>CAVSTN010000015.1:0-110720 GCA_963730905.1 uncultured Nitrospiraceae bacterium | reverse complement strand
TCCATTCGTTACACGAGGGGAGTGTTGAAAAATGCCGCCAGCGGCGTTCTGGCCTCCTAGGCCCTGCTCACGTAGTTCCTCCGTATGCTCCGCCCCCCCAAGCGGTTGCGGCCTTTCCTACGAGGCCTTTTGTGTCCTCTACGGCTCCATCTTTGCGAGGTTCGCAGGCACAGCGGCAGCGGGCGGTCAAAACATCTACCACACGGCGGACAGACTTCCTGAGAACTCTCCCACCCACACCGTCAACGTCGATGAAGAATCTAGCGGCAGAGATTATGACCGCCGATTTGTCCGCAAGCTTACGTTTTGTGCTGCCACCCCAGCCCCATTCATTTACTTCTGGAGGATACGCTCATGCCAATCTTGCTGAACGTCGGCGTGGATGTGGGCAAAGACACCCTGGTGGTGGCTTGTGCCGAAAACCATTTTCCTGTCCACAATGTTCCCAATCAGCGTGGCCCCTTGCTGGCTTGGCTGAAATCTCTCCCCAGTGGCGGCCGAGTATTGGTTTAGAATCCACCGGCCACTATCACGATTACTGGCTGACTTGGCGCAGACGCACGGGTATTGCGTCTTTCTGCTCAATCCCCGGGAGACTCGGCACTATGCCAAGGCCATCGGGGAATCGCGCCAAAACCGACCGGGTGGATGCCGTCTTGATCGCCCGGCTCATCGCCCAAGAGCACACGCGCCTGCGGGCCTACCAGGCCCCCCACCGCCACTCAACGCAAACTGGATCGGATGATTCGTCGGCGCGCTACGATCGTCCGCCTCAAAGGCACCCTCAAGCTGACGATGCGCCAATCTGGGCCGGCTTTGCCACCGAAACTCAAGGCGGTGGTGGCCCGATTGGATGCCTTGCTAGCCAAAATGGATCGCACCATGGCTAGCAATACGTGCCTAACCTGGTTCGGTTGGTCTTGCTAGCCATGGTGCGATCCATTTGGCTAGCAAGGCATCCACTCGGGCCACCACCGCCTTGAGTTCGGTGGCAAAGCCGCCCAGATTGCGCATCGTCAGCTTGAGGGTGCCTTTGAGGCGGACGATCGTAGCGCGCCGACGAATCATCCGATCCAGTTTGCGTTGAGTGGCGGTGGGGGGCCTGTAGGCCCGCAGGCGCGTGTGCTCTTGGGCGATGAGCCGGGCGATCAAGACGGCATCCACCCGGTCGGTTTTGGCGCGATTCCCCCTGGCCTTGGCATAGTGCCGAGTCTCCCGGGGATTGAGCAGAAAGACGCAATCCCCGTGCGTCTGCGCCAAGTCAGCCAGTAATTCGTGATAGTGGCCGGTGGATTCTAAACCAATACGGCTGCCACTGGGGAGAGATTTCAGCCAAGCCAGCAAGGGGCCACGCTGATTGGGAACATTGTGGACAGGAAAATGGTTTTCGGCACAAGCCACCACCAGGGTGTCTTTGCCCACATCCACGCCGACGTTCAGCAAGATTGGCATGAGCGTATCCTCCAGAAGTAAATGAATGGGGCTGGGGTGGCACACACAACGTAAGCTTGCGGACAAATCGGCGGTCAGCATCCCTGCCGCGAGATTCTTCATCGACGTTGACGGTGTGGGTGGGAGAGTTCTCAGGAAGTCTGTCCGCCGTGCGGCAGATGTTTCTCGATGTCCCTCCACCCCAGTTCCTCCTAACTTCTCAAAAATGAGCCGTAAACACCATACAAGGCTTCTCGAAGGAAAGGCCGCAACCGCTTGGGGGGGCGGAGCATACGGAGGAATACGTGAGCAGGCCCAGGAGGCCAGAACGCCGCTGGCGGCATTTTTCAACACTCCCCTCGTGTAACGAATGGAAGAGATGAGAGACCACTATCCATGTTCATGCGTTTGATGGGGGGGTCCCCCCAAATGGTCTTTTCGCCTGCAGGGCCATAGTCATTCAGTCACAAAGGGAATGTTCGTGAGAGTCCCGACTGTTCTGGAAGTCGTGTTTTTGAAAGGCCGATGGCCGCTTTATCGCCACGGAGCGGACCCACCGCAGAAACTACCGTACCGGCATGCTGTTTGTGGTAGCCCCTGCCTTTCTCTGCTGTGGCCTTTCTCCTCATCTCAATATTTCTTCAAAGGTTGTTTCTTCCCTCGTGCCCGTTCCAAAGTCGACCCGCGTATGTGGTGATTTCCGCTCAACAATTCCTAAGGGAAGGTGAGGGAAATCGATCCGGTCATGCGTAACCCGAAAATTTTCCATTTGGATGTTTGGAGAGAAGCCTCAGGTCGGAAGGAGAGAAAACATATGCCTGTATTACTATCCTGGTTGTTTTTCGCGGTCGTGCAATTTGGGTTGTCTGGTTTAAGCTGGGCCGCCGATGCCCCTGTGTTTGGGACCTTTGCCCTTTTTGAGGTGGATAAAGATTGGGGCAGTTTGCCGCTGGAAGAAAGGCAGAAAGGCGGGGAGGAGGCCAAAGCGCTGCTGGAAGGATTCAAAAGTCAGGTGACCGTGGATGGATATTGGACCTATGGATTGACGACAGAATCCCATTTTTTGCTTCGCTTGCATTCCGCCGAACTCAAAGCCAACCAGCAATTACTGACCCAACTTCGGGGTACCGGCCTCGGCCGGCATTTGGATTTGGAGTACACGATCAGCGGGGTGACCAAGGGGCTGAATTATGCTCCGGATTTTCCTGATTTGCTGCAACAACTGAAAGGGGCGAAATACGAAGGGGATCCGTCTACTTATGCGATTATGATCCCCATTCGGAAAAATGCCGAATGGTGGAACCTGTCCAAAGAGGATCGTGTGGCGCTGATGAAAGAACACACCATTCCCACGGTTGCCTATTTAAAAACGGTGAAGCGGAAATTGTACCATTCCACGGGGATTTCGGATGTGGACTTTCTCACCATCTTTGAAACCAACAATCTGGTGGATTTCAATGACCTGGTTATTGCGTTGCGGATGGTTCGTGAGGATATCTTCAATGTTCAGCTTGGAGAGCCGACGATTATCGGCACACTGAAAAACTGGAATGATATTGTCGACCTCCTTGTGAAATAGCTGGATCCATCGCGTTCTGTCCATGGGAGTTGTGTCGTGTGTGACTGGTCAATCTTGCAGCAGACGTGATGGGATTTGACAATATTCAACAATTCGGAGCAGAGTATTGTTTCTTCCCCGGTTTCCATCTTCACAATTCAACCTGTGTGTTTTTTCAAGGAGGTGGTTCTATGAAGCGCGTAATGCTGAGCGTGCGTAGCTGTCGTGTTTCTGTTTGGGATCAGTTCCGTCTCGTTTGCGGCTGGGATGGGAGACGAAATGAAAGACCAATCGGGAACGATGAAAGATGAAGGCATGAAAAAGGGCCGATGAGGCGATGGGGGGCATGAAAGCAAAAGGGACAGAGATGTCAACCGACGCCAAAGGCAAGGACATGCCTGATAAAATTGAGGCCCAAGGTAAAGAAAAAAAGGGTAAAACGAAAAAGAAGCCCATGAAAGAGGAACCTATGAAAAAGTAATCCTCATTCCTTTTTGAAATATTCAGAAAAAGGCCGGCTGTGGACTCCCTCTGCAGCCGGCCTTCTTATTGGGACGTCAAATAGGAACAAGATCGTCATTGTTGAATAAAGGATCAGTACCTTTCCGCCTGGGACTCCGTGGATTTTTTCATCTGACAATGTCCAAATTATGCCGCTCACCATGACGTTTTGTCTGTCCAACCGAAACGCATTCATCATGCTATTTTGTGAGCAGGACATCTTCATGATACGACCATCCATGCCCCCCTGACCTGACCACTCAAGAAAAGAAAGCGGCCTGTGGTGTCAGCCATGAGAATTTCCCGGTGTTCCCTGATCGTTGGGTATTTCCTCGCCGGGTTCTTATCACCTTTCATCTTTCGGTAAGGAGCGCAAATTCCAATGACCCAACCGGTTGCTTCTCTCGCCATAGACTCTACTGTTTCCTTAATGACCCATAGAGTATTGCGGAAATGGACAAACGTGATCGTGTTCCTGCTCTGTTGTCTTTTTGGGTGGATGCCTAACGCCATCGCGGTCGAAGATTCCTACATCGCCGGCTATGCTGCCGCTGTTCTTCAACATGAGTTCAATGCGACCCATGCCTCCTTGATCGTCAAAGATGGTGTCGTGACCGTCTATGCCGTTTCGCTCGACACGCTGGACCGAACGAAGGTTCAGACCGCTCTGGAAAGCATTCCAGGAGTCAAGCGAGTGGAAGTCATTGAGGGCAATGGCCGATTCCGTGATTCCCAAAACTCCTCCATCGGATGCCATCACCCAAAAAATTCCCGAGCCCGAATCCAAATTTCTTCCCAATGGTCTTCTCTTCGATCCGCTTCATGCCGATCCACGTTGGCCACAGTTCTCCGTGGCCTACCGTCATATTTCAGAAGGTTCCGAACCCTCAAAAACCGGCTCGGCAAATTTTGGAGAAACGTTCGCGATCTATCGGGATGCTGCGCCATTCGACGGACAATGGGAAATTGCATTCCAGGGCGGAGTCTTCAGCGTGTTCAATCTGGGCGCGTCGTCCAAAGACCTCGTCAACGCCGATTATACTGCCGGCCTTCTTGCCAGCTATCGGACCGGTTCCCTTTCCGGCTTCCTTCGCGTCCATCACCAAAGTTCACATCTTGGTGATGAATTCATTCTCAATAACCAGCCGAAGAGAATCAATTTGTCCTATGAAGAAATTGATGTGAAGTTGTCCTACGAACTGTTCGACTGGTTCCGGGTGTATGGCGGCGGCGGGATACTGGTAGATCGGGATCCCAATACCTTAGGGCGCGGCACGAGCCAATTCGGGGCCGAATTGACAAGCCCTTGGACATTCATGAGCGGGAAGATTCGCCCGGTGGCGTATGCGGATTTTCAGGTCAACGAGAGAAGCAATTGGACAGTCAACCGTTCCCTGATGGCAGGCCTTCAATTCGAAAATGCCCGCATCGGCGATCGGAACCTTCAACTCTTAATGGAGTATTATAAGGGGGCTTCACCCAACGGCCAATTTTATTCTCAGCGAACCGAGTGGATCGGAATCGGCCTTCATCTGTATTACTAATCCCAATTTTATCGAGGCGTAAAAGTCATTGAAGAAGAAAAGTCCCTTTTGGCTTGATGAGGGAATTTCCCTCACGCCCGAGAACATGGGAAATTTGGCTCCTAGATTTTTCCTGAAATTTCCAATCGAGGTCAACAAGACAAGGAGTCCACGACCGGTTATTTTTGGGCGGGATAGTCACAAGGGAAGGGGAGATAAAAAATAATGTCGGGAACGACTTGAAAAATTGTATCGGCATGCGATCTCTTGCTACAGTTCTTCTAACGAGCCGGAAAGAGCACTGCAAGGAATCACAATACGAAACGTTGATCAAGCACGATAGGTAAATGGCGAAGAGTACATTGGAACACCATTCGAACAAAAATGATTTTCTCGCACTGTACCGGGACATGCTCCTCATCCGACGCTTTGAGGAGAAATCGGCGGAGATGTACGCCTTAGCGAAAATCGCGGGCTTCCTCCATTTATACATCGGTCAGGAAGCGGTGGCCGTCGGATGTATGCATGCGATTCGCCCGGATGATTATGTCATTACCTCCTATCGTGATCACGGACATTGTCTGGCCAGGGGGTCGGATCCTAAAAAAGTCATGGCTGAATTGTTTGGAAAAGCCACCGGCTTGTGTAAAGGCAAAGGTGGATCGATGCATCTCATCGACGTCGAACGACACTTCATGGGCGGGTATGCCATCGTCGGTGGGCATTTGCCGCTTGCGGTCGGATTGGCGTTTGCCTCGCGGTATCGCAAGGAAGACCGGGTGGTTCTCTGCTTTTTTGGTGATGGAGCGGTTCCCAGCGGGCATACGCATGAAGCCTTCAATCTGGCTGCGTTGTGGAAGTTACCTGTCATCTTTATTTGCGAAAACAACCGGTACGGGATGGGTACGCCGGTTGAACGCGAGATGCTGCTGTATAAAGATATTGCCGAACGGGCCAGGGCGCATGGTATTGAAGCGGAACAAGTGGACGGGATGGATGTGCTGGCGGTGAAGGAGTTGACTGCGCGTGTGGTGAAGAAGTTGCGAAAGGAACCACAACCATACTTTATTGAGGCGTCAACCTATCGATTTATGGGCCATTCCATGTCCGATCCCGCTCACGGTCATTATCGAACGAAGGAAGAAGTTGGAGAAGCCCGCAAGCAGGATCCGTTGATTTTTCTCAAGACCCGGATCCTTCAGGATGGCCTGGCGACGGAGGCCGACTTTAAGCAGATGGATAACGACGTGATTAAAACGGTGACCGAGTCTGTGAAGTTTGCCGATGAAAGCCCGTTCCCTGAGCCCGGCGCGCTTCATGAGGATGTCTTAGTCGAGTAAAAATTGTGCTCTTACAAAGGCTAAGTTGGAAGTATTGGGCTGGTACCTTCTTCTTCATGCAACACGATGATCAACCATTCTTAGATGATGCCGAACCATGTTGATTTCCTATAGAGAAGCCTTGAATCAGGCAATGCGTGAGGAAATGCAACGGGATCCTCGTGTCTTTTTAATCGGGGAAGAGGTCGGGTATTACCAGGGCGCCTTTAAAGTGAGCAAAGGCTTTGTGGAGGAATTCGGCGTTGAGCGGGTCTTAGATACGCCGATTACCGAAGCCGGATTCACCGGGTTGGCCATTGGCGCGGCGATGGCCGGGTTGCGGCCCATTGTTGAATTGATGACCTTTAATTTCGGCATTCTTGCCCTTGACCAAATCGTGAATAATGCGGCGAAAATTCGCTATATGTCCGGAGGTCAGTTATCAGCGCCCATGGTGATCCGTGGGCCGGGAAGTGCGGCCCATCAACTGGCCGCCCAGCATTCGCAGAGTCTTGAGGCCTGGTTCTGCCATGTCCCCGGACTGAAAGTGATTGCACCGGCAACGCCCTCTGATGCGAAAGGATTATTGAAGAGCGCCATTCGGGATGAAAACCCGGTTATTTTTATTGAAGCGCAACTTCTCTACGGCACGAAAGGCGAGGTGGCTGAGCAGGATTACACCCTGCCGATCGGCAAGGCCGCTGTGACGCGAACAGGAAGTGATGTGACCATTGTAGCCTATTCAAAGATGGCCTTACTGGCACTTGAGGCTGCGGAAGCGTTATCAACGGAAGGCATCAATGCCGAAGTCATCGATCTAAGGACATTAAAACCCCTGGATATCGATACCCTTCTCGAATCTGTCAAGAAAACAGGGCGTGTCGTCATTGTGGAAGAGGGTTGGGAGTTTTGCGGGTTAGGCGCTCAGATTGCTGAGACTATCTATTCAAAAGGATTTGATTTATTAGATGGGCCTATCGTCAGGGTCGCCGGTGAAGAAGTCCCCATGCCGTATGCCCGGCCGCTTGAAGATCTGGCCATTCCGGATCAGGCTCGGGTCATATCGGCGGTCAAAGAGATGCTTTAACATACAACCTATTTTTGTCATGACCGTTTGTCAAACAGTATTCCCCACAGAGTCTTTCAAAGGATTTTTCTGCCATAACAGGAGAGGCCTATGATTACGCGCGTCGTCATGCCCAAACTCACGGACACGATGGAGGAAGGGGTGGTGGTGGCTTGGAAAAAGCATGAGGGGGATGCTGTAGACGTCGGGAGACATTCTGGCGGAAATTGAAACGGACAAAGCCGTCCTTGATCTGGAATCCTTTGGGTCCGGCGTGCTGAAAAAAGTGTTGGTGCCCGAAGGGGAAACCGTGAAAGCCGGGAAGCTCATTGCCGTGATCGGAGAGCAGGACGATGATATTGAGGCCACGCTGGCTGAGACATCTGAGGACCAGGTTGCAGCACGTGAACCTCAAAAGGATTCTCCTCCTCCTTCACGAAAGGAAAAGCCTTCTCCTCCGTCCCCGGCACCATCCATCCCGGCCAAGGATGAAAAATCCGGCAGTGCGAAAACAGAAGCCCCGGCAACGAAGGCAGAGGCGCGACCGGAGGCAAAGATCAAAGTGTCGCCTCGAGCCAAGGCGTTGGCGAAAGAACAGGGGATTGATTTGTCCACAATCAAAGGAAGCGGCCCTGAAGGCCGGATCGTTGAAGCCGATATTCAGGGACAGATGGATACTTCCAAGGTTTCTGAGGGACAAACCCAAGACATTCCTCTGAGCCAAATGCGCAAGGCGATCGCTCGAGTGACCACGTCAAGCAAGGCCCCTGTCCCGCATTTTTATCTCACCACCGAAGTGGCCATGGATCAGGCCGAGCGGCTTCGGAAGCAGATGGAGGAAGTGAATAACTCCCCCTTGAGTTTAACGGTCTTGTTCGTTCGTGCGGCCGCCCTGGCTTTGGCCCGTCATCCTGAAATCAATGTTTCATTCATGGGGGAAACCATACGGCGGCATGCCACGATTGATATCGGGATCGCGGTGGCCCTGGAGGAGGGACTCATTACTCCTGTGATACGGGATTGCGCCGGAAAAAATATTCTGCAAGTCGCTGAAGAGATTCGTGATCTGTTTGTCCGGGCCAAAGGCCAACAGCTCACTCCGGAAGAATATGCCGGGGCCACGTTCTCTATTTCGAATCTTGGGATGTATGAGGTGGACAATTTCATTGCGGTCCTGATGCCGCCACAAGCGGCTTCTTTGGCCATAGGCGCGGTGAATGTTGTTCCAGTGGCACGAGGGCAGGCCATAAAGTTGTCCCGCCGAATGAAAGTCACGCTCTCCTGCGATCATCGAGCGCTCGATGGTGCGCAAGGGGCACGGTTTCTTCAGTCATTTAAACGAGCCCTGGAAAAACCGTTGGAGCTTTTTCTGCCGGTGAAAACGCCTTCAACACATCACAAGCAAGCCGGTCAATAATTGGTTGTGTGCCGGTATTCAGAGGTTTCAACGAAGAAGCCATTGATTGCCGCCCGTCAATGAGCCGGGAGTTGTGTGCTGCTGAACATTCTCCATTCTCTTCCCCCTGTCTTTTTCTTGCCGACTCAGGCTTTGTCTTACCTCGTCCTCGATGCTGACTCGAGGGTCAGTGAAACCGGACACACAATGGAAAGCCCCGATTAACTGCACATGGCATGGATGAAAACGATAGGACTCCTTGTGATGATCGTTTTTCTAATAGTGGTTGGCGGACCAGACTTTGCCATGCCTGAAGAGTCAAGTCGAGATTTGGATGGAGCGTTGCTTCACGCAGCGGAACGAAATGATGCAGCCATGATCCGGCAATTGTTGAAACAAGGAGCAAGCATTCATGCTCAAGATGGAAAGGGGCAAACGGCGTTACTCTTGGCCGTTGATCGCAATCATGTTGAAAGCGCCAAGTTGTTGATTGAGGCTGGAGCGGATGTGAATGCGCAGGATCGTCAATTGGACAGTCCATTGCTGTTGGCCGGAGCGAGAGGATACCTCGAGATGTTACAGCTGATCTTAGCGGCCAATCCCGATTTTACAATTTATAACCGGTTCGGGGGGACGGCCTTGATTCCGGCATGTGAGCGAGGGCATGTGGAAACGGCGAGGGCCTTATTGCAGACCGATGTGGATATCAATCATGTGAATCGATTGGGTTGGACCGCGTTGTTGGAGGCCATTATCCTGAGTGACGGGGGTCCCAGACATCAGGAGATTGTAGGAATGCTTATGAAGGCGGGTGCCGATATAAATCTGCCGGATGGGGATGGCATCACCCCGCTGCAACATGCTCGCAACAAGGGATTCACACCTATCGTTCACATGCTGGAATCTGCGGGAGCCCGATAATAAGACCGCAAGATGGAGGAGAGATTGACAACTTGGCGGGCCCAGCCGGACAATCGCCATCACGTCAGCACACGGATCATCCTACGTTATCAAAGGAGGGTTTCATGATCGGAAAATGTTTCATGAATGGCATCATTGGACATTCGAGGTTGATATCCGGAATGGCCATGATATGCCTGGGAGGGCTGTTCGCAACGGGCGTGTCTGGGGCTGAGCTGCCGCGTGAGGCGGTGCTGCCACTCTCATTGGCCACGAAGGCCGCAACTGTGGCGGTCGAACAATGCACAAAAGATGGATATCGAGTGAGTGCGGCAGTCGTCGATCGGGCCGGAGTGGTGAGGGCGTTATTGCGAGAGGATGGTGCCGGTCCTCATACGGTGGATAGCAGCCGAAAAAAGGCCTATACCTCGGCCAGTGTGAAAAGACCCACTGCTGAATTGGGCGAGTTGATTGCCAAGATGCCGGCGGTTCAAGCGTTGCGGGATATGAACGAGAATATCCTTATGCTTGGTGGCGGGCTTCCCATTGAAATCGGTGGAGAGGTGGTAGGTGGTATCGGGGTTGGTGGAGCGCCAGGTGGGCATTTGGATGCCGCATGTGCGCAAGCAGGGTTGGAGAGTATCGGTGCCGCGTCCAAAGTCCAAAAGGATAAATGAGAGAAGGTTTCCGTCTGATTTCCTGAACGCAGATTCTCCGCCTTGGAGAATCTGCATGGCCTATTATCCGCAGCGACTTACATGTTGTAATGTTCTTCCCGTCTTTTATTGTGCCTGGCCTATCCCAATCCATTTCGAACATTCCTTCAATCTGCCGGAATATCGTCATTCTGTCGATATTTCGGCAATGACTTTTCCCCTCGTCTCACTAGCATGAATCCCTTTTTGCTTCATATGGCTTGGCAAAGCATCTTTTGCATTCAGGGGGTGCCGATGAAAAACTGGAATGATCATTGCCTTAGGTTAGAGTAAGTAAGGCAGGAAGGGCATCGAAGAAACGGTAGATTGATTGATGACCGTTTCGTTTTTCTCAAGACAGAGGAGCATAATATTATGAAAGCCCAATATTTAGGACATGTGGTGTTTTACGTCAAAAATCTCGAACAGTCTTTGATATTCTATCGTGATGTGGTGGGGTTTCAGGAAGTCGGAAAGATTTTCGGAGGGAAAGCGGCGGCCCTCACATCCGGCCGGACTCATCATGAACTGCTGTTAATTGAAGTCGGCGATGTTCCAGGACCGCCTTCAGGAAGGAGGCGTGGCCTCTATCATATTGGCATTAAGGTTGGGGAGAGTCTTGATGACCTTCGTGCGGCCAAGCAGGATCTTGATCGGGCCGGTATCACCATTGGAGGTATGAGTGACCATACCGTAAGTCAAAGTCTCTATCTTCATGATCCCGATGGGAACGAGGTAGAACTCTATGTCGATGCGCCGGAGGTGGATTGGAAGCACGATCCGACATTGGTGTTGGCACCGATCAAACCCCTGACGTTGTAATCTTCCCCGGTTGTTGTTCGTCGTCGTACGGATGGGCGCACACAGCCGGGAAATACAGGGGTATTCGAGGGAGCGTGGCAATTCCCACGAATTATTATGAATAAGACAATTTCAAAGATGGGAGCATAGCATGGCAACAACCAAACCTACTGAAGGACCTTCACCGGCATTGTTTTTTCAAACCGTCAATGGGCATATGCGGACAGCGGCACTGAAATCCGCCATTGAACTGGAACTGTTTTCGGCCATCGCGGAAGGCCATCGTACGCCAAAAGCCTTAGCTACCCGATGTGGAGGTGCTGAGCGAGGGCTGAGAATGTTGGGAGATTATCTGACAGTGGGAGGTTTTCTGACCAAACAGGGGGAGGAATATCAGTTGACTCCTGATTCGGAGTTATTTTTAACGAAGACGTCGGCTGCGTATTTAGGGCCGACTCTGAACTTTATGTTGTCATCTCCTCTCGTGGAAGGATTCAAACAGCTCACTGGTGCCGTTCGAAAAGGGGGAACAGTGGTCGGGGAGAAAGGAACCCTGGCACCGGAACATCCGGATTGGGTGACGTTTGCGCGGTCTATGGTTCCGTTAATGAAAGGTCCGGCTGAGTGGATTGCCAATTGGGTGAAGCAGGAAGCCCCGGGTACCCGGAAGGTTTTGGATGTGGCAGCCGGTCATGGGATGTTCGGCATCGAAATCGCCCGCACAATCCCGGAGGCTGAGATTACGGCACAGGACTGGCCCAATGTGTTGACGGTGGCCAGAGAGAATGCGCAGGCAGCCGGGATCACCAAACGATTTCATGAATTGCCGGGGAGTGCCTTTGAGGTGGAATTCGAGAAAGACTATGACGTGATCCTTCTCACGAATTTTCTGCATCACTTCGATGTCCCCACCTGCGACGCCTTTTTGAAAAAGGTTCATGGCTCACTCAAGCCGGGAGGGTCTGTGATCACGCTGGAATTTATTCCTAATGAAGATCGCATTTCTCCGGCGCCGATGGCGGAGTTCTGCTTGATTATGTTGGCCACCACGCCTGCCGGGGATGCCTATGTCTTCAGTGAATATGACCGCATGTTCCGC
Organism: uncultured Nitrospiraceae bacterium; assembly: GCA_963730905.1. Taxonomy (GTDB): domain Bacteria; phylum Nitrospirota; class Nitrospiria; order Nitrospirales; family UBA8639; genus Nitrospira_E. The sequence goes on along the minus strand of CAVSTN010000015.1, from coordinate 98,431 downwards.
CATGCCGGATTTGGCGAGAGCATCATGCAGGATATCCCTGCATCCAATGAACGGGTCATCATCACCAAAAAATAGGGGGCTCTTACGACATTCGCATGGGTAAATATTCAAGGGTGAACGTTCCAGAGTCCCCCTCCTTTGTAAGGAGGGGCAAAGGGGAGGTAGCCTCTGCGGGGCCTTCAATGATTGCCCAGTGATGTTTTACTGATAACCATCGGACTCTACCTCACCGACCCTCTCCTTACAAAGGAGAGGAATTCGAAGCTGCCTCATGTCGAAAGAAGAGCACGAGAATGGGAGTAACCCACGGAAAAGCCTGATGAACCTCAATAGGGGAAAGGAGAAACCGTCATGCCGGTACAAGTCTATGGAGTCAATCATGTGGTGATTGAAGTTGACGATGCGCAAAAAGCCGTCGAGTTTTATGCGGATGTCTTCAATCTTGAGATGCTACGAGGCGGTGAGGGGGCTGCCTGGTGCAAAATGGGAGAGCATCAGTTTTTGGCCATTTTTGAAGTGAAAACCCTTCAACCGGATCGCACCAAACATTTCGGCATCATGGTCCGGGATGACGCTCAGGTAAAGGAAGTACGGGAAAAAATCACCAAGAAATACGGACTGGAGGTCCATCCGGATTTTCGATGTGATTTCCGGGATCCCTGGGGTAATCGGATCCAAGTCGGGGATCTGCATGATGAATCCTTGGTCTGGCTTTTACCTACAGGGAGGTTCAGGACATTGGAATCACATTTGCCTCACCGACGAGTGCCTCCTGATCGCAGGAGGCAACCGGGGGCCGGGTGACTTTTTTTTGATATACGGAATCGGCGATACTCTTGTCCTATGAATGAACGGACTCAGTCGATTTCCGGGGATCTTGATCCGCGTTCCCACGCTCTGCTGGAGGTATCAGAATCGATCGCGGCCCATCGGGACCTGACCACCCTGTTACAGGACCTGGCTCAACGACTTCCCCGCATCGTCCCGCTCAATTTCATCGGCCTGGCTCTCCATCGGTCCGAGCGGAACACCATCCAGGATTACCTCATTCAGGCCAATATTCCTGCGGATATTCAGGGCGGGAAAGAGTGGGCTTTGGATGCCCATCCCAGTGGCTGGGTGTGGCAAACCCAGCAGCCGTTGATTATTTCCGACCTGACTCAGGACTCCCGGTTTCCCACAGTGCTCCCGTTAATGCTCGAAGACGGGGTGCAGTCTATTTGTACGGTCCCGTTGACGACCGCATTACGCCGTCTGGGAGCAATCGACTTCGCGAGCGTGGAAAAGGGAACCTACCAGGATTCGGAATTGACGTTTCTGCTTCAGGTCGCCAGGCAGGTGGCGGTTGCCGTGGACAATGTTCTGCATCAGGAGGAATTGTGCCGCGAGCGGGATCGTCTACAAGTTTTGTTGGACGTCAACAATGCAGTGGTATCCAAATTGGAATTGGGGGATTTGTTTGCCACCATGGTCACGTCCTTGCGACGGGTGATTCCCCATGAAGCCACCAGCTTATATTTCTATAATGCCGATGCAAAGAACTTCCGTCGACAGGTGCTGAATTTTCCTTCAGGAAAAGGCTTGTTGGGGGGAAGCCATTCCATTGCGCTTGATGACACGCCCGCCGGAGAAGCGTTTCGATCACGAAAAACGGTGTGTTGGCATGAAGCCGATCTGCAACAATTTCATTCCGATACCGCCCGACAGTTGATCGCAGAGGGCGTGAAATCCGGGTGCTGTGTGCCCCTCATGCTGCCCGATCGGGTCCTGGGAACATTGAATGTCGGCAGCACCCGTCCCTCGGCCTTTTCCACGGCGGATGCCGACCTGCTCACGCAAGTCGCCGGACAAGTGGCGATTGCGCTTGATAATGCTCTTGCCTATCGGGAAATTACCGAATTAAAAGAAAAGCTGGAAAAGGAAAATGTGTATCTCCGGGATGAAATTCGGACAGAAACCAACTTCGAGGAAATTGTCGGCGAGAGTCCGGGTTTAAAGCGTGTCCTCCAACAATTGGAAATTGTTGCCCCGACCGATTCGACGGTGCTGATTCTGGGTGAGACGGGCACAGGCAAGGAACTCATTGCCCGCGCGCTCCACCAACTCAGCACGCGAAAAGACCAGGCCTTTGTCAAAATTAACTGCGCCGCCATTCCCACGGGTCTGTTGGAAAGTGAACTATTCGGCCACGAAAAAGGGGCCTTTACGGGGGCGATTTCTCAAAAGGTCGGGCGCTTTGAGCTTGCCCATCGCGGTACCATTTTCCTGGACGAAATCGGGGAAGTGCCGTTGGAATTGCAATCCAAGTTGCTCCGGGTGCTCCAGGAACAGGAGTTTGAACGGCTGGGCGGGACCCGCACGATCCGTGTGGATGTTCGTCTGGCGGCGGCCACCAATCGCGATTTATTGCAGATGGTGGAAGCCGGGGAGTTTCGTAGTGACTTGTATTACCGGTTGAATGTCTTTCCGATCACGATTCCACCTCTTCGCGACCGGCAAGAGGATATCCCGATTCTTGTGCGGTATTTTGCCCAGCGGTATGCCACCAGGATGAAAAAGCCCATCGAAACCATTCCGACCAGGACGATGGAACGTCTGGCAGGCTATCCCTGGCCGGGGAATATTCGTGAACTGGAAAACCTGATTGAGCGCGCCGTGATTCTTTCGCAGGGTTCCGAACTGTCTGTGCCGTTATTGGACCTCAAAGCAAACCTTCAGCGGTCGACTCAGCCCATAACGACATTAGAAGGAGCCGAACGGGATCACATCCTCCGTGCTCTGCAGGATACCAAATGGGTGATCGGCGGTACTTCAGGTACGGCGGCACGGCTGGGGATGAAACGCACCACGTTGATCTCAAAAATGAAAAAACTTGGAATTTCCCGCCCGACGTAATGGTGTGTGGGCAACAGAGGAATATGTCTATGCAAGGATTTCTCGATCACATTGTGCTGAATATTGAAGATGATGAAGCCATAATCGATTTCTACACAAACATTTTGATGTTACCGGCAGAGCGCCTCGAAGACTATCGTACCGGGAACGCGCCGTTTCCTTCTATTCGCATCAATCAAAATACCGTGATCGATTTGTTTCCGAAGAAGTTGTGGGAACATGAGGTCTCGGCGGGGCAAGGATTCCGCAACCTGAATCACTTTTGTCTTTCCCTCACCAAAAAGGATTGGGAAGACTTACATGGCCGACTTCGTGATCATAAGATTGCCATCAGCGAAGGGCCTGTCCAACGGTGGGGAGCTCGTGGATCCGGAACCTCCATCTATTTTTCTGATCCTGAAGGAAATATGATCGAGGCCCGATTCTATGAAACGAGTGGGGGGTCGAGGAAATGTCTGCTTGGTTCCTGATGAGACTCGTTGTCCGTCAACAGTACCGATTGTGAGAAGGAGACGCATCGACGGTTTTGTCAACTTAACGGCCTGCAGCCGAAAGGGAAGGGCTTTGTAGAATCGTGGCGTCACATTTCATGCACACACGACTTCCCTCCAAACTGGAACGCCTGAGTCCGTAAGAGCCGAAAGTTAACCGCCAGCATGAGGTGGCGGCCAAGACGAAACAGGTTCTGCATTAATCCATGGAGTGTGAGAAACCGCTGTGCTTGAGTGGATGAGGAAAAGCCGTGCATGGTCCATTCACATTGGCGAGTGGGTTGGTGAGACACCTCCGCTTGAATGTTCGCATAGACATGATTTGAGGTGAGGCACCGTCGGCATGATCGTGCGATTCGCAGCATCATAACTTCGGAGTTTATCGGTGACCAGTCGCTGTGGTTCGTGCCACTGACTTTTAAAGAGGCCTCGGAAGAAGCATTCAACGGCGTGACTGATAATCTCAGAGAGGAAACGTTGACGTTGATAGCTGGGGGTTGGCTTTTTCATGCTGGGGCTGTTGAAAAAAGCCGCCAGCGGCGTTCTCGCCATTTTTCCGTGCTCACGTACTGGAAGTACGCTCTGCGCGCAAAAATGACTGCGGCCTTGCTGGACACCTTTTTTGAACAGCCCCGAGGCCTCTAATATGCAACGTGCCTGTGGGTCAATATGCCCTTGGAAATTATTATTATTCAACACTCCCATGCTGTCCAGTGGGTGCATGTCACTTCTTCCGCACCGCATCGGCTGTACGCCTAAATCTTTATGGGTTTCCCGTGCATATTTACGAGTTTTTTATGGAATCCAGCCCGACGAGACCGAGCCATTGAACCCTGAGAAGGCATAATGCTACCGTTTCCCTTTGGAAATGGTTATGCAGGGAGGATGGAGGGGTGAAGGCGTCATGCCGTGCTCATCATGGCTCTTCTGCTTACTGGTCCAAACCTGTTGTTAGGTCATGGTTGCTCGACCGTTATGGAATCGGCGGCTCCTGCCGAGATTACCTTCGAGAGTATCGCCCCTTAGTTCCCACCCGACGTAGCGGTCGTGTCGTTGGGCGTTCCTGGGCATTAATTCAATTCCACGGGCTTTCCCCACCACATTCGCCACGATGGCTGCCTGACGGTCGAGTCTCGCGCCTAATCCGCGCGGGAGCTGGCCTAACTCTGGAGAGCTCATGATAACTTCATTGCTCCCAGCAAGTACCCCTATCATGGCGCATTGCACCCGATCTTGCGTGGAACGCTTATCGCGATCGAGTGGCTGGCATGGTCCGAAGGGGCGATCGCCGCAACCTGACCCTCACCCACAGAATGGAATATCCACGTCCACTTCATCCCAAACCCGCAACAAGCGAGCCAGCGGATTGAAGCAGAAACAGTCGGCGTCTTCGTCCGCCGTCCCCCCCGGCCCAAGTTTCAGTTTCGGAGCCGCGATGAATGATACGGCCTGGATTGCAAAGGCGGCGAAACAGCCGATTGGGCTGGAACCCGTGGATCTCGGGCTTCTCGGGGACGAGGACGTTGAAGTCACCGTCGACCACAGCGGGTTGTGTCACTTTGATCTCTCCGTCTTGAACAATGACTGGGGCCTGTCGCAGTACCCCGCGACTTTCGGCCACGAGGTTATCGGGCGGGTCTCAAACATGGGTCCGAACGCCAAAGGGCTCAAGTTCGGACAGCGCGTCGGCGTCGGTTGGAACTCGGGGAACTGTACACACTGTCACCAGTGCATGTCGGGAAACCATCCTCTTTGCTCACAAGTGCAACCGACCATCCTCGGGCATCGCGGCGGGTTCGCCCCCCACATCCGCTCGCACTGGGCGTGGGCCATCCCGCTTTCCGACAACCTGAATGTTGCTGAGCCAGGGCCGTTCTTGTGGGTGGGGGATCACCGTCTTTGCGCCGTTGGGGAGGTACGCCAAGCCGACCGCATCATCGGCCTCAGTGGGTTGGGCCACATGGCGGTCAAATTCGCGGCGGCCCTTTGGCGGGATATGACGGCGTTCACGTCGAGCGAGCGCACGTTCGATGACCCGAAGCGTTTCGGGGCTAACCACGTCGGCACCATCAAAGACTCGGCAGCGATCAAAAAACTTGGCGGCCGCTTCGACCTCCTGATCAGCACCGTTAACGTGACGCTTGATTGGGACGTGATGATCGGCACGCTCACGTCCAACGGCCGGTTGCACGCCCTCTGTGCCGTGCTTGAACCTATTCCGGTCGGGGCGTTCTCGCTCATCATGCAGGAGCGCAGCGTCTCAGTTTCGCCCACTGGCTCGCCGCCGGCGATCGAGACGATGCTCGACTTCGCCGCCCTGCTCGGTCACCCGCAGCCGCATATCGGCAAGATCTATCACCTGACCCGTCCGCAGTCCGATAACATGAATTTCTATGCACAGGAGTATTCGAAGGGGCTGGGCCGCACGATCACCTTTCAGGGCATTCCGGTCAAACAGTGCGGGATGGGCTGCTTCGAACGCGGCTTGCCGGTTCACCTGGTGAACCACCTCGCGACGATGGCCGATCTGCACTGCGCAGGACGCTACGACCGGATGTCGGACGACGTGCTTACGCTAACAGGGCAGGGGTCGCTGACCGTGCAGGAGTTCGTCAGAACGAATGCGGCGACATTCACCGCGTCGGCAAAAGAGGCGATTTAGGTGAACGCATAGGATGTCTTAGGAAAAAGACCAAAAGATAAATGTAATGGAAAAAGATTTCACCGCAATGACGGCTTCGGAGAATTTTCTCCGGATGATAATCGATAAAATGCCTATTTTGGCCTGGTCCTGCGCGCCCAAGGGCACCGCAGAATTTCTGAACCAACAATGGCTTGATTACACCGGGTTATCCATGGAAAAAGCCCTTGGTTGGGGTTGGAAAGCCGCAATTCATTCCGAAGATTTACCAAAATTAATGGACAGGTGGCTAGCCTTTCTAGCTGCTGGAAAGCCTGGGGAAGAGGAAGTGCGCCTGCGGCGTCACGATGGAGCATACCGATGGTTCCTGTTTCGTACCGTGCCGATCAATGACAAGGAAGGAAATATCGTCAGATGGTTTGGAACGATGACCGACATCGAAGATCGAAAGCAGGTAGAGGAGATCCGGACCGCGCAGGTGCGCCAAGCAGGGGTTCGGGCTGATGTAAGCGCTGCCTTCTCCAAGTCGGCCCACTTGGGAGAGGCTTTGCGTGGATGCGCGGACGCCATCGTGCGGCACCTCGACGCGGGCTTCGCTCGAATCTGGACGCTGGATAAAGAAGGAACCATGTTAGAGCTGAAAGCCAGCGCAGGGATCTACACCCGTTTGGATGGGTCATACGGCCGCATCCCCGTCGGAAACCTGAAGGTCGGCTGGATTGCCAGAGAGAGGAAGCCGCATTTAACCAACGACGTGTTAAACGATCCTCGCGTCAGTGATAAGGATTGGGCACGGGCATGTGGTTTTGTTTCCTTCGCTGGATACCCACTGATTGTCGAGGAGCGCGTGGTGGGAGTGATGGCGTTGTTTGCGCGTCACTCACTTTCCAATGCCACGCTCGAGACGCTCGCCTCGATCGCCGACGCGATCGCGCAAGGTATCGAGCGCAAGCGGGCGGAAGAGAAGCTGCATCAAGACGAAAAGGAGCTTCGGCGCATCACGGATGCCATACCTCATTTCATTTTTGTCCTGGGACCCGAAGGCAAAGCGCTCTATGCGAATCAGTTAGTGCTCGGGTACTGCGGTTTGAGTTCAGAGGACGTCAGCAAGGACGATTTTCGCACGAGAATCTTTCATCCTGATGATATAGAAAGTGTACGGGATAGGCGCCAGCATGCGTTGGAACATGGAGTTCCATTTGAATTGGAGCAACGAGCGCGCCGCAAAGACGGCCGATATCGCTGGTTTCTCATCCGATACAACCCGCTGCACGATGAGCATGGACATGTGGTTCGGTGGTATGCAACAGGTACTGATATCGAGGATCGTAAGTTGGCTGAAGAAAGGGTTCGAAACGAGAACTTGGCATTACGCGAAGAAATTGATCGCACTTCGATGTTTGAGGAAATCGTTGGGTCGTCGGAAGTGCTTCGCAAGGTTCTGGCGCAAGTGGCAAAAGTTGCACCAACGGATTCTACAGTGCTCATTCTGGGTGAGACAGGAACGGGTAAGGAGTTGATCGCTCGTGCGGTTCACCGGCTGTCGACACGGTCCTCTCGGGCGTTTGTTCGTGTGAATTGCGCGGCCATTCCGTCGACACTAATTGCCTCGGAACTGTTCGGCCATGAAAAAGGGGCCTTCACGGGCGCGACGCACAGGCGCCAAGGGCGTTTTGAGTTGGCTGACGGTGGGACGATTTTCTTAGATGAAATCGGCGAACTGCCGGTCGAAATGCAAATAGCCCTATTGCAGGTACTCCAAGAGCGGGAAATTGAACGAGTCGGAGGTAGCCAACCGATTTCCGTGGATGTGCGAGTGGTGGCTGCAACCAACCGCGACTTGGAAGCTGCTGTGGCTGCAGATAGTTTCCGTCAGGATCTCTTTTACAGGCTGAATGTTTTTCCAATCCAGATACCATCGCTGCGCGAACGGGTCGACGACATTCCCTTGCTCGTCGAATACCTAGTCGAACGCTACGCGAAAAAGGCCGGAAAGAAGATCAGACAAATCCGGAAGCAGACCTTAGAGTTATTTCAGAGTTACGACTGGCCCGGGAACATTCGCGAGCTACAGAATGTCATCGAACGGGCTGTTGTCCTGTGTGACGGCGAAACATTTTCCGTCGACGAGACCTGGTTGAAGGGGGAGCGGGACCGGCAAACTGGGCCAGCCGTTCCTTTGGCAGCCTTCATCGTCGAGCGGGAAAGAGAAATGATAGAGGCCGCTCTGGCGCAGTCGCGGGGCCAGGTATCAGGCCCAAACGGCGCAGCGGCGAAGCTTGGAATTCCGCGGCAGACGCTCGACTCGAAAATCAAGAGCCTGGGAATCGTCAAGCATCGGTTTACAAGTTGATCAACCTCACTGAAACACAATAAGGAGACCGCAAGTTTTTCGCACGTCCACTGTAAGAGTGGGTGTTTGGCCCTTCATTCATTCTCGAATGAACCTACTTCTGACTGAGCCCCGTACCTTCTCACCTTTTCCTCCATCGGAATGAACTAACACCATATCGATGTAGGTGACTGCTCCTGTTTGCCGACAATTCAGCAAATGCTGAAAATTCGTCAGCCGCTGTCTCATTAAGAGTCGATAGTTCGCGTACTTACCCTTGGTATTGTCTTTGCGTCATATCCTCAGCAGATCATGCGTAGCGCAAATGACACTGAAGATTGAAATAACTGCTGAGGGAGGCAGGACTATTATTCGCCTGAGCGGGCGGCTGCGAGAGGAGCATCTGAACGAATTGAAAATGCAATTAACAGGCGACCAGTCGCGGCTCGCGTTGGACCTCAGCGAAGTGACTCTCGTGGATGTCGAGGTCGTTCGCTTTCTGAATGCCTGCGAGGCAAGCAGCGTCGATGTGCTCCATTGCCCACGGTACATATATGAGTGGATGCTCATGGAAAAAGATAAAAAAGGCTAACGCGAAACGAGGCACACAGTTTTCAGAAGGGATGGCGCTTTCTGCAAATTGAGATCGAGTATGCCACCATGTTCGCAGCGCTGGAAATCGATGTGACCGTGCTCGACAAGCGAAAACGACCGCTCGAATTCGCGGACGAAGAAATTGTTAAAGAACTCATGGATCAAATGCGGAACTGTGAAGTGACATTTTGTTTGGGTGAAACCGTGGAACGACTTGAAATCTTCGGAGGGACGCCACGCCAGGTTGTCATTCCTTTCATCGGTGAGCACTTCGACCGGCTCTACGACTTGGCTTCCCTGACCAGCCCGCCACTGAAGACTGGCCAGACGACTCCGGTGCCGTCTGGAGGAGCGGCCTTGGTCGAACTGAAACTGGAAGTTACGGGGCGGTACTTGCTTGTGGACCATGCTCCGTCCAGGCTTGAAAAAGGGATGCTCGGGATTCTCGACGTCGAAGGAACAGCACATCGCGAATTATTTAACGAAAGCGGAACGAACGCATCCCCGGCCCGCTGAGCTGGAAATTGGCAGTGAGATGGGGGGATCCAATGTTATTCATTTTTCAAACTAGAACATATCTCTAAATTGAAAAACCCAATTTGGGAAAATATTGCCCATGTGAGGTTCGGGATTATGACCATAATCTTACCAAGAGATCTGAAGTTTGTTTGCGGCTCACGCCCCTTCAGCGAAACCGATCCTATTCTCAAAGGCGATTTTGAGATAGGTTTTCGTTGGGGAACACCGGCCGCTTTCCCTCGAGTTGAAGAAATACATGATACAAACGTGATGCAACCAAATCGGAAAATGGGTCCGCCTGGCCCAGCACTTATCCCAAGCATGACTGGGATGCTCAAAAAGGCTCCTTACCTTTTGACCTTTATCGGGGGGGCCATGTTTCTGATGAGCTGTAAAGGAGAAGTGGCTTCCTCGCCATCTCGCCCCGTGCCGGAAATTGGGGTGGTTACCGTGACGGCTGAGTCGGTTCCTGATGAACCGGAATTTATCGGTCAAGCGGAAGCCTCGCGCATCGTGGAGATCAGATCGCAGGTGACGGGAATCATCAAGGAACGCTACTTCCAAGAGGGTAGGAAAATTAAGAAGAGCGACCGACTGTATCGAATCGATCCGGTGCCATTCCATGCGGCTGTCGTCAGTGCCACGGCCCGAGTGGCCCAGGCTGAAGCGCGCTTAGTCCAGGCGGAGCAAGATCTGGAACGCGTGAAACCGCTCTTGGCCGAGCAGGCAGTGAGCCAAAAGGATGTCGATGATGCGGTTGCACAACAATTGGCTGCCAAGGCTGGGTTGGATGCGGCCAAGGGGGATTTGGTCAAGGCCAAGTTTGATCTGGATAATACCATCATTCTGGCGCCGATCACCGGATTGATCGAGCGAACAAGGGTGTATGAAGGGCGCTTGGTCTCAGCACAAACTGATTTGCTGACGATCATTCACCAGATTGATCCGATGTACGTCGTCGTCAACGCGCCAGAGGCGTTTCTGATCAAGCGGCGGGAGGATATTGCCGCCAAGAAGATAGAGCACCCTGGGGTCTACAACCTGACCGGCACGCTCATTTTTCTCAATGGCAGCACGTATCCTCATGATGGGACTCTGGATTTGCTGGATGTGGGGCTGCGCACCGAAACCGGGGAGAGGCCGGCACGGGTGACCTTCCCCAATCACGCAGGAATCCTCGTACCAGGTCAGTTCGTCGCGATTCGCTTTCATGGCGTGTCGAGGAACGGCGTTGTGTTGGTTCCTCAACGATCAGTGCAGCAAGGACCGAAAGGACCGTTCGTGTACGTCATCGGCTCGGGCAACAAGGTCGAGATCCGTGACGTCAAGGCCACTGACTGGCGAGGCAATCAATGGCTTGTCGAAGAAGGCTTGACCTCTGGGGAACAGGTGGTCGTGGATAGTCTGCAACGAATCAACCCGGGATCAGTTGTGAAGCCGGTATCTGTTGAAGTCGAATCCTCCGAGAATCAACTATCGGGTCCGAAGACTCAGGCGTCCAAATGAGCCCAAGGTTTTTCATTGACCGGCCGATCTTTGCCTCTGTCCTGTCGATCGTGATTGTGGTGATCGGCTTGGTGGCGATGGCGACCCTGCCAATCGCCCAGTTTCCGCGGATTACCCCTCCTGTCGTGCAGATCGACGCGGACTACCCTGGGGCCAGTGCCGAGGTAGTTGCGGACTCTGTGGCCCGTGTCATCGAGCTACAGATTCCCGGGATCGACAACCTCCTCTACTACGACTCCACCAGCACCAATGACGGGCACATGATCCTCCGCCTGACGTTTGAGATCGATACGGACATCGATATTGCGCAGGTTCAGACCCAGAACCGGGAGAAGCTGGCAGAACCAAACATCCCACCGGAAGTCATTCGTCAGGGCATCTCAGTGAAGAAACTCTCGACCGATCTGTTGGCCGTCTTGGTCCTGCAGTCGGCTGATCCCAAGTACGATGCGTTCTTTCTCGCGAACTATGCCACCGTTCGCGTGGTCGACGACATCAGACGTCTCCCCGGCGTCGGTGACGCCTATATTTTCGGACAGCAGAACTACAGTATGCGGGTGGTCCTCGACCCGGTGCGAATGGCACAACTTGGCCTGATTCCCAGTGACATTGTCAACGTAGTCCGCGAACAGAATCGAGACTTTCCTGCCGGGTTGGTCGGACGAGAGCCCACACCCCAAGAGAATGAGTTAACGGTCCCCATCATTACGCGTGGCCGCCTGACGGAGGTGAAGGACTTCGAGGAGATGATCGTCCGGGCATTGCCCAACGGTTCCATGATCCGCTTGAAAGATGTGGCCAGGATTGAACTGGGCGCCCAATCCTACGACCTGGAAGGACGGTACAGCGGAAAGCCAACGGCCCTGCTCCTGACGTTTCTGGCGCCTGGGTTTAACGCCCTTGATACTGTCAGGCTAGTCCGCAAGCGGATGGATGAACTGTCCAAGACCTTCCCACCAGGGGTGTCGTACGACGTGCCGTATGACACGACGAAATTCATCGAAGTGTCTATTGAAGAGGTCATTAAGACCTTGCGCGATGCGATGATCCTGGTCATCCTGGTCGTGTACCTCTTCCTGCAGAGTTGGCGTGCGACGGTGATTCCGGCGGTGGCGGTGCCTGTGTCGCTCATTGGGACGTTTGCCGGCATGGCCGCGCTCGGGTTCTCCATCAATACCCTGACGCTGTTCGGCATGATCCTGGCGATTGGGATTGTTGTGGATGACGCCATCGTCGTGGTCGAGAATGTGGAGCGTCACATGGAAGAAGGATTGTCGCCCAAGGAAGCCGCGAAAAAGGCTATGGAGGAAGTGACAGGCCCTGTGATTGCCATCGTGCTGGTCTTGTGCGCCGTCTTTGTGCCGGTGGGGTTCTTAGGCGGCATCACCGGCCAGCTCTACAAGCAATTCGCGATCACCATCGCCATCTCCGTTGCGATCTCCGGGTTCGTGGCCTTGACGCTGAGCCCGGCGCTGTGCGCGTTGATCCTCAAACCGCGTCATGGTTCGGGGAAAGGATTTTTCGCGCACTTCAATCGCGTCTTCGGCTGGGCCCAAACGCGCTATGCCGGTGCTGTCGGCAGCACCATCGCACGCTCAGTCCTCTCCCTCGCCCTGTTCGGCATCGTCGCGTTCTTTGCGCTGACTCTCTTCCGCGTGACCCCATCCGGCTTCTTGCCGGACGAGGATCAGGGCTACATTATCGTGGTCACTCAGCTTCCAGACGGAGCATCAAAGAAACGGACCAACGCCGTGATGGATAAAGTCGAAGGATTCTTTCTCTCGAATCCCGCCGTCTATGGGACGGTCGCACTGACCGGTCAGAATTTCGTCTTCAACACCCGTGGAACTTACATGGCGACGACATTCGTGCCGCTCAAGCCCTGGGATGAACGAAAGGAGCCGCACCAGCATGCGAAGCCGCTGATCGCAGATGCCTTCAAGGAGTTCAGGAAACTCCGTGAGGCGATCGTGCTGGCCTTCAACCCTCCTTCCATCCGCGGACTCGGTACGACGGGCGGGTTCTCCCTCCAACTTCAGGATCCAAGCGGCGGAGACTTCAGGAAATTCGCGGCGGTGACCCAGGAATTCATCGCGAAGGCCAAGCAAGATCCTGCGATCGGAGCCATTAGCACCAGCTTTCGCGTGACCGCGCCTCGAGTATACGCCAATATCAACCGCGATCGGACCAAGGCGCTCGGTATCCCCATCTCCGAGGTGTTCGACACCATGGAGGCCTACTTCGGGAATTTCTATATCAATGACTTCGTGAAATTCGGCCGGGTCTATCGGGTACAGACGGAAGCGGAAGCCCAGTATCGTTCGACTCCGCAGGACATTTCCAAGATTTATGTCCGAGCTATAAGTGAGCAAGGACAGGCGATGATCCCGCTCGATACGGTTGTGACGACAGAATACACGAGCGGACCAGATCCGGTGACACACTTCAACGGATTCAATACAGGCTTGGTGCTGGGTGCCTCGGCTCCGGGCTTCAGTTCCGGCCAAACGTTGGATGCGCTTGAACGGGTGGCGCAGGAGGTGTTGGTGCCACAGGGTTATGGGATTGACTGGAGCGGGATTTCCTACCAGGAGCGGAAGGCAGGCACCCAATCGATCCTGGCGTTCGGATTTGGTCTTCTGATGGTATTTCTGGTTCTTGCAGCACAGTATGAAAGTTGGACGGTGCCGTTTGGCGTAATTATCGCCGTCCCCTTCGGTGTCTTTGGAGCCTTGTCGGCGGTGTGGCTGAGAAGCATGAACAATGACATCTACTTCCAGATCGGGCTGGTCACGCTGATCGGGCTCTCTGCCAAGAATGCGATCCTCATTGTGGAGTTCGCCAATCAGCGGTACGCACAGGGCAGTTCCTTGTTAGAGGCAGCGGTCGAAGCCGCCAGACTTCGCTTCCGGCCGATCATTATGACCTCGATGGCCTTCATTCTCGGCGTGGTGCCTCTGGTCATCGCCTCGGGTGCGGGCGCTGCCAGCCGGCGTTCGATTGGTACAGGTGTGCTCGGCGGCATGTTGGCAGCAACATTTCTCGCCATCTTCTTCGTGCCCTTGTTCTTTGTGCTGATCGGCAAAGTCAGTCACCGCGTGGGTGGCACCACCACACAGCCACCCCCTATGCCGAGACCGGTTCAACCAGAGGAGACCCTCTCACCGGGTGCGCTATCTGGCAGTTCGGTGTCCGGCTTCACTTCCATTAAGTCTCATGAAAGCGGGGGCCACTAACATGCCGTCCATCATCCTCCGGGCGTTATTAGTGAGTCTGATATTGTTGGTGGTCTCCTGTGCCATGGGGCCGGACTACTCTCGCCCTGACATTCCAACTTCCGACTCCTTTCGCATGGCCGAGGAAGGGAAAGATTTGCCCTCGCTGGCCAATGTGCCGTGGTGGGAACTCTATCGGGACGAGGAACTCCAGAAGCTGATTCGCATCGCACTGGAGGAGAACAAGGATCTCAAACTAGCGATTGCCACAGTTGACGAGTTCGCCGCGCGGATCCTCGTCGCGAAAACCGACTTTGCCCCGCAGATGAGCGCGTCGGTCAACGCCCCAGCCTTCGGCAATACGAAGAATGTGGCCTTCCCCGGGTTTCCCAATCCGTTCAATTACTACCTACGGGGCGATCTCGTCTGGGAACTGGATATCTGGGGACGAATCCGCCGCTCCAACGAGGCGGCCCTCGGCGATCTCTTGGCGCAGGAAGAGAGCCGACGGGCGCTCATCCTGCAAATTGTGGGCGGAGTGGCCCAGGCCTATTTCGATCTGCGGCAATTCGACCTGCAATTGAAGATCGCCACGCGCACGCTGCAGGCATGGGAAGAATCAGTGAGAATCAGTCAGGCGCGGCTCCGGCAGGGACTCGTCAATCGGCTCGATGTCGATCAGTTCGAGGCCGAGCTGCAGAATGCCGCAGCGCGCATCGCCGAGCTGAAACGGCAGATAGTGCAGAAGGAAAACGAACTCAGCGTGTTGCTGGGAAGAAATCCGCATGAGATTGCCCGGGGTCACGCGCTAACGGACCAGGCGATGCCACCGGTGGTACCGGCTGGGCTGCCTTCCGACCTGCTTCAGCGCCGGCCGGATGTCGTGCAGGCTGAGCAACAGTTGGCCGCGGCGACAGCCAGGATCGGCGTGGCCAAGGCAGAGCGGTTTCCGAAGATCAGCATCACCGGCATTCTCGGGGTCGCCAGTCCCCAGTTGTCCCAACTGGTAAACCACGAGACCTATTTCGGTGTGGCCGGCCCGAGTTTGGCCGGCCCGTTGTTCAATGCGCAGGTTTTGGGCTTTCAACAGGAAACAGCGGAGGCCCAAGCCAGGCAAGCCATTGCCCGGTATGAACGGGCGATCCTTGTGGCATTCAGAGAGGTGGAGGACGCGTTGGTGGGGGTCACGACCGCGCGTGAGCAGGCTACAGCACAGGAGAAACAGGTCAATGCTCTGCAGTTGGCGCTACACCGCGCCAATCTACGCTACAAAGGCGGGCTCGCCAATTATCTGGATGTTCTCATTGCACAGCGGAGTCTCTTCGACGCGGAACTGTCGCTCGCCGCCACTCGTCGGCTCCATTTGGTGTCGGTGGTCCAACTGTACAAAGCCTTGGGTGGCGGCTGGTTGCCGGACGCTGCAGACGATGCTGCGCCTGTTCCGTCCACTCGCACACACGGTCATCTACTAACAGTCTCGGGAGAATCCGACAATCTTGTTTCCCCTGACATTGGCACAACTAGTCAGCAGCAAACGAATTAGATCATAGCGCGAGGCATGATGGGACATGTTGAAATGGGCGTCTAACAACTCAGGTGGGATAACACGACTTAAGGGAATTGGATTTTTCTGGGAGAGAGAACACAACATTCAGGAATTGTACACGGAATTCCTGTGGCGACCTCTCCTCCCATATGCTAGTCCAATTATCCTCCTGAGTAACTGGGGTCGTGGACCAACAAATGGGGGAAGGCTATTAGCACCTAGCCTTTAGTGTTTAGATTTCATGGACACCCTTACTCTCCTCATCCAGACCGTGCAGCTTCGGCCGTACGTGTTTTTCTTCTTCGCGGCCTTTCTCTTGTCCGCTCCGACTCTGATCGGATGGCAACGAACCGGTCTGTTCTCCGCGGTGGTCTGGCTGACCGCCTTTGCCTGTGAGTTTTCCTCGACTCGCACTGGCCTTCCTTTCGGGTGGTATCACTACACCGGCTCGACGGTCGGACAAGAACTCTACCTCTCGAACGTGCCGCTCATGGTTTTGGTCTCCTATCCCATGCTCCTTTATGCGAGTTATTGCGTCGCGCTGAGCTTTCTTCTCCCGTCTAATAGTGAGAACACTGGCAAGAACCCAGGTTCACGGAACGGGCGGTTCCTCGCGCTGACGCTTGACCGATCGGTTCGCACCGGATGGCTGGCGTGCCTGTTGACCGTCCTCTTCTTCGTATTGCTCGACATGGTGATCGATCCCGTCGCCTTGCGTGGAAACCGATGGTTTCTCGGCAAGATCTACTATTACCCCGATCCCGGCCTCCATTTTGGCATTCCTGTGACCAATTATGTCGGCTGGACCGTGCTGGGAATCATCGCCCTAGTGATCTATGTGCGCTTTGATCGGCGCCTGCCAGAGCCGGAGCGGCGCTCTGATGGGTCTGTCACGAGCAACCTCCTGATGGGCTGCGGCCTCTATTTCAGTGTCGTGCTTTTCAACCTCACCGTCGCATTCTGGATCGATGAACCCTTGATCGGCATGACCGGCATCTTGATCTACATTCCCCTCACAGTGCTGTTGGCCTTGCGGCTGCTTGGTAAGCTCCCGGCACCCGCAGCGCTTTCCCTGCCTGATCACCAGATGATGGATGGCTCACGACTGGTTCCCGTGCTACATCAATTCCAGAAGCAAGGCCCCTCATCTCGGCATGAGGCGGGACTGGAATGGTCACCGTCCAGTGTGCATCTTCAGGGTGACAGGCTTCCTGTTCAAGACGCGGGGACGCCCGATACGATCGGAAGGAGTCGGTGATGGCGGTTCCACTGTCCCAGATGGCCACGGTCGCGCGGTTTGTCCTGATCCAACGACCGGGGGGCGTCAAACGGTACCCAATGGTCCTGATGCTCGAGCCGTTATTTCGCTGCAACCTTGCCTGTGCGGGCTGCGGAAAGATTCAGTACTCCGACCACGTCCTCCACACACGGCCCACGCCGGACCAATGCTGGGCTCCGATGGTCACCACTCCCGGCGGAGAACTGTTGATCCATCGGGAAATTCCGGAGATCGTCCGTGGGATCGTCACGTGCAAAAAATATGTGTACCCCTGCACCAACGCCATTGTGGTCAAATGGAAGCTCGACCAGTACGAGCCATCGAAATATCTCACCTTAAGCATTCACCTGGACGGGCTTCAGGAGAACCATGACCATGCCGTTTGCCGGGACGGGGTCTACGACGTGGCGGTGCGGGCCATCAAGGCCGCGCTCAAACGAAGCCACCGGGTCACCACCAATACGACCCTGTTCAGCGATGCGAACGCCCTGGGGATTCGCCGGTTCTTCGACGAGACGATGATCCTCGGCGTCGAAGGGATGATGATTTCACCGGGCTACAGCTACACGAAAGCACCGGATCGGGAGCACTTTCTCCGGCGGGAGAAGACACACAAACTATTTTCCGACATTCTAGCAACCGCAAGCGGTCCTGGCGCTTCAATCAGTCTCCATTGTTTTTGGAGTTCCTCATGGGAAAGCAGGATTATCAGTGCACGCCCTGAGGCAACCCGACATACAACATTTTCGGGTGGCAGAAGCCGTGCTATCTCCTCCACAGCTACGCGGAGACCTTACAGGAACTCCACCACGGTACGGACTGAGATCGCTATGGAACCGGACAAAACGAGAAGTGCGCTGACTGCACGGTGCAAGGCGGCTACGAGGCTTCCGCGGTCCCCGATACCTTCGGATCCAGGAGAGGATTTGGCCGTACGGTCCGGGCGATGCTCGTGCCCAACACACGCGGCCGCCAGCCCACTGTCCCCTGCTGCGAGCGGATCGGCGATCTGTGTGGACGGCGGAGAGGCTCGCTCGATTATTTGATCGATAGGGTGGAGAACTCAATTTCATGACGCTGGCGTATCCGAATTCGTTCGCCCGCCGGCTCAAGCAGCAGTGACGAGGAAATGAAGAAGAGGGCTATCGATAAAATCATTGATTCGTCTCAGTGGCTTTTGTGACTGAGGAGACAGAACTGCAGGAGAACCGTCCGAACGTGGTGGGATGAAGGAGAGGTGGCATGTCACAGAAATTCTCAGGAAAAGTCGCTCTCGGCACCGGCGGCAGTAACGGAATCGGTCTGGCCGCTGCGCTCGCGTTTGCGAACGAAGGCGCAGGCGTCGTCTTCACGGGTCGCGATCAGTCGAACTTGGACAAGGCGGCAGCACAGCCCGGCCAGAATGTCGTCGCTGTTCGAAGCGATGTCGGGAGCATCGCAGACGGGCTCAAGCTGACAACAGTCCTCACACTGCAGGGGGTGAAGCTCGATGCTGTGTTTATCAATGCGGGCATAGCCAAACTCGTACCGTTCGAAGCGGTCGGGGAAGAGATGCGGGATGTGACCCTCAACACCAACGTCAAAGGTCTGTATTTCTTGATCAAGGCGCTTATCCGCCTCCTGAACCCGAGAGCCGTCATCGTGCTCAACGGCTCAATTAATGCCCGCATCGGCATGCCTCATACTAATACCAGTGTGTATGCCGCCAACAAGGCCGCATTGATCTCGTTGGCGAAGACGCTGTCCTCCGAGCTGTTGAGCAGGGATGTCCGTGTTAGTGTGGTCAGCCCTGGCCCCGTCACAGCACATCTCCTTGATCGTCTAGGTCTCCCGGCGGAGCAACTCTCACAAGTCGCAGCGGGCATCCAGGCCCGGATCCCGCTCAAGCACTTCGGGACGCCTGAGGAGATCGCAAGTGCAGTAATGTATCTGGCATCTACCGAGTCGGCGTTCGTCGTTGACACTGAGATGGTGGCCGACTGGAGAATGAGCCAGCTCCGATTGTCACCGATCACATTTCAAGGTTTACGAGGGCCTGCTGGAAATGAAAATGGGAACATTCAGAATTGTGAGGGGAAGAATTTAAATCAGGTGTCTGTAGGCAAATGGGAGAACCGCAAGATCATGCACGAGGCGTTTTACCATTCCTGCTGTCGCTGGCCTACCTCTGGAGAGCTGCATGATCATTCCGTTGCCCCCCGGCCAGTTGCCCTATCACTGCGAAGTGCATCCGATCATGCGTGGAACAGTTATCGCGATCGAGTCACTGGCGGGGTCCGAAGGGGGCATCTCCACAAACTTACTCTCAACCACAGAAAGGATTACCCATGTCCACTTCAACCCAAACCGGCAATAAGCTAGCCAGCGGATTGAAACAGAAACAGGCGGCGGCTACTCCCGCCGTCCAGTCCAGCCCAAGTCTCAGAGTAGGAGACGCGATGACTTCTAAGGCATGGATGGCGAAGGCGGCGAAACAGCCGATGGTGCTGGAAACTATTGATCTCGGACCGCTCGGAATCGACGACGTTGAAGTCGCTGTCGAACACAGTGGTGTGTGTCACTCCGACCTCTCCGTCTTGAACAATGACTGGGGCATTTCGGAGTACCCCGCAATTCTCGGCCACGAGGTCGTCGGTCATGTCACGGCCGTAGGCGAGAGCGCCCAGGGACTCGAGGTCGGACAGCGTGTTGGCGTCGGCTGGTTCTCAGGCAGTGACATGTCCTGTCGCCAGTGCATGTCCGGAAACCATCACCTTTGCCCGCAAGTACAAGCGACCATCATCGGCCATCGCGGCGGGTTTGCGACGCACATCCGCGCGCACTGGGCGTGGACGATCCCACTGCCGGAGAAGCTGAACTTTGCCGACGCCGGTCCGCTGCTGTGCGGGGGCATCACCGTCTTCTCGCCGCTGATGATGCATGCCAAGCCCACCGACCGTGTCGGCATCATCGGCATCGGCGGGCTTGGGCATATGGCCGTGAAGTTCGCCGCCGCGTATGGCTGCGACGTGACGGCGTTTCCGTCGAGCGAGCGCACGTTCGATGACGCGAAGCGTTTCGGGGCGAATCACGTCGTCACGACCAAAGACTCGGCAGCGATCAAAAAACTCGTCGGCAGTTTCGACCTCTTGATTAGCACGGTCAACGTGAAGCTCGATTGGGATGCGATGATCGGCACGCTCGCGCCCAACGGCCGGCTGCACTTCGTGGGTGCGGTGTTGGAACCGATCCCGGTCGCGGCGTTCTCGCTCATCCTGCAGCAGCGCAGCGTCTCAGGTTCGCCGACCGGCTCACCGGCGGCGATCAAGACGATGCTCGACTTCGCGTCACGGCACAATGTCGCGCCGCAGACCGAGCACTTCCCGATGAGCAATATCAACGAAGCCTTCGTGCGGCTGGAGTCGGGCAAGGCGCGCTACCGCATCGTGCTGGACGCGGATTTCTGATCCGCCGAAGAGGCACCCTTTGAGGTAAGAAGCCATGAGCGGCCCACTGAAAACCGCCATTGTGACCGGAGCTTCGCAGGGGATCGGCGCGGGAATCGTGAAAGGGTTTGTCGAAGGGGGTTTCAACGTCGTGGCCAATTCCCGGAAGGTGACCCAATCCACCGAGGTCGCGGCTTCCAACCACGTCGCTCTGGTGGACGGCCACATCGGCGAGCCGGCAACTGCCGCCAAGATCGTCGAGACGGCGCTGTCTCGTTTCAAGTCAATCGACGCACTGGTCAATAACGCCGGCATTTTCTTCACCAAGCCGTTCACCGACTACACGGTCGAGGACTTCAATTCGCTCGTCTCGACGAACCTCGAGGGCTTCCTGTACGTCACCCAACTCTCCATCAAGCAAATGTTAACGCAGAAGACCGGCGGGAGCATCGTCACGATCACGGCGGCCCTTGCTCGTAACCCGATCCGGGGCGTCACGGCGGCGGTGCCGATGATCACCAAAGGGGGTCTTGAAACGATCACCCAGCACCTTGCGATGGAGTACGCGAAAGATGGCATCCGCGTAAACGCTGTCGCGCCGGGCGTCGTCTATACGCCGCTTCACCGGGACACTCCGAAGGACGTGATGGAGAGCCTGTCGCCGATGGGTCGGCCTTCGACGGTCAAGGACATCACGAACGCGGTCATGTACCTGACCGACGCCGCGACGGTCACTGGTCATATTTTGTACGTTGATGGCGGCGCCCATTTCGGCCACTGGTAATTGAAAGGAGCTTTCATCATGACTGGAATACAGCGGGTGGCAATCTGCTTCGCGGCGGGGGTTCTAGGCGCACTGGCCGTGATCCTCTTCAGCTACGTCCTGCTCGCGTTAGGGCTTAGCGAGAAACTCGGGGTAAAAGCGCCGATCTCATTCAAATCGCCGGATATATACCGGCCGCTCTTCTGGGGCGGGCTGTGGGGGATTCCGTTCGGGCTCTTGTTAGAGGCTGCCTGGACGCATCTGTACCTTTTCGGCCTTCTCTACTTCCTCGCGCCGGTGCTGGCGCTGTTTCTGATTTTTCTGCCGATGAGCGGGGCGGGATATTTCGGGCTGCGGCAGGGTGGGCCGATGTTCACGATTTACCTGCTGCTGGTGAATCTGCCGTTCGGGATCATCACCGCCTTGGCCGTAAAGGCGATCATCGGGGAGAAGCCGTAGGCAACCAATCCGCCGGACGGCTATGGCGGTGCTCATTTCGGCCGCTGGTAATTAACCTGGAGCTGTCGAGTTGGAAATCCTTTTCGAGGTGGCGGAATAAGAGAGGCTCCGTGATGCAGGGACCCACCGCAGCACAACGCCCAGCGTGGACGAGGACACTTCGCTGTAGGGATAATAACATCAGCGAAAATGAGTCTAGAAATAGGTCGCAGCCGATATTACCAACGCAGAACAGACTTGAAACGGTGGACAAATGACGAGTACAACATCCGCCCGTGCCCTTCATGATCCTCTCTGGTCGAGCGGAAGGACAAGCGTGTGAAATCTCAGAGGTAGACGATGGCATTCCAGTCCAAAATTGCCGACTTGAATCGACTGCACGAAATCATCCGGATTTTCACCATCGCCGGCTTCGGGGACATTTTCAAACATATGGGTCTTGAGGGCGCGGCTGAACGCACCGGCAAGATCCTGGGTTGGAAGCATGCAGATGAGATTGCACATCTTGACCATCCCCAGCGTGTACGCTGGATTCTAGAAAACCTCGGGCCGACCTTTGTGAAGCTTGGCCAAATTCTTGCGACGCGCCCTGACCTGTTCGGACCGGGGTGGATCGCTGAATTCGAAAAGCTCCAATCGCAAGCGCCCCCGCTGGACTTCGAAGAGCTTCGTCCTCAGATCGAGGAAGATTTGGGAGCATCGCTAATAGAGATATTCGAAGAGGTCGAAACCACACCACTCGCAGCCGCTTCTGTGGCTCAGGTTCACCGGGCAACCTTGAAAGACGGGACCAAAGTCGTGCTCAAGATTCAACGCCCCGGGATCCGGCCGAAAATTGAATCCGATATGCGACTGCTAGCCTATCTTGCCTCATTGGCCGAAAAAAATTATCCTGAGCTGGCCGCCTATCACCCGCAAAATGTCGTACAGCAATTCGTGAAATCGCTCCAGAACGAGCTTAACTTCATGACGGAAGGACACAATGCCGAACAGGTCGCGGCCAATTTTGAAGGCCATGAGCACATCGTCATTCCCAAAATCTATTGGGAATGGACGAGGCAACGGATTAACGTCCAGGAATTTGTGGATGGAATTCCCGGAGTGGACATTCGGGCCATCGATGCGGCCGGAATGGACCGCAAACGCATTGCCCAAACCGGGGCCAGTGCGGTGCTCAAAATGATCATAATGGATGGGCTATTCCATGCCGATCCGCACCCCGGGAATTTTGTCATATTGTCTGGTGAACGCATTGCGTTCATCGACTTTGGCATGATCGGACGCGTCTCTGAACTCAGACGGCAACAGATTACGAAACTCCTGCAAGCGTTGCTGCAAAACGACGCCGAAGGCCTCTGCGCGATTCTATTGGAATGGTCTGACAGAGAAGGAGACGACCCGGGCGAACTGTCAGGAGCCGTTGAGGAATTTCTCAGTAAGTATGCCGGGAAGCCGATGGGCCTCATGGATTTGTCGGCCATGGTTGGGGACTTGTTAAGTTTGGTCCGAGACAACAAGCTCACGATGCCCCCGGATCAAGCCATGCTGCTCAAAGTGTTTGTCTCTTTGGAAGGGGCATTCAAGAAGCTCGACCCGGGCTTTGACATCATGGACACGATACAACCCATCCTCGCTGAGGCTGTCATCGACCAGTTATCTCCGGAAGCCTTGGGGAAACGCGGGCTGAAAATTCTCACGCAATATCTGGAGTTATTCGCTGACCTGCCCAAGGAGATACGCCGCGGAATCTCGACGGCTAA
This sequence comes from uncultured Nitrospiraceae bacterium, assembly GCA_963730905.1. Lineage (GTDB taxonomy): Bacteria > Nitrospirota > Nitrospiria > Nitrospirales > UBA8639 > Nitrospira_E. The sequence goes on along the minus strand of CAVSTN010000015.1, from coordinate 75,006 downwards.
GACGGGTCAGCTGAAAATTCGCATAGAACTGAGCCAGTTCGATGAACTCCAACGTCTGGTCATGGGCGCCAGCCGCCTGCGGACCGTGGCCGGCATTGCGTCAGCCTTACTGATTGGAGCTTCTATTGTTATGGCCTTCAAGAAAAAGTAGAAGCAATGGACGGGTCGGGGTCCTGAAGCCGCCGACGGTCCCTGGATGCTTGTGGACACTGTATTGTGACTTCCTGTACGTCGATGGGGGGGTCTCATTTCGGACGTTGGTAGTTTGAAGGGAGCTTTCGTCATGACCATCAGCTCAGGGTCCACTTTGCCTGTCGAAGGAGATAGCCCGTGGAAAACGCGACCGGTACCCGGCAGAAGGCACTAACACTTAACCTTGACGCCAAGACGTACGGAACCTTCGCCGAGATCGGTGCCGGCCAGGAAGTGGTCCGGTGGTTCTTCTCGGCCGGCGGTGCGGCCGGGACGGTGGCCAAAACCATTTCGGCCTACGACATGGCGGTCAGCGATGAGCTCTACGGCTCGAACACGCGCTACGTCAGCCGTCAGCGCCTGGAGGCCATGCTCGAATACGAATTCGTGAAGTTACGCAACGGTCTGGAACCCATGCGCGGCGCCGCCAAATGTTTCTTCGCTTTCGCCGACACGGTAACGACGGGCGGCTACCGACATCCCGGTCCCGGGCGCGGCTGGCTCGGCATCCGGTTCCAGACCCGACCGCACGAGGAGCCGTCCGAGGTGATCGTCCATGCTCACCTACGTGACTCGACGGCCGCGCGTCAACAGGAGGCGCTGGGTGTGCTCGGCGTCAACCTGATCCACGGTACCTTCTACCGGCGGAAGGACCCGGCGGACTTGATCGCTGCGCTCCTGGACGAGTTGTCGCGCGAGCGAGTCGAGATCGACATGATCAAATTCTCCGGCACGGCCTTTCCGGGCATCGACAACCGGCTCATGAGCTTGCAACTTGTGGAGCGCGCCTTGACCGATGCGGCCATGTTCACGGCCAGCGGTGAAGTCGTGCAGCCGTCGGAAGTGCTTCACAAAAAGCCGATCCTGGTGGTGCGGGGCAGTTTCCGTCCGGCCACCAAAGTCACGCTCGACCTGCTCAACCGGGCGCGGGAGCAGTTCCTTCAGGAGCCGAGCGTGCACGGGCAACACCCGGTAGTCTTGGCCGAAATGACCTTGCGCAGTCTCATTCCGGAACCCGACGTTGGACACCCTGATTTCCTCGCCCGGACGGACGTCCTACGGGCTCTTGGCTTCGATGTGCTCGTCTCGCGGTTCGGGCCGTATTACCAGTTGATTGAGTACCTCGCCGGCTACACGGACGGGCTGATCGGACTGGCGGTCGGGCAGCCCGCCTTCCGGCAAGTGGCCGACGAGAAGTACTTCACCGATCTGCCCGGCGGCGTTCTGGAGTCGGTCGGGCGGCTGTTCAAGCGCTCCGTGAAGATGTACGTGTACCCCACGCGCGATTTGGTCACCGGTGAAATTCAGACGCTGGAACGGGCTCCTGTTCCGTCCCCCTGGCACCACCTGCGCGCACTACTGCTCGAGATCGGTCGTGTAGAACCGATTCGCGGTTACGACGAGTCTTACCTGTCGATTCGCACGCCCGACGTTCTGGCCCGAATCCAGGGCGGCGACGTCTCCTGGGAGCAGATGGTGCCGGCCGCCGTCGCAGAAATCATCAAGGCCAAGAACCTCTTCGGCTGGCGGCCGGGGCGGGAAACGTCAACGACATGAGAGGACGGGCGTGCCGTATTGGAAGGAGCTTTTGTCATGACCAGAAACACAGCCACCGCCGAGGACCGTCTCGATAAGCTCGACATCAAGCTTCCGGCGCCGCCGGCGCCGTTTGGTACCTATGTGGAAGCGGTGCAGACGGGCAATCTACTTTTTCTGACCGGGATGCTTCCCACGGAAGGCCACGGGGCGAAGTTTATCGGTCGCGTCGGGGCTGAGCTCGATGTGGAAGCGGGGCGCCAGGCGGCTCACCTCGCGGCGCTCAATGTTCTCGCTGTTGCGAGGCAGCATTTGGGTTCACTCGACAAAGTGACGCGGATCGTCCGGCTCGGCGTGTCCGTGGCCACTTCTGGAGATGTCCGCGATCAGCCGAAAGTTGCCGACGCCGCTTCGGAGTTGCTGCAAGCCGTCTTCGGAAAAGACAAGAACCCTTGCCGCTTGGTGTATGGCGTCGCAAGTCTCCCGCTGGGCACCCCGGTCGAACTGGAAGTGATCTTGGAAGTGCAGCCCTGATCCAACGGGCGACGAGGAATTCTTCTGAGGATTGGTCACATGCTGTCACGGTTATTGTCCGTCAACGTGGGTAACCCCCGCGAGATTACGTGGCGTGGGAAGACTGTTTACACGTCCGTGTGGAAGGGGCCAGTGCAGGGACGGCGCCTGGTTGGACGGCTCAACATCGAGGGTGACGCACAAGGTGATCTAGCCGGCCACGGTGGAGAATACCGGGCGGTGTTTGTCTACCAGATGGATTCCTATCACTATTGGCAGCGGGAACTGAAGCGAGGCGATTTCACATTCGGGCAATTTGGAGAAAACTTCACAGTGGAAGGTCTGGCCGACAGCGAGGTCTGCATCGGCGATCGTTATCGCATCGGCGGCGCTCTCTTCGAGGTTACGCAGCCGCGTGTGACATGCTACCGCGTTGGCATACGAATGGATGAGCCCAGGATGGCGGCTTTGCTGGTCGCCCATCACCGCCCGGGGTTCTATTTTCGCGTTCTAGAAGAGGGCGAGGTGGGCGCCGGCGATGAAATCGTCAAAGTTGCCGAGGGTCCTGAACGCCTCACGGTCGCCGCGGTCGACGCGCTACTCTATCTCCCCACACCCGCCAAAGAAGAACTTGAGCGAGCTTTGCGCATCCCGGCGCTGAGCCCGGGCTGGAAGTCTTCCTTTGAGGCTCTTTTGGGGCAGATGACGCAGCCGGGTTCGCGCATAGGGAATGCCGGGCTGGCGTCTCCCGATCAGATGGTCACGGCTACTCCCGGATTTCGGCCTCTCATAGTGGCCAGAATGGATCGCGAGAGCAACGGTGTGGTCTCCCTGCTGCTGGAGCCGGTTGACGCTCGTCCTCTCACCGTTCCTCTCCCCGGGCAGTTCGTGGTGTTGCGACTCTGTCCTCAAGCTAACGCGCCTCCAGTTTTGCGCAGCTACTCGCTGTCCGATCTGCCGGACGCCGGTCATTACCGCATCACCATTAAGGAGGAGCCGCACGGAATCGCCAGCACCTACGTGAGCACACAGCTTCGTACAGGCGACGTGCTGGATGTCAGCGAGCCCCGTGGCGCCTTCATCCTGCGGCAAGGTGATCTTCCCGTGGTGCTCTTGAGCGCAGGGGTGGGCGTGACTCCCGTGATGGCCATGCTCCACGCGCTTGCAGCACACGCATCGCCGCGCCCGATCTGGTGGATCCATGGAGCGCGCAACCGCCGGGATCATCCCTTTGCCCAGGAAGCACGCGAGCTGCTTGCAAAATTGCCTTACGCCCGGAGCTACGTCCAGTACAGCCGGCCGGACTCGACTGACCGTCTGAGCGTCGACTTCGATGCGGCTGGCCGGCTGACCGTGACGGTCCTCGAAAAGCTGGGCGTATCCCGCGAATCCGATTTTTATCTGTGCGGCCCTCCCGCCTTCCTTGAGGATTTCACTGCCGGACTCGGTGATTGGGGCGTGGTCCGTGATCGCGTCCACACGGAGATTTTCGGTTCAGGAAAGTCTGTCACACCAGGTGTGAAGAAAGCCCCGTGCCCGCTACCACACGTGCCTGAGGGGTCGTCCGGCGGAGGGCCAAGAATTTCATTTGCTCGCGCCGGCCTCACGGTCTCTTGGGATCCCAAGTTCCAGAGCCTGTTGGAGCTCGCCGAAGCCTGCGACGTCCCGGTGCGCTGGTCGTGTCGGACCGGAGTTTGCCATACCTGCGAGTGCGGGTTGATTTCCGGGTCGGTAAAGTATGATCCCGAACCGCTTGAGTCTCCGGCTGCCGGGAATCTATTGATTTGCTGCGCACGGCCCCGGGATGATGTCGTAATCGACATCTAGAATCCCGTGATTTCAACTAGCCACATCTTTGTTGGACGGAAAAAATGAAAAACTTGGCAAAACTCTCGGACACGAAAATACCCATGAAGAATGGAGCAGAAATTCCTGCTCTTGGCTTTGGGACACTAATCCCGGATTTAGATGACACTGTACGGGCAACCAAGGCGGCTTTGGAGATTGGCTTTCGTCAATTCGACTGCGCGGAGCGTTATCGCAACGAAGAGGCTGTCGGAGAGGCGTTTCGGGTGATGCTCGGCAGAGGAGGCCTGAAGCGCGAGGAAATCTTTGTCGGCACGAAGCTCTGGAACAACAACCACCGTCCGGAGCGCGTCAAGCCCGCTTTCGAGGCAAGTCTCAGGGCTCTTCGAGTCGACGATGTTGACCTGTATCTGATTCACACCCCGTTTGCTTTCCAGCCCGGCGCAGAACAGGACCCACGGGATGAGCGGGGCGAAGTCATCTACGATCATGGGGTAACTCTGCCGGACACGTGGGGTGCTCTGGAACAATTGGTAGAAGAAGGAAAATGCCGAGCCATTGGCCTTGCCGACGTCAATCTCGAGCAGCTCAGGGAAGTTGATGGGTCAGCAAGAATCCGCCCTGCCGTCGTGCAGGTGGAATCCCATCCGTATCTTCCACAATGGGAACTGCTAGAGTTCTGCACACAATCCGGCATCGTCTTCCTTGCGTTCGCGCCGCTAGGCCACTCTTTCGAACCGAAGCTGCTCGACGATCCCGTCATACAAAATGTAGCCAGCCGAGCGGGCATGAGCCCGGCCCAGGTCTGCATCGCCTGGGGCGTCCAACGCGGCACCGCGATTCTCACAACGTCGACGAAAGTGAATCATCTGAGAGAAAGCTTTGAGGCTTCGTTTCTTCCGGAAAGCGCGATAAATGAAATCAGTGCGATTCAAACGCGCTATCGATTCAACAGAGTCGTAGAGACTGGTGTTCCTGGCTTCATCCCCCGTGGAAGCTAATTTGCATCAGGTAATATGCATCAATGTTTCGTGCTGGAATCGCATTTGCCTCCTTATTGTGGTAGAGACCGCTCACAAGATGAGCCATAATCCGGCGGCGGGCATCCAACCGGTGGAGGTTTGCACTATGCGAGCTGACATCGTGCCTGGCGGCACTTTACCTGACGACGAACTTTTCGATCACACCGGGAAATACCCGAAACTCTCAGAACTGCAAGGACAACATCCAAAGATTCTTGTCCTCAGCCGCGGCGGTTACTGTCTAAAGGACCGCCGACAGCATGAAGGTATTGTTCAACTTCATCGCGAACTCGAGGTTGGGTATTGCCGGCTGGTCACAATCAGCACCGGCAACATCACCGAGACGAATGTTTATCACATCGGAGTCGGTGCCCACTGGCCTTTCCTCTCCGATCCCACGCGCACGGTCCAAAAAGATCTCGACATCGCGGAGTACACCGATCCTGGCCACAATCCGATGATTCCGCACATGATTGTGCTCGAGACCGGTCTTGTCATTTACAAGATTTACTATGGCTACTCGTTCTTTGGCCGGCCGACGCTGGAAGAGCTTCGCCAGGACCTGCGTGCCGTTACCAAGAAATGCCGGCCGGATTGGGACATTACAAGGCCGGAACCCAAAGAGGCGTGGCAGCAGGGCCCCAAAGAACTCTTCTAGCCTTACGCCAAAACGTACGTCCAAACTCCCGGTGGACAGGATTAGGAACGGAATGGCCACTAGCAATACGAGGTCTTCCTCCGCCAAACAGAATGACAACACCGTCGGCGCAGCCATGCGATAGGTGAAGAAGCCGTCCTCCCTCCCTGGTGACCCGGGCGGAGGATAGGATCTGTTAAACGGAAAAGGGAACGGGGAATTCGTTGTCTTAGGATTCACCGCAGGGTTCATCGGGGCCGTGGCCCTGCTGCTCGCCGTGAGACTTTTGTTCTCTGTCGGGATCGGCCCTGCCCTCGGTGTCACGTCGCCCCTGTCGCTCGCGCCGCCGAACGTGTACAGGCCGCTTGTTTGAGGGGGGGCTGGGATATCCCGCTCGCCTTTATCCTGAGGAGGCTGAAAAGCCGACATAAGGCCGTCGACTTCATTTACTTTGCTTTTGCTGCCGAGGCTAAATGATAAGGTTTCCCCCAAGGAGGACTGGGCTCGTTCTGGTCACCGCGCTCATGTTGAATATAAACCCGCGTGCCCTCGCATTTCTGAGGGTCATAACTAAGGAAGGAGTCCACGACATGCCTCATCTCATCGCGCTCAGGTGTCGACTCTCCGTTTGTGTGTTTAAACGGAGCGTCCTAGTGGCTGGCCTTGGCTTCTGTATGGTGGCCAGTGTGTCCGCTGAGGATATTGCCGTTTCCGAGCAAACCTTTGGGTGTATCCTTGACTGGCCAAAGGTCAGAAATACGCGCTTCATGCATGCTGATCCGGAGAAGTTGAAAGAGGCAAAGCGTATCTTCCGAGACAGCGTGCCGGACAGGGAATATCCGGTTGGTACCATCCTCCAGCTGATTCCGTTTGAAGCCATGGTGAAGCATCCGCGTGAGAAGTTTCCCAAAACGAATGGCTGGGAGTTTTTTGCTTTGGAAGTCTCCAAGGCAGGCACCAAAATCAGAGATCGGGGAGACAAGGTCGTCAATCTCTCGCAAGGGGTGACGTGCCTAAGTTGTCATCAGCCCGCGGCTAGATTCGACTTCGTGTGTGAAAAGGGGCACGGCTGTGCTCCGATCCCATTCGATGATCAGAAAATCGGCGAGCTTCAGAGTGCAGACCCTCGTTGTGCCAAGAAGTAGGGGATGGGGATGACCCAAAACCAGCGCAGGGCGATGGGCGTATGGCCGTTCAATCTAATCAGACAATGAGGAGGCACATGTGTGACGATGCGATAGACGTGCCATGAGGCATGAACAGACCGTAGCGCAACTGTGTCCTTAAGGTCAGATCATGGCAGACACCTACCACTTTACTAACACGAACGTGGAAGCCCCACCCTTTGCGGGAAGGGAAGTTCAGCCCGCCTGAGGCCGGTCCAGGTTGTGATAGCAGGACTTTATGCCCGTTAAACGGACTAGTCATGTAGTGTACGACACGAACTATCATCTGGTGTGGGCCTCCAATTAATGGAACTGGATTCTCCGGGAAGATATCCAACGACAGGTGGAGCAGGTGTTCCGTAAGATTGTCGAGGACTTTGGGTTTGAACTTGAAAATTGGAAGTAGCCAAAGACCATGTCTACATCTTTCTAAATTTCCCACCCCGCTATGCGATTGCCAAAGTGGTGGGGATATTGAAGAGTATTTCGGCGAGGCGGGTGTTTAAAGAGTTTCGGGAACTGGAGGAGGAGATGTGGAAAGGGGAGTTTTGGAAGAACGGGTATTTTGTAGGCACGGTGGAGGATCCCGGGACGGCTTCGGTGATCAGAAGAAAAATTCGCTACCGTCGGCATGAAGATCAGGGGGCACCCAACTGAAGTTGTTTTAAATTTCTTAAAAAAAAACCTCGCCCTTTGGGCGGAGTTGTTTATTTTCGTTCTTAATGAAATACATCATCGGCGTAGAGAATACCGAGGTGGAGTGGCCCTTCAATGTCATGGCCTATCGGGTGTTCGTGGGAATCATGATCCAAGTGCTTGGTATGGTCGACTGTTGCCGGGAAACGCGGTTCTATGAAGAGGATGACATTCGACGAAGTGCTTGCTTGGTTTCCGACGCTGTGTATGAGAAGGAGAATGTCGATTTTTACAAAAATCCTTTCTACATAGGCCCTCCAGGAAGTTTTAATGTTGTTCCATCGACATGAGTCGACATATCGTCACATTTATTTCGACATTCCAACGCTCGCTATTCCCTATCTTTAAGTAAAAAACTCATTCATTCAATGAGTTATGGCCTTATTGTTCCCTCCGGCAAGCTGGAACGGCTCTTGCCATATGTTTAGGTAAGAGTTCAACAAAGCTTTCGTTGGAACAAACCATGACAAACCGCACACATTTATTCATTCACAAAGGAGAGCAAGCTATGAAAACATTCTTTCAAACAGAAGAGCGCTGGGCGCCGGTGATTTTACGAGTGATGTTGGCCCTGGTCATTTTCCCTCATGGGGCGCAAAAGCTGCTGGGATGGTATGGCGGAAACGGGTTTGAGGGCACCATGGGATTCTTTACCCAGCAGATGGGTTTGCCCTGGGTGATTGCTTTTCTGGTCATTATGGGAGAATCGGTTGGCGCGCTTGCACTGGCCGCCGGATTCATGACGCGGTTCACCGCAGCCAGTTTGGGCATCATCATGTTGGGGGCGATCGCGACGGTGCACTGGTCGAACGGGTTTTTCATGAACTGGTTTGGCCAACAGGCCGGCGAAGGATTCGAGTATCACCTGCTCGTCATTGGTATGGGTCTTTCGTTAATGGTGACGGGCGGCGGGAAGTGGTCGGTTGATCAGGTGATTGGCACGTGGCTTTCACCGCAGGAATCAACCCACGCTGATGGGACTCGCCGGACTGCGGCAGCCTAAGCGTAGCAGGGTTAATCATAATTCTAGGAAATGAATAATTATGGAAAGGAGTCAAGAAATGAATATGGGCAAAATTCGTCAGGATAGCAACAGGGTTTTTTCAACAACCATAAAGGAGGAAGTGATGAACCGTACAATGAATATTCAGGTGATGATGTTATCAGCGGTAATGGGCATGGTTCTTCTTATGTCCGGTATCGGGCACGCGGGCTCCAAGGGCGTCAGCCATGGGCATACGCAGGTCACCGGAGTCGTAACAACGGAGAAAGGTGGGATTCTCACGGTTAAAACGCCCACCGGGAATTATACTCTGACCGAGAATGCATCTCATCGGCATGGCCACGCGGTCCCCAAGGTGGGAGACGAAGTGACCCTGGTGCTGGATGAGAACAACGCCGTCATCGAGGCCCATCCCAAGGGCGAGGAAGGCATCCATCACTTCTATACGGGGAAGTTGGTGTATATGGGAAAAATGAACAAGGAAATCAAACTGGAAACTTCCGAGGGTGAGAAAGTGTTTCCGCTTGGTCGGCTGGAGATCAAAACCAAGCCCATCGAAGAAGGTGCCATGGTGACGGTTGAAGTGAATGAAGGCGGCACCGTTATTGATCTGCATCGTGCTTCGCATGACGAAAAAAGCATCAATGCCAAAGGGAAAACTCACGAGTAACGAAGCCGATGTGAATAATGCTGTGGCTCGATCTTTTACCGGATGGTGGGAGATCGGGCCCATCTTCTGATGCAGATGAAAGTGGAACAATAAAAAAGCGGAGAGCCGAAAAAGGAGTTCAATGATGGTTTCCCTCAATGGAAAAGTTGTCATGATCACAGGGGCATCGGGTGGCTTGGGCCAGGCGGTGACCAAAGCATTCTCCCAGGCGGGTGCCAAGGTGGTGGTCGTGGGCCGGGAACTTCCTCAGACACTTCCGGAAGGTCTGTTGGGCCTTTCAGCGGATGTCACCGATGAGGTTGAGGTTCAGCGCCTCATGAAGGAGGCCGTGCAAAAAACCACACGCATTGATTGCTTGATCAATCTGGTTGGCGGGTTTGCCATGGGTCGCCTTGCCGAGACGGACGCATCCGCGTGGTCCCGAATGCTCTCCCTCAATTTGACCTCGGCCTTTTTGCTGTCGAGGGAGGCGACTCGCCTGATGACCAAACAAGGCGATGGTCGAATCATTCATATGGCCGCTCAGGCCGCTGTTGATCCATTTCCTGGTGCGGGTGCGTATATTGTCTCAAAGTCGGGCCTTCTGGCTCTGATCAAGGTGCTGGCTCTTGAGTTAGCCGGTTCAGGCGTGAAGGTGAACGGGGTGCTGCCATCCACCATTGATACGCCGGCTAATCGAGAAAGCATGCCTGACGCCGATCCCAACCAATGGGTGAAGCCGGAAGCCATTGCCGCGCTGCTGGTTTTTCTTGCCTCTGATGAGGCCGAAGCGCTGAATGGAGCGCTCATTCCTATCGGGGCAGCATAAGAATGAGAGTGCATGAATCAATCAATGTTTCAATTCGAGGTATGAACCGTCAAATTTTATTCAATGAAAGGAGAATTTCTTATGAGTATTCAACAACATGTTCAAGCTGTGATCGATGGGATTTTGGCCGGGAAACTTTTGGAGACATTTGACAAGTACTACGCTGATAACGTGGTGATGAGTGAAAACCTAAAGGACGAGCGAGTCGGAAAAGCGGCTAATCGAGAATATGAACAACAGTTTTTAAATAATGTTCAGGAGTTCCATGGGGCCCAGGTCGGACGGACGATCGTTGACGGGAATCATGCTGCCGTGGAATGGACGTTTGACCTGACCTTTAAAGGGGGAAACCGCGTGAAAATGCAGCAGGTGGCCGTGCAAACCTGGAAGGATGGAAAAGTCATTCGAGAAGATTTTTATCATGGGTAAAGAATTCCTGTGATCTGAAACACCAATGCCCACGAACCTGTTACGCGCACAAGGCCATGAAGCCTAAGAGATTCAGATCCCCGGATCTCAACGGTGTTGATAAGGAATGAGGTCATGATTCGAGTCACCACGCACATAGATGACACGATGATCACCTTGCAGTTGGAAGGCCGTCTTGCCGGACCTGCCGTTAGCGAAGCCGAACGGTGTTGGCAGGAGACATGCGCGGAGCATCCGGGTCGACCACGTCGACTGGATCTGCGGGGGGTGACGTTTTTGGATCAGGAAGGGAAATCATTTTTAAAACGGGTCTTTCAGCAGGGAGCGAGTTTTCTCTCTTCCGGCTGTCTGACCCGGGCCTATGTTGAAGAAATCACCCGTTCTTCTAAAGAAGAAGTCGAGGGAACGTGCTGAAGAAAGGAGTCTACCATGGCGCAACTGAAATCAGTGACAGGAATCTACAAAGCGGGGTCCACCCATATGGTAGGGGACGGGTTTCCGGTACGGAATATCTTTCCAAGCCACAATCTGACCGAAGAAATCAGTCCCTTTCTGCTCTTGGATTATGCGGGTCCGGCATCGTTCCCTCCGACGAATCAACGGCTGGGAGTCGGAGAGCATCCTCATCGTGGGTTTGAGACCGTGACCATCGTCTATCAGGGAAAAGTCGCGCATCGCGATTCAGCCGGAAACGGAGGAACCATCGGACCGGGTGATGTGCAATGGATGACGGCGGCATCGGGTGTGGTCCATGAAGAACTCCATGAGCAAGCCTGGGCCAGGGAGGGCGGCACGCTACAAATGATTCAACTCTGGGTCAATCTTCCCAGGTCATTAAAAATGAGCGCGCCCCGGTACCAAACCCTGCTCAATGAAGACATTCCTCAAGCCAATCTTGGGGGCCAAGGCGGTGTGCTCCGTGTGATCGCCGGGGAATATGAGGGACTCAAAGGGCCGGCCAAGACGTTCACGCCCGTGCACCTGTATGATCTGAGATTGGTAGCCGGACACAAGGGTGAGCTTAGCCTTCCGGTTGGATATAATACCGCCGTATTTGTGTTGAGTGGGGGATTGGTTTTGAATGGATCACACAAAGTCGGGGAGGCCGAAATGGCTCTTTGTGACCCGCAGGGAACGAAGGTGAATGTTGAGGCCACGGAGGAGACCAGGGTGTTGGTGCTGAGTGGGGAACCGATTCTGGAACCCGTCGCCCGGATGGGCCCCTTTGTCATGAACACGGAGGAAGAGCTCGTGCAGGCTGTGAACGATTATCGTGCGGGAAGGATGGGGCGACTTGAGTAAGCCGATATTCGAGCTTTCTGACTCTCATGAGAAGAAACGCGTGGAATGAAGCGGGATCGAGATGAATGGTGGAAGAAGAATGTATTTGTCCCAAATGTGAAGCCCCTTTGTTCGGCCGTAATACGTAATAATTGTGGCAATCTTTCGTCTACACATTTAAAGAAGATAATGCCCTGCAATGAGGATGAAGGAAAGGCAACCCCTATGGATGAGCCAACCATTCAGAGAAGAGCACAATTGGAAAATTCCGGCATGAATGCCGTGAATGGGATTAACCGGAATTGGTGGGAACCAACCAGATGAATGCCGCCATACTCAGGTCCGTTTTAGCTCACTTGGGCAATGGGAACGCCGTGATTCGGAGGAGTGTCGGATTATTGCTGATTCTTCTTGCAGGATGTGGGCAGGGAGCAACCTCACCCCCGGCTCCTCCACCGCCGATGGTGGAAGTGGTGACGGTTACCACCCAGGATCTTCCCGATGAACCGGAATTCATCGGACAAACCGAGGCCTTTCGCCCGGTGGAGATCCGGTCCCAGGTAACGGGCATCATTAAGAAGGTGTTTTTCACCGAAGGCAGGAATGTCAAACAAGGTGACCGGCTGTACCTCATCGACCCGGTGCCTTTTAAAGCGGCCTATCTCAGTGCCAAAGCCAGGGTGACACAAGCGGAGGCTCGACTGGTACAAGCGAAGCAGGATTTTGCGCGCGTCAAACCTCTCCTGGAAGAACAAGCGGTCAGTCAAAAGGACGTGGACGATGCCCTGGCGGAGGGATTAGCGGCCAAAGCAGCCCTGGAAGCGGCGCAGGGCGATCTGGTCAAGTCCAGGTTTGACCTGAGTAACACCCTGATCGTGGCTCCGATCGGGGGACGTATTTCGAAAAGCCGGTTTTATGAAGGACGTCTGGTCTCTGCCCAGACAGATCTGATGACCACCATCGATCAGTTGGATCCCATGTATGTGAATGTATCCGTTCCGGAAACATATTTGTTGCGACGGAGGCGTGAACTGGCGGCCCACAGAGTCCAGAGGCCTGATCTCTTTCAATTGCGCGGAGTCATGACGTTCGCAGATGGCAGTGTCTATCCCCATGAAGGAAAGTTGGATTTTGCCGATGTGGCCATCCGGTCGGAGACGGGAACCTTGCAGGGCCGGTTTGCCTTTCCCAATCCTGAGGCCGATCTTTCGCCCGGCAAATCCTATTTGTATCCCGGACAATTCGTCCGCATCCGGTTAAAGGGATATATCCGGACCGATGCGATCTTGATTCCTCAGCGTGCGGTTCAACAGGGTCCTAAAGGCACGTTTGTGAATGTGATCGGATCCGACGATAAAGTCGAAGTGCGTGAAGTGGACGCCACCGGTTGGCGTGGGGGCGATTGGCTCATTGAAGAAGGCCTTCAGCCTGGTGAGCGGATCGTCGTTGAAGGATTTCATCGGATTCAACCGGGAGTGCAGGTCAATCCCGTGCCGTTCGGGAATGGAGAGGCCGCATCGGAAAGTCCGAGCCATGAGAATCCGACCCCTTCTGAAACCACGCAGGAGAACTCATGAGTTCTCATTTTTTTATCGACCGACCGATCTTTGCCACGGTCATTTCCATTGTGATTGTGGTAGTGGGACTGGTGTCTCTTCAAGTGCTTCCCATTGCCCAGTTTCCGCAAATTACCCCTCCCGTGGTTCAGATCGAGGCGGATTATCCGGGTGCGAGTGCCGAAGTGGTGGCCGAAGCCGTGGCAAGGCCGATAGAAGTGCAGCTCCCCGGCATCGACAATCTCTTGTATTACGATTCCTCCAGTACCAACGATGGGCATATGACCATCCGTTTGACTTTTGAAATCGGGACGGATGTTGATATCGCACAGGTCCAAACTCAAAACCGTCAACGGCTGGCGGAGCCTCAATTGCCGCCGGAAGTGGTTCGCCAGGGCATCACGGTCAAAAAGGTTTCTCCGGATCTACTCGCGGTAGTCGCGCTGAGTTCCAGTGATCCCCGTCAGGATACGGTCTTTCTCTCCAATTTCGCGATTCTCCGGATTGTGGATAATATAAAACGGCTTCCCGGCGTGGGAGATGCGGTGATTTTTGGGGGACAGAATTATTCCATGCGGTTGATTCTAGACCCGATACGGATGGCGCAACTTGATGTGACGCCCACCGACATTGCGAATGTCGTTCGTGAGCAAAACCGGGATTTCCCGGCCGGTCGGATCGGACGTGAGCCTGCCCCCGTGGGAACTGAGATGACCATTCCCGTGATCACGCAAGGACGAATGAGCGAGGCCAAAGAATTCGAAGACATGATTGTCCGGGCGTATCCGGATGGTTCCATGGTGCGTCTCGGCGAAGTGGCCACAGTCAAACTCGGCGCGCAGTCCTATGATCTTGAGGGACGGTGGAACGGCAAACCCAATGTCTTTCTGCTGACATTTCTGTCTCCAGGGGCCAATGCCCTTGAAACCGTGAAACGCATCAGGAAGGAAATGCAGAGCCTGACCAACATCTTTCCGGCTGGTGTCTCCTACGATATTCCTTACGATACGACCAGATTTATCGAGGTCTCCATTCAACAGGTCGTGAAAACCCTGGGAGAAGCATTGATCCTGGTGATTTTGGTCGTTTATCTTTTTCTTCAGAGCTGGCGTGCCACATTAATTCCAGCCGTGGCCGTCCCTGTCTCCTTGATCGGCACATTTGCGGGTATGGTCGCCCTTGGATTTTCGATTAATACCTTGACGCTATTCGGCATGGTCCTGGCCATCGGGATTGTGGTGGATGATGCGATTGTGGTGGTGGAAAACGTTGCCCGTCATATTCAGAACGGACACCCGTCCAAGGAAGCCGCGAAGCTGGCCATGACGGAAGTCACCGGTCCGGTCATTGCGCTTGTTGTGGTGCTGGCGGCCGTATTTCTGCCCGTGGCGTTTCTTGGTGGCATTACCGGTGAGCTGTATCAGCAATTTGCAATCACGATTACCATGTCCGTGGTTATTTCCGGGATCGTGGCGTTGACCCTCAGTCCCGCGCTCTGCGCGTTGATTCTTAAGCCGGCGCAGGAACGGGAGGCCGGGTTCTGGAAGAAATTTAATGGCGGATTTGCGTGGCTCCAGAATCGATATGTGGGAACGGTTGGCACGATTCTCAAGCATGCGGTGCTGTCGCTTGCGGTCTTTGGGGTTCTGCTTGTTGTCAGCGGTGGGCTGTTTCAAGTCCTGCCATCCAGTTTTTTGCCGGATGAAGATCAGGGATATTTTATTACGGTCGTGCAATTGCCGGACGGTGCGTCCAAGCAGCGAACCACTGAAGTGATTGCGAAGGTAGAAAATTATTTTCTTTCGGTTCCGGAAGTGCACTCCACCGATGCGCTGGTCGGGCAAAACTTTGTGTTTAACACTCGAGGGGCGAATCAAGCGACCATGTTTGTCCCGCTGCATCATTGGGATGACCGCTTGCAATCCGATCAGCATGTCAAATCCCTGATTGGCCATGCCTTCAAAAAGTTTGCCGAAATTCCCGAGGCGCTGATCCTG
Source organism: uncultured Nitrospiraceae bacterium (assembly GCA_963730905.1). Classification (GTDB taxonomy): domain Bacteria; phylum Nitrospirota; class Nitrospiria; order Nitrospirales; family UBA8639; genus Nitrospira_E. The sequence goes on along the minus strand of CAVSTN010000015.1, from coordinate 59,694 downwards.
GCTTTTAACGCGCCTTCCATTCGGGGATTGGGGGCAACCGGGGGATTCTCACTCCAATTACAGGATCCGAGCGGTGGAGATTTCAAAAAATTTGCCGAGATCACGCAACAATTTGTCAGCAAGGCACAACAAGATCCGGCTATTGGTGCGATCGGGACGAGTTTTCGCGTGACGGCGCCGCGTTTGTATGCCCGCGTCGATCGGGAGCGAGCCAAAGCCTTAGGTGTGCCCATTTCAGAAGTGTTCGATACGCTGCAAGCCTATTTCGGTAATCTCTATATCAACGATTTCATTAAATTCGGACGGGTCTATCGGGTGCAGACTGAGGCCTTGCCGGAGTTCCGGTCGAGTCCGGATGATATCGCGAAAATTTATGTGCGGGCCAGGAATGCCAAAGGTTCCACGATGGTGCCGCTGGATTCGGTGGTCAGTACCGAATTTACCAGCGGGCCTGATACCGTGACGCATTTCAATGGATTTAATACCGCTTCCGTCCTGGGTGCTGCGGCGCCGGGGTACAGTTCCGGTGAGGTGTTGAATGCCTTGGAACGGCTGGCTCAGGAATTGTTAATTCCCAAGGGTTATGATATCGATTGGAGCGGGATTTCCTATCAGGAACGGAAGACCGGCACGGAGTCTGTCTTTGCCTTTGCCTTTGGGCTCTTGATGGTGTTCCTGGTGCTTGCCGCCCTGTATGAAAGTTGGTCGGTGCCCTTTGCGGTGATTCTGGCCGTGCCGTTCGGTCTCTTCGGGGCTCTATCGGCCGTATGGATTCGGGGCCTGAGCAATGATATCTATTTTCAAATCGGCTTAGTGACCTTAATCGGCCTTGCGGCACGAAACGCGATTCTGATCGTCGAATTTGCGAATCATCGCTACGAGGGAGGGATGCCCCTGGTGGAGGCAGCCTTAGAGGCCGTCCGTCTTCGCTTCCGGCCGATCATTATGACCTCTATGGCGTTTATTTTAGGCGTGGTGCCGTTGGTGATTGCGTCCGGCGCGGGCGCGGCCAGTCGTCAGTCCATCGGGACAGGCGTCTTCGGCGGAATGTTGGCGGCGACATTTTTAGCGATCTTTTTTGTGCCGTTGTTCTTTGTGCTGATCAGGAAGTTGGGGTCACGAATGAAGGGAAAATCGGCCGATACTCTGGGTGTCGATCAAGATGCGCACGTCCTTGAGGGAGAACGATAGCATGCGTCCGGCAACCAACATCTTTCTTTCCGCGCTGTTCGCATTGGCCGGCATGTCCTGCGCCATGGGACTGGACTACTCACGGCCCGATATCAACACGGCCGACCAGTTTCGCATGTCCGACACTGAAGGGGAGTCGATTGCGAATCTTCCCTGGTGGGAATTGCTCCACGACGAAGAGTTGCAAAACCTGATACGCATAGCGCTTCGCGAGAACAAGAATCTCCAGAAGGCCGCAGCCAGCGTGGAGGAATTTCAAGCACGCGCGATGATCGCGACGATGGACTTCGCCCCACAACTCAACGTCTCCTCCAGCGCCCCGGCTCTCGGACGGCAGAGCAACTTCTCCGCGCCCGGGTTCCCCAATCCCTTCAACTATTATATTACAGGAAACCTGGCTTGGGAGATCGACCTCTGGGGGCGCATCCGGCGGTCCAACGAAGCGGCCCGCGCCGATCTGCTCGCCCAGGAGGAAAACCGTCGGGCCGTGGTCCTGTCGCTGGTGAGCGGCGTAGCCCAAGCGTATTTTGATCTTCTTCAATTCGACATGCAATTGGACATTGCCAAGCGCACGCTGGAGTCCTGGAAAGAATCCGTGGCCATTGCCCGTGCGCGATTACGGCAAGGGATAAGTTCAAAACTCGATGCAGACCAGTTTGAGTCGGAGCGGGCGAATGCGGCGGCTCGCGTGGCGCAGTTCGAACGGCAGATGATCCAGAAAGAAAATGAGCTGAGCGTATTACTCGGGCGCAATTCCCAAAGCATTTCGCGGGGAGTGTCCCTGACCGAGCAGGTGATGCCGCCAGTCGTCCCCCCTGGGTTGCCGTCAGAGCTTCTCAAGCGTCGTCCGGACATCCTGCAAGTGGAAGACCAATTGGCCGCCGCAACCGCACGGATCGGCATGGCCAAGGCCGACCGTTTTCCGAAAATCTCAATCACCGGCCTCATGGGCTATGCCAACCCGCATTTTTCCCAACTTGTGAAAGGCGGTGGTAAGGCCAATGGGCAGTTTGCGGAAGCAGGACCCAGCCTGTTGGGGCCCGTGTTCAATGCTTCCGTTCTGGGATTCCAGCAGGACGCCGTCGAAGCACAGGCCAAGCAGGTTTTGGCCGATTATGAGCAAACCATTCTTGTGGCATTCAAAGAAGTGGAGGATGCCCTGGTGGCGGTGCGCACGGCCGATTCCCAACGGAATGCCCAGGAGGATCAGGTCACGGCTCTCCGGTCGGCATTGCGTTTGGCCAACCTTCGCTACAAAGGCGGCCTGACCAGTTATGTTGATGTGCTCATTGCCAAACGAGATTTGTTCGTTTCCGAACTCGAACTCACGTCCACCCATCGTCTGCATTTGGTGTCGATCGTGCAACTCTATAAAGCGTTGGGGGGAGGATGGTCCCCGGAATCTCCTGAAGAAGCCATCGCCATTTCCAGTTCATCAAAGCAAACCCCCTAACTGAGAAGGTTGACGTTCAAGGATCGTATTCGTTGGGCAGTAGATGTATAATGGGTGGCCAGGGAGTTTTCCAGGACGTCATCGACCTTTCTACATCAACGGCGAAGGATCTGTACCCAGGCTCTAAATGCTAAGGCTCATCGAGAATCTTCGCGGAACCCGCTTGAGCGGGTCGATGGGAGAAGGTTCCATTAAAGGGTTAACATTAAAGGGTTAAAACACCCTCACGCGAATTGATCGCAAAAGTGAGAAAACGTAAGAAGACAGAATTGCTCTGCATGGCTTATTTGACTTGTAGACCTCCTCTCCTCTCACACCAAACAACCTCTCATGACTGCGCGGGGCAGCCACATCATATGGGGTGCCTGTTTTTCTCTTGATGCCATGATGAAACGAATCGATCTGATCGCCGGCGCCAGACCCAACTTCATGAAGATTGCGCCCATCATCGATGCGCTCAAAGCGGCTGAGGCGCGGGGAGGGGTCTTACGCTTCCGCTTGATCCATACGGGGCAGCACTATGATCGGACCATGTCAGGGAGTTTCTTCGAGGAACTCTGTATCCCGGATCCTGATATCAATCTGGAAGTGGGGTCTGGCACACAGGCTGAGCAAACGGCAGCGATCATGGTCAATTATGAAAAGGTGTTACTCAAGGAAAAAAGCGACCTGTGCTTAGTGGTTGGGGATGTGACCTCGACCATGGCTTGCTCCATTGTCGCCCGCAAACTCGGGGTGCCGGTGGCGCATGTTGAAGGCGGGATCCGCTCGGGCGACTGGACTATGCCGGAAGAGATCAATCGGGTCGTGACCGACTCTCTCACTAACTGGTTTTTTACCACGAGCGAGACGGCTAACGAGAATCTTCGCCGATCCGGCATCACAGACGACCGCATATTCTTTGTTGGCAATACGATGATTGACACCCTACTCAAACAGATGCCGCGCTTGCGTCCACCGGACTGTTGGAAATCACTAAAACTTGAGTCAGGCAACTATTTTGTTGTGACCCTGCATCGACCGGCGAATGTCGATGGGGATCAACAGTTGTTGTGGCTTTTGCATGCCATTGCCGACGGCGCATGCGGGGTACCTGTGGTGTTCCCTGTTCATCCTCGTACGGCGAAGAGTCTGCGTGAACTCGACACCCAGTCGCCACAACTGCACTACATCGATCCGCTGGGCTATTTGGAATTCAACTATCTGGTGAAACATGCTCGTGGGGTGATTACCGATTCCGGAGGTATTACCGAGGAGACCACCGTTTTAGGCGTGCCGTGCTTGACGTTGCGTGACAATACGGAACGCCCCGAGACCATTACGATGGGAACCAACGAACTCATTGGGACTGATCCAAGCAAGCTGCCGCCGGCGCTGGCACGATTGTTAGCGGGCCAATGGAAAAAAGGGTCCATCCCTCCAAAATGGGATGGCAAGGCGGCCGAGCGGATCGTGGCGTGTCTGGAACGAGTGCTGGTGAGTATATGAGACGAAGCATGCTTTGTGCTCGACGCAGAGTCTCTAAGCGAAACGAGAATGGTGCATGGTGGGCGCAGGAAGAGGACTGAATTGGAGGTCAGATTGCACCCCCATGCCAAGAGTCGTTTGCATGAACGCGGGGCAACAGAGGAAGAAGTTGCACTCACGGTGAAAAGGGGCGAACGCTTCGGCGCAAAATATGGCAGAATAGGATTCCGGCATAACTTCCCGTTTAACCGAGAGTGGGCTGGAAAGCGCTATGCGACGAAACAGGTCGAAGCATATGCGGTCGAAGAGAATGGGTGGCTGGTCATTACCGTTATGGTCAAATTCTTCTGAACAGGGAGGGGCTATGAAGCTTAGCTATGATGCAAAATGCAACATTGCGTATCTGCGCTTGCACGAAAAGACGGAGCAAGTCACCACCATTAAAGTTAGCGACGAGATGAACATCGACATGGCGCCGGATGGCACCGTCTATGGTATCGAATTATTGAATGCCAACGAGCAATTGGCGGAAGACCATGGTACCCTCATTGTGGAGGCGGAAGGGGTCTGCCGTGAAATTCCGCTGATAGCCTGAACAATCCAGTTTGATGCTGTCCCACACCATACGCACGACCAAGCTGCTGTCCGGCAACGTGTTTCCGAACCTCTTTACAGATGCCCGTCGGCTGCGCATTGCCACCCAAGGTTCCCTCGCTCCTTTGTGGGCCAGGGTTAGAGTGAAGGGAAGGATGTGAAGCACCCTCAGCGGAGGCATTACCGAGGAGACCACCGTTGGGAAAAAGGGTCCATCCCTCCCAAATGGGATGGCAAGGCGGCTCTGCGAATCGTCGAGCACTTAGAACAAGTGCTTAAAAAATCATAATTCATCAAACGAGTTTTGTTCGTTTCCGAACTCGAGCTCACGTCCACCCATCGTCTGCATTTGGTGTCGATGGTGCAACTCTATATAAGGGTTGGTGGAGGATGGTCCCCCGATCTTCCGGAAGGAACCATGGCTATTTCCATTTCATCAAAGCAAACACCATAACTGAGAAGTTTGCAGCTCCAGGTCCGGATCATGATCGCGGAATAGATGTGACAAAAATCTCACAATATGTGTCACTAAAAAAGTAGGGGACTCCGACTTCATAAATGAATGTGGAAACATTTTGATTGCACCGTATCGACATTGGCCCAACAAAAGGTGCCGGCCAAGGTTCTCCATCAGCCCGTCATGACAACCCTTCCCGTGGTCTTGGTCTATTCCTGACAAGCACATAGCACCAGACAATCTTTGATTTCATACAGATCTTCGCAAGCCGTGACTTAAGGGCACCGCGTGTAGAAACCTTCCTTGTTTCTCTGAGAAAAAGCCTGAGACATTTCTTAGAAGTTTCTCTCCAATCCTCACGTCTTGGTTTAGTCGGTAGACGAAAAATCGCCTGTCTGTCGGATGACGTTCCTTAAGATATGCATTCTCTTCCGACCGTGAATTGTTTTTAGTGTGCGATCGTAATGGTTTATTGTAGGAAAAAGCCTGCGTAGCCTACATCTACCCAACGAGGGCCAAAAACATTGAAAACAATAAGCATATGTCTGAAGTTTATCGGGTGAATGTGATGAGTACGTAGTATTACTGTAATATTATTAATACATACTACTTGGGTATTTTAAAGTAAGTTTTTCTGAAAATTATATCTAACTATATGTTATTAATATGAAAATTTTGGACGGTTTTCTCAGTACTTATTCGGTACATATTTTGCTTTATATAATATTAGTGGATGTTCATTTTATTTAATGGTTGCTTTGCACGATTCGATTTGTGTATGTTTGATCAGAAGTTGCACTTAATTATTTAATCTTATATATATTATTTATTTTATTTTCATAAGTGCAATGGATTCAATCCTAATTTCTTACCATTTTTTTCATCTTCCTCTAGTTCATTTCCGCCTTTTTCAACTCAAATCCTTGTAGAACTGATGATGTGTTACCGGATATTGCGACGTAATTCTCAAGGTAGGTAATTCGTTCAGATTCCAAATTTGTTTTTTAATCAGTGCAGGACATTCGACTGTTTTGGCTAACGGGCGGGTTTGTTTATTCATTTCCCAGTGAGGCACGAACCCTACTTAGGAAAATCTCTTTGTCCTTTAAAATGTGTTCAAGCCAACCTGGTTTTTCTGAACATCATGGTCTTTTTCTATTGAGATTATTAAATGTCATTTCGACGCGTTGTACTAATTCAGGCCAGTAAATTGGTCGATGTGTTGTTGATGGGCATTTCTTTTGTGCTCGTCACATGCCTTCTGTATGCTCCTTCCACATCCCTCTTTGAGTTTGAAGAATTTCTTAGTATTCGCATTTCCATTCACAACGCGATATTGGTCGTGGGCTTACTGTATGCCTGGTATATCATTTTTTTGGTGTTTCGGCTTTATGAATCGAAACGTCTCTCCTCCCTGAAAGATGAGTTGCGGGACATCATAAAGGCCACCACGGTAGGAACCCTTTTGATAGGGACGGTGTCCGTTATCTTTCAGATACAGATGATTTCCCAATGGTTTCTTCCAATTTTTTGGATAGTCGTAACTCTCCTGACCTGTCTGAGCCGTGTGTGCTTACGAACCTCTTTGCGCTGGATCAGGCGAAAGGGAAGAAATTCACGAAATGTTTTGATCGTCGGGACCAATTCGCGAGCCACACGATTCGCACACGATATTCTGACCCACCCTGAGTTGGGATACAGGCTCATTGGTTTTGCGGATGAACCGTGGGAAGGTCTTGGCCAATGGCAGGACAACCGGTTCCCGCTTGTGGCAAATCTGCAAGGGCTCCCGGCTTTTCTGCGAACGTTTGCCGTCGACGAAGTATTTATGACGTTACCTCTCCGGTCTTATTATGAACAGGCTTCGGAAATTGTTTCACATTGTGAAAAACAAGGCATATTGGTCAGATTTCAGGGTGATTTGTTCAGTCCGAAATTGGCGAAGCATTTCGCCGATCAACTTGAGGCACATTCTACCCTCACCCTTCAAACTGGAGCGATCGGGGACCAAGCTATTTTTATCAAGCGAGTAATCGATATCCTCATTGCGCTCCCGGCATTCATCCTGCTTCTCCCTTTTTTGGGGCTTGTTGCGGTATGTATCAAAGTGACCTCGCCAGGTCCCATCTTTTTTGTTCAAAAGCGATTAGGGATAAATAAACGGCCATTTAACCTGTATAAATTTCGCTCAATGGTGCCTGATGCGGAAGCTCTGCTCCCTAGTCTTGAACCATTAAATGAAGCCACGGGAGCCGCTTTTAAGATCTCAGCTGATCCACGGGTTACTCGAATTGGAAAATTTCTGCGGGAAACAAGTATCGATGAACTTCCGCAGTTGTTCAATGTCCTCAAGGGAGACATGAGTCTGGTAGGGCCCCGACCCATCCAGGTGCGTGATTTCGAAGCCTTTTACCAAGATGGGCATCGTCGTCGATTCAGCGTCCCACCAGGTTTGACCTGTCTCTGGCAGGTTAATGGTCGGAGTGCACTCTCATTTGAGCAATGGATGGAGCTGGATCTCGAATATATTGACCAATGGTCGTTGTGGCTGGATTGGAAAATTTTGCTGAAAACTATCCCTGTGGTTCTCAGAAGAACCGGCGCGACATAGTCACACAAGGGGTCTATAGGAAAATCGTTCATGAAAAAAAAAGCGCTCATTACCGGTATTACTGGGCAAGATGGTTCGTACCTGGCTGAACTTCTCCTCAGCAAGGGATATGAAGTGCATGGGCTCATTCGACGTGCGAGTACATTTAATACGAGTCGGATTGACCATATTTATACAGACCCTCATGAGACTAATGCCCAGTTATTCCTTCACTATGGAGATTTGAGTGACTCAGGACAACTCACCAATCTCATTTATCACACGCAACCGCAGGAAGTGTATCATTTAGGTGCCCAAAGCCACGTCAGAGTGAGTTTTGATACTCCGGAATATACCGGTGACGTCACGGCGCTAGGGACGACGAGGATTCTTGAGGCCATCAAGCGAAGCAAGGTTTCCTGTAAATTTTATCAGGCATCATCAAGTGAGATGTTTGGGAATTCTCCCCCTCCGCAGTCTGAAGATACCCGGTTTTATCCACGTAGTCCTTATGGCGCAGCCAAAGTCTATGCCTACTGGATGACGGTGAACTATCGAGAAGGCCATGATCTGTTTGCCTGCAATGGTATTCTGTTCAATCATGAATCCCCTAGACGGGGAGAAACATTTGTCACTCGCAAAGTTACCCGTGCCGTGGCCAATATTGTCGCGGGCAAGCAAAAAAATCTGTATATGGGTAACCTCGAGGCGAAACGGGACTGGGGGTTTGCTCCGGAATACGTTGAGGGGATGTACCAGATGTTGCAAATGGCCAGCCCCAACGATTATGTCATTGGTACGGGAGAAACCCATACGATTCGGGAATTAGTAGAAGAAGCGTTTGGTTATGTAGGACTCGACTGGCGGGATTTTGTCAAAGAAGATCCGCAATACTTTAGGCCCACGGAGGTCGATATTCTTGTCGCCAATCCAGAAAAAGCTCGAAGAATCTCTCAAATGGCAATCCCGCATTACGTTTCAGGAGTTAGTCAGAATCATGGTCGATGCTGATCTACGGAAGATTGGATTGGCGCCAAGGGGCGATGGGGACGCCATTCTTAATGCGAAATTTCCTGATAAATGGTGGAGCGGAGATTAAAGCTATATCTGGAATACAACAATCTCGTCGACCGGATTGGCTCCAAAGAAGTGATCAGAAATTTTGCCAATCCGTCAGCCTCTAAAGCTTCTGGTCCTGCCACAGCAGGTAGTTGAGGGAAGTAGCCTGGATTCTTCAGACACACTAATACCAAACTGACAAAACTCAACTCTATGGAACCTAAAAGTAAAATATTCATCGCCGGGCATAGGGGAATGGTCGGAGCTGCCATTCTCCATCAGCTCCAAAGCCTGGGTTATTCGGATCTTGTTACCAGGACGCACGGCGAGTTGGATCTGACTAATCAACAAGCGGTTGAAGAGTTTTTTGTGCAAGAACATCCTGACTATGTCTTCCTTGCTGCTGCAAAAGTAGGGGGAATTTTAGCCAACCATTCGTATCCTGCTGATTTTATTTATCAAAACCTGGCTATTCAGACGAATGTGTTACATGCAGCGCATCGATGCGGAGTCAAGCGTGTGTTATTTCTCGGAAGCGTCTGCATTTATCCCAAGCATTGCCCACAACCCATAAAAGAAGATTACCTCCTGACCGGCCCATTGGAACCTACCAATGAGCCCTATGCCATCGCGAAAATCGCTGGAATAAAAATGTGCGAATCCTACAACAGGCAATATGGGACGCAAATTTCTCTGTGCCATGCCCACAAACCTTTATGGCCCAGGGGATAATTTCGATTTACAAACCAGCCATGTGTTACCGGCCCTCATTCGAAAATTTCATGAAGCCAAAACGAAGGGGACACCTGTCACACTCTGGGGAACAGGCTTGGCCAAAAGAGAATTCCTCCATGTCGAGGACTGTGCCCAAGCCTCTATCTTCCTCATGAATCTACCGGATGACCGTTTTGCTGAACTTATACACTATTCGGCAGGCCCACTGATTAATGTGGGTTGCGGCGAGGACATCACGATTCGAGAGCTAGCCGACATCACCCGAAAGGTTGTGGGAGACGAAAGCGAGTTTCAAGTGGGACTCCACCAAGCCGGATGGCACTCCAAAACGAAAATTAGATATTACCCGACTTCAGAAGTTAGGGTGGAAGGCCTCAATTTCTCTAGAAAAAGGTATCAATCTTACATATGACTGGTATCTCCGGCAAAAATGATTTCTACCAATTCAAGAAATACAGGCCTATTTTTGTCTCATCAACTTGTTGTTCAGTTGGATTGAGATGTCTGCTTGACCTATTCCCCAACGTTGACTAATGGGAAAAAGTTTTATTTGAACGTTGTTCCTGCCGATCGCAATGCAAAGCGCGAACGACCGAAAACGCGTGAGGCAACGTAATCTCGCCAAGAAAACGGTCTCGTTCCGAGGCCTCAACCGAGATGAGAGATTTATTTCAGGTCCTGGCGGGTCTGTGGTTTAAGGACAGAACGGTTGCACCATCTCATTCGCAATTCATCGATCGCGATTCCGGAAAAAATTGCGAGAAATGGAATGAGGGGCACGGAGTACCTGGCTAAAGCAATAATCGGCAAATGAATGATATAGAAATACCCTGCAAATACAAGAATTGGAACCATTTGTTTGAAGTAGCCATTTCGGATACAGAAGTACACGCCAAGAGCAGCCAAAATGAGATAAGGGGTTTGGACTAAAACATTGAGTATGGTCGACTTCCAGGTCCGACCCGCAAACCAAAAGTTGAAAACATTTTGCAAGGAACATTGAGCCAGTAATGCAGGCGATTTTCGATATTCATCGTAAACGGTTCTCAAGAGGTGTTGATTGAAACGAACCTCATCTTCAGCGGTATAGAAATATTGGAAAAACATTCCACGGTGAGGTAGTTGTAGCTGCGCGGCAACCGCATTGAGTTGTTTGGCTGCCTCAGAATATTGCTGACCCATATTCGCTTTGAAGGAAAAATTTTTGCAGACATATAAGCCATGGGTTGCTGAAGTACCCGCTACCGTCATGGTTGGGATGAATTGATGGACCAGCAAATAATTCCGGACAATCCAAGGGGCCAGCACAAGGAGCATGCCCAGAACCATTAACGCCAACCTGGGCATCCAAATTTTGAAGGCTGAGTGCCATTGTTTTTTTAACAACACAAGACCAAAGAGGAATGCGGGAAAGAAAATGGTCGTGCTTTTCACCATTGTCGCCATCCCTAACAAGATTCCCGCAATAACGAAGTCGAGCATTTTTTTTCGATCAAAAGCCTGACAGAGTGCGAGAACAAATCCAGTGGTAAGGAGAGTAAACAAAGATTCCGGGCCACTTCTGCTTTGGGCAAAAAGAATAGCCGGGTGGGTCAAAAACAAAAATGCAGCCAATGTTGCGGTCGCTTTGTGAGCTGTAAGTCGCCAGGTAAGGAGAGCGACAATCCAGGCCGTAAGGAGGCCCAAAGTCAGATTGACTATCTTCACCGCAACCAAACTGTTCGGAAAAAAATAGAAGATGACTGTTAAAAAGAGTGGGTAGCCTGGGGGTTCGCAGAAGTGTTTCGGAAGTATCAGGGAAAATTCGATACCCGTTCCCGGCAAGAAGGTTTGACGCCAACTTGTCGTAGTCATCCGGAAAACTGTTAATCATATAAATCCCAGGAAAATATTCCGTTATACCTGGGATGACAAGGAATAAAGCAAGGATTTGTATCAGGCCCCCAATAATGATCCAACGGGCATGGAAAGTATGAGCACTCAATTTAGAGCACATGTTCAACTCGTAATAAAGGGTGGGTGGAGCTGAGACAGTCTATGCGACAATTGTCAAAACACCTGTCTGTCGTCAGCCATGTTTCAGATCTAAAGTGCGAGCGCTGGCTTCATATTGGTGCTTTTTACCTTAGCCTTTGTCCTAATTTGGACTCAAAGCCATTTGTGGCATACGCAACCATAAGTTACCCTACAAGATTGTGACTGTTCACCATGCCTATATTTTCGATTAAATGAAATGGAGATATCATTTGGGCATTTGGGAGAAATCATTTTTTAGAGAATTCCAAACAAAAATTAAATAACAAATGGGTTTGTATCATGTGTGCTTCCCTAAGCAATGAAACCGATAATTTAAATTTCAGATTTACATGTGAATGTAATGGCTATAAATTCCAACAGCAGGCTTGTCGATCTTGGCCTAATCGGTCTGGGAACCTTTGTGGGGATCATCTTTATTTTTTTAATTGGAGAAACATATTTCAGACTTTCTAGCAAGACAGAAGCATCTGGTTTGTCAGGCGATTTTAAGATATATCATGAAAGTCGTGGTTGGGCGCTACGTCCTGGGAATTACCGTCATTTCAATTTCAGAGCATTTCGTGAAGTCGATTTCACAGTCAATGAGGATGGGCTTCGAAACCATAAGTTTTCGTTAACTTTACCGGGTAATAGAGAGCGCGTCACAATTCTGGGTGATTCCTTTGTGTTTGGCGAGGCATTAAATGACGGAGAGCATCTTACCGACCAACTCCAAAAACTTGGCGCAGAAAATTTTGAGTTTATCAATGTATCCACACCTGGATATGGTACGGGACAAGAAATACTTTTGATTGAAGATTTAGTGGATCATGGATACCAAGTTGGCAACAAACTTATTTTGGCATTTTTCACAAATGATATTCTTGATAACCTTGGACTCGACTATTCACTTAAACGCTCCACCATAAAGCCCGCATTTACTATCAATGAACTGGGAGAAATAGAGCATAGCATTCCTGAGAAACCTAAAAGCAGAAAAATAAAGAGGAACTTTCTTGAGAGTTCCATGTTTTTTCATTTTGTTCGTTCGCGAATAGAAATTCTAATCGCTGCCAATTCTGAATTACTAGACTATCTGGAAATATTTGGTTTGGCTCCTGACCTTCCGCGCGTGCCCGGTATTATTACCGGGTGGTATAACCCTGGTTGGGAAGAGCGTTGGGCGGTAACAAGAGATCTACTCACTTACCTAGCGAAGCTCACCAGAAATGAATATCAAGCTAAGTTTTTTGTATTGTTTATACCTTCACCCTTTCAGGCCTCAGGAATTCACAAGGCCATCCTTTCTAATAAACGGGACAAAGATCCAAGATATGAAGCCTTTCTAGCAGATATAGAGAGGCCCCAAAATTTACTGAGAAAATTTTGCGATGAACTAGGAATTCCGTTTATTGATGCTTCCCCCGCACTTCAAGAAACCGGAAAAAATACCCCCATGTTCTTCCCACGAGAAGGGCATCTCAATGAGCATGGGTCTCAAGTCGTGGCGGAGCTTTTATATCGTTCCATCAAGGAAACGCCTTAATCAGCTCAGAACTTCTTTTTGGCCGGTAAACTGGCATGAACACATCTGAAAGTGGCTACAATAGGTGAGCGTTGAAGGGGAAGTCGACTCTGGTGGTTGAACGAGGAAAATTCTCCCAAGAAGAGTTTCAAAGGGTTGGGCAAATCCAATGTGGGAGGGATCAACCCTTAATGGTGAGTCGATTCCTGGGAAACATCACGCACTCTTAGCCGGTGTAGCCATTAACAAGACAGGGAAAATACATAAAAAGGCATCGAATTTTTGACTAGGTGGCCGAAAGAAGAGCAACTGAAAATGCCTCCGATCAGAGCGAAGGAGGCTTGGATCTTAGGGGAAGTTTTTGTGGGACTTTCGTAAGATGGGATCGATTACTAATATGCGTTTGTTCGTTGTTCTGGGGTTATTCGTATTTATTGTCACTCCTAGCGCCTACGCAGCAGAATTTTTTGTGACGCATGCTGGGCAATCATTAAATGAGGTTAGGCAAGCGGTAAGGGAATATAAAAGGGGGTTGCCTCCCAAAGAATCTATAACGGTTTGGCTTGAAAAGGGAACTTATTATTTGGATGCACCTGTTGAATTTGATGAGAAGGATTCTGGGAGTGAGAAGTTTCCGATTGTGTATCGAAGCAAACCCGGGGAACTGGTAAGGCTTTCCGGAGGGCGAAAAGTGACGGGATTTGTTCCGGTTACTGATGAGGCGATCCTTTCACGTTTAGATGTCTCTGCTCATCCATATATTGTTCAAGCTGATCTCAGCAGTTGGAAAGGCATAGATTTTGGAGAGCCGGTCCCGGTATATCTGCAGGGCCAATGGCCGCAGGCGGGCAATGCAAACCTATTAGAGTTATTTTATGACAGCAAGCGAATGCCGTTATCTCGGTGGCCGAATGAGGGTTATACCACTATTGATCAGCGCGGTTGGCCCAACCACAATTACAAGCCAGGTAAAAGAACAGGGACCGTTGAAGCCCATTTTACCTATATAGGATCACGGCCAGAGCGATGGGTCGGTGAAACCGATATCTATCTCAATGGCTTCTTTTTTTGGGATTGGGCGAATGCGTTCGAAAAAGTTGAATCGATTGATACCGTAACGAAGACAATCAAGGCTGTCCCTGAATCATCCAGATATCAAACACCCAACTCCATACCCTTATCATAAATACGGGCATCGGGACGGGCAGCGCTATTTTGCCTTAAATCTCCTATCGGAAATTGACTCGCCTGGTGAATGGTATTTTGATCGTCAGACGAAGATTCTGTATTTTTATCCTCCTCACCCCTTAACAGATCAGCTCATTGAATTATCTTTTTCCAAAAATCTGATACGAACAACCGAGGCCTCATGGATCACCTTTCAGGATATGGTGATTGAGCAATCACGAAATGATTCCATTAAGATTGAGGGAGGACAGAGTGTTACATTTTCAAATACGGTGATTCGCAATAGTGGCCGATGGGCTATTACTATCAAAGGAGGAGTCTCCCATACCCTCAAAGATTCGACTGTTTCACAGACGGCAAGTGGCGGAGTTGGGATATATAACGCTGGAGATAGGATGACGCTGACACCGTGTCAACACCTCCTTGAGAATAACACGATTCATAAGATTGGCGAGATTGAATCGGGAAGCATGGGTATCGCCATCAATAACTCAGTCGGCGTTAGGATAAGTCACAATGAACTCTACGATATGCCGCATAATGCCATCAAACTTAATGGGAATGATCATCTTGTTGAATATAATGATATCCATCATGTCGTCCAGGAAACTAGTGATTCTGGTGCAATCTATATGGGTAGGAGTTGGACAGATCGAGGGAATACCATCCAGTTTAATTATTTTCATGATATTCGCCCCAAAGTTGGAGGAGCCGTCATGGCAATCTATCTTGATGATATGGAAAGTGGATTTTTCATCCATGGAAATATTTTTGATCGGGTACATCGCGGGATCATGCTTGGAGGGGGCCGGGACCACACGATCACCAATAATATTTTTGCCAATACCGATACTGATATCTATATTGATGGGCGGGGAGTAGAAAGTACGATCGTAGGATCGCCCCAGTCACAGGACCTCTTAAAGATGCCCTATACATCACCGCCGTGGAGTACTCGTTACCCTCGTTTAGTGAATATTTTGAAGGAGAAGCCTGGGCAACCCCTTGGGAATCTAATTGAACACAATATATTCCTTAATTCAGGGAAATTGGTGATTCTTCCGGAAGCGAAAGGATTAATTGAGTTTAAGGAAAACTTTAAAGAGGATACGCCAAACTTCAATACTGTTATGCGGCCCAATTTTCAAGTTGATTCAAAATCTAAGTCATTAGAATTAGGATTTACCCAAATACCGTTTAATAAGATTGGTAAATATTAATTTATGGCTAAAAATCGGGCCTGAGTGGAAATACAAATGTTTGATAAGTTTGTGTGCACCTCTTTGATGGAAAAGTATCATAAACAAGAAGTATTTGAATCTATTAGTTGTGTTCGTCAAACGATACCATAAGCCGTATGCAAATATTTTGCATCGGGTCATCGAAGAGACATCCGAAAGTAGTCTCTGCCGGTTTGGGGTTCGGAGATCAATTGGTTATCTGGGCCGTAATAAAGAATGAATACATTGTGGATGGAAACGATCGGCTTGGGAAGGCGTTTAGATATGATAAGGCTATCCACTATGAAAAACACTGATTTGCGGGGAGCACAGGCGCGCGGGAATCTGATAATGAACATTCCGGAGTTGTTTTAACCCAATGGCTTCAGACTTACCAGGAGATCTAACAACGCATTAAACCACCCTGAAATGAGCAACTGTTTAGTGCTATCCGGGCAACGTGCATTGACGAAGGTTTTTTATCGTTAACCGCTATCCAAATAATGGTCATCGATAAATGAAGCACTTAGTTAGTATCGAGTATCTTAGAGCCTTCAGCATGCTTTATATTGTCGGCTTTTGGCATCTGTTTTATTACACCGATGCTTTTCCGGAGTTTCACAATCCCTTTACTCATGAATTTACTCAAATTGTGCTGGGGCTTTTTGTGGTCATTTCTGGTTTTTTGGTTGGATGTTCTGCAAGGAATTCAACCAGTTTAATCCATTTCTATAGGACAAGGTTAATTAGGATATACCCGTTGTACGCCTTGGCAGTGATTCTGTTTTATTTTAAGGGAATAAACGATGGTGTGGCATCAATAAAATCCTTAATCTTAATATCAATGTTTTATGGTCCAGCACCCCAAACGCTATGGTTTATAACCATGCTTATGTTGTTCTATTTCGCAACTCCTTTCCTTCTTAAAATTGCAGGAAATTCCGCAACATACTTTTTACTCATTATTGCTATATTGACGATAGCATTCACATTATTCGGCGCTACTAAAACCTTAGACCAAAGGATGCTATTCTATTTTCCATGTTTTTGCATTGGAATATATTGTTCACGACATGGCCTCAAAAATGATTTTGTAAATTTAAGGTCTGCTTTGTTGTTGTTTGGTTTATGGTTAATTCTTTTATCCATTGGGATTAATTCATGGATATTCAATAAACTCGAAATCATATTGATGATTCTTTCTTGCTCATATCTGATTTTTGCAATTAGCTATTCCAATGAAAATAAGTTTAAAAAACTCAAGATTATCTCATGGCTTAGTTACAGTAGCTTTGCCATGTATTTATTTCATATTCCAATTCTTGTCGTTTTAAAAAGATTATACTTTCCTGAGGACGGGCAACTTCAAGCGTTGTATTTAATTACTGTAGGGATGTTTCTAGTGGCATTCATTTCTTGGAGTCTACAGAAACTATATGACGTAGGGCATATAGTACTTACCAAAGCTAATTGAGTTGGAATGGCATTTCAATGCTTGCGCTTTCCTAACCAATTCCAGCTATTTGTTAGGCATATATTGCACTCAAATGAAAACGCCTGTGAAACACTGCATCTCATTTACAGCTTAAACGATGACACAAATTTCAGAACTGGAGCAAATGGAGCGTGGTCTACTTTGCGGAGGCATACAAGTATCGGGGTATTTATGAACTGGAGAAATTTCAGTTATCCCGTTGTCCAAAAAGCCGAGGTCATCTCTGGTCATGGGTCGATCTCTAAGCTATTCCATGCCCCCGAAACCTTACGCTACTAAACCCAAAAACAAAACATGCATTGGAAATGAACCTCAATACTTGCCTTAAATGGTCTTTTCTTTCAGAGCTTGCCAGTAAGCTAATACAACCTTTAGCTTTTCTTGTGCTTGCCCGGCTATTAACACCGGAAGATTTCGGGGTAGTCGCTGCTGCGACCATGATTATCAGTTTTTCCCAAATCTTCTGGGAAGCTGGCATGGGTAAAGCCATCATTCAATATCAGGGAGATCGTGAAACAGCTCAAAATACCGCATTTTGGATAAATAATGGGCTTGCCATAATTATAGTAGTTCTACTGGCTAGTTTTTCCGATCAAATTGCAAGAGTTATCTTCCATAACAGTGATGTTTCTTTGGTATTACAAGTAATGTCTTTTCAGATTATACTGACGGCCCTCACCTCCATACACACTGCGGTTTTACAAAAAGGTTTCCATTTTAAAACCCTGTTTTATATTAGATTAAGTACGGTTGCCCTGCCGGCAACTGTATCGATTCCACTGGCGCTCTATGGATGGGGTTACTGGGCTCTTGTGGCTGGTACATTACTTGGCCAATTCGCTCAAGTATGTATCTTATGGAAAATAAGCCTATGGAAACCCTCACTCTCCTTGGATCCTGCAATAGCTAAGAAATTGTTCCATTTCGGAGGATGGGTTGCGGGCACTGCCTCTCTTCTCTGGTTCTATTCCTGGTTTGATTCTCTAATTGTTGGCTATTACCTCGGTTCAAAAGATTTAGGGGTTTATAGTACCGGCAACCAACTTGTTGTAATGATTTATGGCCTTCTGTTTGCCCCTGTGTTACCTGTTCTATACAGTCATTTTTCTAATATACAGTCGAACCCTGAACAAATTCGAAGAATACTATTTAGAGTTACCAAGATTATCGCTTCTATTTCCATACCGATAGCTTTCGTCATTCTTGCTAACAGAGATTTCATTGCATTAGTAGTTTTCGGCCCAAAATGGGAAGGGGTAAGCCTAGTTATAGGCATATTAGCTCTAGTGCATGGGTTTTCATGGATTGTTGGCGTTAATGGAGAAGCTTATAGATCAATTGGCGCCCCTTCACAAGAAACTAAAATTGTAACTTTAGCTTTCAGTTTTTATCTGGTCGGTTATTTTATAAGTATCCAATATGGCTTTACCTCTTTCATATGGACCAGATTCCTACTATGTCTTTTCGCACTGTCTATTCATTTTTACGTGGCCAAGGAAATTTTCGACCTAAACATAATGCAATGCCTAAAGCATATCTTCTTCGTTTGTCTCCTCTGTAGCCCATTATCTATTCAAGCCTTTTACTCAAATACTTCATTTGATCTACTTACACATATATTGCTTGCAATAGTATCGGGAGCTTATGGTGCATTTATTCTCATTGCATTAGAGAGAGAAAACCTCTCGCAAATTCTAAAGAGAACACCTCACGAAATGGGCTTTTTTGAGATGCCTAAATCTGTATAAAACAGGATTTACAGAGCAATTAACAATACTTACATAATTCATGAATTATAGAAGAGCCTCTTCATTCTAAGGAATCATCATGAGAATTAAATCTATTGTTAGAAACTTTTTTCTTCACAAGAAATACAAGCAACTAAATGATGCTTTCAACATACACTCTCATCTCACTCTAGATGAGCGAATCACTTTGTATAAACTGGCGAAAGATAAAATCAACCTTCTAGAAATAGGCTCTTATGTTGGAGCATCTTCGGCCTGTTTGGTTCAGCCGTTGGTCGAGCAATCTAAAGGCAGGCTCATTTGTATTGATACTTGGAACAATGACGCTATGACAGAAGGATTTAAAGATACATATCTAGAATTTCAACATAACATAAGTGACGTAAAAGATTTTATTTTTCCCGTACGTGGTTTTAGTACTGAAGTTGTCGACAAGGTTGAGGCAGAAACAGACTCCCTCGACTTAGTTTTTATTGATGGTGACCATTCATATGAGGGGGTAAAAGCTGACTGGGAAACATACAAACACCTGCTAAAGCCAGGATCTGTTGTCATTTTTCATGATTGGGGTTGGGCAGAGGGGGTTAAACAAGTTATAGCCGAAGACGTCACTCCCATCGTAGAAAATATTGATTATTTGCCTAATATGTGGTGGGCACAAATTAAATCAACATCATGCTAAGCATTATCATTCCAACTCGTAAACCGTGCTTTACTTCTTGAAAAAGCACTTGAATCTATTAGTCTACAAAGCAATCTCTAATCCGCTCAATTCGAAGTTCTGGTTGTTGATAACGGCTCTAGGGATAACACCGCTAAGGTTTGCCAGAGCTTTCAAGGCAAATTTGAAAAAATCCGGTACTTTTACGAAGACACGCCAGGATTACATGTTGGCCGGCATAAGGGTTACGAAGAAGCCTGTGGCGATATTCTCGTGTATATTGATGATGATATTGAGGCCCTGCCGGGCTGGCTGGAAGCTATACAGGAATGTTTCTCCAATCCCGAGGTCGGGTTGGTTGGCGGCAACATTCTTCCTAGCTACCTAGAAACACCACCTGAATGGCTTAGTACATTATGGGAGAAATCCAGGATTTTTAATGGCAAGGGAATTTCCGCATTAAGCATCATTCAACTGTCTGAAGGGCAGTATGAAATCAGCCCACTATATGTTTGGGGATGTAACTTTTCGGTTCGGAAAGACATCGTGGAGAAGGCAGGTGGCTTTCATCCTGATGGTATGCCTCAAGAACTTATCAGATTCCGAGGTGACGGTGAAACACACATATCCCAGTATATCCACGATAACAACTACCGATGTCTTTTTGATTCCCGAGCCTCCGTCTATCATGCCGTTACTCCGGAAAGAATGACGATGGCCTATTTTGCAAAGCGGGCATTTAACCAAGGAATATCGAATTCATATGCCCAGCTTCGAGCTCAAGGTGGTAGTAATCACGCCATAAAAACACCGGTAAAACCATTCGCCTCAAGGATGATACATTCCCTCAAAAACAGGGTGACAAATCTCCTCTCCTATGATTCAAGATTAATCCAACTTGAGCGATTTATTCGCAAGGGCTATAAAGAAGGTTATAGCTACCACCAACATGCCTACCATAGCGATCCTGCCGTTCGCGAATGGGTCCATAGAACACATTACTTTGGAGGCAACTCATGATTGAAGAAGTCTATAACGACAAAGAGAAGTTAGCCATCATTCTTAGAACCAGCTTCAACAAAGAAGGGATAGCATTTTTCACGCCTGACGAGTTTTCACAGCAGTTGGGTTATATGAAACGTCAAGCCGGGTATGTCATACCCCCCCACGTCCATAATCCTGTCAGCAGACAAGTACATTACACCAAGGAGGTTCTGTTTATTAAAACCGGAAAAGTACGGGCTGATTTTTATGATAACGATCAAAAATACCTGGAAAGCCGCATTTTATATCAAGGTGATGTTATCCTTCTCGCTTTCGGGGGACATGGTTTTGAAATGCTTGAAACGAGCGAAATCATTGAAGTAAAACAGGGGCCATATGCAGGGGAAACAGACAAAACACGATTTGACCCTATCCCGACTACTCAAACGAAGATCAAAGAATAACAATGCCTGATAACCAATTTATCCCTGTTAACGAGCCTCTGCTTGAGGGTAATGAAGAAAAGTATCTCGTAGAATGTATACGCTCTGGTTGGATCTCATCTGAGGGACCTTTTGTGAAAGAATTCGAGAATAAGTTTTCCAGACAGGTCAACCGAATGCATGGCATCGCAGTTTCCAATGGTACGGCAGCCCTTGATATCGCCATTGAAGCTCTTGGAATAGGCCCTGGCGACGAGGTTATTGTTCCAACCTTTACAATCATTTCATGTATAGGACAAATAATTCGATCTGGAGCAAAGCCTATCTTGGTTGATAGCGATCCTGACACATGGAATATGGATGTCAGACAAGTTGAATCAAAAATATCATCGCATACCAAGGCTATCATGATTGTCCATATTTATGGCCTGCCCGTAGATATTGATCCTCTTCTCGAACTTGCCAAACAATATAACTTGAAAGTCATTGAAGATGCTGCTGAAGCGCACGGCCAAACTTACAAAGGCAAATCATGTGGTAGCTTTGGTGATATCAGTACTTTCAGTTTTTATCCCAATAAACATGTCACCACGGGAGAAGGTGGGATGACTGTCACGAATGATGATGATTTGGCTGAACATTGTCGAAGCCTGCGGAACCTTTGCTTTCAGCCGGAGAAACGCTTTGTTCATGAACGTTTAGGATGGAACTATCGCATGACGAACATACAGGCTGCGCTCGGTATCGCCCAATTGGAGCAGCTGAGCAAATTTACTACTATAAAACGTCAAATGGGCAAAAAATATGCTGAGCAACTTGGAGATATTGATACGTTACAACTTCCGCTCCCTTCTACAAGTTATGCAGATAATATTTACTGGGTTTTTGGTCTAGTTTTAGAAGAATCTTCAGCTTGCGATGCAGAAATGGCCATGAAGCAATTAGCCGCTAAGAAGGTTGGAACCCGCCCTTTTTTCTGTCCGATGCACCAACAACCGGTTTTAAACAAAATGGGTCTTTTTAGAGGGGAATCTTATCCGGTGGCTGATCGTCTCTACAAACAGGGATTTTACATCCCTAGCGGTATGGCATTGACCGATGAACAAATATATCGCACCTGCACTGCAATCCGAGAGATTCTAACGTGACTAATGTTTTTAATGCCTATGCGGCCTATTATGATCTTTTGTATAAGGATAAGGACTATCTATCCGAAGCGGAATATGTCGCTTCATATATTAAGAAGTTAAATCCAAAAACTAAATACATTCTAGAATTGGGTTGTGGTACAGGAGCGCATGCTGAGTGTTTAGCAGGCATGGGGTACTACGTACATGGCATTGATATGAGCCAGGAAATGCTCGAAAAAGCTGAGCAACGTAAGGCTCACCTTCCGCCAGATGTGGCCTCACGCCTCTCTTTTTCTAAAGGCGATGTAAGAACCCTTCGATTGGATAAAATCTTTGACACCGTTATTTCATTGTTTCATGTCATGAGTTATCAGCCTCACAATGATGATGTTGAGAATATGCTCGAGACAGCCTCAATGCACCTTGAGAGTAATGGTTTGTTTCTATTCGATTTTTGGTATGGCCCAGCTGTCCTAACTCAAAAGCCCGAGACACGGGTCAAGCGTCTTGAAAACACTGATATAAAAATTACCCGTATAGCAGAATCTCTGTTGCGAGAGAATGAAAATCTGGTTGATGTTAATTACTCAATTTTTATAGAAAATAGATTATTGACGACGGTTGATCACATTAAAGAACGCCACTGTATGCGTTATTTTTTTATTCCTGAGTTTGAGTATTTTTGTAAAAACAACTCCTGGAATAATCTTTCGGCCTATGAATGGATGTCCGATGTCGAGCCCAGCCTGAACAGTTGGGCTGCGTTTATCACCATTGCAAAAGCATGACATCTATTTATCCTGTGAATCAGCGAATTCTTCTTCTTCATCCTGAAGGTAATTCCTTCAACAATCCTTCATTGATTTGCATCATTGATTTATTGTTAGAAAAAAACATTGGCATTGATCTTCGATATGCTAGGGCAGTAGCGCCCATGCCTGAATGCCAGGGCATTAAGTTGTGGCCATATGGAAGGATGCTGAAACGAATAAAGTCTGTGGTGTTCGATAAGATTTCTGCCTGGCCATTGATGTATGTATTGGTTTTGTTGGAAAGTATTTTTTTATATAAGCGTTATGATTTAATTATCGGAGTTGATCGACAAGGACTAATCGAAGCCAGCATTCTCAGTGACATTAAAAAGACACCCTATGTGTTTATTTCGTTTGAAATCACTTGTGAAGATGAAACTTCTAGGCGATATAAATTGCCAGAACGTAAAGCCTCAAAAAATGTCAAAGCCTGGCTGATACAAGATGAGGTAAGGGCCGAGTTGCTGCAACGAGAAAACCACCTCCCAGCCTCTAGTAAATTTATATTACCTTTGGCATCGGCCGGCACTGGAGAATTAGCAACTCAACGGTTACGGGATCATATTGGTATCGCAGTCGAAAAGAAAGTCGCCATAGCTATTGGTTCAATCTCCGACTGGTCTATGACTAACCATCTTTTGAGATGTGTGGTCGATTGGCCTGACGACTGGGTTCTTATTATTCATGATCGCAATGGAAAAACGTACGAGCTCCTGCACGATGAACTCCCATCTTTATCAAGATTGCTCGGGAGTAAATTTTTTATTAGTGATGCTGCCACCGAAAAAGTCGATGCTATGGGCAGCATTCTTTCAGGTGTGTCAGCCGGGCTCGCATTTTATCAACCAAATTATAAAAGACCTCTTACTGGAAAGAATCTGGAATATTTGGGCTTGGCTTCAGGGAAAATTAGCACTTACCTACGCTATGGGATTCCAGTAATTATGAATGAGATTGGTCTTTATGCTGATGAAGCCCGACAATTTAAATTTGGGTGCGTTGTTGAGCAGCCTCGAAACATCAAAGACTGCTTTGAGGGTATTTGTAATAAATCCTATCAGAAGAATGCCATAAATTATTTTAATGCTAAGCTCAATTTTAATATCTACAAGAATGATGTTTTTTATAACTTCTTAGGTTCTTTAACCCCTTCAAGTTAAGCCTTAATTAATATAAGACTTACATGTTACCCCCAGCCGGATACTCCTCATTCTTTGGGTTATTTAGGCTGGTGACTATGCTGGCGAAGAGCCCATTCGTTATAGGTCATAAGAGTACCCTAAGGACAGCCTGCATCTCCTCCGTGGGAAAACTTTCATCTTCCGCCACGGACGTTCTCCTTCTTGGCTTGTGGCCTTGCGCACCAGGGAAGACAGAAATGCCAGGTGGTTTTATGCAATCATTTTAAGTCCAATCTGCTGATAAACAACAACAAAAATTTTAGGCCAATGTTGTGAACATACTCATCATAGAACCTTTTGTGAGCGGGCATCACGGGGTTTATCTTCAATGGATGGTTCATGCCCTTATCTCAAGAGGACATCAAGTGCAGGTTGGCACGTTTAAGGAGAGTCTTCATCATTCGACAATTCAAGCGATGTTATCGACACAGGACAAAAATATTTCGTTCATTACCCGTGACCATCAAAGATTCGACACCTCCGACAGAAATCCCTTTAAGATGATACATAAAATGATCAAATTTCGAAGGATTTTTCAGGATTTATACAAGCGAGGATTAGAAAATTGTCAGATTGATTTCGTTATGCTGCCTTACCTGGATTATTGTACTTATGCCTTTGCGATTCTCGGATCGCCTTTTGCCAGAACCCCTTGGGCGGGGCTTGTCATGAGGGCAGGATTCCATCATTCTGCATGGGGTGTTAAAGCTCCCCCTGGTGGTTTTAATTCGGTTAAAGAACGATTGTTTTTTCGACTCCTTCGGAATTCATTCCTTCGAGCCCTATTTACGATTGATGTGACACTGAAGGAGTACACTGAAAATCTGTCGCTCCCTCAAGGCTCCCGTCTGGTTTTTATTCCAGACAGTACGGAAACAAAACGTTCAATGAGCCAAGAACAAGCAAGACATGAATTAGGAATTTCGAAACATGGGTTCATCGTCCTGGTTTACGGGGCGCTATCCTTGCGTAAAGGGATCGATGTTTTAATACAGGCAATGGAGGACCGGAGATTTCCGTCCGATGGACGCTTGTTGTTGGCAGGAAAGCAGGACGAAAAAGTTGAAAAATTTCTTCTGTCTCCGTTGGCCAATAATTTGAAAATGAGTGGTCGGATTCATCAAATGAACCGATATCTGAGTATGGATGAGGAAAATATGGTATTCTCCGCTGCTGATGTGGTTTGGCTTGGCTATCAAGGGCATTACCACATGAGCGGGGTGCTCGTGCAAGCGGGTGTCATGGGACTACCGGTTGTTGCGAGTGATGAGGGTTTAATCGGGTTTTTAACCAAACGATTCAGCTCCGGCATTGTTGTGACTACCTCTAATGCCACGGCAATTGCCAACGCAATTGGAGAGCTAAGTCGGAATCCCAATCTCGCACAGCAATATGGGGAGAATGGCCGTTTAGCCTACGCCTCCCATAATCTGGAAAGCTTTTCAAGAATCCTGGTCGAATCCATTGAGGGGTGAGACCAAGGAAATCTAGTTCTATCCAAGGTTTTTAGGCATTAAAGCTCAAAATTTTGAAATCAAAATCGTGTATGGAGTGTGACCATCTTCAGATGGGGAAGGATATTCCGTACAAGGAAATTGGGGGAAAACCAAAGCAGCCTTCCTGAGAAATTGCCATCCATAAGCATGACCCAAAAGTTTACTAATCCTCTATCTACGCATTATTCAAGTGAATTAGATCCGATGTCTATTCGGCAAATATATCAAATTGAGATTATCTAAGCTGACTGTATGGTTACCCTCGGTATATATGTATGCATCCTCATTGCGCTACTTGTGGGAACCTGGCTTCGTCCAGCGATTGCCTTGGCCAGTCTGATATGCGTGAAGGTACTTGATTTCTGGGGACAGATGGCCCACCCCTTCTTCTTCCATTATGAAAAATTCACCAACTTGTTCATGGTTGCTTTGGTTGGGCTGGGGATATCTTCGTGCGCAGCCATTTGCCTTTCGGCCGCTTCAAAGGCTCCCTTGGGTGCAGATAGTAACTATCTGCCTGTTTCTTTATGCCGCAATCTCCCTCTCCTGGTCCCCGGCATTTGAAAAAGGGATTGAGCAGTGGAATTACAGCTGGCCCTATATGGTTCTTAATGTGCTCTTAGTACCGTTATTATTCCGACACCCAACCGATCTACAAGATGGATTATCTGCAATTCTATACCTTGGTGCTGTATTAGCGACTCTCGTTGATGTATTTGTGGATTGGGACAATCGATTCATTGGGACATTCTGGGATCCAAGCGAAACTATCTGGGATCCACTGGCATTCCCAGAAATGGCAGGGTTGGTCACATTAGCGGCGATTTTGCTCAATCATGGCAAGAGTTGGAAATGGACGGGGATAAAATTTGTCGCGATAGTTGCAAGTATTGTTTTAGTGATGAAGTCCGAAACTCGCGGGCAATTCATCCTGATGGTCACTATTCCGCTTGTGTTTTTGCCATTTAGCAGACCAGTATCCAACCTGAAGCAATATGTGATTTGGGCTCTTCTGGGGATAGGTTTGGTTTCACTGTCTCTCTATGCTCTCAATTCCTTTACCGCAATTGAGGACCGTTGGTCGTCATCTACCTTTCAATCGGATTGGGAGGGGCGGGTTCAAATGGCTTCTCAATTACTCCATCATTGGTGGAGGGCATCATCCGGCGATCCTGCAGCGTTTATTTTGGGGCTCGGGAATTCGGCTTCTTTTGCAGGTAACATTGTGGGCTTTTATCCCACATGGTGCTTCGATAGAAATATTAGGGGAAGAGGGAATTTTTGGGTTGGGAATCTTGCTTGGACTTTTATGGGTATCCTTTCGGACGATATGCACAGCATACAGTTTTTCAAACACGACCCTATTCAACGAGGCATTTGGGCCACACTTGTCGCCAGTTTTGTTTTTGCCTTTTTGTTGTCTTTTAAACAAGGGTCACTTGTGGGATCCGGGGCACATATTTTTTTATTCGTTATCCTGCTTGAGAGACAAGTGGCAATTCTTGCGGCCGATCAACAGGAATGTGTGGCTGGATAACGTCGGCAGGTAACAATATTTAAAACAACATCTGATCCTATACTAATAGTCTACTGGAACAAACAGCATTGATTGAAGGCAACAGCATGTAGTTCCTGAGGAACCAGGTTATGGAAATTTCAATCAATTTCTTCAATAATTCGAATATTTTGAAAACAAAAAATTCTGTTACGTTCCCAGATTTTTTGGTAGGCTGACGAATTAGTTCAGAAAGTGTGGTCTGCGGAAAGTTTTCATGCCTGGGAACGTATAGTTCTTGATGGCTGTTTCAAATTCACTTACATCCTCAGCTTCCAAATCTGAGACTCATGCAAACCGTGTTAATTATTCAGAGGATCCTTCCGTATTATAGGATAAAGTTTTTTCGTCAGTTGCAGCAGAACTTGGCTCTCCATGGTATCAGGCTTAACTTAATTTATGGACAGGAAAAATTGAGGCACGGTGCCCCGCACTCTACCCATCGATGAGCCGTGGGCCGTGCATGTGGAAAACAAATATTGGGCACTCGGGAACCAAGAACTTGTCTGGCAACCGGTACTGAAGTATATATTAGGTGTTGACTGTATTATTGTTGAACAGGCAAACCGATTGCTTATTAATCATTGTCTTGTTCTTCGTCGGAAGTTCACAATTCGACCACAAATTGCCTTATTGGGGACATGGCAAAAATCTCCAGGCCAAAAACAAACACAGTACAAGCGAACGTCTTAAGCACCGTCTTTTAGGGCAGGCCGACTGGTGGTTTGCCTATACGTCCCTCAGCGCAAAGGTCGTGGCGGGCACAGGTTTCCCAAAAGATAGAATCACGAATGTTCAGAACACTATTGATGTTCTCGAATTTTCCGAAGCAAAAGAGAGAACTGATCAGACTGACATAGTGCAACTTAAGACCAATCTAGGAATAACGAGCAAAAATGTGTGTTTGTACTGTGGTGGAATCTATTCTGAAAAACGTATACTTTTCTTACTTGAAGCCTGTTTGAAAATAAAATACTTACTGCCGGATTTTGAGATGATCATTGTGGGAGATGGGCCTGAACAACATCTCGTCGAAACAGCTGCAAGGACGACACGTTGGCTCCATTACGTGGGGCCAAAACATGGCGTAGATCGTGTTCCATATTTTTTAATCAGTAAGGCCCTATTAATGCCCGGAATGGTTGGGCTCGCCGTCGTCGATAGTTTCATTGCGGAAACACCCCTGTTTACGACCGATATACCTATTCACAGTCCAGAAATTGCTTATCTGGTGAATGGAGTGAATGGTGCTATTACGCCCAATTCAATAGATGCCTTTGCAAATGCTGTCGTTGAGTACCTGAATTCTGAATCAATGCAAGCATTCATGCAACGAGGTTGTCAGGAGAGTGCGAAAACGTATTCGTTAGAGAATATGGTTGATCATTTCACCGCAGGAATTCGAGCATGGCTAGCACATCTCTAAAACATTGGAAAATGGATTTAGTGCCTATTCTCTAGAAGTTCTCATAGTAGCTGATGCTAACCCATATCCGTGATAGGTATGAAGCCCATATGAAAGACAAATATGACCAGTTTTATCATTTATCACTTGAAAAAGAGGACTTCAGCGATATATCTCTAAGTAGCTGGCCCAAGAATCGACTTGAAGCAATCATTGCGATCGAGGGAATGGGCGAAACCATTCTGGATATTGGGTGTGGCTCTGGTTATCTTTTATACCAGTTCAGGCATCGTTTTAATAAGTTAATTGGTTTGGAGTACTCCCGGCACAGACTCGCGCATGCAGAAATAAACCTTGAAGAGTTCTGTTTCATGCCGATTCAGGGGACGGCGGAGAATTTATCTCAGCTTGAATCAAATTCCATCGATCATGTCGTTTCAGCCGATACCATCGAGCATATACCAGATGTCTACAAAGCGGCAGAGGAAATGCACCGGGTGCTAAGACCTGGTGGGACACTGGTAATCAACACACCCAACATAGCTTTTCTCAAAAAGAGGGTTCTGCTCATGGCAGGCCGCTTTCCTTCAACCTCTCAAACCAATGAAGGCCTGGGAAGTGATATTCTTTTTGATGGGGGGCATTTTCACTATTTTACCTTTCGATCCCTGCGCTTGCTGCTAGAGAAGTTCGGTTTTAAGATGGTTAAAAAAGTCGGGTATGGTCGTTTCGGTGTGGTGCATAATTTCTGGCCGAATCTATTGAGTGGTGGCGTCCAGTGGGTGGCAACCAAAGAGTAGGACCATTAGGATTTCAAAAAATAAGCCGCATTCCCGATGGTGGTTCGTGCTTAGAGCTGGGTTAACAGAAAAATGGTCGTATCGCCCGAGCCGGTAGATTACACTGATCGCCCTACAGGCATATCGAAAAAATACAAACAATTCTAACGATATATTTTATTGATTCGGGTCATGCAGCAGAATCAAAACTTCATAAATAAGAATTTCGTATGAGAATCCTGATTGCTCATAATCGGTATCAGCAGAACGGTGGCGAAGATAATGTCGTCGAAGCTGAGCGTGCTCTATTATCACAACATGGTCATGATGTTGATCTTCTGCTTGTTGATAATAGGGAACTTGCCGATGGGTTTCTCACGCAGATCAAAACTGCATTCACAGCAACTTACTCCAGAATTGGCCGCGAAAAGTTACGAGAGGCAATAAACTTCTTTCGCCCCGAGATTGTCCATGTACACAATTTCTTTCCACAGTTGAGTCCATCAATTTACGATGCTTGTGCCGATGAAGGTGTTGCCGTTGTGCAGACTCTGCATAATTATCGACTCATTTGCCCTGGTGCTTTGCTAATGCGAGATGGAAATATTTGTGAACAATGTATTACGGGTTCACCATACCAGGCGGCGGTTTATGGCTGTTATCGTAATTCAAAGCTGGGCAGTTTGGCTGTTGCTCATATGGTTTCCACGCACCGGCGATTAGGGACCTGGGCCAAAAAAGTGAATCACTTTATTGCCTGCACAGAATTTTCAAAATCAAAATTCACTCAGGCCGGCTTTGCTAAAGCCCAGATTAGTGTGAAGCCCAACTTCGTAGTAGATCCACGAGGCTCTACTGATCCTAAGAACCGAGATGATTGGAAGTCTCGTGAACTATTTGCTCTTTTTGTTGGTCGGCTCAGTTCGGAAAAAGGGCTCAGAACTCTTTTTAAAGCATGGACCACCTTGGACATTCATTATTGCCTCAAGATAGCTGGCTGCGGTCCTCTTGAAGCTGAGATGCCAAAGCAGGCAAATATTGTGGGTCTTGGCTTTCAGGAGCAGGATAATATTCGTTCCTTGATGAACCAGGCTCTCTTCCTGGTTGTACCCTCTGAATGGTTTGAAGGTTTCCCAATGGTCATTGTGGAGGCATTTGCGCATGGACTGCCGGTGCTGGCGTCGAAATTGGGAAGTATGGGAGAAATTATTGAAGATGGAATTACCGGGCTATTTTTTGAGCCTGGTGATGCTAGGGATCTTGCACTCAAGGCTTGTTGGTTGATGGAACGGCCAGAAGAGTGTCGGCGTATGGGGAGAAATGCTAGAAATAGATACGTGGAGAAGTTTTCTCCTGAAGTAAACTATGCTCAGCTGCTAAGCATCTATATGCAGGTAATGGTCCAATAATTTATCTCGGATTGAAGGGTGAGCTATTCAAAAAGCTTTGAACGCTACTCCAATCCCTGCGCCCGGATACCAATGATCCTCAGGAACTTCCTGGAAGAAAAGGTAGTTTCGTCCGGTCATTCGCGCAAATTGAAATAACTTATCGGTGCAATGAGAGTTATCACCAAGTATAAACGCATTTTGAGTCAGTTTATTCTGGATTGTGTGGTATTCCCTCAATTCATATTCCGCAGAATGGGCGCTGTCATTTATGAATAGATCAATGGGTTTGCTAAAGGTTTCAAGACTCTCGATTGAGTCTCCGATCAAGATTTCTCCATATTTTTTATACTCACCTGACAACAAATATCCTGCCTTAGGATTTATGTCAGTACCGTAATAAAATCCGGGGTGCCCCTCTTTGCAATTTTTCATTAATGCTGCAGTTATTACACACGAACCAAGTCCTTTATCAATCCCGGTTTCGATAACGACTTGTGGACGAAAGGCCCTAATCAATGCATACCAGCCAACTCTACGACCGTATCGAGCCTCTTTGTCTGCGATGATAGCCCAAGAACTTTTAGTCGTTTGATTCTCAATATGAGACTTAAGATGTGTATCTTGTTCAATTTCATTTACATAGCCCATCAGTTCATCGAAACTTTTTTGTGTAACATTTGCAAGGAAAGACACAAGATGCTTCCTGTTCAATTCCGTTAAGTCATAGGTTAGATTGGTGGTTTCCCTGGATTCATACAGCCAGCGAAGCACTTTGTTCAGTTGCCCCAAAAGATAGGTGAACGCTATCTTGATACGGAATAAGAAGATCACAAACCGCCCTAAAAATGGAGTTCTTGCCAAAATGTGTATTAATTTCTTCATGTTTAGTTTCCTAACTCTTTTGGAAATAAAGGGTTCCCTCGCCAGTAGGGAGGTTGTCAACGAAGAAAGGTTAGAGCGTTGATGAGTTTACCCCGTCCCTAACAAGTTGCATGGGAAATTTTTATGGGTAGTTTCTTTATCCGCCAGAGAGTGATTTCAATGTGGGTTGATACTGGTACATTTGATGCCACAACCTCGCTAGTTTTTAAGTGGATAAACGAAGCAAAGGGTCGCTACATTTGCGTTTCCAATGTGCATATGTGCATGGAATGTCTGGATAATGCCACATTTGCAGATGTAGTTAATAATGCTGATCTAGTTGTGCCAGACGGGAAGCCAATAGCCCTGGCACTCAAGCTCTTGGGCCATGAATCTGTCGAGCAAATCCGTGGAGCGGATTTGACTGAAGAAATTTTAAAGTATGCTGACTTCAAAAACGCTGTGATTGGTTTTTATGGTGGAACAGAAACGGCCCTGGCACGTATACGGGAAACTCTCATTCGGGATTATCCGGGCATAAAAATAGGATGTATGATTTCGCCACCGTTTAGAACCTTAACAGAGGTTGAGCTTGCTGATGACAGAAAGCTCATAAATGAATCAGGTACGCAATTGCTTTTTGTTGGATTAGGTTGCCCTAAACAGGAGCGTTGGATGGCCGCTAATGTGAAGCATCTGAATGCTACCCTGGTAGGAGTTGGTGCTGTCTTTGATTTTCTCAGTGGTGAGAAACCTATGGCCTCGGAGTGGATACGTGCAATAGGAATGGAATGGTTTTTTAGGTTAATGTCCGAACCTCAAAGACTATGGAAACGATACGCTACGACCAACCCTAAATTCATATGGTATTTTGGGAAGCAATATATTAGATATTTTCTACATAAAAATTAGCAATAATATTTGACGACATTTGTCCAGAGAAACCGGAAGATAAGAACTTGGGACCTTTACCTCTCGCCATGGTATCGTTTGAGATCTTAAGCTAGCACGTCTCTGGTTTCTTCTTCTTAATTTTCTGGCCTAGTTCTTAAGGCACTCTTCTTACTTCTTATAATTAATGCTGGCCAGGACCGGGATTCCCTGTTCAAGCGAGAGTTGTTCTGGTCTTGTGTATCCGCCCTTGAAAAATTCCGAAACAAATGCCCAAGCCACTCCACTCAGCAACCCAAAAGCGATGCCAAAGTACAAGATAAGAGATTTTTTCGGTTTAATTGGTGAAATTGGAGGTGAGGCGGATTGTATCACGCTCACATTTGCAAGTTGCTTCTTATCCATATCTGTAGAGATATTTGCCATTTCAAGTTTTTCCACATAAATTTTTAAATTCTCTTTATCTTTGTTGACCTCACGCTGGAGCCCGTCAAATTGTTTTTCTAATTGATTGAGTCGTGAAATGTGACTATCAAGTTCTTCGATTTGTCCCAGGAAGACTCCTTGCTTGGTCTTGAGAGAAGTTAATTCAGATTCTGAACTCAAAAGTTCTAGCTGAATGTCTTGGTAGACAGGGTTCCTGACTGTTTTTATCTGCTCTTTGGCTTGGGCTTCTTGTTTATTAATTAATGTCTGAATTAGAGCTATTTCCTCTCGAACATCAGTAATCATTCGACTGCTTTCCTGATATTTTCCTAAAAGTTGTTGTTCTTTTCGCCTGAGAGCCAGCAACTCGTTTCGTGTGGCATTGATGGTCGGGTGTTCGCTTTCGGTTTCAGTCGAAACAGGAATGTACTGAGGAATATCGTTTAACTGCCTTTTCAGGGAATTTATTTTTGAGCCTAAGCCCTGGACTTGGTCTTCATTAGCTTTTGATCTACTGTCTATCGTTTGCCGTTGGTTAAAGAGGAGATTCCGTTGATCTAATATGGAAGAAATCCCATGCTCTCTCTTGAATTCTTGAAGAGCGGTTTCAGATTGTTCCAAATTTTTACGAAATGTTTGAACCTGCTCTTCTAAAAAGGAGGTCTGCGGGTTACTGAAAATGGCAAGATGCTTTTCTTTCCAAAATTCACTGAGTAAATTTACCGCCTGGGCAGCTACCTGGGGATTTTGGTGCTCGAAGCCAACCACAATTACATTCGATTTTCCGGGTCTATCTACAGATAGATTTCCAGGGAAGTACGTTAATGCAACCTCAAGAGGCGAAATGGTTAATTGATCCATTTCAAGAATTTCGGGATATAAAATTTTCACCCCAATGGTCTCCACAACTTTTTTGATGAGATCTCGACTGGTGAGTATTTTAATTTCAGGCTCAACCACTGCTTGAAGATCAAAAGCCATTTTCGGGGAGTGGTCTCCTACTTCCGCATTGTACATGTGCTCTCTTCCTATTTTCACCATAAGACTTGATTCTGCTCGGTAAATCGGTGTCATCTTCATCGGAACAATATAGGAAAGAATTGTACAAAATACGAAGATCGCGATGATTTCCCATTGATGCTTGAAAAGAATCGTGAGGATATCCCGTAAACTAAAAAACCCACTTTCTTGATTGAGGCGGGATGGTTGGGAAGGAAGATTGCTCATGTTCACTATAATGGACGCCAGATTATTCTTTGGTTATCTGCGAGGAATATACGTCCAATTACCATTTAACTAAATGATGGGGTTATATTCGTGTATAGACCCACTTTGGAATGTAATACCGCTGTTTATTGAAGACCATGCCAAGGAGATTTCCACCGCTGTGCGTAATCCGGTCTCGGAGATTTGAGATGACTTGTGAGCGGGTCTTTTCTGCTTCCACCACCATCACCACCCCATCAGCGGCTGCACATAACTCCAAGCCTTCATCGGAGATATCGATCGGTGCGGTATCGATGAGAATCATGTCAAATTGTTTTCGTATATGGTTCCACAAATCCCGCTTATTTGTAATGACCTCGTGTTGCAAGGTTTCTGAGCTATCTCCGGACAGCATGGCGAGGAATAAGCGGGAATGGAGAACAGGTGTGATGGCCTGATCTAAATCCCCTCCATTACGCATAATATATTGCAACGAGATTTTCGGAGGAATCCCAAAGAATTGATGTTGGGTTATTTTTTGAGAATCTCCATCCACCAGCAACACGGACTTCCCCTGTTTCTCAACTAGGACTCTTCCGAACTCCTGAACAATGGTCGAGACCCCTTCCTGGTTCCTGCTACTGATAAATTGAATGATGTTGTGTTGGGGATCAGGAAGAAGCCCTGCAAGGCGTTGCTCCAGTTGCACCATCTCTCGGCGCATTTTTAGAGGAGGTAAATTGGAAACGACGATTGGTTGGGAATGTGATCGGTCTATTGGAAGAACCTTGATGGCCTCAACCTGATTTTCGTAGGCATGTTGCAAGGCCTCGTATACTTTACTCATTAGGCGATCCTCATACAGAAATATTCAAGGTTCCGCTACTTTGGCACAATCCAATCAGCGTCTATTCAGATGAATTGGCTTCAGATGCTTGGTTTGTCTGCGTTTTCACATCTTTGGGAATTTTCGGAAAGGCAATGTCCTGCCCTGGAAAAATTTTCTTGGGATTCCGGATTTTGGGGTTGTACTCCAGGACACGTTGAACATAGCTCGGATGAGACGACCCATAGACAACCTTGACCAATTTTTCAAGCGTATCGCCCTCTTGTACGGTGGCCACCGCATAGGGGGAATCGCGTTTGGCCTCAACTGTGCTTTCATTCCGTTTGGTTTGTGTGGATGAGCGAGCAAAGATTTTTTTAGAAGAAGGTAATTCCTTATCTTTAACCGACATCAAAGGCTTGTCAGCCTCGGCCATCTTTTTTGGGCTCTCGACGTTTTGTAAGGGCGGAAATATTACCTTTTGCCCCGGATACATTCTTCGCACGCTTGCAATATGCCGATTATGTTCAAGAACGAATTGAACGGTAGATGGACTAGCCGATCCATACACATCATGCAATAACTTTGCCATTGTGTCACCCTTTTTCACGATCCTGGTGACGGGTGAAGGTGAGGCATCCACCTCTGGTTGCGTATTTGGACTTTTCTGCAATGTCACCCGTGTTTGAGGGACAGGGACCGAAGGAGAACTGTCTTGGCTAGGTGCATTGATTCGTTCTTCGGCGGCTACTGTGGGTTGTCCTGCACGCTCACTGGGGTTTTCGGGACTCATTTGAACCAGATTGGCCTCACTGACATTTTCAGATGCTGGTTTTGCCTCATCCTGTCCCACCGGAGTTCCCTCTACCAGACTATTTGCTTCAGCCGTCGCAATCCCTTCTTCCTGAATTAAGAGCTCATAGAGCTCTTGTTGGGCCGACTGGATAAATGGTGTTGCTGTTCTATCCTGACCA
This sequence comes from uncultured Nitrospiraceae bacterium, assembly GCA_963730905.1. Lineage (GTDB taxonomy): Bacteria > Nitrospirota > Nitrospiria > Nitrospirales > UBA8639 > Nitrospira_E. The sequence continues at coordinate 23,935 of CAVSTN010000015.1, read as the reverse complement.
GGCCTCGCTCCATCTTCCGGACTGTCTGCTTCAGCCTTCGCTGGAATTTCCTCCTGAGTGGAGAGATCGACGTGTTCGGGTTGGAGAGGGCAGGATTTCAGGCGAGATGGTCTCTGAGGTTGAGGGTACCTCTCGCTCAACTGAAACTGGAGGTGCCTCATGCTGGAAGTTATCCGGTGGAATCCCGGCAAGCAGGAGGTCTTCTTGATTGTCAGGGTCGAGAGGTGTGTTGACATGGGGTTGAGTCGTGGTTGATTCGGAATTCGAGCCGACCCGGTTCCGTAATTTCGCAAAGACTTCAGACACTGATTCCGTTAAAAACGTCTGTGCTCTTTCGGTCAGGGTCGGACCCGTTTGAGTAGGGGAGGGAATGTATTCCCCTACACTGACGAGGTCTTGATCCGGCACGAGGTCTTGTTTCGGATCCTCCTTATCTTTAACCGGTAGTCCGATCTTATGTATTGAAGGGATATCCGAAAAATTTGATTCAGTCAGGGGCAGGAGCGCGACCAGTCCAAGGACAAGGATGAGAGCCAAACCAATCAGGGGGACTAATTTCCAGAGTGAGTGGGCGGGTCGGCCGGTCAGATCACCGATCACTTCTTTGGCAATTTTGGCTGTCACCAGGGCTGTGTTGTACCCAAAGGCGGTGACCAGGGCATTATCACAGAGAATATTCAGGCGCCGGGGTATCCCCTTGGCTTCCTGGACAATGAGGGCTAAGGCCGAGGGTGTAAAAATCTTTTTCCCTTCCCCCCCGGCCTTGTCCAACCGATGCCGGATATATTCAAAACTTTCAGGTTTGGAGAGGGGCTGAATGATGGCTCGCACGGCGATGCGTTGCCGTAGTTGCCGGAGTTCATACCGATCGAGAAGGCCATCTAATTCCGGTTGACCCAACAGCACAATTTGAATGAGTTTGTCTTTTGGCGTTTCCAAGTTTGACAACATCCGCAGCTGTTCTAATGTGTCCACCGGCATATTTTGCGCTTCGTCAATCAAGAGCACTACGGTCCGGCCTTCTCGGTATTTGTCTATGAGGACGAAGTGCAGTTGTTCCAACACTTCGGCATCGTCTCCCTCAATGGGGGTGTGTCCCAGTTCACGCAGCAGGGTCTTGAGTAAGTTGGTAAATGAGAGGTTGGGATTGAGGAGATACACGGTTTCCTGATTGGCCTGACGATTTTGATTCAGAAACGATCGGAGAATCGTCGTTTTTCCCAGACCAACTTGGCCGGTGACGGCAATAAACCCTTTTTTTTCTTTTATTCCATAGATCAGCGAACCCAATGCCTGTTTGTGGCCGGGACTGAGATACAAGAAATCAGGGTCCGGGGTGGTATTAAATGGCTTGGTCCGTAACCCGAAAAAATTAAAATACATCGCGTATTCCTGCTTGTGCGTTTCTGAGCATCACTCGCTAAAAAATGGAGACCGACATCTCTGCAACTTTCCTGTCTTTCGGTTGTCTGCCCTCTGCTTCATAAGGTAGCCAAAAAGGCCACACAGGTTACCGATGACAGTTACGATATTTTAAAAATGGAACAACAAGTTTTTTGTTGTATTCCTTCTAAATGCCATCAATATAGGGGCCATGTCGTGAATTGCTGTAGAGTCTCGTTTAGATTCACTCAGGCCAATCAAAACGATGTCCACAAGGCTTTCCAAAATGAGTTAAGACACTGCACTTGGGGGAGAGAACGAAGATCCGAGCTTGGCAAACTTCTTCGCATGCACCGCATTTAAGGATGAAAGGACATTGAGAGGTCTAATGGTACAAATGTATGAAGATACGCCATTCCGGGTAAAAAAAGGTATGATAATGAGGATGAAAAAACCTTAAGAATATGTACTATGAAAATAATTAACAATTATAACCAAAAATATCAATATATAGCTAGTGATCTCCTATTAAGGAAGCTACTCTCACCTACTCATTTCCCAGGCCCCTCCAATTCCGGTAAGACTCGGTGCCCTGAAAAACTTTAGGGGGATACGCACTGGTGGTCGCTTCTGTAACCATCCGGGCGACGAAGACTGCAAGGGTTCCCGGTCTCTTCATTGCCTGATTGCTATGGTGTGTTCTTTCCCCACCCTTCCATTTTCTTGAATGGTCATCCATGGGTGGGGTTTCATTTGAAGTCGATTCCAGACCCTGATTACCTGTCCCAAATGTAATAGGGAAAGTCTGTGCCTCCCGGTGGGTTTTTGTATGACAATCAAGGGTTTTTGAGAGTTTGACTTTCATAGGAAACCTGAGATATTGGATTCACAGTTTTATGAGGAGCCGTTTTTTTCGATCCTGGTTGAGGAGGAAGGTAGGGTGTGTCCAAATGCAACAAGCCTGGAGAGTAGGGATCTTCAGCTACAGGAGGTGGCCCGACTCATGTAAAAATCTGAAATCTGGTTAGGGACTTCATGAGGATCCGACTGGATAGGATTTATCCCTGAAATTGCACCACCATGGAAAATCTGAACACCCCCCATAAAACGGGTGAAAACCTTTTGCCGGGCAAGTCTACCGATTCGGTCATGGCGCCAGTGGGATCTGAGGCAAAGGCATGCGAGAGCGTGGGATTCGAGGAATGTATTCTCCGCAGAGTCTTAGAGCATGCTGGAGAAGCCCTGGTCGTTTGCGATGCCTCGGGAAGCATCATTCGCGCCAGTCATGGAGTCAATCGTTATTCCCATCATCACTGCTTGAATCGTCCATTTGATGAAATTTTTCATCTATCGTTTTCAAACGGGAGGAAGCGGCCTTCCGCGGCACCTTCCCCAAACCTGAGCAAAACGTACCTTTCACGAATTTTGAGCGGAGAATCGTTGCGCAACGAAGCCGTCTGCCTGACACAAGAGGACGGAACGTTTGCCGACGTCTTGTTTGGTGGCTACCCTTTACAGGATGAAGACCAGAAAATTATCGGCGCACTGATGACGTTTGGTGGCGGTGGGCCACTGCTTCCCAGCGAATACATTCTCAAACGCCATAACGAGGTGCTGGAAAATATTATTGCCGGCAGACCTCTTTCCATCATCTTGGAAAAGCTTTGCCTGGAAATTGAACAGTATTTTCTGACCGGTGTTCGGGCGTCTATCCTTCTGCTGGAGGAGGGCCGTCGGCTGCATCATGCCGCATCCCCTTCTTTACCCGAGAGCTACATCCAAGCCGTGAATGGTGTTGAAATCGGTCCGGGGGTTGGATCTTGTGGGGCTGCAGCCTACCTCAAAGAGCCCGTGTATGTGGCAAACATTTCCGAGCATCCGAATTGGGGGCAATTTAAGGAATTGGCCATGAAACATGGGATACAGGCATGCTGGTCCACCCCGATTCTCGCGAGTGATGGCCAGGTCCTGGGCACCTTTGCCTTATATGCTCCTGCTCCACGGTTACCTTCCTCTGAAGAAAAAGAGTATGTGGAGTTTCTTGCGCATTCGGCCTCCATTGCCATTGAAAAATTGCAGGCCCAGGAACGGCTTCTGCAGCAGACCCATGCGCTGGAAGTGGTGAATCGAATCGGCAGTTCGCTGTCAGCGGAATTGAATTTAGAAAAATTGGTTCAATCCGTCACAGATGCCTGTCGCGAATTAATCGGGGCGGAGTTCGGGGCGTTTTTTTACAATGTGGTGGATGAGAAGGGAGAGTCCTTCGATTTATACACGATCTCCGGTGTCCCGCGCGAAGCTTTTGAACATTTTCCCATGCCGAGAAATACGCCGATTTTCGCTCCGACATTTTCGGGGGAGGCGGTTGTTCGAATCGCGGATGTGACGGCCGACCCACGATATGGACACATGCCTCCCTATCACGGAATGCCGCCGGGACATCTTCCCGTCAAGAGTTATCTGGCTGTTCCGGTCGTTGCCCGCTCCGGAGAAGTGCTGGGAGGATTATTTTTCGGTCATTCACAACCCAATGTGTTTACCCGCATGGCCGAAACTATGGTGATGGGTATTGCCTCGCAGGCCTCCATTGCCATCGACAATGCTCGTTTGTACCGATCCGCTCAGAAAGAAATTGAGCAGCGAAAGCACATTTCGGAAAATCTGAGACGATTGGCGTCAATTGTCGAATCATCTCAGGATGCCATTTATAGCCTCAATTTGGAGGGTATTATCACCAGTTGGAACAGCGGGGCGGAAAGGATATATGGGTATGCCGCCTCTGAAATGGTGCATCAGGGCTTTTCCGTCATCCTTCCTCCGGACTCACGGGAGGACACTTCTTTACAGTTAAAAAATCTTTTGAACACACATGGGAATCCCACACAGGAATCCCTTCGAATGAAAAAAAATGGCTTGGTGTTTCCGGTCTCCTTGTCGGTTTCTCCAATTGTGGATGTGAATGGAGTCTTGATGGGAAACTCCCTGATTGAACGGGATATTTCCGAGCAAAAACGAATTGGAGAAGCGCTTCAGACGAGTGAAAACCGTCTTCACGCTATATGGGAGAATTCTCCAACCGTGAAATTTGTGAAAGACTTGGACGGAAAATATCAACTGGTGAATAAGCGGTTTGAAACGATTTTTCACTTATCCCGAGAAATGATTATTGGAAAAACAGACTGGGACCTATTAAGTCCGGATTTTGCCACGGCCATCATCGCCAATGATCAGAAAGTTCTGAGCAGTCGCAAATCAGAAGAATTTGAAGAACAGCTAGCCCTTCCGGATGGGGTGCATACCTATTTGTCAGTGAAATTCCCCTTATACGATGCCGGAGGCATTCCCAATGCGATATGCGGCATCGCAACCGATATTACTGCGAGAAAACAGGCCGAACAGGCTTTGCAAGAATTAAACGATTCCCTGGAGCAACGGGTGGCTGACCGGACTCGTGATCTGCTGGTGTATCAGGAGAATCTGCGGGCCATGACTTCGGAGTTGGTGGTAACCGAACAACGTGAACGGCGACGATTGTCCACTGAACTCCATGATTATCTGGCGCAATTGCTGGTGGTGTGTCGGATGAAACTGGCTCAGGCCATTAATGATGAGAAGGGTGCCGGCTTGAAGCCCAATCTGGAGGAAATCGATCAATTCCTTTCCGACTCCCTTTCCTATACGCGCACGTTGATTGCCGAATTGAGTCCCAATATTCTGTATGAACTCGGGCTCGTTCCCGCCCTGAAATGGCTGGGTCAGCAGATGGAACGTCATGGCCTGCAGGTGCAGGTTCAGCATGGTGACCAGGCCATACAGCTTTCAGAGGATCAGGCGATTTTTGTGTTTCAGGCCGTTCGCGAATTGCTCTTTAATATCATCAAACACTCGGGCGTGAGTGAGGCCATCGTTTCTCTTGATCGCCATGCCGATCAGAGGCTTGAGATCATGGTTCAGGATGCCGGGAAGGGGTTTCAACCCTCCCCGAACTCCACCGATTACTCTCAACCTGGAAGATTTGGGCTGTTTAGTATTCGAGAACGAACGGAGGCGCTGGGCGGGCACTTTCACATCGAATCCGCACCAGGGAAGGGAACTCAGGCTATCCTCGTAGTTCCCCTTCACCCGGTCTCACCAACGGTTTTGTCGAATGCAGACTCCAACGAAACTCCAAAACCTCCCCATCCGATTGCGCAAGGTGCTGCAAGGAAAAAAGTCGTTCGAATTCTTTTGGTCGATGATCATGCCATGATTCGTGAAGGCATCCGAACCCTCTTGGAACACCAGGAAGATTTTGTCATCGTGGGAGAAGCCAAAAATGGGGAAGAAGCGTTGGAGGCTATCAAACTGGTTCTTCCCGATGTTGTGGTGATGGATGTCAACATGCCACGGGTCAATGGCATCGAAGCGACCAAATTCCTTACAAACGAGCATCCTACGGTCAGAGTCATCGGATTGTCGGTTCATGAGGATAAGCAAATCGAAAAAATGCTCTTGGAAGCCGGGGCCGCGATGTATGTCACCAAAGGCAGTGTCGCCAGCCAACTGGTCGATGCCATCCGCCATGTGGTGAATCACACTTGCTAAGCCTTTCCGTATCATGCCTTCCGATTGTCATCATAGACGGGCTTCATTCACGCAGAATCTGACAGTAAAAGCCGAATTGATCCTTGGATAATGTCCTCTCAGATTATCGTGTGATCACATCGATGCGTCTCCGTCTGCCACCTGGTATAAAAGGTGGCCTCATCTCATCATTCCGTGAACGACGACCTCCAATGCCATCACGGTAAACTTATGAGCCTTTTAAATGGATTCGAAATTCTATGCGCGTATTCTGTTTTTCCAACATCAACAGCATTGGACGATCGCTCCCTGGAGTATTAGGGTGGTCGGTGTGTGTGGTCCTGCTGGGACAGACCTGGTGTTATGGGCAGGAAAATGGAGGCGAGGCACCTCCCTCCCGTCCGTGGATCATGGGACAGGCGGGCGCGTTTACCCAGCCGATTGAGACGGATCGGCCGACATTCAGCCTGAGTCCTGACACGATCCCCAAGGGACGCATTCAAATCGAAACGGGATATACCTTTTCTCTTGAAAAAGCATCTCCCGATGTCAAAACGCATAACTTCCCTGAGACCCTTGTCCGTATTGGATTAACCGAGACGACTGAATTGCGCGTGGAATGGCCAAATCTGACCTTTATTGACAATGGCCGGGATATGAATGGGTTCAATGATCTTGCCCTGGGATTTAAAGTTCAGGCTTTTCAGCAACAGGGGTTTAGACCCCGGTTAAGTTTTGTCGGCCGACTGTCGATCCCCACGGGTGATAAGAATTTCTCCTCGGATCGACTCGACCCGCTATTCCGGACGATTTTGACGTATGCGTTGAATAAAAGGGTGGGGTTATTCGGGACGGTAAATATCGGCAGTCCGACTTCTCAGGGCACGCGGTTTGTGCAGGTCTCTTCGTCCCTGGGACTGAGCGCAGCCATTCGGGATCGATTAACCGGGTTTGTGGAATATTTCGGATTGTATCCCAGAGATGTGGCGAGTGGGAGCGCAAATTTTCTTCAAACGGGAGTGCTCTATCATCTGACATACAATCTTCAACTGGATGCCCGCGTGGGGGGCGGTCTGACTCATGGAACGGATGATTTCTTGACGGGTGCGGGAATCTCGTGGAGATTTTAGCCTTATTGGAAACGAAGGCAGAGGGCGTCGTTCATTCACCTGACATGATGGTTGAGCCCGGGGACATAGGAGACCTCTATTCCCTTCTGAAGAGAAGGTGTAAAATTTTTGCGGTCTCAAGGACGAGTTGATCCTGGTTGAGTTTGAAGGCATCCACCAGCTCCAGGCGGGAATGGGCCTCTGAATAATCCGGTCGCAAGCCAATGGCTTGGCGAAGAGCGTTGATGGCATTTGTGGGTTGACCTTGTGCCATGTAGGTCAGACCTAAATCGGAAAAGGCCTCTGCATCATCGGGATTCAATCTTGTAGCTGTCCTGAATGCCTGCTGAGCCTCGTGAAATTTTTGTTGAGCCAATCGTGACCGTCCCAGCCAGTATTCTGTCTGGCTATTCCCGCTCTCTAACTGTGCGGCTCTTTCAAGCACTATCTTCAGCCTGTTTCCATTCGTGTTGATCCAGGTAGACGGCTCCCATACCCTGAAACGCACCGGCGAGATCGGGATCCAGTTGAATCGCGGCCCGATATTCCTCAATGGCGCCGTTCGGATCGCCCTGCTGGTTGAGTATTTCCGCCAATTTGAGATGAGTGGCGGGGGAATGAACCTGGAATGCGGCTTCCGCTCGGAGCAGTTCACGCCTCCTCCGGAGACCGGCTTCCACACATTCGTTCGTGACCGGTGCGTGGGCGGTGCAGGTCTCTGAAGATGGTGAGGTTGCAGGAACAATTTGCAGGACTTCCGGCCGAAGAGAAGGGGGTGGGCTCACGATCCATACCACCAGAAAAATCAGGAGGATGGATTGATAGCACTTGGAGGCCCGAGAGAGGAAACATGGATGCATGTTCCAAATCATTTGGAAATGAAGGACAAAGGTATTGTTACTCTGAGATGGATGTACCGAATGAGGAAAAATTGAGCTGATTTTTGGACAAATGGGCCTTCTAGCTATCTATTCTGTCCATTCTTCTCTGTCCCTAATCATTGATAAGGTATTCGAGGCTCTTAACGTGACGCATGTATAAGATTGTCTCACGCTAAATAATACGTGAGAAGCCGTTAACATTGATGTTGATTTTGGGAACCCGTCCACCAACCGTTGTCATATCGCGAAGACTCTCGCCAAATTGTATTTTTTTTAGAGAATTGTGTTAAATTTTGGACGTCAATTTTTCTATCTCAGGAAATTTTAAAACATGCCTCGGAAAAAATCATCAAATAAAACCGTTCATTCAGAATTTCCGAAAGCTCCAACCGGCATTCAAGGCCTGGATGACATCACGGCGGGCGGGCTTCCCAGGGGACGAACCACGTTGGTCTGCGGAAGCCCTGGCTGTGGAAAAACACTTTTGGGCATGGAATTTCTTGTCCGCGGAGCCGTCCAAATGGGCGAACCCGGTGTGATGTTGGCATTTGAGGAAACGGCAGAGGAATTGACCCAAAACGTCCGGTCCCTGGGGTTTGATCTGGATGGCTTAATTAAGGATAACAAATTAATTTTGGATACGATTCCCATTGAAGCCACCGAATTCGAAGAGAGCGGAGAATACGATCTCGAAGGATTGTTTGTGCGGCTGGGCGAGTCTATCGACGCCATCGGCGCGAAACGTATTGTGTTGGACACCATCGAAGTCCTCTTCGGCGGATTATCTAATCAAGGCATTATCCGCTCGGAGTTGCGGCGTTTGTTTCAGTGGCTGAAAGACAGAAATATGACCTCCATTGTCACCGGCGAACGGGGAGAGGAGTCCTTAACCCGTCAGGGACTTGAGGAATATGTGTCCGACTGTGTGATTCTGCTGGATCATCGAGTGAATGAGCAGATGTCCACTCGCCGTCTGCGGGTGGTCAAATACCGGGGAAGTATGCATGGAACCAATGAATTTCCCTTTCTCATTGGACAACATGGGCTGTCCGTGTTGCCCATCACGTCCTTAGTCCTTGAACACAAAATTTCAAACGAAAAAATTTCGACCGGCGTTCCACAGTTGAATGAGATGTTCGGCGGAGAGGGTGTGTTTCGGGGTTCGACGGTTCTGGTGACAGGAGGAGTCGGGACGGGGAAAACGAGCCTGGTCTCGCATTTTGCGGATGCCGCCTGTCGTCAGGGAGAAAAATCCTTGTATTTTGCCTTTGAAGAATCCAGTCCTCAGATCATCCGGAACATGAAATCGATCGGACTCTCACTGGAGAAATGGGTGAACAAGGGCTTGTTGCACATTGAAGCGTCCCGTCCAACCCTATTCGGATTGGAATCCCATCTTGTGAATTTTTACAATGCGGTGCACACGCATCACCCGGAGTTGGTGATCATGGATCCGATTAATGATTTTCTGTCCATTGGTTCAACTCGCGAGGTCAAGGCGTTATTTTTACGGATGGTGGATTTTCTGAAATCCCACAAATCACCTTGGTTTGCACAGGCCTCAGCGCGCCTTCGGAATCTGCTCAGGAGGCGGAGATCGGCGTTTCCTCACTGGCCGACACCTGGATTCTCCTGACAAACCGGGAATTTGATGGTGAACACCAGCGGCAACTGTACATTTTGAAATCCCGAGGTATGTCGCATTCTCATCAGGTTCGGGGATATACGATGAGCCATCGTGGCTGGCATTTAAAAGAGGTGTTGGGAGATCACCGTTAGGACCATGAATCGAATCGGTTCACCATGCCCATTGAATCATGAGGTTGGGGGAAATCCGTTTGCACAGCAACAAAAGACAGCAGGAAGAATATTTTAAAGAATTTGTGGTGTGTCAGCCTGATGAATAGCTGAATCGAGAAGGGTCTTCCAACTATGAGGAATACGAAACAAGGCACAACGAAACCCCAGGGTCATGGGGCAAAGAATTCTCCTTACCACTTAACCCTCTATGTTGCGGGACATTCTCCCAAATCGCGTCTTGCCATGAGTAATTTGAAACAATTGTGCGACACCCATCTGTCCTCGAAATATACGGTGGAAATTGTGGATCTTCTCCAGGAGCCCAAGAGGGCCAGACTTGACCAGATTTTGGCCATTCCGACATTGGTCAAAAAATTGCCGCCACCCTTAAAAAAAATCATTGGGGATTTATCGAACACAGAAAAAGTATTGGTGGGGCTCGATCTGTCTGACGAGTCAGGTGAAGTGATTATGTCAAGCGCAATGGAGCCACCATCATGAAACCTCGCAGGCCATCAACCACCGGGCAGGTAGTTCCTGCCGGGGAAGATGCCGGAATTTGTCTTCGGCTGTATGTAACCGGCGTGACCAGCCTGTCCCTCCGTGCCATGGCCAATATCAAATCCATTTGCCGGGACTATCTTGAAGACCTGAATCCTGACCTACAAATTATCGACTTGTATCGTAATCCTTCTTCCGCCCGGGCCAATCAAATCTTTGCCGCTCCGACCCTCATCAAAGAATTTCCTCTTCCCAGTTGCCGGATCATCGGGGACCTTTCAAAAAAAGACCGTGTGCTGCGTTCTCTGGGATTGTCACCATCCCCTCCTCTGACCTCGTAGGAATATACTGGGACATATCCATGGCATCCAAGCATAAACCGTCTCCAGCCAAATTCGTTCCTCCAAGTCAGGAGGAAATATTACAGCAACGGTTGAAGGAAGCGGAAGACACGCTCCAGGCAATCCGGGAAGGAGGGGTGGATGCCCTCATCGTTGAAACGGAGGAGGGAGATCAGGTTTTTACCCTCAAGAGCGCCGACTATCCGTATCGACTCATCATCGATAAGATGATCCAAGGGGCGGTGATTTTTGATGATGCCGGGATTATTTTTTATGCGAATGCCACGTTTGCCGGAATGGTCCATCACTCCCATCAGGGGCTGTTCGGCTGTTCTCTCGACTGATTTATTGCTGAGGAAGATCGGGAGTTTTTTCAGGACTCTGTCTTCTTCCCATTCTCTCCCGGCCGGGGGAACGAGGGACTATTCGATTGGTGTCCAACGATCATCCTGATCTTGCCGTTTTTGTCGGTCTTGTTTCCCTTAAGATTGATAACCAATATTTGCATTGTGCGATTCTGACTGACCTGACGGAACAAAAGAAGTACGACCGGGCCCTGGTGGAAGAAAGGTTTTCCAGAATGATTCTGGAGCAAACGGGGGAGGCCGTCGTCGTGTGTGATCTCCATGGTCAAATTATACGCCACAGCTGTGTAACCGATAGACTGCTCGGCAAACCTATCCTCCATTCCTACTTCCAGGAAGTGTTTCAGTTCACGCCTCCCGCAATCGTGGGTTCTTCCGGGAGCGCCGTGGAATGGGATGAAGGGAGGAAGATGATCGATGAAGTTCTGGGAGGCAGGATTCTCCACGGACTGGAAGTGGGGCTGCAGGTGGGAAAGACGAACGTGCCTCTGATCCTGCAGTGGCAGACCGTTACAAGACGACGAAGAGCACACGATCGGGGCGATCATGACAATGGTGGATATCACGGATAGGAAACTGGCCGAACAGCAATTGCAGGATTTAAACGACTCTCTTGAGCAACGCATCGCGGATCGCACGCAGGCCCTATTGAGTTATCAAAAACATCTTCGGGAGATGACTTCGGAGTTGGTCGTGACCGAGCAGCGGGAACGGCGACGGTCTGGCCAACGAACTTCACGATTATCTTGCTCAATTATTGGTGGTCTGTCGGATGAAGATTGCCCAATTGAGCCAGGGAGGCCGGGAACGGGATTTGAAGACGGCAATAGAGGATATCGATACAATCCTGACGGATTCACTCAACTACACCAGGACTCTCATTGCAGAGTTGAGCCCCAATATTCTCTATGAATTGGGACTAGGACCGGCTCTGGTTTGGTTGGGAGGGCAATTTGAACAGCATGATCTTCACGTGTGTATACAGGAAGAAGAAAAAGATCTTCAACTTCCAGAGGATTATGCGATATTTGTTTTTCAGGCAGTCCGTGAACTCCTCTTTAATGTCAAGAAGCATGCGGGTACCAACCAAGCCACGGTTTCCTTCAAAAAGACCGCATCCCACGAACTTCACGTAAAGGTAGAGGATGCAGGGCAAGGATTTCCCCTGAAAGATGCCTCCCGGGATTTCAACCGGCCGGGAAAATTTGGACTCTTCAGTATCCGTGATCGGATAGAGGCCCTGGGAGGGACCATCAGCATCGAGTCGGAGGTCGGGACGAGGAACATGCATTTCGCTTCTTGTCCCTCTTGGTTCTCCCAACCCCATCAGAGATTTCTCCGATGCCAGGGTCCAGATTGTTGACACCTTTGACACCATCTGACCGAAAACCGGTTCAGCGTCAAGGTATTCGTATTCTCCTTGTGGATGATCATGCCCTCGTGAGAGAGGGGATCCGCGGCCTATTAGAGGTCCAGCCAGATTTTCATGTCGTTGGTGAGGCGCAAGACGGTTTGGAAGCTATCGAATATTCACGAGCGTTTCATCCCGATATCATCATCATGGATGTGAATATGCCAAAGATGAATGGCATTGATGCGACACGAAAAATTCTACAGGAATGCCCGAAAGTGCCAAGTGATCGGATTGTCCGTTCAGGAAGATGAGCAAGTCCGGGAACTAATGATGAATGCTGGGGCGGTCATGTATCTGACGAAAAATGGCATTGCCAACGAACTTGTCGAAGGCATTCGTCATCTGTTTCTCTGTTCCTCGTAGCCTCGGAGGCGAATGCCACAGATCTGTTTTATCCGGCTTTACCAACAGCCATCATTCAGCATCAGAAAATACATACTCCGGTTGTGATCGTCAATGAGTCGAGGCCCTATTGTTCCGCAAATGAAGGGCCTTTTTCCATTGAAGCCGGGAGACCATACGGCAACCCGTTAACCGTATTGCGATTATCCCGACAATACCACCACCCACCCTTCTTTTCCCGGCAATCTGAGACATTCAAGGCGAATCTCCGGCCGCATCATAGCTTTCGCAGGTCTCCCAACGGTCTGTACGGCCATTCCAAACTTTTGAGGGGAAACGGATGCCAATTGGGGAATGTAGGTGGCGACGGTTCCGCACGGTAACAGGCTTAAGACTTCTTGATGGATTTCATCCAAAATGGCTTGATAGTTCATGTATGTTCACATCGTTAAAGGGGGAAATATTGGTTTTGGTCTAGGTGCCATTCCATCAGAATGGAAGGGACCTAACGGGCCTCATCCTGTTCGATCATTTCCAAGAGACTGTTTACCGGGTGCTTGATGGATTTGGGATAGACAAACCATTTGATGAGATGCCGTATAAAAGAGGCAGGGTGGCCGGGAGTGCCTAGCATGGGGGCAAAGTCATTCCAAGTCGAAATCGTTGAGGAATGGACTCCCGGCTGACCGAGGAACCACTGTTCCAGATCTTGGTCCGTACGAGTTTCTATGACGGCATTGTGAAATTGACGAAAAGACAGCCCGACGTGCCGGAGGAAATAGCCGTCAATTCCAATCGGACTGCCCAAAGACAAGCGATAGAGAAGCGGGAAGTTCTCCTGTTGAGATGCCCGCACTTTATCTGCCATACGGGCGAGCCAACTGCAACTCGCTAAGGTCTCTTGTGGACGACGAAATTTTATCATGAGTTACGTGAGCGGACCCGTACGAAATCTTACCTTATTTTTATGGGAAGGGATATTCTCCCGGACCATGTCATTGGGGATATCTAAGAATTTACGTGAATGCTGAAAAACATGTCAGAGGTTCTTCTTATGGTTCTGGTCATAGCCTTTTTTCTCAGGGCACTTTCCCTCGTGACTGTGCTCTTGATTCCCTAAAATGAGGCGCTTTACTTTTATTCCAAAAAAGCGCATGGTAGCAGGACATTAAAAAATCGAGGTTGTCATGGGGTAGATCGTTCTTTCTTCACGCTATCTAAAGTGATTCACAAGAAGGCCTTCCGGGGATGCATATGTCCGGAGGGCCTTCTTGTTTGTATGATGCGAAAAATATGAATAATCTGAGGATGAACATGGAATTCTCCGAGTGAAAGGTCGTTGAGGATCGGAAGGAGGTGAGTCCATGAGAAAAGAGTTTTCGGGCTGGATGATGGTGAAACTGTGGTTGTTCAGCCCCCGTTTGGCAGCTTGGGGGGAAGGACTGGTCGAAGGTCTTATTTTTAGCCTCATAGCCTTGGGGATGTGGAGAGTGGTTTTGGATTGAAAGACCTGTGTTGCCCGGTCGTCGTTCAAGACATAGGCTCCCACGACTTCCCTGCAGAAGGAGGGTGGATTATGCGACGCGTGGATTACATTGTTGGTTCTCGTGACTTTAAGGGGCTGATTGCCGAGCAATTCATGCAAGACGCTGTGTATGCCTATCATCCAGAGGATTCAGCAGAAGCATTGGCGCAGACCATGACCGAGGAGGGTTTTGGGAGTGTGCCGATTGTTGACCATGACCAGCATTTGCTTGGGATTGTCAGTGAGTTCGATCTTCTCCATGCGATTAAGGAGGAGCGGTCTTTAGCAGGAGTTCCGGCGAGTGACTTGATGACTCCTGCTCCGGTGACAGTGAAGCGGGAGACGCCGGCTATGGAGATTATTGATCGACTGGAAGGGAAGCATCTGATCCGAATGCCGGTGGTCGATGAGGATGGAAAACTCCTCGGCGTCGTCGCCAGGCGGGATATCCTTTTAGGGTATCTGAACGCGACGCGACAGACAAAAGTGTTTTAGGAGAGAAGCCTGAGCAGATCCATTTTGACTTATGAATTTTCGGATTTGGAATGTGTCAGGATGTGGGTCAGCGTCTGGCTCAATTGATCCAGGAGGATGGGCTTGTAGAGGAATGCGCTAATGCCCTGTTCCAACGCATTTTCCGTGTCGATCGTATGACTGAATCCCGTACAAAGGATGATTGGCAAATCGGGGCGTATTTTGAGGATTTCTCGAGATAACTGATCTCCTCCAAGTGTGGGCATCGTTTGATCGGTGATGAGACAGTCGAATCGATGGGGATTGATGCGAAACTCTTCAAGGGCCTCCAAGGGATTAGTCCGGACCGTGACGGTATAGCCCAGATGCTCCAGAAATTCTTTCAGGACTTCGGTAATCGATACCTCATCATCCACAATCAGCACATGTCCCTTTCCCGGACAGATGGGGGAGGGCTTTGAATGAAGGGAAGAGTCGGCGGGTATCTGGTACTCGGGGATAGCGATAAGAAAGGTGGTTCCGTCCTTATTGGAAGATTTAACTGAAATGTGTCCTCGGAGATTTTCTACAATGCCATGTACCACGGACAATCCCATTCCGGTTCCTTCTCCAACGGGTTTGGTGGTGAAAAACGGGTCAAAAATTTTTGGAAGAATATGATCGGGAATCCCGGGACCGGAATCACTGACGACGATCTGCGCATACCTTCCGGGATTCAGGGTCGGGGGAAATTGGAGGTCGCCTTGTTCAATGATGATGGCATGAAGGTCAATGGTCAGGGTTCCGCCATGGGGACGAAGGGCATGTTCCGCATTCGAACAGAGGTTCATAATGATGCGATGAATTTGAACGGGGTCGGCAAACACCATATTTATATTGTGCTGATTACCAAAACGCAGCTCAATGTTTGAGGGGAAGGTGGCCCGGAGAAGACCCAGCGATTCTTCAATGATGGGGGCAAGATCGACCGGGCGAGGATGGTGATCGTTTTGCCGGCTGAAGGTGAGGATTTGCTGGATGAGATCCCGCCCCCGTTTCCCCGCGATTCCGATTTGCTCAAAGTAATTGTATGCGGGATCGCCTTTGGGATGTTTCCATGTCCCCATTTCTGCCCATCCGAGAATCGCCATCAGGATATTATTGAAGTCGTGAGCGATTCCTCCTGCCAGGGTTCCGATGGATTCCATTTTTTGTGTCTGTCTCACATGCTGTTCCAGACGTTTTTGTTCGGTGAGATCTCTCCATATGGCGGTTACGCCTGAAATCGTTCCGTCCGGCTCGACATAGGGATTCAGTCTCACCTCCATGAAGCGCACGTTTTCTTCCGGAAAGGTTACATGCTGATGAAAACAGACGACCCGCCCTTTTCGACAGTCATCTAAATGACTGTTGAGCTGAGATTCAAAGAGATCTGTTCCCACAAAATCCCGAATGTGCCGACCGATGATGTCCCGGGCAGGAAGATTGAAGTATTCACAAAATCCATGATTCACGGCTTGCAGGCAATTCTTCTCATCTAAAAAGCAGAGAAAGTCGGAGCTGGTGGACACAATTTGTTCATACCGACGGAGTGCTTTGGTTGCGTGATACCGCTGGGTGATATCCCGGGCAACGGCATAGATGGTTTTTTCCTGAAGCTGGGGAGTGGCACGCCATTCCAGCCAGAGGTAATTGCCACGGATATCACGGATGCGGTTCTGGAAATCTACCACATCCTTTTCTTCAGCGAGTTGATGGAACGCTGTCTGGGTGGAGATCCGGTCATCCGGGTGAGTGAAAAAGATCAATGGTTGGGATAACAGTTCTTCCTGGGTATATCCAAGAAGTTTTTCGAAGGCAGGATTGGTTTTTTTGAGATATCCGTCAATGCCAATGCTACACATGAGATCCAGGGAGAGGGAAAAAATGTGATCCCGTTGGATTTCCGCTTTGAATTGGCCGGTGACATCGATCGAGACACCTCCCAGTATTGGCGGACGGTCATGTTGCAGAATAGGAAATTTGCACGTTAAATACTGATGCAGGCCGTCATGGAGTGGAATGTCCTCGATCATTTCCAGGGATTGACCATGGGAGAGCACCCAGTCATCATCGTGTTGGAGCCTGGCCGCCGTGTCGGGAGGTAAGACGTCGTGAACGGTTTTCCCGATCCAGTTTTTGAGATCAATATTGAACACCTGTTCAAATTCCGGATTCAGATATGTCAAACGATACTGTTCGTCTTTCATATAGGCCAAACCCGGAAGATGGGCCATGAACTGTGCAAAGCGTTCCTCGCTGGCCTGAAGGGCCTCTGACATCGTGGTGCGGTCGGTAATATCTTCAGCTAGCCGGGTGATCCGATACGGATGTCCCCCTTGATTGTGATTGATGAGTCCGCGTTCATGGATCCAGCGAATCGACCCGTCTACTTTCACGATTCGATAAATCTCGTTATATCCTCCCGTGATATTCAGCTTCAGATAGGCGTTCCTGATACGGTCCTGATCTTTGGGATGAACGGCCTCAAGCCAATCCAACGGGTTTCCAGCGAGCTGAAGAGCCGGGCGGTCCCAAATCCTTTCATAGGTCGGGCTGACATACAATAATTTTCTTGGTTCTTGAAAGTCGGTCAGCCAAAAAATCCCCTGATAATGCTCCATGAATTGATGAAACCGTTCATGGGCTTCTTTGAGTGACAATTCCAGTAACTCGTTCCGGATTTTCAAACGATGATGTTGGATGACTTCAGTCACTAGCACCGGCAATAGATCCAAGTAGTCGCTTTCGGATGCTTTGACCAAATAGTCATTCACTCCGGCCTTGAAGGCTTCAATGGCAATCTGTTCGGATCCATTGCCTGTTAAAAGAATAAACGGAGATACGCATTTCATCTGACGCAGGGTGCGAAACAGCGTGAGGCCATCCATGCCCGGGAGTTTGAAGTCGGCGATGATGACGTCAAATTCCGAAGAAGAGTGTTCCAGATGGCGAATGGCTTCCTCCGCACTTTCACATTCAAGAAGGGTGTGAACGTCCTTCTTAAGGGAACGGCGGATCGCGATTCGCTCATGGGTATTGTCTTCGATGAGGAGAGCTGATAATCCGGTTTCCTGGAGTAGGGACATGGGTGACCCGTTCGTTTAGGCTGTTAATGGCTTGGCATAGGGTTCCACGCAACTCCAGAAGGTTCGCAGGGATTTTAAGAGATTGGCGAAGTTGGCGTACCCGACCGGTTTTTTGAGGAACGCCGTACATCCATATTCATATCCCTTGTTCCGGTCGGTCTCAAGGGTTGAATTCGTGAGAATGATGACAGGTAAAAACCGGAACTGATCGTTCGCCCGAATCGTTTTGAGAACCTGGTGCCCATCCAGTTTTGGAAGTTTGAGGTCCAGAAGTATGAGGTCAGGGTCGGGAAAGATGTTCGATTCCAGATATTTTCCTTGATGAAACAGGTATTCCAGGCATTCTTCGCCATCCGATACGATATGCAGATGATTCCCAAAGCCAAATTGTTCCCAGGCACGTTTGGTGGCCAGGACATCGTGGGGATTATCTTCGGCCATTAAAATGGTTAAATTCCGAGTTTCATGCATCATCATAATTTTCTCCAATTGGTACCGTAAATGAAAAAATACTGCCTTTGCCCAATTCGGACTTCACGCGTATTTCTCCGCCAAGCCTGCTCACCGCATTTTTGACAATGGCCAAGCCGATGCCGGTTCCCTCATATTCCCGTGTCGTATGCAATCGTTCAAAGACCTGGAAAATTTTATCCTGATAGGGTTCAGAGATCCCAATGCCATTATCCTCGATGGTGAAGGTGATCACGCCATGAGGTTCCTGCCTCCAATTCATATTCAGCACTTTTGGGGAGGAGTGGTTGAATTTGACTCCATTGGCGAGGAGGTTCTGGAAAATCTGTTTTAGCAGATGTTCATGGCCAAGGACTGTCGGCCATTCAGCTGGTTGATGAATTTCGACGTCTTTATCGAAATTCAGCAGGATAAGCGTTTTGGCAATGATGTTCCCGACGTGACAGACCTGAGGAACAGCATCCTTGATATTTAACCGCGAAAGTTCAAGGAGATCAGAGACGAGCTCTTCCGCCTCGCATACGGCGGTGGTTATGCCGGTCAAGTACATGGTTTGTTCGGATGAAACCTTTGAGGACAAGTCTTCCAGCAGAAAATCCGCGTAATTATGAATCGCTCTCAAGGGTGTTCGCAAGTCGTGTGAAACGGCATAGTTATAGGCTTCCAGTTCCTGATTCTGGTTGGCTAATTGTTGATTGAGGCGTTTGAGCTCAGCTTCGTGTTGTTTTCTGGCTGAAATATCTACGACCGAACTGAGCACCATGAAGCCGTCCGGCGTACTGATGGGGTTTAGGCCGATTTCTACTGGGAACTCACTTCCGTCTTTCCGTCGGGCAAAGAGATCCCGTCCGGCCCCCATGGCTCGGGTACTGGGGTTTTCGAGAAATGCTACCCGATGTCGGGCATGGTCCTGCTGAAATCTTTTGGGAACGAGGGTGTCGATGGATTGTCCGATTAATTCATGTTGTGAATACCCAAAGAGGGTTTCAATTAATTTGTTGGCCAACACCACATTCCCGAGATGGTCAACAATTAACATGCCACTCGGAAAGGCATCAACGAACACACGGAGCCGACGCTCTTTGTCTTCCAAATCATTTTTGGTCAGTTTCAAATCCTCGAGAAGAACAGACATCGTTTGGTTTTGCTCTTTGAGTTTCTTGGTCTGCAAGCCATATTGCATTTCGAGATCGTCTTTGACCCTTTGGAGTACCTGGCGGGACGCAAATTTTTTCAACGTCATAAAACCGGTTACTACGATACAGAGAATAGAGAGCGAACGGTTAATGATGGCCGCTTCATATCCAACCCTTGAAATAGAAGTCCAATATCCCAGAACAGTAAAGGAAATTGCGCCGATTATTGCCAGTTTGGTGGTCATCAGGTTGTGGAGGGGGAGAGTGGCTATGACGACCAGGATGTAGAGACTCCCCATTCCCACCCCAAGTGGGGTCAGGGAATCCGCCACGAAGATTCCCAATGCCAATCCCACAATGAGAGCCTTCTGAAGGTTTGACCGTGGCTGTTCGGCCGTTGCTGTGGATACCCCCATGGTCAGAGATTTGAAGGACATGTTATCGACTCGCTTTTTCCATTGGTCCATACAATGAATGAGTCATAACAGGAAGCCCGGGAGGATTCGAGGCACGGGGAAAATCCATTTCAGGGGATCGCGTTATCCGGACTGCCGGAGCTGGATCTGATGGCGGCCGGAACCTTCCGAACATCATTACTGGAAATAGTCTATGGCGCAGGAATTGGACGAAACGGTTCATGCTCGGCGCACCACATGGCCATAATGTGGAGTCCTCACGCAGGACTCGTTTTGGTCAAAGGATGAACACCAACATCATTCGACCTTTGGTTAATGATGACTTAGGGAAACGACGAATGCGCACCTGAGAAAATGATTGTGTTATCAAGCCGATTTCTGAGAAGAATGTTGAGTTTGCCGTTCCATTGGTAAACCCTCGATCATGATGCTCATTTCCATGAGCAATGGGATCGAACTTGTGTCATCTCGCGACATGATAAAAATAAGGCAGGATGAATAGGAATGGAGAATAATTGAAAATAATGAGAAATAGTAACGATTTTTTTTATTTTCCGCAAGGAAAATGCTTTCAATACTAGAAGGTAAACTTGCTAAAAGATTACTTATGGGCATTCCTTAAATTTGATCATGAACCGTGATAAACCATCGGGGCTTGATCCTTCCGAAATCGGTACGGACGTGGTTCCGAAGGGTGAATTTAGAATCCAACACCACTGGTCCGTCCGGCCTTTTCCAATAAATCACCCAATGCCAAAAGGCCTGATTATTTTTGCGGTGCCATTTCGTGGCGAGAAGGGCGAGTGGCGGCAGAGCCTGCCAGGATCGAAAGGGGGATTCTCCCGGCAGGGATTGAATTCCATAATGGTTTAACAATATCCGAACGAAGGCCGTATGGGACCAGAGACGCGTATCCCCGACGTCAATGCCCAATGTCATTGCCACGGATTTGACTTGTTGGTAAGAGACGTTGGCTAAAGTAGCCACACAGGCGATTCCGCATCCTGTGCGATCCTCCTGAAGAACGGCTTTCATGTGGTTTGGTCCAACAGCCATGGAAGGATACCGTACCCTCATCCAAAATGACGGGAGAGATAGGCTTTCAGGGCCACCGCATTATTGTATTTCTCATTCTTGGCCCCAAAAAGAATCGTCACGGGACTATATCGGGCTCGTTGCAGAAGATCCTCAACGGCCTTGATATTCTGATCAAGCTCGGTGAAATACCGTGTCTGAAATTCTGGCCAACGGACCGGGTCATGCCGGAACCAGTGACGCAGTTTTGTTGACGGGGCAAGATCTTTTTGCCACACATTGATGTGAGCCGCCTCTTTTGAAAGTCCACGTGGCCACAGCCGATCAATGAGAATCCGACATCCGTCATTGGGGGCAGGAGCGTCGTACACTCGTTTGATCCTGATGGTCGAGGATGATGCTGTTCGGGAATTGCTCGTTCTTTGCAAAGTGGTCTGAGCAGAAAGGTTTGAGGGATGTCGAAAGCAATCCGTGGTATGGTCATTGACCAATCCGGCCGCTTGCATGTGTGCGTAGATCACAGTACTCCCCACAAATTTAAACCCTCGCTTCTTAAGATCTTTTGAAAGAGCATCGCTTTCAGAGGTTGAGGCCGGGACTTGAGACATGGTGTTCCAATAATTCAACTTGGGTGCCCCCCCAACAAAATCCCATATATAGTGATCAAAGGCCCCGAACTCCTCCTGCACCTTAAGAAAGGCTTGGGCATTGGAAATGGCGGATTCAATTTTCAGGCGATTTCGGATGATCCCGGTATCTTGAAGGAGTGCCTCTTTTTTTCTGTTGTCAAATTTGGCCACTTTCGAGGGATCGAATCCGGCAAACGCCCGGCGGTAGCCTTCGCGGCGTAACAGGATCGTCGACCAGGACAACCCCGCCTGCGCACCCTCCAATGTCAGCATTTCAAAGTGGCGGTGATCTGTGTGGACTGGGATTCCCCATTCTTCATCATGATAGGAAATGAAGTGGGGCTTTGTTCCCACCCATCCACAACGGATAGGTTCTTGAGCCTGTAAGTGTGGGGTGCGTCCCATGGAAAATTTTTTGCTCTCCCGGAATACCTGTGCGCCTGAATCTTCTCTATTCGCTATTAGTGGAAACGAATGTGAGTATTCGGTGTGTGGAAAAGGCTACGAATTTCTGCCCAACCTGTCAACAAATATTAAGGATCACATGGATTGGGACTGGGAGGTTGTTCATTTGTCGGATTTTGAAATGACATGATACAGTATCTTTGTACCTTCACAGAGGAGGGGAATCATGCATTCATTGATTTCACAACGACTGACAGGGTCTTTTCGATCATCAGGATGGGGCCCATCCCTCTGCATGTGGGGAGTCGGGTTGTGGGTGTTGATGAGTGGTGCTCACGTCATCGCTCAAGCCCCCAATGTTCCCTGGGAATGCTCCGGATATTCCGGTGAGGCTCAAACCCGATGTATGCATGTGTTGCTGGAACTCCAACAAAATCACATTGCCAAGTTGGAAGCACAACTTAATGCCCAGGAAAGGACTGTTAACAACCTCAAAGAGAAGATGGACCGTCAGGAAGCGTTCGCCTCTCGTAACGCTCGGGTCTATAAACAAGATCCCCGATACCCACTTCCCTATGTTCCCGCCTATGCTTCCCCCTATGCCTATGCGCCATTGCGGCCACTCGGTATTTATCTTCAACCCCCCTGGACAGTTTCTCGATATTATGGGGTTGGTGCGGGATATTGGAGACAGCCAGGCCTGTCATTTCATTTCCGATATGGCGGAGGCCATAAGCATAGGCATAGACATTAGGAAGTCTCGGCATTTCCTTTATGTGTCTGGTACATGTGTTTTTTCAGAAGGGGGTGATTTTCGATCAATTTTTTATTCACCGAACTGTTCCTTCTGCACATTTCGAGTGGTGACACTCCCAATCTACATCAGGGAGTACCGCGTTCCATTTTGCTCTTGCAGGATTGGATTTGGCGTTTCTAGTCCATTTGTCTTCTGCTTCGTTGACTGTAAGAAGCCGATCAGGTGTGAATCGGCAAAGATTCACGAGGGATCGCGATGCACGGTCTCCGGGGAAAAGGCCTGGGTACACACCGCGATATACTCAGCTCCCTCAGGGCCGGGGGTGCTGTATCGCACCCATTCATTGCGATAGGCGATGACCGCCTGACCGGCATTCACCTCAATCACCCCTTCCTTCGTTTCCACCCGTAATTGACCGGACAGGACCAGCGTATATTCATCGAACTCCGGGGTCTGGCCTGGCTCTTCCCATCCGGAAGGACTTTGCATCCGCGCAATGCTGATCTGGTCTGTGCCGCAATTGACCCGTCCGATAAATTCATCGATGAGTTTGGGTTTATTCCCTGCAGGTTTAATTCTTGTTGGTTGCTCGATCAGTTTAGCCATACTGTCTCCTTGACCTCCTTTTTGTGTGTTGAAGTGCGCATCGACAGGGGATTCCCCTGGTCAAATTTTAACCCAGGCCCACTTGCCTGCCATCGTGGTCATGTTTGTTGCACGTTTGTTTAATTGATCATCGTAATTGCCATTGAAGTTTCCATACGGCGACCGAAACTCCTATGTCGGGCAGGAACAATAAAATGATGGGAGCCGCGGGGTTGAGGGAATTAACGTCAAGCCGTCACATCTCTCTATCCCATAGTGGAAACGGTAAACCACGATAGAAGGCTTATGGCAATCTCCCAAGAAAATTTTTTGAAGTCATTTTATAAGTGATAACAAATAGTCCGACCAGTTCCAAATTTAGAATAGCCTCAGATACCTTCTGGCAGCAAGGAAGAGGTTGATTCAAGTTTGAAGTGCCACGCCCTCTTTAAGGTGATCTATGGCTTTGAGGAAATGGTACGGTACCATGAATAAGACCCTAGCCTTGTCTGTCAAAATTCATCTATACGGTATTAATTTCACGAACAAATTGTAGTCTGATTGTGCCGAAACCTTCCGAGGGATTCTGGGAGGCACCTCCCATCAAACTATTCATGTCAGTGCTTGTCGGGTTTGCCAAACTGGCGGGGAGGAGTTTCAGTATTGATGGCGGTAAGGCCCATGCCGACATGGTGG
>CAVSTN010000014.1:0-30818 GCA_963730905.1 uncultured Nitrospiraceae bacterium | reverse complement strand
AGAAACCATCGATGATTCCCTAACACTTCGTTGTTCCTGTCGCGGAGCTATTTGCGGGTCCTGCGGCATGCGCATAAACGGGCACGCCACACTGGCCTGCAAAACCAAGATGATTTCGGTCGCCTCGGAAGGAGGGACGATTCAGGTTGAACCCATGAATAATATGCCGGTCATTAAAGATCTGGTCACGGATATGGCGCCGTTCTGGTCAAAGATTCGACAGATTCAGCCGTGGCTCCAACCGGAAGGGCCGCCTCCCACCGCTGAATACACCGCCTCCCCGGATTCCATGAGCCACCTTTCCGGGGTCATGAGCTGTATCATGTGTGGCGTCTGCGTCTCCGACTGCACAGTCCTGGATATCGACAAGACGTTCGTCGGGCCTGCTGCCTTGGCGAAGGCCTACCGGTTCGTCGCCGACCCGCGGGATGCGGCGACTTCCCAACGACTGAATTCCCTTAATCAGGCGGGCGGCATGTGGGATTGCACCCGGTGTATGGAATGTATTCAGGTCTGCCCCAAAGGGGTAGGCCCGATGGACCGCATCATGGCGTTGCGGGCAAAAGGTCTGGCAGAAAAAGTTCCGGCCACCTGTGGCTCCCGACATGCCGAGGTATTTTCGGACATCATCAAACACAAAGGGATTCTTGACGAACCGATGCTGGCGATTAGAACCTTCGGCTTGAAAAATATGGGCCGATTACTCAGTATGATCCCCATGGTTGTTCAATCTTTCCTCAAAGGCAAAGTCCCCCTCTCGGGTCCGCTTCACCGTCCGATTTCCGGAATCCACCATATCCAACGGCTCTTTAAACAGGTCAGGATTAAACGATGACATCTGCTAAAACCATGGCTTTTTTTTCCGGGCATAAACCTTTTCTCCTCGGTAGAGGGAGAAAACAAGAAGGGGGAGAGCGATGAAATATGCCTTCTTTCCCGGTTGCGTCTCAAAGGGAGCCTGCCCCGAATTGTATCAATCCGTCATGCAGGTCTATCCCAAATTGGGAATCGAACTCGCAGAAATGACGACCGCCTCCTGTACCGGTGCGGGTGTCTTGCAGGAAAAAGACCCGCGGCTGGGCGATGCCCTGAATGCCCGCACTTTTGCGCTGGCCGAACAACAAGGTCTCCCCATCATGACCATCTGTAGTACCTGCCAGGGCGTCATGAGCCAAGCCAACCATCGTCTCACCACGCAACCGCACTACCTTCAGGAGATTAACGGCCTGCTCCAAGAGGAAAGATTAACCTATCGGGGCACCACCACGATCAAACATTTTTTGTGGATTCTCCTGGAAGACGTGGGCGAGGAAACCTTGCGACGACACATCACCCGTCCCTTATCCGGTCTTCGTGCCGCGCCGTTTTATGGGTGCTATATTCAACGGCCGACCGGTGCGCTGGAATTCGACCGGCATCCTGATCGGGGAAAGTCCCTTGAACGGATCATCGAAATATTAGGAGCGGAGGTCGTGGACTTTCCAGGGAAAACCCGATGTTGCGGATTTCCCATTTTGACCATTAATGAAAAAAATTCGCTCACAATGGTCGCCACGCATACGCGGGATGCCAAATCACACGGAGCCGATATCATGGTGACCCCCTGCCCGCTCTGCCATCTCAACCTCGACGGCATGCAGACCAAAGCCGCCAGCCAGGAACAGGCTTCTATCGATCTCCCGATTCTCCATCTTCCCCAACTATTAGGCCTTGCCATGGGGTTGGATACCAAGAGCCTCGGATTACAACGAAACCTTATTTCTCCTGAATCGGCTCTGGCTAGAATTGGCGGCGGCGGATAACCACCGTTTCCCTGTTAAAAGTCTGCAGTATCAGAACGGTGCCTCATCGAAGCTTAACGCAATCGCATAGATCCCGAATTGGGGCACCCAATGCCCGTGCTTCCGATAATCATCCCGCCAATACTGGGGCATCTCCATATGCGTCACAATATGGTTCACGTACAAGTCACGAAATGCCAAGTTCCGGGTGGATTGAAAGAGCGTCCAGAATGCCCAAGCACGGCTAAAGTTGAGTCCTGCGGAATGTGGCGTGGGAGCTGTGGGGATCGGTTCCATAGAAAGGCCGTCCGGACAAAATGACTCAAACCATCGCCAAGATTCTTCTTTGGAAAGAATCGCAAAAATGGTTCTGGTCCGTTGCAGAGAGGCCGCAAAAAACTCATTCGTCACGTTGTCATATGAAGGAGGCAAGGTCTCATCAAGGAGGACAACCCACATTCGTGTAAACCTAAGAAGTTTTTCGATTAAAACTTGGTCAGCCTTCCATTGACTCCAATTCCACAAATTCAGCAAGGCCCATGACAAATTACCATAGTGCCTCTGCTTCAAATGACCAATAACCTCTCCAGCGGGAAGAGAAAAAATCCATTGTTCCAAATGTGTGGAAATTTCTGCCGCCAACGGTAACAAGTCTATTTTCCCCCACCCCTGTTCCCGCTCTATGGCCAGTTGCAAAAACCAGGAAAAGCCATAGGGTATTTCATGATTGAGTTCCCCGTTCTGGAGTGAGGCCAATTCCGCCTCCAGACAATCAGGCGAAAGTGCCGCATCGACTATTTCAGCCCAGCGAGGGTGTCCGGTCAGCCGCGAAGCCGTTAATAACGCGTAGGCGCCATGAACGCTGGAATGCCAATCGATACACCCACAGAAGGTCGGATGAGTTGTATCCCGCCGCAGAAAACTCTGTTCCACCGTCTCAGCCAAGATCCGAACATAGTCCAGCCGGTCCCCGCAAAATGCCTCCCACGACGGATAGTGGCGCCCGGACTGTGCATTCACCATTGAACCTACTCCCTCCTCCAATAGTAACGTACATCACACCATCATGGCTCAGCTAGAGAGTCTGGTTCCTCTAAAAATTTCGTTTCCCCTTGCCAGATTTTGGATACGCAAACTCGTCGGAAATCTGCTACACTCCTTCGACGTTCAGATACCTCATGTTCACAGACAAAGGCGTTTCCCATGAATTTTGATCCAGCTATCGCTGCCCTGCATGCACTACAACTCGCTGAGGAGCAAGGAGAACTTGGCGATCTTGAATCGGAGATTTTAGCAGCGGAGGGGATATTTTCCACCGATCAAGGACCACAAGCCAAGCGCGCGTTTGATACCCTTCAAGAATTGGGAGCACAGCTTCCACAGGCTCGACACCTGCAGGAGTTCCTCATTTACATCACCTGGCAGCAAGTCACCGAAGGCCCCCTGCCCCGATATTTTCAACTTGGGCTGGACCTCTGCGATCGGTTCCTCGATCGATTCGGAAAGCAAATTGAAGGCACTCCCTCACATCAACACGTGGTCGCCATCCGGGAATCGTTTCAGGGCGGATTAGGCATCGAGGAAGAAGAGGATCTCATGCCGGAGCATGACGAGGATGCGTTCCTGGGCGGTGATTGACCTTGAAACATTCCCTGTGCACTCACCGGTGTCTCCGGGAATGATCAGGCCTCCTGGCGGTTCGTTCGATCGAGTGAATGAGCTTTGCCGGAACACACGTGCGGTCTCTCCTTTCCCTTCATCTCTCCTCCATCCTTGCCTCACCAACTTCCCATTTTGTAAAGTTCCCTGAAATCCGTCAGCCTAAAGATATTCCATTGTCGTGTTTCCCTCTGCACATGTCCCCAACAAATCGAGCTTCGGCCCGCAAACCCACATGGCCCGTTCCGATGGAAGTCAAACCCAGTGGCATTGAGGGCCGCGGCCTATTCACCAAAGTGCCATTGCGATCCAGACAAAAAATTGGAGAGTATGAAGGGGAACGCATTACGCAACGAGAAGGACGAAGGCGCGCCAAAATCCAAAAGTGGATTGCCATCGTCGAAGTGAATAATGGGAAGTCGATCGATGGGGCAGCAGAGACAACAGGATTCCGGTTCATCAACCATTCCTGCACACCCAATACCTTTATGCGCATCATAAGGGAACGGGCAGAGTTTTATGCCTTGCACCCGATCAAGGCCGGAACCGAACTCACGCTCGACTATGGCGACTCTCACCATAACGGAAAACTGCCCTGTACTTGTGGAAGCCGAACATGTCGAAGATTTCTTTAGAAAAGGGCATACGCTTTCATTGCAAATACCTCCCGACTCGCTTCCCTCGACCAATGCCGTTCAGCCCAAGATCTTTTGAATTCGGCTTTTGGCCTTCCATCAGCCATCAGTCATCCTTTTGTATCCCTCTCCAGGACCACTACATTTTACCTGTGTTAGAATCCAAATCCCTGGCGGGTCTTATTGCTCACTGAACGCTCATCAACCACACCAAAAACCATGGGCACTGACAATTCTTTTACGCGAGGCCTCAGTGGCCTCCTTTTTTTAACTTTCGGATGCATGCTTGTCGGACTGTTGCTGTTCAAGGAGATTCAGGGGAGTTGGGCGGAATCTGGTCCCCTCAAAACCGATCCTTCGCAATCCCCTTTGACCCAACTCCAAAGGCTCCTAGCCGAGGGCAGTCAGCATTCTTCAGACCCGGCCATGCTCTTACAATTAGCCAACCTGTATCTCGAAATTGGACAGGAAATCTATCAGGACGAGAGCCGGAAACGTCAGGCATTTGATGAAGGGGCCCGTCTGGCCCGACGGGCCCTTGATAGAGAAGAAGACAATGCGGAAGCGCATTATTTATACGCGGCAAACCTGGGAAGCTCTGCACAAATCGAAGGTGTCATGGCCTCCGCGTTGACAATCAACACGTTAAAGACTCATGTGCGAAGGGCCTTAGAACTCAACCCCCACCACGCACCGGCACTTCACATGATGGGGATGATGCTGGAGGAACTTCCATGGTTTCTCGGCGGTGACCCCGACATGGCCATCACGTACCTGGTTCAGGCCACGGAGGTGAACCCCGATTACACACGAGCGAGACTGGATTTGGCTAAAATTTATATCAAACGGCAGAACCATCGTGCTGCACGGGAAGAACTGCGTCACATCATTGATGAACCTGCTCGATCTCCTGTATCGGAATCCAGGCAACACCATTATCAGCAGGAAGCCCACATCCTTCTTGACGCTCTTCCCAGCCTGCCTTAAATCGAAGGTGGCTCCATGACAACTCGCCGCTGCACAATCAGGGAAGATTCTTGAGGACCTTTAATGGTTTTCCCCACAACCCTATACAGTGAAGCCGCATTGCCTGATCTCCCGAGAATTTTCTCATGTTCAATATGAAAAATTTTAGTGCCTTCGATGTTTTGAAAATCACCACCCTGACTCTCCTGGCTGGATTGCTCGTCTCCCTCGGCAGCGCGAAAGGCTCAACCTCCCTATTGGCTTATATGGCCTTATCGACGATTGTAATGCTGCAAATTATCGAAGTCTTGGCGCCACCTTTTTCGGTCTACCGACCGAACCAAAGACCCCGGATACTATTTCTCCGGTCAAGCATTGCCCTGCAGCTCCTGCTAGCGGCCCTCCTCGTCGCCGTCACGGACGGGAGCGGCAGTATCTACGAACTGGTTTTTCTGTTACCCATTATTTCGGCAGCCGCGAAATTACGAGGCAAAGATGTGATCATTGTCGTAGGATGTGCCGTCTTGTCGATGACGGGGTTTATCATCGCAGACATGAACGACCCTCCATCGCCGATCGAGACAAGGGAACTCCAGGATGCGTTGGCGGCCATTGTGTATTTTACGATTGCCGGACTGTTGACCTACTATTTTGCGAAAGGAGAACGAGATCAACAAAATCGACAGGAAATTCTGACTAACACCCTTGAGAAAACCAATCAAGAGCTGCAAGAAACGCAACGACAACTGATTGACCGTTTAACCGAAGTCTCCCAAATGGAAGAACGCCTCCAACGGGTTACCCAGATGGCCACCCTCGGTGAAGTAGCCGGCCAAATGGCGCATGAAATTCGAAATCCCCTCGGCATCATTAAAGGCGCAGCCACGATGCTGGCGAAAAAGACCATAGATCCGTCTATCCGTCAACATGTCTCCGTTCTTCTGGAGGAAGTCACTCATTTGAACGCGGCTGTGGAGGGGGTGCTGCGACTGGGCACTCCGCTCCGCATCAAATTTACAAAAATAGACTTAGGGAGGCTTCTCGAAAAAGTCTCCCAGGTCTCAACGGCTTGGGCCGTTCCCTCTCAATCCGTCATCCATTTCTCTCTTCCCCCCAAGCCATGTTTTGTCCATGGCGACTATGACCTGTTGCACCAGGCCTTTACGAATCTGGTACGTAATGGCCTGCAAGCCATGACCAATGGTAAAGGAGGAGCCATGACGATACACATCGAAGCGTCTTCGAGCGGAAATGAAATCATCACCACCATTACCGATAGCGGCGTCGGTCTTTCAGCAACGGACGCCAGTCGATTGGGTGAGCCGTTCTTTACGAAGCGGCCCGGAGGCATCGGCCTGGGGTTTTCCCTTGCCAAGCGTATCATCAAAGAACATGGGGGATCGATTGTTCTGGAAAGCGAACCAGGACAAGGCACCAGCGTATTTGTGCACCTGCCTGCTTATGGTCCTCTTCCACCACAATCGGAGTCCGGGGAGACTCCACTCTAAACAGATAAAGGCCCAGAACCATGTCCACCATTTTAGTTGTCGATGATGAGAAGAATTATTTATGGATGCTCGATGAAATCCTGCGCGAAGAGGGCTATGACGTGCTTACCAGCGATAGTGCCGCCAAAGCCGTCCTCATGCTGAAAGAGGAATCGATCGACGTCTTACTCACCGATCTCCGCATGACCGGCATGGACGGTATGGCGCTCCTGTCTCAAGCCCGCGAAGTGTCCCCGACGACCAGCGCGATTCTGATGACCGCCTATGGCACCATTGAACGAGCCGTCGAGGCCATGCGCGAAGGGGCCTATGACTTTATCGTGAAACCATTTGACAACGCAGCCCTTCTTCGAACCATTCAAAAAGCCAATGAGCGAAGCACATTACTGCGGGAAAATGTTCGACTCTCTCAAGCCTTGACCGGACGATATCATTTCGATGCGGTGCCTGGAACCAGCCCCGCCATGCAGGCCGTCTACGACATTATCGCCCGTGTCACCGACTCCAAAGCCACCGTCCTCATTAGTGGTGAGAGTGGAAGCGGAAAAGAAGTGGTGGCACGGACGATTCATTTCAATGGTCCACGATGCGGGCGACCGTTTCTGGCTATCAACTGCGGTGCGCTCACCGAGACCCTCGCGGAAAGCGAACTGTTCGGACATGAACGTGGTGCGTTCACCGGAGCCAACACCAAACATGCCGGGCTGTTTGAACAAGCCAACGGAGGGACCCTTTTTCTGGACGAGATTGGCGAGTTGCCTCTCTCGCTTCAGGCCAAACTCCTGAGAGTGCTGGATTCACAGGAAATTCGTCGTGTGGGTGGAGAAAAATCGATACAGATAGACGCTCGAATCTTGGCAGCCACCAATCGTGATTTGCAAAGCGAGGTTCAGCACGGACGCTTTCGTGAAGATTTGTTATATCGACTGAGTGTTATCCGGATCGAAGTGCCGCCCTTGCGGGATCGCAAGGAAGACATCCCCCTATTGGCCAAAACCTATTTGGAGCAACTCAGACAAGAGGGAAGCACTCGGGGAAAACGGCTCTCCCCAAACGCGCTTGACCATCTTCTTCACCACCGGTGGCGGGGGAATGTCCGCGAATTGCAGAATGCCATCGCCTATGCGGCGTTAATGGCCAAGGAGGAAGACATTCAACCCGAAGACTTCCCCGTTGAACTGACCGAGACCAGCGATTGGGTCAGCACTCTGGGTCGCCTCCTCCCTCCCGATGCACCACTCGATGCCACCCTCAAAGCCATTGAGGGGTACATGATCAACCGGGCGATGACTATGGGCCATGGGGTTCAGGCCAAAGCGGCGGATGTTTTGCAGATCAGTCGCAGTCTTCTGCAGTACAAAATAAAACAACAACCTCCAGTGAGCAGCGAGGATTAACCTCACTCCCTCCGTTCAAATTATTTGATTCCCGTACAAAATATTTTTCTTTCCCGTCGCCATCCCAATCTCCTTCCCGAGTAGCCCAACATCCAACCTTTTGAAATATCAAGAATTTCTTGGATTAATCCGCCCCGGCACAGCTCATGCTCATTTCCAAATTCTCATATAAGACTATCTTTCTGGTCATTCTGTGCAAAAATTCCAAGTAAATGGCTTTGTTGAGGAACAAGGAAATAAGAAAAAGTTAAAAATGCCGAAGATCTCTTTCAGAGAGGTCAGCATTCCGTTTGTTCGCGAGGGCGGACCAATACGGCATGGTTTAGGAACCATCCGACGACCGGTGCCGTGATTCTCGGGCGCCAGGTGCCGATGTGGAGTCAGGTCCTCGACCGCGCGCGTCAGGTTCACGCGGTATTCCCGAAGCAGATTTTTGTCGGGTGGGACATTGCCGTGTTGGAAACGGGGCCGCAACTCATCGAGGGCAATAAGGGCCTCGACATCATTCAGAGAACAGGCGGAGAGCCTATTGGCACCTCGCGCTTTGGTACGCTGTTGGCGTATCACCTGCGCCAAATTCTGGAGACAGGTCACCCTGTTTCAATTCCCGCCGCCCAGACAAAGACGGAATACGTTCATTGAGGAGATAGCCATAGCGAGCATAACAAATTCGGATGCGAGGATTGTACCGGTCGAAATGGACAGGAAAGCCGACATGGGCTCCAGGTCCGTTCGTAGAGAGGCGATGGATGTGGTGGAGAGCGGACGCATCCTCCTCCTTCGCGATGTCGTTTTCGAGCTCACCGCGCAAGAGTGTGAACTGATCCTGGACAGGAGGTGATCATGCCCGGTCAGACGGAGAGGGACAGCCGGACCGGAAGGTCAACACTCATTTTCGATCCGGAACGGGGCACGTTCAAACGTACGAAAATTCAAGGCGAGACTCGCCGCGAGATTGAGGCTATGATGCAGCGATTCACGGCATGGGCCGACAACATCATCTCCACATTGTTTCGAAGCTATCGCCCCGCTCTGGGGCGCGAGCGCGCGACGTACCGCCCCTGCGTCCGCAACACCCCACAGGGCATGCATATCGATACCAGCTACAGTTACACGAACCAGGGCCGCGGGATGTTACGCATCTTTTGCAACATTAACCCCAGCGGTCAGCCACGGGTATGGCAGATCGGGGAGCCCTTTGAACCGTTCGTTTCGCGGTTTCTCCCGTCCAGCAGCCGCTTCAGTTCATGGCGCGACTGGCTACGACACCGCCTGGGCGGGGCGCATGTACGGCGAACGCGAACCCCGTACGACCGTCTCGTTGCGGATATCCGGGGCCTGGCCAAAAGCGACGACCAGTATCAGAAAACCGCACCGCGTCAGCTCGTCGAATTCCCGGCGGGTTCCAGCTGGATCGCGCTCACCGATCTTGCCGTGCATGGCGCAATCTCCGGCCAACACAGTCTGGACCGGACCTTCTTCCTTCCCGTCACCGCCATGCGGGAGCCGGAACGCTCTTCGCTCCACATCCTTGAACGTATGACAGGGCGAGCCCTTGTCTAAAAGGCTGTTCAATGTTTTTGTATCGTGAGATACTCCTGGACCGACCCAATTCGAAGGCTCTGAGGTCCCAGGCATCGGTGCGGAGTACTGAGGTTTTGGCCAATTGATGAAATTGGTGACCAATCATGCATCGTGATCCCCTCCCACAGCTGCAGACCGAAGCGAGGGCTACCCACGCTGGCGTTGGTAGCGGTGCGGTTATCGCGACGATCGTCTTGATACCCGAAAGAATGAAAGTTTCCGACAGGATCGGGCATCACGATGATCTGGCCGGCTGTCTGCTGCTGGCGTCTCTGCTCGAACAGACAGCCG
This sequence comes from uncultured Nitrospiraceae bacterium, assembly GCA_963730905.1. GTDB lineage: Bacteria > Nitrospirota > Nitrospiria > Nitrospirales > UBA8639 > Nitrospira_E. Next base: position 20,997 of record CAVSTN010000014.1, on the reverse strand, counting down.
GAGTGGAAAGGGTGGTGGGTCGAGACGGCTGGCTAACGGACGATACGATATTTGATGACGCCAGCACCGCCATCTTTTATACTGGTGGCTGTAGCATGAGGTCCATATTCAGCAGTTGGTCGACCGTGGCGGAGGGTTGGTGATGATTCATCAAGCGGTGCGAGGCCCGGCTGAGTTCCAAACTCTGGCAACAAATTGGGCAGGTGGAGTCTACGTGGAGGGACAGGCCAATCGTAGGCACTGGCCAACTCGCCACAGCGAGTTTCCCGAGCATCCGGTAACGTACGGATTCGAGGCCTGGGAGATAACAAACGGCTGGCACAATCAAATTCAATTCGTCCATGGAATGCGTGGGGTGACTCCGCTGTTCTGGTCAAGCAGCCGGTTTCACGGATTGAGTGAAGGGGGCGCGGCGGATGTGGTTGCGTGGGCGTATGAGCGTTCCGCAGGAGGACGGTCGTTTTGCTTTACCGGACTGGATGCCCATTCGGCTTGGTCGGTGGGCGGAGTCCGCCAACTCATGGTGAACGCCATTCTCTGGTCGGCAGGGTTGACGATTCCCGCAAACGGAACGTCCTGCGTCGTCAGCCCTTCGGAGCTTCAGAGCAATCTCACCCTACGCGGTTCCCAGGCTGCAGGGGTGCTGAAACGCTGTCGACGGGGCTGCCCACGACGCGGTGAGAGCGGGACATCCATGTTGGGAAACAGGGATAAAGGAGTTGATTACGAATTTCGTGGAGATTTCCTAATAGGAGGTGAGAGACGATGCTGAAAACGCTGTTTTTACAAGCACCCTCATTCGATGGGTTTGACGGCGGAGCGGGTTCCCGCTATCAGGCCAAGCGCGAGATCAAATCATTCTGGTATCCGACCTGGCTGGCCCAACCCGCCGCCATGGTTCCCGGTAGCCGTCTGCTCGATGCTCCAGCCGACGGACTGAGCGTCGAGGAATCCCTGGTGATCGCCCAAGGCTATGATCTCGTTATCCTCCACACCAGCACACCCTCTTTCCCTACAGATGCAAAGTTCGCCGAATTGCTGAAGACGCGGAATCCACACGTGGTGATCGGCATGGTCGGCGCCAAAGTGGCTGTGGACCCGAACGGCTCGCTGAAGGCTTCACACGCGATCGATTGGGTAGCCCGCGAGGAATTCGATTACACGTGCCAGGAGGTTGCCGAAGGCAAGTCCTTCGCCGAGATCCAAGGGATTAGCTATCGGAATAAAGACGGCCTGGTGACTCATACCGCGCCGCGTCCCATGATCGAAAACATGGACGACCTCCCATTCGTGGCTCCGGTCTACCAACGCGATCTGAACATTGACAACTATTTCATCGGTTATCTGAAGCATCCCTATGTTTCGATCTACACCGGTCGCGGTTGCCGATCGAAATGCACTTTTTGCCTGTGGCCGCAGACGGTGGGGGGGCACAACTACCGCGTTCGTTCGCCTGAAAACGTCATCGAAGAAATCCGGTGGATTCAGAAGCACATGCCCGAGGTCCAGGAAATCATGTTCGATGACGACACGTTCACCGACCTCAGATCCCGCGCCGAGGAAATCGCGCGAGGCCTCGGCAAGCTGGGTGTGACCTGGTCTTGCAATGCCAAGGCTAACGTGCCTTACGAAACGCTGAAAATCATGAAAGATAATGGTCTTCGCCTGCTGCTGGTCGGCTACGAGACCGGCGATGATCAAATTTTGCTCAATATTAAGAAAGGCGTACGCACGGACATTGCACGCCGTTTCACCCAGGACTGCCGCAAGCTGGACATCACGATCCATGGGACATTCATTCTCGGACTACCCGGCGAAACCCAGGAGACAATCGCGAAGACCATTCAGTTCGCAAAAGACATCAATCCACACACCATCCAGGTTTCGCTGGCCGCCCCGTATCCGGGTACCAGCCTCTATCGGGAAGCGGTCGGGAACGGATGGCTACAGGAAAATGATGCGGTCAATCTCGTCAACGACAAAGGCGTGCAGCTTGCGGCAATCAGTTATCCACATCTCTCCAAAGAGGAGATCTTCCACGGTGTCGAGATGTTCTACAAGCGATTTTATTTTCGCCCGAGCAAAATCTGGGAGATCGTATCCGAAATGCTCCGGAGTTGGGAGATGATGAAACGCCGTTTGCGTGAAGGCATCGAATTTTTTCGATTCCTCAACGCGCACGGAAACTGACCGAGTCCGGCGTTCACGATGCCAAACTCTTCGGCACCGCGCAGGCTGATTATCACGGCAGACGACTTTGGCCTTCATGAGGCAATCAATGAAGCCGTGGAACAGGCCCATAGGCAGGGCGTATTAACGGCTGCCAGCCTGATGGTAGGAGCCTCCGCCGCTGCTGATGCGGTTCAGCGTGCCCGTCGCATGCCAAGCTTACGTGTCGGACTTCATGTGGTCTTGGCAGACGGCGCTGCTGTGCTACCACGCAGGGAAATACCCGATCTCGTGGACGCTGACGGTCGCTTCGGACAGAGCATGGTTCGTGACGGATTCCGGATTTTTCTCCTTCCCCATGTCCGTCGTCAGCTCAGGGCGGAAATCAAGGCACAATTCGAGGTTTTTCAGACCTTCGGCCTGAAGCTGGATCACGTCAACGCACACAAGCATTTTCATCTTCATCCAACGGTGCTCTCTCTGATGCTGTCTGTTGGCAAGCAGTTTGGTGTTCACGCGGTGCGATTTCCCCACGAAGAGGGATCGTCAAAATTTCTGCGGCCGTGTCTCGCAACCATGCATCGACGACTCAATCGCGCAGGCATCGCCCATAACGATCGGATCGTGGGACTGCAGCAGAGTGGCTCAATGGATGAGGCAGCCCTCCTCGCTGCGCTCAGTCGCGTGTCGGCGGGAGTCACCGAAATCTACCTGCACCCGGCCACGCGGGGTGGAATTTCTGAATCCATGGCTTCCTACCGGCATCCTGACGAACTGGCCGCCCTGCTGTCGCCGCGAGTCCGTGAAGCTATAGACAGATTCGGTTTCATACGCGGCGGTTTTTCAGATTTCTGGCCGGTACAGGCCTCGGCATGAAGCTCTCCACCTATGCCTCTATCGCCGGCCTCTTCGGCCTTGCGATCATGATGGGACTGATCGTGCACGAGGGCTATCAGACCATTTGGCAGACGCTCGGTCATGCTGGTTGGGGATTGCTGTGGATCATCCCGTTTCACGCCCTGCCCTTGATTCTTGATGCGGAAAGCTGGCGAGTGCTGCTGCGCCCGCGTGATCCGGCGGGGTATGCGACCCGACCATTTCTGGTCTGGATCGCCATTGTACGTGAGGCAGTCAGCCGCCTGCTGCCGGTTGCCAGTATCGGCGGCGAATTGGTCGGGATACGGCTGGCGATGCAGCGCCCGCTCGATGGGGCCGCGATTACCGCGAGTGTCATCCTCGAAGTGTTGCTCACCCTGATCAATCAGTATTTGTTCACCGCCATCGGACTTGTGCTACTGATCACGACCATACGGCATACCCAGATTATTGACACCCTCTTGTGGGGAACGGCAGTGAGCTTGCCCGTTCCCATCATGCTGGCCCTTCTGCTGCGTTACGGTTCTCCGTTTTCGCATATTGCACGATTCACCGAGCGAATGCTGGGAAGCCGCCATCGGCTCAACTCGCTACTCGGTAACGCCCCGAACCTTGACGAAGAAATCCGCGGACTCTACCGGCGGCACAGCCTGCTCTGGGCGGCTCTGGCCTGGCAGCTCGCGGGCATGCTGGTCGGATCCTTCGAAACCTGGCTCGCGCTCGAATTGTTCGGCCACCCCACAACGATCTGGAATGCCATCATTCTAGAGAGCATGTGGCTCACGATTCGTCATCTGGCTTTCTTTGTTCCCGGTGCACTGGGGGTGCAGGAAGGGGGACTGCTCCTGATCGGCAGTCTGATCGGTCTACCCGCCGATGCCGCCATTGCGCTATCCTTGGCCAAACGAATGCGTGAAATCGCCATTGGATTGCCGGCACTGGCCTCCTGGCAATGGGTCGAAGTCCGCCGCATTCACCGGATTGCGGGAACTGCAGGGTGAACCTGCCTCTTCTCATGGTTGTCGGCCAAAATTACTGAATGGTTCTGTGGAAGACCTGCTGCCGCGAGAAAATGGTTCCACACGAAGGGCCAATTGGGGGCGCAAAGCTCTTGCCCTTTATCCAAGTGAACCACCCCAACATCGCATCAAGATCGGAATCGATACCTCGTCAGATCTCAACCTGCAACCGATGGTGGACCATGACGGGACGCACAAACATCCATACATGAAGTCCTTGCAGCGTTGGCATCCCCGACTCCAAACGATCGTCAACCGCCAATTTTTTTGATCCCCGTACAAAATACTGTTCTGCACTCTCGTCTTTCCTGCCTCTTCTCCGACCTAACCAGTCAATTAACAAGATGAAATATCTGGATTTTATCGAATTTTTCATTTCTGGCACTGTTCGTGCGCCTTATTACTTTTCAAAAAAGTATCTTTCCGATTGGACCGGATCCAGAGCCAGAGATTCCTGGTTCACAAAAAGAAAGATCTCTTCCACTGGATATATTGTTTTCGTTGTTTTTGCCCTCATTAGAGGCGGGATTCTGAGCATGTTATTCAGCGTGTTGATGACACGGCAGAAAGGAAACCTGACCAACCCGCTATGGCACTTCAACCGGTTCACGTTTGTCCGTCGAGTTTCCATTCTCCTGGGTGACATCGGTTATGCATGGTGGCGACTACATCACTGGGACAGCCGTTTTTCATCGTATTATGCCCATACCATCACCAAGAAGCTCGATAAATGGAGAGCGCGTCGCACTTTGGGCAAGAAGCGCCACAGGCCAGCCAACGTCCTCGCCGGGGAAGAAACTCGTATGCCTGCTCAAACTCAACGACACGGACGCTTTGCCTTTAAGAAAATTTTAGAGCTCGGTCTTCAACCGCATCACGTGTGCGTGGACTATGGTTGCGGCAGCCTTCGCGTCGGGCAGCATCTCATCGACTATCTTCAACAAAATCGATATTGGGGCCTTGATGTCACTGATCGTTTTTTTCAAAATAGTCTCGATCTGCTCGGGCACGGAATCACTCAAGACAAAACTCCACACCTGGGTGTCATTGCGGAACCACTGCTCAAACACATCGCACACCTGAAGCCCGATTACCTCGTTTGTGTGTCGGTCATCATGCACGTCCCGCCTCAGGAGTTGAATCCCTTCTTCGATAAATTATTGCGCTTAATGGCGAATAAGACCCGACTTCTCTTATTTTTTGACGAGTCCCCGTTCGATATCCGAACAGAATCCAAGTCCTGGGCTTACTCGGTTACGAGCCTCACGGACCATATACTCAGACGACATCCTCACGCACAAGTGTCATGTAAGCCAGGGTCCCTTAAAGGTTGCATAAGAAAAATCGGGTTTCGGCGATCAATCCTGATTGTTGAGGAAGCCCAGGGAAGAAGCACATAACCTCCGGATTTCCTTCGTACCCGATAGGATGCCGATTTGCGGAACAATCACTCATTCAAGCAGGCCAACCTTCGCGAGCGTAGTTGTACTGGCAGGACCGAGGTTTTCTGTGATTTCGATGGGACAATCACCTGCCGTGATGCCACCGATGCGGTACTCGAAACGTACGCCTTGCCGGCTTGGCGCGACTGGGAACAACGCTGGGCAAGCGGCGAGATTTCGAGCCAGGAGTGCCTCTCGCGCCAGGTGGAACTCATTAGAGCCGATCGCGAGACGCTTATTCGTTTTGCGGCCGGCCTTCCCATTGATGAAGGATTTTTTGCGCTTGAACGCCAATGCGCAAAATACGATATCCCCCTCACCATAATCAGTGACGGGCTTGATCTGCTGATCGAGGCGATTTTGCGTCGACATAGCCTGTTACACATTCCCTTCTTCTCCAATCATCTCCATTGGGATGAAACAGGTTTCCCTTCCCTCACTTTTCCTTTTTCCATGCCGGAATGCCAAAGCCGTTCAGGCACTTGCAAGTGTGCATTGGCTCAACTCATCGACCGCACGTCTTCCCACATCATCTATATCGGTGATGGGCAATCGGATCAATGCGTGTCGGACAAGGTCCAGACGCTGTTCGCCAAGGGAACACTCCAGACATGGTGCCAGGACCAAATGATTCCCTTTCGATCATTCGACACGCTAACAGACGTGACTGAACTGATTTTTTCCAAGGAGGCCCTCATTTCATGAAACTTCTTCCAATGGTTCAGATTGGCGAAGACGCCTTGCGGGAGAAAGAAGCGAAGTACTGCTCACACGGAGATACCGTTCATTACTCCCCGGTGCCGAAATTCTTTTACGGCTGTGAAGGCAGCTTTCTATACGACCGCGAAGATCAACCCTACCTTGATCTACAGATGTGGTACTCAGCAGTCAATTTTGGATATCGCAATACCGCCATCATTGATGCATTGAAGGCTCAGCTCGACCAACTACCGCAACTCGCCTGCCAATACCTGCATGAAGATAAAATCCTGGTGGCGGAAAAACTCGCGAAAGAATGTATGCGGGCATTCGGGATGGAAGGGAGAATCCAGTTCAACGTGGGTGGTGCCCAGGCAATCGAAGATTCGATGAAGCTCGTGAGAAATACGACAGGGAAAAGCCTGTTTATGGCGTTTATGGGTGGCTACCATGGCCGAACGCTGGGGGCATCCGAAATCACATCCAGTTATCGCTATCGTCGCCGCTTTGGGCATTTCTCCAATCGCGCACACTTTGTTCCGTTTCCATATTGTTATCGCTGCCCCTATGGAAAAACGCTCGACACCTGCGCCTATTACTGCGTCAACCAGGTTGAGCGGCTGTTTGAAACCGAATACAACTCCTTTTGGGATTCGAAAGCCAATGAGCCGGAGTTCGTCGCCTTTTATATCGAACCGGTTCAAGCCACTGGAGGATATATTATTCCACCGCCGGAATACTTCTCCCGGCTGCAACAAATTTTGAATGAGCGAAAGATCCTACTGGTGGACGATGAGATTCAAATGGGATTTTTCAGAACCGGAAAATTTTGGGCAATCGAGCACTTTGGCGTATCGCCGAACATTGTGGTCTTTGGAAAGGCCATGACCAATGGCCTCAATCCTATCTCAGGCTTGTGGGCGCAAGAAGCGCTCATTTCGCCGACCAAGTTTCCGCCCGGATCCACTCATTCAACATTTGCCTCCAATCCCCTGGGAACGACTGCGGCCCTTGCGACGCTCAAGTGGATTGAACAACAACAGTATGAAACAAAAGTCACCCAATCGGGAGTGTATTTTCTGGAACAACTCCTCGCGCTCCAATCCCGGCATCACACAATTGGAGATGTATCCGGATTAGGACTGGCGCTCCGAATCGAAGTCACCAAATCCGATCGCTTCACCCCGGATAAAGCGCTGACTGAACGGATTTTTGAAAGGGGGCTGGCGGGTGGAATTCCTTCATCACGCGGCCTGATGGGATTAGTGCTGGACGTCGGGGGACATTATAAAAATGTCTTCACACTGGCACCGTCACTGGACATCACCAGGGACGAAATTGATCTGGGGATTGAATTGCTGGACTATCTATTTACCACCTGTGAGGAATCATCATGAGATCCCAGCTGGCCATTTCTGTCGGGCCATTTCGCGACTTGCCCGATAGACAGGAGACCGATTCCGTTTGTTTCAAGCACTCGAATGTGTTGGTCTATCTCATCCATGGTGTCACCGGCACGCCGGTTGAAATGACCTACCTTTCACGAAAACTATCTCGTAAAAACGGGTGGGACGTGTATGCGACAACCCTGCCCGGACACTGTACCAGGCTTCGCGACCTCGTAAAAACCACGGAACAGGATTGGCGGGCACATATACAAAGGCAACTCTCTTTCTTACGTGATCGCTATGAATACATATTTGTCGTGGGACTGAGCGCAGGAGCGCTGTTAGCATTAGAGGCCTCCACGGTGGTCCGTGTCGACGGGGTTGGAGCCCTGTCGCCGACCTTTATTTATGACGGATGGAATACCCCTTGGTCTCATGCCGTTCTCCCATTGGCCATGAAGATAGTGCCACTCCCGTTGCAACGTTTTTTCTTCCATATTGACGGACCCCCTTATGGAATCAAGGATGAACGGCTTCAGGCCTCAGTTCGGAAGTCCTATCGTGCCAGGGTCATTGTGCGAGAATGGATGAAGGACTGGTGGGCGCTGCGGAAAATCTTAAACGGCACGGCAATGCCTTCTTCCTCTGCCGGGACAAAAGGATATCCGGTCTTCCCATTGCGCACACTCACAGAAATCGACCGCCTCATCATGCGGGTTCTGCCCAGATTACACGATGTCACGACACCGACCGTCATTCTCCAGGCTCGCGAGGACGATATGACCAGCCCTCGCAATTCCTCCATTGTCTACAATGCCATCTCCTCACAGGAAAGGCTCCTCGTAATATTGGATGACTGCTATCACGTCATTACAGTTGATAAACAGCGAGAAACCGTTGTGCAGCATTTGACGACGTTTTTCCGGCTTCAAACGACAAAAAATATCTCACATCACCAGAGGCAGGTTGGCACGTGACAAACCAATCGCCCCTGGCTCAATGGCCGGGTATTGGATTCCGAGTAACGGCCAGGAGGTCAATCCACTTAGAATTCATTTAACGTTTCAGCGATAATGAATCATAAGCAACGAGCCCAAGCATGACACCCTTGCTATTCACATATCGCCGCAAAACGTTCTCGGACAGGTCCTGGTCTCTTCAGAGAATCTCACCCACTGGCTGTATGTTCCCTAACCACCGTCACCAATGTCGTGTCCCGTCTTCTCTCTGGGATACCTCTGAGTCTGCATTCTCCGACAATCCGTAACAATACTGAAAACATTTTGTTCTTCGTCAAAATTTTTTGTTTCCCATACAAGATATTTTCCTCTCCTCCTGTCGTTCCCCTGCTGCCCTTCCGGATTGTTTGAACATACTCAATTGAATTCTTTGATAATTTTTGCCGTTGAGCATGATGGCCCGATTTATGCTGAGTCACCGTTATATCATTGTCCATCAATCCGGGAAATAGCGGCATTGTCTCCTGTTTCTTTCACCACCACCCTCTGCCTGATCCCCGTCATTTTTGGATCAGTGTATGCCCTGCTCTGTCTGGCTGCCGTATATCGCTTGTCCTTCAGAGTTCCAGCAATCCGCCACCAACTCTTTACCGAGTGGCCACCTGTCACCCTCCTCAAACCTATTTGTGGATTAAAAAAGAGTCTAATAAAATATTTACCTTCCGCAAACACGTCCAGTCTTGTCGATAGGTGTTGGAGGGCCCTGCAACGGTACGGGCTGATATGCAGTTGGATCCTGACACACCAAGCTTTCAACCGTCCTCTCTGACCAAGGGGGAGTAAGGCCATCCAGCTCCGGAGGGAACAAAAATAAAACCATCTTTGGGGGAGATTCTTTCAAAAAACAAAGAGGGCATCACGATGAACATTGACAGGATCACGCGGGAATTCAATGGTGCCATTTGGATATATCCCCGCTTTTATTCCGGCTTATCTGCGACCCATTCGGCGGCGGCTTCGATCCATCGGTTTTTCCAATATGAGGTTATGCGAAAGAGCAGGCGTAGTGAACGGCTGGCCACGTTTGTGGCATTTCCATTCGCACCGTTCGTGATTGTCGGGTTAGCGACGATCTTCACCGCAATCAATGGCCGCGCGATAAAGAAGTTGACCGGCAAGGGGATCGTCCGGCAATTCTGCGAGCAAATTGGAATCGCGACCCGATTTGCCATCCTGCCCCCCTGGTACTACATCTTCGAATTGCATGACAATGCCAAAAGACAACAGGCCGGCGCATACCTGAATCGTTTCGAAATGAAAAGTGGCCTCTACCACTACCTACGCGATTACAATGGAGGCCTTTCCGTCCCTGCGGAGCGAAGCACGTCATATATCAAAGACAAGTGTAGCTTCATGGCCCATTGCCATGCATGCGGGGTTGCAACAGTGCCCGTTCTCTTGATTGTCAGAAAAGGACGGATTACGCCGATAGATTGGAGTGAGGCAGGCCTACCCGAGATAGACCTCTTTGTGAAGCCGATAAAGGGCCAGGGCGGACAGCACACCATGCGCTGGGATTACCTGGGCTCCGGACAATTCCGAGGCAATTGCGGGAAGATAGTTTCCGGAGACCAATTGTTGGAGCTGTTGTGTCAAGCCTCAAAGTGCAGAGATTACCTTGTGCAGCCACGGCTCATAAACCACCAGGAAATCACCGACCTCGCCAACGGGACATTGGCCACCGTTCGTGTGATGAGCTGTCGTAATGAACAAGACAAATATGAAGTAACTGATGCCGTCTTTCGCATGGCGCGATACAGCGGCGTCATCGTCGACAATTTCCATGCTGGTGGAATTGCGGCGAATGTTGACATTCAGACCGGTGAGCTAGGAAGAGCGAGCGGTGGGGGTTGGGGAGTGGTTAGACGGTGGATGGTATGACGCGACATCCCGAGACGAATGCGCCGATTCTGCATCGCAAGCTTCCATGTTGGACTGAGCTGATCCATTGCGTGGAGAACGCTCATAGCTGCCTCTTCTCCGACCAGGTCGTGATTGGTTGGGATGTCGCAATACTCGACAATGGGCCGTGCATGATCGAGGCCAATAAAGCCCCCGATTTGGATATCATTCAACGAATCAAGGGGAGACCCCTGGGCAATGAACGGTTGGGAAAGCTGCTAGCATTTAACCTGAGGCGAACCGCCGAGATGAGATCTGTGAGTAAACCCCAAAGTGAATTGTCATTTGTGACAGCTTCAGGGGGCAAATGACGCGGCCTTTGTTACGGAGGATGGGGCATATTGGAGCGTTCCCGTTTGCGGGGCAACTGTCGATCAATGAATGAAGTCGGTTTCAAGTGCAACGGGTGACTGATGATGCGGTTGAGTAAATATCTTAAGGGGCGTAGCCCAGTTAAGACATTTTCTCGGTCCAGTGTTCAACCGGTGAAAAATGGTATTCAGCTCCCGTTGAGTGTAGCCGGACAAGTCGGTGTCCTTGGCAGATACTGCCACAGCAGCCTATTTGGATTTTTGTTTGTGCCGCTGCAACTTTGGGATCCGCAACGAATACCTGGATGGCGAGGCGCGGAGGTATAGGATGAACTGTGTCACTGGTTATCATGACGGTTCCATTGAATAAGGAGGAATGATGACCAGAGCCGCCGAAACAGTGGTCGCACCACCTTAGTGATGGTAGCGCGCCAGCGCATTGCCTTTTTCATGTACCGGATGTCGGGAGGCGGCGCCCCGCGCTGCGCCGTCAAGTTGGCGAACGGCTTGGTGTCCCGCGGTTACGATGTGGATGTGGTGATGGTCAACGAGAAGAGCAAATACGCGGAATCATTGTTGACCGGCATCCGCCGCGTGGTGCTCAGTCAGCCGCAATGGGGAAGGCTGCACGCCGCGCTGTACCGCCATCTGCCATTTCGTTGGATCAGGGTGTTCCTGAGCGCCCTTCCGCTGACTCGCTATCTGCACGTGCGGCCGCCGGACATCATCGTAGCCGCCGGCAACCGAGTTCTCCTGACTGCGGTGATCGCTTGGCGGATCTCCGGAAAGCCGATGCCGTTGATATTGCGTGCCACCAATTTCCCGTCTGGAAATCTCAATCTGTGGGCGCCGTTGCAGATGATCCGGGATCTCTATCTGCGTGGCCGGTCGCGTCTTGTGTACCGGCCGGCGACCCGAACCGTCGCGGTTTCCGATGGCGTGGCCGAGGAAGTCGTCCGCCTGGCGAACCTGCCGCGCGAGGCCATCACCACGGTGTTCGAGCCCGTCCTCGATGATTCGGTGGCCGAGAAGGCGAACACTCCGCTGGTTCACCCCTGGCTTGAGCCGGGTCAACCTCCGGTTCTCCTAGCCGTCGGTCGTCTTCGTTTTCAGAAAGACTATCCGACGCTGATCAAGGCCTTTGCCTTGGTACACAACAAACGTCCTGTGCGACTGGTCATACTTGGCGCCGGACCGGTGCGATCCCGGTGGCAAGACATGATCGCGGCGCTCGGTGTTGAATCCGACGTCTTCTTCTTCGGCTATGCCGAGAACCCCTTTGCCTGGATGGCGCGGGCTTCGCTGTTTGTGCTTTCCTCGGCATGGGAAGGGTTGGGTTGCGTACTGATCGAAGCGCTCGCCTGCGGCTGTCCCGTGGTGAGCACCAATTGTCCGAGCGGCCCGTGGGAAATACTCGGCAAGGGCAAGTACGGCCGGCTCGTTCCCTGTCGCGATCCTGCCGCCTTGGCCGAGGCGATCCTTGCCACGCTGGACGCACCCGTAGACCGGCAGGCGCTCCGTGACCGGGCCCGCGCTGTTCGACTTGGAAACATCCATCAAGGGCTATATCGCCACCTTCGAGCAGGCTATCGCCAGTCACCGGTCCGGGGATTCCGTCCGTGCCGAACATGAATCGCGGGTGTCCATGTCCCTCCGATGGTTTTTTCAATGATTTGGGGGACGCACCACCAGCCTATTTGGATGATGTGCCGTACTCCCCCCGCAGACATGCCCAACCCACGACGGCTTCTTTTGCGGAAGTCCGGATAATTCGATCTTTCGACGAATGGAAGGAAGTTCACCTTGAGGCGGCCAGGTTGGGATTTATCGGATCATTTTCCCGTCTATGCCGATTACTATTTTCACCATGGCCCTTAGCCGATTGGGATCCCGGCCTCTTAAGGGCGAAGTTCACCCAATTCTGGAAAGAGGCAATGATGTAGAGTTATTATTTTACGGGTAGGGTGGTTGCATTTATAAAATAAACCAGGGGTACCTCATGAAAAATACAGAACATATTTCCGCGAATGAAGAAGCGGGAATCGTGAAGATTTTGACGATCGAGCCTGGAACTGATGGATCGGATCCGGAGGTGCGACGAACGGCCATCGAGACGTTGGAAGGGGGCGGGGTCATCTACCTGCCCAAAAGTGGCTTCGAGCTGTCCGAGCGAGAGCGAGAGCTGATCTCGGATACGGGGAAGATCCTGACCCGGAAACCCGATTATGAGGATGGCCGCCCGACGATCATCTTTGATCCGGCTCGTGGCCACATCAAAAAGTACCATTACGTGAAGGTGCGCGGGAAGATGTGGATGATGCGGGCCAAAATCAGAGACACGGCCCGTCCTGATCTCGATGCGATCATGGGGCGTTACGGCGAATGGGCCGAGGGAGTGATCGCCAAATTATTTCCAGACTATCAAGGAGCGCTAGATCGTAAACGGGTCACCTATCGGCCGTTTCCACGCAACAACACCCAGTCGCTGCACATCGATTCGAGTTACGGGTACCCCACTCAGGGGCGGGGTATGCTGCGGGTCTTCTCCAACATCCATCCCACCATTCGACCGCGTATCTGGCAACTCGGAGAACCGTTTGAATCCTTTGTGAGGCGCTTCCTGCCTTCCGTGCATCTTAGCGGACAGAGTTGGATTTCCTCCATTTTAGCCCGTTTTGGCATCGTCGATGGAGCCAAAACCAAGTACGATCAGTATATCGCGGCGCTACGCGCCCTCGGCATGCACGACAAGAAGTACCAGAAGACCGCACCGCGCCGGATCATAGAATTTCCGCCCGGCTCAAGCTGGATCGCGATCACCGATCTGGTAGTGCATGGCGCAATGTCAGGGCAGCACAGTCTCGATCAAACCTTCTACCTGCCGGTTGAGGCGATGAAGGACCCGTCCCATTCGTCGCTACGCATTTTGGAGAGGCTGACTGGCGAGATTCTGGTTTGAGCGCTGGGGCTGACCCAAGAACGGATCCACTTGTTAAACGGTTTTAGTCGTAGCGCTGACTCTTGCCCAAATCTGTCATCGTTCCTCTCAAATTAGCTCTATCATTGGAAAAAACTGCAACAAATAAGTTGGGACCGGAATTTTCACGGTCACATTCCCTTTTCTCTTGTTGCCGGACGATTTGCCTGAGAATGGTTGAAGGCAATTGTCACTCAGCTTTTCGTTCTATGTCCCGATGAATGCCGGCCGTGAAGGAGAAATCGGTGCGAACCTTTTTTCCCTCATGATGATCGTCCACATCTGCATGGCAGTGGCGGGCCTATGGAGTTGGAAACCGCACTGTGTATTTCGGAATACAAACCAACAGTCGTTGAGATAGTGAGAATTAGACGAGGTTTGCGATCATACCGGCTTTGCTCGTCGCGATACTCATCAGAAAGGGCGGGCGAGAGGCACATGCTGATTCAAAGAAGGTAGAAGAATACGTTCCTGTTATTACAAACCCTCTGGTAACAGGCGTTTTTACTTCGGTGACGAAAGTATCTGCCTGGTATTTTGAAGGGAATGCTAGAGACTTACGGATTGAATGGTGATTCAACCTAGGACGATTGGGAACGCCCTTACAGAACAACCTTCCTCCCTCTGTGAGCGACATGAATATCTATTTATCGTTGGTCTGAGCGCAAGAGCAATCCTGACATTAGATTCGTCCACCGTCACCAGTATTACGCCCTGTCTTCCCTCTGGGATACCTCTGAGTCTGCATTCTCCCTCTCTCCGCAACACTACTGAAAACATTTTGTTCTTCGTCAAAAATTTTTGATTCCCATACAAGATATTTTCCTCTCCTCCTGTCATGCTCCTGCTACCCATCCGGATTGTTTGATCATATTCGATTGAATTCTTTAATATTTTTTGTTATTGAGCATGATGGCCCGATTCATGCGGAGTCACCTCAATCATTGGCCATTCAACCTGGGAATTGCGACATTGTCTCCTGTGTCTTTCATCACCACCCTCAGCCTGATCCCCGTCATTTTTGGATCGGTGTATACCCTGCTCTGTCTGGCTGCCGTATATCGCTTGTCCTTTAAACTTCCAACAGTTACCCACCAACCCTTTACCGTATGGCCACCTGTCACCATTCTCAAGCCTATTTGCGGTTTGGAAAAAAATCTCCGCACGAATCTCCGTTCCACGTGCACTCAGGATTACCCTGACTTTCAGGTTGTCCTTTCGGTACAACATCCGGGCGACCCGGCAATCCCGTTATTATATGAAATTCAGCGGGAATTCGGACGAAAACGAGTCACCGTGTCTATTGGAAATTATCGCATTGGCCCAAATGGAAAAATTAACAATTTGACCGGCGGGCTCAAACACGCTCGACACGACATTCTGGTCATCAGTGACAGCGACGTCCAACTCAAGCCTGATTATCTCAAAACCATCGTCGGGCCTCTTGCCGATCCCAACGTGGGGTATGTCTGCACCTTGTACAAGGCCGTCAGGGCACAAACCTGGTGGGAGAAGATGGAACTGTTAACCGTCAATACCGAATTGATTCCCGATATGATGTTTGCATACGTCACGGGAGCGTCCCGGTTTTGCGTGGGAGCATCCACCGCGTTACGGCGCTGCACTCTTAGAGAAATTGGAGGTTTTGAAAACCTGGCAGATTATCTCACGGAAGATTATGAAATGGGTCGTCGGATCTGTCACAGAGGATACCGAATGGTCATTCTCCCGTATTTGGTGGAAACTATTGTCGACCTTCCAACCCCACGTACATGGTGGAATCACTGGGTCCGCATGAATCAATCCCAACGTGCTGTTCGCCCGATGGCCCTGTTTGCCACCGTGCTTGTTAAACCTATTCCCTTCGCCTGTCTCTATGCCCTTCTCTCCGGTGGATCCCGGGTGGGATGGGTCATCCTTGGTCTCACCGTGGCGATCCGCCTTATGACGACAGGGATGATTCTGAATTACTGGCTTCAGGATCGAGAGGGACTACGAAGTTTATGGTTATTACCTATCCGGGATATTGCGGCACTGGCACCATGGGGGTTGGCCTATACCCAACGAACCACAAACTGGCGGCACTCAACATGTATGCTGACGACCAATGGCCGGTTAGTTGCAGGGGAGGTCATTGAAAATTCTCGCCAACAGAACATCCTTACCAGAGCCCGTCTCATGGTCCAGACCCTCACAACAAAACCAAGCCGTGAAAGTAGTCAAGAAGATGCTCAACGGCAAAATAATATCTGAATGTGTTTTTGCAGAATCTGTCTATGTTGTGAGACGCCTCATCATCCGCCTCCCAACACCCCGGAAGCCCGATAGCCTCCATGGTCACTTCCGTGGACGACTCCAAGCGAACAATGATCTGGCTTCGAAACACATGAGGTATACCTATCAAGAAGGAGTGTCGGATCGGCGTGGGGATTTCTGTTGTGGCGGAATCATTCCTCATTGAGACCACAGATAGCCATCGGTGGAACCAGCCCGACAATACCCACTTCCGACCTTAATGACCTGGGCTGATTATGAGCAATATTGAACAGACCATGCCCGGTCTTTTGAATATACTGAACACCGGCCATTTTTTCAGGCTCAAGCGGATGAGAGATGGAGGACATTTTTCCTCAAGAGTCAGGTAGCACAAGAATCCCGAACGATCCACCTTTCATGATCCGGCAATCATTTGGAATAGGAATGATGAATCGATTTCTTGGCCGAGAGAATCTTTTCCAGCTCTTCAAGCATCCCCGATCGTTTTCTTATCTGTTGAGCTGGTGGGGGGTGATTCTTATTGGCATCCAACAAGCCGAACGGTGGTTTTTCCTTCCCGACGTCATAGCCAGAGAACCACCGACAATCAGCCTCTTGGGCAAGACTCTCCTCGTCGGGGCCCTCAGTGACGCCGTGACGGCAAGTGCGGGAATCCTTCTGGCTATGATTCTCGCCCTGTCCGGCATACCCTTCTGCTTGATTCTGGAAAGACCGCTTGGCTCGAAATGTTTGATTTCCGTCTATCGACGGACACTTCAGTGGGCTCTCATACTGATAGGTGCACTGTTCTTGATGAGCGCCATGGTGGACGTTTCATACTATCGTCTGTTTCACCATCACTTGAATTTTCCATTCTTTGAATACGTGGATGAAGCCTTTCAAGCCAGCCGGCACCACACGGAATCTCAGGGCTCCAACCAAACCATCGCGGAATTGGCTGAAGCCGGGAGTTGGCTCCGGTATCTCATCACATATTGCATCCTCCTCGCTTTGACCATCCTGACAGGAATCTGGGGAATGAATCGCCTCTGGCCACATTCGATATTCGCCTATGCCCAAACCACTCACTTTCAGTTCCGGGCAGTCCTGCTTGCCGTTCCATTTGTCCTTGGAGCTGCCGCATGGAGTCCCTTGCTTCCCAAGGCCTTTACCCTGCAAATTGAGAGTACGGCCTATCACGGCTTAGCTCAAAATCCAATCCTCTCTGCCTCACGCCCGCTTCAAGAGTACATCCGATCCAAAGGGAAGTGGACCCCGGCGCAGCTTTCCCGGCCCATGAGTGCGAACGAGGCACTAACCGTCACCCATCAGATTCTTGCTCCATCGGCACGGTGGCCATCCCTTCAATATCCCCTGATCAAAGAACAATCCACCATCCCGTCATTCACGCTTCCCTCACGAGTGAATATCCTCGTACTGCTGGTTGAAGGCCTGGACCGACGTTTTCTGGGAAAAACCCTATCCCTGTCGAATCCGGGACAGGAGGGAACGAATCTTCCATCAAAAATCTTTCTCACTCCATTTCTTGATTCCCTGCGGCAGGACAGTGTGTATTTTGAACATTTTTTCAGCAATGGGGTGCAAACCACCCGGGGCCTCCTGGCCACCCTATGCTCAGTGTTTCCGAGGCAAGGTACCGCCGTCATCAAGACACGCAACACGCATGAGTATCTCTGCCTTCCCTCCGTGCTCCAGAAGGCCGGGTACCGGACGGAAATGATGATGGGCCTCGATAGCGATATTCCAGGTTCACGTACATTTTTAGCCAGAAATGGAATCGAGCAGATCTCCGGTGGACAGGACTTTCCCGCGGGTGTGGAGCGAATGGGCATTGGCCTCACGGACGGGGCATTGCTTGATGGCCTCTACCAACGAGTCGCCGAATTGCAGCAGCAGTCCGACCCCTATTTCCTTGCGGCCCTCACCACCGGGACTCATCATCCTTTTACGATTCCCTTGCGGCACCCTGAAGTTCGGGCATTAAAAGAGCAGCCTGATCCCTATCTGGCAGCTCTTCGAAATTTTGACCTCGAATTTTCGCGGGTGTTTACCCATCTCAAACGTGACGGGCTGCTGACCAACACCATACTTTTCGTCATGGGAGACCATGGCCGACATGAACCTGTAGGCTTCACGGAAGGCGAACGCGTGGCAGGACATTTTTCGACCCCTTTGTTTATCTGGATGGATGAGGCCCTCAGAACACAACTCAAGATCGTGCCCCACACCGTGACAACCGTTGGCAGTCAGGTAGATATCGCACCGACGATATTGTCTCTCACGGCTTTAACCCCGAACCGCACCCCTTTTATGGGAAGGGATTTGAGTTGTCTCCTCATCAAGAACTGTTTGTCGGATAACCGGGCGTATCTCAGCAATATGTATGATGATGCGATTGGGATGGCCGATCATCAAGGGATCTGGTGGTACGCGTTCGATACGGGATTGCTCAACCATACCGATCTGGATCTGCAGACACCCGTCAAGCACCCCTCCCTTGATGAAATTGATGCGGCGCACGCTTACCGTTCCCTGATCGGTCTCTACCTCGCCGCCAACACTCTCATCGAACACAATCGGATCTGGTCGTGGGGGGAATTCGACTCACCATTCACCCCACCCGGAGCCTTGCATGCCGTATCGCCAACTCGCGCCCCTGCTTCGACCCCTGGAGAGACCCGTCTTCTCTTATATGAATGAACATCATGACCACTCATCCGAATACCATGAGCCATGCACCGACAATTTTCCAGGTCTTCGGCCAAGATCGTTTCTTTCGTGATTTTTGTGATGTGCGGAGCGGGGTGTTTTCCAGAAACCTCCCTGGGGCAAAACGCTCCTGATCCCGATCAGGCCTCTCAAAAGCGGCAGGAACGATTCAAGCACGACCCGGATTTTCCAGTACAGGGTACGGAAGGACAGAGAGGGGAAGCGAAACAGGAGGAAGCCAAAGAGGAGGCGATCAGGTCTCTTCCGACCAAGGGAGAATTTTCCGTGTTTCCGGTCCCGGCTTTTGGCTACAGCCGCAATGAAGGGGCCTATTACGGTTTCCTCGTCCCGATGCTCCGATCAAATGCGAACGGCCATTTAGAAGACATTATCGCTCCCCAATATTTGCATAATACGTATATCGGTGAAACATTGACCATGAATTACTATGGATACCCGTCTGATACCACGCAATACCGTGCGATATTGTCCTACTCCACCAAGGTTCAGCGTGAAATCGATCTCTCTTACAAAAATGTTGGTGCAGGGGGGGGGCGGTATATCCTGGCGGGACAGGCTTCTTGGTTTAAAAATCCCTTCCGACGATTTTTTGGAATCGGAAGCCAAACGAATGAATCCAATGAAACCTCGTATACCTCAAAGGAAATACTGGTGGATCTCACTGTCGGGATCCATTTGGCTCAGGATATTGCCCTTATGTGGAGCGAGCGGTTCCACCACGTACGCGTCGGGAAAGGAATCATCAATACTCTTCCAGAAATTCAAGAGGGGTTTCCGACCATTAACGGCATTGACGGAGCAGATATTTGGGGGCATAAGCTCACATTTCGTTATGACACTCGGGACCGCCAATTAATTTCCACGCAAGGAACCTATGTGAACGTTTCCGTTGAATGGAATCGGAATTTCAAACCGCAACCGGTGACAGATTGGTGGCGAACGACCGTTGATGCCCGCCATCTCGTCCCACATTTTCATAACCGCCTGGTTTTTGTATCCCATTTGTACGCAGACACCGTCAATGGGGGAGCACCTCCCTTTTATGAACGCCCGACCTTAGGGGGAGAGGATTCCCTTCGAGCCTTTGGAAGAAGCCGATTCATTGACTCCACCGCCCTGGTGGTCAATCTGGAAGAGCGGGTATTGATTCGACAACAAAAAATTTTCGGATATCTCCTGGATTTCCAAGTCGCACCATTCATCGATATCGGTCGTGTCGGATCCCATTTCAGCAGCAACACCATCCTCCACCCTCAGGTCAATCCTGGGATAGGATTCCGGTTCCTTGCCCGCCCCCATATCGTGGGTCGGGTTGATGTGGCGTATGGCAAGGATGGAGCCAATGTGTTTGCCGGATTGGATTATCCCTTTTAAGATGGCAAATATCTTCTTGAGCGATTGGGCATGAATAAACGTCCATCCACAGAACCCATCATGAACAAGTACGTCTATCGGCTTGCCTACCTGGTCATGGTCTTGATTCTTTCGGGATGCTCCTTGTCGTATTTTAACGCCGCCACCAACGGCGACACGGAAAAGGTGTTGACTCTCCTCGAAGATGGAATCGACGTCAACACCACCTTTCCCATTGTCGGAACACACGCTCTTATGGTCGCGGCCGCATTCGGTCATGTAGACACGGTCCGCGCACTCATTGATAAGGGAGCTGACGTCAATGCGAAGGATTTAACAGGGTGGACTCCCCTGCATGCCGCAGCATTTAAAGGCAACATGCAAATTGTTCGACTTCTTCTTGAAAATGGCGCGGTCGCTGAGCCATCGACCTGGTTTTTAGAAAGTCCGTGGATCATGGCGGAGGAATTGGGATATCCGGCAATCGTTCCCTTATTGAAACAAGCTGAATGGCAAACGGTGGCAAGCCGCCATCCCCTGCCCTGCCGCCCCGGAGATTTCGTCACGAATAACGCCCCCATGCCCACATCTTCTCAACACGTCTGTTAATCATCATTGGGAGGCCACCACACAGCTTCTTTCGGATCTGATATACTAGAGAGTTTTCCCATAACCGTTCACCCTGTTTATCATCTTTTAATCTAGGAGGTAGGTATGCAGCATTCACTCGAACACCAGATTACCCAAGCCGGTCAACAACCATGGCTGTGCCGACTATTGATCGCCGGATTGTTCAGCAGCGCCTTGATTCTTGGTGGCGGAGCAGCCTGGGCAG
>CAVSTN010000013.1:0-26088 GCA_963730905.1 uncultured Nitrospiraceae bacterium | reverse complement strand
TATGCTGTGTTTCCCATTGTGGTGAAACGGCTTGGGCACGGATGTGACCGCGAGAGCTCTGGACGAATGGTTTTTTCGCTCAGGATCATGAAGGTTTGTCATTATCACTGCACGGTCGCCTGGTTCCCTGTCTGAATGGAGGGGGGCCTTCCGGGGTTATCTGAATACCTAACGAAAGATGCCATGCTAGCAAATAGAAATTTTTGACTCTGGGAATCGATACAGTCTTCTTCCTTTTTCCTGAAAAGATCCGAGCCCGAGCAGCAACGGACCAAATCGCCCGATGAACATGCAGAGAATAATGACAAATTTACCAAAGCTTGTCAGGGATGCAGAGAGGCTTAGTACGCCGCCATTGCCCACGGAGTACCCGGTGGTTCCCAAGGCCGAGGCGACCTCAAACAGGAGAGGGAGAAACGGATGAGTTTCAACCATAGATAAGAGTTGCGTGAACACGGTCAAGAGAAGCATGGCGAGAATCGCTAATGTCAGGGCCCGGTGAACGACAACCGTGGGCACCCGGCGCCAAAAAAAATTCACGTCTTCACGATGCCGCAAGGTGGTCCACACAAACATCCCAATAATCCCGAACGTGGTCGTCTTGATTCCCCCAGCGGTCCCTCCGGGTGACCCGCCGATGAACATGAAAATGACAATGAGGTAGAGAGAGGCATTACCCAATTGACTCAAATCTATAGTATTGAAGCCTGCCGTCCTGGCAGAAATTGCATGAAAGGTCCCCACCAGGGCTTTATCGATCATTGGTAAATCTCCCAGGGTTTTGGGGTTATTCCATTCAAGAAGCAAGAGACTCAAAGCTCCTCCGACAATCAGGAAGCCGGTAATGACAAGCACCAGTTTGGAATGAGCCTGAAGGCGGTGACGTTCTCCTCGAAAAAATTGCGCCACGTCAAGCAGGACAATAAATCCTAATCCTCCGATAATAATCAAAATCGGCACGACCAGATTCACGGTGAGGTCGGTCTGATAAGCGATTAAATTTGTCGAAAATGAAGAAAATCCGGCGTTATTGAAGGCGGATATCGCTTGAAAGGTTCCATGGTAGATGGCCTGACCAAGCGGGTAGTCTTGAAGAAATCGAATGCTTAAAAACATGGCACCTGACAGTTCGAGTGTAAAAGTCCACAGGACAATGGTCTTGATAAATGGAATTAATCCTTGCAAATTGAGTGAACTTAAGGCTTCAGCCATCATCAGCCGATCCCTCAGTCCTATTTGACGCCCCATAGTCAGAAGCAGCATGGTGACAAGCGTGGCGTACCCCAGTCCACCGATCTGAATAAGAATGAGAACAATCGTGTGGCCAAACATCGTAAAGTCTGTAGCGGTGTCGGCAACGATCAGGCCAGTGACGCAAACGGCTGATGTGGCAGTAAATAGCGCGTCAATGATTGACAATGGTTTTGACGCCGGTGTTGCCCACGGAAGCAGTAAGAGGATCGTGCCTATCATAATGGCAGCGACTCCTCCCAATACCACAATCGTACCTGGAGAGAGTCGATGGAGTTTGAGAAACCAAGGGGGAGAATATCGAGGTATAGGGGCTCGCGGAGACAAACGTACGCGGTCGGAGGCAGTCTTCACGTGACAAGAAATATATTAAAAGATCCGAGCCATTCGTTTTGACGAATTAGGGCGAGACCGCGTTGGGTTTTGAGCATTATAAGCCAAATGTAAAACGAAATACATCGAAATAAAGAAAGAAGAATCCTGCCAATCTCTGGGGATTTCCCCTCCGTAGCTGAAATGTTCCCTTAGTCTGGAATGAAAAAGAAGTCGAACCAGGATGCTTGGGGAAAGCCCTATGAAGGTCACGCAAACAACGGAAAAGTTATGCCAATGAGTTGATAGAAAAACCGTTGAAAAACTATCACTCATAGGAAGTCTGTACTTTTTCCCAGGTGTTGGCTACTATTTTCACTTGAGAATTGACCCTTCTACTCTCACGATATCGTCTGCGGATTTAGTGCGGACTTTTTTAAGCCATGCCTTCCATCCGTATTTTCACCTTTTGATGCGGGGTATGAAATCCGTTCTGAATGGGCCCCCGTGTATGGCCTTGTACAACATATGAAGAATCTTTCTGTTGAAAAACTCATTCAGGTGGGGTATCGCTATGTGACGAAATCGCAAGGTCGGTTTTATCTCTATCTGGCCATTTTTTGTAGCGTTCTCGTGGTATTGGATGCCGGATCGTTCGAATTGATTCGTGGAATGAAACTGAAGACATTTGATGTGATCATGAAAAATCGGATCCTGTTTCACAAAGCCGACCCCGATATCCTGATTGTGGATATTGATGAGGCTAGTTTGGAGGCCATGGCTCAAGAATATGGCCGGTGGCCATGGCCCCGCCAGGTTTTTGCGGAATTTCTGGAAACCCTAGAGGAGCAACAGCCCTCAGCCGTGGTGTTTGATATTTTATTTAGTGATCCTGATGTGTTCAATAAAGAATCAGATGCATACTTTAATGACGTCGTCAGTGATTCGGAAAATACATTTTTCCCCATGATGCGGTTGTCCCCAACGAACGATGAACTCAGCAAGGTGACCCCTTCCATGATTCCCGGCATTGAACCCGTTCATGGCGATTCACAAGAAGAAAAAGGGATTGCCCTGGTCCTGCCCGCCTTCATCGGTATTATTCAGAGCGGAAGATTGGGGACCAACAATGTCTATCCGGACCGGGATGGCATTGTTCGTCAGTACCCCATCTATCGTGATCATTTTGGATGGCGTGTACCTTCCCTTCCTGCCAAGCTCGGGGAAACGCTGGGGTGGAGACTCCCGAATGATTCAGATGTGTTTTTAAACTGGCGTGGAAAATTCGGGGCCTTCAGATCGGTTCGCTTTAGTGAGGTCTATGAGGATTTCTTAAGGAGAGAAAAGCAACGGGCTTCGGATGAATTTACGGGCAAGATTGTGATCATCGGGTCCACCGCCTCGGCCCTGTTCGACACCAAGCCCACTCCCATGGAGAAGATTCATCCCGGTGTGGAAATTCTGGCCACGGCGATTGGAAATATCAAGAACGGAGATTGGATCACCCAGGCCCAAAACCCCTGGCTCTTTACGGGACTGGCCCTTGGCCTCATCTGGGCGACGGCCTTGGCCTTTTTGACCGGGGTCAAACGCAAAGCCATTGATATGGTGTTTGCCGGTTCGCAAGTGGGTTTGATGGCCTTTACTTTCGCGAGCTTGAATCTTACCACCTACTATCTTGATTTAACGGCACCCATCACCGCCGGGTTGATCTATTTTTCTCTCGCGCGGGTGTATGCCTATGCCGAAGCCACGATCATGGAAAAATATGTCTGGCTCAATGTGGAAGAGGGGGTGGACGGATGGCAATATACCGTGGTGGTGGTGGTTCAACCGGAGAGCTTGGAGGAAATCCCGGAAGGGAGATTCTTGACCCTGTTGAAGCGTGGCCTGTATGGCAAAAAGGTTGGGTTTACGATAGAACCCTTCTCACGGAAACCTGCCGGCATTGAAAAAGCCTTTCAGAATATGTTCCTCATTTATTGGGTCGAAAATCATGTGAAAACGAAGCCATGGGAGGTGGAAAAATCCGGTGAACAGACGGTATCTCTAGTTCGAGAAGTGGTTCGCAGTATCTGTAAGAATGATAGAATAGGATGTAAGCTCGGATGGTGCCAAGGTCCATTGACCTATGGAAATGAAAATTCCAGACTGGAGGCTTGGCAACATTTAGTGATTAAAGCCATGGTCAATCTTAAAGAGCAGCCGCTTGAGATTACAGCATGATCCTTTACCGGAAAGTCCCACGACGCATTCAGTGATGCACCCGGAATCGCCGTGTCTATACAACGCAAGAAGGAGGACTATGATAATGAAATGGTTAGCCTTCCTGACAATCGTCATGATTGGAGTCTTTCCCGCAGAGGGGAAAGCATCGGATCCCGGTGTAGCCGTTAGAACGTGCCAGGTCATGAGCGAACCCTTTAAAGATGCTCGAGAAGTGCTATCGTTAAAGGAAGGGGATCCCGTGGAAATTCTGAGAAGAAAAGGCGGATGGTTAGAGGTATCCCGAAAAGGTAAAACCGGATGGGTAAGAATGCTTTATATTCGGCGGGGGGGCGCTTCGGAAAAGGTTTCCGCGGTAACGGAAGCCTCAGGAGTGTTGGGCCTGGCCACTGGGAGAGCCGGCACTGGAAATGTTGTGGCTGCTACGGGAGTACGCGGATTAGATGAAGAGGAATTGAAGGAGGCCGAGTTTAATGAACAAGAATTACAGACACTCAAAACCTATCGGACTTCAAAGAAGCAAGCACAAGAATTTGCCAATCAGGCAGGGTTACAAGTACAAAAAGTTCCGTTCATGCAGCCGACAGACGGGAATTAACATATGAGCCATCAACATAATATGAAGAAAAATATACGCGGTGAATTTTTACGACCTGGTCCTCTAGTGTTCCACAATCAACAGGCAAGTGCGGGTTTGAAAGGATTCCTTCTGCGTGCATGCATTCTGACATTGGTATTCTCCGGAGTGGGAACCCTCACACATGCCTTTGATTTGGGTGATGCCCTCAAACAATTAGGGCAGCCGGATGAAACCACCACAGGAAAAACACAAGATGGTACTCCGCAGAAACAGACGGGCAAGAAAACTCCTTCACTGACAGACCTGACCGACCTGGTCAAAGGGACTTCCACAGAAGAGGAAATAGCCATCGGTCAAGAGATTGCCGGACGACTGCTTGGGGCTGCGCCCCTTGTCAAGGATGAACGCTTGCAACGGTATGTCAATCAAGTTGGAAAGTGGCTAAGTCTGCAGAGTGGAAGAACCGATCTTGATTGGTATTTTGGAGTGATTGATTCCGACGATATCAATGCCTTTGCTGCGCCGGGTGGATTTATTTTTCTCACCAAGGGTTTGTATCACCAACTTCATTCTGAAGCCGAATTGGCTGGAGTCCTGGGACATGAGATCGGTCATGTTGTCAAACAACATCATTTGACCATCATTAAACAGAGCCAGGCGATTGATATGGGAAGCAGATTGTTTTCCCAAAAACTCGGCAAAATGAAGAATGAACAAGCGAAGCAGGCCGTGAATAATCTGATTGGGAGTGGAGCAGAAGTGATGGCTCGCGGATTGGATAAAGACGCCGAATATCAGGCCGACAGAATTGGGGTGGTGTTGGCCACCAGGGCCGGCTATGACGCCTATGGCCTGCCAATGGTCTTGCAGGAAATTGGTCATGCAGGTCCCAATGACAGCAGCGTCGCCTTGCTATTTAAGACTCACCCGCATCCCGACACGAGATTGGCAGAACTCGGTAATTCCATGGGAGAGACCTTTGATAAATATTCTAACGGCAAAATCGTGAAAGACCGATTTTATACACTGTCAAAATAACAAGCTCAAATTCAAGCGATTCGTAGTGGATTCGCTGTGCTTGGAAAAACGAAAGGCTTTTGATTCATAAACCGCGAGAACTGGCGGGATGTTTCGCTCATGGTGAAAAGGCAAAAAGTCCATGTCAGGAAAATTCTTCAGCGTAATAATTCCACTTTCGAAAAATTTTGATACTTTATTGGGGGAGGCAAGAACTTAATCGGCGCTGACCGGGGCACGGATCAAATGCTCTGTTTGAAAGCCAAGGCGCTGACTAAAGGAGACCATGTCCTGATAGCTTGCTTCATCGATCGAGGGGGTTCGTGCCAGGATCCAGAGATAATCACGATCAGGGGTGCCGACGATCGCAAGCCGGTACTCGGGATCGACCCGAAGTATCCAATAATTCCCCTGCTCCGATGAGGTAAGCAACGCCACAAGTTTAGCGGCCCACTGGTCGAAGACCACATTCAACTTTGCCTGATGTTCAGGGTCCACCACTGTGGCCACTCCTTCAATGCTGATTTCCTCACCGGTTGACGTGGTACATGCGTTCCGCACGGCAACCTTCCCCGAATCCAGTAACCGGTACTCGGCTGTAGATCTTACGCAATTTCGTTGCCCCCACATCGGCAGTCGTGCTATTTCATGCCACATTCCACTATACCGGGAGAGATCAACTGACAATGCGGTGGGTAATTTTCCTGCCGGTTCAACGCTCGAACAGGCACCTAGCATCAAGCAGAAGACTCCCATTCTCAGATTTCTCAACATGTCAACAATCGTGAAAGCAGGGGGACCTTTATGGGACCTTTTAAAATTACTCTATCTTATCATGCCTTCCCGGCAGGTGCACCTTCAGGCCGATGACTCCCACTTCATGAAGTGACCTGGTCAGGACGTGGTAAACACAACCACCCGTTACCCGTGAAGATCTCCTGCCGGCTTCAGATACCTGTGGTAGAAGGCTATTCCGCGGGTGCCCAAGGGCCCTGGAGGCGACTCATCATGCTAAGGTGAAGCGATGAGAGCGGTTCAATTCCGGCTTATCCTGCCTTGAGAGTCCCTACCAGGCATACTATCTTTTGATGACGTTCATGAAGAAACTTTCATGGGGCATTCATGGTACCTTCATTTGCGTGTCGTATTCTGATGTATGAACCTCATGTGAAGACACATGTCCATTGTTAGGGTATGCAGCCAAAAAGGAAAAGAATCTCGATGAACAATTCAAAGGGCACCGATTGGCCTAGCCGTTGAGTGCAGGGAGACCACACATGGAAAGAGAGTTGAGTACCGTAAAGATCGGCCTGGCACTCGTGTTGCTGGGGCTATTGTTTGGCGTGGGAATGGGTATTGTGTTTGGGGTCAATGAAGATGTGTTCAAGGATTATATTGCGCAAGAGATCATGGCTAATCCGGATGTGCATGATTCCAAAAGTGCTGACAAAATTTGGCGTTACGCTCAACGGGCCCATTTCCATGCCACAGGCATTGCGGCGTTTTCCCTAGGCTTGGTCATCCTTGTCATGTTTTCCACCCTCAAACCCACCTACAAGAAAGCATCGGCCATCCTTCTGGGGCTGAGCAGTTTTTATCCATTCTCCTGGTATACGATGTTTTGGCTGGCGCCGTCCATTGGTCGGGGTCCGGCTCACGCGCATATTCTGACAGAGTTCTTTGCCTATACCGGGGTGGGTGGTCTATTGCTGGGAGCCTTTATCCTCTGTGCGAATGTATTTCTCGGTTCCTTTCGAGGGGAATCCAAAATCTAGTTGCCCGCGTGAGATGATCTGGAATCTCTGAGTAGAAAGGGTCCTCCGTAATTAAAGCCTCTCTCTCCAGAATGGTTACAGATGGAATGGCCACAACGGTTTTGTTGTGTGTACCTGTCCACATTCCTTCCCAAAATGCCGTTTAGGGGCTGTTGAAAAAAGCCGCCAGCGGCGTTCTCGCCATTTTTCCGTGCTCACGTACTGGAAGTACGCTCTGCGCGCAAAAATGACTGCGGCCTTGCTGGACACCTTTTTTGAACAGCCCCGAGGCCTCTAATATGCAACGTGCCTGTGGGTCAATATGCCCTTGGAAATTATTATTATTCAACACTCCCGTTTATTGTTTTTGCGAAGTTGGGTCTTGGAACGGACCCCTTGAGGGAAGTGGGTTGCTGTCAATGTCATCCTGGGGTATGTCTTGACTCAAGGCATGAGAGGGATCTGCAATTTGAATGATAGGAGAAGTTTTCGAGTTTTCGGAAGAAAATAGGAAAGGACTGAACAGAAAAAGTAACAATAGCAGTGGCCAGAAGATCGGTTTTTTTAATGGGCAATAAATGCATTCATGAGATGGAGTTATTCGGTGTTTGGACTTTTGCTTTCCTGTGTATGTGTAGCGCATCGGGATGCCCATATGAGGTTGTAGTGATCTCGTTGGCAGTCCTGACGACCGGTTTTATACTTATCGGGTGTTCATTGAGATTTTTTAATGGTCTTCATCTGAACATGTTCCGGCGCACATATCTTAGGAAATTTTCTCAGCGAAATTCTGACCGGCCTGTTCCGATAAACCATATTATTCACTTCTGGCCAATGATTAAAGGAGGGCCTAAATAGTACACATCTTTAGCCTAGCCGCGCTTAAGAATTTCGCGTTGAATTGCCTGCCTGCATCCATTTAAGTTTTTCTACTCCATTCCGATACCCTTCTGAGAACAAAAGTTTTCAAAAGGATACTTGTCAGACACTAGGACCCCAGAGCTCGGTTCCCCGCAAGTAACCTGCGTTCAAACAGCAGGGACCAATCACCGTTTCAGTCATTGTTCAATGTTGATAGCCGGGTTACTGAAGGAAGGCTTAGATTCCCAAGCTTTTTTAGAAAGGGCCGTTTCTCTAAGAGGGAAATCCTCTAACGCTAGATATTTTTGAAGAGGTGGGGCGTAGGAAACAACTTTATCCATACTCATAGAGAATAAATAAACCATTTCCCAACTAATTTATTTAAAAAAGGAGGAACCCTAATCAAATGAACAAACAAATCCCTCAGGCCGCAATGACATTGGATTGTCCGATTTCGAAAAAGGAATGTGAAGTGAATTTTGAAATTAATGTCTTCCGTGGGGCAGATCATGGGGGTGTGGAGGCCACGACCTGTTCGGAGTTTTTGCACAACGAGGGTGTGCCTACTTGCGGACAGGACTGCACCCATACCCAAGAAGCGAAAAAAATTCATGCCCAAGAGGTTTGTAACCATCAGGAGAATCTGAGGCAAATAGGTTCCAATGTTATTGGGTAGAAGAAAGGGATCCATCCCAGGGCGTTCATGACAAGGGCACGGCCCGATCAAGGGATACTATTGAAGCAGTAACGCTGAACAAGAGTAATACGAAAGGCATATAAGGGGAGGCATCAATGAAAGACCAGTTTATGAAAAGTTTGATATTTGCTTCTGCACTCGCATTCTTTAGTGGGGGCCTGAATGTACCAAGCGCCAAGGCTTCATCCGTTACCTCGGAGAAGGGCGATATAGAGATCACAGTAAAAGTCAATCAGAAAGGGTTTATAGATCAAAAAGGTAAGACATATGATGAAAAAAATATTTTGAAAATTCCCAAAGATAAGCTGGTTCGAATCACCTTTGTTTTTGATGAAAATCTGACCAGCTTAGCGTATGGTGATACTCATCAGGTCGCCATTACGGGTGCTGAGGGTTGGACAAAAGAAACTCAAAAGATATGGGCGCTCAACCAACGAGCACATGTTATTTTCCAGAGCGGAAAAAAAGGTGCTCAATATCGGGCTTATTGTATTTTAGATTGTATCGGGATGGAGCATTTAAATAATCTGGTGATTCGAGTGGTTTAAGAGCGAGACATCCCTTGCCACGGAGGCTGGGGCATCCATTGGGTTTTTAATAAACGTTTCAAAGAGAGCTGCGCGTTATGGCGCAGCTCTCTTTTTTTCTTGGACCTGGCGAAAAACTCTTTCAATTAATAAGATGGCCTAGTCAGGTTTATGAAAAGGGGGACCAGAATCTGTTCGAGTGTTCCATGGCCCTACAACGGGTATTATATCGACCAGGTTGGCAACAATGACTGAAATACAAAATCGCATTGTGACCCATGAGCATCAATGAGAGATTCCCATGCGACTGGAAAGAATGCAAGGGATTGAAGGTTTCTTACGTACTCTATCTTATGCCTCACCTGAAGTGTCAGGCCCGGTCACCACCAGGGTTCCTTGCATGATGGGATGAAATGAACAATGGTAAGGATACTGGCCGGGAGGTAAATGACGAAGCGTGAATATGCGGTTGGGGCCAAGAGGGCCGGAATCAAAGGCACATCGTTCACCGTTCTTACACCCATCGTGAGTGATGGAATGAAGATCGGCGGTCGGGTTCTCCCAGGAAATAAGAGAGCCTGTTCTAATGTGGGCGATTTTCGGGGAATAATACGGAGAGAATGTGCCGAGGATAATTCTAAAGGAAGATGGGCCTGCTATTGCGAAAGGAGCTATCAAAAAAAAACTAATCATCAAAAGGATAAAAACTCTTCTTTTCAATTGTCCATAAATCGCAAATAGTGTCTTCATCATTTTCTCGTTTTTGACTGAATTCTGTGTGACCACCCTTTTCGTTATACCTCTCAATTAGTTCCTAGATAGCCTTTGGGGGAACTCTGTCCCCAAAATAGTCTTGGGAAATGTCTCATTTAATTATACACGTTATGGTCTTGGTGTCGTCAGAGGAAGGAGAGATACCCCTAGACCTTTAGGAAGTCCGCTCTCTATGTGAGAAATAATTAAACCCGCATTTTTGTGGAAGGACAAGAGGAACAGAATAAAGGGAAGCCTGATGTGGTCCAGTTGAAATGGACACCTCGAAAAGAGCGGTAATCGCCACAGGAGCTGTGTTATGGGGAAGTCATAGGAGGAAACCGAAGACGGCAGACTTTTATATGGAACAAATCCGGCATATTTCTTTCACCTTAATATCCTCCCAAAATGCCCTCACGGTTGCGTTTCTTGTTGATGCAAACTACATTAACACTTTGCAATCTTACTTGAAGAGGAAAGTCGTGGAAGAAACCATCCTCCTCATTGAAAGTGAGCCTGAGAAGCGGAAGGCCCATTTTTCTTGTTTGTCCAAAGATGACCAGGTCTTGACCGCGACAATAGGGAAACATGCCCGGCAGGTCTTAGACTAAATTCCCGCCATAGACGTCATCTTATTCGATGACGGGATTGCCGATGTTTCGAGCGTCAAATTCTTACAGAAATCCAAGTCGTTGGATTCTTGACCAAACTGCGTCTCATCTGGTCGACCATAATGCCAGCCTGTATTGGCCCCGGGCCGGAACACTCAACATGCCATACGGGGTCACGGCCACCGGCTCCTGGTTAATCGCGGCAGATACCGCAAATTCCCGGTTGATTGGTCGGCATGATTCCAATCTGCAGACAGGAGCCAAGGCGCAGGCGTTGGCCGGCCAACCCACTTTTCAGGTTAAAGGGGATAATCAATGGAGTTTTCCCGTGAGGGGGAGTCTGTGCTGGCCCTATCATGTTCAGGTGTGTGGCAAGTTTGTAGTGGTGTCGGACTCAGGCAACAACCGTGTTCAACTGTGGGACATTGACGGAGCCTTGCTTTCATGATGGAAACCGTAACGGTAAGAAGCTCCAACGAACAGGCATTCAATATCCAAGTGTCTGGATTGGTCCAGGGTGTCGGTTTTCGTCCGAGGATCTGGCAATTGGCTCAACGCTTTGATCTTCGAGGTCGTGTTTCCAACAATGGAAAAGGTGTTCAAATTCTGGTCGCAGGCGAGGAAGATAACCTCAGGCATTTCATTCATGAACTGACTCACAATCCTCCACCACTCGCCAAGATTGCCGAAATCTTCTACACATCGGCATTTCCCTGTCTGACGTCCCGGAAGACACGTTTGTCATTGCCGGTACCGACAAAAGTCCTGTGCAGACCGGCATTGTTCCGGATACCGTCCCATGTCCGGAGTGCGTGAAGGAAATATTTGATCCTTTTGCACGGCGCTACCGCTATCCCTTTACCAATTGCACCCATTGCGGACCCCGCCTGACGATTCAGGAAGGGATTCCCTATGACCGGCCTTCCACCACACTGAAGGATTTTCCTCTGTGCGAGGCCTGCCTGAAGGAATATCACGACCCCCAAGACCGGCGGTTTCATGCCCAACCCATCGCGTGCCATGCATGCGGACCGAAGGTGTGGATTGAACGTATGGATGGAAAACCCGTGGCCGTGCATTCCTATACGATGCTGGATGAGGCAGATGCTGTCTGCAGTCATCCTCCAGAAAGGGCACATTCTGGCCATTAAAGGATTAGGCGGTTTTCAACTTGCCTGTGATGCCACCCGGGAGGAGGCGGTCAGCCGGCTTCGTGCCTTGAAACACAGGGAGGGAAAACCTCTGGCATTAATGGCGCGAGACCTGGAGGTCATTCGCCGGTATTGTGTGGTGGGAAAGAAGAAGCCGAACTCTTGCAAAGCCATGCGGCACCCATTGTCATCCTTGAAACGCCACCGGAGATTGTCCCTTGCGCCAAGTGTCGCTCCCGGCATGTCGACGTATGGGTGTATGTTACCCAACTCACCGCTTCACCATTTGATCCTTCATCGCATGGCTCACCCGATTGTGTTAACCAGCGGGAACCATCCGGCGAACCTCAGTGGATCGACAATGATCAGGCCAGAGTACATTCTGAAGGACATTGCGGAGTTTGTGGTGTTGCATGATCGGGGGATTGCCCAACGTGTTGACGATTCGGTGGTCAAAGTCATGGACCAGGTTCCACGAGTGCTGCGACGGAGTCGAGGATATGCGCCCATGCCCGTTTGGCTTCCTCGGGCTTCGAGCAAGCTCCCGCGATTCTGGCTATGGGCGGTGAACTCAAAAATACCTTCTGCTTACTCAAAGATGGACAGGCCCTGCTCTCCCATCACATTGGAGATTTGGAAGACTCCTTGACCTATGCGGATTATCAACGGGCCATCTCCCATTACCAACACTTGTTTGAGCAGAGGCCTGAAATCATCGCCGTTGATCTGCATCCGGAATACCTGTCGAGCAAACTCGGACGGGCCCAAGCCAACTTACGACCATCTTCCGATTTTCGAAATCCAACATCACCATGCGCATCTCGCGGCATGTCTGGCGGAAAACGGAGTTCCTGTCACATACGGAACCGGTCCTCGGGGTCATTTTAGATGGATTAGGGTATGGGGAAGATCAACACGATTTGGGGTGGCGAGTTTTTGCTGGCGGATTATGCGGACTTTACTCGCTTGGGCACCTTTAAACCCGTGCCGATGCCCGGAGGAACTCAAGCGATTAAGGAGCCGTGGCGGAACACCTATGCGCATGTGATGGCAGAGATGGGATGGCCAGAATTTGCGATGAACTACTCCGATCTGCCATTGTTTGATTTTCTCGAGAAAAAACCTCGCATGATGCTGGATCGCATGCTGAGCCACCGGATTAATAGCCCGCTGGCGAGTTCCTGCGGTCGGTTGTTCGATGCCGCCGCCGCTGCGATGGGTATTTGCACAGAGCACGTGTTATATGAGGGGCAGGCTGCAATGGAGATGGAAGCGCTGGTGGATGACGAAACACTTCATCATGAGGACGAATCGTTGGCGTATCCATTTTCTATTCCGCGCCTGAAGCACTCTGGATTACCCTATGTCGAACCGCTTAGGCATGTGGCAGGCGCTTTTGGGCGACCTTATCCTCCACACACCGGTTCCGGTCATGGCCGCACGGTTTCATAAGGGACTTGCCAACGTGATTTGTAACATGGTCACCCAGTGCTCACAATCTCCTGACGGTCATGACCGGCATCAAACGGTGGTCCTTTCAGGTGGCGTGTTTCAAAATCAGGTGTTGTTTGAACTCGTGAAAGGCAAGTTGACGGCAGAAGGATTCACCGTCCTTTCCCACAAACAGGTTCCAATGAACGATGGTGGCATTGCCCTTGGACAGGCCGCGATTGCCGCAGCTCGTTCCTTGCAAGAGACCAATGAGGTTCGATCCACATGTGTTTAGGCATACCCGGCCAAATTGTAGAAATCAGCAATGTGGAGCATAAGCTCGCGATCGTGAACGTGGGTGGGGTTCGACGGGAAGTGAATATCGCCTGCATTGTTGATGAGGAGCATGCCACTGAGTCATGTGTCGGGGATTGGGTGCTGATTCACGTCGGATTTGCCATGAGTCGGATTGACGAAAAGGAAGCTAAGCGGACAATAGAGTTGCTGACTGAAATGGGAGAAGTGCAAACAGAAATTCAGGCGATGCGTCAGTCAAATACCTCCTAAAGGATGGGCGCGTGTCTAATCAAAAAACATTAGCCTCCCTCTATCCCTTCCTGCAGCCGTCTTCGAAAGATTCGGCACATGTAAAATCCGGATTACTTGAATCGGTGCGAATGAAATCGCAAGATAGCACGCAGGTCATCCAAACCTTTTTTAGCACACAGGCCGAAAAAGTCGTGGCCGCTGCCATGGCCGTAGCGGACATTTATCAACATGAGGGACGGCTGTTTACGATGGGCAACGGCGGATCGAGCTGTGATGCCGCCCATATTGCCGTGGAATTTTTGCATCCAGTCACCACCGGGCGCCCTGCGCTCCCCGCCGTCAATCTTGCGGCAGATCAGGCCATGATGACCGCTGTGGGAAATGATGTGGGGTTTGATCACATTTTTGTGCGCCAGTTGATCGCTCAGGGAAAGGCCGGGGATGGGGTGATCGGCGTGTCCACCAGCGGCAATTCCGAAAATATTATGCGGACCTTTAGGAAAGCTAAGGAGATGGGGGTGACCACCATTGGCCTGACAGGGGGAGCGGGCGGAGCCATGGCAACCTCTTCCGCCATTGATCATTGCCTGGTTGTGCCTACTGAGAGTATTCACCGGATTCAGGAATGCCATGTCCTGATCTATCACATTCTTTGGGATCTCGTGCACACCCTTCTTGCCGATCATCGCGGCGCGTCGGCCACAAAAAAGGACACCCCATGAAATTTGTCGATGAATTTCGTGATCCGCACAAAGCCCGAATCCTTCTCCAGGAAATTGAGGGGCTGGTGAAACGGATACCCGTCTGCCGTGATCGGCCCATTTGGATCATGGAGGTCTGCGGTGGGCATACACACACCATTTTTCGCTATGGCCTCAATAACATGCTCCCGAAGGAAGTGGAGTTTATTCATGGACCGGGCTGTCCGGTTTGCGTCCTGCCACGAGGCCGCGTGGATGACTGTATTGCTCTGGCTGAACGGGACGAGGTGATCATGACCACATTCGGGGATGCCATGCGGGTGACCGGCTCCAAGAAAAATCTCCTGCAGGCCAAAGCCGAGGGAGCCGATGTGCGCATGGTCTATTCACCATTGGACGCCTTGAATCTCGCGCGAGTGAATCCTGACAAGAGAAGTGGTGTTTTTCGGGCTTGGTTTTGAGACGACCATGCCCAGCACGGCGTTGACCATTCTCCAGGCAAAGCAAGAAGGGATCAACAATTTCTCGATCTTTCTGTAATCACATCACGATCATTCCCACGATCAAGGCCATCCTGGATTCTCCTGATCTTCAGCTTGACGGCTTTTTGGGCCCGGGCCATGTGAGCATGGTGATCGGAACGGAGCCCTACTCATTTATCGCTGAATATTATCGAAAGCCCATCACCATCGCCGGGTTTGAACCACTGGACATTTTGCAGTCCGTGTGGATGGTTCTGAAACAATTGGCGGAGGGACGCTGTGAAGTCGAAAATCAATATACACGGATTGTTCCTCCTGATGGGAACACGCAAGCGTTAGAGGCTATTCAAGAGGTGTTTGAACTGCGGGAGTTTTTTGAATGGCGGGGGTTGGGGTCCATCGATCACTCCGGGGTCCGAGTCCGTGAGGAATTTTCTGCGTTTGACGCTGAACGAAAATTTCCTCTTCCCAATCTGAAAATTGCCGATCCCACTTCCTGCCAATGCGGGGAAGTGTTGAAGGGGGTGATTAAGCCGAGTCAATGTAAGGTATTTGGCACGGCCTGCACTCCTCAAAATCCCTTGGGAGCGTTGATGGTTTCGACGGAAGGCGCCTGTGCCGCCTACTACAACTACGGCTGGATTCCTGAAGAAGATCTGCATCCCGCAAGAAGCTCGGTGTAAGTCATAATAAAAAATGTAAAGAATCGGGTGAATATGATAAATCCTGAATCGCTTACTTCCTCTCAACCGGCTTTCGTCAAGGCCAAGCCCATGCTGAACCGAACCACTAACGATGAACGGATTACCCTGGCTCATGGAAGTGGCGGCAAAGCCATGCGAGATCTCATCCAGAATCTGTTGGTGCCAACCTTTAATAATCCCATCCTCGATACCTTAGAAGATCAGGCCACGATTCCGTTGGAGCAATTGCTCCAACATGGTGACCGGCTGGCATTTACGACGGATAGCTATGTCGTGGATCCGTTATTTTTTCCGGGAGGCAACATTGGCGAGTTGGCCGTGAACGGGACGGTCAATGACCTGGCGGTCAGCGGGGCACGCCCGCTATTTTTGTCTTGCGGGCTGGTGATTGAAGAGGGTTTTCCCTTGGAAACGCTTGCCCTCATTGCCTCGGCTATGAAACAGGCCGCTGATCGGGCAGGGGTCTCTATTGTTACGGGAGATACCAAAGTCGTCGAAAAAGGTTCCGCGGATAAGCTCTTCATTAACACGGCGGGTATCGGTGTGATTCGAGAAGGGGTTGCCATTGCGGCAACTAAGGCTCAGGCCGGGGATGCCATCATTACGAACGGTTTTATCGGTGACCACGGCGTGGCCATTCTTCTGGCTCGAAACGAATTAGCCCTGGAAGCCGATGTTCAAAGCGACACCCAGTCAGTCCACGATCTGATTTCCCATATGCTGGATGTCTGTTCCCAGATCCATTGTTTGCGGGATGCCACGCGCGGCGGATTGGCCACCGTCCTCAATGAATTCGCCTCGGCCTCGAATGTGTCGATTCAGATCAACGAACCCCATGTGCCTATTCGAGAATCCGTTCGAGGGGCCTGTGAAATTCTCGGACTCGATCCCCTGTACCTGGCCAATGAGGGAAAAATTGTGGCAGTGGTCCCTTCTGAGAACGCTCACGAACTTGTTGAGGCCATGCGGAACCATCCCCTAGGCAGACATAGCGCCATTATCGGGATGGTTAAAGCCGGACCCGCAGGAACGGTGATGCTTGCCACCACCTTCGGAGGAACACGAATTGTGGATACGCTGGTGGGCGATCAATTGCCGCGAATCTGCTAGTTTGGAATAGTCATGAAATTGTTGACTTCTGAAATTCTGGAAATTCTTGAAGACGGGCAACTCCAACGGTTGACCTATACGGGACTTCTTGCTTGTCATCGGGGCAACGCGGTGTGGGGAGCCAGGGTCGGGTATCGCGCCATGCAGGCGGCGGGATGGGCTCTGTCTCATGGGCAGTTATGGGATTGTGTCGGACCGGGAAACGCCTTCAGACTCTCTCAATCTCGAAAAACTGAAAGCCGGTCTCACCGGAGCGGCTGTGGCATGAATCCTTAACAACTCTTTTTGACGTCACCGCCAGTGGAAAATCCACTGTGCTGGACAAGTTCGCATGCACGAATTAGGGATCACTCGAAATATTGTGTCCATTGTCACAGAAATGGCCCGTGGAGAGCCGGTGAGGCGCGTGACGATCGCCATCGGTAAACTCACTGCGGTATTGCCGGAAGCGATCCGGTTTTGTTTCGACATTGTCAGTCAAGGAACCGTGGCGGAGGGTGCTGACTTGGAGATCCTTGAAATTCCGGGAACAGCTGAATGCCAAACCTGTGGAACGCATTTTGAACTCGAGCAACTCTACGGCCGATGTCCGTGTGGTTCTGTCGACATCACCCGGCTCACGGGTGAGGAACTGCTCGTGAAACACATGGTGACAGCCTGATGTGTACGACATGCGGGTGCTCTGATACAGCCAATCCGAGAGTGACGAACCTGCAAACCGGGCATACCGATAAAACCGTCCATTCGCATTCCGATCACTCTCATTCCCATGATGACCATGATCATGGGCACCACCATCACGGGCATGAGTTTGAGACTCACCATGACCATCGACACGAACACGAAACCACTGTTCACCTGGAACAAGCCATTTTAGCGAAAAATGATCGCCTGGCTGAACGAAATCGTGGATGGTTGCTCTTCAGAAATATTGTGGCCCTCAACCTCGTGAGTTCGCCGGGCTCAGGTAAAACGACGCTACTCGAACGCACGATTCATGATTTGAAAGATGCCATACCCATATCGGTGATCGAAGGGGATCAGGAAACCCTATTTGATGCCGAGCGCATACGAAAAGCGGGATGCCCGGTCGTACAAATTAATACCGGAGCCGGGTGTCATTTAGAAGCCGACATGTTGGCACGAGGCCTGGAAACGCTCCAGCCTCCATCCAATTCACTGGTGTTGATTGAAAATGTCGGCAATCTGGTCTGTCCTGCGTTGTTTGATTTAGGGGAACAGGCGAAAGTCGTGGTTCTTTCCGTCACGGAAGGGGAAGACAAGCCGCTAAAGTATCCGCACATGTTTCAACATGCCAGCGTCATGATCCTGAATAAAATCGATCTTTTGCCTCATCTTACCTTTAATGTCGCCACATGCCTGGAATTTGCTCATAGGGTGAATCCCAATCTTCAGGTGTTTCAGGTTTCGGCCACGACTGGCGAGGGACTTCAACACTGGTATGACTGGATAACTTCTCAGATCAACGCTCCAAACCGGCAGGGTGTTTGCTAATGGTCAGTCTATTGGGGCTCGGGTTGCTGGTGGGAATGAGACATGCGATCGAGGCCGACCACGCGGCGGCGGTCGCCACACTCGCGACTAAAAAACATTCGGTGGCCAACACGTTCAAACAGGGATTGACCTGGGGCCTGGGACATACGATCACCCTTCTGTTGTTTGGCTCGATGGTATTCCTTCTGGAAGCCGCGGTTCCGGGACAACCGGCCAACTGGCTGGAATTGGCCGGGGGCGTCATGCTGATTTACACGACAGGCTCCAGCCTCTTGAGTTAACCTTTCGGTCCTGCCTAGTTCCTGTAGGACATGATCCTGCAAGCTTTTGATGAGAGCGGGCGTTTCCTGCTGCCTTTGCTTGAAGATGACAAGGGCCTTGATCGGTTCCCCGGCGGTTGGATGCGGTTTGCCGATGACGGCGGCTTCCACCACCGCTTCATGGCTGTCTAAGGCGACTTCAGCGGTACCAATCCTTTTTCCGGCGACTTTCACGACATCATCTGCCCGCCCCATAAACCACAAGTAGCCGTCCTCATCCTTATGACACACATCGCCTGCGGAATACACACCGGGGATGGTATTCCATTACAAGAGACCAACTTTATAAAAAACTCCAAATTTATTCGGGTTTCTCTATGGTGAACTTTTTCTATAGGGTATAATTCATTCCATGGAAATGAATCGGCGTTATGTGGTCCTAAAAAGAATGTCCGATCGCGAAGATGATTTCGTTCAGGCACCGCCTGCTGAACGTCTACTGATGATCTGGGAATTGACGTCGGAAATTTGGAGCCTGTCGGATCCTGAACATGTTCAACGAAGACTACAAAGAAATGTTGTCTCTCTTACTCGCCAACAGGGTTAAATTCCTGGTGGTTGGGGCCTATGCGTTAGGAGTCCATGGCTATCCCCGAGCGACGGGAGACGTCGATATCTGGGTTGAATGTTCGAATAAAAATTCAAAGCGAATCTACGATTCTCTGATAGCATTCGGGGCGCCTGTTTCCTCCTTAACGCCTCGAACGTTTATGGAGCCGGGTATTGTGTTTCAGATTGGAGTTGTCCCTAGCTGAATAGACTTTCTCACCAGTATGGGTCTGTTGAAAAAAGCCGCCAGCGGCGTTCTCGCCATTTTTCCGTGCTCACGTACTACGCGTACGCTCCGCGCGTAAAAACGGCTGCGGCCTTGCTGGACGGACTTTTTTGAACCGACCCGGAGCCTTTAATGAGTAATCTAATCCTGGGCAAATTTGCCCTTGAACATCCTTATTATTCAACACTCCCAGTATTGACGGAGTTGACTTTATGGAAGCCTATAAAGACAAAGAACAGGTCGAGTTGGAAGGACTCATAATTCCATTTTTATCCAAACGGCACCTTATCAAAAATAAGGAAGCCACCGGGCAAGAAGATAAACTTGATGTCCGTCAGCTCAAAGAGCGTTTAGGGCAATAGCATTCCTGATTGTATCCCACCAACCGGACTTCGTTTTCCCCATACATTCTTTCCTATTCCTCAAGGGTTGAAATATCCCCGGGATCCTGGCCGAGTTCTTTGGCCTTTAAGACGCGGCGCATGATTTTGCCGGAACGAGTTTTTGGTAGTGACGGGACAATTTCAATTTCCCGTGGGACGGCGATCTTGCCCAGTTCCTGTAGGACATGATCCTGCAAGCTTTTGATGAGAGCGGGCGTTTCCTGCTGCCCTTGCTTGAGGATGACAAAGGCCTTGATCTGTTCCCCGGCGGTTGGATGGGGTTTGCCGATGACGGCGGCTTCCACCACCGCTTCATGGCTGACTAAGGCGCTTTCGACTTCAGCGGTACCGATCCGGTTTCCGGCGACTTTCACGACATCATCCGCCCGCCCCATAAACCACAAGTAGCCGTCCTCATCCTTATGACACACATCGCCTGCGGTATACACACCGGGGATGGTATTCCAATACATCAGATAGCGATCCGGCTCTTTGTAAATGGTGCGCATCATCGATGGCCAGGGTTTTTTAATGACGGCAAAACCGCCGCCATGCTCCACCGTGTTGCCTTCGCGGTCCATGACATCCGCTTCGATGCCTAAAAAGCCACGGGTGGCCGAGCCTGGTTTGAGCGGGACGCAGGGGAGGGGTGTGACCATGATCATGCCGGTCTCCGTCTGCCACCAGGTATCCATGATGGGTTTGGTGCCACCGGTCACACGATGAAACCATTCCCAGGCTTCCGGATTGATCGGTTCACCCACTGATCCTAAAACCTTGAGGGAGGAGAGGTCGTATTTTTTCGGCCAGTCTTCTCCAAATTTCATGAGCAGCCGAATGGCCGTTGGCGTGGTATAAAAAATTGAGACGCCATAGCGTTCAATCAAATCCCACCAGCGCCCGGGATCGGGATAGTCGGGTTTGCCTTCCGCCGTTAAAATCGTGGCGCCGTTTAAGAGCGGGCCATAGACAATATAGCTGTGTCCGGTGACCCAACCCGGATCTGCCACGCAAAAATAGACATCTTCGTCTTTAAGGTCGAAGACATATTTGGTCGTGATGTAGGTCCCCACCATATAGCCACCATGGACGTGCACCACGCCTTTGGGTTTCCCCGTGGTCCCTGAGGTATAGAGGATGTACAGCGGGGTTTCGGAATCGAGCTGTTCGGCTTCACACTTCGGGGATTGCTCTTTGATCCAGGCTTCCCAATCCAATTCATTCGGGGCTTGAAGAGGGGAGGATGATTGTTCCCGTTGAACTACGATGACTTTTTCCACGGTCGGGCATTTGGCAACGGCTTCATCCACGACCGGCTTGAGGGGGATTTTCCTACCGCGGTCATACCCCACATCTGCAGTGATGACCACTCGCGCTTCGCATGCCTCTATGCGTGCCGCTAACGCTGTGGCACTAAAACCCGAATACACCACCGTATGAATCACTCCGATGCGAGCACAGGCCAGCATGGCCACAATTTGCTCGGGGATTTTCGGGAGATAGATGGTCACCCGGTCGCCCTTGTTGAGGCCCAGGCTTTTGAGGGCATTGGCGCACTTGTTGACCTGCCGGTATAACTCGCCATAAGTCAGGATTCGTTCCTGGCCTTCTTCTCCGACCCAGATGACGGCCACTTTGTTTTTTCGCCAGGTTTGGACATGGCGATCGAGACAGTTATAGGCAATATTGCAGGTGCCTCCCACGAACCATTTGGCCCAGGGATAGTTCCACTCCAGGACCTTATTCCAGGGAGAAAACCAGTGGAGTTCCTTGGCAATGCCGTCCCAGAATTTTTCAGGGTTCGCAATGGACTGCTTGTAGGCGCTTTCATAATCTTGAATATGGGCGTTGGCGGTGACGTCGGGTGAGGGAGGAATGACCCGGGTTGATCGTTGCAGTGTTTCAATATTTTCACTCATCAGGTTTGCTCCTCCTTAGTTACGCATTTGGGACACCATTAAGAACATGTTTTCTCAGCGAGAAGGCTGATAAGCCCATTATGCTGCCCTTGGCTCGTTGCTTCAAGAGGGCAGAGATTAAAGACCGTGAAAAAGAGGTGAGCATTGAATAGGGTTTGGAGGCTATGAATAGGAGCCCCGCCGCTGAACGCAAGCCGTTGGGACTTTCATTTCAAATGGAATTGAGATGGATGAGAGGAGTTCAGAGGGCTGCGTTTTTTAATTAAGTGCATGGCGGGGTTTGGCAAGTTGGGCTTGGAGGTGTCCATATTTCGCAGCGTAATCCTGTTGACTGCGGCGAATGACCTCATGGGCTTCTTCGCGGCCATACACATGTGTGATTTCGCAATTCTTTTTTTGGGAACCGGGAGCATCTTTGTAAGTCAGGAAGTAATGCATGAGGCGTTCCACAAAGTGAACCGGACAGGCTTTGATATCTGTCCATTGTTCATGGAGCGCATCACCCTTGAGAACGGCCACAATTTTATCATCGGCTTCATCCCCATCGATCATACGCAAGCCACCAATCGGAATGGCCTGAAGCAAAACATCTCCATGGATAATGCTTTTCTCAGTCAGAACGCAAATGTCTAATGGATCCAGGTCACCGACGAGGCCGAGCCGATTGGTACATTTGGCGCTGAGTGCTGCAACGGATTGCCCGCAGTAGGTTTGAGGAATTAATCCGTACAGCGTGGGGCACACATTGGAATAGCGCTGGGGCCGGTCCACGCGCAAATGGCCGGACTTTTTATCCAATTCATATTTAACCGTGTCGGTGGGCACAATTTCGACATAGACCGTGACGGTGAGGGGTGCCTCATCTCCGATTTCGACACCGTGCCACGGATGAGATTTACAGGGAAACCCAAAATTTTGCCAAAGTGAGAAAAATTCTTGTTCGTTCATGAAAATTTTCCAGGTGTGGGATGAGTGAGCCCGGTTAAGGCGCAATGACCTGCACTAGGTTTCGGTCTGAATCTTCTTCATCTTTACCGGATACCCTTGGCGAGGATGCGCAATTAACTATTGAACAGGAACGAAGAAAAATGAAACAGATGTGTATCCAACCGAAAGTAAAGTTACTGTTGTTTTGTCTGAGGTTGATGGGCTGGGTGAAGCCAATCAAGGAAGGTTTTGACGGGATTAAAGTTGGCGCGGGGAATTTCCACAAAAATGGTAATCCAATGTGCCATTCCTCCATTCCACAAGCCTGGCCATTCCAAAGCTTTGAGGGGACGACCCTGGTAGGATTTCATGCCGATAAAGCCGGTTCCGGGATCGACGTACTCCAGGAGGTTAAAGGGATTTCCTTGAAA
The DNA here is from genome assembly GCA_963730905.1 of uncultured Nitrospiraceae bacterium. Lineage (GTDB taxonomy): Bacteria > Nitrospirota > Nitrospiria > Nitrospirales > UBA8639 > Nitrospira_E. Next base: position 3,101 of record CAVSTN010000013.1, on the reverse strand, counting down.
ATCACGGACTCCGCAGACCAGATCAACCGGATTGAAATGAGTTCCGGAGGCAAAGAGTTTTTGTTGGGCTTCAGAATCGGGATTGACTTGTGATTGCTCGACGATTTGCCTGGACGGGGCGTCCTCGGGATGCGCAACCCAAAATGGCCCTCCACCCGGATCGCCGGTATTGGGGACGACACCACAGACCCGGATGGGCCGATCTAAATACTGCTTTAACAATGTGGCTTGATCGGGAAGCGCCAATTCTCGATACGATTGGGGAAGCGGAAGAAGGAGTTCCTGCAGGATACAGGCTTCCGCCTGATGGACACTTTTCGCATCTGCGGGGAGCGAGCTGAGTTGTGCTATATGGTGAAACACATGTTGTTGAAGCTCAACCAGGTAGCCTCCCAATGCCTTTCTCCATGCGACGATCGGATCTTTCAAATGGTCGGGGACGACGTTGTCAATATTGGAAATGAAAATGATGTCTCCCTGGTAATCATTTAAATTTTCCAATAGCGCGCCATGTCCTCCCGGTCGAAAAACCAGTGTGCCATCTTCGCCACGAAATGGCTGGTTTCTAGAGTCCAGTGCGACGGTGTCGGTCGACGGTTTTTGGAAGGAGACCGTGCAATCGAGTTTCCACCCCTGTCTTTCCAAAGTCTGTTGGATGGTATGCAAATGGGTTTTAATGGCTTGTTCATATTGCGGAGAAACGGTCAAATGAATCTTTATTGAATTTGCTTGGTTGGGATGATAACGGATGGCTTCATGAATATGTTCCTCCAGTGCGGTGCGGGATCCTTCTTTGTAGCGATGGAAAGAGAGTAGGGCCTTGGGCAATTCGGCATAGCCAAGGCCGGGCGTCTTTAGGACCGCTTGAAGAATCGTATTGAGATCATGTGTATGCTGATCCGTTGGAGGGGGTTGTCCCTGCCCATGAAAATACTGTTCTAAATCGGGAATAAACGGGAAATCTTGTAAGCGCGTCCAAGCCTGATCGACAGCGTGGGGCAGAGATGGGGCCTGATTGGAAGAGGATTCGGATGAGTCCTCCTGGGACAAGAATTTAAGGAGGTCATTGAACATACGAGTGGCGGCTCCGGATGCAGGTATAAATTTACTGACTCGGTCCGCCTGCCGGGCCACTTCAAATTGTTGTTGATACTGTGAGAAGTGTTCTGGACGGAGTTGGACAATCCCATCGTTCAACCGGCATGGACGAATAATGGTGATCGGAGGGACTCCATGACGCAGTCGCTGGAGTTGTGATTCCACCTGGAACGTGGAAATTCCGCGGCGTATTAATTCAAGATGATCCTCAGGCGTTAGCATAGCGTTTGTTTAATCCAGTTTAATTGAGATTGATCGGAGATCGCATCAGACACGAGTTGTGTTTCATGATGAAAAATGTCAAAGTTTTAATGTGCTGCATTCGACAAAAATTTAATTGTAAAGTGTCATGACGTCTCTGTCATGTTCATGCACTCAGGCAAGGAGAACTATCATGATACAAAGCTTGAAAACGCTTCAAGGTCTCGCGGCATTAGGGAAGGATCTTCCTTTTGGGAATTTCTTCCGGTTGTACAATCAAAGCCACACTCGATACGACTTCGGATGGAGTAACCAATTTTCTGTCTTCAACGTCGGGCAAATCCTGGTGGACAGAGGATGGGCTTGTCAAACATGGGGAACATGCCAGAGTCTTTGTGGTGACCAACCATGACATCCTCCTTCAAGAAATCGCCCAAGGGCACGGGGAATATATCCAGGCCTTCGGGACGATTTTAGGTGTCTCATCTCATCACCAGGCTCACTTTCAAGAATTGATTCAGAACGAGTATCCCGTCCTGGTTGAGATACCCATTTTTCTTGGAGATGATCAGTTAAACAGGTTTATCGGTCATGCCCTGCAGGCCGGAATTGATTCTGCGTCCTCAAATCTATAAACACTGGTCGGGTTAATATCCCGGGCACGAGGGTGTTTCCCTTTTGTGACATTCATCATTATCCAAAACGCACTTAGGCTATTAAAAGGATGGAGGACATGGTCAAGGCTCTGCCCCTCCTTTTAAAAAGCCCAGGCCAATCTTTACCGCACGTCTGGTGATTTCCGCCCATTTGGCTTCCGGATATTCAGCCAGGGCTTTGGCGGCTTTTCCATCCTGAATGTCGAGTTCTTTCACCCGGATAATGCCATCCTTAATTGTTACATCAGCCACAATACATCCTCCTTGGTTTCCTGCATGTCTCGAATGATGATGCATACAATTCGATGTGAGGCAGGGTGAGATGGTAAAAAGTCCAATTTTCTTGACAGGTTGTAGGTCCAATGCTAGCATTTTCTTAACCCGTCTGACAGGAAACTCTGATAAAAATTTTCTTAAAAAAGGTTAGGGTACCCTAATGAACGTACAAGGCCATGATCTGCGTCGGAATGTTTTCCGCATCGGAGGGTTTGCTTTTCTCGCTTTCATGATTGTGGCATGTGGAGGTCCTCCCAAGTGGGTCCAGGAAGGATCGGGTGTGATGAATGCCGATGATTCCAAGTCTATTTATGGTGTCGGGGCTGTCGTCGGGGTGAAAAATGAACCACTCGCTTGGGAAACTGCTGAAAATCGCGCACGCGCAGAGTTGGCAAAAACTTTTCGTACCTATACGGCCTATCTGATGCAAGACTATGCCGCTTCAACCTCTGCGGGGAATTTCACCAAATCAACGGAAGAGCAAAACGTAGAACGGGCTGTTAAGACCTTTTCGGCTGTGACCTTAAATGGAGTTCGTCCCATTGACCGTTACAAGGACGACGAGACCTCCACCTACTATGTGTTGACCAAGCTGTCTTTTGCGGAAATGAAGGAAGCGCTGCAACAGGCGCAGGAACTGGACGAAGAGGTTCGGGATTTCGTTCGCAAGAACGCTGAAAAAGCCTTTAAAAAACTGGAGCAGGAAGAAGCCAAGCGCCCGGGAGGGGGTTTCACCGGGCTTCCTGGCTGCCTTTTGCCTTCTTGGTTCATCATCACAAAGGAATCACCTTGCTCCCCATTACTCGATTTCATCAAATCCTGCGCGGTCGTTGTCCCCTCCCTCTGCCTCTCTCTTATTGGGCGGATGCG
>CAVSTN010000012.1:0-40356 GCA_963730905.1 uncultured Nitrospiraceae bacterium | reverse complement strand
TTGGATGCGGCGATCCACGATGCCCAGTCGTTGCGAAACCACAGGGTCGGCAAGAGGTGCAGCTCCGCCTTCTCCGGCCCCCGGTTGACGGCGGTGATCTGCACCAGGATGTCGTCCGGGCCGTCTTTGGCGTACTCCACAAAGACATCAAAGTAACGATCGTCATTGAACACCCCGGTGTCGAGCAGTTCATACTCAGATTCGTTTCGGGAACGCCCGCGGTTCGTGTCCACCAGATCGGCATAGGGAAAGGCGGCCTGCGGATACTTGTAGAGATACTTCATGTAGGAATGCGTCGGCGTGCTGTCGAGGTAGAAATAATATTCTTTGACGTCCTCGCCGTGATTGCCTTCGCTATTCGTGAGCCCGAAAAGCCGTTCTTTCAGGATCGGGTCTTTCCCGTTCCAGAGGGCGAGCGCAAAGCAGAGGTGCTGTTGGTCATCGGAGATCCCCCCGATGCCGTCCTCACCCCAGCGATAGGCGCGTGAGCGGGCGTGATCGTGGGTAAAGAAATTCCAGGCATCGCCATTCTCACTGTAGTCCTCGCGCACCGTGCCCCACTGCCGCTCGCTCAAGTAGGGTCCCCATTTCTTCCATGGGATTCCCGCCTCGCGGGCGTCATTCAACCGCTTCTGTTCTGTGACAACGATGCTTTTTTTCTCTGCCATGGTTGCTCTCTTCCTCTCTCGTTATGAGGGGCTCCCCTCTATTTGTTTATACCAGCCGGTACGATGATCAGAGTGCTGGGCACCCTCACCCATGAATACAACTTCAGACTCCGCAAAACTTCTGTCCCGAGGGTCGCGCACTTTATCAAGAACACGCGCGGTTTCTCACAGCCTTTCATGGATTGTCTGCACGAGGCCACGAGCGCAGAGAACATGGCTGATCAACAGCCCGATCATCATCTCTCCAACAGAATCGGAAAGGATCCTTGCGGACAATCCTTAAAAAAGTGACATGCGCGCTTCAACTTTCCCGGCCACGCCTGCTTAGAATTTCACGCCCTTGAGACTGTGATGCCGGGAAACGGCTGCCTTGCCGACTCGTGTGATGGCCAACATATAGGCGGCAGTTCGGAAATCTATTTTCTGTGTGGCTGCGACATCACGTACCGCGGCATAGGCCTTCCGCATTGTTTTTGAGAGCTCATCTGTCACCCGATCCAATTCCCAACGAAACTGCTGGATGTTTTGCGCCCATTCGAAATAACTGACAGTCACACCGCCGGCATTGGCCAGAATATCCGGGATGATTAACACGCCTTTCTTATACAAAATCTCGTTGGCCTCGGGTGTGGTAGGACTGTTTGCGCCTTCGACGATGATGCTTGCACGCACATCGTTCGCGTTGTGTTTCGTGATTGCGCCTTCAAGAGCCGCGGGAATCAAGACATCCGCATCCCAGGTCATCACCTCTGAGCCTTCGAAAGGCTCGGATTCCGGAAATCCGTTGACTGTGCGGCTGGTATTGTCGTTCACATAGGCGATGAGCTGAGGAATGTTCAGTCCGGTCTTATTAAAGATGCCCCCACCGTGATCCGCCACTGCCACAATTTTTGCTCCTCGCTCTGCGATGAGGCGTGCCGCATGGCTGCCAACGTTGCCGAATCCCTGGATGGCCACCGTGATATCGGAAATGGCTTTGTTGTGTTCCTTGAGAGCTTCCTCGAGCACATAGAGACAACCCCGGCCTGTGGCTTCTTCCCGGCCTGGAGAACCGAACAGTTCCAATGGTTTTCCGGTTACCACAGCCGGTGAAAACCCGTGGTACTTGGAATATTCATCCATAATCCAGCCCATGACTTTCGCATTCGTATTGACGTCGGGGGCGGGAATGTCCATGGTTGGACCAATGACATCCCGGATCTGTTCGACAAACCTCCGGGTGATGCTGGCCAGCTCCCGTTCACTCAGTTGGGCAGGATCGCAATTGATGCCGCCTTTCGCTCCACCAAACGGCACGTCCACGACTGCAGTCTTCCAGGTCATCAGGTTAGCCAGCGCGGTGGCATGTTCTTCGTCCATCGTCGGATGATAGCGCAAGCCCCCCTTGAGAGGACCACGGGATTTATTGTGTTGGACGCGATACCCCATGTGATGCTGGAGATCTCCGTTGTCGGCTTCGGTGACAATTTCAACTTTGACCACTCGAAAGGGGGCCAACAGAATCTCTCTGAGGTTTTGAGACAGATCCAGAACGTCCGAAGCTTTCTGAAAATAGTGATGGCTTTCTTCTAACATATGGATTTCCTTTCCTTTAGTTCGGGGAACATGTCAATCGTGGCTGAGACTGTTCGAGAGAAACCCCAGTCGCAATAATCCCATCGCGCGCAGCGCATAAATTAGCGACTGCGGAATCATCATGACCGCGACGATCCCCGCCACGATCAGGTGCTTGGTGAACGTCTTCCTGTTGTATTTGGACCCCCAATCCAGAATCGGGAAATAGCGGTGAAGCAAGCCGTGGAAGTTCATGTCTCACTTGCCATACTGATCTTGCCGGCTTGTTTGGCGAATATTTTGGCTCCAATAGCCGCAAGGACAACCGACCACAACGTCCACATGATGACCATCACCACGATGCGCGGGTCCCCGTTCGGAATGGCAAGCGCCGCTGCTAACACTGCGGCAACGTTACGGGTGCCCATTCCCAGCGCCATGACGCTTCGCTGATTCTGTTTCAGGCCGAAGCCGAAGCGATACGTGATCAGGCCCATCCCGACCATGAACAGGGTCATTGAGAGGAGGGCAAAACTACCTGCCGTGTTCAGCATCCCCCGGCCGTAGATCACCAGGCACCATGCGATCGTCAGCAATGTGGTGAGGAGGGCGAACCCTTTGACCGCCGGGAAAATCTTGGTGGCCCCATTCCCGGCGTAATGCCGGATTGCCGCTCCGATCAACAGAGGCAGCAAGATGGTCAGGAGGAGCGGTTTCGCCAGCGCCAAAGTATTGATCGTCAGCCCCTTGATTAAAAGAGGGGCCATCAACGGCATCAACACCACCGTGCCGACTGCCACCAGCGGTATGAGGGCTCCCGCAAAGCCCATGTCTCCGCTGGCTTTCCCAACCATCTGCTGGAGAAACGGCGCGCATGGCGCCAGGCTGGCGAGGAGCACCACGACTATGTAGGGTTCCGCCAGTGGAAGAATGCGGGTGATCAAATAGCCGAAGGTCGGGCCTAACACCCAGCCCCACACAAAGATCAGCGTCAGGGATTTCTTGTTCCGCAACGCCTCGATGACTTCTGGCATCTTCACCTGGAGGCCCATGGCCGCCAGGTTTGACACGGTGAAGAGCAATACCAATGGAGAGAATGTGGTCTGAAGAAATTGCAGAACAGTGTTCAAAGTCTGTGTTATTTCGATTTACTCGGTGTTGTTGTTAAAATTTTCTGCATAAACTCACTGGCATGGCTCAGCCGTCTTCGCGTATACATGCGTCACCTCCAGGAACCTGGTCCGGTAGATGTCCGCGTGAGCGTGGAATTGTGGGTTTCTTAATTTGCGTAAGCATAAATGCGTTCCTTCTTCTGTTCTTTGCGCATTACCGGACGCTCTGGCATATCAACGTCCCTTGAAGAAAGGCTTGCGCCGTTCGTTCCAGGCCAGCACGCCTTCGCGCCGATCCTCGGTGACAGTCAATCGGTTGTAGGCCTCGACTTCGAAGCGTAGTGCGGTGCGAATATCCATTTGCAGGCCTTGGTGGATCGCTTTTTTGGCCTGACGGACGGCCAAGGGCGCGTTGGCGACAATGAGTTGGGCCGTCGCGAGCGCCGCCGGCATCAACTCCATTGCGCTGCAAACACGATTGAGAATACCCCATTCCAGCGCCTCGGCTGCGCCAAACGCGCCACCGGTAAATACGATCTCATTGGCGCGACGCTCACCAACGATACGTGGCAGGGTCGTCGTGCCGCCCACGCCGGGAATGATGCCGATCATCACTTCGGGGAAACCTAACCGGGCGCTGTCCACGCCATAGGCAAAATCGACCGCGAGGATCATTTCTAGGCCGCCGCCATAGGCATCGCCGTTCACGGCAGCGATGATCGGTACAGGGCATTCCATCATTGTCCAAAAGGCCTGCTCGGCAATTTCGTGCTGATGGCGCCAGGCATCCTCGGTCATCCCTTGACGTTGCTTCATATCACCGCCAGCGCAGAATGCGCGTTCGCCAGCCCCGGTCAGCACGATGCAGCGGACGGAGCCGCTGTCGCGCACCAATCCTGTCCACAGATCGAGCAGGTCGCTACACATCTGCGTGTTAAGGGCATTGCCCTCATCGGGCCGGTTGAGGGTGACGATAAGCAATCCGTTGTCGCGCTGCTCGACCAGAAGCGTTGAATAGTCAGCTGATCTTGTTTCGTTAGTCATGAGTATGTTTTTTGCCCGACCTTAACCCCAGGTCACATCGACGGGTTTCTTTTTTGGAATACGGTGATAGAACTCAGTCGGGTAACCGATCAGGAATGTGGCATAAGGAAATTGTCCTTCCGGCATCCCAAGGACCTCAAGCAGGGGTGAGTAGGCTCGACTGGCGAACCCGATGCTTTCGGTCCAAGTGGTTCCCAAACCGAGTGCGGTTGCTGCCAATTGAATATTGGCAATGGCAAGGAAGGCAGCCGGTTGTGCCGTCCGCTCATCTTTCGCGGCATAGGCCTGGATAATACAGGGTGCCCCTCTGGAAATGTGATCTCTACCCGCTTCCCAGTGTTTGATAAACAGCTCCAGTTTGGCTTCATGGTAGAGCGCGGGGTTCGTATCTTTAACGCTTTTCATCCAGTCGATGGTCAACCCGGCAATCCGGTCAACTTTGACACGATCGTTGATCACCAGCCAACGTAGCACCTGACGGTTCCCTCCGTGCGGTGCGTAGCGGGCAACATCCAATAACTGCAGGATTTTTTCTTTTTCTACTGGTTTGTTGACATAGCCACGAATTGAACGCCTGGTCATCAGGAATTGTCTGACCTGATCCCATCTGGGGATAAGATGAATATCGATCGGATCGCAATCCTCCGGCCCCATCGCGCGCTGATGCAGAGCCTCGGTAGGACAGATGGCCACGCAATGCCCACAGTCAATGCAGAGGTTCCACGAGTCCGCGGTGGGAACGGGGAATTGGTCCCTAGTGATCAGTCCACCGGGACAGCATCGGATGCAAGCCTCGCAGCCATTACATAAGCTCCGATCTACCTTGATGATCGTGTCTAGCTGGTAGGACGTGCCCATGCTTCCCTCCGTTCAGTCATCGGGGAGGGACGCCAAACGGCAAGCCCCTGAAGTTTGGTGTCCCTCCCCATCTAAGCTTCCGCAACTACTCATTTGCCGAGACTAGCTTGTGCTGAGCCGTATCCCGACTACCCGAGCCGCGTGCCTTCCACCTCGAGCCCGCCACCCTTAGGAAGCTTGCTCCAGCTTCTTTTCTCCCATTCCTCTTTGAGTACATCAATCGCCGCCTGCTCCAGGAATTTCGGCGCGGCCCATTGGTCCACATCAAAGTCATTCTTGATGTAACCGTGGCTCAACATGAAGTCCTTGCCGATCTTGATGCATTGCATGTTCTGCGCACTCAGGCTCGGCACCATGTCGACATCCTTGATGCCCTGGTAGGTGTGCTCGGCGTCTAGGTAGAACGTCTGCCGGTTGAGGATTTCCGCGGCGGCGTGCTTGTTCCGGTTCGCCCACAAACCGACCTTGATCATGGCCTTCATGTAGGCGACAACCAATTCAGGGTGCTCCTTGGCCATCACGTCGGTGCAGGTGATGACGGCGGGGGTATTCGCCACCTGCACGGTCCAGTCAGGGTGCTTGGACAGGTCGAAGATGGACTTGATTTCGCCCGTGGCCTCCGAGAGCTGTCCTAATTGTCCCATCTGGTTGTAGATGGCATCGACGGTCCCGTCGAGCAGTGCCTTCTCCAATGGTCGGAAGGCATAATCGTGCTTGTGGTCACGGCGCATCCACAGCTCCGACGGATTGTTCATCGGCGGGGTCAACATCTCAGGCTTGTCATACCAGTCATCCGGGTAGGGGAACTCGACAAGCTCGATGTCCTTCATGGTCATGTCGTTCAGCATCAGGATATTTTCGATGCCCATGTGCTCCTGGATGCGCCACCAGTCGTTCTTGATGGTGTTCAGGCTCTTGGTGATGCCGATCTTCTTGCCCTTCAGATCTTTCACCCGGAAGATCGTATCGCGGGCGCGCACCTGCATCACCCCTCCCTCGTAGACCCACGTCGCCCCCAGCAGCACGGTGCGGCGGATGTCGGCGTGGACATGGATCGGCGGGTAGAGGCCGCCGAAGCGGATGAGATTGTCGAGGTTGTGGACATAGTGCGGGTACCAGTTGTTCTCGGGTGCGTGGCGGAAGTAGGCGTACTCGACGCCGATCTTCTTGAACTCCTCACGGCACCAGCCAAGTTCCTGGTCGACGTTGTTGGCGGACACCATCGGGCAGTTGGTGAACCATACCTCTTTCCAGTTCAATGGCACTGTCGTACTGACTCTTTTCTGTGAGGTCGCGGTTGATTGCTTAGCTTCCTTACTCATGCCTAAGTCCTTCCTTGTGAGGTCTCCAGGAGAGCATCCAGTCGGTCCCCCACTTCCTTTTGTTTCATTAGCCATAATTCTGTAACTCCTTTTCTCCTATTGCGCATCACCGAACTGGTAGCGATAGCGGTTTTTTGGAAACCAGGTCCTAACACCTGAGTTATCCTGCTGTTGTTAAAGTTTCTGCAATTCACCGATAGGGTTCATTTCGCACGACAGCCTACCGCCCGAAATATTCCTGGCATGGAATCCGTTGTTGTCTTCGCCTCGAACGCGTTGAGTGTTATATTTTTTTTGCTTTGGCCAGTAGCTCCTCCGTGGCGTCCACGCGTTCCCACGCGAACTCCTTGCGGCCGAAGTGGCCGTACGCCGCTGTCTGGCGGTAGACGGGCTGCCTCAGCTTCAGGTGGTCGATGATTCCCCTTGGTGATAGCGGGAAGACCTTCCGCACAAGCTTCGACAAGACCTCGTCAGGGAGCGTCCCGGTCCCGTAGCTGTTTACCATCACGGACACCGGATCGACCAGCCCGATGCAGTAAGCGATTTGCACCAGACATTCCTTTGCCAGTCCGGCCGCGACGAGGTTCTTCGCCACATACCTCGCCATGTATCCGCCAGAGCGGTCCACCTTCGTGGGATCCTTGCCGCTGAACGCCCCACCCCCGTGCACGGCCCACCCACCGTAGGTATCCACGATGATCTTGCGGCCCGTCAGCCCGGTGTCCGCTTGAGGACCGCTGACCAGAAACTTGCCCGTGCCGTTCACCGTGATCTTGGTCTTCTTGTCGAGTAAATTGCCGACCACCGGGTGCACGACCTTGGCAATGATCTCTCGCTTGGCCTCATCGGTCGTGAATTTTCCGTTGCGGGTCACAACGGCCGCGGTGTGCGAGGCGGCGATCACCACGTAATCGACGCGCACCGGCTTGCTGTCGCGATACTCAACTGTCACCTGTGTCTTCCCGTCTGGACCGAGGTACGGCAACACCTTCTTCTTGCGTACCTCTGCCAACTTCTTCGCCAGCTTGTGCGCCAACGTGATGGGTAGCGGCATCAGCTCCTTTGTCTGTTGACAGGCATAGCCGAACATCAGGCCCTGATCGCCGGCCCCGATCTCCTTGCCCTTTTTCGACACACCCATACTGATGTCCGGGGATTGCGCGTGAAGGGTCTGGATGATGGCCGCAGTATTCACGTCAAAGCCATACTCCGGCGAGGTATAGCCCACGTCATTGCCAAGCTGCCGCACCACCTTGGCGACATCGAAGAGCGCATGCGTCGTCATTTCGCCGCCGACGTTCACCAGCCCCATCGTGATGTAGGTCTCACACGCCACACGTGCCATGGGATCGCGCTTCAGGCATTCGTCCAGCACCGTGTCCGAGATCAGGTCGCAGAACTTGTCCGGATGCCCTTCGGTCACCGATTCCGACGTGAAACACATGTTCTTCGGATACATCGACATGGTCTGTCGCTCTCTTATCTTGCGTCATGAATCGCGGTCATTCCCCCCCCTTGGCATGTTCGCCACTGCGGCCAAAGGCTTCGTCAATGATGGCTTGGAGGCGCTGAACCAATTCCGTGGAAGGCGACCTGAAATCGTCGAGTTCGTACACCTTACCAAGGTGTTCGTACTTGCCCAGACCGAAACGGTGATAGGGCAACAACTCATAGTCGATCACGTTCTTGTACGGGCGGATGAACGCCAGAACTTCCCGGATGAACTCCTCATCAGCATTCACGCCGGGGATCAGTGGCGTGCGGGCAATGAAATCGATATTGGGAAACGTCTCGTAGGCTTTTTTGAAATTCTCCAGAATTCGCTCGTTGCCTACCCCGGTCCATTTCTTGTGCCGCTCCGGGATCGTCAATTTGTGGTCATGAAGCATCGTATCCACATGGGGCAGCACCTTTTCCATGAAACGCCAGGGCACGTTGCCCGCCGTTTCGATGGCCGTGTTAATGCCGCGCTGGTGCGCGCCCTCGAGTAAGGCGGCACTGAAGTCCGGTTGCAGCAGACATTCGCCACCGCTCAGGGTGATGCCACCGCCGGTATTGCGGTAGAACGAACTATCCTTCTCTACCTCGTCCAACACTTCGTTCACGGTCATCCGTTTACCGTACATTTCGAGCGCGCCGGTCGGGCAGAGCGAAGTCATGGCTTCGTCGCAGCCGGAGGTCAGATCCCAGTTGACTTTCACGTGCTGATCATCGCCCTCCGCAAAATAGAAGGCCCCTTCCGGGAAGGGAGGCTTCAAACAGAGGCTGCACGCCTTGCCGGTGCACGTTTTGGGGTCGTAGGCCAGTTCCGGCTTCGGGCGGATGCTCTCGGGATTGCTGCACCATTTGCAGCGCAGCGAGCAGCCCTTCAGAAAAACAGTCGTCCGAGTGCCGGGACCGTCCTCGCCGCAATAACGCTGGATATTCAGGACGGTCCCGGTCGGATCGGACGGGTTCATCGATTGAGTGCTCATAGTTCCCTCCCCAAAAAGATGCCGAGTGATCGGGCGATCTGTATGAATACACTGTCCGCGGGCACCGTTCTGACTTTGTTGATCGCTTCCGACAGCGGCACGAACTTGATGTCTGGCGGAACAAACGCCACCATCACCCCATGTTGGCCGGCCTCAAGGGCCCTGACCGCTCCAGCCCCGTACCCCAGACCCAGTTGGCGGTCGACGGCAGTGGCGGCGCCGCCCCTGGCCCAGGGACCCAGGACAAGGGGAAAGGTTTCCTCGGCAATCAGCAGTTGCAGTTTGTTCGCCACGGTCTCGGCTGCATGACCCGATCGCCGGATGACGTGGTGGCCGCTGGTCTCACCGGTCGCCAGCGGCGATAGAGAAGCTTTGAGACGATTGGCGGATGGCTTATCCGCCTGGGTTTTCGGGTCATCGACGCATTGCGCCCCTTCGGCCACCACCACGAGCCCGTAAGGCCGACTGGACGTCATCTTCTCCTTCAACCTCGCGGCCACCTTGCGCAGATCGCCCGGAATCTCAGGAATCAGCACCGCATCGGCACACACGGCAATACCGGACTGCAGCGCCAGCCATCCGGCCTGCTCCCCCAGGACTTCCACCACGGCAATTTTCCTGGCTGCCTGGGCCGCCTGGCGAGCCTTGTCGAGCATCTCGATGGTGAAGCTGAGCGCACTGTTGAAGCCAAAGGACACCATGGTTGCGGCGATGTCGTTCTCGATCGACCGGGGTACGCACACCGTCCTGAGCCCTTTGCGATGGAGCTTGAAGAGTATACTTAAACCCCGGCCACCTACGATTGAAATCAAGGCATCAATCTTTTCAGCCTTCAGCCTCTTTAACAACTCATCGGACATGTCCACTTCCTCAACCATTTGGTCTTCGTTGAGGTGGCGGACATGGAACGGATCGACCCGTGCCGACTGGCCCAGGAGACCCCCGGCTGCCGGGTCAAAATTCTCAAGCAGTTGTGGGGTGAGGGCCACCAGTCCACCATCGGGGTAGCGGTCCGGGTGCAGCAGTCCTTCAAACCCATCTCGGATGCCCACAACTTCCCATCCCAATTGGCCCGCGGCCAAGGTCGCCCCCATGACCACAGCATTCATCCCTGGTACGTACCCGGCGCCCACATTGATGGCAATACGCCTGAGGGAACCGGCACGACTCACATCTGCGGTCATGATGTACCTCCTCTATTGATCGTATTCATCGCCTTGCCTCCTTCCGTGTTGTGTATTTTCAAGGAACCTCCGGTGCGGCGTGGCGAACCGCCACGCCGCACCGGTTCTGTTGGATTTCAGCATTGCCGACCGTCGAACGATTGCAAGGTCCGTTCGATGATCTCGTTCTGAACACCCACGTGAAGCTTGGTGAAGAACGCGCTGAACCCGGCCACCCGGACCACGAGGTCGCGGTACTTTTCCGGGTGCTTCTGCGCGTCCCTGAGAATGTCGGTGTTGAGCACATTGAATTGAATGTGATAGCCACCGTTGTCGAAGAGGGTCTTGACCAGCTGCAGGACGTTATCCCTGCCCTTGCGGGACTTGAGTTGATCGGGCGGGAGCTTCATGTTCATGTGGGTTGCGCACCACTTGACTGCATCCACACCTTTTGCTGCAGACATCACCAGCGCCGTGGGTCCGTTGACGTCGGTACCCGGCATGGCCGAAATACTTCCATCGGTGAGCGCCACTCCGGCTTTCTTGCCGGTCGGTAGCGCCCCGGTCACCATCCCCATCAGGTTGTGGACGCTCTTGGTATAGGCATCGAGTGACGTCTTGATGTCCTTGCTGATGTAGTTGCCACCCCCATCGACATTGTTGAACGCGTGCAAGATGCTGTCGTAGACCCTGCGGACTAGCCTGTTTACTTCGGGGATGTCGTTTCCGTGCTTGGGAGCGTCGAGGCACATCTTCCCGACCTTTTCATATCCTTCCTCGAAGTTGGCAGACAGGGCCTTCTTCAATTCGGCCATGCTCAGCTTCTTGTTGTCGAACACCAGATCCTTCACCGCCATCAGTCCGTTGGCTGCATCCACCGCGCCGACCGAGATCTGGGCGACTGTGTAGTAGTTGGCCCCGCCGTTCCAGGTCTCGGTGCCGGTTTCGATGCATCCCTTGGTCAGGATGGAGCGCCAGGTGACCGGCAGGAATTCAGCGGTCAGCATGCTCGCGATCCATGCACCTCGACGGAGAATGTCCTCACAGCATTGAAGCTGCTGTTCGAATGCGGCGTACAGCTCTTCGAAGTTCTTGAAATCTTCGGGATCGCCGGTCTTGGGCCCGATCTGCTTTTTGGTGCGGGGATCGAAGCCATTGTTCATCGTCAACTCGAGCACCTTGCCCAGATTGGGTTGACCTTCCACCGGATGCCCGGTCTCGTAGGGGATGTAACTGCCCACGCAGGCCCCGACACAGGTGCGCCTGGCTTTCTCGAGTGGGAGATCGCCCACCCTTTCGTTGTGGCCCCATAAATGCAGGGCTCGCTTGATCATCACTTCGGCGTTCACGAATTGAGGCATGCCGACACCGGTGCCGATGACATCGAGAACCTTTTCGAGGAATTTCCCCGGAATGTCCTTCGTGTAGACGCAGGACAGTGGAGGCTGTGGCAGAGCGAGATAGCCGCATGCATCCAGAATCACGTAGTCCATTTCCGCGGTGGCATCTTCACCATCCTCGGTATAGCCGCCGAGAGAGATGCTCTGACCCAGGTCCGCAGAGTTTTGCAGGGCGACCTGCTCGCCGTAGTAGTAGTTCGATCTCGTTCAGCTTGATGACGAGGTTCTTGAACATAAAAACTGCCTCGTCGTATCCAATCAGCCCGGCCGCTTTGTCGGCCTGGTAGTAACGGCTCGAAGTTCTGACCCAGATAGGCCTCGGAGTAACCGCAGCCAACCTGCTCGATTTCGGCCGCGATATGGCACAGGAAATGGCATTGCATGGCCTCTCTCAGATTCCGGGCGGGATGCTCGGGAACCCATTCGCAGGTTTCGGCAATCGAGAGAAGCTCCCCTTTACGGATTTCGTCTTTCTCCTTTGCTGCCATTTCCCGGGCCAGCGTCGCATAGCGATGAGCCAGGCCGATGATGGAATTCATGGTAATGAGACAAGCTTCATAAAAGTAGAGCTTGGAGGCATTCGGCAGCCGCATCTCGAGCGACATCTGCCGCTCCCTGACCTCCTTGATCATGCTCCCGAGTCCTTCGTTGTAGACCCTGGGATAGTTCAGGTTGCCTCCGCCACCCGGCCAGTTGAAGAACTCGACGACGAAGCCGGCGTCATAGGCAGGGCGCGGATCAAACCCATACCTCTTCTCGAAGATCTCGAGGGTTCGAGGCTTCAGCGCACGCTTGTCCCAGTAATTGAGCGCCCACTCGTTCGCCTTCCTGTCCTCTGGAGTCGGCGATTTTTCGACCGTTTTCTCTTGCTTCATCCACTCCACGTTCCACTCCGGGTACGTGTAGATGCCGTTGACGGTGCTCGCCATGCTGCCCACGAAGAGGTTGTCGTCGATGTACAGATTCTTTCTCTCGAGCAGGGTTGCCATGAACTTGGCTCTACGGATGATCTGCTGGTAGCCAGCGGTGTCCTCATAGACCTCTGACATGATCCTGACCCGCTCAAAATCAACTTCCTGAGGAGTACTCCTAAGTTGCTCTTTCAGCCGATCGATCCGTGCGTTATCGGCCTTGACGCGGGCTGTGGAATTCTTTGTTGCGGTTGCCATGGGGCTTTCTCCTTGTTTTCGTTTGATGTGTGACTTTTACCCGTATCCACTTCGTTTACTTTCCAAAAACCGCCAGGGCCAGGCTTGTCGCCAGCCTCGCGCTATGCTCGACTCCTCACTTCATCGAGTGCATCGCCCGTGAGAGCATACCGCCGGAGATGTTTTTCGCTTTGAAGCCGTTCTGAAGCAGGATGCGCGTCGCGTAGTAGGCGCGCTGGGCGGAACGGCAGATAATGTGAATCTCGCGGTCCTGTGGGAGTTCGCCCAGGCGGCCGCGGAGTTGCGGCAGCGGGATGTTGAGCGCGCCTGACACCTTTTCCACGACCAACTCGGCCGGATTGCGGACATCGAGAAGGAAGGCCCCATCTAGTGAATCCCAGTGACTGAGCGGCATGTCGCCGTGCAGCACATCGGCGGCCACCATGCCGGCGAAGTTGACCGGATCCTTGGCGCTGCCGAACTGGGGCGCGTAACACAGTTCGGATTCTTCGAGGTCGTAGATCGTCGCGCCCATCTGGATAGCCATGGCCAGGGCGCTGATCCGTTTGTCCACCGCCGGTCCGTCTTCGCCCAGGGCCTGCGCGCCGAGAACCTTCCCGTTGGATTTGCGGAAGAGGAACTTCAACCCGAGCATCTTGGCGCCCGGGTAGTAGCCGGCGTGCGAATTCGGGAAAAGGTACACTTTCTCGTAGTCCGTGTCGCCAAGTCGCTGGAGTGTTTTCTCACTAACTCCGGTCCAGGCGGCCGCGCCGCCGAACAGGCCGATGATCGCTGTGCCCTGCGTGCCCCGGTAACGGGAATCACGTCCGGCAATCACATCGGCCGCAATGCGGCCCTGCCGGTTGGCCGGCCCGGCGAGCGAAATCAAGCTCCACTCCCCGGTTCCATAGTCCTTGACCTCAATAGCATCGCCCACGGCGAAGATGTCCGGGGCGCTCGTGCGCATGTGGTCGTCCACGCGGATGCCCCCACGTTTGCCGATGGTGAGGCCTGCCGATTTGGCCAGCGTCGTGTCCGGCTTCACGCCGATCGCGAGGATCACGATGTCCGCCGGAAACGCCTTGCCGGAGTTGGTCTGGACCTCAATAGCACCACCGTCCAACTGTTTGAACCCGACCACGCCGTCGTTGGCGACCACCTGCACGCCATGCCTCTTAATGTGACCCTGAACGAGACAGGCAATTTCCGGGTCCAGCGGGTCGAGAACATGATCGGGCTTCTGGATGAGGGTCACGTTGAACCCGGCATGGATCAGATTTTCCGCCGTCTCGAGGCCGATGAATCCACCGCCGACCACCACCGCCCGCCGTACGGGCTTGACCATCTGAATGCCCGAGTAGTTATACATTCCCGCGAGAAACTCCGTGCCCTTCTCGATCCACTCGCGAATCGTTCTGGCGTCCGGCACGGTCCGCACATGGAAAATCCCCGGCAGATCGATGCCTGGCATGAGCGGATGAACCGAGGCCGCGCCGGGCGACAGCACGAGCTTGTCGTAGGCCTCCGTCGTGACGTTGCCGGTCTTCACGTCGCGCAAGTCCACGGTTTTTTTCTTCGGATCAATCGCGATGGCCTCGCAGTTCGTGCGCACATCGATGGCGAACATGGCGCGAAACATCTGTTCGGTCCCCACCAGCAGGCTCGATTCTTTTTCAATCACGCCGCTAATATGATAGGGCAGCCCGCAGTTTGCGTAAGAAACATACGGCCCCCGCTCCACCATGAGGATTTCCACTTTTTCATCCAACCGGCGCAGACGCGCCGCACAGGATGCCCCCCCAGCCACTCCGCCAACGATGATGACCTTCATGTGTTGTGCCTCCCAGTTATTTTGCCTTCACGTGTTGTGACTTCACCTTTTTGTCTTCCTAGACCTTACTCATACAAGGCCAGCCGGCCATGCCGACCGGCGCAGTGTCGCCCGAAACGCCTCCCCCAGAGGAGAGCATCCATTCTGCCGAAATCACTAGGCTGGAGTGTTTGCCGTAAGGTTCAGACCATGTTGAAAACGGCTTCCCGGACGGGCCTGAGGCTGAGAAATTATTCACGTTCTTTTTTCTGTGAAATTTCACTGAATCACGTTTTTGCAATTTCGGAAAATTGCAATTGTTGTGCTGAACGTGACATTCATCAGGACATCCACTCAAGATTGATTTCTTTGAACAATGTTGAAGGATTGGAGATTTTCTTCAGAGAGCCTGAGGCTAAAAGCCACACTGGCAAATAGGAGTCTAGCCCCAAAATTCTACAGCCGAAGAAGGGATCAGAAATCAGGAATCCGCTTTCGATCTGTTGAAAGATCATCGCTTACTTTCGGGATGGATTTTTGGGGCGGAGGAACCTACCAAAACCGTTATTCAAAAATAAAATTTAGAGAGGAATACGGCTCAACAAGGACTCAAAACTGGAGGACAGGAGAGATGATGATACAAGACGTAGGGAAAGTCCGCGTCTGTTTGCGGCCAGGTTACGAAGACGAAGGAATGGCACGGATACGGGCGGAAAAGTCGGCAGCGTGATCGGCCTGCCTGGCCCGTTCGTTAATATGGGCACGAGCCTGCAATGCTTCGAACGAAAAATCGTGGCCCAATTTCCCCTGCTCATGAAGATAGGCAGGAGTATACCCGCTTAACAGGATCTTCCAGGAAAATGGCACATGGCCGGGATTCAATCGCGTGTGCATCCAGATGACATTCGTGCAGTTGGCGGTGAGGGTATTATAGAACTTTGGCCGCTCGCGGAGGTCGTTGATGGTGTTCATGTAACCCAGAAACACCTGTTTAGCGTTTTCCGGTGATCCGGCCAATGCATACAGGTACACGTCTTCGGGCGGATCTTTCCGATAATTCGTCCGGACCCGGATCAGATCCCGTTCGTCACCCACAATATAGATCAGTTCGTACTGCTTAAAAAATCCTTTGATCGAAGAATAGCCTTCCGTGGCTTCCTTCCTGGCCTCGATGGAAATGGCCAAGTGGTCATCACCGAACCCGAACGTGAGAAAAATATGCGCGATCATCGGGCCCATCCAATAGGCCGCGACGAGGTCCGCGGAATCCAGTTTGGTGAGATCATATGTGCGATCGTAATAGGCCGGCGTAAAGTCCGTTTCCGTACGGTAGTCAAAGTTTCGAATGTTGTGGACGGTGATCAAATTTCCGTCGAAGGTGGCATAGGGAAGCACGGCCACTTCCGGTTGCCACTCGCGATCATTGGACGGTTCGATCATGCTCCACCAGACAATGAGCACGATGAACATCCCCGCATAGCCAACAGCGGCTCTCCGACGAAATCGCCTGGTGCAATAGGCTCCCAAGGCGGCCAGGCCCGCGACGGCATAGCCTGCAGCCAGAACGGTTCGTAGGGTCTCGGTGCCCGGCCCGTCAACATACAGGGCTAGCGTGCCCCAAGCCCCCGTACCACAGATGAGCAATGCCCCAATGAATAGACCAAAAGCTGTTGTCACACGGCGCATGGGAAGCCCTTGATGAAAGAGATCTCAAGATTGAAATGAGCATTCCATTGCGGACCAAGCAGCAAGACGGGAGCCACATCCGCAAATGGAAACTCAGGAACGGAAGACTGACATATATGCGAGCACACATTCAACCAACCGCGTGTTTCTCAAGTCTTGTAGGCTCGGTATGACAAAAAAACTGTACATTTCTTTGATGGGTACGATAAAAAGGTACCGCACCACCTCCTATTCGGGAAATTTTATTCTCACGTCCTTCTATGTTTTCTTATGGAAAAGCCTGTTGGGAAAGCCACTGGTCTAAGCCTATCCGCAAAAATCTTTCTCGGAATGGGAATCGGCATTTTTGCGGGAATATTCCTTGGAGAAAGGGCCCAGAAGTTCTATGTCATTGGTCAGGTCTTCATTCAACTCTTGCAAATGTCCATCCTGCCATTTTTGATGCTCTCCCTGATCACGGGTTTGGGAAGCTTGACGTATGCGGAAGCACGTTCTCTGGGGAAAAAGGCCGGGGGATTTCTGTTGGTCTTGTGGGGCATCGCCCTCACAATGGTGACGGCAGTCCCCCTGACGTTTCCTCAATGGAAATCCGCCATGTTTTTCAGTCCTTCGTTGGTTGAAGAACCGCACGCGATCAATTTTCTGGAATTATATATTCCGGCCAATCCATTTTTTGCCCTGGCCAATAACACTGTGCCCGCCGTGGTTCTCTTCAGTATCATTGTCGGAATTGCCCTGATTGGTATTGAACAGAAGAAACCTCTGCTTGACGTCTTGTCGACGTTATTGAAATCGATGACACGCGTGACGGATCTCGTCATTCAACTGGCACCGTTGGGAGTTTTTGCTATTGCGGCCAGTGCGGCGGGCACAATGAACTTTGAGGAACTGGGTCGGCTTCAAGTCTATCTCGTTTCCTATATCGTGGCAGCCATTTTTTTAACATTCGGGGTCCTACCGACGTTAGTCGCCAATCTCACCCCCCTCACATACCGGGATATTATCCGGTCGGCTCGTGGGGCGCTCTTGACCGCCTTTGCAACCGGCAACTCCATGATTATCCTACCGCTGTTGACGCAATCAGGTAGAGAATTGTTAAAGCGCGCCGAACTCGCTGATGAAGAAACCGCAACCATCGAGGTTATTATCCCCACCTCGTACACCTTTCCATCCTGCGGGTTGTTACTGAGTCTGACCTTTGTCCCGTTTGCGGGATGGTTTGTGGGATCGGGGTTGTCCTTTTCCCAATATCCCAGCTTTCTGCTCTCCGGGCTGGCAAGTTTTTTCGGCGGGACCCTGGTTGGAATTCCATTTTTATTGGACCTGTTTCGTCTTCCTTCTGACATGTTCAACCTGTTTGTGACCGTGGATGTATTCACCGGCCGCTTCGGGACGCTCACGGCAACCATGCACATGTGGGCGCTCGGACTCCTTGGGAGCTGCGCCATGGCCGGACGATTGCAGGTCCATTGGGGAAAATTGGTTGGATTTCTCACTGCCATATTCATACTTGGGGTGGCAGTCATGGGAGGGACCGGCCTGTTTTTGACGTATGCGATTAATCCCCAATATACCAAGTATCAAGCCTTCGCGGACATGACCTTGAGACATGAGCCGGTCCCCACCGACATGGGAGAACTATCCCCTGATGGTCTAAGAGGGGAAGCAGAAGAGGCCGGAGATCTGTTGGCCATCCGGCATCGCGGCAAACTGAAAGTCGGTTATTTTTCAGACAGTCTACCATTTGCATTCAAAAACAATGCTGGAGATTTGGTGGGGTTCGACATTGAAATGGCGCATCTTCTGGCAAAAGACCTCCAGGTGACTGTGGAATTCATCCGACTTCCCGACAGGGCAAAAATCGAGCAGTATTTGAATGCCCAAACCTGTGACATCGTGATGTCCGGCTCCGTGCTTCGGCCCGGGTTGGCAGCAAAGGTTGCCATGTCTCAGGGATATATGGATGGAACGATCGCCTTCATTGTTCAAGACCACAAACGGGATGTCTTCAAGACATGGAAAAACATTCAGAG
This sequence comes from uncultured Nitrospiraceae bacterium, assembly GCA_963730905.1. Taxonomy (GTDB): domain Bacteria; phylum Nitrospirota; class Nitrospiria; order Nitrospirales; family UBA8639; genus Nitrospira_E. The sequence goes on along the minus strand of CAVSTN010000012.1, from coordinate 22,084 downwards.
CCGGAATGATCTGAAGATCGGGATTCCTGCCAACTCACACTATTATCGAGCCATGGCAGAGAAAGCGGTACCTCACGTGAAGTGGGTACCACTCGCTTCCCCGCGTGATTTTTTTTTAGAGCGGTCCGAAGAACTTGATGCCCTGTTATTTCTGGCAGAGCCCGGTTCGAGTTGGACCTTAATCTATCCCGCCTACACGGTGGTCGTGCCCCTGCCGCATCCGATGACCATACCGATGGTCTATCCCATGCCCAAGAAGGATCAGGATCTGGTGGATTTCGTCAATGCCTGGTTGGAATTGAAAAAGAGGGATGGGACGATCGGTAAAGTCTTTGAACATTGGATCTTAGGGAAAGGAGCGACCACGAAAGCTCCACGATGGTCGATCATCAGGGATGTGCTTCATTGGGTTGAATAGAAATATGTCCCTTGTTCTCTTGGCATCGCTACCCCAATAAATCCAGGCTCAACCCAAAGATAATGGTGGTATCGGTGGTTTTCCGACCGTCGGCAGGCCTGGAATTGTAGCGCACATTATATTCGAACCGAATCGAGAGATCTTTATAGATAGAGATACTCATACCTTGATTGGCATTCAGCCGCACCGCATTATCCCGCCCGAAATCCCGCGTGCCGGTATGAACATGCCAGAGCTTCAGATCGCCACCCAGAAATTCCAAATTCCAGCGGGGTTGCCATGAAAAACCCGGGATAACCATGCTCGGTTCAAACTTGAAATTTTGATACACCGCCGTCGGGCCCACGGCGACCGTCAAGAAATTCGTCCGGCGATCCAAGAGATCATACCCAACCCCGATGATACTCGTGCTTCGAAGAGCAAGGTCTTGAAATTTGTCATACTCCAGGAAATTAATAAACGGGATATAGGCCCGTTTGGACAGAAAGTAGTCCCAGCGGGTATTCAATGCCGCATTTTGGGCAGTGATTTGCCCATCGGCCTTGCCGCGATTCGCCTGCCCATCCAGAATAAATCGATGCCAGCCTTTGTTCACGGTCAACGTTCCCGAGGCATTGATGGTTTCGGTGGACGTGTTCCCTGAAGTCGCACTCCCCCCAAGTCCAATGTTCCCCCGGTAGGACAGTTCAAACAGATTTATCGTTTTGATTTTGTCCAGTTGAACCGGGCCACCCGGGTCGAGCCGAAAGAGAATCAAGCGATCCCCATCCCGAACCCCCACGCCATCCGGAATCATGGCCCCATCATGAAAGGCCACCCATAAGGGTTTGTCGGATATCAGTCCGTCAACATCATCCCAGTCGATTTTGATGACGTCGGCGTAATCCGTATCGACGGTCAGAACCGTATCTTCCATGAGGAGAATCTTTCCACTCACGCGGTCGCCGTTCTTGAGCAGAATGACATCCGCGGCGCTGACGGCCACGGGTCCCCCTAACAGCAACCATGTCATGACAGCCCAGATAAGAACGGGCCCGGTCGAGACTCCTCGCGCGCCAGATTTCACGCGCGTCCTCAGGAACCAGTAATACCAGTGAGGGATGAGAAGGTGGGAAAGAGTCATAGGTGTGCGAGGCAGTATAGATTCCGCTACTCGCAGGGTAAAGTATGCCCCCTACCCCATTCATGACTTTCATTTCTGGAAAAAAGGGATGGTTGGCTCACCTCTTCCTAGGAGAGGCAAGCTCAAGAGTCAGAGAGCCACACGAGAGCGACCGGTTAGAAGGAAATTGCGAGACAATCCCTCCGGCTGTTCCGTCATGATCTTCCGAAAAGAAGCCAAGAAAAAGATTTTAACGGCTTGACAAGCGGCCACAATTTGCACTCGATACGCGAGAAGAGTCTGATCGTTATAGCAAACGATTCCCCCTCTACCAAGCGCCGAGGTTGACGACGAGTGTGTTTTCGGTTTAGACCACATGCTGAATTTCACCTGACAATGTTCACCAACTGCTATTCCAGTTTTGACCATGCCATAGGTTATAGAAAAGGGCTTCCTACGCAGGGGGACAATTTCACATAATGTTCTTCCTACAATCTGCCCCACTACCTTTTAAGCGACGAGTGAGAACAACCGGGAAGAAGAAGAAGAACAAAAAAATTTATTTCTGCAGTTATCGAAATTATCAAAACATTTGTCGAAGCAAAGGAGACCATTCATGCCTATGGCAGAGCGATTCTTACTGGTCCTTGTTCTTTTAGCCATGACGGCTTGTGCGACCACTCAACAGGCAAGCACTGTCGGCAGATCCGGATTTCTCGATGATTATTCGATACTTCAAAAAGGCACGGGAGACAGTGAAGCCCTTCTGCGATACGTCAACCCAATTGCGGATTGGAAACACTATACCAAGGTCCTGATTGACCCAATCCAACTCTGGATGGGAGAGGGATCTTCTCTTCGGCATATCCCCCGAGAAGACCGCATTCGATTAACCTCGCTCCTCAGGGGCAAATTACAGAATGCGTTATTGGCGGATTACCGGGTTGTTCGTGAACCCGGTCCTCATGTCATGCGTCTGAGTGTGGCACTCACAGAAGCCGAAGCCTCAAATATTGTGCTAGATACCATTTCCAGTGTCCTCCCGACGGGATATGTCATTTCTGGCACGAAAACTCTCGCCACAGGAACCGGAACGTTTGTTGGCAGCGCCAGCGTAGAAGCTAAAATGACCGATTCAGAACTTGGGACTCTTTTGGCCGCTGCTGTCGATCGCCGGGGCGGCGCAAAGTCGTTGTCAGGAGTCACATCAGAATGGAATGACGTCGAAGAATCATTTCAATACTGGGCCAATACTCTCCGCTATCGCCTGTGCCAATGGCGCGGCGAACACAGTTGTCGGCAACCCGCGGAATAAGAATCGACAACGCCTGGAACACTCTCCCAATCTGTTCCTATCCAGGGGGGCATCCCTCGGATTACGTCCGCATGCTGAGCCACTCGTAGCATGGCCTCGAAGGTGGTCATCGCTGGCCACGGGTCACTCAAGGAAGGCCTATTTTGATCAATGCTCCTTACAGAGTTTAATGTTGCACCGTTGATTTCATTTCCTCTTTTTCCAGAATCAGGCGATATGCAATAAAATATTTGTAGATGTTACTCACGTATTGCACGGTCTCGCGACCAATATGCTTCGCCGCCAATATCTCCACATTTTTAAACCACTTATTCGGATTCAAGTCCATCGATGGCGCCTCAGTCCGGAGCTTCGCGATCCTGGCAGGGCCCGCATTATATGAAGCTATCGCAAAGAGCCATTGGTTCAACACGCTCATATTCGGGTCCTTAAAATACCGGTCATGCAGGAAATGTAAGTATTTGACTCCGGCATGAATATTGGGCTCAAGCTTATTAATATTTGGAATATTAACGTTTGGATCCCGGGCGGTACTGGGCAAGAGTTGCATCACACCGATGGCACCCGCAGAACTTCTTTTCCGTTGGTCCAACATGGACTCCTGGTAGCCAAGGGCCATGGCGAGCACCCAGTCAAATCCATATGGCTTGGCGGTCTTTTCAAACACGTGCATGAGACTTTGAAATTTTTTTCGTTCGTGTGTTGCCAGGGCATTTTTGACATAAGTGGTGTTTTTCAAATACCGGGTGAATAACATGTTTCCGATTAAGGTGCCCTTCTTATTATTCCTGACAAACCGGTTGATCACCTTTTTCAGCTTCGGACTGTTTTTGCGAAAGGCCCAAGCGATCTCCCCACCTGTATTGACGGCAATGTCCGGATGCAGGCGGATATTCTCAAAAATTTTTGCCCAAAACTCCGCCTTGGGGCTATCCATGACGAGCATCGGCAATAAACCCGCGTTCACCATTTCGAGAAGATCCTCGTCTTCAAGGTTCTCCTCCTCAGGGATGAGCTTGAGCTTCGGTTTCCCGGCACTGAGAAACGAGGCATTCAAGCGAACAAGGTGTTCATAAAAACTACTGGACTTCCGCACATGAATGGTTTTTCCGGAAAGATCATCCAGACTGGAGAGAGTGGGGCTACTAGGACCCGTGACAATAATCTCGCGAACGTTGGTGAGAACCGGCTCGGAAAAATCAATGAGTTCCTTTCGTTCGTGTGTAATCGTGAGGCCACCTGCGGCAATATCACCAACCCCATTAAGCAAATCCGGAATGAGCTCATCACGGTTGACAGGAATGAAGACGAACTGAACCTGCACGATCTTCCGCTTCAAATCTTTGTTGATCTGCTTTTCAAATATTTTCATAAGATCGTAGGTGAGCCCACGCTGTCTTCCGCCGTCCAGAAAGTAAAATGTTTTGCTAAAGGGAACAAGGACCCGAATTTGGTTGCGTATGACCATCCCATCCCAATCACCTGTCCACGGCTTCAGAGCTTGACGGAACTTCGCGCGGAACCGGTCGTCCTCCAACTCTTGAGAAGCCCCTGATTCAGCCCCAAGGAGGAGAAACAGGACAGATGTCATCAGCACAAGGCAAGAGAGACACCTGGTCTTTTGTCGCTTTGAAACCATCATGGTCATAGACGGCGAGCCTATCATGCGCAATTTCCGAAATGCTATTATGAATATTTTCGATAGATGAAATCCAATTACGTTATTGAGTCGACATCAATTGAAACCACAGCCCGGAACCGTGCCCGGTTGTTACATCTTAGAATATGTTTGATGAATGGCAAATTCGTTGAATGTGAAAACGAAGCCTTCCATCCCTAATTCCCGTGATAACCGTAATTTCTTCTTCCCCCCTATTCCCATCATTTTTTCCGGTCTTCCTTTTTATACGCCAGGTGAGCAACCCGAAAAAAATAGAGGCTCCTCCGTTCGTACTGAGATTTTTGATGAGAGATATTTTTTCACCAGTCCTGCTAAACTACCCTACAAATAATTGACTCTTCTCCTAGTACCATTTGATGTTAATTTCCACTGAACCTCAACCGAGGCTTGGTTGTGCAAAAGGAATATTCTTGGCCTGTATAAAAACATGTACAAGCTGGATCATGGCCGGAGTGATCCTGGGATTTCTCGGGAGTCAACCCACCCATGCAGAAGATATTAAAAAGCTGGCCGAAGAAGTGGAGAACCCCGTGTCCGATCTCGTGCGTGCGGGGTTTACCAATGCTACCTATTTCGGGGAAGGGGCCAACAATCATCTCTTTAATACCTTCAATCTTCAAGCCTCTACCACAAGAAGATTTGGCGACTGGGCCCTTCTGAACCGGCTGACGATTCCCCTCCCCTACCTGCCCGCAAATGCCATAGAAAATAAAACGGGAAGTCTCGCCGGTTTAGGAGATATTGCGTATACGGGGTTTCTGGCGCGTGACGAATCCAAGCGACGATTCAAACTGATTGGTGGTGTTGGCCCAACGTTTATTTTGAATACGGCTACGGATGATCGACTGGGTTCGGGGAAATGGAGTGTTGGGCCCACGATTGCATTGGTCAGCATACCGGCTCCCTGGGTGGTGGGTGCCGTCGTCGGAAATTTTTGGTCCTTTGCAGGGGATAAACAACGTCCCAAGGTTAACCTGCTTTTGATTGAGCCATTTGTCAATTACAATTTACCCAATGGCTGGTATCTGACCTCTACCCCGTCGATCACCGCGAACTGGGAGGCGGAGGACAAGCGGAACCGCTGGACAGTCCCCATTGGAGGCGGAGTCGGAAAAGTGGTATTCCGTGGAGAAAAACGTCCGATCAACATCAAACTCCAGGGATTTTATTTTCTAGAAAAACAAGATCGGGCACCTGACTGGACGCTACAACTCCAGTTTCAAATCCTGTTTCCTGATAAACCCGCCTAAACGACGTCCACCTAATTTCCATCTCCCTCTCTCATCAACTCGCTCTTTTGGACCTTCCTTGAAAGTGGAGCCATGGCCTGTTCTGTTTGGGTTGGAAGAATGGAAATTGTGGAGAGATTTTAATATAGTGCATCGTCCGGCAGAGGGAAATGATGCCCAGAAGCCAGTAAGGAGAGGTTGAATGTCTGAATTGATGGCTGCGTATTCCGTCGTATTTCGAACAGCCCTGCTGGGCTTTGTGCTCATGGCGTTGCCTTGTCTCCATGAGATGTCGGTGGTGTTTGCTCAAGGCAGTGCCGATAGCGTGATCGAACAAGCGACGACACAAGCCGGGGAAAAAGCGGTCGAGAAGGTCACTGAAAAAACCATGGAGAAAGTCGCCGAAAAAGCTGCGGAAAAAGCGGTCGAGAAAGCCACCGAAAAAAGCGTGGAGAAGGTCGTCGAGAAGGCGGCCCAAAAAGCTATGGAAAAAGCGGTTCAGAAGGCCACTGAAAAGACATTGCAGAAAGCGGCCGCAAAAGCCGCCCAGGAAGAGACGGCCCAGGCGGAGCTCACGGCCAAACGCCCGGAGGAATTCAAAGGGCCGACCACCGTACATTTCATGGTGTTCGTCGTGGATATCGATGACATTGATGATGCGGCCCAAAACTTCACCGCCAATGTGTATCTGCGTCTTCGCTGGAAAGATGCGCGCTTGGCCAATCCCGAAGGGGCGATTCGCCAAATTCCCCTATCGGAAGTGTGGAATCCCAGACTGTTGCTCGCCAACCAACAAGGGGTTATTCCGCACTCGTTGCCTGAAATTGTGCAGGTTCAGCCTGATGGAACGGTCATGTATCATCAACGCTATACGGGGAAGTTATCTCAACGGTTGATGCTGGCTGATTTTCCCAGGGATAGTCATAACTTCACGATTCAGTTTGTGGCGGCGGGTTATCAGGCCGACGAATTGACGTTTGAGCCTGAGTCCATGAGAAATATTCGTGGCGGATCCATGGCAAACACCTTGTCATTGGCGGATTGGAAGATTTTGCGGTTCGAAGCGATCGTGGCTCCCTACAACCCGATTGAAGAGATACACACCGCAGGATTTGCCTTTCAATTCCAGGCCAAACGCTACGTCGGATATTACCTCTGGCAGGTGGTGTTACCACTGGCGGTCGTCGTCATTATGTCGTGGGCGGCTTTCTGGGTCGGACGAGAGCACATCGGCGTCCGGATCGCGGTGGCGACGAGTTCCGTTCTGACTCTCATCGCGCATCGATTTGTCCTAGCCAGCTTGCTCCCCCGTCTTCCCTATATGACCCACCTGGACTATTTCACCGTCGGGAGTACACTCCTGGTGCTCCTGGCGTTGATCGCAGTTATTGTGACAGGCTTTCTTGCCGCCCACGGTCACGATCGCCACGCGCGAAAAATCGATCTCTTCGCTCGCGGGGCTTTTCCGGGCGCGTTTTTGCTGTTGTTAATCTGGTTTCTGATGGGATGAGCCCTTGGTGCTGGGCGAACACCATAATCTTTTCGAGAGAAATACCTCCAAACCTAGACTCCACCAATTCATGCGGGGTACATCTCCCATCATCAGGCAGTACAGGAGCCAATCTCATGCGGGCTTAATCCAGCCAAAGTCCGAATCGCCCTGACAATGGACGATTGGCGAGTTTCCGTGTTAGATCACATCCTCAATGTCTCTGATGGAGACCTTCACACGATGTTCTAGTTTTTATAACTAAATTGACTCTTTGCATGATGGTGAAAGACCTAACGATATACCATCCACCACGCCACCTTGGAGAAAAATTAAAATGATTTTCGTAAGACTGATATTGGGATTGGGAATGTTTTTCGTGACTCAAGCTGGTGCTGCCGAACCTGGGGCCAGTGACACCGAGCTGGCCAAGAAGACGCAAAATCCTGTAGCGGATCTTATTAGCATTCCTCTTCAAAACAACATGAACTTCGGGCTGGAGCCCAACCATCGGACACAAAACGTCCTGAATATTCAACCGGTGATTCCCTTTCATCTCACAGACGATTGGAATCTTATTACCCGGACGATCATGCCTGTGATTAAACAACCGGATCTCCAAACCACCAGCGACGACACCTGGGGTTTGGGAGACACCAACATATCCCTATTCCTTTCACCGGCCAAAAGTGAGGGATTCATTTGGGGACTGGGTCCCATTTTGCAATTTCCGACAGGAACGGATGAAATGTTGGGTTCACGGAAATGGGCCGCCGGCCCGGCAGGAGTGGGCCTCTTCATGAAAGGGCCTTGGGTGGTGGGGCTGCTGGCCAACAACCTCTGGTCGTATGCGGGGAATAACGATCGCAAAGATGTGAGCCAGTTTTTTGCGCAATATTTTATTAATTACAATCTCCCCCACGGCTGGTATCTCACCTCGGCTCCCATTATCACGGCCAATTGGGAGGCGGAGGGAAAAGGGAATAAGTGGACGATGCCCGTGGGCGGAGGCTTTGGCAAAGTGTTTCGTATTGGAAAACTTCCCTTCAACGCCAATATTGGGGCCTTTTCCAATGTTGTGCGCCCGGATGGAGGTGCGGATTGGACCCTGCGTTTGCAATTGGCCTTGTTACTTCCCAAGTCCATATTTTCCAATTGAACACGATACGGCCAAAGAGGACATCCCGGCTACCAACCGTCAATCATTCGTGTGGGGTAAGAAAATGAATGTACCGTCATGTCTTGGGTTATGTGTTTTACTACTGTCAGCCTGTGGTCCTACACAACAATGGGTCAAGCCTGGCGCGACAGAATCAGACTTGCAATCAGCAATTACGCTCTGCAACCGGGAGAATGTTCATTTTGGTCGGGGTAATATTAGGACATTAGGCCCGGACGGTGAAGTCACCGTCACCAGCAGACAAAAACGCTACGAAAGTGGCGCAGGAGAGATGATGAGGGAGAAATGCCTTGAAAGTCACGGTTGGACACGTGAATATGTCGAGTAAACCGTCTGATTTCAAACACAACGCCACGACGGTTTCGGACTGCTTTGAATACAGTTCCTGCTTCCTTGCACACAACCTTTATTCGGCGATTGGAAGAGTCGGGTAAGACGGCCGGTCAGAGTGGGGCCCTGCATGCAGGGCCCCGGATTCGAAGAAGGGAATTCGTACCAACCGTCTAGGGAGACACCCCCCATTGCCGACGATAGCATGGAGCAATGGGATTATTTAGGAACCAAGAGAACTCTCATGTTAATCCGCACAAAGTGTTCGCTTTCTCGTTGGAGGATATTGGTTGTCCACTTGGCTGGAGCGGGAATCGTCTTGTCCTGTTTCCCAGATACGGACACATTTCGCATTGATATAGAGCAGATCCTTTCGAGGTCCGAAGACATTCACCAGTGCCTTTTTGGTTCCTTCCACTGTTCCCTCTAAAAGAAAGATATTCCCCCGAGTGGTGTAAAATTCCTTTTCCCGTTTTCCGATAAACCGAATAAGAAAATGTCTACTCCTATCGGATTGACCTATTTGGGGTCCTTCCTCGATCTGCGTTTTGGGATAGGGCAGCCATTCCGCTAATATTAAATATCCCTCCTCCGTTTGATCAATACTCACCACTGCTCCAGCAAGCTTCTTTTCCTGCCCGAGGTAACTTGACGGATTGTCCGCTATTTCATCGAACTGCGAGCTGGTGGTCACCACCTTTGCCCCATTCGATTTGGAAGACAATAAATCGGAACCTGGTAATGTCGTGCATCCAATCTGCAGACCCACCAGTCCCAATATGCCAAGTACGACAATCCCTTTTCTCATGAAGATCCTCCTTTGTGTTAAACAACAAGTCCTGACAATGCAGACGAAAACAGAATGTGATTGGTTCCGGTTGCATGGGGAATATTTTTTCTCATATGAGAGTCCAAGACTAGCTCGAACTTATTGCAGCCGGGTCAAGGGCTTGTTACGGCATTGTTAACTTTCAGGGATCAATTCAATGCATAGGCTTTGAAGCCGAACGGATGGGCTCCTCTGGATTCACTTGGCCGTCCTGCTCCCGATGTTCAGAATCTCCAATCCACACACCTGCTCGAACCTTATAGCCCAATGCCTTCCGAGATTCAATTTTCGTTCAGGAAGGCGCAGGGGTCGAACATACATCTGAACGCGACCAACATATTTTGAAACGTTTGAGGCAAAACTTGCATATTTTCGAAATAAACCGGAATGAACCACAGCCTAAGAAGGATCCCTGTGAAACATTACCGACGTAAAAGAACGGGACAACCTGACAACATTGTCATAGAGCCCTGTGGCTTTTGGGATGATAAATATTGATAACGTATTTGGTCGGTTCAGTTTTTCATACTTGTAAAACCTAGCCGTGCAGGAAATTCCCAATGACACTTTTCCCCTCAAGAATTCGGTATGCTCTGAGAGAAGAATTTACCTTTTGCAGAACCGAACTATGCCGTCAAGAGAACATACCTACCGTTAAATTTTTCAGGGCCTGACGGTCGGAGGGAGACCCTCCTCACCAATGGAAAACAGAACGGTTTATGTGATTTCCTGGATTCCGTATGCTATTCTTGTTTCGTCAGGGAAAAAGCCTTTGGGTGTCCTCATTTGAGATTTAAGATCGGTGTTCAGGGGAATAGGGGGATCCCTTCAGCGTGACTCAAACCAGGTGCGGTCGAATGTTTGTCTGCGTGTGTTGCTTGATGAATTCAGTACCCACATTTTATCCTCACCCGGCAAAAATCACGGAGTGAGCGAGAAGGAGGTTTTGTGATGAGCTGGAAGTTATTTGTAGGCGTGCTTGGGATGATCATGTGGGTTGGTGGGTGTGCTGACACCTATCAGGTCAAAGGGGATGTAGGGAAAACGGGGTTTCTCGTCGATGCCTATCCATTATTAAAACCTGGCAAAGAAGGGGAAGCTAATCTTGTCTACCTGAATCCGGATGCCAGATTTAAGACCTACGATAAAATCATGCTGGAGCCGGTGACCGTCTGGCTGGGAAAAGGTGCTGAGGCCAAAGACACCGGAGTGGTGCCCCCTGACGATGTTCGTGAACTCGCCAATACGTTTTATCAAAAAATTTCCGAACAGTTGGCCAAGGATTATACCCTTGTGCATGAGTCTGGTCCCGGTGTGATGCGGCTTTCAGCGGCTCTCACGGATGTCGAACATGGGATGCCCGTGTTGGATACGATTTCTACCCTTCACCCCGTTGCGCGGGTCGCCTCCGAGGGCAAAAAACTGGCCACCGGTACCCAAAGCTTTGTTGGAGGAGCCAGCGTCGAAGTCAGGCTTGTGGATTCGCAATCAGGGAAACTGCTGGGTGCCGGGATTGACCGCCGTGCGGGAGGCAAAACGCTCGCGAAGGGGTTCGGCTTCTGGACTGACGTCGAAAACATCATGGACTATTGGGCGGCCAAAATTCGCTGGCGTTTGTGCACACAGCGAAAAGGCACCGACTGCCAAGCACCAGACTAAAAAGTGCATCAGGGGTGGGCTGGCAAAAAGAATTTCCTCTCTCCGGGAGATTTCGGATGCCCACCCCTGCAGTCCTCTCCCATCTTCCTTCTTGTTGAATCCTTCCAACAACCATCATTAGACTTTCGTCGCCTTCTCGCCCACCCTAACATCAAAGAAACGATGCGCCCCATTGCAAGCATGGGCCCAAAAGAATCCGTGACATCTGCGTCAGGCTTGTCCGCGCCAAAGCTTTTGACACGGCCCTCAGTTGGGTAACAATTAACGAGAGAAAGATCAGACGGAGGAAGATCCCTAGAGAGGAAAAACAAGCGAAGCCAAGCAACTGGGGAAGCAAGGAAACGCGTCAGTGACGTATATAAAGATCAAAGTGTTCCGCTACCAAGACCTGGCCCTGTAAACAAGACGAGAGCATATCCGCAGGTAAAAATGTATGGTTCGAGCGATTCGGAGGGATCCCATTCTGATCGAACGGATACCCTCCGCGAGTTCGCAACTGACTGTACGATTCTAGGCATCCACCACTTTGGAACTGACTGCCTTATTTAAAATACAGGTGAAGCACCGGGCATGAATATTCTTGTGGGAGAATCCCGGTCGGTTGTCAGAAGCCTTTTACTTTAGCCGATCTTATAACCTTTTGCCTCCATGCAGGTACGATGGGCACGATCAAAGGTTTCCCGCGTGCGCTGGTTCTGGGCTCCGGCCTGTTGGACGTCTTGCTGATACTCCTGCTCAGCCGCCCGCTGTCCCATCAAACCCAGCCCGCCGCCGGCAGCGGCACCGATGGCTGCTCCCATCCCTGGATCGCCCGCAATGGCCCCTCCGATAGCTCCGAGCGCCGCGCCCCCCATCGCGCCGAACAACGCACCCCCGCCCGATGGCGGAGGCGGCGCGGCGGCCAGGCTCGGATGTTCCGGATCGTAGCCCGTTTGCTGCTTGGCCCATTTGTAACACGTAAAGTCGTCCTGCTCCTGCTGCTCCGGACTCTGTCCCTTTTCCGGAAACACAAACGTCTGCGCCTGCGGAGAAGGCGCATAGTCAACAGGAGCACCCGATGGCTGTGGCCCGACCTGCTGAGTGCTCACACAACCTGCCACCATGACCGCACATGACAGCATGACAAACGACTGCTGTACCCTCATCATCTTCTCCTTTATTCGGTCAAGGACGGACAGCCCTACCCGATCTTATACCCTTTGGCTTCCATACAAACGTTGTGTGCGCGGTCAAAGGTGGCTCGGGTCTGCTGGTTTTTGGCCCCAGCCTGTTGGACCTCTTCCTGATACTCCCGCTCGCCCCGCCGTTGTCGCATCATGCCCATCCCGCCGCCGGCAGCGGCACCGATCGCCGCACCTTCCCCGGCATTGCCGGCGATGGCTCCCCCAATGGCCCCGAGTGCGGCGCCACCCATCGCCCCGCGCATCGCCCCACCGCCGGATGGCGGAGGCGGCGCGGCGGCCAGGCTCGGATGTTCCGGATCGTAGCCCGTTTGCTGCTTGGCCCATTTGTAACACGTAAAGTCGTCCTGCTCCTGCTGCTCCGGACTCTGTCCCTTTTCCGGAAACACAAACGTCTGCGCTTGCGAGTGGGTCGCAAGGAAAATCAACCCCAATCCAAGGGTCAGCCCCAAAATCAAATACGTACGCATCGATGCCTCCACATCTAGAGAATGATTCGTTCGGCGCTTACTTCTTGTCAGGAATATGATAGGTCAGGTTGGGCCACACCGCGACTCCTTCTCCAAGTTGTTGGGCCGTCTCAACACCGCTGACCATCGTAATTTCTCGCGCCTGGATCTTCGAAATCATCTCGCCCTCGCCCGTAATGCCCACAAACTTGCCCGTTCCGCCGGTGATCTTAAACAGCCCCCGGCACCCTTCCGCATCGCCGGTGCAATTAAATTCCGCAAAGACGCGATTGCCCAGCTCACCCGTGATGACGCACTTGGCATGACCCGTTTTCGTTCCCTTTTTCAAATCGGCATCCACGGTGCCGGGGCAGACGATCGACGCCGCATGCATCGGGCCTTTGCCATCATCCACCAACATCACGCCGCTGTATACGGCGACCATATACACTTGATCAGGCCCGACGGGAAACGCAAAGCCCAGGCCTTTCCACGGAGACATCGCCTTGACGCTGCCCTCTTCTGCGTAGCCATACCCGCTTAGCATCAACGTGACCGCAATGAGAACTGTCATTGTCAGAATTCCACTCACCAATCGCTTCATGGATTCTTCCTCCTTGGTATAGATAAGAATGTAACGAATGCGGATCAATATACCAAAATACTTCACACTGGGAAATCCTCCTTCTCATCCATAATCACAAATTTGCCTGTTCCCAGTCGGCACAATCGAGGAGCGACGTCGACTCAAGAAAAGAATAAGACACCATGCCATACCAGACAAGAAAACCTTAGCGAGCTGACCGGCGCTTCGACTCCTCATCTCTTTAACAGGAGAACGGCAGCCAAGGATTGCCACCACCCCGATATTGGCCGCCGCGAGGCCCCCATATGAGTATGGATACACTCATCAAAAAACACTTCAATCTCCGAGAGGGTGTAAGGAAAAATGCTCAGCAAAAAGCGCAAGCGAGTGCTCTCGATTTCTAGGACTGTTTAACCTACAATACCCGATCCATAATCCGGACAGGATTTCCCCGATACGATTGAACAGGCAATACCACCCGTTGAAAATCATTCTTCCTGACTGAATCGCTTGCAAGAAATTCCACATAGAAAAGAACATTGAACACCCAAAAATTAATCCAACTACAGGAGGTCTGTCATGAAATCCCTCACGGGTATCGTCCTGGGTGTCTTTGCCATTACTTTGGCTGCAGGATGCTCCTCTACCAAGATCACCGAAACACATCCGATGTACGGCAAAGAGAAACTTCCCATGCCGGATCGCATCTATGTGTACCCTTTTGCTGCCACCCATGAGGATCTTCCTGCCTGGTCCTCGGCAGCCAAGCAACATGTCCCACCCGGCGCACCACCATCGCCCGAGCACATCGAGGCCGGGCGAAAACTGGGTGCCGCGGTCGCGGAAGAATTAGTCTCGAAAATTCAACAAATGGGACTGACGTCCTTGGTGGCGAATGCGCAGACGGTTCCACGAGTCAATGATCTGTTGATTGTGGGGTATTTTGGATCGTTCGAAGAAGGCAGTGCTCTCAAGCGTATGACATTGGGGTTTGGAGCCGGAGCGGCTGAAGTCACCACTGCTGCGGAAGGGTACCAGTGGACAGACAATGGCCCCCGGCAACTCGGAGCCGGGAAGATGGATTCCGCCGGGAATAAAATGCCCGGAGTGGCTTTACCTATTGTCGTCCTGGCAGCCACGGCCAATCCGATCGGATTGATTGTCGGTGGAGGCGCGAAAGTGTATGGGCAGATGTCCGGAAAGGATACGATCGAGGGCGCGGGGAAACGAACAGCGGATGCCATCGCCGAACACCTTGAGGGAAAATTCAAGGAGCAGGGGTGGATCCGGTAATTATGGTCGGCAAGATCCAAATGGCACGAATAGAAGCCGATTGAAAAAATCACCGGTCACGTTGCGGGGTAACGGCGGGCATCCTGCGGACGGGATATCACGCATGTCGCCGAGGCGAGTGAAAAGGAATCTCGCCATCATGACGAATCGCACCCTAAACGATTTCAGACATCGGTACGAATGCCCCCCTTCGCATATTTATGCAATTGGGACAAGCAGGTACGAACGTAACATCGTGGAAGAAATGGGAGAACTGCCAAGAAAGCACCGAAGACCCGCGATTCTGATTCCAGGCAATAAATAATAGGACACCATTGCGTTAATCGATTTGCGCTCCCATCACCGCCTTCAGCTTTGGACAATGGCCCATGATCATAATGAAGCCCAACTCCCCACGAATCAGACATACGCATACGGATCTCCCCTGAAGCGTAATTTTGATCCGCTTGACTTTACTCAAGAATGGTGAAATTATTCGCCTCATCCAAAACAGAGGGAAAAAACCACATGCGGTTAAATACGAACCAATCCCCCGTTTCCACAGTCCTGGTATGCCTCTGCGGCACCCTGCTCTTCAGCGGACCGATCCCTGAGGCCGGAGCCCTGCCGACAGTCGATGAAGTGCTCCAGGAGTTGCACCTCTCGGATAGCGACCGGGAAGACATCCGGCAGGGAAAGATTGTCGATTGGTCGCCCGGTGAAGGATCAGAACGGGAACTGGCGCTCGGCATGGCCTTCCTGGTGAAAACCAAACCGGATGATTTGGAAAAGCTCTATCGAGAGGCCATCATTCTGAAAGAAGTCTCGGTCATCACGGCGCATGGTCGGCTGACGGACGAAGGCACCATGGCAGATTTGGCGGGGGTAAAGTTGCAGCCAAACGCAGAAAAAGAAGCCGGGCGTTATTTGAACGTGGAACCGGGCGACAAACTGAACCTTGATGCAAACGAGATGGCCGCGTTTCAAGCACTCAAGTCAACACACAAGGACGACGAAGTGCCGGTGAAGGAGGTCGAGGAACTTGTGCGGCAGAAGTTACTCGCCCGCTACCAGGCGTATCGGACAAAGGGGCTGTCAGGCATTGCGCCCTACGAACGTGGCCACGGAAACCAACGGAATGCGGGCGATGAACTGCTCCTCTCCACGAAGGAACTGACCGGCGTGGCCAAGCATTTGCCGGCCTTCCATCAATTCTTGCTCAACTATCCACAAGGCCTTGCTAAGGATGAGGCCAAAAACCTCGAGGAATTCTTCTACTGGCTGAACATTGACGTGTTTGGACGACCGACCTACGTCCTGGTTCACCGCATGTTGTACCATGTGGGTGAGGCGGCATTTGCCGTCGAGCGTCAATACTACGCGAGCCACGATTACAACAGCATGCTGCAAGGCATAGCTGTACTCCCGACCAAGGACGGCACATTCTTGTTCTACATCGGCAGGGTTTCGACCGACCAAGTCGGGGGGTTCGGAAGTTCCGCTAAACATCCCATCTCACGAGCGATCACCGCACCGTATATCAAGGACATGTTCCGAGAGCTTCAAACCAAAGTAGGGAAACAGTAGACTCTTTCGACTGAGTGTTGTTTCGGACCGGGACTGCGCTGTTTGGAACTGCGGCAATCCCTTACAAAAATTTTCATGGATCTTCTCATCAGAGAGCCCCCCCTGCTTGACCAAGACTCCCTATTCCAGGTGCAAACCGGTATCCTCATAATATTCCAGTGACCGGTAGGCTTGCTCCTTTTGCTCCCAATCGATCTGAGTCGTCGCCTCGACCGGTGGCCACGACCGAAGACCATCCATCGGTCCGCCCAAATCCTATCAAAGCCCAACACCTGTTCTTCTTTCAGGGCTTTTTCGAAGTTGGCTGCGACGGTCCCAATCTTTTGAGAAATCGACAGAGACGAAACGACTCATCGTCCACTTTCGCAGCCGTTGAACCATCGGCCTGCCCAGCCTGATCTGAACCGACCGAGGTCCGCTATTCGGCACATCTGAAATAATCAAATCCTAACGCTCAATATGTAACAAATGGATTCGTCCAATCATGAGTAAGGGTTTTTGAGCATCCTGGTTAAAAGTTGAATGTTTATAGATTTTTAACAGTAAATGGCAAGAAGTCATGATGACAAATCTTGTATAGTAGAGAACAAAAAAAACGTTCTCCGAGGCATAGCGTCTATAGGCCAGAAACACACCAACAATAAAAATTAGGAAACTGCTTATTCCGGAATTGTGAGAGAAGATGCCCTTCAATCAGTCCATAAATAATGTTTTTCCCAAGCGATTTCCATGGAAGTGCAAAAATTTTCATCATGAGACATTGGCTTAAAGAGCCCCTGGTACATTTCCTCATAGTTGGTGGGCTGATATTTGCCGGTTACACGTGGCTCGATCGCGCACCCGCTCACGAACCGCGCATGGTGCGCGTCACTTCGGCCGAAGTGAATTGGCTTAAGGAAACCTGGGTCCGCCAATGGCAACGTCCACCAGACGAGCAGGAAATCCGTGGCCTCATGACTGACTACCTGAAGGAAAAACTGCTCGCACACGAGGCACGCGAATTAGGCTTAGACGAAAACGATACCGTTGTCCGCCGTCGGTTGGCGCAAAAGATGGAATTCCTGGTTCAGGACACCGCCCGCCTCGCTGAACCGGTTGAGGACGAACTGCGTCAGGTGTATGCGGCCCACCGCGACACCTACACAACCCCGGTCCACCTCTCGTTTCACCAAATCTATTTCAAAAGTGAAGCAGGAGCGCGTCAAGGATTGAAAGAGCTCCAGACGTCCGGCACTGCTGACGTTGGTGACCCCATCCTGTTGGAGCGCGAATATATCCGGACCGACGAGCAGACGGTGACCAGTCTGTTCGGACCAAAATTTGCCGGCCGCGTGTTTACTCTCGAATCAGGACCGTGGCAGGGGCCGATCGAGTCCGGCTATGGCTTTCACCTGGTGCGGATCAACGAACAAGTGTCTGCAGAGCCGCGTCCCTTTGAGGAAGTACGCAGCCAAGTCGTCAACCAGTGGCATCGTTCACAACAGGCGAAAAGCCAGGCACAGTTTTTTGCGGAACTGCTGAAGAAATATGACATCATCGTGGATGAGAGCGTCAAACCGCTGATGGGGCCACTCGGAAACATGGAGATGGCTCGAAGATGATCGCGAGACGTCCGACATGGGCCGTCACGTCCCGGTGTGCGTCCGTCCAACGGGGCATCAAGGACGCGATCTCTTGGAGACCCCCCGTTTCCAACATGATCCCCTCTTTGCCCGGCCCTCGCAGTCCAAAATGGCCGGGGCTCGTTGCTGGATGCGCGGTCCTATTCTGGTCCTTCCTCGTGCCGACTCTGGTCGACGCCCACGAAGTTCGTCCGGCCTATTTGGAACTTCGGGAAACCACAACCGGAGAGTTCAGCGTGCTGTGGAAAACACCCGCGCGCGGAGAGATGCGTCTGGCATTGTCACCGGAATTCTCCGCCAGCCACAAAAACATCACACCCTTCGTGACCCGCCAGACAGAGACGGCCGCCGTGCAAACGTGGAATATCCGGACCATCCAATCCTTACGCGGTCAAACCATCGGAATTCGCGGGCTTGAACGGACGATGACGGATGTCCTGGTGCGAATTGAATTTGCCGACGGCAGTTCATGGGTCCAACGGCTCACCCCATCGAATCCCGTGGCCACGGTACCCGTGGAGCAACGTGCATGGGAGGTAGCCGGCCAATACTCGAAGCTTGGCGTGGAGCACATTCTTCTCGGCATTGACCACCTGCTCTTCGTGCTCGCGCTGCTGATGATTACCCGGGGGACGATGCGTCTGGTCAAAACCATCACCGCATTCACGGTGGCGCACAGCATCACACTCGGACTGGCGACGCTGGGATTTATCCATGTGCCATCGCGACCTGTCGAAGCGCTCATCGCGTTGAGCATTGTGATGGTCGCCGCTGAAATCATTCACACTCGGCGTGGCATTGAAGGAATCACGGCGCGTGCGCCGTGGATCGTGGCGTTTTCGTTCGGGCTGCTGCACGGATTCGGGTTTGCGGGCGCATTGAGCGATATCGGCCTGCCGGAGGGACATATTCCAGTGGCCTTGCTCTTTTTCAATATTGGAGTGGAGGCCGGTCAATTGCTGTTCATCGCTGCCGTACTGGGTGTCATGGCAGCTTTTCGACAGGTTCACATTCAAATACCACAATGGACCGAATATATCCCGCCATACACCATCGGCAGTGTGGCGATGTTCTGGGTCTTTCAACGCGTTTCAGCATTTTAAAAAGGAGACTGCCTGATGAAAACACGAGTTGTTGGTCAAACGATCCTCAGCGGAATGATGGCTTGTACCCTGAGTGTTCTTCTGGCCGATGCCGCTCCTGGGGCCGCGCCGGGACTCAGTGCCCCTGAGAAGGAAACGGTGGAAAAGGCGTTTCCATCTAAGCCCCCCTACTCGCCCTATGCCGGCCGCAATTTCCCTACGAGACCCTTCTTCGGCGACACCCATTTGCACACGTCGTTCTCGATGGATGCCGGGGCGTTTGGCGCGCGACTGACACCGCGTGATGCGTATCAGTTCGCCAAAGGCGAGGAAGTCATAGCGTCGAGCGGCCAACCGGTTAAGCTCTCACGGCCGCTGGACTTTCTTGTGGTTGCGGATCATTCCGACAACATGGGGTTTTTCCCCGATCTCTTCGCAGGAAAGCCCGAGATGCTGGCCGACCCGACCGGACGAAAGTGGTACGACATGCTTCAATCCGGCAAGGGGGCGGAGGCAGCCATCGAGATTATCATGTCATTTTCGCACGGAACCTTTCCGAAGGCGTTGATGTATTTTCCCGGTACGCGGCCCTATCGAAACGCATGGCAGGAAACGATCAAGGCCACCGAGGAATTCAACGAACCACGCCGCTTTACCGCCTTTATCGGGTATGAGTGGACATCCAACACCGGTGGCAATAACCTGCACCGCAACATCATCTTCCGCGACAATGGTGATAAGGCCAGCCAGGTTGAGCCCTTTACCGTCTATCCACCGATGGGTAGTGATAATCCGGAGGATCTCTGGAAATGGATGGCCGCCTATGAGCAAAAAACCGGCGGCAGCGTGCTGGCGATTGCCCACAATGGCAATTTGAGCAACGGCCTCATGTTTCCGACGATTGAGACGTTTGGCAAAACGATTGATCGCGGGTATGTCGAGACCCGGGCGAAGTGGGAACGCCTCTACGAGGCGACTCAGACTAAAGGCGACGGGGAGGCTCACCCCTTCCTCTCACCCAATGATGAGTTTGCGGATTTCGAGACATGGGATAAAGGCAATCTTGACGGCAGCGTGGCCAAAACAAAAGAGATGCTCGAATTCGAATATGCCCGCTCAGGCCTGAAAAATGGCCTCATGCTTGAAGAGAAGTTCGGCACGAATCCATTCAAGTTCGGCCTGATCGGCAGCAGCGATGCCCACACCGGTCTATCCGCGCTGGAAGAGGAGAACTTCTTTGGCAAAACCACGCCCCAGGAACCCAGTCCGGAACGGATGACCAAAGCCTTTTTTGATAATCCCAAAACCGGGGTGAAGGTGATGGACTGGGAGGTCGCTGCGGCGGGATACGCCGGGGTCTGGGCAACAGAGAATACCCGCGAGGCGCTCTGGGACGCGATGGAACGAAAGGAGACGTATGCCACGACCGGACCGCGCATGCTTGTTCGCTTCTTCGGCGGTTTCGATTTCGAACCGGCTGACGCACACAACCGGATGCCGGCCAATATCGGCTACACAAAAGGTGTTCCGATGGGCGGTGATTTGCGGACGCCCCCCAAGGTAAATCGCCCACGTTTCTTGTCGCCGCGCTGAAAGATCCTATCGGCGCGAACCTTGACCGCATCCAAATTATCAAAGGATGGTTGAGCAAGGACGGGGCTCTTCAGGAAAAGGTCTACGATGTTGTTTGGGGAGACGCCGATAAACGCCAGCCCCGTACCGGCAAGCTGCCACCTGTGGGTAGCACCGTGGATCTCGAAAACGCCACCTGGACCAACACCATCGGCGATCCGGAATTAATCACGGTCTGGACGGATCCGGATTTTGACCCATCGGTTCGTGCCTTTTACTATGCACGTGTCCTTGAGATTCCGACGCCTCGTTGGACCGCCTACGATGCGAAACGTTTTGGCGTGAGACCCCTACCGGATACCAGAATGGTGCTCCAGGAACGCGCATACACTTCACCCATCTGGTACAATCCGCGGACATAAACCCCAAAACAGAAATCGCCTTAGCAATCAAAACGGTCATCATCGACCAGCAGGAAATGAAATAGTCGAGCCATCGATTTACTATACTCAACATATCATGTGCGACGAGGTCCTAATCCTTGCCCGTCGGAAGGTCCGCCCGATGTCCGGTGTGAAACCGAAGGCGATGCACATGCCCTCTAACCAAAGGAGATCCGTTATGAAGGCCTTAATGCGTTCCGCAGTATGTCTGTTGGCCCTCGTGTTTGCAGTCGGTTGCGCCTCAACCAAGTCCACCAGCCATCCGCTGGCCGTGGGCGAAAAGCTTCCTCGGCCCGGTCACATCTGGGTGTACGACTTCGCTGCCACGCCCGCAGAGATTCCGGCCGACTCCGCACTCGCCGGGCAGCATGCCGATCACCCTACCCCCCAAACTCGCCGAGCAGATCGAAGCCGGCCATAAGGTAGGCGCCGAACTTGCGAAGGAACTGGTCCAGGAGATCCGCGACATGGGAATGCCGGCAGACGGGCTTCAAGTGACACAAAACCAGAGATTAACGACATTGTGATTCGGGGCTATCTCCTTTCGTTCGACGAGGGCAGTGCGACCAAACGTGTCGCAATCGGATTTGGCTCCGGCGGCTCCGAATTGACTGTAGCGGCAGAAGGCTTCCAGATGACGACTCAGGGGCTGCGAAAACTTGGATCCGGCACCTCACAGTCCGGCGGAAGCAAAACCCCTGGGAGGCGGTAGGGGTTGCCGCCCTTATTGCCACAGCCAATCCGGTTGGACTCATTGTCGGGACCGGGATCAAAGCGTATGGGGAGTATAGTGGCAGCAGTAAGATTGAGGGCCGAGAAAAGGCGACCGCCAAGGAAATCGGAGACAAGCTCAGGCCGAGATTCCAGCAACAGGGGTGGATTAAGTAAACCAATCGTGGCGTTGTCGCGTGACATGCGGGCGAACACGGCAAAGACGAACGCGGACACCGGCACAAACCCTGTGGGCTTGAGGCCGATGCGGGAAGTCTATCGCGTATCTCAAAATTGATGAAAGGGAAGTTTTCATGAATCCATTCCCTTTAGTATACTGTCGGTGT
>CAVSTN010000011.1:0-13371 GCA_963730905.1 uncultured Nitrospiraceae bacterium | reverse complement strand
ATTTCTTTCCTAATGTGGAAAATTTTTTCTATCATTAAAAATAAGGTAATTAGGGCGTTTCGTAACCAGTGTGTGCTAGAACAGGCGCATGGTTACGGGACGAAACACGGTTTTTAGTTGTGCGGCCAACTTTTTGCGGGGCCGGAAGTGTATTTTCTGTGGCTCGTTTAAGGTTTTGCGCACCAGCCGAGGGTATGTGAAATGCCAGCTGTGTGGGAAAAGCAAAAGTCTGAGTCGTTTGCGCCGAGAGATTGCGATCCTCCAAGGCGTCTATCAGCTCCAACCCGCCTATCGGTTGGCGCAGGACTTGGGCGTCGATGTCAAAGTGGTCACTCGCGTCTCTCAGCGCCTCCGAGAAGCGTTGTTCCATTTGGCCGAATTGGAAGGGGGCAAATTGAAAGGTGAGATCGAACTGGACGAAGCCTACTTTGGGGGCAAACGCAAAGGGAAGCGAGGGCGAGCGGCAGCTGGTAAAAGTGTCGTGTTTGGGCTCCTGGAGCGCGAAAGCCGTGTCTACACCAAAGTCGTCGAATCCGTCAGTGCCGACGAGCTCATGCGGCATATTCAAGCCAAGACGCGGAAGGGCTCGGTCTACTACACGGACGCCTTCCGCGGCTATCAGTCCTTGAAACGGTATGGCAAACATCATACGATCAATCATTCAAAACGCTTTGTGAGCCGTGGCCGCGTGAAGAACCATATTAATGGGACCTCTAAAAACGCCTGATTTTGTCTGAATGCCACACGTTCTCGATTCGAAAATTTTTGATGGCCTGGAAGTAGAGAGTCTGCGGCGGCTTCATGGGTGTTTTAGGCCTTTGCTTTACTGGTTGCCTCCACCTCAGGCCACCTGTCTCTTCGGTGGTGCGGAGCGGAGCAGAAATCGTTGGAAGTTATATGTGAGATTCTTCAGCCCAATCTTGAGGCGAGCCCGCACGAGCCCAACGGTGCGAATTAATTTGCCGCCCATCGCGGTCACCTGATGGCCGAAGACATGTTCCACGCGGGCGCGAATGCGCGAGCGCCCACGATTGCGGGCCTTCTGTTGAGTGGTCAGAGGGATATGGCGATAGCCTTTGCGTTGAATCTTGGAGCGCAAGCCTGTCGCGTGGAGATGGGCTTCGATCGCAGCGGACCGATAGGCCGAGTCAGCCCAGACCGCCCGTCCAGCCTCCGCAGGCAGCAGGACTTCTTCCAGCACCTGACGGTCATGGACCGCCGCATTCGTGATCGTATCCTGCCGAATGAGCTTATGCGTCTTCTCCACGTTCACATGGTTTTTGTACCCATAATAATTCTCACCCTGCTTCACGGTCCAGCGAGCCTCCGCGTCTTTCTGCCGCCGCTTGGCGGGGTGATGCTCCCACGCCGGCGGATAGGTACCCGTTTTGATTGTCGCATGTTCGTCGCGGGAGTTGCGTTGCTTAGGCACCGGGATCAGCGAGGCATCAATCAGTTGGCCCCCACGCGGTTGTAAGCCGTGCTCGGCCAGATAGGTTTCAAATTGTGCAAACAGGCGCTCGACGACTTGGGCTTGAGCGAGAGTTTCGCGAAACAACCAGATCGTCTTGGCATCAGGGATGCGTTGAGCCAGATCGAGTCCCAAGAACCGCATGAAGGACAGACGGTCACGAATCTGATATTCCGTTTGATCATCGGACAAGTTGTACAAGGCTTGCAGGACGAGAATTTTGAACATCAGCACGGCATCAAAGGGGGGACGGCCGCCTTGTTTGCGCTTGGAGCGGCGAAGAACTTTGGCCAAGGCCGGGCGAAAGCCTTCCCAAGGAATCACCTGCGCCAGCTGTTCTAAGGGATCCCCCTGCTGACTGAGGGCATCATAGCGTGTCGTCAGATCAGAAAAACCAAGTTGAGTGGGTGTCTGCATCGCTCATCCTCCTTCAGAGGACTTATGCCAGAGTCGGCCGAAATTGTCAGTAGTTTTTAGAGATGCCCTTAATGGCATTGAAGGATTTTGGAGTTACGCCAAACATATTTTGTATCATTACCGGGGCGTCTCGAAATATCATTTTCCTATGTACTTAAAAGAAATTGAATATCGGTTTAATCATCGAACGGAAAATTTGTTTAAACAATTCCTGAAGATCTATTTTGGTTACGTTTCGCCCTAATTACCTTTTTCTATTAGGACCTATTAATTTAGGATTGTGAAATGTCATTCAAAGAAATTCTGTTTGGTTCACCCTTCGGTTTGTAATCGTCTGTTTGATGGGCGTTCCTTACATTTTGGGGTCACAGTAGATTGCAGGAACCGCGTTTGCCAGTACAATTTTGAAAGAGGAGATGGCCTTGTCCGCTGAACACTCACCCCTTCACGAACCGCCAACAAATCCTTTCGGGGGAAAAACGTTAATTGTGGACGCGGAGCGCCCAGGTTGCTTCACCCTACCCAGCGAAGCACTTGCTCAAGCGCAAGAAGATGATCAAATATTCATTCGACCGGGGGTTTATGAAGATCGGTTGGTACTGACTGAGCGAACCATCCATTTGGTCGGCGCCGGACGGGACCAGGTCACAATATTCAATCGGCGGAGCGGTCCTTGCTATCTTCAACGAGTTTCCGGCGGACAGATCAGTGGTATCACGTTTCGGTATGTGGGCAGCGACCAACATTCCGCCCTGAATATTTTAGATTCGGTGTGTACCATATCTCACTGCAGAGCCACAGAAGGGCTTTTATCCGGAGTCGTTATTTATGGACCGGATTGCCGCCCGACCTTGCTCGACAACGAGATCTCTCATAATCGGGAATCCGGTATTTTTTCCTTTGCCGGAGCTCAACCGTATCTCCGTGAAAATACGTGTTTTGGGAATCATCATTTTGGAATCGCTGCACGGGACGAGGGCACTCGACCCGATATGATTAAAAACATCTGTCGGGAAAATATGCTAAGCGGCATTCTTCTCTTTCACTTCGCCAAAGCGCTTATTCTCTAGAATACTTGTGAAGAAAATGCGCATTGGGGAATCGTGCTCACTCCGGATTGTGAAACCACCCCAAAATCTGAAGACCTCCCCCAGTCAAATCATTTGGCACATAACCCCCGCGGAGCCTATACCCTCACCACTGAACCTTTGGCTGATATTGGTCGCTAGAGATCAAATCGCCGCGCGGCTGGTCATTCACCGAGTTATATTTGAAAGTAGTGTCTGAGGTGAGTTGAAAAGACGCGGCGTCTCGGGTTGCCATGGGTGTTGCGAGACATCCACCACAACCATAAAGGAGAGACGCCACGATGGCAAAGCGTAGCAAAACAGCGGAAGAAGATCGAGCCAGCCAGGATTCGCTCATGGACATCATTCGGGCCGGCGCCCACCAGCTCATTGCGCAGGCGCTGAAGGCGGAGGTGACAGAACTCTTGGCCACCTATGCGGATCAACGGGATGAGCAGGGGCATGCGAGGGTTGTTCTTAGTGGCCATCATCCCGCACGCGATATTCAAACGGGCATGGGGCCCGTGACGGTACGGGTGCCCAAAGTGCGCAGTCGCCAGGGCGACCCGGTGACGTTTCATTCGGCCTTGGTGCCGCCGTATGTGCGCAAGACGGCCAGTCTGGAAGCGGCCATCCCATGGCTGTATCTGAAAGGCATCTCGACAGGGGAGATGCCGGTGGCACTCGAATCCTTAGTGGGGCCAGAGGCCAAGGGGCTGTCGGCCAGTACGGTGGCTCGGCTCAAGCAGGTCTGGCGGGAGGAATACGACATCTGGCGGCACCGGCGCCTGGATGCTGACCAGTGGGTCTACATCTGGGTGGATGGCATCTATCGTGGCTTACGGGCAGAGACGCACCGGTTGTGTGCGTTGGTCGTCATTGGCATGAATGCCTAGGGGGAGAAACATCTCTTGGCGATCGAAGACGGGATTCGGGAATCCACCCAGAGTTGGCGGGAAGTCCTGTGGACTCTGCAAGCGCGAGGGCTGACCGCGCCGGCCTTGGCCATTGGCGATGGGGCCATGGGCTTCTGGGGAGCGCTGGAAGAACTCTTCCCGAGTACGAAACAGCAGCGGTGTTGGTGCCATAAGACGCGGAATGTCTTGAATGCCTTGCCGAAAAGTGTGCAGCCGAAGGCGAAACAGGCCTTACAGGAGATCTGGCAGGCCCCAACCCAAGCCACCGCGGAGGACGCGTTCGATGTCTTCGTCAACACGTATGACGTGAAGTATCCGAAGGCCACTGTCTGTTTGCAGAAAGATCGGGAAGCGTTGCTGACCTTCTATGCCTTTCCCGCTGAGCAGTGGCCGAGTCTGCGCACGACGAATCCGATGGAATCGACCTTTGGGACGATCCGGCATCGAACCAGCCGGACGAAGGGCTGTCTGACGCGGGATGGCATGCTCCACATAATGTTCAAGCTCGGCCAGTGTGCCGAGAAAACGTGGCGCCGGGTGCGAGGATTCAAGCAGTTGCCGAAGATCATCGAAGGGATTCAATTGATTGATGGAATAGAGGAGCACACCACAAACTCGGCCGCCGCGTAATCACCGGCTCAGACACTAGATTTGACAATAGCTCTCATTCACCAAGGCCATACAGGATGCCGGGGAACGAGGGTCTATGATAAGGTGGACAACATTGACAAGAATTTCCGGGGCGATTCGAGATGAATGATCATATGTGGCATCAATTGAACGCTGTGTTGGGTAGCCTCACCGTGACGGTGGGACTCTGGTTATTAGCGGGAGCCTTACCGGTGCCTGTTGGAATGGCTCTGGCCATCTTGCTGGCCATCCTGTTGACCTGGAAATGTCCGTCTATTGGATCGATCTGGGCGACTTCCACACTTCTCTTAGGAGTGGAAAGTTTTGCGTGGCCCATCATGCAAATGGCCGACCTTCAAAACCTGGGACCAGAACCTCCATTAGAAGAATTGGAACGGATTTTCACCGCCGTGTTGTTTGGCCTATTTTCCGGCGTGTTCTGGATGACCTTTGCCTATGGAATTTTCAAACGCACTCGAGAGAAGAGCACGCCGACCTCCCCTTCAACCACCCTTCCCAAAACAAAAAACCAGAAAAAACAGGCAAGAAGGCGATCAGGCTAATCCCGTGATAATGCCAAACCCCTGCTATTGAATGTCCATGGGGTCCACATGAAATTCAACGACGACAGGATCTTTGGGAAATTCTGCTTCATATTCCCGCTGAAGGCTTCGAAGGCCTCGCTGTGCTTCCGATAAATCAGACGTTTTCATCAAAAAAATTACACGATTTTTCTTGGTCCGCCCTGGTTTTTTTGATGCCATCGGACCCAGGACCATTGGGGTTCCCATGACCCCTTTTCCCGCTAGACCAGGAGGCCTTCTCCCTTCAAACTCCTTCAATCGTTGATGGAGAAAGTCTACGACTTTTTGCACGCGTGGCGCCTGCTCCCCCGTCACAACCAACAATATTACGTGGGTAGTCGGGGGATATCCTAAGAGGTCACGCAACTCTAGTTCCTGGTCATAAAACATTCGGGGACACTGGTGCCCAATGGCTGTGAGTACATGATGATCAGGAATTCGGGTTTGGAGAATCACTTCCCCGGGCTCCTGTCCATTACGGGCCAATCTGAAAGCCCTCGACAACATCTGAAACGTTCGTTCGGCTGATCGGAATTCAGGAATATGGAGGCCAAGATCAGCCTGAGGAAACCCAATGACCGGAGCCGTAGGTGGCTCTGATTGATGAACTAAAAATTCCGTCCCAATCATTACCCCAATGTCTTTGTGCCGGAATTGGCGTAACATCGTATCAGCCGCTTCGGGGGTTTTCACATTTTCCCGATCGAACCGAGCCACCGTGACCGCCGGAAAAAGACGGCTCACCTCTTCTTCCAGTCGCTGCGTTCCCGTGCCGGAGAATCGAAACACCCTGCCTTGACACGTGGGACAGGTTTCAGGGGTTGGTTGAATTCCCTCACAGTAGGTGCACACCAGACGGGAAGGTCGCTGATAGAGTTTCAATGGAACTCCACAGGTTGGACAGCTCGGAGCCTTTCCACAATCCCGGCACACCAGCGCACCGGAAAACCCTTTACGATTGAGAAGTAAAATTACTTGATCCCCCTCATCCAATGACCGCATGATTCTGGCAATTAAAGCCGGCGACAGGATGGTCTCATACGGTAAGGTTCGTAAATCGACAGTACTCACATGAGGAATCTGCTGTGATGGGCGTTCCAATGCCTGACGAATCTGCTCTGTAAAACGTCCATAAAGTTCCAAGGAAGGCGATGTCGAACCATATACTACGAGAGCCTGGTCACATTCTCCCCGCATGCGCGCGACTTCCCGAGCGTGAAAATACGGAAGGTGTTCATCTTTGTAGGACGGATCCTCCTCCTGATTGATCCAAACGAGCCCCAAATTGGGAACCGGCAGAAATAGTGCTGATCGAGTCCCCACCACGACTTGCACGTCGCCCTGTCGAATTCGTTCCCATCGAGCAGCACGAACCATTGTCGAAAGATGGCCATGATAGACCTCAACCTGAATATTGCCGAGAAGTCGTACCTGCTTGCCAAGGATTTCGGCTTGCTGCACTTCTGGAGCAAGGATGAGGACGCGACGGCCTTTTTCCAGAATGGTCTCCATCATCTTGAACAACAGAGCCATTTGAACTGATTCCGATCCCACAACAGGCAACTCCTGAAAACCGCCGGCTTGGACTGCAGTGAACAAAAAGTTCCATGTCCGGTTGCCTCTAAAGTTGAACGCCGTTCGTTGAACAGACTCCGGGAGTTCTCTTGATTTTTCTGGAGAATCAAATAACCCACGGGGAACTGAATGTACCGGATTTCGTCCAACTCTGATTCCATGAACCGGACTTTGATCCTTGGATCCTGTAGGAAGGGTCGTCTGTTCAATAATCCATCCCTTCTTTTTCGCACGAGTCAAAATATCTGAAACATTGTTCATCGTTCGCATAAGAGAGGATCGGAGCAATCCGCTGGGAGCCTGTTCTAACTTGCGAAGCACCAACTGCACGTCAGATGCCAGCGATCGGTCCGATAAGGCCTGTCGACCGTCGTCCGTTAAGGATATTCGCCTTATTACAGGTATCGAATGTGGAGGGACAATCAATCGCAAGCATGCGGAGAAAGGAGCCAGATAATAATCTGAAATTTTTTCAACCAGCCGAAACAGGTTGTGTTCCAAAGGACGGTTCCCGGCATCGGCCTCCAAGGAAAGAATGGCACGTAAGGGTTTTTGACGGAACTGCGTTTGAAGGGAAGCAGAGTTTTGTGCTTCAAAGAGCGTCACGACCACTCCAGAGACGACAGTAGAGCCTAAAGGCACCACCACAGGACTTCCTACATACAACAGGGGAAGTAGATGGGGGGGGACTTGATAGGTAAAGATCTGGAATCGCCTGGCCGGCAGGACAACGTCAGCAAGCATGAGTGATTAGCGTTTTCATGAGCACACAATTCTAACAGCGAGTGGTTCTGCCTACAACGCTATTCAACCTCAGCCCTCAGATCAACAAATATATTGTGTGCCACGAGCAAGTAAGCACTGAGTCTATAAAAATTTCCACCTCCCCTTGCCTGTTCATCCTCTTAGTCAATGTGTAGCATGCGAGTTAGAAGAAATTCAGGCTACCATGTTCCATCACTGAAGTTTCCAATTATCCTGTTTGTTTCGGCACCTTGACGATTTCCATAAAAACAGGAAAGATAGAAACGACCGGTTGGAATCCTATCCAGCCGGTTAGGCAAGAATCAGTCGGCTCACAGTCTTTTACCCGTAAAAAATACATCTAGAGAGATAAACACCGATTCCACATAATCGAAGGAGGAGGATAGGAAAATGGGAGGCTTGGAAATACTTGGAGTCTTGGCTCTGTTGATTGGAATCATTGGCATCATTGTTCTTCTAAAAAGCCGAAAAAACCCCCAATAAAGACCGGACAATTCCATCTGTGCACACGATGGCCTTTAATTGTTTTGAAGGACCACCTCAAGGCATCAACATGTTCTGAAAAGACGAACATTCGAACACCTTCATTAGGCGGTTATTGCAGGCACCAACCGATAGGATCAAGATTCGGGGATTTTTTTGAGACGGCGGTCCAAAGCAAAGCGAGTAATGCCAAGATATTTAGCAGCGAGACTTTTATTATAATCAGATAACCGCATGACTTCTTCAATCAAATCGCTTTCAATGCCCGCAAGGGATTGCTCTCCGAGAATCATTTCCATGCGCACCACCTTTTGATCCCCTCGAGTGACCGCATTTACTGAGGAACGAGCCTCTTCATGGACTTCCCGAGGCAGATCTCCTTCCGTCAAGCTTTTCCCACGACAAAAAATAGCCGCACGCTCCATAATATTTTCCAGTTCACGAATATTTCCCGGATAGGGATAGCGCTCCAACAGCCGTTGGGCCTCCGGCTCAATAGCCGCAACCTCTTTGCCAAGGTCGCTGCTTTGTCGAATCAACGTCGCAAGAGCCAGAGGGATAATATCCTCTATCCGATTCCGTAATGGTGGGAGATTCAATGACACCACATTCAGCCGAAAAAACAAGTCCTCCCGGAATCTGCCTTGCGCCACATCTTTGCGCAGATCTCGATTGGTGGCCGCAATCAGACGAAAATCCACATCAATATCCTCTTGCCCACCCAACCGTTTAAACGAACGCTCCTGCAACACTCGAAGCAATTTCGCCTGCATGGAAGGATTGAGGTCTCCAATCTCATCTAAAAAGAGCGTCCCGCCTTCGGCCTGTTCACAGAGACCGGGTTTGCGCTGGTTCGCCCCCGTGAAAGCCCCGCGCTCATAGCCAAATAATTCACTTTCAAATAATTCCTGAGGAATGGCCGTACAATTCACCCCCACAAACGGACCTTTGTCCCGAGGGCCGTTATGATGAAGTACTCGAGCGACAAATTCTTTCCCTGTTCCCGTTTCTCCAAATAGGAGAACCGTCGTTTTCAAATTTTTTGCCATTTCCTGAATTTGCCCTACCAACTCTTTCATACTGGGACTATTGGCAATCAAACTGTTGAAGGCATATCGACCGGGCCTATCCTGTGTTTCAAAATCGATACGGCGCCGAAGGGTTAGATAGTCAAGCGCGCGATCGATCACAGGTTCCACAGTGGAGAAATCGACGCTCTTAATCAGAAAATCATAGGCCCCGAGTTTAATGGCTTCCACCGCATCTTCCACCGTGCCATAGGCCGTGAGGAGAATGACTAGGGACTGTTGAGATTTCGCACGAATATGCTTGAGAGTTTCCAGTCCGCTTAACCCGGCCATTTTCAAATCTAACAGAATGAGATCTGGCACATCATGATCAAGAGCTTCCAATAAGGCCTCCCCTGAAGCAAAGCTTCGAACATGATGGTGTCGTTTTGCAATTCGTCGGCTGATGGCTTGGCGAACCACATCATCATCATCAGTAATAAAAATGTTCGCGCGCATTGGTTACACCGTTGGAAGTTGGGGTTGGCAAACGCAAGGCAGCCACCATGTCATGGTGGTCCCAATACCTGACTGACTTTCCGCATGAATCTCTCCACCATGGGCTTCAATAATATTTCGACAAATAGGCAGTCCCAGTCCGGTTCCACGATGTTTGCCGGTGGTAAAAAACGGTTCAAAAATCCGAGGGAGAGCACTTGAACTGATTCCCTTTCCATTATCTTTGACTTTAATACGCAGTCCCGGTATTCGTTCAATAGTTTCCTCTTCAACAGACAGACGAAGACACCCTCCCTCCGACATCGCCTCAACGGCATTTTGAATCACATTTAGCAACACTTGCTTCAGTTGATCTCGATCGGCTTGGATGGAATTCAGATTGGCAGGCGGATGAAATTCGATCTGAATGGCCTTTTGTTTTATGGGTTCATTGAGGACCTGCAAAGACTCCAGTACCAGATCTTGCAATTGAAAGGTCACCGGAAGCAAGTCTCTTGGTCGCGCAAAGTCAACAATTTGGTTCACAATGCGATCCAGTCTCCGGGTTTCCTTGAGAATGGTTACAAGGTCCTCATGGCGGGAATCACCGTCAGGAAAATCTTCCATCAACAACGTTGTGGTTGACCCAATCCCCACAAGTGGATTTCGAATCTCATGCGCAATACCTGCGGCCATTTGTCCCAATGTGGCCAATCGGTCAGATCGGTTCAATTGTGCACGCATATACTCTAATGCTGTGATATCCACATTGAATCCCTGGTACACCATGGTTTGCCCACCGTGGTCTTGAATCGGAACCGCACGACATAAGACCTTCCGAACAGCTCCGTCCGGATGCAGAAAGCGAAGAACCCGCTCAAAAGGCTTACTCTGGTGGCAGGCATCTTGAAATGTTTCGCGCACCCCCTCTCGATCGTCCGGATGAATCGCTTCCCACATATGCTCAGGATCTAACACCTCATCTGGATTCCTCCCAGCCAGAACCCAATTCTGCCGGTTGCTAAAAATCAGATGATCTTTTTTTGCGGTGAATATTCCTATGGGCGCATAATCCACAATCCCTCGATATTTGGCCTCAGAAGAGGTTAAATCCTGGTTCAGCGTCCGGAGTTCCTGTTCGGATTGTTCAATACGCCGGATATGATTCCGGATTTGGGTGCCCATTGTCTGCATGACTTTCGTCAATTCGCCAATTTCATCGTCCCGTTGGAAAACGGGAATATTCGGAATGTTCCCCCCGGAAACATTTTCCACGGCCTTGACCAAGGTCGTCAATGGTCCTGTAATGGACCGAGCGATGAGATGAAGAGGCACCAGCAACAAAATCAACGCCAACGACCCTCCCCACACGACCACCCCCATCAGAGCCGCCCGGTCTGCGGCGCTACTCCCAAGGGCGTGTTGCAATTGCGTGACTTCTCGCCGATCAAACCGAGCCATTTCTTCACGAATGGCAAGCATGAGGATACGCCCTTTTTCACTCTCGACATAGTCCGTGGCCTCCTGCGGAAAACCCGCTTTGACCCGTTCAATCAGCCGATCTTTGTCATTCATTAATTGTTCGACCATTCCTTGAACAGTTTCGATTACCTGTCGCTGATCCTCAACAGACTTGACCATCTGTCTCAATGAATTCCCGAGTAACAGCACTCGTTGCCTGGCTGCCAAATAGGGCTGCAAAAAGGGCGCTTTTTGGGTCAGAATAAACCCTCGAAACCCGGTTTCGAGATCCACAACTAAACGCATATATTCAGCCGACGCGCTTTGCACCAGATACACATCATTCAGGCGATCTTCATCCAGAGAAAAAGTCTGAACGCTTCTATAGGTCACCAGGCTCAAAATCAAGACGGCCAAAACCGGGACCCCGGAGACTAAAAGAAGCTTTCTGGCAATCGGAAGATTTAAAAATAATTTATTGAGAGACATCGCGATTTTTCCGAAATTCTTCTGGAGTCCCTTCAAACCTTTCCCTGACGCCTGACACACAACCCGACCCTCACCTCACTATACCCCAATAACCGTTCTAATCTCATTATGTGAGGTGCCCAAACCAGTATCATTTCTCCACTCAGATTCTATTTCTTGAACAGATTGACCGGATTGTCCGCCCCCAGCTGACGCAGAAAGATTCCATGATCAAATTAGGACACTCCGTGATCACATGAGGAAATAATTGGCCGGCAAATCTGTATGGTGAAGATCGGAGAGCCTGCAAGCATGGGGGAGAGGTAAAAGGTAGACGCACCCAAGACTTACTTGTAAAAGGTTGAACCAACCATCGATGCGGGAATCCCTTGAGCTGGATGGGGTTCTGCAACAGCCGCCACATGATGCGTCAAGATCCCTTGTGCATAGTACGTTTCCGTTACTGGTTGCAACAACACATACACAGCCAGGAGTCCCCCGAGGGTCATGGTGACCGTATAGGGAAGAGCCATCCACACCATCCGGCCATACGAAAGGCGAATTAGTGGGGCGAGAGCGGACGTCAACAGAAATAGAAAGGCCGCCTGCCCATTTGGAGTGGCCACACTAGGAATATTGGTCCCCGTGTTAATAGCGACCGCCAAAAGATCAAATTGATCGCGGGAAATCACTCCCTGCTGAAATGCCCGCAGCACCTGTTCTATATAGATCGTGGCGACAAAGACATTGTCACTAATAGCGGAAAGGAGTCCATTGGCAATAAAAAACATGCCGATTTGATGTCCACCATCCATGGACAGAACAAAATGGATAATGCCTCCGAAAAGTTGTTGCTCCTGGATAACCGCCACAACTGAAAAAAACACTACAAGGAGGGCCGTAAACGGGAGCGCCTCTTTAAATGCCTCCCCCAACTGATGTTCCTCAATAATGCCATTGAAGGCCGTCACTCCCACAATGACGGATAATCCAATAATGCCCACTTCCGCCAAATGAAAAGCCAGGGCGGCAATTAACCAGATCATAGCCAGACCCTGAACGATCAACCGGGCCTTAAACCGATCATCCATGTTACGTGAGGTCTCCTGGTCAAACCGCCATAGAATATCCCTGACCACGGGAGGAAGACTGAATCCATACCCAAACCATCGGAATCGTTCGACCAGAACACAGGTCAAGAATCCCACAATCAGCACCGGGATGGTCACAGGAGACATGCGAATAA
This sequence comes from uncultured Nitrospiraceae bacterium, assembly GCA_963730905.1. Classification (GTDB taxonomy): domain Bacteria; phylum Nitrospirota; class Nitrospiria; order Nitrospirales; family UBA8639; genus Nitrospira_E. The sequence goes on along the minus strand of CAVSTN010000011.1, from coordinate 782 downwards.
AAAATTCAATAAAATTCCACCCCGCCTTTTCTCCGATCAACAAATTTTGGGGTTCTCCGACTAAGGTGCAGACACCTCCCAGCGCAGTTCCAACCGCTCCATGCATAAGAAGATTACGTAAAAACCCTCTAAATTCCTCTAAATTCGAGCGATGGAGGATGCCAACCCCATGATCCATTGTATGGTCATAATCATCCTGAACCCCTTTACCTGAAGCCACCCGATGATACACTTTGAAAAATCCCACGCCCACGGCAATGATGACCGCCGTGACCGTCAAGGCATCCAGAAATGCTGACAAAAACGCTCCCATTCCCGCAAATAACAAAGCCAGGGTAGTCTTCGATCTGACATCGAGAAGGACTTTGGCAAAAACAAACAGCAATAAATCCTTCATGAAGTAAATCCCAGCCACCATGAAAATCAGCAGGAGAATGACCTGAAAATTATTCAATGCTTCGTGGTAGACGGTTGCTGGTTTGGCAAGTCCGATCAGCACCGCTTCAAGGGCCAACAAACCCCCTGGTTGCAGAGGATAACTTTTCAACGCCATAGACAAGGTGAAAATAAATTCAAGAACGAGGCACCAGCCCGTGACAAAGGGGCCGGCGGCATACAATAAACAGGGATTAACTATGAGGAAAGCGAGAATCGTTCCCTTATACCACCTCGGAGCATGGTCGAGAAAATTTTGTTCAAATGCACGAATAAACGGTAACACCGTAATACAAAATCTCCAGAAAAATCATTCACAAGCGAGTGGTGTAAACCACCGTGCTCTA
>CAVSTN010000010.1:0-124872 GCA_963730905.1 uncultured Nitrospiraceae bacterium | reverse complement strand
GCCGAAAGAGGTACTCTCTCGGCAGGCCGCGCAACACCCGAAAGACACTGAAGTTCTATGCCTTGGGAATCCCCAAATAGAGAGAACTCAGAAAGGTGTCTTATTTACCAATATTATCGATTGTTTCGTTGGCCGTGTCCTTTGTTTTATTCACTTCTCCCTTGGCCCCTTCCTTGAGTTGATCCATCATGCCACCGGCTTCTTCTTTCGTGGCGCTCTGGGCTTCAATCGCATGCTCTTTTGCATGTTCCGTCATGTCCATGCCCTTATGAGCGTCAGTTGAAGTCTTTGTTGTCTCCTCGGCTTTCCCTTTTAAGGTATCCATCATCCCAGCGAAGGATACTCCGGCTAAACCCACCACAAACAGCACGGAAAGGACTGCGGATAATACCTTCTTCATAAAAAAACCTCCTTAAGGAAGAACGTGAATGAGGGGAGAAAATACTCTGCACGTTTCCCCAAACTGAAGTCAATCAGCAGGGATACGGAAGATCTCTATCGCCGAAACCGTTTTCCACCACCATGTCCCCGACCATAATATCCGAAAGAAGAAGCCGAATACGGCCAATACCACCCCCAATTACCACCCCAGTAGGGATAAGTCCCCCAATAGGGACGATACCCATACGTGTTTCGTGGAATCATCGGCCACACTTTCAACGCCTGAATGGCAAGAACAGGATAGACTTTTTCTTCTTCATCCACTTGCACGGAGGCCTGCCCGGTGACTTCACCTATGATGGTTAAGCGAGTGCCCTGGGGAAGCGTGGCCGGATCAAGAAAGGGCTGCTGAGTGGCAATGAAACGGCCTTTGGACTTGGTCCGATCCCATTTGGGAACCGAATCGCTGTCTAAAGGGATCTGAAGCACCATCACTTCGGTCCGGTCCACGAGACGTTTCGCAGACAGCACGACTCCACCCACCTTGAGAATGTGTCCGATATGCGCCGAGGGATCTTGAACCACTTGAGCAAACGACGCGCCAGCCGTCACCTGCGCTTCCTCGTTTGTGGAAAACGGGGAGGAGGAAAATGTCGCGCACCCACTCAGGCCAACCAACAGAACCGCCAGCTGAATACTCCACATCCCAATTTTCATAGATCCCTCTTTCACCCCCTTGTTCTATTATACGCTCTCTCCCGTGCCTTTGAAGAGGAAAGACGGATAAGGATTTCTTGTTTGCCGGATTGATGAACTTTCGAATCTATTCATTTAGAAGCCAACGAGCATTCAACGGACACATGTGTTCCATCCACGGACCGCCATAAACCCATGACCAGGTGGTGTCTTTGACTTGTGATTTCCATTGTTCCAGGTTACATTTCACCTATCACTATCCAATTAATGACCTCTACCTACACCAAAGGAGCAGATGATGGCTGTAAAAAAAGCGGTAAAGAGCACGGCGAGAAAAGCATCCAAGAAGGCCTCTCAAGTTAAGTCAGCGGCAAAGAAAAAATCAGCGACCGTCGCCAAGCAAGCCAAGACAGCGGCCAAAACCGGAGTCAAAAAAGCCAAGACCGCAACCAAACAAGCAAAAAGCACCATCTCCAAAGCCAAGAAAACGGCCGCAAAGCGATCCGCCGGCGCTTCCTCGCGTGCGAAGAAAACCGTGAGCCAATTGAAAAAGGAAGGGGCGAAGAAAGTGGCCTCAGCGACAAAAACCATTCAGAAAGAAAACTCGAAAGGCTAAAAGCACCGTGCGCAGCGCAGCGAAGCAAGCCGGAAAAACGGTAGGGAAAAATGTGGGAAAAGCGTTAAAAACCGTTGATGAATTGGTTCATCAAGCACAGGAATTCGGCAAAACCCTCTTGGGCTAACAATCTCCGGGTGTCAAATATGTGCCTGCAATACCCTTCAACCGACCGGTCATCCTGAGACCATGGCGAAGGATCTGTGCCCAGATGGACGATGCGACGGCTCGGCGAGATCCTTCGTTTCACTCAGGTAGTCCCAAAGTACCTTGTCATTCTGAGCCTTCGGCGAAGAATCTCTGCCCAGGCGGACGATGCGACGGCCCCGCGAGATCCTTCGGTGGACCTGGCCCTGAGCTTTGCCACATGGGTCAGGATGACCAATGGCCTCATTGATCCGAGGGAAGAAGAGAAAACGGGTGTGACCCTATTCCCGCGAACAGCGGTCTTTAAAGGTCAGTTCCGCAATACCGGATTTATCCAATTCCCCTTTTCCCAGCTTCACCAATCGTTGATATTGTTCCAACGTCGATTTGGCCAGAGGCAGGGTGAGTCCCACGGATTCCGCAAGCGCATAGGCAATGCCGGAATCTTTGGCGGCATGGGCTACAGAAAAATAGCATTCGTGATCACGATGTTGCATATCGGCTCCATCGGTTTCCAGAACCCGTGATGCCGCTCCGGTTTGACTGAACACTTCCCGCAACATCGTCAGATCCAGCCCAAGCGCGTCTCCAAGGCCTAAGCCCTCCGCCAAACCGGCGGTGTTGATATTCATCACCATATTGACCAGGGCTTTCACCTTTGCGGCTTGCCCGGCGGGGCCAATAAGACGTAACTGAGCACTCAAGGTGGTTAAAACCGGTTTGGCTCGTTCGAAGACTTCAGGCTTTCCGCCACACATGAGGTATAACGTGCCTTCACGCGCTTGAGGAATGCTGCTGGCCATACATGCCTCCAGAGCAATGCCCCCCTCGTGCTTCCACGCGTTGTTCGATTTCCATGTGAATGTGAGGGGAGAGCGTCGCACAATTCACAAACAATCGACCTTCGGCATTCTTCAAAAGACTCTTCGGATGACCCTCTGAAAAAATTTCCTGCATCGCCCCGTCATCCGTCACCACCGTAAAAATCGTATTCGATAAGGCAGCCACCTCACCCGGAGTGGACACGGCCTCACAGCCTAATTCTTTGGCCAGACTGTTCGCTCTTTCGCGATCCACATCGAAAACCGCGGTTACCGGATAACCCACATCCTGAAGCCGGCGGGCCATATTGGCCCCCATCCGCCCCACCCCCACAAATCCGATTTTTTCAGTTGGTGTCTTCACATCCACCTCCATCTTTTCCTAGAAATTACACAACGAGATCCCGGTGCAGATAAGCCTTTCCTTTCCTTCCCTCCCGCAAACTATTCCCATATTTCCCCTGGGAAACATGAGTAGAGATTCACTGTACCGAAGGCCCCGAACCTGCACAACCAAACATTCAAGAACACCCTCTTGCGGGTAGACAACAACCCTCCTTGGATAGCGCCATCATTCATTCCGTCCCTTTCCCGTTTCTCTCCTGAAGTCGGTCCATGTTCGCTGGCGACACCCGCTGGAGGTTGTAACGAAAATTCCTCTTGAATGGACTGGGGGGAAGAAAATTCATTGCCTGGCATGAAGCAAGCTGAGGCTGTTTTCTAAGGAGGGTCTGTTGAAAAAAGCCGCCAGCGGCGTTCTCGCCCTTTTCCCGTGCTCACGTACTACGCGTACGCTCCGCGCGTAAAAACGGCTGCGGCCTTGCTGGACGGACTTTTTTGAACCGACCCGGAGCCTTTGATGAGTAATCTAATCCTGGGCAAATTTGCCCTTGAACATCTTTATTATTCAACACTCCCAAGGAGTGTCCGCCATGAAACACCAAAACAACACAGTATGGAGAACGGGATTGCTGGCTGCGTCACTCGTGCTCACATCGGCCTCCTGCATCCCGACACATGAAAAATTGACGCACGCTGCCGACCCCATTCGCCGTTCAGCCGTTTCAGGAAATCCCGGTGGAATTCGTCCATCAGTGGGACCAGCTCACTCATCCATTTTCCGGAGCCGCCGTCATCGACGTGGACCAGGATGGCACAATGGAGATCTTTGTGGGAGGCGGCGGCGGGCAGGAGGACGCCTTGTTCACCTACCGGGATGGCCAACTCGTGAACATCATCCAAGGATCGGGGTTGTCCAGTACCACCGCCACCTACGGGGCCACATCGATTGACATGGACCATGACGGGGATACGGACCTGCTCATCGCCAGGGACGACGGGATCTCTCTCTACCTTAACGATCACGGAACGTTCACCCAACGCAAGATTCCGCTTCATCTCGAACCCGATGCCGTCCCGCTCACAATCGGGGTCTCCGACATTAATCATGACGGGCATGGGGATCTCTACGTCAGCGTGTTTGTCAGCAAGAAGGCCTTTCGCAGCGCCACCTTCAATGACCCGGCCCATGCCAAACATAACGTCATGCTGCTTAACAACGGCGACCTCACATTTACGGATATCACGCAGTCGTCCGGCACCGCCTCGAAACAAAATACGTTTCTGTCGGTCTTCGTCGATTTGGATGGAGACGGCTGGCAGGACCTGGTGGTGGCGCAGAACACAGGCGAAGTCGAAATTTTTCAAAACGAGCGGAACGCGACCTTCACGCCCATCGCCACCAACTCAGGATACGGATTCTGGATGGGACTGGCCGTGGGAGACGTGGATAAGGATGGTGATCAGGACTTGTTCTTTACCAACGTCGGCACCTCCATTTCGCACTACTTTCTCAAGGGAGACCTCAAAGACGGTCAGCGATTGGAATCCCAATGGCTCCTGTTACGCAACGACGGGAACTTTGTCTTCACCGATGTCACGGAAGCTTATGGGTTACGGGATTATGGATTCGCCTGGGGAACGGTCTTCGAAGACATCAATCTGGACGGACGCCTCGATATTTTGGCGGCCCAGAACTACATCAAGTGGCCGGTGCACAAAGTTTGGAAACTGCCGGGGAAATCGTTCCTCCAGGTTCCGTCATCCCCTACCAACACCTTCGTCCATGTGGACGACCTGGGACTCACCAACCCGTACTTCGGACAAGCGCCGGTGATCGCGGATTTGAATGGGGACACGAAACCCGACGTCATCTGGCTCAACATGAACGGCCCGGTGCGGGCCTTTCTGAACCGATCCACGGCAAACAGCATCGGCATAGCCCTCCCCGATAGCGTGCACTCGCTAGGGACTCTGGTCACCATAGAAACCACAAGCGGCAAATCCTACACGAAACAACTCGTCACCAGCGTGGGATTGTTGTCGGATCAATCCCCGACCCTGTTCTTCGGCCTGGGAGCAGAACAGGACGTGAAGAACGTCTTCATTCGGCGACCTGATGGAACCGTCTCCATCATGGAACATCCCCCGGTCAACCACACACTCAGGATTCCAGGAACCAAGTAGGCAAGGCTAGAGCGGGCACAACAATGAAAAGGACAAAAACAATTCCCCTTCTTGTTAGGACAGGAACTTTTTTCAGGGAGGGAAAAGTCGGGGTGTAGAGAATTTAACGACACAAACATATTGAACGAGTTCCCCCTCCTTTGTAAGGAGGGGCTAGGGGAGGTAGAGACATTGGCAAATCTACCCTCACACTGAAGAGCCAAAATAAACAACCAACAATTAAAGGAGGAACACAATCATGAACGTCACACAAACATTCAACCAATCGACAATCGCCATGATGGCAGCCATGGCGCTTGCAGTAACAGCACCCGCCTACGCGAACGAATTACCAGCGGCCGTCATGGGAAAAGCGTCGGAAGCCTTGGTCACCCTGGCGACAACCGGCAACCCCGATCCATTGCAGGCCGAACTGGGTGGTACCGTGATGTCATCGGAAGAATTACAAAAGAAGGTAGGGAACCTGTTGAACCTGGAAAAAGAAGAGCACCTGGCCCCCAAAGCGCTCGTCACGCCGACCGGGGAAACCTATGCGATGGTGGCCCCCACCATTACCAAGGACAATTTCATCCTGGTCGATAGCCAGGGCCAGGCCAGGCGCATGGACGTCGGCGACTCGGAAGGACATCACATGCCGTTTGTGGTCCAGACGATCGTGGAAGACGGCGGCACCCCCTGGTACGTCGAATTCTGGCATTGGATTACGGGGTAATATATCTCTCAGCCAATTAAAGAGTACCAGCCGCCAGGGAGTACTACTCCCTGGCGGCTGTTTTCATTTCACCTCCAAAAGTACATGCCCGGTTGTGGGGCCTTTTCCAAAATGAAAATATCGTATTGCAAGACTTGCCCCGGAATCTGAACCCGAAACGTGATTTGAACGAAACCCCTTTCTCCTAATGGCTGTGAGGTGTTTTCATAGGGAGAACATGTTCTTTGGTTTTAGGGTACTTCTTTAATTCTTCTTTAGTGGCCCCCTGCACGAGATCTGTGGGTGAGGATAAACGCAAGTAACTGCCCATGCCAAAGCGGGTGTTCTTGTCAAACGTGAGGTCGGCCATCACGGAATCACCTTTTATTCTGCCTAAGGTCGTTCGGGCCTCATCGTGCGAGCTGGCATGAACCTCAAAGATGTTGGTTTTAGCCCGCTCAGGAGTCATGAGATGTTCAAAAATCTGCCGTCGTGGATTGCCGACGGCCACAGGCCACACCACGGGAATTAACACATGGAGTTTGTCCCATTCCTGCGGACCTAACTCCTTTTTCCATTGGCTCATTGCGCTCAACCCCGCTTGTACCTGCAGTTCCACAGCAGATTTCATGGCCTCCGCAACGTAAGGGATTATTTGATGAGAAAACGCACGATACGACTTTTCATCACCGGAACCATTTTCGATACAGTCCTGTAAATAATTATCAACCATATCTAACATCTTTATGGCTCTCGCCGATGTAGCTTGACTAAAATCACTGTTTACGAAATGTGTCTTAATATTTCCAACATGCTTTTGATATTCAATCAGAGGTTCTTCCCATCCCTCGGGTCGATTGGCCACATTGTCAAAGTAGGGGGAGATTACAATAAAGACTCCCATTGGGATGTGCGCAAGAATTTTTTCCATCTCATACATGACGGAAGTCGGCGTGACCGATTCGACAGGACGGTCTCTTCGGTACAGGTAATAGGTACTGCCGACCCCCTCTTTTCCCGGTTCATAATCACTCGCAATGATCAATGGGTAAATATTCTGACCCACGTTTCGGATGAAATTTTGATAATTGTTTTTTCTAAACCAATCCATGTTACGCATGGCTTCATATGTTTGTTGTTTGACATGACCGGCATCCGTTCCAGGACCACCAGGTTCGCCTTCTTCTCCATCGACAGTAGGCCTCACACCTTTATAATCAACATACTCCACTTTCTTGCCACCCGCGTACGAAACACTATCCATCAAGAATTTTTTATACTCCTCGTCTTTTTCGAGTTCCAGGAGGGCTTTAAAATATTCTTGATCACCCTCAGGGTAATCCTCTTTCGATTGAGAAAAAGCCGGCATAGGTAATAATAGGGTTTGAAAAAACAAGCCGGTCCCCAAGATCAAAGCAAATAAAAAACCCTTGTGCGTCCTGAAGTGACGGTGTTGAAAAAACGGATATGATGCATGATTGACGATGAGTGGTCGGCGGTTCCTGTGAAATTTTTGCAACATAGTGAGTTCCCTAATCAAAAAGAATGAAAAGAAATTCCAACGCGATTTTCCCGCCTATTGTTGGGAAATCACCTCCAGTTAGTCAATTGACCGTTCCCAGATCTTCCCTTTTTATACTGGTTTAAATTGAGAGGTTCAGTTGGGAACGAATAACCAAGCACTGTCATGGGAAACGTGTCAGAGGCATTGGTTACCTTGCGACGCCGATATTCCGATCCTGGTGTCGGAGTTGGGGTGGCACCAGATGTCTTCAGAGAATTACAAAAGAAGGAGGGAGCCTGCTGAACTTGGAAAAGGAAGAGCATTTGGCGCCCAAGGCACTGATCACCCCAACATGGGAAGCCTATACAAGGGAATGTTGAAAAATGCCGCCAGCGGCGTTCTCGCCGCCTGGCCGTGCTCACGTACTCCTCCGCACGCCCCGCCCGCCCAAGCGGTTGCGGCCTTTGCTTCGAGAGGCCTAAGGACAGGACTAGACAAGCCTTTTTGAACACTCCCCCCTATTTTCCTCAGGCGGGTTTCTGTCACTCATATTTATATGCCGATGAAATGGCAAAATATTTGAATATTCAACAGCCCTACGCAATGGTGGCCCTCACCATCACCAAGGTGGTCGATAGCCAGGGTCAAGTCAGGCCGATGGATGTCGGCGATTCAAATGGGCACTGGATGCTGTTTGTGGGCCAAGAGATCGTGGAAGACGGCGGCACTCCCTGGTATGTCGAATGCTGGCATTGGATTACGGAGTAATCTATCTCTCTGCAGATTACAGAACCAGCCTCCAGGGAGTGGACCCTGGCGTCGGCTTTTAATATTCCCTTCCAAAACTACATAACCAGTTTAGCGCCTTTTCTAAGAAAATGTGGTATGGAAAGACCTATGACGAATCGTTTTAAAGTCATGGACGTCTTTAAAATCTCAGTATCTCTCTCCTATCACTGATGGCTTTCGCGTATGCGGTCACCAAGTCAGGAGCAATCTTCATTCATAATGTTAGACTTTTTAGCAAAGTGGTCTCCCGTCCCTAAGTCCAATGCCTGTTTGGACCTTGGATAACTGAATAATTTGTATTTGACAGCAAGGAAAAGTAGTCATATTCTTTGACCGAAGACAAGGCTTTAAACAATTCTAGCCATTTTTTTTCTAATGGAGGAGAGGGGTGATGCGTGAGCGGGCAAAGGATCTTGTCAAAAATCTCTTGCCAGCTATTACAAGTGATCTGGACATGGCTCTTGAGACTGCCAAGGAGGCTCCAACTCCCTACAATTTACGCACAGCCGTTCGAGCGGCGTTTGCCTATATAGATGGACTCATTTTCATCACAAAGACTCTTATGTTAGTTGGAGCGTCTCATTCGGATCATGCTTTCACTAACGCAGAGTTAGCTCTCCTTAGAGAAGAAACCTATTCCTTAAATTCCAAAGGGGAATCCTATACACAGGCCAAGTTTCTGCGTTTGGAAGACAACTTCAGATTTACGCTTTCGATGATACTTAAATCTGCAAATAAACCATTTAATTTAGATTTAAATGATGGGAACTGGGAAAAGTTTAAGAGAAGCCTCCAACTTCGACATAGATTGACACACCCTCGTCAACCCATTGATCTTCAGGTTATCTCAAGCGAGTTTGAAGATTTAAAGACATCTTTAGATTGGGTTAGTGGTCACCTCATGCGCGGTATTGCAGAGGCAACTTTGGTACTGTTCGACAAAAAAGAAGCCCTTGAGGCTAGGCTCAAAAAGTTGCGTCAAGAGCTGGCAGCTCATCAGTCCAACCCCAAAATTGAATCGTATAAAAAAAGGCCTGAGTCATCCAATTAATGGTCCCATTACCTTAAATGGGGCTAAGTGAAAATATGGGGCATCCTTTTTTCTAACTTTCGCTCCTGGGCATCCCCCATTTCAAACTTCCTTAAACTCAGGAGTCTTCCCTTCTATTGAACGCTCTCCCATATGCAGACCATGAACGTGAACTCCCGGAGGTCAAACGCAATAATTTTTGGCTCTGAAAACTCTCTGCCTGTTGTTCCTGCTGGTACCCGCGACGGCGGCAATGGGGCAGGATGTTGATTGGAAGGCGACCGTCGGCGAGGCCGTGGACACCTTGCAGCACTATCTTCGCTTCAACACCACCAACCCGCCGGGTGATGTCACCGAGGCCGCCGGACTTCCTTCAGGATATTCTTGAGAGAGAGGGGATCACGGTCACGCGGTACGAAGCTGCACCGGGCAAGATCAATCTTTTAGCCCGGATCAAAGGCACGGGCAAGGCCAAGCCTATTCTGCTGCTCCATCATATGGATGTGGTGCCCGCAGATGCGAGTCGCTGGGATGCGCGTCGATCCTTTTGGCGGCGAACTCAAAGACGGCCACATCTGGGGCCGGGGCGCGATCGACATGAAAGGCACGGGTGTGCTTCAACTCTATGCCTTTCTGACGCTGGCGCGGCAGAAGATTCCTCTCGACCGCGATGTCATTTTCATGGCGGTGAACGATGAAGAAATCGGTGGGACGATGGGGACGCGCTATATGCTCGACCACCATTACGACGAACTCGATCCCGAGTATGTCCTCGACGAGGGTGGAGTTGGCAGTCGCGAGATCTTCGTGAACGGGAAGCTCGTCTTCGGGATCTCCGTGGCGGAGAAGCGGGCGTTCTGGCTCCGTGTGACGGCCCACGGCATCGCCGGACACGGCTCTCAACCGCATGATCAGAATCCAAATGACAAGTTGATGCGTGCGCTTACCCGGCTTTTCAGTACGCCGTTTCCGACCGTCCCCAATCCTGTCCTTGACGCACTCGAGACCCGGCTCGGCCCGCTTACACCAAACCAGTTCACGAACGCCATCCGGCAGACGACGGTCTCGCTCACCTCACTTCGGTCGGGTGTGGGCGATCCGCCCAAGGCGAATGTTATCCCCTCGCTGGCCATCGCGACCCTCGACGCTCGGTTGCTGCCGGGCATGGATGCCGAAGCCTTTCTGGCGGAGGTGAAGTCCAGACTCGGAAATGAGATCGACGTTGAGGTCATTCACCCCGCGAGCCAGTCCGTCGTGACGCCGCATGACACCCCGATGTTTCGAGCGCTGTCCAACGCCATCACACGGCACCATCCCGACGCGACCGTCGTGCCGATGATTATTCCTTACGGAACCGATTCGAGGATGTTTCGTCTGCGCGGGGCCAAATGCTATGGCATCCTCCCCCTTGTGCTCAGCACTGAACTCGCGACGTCCATCCATGGTGACGCTGAGCGAATCCCTGTCGACCAATTCGAGACCGGAATCCGTATTTATTACGAGAGCCTGGTTGAAGTCGCAGCCCGCTAGCCGTTGGGTTCTCTATCCGAATTTGTGGAAAATCCATGTGTTGAAGGATGAACAGCCTTCACTCGGTTAAATGCCTTCCAACACCCGGTCCAACCCCAGACGCCGCCTTTTTTTTCGACTCCCCCTTAAACACTATCCTCGAGTATAGTTCGCTATTTTCATTTTTAAATGAAACGGCAATGGCAGAAAATGTTGGTCAGCCGCCATGGAGTAGGATATACTACTAAGTAGGAATCCATGAATATCACAGTATGGAGGATCTAACTATGCCGATGGTGAAAAAAAGCATTTCGGTCACGGACAAACAGGATGAATGGATCAAGGCTCAAATCGCCAGCGGACATTTTGGCAATGAAAGTGAAGTCGTCCGCGAACTCATCCGGGAGCGACAACTTCGCGAGGGGGAAACCCCCGAACACATTGAGGCTATCCGCGAGGCCCTTATTAAAGGCGAGCAAAGCGGAGTGAGCAAGAAATCGGTGGATGAGATATGGGCCGAAGCCCGAACACGGCGTAAGGCCGGTCGTGGTTAAGTATCGCCTATCCCGATTAGCCGAAGACGACTTGGCAGGCATTGCCGAATACGGGGATGAGCATTTTGGGATCGTCCAATCCGACCGCTACCGCGAGCAATTGAAGCTGCGGTTTACCCTTATCGCCGAGCAACCCTACCTGTATCAGGCCGTTCATGATATTCGCGAAGGCTACCGGCGTAGCGTCTTCGGCGGGCACTCAATTTATTACCGCATTGATGAACAGGGCGTGGAAATCATGCGGGTGTTGGGCCGACAAGACCCTGAGAAAAATTTGCGTGGGTGACCGGGATCATATTTGACCGCCATTATGGAGCACATTTCGGATAGAGTCCTTGCCATTGTGGCGGTCGCCTACCTTATGCCGGTGATGATTATCAGACGGAAACGGACCGTATTCACCATGAATCCTTTACCGTCAATGGATGTCATCGCTTCCCCGAACAATGCCATGCGTGCTCCGGTCATCAATTAACCCATTTCGTTTCTGCCTTTTCTTTCAAACCCCATGGCCTTTTCCCGATTGTCCCATCAAGAGGACTGAACAACGTCAGGCTCAGAACCAGTCATCAGTCAATTAATTCCTAAGTCCAAAATTCCCGGTACCCAATCACCGGCTTCCAAGTCATAGGATATTCCCCTCTGTACCGGTCAGGCACACGATTTGAGAGCGGAGGGCCTTGGTGCATTCGGTTTTGGCTCATCCATATAAGGAGCCAAGGCCTGACGAACTTTTGTCCTGGCGCGATGTAACAGCACACGCTGATTGGATTCGGAAACGCCCAGCATCCGGCAGATGTCCTCGGATGTACCCCCCTCTACATCCCGCAGCAGGATCACTTGTCGCTGCATGGCCGGAAGGGTGCGAATGACGGCATACATCCGCTCGACCATTTCCTTATTCAACAGCTTCCCTTCGGGTGACGCTTCCGTTTGAGAAAAAATGATTCCGGAATAATTTCCAGGGCACCCCTCTCCTCCAGGGGCAGCGGGCAGTTCATCCACCATGTCGTTTCCTCCTTGATCGGCATCGGATGCCTTTTGGGGAAATTCCACGTACCGGCTTTCACGCACCCCTTGCGTTTTGGCCCGATTGACCAGAATGCGAAAGATCCACGTTTTTAACGACGAGCGCTCCTCAAAGCGATGAATGCCTTCCAACACCGCCATCCAGGTATCTTGCACGACTTCTTCGGCCACCGCCTCGCTATGCACGAAGGTCAAGGCGACTCGACGTAATGGCGAATGATAGCGTTCGACCAATTCCTTAAACGCGGTTTCTTCGCCACGTCGAACGCGTTCCACTAAGGCCGCTTCTGCAGGATCGTCTTCCGCGTCGACCTTCGTGACGGTCGTGGCCTTTGAATACCCGGAGTGCCGGGGTCGCGGCTTTCCTGAGCCGACCTGACGCGGGTGCACTGAACAGACCATCGATCGATTCTGCTGTGATTGTACTCATGGGACGCTCCTCCATCGAAACCATTTAAGTAAATAAGATCTGCTGAATGAATGACGGACAATTTTTAATGCCACAGCCTTGGGTGATGAGCCGCCGAATCATGCGGACCCCATCCTCTCCCACAAAACTCACCGCTGAACAATCAAGCAACCACCTTGTTGCCTTGAGCCAACAGGCCCTGACATTCGGTTTCGACCACGTTGATCCATTCCGATACGATTCGTCCTTCGATTTCCACAGTCGTCGTTCCGTCCTGTGTGGCTTTGACCGTGAGTCGAATCATGGGTCAGGGTTTCCTGTTGCTGGATGTGAACTGTTCCATGCGTGGAAGCTATTGAAAAAAGCCGCCAACTGCGTTCCCTGCCTTCGCCGGAGCGGCTTCGCGCAGGCAGGTCGCCAGTTTTCCTTGCTCACGTACTGGAAGTACGCTCCGCGCGAAAAACTGACTGCGGCCTTGCTGGACGAACTTTTTTGAACAGCTCCGCTACCTCAGACATCTCAAACGCTTATGAGCTTTTTTGCTCTTGAAAATAATTGTTATTCAACGTTCTCGTGAAGGGTATTGAGCAACCATCGGGCCAAAAAAAACCGGCCACTTAGACAGTATCCAAGTGGCCGGTTTCAATGAGGTTTTTTATTATTTGATTGATGAAGGCCCGGGCGGTATTCCCAATATTTTTTCCCAATATTTCGTGAGGGTCACAACATATTGGGAATCTCTCCTATTTTTTTCTTGTAATTCCCAGCTTCTTCATTCGGGCTTCCAAGGTGGTAGGTTTCAATCCCAGCAGCTCCGCAGCCCCGTCCTTTCCACTGACCCGCCAACCCGTTTGTTCCAGGATATCCATGATATGCAGCCGTTCACGCTCCTCCAATGTCATGACAGTTGGCACCGACCCGCCTCCCCGCGCCCCCGTCGACAATTCGATGGGTTCCAGGGAAGATCCTTCCGTGAGAATGACGGCCCGTTCGATGACATGTTCCAACTCGCGGATATTCCCGGGCCAGGCATATTGCCGCAACGCCGCCATCATCGATTCCGGAATCCGGTCGATTCTTTTTCCTAAATTCGTGGCGCATTTCCGCACAAAATATTGCGCCAGGAGCGGAATGTCCCCTTCCCGTTCCCGAAGGGAGGGAAGATGAATCGGAAACACGTTCAGACGATAGTACAGATCGGACCGATACTGCCCGGTGCGGGACAGTTGCTCGAGATCCCGGTTGGTGGCGGCGATGACCCGGACGTTGACCTTAAAGGTTTGCGTGCCCCCTACTCGTTCAAACTCCCCCTCTTGGAGGACCCGTAGCAGTTTCGCCTGCAAATCCAAAGGCAGTTCGCCGATTTCGTCCAGAAAAATCGTCCCTTTGTCGGCCAATTCAAACCGTCCGATTTTTTTGGTCAACGCTCCGGTGAATGCGCCCTTCTCATGCCCGAAGAGTTCGCTTTCGATCAAGCCGGCAGGAATGGCGGCACAATTGACTTTGACCAGCGGCTTGGACTTGCGAGGACTGAGATTATGAATGGCCCTGGCGATCAACTCCTTGCCGGTTCCGGTCTCGCCCGTCACGAGTACGGTCGAATCGGTGGGAGCCACCCGCTCGACGTTGCGCAAAACTTTTTTCAGAGTCGATGACGATCCAATCACCTCTTCAAAATTGTGCACACTTTGGATTTCCTCCCGCAGATACGTATTCTGCGCTTCCAGCCTGGCCTTTTCCTGTTCCATGAGGACTTTGTCGGTGATATCCAGGAACATGGTTCGGGTATAGGTCCCGCCGGGATCGGGCCTGGACCACCATTGAATCCACAGGGGTTTCCCCGTGTCCTTGCGGCGCAATTCCAGCACCACCCCGCTGGTATCGGTGCCTTGGCCAATCGCATCAAATGCCTCTTTCATCCGCTTTTGCGCGTCCGGAGTATCGGGGATAAACGATTTGCCATACGTCCCTTCCACCTGATCAGGCGTGATGCCCAGGGTCTGCATCGCCACACGGTTCGCCCGGATAAACCTGGAATCCAGTCCTTCGTTCACATAGGCAATCGGCGCCTCATCGAACAGGTCCCGCAATTGTTCTTCACTTTCCGCAAGCCTGGCATGGATTTTCTGGCGTTCCAATTCCGCTCCGGCCCTGGCGCCGAAAATTCGAAAGAGCGGAAGCAGCCTGGCGTCCATCGGCATGGGTCGCACATCCAGCGCGGCCAGGTGCCCCAGCACTTCACCGGCCTGGTTGAGCAACGGAATGGCCAAATAACTTTCTGCGCCCAGATCGGCCAGCCCTTTTTCATGTGGAAATATTTGCTTGAACACGTTCAGGGAAATGGCAGATTTCCCCGGCAAGCACTTGTTGGCAGGGGCTATGGTTCAGATCATATTCAAAGTTTTCAATGAAGGCCTCGCCGTTCCAAAAGGCCAGAGTTCTCACCCGTCCGGGATCTGCCATGAGTTGCCCCACAAAGGCGTACCGGACACCCAGCGCCTTTGCCAGGTTGCAAGCCAGTGCCTGGAAAAACTCCCCTCCGGAGGTCGAAGCGGTGCCTTCATCGACGAGCCGCAGAATGGAATCACTTTTTCTGAGGGCTTGGTCCAAGGCCGCCCGTTCAATTTCCGCCACCGCCCGAGCGGCGAAAATACGCATAATGGAAGCCGTATAGTCCCCGTTGGGCATCGGCTTATCATCAAGCACCGCCAAATGCCCGGCCACCTTTCCGGAAGCATTGATGAGGGGAAGGCCGCAATAACTGATGGCCCCCCAGTCTTTAATGACCTGGACTCCGGGGTAACAATCGGCCAAGCCGTCGGCATGATGGACCACCTGATGAGTCAAAACCACGGCACAGGGACCACCAGCCGGCACCCGGAAACGAGGGACCAATCCGTTCGGTGACCATCCGGCTTTTGAATAAAAACATCCGTCCGCTTGATTGAATTCCGACAGGTAGGCATATTTCACTCCCAGCGCCCTGGCTAACTCTTCGACCAAGGTGTCAAAAAATTTCTCTCCCGTCTGCGCCTCCACCCCTTTGATCACTCGCTGGAGCACTTCGTCCTGGAGCACAGGGACGGGACCGAGGGAGGACATCTGAGCGGAACCGTCCGAAGGGACGGACTCTCCCTCTGAGTGAAATGGAGACATGGTGCGTACCTCAGCCATTACACCCTCCTCTGAAATGGCAATGCGTGAGAAAAACCTGGCCGCCTTGAGTAGGACCCTACCGGCGCTATTATCTCCAAGGAGCCGGGTGAAAGGAAATAGAGCGGTTGCCGGATTATCCCGACGACTTCCTTAACATTCCCTTGACCGCGGATCAGACTGAATATAGGGTTCTACACCTACAGCGTTCATTATTCTGAATAGATAAATCTTGATGGGGACCATTGAACATCTGAGGATGACCTAGAAGACCGGGTGGAAGACACCCTCAACAGCATTGTCATGCTGAGCTGCGCGAAGCATCTGGCTGAGCCATGGCGTAGGTGGGTTCGGCTCAGATCCTTCGCTGCTCTCAGGATGACACCGGGAGGCAAGGACTCTTCTAGAGCTTGCCCTGAGATTGGCCGAAAGGCTTGTTCTGAAAACTACATCGAATGGGTCGAACCATAATTTTCGTAAAATGCTTGACCGACTTCTCCTGGGACCCTGTCATTCGGTTCCGGAACCGGTCAAGGAAAATTGCACGGCATGGAGGGATTTTCCGGAGGTTGATCCCCCTACCATCCTGGCGGAATACCTGGGACAGTTTACGATTTTTTCGTGATACACTAAAATTGTGGAACGGAGCAAGGAAGGCTCGACTATACTCATGGACAGCCCAACGATCTCTTCTCCGACGGACCTGTTTTGCTAACAAACCTTCACCCACCTTTGTGACACATTGCCAACATCTCAGAACATGTTTCAGGTTTCGGAGCCTGGTAACATCCCGACGATCGGACCTGGGATTTTCCCGTGAGCTGATGGTTTGAATCCCGAACGGACATGTCCTGCAAATTATCCAGCGATAACCCGTCAAGCATCTGTTCATAGGGAGCCCCATCCATGTCCAACAGCCCATCTCACCTGACCACCGAAGAAGAACGCTTAGAAGAATCCAAAAAGCGGACGGTACATTGGAAACGATGGGGCCCCTATCTGAGTGAACGCCAATGGGGCACGGTCCGTGAGGATTACAGTCCGAATGGCGAAGCCTGGGAAGATTTCCCCCATGACCAGGCCCGCTCACGCGCCTATCGGTGGGGCGAGGATGGCATCGGTGGCATCTGCGACCGCCACCAGCAGATTTGCTTTGCCCTGGCGCTCTGGAACGGCAAAGATCCGATTCTGAAGGAACGCTTGTTTGGCTTGACCGGGAACGAAGGCAATCATGGGGAAGACGTCAAAGAATATTACTTTTATCTGGACTCCACACCGACGCATTCCTACATGAAGTTCTTGTATAAATATCCCCAACACCCATTTCCCTATGCCCAATTGATCGAAGAAAACCGGAAGCGGGGCAAACACGATTGGGAATATGAGTTGATGGACACGGGTGTGTTTGATGACAACCGGTATTTCGACGTGTTTCTCGAATATGCCAAAGCGACGCACGAAGACATCCTGATCCGGATTACCGCCCATAACCGGGGGCCTGATTTTGCGGAACTTCATGTGTTGCCGACCATCTGGTTTCGCAACACCTGGTCCTGGACGCCGCATGCTCCACGTCCCACTCTCAATCGGGATGAAGACCTTGGCGATGCGCAGGCCATCCACCTGGATCATGAACAATACGGGTCGCGATGGTTGTTATGCGAAGGCACTCCGGACATGCTCTTTACCGAAAATGACACCAACACGCAACGGCTCTATGGAGTGCCCAACGCCGGCCCCTATGTCAAAGACGGGATCAATGACTATATCGTCGCCGGCACACAAGGGACGGTAAATCCCGCACAAGTGGGAACGAAGGCTGCGGTCCATTATCATCCGTTGATTGCCCCCGGACAAAGCATCACCTACCGACTGCGATTGACCAACCTCCCTCCAACCGAGGGCCAGTTGGGCGAAGAGTTCGAAACCATTTTCCCGGCACGCCGGCAGGAGGCGGATGATTTTTTTGCTAAACGACTCGGAACGTGCCATTCCGCCGATGCCCAAAATGTTCAGCGTCAGGCATTTGCGGGGATGCTGTGGAGCAAACAGTTTTATCATTTTGACGTCCGCACCTGGCTGGCCGGCGACCCCACAGGACCGCCGCCGCCCGCAGGGCGAAAAAATGGCCGGAACACGGATTGGAAGCACCTCTATAATGAAGACATCATTTCCATGCCCGACAAATGGGAATATCCCTGGTTCGCGGCCTGGGACCTTGCCTTTCATTGCGTGCCACTAGCCCTGGTGGACCCGGACTTCGCAAAAGATCAGCTTCGGCTATTGGTCAGAGAATGGTACATGCATCCCAACGGGCAAATTCCGGCGTATGAATGGGCGTTCGGCGATGTGAATCCCCCCGTCCACGCCTGGGCCACCTGGCGGGTGTATAAAATTGAAAAACGCATCAGGGGCAAAGCCGACCGGGTGTGGTTGGCCAAGATTTTCCACAAACTCCTGCTGAATTTTACCTGGTGGGTGAACCGGAAAGATGCCGATGGCCGAAACATTTTTCAGGGAGGGTTTCTCGGACTGGATAATATCGGCCTCTTCGACCGGTCCGCGCCGCTTCCGACCGGCGGATACATCGATCAATCCGACGGCACCAGTTGGATGGGCATGTACTGTTTGAATATGCTGGCCATTGCCCTGGAACTGGCACGACACGATCCGGCCTACGGCGATGTGGCCAGCAAATTTTTTGAACATTTTGTCTACATCTCGCATGCCATCAATCACATCGGCGAGGGCAATCACGAAGCCTCCCTATGGGATGAGACCGACGGATTCTATTATGACATGTTGCATTTCCCGGGCGGCCATTCTCAACAAATGAAGGTCCGGTCCATGGTGGGACTCATCCCGCTCTTTGCCGTTGAGACGTTGGAACCGGAAGTGGTGGATGCCTTACCGGGCTTTAAACGGCGCCTGTTGTGGTTTATCGAAAACCGCCCGGAATTCCGGCGCCATGTCTGCTCAACCAGCCTGCCGGATGGCAGTGTCCGCCGGATGCTCTCCATTGTGGATCAGGAGCAACTCCCGCGCGTCATGAAGTACATGCTGGATGAAGAGGAATTCCTCTCCACGTATGGCGTTCGAGCCTTATCCAAATATCATCAAGACCATCCCTATGTGCTCCATGTGAATGGCCATGAACATCGCGTGGATTATGAACCGGCAGAATCCAGGACCGGCTTATTCGGCGGCAACTCCAATTGGCGAGGACCGGTTTGGTTCCCGGTGAATTTTCTGCTCATCGAATCGTTACAAAAATTCCATCATTTCTTTGGTGATCATCTCACCGTGGAATGCCCGACCGGCTCAGGATCGCAACAGACACTGTGGCAAGTCGCGGCGGAAATTTCCCGTCGCCTCAATCGTCTCTTCCTGCGTGATCCTTCGGGCCATCGACCGATCTTCGGGGGAGTCGCCATGTTTCAACAGGATCCGCATTGGCGGGATTACCTGTTATTCCATGAATATTTTCACGGGGACAACGGGGCGGGATTGGGCGCCAGCCATCAAACGGGCTGGACCGGACTTGTCACCAAACTGTTGGAACAAGCAGGAGAATAGGATCATGCCTTCCACGACAAAGCCGTCAGATCGCAGGCCAACCGCGTCCATGAGCGCCCCAACCTGGCCACAGGTCGTGGATTTTGGAAGGGAGATTTGTGGTGATGTGTGGCTGTCCGAACGACGGGAATGGCTCGTCACTAACGGCATCGGAGGGTTCGCCTCCGGCACCGTGGCGGGTTCCCTGACCCGACGGTATCACGGCCTGCTCATCGCCGCCCTCAAGCCACCCCTCGGACGCACCTTGTTGGTCAGCAAACTGGAAGAAACCGTGGAGTACCAGGAAAAGATCGTTCAGCTCTCCACCAATCATTGGCATAGCGGGACCGTGTCGCCAGCGGGCTTTGTATTCCTGGAACGCTTCCGCCTGGAAGGCACGACACCGGTCTGGACGTTTGCCATCGGCAACGCATTAGTCGAAAAGCGCATATGGATGGAACCCGGTGAGAATACCACGTACGTGAAGTACTCCTTCACCAGAGGATCGCTTCCGATTCGCCTCAATCTGCGAGCCTTCATCAATCACCGGGACTACCATAGCATCACGCTGGACACTCTCCCGGAATTTTCAACCACTCCCATCCCGCATGGACTCCAGATTCTACCCACAGAAGGTTCTCCGTTTATCCTATCCGCATCGGGAGGATCGGTTGAAGCCGCCAATATGTGGTACCACGATTACGATCTGCCGCTCGAACGCGAACGGGGACTTCCCGATCGCGAACATCATCTGCACATCGGCACGTGGAACCTCGACTTGAAACCGGGCGAAGAGATGACCTGGATGGCCAGCACCCGTCCTAAGCCGTCCAGGCCCGCCGCTTCGTGTTTCGAATCACGCCGACGTCATGAAATGGCATTGCTCCAATCGGAACCCACGGCAAAACACTCACCCCCGAACTGGCCGGACTGGATCCAACAGCTCACGCTGGCCGCCGATCAATTCATCGCCTCACGCCCCCTGACCCCTCACGACACCGGTCATACGATCATTGCCGGTTATCACTGGTTTGGGGATTGGGGCCGTGACACGATGATCAGCCTGCCGGGACTCACCCTGACCACCAGGCGCGTTGACATCGCTCGCAGCATCCTGTCGACCTTCGCGCAATATGCCAACCAAGGCATGCTGCCCAATCGTTTCCCCGACGCAGGGGAAGAACCCGAATACAACACCGTTGATGCCACGCTCTGGTATATCGAGGCCGTCCGCCAATATGTGGACGCCACCGATGACCGCGCCTTTCTCAAAACGATCTTTCCCGCGCTGGTCGAGATGCTGGCGTGGTATCGCAAGGGCACCAGGTTTGGAATCGGCATGGATCCGGCCGATCACTTACTTCATGCCGGAGAGCCGGGCGTGCAGCTCACCTGGATGGATGCCAAGATCGGAGACTGGGTCGTGACTCCGCGGATCGGTAAACCGGTCGAGATCAATGCGCTGTGGTACCAAGCCTGGCTTACCTTGGGCCAATTGGCCAGGACCATGAAAGAGCCGCACGAAGAATTTCTCCAAACAGCCAAGGCCATCCATACATCCTTTCAACGGTTCTGGAACGAACCAGTACACCGGTGTTATGACGTGCTGGACGGACCGCATGGCCATGATCCGGCCCCACGCCCCAATCAATTGTTCGCCGTGTCGTTACCACAACAGTCCGCTCACCTACAAACAGCAACATGCTGTCGTGGATTATTGCGCCCAACATCTTTACACCTCTTACGGGTTACGCAGCCTGGGGCAGGACGATCCGCAATACGTAGGACAGTATGAAGGAGATATCCGGCAGAGGGATGGCGCCTATCATCAAGGCACCGTCTGGGGCTGGCTACTCGGTCCTTTTGTGCTGGCACACTTTCGGGTCTATCGCAATCCCGAAGCTGCTCTGTCGTATCTTGCACCGATGGCCCATCATCTCAACGATTACGGACTGGGAACCCTGGGAGAAATCTTTGACGGGCAACCGCCATTCGCTCCACGTGGCTGCATCGCCCAAGCCTGGACCGTGGCCGAAGTCCTCCGCGCCTGGCATCTCATTCACGCGTCCACCAACAAGCATAGAACAGAAAACCACAGGCCCCAAAATATAACGTGTTTTGTGTCCCCATTGAGACTTGTCATTCTGAGCCACCCCCCGGGTTGTCATTCTGAGCAAGCGGCGAAGAATCTGTGCCCAGCCTAACGACCTCTCGCCCCACCACAATCCTCATCCTCCCACGAGCCATTCCCCATATTGTCATTCTGAGCCAGAGGCGAAGAATCTATGCCCAGCCGGAAGATGCCACGACTCAACGAGATCTTCCGTGTCTCCCAGTCGTCCCCCCACCCGCCTTGTCATTCTGAGCCCACGGCGAAGAATCTGGCCCCAGCCTGTAGATACCAAGACTCAGCGAGATCCTTCCCTTCCCGCAAATGCCCCTTTCAACAATTGTGTTCTCTCCCACATCCATCCTCAAATGTTCCCCAATTTAATAGGGGCTTAAAGAATTTGAAGATAATGGATGTTTTATCTATAGTGTTGTACACAACTGGCAGGAGGCACCGTCATGGTGACGGTGCCATATCGCTGGATCGTGATGGACCAGATGCAGGACGGACGGCCCGCCGCCAACGCACTCACGGTCGATTCACCACACACCGGCAATGGTTTTGTTCAGCCGCCTCTCCTTAGCCACAAGGTAGTCTTATTCCTCAAGACCACGCAGACGGTGGCCTTGGCGGCCACAAGCCCGACGTTCCAGCTTTCCTCGTTCCTCATCAGTCGACCTCATAAGGTTGGCGTCCCCATAGCCAACACTCCGAGTCCAGATATCGGCCAAAGTGGTGTGTCATCCGTTACGATAATTAAAAATGGTTACACTGGGGCGGACGTGTGGGGCGAGAATAGCCCTTCCTTTTCCCTCTCATTAATCCTTTTTTCCGGGTTGCATCTTTTGGCAAGCCACCTTTGGCTGACGTATTCGCGGTCGAGGCAGTGGTTGATAGATGGATTATCAAAATCTATTCAGTTCATTCCGGGATTCGCGATGGCCCTCATCTTAAATGACAGTTGATTTATGGACCAATCCGAACAACCCGCTGGTCTGCTCCCGGCTCATCGGAACATTCCGTACAATTGGAAGAGTCAAATACTGCTAGGACATTGACAATTTCACACAGCCCTCCAAGAGCACACCTGGAAGAAAGGGCCGACTTGTTCTGCAACGGAATCAGTGAGCGCGTAATACATCGATAACACCCTCAGCTATAGGTTCTAATGTGGCGCAGCAGAAGGAATCAGCGGGGTTAACCGTACGCAACTTTTTCTTGGCACTTGTAAAGACCAAGGAAGACAGTTCGCAGCTCCATGAATCCGAATCTTACACAAATTGGTGCACCCGCTTTGCCTGGGAACGTCTCACCGTGCTCTATCTTTTGGGATTGGTCGCCAACCCTGCCTTCATTGTGGCCGACGTCTTGCTCCATCGAGAGCATCTCCATGCAATCCTCGACATACGCACGATTTTAGAGTTAGGGCTCCTCGGTTGCTTTCTGCTGGTGAGATACCAACCTGCTGCAATCCCGCCACATGTGTTCTTAATCCTTTGGGTATTGATTGGCAATCTGTGCATCGTCCAGATGACCGTCGTGCTTGGCGGATTCACGGCCCAGTATTACAACGGGCTCAATCTCGTGTTCCTGGCGGCAGCGGTCATTGTGCCGGTGTCCTGGCCAAGTCATCTGATCGCTCAAGCGGGAACGCTCGTATCGTATTACGGGCTGAATCTTCTCAATCCTTCTGTGACGGCTGATATCGATGCAGCCATTGAGAACTCGTTTTTCCTCGTATGGACCTGCGTCGCCTTACTCTTCTCGGTTTCCCTCTACGAACGACTGCAGCGGGCCGAATTTCAAGCACGGCTCTTCGAGCGAAAGGCAAGGGTTGAATTGGAGACATCCAATCAAAAACTTCTCGAACTGGATCGGTTGAAAAGTGAGTTCTTCGCCAACATCAGCCATGAAATTCGCACGCCGCTCACTCTGGCGGTGGGTGCATTTAAGACTCTCTTGAAATCTGCACTAGGCGCAGAAGCCAAAGATGTGGTCCAGACCGGCTTACGGAATGCATCAAGACTCTTGTTTCTCATCAATGAGTTGCTGGACCTGGCTAAATTCGACAGCGGTCGCACCACTCCGAACAAACGGTGTATGGATTTCGCTGCGCTCGTGAGCAGTGTGGTGATGAATTTCGATTCCAGCCCGACTCGTCGCATTCATGTGAAAGGCCTGATGCAACCGGTGGCCTTGGAGGCCGATCCACTCCAAATGAAGAAAGTTCTGTATAACCTGCTCTCCAACGCCTTCAAGTTCAGCGATCCCCATGAGGGCCAGGTGTGGATTCGTCTCTCCTCCAAGGAACAGTTCCATTGAACTGGAGGTTGAAGACAACGGCATCGGCATTCCGCCCGATCAATTAGGGCGAATCTTCGACCGATTCACTCAAGTGGAAAGCAGTGCCACGAGGCGGTATGAAGGCAGCGGGATCGGATTGGCCCTGGTGAAGGAAATCGTCATGCTGCATGGGGGAACCATTGCGGTGGAAAGCGACCCCGGCCGTGGTTCCGTATTTACCATCACGTTGCCTCGCGGGAACGTGACCGCTGACCAGATGCTTGCCATTCAAGACGACGAGGAGGACCGGGACGTTCTTCCTAGACCAGCCGAAGGCGAACAGAAAGACGATGAGTCCTTCCTTTCCCCCGCTGAAAAAAAGGACGCCCCATTGGTGTTAGTGGTCGATGACAATGCCGATATGCGCGGGTACGTCAAAAAAATATTGCACAGACAATATCAGATCGTGGTAGCCAGGGACGGGGCGGAAGCCCTGGAGATGGCTCAACACTTGCGCCCGGCATTGATCCTGACGGATGTCATGATGCCGAAAATGAGCGGACAGGATCTCTTGAAGGCCGTTCGAAGCGATAAGACTCTTCGATCGACCCCCGTGATTTTCTTAACAGCCCGCGCTGGGACCGAAGCACGCATTGAAAGTCTGGAAGCCGGAGCCGACGATTATCTGTCCAAACCCTTCGACGAACCGGAACTCCTGGCTCGCGTCGGCAACCTGATTCGAGCACGCGCACAAGAACGGGAACTCGTACAATTACAGAAAGAAAAATTAGCCAGGTTCTTACCCCAAAATCTGGCCGACATGATCATGTCGGGTGACCACGAGGATTTCCTGAAAGGGCATCGCAGCAAAATCACCGTGCTCTTTATCGATCTTCGAGGATTCACACCCTTTACTGAAACGGTGGCTCCCGAAGAGGTGATGGCCGTCCTCCGTGAGTACCAGGCGGCGATGGGTTACCTGATCTCCGAATATGGCGGAACGCTTGAGCGATTTGCCGGCGACGGCATCATGGTCTATTTTAACGACCCGCAGCCCTGTCCCAATCATGCGGAACAAGCGGTGCGCATGGCAATCGCCATGCGACAAGAAGTCCTTTCGTTAGAAGAGCAATGGAAGAAACGCGGCATTCCCCTCGGAGTAGGCATCGGTATTGCGACCGGATATGCGACGATCGGTGCGATCGGATTTGAAGGACGAACGGACTATGCCGCGATCGGCCCTGTCACCAATCTGGCATCCAGACTCTGCAACGAGGCCCAGCACGGTCAAATCCTGGTCCCGGAACAGGTCGCATCCCTTCTCGGAAATCTGGTCTCGACCGAACCGGTCGGGGAACTCGCATTGAAAGGCATTCAAAGGCCTCTTTCCGTCTATCAAGTGATCGGATTAAACACCTAACCATATGATCTGACGATTGAGGAATATGGCCAGCGGCAGCCCGGATGTATTGACGATAGATCCGCCATTAAACGCTGGGAGAAATCTTTGACGGCCAACCGCCGTTCGCTCCACGTGTCCCCAACTCTGGACCGTGTCCGAGTCCTCCACGTCCCCCAATTGTTCCCGAACCGCATTGTCATTCTGAGGCCACGCCGAAGAATCTGTGCCCAGCCTGTAAGACCCCACAGCTCAGCGAGATCCTTCGATGCCCCTAGGATGACATGGTCGCTCAGGACATATGCGTTTCGTTGATTACTCACCTTTGGAAAACATTTCCCTACGTCATCCCCGACATCTGTGATCGAGATCATTTATCAGATTCCGTTCATCGATTTCTCCCTTGCCCTTCCTACACCTATTTGTCAGAAGGCTTTCGTCCAAATTCCTCTTAATCCATCTGTACATTAATGTAAGGGTTGGCTATTCTTGCCAAAGAGCAAACCGAACCATCCAGATTAATCTTCACGGTGCGACAAACCAAAGCAGAAAAACGAGAGTCATGAGGAGAAGGTGAGTTTTAGAACCATGTCTTCTCCTGAAAGCGGGGTACTGCAAACGAACACACGCCGGCAAAATAGCGTTCCATCATCAGGCGCCCCCAACAATTCTGGAATGCCGACCTTCATCTCGGCCCGATCACCTGACAACACACAGTCATCCGGGAACCATCGAATAAAAGGCAACTGACACATGGCCCTGAAGAAATCCGAACTTTACTCCTCCCTCTGGTCCAGCTGCGACGAGCTGCGCGGCGGCATGGATGCCAGCCAGTACAAGGACTACGTCCTCGTCCTGCTGTTCATCAAGTACGTCAGCGACAAGTACGCCGGCCAGCCCTACGCGCCGATCACCATCCCCGAGGGCGCCAGCTTCAAGGACATGGTCGCGCTCAAGGGCAAGCCCGACATCGGCGACCAGATCAACAAGAAGATCATCGCCCCGCTGGCCAATGCCAACAAGCTGTCCGACTTGCCGGACTTCAACGACGCCACCAAGCTCGGCAGCGGCAAGGAGATGGTGGACCGGCTCACCAACCTCATCGCCATCTTCGAGAACAAGGCGCTCGATTTCTCGAAGAACCGCGCCGACGGCGACGACATCCTGGGCGACGCCTACGAATACCTCATGCGGCACTTCGCCACCGAGAGCGGCAAGAGCAAGGGCCAGTTCTACACCCCGGCCGAGGTCAGCCGCATCATCGCCCAGATCTCGGCATCCGCGACGCCAAGACCAGCGCCGCCACCACCGTCTACGACCCCACCTGCGGCTCCGGCTCGCTGCTGCTGAAGGTCGGCGACGAGGCCGGCACCGCCGTCACGCTCTACGGGCAGGAGAAGGACGCCGCCACCAGCGGCCTCGCCCGCATGAACATGATCCTGCACAACAACCCCACCGCGCTGATCGTGCAGGGCAACACGCTGACCGATCCCAAGTTCAAGGACGGCGACACGCTCAAGACCTTCGACTACGTCGTCGCCAATCCGCCCTTTTCCGACAAGCGCTGGAGCACCGGCCTCGATCCGCTCAACGACCCCTACGAGCGCTTCAAGCCCTTCGGCACGCCGCCCGCCAAGCAGGGCGACTACGCCTACCTGCTGCACATCGTCCGCTCGCTCAAGAGCACCGGCAAGGGCGCCTGCATCCTGCCGCACGGCGTGCTGTTCCGCGGCAACGCCGAGGCCGACATCCGCCGCGCC
Source organism: uncultured Nitrospiraceae bacterium (assembly GCA_963730905.1). GTDB lineage: Bacteria > Nitrospirota > Nitrospiria > Nitrospirales > UBA8639 > Nitrospira_E. The sequence continues at coordinate 97,910 of CAVSTN010000010.1, read as the reverse complement.
CTGGTGCGCAAGGGCTACATCAAGGGCATCATCGGCCTGCCCGCCAACCTCTTCTACGGCACCGGCATCCCCGCCTGCATCGTCGTCATCGACAAGGAGGACGCCCATGCCCGCAAGGGCATCTTCATGATCGACGCCAGCGGCGGCTTCATGAAGGACGGCCCCAAGAACCGCCTGCGCGCCAGGACATCCACAAGATCGTGGACGTCTTCAACCGGCAGCTCGAAGTCCCGAAATACGCGCGCATGGTCCCCTTCGCGGAGATCGAGAAGAACGAGTTCAACCTCAACCTGCCGCGCTACATCGACAGCCAGACGCCCGAGGACCTGCAGGACATCGCGGGCCACCTGCAAGGGCGGCATCCCGTCGCCGATGTCGACGCGCTCGAGCGCTACTGGGCCGTCTGCCCGCAGCTCCGGCAGCCCTGTTCAAGGACAACCGCCCCGGCTACCTCGATCTCGCCGTGGAGAAGGCGGCGATCAAGTCCGCCATCTACGAGCACCCCGAGTTCGCCGCCTTCATCGCCGGCATGAACGCCCACTTCGCCGCCTGGCGGCAGAAGAGCGCCGCGACGCTCAAGGCGCTTGCAAGCCGGCTGCCATCCCAAGGAGGTCATCGCTGACGCTGGCCGAGGACCTGCTCGCCCACTACGCCGACAAGCCGCTGATCGACCCCTACGACGTCTACCAGCACCTGATGGACTACTGGGCCGAGACCATGCAGGACGACTGCTACCTGATCGCCGCCGACGGCTGGAAGGCCGAGACCACACCGCATCATCGAGAAGGACAAGAAGGGCAAGGAAAAGGACAAGGGCTGGACCTGCGACCTCGTCCCCAAGGCCCTCATCGTCGCCCGCTACTTCGCCAAGGAGCAGGCGGCCATCGACCAGCTTGCCGCCGAGCTGGAAGGCGTCACCGCCCGCCTCACCGAGCTGGAGGAAGAACACGGCGGCGAGGACGGCGCGTTCGCCGAGCTCGACAAGGTGAACAAGGCCAACGTCACGCGCCCGCTGAAAGGAGATCAAAGGCGACAAGGAGGCCGAAGGACGAAGCCGCCGTCTCAACGACTGGCTGAAGCTCAACGACGAAGAGGCCGATCTCAAGAAGCGCCTCAAGGAGGCCGAGGCCGCGCTCGACGCCAAGGCCTACGCCCAGTATCCGAAGCTCACCGAGGCCGAGATCAAGACGCTGGTGGTGGACGACAAATGGCTCGCCGCGCTCGATGCGCGCCATCCACGGCGAGATGGACCGCATCAGCCAGGCGCTCACCCAGCGGGTGAAGGAACTGGCCGAACGCTACGAGACCCCGCTGCCGCAGATGGTCGACCGCGTGGCCGAGCTGGAGGCGAAGGTGAACCGCCACCTGAAGAGGATGGGGTTCGTCATGGAGATGCTGAAAGCTCGCCGGCTACAAGCAGACCGAGGTGGGGGTGATCCCGGAGGATTGGGAGGTCGTAAACACTTGCCGAAGTTTCGCCATGAAACAGTGGTGGAGCGGAATAACAAGCGCTCAACATAGATCGACTTTCTGCAAGTACCCGATGTCTTACGGAGGCAATGGTCTGAGGGAGTCTAGGACGACATTTCACGGCACGAACTGAGACTGATATGCGCTGATTGGACGGCAGGGGGCACTGTGGGAAATGTTGTTAGCGTGCGAAGTGGCGATTGTTGGCATCGAGCACGCAATTGTTGTCACGGCCACCACACAAACGTATATTCGCTGCCTCACTTTTGTCATTGCGAGAGCATGCGATCTTATCGAGTATTGCCGAATCATCTGCGGGCAGCCAGGGACAATCTGATCTCGAAACTTCTAAGTCTAGATGTCCCGTTCCCGCCCACCAAAGCCGAACAAGAAGCCATCGCCGAGGCGCTGAGCGATGCGGATGCCCTCATCGAGTCCCTGGAGCAACTCCTCGCCAAGAAGCGCCAGCTCAAACAAGGCGCCATGCAGGAACTGCTCACCGGCAAGAGGCGCCTGCCGGGGTTCGAGATCAAGACGGCTACAAGCAGACAGAGGTAGGGGTGATTCCGGAGGATTGGGAGGTGCGATTTTCACGCGGACAGAGGTAGGGACGTTTCCGCTCTGATTGGTCACTGGAAAAAAAAAAAAAAAAAAAAAAAAAGCCGCTAGGCGACCTATTCGCCTTCGGTGGTGGCCTCCCGGCGCTCACGCGACCAACTTTCCTCGGTCGGCTACGTGCTATCTGACACTACGGTGACATCCGAAACACTTCCAAGAAAGTCATTCGTTGACGTGCGTGCCGAGTACCAGGACATTCCGTAAGCTCGATATCCCGTTGACGAAGGTGAAAAAACAACCGCTGCATAGTCTGATTTGATCCCAGTCGGTATTCGGTACGGGATTGGGAAAAAAAAAAAAAAAACTGGCGGATGACGCTCTGCGAGGGATCTGCGGCTTTGCCAATGCCGAGGGTGGTGTGATGGTGATCGGGCGCAATGACCACGGCGAGGTAGTTGGGCTCAAGGACGCGCGCAAGCTATTGGAAGACCTTCCGAATAAGGTGCGCGACATGTTGGGCATCTTTGTCGATGTGAATCCGCACACCGATGCGGGCAGGGAATACTGGATCGTCGTTCCGGCCTACCCCATCCCCATCAGTTATCAGGGCAAGTACTTCTACCGCAGTGGCAGTACCAATAGGCCCTCAAGGGGGCGGCATTGGATCGCTTTCTGCTGCGTAACCAAGGGCTTCATTGGACGGTGTTTCGATGCGCCATGACACTGACGGCGGTCTCGACACGCAACAATTGAGTTCTTCCGCAAGCAGGCCTTGAGAAGCCAACGTCTCTCCTCGGAAATTTTGAACGAACCAGACCAGGCGCTGCTCGAAAAACTGCACCTGATGGAGGGTGCCTACCTCACGCGAGCCGCTGCGTTGTTATTTCACGCCGAACCTGAACGGTTTTTTAGGGGAGCGTATATCAAGATCGGGTTCTTCGAAAGCAATGTCGATCTTCGTTCCCAGATTGGTCCACGCGACCTGTTCACGCAGGACAACCAGCGATCGCGATCCTCATGCCAGTACTTGAAGGCCTTGATCTCATACGATGGACTCCAGCGTATTGAAACTTATGCAGTACTGAAATCGCCCTGCGTGAAGCCATCCTGAAGGTCGTGCATAAGGATTACGGCAGTGGCATTCCGATTCAGATTAGCGTCTATGCTGAGAAACTGATGATCTGGATATCCGCGGCAATTGCCGTCGGACTGGAACATTGAAAACCTGCTCAGGAAGCATTCTTCCGAGCCGTTCAACCCCAATATCGCCAATGCTTTTTTCAGGGCGGGCACGATCGAGGCATGGGGACGCGGGATCGAGCGCATTCTGGAAGCCTGCGAGACGGCGAGCTTTTCCTCGTGTCGGAATTCCGCTATGAGAAGACGGGTTTGTGGAGGATATTCGCCATCTCCGACGAACAGTTTGATATTAGGGAGGAGGACTGGCGGGACTACGCTAAAAGCAACCCAAGACAGGTGGGGTGAAAAGTGGGGTGAAAAGTGGGGTGAAAAGTGGAAAAGTGAGAATCATCCGTCTTAGCAAAGCGACGAAAGATCGCGGAGACCATTATTCAGAATCCGCGGGTCACGATCACTCAATTGGCAACGAACCTGGGGCATGGGCACTACCGCCATAGAGAATCAGCTCGAGGCCATGCGCGAGCAGGGGTGTATTAGGCATGTTGGCCCCGCCAAAGGCGGTCATTGGGAGGTTCTTGAATGACCACCATCGGCCAACCCGAACGCGCCACGCAGAACCGGGTCATCGCCCTGTTCCGCGACGAACTGGGCTACCGCTACCTCGGCGACTGGACCGACCGCGACGGCAACAGCAACATCGAAGAAGAGTCTGCTCACGGCCTGGCTGACCAAGAGCGGCTACAGTCCCGGCCAGATCAGCGCCGCCCTCCACAAGCTCCGCACCGAGGCCGACAACCACAGCCGCAGCCTCTACGGCAACAACCAGGCCGTCTACAACCTGCTGCGCTACGGCGTGCCGGTGAAGATCGAGGCGGGCAAGGTGACCGAGACCGTCCACCTCATCAACTGGGAGGAGCCGGAGAAGAACGACTTCGCCATCGCCGAGGAAGTGACGCTCAAGGGCAACCACGAGCGGCGGCCCGACCTCGTGCTCTATGTCAACGGCATCGCCGTCGGCGTGATCGAGCTGAAGAACAGCCGCGTCAGCATCGGCGACGGCATCCGCCAGAACCTCTCCAACCAGCAGCCGGAGTTCAACGCGTGGTTCTTCAGCACGGTGCAGTTCGTCTTCGCCGGCAACGACTCCGAGGGCCTGCAGTACGGCACGATCGGCACGCCGGAGAAGTACTTCCTGAAGTGGAAGGAAGACGAAGCGGACAACAGCCGCTTCAAGCTGGACAAGTACCTGCTCAAGATGTGCCACAAGGACCGGCTGATCGAGCTGATGCACGACTTCGTGCTCTTCGACGGCGGCGTGAAGAAGCTGCCGCGCGCGCACCAGTACTTCGGCGTCAAGGCGGCGCAGGAGCATGTCCGCGAGCAGAAGGGCGGCATCATCTGGCACACGCAGGGCAGCGGCAAGAGCATCGTGATGGTGCTGCTCGCCAAGTGGATCCTGGAGAACAACCCCAACGCCCGCGTCGCCATCATCACCGACCGCGACGAGCTGGACAAGCAGATCGAGCGGGTCTTCACCGAGGCGGGCGAGGCCATCAAGCGCACCAGCAGCGGCCGCGACCTGATGAGCCAGCTCGGCCAGGCCACGCCGCGCCTGCTCTGCTCGCTGGTCCACAAGTTCGGCCGGAAGGACGTGGACGACTTCGACGCCTTCATCAAGGAGCTGGAGGCGCAGCCCAGCCAGACCGTGGGCGAGGTGTTCGTCTTCGTGGACGAGTGCCACCGCACGCAGAGCGGCAAGCTGCACCGGGTGATGAAGGCGCATGATGCCGAACGCGGTCTTCATCGGCTTCACCGGCACGCCGCTGCTGAAGAAGGACAAGCAGACCAGCCTCGAGGTCTTCGGCGGCTACATCCACACCTACAAGTTCAGCGAGGGCGTCGAGGACGGGGTCGTGCTCGACCTGGTCTACGAGGCGCGCGACATCGACCAGCGCCTCGGCTCGGAGGAGAAGATCGACGCCTGGTTCGAGGCCAAGACCAAGGGCCTCAACGACTGGCAGAAGGACGAGCTGAAGAAGCAGTGGGGCACGATGCAGAACGTGCTCAGCTCCAGGTCGCGCATGGACCGGGTGGTGAGCGACATCGTCTTCGACTTCAGCGTCAAGCCGCGGCTGTCCAGCGAACGCGGGCAACGCCATCCTGGTGGCGTCGAGCATCTACGAGGCCTGCAAGTATTTCACGCTGTTCCAGAAGACGCCGTTCAAGGGCAAGTGCGCGGTGGTGACCTCCTACAACCCGCTGGCCAAGGACGTGACGCTGGAAGAAACCGGCGCCAACACCGAGACCGACAAGCAGTTCATCTACAACACCTACACCGAGCTGCTGAAGGACGTCGACGCCAAGCCGGGCATGACCAAGACCGAGACCTACGAGGAGCGGGCCAAGGCGCTGTTCATCAAGGAGCCGGCCAACATGAAGCTGCTGGTCGTCGTGGACAAGCTGCTCACCGGCTTCGACGCGCCGCCCTGCACCTATCTCTACATCGACAAGTCGATGCAGGACCACGGCCTGTTCCAGGCGATCTGCCGCGTCAACCGGCTGGACGGCGAGGACAAGGACTTCGGCTACATCGTCGACTACAAGGACCTGTTCAAGAAGGTCGAGAACGCCATCGCCGTCTACACCTCCGAACTCGATCACAGCGCGGGCGGGTGCCGAGCCCGAGGTGCTGCTGCAGGACCGGCTGAAGAAGGGCAGGGAACGGCTCGACAGGCGCTGGAGGCGCTCGCCCTGCTCTGCGAGCCGGTCGAGCCGCCGAAGGGCGAGCTGGAGCACATCCACTACTTCTGCGGCAACACCGAGATCCCAGCCGACCTGCAGGAACGGGAGCCGCAGCGGGCCGCGCTCTACAAGGCGACCGTGGCCCTGGTGCGCGCCTACGCGAACATCGCCGACGAGCTGGAGCCGGCCGGCTACAGCGCGGCCGACATCAGCCGCATCAAGCAGCAGCTCGATCACTACCTGAACGTCCGCGAGATCATCCGCAAGGCCAGCGGCGAGAGCCTCGACCTGAAGGCCTACGAGGCCGACATGCGGCACCTCATCGACACCTACATCGAGGCCGACGAGCCGCGGAAGATCTCGCCCTTCGACAACATGGGCCTGCTGGAGCTGATCGTGAAGACCGGCATCGCCGAAGCCATCGCCACGCAGCTCGGTGGCCTGAAGGGCAACAAGGACGCCATCGCCGAGACCATCGAGAACAACGTCCGCAGCAAGATCATCAAGGAGCACCTGAACGACCCGGCCTTCTACGAGAAGATGTCGGCCCTGCTCGACGAGATCATCGCGGCCCGCAAGGCCAAGGCCATCGAGTACGAGGAATATCTGAAGCGCATCGCCGAGTTGGCGAAGAAGGTGGAGGCCGGGCAGGCGGAGGATCACGCCCGAGCAGTTGAATACGCCGGGACGCCGCGCGCTCTACAACAACCTCAGGCGGAACTGCCGGCAATGCGAACGCCGCTGAGACCTGCCCGCTTCCTATGGGAACACGCCTCAGCGATCCAGTGCTGGAACTGGCGATCAAGATCGATGACACCGTCAAGCGCACCAGCCCCGATGGCTGGCGCGGCGTCCAGGCCCGCGAGCAGGTCATCAAAGCGGCGCTGTATGGCGTCTTGCAGGACGAGGCCGAGGTCGAACGCATCTTCCTGATCATCAAGGAGCAGAAGGAATACTGATGGTCTCGCAGATCACGCTGGGTGACATCGCGGTGGATGTGGTCCTGAAGGACATCAAGAACGTCCATCTCAGCGTCTACCCGCCAACGGGCCGGGTGCGGATCTCCGCGCCGCTCCGAATGGACCTCGACACCATCCGCGTGTTCGCCATCTCCAAGCTGGGCTGGATCAAGCAGCAGCAGCACAAGCTGCGCGAACAGGAGCGTGAAACGCCACGCGAATATCTGGACCGTGAGAGCCACTATGTGTGGGGCAAGCGCTACCTGCTGACGGTCGCCGAGAGGGACCAACCACCGTCCGTCGAATTGACGCACAACCGGATGCATCTGCGGGTTCGCCCGGGCACCGACGCACACAAGAGACAAGCCATCATCGAGGATTGGTATCGCGATCAACTCAAGCAAGCCGTGGCACCTTTGATCGCGAAATGGGAACCGCTCTCGGCGTGAAGGTGAAGCAGTTTTTTGTGCAGCGGATGAAGACCAAATGGGGTAGCTGCAACCCGTGCCCACAGTATTCGCCTCAACACCGATCTCGCCAAGAAACCCCAGGAGTGCCTTGAATACATCGTGGTTCACGAGATGGTTCACCTGCTTGAACCGACACACAACGCCCGTTTCGTCGCGCTCATGGACCGCTTTATGCCCAAGTGGCAGGTTCATCGGGAAGCGCTCAACCGCCTCCCTGTTCGTCATGAACATTGGGATTACTGAAACGACATCCAGGTCAAATTACTGGCCGAGAAACGATTCGGACCTTAACCATTGGCACAAGCGGGATTTCTTTACTGAGATTTCGAGTAATCCGCGACAAACTCTTGCACTCCTTTCACTGGATAGAGCCACTCTTAGGAATCGTGTCAAACTGTACCCGCGCATTCACGAAAGAGGCTGATATGGCCATGACTCCCCAGGAGGCTTTCATTGCCGACTAAACGCCAGAGGCAAACAACCGGCTCCGTGCAACCACCTGCCACCCCTTCCAAAAGTTCTGGGGGGGAAGTGGTGTTTTATCGGTCGCTGGACGGTATGGTTCGGCTCGACGTTCGACTCACCAAGGACACAGGTTGGCTCAGCCTGACCCAGATGGCTGAGTTGTTCGGACGCGAGAAGTCCGTGATTTCAAGGCATTTACGGACTGTGTTCACTTCTGATGAGCTGGAGCGAGAGGCAACCGTTGCAAAAAATGCAACAATTGCAGCCGACGGAAAGACCGACCACGAAAGAAGTGTGTGAAAATCATTCAAGATTGTTTCGGATGAAGTGTGAGGCTCACGAATGAGCGTGTGGCCCACATTCTTCAATGTCGTGGTAAAGTATGACACAAATGATGCGTTTGTTGTGACGGCCTATTTAACCGACCAACTCAAAGACGGAGCAATCGTATGGCCGAAAAAGTAAAAGTGTGGTTCGATCCGGAAGGGGACTTTTTGGAAGTCCAATTTAAAGACGCCCCTGGATTTCTGCGTCCTACCGGTCATGAGGCGGTCATGGAGCGCGTCGATGAACAAGGCCATGTATTGGGATTTAGCGTTTTCGGTGTCAGCCGTTTTCAAAAAGATCATCCCCTGGAAGCTGAACTCGTCACGGACAGATAACCGGACCACGGGAATTCATTAATCCTGTTGTCACTTTGGACCCTGCCTTTCTCCCCTCAAAGCTGTTATCTGCACTAAAGGTTTCAAAACAAAATACTGCTCTTTTTCCGCAAAAAACATTTCGTGTGAATGAAGCCTAACCTGCACGACATCCGGTCGAGATGTTATATTGAGCCCGACTCGACCAACCAACTTTTCTTACTTCATTCTGAGAGGCTCTACGCATGAGCACGGCAGGCGGAGAAATTGTCGTTTATGAGACCCCGGACGGCGAAATCCGGGTGGACGTGCGACTTGAGCAGGAGTCCGTCTGGCTTACGCAAAGGCAAATTTCAGAGCTATTCGATACATCCACGGACAACATCAGCTTACATTTGAAGAACATCTTTCACGAAGGTGAACTGGACGAATCGGCAACTGCCGAGGATTCCTCGGTAGTTCAAATGGAAGGCAAACGACGGGTCACTCGCACGATCAAGCACTACAACCTGGACGCCATTATCTCCGTCGGTTACCGCGTCAACTCCAAGCGTGGAACCCAGTTCCGCATCTGGGCGACACAGATATTGCGTGATCATCTGGTGAAAGGCTACTCCGTCAACCAGCGTCGGCTGGAGGAACTCCAGCAGACGGTCCGGCTGGTGGCGACCATGGCGAAACACAGGGACCTTTCCGGCGATGAGGCCACCGCGCTTCTCCGCATGGTAGGCGAGTACAGCCGGGCGCTGGACCTGCTTGACGATTATGACCACCAACGGGTGCCCGCCCCCAGGGCAGGGAGCCAGACACGTTACGCCTTAACCTATGAGGAAGCCATTGGCATTGTGGATCGTCTGCGAGAGCGATTTGGGGGCTCGACCCTCTTCGGTCAGGAAAAAGATGAAAGCCTGCACAGCAGCCTCCAAGCGATCATGCAAACGTTCGGTGGGCAAGATCTCTATCCCAGCTTAGAAGAGAAAGCGGCCCACTTATTGTATTTCCTGGTGAAAAACCACTCCTTTGTGGATGGCAACAAGCGTATCGCGGCTGCGTTATTTCTTTGGTTTCTGGAACGCAACAACGTCCTGACCAATGCCACCGGGGCGCGTTTGATTTCGGATGCCGCACTCGTGGCCATGACCCTGATGATCGCGGAAAGCCGTCCGGAAGAAAAAGACGTGTTGGTACGCATCGTCATGCACCTCCTCTGTGAATACGATCCAGTATGAGCACCGGCACAGCAACACACTGCCTGCCCCGATTGACACACAAGACCTTGGACGGCGATGCTATGAGGGAATTGCCTGGACGGTACCAATTTTTTATTTTCACATTCTGAAAGGAAATCATGACCATGAATCTGTTACGCATGATGATCGGCATTTCTTTGAGTGTTGCGCTCTTCGCGGGAACCGGGTTGGCCACAGAACCGGCGGAGGTGGAGAAATATGTGAAGGCCCGTATTGAGATCGGCGAGATGATGACGAACTATTTTAAGGGTGGCAAGGGATACGGAGAAGGTCAACGACCCTCACCGGAAGCCATGAAGGAAATGGGCGCGGATATCAATACAAAACTCAGTGCATTATTGGCAAAGCATGATTTGACGATCGAGGAATATCGCCAGCGCAGCCCTGAGGTCTTTGCCGATGATGCGGCCGTAAAGGGGTATCTCAGTGAGCATCCGGATCTGAAGGCACGCTACGATGCCCTTCCATTGGGCAGCATGAAAGGCGGGAGCACCGGGCGGGGGTACTGAGACACCCAGTAATTTTAGACAGGATGCTCCTCTTCAAAAAATTCATTTGTTGCTGCGGCCTGATCAAAGAAAGCGGCAATCATGATGAGACCCTGTCCATAACGATGCCAATCCGTTTTCCCATCGACACACAATTAAAGGATGGTTCGGCCGTGCGATTGGCGCTGGCCGAACCCAAGGATATCGAATCGCTTCGCCAGCTGTACAACGTGATTGTCGATGAAGGGACTTCCTTTCCCCATGAGCAGATGCCATCCGATGGAGATTTTCAGGCCTATTGGTTTGGAGGCTGTGGCACCGTGATGGCTTTTGCGCGGACCGGAACAGATTCCTTGGAACTGGCCGGAGCCTATTACGTCGCGCTTTTTGCTGCGACGTCAGGGGCTTGTCCCGATAGCCTTTTTCTTGAATGTGAGAACAGAGGTGCTGCCGCTTGAGTAACGCTTCCGTCTCCTGGGAGCGATACGCTGAATCCGCCCATACACCTCGTCCGGCAGACTCCGGTTGTAACACGGTTTCCAGCGCCTGGCTGTCATGCACCGCGGCATTCGTCACGGTATAGCGCCGAATCAGCTTGTGTTGCTTGTCGACATTCACATGATTCTTATAGCCATAGTGATGGTCCCCATGCTTGACCGTCCAACGGGCGTCGATATCTTTCTGCCGGCGTTTGGCTGGGTCCGCCTCCCACTCGGTGGGACTCTGGCCCGCTTTAATCGCCGCGTTTGCATCTCGTGTATTCCGTTGCTTCGGGACCGGGACCAGTGACGCATCTATTAGTTGGCCCCCTCGCCGTTGGAGTCCCTGATCGGCCAGATAAGCGTCAAATTGCTCGAACAGGGCTTCGACCACTCCCGTCAAAGCAAATTGGCCGGGCCGGGCCAAGCACGTGGCCAACGCGGGTTTCATCGTCGCGCCGAGATGGCGCGGAAAGGGTTTGGGCCGCCTTCTTGGGGAGACGATGATAGACCATGCCCGGGCCCTTGCCTTCCGCAGTGTGATTTTCAATCTGGTGTTTTCGGAGAATCACGTGTCCCATCGTCTGTGGACGCAATTGGGCTTTCGTGAACTCGCCACCCTCCCTCAAGCGGTGCGGAAAGACGACGGAACCTACCAGGATGCCCATATTCTGTTCCGGTCACTTTGTGACGACAGCCACCTGACCGGTCACCCCTGAAATGAGGCATCACGCCAGCTGGTTTGGTTTGAGTTCAGAAAAATCTATGGTGACGGATTGGATGTTTCCAGGTAAGATATTTTCATGAAATTGAAAGGCTCCGATCCAAGTTTTATTGACTCACGCCGTCCCAGTCAACTTGGTGATAGGCTCGCCAAACACAAGATTGACGAAGCCCGAAAACTCACTCCCGAACAGCGGCTACTCCTTGCCCTTGAACTGTCCGATGCCGCTGCCGCTCTCCAACGCGCGTGTTCCAACAAGCATTAACCGTCATTCTTTGCCGCCTTGAAACAGCCAAAGCACAAGTCCTTATCCGACCATTCTGTCTGGCTGCGCCTTGACAAATAGACCCATTCCCGTACTATCGAAACACGAGAACATCAGGGCAGAACGGTTCTCAACCCTTGTGAAATGAGGCAGACAATCAATTGAATTTTTCTCTCTCTATGCGTATTTGCCATAGAACCCGACATCAGGGGAAAGCGCGCGGGTCATCATTCGCTTCCCGACCTTTCACCTGGAACCTTTAAACGGAGGTAGTTGAATCCCATGAACGATGAGCAGCCCGCTACGGTCTGCGCCAGTCTCATAGACGGTATGCAGAGTCTCCAACTCTCCACAGTCGGGGTGGACGGCATTCCCCACTGCAGCTATACGCCCTACTTGCACCGGGCTCCCGGCAGCTTTTACATCTTTGTCAGTCAACTGGCCGCACATACCCGTCACCTGCTGGCAAACCGGACTGTCGCCATCATGATCATTGCCGATGAACAGTCGACGTCACAGATTTTCGCCAGGACGAGGGTGCATTACGTGTGTGAGGCCACCCATATTCCGCCCGATCATCCCGAATACGAGTCTGTGCTGGACGACTATCAGGAACGGCATGGCAAGATGGCAGGCCTGTTACGGCAACTTCCGGACTTTGTTCTGTTTCAACTGCACACGAAGAGCGGGCAGTTTGTGATGGGGTTTGGCAAAGCGTACACGCTGACCGGCGACAATTTGTCGGTCTTCGAACATTCCCGCACGGGATAGTGTGTGTGATCCAACGCTACGCTTCATTCGCTATTGAGGGTGGAGGCCACACCGGAGGCGAATAAGAATCTGCAACCTACGGGGCACATGCCCCCTTCAGAAACCGCGAGGCTGATCGATCATGGTTCCCATGAAAAAAGCTGAAACCAGATTTGTAGGGTCACCACACCACACGGTCAGCGTGCGATCCTGATGGTGGGCCGGCAAACACTTGAAATGACGTGGATCAAAATCTCCCTCCCTAAAAAAGGGCTGCTCCTCGCCCTTAAACGGTCCAATCCGGCTGCCAGTCCCCAAATACCATGCGGATGTTCTCACCATCGTTACCCCGGAGATTTTTCGGCCTTGAAACAACCAGGAGGCATAAGCTTCTCAAGCCCTTTGCCCGAATCGATGGATGAACCATGGTCCCTTCGTACTTTACAGGAGAGTGAGGGTTCGGTATTCTTGCCGCAACGCCGACGCATACTTCGGGATAATCGTTCAGGACCGACCTCTCATACAAAGAAGGTCAGTGTGCCATGTGGCTTTCGCCCTCAGGCCGAAGCCCTCATCCCTTCCAGCACATTCCTCCCCTCAGCAAGACCGGCTCCAGCGGGTGGCAATGCCTCCAGGGCGAATGGTTGAGATTTTCTTTGCAGGCTGGACCATCGCGGCTAGAAACCATTTGATGGGAGAGGCTTGAACGGATATCCGGTAAAACCGGCGCAAGAAACTCCCGGGTCAGCTTCTTCAAGGGGAAGAACACATTTATGAAACGGTATGTGGAAATGGAGAACACTATACGGGGGAACAATTGAAAGGCAGATTTCACGTGCCAGGATACGGAAAACGTATTTTCATCTGATGGACCATATGTAGAGCGCTTTTGCAGAGAAAGCACCACGATTACCAACTACTAAATATTAGGAAACCCACGATGCCCAAATTAGCCAAGAGTCAGTATTTTAATCCCTGGCATCATGCCAGTCCCGGAGACAAATTACCCGAGTTCGTGAATGGAATCATTGAGATTCCCAAAGGCACGAGAGCAAAGTATGAATTAGACAAAGAGAGTGGCCTGCTGATACTGGACAGAGTGTTATATTCTTCCGTGTATTACCCTGCCAATTACGGATTCATTCCGCAATCCTATTGTGAAGATAAAGACCCCTTGGATATTCTTGTGATTTCACAAATTGATGTCGTCCCGATGTGCATCGTACCGGCCAAAGTCATTGGCGTCATGCGCATGCTTGATAACGGAGAGGCGGATGACAAAATCATCGCGGTTGCGGCAGGCGACCCAAGCGTCAGTCATATTAAGGATATTTCCGAATTGCCCCAACACTTTATTTCCGAAATGCGGCATTTCTTTGAAGAGTACAAGACGCTTGAACATAAAGCGGTGGTGGTGGAGGAATTTTTAGAGAAAAAAGTGGCTCAAAACATTCTGAATCAGAGCCTTGCGATGTATAAAGATATGTTTTGAAACACCGGGTTACCGGATTGCCCCAATGCCGACGGTCCGGGTGAGGTCACAATTGACCTGCCCGGCCTTCGGCTTATGCGTTACGAAATTCAATCAGGATTTAGCCGACAATCTCGCAACACATCACATCTGAGAGCAAACCGGTTGCTCATGATGAGTCATCTCCCATTTTCATATTCTCAAGCTGCAGGCTTGAGCAGAACCTTGACCCAGCCATTGTTCCCGCGCTTCAAAATGCCGATACGCTGTCGATGACTCACGAAGAGACAACTCGTGAGTGACGAGGAACGAGGGCTTGGCGTTGCCTATCTCCTAGTGGATAGTGGTAATGCCCCGGAAATATACATGAGCGCTTTCAACCCTTCGTTTCTCTCCTGTGAATGATGGAAATTCCCAACCATCATTTTCAAGCCGAAGCCAATGACTCTATTCACGCCACATTTCCCCCGGCAGGCCAAAGGTCCTAGAAAGAAAATGACAGAAGGGGGTACTGAGAAGAACCCTGGCTGACAAACGTTCAGGTGACTCTCCTGTCCCTATGCGTTCTCCAGGGCGTCTTCCGCTTTTTAGATAAAATGCGGAATGAAATGAAGATTTTGGTTATTGTCCTCTGACAGACCGGGCTGAGAAAATTCAGAAAAGATCATGAAGCTCGTCCATGCACCCTTGGCATGGAACCAGGCTGATGACGGTTCATGAGCTGTCATGTTGTTTTTGCAGACCAGTCAACAACGTTAGGAGGCGTGAATGAAGGATCAACCATTTCTCACAGACGTACAAACCTTACGCAAACGCGCAAGAGAACACATGGAAAAAGGCGCGGTGACGCCTGGTTATGCGGCCGACCGGGACACGGTGATTAAGGTCCTCAACGAAGCCCTGGCAACTGAAATCGTCTGTGTCCTCCGGTACAAGCGGCACTACTATATGGCGTCAGGCATTCATGCTCAGAGCGTGGCGGCGGAATTCCTCCAACATGCCAATGAAGAGCAAGGCCATGCCGATCAACTGGCGGAGCGGATCGTCCAACTCGGCGGCGAACCGAATCTCTCCCCTGAGGGAATGCTCATGCGCAGTCATTCCGAATATGTGGAAGGCACATCCCTGGTCGACATGATCAAGGAGGATCTGGTGGCCGAGCGCATTGCCATTGATAGCTATCGGGAAGTGATCAACTATCTAGACACTAAAGATTCCACATCCCGCCGAATGTTGGAGGGCATTTTGGCTGTCGAGGAAGAGCATGCTGATGACCTCGTCTCACTTCTGGAGGAAATGGGCTCC
This sequence comes from uncultured Nitrospiraceae bacterium, assembly GCA_963730905.1. Taxonomy (GTDB): domain Bacteria; phylum Nitrospirota; class Nitrospiria; order Nitrospirales; family UBA8639; genus Nitrospira_E. Next base: position 82,733 of record CAVSTN010000010.1, on the reverse strand, counting down.
TAACGATTGGCTATGAGAGAGGCAAAGAACCGGGACATAAGGATCGTGATTCTTATGGGTGTCTCGGGTTCAGGAAAAACGACCATTGGTCAACTCCTGGCCAGAAAACTTGGTTGGTCTTTTTACGAAGGCGATGATTTCCATTCACCGAGCAATGTGTCCAAAATGCTTGGTGGAGTTCCGTTAAGTGACAAAGACCGGATTCCCTGGCTCTTGGCGATCCATCAACTGGTTCACGATCTGATAACCCAATCACAGCGCGCGGTCATCACCTGTTCCGCTTTAAAACAAACATACCGCAAGTTGATCACCGAGGGGCATCCTCAAGTCTCATTGGTGTATTTGCGAGGCAATTACGCGTTGCTCCACCCACGCCTGCAGTCACGAACTGACCACTTTATGAAAGCCGACCTGTTAGCCAGTCAATTCACGGCGCTTGAAGAACCCCACGACGTGCCCTTCATTGACGTTTCTCAAGCGCCAGAAGTGATTGTGGAACACATCAAAAGCATGCTGCATTTACAACCCGCATAACAGACCCACGATGTCATGATACGAACGGCTGCACATGACATGGAGATCGTTCCCGGAGGGAGAAGATTTCATGATAAGGCATGAGGGAAGCCCCTTCCTCTCACATCGATTAGAGAATCAGGACATTCGGGGGGATTGGTCTTTTTCCTTTTTCCATTTATACCAGATGGTTTCATTGCTCCCATGCGGATAGATCAATCGCTTCAGCGCAATGTAGGGCCGCCAAAGGTAGCGGTGGTATCGCCTATTTAAATCCGATCGTTGCGCCAACCGCAGTTCCTTCTCGGATAAATTCTGCGGTTGGAAGGTGTGTTTGTGTTTATACAGATGATAGAGATCCTCTCGAATCAATCGTTGGAACATCTTCTCAGTCAGCGCGCCCACCCAACCCTGCCGAACCGGAACAGGCAGGCAAATTTGAAAATCGATGAGGTAGGGCTTTCCTTCGGTTGAACAAATAATATTCCCCCGTTTATTTAAGTCCGCATAGAAAATGCGCCGTCGGTGAACCGCCTGAACAATACCCCGTAATTGATCGAAAAAGTCAGGAGCCAGCGTTGTGGCATACGTAGCCATCGCCGGATCTCCCACCACCACCTTAAATTGTTCCTGGATGCGTCTTTCTATTTCATGAAGCGTGTGCCCTTCAATAAATCGATGAAAATATCCTCGTTTCCCGTATCTCGGCCCTAAGGCTGGAATGCCGGGGAGATCAGACACCATCTGATAGATGCGATATTCCCGCCTGGATATCCAACCCGTCAGGGGGCGAAACAGCCAGCCCAGCACAAAACGAAAGTCGCTGAGCTTCAGGACATATCGTTCGCCTTCCTGATTCCGATACAGAACATTGACGGAGAAAAAATCGTCCTTCAGTATTCGTTCATAGCCGTACTCGGCTCCATAAATTTCCACGACTGGGGGATAGGATCGTGTCATAGGCATGGTATTTTCTGCGCCTGGGCTTAACCGGATCCCATGGTACACCATCTGAATAAAAATTTCGCCCGCTTTTCCTCATGTGGAGGCCTGGAGATGTTGAATTCTGCCACGCCGGTGATTTCTCTAAACAGCATGGCGTCGAGTACAAAGACTCCGATCTGGTTCCCTACTGCACTGCACCCAACCGCACCCCGTCAAAGACTCTTCCCGATTTCCTAAGGACTGCTTAGGCTCCACATTTTACTGGGCTACGATGAACGACCGGAAAACGTTTATCCCTCAACAGAAACGATTCACGTCTTAATACATGCACTCGCGTGATCCCGGGGGTCGGCTCATTTTTTTCAGACATATCCTGAATTTTCTGATAAGGTAAACAAAAGAGCCGTTCAGCAATCCGACTCTCTCGTATCACGAGATTGATCTGTTTGTAACAATGCCCTATCAGCCCATCGAAAATTACGGCCTGATCGGAAATATGCAGACGACTGCACTGGTCGGCATGAACGGGTCCATCGATTGGTTCTGCTATCCTTATTTCGACTCTCCCAGCCTGTTCTGCGCGATTCTGGATGATGCCAAAGGGGGCAGGTTTAAAATTGCGCCTACTCCCGACGGGGTCAAATCCAAACAATATTATTGGCCGGACACGAATGTCCTTGTGACACGGTTTCATACTCCGGTGGGAGTGGGGCGGGTCATTGATTTTATGCCGGTCGGGTTTCGCACCACTGACTGTATCCGGGACGGATTGATCCGCCGTGTACAAGCCATCAGAAAATCGATGACCTTTCGTCTCGAATGCCGTCCGGCATTCAACTATGGTCGAGAACCCCATACACTCACAATCACCAAGGATGGAGCTCGCTTCCAATCCTCCCGCCTGACCATTCGACTTGGATCCACGATTCCACTGACGCAGGACGGCGACGGGATTTTCACCGAATTCACTCTTCAAGAAGGGGAGGAAATCGATTTTTGTCTGCAGGAGATCGAATCTGGCCATACCCAGGGCACCTTCTCCTGCCCGGAAACACAAGCAGAAGAATTATTTAAACATACGGTCGACTATTGGCGTCGATGGCTGTCGAAATGCACGTACACAGGTCGGTGGCGGGAAATGGTTCACCGCTCGGCTTTAGTTCTTAAATTGTTGACGTTCCAGCCAACCGGTGCGATTGTCGCCGCTCCCACCTGTAGCCTTCCTGAAGAGATCGGCGGGGTTCGGAATTGGGATTACCGATACACCTGGATACGGGACGCCGCGTTTACCTTATACGGTCTATTACGCATCGGCTTTACAGAGGAAGCCTCCGCCTTTATGCATTGGCTGGAAGCCCGTTGTCATGAATTGAATCCAGACGGATCACTACAACTCATGTATGGGATTGACGGGCGCCACCAGCTCACCGAAGAAACCTTGGCCCATCTTGAGGGCTATCGGGGGTCACACCCTGTCCGAGTGGGCAATGGTGCCTATAAGCAACTTCAACTCGATATTTACGGGGAATTAATGGATTCCGTGTATCTCTATAATAAGTACGGCACTCCGATTTCGTACGACCTGTGGAAACACCTTCGGCGCATGATCAATTGGGTCTGCGACAACTGGCAGCGTACCGACGAAGGCATATGGGAAGTGCGAGGGGGCCAGCAACATTTTGTCTATTCCAAATTGATGTGTTGGGTGGCCGTGGACCGTGGGCTGCGCCTGGCCGAGAAACGGTCCTTCCCGGCAGACCGCGAACGGTGGCTGAAAACCCGGGATAATATCTATGAAGAAATCATGGCCAAGGGATGGGATTCAGAACGACAAGCTTTTATCCAGCGATATGGAAGCAGCTCGTTGGATGCCGCCAATTTAGTGATGCCTCTGGTGTTTTTCGTGTCACCTACCGACCCCCGTATGCTCAAGACCCTGGATGCCATCAATTGCACCCCTGAAGAGGGGGGACTGGTCTCTAATGGACTGGTGTATCGATATAATTTAACGGAAACCCACGATGGACTGGATGGAGAGGAAGGCACCTTTAACCTTTGTACATTTTGGCTCGTGGAAGCCATGACCCGGGCAGGACAGGGAGATCGCCACCGATTAGACGAAGCCCGCCTCGTGTTTGAACAAATGCTCGGATATGCCAATCACCTGGGTCTCTTTGCCGAAGAAACCGGGCATCACGGTGAGGCCCTTGGCAATTTCCCGCAAGCCTTTACGCATCTCGCCCTCATCAGTGCCGCCTTCAACCTGGACCGGGCGTTAGGCAAATAACCAAGAGGACTCCCCTTTCCGACTCGCTCATCTCTCCCGCCCTGACTGTGCAATCCGGGCCACCATTGCCGAGTTCCCCAATCTGCGCCTACACTTCCTGGATGCATGTGATCATTGGATGCGGGAATCTCTATCGAAAGGATGACGGGATAGGAGTCGTGGTGGCTCACCGACTCCAGTCATATTTTTCCAAACATCCCCAATCCGATCTTCAGATTGTTGAAGCAGGCACGAATGGGATCGATGTGCTGCTTCAGGCTCATGGAGCCGGCAAGCTGACCCTGATCGATGCCTGCTATAGCGGCTCCGAACCGGGCACCCTCTTTCACCTCTCCGGCCATGACCTGATGAACCGGCCTCCCCCAAATTTCAACCTGCATAATTTTCGTTGGGATCATGCCGTCCATGCCGGCCGGATCATCTTTCAAGATGCGTTCCCTCAGGATATCACCGTCTTTCTCATTGAAGTGTTGGATACCACCTTTGGAGAAAACCTAAGCCCGGGTGTCGCCGCTTCGGTTGAGAAGACTTGCGCCATGATCATCTCATTCATTCACGAATCCTCCCGCCCACCTTTCCCCACTCAACAATCACCAACTCTCTAACCGGCCTTACTCGGTTTGCTGTGAGAAATATGTTATACACTACCTATTGTCCTTCATGAGGTTTCCCAATGTCTGGATTTTTTCGGTGTTTTTTCCTCAGAACCCATTCACCTCTCCAAACCACAGGCATGCGTTTATGATTGATACCGAATCCATTGAACGGAAGAAGACTTGGCACGTTACGGGTCATTCGACATGAACCATTCCCTACGCTATAGCAGCATGGGGCACACTACGGCTCGCGCCCTCAAGCATTCCGCTCCGACCGGAAAAAGCGTGGGAACCCGGCACCCATGGATTCACCAACACCGACCGTCTTGCCCGGATCGCAAAGGATTATAATGCTCAGTATTCTCGGATTAGGATTTTTAATGGGTATGCGCCATGCCTGTGAGGCCGACCATGCCGCGGCCGTCGCTTCATTAGCTACCCGAAGTGGATCGATCGCGCAAACCGTCAAACAGGGGATGGTCTGGGGATTGGGGCATACACTGACGTTGTTGATCTTCAGTTCGCTGGTTTTGATGTTGGGCAGCATCATTCCCGAACGATTCGCTGCAGGGTTGGAACTCATGGTGGGCTTGATGTTGATAGGCCTGGGACTCGACGTGTTCCGACGATTACAAAAAAACCGGATTCATTTTCATGTTCACCAACATCCGGATCGCCCTCCCCACTTTCATGCGCATGGGCATACCGAACCCACACACCCTGACAATACGTCCCATGATCATGCTCATGGTTTTCCTTATCGTGCGTTGCTGATCGGCCTGATGCACGGGATGGCCGGATCAGCCGCACTGATCCTCTTAACTCTGAACGCCACGCTATCCATGAGCCAGGCCATTATGTATATCCTCCTTTTCGGGTTAGGATCGATCCTCGGCATGGGCCTCCTGTCCGTGATCATGGCTATTCCCTTTTGGTACTCGGCCCGATCCCTGACATGGCTCCATAACGGGCTTCAGGCTTGCGTGGGGGTAATGACCACCATTCTTGGGATTGTGATGGCATTTTCCTCCGGATCCTCACTCTGGCATTAACGAGGCTTTTTCTCGATCCTTCACGCATCTCGCCTTCAATAACGCAACTATACACCCTCATCGGCTTTAGGCCGATCGGTCGCCTGCTGTTTGGACCGGTCTTCCCCGATAGTTCCTCAATTGTTTTTTTACAGAAAAGACCATAGGATAGGAGACAGCCAAAACCAAACTGGAAGGAATATGACAATGAGTCAATTGGTCCGCTTTGGGGTTTCTCTTGAAGAAACACTCCTTGCCGCTTTTGATCAACACATCAACCGGAAAGGATACCAGAATCGCTCTGAGGCAATTCGAGACCTCATCCGCAATCAGCTTGTGGGGGAAGAATGGGCCGGAAATAAAGAAACCGTCGGCACCATTACCCTCGTGTATGACCATCATCAATCAGATGTGCTGCAACAATTAACTCACCATCAGCACGAATACGGGAAGCAAATCATTTCGAATCTGCATGTGCATTTGGATCACGACCATTGTCTGGAAGTCATTGTGGTCAGAGGGCGAAGTTCAGCCCTCGTTGATTTAGCCAATCTGCTGATTAAAACCAAAGGGGTCAAGCATGGACAACTCACCATGACGACCACGGGAAAAGCCGTGAAATAGCGCTCATTCCTCATCTCAAGACATTTCTGCCACACCGCATGACTTCCTCTCCTCCCCATGCCTCTTCCCTCCATACCCTTGCCGCACGACTTCCGATTGACAATATCAGCGGCCCCTGCTAAAAGTCGTGCTACTAATTTAATTTTCGTGTTACTAGCGGATTTCTCCTTCGCTCCCACGCTCGTTTTTTCTTTACCAATTCCATGGGTATGCGGCACCTTCACGCGCTGGCGGTATGTTTCCCGGCCTGTGTTCTCTTCAGCCTCTTGTGGACCGGTTCGGCATCAGGCCAGGACCAGGAGGAGGTCACGGTTTTGGAAGAGGTGCAGGTCGTTGGAGAACGCCCTATTGCGGCTTCTTCCAATCGAATCATTCCTAATAAGGATATCCTGCTTCAACCTCAAGGCCGGCCTGCGGATTTATTACGATTAGCTCCCGGCCTTATTACCTTGGAACATTCAGGCGGCGCCGGGAAGGCCGATCAGTTTCTTCTGCGCGGCTTTGACGCCGATCATGGTACAGACCTGGCCCTTCACGTGGATGGCATGCCGATCAACATGCGCAGCCACGCGCATGGGCAAGGATACGGGGACTTGAATTTCATTATCCCGGAAACCATTGAGGAAATTACCGTCAAAAAAGGACCCTACCATGTGGAGTATGGGGACTTTGCCACCGCCGGCGCCGCCAATTATGTCACCCGTGAATGGGTTCCTCAGACCGTCATACAATCCGGCGGCGGGGATTTTAATACCCAACGTCATCTGTTCATGACCTCTCCCACTCACGATAGATTCCGCACCCTTTTTGCGGGAGAATTTTATTACACCGACGGCCCCTATGATTTTGTCAATCGCAATACCCGATACAACGGACTGGCGAAACTGACGTTTAATCCCTCAGCCACGTCCCAACTCAGTGTGACGCTTTCCCAATATTATGGACGATGGAACGGGTCAGGCCAGCTTCCCTTGCGGGACGTGAGGTCCGGGGGCGTGGACCGCTTTGGCTCTCTTGATCCTTCAGAAGGCGGCAAATCGTTAAGGAGCACCGGTCGATTGGATTACCATTACGATCTACCCGGCGGAGGGACGGTATTCGCCAATCTGTGGGCTCAATATTATTATCTGTCCCTGTTTAGCAACTTCACGTTTTATCTTAACGATCCGGTCAATGGTGACGGCATTGAACAGACCGACCGACGTTGGTTGACCGGAGGCGATGTCGGTTATCGCCAGATTTTTCGGCTGCTCAATTATGAGGGCACCATGACGGCCGGACTTCAGACACGCTTTGATCAAATCCAGGTGCGTTTGGGCACGCAACAGAAACGCTCGTCCCTGGCCATCACACAGGAATCAGACATTTTCGAAGCCTCCTATTCTCCCTATCTGAAGTTGGACCTTCAATTCCTTCCCTGGATGCGATTTGTGGGAGGCGGCCGGGTTGACGTCTTCACGTATAACGTGAAAGATCGTTGCGGGGCAGACTGCTCGGAAAGGCCAAACGGGACAGCCTCTAATGCCATCGCCAGCGGGAAAGCCAATCTCGTTCTTGGTCCCTGGTACCAGACGGAATTCTTCTTGAATGTTGGAACCGGTTTTCACAGCAATGATGCGCGGGATGCCGTAGAAAATCCGTCGACTAACAGCTTAACCAGAGCCATTGGCTATGAGTTGGGCATCCGCAGTCAACCCTGGACCTGGTCAGAATTCCTGGCAACATTTTGGCTGTTGGATCTGGGATCTGAACTGGTGTTCGTAGGGGATGAAGGGACCACAGAAGCAAGAGGGAAAACCCGCCGGCCTGGGAACTGAATTCAGCACTCGCCTTAACCCCATTGAATGGCTCTCCATTCGTGGAGACATCACGTACACCCATGCCGAATTTCTGAAAACGGGTGACTCCGTCCCTTTGGCGCCTCAGTTCACCGCATTTTCATCGGTCACAGCCCGCCTACCAATTGGACTATCGGGAACGTTACAAATGTTGACCGTGGGCAGCCGTGCCGGCACGGAAGATAACCAGCGTGAAACTGGAACCATTTACGATTTTCGATCTGGTTCTTCGCTACAAAATTCCTTTTGCGCCACCAACCGGACGCCTGGAGGCATTTTTTAGCATCCGCAATTTGACCGATACCGATTGGCGTCAGGCCCAGTTTTATTATGAGTCCCGTCTTCCCGGAGAACCCGCCGGAGGTGTTGCCGATATTCACTTTGTCCCGGGCACTCCACGGATGTTCATGGGTGGACTGACGTGGTTTTTTCCGGCATAACGGGCAGGACCACGATCGCATTCACCAGATTTTGCAACAGCCTCCTCTGCAAACGGTTTTACGATAGACTCCTCTCTTCTCCATTTCATGAAACAGGGCTTTCCAGGATTCCATCGGCAAACCCGGAAAGCCCCATTACGTTTCAGGAACGGAAGCGCTTATTTTTCGTGCATGTGCTGGGCCAGATAATTTTCTACCCCCACCTGCTTGATTGTTTCCACTTGCGTTTCGATCCAATCGATATGTTCTTCTTCACTTTTAATAATACTTTCCAGTTTTGCGCGAGTGGTGAAATCTCCCACAGTGGCACAATGAGCGATGGCCTCAGTGAAAGGTCAACCGCTTCGTGTTCAAGAGCCAAATCTGATTTAAATTGCTCAGGAACCGTCTCCCCAATTTTAAGAGTACCCAATCGCTGCAGATTGGGAACACCTTCCAGGTAGAGAATGTGTTCAATCAGTTCTTCTGCATGCTTCATTTCATCAATCGAATGTTTGCGAATTTCATTATGCAACTGTTCATAACCCCAATTTCCACACATTTCACCATGCAGAAAATATTGATTGATCGCGGTGAGTTCATTCGTCAGAATTTTATTGAGAAAATCGATCACACCTTTTTTTGCCTTCATGGAAGTCCTCCTTTTTTGAAAATTGTCTCAGACGTGAGAAATTGCGTGTTCTGTTTCATTTATTCTCGATTATTTTATCGGTCCAGCTTCGACATGGTCAATGTTTTTATTTAGGGAAAATTAATTAATATTGAATTCCTTTCTCAACTTCGTTGATCTACATTTTCAAGTTCAACTATTCCCGTCCATGGAGAATATGAAGTTCCTCTTCCGTTACCCAGCACTTATTCGACCCTCACGGCAGTTCCGCTGACACTCACCATGAGCATGCTCCCGGTTTCTCCCATGACTTCGTAATCCAAATCAATTCCGACAATGGCATTGGCTCCCACCCTTAAGGCTTCTTCCTGAATTTCCTGAAAGGCGATTTCCCGCGCGCGTCGCAATTCCTTTTCGTAGGCCCCTGATCGGCCGCCAACAATATCACGAATATTGGCAAAAAAGTCCCTAAAAAAATTCGTGCCCAAAATTGCTTCGCCTGCCACAACTCCTAAATAATCTTTAATCTGATGGCCTTCAACATTGGGCGTAGTTGTCAGAATCATGTCCTCTCCCTCCTTTTACCTGAGTAACAAATGCTTCAGATACTTTGTCAATTGATGTCCATGATATGTTCAACGTGGATGTTCTCATCACAATTTTTTCCACAACCAGCGCGTGCATGATCAGTATGGGAGCGCGACAAAGAATCGCGAATCGATACGGGGAGAAAAATTTCATCTCTTAAATCAGGATTTTTTCCTGAACATCTTTGTGACCCAACCCATGGTAGGAGTTTCATCGTTCACTACTATGCCCACCAAATAAGCAATCTGCTGAACGCATTCTCTCCCTTGGCCTTTCATTCGGATCCTCACGATTTATCCACATACTTGTGCCCATTTTTTCTGGATTACTTTTTCTCATTTCTCCTTATGATTTCTTCAATTTATTCTTGCAATTTTTGAAAAATTCAGAAACCGGACACCGCGTGGTTTTTCACATAGTGTTTCCATTTGACTTCACTCGAGGTGCTCATTAGAATTTTTCCGGAAGGACCATATGAGTGCCAGCACAATTCGTTCATCTTCATCTTCACACCCAGTATAGCCTCCTCGACGGGGCCAACCAACTGACACCCCTGTTCCAACAGGTGAAGAATTTCGGTATGCCCGCCGTCGCCATGACTGACCATGGCAATCTCTTTGGCGCCATTGATTTTTATCAAAAAGCCAAAGCTCATGATGTCAAGCCGATTATCGGGTGTGAAGCCTATATGGCTCCAGGCCACCGCACGCAGCGGGCAGGACACCTTGCGCATAATGAATATTTCCATCTGATTCTTCTTGCCACGAATCAAGTCGGCTATCACAACCTCATTAAACTCTCCAGCAAGGCCTATCTTGAAGGCTTTTATTACAAGCCTCGCATGGACAAGGAATTATTACAGGAACATCAGGAAGGTCTCATTGCCCTGTCAGGTTGTTTGAGCGGAGAGGTGCCACAGCTCATTAACCAACAGGATATGGCAGGGGCTCTCCGGGTGGCAGATGAGTATCGGTCAATCTTTGGAAAGGACCGCTATTACCTGGAAGTCCAGGCTAACGGCTTGGACCATCAACTTATTGCGAATCGGGGGTTACTGGAGATTCATGAAAAGCTTGGCATTCCGCTGGTAGGCACCAACGATTGTCATTATCTCAATAAACGGGATGCGCGTCCGCATGAAATCATGTTGTGCCTTCAAACGGGAAAAACACTCAAAGATCCCAACCGGATGAAGTTTGATACCGATCAGTTATATGTGAAATCCACCGAAGAAATGATCGCGGAATTTGCGGAATTTCACCGTGCGGTTTTGAATACCACCCAAGTGGCCGAACAGTGCGATCTTCAATTGGAGTTCGGAACCTCCTATCTGCCGGATTACCATGTCCCTGAAGGCCAGACTCATAACTCGTACCTTCAGCACCTTGCGGAAGAAGGCCTTCGAACCCGTTTACGAGAACGCCCAACGGGCATTCCATCCGAAGCCTACCAACAGCGACTCCACACCGAACTCGCTGTGCTGAACGCCATGGGGTATGCCGGATACTTTTTGGTTGTGTGGGATATCATCAATTTCGCAAGATCCCGCAACATTCCGGTCGGCCCCGGGCGAGGATCGGCCGCCGGCAGCCTTGTGGCGTACGCCCTGCGAATTACGGACCTCGATCCCCTCACCTACAACCTGCTCTTTGAACGCTTTCTCAACCCCGAACGTGTCACCATGCCGGATATCGACATGGACTTTTGCATGGACCGCCGTGGCGAAGTGATCAACTATGTCATTGAGAAATACGGAGAGGCGCATGTGTGCCAGATCATTACTTTTGGCACACTCGGTGCCAAAGCGGCCATCCGGGATGTGGGGAGAGTGATGGACTTCCCCTATGCCGAAGTTGACCGGGTCGCGAAGTTGGTTCCCACCCAACTCAACATCACCCTCCAGGATGCCCTGAATCAGGAACCACGCCTGCAGGAACTTGTCGATCAAGATGCCAAAATGAAGGAACTCATGGACACCGCCATGGCCTTGGAAGGCCTGGCGCGACATGCCTCGACTCATGCCGGCGGGAGTGGTCATTTCGCAAAAACCCCTCATGGATCATGTGCCCCTCTACAAAACCAGTAACGACGAAATCGTGACCCAATACACGATGACCGACCTGGAAAAAGTCGGGTTGGTGAAATTCGATTTTCTGGGGCTCAAAACCCTGACGATGATTCATGACGCAGTCCGGATGGTCAATGCTCAACATCCTGATGAGCCGCCGTTGGACATTAACAATCTGCCCTTAAATGATCTTCAGACATTTGAGCTGCTCAGCTCTGGAAAAACTTCAGGAATTTTCCAACTGGAAAGTTCCGGCATGCGGAACCTGTTGGTTAAAATCAAACCGGAAACGTTTGAAGATCTGATCGCCATCCTCGCGCTCTATCGTCCCGGTCCCTTAGAAAGCGGCATGGTGGACGATTTCATTAAGCGAAAACGCGACGCCTCCCAAATTGTCTATGACCCTCCGCAATTGGAACCCATTCTCAAAGAAACCTATGGGGTGATCGTCTACCAGGAACAGGTCATGGCCGTCGCCAACCAGTTGGCAGGATTTTCATTGGGGCAAGCCGACTTACTCCGCCGGGCGATGGGCAAGAAAAAACATGAGGAAATGGCCAAACAAAAGGAATTGTTCGTCTCGGGTGCCAAAGGGAAGGGAATTTCGGAAAAACTCTCCGAAAAATTATTTGACCAAATGGCCTTTTTCGCAGGCTACGGATTTAACAAGTCTCACTCCGCTGCCTATGCGGTCGTGACATACCAAACGGCCTACCTGAAAGCCCATTTCCCCACTGAATTTATGGCCGCCCTGCTGACATCTGAAATGGGAAATACCGACAAGATGGTTGGCTATTTCACGGAATGCCGTGAATTGGGGGTCCACATTCTGCCACCTGATGCCAACCAAAGCTTAAAAAACTTCAGTGTCGTACCTGAAGGTATCCGGTTCGGGTTAGTGGCGATCAAGAACGTCGGAGGAAACGCCGTGGACGTGATTTTAGAATCACGAGACAGAGAAGGCCCGTTTTCCTCCTTTATTGATTTTTGTTGCCGCATTGATTCGCAGAAGGTCAACAAACGCGTGCTGGAAGGACTCATCAAGGTCGGAGCCTTTGATTCCATGGGTCTCACACGCGCCAGTGTGTTTAAGGTCCTGGATGAAGCCTTGGACCATGCCTCGACGGTCCAACGCAACAAACGGGAAGGCCAAACCAGTCTATTTGAAATACTGGCTCCAGAGCCGGCATCCCCCAAGCAGGAAGGTTTTGGTTTCGTCATTCCACAGATTCCCGAGTGGTCGCAGAATGACTTACTCAAGTATGAACGAGAGCTAACCGGCTTTTATATCACCGCGCATCCTCTCAACCGCCACAGTGTTGGGATCACTCATTTTTCCACCTGCTCTACCCAGACCATTCGCGAGGTCGGCGACGGACGAGAGGTCAAAGTCTGCGGGGTCATTTCCAGTCTCAAAATTACGACGACGAAAAAAGGCCACAGAATGGCCTATGCCCAATTGGAAGACTTGCACGGAACCGTTGAAGCGATTATTTTCCCCGAGACCTTTAAGCAACACGAAGAATTATTGGGGCCGGAATCGGTGGTTCGGATTACCGGAACCGTGGACCTCATGGATAATGGCGCCCGTATCAAAGCCACCAAAGTCGAATCCCTCTCCCAATTAGAAAATGAAACGGTGAAACATGTGACCCTTAAGGTCCACGAAGAAGACGTTTCCCCCCACAATCTGCTAGACTTAAAGGATATATTCGAACGCCACCGCGGTCCGACTCCTATTTCGTTGGCGTTTCACCTGCATCCTAATCTGACGGCCAGCATGTCAGGATTATCGGACATCGGCATTTCTCCGTCCCCGGAGTTTTTAGAAGAAGTGGAACATCTCCTCGGCACATCCACGGTCACCTTCCAATAATTTCCCTCTACCAAGGAGCTTGTCCGTGCGTGAATACCTGGACTTTGAAAAACCCCTGAAGGAACTTGAAGAACGCATCGCCAAGTTAGTGAAATCAAAATCCAAAAAGGTCTCGGTTCAAGAGGCCATCGTCAAATCGACTGAACAACTGGCAAACCTTGAACGTGAGATCTATGCCAATCTTTCCCCATGGCAACATAGCCAAATCGCCAGACACCCGCAGCGCCCTTCGATTTCTGATTACCTGGAGCACATGACTGATGGTTTTATGGAACTCCATGGTGACCGCCTGTTCGGCGACGACCGGGCGATCATTGGAGGGTTTGCCACATGGAAGGGCCGCTCCATCATGGCTATCGGTCATGAAAAGGGAAAGACCTTGAAAGAACGCATGCGCCGAAATTTTGGTATGGCCAAACCTGAGGGCTATCGAAAAGCATTGCGTCTCATGAAATTAGCGGAACGCTTTAACCGACCAATCATCACCTTTATTGATACGCCTGGAGCATACCCCGGCGTCGATGCGGAGCAGCGCGGCCAAGCCGAGGCCATTGCCAGAAATTTACTGGAAATGTCCAGATTGCAAGTGCCAATTCTTGCCGTAGTCACAGGAGAAGGCGGCAGTGGTGGCGCGTTGGCCTTAGGTGTGGCAGATCGGGTCCTGATGCTCGAGCATGCCATTTATTCGGTAATTTCCCCGGAAGGCTGCGCCGCCATTTTATGGGGAGACGCCTCAAAATCCGCCGATGCCGCGACCGCCTTACGAATGACGGGACCGGAGTTGCGCAAACTCAATATCATCGAAGAGGTTATTCCTGAACCCATGGGAGGTGCCCATCGCGATGCGAAACTCATGGCCGACCGGGTCTCCGAGGCACTCGACACTCATTTCTTGCAATTACAGAAAATGTCGCCCGCAGCACTCCGAAAACAGCGAGAAGCTAAATTCCGGAGTCTGGGTGCCTTTGGCTCTTCTCAGGGCACGCCCAAACAGGTGAAAATGGTCAACTCATGACCTGCAGGAAGTCCGTAACCGGGTTTACGCGACCAAGACTCCACAGGACAATTTCTTTTTGAGTTGTTCGCCCGTTCTCCGGGCGGTTGTTCTTCTCCCCCATTAGGTATCACGAGGTTCACGTTTCGCAGTCCCAGTATTTTTGTGCTCCAGGCAATAGCCACTATTTATTGCGCACCAGAGCCCACAGGATGATCCTTCGCTGAGCAGGAAGGATCTCCATCTATCAAAGCGGAGAACCGGCCAAAAAAATCTTCGACTGTGAGGATAGAGAATTAGTTTGAAGATGCTGGAGGATTCAAATTGTCTGGAGGAGGTTCCCACTGTTCTAACCGCTCGACCAAAGGACGGGCTTCCGGAGTCGATTCGCGCGTCGGTTCACTTGGTGGATGATCCCAGGTCAATTCAACAAAACCATACTCCTCGAAGGTCTGTCGGATCACATGGATCAAGGCCTCCAGAGTGACTTCATCACTCAGGGTCAAATCCAGGACCCGCTCTTGCGTCTTCACAGGCGGAGGGCTTTCATGCATTAAGGCCCAACACCGGTTGAAGACCGTCTCCCTCACAGGATGTGGGGCATTCATCGTTTCGAGATCTGCCGTACATAATGCCAATACCATAAGAACAAATTGGATATCGGGCAACCCAGGATTTATGAGATCTAATCGTTGCATAATGACCATGCTACCTCTGATCCCACTTGGCTGACAAGCACATGACCCATCACCACGACCAAGAAGCCTTTGCCAAATTAGTGGAACGTATCGGGTCTGATCATGCAGGCCAACGCATGGAAATGCAGGCCCACTATTCGGCCCTCCTGTTAAAAGGTTATCACCTCCACATTCACATGGAGGAATTTCCAGCCATTGCCTGGCTCATCAAAACACTCTTAAAAACGACCGGCCTTTGGCCGCTGGCCGTCAAAAATACCTCCCAATATCGAATTGTCGAGCACACCGTCCCGATTCCTCACCTGCCCGAATCCTTTGATGGATTTCGAATTCTGCATTTGTCAGATCTTCATATCGAAGGGATGATCGATAAAGGCCAAGCGCTTCAGACGGCTCTGTCCACCTTGCGATACGACCTGTGCGTCATGACGGGCGATTTTCGCTTTCTCACGTATGGCCATTATGACAAGACACTGACACTCATGGAGTCATTGGTCAGCACGATCCAGGCTCCCTATGGCGTCACGGGCATTTTGGGGAATCACGATTGGTTGGAAATGGTGCCCGGACTTGAGCGGTCCGGAATCCGCATGCTCCTCAATGAAGCTCAATCCCTGGAAAAGGGATCGGATGCGATTTGGCTCCTCGGATTAGATGATGTCCATTATTACGAAACAGGTGACCTGGAGAAAGCCATACGCCTCGCGCCCACCGACGCCGTACGAATTCTCTTAGTGCATTCCCCGGAGATTATTCCCGAGGCCTCAACTGCCGGAATGGATCTGTACCTCTGCGGCCACTCACACGGAGGCCAAATCTGTCTTCCAGGAAGCCAACCCATCATTACCCATTGCCGCTGCCCCAGAGCCTACAAGGCGGGCCCCTGGCAATATCAATCCATGCGCGGGTACACCTCTCGAGGAGTCGGCACCTCCCTGTTTCCCATTCGGCTGTTCTGCTTTCCGGAAATCATCATCCATACGCTCACACGAGCCCCTAAATCTTGAGCGTCGCCTGTCCCCAACTCACAAAGAGGCTCCTCGACATCCCGGGAAATTTCACTACAGATCAAGATGGACAGCCCATATACATTCCTAAGATTTTCCCCTTTAAAGCCAGATTTCCGCCGGCCATCAATGCATACACGAGCGGGCGGAAGCCTCCTCAGACAGTCTTATGTACCCCAACAGCAATCATGCGGCTATCAGAATCCAGAAGTAGCTTGACCTGTACTTCTCTCTTTTGCCACGCTATGCTCTGAGCGTACACCTGTTATGGTATCTTCCTTCGTTCTATCATCATGATGAACTCCCAGATCACGCCACCTTCATCATTTCAATACGACCTGATTTGTATCGGTAGCGGGCCGGCTGGACAACGGGCAGCTATTCAAGCAGCCAAAGTAGGAAAACGCGTGGCGGTTATTGAAAAGAAGCGTGCCGTCGGCGGTGCCTGTTTAGAGACCGGAACCATTCCCAGTAAAACCTTTCGGGAAGCCGTCTTGTCCTTTACCGGACCCCATCAACATTGGGGTCGTTTACCGGAAACCGCGAAAACACGACCCACGGCCGAGCAACTGATCACTCGCGTGGCAGAAGTCATTCGCATCGAAGGTGAGGTGATCAACGATCAATTACGAAGAAACGATGTGGAATTCTTACAAGGAGAAGCCTCCTTTGTGGATCCTCACACTCTATTGGTTCACACCGACCAACATTCACAAACCCTGTCGAGCGCCCACATTCTGATTGCCGTGGGAACCATCCCAACGCCTCCTCCCAACATTGCCATTGACGGCCAATATATTCTCGATAGTGATAGCATCATCCATCTGCAACACCTTCCACGAACCATGACCGTGGTTGGAGCTGGGATCATCGGCATTGAATACGCCTCAATGTTAGGAGCCCTTGGCGTCGAAGTCACTCTTGTGGACTCACGAATCCGACCATTGGAATTTCTGGATGGCGAAATCGTCGATGAACTCATTTATCAGATGCGTAATCACCAGGTGACTTTTCGGCTGGGTGAAACTGTCGAAAAATTAGAAATCGCGAGCACACCATCCCCAAAAGTCGTGATTCATTTGGCCTCTGGAAAACGACTGGTCTCAGGGCTGGTCCTTTATTCCGTCGGACGAACGGGAGCCACATCGACACTCCAACTCGAGAAGGCCGGATTGACCGTGGATGCTCGTGGCCGCCTGCAAGTCGATTCGCAATATCGCACGACTGTCCCGCATATTCTGGCCGCGGGTGATGTCATCGGCTTTC
This sequence comes from uncultured Nitrospiraceae bacterium, assembly GCA_963730905.1. Taxonomy (GTDB): domain Bacteria; phylum Nitrospirota; class Nitrospiria; order Nitrospirales; family UBA8639; genus Nitrospira_E. The sequence goes on along the minus strand of CAVSTN010000010.1, from coordinate 65,352 downwards.
CAAGTTTGGCGGCCACATCTTCCGAACAGGGCCGTTTAGCGGCCTGCTATGCCTTCGACATGGAAGCCACACCAATGACGAGCCAGTTTCCTGTTGGCATTTATGCCATTCCGGAAATTTCTATGGTGGGAGCCACGGAGGAGCAGCTAACGCTTGAAAAAGTTCCCTATGAGGTGGGAGTCGCCCGTTACCGCGAAATCGCAAGGGGCACAATTATGGGAGATCCAAACGGCATGTTGAAACTGTTATTTCATCGAATCGATCACCGGCTATTGGGCGTGCATGTGATCGGGACTGGAGCTACCGAGCTGATTCACATCGGACAGGCCATCCTTCATACCGAACGGGGGCTCGAATACTTCCTCACGACAGTCTTCAATTATCCCACGCTAGCGGAATGCTACAAAGTTGCAGCCTTGGACGCCTACAACAAGCTTTGTGAAATATAATACCCATTGAGGTCACGGTTAAAAGGGAAGTTTGAATCCGCCGGGAAGATCCTTTAGACCTTTATTGGGAAGACTTTTTTCCAGAAGACTGTTGAGCACATCATTATGCTGTGTGACCCGCTCCGTCAACTCACCGGCAATCCGTTCAAACCCGGATAACTTATTCTTGAGTTGTTGCATCGGTTCTGCAACTTTCGCCGAGATGGCCGCTTGAAGCTCAGCACCAAACTTCGCAGCCAATTCATTCACCATCTTACCAGCCGCATCCTGAAGAATACGATCCAGGTCGGAGGATATCGTGACATCAGGTTGCTCCAATGTCCCCGTCACATCGGCCTGAATAGACAATTGGGAAATACCAGTCACGGCAGAGCTGAGGGCTTTGGTCAAAGGATTGGGATCATCCTCCCTTCCTGCGGACAGGTGAAGGCCACGAAGATTCCCGACGCCATGAACCGTCAAGGCCTGGCCCTTGAGTTCTGTGTTCACATTGATATCGCTCATCCCGCTCGTCAGGGTAACCGGCCACTTGGCATCTTTGGACAATGCGAGATTGGTGAGTTCATACCCCTTCGCCTGCACCGTCAACTGATCCTGGGAATCGGCGGGCTCCACGTGGTTGAGAGCCCCTTCCAATGAGACAGACTGGACCCCTTTTAACCGGTCCCCGGAAAATGCGAATGTCGTGGGTTGTCCCAAAGTCGGTTGATCGGTGGTGATATTGTGAACAGTCCCCGCCAACCCCCCTAGGGCTAAATCGACCGATACCTTCGTCAAACGAATCAGAAAGTCCGGGAGCGGATGCGCTTCCTTGAAATGCACATCCAGGCCCTTCCCCCGCAAAGGCTTGTGCACCTGAGGACCTTCCTCCCCTCCCACTGTCCGTGCTCCTTCCAGAAGCGGCTTCGCTCGCTCATACCAAGCCGCCCCGTCGTGAACCCACGATCCAATCTGAGGCCCTAATAGCGTTTGGCTCACATTGGCCAATCCTTGCGGGGACAAATTATATTTGGCCTTGAGGTGTTGAATATCCCGTTGTGGTGCGGTTTGAATCTCCTTAAACCGAGTACGTAACAACGCCACAGTATTTTCAAATTCCTTTTTGGCGCCTGTGAGAGATTCAATTTCCTGCTCAATATCCTGCTTCAACGCTTGCACTTCGCTAACCCCACCCAGCAAACCCTCCAATCCTCCCTTTCCGGCTTTTTTTAATTTTCTTACCCGTTCCTCATATTGGGTGAGCTGGGCTTTTCCGGGTAACTTCTTGAGTCGTGATTCCCACGCCTCTTGTTCCCGCTGCATATCCCCCTTCAGCGCTTCAATCAATCGGAGCGTTTCCAGATCTTCATGCTCTAAAATTTTTTTCACGTCAGGCACTTCTAGAGCCGGAAGAGCAAGAGAAAACATCCCGGACTCCTCTTCAGAAGACACATCTGAGACGGGCAGAACAGCGCCTGATGTGGTTCTGGGAGTGTCCAATCGAACCCCTTCCACAGCCATTTCCTCAACAATGACTTTTCTCCGAAACAGGTTCAGTCCGTCTAGACTCATCGTCACCCTGGCCACTTCCACCGCATTCGTCATGGGCGTCTTGGGATTTGTCACTTGCAGTCTCCTCAAGGAGAGTCCTGCCGGAAACAGGCTGAGATCGGCCGCATCTATCTCCACCTTGGCTCCCACAGCTTTGGTCCCCGCCCCTTCAATTGCAGCTTTCACCCATCCATCCACAAAAAATATCCACACACAACCCACAATGGCCGCAAACACCACAAACGCCCCAAGCCCCCACCACCGAATCCATTTCGTCATCAGCCTGGCCTCCATGACGAAAGGGTTTCATAGGTCTGATACAACTTACTGGCTTTGAACATTTGCATGATCCGTGTTTTCTGAACCCAGGCCATGACATGTTGGCGATAGCGACGTATCAGGAGGTTCAAAAGCAGAAGAAGAGGAACGAACAAAGCAACGGAAAACACCAGGCTGCCCATCACAATAGAATTATTGAAATGCTCCAGTCGCCACCACACCGATTGATAGAGGGAGGTCCAAAGATCTGCCAGGGACGGAGCGGTCAGAACGGCCAGCCCAAGCAGGTGGAAGAGTGGATCAAGCAGAAAGGCAATCCCCGTAAACAGCGCCAGCCCCAACAGAAACGCCGATAGATTCACGCGCAGAATAAATACCAGCAAAAGCACAAAAAGATTGTGCAGGCTCACAAGCGGGGTGAGCCCTACGACCATCGCAAAACACAATCCCAAAGAAATTTGCCCTGGATCGGTTTCTGAATTTAGAACGCGGAGCAGTTTGGCAAGAAGCTTAATCATGTCCTTAAAAAGGCAGGTTATATGGACATGTTATCAGAATAGCTTTAAAACCGTGCTACGTCTACCCAATAGATGGCAGAAATTTCCAAGCAGGTTGGAGCTTAATTCAGGCTTGGTGAGGTAAGTAACGTAGCCGCGGTTTCGTTCCTTCCGCTGGTTGTTTTTTCAGAATCAATGGCCCGCCGAGATACGCTGCGCTTACTTATGGTTTTTGCCTTTGTACGATGCATCTTCTCCCGGGAATGGTACGGAAGGATTCCGCTTAGGACCTCCGCCAGGGAATCGCATGGGACATCTTCCAATAACTTGATGGCAGGCTTGGGATCGGGGCCGGAACGGCCACCGACAAAAATATCCACGGCTTCGACCACCCGACCTTTGACTTTAATCTTTTTCCCTAACAGACCGACATCGGCTACGAGATGATTGCCGCAGCCTGCCGGGCATCCCGACCAATGCATGGTGATGGGTTTCATCTCCGTACCGATCATCACTTCAATTCGTTTGGCGGTTTCCACCGCCCGACTTTTGGATTCAATGACTGCCAGATTACAGTAGTCGCTCCCCACGCAACTGACCAGGCCCTTTTGTACCGGGGTGGGATTGTAGACAAAGCGTTGTAATAAAGGCTCCTCCGTCAGGTCTCCCAACACGCGATCCGAAACGTTGGGCATGATGACCGCTTGATTGGCTGCCAGGCGGAGTTCCCCCGTGCCATACATGTCGGCCAGACCGGCTATTCCGTGTAAATCATCCGCCTGAATACGGCCGACGGGAATTTTGAGCCCCACATAGTTCAAGCCTGACTGCTTTTGCCGATAGACACCCATATGATCGTTGACTAACGACTTCCGCACATCGGTCCCCGCTCGCGACAATTCCCATCCCACTTCCCGCTGCACTTCCAGACGAAACCGTTCTTCGCCCCAGTCATCCAACAAAAACGCCAGTCTGGAAGTGGTGCGGGAGTCCCGGCATCCATGATTCCGAAAGACACGAAGGATGGCTCCGGTCACCGCCACGACTTCCCGGGGAGTCACGAACACATCGAGTGCGGTGGCAATGCGGTACCCGCCGGATCCAAGTTTGCCTCCGGCCAACAGATTAAATCCAGTGACCGCGCTGCCCTCACCCTCGACCGTCGCAGGGACTAGAGCCAGATCTTGTGTTTCAAGATGTAAACAATTGTCGAGACAGCCGGTAATCGCCATGTTAAATTTTCGTGGAAGATTCGAATAGGCTCGATGCCCTACCAGTTCTTCTGTGAGCCGCTTGACCAGATCCGTGGCGTCCAGTTGTTCCTGCGCCGTCAACCCGGCCACCGGGCAAGTCATGATGTTGCGGACGTTATCCATGCCGGTTTGCAATGAGCACAAGCCCGCCTCTTCCATTTGACGAAACACCTCCGGTACATGCTCAATCTTCATATGGCGTAATTGAAACTGCTGACGGGTCGTCAGATCCAACACGCCGTTTCCAAATGTGTTTGCGAGATGCGCCAATGTACGCATCTGGACCGACGTGGTTCTTCCTCCTGGAATCCGCACGCGAATCATGAAGTATCCCGGCGTGGGATTTCGCAAAAATAATCCATACCATTTCAGCCGTTGAATATCTTCATCCGGGATCGCCTCCCACCCTAATTCGGCATATCGGGCAATATCCTCTTTGATGTCCAAGCCGTCTTTTTCCCCCTTGAGCACTTCAATCTTATTCATCAGAATCCCTTCCCGTTCCTTTCTCGATTCCATCAACCATCCGTGGTATTTCCTAATTTCTCCGCACAACAGCTAGGGGCTGAGATAATAATTTGCCCTTCGCTGGTAGATGGATCGGCCGTGACGATTCAGGTGCCACACCTTCCATGACCCTTTCTGTTTTCTTGATCCACCCACGCACAGGACTGATGATCCAATAGGCACCTCCCATAAACACGACCCCACCGACGATATTTCCGGATACCACCCACATCTGATTCCAGAAAAACCCGGCCCAGGAAACATCCGGACCATGTGGAAGAAATAGCGCGATTCCCAGTAGCGATTGATTCGCAATGCTGTGTTCAAACCCGCTTCCGATGAACGCGAAGAGGCACCAAAAAATCAGCATGATCTTGGCGGCATCATTGGTCGTACGGGCAGCCGACCATACAGCCAAACACACAAGCCAGTTGCAAAGAATCCCGCGAATAAACAGTTCTCCCATCGGTAGATTCATTTTGAGGGATGCCACATGCAGCAATAGCTCGCTTTGCGGCGCTTTTCCCACCACGCCTGAATACGCGACCAACCAGGCCAACCCCAATGATCCGGCGAGATTGCCCGCAAACGACCAGAAAAAAATCAGCCCGGCCTCTTTCATGGTGATGGCCTTGGCCAGAGCACCAAGGGCACACACCATATTGTTTCCGGTAAATAGCTCCGATCCCGCAAAGATGACGAGCGTCAGCGCAATGCCAAATGACACCCCCATCACGAGTTTCAACCCGGCAGAACCTCCGGCCCAGAATGGAGCTCCGACACTGAAAATCAAACAAATCCCAAAACCGAGATAAATGCCGGCCAGTGCGGATAAGACGAGGTATCCGATGGGATTGCTTCGGAGGTACCCCACTTTCCTCTCTGCCAGTTGAACCATCCGTTCGACATCCACCGTATGCATGACGTTCTCCTTAACTAGGTTGTTCAGTTGTCCAACAAAAAAAGCGCCACCTGCCTGAGCTACGGTCGGATTTTTCCGCCTTGCCCGGGCAGTGGCGCCTTTGCCACCTTCCCCATCGTTCGTTCCTCGAAAGATGGAGTATGAATTCTTTTTCTTACCTAATAGCTAAACCGTTCGTTTGGGAAGATTGTCGATTCAAAATGTCAGTTCCCCCGACCCATCACACATTTTTCGCATTCGACTAAAAAAAAACGCCCAACCCCCTCTCGAGGAATTGGACGCCCATTGTCCACAACCACGTCTTGCCGAATGAACAGCAACTTCATTGTTGCTATTAAAATAATTAACAGACATGTCAGTCCCTGTCAATCAGGGCTAAAGACCTATTCAATCGGTTAAGGAAACTTGTCACGACGAAGCACCCACGCAAACCGGCTGCCCTAGGAAGTGGTGTGCGTGAAGAAGGCCGCAGCGACTAAGACGCCGTTATAGGTGCTATGGAGAGCAATTCCTGGTGCTAGACTTTCTGTCCGAATGCGTGTCAAGACCGCCAGCGAACCGAGTAGCGACACAGCTAATAGCGCTGGCCAATACGCCAGCACTTTTGGCATATGCACACCAACAAAGATCAGCGTGGTCATAAGACCACCTAATCCCGTTCCCCAGGATTGCGCCAAACCGGCAAACAAAACCCACGGAAGAGGACCTCTTCTATAACAGGAAACAAACCAATAAACATCAAAGCCCACCCAACCTGTAACGGAAGGGGCGCCCTGATCATCGCATCAAAGAGCGGTTAAGGAAGATCGGCCGGTGGGAGCACGCCATAGGCAACAAATGCAACAAATCCCAAACTTAAGGCAACCCCCAGCAACACAAAACGCCATAGATTTCGAAAATCATAGGATTTCACAAATAGCGCCCAGAACCCATTTACATCTAAAGATGGAACCGCCCCACCAGGGGTTCAAAAGTGTTGGAGTTTGTGATCCGGTATCAACAGAGGAGAGCATCAGGGATCGCATACTGTTCTTTCGGGTATTGGCCCAATTTCTTGATGTTTAAACCAGCCCGATCTTTGAGAACAGAGGTTACCCATACAGCCCACCTCGGCCCCACCCTCTCCTGGAACCCCAAAAAATTTGCTTCGAGACCTGCTCTCCTCTTTGGATCAAACTACGCCATGGGCATGATAAAAAAACACCCATTCCAATTCGGCCAAAACAGTCGTCACCAGGTCACGAACCTGCCTGTATTAAATGAAGAGCTGTAACATCGTCACATGAGGGTCTTTCGCACCAGACGAAGCAGCACTTGTGATGTTGGCCGGAAAACGTCAGTTCAAGGGAGTGTTAGCCAAATGGCTAAGGGTTTGTCTATTTGCTGCAAGCAGATGTAAGAGGCCGGGGAGCTATCCTTCCATGGATGACGATTGTTTTTTTTCAGATAGTTCACGAAACGCTCCAATTAACTTTAGGGCTACACTGGAGTAATTTTTAATGGCCTGAGCATCATCGCCTAGATCAAGATAGGGGGTATAACCCTCGCTCCTGGCCAGTTTTTCCTTGGAAGGTCTGTTGAATCCCATGGACCATTGGGAAAAACTCCGGTTTTGGATCGGACCTTCAAATAACACGACAAGGCGGCTGTGGCGGGAATCCCGCCGAATGATACCAAGCATATTCATCACCTGATCCTTGGGTCCTTCAAGGGCTTGAATAAATGATCCATCGCAATGCAGTAACATGCCCGTGATTCCAAGTTGCTTGTTTTTTTCTCGTGCGTGTTTCAACATCACAAGCAATTCATCTTCTTCAATTGGCCGCGTTGCTGCACTGGCATAGATGATTTGATACAAGTCATTTTCCATGAAACCCAGTCTCCCTCAAGTCGTCAAATTATCTCAGGCCACGTGCTCTTCTTTTTTGAAAGTGAAAGTCTCAATTGCTGAACATGCCGTTCAAAGGCCATCGCCTCTGAATGACGGGAAAAAGCACCATATCAGAGCTTTCAAAAATATGAAACAGAGAAAATATGAGGGGGAAAATCCAAAAAAAAACGAATGAAGAAAGGCTGATTGAAAATTGATTAGATTATATAGACCTTCTATTGGGAAATTGGGGAGGCCATACGGCATTTAGTGCTTGAGGGAAAACACAAAACGATCAAGAGCATTCAAGTCCTGAAAGACGATGATGTTTTCCTGCAAAAATACTTCAGCATGAGCCTGGACACCTTGTCCCCCTACCCCTACCGGAGACAGCGGGACAATCGCACCTGCTAATTCTTGTGCCAAGGCGCGGGCTTCATCCGAAGACCCCATAATGGTCACGGAAAGTAACACACAGGTCGGACGGTTCCGTTGGCAATAGGCAGCCAATTCAGGAATGGGTAAATTGGCTCCCAAATAATGCACTCGACAACCCCGTGCCCGGCAAACATAAGCTGCGGTCATGGCCGCAACTTCATGCCACTCATTCGTAGGACAGGCAATGACCACCACAGGCCCTTCATCCGCTGTTTGAAATTGGTTCATGGCCGAAAAAATCTTTTGTTTGATTTGATTGGAGGCATAATGTTCTTGGCCGACGCCAAGCCTTCCATCGTGCCACAGTTGACCCACCTGTTCTTGTAACGGAAGCAAAAAACGATGCACCGCCTCTTCAAAAGGAATCACGGCTAAGGCGCCATTCAATTTCCGTTCAAAACCTGCCCGATCATTTTCCTCTAATGCCTGTGATAACTCGAGTAACCAAACGTTCAGATGGTGGTGGCTCACGGTAAGTTTCCACAAATACCCGCTGAGCCTGTTCACGTAGATGCTCAAGTCCCTGTTCAGACAATTCTCCAATGGCCATCCCCTGGTCTACCTGAGACTTGAGATATCGAAACAACACCACATCCTCATCCGTATATAGACGATAGCGATTATGCTCCTCGTATGGGAGTCACTAATCCATAGCGCCGCTCCCAGGCTCGTATGACATGAGGAGAAAGGCCGGTAAGCTTTGAAAAACGATGGATTCGATACATTGGCATTAGGTATTTATATCAATATGTATAATGTATGTCAAATTATTTAATTAACAAAACTATTGACAAACATTAAACGCATTGCTATAACTATGAACATACATTAGACAAACATTAATTATAACAACCACCCTCTTTAAATTTAACCCGGAGAAACTACAATGACACTCACCAAACCACAGTCAATCCAGCAAACGGGAAGGAGAGACAATGAGAGCGCTGGAAAACTTTCAACTCAATGTTCGCGTTGCGGGGGATTCTTGGTGAGTAGTTTTTGTATCTCACCTGATCAGGGAACCTCTGAATTTCAAATTCCCGTGTGGAGATGTTTGCAATGCGGAGATCTCTTCGATGCCACAATCCTAAGGAACCGGCATCTTGTTCACCACCAATCCAACAACTAACCGGAGGGTTAACGTCATGAATGCACCACGGATTGCCTCAATCACTCATTCATCGGACCAGGAAAATTCTTCTATGAAGAAACTTCATCGGACCATCGGCGGCACCATGCTTACCTCACTTCTCCTCCTCACGACCCCTGCCCTGAGCGCAAGCCCAGAAAACATGGTGCTCGTACCCAGGGGAGAGTTTGTTATGGGGAGCAACGACCATCAAGATGAGAAACCTCATAATGTGGTCCTCGATGCCTATTACATCGATACGTATGAGGTATCCAACAAAGATTATAAGGAATTCATGAAGACCACGGGACATCCGGCTCCTGCCTACTGGGATGATCCTCGATTAAATAAGCCCGAGCAACCGGTGGTGGGCGTCAACTGGTATGACGGCAGCGCCTTTTGCGAATGGAAGGGGAAACGGTTACCGACAGAGGCAGAATGGGAGCGAGCGGCGAAAGGTCCTGATGGGCATGCCCACTACCCCTGGGGGCACCAACTTGATTCTTCCAAGGCCAATTATGGACAGACGGTTGGACAAACCACTCCTGTGGATTCCTACCCAGAAGGGAAGAGCGGGTACGGAGCCTATAACATGGCGGGCAACGTCTTTGAATGGGTTTCAGATTGGTATGACCCCGGGTATTTCAATGTCAGCCCCGCCATGAATCCCCAGGGTCCGGCCACAGGGCTCAACTTTGCGAATCAGGGACCGGTCAAAACATTAAAAGGTGGATCCTGGCTGGCTCCGGCGAGCTCACTTCACACAAGCCATCGTTTCTGGAATCAACCGGAGAACAATTCCTATGGCGTAGGCTTAGGTTTTCGATGTGCCCAGTCGGCTTCACCATCAGGCCTTCAAATGGTCCAATATGATTTCATGCTCTCTCTGATCAGCATGGGTCAGGAAAAATGGGAAGAAGCTCTGAAGTCTATTGAAAAAGCCCTGAAGGCCGATCCGGAAAATGCGGAATACCTGCAGACCCGGACTTTGATCATGGATCAAATACGTAAAGGGAAAAAGTAAATCAGGAAGCTCTGGATGAACACATTCTGACTATTCCTCCATTAGCCTTTAACCAAACGGGAAGAACGTGATGACAAACATACAACCAGGAGAAGTCACAAACGAACGCTTGTCCAGATCACAAGGACGCCTGCCTGTAGCAGGCGTCCTCCTGGGTGGGCTCCTGTTAACGCTTAATCCGTCGTCAGCATTCGCTCAGGACAGTGCCGGAGTGCCCGAAAGAATGGCCTATGTGCCCTTCGGTCCAGCCATCATGGGAATTGATAAAGACCCGGCAGAGGCCACCGCCACGCGTGAATCCGCCACGCTGTATCAAAGACGAATGAGCATGCCCTGGTCCAAACAGGCTTTTCATGATGAGGGACCGGCCCACTGGGTAGTCCTTGATGGGTTTTTCATTGATAAATTTGAGGTATCCAACAGCGATTTTGCAAAATTCATGAAGGAAAAGGGGCATCCCGGACCGGCCTATTGGGACGACCCTCGATTGAATAAACCCGACCAGCCGGTGGTTGGCGTGAATTGGTTTGATGCCAAGGCCTATTGCGAATACAAAGGCAAGAGACTCCCGACCGAGGCCGAATGGGAACGGGCCGCTCGAGGCCCGGAGGGATTTCAATATCCCTGGGGCAATGAGTTTGATCCGGCAAAAGCCAACTATGGCAAAAATCATGAAGCCACTCTCCCCGTGGACTCCATGCCTGAAGCAGCAAGCCCCTATGGACTCCACCACATGGCAGGCAACGTCTTTGAATGGGTGGAAGACTGGTATGATCCGGACTTTTATAAAAAGACTCCGCATCCCGTGAACACCCATGGTCCGCTTAAACCCATTTGGATTGGAGGAACCGGCACATATGTTGACCGCCTAACCGTCGGAGCCAAGCGGGTCATTCGCGGTGGATCGTGGATTGCAGCACAATCCAGTATTACCACAACACATCGGTTCTGGAATCATCCTTCCAACAACAGCTATGGGGTGGGTCTTGGATTCCGATGCGCTCAGACCGCTTCCAATGCAGTGAATGACAAGGTACGAACAGCCACTATTGACGCCATGAAAAGTATGGGACAAGAAAAATGGCAGGAGGCCAAGAGGCATCTCGACACTGCCCTTGAACTTGACCCCCATAATACAGAACTTCAACAAATGCAGGAGTTAGTCCAAGGGAAAATTCAGTAGGAAGAATCCATGAGTGTCAATCAACCAAAGAAGAGAATAAGAAAAACCATGCGAGTGGCCTCCTCCTATCTGGTAAGTATCCTCTTCCTCATCTTCCTTCCATGGATTATTGGTGGAACTCCGGCCTACGGAGTTCCACCCGTGATGACAGAGCAGAAGGAAGAAGCCCGCGACCTCATTTATCAATCCGCCCAGGCCACCGACCAAGCCTGGGAGGAGTTTCATGCTGCTGCCATCGGCGGAACACTGGCTTCACCAGCAGTTCAGTCCAGCATTGAACGACAGTTACACGAAGCCCGCGCGTTGTTGATGGAGGCCAGAAAAGCTGAGCGAGACAACCGGTTTGATTCAGTAAAAGCTCTCACGCAAAAGATACAGCAGATCACTCAGAACATTGTGCAGGCCAGTCGGGAGAAGAAACAATGAAGATGTGGTATATCATCCTAATCGCACTCACGCTGACAGGCGCTCCACGGGATGCCACCGCAGTGGAAGGGCCCATCATTGAAAAGGACCCGGTAGAAATGATCACCATTCCGGCCGGTCCATTCATTCGAGGGAGCGCACCCGGAGAGGGTCGCCTCGACGAACAACCTCGCCGCAAAATTTATCTCAATGCCTTTGCCATCGATAAGTATGAAGTAAGCAATGGGCATTATATGAAATTCCTGGAGGAAACATTACATAAGCCCCCCCTGAATGTGTTTGCCGAGCGCCCGTTCAATCAAGAGGAGGGGATTGCCGACCTGCCGGTTGTTCAGGTCACCTGGCATGATGCCGTCGATTATTGCTTCTGGGCCGGCAAACGTCTTCCAACCGAGGCTGAATGGGAGAAGGCGGCTCGAGGAAACGATGGCCGACTCTACCCCTGGGGGAACGAGACTCCCTCTCCCCAGAAAGCCAACTATGAAAGAGACTGGGAAGAGAAAAAGACCTTTGTGGAGGTGACGGCTCTTCCGGAAGGCCAATCACCATACGGACTCCGAAACCTGGCCGGCAATGTCCGTGAGTGGGTTCAGGACTGGTACGACTCCGAATACTATTCCAGTGCTCCAGACAAAAATCCCATGGGCCCCGAAGCCGGGATTCTCAAAGTGCTCCGTGGAGGTTCATGGAAAAGTTTTGATACCGATTTGAGAGCGACCTCCAGAGGCAAGGGTGGATTTGCTTTAAAAACTCATGGCATTGGATTTCGATGTGCGCGGGACATAGGCCCAGGTCAAGCCGCAGCACAAGGCAATACCCAGTAAGGAGTCATGAAGGTATCATGATGAAAATTCTACAAGCCCTTTGGTTTACTTCAGCGGTGATCCTGCTTGGCATTCATGCCAGGTATGGCCGAGAGTGAAGAACGCAGCCGTTCGACAAAGGGAATCAGACCGGAAATCGTAGCCGATTTCATTTATGCGGTGATTGAATCGGATCGCACCTTGTATACCACGCATATCGTCGACCGCATGCAGGAAACAGGGACCGTTGTCGCCTCGGAAGCCTGGGAGTCCAGGAACGCTCTACCCCTTCCGGCTCAGATGTTGCTGTTATCAGGATCAGCAGTGAAGGAGAAAGGCATCGGCCTTGAGTATCGTCTGGCAAGTCTTCTTCCCATTTACCAAAAAAATGGTCCTGCCACTGACTTCGAAGCAGCTGGTCTGGCGGCCGTAGAACGTGAACCTGCTCAACCATACACAGGCTACATCACCAGGGATGAACAAACATATTTTCAGGCAATTTATGCAGACAGGGCAATTTCCAAGGCCTGCGTCAATTGTCACAATACGCATCTGCTCAGTCCTAAGCGCGATCGCAAGCTGGGGGATGTCATGGGCGGAATTATCATCTCCTTCCCCGTGAATTAAGTAGGGAAGTGTAGAACAAAAATCACTAGGTACGATGGCGACAGGCAGACAATCATGTTGAATGTGAGAACAGAAACCTTCCCTACCATAAGAGGAACAATGCTCGCACTCTTCGTCTACACTTTCTGGTGGATCTTCCTTCCTGTCGATTCCGGATTTGCCTATGAGGAAGTCTCAAATTTTACGGGTGGACACCTTAAAGGGACTGCTTCCATCAAGGGAGCACTCGTTTCCCCAAGGCGGTTCAATCTCGTTCTCTATGCCGATCCCTATTATTGTGGACGCATTTCGGATGGGAAAGGGTGGCGTATTTCACCTATCACTCGATTGGGACCAGACCATACTCTCCCGGGCGCCGTTGTCTTTCTGGAAAACGTTCCACGGGGAAAACCCGCTCCCTCGACACCGGGCATTGTTCAAACCAAAGACTGCATGTTTCTTCCGTATGTCAGCACCGCAATAGCCGGTCAGGAATTTCATTTTCAAAATTGGGATCCCGTTGAACACAAGCTCGAAATTTTTCTGACCTCTGACACGGGTGGACTTCATCTGTTCGGGAAGAATCTTCCACCGCATCCCGATAATCGTAAGAGTGATTTTCTTTCAGAAGGCACCACCGGCACCCATCGAGCCGGCGCAGAAGTCACTTATTCGGTAGATGAGACGGGGGTTGTCCTCTTTCGCTGTAGCTACCATGAATATATGGAAGCTTGGAGTGTCCTCCTTCCACATCCCTATGTCACCATGGCCGGAAAGCGAGGTGAATTTTCCATCACCGACATTCCGCCTGGGACCTACAATCTCGTCATCTGGCACCCGATGGGTCAGACCACAACGACCATTCGCATCCTTCCCGAGCACACCCTCAACGTTGACGTGGATGTTTTCTCAACCTCGGCAACTGTCTATCCTGAAGACACCCATAAGCCCGATCCTTTTGGCATTGATCTGGTAGGGGATGCTCATATTGTTCCTTCAGTGGAATTACAAGAATGGGATGCCCCCTCGGAAGTCGGAAGATAGGAGCCTGGACATGAAGATTGTCATTGCCGGTGGCACAGGATTTATCGGACGGGAGGTTTGCCGGGTATTGATTGATGAAGGGCACTCCGTAATTATTCTCACCCGCCATGCAGGGAAGTACGGCGCATCTGCCGCTCCACACAGTCATTTCGTCCAGTGGGACGGCGAAACTCAGGGACCATGGGTGCAGGAATGCGACGGCGCAGATGTCGTCATCAATTTATCCGGTGCACCAATTGCGGATTCCCGTTGGACGGACAAACGAAAACACGAGCTTATTGACAGCCGGGTACAGCCGACTCAAGCCTTGCTTCAGGCCATCCCAAGCTGGAATAACAAACCCCATACATTTATTTCCGCCTCAGGAGTCGGCTTCTATGGAGCCAGGGGCGAAGAAGAGCTGAATGAATCGTCTACTCCCGGCAAAGGCTTTCTTTCGGATCTTTGTCAGGTTTGGGAAAATACGGCCATGGAAGCCGAAGCCTTGGGTCTTCGAGTTATTCCAATTCGATTCGGAATGGTCCTAGGACCCGATGGCGGAGCCCTATCAAAAATGTCTTTGCCCTTTCGCTTGTTTCTGGGCGGTCCCGTTTTACCCGGAACGCAATATGTTTCGTGGATTCACCGGAATGATCTTGCCCGTCTCATTCTTTTTGTGATCACCCGCTCTACGCTGATCGGGCCGATCAACGGAGTCGCTCCCGAAACAGTCACCATGAGGGAATTTTGTACCACATTAGGGCAATCCATGAACCGTCCATCCTGGTTCCCGGTTCCGGAATTTTTGTTGGAAATCGCCCTGGGAGAGCTTGCCACGATGCTGACAACCGGCCAACACGTTCACCCAACAAAAGCCCTGAAGAGTGGATTTTCATATTCCTATCCCACCCTCCAGGAAGCGTTACACTCAATATTTTGCAAACCATCATCCCAGGCAACATAGCTGGACCATGACCATGTAAGCTAAGGAGCGAACCGATGAACATCTCAGATAAAAAACAATCACGTTGGCTATTCTTTATCATGCGGTACTATCCAGTTTTGACCGCCGGATTGGTTCTTATTTTCGGTGGATCCTCCGTCTTGGGAGCTTCTCTATCTTTAGAGAAAGGCAGCCTCATCCCCTCTGTGACGGTTATCGGAAAAGGTGGAGAGACCATTTCCCTCGATACTCTCAAGGGAAAGGTGACGTTAATCAGTGTTGTGCCACAGTTGAATACTCCGGTGTGTGATGAACAAACACACCGGTTTAGTGAACGCAATGGCGGCCTGGATCAAATGATGATCTTTGTCACATTGAGCACGAATACGTATGAGGACCAGCAGACGTTCGCCACCGAAGCGAACATTCACAATATGACCTTTTTATCTGATGCCCCTTATTATCATTTCGGGACCCGCTCCGGTCTGCTCCTCGAACAACTCGGCATTCTTCATCGCGCGGTGCTCGTGCTGGATACCAAGGGGATTATTCGATATGTTGAAATGGTACCCATGGGACAGCTGCCTGATTTTGATCATGCCTTGCAGGTGTCCCGAAGCCTGCTTGCCAATGTCTCTTAAGAGGTGACGCGATGACTGAACACATTCTCATTTTTTTCAATTTGTTGGCCAGCGCCGTGTTAGTCGGGAAAATTGTTTTTCTTTCCTTCGTCACAGCACCCGTGCTATCCCGGACGCTGGATGCCGATGCCTTCGCACGAGTCGTGCGAAGTCTGTTTCCTCCCTACTACGGATTGGGGATGCTCAGTGCCGCCGTTGGATGGTTCACCAGTCTCGCCCTGGGTTTTTTCCATGGATTCGGACCCGTGGTACTAGTACCCGCTACGTTGTGGTTGGGAATACTGGCGATCGAGCAGTATTGCCGAACTCCTCTGATTGCCCAGATTAATGAACTCAGCGATCAGCTCAAAGCCAAACAACTCAAAGGGATTTCCACGCCCCTCCTGCAAAGACAAAGAGATGGCCTCCACCGGCGTTCCGTGCAATTGAATTCCATTGTGCTGCTCATGGGTTTGTGCGTCCTCGGTTTTTCCGGTATGGCAACCACACTGCCCTAAAGGAGATTTTTATGCTGCTACGCTTGCCCTTTCATACCTATGCGAATCGATGTCTGAAAATATTAGGAGCCGTGGTCCTTTCGACGATAGTATGTACGCCATGGGCCTTAGCTGAGGATGTCCGCTCTATTGATTCAGCGGCTCCCACGAATCCTCATGCCAGTCCTCCAGGCCCCAACACACCCCCTCCCTCAGGAATTGTGGGACTTGCCTTGCATATCACAGCCGGTCGAATTGGAGAACCGGCTCGATTGATCATTCGCGCAGTGCATCCGTCCGGACCCGCCGCACGGGCCGGCCTGAATCATGGGGAGGAAATTCTGACCGTCGACGGGGTCCCCGTAGCCGGCAAAACCTATCAGGAAGCGGTCGGGCTCATCCGTGGAGAAATAGGAAGCACCGTAAGACTGGGACTCACAGGACCGCAAGGTGAACACACCGTGAGCCTGGTCCGAATCAGCGAATCGGTCTTAATGGAGCAAACACCTCAAGCCATGTGAGTCAGGAAAATTGCAGACGGCATGGTGGTATACACTGACCCCACCATGCGCAACCACCAATCAGACTATTACGGTTCGTGATGAGACACACCATGCCCATGGCTCCCTCTATCAAATTTTGTCAGAATTATTTTCGCCTGAGGGATTACCTTCTTCGAATCGGATTTGGTTTTTTTTGCACAACTCACCTCTTTTCAATTGTGGATCATACCAAATCGCGTTCACAGGCATTCAATCAAGGCGTACCAGGAGTTTAAAATAATTCAAAAGACTATCCGTGCACCGGTGAACCTCAACTGAAAGAATGTGTATGACCATGACCACACAACTCATCGACATTGATCACGCGAAAGACCGGAATACGTCGGAAAAAGAAGCTCTTACCACTAACCAACTGCAAGACCTTAAACCGCGATTGGGCATCAGCCAATGTCTGCTCGGCGACACGGTTCGATACGATGGCGGACACAAACGGGATGCCTTCCTCACAGATGTGCTGACCCCCTTTGTCGAATGGCTTCCGGTCTGTCCGGAAGTCGAAGCCGGACTGGGCACCCCGCGAGAGGCCATGCATTTGGCCGGCGATCCCGATGCGCCACAACTCCTGACCATCCGCACTCACATTGATCACACCATGACACTCCAGACCTTTAGTCAGCGCCGGGTTCAGGAATTACAAAAAACTGATTTAGATGGATATATTTTCAAAAAAAGCTCCCCAAGTTGCGGAGTCTATCGGGTCAAGGTCTATACCGAGAAAGGGCAACCTTCTAAACAGGGTACCGGTATTTTTTCAGCCGCCTTTCAAAAAGCATTTCCCCTGCTCCCTATAGAGGAAGAAGGACGCTTGAGCGACGCACCAATTCGGGAAAACTTTATCGAGCGCATTTTCTGTTATCGGAGGTGGAAAACCCTGTCTCAACAGGGTCGGATCAGCCGTGGGGCCATTGTCCAATTCCATACCCGCCACAAGTATTTATTGCTCACCCACAGCCGTTCGCATTATCAGGACCTTGGACAACTCATCGCGAAGGCCGGCCAATACACACCCGGTGAGCTGGCCAATCACTATGGCCCGCTCTTTATGGACGCCCTGAAAAGCAAGGCCACCGTGCGAAAACATGTGAATGTTCTCCAGCATCTGGCGGGCCACTTTAAAAACCAACTGAGCCCGGTTGAACGGGCCGAGTTGCAGGAAACCATTCAGGATTACCACCGGCATCTCACCCCCCTGGCCGTGCCGCTCACGCTCATTAAACATTATGTGCGCATCCTGGCTGTACCCTATTTAGCTGACCAGGTCTACCTCAATCCGCACCCCAAAGAACTCATGTTGCGCAACCATGTCTAATAGTCCAAAAAATTTCCAGACCTATCGGATTAAATCTGTGGCCAATACCACCGGACTCAGCACCCACGTGATCCGGAAATGGGAAGAACGCTACCATTTAGTCCATCCCCAGCGAGGCCCTAACGGCTATCGACTCTTTACCGAAGATGACATTCAATTTCTCCTCTATCTGAAATCACAATTGGATCACGGTGAATCCATTGGGCAATTGGCCCAGGCCGGGGAGCAAGAACTCCGACATTCGATGAATCATGTCCCTCTCAACCTCTCGGGGATAGCCCCCACCTATTGGAATGACACCCAGGAAATGATTCGTTTGGCCCGCCACCAGGACGTCCAGGCCATTACCATCATGCTTGAAAAGTGGATCAATCATATGGGGCTTGAGAAAGCCCTGGATAGCATTATTTTTCCGGTCTTGCGTCTGATTGGCGACCTGTGGCATCAAGGAGGGATGAGTCTGAGGGGGGAACAAAGCGTGAGCCGGTTGGTGCGTCAACACCTTATTAACGTTCTACGGGAAGAACCTCCTCTGGGAGGACCGCACGCCCTAATTGCCTGTGTGCCGGGAGACTTTCATGAAATTGCTCCCCTGACCGCGGCGGTTCTTCTGCGAGGAGTTGGATGGCACAGCATCTATCTCGGGCCCAATGTTGCATTTGAGATGCTGGAAATGGCGCTGCGCCGGAAACAAACACAGCTCATTCTCCTTTCCTGCAATCTTGAACCAGAAGAGAAAATACTGCGGTCCTGGCTGCAAAAGATCACTCGACTTCTTCAACCATTATGTGCGGTAATGGTGGGGGGACCGGGGTTTAAACCGTATGAGCCTCTTCTTCGCACTCACAACATTAGATATTTCACCCAAGTCCATGATGTCAAAACGTTGCAACAACGAACTGGCATGGCGGAAAGCGCCAGGGCTTTCCACCCATTATAATTCTCTCCTGGCAACATTAAGGAGTCCGCAACATGTCAGAACTTCAGAAAGCTATTCTTCTTGTCGGACACGGAGGCATTCCCAAAGGATACCCGGCTGATCTCATCACAAAGCTGAAACGCCTTGAAGCCCAGCGAAGGGCAACGGGCAGTCCCATGTCGCCCGAAGAATTAGAGTTGGACACCAAAGTCCGCACATGGCCGCGGACCCCTGAGACAGATCCCTACAAGGCCGGCCTCGAAACCCTCGGAGCCGTGATAAAGCCACTCCTAAATGGATCGTTGTTTGGCCTTGCGTATAATGAGTTCTGTGGACCGACACTGGCCGAAGCGGTGGAATCCCTCATTCGCGAGGGAGCACAGACTATTACGGTGGTTTCGACCATGTTTACTCCTGGAGGATCGCATTCCGAAAGTGAAATCCCCGAAGAACTGGAAGAACTCCGCAAGAAACACCCGAAAATCACTCTCATCTATGCCTGGCCCTATAATCTGGAAAAGGTCTCAAAAATGCTGATGGAGCACATCCAACAATTTTCATAGGCTGCCATTCTTTCACCCTTCAGGAAATACTCGCAAAGAGAGGTAAGCAAAAGCGCATGGCAGCCAAAGGGCAACGCACCTTGACCAAAAAGCAAAAGCTCCCGCACAAATCCCCAAAACTGGATACCATCCATCATGTGGCGATTCCCGTAACGAATGTGGCCGAAGGGGTCGAATGGTATACTTCCCGCTTCAACTGTTGCGTCGATTATATCGATGACACCTGGGCGCTTCTGGCCTTCGCCAATACCAAGCTCGCCCTGGTCCTGCCTCGGGAACATCCGTCTCATTTTGCTCTCAGTCGTCCAGATGCCCACAAATTCGGAGAGCTTGTTACCCATCGTGACGGACTCAGTTCGGTCTACATCACCGATGCCTTCGGCAATTCGATTGAGGTGTTAGAAGATTCATAATTTGCAGGTCATTCGTCACAGCAGGCATATTCCTTTATCCTCCTGGGCATACACACACACACATCTTCTATGATGAATGCTGACGTGCTCATTATCGGAGCCGGGCTTGCCGGACTTTCGTGCGCAAAAACCTTAGCGGCTCATGGGATAGATTTTTTACTTCTGGAAGCATCCGAAGAGGTAGGAGGGCGAATTGGATCAGATCACCTCGACGGCTTCATTCTAGACCGGGGCTTCCAGGTCTTTTCCACGGCTTATCCTGAAGCCAAACGCATGCTGGATTATCCTTCCCTTGAGCTTCATCATTTTTTCCCTGGTGCGGTGATTCGGTGTCTTGGAAAATGGCATCGAATGCCGGATCCCTTCCGCCATCCCTTGCAGAGCATTCAGGCGCTTTTCACTCCTATTGGTACCCTTTCAGATAAAATTCTGGTGGCCACATTTTGCCATCTGGCTCGGTCTGGAAATCTGAACGATCTGTTTCAAAGACCCGAAACCACAACATTCCAACACCTCAAAAATTTCGGATTTTCTTCCTCCATGATCGAACGATTTTTTCGACCATTCCTTGGTGGTGTATTTTTGGATCCGGAATTACAGACTTCCAGTCGTATGGCGGAATTTGTCTTGCGGATGTTTGGCTCTGGAGACATTTCACTTCCCGCCCGGGGAATGGGAGCAATTCCCCGACAACTGGCATCCCATCTTTCGGTCGCGCGAATTCGAACTCAAGCGAAGGTCACATCCATTCAGAAGACATCGGTGACCTTGGAATCCGGGGAAGCCCTATCCGCTCGCGCCATTGTCCTGGCTACCGACGGACCAGCCGCAACGAGACTTGTTCCCGGACTCAAATCATCTCCCTATCGCCGCGTGACCTGTCTCTATTATGGCGCCCCTGAGCCGCCCTTTTCAGGGCCATTTCTATTATTGAACGGAGAGGGAGCCGGTCCAATCAATAATCTCTGTGTCCTCACTCAAATCGCCCCGACCTATTCCACAACCAAAAGCCAGTTGATCTCCGTTTCAGTACTCAACCATGCTGATTCTTCCAAAAAAGACCTTGCCACCAGGGTTCGCCACCAATTGCGGGAATGGTTTGGCTCACCAGTCGAAGACTGGCAGCCAATTCGCACCTATCACATCACAGCCGCTCAACCCGTCCAGGTCCCACCATTTCCTAACCCGTTCTCCCGTCAGACGCATGTTCAGGATGGCGTCTTCGTCTGTGGGGATTTTTGTGCCGCCGGGACTATTGATGGAGCCATCTTTTCCGGTCGCCGTGCGGCGGAGGATATTCGAAAATGGCTGGAGGCATGATATCCCGCATTCTTCCTGTTTTCTAGAAATCCCGCACCCGACAACCTTTCAATTGCGATTCTTGTCATTGAGACGGTCCGCCTTCAGGCACGCACATGCAGAGATTGGGCGGTCCGTTTGTCTAAGGTTTTTCATTTCCGTTCGGCCTTCTTTTCGCCTCCCTCAGACCCCAGGGTGTACACTGAAATGTGTGCAACATATCAGAGACTTTAAGGAAAGGCACCTTGATATGGATCAAATTACCCCCAAATTTTCAGATACGGACATTCATATTCTGGAATGTGGTCTAGGATGGATTAAGGACGCTGAGGATGCTTTTGCCGATAAGCTTTTTCATCGCCTGTTGCGGGATCATCCTGAGGTCACAAGCTCTCTCCTATCAACTGGGACTACAACCATTCAGCAGGCGAATCGTCCAGATCCTGGATACGATTATCAGGGAAATCCGCTCATGCGGAAAAATTCATTCATCCATCAGAGAACAATGGACAGACCTGCTTCCCACAACGGTGAACCACATCGAACCTCAACAGCTGCTCAGGATGGCGGAAACATATTTGGACATTTTCTCCGAGTTAGCGGAAGATGCCTGGAGCCCTGCCATGGAATCAGCGTGGAAAAAAATCATTCACGAGGTGAGCGTCAACTTGTGGGGACAACAACCTGCATCATTGTCCCTTACAAACATTTCATCGCCTTTTCCATTCTTTAAAAGGAGGAATCATCGCATGACCCAACCATTTACATTTTTTTTGGGTACTTTCATGATTTTGGCCGGCGGCATCGCCTCCATCGGGCTTTGGAGTCGTTATCGGCTGGCAGAAGCCAAGCTATCAAGGAACCTCAGGCTTAAAAAAGTTTGGTGCTGATTCGTCACCGGTGTGATAACAAGGTTCCAAAACGATATGCTCCAAGAATCGGAAATATTGGGAAATGACCGTTCAGCGTAAAGGAGAAATATGAAACATCCCACGCATCAACGTCCAATGCCTTCAATCATGCTCGTCTTTGGAATTCTGGCGATAGGGGCTATCTTCGCCATGATCGACATCCCCTGGCCGTGAGCCAACCGGTGACAATCCCCATTGCTTCCATCACAGGAGACATTGCCATGGATGCGGCAAATCCAATTTGGGAATCCGTCCCCGGAGTGGTCGTGCCATTGAGCGGCCAGACCATCACCACCCCCATGCATCCCAACATCTCGGTTAAGGCTGTTATGGTGAAGATGGCCACCGATGGACAAGACATTGGCGTCTGGGCGAACTGGGGTGACCAGACCATCAACAACACCACCATTGGGCCACAAGATTTTCGAGATCAAATGGCCATCCAGTTTCCGGTTCAGGATTCCGGAGCGCCCCCCTTTCAGTGCATGGGTCAATCGGGGGGAACCGTGAATATCTGGCGATGGAACGCTGAATGGCAGAAGGACCTTGGCGCGGGAGTGGCCGGCATGTGGGACGTGGATCAACAATACCCCTCAATCGCCTGGGACTACTATTATGAGGAACCCTCACGGGGCGTCACCTATACGAATCGAACCGGACGAAGCTCCGGGCCCTTTAATGAGGGCATCTGGTCTGGAAACATCATGTCAGACCCTTCACTCCGGATCAGTTCAGTAAAAGACCTGAACGCCAATGGCTTTAGCACTCTGACCACCCAGGCGACACAAAACCTGCTGGGCAACGGATTATGGGAACCGTATGGTGCCCTTAAGGGAGGGTGCTGCAATGGACCAACGTGGCGGGTCGTCATGAAACGATCCTTGACGACTGATGATCCCAGTGATGTCCAGTTTAAATCCGGTTCAAGCTTTCCGGTGGCCTTTGCCGTGTGGGACGGCTCGAATGTAGAGCGTAATGGGATGAAAGGGATTTCGACCTGGTTTACCGCTCAAATGCCGAATTAGCAGAAATCGGAAACCTTCCAGTACCGCAAAATCTCACCGAACCCTAAAGATTTACCGAAAACTAGTGTGTAACACTGATTTGGGAGTAATTCGTCGTTTTGGATCGAAGTACTTCCATTTCACTGGTTTTGGACTGCTTGTTGTATTGACGGATGTAGCGCATGAGCTTTCTCTTGAGATCCGCACGGATGTGAATACGCCGCGAGCGATCACATCACGCTCGATCTTGGCGAACCACAGCTCGACCTGATTGAGCCAGGACGAGTAGGTCGGCGTGAAATGCAAATGAACCTTCGGGTGATCCGCCAGGAACTCCTCGACCCGCTGTGGTCTTGTGCGCCGAGAGGTTGTCGGCGATGACATGGATCTCCTTGCCGGCGGCTGGTTGACGACCATGTCGGTGAGGAAGGCGACGAACTCGGCCGACGTGTGGCGTCTGCCGTCTTGCCCAGCACCTCGCCGGTCTTCGTATTGAAGGCCGCATACAGCGACAGCGTGCCGTGCCGGTAGTACTCAAACCCATGTCTCTCCGCTCGACCCGGCGACAGCGGCAGTACGGCATCCTTGCGATCGAGCGCCTGAATCGCCGTTTTCTCGTCCACGCAGAAGACCGCCGCATGCTGCGGCGGGTTCAGATAGAGGCCGATGATGTCGGCCGCCTTGGTCTCGAAGTCCGGATCGCTCGTGAGGGATTTAGTCGGATAGACCTCTGGAAGACTGAGTGGTGGCACGCCCTTCGAGGGCGTGTCAGTTCAATAATTCAAACTGCGCCCATCAGTTGCCCAAGAAACGGAGATACTGAGCCTTACTCTCAATCCCGACCTCCCAGATTGGGAGTTTTCACTAATTTGGATTAGAAATATTTCCGCGCCCTAAGATACGATTCCTCCTTCTTAAACGGAGTCTATACTCTTAGCGCTTGAGCTGGAAACTGTCCCATTCCCTGTCCTCCTTCTGTGCTATATGACCTACCGGACTCATTCCCCTGCGGTTACAATCTAGAAACGACATCTTAGCCTTTCAACCCAAATAAAAGGGGGATTTAACCGATGATCCAAATTTCCTATATCAGTTCGGCCACGAGATCTATGTCTCAGGAGGACTTGGAGGATATTCTGAGGATTAGCCGCGAAAACAATGCCCAATTGGGCATTACAGGGATGCTGCTGTATGGAAACAAAACCTTTATCCAAATCATGGAGGGCGAAGAAAAGGTGGTCAATGCGTTGATTGAGAAAATCAAACGGGACCCACGCCATACCGATTTTCACGTGCTCAAGAAAAAAACCATCGAACGCCGGGAATATTCTGATTGGAGCATGGGATTTAAACGGGTTTCCGAAGATGATTTTCAAGCCGTCAAGGGACTCGAAACGCTATCGGAAAAAGACTTCAATACGGCATTTTTGGGAAGCCACGGGAGCATTGTGGAATCCTTAATGGACCATTTCCGTAAGGACCGAATCAAAAAAATCGGGCAGGAAGAATTGTCCCTTGATCAGGAAGATCGCCTCATCCAAATCCTTCATCAGACCATTCGGGCCGCAGTCAGAGTATTAGCCGTGCTGATGGTTTTTACGATTCTCTGGGGAGTGGTTGATGTCGTCTATATCATCTATTCAAAACTGATCTCTCCAAGTTTCACCACATTCAACATTCGGGATATCGTCAGCACATTTGGCGCCTTTTTAGCTGTACTGATTGCCATAGAAATTTTCATTAACATTACTCTTTATATCCGCAAAGATGTCATACACATTAAATTAGTCGTGGCGACCGCATTAATGGCCATTGCCAGAAAGGTGATCATATTCGATTTTAAAGAGATGACCCCGCCCTATATTTTTGGAACCGCTGCGGTCGTGTTGGCTTTGGGTATCACCTACTGGCTCATCGAAAGACGGCTCACCTGGAGTGAGCCGGATAATCTATAATGATTAATGAGGCAATTATCTGTCATGGTTTATTGACGGGAGACCAGTCGTGTCTCATGTCATATCCGCTGAAAAATTTTATATTCTCACCCCTACGTGTTTCCCAGCACGAGACTCTCGCGAGAAATAGCTAACAGCTTACACCGTCGTTGGATTTTCCTGTATTCCAACTTCTTCGGTCTTTACCACCATTTACACCTCGACCAACTATAATCCCCTGCCCCCGCAATCGCTGTGTCCTGTCACTCCCACCTCTCGATACCATTTAGGTATCCTTTCCACTCTTCCGAAGTCACATTTCATTTGCACCGGAAGTTCGCGTGATTTTATCCATAAACCTGTGGGCCACCAACTTTTCTTTATTGTGCGCCAACTTTTTGCGGGGCCGGAAGTGTATTTTCTGTGGCTCGTTTAAGGTCCTGCATACCAGCCGAGGGTATGTGAAATGCCAGCTGTGTGGGAAAAGCAAAAGTCTGAGTCGTTTGCGCCGAGAGATTGCGATCCTCCAAGGCTTCTATCAGCTCCAACCCGCCTATCGGTTGGCGCAGGACTTGGGCGTCGATGTCAAAGTGGTCACTCGCGTCTCTCAGCGCCTCCGAGAAGCGTTGTTCCATTTGGCCGAATTGGAAGGAGGCAAATTGAAAGGTGAGATCGAACTGGACGAAGCCTACTTTGGGGGCAAACGCAAAGGGAAGCGAGGGCGAGCGGCAGCTGGTAAAAGCATCCTGTTTGCGCTCCTGCAGCGCGAAAGCCGTGTCTACACCAAAGTCGTCGAATCCGTCCGTGCCGACGAGCTCATGCCGCATATTCAAGCCAAGACGCGGAAGCGCTCGGTCTACTACACGGACGCTTTCCGCGGCTATCAGTCCTTGAAACGGTATGGCAAACATCATACGATCAATCATTCAAAACGCTTCGTGAGCCGTGGCCGCGTGAAGAACCATATTAATGGCATTGAAGGATTCTGGAGTTACGCCAAACATATTTTGTAGCATTACCGGGGCGTCTCGAAATATCATTTTCCTATGTACTTAAAAGAAATTGAATATCGGTTTAATCATCGAACGGAGAATTTGTTTAAACAATTCCTGAAGATCTATTTTGGTTACGTTTCCCCTAATTACTTTTCTTTATTCATTCTGATTCACCACCTATCCCGTTCTAGAGGGGCTGATTTTTCCATTCGACGACAGAGATCCCCCGTCAACACATGAGAGCTGGCAGAATTGTCTAGGGTTTTTGATGTTCTCCTTGGAGAGTACGTGACTGGTGTAGTTAAATGAAATGAAGGGCTCAATGTTCTACAAAAATACTTATAAAATTGGGAGAGTAGGACAACAATTTTGTTGGGCTACCAGGTTGCGGTCAACGTACAGGATAGAAAAACCTTCTGAGTTTTGAGAAATCCTCATCCCTCTACATGGGAGGACGCATTCCAGGAAAATGCTTATAACCGTGGACTTCTTGTTCGGCAATGAGGACAAAACACCATGGAGAGACTTCAAAAATGACGTAAATCTATTCTGCAATATCTTAGGACGATCCAATGCAAAAACTCATCTTTGAACAAAATCCGGAAATCCAGATCCCGAAGCGAGGGCAAGAGTCTGTTTGGAATTACCCCCGTCCACCCAAATTGCAGCGGGTTCATCAACAAATAAGAGTTGAATTTGGTGGATTGGTCTTGGCTGAAACAACCCAGGGCTATCGGGTCCTCGAAACAGGAATCCCTCCGGTATATTATTTTCCCCCCACTGATGTCCGAATCGCCTACCTGATGCTGAGCGTAAGGCAATCCGTATGCGAGTGGAAAGGAATGGCGCGTTATTGGTCAATTAAGATTGGGAAACGAATGGCGCAAGATGCCGCATGGAGTTACCCACATCCCAGGGAAGGGTTTGAAGATATTTCCAATTATTTAGCATTTTATCCCGGGAAGGTGGATGCCTGCTATGTGGGAAAGCAAAAGGTCAAAACACAGTCTGGTGAATTTTATGGCGGGTGGATCACCTCAAAAATCCTCGGTCCCTTCAAAGGCGAACCGGGCACTGCATTCTGGTAAGACAAATTAAATAAAAAAAGATTACGAAGGTTGATCCGCCAACAAAAACATGTATGATCGGCCAACGACCGTTATCGTTAAAAAATTGGCAGGTAGTGTGGAGCCTTAAATTTTTGGCTTCGAGCAGCGCCGGAGGCATAAGACATGACAACAGACACCTCCCCTGTCGTCGTCTGGTTTCGGCAGGATTTACGCATCAAGGACAATCCGGCACTGTTGGCCGCCCATCAAACAGGGCATCCTATCGTCCCGTTATTTATACTGGATGAGGAAAATTGCGGAGAGTGGAAGTTAGGGGAGGCCAGCCGGTGGTGGTTGCATGAAAGTCTCAAGGCACTGAACGAAGCTTTGGATGGCAAACTTTGTTTCAAGGCAGGATCGGCACAAAACATACTGGTGGACGTCATCAAAGGGGCAGGAGCAGAAGCGATTTATTGGAACCAGTGTTACGAGCCCTGGCGAATCACAAGCGATGCTCACATTCAAGAGACATTGCAGACCAAAGGAATCGAGGTATACACCTTTAACGGGGCCCTGCTTTTTGAACCCCAAACAGCCCTCAAAAACGACGGCACGCCTTATAAGGTGTTCACGCCCTTTTATCAAAAGGGATGTCTCGGAAAGGGCAATGAACCCCGCCGACCATCAAAAGCCCCAAAAGATTTAAGGCTATCCACACACAGAGGTGTGGCACTGATAGATTTAAAACTGCTGCCGGCCATTCCCTGGCACAAGAAATTTATGAACCATTGGAAGCCCGGAGAAACCGGGGCACAGGCCCGACTGAAGGCATTTCTCAAAAACGGCCTCAAACACTACAAAGAAGGCCGGAACTATCCTTCTGAAAATAATGTCTCCCGATTATCGCCGCATCTGCATTTCGGAGAAATCTCACCAAATGAGGTATGGTATACCGCCAAACAACGCATGAGCACTGAAGGGTGGCGGAAAGACGGGGAAACCTTTCTGAGTGAGCTAGGATGGCGAGAGTTTTCGCACAATCTGCTCTTCCATTTCCCCGACCTCCCCCGAAAAAATCTGCAAAAGAAATTTAATAAATTTCCCTGGCGTAAGGACCCGAAATCTCTGAAAAGATGGCAACAAGGCCAAACCGGATACCCCATCGTGGATGCCGGCATGCGGGAGCTGTGGGAAACGGGTTACATGCATAACCGCGTGCGCATGATTGTCGGATCGTTTCTGGTTAAAAACCTTATGTTGCACTGGCATCTGGGGGAGGATTGGTTCTGGGATACATTGGTTGATGCCGATCTTGCCAACAACAGTGCCAGCTGGCAATGGATCGCAGGCTGTGGAGCCGATGCCGCACCGTATTTCAGAATTTTCAACCCCGTCACGCAGGGGAAAAAGTTTGATCAAAATGGCGAATATGTTCGACGGTTTATTCCCGAATTAAAAAAGATGCCGGACCAATACCTCCATAATCCATGGGAAGCGCCTGAAAACGTGTTGGTGGAGGCAGGTGTGCAACTTGGAGAAGATTATCCCCTACCGATCGTCGCACTCAGCGATTCCAGGGAGCGAGCGTTGGAAGCATTTTCTGAATTAGCATCGTGATCCACATGTTCCCTCCTAAGAGATCAAGATAGTTCCAGAGTCCAATGGGTCGAGCACTCCCTGATAACCTTTTAAATTCAATCTTGCGGGTGCTTATCCTCAATTACTCCGATGGGGCTGTAGAGCACTCCCCGGCAATTCGCCCAGAAAGGAGGAGGCCGTAGTTGCGTTCATGATGCTGGCGTTTTGAAAATCTATGACTGAACCTCTCACCGGCTTTCCCTTCTTACCATGACACTAAGCGCGGTTCACAAACGTTTTTTCTGGTCCGGGAATCATTCTCGTCCCTTATTCATAATTTTCCGGTCGTTCCACCAGCCCCGGAGCATATGCCAGAATGAACACTCAGTCGGATGAGAGCCAGACGATCCGGCGCAAGGCGAGGGAAAGCAGCAGATTCTCAGCCCGCGTTAGTTATGAAGAGGGGAACGAGCAGATCTGTGTGAAATACGTTTCCATTTGTTTCCCTGACAGATTCCTCCCCAGAACCTTACAATTGAACAAACGTTCCTTGAACTTTTCTCCTCCTCAAAAATAAAAACTGATCCTCCTCGGGACTATTTTTCCCTGATTGTTCACCGTTCCGGGCCTCATAAAAATCACACCAGGATGGTCAGAGGTTTCATGAAGATGCCGTCTAAGGTTTCAACCGGTTTCCTTTGACCAGTTGATCCTTAAATGTTTAGATAGACCATGGACAGAGATTAGGTGAGTTTCAAAAATATTTTCGCATATGAAAATTTTTTTGAGAATGATGGACGAATCATCTGCTCTTTCTCCACTGGCATATAACCAAAGGAGGGCGCCATGTATGGTCTTTATCCATTTGGACTTTTAGCCGGGATCCTTTTGTATTTCGTTTTCAAATACATTGATGACCAGGATCTTAAGAAGGCTGAAAAAATCCACTAGCCCTGAAGGTTTCAATAGGAGGACATCAGATGAAAGTCTGATGTCCTCAGTCAATTGGTCAGGCTGCTCAAAATTTTTTAACCAAATTTTTCAAATGATTTTGGGGAAATCCAAAGATACACGAAGGATCTCAACCCGCCATGGCCGTGAAATTTTTCAGCATTGCCCTAAGGTTTGAGCTTAAATGAATCCGGAGGCGACCCGACCGATCAAAATCCTAGGCCCTCCCAGGAATACAAAAAAGCTCCTGCGCATGAAGAAGCCCTTAGCTTCAGGTTACTCCGGCCACATTGGAACATCCAGAACCTTCTACCGAATAAATTGAAAGAGACCTCATTGGTTTCTGAGACTGACGGATGGAATTTGAGGCATGACTTGAATACCAATTCTCTCAAAGAATCGCCATGCCTTGAAAGGAATTTAAACCAGACGCTCAGGGCTTCTCTCTTCACCATCCAGAACTCTGCCCTTCAGTATCAAGAATGTTGCGGGTAAATCCACTCTTGCTATTCACCTGAACAGAACATAGTAATCCCAAAAAACCCTCTTCTCCGTCCAAAAGACGAAGGAGAGAGGGAAAGGGACTAAAAGCGTCCAAACCCTCCTCACCTTAGTAGCACATTGATCCGGCGGACCCTAACACAGAATGCGGCCCGTTGGAGGCAATGATTGACCTGAGGTGGAGAATATCTATTAACAAAGAATTTTTCATTCAACAGAACCGCATCGGGCCTAGTGCGATTGACCCATGACCGGAATGATGCATGGAAAGAATCAGTGCCAAATCCTCATTGCCGGTTTTTCCCTCACCCCGTCAGTACAAGAATTAAGATAGGAGTTTCATGAGCGCATGAAGCTCAACGTACAAATTTCATAATTTCAGCATTTATTCATCATTCTTGTAAGGGTCATGAGATGAATTTACATTCTTTTGCTTGCGATGTCTAATGTTTGTCAAAGTTTAGGTGGATGAAGAAAAACCTTATGGGTAAGATGAAATCACATGGAAATGAATCAAGGGACAGGAAACCACTTTTAAGTTTCATGGGTAAATAGTAAACCGTTTGAAGCATTTCAAAGCGATGTGAATCATTTTATGGATAAATTGGCAACACCAACTGGAATCTATCTGACGCAGGGCATTCTGGCTCTTATGTTCTTGGGGGCTGTCATCGCCTTCACGCCCGGCTTTCAACAATCCGGCATGGATGCCAACTCGGAGCCCCGATTTTCTGATATCCGAATCGTCGAGTTTCAGGTCACCACCAAACCTTCACAGGGGGTGAAAATTCATCATGTCCTTCGCGATGAAACTAGCACTTTCAATTACTAATCGTAATTGGCTACCGGATCTTCTCATTCGTCGTGGCATACGGCATCTGGTGCGCCAACGAATACATGAAATTTCTCACAAAAATGTTGAAGAATTGGCCTCACTTAAATCCTCGTTTATTGCAAACATGTCCCGTTCCGATATCGCCATCCATCCTGACAAGGCCAATATTCAACACTACGAGGTTCCATCGGAATTTTTTCACGGGGTGCTGGGGTCCCACATGAAGTACAGCAGCGGGTACTGGCCTTCTGGGGTCGAGTCGCTCTCAGAGTCCGAAGAATCCGCCCTAAGGGAATCTTGTGCGCATGCAGATCTTCATGACGGACAATCTATCCTGGATTTGGGCTGTGGATGGGGATCTTTGTCGCTCTGGATGGCAGCCCATTATCCGCACAGTCATATTATGGCGGTCTCGAACTCCCATTCACAAAAAGCATATATCGACGCTCAGGCACACACACGCGGATTGGGCAATATCCGCGTGCTTACATGCGACATGAATAGACTAAAATTCGAACAGGCTCAATTCGATCGCGTGGTGTCGGTGGAAATGTTTGAGCACATGCGGAATTGGTCTCATCTTTTTGACCGGATTCACGACTGGCTCAAGCCTGACGGGCGTTTCTTCATGCACATCTTCGTGCATCGAGCCGTCCCGTATACCTTTGAAGTGCGGGACGAGAGTGACTGGATGAGCCGCTATTTTTTCACCGGAGGCATGATGCCCAGTGATGATCTGCCTTTGGCCGTTCAGAGTCCGTTCAGACTCGTGAACCAATGGAGATGGGCCGGCACACATTACGCACGAACGGCTAACGCCTGGCTGGGGAACATGGACTTTCACCGTGAATCCTTGTGGCCTCTATTCATCAGAACCTATGGGAAACAGAATGCGGAACTCTGGTGGGTCCGCTGGCGGATATTTTTTATGGCCTGTGCCGAATTATTCGGCCATCGTGAGGGGCAGGAATGGTGGGTCAGCCATTATCTTTTTGAGAAAGCCGACCTCACCTGAAGGGAACATTCATGGCCAGGACTCTCTGCAACCTTTTACTGTTTCAGATCGGCTGGTTCGCCTGCGTACTCAGCGGGGCCGGCCAACGCCCGTGGATCGGGGCACTCATGGCTCTGGTCATTGTGGCCATTCACCTGTCCAGTGCGCCCGCGGCTGAAGCGGAATTCAAACTGGTTATGATCGCCCTGGTAATTGGGGCCGTGTGGGACAGCATGCTCGTGTGGCTCGATTGGCTGCACTACTCCTCCGGCATCCTCATCCCACACACCGCCCCCTACTGGATCGTGCTCATGTGGGGGCTCTTCGCAACCCTGTTGAACGTCTCACTGCGTTGGTTGAAGGGACGCTGGTTGATAGCCGCACTTGCCGGAAGCG
This sequence comes from uncultured Nitrospiraceae bacterium, assembly GCA_963730905.1. Classification (GTDB taxonomy): domain Bacteria; phylum Nitrospirota; class Nitrospiria; order Nitrospirales; family UBA8639; genus Nitrospira_E. The sequence goes on along the minus strand of CAVSTN010000010.1, from coordinate 33,139 downwards.
TGGGAGGACCATTGGCCTATTATGGAGGACACCAGTTGGGAGCCCTCGAGTTTGGGAACCAGTACGCCGCGTTGACCGCCTTGGCCATTGGCTGGGCTGTTATCACACCCACTCTGATGGCACTATCCATCCGCTTTGATGGCTTTGCACCAAGTCTCAAGGAGAGCACCATTTGACCTTCTCCATCTACCTAACCGGCCTGGTCGGAACTCTTGTCCTGGCGGGACTCACCTGGCTGGTCAGCCTCATCAAACGGGACGTCAGTATCGTGGACAGCATGTGGGCCGTCATGATCTTCGCGTCTGCCTTGATCTATTCGAGCAGCGTGGAGCCCTATTGGAATCGCTCCTCCCTGGTGCTCACTCTCGTCCTTCTGTGGGCCCTCCGGCTGACGGTGTATATCACCTGGAGAAACTGGGGCGAATCCGAGGACGCCCGGTATCAAGCGATTCGTCGCAAGTATGAGCCACACTTTGCGCTGAAAAGCCTCGGGATCATTTTTGTGTTTCAAGCTGTGTTGGCCTGGATCATCTCCATGCCATTGTGGGTCGCCTTAACCGTGCCATTTGACTACAGCATCTTCGATATTCTGGCCGTGGCCTTGTGGATAATCGGGATGGTCTTTGAATCGGTGGGCGATTGGCAGCTGGCTCGCTTCAAGATGAATCCCGCGAATCGGGGCAAAGTGATGAATCAAGGATTGTGGCGCTATACACGCCACCCTAATTATTTCGGCGAATGCCTGATCTGGTGGGGATTTTTCCTCTTTGTGATCCCGACCGGCGCTTGGTGGTCGATTCTCTCACCCATCCTGTTAACTTTTTTACTGCTGAAATTTTCCGGTGTGACGATGCTCGAAAAAACTATTGTGGATCGACGGCCAGGCTATCGTGAATACATGGCAAGCACCAACGCCTTCATTCCAGGGCCTCAGAAAAAAGCGAACCCCGTCGCCGATCATCAGGAGGAAATATCATGATTGGTACGTTCCACATAATCGAAGGTGCACCGCTGGGGTTGACACTCATGACCTTTTTTCTTTTCTCCATGGGTCTGGCCAGATCTGCCCAGGACACCAACCAGAAGACTTATGCCTTTAAGGTCTTTCTGGACGATGATGAAATTGGATTTCAGCGGTTTGTGGTGTCCGCGAAAGGGACGCGCACGCAGATCAACGTGGAGGCCGAATTCGAGGTGAAGTACTTTTTTATCACGTTTTATACTTACCGGCACACCAATGCTGAAGTATGGGAAGGGGAATGCCTCAAGGAGATTCGGGCCAAAACGAATGACAATGGTGAATCGTTTTTTGTAGAGGGGACCTCCAAGGGTGGAAAGTTGCGGCTACAAACCCATGATGGAGAGCAAACCTTGGAGGGGTGCATCAAAACCTTTGCCTACTGGAATCCAGCCTGGTTTCAGAGCAGTCGCCTGCTCAATTCGCAGACGGGCGAACTACAGCCGGTCGAAATTCAGACTGTGGCGGAAGAACCATTCGCACTACGTGGAGTGCCCACTCCCACTCGCCATCACCGTATCATAAGTGACAAGTTTACCATTGATCTCTGGTATACCATGGACGACGAGTGGGTCGGACTACAATCGACCACCAAAGACGGCAAAAAGTTGCGCTATGAACTTCAGTAGGGAAATAGGAAAATGCACACCTCATCATTGATAGCCTGTGGGCTGCTCGGAAGTCTCTTAGGGTGCAGCAGCCCACCGCCCATTCAGACCGCCAGTCAGGTCAATCTCGAGCGCTTCATGGGAGATTGGTATGTGATTGCCAACATTCCAACGTTCATTGAGACGAAGGCGTTCAACGCAGTGGAGTCCTATCGACTCAATGACGATGGAACCATCGCCACCACTTTTACCTTTCGCCAGGGCGGATTCGAGGGTGACCAGAAGATTTACCGCCCGACCGGATTTGTTGTGGACCAGGAGTCCAATGCCGTGTGGGACATGCAATTTCTCTGGCCGTTCAAAGCCGACTACCGAATCGTGTTTGTCAATCCGGATTACAGCCAAACCATCATCGGCCGCCTCAAACGGGACTACGTCTGGATTATGGCCCGAACTCCCCTGCTCCCGGAGGAAGAGTATCAACATCTGCTCAAGATTATTGCGGCTCAAGGTTATGACCTCTCCAAAATTCAACGGGTCCCACAACGGTGGGCAGTTGGGCAAAATTGATAATAATGAAGAAGAAAACGAAATCATGATACTCAACCACGACACATTAGGAACCAATCGGCCGTTTCAACGACCCTGTCCGGGACCTGATGTTCAACCGGTTCCGGCCAGAGCATCCGCCTACGGGAGGACCCGTTCTGTGTCAGACCGGAAAATCCGGAGGGGCACGCGATGAACATTGCCATTATCGGTACCGGTATCGCGGGAAATGTGGCGGCCTATTATCTCCAGCGTGATCACCGGATCACGGTATTTGAAGCCAATGATTATGTGGGAGGGCATTCCCACACGCATGAAATCGAGTGGGAAGACCAACGTTACCAACTTGATAGCGGGTTTATGGTCTTTAATCACCAAACCTATCCTTGCTTCACCAGGCTGCTCAAGGACCTGGAGGTTCCGGCTCAAGCCTCTTCGATGGGCTTCAGCGTCAAATGTGATCGTTCAGGCCTGGAATATAACGGGACAACGTTAAATTCCCTTTTTGCTCAACGGCGGAATTTGCTCCGGCCATCGTTCTACAGAATGATCAGGGACATTCTTCGTTTCAATCGGGAGGCCCCCCAGTGCCTCGCAAATCCGGATATAAACACGACGTTAGGACACTATCTGAAACAGGCCGGTTACGGGAGCGAATTTCTTGATTGGTATTTGCTACCCATGGGAGCGGCCATCTGGTCGGCAGATCCTGGACAGATGTGGGCCATGCCCGCGCAGTTCTTTATCCGGTTTTTTCATAACCACGGAATGCTGAATATCAATGATCGTCCGACGTGGTATGTCATTCGCGGAGGCTCCCAGGCCTACGTCAACAAACTGACCGCTTCCTTTCGCGATCGTATCCGCACCAATGCCCCGGTAGAGAGCATCACACGAAACAGGGACTATGTGACCGTGACGAGCGCGCATGGGTCCCCCGAGCGCTTCGACACGGTATTCATTGCGACGCACGGAGACCAGGCTCTTCGATTATTGAGCGATGCCACGGACCTGGAGGAGGAGGTATTAGGTCCGATGACCACACAGAACAATGAGGCGGTCCTGCACACCGATGCCGGAATGCTTCCCACACGTCGACGAGCCTGGGCTGCCTGGAACTACCATATTCCGGTTCACACACAAAATCGGGTTGCGGTGACCTACAATCTGAATATTTTGCAGGGCCTTCGCGCCCCCGTTCAATTTTGCGTCACCCTGAATAACAGCCGGGCCATCGCCCCCGCCAAAATTCTGAAGCGCATGATCTATGCTCACCCGATTTTTTCCATTCCCAGTGTCCGCGCGCAACAGCGCCAGGCGGAGATTAACGGCCCGAACCGGACCTATTTTTGCGGGGCATACTGGAAATACGGATTCCACGAGGACGGAGTCGTGAGTGCCCTGAAGGCGTTGGAACATTTCAAAAGAACCACACATCATGCAGAGTTGCCTTTACCACGGACGGATACGGCATCGGCGATTTGAACCGAAAGCCCATTCGTTCAATTATCCGGTGTTCTATGCGTATCTTGATCTCGATGAGCTCGACAACGTCTTCGAGGGCCGTTGGTTCTGGTCAACGAAGGGCCCTGCACCGGTCAGATTTCAACGAAGGGACTATCTGGGCGATCCCGGAATCCCTCTGCAGACAGCTGTCCGGGACCACATCCGGCAGGAAACAGGACACACCCCGGATGGACCTATCCGTTACTCACGCATTTGCGACATTTCGGATTTTCGTTCAACCCGGTCAGCTTTTATTACTGCTTCGATGCCCGGTCTCAATGTCTTGAGACGATCGTCGCGGAGATCACCAACACCCCATGGAACGAACGGCATGCCTATGTCCTTCCAAGACATTCGAGTCTTACACAGACCGAACATTTACGTTTCCGGTTTGGAAAGGCGTTTCATGTTTCGCCATTTATGCCCATGGACATTCAATATGATTGGACATTCGGAACTCCCGACACACACCTTTCGGTGCATATGAAAAACTTTCAGCACAACCGGAGCATCTTTGACGCGACACTGATATTGGAGCGTGAACCGATCAACGGGATGAGCTGCGCCCGCGAATTGGCCGGCTATCCCCTCATGCCCATAAAGGTGCTGGGCGGGATTTATTGGCAGGCCTTGAAACTGTTTCTTAAACGCGTGCCAATTTTTACTCACCCCTCAAAAATTGTGCAAAACCCGCAAAGAGGATGCCAGATCGGCAGACAGCCTATGACGTCAAAATCCCTATCAATCCCGTCGACCATTTCGGCGGGCACCACTCCCAAACCCAGGTTTCTGGAGTCCATCGCCAGGCGCGCGCTCCTCAGTCGGCTCAGCCGGATAACCAACGGGGAGATTACCCTTCATGATGGAGGCACTCAACAACGATTCGGCCGGGTCACGGCGCAATGCCCTCTGAGAGTCACGGTCACGGTCACCAATCCCCGATTCTACACAGATATGGCGTTTGGTGGATCCATCGGGGCCGGAGAGGCCTTTATGGCAGGCTATTGGCAGATCGATGATCTTCCGAACCTGATACGCATTTTCTTATGCAATCGGGAACTTCTGGACGGAATGGATGGCAGATGGGCCTGGTTCACCATGCCCATCCAAAATTTATTACACCGATTGAACCGGAACACGGCCAAAGGGAGCCGACGGAACGTTTCAGCCCACTATGATGTCGGTAATGAGTTCTTTGCCCTATTTCTTGATGAAAGCCTGATGTACTCCAGCGCCATATTCCCGGATTCGTCCATGACGCTTCATGAGGCTCAGACGGCGCGCCTGGACCACATTTGTCGCAAGCTGGAATTACAATCCACAGACCACCTCCTTGAGATCGGAACCGGGTGGGGCGGGTTTGCTCTTCATGCGGCTACCCGCTATGGCTGTCAGGTGACGACCACCACCATATCACAACAACAATACGATCTGGCCTGTCAGCGGGTGGCTGCAGCCAATTTGAATGATCGCATCACCGTGCTGTGCACGGATTATCGGGACCTCACAGGAAAATACGACAAACTGGTTTCGTTAGAAATGATCGAAGCGGTGGGATACCAGTATTTCGATGCCTATTTTGGCGCATGCAGCCGGCTTTTGAAATCTGAGGGGATGATGGTGTTGCAGGCCATCACGATCGCCGATCAACGATACGAAGCCGCCAAACGATCAGTGGATTTCATCCAACGGTACATTTTTCCGGGAAGCTGTATTCCCTCCATCACCGCCATGAGCGGGTCTATCGCACGAGCCAGTGATCTGCGACTCTTTCATCTTGAGGATATCGGGCCTTATTATGTCACGACGCTGAAAGCCTGGCGCGACAATCTTTACCGGAACCGGAAAAAAATTCTCAGCCTGGGCTACACCGAAGAATTTTTCCGTATGTGGGAATTCTATTTTTGTTATTGCGAGGGGGGATTTACGGAACGCGTCATCAGTGACGTTCAGATGCTGCTGACCAAACCGGGAAATCGTCGAGAGCCGATTCCTTGCATTCAGGTCGCGTGAAAGATCCACCGAGTCCAATGGAGGACACCGTGAAAAAACAATTGCTTGAAACGCCTAAACTTTTTATTGTGGGTATAACTCTTTCAATCATGTTTTCGGGAATTTATGATCATCATCATTTACGCCGAAGAAATACCCGTCAAAGAATTCTCCATCACGGTCGAAGAAATGACCATTACGTTACTGGAGGATCCCAAGAAAGAAGTGACAGTTTGGGCTTATGCCCTAAAAGGAGAAAAGCCTTCAGTTCCCGGCCCGGTCATTCGTGTCAACAAAGGCGACCTGGTCAAGGTCCATTTCACCAACACGCATCAACTTCCTCACACCATGCATTTCCATGGGGTGCATCCGTTTAACATGGACGGAAATGGTCAGCGAACGATGGGACGGGAGCAACTCCAGATGCCCGGCGAATCCTACACCTATGAATGGGTGGCTGAAGATCCTGGCTATTATTTATATCATTGCCATTTCGACACGGTGAACCATATTGATCATGGCATGTATGGGTTATTTGTCGTCGAAGATCCTGCCTGGCCTCAGGTCGATCAGGAACTTGTTACCTTTTGGGACGAGTGGGACACGAATGATGATGGCCACTACGATACCCACACAATCAATAGCCGTTCTGCCCCTGATTACAACCCTATGAAAACCAATGTGGGGGACCGGGTTCGCATTATCCTCGCCAATATCGGATTCGAGTTTCATACCCCGCATCTTCATGGTCAAAAATGGATTGAGGTGAATGCCGGAAATCCTGCGGCTTCCAGGATGGGACAATCCCAACGGAGTGCTCTCCATCGGACCTGCGGAAATTAAAGTCGTCGAGTTTGTCACCAAGCATGCAGGCACTTGGTTGTTTCATTGCCATGTGCTACCCCATGTGGCTGACGATAGGAAATATCCTCGAGGAATGCTAACCCTGCTGCAAGTCTCAGGTGATACCAAATAAGTCATCCAGTCAATCGGTCATTCAACAGGATGCCGAGATCGAAAAGACGAGTGTTGCGAATGAACCCCAGATGGCCTCCATCCCCGACTACTGAAGGCCGCGAATTTCCATCCGGGCTCGCAGACCGTGGGTATGAGGTGTACAACAAACACTGCAAAGCCTGTCACGGCGCGCTGGCCAAAGGCGAATATGGGCCGACACTACAGCAGAATCCGATTCTTCAGGATAATGACAAGTTTTGGACGACAATTTTAAAAGGACGTGGGAATATGCCGGCATGGGAAGACCGCTTGAGTTCCCAGCAGATTGCTGACGTCCAAGCCTACTTGAAAACACTCAAGCCGCCCCCACCGCCCTGACTACGCTTACGTTCCAGAGTAGAATGAATAAAGAGGGTTGATTGGTGTACCCGGCTTCTCCACGGATATGCTGATTGGTACGGACTGACATATCAAGGCCCGGAAGTGCAAATGGTCAAGGCAAATTTTTCCAATCTTACAAAAAGAGATTGATAAATATGAACAACCCAAGCACAACCCGGGAGAATATGCTCCTCAAATGAGTGATCTAATCGCCGCCAGATCCCTAATGGCCATGTCGCTGGGGTTTCATATCATTTTTGCGGTTGTGGGTATGGCCATGCCTCTTCTGATGGTGGTGGCCGAATGGCGCTGGCTGAAAACAGGGAAAGCCGTCTACCTGATCATTGCCAAACGCTGGGCCAAAGGGACGGCCATTTTTTTTGCCATTGGAGCCGTCACGGGGACCGTGTTGTCGTTCCAATTGGGCTTACTCTGGCCCCGGTTTATGGAATGGGCTGGTCCCATCATCGGACCGGCCTTTGCCATCGAAGGGTTTGCGTTTTTTACGGAAGCCATTTTTCTCGGGATCTATCTCTATGGATGGCAAAAGGTGAGCCCAGGCGCGCACCTCACGGCGGGAGGCGTTGTGGCACTGAGTGGAATCACGTCCGGGGTCGTCGTCGTCATGGCGAACGGGTGGATGAATACCCCCAGAGGATTTATGATGCATGGCGACATTCCGGCCAACATCGATCCCGTAGCGGCCCTCTTCAATCCCTCGGGTTTATTGCAGGCCCCCCACATGATCCTTGCCGCGTTTGCGGCTGCCGGTTTTGCGGTGGCCGGCATTCATGCGTTCCTGCTTCTCCGCCAACCCGACAATGCGTTTCATCAATCGGCTTTAAAAATCGCATTGGTCATCGGTGGAATCAGCGCCATTCTTCAACCGCTCAGCGGAGATTTCCTCGCCAAACGGGTGGCAGAATTCCAACCCTTAAAATTGGCGGCTTTGAAGCCCAGGTCGAGACGCAACAAGGCGCGCCGTTTCGAATCGGCGGAGTTTGGGATTCAGAAAGAGAAATGTTCGACTATGTGCTGGAAATCCCCTATGCCTTGAGTCTACTGGTCACGTCGGATCCCAATGGCCAGGTGATGGGTCTCAAGGATTTCCCCAAGGAAAACTGGCCCCCCATTGGAATAACCAGGACGGCGTTTCAACTCATGGTGTTCATCGGATTTTTGATGATGGGCCTGGCTCTCTGGGGCCTCTGGCTTATGTACAAGAAGAACGCTCTCTATCAATGCCGGCGATTCCTCCAAGCGATGGTGTTGGCAACCCCCTTAGGCTTTTTGGCGATCGAAGCCGGTTGGGTAGCCACGGAAGTGGGGCGGCAACCCTGGGTCATTGTGGGATATCTGAAAACCGCAGACGCCGTCACACCCATGCCGGGATTGATCATTCCCCTGATGATTTTTGGCGCGTTGTATATTTTCCTGGCCTGTATCGTGATCTGGTTGATGTGGCGCCATGTCTCAGCCACTCCCGATCAGTTTGAGATGACTTACCCGCGGAAGGAGGCGGAACCCGCCTGATGGCATTAGAAATCGCTCTCGCCAATGTCTTACTGATCGCCCTGACGTTTTACGCCTTGCTGGGCGGGGCAGACTTTGGAGCCGGGGTATGGCATCTCCTGGCCAGAGGTCCCACAAGGCGGGCGCAACATCAGTTGATCGGAGAAGCCATCGGACCGATCTGGGAAGCCAATCATGTGTGGTTGATTCTGATCGTAACGATCGTCTTCACGGCTTTTCCGAAAGCGTATGTGCATATTTCCACCACACTTCATATTCCTCTAACCATCTTGGTCATCGGCATCGTCCTTCGCGGATCAGCGTTTGCCTTTCGACACTATGACATTAAAGATGATGACATTCATCTCAGGTGGGATCAACTGTTTGCCATTTCCAGTCTTATCAGCCCTCTCCTCCTGGGCATTATCATTGGCGCCATTACCTCCGGCCACTTTCCCGCCAATCCTGCAACCTTTTTTGATGGGTATATCTCTCCCTGGCTGCAACCTTTTCCGTTAGGCATGGGATTGTTGACCCTCTTGCTGTTTTCGTATCTGGCAGCCACGTATCTTCTTCTGGAAACCCGTGATCCGACACTGCAGAAGATCTTCCGGAAACGGGCAATAACGGCGGTCCTTCTGGCGGGCATACTGGAAGAAGCCGTGTTGTACCTGGGAAGGTCCGGGGCACCTCGACTCTGGGGTGAGGTAACGACCAGCCTCTGGGGAGGGGTCATTCAATTCGGCGTCGGCAGTTTGACGATTGCCGCTATCCTATTGCTCCTGACGCACCGCTACTGGTGGGCTCGGACCTGTGCCATCCTGCAAATCACCCTGACCATTTGGACATGGGGCATCGCACAATTCCCGTATTTGATCCCCCCAAACCTGACGGTCTTCAATGCCTCTGCCCCTGAGATCACCCTTCAATTTATCACAGCCGCTTTATTGGTTGGCATATTGTTCCTGTTCCCTTCACTGTTTTATCTGTTTCGAATTTTTAAAGGGAACACCTTGTTCCGGGGACATCATGAATAAGAAATTCTGTATGGGCTACGGCCAAACATCCCCCGATGCGCACCACTCGGTCATGCCCTATACCCAGGGAACCAAACCCTATCCATTGACCGTGTATTTTGATGGCGACTGTCCAATTTGTCGTCGTGAGATCGATCTCATGAACATAATCAACCGGAAGAAACATCTCGAATTCATTGATTTTGCGGCTTCATCCTATCTTCCGGCAGAACAAGGATTAAGTCCATGTGATTTGGGCCAAGTCATTCATGCCCGGTGGGCAGATGGAACGCTCATTACCGGCGTCGAGGTGTTCAGGGAAATGTGGGAAGCCATCGGATTGCGCGCGCTCGCAAGATTGGCCCGGCGGCCCACAATCAACAAACTTCTGGTTCGGGCGTATGACTGGTTTGCCAGAAACCGGTTACGGCTGACCGGCCGCGCCTGACCCAATTCCTCGAACGGATTGCAAAGGCATTCATGGGGTTGGCTCATGCAGAGATCGCCTGAGCCCTGTTTCATTCCTGACTCCGGGATGGTCCGACCAAGAATGGATGAATTTTTCAAAACCCTGAACTGCTATGCAAGCAAAGAGCGGCCGCGGAGCTGGATTCTCGTTTTGGATGACCAACTTTCCGATGACATGGACCCCTTGAGCCGGGAAGATCCTCATGGCCTCGGGGGTGTTCATCGAGTCGCATTGGAAGCTGAGAAGGAGACCCTACCACAAGCAAAAAATTGCCTTCCATCTGCTCAATCTGCGTCACTTCGCAATTGAACAGGCAAAGCGGGGTGTGGCCGTTCGCTACCAAACGACCTCCGAACCTTTGCGAGCAACGTTAAAACCCCTCCTTCAGAATTTAGGCTCTTTGCGGGTCATGGAACCAGCGGAACTGGAAGTCAGGCAGGATCTTGATCCGCTCCTCAAAAAAGGTTTGGTCACCTTCATCCCTCATGAAGGTTGGTTGACCTCCAGGCATGACTTTGAGGAAGGCGCCGGTAAACAGCCTCCCTGGCACATGGATACCTTCTATCAGTTCGTTCGAAAACACACCGGCATCCTGATGGAAGGTCCCCGCCCGATGGGCGGAAATATAGTTTCGATACCGAAAATCGTAAGCCCTGGAGAGGAAGCCCGCGCCCTACTCAGGAATTCCGCTTTCCGACCAGAGTCCTATTAAGACCGAGATCGTGACACTCGTTGAATCCCAATTTGCCGACCACCCCGGCACGCTTCATCCGGAATTCCTTCCGGGAACGAAAAAAGATGCCATCCGGCAATGGCACTGGGCCAAAACACATTGTCTCCCACATTTCGGTCCCTATGAAGATGCCATGGCCGAAAAAGAACAGACGCTCTTTCATACCCGCATGGCGGCTCTCCTCAACATTCATCGTTTGCTGCCGGGACAGATGATCAAAGACGTCGAAGCCTTAAATCTCCACCTGGCTTCCAAGGAGGGTTTTATCCGGCAGGTTCTAGGCTGGCGTGAATTTGTCCGGCATGTCCATCAAGCAACGGATGGATTCCGGAATCATTTCCCCAGCGCAGACATCCCCGGTCATGCCGGATACAACAAATGGGTCCGGCCAAAATGGAAGGCTTCCAGGAATGCATCCGATCTGGATGGAGGCGCGATTCCTTCATTCTTGGGAGCCATGAACCCTTTGCCCTCTGCCTTTTGGGGAACAGCGAGCGGCCTGCATTGTCTTGATCAAGTTATCGGTCAGGTCTGGGAACATGGCTATTCCCACAACATTACCAGGCTCATGATCCTTGCGAATATTGCCACCCTGCTCGAGGTATCTCCTCGTGAACTGACCGATTGGTTCTTGGTGGCGTATGTTGATGATTTTGATTGGATCGTGGAACCGAATGTTTTGGCTATGGGAACGTTCGGGACAGGTCCTTTCATGACCACCAAACCGTATATTTCGGGAGCAGCCTACATCAATCGTATGAGTGATTTCTGCACCAGATGCACCTTCAATCCCAAAACGAATTGTCCCATTACCAATTTATATTGGGCCTTTCTTGACCGCCACAAAAACCAATTGCAATCAAATCCCCGCCTCATGCTGCCACTTCGAAACTTGCAGAAACGAGGACAGGCCACCATTCGTAAAGATCGTCACATCTTCACCATAGTGCAGCGCGAACTTGAAAAATCCACAAGCCTAACTCCTGTGCATCTGCTCCTTACCGAATGAATTTCACCATGCTCACAGAATCCTGCTTCCTCGAAAAACCCTGACTGTCCCGCTCCCGATCCTCCCCGGTGTGTTTCTCAACAGCCTGGAAAAATTTCTTTGGACAGGCTCGCACACTTTCATTGAAATCCATGGAGGCCAGGCTAAAGGCCCCTCCAGTAATGAGCATTCAGGCTTGGGCTCGGGAGCCGAATGAACAGGCAATACTCGGTAAGACCTGCAGGCACACCTATTCTGTCCCCAAGCCATTTTTCATTATTAAGAAATTACTTACATTTTCAATCATCTATTTTTTTTATGTTTACATGAATTTTTATGTATTTGTCTATATATACAAAATTAGTATTTAATAAATCATGGATAGCGAAGGAATACACAAACCATTCACAGTAGGGACGAAAGGCCGCCTACTTTTCTTGGAGGATTTAAAAATGAACACTCAACTGACACCCACCAAAGCCATAACTTACACGTTTGCGTTAGCTCTCGCCGGACTGCTGGCCTGGCCTCAAGCGGGCACAATCCGGGGCAAGGAAGGCAACGGGCAATTGCCGGTACCCGACGGCCAATCCACCTGGATCATGGCAACCGAGGAGGACAATCAGGAGACAGAGGTGGACTGGACGCTAGCCGGCAAAGATACCAAAGACTCCAGCGAGGATGACACTGACTGGACCTTAGCCCGCAAGGATGCCAAGGACTCCGAGGAGGATGAAACTGACTGGACTCTGGCCCAGGGTGAGTCCGATGATGCAGACGAGGATGAGACCGACTGGACAACTGCCAGCAACGACAGCAGTGAAGAGGAAGAGGAGGTCGATTGGACCCTCGCATAGGGACTTGTTGGGTGGGAGGAAATTTCAGCGAAATTATCCTCCCACCCATTTTCCGTGATCACCATCCCGGAGATCTTCCGAACCAACCCGTACCTGTATAGCAACCGCTGATGAAAGTCTGATTCAAACTAAAGAGGAGATCCAAAACATGCGTACAAAGACATCATCCGTGTCCGACCGTTCATGTGTCTTAACACGAGCTGTTCATTCTTCCTGCTGGAGAATTTTTCCTCTTCTGCTGTTAGCCCTTGCCTGGACGGGCGGGTGTGCCGGCCCTCCCTCTCTTGGGCTGGAGACGCAATTTGAAAAAGAACTGAATTCTTCGTCGATCATCAAGGAAAAGCTTTCAAATCAATTTCAAGACCGGCTTCCGGCTGGTATGGTCATTGTCATGTCCTCAGACCACTCCCGGACCACCCAGGCGCTGACCGACAATAGCTGGTTACAGTTCGCAGCCAGGGTGAAGCAGGATGTTCAAAACCAGATTCCCCTCTCCGTGGAAGAGGTCATTCGCCTGGAGGACATCCCCTCCGGAGAGAATTTCAGCCGACTGGACGGACTGAGAGCCTCCAAGGATCTCGATGTGGTCTTGGTACTTCTGTCAGCCAACCAGGAAATCACGGGACCGGCCCATCTTGACCTTCTCCCCGAAGTCAGTGCGCTCAACGGTCAGCAAACGGAAAACCACGCGACGGTCGAATTAGGTTTATTAGACATCAAGTCGGGGAAATTACTTCTCCGGGCACTAGGCCGCTCTCATGCAACCCTGGAACAATTGGATTTCCCTCTGGCATCCAACCGGTATCCCAGAGTGAGAGGATCCGTCATGACCAGCGCAATTTATCCTGAGGAAGGAAGGGCTCTCGAGACTGTCAGGATGATCGCACTACACGAGGCGCTCGATCAGGCAGTCATGAAATTGGCTCAACAGTGGACTGACGGAGTCGGTGAACCTCCTCCTTCCAGCCGTACTTCTTAAAACAGGTGCAAAATCCCCACTTTGGGATGGAGTGAAGGATGGAGAAGATGAGTGAGGTGGGACAACCCGACGTCATAGTGATTCCCTACAGCCCCAAATAGCATTCCGATAAGAGACTCTTATAAATTTTCTTGTTAACCTTTCCATATTCGTCGTGTTTCCAAAATTTTAACCCAACAAGGAGAGATCAACATGAAAGTCTTTGCGTATGTGTTGATGGGGGTCTTGGGAGGAGCGGGGCTGGGGGTTTTTTTTACAGGATCACCCTCACAAAACTTTTTGTCCTCCCCGATGACTTATGCCATGCCTACACCTGAGACAGAAGATGTGAAGCCCTGGACCGGAAACGATCTACTTGAAATGGCACAACTCTATGATCAACAAGCCGATGAGTTACAAAGTGAAGCCGTTCGCATTGAACAGCGGGCGGCCTCCCTTATGCTTAAGCCGCATATGGATCCCAAAGGGTTTCATCGGACCATGCTCATGCATGTGGCCTCTGCACGTTGGAAATCGGCTCGGGAACTCCGGGATTTAGCCGCCATGCACCGGCAGGAAGGTCAACGTCTCTTAGCCTTCAAAAGTCCTGAAGGGCCTTGAGTCAAAGAAAAAAACCATGCCAAATGGCTAGAGGGTGGTGAGAGACAGTGACTTTCGGCCTGGATCTCCTCTCCTAGAAATAGCGCAGCAAGACAGCAAGTGATTTTAGATATTCTCACGGAATGAGAAATGCCAAAAAATCTTTTTAGGCTGAACCGGAGCGTCGAAAAATGGTTTTTTCAGCTGAGTCGACAATGGCCAGCACACCAGGGTGTTTAAGGCGTCGCTCAGCTGAGATGACATAAAATTGCTCTCGAATACCGGGAACGTTTCCGACCTTTTGCACCACATATTGCCGGGCAATTTCTCTAGCCATGACAGCCGAACCCGGGAAAATGCCTTTCCCGGCCGCTCCAAATGCCTTCATGGTGGCCCCATCTTCAAATTCCCCGATCACTCTGGGAACGACTCCAATGCGTGCGAACCACTCATCCATCCCTCGACGAAGTATCGAATTACTCGTCGGCAGAAGAAATGGGGCATCCGTTAACGATTTCGGAAATCCTTTTCGATATTTGGCCGCAATTTTTTTCGTGGCAAATAACGCCACTCCCGATTCTCCCAGAAGGTGACTGTGCCCTTGGATTTTGACAGTGGAGGGAATGGGGGTATCCGCCAACACGAGATCCAACGCATGCAGGGCTAATTCTCCTAATAACCTGTCCAACCGTCCTTCCCAACAGACGATTTGCACAGGCTCGCGGAGGGCATACACCGATTCAAGCAATTTGTAGGCCACCATTTTGGGGACAACCTCGGCGATGCCCACCACTAATTTCAAGGGACGATGAGTCGGTCGACCTTTCAAAAGATTGGTGAACTCCTGTCCGAGTGAAAAAATTTCCTGCGCATACCGGTACGCCACATGGCCCATTTCGGTCAAAACCAGGGTTCGCCCGACTCGATCAAATAATTTTTCTCCTAAGGTCTCTTCCAAGGCACGAAGCTGGGCACTTAACGCCGGTTGGGAGAGGTTGAGCTCTTCACAGGCACGCTTAATACTGCCTTCCCGCGCGATCACCCAGAAATACAGCAGATGATGGTAATTCAACCATTCCATGGCGGAAGCATACATTCAGTTTTTAAATGATTCAAGAACAAATTATGAATTGGTCTATGTCAATGACCAATGGTGATAATGGAGGATGTTGAAGAGTATGCTGGGACTTGGCTTTGCGATCCGAAAATCCTAATATGGCATATCGGAGTAGGAGATCCATGAACCGCACTCCGGGATATGATCCCGTTTCTTCGTTCACTTGAGGCGAGGTTCGCCGCATGTGGGGTGAATCCCCAGAAATCTTGGCGGACAACCAGTAACCGATGGACTTCGAGCGTTTACCCACAAAACCATCTGGATCGCAACTCGTTTCCGGCCAAGGCCTTTCTCCGCTACGCGTCACCCGTCGTCCGCCACAGTATGAATCATGGGCAGCGGTCAAAATACCCACGAAATTGTACTCCGCAACCCGGCTCGCCATCGGTTTTTTTCTTCTCTTCACTCTCATTCTTGTCTTCGTTCCCTGGACCCAAACGATAACAGCTCAGGGCCAACTATCCGCCTATTCCCCTGCCGAACGACCGCAGGAAGTTCATGCTCCCATAGAAGGGCGCATCATGACCTGGAAAATCAACGAAGGCATCATGGTACAGACAGGTGATCTCCTGCTTGAACTTGCCGATGTCGATCCCAAATTTCTCGCCCCGGATCTGTTGTCACGCCTGGACCAATCCATGCAGGCTCTGGAGGAGAGACGAGAAGCCGCGTTAACTCGGGCCCAGTTATTGGAAAAACAAATCCAGGAAATGAAAAACTTGAGCGACGCGGCCACCCGTTCCGCTGATTCCCGGGTGCAGGAAGCCTCCCGGCGAATCCAAAGTGTCGAACAACGGCTGGCGGCCGCGAAAGTATCAGCCCAGACAGCTCAACTGAACTTACAGCGCTCACAGGTATTAGAAGCCGAAGGCCTCCTCTCGCGTCGGGATCTGGAACTGGCCATCCAAGCGGAAGCGAGCGCCCAAGCGGAACTCAGAGCCAGTGAAGCAGCTCTTCAGGAGGTGGGCCAATCCCGGAAGGCCCTGTCGTATGGGCGAACTCAAATTGAAGCAGAGCTGGTTCAACGAATTCTTGACACCCGGTCACAACGGGCCTCGGCGCTGGCGGAAGCCGCCAATGCCTCGAAGGAACTGGCCGACCTGGCCTTGACGCAGTCCAATGCTGTCCAGCGACGGGCAGCCAGCCGTATTACCGCCCCCATGGATGGGACAGTGGTGCGAATGGCCCGGGTGGGCCCTGGTGAAATCGTACATCCCGGCGATCCGTTGGTCACGATCGTTCCAACCACCGCAACTCGTGCCGTGGAGATGTGGGCGGACGCCTTGGATGCCCCACTACTCAAACAGGATCGAAGCGTGCTTCTGATGTTTCAGGGCATACCTGCCATTCCTTTACCATCCTGGCCTGAATTGATGGCGGGCACGTTCGAGGGCCGCATTCGTGTCGTGGATCAGACATCGGACGCACAAGGTCGCTTCCGGTTCTGGGTCGTGCCGGATCCGGCAGGCTCGCCTTGGCCACCGCAAAATCAAGTTCGGCAAGGCACCCAAGTCATGGGCTGGGTCCTGTTGAACCGGGTGCCTCTCTGGTATGAACTTTGGCGCCGCGTGAACCTCTTCCCGGCTGACTACCAGGAACATGGCATAGCTTTGCCACAGTCCATTCTGCCCAAGGCCGGAAGACCCGGAAAATAACTTCTATTTGGTAGATCCCAAACCATCCATTCGCGGCAATTACAAGGGAGGACCACCCATGGCAAGACCACATGTAATTCTGTTAGGCCTCTTGGGAATTTTAGGACTGCTTCCGCCTCTTCTCTGGGCTGCCCCCGGACCGGACGTCACTCCTACGGCATACCAGCAATCCCGATCGCTACACCTGGAAACCGTGCTGGCACTCGTGGAAACCCAACATCCCCTTTTGCATGGAAGCCGGACGGAAAAACTGGAAGCGCAAGGCAAATTATTAAAAGCCATGGGAGCATTTGAACCGACCTTGGTCAATGATTGGGAATTAGAACGGCTCGTGAAAGACGGGCAGACCAAGAGTGTGGGGTTTAACGACACGCTGATCCAGGCCCGCCATCCCTGGGGAGTTCAAGGGTTTGCAGGCTGGCGCACCGGTATCGGAGACGTGGAGGTGGCCGACCTTGGAGTTCGACGCACGAATCAACCTCTCCTCGGTATCGTTTTGCCTCTCCTTCGAGGCTTGGGAACCAACCCTGAACGGGGCGAATTGGAAAAATCCAAACTCGCTGAACAGGAAGCGACACTGAACATTCAACAAACCCGTCAGGACCTGTATTTGGGTGCGGCTACACAATTTTGGAAATGGGTCGGGTCAGGGAAGATTGTGGTCACTGCAGCAGGAAGCCTTAGACGTGGCCAAGGCACGTCTGCAGCAACTCACCCGTCAGGCTGCAGAAGGGGCGGTCGCGGAATTTGATGTCACCGAAGCCCACCAGGAAGTCCAACGTCGATTGGAAAACCTCATTAAGTCCAAACGGGAAGCCGAACAGGAACAGCTCAAACTGTCCCTGTTCACCTGGAACAATAATGCGCCTTCTCTCCTTCGATCGGTATTCGATTCCTGAATTCCCGGCCCTCAATGCGTCAAGCCAGCCGGCAGGAGGAGAACCCGAGACCGAACTGGCCCAACAGCGCCGGCCCGAAATCCTTCAAGTGTCCCTTGAAGCCGCACGTAACCACATTGATCTTGGCGTGGCAAAAAACAACTTGCTCCCTGATCTTCGTGCGGAGGCCGAACCCACACGCAAACCCGGAGAGTTTGTTCTGGGGCTGGGGTATCGATTTGGCGTGCAATTGAGTTTTCCCTTTCTTCAACAGGACGCCACCGGCCAAAAGCTTCAATTAGAGGCCAAGGCTGAACGATTATTGTGGCTGCAACGGTATCGGGTGCAGCAGGTGGTCCTGGATATCGAAAACGCCCGCTCGGCCATGGACCGGGCGAAAGAGCGGATTGAGGCGGCATCTCAATCCCTCACCTATGCCCGTTCCCTGGTGAAGGGTGAACGAAAGCGCTTTCAAATGGGTGCCACGAATCTACTGTTTGTCAATCTTCGTGAACGAAATGTGGTCGAAGCCCAGATCATTCATATTCTGGCACAGGCCGAATATCAACAAGCCAAAGCCTTTTATTCATGGGCTATCGGCGAATGGACACAACCTGTGACCTGAGGACCGTCAAGGACACGCGATGCACAATGGCTCCCCCCATTCCGGACAATCCATGAATCAGGAAGTGCTTCACCATGTGGCCACCTTCTTCAGACATGAACGCCAGATCCTGCTCACGATCATCATGTATGCCTTGGCCGTGGGCCTCTTTTCCCTGATTATTCCCCTCACGGTCCAGGAGCTGGTGAATACCTTCGCCTTCGCCATTCAACCGATCATGGTGGTTACCCTGGTCAGTATCATGGCCGGGATTCTTTTATTTGTCGGGATTTTCAAGGCCCTTCAATTTTTCGCCACGGATCTCCTTGAACGCCGTATCTTTGTCCGGTTCACTCTGGCCTTTGCGCGAACCTTTCCATCGATTCAGGAAACCCATTTCCGTAGTGAATACGCCAGCCGGTTTTTTGAAATTATCTTTATGCAGCGAGCCGTGGCCGCGCTATTAGTGGATCTTACCAATGTGGCAGTCGGAGGAGTCATTGGCATGACCTTGCTCGCCCTGTATCACCCGTATTTTCTTTTCTTTGATCTTCTCCTCTTGCTCGCGGTGGGCTTCATTGGCATATTGGGACACGGAGGACTCCGGGCAACCCTACACATGTCCGAGGCAAAATATGCCACCTACCATTGGTTTCAGGAGATTGCCGACAACCTCAGCCATTTTAAATCCAGCCTGAGCCATGACCTTATTCTGCAAAAAGCCGATTCCCTGGCCCACACGTATGTCAATACACGACAATCGCGTTTTCGCATTCTTGTTCGACAATACATCGGATCCCTGCTCCTTCAGGTGATTCTGCACACCGGCCTGTTGGGCACAGCAGGCTGGTTGATGAGCCAGGGGCAACTGACGCTCGGTCAACTCGTCGCTGCGGAAGTCATTATTGCCACCCTCCTGTTAAACCTGGAATCGGTGATCAAACGCACGTACGTCATCTTTTATTTTTTAACGGCCTTGACCGAAATCCATCATATTTTCTCTCTCCCCAAGGATCAAAGACCGACAACTCAATTTGTCCAACTGCCGGCCACCGCCTCTCCACAAGGATTGGCACTTTCCATCTCCCATGTACGGGGCCTGCCACCGCCATGGCCACCTACGCTGGAACTCAACATGGAACTTGCGCCGAGTGAAAAATGGGCCATCGTCTGTGTCACGGAATCCCAACGGCTGACGGTGTCCAGACTGTTGGCCGGATTGGATCATCCACCGCAAGGATCCATCCGGTACAATGGCATCGATGTCCGGGATCTCCACCCCGACGAGGTCAATGAAACCCGCGGTCTCGTCCTGAGTCGACATATGACCCTCTTTGAAGCCACCCTGATGGAAAACATCACCCTGAGACGAAAAAACCTGGCCACAGAAGATTTGTTGTGGGTTTTGGATTTGGTGGGCTTACAGGAGGAAATCGAACACATTCCTGACGGATTACAAGGCATGGTTCAGTACGGCGGGAAAAACTTTTCTCCAAGTCAAACGATTCAAATCTTATTGGCCCGAGTTCTGATCGCCCGTCCGAAACTGGTTATTGTTGATGGGGGCCTTCATGAAATTTTTGCTTCCCGGAGGGAGTCCATTCTGAACGCAATTTGCGACACAAAATATCCTTGGACGGTTGTTATCGTTACAACCGATTCCAATATTAAAAAATTCGTGCAGCACAGTATTGTGTTGGAGTAACAGGTGGTTCTGAGGCAAATCTTAATCAACCCAACTCGTTTAATCAGACGATTATCAAAGAAGCTGACTTTTTATGTATCGGCAACGGTCCGGCAGGTCATCGAGCCGCCGTTCAAGTGGGCAACATGGGATTGTGGATGGGCGTCATTGAAAAACATCGGGTAGTGGGAGGCTCGTGTATCAACTCAGGAAGGATTTCCAGCAAAACATTCCAAGAGGCGGTCTAGGCTTAGAAGCCACTCAATCCCGAAAGCATATGATTGGAGATTCATTCGATCTCTCCTCCTACCACGGGACCTTCGTTGGACAAGTTAAGGTCCCTTGTCAGACCAGAATCCCGGATGATCGAAAACCAATTGTCACGGAATAACGTCACCCTATTGCGAGGGCGACTCATGCTTTAACCTAAAAACGGCAGTTACAGGGCTGCTAGCCCGTTCATGCTTCGAGAGCCTCAGCACGAACGGGGTGTCGAAGTGGTCACCCGTTGGGTGAGAGTCCGTTCGCCCTGAGCGCCTCGGCTTCCGCGGCAGTCGAAGGGTTCCGGGATGGCCAACTGCCGATTTTAGGTTTAAGCATTCCTATTTTATCAGGCTCAAGAATCAGCATAGTTAAATGAGATGATTGCAAACATTGAAGACCGCGAATTTGATGGGATAATCGAAAAATCGACCGTGCCGGTTTTGGTGGAATTTTGGCAACCGGGCTGCGGGCATTGCCGCGCTCTGACCAAAGAATTGCAGCACATCCAGAAAGAGTTTGGGAAACGCCTTCTCATCTTCGCAATGAACGTGCAGGAGAATTTCCTCATTCCCGGCGAATTAGAGATTCAATCTCTTCCCACCTTAGCCCTATTTGTGAATGGGGAATTCAAGCAATTCATTGGTGGGGTCGGCAAGAAGGACCTGATCCTCGAACAAGTCTTTCCCTGGCTTGAAGATTCACCCCCGGGCTAAAGGTTAATGGAAATTTTTCACGGATTCTTTCAAAACAACCTACCTCAGAAAGGCTTCACACTTGCCTGGGCTTTGCCTGGCTCATGACTAGGAAAGATTCCTTCTTTCACCTTGCATGCCTCCACCCTATGCCATAGCCTCTCTTCACGGCATATTGTCTAAGGTTTCATCCTTTTCCTTTCAGCCGGAAGGACTAAAAACGATATGATGACCAAAAGGCATGGAACCATAAAGAAACGTTGGTTCATGAATTAAATTGGCAGTACATGGGGAAACGGATTCTGATGCTCGATGACCAAGAATTCCGGATTAGTTAATTTCCGACAGAGTTGGAAAGGTTTGTTTCTGGAAAGGTCAGTGACTCGAACGGTCTCTATGAATTTGAGGTCCTAAAAACGGAATCGGTTGATTGGATTTTTTGATCTCGTAATGCCGATCATGGATGGTCCAACCATGCTGAACAAATTCCGACAAAAATCTGCCGCTGTCCCGAAAGTAGCATTATTATTACAAAGCCAACTCGACCGCCAATTTCAAGGCTCTGGAAAACGGGAAAAAATTTCTCTGTCTAACCCTATCGCTGCTTATATGTCCAAGCGGCGATGCGTTCGGCTTTCCCTGAAAGCTTGTGGGTGTTTATTTGAAAAAGGCCGAACACACCGTGATACTGTTGACATTTCATCCAGGCCAATTGCCTTGACCTGAAATTGAGGATTACACTGGAGTCAAAGAAAGACTGATTGTTGATCATCTGAGGAGGACCTAACATGCCATACTCCAAACCCTTTGCTCTGCATTATGCACTATTAGCCTGCTTGTGTGGGCTGGTCACTCTTGGCGGATGTGGCCAAGACTATACCACCTCTTTGGGAGAAGCCGTTGCCAATGAAGCTCCGCCTCAAGTACTTCCTTCAAATCAACAGGTATCAACGTTTGACATCACAAAGAGGAAGCCGGCATCACAGATATACGACTTCATCATGGAAGATATTGAGAATAAACCACGCTCACTCAGCGAGTTCAAAGGACAGGTCATTATGATCGTGAATACGGCAAGCTTTTGTGGGAATACGCCGCAATATGCCGGACTGCAAACGTTATATGAACGATACCGTGACCAGGGATTTACGATTTTGGCCTTTCCCGCGAATGACTTTGGCAAACAGGAACCTGGAGACAACAAGGAAATCGCGGAATTTTGCTATACAAAGTATTCCTTGGAATTTCCCTTGTTTAGTAAAATCACTGTGCTGGGAGAACAGAAGCACCCCCTCTATCGCTATCTCACCGAAGACACCAACTTTAAAGGTGAGATCACATGGAATTTCCAAAAATTCCTTATCAACCGAAAAGGAACTGTCATTGCCAGGTATGATCCTAGACAAAAGCCACTGTCGCCAGAGATCGTGGACGAAATAGAGAACACCTTACGATCTTCCTAAACCTAAGATCGTTCCTTAATATTATTGCTACTCATAGAACCAATCATTGCTGAACAAAAGTGTATTCCTATTTGTGAGTGCACTTCCTTCGTCGGATTTTTTGGAGATGATTGTTCAGAAACCTCCGTTCCGATCTTTCCTCGTCCAGGGACGGGATATTCAAATATTTGGGATGCTTTTACTCCTGGCAGGTACCTTGGATTTAGTGTGGATAGCCAGCCTACCCTCACTATGCACTCAAGGTTTTTGGAACAACATTCAGCGGATGGGCAGGAGAATTTGTGAAATACCAACACCCGTTTATCCATTGGGTATTGGGATATGGTTTTTTGAAAAAAAACTTATGGGCATTCTGGGGTTACTCTACTCTATCTTGGTCTCGGCTGCCTCAGTGAGTTGACGACCCAAATAATCGAAGGATTCCATAGCACCCGGACAACCATGATTCTAGTCAGCCTGCTCTTTGGATGTTATATTTTCCTACGACGTGATGTGTTTCTGCCTTCTGTCCCCAAAAAGTTTGGAGATATTAGGCTATCTCAATAAAGTGACGCCTATTCCATCAGGAACTTTTTTATTGGGAATGTACTCTAAGACCAATGACAGAATTTTGAAATGCTGGAAAGGGAGGACGCCCGAATAGAACAGATCCTACTGCAGGCGCGTTTCTTCAAGGAAACAATGAAGAAAGCAATAGGTAACCACAAAATTAGGGAGAAACAAGCAGAGTTAGCCAAAAGGAAAAATCTAAATAAATTTATAGAGAGATTCCGGGATGTATAAATGCCGTTTCGTAAACACCATACCAAGCAGATTTCCTTCCTGCATAAGAATCTGATCTCTGACTTTTTTTGCGACAGCCGAACGGGTTTTTTCGGCTTCGACCACCAGCACAATACCATCAACGGTTTCACAAAGCGCCAAGCTATCTGCGGTGACATTGGCCGGAGAAGAATCTATGAGAATGAGGGAAAACTGTTCACGAACAATTTTCCACATATCAGTAGGATTGTAAAAAGTGCGTGTTGTGAGAGCTGACTGAACTTTAGAAGATAATGTAGCTAGAAAAAGATTCGATTGTTCAACCTGAGAAACGACACCCATCAAGAGCTTTCCCATCTTTTAATACATGATCCAGAGGGGATTTAGCCTCGATCCCGAATGCCTGATACTGACAAGGCTGCATAAGATCTGCTTCGACAAGAAGAACAGGCTTATTGCTGTGCTGAGAGGAAACCAGAGCAAATTCCCGAACAAGGGTGGAGGTCCCTTCTCCCTTTCTTGACCCGATGAACTGAATGACGTTTTTGTCAGGGCTTGGAAGCAGTGCGGCAATATTTTGTGCCATGACCATCAATTCGGATTCATTATAAAGCCTTGGACAAGACGTTGTATTTCTAACTTGTAATAAAGAAGGGGACGGGATCGATACAGAAGGAACTTCTATTGGCTCCTTTTTTGACTCATTGCCGGCAGCCAGCTTTTCTCCATAGGCAATCTGCAGAGCATCGTAAATTTTACTCATAATGTTGTCTTATTCTTTCACGTACTCAGGTAACACAATCTTTTGACCTGGAAGAATGATATCGGGATCGCTGATTTGTGGGTTATGCCGACGGAGCCATTCCACATATTGCACGGCTTGATGAACCATAAGCTTCATTGGCAATTTGACTCAAATTATCCCCCTCTTTGACCGCCCTGGTAATTGGTGAACCCTGGCTTGGCTTTGAAGCCACTTCCGTGTGACCCCTGAGTTTACCATCAGACTTGGAAGTTTCTATTACCTTTTCGACGGGTTTTTTCGTCAGACCGGAACCCATTCCCCCTTTATCCGTCATGAGGAGTGGGTCTTTCTATTTGAGAGACAGATGAGGCCATAGGGATCGACTGCTCTTCAAGTTGACCTATGCTTTCCTGAGACATTTTTTCGGAGGAGGTCGCCCTTGCATTCTGGCTTTCACCTTCACCATGGCCTACTTGGGATACTCCAGCGTTTCCAGGAAGAAAGATCGGGCTTAACAAAAAAGCCCCAATTGCCAAAAGGATGACCACGGCAACACCGACCGCCCACTTCACAAGATAAGATGAACGAGAGCCATCCATGTCAGCAAGGATTTCCCGCACCTCGCTTACAGAAACGGGCTTTTGTTGTCTGCCATATCCAGTGATCAGGGCGTTATCGCAAAGAATATTAATCCTCCGTGGAATGCCCTGAGCCTCGCGAATAATCAGTTTCATGGCTCCTTGCGTAAATAAAGGCGCCCCGGTGGATGAAGACAGTGCAACCCGATGTTCAATATAGGCTTGGCTCTCTTTCGGTTGCAGCGGGTGTATCGTTGCACGAAGGGCAATGCGCTGGTTCAAGGACTTCAAGGTAGGATGATTCAGTAATGCTGTTAATTCTGGCTGCCCGATTAAAACAATTTGGATAAGCTTGTCTGTGGATGTTTCCAGATTAGAGAGCAGCCGTAACTGCTCCAATGTTTTAACCGGCATATTTTGAGCTTCGTCAATGACCAGCACAACCGTGCTGTCCGACCGGTATTCCTGAATCAATGCTTCCTGAAGTTGATTGACCATCTCCGCCGAATCATCATGAGACGGAACAAGATCAAGGCTTCGAAATATGTCGGTCAGAAGCCCATGAAATGATAAAACTGGATTAAGAATGTAGACTGTTTTCTGTTTTCGGTCACTCGTCTTTTCAAGGTATGCACGAATAATCGTCGTTTTTCCTACGCCGACTTCGCCATAAATGGCGACAAAACCTTTTCTTCTCTCAATTCCATAGATAATAGCCCCCATCGCTTCCTTATGGCTGGGGCTCAGATAAAGGAAATTTGGGTCAGGAGTCGTGTGAAATGGTTCTTTTTTGAGACCGTAAAACGCCAGATACATAGTGATATATTTCTGCTTACAGCTTTTGACCGAAAGTAGCCAGGAGGGGGAGGTTTAAATCGTTTGCCGCTTGTTCCGGGCGAGTATAGGCACCTTGGAAGTACTCTAGAAGAAGTCCAAATCCGGTTCCAGCCATTATCCCCAAAATAGCTCCCAAAGTTACAAGCAGGATTGGAGAACGTCCCGCAGGCCCCCCGGGAACTTCAGCGCGTTGGATCACACTAATGTTGGCCATTTTGAGCCGGTCCATTTCTTCAGATACATTCGCTTCCTCTACTCGAGTAAGATACAAATTGTAATTTTGCTCATCTGCTGCTCTCTGTCGCTCCAGGACAATCAGTTCTTTATTTAATTCGTCAAGCCTCTGGATTTTTTGGTCAAGGTCCTCGATTTGCAGAGCGATCACCTGACTGCTTGCCTGGAGGGTCGTTGACTCAGATACGGCTCCCAGCCTCTCCTTTTCAAGCTGGCTGTACATCGCTTTCTTTCCACTTGCTATGGTATTGGCGCGCTCGTTTTTCTGTTCGGCAAGAATAAACTGTTCCACCTGGTCAATTTCTTTTCGAAGGTTCAAAACAGGAAAACTAGTTTCGGTATATTTTGTTAAAAGCTTTTGTTCTTCCCGCTTCAGATCGAACAATTCCGCTTTGGCCTTTTCCAGGTTTCCCCCTTCTTCCACCGTGGAAACAGAAATATTCTCAAGAATAGTTTTCATCTGAGCATCAAGTGAAGCGATTTTACCTACCAATCCTTGCAGCTTATTCTTGGTCGTCTTGTATTCACTATCCAGGTTGGCCCGCTGATCCAGGAGACGGCGTTGTTGTTCGACAAGAGGGGAGGAAAGATCATGCCTATGCTTAAAAGCCTGAAGATTAGCCTCCGACTGTTCCAATTTCTCCTGGTAGGTATGTAATTGTTTGGTTAAAAACGATGCCTTCGGATCGCTAAACACTTGAAGATGCTTCTCTTTCAATAAGTCAACAAGAAGATTGAGTGCTTCAGCTGCTACCTTAGGTCGTGGATTCAAATATGATATTTCAAGCACGCTCGAACCCTTGACCGGGGTGGGTAACAGATTTTTCATAAAAGTGGAAACACCCTTCTCTAAAGGGTCTTGAATCTCCAATGAAGGATCTAAAAATTCGGGATAGACTTTTTCAACACCTAAAGTACTCACGACCCGTCTTATGAGGTCTCTACTAGAAATTATCTCCATTTCTGATTGAAGAGCGGCCTCCTCATTATATTTAATAAATTGACCTTCCTTCCCTACTTCAGGACGAAATACATGTTCCCTCCCAACCTTCAAAAGCAGACTGGTTCGAGCCTCATAGAGAGGGACCAACGTAAAGACATAACCGGCGACAATTCCAAAAATCAACAAAAAAACAGTGATTATCTTATTCTTATGCTTAAAAAGAGCAGTCAGGATATCTCGTACACTTCCTAAAGGGTAAGGAAAACCATCTCCCGTTTCAGAGTACTTCAGATTCCATATGTTATTTCCCTACGAAATTCCCTTCGGCTGCTGTTGTGCCCGAATCTTCTCCAGGCACATTTGTTGATCGAAGAAGGACGGCTACTTCGGGATTTTTGAGTTGCCCGGAATATGTCTTGATTAATATCGCTCGAATTTGTTCTACGGTATGCCCAACAACAGTAATTTCACCAACCAACTGCAAGGCGATCCGTCCATCAGGGCGGACTAGAACTGTTTCATTGAGTTCAGGATTAAAAAAGAATTTAATATCGAGCTGATCCCCGACCTGAATTTGATAATCTTGTGGTGGGGTTTTACCTACTTTGGTGAGATAATTTATATAATTTTTTTCATCTGCTGTGACTTGGCGCCGAAGTTCATCGAGTTCAGGCCCCAAATTTCTCAGCCTATTCAGCTCCTTGTCCACTTCAGCAATCTGTTGTTTGATCACGCCACTTTGGGCTTCTGCCGAAACGAGGTCGGCTTGAGTGTGAAATAATTGCATTTCCATCTCAAGATAGAGCGGATTCTTGCCGGTGGAGACACTTCGTGCCACTTGAGATTCCTGTTCCTTTATGAACTGATTAATCAATTCCATTTCTTTTCGAATTGATTGAACATGAGGGTTATTCTCGGTGTATTTGTTTAATAATTCCTGTTCTTTTAATTGAAGGCTCAATAAATTATTCTTGGCCCCACCAACAATCCCTTGCTCTGAAGCCGAACTTGAAAGAGGAATCTGTTCAGGAATCTGGCTTATCTGATCCTGAATCCAGGCAAGCTTCTCTTGAAAGCCCTTTACTTGGTTTTCGGCCTGCTTTAATGAGTCGTCCAAAGATTTACGCTGTTGGAGAAGATGATTCATTTGCGTCTCAATTAAAATAATTCCATGCTTCCGTTGAAAATCTTGAAGACGCCCCTCGGATTCTTCCAGGCTTTGTTGATAAGAACGGAGTTGTTGTTTCATAATCGAAAACACCTGATTGTCGGTATTTTCAACATCTGCCGGACTCGAAGCATTTCCGGTTACTGATCCAGGGTCTGCATAAGAGAAACCCTGAGGAGCCAGAATACCCCCAAACACGACAATCAATAAAACAGACGATAAGATTGTCATAATTAGACTATGTCTGTAGAAAGGTCGAAAAACTAATTGAATCTTTATAATATCCACGGTATTCCTTTCATCCCTTTTCAAAACAAATCTCTTTAAATGCTATTAAACTCATTATTAATTATAGAAAAGGGTTGAGCCTGGAAATGCAGGCAACATTCTTACACCTGCAAACACATTGACTTACCAAAATGACCTGGGCACATAGACCATATCAGACGGAAGCAGTCGAATATCCTGGCTCAGATCACCTCCATTGAGGGCCCCATCTAAATCCACATTAATGACAAACCTCTGACCATCTTGATCCTCTCGTATGACTTTTACGTCGCTTTTCTTCGCCGTGTCTTCCTTCATGCCCCCCGCACGCGCAATTGCTTGCAATACGCTTAGGGACCCGACCATTTCATATTCCCCAGGTGTCTTGACTTCTCCATCGACATAGATTCTATAAGGCTCCCGAATTGAACGAACAATGACGGCAATTTCTGGATTTTTTAATTGCCCAACATATTTTTTCTCCAAAACGCCTTTGAGCTGCGCTGGGGTCAGATCTGCTGCCTTGACCTCATGAACCAATTGAAGGGAAATATGCCCATCAGGCCGCACAACTAAATCTTCTTCGTTTAACTCTGGATTAAAAAAGAATTTTACGCTTAATTGGTCACCGGGTTGAATGATATAACGCGGATCATCAATGCTAATTTGTTCATGCTCTTTCCCATGACCCGCAGATGAAGGTTCAACATTAGTTTTTCCAGCAAAAGCAGGGTAACCATTGGGTTCCAAGCTTGAGGCATCAACGGTTTTCATGCCCTTCCATCCTGAATTACACCCACACAGAAAAATAAATGTAGTCACAACAATTAGAATTCTCATCTTATATTCCTTCATAAGTACCAAATCCTCTGTAAATACTCATTTTCACTTACATTGCACCAGAAAACATCCAGACAGAGGAATGTTAAAAATATTTTACCTGCTCACTTAAAAACACATTAATTTTCAATTACTTACACATTTACAATTGAATAACAACTGCACATTTATATATAAAAATTTCAACTTAGGTGTTTTTATCCATTAAAGTCTCTAAACTAACCATAAATGATACCTGATGAAACTAATTTCTATCAAGACCAATTAGAATTGGAACTTATTCCCCTCTCGGATGAATCAATTTGAAAATTGAGAATAGCCGCACATTTAGGCCCACTCGGCTTTCCAGCAGATTCGAGACTCGACATGTTATCACCCACCATCTGACAGGCTAGTGGGCTTTAGCTAGGCCCCTCATCAATGAATTTGATATTCCTCACTCATCGCTGCCATTTCCAAAATTTCAGGACGATGGAAAGTCGGCACCAACTGCTGGAGAAGCTCAATAACCGATGGGGAATGACCCAATATTTGTACGTCCTCCAACTTGCTCAGAATATTATTCAGGAATGCCGGATCAAGGGAATGTCCCGATTGAATCCGGAGGATTTTATCAATTGATGAAGGCACAGCTTGCTCACATTCCCCAACCAATTCTTCTTCGAGTTTTTCCCCAGGGCGAAGACCGATAAACTGGATGGGAATATTTTTATCCGGCACATGACCAGAAAGTCGAATGAGGTTACGCGCGAGATCCACCAGTTTAATTTGTCCACCCATCTCCAGGACATAAATCGCGCCTTGCTCGCCAAGGGCTGCAGCCTGCAACACTAAGATCACGGCTTCTGGAATCAGCATAAAGTAACGGCGCACCTCCGGATGCGTGACCGTGACTGGTCCGCCGGCCTTGATCTGTTTTTGAAAGCGGGGTACGACACTGCCATTACTGCCCAAGACATTGCCAAAGCGAACAGTCAGAAATCGGGTCTGACTCTGACTCGCCATGGCCTGGACAACCAATTCCGCTACCCGCTTGGTCGCTCCCATTACACTGGAAGGATTCACGGCCTTATCTGTCGAAATCAACACAAAATGTTCGGCACCGAAGTGGGCGGCCGCTTCGGCCACTAAACGGGTCCCCAGGATATTGTTCTTGAACGCCTCCCCCGGATTCACCTCCATTAACGGAACATGCTTGTGAGCCGCCGCATGGAAAATAATCTCAGGGCGGTATGTTTTAAATGTCTCGTGGAGACGCGGAACATCCGTGATATCTCCCAACACTTCATGAATGACACCGGAATTACCCTGGTCGGTCAGCTCCCCCGCAATCGCGTACAGGCTGTTCTCGTGTCGTTCGTATAGGATGAGGGCCTTGGGAGCAAGCGCGACAATTTGGCGGCACAGTTCCGAACCAATAGATCCGCCAGCTCCGGTCACCAAGACCCGCTTCCCATCGATTAAATTGCGCACTGGCTGAGGATCCAACCCCACAGGGGGACGCTGAAGCAGGTCTTCAATTGCGAGATCCCGTATCTGACTGATCGTGACTTTGCCTTCAAGGATATCGCCCAAGTTCGGGAGGGTTTTAATGCGCACGTTAAAGGGTGCCAGCACTGCGGTAATATCTCGAAGGACGGCTGAATTCGTCCCAGGCAGGGCCACTAACACTTCCTCGGGTTTGTGCGTGTGAAGAATGCGTGACAGATCCTGGCGTGTTCCCAGAACTTTGACTCCATGAATACGCTTACTCACTTTGGAGACATCATCGTCCACAAATCCAATTGGCGTATAGGAGGAGGTGGAATGTGATTGCATTTCCCGAACGATGTTTTCCCCCGCATCGCCAGCCCCAATAATGAGGACTCGTTTCGTCTTTCTCAAGACCTTTCGCTCTCGAAAGATTCGGACGGCAAGCCGGATCCCACAAAGAAACCCGACCAACAGGATACTATCGATGATAAAAATGGACCGAGGATAGCCGGTGAGACCGTACCCCCATTTGACGAGGCCATAAAACACAATGGTTCCAGCCAACACCCCACCCGTAATTTTCTTTAAATCCCAGATACTAATATACCGCCACAGCCCTTCATTGAGGCGAAAGATCATAAAGGCAATCCCACGAATCACAAGCAGCCCTGGCAAAGTCTTGAGCAAAAGTTGGTTGGCGTCTTCCGGGATATGGCCGTCAAATCTCAACCAGAACGCCAAATAATAGGCCAACATAATCAGTGCCAGATCCAATGTAATAATAATGGGTCGGCGATATTTGGTGATAAAATGGAAAATTACCGAGCCTTCAAGAAAAGCCACCTCATCATGATTGTCACGATCGGTGACTTTTAAAATGACACTGCGCAACCCCAGCAGTTGCAATAACGTCTGGGCCATGACGGCGAGGTCAAACGCGAACGAGGCATGCTCGATATATAACTTTGCTAATCGGATTTTTTCCGGCAGGATCGTATTCGTATACTCATCTTCGGGTTTCTCAACCTTTCCGAGCATACCCTGTTCATCGATGTACTTGAGAGAAGCCAGATCCGTTAAACCAGGCCGGACCGTCAAAACATCGTGATAGTCCTCTTTGAATTTCTCCACATAATAGGCCACCTCAGGACGTGGACCCACCAGACTCATATCCCCTATCAAGACATTGAACAGCTGCGGGAGTTCGTCAAGTTTCAACTGACGCAAAAATCGTCCAATGCGGGTCACACGAGGATCTTCGCCGATGGTCAGCTCCCCTCCCTTTTTTGAAGCGTCCGATGCCATCGTGCGAAACTTATACAGACAAAATGGCCGAAATCCACGACCCACGCGCACCTGTCGAAACAAGACAGGCCCTCGGGAATCCATTTTGATAAGGAGGGCGAGCACGACAAAGAGGGGGGTACACACCACTAATCCTAAAAACGCACCAAGAGTGTCAACAACACGCTTAGTCATCACCGGTACTCCTGAATGAACAATGCAACCACTTCGCTGGAATGTGAATTTCGGTCTCTGTCATTTTCCAATCTGATGGAAAAGGAGAGCTACCACCATAAGGAGGGGGGGAACATACCATGTATCCACTAGAAAGCTTCAAGAATCTGAGTCTCAATGTCTCGATTACTTATCGCCTGTGCTCTTTGATAAGCGTTGCGACCACCTCAATGACGTTTTGGATATCGACTTCTGTCATTTTAGGATAAATGGGGAGAGATATAATGCGTTCAAATACGGAACTAGCCACAGGGAAATCATTGGGGAGATACCCGTAATTATCCCTATAATAGGGGTGAAGATGCAAGGGGATAAAATGCACACTGGTTCCGATGCCCTGTTTCTTCAGAAGATCGATCATTTCGTTCCGTCCGACCCGCAACCGTTCCAGGTCCAACTGAATGACGTAGAGGTGCCAGGCATGCTCCACATCGTCGGCCACATGGGGTACCGTAATTTCCGGAATCCCCTTAAAACCTTCATTATAGAGGGTGGCGTACCGCCGGCGGATCGTTCCAAAGCGGTCGCATTTGTGTAGCTGGGGAATTCCTAGTGCTGCCGCGATATCCGTCAGATTATACTTATACCCAGGATAGCAAATCTCGTAATACCAGGTGCCCTCAGGGGTATATCGATTCACGGCATCCCGCGAGATGCCGTGCAGACTTAAAATTCGCATGCGCTCTGCCCATTCGGCATTTTCAGTCGTGGCCATCCCCCCTTCACCAGTCGTGATCGTCTTGGTTGAATAAAAAGAAAAGCACGTAATATCTCCCAATGACCCGACCATCCTTCCACGATAACGGGTCGGAAGAGCGTGAGCAGCATCCTCAATAACCTTCAGATGATGAACTCTGGCAATCTCCAGAATGCGATCCATTTCACAGGGCTGACCGGCATAATGAACAGGAATGATCGCCTTAGTTCTCGGCGAGATCGCTTTTTCAATCTGGCCTACATCAATATTCAAGGTATCAGCCTGGCAGTCCACCAACACGGGTTTCGCCTTGAGGTAATGCACCACCTCTGCGGTGGCGGCAAAGGTCATGGTGGGCACAATGACTTCGTCGCCTTCGGTCACGCCAACGGCTTCGAGGGCAAGATGCAAAGCAGCAGTACAGGAATTAAGGGCCACAGCATGTCGAGCCTCTACCCGCTGCGCAAACTCCGCCTCGAACTGCTTGGTCTTTGAACCTGTGGTTAACCACCCTGAACGAAGAGTCTCGACCACCGACTGAATTTCTTCCTCCCCGATATCAGGAACATGAAAGGG
>CAVSTN010000009.1:0-15726 GCA_963730905.1 uncultured Nitrospiraceae bacterium | reverse complement strand
CTCCATGCTTGCATGTTATCCCCTTTGCCCAGCCTCTTCTCCCAGTTGGCGCACTCCTACCTGACTCCTGGAAGAAGGAACTCCAGGATGGAGGAGCCCGTTTAACGAAAGACGTCTCGGACAAACTCTCAAGCCTGGGATATTCCATAGAGAGTATAGTCGAACCAGGGGCTCCTTCCTCAGTCATTCAACGACAGATCTCACGTCTTCAACCCCAGTTAGTCCTCATGGGTACTCCCGGTCGTTCACCGCTTCAACGACTGGCACACGGGAGTGTGTCTCATGCGACCATCCACCACTCCCCCTGCTCTGTGCTCTTGATTCGTGAACCAACTTCACACGCTCCGGCTTGATTACTCGAAGAGCCTCTCCCTATGATGATCTGCTATAACCGTTAGCGCGAGAAACGACACCATGGATTCCCCATCTCCTAAATTCGCCATTCTAGTCGGGGGCGGACCTGCTCCCGGCATCAATAGTGTCATTGAAGCCGCAACGATTCGAAGTCGTCTCTGTGGGGTGGAGGTGCTTGGGATTGAAGATGGATTCCAATGGTTAATGAAAAGCGACCTTTCCCACACTCAACCTCTTACCCGCGAAACGGTCAGCCACTTGCACTTTCGTGGTGGCTCGTTATTGGGCACATCTCAGCCAATCCGACCAAACGTCCTCAAGATTTATCGACAACCTTGAACTCCCTTCAAAAATTGGATGTGACCGGCCTCATCAGCATTGGGGGAGATGATACGGCTTTTTCCGCATTAAAATTGGCTGAACTGGCCAGCGGGCGATTGCAAGTTGTTCACGTGCCAAAAACGATTGATAACGATTTGTGCCTTCCTCATGGCATGCCGACCTTCGGGTTTCAAACGGCCCGGCACATGGGAGTTGAGCTGGTCAAAAATCTCATGATTGATGCGAATACCACCTCCCGATGGTATTTCGTGGTCACCATGGGACGTAAGGCCGGACACCTGGCCTTAGGCATTGGTAAAGCAGCCGGAGCGACCCTCACGCTTATTCCCGAGGAATTCAAGGGGACCACACTCAAGCTTGGGCACTTGACCAATATTCTGGTGGGCTCCATCACCAAACGCCTGGCCCAAGGCCGCTCAGACGGTGTCGCGGTGTTGGCTGAAGGGCTGTCGGAGTTTTTGGATCAGGATGACCTCGCCCTCTTAGGCGGGGTTGAACGCGATGAACATGGCAATATCCGACTGGCGGAACTGGATATCGGGAAGGTCCTGAAGGAGACCGTCACTCAGAAGCTGAAACACTCTGACATCAAGACCACGATTGTGTCCAAAAACATTGGCTATGAACTTCGCTGCGCCGATCCGATTCCGTTCGACATGGAATACACGCGGGACTTGGGGTATTGCGCCGCCCAATTTCTTCTGGATGGAGGCAATGGAGCCATGGTCTCCATCGTGAATGGACGCTTCACCCCGCTGCCGTTCAAAGACATCGTGGACTCCGCGACGGGCCGAACCCGTGTGCGCATGGTCGATATTGACTCAGAATCCTATAAAATTGCCCGCGCCTATATGGCCCGATTAGAACCGGAAGATTTGGCCAACATGGAAGCCGTATCGCAATATGCAGCAATATTAAATATGACTCCCGACCAATTCCTCGCCGGGTTCCAAGGAAGCTCAAATACGTGATCTGCAGGCAATGGGCCTTCTTCCGGTCAGCCCATACGTTCCAACCATTGCGAGATGGTGATTTTTAACTTCTGGGATCGTAAACCATACTTCCCAACAAACAGAATCGGCCAGAGAAGGTAGTACAGGAACGTGAGAGAGAGGGGCAATGACCGTGAAGCTCGCCCGGTAATGATGGGGTCCCTCGCCACGCACAGACGGAACACATACCGAACTTGATCGCGCCAGCGTTCCCTCATCTGCAAATAGAAGAAAGACGGCTCAATGGCACCTGCGGTGGTATCGCCCTCCATGAACAGCTGCGATCGTAACTGCCCGACAAGTGACTGTGCCACCGTGTCCTGTTTCAGTCTTTCCAAGACTTCTGGTGAAAGAGTGGTCCCAAGGACATCATGGGCAAACAAAACTCCCAACGCCACCATACGTTGACAACCGAGCCGGCTGGCGTAGTCGTTGACTCGTTCCCAATCCAACTTCGGATAGGCGCGGAGCAGTTCGGCAACATCACAGAGCCATTGCAGTTTCGTCCAGAGGTGCTTAGAGCCATGAACACAGAGGATCAAGAGCACAACCTCTGGAGAAAAAATGAAAATCGACATGCCCGTCATGGAAATGGGGACAAGACTGGCTCGCCAATCCTCATGATCGAGGTGGAAAGAAAATTGAGAGTCGGCGATCATCCATTGAACATCCACTCTGACCAGACCATCCTGTCCGACGAATGAATGATATTTCGCCTGAAGAGGGTCCCCTCCCTCTCCATGGTGTAATTGATCTGTTGCCCGATAGCCGTGAGACACAAGGACCTCAGAGGCCCGTGAAAGATCACACTTGGAAACGAAGAGGTCCAGATCGCCAAACTGTCTGAACGAGAGATGGCCATAGGCTGAGGCCGCCAATGTCGGCCCTTTGAAGGGAATGGCGGAAATTCCGTGTGTCCTGAGCAAATTCAGCAGCGTGACAAGTTCCCGAGCGAGTATCTCGTTGCGCACCAGATTGGTACGGAACGAATCCCGAAGCTGCTCAAGAATGACGGGAGGGGGCACTTCCGCGCCGGGCGCCTGAAAGCTCCGGTATACGAGGGGCATCACACCATGATACAGAGCGGTCTGGAGCAGAAAGTGCCAGTTGATGGCCCCTTGGAGAAGAAGACGGATCCGCTCCGCGTGTTCCGCATCCAGACAGGTGCGGGCACAGCAGACCAGCAGCTGATGTTCAACGCCCATCCGCTCGGGTAGGACGCGCATCACTCCTTCAGCTGCACCAGCCGATGAGTCGCAAGCTCCTGAATGAGAGATAATACGCTCTGATCTGCGCGATCAGCATCGATATCAAATTCCTTGCAAAGATGCTGGCTGATTGATTGCAAAGATTGCCCTTCTTTCAGACCCTTCCAGATCCGTCTGCCGGTCACATTCAGACTATAGTATGTCTTGCTTTCTAGATGGAGGAGCACCACTTCTGTGCCATCGAGGTCGGTATCCACCACC
Organism: uncultured Nitrospiraceae bacterium; assembly: GCA_963730905.1. GTDB lineage: Bacteria > Nitrospirota > Nitrospiria > Nitrospirales > UBA8639 > Nitrospira_E. The sequence goes on along the minus strand of CAVSTN010000009.1, from coordinate 12,569 downwards.
TCAGGATGGGGCTGAACCATTGAATTCAAACTGAACATTAATCTGTTCTCCTCTACCAGGGCCATCCGTATGCTCCCAGGATGGCGGCGGAAAATGGTGACTCGAAGAAACTTTTTTGAGATAGTTCACACAATACCAGCAGGGAAAATGATCCAGCTCCGTGAATTCACCCTTCCGAATGGTTTCCTGCTTGTCGGCCAAATAGGTAGCTACCCGCTGACGAAATTGCTCACACGCCTGGGAAAGGGTGATCTCGTGGAGATTACCCACGGCATCAGCTCCTGAATTCTCCCCGGAATACCCAGATAGCTGGCAGCAGAGCGTGAAATTCCCACGGTAGTCGAGATTATATTCCTCAAGCTTCAGAGGGCCACAAGGGAAAAATGGGTCTTTGCTAAAATACCCCGGAGCCATCCCAACGGAGATGGGCGAAGACTTTTGGAGGCGCCAAATTTCTGCCTCCACGTCATGCCGCTCTTGGGGGGAGAGATTCAGCCCACCCGAGACCGTTTCCGGGGTGAACATAAGATGGCCAAAGCGAACGCCACCACTCCCCAATTGCTTGGCCAGATCGACCATTTTCTCAACCTCGCCCCGGTTCCTGGCGGTCAGAACCATGTTAAACGTAAAAGGAAGATCCTTGACGACACAGATACTGGCCGCACGCATGACCCGGCGATAAGAACCCGCGCCGCGCAGACGGTCATGGGTAAACTCGCGTGCCCCGTCCAGGCTGAAGGTGATCCCCTGAAACCATTGGCGATGTCGAATGAGCAGTGGATAGATCTGCAGAAAATTCATCCCATTGGTGACAAAGCTGAAGGTGTAGCCTGCTTCGCTCACCCGGCGGATAATGTCGTGAAATTCGCGATGAATCGTCGGTTCCCCGCCGGTAAAACACACATGATCAATGCCGCACGCCTTCCCATCCAGCAGCACCTTGTCGAGAATCGCCAGGGCCAGATCCCCCGTGGCGGCATGCCGCTCCTCAAAACAATGCAGACAGGAGAGATTACACCGATTGGTGAGTTCAATCACAATCCGGGACATGGACTCTTTCTGTTGCTTCGCTCACGAGCCGATCAAATGTCCCTGGCTCCCGATACAAATCAAGGCCGGCCCGCAGCTCAAAGATCCGGCAATGGGATACCAGTCGATTTAACACTTCCAAATGATGTGGCATGGTCCTTTTGTCGAACAGTTGGGGACCGCTTTGTGACAAGAGCCGCCCGAGTGCAGACAGGCGACCGATGGGATGCAAGGTACTCTGCAGCTCCGGAATTATCACGGGGAATATCACCATCTGCGGAACACATCCTGTCACATACTGCTCAGGATAGGCGTCTTGAATGTCGACCCGCCGTTTTTTCTTGCCAGAGGAATGGGGACCATCCTCTCCACCAAGTGGAAGATCGGCATACTCGGGATCATTGTCGGTATTGATCGAGAAGGGCTTCCGGAAAGCCAACGCTTCGACACCTTCCGGTTGCAGGCGGAGGAGCACGGTATCGTCTGACAAATAGCACCACCCCTCGCGAATCAACCGGATGGCCAGGGTAGACTTTCCGCAACCTGATTCCCCGACCACCAAAAGACCCAAACCTGTCGGGGACACCACACCGGCTGCATGCAAGCCATACAGTCCAACAGAACGCAGCAGCTTGAGCAGTCCAAACCCCCAGAAACGTTGCTGTAGAAGTGGTGGTTGTTGAAAGAACGAGGAGGCAAGCGTCGCTTCACCTTCTCCCTTTGAAACCTGGAGATGGAGGATCGAGGTCCCTTCCGTCAGGTAAAAATCGCTTCCCTGTTCTCGCCCACACAGCCCATCCATTCGGAAAACTTCCCGGGCTGCGCCCGAAAAGTTTACGACCTGATCACTCATTCGGATGGAAAGACAAAGAGAAGTTTTCTCTTCCCCTTCCTGAAGGCTCACAAATGACATATCCTGAAGAAGGGGCAAGAGACCCACACCCGTCACAGGCTCTTCCTGACTCACCTCCAGGGAAAGGTCATGAAAGCGATACAGGGTCGTCTCCGCAGATCTTCTCATATGTACACCCTGAGATTTCACCATTCAGGCATTAAACGAACACCTTATGGCTCCCTGAAGTCCGCACCACATTTTCATCCTGCTGAGCCAACGGCGAAAGATCTGTGCCCAGGTGAAACCGCCAGAGGTTCAGCACAGTCCATCCTTTTGGATCGCTCTGGACCGGTGCTGTTCATTTATCCTCGGGCATTCAGCAGACAGTGTCTGTCCTGTGAAACTCAAGCATTTACACCTCAGCCGAAAGCTCTACACGCTAGGGGGCGTAAACGAGCCGAAAAAGCCCGCAGTAATCTCTTGCAATGCTCCCTGTTTGGTCAACGTAGGCTCAACAAACGCGAGCTTCGGTTCTTCCCATACCTGTTTGCTCTCCGCTTCTGCTTGCCCTTGCAGATCATTTTCCTGGTTCATAGAGTCCTCAATTTTTAGAATAGTGTTACAAATACGTGTGGTGTTAAGGAAACAGAACTGCTGGTATTACTTGTCCCTCCCCTTTTCCCGCGAATTCTCTCTCTGCGGTTTCTTCATACCACCCTCTCCCGAAAAATGGCAGGTCTGGGTATGAGAAGGAGATCTTGCGATATTGTCGCACCAAGCTGGCCCCCGCAGGCACCGTTTGATCACGCACATTGGCAAATTCAAAATCTCAGTCACAAAAAGGCCACACCAAAAAACCCCTCATTATTAAATTAGCGTCAGCTTAAATGCAGGATCGAAGGTAGAATGCCTCCCTGGAATGAAGTGAGCCGTGCACCTGGTTATCTCATTAATTATTTCGTTTGTCACATCCCCCGATTTAGGGTCAATTTCTGCATCCCATCTTAGTCAGCAGGACACAACGGACTCTTGGCGCCGCGCCAAATAACAGATATGGCTATGGATTCATTCGGAGACCAGGTCCACCCCGGCCATCCGGCTTGGCGTTGAGCCAGCCGATGTTTTCTCCCCATGCAAAGGAATCAGGATCATCCAGAATATCAACCAGGAATGTGAACCGTGCTTGGGTCTTCAAGCCGATGTCGAACCGTATGTCAAATGACTCTCCATGATACAGCTTCCTTTTTGACAAATCGTCGCTCAACGGAACGGTGAGAGTGGCCCCAGGCCCACCCGGACCCTCATCGGCATTGCACAGAACATTGCCACCGGTCAGAGAGACGACCTCAAAAAATGGATTCGAGATCGTATCAGCCGAAGTATTTTTAAACGTGGCGACAATGGTAAAAGTACCGGCCGGGCCAGCCATGGCACAAGGAGTCAGGCTAAAGCCGGCACTCACATCGCCAGACCCTAACGGCGGAAATTTGCCGTTCACGATCTTGGCTCCATCCACGACGACGCCATAATCATGCGTCGGCGTCCCACGCAGACGAACCCAACCCCCATTCTCACTCCACGCTTGTCCGCTCAGCTGCCCGCTGGCCGGATCAAGTGTAACACCCCCTCCTCCCGACGGCGCAAAATTCACCCAGCCAATGTTCTCGCCCCAGGCAAAACCCGTCAGCTTCCCCTTCCCCGCCTTTTTCACACCAAAATTTACTTTTGCACAACTGGCCGTATTTTCACAGGACAAACTGATCCACCCCACATTCTCCGCCCACAGGAAGCCCGCTAAGGCCTGGCCAAATGCTGGGGGAATTGACAGACCGAGCATACAGGCAGCAATACCACTGATAAGCACCATGCGACTTCGTGTTTGCTCCATCAGTATTTTCTCCCTTTTTCCCCGACAAAAATACCATTGCACGAGATACCCTCCCACTTCCTTATTCGAATCTATAGATTTTCGCGTACCTGACCGTCAATGCTCTAATGATCAATCATAGGCCAGGACATTATCTGATTCTTAGTATTCAGACAAAGGCCTTCCACCGCGCACGCACCAAATCAGAGTCATAAGGCCAGCAACATGGTCTTCACCAATGCCTGGATGTATTGGATAACTTTGTACGATGCCACCACGGAAGTCCACATTCCAGGCACGAGTAGGATCCAGCGCATCTTTCGTGGCAGACAAAAAGCCTCGGAATACCCCGAAACTATCCACGATAAAAGGATGTCCCGGCGGGAAATTGAGACCATGCTCGTCGGTGAACGACATATCCACTAAACTAGTCAACTCCTGAATTGAGGCCAGGCGCCAGCCTCTCCGGCCGCCGACATTTTTATTCAGGCAGGCGCCGCGGGCCTTTTCCCAGAAGAAAGAAATCGTTCCAGGATCCCTATCCCATACAAGCCCCGTCTCATTATCCAGTACGGCCTGGCCACCCATCACGCAGGTAAACCGGCTGGAGCGGCAGGGGTCGCCCGTATCGTTTGCCGGCAGCACCTTATCCCAGGCAGGCGCGGTGCCCCCGGTAGCAACGGGATTCCCGGCACCATCCACGGCCGAAAGGGGAGGCTCAAGAGTTCCAGCGAGAGCGGGACCACTACTGAACACCCCTCCCATGAAAACCCCAACCGTCATCATGATCCAGCACACCGGCGCTCTTCGTCCCAGCCATTGTTCCCTGTGAGAAGATGATCGCATTCTCTACCTCCATGGGTTGTTGTCTATTAAGGTGCAAAGCCAACCAAAATTCCTTTCCCTGAACCCCCGTTCACGTGAACCTAAGTCCCGACCCGCCCAATCCCCTGCCTTCGTCTAGAAATGTGCAAACAGGCAACCACCATGCTGAATGCAAAACTTTCAACGCCAGAATCTGAACATTCTTCAACCAGCTCTCTCCCTGCACCCCCAAACAATCAAATCATGCGACTTACCCAACGCACTCTTGGGAGACTCTTCTATTGTGTAGTCCTTGAGAAAATACGACATTCAGCCCTTATCGGGAAAAGCCATTTTCCTTACTTGGCCATGAATGCTGTCGGATCAAACTCGAATTGAAAGGACTTTGGGCGTTCCGGATCCCCTCCTTTTTCCTGAGACACTTCCGCCTCCGGATACCTCTCTGGTTCCTGAAGCAGAAGTGTAGGGGAACTCCCTACAGTCTGGGAGACAGGTAATTCCGGCATTGAGACGGCTCTCTTTCCTTGTTGCAGGACGAAGATTTTGGCAATTTTCTGCTGCCCTTCGTCCGTCTTCATTTGATACCCAAAATTGGGGCTGAGCCTATAAAGGGCTTGTTCCAACCGTAGATGGTGAAACTCCGCCGTAATAGTGTCCTCTGCCGGAATTTCCCCCACGACCTCAATGCCCATCTTGTGCTTGATCTCCGCAAAAATCCCTCTGAGCGATGCCCCATGCGCTTTCAGGGACAGCAAGTCATTTTCAACCGTCAACACATAATTCCCTTCCGGGACTCCAGTACGTCTTATTTCTTCCCCAAACAGACTTGCCGGACTTAGCAAGAGAAAAAGGATTATCGGGATATATAGAGTGTTCTTCGAATTACCCATTTTTTCTCCTCCCCCTCTGTTCACTTAAAGATGCCGTTTAAAATTTCGTGCGTACAATAATTCCCACCGAAATTTCTTGTAACTAGGAAAATCCCTAGTTCTCCACAAAACACATCCCAGGAACATGGCCCACCCAGCGATGAGGTGAAACGAGAAGTGTTCCTTTCAAAAGCCGATTTGCCCCTTCCCGCCTAAAGAGGCTTCGCCAACTAAAAGAACAAGGGAGATGCCTTTCCCTGAGCAAACGATCTTCACAGCAGAAAACGCTTGTAGAGCAAGTTGTTTGACGACAGAGTAAAGGGGGGAAAGAATAAATGCAGCTGAAGGTGGGTGTAGAAAAAACGGACAGAGGATGGTCCGGATCGGTCTAGTCACTGCCCCTTAATGCCACAACAGATGAGTCAGCCGATTGGAATGTCTTTGACCTATCTAACGAAGCACAGGGTCCTTTGCCTGAATGAATGGGAAAAAGATTGATTTTGGTCGGTCCCTTTCGGATGGATCCCGCTAACAACCGGGGGGATTACGGGGGGGGGGGGATGACGGAGAAGGGGGGAGTCAGGCTTGACATTCGGTATCGGAATTCCATGGTTGTTTTGTTTGGGATGGATCCCCGCTGACTAATTGCGGGGAGGACAAAAAGGAGGCGGATCCCCCACTGAAGACCGGCGGGGATGCCGGAGAAGAATTGTTATTCCGGGAATACGGAAAGCCAGGTCCGCTCCGGTGCTAACTGGCGCCACCTCGCTAAGAATAGGTCTATGATCATAATGGATACCTTGTTGTATTGTTCTCTCAACGATTGCCCCTTTAATACCTGTTTACCCACATGGGCTTCAGAACAACTTTGCGTGCGATCCAAACATCTCTGCCCCATCTCGAGCAGAGCCTGGTTGGCTTGATGGATACGAGTAGACAATATGATGACAGGCACCTGGATCTCCGTTTTCTGCTATGGGCTTGCCGTCCAATGTAACCCAACTATGCCCACGCAACTCCTCCCCCATCTTGAGAATGCCAAAATGGATGATCACGGCATAACCCAGATACGTTAACATGTCGTAAAGCGCCAGGGCCTGCCGCAGGCAGGTCCGTGGAAAGAATGGCCTACGAAACGGGCGTAAATGACAGACCCGCACAATTATTTGCACCGCGCGGTCGAGAGTAGGCCGTATTCTTTTCCTCCTTTGCCCTTTTCTCTGGGTCAATTGCTCAAGGAGTTCCGGGAGCGTGCGGAAGCGCAGCAAGATCGGCAACCAGCAGCACCGCACCATCACTTTTGCGGCGAACCAGCAATCAACCCATGGCTTCCTCAGTTGACTAAACTTCATCGCCCTCTCTCATGTTGTTCAATGAACGGCGGTTTGCCATGGAATATCGCCTGGGATGATTCCTACTATAGACCTTTTTTTCAACGGCGCTTCCACCATACTCGCCATTTCTTATCAGCTCAATACACGTTTGGGTAAAAGATGAAAAAGGCACAACTCAAAGACACTGTCCCTTGTGAGGATACAGCCACCTTGGTAGACTGATTGTGAATTTGCAACAGGAGATCGAGAAATGTCGGATACCGCCATCCAAACTCGTCTGTGGTCCCGTGAAGAATATGACCGCCTCGTATCTGCCGGGATGTTTCATCCTGACGAACGGTTAGAACTGATTGAAGGAGAAATACTTCAAATGAGTCCTCAAGGCAGTGCGCACGCCACGGCTGTCACCCTTGTCGAAAATGCGCTACGGAAAGTTTTTGGCACCAATTATGTTGTGAGAGTGCAAATGCCATTGGCGTTAGAGTCTGACTCGGAACCGGAACCGGACGTTGCCATCGTGATTGGATCCCCGCGGGATTACCGTCACGAACATCCTCACACAGCCGAATTAATCGTTGAAGTCGCCGATTCGACCCTTGCCTACGACCGGGAAAGAAAGATGAAAATCTATGCGCACGCCGGCATTCCGGAATACTGGATTCTTAATTTACTCGATCATCAACTAGAAATATACCGACAACCAACATTCAAGCAGGCATCCGCCCCATTCTACCAGGAGCATATGATTCTCACCACTATCGAATCAATATCCACGCTTCGTTATCCCCGGCATTCAATTTCTGTCGCTGAGCTGACTCCTTAAGTCGTTCCCCCAAAGCCTATTCTGCCTCGAGGATCTGCTAATCAGGCTTCAGAATTCATGAGGTAGAGAATCTGCGTTCAGAAAACCGGAGAATCCATAAGGTCTCACCCCCGTGCTGTTAGAATTGCCGGGTTCGTTCCCACGAACGAACGTCACTCACACCATTGGTGTGAATATCCGGTACCGGATATCGGGTATGACCCACTCTGCTCCGTCATCCCCGCCGGTCGTTAGCGGGGATACATCCGGAATAAAGAGGGGATACATTCCCGATACACAATGGCCGGAATTACCCCAATGGAGAGATGCCGGATGCCGGGCAAGACCCCAGTAGGGATGCGATTTCCTCTCTCTACCCACTGATCAAACTCGGGATGGGCGCCCAGGACACCCAGAATAATGTCACTACCGTGCCTATTGCCCCTCTTCGTATGGGCCATACGAGACTGAAACCCTAGGCAAGAGGCATGAAGGGAAATAAGAAGGCGAGCCTTGGCAGGGGATAAACCAAGGACGTGTTCTTATTGATGCGTTTCGTGTTTATAGAGGGATTCCCACACATCCATTGAAAATCCCCCCTCATCCGTGAGCACCAACCCTCCATCCTGATCGACAGTAAATCTCATGGAATCCAAGAGAGCCGTCACCGGCAATTGATACACAATAAGGGTCCCTGAGACAATCGACATGACCTTTGTGCGAAGATCGGACTTCTTTTGCATGTTTCCGCTAAACATATCTTTGACAAACGTATAGCCTTTCACCTTGACGATCCCGGCTTCATAGATCAGCACCTCTCCCACAAAAAACCGTGGCGTATCTTTTTCAAATAGTCGGCGATGGACGATTAACAATTTCTCTCCTTGGTTTAGCATGCGTTTCCTCCTTTAACTCGGCAAAAGGATAAGAGAGGAATTGTCCGCTTCCTCACCATTGGGCTGAAAAACCCCTTTCTCTTATACCCATTGGTCAAAGTCAGGATGGGCAACCAGGGCACGCAGAATATCGCTTCTGGTAATCATGCCCACTAATAAGCCCACGACTTCAGACACAATCGGCAATGCGCCAATGTGTTCCTCCAACAACACCCTCGCCAGTGCGCGAAGCTCCGTTTCAGGGGATGCGACGAGGACAGGGCGACTGACCAGACTTCGAATAGAACCCCCGGCTTGTACATGAGACTCGGTTGCCCCCGAAAGAACCGACTCCATGGTTCCCCGGAACAGATCGCGATCGGACAACATCCCGACCACGACGTCCTTTGCGTCGAGAATAGGAATGTGTCGAAATCTCCTGGAATGTACCACAGCCCAGGCTTGAGGAAGCGAGGAATTCACAGAAAGCGTGACGACAGGGGAGGACATGATGTCCCTGGCAAAAATCTTTGCTCGAGAAGATTGCGTGAACGATTCAACCTGTTCATATAAGCGGGCCTGCAAGGGAGATGGTCCGGCATTCTTCTGAGAAACCGAAGGAGGGTTTTCCTGCCCAACCTTCACCCGGCCGGTGGGAGAGGCCTTCGAAATTTTCTCGACATGTCTCTGCCGGAACGAACCCGGCACATAGGGGACCCGCATGCCTCCCGGCTCAAATAGGGTGAACATTCCGACACTCCGTGTCTAGTTGAATGGATTCACACTCTAGACTCGTACATGAGACATTGAGCATGGTTGTTGAACCCTTGCCCCCCACCACCGTTTTGCGAGGCCCAAATTTTCGTCCTCAGCGCAGGCATGGAGACGGTCCCAGCAATCCTTCCGGCAACCGGGTTCGTGCATCGACACAAGCCTGATTCAGTTGTGCCTGGTTAAATCCGTGGGCATACCGAATGGCCACACCCTCCAAATGCGTGCCTTGAAAAGAGGCTTTTTCGAGATTCGCTCCCCGAAGATCGGCCCCGTACAACCTCGCCCCATCCAGTTTGGCCTCTTGCAAATTGGTACGGAACAGCACGGCAAATTCCAGATTGCTCTGTGAAAGATCCGCTTCAACCAGGTTCGCCCAGGAGATATCGGCGCCTTCCAGATTTGCCCCATGCAAATTCGCCTTCGCGAGATAGGCTTCATCCAATGTCGCCCGCAAGAGATGGCTATTTGCTAAATTCGCTTCAAGCAAGTCGGTATTCTGAAAACTTGCCCCGGCGCAATTGGCTCCTTCGAGATTGGCCTGAAACAGGACGGCCCTGTCCAAATTCGCTTCACGGAGATTGGCATGCGTCAGCACGGCCTCATTCAGATTGGCTAATCCCAAATCCGCACCGGACAAATCGGCCGAGCGAAGATCGGCTTCTTGCAAATTGCTTCGATTTAAATCTGCATCCAAAAGTTTGACATTGGCGAGTAAGGCTCGCTGAAAATTGGCTTCTCGGCCATCCGCTCGAATAAGAGACGCTTCCGCCAAATTGGCCATTTCGAAGTCCGCCCTGACCAGATAGGCCTCCTCCAAATCGGCGCCTCGTAAAATACCCAGGCGGAAACGGGACTCTGCGAGATTCGCTTCTCGCAGATCGGCTCCTGTGAAATTGGCCTGGGTCAAATCGGCTTTTCGAAAATCCGCCAACCGGGCCCTGGCACCTGAGACATTCGCTCCGCGCATATCCACCGAATAAAAAGAGGCTTCGGTGAGGTTAGCTTTTTGAAAGTTCACATGGACTAACTTGGCCGTGGTGAACACGGCACGCGTCAGGTTGGCCCCTTGAAAGTTGGCCCCGCTCAAATCTTCTTCCCGGAAATCGACCCCGGCCAGATCGGCCCCGCATAAATCGGCCTGCATCCCGTTCGGATCCTGATGATCGGCGAGCCATCGGGCATGTGCGGCAAATATCCGGATCAGCGTCTCTTCCGGAACCTGTTTTCCGAGGAATGCCCCATGACAGTCCGGGGAGGTGCCTGCAAGGTCACCGGATACATCCAGATGCTCCCCATAGGCTCCGGTGGCCATCAGCCATCCGATGAATACGAATCCCATCAGCCCTCCGATCCACGACCCTCCTGGTTTCATCGACCTCACATGCACATGACCTGTCTTTCCTGTGTTCAACAATATCCCTCCTTTATGTTTTTTTATGTCGGGTCAAGTCCGCGCTTCATCAGATGATCATCTATAAAGGCAGACAAAACATTCGGCATTCATGCGATTGAGGTTAATGCCGGACGACCAGCACGGAAGAAGGCGCATACGCGCTCACCCATTCCGAGACACTTCCCATGGTAAATCGTTCCACACCCGTAAGCCCCTTGGATCCCATGACCACCAATTGGGCGTGACAGACTGGAACCGACTCGACGATTTTCTCCCGTGGACTTCCCTGAAGACGTTCTCCCACCACTTGAAACCCTTCCTTAAGAAACAATTCTCGATATTGCTCAAGGCATTCCTGAGCATGCTGCCGAAGAGGTGCCACCAGGGTCTTCAGCCGTGATTTCGGGAATAGCTTCTTAGACGCATCCGTCAAGATATCGGGCACAACCGACACCAGGTGAAGTGTTACCTCTTCAGGAGAGAACCATTCTTTCACCCGGTTAGCCGCAAACCTGGATGGCTTGGACCCGTCCAGGGCGAGTAGGACGGAAGCCGGCACGTCGAGCGGACTCTTGACTGTCAGGACGGAGCAGGGGCCATGGGTCAGAATCGTCCTCGAAATACTCCCAAGGAGATATCCCGGGAGATCGTTCATTCCGCGCGATCCCACAACCACCAAGTCAGGCCGGCTCCGCTCGGCATAGGTAATAATCGAATCAGCCACATGCCCTTTCACCAAGGCCGTCTTAATCGCCGCGAAGGGTTTCGTCGTAGCCTGGCTTAATGCCACTTCGATTCGGTGCGCACAACCCGTCAAGACCTTCTGACCCGCTGCCTCCAGCTTTTGAGAAATATCTTTGGTTCCTGACTCATGCTTTTTGGGTCGCTTCCCCCCACCACCTCTCAAGATCCGTGGATCAACCGCATGCAACAGCACCAACTCGCTTACCGAATGGCGAAACAGCTTGCCTATACATTCCAGGGCCCAGAGAGAAAACTCCGATTCATCAACCGCACACAGGATTTTCATTGGCTCATCTCCTCAATCTCATTCACACAGAACACTTCACACAAATCCATTGTTCATGACGACACACTCTTCCACTCGCAGGAATCCTGCCAAGTGGAAAAGTATTTGACGGATATTTTTCTGGCCGGAAATTTGAAATTTAACCTCATAACCCTTCACCCAATTTCCACATGCCCTTTTTTGGGACTATTTTCCTTTATCATGGTGTAGCTTTTTTCCGCTTTTTCCAGGAGCCCAATAAACTTAATTGGGCACGAGCCAACGTTTTGAATCGTCTACGTCTCACTCAAACCCAATTCTCAGGAAGAGAACATGGTCTGGCATTTTCTTTGCTGAGTTCTCATGCATTATCGTAAATATCTACGCTATGACAACCACATCACGAGGTCAACAACATGGGTGACGGTCTGTTTCAAAAAATTCTGATACCCGTCGATTTTGCTCCATCCTCACGAGAGGCGTTTCTGGTTGGTCTTCGTCTGGCACGAAGTTTTCAATCAGAGGTCATACTCCTTCATGTCATCGACACCAAATCCCTTGATGCCCTGAACGCGCTCGGGCTCGCGCTGCCCTCGGAGGAGAAAGTCCAAAAAAAACGATTACATCATCAGGCTCGTCTTCTGGCACGGGGCCTCCTGGCGTTGCCCGAAGCCAAAGGGATAAAAATCACGCGTTTACTCAGCGAAGGGAACCCTTTTATAGAAATTGCCCGTATGACACGAACAGAACAGATCGACCTTGTCGTCATGGGTAGTTATGGCGGGCAAACAGGGGATATTACCAGGATCTTTTTTGGCAGTACGGCCGAAAAAGTGGTTCGCACCGTAACATGTCCAGTGCTTTGCGTCCCGCATCCTTATCATAAACGACAGCCCTTCACCGATGTCGATGCGGTATCCAAACCGCTCAAAACGGACACGAAAAAGAAGCGCACCA
>CAVSTN010000008.1:167500-203318 GCA_963730905.1 uncultured Nitrospiraceae bacterium | reverse complement strand
GACATCAAGGAGGCCACGGCCCTGGAGTTCACGCGGCTGATCGTGTCGAACCGCGGACAGGTTACGGAGGAAGAGGTCGCCAAACTCCGCAAGGCCGGGTTCACGGACGGGGAGATCACGGAGATCCTGGCCATATTGGGCTGACTTTGTTCACCAATTATTTCAACCACGTGGCCGGGACGGAAGTGGACTTCCCTGCGGTTGCCGGGCTGGAAGCCAGGGCCTAAAGCCGTTCAGGTCGTCATTCAGAGCCACCCTGACTCAATTTTGAATTTTATGAAAGGAGAAACATCATGAGCACACAAACCGCCATCAATCTTCAAGACAGACTGGAAGACTTGTTTGCCTACATCCGGGGAGGCCGCATTCTGGATGCGATCAATGAATTCTATGCGGAAGATGCGGCCATGCAGGAGAACGATCAACCTCCGACGGTCGGACGAGAAGCCAATCTGGAACGGGAGAAACAATTTCTTAATACGGTGAAAGAGTGGAAGCGCTTTGATGTGACGGCCAAGGGTGTCGGCGACGACGTGACGTTTTATGAAACGGTCATGGACTGGATAACTACGGACGGAACTCCTGTTCATGTTGAGCAGGTCGTGGTCGCCAAATGGCAGGACGGCAGGATTATCCATGAGCGGTTTTATCACAATTAATCCAACATACTTTTCACCTATTCAACAAGGAGATTGATCATGGCACTTCCCAACCCAGGCATGGACATTATCCCCGATCAGACGGCCCTGGTCATTACCGACCCTCAGAATGATTTTTTAAGCCCGGGAGGCGCGGCGTGGAGCGTGGTCGGTGAAAGCGTGACGGAGAACAACACGGTGGAACATCTCGACACACTTTTTCGAATCGCGAAGGAGACGGGTATTCAGGTGTATGTTTCCCCTCACTACTACTACCCATCGGACCACGGATGGCAGTTTGAAGGCACATTGGAAGCGGTGATGCACAGTATCACCATGTTCGATCGGGTCGATCCGTTAAGTTTGGAAAATTTTACAGGCTCTGGTGCGGATTGGCTCGAGCGGTTCAAGCCATACATTGCAGACGGACAAACCATCGTTGTGAGCCCGCATAAAGTCTATGGCCCGGAAACGAATGACCTGGTGTTGCAATTGCGCAAGCGGAAATTCAGCAAGGTCATTCTTGCCGGCATGTCCTCGAATCTCTGTGTGGAATCCCACATGCGGGAGTTGATGGAGCAAGGCTTTGAAGTTGCGGTGGTCAAGGATGCCACGGCAGGGGCCAAAGTACCCGAAGGCGATGGCTACGAAAGTGCTTTGGTCAATTTCAGAATGATTGCCAATACGGTGTTAACTACGGAAGAGGTCGTCAACCGTCTGCAAGACATAGTGGCAGCCGTATAGGAAAACAATATGTGTTAACTCGATGGATCGTTTTTGAAACGTAAAGGCTTATCGAATCATTCGGGTAAAGGAGAACCACATCATGAAACGCTTTAATAAAATTTTTAAACCTCTGATTGGCATATTGGCTGTTGTGCCATTCGGCCTTATAGGCATGTTGGTAGTGGGGGCGATGGCCTCAAAGTCGGAAAATCAGCAACCGCCTACCGCTCAAACCACGTCCGTGGAGATCAATTATCCGACTCTCCATAAAACAGTGAACGTCAACGGACTGGAAATCTTTTATCGCGAGGCGGGACCAAAGGATGCGCCGACCATACTTTTGCTACATGGATTCCCGACCTCGTCCCATATGTTCCGCAATCTGATTCCGCAATTATCAGACCGGTTTCATGTGGTGGCTCCTGATTATCCGGGTTTCGGGAACAGTTCCATGCCGACGGTGGATCAGTTTACCTATAGCTTTGATAATCTTGCGAAGGTCATGGAGCAGTTCACCCAAGAAGTGGGCTTGAAATCGTATAGCCTCTACATGATGGATTATGGGGCGCCGGTAGGGTTCCGGCTGGCGGTCAGTCATCCTGAGCGGATCGACTCTCTCATTATTCAGAATGGGAATGCCTATGAGGAGGGCTTGCGGGAGTTTTGGAAACCGTTTCGGGCGTATTGGAAAGATCGTACGCCGGAAAATGCCAGGGCCCTCAAAGGCTTTCTGAATCTGCCGGCAACCAAATGGCAGTATACCCATGGAGTGAGAGATCCGGAAGCCATCAGTCCCGATAATTGGCTGGTTGACCAATATCTGTTGGACCGGGCAGGCAATAACGACATTCAGTTGCAGTTATTCGATAGTTACGGCTCGAATCCACCGTTGTATCCCAAATGGCAGGCGTATCTGCGTGAACATCAACCACCAACGTTGATTGTGTGGGGAAAGAACGATCAGATCTTTCCTGCCGAAGGCGCCTATCCGTACAAACGGGATGTAAAAAACTTGGAATTTCATCTGCTGGACACAGGGCACTTTGCCCTTGAAGAGGACGGACCGGTTATTGCCACTCACATTCGCCATTTTCTGGATACGCGGGTTGTTTCGGGACAATCCGATCATGTGAAGGAGAATCCATCATGACACAACCCGTCAGCGACATTGCATTTACTCCGTCCGTGAAAGCCGTGCAGGAGCGACTGGGGTCTCGACAGCACTATACGCGAATGGAAGAAGGGGAGGGATGGTCGGACACCATTACACCGGAGCTTGCGGACTTTATCTATGCGCGGGACTCCTTCTATTTTGCCACCGCGAGTGGGGCAGGAAGGCCCTATATTCAGCATCGAGGCGGCCCCAAGGGTTTTCTCAGGGTGCTGGATGACCGGACCCTTGCCTTCGCCGACTTCAAAGGCAATCGACAATATATCTCATTAGGAAATCTGGCCGAAAATAATCAAGCCTTTTTGTTCCTGATGGATTACGCGACCCAAACCCGAATCAAGATGTGGGGAACGGCAGAGGTCATTGAAGATGATCACGACTTGCTCAAACAACTCACCGATACACAATACAAGGGAAAGCCCGAACGGGTCATTCGTTTTCATGTGGAAGCCTGGGATGCCAATTGCCGACAACACATTCCCGTTAAATATTCACAAGAGGAGGTCGAGCGCCTTGTGTTGCCCCTTAAGAACCGGATCGCGGCCCTGGAAAACGAAATTGAGATATTAAACAGACAATTGCAGGTGTCAGTGTAAACGAATGTCAGTCGATTAATGTCCATGGCCATGCTGAAATAGGAGACAAGGAAATGAACACATCCGTACAATTCAAGGAACCAACGTCCGAATCGATAGGAGCTTCTGATTATACACACGGAACTGCAAGGGAACATCGAACGATGAACCATGAATCTGAAAAGTGGGAAGAGAGATTCCGGACCCTCTTCGAACGCAAGGTCACGGCCTATAAAAACGGGGAGCGTCAGGTGGATGCGATGTTTACGAAAAAAGAGGACGATTTTCTTCGATCGATCGGGTCCACGCCTCAGGAAATTTTCGACTTTGTGGAGGACTGGTGCGATGCCGGAGAACCCGATCCGGAAACCGCTCTCGCTATCACCAGGATAAGACGGGACTTTTTTTTGAATGATCAACAGGGGCAGTATTCAAAAATGGTGAAAATCACTGATCTGTTTCCGCCAAGGGAGGCGAAACTGGCCGGCTTGGAATGGTTTCCCCGCATTATCGAAAAAGCCAGAGCCAAACTTCATGGAGAGTTGCCGCCCGATCTGATGTATAGTTGTGGTGCGGATCGTCGATTTCTGAGAAAGGTCAACGTCAACCCCGTTGAATTTCTCCAAATGGTCCGGGAGGCGGATGACGACGTGGACCGCATCGTGAAATTTGTGACGGAACGATCAAAAACCTGACCACGATGATTTTTTGAAGGAGGGAGCTGATGCCAAAGATCGTGCGCTTTCATCAAACGGGCGGACCTGACGTTCTGAAGCTTGAAGACTTACCCTTGGCCGAACCGGGTAAGGGAGAAGTTCGCATGAAGGTGGAGGCTATCGGCCTTAACCGCGCCGAAATCATGCTGAGAAAAGGCCAATATCTGGAGACGCCTCAACTGCCCTCTCGGATAGGGTATGAAGCGGCAGGAGTCATTGATGCCGTCGGTCCCGACATCACAGATCTTCGGATTGGGGACCGGGTGAGTACGATCCCGTCTTTTCCCATGAGCCAATATGGTGTCTATGGTGAGAGTGCCATCGTCCCGGCCTCTGCGGCCGCTCCTTACCCCGACAGCCTCTCCGCCATTGAAGGTGCCGCCATCTGGATGCAATACATGACGGCGTATGGTGCGCTCATTGAATACGGAAACCTGAAAACAGGTGACACGGTTTTGATAACGGCCGCCAGCAGCAGCGTGGGATTGGCGGCCATTCAAATCGTCAAAGCTACGGGAGGAGTCGCGATTGCTACGACTCGTGGCGCAGATAAAAAAGCCTTTCTCCTTCAAGCGGGAGCGGATCATGTGATTGTGACCGATGAAGAAGATCTGGTGGAAAGAGGGACGGCTCTCACATCTGGGAAAGGCGCGCGCCTGGTATTTGATCCTGTTGCGGGACCGTTGTTGGAACAACTCGCTGCCGTCACCGCACCTGGCGGGATCATCTTTGAATATGGGGCATTGGCTCCACACCCAACCCCATTCCCTTTGTTCCCTGCCCTGGCAAAAGGGTTAACCATACGAGGCTATACGCTGTTTGAGATTGTCAAAAACCCGGAAATGCTGAAGCGAGGGAAAGAGTATATTTATCAAGGATTAGAATCCGGCGCTTTGAAACCGATCATCGATCGCACGTTTCCCTTGGCCGAAATTGCGGAAGCGCATCGCTACATGGTGTCCAACCAGCAAAAAGGGAAAATAGTGGTGACTGTGTGAAATTTGGAATTACATTGGCAGGTTGAAGCCTACAACGATGGAAAAATTGTGGGCAGCCCTTCAGCCATGTGACGTTGCTCGGTTGAACGGAGGCGGATTTTAAAGATCACGCGGCGGCTCTTTTCGCGGTTCACCCTGCTATGCCCATCGTAGATCAAGTCTTGCCTGCCACGGCCGGAAGCTGACGTCATCGCTTGGAAGCATTGATAGGCCGACGGCTCTTGCGCCTCAATGGCCTCCAGTCCCTTCACCATCACGGCCAGGGATCGCTCCTGGCTTAATTTTAAATTATACGCATCGTCCCCGCGATCGTCGGTGTGACCCTGGATTGCGAGGGAATCGATCTTGTCGCGTAAGGGTCCGCATAAGACGGCCGCGTAGAACGGCATCGCCTCCTGTAAAAACTGAACGGCGTCATGGGAAAGAATGCTTTGGCCGAACTCAAAAGTGAGTTTATTGTCGGGGACGACGATGAGAAGCGTGAGCGGATCGTGGGGATCGGAATCCAGGGTAAGTCCTAATCGCTTCAGGTGGTCCCGAAGGGCTGCCTGCACATTCTCTTTGTGTTCTTGCAATTGCGATTGGGCTTCGGAGGGGGTTTGGGTGATAAAGGCCGCAAAGAGCAGAATGAAGATCATGGCCAGTGAGGTCATGAGATCGATGATTCCGCCCGTCGTGGGAGAACTGGTGTTGTCCTGATCCGTCGGGGAACTCATCCTGTCCGCCGGTGTCTGACCGGCCCCGGCCGTTTGGACCAGGAGCCGATTTTATCGAAAAAGCTGGTTATGGAAGGACTCCGAGAGTACGCAGAGGTTTTCCAGAGAGCTGGGCGGTCTTCGAAAGGTGTTGCTGTTGGCATGGGATGCAGGTTGGCTTCCTTGAGCCATTTGGTGAGGCTGTGAATGGCATCGTTCAATTCATTGAGGGGACCATGAAGCCGGTCCGTCATGACGCGTGGGAGTTCCGACAGGGTTCGTCGGATTTCGGCATGTTGCTCCTGCTGCAATGTCGTCAAAGTTTGAATTGCCGCTGTTAAATCGGCCGTTGAACCGGCAAGCCCGTTTGTCTCCCATCCGACAAGGTGTGGGCGGCTTTCTCCGCCGGAGGACGAATGGTCTTTTGGAGGCCGGCCTTGCATGGCCGTGAGTTGCTCTAACATTTGCTCCATGGTTTTTCGAGGAAAGAGTTGATCGATGAGACCAAGAAAAATGTAATGATCGTTTATCAGTCGGGCCATGAGCGGTTTTTCAATGAACGTGAAGACATTGGCCACAATAAGTCCGACGATGGATGTCAGGAACTTTCCTGCCAGCCCGTTTATCAGCCCCTGAATTCCGACAATCTCACTTCCCTCGGCATGTAGCTTGCCAAGGCCGATAAACAAGGCGAGAAAGGTCAGCAGTAACCCGAGACCCGTGATGAACGAAGGCAATTGTCGATAGAACGGCAGATTCACATGTTTGGCAATGAGGGCTTCTTGAGTAAACACCTCTGCGGCGCGCTTTGTACTGAATATCCGCGGGTCGACAAACCAGGGGACGTGTTCAAGAATGAGTGTCATTCGGTATTGCGCCCATGGATCGCGAAAGATGGGTTCCTGTTGCATTCCCGAGTCGAGCGTGTGGATGTCTTCACTGTCCAGCCGGCTCGAAGAGGATGCCGCCCGGTCCACATGGGTTGAGAACCCCTTGCCAGGGTGATGCGTGAAGCGGTTGCGATCGATTTCCTTTCGTTCGTTGGCGAGTGCGTCCAACATGGGGCGTACTCGATTGAACGCCAGACGAACCGAAGCCGTTTCCTTTCGCATCTTGAGAATGTGCCACAGAAAAAATACCACAATCCCAACAGACCCCAGCCAACTCAGCATGGGGCTGTGCGGGCCTCCCAGGAAGGTCACGTCACGGCTCAAAAATTCCCACAGGCCAAACGTAGTGGTCATCTTGTCCTCAGCGTTTGCTAATATTGCCCTCGGCTTATGCATGGCAGAGTTGTTGATTGTCAAAAACGTATATAGCCATTCTCAAGTTTCGTGCCGTCACTAAAGCCAGTAGAAACTCATAAAATAACGAGAAGTTTTGTGAATGTTTAGGAATCTTGAGAGGGGCGTTGGGCAAAGAGTGCCTCCTGCATCGGCAAGTTGGTCCTCAATAAAACACGCATCCACAATCATGATGCCCCCATAAATCCTGACGCAATCCGTCTTCCCCTGGTCCCAGACTGTCATCCTCATCCGGTGCCAAAGGTTGCCAGACTGTTGGTTTTGTTGATGTTCAAGGGGTTCACTCATGTTCATGGTTAGGGAAACCCGCAAGGGAAAAATTCTTTTAGATGCCTGATAGAGCCAATGGGTTTGACCCTTTATTCAAATGGCGTACAATACCTCCACGATTCCGGCCAAGCTTCTCTGCTGAAGGCCATTTTTGGCGGAAGATGAGGAAAGAAAAGGGAGAAAGATGGAGGCTCTGAGAACCACCACACCCACTATCCTTGTTGTGGATGACGAGGTGGACATTTGTCTGGCCTTGAGTGATCTGCTGGAAAGTGAAGGGTATCAGGTTGAGACCGTGGAGACCGGAAGCGAAGCGTTACGTCGTGTGTCCCCCATTCATTCCTATAGTGCCGTCATCCTAGATTTAGGTCTGCCTGACCTTGATGGGCTGATTGTCCTTCAACGGCTGTATGGACAGGATCCCACCCTTCCTGTGGTCATTCTTACGGCGCATGGCGATCAAAAGGAAAAAATCCTCACTCTGCAACATCATGCATTTGCCCACTTGATCAAACCCTATGACCGGCAAGAGGTGGTTGAGATGGTGCATCGCGCGGTTGCGGCCAAAGATTTGACTTGGAAGGCCGCGCAGGCGGAAGAGGCCCTCACCTCCAGTGAATCGAAACGGCAGCTCGAACAGCAACGCACGCAAGCATTGCTTTCCGAAAGTGAGCAACGGCTGACGTTGGCCTTGAAGGCGGGAAATATGGGGATTTGGGACTGGCATATTCCAACCGGGCATCTTATCTGGTCGGAGGAAGTTGCCGGGCTCTTCGGGTTAGCGCACGGGATGCTTGATGAAACATTTGAGGCTTACGAAAACTGCATTCATCCTGATGATCGCTCGATGCTTAAAGAAATCATTGGAAGAACGCTGGAGAACGGGGCGCCCTACGAAGTCGAGCATCGAATCGTGTGGCCCACCGGGGAGGTCCGGTGGGTCGCCTGCAAGGGGCAGGTTGTTGAAGATCAGGATGGTCTCCCCCAACGAATGCTCGGCATCGTTCAAGATATCACCATCCGAAAACAGGCAGAGATCCATTTGCAGGACAGTCAACGGTTTTTGACCTCCATTGTGGATAATCTTCCGCATATGATTTTCGTTAAAGATGCCAAAGATCTCCGCTTTATCCGCTTCAATCAGGCCG
This sequence comes from uncultured Nitrospiraceae bacterium, assembly GCA_963730905.1. Taxonomy (GTDB): domain Bacteria; phylum Nitrospirota; class Nitrospiria; order Nitrospirales; family UBA8639; genus Nitrospira_E. The sequence goes on along the minus strand of CAVSTN010000008.1, from coordinate 195,077 downwards.
GAGAAGAGCTCATTGGCTATTCCAAGGAAGCGATGATCGGGAAGACCGATTACGATTTTTTCCCCAAATCGGAAGCAGACTTTTATACCAGGAAAGATCGAGAAGTCTTACTAGGTAAAACCCTGATTGATATCCCCGAGGAAATGATTCACACCCAATTTCACGGGACACGGTACCTGCATACCAAAAAAATTCCGATCTGTAGATGATCAGGGAACCCCTCAATATCTTTTGGGAATTTCGGAGGATATTACTGAGCAGAAACAGGCGGAATTGGAACGGACAGAACGTGAAACCCTGTTACACCTTATTTTTGAAATAGGGCCGGGTTGCATTAAACGGGTTGCCGCCGATGGAACCCTGCTCCACATCAATCCTGCGGGGTTGGAATTAATCGAAGCGACAAATGCCGACGACGTGCTTGGGCGTTCCGTCTTTGACCTCGTCGTGCCTGAGCATCTGGATGCCTTTAAGCAGATGCATCAGGAGGTGATACAGGGGAAGAAACAGACTCTTCAATTTGAGGTCCAGAGCCTCAAAGGCACCAGAAGTTGGATAGAAACGTATGCGGTGCCATTCAAGAATCCCATCACGAATGAAGTGGAACATTTGGCGGTCACACACGATATTACGGAACGGAAAAAGTCAGAGGAGCAGGCTAAGCAATTATCCCGGCAGAACGAACTGATCCTGTCCTCGGCTGGTGACGGGATCTATGGATTGGATCTACAAGGTCGGACGACCTTTGTGAATCCCGCTGGGGCAAAAATGTTAGGGTATGAGCCCCAGGAGCTCATTGGATCCTTTATGCATGGAACCGTCCATCATTCTAAGCCCGATGGTTCTCCCTATCCCAGCGAAGCCTGCCCTATGTATGCGGTCTATTCGGACGGCGTTATTCGTCAGGTAGAAGATGAAGTCTTGTGGCGCAAAGACGGCACCAGTTTTCCGGTGGATTATACCAGCACGCCAATTTGGCAGGATGGGAATCTGGCAGGAGCGGTCGTCACCTTTCGAGATATTTCCGAGCGCAGGCAAACGGAAGACGCGTTTCATAAATCGAGGCAGGATTTTTTGACATTAGTCAATTCTCTTGAGGGAATTGTGTGGGAGTGTGAGTTTCCTTCTTATCAGTTTACTTTTGTGAGTCAACAGGCCGAACGCCTGTTGGGATATTCCATAAATGAATGGTTAGAGGAACCGGATTTTTTCTGCAATCGTCTCCATGCCTCCGATCAGAGACGGGTAGTGGAATATTGCCGGGAAGCCACCCTCAGGAAAGAAAACCATGAATTAGAATACCGATTTTTCAAGAAGAATGGGGAGGAGATCTGGTTGAGGGATCTGGTGACCGTGGTGGTAGAGCATGATCAACCCGTGAAATTGCGTGGAGTGATGTTTAACATTACTCAGGCGAAGCAGGCGGAGAGCGTTCTCCGGAAAGTGAAGAACGCTTCAGACTTCTGAGTGAAGCGATTCCCCAGCAGGTGTGGACGGCTGCGGCCTGATGGTTCTCTTGATTATGTCAATCAACGGGTGACTCGAATATTTTGGAGCTTCCGGTTGAGGAGTTGATCGGTCATGGGTGGCAGCGTTTCTGCATCCGGATGATTTGGCCGGATGTCTGGAATGCTGGGCCAAGGCCGTCGAAACCAAGCACCCCTACGAAATCAAATTTCGACTTCTGCGGGGAAAAGATCATTCTTTTCGATGGCATCTCGGGCGGGCTCTCCCTATTTTTAATGAAGAGGGTCAGGTAGTGAAATGGTTTGGAACCAACACCGATATCACCCAATTGAAACAGTTGGAAAATCAGGTCCGCCAATCTCAAAAAATGGAGGCCATTGGGACCTTGGCAGGTGGTATTGCCCATGATTTCAATAACATTCTTATGGCGATCCTTGGCTATACGGAACTTGCCAAACAGAAGTGCCAGGGACAATGTCAGAGCACAAAAGAATCTTGATGAGGTGTTGGTTGCCGGGCAGCGTGCCAAGGAATTGGTTCAACAAATTTTGGCATTTAGTCGGCAAACCGAGCAGAATGCAGCAGCCGCTTGACCTTCAACTGTTGGTCAAAGAAGTTTGCAAATTCCTTCGCGCGACCTTCCCGGCGACCATCGACATTCGTCAACATTTCACTGAGGCGACCTCGATCATATTAGGAGATCCTATCCAAATGCACCAAGTGTTGATGAACCTGTGTGCCAATGCCGAATACGCGATGCGGGGAAACGGAGGTCTTCTTGAATTGAAGTTGGAGCATGTGACGGGTGAACCTGATGGGATCGGCGCACATCCTGATCTACAGGGAGAGTGCCTATGTATGCCTGACTGTTCGAGATACTGGATCGGGTATGACTCCGGATGTTGTCCAACGCATCTTTGATCCCTTCTTTACCACGAAGAGGGTCGGTGAAGGGACGGGCATGGGATTGGCCGTGGTCCATGGAATCGTCATCAGTCATGGCGGTGTCATTAAGGTGGAAAGTGAACCCGGACAGTGGAACTATTTTTAGCATTTATTTTCCGGAGATGGAGGCCGCGAATTATCCAGAGGAAAATACTCCATTGCAACCAGAAGTGTTCATGGGCCGAGGGCATATTCTTTTTGTGGAAGATGAGGAGCCCCTTGCCAGGCTTGGGGAGGAGGCAATGAAGGGGTTGGGGTATGAGGTCATGGTGCGCACGAGCAGCGTTGAAGCTCTGGAAGCCTTTCGGGCTGATCCTTTTCGATTTGATGCGGTTGTGACCGATCAAACGATGCCGCATATCACCGGTGAAGCACTGGCGCGTCAATTGTTAGAACTCAGACCCGACGTGCCTATTATCCTGTGTACGGGGTTTAGTCACAGTATGACCTCGGAAAAGGCCAAAGCCATGGGGATTCGTGCTTTTCTTTTAAAGCCGTTGTTGATCAAGGATCTCGCGTGGACTCTTCGGGAGGTCCTGAATTCATGACCCTCTGAACAAGACCTTATGGTCATTTCGACCATAGGGGAAAATCTTTTGCCCTCTTGTTTCGTGAGGTAAGTTTTGTCCATAGATTTCTCGTGAGATTCGAAATAACAGTTTTTCCAACTTCCTCCAAACATCGACCCTCCACCCCAAAAACCGGCAAAGCCTTCAGGGTGTCCATACTCTCAGAGTGATAATCCAGCACATATGTGCACATTATAGCGATTCCAAATAATTTCCCAAGCATTCCTGTCTTTGAGGTAAGTCAGTAGAGATTACCTTGTAATATGGAATTCTCTGTCGTCTCTATTTCTCCCATTGTTCGACGCCTGCCGCCCATCTCCATGGTCGGACGCCCCTCATAAATGGCGGGCCTTGTCTGAGCCTCGCGAGTTGGCCCGCCTTCCTGGGCTTTGCGTCCGGCCAATCTGAGAAGACTGGGCGGGGCGTCAATGGTTTTGGGTCCTTTTGCCGAAACACAAGGACCTCGGCTGCCGGGCCGAAACCCGGAACTTGCAGTTTTTCACTCCTAACAAAGCGGAAGTTTATTGGAATGACTATAGTGGGTCCTAAAGAAGCCTCTCTGTGGTCGGGTAGTTCAGAATACGAGTGACATTGGCCACCCGGTAAACACAGTCTTTTCGATTAAAGGGACGCCACGGCGTCACGGATTAACTGGGTCGCTACTAAATGGGGGTCTTCCCCTCTGGTTGTCCATGTTTCAATCATGGATGGGGTGAAGGTTTGCCCTTTCCCAAAGGTGAGGGAGATGGGATGACGTTGAGGTGTCTTGGCATCGGGGGGCCAGACCTGAAAACTTCCTTCGATTTTGACCGGGATAATGGGGATGTGTAATTCACAGGCAAGAACCCCGAGACCTTTCTTGAATGGAAGGAGTTGCCCGTCAAGGCTTCGTTCTCCTTCGGGAAAAATCAGGAGGCTTTTCCCGTTCCGGAGAAGGGCGGCTGAGGCCTTGAGGACATTGACCAGGGGCGTCTCCGGCCCCACGGGAATCACATGACCCACGCGTGCGACCCATCGACGAAATGGTGATCGAAAAAACGGTTCCCAGCCAAGAGTGTAAAGTTGTGAAAAGGTGGATGGTGGCACGGTCCCCAAAATAATAAAGGGATCAATAAAACTCAGATGGTTGGCCGCCAGGATAAAAGGCCCTTCCTTGGGCACATGTGTGATGCCTTTGACGGTCAAGGGAAAGGCTATACGGGAGAGGCTTCCGACAATAGCCATGCCTATCTGCCCGATGATTTTATTCCCTCTGGAAAGCGGAGCGAGGACTGTCTTTGTCAGAGCTGGAGGGAGTGGGGTTTCGAAGATCTGATGCCAGGAGGAGGTGGTTTCTGTGTCCTCAGCGGGAAATTGCTGGAGGGCCATGAGCTTTGTCATGACATCACGCACCGTGACGACTTCTCCCATGAACGTTTCCGGGACCGGTCCCAACCGGCTTTCGAGAGCTGCTTGAAATTCGACGCGTTTCAACGAGTCGAATCCCAAGTCCAGATCCAGGTGATCGTCCAATCGTAGGGCGCGGTCGGCTGAAATCAGCCCGACAAGAGTTTGGATAACCGCTTGGCCGATGGGTGTTTGGCGAATCTCCTGGTCGGTCTCAGGTTCTTGCTCCGGTGCGGGTTCAACGGCAGTCTGCTTAGATTGCGTCATGGCACGAACAAGATGTCGCTGGATTTTTCCCTAAGCGCGTGCGTGGGAGGGGATCTTTGATGAAGGTCACACCACTGATCCGTTTGTAGGAGGGAAGGGTTGCGGCGACACTATTGAGCGCATCTTTGATATAGGTGGCGGAATCATGAATTTTGTGTTCCCGTAAATAATCAAAATTTGGGACGACCACGGCATGAAGATGTTCGCCCTCCTCACCAGCGCGGGGGAGTCCAAGGATACAGAGTTCGGCGATCGCCGGATTCTGTTGGTATGCCTCCTCCAATTCTTCGGGAAGAATGTTTTTTCCTCCAGGTGTGACGATCAGTTCCTTGATCCGTCCGGTGAGAAACAGGTATCCGTCTGAGTCCAGATAGCCCAGATCTCCGGTGAAAAACCATCCATCACGAATAGCCTCTGCCGTTTCTGCCGGTGCTTGGTCATAGCCCTTCATCACATTGGGCCCTCGTACCACCACTTCTCCTATTCCTTCTTCGTTCGGCTGATCGATTCGCACCTCGACGCTGGCGAGTGGTGGACCGACGGAACCCGGTTTCAGTCGAGACAAGGAACTGAAGGCAATCACGGGCGCTGTTTCAGTGAGCCCGTACCCTTCTCGAATGGTAAATCCAAGGCTCCCTAAGTCTTTCGAGATTTGTGGATCGAGTTTGGCTCCGCCGCAGCACAGAAGCCGAAGCGAGGAACCAAATCGGCGGTGAACCGGTGAAAAAAGCTGTCGTCCAGGATTCCAGCGGGTATGGGTTCTTATAAAATCTGACATGCTAAGTAAAAGCGTGATTAGCGGATGGACGAACGCGGGACGCCGGGCGAGTTCTTCAAATATTGACCGACGAATCATGGCAAAAATTTGAGGAACTCCCACTGCGATCGTAATTCCGGTCTCATGGATACATTGCACCAGATCCGGTCCCTTGAGTGAAGATAAGAAGGTCATTCTGGCGCCCAGGAGAATGGGGACGAGGTAGGCGATCATAAAGGGATAGGCATGGTGCAGAGGGAGCATGACTAAAAAATTGTCTTCCGGTCCCGCTAAATCTTTCCCCATAATGTCTTTGGCGTTGGCCATAAAGTTGCGGTGAGTGAGGAGCACGCCTTTGGGTTTTTTGGTGGTGCCAGAGGTATAGAGCAATGAAGCCACGTCGTCCGGATTCACTTGACTATTGACGGGCGGTTTCTGCTGGCCTTGTGATATGAGATCTTTCATGGACAGGTGGGGAGATTTGGTAGCGGGATCCATGTTCACGACGGTGATCGTGGCGGGAAGGCCTTGAATGAAGGCCACAGTTTTTGAGCTGACGAAGACGAGCCGACTATTGGAAGTGGTGAGGAAGGACAGCAGTTGCTCCTGTGGCATGTGAATATCCAGTGGAACGGCTGTGGCGCCGACGGTGAGGATGCTGAGATGAGCAATCACCCATTCCGGACGATTTTCAGCCACGAGGGCGACACGGTGGCCCGGACCAAGTCCGTGTTCATGAAGACTGCTCGCCAATCCCCGAATGAGCAGTGACACTTCCCCATACGTGTGTTGTCGATACCTCTCCCCTTCTTTTATTTGCATGACCACATGATCGGGGGCGATGGCCGTGAGTGCAAAAAAGGCCTCGGGAATAGTATCTGGAAGATTGGTGGGAGCGATGAGAGGAGCCTGCATCGTTTGTGTCTCCTGAGAGGGATGTCAAAAACGATTCGAAACCAAGTCTACCCGAAAGGGGACATGGTTCCAAGGCAAGACTTGGGTAGGGGGTCCACGCCTAAAAAAGGGGCAGATTGGAGTGGTGAGGCTCACTCGGTATGAAGGAAAGGCCATATTTTCAATCGGCAGGTGTGAAGACTTAACCAATAAGGAAAATATTCCGAAAAAGCCTGGGAGTTTCTGCTTAGTCCCATAATTGTAGTCATTCCCCGGATGGATGTTTTGCTTTATAGCTGAAAATGAGATTGTTCTATGCCGTTCTTTAAAGTTGAAGATACCCGGGATCTTCGCGTCGGGACGTTTGTCAAACTCGAAGGGTCCTGGTTCAGCCATCCTTTTCCCACGAATACCTTTCAAATCAAATGCTCTGATGATCTGGCGACCATTCAAGCTCTCAAAAATGTCGTCATTCTCCAAGATCCGGAACGGTCGGCCTCGTTCGATGTTGAGGATGTTCCGGATGAAAATCGACGGCCTCTGGATCATGAGGAGAGCGTCAGTAGGGAGGAAGACGCGGAGGCCATTTCCGATTCAACATTCGATCACCCGGAAGACGACGAACCACTGATAAAAGAATCTTCCCTATCCACAATCCTGGACCGGCGACAGGATTACCATGAATTTCAGAATCACCTGCGTAAGATTGAAGGGGCATATCAAAAAACCCTGGGACAGGGTAATGAATTGTTCCGGCAACTGAGTGATCGCCGGAAATCTGGACGTAAGACCGCGGATGCCATGATCACGAGTATTGTCACGGCCATACAACATCCCAAGACGGCGATGTCGTTAATCGATGTGGTTGGCAGTAATGGGGCTATGTGGGGCCTGTCTGAACATGCCCTCAACGTATGCACTCTGTCCCTTCTCATCGGCCGTCAGTTAGGGCTGGAAGTCGAGGGATTACTTGAACTTGGGCGTGGAGCGTTGTTCCACGATGTGGGTTATCGCGCGTTACCCATGAATGTCCGCTTTAGTGCGGTTGGAATGAAAATCCAATCGGATCCGGACTTGGGGCCACGACATCCGGAGGTCGGGCGACAGCTGATGGCCTCTTTCCCAGATACGAGTCCAGCAGTGCTGGAAATGATTGAACGGCATCATGAACGACTGGATGGTTCGGGATTTCCGAATGGCATGAGAGCAAACGGCCTTTCATTGTCGACAAAGATCGTTATGGTCGCGGACCATTATGATGAACTTTGCAATGCTCCTGACTTACAAACGAGTCTCACCCCCCATGCGGCGTTGTCCCGACTCTTTCGCCATGTGGTTATGAAGGGAGAATCGTCCAGATTCTGTCCGGAGGTGGTGCAAGCCCTGGTGCAGGCCATTGGGGTCTATCCACCGGGGAGTCTGGTGGAATTAACGGATGGATTTCTGGGGGTCGTGGCACGGATCAATATTCAGCACCCAACGAGACCGACGGTGTTGTTATATGCGCCCTGGATCTGCCGAAACGATGGGATGTTGGTCAATTTGTCACAAGAGCCTGAGTTGGAAATCAAACAGGCCCTCCATGTAAAGGATATACCTCTGCATGCCCTCGCGTACTTGAGCCCCCGTCGAATGGCCATGTTTGTGCATGCGACCGAACCTACCACTGTGGCGTCCAACAGCAGGCGGCGTCAAAATTTTAAGCCAAATCTGAAGCGGTAGCCTGGGTGGTTTTGAAAAGAGACGGTTGAGCTCACCCCGCTGATGGCAGCTGATGTCAATTATTATGAGACAACGGGGCAGTCTATGACGAATGGATCTTGGGTCTCGAGAAGTCAAGAATTCCCTGACGTAGGAGCGCACGTAGCGCCAACACAGGCGGTAGAGCTGTTGGAAGTTCTTCATGTGTCATGATTAAGTCAGGCACAATAGAGCCGAAACCGGGTCCCAATGATCACTTAAGAGATGTCCACGTACTACAGCCTTGTGGAGTCTACAATTTCTCTAGCTCGTCCGGTTCAGCGCTCTATCGAACAAACGCTCGAAAACCGCTATTGAGAAGTCGTCATTCCGGGTCAAAGGAACTAAGTCCCTGTGGAAGCTATGGCGTGATTCCTGCGTGTTCCACATGCATACCGTAATTCCGAGACAAATGGTAGGACGCTACTTGCTCATGGACTGTCAGTGATTGCCAAATTTCTTCATAATAGCCTCAAGCTAATTCAAGAAAAGAGCCTTGCTCAGACTCCAGAGAAAAAGACAAATCATTTGTTCCCCCCTTTTATGATCTCGATAAATTGGTAAAGGGGTGGAACAGATAAACGGAAGATGCTAGCCCGGAGATTTTTCTAACCAACCTTTGGCTTCGGGGTAAAATTGCCCTAAAATATCCAGGCTTATCCTTGAGAGTAAAAGAACGAGTTGGGCCTGGATGTGATCCGTCATTGCGGTTGTGGGTTGCGACGACCGGGCCAGATTCCACACTTGGTGTAGAGCGTCCTTTTGCTGTTCAAGAACTTTTTCGGCGGCGCGTTGCCAAAAAACGGGAAACTCTCTTGGGTCCGTGTAATCTCCCCGTCCCCTTCCGCAATGGGTCACCGCTAAATAGCGTAACAATGCATCCCGCGTTTGCCGGTCAAGAAAGGCAGGTACCCAGGAAATCCGATTGGAATTGCCTGTTTCCTGACTTTTCGCATAGGTCCGTTCGGCGAATGCTCCAAGGATCGCTCCTCCAATGGTAAACGCGCCATGAGAGAGTCCTCCGGTGGCTAAGTCCGAAGCCAATCCGGCTGCCGCGCCACTGGCCATTGCTCCCCAGAACGTTTCTTCTTCCCACGGTTTTTTTTCACCTGGCACGGTCACATCTTCAATCCTGGATTTGAGTGTGTGCGCGACATCGCCGGTTAATCCATGTAACTCGATAAGATCTGCGGTGACGCCTGAGATGCGTTGTGCTAAGCGTTGGTCCAGGGCCTGAATCGCATGTTTGATTTGCGGCTTTTTTGAGAGCCCAGTCGGCTCTTGGGGAAGGTATTCTCCATCCAAGGCGGTCTTGATCAAGAGTTGAGTGAGATGGGTCATAGATGTATCAAAGATCTGCCGGTGGGTGGCATACCAGGCCTTTCCTAATTTTTCCATCGTGGGGCGTTTTTCCGGAGGCAGGGCCTGAGTGACGTGATCCCATAACACACCTTCCTGAACCCAGCAACGCGTAAAGGCGTCCAAGCTCATCACGTCTTTAATGACACGTTGATTGACCCAGTGTTGCTTCCAAAGGGATTCCAATTGTCGTTGTTGTTGTGGATCGATCAGACCGGTTTGATTCACTAACACAATGACGGGTTTATTCAGCCAAGTGAGGAGGTCGAGTTCAGGTTGAAGATAGCCCGCCATGGATGGGTTTTCTGTTGCATTGACGAGGTATAACACCACGTCGGCTTCATCCCTGACGTTTCGGATCGCTTGCTGACTGCACCAAAACGGTTTGTCTGCTAGACGGTCCCAGACTTGAGACACCATCCACCCAATCGGGTTGGTGAGTCCTTGAAGACGACCCAGGAGCTTGTGGCTATTTCCAAAGCCTGGGGTATCCCACAAATTGAGTCGGGAGCCATCAGAAGTCTCCAGCAATACAAAGTGTTCATTTTGAAGCGTGACATGGGCCTGATCAAGCACCTGTCCGACGTCGCGACGTAACAGAGTGCGGGCCAAGGTGGTCTTTCCGATATTAGTATGGGAAATGAGAGAAAGCGTGATAGAAGAAAGGGCTGTCATGGCATCTCACCTTTTGGAGGCCACAGAGCAGCTTGGGCCTTCTCAAGAAACTGGTCGCGGAATGTATCCTTGGCATGGAAGGCCACGATTTGCAGATGGTGGTCGTTGGCGAGTCGTTGCCAGGTTTGTTGGCGTCCTTTCATTTGTGTCTGATCGGCAAGGTGCTGATAGGGCTCCTGGTCCAGAACAAGGAGTAAGTGCTGTTGTCCATTGCAGGATTCAATAAAGGCTTGAAGCATATGAAAGAGTTCGCCGTGCACCTCCGCTTCCGGGGTTTGCGCCAAATTACAGATAAGAACCACCGTTTGAGGTGAGGCGGTTGCCTGCAACCAGGTAACGCTTGTCTGTCCATAAGGAAGTGGGTCTCTCCAATGCAAGGTGGCCTGATTGCCAATGAGATCCAGAAGGCATTGTCCCAAGCAATCTAAAGCGGCCGGAGAAGGTTGATAACTATACGGCACAATCTCAATTTGGATGCCTTGTCCGCGTTCAGTACTCAGCAGCTGTAGATAATACGGCTCATCCAGAGGGAGCGTGAAGGATTGCACGGCTTTATGTGCGAAGCGTGCGGATAGCCAGGCTAGGGTTATCCGAGGTATGACGATTCCTATAAAGGCCGTCAGTGCCCACATATGAATCCATGGAGCAGCAGAACCATGGCCGGGAGCTTGAAGATGTGCAAAGTCTTCGGCTGATGGAAAGGGAATACCCAGAAGCCAGGCTGCTGGTCCCAAGAGTCCGTTTAAGACCGTATGCACCTGTGTCGCTGATAAGAAAGTGCTTTCCCACGTGGCTTGATAATCTAGAACTAGTCCACGGACATACATACTAAGGATGATGCCTAGTGCCAGACAGGCTGATCCAATATGCAGCAGATGACGAACGCGACTGATAATGACGGGATGCCAGTGCCTCCACCACAGGTTCATAAATCGTTCGGAAGATTGAAGAATCCATTCTCTGACCGCACCTCCGGGTAAAGCACATTTTTGGCCATGGTCCTTTCCCCAACCATTCCGTCACGGCGGCAAATCCTTTGGCCAGGTGACGGAGAAGTGGACCGGTTAGGTCTTTTCCCAGAAGCGGCGGCAGAATGGTACCCGCATAGGTCCCCATGTTCCACAAAAGCAGAATCAAGAGTGGAAAGTTTAAGAGATTGACTCGTTGGGTCGTTCCGAGTCCATTGATGAACAGGCCGGCAGCAAAGGCCGGTATCGCCACGATGGTATAGGGAATTGTAGCCTGAGCGCCTCGAAACGATTCCGTGATCATGGGGTAAGAAGTGGAGAGAAAATTCCAGAGAGATTCCGCCCGATTGGTGAAAAATTGGATAGAGCTTTCTGCTGATGAGGGTGGTTCGTGGGGCGAGCCTTTTCTTGCGTGTTGGGTGGCTCGCTGTCTGGTGGAGTGTGAGATGTATCGTCCTTGTGGATCAGATTGTTCCAGTGCCTGGATTAACAGAATTTTTGATACCTGTTTCGAATTCATAACTGTAGCCATTTTGGCATCTGAATCTGTGGTATTTTTCAGGTATGGGGTCACTAGGCAAACAGCCTGCCAGGATTGACCTACAACCATGATTGATCTGACTGTTGTGTATGGGAAGAAGGTGACGTGTTTTGTTGTTTGATAAATGGCTAATTGCATGTCGTGAGGTCAACCCAGGGAAGACGGAAGACGCAGCGTATCCTTAGCTTGCATGGCTCAGGTATGGAGGGAAACCGAACCGGCATGTTTTGACTTGGAAGAAGAAGCATCCGGTTGAGGCTCCTGAGAATTATTGTTTACGGATTGGGCAGCGGATGCCTCAGAATCCAACAAGATGCTGATCCAACGGGTCGAGGGGCTGCTTTCCAAGGCAATTTTCACCACCATGGTCATGGGAACAGAAAGCAACATTCCAACCGGTCCCCACACCCACCCCCAAAACACTAAGGAGAGAAAGACCACAAGAGTGGAAAGGTTAAGCTTCCTCCCCATAAGTTTGGGTTCCACTACATTACCGAAGATCAAGTTGACGGCTACATACCCCGCGGCTACCAGCAACAGGTGTCCAATGCCGAATTGAATGTATCCCAATAGCATTGGCGGGACTGCTGCAATGATTGACCCGAGGTTTGGAATAAAATTCAACAAAAAAGCCAGAAGGCCCCAGATAAGGGGAAAATCAATCCCTAAGGCCCACACCCATAATGCGACAATCACACCCGTTCCAAGGCTGACAACAGTTTTGATAGCTAAATAATTGTTGACGGCGTCCGTAATTTTTTGGGCCTGGGAGAAGGTGCCTTTTGGATCTCCAAAGGCGGTCCCTACTTTCTTTTGGAAACTGGACGCCTCAAACAAAATGAAAATGACGGTGAGGAGAATTAAAAAAGAATTTGTGAGCACGTTTCCCAACCCGGACAACATTTTGGCTACGAGCCTCATTGAAGCACCGGGATCGATGGATTTCAGTAATATGCCTTTATCAAGTTGGAAACCCAACTCCTGGATCCAATGGATCATGGGCTCGATTTCCTGGGTCAATCGAGCTTGGTAGCGCGGAATGGCTTCGGAGAAGTCATCCAGGGAGGTTCCAATAATCAGAATAAACACAACCCCGGCACTGAGAACTCCTAGGACGACACCGAACACCGCCAATGGCGAAGGTATGCCTTTTTGTCGAAGCCAAAAGACTGGTGATGCACTAATAATGGCAAGAAATATTGAGACAATAAGAGGGACCAGGATGGGCTCTGCAGCCCGCATCCCAGCCACAACTATGATGAATGCTGCGGTGGTCAACAAGAATCGACCAGTTGGGGGATGGCTGGAGAGTGGGAGTTGGGAATTCTGCTGGTTGTGCATAATGAAAAACTTTATCGCGAAGAAACCGTTGCTTCTTTGGGTATGATACCCGTTTTTTCCTCTCCTGTCTTTGAGAGGAAAGTTGTCGGTGCTAGGGATAAAAGTCAGCGAAGGAAAAGGAAATTGAAGAGTCTCTAAACTCTTAGAGTGGTGGTTGCTGTGATGACCATGATGATGGGCTAGAGGACTATTCCTGAATGGCTTTCAGCCGTTGCTGGAGATACCCATTCCGCACGGCACCATACAAATCGAGCGTGCCTTCCTCAACGCCTTGAAATTTTTCCAGCGTGAGCGCACGGAGATTCACCGTTTCGCCGGCAATCATTCCAAGTCGTGAAAAGGTGACGGTCATATCGTGTTGGACCAACCGCGGAGCGTCAGCGATTTCAATAAAGGGCAGGACGAGCCAGTTAAAAGGGTCAAGGAAGGAATCGCCGATGAATCCAATGCCATCTCGTAAGGTGAAGGGGCCCAGGAGCGGAATCATGAGGAACGGTCCAGGTGGGACACCATAGGTTCCCAAGGTTTGCCCAAGGTCCTCTTGCGGAGTTTCTAACTTGAACATAATTCCAGCCGGATCAAACAATCCCCCGATCCCAAGGGTGGAATTGATAAGGAATCGGCTCAGCTCAATGCCAGCTCCCTGAAACTTTGCTTGAAAAATATTGTTCAATAATCTCGGGACAAATCGAATATTTTGAAACACGTTTGAGAAGCTTTGCTGGACATCGGGAGGAATGAAAAAATTGTAAACTTTGGCCACCGGCTTCACCACGTATTTGTCCAACCGGTAATTAAATTCAAAAACGGCAGAATTAACAGGTTCAAACGGATCATAGTCCTTATTCTGGGAATCACCAGACTCGTCAAACGGATCAAAGAATTCATTTTCATTTCCTTCGCCTTCAGCGTCGAGTCCGTCCTCAAATATAGCGATCTGAATGTCGGGTCCCGTTTCCATTCCATCCTGGGTCTTCGTGGATTTGGACTTTCCCGCACATCCACCAAGTCCTACCGCGAGACATAGAATTACCCAGATGGACAATCGCATCGTTTCTCCTCTCATGCCAAAGGCTTTTCTTTTAAGATTTATATCGGGCCCGTCCACTTCAATCCGATTGTTGGAACGCAAGATCGAATTGGTAATGTGGGATAACTTCAATTAATTCACAGATAAACCGCGCGGACTGTAACAAAATCCCATACCCAAGCCAAGAATCTCTTTCCTCATCCCCACTTCTTGGAAGACCTGTGAGTGGTAACAAAATTCAGGCCTTTTTCGACTTTTTGGTATAGGCTTGGAGAAGGCTGCTGAAGGTTTTGTCAGCTTCCTTGACAAAACATTACAGGAAAAATAAAGAAAAACGTCGATACTGACAATCCTTTGCCATGTTGTTTCTCAGAGGTCGTAAACCGTTTCGACGTTTTTAATAAGGCCTTTCTTCTCAGAGGGAATAGGTTCCTCATTATTGGAGAGGAGTCAGCATTAACGATAATCAATGAGCAGCATGCGACAAAGCTTTCTCAGTGGCACTCCCTTTGCTGATTCATCGCAGGTGATCAAGATAGTTCACGGGGTACCAATGCCTTTTAACCAGATGGTCAGATGATCTGAGAACGTTCAATTCAGAAGGGAGACCAGCTATGAGCCCATCGGTATCGGAGCAGAAACCTTCCTGGAATGGTTCCATTAAACGAGTGAAAAAACAGGACCGTCATCCTGTCTCGTCCGGTGGCGGCTCTCCTGAAGTGGACCGTTCGTCTGGAATGAGTGACAAGCAACTTCCCCTATACCTAAAGGAAATAGGGCAAGTGTCATTACTTGACCGGGAGGGCGAAGTTCGTCTGTGCAAGAAAATTGAGGAAGCCCGGCGAAGTATGTTGGAGATTCTGTACTCCCTCCCTATGACCTTGGATTATCTTCAAGAACAACGCATGCGGTTGTTGAATGGCGAAATCCTGGCCAAACATATTATTCAAAGGGAAAAAGAAGGGTATGTGGAGACCGAATCGGATGAAGAAACTGACAGTCCAGATATCCAAACCGAACAGCAGGAGGATGAAGAATTTCGTCAACGGGTGATTCAGCAACTGACCCACCTTTGTCATTGCGTTCAATTCCTGATGGCCAAGGAAAATGCATTCACATCCAAGCATGGCGCTTCGGCCTCGATGCAAGCCAGAAAAAAATTATGGCAAAGTCTTGAAGGAGTGAATTGGCATCCTGTATTTACCAAACAGGTGGAAAGCCGCATACGGGCAACGGAACGCCAACTTACTGAAGTATTGAAACGATTAGGAGTATCCACTCAAGATATTTTTATTGGCGATGAGCAAACACGTGGGGTGGATCGCAATTCTCTACCCGCCACAAACCCTGGCGTTGAGATAACGTCAGGTTCCCATCGTTCCACCCTGGAAGCAGGAGAACACCTCGTATATTTGGAGCAAGAAGTTTTGCGCCTGTGCTTTTCAGAATTCCTCGCACGGGTTCGGCAATTGGATCAAGCTAAAATTCGCCTGCATTTCGCCAAGGAGGCGATGTTGGAGGCAAACTTACGCTTGGTTGTTAGTGTTGCCAAGCGTTATGTGAATCGAGGCCTCGATTTACTGGACCTCATACAGGAAGGCAATATTGGCCTGATGCGTGCAGTGGACCGTTTTGAGTATCAGCGAGGCTATAAGTTCAGCACCTATGCGACGTGGTGGATTCGACAGGCGGTAACGAGGGCATTGGCCGATCAATCCAGGACCGTGCGGATTCCGGTGCATGTGTGTGATGTGCTTACTCGAGTGCGACGAACGCTGGAACGTTTAGCGGTGCAATTGGGGCGTGAACCGAAATTGGAGGAGCTCAGCGGCGCAGTGGATATTCCATTGGATAAACTGTCCACGATGTTGGAAGCGACAAAAGGGACTCTGTCGCTCGAGACTCCTATGGGGGATGAGGACGGTTCGCCGCTCTCTGACCTCTTGCAAGATCCTACAGCCGTTTCTCCATGTTATTCGGCGGAACGGGTGGACCTCCAGGAAAAAGTGACTTCCTTGTTAAGGACTTTAACGCCTCGGGAGGCACATATTATTCGGCGACGCTTTGGTATTGGAGAGCTTGAGGATGCTACGCTTGAAGAGATCGGCCTTGAATTTTCTGTGACCCGAGAACGCATTCGACAAATTGAGGAACGGGCCTTGGCCAAATTGCGTGAACCCCAACGGAATGTGGTCTTGCGTAATTTTTTTCAACCATCCGGTCCGGCCTTAGATTAGCCTGATACTTTTCGTGAACGTCTGATGTCGAACCAAGTAGGCGACTGATTTCAGAATGGTACAATATTTTGAAAGCCCCTTAAGGGAAAAGAGGATCCCCAGAGGTTGGTGAAGAATCAGTCATTGGAGATTTGTAATAACCAAGACTATTTTGGAAATTGGCGCCGGTAGTTTGGGCATTGAGGAAGGTCGTTCCATTGAGATTGGCCTGCTGAAAATCACTCTCATGCAGGTCAGTGTCCTGAAAATCGGCCCAAGAGCAGTCCGAGGAAAAAAAATTCCCCCCCCGAATTTGTGCACGAACGAAGGTGGCGCCGCGAAGCGTGGCATGTTGGAAATCGGTTCCTTGAAGTTCCGCTTGCTGGAAATCCGCCCATATCAGATCGGCTTGTGAAAAATTCGCCCAGGCTAATTGGGCACCTCTGAAACGGACACTTCGCAGATTCGCTCCTTGAAAATTTGCGCCACGCAGGTTCGCTCCCTCAAAATTCGCCCCAGGGAGGTAGGCTTCTTGAAAATTGGCATTCCGAAGATCCTGGTGGCGGAAATCGGCCTCGCGGAGGTCAATCTGAAAAAAATCTTGAGAACTTGGTGGAGCGGTGTGGGTAGGCTGGGCGTCTTCAAATTGTTTTTTATCCCTGATTCCAGCCTGCAGGGAGCGTCTCCAGTTCCTATGTGTGTGGAGAAGAAGTGCCCGGTCTTCTTCAACCTCGTTGAGAGGAGGCTTTAAGGGACTGTCTTCAATCGCTGCCATGGAGAAATGCCACGAAAAGACAACAGAAAATAAAGAATGAGTTAAAAGGGAGCAATTATCTATAAGGCTCGATGAAACCTTAGCGAAAATGACAACAAGGGTCCAGTCCAAAATGAGGGCCTGAAGGTATTATGGAAACCTGATTATGGTATACAAATGCTACGACCCTGTGGCCATAAAACATGAATCGAAGGATACTCAAAAATGTTTCTAATGATGGACATCGCAAGAATTAGACATGTGGTGAGGTGATATGGAATTGATCTTAATTCTATTATGGATGCTCGTCGTGCTTCTGAGCTATCAATTATGGGAATTACGGAAAACACATGGTTTATTTCTCCGGATACTGAAAGAACTTTCTGATCGTATCCGATCGGGGTTAGGAGTGATGAACGTTAGAGAGCTGAAGACCATTCAAGCTGAATTGTTCCGTTTGGAGCAGCAGGTCAATTTAAGGGAGGTTTTAGGGGTAAAAGCCGGGGAATACTTCCAGCAATTTCAAGAATGTTTTCATAAAGGAGAACTTTCTGTTGATGGTCTTGAGCCCTTTGAGGATTCAGTTTCTGACATGGACGGGTCCGTTCCTCGACCCAGGTCGATCATGTGGAAAGGCCTTCGTTTTACGCTTTGCGATTCAATTTGGTTTCAAACGGGAGTGGTGCCGAACGAAGACGTAGAGGATGATCAAGTCCAATTCATGGTGCAAGGGCCATTTTGTCGGGGGTGCCTGAAGCGATTGGTGGGGAGGGTTCCGGCCCAGCCTTCATATGTTCCAGCGCAGTGCCACAATTGTGGACTATCCTGGAGCATACATGAGCTCGATTATCCAGAAATGCCACTTCGTGATCTCAAGCGTATGGTGTATAACATGCTTGATCAAAAAGTGAGAACGAGTCGAAATGTACAATGCTAAGTCTTCATGATGGGTGAGTAGGATTCAGATGTTGTCTAGTGATCTTTTGCGACCAGACAGAACTTGTGTGGGTGTAGTTGGGATGCTATAAACGACCACTATGCACCCTTGCCCTTCCTGTTCACAAGATAACCCTGATACCGCGAACTTTTGTTTGCAATGTGGACAAGCGCTTAATGCACCTTCCTTAGAGGCTGCAACAGAGGCCAATCCTGAGGGACTCGGGACACGGACTCCTCCCACACAATCCCAATTATGGGAAACGTTCATCGGTCCAAGTAAATCTATTCAATTTTCAGTCAAGACCGGCTGGGTGTGGCGCTCGGCTTTTTTATACTACAAGGAAAAATTTGAAAATATTGAAACCCCTCAAGGTCCACGATTTGTCCTAAGTTGGAACTGGCCCGCCGCGTTGTTTGATTCGTTCCTTTGGTTTTTATATCGAAAAATGTACCTATTTGCGTTGTTATACGCTGTTGCTCCGGCTCTCGCCATTTTTATGACTGGGGATGTAATGGTGGGAATTGTATCGAGAATATTGGCAGGAGCCAGCGCGAATTACTTGTATTACTGGCATGTGAAAGACAAGGTACAGAGAATTATGGCAATGCCCAGTCTTGATGATACGAGCCGTGCTCACCTGATTCAGGAAGAGGGTGGAGTGCAACCTTACGTCCTCTGGTTAGGGGTGGTGCTGCATATGTTGATGCTTGGCCTATTGGCTGCGGCGATTGTTCAAGGGCCTCCGGTACAGGATCCTCTTGGTGGAACGGAAGGACGTCCTTCTCAAAAATTCTTTTAAGAGAGAGAATTGGGATACTTCCTGGCTGGAGGGATCTGGGATTCGTTTGAGGCAGTCTGCCAATTGAACCACGCTCGAAACCATTCGTAATCAGACTGATAGGCGGTAGATTTGGCTTCCCCTTGTTGGCCCTTTTCCGTCAAGAGTGTGTAGGTCCTAGGCCAATTTTTTGTCCACCAGGATTTAAGGGCTTCAGGTGTGGAGGGCTGATCGTCTGACTGAAAAATATTTGCGGCATCAACAAGTTGGGCGATGAGCTTCCAAACTCGATCTTTTCCCAAACCCAAATTTCGAAAATGTTCCCGTAATAAAAAGACTACCCACAATTCCGCACTGTGTTTTTTGTTGTGTTTAAATGGTTGTGTTTGGCGAAGGGGGATCGGGTCAAAGTTTTTAATGATGGAGGTATAATCGGGGCCTCCATACTCTCCGACCACTTCTGCAATACCCTCTAACATGCTGGCCAATTCGACCTCAACTTCTGATCGAGGGGAGTCAGCGGGCCTATCAAGCGGACTAGGTGTCGTAAGCATATCAATAACGGGCTTAAGTTCCCTGAGGCGACCGACTGCAGCCTTAAGGATACGTTCCGACTCCAACCAATAGTCGGAATCGTTTTTTGCAGTTCGTTCCTGCCCTGCGGGGGGAAGGACTGCTGGAATCCAATGCCTGATGAGTGTAAATAGGATATAGTCCAGATCACCGCCTTCCTGAGCTGCTCGGTCCAAGGCGTTTTGCGGCCCAAGACCTTGGCGGAAAAACTGTTCTGTCCGATCTGCGACGCCGTGTCGGCCTGCCAAAGCGGTCCACCAGCGTGCGAATTGTTCCCATTTATACTCGTCAGAGGCCATATCGTTTCGAAAGAAGGTAAAAAATTTCTGGTCATGGTACGATTCGGTGCGAAGCAATGCAAGCAAGAGAAGGTCACCTAACAATGTTGAAGAAGCAACCACGAAAGGGAGCGAGGGAGGAGAACTAGATGGCTCAGTTGGTGTTAATTCGTCATGGTGAATCTCAATGGAATCTGGAAAACCGTTTTACGGGCTGGGTCGATGTCCCATTAACTCCTAAGGGGGAGCAAGAGGCCCGAAATGCCGGGAAGAAACTTAAGGCGTTTCGATTTGATTGTGCATTTACCTCAGTGTTGGTGCGTGCCAAGGAAACTCTACGATTGGTCCTGGAGGAAATTGGACAGACGACGATTCCCATCGAGGAAAACAAAGCGCTGAATGAGCGGATGTATGGAGAACTGCAGGGGCTTAATAAAACAGAGACGGCACAAAAATATGGCGACCACCAGGTCAAAATTTGGCGGAGGAGCTTTGATGTGCCTCCCCCCGGGGGTGAAAGCTTGAAGGATACTGCCGAACGAGTTCTTCCCTATTATGAAAATCGAATCCGGCCGGCTCTATTGGCAGATAAGACGGTCCTAGTCGTGGCCCATGGCAATAGTTTACGGTCATTGGTTATGCAATTAGAGCATTTGTCCAAGGAAGCTGTGCTTGAATTGAATATTCCGACGGGTGCACCATTATGGTATGAAATGGACGCATCAGGGGAGGTAACCGGCCATCGGTATTTGTAAGTGAGCCCTAGCGCCTTGCCTATGTCTCCAAAGCGCAATTTCAAAGAATCTTTTCGCAGAGAAAATTGCCTTATTCCTGCTTGGTTGAATCATGGTCGTCATTTTCCTTTTCTTTATTGCAGGGTTGTGGATGGCCGATGGTGTGGCCTTGTTAGTTGCGCCGGAACGGATGATTGCCACTCTGCGACAGTCGCTGATTGTGGCGCCAGGGTTTATAAAATGGGGTGGCGTTGCAGCCTTATTGGGCCTTGTTTTGTTATTCGGAACCAGAGGACTGCCCTACCAACCTCTTTGGATGGTCGTGGGCCTGAGTATGGTCGCGAAGGGCGTTTTCTTGTATGCCGGACCAGATCGTTGGCGGTTGCGGATTGTCAAATGGTGTTTGGAACGGGAGGTGGTCGATTATCGCATCTGGGGGCTGGGGTTATGTGCCCTTTCTGTCTTGCTATTAGATGCGTTGGGCTGGGGAAAAGGACTGTAGCTGGGTGGAATGGCGGGGACAATCTGATCCAGCTATGCCAAAAGCACGATGATAATGGGGGCATATGACGGATTTTGATCGTGAGAAATTGTGCGAAATCTGGCAGGTTCATCAATCTACCGATTGGCCAGACGGGTTGGGGAGTCATGAAGGGCAACTCATGACGTTAGATACAGTCATTGGTGGATGTTTGACCTATTACTTTGAGGAGCATCACCTTGATGAACCACGAATTGAAATCTTACGTGATTGCCTCGCGGATCTGGAAATTATTGTCCCGGAATTATCTGAATCCACCCGTGATTATTTCAGTCGATTGCGATTTCTTGGCGTGACCCTTCTTCAAGAATTTTCCTAAACCATTTTCAAACGGATCCTTCTTCCTGGTCATTTTCCGTTGCCCATCGAAATGAGCCTCATTATGGGCTATTCAGCCTTACTGGATTTCATGGAGTCGGTTTTTTGATTGGTTTGACGCTGGAAAAAATGCTGTGGTACCGTGGTTTCTGGTTTCTACCTATTGCCTTTCACAGTTAGGTGCAGACAATGAGTCAACAAAATGACCTGAAAACGATTCTGAATAAACTCCATTATTCTGACGACGCCAAGGTGGTGGAGCAGATTTCGGCCCAGACCAAACTGGTCATGGCCCGTATGAAAGGTATTCGCCGCAAGGTGGTGGTGATGAGTGGCAAGGGCGGGGTGGGGAAAAGTATGACCACCGTGAATCTGGCGTTGGCCTTCGCGCGAATGGGTCAACGGGTGGGATTACTGGATGTGGATATTAATGGGCCTTGTGTTCCTCAAATGCTGGGGATGCGTGGGAAGGGCTTATTGGATACCCCGGAAGGGGCTGTGCCGCCGACTGGTCCATTAAATATCAAAGTCGCGTCGATGGATTTTCTCCTACAAGAAAATGCCCCGGTTCGGTGGAAAGGTCCCATGGACCTCAGCCCGGTTTGGTTGGGCATGACCGAAATGAATGTGATTCGGGAGTTTCTCTCCGACATGGTGTGGGGGGAATTGGACTATTTGTTGGCCGACCTGCCCCCAGGGGCGGCAGCCGATAAGCCACCCCTTTTGGCGGGACTCATTCCGGATTTAGCGGGGGCGGTGGTGGTGACGACGCCTTCCGAGGTGGCTTCGAATGTCGTCCAAAAATCCATTGCCTATGCCCAGGAACTGGGTATTGAGATTTTGGGGGTGGTCGAGAATATGAGCCAGTACCGCTGTCCCTCCTGCGGAGAAGAAAGCCCCTTGTTTGAGGGGGATACCGACTCCATGTGTGAGGCATTGGGTTTGCCACTTCTAGGACGTATACCCTTTGATCGGAATTTTGCCCGAACCTTTGATAAGGGGGAACCGATCCTGGATGGAGACAATCCCACTGCGGCGAAATATCAGGACATCGCCAAAAAAGTTCATACATTGTTGGATTATCAACATGTTTTAGACGGGAAAGTGTAACGTCTCGAAGCGATCGTTGGCCTTCGCCGACGTTCAGAAGGGAATGATATGAAATTTGTCTGTCTCAAATGCGAAACCTATATGACTTTTGAGAAAGTCGAAAAACCGGCTGAAGGCTCTCTTGGGGTCTTTTTTGAATGTCCCTCCTGCCAATCGCGGTTTTCGATGGTGACCAATCCCGGCGAAACCCAGATGGTCTCTTCTTTAGGCGTCCAGTTGGGGGGGAGAACCGAAGCGCCCAAACCCTTGGAAATGACCCGGGGCGGGTTGGAGGACAACGTTTCGGCGGGCATGGGACAGATGGCGGCCTATTTGAACGAAAAAATTCAAGGTGGCCAACCGGCCGCGCCCAAAGCCCCGGACGCTTCGGCAGCTCCGGCGAGCGCCGGTGCACCAGGCACCACTTCGGAAGGGGGCGGATGTCCCTTTTCGGCCATGGTCGCCCAAATGGGGTTGGGCTCAACGGGTGCCACAGGAACTCCTGCTCCACCAGCGGGCGAGCAATTGCTCTGGACGCCGGATGCCCAGGAAAAACTGGCCAAACTCCCTTCCTTTGTGCAGCCGATGGTCAAAAGCAGCGTGGAGACCTATGCCCGGAAGAATGGGTTTACCACCGTGACCCTTCAGGTGATGGATGATTCCAAGAATGCCTCCACGGAAGGGATCAAGTGGACACCGGAGGCGCAACAACGGTTGGATAATATTCCCGACTTTATCCGCCCCATGGCGCGGCGGGAAATTGAACGCCTGGTTAAAGAACGGGGACAGTCGGAAATTACGGCCCAGGTGATGGAGGAGGCCAAAGAAAAATTTATGAAGTTTATGTAGCCCAAATTCGCAAACGGGTTTATGAAAAAGGCGGGAGACTCAGTGAGTCCCGCCTTTTTTTATTTCTCTACCTTCTGCCCCAATAACCTTTGTGGCGTTCCTGATATTTTTCCCTTGGAAACTAATATAGTTTGTGCGGAGATGAAACCCCGCTATGAGAAATCTTTCCAATTCGCGTACGGTTTTGTTCGGTAAATCTTTTCGGCTTTCATGGAAAATTCAACTCCCGCCTGTTCAAGGAGTTGAGCTATCTTGCTAAGCGGCAACCCTACCACTGAAGGATAATCCCCTTCGATTTTTTCAATGAGGTGCGTGCCCTCTCCTTGAATAGAATAGGCGCCCGCTTTCCCTAGGCTATCCTCAGTCTTCAAGTAGGCCTGCAAGTCGGCATCTGAAAAGTTCTTGACCCAGACTTTGACGGTTTCTACATGCGTTTCCCTTAACTCCTTAGCCTTTGTTACCAAGGCCAAACCGGTATGAACGAGATGGTCTCGGCCGCGCAAGCCGGTCAGCATGTGGTGGGCATCTTTTAGGTCTACCGGTTTGCCAAGGATTTGACCATCCAATTCAATAACGGTATCGCTACCGATGACGAGGCTGTCGGGATAGTGACTCGCCACGGATTCGGCTTTTTCAAGGGCAAGGCGTCGTACATGATTGGCGGGTGACTCCTGGCCGAGAACTTCTTCATTGATTGCCGGCGAAATGATTTCAAAAGGAAACCCCAAGAGGGTCAGCAGTTCTTTTCGACGAGGCGACGAGGATGCCAGGATGAGGTGAGGATCGGGCATTTAGGAGGCGGTGATGGTGGCCGTTATTTCCATTTCCTGGTTGTCTACGGCACGAGCTTGGTACTGGTTGACCAAATTGATCACATCTGTCGTGGAATGGGTACGAACAAGTTGTGCGCGCATTGCTGCAGCATAGGGAAAGCCCGAGCAGTACCAGCCTAAGTGTTTGCGCATGCGTACGAAACGCTCTGGCCCATGGACCCGTTCAAACAGGGAGGCATGTTGGATCATGATACCGAATTTTTCTTCCAGGCTTGGAACATGCTGCTGTGGATTACAGGATTTTCCGGTCTGCAACATTTCTCGTGTCTGTTGAATCCCCTGAAAAACCCATGGATTGCCGAGTGAGCCACGGCCAATCAACACGCCGTTTACGCCTGATTCCCGAATGCGGGCAGCGGATTCTCCCAGACTCTGAATATCGCCATTGCCCAGGACAAGAATGCCATGCGGCTGGATTCGGTTTGCAGCTAGGGCGATCGCTTCCCAATCGGATTGTCCCCGGTACATTTGCGATAGCGTGCGGCCGTGAATGGAGATGACCTCTGGGCGTCCCTGGATAAGACAGGCGCTCCATTCTTCGATCATATTCCGGTCGAAGCCAATGCGGGTTTTGACGGATAACGGAATGGCTTTGCGAATTGGGGAGTGGTGAAGCTCGCTCTGGAGCTGGCCAATGGCTTCTAATGCTTTAGGCTTCATTCCGATTTGAGTCAGGGTCTGACCGGCAGTCCAATCCTGAATGCCTTTTCGCGCCATCTCTATCAGTTCCAGCGCCAAATTTGGCGTGCGAATCAATCCGGCGCCACTCCCCGAGGAAGCGACGTTTTTCGAAGGGCACCCCATATTGATATCCAACCCATCAAAACCCAATTCACAGACCACATGGGCCGCTTGGTAAAATAAAGCAGGTTCCTTCCCATAGATTTGGGCAATGACGGGACGTTCCGCTTCCGAGTATCGCAGGCTGTCGAGGGCCTTGAGTCTACCGGAACAGATGTCATGGACGTTGGTAAATTCCGTAAAAACCACATCAGGTTTCCCATGAATTGCCACCATATGGCGGAAGGCCGAATCAGTGACGCCATCCATGGGGGCCAGTCCAATAATTGGTTGAGGGAGGGCCCGCCATAGTGTGGATTCGGTCTGAGGGGAGTGAGTCATGGGATGTGGAATGAAATCGGGTGCTTGAGTTTCGGGTTTATTTTACCGAAAACGTCTAGGTGTTCCTTTAAATCTTACACCTTTAATCCTGACACAGCGGACCGACAATTGACAGGAAGCTTCTGGAAAAGCCCAGTTGGCACATAACTTGTTTTTGTCGTTGATGAATTTGGAGGGTATTGGATGTCATTACGTAGAAATACAACTTTGGAAGCGCCATCTGATACAAAACCTTTTACAAATAAAATTGTGTCGGAAGAGGAGATTGTACGCGAAATCAAATCTCTTTGGACAGGACCTGATACTGATGTGCGAACGGCCCTATTAAAAGAAATGGTCGGCAGTGTGGTCAGGCTTCGTGATTTGGATACGGATGTCATAGATGTCAAAATTCTTCATCGAGCTTTAAAAGAGCTTCGCTACTCTTTCCGGGTATTTCGGCAATATCGTGAGGTGAAAAAGGTCAGTATTTTTGGTTCAGCCCGGACCCCAGGGGATGATCCCAACTATATGCTGGCGTCCCAACTTGGGAAACTCCTCAGTCAACGTGGCTTTATGGTGATCACGGGGGGTGGGCCAGGGATTATGCTGGCCGGGAATGAGGGGGCTGGTCGGGAGAATAGTTTTGGGGTGAATATTATGCTGCCTTTTGAGCAAGCCCCGAATGCGATGATTGCGGATGATAAAAAGCTTGTACATCTCAAGTATTTTTTTACGCGAAAATTGTTGCTGGTGAAGGAAAGCCATGCTGTCGCCCTTTTCCCTGGAGGATTTGGGACGTTAGATGAGGCGTTTGAGGTGTTAACGCTGATTCAAACGGGGAAAACGCACCCGATTCCCGTCGTGTGTATTGAGTCCCCTGGTGGCGATTACTGGAAACGATTGATGGAGTTTTTTGAGCAACAACTCTTGTCTCGTGGATTTATTAATCGATCCGATTTAGCACTCTTCAAGGTCGTGTATTCGGCAGAGGAAGCGGTTAAGGAAATTCAGCAATTTTTCCGGGTGTATCATTCTCTACGAATTGTGAAAGATTCGATGGTTATCCGTATTCATCAACAGCTCTCGCAGGCGGAGATGGCCCAGTTGAACCAGGAATTTTCGGACCTCTTGGCCGATGGGCAGTTTCAGCAAGTTGAGGCGTTGCCCGAGGAGTGGGATGAACCCCACATTTCACACCTGCCACGTCTGATGTTACATTTTAATTGGAAAGAGTTAGGTCGTCTTCGGCAATGCATTGATTGGCTCAATGCCCGAGCATTAGCCATATAGGCATTTTGGAAAATGCATTGAGGGTTTGTCCGGATTTATTGAAAGCTGATAAGCTCAGCCCGAAAGACGAGATGATAATGACAAAAACAATGACAAGATTTGATGAATTGTCCAATCAGAATCCACCGGACGTGGTGTTGTATCACGCCGATTGTATGGATGGATTTGGCGCAGCGTGGGCTCTTTGGAAACGATTTCCGCAGGCTCGCTATGTTGCGGTTAAGCATGGGAATCCGCCTCCGGATGGATTGCAAAACCAACATGTGGTGATGGTTGATTTTAGTTATCACCGCGAAACCATATTGGAGTTGGCCGATCAAGTGGCCAGTCTTTATATTTTAGATCATCATATTACCGCGCAGGATTCTCTGAAGGATTTGCCTTTTGCATATTTCGATATGAACCGGAGTGGCGCGGTCTTGGCATGGGAATGGGCTCACACGCAACCGGTTCCCTGGCTCCTCCAGTATGTGCAGGATAAGGATTTGTGGCAGTGGCAACTTCCCGGTAGTCGTGAAATTAGTGCGGCGCTGGCGTCATACCCTTTTGGATTTGAACGGTGGGAATCCCTTCAATTTGAAACATTAAAGGTTGAGGGGACGGGTATTTTACGATCCGAAAAGGCATTGGTTGAAAAGATGGCAACCGAAGTCACCATGGTGTCGTTCGCGGGACATATGGTTCCCGCTGTTCACTCGGCCGTTTTAACCAGCCAAATAGGGGAGCATCTTTCTGAGAAGCATCCATTTTGTCTCATTTGGCATCAAAAAGATGGCCGCCGGTATTTTTCTCTTCGGTCGAAAGCCGGAGGGATTTCCGTGGCTGATATTGCAGCCAAATATGGTGGAGGCGGGCATACCCATGCTGCCGGGTTCTCTATCGCTTTAGACGGTGATTCTCAGAATTTTTTTAACCCCGTTTTCGGTCTGCCTGAATTTTCTCCCGCCTCTTCCCGGTTCTGACTATTTAAAGGGAATTTTCTTGAGAGTGAATCGATGATTCCCCTTCGAGATGACAATCCTACTGAAATTACACCTGTGGTGACGGTGGCGTTAATTGTCTCCTGCAGTATGGTGTTCCTGTATGAGATCTCTCTCTCAATCCCAAGGAGTGAAGCCTTTGTTTATATGTTTGGGGCGATTCCCGCAGTCGTGTTGGGGCATGCTCAGTTACCGCCAGAGCTGGTGATTCTACCTGCCTATGGAACACTGTTCTCAAGTATGTTTCTCCATGGGGGCTGGATGCATTTAATAGGGAATATGCTTTATCTGTGGATTTTTGGAAATAATATCGAAGATGTGATGGGCCATGCGAAGTTTGTTTTGTTCTATTTAATTTGTG
>CAVSTN010000008.1:0-162500 GCA_963730905.1 uncultured Nitrospiraceae bacterium | reverse complement strand
TGTGTAGGATAGGTGGGAGGCTATGAAGCGGGAGCGCTAGCTTTCGTGGAGCCAACCTTGAAATACCACCCTTGCTTTTCTGACATTCTAACTTGGCCCTGTCATCCAGGGTGAGGACATTGTCTGGTGGGTAGTTTGACTGGGGCGGTCGCCTCCCAAAAGGTAACGGAGGCGCCCAAAGGTTCCCTCAGGCTGGTCGGCAATCAGCCATTGAGTGTAAAGGCAAAAGGGAGCTTGACTGTAAGAGCGACAGCTCAAACAGGGACGAAAGTCGGGCTTAGTGATCCGGTGGTTCTGCGTGGAAGGGCCATCGCTCAACGGATAAAAGGTACGCCGGGGATAACAGGCTGATTTCCCCCAAGAGTTCACATCGACGGGGAAGTTTGGCACCTCGATGTCGACTCATCGCATCCTGGGGCTGAAGCCGGTCCCAAGGGTCGGGCTGTTCGCCCGTTAAAGCGGTACGAGAGTTGGGTTCAGAACGTCGTGAGACAGTTCGGTCCCTATCTGTTGTGGGCGTAGGTGATTTGAGAGGGTCTGTCTCTAGTACGAGAGGACTGAGATGGACGGACCGCTAGTGTGCCGGTTGTCGCGCCAGCGGCAGTGCCGGGTAGCTATGTCCGGTTTAGATAACCGCTGAAAGCATCTAAGCGGGAAGCTAGCCTCAAGATTAGATCACACGGAGGGTAACCTCCCTAAAGGCCACTTGTAGACTACGAGTTTGATAGGCTGGGTGTGGAAGGGCTGTGAGGCCTGAAGCTAACCAGTACTAATCGGCCGTGCGACTTAACAACATTTGTTCTTGATAGACATGGTCTAGTGTAGATATGTGAGTTTGATTTAAAAAATAACATATTAGAAATTTTTTAAATTAATTCTTACTATTCGTGAATACTTTCTCGGTGACCTTACCGGAGGGGTACCACCCGTTCCCATTTCGAACACGGAAGTTAAGCCCTCCAGGGCCGATGATACTGCAGCCGTGAGGCTGTGGGAAAGTAGGTCGTTGCCGAGATTTAAATAGGAAAAGCCCAGGGATTTAATATCCCTGGGCTTTTCTATTTCAAAGAAGTCTATACCAAGTTTAACATTCATTATAAGCACAGTGTGGGCGATGCATAGCATCATACATGGTATCAAAGGTGGGTATGGTATGCGGAATTTTTCCTCGAACAAGTTCATTCCTTACCGAACTAAGTGGGCTTACCAATGAAAATGTCCCTGAATTCGCTTGAAGAAATTGCTGCGCAAAAAAAAGGAGATCCACCACTTTAGGATCCAAATAGTACAAAGGAGACAAATTTAATATTAAATGTTGAATGCCATGGTTTTGTAATCCTTCAAGCCACTGAATAAATTGTTTGGTATCACCTTCATCAAATCTTCCAAAACAATCAAGAATTGTTATGTCATTCTTTCTCCGTTGTTCACAATACATCGGTTTATCCCAATATGATTAATAATTGTTGATTGTTGACGGTATTCTTGAATTTTCGGTTAAAAGTTAAAAAAAATAAATAGGAAATATTTGCACTACGCACGTAATGAAAGAAGTCAGGAATATTTCGTTATTTGTTGGGAAAATTCTTTGCGAGAAGAATTTGGAGCTACATAAAAATTATTAAATGGTAACCGTCTCGAAAACTTCCTAAGGTTTGAATGGTAAAAGATGGGGGAAATTGGATGGCTGGATGTTTCTCTAGTGAATCAGTAGTGGTGCGGTTGAAGCTCTGTAAAATTGGAGTCAGAATAATGGGAATTAATTAAACGTTTCTTAATAATTTCGGGAAGTTATAAATATTTATAGTATTATAATGCCAAGAGTAAATTTGTGAATACTTTGGAAGTGAAATATTAAATTGATTTAAAAAAAAAGGTAATTAGGGCGAAACGTAACCAAAATAGATCTTCAGGAATTGTTTAAACAAATTCTCCGTTCGATGATTAAACCGATATTCAATTTCTTTTAAGTACATAGGAAAATGATATTTCGAGACGCCCCGGTAATGCTACAAAATATGTTTGGCGTAACTCCAAAATCCTTCAATGCCATTAATATGGTTCTTCACGCGGCCACGGCTCACGAAGCGTTTTGAATGATTGATCGTATGATGTTTGCCATACCGTTTCAAGGACTGATAGCCGCGGAAAGCGTCCGTGTAGTAGACCGAGCCCTTCCGCGTCTTGGCTTGAATATGCCGCATGAGCTCGTCGGCACTGACGGATTCGACGACTTTGGTGTAGACACGGCTTTCGCGCTCCAGGAGCCCAAACACGACGCTTTTACCAGCTGCCGCTCGCCCTCGCTTCCCTTTGCGTTTGCCCCCAAAGTAGGCTTCGTCCAGTTCGATCTCACCTTTCAATTTGCCTCCTTCCAATTCGGCCAAATGGAACAACGCTTCTCGGAGGCGCTGAGAGACGCGAGTGACCACTTTGACATCGACGCCCAAGTCCTGCGCCAACCGATAGGCGGGTTGGAGCTGATAGAAGCCTTGGAGGATCGCAATCTCTCGGCGCAAACGACTCAGACTTTTGCTTTTCCCACACAGCTGGCATTTCACATACCCTCGGCTGGTATGCAGGACCTTAAACGAGCCACAGAAAATACACTTCCGGCCCCGCAAAAAGTTGGCCGCACAACTAAAAACCGTGTTTCGTCCCGTAACCATGCGCCTGTTCTAGCACACACTGGTTACGAAACGCCCTAATTACCTAAAAAAAATAGAGGAAAAATTCCATGAAAACAACAAGGTCCCGGGCATTATTTAAACGAGCGAATTCATTTATTCCGGGGGGTGTTAATAGTCCCGTCAGAGCATTTCGCTCAGTCGGGGGAGATCCTTTATTCATTAAGCAAGCTAAAGGAATTTTTTTAGAGGACGTGGATGGTAATAAATTTTTGGATTATGTTTTATCTTGGGGGCCTATGATTCTTGGGCATGCTAATTCGCGGGTATTAAAGGCTATCATCAGTGCGTCAAAACGCGGGACGAGCTATGGAGCCCCCTCCGAAGGAGAAGTGGAATTAGCCAAAATTATTATAAAGATGGTTCCCTCGATTGAAAAAGTCCGTCTCGTAAATTCAGGGACGGAGGCCGTTATGAGCGCAATTCGTTTAGCCAGAGCCTACACTAAACGTGACTCAATATTGAAATTCGAGGGCTGCTATCATGGACATGCCGACCATTTGCTCGTTAAAGCCGGATCAGGCGTGGCTACCTTAGGGATACCTGATAGCCCTGGGGTACCGGAATCGTTTGCCCGCCATACACTGACTGCACCATATAACGATATTAAAACCACCGAAAAACTCATTCATAAACATGCCCAAAATTTGGGCGCCATTATTGTAGAGCCTATTGCAGGAAATATGGGGGTGATTCCTCCGTCGGATGAGTTTTTGCCATGGCTCCGAATGATCACTAAAAAGTACGATATTCTCTTGATTTTCGATGAAGTCATTTCTGGTTTTAGAGTGGATCCTGGTGGAGCGCAAGCCCTCTATAAAGTCATTCCTGACCTCACGATTTTAGGGAAAATCATCGGGGGAGGCTTACCCATTGGAGCATATGGAGGCACCAAGGACATTATGCAAATGATTGCCCCAGCTGGTCCTGTGTATCAGGCAGGAACTCTCTCTGGAAATCCAGTGGCAGTGGCTGCTGGACTAGAGACTCTCCGAATCCTTCAAACACCTGGAGTCTATAAAGAATTAGAAAAAAGATCCAAAGTTTTGGCCGAGGGATTAGGAGAAGCAGCCAAGAAAGCAGGGATTCCTTACTATCAAACTCGAGTTGGCTCCATGTTGGGTGGATTTTTTACCGAAGGACCTGTCACTGATTACGCCGAGGCCAAAAAGTCAGACACCGTACGATATGCAAAATTTTTTCATGGAATGCTCAATCATGGAATATATTTGGCTCCCTCTCAATTTGAAGCCATGTTGCTCTCAACGGCTCACACCAAGAGGCACATTCATCAGACGATTGCTGCCGCACAAGAGGTCTTTCCTACACTAAGATAATCCCCTTATGGTTGCAAAGCCATAATTTGGTTTGGCGTTTGGTTTATGGATTGCCAAGCCAATCTCCCCATGGTTTACCTATCAGCCTTTTTTGCTACAAATGGATGAAGGATGCCTTCCATCCATTGGCCTGATTGGGAATGGGGAAAAATCCTGCCGGCGTCGTTCTCGCCCTTGGTTGTGCTCACGTATTCAGCCGTATCCTTTGTTACCCAAAGCCGCTACGGGCTTGCGGATGAGTCTTTTTGAGCACTCCATTATTTTTTCACGTGGGGGCAGTTCTGTCACTTATTTAAAAAATATTCAACAGCCGGTTATTGCAAATTCTGGAAGCGATTAACAGGCATTCTTTAACCCCCACTGGCTGTCTATACCCATCTATCGGAAAAAATGGAATTTTGTGGAAAAGTTCTGAGCTGCCCCCGTTTTTTGGCCACTTCGAATGTTAGGTTTTCCAAGTGATCTGGTGTTGTTCGGTGCCCATAGTGGATGACTTTCCCCCGACCTCTGAGTCGGGTCGTTCCCCGATCGTCGCTGTATGGCCCAATATTGTGCGTCGATTTTTTCGGCGCGGGTCCTGAACGGCCTTCGGAACTGGATCGGGCCCTCCCGTTCCCCCAATAGACGCTCGCTGGCGTCTGATAACCCAGCGTACTGTGCGGTCGCTCCTGATTATACCGACGGCGCCAGCTTTCAATCACGACCTGGGCCTCCATCACATGGCGAAACGATTCCGCATCCAAACATTCGCGCCGGAACGTCCCATTGAAACTTTCATTGCTGCCATTCTGCCAGGGCTTCCCCGGCAGAATCCGGCTGGGGATGATCCCCTGGCGCTCGCAAAACGCCAGCACCGGCTGCGCACGGAGTTCGGGGCCATTGTCACTGCGGATAGAGCGCGGGGCCCCATAGAGCTTCACCAGCCGTTGTCAGATCCTCAGCACGTCTTGGTGCGAGAAGGCCCGCGCGACTTCAATCGCGACACAAAAGCACGTGGCTGCATCCTTCACCGTCAGACACCGGAACGCCTCTCCCACCGTCGTCGCCTCATGCACGAAATCCCAGCTCCAGACCTCATTCTTCTGCCTGGCCGTGGGCTGCAACGTCGCTCCCGTCACTACTTTCTTCCGGGGCTTGTGTCGCGGCACCTGCAAGCCGCATTGGCCCCACACCCGATACAGCCGTTTAAAATTCACCCGCCAGCCCCGGTGGCGAAGAAAACTCCCGGCAAGTCGATAGCCCCACTGCGGATACCGCTTGGCCACCCCACGGAGGGCTTGGGCCAGCCGCCGATCCCGGTGAGGACCCGTGGCCTCCTACCGGATTCCCGACCGAGGAGTCGTACAGAGCCATGCCGCTCGCCGTGGACTGAGCCCACGCGCACAGGCGGCCTGGGCCGCGTGGCGTCGTGCCCGTGGGCTGACCACTTTTTTGCCTGTAATTCCTTCATCACTTCCACTTCCAGATCCCGTTCCGCCAACACTTTCTTGAGCCGGACATTTTCCTGGCGCAGGTGGCGCAGTTCCCGCACCGCCGCCACGTCCATCTGGCCAAAATTGCGTTTCCATCGATAAATGGATTGCTCCGAAACCCCGTGCTGGCGGGCCGCAGCCTCAATGGTCTTCGCTTCCGCATCTCGCAAAATCCGCACAATCTGTTCTTCCGTGAACCGTTTCTTCTTCATGTCGGGCCTCCTCGGGTTGAGGAAAACCTAACATATTAAATGGTCCAAATTTTGGGGAGCACTCCAGTTCGCATAATAGGCAAGGCATCGTATCGCGACCAATTTCAAAAAACTGCACAAAAATGGTTTGTTCTAGGACACCCAAGGACAACCTAACGGACGAAGGTTTGCTTTAGAAATTGAATCGTCGCCATAATGACAGGTAACTCTAAATCCTTGGAGTCATAGGTGAAGTCAAAAACAAGGAGGGAGCCAGCGGCAGTATTGGATATGCAACCCCTCATGTTTTTGAGGCAATTCATAGGCCTGGTTCTTGAAACCCGACCCAGGTGATTTTTCTGGACAAAAGGAGGTGCCCAAATGAGTATGGCGACTTCAACCGAACGGCTTCATCCAGCTATCCAATCTTTTGTGTCCCATCCACGAAAAATGCTGATTAATGGTCACTGGGTTAACGCACAATCAGGCAAAACATTTTCCACGTTTAATCCCGCAACGGGTGAAGTAATGGCGGAGGTGGCGGAAGGCGACAAGGCTGATATTGCTCTTGCCGTGAAGGCTGCAAGAAAGGCCTTTGAACAAGGCCCATGGCGAAAGATGACGCCTTCTGACCGCGGCAAACTCCTGTGGCGGTTGGCGGACCTTCTGGAGTCGAATCTGGAAGAATTTGCTCAGTTAGAATCTCTGGATAACGGTAAGCCGTTAACCATTGCGCGGGTAGCAGACGTTCCATTGGCTGTTGATTTGTTTAGATACATGGCGGGATGGTCAACGAAAATTGAGGGCAATTCCATTCCCATTTCGGTTCCCTATATGCCTGGGTCTCAATTCCTGGCCTATACTCTTCGTGAGCCGGTTGGAGTTGTCGGGCAAATTATTCCCTGGAATTTTCCTCTGTTAATGGCGGCATGGAAACTTGGCCCGGCTTTGGCCGTGGGATGTACTATAGTGATGAAACCGGCTGAACAAACTCCCTTGTCGGCATTGCGGTTGGGAGAGTTGTTCATCGAGGCGGGATTTCCCGAAGGAGTCCTGAACATTGTTCCCGGCTATGGGGAAACCGCAGGTGCGGCCTTAGCTGCGCATCCTGATGTGGATAAAATTGCATTTACTGGATCGACCGAAGTCGGCAAACTTATTGTGAATGCTGCGACAGGTAATCTTAAAAAAGTCACATTGGAACTTGGTGGGAAATCACCAAGTGTCGTCTTGCCGGATGCTGATCTGGAAACGGGAATACCCGGAGTAGCGAGTGCGATTTTCTTTAATCATGGGCAATGTTGCGCCGCAGGCTCACGGCTGTATGTGGAAAAGAGCATTTTTGACAAGGTCGTGGCAGGGGTTGCCGATCAAGCCAAACAAATTAAGATAGGACCGGGACTAGATCCTGCCACTCAAATGGGGCCATTAGTCTCTGATGAACAGCAACACCGTGTCCTGGGATATTTGGATTCGGGGTTTGCCGAAGGTGCTCAAGCGGTTGCGGGTGGAAAACGGTCTGGAGACAAAGGATATTTTGTTGAACCGACTGTCCTGGTCAATACCAATTCAACCATGAAGGTTATCCAAGAAGAAATTTTTGGCCCTGTGGTGTGCGCTGAACCTTTCACAGAAGTAGAAGATGTGATCGCCAAGGCCAATGATAATATCTATGGATTGGCGGCAGCGGTGTGGACAAAAGATTTGAGTAAGGGCCATCGCATTGCCGCGCAATTACGGGCTGGAACGGTTTGGATTAATTGCCATAATATTTTTGATGCGTCCCTCCCGTTTGGCGGATACAAGCAATCAGGCTGGGGGCGGGAAATGGGACACGAGGCATTGAATCTCTATACGGAAGTCAAATCGGTCTGTGCCAAACTGGCCTAAAATTCTGGCAATATAATTTGCTTGAATTTCGCGGAATTTTCCAATAAAGCCTTTGGATAAAATATCGAAATTAGCAGGGAAGTAGAAGGCTGATTTAGGAAATGTCATTTATGAATAAACTTTTTGAACTCAATTTTGATGAACAATTGAAAAATTTTTACAATCAATATAAATAACCAGCTGCGGTGGAAATAGAAAGCTCTTAAAGGGGGGCCTTTATTAGCTCTCTATTCATCATCGTCGTCTTCATCTTCGGCGTCGATGGCGGCTTGGCGCATCTGCTCTTCCATGGCATTGTGGATGAGCATTCTGAGGAACATAGAAATAACTGAGCCTTTTTCCAGAGTTCCACCTGGGGGAATGGCAATTTTTCCTTCTTCTACCATTTTATCCAGCCATTTCTTCTGATCCGGTGTCACATGAACCGGAATTTCCACGAGGGGAATCTTTCCGAAAATATCCATTATAGCCAGTCTCCTTTTTACATGAACCTGATATATTTTCGCTAATCCCTTACCTTGTCCGGTGAGACTTAAAGCGAAGCGTTGATGAGTGAATGTGGTCCTCTCGCATGTTTCGATAAGACCATGCGCTCTTCGGCTTTGTCAATGAAAGAATTGTGTATTCAACAAGATGAATGGAGTGCTTTTAGGCCAGGATTAGTAGGTGGAAAATCGAATGGGTTGAAGGCATTTGAGAGGATAGGGGGCTAGCACAATTGTTGTTGAGGAGGTATGGTTTTTAATTGGGCTTCATTGAAATTTTGGCTGGACATCTTTGATGCCGACATGGCTGATAAATTCGGGAAGTTGTTTTAGGATAAGCCCAAGACGTCGGCCATGGAATAGAGGCCAGGCGGTTTTTGGGCCACCCATTCAGCTGCCCGGAGCGCGCCCTGGGCAAAGGTATCGCGAGTATGGGCCCGGTGGGTGATTTCAATGCGTTCTCCTGGTCCCCCCAATAAAATGGTGTGATCGCCAACAATATCTCCTGCGCGGATGGTTTGCATGCCAATTTCACGAGTTTTCCGTTCGCCGGTCATACCATGTCGGGTATAGACGCCCACTTCTTGTAAATCCCATTCCATGCCTTCTGCTAGAGCCTCAGCCAGTTTTAGGGCGGTTCCGCTGGGGGCGTCCTTTTTCTTATTGTGATGGGCTTCGATTACTTCGATGTTGTACTGCTCACCTAGAGATCTGGCGATTTTCCCGACGGTGCTGAGGAGCACATTGATTCCTACACTCATGTTCGGGGAAAACACACAGGGGATTTTGAGAGCGAATGTTTTAAGTCGGGCCAATTCTTGATCAGTGAATCCGGTAGTTCCAATGACCATGGCCTTGGTAGATTTGACGGCATGCTGGAGGTTGGCCAGACAGGATGAAGGAGCCGTGAAGTCGACCACCACATCACCCTCTGAGAGGCAGGCGTGGAGATCGTCGGTGATTGGAATGTTCACTTGCCCGATTTGGGCGACTTCGCCAGCGTCTTTTCCAATAGCGGGGTGCCCTTTTACTTCGACTGCACCGGAAAGCTGTAGCCCAGGGGTGTCCTGAGTTAATGCGACTAATCGCATGCCCATTCGACCGGCCGCGCCGGTAATGATTGTTCGAATCATGTGTTCTCTTTCCTCAGAGCACTCCGGCTTGTTGCAAGGCTTCTTGGAGTGCTGGTCGAAATTCCGCAGCAAGTGGGGTAAGCGGCAGTCGAACTTCTTCTGACATTTTTCCCATCATGGCCAGAGCGGCTTTCACGGGAATGGGATTAGTCTCCAAAAATAATGCTCCAAATAAGGGAGAGAGTTTGTAGTGAATGAGCCTAGCTGTTTCGTAGTCACCTTTTAGTGCGGCGTTCACCATGTTTGCCATATCGGTCGGGGCGACGTTTGCGGTGACCGTGATCACGCCTTTCCCGCCGAGGGCGATCATAGGGAGTGTCAAGGGATCATCGCCTGAGAGCACAAGGAAGCCAGGTCGGGATTGTTGTATAATTTCGGACACCTGTTGGAGAGATCCACTGCCTTCCTTGATGCCAATAATATTCTGGATTTCCGACAGACGGCTCACCGTGGTCGGCAACATGTTGATGCTGGTTCGCCCTGGAATATTATAAAGGATCTGGGGTAAGTCGACGGCTTTGGCGATAGCGGCAAAATGACGATAAAGCCCTTCCTGTGTGGGCTTATTGTAATACGGCGTGATGAGCAAAGCCCCATCGGCACCCACGGCTTTGGCATGTTTCGTAAAGGTAATGGCTTCATCGGTAGAGTTTGAGCCTGTTCCGGCAATGACAGGAACCCGCTTATTCACCACTTCGACGGTGAATGAAACGACCCGTTCATGCTCTTCCGGGGTCAAGGTGGCTGATTCGCCTGTCGTCCCACAAGGTACAATGCCATGGGTCCCAAAAGAAATTTGGGATTCGATGAGTTCGGCCATGGCCTTTTCATCAAATTTTCCCTTCGAGAATGGGGTGACAATAGCGACTAACGAACCGCTGAACATAATTCTGACCTCAATCTTTGGTGTAGGGAATTTTTGTGTATTGTAACTACAAAACGAAGAACGCCCTGGCGAATCAACTCAAGTCTTTAAATCGAAAAATCAATTCGAGAAAGCTTCTGAAATGGTTTCGCCTCGAATGAGGTCCTCGTAGCTTTCTCGTTTTCGAATGACTGTGATGTCCTTCCCTTTCACGAGCACCTCGGGGACGCGTGGCCGGGAATTATAATTTGAAGCCATTGTAAATCCATACGCTCCGGCACTCATGACGGCCAGGAGATCTCCGGGTTGAGAATGGGGCATTTTTCGATCTTTTGCTAAAAAGTCTCCTGATTCGCAAATGGGTCCGACTACATCAACAGTGTTGACTGACGGATGACTCTTTCTTTAATACCGGCTGAATATCGTGGTGGGCATCATATAAGCTTGGTCGTAACAGATCATTCATTGCGGCATCGACAATCACGAAATGCTTGTCCGCGCTTTCCTTGTTATACAGCACTTTCGTCACCAAGATGCCCGCGTTCCCTACAATGGACCGGCCCGGTTCCATAATAATTTGGCATGAGACGGATTGGAGCAACGGAGAAATAGCCTCAGCCAGCTCTTTGGGATGAGGCGGCGTTTCGTCCGAGTAGGTAATGCCTAGTCCTCCGCCTATGTTGAGATATTGGATATGGACACCTTTAGCTTGGAGTGTCTGAATTAAGGCGATAGCTTTTTTTAAGGCATCAACAAATGGGGTGATCTGGGTTAATTGGGAGCCAATGTGTGAGTGAACGCCTACCACTTCAATATGAGGAAGGTTCCCTGCTGCGTCAAATTCTTCAAGTGCCCGGTCCGCCCCAATTCCAAATTTGCTTTTTTTTAATCCGGTAGAAATGTACGGATGGGTTTGGGGATCAATGTCCGGATTGATGCGCAACGCCACTTTGGCGCGAAGGCCCATGGAGCCAGCGACCTCATTGATCTGCTGAAGTTCACCGGGAGATTCAACATTGAACATCAGAATATCCGATTCCAATGCATATCGAATTTCTTCTTTGGATTTGCCGACCCCGGCAAAGACGATTTTGTTGGGTGCCATTCCGGCTGTTAATGCGCGGAAAAGTTCTCCACCCGACACGATGTCTGCGCCACTCCCTTCCTTGGCGAGGAGACGCAAAACGGTCAGGTTCGAATTCGCTTTCATGGCAAAGGCCACGATATGCGGAATGGCATTGAAGGCCTGATCAAAAGCATGAAAATGTCGAATCAATGTCCGGTGGCTATAAATGTAACAGGGAGTCCCCACCTGTTCGGTAATTTGGCGAATGGGGACCTCCTCACAGAATAATTCGTCCCCTTGGTAGTGAAAATCATGCATGCTGGATATCCTCATCAAACAAGTCCAAATTCTCAAGAGAGATTTCTGAAACAATGGATTGAAAGGCTTCTTTTAAGTTTCGATACCGTAATTTTGTGTGGGGGGTGATGGCTCGGAGAATTTCCCCATCCAATAAGGTGTAAATAGCTTTCGGAGTCGCATGTTTTAGATTCTCAAAGTTGACCACGATGTCCATTTTGGCCTCACGTCCAGCTTGTTGTAATCCTTTTCAATAGTTCTTTGGCATTCAGGTGGTCTAATGTTCCCTCCAGATCAATGAACAAGGCCGCAAAGGCATCGTGACGACGAGCTTTCATTTTCAAGCAGAGTTCCTGGGGTTTGGAAGCAGGAGATGGTTGAGGGTGAAGAGCGTTAGGAATGAGTTGCTGCGTTTCACATGTCGGGAGCTTGGTTTGCAGATTTTTTAAGACTTTAGCCAGGGGGGATAGAGCACCTTTGGGTGTGGTACGGTAAATCAATTTTCGAAATTCCCAATTCATTTCAAGCCGGGGAATCAGTCGTTGGCTTTTATGCCCCATCCGATTCCAGATGCAGGGCCAGGAATAAAATTGGTGGTTGGCCCAGAAAAAGCCTTCCTGTAATTGCTCG
This sequence comes from uncultured Nitrospiraceae bacterium, assembly GCA_963730905.1. Taxonomy (GTDB): domain Bacteria; phylum Nitrospirota; class Nitrospiria; order Nitrospirales; family UBA8639; genus Nitrospira_E. The sequence goes on along the minus strand of CAVSTN010000008.1, from coordinate 150,447 downwards.
GCTGACATGCGTTTGGGTGTGTATACCACATGCTTCCCGTCATACTTCGACCAGTCCTGATCAATGATCCGGCCCTCCTGCTTAAAGCGTTCGAACAAGGCCGTCCCTGGAAGGGGGGTCAACACATTAAAGTAGGCCAATTCGACTTTGTTTCGTGTTAAAAATTCTACGGCGGTTTCGAATACCGATTCGTCATCATTATCAAATCCAAACACGAGACCGGGGTTCACCATGATGCCATGGTCATGAAACATTTTAATTTGGTTTTCAAATTTCCGCACCTGATTGAATCCTTTGTTGGTTTCATCGAGCGAATCATCCGACAACGATTCCATCCCGACAAAAACCGATACGCAACCGCTATCGGCAGCCAATCGTACCATTTCAGGATCATCCCCAAGAAAGAGAGTGGATTGACAGCCCCATTTAATATTGAGAGATTTCAGGGCCTGCCATAACTCACGGCAGTAGGCACGATGACTGTTATGCAGGTCATCAACAAAAGCAACAATCGAACCTTCTTCCAGCCCTACCCAAATTTTCAGGGAAGTTGTTAAGGCGTGGAAAAGTGACCCACGGGTCATTCGTTCAATAATGTCCGAGCGCAGCCATTCTTTGGCTCGTTTCAGCTCTTCAATGACTTCGGGAACGGGTCGGCGTCGAGTGGTTTTGCCATTAAATGGCGAAACGCTGCAAAACTCACAATCAAAATGACATCCTCGCGTCGTGAAGGTGCAAAGCCTGGTCATATAAGAATCCGGGCTGAGCAATTCAATACGCGGAGGTTTGTAATGACTCAAGGTTGGAAATTGGTCCATGCGATAGATTCGTTTCATGGCCCCGGCCTCGATGTCGGTGATGACTTGAGGCCAAAGGTCTTCGGCTTCCCCGCAGACAATGGCATCGCAATGGCGAAGGGCTTCATCTGGGCAATAGGTGGGGTGCACTCCTCCGAGAATGACCGGTTTCCCCCGTCGACGAAATTCATCTGCGATTTCATAGGCTCTCGGGGCATAACACGTCATGATGGATATTCCAACCACATCACAGGGAGTCTCAAAATCGATATCCCTAACGGCTTCGTCCACGATTTCGATATCCCATGTTGTCGGAGTATAGGCGGCAATCGCTGGTAGGCTGAGTTTCGGAAACCAGATCGACCGGCGTTCGCTAGCCGTCATACGATAGGGATTATTTCGTGGATAAGGATCAAGCAAAAGAAGTTTGGGACGAATTGCACAGTGAGTGAGAGAGGTATCCATTCTTTTTATCCTCCACAAACAGTTGGAGAGACTGCGGGGGCCTCATTGTACCTCGTGAGGTTCTCCCTGGACAAATCCCTGTGTATTATCGGGTATCGATAGGATACACGGTGGGTAATTCCACTGCCTCTTCCACTGGTACATTCAGGGGGTCCTCGGTCAAAGGCTTCCCTCTGTTTCTGGCCTGATCTTGCTGTTGCTTGAGTCTCTTGGCTTCAATGCCAACTTTTTCTGGGGGAATGGGAGGGCCCACTGCTCCGCAACCCTTGAGGAGAAGAGGAGCGCCAGTATGCAAAAAATGAGGAAATACCCGGTAGGAATCTTTAGGATTTGCCTCATGCCATTCACTGTTTTTTCATCGAACGTTTCATTTCGGCCTGTAATGATTTTTTCCAACCATTGATCTGTTTTGTGACTTGGGCTGTAGCCGTACCACCTATAATGTTTTTACTGTTAATCGCAGCTTCGGGAGTTAAAACTTGAAATGCCTTGGCGTCAAAAGACGATGAGGCATTCAGTAAATCCTGTTGGGTGAGTTGTCCCAAATCCTTCCCTTTCGCTAAACACTCCCGTACCAGACTTCCCACCACGTGGTGGGATTCACGGAAAGGCATCCCCTTTTTAACCAGATAGTCCGCCAACTCCGTGGCAAGCAGAAAACCCTGAGACACCGCTTCTTTCATAGGCTCAGGTCGTATCGTTAGTTGAGCCAGGAGTTCTGCGTAAATTTTAACCGATGTCGTCACGGTATCCAATGTGTCAAACAACGGTTCTTTGTCTTCCTGAAGGTCTCGATTATAACTGAGAGGCAATCCTTTTAAAGTGGTCAGGAGGCTGAACAAATGTCCATAGACCCGACCAGTTTTTCCGCGGATCAGTTCAGGGACGTCTGGATTTTTTTTCTGTGGCATCATGCTGCTGCCCGTACAAAATCCGTCGGGAAGATCTGTGAAGTGGAATTCTTGTGATGACCATAAAATCAGCTCCTCACTTAAACGAGAGAGGTGCATCATCACGATGGCGCAAGCGCTAAGCACCTCAATGACGTAATCTCGGTCAGACACGGCATCCAGGCTATTCTGGGTCACGCGAGGGAAATGTAATAAGGAAGCAGTATAGTGTCGGTCGATCGGGTAATTGTTTCCAGCTAGCGCACCGGAACCTAACGGCATGACGTTAATTCGAACCAAGGCATCATGGAGACGCCCTTTGTCCCGCTCAACCATTTCAACATAGGCCAGGGCATGATGCGAAAAGAGAACGGGCTGGGCCCTCTGTAAATGTGTATAGCCCGGCATCATCACTCCCATATACCGCTCAGCGAGCGTCACGAGCGACTGTTGAAGTACAGCGAAGATCATTGCTCAGGTGTTGGAGGGTATCCCTGAGATAGAGTCGAAGATCCAGGGTGACTTGATCATTCCGGCTTCGGCCGGTGTGGAGTTTCCCGCCAACTGGCCCAATGAGCTCAGTCAGCCGCCGTTCAATGCTCATATGCACATCTTCATCTTCGGTCTTCCATTGATGGCGGCCTGCGCGAATGTCCTCCCGAATGGTCAGGAGTCCTCGAATAATGGTTTGGCATTCTCGCTGCGGCAAGACCTTAGCCCGTTGTAACGTTTTACAGTGGGCGATGCTGCCTTCAATGTCGTATTCATACAGGCGGCGATCAACGTTGATCGAGGCCGTGAACGTTTCCACTAGTTGATGTGTTTGGCCTTGAAATCGCCCTCCCCAGAGTTTTTGATCTCCGGGTTTTTGTGGCGGCATTGGTTGAGGAGATGCTGCAGAACGGGATCGGGTGCTGAGGGAGGTTGCGCCGGCGCGTTTCTTCATGAATGCTATCTTCCTAACCATTCAAGCAAAATAGCTTTTTGGATGTGTAGGCGGTTTTCGGCTTGGTCCAGAACGACTGATTGTGGGCCATCCAGCACGTCTTCGGTTATTTCCTCTCCCCGATGGGCCGGCAGGCAATGCATGACCAGGGCATTGGGTTTTGCCTGCTGCATGAGTCTGCCTGTTGACCTGATAGGGCGCCAGAGCTTCCATGCGTGGTTGCTGCTCGTGTTCCTGGCCCATGCTGATCCAGACATCTGTGTAGATCACGTCAGCGTCCGTTGCCGCAATGTTAGGATCATGGGTAATTTCAATTCTGGCACCTGTTTGTTGGCCTTCTTTTTGGCCGCCTCAACGATGCGGGGATCAGGTTCATAGCCTTTTGGGCATCCTACGATCACGTGCATGCCGACCTTTGGCCCGATCTCGATGAGGGAGTGCGTGATATTGTTTCCGTCTCCAATGTATGCCAGCTTTAAGCCTTTCGCGTGGCCCCTGTGTTCGACAATGGTCAAAAGATCAGCTAATGCCTGGCAGGGATGACAATCGTCCGTTAACCCATTGATGACAGGAATTGAGGTATGTCGGGCCCATTCTTCTAGGGAGGCTTGGTTGAATGTCCTTACGACGAGTCCATCCAAATATCGCGTTAGAACTTTTGCCGTATCGGCTAAACTTTCTCCACGGCTCAATTGGATTTTTTCGGAAGCTAGAAATATGGCTTGTCCACCAAGTTGATTCATCCCGGCTTCGAAGGAAACCCTGGTCCGCGTAGAGGGTTTTTCAAAAATAAGACCCAACGTTTTGCCCTTCAAAGGAAAGGTGGTGCGCCCCTGTCTTCGGGCAGCCTTCATCTTTTGAGCAAGAGCAATCAAATGGTGAATTGTATCCCTGGGAATATCGGCCACGGTAAGCAAGTCCTTCGGAAGGGCCGTCCTCTTCTTGCGCTGTGCGGAAGTGGGGGATTTTCGGGTACGAGAAGGCTGCCTTGGTAACGACATGATTTATCGATGCTTGGAAAGAACGTCAGAGAGGACGGACAGGAGCCGATCAATCTGGGCGTTACTGATGATTAAGGGAGGCACAAATCGGAGGACCTTTCCCATAGTGCAGTTGATTAGGACCCGTCGCTCAAGGCATTCCAGGACGAGAGGTTTTCCGTCAATGGTTAATTCTAATCCCTGGAGGAGGCCCATGCCGCGGGCTTCATGAATGCAGGAGAATTGCTCTTTCAGGGAGCCAAGTCCTTTGGCTAAATAGCGACCGGCAACCAGCCCTTGTTCAAGTTTTCCGCCTTCAATGAGGAGTTCTAAGACTTTTAAGGCTACCGCGCAGGCTAAAGGGTTGCCTCCGAAGGTGGAGGCGTGAGTGCCTGGTTCAAATGCCGCTGCGACGTTGTCGGTAGCTAGACAGGCCCCAATGGGGAGGCCTCCCCCCAAGCCTTTAGCCAACGTCATAATGTCGGGTTGAATTCCGAACTGCTCATAAGCAAACAACGTTCCCGTGCGACCCATCCCGGTTTGGACTTCATCGAAAATCAGAAGGATTTGTTTCTCTGTGCAGAACTCTCGAAGTCCCTTCAGATAGGAAGGATGGGGAACCATGATCCCACCTTCAGCCTGAATGGGTTCTAACAGCACCGCTGCCGTTTGGGGAGTGATATTGGCTTTCAAGGCTTCCAGATCATTGAATGGAACGTATCGAAAGCCCGGAACAAGCGGTCCAAACCCTTCTTGTAATTTTGGCTGGCCGGTTGCCGTGAGACTCGCCAATGTTCGTCCATGAAAGGAATTCACCATGGTCAAAATTTCAAACCGTTCCGGACCAAAGGTGTTGTGTGCATACCTCCTGGCTAACTTTATCGCGGCCTCGTTGGCCTCTGTCCCGCTATTACAAAAGAACACTTTGTCCGCAAAGGACAGCTCCACCAGCTTTTGGGCCAGCCTGGTTTGGGGTTCGGTATAAAACAGGTTGGAGGTATGAATGAGTTGCCGGGCTTGTCGCGTGATGGTCTCCACAAGATCCGGTTGGGCATGGCCTAGGATATTGACGGCAATCCCCGCGAGACAATCGAGATATTCCCGGCCTTCTGCATCATACACCAGACATCCATTTCCTCGAACAAGGGAAATGGGTAGGCGGGTATAGGTATTCATCAGAAATCTACCCGTATTTTGTTGAAGTTCACTTGTAATCATATTGTTAAAAACCCGCGTGAATGCAGGCGAATTTATCACACGACTTCTTAGGTGCGCAATAATGAGATGTGTGAGAGATTGGCCGGATAACAAAAAGCAGGAGAGGAGGCTCCGTCCGAGATTCCAACCCAGGCTGGAGGAGCCTCTAAATGCTAAATGTCGTTACGGCTGGTTAGGAGCCTGGCGACGAAGATCATAGGCTAAGCCTAATTTGCTCAACGTCCATATAAGCCACTTGGATGGATCAAAATTATACCAGCGAACTCCATTTCGATAGTCACTTTGATACATATGATGATAGTTGTGATATCCCTCTCCAAATGTGAGTAATGATATCCACCAACTATCTCGGCTCGAATCAGATGTTCCATGGGGTTGATCACCCCAGATATGGCAAATGGAATTAATGAAGAATGTTGAATTTAGGACAAAGAAGGTACGTGCGAGCCCAGCCAGGAGGAAGCACCCGACACCCCCAATCCACCCATTGTACAAAAGCCCCACGACGAATGGCAGCACAAGTCCAGACAAAAGAATGGGAAGGTAATATTTGTCTTGCCACAAAATCAGAGGATCCTGCAAAAGCCGGGTGGCATATTTGGGGTCACGATTGGGATCTTTCCAGAAAATCCAGCCACAATGGCTGTGCCAAAAACCCAGGGTGGCGTTATAGGGATCTTCTTTCTGGTCGCATCGGGCATGGTGTCTAATATGGTCGCTGGCCCATCGTAGTGCTGAGTTTTCTAACGCCATACCGCCTGCGATTAAGAAAGTGGCTTTGATCCAGTTTGGGCACTTAAAGCTCCTATGGGTAATTAACCGGTGATAGCCGACAGTAATGCCTAATCCTGTAAATAGGTAAAGCATAACAAACATGGTCCAGTCTACCCAGGAGAAATCGTAAAAGTAGGCATACAATGGGAGCCCGACGATTGTGGTCAAGACAATAGCCCCAAACAGAATCATTGTGGGGTAATCTCGTTGTGGAGTTCCGGCTAAGGAGGGGTCTAACGTTCGTGACATAGCTGTCTAAGTCCTCTTATATCTCTAGTCACCTAAGAGGATGTTCCCCATGCCTGGATGGGAAATTCAACGGTGATAGATTTGTTAGTGAAATAAAACCTTAGGATTGAAATCTCTTTTACATATACGAAAGTGGGTTATTGAAACCGACTAACACGGGACTTGATTTTCCCGTGTAAAAGAGTGGTTTGAGAGGTTACATGCTACCAATTTAGTTGGGAAGAGGCAATACTATAGCAGCAATCAATCTTGATTCCATTCATATGAATAGGATACCAGACTTGTTTGAAAAAAGCTAGGAGGCCCTGTCGAGCCAAGGCCCCCTCAATACTCATGTCTGTGGTTATTTTTGAATTCGCATATCAATTTTGTAGAAACATTATCATCATTTGTTATTTTCTCTGGATGAGGTCACTGGCAAGAAATATCAAGACTACCGCTAGAGCTAAATGTTAATACTTGTAGCTGTCTTCTTTAAACGGTCCATTGACTGGTACGTGAATATAATCAGCCTGAGTTTGAGTGAGTTTAGTGATAACCCCTCCAAACCCCCGAACCATATGGGCAGCCACTTCTTCGTCGAGATGTTTCGGTAAAACCTGCACTGTGATTGGTCCACCTTTTTGGTCTGCGAATTTCCGCTCGTAGAGGTAAATTTGAGCGAGGACTTGGTTGGCAAATGAACCATCCATGATTCGGGAAGGGTGCCCGGTCGCATTTCCCAAATTCACCAATCGCCCTTCGGACAGCAAAATGAGGTGATCATTGCTGGCTTTGTCACGATACACCGTATGCACCTGAGGCTTCACTTCCTCCCATTCCCAGTTCTTACGCATAAAGGCAGTATCGATTTCATTGTCGAAGTGCCCGATATTGCAAACGACCGCCCCAGATTTCAAGGATTGCAGCATGGCTGAATCGCAGACATTCAAGTTGCCAGTAGCCGTGACGACGAAATCTGTGTGTTGAAGAAGGTCGGAGTTGGTGTCTTCGACCTTGCCTGTATTGATCCCATCTCTATAGGGAGAGACCACTTCATACCCATCCATGCAGGCTTGCATGGCACAGATGGGATCAATCTCTGAAATTTTGACAATCATGCCTTCCTGGCGAAGTGATTGAGCCGAACCTTTTCCGACATCGCCGTACCCGATTACGAGGGCCTTTTTTCCTGCCAGGAGATGGTCAGTCGCGCGTTTGATCGCGTCATTCAAGCTGTGTCGGCACCCATACTTGTTATCATTTTTTGATTTGGTGATCGAATCGTTCACATTAATGGCTGGAACTTTTAGCGTGCCATTTTTTAACATTTCCTGTAGGCGATGGACCCCGGTGGTTGTTTCTTCAGTAATTCCATGAATACGGTTTAATGTGGCTGGATATTTTTGGTGGAGCATCATCGTCAAGTCCCCACCGTCATCCAGAACCATGTTGGCATCCCACGGTTGGCCATCTTTTATAATGGTTTGCTCCAGGCACCACTCATATTCTTCTTCTGTTTCACCCTTCCAGGCAAATACAGGAATTCCCTTTGCGGCGATGGCAGCTGCGGCATGATCCTGTGTTGAAAAAATATTACAGGAAGACCAGCGAACTTCAGCTCCCAGATTGATGAGCGTTTCAATTAACACCCCGGTCTGAATGGTCATGTGAATGCAACCAAGAATTTTGGCCCCTTTTAATGGTTGGGAGTCATGATATTTCTCTCGAAGGGCCATCAATGCCGGCATTTCTGTTTCGGCAATGCGTAATTCTTTTCTCCCCCAATCGGCCAGACGGATATCCGCAACTTTATAGTCAGTTGAGGCGGCTTTAGTCATAGTTGCAGTGCTCATAGAAGTTTCTTCCCCTTCTCAGGATGAGTGATTGAAGATGCTGGACATAAGAAGGGAGCCTTGAAATCCCCCTTACTCAAATAGGCCGAGGCGCTTAAAAATTATAGGCCTGCACCTTTTCGGAGTAAATTTGCTATGTCGGTTTTTTCCCAGGTGAACCCTGGTTCGTTTCGCCCAAAATGTCCGTATGCTGCAGTTCTTTTGTAAATCGGGCGGCGCAACTTGAGATGCTCGATGATGCCTCTTGGAGTCAACGGAAAGTGTTTAATGATGAGCTTTTCGATCTGCTCAACGGATGCTTTTTCTGTGCCTTTGGTATCAACCAAAACAGAAACTGGTTCTGCAACTCCGATGGCATAAGCCAATTGCACTTCACATTTTTCTGCCAATTGGGCGGCAACGACATTTTTAGCAATATATCGCGCCATGTATGAGGCTGATCGGTCTACTTTGCTGGGGTCTTTTCCGGAAAAAGCTCCTCCTCCGTGACTGCCAACCCCCCCATAAGTGTCTACGATGATTTTTCGCCCTGTCAGTCCGGTATCTCCCATGGGGCCACCGGTGACAAATCGTCCGGTGGGATTAATGTGAAATTTGATATTTTTTTGATTGAAAAATTTCTTAGGCATGACGGGAATGATTACTTTTTCCATCACATCTTTTTCGATTTTCTTTGAGGTAACCGCATCGCTGTGTTGTGTGGAAAGGACGATGGTGTCAATGCGAATGGGTTTCCCGTTTTTATATTCGACTGTCACCTGTGACTTTCCATCAGGCCGAACCCAGGGGAGAATATTCTTTTTTCGAACTTCTGCAAGTCTTCTGGTTAAACGGTGCGCCAGGATAATAGGCATTGGCATGAGTTCAGGGGTTTCATTCGAGGCATACCCGAACATTAACCCTTGATCGCCAGCGCCACCTGAATCCACACCCATAGCAATGTCGCCCGATTGGTTATGAATGGCGGTTAACACCGAGCAGGTACTGTAATCGAATCCCCATGTCGCATCGGTATACCCCACCTCACGAATCGTCTCACGAATAATTTCAGGAATTTCTACATACGCCCTGGTGGAAATTTCTCCCGCCACAAAGGCGATTCCTGTAGTCAGAATGGTTTCACAGGCCACCCTGCAGTTCTTGTCTTTTGCAATGATTGCGTCAAGTATACCGTCGGAAATCTGATCGGCAATCTTATCCGGATGACCTTCCGTAACCGATTCCGAGGTAAAGAGAAAATTGGTTTGTCTCATCAAGAGTTCCCCCTAACCAATTGCTTGAGCCCACATGCCCTGAATGGCATGGTCTCAGTTGGTGAATAAAGCAAAGCACAAAACACTTAATTTAGCGCAATTAAACCTCTATCCGCAATTTTTGGTTTGGCTATAACCGAAAAACTTGAGGCTTTCACGGTTTCGTTCTTTGTTTTCGGCTAAAGGTTAGTAAAACATAAAATTCCCATAACGCAAAGTTCTCATAAAGAAAAAGTGAGACGGACTAATATAATGGCTTTCCTCATTTTGATTGATTTGCCTGGAGCCTAGACCGTCAGAACTCCACGGGGAGGGTTAGGTTGCAGCATGAGTTGCCATCTTTGGCAATTCGAGCCTCGTTTTTCGAATATTTAAGTCCTGTGTCGCTTCTTAAAGGAGAATATTAATTTAATGGGGGTTCGTTTAGTGAAAGCTTGGAAAGCGCCAACGACTTGTCCATGTGTAACCTAAGGGCTACGCACCATAAATGGTGAGTGTTTTTGAGGTGCTTTCCATGAATTTGTACTGGACTGGGAAAATGCTAACATGAGCCATTCAATGCATTTGAAAAATATAGGATTTTTTATATTTCACTCATGTCAAGGTGGAAATGGTCATTGGGTTGCGTACCTAGAATTCCCAGTGGTAAGATCCGCTCTTATTTTATTTGAAAAAACATCTGTTTATAAAAATTTCCCGGCGATTGAGACGAGGGCCTGGTGCCGCTTTTTTTTGGCGGAAATCTGTAAGGAGGCTTGTTGATGTACAAAACAATATATGTCCCGGTTGATAATTCAGACCATTCGAATATGGCTGTGGAACTGGGAGTGCAGTTCGCGAAAATTTTCGGATCGAAAATTGTGGGAAGCCATGTATATGCGGCCAAGATGCATGATAAGCGGTTTAAACAAATGGAGGCAGGTCTTCCTGAGGAATATCACGACGAAAAAGAGTTAGATCGCCAGCGCCAAATCCATGATTCCCTTATCACCAGAGGCTTGCAAATAATTACAGATTCGTATTTGGATTTTGTCGACCAGAAATGCGCGGAAGCAAACATTCCTCTGGAGCGACGTTCACTTGAGGGACGAAACTGGAAAGCAATTGCGGAAGATATCACAAAAAATGGGTATGACCTGACCATTATGGGAGCCTTGGGAGTTGGTGCGGTGAAGGACTCTGTGATCGGAAGCAACACGGAACGTGTGATCCGTCGGATTCGTAATTCGGACATGTTCATTGTGAAAGATACCAAACCCATGAACGGTGGGAAAATTGTAGTAGCTGTAGATGGGAGCCATTACTCCTTTGGCGGACTGAAGACCGCGCTCGCCTTGGGAAAGGCTCTCAATAAACCGGTGGAAGCGATATCAGCATTCGATCCCTATTTTCATTATGCGGCGTTTCACAGTATTTCCGGTGTCTTGAATGAAGAGGCTGGGAAGGTGTTTCGATTTAAGGAGCAGGAAAAGCTTCACGAGGAAGTCATCGACAGCGGACTCGCGAAAATTTACCAGTCTCATCTGGATGTCTCTCGCGATGTCGCACAGGATGAGGGCGCAGATATTAAGACTACTCTGCTTGACGGAAAAGCGTTTGAGAAAATTATTCAGTACGTTCGAAAAGAGCAGCCATGGCTGCTTATCGTTGGACGGATTGGGGTGCATAGCGATGATGATATGGATATTGGCAGCAATGCCGAAAATCTTTTGCGTTCAGCTCCTTGTAATATATTAATATCCAATAAGAAGTTTGTTCCTCCGATTGACACCCAGGCCGAATACACGATTGCCTGGACGGAAGAAGCCTTAAGACGGATGGAGAAGATCCCGGTCTTTGCGCGGGGAGTGGCAAAGACTGCGATTCATCGATATGCCATCGAAAAGGGTCATACCATCATCAGTAATTCAGTCATTGATGATGCGGTTGGAGATATTTTACCCAAGGGTGCGATGGACGCTATGAAAACGCTTAGGTGGTACTCTCGATGCGGCCGGAGTCGATCGGAATACTATGCAGGCAGGCAATGAAGTTGCGCAGGACCTAATGGGCTCAACATTGAGCGGTATGATGTCCCAGGTAGTGGAGGAAATACCGGCGGAGGCTTCTGAGCCAATAAGCGCAGGAAATAAATCGTATCTGGCTCGAATGTCGAGAGACTATTACGTCTGTGGTGGGTGTGGATATATTGGGAAAGGCGACCATCCGGTGATGTGTCCTGTTTGTGGTTTGGATGGAGCGCAATTTAAACAAGTCGATAAATCTATTTTTGATGCGGCTGCCAAAGCGGAAGGTGGCTTGGAAACCCAAGTAGCATATGACGATATCCCTATGCAGTGGACGAAAGATGCTCGTGAAGCAATTCGAGCCGTTCCCGCTGGTTTCCAACGCCGACGGGCAAAAGCGAAAATCGAAAAAACCGCCAGGAAACTTGGAATGACCACCATTACCTTGGAATATTCAGGCGCGATGATTCAGGAAGCGGCAAGCGAAGACTACACACCAATTTTCGCCAATAAAACGGCTGGGGAGACGGCAACTATGGTCTCTGAATCTAATAAGGAAAGTACTGGCGACACAAATGGAGCCGACTCCGTATATTTGGGAGCCGGATGCCCTTCAACGATTAGAAAGAGCTCCTGCTGGATTTATGCGGGATTGTACTAAAGCGTTAATTATTAAGCATGCTGAAAAAATTGGGACCACAACTATAACTCTGGATGTGGCGAACCAGGGCATTGAGCAAGCTAAAACCACTATGGAAGAAGCCATGAAAACTGGAAACGTCAAGGACATCGTGGCCAAGTTAACCGGCGCGGGGGCTCCCTCTGAGGCTCAATCCGGAGCCGGCCACAATGGGTAAGTCACTCCCTGTCATCAGTTCATTCTTCAATACGCTGAGCTCGTTAGGGGCCAGTGCAGTAACAAAGTTTGAAAATTTTCGCCCAGAGTCAGGAGGGCCTGGAGACGGCCGAACTGTGGATGATTTTAAGCCCTACCTGGTGGCTCTCAATTTAACCAAGCGATGCAATCTCAAATGCGAACATTGTTACCTGGATGCCACGACAAAAATGGGCGGTGGGCATGATGAATTGACGACAGAAGAATGTTTCCGTCTTATTGATCAGATTGCCCAAGTCAATGCCGGAAGCCTTCTGGTGATTACCGGAGGCGAGCCGTTGGTTCGTCCCGATATTCTTGAAATCGCGCGTCATGCAGTTGAGCAACGATTTATGGTCGTATTCGGCACGAATGGAATGCTGATTGACGACAAGATGGCGAAAGCCATGGTAGACATTGGTGTGATGGGCGTAGGAATTAGTATTGATTCCCTGGATTCAGCAACACACAATGCGTTTAGAGGTTTACCTGGTGCATGGGAAGGGGCTATGGCTGGTATTGAAGCCTGCAAGCGAAATGGCCTGCAATTCCAAGTACATTTCAGTGCACAGCCCATGAACTACAAGGAATTGCCAGCCGTCATCGATTGGTCGCACGATTTGGGGGCCAAAGTCTTAAATGTCTTTTTCATGGTGTGCACAGGACGAGGTGAAGAGCTCACTGACATCACTCCTTCACAATATGAAGAGGTCTTGAGCTATTTGGTGGAGAGCCAAGATAAATACCAGGACATGTTGGTTCGGGCGCGTTGTGCACCACATTTCAAACGCCTAGCCTATGAAAAGGACCCAAATTCTCCCATCACCAAAGCCCAAGGCTATATGGGAGGAGGATGTCTGGCAGGGACTAACTATGCGCGAGTGACGCCAAACGGTGACCTCACGCCTTGCCCTTATATGCCCTTGTCCGCAGGAAACATCCGCCAGACCAGCTTTGTTGATTTATGGGAAAATTCGGAAGTTTTCAATGCATTTCGTTATCCACACCTTAAGGGCAAATGTGGAGATTGCGAATACAGTGAAATTTGCGGAGGGTGTCGTGCTCGTCCCTACGTGGACCACGGGGATGCGATGGATGAGGACGAATGGTGTCTATATACTCCCAAAGGGGGAGAGAAAATAAAAGTGGCTTTCAATGTGCCGGAAGTCTCGTCTGTGGAATGGGAAGCTGCTGCGGAAGAACGGCTCAGTCGCATCCCCTACTTTTTACGGGCGATGGTTAAAAAAGGCGTCGAGCGTCATGCCGCCGAACAAGGCCTTCCAACCGTGACGATTGAATTAATGGAAGAACTTCGGAAGCGTCGGTTCGGGAATGAAAAACCTGTGTTTAAGTTCTAATGGAATCCCTCCTCGGAGTTCTCACCGACCTTAATCAGATTATTCCCATCCTGGTGCATTGGCTGCATCTCCTGTCTGCCGTGGTGTGGATTGGTGGGCTGGCCTTTCTTGTTATGGCTGTGACGCCCAGTCTTAAAACCGCTGTCCCGAAACAATTTATCCGACCAATATCTGAAACTTTCTATCGGCAATATAAACGGGTGGTCGGGATTCTTTTGGTGGTCATCCTTTTCACTGGAGGAGTCAATCTCCATTATGTGAGTGAGGGGATGGTCATGCAGTCGGGGGAAAACGTCGCCCATCATGCAAAATACCTCACAGTCTTTTTCATCAAATTGGCGTTGGTGCTGGGAATTCTGACCATTTTTCTGTACACCATAATCTTTAAAAATGAACCTACAGGTAGTGAGACAAGCGAGGAATTGGAAGAGATGGCCGTAGAGCCGGTGCCATTTCAACGCATAGCATTGTGGATGGGGGTGTTTATCATTCTTTGTGCGGCAGCGATGAAACATCTCCATGTGTAACATCGTTGGTTTTCATCGAATTTTACCTGGTGTAGTTTCCTACCTTTTACCCTGCTTCAATCTCCTGAATAATTTCATGAATTGAGCGCATCAGTGGAAATGGCTGGTGGATCACGAAAAATGTCTGAACATTTTCGCCTACCCGTCATAGTTGTTACCCGATTGCTGGATAATTCACATGGATTCATTTCTCATAAACCAATCGAACTGCAGGAAAGATTCTCCTCGATAAATTTCCTTGTGGCTGAGCTAAATTCTGTGTCTAAATAAAGCTTTATCCGCCGATAGTTGACTGGGGGGCTTTATCCAAGCTATCACTGATCGGGTTCCTTCGATTAATTGTCTTGTTGATCTGGTAGACGACCTGACGCCTTAAAACTTATTTTCCTACCAGTTGGATTACCCTAATTCAGGTATTTGCTGTCCAATGGCTCGATCTTCTCATTCTCGTACCACTCGCTCCCCTAACAGACCATCTCTTGAATCGTCACTATGTTCGTCGGATTTGCCTGTCGAAGTTCCCTTAGAACCATCCCCACATAGACCCTTGGTAGCCCTTGTGGGACGGCCGAATGTAGGCAAATCCACCCTATTCAATCGGATTGTTGGCCATCGTACGGCAATTGTCGATGATGTTTCCGGAGTCACTCGGGATAGAAACACGGCAGAGTGCGATTATCAAAATCGGATATTCACGCTGGTCGACACCGGTGGGCTGGATCTGACCACCGACGATGTCATCGTGGAGCAGATCAAATTTCAAACCCAAGCGGCCATTGAGGAAGCGGATTTGGTCATTGCTGTCATGGATGGCCGGGTGGGCTTGTCACCGTTGGATGCCGATCTCGTTAAGCTGTTGCGACCGGTGACGAAGCCGGTTTTTCTGGCGGTCAACAAGATCGATACTCCTCAGGCTGAACCGCTCTTGGCCGATTTCTACAAATTGGGGATAAAAACGATTTTCCCTATTTCGGCTGAGGGAGGATTAGGGGTGGATGAACTCCTGGAAGCCCTTTTGCCCTATCTTCCCCAAGCCCCGGAGCATGAAGTCCCAAAAGAGATTCCAAGGATCGCGGTGGTAGGCCGACCCAATGTGGGGAAATCGACCTTGGTTAATGCCATTCTCGGTGAACAACGACTCATTGTTAGTGATATTCCAGGAACCACCCGCGATCCGATTGATTCAATGGTCAGTCTTCATGGGCGACGGTATATCTTTACAGATACGGCAGGTCTCCGGCGAAGGGGGAGGATTGAGCGTGGGATTGAAGGCTATAGTGTCGTGCGAGCCATTCGAGCGTTGGGACGATCTGATGTTGCCGTGCTGGTTTTGGATGGGGTAGAAGGAGTCACAGAACAAGATACGAAAATTGCTGGCTTAATCAGTAAGCAAGGGCGAGGTTGTATCATTCTTGTGAATAAATGGGACATGCGGGAAGGGGATCGTGAGGCGTACCCCGCCTACAATCTTGAATTAGCCCGGCGATTTCCCTTTTTTACCTATGTGCCGGTTGTCTATGGTGCCGCAATTCAACCGGAAACGCTCACGCGGCTTTTCCCTAAAATTGATCAGGTTGTGGCTAGATTTTTCCAAACGCATTCAAACCCGTAAGCTGAATCTATTTGTTCAGGAACTCCTGGAAAAAAATCCCATGACGTTGGTCAGAGGCAATCCGAAAAAATCCGTATTTATCACTCAGGTGGCGACGAAACCTCCTACCTTTGCGCTATTTGTCAAATCCGCACCCAAAGTCCCAGCCTCCTACCTGCGTTATCTAGAAAACTCTATCAGGACGGAATATGGATTTGAGGGAATTCCGCTCCGGATATTGTTGCGCAGTCAGTAAAGAATTTTTGCAACTGCCCAGGATTCCTGTCTAAAATATTTGCCCGGTGGGCAGAATTTTTGAAGATACGCCATTCACGCAGTACAATTAAAGGCATGAATCGCCTGGTTTGGATGGGTGTCCTGATTCTTCTGAACGGTCTGATCTTCTCAGGTTTAGGCGCATCCTATGAGTTAGGGACTGTTGGCGCGCAACCAGGAGGGGAGCAGGGGCGAGACCTCTATCGTATTCATTGTCTGGAATGTCATGGGGCGGAAGGAAGGGGGGATGGTCCACGGGCGGCCCTGTTAGCCCCACGCCCAGGAAATTTAGTGTCGGCAGCCACCTCAGCCAAAACGGATGCGGAACTCCTCGAGATTATTGCTGAGGGAGTTCCCCGGACGGCCATGAGTGGCTGGAGTCATCAATTGTCGGCCGATGAGCGGCGCAATATTCTCGCCTATATCCGAACCCTCGTGCATTTTCAAGACCTACCTTCAGTTCAGGTACCTTCTTCTGGACCTTAGCTTGTTTTTGGCTTGGATCGGGTTTTGGGTTTTTCTAA
Organism: uncultured Nitrospiraceae bacterium; assembly: GCA_963730905.1. Lineage (GTDB taxonomy): Bacteria > Nitrospirota > Nitrospiria > Nitrospirales > UBA8639 > Nitrospira_E. Next base: position 133,884 of record CAVSTN010000008.1, on the reverse strand, counting down.
TCGCATCCGACTCAAGTGCTCGAAATAGTGGACGAAGGCTTGTATCCCCCCTGAAGCTTGTCTCCAATCGAAATATTCATTGGGTGCATGATACCCATGTTCAGGCAGACTGAGACCCATAAACAGAATCGGGACCTTCCAGGCCCGTTGTAACACCGCAATGGCCCCGATAGATCCACCTTCCCGTACAAACACCGGGCGGCGTCCAAAGGCCTGGGCTACCGACTCTTGTAATGCCTCCGCATAAGGGCCATCGGAAATTCCACGATAGGGTTCCAGTTCTCCATCATTAATCACCTCAATATCAGGATTGCGAGTACGGAGGTGTTTTTTTAGGAGGCGGAAAATTTTTGAGGGATGTTGGTTGGGAACTAATCGCATACTCACTTTGAGTTCACCACAGGCCGGTACAATGGTTTTGACACCTGGGCCCATATGCCCGCCCGTTAACCCATGAACTTCAAAGGTGGGAGAGGCCCAGATTCGTTTGAGTAAATCCTGAGGATCGGATGTTCGCAGGGATCGCAGTTGATAGGCTTCTTTAAAAAGCCGAACCTGAAATCCTGATGCCAGAAAATTTTTGAGTTCGGTTCGGGTGGGCGGGACAACGTCATCGTAGAACCCTGGTATTTTCACCCGGCCCGTTTTCGCGTCCAAGCAGGAATAGGCGGCTTCACACAATTCCGCCAATGGGTTACGCGCCCCGCCGCCTGTGAGACCGGAATGAATATCAGTTTCCCCTGTGCGAAGCACCAACTTGGCGACTAACAAACCGCGAAGTCCACAGGAGAGGGCCGGGCGATCCTTCGATACCCAAATCGTATCAGACACCAGAACCGAATCGGACGCAGGGACCGCTTTACGGTTCTGAAGGACCTCTGAAAAATTCGGGCTGGCAATTTCTTCTTCTAATTCCCAGAGGACCCGGATGTTCAGAGGGATGCCGGCTTCTCTGGCAAATTTTGCAGCAAAGAGGGCGGTTAATGCCGGGCCTTTATCGTCCGTCGCTCCACGTCCACAGTACCGATCACCATCTTTATGAAAGGCAAAGGGAGGCTGCCGCCATTCGGGTTCCTGAGCAGGTTGGACGTCTAAATGATTGTAAATGGTCAGGCTGGGGTATTGGCGCCCGGCCATCCATTCTCCGGACACGCTGGGAAAACCACTGGTGTTCACAATAGAGGCCTTGGCTCCAAATTGTTCCAGATACTGAACGGCTAACTGCGCCATCCGGTGCATATCGGGGGCATGTTCAGGGTCTGAACTCACTGATGGTACTTCCACCATTTGACCTAGCAGGTCTTCAAAGCTGGGGCGGTGATCTTGAATATAGGTGTGTAATTGGGACTGGTAGTCACTCATGAGATCACGATTCCTTTTCGTAGTTGGGCTGGGAATTCCAGCCCGGAAACGATGGTGGAGAAAACGGATGATATTCCCTGAACAACCAGGGCATAGGGAAGGCTAACATGTCTGTCAGCCAACGGAAAACGGAACCGGGGCGAAAGTCACAATGAAGATTGCCAAGGCCGCCCAAGCCACCCATCGGCGGTGTTTGCCCAAAACGATGTCAGGGTCAATGACCGGGGGGTGGGCAATCCCGACAAGGCTCGCCAGACCGACCCAGAGAATCCATCCAGGCCAACCCGTGAGGCCCAAATAAATAAGGATGGGAATCGTTCCCAAGGCCAGTGAGCGTTGCCGGCGGCCTAACACCGCAAATGCCACATGGCCTCCGTCCAATTGACCCAAAGGCAGTAAATTAATTGCGGTGACGAAAAATCCGAACCACGCGGCAAAGGCAACGGGATGGAGTACAATATCGTGCGTAGGAGGAATCGGGCCAAACATGAGCCAGCCAAACCATTGCAGTAGGAGTGGTTCGCCCAACTGTAAGCCGTACGTTTGTGATCGTGGGACGATATGGGAAAGAGAGAGTCCGATAATAATAGCCACGACTGCTGCGATAAAACCGGCAATGGGACCCGCAACGCCAATATCAAAAAGCGCGCGCCGATTCATAATGGCCGATCGCATGCGAATCACGGCCCCAAAGGTACCGATGAAGTGTGGAGGGCCAGGGATGAACAGCGGTAAGGACGCGGGCACACGATGAATGCGAGAGAGGAGGTAATGCCCGAATTCATGGGTGACGAGGATACCTAAAAGGGTTGCGGCAAAGGGGATTCCATTGACTAAAGAGCCAGGATAGCGCATTAAAAAATCCCAGGCCCCATTGACGGGTTTCGTATTCACTTGAAATGCTCCTGCCCAGAGTGTGGTGAATACGGTGAGCCCAAAAAGCAAAATAGGAAGTCCCCATCGAGAAAAGGCGCTGGGAGTTGGAGGAGGGAATTCGTCCACCTCATCTCCAGTTTCGAGTAGTTCAGGTTGAAGTGATGGCCAATGATTTCTTCCGCTGGAGGATGTCTGTGTTGTGTGTTCTTGACGTATGTCGTTTTTGGAGATAGGCCTGATTAGAAGCGGAGGAGCAGGTGGGTTGGTCCGGTGCAGTGAATCGGTGGGAGCAATAGGATTCAACAGAGAAGGTGGTGGAGTTGGCTTATTCTCCGAAGGATCCGAATGAGTTGAAGGTTCAGGCGATTCGTGATCCATTAACACGTCCTTATTAAATGCCAAGCCAGTAATTGGTTTGACATGCAATATCAGGCAAATGGATTGTGCGCTTGTTCCTCAGTCACTGTTGTGGAGGGACCATGGCCAGGGAACAAGGCGGTGTCCTTTGGTAAGTGTAACAGGGTATGGCGCACGGATTGCAAATGCTGTGGATAAAGCGAAAAAGGGTTGGAACGCCCCACCGAACCGGAAAAGAGCGTATCGCCCACAAAACACAGGGTTTGGCCTTTGAGTGATAACAGGTAGCAAAATCCTCCAGGGGTATGGCCCGGGGTGGCCAAACATTCAACCGTCAACTCTCCCAAGGCAATCACCTGATGGTCGGCTGGTATTTTTATGGAGGCGTCAGGTGGTCGCCATGGGAGCAGATCGAAATCTCCATTTCCCAGATAGACCGGCACTGGCCATCGAGCCAGAATCTCTTCCAGCCCTCCCGCATGGTCCGTATGCCCATGGGTGAGGCAAACACCGATCAAGGTCAAATCACGCCGGGAGATGCTCTCAAGCATTTGCTTGGCATTGTACCCTGTATCAATCATGAGGGCCTGTTTGGTGGCTGGGTCAGTTAACAGATAGCCTTTGACCTCATATCCGCCAATGTCGCCTTTGATGGTCTGAACAAGTTCGTGTTCAGTCGTCCATTCCGGTTGAGGCTGAGGTACCCATCCGTCCAAAGTCAGGCTTACCAGGGGTCCAGCACGCAGGTGTAAGGCCTGGCTAATTCCTTGAATTTCGCCTTTGGTCGGAGGTCGATGGCCTTTCTCAAGGTGCTCCACCTCGGCCTGCTCCATTTTCGCCAATTCCGCCAGGGTCTCAATTCCCAGCCCTTGTCCAAAGCGGGCTTTTTTAATGATATCGCAAAATTCGTCTTCTAAACTCATTTACATGCTCATATAAAATTTGGCCATAGTAATCGGAAGCTCTCTATTCTGCTCACGTCCTTCATCTAAACAAAAAAGTAGGGTCTGTGGAAAGGGGGTGTCCCAGGTTTTAGCCAGTGAGGATTCATCGTATAGAAGAATTACTACCTAACCTTCTTGAAGATTGTAGGGAAGAAAGTGCGTTTCTTGGAGGAGCAGCGGATAGCGGTTTGTTGACATTATTTTTTGATTACGCTACTTAAGGGCAACTGAATTTTTAGAGAAAGTTTCATATACCATTAACAGAGGAGGTTTTGATGAAACTGTGCGTAAATCTGGTTCTTGTGGGGTTAATGTGTTTCATGCTCGTAGGCTGTATGGGGGCGGCAAGTTTCCAGCAGCCCAATGCCTCATTTGCTGTCGCGGGTATTTACACTGATGTGCAGGGGGGAAGCTTGGTGTTGGATAACGGTGTCGCAGCGGCGAAAACTGGAACAGCTTGTAGCCACCAAATTTTGGGCATTGTGGCGTCCGGAGATACACGAGTTGAGACCGCCATGGCCAATGGAGGAATTTCAAAGCTGGTATATGTGAATACCTCCTACAAAAATATTGTATGGGGAGTGTATACTGAAGTTTGTACGATTGCGAGAGGAAACTAGGTTTTCCAAAGAGAGATTCCCATGTTGGCGGGGAGCACCTGGAAGGTTATTCCGGGTGCTCCCTTTTTTTTGCCAAAATGAGGGGACCTGGGTTTTTTCCGAGTGACAATTTGGAACATTCAGCATGAAAATCGTAGCAGTCCTGATATGCTTGATGCTGCTTTCTGCTCCATCAAAAGGATATGCATTGGAGAACATAGAGATTTATCTGGCCGGTTATGGGATGGCCACTCAACCCTTAAACCAGGGCCTTTCATTTAAGGGTAATGGTGTTACGGATGAAAGAATTCATGGTCATCCTGGGCTGGGAGTGAAGGTTGGATTATTCCCGTCTTCTTTTAAGGGATATCTTGGAGTTGAACTGGAGTCATTTGGACAGAATAACTCCTTGAGATTCCCAATCGAAGAAAATGGTGCAGAAACGGGTAAAGGTAAAAGTGGCCTTGTGACGTATAGCTCGATGGTCAATGTCATCTTGCGGTATCCTGGCCCGTATGCACGGCCGTATGTGGGAATAGGAGGGGGGCTCTCGAATGGAATCCTTCATCATTCGGATATTCCCGGTAGAAGGGACCGCAATATGGAAACGAGTTTAGCTCCGGGATATCAGTTTTTTGGCGGGATTCAGTTGGTAGTTGCCCCGAATTGGTTCGTGTTTGGGGAGTATAAATACAGTGCAGCGAATTACCACTGGAACCAACTCTCCGTGAATTTTCGAAGCGAATATTTTATAGGTGGAATTGGATATATATTTTAATGTGGCGTCCGACTTGTCTTTGCAACTCTCATGATCTCGCATCTATAAGGATGAAGGGTTTTTGTGTCGTTGTTTTGGAGCTGTGGATCCTATAAACTTGTTGATGAAAATAATGGCATTCCTGAATCAAAAATATCCATGAAATACACCCAAAATTTCATTGTCTCGTTCATGGTGGGTGAAGGTGGCACGCACCGCGAAGTTTTTGGCAAATGTCCATCGTTGGCCAACAGAAATAGGGATGTCATGCGATCGATCTCCAAGGGGGTAATACAAATATCCTGCTGAAATGAGCCATTTCCAGTTCGGAGTAATGATGGCCATCACGCCGCCAGATACTCCTCCCCCCACCCGGTGATTTTCTTTGTACCCGCCACTGATGTTGGCATCCATCTCCCCAAAGAGAAAAAAGACTTCCCGCTGAAACACCTGAGTTTCCAGGGCTCCACCGATTCCTGCATTGGCATTCCCATTTGAACAGAGGTCGCAAGTCGATGTCTTGACGGTGTTCATTCCAACATTGATTTTCCATGATGGCGAACTAAACAACGAATCAATGGGGGCCAAGGAGAGGATATTGGCAAAGGTGAACCGTTCTACTCGAAATTGGTTTTGGGGCTGATAATGCCTCAGCCGCAAATCAAGTAATTCTATTTGGGCATCCTGGGTGTATCCTGGGTCAGGGTCCAGGAGATCATGATAGGCGCCTCGGAAGTTGATTTCTTCAAACGTTTTATTGTTTCTCCATCCGACTCCACCTCCGACTCTGATCGTTTGGTGTCCGTGTTCGGGAGAAAGAGAAAAAGGTTTCACCGGGAAAGGGGCCGGATGGGATGGGAATTTGACTGCGCGCCACTAGGATAGATCGATTTTTGGCCTTATAGGCTTCAACGTTGTCTTGATCGGTTACCCCTTTATATCGTAATACGTCTGAAGCGAAATCCAGAAGGAATGTTTGGCGGTTTTGTGATAATTGAAGAAATTCGGATTGGCTTATTATCTGAGGATCGTGAAGGAGTTTTCGGAACTAAGGCGGCTTCCTCTTTTGTTAATGCTTCTCTCTTGCGTTTGAGGAGAGTACTCCGGGCGGGACGATAAGTAATTTTTTGAACCAATTCTTTCTGTCGAGTAAGAAGGCGAATGGTATCGGCAGGAATGGTCGCAAAGTGAAACTGGTCGGTCAGGTGGAGATTAGGATCGGCTACTTCCAAGAGTGAGAGAATGTGGTACGCACAATTTTCTTTAAAGAAGTAATAGTCAAAATAGGCATTCCCTAATTCCCACGCATGCCTGAGCAATCTGTGATATTGTTCTTGTGAAAAATTCAAGCGATATTCCCAAATGTCTCGATTCTCAATGATCCCGGTATTCTTTGACCTTCATGTAATAGGGAATGGTCGAAAAGAACCCCTTGTATCCTCCAAATATTCCTTTATATGCGAATTCAATCCCCGCATCCGGCGGGACCTCCGCAGCGTAGTTAATTGTATACGCCAAAATATTCGTTTCTGCGGTTTGGCCTTTTTGATCCACTCGTAAAAATGAATGTCCGAACATGGAGGCCGGGTTATCCATATAGGCCGAAGGAAAAATAAAGGTAATCGAGGCAGGATTCAGTTCTGTAAGCCAACTGACAAAACGTTCACATGGATGTGGAAGAAGTTTAGATTCCTGAAAGTGCAGTTTCTCTTTCAGCCAGTGATATCGGGCAATAAAAGCACATTGTGCCGGCTGTTTGGAGCGACCAACTAAGGTGTCAGAAAAAAAATATGTCAGTGTTGCATGTAATTCAGCTTCTGGATCGGTTTTCCCATCTGGTGAAAGGAAAAACCCTGGATCATCGACTTCGCTGGTGTGGCCACCAAAATAGTTTTGTCGGTAGTGGAGTAAGCGATGCCAGTAGCGGTCCTGGTGAAGTTTTTCCGTGATGGCTTGTTGAAGGAGTTCTTGCAGATAGGGAGAAGGAGGGGCTTGAGCCTTGAGCTCAAAGGGAAGAAGCAGAAGTACAAGAAAAAGAAGAAGAATGTTTACCACATGTCAGGAAGGTAAAGAAAAGAGAGGCTCCGGCTTTACCAGCCGGAGCCTGAAATCATTTACTTCGATGTCGTGACTTGAGCTAAAACGGGATGGTCGACCATGGCATCGTGAATGGCTTTTACCACCGCCTTTGGCGAGGTTTCACCCTCCTGAACGAGAGTGGTGTATTTTTCTTGGGTCATGGCAAAGAACGCAGGCTGTTGGGCGACAGGAATACCCATTAGTGTGGCCAATGACGTGAGATGTTCGCCTTCTCCTTGAGCCATTTCTTGAGCCAAATTGTCAAAATTAATAGCTGCAAAGACATTAACTTTTTCTGATGCCCAGACTTGCCCATCATTGGTGCAACCGGAAGTTCCCGAACTGATTCCAAATGTTTGAGATCCAAAGGTGCCGTTGGTTGTGGCCATCATGACCTGAGGAGCAATATTGCTTTTACTGACAGAGGTTTCTTCCCACGCTAATTTCCCTAACCCGCAACCTGGACCATTGTTTGGCGGATTCCCTAACGCCATGCCTGACATTCCCATGACCAGAAAAAATGTTGACACCAATGCCCATGGTTTTTTCCCCATGCTTTCCTCCTAGTTTGGTGGTGAGAAATAAAGGAACAGTTTTACGACTTGTGAAGATGATTATAACAAAAGAAAGGCTTTTAGAAAGTCAAAATTTACACAAATATGTAATCCCCACATTGTCGTCTAACGGGAGGCATTGTGGATAGTTTATTTCGTGTTCAGACTTGAGGGGTTGAATATTCCCTGTTTGCCAATATCAGGAGTATTTCGGGATGCGTGGGCAGGAGAGTCCTTGCTGGCTGTGGATAGAGAAGGAATCTGAGAAGGATGTAGATTCGGACATTTCTCGAGAAGTTGCCTAAGCGTTCGATGGCCTTCTTGATATCCAGGATGGAGGGTAATGATTTCTTTCATGGTAACCAAAGCTTGGGGGAGTTGTCCGGTCTCGATCAATAATGCCGCCAAGCGTAATCTTCCCTCCAGAGTTGCGGGATTCTTATTGATCAGGGTTTGCAGCGTCTGAATTCCTTCCTGATAGTTGCCTGCACATGCGCAATTGTCGGCATAAATGCCATAAAGATGGTTATCCAAGTTCAGAGACAAAGTGCGGTTGTTCCAATTCGTCCCAGTCCATTGAGACATTGGGGTTATTGAACCGATCTTTTGTGCCAGACCGGAAACGGTGACTATGCGATTCAGAGCGTCTCTATGAATTCGGGATTGGATGATGGGTGCTGAAGGAAGCCTAGGCCGTTCCGCCGCAGGCTTTCTTCAATTTCCTGATGGGAATACGACCGTATCCCAATGGTGTCCTCGAGAGGAACATCTTGAAAATGGCCTATGGGCAGTTGAAAGACCAGATATCCATTAGGAGTCAAGACGCGGTGGATTTCTCCCAGGTAACGTTCAAAAACAGGACGGGGCATATGTTGAAATGTGACATAGGAATACACCAGATCAAATGAGGAGTGAGGAAATTCTCGAAGATCCACTCCAGAGGTTTCATATGTGTGGATATGGGGAAAGTCGGCTAACCATTGTTTGCTCTGGGCAATCATTGCAGAGGAGACATCGACTCCAACTAAATGATGAAAATGGGAGGCGAGGGCTTTGAGGACTCTGCCAATGCCGCATCCGATATCTAAGACATTCCATGATGGTAGGTGAGGGACAGGAAGGGTTGCCAACAGAGCCTGGGCAGTGTCTTTTCCCGATTGAGCGAATTTTTCTTCTGTGTGGTAATCCTCGGTGGCAATCCAAAATCTGGCATGGTGTTGGGCTCGTTCGTTCCAGTCATGTTTCATTTTTTCCACAATGTTCATACGTCTCCGCATCTCCATCAGTTCGAGATATTTTCCGTGGGCCAATGTTTGTTTTTTTCCATATATTCGGGTGTGCTTGGGTATCTTTTTGTATCCCTATTTGGTTCTGCTTTGTTAAGAATAAGTCCTCAATGATTTGTCTTGGAACATAGGATTGAGCAAGTCCGTTGCCAACTTCGTTCGTAATGGTACCGGCAGCATTTTGGGATCACAATTTTCAGGATAGGCTTGTGAAAGGTGTTTTTAAGAGAGCGAAGGAGTTTATTCAATGTGGAGAAGACAATGGGCAAGAGATTCTTGGGAGTGGAAAGGTATGCCCAGCTTTAAGATTTAGTGATTAAACTAATGTACTTATATTTAGTCGCTTTGCGATAAAGCGATGTTTGAACTTTTATAGAACATGCTTTTTGATAGGGTCAAAAAAATAACTGATTTTCCAGGAAAGAAATATTGGGATTTTGACCGGGGAATGAATGAAGGAGTGTTAAACGAAGAGATCAATATGAGAGGGCAAAGGATCGTTTGGTTTTTCAGAGCGAGAGCTGTCTTCGTTGGTCTTTCGTTGCAGTTTCTGGTTGGCTCTGCTGCTTTAATGGCATTGGCTGACAAGGTCACGGTCCGATCCTGGGCTGAAGGGTCGGCTGGTGTTAGGGGTGCCGAACGAATATGCTGGGCTTTTTGTAGGGTGGCTTGTGGATTTCCCGGGAGTGTCAATACTGACTTCTCCTCCAACAGCATAGAGTTTTCCACCAGACTTTGTGGAAAGGGGAAAATCGCCTCCTTTGATTAGGACTCCGAGCGCTGCTATTTACCACTGCTCGTGATTTCGGAGTTCACTGTCCAGACTCTGAGGTTCCACGATATCATTTTCAGTAGAGGGAGTTTCTTATGATTGTTTGGCCTCATGTCCGTCAGAATGTCTCTGGAGGCCTAAGGGAGAAGTATGGAGTGAAAACGGTGAGGGTGAAGAGGATATATTTTTTGGAAAATACTGGACGCATCAACTCTGGACTTTTTGGATACAAAAATATGGATTTCAAGACAGATTCGTTCGCGCATAAAATAAAGGTTTTCTCGCCATCAATGTCTGGTAGCCCGCTTGACGGTCTCAGTCTGCATTATGCTTCCCTTCCAGCAGTTCCTCTACCGACTGCTGTATTGTCTTGGGATTGAAGAGTTCTGATTTTTAACAGTGCCGGCGCAATTGTTTGGCAAACTTCTTTGTGTCCAAAGCAGGCTTGACAGGCCATAGAGTCAGAGAAGCAAGGAAGATACTTAAAAAGACCAGTAGTAGAAGTGTGGTGGTGGTGTCTGGTCGCTGGATCTGGTCAAAATATAAGGCTTGCGCATTGGCCAGAACTTTGTCTGCAGCAGATACCCCTCCAAAGAGTATCATGGTCATGAGGGAACCAATAATCATTCCTCCGAATATTTTCAGCATGAGAGCACTCCTTTTGTTAAAGAGGAAGTTTAACGAAAATTTTTTCGATTTCTTCGGTCGATCACTTCCCAATATGGGGAAAGGATTTTTGAAGAGTGGGAAATCCATCATCCTAGTGAAGAGATATCGAGAAAAGCGTTAATGAAGAAATACCGCTAATGGATTAGCAGTTGAGCACTAGGTCGTAAAAGTTAGAAATAGGAAATATTTTTTTGAGACGAAGCTTTGAGGGGAACGCTGTTTGAAGGAGAAGACCTGGAGGACTATAAACAACAAGACTTATTGGTCCAATGCAAGCTGAACCATGGACAGGAATTGGCTGAAATTGCAGGGTTTATCTAGGATAGCAAAGACCCCTGCCTGACGCGCACGCTGTTTATCCTGGTCGTCGAGATGACCACTCAGTAAGATGACGGGGATTTGAATGGGATCTTTCGTTTGCAGTTTGATTTGGTCAATAAAATCTAGACCTGCCAGAACGGGCATTTGATTGTCGGAGATAATCAGGTCCGCCCGGTTGTTGGATAGCCAAGCGATGGCTTCTGATCCATTGCCGACCTCAATACATTCTAATTTCTGAGATTCCAGGACTAAGCGAAGGGCCTCACGAGCATTGAGATCATCATCTACTAGAAGAACTTTTTTCATGTTCTCGTTCGCTTGTTCAATCGATTCCTAACAAACACATGAATGATTGCCTCTCATTTTAAATGATCAGAACAACACATTGTCCACCCCCCTAAGAAACTAGCCGCTTTTCTTTTTAACGAAAGCTCCAGAATTTATCCTCCCCAGGATTTCTATAAAACCAAAATTTGGATATTTCGTTATTCTTGAGAAGAAAGCGGGATGGCTGTATAACCCTTCGCCTCCAAACACCCTTCTAAGGAATAAACTTCTTTGGTCCTTTGAGTGGTTCCTGTTGAGAGCAAGGCTTCTTCACAATCAGCTTTATCCCGGGAAAAGGTCGCCTGGGAAGTCCCGGGCTTGAACCATTTCACCGGTGCGGAAGCGCAACTCACGACTGTAAAAATTGTCAGAAGGCCTACGATCACATCTATTTTGATTTTCTTCATTTTTTCCCTCATGGAGAAAAAGAAGGCGAATTGTAATGATTTTATCTCGAGTATTCAATCAAACGCATTGAACATGGAAAAATTCTGATCTAGGGTGGTATTGGACGAAAATCAGCGAGGAAAGTGAATAGGACGCCGAAGAAAATTCGTGGAGATTAGGTATTCTGACCAATTTGGACAAGGGCCCAGGAGGCCCAAAAATGCACATTGGGAGTCGGGTCTGTTTCCATGGCTTGTTTCAGTGCAGGCATATCCGCGCTGGTTCCCAATTTGCCTAAACGATACGCGGCTTCCGATCGCACACCCACGCTTGGATCCTGAAGAAGATGGGTGCGTAAGAACGGGAGTCCCCGGGGGTCGCCTAATTCACCGAGCCCGGCAATTGCGGATTGTCGAGTGAGAGAATCTGGACTTTCCAAAGCTTGAAGGTACACGGAATAGGAAAATGGAAATTCAAAGTGAGCAAGAGATTGGATAATGGTTCTTTGAGTGTCAATGGTGGAAATAGCATAGGCTTCGGTTAACACTTGTATTAATTCCTTCTGCACAGCTGTCCGGCCCAAGGCCAATACCACAGCCTGTTTGACTGAATCGGAAGGATCAGTAAGGTGCTGAACCAATGCAACTAGAGACTCATCTGATAGTGAATCGGCCATCGTTCCCAAGGCCCACGCACTTGATTGTCGAACCTGGTCATCTGGATCCGACAATGCGAGAACAAGGGCTGGAATGCCCTGAGGGTCACCAATTTTCCCAAGTGATAAGGCTGCGGTCCGTCTAGTATCAGGCTGAGTATCCGTCAGAAGTGGAATAAGTCGTTCGGTGACGGTTTCAGCTGATTCAGGTGGGGATTCAATGACGCAACCAACAAGTCCAAAGAAGCAAATTGCTCCGATAACGGTAGCAGATTTGGTAGAGAACGTGAGCAAGAAAGGCTTATGCAGATCCAGAAGGTTCTTTGGGATTTAGAGGCTCTTTGGCTACTTCAATGGAGTCTTGCATCTCTTTTTCGGCAGACTCCAGTTCCGCTTGAATAGTGCGCATTTGAGGATCGATCGAATTTTTAATATCTGCCGCGGCATCCCTGAAGGTACGTACGGCACTTCCAAGCCCCTCTCCCAATGATTGCATATCTCGTGGAGCTAATCCGGATTGTTGGGAAGCCTGGGCTTTCATTGCAGCTTGTTGAGCTTGGACACGGGCCACAGCTTGCTTATTCACAACAGCCGCAGGTCGCTTCAGCACAGGCTTCGCTTGTGCACCAGACCGGGAGAGCGGGATATTGCCTGGAAGCCACGGGGGCTGGTTGAGCTTGCCTATCCTCCATCGACATCGGTGGGGGGGTAGAAGGAGTTGTCGTGGTTTGAGTAGAACTGGAAGCCCCTGGAGATTTAGATGAAGGGTGGACCACCTCAGGTCCTGCTCCCTTGTAAAGTAACGCTGCAGTGGTTCCCGGGGTTTGTTCAGGACCAGGCTGGAATGGCTGATTTGTCGGAGTGCCCACCGGGGTAGTCGGTTGAGACTGAGCCTGTACTGGTTCTGGTCGGCGTGTTGGGTATGTGGCTCATTGGGGTCTACAGGCGGGGGTATATCGGCGACTTCTTTTTTAAAGCCTTTTAAGGCTTTCCCCACACCTTCTCCGATTTGTGGAAGCCGACCTGCCCCGAAAATAATCAGGATGATCACCAGAATGATCATGAGTTCAGAGAACCCCATGGTTCCGAACATAGAGAAAACCCTTTCGCTTCAGCGCACTGTGAAAATTTAAGACTAAAAAGACTCTATCTTTCAAGATTGACGAGTGTCAACCTAAATGCGGTAGGCTTGGAACACTATGCCCAAGCCAAGTTTTTGCGTATTCTTCATTTTGTGTTATGCCCTTGAAAGAAACGAGTAGATCCAGGATGTCATTACTCTCACCGCCCCAAATTCCCCTCTTTCGCATTACGCTTGTTTTACGGCCCTGAAGCCGTTGAAGGTGCCTCAGATTCGGTACACTGTGTGTTTAATGTCAAAAAACGCAGCTGGAAGGGTGGGGTTCAAGTCGAGGTGGTGATGAAAAGAAACCAAATAGACAGGCTCGAAGAAATCCTTCAGCATTCGTCATGGTTGGAAGTTGTTCTGAGTGGCGTTCCGGTGGAAAACCGGGGAGGCTATCGAGAGAAAAGCCATGATTTATTGGTGCAGTTGCTGTGCTTTCACAAGCTTCATGCCTTTATTCAGCAGGGAATCAAGCAGGAGAATATCCAAGTTTCAGGGGACGCTCTCATTGCTGAGACTGATGAGGTAGTTGAGCGGGAGGCCGAGGAAATCAAGAGGCAGATTTTTATCGAGTTGGATCTGGTTGAAACCGAAGAGGGACCCCAGTCACTATGAAGGTACCAAATTTGCTATAATTTATTATTTTGTATTTAAAAACAGAAGACTAATGAATCATTCAGGTTTAAAATACCAATGAGAAGGTTTGCATAAAAATTAAACAGGAAGGAGTATTCCTTATGCGGCAATCCAAGGGTTTTTGGGGAGGTGTCCTTAAACAGGTAACAGGGGTATGCGTATTGTTGGCTTTTTCCCTGATCGTATGCCTGGGAGCCACAGGGGTCAGTCTGGCTGCCGAACAAGAATTATCGAGCCCAACCAATGAAGCGGCCCTTGGGATCGGGAGTGCTTTGCTGACCGTGATTTATTTCCCTGTGAAGTTTGCCTATGCCATCTTGGGTGGGATTGTGGGAACGTTTACCTATGGATTGACAGGTGGTGACCTTGAAACCGCAAAAGCGGTATGGGAGCCGAGCTTCTACGGCACGTATGTCATCACTCCTGACCATCTGAAGGGGAATGAGCCCGTTCGATTCATTGGGGTCTCCGCATACGAGGATCAAGCGCTATAGACCGAAAGATCAACACCCGCCTGAGTTGAATCGACTGGCATGGTCAAACCTATCATTGGGATCACACCGGATTTTAACCCTGGAAATCGGAAGGACATGGGTGGGAAAGAACCCACCTATTTTTTGCGGGCCAGGTACCTTCAGGCAATTCAGGACGCCGGGGGAGTACCCTTAGTGCTTCCCCTGGTCCGTGGTTTGGCGAAACAGAAATATCTTATACAACGGCTGGACGGTCTTCTGGTGACCGGGAGCGGATCGGATTTAGCCCCTGAGTTGTATGGGGAGAAGCAGCGGTATCCTTTTCAGCGAATGAGCGAAGAGCGCGCTCAACTTGAGCTTGGACTATCCAAGTTGGCCTTTCGTCAGGGGTTGCCGACGCTGGGCATCTGCGGAGGGATGCAATCCATGAACGTGGCCTTGGGAGGAACCCTGGTGCAGGATATTTCCTCTCAATTGTCGACGAAAATTGAACATCGACCCACCAAATCGGCAACGAAAACAGCCCATCTGGTTAACATTGAACCCAACAGCCTACTGCAGCGCATCGCCAAGCGGTTAAGTATTGCGGTGAATAGTTCCCACCATCAATCTATCAAATCTGTTCCGTCGTCCTTTCAAGTTACTGGGGTTGCTCCGGATGGAGTCATTGAAGCGATTGAAGCCTCTCGTCATCCATTCTGGCTTGGAGTTCAATGGCATCCGGAGTTTTTATACCGGCAGGATGCGATTCAGAAACGTCTATTTACCGCGTTGATACAATCCGCCAGACAGTTTGCCGCCAGCCGAACATAGCCTGTTCCGGACATTTTGGCTTGGTTGGCACAAAATCCATACGAAAGAGAACTCTCAATACGGATAAGAGGACTGGGAGTTGTTACGGAGCCGCGTCTTCGGCTTCGGGAGCTGGTTGTGGTGGATCCGACAGGGCCGGTGATTTGGGTGCAGGGGGTTTGGTCTCTTGTGCGGCCTCTGTCTTGGCAGCAGGAGGGGTAGCAGGTTTTGGAGCAGGCGTCGGGTTTGGGCTTTTCCGGCTTGATGCCACCTTCCCAATGAGGGCCGGTATACATATCGTCGGCCAAGTCCGTCTCTTTCCACCTGGCTTCAAAGTCTGCGGCGGCCTTATTGGGGGTTTCTCCGGTTCCAACAGTTTGATTCCACGGATAGATGCGAGGAGAAATCCGGCAGGTAGACTCATCCTGGCACATGTACAGTGCAATCGGATTTCCTCGATAAGGGCCCAGAATAATATGGACCGTGCCGACTAATTCAGGAAGAGAATCCATGATACCAACACAACAGATTGTCGTCTAAAAAGGAGGCTATACTGCCACAGCCCCCGGCGGTATGCAATATGAGCCGAAGAAGTTCATCAGGAATTTATGACAATACTCTGATTGAGGGAAGAAAAATGAGAAACAGAATTTTCCTGGAATTCGGAAGGGCTATTTGTTGAGAAGGGGTTCTCCCGGGAGCTCGGATTTTCGGTGAAGATATAATGCGATCATGAGGACTAAAATTACGATGACATGCAAGGACATATCCATGAGGTAATGACGAAACATGTCTTCAGGGACAGATTCCTGGTGAGAGAATTCAGCGCCAGCGGTGAGAATTCTTCGGACAGAAGCGATGATCCCTACATGGAGGAAGGGTTCGAGTCGAATACGGTCGTTTTGCAAAAAGCCTAAGACTGTGCGAAACAACTCCAACAGAATGATGACGAACAACAGGTCATTCAGTAAGGTGATGGTGGCTGGCAAAAACCCGGTCTGTACCGATTGAGCATAGGCTACCCAACTATAACCGAAAACCAACATGCCCACGAGAAGAAAACTCAAGCAGGCCGTGATATAGCCCCACCGGTCGAGGAACTGCATCCATTTGACCCATTGCTTGATCGATTCTGGTGTCCACCCTAACATATCGAATATGTCCTCTTATGCGGTTCCTTGATGAGGTGTGTTGGGGGTTTGCTCCTGCTTGGTATCCTCTCCCCGCATCTGGCCAAACTCTAAACTCTGAATGGCTCTCGCCCCAAACGAATGACCGCAACAGATGACTTCCTGAAAACCCTCACCCCCCGCCATCACCATTAGGCGAAGTCCACAGGAATCAGTCGCAACGATTTTCTCATCGAGGGGCATGCCGACTGCCAAGGCTCCTGCTCGGCGGCCACGCTCTTGGTTAAACGAGGGAACCACGTCTTCCAGGGTCAGGTCATGTCCGCAACATCGAATTTTTTCAAACCCTTCGCCACCGCTCATCACCTTAAGTACTAGTCCGCAAGAATCCGGATACCGTTTGCGTTCGTCGATAATGTCCCCTTTTTTCAATGCCATAGCGATGCTCCTTGCTCCCGAAATGAATCATGAAATTCTGTCATCAGCAATAGGAATAGATGAATGGATGTGTCGATTTATGCAGCAAGGTTGATAGCTAAACAAATCTTTGTAGGGAATGTCCAGAATTGGGCCAGGCCCTTCTTTTTCACACGTAAGTCGGGGGAGAGTAGCCGGCATCCGCAACATGGCCTAAAGCGAGACGAACCTCCCACTGGTTATTGGAGCCCGTCCGGGAATCCGTCTTGTCTTTCTGTGCATTCAGGTCAGGGTGCGAAACTGTTCTTGGATCTGTGCTAACACATGGCGATGGGCAGAAATCCCGACGGTATTAGGGATGGAGGGAATGTCGATTGGGTGATAGGGGGAGACAAATTGCTGTTTGACGGAGGCGATACGGGCCAAACTCGTCTCAAGGCGGCTTTGATCCAATACATGAGATTCAACTGCACGACTGACGGCTTTAATCGTATCGGTCGCGAGCCTGCGGGTTTTGCACACTAATAACATATCCACTCCGGCTTGCAACGAGTGCACAGCGGCCTCGCCGACTGTCGAATGGTTCACAATGGCGCCCATTTCCAAGTCGTCGCTCAAGATGACGCCGGAAAATCCCATCTGCTGCCGAAGAATATCTGTCAATATCATGGAAGAGAGGGTTGCGGGATTTATGGGGTCCAGGGCGGGATAGTGGACGTGGGCCGTCATGATGGCTTGTAGGCCATGAGCAATGGCGTATTGAAAAGGTTTGAATTCCACGCTCTCCAGCCGCTCCCGGGTGGCGTGGACCACCGGCAGTTCCACATGTGAATCGGTACTGGTGTCGCCATGACCAGGAAAATGTTTTCCGCAGGCCAATACGCGATGATCGTGCAGGCCCGCGAGAGTGGCCGCTCCCATAAGGCACACCTGTTCCGGCTCGGTCCCAAAGGCCCGATCTCCGATAATAGGATTGGAGGGATTCGTATGGATGTCCAGAACCGGTGCCATATTCATATTAATCCCAACGGCGCGTAACTCCTTGGCGGTCACGGCTGCCGCCTGGTAGGCCAGTTCCGTGGATCCCGAGTGGGCGACGGTTGTTGCAGGAGGAAAGATGGTAAACCCTGAAGGAAGGCGGGAGACGCGCCCGCCTTCTTGATCGATGCCGATGAGCAGCGGGATGTCACCGGCCAGGGATTGGAGGTCGTTCGTGAGATGTGCGATTTGGACAGGGTCAACCAAATTGCGGGAAAAGAGAATGATCCCTCCTGGTCGGAATTCCTGCATCCAGGCTCGAAGGTCCGGAGTGACCTCCGTCCCTTCGAACCCGATCATACACAGTTGCCCTACGAGTTCAGCGATAGACATCGCGTGTGTTGCCGCCTAGCGATTGACGTGATTCAGCAAATATTGAATGAGCAACCGAGTCCCGATACCGGTCGGACCTTTAGGAATATACGGCCGTTCTGTTGTACCCCAATCTGTGCTGGCAATGTCCAAATGGACCCAGGGATGGTCTCCAACGAATTTTGATAAGAACATGGCCGCCGTAATCATTCCGCCTCCGCGCCCACCGATATTCCGCATGTCCGCCACGTCACTTTTTAGCTGTTCAAAATATTCATCCCACAGGGGCATTTCCCATACCCGTTCACCGGCATGATTGCCGGCCTTTTTGATGTCGGCTTTCAGGGGGTCGTCATTACCCAGCATGCCTATTGCGAACTGTCCCAACGCGACAGCAGCCGCGCCGGTCAGTGTGGCGATGTCAATTACGCAGGCGGGTTTGAACCGAGAGGCATAGGCCAAGCCGTCAGCCAGAATCAAACGACCTTCCGCATCGGTATTTTGGACTTCCACCGTTTTTCCGGAGAGCATGGTAAGGATATCGCCGGGTTTAGTTGCCCGTCCTCCCGGCATGTTTTCCGTCACCGGCAAGAGGCCGATCGCATTGACCGGGAGCTTGAGCCGGGAGGCGGCTCGAATCGTCGCTAACACTTCGGCTCCACCGGTCATGTCGGCCTTCATCTGTTCCATGTTTTCCGATGGTTTCAAGGAGATGCCACCGCTATCAAATGTTACCGTTTTGCCGACAAAAACAATGGGTTTTTGTGTGCGAGGGCCACCCAGATATTCCAGAATGATGAATTGGGGCGGTTCGATGCTTCCTCGAGAGACCCCCAATAATCCGCCCATGCCGAGTTTTTCCTGCTGTTTGCGGTCCAAGACTTTGAGCCGGACTTTGGCCTCCCTGGCGATTTTTTTGGCTTCGGTGACAACCCGTGAAGGCGTCATCACGTTCGCGGGGTGGTTGCACAAATCCCGGACGAAACAGGTCGCTTCCCCAAGGATTTGGCCACGTTTGGCGCCATCTTTGGCCTCATTCAGGTGAACGTTGGAGGTGGTGAGTAGGGTGCAGGATTGCAAGGAGTGGGTGTCGTCCGTGCGGTCCGTGCGGTACTCATTAAACCGATATTCGCCCAAGAATCAACCCCTTCCACCATCGCTTGAGCCACGTCATCCATAGCGGCCAGTGGCCTTTGGCACGTCCGGCATCACGCAAACGATCCCTTTGGCTTTGGCGCTACGAGCACGTTTGGCAGCGGTCCCCATCGCTTGACGAATTCGTTCCAAGGTCACCGTCTCCCGTGTTCCGAGGCCGACAAGAAGCACGCGTTTTGCGGACACTTTCCCATCGATATGCAGCAAGGCTGTGTTATTCGGCTTGCCGGAAAATTCTCCACTTTTGCGCAAGGCGCTCAATTGTCCACCGAGTTTCTGGTCGACCGGCCGGACGGCTTTGCTCCAGGTTTTGTCCTGTTCATATTCCAAACACACCAACACATCCGTTGTCGTAGCGGTGGCTTCACCACTCTTCACAAGAATATTCATACGCCTCCTCAATAAATAAATCGCCCCTAACGTAAACAGATCCCCTTGCCGTGGCGTTGTTACACGCCCCGGGTTTGGGGATCCCAGATCACTTTATGCAATTGGAGTTGAAAACGAACAGGCAGTCGATCTTCGAGAATCCATTCAGCCAAGGATTGAAGATGGAGGACTCCAAAGACGGGACTCATATGGACGGGACAGCGGTCTCCCAATGAATACCGTTTCACGATATCGCGCGCCCACTCGTAATCGGCCCGGTCCTTCAAAACAAACTTCACTTCGTCTTTTCCGGACAAATGCCTAAGGGTATCCCACCGCATCCGGTCCGTCATTCCACTACCCGGACATTTCACATCCAGAATAATGGAAACCCGCTCATCCACGTTGGCAATATCAAACGCCCCGCTGGTTTCCAGCATCACCTGAAATCCGGCCTCGCATAATTGTGTTAACAATACCAGAGAGCCAGGTTGATGCAATGGTTCACCGCCGGTCACCTCGACGAGCGGACAACCATATGATTGTACCTGCGCCAGAATTGTCTCAATCGGCATGGTATTTCCACCATAAAAAGCATATTCCGTGTCACACCAGGTGCAACGAAGCGGACAACCCGTTAACCGGACAAACACGCACGGTTGTCCCACACGGGTGGATTCCCCTTGAAGGCTATGAAAGATTTCGGTGATCTTTAAGGAAGGCAAAGTGGTCATAAACACTCTCAACTCCAGCACGCATCAGAGTGACATTGTACTCAAAATACGGGGTGAGGGGGAGGGGATAAAGAAGAGTGCGCTAGGTGGCTGTCGGAGATGAGTAATCGTCACAAGGTTGGATCGGGTTGAATGATATTTTCGACGGTGTATGGCGAATAGGGGGCTATTGGATGAAAAGGACCGGAGAAATGGTCAATTTGGCGCAAGCAAGCAGGTCGATTTCATCCCGGATGGCCCCCTTCTAAGCCCATTGTGTAATCGGCCAACCCCGTTCGCGGGCAATACGAGCCATGCCGCGAATGGGATTCACGACAAAGGGATGGCCAACCAGTTGGAGTGCGTGGAAATCTCCAGGGCTATCGCCATAGGCATAGCTACGCGTCAAGTCCAGATTGAAACGGGCGGCCAGGCGCTCCACATACCGGCCTTTTCCCTCACCATAGGGCAACGGGGCAAACACCTTTCCCGTATAAAGTCCTTCCTGGGATTCCGGTCTCGCGCCAAATACCAATGAGACTCCAAGTGCCTCGGCCAGTGGTTTCACCAAGAACTCAGGTGATCCGCTGACGAAGGCCACGACATGTCCCGCATCCCGATGACGGGATAAACGATTCAAAGCCCTCGCTGAGACCCGTGGAACAACATATAACTCCACGTACTCGCTGGCCATCTGTTCAATGAGGGAGACATCATGCCCCATCAGATACAGCTTCCTCCGTCGCAGAGGGTTGAACGAAACGGGCGGCATGTGCCGAATGGCATATTCAAGGCTGTGCCATACCTCCGGCCAGCCCACGACACCGTCTTGCCAGAGATACCGGAAAAATCCGATTTCAATCGACGCGCCCGGAATCAACGTGTTATCCACATCGAAAAAGGCACCGATCCAGTGTTGAGAATGAGTCAGGGGTGCGGGCGAAGAGGTCGAACGGGTCATGGTGAGCTATAATCCTGGCAGTCAATTGATTAATGAGAATGGTCGGGATTCTACCCCGTGCCCCACGCGTTGACAAGGACATCAAGAGGTTTCATAATCTGCCTACTCCGTGCCGAAGTGGTGGAATGGCAGACACGCACGTTTGAGGGGCGTGTGGGGAAACCCATGCGGGTTCAAGTCCCGCCTTCGGCACCAAAAATCTCACCGACTTCAATATACTGTTCGTCCTTCAAAACTCTTCTAAATGGGGTAGAAGCGGGCTTGAACCAGGGGTATTGAAGGGGGTATTCCCCCTTCATGGGGTGACCGGAGCGTAGCGGAGGCTCGAGAGGGCGGACCCCTAGTGGGAGAGGAGCCAGGCTTCTTCTCTCCTGCGACTTCAAGTCCCGCCTTCGGCACCCATAATCCTACCCATTTCTAAATCGTCTCTGTCATGAGTCCTACCCTTACAAAAAATTGTGTCGAGATTTGAATTGGGGTTCTGGATTGGGAGTTCCCCCTTTAGGGTGACCGGGATCAAGCGAAGGCATGAGTGAGGGCTTTTGTGAGAGCATAAGCCGGGCTTCCGGCACCTGCTCGTTCAAGTCAGGTCTTCAGGCTCCAATCCTTTCCTCCGGATTATCTTATCGATGGGGCTCAGGGATGCCACTGTCACCGCATACATTCTCGAGGTAAAAACTTTATCAACGACCTTTGGCGTTCGGGTAATTCATTCTTAGAGGAACTGGGGGAAATTGAAAGATCTCGTCAATGGGATTCTGGCTCATGGGCTTGCTTGCGGACTACTTAGGAGGATAAACGTTATTCTGATGCTTAGGAAAAGGCAAATTAGAAGACATATTCAATCGCCTTGAAGGTCATTCATGAAACGCGGGTGGTATTCACGACGAGTGTTTCCCAGGCTGGTCCATTGGAGTTCGGGGCAAGCGGGTTTTGTCCCCTTGCGGCAGGCGTTGGTTGCAAAGGCGTCAGGGTTGGTTTTGGAAATCGGGTTTGGGACCGGCGCCAATTTCTCTTACTATCCTTCCCGGATCCATTCTTTAACGGCGATTGATCCCAATCCCGGGATGGTCCCGTTGGCCCGCTCGCTTCAGGCGGAGGCGGTGATTCCCATTCATCTTGCCTTGGCCTTGGCTGAAACGCTTCCCTTTCCCTCTGCCTGCTTTGATACGGTTGTGAGCACGATGACCTTATGCAGCGTTCCCCAACTTTCGAAAGCTCTGCAGGAATTGCTTCGGGTTGTGAGACCTGGAGGACGGTTGTTGTTTTTAGAGCATGGGCAAAGTCCGGATCGTTCGGTTCGCCGGTGGCAGGATCGTCTCACGCCGGCGTGGAAATGCCTTGGCGATGGCTGTCATTTAAACCGTCCAATGGTTCAGATGATTGAGGCGCAGGGTTGGACGGTCACCGCACTCGAAAACTTTTATCTTCCCGGCGTTCCGAAGCCTTTCGCCTATTTTTCTCAGGGCCTGGCGGTGAAGGCCTGATCCTCCCTGTGCGCCCTTCCATTTTCCTTAATTTCTTAATACATTGAAGTTGGTGCTCATGAGGGTTTCGTCTGTCTTTCGGAACTGTCCTAATCTCTGTTTGCCGAGAGTGTATTGATGGTCAATCAACGGGTATCTGGCGGTTTAATGGTCTGTGCGGCCATTGTGGGATTTTTCCTCTTGCAGGGGTTTCTTGGCGTTTCTCTCTCCTATGCCGAGGTGCCTGGTGCCTCCCAAGCGGATTCATCTTCTGTTCAGGATTCCGCTGAAGCGCATTTGCAGTTAGGGATTGATTTTTTTCTCACGAATGAACTGGATGTGGCCATTGACGAGTTTCGGGAGACCGCTCGTCAACGGCCTGGCTATGCCGACGCCTATCATAATCTTGGGGTGGCCCTGGCCAAAACGGGGAATTTAACCGGGGCCATTGCGGCCTGGTCGCAAGCGGAACGGTTGGATGTTCACACGGCCTCCTTGCGGTATCACCTGTCAGCCCTGGTTTCGTATAACTATGGTATCTCTCTGGTGCGAGATGGTCGGCTTGCGCAGGCCCTGGCGCAGTGGCGGGCGGCCCTTCGTCTTCAGCCTGATTTTTCCGAAGCCCATTATGCGTTGGGATTGGGGTATTTAGCTGTAGGAGATCCCGTGCAAGCTGTGGCCCATTTTCAAGCGACGATTCATGACGCAACCCATTGGGCGCATGCCTATGAAGCCTTGGGGTTGGCCTATTATGCATCACATGAAAATATTCTGGCTGAGCAGGCCTGGAGGCGTGCACTGGCGTTGGAGCCGGAACTCCCTAAGGTCCATGCCAATTTGGGATTACTCCGTTTTCAAGAGGGGAATTATCAGGAGGCGATCGGACATTCCCGGCAGGCGTTGATACTTCAACCTGATCTTGTGGCCGCGCATTACAATATCGGTGTGGCATTGTTTGCGAAAGGAGACGAGTCAGCGAGTGTCCCATCACTGGAAAGGGCACTTTCTCTCGATCCTCGATTGACTTCAGCGAGATTGCTGCTTGGGGTTGTGTGGAGTCGTCAGGGAAATTGGGCGCAGGCCGCCTCGCTCTGGCGAGAGGCATTACGCCAGGATCCCTTTGCCAAGGATGGAGTATGGCTCCATTATAATTTGGGAGTGGCCATGGCTGCCATGGGACTTATCGACGAGGCGGCGGTTGAATTTGATGTGGTGACCGGGCAGCGTCCTCAATGGGCTCCGGGGTGGTCTCAGTTAGGCTCGGCGCTTCTGGCGACCCGACAGTGGGAAAAGGCCGTGGTCGCCCTGGAATCCGCTGCTCGATTACAACCGGCCTGGGCACACCTCCATTTTGCCATTGGCAAAGCCCAGGCTGAAGCGGGGAACTTGTCTCAGGCTGTTGCCGCCTATCAACGAGCGGTCGAGGTTGAGCCTCAATTTGTCGATGCATGGTTTCATTTGGGGGTCGTGCTTCGTGCTCAGAACCGGACTGGTGAAGCGGTCGAGCCGCTCCGCCTGGCGGCGGAAGGCGGATCGGGCGAAGCCCAAAGCCTGTTGGCTTCGATGTATGCCAATGCCAGTGGCGTGGATCGCAACATCCCCTTGGCGATGTTATGGTGGTTTCGGAGTAGTCGGGCCACCATGGCCGATTCGCTCACACAGACCGCCAGAGAGCAGCTCTCACAATTCCGTCGCGGCCTTCATCGACACCTCTTTTCGCCCAGTGACCGGCAGGAGGTGTTAACCGGCTTTGGTCTCATTCGAGAAGATCTGCACCGTTTCGCGCCTCCCCATCGCATGTCCACTCAGGTGGGCAATGACGAAGGGTCCTGGGACCACCTGACTCCGAGCGAACCGGTTGTTGCATGGGTGATTGACCAGGCCTTGGCCGGTGATCAGTCTGCTCAGCATACACTCCATGCCTGGTATGTGAATGGAGAGCGTGGTCGGTTGGTTCCAGCAGATCATCAGATTCGAAATTATTTTCTGCAAACGGCGAAAGAAGGCAATCCCTTTTCCTGTCAGGTCGTTCGAGCCGTTGCTTCTGAATCGGCTGAACGTTTTTCAGCAGACTGGCAATTGGCGGCAAATGGATGTCCGGACCAGACCCTCATGCCGGGGTTGTAATTCTGAGCCAGGTTGCATGGGGAGTAGGAACTTCTTGAATTTTCCATGATTAGGGGCTGTTGAAAAAAGCCGCCAGCGGCGTTCTCGCCATTTTTCCGTGCTCACGTATTAGAAGTACGCTCTGCGCGCAAAAATGACTGCGGCCTAGCTGGACAACTTTTTTGAACAGCCCCAAGGCCTCTAATATGCAACGTGCCTGTGGGTCATTATGCCCTTGGAAGTTATTATTATTTAACACTCTCATTAGGACATCAATGACGGATCGTTCCAAGACCATGGCATTGGCCCTCGCCTTTTCACTAGTGAGCACGGTGCTGGCTTTTAGCGTCTCCTCCCTTTTTCCCCAGGGAGAACAATGGTTGACGGATTGGCAACTGGCTCACATGACTCCTGGACCTGTCGACCCTTCACTGGTCTTGGTGACGGTCACAAAGAGCACCAGTCCGGCGTTATGTGGGGAAGGACGATGGAATCTTTCCGTGTTGGAATCCACCCTGATGACTCTTCATGAGGCTGGCGCTGCCGTCATGGTTCCCTCAATTGATGTGTCCTCCTCGATAGCCTCGGAATGTGGTGGTTTGGCTGGGCTGGTTCGGCTGGCTGAAGTGACCAAACGAGCCGGGTCTGTGGTCTACCCGGATTCGGTTCCTGCCGCCTTGGCCGATGCGGCAACCGCATTGGGGACGCTGGACTTGATCCCTGATGCGGATGGGGTGTTTAGGGGGTTGACGTCCCATTCTCCCTCTGCTGGTTTAGCGCCGCATCCTCCGATCGGTCTCGTAATGGCCTCGTTGTCATCGGGAACGGCCACAGCTATGGAACCGAAGACCAACGACCCTCAATTTCGGTTTATTGGACGTTGGGCCACTTCACCCTTTCCCTAGGCATGCCTTTGCGGATGTGTGGAACATCATTCAGAGTAATGATCGCGATCAATTAACGAAGTTGTTTCGCGGAAAAGTAGTGATCCTTTTTTCTCCTGTGGCGAAGAAACCCACTCTTTCAACCCCGTGGGAATCGGTGGTACCGGTAGAATTTGTTCATGCCTTATTGGCCAACGCGGTACTGACAAACGGATGGATTTCCAGGACTCCTCTGTGGGTCGCTTTTCCTGCAACAGCGAGTGTAGCCCTGTTCTTTGCCTTGTTCTTTCTTTGGGAGACGCCGCCAATCCGCCTGGGGATGATGGGCCTAGCCGGTATTCTTCTTTCGGGGTTTGCTCTATTGTGGGGACTGCACAGTGGTTGGGTGTGGCCGATCCTGAGTACAGGTTTGGCTTTAGGAATGACCTTAGGGGGAACGCTGGCTTGGCGGTTGTCCCGGTCCCGGTCGATTATCCAACGGCGGATCACTCAAGGGCGACAGCAGCTACAACAATTGGAAACAGAACTGGCAGAGAGACAGCAACATGTCCGGGAACTCGAGACTCGCTTACGATGTGGCACAAGATCATGCACACCGGTCGGCGACGGTTATTGAAGGTTTAGAAACCCAGCAAGGAGGGGTGTCCCGCCAATTGGAGTGTTCTCAAGCCGAGGTAGAAGAAACCCGACGACAGATTGACCGGTTGCAGATTGAATTGGAGGATCTTCGTCGGCAGGTGCCCGCCATGCAGCATGCTGAGCATCAGCACCCCGAATCCTGCGAGAATCAGGCATTACTTCAAGAATGTGAGTCGCTTCATATTCTGACCCGTGCCCCTTCGGTCCTTCGCGTTTTTCAGGATTTAAAAAAAGCGTCCGGGACTCAGAGCCCCATTCTTCTATTGGGAGAAACGGGCACTGGCAAAGAGGTGTTTGCTCGAGCGGCCCATACGTTGAGTCCACGGCATCGTGGCCCATTTGTGTCGGTGAATATGGCCGCGATCCGGCCGGAGTTATTTGAAGGAGAATTGTTCGGCCATGTGAAGGGGGCCTTTACCGGCGCGGTTGGTCGTGAGGGGTATATTGAAACGGCGAATGGTGGAACGCTCTTTTTGGATGAAGTCGGCGAACTCCCATCCGATTTGCAAGCAAAATTACTGCGGTTTCTGGAGGACGGGTCATTTCACCGGGTTGGAGAAAGCCGTCTCACTCAGGTGGATGTGCGAATCATCGCGGCGACAAATTGCAATCTTCAACAGGATGTGGAGGCAGGCCGATACCGGGAAGATCTCTATTATCGATTACGGAGTATTGTGTTGACTCTGCCTCCTCTACGGGAACGAGGGGAGGAGGACTGCCTGCTATTGGCACAATCCTTCCTACAGTATTTTTCCCGGCAACAGAATCGAATGGATTTGAGGTTTACGCAAGGGGCACTGGATGCGATCATGGCCTATCAATGGCCTGGCAATATTCGAGAACTTCGGCAAACCGTGGCCCAGGCAGTGGCGTTGGCTAACGGGTCCCTCATTACCGAAGCAGATTTGCATCTCAGTAGACCTGTCATGCCGTCCGTGAAGGGTGAGGGGCACGGTCGGGTGGAACTGGAGCGATTGGAGGATGACATGGTGTTGGAATGCCTGCGCCGTCATGGATTCGATATGCAGGTGACAGCTAAAGCTTTAGGGTGGGATCGCAGCACCGTCACCCAACGATTGAAAGGTCTCGGATTTCAGGCGTTAGTCGCCTCATCAGGGAAATATTGAAGCGGCGGCGCAGGCGTTGGCCGGGGATGAAACCTTGACCCCCATGGTCGCGAGACGGCTGCGCGAGTATTCAAAAAACCTGCTTCCTTCTTCCAGACACTATACGTCTGCTGAAGAAGCGGTGGCTGACTGCCGAAAACGGTTTCGCAATCTTCCGGAGCGACATTTTCCGGCAGTCGAGCAGTTAGTGCACCAGCGCTTTACTACGCCGGAACAAATTTCAACGCCGCGGAATTAATGCAATAGCGTAATCCCGTCGGCGGTGGGCCGTCGTCAAATATGTGTCCCTGGTGGCCCCCGCATCGGGCACAATGGACTTCCGTCCGTGGATAAATGATTTTCCAATCGGTGCGGGTTTCGACCACTTTTTCCGAAATCGGTTGCCAAAAGCTGGGCCATCCCGTCCCGCTGTCGAATTTCGTGTCGGAAGAAAAGAGCGGCAACGCACATCCTGCGCATTGGTAAATGCCTTTGGCTTTACTTTGATGATATTCATTGGTAAAGGGCGGCTCGGTGTCTTCATGCCGTAAGACACGGTATTGCATGGGGGTTAACAGCGCCTTCCACTCTTCATCCGTTTTCGTGATTTTGGTGATATCCGACCCCCCGGTTGGGGTCGTGGGAGCGGCCAATGCCACGCCGAGAGTTTTGGCGAGAACTCCGAACCCTAAGGCCATGCCGATTTTCATAAGATTTCTCCTGTTGACGTTTACATTTATAGACATCTGCTAGCCCTCCTCTGAGCTGAGAGGGTGGAAACTCCTTCGTATTCCACCCACCCTGTTATACTGTATCAGTCTTGCAATGAGAAAAAAAATTACAGATTTGGTGATGAGGCCTTTGACTGAAGAAAGAGAAATTTTTACACTGTAGGAAACCAAAAGAAAAGGAGGGTTGACTCAGGATTTCGTCATCCGAAAAACAGGCCGGAAGGTGTTGGATGTTTCACAGATTGAACGAACAGCCAAAGAAGGAGTGTCTATGGATGAACAATCGCTGGATGTAAAAATTGAGAGCCGAAACGTTGGCATGACCCCTCGGTGGAAAGCCGAAATTGAGCGACGGACTGAGGCGTTGCAGACGGATACCATTCGCATCATTCATGCCCGTGTCACGCTTACGAAAAATGCCCATCATAAAAAAGGGGCTGATAACGCGGAGGCGCTGGTTGTCGTGACGCTTCCCCGGCGTCGAACGGTGACCGCCAGAAAAGAATCGAAAACCTTTGAAGAAGCCATTCGCTCAGCCTTTCAGGCCATAGAGCATGAACTCGATAAAGTTGAAGAAAAACGGTTGGCCCGCAATGCCAAGGCCACAGCCAAAAAGGCTGAAAAAGCGATGGTACTGACGGCTGTCTGAAGTCAAGTTCTCATGAGAGTCATTGGGGGCGGAGGTTCTGTCCACCCCCAATGACATTCTTCTCATTCTGTCCTGGGCCTTTTTTAATCCTCAAATTCGTAGCATTTTCGCAAAAAAATCTGGCTCGCTTTTGCCCTCTGACCTTGGTCTACTGCTTCTTGTGATGAGCTGGCCATCGAGTGTTTGGAATAATTCTGCTCTCTAAGGGTAGAGGCTCACCCAATGAAGGCATGGGGAAAAAATGGCCAATCTGGGAGAGAAAAAAGGCGGAAAAGGGAAAGATTTGGAATGACTTACTTGACGGGAAGATGAAGCAGTTCTTTGCCGGCGTTCATGATTTCGGTGAGTCGCTCAGGGGTTTTGGCTTCGCCATAGCATCGGACGAGGGATTCGGTTCCAGACAATCGAATAAGATACCAGGCGTCATCCGGCAGGATGAGTTTGCAGCCATCCAGTTTATTGACATGGATGACCTCTGCTCCCGCAAGCTCCGATGGCGGATGTTCAAGGACCTGCTTGACCTGTGTCTTGAGGTGTTCGCTCATCGGCAGATCTTGTCGTGTCGTGAACGCAGTTCCGACTCGATCAAAGAGGTCTTTCAGTAACTCCTGAATGGTCTGTCCCGTAAAGGCCACCATCTCTGCGACCAACGCCCCGGCCAATATCCCATCTGTTTCCGGTACGTGGCCCTTGATGGACATCCCGGCGCTTTCCTCCCCGCCAAAGACCACTTCCCCTTTCGCGAGCAATTCGCCGATG
This sequence comes from uncultured Nitrospiraceae bacterium, assembly GCA_963730905.1. GTDB lineage: Bacteria > Nitrospirota > Nitrospiria > Nitrospirales > UBA8639 > Nitrospira_E. The sequence goes on along the minus strand of CAVSTN010000008.1, from coordinate 104,477 downwards.
TATTTGAATCCGACCGGAGTTTCGTGGACGGTAAGTCCATGGTGTGCCGCCACGGCATCAATGAGATGGGTGGTGGCGACCGAGCGGGCAACTCCACCGGTCCATTGCCGACTGCGAATGAGATAATCCAACAAGAGGGCCAGGATGTAGTTGGCTTGAATAAAGGTGCCGTCGGCATCCACGATGCCAAACCGGCCTCCGTCTCCGTCGGTCGCCAGGCCGAGGTGTGCCCCTTCGCGGCGAACGGTCTCTTTCAGGTCCTGAAGTGTCTCGTCGGTCGGTTCCGGTCGAAATCCTCCAAAATACGGATCTCGCCAATGATGGAGGACGGCCATTTTTGCGCCGGCTTGTCGGAGAAATTCATCCAGATAATGCCTGGAGGTTCCATAGAGGGGATCAAAAATCACCCGGATCCGGCCGTTCCGGATGCGGTCGCGATCCACCAGCGATTCCAGAGCTTTCAAATACTCGGGTTGCGGATCGAAATGCCGCACCATGCCATCGTGTGTCGCCCGTTCCCAGGGGAGCCATTTGATGTGTTCCCCATGCAACAGGGGTAGGATGCGCAGTTCAATGGCCTTGGTGGTTTCAGGCAGTGCCGGTCCTCCCCAGTCCGGCGTAAATTTGATCCCATTCCATTCAGGAGAATTGTGGCTGGCTGAGATATTCATGGCTCCTGATAATTTGCGACTGACCACGTGGTAGGAGATGGCCGGGGTCGGCGTGTCGCGGTCGCAAATCAGACAAGGGATCCCATGGGCCGCCATGACTTCTGCAGCCACTTTGGCAAAATGCTCCCCTAAAAATCGTGCGTCGTAGCCAATAAGGATGCCTTGTTGCCCCAGCTTCTGTTGACGGAGAAATTGAGCGATTCCCTGGCACACGATCCGGATGTTCCGGACCGTAAAGTCCTCGGCCACAATGGCCCGCCACCCTGAAGTCCCGAATTTAATGGAGTCCATGTGTCGATATATGCTCGTTGGGAAGACAGGAATTTCTCGTAGAAAAAAGTCATGTATACGATTTGGGGTGTTAGTTTCCAAAAGTATTACAGAATAGAAGATTTTTGCTCATTTGCCAATCAGATGATTGAGTTTTTCTGATCAATTTTTCCGAAATCGTCCTGGAGTCCATACAAAATAAAATTGCTGTTCCGGAAACCTAAGAAAAAGACGGGAAAGCCAAAGCGGCGTGGACGACCGTCGGCACGGCCTTTGCCAATGACAGCAGCAATATTATTCTAGATCTTCCTTAACATGTGGCCGTCTCGGGCCGGGTGGTGTTATTCCCGAAAGATGACCACACGTCAGACCAATAAAGCAGGGGAACATATGGGGCATGTCCCGCAAAGACATCAAGTCGGGAATGGCCTTCCGCTCGACGTATGTCAAAAAGGATATTTTTCTGTTTGCCTTTTCATGCTCGATGATCGAAGGTGACGGCTTGTGTCGGCGATTTAATAGGGTAGGGGGGCTTTATCGGAACAGACTGGTATCGCTTCCAGCCAAACGCCAGGATTTATTTACAACGGGTGGAAGAATTTGATTTTCTCGGATAACCGTTAATGGGGAAAATTAAAAGGGACCACATGTTTTCCCTTTCAATCGTATTACCACCATTTTTTTTGCTTTTCGTCAGTTCGGAACATTAAATTTTCTAGTTTTTTATCTATTTTGGTAAGAAGTTTATTTGTCTGCCTGTTGATGGCGTCTGGTTCTGAACTAAATTCATCATCTTCCTCATAAAACCATTCGGGATGTTCTTTCCTATAATAGGATTCTCTTCCCTTATAAAGATTTGGCATTTGCATATCCGAGTGGGGATCTGGGCAATCCCAAGCAAGGGCACTTAATTTTTTTCTTTCCGTTTGGTTGCTCCAAAGTTTTGGGTTCCAGCAGGCTGTTTCAAGGAATTCTTCGCCATCTTTTTTTAAAAAATCAGGCCAATCTTTATAATCCCAAGGCAAAAATCGTCTGTAAAAAGAACGCCGCAATGCTAAATCAGGTGAGTTGAGAAGTTCGTCATTGGCCTCCAATAAGTCAGCTAGACGTGAGCGCAGGTAAAAACTGTTTGGCGGAACATAGTATGAATCATTATTTTCTTTAGGAGGGTCAATCCGCCATCTATCTATGACTTGAGTTTTATTATCAAGGTTAAAAGGGAGGACGGTATCTGAAAGAAAATGGTTTAAAATATAAGCCCATTCTTGTGTCGCGGGAACATTTGCCGCTAATTCCCAAGCCGTTTTAAATATTCGATTATAATGATAATCTGCCCATCCATCGAAAAAGTCTTCATCATACTCCGTGGCTAGCCTTGGATTATCACCAAGATGATAGACCATAATTTTGAAATTTTTGTCAGTAAGTTCGGCAAAATATTTCTGCCGATTTAAAAGATTTTCATAAAAATCAGTATTCATGTATGGGTTGGATGCTAAGGCTTCCAATTCGCTGAAATGGCCTTTTTCCAGCACAGCCGATAGATTTACTATTGGATCATTTTGTAAAAGGCCACATCCTAATAAAGCTGGACTAGCAAGAATAGCGCATCGAGCTCCTGAATCCCCACGCCTAAATACCCTTTTAAGCACTGAGGAAACATATCCGTACTGCGCCAAACCAATATCAATTAAAGGATCATTCCTACGATAAAGAAGATATTCCAAAGGTCTTCTGGCACTATCAAATTCTGTTCGTGCAAACCCCCTAAAGCCTCCAACTTTGGGCTCTTCCCAATTTTTCGAAAGCCACTCATAGGCCTTTTCAGGTGAGCAATTCCACAAGAAGCTGGCAGTAATTCTTTTTTCGTATCTTTTCATGATTTGGCCCAAGGTAGGAAAAACCAAGGTTTCCGAATGTCTTTCCCTTAACGAATAAAGCATTTTATGATTATAATCGTTTTTTTTGCCTTTCTTTTAGTGTCTACTCAAGCGCTGATAAAATGGGCCATTTAAATTAGAAGATTTTGTGCCATTTATAGATAAAAGAAAGACCCACCGCCGCATATTAGTGAGTGATAAGGTATCGTATGGAAATTAGATTCTAGGCTGGCTAAGTACGTAGCTTATCCTTTCGAGCTTTTACACGGCGAAGCTTTATATCAAACCCATAATGGAAAATATCATCTACCATTGCCACTATTCCTAGGGACGACATAAACGTAACATCATATGCCACCAAGTTTCGTTCCAGCGTAGGATACGTGGTTTTAAACATCGAAGCATTGGTCTTGCTGATGATATGAAAATGTTCGATAAAATCAGTTGAATGAATATTTCGTGAAAAATTTCTATATACCAGATTATAATATTTTGTTTGGTCTGCCTGACGTGCCAGCTGCTCAACATTTAGTCCCGAAAACCCATTTGTTTTAATTTTTTCTAATTCCTTAGGATCATAGCGCCCAACAATCTCTTGTTCCTTTGCCGAAAGAACCTCCTGAGTGGGGGCATCGGGTACAAATTCGAAGCCCATAAATTTTGATGCGCGTGCTTGTGTGATTTTTTTAAGCATCACATGGTCAAGTAACCTTTCACAGGCTACTTTTGGATCTTTTCTCAAAAGACGGACAAATGCTTCAAAGTTTAGGTTTAATTCGAAAATAACTCGAACAAGCGCTTGAGCTTCATGGGGAAGGTGCTGTTTATAAAGAAGTAGAATACCTTCTAAAGTGTTAGTTCCTTTAATTAAAAAACCTAGGATGATTTGAAAAGCGACATCACCACGCCTCGGATTTGCAATCATTGTTTCAATTATCTTATTGGAAATCCGAAACAAAGAGCGGAGAAGTTTAAAGTAATTTTTCTCATGCTCATCCAAAAGATTTTCGAATTTTAGGGTTTTTTGATCCATGAAGAAGAGGAGGAACAATTGAAATTACGAATATCACCGAGAGTGATAAGATAACGTATGGAAAACCAAATAAGCTCCTCCTTATATGAATTGCTTTTATTCTGGAACGTCAAACGCCAGAACCGTTAAAATCATTTCTCGATTTTTATCAGTCGGATTTGCAAATACATAACGAAAGTTGGTTTCTGCCTTCCTACCAAGGTCCCGTTTGTAGTTAGGGTGAGCCTTAACGATTTCCGGGATAGCATCAAGTATCTTGGAGAAATCTTTCCGGCGATTAAAAATTATAACTGCTACTTTAGTGTCACGCCAACAGCTATACCCCAACAACTGATTCAAAGTGTCGGTTAGTTTTTTGGGGCCATTCCAATATTTACATTCCCCAATAAAAATATTTTTCCCTTCCAACCGAACTAAGATATCTGTTTTTCCCTCATAATTAAAGGTTTCACCGGTTGCGTTTCCCTCATAATGGCCATTCAGTTGGACAAGGAAATGGGATCGAAGGGCTTCCTCATCCATTGATGCAAATGCAGAAGGGCTTCGCTCCATAACGTGCGCCATATTTTGAAGGACGCCCAGAATATGGTCATAATCTGATTCGGATAATATTGGTTCGGGTTTAAATGGAGCTGTGCTTGCAGGTGGCATGGTCGGGACAATTTCCCGACGGACCTCAGGAGAAACATACGTTTTAGGTGAATCCTTTCGTTCCTTTAATTGGAACCCTAGGGAAGAAACGAGATTTTGGTTAGCCAGAAGCTTTTGCCTTCTACCCTCAATGCCAGATTTTGAGAGTTGTCTGATTTGGTCATTAAGGCCTTGGGCATCCTTTCTAAGGTTATCCAAGTAGCTCCGAATTTTAGAAAGTGTTTGATCGATCTCACTACGGACCTGCTCGGCATTAAGGTCTGTACCTTCAATATTTAGGATTAGTGCCTGAGACCTTACCTCGGCATGGGGCGGATTCAGGGTGTATATGGATGGTTGAACTTTGAAGGCCTCTGAATCCCCATCAAAAGGTATAGTAACTTCTATTGCTGTTCCCGCCATAAAAAAGGGCCGACTTCTGTCACGGATGCAACGCATTTGATCTCCACTTACATCAATTTGTGTCTCCTTTTGATCAACAACTATTTCACCTTCACGAATAACCGGAACATTAACTTGATACTTTCCCTCAAAATAATCACAGAGATCCTCAATCGAGGAATTCAGTAGCCGATTTCCATCAATAGTGGCCAATTCATCAGAGATCCGCTTTCTCTGATGCTGATCTATATCAAACCAATGAACGTTGTTAAAAAGGAGGTCTGAATTATTCATTGACCCTGATGAGCGCGATTAATAAGCAAGTGCAGTGAACCTGAAAAAGCAATTTCTCATTGAGTGATAAGATAACGTATGGAAATAGTGAAGGTTAGATTGAATATGAACCTTTTTATTTTTGCTCCTGAGAGGGAAAATGTTTTGCAACCAAATCATGGGTACCATCATAAAGTGTAAAGATCACATTAGTAGCCTCGTATGCGGCATCTAATAACATATATTTTAAAAAATCCTCAGACATTCCTTCTTTTAGTATATCCATTTTTTTGGTTTTTCTCTCGTCAGAATGAAAATAGTGAGAGTTAAACCATAGATCAAAGAGAAGAGAAGAAGTAATAGGGGCATTGTTATATTCAATGTTAATTGTTTTTTTAAACAAAAAATCATCCCACCGTTTCCTAAGAGTCTTTAACGCAGCTTTGTTATTTGAATCAGTTGTGTATTTCACAAAAAATATTAAGAATTCTTGGGAAATGCGTTTTTTCTTTTTGAAGATAAAAAAAACGGAATACAGCGAGAAATTCTATTATTTGTTCTTCGGGAGGAAGATTACATTTGGAATCTAGACCCTTTTGAGCATGAAATGTAATTTTTGCTTTTAGGGCACCACCACTTTCACGCGCTAATCTTGTGGCCTTTAGCCTTTCACATTTATTGCAGAAAATTTTTAGAAGTTTCCATTCGTTATTATTTAATAAACTAGATATATGTAAATGAACATGTTGGACCATTAGGATTTCTGGTGTTGAGTGATAATATAGATTACGGAAAAATCATCCCATCTTTTGCCAAGTCTTTCAATGAGTTTATTTCCACCACAAAAAAATATTGTAACATGTCATGTTACGTGTTACGATAGATCAATGATCGAGAATTTTAAGCATCGTGGCTTAAAAAAGCTTTATGAAAAAGGCGACCGGAGCGGCCTCCGCACGGATATTGCCGAGAAAGCCGAGTTGTATCTCTCGATTTTAGATACCGCCCAGACTGTGCAAGAACTCGATATTACAGGCTTTGGCTTTCATCGGCTCACTGGCAACCTTCGTGGGTTTTACAGTATGTTCGTGTCACGCAATCACCGGATGATTTTCCGGTTTAAAGATGGCAACGCCTTTGATGTGGATTTAGTGGACTATCATTGAGGAGAGAATATTATGGCGATGAAAAACCCTGTCCATCCGGGCAAGATCATTAAACATTCCATTGAGGCTTCGGGCCTCAGTGTTACTGATGCTGCGGAACGGCTTGGCGTGACGCGGCAAACCTTCTCGCGGGTGATGAATGAAAAAACGTCGCTCTCGCCAGAAATGGCGGTCAGGGTATCAAAGGCGTTTGGCTCGACCGTCGAACATTGGATGCGGATGCAACTGGCCTATGATTTGGCTAATGTTGAGAAGACGGCCAAAAGCATCAAAGTGAAGCGGTTTCCCGAGGTGGAGCCGATCCTTGTCTAAAGAATCGGGCCGCCACGAGCGACTATGGCCCGAAGAAAGGCAAAGAAAAAGCCGCCTAGATCACTAGAATCTAGGTGGCTTTTCCAAACATAACATTGAAACATCACCGTCGGCGGTCATCGGCGTCCCCGCCTGTATCGCATATCCACAATAAATATTTTTTTTCGCAATCGCGCCCTTCCGGTAGAAGTTCTTGGTTTTTCAAGCATTGAACCGGTCCCCTGTTGTCTAGAATAGGTTGCGATTACGTGGGGGACAGTTCGCACCAGACGGGAGTGTGATCGGAAGGTTTGTCCATTCCGCGCGGTCCCCGATCAACATCTGATGCGACTAACCGGTCTGCTGCTTGGGGAGAGAGCAGGAGATGGTCGATGCGGAGCCCTTCGTCCCGATTCCATCGGCCGGCCTGGTAATCCCAATAGGTGTAGAGACCTAATTCAGGGTGCAGGGCTCGAAGGGCATCGGTGTATCCGAGGTGGCAGAGGGCGCGAAAGCGGGCACGGGATTCGGGACGGCAGAGGGCGTCGTCGGCAAATCCTTTTGGATCATAGACGTCATGGTCGGTGGGACAGACGTTAAAGTCTCCCCCTAACACCACCGCTTCTTCCAGGGCTAAGAGCGATTGCGCATGCGTGATCAGTCGATCCAACCAGGCAAGTTTATATGTAAACTTCTCGGTTTCCACCGGATTCCCATTGGGTAAATAAATTGAAGCTACTCGAACGTTCCCCACCACCGCTTCCACGTAGCGGGCTTGTTCGTCAGAGGGGGCACCAGGCAGTGCGGTGTGTTCGATCTCGATCGGGGCTTTTGAGAGAATGGCGACTCCGTTGTAGGTTTTTTGTCCGACTATGGCCATATTATAGCCCAGCTCCTCGATGGCCATTCTGGGGAACTGGTCCTCAGTGGTTTTGAGCTCTTGCAGCAGGACAATGTCCGGGTTGGCCTGTTTGACCCATTCCATTAAATGGGGGATCCGGACTTTAATCGAGTTGACGTTCCAGGTGGCGATTTTCATATGAGCTTCAGAATGTGTGATGAGCAATAAATAGGATCAGAGATAATTTATGATTCAGGTTTCACAGTTTTGAGGTGTGAATTGGATATCTCTTTTCGGGTCTTACCATGAAAAAATTTTGCCAGGTGAACTAATCCCACTGGTGCCACCAATTCTCGTGTTAACGTGCTTTTCTATAATGCCGGGTTTCGGCCCGGCAGCCGACTTGGCTCAGGGAGGCTTTTCTTTCGGGAAAAGGACCCAAAACCATTGACGCCCAGTCTGCCTCATTCAATAGGACGGACGCGAATCTAGGGAGAGCGGGCCAACTCGCTCTGCTCAAACAAGGCCCGCAGGCGGATAAGAGCGTCCCTCCCTTTGGCCAGACAGCAGGCGTCGGATTATGGGAAACGGACATATCATTGACCCAGATGAAAGAGAAGGGAATCATCTATTCGGTGCGATCCCATTTTTAGGATGAGGAAAGTGGTGGTGAGTCGGGTTCGCGTTGGAAGATGACTTGAAAGCCTTGAAATTGTTTTTGAAACAGGGTCTTCAAAATAAATGGGGTAATGCCGAAGAATAACACGCCATAAATGCAGATTTCTAAAATATACTGAGAGTCTTCAGAGATCGTGCTATTGAAGATCACAGGAACCGCCCATCCGATCGTCATACTCACAAACATCAGAATCACCACGTGTCGCCACACCAGAAACCACATTAATTTCAACAGTTCTTTATATGTCGGTATTTCCATATGACTCCTTTGTCAGCGCAGTCTTCCAGCGGGTAACAGATTTATGGAGATCTCCTAAATCCGCATAGGGATATGACTCAAGTGGGCGGTGCCAAAGAGAGACTTTCCTCGACGAAGTCCAAAATTTGCATTAGTTTTTTCCGAAGCTCGGCAAGATAGGGATCGGGTAAGGCCCCGAGTTCTTTGCGAAAGCGTTGATTATCAATGGCCTTGATTTGATCCACTAAAATGTCAGAGATACTGGTCAGCCCTGAGACCCCTTGAGGAATTGATACTCGAAGGGGAGTGTGGACATCAAGCACTTGAGTGGTTAATGGACAAATGAGCGTGGAAAGGTGATAGGGATTCAAGGCATCAGTTTGAACGACGACAACCGGTCTAATCTTTCCGGGTTCGGTTCCAAATCGTGGATTCAAGTCTGCCAAATACAGATGGCCATATTGGGGCGTCATAGGTCGTTTGGGAGATCGTCCAGAAGTTCGGTTTCTTTCAAATAGGCGAGATGTGCGGCAGATACCTGATGAGAGGATTTTTGATAGTCCTGGGCCAACGCTTTTCTTGCGTAGAGGGCGTTGAAGTGAGCCAGAGCTTTTCTGATATACAGGTTTCGCGGCATGTTCAAACGTTTTCGAATGGCTTCAATTTCTTGGTAGGCGTTTTCGTCGAGTTTCAGGGATAACACTTTACTCATCTCTCTCCTCCTTTCAGGTATCACCAAAAGTATATACCGCCATTCCTGAAAAGTGAACCAGGGAGGGAGAAGTGAAAAGTCAGGAGTGAGTGGAAAGGATCCTCCGGTCCATTACCCCTTAGTTTCACGTTTGCTTTCTCCCTTTATCCTTTGGTTCTTCCGGGTTTGGTGTGGGCAAACCCATCGGCCAATGCTTGAGAACATGTGCCGAAATATTCCTCCCCTTTGTAAGGGGTTTCATCCCGAAGAGGATTTAAAGGTGGGGTAGAGATTCAACTGTGTGCCCATGCTATGCCGCCAGCAGCACTTGCGGCATGTTGGCATATAGCGTTTCTACCTCCCCTTACCCCTCCTTACAAAGGAGGGGGCCCTTACCAGATCCGTGTTGCCCGAACAACTCACACGATTTCCTTTTGAGCCTAACCTCTAATGGGCTTTGTCCCAGGAGGGGCCATGTCCGGCTTCGACCGTGAGCGGGATCGACAATTGTAGGGCAGGGAGTGTGGCGGCTTCCATGACCTGTTTGATGATCGCAGTGGTTTGCTCGACCGCCGCTTCTTCTACCTCGAATAATAATTCATCGTGGACGGTCAATAGCATTTTCGCCATGGGGGTTAAGCCATGCTGTGCCAATGCGGCGGGTACGCGGATCATGGCGCGCTTCAGGATGTCGGCCGCCGTGCCTTGCAATGGTGCATTGATGGCGGCCCGCTCAGAGAAATTTCGTCTGGCGGGATTTTTATCATGAATGCCCGGGACATGGCACCGACGTCCAAACAATGTCTGGACGTATCCGTGTTGCCGGCAAAACTGTTTGGTGCGCTCCATGTAATCCTGGATGCCGGGATACTGTTCGAAATAGGTTTTGATATAGGCAGCGGCCTCGCCCGGTTCCACGCTCAATTGGCGGGCCAACCCGAAGGCGCTGATTCCATAAATGATGCCGAAATTAATGGCCTTGGCTTTTCGTCGAATTCCCGGATCCATCTGTTCCAGGGGGATGCCGAAGACCTGGCTGGCGGTGAGCGCATGAATATCCTGACCTTCCCAAAAGGCTTTTTTTAGAACGGGAATATCCGCGACGTGGGCGAGCAGACGCAGTTCAATCTGTGAATAATCCAGGGAAAGCAGTGTCCACCCAGGCTCCGCGACAAACGCGCGCCGGATTCTTCGGCCTTCTTCCGTGCGAATAGGAATGTTCTGGAGATTGGGGTCTGTGGATGAGAGTCTTCCGGTTGCGGCAGACGCCATGGCGTAGGAGGTATGCACCCGATTCGTGTCGGGATTGATTTGACGGATGAGCGCATCGGCATACGTGCTGCGCAGTTTTTCCAAATGCCGCCATTCCAGCACACGTGACGGGAGTTCATGGCCTTGAGCCGCTAAGGATTCGAGAACATCAACCCCAGTGCTATAGCTGCCGGCTTTACCTTTTTGACCCCCTCCCAAGGCAAGGTCGTCAAACATCACTTCGCCGAGTTGTTTGGGGGAACCAACATTAAAGGTCTTTCCGGCCAGGCGATGGATCTCTTGTTCCAGATCACGAAGACGGAGAGAAAACTCCTGACTGACCTGTTTGAGTTGGGATACATCGACTTTGATACCTGTTTGCTCCATGGTGGCCAGCACGGGGATGAGGTGACGCTCGAGCGTTTCGTATACGGCGGTCATGTGTTCACTGATGAGGCGAGGCTTGAGGACCTGATGCAGCCGCAGGGTCACATCGGCATCTTCCGCCGCATATTCCAACGCTTTTTCTAAAGGAACCTGATCAAACGTGACCTGAGACTTTCCAGTACCCGTGACGTCCTTAAATTTGATTGTCGTATGCCCCAAAAAGTGTTCGGCCAATTCGTCCATGCCATGGCCATGCATGCCCCCTTCTAAGACGTATGAAAGCAACATGGTATCGTCCACGGGGGAGATGTTGAGGCCATACCGGCGAAACACCACCATGTCGTATTTAATATTGTGTCCGATCTTGAGCACACCGGGGTCTGTCAGCATTGGCCCAAGGATGTCGAGCGCCTGTTGGAGGGGAATCTGTTCCGGTCTTTCCGGTAAGGCAGCAGACGTATCGTGTGAGAGTAAATCCTGATGAGAGGTGGATCCCGGGGCCACATGACCCACAGGCACATAACAGGCCTGGCCGGGTTCCAGGCTCAATGAAAACCCAACCAACTCAGCTCTGGTTTGATCGAGAGAGGTGGTTTCGCAGTCGACGGCCACCACCCCGCGACGAGTCGCCTCATCCACCCAGCCTTGAAGGGCCGACACTGTTTGAATTAACTCGTAATGGGCTTTTGTTGGCAGCGGACTTGTTTCGGGATCTTTCGTTGCTGGTGCAACGCTGGCAGGTGTTGGAGAAGGCGTGATCCCGGGTTCCTGTTCTCCCTTTGCGCGGCTTTGTATGCGAGCCAGAATCGATTTGAAGCCTTGTTCATTGAGGAAGTTGACTAATAATTCCATGTTCGGCTGGCGTCGCTCCAATTGTTCAAGCGGAAATGGCAGCGGGACATCGAAGCGAAGTCGAACCAGTTCGCGCGAGAGGCGGGCCTTATCGGCATGCTCAATGAGACTTTCCCGCCGTTTGTTCTGTTTGATTTCTGAGGCGCGCGCCAGGAGGGTGTCCAGATCACCATATTCCTGTATGAGTTGTGCGGCTGTTTTGATGCCGATGCCCGGGACCCCGGGCACATTGTCTGTGGAGTCTCCCGCCAATGACTGAACGTCGACAACTTTCTCAGGCGGCACGCCGAATTTCTCTAGAACCTGGTCGGGCCCGATCCGGCGGTTTTTAATGGAATCGAACATACTGACTTGATCCGAGACCAACTGCATGAGATCTTTGTCCGACGAGACAATGGTTACCTCCGCGCCGGCTGCCAGTGCTTCCTTGGTGTATGTGGCGATCAAATCGTCGGCCTCGAACCCGTTCAGCTCAATACAATCAAAATTAAAGGCCCGTGTCGCCTCACGGACGAGACCAAATTGGGGCACCAATTCATCAGGGGGCTCGCTGCGGTTAGCCTTATAATTCGGGTCTAGATCGTTTCGAAAGGTTTTGCGTGCGGAGTCAAAGATGATGGCGATGTGGTCCGGTTGCATATCGTCCAGGAGTTTCATCAACATGGTAATGAATCCATAGACGGCGTTGACGGGAGTGCCATTCGGACTGTTCAAAATCTTGATGGCATGAAATGCCCTGAAAATAAATCCTGAGGCATCGACTAACACGACATGACGAATTGGGAGAGGGGAAACTGGTTCACTCACGGTGTTCACGGGAAAATATCCTCTTTGTGCGATTGTTGGCCCATTGAAGATACCTGATAGCCCTTGAGGTGTCGATATCCCTGAATAATTTGTCAATCAAGTGAGATGGGGCATGGTAAAATGCTCAATCTTCTGGCTTGAGAAGGGAGCATGTGTCTGTGAAAAGCAAAATCATGGTGGGTCTTGCTCTTATCATTGTTCTGGTGATTGTGGGCATCCTGTTCCTTCCGGTGTTGTTGGATTTGAATCGGTACCGGGATCGGTATCTTCCTGTTCTGGAGCAGGCTCTTCATCGTCCGGTGGATGTTCAGGATGTCCGCTTAACGGTTTTTCCTCAACTCGGTTTTCGGGTGCGAGATCTGACAATAGGAGATGATCCGGCGTTCAGTCCTCAGGCGTTTGTCACGATTCCTTCGGCTGAGGTGGAGATTCAATGGCTCCCACTGCTGCGCCGGCATATTCAGGTTGAACACGTGCGTCTTCAGGATCCGACAGTTCACATCATCCGCAGGCATGATGGGGCATTGAATATGGCCACCATCGGAAAAGATCCCGCTCTCCATTCGCCTGAGAAGGCGGGTTCGAATCCAGCCAATGCTCTCAAGCCCTTATTCGGTGTGTTTGCGGTGGAGCGGTTCTCCATGACTGGAGGGACTCTTCAGTATGAGGATCGTGCCAAAGAACCCTTCCGTTCCTACCACCTTGAGCAACTGGAGTTGGTCACGGATTCCGTTCAATTAGGTCAGACGGCGAGCCTGCACCTGAAGGGTATGGTGATGCCCAATCAGCTCCCATTGGAGATGACCGGGCGATTTGGCCCCCTTCAATCCACTTTTGATCTTCCGATGATCGATCTCGCGGGCAGCATAGGCAGGGTAGAGGGAACCGCACAGGGCCAAGTGATGGATGGAAGACTTGAGTTAGACGTGCAGATTTCAGACCTATCGACGGATGACATGCCCCTGAATATAGCGTTGGATAAACCTGTGTTCGTCAAGGACCTTCAGGCTCATCTGATGGCATCTCTGATCCCCAAGGAGTCACCGAAACCTTTCACAGGAGTGAGGATTGATCCGTTGACCGTTGATCTCCAAACGGGTGGGGCGACCATTCATCTTTCGGGTCAAGGTACGCCTGGCCGTCTGATTTTGTCCGGTGAGGCCCCTACTCTGTCCTCAGAAGATTTTCCCTGGGTGCTTTCCGTGCAACGCCCGTTTTCACTGGAGCAGATTCGTTTTGAAACGGTAATCCAAGGGCCAAGGGTGGACCTGGTGTTCCTCAAGGCCCAAGCGTTTAGGGGAAATCTTGAGGCGCATGGAAGATGGGACGGGACCCCAGCTGTTCCCCTGCTCTCGTTCCAGGGAACCTTGACGAATTTTTCGGTTGAATCAATGATGCAGGCCTTACGGTCTTCCTCCCTCCGGTTGACCGGTGTGGGAGAATTGCATTGGAGCGTCGCGCGAGCGGCGCACTCGCCATCCGGGCCATCAAAGATGACCGGACCAGTCCGATTGATGATTCGGGATGGGCAATTAGTTGGATTTGATGTCATGCAGGGGATTGAAGATGCCCTTCAGCTACCGGACCTTCTGGAGGAATCCACCGGTGCGACGAAATTTTCTTTGATTGATACCAACGTGGAACTGGAAGACAAGGGACTGGTGATTCGGCAATTGACCGTTGAGGCACCAGATTTCTCGATGACAGGGGTGGGAAGTCTCGCCTTTGATGAATCGTTGAATCTGCAAGGCAATCTGGCCGTTTCACGGACGATCGGCGACCGGATTATTCAGCGGTTTCCGATGGCCAAAGTGGCGTGGCATCAGGGAAAGTTGGTGCTGCCTTTTACCGTAATGGGAACCGTTCAGAAACCGCTACTGCAATTGGATACGCAATCCTTTGGGCATCAGGTCAAAACGAATGTGGAGCGGAGGATTGAGAAAGTCTTACAGGGGGATGAACAGGAATTACAGCAACTCTTACAAGACGGAGCGGATGTTCTGAAACAGTTATTTGGACAATAGCCCTGGAGTCCGCTTTTTTTGAAGGAATGATTCCTTCATCCCTAGCTCAGGCCGGAGGGGGACTATAAGTTTGGGACATGTTGGCCACCACGAAGGAATGGGGTTGTGGGGAACCGGCAGAAGGACATAATTGAGTGACAATGGCCCGTAATTCCCCAAAATCGTACGGTTTACCAATAATCGCATAGGCTCCTAAGCGGGTGGCGTTTTCGCGGACGACGGCGTTGAGGAACCCGGTCACCATAATGATAGGGATGTCCGGTTTGTGTGGGATATGCTGTAATTGGTCCAAAAAATCCATGCCGGTCATGACGGGCATCGCATTATCCAGAATCACAACGTCAAATGATTTTGATTCAAGCAGTGATAACCCTTTGGCTCCGTTTTCGGCTTCCACGCACTGACATCCATCATATTCCAGGACCATCCGGAGCAATCCGCGACTCATTTCATCATCATCAATAATGAGTATGTTTTTTGACATCAAGGTCTCCTTTCTTACCCTATGACTGAATCCACCATCCTGATGGATCGAGCCCCTTCAAGGTTGATACACCGTTGGTGAAATCACTCAAAGATGGCTCATGAACGAACTGTCGGGTACGCACAGATCTGTGTTGTTTTGGCCATCTCTCTACCGTGTAGGGGAAGTGCCAGGTGCCTTAGAAGGTGACAGAGTTCTGACCATTCCAAATGACGAGCATTCCTCCGAAGATTCCAAGGCCTGTGACACAGATGGCTAAAATAATTTCCATGGCTTCCCTCAAATGTTTTGTGTTTGCCATATTACAAAGCAAAGAATGTACCCAAAGAGAAAACGAGAGATCAGTCTAAGGGTCTCGTGCATATAACTCATTGAAATACTGATGAATGGAGGACAAAATTTTTATAATGGGTTTTGAAATTCTTTAAAAAATGTAAAGAGGATGAGGTATTAGGGCATTAGTTGTGGGACAGGTTGTTATTCAACAGCATACAGTCTGTATCTAAATGGATAACATCGGGGAGGGGCTCAAGGATTAGGAGAAAAATGGGCACTTGTGAGGTTCAGGGATTGGGCTTTGGCGAAAGAGGCTTGTTGAACATTCGAAATTTGCACACGGTCAGTCAATCTCGTTTCATCGGGATGAGGCAATCCCGGCATCTTCTTGGGGCTGTTCAAAAAGATTCGACCAGCAAGGCCGCAGGCCATTTGGCGCGCGGAACGTACAGGTTGTTACGTGAGCACGACAAAGGGCTGAGAACGCAGCTGGCGGACTTTTTCAACAGCCCCTGACTATTCTTGACGGAGTACGGATAGGGGAGGTAAGCCAAGCAACCGGTAAGTTCCGAGAAAGCCTGTCGCGAGGCATAGCAGAATTGTCAACAGCAAACCTGTGCTCAATATGATGAGATCGAAGGTCCAGGTGAGGTCAAAAAAGAAGTACAGGAGAGACCAGGAGAGGAGACAGCCCAATCCAAGTCCAACCAATCCTGCAAAGGCTCCAATGACACCGAATTCCACCCCCAGCGAAAATACCAGTAGCCCGCGACTTGCTCCCAGGGCTTTCACGATTGCCAATTCATGAAGACGCCGGTACCGGTTGATTGAAATCGCCGCAATCATGACCACGGCGCCGGTGACCAGACAGAGAAGGGCCAAGGCTTGGATTCCCAGGGCCAATTGGTGAAAAATCCGACTAATACTCTCCAGCACATCTCCCACCTTAATGGCTGTCACATTGGGCAGGACGGCGACAATGGCTTGCTGTAAAGGGACTTCGAGGGTTGTTGGCACTCTGGTTGTGGCGATGTAGGTGAACGGGGCGCCGTCAAAAGAGCCGGGCTGAAGGATCATGAAAAAATTTATGGAAAAACTTCCCCAATCGACCTTTCGAAGGCTGCTCACTTTTGCAACAAGTGGCACCCCTTGAATATCCAACGTCAGGGTTGAGCCCAGGGTGAGCCCCAGGTTTTTTGCGGCGTCTTCCTCCACGGAGACCAAGGGGAAATCTGAGGGCGTTCTCATCGCTTCATCGGCGTCTGATTGCTTGGCGTGATCCCACCATTGCCCCTCAGTGAGGACGTTATCTTTTGGAAGATCCCGGGATGTCGTCAAGACGTATTCCCTGGTGAAATACCATCCGTTTCGTTGGCCTTTATGCTCTTCAGGATCGATGGGTTTTCCGTTGATGGCCGTGAGACGAGACCTCACGACTGGAACTAAATGATACGGTGAATCCGGGAATTGTTGTTGGAGCACGTCCACAAATTGGGGATGTTGGTCCGGTTGGATGTCTATGAAAAAAAACGAAGGAGCCTGAGAGGGTATCTGGTTTCCTATCAGATCAAGTAAGGACCGTTGCACAATGGTTAGCGTGGTTAAAAGCATGACACCAATTCCAATGGCTAACGTCATGGCGTTGGTGAAATTTCCAGGCCGTTGCAGATTCCTCACCGCATGACGCAACAAATACCGCTGAGGAATCGGCACATGCCGGAGAATGCTATAGAGTACTCCAGTGCCTCCGATGAGGAGGAGAACTGCCACCGCACAGGCAACGGAAAAAAATAAACCGAGAGTCAGTGAGTGGGCTTGCCACATAGCCAGGCCGGTCACGCCCACCATCATGCTGATGCTGACTACGACCTGTGTCCGGTCATTCCACCAATGCTTCAGGATGGTTCGCCATCGGGTTAATCTGGATTGGGTGCTGGCCATAGTTTGGGAGTGGTTTACTGCTTGTCGATACACCAATGCCGGAGAGACATGACGGATGGCCAACAGAGGCCAGAGTGAGAAGGCCAGTGTGGCGAGGATGCCGAGAACGATCCCACGCAGGATAGGAGCAACAGTGGGATTCATGGGCATGGTTTCAGGAATAATGCCTTGAAGCAATAGCGGTAAGCCTCGATGGAGCACTACGCCGACTATGACCCCAAGAAGACTGCCAATCCCTCCCAGGATGAGGCTTTGCGTGAGGTAGAGGCGAATGATTTGTGAAGAATCCGCTCCCAGGGTTTTGAGTGTGGCAATAATGGGTATTTTTTGTGTGAGAAAGCCTTGAATCGTGCAAGCCACTCCGATCCCACCGACCAATAAGATCGTAAACCCGATAAGCCCAAGATAGAGATTTAATTGGTCAAGGAACCGGCGGAGTCGTGGCTGGGCATCGCGAAATGAGGTGACCTGGGCCCCTTCCTGGCTGAGGCGCCCGCGTAACTCACCCATCAAAGGCTCAAGAGAGGTGGAGTTGGATATGGACAGACGATAGCGTTCCTGAATTCGGCTTCCGGTCTGGATCAATGCGGTGGCCTCGAGCGCGTCCTGGGAAATCATGACCCGAGGGCCCAAACTAAATCCATTGGCAATCTTGTCGGGCTCTTTTTTTAGTATGGCGGTAATCAGGAAGTTTCCTTGGCCAATCTGCAGCTCGCTGCCAACGGTCAGATTGAGCCGGATCAGCAGGGATTCCTGGACAAGTGCTCCAAAGCACGGCGACGACCACAACCGGATTGAATCGGATCCAGCAGTTGCGCTGTCGGGAGATCAGGCTCCGCTACCAACCGACCATAGAGCGGATAGGCCGAATCTATGGCCTTGAGTTCTACCAATTGAGAAGCCCATTTTCGGGAGGGGCGCTTGGGAACCAGGGTTGTTCACCGTCGCCATTGCGGCGATTTCAGTCACATGGGAGAGAACGATGTCACGGTCAGTGAGGGAATCCAGCACCTGACGGCCCTTGTCTGAAATCGCCCGCCGCCATGATAGCTCGACATCACCGCCTAACAGAGCACGGGTATCCCCCAGAATGACTTGTGCGACATTCACGGCAAACAGGTCCACTGCCACAATGGCGCCGACACCGAGTGCAATGCAGAGAAATAAAAAGAGGAAACGAGACCAGGCGCTCTGGATTTCCCGCCAGGCGAGTTTGACAGAAACGGGAATCATGCCTCTGAGCCGGAGGATATCAGCGGAGGGGCCGTCTCGTTCACCATTGCTCCATCCCGCAAGGTTAGGATACGTTGTGCGCGAGCGGCCAATGACATGTCGTGAGTGACTAAGACGAGAGTGCTGCCGTGTTGCTGATGAAGTTCCCACAGCAGATCAATGACCATGGCCCCGGTTGAGCTATCCAGATTGCCGGTGGGTTCGTCGGCAAGCAGAAGGGGAGGGCGGACAATAAAGGCTCGGGCCAAGGCCACTCGTTGCTGTTCCCCGCCAGAGAGTTGAACGGGATAATGGTTAAGACGGTGTTCTAATCCGACCGATTGTAAAAGGGTTTTGGCCCGTAATGTGCCCGTGGTTATTCCTTGCAATTCTAAAGGGAGTGCCACATTTTCCAGTGCAGTCAAAGTGGGAATGAGATGAAAGGCTTGAAACACATAGCCGATGTGCTTGCGTCGAAAGTGCGCCATTTCGGTCTCGCTTAAGGTCGTGATGTCGGTCTGGTGAATGCGGATAGACCCCTGTGTTGGTCGGTCGAGGCCTGCAAGCAATCCCAGGAGAGTTGATTTACCGCTTCCAGACGGTCCGACAATAGCCACCACCTGATTAGTAAAGACCTCGAAGGAAATGTCCTGTAAAATCTGGACGACATGGGTACCCGCCCGAAGCTGCATTCCAAGATGATTGACGGAAATGAGAAGCCGGGATGCTGGAGTTTGGGAGGTCAAAGAGGGCGAAAACGATGTAGACGATGAAGGAACATTCACGTTGATTACACAAACGGGTTCAAATGGTGAATAATAGAGTTAAGAGATCTTACCCAGCTATTATGCATACATGTATCCTATCAGTCCTCGTGCTCTTCTGTCTGGGAATCTGGGGGTGTGGCCCTGAGGAGAGTCCCTCACCCGGTCTACCAGAGTCCATGAATCGCAGTTCCGACTTGTTAGACTCTCGGGCCCAAATCCCGGTCGAAACGTCTTTATCCGGGCCATTGGTGCGAAAGAACGAAACCCTGCCTAAAATCGTAGCCTTTGGTGATAGCTTAACGGCTGGATTGGGCGTGTCATCGGAGGAGTCCTATCCGGCTCAATTGGAAAAACATTTACAGGAACGTGGATTTCACTATGAAGTGGTTAATGCCGGGGTTAGCGGAGAAACCTCGGCGGGAGGATTGCGACGGGTCGAGTGGATTTTAAAAAATCAGCCGACGGTTGTCATATTAGAATTGGGAGTGAATGATGGTCTCCGGGGCTTACCGCTGGAACAGACCTATGCAAATCTTCGTAGCATAATTGATCGGTTCCAGAATGCAGGGGTGATGGTCATTTTAGCGGGTATGCGCATTCCGCCAAATTATGGCGAAGCCTACACGGGGGAATTTTTTGAAATGTATGAACGGCTGGCCAAGGAATTGAGTCTTCCACTGATTCCATTTTTATTAGAAGGAGTGGCTGCTCAACCTGGCTTAAATCAGGTGGATGGGGTCCATCCTACGGCAGAAGGCTATACCATTGTGGCTCAGAATGTTTTCCAAACATTGGAGCCTTTACTTAAAACCGGACCGAGTCATCCGGCCAAGGAGTAGATACCACCCCTCCCCGTGATTGGGAAGGGGTAAGAAGGGGAATTCTCTAAATGGTGCGTTATGGAATGCGGGAGGCGTTATGACTTTTTGAAGAAAATGTCATAGACCCCGTAAGCCAGGATAATTCCGATCATTCCATAGTACATGGCCGTAATCCCCTCATATCCTCCGCCTGGTTCATTGGCAAAGGCTGGGCTTGCGGCTAATACAAGAAAAGCACTCAGAAAGCTAGTAATCCGCCTCATACGAAAATCCTCACTTTCGGACATTGAAAATATCTTACACAACTTTATTTTTGGGATAGCATTCCAATCACAAGATCAGCTACCCACAATTGTTGTGGATTGTAGTAAATTTTATTTCCGTGATGCAAGCCATGGAATAGTAAATTATAATTAGAATTTTTATGCTAGTTTATAATACATAAATTTGAAATGAAGTATTGAGTATGGGAAGCAAGCGAAGACCTGGGTATTATGGGCTATATGCAGGAACAAGCAGGGCCAACGCGATTGTTTAAAATGTCAGGCTGAATTCAATGGGCCGAGGGCCGTATTTTACGACTCCAGTCTGGAATGTGTGCCGTCGCAGAATGGGGATTTTTTGCTGTGCTTGCATCCGCACCAAGCCACCTTTTGTGGTTCTTTGAGTTCCACCTCGATTGGGGAGAATTCGGTTCCGGTGTGAGACCCATCACAAAATGGCTGGGTTTTTGATCGTCCGCATCTGCACCAATAATAGGTTCCCGGTTCCATGTCCAGGACGTAAGGGATTCGTTGTGCAATGATAATTGGGTCGCCCATGTGCTTGGTTCTCCTTCATTCTTCAAGAAATTGAGTGATACATACGGTTAGCCGCAACGGGGCTGAAGGCCTTTGGGGCCCAAAGGGGTGAGCCAGAGAAAATCGGCAATGCCAGTTTGCATCTCCGAACGAACCTCCTGTTCTTTGGAGGGATCCCAGGCTTCGAGATAAATGGTAATGGATTTGACGCCGGGATGCTTTCGTTCAACTCGCTTAGGGACAGGGATTTTATACTGAATATGACCGCCGCCCGTGTAGCTCACCAGCGGTCCGTCAGTCCGGGATCGCGTGTTGAGGTAATTGTCGATGATTTGAGCCATACCCTCATCCCGGAAGATGGAGGCTTCGAAGATTCGGCGATACACGTGCTTTGGCAAGCCAGGATGGCACGCTTCAATTTGTTCAAAGATCAATTGCTCATATGCGGGATTATCGGTCACAATTTCTTGAACTGGCCATTTTCGCATTTCCGGGTCTTGCAAGGCTTCAGCTAATCCCTTCGTCGCCACCAAGCGAACAAGGGGGCGTGGCGGGTTAAGACCAAAAATTTTGAGTTTATGCGATTTAGCAAAGGTCACCAAAGGTTGATAATCGGCAAACTCCCCACCCCAATTCGTGTTCCATTGTGAATCCTTTATCAGTTGTTCGGTCGTAAATTCGGATTCTTGGATGTACCGGTCTAGCCCGGATTGTCCATCCCAACTAAACATTTCCATGGCCAGCGCCGGGTGCCGGTCATGGGCCAGGAGGGCATTCAGGATTGTCTGGGCTGCCTCAAGATGTGAGGGGGTGTAATGTTCTTCGCCGATATAAATCACATCGGCGGCTAGTAGTTGCGGGAGTAGATCGTCGAATGTGGTGACCTGCTGCCGGGAGACATCGTAAATGTGATTGACTGCAAATGTCGTCGGGTTGGCTTGTGACGTCGCACATCCGGTGCTGGCGCTCATCACCATGATTCCCAGGAGTAGGGAGAGGAAGTGTTGTTTCGCACGAGGGAAATAATGGGTGATCATAACGAGCCAAGGTGTAGCATAGTTCTCTCCTTTGGGCAATATTTCGGAAGCCATTCGGTTGTTTCAGAATATTCAGAGCGGCTAAGGTGCGTGAAGAATCGGATGAGGGGACTGTCAGAAGGGGGCGGTTGAAAAATTCAAATAATTGGCCTTTTCCTTAACATGTGAGGGACTGAGACCCACTGGAAGAAAATCATGGAGTGTTCAAAAAGGTGCGTCCAGCAAGGCCGCAGTCACTTGGACGGGCGGAGCGTACGGAGAAGTACGTGAGCACGGCCAAGTGGCGAGAACGCCGCCGGCGACCTTTTCAACACTTCCATAAGGGATGACACGTCATGGATGATCAAAAACTCGGGTTGGCAGCATTTCGGGAGACAATCAGGGTCAGTCGGGAATCCTTTCCATACCACTGGGAGGCAAGTAGGAAATGCATGGTTCCTGAAACCTTTCAAACCATGCTGCCCGCACTTCTTCAACGTATACAAAAAGCCTCTCTTGATTCATCACTTCGCGATCGATTAGTCGATGCCCTGCAACAATTTTCCGAACCCACTGGAAACAAAGAGGGAAACAAGGTACTCAAAGAATTGACCGGCTTTCCCCCTTCCAAAGCAGTGCGTGCGCTCATGGTATGGGGAGTCCTAGCTGATGGCGGAAACAAGGAAAATCCGGAAGGGCTGTCCGGGGCTCAATGGGAGGAAATAATTCGGAATGTCTTAAATCCCTATGATGCGTTACGGCATACGGCCACACCCTCCCTGTTAGATGTCGGGGCTGGAGATTTGTCCTTTGAGCAGGAATTGGTGGATCACTATATCCCGTATTTACGGACGCAACGGACTTCGCTGACCTTGCATGCGTTTGATCGGTTGATGCCGGGATCTCGGGTGGGCGGCGTCTATCACAAAAATCTGGATCGTGAGCGATATTTACAGAACTACCCGCCCGAGGAATTACGCTTTAAATTTTGGGGGGGCATGGGCCTGGAAACATTTTCGAAGAGCAAAGGGCGGTTGCCCCGTTACACTATCAGTACCTGCCATGCTCCGGCCAATCCCACCTTCGCCTATGAACCCAGTCGTTTGGCTCCTGAAATTATCCATTCGCATCTCCAATCCAGCCGGGGAAATTATCATCAGAGTCGCTATGAAGGTGAACCCGTTTTAGAGGTCTCTCACCAGGGACGCACATTAACCTTTCCCGATTGGAAATTTGACATATTGGGTCCCCTGGCATTGTTACGATTCATGGCCGAACGAAGCGGGGTAAGCATTCTTTCGGCTATCGATGATGAGGTCTTTTGGGAGATGCTCAGCCAGTTGCTGGCCGATGATCGATTCCGTCCAAGAAATGAGATTTTTACCAAAGCTCTCCTTCCGGAAATTTTTGGGAAAGTGTATGAGGAGTTGTCCACCATGGTTGTCGGGGAGAGAAAAGACCTATCCCGGTTGGCCAATCTGCGAGATCCTATGCCTATTGTGGGTTCGAAAAAGGAAGATGTGCAGATGTCTTGCCGGTTCAGGTATGTGGAAATTCGACGTGGAGCAGTGTTGGATGGCGTTCCCAGCAGTTTTACGGCACGGCAGTTTTCCCGGATGCACGAAGAATCCACGCCGTGGTGGGTGATTTTGGTGCCCCATTGAAGGGAAGAAATAATTTCTGACCTATGTGCGGAAAACAGAAAAAAATACCGTGATGAAACCCGTCAGGGCCTACATATCCTAAAAGGAAGAATAGGAAAGAATAGAAGTGACAACAGGGTAGAAAAAATTAACAATCCTTATAGAAAGGCACGAACCATGACAGTTGGGCAAATGAAAGATTTTCTCAAAGATTTGAATGAGGACTTAGAAATATTGGTTAAAATTCCCGGGCCAACCAAGGAGGAATGTCTTTGGGAGCCACTAGACGGCATGAATATAAAGGTTGAACCTCAGCAGCCAGGCAAGTGAAGGGCGAAGGAGAGAGGTACTTCTAATTCGGAAAGGACCCGCTTGAATTGGAGCGGGAAAGGGGATTTGAACCCCCGACCCTCGCCTTGGCAAGGCGAAATGAATATACTCAATGTAAAGGCTTGATTTTTTGTCTGGTCCCCCCTTTTCCTTATAAAATCAAGTGATTAGACTTTTCGTTCTGATTCTATTGATTCCAGTCCCTGGGATATTTTCTATTACAAAATTATCATCCCACCCAGGACTCTCTCCCTTTTCCTTCTAGGAAGATTATCCCCAAAAAAATCACTATGTATATGGACTAAAAAACGAACAGCCAACCACCGCGGTTTCAGGCTTTCGGGGAAAAGTGAAAAACATCAGGATTGAAAGCGCAGAAGCCCGATAGATGAAGCCAAGGTACGGGTGACAAATTTAAAAGGGGGTCAGGTATACCAATCAATCCGGTCACCGTCAGAACAGGCTGGACTGGCAATGCATCTCCTTCGGCTGTGGGTCCTGTTGCGGTATAAAGAGGGGCTGGCGATCAATCGGAAAGGGGTGTATCGCGCATTACGGATTAAGCAATGGCTGGTGTATCAACGAACCTGCACGCCTCTTCCTCGGGCATAGCGGTTGCGGAGTTACACCCCTCGGAGTGATCAGCGGTGGGCCATGGATGTCACGCACATTTCGTGTGTACAGGATGGCTGGGGCATCTCACCGCGGGAATTGATTGTCATGATCGCGAGATTATCGGGTATGAGTTTGCCTTACGCGAGAGAGCCAAGGAAGCCGCGTGCCTGGCTCGCTTTGGGACCCTCCGCCCGACCAGTGCCACGCCGATTTTCCGGAGTGACAATGGCTTGATTTTTCAGAGTCATCGATTTCGGGGAGCCTGAGGGGAGTATCACCATTATGCCACACGCCTGAACAGAATGGGCTCATAGAAGGGGTTTTCCGCAGCCTGAAGGAGGAAAAGTGTGTGGTACTATCACTTTGCAGGGTTTGTGGAGGCGGGGCGGGCCGTCTCAACTTGGGTGCACTGTATAACGACGGTTGGCCGCTCAGGCCCTACAGTATCAGAGCCCTCGGCAATATCGTCGAGAGCAAGGTCAACAGGTGGCTTGATTGCAGGGTTGCAATTACAAACTCTTGTCCACCCGAATACATTTCGGCCTCCTATGCTGCTTCGTTACCTGATCTAAAGCCTCAACCACGTCACTTCCCCGAAATGTTCTGCCTACTCCCATCCGGACACACCTTGATGAAGGTATCAATGACGGTCAAGATTTTGGACCGCTGGCCGTTCAACAATTGGTTGTGCTCAAAGTCCATGCCCCAGCACGCATTAGTCACATGGGCCTCTTAGCGACTACGCGGCGCTGGGGAGTTTTGGCTCGCAAATGGAGGCCTTCGGTCCGATAGAGACACACGCTTATGGTTAGTGCTCCAGCCTTCGCGGCTCAGCAGCACATTAATCCAACGATATCCATACCGCGTACGCTTTTCAGCAATCTGCAGAATCTTCTTCCGTAAGAAGATCTGCGTATCTTGACGAGCGCGATACTGAAAGGTCGCCTGGCATGCCTGCAGAATCCGACAGGCCCGCCGGGCACTGACCGCAAACCGTGCCTTCAAGGTATCAATGACCGCTCGCTGCTGCGCAGGTCTAAAAGCATTTTTCGCATCACCTCTTGTAACATTTCCTTGTCCAAGGCCAGATTGGCCCCCAACTTCTTCAGTCGCTGATTTTCTTCCTCCAATTGGCGCAACTGTTTCATTTCCGAGGGCACTAAGCCTCCATACTTCCAGCGCCATCGATAATAGGTCTGTTTGCAGATCCTCGTTTCCAACAGATTTCCCCAATTATGACCCCTTCCCCGGCTTGACCAGAGCCACCGCAATTTGGTCATCCGTCAATGTCGACCGTTTCATGAGTCCAATCCTCCCTCTTGGTTGAGGTTCGAGTGTAGGGAATTTTTCTCAGCACATGTGGCCTAACTTTCGCGGGAGGGAACAGAGGTCTTATACGCTTCTGTGCGCGCTCGTGATGAGTGGGACTTGATCTTGGCGAAATTCTTCAAGGTACGCGGTCATGGGTGCGGGACCAAGAGACCGGATACATGACCGCAGTCGACCGGGTTACATCCATTCCAGCACATTCGTACGCTCGGGGTTGTTCATACAGAACAGTTATATTGAAGACTGGTGGGGTTTCCGTAGATGTTCCATCCTCCGCCAATTTAGCAAATCTGCTCCTACCGGCCAAATAATAGTGCCAATGTGCCTTTTGATATCCAAACAGATACAAATTGTATCTGTTTGGATATCTATACTTCACTACTTTATTTATTGGGAAAACTTTTTGCTTTGGTATATTTTTTATAATTCATTGAATTAATTGGAATAAATGTTCCTTTTAATACCTACTGCCATTACGCTTTGAATTTTAAGAACGGGAATTGCTGATTCACAAAATTACAAACTCCACTTCTTCGGAGCGCCGTTGTTGAGTCGCACCGGAGGCAGTGGCTTATATCGCGGCTTCACTGGACTCCGGCTAAAGCCGGGGGAATCTATAACAACAAAAGGAGGAAAGACATGAGAACGTGGAACATGATGTTAAAGAAAATCTCAATGTTTGCTGTTGTTTCAATCTTCTTTATTGGTGGTGGAGTTGAAATACAGGCGCAGGATTCAGGAATTGCTGCACCTGAAGACATGCCGGCGGAGATTGCCGAGATGCTAAATGAGATGAAGAGCGATGGCGTTGACGTTGATGTTGTTACCTCTGACGAGCCGCATGATGCTGAAGTTGCTTCAGTGGGTGCTACTGCAGGGACTCGTTACTTGTATACCACCCTGCGGGTGGTGAGCAAATCTGCTAACCGTGGCTGTGGTTATGCCAATTGGAACTGCATGACCAACCTTTGCAAAAAGGACTTGGGGACAACGGCTTGGCGTGGCTGGGCAGGTTGCTGGAAGAAAGATAGCTGGATTTGTTATTTCGAATGCGGTCAGCGTCGCGATGCATTCTGATCAAAATGAATCAGGCAAGATATTAAATGAGGAGGCAATATGAAACGTTCATTTTTTAAAATAGCCAGTACAGCCTGCCTTACTCTGTCCCTCAGTACCTTGGCCATGGCGGCTGATTTTCGTGATCTTGGGGACCGAGGTAATGCAATTCAAGCTTTGCAATCGGTAGGCAAAAGCATTGCGCCTGAGGCAAGCGAAGATTTTGGAATCCAGGCCGCGAAAGCCCTTCAACTTGGTGAAAATAGTTCTCTTCAGTTTAACAGCGACCGTACCCTGCCGTTTAACCTAGGCCATGCCCGTCGTTACACCCAGACTTACAACGGTATTCCGATCTGGAATGCTGAAGTAGTGGTGGAAGAAAATGAAAATAGAGAGGTTATAGGGGTCGAAGGAAAAGCTGTCTATGGCATAGAAAATCTTGGAACTTTATCTACTCAACCTACGCTTTCTCCAGGTGATGCCCTGCAAAAAGCCAAGGAGGCAATTGGCGGTCCAAGCAGTCTCGCTCCTGAGGCAAAATTCGAGAATGAGAAAGCCACTTTGGTCTATTATCTGGCAGGGAATGGTAATCTCAAACTTTCGTACCATACATCTTTCTATACCACCCTCACGGACCAGGGTGGTTATGTAAGAGAAACACGCCCGGTCTATATCATCGATGCGGTCACGGGAGAAACTTTGGATTCTTACGAAAATATCCAACCTGTAGAAAAAGGAATTGGACCTGGTGGAAACGTAAAGACCCTGAAGTATGAGTATGGGACGGGGACTTTTCCAAAATTCGAAGTTATTGAGCAGGGGACAACCTGTAAGATGGACAGTTCGAATGTGAAGACCGAAGACCTGAACCACAGCACAAGTGGGTCCGGTGCTCCCTTCCAGTTCTCTTGTTTCAAAAATACGCATAAAGAGATCAATGGAGCCTATGCTCCGCTTAACGATGCGCAATCTTTTGGTAAAGTTATTTTCGATATGTATAAAGACTGGTACGGTGCCAGCCCTTTGACCAACAAACTTCATCTCAGAGTGCATTTTGGTACAAATTATGAGAACGCCACATGGAACGGGCAGCAAATGTCTTTTGGCGACGGTGCCACTAGGTTTTATCCGTTGGTGAGTTTGGATGTAACCGGGCATGAAGTCTCCCATGGATTCACCGAACAGAATTCCGGGCTGATTTATCGCAGCCAGTCAGGGGGCATGAACGAGGCCTTTTCCGACATGGCAGGAGAAGCTGCCGAGTACTACTTCGTAAAATCGTATGGAAAGCCATTTAGCCGTGCAATGCCTGATCTTGAAACCGGGGCAGACATTTTTAAACAATCCGGTAAATCTTTACGCTACATGTGTGATCCAGAAAAAGACGGAAACTCAGTTGGACATTTTAGTAAATATAGGGAAGGAATGGATGTACATTATTCGAGTGGCATCTACAATAAGGCTTTTTGCCTTCTGTCTAAACAGCCTGGTTATGATGTTAAGAAAGCCTTTGATGTCTTCGTAGTCGCGAATCAATCTTATTGGGTGCCGAATGAAACCTTCCAGGGTGGGGCGGAGAAAGTGCTCAAAGCAGCTGAACGGTTGAGCTACCCCACAAATGGTGTTTGTGAAGCATTCAAGCAGGTTGGCCTTAATCTCGTTTGTGGCACGCCACCGCCGCCGCCAACGACCAAAAATCGATACATTTACACAACGCTCAGAGTCATCACCAACGGAGCAAACCGTGGATGTGGTTATTCCGATTGGAATTGCATGACACAACTTTGCAAAAAGGATTTGGGGACAACCGCTTGGCGTGGCTGGGCAGGTTGCTACCGCGATGGCAGTAATTTCCAGTGTTACTTTGAGTGTGGACAAACTAAGACACTCTTCTAATCTAAACGTAGTCGCTCACTATACAGGATCGGAGGACTACTTTGTCCTCCGATTCTTGGGAATCGAGAAGATATTTTCTCAGGTATTCCTCAATCGCAGATATTCATAATCTGGTCGGTGCCGAAACGACCTTTGGAGTCTGATAATGATACCCAAATTCTTAATCATTTTGATTTTAATGACAGGGCTTCCAATCAGGGAAGCGATATCTCAAGAGAACACTGAATGGATTGTTATCGGTGATGACGCGGCTACTGCATTCGCCGCTAGCCTGACTGGGGAGTTGAAATCATCCTTTAATGTGGTCGAAACGTTTAACGGCCGAACAGTCGCTCTGATCAACTCTAGTGTAGAAGGATTCCTTCAAGAGGTCATTCACACGAAATTCCATCGGTGTGGGGGCTATACTGTGCACCCCACCCGGGAGGCGGCACTCGCGGAGGCGAAAAACCCCTTTTACGACCCAGGGTACGTGGTTGATCCAAATCTTTTTCCGCGGACCATCGACCAGCAGGCCGTGGTCCAACCTGCATTAAACCGGGTGAACAAGTCGCAGATTGTTACAACCATCAAAAGACTTCAAGATCTTGGAACGCGGTACTATCAAGCCGAGGGTGGCCAAACTGCTCGCGCTCGATATGAAGAAACAGTGGGAAGGCTACGGGGTTGCGCGCAACGACTTCTCGGTCGCTCTCAATACTCATGGTTGGCGGCAGAATTCGGTCATTGCCACGATCAGAGGGGCAGAGCTGCCAGATGAGATCGTCGTGCTTGGGGGGCATCTCGACTCGATCAATACCAGTAACCAAAATGCCGCGCCAGGGGCTGATGACGATGGGTCGGGGGTGGCTGCGATATCTGAAGTGCTGCGCGTAATCCTCGAAAGTGGGTTCCGGCCCAAGCGTACACTGCAGTTTATGGCCTATGCCGCCGAGGAAGTCGGGCTGCGTGGCTCACGCGAAATTGCAAACGCCTATCGCAGTACCGGAAAGAAGGTGATCGCCGCTTTGCAAATGGATATGACAGCCTTTGCTGGCTCACCGAAAAACATTTATTTGATCACTGACTATGTCAGTGCGGACCTTACCGATTTCCTAAAGGATTTGATCGGGGAGTATAACGGCCCCGGACCTCATCAAATCACATACGGTGAAACGGCTTGCGGCTATGCCTGCTCGGATCATGTCGCCTGGACGGGAATTGGAGTACCTGCGTCTTTTCCCTTCGAAGCGGCCTTCTCAGACTACAACCGTAATATTCATAGCTCTAACGACACAATAGCCAATCTTGATGCGAGCGGAGCACATCAGGCACGTTTTGCCAAGCTCGGAGTAGAATTCATGATGGAGCTCGGAAAAAGTGCGACTATGACTCCTCCGCTTCCATCAGCGAAGAACCGCTATCTTTTCACGACCCTCAGGACAATAACCAACAAAGCATCGAGGGGGTGCTCCTACGGTGACTGGAGTTGCATGACGCGTCTCTGTAAGAAGGACTTGCAGGATAACTCGGCATGGCGTGGATGGGCAGGATGTTGGAAGAAAAATCCATGGATTTGCTACTTTGAATGCGGTCAAATAAAAAAGTCTTTTTAACCATATGTGTTGGTTTTATAAGATTGAGGTTAATAATAAATGAAGAAACATCAAGCTTCCAAATGGCACCTATCCCTCATGGTGGGCTTTCCAATACTTTCTGTTTTTTTTATTCAAAGTCTAGCCTTCCCAACTCAATTCCAAAAAGTTGAAAGTGTTCACCCTAATCAATCAGGTCAAAACAGCGATAGCTCAAGAGCTTCTGATTCCAATGTGAATTTAAAAGAGAATATGGCTGAGGTTTTAAGAGAAAACCCGGAAATTATCATCAACGCTTTAAAGGGGCATGAAAGAAAAATCCTCGATATGGTAGAAAATGCGCTTCGAGAACAGGAAGAAGAGAGCATTAGGGAGCAACGCCTTGCTGAACTTCAAAATCCTTTTAAGCCGGAAGTCGGGTTGGAAAGACCGATGCGTGGACGAATTGACGCACCGATTACAATTGTTGAATACAGTGACTTTCAATGCCCATTCTGTCGACAGACATATGGGACAGTAAAAGAGTTGGTCGACAAATATCCTGGACAAGTCCGCCTTGTATATAAGCACTTACTTTTGCCAAGTCATGAGCTCGCTCTTTTAGCCGCACAATTCTTTGAAGCCATAGCCCTTCAAAGTCATGAGGAAGCGTGGGTCTTCCACGATCAGGTTTTTGAGCATCAAGATCGTCTTACCCAAGAAGGAAAAGATGCCTTATGGGACATAGCAAAAGGTTTATCTGTAGATCAGAAACAGTTAGGTGAAGATTTGGATAGCTTCAAAGTCCATTTCTATATTAAACAAGATGAACAAGAAGCGAATAAATTTGGCTTCACTGGAACACCCATATTCCTCATAAACGGAGTATCTATACGTGGTGCTCATCCTAAACAAGAATTTGTAAACCTGATTGAAATGATATTAGCTAAAAATAGGTAATTAGGGCGAAACGTAACCAAAATAGATCTTCAGGAATTGTTTAAACAAATTCTCCGTTCGATGATTAAACCGATATTCAATTTCTTTTAAGTACATAGGAAAATGATATTTCGAGACGCCCCGGTAATGATAGAAAATATGTTTGGCGTAACTCCAAAATCCTTCAATGCCATTAATATGGTTCTTCACGCCGCCACGGCTCACGAAGCGTTTTGAATGATTGATCGTATGATGTTTGCCATACCGTTTCAAGGACTGATAGCCGCGGAAGGCGTCCGTGTAGTAGACCGAGCCCTTCCGCGTCTTGGCTTGAATATGCCGCATGAGCTCCTCGGCACTGCCGGATTCGACGACTTTGGTATAGACACGGCTTTCGCGCTCCAGGAGCCCAAACACGACGCTTTTACCAGCTGCCGCTCGCCCTCGCTTCCCTTTGCGTTTGCCCCCAAAGTAGGCTTCGTCCAGTTCGATCTCATCTTTCAATTTGCCTCCTTCCAATTCGGCCAAATGGAACAACGCTTCTCGGAGGCGCTGATAGACGCGAGTGACCACTTTGACATCGACGCCCAAGTCCTGCGCCAACCGATAGGCGGGTTGGAGCTGATAGAAGCCTTGGAGGATCGCAATCTCTCGACGCAAACGACTCAGACTTTTGCTTTTCCCACACAGCTGGCATTTCACATACCCTCGGCTGGTGTGCAGGACCTTAAACGAGCCACAGAAAATACACTTCCGGCCCCGCAAAAAGTTGGCCGCACAACTAAAAACCGTGTTTCGTCCCGTAACCATGCGCCTGTTCTAGCACACACTGGTTACGAAACGCCCTAATTACCAAAAATAAATACAAATTAATCAATTCAAAAATCGTGGTGTGCGAAATATCATCCTTGGATTCTTGAGTAGGGGCCAAGGCCTAATCACCAAGAACAGCCTTTGAGAAGGTAGGACATTCCTGTTGATTGTTGAAG
Organism: uncultured Nitrospiraceae bacterium; assembly: GCA_963730905.1. Classification (GTDB taxonomy): domain Bacteria; phylum Nitrospirota; class Nitrospiria; order Nitrospirales; family UBA8639; genus Nitrospira_E. The sequence continues at coordinate 72,425 of CAVSTN010000008.1, read as the reverse complement.
AAGAATAGGAATACCCAAATGAATAAGGCAAACGAAGACATACGATTCGGCCCATTACGGGCCACTCTGCTTGGATTGTCACTGAGCATCATGCTTTCGGCCTGTTCACCAACTTCAGTTTATATTGTTCGACATGCAGAAAAAGCAGACACCCCGGCCAATGATCCGGTTCTTACCAGAGAGGGACAACAACGTGCGCAAGCGTTAAAAGAAGCACTTAAGAGTGCCTCTATTGATGTCATAATCGTGAGCGATCTGCAACGTACACGACTAACAGCACAACCTTTGGCCGACTATCTTGGTTTACAGCCCGTTGTTATTGCGCTACGACCTCCCTCAAATCCGGATCAATACATCCAGAATGTCGTGAAAGAAATTACGGATAATTGGAAGGGGCGTGATGTACTAGTAGTCAGTCACAATACCCTGATTCAACAGATTGCTAAAAACCTTGGCAGCCCGGAGATTGAAACCATTAATGAGGCAAACGGCTATGACAATTTTTTCGTCATTGTGAAACCCAGGAGATCAGAGACCACAAAATTTGTGCATGTGCGCTATGGTGATTAGTCCAAGCAACAATTTGAGAAACGCAATAAAGAATGGCAGCTGTCCGAGCGGTGTCCCCGCCACCGCTGGATTTCATTCCACATGGATTCCACCACCAAAGGTATCCAGTACGATCGCCTCTATCTTCCGTACCAAGGTTGTGGGGTTTTTTCCTCACCCATAGGGTGACTCCATCCCTATCCCAAAATGCCTCGCTAACCTACGGTCCTCAAGGCCTTAGCTTAACAGTGTTCTGATTCTACTACTGTTTTTGGGTTTATCCAACTGTCCAAAAAACGGGGACCATTTCTCTATCCCTTTAAACAGAAAAGTTTTCGAACTGATGATGTTAAAAGAACAACACCAATGTCAGGAAAGCTCGTTTGTTTTTACCACTTCAACCGGCACGCCCATTAGCCCACGCAACTGTGCCAGGGGTTTTCAGAGTGTCAGAAAAAAGTCAACATTTCAGACTTCCGATTTCATAACCTCAGGCACATTTTTGCCACAAGGCTGGTTCCGGCTGGTGTTGATCTGTATCAAGTCCAGCGGCTTCTTGGGAATAAAAAACGGACATGACTCAACGGTATGCCAACCATTGTCCTGATAGTCTTCGGGGAGGTGTCGACCAGGCAGGTGTAGTGATCACACTTTTATAAAACCCCTTCAAAACTCAAGTTGGGGAGAGTGTAAGTGCTTGAAAGAATTGGAGCGGGAAAGGGGATTTGAACCCCCGACCCTCGCCTTGGCAAGGCGATGCTCTACCACTGAGCTATTCCCGCTCTGTTGGAAATTTTGAACTGATTCTAGTTGGCACCCTGGAGGCTGTCAAGCAACATTGAATAGGGTATACTATTTCGTTCTTTTTTAAGTGCAATAAGATTTTAACCGAGTAAAATGGGAATATTATATTGAGATCAAGGAGGATAACTTCATGTATGTCAGCGTGATAGGAACGGGGTACGTTGGATTGGTCACAGGGGCTTGTTTTTCGGAATTTGGCTTGAATGTGCTGTGTATGGACACGGATGCCAAACGAATTGCGGATTTAGAAAAAGGCAAGGTGCCATTTTTTGAGCCAGGCCTTTCGGAACTCGTGACCAAAAACCTGACGGCTGGCCGTCTTCGATTTACCACCGATTTACATAAAGCTGTCGATGAAGCCCTCGTCATTTTTATTGCTGTGGGAACCCCTTCCCGAGAGGACGGGTCTGCCGATCTGTCTTTTATCGATGAAGTGGCCAAAAATGTGGGAACCCGGATGACAGGATATAAGGTGGTTGTGACCAAATCCACTGTGCCGGTCGGAACGGCCAAACGTATTCGATCGATTATTCAGGCGAACCAAGAAACGGCCTGTAGTTTTGGCGTGGTCTCGAATCCTGAATTTCTTCGGGAAGGATCGGCGATTGAGGATTTCATGCGGCCCAATCGTGTGGTGATTGGAGCCGACAGTCCGGAATCGGTGGCGATTATGAAAGATTTGTACCGTCCCTTGTATATCCTTGAAACGCCCATTGTGATTACCGATATTCCAACCGCAGAAATGATCAAATACGCTTCGAATGTGTTTTTGGCCACGAAAATCTCATTTATTAATGAAATGGCCAATCTCTGCGAACGGGTTGGAGCCGATGTGCAAATGGTGGCCAAAGGGATGGGATTAGATAAACGAATCGGGTCGAAGTTTCTGCATGCGGGTCCAGGATATGGAGGGTCGTGTTTTGGAAAGGATACTGCCGCACTGATCAATATCGGAAACGAAAATGACTATGAAATGACCATAGCCAAGGCCACCAAACGAGTGAACGACGATCAGCGAGTCCGGATGATGGAGAAAATTCGAGAAGCGGTCGGGGAGTTACGCGGAAAAACCATTGCCATACTCGGATTGGCCTTTAAGCCCAACACGGACGATATTCGGGATTCACCGGCTTTGTTCCTTGCAGAGCAGATCATGAAAGCGGGCGGGAGCGTGCGGACCTACGATCCGGAGGCCTTGGAGATATCGATGAAGGTGTTGCCAACCATGGTTCCCTGTCAGGATGCCTATCACACGATGGAAGGGGCGGATGCCATTGTGTTGGTCACGGAATGGAACCAGTTTAGAAATTTGGATTTTGACCGGGTTCGGGCTGCGGTAAACTCCCGGATTTTTATCGATCTTCGCAATGTCTATGAACCGCAACGGATGGAAGATCAGGGATTTTATTATCTTTCGGTTGGTCGAAAAACCGTGGGAACCCATCCTTCCCAAAAAAGCTAAGAGATCCCACGACACAGTTTTTTTGCTCGAAGCCTAACTTCGTTGGCAAACCTGTCCCGAGAACAGCCAAGCTTAGCGAAAAAGCCGCGTCCAATGGTCTTCAGGATCCTGTATGCGAGCGGATGGTCGGTTTTTGGTGTACCCTGCCGAGTACCCTATTTGCGTTTATAGCCCATCCGGTCCAACACCTTCATAATGCGTTTTTGAAGTTTTTCATCAGCCTCGCCTAATGCCAGAGCCAAAGGCTCCACTGCGGGTTTACCAATCTTTCGAAGAATTTCGGTTGCCGATTGTCGAAGGTCATCATCTTCGGAAACCAAAAGGGGTATGACATCAGGGACACAGGGTGCTCCTATTTTGATCAAGGCCTCATAGGCACGCTGCCGGACATCACCGACTTCATCACTGAGCATTTCCACCAACGGTTTCACGGCTGCTTCCACCCGGAGTTCGCCAAGCACTTCAATGGCATGCTTGCGATTGAGCCAGTGCGTATCGGTAAGATCCTGCAGCGCAGCATCGGCTCGTTGAATATTGGGGTCCTTAGAGCGGATGCGAAAACTTTTGACGATTCGTTTGCCGTCTTCTTCCACGACGCGAAGAGTAGCCCCGTCACCGATTTTGATCTTTTGGAGGTCTTCGGCAGCCTCTTCACTGACATCCATAAGAACGGTCTTCCCATCGTATGCCAAGAGTTCGACCTCAATTTGTTTTGTCTCAAGATTGATCGCGGTGACGTTTTCGGTCACAAGATTAAACCCATCTTTTTTCGTGCCACTCTTGGGCCCGATCGAAATGAGTTTTGCGGGTGCTTCATTAGCCATAATGTGTCAGTGTCCTTCGTGATAGTTAAAGAAAAGCGAAAAGAGCATTGATTGCCATGTACTATGAATGGGAAGAACCGGGTGTCCATCCCAAGCTTGCCAGGGCACCTTCGGCAGTGTCCCGAACCATTTCATTTTCATCTTCGAGCAAGGGGACCAAGGGATCGATGGCCCGACTATCCTTGAAGCGAGCCAGTGATTCTGCGGCATTACGACGGACCAACCAGTCCTCATCGGCCAGAGCATGAATTAAAGGATCTAAGCTGCGAGGATCGCCGATTTTCCCTAACGCCTCTGCCGCGTGCCGGCGCACAATCCAGTTCGAGGCCTGTAAGCCCTCCACCAGAGCATCAGTTGCGCGGGAATCTCCCAATTTTTTTAACACTCTTGCGGCATCCTCACGGAGAGTCGCGTCCATCAAGGCATCCACCAAGGCGGGAACGGCATCAGGATGACCAATGCGTTCTAATGCCCAGATGGCGGCGGTGCGCACGCCCCCATCTTTGTCAAGACGGAGGGCTTGTACCAAAGGTTCCACCGATTTCATTGCACGGAGTTTCCCAAGAGCGGTGGCTGCCTGTTCCCGAACAGACCATTCCTCATCATCTTTTAACGCTTCGATCAGGGGATCAACGGCCGGTTCCCCAATTTGAACCAACGCACTCGTGGCTGCCTCACGCACCACACAATCGTCTTCCAGGAACATATTAATCAGCTTCGGAATTGCTTCTGAACCGGCTTCTCCGAGTCTAGAAGCGGCATGATTTCGAAGGGCTTCATTGTCATCGCGAAGCGCCGACAATAAGGGGTCTACGTGGTTACCTTCCGTCATGGGTCATCACTCCTTTATTCCTTTGCGGCCCAGGTCTCTTCAGCCATGTTCATTTGTGCAGTGGCAGCCTCGAGTTTGTCAAGGATGACCCCGGAATTATAGGAAATCAGGCCATCCCGGTCGGTTTTTAATCGAGCAAATAATTCCATATGGGGTCTCAGGACTTCGATATCCTTCACTTTCTCCAGGGCTTCGACAGCGAGTATGCGAAGAGGGCGAATGGGAATGGCTTCAATGAATAATTCTACCGGCCGTGGATCGCCAATGAGCCCAAGGGATTTCAGCGCATGTTCTTTCACCCCCGTGTCTTTGTCCGACCGGAGCCGGACCATGAGCGGTTCCACCGCGCGAATATCGCCAATTTTGCCAAGGGTGTCAGCGGCGGCTTCCCGAACCACCCAGTCATCGTCTTCCAGGTATTCAATGAGAATTTCAACGATTGGCCGTCCAATACGATGCAGTTGAATAACCGCTTCCTGCCGGACGCCTTCTTTCAACTCGGATTCATCCACCGCCCGCAGGTCGTCCATCGTTTGATCGACACGGTCACGAATCGCACCCAATTTGCGCAAGGTATCGGTGGCCAGGTCACGAAGATCGGGGTCGGACATGGCATCAACAAACGCATTTGCCGATCGAGGATCAAGGAGGTGGGCGAGAATCTCTGCGGCCCGGAGACGGATGGCCGGATCGGGATCTTTGAGCCGTTCCGACAGAGGGCCGATCGAGGTGGGAATCACACCGAGTAGGGCCGTGACTTTTTCCTGGAGAGTATCGTCGCGTAAATACTCTAAGAGTGCAGACGCGGTGGCTTCATCCAAAATGCCGGCCATATGCTCCAAGGCATCCACGGCTGCCTGTTTTACCTGTTCATCCTCATCCTTCAGGACATGAGCGAGGGCCTGACCGGCTCGGGGATCCCGTAGACGGGCTAACATTTTTGCCGCTTCCACCTTGTAGTGAGACGAGCCCGTTGCCATGGCTTGAATGATGGCTTCGACGGCCTTGGGTCCACCTTTCATGCAGGTGGAGGTGGCCCGCATTCGGCGCCAATCTTCCTCATGATCCAGTTCAGAAATGATGGTTTCGAATGTTTCTTTCGGCATCGTCAGGTCTTTCAGTTAGATGCGTATCTGTCCCGGCCTCCAGCCAAGGTGAGAAAGGGATTCCAACACATGACGCCGGAGATTGTCATTCTTGGTCGTTTTTAAGAGCTTTAACAATGGATTCACGGCTGTTTGACCAAACTGCGTGAGGGCCTCAGCGGCTTCTGTCCGCAAGAGCGTACTCTGCAGCGCTTGAATAAGGGCGGGAATAGCCTGTGGGTCGCGAATCTTTCCCAAGGCCCTGATGGCGGCTTCCAGGGGAGGGAGGTCTTCTTTATATTGAGGGTCGGTGCATCCTTCCATGCGATCTTCGTAGGCTTCCTTGGGTAGCGAGTTGACCAACGCGATTAACATGGGAATGGCTTCGGTGGATCTGAGCTGGCCAAGTGCTTCAATCGAGGGCAATTTGAGTGATGGCGTTTCGAGAGCAAGGGACGAGAGCAATAAAGGAATGGCACGGGGATCCCCAATCTGTCCGAGTGCTCGCACGGCGTCCTGGCGCACGGCGGTATCGGAATCTTCGAGAACCAGAATCATCAGATGTCCTACCGCTTCCAGGGGTTTCAACAGGGCTAACGCTTCCACTGCCCGCAACCGTACTTTCCAATTCTGGTCCTTTAATTTTTCCAACAATTTTGGAATGCTGGTATTGCCGATAGTCTTGTATAGCCCGTCCCGCTTCCTCTCGCACGGCAGGCACTTTATCCTGGAGAAGCAAAATCAACGTATCAATGGCTTGGGGGTTCTGAATGCGACTAAGGCCTTTGGCTGCCGACATGCGCACAATCCAGTTAGGACTTAATGCGGCGGACAGCAAGGGATCTAATACCTGTTCGTTGGCAATATCGGCCAGGATGCACGCGGCCGATTCCTGAACCTGAGGATTCAGATCCTGAAGGCAAAACCCTAATGAGAGAATGGCCGGTTCGCCAAGCGCTTTTAGGGCTGCAGTTGCGGCCTCCCGCACGGCCCGATCCGAGTCACGAAGCGCCCGAATCAATGGTTGAACGCTGCGGGGATCGCCAAGACGTCCGAGGGCGACCGCGGCGTCTTCGCGCACCCCCCAATCCTCGTCGTCCAGGGCAGAAATATGTTCAGCGACTGAATCGACCATGTCTGTTCCAAGTGGAGAAATTTGGACTTCACCTGTTCCCCTACCATTAGGGAAAACCCGAAGGTCGACGTTACCACACGATTTTTTGGGCGGTCAATGAGGCAGGAGGAAGGCCGTCTGTTGCGGTTGGTGGTAGACGCTATACCGATCGAAATACCGCTAGGAGGTCGCTTAACGCTAACATTTTTATTCTCAGAACATCATGCTCGTGGTGCAGACTACTTTTAATCGTCTGATCGTTCGGGGTTTTCAAAAATTGTTCACAGAGGGTCGTGATCCGTTGAAATTCCGTCTCCGCTTTGTTCTTGACCACTCGGTTGGTCGTGAGAAGCTCCGTCACCTGAGTGTGAGTCTCGGCCAGATGTTTTTGAAATTCTCCTTCCGGGAGTGAGCGTTTGGTGGCCTCATCCAGGCATCGATCGATGTATTGGGAGAGGAGAACATAAAATCTCACCAACGTTTCAGTGGTGGTGATATGTGGGAGACTCGTGTCAAGTTCAGTCATGATCGTTCCTTTCAGATTTAGCCGCTTACTTAAGTTTAGTAGGAATTATGGGCCCCTTCAAGGAGGCGTTCTAGCGTCATTCTGTCAATAAAGGGGAGATGGTGCAAGACCAGAATGAGAAGTTATTGGACGGTCTAACAATTCGATAGGAGGACCATCAATGACTTTTGGTTCACGATGAGCGTGGAGCATCAAGAAATGTGCGGTCTTTCGAGGTTATCTCGATTAATCTTGCCGTGGTTATCCTTTCCCCACATCAATAAATATTTTTGCCCCGGTTATGGTGTTGCCTGAATACCGGTTAGTCATGACTTTCAGGCAGTCATCTTCTAAAAACACATTAATGCCAAATGGCCGAAGGTTACATTGAGTAATTTCCGCACTCTCGCTTGTGATTTCTTTGACTTCCAGAACAATGTTGTCAGACATGGATACCTGGATTACCTTGTCCTTGACTATGACCGTGATCACATCAAGCAACGATTCGTTTTTACTGATTAATGGGCGCCATTCTGCGCCTTTTTGGTCCGCAGGAATGGTCACCCAAATCTCAGGAGTTTCACCCTTTCCAATTAAAACTGGAATAAACCCATTTACTGATACCAATGCCACACCATCAATTAATTTGTTTGTGGCAATTTCTAACTGTTTGTAAGGTATAAATTCTTTTGGAAGCGCATCTAACTTCATTGATTCCTCTCTAATCATTCCGTGACAGGTATATTCCTATGGGGTTAAAGGGACTCGCAGTAATAGCGATTTTTTTGGATCAAATCAACCATTGAGAGATGATGGGACTTGTCGCGTCGAGCTTACCTCGTTTCCTCCTTAAAGGATTTGAGAAGGGAGATGATGAGGATAATGATGACAAAAACAAACGGAAAGGCGGCGAGGATAGCGCCGGTTTGCAGGCCTTTGAGTCCGCCGGACCACAGGAGGATGGCGGCCGACAGAGATTGAATAATTCCCCAGGTGAATTTGATCCGGTTGGGTGGGTTGAGGCTACCGTTGGTGGTGAGTGTACCCAGCACAAAGGTGGCCGAATCCGCTGAAGTGATGAAAAAGGTGCCAATTAAAAAAATGGCGATGAGCGACATGACCGTGCCCATTGGATATTGCTCTAACACCGTAAATAGCAAGACCTCGATGCCCTGCGTTTCCATGATGGCTTTTAGGGGCGTCTCCTGGAACAATTCTAATGCGATACCGGTTCCGCCAAAAACCGTAAACCAAAATGCACAAAAGAGTGACGGAACAAGCAACACCCCCAACACGAATTGACGCACAGTCCGCCCTTTTGAAATCCTCGCGATGAAGGTGCCCACAAATGGCGCCCAGGCGATCCACCATGCCCAATAAAATAACGTCCAGTTGTGAATCCAGGTCGAATCTCGGAATGGTGCGAGATTCAGGCTCATTGTCGGAAGGTTTTGGATGTAGTGTCCAAAGGTTGAGGGAAATACGGTCATGATGAAGTGGGTCGGGCCGAGAAACAGCAAGAACAATAGAAGAGTTAGCGCCAATATCATATTGACATTACTAAGGTATTTGATTCCTCGTTGGAGTCCGGTTTGAGCGGAGAGCATGAAGAGCACGGTCACAATGGCGATGACGGCTAATTGAGTGGTGAGGGTATTCGGTATGGCAAAGACATAGGATAATCCTCCGCTGATTTGCACGGCCCCAAACCCCAGTGAGGTGGCCACACCGAAGACCGTGGCAAAGACGGCGATGACATCCACGGTGGTTCCCAGCCCTCCAGCGGCATGCCTGCCGAGAACAGGCTGGCAACCTGAGCTAAACAGGCCTGGTTTGCCTTTTCGAAATTGGAAATAGGCGAGGGCCATGCCCACCATGGTGTAAATGCCCCAAGGATGAAGGCCCCAATGGAAAAAGGAATATTGCAGTGCCAAGCGGGCCGCTTGCGGCGTTCCTCCCTCGCCGATGGGCGGATCATGAAAATGGGATGTGGGTTCGGCAACTCCCCAGAATACGAGACCAATGCCCATGCCGGCGCAAAACAGCATGGCAAACCAGGTGTGGAGAGGAAATTCAGCCTTGGCTCCATCCGGCCCAAGCGGAATATCACCCCATCGGGAAAAAATCAGACAGAACGCGCAAACCAGAAAACCGGTTGCCGCCAGAACATATAACCACCCAAACGAGTCGAGAAGTGTTGTTTGGAATGTACCGGTTATTTTCGCTAAATGTTTCGGGGCTATGGCGCCCCAAAGGAGAAAGAAAAAGGCCAAGGCGCAGGAGATGTTGAAGACAAGGGTGGTCGATTTCAGTGGATTCATGGAGCAATAGAATTGAATGAGGAAGGGTAGCCCTTACCATATTTGGCGTTGTTGAACAAGGAAAAATCGGATCACGATAAACCGGAAATGTTGGCAATGAATGGACATATTTCGAAGTTGGTAAAGGCAAATTCACTGTTTCTTCATAAGATTTAAGGCTGTCTGTGGTATTAACCATTTTGGATTTGATAAAAAATGGGGGCGTTGTCGAAAGGGGTTGCGAAGAAGAGCCTAACGGGTTAGATTAAAAGCCTCACACTTAACAGTCGGGTCTTCCTTACGCTCGCAGGAGAAGTTGGGAGGCCATTTTTATTTTTGGTCCATTGAGACAGACTACGGTTGTGTCCTTGCGGGTTTTGCCAAATGCATACTGTGTAAGGATAAGAGTAAATCGCCACCATTATTCACTTGCACCCATTACTCTAAAAAGATGGTGAGGGCAACAGCCCTCTGGGAGGTGTTTCGATAATGATTCAGAAAGCGACGATGCCCGGTAGCAAGCAAATGTATGGGGAAAATCCCATAGCCCAACGAAAAACGGATTTATACAAACAGGAATATGTGCAGAGTTTTGTGCAAAAATGGGACGCCTTGATTGATTGGGAGGCCAGGGCCTCGAGTGAAGGCGACTTTTTTATCCGCATTTTGAAGGAACGGGGCGTCAAGCGTGTATTGGATGTCGCGACGGGAACAGGGTTTCATTCTATCCGGCTCTTGCGCGCCGGGTTCGAAGTCACGAGTGCGGATGGTAGTCCTGAAATGTTAGCTCAGGCATTTGAAAATGCTCGACGAGCCGGGTTCATTATGCGAACAATCCATGCTGATTGGCGCTGGTTAAGCCGGGATATCCACAATAAATACGATGCGGTGATTTGTCTGGGGAACTCTCTGACTCATCTCTTTTCCGAGCAGGATCGGAGAAAAGCCTTGGCTGAATTTTACACCGCCCTGAGGCATGATGGGGTGCTGATTCTGGACCAAAGAAATTACGATGGAATTTTAGATGAGGGGTTTACCTCGAAGCATGTGTATTACTATTGCGGAGACAATGTCAGTGCGGAGCCGGAACATGTTGATGAAGGACTCGCAAGGTTCAAGTATACCTTTCCCGATGGAGCAACTTTTCATTTGAATATGTATCCGCTACGGAAAGAATATACGCGGCGGCTCATGAATGAGGTTGGCTTTCAGCAGGTAAAAACCTATGCGGACTTTCAAGAAACGCATAAAGTTGAGGACCCTGATTTTTATGTGCATGTGGCGGAAAAACTCTATAAAAATGAGGGACGTCCCACCACGATCCTGAGCAAATTTGGGAATCTGAATTATTCCACCACTGTGGATACGGCACGAGATTATTACAACAGCTCGGATGCTGACCGGTTTTATGCCACGATCTGGGGCGGAGAAGATATTCATATTGGATTGTACGCATCCGACAATGATTCGATTTTCGATGCCAGCCGACGAACCGTGGAGAAAATGGCGGCTTCTATCAAGGATCTTGATTCAACGACACGGGTGTTGGATATTGGGTCGGGGTACGGCGGCTCAGCGCGTCATCTCGTGAGACAATACGGATGTCAGGTTGGATGCCTGAATTTGAGTGAAGTCCAAAATAAACGGAATCGGGCACTTAATCAGAAAGAGAATATTAGTTTAGCGATTAATGTTATTGACGGGAACTTTGAGTCCATTCCCATGCCGGATGGGAGCGTTGATGTGGTGTGGTCGCAAGACGCCCTGTTACATAGCGGAAATCGGGAAAAGGTGTTTCAAGAGGTCCACCGCGTGTTGGCCAAGGGCGGACAATTTATTTTTACCGATCCGATGAAGAGTGCGACTTGTCCCCCGGATGTGCTGCAACCGATTTTAGATCGTATCCATCTGGATTCGCTGGGGTCGATTGAATATTATCGGAAGCTGGCCGCCCAATCAGGGTTTCAGGAAATTCGGGTTGAGGATCTTTCTGCCAATCTTGCCGCGCATTATGGGCGAGTACTGCAGGAATTAACGGTACAACACCATGCGCTTATTCAGGTTTGTACGGAAGAATATCTGGCTTCTATGAAGGTGGGACTTCGGCATTGGGTTCAGGCTGGGAAAAGTGGCCATCTCAGTTGGGGAATTTTGCACTTTCAGCGAGACTAACAGAGGCAAGGACTTCCGCGCCGGTATACGCGCCACTTCCCGACACGGAAATTGGAGTGTCTTACCGTTCGATTTTTGGTGGTTTGGCCGGCATAGCGAAGTCACCGCTCTTGCCAAAGCGACCTTCCCCTCCCTCTCCTAACACATTGGAGGTGTCGGTATATTCAATCTCTCTGGTTTCTTTGCTGATGCCTTCTGTTGGTTTCCACCCGAGTTTATCCAAGGTATCTAAGACTGTTTTTTTGAGGGCACCACCTGCCGTCATTCGAGTGGTGGCAAATGCCAGAACCCGCTCGCTTTCTTGCTGGACTTTAGACAAATCCGGGTCATGGAGGAACCATACGAGTGGCTCAATGGCCGCGTCTCCAATCAATACCAAGGAATTGGCGGCATAATCACGAAGGACCAGGTCTTTGAGCAACAGCACTAAATCCGGAATGACTTTGGGATGGCGGAAATGACCCAGGGCTGTAGCAGCTGCTTCCTTAATTAAGAGGTCTTCGCTAATAATGCAGCCAGGGGTTGGCTTCCCCGCTTGATGTATGCCCTTACCCTTTAACGCATCCAGGACGGGAGGATAGGCGCGAGGATCTCCGATCATGCCGAGGGAAGCAATTGCATGGCGTTTAACTGTACCGTCTTTCATGGCTTCCATGAGGGCATCTACTGCACGGGCATCGCCGATATTGCCCAAGGCGATAGTGGCATCTTCGCGAACCGCTCGATCAGGGTCTTTTACCATGTCGATCAGGGCATCGACGACACGAGGTTCACGAACCCACACCCGCCCCATTTGATAGTCCGTCGTCATGCCCCCTAGTGCCCGAACGGCGTGACAGCGAACAACGAAGTGAGGATCCTTGAGGGACTCCAGGAGGGCATCAACTGATTCTTTCCCAATGTACATCAATGCGGTTCCGGCGGTTTCCCGCACGATCTTGGATGTATCTTTAAATAATTTAATCAGGGTTGGAATGGCCTTTGGGTCTCCAATTTTTCCTAAGGCTTCGGCTGCGGCGCTCTTGACTGCACCATCCCGGTCGCGACACACCAGGTTCAATCCTGGTACGGCCTGCGGGTCACGCAATTCACCTAACGTTTTAGCGGCTTGTTCTCGCACCCGCCACCGCTTGTCTTTTAAGCAAGTCAGTAATTGCGGAATGACGCATTTTCCCATGGAGGCCATGGCTTTTACTGCTTCGGCTTGCACTTCCATCATATTGTCATTGAAAAGCGTAATGAGACCTTCAACAGCCTTCTCTCCGCCAATTTTGGCTAACGCCCAGCCGACATAAGTTCGAACCGACCAATAGTCGTCTTCAAGGGCGATCAGAAGGGGTTCTAACGTTTTCGGATCACCCTTTTCAGCAAGGGCCTTGGCGGCCTCTTCGCGAGTGGCATCATCGGCATCTTCGAGGGCATCAATCCAGTCTTGCACAGAATTCGGCATGATCTTCCTTCTTATCCCTTCCGACTTATTTCGGGTAGTCGGGTTCTTGTGGATAGGGTTGTGTATGGCTACAACGAATTGTCAGGACCTGTGTTCCTCGTCCATCTACACATTGATCGAGTGTTGGTGAGAATTCCAAGGTTCCGGATAAGGTCACCTTGAATAAAAAATCAAAGGTAAAGGTCCCAAAACGATAATCTCCAGGCTTGAGGTTTAAGGTCCTGGATTCCGAGGTTTTGTATGCATCCATATTGATGGGATCTTTTGTCCAAATCAATGGAGTGATACCGGGTACGTGCCACCAGGTTGGAGGAGTGAGTGCATTTGGATTCACGGTAATAGGAAACTCTCGCAACAGAGGATTGATAGGATCTGCTGCGTGCCCGTGGTGAACAAGCAGAGGAGAAATGCCCATCAGAAACAGGCAGAAAATTCCATGTCGGATTTGACGGGGCAAAAGTGTTCGAATCATGGTCTTATTGCTTTTTTTGTGGTTCATTGTCGGTGGTCCGTCTTTCTGGAACAGCTTGGAAAATATCACCAATCGCGTGGCTGTCCCATTCAGTATGTGTTTCAAGCCCGAGGGCATACATGATCGTCGCTCCGGTATCCAATAAAGAGACCGATTGGGTGATGGGATGGTTTCTTTTAATATTCGCGCCCCAGGCAATCCAGGGAATTGTGGCATCTAACTCAGGAGTCGTAAGGCTCGTCGAGACTGTTTTGCCCCCCCTGTTGGGGGTGAAAGGGGTCCGCTATTCAGGCCAGTAATAATCACCATGGTTTTGTCCAAAACGCCAAGTTCTTTATACGTTTGGATGATTTGTTCCACAGCGGTATCAATAGACATTAAGGCAGCGGAATATTTTTCGGAATCCCAGCCGTATTTCTGTCCAACCTTCACCGCCGTAGGCAGATGTACTAATAAGAGGTTTGGCACTCCAAAAAGCCGGAAGCCATAGCCTTTCTCACTGGTAACTTTTTTTAGGAAATCTTTGATGTATGCCGACGCTCTTTCTGGCGTGCATTGGGGTTTGGTGTAGCCACAGACTTGGGAGTCGACGTAAATTTCCGGTCGAACTAATTGATAGAGTCGTTCATCCATAAGAAAGACGCCCGTGTCTTTTCCACCAGCCAGATCCATGTAGTCAAAGACCGTGGGTGAGCGCATAAATGAACGTGCAAAATCGTACGTTTCCCATGCGGCGGTCACCCTATGTTTCTCGACTTGTAGGCCGGTGAGCAGAGAGGCCATCGCCGGAACGGTGAGAGGAGGGGTAATGGATTGAGCAGACCAGGTCACAGCTCCATCCTTGGCTAACTGAGCCAGGTTCGGAGTCGCGCCATTTTGGATGGATGATGATTTGATCCCCTCCAGCACGACCAGAATAATATGTTCGGCTTGTGCTGCGGAGGCAATCGAGGCTGTTCCTCCGATTAGCGGAAGCCAGGCCACGCTCCATGCTAGGAAAACACACCGAATGAGTGTACCACGACGATGTTGTTGAGGACGTAGTTGGGAAGTACTCATAATTTCTGCCCTGCTCCACGACAAGAAAATAAAGATGAAATTAGTAAGGAACGTTTATTGTATCATTAGGAGAATTCTCCCTCACTTGTGAGGAAAGTGATCGAAACTGAACTTATCATGCAGATTTTCAGGCGGTCAACCAACTGAGAAGGGCAGGATTTTCTTCCCAGTCAATTAGCAGACCAAAAATTTTCAAGCATCTCTTGCCCTGGATGGAGGGTATCCATTATGAATGGGGCCTCACACACAGATGATTTCCAATGCCCCAAGAAAATAATTTCCAACATGCTAATTATTCAAAGTCGGACCCTGGAGTACGGGTAGGCTATCGAACCTTTCAACCTGGAACGGGTTCAGATTCGCCTTCGTGGGGCCAGGCGATGGTTGGGGTTGGCGAACTGATGGCTGGATCGCGAGTGAAGGGAATACTTTTTCTCAATGGCCTGCCATTTATGGATCTCTTTGGTGCGGCCAGATTGGATGAGGTTGGAGGGTTAAAGCGAGGATATTCCCGAGGAATATCTGGCTTGGAATCGTTGTTGGCTCTCCTTCGCCCTGCTACAAGCGGTATTTGTCTGTCAGAGGATCTCATTCACCCTCCTGTAGCGAACGATGAATCAACTCACGGGAGGGTAGACTTGCTCGCTCAGGAAGCAGGAAATTTTTCTTCGTCCTATGTACGGAAATTTGAACTCGCCCTGACCCAGGGGAGCGGCCGATCTATTCCCTGTGGTCGATTCCTTTGGTCTTCGATGAATCATCATGTTGGTCGTGTCGAAGCTGCCATGGATCTTTTGGTATATCTCCAAAATTGGGTTTCTAGTCTTGATCTAAGAAGAGATGACCGGCTTCTTCTCGTTGGCCATGGACATGCGGGTCAGGTCCTGGCTTTATTGTCGAATATTCTAGCTAGAGGGGAATCGGAAATGAGGGGGCGCGTTTTTGAGATTTTGGCCAAATACTGGCAAGCATGCCCTTCAGCCGATCGGTCCGTAGAACAGCTCGAACGCTTGTATGGCCTTGTCATGGATCAAACGGTGTTAAAAGGCGCAACGGTCGATGTCGTCACGTTGGGAACTCCGGTTCGCTATGGCTGGGATACCGATGGAATTGGTCATCTGCTGCATTTCGTGAATCATCGTGCGATTCGAACTGATGGCAAGCGTTGGTTGGCGAAAATGGAATTGCCTCAAATTGCCTGGGAAATGCCCTATCAAACTGGTGGGGATTACGTACAGCAATTGGCTGTGGCTGGCACGGATATGGTTCCG
This sequence comes from uncultured Nitrospiraceae bacterium, assembly GCA_963730905.1. Taxonomy (GTDB): domain Bacteria; phylum Nitrospirota; class Nitrospiria; order Nitrospirales; family UBA8639; genus Nitrospira_E. The sequence continues at coordinate 56,526 of CAVSTN010000008.1, read as the reverse complement.
AATAATCCGGAGGCTGAGCAGGCCAATTTGGATTTCAGAGAAATTTTTGAACCCTATGACGGCTTTGAGCGGTGGCTGGAATGTACTCGGCGTGGGACACGGTGTGCCAATGACGGACAATGTCTGTTGGTGGAATATGGAGTTCAGGCGGAGGAGTCTCCTCGACAGCACTTATTCGGCCATGCATGTTATACCCAGAGCCGGGCCATGTTATTTCTAGCGACTGAAATCGTACAAGCATTCTATTCACCGAAGAGTCATTGATTGAGTGAAAAAATCATTTTGGTCCCAGACACGGTGGTGATGTTCTGGGGGTTTTTCATTCGATGTGCCATGAGGCGTGTTGCCTCTGTTTCGTCTTTCGCGCTGGGCCGTTAGTCGCACTTCTTTATAGATCCAAAGACACATTGATTCTCTTTGAATCCCTATGATATCAACACAGGGCTTGCCAAGGGGTTAAAAAGACCCCCTGCTGACGTAATGAAATTGTAAAGTTCCCACAAACCTTATATTTAAGAGATAGGCCCTTATGATTGTTGGCGTCCTTCGAGAAACGTATCCTGGTGAACACCGAGTGGCTCTAGTCCCAGCTGTACTTCCCTCGCTGAAAAAAGGGGGAATGGATGTCATGGTGGAATCCAAGGCTGGAGAGCAAGCGGGTTATCCTGACTCCGCCTATGTCGAAAAAGGCGCAACCATTGCCTCATCTCGGGCACAAGTGTTCGAAAAGGCTGATTGCGTTGTTCAAGTGCGGTTGTTGGGAGCTAACCTTACCGAAGGTCAAGCAGACTTAACAGGTTTTCGCAAAGGACAGATCCTGGTTGGAATGGCCGAAGCCTTGACCGCTCCTCAATCGGTTCAAGACCTCGCTTCTCGTGAAGTCATGGCCTTTGCTTTAGAATTGATGCCTCGCATTACCCGTGCCCAAAGCATGGACATCCTTTCCTCCATGGGCACGGTGGCAGGCTACAAAGCGGTACTGATTGCCGCCAGTTCGCTGCCAAAAATGTTTCCAATGCTCATGACAGCGGCCGGTACGGTCACTCCTGCGAAGGTCTTAATCATTGGCGCTGGGGTTGCAGGATTGCAAGCCATTTCTGTGGCTAAGCGGTTAGGTGCTGCTGTTGAGGCGTATGATATTCGTCCAGCGGTCAAAGAGCAGATTTTAAGTTTAGGCGCCAAGTTTGTAGAGCTGCCACTGGAGACAGGTGCTGCGGAAGATAAAGGGGGGTATGCCAAAGCCCAAGATGAAACCTTTTACAAGAAACAGCGAGAGCTATTAGGGAAAGTAATTGCCGCTAGTGATGTGGTGATTTCCACGGCGGCTGTGCCTGGGAAAAAAGCACCGATTCTTATTACGGCCGATATGGTTGAGGCTATGGCTCCAGGGTCAGTGATTGTAGATTTGGCTGCAGAACGGGGCGGAAACTGTGAGCTGACTAAACCTGGTCATACAATCGTAATGCATGGTGTGACTATTCATGGTCCTGAAAACTTGTCCTCAACCGTGCCGTTTCATGCCAGTCAAATGTATGCCAAAAATGTGGCGACCTTTCTCCTCCATTTAGTGAAAAAAGGGGAAATTCAAATTGATATGAACGACGAAATTACGAAAGAAACCATGTTGACGCGAAATGGGGAAGTTGTTCAGCCGCGCATTCGGGAAGTATTGGGACTTCCTGCTTAATCGGCGCAAGAACGAGGGAATTGTTATGGAAATGTTTCTCATGTCCTTTACGGTTTTTGTCCTCGCGATCTTCGTGGGCTTCGAGGTCATCACGAAGATACCGCCCACTCTTCATACTCCTTTGATGTCAGGTTCCAACGCCATTTCAGGTATCACCTTGGTGGGGGCCATTGTTTCTGCAGGAACAGAGCTGTGGGTTACCACGGTTCTGGGTTTTCTTTCTGTGGTCTTGGCGTCCATTAATGTGATTGGTGGATTTATGGTGACGAACCGAATGTTGGCCATGTTCAAAAAGAAGACCTAAATCATATGTACGATTTTATTATAAATTTTTCTTACCTCGTTGCGTCCGTCCTGTTCATTTTTGGCCTGAAGGGGCTAACCCATCCTCGAACAGCAGTTCGCGGAAATGTCCTGGGTGCCTGTGGAATGCTGCTGGCCGTGGTAGTGACCCTCACTGATCGACACATTGTCAGTTATGAGTACATTATTTTGGGAATGGTAGTGGGTGGTGCCATTGGCGCGGTGTTGGCGATGCGCATAGAGATGACATCTATGCCAGAGATGGTCGCGCTTTTGAATGGATTTGGTGGCGCTGCCTCAATCTTTGTGGCTGGGGCCGCATTGATTGAAGGTTCTTCGTTAACTGATTCGCCTATTTTTCAATTAACGATTGCCACAGCAGCCTCAGGATTAATCGGAGCCGTGACGTTTTGGGGTAGCCTGGTGGCCTTTGGAAAGCTGAAAGGGCTGATTTCCGAAAATGCGATTTTGTTTTCAGGTCAACAAGTGATTAATTCTATTTTGGCCATATTGGTGCTTGGGTTAAGCATTGGGGTGGTATTAAGTCCTGAGAACTTCTCGCTGTATTGGTTATTGGTTGGGGTGGCATCTGTATTAGGAATTTTGCTGGTGCTTCCTATTGGTGGGGCGGATATGCCTGTGGTGGTGGCATTATTAAATTCCTACTCGGGGTTAGCTGCCGCGGCAACAGGTTTTGTGCTTTCCAATAATGTCCTCATCATCACCGGTTCATTGGTCGGTGCGTCCGGGATCATTCTGACCCATATTATGTGTAAAGCCATGAACCGTTCGTTGACCAATGTCTTGTTTGGAGTAATGGGGCCTTCAGGTGAGGGTGGCCAAACCGCAGATGAAGTGTATGGGGGAAAAGTTAAGTCGGCATCTCCTGAGGAAGTCGCGTTGCTGTTTGATGCGGCGCGGCGAGTGGTAATTGTTCCTGGCTATGGAATGGCCGTATCACAAGCTCAGCATCCGGTCGCCAGCCTGGCCGCTCTTCTGGAGAGCCGTGGAACTACCGTGGAATATGGTATCCATCCTGTGGCAGGAAGAATGCCAGGACATATGAATGTCCTTATGGCTGAGGCCGATGTTCCCTATGATGCGCTGAAGGATATGGATGAGATCAACCAAACCATTGATCAGGTGGATGTTGTCCTAGTTATTGGTGCCAACGACGTGGTGAACCCATTGGCCAGAACTGATCCAAGTAGTCCAATTGCGGGAATGCCAATCATTGATGTCGATAAGGCAAAGACCGTTGTGGTAATAAAACGCAGTTTAAGCCCTGGTTTTGCTGGAATTCCCAACCCACTATTCGCCTTGGATAACTCATTGATGTTATTTGGAGATGGCAAAAAGATGGTATTGGATATTATTGCCGCATTAAAAGATTCTTAGTGTGATCATTTTAAAAAATCATATATAAAAACTATAGCACCTTGATTTTAAAGGTAAATATATAAAATTGTGAATTAATTTCGTCTTGCATAGGCTTACAACTCGTGATAAAGTGCCAGACTCGGAAACAGAGGTATTGTAAAATGTTGATTTAATCTTTAGTTTGAGGGAAACGTGGAAGTACGAGTTATCAATAACAACGTAGAAAAAGCATTGAAAGTCGCTAAGAAAAAGTTAGCGGCAGAGGGTTTATTTCGTGAATTAAAACGGCGTAGATTTTATGAAAAGCCTAGCGTTAAGAAAAAGGGTAAAGAGCGTGAGGCCGCACGGCGTCGCCAGAAATGGCTTTCAAAGAATAGAATGTTCTAGCCCTCTGTAACTATTTGCACCCAACATCGCAATTTCTTCTCAATTTTTCTCTTCAAGTCTAATTAAAAGAAATATGAATGAGGATGACAATCTTGTCTTCCTCGGCCTGGTTAAGAAGGCCATAAGGCCGTTTCCTACCCCAATCCTTAGTCACCTTGCCGAACAAGGTAGTGCTCCTTTTATAATCCTGATTGCCTGTGTTTTGAGCTTGCGAGCTCGTGATCAAGTGACTGCCGAGGCTAGCAAGTGTTTATTTGCAATTTCTTCTGACCCATTTTCAATGGCAAAAATGCAGGTAAAAAGAATAGAAAAAGCCATTTTCCCTGTTGCGTTTTTTCGCGTAAAAGCCAGGCAAATTAAGGCCATAAGTCAAAAGATTTGCAAGGATTTTCACGGGAAAGCTCCCGATACTATTGATGCCCTGTTATCATTGCCAGGGGTTGGGCGTAAAACGGCTAATTTGGTTGTCACTCTAGCATATAAAATGCCAGGCATATGCGTAGATACACATGTCCATCGAATTTGCAATCGATGGGGTTATGTCTTTACCTCCAACCCAGATGGAACGGAGCAAGCACTACGCGGGAAGCTTCCTCAAAAGTGGTGGATTCCTCTCAATGGGATGTTGGTCCCATTTGGTCAAAATATATGCACGCCGATCTCGCCTAGGTGCAGTGTTTGTATTCTAAATCTATATTGTCCCAAAAATGGTGTTTTGACTAACCGTTAATGAAAATTCTGAAATTTTTAGAGTGGACTAGTTTCATTGAAGATGAACTATTTGAATGGTTCCGCTTGGACCTAATTGTTGTTTGGAGATCTTGGTTGTATAAGGTGACACCAGTTTGGATAACTAAAAAACAAACAAAAACAGGAACAATTTGGAAGGAAGGAATCAACCTCATGCTCATGCCCAATGGGTTTTTTCTGGTTTTTACCGGTTGAAATAGTTTGAAATAAGATGGTGTTACCGTTCAATTCATTGTTACCGATTGGTATCGTTGTGGGATATCCTAAGATTTTATTTTTATTTTAATTAAATTTTTCAATAGTTTATGTAATTTTATTATGCTTTGAGTGGAATTTTGGCATTGGAAAAGAAAGAATGACGTTACCATTTAGAATCATTGTAGTTTGAGTAAAAGATCATAGTGAAATTTTTTATAATTTATACAATGACTTACGATATTTTCAGCCTGAATGAAAAAGGTTCAAATCTTGCATTTTTTAACTTTCGCTATGTATTTCAACAGCAAAGTAATTAGTAGTTAATTGACCAAAATCTTAATTTTTGTAAAGGAGGTGATACGAGTTTTAAGTTTGAATTTGTGAATTAAATCATGGACTTAATGTCCTGCACTCACTTAGGAGGTGTAAGCAATGTTTCTTTCTAGACGGCAATTCTTGAAAGTTTCAGCGGGAACAGTCGCAGCGGTGGCACTAGCGGACAAGGCCTTGGCCCTCACGGCGTTACAACCGGTCATCGAAGTGGGCAATCCTCTCGGGGAATATCCGGACCGGTCATGGGAACGGGTCTATCATGATCAATATCGGTATGACAGTTCCTTTACCTGGTGTTGTTCTCCGAATGACACGCATGCGTGTCGTATCCGGGCCTTTGTCCGGAACGGGGTCGTCATGCGCGTGGAGCAAAATTACGATCATCAAACCTATGAAGACCTTTATGGCAACCGTGGGACGTTTGCGCATAATCCGCGGATGTGCTTGAAGGGCTATACGATGCATCGGCGGGTGTATGGACCGTACCGCCTGAAGGGTCCCTTGATGCGGCGGGGCTGGAAAGCCTGGATGGATGACGGGAGCCCAGAATTCACTCCGGCCATCATGAGCAAATATAAATTTAATGCCCGCTACTTGGATGATATGTTGCGGGTCTCCTGGGATACCGCCTTTACCTATTTAGCGAAAGCTATGATCATTATTGCGGAGCGGTATAGCGGTGAAGCCGGCGCTCGGCGATTACGGGAACAGGGCTATCCGCCGGAGATGATTGAAATGACCAAAGGGTCAGCTATTCGCGCATTTAAATTCAGAGCCGGAATGCCAATTCTTGGGTTTGATTGGGAAAATGGGCATTACCCGGATGAATGGAGGTTGTGGGGCGTTATTGGACACCTACATCAGAAAAGTTCAGCCAGATCAGGCTCAAGGGGGTCGGTACTGGTCGAATTATACCTGGCACGGTGACCAAAACCCTGCTCATCCCTTCTGGAATGGTGTTCAGGCTTCAGATGTCGACATGAACGACATGCGGTTTTCGAAATTGAACACGAGTTGGGGTAAGAACTTCGTGGAAAATAAGATGCCGGAAGCGCATTGGAAGCTAGAGAGTATTGAGCGGGGAGCCCGGTTGGTGGTTATCACTCCGGAATATAACCCCACAGCCTATAGAGCTGACTATTGGATGCCCGTACGACCAGCGACTGATGGAGCTTTATTCCTGGGCGCATTAAAGATCATTTTTGACGAGAACATGTACGATTATGATTTCTGTCAATCGTATACGGACATGCCGATTTTGGTTCGGACGGATACCCTCCAATACTTAGATCCCCGGGAAGTGATTAAGGATTATGCGTTCCCGGATTTTGCCAATTCCTATTCCGGCAAAGTGCAAACCATGAAGCCTGATGTCATTGCGCGTTTGGGCGGATTTATGGTGTGGGATCTTAATAAGAACCAAGCCGTGCCCCTTCATCGGGAATTGGTGGGCTGGCATTATCGAAAGAGTGGAATTGATTCGGCCTTGACGGGGACCTATCGTGTGACCTTACTCAGTGGCCGGGAAGTGGACGTGATGCCCATCTTCCAAATGTATCAAGTCCATCTGCAGGACTATGATTTAGATACCGTCCATCAAATCAACCGGTGTCCGAAGGACTTGATTGTACGTTGGGCCCGGGATTCAGGGACGATTAAACCGGCGGCCATTCACAACGGTGAGGGGACGAACCATTACTTCCATCAAACCATCATTGCCCGCGGCGCGGCGATGGTATTGATTGTGACGGGCAACGTCGGGAAGTTTGGGACCGGCCAACATACTTGGGCGGGTAACTATAAGGCGGGAATTTGGAATGCCACCCCTTGGGGCGGCGGCGGTTTAGGAACCCATACGGGAGAAAATCCGTTTAAGATCACCACGGATCCGAATGCCCATGGCAAAGAAATCCATGTCAAGGGGTATTATTACGGAGAAGAGGTGGCCTATTGGAACCACGGCGATACGGCGTTGATTGTGAATACGCCCAAGTATGGTCGTCGGGTGTTTACGGGGAAAACGCACATGCCAACCCCCAGTAAATTCCGGTGGGTCGCCAACGTGAACGTGTTGAACAACGCGAAGCACCATTACGACATGGTGAAAAACGTCGATCCGCACATTGAAACGCTGGTCAATCAGGATGTGGAGATGACGTCAGATGTCAATCACAATGACGTATCGTTTGCCGTCAATACCTGGATGGAGTTTACCTATCCAGAGCATACGGCAACGGTGTCGAATCCGTGGTTCCAAGTGTGGAAAGGCGGCATCCGGCCGTTGTATGACACCCGGAACGATTTGGATACCGTGGCGGGCGTGGCGGCCAAACTCAGCGAAATGACGGGTGATGGCCGGTTCCGCGATTACTTCAAGTTTGTGTATGACAATCGTGTGGACGTGTACTTGCAACGAATTGTTGGATGCCAGTACCACCGCATATGGCTATAACGCGGATGTGATGTTGAAGTCGGAAAAGGGCTGGATGGTGATGTGTCGGACCTATCCTCGCCACCCTTTCTGGGAAGAGACCAACGAGTCGAAACCTCAGTGGACGCGAACAGGCCGGTATGAGAATTATCGCGTGGAACCGGAAGCCATTGAGTATGGGGAAAACTTCATCTCGCATCGGGAAGGGACGGAAGCCACGCCCTACTTGCCGAATGCGATCATGTCGTCCAATCCGTACGTCAGGCCTGATGACTACGGGATTCCGATCACGGCGCAACATCATGACGATAAAACCGTCCGCAACATCAAGTTGCCGTGGGCGGAAATTAAACGGTACTCCAATCCACTCTGGGAGAAAGGGTATCAGTTCTATTGCGTGACGCCGAAGACCCGGCATCGGGTGCATAGCCAATGGTCGGTGAACGATTGGGTCCAGATGTATGAATCCAACTTTGGCGATGCCTATCGAATGGATAAGCGGACGCCAGGGGTGGGTGAACATCAAATCCATATCAACCCGCAAGCGGCCAAAGATCGTGGGATCAATGACGGGGATTATGTCTTCGTCGATGGTAACCCGGTAGACCGGCCGTATCGTGGGTGGAAACCCAGTGATCCCTATTACAAGGTGGCGCGGTTGATGATCCGGGCGAAGTACAACCCGGCCTATCCTGTACCATGTCACGATGGCCAAGCATGCGCCGTATGTATCGACGGCGAAGTCGGTGAAGGGGCATGAAACCCGGCCGGACGGACGGGCGATTGCGCTGGACACCGGCTATCAATCGAACTTCCGGTATGGGGCGCAACAGTCCTTTACCCGGGATTGGTTAATGCCTATGCAGCAGTTAGATTCGCTGCCTGGCAAACATGCTGTCGGTTGGAAGTTCAAATTTGGCTATCAAGTGGACAATCATGCGGTCAACACGGTGCCGAAAGAATGTCTGATCCGTATTACCAAGGCGGAAGACGGCGGCATCGGTGGTCGGGGACCGTGGGAACCGGTTCGGACCGGGTTCACCCCAGGCCAGGAGAATGAGTTCATGATCAAATGGCTGAAGGGTGACCATATTAAGATTAAGGTGTAGGAACGGGTTCATGGGAACCCAAAGAAAGTAATTTCTTTGGGTTCCCGCCTCGTTCACTTGGTAATTCAAACAATAGAAACGGAGGACGACAATGCCTGAAGTGTATAACTGGCAGTTAGGACGAAAGATGCTGTATCCGTATGAGGAGCGGCATCCGAAATGGCAGTTTGCGTTTGTCTTTAACATCAACCGGTGTTTGGCGTGTCAAACCTGCTCGATGGCGGACAAGTCGACGTGGCTGTTCAGCAAAGGGCAGGAATACATGTGGTGGAACAACGTGGAGACGAAGCCGTACGGGGGCTATCCGCAGTTCTACGATGTGAAGATCACGCAGTTGATTGAGCAGGTCAATCCGGGCGGGCAGGTGTGGAACGTGCGGGTGGGCCGCAAACACCATGCGCCGTATGGGGTGTTTGAAGGGATGACGATTTTTGACGCGGGCGCCAAGATCGGGCAGGCGGCCATTGGCTACATCCCGACCGACCAGGAATGGCGGTTTGTGAATATTTATGAAGATACGGCCACCTCGATGCGGGCGATCGTGGAAGGGGTGGATAAGACGGGATTTACGAAAGAAGAGCCGTGGAAAATGCAAGGCAGCAGCTTGCCGGAGCATGAGACGTACTTCTTCTATCTGCAACGCATCTGTAACCATTGTACGTATCCGGGGTGTCTGGCGGCGTGTCCGCGGAAGGCCATCTATAAGCGGCCGGAAGACGGGATTGTGTTGATCGACCAGAACCGGTGCCGGGGGTACAAGAAGTGTGTGGAGCAATGCCCGTTTAAAAAGCCGATGTACCGGGGCACGACGCGGGTGAGTGAGAAGTGTATCGCGTGCTATCCGCGGGTGGAAGGCAAAGACCCCTTAACGGGGGGCGAGCCGATGGAGACGCGGTGTATGGCGGCGTGCGTGGGTAAAATCCGGTTGCAGGGGTTGGTGAAGGTGGGCGATGACGGGCTCTGGGCGGAAGATCGCTGGAATCCGTTGTACTATGCCATCCGGGTGGAACAAGTGGCGTTGCCGCTGTATCCGCAATGGGGCACGGAACCCAACGGATTTTACATCCCTCCGCGGCAGGCGCCGCGGGGCTACATCCGGCAGATGTTCGGGCCGGGGGTAGATAATGCGATTGAGAAGTATCTGGTGCCGAGCCGGGAGTTGTTGGCGGTGCTGCAGTTGTGGCGGGCGAGCCAGCAGATCATCTTCCGGTATGACGTGATTCCGGGGCCGAAAGTGTTTGAAACCCAAATCCATGGACGGAAGTTTGAGATGTACAACGACACGGTGTTGGGCTTCAACAAGTCGGGCAAGGAAGCGGTGCGGCAGCAAGTGGAAGAGCCGATTTACATCCGCCCGGCGGAGCGGGTGAACTGGCTGTAAGCAGGTAGCCCAGAGGGGAACCCGAAGAGCAGGGGGCGACATTCGTCGCCCCCTGCTCTTTTTTTTCTGGGATGCCGATAAATTTTATGGAAGATCGCCTAATTTTTTAATGCACTGAGATGTTTTGAAATGAAACTGACTTTAGTTAGGAGATGAGGTACCGGTTCCGGTTAGGTTGGCCAAAAAATTTTAAGTATTGCCAATAAATAAAATATGGGGCTGATTTAGTTAACAGATAGGAATTGACTTAGAATGGCATTGGTTGGTTGAGTGGTTTGAAAATTTTTTAATTAATTTAACTTTCAGAGAATAATTACAAAAATTGTGATAAAAAAATTGGTATAAATGTTTTGCTATACAGGGAACCCCTGATACAATTACATAATAACTATTTGAAAATGTTGATTTCTTAGACGATGATACCAAGTTGGAGTTATAAAGAAGCGTGACGAAACTTGCAAAAACCATAGAAGATCTTCCGTTTTCGGCGCAAGCTGTATCCTTTGCCGAAATCATTAAAAATGGAGAAATTCCAAAACAATATTTGGAGAGTGAATATGTTATGCATCAATTCGTGGAACGGTTGGTTCACTATATCTTAAGTGTTCCGCAAGGGAAATTCTCTATGTCGGAGTTAGGGAAACTTTTGGAAAAAATGGACCCAACTCACCAGGTTTTCTTTTTTAAACGGCTCAAAGAAAATAGTCCCAATAGTCTGAAGCAATTTGCTCCCTTATATTATGGATTTATGGCGGAATTTCATCCCCTATTATTTACCTGAGGGCACCAGACCAACAAAAAGGGCATCTCGTTGTACAATTATATTGAAAAAGTCCTAGAAGGATTCTAGTTAGCAGTATATAATCGAAGAGAGAGCACAATAATTTTTTTTGTGAGGAACGGATAATGAATTCAATTTTACATCGTGCCGTGGCGAGTTTTTACAACCTCATTTATGAAGGGCAAGCTTTTGCCTCAACCATGGCCCGAATTGATGCAGCTGAACAAGAAAGGTATTTTGGTCGGGTAGAAGGGCTCAACTGGGTTTTAGATCGCTGTCAAGAATTAGAGGATGTGGATATGAACCTGACGACAGCCTCCCTTCAGAAGTTATTAGGGGACGTCAAGTCAGATCTGGAACATGAACTCTCCATACAACGTAGGGAAAAAGGGCGTCGCGCGGATGGGAGAGAAGAAGCACTAATTTTTGTAACTGATTATCTTGTCAGTTTGATCACTGCCACGGAAATTGAATCAACGAAAAGCCCTGTGTAATTGCCTGCCCATCAGTGTTGGACCATTCCTAGAATGGTCCAAGCTCTGCTCTTTGTACTGAGTACTCGGAAAAAACATGGGGTTGTCTCGAAAAACAATGGTCCGTGAGTGGATTATCTTAGCCCTATGTTTAGGGTTGGGGGCCCATGTGGCATTGGGGTTTCTTCTGCATGGTGGACAGAATTGGCCGATTGAATCGTATGGATATTATGGAATTTTTTTTGGAGTCTTTATCTATGTGATAGTCCAGATTGGTCGATCACTATGGTGGCTTAAAAAAGGAGGTCGAAGTACACAAGGTTTGTAAAAAGGCTATTCCACAAAAATAATTCCCGATTTTTTCTCGGAAAATGGTGGAACGAGAGCCTTATGTTGTTGAAAGATCCGATTTCTCTATGGGAATGCCTTCTTCAATAAGCATAATGGGAATTTGGTCACGGATAGGGTAGACCACACTGTTGTCTTTTCGAAGGAGTCCTCCATCGATCTGTTCAGTGACAAGTTGACCTCCCTTCGTCTTCAATTCTCCTTTTAAAATTCTTTGGTTCAATCGTTGAACAACTGTTTGGTCCAATAAACACACCTCTTGCTTTGTCTCCGGACAACAAAGTATTGCCAATAGGTCAGCAGCAATCTCACCTTTTCCTTTAGATGAATCTCCAGGTCCCACCATCTGACTCCTTTCAATATGTGCCAGCAAATTGACCAACTCTGCAATGAAGAGTAGCACTGCCCTTCTTTTGTAGCAAGAAATTTTCAGAAAATTCGGATTTGTGAGCACACAAATCATCGTGTCCCCTGATGCTGCGGAGGGAGTGGGTTTTTGCTAGACTGTTTGCATTTCAATCCTCCACCTATTTTATGAACGCCCTTTCTGACCATACTTTCAAACGGTATCTCCTGACTGGTTTATTTCTTATTATTCCAGCCTGGGGAACCCTATTAATACTCTATACGCTACTCGAAGCCTTAGAGCATATGACGGTAGACATTGTGTGGGCGTTATATGGCGTGAGGATTCCCGGTTCAGGGATCACTTTTTTTTGTCTTCTTGTCCTCTGGGTAGGCATGGGAACGACACATTTGCTTGGCCAGCAAATTCATCGAAAATTGGAAGATTCTTTGGAGCGTATTCCCTTTGTGCGTAGTATTTACTATACCCTTAAAAGTATGGCGGATGTCCTCAAGTTCCGCGATCGGTTTGGTCAAAGCAAAGTCGTCGCATTTCCTTTTCCTCGTAACGGGCTTTGGGCTTTAGGTTTTGACATGGGATTACCTCCACCGAGGCTACAAATTGCACCCTGAAGGACCTCTAAGGATGGTCTTTGTTCCGACAGCCATCCATCCGTTTACCGGCTATCTGGCATTTGTCCCAGAAGAAAGTGTGAATCGAATTCAATTACCACCAGAAGAGGCAATGAAAATGGAGTTTTCAGCCGGACTCTATCGCCCTCGACCGGGCTGGTTGTCACCAGCAAATGTTTCGACGAAGGATAGTTGACCTGGGAGTGAATATGTCATCCCAGGTAATAATCAGGCGGGCAACCATGTCTGATCTGAAGACTATTGTCAGTTTCAACATAGCTTTAGCCAGGGAAACTGAAAATCGAACATTAGATGTACGGATGCTTGAGTCGGGTGTAGAGGCACTTCTCAGAGATTCTGGTAAGGGATGGTATGCAGTTGCAGAAAAGTCTTTTTATAGTGACCGACCCATAGTAGTTGGGCAGATACTGGTCACTTTTGAGTGGAGCGATTGGCGAAACGCGAATTTTTGGTGGCTTCAAAGTGTGTACGTGCATCCAGATCAGCGTCAACAGCAAATCTTACGGCAGCTTTATGAGTATGTGCAAAGCCAAGCCTATGTGAACCAGGAACCCGTTTGTGGATATCGCCTCTATGTGGAAGAGAAAAATCATCAGGCCCAGCAAGCCTATGCCAACCTCGGATTCCAAGAAACCGCCTACCATATGTATGAGAAAGAATTTTCCTGGACATCCCCGTCCTTTCCCTAATCCATCGTGTAAAAGCTGCTTCCCTGCTATGAGTGAATGGGCCGGAGGACAGGTAGGACTGGACATATGTGTTTTCCCAGATTGAAGAAGGGCGTTCAGGCGTGTCTTATGAGCATGTTAGGAATTGGCTGGGCATGGACTGCCTCTGCGGTATTGGCCAATACCTCTGTCACCCAGGATTTGGTAGAAACCCGCCCCCATGTGAAGGATCTTGGAATCACCATAGGCCGGTATGCTCCGGGGGAAATGAATGCCATCACCGATGTCCAAGGGGTGAAAGTGGGGCATGTCACCATTCATGAAGGCGAGGGGGCCTTGCAGGTAGGTCAAGGCCCGGTTCGGACCGGTGTGACCGTCATTATTCCGCGTGAAGATGTTTGGCATCATAAAGTTCCAGCTGGAGCGTTTGTATTAAATGGGACAGGGGAAATGACGGGTTTGGCCTGGGTTGCGGAATCAGGATTTTTAGAATATCCCATCGCGTTAACGAATACGTTGAATGTCCCTCGTGTGGCAGATGGCGTCATGAGTTGGATGATTCAGCGCTATCCCGACATCGGGATAACTGATGATACGCTCACGCCTGTGGTGGCTGAATGCGACGATAGTCGACTGAATGATAGTCAGGGAAGGCATGTGTCTCCGGAAGATGTGGTTCACGCCCTGGAAACGGCAACTATAGGTCCTGTTCCAGAGGGGTCTGTCGGGGCAGGGACGGGGATGGTGTCCTATCAATTTAAAGGTGGCATTGGTACGGCCTCTCGAGTGCTTCCATCCGAAGAAGGAGGATATCGTGTCGGTGTGTTGGTGAATGCTAACCATGGCCGTCGTCATGAATTAACGATCGCGGGAGTGCCGGTAGGCCAAGTCTATAATACGGACCTGCCAACCGTTTCTCACAAAGCCCACGAAGAATCGACCGTAGCAGCTCTGGGCGAGCTTCCGGGAGAGGTCCCTCAAAGACGGCAGGACAGCGGGTCCATTATTATCATTATCGCGACGGATGCTCCGCTTGATGCACGCCAACTGTCTAGACTCTCGCGCCGGGCTACCATAGGGTTGGCCCGAACCGGGTCCATCTCCCATCATGGCAGTGGAGATTTTGTCCTGGCCTTTTCCACCGGCAATGTTATTCCTCATTATCCGGAACACCGGACATTTTTTATGGCCCACCTTGCCGATACCCATATCAACCCCTTGTTTCAAGCCACGGTGGAGGCCACGGAAGAGGCCATCCTCAACGCCTTGCTGCAAGCCACAACGGTGACAGGGAGAGATGGCCGACGCTTTGAGGCAATCTCTATTGAAAGACTCCGTTCGATTTTAAATGCCTATGGTCGCCCAATCCAGTAAGCAACTTAGACCTAGGGTGAATGTTCTTTGGTTTTATCGGGACGGGTTAGGAAAAGAGGGCAAAAATTCACCAAATCTCTTTCATGGACATCGTTTGGCGGGGATTGCTAGACTTCGAAGCAATTGAATTATGATGCAGTGTCACGTTGCCCTTTCCCAAGAAGCTCATCCTGAAGCGGCCGCCCAGGCGGTAGCAGCATCGGTGTATGAGGCATTAGGCCAAGCGGAGTGTCATCTCGCATTTGTCTTTTTTTCTCCCCATTATTCCTCAGACATTCAGCGCATGGTCGACATCATCCACGAGAACCTTCGTCCTCAGGCACTGGTAGGGTGTATGGGACAAGGGGTAATTGGGGGCGATCAGGAAATTGAGGAACATCCTGGTCTGGTGCTCTGGGGCCTGAGAAGCACCGACATGCGAGTGGTGCCCTTCATGTTAACGCCGAAGTCAGATGGTGAGATAACGTCACTAGATGGCTGGCCGGTGGCATTAGAAGCCACCACCCATCCTTACACGTTTTTCCTGTTTGCCGATCCGTTTTCTACCCCCATAGATGAATTATTGTCCCTGTTGGAGGAACATGCTCCCGGCTCATCCGCTATTGGAGGAATTGCCAGTGGAGGCATGGATGTCGGGGAAACCCGCCTGGTCTTTAATCGAGACATTATTGGATCCGGGGTCGTAGGCGTGGCTGTTAAGGGTGGATTGGAAATCAGGACAGTGGTGTCTCAAGGGTGTCAACCTATTGGAGAACGGTATGTTGTGACCAAGGTTGATCGGAACGTCATTCAGGAGCTTGGGGGAATCCCGCCGTTGAAACGGTTGGAAACCACCTTGAAAGCGTTGGATGAACACGAACAACAACAAGCGGCTCACGGGTTGCAAGTGGGCATTGCTATGGATGAACATCGCCCCGAATTCGGCCAAGGGGACTTTTTGATCCGCGGGCTGTTAGGAGCCGATCGGGAATCTGGGAGTCTCGCCATCGCGGATTTTGTCCAAGAGGGCCAGACGATTCAGTTCCATGTGCGAGATGCTCATGCCGCGAGTGAAGACTTCCATTTACTCTTATCCAAGGAGCGGGTGACCCATCCTGACAGTCTGCCAAAGGGGGCGTTGTTATTTAGTTGTAATGGCCGTGGGCGGCGATTTTTCGAAACTCCTCACCATGATGTATCCACTCTGCAACAACAAATGGGGACCATGCCGATCGCGGGGTTCTTTGCGGGTGGGGAAATTGGCCCCGTGAGCGGAAAGAATTTTTTGCATGGCTATACGGCCAGTATGGCGCTGTTTTACGAAGAAGTGCCTCGCCCATCAAAAATGGGCATGGCATCGGATACGTTTCACACTAGCAAAGAGAGAGGTTCATGAAAAACGGTATGAGGTTACAATCAGGTCTTCGATTACCCGTATTTATTATAGGATCTTGGATCCTCCTCCTCATTATATTTGTATTGAATCCTCTGTCTGGGAAGGCTGCGGAAGAAGCAATGGTGACCACGCCTTCTGGATTACAGTATGTCGATCTCGCCATTGGTTCGGGGCGTGAAGCCCATGCGGGAGAAACCGCCATTGTCCATTATACGGGGACACTCACCGACGGAAAAAAATTCGATAGCTCTAAAGATCGTAATTCACCATTTTCCTTTCGATTAGGGGCGGGCCGGGTGATTAAGGGTTGGGACGAGGGCGTCGAAGGGATGAAAATCGGCGGTATCCGCAAATTGGTCATCCCGCCTCAATTGGGATACGGTTCTCGAGGGGCCGGAGCAGCTGTTCCCCCCAATGCCACTCTCATCTTTGAAGTCGAACTGCTCGATCTGCGTTGATGAACGAAACCCCGCTCGTTCCCGCCCATCGTGCGCTCAATGCCAAGTTGGTGGATTTCGCCGGCTGGCTCATGCCCATCCAATATACCGGTGTCCTTGAGGAGTATTTTGCGGTCAGGAAAGCGGCTGGTTTCTTCGACGTCAGTCACATGGGACGCATCGAGGTATCAGGAGACCAGGCTGAAGCCTTTCTTCAATGGGTCAGTACCAATGACATCAGTCGCCTCCAGAAAGGGCAGGCCCAATATGGCATGGTCTGCCAACCCTCCGGTGGCATTCTCGATGACGTATTTGTCTATAAAACCGGGTCCGCCTCGTTTTTGGTTTGCGTCAATGCCTCCAATCGGGAAAAGATGCTCCAGTGGTTCTTGAAGCAGCAGTCGGAAATATTTCCACGGGCGATCATTCGTGATCAATCAGCAGAGTTGGCCCAAATTGCCATTCAAGGGCCGGCATCAAAAGCCATCATGCAAAACCTCATGGGAGTACAAATTGAAACCCTGAAGCCCCGAAATTGTTTGGCGCTGGAGGGCATGGAATTTTCCGGTTTGGTGAGTCGAACGGGATATACCGGAGAGCTTGGATATGAATGGTATGTGCCTGCGGCGCAAGCGGCCTCCGCGTGGGATCGACTATTGAAGGCGGGAGCGGAATTCGAAGCCAAACCCGCAGGGCTAGGGGCGCGAGATCTTTTGCGGTTAGACGTGGGCTACTTGCTGTATGGCAACGATATAAATGAGAACACCTCCCCGCTGGAAGCAAGTGCCGAGTGGGTAGTGGCCTGGAATAAAGGCGAGTTTCAAGGACACCTCGCGTTACGCAAACAACAGAAGGATGGTCTCACTCGTCAGCTTGCCGCCTTTGAAATGGTGGAACGCGGTATTCCCCGCCACGACATGACTATTTTCAGCAAGGGACAATTGGTGGGTAAGATCACCAGTGGAAATTTTTCGCCAATTTTGCAAAAAGGGATTGGCTTAGGATATGTGCCCCCTGCGCTGTGCAAGGAAGGCATGTCGCTTGAAATCGACATTCGTGGAAAACGGGTACAAGCCAAGATCGTCACACTTCCATTTTACAAACGTCCAAAATCTTAAAGCGCTATTGTAGTATTCCTCATTCTGACTGAAACGAGAAATCCGTTGTTCGACCGAACATATCTATGCCGGAAAAGTCTTAATTCTCAACCGCGAAACGGTAACATTGCCCAATGGGCAGTCCACCCAATTAGAAGTTATTCGCCATCCTGGCGCCTCGGCTGTCGTGCCGGTCAAAGATGACGGTACCGTTATCCTCATTCGGCAATTTCGCCATGCAGCGGGAGGATTTATTTATGAAATCCCCGCGGGCAAACTACATCCCCAGGAAGACCCGCTCATCTGTGCAGCACGCGAGCTGGAGGAAGAGATTGGCTATCAGGCCGGTCGGTTGGAGTTGCTCACCAGTATTTGGACCGCTCCAGGATTTACGGATGAAGTCATCCATATCTATCGGGGAACGGATCTGAAGGAAGGACGCCAACATTTGGACCACGATGAAGTGTTGGAAGTGGTGGAATGGCCGCTTGAAAAGGCGTTGGCCGGTATTCAGGACGGCACTATTCGTGATGCCAAAACAATCATCGGGTTGCAGCTCGTATTTCTAGCCTCCCATTCTTCATCCGTCTAGCCGGGTACAGATTGATCGAAAGCGTCCGGACTCCTCGCATTGGGTACACCCGCCACACAATTAGGAAGAAACTGCTGGAACGCAGTTGAATCCCACAGTTCAATTTTTCAAAATCCAGGTATCTGTGCTTTAGCCGAATTTTTTTGATTAGCTAGCCAGAGCGGTTGGCTTGTCTCGGGCTTAATCTGTAAGAAAATCTAGATGACGGCCTGCTTTGGGATTGGCATGACTGGGGAGTCACAAATCATGTTGAGTTCACTGTTGGCCTACACCTCTGAACCTTTTACTTCCTGAGTATGATTATTCGGACCGTTATGTTTTCTGTTCCTTTTTAACTTCTACCCAAGCCCTCAGCCACCAGACACTTATTTGGAAGGATTGAGGCAACGGTTTTGGGGCGCTGAGCTCTTTTTACTGGCAAGTCATTTTTTTGGACAGGGCGGTAAAAAGTAGGCAATGACAGAATGTTTACAGAACAAATACCAGGCAATCAGCGTGATAATGGCACATGAGAAGCCTATGGCTCCCCAAAAACTTGGAGAAAAAAAAGCTTTTCCAGGCCCGACATAAAGAAAAGAAAAAAGGCACATGAAAAAGAGCCAAATGCTCCAAGTACCCAGATAGAGTTGTCTAGCAAAAGGAGATTTCGTGAGAAAGAGATAGGCGCACCAAGAAAGAGTCGCCCCAAATGGCAGCAAGAGGAATCTTGTTCCATCGATCACGAATTGTCCATATGGACCATCTAAAGCCAATCCAGAATAATAATAGAAGGCTAGAGGAGAAAAGATCCCAGTTACGATAGCATAAAAAGTTAAAAATCTTAAAAAATCTGGCATCGCCAGAAAATTCTGTCGCATCATTTCGAATCGATTCGGTGTAGAGTAATACTCTTTTACGAAATCAATTTATTTTTATATTTTTGTAGATTGTTCAGCCATCCAGGACGCTTGCCAAGGGCGGAGAAAGGCTATCTGCATAGGCGCTGGTTAATTCCACCCGGCCCAAATGGGGGGCCGGCCGTTGATGCCGGCTTTCGCAACGGAAAGTGGGAGGTTCTCCCAAAATCGCCATCAGATGATTGGCCAATTCCACTCTCGATACAGCCCGAGTGGCGGAGATATGTCGGATGCCTGTCTCAGTGCTCTGTGCGAATTTCATGACGCGTCTGGCCAGATCCGTCACCCACACAACGGAGCGAGATTCATCTTCAACAATGGTAATGGGAAGATGCTGTTGAGTGCGGTAACGAAGCCAATCCAGATGCCCTGTGCGCCCGTTCGGGGAAGGGCCAATCGCCAAGCCTGTGCGAATAACCAGCGACCCGTGTCGTTCCAAGACCAGCTTTTCTGCCTTGACCCGGGTGTGGCCGTACACACTAATGGGGCACGGGCGGGAGTGTTCATGGTACTCCCCATCTCCGCCAAAAACATGATCCGAGGACACATACACCAATCGGATATGGGCTGGTAGTTTTTCCATCACACGACCGAGATGTTGGACGTTGATCTCATGCGCCCAATCGGGGTCGGCTTCACACTTCGGTACATCACATACCGCATGGCAATACAACAGGACCTTCGGCTGATACTGAGCCAAGGTGCGTTCCACCCAATCTGAATTTTCCAATTGGAGGACCGGCCACTCACAAACTGATTTCGAAGAATTGCCAGGGGAGATAAACGGCAGAATGGTTTCCGGAAATAATCTTGCGAGGTTGAACCCAAGAATGGAGGTCGCGCCGAAGAGGAGCGTGGAATGGGTCATCTGCACCGAACCATTGAGGGGATAGGATAAATCATGTGGGTTGCGATCTCCCGAAGTCGCACAATTTAAAATGCCCAACCCACAAATGTGTATCGCTCCCCTTTGGTGACTTCTTTGACTTCATGTGGATACATGAAGTTCGAGGGAAAGACGAGCATATCCCCGGTTTTCAGTTTCACCTCATGGTCGGAAGAGAAGAGAAATTCGCCACCTTCATAGCCCTCGTTCAGCACCCCTAATAAGGACAAGATGGGGATGCCTTTATATTTCCCGTCAAAAATCGAATGAATATGATCATAATGTTTTCTCATCATGGTCCCGGTGCGGTACCGGTTAAACCGTATGGGCGTGAAGGTTTGGATAAAACTTTTAATGCGTTCATCTTCCTGCTTCGCAAACTTCATCATATATTCTTCGACGGATTGGCAAATAAACGGAGCTAACTTATCCTGTAGGGCTTGGGTGGTATTGAGGGTATCTAATTCTTTTTCAGGCTCGGATTTAAAATTATCGGCTGAATAGTTGTACCAGGTATGGGGCTTCCACTCTTTGTTTTTAATTTCCTCTAGAACTTCGTGGCAAATATGTTGAGGAATCACGTTCGTCACAAAAATATAATCCGATACCTTATCCATTGCGCATCTCCTTGAAATTCAGATGTCTGACGTCGCCGGCGGAAGCTTTACATGGCAACATCTGCACTCAATTTCGTAATCAGTCTTTCCAATCCCTTTTGCCCAAAGAAGCCGTCAAGCGATTGTAATCCCCAAGACGACCGTGTGGCCAGTCCTCGCCCTTGCGTATATTGGTCCTCCCGGCCTTGCTGTACGGGCCTTCCTATTCGCTCATGTAAAAATTTTGAATTTTTCAACCGTTCGCTAGGGTACGGCAATGTCTCACCCAACTGAGGCACTTTGTGAACTTTCATGGCAGGAACTTCAAGCTGGGAAGGACCTGCTGCATCACAGCCTTTAGAAGTGGGATCTCTTCCGGAGTTGAAATGATAGAACTGAAAAAGGTTTGGGTGCTGTGAAATGTTTCAATGTTCTGTCATGAACCATCCCGCAATGGAAAGGCGTTTATGGTTTCCAGCAAGAACGTCTACCCGGCAGACTCGATGTTGTCGAGGCACCGCGAAAATGGCCAAAGATCCCGGCAATGGAGGAATGCAATGTGTCACCTGTAATGACGTATTCTTTTTAGAGTTCGTGGGAGGACCATACAAGATAAGTTCCCCTCCCCAGTCCGGATGCCACTCCTCGTGGAAATAGGTGACCAAGGCGAGACGACGAGTTGGCGGTCGACGGCCCTCGGCATAGGTATAGAGGTCGTCGGTATCGTCGTGGGTAGGGAGACAGTCACCCGCACCATACGAATAATAGTTAAAATTAACATGCCGCTTTTTGATGTTTGGGAAGGATTCAACATAGGCGGCAATGCAGGACATTCCGACCCGTTGGATGAAATGAGTAGCCTCAGAGGGGCCAATGTCTGATTTCTGCCAATTTCCGCAATTGGGAAAGGCTTGAGCTACGGGTGGCATATCGGCCAAGGCAATCCATTTCGATTGTGCCATGGCTTCCCGAACAACCTTCCGTTCTTCCTGACTCCAAAAATCTTCCAGGATCAACACGGGGTCCTTGGCAAACGAAAATTGGTCAGGATGAAATTGAGAGAAATTGGCTTTCATGCTTCAGAGGCCATCAAAAGTTAGGGTTGGATGCAGAAAACTTGGAGCCTTCTTTTAGCA
This sequence comes from uncultured Nitrospiraceae bacterium, assembly GCA_963730905.1. GTDB lineage: Bacteria > Nitrospirota > Nitrospiria > Nitrospirales > UBA8639 > Nitrospira_E. The sequence goes on along the minus strand of CAVSTN010000008.1, from coordinate 34,909 downwards.
AGTTTCCCATAGGGTATCAAATGAGAAATGAGATGCATGTTCGGCAAAAGAACCCCTTTAAGGGTTTACTGGGTTAAAGGACTGTGAGCCCGTCTCATCAGTAGAGATGCCTTCTCCTTTCTTGAGAAATCCAGGGAGGTTTTAGGGAGGAGGATAAATGCATCGTTCTACAAGCATTCCAAGGGATACGCCCCTTATCCATTTAGATAACTGAATTGGGACTTCCCTCACTCTAAATGGGCAGTGGGTCGAGTTCTAAGGAAAATTTACTTTTAATTTCAAGGCGTTACTTTAAAAATTTTATTGAAAGCTATGCAGAAAGAGCTTGGCAATACTTTTGCTTCTATAGGAAATTGGGCCGAGCAGGGATCAATTGATTCATAACCTTTTTATCAGGTTGCGATTCATGAGCATGGAAACGATAGGCGATGTCACAGGCCATGTGACGATCCCCGACATCTATGTGGCTATTCCATGGCGTACCATATGAAAAAACCAATTCTATTAATTGAAGACGACCGGCCTTTCAGACAGGCCTTGCGTCTGTATTTGGAGAGTCACGGGTTTACTGCTAAGGAAGCCGAGGATGGTCGGGAGGCCCTGGTCTTGTTGGATGGAGGGCTCGACGTGGATATCATCATATCAGATTATCATATGCCCGTTATCAATGGGATCGATTTTCTCAAAGCCTTGTCCTACCGTGTGAAGGGACAGGATGTGCGAGTCATACTCGTGAGTGGTAATATGACAAAGGAAATTGAAAAGGAAGCAAAGCAAGCAGGGGCTTTTGGGCTTCTGGCGAAACCGATTGATTTTCATGAGCTTCTGGCGTTGGTGTCCCGAGCCGGCAAGCCATAACCTCCTCAAGGGCATTTTGTAAGGGGGGGGTAACAAATTCCTGACCATGAAATCCGACAAAACCCTCAAAAAAATATGCAAAATTGCGTTGGGAGGAAACGATATCGAGACCCTGGTGAGGTGGATATGTGAAAGCGAAAATTTTACTCTTGGACGATGACCCCGAATTATGTTCAACCTTGCGAGATCGGTTGGTGATGGAAGGCTATGATGTTCGGACTGCCTCCGATGGCCGACTGGGGCTAAGGCTCTATCATGAGAGTCCCGTTGATCTGGTCATTACTGATGTGCTCATGCCAGAAATGGACGGCCTAGAAGTGATACGGGTACTTGCTGGGAAACCTTCTCCTCCACTAATGATTGCCATGTCGGGAGGTGGGAATCGTGATTTGGAATTTTTGGTAGAGGCGGCTGAGTTTGGTGCCACCCGCACACTCCCCAAGCCCTTTCTCCTGAATGATCTGGTGAGCCTTGTGAAAGAACTGCTGAGTACCCTGCCCCATTCATCGACTTGAATCTTTTGTTCACATCCGACGGGCGATGTGTGCAAAGATCCCATGAATCTGCAATATGATGAACGGACGTACAGTGGTGGGAAGACCGGAATGAGGAATGGCCCCATCCTGAGGTGAACAGGTCAAGGAGTCTGGTGTGCGATGGCTGAAGTGAACTCAGTAATCGCAGTCCTAGATGCGGATACTTCCATCAGTGCTCTGTGGAATCCTGCGGACAGCAGAGCTTTCCACATGATGGCACCTCCTTGCCCATTGCCATGTTGACGGGATGAAGAAAAACCCCTCTGTAAACTTTTAATTCTCGGATGCCGAATAGGAAGGGTAACGGCTATAGCCGCTGACGGCCAAGTTTTGTGAAAAGGACTGATTTCAGTCACCCCATACCATGAGGACCTCGTAAGTTGGAATCAGAGACGAGAACCAGGGTAATCGGCAGAATTATGACCACCAGAGTTGTGACCATTGAGATGGATGATTCACTTGAGGTGGTCCGGGACATTTTCAAGAAAGTCCGGTTTCATCATCTACTCGTCGTGGACAATGACAGGCTAGTGGGAATTATTTCCGACCGGGATATGTTGAAAGCCGTCAGCCCGTTTGTCGGAACGATGTCGGAAACCACCCGGGATCAAGCGACCCTCAATAAACGTGCTCATCAAATTATGTCGCATCATCCGGTGACGGTTCGTTCATCATGCTCTTTGCAGGAAGCGGCCGAATTGATGTTAGCCCGAGGGGTCTCCTGCCTTCCGATCACGACTATTGGTGGTGAGGTTCTGGGGATTGTCACGTGGAAAGATGTATTGAGAGCAATTCTGGACTCCCCTGTTTTCAGCCGGTGATTCATAAGTATCTTCGCGTCGGTTCCGGTCGGTGTCAGGGCATGCCGCTTGTTCCTCATTTCATCGGGTTCTTTAGCCTCTGGATTCCCTTCGGTATACTGACCCTAGCATTTCCCACATCATTATGAATGTTGTTGACAAGGCAGGCGAGCCTGGTGATTGACAGGTATGCCATGTCTAGAGTCCACAGAAAGGGAGGATAGGGATGGTCGATAAAAGCTTTATTCTTGAACTTGGTAAACTTTTGATCGGTGCCGCATGGGCTGATGGGAAACTGTCGTCCACCGAAGTGAACGGGTTAAAAGAACTCTTGTTTCAATTGCCGGAGATTTCCGGAGAGGAATGGATGGAATTGGAGCTGTATATGGTTTCCCCGGTGAGCGAGGAAGAACGGCAACGTCTTTTACATCGTGTGCTAGGACGTATGGGATCGGCAGAGGATAAAGCCCTGGCTTTAGCGACGCTTGGAAAGCTTCTGTCCTCAGAAACATCAGGTGGGGATCAACAAACAGAAGTGGTCCAACAGCTTAGGGCCGATCTTGAGGAGGGTAGTAGCGGGTTTTTAGAACATCTTCGACGACCATTTCGTCAGATCCTGAATCTGCGGGGGCAGCGTTATACCGACGAGCATGATCGTGAAAGCCGATTGGAAGATTTTATTAAAAACACCATTTATTTCCAGGTCACTATGGAATTACGAGATCGGGGCATCACCTTTGATCTCCCTGATGCCGAGATTCGCAAGCTGTGTCTGGCGGCAGGATTGATGGCACGAGTAGCCGGCGTTGATCATGTGGTGGATTCAGTCGAAACCACGGCCATGAGTGCTGTACTTAAACGTCACTGGGCATTAACAGACGAACAGGCACAACTCGTGGCGGAAATTAGTCATCACCGGATTTTTCGAGGATTGGATAGCGTACGATTGGTGAAACGTTTTAAGGAATTAACGACGAGGACTGAACGGAAAGAATTTCTCCATTGTTTATTTGAAGTGGCCAATGCGGCCGAACAGACCTCGTTTGAGGAAATTGAGGAAATTCGAAGCATTGCGAAAGGCATGGACCTCAGTCACCAGGATTTTCTTGATGCCAAGCTGGCTATTCCGCGAGAAGATCGCAAGGGACTCTAGAGTTTTGATTTTCTGAATCGACCATGAATTGATTCATAGGATTCCAATTTGCGCCTCCTTTGTAAGGAAGGGTTACGCTGTCATTTCCGACGTCTTCATCGAATCCATCTGTGTCAATTATAATGTCCATTCGTTTATTGGTGATGCCGGGTTTCGCCCCGGCAGGCGACCTACTTTTCTTTCGGGAAAAGTAGGCAAAACCATTGACGCCCAGTCCGGCCACATTAGAGGGGTCGGACGCAGGATTGAAGAGCGGACCAACTCGCTCCGCTCAAACAAGGCCCGCCAAAATAAAGAGCGTCCGACCCGAGGGCCGGCCAGCAGGCGTCGGACATTGTGAAGAGGCGGGAAGGGAGGAATTTGAGACATTCAAATAACATTTTTTATCCGTCTAATGTATGGTTTGCCACGGCCACAGGCCAGATTGTTTTAACTCTCGCCCCAGCGGGGAGGGGAAAGAGTGAGGGGTAAGACGATCAATGGGGAATGTGCATGTGATGGAGGCCCTGGGCAATGACACGATTGCTACTCAACAGCTGGCCAGAATCAGGGTGTAAATAAGTTATTTCAACGCATGACCCCAATTCAGATAAGCGGAAGGTAAAAAACTAATTCAATGAGGGATAAATCGCATATTCATTTTTACTCTGTTCGTTTGCCATTCCTGTAAAAACGGCTAAATAAGTTTTGGGGGGATTTCCCATTGCTAAAAATGTATCTTGGGTTACCTGAATAAGTTCCTCTGACGTAATCAAGGCCTTAAAGGGTTGGGAATCCATAATTGCTATAAGCAGTCCGGAGTCGCATCCATGATTTTTAATGGAAGAATCAAGTTGAGGGCGTTTTTCAAGAAACGGTCATATTATGGACGTTATGGGGGACTGGTTCGTTATGGGCTGGATAGCCGATTTCTTGTACTCTTGATCGAATTTCTTCGCCTATTTTCACTATGGCGAGTTCTCGGTGCTGAATGTAATAGACAAAATTATTGATTTCTTTGCTCGTAAAAATTTTAAGTTTCAAGCCATTTCATGAAGAATGTGAAAAGACCACATTGCATACTCAACGTCCTGTAATTATTGTTTCTACATTCTCGGTTGGCAGAATTCTTTCCGATTTAATGTCCTTTCGTGAATGATTCTGATAAGCGTCAGTAATTGAACCAATCGCATGTCCGATCATATCTCCATATTTTTATGGGGTCTATGAGTTCGTCATGAGATTATCTGTCAATAAACGCTGATAGTCTACTTTTTGGGAATTTCTTTCGGACTAAGGATCATGGCTGGAAAATATCAATGTACGATGATGTAATTTCTGCTATGTCTTAAAATAGAGTCTCAGATCATCTGACATCCTCGGGTTATCCTCCTGTTGCCTTGAAGGCATTGTGGTTTCAGGCTCCGCTCTGGTAAATGGATTTCTCTCTAGTCATCAAGGGAAGCTCCATGAACATCATAATTTCTTATTTTCTAAAATTCGATGACTGCGAGACAGCCTTAGAAGAAAGTCGTTCGGTTGGTTCATCCTCTGGCTTTGTTGTGATGTCCTACGGCAACTTTCGATTTTTTCTCACTTTTTGGAAGCTTAGGAAAACGGTCGGTGAACTGGATCTGTAAAACTTCTGCTAGCATGCGTCACGGCTCTTCTTGGAGAAACCTCTTGGATATCCCGTAAATTCGATGAGAATAGTGGTAAGCTCTTCCTCAATTGACCCGCAATCAGTTGGTGTAAGATGAGATCCCCAGCTTCTTCTCATTGACATCTTGTGAGGGTACAAGCCATGCACACCTTCTGGGATTCGTCTGGAGTGGCATGATTGTCGTCCTGGGGCTTGGCCAATGATGCTCCCGGTATAGTGCCCAATCAACGTGGTTCAGATGCGGGAAGCGGATCAAGATCGTTGTGGGAGTCAGTCGCATAGGTAGATGAATGCCACAAAATGGCAGGCAATGAACATTGGACCTAGGATAGCCCAAGGTTGTTATTCCTTCAATCTGGTCCAAGTTGATTCACCATTTTTTGGATGAAAGACTGGGGCAGAGACTGTGTTGTCTTTGCCTTTGATTCCTCAATCAGGCCAGGTGAGACCTCGACTTGCTTCAGCCGTTTGACCGAAAAACGGGTGGCTGATTCCACCAACTGTTTGAACCCATCACTGAGGATAAAGGAACGGATTCCATTTCGCGTGATCTCGTCACTGCGCGTGGAGATAATACCCGCAGCGTTCAGGGCCAGCGGAAAACCCGATCAGGCTGTCTAAGGTGGTGCCGCCTTGCTCATCAAGCCGATCATCCGTGTCACACATCCTTATATTACTCCCTCTTCAAAAGTTCGACGCCTGCAGTCAGGGCTTAGGGACGGACGCTCTTGTTCATCTTGCGGGCCTTGTTTGAGCGGAGCGAGTTGGTCCGCTCTCCCTCTGGCGTCCGTCCCATCTGATTTGGCCTGACTGGGCGTCAATGGTTTTGTCTACTTTTCCCGAAAGAAAAGTAGATCGGCTGCCGGGCCGAAACCCGGCATACGTCAAATGGGAAAAAGTTGATCAAGCTATTTCATGATCCCTAGAGGTGGGCATTGCTTTGGGGTAGTTACGGGAATTGAAAAGATAGGTTTGGGGGAAGAGAAGATTTATGTCTTGGTAGCAGATTCCCATCGATCAATCACTGCGGCCCCGACGGCATCACCCCAGACATTCACCGTTGTTCGGCAGCGGTCCAGAAACCAATCCACCACCAAGATCAGGGAAATGCCTTCAATTGGCAGGTCCACGGCTTTGAGCACAATGATCATCGTCACGAGTCCGGCCTCTGGAATGCCTGCAGCGCCTATCGCAGAGAGGGTGGCGGTGAGCAACACCACAATGGTTTCCCCTACACCCATTTCAATCCCATAGGTTTGTGCGATAAACATGGCGGCTACCGCTTCATAAAGTGCGGTCCCATTCATGTTGATGGTGGCTCCTAAGGGGACCACGAAACTCACGACCCGTCGAGAAACCTTTGCTTCCTCAATCAGGCCTTCCATCGTAAGGGGTAGGGTGGCCGAACTGGAACTGGTTGAGAAGGCGGTCATCAGTGGGGTACTCATGGCTTTGGCATAAGCTGGAACGGAACGTTGACCGAGAAACCGTAAAGATAAAGGAAGTGTGACCAAGCCATGAATGGCTAAGGCAAGAAGCACTGTACCTACATAGGTTCCTAAGCTCGCCAATTGGGGTCCAAATCCTGTGAACCCTCCGGCTTCGCCTAACCGCCCGGCTAACAAGGCGCCAATGCCTACCGGGGCGACCCACATGAGCAGGTGGACGATGGCCATCATCGCCTCGTTGATGCCTTCAAAGACCCGAATGACTAACGTGCCTTTTTCGCCAATGGTGGTGAGGACGGCACCAAAGACTAAGGCAAAGACGATCAACGGCAAGATTTGTGTTTCCGCCATGGCCGCAAATAAGTTTTTGGGGACTAAGCTCGTGAGGATGGATTTAAACAAATCACCCAGGGTGGTGGGTTTGTCTTCCATGCGTTCTGACAGGCTTGTGGTCTGTACCGTTGGTGTATCAGGGCTGGCTTGTTCGGTTGGTGTTCCAGGGTGAATGACGATGACCAAGATCAAGCCGACCAACACAGCCAGTCCAGTCGTCGTCATGAAAAATAGGATGGTGCGAAGGCCAATTGATCCGAGTTGCCGCACATCGCCTAAGCTGGCAATGCCGACAATCATTGAGCTCATGACCAAGGGGACGACGAGCGCGAACAAGGCTTGTAAAAACAGGTCACCGATAAATGCGAGGCTCAATCCGATGGATGGTGCAAGCCCACCCAGGAGAATGCCGACGACAATGCCCAAAAGCATGCCAATGAGCAGATGATGCGGGCTGGAGGCTTTCATGTGGTTGGATGCTGTTTCCCCATCAAGAATAGGAACGGGCTATCCAAGGGTCGATGAAAAGCCTAGAGGACGTCTAGGAAGGATAGGATTCCATGGGAGGACAGGTACATATCAGGTTCCGATCTCCGTAGACATTATCAATCCTCGAAACAGATGGCCAAAATTTATGCTGCCGTAACCAGGGGGCCGGAAATGCCGCGGTTTCTCGGGAATAGGGATGCGGCCAGTCGGATTGTGCGATGGTTTCAATAGTATGAGGCGCATGTTTTAAAGGATTATTGTCGCGAGGGAGACGACCTGCTTCAATCTCGGCAATTTCCTGGCGGATCAGGATGAGCGCATCGCAATACCGGTCTAATTCCGCCTTGGATTCACTTTCGGTTGGCTCGATCATCATGGTGCCGGGGACCGGCCATGAAATCGTGGGAGCATGGAATCCGAAATCCATGAGCCGTTTGGCCACATCTTCCACTTCAATGTCCGCTGATTTTTTGAAAGGGCGAAGATCTAAAATAAATTCGTGGGCCGCCATGCCGTTTTTACCGGCAAAGAGCATCGAATAATATTTATCCAATTTGTTGGCCATATAGTTCGCATTGAGGATGGCCACTTGTGAGGCTTTTGTGAGTCCCTCTCCGCCCATGAGTTTAATGAAGACCCAAGAGATAGGAAGAATATTCGGGCTGCCATACGGGGCAGCGGCGATGGGCCCGATTCCTTTTGGTCCTCCCACCTGGACCAAGGGATGACCTGGCAGAAAGGGGGCCAAGTGCGAGGCGACGGCAATGGGGCCCATCCCTGGGCCTCCGCCACCGTGGGGGATACAAAAAGTTTTGTGCAGGTTGAGATGGCACACATCGGCCCCGAATGCACCTGGATGCACCAAGCCAACCATGGCATTCATATTGGCGCCATCCAAATAGACCTGGCCTCCATGCGTGTGCACGATTTCACAGACCTTGCGAATGCCTTCTTCGAAGACGCCATGGGTAGAGGGGTATGTCACCATTAAACAGGAGAGGGTGTCATGGTATTGGGCTGACTTGGCTTCTAAATCCTGAATGTCGATGTTTCCATGGTTATCACAGGCGACAGGAACGACCTTCAATCCGGCGATGACCGCACTCGCCGGGTTGGTCCCGTGGGCCGATACCGGAATAAGGCAGATATTTCGTCCTTTCTCCCCTCGCTCCTCTTGATAGGCCCGGATGACCATCAATCCGGTATATTCACCTTGAGAGCCGGCGTTGGGTTGAAGTGAAACAGCCTCAAATCCGGTGATCTCGGCGAGCCATGCCTCTAATTGCTGAAACAATAAGTGATATCCTTGCGCCTGGTCACTGGGGGCGAAGGGGTGAATCCGACTGAATTCCGGCCATGTCACGGGAACCATCTCCGCTGTCGCATTGAGCTTCATGGTGCATGACCCCAAGGGAATCATGGAGTGGACGAGGGAGAGGTCCTTCGATTGGAGCCGATACATATATCTGAGCAATTCGTGCTCGGAATGATAGTCGTGAAAAACAGGATGTGTGAGAAACGGAGAATGTCGCTGAAAGGTGCTTGGGATGGAGGAACCGACTTGTTCCGCCAGATCGTTTAAGGAGAAGGGAAGTGATGGATTGTCGGTGAAAAGGGTCAGGAGCTGACTCACGTCTGTGATGGTGGTCGTTTCGTCCAACGCGATGCCAAAGGACCCGTCTGGAAATTGTCGAAGATTGATGAAACTCTGCTGACCTTTCTTCATGATTTGGGCCGGGCTCAGGTGCGGACACCGAACCCGGAGGGTATCAAAAAAGGCATGGGAGTCGAGTTGACATCCCAAGCGACGAAGTCCTTCGGCTGTGAGCGCAGTGAGGTGATGAACATTGGTGGCGATGTTCTTTAATCCTTCCGGCCCATGGTAGACCGCATACATGCCGGCCATATTTGCCAGCAGCACCTGTGCGGTACAAATGTTACTCGTGGCGCGATCGCGCCGGATATGTTGCTCCCGGGTTTGGAGGGCCAGGCGATATGCCGTTTGGCCGTGAGCGTCTTTGGATACTCCCACCATCCGGCCTGGGATGTGTCGTTTAAAGGCCTCTTTTGTGGCCAGAAATGCCGCGTGAGGACCGCCATAGCCCAGCGGAACCCCAAATCGTTGCGATGACCCCACCGCAATATCCGCTCCCCATTCTCCCGGTGGCACTAAAAGGGTTAAGGCGAGAAGATCAGTACTGACCACGACGAGCGCCCCGGATTCATGCGCCTTCCGGACCAGAGCTTCATAGGAGCGGAGGGTCCCGTCAGTAGACGGATAGGAGAGGAGAATGCCGAAGGTCTCATCGTTTGAAAAATGTAATGTATCTGGATTCCCTATGGTAATTGAGATATTCAAGGGCTTGGCCCGAGTCTGCAGGACGGCAATGATTTGCGGGTGACAATCCTCCGCGACGAAAAAGGTCCGTCCCTGCAGGGTGCTGAGTGCCCGACACATACTCATGGCTTCCGCCGCCGCCGTGGCTTCGTCTAACAGTGAAGCATTAGCCAGAGGAAGCGCAGTCAGATCGGCAACCATGGTTTGGAAATTGAGTAACGCCTCCAATCGTCCCTGGGCAATTTCCGCTTGATAGGGCGTATATTGGGTATACCAGGCGGGATTTTCCAGAATGTTCCGTCCAATTACCGGTGGGGTCAGACAATCGTAATAACCCATGCCGAGAAATGATCGATAGACCCGATTCCGTGCGCTGAGGTGGCGGAGTTCAGCAAGCACCTCTTCTTCTGTTTGTGCCGGGGGCAAATCCAAGGACCGGGCGAGGCGAATTTCCTGCGGAACCGTGGCTTGCATGAGGGCATCGAGGGAAGAAAGTCCCAGCGCTCCCAACATTTCTTGAATTTGGCTCTCACTGGATCCGATATGGCGGTGGGCGAACGTGGTCATGCCTGGCTACACCTCATGTGATGTGAAGGTTATCCCTCAAGCAGATGGGAGATTTGTTGCGTTAACCGTATTGAGGAAATGATGATTTCTAGTTCGGGACCAATGGTGAAAAACTTCGAGAGGTATTCGGAAAGAACACATAACTGACAAATGCGTCTCTCATAAATAGAGAAAAGAGATGAGTCAATATCTTTGAAGATTATCATGTTTATGATGAATCCGCAAAATTTCGATGCCGACAAATTTTATAGATGTGATTTATTACCAGGTGTTAAAAAATGAACGCGACCAGATGAAGGGGCGCTCGCTGAACATCACCTGTTTGTCAGGAGGAGTTGTCCTGGAAATCGAATGTGTTGCAGATATTGATGTATATACGGTAAAGAAAAAGTGGAGGGTTCATAAGATTTCTATCTTGAAGAGAGGAATGTAATGATTGTTCTCTCAAATATACACAAACTCTATGATGGGACGTCCGCAACAACCAGGTCTATTCACGCGCGAGTTGATGTGTGGATAGATGAGGGAACCATTAAGGCCGTTTCTCCTCATAACCCTGCCCGTCCTCAGGGATCTGATGTTCATCGGATCGACTGCACAACCTATACCGTCACCCCAGGACTTATCGACTGTCATGGGCATGTGACACTTTGGGGAGTGGGAAGTGCTGAACTGGACCGAATGAATTCCCCGGAGGCCCCGTTTTGGGCTGAACGTATCTTATATCGCACCTTAGTTCAGGGGGGTGTGACGACCCTGCGGGATGTGGGGGGAGCCACCTCTGTTCTGAAGCGACTTGTGGATCAGGGGGTGGTGTTGGGTCCACGTCTCAAGTTGGCCATTTGCATGCTCTCCACTACTGGAGGACATGCGGATTTTCGAGGGCCGGATCGATGCTGTGGGGAGCTTTCCCGTTTGTGGCCTGCCGGTCCCGGTCGTCCGTCCAGTATCGTCGATGGGCCGTGGGAATGTCGAAAGCGGGTAAGAGAGATTGCTGCCTGCGGGGGCGATCTTGTGAAAATTTGTGCCAGCCCGGGTGTGGTGTCTCCTACCGACCATTTGGAGCATCGGGATTTTACCCTTGAGGAAATGGAAGCGATCTGTGACGAAGCCGCCGGGCGGGGAATGTATGTGGCGGCCCATGCCCATAGTCGGAATGGTATCAGGTTGGCCATTCAGGCTGGAGTTAAAGATATCCAACACATTTCATTTATGAATGAGGATCTGGCGGAATTGGCCTATGCGAAGGGGTGTGTGGTGACGCCGACTGCATGGGTGGGGCAAAGATTGGCCCAGTCAGAGGGGTTCAATGCCTTCATTCGGGCCAAAGTTCAACAGGTGGCCGAGAGCCATGCCCAGGCAGTCAAATCTGCGCAAGCCAGCGGGCTCAAACTGTTGGCTGGCACTGATCCGGTCTTACCCGATATGCATGGCCGGAATTACATGGAGTTGGTGGCATTGATCGCAGAGGGCGTACCGCCTCTGGCAGCATGGTTCGGAGCGACGGGGTTGGCGGCAGATCAACTTGGCCAAACCGATACAGGAACACTCTTGGAGGGAAAACGCGCCGATATCCTGGTCTGCAGGGAAGATGTGGTGGAGGACCCGTCACGATTTGAAAACGGAGCCCTCCTGGAGGTGTTGAAAGATGGCTGGGCCTATCGCAATGGGCTTCCGGGTGTGAGGCAACGGACCTTTCCGGATTGCGTGGACTTGGCCCTTGGCTCAAGCTCTTCGTGAGGATCTTTTTCAGAGCAGGAGTGAACTATATTGGTTCTTATGCCAATGTTTGGGTCATCAGTTTTGGGTGTAGGGGCTATATCATCGCCTGTTTCAGCGACTTCTTCCATATCCACAATGAGTTCGCCCTTCGGAGAATAAAATCCCTGTCCATCGATTTGCACAATGCCATTACAGTTTTCCTGAAAAAATTCCAGAATCCATCCGTTAAAATCATAGCCCTCATCAGTCATATCTTTTTTCACCATTTGGGTGGTGGCAATGAAATCGGGCTTTTGAAATACATTCCCGGGCAATCCCGGCTTCGATATCATCAAAGACAGATATGCGGTTGAAAAACGAGGTTTTTTCTCCCTCAAACACGTCCTGATAGGTGCCCCGATCGCGCAGGCAAAATAACCGGATGGGCTTCCTCTCCCGGCTATAACCAAGTGATACATGAACCCAATCCCAATCTTCCAGTGCGGCCGGATCCATTTTGGGAATCAGTGGGATCTGATTTTTGGATTTGAGAAAGTCCAGAAGCAACTTCAGGGGGGGACTATCCTCCCGCGTGCAAAACACCCTGGAATATATCAGTTCTTCTTGTTCTGAGGATTCTGATTGTTTGGGGAATGGGATAACAGGTAATTCTTTTGCCATGATCGATGCCTCGTGTGTGTTGTGCCAATTGCACGAATGACTAAAGTAAGTGAAATGTGTATTTTGGCTACTTTACCGTGACAAAAGCCGAGGCAGCAAGACAGAAAAATCATTGGGAAGCTTATGACAAAAGAATATTCGCCGCGCTGGGCTTGTTTTTTGTTGACACTTTTTGAGGCATTCGGTAGACTCTGCCGCCGTTGTGACAGAGGGGAAAGGTGTTCCCGCGTTTAACCCTTCTTCCAAAATGACAGACAAGGCAATCCTTCCTTGGAATTTCAGAATCAACAAATGGTGTCTCTTACTAAAACAATTCAAATGAGGAGGAAATGTGTATGGGAAAGGCCATGACAAAGTCGCAGATTGCCGATCACCTGGCTAAAAAAGCGGATGTTACCAAGAAAATTGCCACGCAAATTCTTGATGATTTTGCCGCGTTGGCTTACAAAGAAGCCAAAAATGCGTTTGTGGTACCTGGAATTGGTAAGTTGGTCCTTGCACACCGAAAAGCCAGAATGGGCAGAAATCCCCAAACTGGAGCTGCGATTAAAATCCCAGCCAAACGTGTCGTGAAATTCCGCGTAGCCAAGGCAGCTAAAGATGCGATCTTGGGGGTAAAAAAGTAACTGTACCCTTCTCAAGGCATTATCCTGTCGGCTTTCCCCTCTCTAAGCCGGTTGGTTTGAATGAATGAAAAGGCGAGGCCCTGCCTTTTTATTTTGGGTGTCTCTCAACAGCCGAGTCCAGATATCTGGACTCGGCTGTTGTGTTTTTAGGCTGGGTGGGCTCTGGACAGACCAACGTAGATGGAACGTTTTTCAGGCTGAATGTCGCAACGGCCCTTCGATCCGGGGAGGTCTCCCTGATCCTTGTCGGAGAAAAGGCGCAATCTTGCTATGGCGCGCTTAGGTGTCATAGGTTTTCATGCAGGGGCGAGCCCAGGGAGTCGGGCAGGATGTATGTTTTACAGACTCTCGTCTGAGAACTGAACAATTGTTACGGGATTTTCTTTGCTATTATGACAAGCTCTGCTTCTCGGCTCGGCGAAATTTTCCTTCATCGTGGCGATCTATCAAAAGCGCGTGAGTGCTACGAACAGGCAATCGCAGAGGCAAGACAGCTGGGATCACCCAAGGCCTTGTCAGATGCTTTGGGCAATCTGGGAAATGTCAGCGCCTTGTTGGAACATTATGAACAAGCCGAGGCCTGTTATCGAGAAGTCCTGGAAATTCAACGAACCTTGCAAGAAGGACATGCCATCGGGGAAACCCTGGTGAATTTGGGAAGCCTCAAAGCCGACAGGGGTGAGCCGGAAACGGCACACGCATTCTATTTGGAAGCGATAGATTATTTGGCCCCTTTAGGCCATGACCGGGCTTTGGGAATTTTATATAGCAATCTGGCTCTGCAAGAATTGAAGCTACATCGGTCCGAACCTGCCATTCAAGCCTTTCACACGGCTTTAGACTATCACCGTAAAGTCGGAAATGAAGACGGCCTAGCTACCACCTATGGGCAACTCGGGAAAACCTTTTTTCATTTGGGCAATCTTACACGGGCAGAAGCCTGTCTCAATAATGCGACTGAACATTTCATCAAACTGGGAGATAGTACGGGAGAGGCAGGAGCCTTGCGTCTACTGACTGACGTCTATGTGGAGCGAAAAGATCACATCTCGGCGCTCCGCTGCCTGGAGCGTGTCGTGCAAATCGATCTGACCTATCGGCTCCCACAATATGAGGATGATCGCCAACGATTAGCCTGGTTACGTGGTTCCTAAGCGGACCCACCTGAAAAATGTCTCCATGTTGTTGTGGGAAGGTGTATGACGGATCTGAACCTGCACGTCATGGGCGCGTGCCTCAAAGTCAGGACATGATTCGGAGAACCCGATATGTTTTTTAACTTTTCCGTTCAACAATATCGGATCGCAGATTGCCGATTTTGCCCATCACCTCATCATGTTCACGTTCCGGAACTTTAAAAGGCCTTGAGTGTCGCAGCCAAATGGTTAACCAGGATATCGAACGCTGTGTCGGAGATCCCCAGGCCCTTATAGGCCAGTGCTAATGGTCGATTGATCTTCTGGCAGGGTCCCCCTGTGTTGAAGCACAAGAGGTTTTTATTTTTTTGGCGTAATTGATCCCGGGTGTCCGTTCCCATTCCCGCACAAAACCGACCCATGACCGGGTCGTCCCAAACCTTTGTCAAAAAGACATCACCGACGGCGGAGATCGCATCATAGCCTCCCAGGCGGTCATTTAAGGATTTTTCGGTGTTGGCAAAACTGAGATGCTGAAAAGCTCCAACCCATAAGAGGATGGCTGGAAGGCAAAGAATGAGTGGGAAGCGAGGCAAAAAACGCTCCTTCATGCGGTTTTCTCGTTGTTGAAACAAGAGCCTTATTTTTCGAGGACACTGGTTGCACTGATTAAGGTATGGCTTGGGGAGTGAGAGCACCATTTGAAAAGTCACGGCAAAAGGTAGGGAACGCAAAAGCCGAAGAGATTACTGGTAAAGAGGTGTTGAATTTCAATCTCCCCTTGCGATCATATCGAACATTGCGTTCGTCTGACTACCCTCAACGGATTTTCCGGATTTTTTACATCATCATAGCACGGTATATTCTGCCGGATGTGTCCCTATTTCATTTGCGCAATAGAGCGTGTTTTGACACCGCCCATAGAGCCTGAACACGCTGGTGTGATAAATTGATTCCTTTCTCGTGATCGGCATTGGGCATCGTTCACGCAAAAAGGGCTCTCATTTGACTAGGAGCTAGGGCGTAAGAATGGAAAACAATCGAGAATACATAACGTCGAAGCGCACATCCTCAGGTCAGGGCGTGAGTGTGAGCATCACCCCGGATACATCAATGCACATGCTGTCGCAGCATGAAGTTGAGAAGCTCAGGGAGACCAGTGAGGGCGGCCTTCATGAAATTTTCAGAAGCAGTGCCTTGGCGGTTCTGACGAGTGGCAATGATACGGACGATACGAAAGCATTTTTCGCGCGCTATGCAGATTTCGACATTGCCTTGGAGCAACGGGATCGTGGAGTGAAGCTTGAGCTCATCAATGCTCCGGCCAGTGCGTTTGTGGATGGGAAGATTATTCAAGGGATTAAAGAGCATCTCTTTTCGGTGCTACGTGACATCATCTATGTCCATAACGAAATACATCACAATAAAAAGTTTGATTTAACGACATCCAATGGGATCACCAATGCGATTTTCCATATCTTACGGAACGCCGAGATCATTCATTCTGTTGATGATCCACATTTGGTGGTGTGCTGGGGAGGCCATTCGATCAGCGAGATGGAATATCGTTACACGAAAGAAGTGGGGCATCAACTCGGTTTGCGTTCCATGGATATTTGCACGGGCTGTGGACCAGGGGCGATGAAAGGACCGATGAAGGGAGCCACGATTGCTCACGCGAAACAACGTATTAAAAACGGGCGATATTTGGGCATCACGGAACCAGGCATCATTACGGCTGAAGCTCCGAATCCCATTGTGAATGAACTGGTTATCATGCCGGATATTGAAAAACGCCTTGAAGCGTTTGTGCGTGTCGGACATGGATTTATCGTATTTCCCGGCGGGGCGGGGACCTTGGAAGAGATTCTTTACCTACTCGGCGTCCTGTTACATCCGAACAATCATGAGGTGCCCTTTCCGCTTATCTTTACCGGCCCCAAAGGCAGTGCCAGCTATTTTGGAACGATTGATACTTTTATCAAGCAAACGCTCGGACCTCAAGCCGCGCAACGATATCAAATCATCATTGACGATCCTCAGCGTGGGGCGTATGAAATGACAACCGGCATACAACGCGTACGGGAATTTCGAAAACGGACCCATGACGCCTTCTATTTCAACTGGCATCTAACCATCGACCATGAATTTCAAAAACCGTTTGAGCCCACACATGAGTCGATGGCGCAATTGGACCTCCATGTCGACCAACCCATCCATATGTTGGCCGCGAATTTGCGTCGGGCATTTTCAGGAATCGTCGCCGGCCATGTGAAATCCCAAGTGCTCAATGCCATTGAAAAAAATGGGCCGTTCACCATACACGGGGATTCAACGATTATGAAACTCATGGATGAGCTCCTGCAATCCTTCATCAATCAACACCGCATGAAAATTGATCAACAGAACTTCAAGCCGTGTTACGAAATTATCGCCTAGTCGTCGCGTGGCCTGCTTCGTTGTTCGAGTGTTAGTGCTCTCTGAAATTGAAGAAAAGCATCCCCCTGTTGTTTGCAGGCAAGTCCAGGAGGGAATTGCGGAGAAGGGCTTTTCGCGTTCGGACATATCCTGGGCTGAAGAATTCTACTCACCATCTTCCTGTTTTTCCCAATTGTCCCCTCAATCATGTCTGGTATTAGCCCCGTAGTTTGTAGTTGTGATTTTCTTGAGAGAAGGAATAATCGCTAATCAAATCGCCAGCCCTTTCCATACTTTCCGGTGATGGCTCTATTGATTAAATAATCTGAGCAAAGAGGTGCGCGAGAGATGTGAGTCGAAAGGGCTATATTTCAGGAATCCTCGGGGCCCGTGTTTAAGAAATTGTTATAGGGCTTGTGGTTCAATCCATCTCATATCATTTGATATTCTGCCTAGCGTCATTGATCGAGCATGGTCCATCCATTCTTGTATTCCATTTGAGATATATCACCTCCTTCTTGAGTCATCCCTAATAGGACGAAAATTTCTTTTTCAACCAATGGAATTCACGCAAAGGTGATCTCTGTCCGAAAGCAAAAAGACCAAGTCAATGGATAAAATATGGATTTTTAATGCGTACCATATCGATGACTATTCAGATCTTCCTAGTTTATTTTCGTTTGAAACTGTAGGGTTTTCATGTGTATTCGTAGGGTCTTCCCTACGCTACTTGTAGAAAAATCAGGATCACCAAAAAAGAAACCCTCGAGGGAGATTTTGCGCCCATGACTTAAGTTATGCCTTACAAAACGGTACTTCCGCACTTCGGCCGCTGATTTTGGCCTGGCTTTTGCCTTATATGCAAAAGTATGGGATGGAAAATTCGGTTATGAATGGGTTTCACGTTTCTACTATCTCATTCATGGCTCTAGAAGAAGAAATGATTTTTCGGGAGACCCCTACTTGAGTTTGCGGCGTTTCCGTTTCGAAAAGATAAAAAGACCTGACATAAAAGACCTGACATGAATGAATGGTTACTCGATCTCAGCTTGCTGGGGAATATTTATTCAAACTAACAAAGGAGAGCTGGTATGAATTCCATGGCAACGAGTTTACAGAAATTGAGTGTGCTGCTAGTGATTCCGAGTCTATGTGGCTTGGGACTTTTTTCTGTGGTACAAGCGCAAAATGTTAATTCTCAACCTCAGAAAGTTGAATCCCGGCCTATGCAGAAGGAATTAATTGAGCCGAATCTTGAACCTTTTGCTGGAGCCTACAAAGAAATCTCCCAGATCCATACGACATACAAAGAGCGTATCATCCAGGCAGGTGACCCTAGCAAAAGTGAAGCTCTTCAAGAAGAGGCCAACCGGAAGATGAGTCAGGCCGTGACGGATCATGGATTGACCATCAAGGACTACAATACAATTTTTCAATCAATTCAAAATGATCCGGCCCTCAAAGAAGAATTCATGACGGTACTGAATCGAACGCAGTAAAAGAATGTCATAATCCCCGCTCTACTCGATTGTTTGATAAAGAATAACGTTTCAAACGACAAAAGCCCGGTTTTTCAGAGTGGGAGAGGCATTCAGATGGGAGGGAACTAATGCCAGCAATGTATCAGATTTTTGGACAAACAGCGGCCTTGATTATATTGCTTGTCAGCAGTGGATGTTCGGACTCATCCACTGACCCTGCTCCCCAGGAGCCTAAGGTGGATCAGTCAGGATTTACCGCAAGCCTATCCGGATCTGTGAGTGGTGAAGTGTCGGGGGCAGGTGTGGTGACCTACCTGCCCCCAAAGGAAGGGGACCCCGTGACTGGAGTGCGTCCCGGTTACTTTCTGGTTGCGAATCTCAATTCAGAGAGTAATGACAAAAGAGAGTTTCTCATCATTTTTCGAGTCCCTGGTGAGGCGCAGCCTGGCCATTATGATTTGGTGACACCTGATCCTTTGAGGGTGGGTGAAAATTTTGATGTACAGGTTGAAATGGTAGAAGAAGGAAGATCCATTTCATACCAATCCAATACCGAGGGGACCATCACCTTAGAGGATTTCGCTCCTAATAGTGCTGGTTCCGGTGATACTAATATCACCGGAACATTTCAATTTGTGACGGAAAACAGCGAAGGGGCACAGATTTCAGCCACAGGCACGTTTGATTTGCCTTTGGACAGAAGGGTCGTATTTCAGGATTCAGCCTATTCCAGGAAGGATGTGTCGAAGGGCTGAGAGAATGCTGTATTGTGGTCTGTTTAAAAAATGAGGAGACGGACTTGTATGTTGAGGGCCAACATGGGTCTGAAGTGTACGTTGTTTAAGTTCCCCTAAGCGACAGAAGAATCGTGTTCGATCGACGTTCCGTTTAGCCACTAGACCTTTCCTGACCGACCCCGTTTCTTGTCCTATTGATGAATGACACATTCTCGTTGTGACCGGGCTCTCAAATCCATGATTCTTACCCGTTTCATGCCTAGCTTTTAATTGACAATTTTGGCACAGTTTAAATAAAAGATTCGTGCCACAAGCATCGGGGAAGAGGAGTAATTCAAAATTTTCTATTCCTCCATTTGAATGAAGCAATTGGGATGTCTGTGGCCAAACTTCAAAGAGCGTTCCCTCTTCTCCTTAAAAGATGCACGGGAGAGTGCGACTACACCTCTATCAATGCCTTATGGGCAAATCGTAAACGTCATCGTTCGGAATCATTCTGTGGCAATGGCCCTGTTTCCAGTCACATGGGAATATAAGTTCAGGACATAACAAGTCTAAGCCTATGCCAAAAATTATTCCTGGTCCCAATTTAGAAGTGGTGTTACCTCCAAATTTGAACCATACATATTTCGCCGAGGCCAGCCAACATCCATTCCGGTTTAGGTCCCAAAGCTTTCAACTGGTGAATGCCTGGTGGTTGGCGGAAGCCGCCTTGCTGGCCTATGCCGAAAAAGAATTTGCTATTCCTCAATACACAAAGGCCGGCTTAACCGTGGAAGGCAGTCAGCCTTTTAGCATTGGTGGAAGTACCCAATGCTATGTGGCCCATAATCGGGATGTTGTGATTGTGGCCTTTCGTGGCACGCAGGTGCTGAAACCGGTAGGAGGTAAGCTCCCTGGTGAGATCTGGCGTCAGGTCGTAAAGGATTTGTGGACAGACGGGAAATTTCGGTTAATCGTATCTGGCCAAGGTGGGTCTGTGCATGAGGGTTTTAAAGGGGCATTGGACGAAGTGTGGGAACCCCTCAATGCGTATTTAGATGAATTGAAAGAGGAAAAGCCGGATCGAACTTTTTGGTTTACCGGCCACAGTCTTGGGGCGGCTCTGGCGACATTAGCTGCCGATCGTTATGGGGATGTGCAAGGGCTCTACACCTTTGGGTCTCCGTTGGTTGGGGATGAGGGATTTGCGAGGGATTTCTATGTCAGTGGGTATCGGTTTGTGAACAACAACGATGTGGTTGCTCGAATACCACTTTGGGGTCCCAATGCGTTGAACCTGATGAAGTGGGGTCGTTATGAACATGTCGGTCTCCTTAAATACATCGATGAAACTGGTAAGCTTTTCGATAATCCCTCCATGTTGGAAAGGGTACAGCGTGGCGTGGGAGGCCAGGTTCAACTTCTTCGTGAGGTGATGAATCAATGGTCCAATGGCGAGTTTAGTGACATACCCATTGATTGTTTCAATGATCACGCTCCCTTGTATTATGCCCTTCGTATTTGGAATTGTTATGAGCAGGAACTCCAAGGTGTCTAGGAGTAGATTTCTCCCAGGTTTCCAATGTGAATGCGGTATCTGTGACTTCATTCCATCATGGGGAAGCCAATTGAATGGGGCAGCTACTCCTGTTGAATATTTATGTCCCTCGTTTCGTTAAAAAATGAACCATATGCCTCCCTCTTCACGACGACAAATCGACATTCAAGCCAGGGTAGCTGAAGCGAAATCCGTTCACCTGGCCGGGAGCCGTCGGACCGTTTTGGAATTCCGGGGAAAACTCGTATGGAAGCCGATGGGAAATTCCGGTTTGGACACGATCTTTCTACCGTGTTTCCACACTGCACTTTCGTGCCAGGAAGGGTTGGCCTTCTCGTAGAACGCTGAAAATGCTAAAGAAAAAGACCTTCTCGCCTCAATTGCTTAGAGCCAGGCCCATCTTTCAGTCAAAATTTTCCGTTCCCTCTTGCTGGAATTGGCTATCTTCTTCCCTTCTCTTGTGCTAGTTTGAATGAACTTAACGCCTAGGGCTTGGCGATGAGCAATCAAATTACCAAAGCCCGTAACCGGTGTTGTTTTGCCCGAGAGATATTACTCGAAAGTGTCTGTCCACTGTCGCATGAATGCAGCGTCCGCGGCCTACTCCTTCTCCAGGTTTTACCCTTTCTCGAGCCTAAGACAATATCATTTTTCAAAAGGAGGACCCCCATGGGTTCAAAATTGTATGTAGGTGGTTTGCCGTATTCCGCGACTCAAGCAGAATTAACCGACTTGTTTTCGGCACACGGCACCGTCGAGTCAGCCAATGTCATCAGCGACAAGTTCACCGGCCAATCGCGCGGATTCGGATTTGTCGAAATGTCTTCGGGAGAGGAAGCGCAAGCCGCAATTTCAGCCCTGAACTCTACCGAGTTTGGTGGCCGCACATTGACGGTCAACGAAGCTAAACCCCAGGCCCCACGCACGGGTGGTGGAGGATATGGCGGCGGCGGTGGAGATTTTGGTGGCGATAAACGTCGCAGCCGGTTCTAACCAGAACACCAATACGTTTCATAAAAAGGGAGAGGTCAATACGATCTCTCCCTTTTTTTGTCAAAATTCAGCAGTGGGAATGTTTGGTCTCATCCAAATGTGCCACATTGGACCTGTGGAGCGTGGATCGTCTAGAAAAAGAATAGTATGATGCCCGACATTTAGGCCATGTGTTTTATAGGACAGGGCTTGGCGGAGCACGCAGATAGATAGATTATTGGTTCCGATCTCACAGGGCACATCGGTTCGATGCTCAGCGCGTTTAAGGATGGATCGAGTGGATGGATATGAACTGAATGAAGAGTTGATGCAAGGCAGTGTGAGAGCCAGGCTAGCACTAATCCCGCAATAACCATCCAAAATCGGCTGCGTGTATGAACAATGCCCCATCGCCATCGTCTGTCAACATGAAGGTCATGACTTCTTTCCCACCAAAAATGCCCCAGGTGTCTGTCCTTCCGTATGCCGTTGCGATCTTTCTCAGTGCCTTTCTGCTGTTTCAAGTAGAGCCCATCATCGCCCGGTATATTCTTCCCTGGTTTGGAGGCACCCCGGCGGTCTGGACGACGTGCATGCTCTTCTTTCAGGTCTTTCTTCTGGTCGGGTATGCCTATGCCCATCTTCTCGCAAGCTATCTCTCCCCTCGGCACCAGGCGTTGGTTCACCTGGGTCTGGTGGTGTGTTCTCTGGTTTTTCTCCCTATCACCCCAGGGGATGGATGGAAGCCGGATGGCACACAAAATCCGATGCTGGCGATTATTCTGCTCCTCATGGTGACCATTGGGGTGCCGTTTCTCCTCATCTCGGCTTCTGGCCCTCTTCTGCAACATTGGTTCAACCGGGTCCATCCCACTGTGTCACCGTATCGGCTTTTTGCATTATCGAATCTGGGCTCACTCTTGGGATTGGTCTCCTATCCTTTTTTTATCGAGCCGCAATTGGGGTTGCGCACGCAGACCTTCTTCTGGTCGGCCGGGTACGGCCTGTACGCGGTCATGTGCGCCTGGGGCGCCAGGCCGCTGTTTCGATTGGCCACGAGGAGTGGATTCTCTGAAAATCCAGAGTATCGAACAGACACGAAGCCGCGTCGGCCTGAGAGGCTCTTGACCCTCGCTCTCGCTGCTTGCGGATCAGTGGTCCTCCTCGCAAGCACGAATCAGATTTGTCGGGATATCGCGGTCATCCCGTTTCTTTGGGTTCTCCCGCTGGGTCTCTACCTTATCTCCTTCATTCTGTGTTTCGATCACCCGCGATGGTACAACCGACGGATCTGGGTGCCTGTGTTTCTGGTATTACTCTCCGCGGTCGTTTACCTGCTGCACCAGGAATATTCGGAGACGGAGATCAATCTCTACCTCCAGATTTTCATCTACTCGGCCGTTCTCTTTGCCTGCTGCATGGTGTGTCATGGCGAACTGGCTCGCTTGAAGCCTCCCGCCAGATTTCTCACATCCTTCTATCTCATGGTTGCGTTAGGGGGAGCGTTGGGTGGGGTGTTTGTCAACCTGGTCGCACCCGTTCTCTTTCAAGGATACTGGGAATTTCATTTTGGGCTGGTGGCCACGATGATGCTCCTGGGAATCTGCCTGTTCCGGACGAGGGATCCGCTCAGATCGCCACTCATGTTCTGGTCAGAAAGGGTTGTGTTTGTTGGGGGAATTGCCACTCTTGCAGGTTTTCTGGCACTGCATATTCACGAGCAGCAAGCGAGTACTATTCTGACATCGCGTAATTTTTATGGTGTCCTGCGAATAAAGGAGACGGATAAAGGGACGAAGTCCGCCAGCCGTTTCCTCTATCACGGTCGCATCAACCATGGCAGGCAATTCCTGACTTCCCCCCGGCACTCGTACCCCACTGCCTATTACGGGCCGTTCAGTGGAATCAGCTTAGCCATCAGCCGTCATCCTCAACAACTGAGGTTGAACGCCCTCGAGGACAGGAAAGGGCAAGGAGGCTTGCGGGTTGGGAACATCGGGTTGGGGGTTGGCACTACCGCAGTGTATGCCAGGCCCGGGGATACGTATCGATTTTATGAAATCAATCCTGAGGTGGAACGAATGGCCAGGGAGTACTTCACGTTTCTCAAAGATGCCAAGGGAGCCCAGCAGGTTGTCCTTGGAGATGGGCGAATTTCTCTCGAGCGGGAATTGGAGAACGGACATCGACAGCAGTTTGATATTTTAGCGGTGGATGCCTTCAGCGGGGACGGCATTCCGGTGCACCTGCTGACGAGGGAGGCCTTTGCTCTCTACTGGGAGCATTTACAACCCGACGGGATCCTCGCCCTTCATATCTCGAATCGTCACTTTGACTTCAGCCCCGTGGTCCGGGCCTTGGCCAGAGAGTTCGGCAAGCAGGCGTTCTGGATTAAGGACGTGGCTGACCCTGAGAAAGGGAATAGCTATAGTGATTGGATCCTGGTCACGACCAACCAGGCGTTTTTAAAAGACCCCTTCGTCAACTTCCGGGTTGCACCCTGGCGAACCCTCGAGGAAATCCTCTGGACCGACGACTACAGTAATCTCTTTCAAGTGGTGGCGCCATGACCTGTCTTCTGGGATGATTGTCCTTGTGGCTCGTGATGGCGGGTGGTTGACCATGTCTCAGCGCATGCTTCATGGATCCTTTCCGATATCGTATCGGTGCCTCGATCGAATTCCTTTGACGGTACCCTCCTCTCCCCATACTTCAAAAGGGCCGGCTTCCAGGCTGAAAGTAGGCTTCTGGTTGAGATCTGGTCCCTCACGGATACGCTGAACTCTCGCAACCTTTTGGTGATGACGAACGCCGGGAGTGCCCTCTCCACGCTTTACGGCGTTTTGAGGGCCTTTTTGACCATCGCGACAAAATCTGAAAAATTGTACGGTTTGTTGAGCACGGCCAGAGCTCCCGCCTCAATTGCCCGTTGGTACATCTCGTCGGTGATATTTCCCGAATACAGAATGAAAGGGATGGAGCCGAAATGAGAGTTGGCTTTCACCTGGACGAGTAATTCCATGCCGATCATGACCGGCATGTGGTTATCGGAAACGATGAGATCTACACTCGGTCCTTGCTCCAACTTAGCCAGGGCGGCGGCTCCGTGTTCGGCTTCCTCGCAGGCATACCCATGGTGCTCAAGAAAATGTTTCATGGCTTTCCGGGCCATCTCATGATCATCAACAAGGAGGATGCGTTGCATGATGGACGACCTGTTCCAGAAAGGCTGAGACCTTTTAATCCTTAGTAAAGCAAGGACCGAGTCTCCTCGATCGGACCGAGCTCTACCGGAACAGGTTTACTGTATTCTCTTCTTTCAATAATTTCAAAGGGGATGCGATGGAGAGGGAATATGGCAGTTTTGCCAGACGGAGACTTCCCACAGATGGGAAAGGTGGGCAAAGCTGGACATCACCACACGTTCACATTATGTGGACTGTAGCCAAACGTATAGATCTCTCCAGTCAAGAAAACAGGGTACCCCCAATCTCTATCCATAAGTAGGTCGGCTATCGGCAGAGGACAAGGTTATTTTTTTTAAATTGACAATTAATGTCCGTGAAGTTGTGGCGGGAATAGATATTAAGAAATTCAAGAGCATAGAAGATTGGCTGTCTAATGCAAAAGCCTCTACTTCGAAGCGGTCTTCGATGCCACAAAGGTGACAAACCTGAAGGACCAGATTGACCATCTCGATGGACAGATCTTCGTTGATCATTTCCGTGAGGCAAGACGAGTGGCTGCCGGATTTGGAATCCAACTGCACTATTTAGCGGCTTCCCTGAAACACCGGGAGACGTTTTGTGGAGCCAGTGATGCGAGCAACTTCCTGGTCACCTCACGTGGAATTGTGACTTCATGTACCGAAGTTCTCCAACCTTCGGATCCTCGAGCCAAATTGTATCAATATGGAGCGTGGAATCAGGAGGACGGTGAATTCGTCCTGGATCATAAAGCGATTGATCGTTTAGGGAAACTCAATGTGCATGATATGCCGAAGTGCCAGGGGTGCATCGCGAAGTATAATTGCGCAGGAGACTGCTATGCCAAGAGTGCGTCCTCGACGGGAGACCCGGCTTCGGCGGGATACACGGAACGGTGTCATATCACACGAGAATGGCTCAAAGATAATCTCCTCCTTGCACTCATATTTAAAATGGCTGGTGTAAACGCGAGTGGGTCACCCCAACATGCGTGTCCCATGTAATTTTTAAAACGCGGACACTATTTTTCAGAGGGGTCATTTCAGACAGACAGGCCTGATTGGAATGCGGCAAGATAAAGTAATCGAATAGAGCAAATTCTGATTGGGATTCGGTAAAGAGGGTTGTTCACAGATCCTGTACAATAAGCCATGCCGATAAATCGATTCTAAACGTCCCCGTTACTTACAATACCCTGCCCTGATCCGAAGCTGGAGTATCAGCTGCAGAATGGCCAGAATTGATACCAGTGTCGACACCTGAACCGATGTTCGCATTGGCGCAACTGAGCGCCGTATTGCCTGGCTTGCCAATCCACACGATTCGCGATGCGCACGACCTTCGGCTTTCGCTTGTAGCTACCACGCCTATAGCCGCTGCGACCTTCATGGTAAGCCAGATAGAGGCGCTTGGGATCCCATTTGGAAATCCCGAGCTCTCTGCTGCTTTTGTTGTTGTACCAGCCGATGAAGTCCAAGGCGTCCTCCATGTTTGAGCGGCTATTGAAAACACCACCGGCCTCATCCTCATATTCCTCCCAGGTCTCGTCCTTAGCCTGGGCATAGCCTTCTGCCGACGATTGGGGTCCGAGTGGAATGAACAGGAACCAATCCCATGGGGGCGACGCGTCGTGGTGAAACGCCGACTCCTGTTTAACAAAAGCCATGAGAATATGGGGTGGGGTGCCCCATCTTTCCTGGGATTCTTTGGCCGCATCGTACCATTCGGGGTATTGATCGAAAATCGTGCACAGATTTTCCTGATGCTTGGGGGGCATTGATGCGCATCCCGCAAACAATGCGATGGCCATCCCCAGAAAACAAGAAATCACTCGGGTCAAAATCATATGATTGCCTGGAATTCCAATGGAAATGGATATCTTGGCAAATGCAATTCGAAGCCCTACAGAGCTATTTTACGAGTCTCCCGGGTAAATCCTGGGCACGGTTGCAATATTCACATACGCTCACGATTGTCAGGGCTCGTTTGTCGGTGGTATAGGTACTTTCCGAAAATGACACCGCTCATGATGGCAGTGCCTTTCATCGGATTCTTGCATGGTCGATAACTCCATGAGGCACCCGATCGTCAGTATATCAATGGTACAAATAAATTTTCGACGGCGAAATTGAGTGGCGTTCCACATCTTTCTTCCTTGTATGTACCCTCCAATCCTTCCTTGTTTTTTATCCTGGTGAGGCGACCCTTTTTGGTGTGAAGTATTGGGAATCGGACTGTGAAGGAAAGACATGTGGAGAACGTTCAGAGGCTGAGTGGTCAGTCTTCGAGAAGCTGAGCCGTGTTGATGTGTTTAGCGCGAAGAAACTGTATGGTCTTGCCCCGGTTTCGTGATGGCACATTCTCACATTCAGATAAAAGCCAAACCGAATTAAGGGCCTGGCCGTTATCAGATAGTTCCCAGGGGGTAGGCTTTTTTTAGGTAGGTGGACATTTTTGTCTCCTTGGCTTGTGGTGGCTATGTATAATAGTCAAAGAATTTCATGGCACACGAATTGATAGAAGGGACTTCGTGCTTCCTCATTCTGTCCTAATTGATGAAAAAACCATTGAGACGCGGGTTGGCGAATTAGCCAAACTGATCGCAACCGATTTGCCGACCCGACAGCCTATCCTGCTTGGATTGCTGACAGGGAGCTTTGTCTTCCTGGCTGATCTCGTGCGACATCTTTCACACCATGGTATCGAGCCACAAGTCGAATTTTTAAAAGTTTCACACTATGGTGGCACCAGTGAGGCCAGCGGGTCGGTCAGCTTTCTGAGGGAGGAACTCCCTCATATCACAGATGAAGTGGTATTGGTGGTCGATGATATTTTTGATTCGGGGTTTTCGTTGCACGCGGTGCATGAACATCTGAAACAACAGCACCCGGCCTGGGTGCGTTTCTGTACCCTCTTGGATAAGCCATGCCGCCATCAGGTGGCGCTCAGGGTAGACTACGTCGGATTTGAGATTCCGGATGTCTGGGTCATCGGGTATGGCTTGGACTTAGGAGGTGAGGGTCGGGCTTTGCCGTATTTAGCTGCAGTTGAGCGGGAAAGCCGGGAAGCTCGCTAAAATAAATCTTTCCGACAAACGAACGCTCTGTAAAGTGAGTCCCGCCCATTAAAAAAAAATATCCAAACTATCAGAACTGAATTCCTGCCAAGCAGTCCGTCGAAGAAAATCCCAATGGAAGCTATTACAAACGGGAATGCTAAAGACTTACGGCATGGTCCTGAATTTCACCAAGGAGTTTTTCCTTTTCTGTGTCTGACAAGAAGCTGGCCTTCACGCCATTCCTGGCCAATTGAAGAATGTCGGTTGGCTGGAGATTGAGCGCGCGCTGAGCGGCAAGATAGTTGTCCGTAATGTACCCCCCAAAGTAGGCAGGGTCATCGGAATGAATTGACACGCATAAACCTCGTTGGAGAAGCAGCTTTAAATTATGGCGATCCAGTGAGGGGAACACTTGGAGTTTCACATTGGAGAGAGGGCAAACGGTGAGGGGAATTTGAGTGTGAACCAGGTGCTGAACCAGGGATTCATCCTCAAGACAACGGATTCCATGGTCGATACGAACGACTTTGAGTCGCTCTAGGGCTTGCCAAATATATTCCGGAGGGCCTTCCTCCCCGGCATGAGCCACGGTCAGCAATCCTTCAGTCCGTGCGCGGTCGAAGACGTCCTGAAAAAGCTCCGGGGGACGCCCCTTCTCGGATGAATCGAGCCCCACGGCCGATATCCAGTCTCGATAATCCAGGATCATTTCCAGCGTCCGCCTGGCAGATTCGGGAGGGAGATCGCGAAGGAAACAGGGAATCAGTCTGGAGGAAATCCGCAACTCGGTGCGAGCTTGTTCGAGTGCGGCGTGAATACCTGAAATGACGGTGTGAAGGTCTACCCCACGGTTCATGTGCGCCTGGGGATCAAAAAAGATTTCCACGTGGCGGACATGTTCCTTCGCCACGCGTTGCAGGTAGGCCCAGGTCAGATCAAAGAAGTCACGTTCCTGTCGTAAAACCTGCGAGCCTTCATAGTAGATATTTAAGAAGGACTGCAGATCTTGAAAGTTGTAAGCCCGCCTCAGTTCCTCACTTGTCGCAAAGGGAAGTGAGAGGCCGTTACGTTTCGCGAGATCGAACATCAACTCCGGTTCGAGGGTCCCTTCGATATGAAGGTGAAGCTCGACTTTGGGAAGGCCAAGAATCCATTGTTCGAGTTCGTTCTGATTCATGGATTAACCTGAGGTTTGGGAGTGGTCCATCCTGAAAATGATCTTCCCAATTTACCACACAACATGGGAACTCATACGGTCGCATAAGACAAGGCGGTTTAAAAAATTTCCGGATCGGATGGTATCACTTATGGAAGTTGTCCCTGCTATTGGGCTGTTGCTCAATGTCTCCATTCCTGATGTTGGTGGCCAACCGATTTATGAACGTCTTATGCCCAATCCCTCTCCAGCCCCATCTTTCTGAGGAGACACCAAAATTGCAGGTCCTTGAGCGGTTCCATTCTGGCCATGAAGTCATGAATTTTTGAAAGAAGGGGTTGTAGGTGTGGCAGGACTGGACGGGTTTGTCGATCCTCATTCCACGTGTTCGACAAAACCTGCCCGGTTATTGTCCCCTGACTTGAGAAGATGGAGCCATGTGACCGTTGTACCCGGACCCGGGTTGATAGTGGATTTCTCCACGGTCTAATGCTCCCTCGTAGCCACCGGAATACTGCCATTCCTCCAGAACGGGTTCCCCATATTGTGTTACGTAGGGAGCTTGAGCTTTTCGTTGAATGTAGGTAGGCCCTCCGTAGTTTTCTTCAAAGGGTCTGTAGCCATTGTGCTGGGAGTTGGGAACGTATTCGTAACCTGGCTGTGGCGGATTATAGCCGGGAGGGGAAGAGCCCTGTGGGTAAAACACGGGAGATGGTTCCGTCGGGGGAGAGGCCGCGCCTGCCGCTTGTCCACCGCTCCCATAGAACAACAAGACCCACGTCATTATGAGAGAAGCTGCCTTCGCCAGGGAGAAAGACCAGAGAAATCTTTTCACCACCATGATGTTCCTTAATCAATAAGGTTAAAAATGGTTCCTCCAAAACAATTTGAACGTGCGTCCCACTAAAAAAATCGCATACTGAAAGAAATGAAGTCAACGACAGGGAAAGACGGGATGCCGGTTGTTGTACCCGTTATTTCCGTACCACGCCTTGCAGTTAAGAATATTCCCTTGCCATAGAACAATCGTGGGAAACGTGGTCGGTGCGAGGACAGGCAAGACATGCTTGAAATGGTGGGCCGTGTAGGGGGCTAATGTAAGGTCAGCTGATAAGGCCAGCTGGTCTCCCTCCTTGAACTACGAGGCGCCTGCTTCACCGATCAATGTGGCTTTATGCTCCCAGTATTTGCACCAGGCTAGTTCTCAAGCACCCGTTGATGAAGGCAGGAAAATCTTTCGGGTATTCTTTCCATATATACTGATTTATTGTCAATTTCGTGTATAAATAGCTATAAATTGGTATACTTCGATCATGGATCCTATCAAAAACCCCTTTTCTCCCGGTGCGGGCTCTCCCCCTCCAGAACTAGTTGGGCGCGACCCAGTTTTAGAGCAAGCTAGGATTCTGCTCGGAAGAGTACGACAAAAGCGTCCCGAAAAGAGCATGTTGCTCACGGGCCTTCGCGGCGTGGGCAAAACAGTTCTGCTCAACGAGATCAAACGAATGGCAGATGATGAGGGATACCGAACCATTTTTATCGAGGCGCACGAAGGTAAAGCATTAGGTCCGTTGATTGCCCCTTATTTGCGGAGTCTCCTCTATGACCTGGATCGGATTGCG
The DNA here is from genome assembly GCA_963730905.1 of uncultured Nitrospiraceae bacterium. GTDB lineage: Bacteria > Nitrospirota > Nitrospiria > Nitrospirales > UBA8639 > Nitrospira_E. The sequence continues at coordinate 4,411 of CAVSTN010000008.1, read as the reverse complement.
GGAACCGGAGACAAGGTCAAACGTGGGCTAGCGGTTCTTCGGAGTTTTATCGGGGCACTCAAGCTCACGATGGGTGATATCAGCATCGGATTGGATATCGAGCCAGAAAAAGGCGCTGCGGATAGTGGCGATCTGGAGGTGGATCTGCCTAATCTCTTCATCGCCATAGGTGAGGCTGCTGATAATCGGAAAGTCCCTGTCGCTATCTTCATTGATGAAATTCAATATTTCAACAAGAAAGAATTGGGAGCGTTGATCATGGGGATGCACAAGATTCAACAGCATCAACTTCCCTTAGTGCTGTTAGGCGCGGGTTTGCCTATTCTTCCCGGTTTGGCCGGTCAGTCAAAATCGTATGCCGAGAGGCTTTTTAGCTTTCCTAATATTGGTGCACTGACAAAAGAAGAGACAGCCAAGGCCTTGCAAGATCCTGCGCATGCAGCTGGAATCGCCTTCGAGCCCGAAGCATTAACAGAGGTGTACCGCCTGACCAAAGGGTATCCGTATTTCTTGCAGGAATGGGGCTATGTTGCATGGAATGTCGCGACGTCCAGCCCAATTACATTGCAGGTGATTCAAGATGCCACATTAACGGTCATTCCCCGGCTCGACGAAAATTTTTTCCGTGTTCGCTATGAGCGGCTCACGCCAAGTGAAAAAAACTTTTTGAGGGCAATGGCAGAACTCGGACAGGATGCTCATCGTACGGGGGATATTGCCGAGATTTTGGGAGTTAAGGTTACAAGTCTTGGTCCCGTTCGAGCAAAACTTATCAACAAAGGAATGATCTATAGCCCTGCACATGGTGATCTAGCCTTCACCGTTCCGTTGTTTCGTGACTTTATGATTCGGACGATCCCTACGTTTCAACAGTAAGTGGAATTATGACCTTTCGGGTCGTCGCTACTTTCATTCACGTTTCCCTTCTCGCCCTCACCGCCAACCAATAAAACGCCAAGGAAAGCGGTGGACTCTGCCATCTCGATAATCCGTGTCGGCAGTCTTCGCGGGAAATCGGTTTAGCCTACGCTGATGAGAATGCGATTGGGACCGTCGGTCAGTAGGCGGTAAACCTCAGCGCGTGGTATCCGAACCCCGCCTGGGCGGTAGGGATTGTGATCGCGTCTAAAGCCCATTTCGGTTCCATTGATGGTGACGGTTTTCACCATCGCCGGAGCATCACTTCCAATTGAGAAGATCACGGTGATGGGTTTTTCATTGATGGCAAAGGCAAAGTGTAATCCATCCAGTTGTTTGGGAAGGACGGGATCAATGACCACATCGTCATACGACAGTCGCAAGCCCAAAAAATTGCTGACGATTTGATTGATCAAGATACCGGGTCCGCTGGAGTAGATGCGCCAGCCCCCTTTCACCTGAACCTTTCCCGCCCGCAGCGCATCCCAGAGCTGTTCCGCCTCATCACGATCCCGTACGTCCGCATCCGAGCTGCTGAAGTAGGCATTGCTCTGCCGTGTGACCGCATTGGATACCTGATCCTGAATCGTGATCGGTACAATCTGCAAGATCGCATCGTAGGCTTTCTGGGCTTGGCCGATTTTGCACATCGCTTCGATATAGCGGATGTGGGCGTGGACATATTGCAAACCGATCTCTCGCCCGAAATGGGCCGACTCTTCGGCCCGGCGGAACAGCACTCGCACCCCGCCTTGATAGGACACGGGTTTGTTCATAAGGCGGACACCGTCCGGAAAACGTAAATGGGACTCGATGAGCCGCAGGTGATCCTGCACTTGCTCAGGGGTAAATAACTCGCCAATCATGCTGCGGGTCATCGGCAGCAGCCGGTAGTGAATCTTCGTGCGCGTATCGCTTGGGTGAATGATGGGTTCTATCCAGCCATCGGGGTGCCGATAGCCAAAACCGCTGACAACGTCATCCGGTAGAAGATGCTGATTAAAGTCTGCTTTGATGCGCCGGGCTAACTGGAGCAGCCGTTCTTCATCGGCATTGAGCCCGGCCTGCTTAAAGGCGGCGGCCAATTGTTGGAACACTTGATAGGTTAAGGCGACCGTCCAGGTGCTGACCATATGCTCGCGCATGGCGGATTGAGCCGGTTGAAGGGTATCGTCCCAATCTCCGGCGCCGTAGGCTGATAACGCCGTACCCGGGATAAAGCGGGATTCGATGGCGTCAATCGTGCGCCGAACATGGCGTAGCAGAGTCGATTGGATTGGGGTGCGGCCGAAGTTTGGCAGCTCAGTATAGGGTAGCTCAATGTCCAGGATACTGAAATCATTGCTGGCTTCGAGATACATCGCCAGCGCTTTTAAGGGCCAAAGGATGATGTCACCATGGCTCTCCGGATGCTGGATAGTGGCGAACCGGTCAAACATAAACCACTGTGGCCAATCAGCCGTCTTTTCATATTGCTGGGCAAAGACCGTTAACAAGATGTGCTTCGCTTCAGGATGGTGTTGGGTGGCTAACAGGAGTTCGATCGGGCCTTGGCAGACATCGCGGACACCCCATGCCGCACCGGAAAATTGTTCGAGACCATGGGGGATTGTGAGGTGCACCATGGCATTGTGGGCGTACCAGTAAAAGATGTCATTGAGTTTGTCACACAGCGGATTCGTCCTGGTGAGTGAGAGGTGAAATTGTCTGCCGAGTGATTGCCAAAATGACCAACCGGCCTGTTGGTCTTGCTGCAGATTAGCGGGCTGAGCTTGATATTTCTTGCATAACGTCTTTGCCTGTTCGGCGTTAATGATTGAACCGGTGATCGCCAAAGAAAACGTCTGCACCGGTTTAGTACGAAATGTAAGATAGGGGAGTCCACGGGACTGGTGATCGGTAAATAATTCTTCATCTGTCCCGATGTGCTCGACCTTGGCTGGTTCTGACGTCGTGATGAAGAAAACGGAATCCGGATATCGTTGAGCCATGTCCGTACCGGCATGTGGGCGCAAGGTGGCGGTTGCGGTCCGGGCGTCAATATCGATATGGCCTTGATGATCCAGTTCATGGTTACCCAGAACCAGATTGCTGAGGATGACAAAATGTCTCGGTCTGATCGGACTCGATCCTCACAAACGCGGCGGCGTCTTCGGGGCTGACCCAGGCATCGACCACAATCCATCCCTGATCGGTCTTATAACGCCATCGGCAGGATTGCAAGCCGATTTCATAACACGATGGCATCCCGAGAAGATGATACGTGGCGCCTCGCTTAATGAACATGCGCAGGCCGCTCGTTTTGAAGATGTTGAAGGGCGTTCTCGTAATGGACAACAGTTTGTTGAACGACGTATTGCCAATAGTGAGATGAGAGTGAAAGACGCCGGCCATATGCGTGGTGGAACTCAGCCCATCGTCCTGCGGAATCCTGGCGCTCCCGCTGCGCAAAATATGGCCGTGGGGGCGTTCAACGAGCTGCTCTTTGGCTTGTAACACCACATGGGTGGCATCCGCATAGAAAAACGACAACAAGGTTCCGTCCTGGACTTCCTCATGGCGTCGCCGATCCGGGTACAGGTCTTGGACCTCGTCGTCGGTTAAATCCTGTCCGGTCAGCATCGTAAGGTTGTGCAGGATCGTCTTAGCGGCCGACTGCGGCGTGAACACGCGATGGGGTGGTTGAGCTTGTAATCGTTCGATCCGGCTTATCGCGGGAGAAATACGGTCGGCATCAGCGGCCTGGGTGGGCTCCGGATGGTGCGGCACATATTCGGCGTAAAACGTGACCGATCGGGACTCGCCGGGAGCAATCCGGTAGGATATCGGATTGCAGACCGCAGAAGGCCATTTCGTATTGCTGTTTGACACTCACGAGGCAATCCTGGGTGAGTCCAACCGGGATATTGGTGTGTTTATACGCCAATCCATAAAAGGCCAGACCATCGGTCACGAAGCCTCTGGTATGAGTGGTACTTCCCTGCATCAACCAGGGATGTTGATCTTCGCAGGCTTGATTCTGGCGTGAACACACGACGGGTCCGTATGGGTCGTGGGTCAGAACATGATGATCAATGTAGTGGCTGCAATACGCTTCATTGTTCCGGACCGCCCCTTCGTGGGCCAGGCCGATATCCTGGGTATAGATCACATCGCAGAGACGATCCGTCGAGGCGGTGTTGTGAATATCGATGGTCCAAAACCACAGCGTGGCCTCCGGGTGGAGCGTCAGTGAACAGGTATACGCCAGATCCTGCCAGTGCCCCTGCCATCTGGCTTGGTCTTGTGCGTATGCGAACGTACTGGGTGATGGGGGTCCGATCAGCGGGACAAACGTGATCGAATCAGCCGTGCGGAGGCGTAAATAGATATTGTTCAATGACCCTTCAAGCGGGTTGCCCAGTATCTGATTAATCATCACATCATCACACATCGCGCGGAATAACCCGCCATTCTGAAAAAATTCAAAGACAAGGCCGCTTGAGTTGGCTAA
>CAVSTN010000007.1:0-518472 GCA_963730905.1 uncultured Nitrospiraceae bacterium | reverse complement strand
TGGAGTGCCCCCCGAAATTTGGACCAGAGCTATGTTAGGTTTTCCTCAACCTGAGGAGGACCGACATGAAGAAGAAGCGATTCACGGAAGAACAGATTGTGCGGATTTTGCGGGACGCGGAAACGACCACCATTGACGCGGCCGCTCGACAACATGGCGTCTCGGAACAATCCATTTATCGCTGGAAACGGCAGTTTGGGCAGATGGAGGTGGCGGATGTGCGGGAACTTCGGCACCTCCGGCAGGAAAACGCCCGGCTCAAGAAATTCTTAGCCGAACGAGATTTGGAAGTGGAAGTGATGAAGGAACTGCAGGCAAAAAAGTGGTAAGCCCACGGGCACGTCGCCAAGCGGCTCAGGCCGCCTGTGCGCGTGGGCTGAGTATTCGTCGGGCGGCCTGGCTCTGTACGACCGCTCGTTCAGGAATAGGGTATGAGGCTAAGAGGCCGAAGCGCGATGCGCGGTTGGCGAAAGCGCTCGTGGGGTGGGCAAACGCTATCCCCAGTGGGGCTATCGCTTGCCGGCGGATTTCTCAGCAACGCGGCTGGCAGGTGAATCTCAAACGGATTCACCGCGTGTGGCGTCCATGCGGGTTGCAGGTGCCCATCGGAAGCCGCGCAAATAAGTGGTGACAGGCGCGACGCTCCAGCCCACCGCCAAGACAGAAGAATGACGTGTGGAGTTGGGATTTTGTCCATGATGTGACGACGGCTGGTGAGCCCTTCCGGTGTTTGACCGTGAAGGATGAGGCGACCTGCTTTTGTTTAGCCATCGAAGTGGATCGGTCGTTCTCGCATCAGCGAGTGATCGCGGTGCTGAAACGTCTGCTGGGGCTCTATGGACGCCCCCGGTATGTCCGGAGTGATAACGGCCCCGAGTTGATGGCTCAACCGTTGCTCACGTTTTTCAAGGACCAGGGGATCACACCGAGTCGGATTACTCCCGGCAAGCCATGGCAGAATGGGAGCAATGAAAGTTTCAATGGGACCTTTCGGCGGGAATGTTTAGACGCGGAACGTTTTCACAGCTGACCGAAGCTCAGGTCGTCATCGAAGATTGGCGCCGCCAGTATAATCAGGATCGGCCTCACAGTACGCTGAATTATCATTTGCCAGCGAGTGCCTATTGGGGAACGGGAGGCCCCGAGCCAGTTCAAAGGCCGTTCAGGGACCGCGGGGAAAAAATCGACGCACACAATTGGCCATAAAGCGACGATCGCGGATCGACCCGACTCAGAGGTCGGGGGGAAACCATCCAGAATGGCAGCGAACAAAACATGATCACTCGGAAAACCTAACATGCGAAGTGGCCAAAAAACAGGGGCAGCTCAGTGGTCGAATGTATTCCCTGCCTATCCTTGGAAGCTGTATTAGGACCAAAGGGTATGGTGGATTTCCGTGTGCCGCGTAGGTGCGCGGAACGAATGATTATTCCTGGCAGGGGCTTGTTACTAACAGAGAGCCGGGATGGTCCATGAGACCATCCCAGTTCTGTATTCTTGTGTTTTTAACAATTGTGCCTATCGAATTTCCCAGTCTGGGGAAGCGGAACCGTAAAAGCCTACGGAAGTCCTGGTTAAGCCGTCCATCAGCCATACCGCTACTGCGCCGCTCGTTTCATTACGCCAGATGATATCCGCCTGCCCGTCCGCATCCACATCGTCCACTTGCACAATCTGCCACGTTACGGCTACTCCGCCCAGTGAGCCGGTAGAGGAGGGGGGCGCCGTCCCATTCATCAACCATACCGCGGTGCTGCCATTCGTGTGCCGCCAAATAAGGTCTGCCTTGCCGTCACCGTTTAGATCCCCGACTCCGTGAATGTCCCATGTCGTTGACGCGGTGCCGGGAAAGCCTGTGGAGGCTATGTTCACGCCGTCCATCAGCCATACCGCTACCGCGCCGCTCGCTTCATTACGCCAGATGATATCGGCGTGGCCATCCGCATTCAGATCCCCCACTCCCGCGATCTGCCAGGCTAAGGCCACACCGCCCAGTGAGCCGGTAGAGGAGGGGGGCGCCGTCCCATTCATCAACCATACCGCGGTGCTGCCATTCGTGTGCCGCCAAATAAGGTCTGCCTTGCCGTCACCGTTTAGATCCCCGACTCCGTAAATATCCCAATCCGTCGATGCAGTGCCGGGAAAGCCTGTGGAGGCTATGTTCACGCCGTCCATCAGCCATACCGCTACCGCGCCGCTCGTTTCATTGCGCCAGATGATATCGGCGTGGCCATCCGCATTCAGATCCCCGACTCCCTTCAGTGCCCATTCCATAGTCAACTGGCCCAGAAAGCCCGAGTCGGCAACGCTTTTGCCATTGAGCAGCCACCCAGCCACGTGCCCGGTTTTTGTATTCCGCCAGACCAGGTCGGCCTTACCGTCCCCATTCAGATCGTGATTTTGGGGTGAGGGTGATGTGCTGGTATTGCTCACGGTGACCGTGATAGGGGCGGAGGTTTTGGTATTGCCCGCCGCATCACGGGCGATGGCCGTGAGGGTGTAGGAGCCATTCGGCGACGGTGGTGGTATTCCAGCTGGTGCTGTAGGGATTGGTCGTATCTTCGGCGCCGAGGTTGGCGCCCTGGAGCCGGAATTGGACGCCGGCGACGCCGACATTATCGCTGGCGCTGGCACTGACCGTCACCGTGCCGGAGACGGTGCCCGCGCTGGGGGCCGTCAGCGTGACCGTCGGGGCGGTCGTATCTGCGGGCGGGGTGCTGGTATTGCTCACGGTGACCGTGATGGGGCCGAGGTTTTGGTATTGCCCGCCGCATCGCGGGCGATGGCCGTGAGGGTGTAGGAGCCATTCGGGACGGTGGTGGTATTCCAGCTGGTGCTGTAGGGATTGGTCGTATCTTCAGCGCCGAGGTTGGCGCCCTGGAGCCGGAATTGGACGCCCGCGACGCCGACATTATCGCTGGCGCTGGCGCTGACCGTCACCGTGCCGGAGATGGTGCCCGCGCTGGGGGCCGTCAGCGTGACCGTCGGGGCGGTCGTATCTGCGGGCGGGGTGCTGGTATTGCTCACGGTGACCGTGATGGGTGCGGCGGTTTTCGTATTGCCCGCCGCATCACGGGCGATCGCCGTGAGGGTGTAGGAGCCATTCGGGACGGTGGTGGTATTCCAGCTGGTGCTGTAGGGATTGGTCGTATCTTCGGCGCCGAGGTTGGCGCCCTGGAGCCGGAATTGGACGCCGGTGACGCCGACATTATCGCTGGCGCTGGCGCTGACCGTCACCGTGCCGGAGATGGTGCCCGCGCTGGGGGCCGTCAGCGTGACCGTCGGGGGCGTGGTATCGGGTGACGCCGGGGTGATTATCACATAATTCAGTATAGTATATGTAGAAGACGTTCGAGTCAGTTGCAGACTCAATTGCCCATCCGAGACGGTGATGGGACGGTTGGTAATGGTAATGAATTGATTGGTAGCGGTCGTCTGATTGTTAATGACGGTGATGCCTTCGATCGTAATATGATGCGGGCCTTGGTCCTAACTGGGATCGCCGCTGGCCAGCGAAACGAGATAGTCGCCATTCGGGAGATCGTATTTCCAGGTCACACTGGTGCCGGAGTCAAAATGAATGAAGGTGTCGAGCCGTTGATCGGCCTGGGCATTCCGCTCGCGGGTGTCGACGGAGGTGGTCCAGCCGTAGCCACGGCTGCTGGAGTAGACACTGCCGTCATCTTTTTGATAGCCACTGGGGACGGACGAGCTGGACGGTTGGAAATTGACGAAGAGGGACGAACCGGAAGGCGGTGGTGGTGGTGCTGGTATTGCTCACGGTGACCGTGACGGCGGCGGCGGTTTTCGTATTGCCCGCGGCATCGCGGGCGATCGCCGTGAGGGTGTAGGAGCCATTGGGCACGGTGGTGGTATTCCAGCTGGTGCTGTAGGGATTGGTCGTATCTTCAGCACCGAGGTTGGCGCCCTGGAGCCGGAATTGGACGCCGGCCACGCCGACATTATCGCTGGCGCTGGCGCTGACCGTCACCGTGCCGGAGACGGTGCCCGCGCTGGGGGCCGTCAGTGTGACTGTCGGTGGCAGTGGTGTCGGCTGGTGGTGTGCTGGTATTGCTCACGGTGACCGTGATGGGCGCGGAGGTTTTCGTATTGCCTGCCGCATCGCGGGCGATGGCCGTGAGGGTGTAGGAGCCATTCGGGACGGTGGTGGTATTCCAGCTGGTGCTGTAGGGATTGGTCGTATCTTCGGCGCCAAGGTTCGCGCCCTGGAGCCGGAATTGGACGCCCGCGACGCCGACATTATCGCTGGCGCTGGCGGTGACCGTCACCGTGCCGGAGACGGTGCCCGCGCTGGGGGCCGTCAGCGTGACCGTGGGTGCGGTGGTGTCCGCAGGGGTGCCGCCATCTGATTTGACGATGACGGAATACATGCTGCAACATCCGCCGCTAGCATTGCCCCCGAGGGTAATGGTGCCGGCGGGGAAGGACCGCACAAATAGGCTAAAGGTCGCATCCGAGGTTACAAGATTTGTGCCGGTATCCGTAAAGGTGTTCAACCACGAGGGTTTCGTTGTAATGCGATCGCCATGGGCGACATAGACGGATACGGGTTGATTGACCGTAAAGCTGAGGAAAGTGGTATTGGTCGCTGCTTTGTCATCATTTGCCGTTCGGATATATGCCGCTCCCTGCACGAGGGCAGGGACGGTCGTAAAGGTATAGGCGCGGTCAATATAGACGCTGCGCCCCGGCTTGAAGGCCGGAGGTGGGTACGACATACGTTTTCCCACTGGCCACCGTCAGATTGGAAATACTGAGTGTTGAGGAGGGTGGCGGTGGCGTGCCTGTAGGTATAGAAATCTGTTTTTCTGTTGAAGGGCCGCTTTCATTTCCTGACATATCAAAGGCTGTGGCAATAAATCCATAGGTTGTGCCTCCACTAAGCCCCGATACGGTTGTTGAGGGGGAGGATGGATTGCTGGGCATTCCTGAAAATACGGGTTGTCCAAAGTCTTGAGAAGGTAACGCCCGTTTGTAAATTTTATATCCTGCTAAATCCGATTCGGTATTTTTGTTCCAGGTCACCGAAACGTTAGCTGAAAAAACCGGAGAGGCAGGTAAGACAGTTATCAATGCTAACAAGAGAATGTAAAACGAAAATATGGGGAGTGATTTGAAAAACGTCAAATTACAGATGCACTCTGTAGAAAGCTGTGCGACGTTTTTGAAAAATCTCTGAGTGATTTGCCCAAGTCGAAACATTGCGGCCTTAGGATTTTTGGAGGGGAGAGATTCTTTAAATAAGGGGACGGTGCTTTGGAATTTCATTATTCATCTCCTGCTTTTGGTAGACTTTTTCCCATTTTATTAATAGGTTTCTTAAACGGTTTTTCTCTGTGCATATATATTTTCAATTTGCCTTCTCCTAATCTGATTCCAACTTTAAGAGAGAAAATCATGGCTTTCCCTGTGCTTCGATTTCTCCTTGGAGGAGAAAGACAAGCGAATTCATTTAATTAATCCAGCAACAAATCCTAAACTTCCAAGTACTACCTAAGAAAAATTGGAAAGTGTTTTTAATTCAGGGGGAGGATGATGAACAATTATGAAGATTGATAAATTTTGGGGGGAGAAATAAAGAGACACGGAATGAGTAGATAAAGTAATTGTCACGATAATATAAATGCCCAAGTTAAATTTTCGCATCCGACCGATGGAAAAATTTAAGAAGTGGGATTTTGATAGAATTTGAAGATCTTTCCAAGAATTAAGTTAGCTACGGTGGCATATGCAATATGGAGACCAGTGAAGGCATGGCCTAAATATTTGATTGTTTATAAAAAGAAAAATTGGCAGGTGGTTTAACAGAAACTTCATGAAATATTGGGATTCTGGTGTAGGATTGCTCAATCTCATGTAGGAAATACAATTCAGCATTGCTACGTAGCCAACTTTTATGTGAAAGTTCTTTGGTCTTTCTGAAGAAGAGGAATCGTTGAATTTGCAATGGAGAGAACAAAACAGGTTGTTTGGAAATTTTTTCACTCAGGCTAGAGTCCATAGATACAGATACTTTTGTTGAAATGTTTCTATTCGTTTTGGTGTTTTAAAAATGTTGACACGTCTGTCTATATTTTGGCGATTAACCCTTGGCTACCTGACAATTCTTGCGTTGGTGGTTGGCGTGAATTTATATATTCTCCATCAATTTCGTGCCTTAACGGAATTAGGTGCTGAGTTAGCAACCCATCACTTTCCAGCTGTGGAAACGGCCAAGCGACTCATTACCAGTCTGTATGCGCAATTAAAAAGTGATAAGCAATATTTGGTACTTCGGGATACCACTCTTCTGAAAGATTTTCTTCAGGAAGCTGAAAATTTTCGCAAAACCTTAAAAGCGCTCCAAGATCAGGAAAACCCTGGCAGTACGCTGGAAGCACTTTCGAAAACCAAAGAACTTCATGAAGAATTTCATACTTTATTTTTGAGTGTTGGTGTTGAACAAGCTGACCGTTCTCCTCAGGCTATCGCCAGCTATGAGCAAAACCGGGATACCTTGATTACCGCCATAACCCAATCCATCAACGCCTATATCACTGCTCAGGAAGCCAGTGTCGGCGCGATTCTCAAGGATTCCCATCTTCGTTCGGTGCAAGCCCAGGAAATTACGAAACAGCTTCTGGTGATGGCGTTGGTTCTAGGTCTTGGCTTGGCCGGGATCGCCAGCTATAGTATTCTTCGGCCCCTTCGACGAGTCAAAGCTCAAATCCGCAGAATTGGACAAGGTCAATTTGGAGGGACGATCTCCCTTTCTGTTCCACAGGAGTTACGTGAACTGGTGGGCCAGGTAAATTGGATGGGCGAAAAACTACAAAAGTTAGATGAAATGAAGTCGGAATTCCTGGCAAATATTTCCCATGAGTTACGGACGCCGTTAACGTCCATTCGTGAGGGCTCACAGCTTCTGCTGGATGGAATTCCTGGAACGCTGACGAAAGACCAACGAGAAACGCTCACCATTATTTCTGAGAGTAGTCAACGGCTCAATCACTTAATCGGGAATCTCTTAGATTTATCCCGGATGGAGGCCGACATGGTCTCCTACAATTTTAGTCCCACCGACTTAAATCGTTTGGTCGTCCGGTCGACAGAAAAAGTCAAATTTCTCGCAGAACGAAAAAATATTCATCTGACCCTCGATTTGTTTCAGAACAAGGTGAGGTTCTATGATCTGGATGGGCCAAGGATGGAACAAGTGTTGGAAAACCTTTTGTCGAATGCGATTAAATTTAGTCCAGAAGGAACGACCGTGTTGATTCGATCAAGGCCGGACAGTACCGGAGAAGGGTTGCAATTTTCCGTGTCTGATACGGGACCGGGAATTCCCGAAGCTGATTTGCCTCATATTTTTGAACGATTTTACCAGGGGAAAACCCAAGAAGGCCGTGTGTATGTGGGGAGTGGAATCGGGCTGGCTTTGGCGAAGCGTGTGGTCGAAGCCCATGGTGGAAAAATTTGGGCTGAGAGTATTCTAGGAACCGGGACGGCGTTGCATTTTACCATTCCCAAACGAAAACATACGGGGAATATCCATTGACACGCAAAAATTTTGAGTCGGTGATCCTGGTGTCTTTTTTGTCCGTACTGGTCCTGAATCTTCTTGAATGGGGTGGGTCTACCCTCACCAATTGGAATTCTTCTGCCATGGCTCAATCGGGTTCAACCGGCTACTCAGCGGTATCCTCGGTGTTAACTCCTGATCCTGAAGATGTTCCATTTTTTCGGGCAATTGCAGATGATCAGGAAAAGAAGCTGAGTACGTGTAAAAGTGAAGATGAATGCCGTGCGGTTCATTTTCTTCGCGGAGTCGTCGCATTATATGAAAATAGGGAATTAGCGGCGCTGCATTTTCGAAAAGTGGTGGCCTCCAATCCCAATAGCGTATTGGCGGGTGAGAGTCGATTTTGGTTATGGTTGTTGGACGTATTGAATGCTCCAGGAGGAGGGATTGCTTCCGAGGGCTTAACGAAACGATTGGTTCGTGAAATAGTGAATAAAGAATTACTGGTCCATGAATTAAGTCGTCAATTGGAAACAGATTCGGTTGATGCACTGAAGCAAGAACTGACAAACCGGGAAAAGGCTGTCGACGAATTGAATCAGGCACTCTCGAATCTTTCCAAGCAAACAGAACAATTAAAAAAGGAGCAGGCGCTCCGCCAGGATGTGCAGCAGGAACTGAAGTCCAGTGAGAAAAAAGTTCAAGAACTGACGAATCAATTAGAGGCTTTACGCCGTATCGATCAGGAAATTCGGGAGAAGGCCCCACCGACCCGCCCGTCTGAAAAAATGGCCCCAACCCCCAAACTCGAAAGAGCCGAGGAGAAAGAATTACCACATGAAGGTGAAGGAAAAAAATAGAGGTATTGTGATGGCTGATGAACGAATTCTTGTTGTTGATGACGATCCAAGTTTACTGACCCTCCTGAAGATGCGCCTGGATTCCATGGGGTTTGTGGTGACGGCGTGTGGTTCCGGGGGGGATGCGTTGAGCCGCGTCCAGGAAGATCCCTATGATTTTGCCATTCTGGATCTTCGATTACCGGATGCTGATGGCTTGGATCTGATGGAAGAATTGCACCAGCATCAAACGAATCTTCCAATCCTGATTTTAACGGCGCATGGCTGTATTCCTAATGCGGTGGAAGCCATGAAAAAGGGTGCGTATGGGTATTTAACCAAACCGTTTGATGACAAAGAGTTACTGGAGAGTATTGATAAAGCCCTCACCACCAAACGAATGAGTCAGGAGATTCATCGACTACAACTGCTGGTGAACGAATTATATGGGCTTGAAAACGTCGTGGCCCGGAGTGCGGAAATGCATACGGTGTTGAAGCAGGTGGCTCAAGTGGCGAAGACCGATACCACCGTCTGTATTTCCGGAGAAACCGGAACGGGGAAAGAAGTTATTGCACGCGTGCTTCATTGTAATAGCCCTCAGAGCTTCGAAACCGTTTATGGCTGTCAATTGTGCAGCTATTCCAGAAACGTTGTTCGAAAGTGAGTTGTTCGGGCATATGAAGGGTTCCTTTACCGGGGCCCATCAAAATAAACGGGGATTAATCCAAAGTGCTGACAAGGGAACATTATTTTTAGATGAAATTGGTGAAATGCCTTTGTCATTACAAGGGAAACTCTTGCGGGCCATTCAAAATCGAGAGGTGGTGCCCGTCGGAGGGCAAGTGCCCGTGAAGGTGGATGTGAGAATTCTGGCCGCAACCAATAAGGATCTGGAGTTAGCCGTTCGGGAAGGGCGATTTCGAGAAGATTTGTATTATCGGATTCACGTCGTTCCCTTGTGGATTCCTCCGCTTCGGCAACGACGGGAGGATATTCCTTCCCTCGCCCAGTTTTTTCTTAAACGGAGCATAGAGCATCACGGAAAAATCGTCAAAGGATTTTCCCCGGAAGCCATGCAGGCCTTAATTACATATCCTTGGCCTGGGAATGTTCGAGAGCTTGAGAATATGATTGAACGCGCGGTTGTCATGTCTCCTCAAGACATCATTACGGCAGAATTTCTTGCACTTTCTCCCCAAGAACAAAGCAAGCCAGGTGGCCTCCAGCCATTAACTGATGCGAAGGAGGCATTTGAGAAGGAGTACCTCCAAGACCTGCTCAAAGCCACCCAAGGGAACATCTCTAAGGCGGCACAAATTGCCGGGCGCTATCGGGCAGATTTTTATAAACTGCTCAAAAAATATGGATTGCATCCCTCCGATAGACAGGATGATGCGTCTCATTCGACCGGCCAACCAGGACTCCAGTAATTTGGGTACAGCTGTCAAGATGGTTCTGTCTCACCATGGGGTCTGGAAAGTGCTCGATTCGCTCCACTTTAAAAACGGCAGTTAGTCGTCTTACGCTGGTTCATACTTCGAGATTCTCGGCAGGAATGGGCTGGAGGTCCATCTTTGCCTGGTATGTTTCATCCCAGCAATTCTGACACGTCGCTCCTGTCGGATAGCCTCACGTTCCCATTATCGCATGACTAAATTTATTGGCTGAAACGGAATGGCTCTGTCTTTTTAAATGGAGAACCTGAAAATACTCCTATTCATCAGAATCGAACCCTAGGTTTCGTTGCCAGGCGAGAGGCGAGGTCGATTTGAAAGGCCGAACCCTACAGTCCCCCTCCTCATCTTCCGAAAAAACTACTACAGTTTCATTCTGATTAATGTCCTGTGAGGCAGGCTAGGGTGGTGCTTCATCTTAAACTATCTTCCATGATAAAGGTGTCAGAGAAACCTGTTGGGAGAAATTCCTTCATCTATTAACCCAATCTTTAATAGCTTGGTGACTGAATCCTCATGAGCCTGGCCAGAAGAGATAATCTTGCCTTAATACGCAAAGGTTTTGATGGCCAGCATAGGTAGTCGGGGGCCTCTTCCATGAACCCAGGTGGATCCGAGTGCTTAAAACATGTGTTACGCAGCATGTCTCCATCAATTAGAGCAATGAATCGGCTGTGTCCTTTGGTAGCACCGAGAAATGAACTTGTGTCTGTCTCTAACTCTCAATAGGTATTAAGGGTCAGTATGAGTGTGTGGGTTATTCCATCTATTCTCACGGCAGGAGTTTCCCTGTTTTTGGCGACGATCATATTCGTGAAGAGAAAAGATGGGGTACATTTTTTCCCTTTACTCTTGCTGATGGCGGTTATGATTTGGATCCATGGACTGAATGGGATACAAGAAGTGTTTCCAGCGCATCTCATTATCTCCAAAAAACTTATTCTCATTGGTGAGGTCATGCTGCCGGTCATGATCGGCTTGGTCGGTTTTTCATTGTTGCATGAGTTTTCTGCGAATTCTGTGGCATTGGGCAGAGGGTGGTGGAAGATCATCGGGTGTGGAGCTGCTCTCTTAGCAATGGTGATCGTGGGTACTCCAGATGGATTCATGCAGGTCGATTCGGATGGGGGAATTGTGTTCAGACGACCAGAGGGATTGATGATCTGGGGGTTTATCGTATTGGCCTCCTGTGTGGGAATATTTCAGCTGGAACGTATCCTTCAGTCCTTTCCCGATCCTCTGCAATATCGATTGAAATACGTCCTGATTGGATTGGGCGGCCTTGCCTGCATATCAATCGCGCAGGCCATTCATTTGATCGTGGTCTCGGTGTGGCGACCGGAAGATGTGTGGGCGGGGGGACTCGCATCGTTCAGTTCCCTGGTTATCATGGCACTGGGATTGAGGCGATGGCGAGGACCGCAGGTGGTTCAGAAGATTCAAGTCAGTCACCATGCTTTATATGCCTCCCTGGTCGTAGTGTGTGTTAGTGGGTATTTCGTTCTTGTCGCTATGGTGACCGTAGTGGTGCAACAAACCGATTGGGAGGTGAAGGAATCACTGGGAATGGTTCTCATGTTTCTTGCCGTGATGGGTTTGGTTGTCGCCATGCTTTCCAGGCGTGTTCGTGTCGAATTTCTGCAAGTCGTTTCTCGTCATTTTTTTAAGGCGAAATATGATTATCGAGAGAAATGGTTAGAGGTCACTGAAACGTTTTCGGCCTGTCAGGATGTCTCCGAACTTTTAAACCGATACCTTGAGTGGCTCGGTCGAACATTTGGAACGTCTCGGGTCACAATTTGGAAACTTTTCGATGTTGATGGACGGTATCATCAAATACGAAAGGAACGGCGTCGAAGGAAATTGACGGAGAATGATCGGTCATCGAATGTATCAGAGCCGATTCCCATTCCTGAAACATCACCCTCTTATTCATCAATTGAAAAAAAAGCAAGAACCCTTGTTGGTGCAAGTGGGGCAGCGGACGGCTGAGGATTGGAGGGAATTTCTTGACATTACTCACGCCCATGTGTGTGTGCCTTTGGTAACGGAGCAAGGCAGACTGCTTGGGTTTTGTACGCTGAGTCAGGAATCGGTGCGTGACGATTACGATCAAGATGATTTGGATTTACTTCGAGCCATTGCGCATCATGTGACCATGCTGCTCATTCAATTTGAGTTAGTTGAAGAGCGGAGTTCATCCGCCAAATGGGAAGCCGTGCATCGGTTCTCGGCTTTTTATTTACATGATTTAAAGAATTTGGCGTCGAGTTTATCCATGGTGGCTCAGAATGCTGCGCAATACGGGAGTAATATTGAATTTCAGGCATCGGCCATGCAGACCGTTAAAAATACGTCTCAGCGAATTATCGATTTAATGGGAGAATTATCTCGTCAGGCGAACGAACCGAATCTGAGTGAAGGAGCCCTGACAGAGCCGGTGGATGTGAATCTATTGATCAAGGACATTCTGGCGGCCGTCAACGGCCCTGGATGCCAACCAAACTTTTCCCCGGGGCTAGAGGTTCCGGTCCTTCAGCTCAAAAGAGAGGCAATCAAACAGGTTCTGTTAAATCTCATTCTTAATGCGCGCCAGGCGATCGAGGGGCAAGGCAGCGATTGATATATCCACCGCCTATGATGGCAAGCAGGTGATCGTTGAATTGGTCGATACAGGGGGTGGAATGTCCGTGGCCCAGCTTGAAAATATTTTTCAGCCATTCAAAAGCTCCAAGAAGAATGGATTGGGTGTAGGGCTGTTTCAATGTAAGCGAATTGTAGAGGACCATCATGGCGTCATTCACATTGAGAGCCAGGAAGGGCGTGGCACAACGGTGATGATTACATTTCCCGTACAAAGTGCCGATAACGCAAGTACTATGGTGTTTGGTGTGTCTCAAGTCGGGGTAGAATATGACTCAAGAAAAAACAAGTAACCATGAAGTCTGATCCGCTTGCTGAACATTCACATCTTCCTTCCCTCCTTCTGGTTGATGACCGGCAAGAAATTCTTGAACAGATGAAGTGGGGATTACAATCCTCCTATATGATTTTTGAGGCAGATCAACGGGCGGCAGCTGTCGATATTCTTCAACGGGAGAAGATCTCACTGGTCACCTTAGATTTAGGGTTGCCACCTGATGCCGGTGGGGTGACGGAGGGACTGTCTGCCTTGGAACAATTGCTTGCGGTGAATCCTTTGGTGAAGGTGGTCGTCATCACGGGAAATCAAGATCGAGCGAATGCGCTCAAGGCTATTCAATTGGGCGCATATGATTTTATGGAAAAGCCTGTAGACTTGGAAGTGTTAAAAGTTGTTCTGCAGCGCGCCGGATATTTGGCCGGCCTGGAAAAAGAAAACCAAAAACTTCTGGAGCGTGAGGCGAAACGGGGATTTCCTGAAATTATCGGGAGCAGCCCGGTCATGGTTAAAGTCTTCGATACTATCCGGCGAGTAGCCGGTTCGGATATTTCCATTTTAATCGTCGGAGAAAGCGGGACAGGAAAGGAGTTAGTGGCTCGGGCGATTCATCAGCAAAGTCACAGAAAAAATGGCCCGTTTATCGCGATTAATTGTGGGGCTATTCCCGAAACGTTGCTAGAAAGCGAGTTGTTTGGACATGAGAAAGGTGCGTTTACCGGAGCTCATCTCCAGCGTCCAGGTCGAATTGAGTCGGCTCAGGGCGGGACGCTTTTTCTAGATGAGATTGGTGAAATTTCTCCTGCATTACAAGTCAAGTTACTTCGGGTTTTACAAGAACGAAGTATCGAGCGGGTAGGCGGACGCGTAGAAATTCCAGTAGATACAAGGGTCCTGGCAGCCACCAATATGGATCTTCAACTGGCAATGAAAGATGGCCGCTTCCGGGAAGATCTGTATTATCGATTGAATACCGTGACCATTACGGCTCCTCCCTTACGGGAGCGGGGTGGCGATATTGTGATGTTGGGCAAATCGCTACTTCAGCGTTATTCAGAAGAAGCGAAAAAGAAGATTTCCGGATTTACCAGGGAAGCCCTGATGTCACTCGAGCAATATCATTGGCCCGGGAACATTCGAGAATTAGAAAACAGGATTCGTCGCGCCGTGACGCTAACCGACAATCCAAGAATTGCTCCGGAAGATTTAGATTTATCCCCTCCCGATGAGAGTCAAGATGGGCTTACCTTGAAAGTAGCCAGAGATACGGTCGAAAGGCGAGTGATTGAGCAAACTCTAGCCAAGACAGGTGGAAATATTACGAAGGCTGCGACTATCCTTGGTGTGAGCCGCCCGACCCTGCATGATTTAATTTCCCGCCACCACATAAAAAAATAACTATCTCTCGTCGGTAATAAACATTACCAACTTCCAAATTGAACAGAGAAAAAAGTTAGGATCGATAGGATGCGTTAATTTTTACGTAATCGTAGGTCAGATCCGTGGTCCAGATCTTGGAAGATCCTTTGCCCATTCCGAGTGAAATAAAGATTGTCAGGAAGGGTTTCTTCATTTCCTGTTTAATTCGGCGTTCTACCTGAGGCCCCAGCCCTTTTCCATTTTTGACGATGGGAATCTTATTGAATCCAATGAGAAGTTTCTCTGCTTTAACAGGGACACCGGCCCGTCCTAATGCAGCTACAATTCTCCCCCAGTTGGGATCCGTACCAAATATAGCGGTTTTGACTAAAGGGGAGGTGGCGAGAGTATTGGCACATTGTTTGGCGGCTCGGTCACTGGAAGCCTGGGAGATCTGGAATTCAATGATTTTGGTGGCACCTTCGCCATCCCGAACAATTTCCATGGCCAGATGGTGACAGACTTGAAATAAGAGGGCTTCAAATTTGCCATGTGCAGTCGTTCCGGTTTTGATAGGTAAGTTTCCGGCTTCTCCGTTGGCCAGGCATAATGCCGTGTCATTGGTGCTGGTTTCCCCATCAACAGAAATACAGTTAAATGTTTGGTTGGTGACAGCGTGAAAGGTCGTTTGTAGCGTTTTTTGGTCAATGGCTGCATCTGTGGTGACATAGGCCAACATGGTCGCCATGTCAGGGTGGATCATTCCTGAACCTTTGGCGATTCCCCCTATTGTCACTATTTTTCCGCCAATTCGGTCTTGAACCGCGATTTCTTTAGGGTAGGTGTCTGTCGTCATGATCGCCTTGGCAGCTTCCTGGTGACCAGCCTTGCGTAGACGTGAAATCAAAATGGGAATGCCGTTTCGTATTGCCGGCATCGGTAGAGGAACCCCAATGACACCAGTGGATCCGACAAACACATGGTGAAGGGGAATTGTGAGTTCGTCGGCAACTCTCCGACCCATTTCCCTGGCATGGGCCAATCCTTCCGATCCGGTAAATGCGTTAGCATTGCCACTATTAACAATGAATGCTTGACCTGTGCCTCTCTTAAGATTAAGCCGGTCGAGAATTACGGGAGCGGCCGGGAGCCTGTTGGAGGTGAACACTCCGGCGATAGGTCCAGGCTTCTCTGACACGATCAAGGTCAGATCAAGCTGCTTGGTCTTTTTAATGCCTGAATGAATCCCTGCGGCTAGGAATCCTTTGGGGGCAGTGATCCCGCCTTTTATGCGTTTAGACATGAAAACATCCCCTTCTCGTCAGGAGAAACTGGTGAACAATGGTTTAGGGAAAGAGGCCTGGCGCGGTCAATCCGAGTGTTTCGGGAAGTCCCAACATAAGATTCATACATTGAATCGCTTGCCCGGCTGCGCCTTTTACGAGATTGTCCAGCGAACCTGTGGTGATGAGATACCCCGTTCGAGGATCATAGGTGCAACTGAGGTCACAAAAATTTGATCCTCGCAGATTTTTCGGATTCACCCCCTCGGAACTGGGAAAGAGTCGAATGAAATATTCGTCTTGATACTGACTGTTATAAGCTGCATCCAGATGGGTTTGCTCAATGCCAGGTTTCAATTTGGCATAGGCCGTGCTCAGAATGCCTCGGTTAATCGGTATTAAGTGAGGCGTGAAAATTATGGATGGACTGAAGAAAGCTGTTTTTGAAGATGGAGCAGGAATCAGCCGTGCCAGCTCCTGTTCGATTTCAGGCACATGGCGATGTCTGCCGATTTTATAGGCATGAATGGCTTCATGGGATTCAGGGAAGTGGGTTCCCAGTGCAGGTGTGCGACCGGCTCCTGAAATTCCCGACTTTGCATCAATGATAATCGAGTTGTGCTCAATGAGGTCTTGGGCCACAAAGGGCGCGAGTTGCAAAATGGCAACGGTGGGATAACACCCGGCAACGGCGACAAGGTTGGTCTTGGCGATAGCCGCGCGATTGAGTTCTGGTAGTCCATACACCGCATTTTTGAGCAGGCCAGGGAAAGTATGGGGTGTTTGATACCATTGCTCATATACCATCGGATCTTGAAGACGATAATCGGCACTCAAGTCAATGACATGTTTCCCCTGTGAGAGAAAATCGGCTACCGGTTGCAAGGATTGCGTATGAGGAAGCGCGAGAAAAACCACATCAACTTCCTTGGCGATCGAGTCGACATTCAATGAAGACAATGAACAGTCATAAATCTTCGTAAGATGAGGAAGCAGCGAAGCGACAGCGAGGCCCTCAGATTTTTCAGATGCCACCACACGGGTCAATGTGATCTGAGGGTGGAGGGTGAGTAATCGAAGTAATTCACCACCTGTATAGCCGCTGGCTCCAATTACAGCGACGCGAATTTTTCCATCCATGGTCATTTTTCAAGAAAGTTGATTGGGGGGAGAAAGGTTGGATACCTATTAGGAAATGATTTTCCTTTGTGACAATTGATTATCTGTGAACAGTTAGACTGGAGTGGCAACGGTATCAAACAGAAGTCGGATTAAAAAAGGGGAGGCCGGAAGGCCTCCCCCATAATTCTGCGTGAATGGTGAACCGGCCAATTATCGTTTGGAGTATTGGAACCTGGCTCTGGCACCTTTTTGTCCGTATTTTTTCCGTTCTTTCACCCTGCTATCTCTGGTAAGCAATCCATTTTTTTTCAGGGGATCCCGCAGCGAAGGATTATATAAGGCCAAGGCCTTGGCAATCGCATGGCGAAGGGCTCCCGCCTGACCTGAAACGCCTCCCCCTGTCAACGTGGCTTTGACATTGAATTGCCCGCTCGTTTTGGTGACCTCAAATGGCGTTTGTATTTGGATTTGATGCGTCAATCGTGGGAAATATGAATCGACTGATCGTGCATTGATGAGAATGTCGCCTTGCCCTGGTTCTACCCAAGCTCGGGCAATCGCGTTTTTCCTTTTTCCGGTTGCGTATTGAATGGTATCGACCATGTGAGAATAGATCTCCTTTTTTTCGTTGGAACAGTAACTGATGAATTTAGAGATTCAGAGGCGTTGGGCTTTGCGCTCGATGCAGATGCTCGGCACCAGGGTAAATTTTGAGCTTTTTGGCCATTTGTTTCCCTAACGTGCATTTTGGAAGCATCCCCCGAATGGCTTTGGTAAGGACTTCGGTTGGCTTCTTTGCATGAAGAT
The DNA here is from genome assembly GCA_963730905.1 of uncultured Nitrospiraceae bacterium. Taxonomy (GTDB): domain Bacteria; phylum Nitrospirota; class Nitrospiria; order Nitrospirales; family UBA8639; genus Nitrospira_E. The sequence continues at coordinate 501,163 of CAVSTN010000007.1, read as the reverse complement.
GCTCAGCGGTAATGGCTTTGATTCCTCCAGGGTAACCGGTGTGATGATAATAGATCTTTGAGCGAAATTTATTGCTGGTGAATTGAATTTCACTGGAATTTATGATGACCACATGATCGCCTGTATCGACATTCGGGGTGAACGTCGGCTTATGCTTTCCACGAAGGATAGAGGCAACCTTCGCGGCCAGGCGTCCAACGGTTTTCCCTTTAGCATCGACTAAGAACCATTGTCGTTCAACTTCCAGCGGTTTAGCTTGATAAGATCGCATGAGTGTCTGAGTTCCTTTCCTCTACTTGATTACATCTCTAGATATCGGTTTGTTCTAATCCTTTTTGATCGAGCTTGGAAAGCCAGGTATCCAGATCTTCCCCCCCGCGACGTTCCAGCACCTCCGGAGTAACATAAATGGGACATTGACATCGGAGAGCTAGGGCAATCGCATCACTCGGCCTTGAATCGATCGATTTTTCCAAGTCATCTTTGGACAAAAACAGCGTTGAAAAATACGTATTATTTTTGACTTCCGTGATTACGACTTTGTTAAGGGTAAATCCAAGGTGCGAGGCAAAACTGCAAATAAGGTCATGGCTCATGGGGCGGGGTGGGATGACATTCTCCAAGGCCAACCGAATCGATGTTCCCTCAGCGGTCCCGACCCATATGGGAAGAACCTCTGAATTTTTCTCATCCCGTAAGACCACGATTTGCGTGTCGGTATTCGGATCGACCAAAACTCCATGGACCTTTAACGGAATTAATGTGTTTATTTCAGTCATCACCAACGCACTCACTATCAATCGTAAATATTTCAGATGGCCACATGAACATCAGCTAGACATCTGATTTGCCAAAATCCTCAGGCTTGAGGTTTTCCAGCCATCGTTCCAATTCTTCTGAGTTTTGTTTATGGAGCACTTCCCCGGAAGCAAAAATAGGAGCATCCGTGCGAAGGGCCACGGCAATCGCGTCACTTGGCCGAGAGTCAACGGTGAACTCGGAATCTCCAAAAAGGAGATGGATTTTGGCGAAGTACGTATTGTCTTTCAGATCTGTAATGACTGTGCTGATGACCTTAGCATCCATATTATCAAGTACCGTTTTCATGAGATCATGGGTCATCGGCCTTGGAGGAGCGATCCGCTCTAAGGCAAAACTAATCGCGCTGGCTTCGGCCTTCCCAACCCATATTGGGAGCATGTCAGAATTTTGTTCATCTCTCAGGATGACAATATAGGCATTGTTATAGGGGTCAAATAAAAGACCCCTCACGTTCATTTGATTCAACATACGCTAGGCCTGTCATAAAATAAAGGAAGTGCATTTTACTTGAAAATCAAACCTTGAAAAATAGCATTCAATAATATGTATTGTCAATGAAAATGAGGGCTTGACCATCTCCGTATGCTCTGGATCGAGATCTCGTCATTGGTGGTCCTCAAGATGAGTATTTTGGTTTCAAAAAATTATACCATGCATGAGAGGGCATCGGTAACCAACCTGCATTTGATCTGTTTTATTTACTTTATCATGTCTGAAATTCGAGTTTTGCCCTGACTGTGGCAGTTATCCACTCACATGCCTCCTCACGGGAAATATGATGCTTTTCGCCAGTTTTACGGTCTTTGATTTCAATGGTGTTCTGTGCCAGTCCTTTATCACCAAGGATAATATGAAAAGGAATGCCGAGCAAATCTGCATCGTTAAACTTAACTCCACCTCGTTCTTCACGGTCGTCAAGTAATACCTCTATCCCGTTTTGGGAAAGGTCCTGATAGAGCTGCTCGGAAGCTTGACGGACATTTTCTGATGCGGTGACCGAAAGGATGTGGACCTGAAATGGGGCAATGGGCATCGGCCAACAGATGCCTTTGTCGTCATGGTTTTGTTCAATGGCTGCTGCCGCTGCTCTGCTGACACCAATACCATAGCATCCCATCACAGCGGGAAGGGTCTGACCTTGAGCATCCAGGTAGGTTGCCCCCATTTTTTCACTATATTTGGTCCCTAGCATAAAGATATGCCCCACTTCGATTCCTCTGGCTGTTTGGAGCGAGCTGCCTCCACGTGGGGAAGGGTCACCGGCCTGGGCTTGGCGAAAATCTCCAATGCTCTCAATGGCAAAATCCCGGTCAATATTGACATGAATGAGGTGGACGTCTGGTTCGTTTCCACCCACAATGAAATTGCTCAAAACGGCCACGGCCTGGTCAGCCAGAATTCGAATTTTCTGAAGACCGATCGGGCCGACAAAGCCGACTGGGGCCGTTGTGAAGCGGACGACCATTTCCGGGGTCGCCAAAGATAATTCATGGATACCAAGATGTCGTTGAATTTTAATTTCGTTCGCTTGATGGTCACCTCGGATCAGGACCGCGGTTATCTCATCCGTGCCGGTCTGATACAGAAGGGTTTTCACCAGGCGGGAAGGAGGCACGTTGAGTAAGGCGCACACCTCTTCAACTGATTTGGCATTGGGTGTGGAGACCTTTTCCAGCGGTAGTGGGGTCTCGGGCTCCCCGATGGTGGGTGGGACAATCTCGGCCCGTTCGACATTGGCTGCATATTGCGTGTCCGGATCAAAAACGATGAGTTCTTCTCCGGTATTGGCTAGGACCATGAATTCGTGAGAAGAGATACCACCGATTAAGCCGGTATCGGCCTCCACTGGACGAAATTCGAGGCCCATGCGGGAAAAAATGCGGCAATAGGCGTCGTACATGTCTTGGTACGTACGTTTGGCGCCTTCCACATCCTGATCAAAGCTATACGCATCTTTCATGATGAATTCACGCCCTCGCATGATGCCAAACCGGGGGCGAATTTCATCGCGAAATTTCGTTTGGATTTGATACAGAGTGACGGGCAATTGACGATAAGAACTGACCTCTCGACGGAATAAATCGGTGACGACTTCTTCGTGAGTGGGGCCCAGGCAAAAGTCCCGCTCATGGCGATCATGTAATCGGAATAGTTCCTTTCCGTAGAAATCCCAGCGATCTGTTTCTTTCCAAAGCTCGGCCGAGGATAGAATCGGGAGTAACAGTTCTTGCGCTCCTATCCGGTTCATCTCTTCGCGAACAATGGTCTCAATTTTCCGAATGACCCTCAATCCTAGAGGAAGGTAGGAATAAATGCCGGCGGCGACTTTTCGGATCATACCGGCGCGAAGCATGAGCCGGTGGCTGACCACTTCGGCTTCCCCGGGATCCTGTCGCATTGTTGGAATTAATGATTGTGATACACGCATGAAGACACCTGGTTATATGGTTGAGGAAAGACTGAGTCGCAGGGAGAACTCACATGGATAGCAACAGGCAGTGAGACGTTTAACTGGGTGGAATTATTGGAGTAGGCGACTAATGTCATTCCAGGTCGCATAGGCCATCAAGAAGACCAACAAGACCAGTCCAATTTGTTGCGCCATTTCTCTCGACCGGTCTCCTAACGGGCGACCTAAAATGCCTTCGCAGGCAAAAAAGAAGAGATGCCCTCCATCAAGAATGGGAATGGGTAACAAATTCAATATTCCCAAATTAATACTTAAGATCGCAATAAGCCACACGACGCTGGCAAGGCCCTGTTGGGCTTGTTCCCCTGACACACTGGCAATCATCAGTGGGCCACCGAGATGTTTTGAAGAAATTTCTCCCGTCAAGAGTTTGTATAAACCAATAACGGTGAGTTCACACCATTTCCATGTGGCCTTGAGTCCATCCCAGGGGGCGAGAAAGAGAGAGGTGCTTTTGAGCACCGTACCCGCACCGGCTAGTTTAATCCCAATGCGACCAACAGACTTGGTTTCCCCATCGGAAGAGGTAACGGTTTGGCCCTCAGGGGTGATGCGAAGAGAGACGGTCTGTCCTCCGCGATCGACCTGAACATCTAAAGGGGTTCCAGGGTGTTGGCGAACGATCTCGGTCATCTGAGACCAGGTGACAATCGGCGTGTCATTAATTCTGGATAATTCGGTCATCTTGTTGAAGACCTGCGGCCATGGCAGGGGTGTCCGGCATAACTCCCCCCACAAGGGGAGCATGATCCTCAATGCCTAAGGTGTATTGAGGCTCGTCCGGGCGATCTGGCACCATTTGAACCGTTGGGGTGATGATCAGCGTTTTAACGGTATCCCCACGAATGACATCCAGTGTGACGGGACGCCCATGGGCCTTACCGACCTGTTGGTATAGTTCACCCAGAGTCGAGATGTCTTCTTCATTGGCCCGGATTACCCGATCACCGATATGTAATCCGGCAGTTTCGGCCGGAGAGTCGGGGGTAATAGCTTCAATGACCGGTGTGATGTTGTCGATGCTGGGCACAAATAGGGGTGACCCCAAGGCCAGCATTCCCGTAAAGATCAGGTAACTGAGAATAAAGTTGAATCCGGGGCCCGCCGCCACAATCAACGTTTTGTGAGGAAGCGACTGGTGAATGAAGGATTCACGCTGTTCAGCAGGTGAAACAGCCTCTGACACTTCCTCACCATATAATTTGACATATCCGCCAAGAGGAATCGCTGCCAAAAGATATTCTGTATCGCCAATCTTGCGACCAATGAGTTTTGGTCCAAAACCGATGGAAAATTTGAGGACCCTGACTCCCACCCATCGAGCGGCCAGATAATGGCCGTATTCGTGAAAGGTCACAAGGACTCCCAGCACGACCAGGAACCACCATAACTTTTGCCCAAATAGAAAGATGGAATCTGGAGAAAATGACAGGAGGTTATTCATGGGTGTTTATCGCGGGTTCATATTGGTGAAGAGGAACAGGCTTTCATCATTTCTGTGGCTGTGCGTCGGGCCCATTGGTCTACCTCCAAGGCATCTTCAATGGATGTGACGGGAGTCGCGAGTATAGGCATTCATCGTTTCCTGAATCACTCTGGGAATATCCAAAAAGGCAATTTGTTCCTTAAGAAAGGCATCGACGGCGATTTCATTTGCGGCGTTTAATGTGGGTGGAAGTCCGTCCGCTCCTGCCAGTGCGTCATAGGCTAACTGGAGACAGGGGAATTTTTTCGAATCAGTTGGATAAAACGTAAATTTCCCAATTTTCCCTAAATCCAGGAGTGGAGGATTCAAAGGAATGCGTTCCGGGTATTTGAGAGCATAGGAAATTGGTGTTCGCATGTCCGGGTGCCCTAATTGCGCAATAACTGATCCATCACAATATTCTACCAAAGAGTGGATAATACTTTCTCGGTGAATGACGACATCAATTTGATTGTGAGGGATATCAAAGAGCCATCGGGCTTCAATCACCTCCAAGCCTTTATTCATCAAGGTGGCGGAGTCGGTGGTGATTTTAGCACCCATTTTCCAATTTGGATGTTGCATCGCTTGTTCGGGGGTCACGTGTTCTAAATCATTGATAGGCCAATCCCAAAATGGCCCGCCGGAGGCAGTTAACACGATCCGGCGAATATCTATCTTTCGGTGGCCTTCCATCGATTGGAAAATGGCGCTATGTTCACTATCGATGGGAAAAATGGTGACGCCATGTTTGTGAGCTTCCAGTTGCATCAACCGGCCTGCCATGACCATGGGCTCTTTGTTGGCAAGCGCAACCTGCCGGCCTGCTTGAATGGCTGTCAAGGTGGGCTTGAGTCCTGCTCCCCCGACGATCGCAGAAATCACTAAATCACTTTTCGATGCACTGGCGACGGCACAGAGCCCCTGTTCCCCGTCCAAAATTTCCGTGGAGGTGCGTCCCATCCGTGCTCGCAATCGATTGGCAGCATCCCGGCAGGAGAGCGCAACCACTTCTGGCTTGAAGATGCGGATCTGTCCCTCAAGGGCCTGATCATTGGACCCGGCGGCCAAGCCGACTACTTGAAATTCGTCAGGGAATCTGGAGATCACGTCTAATGTACTGTTCCCAATCGATCCGGTAGATCCTAAGATGACGATGTGTTTCACCAGATTCTCTCCCTATGGTTGTGCACGGTCTGGTTATTAGGTTGAGCCCGCGAAGAGGGCATAGTAGTAAAAGGCCGGGCCGGTAAAGAGCAGACTATCCACACGATCCAACACTCCCCCATGTCCTGGAATGATTGTGCCTGAATCCTTGATACTCACGCTACGTTTGATCGCGGATTCTGCAAGATCACCAAGTGCTCCGATTATGGCCATACCCATGCCGAGAATAGCGCATTCCCCCAACGAGAAAAAGGGGAGAAACCAAAAGTGGCTGATGAGGCCTCCCACCACGGAAAAAAGTATCCCTCCGATCAAACCTTCAATCGTTTTTTTAGGACTCAGGGCTGGCGCCAGGGGATGTCGTCCAAGAGATAAGCCTACGACAAATCCACCGGTATCAGCTAACCATGTGATGGCTAAGACGAAAAAGATTAAGGCGATTCCATGGGGCAGTTGCCGGAGGAGTATAAAATGCCCGAGCAGAACCACAACATAAAGTATTCCAAAGGGATAGGCCGCCCATAAGGGGAGCCGTTGCCTCATGGTAGTCGGGGCTATAAAAAACCCCGTTAAAACAACCAGAACGATTCCCAAGAGCCAGAGGTTCAAGGCCTGGGAGTAGCCGGTGTACATGGCAACAAGAAGTATAACGGCACCAAGACAGGAGATTATCTTGGTGCCAAGAGTGCCGGTTGGTCCGAAGTAGAGGGTGAGAAATTCCCATAATGCGAGGAGAGAAGCTGTGCCAATCAGGAGAGAAAGCAGCCAAGGTGGAGAATAGCGTATTCCCGCATAGAGCAAAGGAATAAATACGATGGCTGAGTACAGTCGACGGGGATCCATTGTTTATTGGAGTAAAAGGGGGAGTGCGTCAGATAAACAAGAAGAAGGGTACCGGGTATGTAGGAGAGCCACAGACGGTTTTATGGCGAAACAGTTTGAGTGATGCGGCCAAAACGACGCTCCCGTTTTTGATAATCGAGTAAGGCGAGAAGAGTCTCAATGCGACGGAAATCAGGCCACAGGGTTTTGGTGAAATAGAGTTCGGTGTAGGCAATTTGCCAGGGAAGGAAATTGCTGATTCGCGCCTCTCCGGATGTACGGATGAGCAAATCTGGATCCGGCAGACCCCATGTGCTGAGATATTGTTCAAACAGAGACTCATCAATTTGGTCTGGTGTGAGCGATCCCATCTGAACCTCGATTGCGACTTTCCGCACAGCATCGACAATCTCGGTTCGTCCCCCATAGCTGAGGGCGACTGCCAGCGTCCGCTGAGTCAGATGGCGGGTTTCTTCTGCCACCTCTAAGGCCAGCGAACGGACGGAAGGGGGCAGTTGTTCCAGTCGTCCAATTGGCAGAAATCGTACCTGGCGCTCCTGAAACCGTTGGCGTTCTTGATGCAGGTACTGCTCAAGTAACCCCATAAGCAGTCGAATTTCGGAATGAGGCCGTTTCCAATTTTCCTGAGAAAATGCATAGATGGTGATATAAGGAATCGCGAGTTCATGCCCAATTTCCAGAACATCTTGAAGCGCTCGGAGACCTTCTTTGTGACCGGCAATTCGAGGCAACCCGCGTTGAGCGGCCCATCGGCCATTGCCATCCATGATGATTGCGATATGTCGGGGAAGGGATGTGAGGTCAAGTTGATCCAGCAATTCGCCTTCAGCAACTTGCCTTGCTTCCACCGCGTGAAATTCATCCATGGAATTGTGCTGAACCCGATCGTAAGGGTAAGAACTGCGTTGGAATTCTATTGAAAGATTTTAGGAGCTTGGCAAAATTTCACAACAATTTCAGTCTAATAATGAAAGCGATTCTTGTCAAATTACCGACGAGACGATCTTCATTGGAAATTGCGCCAACCTGGGAGATGGGCTATACTCCATTTTTGTTTAATTGATTACGTACTTCGTTGTAATTGATGTCCTATGGTACCCAGCCTTTCAGATTTTGCCCTCCAAGAAAAGGATGTCCTTCAGGCCTTAAATAAGGCCACTGCTCGGGGAGTGGATTACGTGGACATGTATGTCGAGTCCTGCGTGACCGACTCCGTTTCTATGGAGGAAAGCCTCGTTAAACGTGCAGTCAAAAGTATTTCCCAGGGGGCGGGTGTTCGAGCGGTGGCGGGAGAACGAACCGGGTTTGCGTATTCAGATGATCTATCTGTGCGAGACCTGGAAATTGCCGCTGATACCGCACGGTATATTGCCGATTCTCCCCAAGGGAACAACCCCATAGCCGTCACTCATCGTTCTCAGCCCTCCCAGAATCTCTACCCGTTGGCTCAGCCGCTTACCGATATTTCAACAGAAACCCGAGTTGATCTACTGAATAAAATTGACGTGGAAGCCAGACGATATGATCCGCGAATTACCAAGGTCATGGCGTCTTTTAATACGGAACAGAAAATATTCTTAGTCATCAACTCCCAAGGGCAACTGGTGGGAGATGTGCAGCCTCTTTCTCGTCTTCAGATTACCTGTATTGCCGAAGATGGGGCCAATCGTCAGGTTGGGTCTTTTGGAGGAGGGGGACGAGTCGGATTTGCCTTCTATCTAGAGCAGAACCGCGCGATGGAGTTTGCCCGAGAAGCTGCACGTCAGGCGATTGTGAATCTAGGCGCGGTCGAAGCTCCGGCCGGCACCATGCCGGTTGTGTTAGGTGGGGGATGGCCGGGCATTCTGCTTCACGAAGCTATCGGACATGGGTTGGAAGCGGATTTTAATCGTCGCAAAACGTCAGCCTTTAGTGATTTAGTGGGAAAATCCGTCGCGTCCGAATTATGCACAATTGTGGATGACGGGACGCTCCCATTTCGGCGTGGGTCGATGAATATTGATGATGAAGGGACGCCGACGTCACGAACCATGTTAATTGAAAAAGGTAGTGTTGCGGGGCTATATCACGGACCGCCTCAATGCCCGTTTGATGGGTATCCCGTTAACAGGAAATGGGAGACGGGAAGATTTCCGGAGTATTATCCTTCCACGTATGACGAATACCTTTATGTTGGCGGGAGAATCCGATCCGCAGGATATCATTCGGTCGGTGAAAAACGGGTTGTATGCCGTGTCGTTTGGGGGAGGGCAGGTTGATATCACCAGTGGAAAATTTGTCTTTTCAGCCAGCGAAGCCTATCTGATTGAAGATGGGAAGGTGACCAAACCGGTCAAGGGAGCGACGTTGATTGGGAACGGTCCTGATGTGCTCAAGAAAGTTTCGATGGTTGGACATGATATGAAATTAGATGAAGGAATTGGGACCTGTGGAAAAGATGGACAATCGGTTCCGGTCGGCGTGGGACTTCCTACCATTAAAATCGATGAAATGATCGTCGGTGGCACGGCGATGGGCTGATGGATAACCCTCCCGTTTTGTTTCCTCCCATTTACTAATGTCAAATCTGCCCACCACACATGGTGGACCGTTTCCCCGAGTTGGCCGCCACGGTTCTCAAACGAGCCAAGGCTTTAGGAGCGACGGAGGCGGATCTTCTTGTGGCGGAAGGCGATTCAGTCTCGGTGCAGGTGCGGATGTCAGAGGTGGATCGGCTCTCCAAAGCCCGCGAGAAGGTTTTGGGGATTCGGGTGTTTTTTGGCAAGCGTTCAGCCAGTTCTTCTACATCGGATTTTTCAAAAGCCTCGTTGGATCGTTTAGTCAGTGACACGTGTAGTTTGGCCAGAGCTGTGGTTGAAGATGAAACTTCAGGACTGCCGGCGTCCGGATCAAATGGTGGTCGATATCCCTGACATGGATATGAAAGATGATCGGCAATTGGCAGTTGATGAGGAAATAGACCTGGCCAAGCGAACCGAACAATCCGCGTTTTCCGCAGATCCTCGCATCACCAATTCTGAAGGGGCTGAGTGTTCTGCTGGGTATGGATCGATTTTGTTGGCAAATTCTCATGGGTTTGTTGGATCGTACGCCAGTTCCTCCTACTCCCTCTCCATGTCGCCCATCGCGTTGGACAGTCAAAATGGCGGTATGCAGCGGGACTATTGGTACTCCGTGAAGCGTAAATTCCATGAATTAGATAGTCCGGAAAAGATCGGGCAGGAGGCCGCTCGCCGAACCGTAAGGCGGCTAGGGAGTCGGCCCATTACGACACAAGAAGTTCCCGTGATTTTCGATCCGGAAACGGCCAAAGGCCTCCTAGGGCATATTTCCTCAGCGGTATCCGGGTACTCCTTGTATAAGGGGGCCTCGTTTCTTTTGGGACAACTCGGAAAGTCTATTGCTTCAGATTTGGTGACAGTAGTTGATGATGGTCGGTTAGCCGGAGGGCTGGGGTCTCGACCATTCGATGGAGAAGGGTTGCCCACGAGAAAAACCCTGGTGATCGATAGAGGCGTGCTGTCGAGTTACCTGTTAGATACGTATTCAGGACGGAAATTAGGGATGGCATCCACGGGCAATGCATCAAGATCCGTGGGCGAAAATCCGACAGTGGGTGCCACGAATTTATTTCTCTCGCCAGGCTCCTATTCACCAGATGAAATTCTCAAGTCAATGAAGCGAGGGTTGTACGTCACCGATCTGATTGGATTTGGTGTCAACCTTGTCACGGGAGACTATTCGAGGGGAGCGGTGGGGTTTTGGGTTGAAAATGGAGAGCTGACCCATCCGGTGGAAGAGGTCACCATTGCCGGGAATTTACAACAGATACTGAAGGATATTGAGATGGTCGGGAATGATTTAGAATTTCGTGGCCGGGTGGCCAGCCCTACCGTTAAAATTCGCAAGATGATGGTTGCCGGTCATTAGAGGTATACACGACAAGAACGTCATTCAAGAGTCTATCGATTACCTATCTATTTCATGAAGTCAGAAAGCGGCCCGAGGGCCATAAGGAGTCAGGATGCCACTGGAAAAAGAGGATGGGGCGAAAGTTCTCCAGTTGATCACTTCCCGGTATAATGCACGGGAATGGAGAAAGAAAATTGAAAAGACTTTAAGTTTGCCCCCATCAGGGTTGAAAGACGAAGATCAACGCAAAGCGTTTCTTTATCTTAAGGTCGGGCTGCAAGCCTACAAATCCCGCCGGGCGGATCCACCTTCTTGGATTGTGGGCGGCTTTGCCACCAAGGAAGTGATTGACCGGGCATTGTTTAAACCCACGGTCATTGATCCGAGTTTTACCAAAGACCAGGTGACAGGATTGTTTGGAGAAGATCCCGGTTCGGAAGTCAATGAGGCCTGGTGGGAAGACATGCTCGTCAATTGGTTTGAAGAACCGGAAGAAGAGGTCGAAGACGACACAGACGGCGAATCGTCTGAAGATTCAGAATCGTCTGCTGAAGTCGAGGAGGCCTCAGGTTCTACAGAAATCCGTCTCACGCTCAAAAAACCACCACCTAAATTATTTTCTGTCCGGCTTCTCTCAGGTCTCTTGTGCCTATTTTCAAAAGTAATGGCATGGAGGGACATCATTCTATACCGACTCATCCGCCTTTTTCGTCTTCATCGTTGCCAGTTCCAAGCACACACTCAGGGCTTCGTCCATACTTCGTTACATCAATTAAACTCCTGGGTCTGTCGGCTCATGTATGGTGTGACGGTGGCGTGGCCATGCCCGGTTCCACCTCAGGGACCGGCGTTGATTGTGTGTGACCATACCTCGATGGGGGACCCATTGGTCTTATTGGCCACCGCAGGACGTCCTATTCGGTTTTTAATGGCGAAAGAGATCTATGCCCAGTCACACCTCCGTTGGGTGTTTCAGGCGTTTCGTTGTATTCCGGTACAACGAGGCAAGCGGGATATTCGTGCGATTCGCACGATGTTAGATGGCCTGGCAGCGCAGGAGGTGATCGGCCTTTTCCCAGAAGGCGGATTGGATCGGCATCGTTTAGATGCGGGGCATTTGGGCATTGGCTATCTGGCGATCAAATCCGGTGCGCCTGTCATTCCGGCGTCCATTGTGTGGGACGGCCCCCATTCGGTGACGTCGATGCTCAAAACGCTATTGGTTCCGAGTAAGGCGAGGATTCGAGTATGGGAAACCCCTGCAATTCCCACAGGAGGTTCGTCCGAGGAAGGAATCCCTTCAATCGTGTACGAGGGAAATTATGAAGCAGATTGAAGCGTTGAGGGAAAGTATTCTCTCGGGTGCCTCCTGAGTCCGTAGCTTGCCCTGCCGTTCTTGGTAGGGGTAGGCATCCATCAAATTTCCGTCATACCCGCAGTTGTAAGCGGGTATCCATCCTTTAAGCCCGCCCACAATGTTGAAGTTTTGCCGGGTTTCGGCCCGGCAGCCGAGCCACTTTTGTTTCGGCAAAAGTAGCCAAAACCATCTTGGCCATGCTGTGGCCCTTCGGGTTCCCTGCGCGGTTCGCCGACCCCGGCGTCGCGCAAACTCGCAAGGCTCAAACAATGCGCGCCTTTTCTCCGGGGTCGGCTGCACTGCTCGGCCACAACACAAGGCCAGGGGAGCGTGCTGAAACTAGGATTCCTTTAATTATAGTGGGCCAACTCGCGGAGCCTGCCCTGAGTTTTCGAAGGGCTCGGACAAGGCCCGCCGGCTGATAAGAGCATCCGCCCATGGGGCCGAACGGCAGGCGTCAGTCGGGGAAAGGGAGGGGGAAAAATGTCCACGATCTATCTCACCATATGCTGGATTTTCAGATTCTCTCCATACTGTATTGGAAGATTTGATAATCATCTAGCAGGCATGGGGTCAGGTCTTGCAATCACGCAAGCGGCTTTCAGTTTCACTCAATTATCCCACAGCGTGTCCATCCGATGTTATATTGCAAGACCTGACCTCAAGCATATGCTAGAAGATCGCTGCGCACCCGTTGACAGGTTGCCCAGCATCTTAGCCGGCTCAGATAGTAGCTGTATTTCCATAAAATGTACTAACGACAGAACCAATTTTCTGCTTTGTCTCTTCAATTGAAGATTGACACTCAAGATATCCAACCTTGTTGATGAGGCCGACATCGAAAGATGCAATAGTTTTTCGAACTACCGATCTTTCCCGTAGGATGAAAAGTGGGAGATATGGCAAACGGTAATTTTTGGCATTTGTCAATTTCCTCTTTTACACGTTCCCGCCTCGAGTGTTCGGACTCTACTTTATTTAGGGACATCTTCAGGTTTAACTTTCCACTGTAGTTGATTTCCATATACAGCGGCTCCCGTGCCCCTCCAAAGTTTAAAATCGTATCCGGCCCATTACCATATGTATAGCAAGTCATCTCAACATTTATATTGTTAGTCGCAAAAAATGGCTTTAGTTTTTCCGCCAAGTGTCCAAAAAGAAAGATGTTCCATGTACCCCCTCGATACTCCTCTGAACGTGACTTATCGGGAATCAGCACGTTGTCCTGCAGTACGATTTCCCGCCTGACCTCGTCAAGCCAATCCACGATTATGCGATCCTTTGCCTTGATAGCTTCAATGGCCTTTTGAAATTGACGTATGCGAATCCAAGTAAAGCGATCGCTACGTGGTGAGTGGTAATACTCACCCTTGCCGAGAGTAATAAATAAATACGCTTGGCACGAGGGCCATTGTGAAGCGTAACGGACTGTCTGGTAGCTTTCTGGAGTTAAGCCGCTCTCATGGTCATCGACCTTGACTTCGATAAGAATTTCTGGTGTTTCTTGACCATCCTCACGGCGTTCGAGTATTGCAAGGTCAACGGAATTCCATTCTCTTCGTGAAATAGGGTTAGGGGGAACCTTTATACCAAGAAAAGCCAAGAAAGATTCTAAAGGTTCTTTATTTCCTTCCCTATACATTTCGCACAGGTAACTGATCATTCCTGCGTGAACTTTACCAAGGGAGTATCCAATTGATTGGATTATATTTGCCATAAATATGCCTAACAGAGTCCGCGGCTGAGTGCCGGGCCTGAAGCCGTCGAGTCGAGCTGCGTGTTCGGGTGCCGCAGGTGGCTGAAACGCATGACCAGACACGGACTCCGTTCAGCCGACCACGCACCATGCGACTTCTCGCCGATATTGAGCAGGCATCGTCCACGTCAGCATCCCGTCTGCCGCCTTGCAGTCGGCTGAACGTCCTGGATCACCTATGCCGAGCAAATGAGGTTCGGATTTTCCCAACAGCGCTATCGCGGCGTTGGCTGCATCCGGTTTGTTCTGCTTATTCATATTGTGGATTTGCAAAGTTAAAGTGGGTAGGCTGTCCACAGATAGCTCTGAGAATCGAAACTGCATTTTGTCGAAGCAGGAAAACATCATCCTCAGATAAAGTGAAGCTAGACTTTTGGACAAAATTCCCATTGTCATCACTTTCGATGCAAACATGCAAGTCATATTGTCCGGATGTCCAATAAAAAGCTCGATCAAGTGTGGTGTATGCATCCACCGTCTTACCAGAATTAATAAAACGCGAGAATAGGATTTCGTTCAGGATCGATGGCTCAACATTTCTAACTTCTTCCGGCAAAGCTTCGAATTGTTCCTCACGGAACTGAGTCCAAGTTGCAGAAAGCGTGGCAACCTTTGGTGAAACGTCCGCAGTAAACGCATCATCGACGAAGAAAATGCTATATCTTGTTGGCGTATTGGCTGTTAGCAGAAAGCTTGAAGCAAATTCGAATTTAGGAACAAAACTCGGATCGAAGGAGAATGCAGTATCTCTAAATGCTCTCCAGTTGAATGTGTGGCTTGAGCCATCACGGGAACGAACTACCCGTAATGCAATCGACTTTACGAATGTGTCTCGATGCAAGGCTCTCCAGGTCCCGATGACACCTATCGTTGGCCCAAAACCTGAAAAGCCTATCTCAAGATTCCCAGTAGGGTAAAGCTCGACTTTGCCTTTTCGCAGGCGTTTCACCAGTGCAATAACCCACACTTGAGCCAATGCGATTCCTGAAATAATCCAGGGACCAATAGATGTGTCTGCCATATTGAGTGTGAGCTATATTCTGGTCAAACAATATTTAGGCGGACCAGCATAAGAGCCGGATCTGCCCCTTTCCGTCCGTATAACACGCCACCAATGTTTCCCAAATAAAAATCCCAGAATGTACCCTTTCAAAGAGTTGTAACTCAGAGTCTCTTTATCGCAGGATGTTATGCGTTTACCCCATAATATCCCGTTCAACGGACTGTAACCCCATCCAATAGTCCTCTTAACCTACAAACCAAAAACATAGTTTAATAATTGTCGAAATATGTCAAGGAAAGATTCGTGTTTTTCGAGAATTATTCGAGGACGAAACCAAACACTCAAATCCACCAGGTCTTTTTTCAAGTACGAATACGTTCGTTGGCTGGGCACAGATTCTTCGCCGGTGGCTCAGAATGACCGAGTAGCTGAGAACTCCGACGCCTGCCGTCTGGTCAAAGGGAGGGACGCTCTTTTCCCCTGCGGACCTTGTTTGAGCCAGGCGAGTTGGTCCGCTCTCCGCAAGTTGGCGTCCGTCCCCCTCTTATGAGGCCAGACGGGGCGTCACTGGTTTTGGCCACTTTTGCCGAAACAAAAGTGGCTCGCCTGCCGGGGCGAAACCCCGCACTTGTCATTTAAATTGACTAGATGGTTTCTAGAATAAGTTCATTTGTGTGGGGGGATCGGCTGGAGTTTCCTCTTTGGAGGAGGCTTTGGATGTGGGAAGGGTTGGCGGTGACGCGGTTTGCGGAAGCGTGGGAGTTTTGCTCATTTCCTCCAGGACCGTCTTGAGTTTTTGGAAATCTTCCTTGAGGGGAACTCGCAGATTTCCCTGGTGGAGTGCGGCTGCCGGATGAAGCAGTGGGAACACGATGAAGTTGGGCATTCGTATGACCTGCCCACGGACCTTGGTGATACCGACTTTTCTTTCCAATAACGTTTGTGTGGCAAAGTTTCCTAAAGTGCAAACCAATTTGGGTTTGATGAGTTCGATTTGTTGAAGCAGAAACGGTTTGCATGTCTCGATTTCCTCTGGAAGAGGATCACGATTGTTGGGTGGCCGGCACTTAATGACGTTGGCAATAAAAATATCCGCGCGACTGAGCCCGATAGATTGTAGTAACTCGTTGAGTAATTTTCCTGCCGCCCCGACAAAAGGTTCTCCCTGCCGGTCTTCATAAAAGCCCGGGGCTTCTCCGACAAACATGATGTCAGCCTGAGGATGCCCTGTCCCAAACACCACCTGAGTGCGTCCTGAAGACAATCCACATCGTCGGCAGTCGTGAAGGGATGATTTGAGTTTATGAAGATCCATTGAGAGGGGATCTTAGATTTGACGGTTTAGGATGTCAATGTGAAGAGGTCTGGACCCATTCAGTCACAGCCCTGGCACAGGCATAGGCACTCAAGACCGTGCTTTCCAGAGAAGGCGGGAGTGGGGTGGCCGTCCAGGGACCGGCAAGAAAGAGATTGGGAATAGGCGTGTTGGACAGAGGGCGAAAGGTGCGGAAACCAGTCAGGCAGGGAATATATCGGTAAACGGATTGCGTGGCTGCTGACTCACAAGATGGCAATGACTGCTCAGGGGAAATGTTGAATATCTTATTGATATGAGGCCAGACGGTTTCTCTCAGCCAGTCGTCGGTATGTCCTGAGGATGGCGAAGGGGAGAGGTTAACGCACGTGATCGACGTCGTTGCGCCATCAGTATGCCGAACTGCCTGGCTGGTTATCCAATCAAATACACCGGAGTTAAGGATAAGGCGAGGAGGAAGAAGTGTGTCGTTAAGGGTCAATCGGACCAGTGTTCCTGATGCTTCCTGCAGTTGAGCCAAATGGGAAAAACACGAAAACCGAGCCGGGGCTCTTTCCGGTAAGAGTCGAAGTAGTTCTGGAGGGGAAAGGGGCGAGACGTAGATGTCGGCGTTAAGGCGTTCGCCTTTAGCCAGGCCAATGGCTCGAATCCGTTCGGTGTCGGCATGGATGCCGGTGATGGCGTTTGAGGGATAAAACGTGACTCCTTTTTCTATTAAGACATGTCTGAGTTTTTGTTGAAGATGGCTCTGCATGTCAGGTGAGGCTAAGAATGTTTCTGGTCCATTCGGTTTGGATAACCAGAATCGAGAAAGTACCTCCAGGAAATACCCGAGTGATGCCTGGGTCACATCACATCCTAAAAACAATCGACAGAATGGATTCCAGATACGTTGTCGTGCAAGAGCCGATTGTTGAGCGGAAATCAGCCAGGATTCAACCGTGAGCATGTCAGGGTGGTGATCTGGTGAACGGGGTTCTTCCCATTTTTTTTCTAAAAAATTAATCAAGTGCCAGCGATCTGACCAGGGAAGGGCGCGAAAGCCGGCGAGTCGAATCATGGGATGAAGAGTCGCGATTCCCTTCGCGTTGGAGAGGGTGAGTGTTTGACCTTCGGATGTCCCAAACTCCAGGTCGACCGGTTGAATGCATTGGGCTGCGTGCTCGAAGGCCAATTCCTGAAAAAGTGCCCATGTGGCATGGTAATACCGTGGGAGAATAAGTGGGAAGGGCTGCGTCGAGAGGCGTTGAAGGGATGGTGGATGATCCGGTTCTTTCGGTTTCGCAAAATGGGGAGATGCCGGTGCCGGAGAGGCAGGATTGTGGTTCTCGAGAATGGTGATCCGGAATCCGTAGGGGATGAGCCGATAGGCCGCGAGTAAACCTGGCAGGTTTCCGCTCAGTATCAGAATGTGGTGTGTCACACTGTTGGAGCAATGGTATGGGAAAGAAAAGACCGAATCCAAATATGAGCGGCAATCCCGAGTCGTTGTAGGGGGGCGACTCGAACCCGTGGGCCGAATACCTGGTACTGCGGGTCTTCGAGTTGTTGGAGGATGCGGCTGTAGACTCCACGCATGATTTCTGAAACCACCAGCGATTTTTGGTCGGAGGGGGGAAGAGTGTGGAGAATTTCTTGGGCTTGGCGGTAATAGGTGCGAGCTCTTTCGCATTCAAATTTCAGAAGTTCAACCAGCGCCGGCGACCCTTGTTGGTGCAGGAGAGCATGTTCCGAATAACCAAAACGCTGTAAGTCTTCGAGCGGAAGATAGATGCGGTTCTGCTCGGCATCCCCCTTGAGATCACGAAGAATATTCGTTAATTGAAATGCCAATCCCAAGTTGACCGCATAGTCCTCCGCCGCAGGGGATTGGGTTTGGAAAATCTTGAGGCAAATCAGACCAACCACTGAAGCAACCCTGTAGCAGTATTGATACAGATCGGCAAACGTCGCAAATCGATTGGCAGTCAGATCCATTTCTACACCGGAAATTAATTCTTGAAGGAGAGTTTCCGGGATGTCAAAGGTCTGCAGGTGGGCGGCGAGACTCGTCGTGACCGGTTGGGTTGGATGGCCTTGATAGGTGGCCGTTACCTCTTGTCGCCATTTGCGGACTTCTTCGATGGGGTGGCTTCCAGGGGCCGGTTCATCAACGGCGCTATCCACCATTTTACAAAAGGCATAAATGGTGTACATGGCTTCCCGCCGTTGCTGTGGCAGGAACAAAAAAGAGTAGTAGAAGTTGCTGCCACTTTCTTTTGTATATTTGGTGCAAAACGTCTGTGCTTCAATAGGAGTCATGGGCTTCATGGAGTATGTCCCAAAGGCGGTGGCCAGGCAATGATCGTGGAACGCGGAGACAAATGTGTAACTGGATGACGGCGATTTTTCTATCTCAAGACAAGGAGTGTGGGGTTGAGCCACCAACGACGTTTTCGCTCATCTTACCGCGTTGGACGGTTATGTTGAGGACTCCCTTATATTTTCGCGTAGCGCTTGGTGACTTTGGGGAACTGGTTTCCATTATGACAACAATCTCATTGGCGAATACATTACCGTGAGCAAGAGTCCAGAGTAGCAAGGATTGCGAAGCTCTTCAATGCATGGTGGGCGGATAATATCCAGGATGGTGTGGAATATGTTGCGGTTGATTCAACGAACGCCGGATGATTCTCGATAACCGAATACCTGATCCTGTAAATGACACAAGGCCGACCAAGGCATTGAAAATTTTGAGGGTTCCTCCTTACTGGGTGGAACCCTTTCCCGTATTTTGGGGCTGTGACTTGAGTTTTTCGGCAGAGATCCAACCTGTTTTTCCGGTTGGCGTTCGAACCTGGTAGATCCATCCGGTTGCCTGATAGGCTCCATCCAGAATCGTGAGTGTTTCTCCTGGTTTCACTATGGGACCAGGCGTGGTGTTGGCAGGGTCACCCATCAGCAGGGACCTTCCAAGAGTATCTGTCAGCGACACTTCCTGATTCTCGTGAAAGGTTGGAGGTGTGATGCCGGTCTGGTCTTGATTTCTGGTGATGGCAGCCGTATCGGTGGCAGTCCCTTGCGGCATAAAGGTGTTTGAGTTGAGAACCCAATAGGCCACTCCAACAATTAACAATAACAGTACAATCCAGAGAAGCGGTTTCCTTGAAGGAGGCTTGGATTGGTTGAGATCGTCCTCTTCCAATCCTTCGTCAAATTCCAAATCTTTGTCAGGCTCCTGGGCAAAGAGCACGTTCCATCGAGAAGGTTGTTCTGGGGAGAACACCGCACCGATTGTCGAGGTCATCATGCCTATCTCCTTTTTGTCGTGAGGTCTGCAAGCAGTGTCAGTGCCGGATTGGCGTGGTATGAAATTGCCAAATCAGCAGGTCGTGTACGAAGAAATACCCACTCATGAAGTTTATTAACATCACTTCTAATTCCTGTCAAATCCTCCCAACATATTGATGAGAGAACATGGTCTCTTCGTATGGCGAACAGAGCGCCCGGGATGAAACGATCCAGTCCTTTCCAAGAATTAAATGATTCGAGTCGGCCGTTGTGCCTGGCCATGAGGATTGATATCGGGATCAGCGTTATGGAAAATACACCTCGGATACAATCTGTGGTTGGGGAGGGAACATGAAATCGTATCGGGAAGAACTCTGGTTTCAGACCAAAGAACGCAGGGAATATCGGAATATTACCTCTGAAGTGGAACGTGTGGTACAACAAAGTGGGATTCAAGAGGGGCTTGTCCTGGTGAATGCCATGCATATCACTGCGAGTGTCTATATTAATGATGACGAAGCCGGGTTGCTGCAGGATTATGAACAGTTCCTTGAGCGTCTGGTACCTCAGACGGGAACGTACCGGCACAATCTAACCGGAGAGGACAATGGTGACGCTCATATCAAGCGTCAAATCATGGGCAGGGAAGTCGTTGTGGCTATCACCAAGGGACGCTTGGACTTTGGTCCATGGGAACAAATTTTTTACGCGGAATTTGATGGGAGACGTCGCAAACGGGTGTTGGTGAAGATCATTGGAGAGTAGTGAGTTGGCAAACGGGTTCCAGTCATGTGAAAATACTCTGGAAATTTTGATGATCTGCCTTCTTTGAAAATTTTTACCTTCGCCTGGAATCGTGAAAACCCATGAATGCAATGTCTAGTTGGTATCGTCCTGATCCTCTCACCCGGGATTTAATTCATCTCATTAATGCCCGGCGGCATGAACATGGGGATCCCAGTTTGGCCATTGAAGTGTTACAGGCCTTATTAGATCAGGATCGTGAACATGAGGTTCTCACCGTTCTTGCAGCCTTAGACGAAAGTATGGCGGAGTGGTTATTTGATTTGCTGGCGGAAGCGGCCAGCTCCTGTCTGATGGAGGATGAGAGCGAAGATAGCGAGATGTATGGAATTCTTGCTTCGTTTGAATTATCACTCCAAGCCAATTTGGAGTATCCTTTGAAATTGAAAATTGATCCTGTGGAAACGGCGGATTTGTTACGGAAACATCTGCATGTCCCGCCAGGGGCGGTGATTACCGTCGAACCGAGACTTCTCACCGATTCCACATTGGAGTTTTTAAGCTTACAGAAGATTCACGACCATATTTCCAACCTGGCTGAAGGACAGCCACGTCAGACGATTGCGGCGAGGCTTCATCCACCTGTTGAAGCCACCGCATTTTTATTTTTTGAAATTCTTGGGGTTCCTGATACGACCTTGCCGGAAGCGCTTTCCGAAGACGACTGTCAGGCTATTATGGATCATCTGGTGAGTCAATGTCCCGAAGTCGCCAAGGCGCCGCAACTCCTGGAGGC
Source organism: uncultured Nitrospiraceae bacterium (assembly GCA_963730905.1). Classification (GTDB taxonomy): domain Bacteria; phylum Nitrospirota; class Nitrospiria; order Nitrospirales; family UBA8639; genus Nitrospira_E. The sequence continues at coordinate 480,243 of CAVSTN010000007.1, read as the reverse complement.
TCCTAATTACGCGGCCTATGCCTTGTATGATGCGCAAAACGCCGTTCGTCTTCATCGATTGGCTGATGAAACCGCTGCGGTGTGGCATGACCTGGAAGGCCCGGTTCGAAGTCGAACCGTGGTGCATCTGCATACCCAATGCGGGAATGGCGTGTATATGCCTGTGTGGACCGATCTGTTTGATCCGGATCTTCCTGAAGACCATGGACCGATTTGGACATCGCCGGATGTGTGGGTGTTTACGGCAGATTTGCCAATTGAATGGCCGGGGGAATTGTTAACCAATCGCCTGCTGGCTGAGGGCTGCACGCGATTTGAAAATCATATTGTGGAAGCCACTGACAATTAAAAATCGTCCTGCGGCGGTCATGGAGCCTCGTTCATTTTTAGGGGGTCTGATCGGCCAGCCGCCTGACGTAAGTGATCGATCAACTTGGGAGGAACCCGTAACGAGCCGCGCCCCGTTCCGATCGAAATCTCAGGCTTGAAGGTGCCGTGAAAATCACTGCCTCCCGTCATGAGTAAATCGAATTTGCGGGCTAAGTTGAGATTGATGGAAATTTGGCGAGCGGAAAACGTTCCATAAAAGACTTCAAGGCCTCGTAATCCCTGCTCCACTAACGTCCGGCATGAGTCCGTCGTCTTATCGGCACCTAATCCCTCCCAATAGGGGTGAGCAAGGATGGGGATGCCGCCGGCCTCAGTAATCCACGTCATGATTTCAGCCGCCTCGGGGACGACCCGCCGAACATAGGCTGCGCCTCTGACTCCCAGGAATCGATCGAACGCTTCTTTCATCCCCTTCACGTAGCCCTTTTCAATTAACATTTGCGCGATATGTGGGCGACCTATGGTTCCGCCTCCGGCAACATGCTCCACTTCAGCGAGAGAAATCTCCATTTTGAGGGTGTGGAGCCGGTCAAGGATGTGGTGAAGGCGATCCACGCGTGTCGCGCGAAGCTGCTCGAGTCTGGCTTGAAACTGAGGATCAGCGAGATCAATGAAATAGCCGAGCATATGCGTTTCCCGCCCCTGAAACTCTGTACTTAATTCAATGCCGGGTATGATTTCAATCGGGAGATGGTGAGCCGCTTCCATGGCTTCCGGGAGCCCCTCAGTCGTGTCATGGTCGGTAATGGCCAGGATGCTCACGCCTTGTTGATGAGCAAGTTCCACGAGTGCGGTGGGTGAAACACTGCCGTCCGAGAAATGGGTGTGAGTATGCAGGTCGATACGGCTCATGAGATCGGTTGGGTTTTATGGTTTCCGTGCCAAAATGCGTGCGGTAAACGCCCGCGCTGAAGAGCTTTCATGATCCCCTTCGTCGTAATGGAGAATTCTGAGCCCTTGAAGAAGTGTGAGTAATTCATTGGTTTCCAGGCAGAACTCTTTTCGGCGTGGGTGTTGCCGATGAATATGGTTGTCCAGAAGGAAGGTCTCATACATGATGACGCCACCGGATTTCAGGGCGTTAACCAGTTGAGGAAAGAGCGGCCGGTACAAGTAGAAGAAGACGATAATCACATCGTACGCGGCTGTGCCCAAGTCCGGGGGATATTGCGGATTCGCTTCTAAGTCTATGCATTCGGTCGTTATCGAGGGTAGGTCCGCTTCTTGGGCTTGCTCCTGAAGCTCATGGAGCGCGTCGGCATCGCGATCGATGCCATGAACCGAAAACCCTTTGGAAGCCAGATACATGGCATGACGACCTCGTCCCGTTGCCACATCCAGCACCGTTCCGTGAGGCAGTCGGGAGAGCTGGTCTACTAGAAAGGGAGAAAGATGCTTGTGATCAAGGGAGGCGATGGGTTTGCGCGATCGGATCAATTGGACCCCGACAGACCCTTCAATTCTCTTCAACGGAGGGCGGATTTTTCTGACCCATATTTTGAGACGGGTAATGGGAAATTCATGAAGCAGGGCTTGGCAGATTTTCTCCGCCAATGTTTCAATCAGCGAAAAGGCCTGCCCTTCCCCAATGTTCTGAATTCGTTGTGTGATTGTTCCGTAATCGACCGTATCGGAAATTTGATCACTCTGAAAGGCCGATTGATTGGGGCATCGGAAGATAAGATCGACCAGAAGAGGTTGAGGTTGCTGTCTTTCCGTTTCAGTCACTCCGCATCGTGCGGCCAACTGGATACCTTTGAGGACGATAGATGAAGACATGGGTCATTATGTCAGAACTTCCTTGTCGTGTGCATGTGATTTTTGAAAGGAGGCGATTCGGAGTCCTGATCGTGTTCCGAAATAGAGGGCTTGGATGGGTTTCATTCAGGAGGTGTTGATGAAATTCGATAAATGGATCTCCCGCCAGGGGTGGATCTGTCGGAAGGCCCGCCCTAGATTGGGGTGGACCATCGGTTGCCTCTCTTGCCTCGTTCTGCAGGGTTCCTGTGAATGGGATGGTTCATCCACTATGAGGCTGTTGAAAAAAGCCGCCAGCGGCGTTCTCGCCATTTTTCCGTGCTCACGTACTGGAAGTACGCTCTGCGCGCAAAAATGACTGCGGCCTTGCTGGACGAACTTTTTTGAACCGCCCCGAGGCCTCTGATATGCAACGTGCCTGGGAGTCAATATGCCCGTGGAAATTAGTATTATTCAACACTCCCACTATCATGGTGACGGCTGAAGAGTTTCGATTTCATCCTACCAGGATTGAATGGGTATCCGACCAGCCTCTTCGTCTTCTGATTCGGAATCAGGGACGGGAACGGCATGTGTTTCACAGCCCGGAATTGTTCGGGCCTGAACCTGGCGTCCTCTGGCATCAGCCAAAGGTGGCGCTTCAAGAAGCCAATGCCGTTGTCCTTGAGCCTGGTCAATCGATTGAGTTGTCTTTCACCGCGTCTGCCGGTCTCTATCCCTTTCGCTGTTGGATAAAAGGGCACACGGGCATGGAGGGCACGATCCTCGTCAAAGATCGTTCTTCAAAATTATGAATGGTTTATCGAGGAAATCACAAAAAGATCGTCAGGAAACCGCAAATGTTTGGATTTTTTATTGGCTTAGGGCGGAAATTTAAGAGCCTCAAAGACCTGAGGGACTTCGATTGTCTGGCGAAATGTAGAAATGCGAATGGAGACGACTGACAGAATGCTTGCTGGTGGCAGTCAGTCACCAGCAAGCGATATCTTATTTGCCTGGGACAGCGTCAATGGAGGTTCTGGCCTTGGCGTCACGTTCACAACTCATCGTGGCGAGCATTTTCTGGCCAGCAGTCGCATCACTCGGGATTCGGGAAAGACAGGCTTCAAGCGTGTCACCTTGCGTGCCGGTGGAGACTCGAGTCGGTCCTGTCGTTACGGCTTTGGCTTCAGCGTTTGACGATGGAGAAGCTGGTGAAACTGCCGAGCCACTTGCACCAGTTGCGCCGCCATTCATCTCAGCGCAGCCCATAGTCAAGGTTGCGAGGCCGAAGGAAGCATAGAGGAACATTGTAGAAAATGGTTTCATTGGTCGAACCCCTCCTCAATGGATAAACAAGTCGCGAAATATACTTGAGACTCCAGAAAAAAACAAGGTGCGGACGTCAAAATCTTCGTTCCTGATCTCTTCCGCGTATGGGTTGTTTCCAGTCTGATTATCTTGACTGGTATAGGGTTTATTGCTACGGTAAAATCTTTCCCTTTACGTGCAGAGAACGAACGGAATTATTCATGGCTTACCTCATTGCTCGACTGTTCCAGGGTCAACCTAGGGGCCAAGGTCAAGTGTTGTGACCTTTCAAGATATTATTCTCTCTCTTCATCAGTTCTGGAAATCCCACCACTGCATTTTGACTCAGCCCTATGACACTGAAAAAGGGGCTGGGACGTTTAATCCGGCGACATTTCTTCGCGCGATCGGCCCTGAGCCTTGGCGTGCGGCCTATATTGAACCCTGTCGAAGACCAACCGATGGACGATATGGAGATAATCCGAATCGCCTTCAGCATTACTTCCAATATCAGGTGGTGTTGAAACCGGCTCCTGCGGATTCGCAGGATCTGTATCTCCAAAGCCTTGCCCATTTGGGGTTAGATCCCTATCAGCACGATATTCAATTTCTTCAGGATGATTGGGAGTCCCCCACATTAGGGGCTTGGGGATTGGGATGGGAGGTCCGGTTAGATGGAATGGAGATCACGCAATTTACCTACTTTCAGGAGATCGGGGGGTTGGAGTTAGATCCGGTCACGGTGGAGTTAACCTACGGGTTGGAACGCATTGCCATGTATTTACAGCAGGTCGATAACGTATATGACCTGATGTGGACAGAAGAGGTTCGATACGGCGAACTCTATCATGAGTCCGAAGTTCAGTTTTCCGTCTATAACTTTGAGGCGGCGGATGTGGATTTGATTCAGACCAGCTTTGATCGCTACGAAAAGGAATGCCAACAGTTACTGGAGCATCCACGGGTACTGGTGTTACCGGCCTACGACTGCTGTATGAAATGTTCCCACCTCTTTAACTTGTTGGATGCGAGAGGGGCGATCAGTGTGGCCCAACGGACAGGCTATATCGGCCGGGTCCGAAGTCTTGCCAGGAAATGTGCCCAAGCCTATCTTGGTCAGCGGGAGCGGATGGGCTTCCCACTCTTACGCCACGCGGCGGCTTCCGCCCGTCCTCATAGAAAACAAAAGATTATTTGAATCGATGCCCCGATGCGGGGTTGTGGCAAATACGCTTATGGCAACATCAAGAACGCCCCGCAAAAATGTCAAGGCCAAGACGGTCTCGAAATCTCAGACCAAGACTGTACCTTTTTTGTTAGAAATTGGGACGGAGGAATTGCCGTCAGCTGTTCTTCCGCAGGCATTGGAAGACCTGGCAAATCTTGGGCAACGGCTCTTTGCGGACAGTCGGTTGAAGTATGAGTCCTTGAGGACCCTTGGGACACCACGGCGTTTAGCCTTGCTGGTCAAAGGGGTGGAACCTCAGCAAGCATCTCTGACCCAAGACATTTTGGGCCCGCCGGTCTCTGCAGCCTTCGATGCTTCGGGACAGCCCACCAAGGCGGCATGGGGGTTTGCCAAATCTCAAGGGGTGCCCGTTGACCAGCTTCGTATGAAAGAAACCCCAAAAGGGGCCTATATGGCCGTCGAAATGCATCAACGAGGGCAGTCCGCCAAACGGGTGATCACGGAGGCGCTTCCGCAGATCTTAAGTAAATTAGCCTTTCCGAAATCGATGCGGTGGAATGCTTCGCGCGCAAAATTCGGTCGTCCGATTCGCTGGGTGGTCGCGCTATTAGGGGATCAAGCGCTCACCGTAGAATTTGCCGGAATTCAATCCAGCGCCATGACAAGAGGACATCGATTTTATCGGGCGAAGGGCAAAAAGCGGGGACAGACGTTTCCACTCACCACCGCCAACAATTATATCGAGACCATGAAGCGACTGGGGGTGCTGGTTGATCCGGAAGAGCGTCGGCGTCTCATTACGCAGGAAGTCTCTCTGTTGGCCAAATCTGCCAAGGGTCAGGTTGACCCCATGTATCGGGATGAGCTGATTGAAGCAGCCGTCTTTGGCGTGGAATACCCTCACGCTATTCTCGGAACCTTTCAGAAGGAGTTTTTAGCGGTTCCCAAGCCGGTCCTGATTTCATCGATGAAAGAGCATCAAGGGTTTTTCTCGCTGATGACAAAGGATGGCGCCCTCCTCCCAAAATTTATTGCGGTGACGAATATGCCGTGGGGCAATACCCCGCTCATGACCAAGGGGAATGAACGAGTCCTGGCAGCCCGCCTGAGTGACGCTCAACATTTCTTTAAAGAGGATTCGAAACGTCCCCTGCATGAACGAGTGCCGGCATTGGAAGGCGTCCTCTTTCATCACAAGTTGGGAACGGTGCGTCAAAAAGTGGATCGGGTGGGTCACCTGATCGGATGGATGGCTGAGCAGATTGGCCGAAAGGATCTGGACGAGGTGTGCCGACGCGCCGCTCTTCTGTCCAAGGCGGACTTAACGACCGGAATGGTTGGAGAGTTTCCGACCCTGCAAGGGGTGATGGGGGAAGAATATGCCAGACACGATGGCGAATCTGCAGAGGTCTGTCGCGCTCTTGGCGAACAGTATTTCCCCCGATTTCCGGAAGATCGGTTGCCGACTGGACTCCCGGGTGTCCTACTCGCGGCGGCCGATCGGTGTGATTCCATCATAGCTTTTTTTGCGGCCGGAATGGCCCCATCCGGCTCAGAAGATCCGTTGGGGTTACGTCGAGCCGCCTATGGGTTGGTGCGAATATTGGCAGAAACGCCACTCCGGTTGAATATCACTTCCATGGTGGATAAGGCGTTGCAGATCTTGGATGGACAAGGTGGGCGGGTGCGTGGCACCCCTCAGACCGTTTCAGAAGTGGTGGCGTTTATTCTCGACCGGCTTCGATTTTATGGCAGGCAACACCTGGGATTACGGGAAGATGTCATGGAAGCGGTCATCCGGATTCCTCATGCGATGGACTGTGACATGGGTGATCTGGTCGCACGCATGCAGGACTTGGAGGCCATGGTGCCTCAACCGGATTTTGATCCGCTGATGATCGGATTTAAGCGGGCTCACCGAATTGTCGAAAAAGAACAATGGACCAACGCGCAGGCCCTGCCTGAACAGTTTGTGCATGAATCGGAGCGTCGGCTGTTTCAGGCCTTGGAAGTGATACAACAACAAGTCCGCAGTTCAGTGAATGACCGGAATTACGGAAAGGCTCTTCATGCGTTGTTGGAACTCAAGGGGCCAATTGATGAGTTCTTCGGAGCCGTGATGGTCAATGATTCAGACCCCCAGACACGGGCCAATCGCCTTTCCCTGTTAAAGGCGACGGATGACCTGTTTCTCACGGTAGCCGATTTGTCCTATCTGCAATCGGCAAGTGGATAACAGTCGTTAACCGAAGAAGATTCCTGGCCGCCCTTGTGCAAGCGAGACGGTCATGGGAAGGAACATCCGATGGGGGATGGTACGGACCGTGTAGAGAGCCCCGAGATTTCAAGACGGCTGAAGCGCTTTACTCTGGTCGTCACGGTGGCCCTTATTATCGGCTGCAATGCCTTAATCCTGACAGGTCTTTGGGTGAGCGGAGTTGATTTGGAAACAATCTTCTCAAAATCGGAACTCTATGATCCGGTGAATGGGCATTGTGTCCAGGTCATCTGGTTAAAGGTTGTGGGCGCGGATGGGTTAGTGAAGGTCTGCTCCGAATGGCTTGATTTTTCCGATATCTCGGGTGAAACGCATCTGTTGCCGGAAGGAAAAACCCTGGCTATGGGGCCGGATGGGAACCTGTACGTCTCCGGGAATCCAGCCGAGAATTACCGATTGATTGCGCTCATGATTTTTGCCATAGTTGTCATAATTGCCGGCATGTGGACCAAGCAGATGCTGATAGCCAAATATCAGGACCGTCTTCAATCTGTAAATCATCATTCGACCTGAATGCTCGTGTATCCTACCTTTGTTCTGACAGCCAGCTCATATATTCATATTCATACACCACGCCTGTCTCAGGCATTTTTGAGAAAAAAGACTGTTGCCCGTGAGGGTCTCCATTCATTGGGGCGAAGGGTTGGGAGAAGAATGTCAGACATTCAGTCTCCTCCTCTGACGACGTCTTTTTTTTCGAAGGGCCGATGGGTCGGGTAAAGGAGAGCGAAGAAATGCGGCACAAAAAATATGTCTATTTCTTTGGCGGCGGCAAAGCCGAAGGATCCGGCAACATGAAAGAACTCTTAGGAGGGAAAGGGTCGGGATTGGCTGAAATGACCAACCTGAAAATTTCTGTTCCTTCAGGGTTCACGATTACCACCGAGGCCTGTGTGGAATATTTTCATTCCAAAAAACGCTTTCCAGCTGGGATGTGGGATCAAGCGCTGAATGGCCTGCGGCAGGTCGAAAAAACCATGAAGGCCAGACTCGGCGATCCGGACAATCCGTTGCTGGTGTCAGTACGGTCAGGGGCACGAGCGTCGATGCCCGGTATGATGGATACGGTGTTGAATCTCGGCCTCAACCAACAAACGGCTCAGGGTTTAGGCAAAAAGACCGGCAATCAACGGTTTGCCGTTGATGCGTACCGGCGTTTCATCACGATGTTTGGCAGCGTGGTGATGGGCATTCCCCGTGAGCGGTTTGAACATACTCTGGAGGCGATGAAACAGGCACAAGGGGTCAAGCACGATACCGATTTGACTGAACAGGCCTTGGCAGAGTTAGTGGTGCAGTATCAGGAATTGGTCAAAACCGAAACCGCGCGAGATTTTCCGCAAGATCCATTTGAACAACTTCGGATGGCGGTGGATGCGGTGTTTGATTCCTGGTTTGGGGATCGTGCTGTGACGTATCGCCGGCTCTACGATATTCCCGATGAATGGGGAACGGCCGTCAATGTCCAGTCCATGGTGTTCGGTAACATGGGCGACACCAGCGGGACGGGGGTGGCCTTTACCCGAAACCCCGCGAACGGCGTTCCGGTCTTTTTTGGTGAATGTTTGTTGAATGCCCAGGGCGAGGATGTCGTGGCAGGGATTCGAACTCCTATGCCGGTGGTGGCGTTACAAGACACGTTGCCGGAAGCATACAAGGATCTCATCAAAACTCAGCGTACCCTGGAAAAACACTACCGGGATATGCTTGATCTCGAATTCACGATCCAAGAGGGCAAATTGTATATGCTGCAAACCCGGGTTGGAAAACGGACGGGGATCGCTGCAGTTCGGATTGCGGTAGATATGGTTCGTCAGGGGCTCATCGACCGGAGAGAAGCGGTCAAGCGGGTCGCCCCCGAACAACTTTCTCAATATCTGTACCCCATTTTTGAAATCAGTGATGAGGCGAAATTTCAGTCGGTCGGTAAGGGGCTTCCAGCGGGTCCGGGAGCTGCGGCTGGCCGTATTGCTCTCACCCCGGATCAAGCCGTGGCCATGAAAGCCAAGGGGGAACGCGCGATTCTGGTCCGTCATGAAACGAGCCCGGATGATATTCAAGGCATGCATGCAGCGGAAGGATTTCTGACGGCGAAGGGCGGAATGACCTCGCATGCGGCCGTGGTGGCCCGTCAGATGGGAAAAGTCTGTATCGCCGGTTGTGATGCCGTCGAGGTCTTGCCAAATGGAAAGGTGCAGTTCGGATCCATGATTCTGTCCGAAGGAGACTTCCTCTCCTTGAACGGGTTTACCGGACAAGTCTATGCGGGAGATATTCCCGTGGTGGATTCCGAAGTGATCCAGGTGATTCAAGGGAAAATGGATCAAAAAGATTCCGAAAAATATCAGTATTTCTCGACGATTTTGAAATGGGCCGATGCGTTCAGAGTCCTGAAGATTCGATCGAATGCGGATATTCCGGAGCAGGCGCACATCGCACGAGGGTTTGGGGCCGAAGGTATCGGGCTCTGTCGGACCGAACACATGTTTTTTGCCGAAGACCGCGTACCCATCATGCAGCAAATGATCCTGGCATCCTCCAGAGAAGAGCGGGAGTTGTATTTAGAGCAGCTTCTTGCCCCTTCAACGGCAGGATTTTATCGGACTCTATCGGGAAATGAAGGGATTTCCGGTCACGATTCGCTTACTCGATCCTCCCCTCCATGAGTTTTTACCCAAACGCGAACATCTCCTGGTTGAAATCGCGAAGTTGGAAGTGACTAATGGAGACCCTCAAGTCATTCAGGAGAAACAACGGATACTGGATCGAGTCGAAGAGTTGCATGAGTATAATCCCATGCTGGGTCTTCGTGGATGTCGGCTTGGGATTACCATGCCGGAAATTACGCGCATGCAGGTTCAGGCGATTTTTGAAGCGGCGTGTGAAGTTGCGCGCGAAGGTAAAAAGATTGTGCCGGAGATTATGATCCCGTTGGTGGGGATGTCGTCGGAGATGAAAGCCCAAAAGGAACTGATTCAAGAAGTGGCGCAAAAGACCATGGCGGAATATGGCATGAAGTTGAATTACTTGATCGGCACCATGATCGAGCTGCCTCGTGCGGCGGTGACGGCTGGGCGAATCGCCGAACATGCTGAATTCTTTTCCTTTGGGACCAATGATCTGACGCAAACGACGTTCGGGTTTTCACGCGATGATGCAGGACCCTATATCGGGTTTTATCTGGATCGCCAGGACCGGTGTCCGGTCTGTCAACGGACCAACGTGGATTGGAAGAAAATGGTGTGCCGGATGTGTAAGGCCACGATCGACAAAAAAGCCGAAAATATTTTGGACGCCGATCCCTTTGCCGTGTTGGATCAAGAAGGGGTTGGAGCCTTCATGAAATGGGCGATTCAGGAAGGGCGGAAGACTCGCCCGTTAATCAAACTTGGAATCTGCGGAGAGCATGGTGGTGAACCAAGTTCCGTGGCATTTTGTCATGAATTAGGACTGAATTATGTGAGCTGTTCCCCTTACCGTGTGGCCATCGCACGGCTCGCTGCGGCTCAAGCGGCCGTGGCGGTGCTCGAACGGGAGGAGAGTCAACGACAGCCTCGATCAACGCTCGGGCAATAGCGGTAAGTCCCGAACGGTGGCGACCAAATCCGGTCCTACCAAAACGACTAAAAAGGCACCACCCGCAAAAACGACCGGGAAAAAAGTTACGACCAGGAAGGTCGTGGCCGGGAAGAAACCGGCCACAAAGAAACCGGCAGCGAAGAGCGCAGTGAAGAAGAATGCCGTGACGAAGACCAAGAGCAAAAAGAGTCCATCCAAGAAAATGTCTCCATCCTCTCCTACTCGTAAAAAACGAGCTACGGCTGCTAAAAGGCGGTGACGTCCGTCCCATCAGATGCCATCTACATGAAGCGAGCCCTTTCCCTCGCTGCCAAAGGGAAAGGGCGTACGAGTCCCAATCCCATGGTAGGGGCGGTGATTGTCAAGGATGGGCAGATCGTGGGAGAAGCCTATCACCGTCAGTCCGGCGAACCTCATGCAGAAATTTTAGCGCTCCATCAAGCGGGCCCTCGAGCCCGAGGGGGCGTCCTCTATGTGACGTTAGAACCCTGTTGCCATACCAACAAGCGCACGCCTCCCTGTGTCCCACTCCTCATTCAGTCCGGGTTAGCGCGGGTATGCGTGGCGATGGTCGATCCCAATCCACAAGTCAATGGACGCGGGCTTCAACAACTCAAGCACGCGAATGTTCCGGTATCGGTTGGGGTCTTAGAACAGGCGGCCCGGCATTTGAATAAGGTCTATGCCTATTGGATCACGACCGGACGCCCGTTAGTGACACTTAAAGGGGCGATGACCTTGGATGGAAAAATCGCAACGGCCACCGGTGAGTCACGGTGGATCACAGGGGAACGCGCACGTCAGGATGTCCATCGTTTGCGTAACCAGATGGATGCAATTCTGGTTGGCGTCGGAACGGTCATTGCCGACGATCCTGAATTGTCGGCTAGAGGAACAACGATGACAAACAAACGGGTGGGACGGCAACCGGTAAGAGTCGTTCTCGATAGCCGATTGCGCATTCCATCCAATGCCAAGGTTTTGCAATGGGTGGGTGAGCAGCCCACCATTTTGTGCACGACCACACAGGCTCCACCACAAAGAATCGCACACTTGAGAAAACGTGGCATTCAGGTGTGGGTGTTGCCTGGGCAAGCCGGACCGAGTTTCCTTAAAGGCCTGTCTATCCCGATTAGGGAAAGAGGGTCTCACCTCGGTGCTCATCGAGGGAGGGGGTACGGTGAATGCTGCTGCGTTTCAACAGGGACTGGTGAATCAGGTAAGATTGTATATGACTCCAAAGCTCCTCGGAGGGCAGGATGCCATCGGCCTCATTGGGGGGAAATCTCCGAAAACGCTGAATCGCGCTTGGCCACTTGCTGATTGCCAACTCAAAAAGCTAGGGAATGATTGGCTCGTCACGGGAACGATTGAGCCACGAGGGTGAGGGTCTTCTGCCCCATCGACAATAAGCAAGGTGATGGTGTCTGCTATCCATGACCAGAGATAAAACTCCAATCATGTGCTGAACAGAAAAACCTGGGAGATCGCGCTCATGACCACTCTCAATCACATCGACGAGCAGAATTTAGCATTAGCAGTAGATCTCTTAGAAAACCCCAGCTTTGCCGCGAAAGTCACGAATCTCATCGGAGGGCCGGTTGAAAGGGCCATCACCATGCTGCCCGAGGGATTTTCCAACAAACTCCTGACGACTACGCACAAAGCCTTGAATAAAGCGTTGGATCTGGCTGTCTCCAGTATAGATGAACGGTATCGGGGTGAACCCGCCAATGGGGCCCACCGAGTATTGACCACCGTCAGTGGGGCAATCGGAGGAGCCATGGGGCTTATGGCATTGAGTGTAGAATTGCCGATCTCGACGACACTTATGTTGCGGTCTATTGCCGATATCGCGAGAAGTGAGGGAGAGCCCATTATGGAGGCTGGGAGCAAGTTGGCCTGTTTGGAGGTGTTCGCCATGGGGGGCACCAGTCAAGCGGATGACGGGGCGGAAACGGGATATTTTGCGGTGAGGGCCGCGTTGGCGGGTGCGATGACCGAAGCGGGCAAGTACCTGATTGAACGTGGCTTGACGAGGTCAGGCGCCCCGCCATTGGTTCGGTTTCTGTCTGAAATTGCCTCACGGTACAGTATCCAGGTATCGGAAAAGGCGGCTGCCCAGGCGATCCCGTTGTTGGGAGCCGCAGGGGGAGCCACCATCAATTTGCTGTTTATGGATCATTTTCAAAATATGGCGCGTGGCCATTTTATCGTCCGGCGATTGGAACGTACTCATGGCAAAGAGGCTGTGCGGCAGGCCTATCAAAAATTTGCCGCCAGAAATTAGATTCGTCGCTTTCTGGTTTGTCCTCCCCGCCGGTCGCTCGCAGGTATCCATCTGAATGAATCGCAGGAAGATCGCACTGGGGATATTGGGGACCATACAGAATATAGGGTTCTACGGCCTACAGCGCTCATTAATCAGAACAGATGGATCCAGATGGAGTCCATTGAACGTCTGAGAATGACAAGAAGGCCAGGTGGGAGACATCTTCAACAGAATTGTCATGCTGAGCAGTGACGAAGCATCTGGCTAAGTCATATGGCCGGCTTGGGCTGGGCTCAGATCCTTCGTTGCTCTCAGGTTGAGAAGGAGAGGTGCGAAATCTTCTAGAGCCTCGTCTGCGCTTTGCCGAAGGGTTGTCCTGGAGCAACGTCGAAGGGATCGAACCATTATTTTCGTATGATCCCCAAAAAGTCTATTTCGAGTTCAGCGATTACTCCACTCCTCCTATCTTCTCCGAAAATCCCGCATAATCTTTGTTCCATTCTCTTTTGAGGCTTTCAGGAATTTTTGTCGACCGACTGTGGCACTGAGCCCATAGGAATGTCCGGTAAAATATGAGAAGATTAAATATTGAACCTCTCAGTGATTTGAAAGTCTTCATTTGTCGTAATTGTTAGGGTAACACGGTATGAAAAATTTTATTGTTCTGCTCTCAGGCTTAATGGTGGCCCTGGTGGCTCTTCCCATTTTGGCCCATTCCCCTCCGGAAATGGAAAAGAGCGAGGCCTTCGAGTCTTCCGGCAGGAGTCTGTCCTCATTGGTGAAAGCATATGTGGAGGAAGACTCTCCGGAAAGAGCCAATGAGCTGTTAGCTGACATTCAACATATGCCTGAGGCCAATGTTGAATCCATTTCAATTATTCTTCAGCAGCCGACCCCGGTATGAGGTTCAACCGGTTGGCGCCCAACCCCATCGCTCTATTCGGGTGAGGGGAGTGGATGCTGAGTATGCCTTGTATGTTCCTCCTTCCTATTCACCTGAACAGCCTATGGCTTTCATTCTGTGTTTGCATGGGGCAGGGTTTACGGGTGAAGCCTATCTGGATCGGTGGATTCCACGTCTGGGTGAGAAATACATTCTGGCTTGTCCTTCGGTGACCATGGGGTCATGGTGGACCAGATACGGCGAGGATCTGGCGTTAAAGGTCTTACAAGAGGTTCAAAAGGCCTACCATATTGATCCGGATCGGATCTTTCTCACCGGCATGTCCAATGGCGGTATCGGAACCTGGATTATCGGGATGCATCATGCGGATCGCTTTGCGGGCATTGCGCCGATGGCCAGTGGGATTGATGATGTGCTGTTTCCCTTCGTTGAAAATTTAGTTCATACGCCCGTCTATGTCATTCACGGGGCGGCAGATCAGGTCATGCCTGTGCAGTTGAGTCGCGATCTGGTGAAAGAGATGGAGCGTCGCGGCATTCCCTATCAGTACCAGGAGCATACCTGGACGCATCCCCATGCGGGAGGGCATTTCTTTCCCAAGCAGGCCTTGCCCGAATCTGATGACCTGGTTTGATGCTCAACAACGAGAGCCATTGCCACGGACCATCTCGTTGGTTCGGGATGCGACCCATCTCACGCCATTCTCGTGGGTGCGGATCGATATGACCGACCAGATTGCCGCCTTTACCGAAAACCTGATTGACAGCCGTGATGAATTTATTACGGGAGGGGTGTATGCCAAATTGCACGCTGCAGGTCACAGCTCCCAACAAGATCGTGGTGAGCACCAATCGTATTCGCCGCTATACCCTGTTTCTGAATCAGGACCTGGTAGACTTTACCAAACCCATCATCGTAGAAACGAATGGGAGGATATCTTTTGAAGAAATGGTCGAGCCGCGCATCGAAACGCTCCTCCAGGAAGCTCGACACCGCTCCGACACCCATATGCTCTTTCCCGCCAAGCTCACCATTGAGGTGCCAGAGCCACCGGTTGTTCAATAGCACCGCTCGCTTGCTGTTTGGAATAAGCCATTCCTGTGGGGCATACCCTGCTGGGCTCATGCCCTCTTGCCAGACGCCTTCGCTCAGTTAAAATTTCCTTACACCCCCCAACCGATTGTCTTTTTGGAAAAGGCGGGTGCATGTTCTGGTCGGTCTTTTCCTTGTGATGCCAAAACGCAAATGGCTTTCTTGTAATGTTGGATCAAACTTTTTCCAGATGAATGATATCCTGAGACACAGACACACGATTTGTGAGGGGGGTAGAAGTCTCTGATGAGCGTGGGGTTGAGTGAAGTGGGAATTATCACAGATTCAAAGGCCATGAGGCACAATGTCGTGGTGAATGGCCTGTCGATTGGCATCCCTCTGGTTGGCACGCTGGTCGGGCTCGTGTCTTCGGGTTTCTCGGCTCCCACTCCCACTACAATTTTTCTCTTCCTGGTATTTTTCGTGTTGAACCTTATTGGGGTCAGCGTGGGGTTGCATCGATATTTCTCTCATCATGCCTTTGAAACGAGTGTATTGGTTCGATGGCTCTTGGGTATTTTGGGCAGCTGGGCGATGCAAGGTCCTATTGATCGATGGGTCGCTGATCATCGGCGGCACCATCGTTTTTCTGATCAGCCCTTGGATATTCATAGCCCGTATTGGAGTCAAGCAAGAGAAGATCACCTCCGGGTTCATGCGGTTCGCGCATGCCCATGTGCTATGGATGTTTGTGGAATGGCCAACCGATACTCGTCTCTATGCGAAAGATACGATCAGTGATCCCATAAGCCGTAGATGTAGTCGGTGGTATTGGCCGATTTGTGCCACGTCGTTGTTGGTGCCGGCCCTGATCGGGTATGGCCTGGGAGGTCCAGATGAGGCGGTTCGGGCTTTCTTCTGGGCCGGGTGTTTGAGGGTTTCCCTCATGCAGCAATTGACGTGGACCGTCAATTCTCTTGGTCATATGGTTGGTGGGAAAACGGAAGGGAGTCGGGATGAATCCCGAAATATGCCTTGGGGAGTCACGCTCTGTTTTTTGGTGAAGGGCTCCATAGCTATCATCACGCCCATCAGCGTACCGCTGTGAATCAACCGGCCTCTTTGGATCTAGCCGGATATCTCATCACCTTCCTTGAAACAATCCATGTCGTCTGGAAAGTCCAGCGCTTTTGAATCCCTGCCGGTTCTGACCGTGGGGGAAGTGTGGCAGCGTTGAAGATCATCCAGAATTTAGGGTTCAGGTCTTAAAACGATTGGTTAGTTCCCGGCAAGGGAACAATAGAGGAAATCTCCCTTATGGGCCTCGTTGAGGGGCGGGGCGGCGATTTTTCATGGGGAGTTGGATACATCGGTCAATTTGCAAAACAGGTTGATGAGTTTCATGTCGTCCAGGGAGCCGGGAGGAGTGCCGGCGATTCGGGGATCAGCAACCACCATGGCCAGGCATTGGGCGCGGGAGATGGCCACATTCACCCGGTTGCGGTCAAGGATGAAGGCCAGTCCGCGTGAACCGTATTCTCCGTAACTGGAGCAAAGGGACAGGATGCAGACAGGGGCTTCCTGTCCTTGAAATTTGTCAACGCTTCCGACGCGTGCCCCGTCGGGGAGCGCGACCTGAAGCGCGCGGACTTGCGCGTTGTAGGGGGCGATGAAAAGAAAGTCTTCCAATGCCAGTGGCTTGGTGACGCCGTCCTTGTCGGTGTAGAGACGTCCTTGGAGTTCGTGATAAATCGCCGTGACCCGTTCAATCTCTTCGTCACTCTGTTGAATGTTGCCATCGTGCTCCACCCCGCTGAAGACGATTCCGCTTTCACAGGTGATGAGGCCATTGGCACCAGGCGGGACCACGATCTTCTGCCGGGCGCAGTCGGGATGTGACCCAAGTCGGCCCTCATACATGCTCTCCGAGATGAAGCGGCAGACGGCCGGATGCATACGGCGGGATTCGCCGAGGAAAAGCCCGTAGTCCGGAGGTATCACGGCATGCATGATAGGGGAGTCGGGTTGGCTGGCTTCCATGTCCTTGAGCGCGTACTGGAGGGCGGAAAGCCCGGCATCACCAGGATGGGAGCCTTGCACGGGCTGTTCGAGTTGCATCTGATCACCCAGGAGAACAAGGTTCTTCGCGCATCGAGCCATCGCGATGGCGTTGGCCAGGGCAACCTGTCCGGCTTCATCGATAAACAGGAAATCGAGTGCATCTTCCCACTCAAGTCTGGTAAAGAGCCAAGCCGTTCCGCCGACAACGCCACCGGTATAAGCCTGGTGTGCGGTGCCGGTGTCTTTGAGGTATTGCAAGCCGGGATTGCAGGTAAACAAGGGATCATCGGCGTCCCCTCCGACTTTTATTCCGTGGAGCTGAGAGCCACTCTCTTTGGCAGCGTCGCCGCAGGCGGTGAGAAGATTGATTACGGCCTTGTGGCTGTTGGATGCGACACCGATTTTTTTGCCGGAAGCGAGAAGCGACGTGATGACCTGTGAGGCGGTGAACGTCTTGCCCGTGCCCGGAGGCCCTTGAATGACCAGGCATCCACCGGCCATCGAACCGGCAATCCGGATGGCGGCTTCGGTAGGCGTTTCACCGCCCTGTTGGAGCGGTGTTGCAGGTGGCACACGGTTCAACAGGGCGGCCACGGGGGCATCGAGGTTGTGTGAGAGGTGCCTGGCAACCACTTCAGTCAGCGCAAGCTGAATGGCCGTTGCCGAGACATGCTCGTCCGGAAGCAGTGAACCCTGCTGGGGGAACGCGCCTGCAAATTTCTCGTTCAGACCCTTCTTGCCGATCTTGAGGCCAAGACTGCCCTTGGACACATCCAGCTCCAAGAGGGTGAATTTCGCATTCAGATTATGGGTGAACATCACTTTGATCTTGTCTCCGGCAGTCAGTTTGCACTCCTGCGACGGGTCGAAACGGTATTCTTGCACGAGTGAAAGTTTTTCAGGCATGGAGATCCGACGGCGCGAATTCCCTCAAGGCAGGCCGGGTCATCGCGGAGTTCTTCGGGTGTCGCGTTGGCGCGGTCAAACATTCGCCACCACATGGGCTTTTCTTCACGGCGATGAAAGTCGATCACATCGGCAAGAACCAGGAGATGGCATCTCCTTGCGTGCGAAGCTTTGCTGCGGTCTCCAATCGCGCGACGACCTCCGGTGGCAATTCTTTTGGCGCCGATGGAGCTGTTACGGACTCTGGAGTGCCGCAGTGATCTGATGTTCGACGACCACTTTCCTTAACCATTGCAGCAATTCCGCCGTGGATGTGCAATCGTCCTGGTTGTAGTCGCGGATGTCTTTCAGGATGGGGCTGTGATTCCAATCATCCGGCTGTTGGCTTTCGATCCACCGGGCGTATTGAACGATCGAGTCAGCCGCCGTGGCAACCTCAGTGGCGCGTTTCGGTCGATAGAGGCGCTCGACCGTCTTGAGGGAGTAGCTGTTCTCGCCGAGGCGCAGGCCGTGGCGGACGATCTGAAAGAGATCAACGAACACCTCGTTCCGGAGCAGCGCATCCACCTCGTCCTGACGGGTATCGTGGCGCGTGCTCAACCGCCGAACCGCGCTGACCTCGTAGGGGGCGTAATGGTAGATGTGCATGCCGGGGTTGTGCTGCCATCGGTTGAAAACCCAGTCCACGAAGCCCTCGAAGGCGAGCTGTTCCTCCTCACGGGTGTGTGCCCACCAGTCCATGAACTCAAATGAATCCGGCTGCCCGTTCCGCGTGCAGACTCCAAACAGGTATTCCAGTCCGCCGGCAACCAGCGGGTACCCCTCCATGTCGAAGAAGACATCCGCCGGATGATCGGGTGGAAGAGCGGCGAGGCCCACGGGTTCGCCATTCGCACCAATGGAAGGCAGGACTTCATAGCGCGGCGGGGCATCGGGATTCCCGATCCGGTCGGCCCGGGTCTGACATTGCAGACGCGCCTGAGCCACGAGCTTTTCCAGTGAGTCGGCAGCCAGTTTGCGAATGGACGTGCCTGAGGCCGCGGAGAGTTCGGCCACCGTCGCGATGCCACCCTTCTTCAGCTTCTTGATCTGGCCCACGGTGATTCCCGCCACCTGCACGAGATGGTCCGTGTCCTGGAAGAATTTCTCTGCATGGGAGGTCCAGCGGCCGTGATCGGCTCGTGGAAGCGGCTCCGGGCGATCCGTGAGATTCCCGGTGAAACCGTTCTGCATGGTCAGGAAATTCGCCT
Organism: uncultured Nitrospiraceae bacterium; assembly: GCA_963730905.1. Taxonomy (GTDB): domain Bacteria; phylum Nitrospirota; class Nitrospiria; order Nitrospirales; family UBA8639; genus Nitrospira_E. The sequence continues at coordinate 461,334 of CAVSTN010000007.1, read as the reverse complement.
TGATGCGGCGGTAGTAATGGATGAAGTCCTCGATGCGAAACTCAACCCGTGTCCTTGGTGCCGAGGATGAGCCCGAACTTTTCTGGCATCGTGGCGCCGGTGACGGCGGCGAGCATTTCCGAGTAGCAGCAGAGTTGAATCGCATAATAGGGCTTGGGCGAGCGGGCCAGCTTCGTATCCCATACCTGATAGTGTCCCGATTCATCGAGAAGAAGAAAGTCCGCAAACCCCGCGAATGGCTCATGTTCCAAAAACGCCTGATAGATAATGGGGACCTTTGCGCTGATAGCGGAGAGGGTCGTTGCCCGGGCAACGACAGGATCGATCCTTGGAATCTCAACCACGTTGGCACCAGAAGCTTTGAATTCATCGAGCACCGCGCGCTCGTGCTGTGCGCCGGTCTGCGCGATCAGTTGTCCATCCTCGGTTTCCTCATCAGGTGCGATGGCGCCGGGATTCTCCAAGGAGTATCGGTCCATCCATGATGCGAACGGTGAGGCCAGATAGCGAATAAGATCGCTCGGCGAGAACACCAGTTGGCCTGAGAGATCTTTCTTCATGTGCGGGGATCAGATTCCGTCGGCAGGTTGCAAATGTTGTCTAAGAATTAAAGACAGACCTCTTGATTCCCTTCCTATTTCCACCAGGGACGTCCACCGCCAATACGTAAACGGTGGGTCCTGGTTTCCACGATCACTCCGTCAGGTGTCTGGTAGACCAGGCGGATCGGATCCTTCGATAGAACCGTCGCCGTAAGAGCCCACTCTCATCAAACCACCGGAAGCGCTTCTTTTCCAGAAGCCCAAACCCTGTCTGTGCCACGACAATGTCCCCACCTTTAGAAATGTCGATGAGCGATACTAGCGCGCCATTCCGAAGAACGTAGAGTCGGGTATAGGTCAGCAAGTAAAGATAACTCTTCGTATCGATGATCCGCTGCGGCACGTTGCCGATGCTGTAGTAGCGGACCGGTTCCCCCAAATCATTCAGCTCGAGCACCTTGCCAGAGTAGGTTGCGACGAACACGCCGCCAGAATCGGCTCCGAAGGCCGAGGCGTATAGCCAATCCGCCGCATGAGCCTCACTCATCGACATGCCCAACGAAATGGGCACGTCAACGCCGTCTGTCCTGATAACAGTAGAGACCATCTCCCTGTAAGCCATCCGCACGCCGCTATAACCAGCGAGGGCATCCCCTTGGAGTCCGGTGAGAAGCGACATAGCGTAGTTGATCTCCTGCATACGAGTGCCCGCACTGGGCGAAGGGTTCACATCTGGGTGCCATTCCTTTGCCAGCACGCGATAGCGTTGCTTTATATCGTTGGCCGCAAGGGGGAGCGAGAGGCCCAACGTATCCAGTGCGTGCTGAATGTCCTCTTGAGTCCCGACTGCGCCTTCCCTCTGGAGGCGATAGCCCTCCTGCAGGGGAACGCCAAGTCCCCAGACTCCCATCCCGTCGAAACCGACACACCATGCCTCATCAACCGCGGTGAAGAGGTAGCGCTGGGCGTCATTTGAGAGGGCGACGCTTCGGATGTATCTGTGTAGCTGTGATGCGTCGATACCAAGCCTACGTTGGAGTGCCTCGATTTCTGGAGCTTTGGCGAGGTCCGTCTCCAAGATTAGGCGCAGCTGCTCGTCGTATACATGGACAATGTTGGTGCGAGAGAGTCCAATTAAGGAGCCGCTCATGGGACTAACTCCTATGCGGTAGATCTTGTGGGCAAGCGACCCCTTCGCTTTGATTTTACCCCCGCGCCCGTAACGAATAGCCACAGCTTCCGCTCTTGGATCAGACTTGCCTAGGTCGTCCAGCGCTAGGATGCCATTTTTCTGTCGCGTACAGCTTACGGAATGCGGGATCTGGACGCTCTGCAGGGGGGAGTTTCTCGATTCCTAGAGCAACCCATTCCTGGCTGTCCAGGATCTTGAACTGTTCGGCCAAAGTGTTTTCACGACTGTCACGAGGGTTCAGCTCCCAGTCTGAGGGTGAACGAGGGAGTGGTATGTGGGGGACTACGGACCAGTCGATCATCTGCTTGCGTACAGTGTCGCCTCGCCGATGGGACCCCACGACCTGAAGCTTAGTCTTGGGTAACGCCGTCGAGGCTTTGGGTTCTGCCGAGAGGAAGAGTGCGTATGTTTTGCCGCTGGGCTCACGCCGAATCCGGCAGGCCTTCTCTAGCCAGTCGATCAAAGTCGAGATGCGGCGGCCATCCGTCCTGCCCATTTCGTGTTTCAGCTCGTTCTGGAGAACTCCAGGCTTGGCCGCGACGACCTGCTCAATCGCACGGAAAAGGGTACGGCTCTCTTTGTGCTTGGTGTAGATGTCTTGCCAATGGGCGAGTTGATCGCGCGAAGCAGCTACCCTTTCGATTCGCTCGATGCCTGCTCTGTCGTCCAGCATAGCGAACACAAGCCCGCCCATCTCAAGAGGGGGAATAGATTGAATGTTGAAAGTTTGGCCGTCAAGCAGCGTCTCATCCACGAAACCAGGCACGTGGTCGAGTGCCTCCAGCGCATGACGCTGTGCCTGCTCGTAATTTCTGGCTGTGATTTCCTGCTGTAGTGCAGCCATCAATGTGAAGTAGATCTGCGTGTGCGGTTTGTTGCCTTCATGGTTGCGGTCATCCTCCGCTTGTAGTGCCAGATTCTGCTGGGGTGAAGGGGGTGGCGGCTCCATAGCGGGGACCGGGTTATGGCTGGATCCCAAACGAAGAAAATTGAGAATGCGCTTCAGCATGAGTAAGTTTACCTGCAGTTCTTCGAAATTTGTTCAGAGACTTAAAATTGACGCTCAGTCGCGCCCGAAAGCGGGTGAGCGAGGGAAGAGCAAACGCTGTAGGGGGTCGGTTAGCTCTTATCATATTTCGACACAACCCAAAGAAATTTCCTGAATTCAACTGCTCAAGACCAACCTTCCTTCTTGTTGCGGGCAAATTTAATAGTTCATCCCTGCTCCAAGACCAATTATGGAATTTGGAGGTGGGGTAGTTCGTCCGATCGAAACGTTCCATGTCTTCTCTCAGAGCGTCTAGCGTTCGTATAGCTTCCTTGGATTTTTCAGCGAGTACTTTTGGATTGAGTTCGGATTTATCGATTCCGGAATGAAAATGAACGAGACTGTTGCGAGCATTTACGAGCTTTCTTAGAAGTTCGATTCCCTGCCCCTCACATGGAAAAGGCCGTCCTTTGACAAGCTGTGGAACCACTACCCATTTTGATAGCAACCCAAGTTTATCGACATACTTTTCCATGAAGGTAGGAGAGATACCACGGGCACCATAATCATAAATATAGGCTTCAACGGCTGTGGATGCAGAAATGATTGCTACACAGGCATGTTCGACGAGTCGATTATGTATCTCTCCCCATCTAGCAATGGCTTCTTGGTCCACTGGATTTTGCTCTAGTCGTGATGCCATCTCGTGCAGCAATGGGACAAGCTCCTGTACCTGCTTATTGTTTTCACGCGCAAGACAAACGAAAATCTTGGAAGCGATCATTCTTGGCATATTTCTATTTGTTGACGATTCCTCCATACCCTACCATTCCCCTTCTTTTAGCCCCTAATTTGAAATAGATATTGTAAATGAGCGGCATTGTATTATGTGGTATTTGCAATCGAATCTCAGATACCACCCTTAATAATGTCAAGCATTTCTTCTTTTTCAGAAACTGTGTAGAAGAACGAGAAAGTCCGGTTGTGCCTCTGCAACCGGCACCAGAGTTTGAGCTTGATGGAAAGGGAGGATTGGCATACACTTGCTTGCATGCCCAACAATTCAACTCCCGCCTCTTCTCTTGACCTCAAAATCTTACCGGCCTATACGGGGTTGAATACTTTTGAGGCGATTCTTCAAGTCCCTCGGGCCAGACGGTTGCTTGGGCTGGAGATTCTCTTTAACGATCAACTTGATCTCAAGCCCTGGCAGAATCACCCTGATATTCAGGATGCCTATCGCAAAGCCTCCCGGTAGTTCACCACGTATAGAAGTTTGATTCAATCCGTGTTACCTCGGGTGTCTCTTCCTCCTGACTCAGGAAAAATTGACCAGCGAGAGTATCGGCGGTTTGCGGCTGCCCTTCAATTTTTAGCTGCTACCTCTCCTCCACTTAAAAATATTTCTGAATAATTTCCAACAAGTTTGAGCCCATCAATTTATTAGCTGGGTGTGGTTTGCATATTCGAGCGTTGCCGGGGTTCGGCCCGGCAGCCGAGCTACTTTTGGGGGGCAAAAGTAGCCAAAACCCGTGACGCCCTCCCTGGGCAGATCGGAGAGGGCGGACGCGAGTTTGAGGAGGGCAGCCCAACTCGCGGAGCCTTATATAATCCTCTAAGTCATTTGTGATCCGTTCGTTTTTCATTCATGATCATGCATCCCTGGCGCTTGCTGGGGCGAGGACCAACAAAGCCTACTCCCTCCAAAGGAGCCAGGACAGACCGTCCCCCCCAGGCAACGAACGGCGAGCAACGTTCAATAGGAAGTCGTCCCCCTGAGGACCAATATAAGGCTAACGAGTCGTTCAGGCGCTGTGGGAGATTTTGACCAAGGAGGGAACGATGGCACGGTATTATCTGGGAGTAGATTGGGGCGAGGAGCAGCATGGCGTGTGTGTGCGAGAGGAGACGGGCGCCATCGTGTGGGAAGGGATGGTGGCCCACACACCGATGGGGCTGAGCGTCTGGGGGCGGCAACTCGATGAATGGTGTGCCGCAGGAATTGAGCTGTGGGCGGCCATTGAGAAACCTGACGGGCGGGTGGTGGATTGTCTGCTGGATCATGGTGTCGTCGTGTACCCCGTGAATCCCAAAGCCGTCGATCGAGCCCGCGATCGGTTTCGTATGAGTGCCTCGAAAAGTGATACGTTTGATGGCCGGGTGCTAGCGCAGTTTCTGCGCACTGATCACGTGCACCTCCCGCCCTTGCGGCCCAGCTCGGTTGCCGCGCAAGAAGTCAAACTCCTCACTCGCGATCACACGCGGATCGTCCGCCAACAGACACGGACACTCAATCAGCTCACGAGCACTCTGAAGGAATACTATCCCCGGGTGTTGGATCTCTTTGGCGACTTGACGACGCAACTGGCGTTGGATTTTCTGCAAACCTATCCAACCCCGGCCACCCTGACCAAACTGCGGCTGAGCTCGTGGCAGCGCTTTGCGCGGCAGCATCGGCTGGGCTCCGTGCGGACGACTGCGTTGTGGGAGCAACTGCATGCCCCGCAATTGCCCGTGCCCGAGCATGTCGTGCGGGCCAAGGCCCGCTTGGTGGCCGTGCTGGTCGCGCAGGTCTTGGTGACCCACCGGGCGGTGACGGAGTACCAGGCGGAGATTGAACGTTTTTTCGTGACCCTCCCGGCAGCTGAGTGGATGCAGACGCTGCCGGGAGGCCTTAGTGGTACGATGATTCCCCGGTTGTGGGCGGAACTGGGCGATGCCCCGGGTCGCTGGGCCTCGTGGAGCCATCTGCAAGCCCAAGCTGGGACCGTGCCGCTGACGCGCCAGAGTGGGAAAAGTTGTGTGGTGCGGTTTCGGATCGCGTGCAACAAGCACCTCCGTCAGGCCATTTGGCAGTTGGCCTTTCAGTCGCTGAGACATAGTGAATGGGCGAAGCATTATTACCAACGGTGTCGCGCCCGAGGGCATCAACATAACCAAGCTCTGCGCGGGTTAGGGGCCAAATGGTTGAAGATCATTTTTCGCATGTGGCAGCACCAGGTGCCATACGACGAGTCCTATCATTTGGCGAATATGACCCGGCAATACCTACGAGCAACGGCGTAAGAATGAGGCTTGACAACCTCATAGGAAGTCTGTCCTGAGATTCTATGGTTTATGTCAAGCATTTTGTGATCCGTTCTGGATTAAAGGTTGTGCCGTAATGATGAATGGACCAAGCGGCGCGGGCGATTTTGCGAGCAATGATCACTAACGAAGCGGTCGTGCTCCAGCCTTGAGTGCGGTAAGACTCGTAGATCGGTTTCCAGACGGTGGTTTTGATGGCCGACATCGCGGCGTTAAACAGCAAACGGCGCAATTCGGCGGGGCCGCGTTTGGACAACCGTCTGCGCCCGGCTTTGTGGCCCGAGTCATTCGCCCGCGGATCCAAGCCAATGAAGGCGACGAACGCATCCGCCTTGCGGAACGGTACGCGCTCCAACGTATTAGTCAGGCTGATGCCCACCAAGGGCCCGACTCCCACAATGGTTTCTACCCGGTCTTGCGCCTCCTGGTGTTGGGGGGAATCGGCCGCAATCACGGCCATGGTCGCATCAATCTTGGCGAGCAAGGCGTCCAGTTTGGCCACCACGGCCTTGAGTTCGGCGGCAAAGCCGCCCAGATGGCGCATCGTCAGCTTGAGCGTGCCTTTGAGGCCGACGATCGTGGCACGCCGTCGAATCAGCCGATCGAGCTTGCGTTGGTTGGCCGTAGGGGGCGCGTAGGCCCGCAAGCGCGGGTGCTCTTGCGCGATGAGCCGCGCGATCAATTCCGCATCCACTCGGTCGGTTTTGGCCCGAGTGCCCATGGCCTTGGCGTAGTGCCGAGTCTCTAAGGGATTGAGCAGAAAGACGGTATACCCGTGGGCCTGCGCCAGGTCAGCCAGCAATTCATGATAGGCCCCGGTGGATTCCAAGCCGATGCGGCTCCCGGCTGGGAGCGACTTCAGCCAAGCCCGCAACGGAGCCCGCTGATTGGGAACACTCTTGACCGGAAAGCTGTGCTCGGCACACGCCACTACGACGGCGTCTTTGGCCACATCCACGCCGACGTTCAGAAGGGGTTGCATCATCGTCGCCTCCTAGCAAGAAAAAATGAACGAGGTTGGGGTGGCACACACCGACGTGAGCTTGCGGGTAAATCGGCGGTCAGGGTCCCTGCCGCGAGATTCCTCATCGACGTTTGTGGTGTGGGTGGGAGAGTTCTCAGGAAGTCTGTCCGCCGTGCGGCAGATGCCAGGCGATGTCCCTCCACCCCAGTTTCTCGTAGCTTCTCAAGAGTGAGCAACAAAACACCATACAAGCGAGGCGAAGGGCTCAGACAAGGGCTGCCGGTGAATGAGAGCGTCCGCCTTGGGCCAGGGAGCAGGCGTCGTGCCGAAGAAAGGGATGAGGCGTAAGAATTTTGAATATCTTTCCTAGGAGGATTTTTACGAGGATGGGGGCCTGACTTGCTGCAATACTGTTGGCGAAGGGCAAGGGCTTCGGGCATCCATTCTTGAAATTGTTTGATGCGGGTCTCATGGCTGGGATGGGTGGACATGAATTCGGCCGGTTGCTTCCCTTGACTCATTTCTCCCATGCGCTCCCATAGTCTCGGGGCTTCCGTGGGGTCGAAACAGGCACGGGCGACAAACAGCAGGCCCATATAATCCGCTTCTGATTCATGGTCACGGGAAAAGGGGAGGAGCACGCCATATTGTGCCCCGACTCCTAATGCGCCCATAACCATTCTCTGTGTGTCGTAATCCATATCGCCCACCGCCACGGTGGCGGCTATGGTGCCCATCTGGACTAACTTTTGATGAGCCATGCGCTCGGCGCCATGACGCGCGATGGCATGGGCGATTTCATGGCCCATGACGACGGCTAATCCGCTTTGATTTTCCGCAACCGGAATGAGTCCGGTATATACGGCGGTTTTCCCGCCTGGTAATGCAAAGGCATTGGCCTGTTGTGAGTCAATGACATTAAATTCCCATTCGAATCCGGGATCCACATCGGCTGCCGCATTTGCCAGACGACGGCCGATGGTTCGGACCAGATCGACGACCTGTCCTTCCGGAATGACCCGCGATTGGCTGAGAATTTCTTGATAGGACTGGAGCCCCAAGGCCATTTCCTGCTCATGAGTCATGTCCACCAATTGCGATCGGCCCGTCAGTGGAACGATTTCTTGATTCGAGACGTAAAAATACAGTCCGTATATCGCGAATAAGATGAGCGGGATGAGCCGCATTTTCCAACTCATGCGTGCACGGGGTCGTCCACCTATTCCCCTATTTCTCCCAAATAATCCGAATTCGCATCGTTATTCTTTCCGGGGCTCAACGCCAAGAGTATCAATAAGAAATTATTGCGGTATACTTTGTGGGAGGGGAAGCTTCCCTGGATCGGTTTTATCAGAGTTATCGTTGATGATGGTACGGATTATTATAAACGAGACCGGGCTCTCCTGGCAGAGTTAGTTTTCAGTGAGACGTGATTGAGTAGAGAGGGTGGATATCCTGTACCTGTCTCTCACGATTATTGGAGCCGAGCGGATTGGCTATGGTTGTCTAGGGGTAGGATGTCTGTCTTGTAATGTGTCTCAAGGATATCTTTGAAGAGTTGTCCGGCGAGAAAGCCGGACTTCCAGGTGGGTTAAAATGTGAACTGGATGGACAACCCATTCACTGTCACGGTGCAGATTCCTTCCAATGTTGGCTATGAGCTGTGGAGATATTTCTCAATTATGAATACTTATGTAAGTGTTCATTATGAAATTCTAGATCTTATGATCGGGGCACAGTGCGAAGATCAGGAAGAAATTTCCCTTATGGCATAACTGAGGTGCCGGTGATGTTCGATCGTTAAATAAATCATTTCCCAATTGTATTTGATGCAAAATTCATTCACTGCTTCAACGACCCCGTATCTGCGATTGGACATCCAGGCCCCTGTCACATAATCGTGACCCGCAATGATGCCCCCTTTTTTTACTTTTTTTCGACAAAGCGCTAATTCTTTCGCTGTGGTTTCGTAGCTGTGATCCGTATCGATATACACCCAATCAAAAATTCCATCATCCTTCTTTTCCAGTTCTGTAATTGAGATTCCCTGACATATCAGCACTTGTCCTGATTGAATTTCTTTTTGGAATCGCTCCTCTATGAGCGTCTTGACTTGGTAGGGTGCACTACCCCAGGCATCAATTAAATGCAACTGTTTTGGCTGGACGATGGAAAGAATTTTTTCAGAATAATCTCCGCGCGAGACGCCAATTTCCGCTCCGATCGAATGTTTAGGCAATACATCAAGGAGGGCGGCCTTATTGGTTAAAATCTTTAAGTTTTGTATATGTTCCTTCGTTAAATCTATTTTGGGCAGCTTGTCCTCTAGTTTTTTGGCGCTTTCCTGCTCATGCTGCCTCACCATCTGTATGACAAGCCGGTACGCTTTTTTTCTAATTGCGAGGGGTAAAATCTTAGAAAGTTCCATCAACATTTTTTCAGTGCCTTTCCCTTGGATCTTTGGGGGGAGTCCTTGGTCTTATGTTTGGTTAGTGAGGGCGAAACGAAAATACAATTGATCTTCAATAACCGTTTTCACAAATTCCTCGTTTCTTGATTAAACGGATATTGGACTTCTTGTCCACTTCTTAAATTCTCATAGCTTTTTTCGGGGTTATCACGTGAGGATGTGAGATCGCTCATGCACTGAATAGCTCATCACCTTGCCGCGAGGATTGTATTGTCTTTTTAATGCTTGGAGGAAAGGAAATTATATGCCAAGTCCATAATAATTAGGTTCTCACTGCAAATGCAACATTTCGGATCTTAATCGGCTATCGATGCCTTCGTATCCTGGCTCACGGACACTTTGGAAAGGGGGAGAAAGTCATGAATGCTGAAACAAAGAAAAAAGCGGTTTCACGGCGAAAGTTTAGTGGGAAACAGGTTATGCTTTTTGTCGGGCTTGCGGTGTTGGCCACGACGTTGGGTGTCGTTTGGTGGATGAACCAGTACGTCTATGCCACGATGTTTCAACCGACCCGACTGGGTGAGTCGGAACAGCAGGTTCTGAATGCCAAAATGGCTCACTTGCTTCAGATGGCCGATGCCGCTTCTTCATCCGTGTCCCAACCTTCCCCGTCCACACTAGACGCGGTCCTTGAACCAGTGCCCTATGCTGAAACAGATGGGAATCGGGAGATTCAGTTAACCGAGCGGGAAGTCAATGCCTTGATTGCCACCGATTCGTATATGGCCAGACATGTGGCTGTTGATATGGCGGACGACCTCGTCAGTGTCCAACTGGTGGTCCCGATTAATCATGAGATGCCCATTGTGGGTGGAAAGATGTTGAAACTCAATTTTGGACTGGAACTCAGTTATTCCAATGGGAAGCCTGTGGTGGCGATGCGGGGTATCAGTCTCGGAGGCATTCCACTTCCCAGTGCCTGGTGGGGAGATATTAAGAATACCAACCTGGTGGAAGAATTTGGTGGCTCAGGAGGATTTTGGGATCAATTTTCGAAGGGTGTCGAGGATATGAAAATCCAGGATGGTCAATTGTATGTCATGTTGAAAGAGTAGTCGTCCCCATTTCCATCGCAAGACGGTTCATTCGCCCAGAACATGTCTGAATTTCAAGCATTTCAGTAACATCACCCTCTCTCCCTTCGACTTTCCCGCCGCTCCAAGCGAAAAGGATTTTCCCACCCGGTGCCGTTCATCTCCAGCCGTTTGGGTTGAAGTGCTCCCTGCCGGCTTGAAATTCCCATTCTCCGGTGGCTGCTTTTTGGTGGTTCAGTCTCCCTCGGTGTCTTGTCTGCCATCTTTAATCTTTCAGATGGTCTTTCGCCTCTTCCTGTAACATACCAGGGGCAGTTGGTAGATTCTGAGCTTTCATGTTTTTAGGGATACAGTTGGCGAATCTCCAGGCCTGGTAGGAAACGAACCATTGATCGCTGAATGAGAGAACGGGTTTTATTGGTCTACGGGATTTCCCGGAATCACCAGGCACGTCATAGGCGGGATGGCGGCCCAATACAAGGCTTGCGCTTCGGCAGGATTAAGTGAGAGCACCAGGTATTGGTGGGACCCGCCCCAGGTCGCCATTCTGGCTGTGACCCGTCGTCCCCAGCCGGCTATTTGATGCCCCAGATTTGCCCAAAAGGAGGGGAGGTGAGGGGGTTGGACCAGAATGGTCAGGGATTCTTGAAAGGTAAGCTCATAGCGCGCGGGCATGTTGCTAACGGTTAAGGGAGTGATGGGATCTTCCGGCGGAGATTCCTGAGATAAAGCTGATGGAGGAGAAATGGGCAGGGGGGAGACCGATGGGTCTTTCGTCTGGAGGTGCAGGACGGTTGAGTGGGGGAGAGGGGCTCCGATCCACTCGGTGCCGGTCAAGGGAAATGTCCGCAGGGGGATGCCACGGGCTTTGAGTAATACGATGTTCTTGTCCGTATCGACGATGAAATAGAGCGATTTGGTTTTTGCCATTTGCAGCTCTTGTTCAACGGGAGGAGAAGAGGTTTTTTGTTGTGCTCCGCTTTGGGAAGAACAGGCCTCCCCCAGGACAAGGATGAGGAGAAGCATCCACACCAAGTAGGAGCTGGTGGTTTGGAGTTTCCAGTGGATGAAGCAAGACTTGAGAGGATTCAATAGATGATCAGGGTTGCGCCAAGGGGCACATGGTGAAAGACGTATTCAAGGGGTTCATCTCCGAGTCTGATGCAGCCATGGGTGACGTTGGTGCCCAGCGTTCGCGTATACAGCGTGCCATGGATGAAATAGCCATTGCCGAAACCAAGGGCATAGTCTCCCAGCACGCCCGTTTCAATCCGGTCTTTGGGTTTGGTTGGAATGGGTTGCCCCTCTTCAATGAAGGCCCAATCGGGTTTGTTCCAGGCCGGATTTTTAATTTTACTGGAAATCGTAAACACCCCACGCGGAGTATCGAACACCCATCCGTTCCCGGGATTGCGAGGATCTTGCAACCGTGCCCCGCTGCCGGTTGAAGCCACGGCACTGTAGAGAATTCGATTGCCCTTTCGAAGGGATACCCGATTTTGAGCCGTATCGACCACGAGGTAGAGGCCCTTTGGCGCTGTGGCAAGGAGACCGGGAGTGGAAGGATAAAACGGGATGTGTTCTTCCTGGGGTTGGATCGTCACCGGGACCACGGTTGGGGTGCGCTTTGGAGCCTGGGGAGGAGAAGCTCCAAGTGCCGTTGTCAGGACGACGAGCAGGCTCAGCAGAAACGTCTGGCGTGAGTGGGGGATTATCAAGGATGCCATTTTATTCTGTGCCGGCGAGTGAGGCGGCAAGCGTATGAGGTTTGTGCCACCGTTCATTCCGTTCCTGAATATGGACTTCCAGTTGGTGTAAGGAGGTCACGACGTCATTGTCCTGGTTCAATGCCCCTACGATAGTGACAGGCGTTCCGACTTTTACCCGTCCGAATACGTCATCCATCGCCGAATTTTCCAAGGCAATGCACCCACTGGTGGTTTCTTCGTTATTGGGATCTTCGCCATGAATTTCAATCAGGCCGCCGATTGACCGGTTCTGGGGCACCAGGCCATTGGCTTTAGCCTCGTCGAAACGTTGCTGGTGGGCTATCGTGGGATAGTCCAAGAGTAACGCTTTATAATAGATAGTCCCCGCTCCCTCTTTTTTGTGCATCACGCGAAATTGTCCTTCCGGTGTGGCGCCGTCTCCCTCGTAGAGTTTGTCGGCCAATCCTGAAAATCCCACCCGTGCCGGATACTCCGTAATGACCCGGCCGTGTTGGTAGACGAGGAGGCGACGGGGGGCCTTGAGGACAATGACGGCTGTGCCGACTGATCGTTGTATGGTCTGCGTGACCCATTCCTCCCAACGGGCAATTTGGGCCTCGTTCGTATAGCGGTTCATTTGTGTGACGACATGGGCTTCCACGCGGCGGAGATGTTCAATCGCCTGCTCTCCGGCCGACCGGGCCTGCATGTATTGTCTCTGCTCTAATCGCAACACACTTTCTCGAAGCAATCCCTCTGCCTGGGACAGTGCCGGCATGTCGTCTTCCAGGTCGAAATCATGAGAAAGCGCTCGCAACCGTGTGAGCTGCGCCTGTTCAGGCTGAAGGAGCTCCTCGACCTCCAAGCGCAGGGCAGTGATTTTTTGGCGAGAGGCTTCGATCAGCAGAGAGCCTTCTTCCACCAGTTGTTGATAGGTCTGGTTGAACTGTTCAGCGTCGCCGGTTGTCCACCAGTGATTGGCCTCCGTCCGCCATTGGGCACGGAGTTCGAGCATGTGTGTATGGAATTGTTGATATCGATCAGGAAACAGGGTCTCTGCGCCGTTGACCCACGCCTGTCGGTCCAGGTCTTCGACCAGTGAAGGAAACGTGTCGGGATAGTCTGTGTGTCCCCACCAGGCAAACGTCAACGCTGGAAGCAGGACCAGCAGGAGCGTTATCATCCAGCGCCGACGCCAGGCCGACTGAAACCTGGTTGGCCTAGTGATCATAGGGTTCTCCATTATTAGACGTGTTGCTTTGCGGCAAGCCGTTTGACAGAGATGATCTGTGCTTGAATTCGAGTGGCAAAAGATTCTACGGAATGGGAGGTGGTCATCACGTCGATGAAGTGTTCTTGCGCCATAATGGATTCGATTTCAGCGAGGAGGGTTTCTGTGTCATGAAAGGCTTGTAGTAGTTGGTCCAGCTCCCCATGATCAGGCGTGGGAGCGGAAAAATCTGCCAGGAGCGCACGAACGTTTTGAAGATGCTGTTTGGCAAAGGCGAGAGCCACCTCAGCATTGGCTTTGGACTCCTTTTTATTGGCGATGGCTTCGATTTTGGCCTGCGTGGCGTTGTTGAAGACTTCCGACAGCATTGTGATGACAGGATCATAATTACGAAAAAGCGGCATCCGATCTCCCTGTCGATCCAGTCTTTGTTGTACCTGTCGAAATGCCGTTTCCGCTTCCGTGAATCTCTCAATGGCGTAATGTTCGGCTTCTGATATTCTCGCGTCTTCAAGAGCTTGGGAGGCTGCGTTCAATTCGGAGATAGGCGGTTCTGCGCAACCGGCCAAGAGCAGCCAGGTCAGGAAAAGCACATGTCTGCCACAGGGAAAGTCAACGGTTCGAGGCATGTTCCCGTTGAGAGCGTTCCAGCCGACGTTGATTGGGACTCTTTCAGTCACGATACTTGGGATATCCTTATCAGTCCGGAAGGTCGTTTTTCTTTAGGAGGAAGAGGGGCCGAACCATTCCGGCCCCTCTTATTGTTCGCCCGAATCAAAACCTGAACAGGTGGGGCCTTTTCCTTGATGGTAAAAGGTCGTGAAATGCAGGTATCGGGTATCGTCCGGATACCTATTTGCCCATTGGCTTTTTGGCCGGATTTTGCTGTGGCTTGGCAGGGCTAGGGGCGGCAGTCGGTTTCCCGATTGGCATACCCTTTTTGGGGTCTTTTGGATTTGATTGGTTCACAGTGGCACCTCCTTTAAAGGTTAGGTAAGCCGTCATGGCTTACTACTCTTAGATGTATCAGCAAAGGTAATGCCAGATTTTGATCTGCGGTGCAGAAGGAATTCCTACATTTTTTTGAGATAAGGCGGTGAAATTTCTCGCAAAAACATGATGCGGAGAGACATCCTGTCCAAGGAAAGAAATCTTGTCCATTTTTCCTGAAAATTCTGGTTCAGATTTGGAGTGGTTCTGCGAATATTTTCTGGCGTTTCGATGGAAGTCCGGGAATGTTTTCCGGCTTAAAAGGAGAGGGTTGAACCTGCTCCCACCATTCTTTTGCCGGTGTTGGTTGATGTCTTGTAGGCCCGCACGAAGGACCTTTGATTCGTGGATGAAACAAAAGGTGCTTTGTGCCTCTTATGGGGATTGGCGTTGTAAATATTGCGCTGCGGCATCCAAGGCCCGGCTCAGCAGTTCAGGCCCGGCCCAGGTTCGGGTTTTCTGGCTCTTATGGACGGTAGCCCACTCCAGTGCAAGGGGGAGGGGTATGAGACGAACCGGGCCCTGGTAACAATCCGTCCAAAGTTTGCTCAGGACCGTCCCGATTCGAAACGGGGAAGGAATCAGTTGGATGGGGTTTCGTATCAGGTCTTGGCAAAGTTCCGCAGGGGAAGTGACCAGCAATTCCCGGCAGGCGGATGGCCGCTGTTCATAGATTGAGCAGATTTCATCTTCCAGAAATGGACAGGGCATTCGCAGCGCATAGTACGCCCGATTAAGAGGTTCCAATTCTTCATCGGTGCCTTGATCCTCAGAAAAGGCCAATCGTTGCAACCCCTCCTCCAGGCCGGCCTCACGCAAGGTCCTTTGAGCGGCCTGAAATCGCTCAAGCAACCGCTCCTTTTTTGGAGAGGGGAGGGCTTCAACAACCGACAGGAGCGCAAGGGCCTCCGGAGGGGCGACGGGAATCATCATGCGACAGCAGGCGGCGCAGCCTTTTTGGCAGGATATGGTGGCACCGGTTTGAGAGGTGGTGTCGATGGCCAGCTGGTGAGCTTGTTCTCCAAGGGATCGCATGAGGGGGATAATGTCGGTAATGGGAATGAATCCGGTCGGTACTGCAACCGACGCCGTCAGATGTCCGACAGGGGTTTGAATATCAAGGTTGTACGATTCGTGAGGGGTGGAAGATTCCATGAGACAATCTATAGCAGGAGTACTCTGGTCAACAAATAGGAAGAAACGCTGTAAGGCACCGGTTTCGACTTTCTCGGGAAAGGAGATTACGCGGAAATTGTAGAAGAAATCGTGGCAAAAAGAAACGCCGATCGTTCCTGTTTACAACCATGGGCGGAATGAGCATTTTACTGTGACCTGTTTTTTCGAATGCATCCACCTTGTCCTGAGCACTCCTGAGCTTTCAGCCTGCTATGGGGGGACTGGTTTGTTGCTGGGTATGGCGTTTAGCGGACTTGTGGTCTCTGCCTCCTTTGGTGATTACCAGAGAAGGCAGAGAAGAGAAGGCCTGCTTGCCATTTCAGCACGTGTCTAAGGGCTAATGAGGTTTCACCCTGGTCATGATTTTATCAGTCCAGGCTAACAAGATGGCCGAGCCTAAAAAGGTCAGATGGATAATGAGTTGCCATTGAATGTGTTCAATGGGCACATTGGCAATGTTGACGAAGGCCTTGAGTAAATGAATGCTGGAGATGCCAATCAACGAGGCTGCGAGTTTCACTTTAATCGTGCCCGGATCAATATGACTGAGCCAATCCGGTCGATCAGGATGACTCTCCAGACTTATTTTACTGACAAATGTCGCATATCCTCCGATGACAACCATGGTGAGTAGATTGGCCACCATGGTGATATCCACCAGGGTGAGGATTCCTAACATAAACACGGTTTCAGTGAGGTCCCCAATGTCGTGCACCATGTGCCATAGTTCGGTCAGGAATTTCCATGCATAGAGCACTTCAGCGAGGATCAATCCACCATATAAGGGTGCTTGTATCCACCGGCTGGCAAAAATACCCATTTCGAATACGTGTTCGATCCAATGGGGAATGTCTTCCGGTGTGGAACCGAGAGGAGAATCCGGTGAAGTCGGGGATTGGGCCATAAAAACCTCCTTTGAAAAAATGATGAATCAACGCTTAAGGCTCTCCAGTCTATCTGGGAGCATGACCGAGTTAGGAACGCATGCGAACAATGCTCATTAAACCTTAAAAGAGTGATCGTTCGCGCAGAATTTGATGTGAGAAGAAGGGAAGGCACAACATTTCAAGTTGATCAATTACTGATGGCAGGGAAGAAATTTTATGAGTGAGGAAGAATGATCAACATAACTGCGAGAGGTGGGTGAGCACGAAATGGAAACAGAGGCATGAAATTGTGTTCTTGAATGTGGTGATCAGCCTGGCAAATATACTGGGAGCGTTCAAATCAGATCAAGTTTTTCTAAACCGGTCCCCGGTGAGGAGTCCTATTTTCATCTCAGATGGCATCGGCCACCGACATATTAGGTAGGCGGTGACCGATGCACGCATACGCTCTCCTAAGCGCCATGTCGGTTAACTTCCCTAGAAAACCAGCGTCACCGAAAATTGTAAGATGCGGCCCGTATCAAGTTTCTCTTTATCCTGAACCGTCAGTGACCATTTTCCCTTTGGAATTTTGCCGACGAGGGCCAGGAGATCCGGTGTCGTGGTGACATCATAGGTGGTGTGGATATTATCTGTGCCGCCTCCAATCCGATTATGAAGCATAATGGACGATACTCCTGTTGAATTAGGGGGTACCAGCTTAATGATCAAATCACCGATATACGAATGCTCAATATCCACTCCGATCTTGACGGAGGTGAGCGGGGTGGTCTCGGCCACTTGTAGAGAGAGTTGTGAGGTTTGCAGGTCGCGAATGGGAATGATGGCAGTTGAGGTATGAACAGTGGTAGGGGTCGGAATAGCCGGTGCAGCCAATTCTACCGCGCGTTTGGCATTGATCCGGCCATACCCATATAAGGTGCTATGACCGTTGGTGTCATATTTGCCAGCGCTTGGATCAATTTGATCACACGAGCGTCTGAGCAGATCTTTGACCTCATCCCATCGCAGGGAAGGGTTGCGAGCGAGAATGAGGGCGGCCACCCCTGCGACACCGGGACATGCGCTTGATGTGCCGCCAAAATCGTTGACATAATTGCCTGCCGCATCGCCTCGACTCACTTGTCCGGGATTATATCCTGCTGATGCTGAGCGATCGGTGGTCCAGATTCCCGGTATGGGGAGAATCGTATCGTTGCTGGGAAAGGTACACCAAATAGCCTTGCCGAAATCGCTATAGGCACTTCTTTTCCCTTTGGCGTGGCAGGCGGCCACGGCAATCACTTTTTCATAACTGGCATAACCATCGTTATCGACACTTTCGTTGCCGTTTCCGGCGGCCCAGGTAATCACACACCCTTTTCCGTTGCGTCCATTCGCGACGGCCCAATCAATAGCAAGGCGAGTGGAATCCGGCAGGGGCACGACGGTGTGATGGAGCGGATCGCGTGGATCCCACCAGGCGCCATCCTCCGGCCCCCAGCTACAGGAAATGACATCCGCGCCATGTTGGGCGGCCCAGATAAAAGCATCAGCCTCGGCTTGTGAGCCTAAGGGAGATACATAACGAATGGCCATCAATCGGGCTTTGGGAGCGACTCCGGCGGCACCATGAAAACCGTTGCCGGTGGCGACGCCCGCACAGGCGGTTCCATGATTATCCCGGCTGCCGGGTCGAGGATCATCAGTGGCGCGTGTTACGTCTCGAGGAGCGATCAGTTTTCCTGAACCGGTAAACTCTTCGTGATCAAGATCCATGCCGTCATCAATGATGGCGACAGTGATATTTTCTCCCTCACTGAGTGCCCAGGCGGCCTCCACGTTGGCATGGGCATCATAGACCGTTCCATCAATCGTGGTCTTTTTCAGGTGCCACTGTCGGGGAAATGCTGTTCGCCATCCCATTTGTCTGACAAGTTCAGGGTGACAGAGCTCCACATGTTTATGCCGCAAGAGACTCTCGGCTATGGCAAACACTTCCTGCCCTGTGCCCTCGGGCGCTTCGATAAAGAAGGTATTGCGAGCATATTCCAATACCCGTTTGATTCCGAGTCCGGAGGCTTTTAAGAATTTTCGACAAGTGGATTCGGCCAGGTCATCATCAAATTTAGCAAAAAGATTTTCGGTATATAGAACAGGTTGTTTTGATTGAGGATCGACCAGGACCCGTCCGGCAAATTGTACGTCTTTTACGGATTGTATGGTGGTGCGGATGGCTCCTCGCGCGCTCGCGCGTCGAATGGTTTGGGGATATCGAAAGATTTCCACGCCGGCATGGTGAAACCGGTGCACGGGCTCAAGATTGTCCAGTGCCTGCCGCGCTTGAGTTGACTGAGCGGCGGCTTCCAATGGTCGACGACTCTGCGTTCGCACGACCACGAGATCTTCATCGGTTTTCAGTTTGAACGCTCTCCCGTTTTGTCCTCCATAACGAAATGACAGCATGGGTGTTCTCCTTCTGTTTGACTACACAATGATGCTTGGACTTGCTTCGCATTCCTTCGTAGAATGGCTCATGGCTTTGAACGATCCCTTTTCCCACTTTCCTCTAAGGATGAGGGTAGAGGCCCAAGCCTTGTCCCATGTCTATGTTCGTGAATCTGACTGCTTTGCGGTCCATGGGCCAGTGCCTCCGGCTTTGACCACTTCGGTGTTGTACTCTTTTGATGATCCGGTCATCAACGTGTGCCGAGGTGAGGTCCCGGCCTTGTCGGGACTTCCTTCCGACCTGATCGTGACTCCGGTCTATCGTCTGGAGCCCAATGGTCCCCAAGGAGTGCCGTCCGGCAAGGTGTTTATTCGTTTCCGGTCCCAGGTTTCCGTCGAGAGTCGGCAAAAAGAAATAGAAGCGTGCGGCTTCTCAATTCATGAATCACTTTCCTATGCACCTCATGCCGCATGGGTTCGGAGCCAGGATGGAAATATTGCCACGGCGCTTAATGGTATTGCAAAGTTGCGTGATTTAAATGATGTGGAACTGGTTGAACCGCAGATATTGATGAGGCGGGTGCGGCGGTCATCCGACGGTCCCCCGTCGAATGTACCACCTTAAAGTGTTTCCTTCGAATGATCGTGTCGGTATCGGGCGGTAAGGGAATCTGTCGGGAGAGCGAATCGTTGGCGGGCATGGTTGGTGATGTCGCCAAGTGCTTTGACCACCCAATTGTCCGATTGTAGAGCTCCGACGATTGTCACCGGAGTCCCTTCTTCAGCGAGATGAAAGACGGCATCCATATCTGCATTTTGGAGGGCGACGCAGCCATTGGTCGTGCTGTTGCCATCAGGTTGTTGGCCATGAATTTCAATGAGGCCTCCGATTCCGCGGTGCGCCGCCAAGCCTCCCTTGCTCTTGGCTTCCTGGAAGCGTTGACGATGGGCATTGGTTGGATAATTGAGTAGGAGGGCTTTATGGAATTTGGTGGATCCCGGTCCTTTCTTTTGCAGGATACGAAACTGTCCCTCCGGAGTCGCGCCATCCCCTTCCTGCAACTTGTCCTGAAGTCCTGAAAAACCGAGATCAATAGAAAAACGGCGAAGGGGTTTTCCATTCCGATAGACTATGAGATGGCGGGAGGCTTTGATGACAACGATAGCTGTGCCACCTGTGCTTGAAGACCAATCCAGGGTGTTGGTGACCCAATGGTTCCACCTGGCCAGTTGTGAGACGGTCCCATACCGTTCCATTTGGGAAATGGCTTGAGACTCAATGGGTACAAGAGATTCTCGTGCCTGTCTGAGGAGAATATGTGCTTGCTTGCCGCTGTCTTGTGCGAGTCGAGAGGCTGCCTGATTCAGTAATCCCTCCGTTAGCGAGAGGGTCCGTAGGTTTCGTCGAACATCAAATATGCCGGTTAATGCACGTAGACGGGTGACTTGGCGACGTTCCGACTCCAGGGCGGTTGTCAGTTGCTGGTGCCGGGTGAATTTTTGGTGTGTGGAGGCCTTAAGAAGGTTCGAGCCTTCTTGCAGCAGGTTTTGGTAGGTTGCCTGAAGCGTATAGGTGTCGGTGGTTGGCCACCAACGTGCTTGTGCTCTCCGCCATTGCTTTCGAAGATCGATGATGTTCTGGTGAAATGCGCGATATTGTTCCGGGAAAGAGGCTTCCGCCCCGTGGCTCCAAACCTGGCGGTCGAGCGATTCAAGCTGAGATGGGAAGATTTCGGGAAGGCGATCTGCCTTCCACCAGGCAACGATCAGGAAAGAAAGCATGATGAGAGCTCCAGCCGCCAGCCAAACGGCTGGTCGTTTGGCTGGTTGTCGGCCAGAGCCCCATCCTCGCATGTGTTAGGCCTTCTTGTGTTTTCCTGTCTTCTGAATGGCCTGCGCGACCTGTTCATTCACGCGGGCTGCTAAGGCTTGAACGGATTCGGCTTTAGCCTTGACTCCTATATAGTCTTCCATGGCCATAATGGCGTCAATTTCAGCAAATGTGGTTTCTGCGGCTTGTAGGTCGCCACGTAAAGCTTGCAGATCGGCCTGGGTTCCTTTGCCCGTTGGCGCTTGGGCCAACTGATTTTTGGCTTCCTCTAATGAGGTTTTGGCGAGTACCACGGCTCCTTCCGCCTCGGTTTTCACCAATTGCCTGCTTGCGATAGCTTCGGTTTTGGCTTTTTCGGCATCCGCTATGACCTTTACTAAGATGGCATTGGCCGCATCATAGTTGCGCGTCATGACAAAAGTATCGTCTTGCGCTGCAATTTCTTCCTGCGCTTTTTGATATTCGTCCTCCGCAACACGCAAGGATTCAGGAGCATATTTCTCCGCACCGGCTTGCTTGGCAGCCTGAAGGGCTTGCAAGGCCGAGTCAGTCCCTTGAATGGGTTTTTCGGCGCAGGCCATAAGCATGGTGCCTAATGCCAATACGAGAGTACCCGTTTTCAATGATTGAATCACGTTTCCCATGTTTGTCAATTTCCTCCTTTATGAATGAGAGAGAAGATTCCCTCCCCGTTGGTTATGGTTGTACGAGCCTGGCCCATGGTTGGTGAAAGGGGTGAATTCCCTGCCTCGTTTATGAATCCCACTGACTTGTCTGGAAAGTACAGCGTTGGTTGATCTGCGGAATGTTTGGGTAAGACATTTCAGATACAAGAGGCGTGAGTTCTTTCGTTCCCTTCCTTGTTTCCTAAGCGGCTTTTTCTTCAAGTATAGATTTAATGAGCAAAGAAGATGCCAAAGAATTGTGACCACAAAAGACGAGGATAAGAAGTATGAACGGCTAAAAGACCCATTTTGGCATGCAAAATCAGGAAAAGGTCTGAATCATACGTGGGTAACCATGGACATCATGTCTGAGAAAAGAAACTTTGTCCGTGAATTTCTTTAAACAAGTCAGTAAACGAAGCACCAAACAATTGCCAGGACCGACAAAAGCTTTGTGGTCGGTGTGATGTTGGGTGGGGGAGAGGTCCAACGTACTACCGATGCGTTGGACTCACACTCAGGGCAAGCCCTATTCAAACGAAGATCTCATTCAAAATTTCAAGGGATGAAGGAAAAGAGAGGCTTGGGCAGGGATGTAGTTCAGCCTGATAGCAGGTGACGGCCAGAACGATCAACTCCGTGGTTGAAAGTGTTGCGGGGTTTTGGCTTCTAAGGAGTGAGGCATGACATAGGCGTGGAGATGCGGTGCAAATAAGCGAAAGATGCGGACGGGTAAACTGCTTGTGAAGCTGAAATCTCCAGAATGCGGACCTGATACCTGGGCCGTAATGGTTCCAAAAAAACGGGTGTCAATGAGAAATACAAATGTGGCTGTTCGGGCGATGGGGCGGGATTCAATTAATCGATAGCCTCGTTCATACACTTTTTGACGATGATCCCCGGTTCCGGTTTTCCCACCGATCGAGATGGTCATACCCTCTGTGGGTGGCAAGGCGCCTTTCGCGCCGATCGCTGTTCCATGTTCCACCACTTCGATAAGTTCCTGACGGAGAATTTGAGCGACCAGCGGATTCAAAATCTGTTCCCGTTCTGGTTCTTGACGTGCGATAAGTGTTTCAAACGGGGTGCCTTCCGCAAAGTGCAGTTGCCGAATTGTCACTGTGGGGATTTTCCTTCCTTCGTTGACCAGAATACCCATAAGTTCGGTCAAAGCCGCCGGGCGGTCGGCGGAGCTCCCAATTGCGGTAGCTAACGACGGGACTAATGTGGCAAAGGGATATCCGACCCGTTTCCAGGCTTTGTGGATTTCCATGAATGCCTCTTGTTCCAGAATAAGTCGAATCCGACTATCCTGTGCGGCTTTGCGATGAGTCTTAAATAACCAGGCGTACACCTCCAACAACTCCTGCTCACTGGCGTGGGCGAGTTCGGATTTGCCGGAATCGGGATGTTGCCGGAGGAATGCAACCGTCCACAATTCGAGTGGATGGATGCGGGCCACATAGCCTCGATCAGCAAGGCTGAGCACGCGGGGATCAGTCTGCGTAAAAAGCCGGTCGGCTTGCTCGGGGGAGAGCTTGATGGTTGGAAATGTCTGTCGCAGAGATGTGGTGAAGGCCCGGACATCCTTCTCAGGTTCGATCGAGCGCAGGAGGACAGCCAGTCGGAGCGGTGTGAGCCGAGTCTGGGAAAGGACCAGCTGCCAGGCTTCTTCCGGCGAAAGTCCTTTGTATTTGTCGTAGAAACGATAGAGAAAGATTCGACCTTCCTGTTGGGCGAATTTTTGTAAATATTGCCGGCGTATGGGATTGAGAGGGTCTTTGAGGACCATCGCGGTCGATCCGGGTATGGCGAGAGTGTGATACTGGACGAGATCCCGCATTAAGCGGATAAAGACTAAATTCACGGAGTGATGAAAAGCTTCACGGACAGTAAACAGTTTCCCGTTGTCGGCTCTGTTGAAATTGGCAAAGGTATGAAGCCCGCCTCCAGTCCAAAACCGTTCGTTTGGACTCGCTGAATACTGTCGATCGAGGGCGGCTTTTAATATCCCAGAGAGGGATTGGTCTGAAGAAGTTTGCAGATAGGTTAATGCCCACCGGCTAAGTGGGTCCAGGGATTGCTGATTGAGCTCCAAGAGCTTTTGCGGGGATTGCCCTGCATACGCGTGATGGAGGCGTTCAATGGCTTCCAGATAAGTGACCAATGTACGAAGTTTGGCCGTGGAACCCAAATCCATTTTTGAGCCCTGATTCATATCCAATGGTTGATTGAGGGTGTCGGTTTGCACTCGAAGGAGATTGCCGTGGGGAGTTCGCTCATACAGAGTCAGGCTATAAATGATATCCGCCGGATTCCCTTGAGCAAGCAGATGAGGTTGAGTCAGTTGGGAGTCTGTCACAAAGGCGGGATCTGCCAGTTGTTGTAGGAGGGTGGTCGCTCGGAATTGGAGATCGCGGTCCAGGGTAGTTTCCACGGCGGCGTCCAGATGGTCCAAGGCATACAGACTTGGAAGCCCTAATAAATTTTGTAAATGGGCGCGTATGAAATTTGGTGCTTTTTGATCCTGAAAGAAGGTGTGGCTTGAATTCGTTGATGATGCTGGCGACAAAGACCAAGGGATAAATCAGTGCGAGGTCCCGCAAAGCAGGGGAAATAATACCGGCGCTCTGTCAGGAGGCGAAGGTAGGTATTGGTTTTCTCGTTCAGGGCATCAATGTGTGTGAGGTAATAGGAGGGCCGCCTGAGAGCGAGGAGGAGACTGACTCCTTTTTTGTATGTGGCTGCCGCCAAGGCCATTTTTTCCAAAGATGTCGGGTCAGCATCAGCCAGAATCTGGTCAAACCGGTTGAGGTCCATGTGAAACCAGGCCGATAGTCCATCACCGAATCCATGGATCTCCCCGGCACCAGGATACGCGCCGAGCGGGAATGAATTCATATAATCCAGGACCAAATGTTTTTGAGCTTCTTGCGTGCGTACGTCGTCGTGATAAATCCGGAGACTGGCGGCCGTTACCTGTTTGGCTTTTTCCAGAAGGGAGGAGGTTTGGCCTCCGGGAGAATGCCGGAATTTCTCCAATTGCGTGGCCAAAGTGCTTCCCCCGGGAACGTTCTGGTCGTTTTTCACCAACCGGATGCCTTGCGTGAGGAATGCTTGCCCTAACCGATCCCATTCCACGGCCGGATTGGCATAGGGACAGCAGGGATCAAGTAATTCTCGATTTTCAATGAAAAGGAGGGTTTGAACCAACAAAGGGGGAATCGCTTCAAAATTGGGAAATACTCGCTTGGGGTCAGTATGTTGAAACAGGTCCTGACCATGACTATCCACAATGTGTAACCCGCCCTGAGCCTTTTCCCGGTAGATGGGAGGGATTCCCAGATTCGGAGATGGTCTGTGAGTTCAGTCGATGGATGGGCTTGCGCCTGAATCACGAATCCTTTCTTTTGGAGCTTCGAAAGGATAGCGGGGAGTCGGGTATACCCGCGTCGTTCGTCCAAGGGGCCTGATGAGGGAAACACCGTGAGTGGGGAGGGCCCGGGTTTTACTTGGTACGTTAGTTGAGCGGAAATTGTATGAAATAGACGGGATTGCAGCCAGGAAGTGTTCAGTTCAAATATCGCCCAGCCCAAAAAAGTCAATGTGGCCAGGAAGACAATATGCGTGGTTTGGTAGGGGGGGCGAAGGCTTTGAAGGAGGCGACCCAGGTTTCGCCATTTTTCGATTTGCTGGGAATTACCAGGTGTGGTTTCAGCGCCCACCCAAGGGTCGAGCAGGAGGAAAGGTCAGGGCCTTTCTTGATTGGAGAAGAGATGCCAGAAAAGTCGCTGGTTTACGGAATGGCCCGGTCTGTATGTAAAAGAGCATGGACATGTGATAACGGAACGTAACCCATCCTAGCCAAGTGTTTCGAAATACAATTGTGCAAAAAATGTACGAAGGCTTTATGGATTTCATATGCTGCCGGTATGGCCAAGTGCGATAACAGAGCGGTTTCCTTTGATTGAAAAAGTGAATTGGCGAGCCAAGTTAGTAAATTTTCATCTGGGTGAACTTGAAAATTGTGCGCCAGGATGTTTCCAGTTGTGGGTGGATGTGCTTGTCCAACCAGGACAAGTTGTCCAGGTTAAATGCTGAATTGTGGACAAAAGGCTGTAGGTTGAGAAAAAGAGAGACGGTGCGTTGGGAAGAAGAGGAAGTCGCCGGTAGTTAGTGGAAAACAGTGCGATAGGTGAATACCCAATCTGCGTTCGCACAATGGCGAGTTCTCCTGATTGGGTTGGAGGCTTCTGGGTCTCTTGCTTATGGGAAAATATGCGCATAGGGGTTTCGAGCGACCTCATCATGTAGTCAGGGGGGAGAAAGTGGGCAATACCTTGTTTGGGGGGCTGTGTGAGGAGGATGGCTGAAGCTTTTGCCTATGACGCTTTGGGAGGAACCTGAGGAAGAAAAAGAGATGACCCACGGAAATTCCGTGGGTCAAGTGATGAACTTTTAACGGGGAAAAACTATCCGACGAGTTCGGCTACTGGTTTTTGAAAAGACCGGTGATTGTGTTTTCGCTGTTTAGTCCATCTGCCGGTAGTAGGAGGAGCTGGCTCCGAGTTCGGCTGAGTAGCGTGTGCGGGCTGGTTTTTACCAGTAAGAGTATCTTCCACCTGTTGGAGTTCCTTGAGATGAGAGTGGTGTTGCTCCAATTCCCACGCAACCGCTTTTGAGAGTTGCGCCACCTGTCTGCGTAATTGGTTCATGGCGTGCTCATGGTGTAATAATTCGCTTTTGCGAGCCAGGCTTATGTACCGGCTATCCACATACATCATTGCTTGATCCCTCCGTGTGTTGACGGTTGATACTTTCAATGCATTAATCCGATTGCCCATTACTTTATTAGGCAAAAGCAAACGTGTTGCCACATTCCGTTCTCTTCAGGATTTGACACCTAAGGTCTTGATGATTCAATGAATTTTCATCACTCAATATCCAACTGGGATATGCTCGATTCCTGAAATGGCTGAATACGGTCACTGTTTTTTACCATCAGCACAAAACGATTCCTTTATTGTTAAACATCAAGATAAGCTTGAGTACATCTGAGCTGAAGCGCCAGGAACGTGAAAAAAATTTTCGACGAATACAGTATTTACGGGCCTTTCTATTCTGATGCAGATTGGCATATTTTGTAGAATACTTCACATTGATCGTTGCCCGGCAAAAATTTTCCGATCTTGTTTCTTTTTATGCTATTTTTATGTTGTTGGGTCCTTGATTCCCTTGACCCAGAAAGAAAAAGGATGGGGGTAGTGACACTGAATATGATAAGGTTTGAGTTGTAATTATTTGCTTTTGTTAGGGAAGGAATGCGCGTGCTTTCTAGATATTCTTTAATTTCCTCTAAGTTGCGTAATTGACTCATCCTGCTATTTTCAATGTTTGGGCAAGATCTTCCTATGGGCCAGAAATCATACTTGCAACTGAATTTGTGGTTATCAATCCCGCAAAAATCAAAGACTCCAGAAAATCGATTGAAATCCGAATGGTTATTAAGTTGAATTCGGTCTGAGCATTGATTGATTGGTAATTCACCGAATCATTAACAAGAAATACGGGATGTCCATCAAAAAACTATCTTCAGCGCAATTTCGTCTGAAATTGCTGAATCTCATGACTCAGAAGCATCATTGGGCCTGGCCTCAATTTGTTGGGCCAACCATCTCCAAAGCGCAACTCAAAATTCATTATCAACAAGAGTATGGCGTCTATGTCCGGGACTTCCCCGTTTTTCTGGCGCGTATTCACGGGCAAAATCCTCCGTTAGAAGTCCGAAAAATGTTAGCCGAAAATATTTATGAGGAAGATACCGGGATGCTATCGTTGGGGACTTCACATCCTGAACTCTTTATGAGAATGATGGAGGGTTTAGGGTTTCGCTCACGCGAATTTGAGAAGATTCGGTTATTGCCTGCAACCCAGCGCTATCGGTCCTGGTTGGAACGGATTTCTACTAGTTCTGATTGGGTTTTAAGCGCTGCCGTTTTGACGATCTTTGTCGAAGGCAGCGTCAATGATCGTCAGGAACTCCTCCATCCGGTTAAATCCAAAGCTCCCCGGCATATTCACGAAAAGATTACACATCATCCCCTGGTCAAACATCAGGGGGTCTCGCACCAAGCCATGGATCTTATCCGAGCGCATCAAATGGTTGAGACTGGTCATCGTCATGATGCCTATGCGATGGTGGTCCACTATGCCGGCACTCGTTCCCATCAAGATGCAATTCTGGCCGCGATCAAAAAAGCACTTGACCTTTGGCTTCGCTATCGTGATGGAGTGGCCCGTGCTTGTGGATTAAAGAAAAACGAGAGTGAAATCCCCTGAAACGACGAGTGCTTCACTTGTTATGGATAAAGATTAATGGAAAACGGAAACGTTTTAAATCTGGATATTTTCTGGCATTTCCTCCACAATAGGCTTTTCCAATTTTGAAGCAGGAGGGAAGGGACATGGCCACGATTGGGCAATTTATGACACGGAATCTGAGCTTTGTGACTGAAGATGCCAGCATTCAGGAAGCGGCTACACATATGCATACCCAGCGGATTGGTTCCTTATTGGTTAAGCAGGAGTCTGAATTTTCCGGAATTGTGACTGAAACGGATGTCGTGCGCGCGGTCGCTGAACACCCTGCCCAAGTTGAACGCTTGAAGGTAAAGGAACTGATGTCCAGCCCGATTATAACCGTAGATAGGAATATGTCCCTCCATTATGCTCGGGATCTCATGGCCGATCGGAAAATTCGTCACTTGGCCGTCACGGGAGAAAATGGAGACATCGTCGGTATTATATCGGTGCGAGATCTTTTGGCCTACTTTAAAACCGTAGCGAAGGATCTCAAAATACCTGAAGAGGATCAGTGAGCTTGATCATCCCTAATCAGAGAAGTTTTGGATCTCTGAAATGATTACTGATGATGAAGTATTTCTGGCGAACTTACTCAATTTTTGCTGCTTCCGCTTGTTGAATCTGGAGGGAGAGACGCTCTTCTTCCTGCCGAATGCGCGTTATCCGTTGTTCAATCCAGGGGCCGATGTGTTCTTTTTTTGATTTGCCTTGACCCTCCAAAGCAGTAATTTCCTCTCGAATTGCTGCACGCTGCTCTTTTAGCGCCTCGATCTGTGCCATGGCGTCGGCTTTGTCAAAGATCAGTGATTCAGGATTACACTCCACTATCTTTTCTTCTGCATGCGGCAATTCGGAGGATTGGGGCGGCAAGACTCGAATGCCATCCTCCAGCGGGCGTTGGTTCATGACCATGGGGGAAACAATTTCGATTCCTGCGCCATGAAGCGTGGTGAGCATTTTTGCGCGAAGGTTTGACCGTGCACTAAGAAGTTGTTTGACCTCACTTAAAAATCCGGAGACTCGATAGGTCACGGAATAATCCTCCAGCTCCATAATGTGGACAAACGGGTCCTTGAGTTTGGCTGCAAGAGCGGCGTCCAATAAGAGTTTTTCAATGGTCTTGTGGGAGATGTCATATCCCAACGACACCGTGGCGGAGACAATCGTGCCGGAGGAACGAAGCACGGTAATCGGGTGAGAAACTAAAAATAAGTTAGGAAGAGTCGTGAGGTCGCGTTCTTCTGTTTGTATTTCCGTGTGAAACAAGCCCCGCTCTGTGACCCGACCGAATTGATTTTCCACGCGAAGGAAATCACCTAACCGAAAGCTTTGCATGCCTCGCAACATAAAGCCCGCCAGGGCGTTCGAGACGAAGGTCGTGGAAGAAAGGGTAATCACCGCTGTGATCAACAGCGCCAATAGCTGGAAAAGCTCCTTGTGAGTTTCTTTGTCGACAGGAAGGGCTAGGAGAATGAGAACAATCCCAACTCCCACGAGTAGTAACATCCCCACACGAGCTGAAAATCGGTCTTCCTCCTTCAATCCGCCATTTCGGCGGAAAAAGAACCAATGGGCCACCCATAAACCTGTAGTGACCAGTGCGAGGACAAGTAAAGTTGGGAAAAAGTTCGGTAGGGTATCAATAAAATGGTCAAGGAGGGTCATAATGTTAAGCGGAGCATATGGCACATTATGCCCGAATTCGCGGGGAGGATAAAGCCAAAAGAGAAAAAGAATGAACGGGAAGAGGCAAGGCCAAAAGCGTCCTCTTCGAATTCCTGTCTCCGTCCAGAAAAGTGAGGGCGAGGCTCTCCCTTGGGAACACCCAAAATAATGCAAAATACAACTTCATGCAAACCAGTTAAGATGTCGTGAGGCTATGGCATCGGCCACGGCGGTGTGTAGTTTTTTTCGATCGACCGGCTTGGCCAAATAATCGGTTATTCCTTGTTTTATGAGTTGCGTGGCCAGATCGATATCGGGAAATCCGGTCAGGACGATCAACGGCAGGCTGGGGTATTCCCGTTGAAAATATTTTATGGCTTCTATGCCATTGATATTGGGCATCCGAATATCCGTGATAATGACATCAATGACCACCGGATGCTCTCCTTCATTGAGGATACGGATGGCTTGCGCCCCGTCTTCCGCGTCCACCACGTAATAGCCGTCCTTTTCCAAGGCCATTCGAACGACTTTGCAAATGGCGGCTTCATCATCAACGACCAGGACTCCGCCCCGATAGCTCTGGCCGGAAAACATTCCTGCGGTTCGTTGAGTCGTGTCTGGTAAGTAATTCGTGTTCATGGCGAATCCTTCTTGAAGCCTCGTAGGCAGTGAAATGATATCTCTGCCCCCACAAAACAGATGAATCCTTCTGGATGGTACGAAGCATTCATAACCATCAGTATCTTGCAACCAGTGTGCCTTGCTGTGGTGATAAGGGAATATGGCCCTCTCTTGGAAAATAGTCCTGAAAATTAATAGGAAAAATGGAAAGGGTGGTAGGAGCGTTTATGGCCAGGGAGAAGAGGGGGGCAATGAATTTGTCTACAGAGGATTCACCGCGCACCCATCGTAGACATTGATCCTAGGGGGCAGACTGAGAAGCCGGAGAAAATGCATGCGAGTCCATTGCACGTGTGTGAATGGGTACGCCGTGTGGGATCAGATGATGGGCTTCCGAGTGATCACGGAGGTGGTGGAATGGTACAACGCCCAATGGGTAGAGTCCTGTGAAAGTCTGACATACACTTGAATGTCTTTGGGTGAGCATATGCCGGTTTTTACATATTCCTGTTCGAGTACCAGAGCCGATTCCGCCATCACGGTAGCCATTGGCGAATTTCCAGGACAGAGATGCATGAGGGATTGAACTCTGACGATGTGGAATCCTGCTTCTTGCAGTTTGTGCGGAAGCCGCAGGGCATAGGCCGGATCTAATCCGAGATTGATGAACATCTGGCACATGGCTCGGTTCACCCTTCCTTGCGGGGTCTTTGGCTCTGGTTCTGGCAATGTTGCTGAGGTGAAGTCCGGTTCTTCAAAGAGTGCCCAGCCTCCTGGCTTAAGGAGAGCATACATTTTTTCCAGTATGGTCCTCTCCTCTTGATTATGAATCAAAACATACCGGCTATGAAGGAGATCAAAGGATTGTTCTAAGGGCACATCAAGAAAGGAGCCCTGGTAAATCTGAACAGGCGGAGAATCAACCTTGTGAAGATACGCGATTTTCTTGTCGACACCCACCGCCAGGCCTGTCGGTCCTACCTGACTTCCCATCCAACGCAAGATGGATCCTGCCCCTGCGCCCACCTCCAGACAATGCCACCCTGGTTGAATTCCTGTTTCCTCCAACAGTCTGATGGTAGTGGGATCGTTCGCGGCTTCAACCAATTGTAGTCGTTGAAATTCCCTCTCTTCAGATTTGTTCTCGAAAATATACTGATTCATTACCCTTCCTCTGCTGCCGGTTGTTTCATGATATCCAAGGCTGCATGGCATCCGGCCAGATACCCTGTCGCCCAGGCCCATTGAAAGTTAAATCCGCCGATGCGGCCATCGCAGTCCAACATTTCTCCAATCATATAGAGCCCAGGCACGTGCCGAGAGCCCATGGAATGCGCGGATATTTCTTCCAGGGGGACACCCCCGGCTGTGACTTCGGCAAAGTTCCATCCGCGTGATCCGATGACGGGAAGATCAAGATGGGTGAGTGTCCGGACCAGATTCCGGCGAGCCTCTTTGGACAGGAGGTTAATCGGAGTGTCAGAAAGCCCAGGTTCTTGGATGCTGGCCAGCGTGCTAGCCACACGAGTGGGTAACCGTTCGGCTAACAGTGTGGAAACAAGTTTTCGCCCTGGGAGGGTGGCGGCCTGTATGAGCCATTTTTCCACATCCTGGTTGGAGAGGTGAGGGAAGCAATGGAGATGAAGGCGGACAGTTTCTCCTTGCGCGGCTGCGCGAACCCAAACCCGGCTGGCATCCAAGGCCACCGGCCCACTGATGCCGAAATGTGTCCACAGCAAGCTGCCGGTGCGTCGATCGAAGGTTTTTCCCGCAATGGTAGTGGTGAGCGTGACGTCATGAGAAATGCCGGAAAGGGTGGCATGGAAAAACGCAGGCTCAAGGAGCAACGGAACCAAGGCAGGATAGGTGGCGGCGACGGTATGCCCCAACTGTTGGGCCAACCCCCAACCGGATCCATCGGATCCGGTTTTGGGGAGAGACCGGCCACCGGTCGCGAGAATGACTCGTTTGGCCCGAAGGGTTCCCTGGGAATGTTGGATCAAGAACTCCTCTCCTTTTCTGGTCAGGTCTTGAACGAGGTGGTGAGTCAAAAGAGCAATGCCCAGTGCCTCGCATCGCCTGAGAAGCCCATCAAGGACTGTTCGGGCTTTGTTGCTTATGGGAAACAATTTACCAGTGTCTTCAATCTGTAACGGGACCCCTAAAGAGTCAAACCATCGAACGGTGGCCTGTTCGTCGAAGCGTCGAAGGATCCGGTCAATCAGCTTTCTGTTCCCGTGGAAGTCGGAAGCGGTGACACGTTGATTGGTGACATTGCAGCGTCCACCTCCGGATACCAGGATCTTGGCCCCGATAGTTTTGGCACTGTCCAGAAGGGCAATAGAGAGATTCCGGTTCGTCTCCGCCGCGAAAATGCCGGCTGCCAGCCCTGCTGCTCCTGCGCCGATGATGGCGATGTCGATGTCGGAAGGCATAAGCAATATCTGGAGCGAGTGAGAATCTATCTGGGTCAGGAGTCCGACGGTTTACGAAACAAGACGACATTCTTTTGCAAGTAGATGATTTCCGCTCCCCATCGTGAGCTTAGCCATGCCCAGGTCTCGTGTGAAAAAAAGCAGACATGCGTGGGGTCTTTGATGTAATACCAATCGAGAAACGGTCGATTGGGTGGCGCCAGTTGGGTCATGATTCCCAATATGCCATCAATCTTCAGTCGAGCCCATAACCGGTCCAATTCCAGCCCGGGATGGTGAAAATGCTCGGCCACTTCCGTGGCTGTGATGAAATCATAGCTCTGTTCCAGGAGAGCAGGATTGTACGCATAAAAGGGGTCGTAAATCGACAGGGTATGTCCGGATTCTTGAAGCATGATAGAGAGGGTCGGACCGGGACCAGCCCCAAAATCCAATCCGTAACTATGAGGTCTCAGCCGACTGTGGAGTGGTTCGGCTAATTGGTTTAAAAACTTTCGATAGCCTGGATCTTCCGAATGGTTCTCATGGTGGTCGTAGTGACCCTTTTCCTGTTCGGACGATATGTAATAGGCGGGTGGAACGAAAATGAGCCGACAGTGTCCGCAGGAGAAGTATGGTCGGATTCCGGTCGTTTCCCACTAATGTGGATTCCGGTTTGAAACATAGTGGGCAGGCAATGAGAAATGGCGATAGGTTCCCGGCGTGAGGATTCAGGATGAATAAGGAGTTGGATGAGAGAAAATGGTCCACCAGGCTTGGACAATCTTCTCACTATGGGATTTCTTCATGACAGGTCTCCATGTTCGTTTGTGAATTCCGGTTGGAGACGGGTCGGTGAGCAGGGCCTGTGACACTTATTGGTTTCTTCCATCCGCACAAGTGATACAGAGGGGGGCGGTGGGATCCACGTCTAATCGTTTTCTGGAAATTTCTTCCCCGCACTTCACACACCGGCCGAATTTGCCGTTTTCAAGACGTTGGAGGGCTGATTCGATCCGCTGCAATTGAATGTGCCGACGTTGTTGCGCGGCTTGAGCCATCGCTTGTTGTTGAAGGGCATCCATTCGTGAGACGCGCCCGACTGCGGTCTGGTCCAGTTCCACTGGTTGGGCTGATTCCTGCCCGGTGGAGGATACGGCCAACAATTCTCTCTGGAGGGTTAGGAGCGTTGCTCGAAAATGGTCGTACTCAGGAGTTGGCTGTGTCATGAGGGCAAAAGAATCAAAGAGGACTACCTGTCTCTTGTCGTATAACATGGGTACCCGGGAACAAGTCATGAATAGTCTTGGGTTTGGTCCATGGTCAAATCAATGTACCCCAGCCAGACCGGGAAAGGCCAATGGTCGACAAAATGAAAGTAGGAGCCATCTTTTAGCAGGGAGAGCTAATGGAAAAATTATTGAAAGGGTTGATCACGTTTCAGGAAGAGGGGTTTTGAAAAAAGAAAGAGCTCTTTACGGGCTTGTCCGGCCATCAAAAGCCAAGAGCCGTATTTGTGACCTGCTCAGATTCACGGATCGATCCTCCTTGCTCACCCAAACCGAACCGGGGGATTTGTGTATTATTCGAAATGCGGGGAATTTAATTCGGACCTATGGCGCGGCCATCGGGGGAAGCACTGCCTCTCTTGAATATGCGATCTCCGTCCTTCAAGTAAAAGATATTATCGTTTGCGGACATACGGATTGCGGTGCCATGGAAGCCTTGTTGCATCAGGAAAAACTTCAGGAGCTTCCTGCTGTCAAAGCGTGGCTGCAACATGCAGAGACCACAATGCGAATTATGAAAGATCTATACACGCATTTGCAGGGAAATGAGTTATTTGCGGCTACCATACGGGAAAATGTGTTGGTTCAACTCGATCATCTTAAGACGCATCCGGCGGTTGCAACAGGATTGCCTCGGGGAAATCTGCGCCTGCATGGATGGGTCTATTCCATCGGGACGGGTGACGTGTGGGGGTATGACTGGGAGAAAAAACATTTCATTGATCCTAGAGAAAAGATAGGACCAGCCAAATTTGATCACGTTTACTGAAATCGTCCAACATGCACCTACCTTTTTCGGCGGAATGCTGGAGGTGAGAGGAATGGTGTCTCCGTTGGTTCAAGCAAAAAGGATCGTGGCTTTCCGTCTTGTGGCCGGTGAAGGTTAACGCATGCCAGGGTCTTCTGATCCGGTTCATGGAATGGATTTGAACCACCCAGATCTGCAGGTGCATGCCTTCCTGCGTGGGAACCTCATGCCCCAGTCTTAAGGGTGGTGAGCGGGAACTCGTCTTTCATGATTGCATGACCAAATGCAAACCGGGAATTGGGTTTTAATAAGATGGTGATGTCTGAAGTAGATGACATGGGTGAGTGCCTTCATTGGATTTCAGGTTGGGACGTGTATTCTTGGCTGATTGTTTTGGGTGGACGGCCCGAATTGATCAATGGTGTGAGCCATCTCCAATTCGGGCCACCCTGATAGGATGTGATGAAAGCCCTTGACCAACTTACTGGATGGTCAACATCCACGCGTTATTTTGGCCACCGTTTCCATTCCTTACTTTTTGAATCAAACCACCATTGGGGGCCACTTAAATAGATTTTTTTATGGCATTCTAATGATTCCTGTTTTTATTGGTGGGCCATTCTTTCCATTCTTTGTTTTTTGAATCAAACCACCAGTCAGGTCCATCGGTGTTCAGATATTGATGTTCGTCGAGGGCCCAATGAGCTTTTTGTGCGGGCCATTCTCTCCATATATTGTTTTTGGAATCAAACCACCAGTCCGGGTGCTGAAGATATAACAGTTTATGCCCCTCTAGCGTGATTCTCCCATCCTTGTCCCATAGGTCGGCATGTTGTTGACAAAAATCATTGGTTTTTACATTGCCTTGAGCCATCCCATAAGCGGCGAATGTAATACTGATTAAAAGCATAATGACAGTAATAATTCCATATCTTTTCATTGGCAGACTCCTTTATTTAGCACGCGGGTAAAGTTAAATAATAATATGTATCTTTTCACGCCCTTCTTCCTTCTCTTCCGAATTGGTGGAGAGGTTTTCCAGAGCAGGCCATTATCTGGAATATCTTCGAAGAAACGGATGAATTCCTTGAATGGTAATGAACGGGTGGGGCCGGACAGTAGGGATAATTTTGGTAGAAGAATCCGGATTGTGTCCAACGGATAAGTCCTAGTCCTATCCAAGTCTTGGGAATAGACCGTCCGGTAGTATGGAAAGGATTGATAGAGAACTTGTCGAGCCGTTAACCACAGGACCAAGGCGGGTGAAAGTGATGCGTTCCCGGAAAGTGTTTCTCTGGCCTCTCATTGGCCTGGGCGATGTCGACACCCGAATCGCCTTCCCAGGTTCCGGCCAGAGAAGTGAGTGGGCCCAAGTGGCGAAGATTTCCGCATGAGTGGGGATCGGAATGGTGATGCCCCGGTCATCAGGAAAAGCTTCCTTTCAGGAAAAGTGTGAGCACAGAGGGCCCAGAGGCGAAGTGACTGGTGATCTGAGGTGCATGACTGTATCAAATCTTGCCAATTGTTTAAACCGTTTTGAGGGCCACCATATTCGAATTGACTGCATCCAACGGATACCGTGAATGGCGAGGCCTGCGAATTTGGGGACGCTCAGTTGTCATGGGTTTTGTTCTCAAGCATCGTAGGACATGGCCTGCGGCTTGATCGGCGGTCATCATCAGGGGCTTCCAGGACGCCTTGGGCAGCTTCGTATCCACAAAGCCAAAGCGGATATTGGTCACGTACACCCCATGCGATCGGAGCTTTAACCCCATGGAGACTAAATAATTACTGAACCCGGCCTTCGATGCCGTATAGGAAGGGGAGTCGGCGTTGTAAAAATCATCGGCGAGACTTGATAGGCCGATGAAGTGCCCCTGTTCTCGCTCAAGCCAGCCTGGGGCGAGGGCGGCCAGAGTTCGTACCATCGACGTGAAATTCACGTCAATGACGCGGGCTTCCTGTGAGAGGTCAGGAAGCGTCAATCTCGAGCCAATGGCCGCGCAAAATATGCAGGCGTCAAAAGGCCCTTCTTCGGCAAGAAGAGTTTCGAGAACCTGCGGATATTCGGGAGCGGCGATATCCTGTACGATATGCCGTGGGCCATCGGGACCAAGTGGACTGGGGCTTCTTGAAAGTCCGACGACGTGTTCGCCGCGGGCAATAAGGGCACGGGTTACCGCCGCTCCGATTCCATCAGAATTGCCGATCAGGAGAATCTTCTGTGTCATTCAAAGGCCAACCGAGATGGTGGGTGAAGCCTCAATCCTGACATGAAAAAGGTCGTAAGTGAAGAGGGAACAATCAGCAAGACCCTGACCTGTACATTGTTGCATGTGTTGGCTAGGATGGTTCGACAGATCGGCCGTTCCTGCTTACACGAGTATGAAAAAGAACATCACCGTGTTTGTGTCTTATGCCCGAGCCAATCGGGATCTGGCGACCCGATTGTTGAAAAAGTTTAAAGAGCAGGCTGCGCCCTCCAAACAGTATCACTATACCTTCTGGCGGGATAGCGATATCCTGGTAGGCGAAAAATGGCACGAAGAAATTCAACACGCCTTGGGAGAGTGCGACGTGGGTTTGGTCCTGATCAGCCCTGCGTTGCTCGGATCCCAATATATTCAGGATCACGAACTTCCCAAGTTTGTGAAGAGTGGAGGTCGAGCCGTCATTCCGGTCATGTTGCAACCCATCGATTTGGAACGCCATGATCTGAAAGGTTTACTCCAGACGCAAATCTTTCGGCTGGATCGCCCCCGTTTCGCCTCTCCGAAAGCCTACGGAGAATGTTCGGGTTCTCATCGTGATCAATTTGCGTTGGAATTGTTTCGGCAAGTCGAGGCCCGTTTGGATAAAATGGTGGCCAAATAATCCTTGAGAGGACGGAGTATCCAGGCCCTATCCCTACGAAAGATATTTTTATTATTCAATTGAAGAGCAACAAGAAATTCTATGACTGAACCTACGATCATCTGCCCACAGTGCAAAACGGAAATCAAACTGACTGAGTCGCTCGCTGCCCCTCTTCTCGAAGCCACCAAGCGGGACTTCGAGCAACGACTTGCTCAAAAAGATGCTGATGCCGCCAAGCGGGATGCGGCCTTGCGTGAGCGCGAAGCTCGCTGGCCAAATCTCAGGAAAGGTTCGAAGAGCAAGTGGCTGACAAGCTAAAACTCGAACGCAGCAAAATTGTGGCGGAAGAAGCGAGAAAAGCCAGGCTGGCGCTCTCGAATGATCTCGACCAGAAATCTAAAGAAATACGTGAGATTCAAGAAATTCTTAAACAAAAGGATGAAAAGCTTGCGGAAGCACAAAAAGTTCAAGCCGATCTGCTCCGTAAGCAACGGGAACTGGATGACGCCAAACGCGAATTGGATCTCACCATAGAAAAGCGCGTCCAGGAGGGACTCACCGCCACCAGGGATCAGGCCAAAAAAGAAGCCGAAGAAGGGCTCAAATTTAAAGTCATGGAGAAAGAGCAGACCATTGCGTCCATGCAAAAACAAATTGAAGAACTCAAGCGTCGTGCTGAACAGGGATCCCAACAACTTCAGGGCGAAGTCCAGGAGCTCGAACTCGAAGCGATGCTCATCTCCAAATTCCCCCTGGATCAGATTTCAC
This sequence comes from uncultured Nitrospiraceae bacterium, assembly GCA_963730905.1. Taxonomy (GTDB): domain Bacteria; phylum Nitrospirota; class Nitrospiria; order Nitrospirales; family UBA8639; genus Nitrospira_E. The sequence goes on along the minus strand of CAVSTN010000007.1, from coordinate 423,414 downwards.
CCGTGGCCAAAGGCGAGCATGGCGGCGATGTGCTGCACCGGGTTGCCGGCTCATTCGGGCAAGCCTGCGGAACCATCTTGTGGGAATCGAAGAGAACCAAGAACTGGAGTGATGGCTGGCTTATCAAGTTACGTGAGGATCAGCGGCAGGCCAAAGCTGAAATCGCGATCATCGTCAGCCAGGCCCTACCCAAAGAAGTGGAAACATTCGAATTCATCGACGGCGTCTGGGTCACCCATCCCAAAGTCGCCCTGCCGCTGGCCATTGCCATGCGTAATACGCTCATGGAGGTGGCCGGCGCCAGGCAGGCCTCGGAAGGGCAGCAAACCAAAATGGAAATGGTCTATCAGTATTTGATGGGTCCGCGCTTCCGGCAACGGGTTCAAGCGATCGTCGAAGGGTTCTCCTCGATGAAGGAGGATCTTGATAAGGAGCGGAAAGTCATCATGAAGCAATGGGCTAAACGTGAAGAGCAAATTGATCGGGTGATGATGGCGACCGTGGGCATGTATGGGGACCTGCAAGGCATTGCCGGGAAAACTTTGCAGGAAATTGAAGGGCTGGAACTCCAGGCTTTAGACGCGCCCAAGGACGAATCCGACGGAAGATTATTGTAAACCTTGCTCCCTCTCCTGCTGCCATCAGAAAAGCACTTGGCATTAATACGATCAAGCCGGTATGGACTTCCACGCCAGGATCTTACAGTTAGATTGCAACATTCTCCTGAATCCTCGTGTGATTCACCGGCATTTCTCCCCTTTGCATTAACCCATCGTTTCTGGCTTTCTGTCGTGTTGCCTTCGGACCTGAACTGTCTAATATTTGTTCGTTGTCGCGCCAAATCATCTCCTTTCTTAACAATCTAGAAAATTGCCAAATGGACCGAAGGGGTTCCGTTCCAGTGTCCTAGCCATTGCGGCCTCACGACCTACGACAGTGGTTTGGGGAAATTTGGGCATCTGCGCTGTTTAAGGAGTGATGCAAATTGCCTCACTTTCATCCTTGAAAGAAGAAAATCTTGGGTAAATACCACTTTTACACTGGCACGCAATTTGGAGTGATCTTATCGGAGACAGAGGGCATACAGCCATGCCTATATCACCAACAAAGGAGACAGTCCTAATGCAATTCATATTGAGGCAAAAGATTCAATCGAGAGCCTGGATCATCGTTGCCACGGTTTCCTTCGCCTGTGCCTCGGCTTGGGCGGGCAGTGCCGGGGATCTCCAGCCACGGGTCCCATCCGATCGCATGGAACAGGCGCTGTCCTTTACGAATCCCTTTACCCCCACAGAGGAATTTATTGCGAGCGGAAAAAAACTCTATGAAGGCAAGGGCTGGTGCGCCTTTTGTCATGGCTGGGAGGGGACAGGGGCACCGACCGCGGGTCGAACCTTTCCTCCTGATATCAAAATGCCGACCAATTTTGCAGATGCGGCCTGGCAGGCAGCCAGAAGTGATGGGGAACTGTTCTGGGTTCTGATTCATGGGAGTCATGGGACCGATATGGTGCCATACATGCCGCAGTATATTACGGATAAGGAGGCATGGCAGATCATCGCCTATATCCGAACCTTCGGAGGAACATAATGGTGCATCTCTGTTCCTAAGAACACACACAGTCGTGTGAAAGGATTTCATCTCTCATTCATAATATATACATATATAGAGGAGGGACATCATGCGGGAACAACAATTCAGAACAAGTCAGATGGTAGGGTTTGCGGCTCTTCTGTTGGCGGTAGTTGGGGGATGTAGTCATTACGGAAACCACGAAATATCTAAATCGGCCAAGGCGACCATTCAAGGATGCACGGATCCGGCCATAACGGGAACCGCCACTCTCAAAGAATTTGAATCTGAAGAAGGCATCAAAAAACTGTATGTCCAGATGGAGGTCAAGGGATTAAAGGATGGGAAGCATGCGGTCCATATTCATGAGGTTGCCAGTTGTCAGCCGTGTGGGGCTGCGAAAGGCCATCATGATCCCGGGCCCTTTGGCAAGTCCACACCTGACGCGCCGGACTTCAATCATCCCTTCCACATGGGGGATTTGGTCAATATCACGGTAGTCAACGGGGTGGGGAAACTTCATGCGGTAACCACCCGGGTTGCGTTATCGGATGGCCGGTTGAGCGTATTTGATGAAGATGGAAGTGCATTCATCATCCACACCAATGAAGATCTCTATTGCGATCAGGATAGCGAACTCAATCCGGGATGTGCCGGGGGTGCTCGTGATGCCTGTGGAATCATTGAACCGGTAACCTCGATGTAGGCGGAACGTGCTCGATTTGAGCGGGGGTTCATATGAAGGAGTTGGTATGGGCCTCGTGTGGTTGTCAGATGCATAGAAGGGAAGACACAAGGAGGAACAATGAGACAGGCATTCAATGGGCGAGTGGACTCATCTTAGCGCTGGTGGTGAGTGGATTTCCGGTGCTGGCACAAGAACATGGGCACCAACAGATGATGAAGCCGCGGGTCCCTGCGGACAAGCTGGCTGAAGCCAGAGCGCTGCAGAGCCCGTTGCCGTCCTCACCGGACATTATCGAAAAAGGCAAATCGATCTATGAAGGGAAAGGTGGGTGCGTCAATTGTCATGGGGTGAGTGGACGCGGCGATGGTCCAGGTGCGGCGACTCTCAACCCCCCGCCTCGTGTATTCCGGTCACATGGGTTTTGGAGACATCGGTCTGAAGGAGAAATTTTTTGGGTGATCAAATATGGATCGCCGGGGACCGGGATGATTCCTTTTGGTGGAATGCTTTCGGATGAAGAGATTTGGACCGTGATGCAATATGAGGAAAGTTTTTCCGGAGGATCACATGGCGGAGGCGGAGGTCATGAGGGTGGAGGACGACACAGCGGAGAAGGGATGATGAAACACGGCAATGGCCGGGAAGGGCAAGGTAAGCATTCCGGAGCCATGGCCATGGCTGACCAACAAACTGGACTCGGTGATGGAGGGCTCCAGGACAAGATGGCGAAAGCCAAAGCTGCTCCGATTGGGATTACTGAGGCCATTGCCGCAGCTAACACCCATGTGCCAGGAACGGTGTTAGAAGCCGAGTTTGAAGTAGAGGAGAATCAGGTTTTTTGGGAAGTAGAAATTGCCACCGAGGGCGGCAAACTTATGGAAATCAAGGTGGATCACCAAACCGGCGCGATTCTCTCATCGGAAGAAAAAACCACGAAAGATGGCAAGAAACCCATGCGACATGGAAAAGGCAGAATGCATCAAGACTCGAATGCGGAAGATGGGCATATGGGTAGTGGAGGCATGAAAGGCGGTCATATGGGTGGTGGAGGCATGAACTAAGGGAGCAGGAATAGCCTGTGGCAAGCCGGAAGGTGGATAAAGGAATCCCTGCAAATCAAGGCAAAGGGGGAAGGTTGAAAATTTTCAGATTCGATCGTCTCTTTAGACGTGAAATCATCAAGGGGGCGTTGCTCCTAACCTGGGTATTCCTCGGAATAGTTTTGCCCGCAGGAGCGGCTCAACTGCCAGGTGGGGGAGAACAGATCGTACAATCCACCTGTGTGGGGTGCCATCGAATTCAGGGTGCGCCGATGCCGCGCTCCACAAAGGAAGCGCCTGACCTGATCTGGGCGGGGAATAAATATCAACGAGCCTGGTTAGTGGCATGGCTGGAAAATCCCAAAGAAAAACTCTATCCGGTCGGCTACGATTTCAAGTTCAAACGCAAAGGCCGACATCTTGCGCTGTCACCTGGTGAAGCGGAACAGGTGGCTGATTTTTTGAGGACGCTGAAAGATGCGAGAATCACCGAAGGTATCATGAAGCCGGGCACACCGGACGAAATCGCGCGGGGCGAGCAACTCTATCGTGAGCATGCCTGTCAAAATTGCCATTGGACGCCGGCAGACAACCGTCGTGGCTATACGGGCGGGACGTCCAGTACCTCTTTTGTCAATTTGGGGAATCGTCTCCAGGCCGATTGGGTGTATCGCTTCAATCTGAACCCTGATGATTTTGTTCCACAGAGCGGAGCGTATATTCCCAATCCTGCGCTCCCGGAGAAGGATATTTATGCCATCACGGCGTACATGATGACATTCAAATAATCATCACAGGCATTGTAAAGGAGGGTGAGAGATGATCAGACGGGTAGATCGGGTGAAATCTGGAAACCAGAAGAAGGATGGTTACATTCTGTTCGTGGGGTTTGCAATAGGAATCATGATGGCCGGTCTCGCTGTTGCCGAAGCTGCCGATATCGAAAAAGGCAAAGCATTGTATCGACAGTCCTGTGGCCATTGTCACGGATTGGACGGGAAAGGGGACGGAGAAATGGGTGGATACTTAAACCCTCCTCCCGCCAATCTGGCCAGTGAAAAAACCCAGTCTCAGTCTGACGCTGATCTTAAAGCCGTGATCATGAACGGTCGGTCAGGCACCGCTATGGTAGGATTTGAAGGAGCCCTAGATGAGGCGCAATTTGCGGATCTCCTGGCCTACCTCCGTTCCCTGAAACCGTAAACATCCTTTGTGAATGTGCATGCTCTCAGTAAACTGAAGAATCCCATAAAGAGGAGGCCGCCATGATCACCAAAGATATCTCCCATTCATTTGGTCTGTTGCTCGGGGTGGTGATTACAGGTTTGGTGTCGTTCAATGGGTCAGTCACGGCCGATACCGGCGAACGGGAACAAGCCGCTGTGAAGGTCACTGGGGCATTCCTGGAAGAGTTGGGTGAGGCGATGACCCGGGAAATGACGAAAGGTGGCCCGATGGAGGCCATCAAGGTCTGTGCGGAATTAGCGCCGGAGATTGCCAACCGCTTGTCTCGGGAAAACGGGTGGCGGGTGACTCGCGTGGGAACCCGCGTGCGGAATCCATTGCTCGGCATGCCGGATGCGTGGGAACAACGCGTTCTCGAAGGATTTGCCGCGCGGGCCGCAAAAGGGGAAACGTTCGCCGGCATGAGTCATGGGGAGGTGGTGTCAGAACCGGGAGGACAATACTACCGGTTCATGAAGGCCATTCCCATCCAGCCCAAGTGTCTGCTCTGTCATGGGCCGGTAGAGACGATACCGGAATCGATCAAGGCGATATTAAAGCAGCATTACCCCTTTGATGCCGCCACGGGCTATCAAGTCGGAGACTTGCGTGGGGCAGTCAGCATTAAGCAGCCACTTGCCCAATAAGGGAGTGTTGAATAATAAGGATGTTCAAAAGTAAATTTGCCCAGGATTAGATTACTCATCAAGGGCTCTGGGTCGGTTCAAAAAAGTCTGTCCAGCAAGGCCGCAGCCGTTTTTACGCGCGGAGCGTACGCTTAGTACGTGAGCACGGGAAAATGGCGAGAACGCCGCTGGCGGCTTTTTTCAACAGACCCAATAACACCATCCAATCGAAAGGTTCCGACCCACTGGAGGTGCTAAATCATGAAAAAGGAAAGAATCATGGAGCGGGTGAAGGCCTGTGCGGGAATGGTCATCATGGTAATGTTGGGCGTGAGCGTTGGTCTCCCAAGCGCTGAGATGGATCATCATGCCTCACACACAGGGGAACCTGCTATGTCGAAGATGTCGGGAACGAAGCTCATGACGTTGGATCTTCCTCAGGCCGCCCAAGAGGGGCTGAAGTTGACCATGCGAGAGCATCTTGAAGCCATTGATGCCATCGTTGGCGCATTAGGGCGAGAAGACTTTGGCAGGGCGGCTACCCTGACAAATGAGGAACTGGGTTTTCCGAAACACCATGTGGCCATGCAGCGTGAGCAAGGAGCCACTTTCCCGCCGGAATACCATGAGTTGGCGATGGCACATCATCAGGCTGCGGAAGCGCTGGGCGCAGTGATCCCGACCAAAGACCTCAAACAGATCCTCCCTCATCTTGAGCAGACCATCCATGCTTGCGTGAAATGCCATCAAGTTTTTCGCTTGAAGGATTAATGCAAATTCCTGCGATTATTATTGTTTCTCTTCCGAGTAAAGACTAGAATTCTCTCCTTATTTGTCATGCATAGAGGGTGTTGGCAGATATCTTTCCGCATCCCTCCCACAAGTGACCCGATATCATGACGAATACACATTACGGTTATGCCATCCTGGCCAGTCTCCTCGCGGCCGGAGTCACGACCACAGGTCTCTATGTCATTCGTCGGTTTGGAGCATGGGGACAATACAATGCCACGTATTTTTCCTGTTTCGCAGCAGGCGTGCTGATCTCGGTAGCCTTTCTCCATATCATTCCTCATGCCTTCCACATGAACGAACAGGCGCCGGTGTATTTGCTGGGGGGCTATCTGGCCTTTCACCTGATCAACCGATTCATTCATGCCTATGTCTGCGATAGCACTCCTGACACAGCCATTGGACTGATTCCTCTGCTAGGGATCGGCCTGCATTCGACGCTGGATGGAGTGGTGTATGCCATTACGTTTAGTGTCAGTGTCTTAACCGGAACGTTAGCGGGTATCGGTATGGTCTTGCATGAGTTTCCGGAAGGGATCGTCACCTATGTGCTGTTACTTCGCAGCGGGTTCACTCCGAAAAAGGCATGGCTGCTGGCCTTTCTGGCTGCGGCTCTCACCACACCGATGGGGACATTGTTGGCCATCCCTATGATCCATCAGATCAATGAGACCGTCCTTGGCGCGCTGCTGGCGGTTTCAGCCGGGGCGTTTGTCTATGTGGGAGCCACGCACCTTCTGCCCTTAGCCGAGCGGGAAGACCGTCCCTACAGTCTGGCGGCCATGGGAGGCGGTGTTGTGGTCGCCCTCGGCATCATCCTCACTCACGCATGAATCTAATTCTTACATTCGGTTCCTCTCGGATAAAAAACGGGAATTCCCGAAAAATGGTCAACAAAATTGAACAGGTACTGAATCCTCTTCGGATCGGACATCGGGGTGCGGCGGGCCATGCGCCGGAGAATACGCTGGCTGCTCTGGAACTGGCGATCAAATATGGTGTGGATATGGTCGAGTTTGATGTCCGGCGATCGGCAGATGGAGCCCTGGTGCTCCTTCATGATGATTCGGTTGACCGGACGACAAACGGAGAGGGAAACATTGAGGAATGGTCGCTAAGCATGCTTCGGGAATTGGATGCGGGAGGGGGCGAGAGGATTCCTCTCCTTGAAGAAGCTCTCGCCTGTCTCAGTGGACGGGCAGGTGCCATGATTGAGCTAAAGGTGAGGGGAATTGCCGCTGACGTGTGTGCGAAAGTGCAGGGGGCTGACTTTCATGGGGCAGTGATTTATGCCTCGTTTTTTCATGAGGAACTGTTGACCGTGAGAAGGTTGATGGGCAATGCTCTCACATTGGCGTTAATCGAAGACGCGCCCATCCATTCCACGGCCTTTGCCACCAATGCTCAAGCGACTCATGCGGGATTGGCGTTGAATTCTGTGACGTCTGCGCTTGTGCAGGCGCTTCAGGCGAAAGACATCAAGGTGTTTGTCTATACGGTTGACGAGCCTGATGATATTGCACGGATGAAGCGGCTGGGAGTTGATGGGATTATTTCGAATTTTCCCGACCGGATCTAGCCGGTCTTGCGCCAAAGAGCCTTTTCAGAAAAACCCTGTTTCTCCTAGTTTGGCACCAGAAAATCGTAATGACCGACCAAGCCATCCGACATCTCTCCCGATGCGTCCGGGGCATAGTCCACGATCACCCTCTCTAAATCGATTGTGGTGAGCCCGGCATCCAGAATGACCACATCCATTGGCAATAATTTCTGGTTCAGTTCATTGTTGGGGATTTGGTCGCCCCGGAAATAGAGCTGTGTGACCAGTTTCGGATGCTCCGGAGGGAACAGTTGAAAGTGCAGGTGGGAAGGGCGGTATAGCCCGGCTTCCAGATCGATGGGGTAAAAGCCGGGAACGATGGTTTTGAACCAATAGTCTCCCTGCTCATTGGAGACCGCCCGTCCCCAGTATTGAAAATACGCATCGTAGGTCCGGTGAATGATTTCTCCGGTCGTGGGATGGGGAAATTTCAACATACCGTCATCCTTTTTGTGGTTGTATCGGCCTGAGGCTGAGGCACTCCACATGATGATCACCGTGTGAGGTATCGCCTTTCCGGTTTTTGCGCTCAGGACTTTTCCTCTCAGATAAATGACCTGTCCCTTGGCTTTTCCCCTGCGGCCTTTGACAAACGTGAGATCCTGATCGTTCGCCTGACTAATGGGTAGGCCGATGGCGTGGTTTTCGCGAATTTCATCTATCGGGTCTCCCTCGTCGGGGAAAAAGGGACCCAGGGATTGACGCGGAGTGGGTTCCTTGAGTATTTCTGCGAGGCTGGAGGAGCTAATGAGGCCTCCGGCCAACAAGCCGAAGAGGCCCATTCCCTGCTTTAACAGGGTTCTTCTGGACAAGCGATGAGGTTCTCTCGTCATATGGATTCCTTCTCCAAATATGGAAGTGACAAAAATACGGCAAACGTAAGGCTGATGGCGAATAGGTGACAACTCTGGACAGTGGATGGACCGTTCGCTTCTCCGGTCATTTTTTCATATATTCTCGGCGCTTTCAAATACCACATGATGCAGGATGTAGCCTTTCACGATGAAGGGAATGTGCGGTATGTTGTCTCAGAATAACAGAAGGTGTCATGGGTCCAATCGGCTTCGTCTCTTCGATGCGGTGTCCCTGAAATCTTTTCTCTCTATTGGTGAATTCTTGATCCCCTCGTTTTTTCTGTTGCCGTGACTGAGCCATCTTGCAAGATCTGTGTTGGAGCATGGCCGTTCAAGGATCATTTTCTTGTCGATTGTGGTCTGAGCAGAGCGTTTGTGTTTGAGGACCAGTTTTTTGCGGGCTGGACCGTATTGGTATTGAAAGACCATGCTTCCGAACTGTTTGATTTATCCAGAGTTGCGCGCGGCAAGTTGATGGAGGAAGTCGCCCACGTGGCGCAGATACTGACACAGGTATTTGACGCGAAGAAGATCAACTATGAACTGCTCGGGAATCAGGTTCCTCACATCCATTGGCATCTGATTCCAAGGCTCAAGACCGATCCCGATCCGTTGAAACCGGTGTGGTGTGTGCCGCATGAGCCTGTCCGGCTTTCCGCTGACCAGCTGGCCGAACGGGTCCACCTTCTTCGATCGGCTTTGCGCATCGATCCCAACCAACCCGTCTAATCCCTTCAGCCTACTCAATCAGATTTTTCAGCTTATCTCACAGAGGTTTCTGTGTTGATGCCCTGTTGCCCTTTTGTCCTCTCTCGCTTCAAAATCTTCGTTTGGCGGTCAGTTAGGAAGCTGCGGATTCCGGCTCCAATGAATCGATGAGAAATCGCGGTGGCGCCGGGGGACTCGTTTCGAGCTGTGTATATTGGCAGGGAGGAATGTCATCCTTCAGCCGCCTCAGAAGCGTGGGAACTTTCATCTTTGGAGGGATATCGCACAACCAGACGTGCATGCCGGTTTCCAATTCTTCAAAGTGTCGTTTCAAAGTAAATCCTGGTTTTTCCATGAAATAGGCAGAAAGAAACCCCGTGATGCCCTGTACCACCCAGGAATGCTCTTTCACATATCGATAGCTGACCCGAATCTCTACCACCTCAAGCATGTCTTGATCTCCCTGTGCAATCGAATAAACCCTGTTTGGAAAGGTATACCCTAACAATAATGGCGTCTATTGGGAAATTGAGAAGATCCATTGGGAATTTCTTGTCTTGCCAGACATGCCTTGCCTCCCTCCGTTACCCTCATGCCTGATTTTTTATGGGGCATCACGGTTGATATCCGGCTCTCCATTTGAGCCCGTTTCGTCTTCTATGGATGGATAGTCGTGGGGATACCAGACCGGTAAACCTTGCAAGCATCGGTGGGGTCGATGGAAGGGGAGACAGATTACGGCCTGCGGTTACTTTTGCAGGGGAGGATAGAGAGCAGAAATATGCCGAAAGGTTAGGGAAGAGGGACGGATATGCACCTGATGGTGAATAGATCCGCCCCCCATTCTCAATTAAGGCTTAATCGTGCTTTTCGCTCTTGCCATGTTTGCCTTTTTTGTCACAATCTTTACCATGTTTTTCTTTGTATTCCTTCATCTTTTCTTCCCGTTCTTCTTGCATTTCCTTCCATTTTGCTTGTTGTTCCGGCGTCAGTTCGGCCTCAATTTTTGCCATGGCCTGTTTGCGCATCTCTTTCATTTGTTCGTGAAGCCCCTCCATCTTCTGGTGCTTTTCCTCAATGATGGGGAGAATCTTGTCTTGCTGTTCTTTCGTGAGATCCAGCTTCTTCGTGAGTTTCTCCAGATGGGATTTTGGATCATGCCCGTAACCATGACCGTCTCCATCTGCCCAGGCTGAAGCGCCAAACAGACTCAATGCAGCTGTCAGCATGAAAAGTCCCATCATGCGCGAGACTGTTTGGATTGTTCCCTCATGGATCATGGGGCGTTGACTTGTCCGATTCATTCGTACCTCCTGTGTGAAAAACAGTAATTGAAAGGGTTAGTTTCTTAGTATATCAAATGAAAGAGTGTCACTGCTTTGCCTGAGGCCAAAGCAGGAAAGTGTAAGAAAGAATCCTTAAAACGTGTGTATTTAATTGTGAGGTGAAAGTCTTCACAATTCTGGTTGCGGGCATGTTCTCAGAGAAAGATGACGCGAATGTTAAATGAAACGCCTGCAATTTGTGGCCTGACAGGTACAGGGAAGTTTCCCGTTATGATGGGAGTCGCCATAGTCGAGCGTGAGTTCGGTTCCGGCCTTGATCGGGTGCAAGGCATAAAACTCTGCCCGTTCCCCTATGATTCGCATAAAGGTATTGGGTGTGCAGGAATGGTTGATGAACCGGAATCCTGTCGTCTCTTCTGCCCCATCGATCGACTTCCCATTATTCACTTCGACGATGGCAATCCACTTTTGGATTTTGGCCCGCCTTCGTCCTTCTCGTTGGGTAATGCGTTCCCCTTCATACTCTCCGATTTTTTGTCTGGATCGCAATGGGACTTTGGTGAATAAGCCGCGGCCCTCAATGCCACTGGGTTTGACTTCCATCGGAACCGGCCATCTGGATTTGCGGGCCGAATTCGATTAGTTGTGAGCATTCGCAGAGGAGAACAAGAGCAATGTGTATATTTTTAGGCTGACGGATTTCAGCGAACTGTACAAAATGGGAAGTTGGTGAGGCAAGGATTGAGGAGAGATGAAGGGAAAGGAGAGACGGCACGTGTTTTCCAGGAAAGCTCATTCATTCGATCGGACGAACCCGCAGGAGGTCTGATCATTCCGGAGATACCGGTGGGTGCACGGGATGTCTCAAGGTCAATCACCGCCTAGGAACGCATCCTCATCATATTCCGGCATGAGATCCTCTTCTTCCTCGATTCCTAATCCACCCTGAAACGATTCCCGGATGGCGACGATTTGTTGATGTGAGGGCGTGCCTTCGATTTGCTTTCCGAATCGATCGAGGAACCGATCGCAGAGGTCCAGCCCCTGTTGAAAATATCGGGCCAAGGGGCCTTCGGTGACTTGCTGCCAGGTGATGTAGATCAGGAACTCCTGAAGGTGTTGAGCCTGCGGAAGCTGTGCTCCCAATTCCTGAAGGGTATCAAAGGCTTGCTTGGCTTGTGGTCCTTGATCGGTGGAAAATATCTCCTCCGCTTCTAAAATGTCCGATTCAAGATCCCCAAGTTCTCCTTGTTCCTCAGCGTGGTGGAGAGCATGCAGAGCGGCGATGGCTGGATCAAAATTCATGGGAAAAGCCTTTGTCTGTGAAAATGAGGTATCTGAACTTCGAGGGAGTGTAGCAGATTGCTGACGGTTTGCGTATCCCAAAATCTGGCAAGGGAAAACGAAATCTTTAGAGGAACCAGACTCTCTTTGCGGAGGCAGGATGGTGTGATGTAGGTTACTATTCGAGGAGGGAGTTGGTTCAATGGTGAATGCACAGTCCGGTCAGCCACTATCCGTCGTGGGAGGAATTTTGCGGGGCCCGGCTGGACTATGTGCGGGTCTTGGCTGAGACGGTGGAGCAGAGTTTTCTGCGGCGGGATACGACTCATCCGGTGTTCTGCGGATGCATCGATTGGCACTCCAGTGTTCATGGCGCCTACGCGTTATTAACGGCTTCGCGGCTGACCGGACAACCCCGCTGGGCCAGGGTTGTGGATGCGGCCTTTGCGCCTGATTGCTTGGAGGCGGAGTTGGCTTCACTCAGAACGAGGGGAATTGGATCATGAGTTGCCCTATGGCTTTGCCTGGTTTCTCAAACTTGCGCATGAGCGGGAACAGGGCTGGGGAAAACACGATTTGCTACCGTTGGCCACAGAAATTGCCACGCGTTTGGAACACTGGATTTTTTCCTTGTCGGATGAGGCTTGATTCATCATGCGCAACGTCGAGGAATATGGTAATCTTTCCTGGGCTTTGCTGAATTTCTGGCATTGGGGGCAATGGAAAGCGGATAAGGTCTAATCGAAAAACTCTGAGGTTTACGCGGATGTCGCTTGTTGCCGCTTGATCAGGACATGTCCTCCTTCTCTGACCACATGACGGATGAATTTTTTCCGGCGGCGCTCTCAGCGATGGACCGGACACTTCTTACGATTCTGTTCCTGAAGAATCTCGAAATGGCTGGCTTCCCGTCAGTCATTTTGTCGAGACGGCCTTTCTTTGAACCGATGTTTCCCAGCTCCACGCACTTCAGCCGGCCTGAACTTCAGTCGGAGCTTGGGGCATTGTGGACGCTCTTTCAATCTACGCAGGACCCGGTATTTCGTGGACTTATACGTCAATCATATTGTGACGCATATGGATATGCCGCAGTATTGGCGGGATGATTATCGAAAGCACGGGCATTGGGTGCCCCAATTCGGTATCTATGCGATTGCGTTAAGCATCGAGGACGCACCGATCTAATCACTGCAGTTTTTTTAAAACAGGAAAAACGGTGATTATCCGCCCAACGCCAATTTTTGCCAGAGCTGATTCAGGAGAAATGAGGTTTCGTTGTAATCCGAGGCTTTTGGTATCCAACCCCATGGCAAGGCCTAGCAATTGGGGAAGATGGAGAATCGGGAGATCGATAGAAGTCTGTTCCTGGCTGGCGGCTTTGGTCTGCATGCCGTCGAGGTTGAGATGGCAGAGCGGGCAGGGGGTCACCATGATATCGGCTCCGTGTGATTTGGCATCCCGCGTATGCGTGGCGACCATTGTGAGCGAATTTTTTTCATTGATGGTCAAAATGGGAAACCCGCAGCATCGGGTTTTCCCTGGAAAGTCCACGACCTCCGCCCCTAATATTTCGATGATCCGTTCAAGGGATTTTCCTCGATCAGGATGCTGGTCGAATTCCAGCGCATCGGTCGGCCGTTGAATGTAGCATCCATAAAACGGCGCGGCACGAAGACCGGATAACGGGCGGGTGATGTGTCGCCGCAAGGTCTCCTCTCCCACGTCTTCCAATAAAATCCACAGAAAATGTTTAATGCTCGTGGTGCCCCGGTAGGTCTAGTCCTTCCTCTTGCAAGAGGCCGTTAATCTCCTGAAGATAGTGCGCTCTGGTGGTGAGACGATGGTTGGCTTGGCTCATGACGCCCTGGCAGGTACTACAGATGGTCATGATGGGGAGGCCTTGTTGTTCGGCCAGCGCAAAGGTGCGGGCATTCAGCGCATCGCCCAGCCGCAGGTCTTTTTCCTGCAACACACCCGCACCGGTACAGGAGGCGGTCGTCATTTCTGCGAGTTCGATTCCCAATTTGGGATAGACCTGCATGACGGATTGATACAATTCGGGGCAGGCTCCCTTTGAGACGCAACCGGGAAAGAAGGCATATTTCATCGCTCTCCCCCTTCGTGTTTCTCACGCTATCAGGAGAAAAGGTTTATGCCCAGAAATAAAAGCCATGGTTTTAGCAGATGTCATCGTTTAATCCTGACCTGTTTAAAGAGCCGTTGGATATGTTGGATTCCGGAATCGGACGGTGAAGCGGACCCGAGAGGGGGACTTTGCCTTTGAAGACCGATTGAACAACCATGGGGATCATACCGAGTAATCGGCCGATATTTTTGAGGCCGAAGGTTCTAATCGCCAGCATCGGTTCGTCCAGAATCCCTTTGTGTTTGATGATGTCCGAAAATACCTCGGCATGTCGGGAGCCACAGGTGGCCGGAACTTTTTCCGCCAGACCTTTTGCCCGCAACGCCATGATGCGGTCCATCGGGCCTACCCCTTTGGGGCAGACCTGAATACATTCCATGCATCGGGTGCAATCCCACATGCCGCCCGCCTGATTAAGGGAATTCAGTCGTTGGGAAGTCGCCGCATCCCGCGGGTCGGCGACGAACCGATAGGCTTTCGCCAAGGCAGCAGGCCCGACGAACGTCTTGTCGACATCCAGGACCGTGCAGTCGGAGACGCAGACGCCACACATGATACAGCTCATGACCCCGGAGAGGTGGCTCATGGACTCCGGGGAGGCGGTGTATTCAGCGGTGGGAGGCGGCCCTTCCGGTTGGAGCCACGGCTGAATCTGTCGAATCTTTGACCAGAACGGCGCCATATCCGTGACCAGATCTTTAATGACCGGCATGTTATTCATGGGTTCAACCTGAATCGTCCCTCCTTCCGAGGCGACCGAAATCATTTTGGTTTTGCAGGCCAGTGTGGCGTGCCCGTTTATGCGCATGCCGCAGGACCCGCAAATAGCTCCACGACAGGAACAACGGAGTGTTAAGGAATCATCGATGGTTTCTCGAATTTTAATGAGTCCATCGAGAACACTGTCGGAAGGATCAATTTCCAGATCATATTCCTGATAGTACGAGGAGGGACGATCGTGTTCGGGATTAAAGCGGCGTATGCGAAGAGTGGTGTGCATCAGTGGGGATGATTCCTCGGCTTGTGCTTACAGTATACCTCCTTCAAGCCGTTATCGGATGTCTTCGCAACCCTCAGACGGTTCCGAAGAAGCCATGATGGGCCATTTGATTTCATTAATAGACGCGAATTTGGGGTTGCCATTGGGTGATCCGCACCGGTAGATAGTCGACGTGTGGCGGAGCATCGGGTTTATGATACAGCAACACATGTTTGAGCCAGTGTTCGTCGTCCCGATCAAGATAATCCGTACGGAAATGGGCCCCACGGCTTTCCTGTCTGGTGAGCGCGCCCACAATAATGGCTTCCGCACAGTCCAACATAAACCCCAGTTCCAGTGCCGCGATCAATCCGGTATTAAACACCTGGCCTTTATCCTGGATGGTAAGATCGGGCCAACGTGCTTTCAATTGGGTGATATGGTGGAGGGCGGTCTCCATGCCTTCCTCCTCACGAAAGACCGACACATGCCGGTTCATGGTGGTGCCCATCTCCAGACGCAACGCAGCCGCTCGTTCTCCCGGTCCTTTCCGTGACACGATGTCCGCCACCAGATGTTTGTCTGCGTCCATCGCGCTGTCTGGAATGGTGGGAGAAGGGAGTGTATTGGCATACTCCGCCGCACATGTTCCTGCCCGTCGGCCAAATACCACGGTGTCCAATAGAGAGTTGGCGCCAAGCCTGTTGCCGCCGTGCAAGCTCACGCAGGCAGTTTCTCCAGCAGCGAAGAGGCCCGGCACGCCGGCCCATTGGCCCTGGACATCCCAACATCGGCCTTCGGTATCGGTTTTAATGCCCCCCATTTGGTAATGCATGCCCGGTCGGATGGGTAACGGCTCTTCGGCTAAATCGATATTGGCAAACGTTTTGGCCTCGGCATAGATTTGTCCGAGACGATCCTGAAGAAAGGCCCGTCCCAAATGCCGGCAGTCGAGCAGGACGCAGCCTTTGATGCCACGCCCTTCATTGATTTCAATCTGTTCCGCCCGGGAGACGACATCCCGCGAAGCCAGCTCCAGCATATTGGGCGCATAGCGTTCCATGAAGCGCTCCCCCTTGCTGTTGAGAAGATAGGCCCCTTCTCCTCTGGCGGCTTCTGTAATCAGGAGGCCCTTCCCCTTCAGCGTCGTCGGGTGATATTGCACCATTTCCATATCCATTAAAGGCGCCCCGGCACGGTAGGCCACGGCCATGCCATCACCCGTACAAATTAACGCGTTGGTGCTGGGTTCGTACACCCGGCCTAAGCCGCCTGTGGCCATGATCACGGCTTTGGCTCGAAATAGTGCGAATGTTCCTGTGCGAATTTCAAAGGCCACCATTCCGGCACACCGTCCCTGGTCGTCTTTCACGAGGGAGGTCGCAAACCATTCTTCATAGACGGGAATTTTTGCCTGCAGCGTTTGTTCATACAGCACGTGGAGCAGCGCCTGCCCGGTAAAGTCGGACACAAAAAAAGTTCGTGCCCGTTTTTGTCCACCGAATCGACGCGTCCCGAGCTGGCCTTCCTCGTTTCGGTTAAAGATGACCCCCATATGCTCCAAGGCGATAATATCCTGGCCGGCTTCTTGAGCGAGGACCTCAACGGCGTCCTGGTCGCTCAGATAATCACTGCCTTTCACCGTTTCGAAGGCATGGTCTTCCCAGTGGTCTCCCCGGTCGGTCAGAGCGGCGTTAATGCCCCCTTGCGCGGCATTGGAATGACTGCGCACAGGATGCACTTTCGTCATGATGGCCACAGAAGCCCCTTGGTTATGCGCGGCAATAGCCGCCCGCATTCCCGCCAGACCAGCCCCAATGACGAGCACATCATAAGAAAAGGAAGAGTTCATTATTCTCAAGCAACAATACGTGGCACAAAAATTCTTACAGCGATGATGTCGGTCGGGTGTGTGACCCGATTAACGGGTTTCACGCGTTTCCACTGATTGATACGCACGGTGACGGGGCCCCTCATATATCTGGTCAGGCCGAAATAAGTGATTATCCTGATATTGTTCAAAGCAGTGCGCTAACCACCCCGCCACCCTCGCCATCGCAAAGATCGGAGTGAATAAATCAGTGTCGATGCCCATTCGATGGTAAATAATCCCGGAGTAAAAATCCACGTTGGGCCGTATGCCTTTGGATCCCACGCGTTTTTCCATTTCCTGCTCAACCGCCCTGGCCAGCGCAAATAAGGAATTGCTATCCGGTCGGGTATCCAATTCTTGGGCGAACTCTTGCAACACGGTGGCGCGTGGGTCTTTGACTTTATAAATCCGATGCCCGAACCCCATAATTTTTTGCTTTAATGAAAATTTCTGGTCCAGGTATGCAGGAATAGCCTCAACCGTTCCTATCTCCTCCAGCATGTGAATGACCGCCTCATTGGCGCCGCCATGTAATGGGCCTTCTAGGGTGCCAATGGCAGAGGCGATTACCGTAAACGGATCGGCCAGTGTGGAGGCCGTCACCAGTCCGCTAAATGTCGAGGCGTTCATGGTGTGTTCGGCATGAAGAATCAAACAAATATCAAACATCCTGGCAATGTCGGGAGCAGGGACTTTTTCGGTGAGCATGTACAAAAAGTTTTCGGCGAAGGACAGGTCGTCACGCGGTTGTATCTGCTCATCGCCATGACGCAGGCGGGCAAACGCGGCGACGATGGTGGGGAGTTTGGCGATGAGCCGGACAGCGGTCCAGTAGCGGGTGGCATCATCACGGACATCCGGCACCGGATAAAACATGCCGAGGGCGGCGACTGCCGCTTGAAGGGCATCCATCGGGTGTCCATGCTCCGGGAGGCATTTCAGGAGATCGGTGATGCGATATTTGATCCGGCGATGATGAGTAAGATCCTCATGAAACCGGGAGAGTTCTTCCTGGGTTGGAAGCCGGTTGAATAATAATAAAAACGCCGTTTCGGTAAAGGTGCTTCGGGTTGCAAGTTCCTCAATCGGGATCCCGCGATATTCGAGAATCCCCTGGTTTCCATCGACATAACTGATTGTTGATTTCGCAGCAGGAACCCCCGCTAGGCCTGGCAAAAAATCTTCCATCTCACCTTCTCTTTCTCTTAGATTTCATCTCCGAATAATGTCGTGTAATCTTAGTATACCTTGCCCATGATCTTCCCCCCAACTTTCCCGATGAATTTGCTATAGTTAAGTGGGAAGTTCTTATGAAGTGAGGGATTGACTATAAAATAGGCATGGGTCATTGGTCTCGGAAAGGTGAGTCATTTTACTTTTAAGAAAGGGGATTTGAGTATGCAGGGTTTGAAACACTTCATGGTCGTTGTGGGATTGGTGACATTGGTGGGGGGAACAGGATCCTTGGCAGGAGCGGACCCCGGGAGTGCTCACGATCCACATGGGAAACAGCCGCATGCGGGAATGGGATATGGGAAAAGTGCTCATGAAGGGATGGAGCATCATGGTGGTCTTTCTCCATTGGACATGAAAGAGGAGCTGGGTCTTTCTGAGGATCAGGTGACCCGGCTCCGTCCGCTTGAATTGGACTATCGGAAAACCATGATTCAGAATGGGGCCGATTTGCGGGTGGCGATGGTCGATATGGGGACACTCATGGATGCGAAACAAGCCGATATGGCCGCCATTGCCAGTAAGGTCGATGAAATCAGCCTATTACAAAAAAACATGATGATGTATCGTGTCGGGGTTTACCTCAAAGTCAAAGAGGTCTTGACGCCCGTGCAATATGAACAGTTTCGGTCCCGACTACGTGAACATATGGAAGGCATGGCCTTTCATGGAGGAGAGATGCATGAAGGCAAAAATCCTCATGGAGAGTATCCAGAAAAATAGCATGGTCATGATGGTGGGATAGAGAAAAGCCATCCCGGATCATGAAAAGTTCCTCTTGAGGAGATTTCTTTTTTGGACCTGAGAGAACGTATTGAGGTTTGGGCGCATTGAGCGTCCCGAAATCATCCTTCATAAGGGCCCCTTCTTCATACCAGGAGAAGGGGCCCCTCGTTTTTCATGTATCTGGCAATCTGCATTTATCTCCCTACAGGGTTACCGGTGAAGTTGTAGGCGATTGCCTGCACATCCTCATGTGAATCCTGTTGCGGTTTGCCACAGGAGACATCTAACCACTTGATGTTGTTCATGAAAAAAAAGATGTCATGGTAGGGAATGAGCCTTGCAATATTTTATTTCATGTCAGGGATGAAACACGATAAGGCCGTCAGCCGCATTTATTTGTCGTGGAAGGAGGTTGAAATGAAACCATTGACCAAACTTTGTATCTTGTTGTTGGTGATGGGTTGTTTCCAGGGAGTTCTCCCGGGGCTTGCCATGGAGGGGGAACAGATGTCTCAAACACCTCAAGTTCGGCAGGAACTACAGACAAATTCGCCGACTTCGACGGCACGCTATGTCAATGTGGAAGGGACGCTTCAGGCTATCCAGGGAGACCTGTTTATCATTGAAGGGGCGTCAGCCGAACAACCGATTAAAATCCAGGTGGGAAAAGATACCGCCTTTCCCAATGGGCAAAAAGAACTCGGGCAACCCGTTAATGCTCTGGTCTCCGCCCCGGACGGTCATGCGTTGATCATTCGATAACAGGAAGTGCCGTAATTTGTTTCCTGAGATAAAGCCGTGAGAAAGCATTTTATGGGAAGAAGGCATCGCGGAAGGAGATAAGAGGAACACACTACGATGTCATGAATGCGGGAAGGGTGGACATTTCAGAATTATTCACTTTATCACTTGGGGGAGATACGGTGCGTAGTTCGAAGTGTTCGTCCTTCCGCTAATTTTAATGTATTGGGTGCATGTTAGCAAATTGTTGGAGAGAAGGCCAATGATGAGATGTGAGACCTGCTGTCAAGAGTATACGCAATTTGATTTTGTCACTCTGCGAAACCTCTGCGAACATGTGTATTTGGATTCCCTCGCCCAGAAGCAGAATCCTTCTTATTCCAAGTCAGACAAGTCTGGTTCCCGATTAGATCTTCGCCAACCGGTCTGATCACCGCCTCCGGTCCCTCCAATCAAATGGCTTGGGACGTAGGGCGTAAATGGGTTTCAGGGACAAGTCTGTCCGTGTGTTTGTTCTTCTGCATGGTAGGAACTCCGGACGAGGGGGCCTGATTCTACGTGCTGAAAACCTAAAGCCGTTCCCTCCTGTTTGAATTCTTCGAATTCCTCCGGACTATAGTATCGAGAAACCGGCGCATGCCGAAGAGTCGGCTGAAGGTATTGGCCGATGGTCAGAATGTCACAATCCACTTGTCGAAGATCCCGCATCACCTGCAGGATTTCCTCGTTTGATTCCCCCAAACCTGCCATGAGCCCCGATTTGGTTCGTCCTCCCATGGTTTTGGCCCAATCAAGAACCTGGAGCGAGCGTTGATATTTTCCCTGTGGACGAATGGAAGGGAAGAGGCGGGGAATGGTCTCAATGTTATGGTTCAAAATATCCGGCTTGGCCTGCATGACTATTTCCAGATCTGTCTGATGCCCCTGAAAGTCCGGGATCAATACTTCGACGGTGCATGCGGGATTTTCATGGCGGATTCGTTGAATGGTCTCGGCAAACAATACGGCCCCTCCATCGGGGAGATCGTCTCGATTGACCGATGTTACCACCGCATGCCGCAGTTTAAGGAGCTTGACGGCATCTGCCACCCGCTGAGGCTCTTCTCGGTCCACTGCGGACGGGCGTCCGGTGGTAACCGAACAGTAATGACACCGCCTGGTGCAAATATCTCCAAGAATAAGGAACGTGGCCGTCCGATTATTCCAACATTCCCATATATTCGGGCATCGGGCTTCTTCACAAATGGTATGCAGGCGGTGCGTATCCATCAGTTGACGGATCTCCTGGTAATGGGGGCCAGGCCGGAAACGGACTTTGAACCAGGCAGGGAGGTTTCTCCTGCGGGAGGTCTTTCCGGAGGAAGAGACGGGAGTGATTTCTGAAGTAGGGATGAATGTCATAGATGTCTTTGAGTTTTATGGTGACCTGTGAATGTATTCTAAGGTGGTATCAAGGAGACCACACACCCGATAGCCATGGCCTATTCTAACACGTGAATATAGGGATGCCTACTTTCTCGAAGAGATCTGCCAGAGACTCAAGGAGCGAGGGGAATCTTGAGGGATGAGGGTTGAACTGAAGTAAGCGAAGGTGACCAAATGGGCAGTTTTGTCAGACTGTCATGCGGGCTCATCAATCATAGGAGAGAAGTGGTTGGCCCAATCAATGGCTTTCACATAGAAATCCCGAATCGTGCCAGGAGAGAGTTGGAGTGTTTTGAGTTGCAACCACTCTCCCTTTTCGTAGGCTTTCACGCTACTCAACGCGGCTCCCATCGTTCCCTTTTCCAGTATTAAGGCTTCCAGAATATCGTCTGGAAGCGGAAGGTTGCCCACAAGTTTTTCCATAGAAGATCCGTACAAAGTTTCTAAAACCGACAGAAGGCCCATGGTGAAATACTTTTCTGGAGAATCGGCGCCAAGCTGTTGTCCTAAACCCTCACACATTTTCGCCCGGACCAAGGCAATCACCAGTATTTCCATCGGCTGGTCCTTTTCAATGGCCATCACAATGAGGGAGGCCCAGGTGCGTATCCGGTCGAGGCCTACCATACAGGCAGCTTGCTCGATGGATTCCACCCGCCTGGGAAGTCCGACAGAAGCCGAATTGACATATCGAAGAATCTTGTAGCTCAAAGACAGATCGTTTCGGATACACTCGACCAGACGTTCAAAGGAGATATTCGGATCCTGAATTTTTCCTAATAATTCCAAGAGGGCGACACGATTCGCGGGGATTTCGTGCCCGCGAATAATATCAGGGCGATAAAAGAAGTATCCTTGAAAATAGAAAACCCCCAGTTGTTTGCAGGTCTCAAAGGCCTCTCGTGTTTCCACTTTTTCGGCGAGGAGGCGCGCATGGTAATTCCGGAGCTGTTGGGTCTCGTGTTGTAATTGTTCGGAGCTTTTACCTAAAACATCGATTTTTACGATATCGGCCAATTCCAGAAACGGGCGAAAGCGGTCATGGAAGACAAAATCATCCAGGGCAATGGTATAGCCCTGCTGAGAGAGGGAGGTCATGGCTTCAATGACTTGTTGGGTGGGTTCCACCGTCTCTAATATTTCCAAGACCACGCGGTGTTTCGGGAGCGCCTCACAATATCTGTCTAATAAAAACTGTTTGGGGATATTCAAAAAGGCCAGGTGGGTTCCCACCACATGTTCCAGACCAATATCGAGGTAGGTGTTTAAGAGGACCTGGGCTGTGGCCATTGCTTCATCAGGGATGTTCGCTGAGTCAGATTCACAGTCCCGATACAGCACCTCATAGCCGATGGTTTTCAGATTCGGGCCTAAAATGGGCTGGCGACCGACGAAGATATTTCTATAGCTGGCAATGCCGGGGTTCATGACTACAGGCGAAGATGAGCTGTGTTGATTTGTCTAGAGGGGAGGGCCATGCCTATGCCTATCATGATGATACCGATTATGCTTATCTGAGATTTCCAGGCCGTTCGAGGTTTCCTTCCATTATTGTCGGTCGTTCACAGGAAAGAATTAAGAAATCAAGCACATGCATAAAAGTCCGCAAAAAACCCCCAACCGGCAGAGGTTGACCGGAATCTGGAAATTCCCGTTTTCTATGCTCGCCGTCGAGAATGCCGAGGATTTCTCGATTGCTCAGCTCGTTGAACCTATCTGAGGTTCCAGGCAATTTTTCAAGTATTTACAAATGCGTGTCGGGTAGGAGGATCATGAGAGGAGTAACAATCTGCCTCTGTTCAGGGATTTTCTTGGTACCCCTAGGTTGGTGAATGGGTCGGGCTTCGATTTAGGGAGTGTCGAAAAATGCCGTCAGCGTCGTTCTCGCCCCTAGACCGTGCTCACGTACTTCTCCGTACGCTCCGCTTGTCCTGGCGGCTGCGGCCTTTCCTTCGAGGAGCCTCAGGACAAGTTTTGAACACTCCACTATTTTTCTCCGGTGAGCCTCCGTAACTCAGAAGCGCATGAAACGGCAAAATTTTTACAATATTCAACAGTTCCATGGGAAAGACGGCTCGACCGGATGTCAGGAGAGGGCATCTGAATGAAGGGGAGTCGATGCCCAGCGAACATGCGAGATTGCGAGATTTTCGGCGAAAGAGTCTATGACTTTACCGAAAGGCATTCCGGATGGAGCAGAGTAGCCAGGGCCTCAACCCTGATAGGTCGGCTGAAGAAATAACCCTGATATTGGTCGCAATTCAGATTGGAAAGAAGATCAAGTTGCTCCTGATTCTCTACCCCTTCGGCGACAACCGTCAGAGAAAACTCATGCGCCAAATAAATCATGGCAGAGACCAAGGCCCGGGCTTCAGGGTTATGGGTAATATCGGTCAAAAAGGAGCGGTCGATCTTCAGCTCATGAATGGGAAAACGTTTCAAATAGCTGAGAGAGGAGTAGCCGGTTCCGAAGTCATCCATAGAGATCTTTGGTCCCAAGGCCATCAGGTGGTTCAAGGTCTCCACGGCCTGCTCCGCGTTTCCCATTAAGAGGCTTTCCGTCAGCTCGAGTGTTAAATACTTTGCATCGATCCCCTTGCTCTGTAAAGTCTCCTTCACCAAATGCACCAGATAGCCGTCATTGAATTGTTTTGCCGACACATTGACCGCGACCTGAAGCCATATGCCCTGAGCCTGCCAGCGGGCTAATTGCGCGCACGCTTCTTTGAGCACCCATTCACCCAGAGAGATGATCAGGCCGGTCTCTTCGGCTAAGGGAATGAATTGATCCGGAAAGATCAGCGTACCGTCCGGTTTCTGCCATCGAACCAGCGCTTCGACCCCGATAATGTGACCGCTCTTCACCTCCACCTTCGGCTGATAATATAACAGCAGTTGGTCTTCTTCGATGGCATGGCGCAAGTCTGCTTCCATGCGCAGGCGCTCCAGGCTTTGGGCATTCAGTTCGCTCGAATAAAAATTGAAACCTCCCTTTCCATGCAAGTTGGCCTGGGTGCTCGCACCAACGGCGCATTGGATGAGGGCGGTCAAATCTGTGGCATCCGCAGGAAAACTCGCAATACCAATACTCGGGGAAATGTAGACCTCGGTCCCATTGGCAGTAAATGGAGATTCCATGACCTTGAGGATACGAGAAGCCAACTTGGTGGCATGTTCGGCCTGTGCCATCGTCGGGCACAATAAAGAGAATTCATCCCCATCCACGCGAAACAGGCTATCCAGCTCAGTCGAATCGGGTATTCCCCGCCCAAATACATCTGATCGGCGCATGCAGGAACTCATTCGCTCCGCGATCTGTGTGATGAGCTGATCCGAGATTTCCGGCCCGAAGGTCGTGGAAAGGCGTTTAAACTGGTTGAGGGTAATATGGAGCAAAACCAGGTTGTCATGATGGCGTTCCGCTCGCTGGATAAACCAAGCCAATCGGTCAAGAAACAAACTCCGGTTCGGCAATTTCGTCAAGGCATCATAGTAGGCAAGTTGGTTCTGATAGGCTCGGGCGGCAAGTGTATTGCGAACCCGAAGTTTCAATTCACTGGGGTCGACCGGCTTGGCGAGAAAATCTGTGGCACCCCGGTCAAGAGCCTGGAGTTTGGTTTCCGCGTCTGAGGAGGAAGTCAGGATAATGACAGGAAGATGTTTTAGTTTGGGATGGTTCCTCACATGCTGCAGGATTTCGAATCCCGGGACTTTTGGCATCATCAGATCAAGTAACAGAATATCCGGTCGATGCTCTTCAATCTGCTCCATGGCCCGAGAGGAATCCTCCTCGAGCACAAAATGCTGAAACCCGGCATCCTCCAGATAGGCCCGCATGATCTCCATGGTCGTTTCCTCGTCGTCGACCATCATGATCGTGGCCTGAGTCAGGGAGGTTTCATCGCATTCCAATTCATTTAGAACGGGTTTCGCCAAGAGCAGCCCGTCGGTATTGTGTGATTGGAGTGCTCTCTGATCTGCCTGTTCAGTTTTCATGTCGCGATCACTTCAACGCTTAAAAGGCCGCTATCTCGGCCGTCAGGCCAAGGGTGTTCTTTTCCTATGCAGACTTTTCGGTCTTTCGAAAGGGAAAATAAAGTGTACAAGGCGGAAAAATCAGAAAAAATGCTGGCCGACTGTGAATGGACACCACGAGGCCACCTGACATTGATTGAGCTGGAAGCTCAGCCGGGGCCTGCTCGGGCAGACTTGCAGGCAGAGGACACTCCTACCCCCACCGGCTCTATGGTGCCTCCAGCCCCATGAGCTATTCGTGTGGCCAGAAGCTGGAGGTGGTGAAGATGCTGTTCGATGACTGGCAGGTCCGCAGCCTTGGCTGCGGCTTCCAGTTCTGCAGCCGGCAGGTTCAACACATCGAATCCCACTGTGCCGCCCGCACCCTTCAGCCAATGAGCCAACTTGGCCAGGGCCTCCATATCCCGATTCGAATAGGCGGCATCCATCGCCTGCAGTTGTTCACCCAGGCGGCCCACAAAACGGGCAATCACGTTGGCGAATTTCGGGTTGCTTGACCCTAACTTGGAAACAATAGGTGAGGAATCCTCAATCTGTGAGACTTGATGGTGCAAGGACTCCGGGAGGACGGATTGCCTGGACGATTCACCGACCGGTTGACCATGGAGGAACTGAGCCAATTTAGCCAGGAACCGGTCGATGTCGATGGGTTTGGTGAGATAGTCGGAAAATCCGGCATCAAATAACTCCTGCTCGAAGCCTTTCATGGCGTTGGCGGTGAGCGCAAGGATGGGGATCTGCAGGCCTCTGTTGCGTAACGTGCGAGTGGCAGTGAGTCCGTCCATCTCGGGCATCTGCATGTCCATGAGAATGATGTCATACTCGCCGGCCGTAGCCATTTCCACTCCTATCAGACCATTCCCCGCTTCGTCGATGCTCAGACCATAACCCTCCAGGACCACCTTCACGAATTCGCGGTTTTCCGGGCCATCGTCCACGACCAGGATCCTGGCCGATGGAAAGACCCAGTTGGTGTGTTCCTGAATCATGCCCGATTCGTCGGTCGCTAAGGCCTGCTCGGGTGTGACCCAGGCAACCTCCATCGCACTGCCGACATCCAGTGTGATCTTGAATACACTGCCGACTCCCGGCTGACTGTCCACCGTAATATCCCCACCCAGGGCGCGTGCGAACTTGCGGCTGATAGCTAATCCAAGGCCGGTTCCACCAAATTTTCGGATCACCGACGCATCGGCCTGGACAAAATCTTCAAAAATTCGCTGAGTGGCTTCCACATTCATTCCAATACCGGTGTCTGCGACATCGATATGAAATTGGATCAGGTCCCCGGCGATCCGCTTGGCGTATGCGGTCACCGTGACCGCGCCGCGCTCCGTAAATTTCACCGCGTTTCCCACGAGGTTGGTGATAATCTGGCGAATCCGGCCCGGATCGCCGATAATGGTCTCCGGGACGTCATCCGGTATCTTGAGTTCGAGTTCGATGCCCTTCTCGTGAGCCCGCACACCCAAAACCCTGACGACATCCATGATCACAAGGTAGGGATTGAATCGTACCCGTTCGATCTCCAGGCGCCCCGACTCGACCTTCGAGAGATCCAGAATATCGTTAATGAGGTCAAGCAAATGTTTCCCACTGGAATGGATGATCTCGAGGTGTTTACGCGTCTCAACCGATTCACGTCCGTACCCACGTTTAATCAGTTCTGTGAAGCCCATGATGGCATTCATCGGCGTGCGGATCTCATGACTCATATTGGCCAGGAAGGCGCTCTTGGCCTGATTGGCCGCCCCGGCCTCTTCTTTGGACTTCAGTAGCTCGATTTCCGCTTCTTCCAATTGCGTGACGTCGTCAAAGCTGACCAGGACACCGACATTTTTGGCTCCGCTGCCAAGGATAGGGGAGCAGTTAATCATGAATGTCAGCCGGGTGCCGTCGGGCAGAGTCAATCGGACGCGTTCGTTCTTTTGCGCCTCTCCCGAATTCAATCCGATATGCCAGGGGTGTGTCCCCGGTGCCAACGGATGGCCTTCGATGTCCGACCAGGGAAACGCCCCGACCGCCTGACCCAAGAGCGCCTCAGGCGTCTTGGTTAACAACGTGGCAAAGGCCCGATTGGCCAACATGATTTGTCCTTTGTTGTCGAGCACCAGGAGCCCTTCTGCCATCGTATCCAGAGCGGATCGCACACGCTCAGGAACAGCCTGTGAGGGATCGAGTTGCTTCAACATTTTTCCCAAATACAGATAAAATCCGATGAAACACATCAGACCCACAAACAACAGAAGTTGTGGTTGTGGGCCGGTGATGTACGGCTGTGACCCAATCCTGGCGAGGGCGGGGAATCGGAATCGCACTGACGGGGTGTCTGCTCATGAGCATGATGCCCTTGGATACGACAGTGGAGATTCCCGCGATTCTTGAAGCTCCGGAACGCACGACTTTGTTTCCACCGGCTCCGGCAATGGTGGTGGAGGTGTTGGTGGAGGAGGGAGATCGGGTCGAACCGGGTCAAACACTGGTAATTTTACAGTCGCCGCAGGTGGAACATCAGATTGACATTATCGGATATCGCATTGCGGCGTTAGAATTGCGCGCGGAACGAGAAGTGGCCTATCAAGATGATCGGGATGATCATCTGGTGATTTGGGAGACGCTGGTGGGCGAGCGAAAGGCGTTGGCCGGCCTGGTTACGCTTCGGGAGCAATTGATCTTGCGTGCTCCGTTCTCCGGCGTGGTCACGGATCTGGCGTCGTCACTCCATCCAGGGCTGTGGGTGAATACCGACATGGCGATGGCCCATGTGATTGGGGAACATCCATCCGTGATGCTGGCCCTCGCCACAGAAAAGGAAAAAGCCCGGCTCTCGGTGGGGAATGACGGATGGTTTTATCCGGACGACCCTACGCGACATGCCCGACAGGGGCAGCTTCGGGACCTTCGTCATGTGGACGAATCGGAAATGGCGTTACCGTATTTAGCCTCCACCTATGCCGGAGGTGTGCCCGTGCGTCAGGATGCGCGGGGCAGATTGATTCCCGAGCATTCCGTGTACCGGGTGGAACTGGATGTGACGGATAAGGATCCATCCTGGAATCAGGTGGTGCGAGGGGTGGTCCATGTGAAGGGCAATGGGCAAAGTGTCATGGGGCATCTCTGGGCACGAGTGGCATCCATCCTCATTCGGGAAAGCGGAGCCTGATTGTGAGGTGGCAACGTGGGGTTGGGAAGAGGCGCTCGGTTGAGCGGCCTTTTCTTCGGCTACGGCAACAAGGAAAATCCTGGAGACTTCCCGGCCTCACGATCAAACGTCACAGTCGTGGTGCAATCATGACCACCATTAATTCGGCTCAATAAATGGTCGGCAAAATCAGCACGGCTCTTTCGGTAATCGTCCAAAGCCTGCCAGACCACCTGCGGATCTTCAACTCGTAATTGGGCGACACGCAATACTTGTTCGATGGTCTTTACGAGAGTCTCTTTTGTTTGGCGGTAACAGCCCTCAAGAACCCAAAGCGTTTCACACAACACCAAGTGGTTTAAAAAACCGGGTTTTTCCTGAGAGCATTGCTTCTCAATAAGTTGCGTAGCAGCTTTGGATTGGGCGGGATCGTCCTGGACGAGATAGCGGACGAGCACATTCGTATCGAGGCCTATCATGGTTGACCCCCTCGCTGCTTTATGGCAGCTCGCATGGCTTCAAGGGTGACTGGTTGTTTTGGCTTGGGAATCAAACCTTTTAAAATTGTGACATCCGAGGTCACCGGCCAAACGGTAATCCGCCCATCAGTCCCCACAAGAAATTCCACCCGATCTCCGGGTTGTAGTTTTAATTGTTCTCGAATTTTCTTAGGAAGGGTAATTTGTCCTTTGCTGGTTAATGTGGCAACGGGCATGACATCCTCCTTTCATTTACATTAAATCCTTACTATAGAGTAAGGATTTCTGTCAACTGTATTTGTGTTTGTAGGCTTTTGACGCCCGACACCCGGAATTGTCATTTTCCACAGGTGAACCTCCACCACCATTCAGCAGCCCCCAAAAAAAACCCGCTAAAACAGCCCTCAACCCACATCAAGAGTATCCACCCAGGATCCGACAAAGGAAATGGGAGATCCTTCTTTTGAGGGGCCCATTGCGTTGACCGATTACCTCTCGGGAAACCAAGGCTTGTTGAACAATCTATGGCACGAGATTTTTATCTTCATATTTCTTTTACTATTGAAGATCGTTTCATGAAACTTATGCATTATAAGCCCGCGACACTCGAAGCCGTGAATGACGCCAAGGTGGTGAAACGTGGTTCCCAAAAGAACCGGAGGCACACTCCACCCCAAGGATCTCCCAACGTCAGATTTCCCGGAACCTTGCCGGCCTTAGAGGAAAGGATCCAATATGATGGAGCCGTCTTCGCCATGGGAGCGGAAGTTGTTCAAGCCACCACCACGGCGGACATTCTTGGCATCGAGGCCGAAACAACCACAGATTGGACTTATGCGGGTTCTTCTGCCCAGTGTGCCCTGCGATTGTCTGGTCTCTTCTTTTCTGCGCCGCCGGAACGTAAAAATATGGAAGGGATCAATCCTGCCGCCGAGGTCATTTTTCTAAATTCCACC
This sequence comes from uncultured Nitrospiraceae bacterium, assembly GCA_963730905.1. Classification (GTDB taxonomy): domain Bacteria; phylum Nitrospirota; class Nitrospiria; order Nitrospirales; family UBA8639; genus Nitrospira_E. The sequence continues at coordinate 394,005 of CAVSTN010000007.1, read as the reverse complement.
CAAGACGATATCGAAAAAATTACAAAAGGCCTGACAGGTCCCAAGAAGATTGATGTCATTCATCTCATTTCGCATGGGAACCAAGCAGGGCTTTGGTTGGGGACAGGTCACCTCACGGTTGATTTAATGCATAGAACCTTTGTCGCTGAATTGACAATTATTTCCGAGGCCCGTTCGGGCACGGGCAATATTTTTACTGACGACTGTCATGATGGGGAACGGGCCGTTGGGCGAGCCGTAGCAGAAAAATTTGCGCAGTTTACCTGCGCGGATATCACCGCTAGTACCGACCTGCCAGGAAGTGCGAATTTTGGTGTTCAATGGGATCTGGAGCTCAACGGGGTATTCCCGTACATCATTGACAGTGCCGGGTCCGAGGAATGGCACGGGCTGTTGTCTGAGGCCACATTTATCACATCTGAATCTGCGTCCTTGGAGATGGGCGAGCAGGCCAATGAGGTCCACTCAACCAAGCCGTGGGGCCAAACCTTTTTCTATGATACTACGCGCTCTATATATACGGTCGACCGTAATGGTCTCGCTCTCACCTCGACTGTCCCCTCCGGATCCTCATGAAACGACTGACACCCATCTTTTGGATGAGTCTGGGGCTGGTATCCCTGACCCTGAGTATCCTCTTAATCGGTGACCTGGTGGTGGGTCTCATTCCGGACCAAGCTGCCCAAATCTTTACCTACCGGCAAAAGTTCAGCGAAGCGATGGCTGTTCATTATGCCATCCTGGCGCAGAGGGGAGACAATCAGGGCCTCCAGCAGGCTTTGGATCTCTTGGTTGAACGGAATGCGGATATCCAATCAGTGGCTTTCGTCTTGGAAAGTGGTGAGATTATTGCCGTGGCCGGGCCCCATCATGCTCTCTGGACCCAATCATCAGGTGACCACTCTACGCCTGAACAGATTCAGATTCCAATTTTCAACGGGGACCTGCATTGGGGAACCTTACAACTCCGATTCCCTGCACTGAATACCAGTTTTTGGACCCGTGTCCTTGATAGTGCCTGGGTGCGATTTCTTGCGCTGGTCATAGTCTACGGGTTTGTTGGCTATTTTCTGTATATGAAGCGAACGCTGCGGCAACTCGATCCCAGTTCTGTGGTGCCCATGCGGGTGCAAGCCGCGTTTGATGTGTTGGCAGAGGGGGTGGTGTTCCTGGATGGTGAGGACCGTATTGTGCTCGCGAATCGCGCCTTTAGCCTCATTGTTGCTGTGGCTCCTCACGACCTGATCGGGAAAACACTGGATAGTTTTGAATGGACGTCATCCGACATGGGTAACCCGCTGAACATCTACCCCTGGAAAACGGCGCGACAGGGAAAATGCTTGAAATTGGATGTCCCCCTGGTTTGGGAGAGGATGGGGAAACCCGTAAAGAAATTTCGAGTCAATTGCACTCCCATCTTGGGTGACCGCAAGCAGGTCCGAGGTATTTTAGTGTCTTTCAATGATGTGACGGTATTGGAAGGTACGATTCGGGAATTAGAGTCGTCAAAAACCGAATTGGAGAAACTGGCTCACCGAGATCCTTTGACGGGTTGTTGCAACCGGCGAGCGTTATTCGAGGCGTTTGAAGAACTGTGGGAGAGGGCTCAACACGATGGGAGTGATTTGGTCTGTATTATGGCGGATATCGACCATTTCAAGTCATATAACGATCGGTTTGGCCATGCGGTGGGGGATCAAGTGATTCAACTCGTGGCAAAATTGTTATCAACGACTTTGCGTCCTTTGGATATTATTGGCCGGTATGGGGGAGAGGAATTTTGCATTCTCCTGCCTGGACAGACTTCTGTCGAGGGTATGTTGGTGGCCGAACGGTTACGGGAAACCATTGAACTGTCGGCCAGTACCGCTATTCGCACGACGTCCGGGCAGAAGATTACGATGAGTTTTGGAGTGTCTGCGGCCACTTTAGGAGCTTCTGATTATTTGGAATTGGTGGCCCAAGCCGACAAAGCCTTATATCTGGCCAAAGAGAATGGGCGGAATCGGGTGGAACAGTGGACGGTTGATGAAGCAGTCGCTGTGTCGGCTCAAGATGAGAAATTGATACGTCACTCAGTATCCTAGCGGCAGCGGAGAAGGAAGTCGGATCATATGCAATTTACGGATGATTTCTACCCAGCCCCTATTCGAGGAAATGCCCCTCGCAGGTGACATCGAAGTGGATGAAGGATTTTTCGGCGGTATGAATGGAAAGCGTGAGTGTAGTGCTATGGGATGACTTTACGATGGACTTTTTCTGGGCGATTTTTGGAACTGCAGTGGAATTAATTTTGTCTTTTATTGCACCGCTCTTTTTTTTAACTGGAGAACTTTGTCTTGGTATTTTGAGCTTAGGGTATTATCGACCTCAATTTAAAAAGGAGGCCATTAAAAGCGAACTACCATATAGAGAGGTCAGTTTTTGGGTTGGTCTAATAATTTGGATTGGAATTATTCTTTATTTTACATACCCTCAAGAGTGAATGTGGTGGAAAGAGCAGAGTACTATAAAAATTTGAGGACCATCTCTTGAAAACCTTCTGCTTCCTGCCAGGATGAACGCACCCAGCTCGGTTCGTTGGTTTCATGGCCTGATGCAACAAATCGGTGATCCATAAGAATCGTTGGGCGGCTTGGTGATATTCTGTCAATTTCCCTGCGATCTCTGTCATCGCAAATTGTCCATTCACAAAGAAATCATGATCGATGAGATAGCCCATTTCCTGTATAGGTTGCGCGATCGAAACGAGTCCATGTCATACGCCGACCAGGTCATCTCCACCATTCAGTCCCATCACCACTGCACTGTGTGTGGCTTTCATGGCTCCGGCCACCTCAGACCAGGCGAGATCTCCTGTCCATTTGTTCTGTAGCAGTTGATTTCAATCTTTGTCCGTCAGGCCAAGGGCGGACCTCCGAATGAGATTTCTCAATCGTAACCCGATACGGGAGAGATACGGTGGGGGATATTCGTTCTCCACCGCGTTCGTCGCCAACCGGATATCTGTCTGAAAGGCGTCCCAGCTCTCATATGGGTGCATTCCGGTGTTCGGCTTTTTTTAGTTTGACCTGCCGACACTCAGGTCTCTCTCGTCTTTATGAGGCTGCAACGGGCAGGCGTGCTTCCTCCATGAGAGTTAACATGCCGGAGAGCTGTTTGCCTGCTTCCAGCATGCACTCTTTGAGGCCCTCCTCATCCAGCCCTGTTAATTTCCACGATTCAGGTGCCACGAGATTTTGCCATTGGGCATGTCCCTTGGGTGATTGGAACCCTTCCGTGAGTGCGCTGGCCATATTGAGGAGTGCTGCTTCAAATCCGTGTTCGCTGGTCCCGGATGGATTGTTCTGGTATCGAATAGCGATCCCGAAATTTTTTGGCAGTTGCCATTCCTCAATGAGTGTCTGCCCCACTTCGGTATAATCGAATCCCAACAACTGTTGTTCCAGGATATGGACGGGGGAGCCATCCTTGGCCGACTCTCGTAACACCTGTTCAGACGGTTCGGGAAGTTGCTCATAGAGGAGGAGATGTCCGATATCTCTCAACAGGCCCTCTACAAACATCCGTTCACTATCCACCAGAAAACATTTTCTTGCCAATTCCCGTGCGACGAGTCCGCTAAAGAAGCTGTTGGACCAATAAACACTCATACTCATCACGTGTTGATTGAGGCCTGAGAAGGTTTTAGTGACCGAGATGGCGAGCGTCAAATCATGGAGGGGTTGCATCCCGAGGATTCCCACAGCCCGCGAAATGGTCTCGACTTTTCGAGGCATGGCGTAAAATGCGCTATTCACTAATTTGAGGACGGCGACGGTCATGCCAGGATCAATGCTGATCGCCCTGGATAGATCGGCCATGGTGGAATCCGGATTATCGATGACTTTTTTGACTTGGAGATAGACCTCCGGCAGGGTAAAGAGTTTCGTGCAATTTTTTACCAGTTCCTCAGCTGTTAGCATGGTGATCCCTTCTGGTGCAGCTCTGGGCTCAATGGCCTAAACATTATCCTTTTCTTATAGTTCTCGGATATTTCCCTGAGGTACTTAAAATGAATCTTTTTCCGTTCCGGGTTAGCTGTTGGACCATGGAGCTGGGCGGGGATGGTTCACAAAACGGCTTGTTTGTGAATGGCATATCGAGAGCCTGTCCCTGGTTTGTCAGATCAGGCTGCGGTCATAATGGTGCAGGAACAAGGATTGCGGGAGAAACGATCAGGCTCGATCAGGGGTATGGGAGGTGGAGGCCGGAGGCATTGCTGTAATTTTTTTTTGGATGCGATTTCTTCCCCAGGTGATGATGGCAAATGAGAGACCCAGAGCGATGGGGACGAAGATCCCAGAGGCCAACTCATACTTGTCGAGCCAACCGAGTTCGTGCAGGGCCTTAAAGAGGTAGTTGGCCAGGCCACTTACGTAATAGGCAATCACGATCACGGAGAGGCCTTCCACGGTATGTTGTAAGACGACTTGGCTTTTGGTGGTCTTATCCAAGCTGGCCAGGAGATTCACGTTTTGATCCTGTTGCGCCAAATTTTGCTCTTGTAAGAGGAGTTCCACCTTGGTGCGCAAGACGGCAATGGTGCCCTCAAAATCCTGCTCTAAGGCCTGAACACGGGAGAGCAATTGCTGGTATCCATCGGCGACTCCTGTAATTTTCCATTGAAAATAATCGATGAGCGTTCGACCGTAGGGCAGCGGTTGCTCTTGGAGTGCCAGGGTATTGCTGTGCACAATTCGATCATAGGGGACCGAAGCCGAGAGGCGATAACGCAGCGAAGCGGTCAACCGCCCCACTTCAAGAAAATCATGGGTTAACCCTTCCAGCCATTGTTGAAGCGTGCTATGTGTGGCTCGGTTCAGTTCTTTCGTGATTAGGGTCCGTTGATAGAGATGGCGCTGTTCGAAGATTTGAACCTGATCGACTGACCGGGAAAAGGCTGGATAGGGCAGTAAAATCAGATGGGTGTAATTTTCAAGAGTCGTCAAAATCGTCATGAGTCTAGCGAGTTTTTGCCGAAGCAAAACGGGGTCAGGAGCCCAAATGAGATATCGTTCTCGATCATGTTCGTCTGGAGTAAAGCTGGTGGCCACGCAGATGTCCTCTCCCAGAACCTTGCTGGCATACATTTGTGGTCCGGGGAGAAGAGTTCCCAATTCCTCCTGGTCGTAGGTACGCGCAGGGATGACCAAGAGATCCAACGCGTTGACTTGGATGCCCAATGGAGAAAAGGGAAACACATAGTCGGGAAATCTCAACGGTCCGAATCCCAATGGTTGGGTTGCGTTAGAGGGGATATGCCAAACCTGATAGCTGTAATATTCAGTGTGAGCCTCCCAAATGGCAATGAGTTTGTCCCCATTCGTTAATTTCTTTACTCCGAATCCAACTTTGTCTTCCATGACGGCGTGGGTGGGATCGATCTCCAGGCAGGCTAGAAGCTGTTGAAACTCTTTTCGACTTTGAGGGCGTTCAACTGCCGGGTTCGCCATACGATAGGCTGTGTGGTGCACATGGGCGGGAACATCCAACCAGCCTTCCAAATATTTTTCCTGCGCCTTATGCATTTGGCGAAGAATGCCTTTTCCTGGGGATCCGGGTTTTAATTTCATGGACGTGTGAAAACTTCTGATGGGAATCGTGACGGAAAGGATTGGCTACGCATTTGAACAGAGTTCTACCTCACCTGAGAGGTCTCAGGCAAGTGGAGAATAGGCGTGAAGGGCATTGAGTGTGTGACGGGGGGTTGAATGGCGTTCAAAGGGATTGAATCCAGGAACCGATCCAGGTCATGCTGAGTTGAGTTGAGCCTGAATCCAGTCGCATAGACGATTTTCGGCCCAAAAAGGATCCTCATGTTTTTGGTGCTGTTGAAAAAATCCGCAATGGCCCCCATGGGTAGGCGCCTCAAGCTGGATGAAGGGATTAGCGTCGAGAGCAGGATCGGCAAACATGTGGTAGGGGATAAACGGGTCGTCTTGAGCCGTGATGACGAGAGTCGGGATGGTGATTGAAGACAGCGTATTTCGAGCGGCGCTTTGTTCGTAATAGTCTTCGGCATCGCAATATCCTCCGTCTGGAGCGGTATAGATTTCGTCAAATTCCCACATGGTCCGGATATGAGAGAGGTGGGAGAGATCCCACCGACCTGGAAAGAGGCGAGCTTTTTTGCGTAATTTTCCCGCTAAGCTTTTCAGGAAATAGCGATGATAAAGCCAGTTGGAGGGACGTTGCAGGGCGCGTACGCAGGCTGCGGGCTGGATGTTGGGACAGACGGCTGCGACTCCACGAAGGGAGGGGAGGGTGGATCCATGCTCGCCAGCTAATTTGAGGGCAAGATTGCCTCCCATGGAATATCCGATGAGCCAAACTGCGGTGCAGCCATCCTCTTCGGTAATTTCTTGAATAATCCTGCCGTAATCCTGGCTGAGTCCATTGTGATAGAGAGTGGGTGTGAGGTGTTCGGATCCCCCACAATTGCGTTGATTGATGCGAATGCAATTCCATCCCGCATCCCAACATTTCCTGGCCAGACCCCGCATATAATGGGATTCGGTGCACCCTTCGAGGCCATGAACCATCAGGATGGTAGGGTGTTGTGGGGGGGAGGGTTGCCAATGACATTTTGTGAGTAGGCCCACCTCGGGAGAGACCTGAAAGATACGGTCCTGTGTGGGCATTCCGGATGGGAAACCTCCACGGGGCCACCAGCGCGGGAGAAGGGTCATGCGGTGCGGGCCATCTACCCACGGGTGCGGAACAAATGGCTGGGACGGCCACAAACAATGATTAATCATGGGTGAGCGGGATGAGGCTTACGATGAGGGCTTTTCGGTTGCTTCTCATGATGGGGATACCAAAACTCCTGTGTGTGAGACAAGTCTGGACAAGGCCATTATACAAGGAGTGGACGATCGGACCGGTGTGATTACATTGGACGGCGAGTGACTATTTGACAGGGCACGGGAACTTTCGGTAGACCACCTCAGGTTTTTATACGTTGTTGGCTCATCGTGTTTGGCCGTACTCCGTCAATCTTTACCGTAGGATCGTGAACGTGTCTATGAAAAAACCGAAGTCTTCACAATTTTCAGGAAGCCGGGAAACCTTTCTCATTTTTATTGTGGTGGCCTGCGGGATTATGGCGACCCTTTCAGTGAATCTGTTCAATCAATCGCCTTCGGACCCTAGCGAGGCCCGCGTGGGAGAATCCACCAGTCCAGAGCAACAAAAGTCCCCATCCGCCAAAGTCCCGTCTGTGGAGCTGACCGATGTGCCACTAGCCACCGGCACCGAGCCGCTGGAAAAGTTGTTTGTGCAATCCGGCTGTGCGGTGTGTCATACCATCCCAGGTATTGCTCCTGCTCTGGGGCGTGAGGGTCCTCGGTTAGTCTTAGGGACGAATGGACCGCTTCGATTGGCGGACCCTCAATATCAGGGGACGGCGACAACAGTTCGTGAATATGTCCAGGAATCGATTTTGAATCCAGGCGCATACGTAGTGCCCGGATACTCCGATCGGGTGATGCCCCGATGGTATGGGAAGCGGCTCAATGCGATGGCGTTGGATCGAATGGCTGAGTATTTAGAAAACGTGAAGGAGTAAAAAGCCTCGGGCAGCTTCACACGACGTGAACGCATCTATTCGTCTATTTTTTGTGTACGCTCTCCCAACCCCTTTGAGCACGTCCGTTGCCCCGGTGATGGTCCTGCAACAGTACGACCGCCTGCCAGCGTGACGGTGGTATGAGGGTATTAGGGTTGGAACCGAAAGCCGAATAACATCCCGATGTTGAAATTGTCGCTACTTTTCCGGTTATTCAGTTCAATATCTTGGAAGGTCAATATGAGTGTACTTGACAGATCAACGGTCCGATTGATCTTGAAGGCTGCAGTAGCCCCAAAAGGAAAGCTATAACTGACATCGCTGTCATCACGACGGCCTTGTTCCAAATCGGCATAGACAAAGCCAATTCCGCCAAAAGGAATGATGGTGACAGCCCCGACGGGAATGTGATACCGACCGATTCCGGCGAAGGTGACTTGCGTGAGATCTCCGGCGGGAGAAAACAAGAGTTGTGGGCCAACAGAGACTTGTGAGTTGAGAAAATAGTCTCCCTGGAAACTGAGCGTGAACACGGTGTCGTCGGTGGTATCTGACAGGAACCCGATATCCGTTCCAAACCCCCACTTGTTTTCCGCACGTACGGAAGGACTGACCACTGAGAGCGCAAAAAGGAGGGCTAAGAGAGCTATGATCGTTTTTATCCACTTATCGACCATCATGTCTCGTGTTTCTCTTGGTTAAATAGGTTGTGTGAGCGATGGGACTCATTTCTCCCTTATTTCGGAATCATCCCCCTGGTCATCAGTATTGACCAGGCCGTTCTAGCTTAACCTTGTTTTCACAACTTCCCTCTTCCCTGGATCCTGGTGGTATACCATCGACCACCTGAAGGCCCAAGAAAAAAGGAAGATGAGATTTTTTGCCCATCTCCTCCCGCCCGTTACCAGCAGAAACTGAAAGGTTTGGGAGGGTGTCAGGAACTTTCAGAGGCGTGAGTTCAGGAAACTTTCTTTAATGTTTCGCGGTATCCTCTGCCATTTTCTCGGTACTTTCCATTGCCTCGTTGAGGGCTTCTCCGGTTTTTTCGGCCGCGTTGTCCATGGCTTTCCCTGTGCTTTCCATCGCGTCCTTGACGGATTCGTTTGTTTTTTCTGCCGCTTGATCAAGGGTCTTCCCAGCTTTTTCGGCAGGACCTTCCGTTTCACCGCACCCTGAAAGAGAAGCCATCAGTCCGAGCGCACAGACGAGACTCAGCCCTAATAGGGAAAATCGATTCATAGCAGAAACCTCCTGTTAAAGTTGGGGAACACCTTGCTGTCCATCCTTTTGGTCCCTCGTTCCAGAGGGGTCTTCGAGCCTGGAGAAGGGATTGAATGGGGTACGAGGACCAATCCATGCGTGAATGAACTTAATCTATTGTACTCTAATTTGAAGAAAGATCAATGATAAGTAGGTAATTTTTTTTACGTGAATGTCTTGCCTGATGATTGACCTGATTGAAACCGGAATATCCAGGGTTGGATCAGGACAGTGGGCGTTTTGGATGAGGTCTTCCCGGAATCTGGTTGTGCCGTTGTCGGGCAGTTATGACGGAATAGGACACGGTTCATCGGGAGGTGGTGCCTCTTGTATTTTGTGTCTTAACTTTTTTGAATACCTGTCGATAAGACTAGTACGTCTCATTGGGGTAAGTAGAAAACAACAATTTTTTGCGGTTGAGGTTGTTATGGCAAAACCAGTTGGAAAGCTTCGAAAAATAAATTTAAGTGAAGTGTGGGGAAATGAGGCCGACGGGTTTGCTTCATGGCTTCAGCAGGAGGAAATTTTGGACATCTTGGGGGAGACGATCGAGCGCTCCCTCAAGCCCGCTGGAAGTGACATTCCTCTCAGTATTTTGGCCGGAGGCGTCCTCGCCAAAGATGCGAAAACCGGAAGTTACGTGATTGTGTTGGGTCATTTGGAGGGCATTGATCCCGACGCGCTGGGCAAACTGATTATGTATGCTGCGGGGCTCGATGCGAAGACGGTGGTGTGTGTGGCCCAGAGTATTTCTGCGGAGATTCGCCAAACCTTGGATTGGCTGAATGGCGTTTCCCGTGATGAAGTGACATTCTATGGCGCTGAACTTGAGTTATGGCGCATTGATGATTCCGTCCCTGCTCCCAACTTTCATCTTGTTTGTCAGCCCAACCTGTGGGCCAGGCAATTGAAAAAGGGTCAGGACGAGGGTGGGGAATCGAAAGCTGCGAAGGGATCTGAGTTCGCTGAATTGCAGGCAAATCAGGAAGAAGGCTTGAAAGGGCCAAAAGAGAAAGGTGCAACTCCACAGGGAAAACCGGCTGCGGTGGGCAAAGATGGAGTCTCTGTGCGTCAGAATTTTGTGTATACCAAAACCTTCTCCTAAAATCCGGTTGCAGTTCCTCCGCTGTTGGTTGTTTTTTAATCTTTTTTTAATCCACTTCATCTCCAATACAGGTAACAGACAAGGGGTCTTTTGAAGGGCGTTGAGGCGCTCTTCATTTACTGTCATCCCTTCCGTGGTCCAATCCAGGGGTCTTAATTCGAATCACCCATTAGAATCGATGCAACCCTGTGGCAGAGGTTTGCAATCTGTCTCAGGACGCCGGATTGCCTTTGCCCCTTGGGATCCGCATTTTCTCTTTAGCCGTCATGCCCCTTATTCTTGAGAGTGGCGACGCTTATGCCTTTTTTGTCCGGATCCGGTTTGACGGGTTTGGGTCACCCTCAAGGATCGAATATTGTCTTGCTCGTGTTGAGAGTTGGCGCGACTCATGGTAGCGTGGGGGCAACTGTACTCTCCACGCCTGGCGAATACCCCACAGGTCGTTTGGAAAAGTTATTGGGGAAGGCCGTCCTCGGACCTTTTCGGACAATCTCTATGCCTAGAAACGGGAATCAAACAGTCTGAGCCTTGCTTTTGGAAAGGCGAGTTGCTGAAAATTTTTGCATTTAATTTTTTGAAAGCTTGTTCATTATGTCATCACCAGACCAACATGTTTCCATCGACTTTATCCGAGCCAAGGTTATTGCAGATCTGGAAAACCAGACTAATGGCAAACGAGTGCACACCCGTTTCCCCCCTGAACCTAACGGGCATTTACATATTGGTCATGCGAAATCCATCTGTTTGAATTTTGGCATTGCCCAGGAATTCGGTGGGCTGTGTAATCTTCGTTTCGATGATACGAACCCGACCAAGGAGAACATGGAATATGTCTCTTCAATTCAGGAAGATGTCCGGTGGTTGGGCTTTGATTGGGATGATCGCCTCTTTTTTGCCTCAGACTATTTTGAGCAGCTGTATCAATTTGCGGTGCGACTGATTCAAACCGGCCATGCCTACGTCGATAGTTTATCGGCCGAGGAGATCCGTGTTTTTCGAGGGACGCTGACTGAGCCAGGGAAGGATAGCCCGTACCGGAATCGTACCAGTGAAGACAATTTGGCCTTATTTACCCGAATGCGGTCCGGAGAATTTGAGGACGGGGCCCATGTGTTGCGAGCCAAAATAGATATGGCCTCGCCGAATATAAATCTGCGGGATCCTGCCTTGTATCGTATTCGACATGCCACGCACTATCGGACCGGCGATGACTGGTGCCTCTATCCAACCTATGACTTTGCGCATCCTCTTTCCGATTCGTTAGAGGGTATTACGCATTCGTTGTGTACCCTGGAGTTTGAGGATCACCGTCCCTTATATGATTGGTTGCTCCGGGTGTGTGAGGTCTCGTGTTATCCCCAGCAAATAGAATTCGCCCGTTTGAATCTCGGGCATACGGTGATGAGTAAACGCAAGCTTCACCAGTTGGTGGAGGAGAAGCATGTGAACGGGTGGGGAGATCCCCGGTTGCCCACCTTGAAAGGGCTTCGGCGACGGGGATACACGCCTGAAGCGATTCGCAATTTTTGTGAGCGGGTGGGAGTGGCGAAACGTGACAGTGTGATTGAAATGGCCTTGTTGGAGCATGCTATTCGAGAAGATCTGAACCGGTCGGCGCCACGGGTGATGGCGGTATTACATCCTCTGAAAGTCATTATTGAAAATTATCCGGATGGGCAGGTTGAGGTCTTAGAGGCGATCAATAATCCTGAGGATCTCACTCAAGGCAAACGGGAAATCCCTTTTTCTCGTGAGCTGTATATTGAACAAGACGATTTTCGGGAAGATCCACCTAAAAAGTTTTTTCGCTTATCTCCAGGGCAGGAAGTACGTCTGCGCTACGCCTATATTATTCGCTGTGTCGGCGTCGAGAAGGATCCTGAAACCGGGAAAGTGACGGCTTTACGGTGTACTTTCGATCCTGAAACGAAAAGTGGCGGGAGTCAATCAAGTCGCAAGGTGAAAGGGACTCTCCACTGGGTCTCTGCTCAGCATGCCCTTCCTGCCGAAGTAAGGCTGTATGAGGCCTTGTTGACTCAACCGAATCCCGGTTCGGGGGGGGACCCTCAGGACCTGCACCACCTACTCAATCCACATTCCTTGACTGTGTTGTCTGATTGCCAGGTCGAACCCGGTCTCAACGGAGCCCCATCAGGTAGTCGGTTTCAGTTTGAGCGGCAGGGATATTTTTGTCTTGATCCGGATTCTACTCGGGATCGTTTGGTCTTTAACCGGACGGTACCTCTTCGCGATACATGGGCGAAAATTGAAAAGAAGTGAGAGCTCTTTCACCAGGGGTTCAACCCCGATGTCTTGGTATTTTGAAAATAGCCAACAATTGCGTCTCCTCGTCGGGTGTTGAAAATCTCCATGTTCCTACGGGGATATCCAAGGGGAAAGGGCCGATTTGTATGCGTTTGAGATCGAGAACTTTGAGCGGCGTTTGAAATTTTGGATCTTTCAGGGCATGAAAGATCCGGCGGAGATGCCGGTTTTTTCCTTCCTGTAAGACGACCTCTAGCTGTGTTTTGGGTCCGACCTCTCTTTTTTTTGTAACCCTGTGTACTTTTAATATTCCGATGGAAGTGGAAACTCCCTGTAACACACGGGATAAGTCATCGTCTGAAATTCTTCCACGGATCTCAATCTCATAGGTTTTTTCGCATCCGCCTGGGGCGGTGAGCCGGTCAACCAATGTTCCATCTCGAGTGAAGAGGAGGAGGCCACGGGAATCTTTGTCCAATCGGCCGATTGGTACCCAGCCTTCCTGCATTAGGAAAGGCGGTAGGATATGATAGACTGTTTTTCTCTCCCTCTCATCCTTTCGAGTCACCAGATACCCTTTGGGCTTATGGAACAGGATGACGCTGGTTCGCGCCGGAGGAGAAGGTCCTGCTCCAGCTCCCAATCTCTTAAAGTCAGGCATGCTGGGTTTTTTTGTTGAATCGACAGTGATGAAGGCATTCGAGATCTCTGGTGGGTCTTGTTGCAGGACACTCACAAGTTCGGGCTCCTTCTTGGCCAAAGGGTTGGTGCTTTGAGAGAAATGTCTCCACGAATCGCTTCCGGTACTCTGATTTAATAACATTGGATCCGATGAGGGGGGTGCCAACCAACTGGGCTCTGTATTTTATAAGTTTTTTTTCTACTGTCCGGTTCAATGGAATAGTGGGCTGCTCAAAGCCCAGGCTGGAACGTGAATATGAACTCTGAAGAGTGTTGCGGACTTGAAAATGCCACCTGAGGCGTCTTCCAATAGAATTTTCTCTATAATCCATTGGTTTATAAGAAAAAAGATGAAAGTTTCCGGGAAGAAAGTCTTGCCCATTGTTTTGTAGAATTTTTGGAGTTATTTTCTTTAAAGAAAGGGTATGTTTTTTTAGGCATCGAGTAAAGACCTGTAAAAACCCTGCCGATACAGAGAGTAGAGGCAGGAATGAAGAACCGCTATCCTGGGGGTCTTCGACATGTTAGGGAAAATTTGTTTTGTCTTGGCCATGGTTGCTCTCGCTTGCTGCGTGACGGTGCTCTCCTGGTTTGGATGGGTCCATGGAGTGTCTTGGTCAAGGCGCAAAACCTGTTCTCCTCATCATGAGTAAGGATCTCCCAGCTCATCTCCCGACACCTGCCTCTTTTGTTCGTTTTGTAGTTTAAGAATCGACACCATTCTTTTTTTTGACCGGGTTATCAGTATTCCTGAGTGCTTGCGGGTTTAAGGTTGGCTGCTGGAATGTCGCGTAAGGCCGGACTGGCTGTCCTTGGCTTTCTTCGGACCCGGCACGCCACTCATATCCGGCGATCGACGAGTGAATACTCCCGAACAGGAGGTCCGGCGACATGTCGAGCAGTAAACGACCGCCTAAGGAAATACACCGGCATCCACGAGTGGTAGGGACGGTTCCCAACTGGCAACGTGAGGATACCTATCCCTGCGCCCAGAGTTTAAACGATACCTTTTGGCGGTGGGAGTTCCTCCGTCGGCGTGCAGATTACCGGAAGGATTGGGAACAACATTACTTGCAAACATACGATTTTGATCTGTCCTGTGCCAAAGATCCTCAGTATCCCACTCGATATCGCAAAAAGGTTTTTACTCCGGATCATCCGGCATTTAAAGCTCGAATGCCGAATTCATTGGAAAAATACCATCTCAGTGGCCTTCCGAATCCATCCATTGCCAAACCCTGGATGTTGTCATTTGATTCGAATTACGGCCGGATCTATTTCGGACAGGGGCCGGATTGGCTTGGAGGAGGTGAGGAGGTCACCTTGTGTTTGTCGGAATGGCGAATGGCGGCCGTGTTTGATCTGAAAAAGCCGTTGTCTTGTCAAATTGAAAAAGTGAAGGCAGATCTTCTGGAATGGCAAAAACATCAAGTCGGTCGAAATCTCGACCGGCGAAAATGTCGTGATGAATGGCCGATGTATCTCCGCGTGCTGGATGCCGTGGATCTCGGCGTGCCGTTTCATGAAATCGGACGAACCTTATTCAATCTACACGATGATGACGTATGCGAAGCGCGAGCCAATCAATTGTATAAACGTGCCTGTCAAATCAGTGTGCATTTTCCTGTGTAAGAGGTTCAAGGTTACGGGAGCCCGTCAGAGTGTGGACAGGGTCATTGCATCAGGTGTGGAGTGGGAGAAGTCTGAAAATTTGAGAATGTACATGGGGGAAGGAACCGTACGATGAGCAAATTAATTGAGGCCTTAAATCGTTTACAGTCCGTGAGAACAGAAGAAGGTCTTCCTTCCTCCCTTTCTTTGCTCACTGACTCACGTCCGGACAAGTCGGAATCTGTGCAACAACATCAGCCGGATATCGAAACCATCGTCCAAGAACCATATTCACTCCGAGGAGAGTCCACGATTTAATCTGGCTCTCGGCGAATGGCTGGGCATTCTTCACCATGAATATCTTGGGAGTTTTGTCCGTGAAGGGGGTGGAGCGGTCAAGTTTGCCGTATTTCCGGGTGAGGACATATTGAAAACCTGCCAACAGGAATTAGAGGGACTGGCCAAACGTGAAGGATATGTCCTGGCAAAAGTCGATGCGCGATTCACAAAAGCCCACATGATCGAGCGGCTGTTTCAGAAAATTGCTAAACAAATAGATTGGGATGAACTCGCCTATCGGTTTCTCCAAAGGTTGCTCGAAGAGCATGGGCACCAAATTCCTTCAGACCGACAAGAATTCTCGTTGCGGCAGGTTGCGATGGTGAATGAACGGAAGGAGCCGATGCTTCGCCGGGATATTCAAACATGGATGGAAAAAGCGATTGAAGGCGATTCGGGTCTGTGCCGTGAATTTCGCATGGCGATGATCCGGCTGTGTATGGCTCAGTTGGATGCCGGCGACTCCGATCGTGTTTTGGCCACAGCGGTGAAAGAGTGGTTGTGTGGAGACCTTCGACTGGTGACCGGAGTCAAAAAGGCGCTTATCTATCAAAAAATCTCGCGTCATAATGCTCGGTACATGCTGTCTTCTTTAACCCGCTGGCTTCGATTAACCGGACAGGGAGGCCTCATTCTCTCACTCGATATCTCTCGGTATTTTATGAAAAAGGATGCCTTGCCGAATGATGGCTCTCTGTCATTTTCTCCTTCGGCCACCATAGATTTGTATGAATTGCTTCGTCAATTTATCGATTCGGCTGATGAGATGGAAGGCTTGCTGATGGTGGTCCTGGCTCCGCAGGAGTTCCTGACCGATTCCCGCCGTGGTGTGGATCGGTACGAGGCTTTGAAATTGCGAGTATGGGATGACGTTCGTCCGAAACACCGTCAGAATCCATTGGCATCCTTGGTCCGGATTCAAGATCACGATGACCCGGTTTCTGAAGGCGAGCATGCTGCTTCCACCGCTACGCCGAGGAGAATGGTGCCTGATGGAGAAGCCCGTCGTGTCATTGAAGGTCTTCGGGCGGGGGTTCCGAACCGGCATGTGGTGACGATGCTTGGATGTCTTCAGCCAGAGGTGGAAGGACGTTTTCGGCGGTTATTAGAAGCCACACAGCAAAACATTACCGCGGGTCCGTGCCCCCGTGGGATGGTGATCGAGGGCGCGTTTGGCAGTGGAAAATCGCATATCCTGGAGTATCTCCAAAATCTGGCGCTGGATGCCAATTTCATCTGCAGCCGGATTGTGATCAGTAAGGAGACGCCTCTGTATCATCCTGTCCGTTTGTATTATTCTGCGATCGAAGCGGCCGTGATCCCTGATAAACGAGGGGAAGTGTTTTCGGAAATTGCGGGTCAATGTGATGTCTGGGCACCGCGCTATAAGAATCTTGTGACCTGGGTGAATAATCCGGAGAGTCAGATTGATGCCAGGTTTGCCGCTACGTTGATGCTGTATGAACGATTGAGCTCCGATATGGAGTTGGGCCACCGGATGACTCGATTTTGGACGGGAGACCCCATAGGAGTAGGGGATTTAAAAAAGTACCTGCAAGAAGCCGGATTTGGAGAGCGGTATGCGTTTGGAAAAATATCGGCTGCAGAATTGGCGCTTCAGCGCTTTCAGTTTGCTGCTCGTCTGATGCAAGCTGCGGGATATGCCGGGTGGATTTTGCTGATCGATGAAGCCGAACTGATTGGCCGGTATTCGGTGAATCAGCGGGCGAAATCCTATGCCGAAGTGGCACGCCTCATGAATTTAGATGGCGGTCCTACTCTGCCAGGATTGGGTGCTGTGCTGGCATTAACGAATGATTTTCGGGAAGAGGTCTTAGAGAAAAAAGGTGACAAGGTTAAACTCTTGGAGAAACTTCGAGCCAAGAATACAGAAGCCGAACGGATGTTAGCCGACAAAGCGGAGAAAGGCATGGGCTTATTGGAGTCCCAACGTATTCCCCTTGGACAGCCACCGAACGATATTATTCAAGAATCCTATCAGACGATTCGATCGCTTCATCTGAAAGGGCATGGGTGGCATATGTGGGACAATGCGGCAAATGATCCGGCCCAAATTATCCCAGGAACCAGTATGCGGAAATATGTGAAGAGTTGGGTGACACATTGGGATTCACTTCGTTTCTATCCCGGAGAAGCGTGTGAAATAGAAGCTTCCACATGGAAGCCGTCTTGTGTCGATCAGGAAGACCCCCAGGAAGCCAACGAGGAAGAGGATAGCCAGGAGAAAAGCCATGGAGGGCGTTTTGCGGTAGAAGCCGATTCGACCATGGCGGGAAAATCTGAAGACCAGGAATTTGTTGCCCCCGGGACTCCACACACTTCCGGCTCCTTCACGAATGGCCCTAAAACTACTTTCTAACTCAGGTTCTGACCTTTTGGCGGAACACCTCGCGTTCATGATAAGGTAGGCTCATCACGAAAGGGCGGTTCCCTTTCGTGAATGACGCCCTACTTTACTTTCCCCGAAGATGTAGCCGTATCCATTTGCCAATGAACCTGTTTGCCTTATGCCTCCTCTCAGGTTTCCTGTCCATTTTGGACAGAGTGTATATGGGTTTCTTTTGATCCGCTTGTTGTTTCGTGACTGCTAACACGCAGGCCCTGCCTGCCTCTCCTTCTCCGTTCCTCACGATTTTCCGCATGTGGTGGCCCTTGGCCGCGAGTTGGATGCTCATGGGTTTGGAGTTTCCACTGGTCACAGCCACGGTTTCCCGCTTGGCCGATCCTGAGGTCCATTTAGCAGCCTATGGGGGAGTGGTTTTTCCTCTCTCATTGTTGATCGAAGCACCCGTCATTATGATTCTGGTTGCGTCTACCGCCTTATGTAAGGATTGGTTGGCCTACCGGCTTATTCGAAATTTCATTGTGGTCTTGGGAAGTCTTCTAACCGTCGTTCATGTCGTCGTGGCCTTTACGCCGGTGTACGGGATGATCGTACAAGACGTGTTAGGTGTTCCTGATATTATTGTGGAACCGGCCAGAATCGGTCTTCAATGCATGACGCCATGGACGCTCTCGATTGCGGTGAGAAGATTTTTTCAGGGAGTGGTGATTCGGGCAGGGCAGACACGCCTGATTGGACTGGGAACCTTGGTCCGTTTATTCGTAAGCAGTGCGGTCTTACTTTGCGGATTGGTTCTACAGAGTTTGCCGGGGATTGTCGTGGCGACGGTCGCGATGTCTTCTGGGGCAATGGTCGAGGCTGGCTTTATTTTGTTTTTCGTGCGTCCGATCCTTACCAATCTTAAAATGAGTCCTGTGCATCCATCGCCTCTCACACTGAATCAATTAGCGCGTGTTTTATTGGCCTCTCGCATTTACTCCACTCATTTCTCTTGGGAATTTACCGATTGTCAGTGCGGCCATCAGTCGGATGCCAAACGCTATAGAGTCCTTGGCTGTCTGGCCGGTGTTAGGTGGGCTCTCGTTTGTGTTTCGGAGTGGAGGATTGGCGATGCAGGAGGTGGTTGTCGCCCTGTATGACCGACCGCATTTTCTCGTCCCTCTGAAGAAATTTGTGACGATGGTTTCCATCTGTACGAGCGGAATCCTTTTTATGATTGCTGCCACTCCTCTCTCCACTCTCTGGTTTGAATGGGGCGCGGCTCTGACTCCTGAGCTGACCGTGTTGGCCTCCACAGCGCTCTGGCTCATGGTGATTTTTCCTGCTTTGAGTCCATGGGAAAGTTTTTTTCAAGGCCAGTTCGTTCATCGTGGGATGACTTCTGTTATTACTCAAGCCGTGTGTTTGTATCTGTTTGGAAGTTCCATCTTTTTACTGGCCGGAGTTCTTTATGGGCAAGTGACCGGATTATATGTGGGCTTGGCCGCGATGCTTACCGGCTTAGGATTTCAACTATTCTGGCTATGGAGGAACAGTCGCAGGTTTGATGTCCACTTACACAAATTTTAAGGATTTTTCGTGGGTTGCTTGGGTGGCTCCAGGAAGAGTCCGGTGGTCTTGAGGTTCATTAGGGGGATTATAGGGAAAACAGTGAATGATAATCCCTGCATATTGCAGGTTTTCTCCTTCATGTCGGCCAACAAACCATTTCTGTGAAAATTGCATAAGCATTTGTTTTTAAACATGAAAATTGCTTTCAAGTAATTATAGTTGGGAAGGAACATAAATTGCTCGTTTAGGTGGTGGAGAAAATTGCGTTCTTTTCAATGTCACGCCCATTTTTGTTTGTGAATAAATTGTGGTTCACTCATGAATCGAATTTTGCTGATTGATGATGATATTCAGGTGAGGGAATCCGTTTCTCTTTCTTTGGAAACGGCTGGGTATACGGTCATGGCCGCAGGGTCCTGTCAGGAAGGCCTCCAAAATCATGAAAATTTTCAAGCGTCCTTGATTATTATGGATGTGTTGGCGATGGAAGAGCGAGAAGACGAATCCACTGCCCCTGTTTCTGAACAATCTTCTAGTATTCCGATGATCACTCTGACGGGAAATATTCCTGCATCTGGTGGAACGATGAAGGGCCCTCACCAAATATTCCAGCCGATCTGCACCCTGCAAAAACCCTTTACGGTTGATGAGCTTCTCCAAACCGTGCAAAGGGCTTTGGTCGGTTATGTCAGTCCTTCTCCCGTTCCTGCCCCATTTTCATAACAGCCATTTCTTTCTTTGGTTCCACTCAACCTTTGGATAAGAGGGTTTGGGTGGTTAATCGTTGGGAGGTTCGAAGTGCCCTGGAGGTCTCGACCCCCAGGGGACAGTGGTGGGGCGCACCTGCTTGAAAAGGCTTTGGAGGTTAACCTGAGCCGCGCGAATTAACTTGGGATCACCGTGGTGCAGCAGGCTCGTGAGCAAGACGAAGAGGTCTTGGTAATCACGGCTGGTTTGGATAATTCGTTGAAAGAGGGGATCGGGAGAAGAGGTGCTTGGAAGTTCAGGATTATCTTCGTCAGAGTCATTCCATAATCGCAGAAGGGTCCGGGGATCATGATGGAGCCAGGACTCAGGCACATTCAAGGATTGGGCAATTAACGCCATAGTGGACAACGGAGGGTCCCAGTTTCCCTTTTGGAAATCCTGTAATTGCGTCAGGGCCACGCCCGTTTGTTGACTAAGGTCGGCTAGAGAGAGTCCTCTGGTTTGACACCAATGACTCAAATGTTGCTGAATGGACATGGTTCGATCATAGGAAAATGTTCCTCAGCCTGTCCATCTTCAATTTCGGCCGCGACCCTAGGCGGTTTCACCTGCAATAATCGTGAGGATCAGGATGATGAAGCCACCAGTGCCCCAAAAAGCCTCAAAAGATTCCGGGATTTCTTACTGGATTAGTCCAAGCCCGGTTGGCCGCCTTCTCCTGGTGGGAAACTCGAGATGGGTTGCAGGCCCTGCAGTTTCAAGATGGAGCCCACCCCCTCGACATCCAGCCGACATGGACACAGTCGCGTGAGCCGTTTCGCGCGGTGCTTGAGCAACTGGAGGAATACTTTGACGGTTCCCGGACACGGTTTCAGATCACATTGAACCTTCAAGGGACCCCCTTTCAACGTCATGTCTGGAAGGCCCTTCAACGTATTCCCTATGGCCGAACGGTGTCGTATGGGGAAATTGCTCAACAGGTTGGCAGCCCGAAGGCCTCACGAGCCGTGGGAGCCGCCAATGGCCAAAACCCTGTCTCTATTATCGTGCCGTGCCATCGGGTGATCGGATCTAATGGGAAACTGGTTGGCTACGGAGGTGGACTGCCCATCAAAACCGCCCTATTGGCATTGGAACAGTCGAGGCATAAACCGCCTGTCATTTTCGCCCGTCCCCTCTGTCCCCACTTACCTCACAGCCTGGAACAGTAGATTTGCCTTCATGCTAATCCTTTGGCACACTATTTTGTCCAATTGATTATTGGAAATGCCGGTGAGAAAGCGGGCATGACAGAAAAGCAGTGCGACCTCACTGGCGTTCAGGCAGGGCAAAATAATTCCCACCACTCTCCTTTTCCACTATTCATTTTGATTAGAGCACTTCATCGTCGGTCGACGGTTAGGATGAATAAAAGGAAGGAGGCTTTTGGATGGGGACGACGGAAGAATGGGTTTGAGAGGTGGAGGTTTGGATATCCTTGACGTATCGAGTTAACGATTCATGGATGACAGGGAAAGCCAGATCCTTCCAGGGGATGTTGGCTAGGCAAAACAGTTGGACATCCAGGCTTTCCGGGCCGGGTTTAAAGTTCAGGTTTTGTAGATGGGCCCGGTAGACCACATAGACCTGAGAGACATGTGGAAGGCTAAATATACCAAATAAACTATGAATAGTGATTTCCGCGTGCGCTTCTTCCAGGGTTTCCCGGGCTGCCGCCTCTTCGGTGCTCTCGCCTAATTCCATAAATCCAGCCGGGAAGGTCCAGAGACCTAAGCGAGGCTCGATAGCCCGTCGGCATAAGAGAATTTTGTCTTCCCATTCGGGAATGCTGCCCGCCACGATTTTGGGGTTTTCATAGTGAATGGTATGGCAGGATGGACATACGGCTCTGAGGAGGGTTTCACCCGAGGGAATTTTTTCTTCAACGACGCTTCCACATTGAGCACAGTATTTGATGTTGTTGGGCAAGGTGGTAGATTTGAATTTAGATGGACAAGGTGTTGAGCGAAATACTTGAGCGTGTTTCACGATCTGAAAAAGCCGGGTTGTGTGGGCTTTTCTTTATCATACTCTGTCTCGCCTGTAATTCAATGGTGTGTTTCCATGATGGATCCTTTTCTTAATGGGCAGCATATCCCAGTCACATTTTGAAGGAAAGGGGCCCATTTGCTGCCCTGCATTGTGAATCTTCGTATTCCTTTGGTAAGGTTGGCGTCTGCATATGTCTTCTTGCAACCCTGACAAATCCTGGATCGTATAAAAACTGATTGGAGCGAACGGCATGAGTACGAATGATCGACAAATTATATTTTCTTTGGTGGGTGTGGGCCGCATCCATCCCCCGAAAAAGCAGGTCTTGAAAGATATCTACCTGTCATTTTTTTACGGGGCAAAAATCGGGGTTTTGGGATTGAATGGATCGGGAAAGAGTACCCTTCTCAGAATTATTGCCGGCGTGGATACCAATTATATCGGGAACATTACCTTCTCGAAGGGGTATTCCATAGGGCTGTTTGAACAGGAGCCGTATTTGGAGCCTGGGAAGACGGTGAAAGAAGTCGTTGAAGAAGGGCGGGCCGAGGTTGCCAAATTGCTCCGAGATTACGAAGAGATCAGTCAGGCCTTTTCGGGAGATGTGAGTCCTGAAGAGATGGAAAAGTTGCTCGAACGACAGGGCAGGCTGCAAGAGCAAATCGAAGCAGTCAACGGGTGGGAATTGGAGCATCAGTTGGAAATCGCCATGGATGCCCTTCGCTGTCCACCACCGGATACCAGAGTTGACCACTTGTCCGGGGGCGAACGTCGGAGGGTGGCTTTGTGCCGGTTGCTGATCCAGGAACCCGACATTTTGCTGCTTGATGAGCCTACAAACCATTTAGATGCGGAAACGGTGGGGTGGTTGGAGCAACACCTTCAGGAATATAAGGGCACCGTGATTGCGGTGACCCATGACCGGTATTTTTTAGACAATGTGGCTGGATGGATCCTGGAGTTGGACCGTGGGCAAGGGATTCCCTTCCAGGGCAACTATTCTTCCTGGTTGGAGCAGAAGCAGGCGAGACTGGCGCAGGAAGAAAAATCCGAGTCGAAACGACAAAAAACGTTGGAACGGGAACTGGAATGGATTCGTATGTCTCCCAAAGGCCGCCAGGCTAAGGGGAAAGCCCGTGTAACGAAATATGAACAATTAGTGAGTGAAGAGCAGAGTCAACAAACAGAGGATTTGGAGATTTATATTCCTTCTGGCCCACGGCTTGGGGATGTGGTGGTGGAAGCCACCAATCTCTCGAAGAGCTATGGGGATTCCCTGCTGTTTGATAATCTCTCGTTTTCTTTGCCCAAAGGCGGCATCGTTGGTGTGGTTGGGCCAAATGGGGCGGGAAAGTCCACCCTGTTTAAGATAATTGCCGGGTTGGTTAAGCCGGATACCGGCACTCTGACTTTGGGTGAAACCGTTACACTGGGCTATGTAGATCAGAATCGCGAGATTGATGGTAATTTAAACGTCTGGGAATGTATTTCTGATGGAAAAGAAACTGTTACATTAGGAAAGATGGAAGTGAATTCGCGGGGGTATGTGTCCCGGTTTAATTTTTCAGGATCTGATCAACAAAAAATGGTGAAGGATTTATCAGGTGGAGAACGCAACCGGGTGCATTTAGCCCGCACGCTAAAAGAGGGTGCGAACCTGTTATTGCTGGATGAGCCGACGAACGATCTGGATGTCAACACTCTGCGGGCTTTAGAGGAGGGATTGAATCATTTCGGAGGATGTGCGGTGATCAGCAGTCATGACCGATGGTTTCTGGATCGTGTGGCCACCCATATATTAGCCTTTGAAGGGAACAGCCAGGTGAGTTGGTATGAAGGCAATTACAGTGAATATGAAGCTAATCGCAAAAAACGATTGGGGAAGGCCGCAGAACGTCCCCATCAAATACGTTACAGAAAACTGACCAAATCCTGATGGAATAAAGATGCCAAGAGAACCTGTCAATATTCCGTCTTCCTCAGAGAAACCCTCTCCTGTTTCAACATCGACAGGGAAACGTCGTTCGGTCATGATTGCCAGAATCATTGGGATCCTGTGTGTCGCGGTAGGATTTATGCTGGGTATTCATGGATTAGAACATCCTGGCTCTCCCATGCTTCCGACCGCTTTGGGGATGATCGCGACGGGCTTAGTCGCACAAGTGTTTGCATTAGTGAAGGCCTGTTTTGTGGGTTCACAAGGCAAGGGGGATGACTGACTCATCCGGTGGTGCGATGCCTCATCGTCTTGTTGTGAGCCAATTTATTCTATGGATAGTCCTTATGCTCTTCCTCGCACTGGCAGCCTGTTCTCACTGGCGTGATAGCTATTTCGACGATGGCGTGGGGGTATTAACGCAGTCGGATATCAAAGGGAAGCTGGGAAAACCCCATATAGTTAAAGATCCATTGCTTTCGGACAACACCACTTGGACGTACAGGTTTGCCATGTCCGAAAGTGAATTGGATCCGTCCGGAGTCAAAGCCTTGGGTAAGCAGGCTGGAAGCCTGATGGGTGGGGCTCCAGGGGGCCCACGTGAAAAAGTTTTTTGTTTTATGTATGTTTTGACCTTTGACAAAGAGGGGATCTTGCGCCATTGGGAGCGGGAGCTCTGCCAAATTCCCAAACCCCCCGATCCGTTCCAACGCGGACTTTCCGGCTAGGCATGGTTCATTTCACAGAAGTCAGCAAGAAATCCTCACGGTGGTGATGGGAATTTTTACACAAGGGAATTGATGGGATTAACCGTATGAGTGTGCATAAAAGCGGAGCGTTTCTTCAGCAATGTTTCTCAGTACATCCGCTCTGTCTGAATGTTAAGCTTGTTTCTCCCCCGCAAATTGTCGGTGTGCTCTGTACGAATTGTCGGATGCGCCATCGTTTAACGCTTTCGCAGGCCCCAGTGTCCACAGAAGCGAGTCCCGAACTCGCTAGGCATGAACTATTTCTGCTGCAAGGATGTGTTCAAAATCATCCTCACGATGTCCGGGTCAGCTTGGTCCATATCGAACAGTCCGCGGTAGAATTCAGATGTGGGTCCTGTCATCGTGCCTATGAGTTGGATGTGGCCCTATTTGAGACCCATCAATCTTAACTGATCTTTTCCTGCAATTCGTTCTTGTCCCTTTTCAACTTTTTATTTGAATGCCAACAGCTGTTCTTCTTTTTGGAGCGTCTTCTGAGAAGAGTTGAACGGAATCGAGTTATGATGGGGAAATTTAATTTGTCTGTCAGCGGCCTCCCCCTCGTGCAGAACTTGAGTACACTGGTTCGTCTGGCTTTGTGTAGGCCTGGGACAATTGCAATTCTGAAGGAATCCCCTTTTAATGCGGGAATGAGTCGTGGTCAATGGGGTATGGGGCTAGAAGCCATGTGAGAACCTGAATAATTCAGCAATTAGAAGGGGATGCGGAGAGGAAAGATTGAATGCGTCACAGGCAGCGCCACATGTGTGTGGCGCTGCCTCAACTTTTTTTCAGAAGCTCTACCGGTTAGGTTGTGGGGTAAAGCGAAGATAGGGTTTCACCGCACGATGACCTTTCGGAAACAGTGCGGGAATTTCTGCATCCGTCACGGCTGGCGTGATAATACAATCCTCTCCGTCTTTCCAATTTGCCGGTGTGGCAACTTTATGTTTGGCCGTTAATTGCAGTGAGTCAATTACACGAAGAATTTCGTTGAAATTTCTGCCAGTTGATGCGGGATAGGTGAGGGTTAATTTGACCTTTTTATCCGGTCCAATCACGAACACCGAGCGAACGGTCATATTATCGAGGGCATTGGGATGAATCATATCATAGAGGGTCGCGACCTTTTTTTCGGGGTCGGCAATAATGGGATAACTCACCGTGCAGTGTTGAGTTTCATTAATGTCTTTGATCCAACCTTTATGGGAGTCGAGCGGATCCACGCTGATAGCCAACACTTTCACATTTCGTTTTTTAAACTCTTCCGTCATGTTCGCCATGGTTCCCAATTCCGTGGTGCACACGGGTGTGAAATCCTTAGGGTGTGAAAAGAGGATGCCCCATCCGTCACCGAGCCATTCATGGAAATTCACGGTACCTTGCGTCGTTTCTGCTGTAAAATTTGGTGCTTCATCTCCCAGACGTATTGCCATAATCTTTCTCTCCCATTATGAATGAGGTGAATAATACATCTCTCCGGTCTATAAAATCCCGCGAGAAAATTTGTTGGCTCCTAAAGAAAATTCTTACAGAAAACTGCGGGATTTTAGTGTAAGACAGTTCCTGTTATATGGTCAACTTGGGTCAAGATGCGCTATCGTAAGCCCATTTAATAGAACCATGGACTTTTCGCCCATCCCTCGTCATTTACGAAAAGATCACGTAAGAAGGAGTTCAAAAGGTTATGGCTGAGTCATCATTCCGGGTCTCAATTCTCATGAGCAGCAAATCGGATTGGGACACGATGCGATTAGCCGGTGAGACGCTGATTACGCTGGATATAACCCATGAGAGTCGGGTCATTTCTGCGCCTAGGGCTTCAGATGCGTTGGGGGAGTATATTCGTGAAGCGGAAGCTGGTGGAGTGCAGGTGTTTATTGCCGGGGCGGGAGGGGCGGCCCATTTAGCCGGGGTCATTGCGGCCAAGACCCAATTGCCGGTGTTAGGTGTCCCCTTGCAATCTAAGGCCCTGCAAGGCCTCGATTCCCTCCTGTCGATTGTGCAAATGCCCAGAGGAATTCCCGTAGGGACCTTGGCGATAGGGGGCGCAGGAGCCGTGAATGCGGCCTTGTTGGCTGCTGCGATTTTAGCCTTAACAGATGCTTCTCTCTCCAAACGGTTGAATGCCTATCGAGAAGAACAAACGCGTGCTGTCTTGGCAGAACAGTTGTGAGCGTCGATGGAGAATTATGCCGGTAGTTTTTGAAACAAGGTGCATGACAGGCAGGGTCTTTGATGGGGGGAATTCCCAGGAGCCCCCCAAGCGAAATCAACGATGAGCTGGCTGGCCGGGCTGGCAATCAACATGGAAAAATAGCCTGTCAGATTAGACGAATTCCAGTTGCACTCCTCACGGTTTGATGGTCGTGGTATCTGGTTCAGCGTTGGCACCGCCGATCCATTCAAATCTGAAGACGAGTTTTCCCTCTCTTTCAATTTTTTCCCTAAACATCTTTGCCGGTCTGACCCAAAGGCCGAATTCGCCATAGAGTGCCCGGTAAACCACGAGATCTTCTTCTGTTTCGGAATGTTTGGCGACGCCAATAACCTGGTATTCTTTCCCTTTGTAGTGGCGATATCTACCGGGTTGAATCATCGTAAGGCCCTGATCTTGGGGCGGCTGTGGTGTGTGCATAAAAAGTGTGGGTATTGTTCTGTTTGAGTGGTGCTACCACCGGCTAAGAAATGCCTCGTGGTTGGTCGGATCGCAATTGGTTAAGCCTGTGAGTGCTGTTGGCGATACGCATAGAGGGCAATGCTGCCTGCGACTGTCGCATTTAATGGGATCGCAGTATGGATTTGAGGAATACACAGGCGTTCCAAAAATTGAAAAGGTGGAATACCGACGCCTTCTTCTCCAATAAGGAGTCGAACATGTTTAGGCCATTGTACCGTGGACATATTCGTTCCGTGTAAATCTAACGCGGTAATCCATTGCAATGTTTCTGGGGCATCCAGCTCGGTGATGGAGCCTGCCCATTCCAAGGACTGGACAAACACCGCCCCGCTACTGGCACGAATGACCTTCGGGTGGAAGGGGTGTACGGCTTCCTGAAGCAACACGACCGTTTGCACGTCAAAGGCCCGACAGCATCGAAGTAAGGCTCCAAGGTTCCCAGGGTCTCCAATCGGGCACAGGACTTCCAATCCGTTGGGGGCCCGACTGAGATCTCTCCGTGACATTTCGGGGACACCGCAGACTAGGAGCGGTTCTTTCGTTCCAAACACGTCCAACTCCTGAAACAGGGAATGGGACAGTTCATAGTGGAGGGCCTGAGAAGGGAGGTCATCTCTGGAGATCCAGGAGGGCGGAAGTAAGATTTCGTGGACAGTCACTCCGGAATGCCTCACGATTTCCCTCCGGAGTTTATTCCCGGAAACGAGGCAGAGGCGGTGACGCTTAATCCCATGAGAGTCAAGTAACGATACCCATCGTTTAAAATGGGGATTTTGTCTGCTCGAGATCGTGTGTCGTTGATTCACGAGGGTTCAAAAAAAATGAGCATGAACGATGGAATGGAATATCAAGGAAGTCATTTAGACATGGTGTTGTGTGGCTATTGGCGAAGAGCATAACAAAAAGTGACTCAAGAGACCTAGAGGAAATGCCGATAACGGAAACAAACCGTTACCCCACTCTCCCCATGCATTCGCTGGATGGTCATCGGCACAGATAGAGGCAGAAGTGAATTGAAGAGGAGGAAGACATGTTAGGATCTTGGTCCATTGGGAAAAAAGATCGCCGTCATGAGAATGGGACACAAAAAGAGCCGGTCGCCAATGGATCTCGGACCACAGGCATCTCGGAAGAGTCCGACAAGGCCCTAGAATCCTTAGCCAGGGTTTTGCGATGTCTCGGCCGTCATGCCTTTGAACTCGATCAACTGTCGGAAGAGGATATAGAAAAGGAGTTTGAACGGTGGGCGCGGCATGTGTTGGTGGGCGCTCAGATTGATGCCGACGATTCAAAAAAACGCGAGATCAGCCCACGCCGTGATTGGGGGGCGCTCACGCAATTTGTTAATGGACATCGTCAACAGGAAAAATCCTATGTGAACCGAAATCTTCAAGATATGCGAACAGTTCTTTGCGAATTTACCAATATTATGGGGCGAGCGTTTGTGGAAGATCAGGAAACCGATCAAAAGGTGACCAATCATCTCGTCCAATTGCGCACAGCAACCGAGGACGGTTCCTTTCACGATGTGAAGCAGGCCTTATTGGGTGTGGTTGAAGGCATCAGTGCCCTTGTGGATGAACGAAAAGAACGCCAGCAGCAACGATTGGAAAATCTTGGAGAAAAATTACGTCTCGTTGAGGAGGAACTGGGAGGCGCGCGAAAGCAAATGACGCTGGATGCTCTGACCCAGCTGTATAACCGTGGAGCATTGGATCTTCAATTAGAACGAACGGCCAGTATGAGTTTTTTCTCTGGGACCTCGGCCTGCATTTTGATGGTTGATGTCGATCATTTTAAGCATGTGAACGATACCTATGGCCATCCGGCTGGGGATGTGGTGCTACAGCAGGTGGCGAAACGTCTGGTGTCGACATTTCCCAGAAAAACTGATTTTATTGCCAGATATGGAGGGGAAGAATTTTGTGTCTTGCTTCAGGGAGCCGATGGGGAACTGAGTCAACGACTGGGGGAGCGGTTGCTGGATGCCGTTAGAGGAGAGGGATTCTCCTATCAAGATGTCACCATTCCGGTCACGGCATCGATCGGTTTGGCGGAGTTACTTCCTGGTGAAACCGTGCTCTCCTGGCTTGAACGTGCCGATCGTGCGTTGTATCGGGCAAAGGACAATGGTCGGAACCAATTGTGTTTGGCGTCTGAGAATGCCGGAGTGGGGAAGAACGGCTGAGTAGAGTGGTGGTGGGTGTTGGCCCTGGTTAGCTAAATAATTGGGGATCAGTGGAGTTCAGCTGTTGTAAGGCTACTTGATGGATGTGGGCGATGTCTTCGAAGTTCCCAATCCGGCTGTGAAAAAAACTGGCAATTTGTGGAATTCCAGTCATGATATGCTCAAGAATCGGCTCCCAATCTTCCGGTTGCACGGTTAAGCGACCCTGACTATTTTTACGGGCTGAGGCAATGGCGGATTCGGTATCGGGATTGAATCCAGATGTCCGCGATGATACCGGAGAGTGCAACGGTATCCACCAGAGCTTGAAAGTCCAGCGGAGTCTCAAATAATTCAGGGGTATGGCTATAGAGAATGGCCACCTGAAACTCCTCAGGAAGTTGCCAATGCTGGGCAAGCCAAGCTCCAACCTGTGAATGATCAACGCCTAAGTGTTCAAGTTCATACTGGTGTAAGTTGGCATGATCGTCCTGATTGTGATCCTGGAGTGAGGCAATTTCTCTTGAAGCCACCTCGTTTAATGCTAATAGTCCGATGTCCTGAAGCAGGGCACCAAGAAACATGAGCTCTACATCAGGGAAGGCGAAGTGTGTTCCAATGGCACGAGCTGCGACACTGGCCAGAATGGATCGCCGCCAAAATTTTACATGGTCAATCCCGGATGTTGAGACCTCTTTCATGTCTTTAATTAAACGATAAAAGCAAAAAGATAGAGCCAGATTGGCGATCGTTGAAAATCCAAGCAATGTCACGGCCTGTCCGATGCTGGTCACCTTATGTCGAGACCCACCGTAATATCCCGAATTCGCCATAAATAAAATTTGAGCCGCCATTCCTGGATCCTGGCTTATAATCGTGGCTAATTCGGAGGCATGGGTTTCCTCATTTTGGCACATCTTGAGAATGGTCGAGGCCAGGGGAGACAGAATAGGCAAGGATTTACAGCTTTTAATTCTCGCAAAAATCGTGGAACGCTCTTCGTCCTGAACCGGATCTAATGGAAGTATGAGTTGCATGAAAGATTCCTAGTGAAATGTAAAGTAGGAAGCGATGTTTGTCACATCTTCGCCTGCCTCTTTTCAACGTCTTTTCCTTTTTCGGTCAAAACAGGACCTGGCTTAAGCAGGTTTTTGCGATAGGTTCATGGAGAAAACTTGATTGATGATGTCACCAATGGCTCCTTTGGAGAAATAATTACTGTTCTAAAAATTCTGGCCGGTATTCCAATCCTAATCGAAAGGTGAAGGGCGGAGCTGGGAATCCGGCAAACTGTTCATATGAGGAGTTGGCGATATTTTCGAGGGCTGCGTAGCACCTCCATGCAGTAAAGGGATGGTAATTGACCGTGATGTCTGCCTTGGCAAATCCTCCTACTCGTGTGGTTTGGGTTGGAACTTGAAAATCAAAACTGGAACTGACCCATGTGACTTGACTTTTGACATTGAGGGTCGAAGAAAGCTTCATTGTGACCCCAAGCCATCCGCGCCATTTTGGGCGGTTTCTTAGTTGAGCTCCCGTTTCCGTCACTCGAGTGGTGAGGTGGGTGAGACTAGATTGGAAAGAAACGGCCGGTATTGGCGTGAGGGACAGGGAAATATTCCAACCATGAGTTTCTGCCTCATCAATATTGGCCAGGCGAATATATTCCTTGATTGAGGAGGTCGGGATCGAGGTCAATAAGGTTCCTGAACCGGTTGTGAAAGTATTCTATCGTTGCCGTAAATCTTTCATCGAATGTGTGATAGTCTAGGCCGAGATCCCACCCGACGCTGGTTTCGGGTTGTAAGGAAGGGTTCCCAATCAAGGGGTCTCCCAAGCTGGATAAGCTGGGCAATTTGAAACCCCTTCCATAGCCACCACGAATCTGGATTGAGGCCAACAGTTGATATTTCGCTCCAATCCTGGGGCTAATCCTCGGCAGAAACCCTTGTGAGATATCGGCTCGAACACCGGAGTTCAGAGTCAGTTTTTGCCACCAGACGGCCATTAATTCCGCAAAGGTTCCTCCGAGTGTCCGCCGGATGGCAAAGTCATCCGGCTGGTTAGAGGGGCCTCCGAAGGAACTCAAGTCTTGCGTCCCGTTCCGTTTTCCTCGTTCATGCGTCAGCTGTTCACCAAGTGAAAACTTCCATTGGGGGCTGATCGTCCATGTTGTGGTCATGACGTGCTTGAAACCGGGTATAGAGGGTTTGAAAGTCAGCAGGAGGCAGTGCAAATGTAGTTGGAGTCGCAAGAATTCCGGGGTTTGACACGTCTTGAAGTCTCCTAGTGATGCTCAGAAATATCTGATGCTGCCAACCCGAAGGAGCGTGAAATGAGGCAGACAAACCGGTTAGGAATTCTTGGGTCTTTCGTCGTTCGGTTTCCCGGAGCAAAGCCAATTCCGAGCCACCACTGCCTTCCGGAAAACTCCGGACCGTTGAATCTGTATATTGCCCGTTTAGGTGAATGTCACAGTTGGGATCTGTCTGTAGGGAAAAATTCCATCCAGCCGAGTCCATCAAAAATGCATCTTTCTCGATTTGCTCTCCATTTTGGGTATGGGACAGCGAAAGATTGGCGGACAATGGTCCAAGAGATCCTCCGGTTTGGACAAGCCCTTTGACATAATCGAATCGTCCACCTTCGCCCAAGAGGCGAAAAGAGGGAGCCGTGGAAGCAGATTTGGTGATGAGATTGATTGCGCCGGCCATGGCTTCAGATCCATAAAATGCCGAAAGAGGACCCCGAACAATTTCTACTCGTTCGATCCGATCAATAGGAATAGTGGAAAGATCAACTGATCCGCCTCGCTGGTTCGTTGAGTCATTCATGGGCACCCCATCCAGCATAATCAAGGTGAAGTTGGGATCGGCACCCCGGAGATACACTGAGCTGATTCCACTTCTCCCGCTCATCTCCTCGGTATGGAGTCCTGGGATTTGTTGGAGGATGGTGGTCACCCGATTGGGCTGAAGCGGAACAAACTGTTCAGCCTCCAGGATTGTGACACTCTGAGTCGATTGGTGGGGTTGGGTGGGTTGGGCGGAACCTGTGACAATCATCGTATCAAGCGTCGTAACCGATGTTTCCTCGGCCTGTACCAGCGTGGGAAGGAATATTTTTATAACTGAAAGACTGGCCAAGAGGATCATGCCTGGGAATGGCGGGAAAGGGGTCGGCATTATACAATGACATTCCGGCGGGAACGGAGGTTTGCTTGTCGGGCTGATACAGCCGTTCTCACCGGATAGGATCTATACGAATTTTCAATTCTTGTCCACTTCTTACACATGAAAGTTTGTTCATGAAAACACATGAATTTCGAACCAAGCCATTGACGACGGCTTCCATGCCATCGGGAGTCCTGCATTTGGTTGTCAATGAAGGCGCCGAGCGATTTAGTTACTATGGAATGCGTTCCATTCTGGTGGTGTTTATGACGGGAATGTTGCTAAATGCAGAGGGAAGCTTGGATCCCATGGGCGAGGCAGAGGCGAAAAGTTATTTTCATCTTTTTGCCTCGGGAGTGTACTTTTTCCCTTTTTTGGGGGCAATTCTGGCCGATGCTTTTTGGGGGAAATATAAAACCATTATCCTTCTTTCTCTGGTGTATTGTGGCGGCCATGTCGTTTTGGCTTTGGACCACACCCGATTCGGCCTGCTTGTTGGATTAACTTTAATTGCGATTGGCTCCGGGGGAATTAAACCCTGTGTGTCAGCAAATTTGGGGGATCAGTTTGGTTTGGCTAATGGACATCTTTTAACCAAGGCCTTTGCCTGGTTTTACTTTGCCATCAATGTGGGGGCATTTGGATCCGTGATGCTCACCCCCTGGCTGTTGGAGCATTTTGGCCCCGGCCTGGCATTTGGGGTGCCTGGCATCTTGATGTTTGTGGCGACCATCATTTTTTGGTCTGGCCGGACCCACTATGCGCATATTCCTCCTGACCGTTCAGGTGTATTTCAAGCGCTTTCTCGTCCACAGACATGGCGAGCGATTGGGAAGTTGGCCGGTATTTATGTGTTTGTCGCATTTTTTTGGTCCCTCTATGACCAAACCTCTTCAGCGTGGGTTCTTCAAGCTCAACATATGGATCGGGTCTGGATGGGTGTGGAATGGTTGCCTTCGCAAATTCAAGCAGTGAATCCGGTCTTGATCATGGTATTTATTCCATTGTTTACCTATGTGGTCTATCCGGTTTTGAATAAAATGGTTCTCCTCACATCATTGCGAAAAATGGCTATGGGCTTTTTTATGACGGTTGGGGCGTTTCTGATCTCAGCCTATATTGAGCAACAAATTGAGTCGGGGATGGAGCCGGCGATTGGCTGGCAGTTATTGGCCTTCGTGGTGATTACGGCGGCGGAGGTCATGGTGTCAATTACCTGTCTCGAATTTTCCTATACCCAGGCTCCACTCAAACTCAAATCGCTCCTGATGGGCTTATTTTTGCTTTCCGTGTCCTTAGGGAACGGATTTACCGCCTTTGTAAATTTTTGGATTCAGAATTCAGATGGGACCGTTGCATTGACCGGCCCCGACTACTATTGGTTTTTTGCAGGCATCATGTTTCTTGTTGGCTGCCTGTTTCTTCTGGTGATGAAAGGGTACGAGGAAGAAGCATACTTGCAAGGAACAGGAACGGGATGATCTGACCAGAGCAGCAATGGTCTAGATCTATGCACGTTCGGATAATCGCATTTTTCTTTTTTGCCGTTTGTGGAGATGCATATTCTCTCCCACTCTGGAAGCCAGATGTAGACAACGAACCCTTATGATGTTCTGATACTTGTTCAGGATTTGACTGGGAGGAGTAGGAAATCTAATAAAAATGGAAGAAGCGTTGTGGGGAGAGGAGGCGGATGTCTTAAAGAATCAGAGCACTTTTTTCTTTTGACTGAGGTACAGAATTTGGTTCACCCGAAAGGCCTGGTTGTAGTGGCCGGATTGGATATACTGAGAATGAAAACACCGTCCATCAAACATCATCAATCGGTTTGGACGCATTTCGATAAGTTTCAGTAATTCCCAATATTCATTTCCGTCGTTGATATACCTATTGTCTCGACAAGCGAAGAGTGGATTGAAAATCATGCTATTTTGGAAGTTTTCATATCCTTCCTGGCTGGTGAAAAATTCGTCGCTGAGTTCCAGCTGGTTCGCAAGTTGTCGGATTGTCCCGTCAGGTATCGGTGGTACGCGTTCGAGTCCTGTCGGTCGGTGGCGATATAAGCCGGTTCCACCCGTACATGAATCTGCAGGATTCAAATAGACCATGGCGGTGATATCCTGATCGATGTGAGGTTGCCGTTGTCCAACGTTTAGCGTGTAGTTGCCAGTTTTGATTCCTTGAAAGACGACTGGTTGGGGAGAAAAAAATGTGAAGAGAGGGCATCCCCAAAGGGCGCTTAGAGATTCCACAAGTTCCCGGTGCTCATAATTGAGTCGGGCTCGAACTCCAGGAAAATTCCCCACGATTTCGAAGCGGTCGGTATAGGGAAGGCTCAACGCGACTTTCAGGATTTCATCAGGATATTGATAGAAATTATCTACAATCACGACCTGATGGTGGCCCAGTCCAACGCGCTGAATTGATACCGTTTGGTGGGGATTGAGGGCGAGAAGATCCGAGCGAATGTGATTGGACATGGAGTCCCTATTGGTATTCGGCTAGGATGACGTGAAAAATCGGGCCTATAGTGAACCTTGTTTCAGGAGGAGTCAAGGGCTTTACATAGAATTTTGCTGGAGAGAGGAACGATTCCCAAGCACCGCATTGAAAGGAGTCCGGAGGCATAGGAGCTATATTTGGAAAAGCATGAAAGCAGATTCGAACGACCTTTCCTCAGCCGATATCAGACCATATCTATGACTCCTCTTTTGTCCATAGCATTATGAGGGCCGTTGAAGCCTTGGATGCCATGAAGAGTGAACGTCCGATTTTCGGTGAGTGAGGTGAATAGGATTACCCACGGTTAAGTCTAGAAGGTAGGCTGCAAAGGAAAGCATTGAGGAGGCTGTCATTCAGGAATTCGTTCAGTATTGTTCGGGGCTCACTGTATGGGGGCATACCCGGACATAAAAAATTTTGTTCCCCACGGTACGATCTCTTTTCTTAATGGTGCTTTGCTCGCCTCACTCTCTAACCCTGATTTGGCGCGGGGTGCATAGAGTCATCGGATCGGCTTAGCCGAGCTGGAAGTGGTTGGCATAATGGCTTAATTATAAGCCTATGATCATAAGCAAGTTGGCCGCATGTTTACCTTTTGGGGAACTGGAGCCACGCTGTATGGCATAAAATTGTGCTTGGAAATATCACTTGCTGGTTTCATGGAGCATGAAATTTGTGAAGATGCGGTGGGATTTGTGACCGATAGTTGTTCCCACATGGATAATGGAGAGGCAATTGTCGCTTTTAAATCATTTATTCTTTGGGATTTTGTGGATGAAAATCATATTGATGCGGTGTTTGATAAGGGGTTAGGTGCCAGAAAGTTGCTGATGTTGTCATAATTGAGAGGAGAGGTCAATCGAAAGGAAACACATGATTGGCTCCATGCGAGGTCTGCGAAGGGTTATCACAATTTCTGATGGTTTATTGTTAATGATTAAGAAGGAAATTTAGCTATCAAAGCCAGCGCGGAGGACCACGTGGCGTAAGCCCGTGGGTGAAAGCGCTCCCCGCTGGAAGCGGGGGACTCCTTGCCACATGAGGGATTTTGGATGACACTGGCGCATGGCAGTTCGGCTCAGTGCCCATGGGGCGTATCAGCATCAATATCATGTGGTGTGGATCCCCAAGTATCGACGGCGCATTTTGCGGGGGGCAATCAAGCTCTTGGTGCAGGAGCAGTTGCCGCAAATCCAACAGTATCATCCCGATGTGGAGGTACAGCAATGGAGTGTGCCGATTGACCATATCCACATGGTGCTGGTGATACCGCCGCAATATGCGGTCTCGAGTATTGTGGGCAAGATGAAAGCGAATTTGAGTCGGCAACTGCGGTTCCGGTATCCCGAACTGAACCGGACGTATTGGGGGGCGGTGTTGTGGTCTCCGGGGTTCTTTTCTTCGACGGTGGGGTTGAATGAGGCCGTCATCCGGCGGTACGTGGAGCATCAAGAACGAATGGACAAAGGGCAGATTCAACTCGAATGTGAATTTTAAGTGCCACGCGGCGTAAGCCCGTGGGTATCTACTAATAGGAATTCTCAGAAAGTGTGTCAAGAAACAGTGGGGCATAGATCCGACCCTCAACAGTTAAAGTTCCCCGCTCCCGAAATCCATGATAGGTAAGCGTGATTTCGGTTTCTGTTCCGCGCCAGGTGTACTGTTGACTTAATCCCCGGATCATGGACCCATACGGGTCGTGTGTTTTTCCAAACTCATTTCTCAGATACTGTAAGATGGCTTTGTGGATAGCTTCCCCCTGGTAATGAAAGAGGGCCCGAGCATACTTCCCATCTAAGGTATAAAGTTTGACGGATTCCAACTCAATGGATCCAAGCAGGGGTGCCCCGCGTTTAATCGTATAGATATGCAGTGAATCTATGGAATCGATTTCTTTTAGGTCTGTGCGATCTTGGAGAGAATGGCCCCAGAGGCTGCCATAGAAACCTTTGGGATCATTTTTTATATGTGTAGCGCTTAAGGCTGGCATCCATGGGAAAAGGCAGACGCAAATGAAGAAAAGTAATGTAAGGCTGCTTGAACGATAGGGGCGGACAAATGATTGATTTCTCATGGTCATGCCAGACGCTACCACGCATAGGAGATGAAGACAATGGAGAAAAGAGTTTCTTTCTTTTTATTGATGGGCGGATAGCAAACGTAATGATAGTTGAAGGCGCACAGTGGGGAAGGGGAGAGGAGCGTCAGAATGCGTGAAAGACAGGTTGGAGTTCAGGTAGTTGAATCGTTGGATTGGAGGAGGACTGTCCGTTGAAGATGTCATCCTTTCCAGATTTTCCCGCATTTAACACGATCCACTTGTCAGGATTATGCATGATGGCTTGGACCAATTGAGTATGGAGTGCATGCCCGGCGCATTTTGCGAAGAAATGACCAATAACGGGGATTCCTAATAAGGACAGATCGCCAATAAAGTCGAGCACTTTATGTCGAACACATTCGTCCGAGAAGCGTAAGGCATCATCATTGACCAATCCCGTATCAGCAAAGACGACTGTATTGTGTAGTGAACCACCAAGCCCCAGTCCTCGCGACCATAAAAATTCGACTTCTTTTCGAAAGGCGAATGTACGGGCTCCAGCAATATTTTTGCCATAATCCTGGGGCGTGCAAAAATGGTGATATTCCTGTTGTTGTATGAGGGGATGAGGAAAATCAATGAAATAGGTTATTTGGGGGAGTGCACATGGAAAAACACTGATTGATCGATGCCCATCTTCCACGGTAATTGGTTGAATAATTTTAAGGTATTTGCGTGGTTCTTCCTGGGTGAGAACACCGCTTTGGTAAATCATCTCCATAAATGGAGTGGCACTGCCGTCTGCTGCAGGGATTTCACTGCCAAGCAATTCCACGTAAGCATTGTCGATCTCCAGGCCAGCGAGTGCACTTAACACATGCTCAACCGTCTGTATGTCAAAATCACCAACTTGAAGTGTGGTGCAATGATCTGTTTGGCCTAAAAAGGCAATGCTAGCTGGGCATGATTGGATCTGATCAGCTACATGCTTCACAAAGACCACCCCGGTGTTAACCGGAGCTGGATGAATGGCAATTGAGGCAGGGTTACCAGAATGGAGGCCAATGCCAGATAAGAATGATGATGTTTCGAGTGTTTGTTGATGACGCATAAGTTCCTGGGAATTTTTAGTGTTCATTATGCAAAATTTATACTACGCGAAAATTTAGAGAAAGGCAGTGTTTGTCGTTGAAAAAAGTCCTTCCTGTTTCTAAGTGTTGCAGAAACCAAACAAATGTATACTTTTTTCACTAAATTGGTTGTTGATGATTTGTCAGTGGGGTAGGATCGGCTGGGGTGGTGGGTGATTTTCTCGCTCAGAAGTGGATTCTTGCGATTTTGTTAAAAAATTTTGAAGGAAGCTACGCGATTCAGGTACATCAGCCGTATCATGAGAATGAGCTAATTGTTGAATGATTCCTCGATGCTTTTTATGTAAGCCAGAGGCTAAGAAAATTTCCTGAAATACGGCCCATTTTTTTGATCCATCCTGTAACAGTCCCAGACAGAATTCCTCAGGTCTTGTTCTGAGCGTATTGGAAAAATGTTGAACCGCTTTTTCAATACTGTGATATGGCGGGGCCAGATTCAGATGGGTGTAGAATTCTTCAAGGTGGCCTCTGAATTCTTGTCGAAGTCTGTAAATAGGGTCTGATGGCAACAAGTGCGGTGGTCTTTATTCATAGATGAAACAGGAGCCGAATAGCTCTATGTTAAGGCGGGAATTGGCTGATTGACAAGTCCTTCCTTAGAAAAGACAAATCCACCTAGAAGAATTGGTTGAATGCAAGGGGTGATGAGGGATTGAACGTAGCAGTTTTCTACTTAATGGAAGATAGCATATCCTTCAAAGCAGGCTCCTTTAATTTTTGAAGGGCTTTGGCCTCAATTTGGCGGACACGTTCCCGGGTAACCGACATACTTTGCCCGACTTCTTCAAGGGTCCAGGGCTCGTCCTGGCCAATGCCAAAACGCAGGCGGATCACCATTTGTTCCCTTGGAGTCAGCGAATCCAAAATTCGTTCGACTTGTTGGTTTGTTTCCTGGCGTGAGACAGGTCCATCCGGCGTCAAAGTTCCCATATCTGGAATGAAGTCTGTGAGAAAAGTTTCTCCATCTCCAACCGGGGTTTCTAACGATATAGGATCCTGAAAGGCTTGAATGGTGTCATGTACTTTTTCCACACTCAGTTTGAGCGCCTCTCCAATGTCATCCAATTGAACTGGGCGGGCATGCTGTTGTGTCAACCGTTTGGAGGCACGAGCGATCTTATTTGAGATTTCATTTAAATGGACAGGGACACGAATGGTTCTAGATTGGTCGGCGAGTGATCGTGTAATCCCTTGTCGAATCCACCATGTGGCATAAGTGCTGAACTTAAACCCTTTGCGATATTGAAATCGTTCAGCCGCCTTCATAAGCCCAATATTTCCCTCTTGGACTAAGTCCAAAAAGGCCAATCCATGACCCGTGTATCGTTTTGCGATGTCCACAACCAGGCGAAGATTTCGCTGAACGAGTTCGGATTTCGCTTTTTCCAGTTGAAATTTCGCTTTTTGAAGTTGTTGGCAGAGATCCTGAATGGATGAGGACACGGAGGGATAGGTTTGGCCTAGGTCCAACAGAAGGGATTTTAATTTCTCAATGGCGGGAGTCGAAAAACCACTTAAGGCCAACGTTTCCTTGAGAAG
The DNA here is from genome assembly GCA_963730905.1 of uncultured Nitrospiraceae bacterium. Lineage (GTDB taxonomy): Bacteria > Nitrospirota > Nitrospiria > Nitrospirales > UBA8639 > Nitrospira_E. The sequence goes on along the minus strand of CAVSTN010000007.1, from coordinate 354,542 downwards.
AGCAATTGTTTCTTCCCTCTTTGGTCCCTTTTTTAATGGATGAGTGAGATGAAGACTCTGTTTAATAATGACCCTGATTGCTCTGGACGCTTGGTCTATCTCCTTCGCTAATTCGATCTCGGAATCTTTATTGAGAAGGGGTCGGCTGCCAAATGATCGGAAATATAATGATTCGAGGGCTGGCCCGAATCCTCTGAATGAAGGTTTGGCCCCTTCAGTTTTTATGGTAGCGAGTTCGGTTTCTGTGGGCTCATCCAAAACAGTTTGGTATTCCATGATAGTTTCCCCTGGGAGTTCAGGTTTCCGATAGCCTAAAGTTCAACATCAATGTGAATCTTAAGTAATGCTACAAAAGCAAAAACCAAGCCAATGAAAATGTTTCAGCCCGTTTAGCCATCAATGAAAAGCAACTTAATGCCTTTTGGGGGAACGCTGGATTTTCTTAATGATGGATTGATATGAACCTCTCATTTCATCAAATGGATAACAGGATGAAAAATAAGGATAAAACTGCTATATGTGATACTTATCCTACCTTTTGGAATAATAGGTTAGCTATTGAAGGAATCGGTAGCCCATCGCATTCCCTGGATAGTGCGAAAGGGGAAAAACCCATAATTTGTAGAAAAGAGCGGGTGAGGAAATAAAAAGTGCAGAGGTAATTGACGGAACTGTTATATTTTTTACACGTTATTGCAAAAACGGTCTAAATCTTCTTCTCGGCCAATCATGACCAGGACATCACCTTTTTCGATGACGTCATCGGGTTTTGGGGTGAAATTAAATATTTCTTCTTTCATCATACGCCCTTTGACCATTCTGGTAACTTGTTTTTTTATCCCAATCACATTCAAGTTATGCTTTCCGCGTAACTTAACATCCTCAAGACTCAATCCGGACAGGCTCTCTGAAACGGACACTTCTTCCACACTAAAGCCTGGGGCCAATTCTAAATATTCAAGTACGCTCGGTGAGACCAGCCTGTGTGCGAGACGGATGGCTGCATCTCGTTCAGGGTAGATAACCTCATCGACCCCAAGGTTCATTAATATTTTCCCCTGGATTGGGGCCACGGCTTTCGCCACAATGGATTTTACCCCCATTTCCTTGAGTGTTTGAACAATAAGAATGCTGGCTTCAATGTTTTCACCGATACTGACGACTGCGACATCGACGTTTTGAGCACTGACTGCTTTTAACGCGCGTTCATCAGTCGCATCGCATTGGACGGCAAAGGTCGCAATGTCACTAATCGCCTGGATTTTTTCCTCATCCTTATCGATGGCAAGTACTTCGCATCCTTTGGTGACCAATCCTTGTGCCACGCTATAGCCGAAGCGACCAAGTCCGATAACTGTGAAAAGGCGTTTCATGGTAGATTAGGCAACGAATACTGTTTTCATCATGCGGCTAATCCTGCATCAAAGAGGAGCCGAGAGTACTGTGGTTAAGAAAGTTTTTCTGATCCTTTCCAGAACCGGTGTTCGGTTTTTTGTATGTTAACAACATTCGCACAAGTGCCAATTGAAAATTTAAAGGATCTGAAAAAATGGGAGAATTGGGTGGCGTTAGGTATGTAAAGACTGAAGTTAGTTAATCATACGTCTGAATGGGGAGGGTGTCAAGAATGATCCCATTGAAATGTCGACTAGGTGTCGAGTTGGTTCACCTAAGAAGCCTCCACTATTATGGTGGGTATCAAAGCGATGAAAAGCCCTGCTAGAATGCGTGCCTTATGAAAACATTTCAATCTGGAGAACGAGTTCATTTAATCGACAAGAAAGAACGGCCGTATGCCGTTACACTTAAAGCCGGGGAAATCTTTCAGCATAGTGGAGACCGTATTAGCCATGATGACATTATTGGAAAACCGGATGGGACAGCGGTCCAGTTTTCCAATGGAAAGTTAATGGTAGCCGTTCATCCAACGTTAGCTGAGTATACCTTGAAAATGCCTCGAGGAGCTCAGGTGATTTATCCTAAAGATTTAGCCGTCATTCCAATGTGGGCGGATATTTATCCAGGAGCCAGGGTCTTTGAGGCTGGGGTGGGCTCTGGAGCATTAACGATGGCTCTTTTGCGTGCGGTTGGTGATCGTGGGTGTGTGGTGAGCTATGAAATGCGAGAGGATTTTGCAGCTACGGCCACAAAAAACATCGAACGGTTCATGGGAAAGGTTCCTAACCATTTTCTTCAGATTCGTAATGCATACGAAGGTATCGAGATTGGGGAAGGGGCGTCTTCCTGGATGTTTGATCGAGTGGTGTTGGATCTTCCAGAGCCCTGGCGAGTGGTTCCGCATGCGGCACGGGCATTGCGGTCCGGGGGGCTGTATTTGAGTTATGTCCCGACGGTACCACAGGTGATGCAAACGGTACAGGCCTTGGAACAGAGCCGAGTTTTTACCATGGTTCAAAATTTTGAAACGTTGTTGCGGACGTGGAATATTAAAGGCCGGAGTGTTCGACCCGATCACCGAATGGTGGCCCATTCCGGTTTTATTACCGTGGCCAGAAAAGTCGAAAATAATATTTGGAATTCTGAGCAATACAACGCTATCGAACCTGTGTCTCAACAAGATGATTATGTCATCAAGGAGGATGAATATGTCGGTGATGGATTAGACGGTGATGGATTAGATATTCCCTGAGCCCTTGCGGGCCAACCAGTAGGAAATGTTCACCATGGTGGGTCCCGTGAAAACGATCCTCATTGCCGATGATGAGGAAGATCTTAGGCTGCTGGTCCAGGTTACTCTCGAAGACCCCTCGTATCGGATTCTCACTGCTAGAGATGGTTGCGCGGCGATGGATGCCGTTTGCACCCACATTCCCGACCTATTGATTCTTGATTGGATGATGCCCGGTCTAAATGGGTGTGAAGTGGTACGAAAGCTTCGCCTACACTCCGATACGGCTAAGATCCCAATTGTCATGTTAACGGCGAAAGACGGGCTTGATGCACGTAAGCAGATAGCTTCTCTTGATCTTGCGGGGTATTTGGTCAAACCATTTAGCCCATTAGAGTTGATTCAAAAAGTTCGGGAGGTACTTGCCTAATGAGCGGGGATAAACCCAAGGAAAATGGGGTTCCTCCTTTATCCTTAATCACGTATTCAGAGGCCGAAGCTTCCCAAGTATCTGCCACAGGGAAACTCCAGGCGGCTCGCTCGCAACTCATGGCCTATGCCAAAGATCTCAAGCAGATGTTGGAGCAGGAAAGTCAGAAAACTCAACTGCTTAAAAAAGCTCATGCCCAAATGCTTGCTTACGCCCGAGACCTTAAGCTCTCATTGGAGGCAGAGCAACAGAAAAATAGTGAATTAGAGCAGGCCTATGCCGACACTATTCTTCGCTTAGCCCGTGCGTCACGCTATAAAGACGAGGAAACAGGGGCACATATTGAACGGTTAAGCCATTACTCGCAATCGCTTGCTTTGGCTATTGGCTGGGATCAGCCACGCGCTCGTTGTTTATTCGCCGTTGCGCCGATGCATGATGTGGGGAAAATCGGGGTTCCAGATGCCGTTCTTGGAAAGCATGGCCCGTTGACGGAAGAAGAATGGCAATCGATTAAGCAGCATCCTTTTTTGGGAGCGAGTTTATTGGATGGGTCGACGTCTCCCTTGCTAGAGATGGCCAAGGAAGTCGCACTGACTCACCATGAGCGTTGGGATGGAAGTGGATATCCTCGAGGGCTGAAGGGAACACAGATTCCCATCACCGGACGAATTGTGATGCTGTGCGACCTTTACGATGCCTTACGAAGCCGAAGGCCCTACAAACCAGCGTTTACCCATGAGAAGACATGCGACATCATTTTAAACGGCAACGACAGAACAAAGCCGACACATTTTGATCCACACCTTTTGGAAGCTTTTCGGGAGATGCATCAGGACTTTAACGGCATCTATTCCACCGTGGCCGAAATCTAACATTTTTTGCCGCAGGCTGTTCTCGATTACTTGGGGTGTTCGATAGGATACCCCGCTTCGGTCCAGGCATTCATGCTTCCTTCCACATTATAGACATGCTGATACCCTAACCCCATTAAGGTTTCAGCAGCAATATTGCTGCGGTGTCCAGATTGGCAGTACACCACGATGTGCTGATCCAGTTTCGCCTTGAGCTCTTGGTGGCGTCCTTGCATTTCCCGAAAATCAATATTGAAATCCGTTCCGGGAATGAAGCCACTCATATGTTCGTCTGGGCTCCGAACGTCGACGAGCACAAATCCTTTTTGTTTGGACTGGGAAGCTTTTTCAAGCCCTGCTTTGAGTTGCTGAACCGTTAAGAGGTAGGGCTCAGCAGTAACGATGGCGGGGTTCCACAATCCTAGAAAAAGAAGAGCGATGGTTAAGGAGAAAGAAAAACGTTTCATGGTTATCCTCCGTAGTATCGTAGTATTGGGAATGACTTTCTTGTTTGAGGAAGTTAAGGCAGATGCCGTTGTCCTCTCTGAAAAGGAAATTGACCAGACAATTGTTGAGCAATTGTTTTAAAATTGTATGGCTGCTCAGAAGAGACGGTCAAGTGAGTCATATATGGACTCCCCCTTGTTTGCAAGCAGGAATTCATGCTGATGAGAGAAGGGTCTGCGGTCATATATCCGGCTTCGTGAGGGAACGGTCTTCGTTCCGAGCCTTGATGGTTGTCGCGCGGCAGCTCCTCTGCATCCTGGCGGCTTGATGACTCAGCCGATGACAACGCTCAGGGTTTGCTCCCGCGGGGGGTGACCACTTCCGCCCATCAGTTGGTGTCTCCTGCTACGCACTCCTTGGAAGCGCTTCTCCGTTTTCCTTACACGGCTCCGCACAGTTTGGCGACATCATACGGCTGGGCTTTGTCTATGAGGGCGAACGCCATCCGCGCATTCTTGTTCGCCAAGGCCACCATCGCCTTATTCATCCCCCGTCGGGCCACCAATCGCCGGATCCACCCGCTGAGGCGATCAGGTTTCTCCCCCACTTGGCGCACCACTGCCCGGGCCCCATGAATCAGCAACTGTCGGAGATACCGATCTCCTCGTTTGCTGATCCCGCCGAGCCGGATTTTTCCCCCCGGTGCCGGTGTGCTTGGGTACCAACCCCAAGGCTGCCGCGAGATGGCGGCCATTCCGATAGGCCTGGCCTGCCGTTTTGGCCCAGAGGGCCGAGGCGCCTAAGGGCCCAATCCCCCGAGCCTGCTCAAGGCGCTGACAGATCGGCTGCCGCGCATTCTCCCGTTTGATCTGGGCCGTCACCGCCTCAATCTTGGTATCCCAATACAGCAACTCCGCCTGTTGGTCGGCCAAGAACTGCCGGACCAAGCCCGACCATCGATCCGCAGTCAGGAGGAGAGCCAGCGCGTGCCGAACCGAAGCGACCCCCGTGGGAATGGCCACGCCGTATTCCAGTAAGATCCCACGGGTCTGATTCACCAGGGCGGTGCGATTGGTCAGGTAGCGACGCCGGACCCGATGGAGGGCTTGCACGGTCTGCTGCGCTTCGCTGGCCATCCCGACAACCCGCATGCCCGGCTCTTGCACCGCTCGGCAAATCGCTCGGGCATCGGCCGCATCACTCTTATTGGTCTGCACCCACGGTTTGACATACTGCGGAGCGATCAGGCGCACCTCGTGTCCCAGCTTCGTCAGCTCCCGCGCCCAGTCATGCGCCCCGCCACACGCTTCCATGCCGACGAGGGCCGGGGGACGAGTGGCCAACCACGGGAGTAGCTTCTTACGCGAGAGCCGTTTCCGTTCCACGCTCTGCGTGGGTCCCTCTTCCACATAAAGCTCGAAGACCTGTTTGGCAATGTCGATCCCAATTGTTGTACGCTTCATACTGACTCCTCCTTTTCGTTGAACGCTGGGGACATGGTGATCCAGCTTGGCACACTCGATGCCGTCCTTAAAGGGGGAGTCCATATCATTATCCTGAATAGGGGGAGTACCGCCGAGGTTATGAAGTTAAAATGGTCATCATCGATCAATTTGGACTGGATAATTTTTGACAAATAGGATGCCTACCCGTTGAGGCCATAAGAACCGGCTAAAGTTTTGAACCGTGGTGGGAAATATTCCGAGGACTTACCGGGGGGAGGGAGGCGTTTGTCTTAAATCTTCCAGGGTGAGTAGAGGGAGCAATTGAATGCCCATGTGAGCCAGATTGCTTTTCCCCTCATCTTCAGATCGATCCACAACCACTAACCCATGCGTCACAATTAAGCCCTGGGCACGAGCTGCTTTGGCGGCCTTTATCAATGATCCGCCTGAAGTTAATACATCGTCGACCACTAAAGCTGTTTCCCCGGAATGAATAGTGCCTTCAATTAATTTGCCTAATCCATGATCCTTAGGTTGTTTGCGCACAACGAACGTTCGCCACTCCCGCTGTGGATCGGCCCTATAGCCATAATCTGAAATACAGGTGGCCAGGGGAATGGCTCCGATTTCCAGTCCGCCAATGAGTGTGAAATCTAAGGATGTAAGCAGGTGATAGGCTAATTGAGCCACAAGGTGACGTGAGTGCGGATGAGCCAATACAATACGACAGTCAACATAATAGGGGCTGTTTTTTCCTGAGGCGAGCCGAAAGCCTTCTTGCTGATTCCATTTGAAGGCTTCCAGTTGATGGAAAGCCTGAATAAGGGCATTTTTTGGCATAGGAAGTTTAGGAGAGTGTTACGGTTGAGTCATAAGCGATTTCCTTCTACCATTAGGACTTCGGGATCTGCAACAGGGCGCGGAAAAAAATATGGCGTTAAAAATGAGAATGTATGTGTGGAATCGGTATGCACCGGTGTCGTGGAAATCTTGTCTCTCCCTCGGGGGTGGAGAAGTCCAAGGCCTAAAGGAAACTCAGCGTGAAGGAGCGTATTGAATGTTTAAAGTAAAAAAACGTCCATTGAAAAAAGAGAAGCCACCGGTTCTCTATAATATTCTAGAGAACTATACGGATTATGATCCCCCTGGAAATGTAATGGTGTGCGCAATGACGGAACCGGAAGATTTGGAGATGCATGCACGAGTCCTGTCTGAAAGTTATGATATTCCTCTTGAAGCTATAACAGGCGTGCTTCAAGGCGGAGGGATCTATCTCTATCCGCATGAAGGTATCCTTGTCACAAAAGGCGCATTCGTCTGTCGTGTTGATCCTCTTGGTAAAGATCCGAAACACACGTGGGTCATGGATCTTGAGCAATATGCGGCAGCCGAGCGCATGCGTCAGAGTTATGGTGTGACGTTGGAAGAAGGCATGGAGCGGGTTTTTTATCGAGGCCTTCCTCAGGAATTACAGGATCGGTTGCGGCAAAAAAACTTAGGGATCGATTTGACAAAAGTTGACTCAGGGAACTCGTGTAGTGGAGACATTCAATATATTGATTTCCGAAAAGATTGGTCTCCCCATTTTAAGCGAAAATGTGTCATGCCAGATGGACGATTGATTGAGACCAGTGGGCTCCATGATTTTGCGGAACTGCATGGGATCAGCGTGGATGAGACCCGTACATTGTTTGATCACGGGGGCACTCTTGCGCTGAAAGATGGTGGAGGCCTTGCGTGTCAGATCATCAATGGTCAGCCATCCGTGGCCCGCTTTAATTCACGACAATTCAGTAAAGCTAAGGCTCTCGCCAAGGAAAAAGATCTTCATCTATTGGACGCCTTAAGTGAAGTGGCTTATCAAGATCCAGTTTTGATGCGAGCCCTCCGTCGTGCAGAAAGCTCCTCATTTTAAGCATTCCTTAATTCTCCTGTGAGCCAAGTTTCGATATTGGATTTTCTCAAGGTGAGAACCACCACGAACAACGTCTCGAGGTGTTCTCACCCCATGTTCTTCATGTTTCTTTTCTGATCTATTCCCAACCAATTGATTCGTACCCTCGTTCCGAAAGACATCGGTTAACGAAGGCCTTGTGGGCGGGTGTTGGTTGTGAGGCCTGGAATAAGCCACGAATAAAGCCAACGGTCGCACCTGTTGCGGCACCGATGGCGGCTCCAATACCCACTCCTCCTCGAATGGCCCCACTGACTGCACCGATGGCACCCCCTGCTCCCCCTCCAACGGCAGTATTCCCAGCCACCGTCGCGGCATCGTGTCCTGGGACATAATCCTCTGCAAGCTGTTGGCATTCCTCAATGTCCTGTTCAGCTCGATCGGGACCAACTTGTTGAAGATAGTCGTTGGGATAGAGGATTGGGCGAGGGCCAGAGCACCCAAACGTGAGGATGCAGACACAACAGATGCTGAGAGGGACAAGATATGAATGGAAAGAGGAATGGGACATGCTGTGCTCCTTTAGTATGGAAGGCCGTGTGTGTTCAACGAGAGGGGGAATTTGGTCGAACAAATCGGCTGGAAAGACGCGTGAGCCACCTTTTAGGAAAAAATGAAGTTATCCATTGGGTTGCCAGTCCCTGCCACCCAATAGTCACGAAGGTTTGCCGTGATCTTAGGGCCCTTAATGATTTTTGTACGACGTCGCGGGGAGCGTGAGGAGAAGAAATATGGCGTGGGCGGTGCCCTGCCGTTCTATGGAAATCGGTTTCTGTATAGCCTGGACAGCATACCTGGATGGTTACCTCCTTTTCTCTGGCCTCCATCGCCACCGCCTCGGAGAAAGATATGATAAAGGCTTTGGTGGCGGCATATTCCGCCATATAGGGAATAGCGAAAAATCCTGCCACGGACGCCACATTGATAATTGCACCCTCCCCTCGATTCATCATATCAGGCAGGAATAGTCTTGTGCTTTCTGTGGTCGCATGGATATGAACCTGTAACATGTCTTGGATCGTTGAAAGTGGCATGTCTGTAAATAGGCCATACAGCCCAAAGCCGGCATTGTTGACAAGCAACGACACATGCGGCCGATATGATTGAGCTAATTGGTAAAGGGTTTCAGCCGCGTTAGGTTTGGCCAAATCCAGCGTTTCTGTCCAGACTTGTATCGAGGTGGTCTGTTGAATCTCCTTGGATAATTCCTTTAAACGGCTTTGGTCCCTGGCGACCAACAGAAGATGATAGCCTTGAGCCGCCAAGGCTCTGGCATATTCGGCCCCAATCCCTCGTGAAGCTCCCGTAATAACAGCGAATGGCGCGATATTTTTCATGAATTGAGTCTGAAGAAATCGCTCAACCATAAAAGGCTTTCTTCCTACAGGTCAACTGCGGGCTGACCAAGAAGCGCTGAGCACGAACAAGACGTTGTGGGTTTTTACTGAATCATGATCATGAAATAAGCCCGAAAATATTAAGAATAATCCGGGATGTGCCGAATGAAACAGGTATGCGCCGATCAATCGGTTCTTCAAAGCCGATTGCCTGAATTCACCACAAACCAGAGGACTCGATAACCGACATGAGTGCCGAAGGAATTGATAATACGTTAGAAGCCTGCGGGTCGAATTCGGCAACTGGTGTGCTTGAGTTGCCGGATTCCTCCCCACATTCAAAGGCTGTCACAAAAAACGTCAATTTGGAGCAGGCCTTGGCTGATATTGAAGAGCAAGCCGGGGGATTAGTGAAAACCACGAAGCAAGTGATGGCGTCATTTAAAAAAATTAAAGATGCAGCGAAAGTGGGTGATTTGGTCAATCTGCGAAAATTACTGGAGGAAGGCAAGGAGGTGACGCTGAGCCTGGGGTGTGACTTTGTGAAAACCCAGGAACGTCTGAATTTTGATGAAGCTGGATATTTGGAGGGCAAAGCGTTTCGCCAGGAACTACTCACCACAGCCCAGCAGATGGGTGTCAATCTCTATGAGCACGATGGCTATTTATTTTCCTATCCAGTCTTATTACGCATTCTGCATAAAGAACGTGCGGTTGCCATTGATCGAATGCGGGAAAACCGGCTTCGTCCTTCGGTCTTGGTCAAACGATTAAAGGAAGTTCAAAATAAACCCCTTCGATTTAAGCCGCAAACGTTTTTGGAGATGGTCTTTACGGCCTATTCCATTGTGGTGGCGGGTCGAGGGAAGCACCTCATTGGCAAAGGAACGGTGATCCCACTCTTGGAACTGTATCAACTCTTGACGCTCCTTCCGTGGCAGGCCAATGAATACACCAGACAAGAATTTGGCCGGGATGTTTATTTATTAGATAAAAGTGGAACTATTTCCACCAAAAACAATCATCGGGCAAACTTTCATGCCAGTACCGGCGTGCGGGATGCCAACAAAACGTTAACCGTGATTGCTCAAGGGGGACGGGAGAAAACCTATTATGGAATTTCCTTTGTCCAGACGGGATAACCGGGGCAGGTCCGTATTTAAGTTTCCCTAGGGTGAACCGAGAAGACGAATGAGATTAACAGGATATTGAGGGAAAATTTATGTCTCCACAGGAATGGTTGAACGTTCTCAAATCTGCCTATCTTCAGGGGTTTATTCGTCGTGGAGGATCGGCCGTCAAATTTGCGGTCGTGGAGGAAGCTCAGAACGCCAACGCTGTAATCGTGGGGGTGGGGGCGCTGTCACGGGAAGAAGGCTTTGTCACGATTCACGCGGATTCTCATTGTACGAAGGTTCAACTGATTGATCTCTTGTTTAAGGAAATGGCTAGACAAATTGATTGGGATGCCTTGGCGTTCGAATATATTAAAAAACTCTTTCGAAAGCATCAATGGAAGATCCCTGAACGGAGGGAGGAATGTTGCTGGTCTTCTCTGGCCTCTCTCAATAGTTGCGATGAAGCCACGATGCACCGAGAAGTGAACGCATGGCTGGAAAGGAGCTTGTTTCAGGATTTTCACATGAGTCGGGAATTTCGATTGGCCATGATCCAGTTGTGTGTGGCTCAGTTGGAATTGCCGGATAGTCCCTCTAAAGAATCTGGAGCAATTAAGGCCTGGCTTCGCGGCGAGCTGAAACAAATGGCTATCCTCAAAAAAATATTAATTTTTGAAAAGGTCACCCGCAGTAATGCGCGGGACCTCATCGTTTCCTTAGCCCATTGGACTCGCCTGTTGGGGAAACCTGGTATGGTCCTGACCATCGATATTTCAGCCTTTACAGGCGGCAAAAAAGCCGGTGCGACCTCCCTGAACTATTCGCCCTCTGCGGTTATGGATGCCTATGAGATGCTGAGGCAATTCATTGATGGCAGCGATGAAATCGAAGGGCTATTGGTCGTGGTCGTTGCCTCGCAAGCCTTTCTCTCGGATCAACGGTTGGGTCTGAATCGGTATGAGGCCCTAAAGCTTCGAATTTGGGATGATGTCCGGGATAAAACCCGTCAAAATCCCTTTGCGCCGATGGTCAGGCTGACCGACCAGACGGCAGTCTTTACCGAGAGCAGTCTTTTGGCCAGAGTAGGGAACCGAAAAGAAGATGTGCAGCATCAACGGGTTATTGAATCCTTGAGGGCAGGTGTCCCGAGCCCGGGAGTGGTCCAAGCCTTGGGATGTCCACAGCCGATGGTCAAATCCAAATTTCAACAGATGTTGCAGGACGCTCAGGCCAGCATTCATAAGGGTTGGACCACAAAAGGGATGTTGATTGAAGGAGGCTTTGGTACGGGGAAATCACATTTGCTGGAATCCTTAAAACGTATGGCATTGGAATCCAGATTTGTATGTAGCAAGGTCGTAATAAGTAAGGAAACGCCTCTGTATAGTCCCGCAATGATGTTTCGATCTGCCATTGAGGCTGCCGATATCCCCGAAAAACGAGGAGATGTCTTGGCCGAGGTGGCAGCGGATTTAAATTTTAAAAGTCCCCAATACGCCAATTTTTATGAATGGGTGCATCGTCAGGGCGGAGAAATTGATGGGCGTTTTGCGGCCTCGGTGTTTCTCTACGAACGCATGGTCAATGACCCGGAGTTAAGTCACCGGATCATTCGATTTTGGGCAGGGGATCCGTTGACCGATGCTGAAATCAAGCGATTACTGAAATCCTGCGACTCGAGTGTTTCCTATCGATTTGAACGAGTCTCACCCATGGAAATGGCCTTGCAACGATTTAAATTCGTTTCACGACTGATGATTGCGGCGGGATATTCTGGTTGGATTTTACTGATCGACGAGGCAGAAATTATTGGCAGGTATTCCTTCAAGCAACGAGCTCAGTCCTATGCGGAATTAGCCAGGTGGCTGGGCCGACTGGAAGCCTCAAGTTTTGCCGATCTCGGCTATAAATCCGGACTGGCGGCGGTGATGGCGCTCACGGATGATTTTCAAAGCGCGATTCTGGATGAAAAGGGTGATCGGGAAAAAGTGCCAGAAAAGCTGCGAGAATCAGGGTCGGAAACCGATTTGGTGCTGTCCCGCCAAGCAGAACAGGGAATGCGGCTCATTGAATGCGAACGCATACCTTTGGTCGGTCCCTATGACCAGCTCGTAGAAGAAATCTATCATAAAATTCGTTCCATTCATGGCGCGGCGTATGGGTGGGAACCACCTCAGGTCCCAACGATTGAGCGATTATCCAGCACCCGGATGCGTGAATATGTCAAAGGCTGGATTACCGAATGGGATTTGACGCGTCTTGATCCAACACAAAAAGTTGACATTGAATTAACGGAAATTCGACAAGATTATTCGGAAGATTCTGAATTAGAAGGGGATCAGGAAGATCGGCTTCATCCGGCACTCTCCGAGTCGAACTAGTTTGGGCCCGGACCAAAATGGCTGTCATCAGAAAATTTGCACAAACTAACCACCAGATTCGAATCAATCTTTCAAAGACGGGGCAACACGTTATTTCAACATAGGTCTCTGTCTTATCGTCAGTCTGTAAAACCTTTTTGTGTAAGTATGTGACTTTCTAACCTGTGAAGGATACGAGCAATGGAGTTACGACCTCAAGAATGGTTTCATACGCTTCGGCAAGAATACCTTCAACGATTTATTGGGCAAGGAGGTTCATCGGTCAAGTTTGTGGTGACAGATGCTGACTCGGATAGAGTCGAGATCCAAGACCAATTGGCTACCCTGGCTCAGCAGGAGGGATATGCGTGTATCGTAGTTGATGCCAAAGACACCAAAATTCATATGATGGATAAGTTGTTCCATCAGATTGCTCGTCGCATCCCTTGGGATGATCTGGCTTCACAATTTGTTCGCCGACTCCTTCAAGAAAATGGGTACCAGATCCCGGACAACCAGGAAGAGTTTTGCATGACGGGAGTCGCCCGGATGAATGAACGGGCGGAACCTTTACTGCGTCGAGATTTAAATAGTTGGTTAGAGCGAGCCATCTATCGAGATTCGCAGATGTGCCAGGAATTTCGTTTGGCCATGATCCGATTGTGTTTGGGGCAATTGGACTCTGGCTCAGAAGTTCCCTTTATGACCGAACCGGTCAAGTCATGGCTGAAGGGGGAAATTCGTCAGATTTCAGCTCTCAAAGAAGCCCTTATTTTTCAGAAAATTAATCGGACCAATGCCCGGTATATGTTTGTGTCGTTATGCCGTTGGCTACGGTTAGTTGGGAAAACAGGGTTAGTCGTGTCTCTGGACTTGAGTCGATGTTTGCTCAGTAGGAAACCGGATTCTCCTGAAGGCTTGTATTATGGCGTTTCAACGACGTTAGATGCCTACGAAATGCTTCGCCAATTTATTGATGGGACAGATGAATTGGAAAGTTTCTTGTTGGTGGTCCAGGTGCCGCAAGAATTTTTGACAGATGAGCGGAGAGGACTCAACCGGTATGAGGCGTTGAAATTACGCATTTGGGACGAAGTCCGTGACCGCCAATACCAAAACCCATTAGGGGCATTGATTCGTCTGGGATCTCAACAGGCCGGGGAGGCCCACGATACCGGAAAGAAGGAATATACTGATCGACCAGCGATGGCCAATGGTGATGTGGGGCATCAACGCGCCATGGAAGCTTTGCGATCCGGAGTGCCCAATCGTGATGTGGTGCAGGTACTGGGAAGTCACCAACCGGACCTGGAAGGAAAATTCAGACGGCTGCTTCAACAGATGGAGGCGAACGTTCCTCATGACACGCCTACCAAGGGTATCGTAATTGAAGGAGGGTTTGGGAGTGGGAAATCCCATCTTCTTCATGCGTTGCAACAGGTAGCGCTGGAGAAGAATTTTGTCTGCAGTCCCATTGTGATCAGTAAGGAGACACCCTTGTATAATGGTGTGCCCCTCTTTCGTGCAGCCATCAACAATGCCATTGTTCCCGGTAAACATGGGGATGCTCTCACCGAAATAGCCGGTGAACTGAATTTCCAAAGCCCGCACTTTGCCGATTTGTTTGATTGGGTGCATCGGAAGGACCAAGGCTGCGATTCCCGATTTGCGGCCAGCCTGTATCTCTATGAGCGGATGATTAATGATCCTGAGCTGAGTCATCGCATGATCCGGTATTGGGCGGGAGATCCGTTGAGTAATAGTCAACTCAATAAATATCTCCAGGGGTGTCCGCCGGAAAACCCTTATGTGTTCAATAAAATTTCCAGTCAGGATTTGGCCTTACAACGGTTTCGGTTTGTTTCACGCTTGATGGTGGCGGCTGGCTATAAAGGGTGGATCTTGCTTATTGATGAGGCGGAAATCATCGGGCGATATTCTTTTAAGCAACGGACCAAGTCCTATAGGGAGGTGGCACGATGGATGGGGGTGTTAGCCGAGGATGCCTGCCCCGCTATTGGGGCCATTGTGGCTCTGACCGATGATTTTCAAAGCGTGATCTTGGAAGAAAAACAGGATTCTCAGAAAATCGAGCAGATGTGTCAGGAGGGATCGACGGATGAAAGCTCATGTTCAAGCATTACAGGCGGTCCAGGGTATCCGGCTCATCGAACAGGAAGGCGAACCATTAGTTCGTCCCTATGAATCAATGGTGGATGTCTTATATGAGCGGCTTCGGGCGCTTCATGGATCGGCCTATAGTTGGACACCGCCACCCGTTTCAGCTGTAGAGAAATTATCCAGTACCCGAATGCGCGAGTATGTTCGTGGATGGATTACGGAATGGGACTTGCGACGCTTGTACCCTGAAGCGCAATTAGACATTGAAATTCTGGATGTGCGGCAAACGTATGACGAGGATCAGGAACTGGAACCCACGATGGCGGATGACATTGACCCTGAAAAGGTTTCAGAGTCGGAAGAAAGCTTGATGGCTGTTGCCTTACAAAATCAAGCTCCTGTCTAAGTGAGCGTACCAGCTTGGGGGAATTGGCCGTATTGCGCAAAGCCCACCCTCCTGCCGAGGAATACACGCCTTAATGTTAGTCTCTGCTGTGCTTCCCTTCCTTTCTCTTATTGGGGGTCCGCAAATATATTTGACCGGATGGGTACCCATCATCTTCTGAATAGTGGGAGCCCATTGGGAGTCGGACTCAGGCATACTCCCTTCCAGAAAAATCACAAGCCAAAGTCTTCCGGGCCATGGGGATGAGGGAGGCCTCTCATGGGAGGAATGCTCAATTTTGTTGGTAAGGATCCGATAGCGTAAGTCAGAGGACCGTCCCTCGAAGAGGGAAGGGATTGGAACAGCCCTGCATTGAGAATAGGAAAGATCATTGTCGGTATCTGAGTTGACGCCTCGTAAAGAATTGCCGTTGTCGACTTTGGGACTATGGCGCACCTGTGTGAACAGGATCCTGGGAGCCATGGAGCTCCTACATCGGCATACGATTTTGGTGTTAACCGTGCTTTTTGGGCTCTGTCTCATCGTGATTTATTTGCATATTTCCCAATTGAAAACCCAAATGGTGACGGCCATGGCCTTTCGGGGATCCGAGATTTATACCAGAGCGCTGAATGAGATGCGGATATGGTACACCGTCGAGGTTGTTCAACGCCTTCATAACCAGGGCATCGAAGCCTCGACAGGGTATCGGGACCATCAAGGCGAAATTCCTCTCCCTGCGGCACTCAGTCGGGACCTGGGTAATCGATTGGTCGCTGGGCGAAAAGGCGAACGATTGGAGTTACTGAGCCCCTATCCATTTTACCCTGGAAAGAAATCAGGAGGACTCATTGATGGCTTCCAGGAAGAGGCGTGGAAATTTTTCACGCAACATCCTGATACGGATGAGCCATTTTATCGGTTTGAGCAAGTCGATGGGCGTGAGTCCCTCCGTTTCGTGAAGGCCGATCGGATGCAGAAGGAATGTGTGGAGTGTCATAACAGACATCCGGACAGTCCAAAGCGTGATTGGCAGATCGGGCAAGTGGGCGGCTTGTTGGAGGTCGTGTATCCCGTGGATTCGTTGGAGACGATCATGGGTATGAGTTGGCAAGGGACTTATGGGTTGATGGGGATGTTGGTCGTCATTTGGATGGGCGGATTCGGGTTAGTGGTGTTAAAGCTCGGACGGGTGGCAAGTGAATTGGAAGAGCAGGTTCGCGATCGAACCGGCGCACTGCAAAGTGCCAACAAACATTTGGAATTGGAAATTCATGATCGACTCAGTGGCCGAAGATACTCTTCGGAAGGCGAAAGATAATCTGGAAAAGCGAGTCCAGGAGCGAACGGGGAAGTTGGCTGCGTCAAATGCCGAACTCATTCGGGAAGTGGCAGAGCGGAAGCGGGCAGAGGAGGATATACGCAAACTCAATTCCCAGTTGGTCCAGCGCTCGGCGCAACTCGAGGCGAGTAATAAGGAACTTGAGGCGTTTAGTTATTCGGTCTCCCATGATTTACGCGCGCCGTTGCGGGGGATCGATGGGTTTAGCCAGGCCGTATTGGAAGATTATGATGAAAAACTTGATGAGTCAGGACGGAATTATTTGCGGAGGGTGCGGACGGCCAGTCAACGAATGTCCAAGCTTATCGATGCCATGCTCAATCTGGCCCGGTTGACACGAGCTGAAATCCATACCCAGACCTTTGATATGAGTGCTGTCGTCCGGGCTGTTCTTGAAGACTTTCAAAAGATGGACCCGGACCGGCAGGTCGAATGTATTGTGGCCAATAATGTATTCGCCACCGCGGACCCGCAATTGCTTCGGGCCGTTTTAGAAAATTTGATAGGGCAACGCGTGGAAGTTTACCCAGCAACAAGCCCATCCCCGTATCGAATTCGGTTATGGACAAT
The DNA here is from genome assembly GCA_963730905.1 of uncultured Nitrospiraceae bacterium. Taxonomy (GTDB): domain Bacteria; phylum Nitrospirota; class Nitrospiria; order Nitrospirales; family UBA8639; genus Nitrospira_E. The sequence goes on along the minus strand of CAVSTN010000007.1, from coordinate 337,550 downwards.
ACAAAGGGCAGGCGGCCTACTTTGTCTCCGACAATGGGGCGGGTTTTGATATGACCTATGTGCATAAACTTTTCGGCGCGTTTCAACGGCTTCATGCCTATACAGAATTTCCGGGAGTGGGCGTGGGGCTGGCGACGGTGCATCGTATTATTCAGCGGCATGGCGGTCAAATTTGGGCAGAAGGAGTGGTGGGCAAAGGCGCGACCTTTCATTTTACGTTGTAAGGCAACCGGAGGAGGAGATGATGATGACCAACAAAGCAATCCTGTTAGTGGAAGATCATCCTGACGATGAAGAGTTGACGATGCGGGCGCTCAAGAAAAACAATATAAAAAATGAAGTCGTGGTGGCTCGGGATGGCGTAGAAGCGTTGGAATATTTATTCGGAACCGGAGCGCATGCCGGTCGTGATTTAAGCCAGATGCCTCAAATTATCCTGCTGGATCTCAAGCTCCCCAAAATTGATGGGCTGGAAGTTCTTCGACGGTTGCGAGCTGATGAACGGACGAAGTTTCTTCCGGTGGTTGTGCTCACGTCGTCCAAGGAAGAGCAGGACATTGTGAAAAGCTATCAACTTGGAGCCAATAGTTATGTCCGCAAGCCAGTGGACTTTCAAGAGTTCTCTCAAGCGGTTCAAAACCTGGGGCTCTATTGGCTGATTTTAAATGAATCGGCACCGGAAAGGGTGTGATCCGGGGAGGTAAAAAGGATTATCCACCACAGTGGGGGCGAGTGTCTGCCCTGGGAGGCTTCGTGGGAAGTTCCGGCGTTTCCTGGTCTCGTTCATTGACCAACCTCCTCATGGGTATTGAATATTTCCGCTCTCATTCTCTCTGTCAAAGGTTGCAACAGGTGTCAAAATTCCAGTGGCTTCAAACAGGAAAGATATGCCCGTCCACCGCATAATCTGCCTATCTTTCTAAGCCCCGTCTTCTGGTTCTTAAATCACTTATCTTTTGTTTCCACACGCTTTTCTCTTTTCCGACTTTCCGGTGTGGTACCAGGCATATCCCTTGCTCAGTGTAGGAGTTACTGATCTACCGACCATTCTTTTCAAGGAGGGGGCCATGAGACGAATGCTGACATGGGATATTCCCGAATCCGTCACGTCACATGAACATGCGTGGAATCCAAAACGAAAATATATGGCTGAAAGCATTGGTCTCGTGACCCAGCGGGCGTCAAGAAGCAGTGCGGCCGGTGCGACCTGTTGTTGTGCCAAATGTGGGAGTGAGGTGAAGGTCTTTGTTTCTCCCAGACGAAATCCCCATTCCAGTAAATTAGGACGGGCTGTCTCGTTGAAGGATCATGATCTGTGCCGGCGTTGTTGGCGGAAGTTGATGCATGAACAACGGCAGACGGGGGTGGTAACTCTGCCCATTTCCTTCTTTGTGAAAGAGGAAAATCTCCGGCCTCGCCTGTTAATACCCAAAATGGCTTCCGTACCCAAGCAAGCGTCCTAACCCGCGCCATGAAGAGAGGGTGAGGAAAGGGAGTAAATGGCTCAATCAGCAAGGCGAGGTCGGATATGGTCTATCAGTGTGAATTTATTTGGAGGAAGTGGTCGCGCCTTGTCTTTGTTGAATAAATGCTTTCGCAAGGGCAGCATTTTGATACACGACCTTTAACTCCAGGTTTCCGAACGGGCGGCGCACGACCTTCAGTACCACCTGCCCATCTTCAAACCCTGAATTCAGCTCGTTGAGTTGTCCGGCAAGAAACGATTGCTTGTTCGCTTCAGTGAGATCCTGCGTGAGGTGATAACTCGCGCCAAGAATCATCTGTAACTGCTGGTACCATTCATCTCTATATAGCCCCATATCGATGGTAATCTTTGCCAGTTTCCCGGTTGGTTCAGTCGTATCTGAGACCTCGTCGGGTAAATAGGTCAGTTCAATATATCGATTTTTATCGGTAAGTTCATAGAGACATTCCTTGGAGTTGCTGCAGGCTGGTAGGGCGGATACCTCTTGCTCCGTCATGCCAAATTTTAATTCCCGGAAGCCATCAATTCCGGGCTCTGCCAATCCCAGCCCACCCGATAGGACAATTGAAGCCCAGGTGAGAAGAGCAAAGGTTCGTATGCGTAGGATGCCGGAAAGTAATTTCATAACATGAGGTTCCTTACTCGTAAAGCTAGAGAAATGAAGAAAAAAAGAACTATCCAGGTGATGTCGGCTGTTCTGCATGAGTGGGTCACCATAGCAAACCTTTCCTGAAAAAGGCGATGCTGCACGGCAGGAAAACTAACAATTGCGGCCATACCAGGAGTTTGGGTATTCAGATAAGAAATCGTTGAGGGGGCTTGTGAAATCCATATGGAAATGTGGCAGGTATCGAATTCATTGGGAGAATTGGGGCCTTCTTGGATCGGTTCTCTCAATTGACGGTGCAGGGAATACCGAGTTTGATACTTCTCCTGCTCTTCCTCCTTGCGATATCCCGAAAGCTCATATCGGATCAGCGTGTGAGGGCTGAGCAAGCATTGGGTCATGCCCTCCTTGGAAGGCTATTCTCAGTAAAGCCTTAGACGAGGGGAATCACGCTTTTTCACTGGCAGACTTTTGCTGAAGCCCGCCTCAAGTTGTGTTATCGAGTTGCCTGATGAACCTGGAGAAGTGGCCCCATCCAGTAACGCATCGGTCGGTCACCTTCCGCTGCCTTATGAGGAAGATGGGCTACATACCAAAAGACCACATTGGTCTCTTGAATGCTTTCATCACTTTTAAATTCCAAATCTCCACGTGCGCCGAATGGCCAGCCGGCATCTTCATCCCGGTAAAATTTTCGAATCGAGACATCGCGATCTGAAAACTTATTCGATTCCCCATCAAAGGGACCTGGAATAACCCAGACACCCTGTCCGGTTGGGTAATCGCGCACAAACCAGACGCGATCCTGGCTGTTGGTATCAGGCTTCTTGTCATCCTCCTCTACCAAATATTTTTCCCACCCCGGTCCCCAACCGTTGTCTTTTACAGAATTCCGGTCCAGGACAAAGACCTGATCCTGATCGGATCCCACAATATCGAAGTCCAGTCGCCAGTAGGCATGGTGTTCATGGTCCGTATTACAGGAGAGATTCCAGCTCTGAACGCTGGGATACAGGCGACCGTCTTCGCTCAGATACCAGGCCTGATACAGATGGTATTGACCGATTTTGGCGTACACACCTAATTCCAACCACTTGACGCCTTGGATGGTATGCTCGGCCTGACAGAGCTTTTTCCCATCGCAGTTAGGATTTTTTTTGAGGCGCGGTGGGCTGATCCGGTCCTCGAATGGTCCGCATCGGCCACTGGATCGCCCTAGGCCAAACCAACTGAAGGGATGCCAGGCCGGCCACTCCCGAACATACTTGACCCGGATCACCGGCAGATCGGCTTTACCTAAAATCTGGTTGCCTTGATAGGACACATTGCGTAGCCCTAGGCCAGCCGCATCTTTCATCTCAAGGGATAAGGCCCACGGGCCCCAGGTAAACGGTTTGGATTCCCAGTCGGCCAAAGCGGGGCTGACTACCAAAGTACTGATCAATGCGACACCGGCGAGAAAATATCGAAATGATGCCATGCGACGCGCTCCTTGTTTGGGAATAGTCATTGGGGTCCTGGCTCCTTGCCGGCTTCCAAGACGGTCTGAGAAGTGAGGTCAAGTCGGGCAAAGTAGAGGGCCAAGCTCTCCGGCGTTTCAGAAAAGGTGACCCAAAATACCCGGTCCCCGAAACCCGCTTCGTCGCTCACCCAGAAATACCGGTTTTCTTCAGGGGAAGTCAGAATGGCATGTCCGTGCAGATGCTGAACCTCCTGGGCAATTCGTTGATCTACTCTGGCCAGCTCAATGGCCGTGGCGATTTCTTCTTCACCTTCTTCGGGCTGGTAGCCTTCACGCGGATCGCGCTGGACAGAAGACATTCGGTCATTTTCCATACAGACGTGCACGGCCACATTGTGGGTGTAACTGTAATAGGTTAGCCGATATGCGGAGACATCGGAAGCCGATTCTCGTTCTGTCGTTCGAGAGTTGGCCGTGTCGTCTGCCTGCAGAGTTACCAGGCATTGGTCGGCAGGGACTTCCTCGGAATTAATAAAGGTAAAACGCTCGCCCAATTCGGTCTTCACGGCAGGATCGTGTTCTGCTATGGCACGTAAGGCAGGCTGGTTGGATTCGACAATGATAATCTCCGGTCCCGGACCGGATAAGGTCGTGGGGGACATGGCATCGACAGGGCGTCGTGGACCGCCTTCTGGTGGTAATTCTAATGGTAATTCAATCAGTGGAGGAGGATGGAAAGGCAGGGGTTTTTTGGGGATCTTTGTGAGTTCCACACTGGAGCATCCCAGAAAAAAGCTGCCCAAGACCCAACCCGCCGCCACCAGGATATGAGGAGAAGTGAATTTTGAATGCATGAGGCCGGCTCCTTAGGTCGAAAATGAAAAGGCCTATAGAAGAAATTATTCATCAAGCGTACCTTAAAAATTCTCCATGAGAATAGCAAGAGAGTCAGGACGTTCCCCTTAAAGATGGAAAGGGAAAAGGGAAAAGATTCGCTGAGAATTTTGAGGCCATGGGAGAAGAGCGTTCGTTTTTAACCAAGTATGTCCCTAAACGGGTTTCTGCGTTTTTGAAAAGGGACACATCCAGATTGAGTTACTTGGATTACACTTGGAGAATCTCAATGAGTTCACATACTTGAAAGGTAGGTCTGAGACCAATGCCTTGTGCAGGAACATGACCATGGATTTCGGGTTTATTAATAAAGAATCTCTTTCAAAGGATGGTGACTGAAGAAGGACCACGAACAATAGTAATTCATTCCCTTCTTGAAAAATATTCCCATTCAGCTTGGTAAAACCTGGGAATCTGATCCAAATGTTTCTAGGTGACGGTTCCCTTTAGCCGTTCTGAAAAATCTTTCGTATGTGTAGCATGGTCAATTGCGGTTGATCCTTCCATGAAATTGTCCATGGTGGCGATGGCTAATATATCTTGATCGGATTGGCTGCCACGTTCATGGGTGTAACCTCTCAAAATGAATTATCGTTTTTTGATGCCGCGAGTGGGCGGGGCCTGGAGAGGGTCATCGGGCCAGAAGTGTTTGGGGTAGCGGCCCTTCAATTCTTTTTTGACTTCCGTGTAACCGGTTTGCCAAAAACTGATGAGGTCCTGGGTGACCTGAACGGGGCGTCTGGCCGGAGAGAGCAGATGAATGAGGACAGGGACTCTCCCGTTGACCAGGCGGGGCGTGTTGCATTGTCCGAATAATTCCTGAAGACGGACAGCCAGAATGGGAATCTCTCCTGACAGATAATCCAAGGGAATGTACGATCCTGACGGCACAGTGAGATGGGTGGGCGCCAGAGTGTCGAGCGTGCGCCGTTGTTCCGGAGAAAGGAGTGCCTGAAGCGGCCAGGCAAGATCGATTCGTTTCAGCTGATTGAGGCTGGAGAGATTGCTGAGAAAAGGCCCAAGCCACTGGTCCAATGTTTGAAGGAGTGTGTCGTCCGAGACATCCGGCCACGAGGATGCCGGTTCCGTGGCGCGACGCAGAAATTGGACGCGCGCCTGCCAGTTTCTGAGTGTGGGGTTCCACGGCAAACAGGAGAGGCCTGTGCTTCGAAGGCCGTCGAGAAGCGAGGTCAACACCAAATCAGGGTCGGGATCGGAAAGGCGGCCTTCCTCAAGAATGAGTTCTCCGAGTCGTCGTTGCCGGATGGATCTGACCGCTTGCATTGAGCCATCCCACATCACAGAATCCATTGACTGGATGAGATCCCCGCAGTGGGAGATTAGATCTTCACGTGAAATCGGGGCAGCCATATAGATAAGTGCCGTTGCCGGGGCACCGTTAAGATCTGCGATCACGAGCCATTCTTCATGTTCCAGGGGATCCGGGTGATGAAATCTTGCGCTCCGCCCGTTGGCCAGGCGGTATCGTCTGTCCTCATCTGATTGTCGTTGTGCAATCCGGTCGGGGTAGGCGAGCGCCAGGAGTACACCTAACTGGTCAATCTGTTGTTTGGGGACATGGTGAGGAGTGGTGATGTGCAGTGTCCGTTGCCATGACTGAGAGACCTGGCGAATGCGTTGGATGGTTCCAATATCTAGAGCTCCGGTGTTTCTCTGAACAGGGGCGCCACCATAGAGACTATCAAATCGGGTGCGAAGATCGGCATGCTCTCGTGCGAATGATCCTTTGAACAAGTTTCGTTCGCTTAAGGCTGCGGCGAGATCGCATGCTAAGGCTCCCACTCCCAGCGTCTTTCCCTTCAGGACCATATGCGCGAGTCGCGGGTGCATGGGGAGGCCGGCCATCGCCCGGCCATGATCGGTGATGTAGCCATGGGTATCACATGCGCCAAGGGAGTGAAGGAGCTGTTGTGCCTGAGCGATGGCTCCGGAAGGAGGAGGGTCAAGCCAGAGTAATTCCTGTGGATCGTGATTTCCCCATTCAGACAATTCCAACACGAGCGAGGTTAGGTCGGCATCAAGAATTTCCGGTGTGGTTCGGGGGGTGAGGGTATGCTGCTCGGCCTCAGACCAGAACCGAATACACAGGCCGGGTTCCAGGCGTCCCGCCCGCCCGCGACGTTGTTCTGCCGATTGTTGGGAGACCGTGAGGGTGGCCAGCCGGCTCATACCGCTGCGTGAATCAAAACGTGGTACGCGCATGAGTCCGGTATCGATGACGAGACGAATGCCTTCGATGGTGAGACTGGATTCGGCAATATTCGTGGATAGAACCACTTTGCGCCATCCGGCAGGCGGTGGAAGAATGGCCTGGTCCTGGGCCTGAGCCGATAAATCCCCATAAAGCGGAGCGATGCGCGTACGTGGGTCAAGAGGCAGGTCTGCCAGGAGCCGTTCCACTTGGCGGATTTCTCCCGCACCTGGGAGAAAGACCAGGAGGTTGCCCTGTTCGGTCTTCAGCAGATGATGGATAGAATGAGCCACCTGCATGGCGAAATTTTTCCCCTCCGGCTTTCCGACGTAGCGGGTTTCGACCGGAAACATCTTGCCCTCGCAGGTAATCACTGGAGCCTGCCTCAATTGTTGCGAGATGGCCGCACTGTCGAGTGTGGCCGACATGATCAACAGACGGAGGTCCTCTCGAAATACCTTCTGGGATTCCAGGCATAAGGTCAGACCCAGATCGGCTTGCAGGCTACGTTCATGGAATTCATCAAAGATGATCAGGCCATACTTCTGTAATGATGGATCGTGTTGAAGTATTCTTGTGAGAATGCCTTCGGTTACCACTTCAAGTTTTGTATTCGGGCCGATTTTGGTATCCAACCGTGTTCGATATCCAACGGTGGTGCCAACGGCTTCCCCCAGCAGATCGGACATGCGGCGCGCGGCGGCACGCGCTGCCAACCGGCGGGGCTCCAGCATAATGATGGTTTTTGAGATTAACCACGGCTCTTTGAGAAGGGCCAGCGGAATCTGTGTCGTTTTTCCGGCGCCCGGCTGAGCGGTGAGAAGGACGATTGGGTGTTGCCTGAGGGTCTGTTGTAGCTGAGGAATTATGGCATCAATGGGATACGTGTGGGTCTTCATGCAAATTTAATTGGAGGTGGAGTGGCGAATCAGAGGTTCTCAGCAAGGTCCCATTGTTGGATAGGAACTTACCTGAAAAGACCAGGTGGGAGCATCTCTCTTAAGTATTTAGGTAGCAATTGTCTTTTTATTTTGCAGACATTCAGGGTACACTGAATTGTTGAATAAGGGGTTTTGTCCATCGGGAACGGCATCAAACTGATCAGGAGGGGACGAGGGAATGAAGCCATTAATCAAAAGGGAACTGACCACAGTGCTTTGTACAATCCTGGTAGGACTGGGTCTCACCTCCACCGGGGTAGGGAGTGAAATAAGCCCTGATTCGGCAATGGGAATGGTCACGGTTGATGGACATGTGGTTCCCGACATTGGTCCACTCCCGACGGCGGTTCCTGTGCCCGCCACCAATTTGAATTATGCCGCCAAACTGTCTCTGGGTAAACAGCTGTATTTTGATGGGCGGTTATCCAAGAACAACGCGATCTCTTGTGCGTTTTGTCATAACCCTGTTGCGGGATTTGCCGATCCCAATCAAACCTCCGTGGGCGTGGGTGGGAAGCGTGGAGGGCGCCAGGCGCCAACGGTCTATAACACCGCCTTTAACCCCTTCCAATTTTGGGATGGTCGAGCCGGCTCTTTGGAAGAACAGGCTATTGGTCCTATTCATAATCCCGTTGAAATGGCCGAGACCCATGAAACTGTCGTTCCCAAAATTGCCAAAATAAACGGCTATAAGGAAGAGTTCCAGAAAGTATTCGGAACCGGAGTGAGTTTGCAGGGAATCGCCGAAGCGATAGCTGCTTATGAACGGACCATCATCTCCACCAATTCGGCCTTCGATAAGTTTGTCTTAGGTGATCAACAAGCCATGGGAGAAGATGCTCAACGTGGGATGGCCCTCTTTAAAGGAAAAGGCCGGTGTATCCTCTGTCACAACGATTCCAATTTTACGGACAATCGATTCCACAACCTCGGCGTGCCGCAAGTGGGACCGATGGAAGAAGATTTGGGCCGTTATTATGTGACTCTCCGAGAACGCGATAAAGGAGCATTCAAAACTCCAACGCTTCGAAGCATTACGGAATCCGCCCCATATATGCATGACGGTGCTTTTAAAACATTAGAGGAGGTGATCGACTTTTTCGATAAAGGCGGGAATCCGAATCCTCAGTTGAGTCCGTTGATGAAACCACTGGAATTGACGCCGCAAGAGAAAGCGGATCTTGTTGCCTTTCTGAAAGCGTTGACCGGCGAACCGATTCCGTTTGAGTTTCCGAAGTTACCAGAGTAAACGGGCCTAAACAGAAGAGTAGGTGAATGCTCGTTTTCGAGGTTGTAGCGCGAAGGTCTGTATTAGGTTCTCGGGGGGACTGGTGTTGGCGGATGATCCCACAGGCAATGTGGAGTAAGGCAAAATTGTGTATCGGACCTATTGTCTGAATGGTCATGGGGCAAAAGGTCGGGGTGATGGGTCCGGTGGCGGATAGTCCCAAGCCAAGGCCCGCTGCCCTTGCCTCGGAGACAGTGCAGAAAAAGTCGGAGAAAGAATTGTTAACGATGATTCGAGATCGAAGTCGAACCCTAGATGCCCATCTGGAAGGGGGAGTGATCGTAGCAGTATATACGGAATGTCTTGGCCAATCGGGGAGAGTTCGGAGATAATCCCAACCTGGGGTGAGGGTCAACTCCGAGAGCGAGTCGGGGAGTGGAAAATGAATATCAATTATTTTAACGCAGGCCGTCTATGAAGGCTTGACTGATTTCCCCTCTAGCGACCTCGGTCACGGGCCCTTTCATCGTGATGTTGTACTGAGGATCAACGGTAATATCCAAGGTTCCTCCAGGGGCCTTCACGCTCACCGGGCTTTTAACCAATCCTAACCGTACTCCGGCGCAAGCCGCCGCACAGGCGGAGGAGCCCGAGGCCTGTGTTTCTCCCGCACCCCGTTCCCAAATCAAAATAGAAATGGTCCGAGGCCCGGTTGGAACGGCCAGTTGGACATTGGTTCGTTTCGGGAAAATGATATGGTTTTCCAGTTCCGGCCCGATTTCAAGAAGGTCCTGGCGTGTCCATTGTTCTTCCTGTTTCTTATACACCACGCAATGCGGGTTTCCGACACTGACCCCGGTAAACCGGAGAGACTGCCCTGCGGCCTTCACGGGCTGTTGAATCAACTCAGGCACCCGTAAGGTGCAGGGGAGCGAAATGGGTTGAAACGAGGCTCGTCCCATGTCGACGGTGGCCCCATTCACGTATCCATGACCGTTGAGTTCCAAATGGATCTCAACCAATCCGCCCTTGGTTTCTACCGTAAAGTGTTTTTTCCTCGTATGCTTGGTGTGGTACAGATAACAGCCGAAAATCCGCAGTCCGTTACCGGATTTCTCGGCTTCACTCCCGTCAGGGTTGTATATGCGCAGTCCAAAGTCGGCTTTTTTCGAAGGCCCGAGCGCCAGAATGCCGTCACTTCCCACTCCCCAATGCCGATCACAGAGAGCCCGGATGGTTCGCGGTGTTAATTTAAAAGACATTTTGGCTGGGTCGAGAGCAATATAGTCATTGCCCAAGCCATGTCCTTTGAAGAAATTGTTGTTCATGCCTGCTCCACAATGGGATGGACTGCTATCGGGTGATAGGCCTTGCCGACAAGGCTTTTTCCCGTCTGGACGGTAGGCCTGAATTATACGTAAAAATGATGAAAGAGGAAAGTGCTGGAGATGGGAAAACGCCTAAGGGGTCAAAATCGTATGACAAGTTGGGCAGAGAATTACCTGATAGACTCTTGAGCCGGTCAATTTGAACAAATAAGAGGGGATAACCAGGGCTATTTTCAAGCCTTTCGCGAGCAATTTTTTGAAAGATTGTTGAGAAAGGCCTGGAAGGTGGTGTCTTCCATTAACTCTGGTCAAAGGGTATTCGAGCCAGGCGAACAGTTATTTTTTCCACAAGGCCTGCGGATTAATTCGGAGAGAATGGCCATGGGCCTCGCCGTCACGGTTGAGTGAGGGCAAGGCCCAAAAATCAGTTCAAAAATTACGAGGAGGCAAAAGTCATTGAGCCTTCTTGGACAGATTGCGAGCGGAGCGGCGCTCGTTGTCGGTGAGGTAGCGCTTTCGCAAGCGCACATTTTTGGGAGTCACTTCGACCAGTTCATCATCTTCGATGAATTCCAATGCGAATTCCAGGGTCATTTCCCGTGGCGGAATGAGGTGAATGGCTTCGTCGGTTCCAGAGGCTCGAATATTAGTGAGTTTTTTCTCGCGAATGGCATTCACCACCAGGTCATTGCCTTTGTTGTTGACTCCAACCAGCATGCCCTCATAAATATCGTCTCCAGGATGGAGGAAAATTTCTCCACGATCTTGAAGTCCCCAGAGGCCATAGGCCACGGCTTGTCCAGGACCATGGGAAATGAGGACTCCAGCCGAACGATGAGGAATCTCTCCTTTAAAGGGTTGGTATTCATGGAAAATTTGGGACATGACCCCGCTGCCTCTGGTCATCCTCAATAATTCACTGCGAAATCCCAAAAGGGCACGGGACGCAATGTGGAATTCCATGCGGACGGTGCCGACTGCACTGATCCGCAGGTCCTTCATTTCGGCTTTCCGGCCACCCAGCGCTTCGATGACCGCACCCTGATAACCGGGGTCCACCTCAATGACCACGAGTTCGACGGGTTCCAGAATTTCGCCGTCCATCTCTTTGTAAATGACTTTGGGCGGGGAGACTTCTAATTCAAACCCTTCCCGACGCATGGTTTCGATTAAAATGGACAAATGGAGTTCGCCGCGTCCTGAGACCGTAAATCGCTCGCCACCGTCGGCCTCCTCCACTTTAATACCCACATTCATCATGGCTTCGTGAGCCAGGCGCTCACGAATGTGTCGCGACGTGAGAAAGCGCCCCCCGTCTTTTCCAGCTAAAGGGCTGGTGTTATGGGAGAAGTTCATGGAAATCGTGGGTTCATCCACGTTGACGGTCGGTAAGGCTGTGGGATTTATAGGAGAAGCTAAGGTTTCTCCCACCCGAACGTCCTGATGGCCGGCCAGGGAAATAATGTCTCCGGCTTGAGCGGAATCGGTTTCGATCCGGGTGAGCCCCTGATAGGCCAGCAGTTTGGTGACCTTGCCGCGGGAAATGGTGCCATCCCGTTTAACGGCGACGATCTGATTGCCGACTTCAATCATCCCATGGACAATCCGTCCCACCGCCACACGGCCGATGTAGGAGTCATATTCCAACATGGTCACGAGCATTTGAAACGGTTGTTCCGGATCAGCCACGGGCGGCAGGACCCGGTGAATGATCGTGTCCAGTAAGGGTTTCATATCAACGGCGGGATCACTCATGTCCAGCGTGGACTTTCCTTCTTTTCCGGAGGCGTACACAATGGGGAAATCTAACTGTTCGTCGGTCGCGTTGAGTTCACAAAACAAATCAAAGGTTTGATTCACGATTTCTTCAGGACGGGCGCTGGGGCGGTCGATTTTGTTAATCACGACGATAGGTTTCAGATGCAGTTCCAATGATTTTTTCAGGACGAACTTGGTTTGGGGCATCGGGCCATCAAAGGCGTCCACGAGTAAGAGCACACCGTCCACCATGCGTAGAATGCGCTCGACTTCACTCCCAAAGTCGGCATGCCCTGGCGTATCGACGAGATTGATGCGGGTATCTTTATAGAGGAGCGAAGCATTTTTCGAAAAAATGGTAATGCCACGCTCTTTTTCCAATGGATTCGAATCCATAATGACGGCTTCGCCTTCTTTGAATATATGCGCGCCGGTCTGCCTGAGCAGGGCATCTACTAACGTTGTTTTGCCATGATCGACGTGAGCGATGATGGCGACATTGCGAAGGTCTTTTCGGCGTTTTTGATTCAGCATGTCAGTCGGTTCCTTTGTTGGACACAACCAGACGAAGCACGAACGACATTGTTCTATGCTGAGGTTGCGTATCGAGGCCGGTCTGAGGAGGTTTAGGCTACGACACCGGCCAGAACAGCCGGAGAATGGCTTGGATCCTGCGAGACGGTCGATTCTTACAAAACCGTACAGGAAGATCGGTCCTAATGCAACTGGTTTTCCTTGACCTGATCCAGGTTTTCCTCTACGGTAAAACAGCTTCAGGAGACTCCTTTTTTACCTTCCACCAAAATTTTTTGGTCTCCCCACTCTAGGAGGTTGTCTATGCGCCCACGTCGGGTGACGATATTGGATCTGGTCACCAAAGGTCCCACGAATTCTCTCTATGCCAGGGTGATGAATCAAAACCTGGCCAGCATCATGCCCCAGGTCGTCGGGGTATGGTGTGAGGAATTAGGCCACCAGGTGCGTTTTGTGTGCTACACCGGGCGCGAAGATCTCCAGCAGGAATTATTGGACGAAACGGATATTGTGTTCATCGGGGCGTTTACCCGATCGGCGTTAACAGCCTATGCCATCAGTCAGATGTTTCGAGCTCGCGGGGCCGTGACGGTATTGGGCGGGCCTCATGCCCGGAGCTATCCGCAGGATGCGGCAAAGTATTTCGACTATGTGGTGGGCTTTACCGACAAGACCCTCATTCAGGATATTCTGGCGGATTGTGCGCAGCATCGTCCTCTGGGAGTTCATCTCGCAGCAGCCCGGCAACCGACCGCATTGCCTGGAGCGAAGGAGCGCTGGAAATTTATTGAGCCGACCATCGCCAAGGCGCCCACGTCATTTAAAGTCGTGCCGATGATCGGCAGCATGGGGTGTCCCTATACCTGCGGATTTTGTGTGGACGCCAATGTCGACTATCAGCCGTTGTCGTTTGACCAGATCAGCGAGGATCTCAAATTTCTGCGGACAAAGTTGAAGCGACCGATTGTGGCCTGGCACGACCCGAATTTCGGGGTGCGGTTTCAGGAATATATGAATGCCATTGAAACCGCGATTCCACCCAATAGTATCGACTTCATTGCAGAAAGTACCCTGTCGCTCCTGGCCGAACCCCATCTGAAACGATTAAAGCAGAATGGATTCAAGGCGATTTTGCCGGGGATTGAGTCGTGGTATGACATGGGAGAGAAATCCCGGACCGGTCGCCACAGAGGACAGGAAAAAGTGAAACAGGTGGCGGATCATATCAATTTGATCCTTCGCTATATCCCCTATGTCCAGGTCAACTTTGTGCTGGGCTTAGACTGTGATGAAGGCGCTGAACCCTTTGAGCTCACCAAGCAATTTTTGGATCTCGCTCCCGGAGCCTTCCCGGCATTTTCCCTGCTCACGGCATTTGGACAGGCAGCGCCTTTTAACCGGGAATTGCAACGGGATGAGCGGGTCCTGCCCTTTCCCTTTCAATTTCTCGATAACAATCATGCCATGAATGTGCGGCCCAAGCATTATGCCTGGCCGGAATTTTATGATCATGTTGTGGATCTATCCCGGCATGCGTTTTCCTGGCCGATGATTCTCCGGCGGCTCGTCTTGAACCGCGGCATCATTCCCCGGTGGTTCAACTTCATGCGGTCGGTGTCGAGTGAAGGGTTCGGCCGGATCAAATACCACACGAAGATCCGGGGATTACTGGATACGAATGTGTCGCTCCGACAGTTTCTGGAAGGGGACACGTTGGAGCTGCCACAGCTTTACGTCAGAAAAATACGCCGGACGCTTGGTCCGTTATATGACCTGCTTCCTGAAGGGGCCACGATGCATGATCATCATGCCTACTTGAAATCCTACCAAGAACCCAATCCCTCGCTTGTTGAGGTGGGACCACTTCCGGGATTGGTGCATTAAGGCCCCGGGTCCACTTCATCGGTCCATAAGAAGACCGGCTCCCGTCAGCAGGATTTGAACCATCCTTCTTTTGTGATCTATTCCTGATTCTTGCTGGAGTAAAAATGTTGGCTGTTCTCCCGGTCCACTTGGCTCTTTTTCACCGGGGGAGAATCGCCTCGTTGTAGCCGCGTAACACAAGACGGTCACCCACGGGTGCATCGCTTGCTTCATCGAATCCCGTTGATGTAAAACCGGCCTTTTGTTAATGCTCATCTAATCCGGATGTGGCTCCGATGAGGCGGTCCCTCCGGCAATAATTATGCAGAGTCCTGGTGGTACCGAGCCGGGGATCGGAGGAAAATTCGCAATGAAGGGATACCCTTTTCGATCTCGCGAACAAGAGAGGATCGACCATTGATCAACGCGTATGCCTTACATGATGGAAGGTTCCAGGCTTTGCCCGTCTCTGAGCTTTCCAATACTCTTCACGTGGCCATGTGGATCGATCTCACCGCCCCGACGGACGACGAACGGCAAGTCATTGAGACTCTGTACGAGCAACCCCTGCCCACCAGCAAAGAGGTGCGGGAAATTGAAGCCAGTGCCCGTGTCAATGAAGGAGAGGATAGCCTCCATATCTACTCATTCTTTTTTCAGGAGGAAGATCATCGTGCCACCACGAGAGCGGTGGCCTTTACGATCAAAGACAATTGCATCATTACCTTGCACGATCATCCTATCCCGTTGTTTCGTCTGATGCGGCGAAGAGCCCGACATGAATCGGATCTGATCCGGGATCCCTTGTCGGTTCTCCTGGCGTTGTTTGAACTGAAAATTGAACAACTGGCCGACCAGTTGGAAGCCACGCATTTGGCTTTGGAAACCATCAGTCAAACGGTACTGGCGAAAGAGGGCCGAAATCTGCAGGGGGCGATCGATTCGCTGACCAGGGAGGAAGATGGGAATGGAAAAGTGCGGCTGTGCTTGATGGATACCCAACGCGCCTTAGCCTTCCTCCTTCGGCGGGGGCGGGGAGATGAAACGGTACGCGATTGGATTCGCGAAATTTTACGTGATATCGATTCCCTTCTGCCGCATAACGCCTTCCTGTTTGAAAAGGTCAATTTTTTAATGAATGCCGCCATGGGGCTCATTAATATCGAGCAAAATCAAATTATCAAAATCTTTTCCATTGCCGCTGTGGTGTTTCTGCCCCCGACCTTGATTGCCAGCATCTACGGGATGAATTTCGAGGTGATGCCGGAACTGCATTGGTGGTGGGGATACCCCCTGGCCGTGTGCGCCATGGTGTTATCCGGAATCGCTCCCTATTGGTATTTCAAGCGGAAGGGATGGTTGTGAGGGATAACGGGGTTTGAGCGTCCAGGGCAGGAGGAAGCGAGTGGGTTTTCAAGCAAACGATATAGACGAACGAGGTGGCAAAAGACTGTCGCGACGTCTTCGACGTGGTGGAGGGTTCCCAGGCACAATAGCCTCCCACATTATTTGGCAGGAAGTGCACCGGCACCGGATGGCGCCTTCACATTCCGCACCCGGCGCGTGTGAGGAGGACCCGAGGTATCGACCGCATGCCTTGTGTCTGTGCGCGCTGCTCCTCACCGGATGTTCATCAAACATCAAAGACACGGATGTACTCTCAAGCAATGGTGGCATCCTGCCGCCGGCCACAGCGAAATCCGTCTTCATGCAAAATCGCAATTCATCCGACAATCATGCCGTCACCCTGAGCGACCGCGGCTCTCGCCTGGGATGAATCCAGAGCCTGACAAAAAAGGTGCGGCGGTCAGGGTGCCGCCGCCACTCATGGTTCTCGGCGTTCTGCTTCTGGCCTATGCTCTCAACTACCTGGTTCCTTTCAGAATTGCACATTCGCCGGTTTTAGTGTTTGCCGGTTTTACACTGGTCGGTATCTCACTCTTGACCATCGTCTTCACCGCTTGGTCATTCCGGCGCGTCAACACGCATATCGAGCCATGGAAGCCAACCACCACGATCATCACGACCGGATGCTTTGCCGTCTCACGCAATCCGATTTATCTGGCATTGTGTGTGGCGTGTGTCGGTATCGGCATGATTCTGCATAGTTGGTGGATGGTTTTCAGTGTGATCCCGGCCGCCATGTTGCTCTATCACTTCGTCATTGCACGCGAAGAGGCGTATCTCGAGAAAAAATTTGGTGAAGCCTATGTGCAGTATAAAACCCGCGTCCGGCGTTGGCTGTGAGGTTTCCTTCCATTGCCCCAATCGAGCCGGCCATGAAGATGACCCCCCGGAGGCCTGTTTCGGGAGGGCGATGTGGAGGGAGTGGGCGAGTCCTGGCGCAATCCGGTTTGCGTGGTTACTCCACTTCATGGAGGGGGTGCCCGGAAACAGGGCCTTTCAGGGAAAGCCGGTCGTGAGGGATATGGCGGGTGAGTCAGGTTCGCCGGTATTGGGTCACGTCAGGATGGGTAGCAATGAGGTCCTTACACAGTCACGTCAAACGGAAGACAGAAGGCAACAATCATGGCAGAATGGCCGTCTGGCCGCCAAAAGGTCTGTGACCTTGACCGGTCCTGCCGGGAACACCCGAATGCAGGAGTCGAACTCCTATGACATCCTTTTAGGAGGGAGCGTGTTTGATGGATGCTCACCCTCCGGTCCTTGCACCCGGATTCACAGATGAAAAATCGACCCCGCCGGCTCTGGTCATCATCTAGACAACATGAGGAAAGGACAGCATCATGAGCCAGGATGACATGGATACGAGTAAGCCAACCGTGACGATTCCCACGCCACCGCATCCGATTCATCGACAGGAAAAACTGCCATGGCAGACCCCCAAACCTCCGGAAGAAGATGTCGAGGCCCAGGCCCGAGTCGAGGCCCTGCTACGGAGCGAGAGTTACCGGCAGGCTGATGAAGATATTGATTTTCTTGGCGCACGATGCGAGCCGCGGGGTGCGCCTGCAGCTCGATTACAGCAAGCCGCAACTCCTGCTGAACCAGCACGGCGTGCACCATACGATTGTGGTCTTCGGCAGCACCCGCATCATGGAGCCCGCCGCCGCAGACCGGAAGGTGGATCTCCTGAACCGGGAGCTGCGCCGACTCACCGGAAAACAGCGATCTGAAGCGGCGCCTGGCCGTCGCTAAGCGTATTCAGGCCAAGAGTCAGTATTATCAGATCGCGCGCGACTTCGGACGCATGGTCGGGGAGTCAGGGCGTGGGCCGGAAGACTGCAGGGTCGTGGTCATGACCGGTGGTGGCCCCGGCATCATGGAGGCGGCCAACCGCGGCGCCTTCGATTGTGGGGCCAAGAATATCGGGCTGAACATTACGCTGCCCCAGGAACAGTATCCCAATCCCTATCTGACGCCGGATCTCTGTTTTCGCTTTCACTATTTTGCCCTGCGCAAAATGCATTTTCTGTTACGCGCGCGCGCCTTAGTGGCCTTCCCCGGGGGATTCGGGACCTTTGATGAACTCTTCGAAACCCTGACGCTGATTCAAACACGCACGATCACTCCGCTCCCGGTCATTCTCGTGGGACAGCGCTATTGGGAACAAGCCGTGAATTTTGACTTTTTGATAGAGGAAGGGGTGATCGACCTGGAAGACAGAGAACTGTTCTGGTTTGCCGAGACCGCCAAGGACATCTGGGAAGGGATTCTTCGATGGCATGAGGCGAATGGCAGTCCCTTGCTGGATCAACACGAATGCTAATCAGGAGTGAATGACGATGAACATCTCTTTCCATGGGGCTGACCAAAATGTCACGGGATCCTGTCATCTTCTCGAATGCGATGGCCGGAAATTGCTCATTGATTGCGGGCTCTACCAGGGCGAACGGGAGTTGGTTGAGGAGAATGCGGAACCGTTCGGGTTCGACCCGGCTGACATTGATTACCTCTTCCTCACCCACGCACATCTGGATCACTGCGGACGAATCCCGCTGCTGGTCAAACGGGGATTCAAGGGCGAAATCATTACGACTGCGGCTTCGCGAGAACTGGCTCGATTGATTCTGCTGGATGCCGGACATCTTCAGGAAGCGGAGGCCGAGTACCAGGCGAGGAAGGCCACTCGCTCCAGTCACCACCATCAGCAAGAAACCGGTCAGCCGTTATACACGGTACTGGATACCCTCAATAGCATGGATTTTTTTGGTCGGACAGCCCAGTACCATACGCCATTGGCCATCGCACCCGGGATCCGTGCCACATTCCTGGATGCCGGCCATATCCTGGGTTCTGCCAGCATCTTTCTGGAATTGGAAGAAAACGGTCAGCAGCGTACCGTCCTGTTCTCGGGTGATCTCGGGTATAACGGCCGGGTGATCCTGCGTGATCCGAGCATGCCTCCGCCCGCACAGGTCGTGGTGATGGAAACCACGTATGGGGATCGCCTCCACAAGGCGCTCCAGCCTTCAATCGAAGAGCTCTATGGCGCGATTGAGGAGACCTTCCGACGCGGAGGCAATGTGGTCATTCCGACATTTGCCCTCGAGCGGGCACAGGAAATACTCTATTTTCTGCATGAAGGCGTGGCGAAACGGTCGACTGCCGGTGAGCATGCAGGTCTATCTTGATTCACCGATGGCCATTTCGGCCACTGAAATCTTCCAGAGGCATCCGGAATGTTACGATGCCGAAATGGTTCAACGGCTCAAGAAGAACCAGGATCCATTTTCACTGCCCGGCTTGCATTTCACCCGTGAAACGGGGCAATCCATGGCCATCAATAATATCAGGAGTGGATCGGTCATCATGGCCGGTTCCGGCATGTGCACGGGTGGGAGAATACGGCATCACCTCAAGCACAATATTTGGCGGCCGGAGTCGAGTGTCATCTTTGTCGGGTATGCGGCCCGTGGCACGCTTGCGAGGAATATTGTCGACGGGGCGAAAACCGTTCGTCTCTATCACGAAGAGATCCCGGTCCGTGCCAAAATTTTTACCATCGGCGGATTTTCCGCTCACGCCGACCAGGCTGAACTACTCGCCTGGCATAAAAAAATCGGCAATCCGGAACGAACATTTCTGGTCCATGGCGAAAAAGAGGTCATGGAGCATTTCGCCGAAAAACTATCCGGGACGCAGGTTGAAATGCCCACACTTCATCAGGAATATATCTTGTGAAAAGGACCGAATCAACGCATCGTTCTTTTTCATCATGGCTTCAATTCTCGACGGCTGATATTTTTTCTGCCCTCACCACATACCGGAGTGGCCCGCCAGGGACGATGGCATCAAAGGGATAACAGGTCGTCAAGATCAATGCTTCTGAATCGGCATGATTGGCAAGGCGGGTGTGGCGGCTATCCACCACGGTGAGTTCCTGAACGGTATAGGACGTTCGATGTCCAGTGGGCCATTCCACATACAGATGAGATCGTCTTTCTGAAGATATTGTAAGAACTGAAAGTGCGTATCGCGATGTCCGCTCAACACGATGGCTCCGGGTTCACCCGGCCTGCACACTCCCGGAAAGCTGCCCTGGTCCGAAGGCTAACGATCGCCCGCTGGCATCGGCCAGGATAATCTGGTCGATGCCGTGTCGCGGAACGAGCAATCGTCCGACCGGCCAGGTATCCGCCCACGGCCAGGGCTTGGCGGGCTGTTGCGTCTTAAGTGTCCTGGCCCACGCATGTTGCAGAAGCCATTGGGCGGCAATGGCCTTCACGGGAATCCAAAGCCCCTGACCGATCAACCAGCTTCCCAAGACCAACAACACGCCTGCCAACATCCGACCCATACGGCGTGTCACAGTCCGTGCGGCCTGTTGTCGCGTCCATAACCATCCCATCCAGACCATGAACATTCCTAACAGAAGATAGAGCGCGGACGGTGTGGCGGTTTGCGGCCAGCCGAATATTGCCTCGTACTGCATGCCATGCGGAAGATTGGTTTTCATGGCATGGGAGTGGAGCGGGCGATGTTCAGGACGAGCAGGGGTGGTTTCTACGGCCACCAGACTGGTGTAGCGGCTCACCAGATGATGGCGGAGGGCCACGTCGATGACCGCCTGTCGGAGTTCGGTTTGCTGGTCGGATTGGCCGGGTTGAGGCGATGAAGCGTGTTGATCCATGAGTTGGGAAATTTTTTGTCTGGCCCAATGCACCGCGATGCCTGAACGGGAAAGCCCGGTCGCGAACGGCAGAACCCTTTTCCAAGGAACGGTTCCGTGCGTGCCGGAAATTGTGAGATGGGCGGGAGGGGTTGTCGTTCGAAACGCTGCCATAAGCGGTTCCCCCGCATACACATCCGGCAGTGGAGCCGGAAGGAGATCCCATGCCCCATCGGTGGAACCTTCAATGCGCGAGATTGAGAAATGCGGGTTGTTCGAGTTTCACAAACAGGCGATGCATCTTGTCCTGCACCTCCTGGGCGGTGCCGATGTAGGTAAAGGTGCCCCGGCCGTGTTGAGCGGCCTTCCGCATGAAATGTCCGTTGGGGGCGGAGCCGATGCCGACGGTAAACAAGCGAGTCTGGCCGAGCAGGCGGTGAAGGGTCGCGAAGAATTCCTCCTCATTGCCGATCAGCCCGTCGGTGATAAAGATAACCTGCCTGAGAGAGGTCTGTTCTTCTTTTTGATGAGACAGTGCTTGAACCACAGCCGGAAGCATTTCCGTGCCGCCCTCAGCTTGAAGGCTGTTCACATACGAAAGCGCGCGTTGAATCGAACGGGGGTCAGCCGGCACGGCCAGTGGAAATAATTGTTTCGTGATGGAATTGAACTGAATGATGTTGAATCGGTCCCTGGGAGTCAGCCGGGACACGGCCAGTTTCAGTGCGGCTTTGGCTTGCACGAGGGACGCGCCGGCCATGGATCCTGAGGTGTCGATGACAAAGATGACTTCACGCGGCATGTCACCCGGCCCGGCTTCGATGAGTTGTGGCGGAAGGAAAAACACCAGACCGTAGGTGTCGCCATCGTGTTCTTCCAGAAACAGTTGTGTTTGGGCTTCATGGGAGGCTTGCGGAGTCCAGGCCAATTCGAAGTCGCGATCGGCAAATGTGGAACGGTCGGCCAACGTAATGTGCGTGCGTCCATTGGAATGGGTTTCAACCTGAATGGGGTGAGTGGGGGACTCCACGCGATCAAGCAGAAAGCCGGGTGCCAGATCGATCTGCAGCGTGAGGGGATTGATGGGGCCTTCGCCGGGATGTTGCACCGGCGGAGTGATCCGTGAGGCATCGGGAACCTGATCGGTATTGACGGCCCATCCCACGCCGGTGTCTTGTGGTTGCGCTTCGACGATAGAGAGGGGAGTGCCGGGAATATAGCGTGGCCCGACCACCATCGGAAACCGGAGAGAAAACCGGCCCTGGTCGTACCGGACCGTATCCTGATATTCAATCTCCACGATGATGGGTTCACCCGGCGCGAGATTCGCCACGGACGCGGTAAACACATTGGGTCGTTCCTGCTCCAGCAGACTGGCGCGCTGTCCCTTGCGCTTGGCCTGTTCAAAGGTTTTCTTGGCTTCGGCCCGCTCTTGAATGATCCCTTCAATCACCCGCTCGCCGATCCGCATGCGCAGGTGATCGACGGCGGCCTGTTCGGGTAACGGAAAGACATAGATGCCCTCGGCCCATTCGGAGCTGGGATTGTGAAAGGTTTGCGAGACGGTGGTGCGCACGATCAGCCCGCTGATGGTCGTGGTGACATTGGTGGAGACGGTGGGGGCGGGGAGACTGTGGTCCTCCGGACATGGGGCGAATCGTCAAGCCCGGTTGTATGTCCGGTCCGGCCTGTTGAGAGGGTGCCGTGACGTCAGGTTCCAGTGGTTGAGCGGACACGGGAGGAAGGCCCAGGCAATCCACCACACTGCCGGTGAGCCAAAACGCGAGAGGCAGAAGAAGTTGCTTCCAGAATTCATACCGGCTCCTTTATGGTCGTAAGAGGTGATGGCTAAAACTGTCCGTCAGGGCGGGCCCGGGCTGACCCACAGCATGGTGAGCCAACCCGGGGTGAGAGTCTTAGGGAAGGGACTCGACAGTGAGGAGTGGATCGGAAGAGACCGATTCCTCTTGAACGTCCTCCTGCAAGGAGACTTCAGTGTCCGAAGGGACGATGGGTGATTCGTCAGTGGTCAGGACCAGTTCTTCACCGGCCGGGCTGCCCGTGTCGGCAGGAGCCATCGACAGTTGGAGGTCTTCTCCTTCTGGTGTTGAAGCAGGCAGCAAGGCCACATGTGCCCGCCGGTTTTGTTCAAAACATTCCGGCGTTTCTTCCTGACAGATCGATCCGTCTTTCCCCAATGTGTCCACCTGGACGTCGTCCTCAGCCAATCCGAGTGACATCAAAAAGGTTTTGACGGACTGGGCTCGCTTGAGCCCCAATGCACGGTTGTAGGCATCCGGCCCCTGGGCGTCGGTATGTCCCACGATGCGGAGGGTGCCGGTCCATCCCTCCGGTCTGTTCTCCATTCGGGTTTTAAGTCAGTCCTTTGCCTCATCGGACAAGGTCCACTCGTTAAACGCAAAATAGACATCCGTCTCTTCCAGCGGCTGGTTCTCAGCCGTTCCGGTGATCGGGATGACCGGATTGGTCAATGGCTCTTCAGCCAAGGCCTGGCTGAATGCCATCGAGTTCGTAGAAGGCGGGTTGGGGTTCGGGAGAGGTAAACGCACTGGCCATTTGCGCCTTGATCCATTCCCTGAGAAGCGGTCGCAGGCAGGGGCGCTTCCTCGGAATACATCAAGAGGCCGCCTATCCCCAAGACCAGGATGAGTAACCCGGAGGCGAGATAGATAATCTCCTTGGTGTCCGATGGACCGGCTTCGGTCTCAGGGGCTGGGGTCTCCGTGTGATGCTGTGATGCGGGTGGCTGAGAAATTTTCACGTTCATGGCTGTCTCCTTGTGTAATCGTTTAGTTGTTGTTGGCATGTCCGGTCGTCTTGTTTCGCGAACTCATTTGAAAATCCGCCCTTTGGCACCTGTGAATGTTCACCTCCTTTCCGGGTGCGAATGCGATTGTTGAAACCGTCCTATCGCAAGGGGCTTGCCATGACGATGAAATGGAAAAGTTGTTGTAAAACAGTGAGTTTAGGCGTGATGTGGCGTTGCTTGATTTGCGGGGATTGCGGGGACGAATGAGTGGATGCGGGGATATCCCCGCATCGTCGGCCAAGAAGAATCAACTGGAAGCTTCAACCCTTGATCATAGCTACGGTCTTAAAAGGGCAATCTTTTCTTTGCAGATTCCCCGCCTTTGTAAGGCGGGGTTGGGGAGGTAGAGTCTGTAATATTTTTCTTTCGTTCGTCAGCCTTACGTTTTTGAAGGTTTGCCGGGTTTCGGCCCGGCAGCCGAGGTCCTTTTGTTTCGGCAAAAGGACCCAAAACCATGTGACGCCCCGTCTGGCCTCATGAGAGGGGACGGACGCCAACTTTCGGAGGGCGGACCAACTCGCCTGGCTCAAACAAGGTCCGCCAGGGAATCAGAGCGTCCTCCCGTGGGCCAGCCGGCAGGCGTCGGACCAGGGGAACAACCTCGTACCTCAACACTTCCTTATACCTGCAGAGTTGGTGTTGGCGTGATGTTTTGTGTTGCCGGGTTTCGGCCCGGCGGCCGAGCCACTTTTGTTTCGGCAAAAGTGGGCAAAACCAGTGACGCCCCGCCCGGCCTCATCAGATTGATCGGACGCGAAGGAGGGGAGACGGGCTAACTCGCTGCGCTCAGACAAGCCCGTCAAGAACAAGAGCGTCCGATCATGGGGACGGGCGGCAGGCGTCGGATTCTCAACTAAATTGTCATTCTGAGCCACCGGCGAAGAATCTGTGTCCAGGCCACCGACGGTGGTCATGGGCGCAGGGCATGGATTGACATGACCTAAAGTCTGTCCTACCTTTCATTGCATGAAATCCACATCTATTACCATTCGACTGGACAAGGACCTTGATCGGCTGCTCAGGGAAGCCTGTCGCCAATCTGGAAAATCCCGAAGCACGTTAGCCCGGGAAGCCCTTACTCGCCATTTGCGCCTTGTGCAATTCGAGGCTTTGCGCAAGAAAACCATGCCGTTTGCGGAAGCGCGAGGCTATCTTTCGGATGAAGATCTCTTTCGCGATATTTCCTGATGCGGGTGTTTCTGGATACCACTGTGCTGGAGAGCGAATTTTATGGGGCCTGAGTGCGGATCAGGCGAACTCATGAGAAACCAATGCTCAGTCTTCCTTTCTCATATCCCTCGTAGATCCTCGAATAACCTTCAAGACGAATAATTTCACCAGGCCAGACAGACTAATGTGAGAGAGTGAAGGAAACCTGCAAGTCTCTATCGATCCAGTGCCATTTGGTCAGCAACCTGGGTCACTCAGCTTGGTGAGGTTCGATTTTGAGGAGACGGACAATAAATAAGGAGGAATGAAATGGCTGTCAAAGATATTGCCAAACAAGTCATTGACGCATTACCTGATGAGGCCACAATGGATGACATTATCCATGCCCTTTACGTGAAAACCAAATTTGAACATGGTGAGCGTGAAATCCGGGAAGGAAAAGGGGTTCCCCATGAAGCACCCAAACAGAGACTGCAAAAATGGGTCAAGTGATTTGGTCTCCAACTGCATTGAATGACCTAGATGCGATTACGGAATATATCGAGTCTTGTTTGGTCTACTCCTGGCCTTCTCCCTTGTCATCGGGGAAGGCCTCTGTTAATGTACATACAAGTGCCATACATATGGAGAAGTCATCATGAGCGTCAATAACCTGTTACGAAAAGCCAAGCCTGTCAATGTGCGAGAAGCACAAGCTCAATTATCCAAGCTGATCAAGTCAAAGTCTCCCTCCATGGTCCTCTCCCATGGCAAACCGGTATCGTTCCTCGTGCCCTATGAAGATATGCTGGATCTTGTCGAAACGCTCGACGAACTAAAGGACAAAAAAATCCTTGGGGAAATCGAGCAAGCCCGGAAAGACTATACCCAGGGGAAAGCCGTACCTGCCGAGCGCCTCTTCAAAAAAATGGGCGTCTAGATGGCCTATGAAGTCGTCTTTCCCAGTGAGCGGGTGGAACGCCTCTTTCAAAAAGTCTTAGAAAAAATTCCTGCCGACTATCAAACAACCATCGTCGCCGCGATTCGATCCCTCGGGACCAACCCACGTCCCCAGGGTAAACGCACAAAGAAGTTAACGGGAGAGCTGATTGTGTCACGGTTTGTGGCTGAGTATCGCCTGCGGGTGGGCCCCTATCGCGTCTTGTATGATATCGACGACCAACACAAGAAAGTCGTGCTCCTCAAGCTCGCCAAGCGAGATGAACAAACCTACAACTGACATCCAACTACTAAATCGAATACGGGGTTTCGCCCCCGCGCGACGAGCCACTTTTGTTTCGGCAAAAGTGGGCAAAACCAGTGACGCCCCGCCCGCCTCAATCAGATTGATCGGACGGGAAGCAGGGGAGACGGGCTAACTCGCTGCGCTCGGACAAGCCCGCCAAGAAGAAGAGCGTCCGATCATGGGGACGGGCGGCAGGCGTCGGAGTTCTCAACTGAATTGTCATATATGGACTCCCCCTGTTTTGCAAGCGGGATTCACAACTGTGAGAGCGGGTCTGCGGTCATATATCCGGCTTCGTGAGGGAACCGTTTTCGTTCCGAGCCTTGATGGTTGTCGCGCGGCAGCTCCTCTGCATTCTGACGGCTTGATGGTTCAGCCGATGACAAGACTCAGGTTTTGCTGCTGCGGGGGTGACCCCGTTCGCCCATCAGTTGGTGTCTCCTGCTACGCAATCCTTGGCAAGCTCTTCTCCGTCTTCGTTACGCGGCCCCGCACATTTTTGTGACATCATACGGCTGCTCCCCGTGGATGAGCGCGAAGGCCATCCGCGCATTCTTATTCGCCAAGGCCACGATCGCCTTATTCATCCCCCGGCGGGCCACGAGCCGCCGGATCCAACAGCTGAGGCGATCGGGTTTCTCCCCCACTTGCCTCACGACCGCCCGGGCCCCATGAATCAGCAACTGCCGGAGATAGCGATCTCCCCGTTTACTGATCCCCCCGAGCCGGACCTTCCCTCCCGTGCCGGTGTGCTTGGGGACCAGCCCCAACGTGGCGGCGAAATGGCGGCCGTTCTGATAGGACTGGCCCGCCGTTTTGCCCCAGAGAGCCGAGGCGCCTAAGGGGCCAATGCCGCGAGCTTGCTCGAGTCGGGAACAGATCGGCTGCGCGGCATTCTCCCGTTTGATCTGAGCCGTCACCGCCTCAATCTTGGCATCCCAATATTGCAACTCCGCCTGTTGGTCGATCAAAAACTGTTGGAGCAGAGGGGCCCATCGCTCGTCGGCTAGCAGGAGGGGCAGCATCTTCCGAACCGAGGCGACTCCCTGGGGAATGGCCACGCCGTCTTCCAGTAAGATGCCACGGGTCTGATTCACGAGGGCGGTGCGATTGCTCAGGTAGCGACTCCGGACCCGATGGAGGGCTTGCACGGCCTGCTGCGTTTCGCTCGCCAGGCCGACGAACCGCATCCCCGGCTCTTGCACCGCGCGACAGATCGCTCGGGCATCGGCGGCATCACTCTTATTGGTCTGCACCCACGGTTTGACATACTGCGGAGCGATCAGCCGCACCTCGTGCCCCAGCTTCGTCAGCTCCCGCGCCCAGTAATGCGCCCCGCCACAGGCTTCCATCCCGACGAGGGCGGGCGCACGATTCGCCAACCACGGCAACACCTTCTTTCGAGACAGCCGGCAGCGGGTGATGCCCTGTCCCCCTGCCTCTTCCACGTACACTTCAAACATATTCTTCGCAAGATCGATCCCAATGATGGTACGCTTCATGGTGACTCCTCCTTTAAGTTGAAAGCTGGTTGGTCAGTCGTCCAGCTTGGCACACTCGATGCCGTCCTTAAAGGGGGAGTCCATACCATTATTCTGAGCCACCGGCGAAGAATCTGTGCCCAGCCCGACGATTGGTATTCGTGCTTAAAAAAAGACCAGATGGATTTAAGCGTTTAGTTTCGGCCTCGAATAATTTTGGAGGAAACACGAATCTTTCCTTGACTTATCTCGACGATTATTAAATTATCATCTCTGATTTAAACGTAAAGAGGAGACTATTATTATGGGCCTGCAGTCCAGTGAATGAATGATGAACTCATTCATGAAGGCGGTGTTCTGCGGATCCGCCTAATCATTGATAGCCCCATCGAGTCCTATGCCGCCCTTCACTTGGCCAATTGAGCCCGTCAGCATCATTGCCGCATTCGAAGGGCGCTATGCCGCACCAGAAGCGGGGGCACTTCTCATGTGGGCTGTGTCTGCGGTTGATGCGCTCGCGACTACCTGGCAGATGTCGATGCTTTCTATGATTCTAACCCCTCAGTCGCTGGCAGGCACCGCCCAGACGTTATTGACGTAGCTCATGCCCGGTGGGCTGCGGGTACTTCGATCACCGCGCTCGACCTTTGTGCTGCGGCTCTCGGTCGTGCGATATGCAAGCACCGGGGTTCCAACGAACTCGATCTCCGCAGCTTTGACCCTACCTATTCCTCGAAACGACAGCAGGAGCTTTATAGCAAGCTTCCGAGCGCCGTTACCCAATGGCTAAAAGTTATGCTTGACGATCCCAGGTACGCAGAAATGAAGGCCGCGCGTGATGCACTTACGCACCGCAGGCTCCCCCGCCATTTTTCCCTGTCGATTGGTTCTTCCGGCCCGGACGAGCGGATCAAGCTGCAGGTCGGCGCGAACCGGGTAAAAGTCGCGGACCTTGTGGTTGAAGTTCGTGACTTGGCGACGACGCACGTTGCTGCTTTAATCCAAATACTGCCGAATCTTTAGCTCCAACCGCCGCCTACCATCTTGCGCACTCCGACCGCGGGTAACTGGTTCGCAATCCTGGTCACCGTGGAGGGCAGACCAACTCGTGTAGCCTTATATAATCCTCTAGAGTAATTGGTGGTCACGTTATTCATGATCATGCATCCCTGGCGCTTGCTGGGGCGAGGACCAACAAAGCCGACTCCCTCCAAAGGAGCCAGGACAGACCGTCCCCCCCAGGCAAGGAACGGCGAGCAACGTTCAATAGGAAGTCGTCCCCTTGAGGACCAATATAAGGCTAACGAGTCGTTCGGGCGCGGTGGGAGATTTTGACCAAGGAGGGAACGATGGCACGGTATTATCTGGGAGTAGATTGGGGCGAGGAGCAGCATGGCGTGTGTGTGCGAGAGGAGACGGGCCCCATCGTGTGGGAAGGGATGGTGGCCCACACACCGATGGGGCTGAGCGTCTGGGGGCGGCAACTCGATGAATGGTGTGCCGCAGGGATTGAGCTGTGGGCGGCCATTGAGAAACCTGACGGGCGGGTGGTGGATTGTCTGCTGGATCATGGTGTCGTCGTGTACCCGGTGAATCCCAAAGCCGTCGATCGAGCCCGCGATCGGTTTCGTATGAGTGCCTCGAAAAGTGATACGTTTGATGGCCGGGTGCTCGCGCAGTTTCTGCGCACTGATCACGTGCACCTCTCGCCCCTGCGGCCGAGCTCGGTTGCCGCGCAAGAAGTCAAACTCCTCACTCGCGATCACACGCGGATCGTCCGCCAACAGACACGGACACTCAATCAGCTCACGAGCACCCTGAAGGAATACTACCCCCGGGTGTTGGATCTCTTTGGAGATTTGACGACGCAACTGGCATTGGATTTTCTGCAAACCTATCCAACCCCAGCCACCTTGACCAAACTGCGGCTGAGCTCGTGGCAGCGCTTTGCGCGGCAGCATCGGCTGGGCTCCGTGCGGACGACTGCGTTGTGGGAGCAACTGCATGCCCCGCAATTGCCGTGCCCGAGCATGTCGTGCGGGCCAAGGCCCGCTTGGTGGCCGTGCTGGTCGCGCAGGTCTTGGTGACCCACCGGGCGATGACGGAGTACCAGGCGGAGATTGAACGTTTTTTCGTGACCCTTCCGGCAGCTGAGGGGATGGAGACGCTGCCGGGAGGCCTCAGTGGTACCATGATTCCCCGGTTGTGGGCGGAACTGGGCGATGCCCCGGGTCGCTGGGCCTCGTGGAGCCATCTGCAAGCCCAAGCTGGGACCGTGCCGCTGACGCGCCAGAGTGGGAAAAGTTGTGTGGTGCGGTTTCGGGTCGCGTGCAACAAGCACCTCCGTCAGGCGATTTGGCAGTTGGCCTTTCAGTCGCTGAGGCATAGTGAATGGGCGAAGCATTATTACCAACGTTGTCGCGCCCGAGGGCATCAACATAACCAAGCTCTGCGCGGGTTAGGGGCCAAATGGTTGAAGATCATTTTTCGCATGTGGCAGCACCAGGTGCCATACGACGAGTCCTATCATTTGGCGAATATGACCCGGCAATACCTACGAGCCACGGCGTAAGAATGAGGCTTGACAACCTCATAGGAAGTCTGTCCTGAGTTTTGTCGAATGGCTCAAACAAGTTCGCCAGACAGCCGGATTTGGCCAGGACTCTGCCGCGCCCAAGGCAGGAATTCTTTTCCAGCAATGTATGAATATGGAATTACAGAATTAATCACATGAAGCTATATATGTTGTAGGTTGTTTTGACTGAAGCTACGTCATATGGTATTTTTTAACATCCTTTGGCAACCCTAGCCAGCGGGCCGGAAGACGGTGCTGCGACAGCTAGAGGTTGCGCCGAAGCTCCAAGTAAGGAGCGCGGATGGGTCAGTCCACAAGCTGGAGCCCCCACAGAGGAGAACCTTGCTGGATGGTTCTGCAGATGACCGGAGCCTGGACTTCATGCTCCCACTGGACGGTCGCAGAGATTTCTTTAAGTGCGAAGGTGGCGCAGGGTATGGGATTGACACGAGCGTTGAAAAACGTAGAGTAGAGGAGGCAATTGTGGCAAAACCGGATACCTGCAAAAACGTGCCAGAACAAAGTTGAGGGGGGCAATTTAGAGGGGAGGGGGAGGGGGGAGGAGAGAGCCCCCACAGGATGAACGATCTTGCTACATCTGAGCCGAGGTTAGCCAGTGGAGGCTTAGAATCTGCAATCGCAGTAGACACGTTTCCTTACTACAAAAAGATTTATAGCAGGAAGACGCTACGAACTGCGTGGAGGGTTGTATATTCGAATGGAATTTCCTCAGAAAAAGAGGAAACAAGAAGACTCGTAAAGGAATTTAGCCTTGGCATTGAAAACCACCTGGAGCGGTCAATCTATGGTCAGTTCCACAGGGAGCATTCAATTCCTACCTGCAGAAGGACTACTCATACCACGGAAGGGCAAGAAGCCACGCCCTTTAGTTAAGTCCCCTATCCCCAATCGCATTGTTCAACGAGCAATTCTGGAAGTATTACAGTCCGTCCTAGTTTTAGAGTCGTACTATAAAAATTCCACAAGTTTTGGTGGAATTAAGGGTAGAAAGCTTGGTGTGCCTGGGGCTGTAAGGGCTGTATATGAGTCGATCCAGTCAGGCGTTGCCAAGTACTATATTAGATCTGATGTTGATTCGTTCTTTACCAGGATCCCTCGCAGTGTTGTCCTTGAAAACATTGGCCTGATCATACCAGACAAGAAATTCAAAAATATTCTCGAAAAGGCTACCCACGTGGAACTAGATAATCTTGCCAAGCTTGGGTTATCTGCAAGCTACTTCCCTAGTTATGAAATCGGGGTTGCTCAAGGATGTTGTCTGTCACCTCTGCTGGGAAACATCTTGCTAGAGGATTTTGACAGGAAATTGAACGGGCGGGACATTACCTGTATACGCTACATAGACGATTTCCTAATCCTGGGGTCGATATCCGTAAGGTGAAAGCTGCATTTAAGAGTGGTTTGGGTATTCTTTCCCGTTATGGTCTGACCGCATATGATCCGAAACTAGCAAAAGGTAAGGCTGACGAGGGGGAGGTACGGCTGGGTTTGGAGTTTTTAGGTTGCAACATTCGTCCCGGAATGATTAGCCCAACTCGCAAATCTAGAGAACGCATCATTGCGGCCGTCAAACAGGTGCTGGATAAAGAGTCTGGTGCTCCTAGATCTCCCTGAGCAGTTATGGAAGGATGGCCTGACCGCAGTTGAGACGCTTGCTGATGTAGGTAATATCCTAAAAGGTTGGGGAAATCAGTATGCCTTCTGCAATGACCGTGAAGTCTTGAAATCAATCGACTCACAAATAAACAGGGAAATTGAAAATTATTGGAAGGCAGTCACACGACGCTATGGTAAGTTCGTGGCCAATAAGGATCTGAGCAGTTCAAGACGACTGCTTGGTCCATCTTCTTACGGACAGTAAGTCTGATCCTATTATTGATTCTCTTGGCCGATTGCATTCTTAAAAAAACAATGGGCTCTTCTTTGCTGGCGGTGCCACCCACAACGATAATTCCACAGGGACTAGGTTCGAGGATCATTAAAATATTTTACGGATTGTTAGGCTGATCTGCATGAGATGCCGTGATAACGTCATCCGCAGACAATAGTAATAAATATTAAAGGAAGGCCGCTCCCTTCGGTGTGGTGAATTGCGACGTTAGATTTGATTATGGATATACCATCAAAGCATGTGTTTGAAATTCTGAGGAGAATGGTGTGTCAGAATTGCATCATGCCAACAGTGTCGCCACTGCGTGCCAGTTCATACGATCTCGTTTGTTGATGTCACGAGCACAATAGAGCGAATTGGTGTATTCCAAACATCTCAGGCATCGACTATATAGACAAACGATATAGTATATGGTTCGACGTTTTTTTGGACTCGGTAGATATTCATGACAGAGCACGCCGCGCAAACGCTTACGGCCCCGTCCTTTTTGTAGTGGACACCAGATTAATTGAGAAAGCCTACACGGGTCGTTTATGGGTTACCAAAAATAAACCCAACTACATGGGCAGGAAAATCAGGTGAGCTTCGTTGGTTTAAAGATAAGGAAGATCTCGAAGAAAATTTCGTGGTTGGTGAATTCGGCCAGACGAATGTACCAATGCATTGCGGGCGCGCTCCCTTTCAAGAAATATCTGAAGAGGATCATTTTGGACGATCCCAATATACAAACGGAAGACAATGTCGATTTTTATAGTATGGCGGTCGGCGCCTTACATCTGGCGATGCAGGATTGGGGATTGGATGTACCAATTCAACGACGACAGTGTCGGCAAGGTTGTAATTGTAAAGAGTATTGGACTAGGGATAGTGACCGGTTATTTCAGATGTTTGATCCCAAAAGTTTAACTAGAAAATTTAACCAGCGCCGCAAACCCGTTGGCGCCAATTCTGCCATTTTAATTGTATTGTTAGAAAATCCGCAATTCTTATGAAATTAGATTACGAGGATCTACTCAAGCATTTCAGAATGGCAGCATCCCATGTTCCCAAAGAGTACTTCCAACTCCCAGTTATGGGCGTCGAGGAACCCATCTATCGAGAACGTGTCTATTGCTACGAACTCTACCACCATCTAAGAAAGGCCTGGCCTCAGAGCTTGGCTCTATATTCTCTCTCCGGTGAGATAGAAGAGGGGTCACCCCCTCATCCGCGGTAACCATTTGGATGCGACAAAGCCAGATATGCTTGTTCATATTCCAGGTGAGATGGATCGCAACCTATCGGCTATAGAGGTGAAGCCAGTAACCGCATCTGTTTCGGATATTTTGGCAGATCTGGAAAAATTAACAGCTTATTGCAGAATAGGGCGTTATCACGGTGGGATTATGCTTGTGTACGGCAGCTCGTCAGGCTCAGATTGGGAGACAATTGATTCATTTGAACGAGTCGCACTCGATTCCCCCGGCTTAATGCTTGACAAGATCACCATTCTTCGCCACGTCAGTCCACTAAGGTTGCCAGTGGTCATCAAGAGGTTTCTCTAATACGGGTTTGGAATGAGCAGGGGGTTAGTGGCAGGTCGTGCAATCTAATATGGAAGATGCAGGAGAGTTAAGCCGAATGAGAATTGTGTTATGAAAATACCTGTCAGCCATGACGAATGTTTTGGGGATACAGAATCTTCTCCACAGATGGTTTCCAGTCATTCCAATTAATTTCCACTTCCTTCCCTTTCCCTGACCGACGCCTGCCGTTCGGCCCCCTGATCGGACGCTCTTTTTCTTGGCGGGCTTGTGTGAGCCCCGCGAGTTAGCCCGTCTCCCCCTACTTCGCGTCCGATCAATCTGATGAGGCCGGACGGGGCGTCAATGGTTTTGGCTCCTTTTGCCGAAACAAAAGGACCTCGGCTGCCGGGCCGACACCCGGCATCTAATTCAAAATTATACAGTCCGTACAATTATTGTTAGGCTGTACCACAGAAATCGTTTAGCCCTTGTGACCTCTTTAGGTATGATCTGAAAAATGGGCTGCATTGTGAGAAACTAAAGTCAATGGAGCGTTATCGTGGCTGTTCAATTTCCAGAGCTGAGTGATGAGTTACGCCAATTTATTGGTGAACAAAAAGTATTTTTTGTGGCGACGGCTGCGCCGGATGGAAGAATCAATCTCTCCCCGAAGGGCCAGGATTCACTTCGTGTGCTTAACTCTCGCGAGATACTCTGGATGAACTTGACCGGCAGCGGGAACGAAACGGCAGCCCATCTGGCCGAATTCAACCGAATAACCATGATGTGGTGTGCCTTTGAAGGGCCGCCACGAATACTGCGCGTCTATGGGACGGCCCAGGTTTTTCATCCGAGGGATGCTCGTTGGGCGGAGTTTTCGACTCAATTGCCTTCCACGACAGGGACGCGACAATACTTTTTGGTGTCTATCGATTTAGTCCAAACCTCCTGCGGGTATGCCGTGCCTTTTATGAACTATGTTGAGGACCGTCGTGTGCTTTCAACGTGGGCTGAGAAGAAGGGCGAGGAAGGGATCTCGGAGTATTGGCAAAAGAGGAACCAGCTCAGTATCGACGGGAAGCCGACAGGGATTCTTGGATCGTGAGGGTGATTGAGAGGACGCATGCTTCTCAGCAATTCAAATGAAAGATGAGTGAGGGTTTGCTCTATTATTTGGCCTATGGTTCGAACCTCCACCCTGTGCGGTTGCGGGAACGCGTGCCGTCTGCCGAATTGCTTGATGTGGTTGAGTTGAAGCACTATCGACTGACTTTCCAGAAAAGGGGTCAGGATGGGTCGAGTAAGTGCAACCTGGCCCGCACGGGAGAAGCATCGGATGGAGTGTATGGGGCCATTTATCAAATAGACTCCGCCCATAAACCTATCCTCGACCGTTTCGAGGGGAATGGTTATCATGATAGCCAACTCACGGTAGAATTCCATGGGCAAGAGTACTCCTGTCTTACATACCTGGCTCGGCCATCCTACATTGAGAATAGCCTGAAGCCCTTTCATTGGTATAAGGAACTGATTGTCCTGGGTGCCAGGCATTTACGGTTTCCCCATGCCTACGTTCGTTCCATCGAATCGATTGAATCGGTTGAAGATCCGGACCAGGAAAGTCGGATGCAGCATCAAAAGTTGATCGAGCGAATCCTTCAATATTCCACCTCATAACCCAGAACATTCGGACAGCGAGTGGTCACGCTTTAAGATAGTTTAGTGCAGCAGAAGCGGATTGGGGGATTGCAAGACCTATCCCAGAAATGGACTCTGTTCGACAATAATGGGTTTGCTCAGTAGACTATTCAAAGCCGTACCAAATGATGAAATGGAAGGCATTCGTCTGAATACAAAAGAGACCCATTGGGAGATAGAAGGACCAAAGACCTTCGAAGAAATGTTCAACGCACTCAACGGCTGGATTCCAGAAGATGCCCTTCTCTATTTTGAGGGCGGGTCTCCGGATGCAGAGATCGATCGTTTCATCGCCACCCACTCAGTTCCGGAATCATCCCACGTTGCTCGGGGAACTATATGGCCACGCCCGAAGATATTTCACGTCCCTGCTACGAGTATTACATTGACCGAGTTGTCTCGGATCATGAAACATCATGCGGAACCAGAATTGGCTGTTCATTTCCATGTCTATTGTGACGATGCAGTCCTGCTCGAATGGCATGATGCATTCTCTCAACCTATGTTGCTGAGCGGTGCCATTCCAGAAGAAAAGATCAAGGTTTTTGCTAATAAGATTGGAAAAAAATTCAAAAAGATTGTCGCACACGACGCTCCATCAGACGCGGACAAGCCGAGCCATTGAGCTTTAGCGTGCGTTCGTTTTGCCGACAGTAGGCGGCGAACGGGGGTAAAGTGTGGATGCAGTCGGTCATGCGTGCTCGTTGTGGGGATGAAAAGAAACTGATGCGAGGTCCGGTGAACGGAGTCCGTGGCTTGATCCCCCATCAACTGCTTTCCGCTGCTGAACTCGCGGCCATAAACGATGGGCCTCTAGTCGATCAATAGGTCGCGAACTCTTTGGATTAGCTAGGAGTTTTTATTGCCAAAACCTCTCTTCCCCCTTTATGTTTCCTCCTTTTCCCTCCCCGACGCCTGCCGTTCGGCCCCATGATCGGACGCTCTTGTTCTTGTCGGGCTTGTTCGAGCGCAGCGAGTTAGCCCGTCTCCCTCTTCTGCGCGTCCGAGCAATCCGATGAGGCCGGGCGGGGCTTCAATGGTTTTGCCCCCTTTTGCCAAAACAAAAGGGGGTCGGCTGCCGGGCCGACACCCGGCATCTTCCAAACAGCGCGGAAATTAATTGAAATCAAACTTGAATCTGCTCCTCCGTCGCCTGCGTTGGCCGAACTCGCCACTGGAATTAACCGTCCTCCGGCCTGCCATTCAGCCTCAGACTCTGTTACCTCTAGATTAACTTGACTGCTCCGTTTTGAGATTAATGGAGATTCGGTGCTATTATCAGCACCGTCAGCTTTGCGGGTACAATGAGTGAATTAGGACAGATGATACCGTGATTGGACTACTAGAGACTAAACGCGAAGCAATAGCAGAAGTATGCGCTCGTTACGGCGTTGCGCGTCTTGACGCATTCGGCTCCGCGTTGCGTGAAGACTTCAATCTGAAGGAGAGTGATGTGGACCTGCTCGTCGAGTTTGCGCCTATGGAGTTGTATGCGCGAGTCGATGCGTACTTCGATCTTCGCGCCGAGCTCAGCGCCTTGTTGGATCGGGAAATCGATTTGGTCATGGTCGGGGCGATCAAGAATCCATACATCTCTCGCGACATCGAACGCACCAAGCAGTTGCTCTATGCCTCGTGACGAGCGAGCCTACCTGGCCGACATCCTTGAGGCCTGCGGCGCAATCGAGAATGCTGTTCGGAATCTTGATTTGACGGCATATCAGGATAATCGTCTAATTCGCTCATCGGTCGAGCGGGAATTCATCATTATGGGTGAAGCGATGGCAGCGCTTGCCCGCATTGCGCCCGAAACTTTTAGCGAGATCACGCGGGCCCGCCGGATTGTCGATTTTCGCAACCAACTGACTCATGAGTATTCGACCGTGGATGACGCTCTGGTTTGGGCCATCGTCGTGACAGACGTGCCTGTGCTTCGACGCGAATGTGCGGACCTCATTAAACGTCCATTATCCACAGACGATGAAACCTAACCCGCGAGCGGAGAGGGGAGCGGGTGCCCATCGAGTGCAGCGAGGCAGGAGGTGATCTTTACCCGTCACAGCCGCAGAGTGTAATTCATACAAAGAGGCTTCAAGCCATCTATTTGAGCCAGCACCTTGAATATCTCAAAGAGATGTTCGAGTTATTCGTCACTATTCGTCCACGGCGGATGTTTGGTGGCTATGATCTCTTTCTACTTCATTATCCCTTCTTTCCCTGACCGACGCCTGCCGTTCGGCCCGATGATCGGACGCTCCTGTTCTTGACGGGCTTGTTCGAGCCCCGCGAGTTAGCCCGTCTCCCTCTTCTGCGCGTCCGATCAATCCGATGAGGCCGGGCGGGGCGTCAATGGTTTTGCCCACTTTTGCCTCCACATCAAAGGTTGCGCTCCTCGAGACCCATCAGGCAAAACCTCGGCTGCCGGGCCGACACCCCGGCATCTCCAGTGAGCTTAAAAATGCGCCCGAACAGAGCGGAAACTATTTAAAGCGGAGGATTTCCGCTCGTGAATTAATCGCTTTTCTACTATCGTGGGATGTAATATGCTCAGCAATGTCTCCCATATCTTCACCCAAAGTCCTATGCCAAATTGGCCCTGCATTGAGGAGGTGACCGTATGAACGCTTCGATCAAATCTCTGGGTATTGACCGTCTCCCTCTTGAGGAACGACTTGCCCTGGTCGAGGAAATTTGGGATAGCATTGCGGCTGATAGCGCGGCCGTCCCACTCACAGAGGCGCAACGCGCTGAGCTTCAGAAGAGAATCGAAGAGGATGATACTCATCCGGACGATTTGACATCGTGGGAGCAGGTTAAAGCTTCCACTCTCTCCCGCCTCGGAAAATGAATTTGCAGGCGTTTTTCCGAAGAGCTGCTCGTCTTGAGTATGACGAACCGGCCGTTTGGTATGAAACTCAGAAACCCGGACTGGGTGGAGAGTTCGTGTCAGAAATCGAAAGGGCGCTGTCTCAAGCCTGTGAAATGCCACAACGTTTTCCGAAGATGGTTCAGGACGTGCGTTGCATACGGGTACGACGATTTCCGTACTCAATCTTCTTCCGTCTCCGAGACGATCGGCTCATCGTGTTAGCGGTATTTCACGCTAGGCGTAATCCGATGGTGTGGCGTGAGCGGATATAACAATACGTTCAAAACTTCCTGCTGGATTTACGCACATGAGCACATGCGTTATGCCTACAAAAACTACCTGGGAAATTTTATGCCCGAGCACGTTGAAAATCTTACCAGGTGTTGGAGCAATTCTGACCCTTTTCCCCTGACCTGTTTCCGGTGGCCGGACCTTCCTTTCTACTTCATTTTTCCTCTCTTCCCCTGACCGACGCCTGCCGCCCGCGCCTATCATCGGACGCTCTTGTTCTTGACGGGCTTGTTCGAGCCCCGCGAGTTAGCCCGTCTCCTCCTAGTTCGCGTCCGATCAATCTAATGAGGCTCGGGCGGGGCGTCACTGGTTTTGCCCACTTTTGCCAAAACAAAAGTGGGTCGGCTGCCGGGCCGAAACCCGGCAATTTTCAGACAGCACGAAAAGTATTACAAAACAATACAAGCTTTTTGCTGATGGGAGATCCTACGCTGTATTCTAAAGCCAACGAGACGTTGTCTATTGTGGACTCTTAGACATAGATGAAGGATGACCCTATGACTGATCTATCGAAACCACATCCTCGCGGCGACCAGACAATCATTGGCAAACTGTCCGGGAAATCGATCACCATCCCCGATGTCAATGTCCCGCCGATGCCCGCTCTGGCGCCTCCCGGCGTGATTCACAATGGCACCAAAGCGGAGAACTTCGATGAAATCGATTCGTCCATCGGATATCCCGATGTGCGGAGTTTCAGACGAAAGTTCGGGCTGATTATTCCCGCCACGAATACCAGCATGGAGCACGAGCTGTGGAGCATCATTTTTAAGAATCAGGGACCTGACGGGCTACGTGGGGTCGGCCTTCATACGGCCACCGTCATGACGCCGAGGCCGAGATTGGAAACCGAAGAAGATCTGCGGGCGTATAAGAAGCAGTTCCTGGGCGGTTTGAGAGCGGCGGTGGATGTGGCGTCGATGGCGGAGCCCCAGTATATGATCATGGGCATGAGCCTGGAGCATATCCTTGGAGGCCTCGAAGCCATTCGAGGCCCGATGGAGGAAATTGAAGAATACTCCGGCCTGTCCTGGGCCACCTGGCATGATGCCGTTCACGCGGCGCTGGGGAAGTTCCGCGCAAAGCGGATCGGCCTTCTGACGCCGTTCGACAAGAAAGGGAATGAGTCTGCGATACAGATGTTCGCAGATCTGGGATACGAGGTAGTGTCGAGCGTGGGGTTTTCCTGCGCGAATGCGCTGCATATCGCCCATGTTCCGGACCCGGCCAAGGAAAGGGCTATTCAGGAGTTGTTGGCGACCGAAGATCAGGCGTTGGACGCGGTCGTTCAGTGTGGAACGAACATGAGCTTGATCAATGTGACGGATAAATTGGAGCCGGTGCTAGGGATTCCTATCCTGGGAATTAACGCGGTGACTTTCTGGTATGCGCTGCGGGAAAACGGGTTTGAAGGACCGTTGGCGGGTGGGGGAAGATTGTTGCAGGAATTCTGATTCGGCCTTCAGCCGCATGACAATTCCCTGCAGCCGACGAGCCATCTGAGTGTTTGTGTCAGTCCCTAATTTCATGAGCCACGCTTTCAATTGGAACCGAAGTGCCTCCGGTCCGCCCCTCAGCCACGGATTCTATCTAGTTCTATAAAAACGTTGTTCCGAAAATAGTAGGGGTAAAAATCGAGGCTGATCGTTCTTAAGTCCCCCTCCTTTGTAAGGAGGGGCGGAGGGGAGGTAGCATCATCGCCTGGAAGTGGTGGCGGGAAACATCAATGCTTCTAGATATATCAGAGACTCTACCCCCACCTAGTCTCCCCCTACAAAGGGGAGGAATCACGAGCCAACACCCTCTAGCAAAACGTTCAAAGGGTAAGGGGTGCATCCGGAAAATCCGGAGGAACCATAAAAATTACACGGGACAATCCTTAAGAGCGAGATATGGGAATAGCTCCAGGATGTGTCCATCCCCACATTATGAATGCTGCTTGTCGGGCTTCGCAGAGGATAGAATTCCGGGATGGATGTGAAAGGGCTGCAACGCCGCATTGAGGGAAAGGTGACGGTGGCAACCGACGCCGGGTACGAACAACTCAGGCGCTCGCTCATTTGGAATCAGCTGACGCCGAAGCGCTATCCGCAGGTGGTCGTGCAGGTGGCGACTGAGGAAGATGTTGTCGAGGCCGTCCGGTTTGCCCGCACGCAGAACATGAATATTGCCGTGCGTGGCGGGGGACATAGTTGGGTGGGGTTCCCGCTGTACAATGGGAGCCTGTTGATCGATCTCGGCCGCCTCAATCAGATTTTGGTAGATCACCAGACTCGCACGGCGTTGGTTCAACCGGCGGTCACCGGGCAGGCCCTCAACCGGCAGTTGGCCCCGCACGGGCTGGCCTTTCCTGTCGGGCATTGCCAGACCGTTCCCATGAGCGGCTATCTGCTGAATGGCGGGCTGGGCTGGAACTGGAACACATGGGGGCCGGCCTGCTTTAGTGTCGAGGCCGCCAATGTCGTGCTGGCTGATGGCAGTCTCGTCTTTGCCAATCAGACGCAACACGCCGATCTGCTCTGGGCAATCCGCGGAGCGGGGCCTGGCTTCTTTGGCGTCGTCACACAATATCTTCTCAAGCTGTATCCGGTGCCGCGGGCCATCATGACCAGTACCTACTTGTACCCGCTGGAATGCCTTGAAGAAGTTGGCGTGTGGGCAGCGGGTGTTGCCGGACAGTTGCCGAGAAAAATAGAGCTGACGATTTTCTGCGCACAGGCGCCCCCCGCTTTCGTCGAGCGGTGTCGGTCCAGCAACGGCTTTATCTGTATCCTGTGGCGACCGGGTTCTTCGATACACCCGATGAAGCCGCCGCCACACTGAGCCTCCTGGAGACCTGCCCCGTTATCTCTGAATGCCTGGGAAAGGACGTGAACCAGCCCGCCACAATGGACGCCTTGCTCGACCTGGGCGGCAGGTTCTGGCCGGAGCACCATCGCTGCCTGGCCGATACCCTATGGTCAAACTCCTCACCGGGGCGACAACTGGCGGCTGTGCACAATGCCTTCCTGCAGGCACCCTCACCGAAGTCACTGGCGCTGTGTGCATTTTCCACCGGAGTGGGGGGTAGTGCGGCTCCACGACCCGACGCGGCCTTCTCGATGACAGCCTCCACCTTACTACTGAGCTATGCCATTTGGGAGCGGCCGGAGGATGACGAAGTGAATGCCGACTGGCATCGTAAGACAATTGCGGAACTAAACCGGTTTGCCGTGGGACATTATGTGGGGGAGTCGGACATTGTCGCGGAACCGGGGCGTGCCGAACGGTCATTTGCACCTGCGAATTGGCAACGGCTTCAGGCCCTCCGCCGTACCTACGATCCTGATGGTCTCTTTCACAGCGGTTTTATAATCAGGGCGGTCTAATTTTATGAGGGGGCAGTTCGATCAAATATGCCCAAGCAGAAAGCCAAAAAGAATACTCATAAATCTTAGATTTGACTAAAAAACGCACCAACAGAAAGTCCCCCTCCTCACTAACTTTTTCCGGCGGTTTAGTTTTTTTTGAAAATGACGACTAATAGGTATCTTCCGGTTTCCCGACTTCAGAGGGAATGCATGCGATAGATGGTTGAACTCAAAAAGAAAAATTTAGGGTTAGGGTTTCTTTAAATTTCTCATAATTTCATGAAGAATTTCCTATCCATCATTGGTGGCATCTTCTTGGTGCTTATTCTTATCGGGATTGGTGTTATAGCGTACGCTGCTCTTCATGGACGGTCTCTGGACGCATCGAGCAAGGCCTATGTCGAGGCAAACCTCCCAGCCATCCTTGACACTTGGTCCATGGATGAATTGCTAAAACGGTCCTCGCCACAATTAATAAAAGTTGTCAACGAAAATCCCCAGCAGCTTGACCAGCTATTTCGGAAGTTTTCCAATCTAGGTGCTTTGAGGTTCTTTAGCGATGTGAAGGGTGATTCTCACATTTCCTTTACAACTGAACATGGCAAGGTCACCACAGCTTCTTACGTTGTGAACGCGACATTCGAGAATGGAGAGGCCTGTATTAATACCCGAATCATTCAGTTAGATGGGCAATGGCAATTTTTAATGTTTTATGTCGAGTCGCCTATCCTTTTGCAAATGAATGTTGGGGCCAAGACTATCTGAGTTTGTGACTTCACCTCGACCGCAGAATCGACTCCGGCATGTTATTTCCAGTCCGTGAATGAGCTGAAGAAGAGCTCAGCTGCCAATCCGCAGAAGATCCCACAGTACCGACGCACCGTTAAACAGAACTCCTTAATTCGCAACGATTATGGTCTTTGCCCGGAAAATTCATTCCATGGTATATGGAGGGAGTTGGGCAGATCCGGCTCTGAGGCGGATCTGTTTGAATGAATCTGAACGTCAAGAAGTAGTGTCCATACCATGGTTTCAGGAATTGATTACCTCCATGAACTGCAGTGGCCCGCCATGCTGGTGACGGTTCTTGTGGCCTGGCTCATTGCATCTCAGTCCAGACATAAACGAGAAGTGGGGTTCTGGTTCTTTCTTCTCAGCAATGTTTTCTGGATTATTTGGGGATGGTATTCCCCTGCCTATGTCCTGGTGACCTTGCAACTTGCCTTGGCCTTTCTGAATTTTCACGGCGTGTAGAAGAATGAGACTGCGCAATCCGAGGCCTAAGCCCTCCTGCTCAATAAAATAAGCTGCATAAAGCTTCATCTTGGTAAGGGGCTCTGCCCCATGTGCTGACGAGGTCGGTGAAGTGGAACCGACCATTGGGAGCCCTGTGAGGGTATGATGCTTAGGCGGTTCTTGTTGGTTTAGAATACAGCCATCGTTGAGGGCTACGATGGCGACTCTTTCAATGTTTTCTTCTTTCCTTCTGCGTTGCATCCAATCCTTTATTCAACAATGCCATGAAGATGCTGAAATGGCCGTTTTGTTGAGGCAAGACGAAAGACTTCTCACCCAGGAATCATCGTGAACGAAATCACTGCATTTATGTCCCAATATGGAGGGATTGTGCTGTTTGCCGTCGTCTTCGGGGAACAAGTCGGCCTTCCGATTCCTGCCATCCCGTTGATGCTCGCGGCCGGCGCACTGGCGGGAGCCGGGAAAATGGATCTCGGACTTGCCATTCTGCTGTCCATAACCGCGTGCCTGGCCGGTGATGTGATTTGGTATGAGTTGGGCAAGCGTCGAGGCCGGCAAGCCCTCGGTCTGCTCTGCCGCATATCATTGGAGCCGGACTTTTGTGTGCAACGAACCGAAAAATTTTTTACGCGTCAGGGAATCCGCGCGCTGATTCTTGCCAAATTTATTCCAGGATTGAGCACACTCGCACCGGCGATGGCCGGTCTCTTCGGTATCCGGTTCCCGCGTTTTTTGACCTATGACGGACTGGGTGCGGGGCTCTGGTCTCTGGTATTTGTGCTGCCGGGGTATGTGTTTAGCAGCGAGATTGAAGCCATTGCGGCAAATCAATCGCGTGTGGGCAAGTTTATCCTGGTGGGGCTGGTCATTGGCCTCGTAGCCTATATTGCGTATAAGTTTGCCCACCGGCAATGGGTGCTGCGCGAGTTGCGGATGGCCCGCATTACGGTGGATGAATTAAAAG
The DNA here is from genome assembly GCA_963730905.1 of uncultured Nitrospiraceae bacterium. GTDB lineage: Bacteria > Nitrospirota > Nitrospiria > Nitrospirales > UBA8639 > Nitrospira_E. Next base: position 294,037 of record CAVSTN010000007.1, on the reverse strand, counting down.
GGTTAATGGATACCGGCCAAGAAGTGTTTGTGTTGGACCTGCGGGGAGCGTTGGATCACGAAGCGGATCCGTATACGATTCCCGGCGCGCTCCGCATGACAGCCGAGGAATTATCCCGGCGGCATGGCGATATTCCACGGCAGGGGGACGTGATTCTGTTCTGTGCCTGCCCGAATGAGGCAACCGCTGCCAAAATGGCGGGACTGTTGCGGAGGAACGGCATCAAGAATGTCCGGCCTCTTGCCGGCGGCATCGACGCCTGGCGCCAACGGAATTTTCCGCTGGAACCACACCCGGCTGCCGTCCCGACAGGTCTTGTGGCCGAGTGAGTTGGATTGTTCTGGGCATCGAGGAACTGTCTTCTCACATGCGGACTAGAGGAGGGATTTATGGCCGAACATGACCTTCAATCCATCGCCTTTCCGACGCTCGACGAGGCCCAAATCGCCGACCTTAGCCGGTGTGCCGGCGCGACACGGATGATGTATCGGGACGGAGAGACCTTGTTTGCCGTCGGGGACCGTAACTTCAAATTCCATGTTATCCAGTCAGGTGAGGTGGAAATCCTTGACTATTCCGGAGATGAGCCAAAGACCCTGACGGTCCATCATCAAGGCGGGTTCACCGGCGATATCTCTCATCTCACCGGCAATCCTTCCGTGGTGAGTGCGGTGGCCAGGGGCGATTGTGAAGTGTATGAAATCTCAGGGGATGCTCTCATGCAGGTCCTGAATCAGTGTCCGATCATGAGTGATATCATCCTCCAGGCCTTTATCGCACGTCGGCAGCTCCTGCACAAATCGCCGGACTTTACCGGCTTGCGGGTTATCGGCTCCCGTTATTCGGCCGACACTTTTCGGGTCCGGGATTTCCTGGCTAAGAACCATGTGCTCTTCACCTGGGTGGACGTGGAGACGGACCCGCAGGTGGACCGGCTTCTTAAACAGTTCGGGGTGACTGAAGCTGATACGCCGGTGGTGGCCTGCAGCACCATGCTGCTTCTCCGCAATCCATCGAATCGCGACCTGGCTGACCGCATTGGTATCCGCCATCCCCTGGAGGCGGCGGTCTACGATTTAGTTGTGGTGGGAGCCGGTCCCGCAGGATTAGCCGCCGCAGTCTATGGTGCCTCGGAAGGGTTACGGACAACGGTACTAGAGCGCACGGCTCCCGGCGGGCAGGCCGGCACCAGTATGCGGATTGAAAACTATCTCGGTTTCCCTACCGGCGTGACGGGTAGTGAACTCACCGACCGCGCTATGATCCAAGCGAATAAATTCGGTGTCCGCCTGTCCGTCCCGACTCCGGTCACCCATCTGACATTCGATAAAGCCTATTCCATCGTCCATCTCGATGGTGAGGAATACATCACGACGAAGTGCCTATTGATTGCAACGGGTGTCGATTATCGCCGACTCGGCGCCGAAGATGAGGAGAAATTTGAGGGAAGGGGAGTGTATTTCGCTGCAACACCCGTTGAAGCTCAAATGTGTCGGGGTGGCCAGGTGGCCGTCGTGGGTGGGGGCAATTCCGCAGGACAGGCTGCGGTATTTCTCGCGGGGCAGGCCAGGAAGGTTTTGCTCGTGATTCGAGGTGATGACTTGTATAAGAATATGTCGAGTTACCTGGTCAAACGGATTGAACAGACAGCCAACATTGAGGTCCTTCGTTACACCACGATCTGCCGGATGCACGGGAATGGATACCTCGGTTCCATCGATATTGCCAATAGCCAAACGGGTGAGGAGCGAACACTCGAGATGGCTGCGGTGTTCACTTTCATCGGAGCTGTGCCACGAACTGATTGGCTGCCGACGGAGATCGAGCGGGACGACAAAGGCTTTGTTCGGACCGGCTCAACTCTGGCACAGTCCTCACAATGGACTGCCCGGCGGCAACCATTCCTCCTCGAAACCAGCCGTCCCGGTGTTTTCGCCGCCGGGGACGTGCGCTCCGATTCGATCAAACGCGTCGCCTCAGCCGTCGGTGAAGGCGCGATGGCCGTCCAGTTCGTGCATGAATACCTCAAAGAAATGTGAGAAAGGAAACCGATATGTCACAATTATCCTGCACTCATCTCGACCAGATCCGTGATGTTACGCCGAGCGCCGCCGGCTGCGAGGAATGTTTGCAGATGAATGACCGCTGGGTCCATTTGCGCATGTGCCTCACCTGTGGCCACGTCGGATGCTGCGATTCCTCCAAGAACAAACACGCCACGAAGCATTTTCATGCAACCAGCCATCCCATTATCCGTTCTATTGAACCAGGGGAAAATTGGCGATGGTGTTATGTGGATGATCTGTTCATGGAATAGACCGGACCTGGGGAAAGAAATTGTGAGCGATGGAGGACTGATGAGGTACAGAAAAAGTAACCTCTATTCTACCCATGAAGAAAATACATCGGAAAAACATTCCATTTATATGGTCCATCGAATTGTCTCGGGCGGTCAAACTGGCGCTGACCGCGCAGCCCTTGATTTCGCATTGTATTTAGGAATCGAGTGTGGCGGATGGGTTCCAAAAGGGCGGATGGCGGAAGGCGGCGTCATTCCCGCACATTACCCGAACCTCGTTGAGACAGACTCCGACGATCCGAATATCCGGACTGAGCTCAATGTGCGGGACGCTGACGCGACGATACTGATTACCCGTGGGGCACCGACAGGAGGATCGGCATTCACGGTTGAAGTCGCCATGCGTCTGGGCAAGCCTGTTTTTCATGTCGATCTCCTTCAGGAATCGATGGACCAGGTTGTGCCGGAGGTCTGCCGATGGTTGCAAGATCTTCACCCGGCCATCCTGAATGTGGCCGGTCCCAGAGCGAGTGGAGATCATGACATCTATGATCTCACCAAAGTGTTGTTGGAAGGAGCTTTTCTCGCTATGAATAGCACGGACAAAAGATGAATTGGCTATTGACCCTGAATCCTGTCGATTACGTTCAAACTCCAGGCCTCCCAGGATGTCTTGCTTTCTCCTGAATCACTGGCTTGAGTGAGATTGGATGATCGTTGAGAAGCCAGAGTTTGGTATAAAAGCCCCTGCCTTCTTTAAATGTGAAAACAAGTCAAAAAGTATCAAGCTGAAAAAGAAAGAAACGGAGACGGTTTACTGTTGAAAGCATTTCCCAAATTCCCGGAGCATTTCACCCGTTTTCAGATTCCAATGTGGAAGGGGACCACGAGTGTGCCCTGAAACAAGAAATTGCCCGTCGGGACTAAGAGATAGAGAACGAATTTGCTGGGGCTCTGGAGGACTTAGTGTTTGAATAAATTCGCCCGATTGCAGATCCCAAATCATGACTTTTTCATCATTGTAACCTCCTGAAACCAGAAAATGCCCGTCGGGACTAAAATGTATGCTCCAACTACCACCTGGGGGGGGTAGCTTTCTTTCTTCTTTTCCGGTCTCCCTATCCCATAAGAAAATAGAGCTTTCGTCTTCAAGAAAAGATGAGGCGGCAATTGTTCTGCCATCTGGACTGAATGCTACTGCATACACTAGACCGGGTAATTCGAATGTGCGAATGATTTTTCCCGAATGGGTTTCCCATACTTTAACTGTTCTGTCCGAGCTTCCAGATGCAAGGAATTTTTCGTCAGTGCTGAAATCGAGTGTATTCACCATAATCCAGCTTTCATTTTTCAAAAAGGGAGAATGACAACATAACCTTTTTATACTCGATCCAATTTTATGTGCATCCTGAAGAAGAATGGCCTCATCGTGTCCGGCCGAAGCAATATATTTTCCAGTTGCGCTATAGGCCACCGCTCGCAGACCGCCCACATGTTCATCGAATACTGCCTGTTCCTCAAATAGTGGCTTGCCATTAGGTGGAGGATGAATGGCCTACATGCGCACCGTTCCGTCTCGCAGTCCAATAACGAATTTGCCTCCATCGGGACTCCATCCGAGGGAAAGAATGCCTTTGAAGAGACTTGAATATGGTCGAAATACGGAGTCCGATTCTGTTGTTGGAAGGCGTGGGTCAGGGATAAAGCCAATCCCTTGTAGTTCACACCGGTCTGTTTGCCAACGTCGAAAAACCTGCAGAGCGGATGTACTTTCCATCCGGGCTAAAGGACACCGTGGTTGTATCCATTTCCTCATGGGGAGAGTAGTACGGTTGAGGGTATGAATAGAGAGGGAGATAAAGAAAGAGGAGCATTAAACAGAGATTGAAGCCCAGGAAGGGTCGCTTCCCCGCACTCAATAAATGTTTTTTGGCTATCATGGTTACTTCCGCACAGAATAAAATTGCTCGCCTGGTGAGGGATTCATGTTTGTTCGGCGTTGCCAACCTGAATAAGACCTGAGGACTTCTGACCGGTCAGATCGGCATAAAAGTCCTTACCTTCGTGATTGATGACGATGAAAGCCGGGAAATCTTCCACTTCAATTTTCCACACCGCTTCCATCCCGAGATCTTCGAATTCCAGAACCTCTACTTTTTTAATGCTATGCTCGGCCAGCCGTGCGGCGGGGCCGCCGATGGATCCCAGATAAAATCCGCCATGCTTTCCACAGGCCTCGCGCACTTGTTTGGAACGGTTGCCTTTGGCCAGCATGACCATGCTGCCGCCAGCTTCTTGAAACTGATCGACGTACGAATCCATGCGTCCGGCCGTGGTGGGGCCGAACGATCCCGATGCATGGCCTTGTGGTTTTTTGGCTGGTCCGGCGTAATAGACCACATGATCTTTCAGGTATTGAGGCAATCCTTTTCCAGCATCTAATTGTTCTTTGAGTCGGGCGTGCGCAATATCCCGTGCCACGACGATGGGACCGGTGAGGGAAAGACGTGTGGCCACGGGATGCTTGCGCAACTCAGCCAGAATTTCCGACATCGGCCGGTTGAGGTCGATCTTGACCACATGCCCTTCCAGATCTTCGTCTGTCACATCTGGCAGATATTTGGCTGGATTGGTTTCAAGCTGTTCCAGAAAGACGCCCTCCTTGGTGATTTTTCCGAGGACTTGTCGATCGGCTGAACAGGAGACGCCCAAACCGACCGGGCAGGAGGCCCCGTGTCTTGGCAAGCGGATGACCCGGACGTCGTGGGCGAAGTATTTCCCGCCGAATTGGGCGCCGATCCCGGTTTCGGCGCAGAGTTGAAGAATCTGCTTTTCCAGATCCAGGTCTCGAAAGGCACGCCCCTGGGTATTGCCTGAGGTGGGCAAATCATCCAGGTAATGACAACTGGCTAGTTTCACGGTTTTTAATGTGAATTCTGCGGATAGTCCACCCACGACAAAGGCCAGATGATAGGGCGGGCAGGCTGAGGTGCCCAGGGTGCGAATTTTTTCCGCCACAAACGCGAGCAGGGACTTGGGATTTAAGAGAGCTTTGGTCTCTTGATAGAGAAAGGTTTTGTTCGCGGAGCCGCCGCCTTTGGCAATAAATAAAAAATGATACTCCGATCCCGGTTTGGCGTAGAGGTCGATTTGTGCTGGAAGATTTGTCCCGGTATTTTTTTCGGTGTACATGTCGAGTGGCGCCATCTGAGAATACCGCAGGTTACGCGTGTCGTAGGCTTCGAAGATGCCACGGGAGAGGGCTTCGGCATCATCGCCGATGGTGAGAACCTGTTGCCCTTTATACCCCATGGCGATGGCCGTTCCGGTATCCTGACAGCCTGGGAGTATGCGGGCGGACGCAATGTTGGCATTTTTGAGCAGTTCTAACGCGACAAACCGGTCATTGTCGGAGGCCTCGGGATCTTCCAGGATTTTGGCCAACTGCGCGAGGTGGCTTGGTCGCAACAAATGGGCAATGTCATCCATGGCTTCTCTCGCCAGGAGTGTCAGAGCCTCGGGTTGGACCTTGAGGAGTTCCCGGCCGTCACAGGTCGTGGTGGAGACATAGTCCGACGTGAGTTTTCGATAGCTGGTCGTATCTGCTTGATGTTCAAATATTTTCTGGTACTGGAATTCGCCCATGTTTCTCATTCCCCTTTTTGTCTATAACCTTAAAGATCTGCTGATTGGTCCCAATCGCTGTGCGGTCTGCTTGGCAATCTCGTGTTCATTTGAATCCCAATTGTGCGTTTTCTTTCATTGAAACTTCAAGTGAGTCTCGAATTTTTGGTCTTCCGGACTTTAGAAGACCCCTCCGCGATTTTGAAAGGGACCTGTGAGAGTAACAGCCTTCGGTCATCCCGGCTGCGCGTTGTCTGGATCAGGTCCTTTCATTTTTCTCCGTACGTTTTTTTTGAAAGGAAGGTGACTTCGTATGAATTTTCTTTTAATGTAGCAGGCTGCTGGAAGTCTTCACGATCATTATGGAGTGTCGTTGCCCATGAAAGTCTTGATGTTCACCAATGAATTTCCCCCTTACACCTATGGTGGCGCCGGGGCGCACGTGGAGTATTTGAGTCGGGAATTATCACATCTTCTTCCCATCGAAGTCCGCTGTTTTGGTGACCAACGCCTGGAACAGGGCAATCTGAAGGTGCATGGGATTCCCTTAGGAGACACTCCGTTTACGGCTCCCAAGCCCTTGCATTCCGTTCTTGGTGCGGTGCAGCGCTCCTGGCAAATGAATGCCGAGGGGTTGGGCGCGGACCTGATTCATTGCCATACCTGGTATACCCATTTTGGCGGTATTATGGCCAAGCTCAATTACGGTATTCCGCTGGTCATCACCACGCATTCATTGGAGCCCCTCCGGCCATGGAAACGAGAGCAATTAGCCGGCGGGTATGATTTTTCTCTGTGGGTTGAGAAGACTGCCCTGGAAATGGCTGATGCCATTATCGCCGTTTCCGAAGGCACCAAGAAAGACATTCTTAAATTCTTTCAGGTTCCTGAAGAGCGGATTCATGTCATTCATAACGGGATCGACCTTCAGGAATTTCGAAAAGTCCAAAGCCAGGAGGTGTTAACCCGATATGGGATACCTGCCGGACATCCCTATGTGTTGTTTGTGGGGAGAATGACCCGGCAGAAGGGTATTACCTATTTGATTCAGGCTCTCTCCTATTTGGATGAGGAGTTTCCCGTAGTGTTGTGCGCCAGCTCTCCTGATACGCCCGCCATGGCCGTGGAAATGAAAGAGGCGCTCGACCAGATTTCGGCCCATCGAAAGCATATTTATTGGATACCGGATATCCTCGACAAGCCGAGTCTCATTGAGTTGTATTCTCATGCCGGGGTTTTTTGTTGTCCGTCTATTTATGAACCATTCGGGATCATTAATTTAGAGGCCATGGCTTGTGAGGTGCCTGTGGTGGCTTCTGCCGTCGGCGGCATTCCTGAGGTCGTTGTGGAGGATGAGACGGGATTTTTGGTGCCGGTTGACCAATTGGAGGAAGCTCCCTTTAGTCCGAAAGATCCTGAGCGGTTTGCACAGGACCTGGCCGATCGGTTGAATCAACTCATGCGAGATCCTGAATTACGGGCGCCCATGGGACAAGCCGGGAGACGACGGGCGGAAGAATTTTTTGGCTGGGACAAAATTGCTAAACGCACGAAGGCGTTGTACGAAACCGTTCTTGGGGAGAGCTAGGGTGCGGGGCTGTGAGGGGGATCCATGTGGAGGGGCATATGAACCGGGGCCTAGTGTTGGATGTTGAGCAGGGAGCCTAGGCGAATGGATATTCCATATGCACGTGTGCGGGGCGTGAACCCGGGTCTCTTACCCGGGATCGTGGCCGGTTTGAAACATGGCCTCAAGTCGCTGCACTTCCTCTTTGCGGCGGTGACGCTCTTCCACCAGCATGGAGATCACGGAATTCCAAAAGGAGACTTCAGCCTGTGACCCGTCGGTTAACCGTTGGTCTCGCCATTCCGTCGCAAAACGGGTATACACTCGAATTTCGCAATCGTTAAAACTTCTGAGCGATTCAAGCAGTTCGTCTTCAGCATGCATAAGTCAACTGGCCTTCCTGAAATTGGAGATGTAAATAATGATTGTTGGTCACAGCGAGCATGAGAATGTGTATCGGCGGTTCTTTGCGGGTTCCTTAGTGCGAGATGAATTCTTGGGAGGAAATTTCTCGATGAAAAACATGTCATCCAGTGTGCGCGCCTGTTCCCGGTGGATCGGGATTGGTGTGTTGTGTGTCATGGTTTGGGGTTGCGGGGAAGATCCTCGACAATTATTTGAAACGGCCCAGTTCGAGGAGCAACAGCATAATCGCGCCCATGCTCAAGAATTATACGAACGGGTTATTCAGCAACATCCTGAGAGTGAATTTGCCGAAAAAGCCCGGAAGCGATTAGAGGCCTGGAAGACAGAGAATCCGGAAGAGGGAACGTGATGTGTGTGAGCCGTTCAGGAGTTGTGTTCCGGATCCACGCCGGTTCGATACATATATTCTAATCGCTTAATATCCTGGTCCCGCCGCAATCGTTCATCAATACACAGGTTCACGACGGCATTCCAAAATCCGGCTTCGGCCATGGCGCCGGCTTCCATCCGTTGATCGCGGAATTCGCTGGAGAAACAGGTATAGCGCTGCAAATCACTGTCGTCGAATTCCCGAAGGAAATTCGGTAAATCTTCCGAATGAGGCATGGGTTCGTGGCGATGGCTCATGATGGAATCTCTTATGGAAAACATATCGGTGCGGGCCCCCTGAACTCTTGAGGTTTTCGGTGGAATTTCTTGAGAAACCCGATGGGGATTCTGCCATCGAAGCAGGCTGTCCAGTGGAGTTTTTGTTCATTGTGTACCATTCCTGAGCGTTAATTTCTGCGAGAAGAAGATTCCTTGTATCCACGACAAAATTATGGAAATCCCACAGAATAAGGGCAGCCGACGGGGTTTACCGGACATCCCGGAAAAAAGCAGGAGAAAATGTGGGTAGCCCAAATTCCACATGCAGGATAATCAGGAGGACGCGAATAAAACTTCGCCATATTCCCATTTTGACAAATTTCCGGGAATCGGTGATGACCGTCAAAGGCAAAAGCCGGGGAGTCGTTTTCGTCAGAAGGGTCTGTCCAAACACGACATCTTCCAGAACGGCTTGCATAGGGAATCCTCCCAATTGGGCGAACAGGCCCAGTCTCACAAATAAGGCCTGATCCCCATAGATGATATGTGAATGTGTGCATCGGAGATTATCCAACCAGGAAATCATCCGTAACCGCCAATCCTTTCCAGAGAAGCGATGGCGGAATCCGCCTGCCTGAGAGGAAGGGTCTGAGGCAAGATGGTGTAATTGCTGGAAGGCGCCGCGAGGGAGTTGCGTGTCTGCATGGAGAAACAGGAGCCAATCATCGGCGGAGGCCTGCTGCTGGATCACAAATCGGGCGCCTGCATTCATCTGTGATGCGCGCCCTTTGGGGGCCATACACCAAGAAATTTGTGAGTTCTGACGGAGGACTTCAAGAGTGTGGTCGGTACTTCCTCCATCCACGACGATGACCCGGTAGGGTGTTGATTGCGACAACACGGACTTGATGGTGTGCGGTAACGCCTTCTCTTCATTGTAGGTGGGAATGATGACCCAAATCATAAGACTGTTCTGCGCGCGCCGTTTACCGGGCCACGTGATGACCATTCGGTAGGAAGGGGCTATCCTGAGGACGTTCTTGTAACCAGACGGGAAGGGCGCGTTGAAAGTCCTTCCAATATTCGTGAGGATCTTCCTGAATGCAATAGAAGGAGTCCTGTGCCGAAAACAGAAGCGCTTTTCCCAATTCCAAATATGCGGGGGCTGATTCCTTCAGGTGGTCAATGGATGTGTGACCGTCGTCCAACATCCTCTGCAATGTCCGAAGTCCAAAACCGTGATGGGCCTCTTCCTGTTGGAGGAGTATTTGGCGTAATTTTGGAAATGGGGCGCCTCGTTTGAGAAGACCCGTTTCCAGCCTTTGTAAAATGGCTTGCCCTAACCCCTCTAGAACAATTTGTTCCGCCAGAAGAGATTCCGCAACGTCCCCACGTGTCAGGGCGGTCATGATGAGCCGGCGGTACTGATTCATCTGGTGAGGAATGACAAGAGACTGCGGACCCCGTGGAGCCAGCCATCGGATCGCCCACTGAAAGACCACCGCATGTCGCCCCTCCTGCTTTGCCTGACCGGCGAGAAAACGTTGCAGACCTGGTTCCCTCACCAAGGTGGCTTGCGCTTTCGCACAATCGTGGGCCAATTGTTCGCCCAGGACCATAAATTGAAGTAATTGCGCCAGGTGGGCGTGCTCGCCAGATTTCACCAGCATACCAGCATTTTCTCCAAACTATTGAGCTCTGCAACACGTAGCCGGACATAAGGGGTCTGTTCAGAGTTGTCCCCTTGCATCAGGCAACGCTTCTTCACTTAGGCAGTCTCCGAGGGGTATTGGATGTTACAGCCCACCAGCAAAATTTCATGGGGAAAGGAGGCCTATGATGAAACGAGATGGGAATGGACCACCAGAATTTTTATGTAGGGGGAAGAGGAGGGACTCCATTGAGGCTCCAGTCATAGTCGAGAAATTCAATGGTATACGAGTTCTGGCGGATTTCGTTCGCGAGATCAGGATCTGTGACGAATTGTGCAATATAGCCCAGCAGTGAACCTGAATGATTGATGAAATCCTCGGAAAACCAATCGAAGATTTTTGACAGATAGGCGATGCGGCGTTGTCGGTCGAACCGGTTGCGTGTGGGATCGTTCAAAAACTGTCGGGCACTTGCCGTGAGTTGTTGATCGAGTGACTCTGGAGTGTAGGCTGCCGATTGAAGTATTGGACAGGATTGTGAGGCACAGACAATAGCAAAATGTATCCGGGGTTCTTTGAAGTCGGGAATCAAAAGGTGCTGTTCCAGGTCATACAAATTCAACAATTCCCCTCCCACCTGGTATGTCCGGCCGATAAAAAACGTGTATCGCCCGGTCAGCGAGGTTGGAGCATATCCATCAATGATGCCCTTGATGGCAAAAGCATTATAGGCATTAATCCAAAAGGCCAGACGATGGTTGGGAGTCGAAAGTTGCTGGGGGGCGATATGTTGAAGGAGTTGAAGGTAACGGGTAAAGTGTGGGTCGTGAGCGAGTTGGGGATAGTCCACAACGCCGTTCTTCACATGAGCCATGAGTGCTTGATGAAAGTTTTCATGGTTGAAAGTCTCCGGAGAAATGGGATGAGAAGGAGTAAACGTCTTGGGAATAGTCGAGCAGCCCATGGAAAGGACGAAGGGAATGATAAGAATGAGGGGCAATCTCCCCTGGCTGGAAAATCTCGTGATCCATTGCATCATGTTGGCAGGGTCCGGTTCTTAGATAATTGAAACGATTACTTCTTGCCATCCCGACGCTCCGTCGGGAAATGGCGGATCTTCTTGCGAAGATTGTTGTTCCCCTATGCCATCAGTCGCTCGAGCCAAAATGTGGAAGTCACCAGGTCTTTGCGGTTCCCATGGATAACTCCACATAACCCATGAGTAGGCAGAAAGTGATGGGGCCAGGGTCGCGGCCGACCAGGATGCCCCTCCGTCGGTGCTGATGTCCACCTGACGAATCCCCCGGGATCCTGCAAAAGCAAAGCCCTGCATGGTGAATAGGTTTTTGGCCGGCAAGGTATCTCCGGTTTGCGGATCCGTGATCCAGGACTTGGTTTTGACGATGGCCTCATCCGACCAGTCTTTACGTTGGTAATAGCCTTTGTAATCCGAGGACACGAGCTCGATTCCCGTGAGCCACTGGACATGCTTCATGCCGTAATGTCCAGGTGCGATCATTCTGGCTGGAAATCCATGTCCCAAAGGCAGGGGCACCCCGTTCATGCGATAGGCAACCATGATGTCATCCATCATGGCCCGTTCGATGGTGAGGCTGTCAGAGTATCCATCGGCGGCATGAAAGACCACGTCTTGAGTGTGTGATGTGACCCTGGCTTTGTCCAAGAGCGCTTTGAGCCGGACTCCCTGCCATTCAGCCGTGCCGATCGCTTCTCCCGCGACCCCATTGCCGACACATTCCAATGTGACGATTTCTGTGATCGCCGGTTGGGCGAGCAGGTCCCGGTAGGTAAGGGTAAACGGGGATATGACCGTTCCTCGAATTGTCAGCGCCCATCGATCCGCAGGTACAAAGGGAGGAGTACGGTAAGACGTGATATAAAATTCATCGTTTGAGGTGATGGGACTTGTGGTGCGTTTGGTGGAACCGAATAGTTGGCTCCACATGCCGGCCCCGGCCGATTGTTTCGCCAGGAATAAGGGAGCCACGAACAGGGTCCCGCTTAATTGCAGGAACCGGCGGCGGGACATCAATGTCTGGTCGAAATTTCGCATGTTGGAGATATGGTCTCTTTTTAAATGAAGACGTTACACTAAAGTCGTGCCGGAAAGATGTTCGAGGTTGATTGATCCGGTCTGAGCAGGGAGAGGGGGGGGCGTGTTCAGATAGTATTGGGGCTGTGTTCTTGAAGCTTGAAGGGAAATTCATGGTACCAAGAACCTCTTTGAGAGAGAGGGGGCTGCCCGGGACCATATTGTGAGGAGAGGGAGCAAAGAAGGCGATTCCGGAGTTCTCCTGCCCGCTCTTCCTATGCAAACCGATCATGGTCTGTGAGACAATGAGAGCCGGTTCACGCCTGACGTTTCTTGATGGAGATTATCGAAGGAGCAGACGATGAAAGGGCACCGGAAAAAACGATCCAGTAAATCGGGACTGCCGCCCGGGACACCGGTGCATATTGGTGAGCAGAAACTCGAGAAGATGTCCCTGACGGCGTTGACCTACTCAGAGCACGCATTTCACGAAATTCGAACCCATCGAGTGGAAGAGGTCCTGCCGCTGGCAAACGCCGCAGAACATGTCTGGATCACCGTTCAAGGCATCCACCACATCGAAGGGCTTCAGCAATTGGGTGCAGCCTTCGGACTGCATCCTTTAGTGATGGAAGATATCGTCAATACCCATCAGCGACCAAAAATTGAAGACTATGGCGAGTATCTCTTTTTGGTCATGAAGGCTGTGTCGAGGAATGACCCTGCTCAGTCACTTATGGTTGAACAGATCAGCCTGATTGTGGGAAAGAATTTTGTGTTGTGTTTCCTTGAAGGAAAGGATGACCCTTTTGGCGATCTCCGGGGACGTCTGCGCAATGAGAAAGGCCGTTTACGAAAAATGGGGTGTGATTATCTCACCTACGCCCATCTTGACACGATCGTGGATCAATACTTTCCTCTGTTGGAACAATTGGGCGAGGATATTGAACAGCTTGAAGAACGACTTATCACGCAGGAAGATCGGGAGGCGCTGAGAACGTTACATTCCTTTAAACATGAGATGATTCTCCTTCGTCGAGCAATTTGGCCGCTTCGGGAAGTGCTCAGTCATTTGGAACGAGGCGACTCAACGCTGATTCATTCGTCCACGCATATTTATCTTCGGGATGTGTACGATCACACCATTCAGTTGATCGAGACCACTGAAACCTATCGTGATATGCTGGCGGGCATGATGGATATTTATCTCACCAGTTTAAGTAATCGGCTGAATGAAACCATGAAGGTTTTGACCGTGATTGCGACGATTTTCATCCCGTTGACATTTATCGTGGGGATCTATGGGATGAACTTTGAAGTGATGCCGGAATTGGAATGGCCGTGGGGTTATCCGCTCGTGATGAGCCTTATGCTCGTTCTCGCGATCGGCATGCTGTGGGCTTTCCGAAAGAGGCATTGGATTTAAGAAGTGGGGGCGGGAGCCCTATACCCGAACGGTTTCCGAAAAGACATGAATGACAATCACGCCGGCGATGATCAATCCCATTCCAATGACTGCCGGGGTATCGGGAATTTCCCGAAAGGCGACTGCACCCACGAGCGCCAGGAGAATGATGCCGACCCCCGACCAGATCGCGTAAGCGATGCCGACCGTCATGCTCCTCAACACGAGGCTTAACAGAAAAAATGCGGCGAAATATCCAATGACGACTAACAGGCTTGGGCCTAATTTGGTGAAACCCTCGGCTGCTTTGAGTGAACTGGTTGCAAGCACTTCCGCCACAATAGCCAGGAACAAATACACGTACGTCATCGAGACAATCCTTTCTGAGTCTGCAAGAGACTCTTTTTCGTCAACCGACTTAGCCGGCGAAAATTTTGCGGCTGGGTAGCCTAACGAAAATGCTATTGAATCACTATATGGGACAAACCGTAGAGCGTAGTCAATCAGCAATGAAGATGATGGAAAAGTCGCCCGAAAAAACCGGTTGCAAAAAATTATCGATTGCGTAAAAATGCGTATAACAAAATTTGTTCTGCGCTGTAGATGCCGAGGAGAAAACATATGAAACCCCTTTTGTATATAAACATGTCATTTGTTCTGGGTATGCTGTCAATGGTTGGGATTGACATGCCTTGCATGGTCATGCCTTGGCAGAGCCTGTCCTGCTTCAAGAGGGATTAGGGAGACATCATTTTCCGATCTCCTCCAATGGAGCGATGGCCCAGCGGTATTTTGATCAAGGACTCATCCTGTCCTTTGGCTTTAATCATGCCGAAGCAGCCAGGTCTTTCCAGGAAGCTCAAAAGCGCGATCCGAACTGCGCCATGTGTTATTGGGGTGAGGCGTTGGTGCTCGGTCCGAATATCAATGCGCCGATGGATCCGTCGGTCGTTCCTCAGGCTTTCGCGGCGCTGGAGAAGGCGGTCGCGCTGAAAGGATCAGGCCACCGAAAAAGAGGCCGCGCTCATTCAGGCGCTGGCGATGCGCTACTCCAAAAAGGTGATGACCGATCGTTCCCCACTCGACGTGGCCTATGCCGAGGCGATGCGGACTGTCGCACAGCAGTTTCCCGACGACCCGACCATTGGTGCTTTATTCGCTGAAGCGCTGATGGACCTGCATCCCTGGGATTTTTGGAGTAGGGGAGGAGAGCCTAAACCCTGGACACCGGAAATTGTGTCGAAGTTGGAGTCCGTGTTAGACCAATCCGCCAGTCATCCGTTGGCCAATCATCTCTACATTCATATCGATGGAAGCCTCGCCGCATCCCGAGAAGGCTCTTCCCAGTGCCGAACGATTACCCGCCCTTGTCCCTGGCTCAGGACATCTTGTGCATATGCCTGCGCATATCTATATTCGTGTCGGGCGGTATCGAGATGCCGTGTTGGCCAATCAACATGCTGTTAAAGTTGATGAGCACTATTTGAACCATGCTCACGAGGAAAGTCTGTATACGGCGGCCTATGTTCCGCACAATTCACATTTCCTCTGGGCGGCGGCGATTAAGCTCGGGCGGCAGCAGCTGGCGATGCAGGCGGCTCTCGATACGGCGGCGTCCGTCAAGCCTGAGATGATGCGCGCTCCCGGCATCGGGGGCACCATGCAACATTTTTGGTCTATTCCCCTCTATACCAAAGTCGCCTTTGGGCAATGGTCGAACATTCTCGCTGAGCCCGCGCCTCCGGTGGATTTACTGTATCCCACGGCTATCTGGCATTATGCCCGTGGATTAGCATTGGTGCGTCAAAGGAAATTGGAGGCTGCCCAACAGGAATCCATGAAACTCACGGAGATTGCCCGTGACCCTGCAGTGGCCAAGCTGACTGTTTTTGATCTGAATAATATCGTCGATATCCTGGCCATTGCGGAGGCTGTTCTGGCAGGAGAAATAGCGGCAGGTCATGGAAATTACGAGGAGGCCGTGCGTCAGTTGCGGCGCGCAGTCGAACTTGAAGATGGATTGAATTATACCGAACCGAAGGATTGGTATCTTCCGTCCCGCCAGGTGTTGGGTGCGGTGCTCCTGGAGGCTGGAAAAGCTGTCGAAGCAGAGCGCACTTTTCGAGAAGATCTCCAGGATCATCCTCAAAACGGGTGGGCGCTTTTCGGATTGGAACAGAGTTTACGCGCCCAGGGAAAAACCGATGAGGCTGACAGCGCCCTTCAGTCGTTTCGCCAGGTATGGAGCGATGCGGATGTGACCTTGACGGCTGCCCGGTTTTAAGCCCGTCAGTTTGGGGGCAGTGTTGGAGTCGTTTGGACTGTGTCGCCTTTTCCGAGTTTCAGTTATGTATTGGTTTTTAGTATGTGTACCCTCCCCTGATTTGGTTATGCGGAAGAGGGGCGGTACCCCGCACTGGCTGTGTGAGCCGGCGGGTGGTTTTTCCGAACCGGAATCCGGCTTAAAAAAGATTCTTCATTGGGAGACTCGTGTTTTCCTTCTTGCATCATGGGGCATAGGCAAGAAAGGCTTCAGTCTTCATGGCTCCACTGCTTTCTGCGGCATCTTGAGAAGTTTTCTTCATTGTCCCCCTCCGTTTATTTAAGTTTCTTCTTGTCACACTCCGAAAACAGTTCAATAAGATCATTCGTAGCGGTAGCGGGGCATTCAAGCACCGTGAGTTGTTGCCTCCCTTGCAGGCTGTTGAGTAGGGGATTTTTACATCGCTACATAACCTGATCCACGGAGTACACCTTGAGTCGACGATCTATCGGCATTCCTTGTACGACTGTTCCAAAATCCACCAGGGAAATGGTCTGTCCCGGCTCCAAGAAATTGCCGACCGACGATCAATTCCCGGGGTATTGCTCTTCTCGGGATCCGGAGACGTGCTGTTTATGAATGCCGAAGCAGAGACGTTAAGCCGCCAAATCATGGGAGACGCGTATGATGCCGAGGCGCGAGGTGTGTGGCCTGCCGATGTCTTGGAGTTATGTGAGTCCCTTCGGACACTTATTAGACAGTCCCGAGAACCAGTTGGTCGAGGGCCAACATGAGTTGAGACGAGTGACAGGTGATGTGAAATCGCCCGTATTACTGAGGGGTTTTCCATTAGCGGCCCATACAGAAAAAGATGAAGCCTGTATGCTCATCATTATGGAGAAAATCGGACGTGAACGGCGGGTGGTGTCTAATCAGGCCAAGGAGCAGTATCGTTTGACCAGTCGGGAAGTAGAAATTGTGAAATATATCAGTGAGGGATGGACCAATAAGGAAATTGCTCGACATCTGGATATTAGTGAACATACGGTAAAAGAACATGTTCGCCATCTTCTCAAAAAAACGAAAACAACTACTCGAACGGGCATTCTTGCCCAAATCTTTCAGGATACCTAACGCATCCAGGCGTCCGCCCGGCTGCCTCTTCTCTCTTTTTCCCTTCGATCTTGCCATCATGCAACAATCCGTTTGTCTGTTAATCTGCAGTGCCTGCCTATTTTTTCCTGTTGGCTCCTTGTGTCTGCTTAGAAGGATGGATCTGCCAGACGAGATTTCTTTTGAGGAAACTCTTGATTGTGACTGTCAGGCTCAGGATAATCCTCTGGTTCGCGTTTGGCGTCTCTTTAAATTTTCAGAGGTTGCTCATTTCTCCTTCTCCCCACACTGTGCTCGATAAGCTCAATCTTGATGAGCCAGGGTTGGTTCGGGCTCTTCAATCTGGTGATGAGCAGGTGTTCGCGGCTGTGATGGATTGGTATTCCGGTTCGTTATTGCGGTTAGCCATGTCCTATGTCCCAAGCCGGGCTGTTGCCGAAGAAGTCGTGCAGGAAACCTGGATGGGGGTATTTGAAGGCATTCATCGGTTTGAGAGCCGGTCATCTTTTAAAACCTGGCTTTTCCGGATTTTGACGAATCGGGCCAAAACACGAGGAATACGAGAGAGTCGCTATGAGCCGTCTGGGCTGAGCACTTCTTCTCCGGATGCCGATGAGGGGCCTTCCTTGGAAGATTCGCTTTTCGTGGCAGAAGGTTCCAGAATGGGTCATTGGAAAGATCCACCTCATGACTGGGAACCGGATACACCGGAACGGGTATTACTGTCAAAGGAATGCCGAGCCGCTATTGAAACCGCGATTGAAAACCTGCCGGCTACGCAGCGGCAGGTGATGACCTTGCGCGATATCGAGGGTGTCAGCTCTGAAGAAGTCTGTAACATCCTTGAGATCAGTGAGACCAATCAACGGGTGCTGTTACACCGGGCGCGCACCAGGGTGCGCCGAGAGCTTAATCCCTATGTTCAGGGAAAGAACACCTAAGGACAATGGATACAAATCTGAAACACAAACTTATGCGGTATATGGTGGGAAATTTTTCCTGCCAGGAAATCTCCCAACTCATCACGGATTACCTGGATGGGTCGCTGACTCTTACGGAGCGAATTCGATTTCAAATGCATTTGGGCCTGTGTTTTGCCTGCCGTAATTATTTACGTCAGATGAAATACACCATTGCGACTCTACGCCAATTGCCTCCTGAGCCTGTCCCCCAACATGTGAAAGAGGAGCTTCTTGAGCGGTTTCGAGCCTGGAAACAGCGTTCCCCTCAGTCTTCCGTCAACTCTGAAACCGATTAATTCATTGCAGTGATGACCGGTGGCCCCCTTCTCCCTTTCCACCCGATGTGGTAAACAGGACTTCAAATTTTCTGACTGTACTCGTTCACACGAACCCATCAGTCTTGATTAGCCTAAAGGAGTGAACCATGGCCTTGAAAGATTCGACGATGCTCCCGCTGGGGACCCCCTTGCCTCACTTTGAACTACCGGATGTTCGGACAGGTCATATGGTGTCCCATGAAAGTTTTGTCGGGAAACACGCCATTCTGGTGATGTGTATTTGTCGACATTGCCCTTATGTCGTTCATGTGCAAGAGGAATTAGCCAAACTCGGTCGAGATTATCAAATGAAAAATGTTGGCATTGTGGCGATCAGTAGTAATGATGTGAAACGTTACCCTCAGGATTCTCCCGCAAGACTGAAGGAAATGGCGGAGGAATTGGATTTTCGTTTTCCCTATTGTTATGACGAATCTCAGGAGGTGGCGAAGGCTTTGACTGCGGCTTGTACACCGGATTTTTTTGTGTTTAATGAAGAACGCAAACTGGTGTATCGGGGACAATTAGATGATAGCCGACCGGGAAACGGGAAGCCCGTGACCGGGCGGGATTTACGAATGGCCCTGGAGGCCGTTCTGGATAAAAAACCTGTTTCCGTGGAGCAAAAGCCTAGTGCGGGCTGCAGTATTAAATGGAAGACCGGGAATGAGCCGGATTATTGATACGCAATGTGTGAGGAGGGAACGTTGATGCGTGAGAAGTAGAGTGCAACGATTTCCTCATGTGGGTTGATCCAGGAATTTTTCTCTTCTGATGTCTCCTTTTCACTCTTTTCCTCTCATTCCTTTCCGGATTTTTTAAACACAATATCCCCGTAATAGGCGACGGCCGACTCTTTGGTGTTATCCGTGTCGGTCATGATGGCGACTCCTGAGATCTTTGGGGGATCTTCTCCGAATGCGTTCTTGTAATCTTCATAGATATTGCGTTCCTCGGTTACCCATTGATTCAATTTGGCACTTCCGCTTTCCGTGACGAACATGTAGACCCGGTCCGTATAAGGATTGGGAACCATCGTGCCAATGGGGCTTTTGCTTTCCCAAATATAATTGATGGCTCCAATGGGGGGATATTGCCCATAAATTAATTTGATGGTTTCAAATTTCGCCTTTTCAAAAAACCCGACCTCGACTACTGTCATACTGGAAGGTAATGTAGAGGCGTGCCGGATAGTCATCTCCTGATTTTTGTGTGACATCCCCTTTCTGAAGAATATTTTCGACTTTCCATCGCCACGCAATCACCGGATATTCCTTTGGGTCGATCGAGATCTCCCGTGTCAGGCCGGAGGAGGATTGACGACTGATGGCCTTGACCACCACCTGCTGTTCGTCTTTGACCAGATCATATTGGGTCTGTTCGGGGATGTTGTCAAAGGTCAGCGGCTTCCACCCTTGAGGAAACGGTTCTCCGGGAGTAGCAATGGAGAAGTTGCCGACGACGAGGTGATCGGGGCTTGCGGCGATGACTGCATTCGAATGCGTCATGCTCAAGAGTCCGAAGACGAGTGTGAGGACATAGAAGACAGCGGGTCGGGGTGTGATATGTGTCATGCCTGATTGCCGATTAGGCCTGAGTGGTGTTTGAATCAATTGTTGGCCGACTCCGTTTGCCCTGAGCAGGTCAAAGGGCATCAACATACGCGCCTCGGGTGATTGATGGGACATGACATTACCGGGTCCACGCAAAGAGTTTGCGGAGGAACTGTTTTTTTCCTTCGGTCAGTGTGGTTTTTCGCCAGGCATTTGCCGACTTTTTGACGACTTCTGCTTGGGTCGGGTAGGGGTGAATGGTGCCGGCGATGGTGTTGAGTCCCAGGCCTCCCTTCATGGCCAAAGTGAATTCACTAATCATATCGCCCGCATGGGCGGCTACGATGGTGGCTCCGACTATTTTATCGGTCCCTTTTTTTACATGTACTCTGGCAAAGCCTTGGTCTTCTCCATCGAGAATAGCTCGATCGACTTCATTGAGAGGAAAAGTGAAGGTGTCGATCGGGATGTTCCTGTCCTTCGCATCCTGTTCATATAGACCGACATGGGCAATTTCCGGTTGGGTATAGGTCGCCCAGGGAATGACCAGGTGTTCCGTGCTGCCGTACCCGAAGCCGAACGGGTGAGGAAATAAAGCGTTCTGAATGACGATCTGGGCTTGTGCATCGGCCGTATGGGTGAACTTGAACGGAGAGCAGATATCTCCTGCCGCAAAAATCCTAGGGTTGCTGGTTTGAAGCCGGTGGTTGACCTTGACTCCGGTTTTGTCGAATTCGACCCCAACGGCCTCCAGTTCCAATCCCTCAATGTTGGGACTGCGGCCGACCCCAACCAGAATTGCGTCAACCGGGATGTCATACTGTGTGCCATGCGAATGAACTACGAGGTGCTTGGCCCCTTTGGCTGACTGAATATTCAGGTCCTTGCCGCAACAAAGCAGTTGCACGCCGTCCCGTACAATCGATTGTTCCACGATGTCGGCGGCGTCGCGGTCTTCTTTGGGAAGAATCCCATGCATGGCTTCCACCAAAAATACCTGGCTGCCGAATCGGGCAAATGATTGGGCCAACTCACAGCCAATGGGACCTGCACCGATGACCCCTAGCCTCGGAGGAAGTTCCGTCAGAGAAAAAATGGTTTCGTTGGTGAGATATTCGGTGTCTGCCAAACCTGGAATCGATGGGGCGGTAGCGCGGGCTCCTGTGCAGATGACCGCTTTGGCAAATTGTAGTGTCGTTCCATTCACATCGATGGTGCTTGAGCTGGTGAATCTGCCGTTCCCGATAAACACATCCACTCCAAGTTTGGTATAGCGATGAGCTGAGTCGACATGACTGATCCGGGCCCTGAGTTTTCGCATGCGGGCCATGGCTGCACCGAAATCCTGCTTCACCTCTCCGGAAATATGCACTCCGAATTGTTCGGCCTCTTTTACGGCATGCCAGGCTTTAGCCGCCCGTATGACGCCTTTGGAGGGCACACATCCTACGTTCAAGCAGTCTCCGCCCATCAGGTGTCGTTCAATTAACGCCACCTTGGCTCCGAGGGCTGACGCGATTGCTGCGGTGACCAACCCGGCAGTGCCGGCTCCGAGGATGACGAGGTTATATCGTCCGGATGGCGTAGGATTGCGCCATTGGGGCGGATGCACATTGTTGACCAATTCCTGGTTGTAGGGGTCATGGGGAAGAACTAAACCGCTATGGGCTGGTGATTGTGGGGTGTCCATCTGAGGCCTCTAGTTTAGGAAAGGGTTCAGTCATTTACGATTTAGGATTGATGATCCCGCTTTGAGTCTTCTTCCATTTCTGATAGGCCACCGGCATGAGGGCTAACAAGCCCAGGAGCGTAAAGGCGAGTAAGACGGGTGGGCTGGCAATTTCGCTCAAGGAATTGATTGTGCCCAATTGGCGGCCCGCAAAGGCAAAAACAAAACTGCCGGGAATAATGCCAATGGACGTCGCCAGCACATAGGTGCCGAGGTTGACACGGGTGAGCCCGGAAACCAGGTTCACAAGAAAAAATGGAAAGGCCGGAATAAGTCGAAGCGTCATGAGATAACTAAATGCATTGTTCGCAAATCCTTCTTGGATGGTCCCGAGCCGGTCGCCAAATTTGTGCTCCACCCAATCGTGGAGCAGATAGCGGGCGGCCAAGAAGGCGAGCGTGGCTCCGGCGGTGGCTCCGACATTGACGAATAGAGTCCCCATCAGGCTTCCAAATAAGAATCCCCCTGTCAACGTGAGGATCGCGCCGCCGGGAAGTGAGAAGGCTGTTTGGAGAATATAGACGAGAATAAATACTGCGGCTGCGATTTCATAATGCGAGGCGGTGTAGGCTAATAAAGTGTCTCGATTTTCCTTTAATGACTCGAGGGAGAGATAGTGATCAAGGTCAAAATAGAAAAAGGTACCGATGCCCGCCAACAGAATACACCCGATGAGTATCTTTCCCATCAATGAATTGGGTGAGTCGGCTGGGGTGGTAGACGGATGGGACATGTGAGGCTCCATTATGTGGGTTTTCATGGCAATTCTCCAGTCATAGTTTCGGCAATGATTACCATGTATCGCCAATATTTCCGTTGGTCAGGGATAGAGATTTTTGATTCAATGGCCGATTGTGTCGTGGCGTATTTGGCGATATGGAGTTGTAGTCCTGATTTGGTGATATTTGTTACGAGGAAATTTCGAGAGGCAAAGACAGCGGGTCCCTTCTGGTTTGACGACCGTGCGATTAATCCCCGACACAGGGGGAGATCTTGAATGTGCAATGCCTTCTTACATGGGCGGCAATTTCCCAATAAGCTCCTCAGCGGGATAGGTAAGAATTTCAGCGAGAGTGGGATGGTAATGGGGTATGCGGAGAAGATCGTGGACTGTGCCACGAAAATACATGATGGCAATCAGTTCATGGATGAGTTCAGAGGCTTCGGGTCCGACAATATGGCCACCGAGAATCTCACCGGACTGAGGATGACAGAGCACTTTAACGTGTCCGTACGTTTCTCCCAGGCAGAGAGACTTGCCATGGTCGTTAAAGGGGTAAGAAGCGACCAGATAGGGGAGTTGACGGTCCAGGCATTCCCGTTCGGACAGTCCCACGCTGGCCAACTGGGGATCAGTAAAGACGACCTGGGTCTTGAGGCGGGAATCAAAATGTTTAGGAGGGAGATTGGGATGAACGGCGTTCCATCCGGCGATTTCGCCCTCTTCGATGGCAATATGGACGATTTCATACCCGCCGTTGACATCTCCAATAGCAAAAATATGTGGTTGGGATGTTCTCATGTCCTTGTTGACTAAAATGGCATTCGTTTGATGGGCAACCTGAGCCGCTTCCAAATTGAGACCGTCGATGTTTGGGCGGCGGCCGAGGGCCTGGAGAATGGAGGTGGCGGTAACCTCTTTTCTTTGTCCCTGATGGAGGAAGTGAATGGTTTTCTGGCCACCGGACGTGCTGATATATTGGATTTGGGTGTTGGTATACATTTTCATGCCTTCGGCCTGAAGGTGTGCTTCCACCGGCCGAACAAGGTCTTCGTCCGAGTCCGAGAGAATGTGGGCACTTCGTTGAATCAGAAATACCATGACTCCGATGCGGGAAAAAAATTGGGCGAATTCCAATGCGACCGGCCCGCCGCCCAGAATAATCATAGATTCAGGCAGGGTTTCAAGTTCTAATGCCTCATCGCTGGTAAGGTATCCTGCTTCTTCTAATCCTGGAATGGGAATGTGCGACACCACAGAACCGGTGGCGATGATGTAGGCCTTCGCGGATAGCCGATGCGGGCCGGCTTGAATGGTCGTCGGCGAAACAAAATGTGCATGTTCCTGGTAGAGGGCAAATCGAGGGTGTTGGAGTGCTTGAATGCGATCTTCAGCAAATTCCTTGATTAACCGGTTTTTTCGCTCAATGATGGCTGCCAGGTTCACTTGAAGGTTCGTTGAGTGAATCCCGAATTCCGGAGCCCGACGGATGAGCGCCGCGAGATCGGATGAGCGGAGAATGGCTTTGGTGGGCATGCATCCCCGTAAGATGCAGAGGCCTCCTAACGGACCCTGATCGACAATCCCGACATCGGCTCCTTCCGCTTGAGCGGTGCGAGCGGCTGCATAGCCTGCCGATCCCCCTCCAATAATGATGAGGTCATGAGAATAGGTCATGTGGAAGCCTTGTGCTTATGGATAAATTGAGAAAATCCGCATGGTCGAATTCCGAGTAGAAATATGTAGCATGAACAGTTACAAGGAAGAAAGGCAGTTGTCGGAGACGGCCTGCGCTCTGTGTCCTTCGGATTTGATTGGTCATGTAAAGTGGCTGTGTCGCGACATCCGTTCCTCTGCTTTCCCTATTCATTAGCTCATCCCATGGCACTCCCCTGAATTTGACGGGCATTGATCCGTATCAGTCTGGATATTGAATGGAAGCCGTTGAGTCGTTTGACTAAGCCTGGCGGATTGATCCAGATTTTTGGAGGCTGCATTTTAATTCGGCACGAGCCAATAGGAAGAAGCGACTCGGGACTTTCGATAGGCAGGGGAGTTGGATCCTCAGAGTGTGACGATTGTCATTTCCGCCTTGTTTCGGAATCATCTGGGATTATCCTCGACGCGTGAACGATACCTACGCGGAAGTTGTCGTTCTCAGCTGTCATGCGAGGTGGAAGATGGCGGAGCATGGAGGTGGGCGCTTTCTACAGACCAGGTTTGTTGGAGGAGGTCATTTGTTTCTGCCTGATCTCTTCGACTTTTGCGATGAGTGTTTCCACTTGATAGGGTTTTTGAATGAACGCTGCCATGTTCGGGTTGTCAAACCTTTTCATCGCTTCCTCCTCGGAATATCCACTCGACAGTATCACCGGAATCGTTGCATTAAGCCCTTGAATATGTTCGAGGAATTGTTGGCCGTCCATATTGGGCATGGTGAGATCTAGGAGCACGACCATAATTTCGTGTTGATGTTGCTGGAAGACCTGAATGCCGATTTGTCCATCCGAGGCGACCAAGGTTTGCAATCCCATTTCTTCAAAGATCATCGAACACGCCACCCGAACGTCTTCTTCGTCATCAACCACCAACACCATGGGTCTTTTTGTCAGTGAGGCATGCTGAGTGGGAATTGAGAAGACCGGCCCTTTCTTTGTTGAAGGACAGGGCGTGGTGGCGGGAAATAGTAACGTAAATTCTGTGCCGACATCTGGTTGACTCCGGACGGCAATGGTGGCGGCATGGGCTTGAGCGAGTCCAAGAAGCGCTGCGAGTCCAAGCCCTCGTCCAGGAAGTTTGGTCGAAAAAAACGGGTCGAAAATTTTTGGGATTGTGTCCGAGGTCATTCCGCACCCAGTGTCCTGAATGGTCAGGGCAACACTTCGGTTATCCGGGAGCTCTCCAATTACATACCAACTCTGAAAATTCTCTCTTGTCGGCTCCCATTCGAAGGTACGGATGGTGATGACCCCATCTCCTTCTCCATAGGCCTCTGAGGCGTTTGTCACAATATTCATGATGATTTGGCGCAATTGAGCTTGGTCGGCTCGAATGGGGGGAAGGGAGGGGGCAAGATCGTATTCGAACGTTAATCGTTTTGAAAGGGTTGCCCGGAGGAAAGGGGTCATGTTCTCGAGGAGTTTTGGAAGATTGATGACTTGAAAGTTTAGGCGGGTCTGTCCGGCAAATGCCAACATTTGATTGGCCAATTCCCCACCGCGAAGACCGGCTTTTTCAATAAAGTCCAAGTGTTCTCGAGCCGGAGCGTCAGGAGGAAGAGCCCGAAGGGCGAGGCCGGAGCGGGCTACAATAGTCATCAGGAGATTGTTGAAATCATGAGCGATTCCTCCGGCGAGCACTCCCAGGCTTTCCAGTTTTTGTGAATATTGCCGTTCGATTTCATGACGGCGTCGTTCGTCTTCGGCCCTTCGCTGCTCTGTCACATCCCTGAGAGAGGCCAAATAGGCGGGTTCTTCATCCCACTCAATAGGGACAACTCGCATTTCTACAGGAGTCAGTTGTCCGGATTCGCGCATGATGCCTATTTCCGTCGTCTGGTTTGCAGAGATCGGGAAACCAAAGGGGAATCCGGTGAGTTGTTCGGATGTCTTTTGGAAGAGCTGCTCTGCCGCAGGATTGGAATAACGGATTAGTCCGTCATGTCCGACGACAAGGATTCCATCGCTGGACGATTGCAAAATGATGTTGGCCTGACGTTCAAGAGAGCGTATGCGAGGTATGGTGGTAACCTGCTCGATTGCTTGCTCTATATGATGCCAGAGGAATTTTTCCGTGAGGGTGTTTTTGTTGAAATACTCTTGTGCGCCTAGTCGAATGGCCTGAGCTGCAATTTCCTCGTTACCGTATCCGGTGAGAAAAATGATGGGAGTTTTCGACTGTGAGTGCGGTCCCCGTACTTTCGCCAGGAATTCGATTCCGGTCATATCCGGCAATTGGTCATCCAAAAGCAGACAGTGAGGAGGGGAAATTCTCCAGGCTTCCCAGGCCTGGGTTCCTGTTTCCATCTCTTGAATATCGAGGCGAAATGAGGTTGTGCGCCGGATCCATCTCGTATAGGTGGATCGGTCACTTGGGCTATCATCGACGATAAAAATTCGGAGAGTGGTGATTCGAGGTTTTTCAACGGGGCTTGGCATGGTTGACGGCGATTCCATGAATGAAATTGAAGCGACTGAGAATGAGAGGGAATGCAAAAATGCATTCGTCAGTCAATAGCACGGCCCTCCATCACCGCGAGATTTTTCAAGTTGGTGTTCTTTACCCGGTTTCGAGTGGACGCCTAATGTAAACCGGTATTTTTTTAACTTAACCATGGCTCTAAATGGGTAATCGTTTTCAAAAGGTTTCACAATATAACTGTTGGCCTCTTCCTAATTCCAGGCCTCGAACTCGCATTCGTCCGGTGAAATGGGCTGCATGGTAGTGCTGTCTAGTGGAATGGTTCTGCCAGGGTGTTCGACGATTTTTTACAATGGTGAGTCCGGGACCGTCCCCGACTCCGAATTTATTACGGCCGTGCAATCGCTCCAAAATCCAAAATATGTCGTGCTGGGGAGTCTGAGTAATATTGATGTCATGATCCCAATAAGGGTTGCCGCAGTCACGAAAATATAGAGCGTTCCGTGCCGACCCCGAGCGGTGTCACGAGCATAAGAGAAGGCCTAATGACCCCTAATGTCACGTCGTCCCTCAATCAGGAGTGGTAGGAAAATCGGTATAAAAACAAGAGAATTGAGTGAACTGCATTCAATATAACGGTGTCTCATTTTTGAGGGAATAATTTATTTTGTAAAAATATCATGAAAATTGGGTGATGAGAAGATGGGGTTGATTAGGAATGCCATGAACCAAATTGCTAGACAACCACTGATTGGGAATTTCAGAGTGAAGAGTGAGAACGGAATGTCAGAGAATGGATGCCCGAATTTTAAGCGTAGAAAGAGAGAAGGTGTGAGCCAACTGTCCTTATGCCATGTGCACCATGTGCTGGGCGCTTTCATTGGCGGGGAGTGGTGGCGCGATCCAATACCCTTGCATCGCATCGCATCCATGTTCTTCCAGGAAATCGACTTGTTCTTGTGATTCCACTCCTTCGGCAATGACTTGTAGCCCAAGGGCTTTGGCTAAAGAAATGACGGCCATGACGATAGCGGCATCGTTAGTACTGTGTGGGAGATTTTGAATGAGGCTTTGGTCAAGTTTGATGCCGTCTATGGGAAATGACTTCAGGTATCGAAGCGAGGCATAACCTGCTCCAAAATCATCAATGTACAGATGGATGCCCATCGCCTTGAGTTCACGGAGGGTCTGGATGGTTTCTTCTGTTTCATTAATCAGAAAGGTCTCCGTCAGTTCCAGTTTGAGATTTTCCGGATCTAGATGTGAATGCTTGAGGATATCTTGCATGAGTGCAGGAAGATTCCCCTGATGAATTTGTCTGGCTGAGAGGTTTACGGCGACATGAGGAGCCGGAAATCCCTGCTTTTCCCAGTATTTGGCTTGTTTGCTGGCTGTACGTAAAACCCATTCGCCTATGGGAATGATCATGCCATTTTCCTCGGCTTGAGGAATGAAATGATTCGGCCCAATGAGGCCTTGGTAAGGGTGATGCCAGCGCAATAAAGCTTCCATGCCAATGACTTGCTTGGTGCAAAGATTCATTTGTGGTTGATAATGGAGGAGAAATTCTTCTTTGGCCAAAGCTCGACTGAGTTCCATTTCAAGCGTGGAGCCATCGAGGCCAGCTGTTTTCATGCCGGCGGTGTAAAATTGATGGGTATTGCCTCCTTGTGCTTTGGCTCGATACATCGCGGCATCGGCATGCGATAAAAGTTCCTGGGGATTGGCGCTATCCCAAGGGTAGATGGTGATTCCGAGGCTTCCGGTCACATGCAGTTGGTGCTGCTTGATGATGACGGGCTGAGCCAGAAGGTGAAGAATACGTTGTGCAACAGAGGCCACATCCTCAATCGACACAATTTGTTCCAGAAGGACGGCAAATTCATCTCCTCCTAATCGGACACCGGTGTCAATTTCTCTGATACATTTTTTGATCCGTGCGGCCACGGTTTTGAGTAAGGAATCCCCACAATCATGGCCAAGGCTGTCATTGATGTCTTTGAAATGGTCCAGATCCAAAAACATCAGAGCGATTGCTGTGTCGTTCCGATGACAGCGAGCCACCGCACAATTCAACCGTTCATAGAAAAGACCTCGGTTTGCGAGTCCTGTCAGATGGTCGTAATGAGCCAACTGGGTAATGCGTTGGGTGGCCCTCTGGCGTTCCATGGCATAGCGAATGGCCCGGCAGAGAGTCGAGCTGCTGGTCTGGCCTTTGATTAAATAGTCCTGGACCCCACTTTTCACGGCTTGAATCGCCTGGTCTTCTTCCTCCACGCCGCTCAAGATCAGAATCGGGGCATCAGGGCAAAACTGCAGGAATTGTGGGATGGATTCAAATGATTTGCCGTCAGGAAGGTGCGAGTCCAGAATAATGGCTTGAAACTGATTTTGTTGAATGAGGGCGAGAGCGTCGCTGAGAGAACGACTATGCTTCAAGGTAAATTGGTTTTGGAGTCCTTCTTTCAGCATATTTTTAATAACCAACGCTTCTTTTGGGTTATCTTCAACCAACAAAAGTGAAATCATAATTGCGGCGTTCTCCCCATTTCAGCTCGTTCCGGCGTTCATAGACTTTTTAGGTTCGAGAAGGTGGTCCTAGGTTATCTTGTCGGATATAAGAGTATTTTCTTGATAGTTTTTGTATATTTTGCCCCTTTTATGGAGCTAGTCCCATAATTCATTTGTCCGATAAAAAATTTTAAATAAATTAATAAAAACAATGATTTAGTGAGGAGCGGATGGCAGCAACTTTCGATAAATTTTTCAGATAAGATAATAAGTACTCTGAATTAGGTTATTTTATTGTTCACTTAGAAAATTTAGCTTTACTTTGTAGTCGAAAATTTTATATGATTTTATCAAATTGCGCCTTGTATTTTTACCTTCGTTTTTTGTAACAATAGGTCTTTTTCCTGGTTTCGCCTCAAAGAGGATATGACGTACTTAGTCTATAGACTGATGTGCGATTCCTCACTAAATCTTTATAAAAGATAGCACACCATTCTGCATTCTAATGTGGTCCGTTGAGAAAAAGGACGAGAGAACGATGGGTTTCTCCTAATGAGAGGAATGCCCATTGGTTCAGGACGAAAAGTGGTATGATTGATTTGGGTTAAGGTATTAATTTTGAAGGAGCTATGTTAATGGGTAAGACAGCGTCATTGCCGGAGGTGATTCAGCGATTAATTGAGATTGGCAAGCCTAAAGGGCATGTCACGATAAAAGACTTAACGCATATTCTTCCTGCCGATCAGATTACCTCTGATCAATTGCATACCATTTTAAGTGAATTGCACGAAGTCAATCTTCAAGTGATCGATCCTTCAAAGCGGACGGCTTCGCAGTTGGCAGCTTTAAAAAAGAACGCGGGGCAAGAGGATTCAGATGATTCCGATGAGGAAACGGATTCTTCCCTGGATATTGACTTGACCCCTGGTGAACCTACCCGTATTGATGATCCGGTCCGGTTGTATTTAAAAGAAATGGGACGGGTGCCATTGCTCACCCGTGAGGGCGAAATTGAACTTGCGAAACACATCGAAGAAGGCAAGCGTGAGTTGGCATGTGCGGTCTATGGCATGCCGCTGAATATCCATTACCTGGAATCACTCCACGACCAATTGAAACTTGAGGAGATCCGTGTTCGAGATATCGTGCTCCTGCAGGAGACCCTGGAGGAAGAGGAAGTTGAAGAAGAGACAATGGCCAGTGAACAGGAGGATGAGGAGCTCCGATTCCGAACGCTAGAGAGTCTGGCAACGGTTCGAAAGCTGGGGCGTGGGTTACTTGCCCTTTACACCCAAAATCGGGACGGGCAAACGCCGAAAAATACAAAGGCACAACTTGAGAAGCGCCGGATTGGCCTGGCCGATCAATTTGTGGATCAAATCGAAGCTCTTAATCTGCATCAGCGGGTTAAGGATCAAATGCTAAGGCGTGTTAAAGACGTTGGTCAGGAAATTCGATCAGTTGAAATGATGACTGCCCGTCATACGAAAAGGCTTGGGCTTGCTGGGCAGGACGGTATTCAGGTGATTGGGAAAAAACCACGTGCGACCACAAAAGGGAGTTCCCTGAGGCGCAAACAGCAATTGACTCCGGAAGAAATTGAAAAATTAAAACAAGAAGTTGAAGCGGGGAAAGCTACGCTCTTGCGCCTTCAGGACGAGGTGCTGGGTATGCCGATGGAAGAATTTAGGGCTGCTCTGACTATTCTGGAGACCGCTGAGGAAAAGGTGAAGCGAGGGAAAGCCCAATTGATTGAGGCCAATTTGCGACTGGTCGTCAGTATTGCACGAAAATATACGAATCGAGGATTACAGTTTATCGATTTGATCCAAGAAGGCAATATTGGATTAATGCGGGCTGTCGATAAGTTTGAGTATCAGCGTGGCTATAAATTTAGTACCTATGCAACATGGTGGATTCGACAGGGCGTAACACGTGCCATTGCCGATCAGGCCCGTACCATTCGTATCCCGGTACATATGATTGAAGCCAATACTAAATTAGCACGGACGGCAAGGCAGTTGGTGCAACAATTAGGCCGTGAACCTACTCCAGAGGAAATTGCCGAACGGATGGGTTTAACTCCTGAAAAGGTCCGCATGATGTTGGATATTTCCAAGGGAACCATTTCTCTTGAAACGCCGATCGGCGAAAAAGAGGATAGCCAGTTAGGGGACTTGATTGAAGATAAAAATGCAGTTTCTCCTATGGATGCGGCAAACCGGTATGATCTGCAACGTCAGATTGCGAATGCCTTGGGCGTGCTGACCCCTCGTGAAGAGACCGTGATCCGTAAGCGGTTTGGGATCGGTGATAGTACCGACCATACATTGGAGGAAATTGGCCAGGATTTTGACGTGACTCGTGAGCGGATTCGCCAGATCGAGGCCAAAGCCCTAAAGAAGCTTCGTCACCCGAGTTGTAGTCACAAACTTCGGAGTTTGGTGGATCATCTCTAATCTGAGTATATTTTAGATGGATAAGGCCCCGTCATGGATATGACGGGGCTTTTTTTTTGCCCTATCCTTTATTCTCCATTCACTCATTGGGAATGTTGAATAATAATAATTTCCAAGGGCATATTGACCCACAGGCACGTTGCGTATTAGAGGCCTCGGGGCTGTTGAAAAAAGTTGTCCAGCAAGGCCGCAGTCATTTTTGCGCGCAGAGCGTACTTCTAGTACGTGAGCACGGAAAAATGGGGAGAACGCCGCTGGCGGCTTTTTTCAACAGCCCCTCATTTTTTGTTCCCCTTCTCCGTCCGGGTATGTAGATGATATGCTTTTCCTAAGATGCGAATTTTAGTCGTGGAAGATGAACCAAAGGTGGCTTCTTTTATCCGGCGTGCGCTGGAAGAGGAAAGTTATGCGGTTGATGTATGCGCAGATGGACCAGGAGGATTGGATTGGGCTCAAGCCGTCAATTATGACTTGATTGTTTTGGATTTAATGTTGCCAGGATTGCCTGGATTAGAAGTGCTTAAACGTGCTCGGGCTGCAGGTGTCAAAGCTCCGGTACTTATTTTAACGGCACGTTCGGAAGTGGACCAACGGGTTAAGGGGCTAGATGCCGGGGCTGACGATTATTTAACGAAACCCTTTGCGATCGAAGAATTGCTGGCTAGAGCTCGAGCCCTCCTTCGTCGGGCTGGGGGGGCACCAACCGGCATTCTTCAGGTGGATGATGTGATATTAAATCCTGTTACTCGGGAGGTGACTCGTGCCGGCCAACGTCTTGAGTTCACAACTAAAGAATATGCGCTCTTAGAGTATTTAATGCGAAATGCGGGGCGGGTGTTAACGCGATCCATGATTACGGAACATGTGTGGGACTTGGATTTTGATACGTTTACGAATGTGATTGATGTGTATATTAGCTACTTGCGAAACAAAATCGATAAAGGACGAGAACGAAGTTTAATACAAACGGTTAGGGGGAGCGGATATATGATGAGGTCGGACGGGTGAAAACGACCTCGATTCGAGTTCGATTAACTTTGTGGTATGGATCTGCGTTAGCTCTAATTCTGGTTCTTTTTGCCGTGGCTTTATATTTGGTGATGTCCCGCGCACTTCGGGAACAGGTGGATGCCTCGTTGGATGAGGCTGCCGCTGTGGCGATTCGAACGTTGGGAGAACATCGGTTTGGCCCGTTCTTGATTTTTGAAGATTTATCTCAGGATTTTCCTGAAATTGCGCTTTTGGATAAGTTTTTTCAAATTTTTGGGCCGGCGGGGCAAGTGACGATTCAGTCGGCTAATATTCAAAGCCGAGAGATTCCATTGAGTCAGACATCGTTCCGTGCCTCTCTTGATGGAAAATCAACGTTTGAATCCGTCCAATTTGAAAAAGGGGTTCCACTGCGATTGCTGTCGGTTCCTATTCGTCAAGATGATCAATTGGTGAATATTTTACGCGTGGGGACATCCCTTTATCCTACAGAACGAATGCTGCATCGGCTCTTAGCCGGTCTCTATATCGCCTCTCCCTTGGCCTTGCTTGTGTCTTTGGTTGGAGGGTGGTTTTTGGCAGGACGGGCGTTGCGTCCGGTTCATGCCATTACGCAAGCGGCCCAACGTATCGCGGCCGGGGATTGGACCCAACGAATTCAAACTCCACATTCCAACGATGAAATTGGACAATTAGCCTCGACTTTTAATGACATGATTGGACGTTTGGAAGTGTCGTTTCGGCAAATCCGGCAGTTTAGTGCGGATGCGTCCCATGAACTTCGGACACCTTTAACCATTACAAAAGGGGAGACTGAGCTGGCGTTACGGCGACCGCGGCAAGCAGAAGATTATCGGGTGGTGCTGGAGAGTAATTTGGAGGAGATCGACCGCATGAGTCGGATTGTGGATGAGCTCTTGTTTTTATCACGAGCCGATCTTGGAGAAATAAAGCTCAAGATGTTTCCAGTTCAGTTGGACGATTTAGTGCGAGAAATTCAGCAACAGGCCTTGGTATTGGGCCAAGAACGGAATATTCACACAGTGCTCGAAGCCATTGAGCCCGTCGTTGTCCAGGGAGACGACCTGCGTTTGCGGGAATTACTGTTAAATCTGGTCGATAATGCGGTGAAATATTCTCAAGAAGGACAAACGGTGGAGCTCTCTTTGCTTGTTGCCGGAAACAAGGGAAAGCTGGTGGTTCGAGACCACGGTATTGGCCTTGCCCCTGAGGATCATGGCAGAATTTTTGATCGGTTCTACCGGACGGATGAAGCGCGTGCCCATGCGGCAAAAGGGACAGGATTGGGTCTGGCGATTTGTAAGTGGATTGTGGAAGTTCATCATGGGACCATTGAGGTTCAAAGTGTCGTTCATGGTGGTTCCTGTTTTACGGTTTTCCTTCCTTTGGCTCCCACCGCAGCGAAAGTGTAAGACACAAACACTTCTCGCTCTATTAAAAAGTTTTAATTTTCCCCTAATTTCCCCTTCATGTCTGGATGGTATACCTACACTTGTACTGAACAAATCTTAAGGCAGGCGACTCTTGACCAGGCATGACAGAAAGTTAATTTCTGGTACCAGAAATTGGGTTTGTGGTTGCATTGAATCTCAAGGTCTGGATCCTTTCGCATCCTGGTTGTTCTGTTTAGACAATTTCATGTGCCGGTTAAGGTTAAGACTCGTTGGCTCTAACCCTTTAATGTTCGGAGGGGGAATCCATGATCACACTTCAGACGGCTTCACCATTCAGCGAAACACAGAAGAATCACTCATCGTCTTTGCATAAGGGTCGATCTAGGAAGCGGGCTCCAGTAAGTTATCGAAATTCCATAAACCAAGTGGATATGGATCAGGATCAGGAGGAGAGTTCAAAATCCATTGCTGAACCAGGATCGGTAAATTTAGAATCCATGTATTTTCGAGGGTTTCGTTCGCGCCCGCTTCTGAATGCTCAGGAGGAATTAGCGCTTGCCACTCAACTGTATCAGGGAACGGCCGATCTTCGCTCATTGTTACAGCAGGCTCTAGAGCTCTCCAAAGGGCTGAGTCCTCATCTTGAGGTTAAGGCGCTTCAAGAAGAATTGACGAAATTCAAAGAGCTAAATGGATATTCAGCTCCTGTGGTGGACAATATCCTGTACTGTTTGTCTAACATCGAGTCTCTCTCGGCGATGTATGGCAAGGCAGGACAAAGGCTCAGTCTCCGGTTTGGAGAAATTCGGCGTTCGATTGGTGAAGTCCGGATAGATATCGAAGAACCAAAAGATGCCTTAGTGCAACGGAATCTTCGTCTGGTTGTCGATGTCGCGAAACGATACTTAGGGCGAGGGATGAGTTTTCTGGACCTTGTGCAAGAAGGGAATATTGGACTGATGAAAGCGGCAGAACGCTTTGATTACACCCGTGGGTTTAAATTCAGTACGTATGCCACGTGGTGGATTCGCCAGGGTATTTCGCGAGCGGTTGCCGATCAAAGCCGGACCATTCGTGTGCCGGTTCATACGAATGAGGCATCCACCAAAATCGCCAAAACTGCACAGCGTCTCGCGCAGCAATTTAATCGAGAACCCACCTTTGAAGAAATTGGACAACATCTGGAGATGACCGGCGATAGGGTGAAAGAAACCATTGAAGCGTTTCAGGAGCCGATATCGTTAGATGCTCCATCTGTTGATGGAGAGACTGAATTAGGAGAATTAATTCCTGACCTGGCGTGCCAATCTCCGGACGAAGAAGTGTCCCGTAAATCAAATGCGCAATGGTTGAATCAGATTTTTCAGGTTTTGACTGCTCGCGAGCAACAAGTCATTCGTTTGCGCTTTGGCATTGGAGTGGATGAAGCTTGGACTTTAGAGCAGGTGGGGCGATCCATGTCCGTGACTCGTGAACGGATTCGTCAAATCGAAGTTGTGGCGTTAAAAAAGCTCAAAGAGTCCCATGTCAAGGCCATGCTGGCTGAAATTCAGTGAGTGGTTT
Source organism: uncultured Nitrospiraceae bacterium (assembly GCA_963730905.1). Lineage (GTDB taxonomy): Bacteria > Nitrospirota > Nitrospiria > Nitrospirales > UBA8639 > Nitrospira_E. The sequence continues at coordinate 258,687 of CAVSTN010000007.1, read as the reverse complement.
AGGTTGCCAAGTTCAAATTGTACAGGATACAGTTAACCGTGCTAACAGATTGACGTAGAGCTTCAAAGAGTGGAGTGTTTTGAAAGGCAGGAATCTTAGGGTTCCTGCTTTTCTTTTTGCGTGAGGCTTTCTCCTTATGGGTTCTCGAAAGCATGTAAGGTATGGCATCATTTGGCGGGGAAATATTCAGGGCAGTGAAGATTAGGGTGTTAGGCTCAGCGATAGGTATCAGCAGGGGCTCGGTGTTGTGGGAATATTCCCTGACCGAGACACAAAGGAAGAAAAATAGACTCATTTTTGACCGGAACTAGTATGCCAATTGTGATCACTTCCCATCTTTGCATTCCTGATTCTGATGTGCGATTCTCGGCTGCTCGAAGCACAGGTCCTGGTGGTCAGCATGTCAATAAGGTGAATAGTCGGGTCATTTTAGAGTTTGATGTCAAGCATACTACCGCTCTGAGCTCCTATCAAAAACGAAGAATTGCCGAGAAGGTTGGACAACGGATGAATCAAGAAGGGGTTCTGAGGCTGCAGGCTCAAGGGCATCGCACCCAGTCGGCCAATCGGGCTGATTTATTGGAGAAGTTTGTGAAAATTCTGCAGGAGGCCCTGCGTCCTGAAAAACCCCGGGTTGCGACCCGAGTGCCGCACCGAGTGCGTGAGAAGCGTTTGGAAGAGAAAAAAATTCGTACTCGCGTGAAGCGGGTACGACAAAACCCCAAAAATTTTGACGAAACATAACGATTTGAAAATTGTGACGATAGGGGAAATTCATGACGATGCGTCCCTCCCATTCCAGGCCTTTGATGCCCACACCACCCTGTGCTAAACGGGTCCCGCACCGGCTAGAACATCACGGGCACGTCCGAACTGACGAGTATTATTGGCTCAGAGATCGTGAGAACCCTGAAGTCTTGGCCTATTTACAGGCTGAAAATGAGTATGCCGCCACGTTGAGGAGCCATGCCAGGGATTTGGAGCAGACCCTATTTGAAGAAATTTGTGCTCGCATTCAACCAACGGATTTATCTGTTCCGTTTCGGCTTGGAGATTTTTGGTATTACATTCGATATGAAGAGGGAAAGGAGTATGCCCTCTATTGCCGGAAAGAGAAATCCTTAACGAATCCCGAATTCATCATGGTCGATGGCAACGAATTGGCTTGGGGGCATGATTATTTTTCTTTGGGGAATTGGACGGTAAGTCCTGGCCAAGATATTCTGGCCTATGCCATTGATACCCAAGGGCGGCGTATATTTACCATCGGCTTTAAAAATCTGACAACGGGCGAGACAATTGATGAATGCATTCCTTTGGTGACCGGGAATATGGAGTGGGGAAATGACAATCGTACACTCATTTATTCCAGACAGGATCCTGAAACGTTGCGATCAAACCAGATCTTTCGTCATCGGTTGGGGACGAATCCGGAGCTGGATACGTTGGTCTATGAAGAAACAGATGAGACCTTTTCGGTTTCTATCGAAAAAACAAAATCCAAACGGTATCTGATGATCGGATCGCATCAGTCCATCACGAGTGAGTACCGGTATGTAAATGCGGATCATCCGGAAAGCGATTTTCAAATATTCCAGGCACGGAAACGCGGACATGAATACGATGTGGATCATCTTGGCGATCATTTCTTTATTCGAACCAATGATGAGGCCAAAAATTTTCGTTTGATGCGGACCGAGACAAATAAGACGAACCTCGCACAGTGGCAAGAAGTTATTCCTCACCGCCCGGAAGTATTTTTGGAAGGTTTCGAGCTGTTTGAGAATTTCCTGGTGCTAGAAGAACGAAAACAGGGGCTCATCCACCTTCGAATGATTCGGACCAGGGATGGCTCTGAGCATGAACTGGATTTTGGAGAGCCGGCTTACCTGGCAACCTTGGGGGATAATTTGGAAGCCGATACTTCCTACCTACGGTATGGATATACCTCGATGACCACCCCCATGACCATCTATGATTATCATATGGAAACACGGGAAAAAATTCTTCTCAAGCAAGAGCCTGTCCTCGGGAATTTTCACATTAGCCACTACCAGACGGAACGTCTTTTCGCTCCAGCATCAGATGGTCTCTCCATTCCTATATCCCTGGTCTACCGAAAAGGTTTTGTCCCGAATGGCAGGCATCCCCTATTATTGTATGGTTATGGTTCCTATGGTGCGAGTATGGATGCAAGTTTTAGCTCTCCCCGTCTCAGTTTGCTGGATCGTGGGTTTGTCTATGCGTTAGCCCACATTCGAGGTGGGGAGGAGCTGGGCCGACAATGGTATGAAAGCGGTAAGTTATTATACAAGAAGAATACCTTCACGGATTTTATCGCCTGTGCCGAATTTCTTCATTCAGCAAGGGTACGCCGCACCTCAGAAATTATTCGCTCTCGGAGGAAGTGCTGGTGGGTTGTTGATGGGGGCGATTATGAATATGCGGCCTGATTTGTTTCATGGTGTGGTGGCCCAGGTTCCTTTTGTAGATGTGGTGACCACGATGTTAGATCCTAATATCCCACTGACGACGGGAGAATATGATGAATGGGGGGATCCCAACCAACAACAGTTTTATGAGTACATGCTTTCCTATTCGCCTTACGATAATCTTCAACCCCAGTCGTATCCTCATCTTTTGGTGACTTCGGGTTTGCACGACTCACAAGTGCAATTCTGGGAGCCGACAAAATGGGTTGCGAAACTGCGGGCAATGAAGACCGATAATCAACGCCTTTTGCTCAGAACTAATATGGATGCAGGTCATAGCGGAGCCTCAGGCCGGTTTAAACGTTATGAGGAAACGGCGATGATCTATGCATTTTTATTGGATCTCGCCGGTTCCGTTGACCTATGAGGTCCCCACTTTTTTTCCCCAGGAATCTTATTAACCAGCACATTCTTCTGAAGCCCCAGCCAGCATGCTCCGAGTGAGTCAAAGCGAGCGTCATGAGCATCCCAGTGTTGGTTTCTCTGCCCTGATGGGAGCTGTCCTCTTCTCATTCGAGATGCGGCGCTATCTGTTAAGGGCTCTTGTGCCTGTGGCAGAAATGGAGAAAACCTTGATGCGAGGCTCTTGCCAGATCACACAAGATTCTCTACATTCCTAGGCATGACCCCCAGACGATTCCGGGCCAAAGTTCTTCGCGTTCGGCATTTGACTCAAGATGTTCGAGAATTGATCTTGGAGTTAGCGGATATCCAGACCTTAGATTTTCTCCCGGGCCAATCAATTTCCGTGACCATCCCTGATGGAGCGTCGGGCCTCTCATACCTGAGATACTATTCGCTGGCTTCACTTCCCAGTTCCTCCCATCAGCTCGTACTACTCTTTAATGCCGGAGAAAAAGGAAAGGGTGCGACGTGTGCGTTGGAGCATTTGGTTGGTGAAGAACTTGACTGTTCCGGTCCTTTCGGTTCGTTTCACCTTCATGAAGACCCTGAACGAGATCTGTTATTTGTTGGAACGGGAACCGGCATTGCGCCCTTATGGTCCATGTTGTCCAGTCTCTTTGAGCAATCTTGTTCTCGGCCCGTGACCCTGCTGTGGGGGCTTCGGAGTGAGTCGGATATCTACTATTTTGACGAGTTGCAAAAGTGGGCCGATTGCTATAAAAATTTTTCCTTTATCCTGACTCTGTCTCAACCTTCTCATCATTGGAGAGGAAAAAGAGGACGCGTGACGCACTTGCTCCAGGAGTTCCCGCATGTGGATCATCTGGCGGTGTATGTCTGTGGCAATCGAAAAATGGTTGCGGAGGTCACCAGCCTTCTTCAGTGCAAGGGGGGGTGTCCAGTCTATCGAGAACGCCATCATGATGGAAAATAGGGTGTTGGTCTTCCAATTGACATGCTTGTCCAATCATCTTTCCGGCTTGGGGCTCGCGTTCTTTCTTTATACCCGTCCTTCATGTTCTAGGTGATGGTTCTCGGGTGGAATTGGTTGAAAGATGGATGGAGTACAAGATGAGATGAGTGTTCTGGAGCAGAGCGGTGAGCACTCAGGGGAACACGATAGGCTTACGGCCGATCTTGGTATTTATCTCCACGTTCCTTTTTGTGAGAAACGATGTCATTTTTGTGCCTTTTATCTTGTCCTCCATGATCAGCAACGGGTGAAACAATTCTTACAGGCCATTGAACAAGAAATCGCGCTGTATGCGAGCCAACCCGGAATGCGTGAGCGAACCGTGTCTACCGTGTATATCGGGGGAGGGACTCCCACTGTCTTACGTTCTGAACAGTTGGCCACAATCTTTTCCCGTATCAGATCCGGGTTTTCCCTCTCGGAACAGTGTGAAATTACCGTCGAAGCGACACCGGAATCTCTCACGGATCAGTATGCTGATTTTCTTCGGCAGGCGGGCGTGACCCGTGTGAGTATAGGAGTCCAATCCTTTGATCAACAGGAACGGACGACGTTGGGACTTTCAGGAAGCATGGCGGAAGCCATATCCGGCGTACAGATAGCGAAACAGGCCGGATTCTCCAACATCAATCTTGACCTCATCTACGGGATCCCGAGCCAAACAGTGCAGTCATGGGAAATGACTCTGACCCAGGCTCTGGAGCTGGATCCTTCTCATGTGTCCTTGTATGCGCTTTCACTTGAAAAAGGGACTCGATTTTATACGGAATTCCGGCGCGGGCTATTTGAGGTGATGGACCCGGATCATGAGGCGTGTTTTCTGCAGCAGGCTGAAAACCAACTGGAGCCGCTGCAGTTGTTTCGATACGAACTTTCAAATTGGGCGAAGCCAGGGTATGCCTGTCAACATAATCTTCGGTATTGGAGGGGATTGGAGTATTTGGGATTAGGCCCGAGTGCCCAATCATATGTCTCAGAAAACCGCTATGGCAATGTGTCCAGTATCGAACATTATTCGAAGTGCCTGGGGGCTGGGCAGTTGCCCATTGCCAAAAGAGAACTATTGTCTCAGGCTCAGCAAGATAAAGAACGTATTGTGTTCGGATTGCGTCTGCTTGAGGGTGTGCCAATTCATTGGGTTCAACAGGCATCTCAAGACGAAGTATGGGCAACATCTTTTGAAGCTCTGGTGACAGAGGATTATCTTTTTCGGACGGACACGGGTGTACAATTAACGCAAAAGGGACGCCGATTCGCTGATACGGTTGGAATGCGGCTATTGTAAAACGTGGTGGAATTTGACTCGAAATCTTGAACTGAGATTTCGAGGTTCTTGAGAAAAAATGCCTGCTATTGAGGCGTTTTGCTGAGAGGGGCGTAGATGGCGGATTTGGTCTGGTTATAAACAGATTTATGCAGAGATCTTCCACAGCTTTTGTGGATAAATCACCTTCTTGAATTTTTTAAATTGCGATGAATTAAACGTTTATTTGTATGTAAAGTCATTCGCAATTTATGGCGAGAATAATGTTAAAAGTGATAAAAAACAAATAGTTATGTGATTGTATGGTAAAGTAAAACGCCAGAGATCACTTTAGAAGTATTGTATATTGGGTTTAATAAAGGGTGTTTTTCCACAGGATATGGGGATAAAGGTAATCTGGTCGAATTTTTTTCTGTGAAATGTACCCGCGAGGATAAATAACCAGGCATGTTGCATGGGATGAAAAAATTGAGCAGTATGCTCTTATCCATGGCCTCGAATTCTGGATAGGTGCCAAAAATGCTTAAAAATGATGTTTTAGAATGGCATATTCCTCTTTATTCTGGTGGGCTGTTGTTAATCCCATGAACCCAATTTCTCCTACCCCCCTCGTTTCCGGATCAGAAAAATTGAACCGATCTGTTTCAACGCATCGTTTATCCAAAAGCCGCTTTCTGGCGGGCTTGCAATGTGCCAAGCGGTTGTACTTAGAAATCCATTCGCCAGAATTAGCCACACCGCCTACACCGGATCGCCGGGCCATCATGGATATGGGTTCCGACGTTGGAGTCGTTGCCCGTCAATATTTTCCTCATGGTGTTCTGGTTGAACATACACACCGTCAAGTTCCTGCAGCGCTCCTTCGCACCAGTGAGCTTGTGAAGGATGTAGGCATTCCGTCCCTCTTTGAAGGGGCGTTTGTCTGGCAAGGCATTTTGGTTCGGGTTGACGTCTTAGAGCGAATTGATGCCACGCGCTGGCGATTGATTGAGGTGAAGGCGACATCGAAGGTGAAAGCCACGCATCTGGACGATCTGGCCATTCAAGCTGCAGTTCTGGAGGGCGCCGGCATTGAAGTCAGCGGGTGTTTTTTGATGCATCTGAATACTCAGTATTCGTTTCTTGGCGGAGATCTGAATTTAGAAGAAATGTTTGTGTTGGAAAATAAGACCGAGGAAGTGGAAGCGCGTCGGCCATTGATTCAGGCACAGCTTGAAGATATGTGGATGACATTGGAACAGGCCACGCCACCTCCCATTGTCCCTGATAGCCATTGCCATCAGCCGTATGAATGCCCCTTTTGGAACCATTGTACGAAAGAGAAGTCTCAGCGTTGGGTATTTCATCTCCCTGGCAGCTCGAAATTGCAAACCCTCCTCCTGGAGGAGGGGATTGAAACCATTGATGAGATTCCCGACCATATTCAGTTGTCTGCAACTCAGCAACGAGTAAAGGATAATGTGGAATGGATCTCACCTCTGCTTCGGTCTCGGCTACAATCGGTCAGGTTTCCGGTTCATCATTTGGATTTTGAGACTTTTATGCCGGCGATCCCGGCCTTTCCCCATACTCGTCCGTATCGTCCGATTCCCTTTCAGTGGTCTAACCATATTGAATATCCCGATGGCACAGTTGTCCATCATCATTATCTGTGCACAGATGGCCGGGACCCTCGTGAAGAAGTGGCCTTGAGTCTGTTGGAAAGCGTAGGAGATGCCGGGACCATTTGTGTCTATTCGGAGTATGAACGATTTCTGCTTTTTGCGCTGGGTGATGTGCTGCCTCAGCTGAAGCCTGTCCTCTCGAAGGTGGTTCGCCGGTTGTGGGATCTCCTTTCGGTCATCCAGGAACATTATTATCATCCGGACTTTCATGGATCCTACTCCATTAAAACCGTCTTGCCGGCTTTGGTGCCTGACTTGGCTTACGATGATTTAACGATTCAAAATGGGGCGGTGGCTGCCGTCATGTATCAAAAAATGGTCTTTCATGAAACGGACTTAATGGAGCGTGCTCATATTGCCCAAGCGTTACATGAATATTGTGGCCGGGACACATGGGCAATGGTTGAGCTGAGACGGGTCCTTCTGGATCGTGCCGGAGGTCGCCTGACTTAGCAAGTGCGTCAAATTCCGTTGACCCTTTCGTCTGTCGCTGCTAGAATTTCACGTATTCCGTCTTTCCCAGACTCCACCAGTCCAACGATGCCTGTGTCCTAGATATCCTGAATCCTCGCCAACGCCATTTATTTATGGAAGATACCTAGTGAATATCCTGGTATTACATGGGCCTAATCTGAATTTACTTGGAACTCGTGAGCCGACCCTCTATGGAACCATTACCTTGGAGGAGGTGGATGCGTCACTGAAAAAATTGGGAATGGACTTAGGGGTCTCGGTCGAGAGCCGGCAATCCAATCTGGAAGGGGAATTGGTCACCTGGATCCAGGAAGCCAACGCAGAATTTGATGGGTTGGTGTTTAATCCTGCTGCCTATACCCATACCAGTATTGCCCTGCGAGATGCTGTTGTGGGCGTGGGAATTCCTATGGTCGAAGTGCATTTATCGAATATCCATCGCCGGGAAAATTTTCGTCGCCGGTCCTACCTTGCCCCGGTTTCGCTTGGGCAAATCTCTGGATTTGGACCACAAAGTTATCTGCTTGGACTGAGAGCGTTGGTTGATGCGCTTCAGCGGACTATCCCAGCACACCGTTAACATTTCTGTTCACGTTTATTGTATGAGGAGTTTGATGCCGTGATTACGACTGCAGATTTTCGAAATGGGTCGCGCTTGGAGCTTGATGGGCAACCCTATTATATTGTGGAATTTCAACATGTAAAACCTGGTAAAGGCGGAGCCTTTGTTCGAACAAAATTGAAAGGCTATAAAACGGGGAATGTCATTGATCGTACATTTCGTTCCGGCGAAAAATTCGAGGAACCCAATCTTGAGGAATGCGACATGCAGTTTCTCTATAACGCTGGCGAAGAATATGCGTTTATGGATATTAGTAGTTTTGAGCAGTTTACCTATCTTAAAAACCAATTGGGCGAAAACGTCGATTTGCTCAAGGAAAATACCGTCGTCAAAATTTTACTGTATCATGATGAGCCGATCGCGGTAGAGTTGCCCGTGTTTATGGAGTTGAAGGTCGTGGAAACCGATCCCGGTATCCGAGGAGATACGGCATCCGGTGGGACCAAGTTGGCGGTTGTCGAGACGGGGGCCTCGGTAAAAGTGCCTCTCTATCTGGAATCCGGAGAGGTTATTAAAATTGATACGAGAACGCGCACCTATGTAGAACGGGCCCGGTAATCCGGGATTCCTGTCCTGCAGCTCTACACGAAATAGGAGATTATGGCTGATTCATCCAGAAGAGAAATCGAAGACCTTGTCGAAGTGTTAAACCGGTACCACCTGACCGAATTGGAATTCGAAAAAAAAGGTGTGCGAATACGCATTAAACGGGATCATGTACCGGCTTCTTCCCATCAGGTGGACGTATCAAAGACCGTAGAGGCTGGTTCACCCTTGGAAAGGCCGGTTCCACTCCTCTCCTCCGAACCCGCACATTTCTTGACTGTGACCTCGCCCATTGTGGGAACCTTTTATCGTTCCCCCTCTCCTGATACGGATCCCTATGTCGAAGAAGGTGATATCGTCAAAAAAGGGCAGGTGCTCTGCATTGTCGAAGCCATGAAACTGATGAATGAAATTGAGGCAGAAACCGACGGGAAAGTTGTAAAAATTCTCGTGGAAAGTACGACTCCGGTTGAGTTCGGCCAACCCCTCTATTTAATTGATCCGTTGTCGGGATCTTGAACTCTGGTTTTTTCTGAAGAGGAATGCGAACAGTCTGTTGCTCTTGAGGGTTAAGATGATTCCCTCGGGTCTTTTAATCTAAGGATACGATGTGTTTAAGAAAATATTGATTGCCAATCGTGGAGAAATTGCCCTGCGGGTGAATCGAGCGTGTCGTGAGTTGGGCATTCGCACCGTTGCGATTCATTCCGACGTTGATGCTCAATCGCTCCATGTCCGTTATGCAGACGAGCATGTGTGCGTCGGACCTGCCGAAGGCGGACTGAGCTATCGAAATATCCCGAATGTATTGAGTGCTGCCGAAATTACCGGAGTAGATGCAATTCACCCGGGGTACGGGTTTTTAGCTGAAAATGCGCATTTTGCGGAAGTCTGCGAATCCATTGGGATTACCTTTATTGGGCCCACCTCTGAGCAAATTGCCTTACTCAGCGATAAATCAAAAGCCCGGGCCCACATGAAGAAGCGGGGGATCCCCGTGTTGCCCGGGAGCGAAGGTGAAATTGACGATCCCAAAACCTGCGTCGCTATTGCCAAAAAGCTTGGGTTCCCCGTCATTGTGAAAGCCTCAGCCGGTGGGGGAGGGCGAGGCATGCGGGTGGTCTGGCATGAAGAAGAGTTGACCCAGGCGATCGAGTCCGCTCAATTAGAAGCGCAAACGGCCTTTGGCCATGGGGGTGTGTATCTTGAGCGTTTTTTTGAAGATCCACGACACATCGAATTTCAGATTATGGCGGATAACCATGGGCATGTCGTGCATTTTCATGAACGGGATTGTTCCATACAGCGGCGCTATCAAAAGGTGTTGGAGGAATCCCCCTCTCCAGCGTTGGACGATACGTTACGAAGAAAAATGGGGCAGGTTGCGGTTGAGGCTATCAAGTCCGTGAAGTATCGAAATGCCGGAACTGTTGAGTTTCTCATGGATCAAAGTGGAAAGTTTTATTTCATGGAAGTCAATACGCGAATTCAAGTTGAGCATCCGGTCACCGAAATGGTGACGGGAGTCGACCTGATTAAGGAGCAAATTCGTATTGCCGCCGGGGAGGAACTGTCCTACCGACAAAAAGATATTCAATTGACGGGACATGCCATCGAATGCCGAATCAATGCCGAATGTCCGGACCGATTTACCCCTAGCCCCGGTACCATCACAAAATTTTGTCCCCCTGGCGGACCAGGGATACGCGTCGATACGGCCATGGATACAACCGGAATTGTCCATCCCTATTACGACTCGATGATTGCGAAGCTTATTGCTTTTGGGCGAGATCGAAATGAAGCTATCGCTCGAACCCGACGCGCGTTGGATGAGTTTGTAATTGACGGAATTAAAACCAGCATTCCTCTCCATCGACGGATTCTTGATCATCCTGATTTCCAGAAGGGTCCAGTGTCGACTCGATTTTTGGACCGGCTTGTTGCCTTACAGTCCCCATGACCGCCGTCCATACTCCGCGAATTTTTCCTCCTGATATTTTCTCACGTTTCTATCTCATTGTGGATGACAACTGGGCCTCGCGATGTTCGTTGCTGGAGGTCCTCCTTCAGGCTAGCGAAGCGGGAGTCAAGCTGGTGCAATATCGCAATAAAACCGGATCAATGAAACAGGCCTATGGAGTGGCCCTTGTTCTTCGAAAGGTGGCGGCAGAGAAGGGCATGACTTTTATTGTGAATGATCGATGTGATTTGGCGTTAGCTCTTGAGGCCGATGGTGTCCATCTTGGTCAGGGCGACCTTCCCCTGCTTCTTGCGCGGAAAGTCGTCGGACAGAAAATGTTGATTGGGGTTTCGACACACAATTCTGACCAGGTGCGATTGGCCACGGCGGAAGGTGCGGATTATCTAGGTTTTGGCCCTATTTTTTCAACAAGAACCAAAGCGAATCATGAGCCGGTCGTTGGTATTCAAGGACTAGCTGGTGTTCGAAGCCTGACCACTCTTCCCATCATTGCCATTGGTGGAATTGTTCCCGGTTCCGTTCCGGCACTCCAAGGCGCAGGGGCCAATGGCGTGGCGGTGGCTTCGGCCGTACTCGATGCGGTTGATCGGCCAAGGGTCCTGGCGCAGTTTATGGCTCAGTTTCAATAATATGCCTGGCCAATCGTTGAATTTCAGGATGGTCGGCTAGGTTTTCCACTCCCGCTCGCCAATCCTTCTGCATGGTTTGTTGGAACTCCAAGGGGCCAAAGACAGGCACCTCCGACCATTCTTGAATCAGGCGAATCGTGGAGGTTCGCTGCTGAATGAAACTCTCGGTATGAGTTGTGGGCAGGGGATCATTCAGGACGATTCCACAAGGCGTAATCCCGGCACGGTTCAATGCTTCCAAAGTCAGGAGCATATGGTTCACGCTGCCCAGGCTTGTCCGGCCGACTATGAGAGTGGGAAGATTCAGGGTCGCAATCAGGTCGCGTATGGTGTGTGTTGGTGAGAGTGGAGTAAGTAAACCTCCAGCCCCTTCCACGAGAAACACGGGGTGCTGTTGCCTGAGGCGATGAAAGACGGTGGCAATTCTGGCGAGATCAATGGTTGTGCCAGTGGCCCGCGCGCAAGCTAACGGTGCAACGGGTTGAGGAAAGGCATAGAGACAGATTGACGCGAAGGGAGGAGGAGGGGAGGAGAATAGACTTTGAAGACGGACTGTGTCAGAAGTTTCTGTCTGTTGAGGATCGATACCGGTTTCGACCGGCTTCATAACACCCACTTGATACCCTTGTTTTTTCAACCCCAGAACCAGAGCGGCCGTGATCGTTGTTTTTCCGACCCCGGTGTCGGTCGCGGTTATGAATATGGCAAGATGGTCAGGATGAGTGCTCATGGTCACGGCAAGGCTGAAGAATGAATAGGATCACCAAATCCGGCTGTCCAGATTCCATATTTGTCCAGACGTATCAGGCGATAAGGCCAGGTGATAAATAGACGTGGCCACATATTGTAGAGAAGGAGTTCTGTGGAGCGTATGGTTGCGGGGCTCCATGGCCGCATCCCATCCCGGTTCTGATATTGGTGAGAGGTGCCAGCCTGGGAATACCATGTTCACCCGAATATTGAAGGCCCCCCACTCCTTTGCGACTGTGTGCATCAATCCAACCAGTCCTGCCTTAGACGCCGCATAGGCGGCTTGTCCTGTTACACCTTGTTCACCAGAAAGAGAGCCTACCAAAATGACGGACCCATAATTTTGTTGTTCAAAGATGGGGGCTATGGCTTTAAGTACGGTATAGGCCCCGGTCAGGTTGGTGTGAAGAATTCGGGTCCAGTCCTCAGGGGAGGTTTTGACTAAGAGCTTCGAAGAGCCCATCCCCACGGCCCACACCATAGCATTCAGAGAATGATGGGACTGTATGAACTCCCGCAGAATAGCCTGAATTTGTGGGCTGTTGGTGACGTCGGCTTGATACAGATGACTTTCTCCTCCGGCCTTGGTGATCACGGAGGCGGTTTCTTTTGCGATAGTTTGATGTTGATGGTAATGAAGGCCTACTCTCCAACCCTGGCGTCCGAACACCGTCGCAATGGCCCCACCGATAATTCCGGATCCTCCAAACACCATGACATTCGAACGGGTATTCACCTTGCCCACAGGTGTTTGAAAAAAGGTTCGTTCATGTCTGGCCCCTACCTGTCGCTCTGATCACATCATCCAAAAGCGAAGAAGCCAGATGAGGGGGGTGGTACTTGACTGACTTGGTGTCGTCCCGCATTGATTACGATTCGGTCTCCTTGGTTTCTAGTACTGCATAGGGAAGAGAAATTGTCAATCCTTGAATAGTCTGTCAAGCCAATTTGCGGGGTTTTCACGTTGAATGGGGTCTGGATTGATTGATCTTGGTTGGTGTCTTGCCGGTTTTAATGATCCTATGGTAGGTTCACATCACTTTCTGCCTATGAAAAATTCCTTTACATCGTGTGGAACTTTGTCCACAGCTGGAGCCTTGGTTTTCCTTGGTCTTTCCCTGGTCTCCCTGCCAGGCCCGGGTCATTCCGCTGATTCCACGAAAATTGTGGTGGATAAAAGTCATGAGTATTTTCCTGATCAGGTGGGAAATGAATGGGTGTATCAAGGCACGATGATTGAAGGCGGCATGGTCCAGATTAAGAATGAGAATACCCGGTTTACGAATGTTTCAAAAGTTATAGGGACCGAAATCCTAGAAGGAGTGAAGGTCACGGTTTTCAACGATACCAATCCTGGGAACCAAGGGCCGTCGGATAGTTATTATTTCCGTGATGTTGCAGGGATCCGATATTATGGGTCGAAACCCGGCACGACGTTGGAGCGCCAACTGGTGCCCTATCAAATCGTTCGATTTCCCTTAGAGATACCCAGCTCTTTTGAGCAATTTCACCGGACCGGATTGGATTTTGGCATGGATGTGGATCGTGATGGAGAAAAAGAAACGGTGGATATTGTGGCAACCGTGTCTGTTCAGGGGCAGGATACCGTGATCGTACCGGCTGGCATATATCAGGAAGCCATTCGTCTTGAAGCCAAAATGATCATGAAGGTGCATTTGTCTGAGAGCGGGGAGTCGATTCAAGGAACGGATACGATGACGGCCTGGTTTGCTCGAGGAGTGGGATTGCTCAAATACATTGAACGCCAGACCATTCCTTCCGTTCGCAGTCAGAATGAACGGATGGTCGAAGTAATTGAGGAATTAGAAAAGGTGACCGTGGCATCTGATGTCGCCTTATTGAGTCGGAGCGAAGCCACGGCGAAGCGTGTTTTCCGTAATCACCTTTTCCACCATGAATTGCTCAAGATACCCGCTTCCTCCGGCTTTCCGGCCGATTCCTGATAACCGATGACCTCCAAAGGGTTGCCTGCTTACTAATGATCCGGTAATCGGTCGGTTGATATACAAATTCCCCACATCAAATGTGTCACGAGCCAGTTGAATATTGGCAGGACTGCGTGAGTATATCCCTCCAGTCAGGGCATAGGGGGAATCATTGGCTAATTCCAATGCTTCCGAAATTGTGGAAACCTTCAATACAACCATGACCGGGCCAAATATTTCTTCCTGAACGACCGGGTGGGAAGGTGGCAGATTTGCCAGTATCACCGGCCCTTGAAAATACCCAGGTCCCTCAAGCTGGCGATCAAGAATGCAGGTGCCTTCTCTTTTCCCAAGGTTGCACAAAGTGCCGAACTCGTTCCAGGGCCCGTTGATCAATAAGGGGTCCCATACGGTTTTCAGGGTGTTCCGGTGGACCAATCGGAATGCTTGAAGCCGCTTGTTTGAGCCGTTCAAGAAATTGGGGGTACACGTCCTTTAGGATAAGAATTCTGGAGCAGGCGGAGCATTTTTGTCCTTGGTAGCCCGTTGCGCTGGCTAATGCTCCAAGCACGGCTTCATCCAGATCGGCCGTTTCATCAACAATGATGGCATTTTTTCCGCCCATTTCTGCAATGACATGTTTGATATGTCGTTGCCCCGCCGACACGTGACTGGCCTCTTGAATAATATTTAATCCGACGGTTTGTGATCCTGTAAAGGCGATGAGGTGTACCTTGGGGTGTTTGACAAGGGCCTGTCCCACGTCAGGTCCACCGGGCAGAAACTGCAAGGCGCCTTCAGGTAACCCTGCTTCCATGAGCAGCATGAAGAGATGATATCCCATCATCGGTGAGCGCTCGGATGGTTTAAATAGGACAACATTTCCAGCGACTAAGGCCGCCGAAACAAGACCGGTGGGGATGGCTAACGAAAAATTCCACGGCGAAATCACCACGGCCAATCCTCGTGGTTGGAAAATCCGTTGATTGTGTTCTCCTGGCTCTGTTCCTAGTCGCTCCGGAGTGCCCAGACGAATCATTTCCCGTCCATAAAACTCCAGGAAATCGATGGCTTCAGCGACGTCTGCATCGGCTTCCCGCCACGGCTTTCCGGTTTCCAATATTTCCCAAGCGGCTAATTCAGGCTTGCGTTGTCGCATCAGTCCGGCAGCATGAAATAAAATCCGCGCACGGGTGTGCGAAGGGACTTTTTCCCAGGTGCTCATATGAGCGCAGGCGCGCTGGACAATGGGATCAATTTGTTCAGGAGACAGAGTTGGAAATTTAGCAATGATTTGGTCAGGAAAACTGGGATTAGTCGAGATCAGTTCTGGCCCAAGCCAGGGCATGGGGGTCGGAAGCGGATAGGAATGGGTTTGTCCAAGGAGAGGGGCGATGTGTGCGAGGCCGAGAGAGAAATTTCGTTGTATGTTCTGTTGAGAAAAATCCGAATGCGGTTCGTTGGCAAATCTGTCAGAATTGTCTCCATCGAGTAACGTGGCTTCCGACTGACTTTCCAGAGACATCGCCTCCTCCCCATCGCTGTTCCCGTTCGAGGGTGACAATAGCAGATGATCAAGTGACTCGGCGGTTTCGTATTGGCGTCGAATGAAACTTTCATTCGAGGTATTTTCCAATAATCGACGCACGAGATAGGCCATGCCAGGAAGGAGTTCCCCAATGGGGGTATAGACCCTGAGCCGAAACCCTTGTTCCACCACGGCATCACGTAGAGGCTCGGCCATGCCATACAGCATCTGATATTCAAACGTTCCCGGGGAGAGGTTGAGCGAGTCTCCCATCGCCCGGACCACGGCTAAGGTTCGAATATTGTGCGAGCCGAAAGCCGGGCGAATGAAGGCTCGATGTTCCAGAATTCGGTGGGCGAGGTGTTCGTAGTTCGCATCGGTATCCGCTTTTTTTTGATAGACCGGGATGGGCCAGCCTTGTTGTTGATAGCGAATAACTTCAGAGTCCCAGTAAGCGCCCTTGACGAGGCGAATACCGAAGGGCGTGTTTCGTTGTTTTCCCCATGCTAGAAGAGTATCCAGCGTGTCGTTACTGTGTTTGAGATAGGCTTGTATGGCAATGCTTGCATGGGGAAAGTGTTGGTAGGCAGGTTCAGAAAATACACGCATAAAGACCCCAAGAATGATCGGCTCCAATTCGGCCTGCTCCATGTCAAATGTGAGAGAGGCCGGAAGGGCCTGGGCAAGGTCCAGGATTGATCGTAAACGTGGGGCAAGGCCTGCGTAACTGCCCTCAGGATCAATCGGGTCTAATTGGGAATATAAGGCGGAGAGTTTGATGGAAAGATTGATCCTGGGGAGAGAACCAAGATGATCGGTTTCTAATAGAGGTTGATGATTCCATTGTGGGATGACTTCATGTAATTGGGTCAACGTCTGAAGGCATCGCGTGTGATAATGATCAGCCTCCTCTTCACTGACCGTGGATTCTCCAAGCAAATCAAGAGAACATGCACTTCCTGCATGCCAAAGTTGTGTGAGCGTGGGGACAGCGTGGCTGACGGTTTCCCCTGCCATAAACGTGTAGGCCATTTTCAGGAACTGGCGCCGCAATATTCGTGTGCCCACTTGGGCCGTAAGGGAATTGTTTGAAAACCGACTAAGTGCCCACTTTAGGGGACCAGGGAGAGACGGTAGGTCTTGAAAGTATTCCTTCAGGATACGCACAAATTGTGCGTCCGTCTGAAGGGAGGGAAGGACGTCAATAAAGCGAAAGAGCTGTACCTTGAACTGTTCATCACGGGTTCCCCAATCTAAGAGAAGTGACGTCCACCAGCGGTGATCCCAGAATCCTGGCGTATGGTGACGAGCATTTTTCGCTAATGACTGTCCAATACGTCGAATGTCAGATTCTAATGAATCATGGGCGATCATCCTGTTTTCCCTCCTAGGGATATTTTACACCTTTTCGGAGAATGCGGAAGAGAGATAAAGGAGAAACGAACTCTGAAGAAAGCCTAGGGTTGGCAAGTCGACAAACGTTTACCCGAAATGCTGCCATGAGGGCCGAGGGAGTTTTTGAAAGTGCCTTCAAGATGGGAGTCATTGTTGCTGAGGAGCAAACTATCTTCCTGAACTCCTTGGGGAAAGGTCCATTTGAGATAGACCGTATCTCCGTGAATCTCAATGGTGGTTGGGGCAATTTGAGAGGGTGAGGATTGTCCAGGGGGCGAAAAGGTGATGGTCATTTTACGATCCCCATGATTTTGGTGGTTATGTACCACCCATCGCCAGGTTCCGCACAGCCGAGGGCTGGCAGAATTGGCTTGTTCCTGTTGTTGCCACTGCTGAATTTTTTGCCAGGCCTCCCATGCTGTCCCATACGCCGTGGCCTCCAACTCGCTGGTTTTGGTGAGAAGGGTCATTCTGAACATCGGTAAGAGCCGGGTTTGGATGTAATGCTGGGTATAGGCATCATGAATGGGTGGGAAGGGCTGGTGCGGATCGGCCGTGTGATTCGATGTTTGCCAATACTCGAGTAATCGATCCTCGATACCCTTTTGGCCGTGCTGTGTAAAAAGGCTTGTCCAGGATTGGGGGCTTTCATCCCAATCCTGATAAGTTTGGTCGTAATAGGAAGCGAATTTGGCAAATTCTCCGTCAGGAGGGACTGGGTGGGAAGTCGACATGTGAGACCAGGCTGTTACTTGTCTAAAGCCATCAATTATGGGTTTCAAGCCTTGAAGGGTGGAGTGTGTCATGATCCATTGCAGTTGCGCTTCACCGGGAATGATGTCGGAAAGTGATGGGCTGCCTGTTGTTGGCTTTACCAGGATCTCTCGAAAGAATTGCGCGTGGTTGGTTGCAGCCAGAGATTTTAAATAGCTGGTGACGGCCTCGATGATCTCTGCTGGCAGGTTCAACTGCGTAGGTTCCGATTGTGAATTCCTGTAAATATGAGAGCCTCTGTCCTCTATAGTGGTTGTGGAGTTGAAGAAGGCTAGGGCTTCGTCATCAGAGGCAAGCTGAAGAATTTCTGTGCGGTGTTCTTTAAGGAAGGACCAGGGGAGTCCGGTTGATTCCTGATTGGCAAAGGCCGGGGAAAGATAACAGAAAATAAAAATGTGGGCGCCAATAAGCCAGAGAATCAATTCTATATTTCGATTGCCACGCCAAGCCATGAGATTTCTCAAGGTAAGCGTTAGTGTTCGGAAGGGATGAATTGATGAAACGAGTCGGCCATGGCTTTGGAAAATCACATTGGGGCTTAAATGGTTTTGTTGATGATCGCATTGATGAAGTCTATTGAGGTCTGCAGGACTTCTTCCATATCTGATGCCCGATAGCTGGGAGTGCTACTTTGCCAGAATTCATCAGAGGCTTCAGGATAAGATCGCACTTCGATCTTTTTCCCAGCTTCTTTGGCCATTTGGCAAAACTGGGCACGTTCTTCTTCCGAATTGAGAACGCTTTGTCCTGGGGTCTGGAGTAAGAGAGGGCAATATAAGCGTTGAGCCACTTGAAGATCGGTTGGCAAAGTGCCACAGATTGCCACTGCGGCCTGAAGGCGACGCCGATGCGCGGCAGTTTTTATTGCCAGTGTTCCCCCCATGCCAAAACCGATCACTGCATGTGCGTTGCGGGTGGTTCTTTCCAATAAGGAATCTTCTGTGAGGTTGGCGTTGAGAAATTCAAAGCTGGCGTTGATATCCTGCAAGGCTTGCTGTTCATTAACACGCTCCATTAAGGCATTGGCCACTTCAGCATTGGCCGTCACCATTCCGCCCTGTCTCACATACAAGTTGGGAACTAAGACTACGTACCCTTGACAGGAAAGACCTTTCGCTAATTCCTGAATGTGGGACGTGAGTCCATAGCGATCATGCAGGAGGACCATAGCCGGTAGGATCTTGTTGGCCTCTTGCGGGGCGAATTGAATGCCCTCCACCTGTGGGCCTTTAGGGGTTCGTGTATCGGCGTAGGGGTCTACCATGTGGTCTTTGTGCGTTTCAAATATTCCTGTACTATTGAATCGCACAAGGGTATATCCAATTTGTTCAATGTCATAGGGGGTGGTGCGTTGGGTCATCAGAATAGCCTTTGGATAAGAAGAATAAACGAAGCAGCACAAAATGGAAATTTCTTTGAAAATTCAATGGGGAAAGTCAAAACACTATATCGGTGGTTTCTTTGGCCTGTCAATCAAGCCGCTGTTGTTCAGGGTAGAAAGGGTTAAGCGAAGGTTCTCAGTGGGTTCATCTTTAGGAGAAAGATTCGATTTGCAAATATTCTCTGGTGAAAAGGGGCAACCATGTCTAAATTTTTTCCTTACATCAGAGCCAACTCAGAATGATGGGCACCTCTTTTTCAATGGGAGAAAGGCCACCAAATTCATTCACGGAAAATCTTTTGGTCCTTGCTTTAATTTTGTAATCTGGCCTCTTGTTGGTAATTCTCCCAAACTGCAGTTTGGGTAAAAGGCATGGGCATTTTTTTATAAAAAAATTACTTCCTAAAGCCTAGAAATGTTCATTAGGGAATATTGCCAATGTCATGGAGTTTAGTGTAAGATGCGGTCTGCAGTGGAATGTCAGAAAGTTTGATTTCGGGATAAGGAAAGGAGTTGAGCATGGAGCGGCGAGTCACTTCCCATACGGAAGAAGAAGAAATGAATCAACGCCGTCGCCTTCTCACGCTTGCACGGAAAGGGGATCAAAAGGCGGTTGAATCGTTATTCGAATTGTACCAAGTTCGTGTTTTTTCAGGTGATGCCTTGAAAAAAAAGAAACTCCCATCGTTCCCAGTGCCCACGTCAACAGGATCTTCGGGGAAAGGTCAGGGGAAGGGCGTGAAGAAAATGGGTAAAATCTCTAGAGCCTCTCCAGCAGACACGATGCCTGTCCCCTTACCCCTCAATTCAGTGCAAGATTCAAAAATGAAGTCGGGATTGCCCACCAAGAAAATTGGAAAGGTCAACGGGGAAAAGCCCTCTGAAGGGAAGCCCATACAAACGGCTCCCAAAGTTAGAAAAAATAAAAAATCTGCTCCAGTCGCCAAAGCCAAAAAAACAGCTACCCTGTCTGCGAGACCGGCCCGCGTGAAGAAAAAATAACTTGGGGAAGTAGGACGATCCTGTCGTGTGGTGTCAGAATTCAGTAGCGGACTTCAACTCGCAAGCCACCTGCTGCAAGCTGCTTTCCAATTACATCAGCGTTTTTTATGTCACCTTGAAAGACAATTGCACTTCCGTGGTGATCAATCTGCCAGGCTAATTCAAAGGCTTTTTTCGGGGTCATCCCGGGAATCACTTGACAAAAAAGACTGACGACTTGTTGGTAGGTATGACAATCACAATTGTAGACAACGACTTCGGCTTCGAAATCTTTTCCGGTTCCTAGGTCGGTAATCTCTAAGGTTTCGGGATCTTTTACGATCCCACACACAATAGGGTAAGCATTCTGCATTGTAGCAATGGAGTAGAGGTCCCTCAAGTGAAAGTGGAGTAAGTCGTCATTTGGACGAAAGTCTGATTCAGGAAAATTTAGTGAGCAATGGGTAGGGGTACTCGACCTATGCTTGTTCTTGTCTATCAAGCATGAGAGGGTAGTTGCCGAAAAAATTAATGCACATGTATATCAATTTGAAAGTCAGAGAGAAGATGTGCCAGATATGAACCCTCTAAGAAACAAAAAGGAGTGTCCGTGGGGAAAACGATATTGGTAACCGGTGCTGCGGGATTTATTGGAAGCCATGCAGTGGAAGCATTGGTCAAACGTGGAGATCACGTGATTGGTCTTGATAATCTCAATGATTACTATGCTCCTGCCCGTAAAGAGAAAAATCTTCGAGAAGTGTCCGAACATGCCAAAACCGGTAAATGGCCTGGCACGTTTCAGTTTCTCAAGGGAGATATTCGTGATCGAGAATTGGTTGCACATCTTTTTTCCGATCATCCTTTTGATGCTGTCGTCCATTTAGCGGCGATGGCGGGAGTTCGGGTGTCCATTGATGATCCTGCACTGTATTACGATGTCAATGTGATGGGAACGATGGCCTTATTGGATGCGTGTGTGGGGCGGATTGGTTCACAGAGCAAAGATTCACCTTCACCAACGTTTGTGTTTGCATCAACATCTTCGGTGTATGGCAATACCAAGACGATTCCCTTTGTTCCGGAGGATTCGTGTGATAAGCCGCTTGCCCCATATGCGGCGAGTAAGCGGGCAAGTGAATTGCTAGGGTATACCTATCACCACTTGTATGGTTTGAATTGCACCGTCTTTCGATTTTTTACCGTCTATGGTCCGCGGGGCCGTCCCGATATGATGGCCTATAAAGTGTTAGATAACATATTCACCGGCTGTGAAGTGCCCCTCTATAACAATGGCAACATGCATCGAGATTGGACATATGTGGAAGATATTGTCAGTGGCCTGGTCGCGGCGGTTGACCGCCCGATGGGGTATGAAATTTTGAATCTTGGACGAGGCGAACCGGTTCTTCTTGTTGACTTTGTGAAAGGCATTGAACAGTTAACAGGGCGCCAGGCACAGCTCGTTCCCGCACCTATGTTAGATGCCGATATTGCCTATACTTTTGCTGATATCTCCAAGACCCGCAGGCTATTGGGATATGACCCGCAAACATCCGTGCCGGAGGGAGTCGGTAAATTTTGGGTCTGGTATCAATCGGAGATTTTACAGAATCTAGCCTCAAAGCTCTGATCCCGAATTTCTCATTCCAGCGTCATTTCTTCTCAATCGCTCAGGATCTGTCCCTATTCCCCGGTCCAACCGGACCGGGGAATTTTTTTATTCTTCCTTCAGAACCAGGGAGGGAAGGAAGGTTTGTCCCCATTTTATACAAGTTGTTGAGGTGGACCTGATACGTGGTGCTCCCGGTACAGTGCTCAATAGGGCCTTATTCCCTGTGTTATAGGGCATCCTTAACTTTTCTGCAAAGCAACCGATAAGGATTGCACGTGTCTATTGCGGAAGAATGAACAAGATTTAAGCGGATTTTTTCAGAAATCATCCCGTATAGGAGGTTGACGGATTAATCTTCCCCCTTACCTCATGATACAAACAGTCACCATTGCACCAGGAGGATCTCATGTGGGTTTGTCCAAATCGTAGCAACTTAATAGTCGTTGTCATACTAGGGGTCCTTATGGCTTCGGGATGTAGTAGCCATTCGGTCCGAACTGGGGCCAACTCGGAAGGTGAAGGGATGGCTTCAAGTGAAGATGGAAATGCAGTCGATCCTAATAGAGTCAGTCAGGCCAACGGATCAGTTGTGGGAAGTGGAAGAAATGGTGGATTGGTCAATGGAGACAAAGCTTCCCAGTATGCAAATGGTTCCAATTCTCAAGACAGAGTCAATGGGGCGGATCCTAATTCGAATTCAGAGACAATTCGGGGCGAGGAAGGAACGTTGGGTCAAGGTGGCTCAAACTATGGGCACCAATACCCCGGTGTGGATGGATCTGGCCCTAATCATGGACCTGTGTCTGGATTTGAAAATGGAATGGCGTCCAGTCAAAATCCTGATCCAGAAGCTTGGGCAAATGCCTATCTGGGAAACGGCAAGAATAGCCGGGATTTTTATGGTGATCCGTCAAAGTCCGCGACTCTTAATGATGGCTCTTCTCAAGGAGGAGTGAATCCTGCGACCTGGGCTGAAACCTATAAGAAGGAACATGGCGGTCCTTCTCCGGAGTATGTCGATCCTGACTCGAACATTGCCAATGGCCATAGCCAGCGAGGGCGGGCCTCAGTGGGAATTGGGAGAACCGATACGAATGGCTCGATATTTGAGTCGAATTTTAGTGGTTCCATGGGGATCCAACACGGTCAGGTGCAGGATATTTACTTTGCCTTTGACAGTTGGAATATTTCTAGCAGTGCCGCCAAGTATCTTGAAGAAGGGGCGCAATGGTTACAAGCGAATCCTGGAAAGGCCTTGACGATTGAGGGTCACTGCGACCAAAGGGGGACACAGGATTATAATCTGGTGCTCGGTCAGAAGCGGGCCGACGCGGCACGGGAGTATTTAGTGAATCTGGGTGTGCAACCGGACCGGATTAAGATTGTTTCCTACGGCAAAGAGCGACCATTTTGTCAAAACGACAGTGAAGATTGTTTCCAGGAGAATCGGCGGAATCATATGGTTGTTCGAGTCAATTAAGGATTCGGCTTTCATAGGACCCTCAGTGGCCCTCGATCAAGAGGATGCGAATGCATTCGCATCCTCTTGTTTTTTGGCCTGTACGTCGGGCATCAAACCAAAAGAAAAAAGGGAAATGACTAGGGGATGCATGAGGTTATCCTCTACCGATGTTTCTGCCTGAAAATCTTGCACCGGTTTTTAAGGAGTGGTACAGTCTCGTCGCCAATCTGTGCGATGCCGGAGTGGCGGAATAGGCAGACGCAAGGGACTTAAAATCCCTCGGGCTTACCAGCTCGTACCGGTTCGACCCCGGTCTCCGGCACCAATGAAATCAACAACTTGAAGCGAGTTTTTCCCTTGAAGCCTGAAGGGTTTGGGAAGAGGTTTTTGGGGCTAGTGTTAAATAGGTGAGGAGCTGCCTGAAGGTCAGGCTCTCGAAAGCTATTGTACCCGGTAAAACAGGCCCTTGTTTAATGACGGGAAATGCGCATGATGGTCCAATGATCAATGTCTGCCCGTCGCCAATTGATGATGGCCGTATGGCGGAAATCATGAACCCGGAATCCTTGGAATGCCAGCATTCTGACAAGCAGCCTTGAATGCCTCTCCGCTGCATCGAATTGACTATCCCTCCGTCAGAATACCAGCGTTAAAATTTGTGGTCCGAAAAATCAGAGGGTTTAAGCTCGAAAAGTCTTTGGACCTTTGATCTGCTCGCGGCCAATTTTCTCCATCATAAAACCGTCTTTAGTCTTGACCTGTCGTTACTTACCCCCGGTCGTGTGCGTGGTGAGAGCGTTCGAGCGGTTGAGCTTCGTTCCGGTTGTCCCCCTACTAAATCCTTGACCCTCCCATTTATCCACGACCGGAAATAGCACGTATCCCCCGTCATTTTTTTGCAGTTTCATGAGTCGTCCCTTCTTTGTGTGTAGGTTGTTCAAGAAGATCACTGATGCCTACCTCTAGTCGTAACGAGTAATTGTTAGGCCCATCCGGAATAGATTGAATATAACTCTACGCATTAAAACTTCCCATTTTGGTGCTCCACAAATTAAGAGGTAGATTAAATGCTCCAAGTCTGCGAAAAACTGAATCATCAATCCACCGTTATCATCTTTACCGGACGGTTTGATCGACAATCAACTATTGGTATCGGGGACCTGATCCTCGGCACCACAGGTATGAGATGTCAACACATTATTCTGGATTTCATGGGCATCACCGGAATTGATTCGGTGGGTCTCGGGCTCTTGTACCTCTGGTACCATAAACTACGACCCCAACACATTGGGCTAAGTATTGTGGGGCCTTCTCCTAGCGTCCGAGCTGCACTGGAAGGCTGTCACCTTCCCGACTGCGTTCCGGTTTATGCCTCTGAACACGAGGCGGTCCGACAGGAAATCTACGATTAGAATGCCTTTGTTTCTTTCTTCAGGCATGAACTGAATCCTCTGCTCTTTGATCCCCTAATACAGGGCACTTAGATAAAACAGTAAGTAAGTTTTGGATTTGTTTGAGGAAATATGTCGCCTTAGGACTACCTCAGGTAGGGTATGTATTGTATGTCCAGGGTTTAGCCTGTCACGAGTTCTCATGGAAAACTTCACAATAGATGCAAGATGTGATAGCCACCGAAGATGAATATATTCAGGGAGGAAGAAGTTTGTGGAAAGTTTTGAGCATGGCAGAGTGGCGCTTAACCTTGGGTCCTAGATTTTCAACTGGCGTATTATGTGTTTTTTCCTTTTCTCAAATCAGCGCTAACCATTTACCTTGCGGGCTTTCTCTCTTATCAAGAAGCCATTTGACTGAATCCTTCCCAATCGACTGTTTCTAAATTCCTGTAATTCGTTTTCCTGGAGACGAAAAGGAACGATTGAGGGTGTAGATCCTACCTTGAAGTTCTGCCGGAATTAACTAAGGGCAACAGCCAAGTCTCGGTGGCAGTCCGAACACTTAGCCCCTTCTTTCGAGACCGCAACCAAACGAATGTAATGTGCACACCACATACAGTAAAGGTATCCTGGCCCATTGAATCGAAACGGATAGGTGGGGGAGAGCTTCCCCCAATTGACCGCTTCTATTGGACACCAGGAGAGCGGATGAGACAGCATCGCCTACACATCCTTTCTTAATAATTAGTCTTGATGATCACCCCTCTAAATTGAGAGATATATTTTGCTAGCCTCGGTACCAGTGAAGGGAGAAGACTCCCAAAAACGCGATAACCGTTTCGATAATCCATAATGTTGTCCAATCCATAATGGTGTCCTCCTTGTTCCACCGTTGCCTTCTTTTTGTTCTTGGTTCATGTAAAAAGCAACCTTAATGCCACGCATTTCCGCGCATCCGACCGAACGGATTCCAGGCTACTAACTAATTGTTTTATTAAAAGAAACAGGGAAGGTTGAGAAATGGAAGTTTCGATCTAATCATGCAGACCGAAGTATCGGAATTAATACAGACCGTATCTTATTCACACAGGAAGCTGATTCGATGACGAGGTTCAGGAGGCCCTCCTCTCAGTCTCTCAAGGAAGGAGGATATATGGTAATAGGTGTGGGAAGGGGGGCAAAACGGATGAATCTGGGTGAGGAGAAATGAATTCTGAAAAGCATGAAATCCAATGTATTTGTAGGAAGGGAAGGAGATTGCCCTTTTTTTTCTTCCTTGGGCTTCCCAGCTATTGGCGCGTGGCCCCCAGTCCTGTCATCGCCTTACTTGCCTGTGGGGGGGCACCCATTCTTTCAATGTAGCATTACATGTGGGGGGCAGGAAACTGTACTGTCCAGTAGAATTCCCATAGAACGTTTTTACCCATTGGGTAAGGTCTGCTTGACGGTTGGTAGGAGGTCGAGGGCCTTGTGTCATGCTCGGTTCTATACACACCTGTTTTTTGAAGGAAATTTTGATGTGAGAAATGCGGAGGCCGGAATATCCCCAAATGTGAGCGTGGCACATCTGTTGCTGATTATCTGGTTTGAAGGATAGCAAAGCAGATGCTATTCAATACCAAAATGTGTCACGGACTATAAAGGAGGAGCAGGTGTATGTTGGTACGAGCACGGTGGGAGAATGGAACAAGAATCTTGATGCTTTCTGGTCGGTTCGATAAATTCGGACGGGTCCCGGTGGAAACGGCGTTGGCGGCGGGAGAAGGACGACCGTGTCATCGCGTCGTCATGGATTTTTCACGAGTATCGTCTATGGATAGTGCAGGCATTGGAAGATTGTTATTGCTCTATCATTTGCTTCGAAGGAAAGGCATGGCCTTGACGGTGATCAATCCAAAGCCCTCTGTGCGGGCACTTTTGGATCTGGCGGGTTTAGCCACCATTATTCCGATTATGCAGGAAAAGCCTGAAGTCCGATCGGTTGCCTGATCCCCTGGTGATAAGAATTGAATTTTTTTAAGTTGCAGAAGAGGAAAACCGAAATGGAAATTATCAAGCCGTGATGTCTACGATGCCTACCCAACCGACTCCCATTGACGATATGCATGTTATTACATTCGGGACATGCTTTGATGGGTCATGCGGAACCTGCTTTAGAGGCGGCGGTCTTACAAGTACAGGAAATACAAGGCAAGCACATCATTCTGAATATGGAAGCCCTGACTACCCTAAATAGTCGTGCCTTAGGCAAATTATTTCTCACCTATCATCACCTCAATCGGAAACACATTCGACTCAGTATGGTCAATCCAAAGCCGGCAGTCCGTGAAATATTAACATTTGTCAATTTTCCCCAGATCGTGCCTATCTATGATTCGGTTGATGCCGTGGTGGCCTCGGAGCAACGTCAGATGGAATCTTCAACTCCGTCACAACGACCGGGGTGAAAAAGGATGTATTGGGGGCGAGGGTATCTCAGATGAAAATGGGGTGTGTGGTAATCAGCCAAGACGAGGGAATGAAGTGCCTGAACACTCGTTGGCCGCAAGTAGCGCGACTTTCCCAATGGAGGCGCGGCATGTCCGGTAAAAACAGGGCAACTCACCGTCGAACGATCCACGTCCAATCTTCTCTTTCATGATAACCCGGACATTTGGTCGCATGCCGCCCTCCATTTGGGAGGACGAGCCAATCAACTTCCTGCTCAATCGCCTGGAGCTTGGGCTTTAAGGAAGGCACGTCCATGTCCAAAATCCGACAGTTCAAAAAGCGGTTTTGCAACCCCCAGATGCCCATGACCGCCTCAAATGTCTAAGGCGGATCTCCAGTCATCCCGCAATCGCCATAGATTTTTCTAGCACCCCGCTCCTCTTCATGGGGTTGCAGTGGACGTGGGAAGGCCGTTGACCCTGCATTGACTTCCATTTTCCTCCCTTCCTAGAATCGTCACCCTGGCGATTTGTCCATTCCTCCCGGAAGGGATCTCTAGCTCGTGAATGAAAGCGTAGTCCTCGATAAGGTTATTAAAACTCATGGCCTCGTGAGGGCGGTGGATCATGTCTCATTGTCTATCCAAAGCGGAGAGTTTTTTTCCATATTGGGGCCGAGTGGGTCGGGGAAAACCACAATCCTTCGATTAATTGCCGGATTAGATCGGCCGGATCAAGGAGATATAGTGATTCAGCAACGTGTCGTCACCCACGATCCCCCTCATAAGCGACCCGTAAATATGGTGTTTCAGCACTATGCGCTTTTCCCGCATCTGTCGGTGTTTGAGAATGTGGCTTTCGGTTTACGCATGAAAGGAGAACGCCAGGCGAATATTCACAAGTCGGTGAGTCACATGTTGGCTCTAGTGCGATTGCAAGGAAAGGAGAAGCGTCTTCCAGGACAATTGTCAGGAGGGGAGCAGCAGCGGGTGGCGCTCGCACGAGCCTTAGTGAATCGTCCCGTGGTCCTGCTGTTGGATGAGCCCTTGGCTGCTTTGGACCAGCAGTTACGTCAGGAGATGCAAGGAGAGCTGAAGCGGTTGCAGCGTGAGGTGCAATGCGACATTTATTTGCGTGACTCATCAGCAGGATGAAGCCCTCATGCTGTCTGATCGCATTGCGGTCATGCAGGGTGGGAAGGTGCTGCAAGTGGGGACGCCTCAGGAGATCTATGATCGCCCCGTATCTTCGATGGTGGCTCAGTTTATCGGTCTTTCCAATGTCTTGTCCGGTAGGATTGCCTCCGGTGAAGGTGGATGGTGTCGGGTTGAACATGAAGTCTTGTCACCCGTTAAGGTCATTTGTTCCCCGCATGAATCTCTGCAGGAGGCCGTCACGGTTATGGTTCGTCCAGAGCGCCTACATGTGTCCTCTGACCCTTCCCCCAACGGTTATGACAATAGCCTTCAGGCAATTGTGCACCAAGTCGCCTTTTCCGGGAATGAAGTGGTGTATCATGTTCGGCTTCGAGACGAGGCGATCTGGATGGCTCGTGTGCCAATCGCCGAAGCACAGGCCAGGCCATTGACCGTTGGCCAGCCGGTGTATGTGCAATGGCGCGCACAGGAGGGACTGGTCTTGCCCGCCCATCCGGCACCATGCTGAACAATCGTTCTGACACATCTTCCGCTTTTCCTGTCAAGCTGTCCCTCCTATCGGCAAGTCTCTTTTTAGGCCTGTTCTTTTTTCTCCCGCTGATATTGGTCTTTGGTGTAAGTCTGGCGAGTCGGGGAATGTATGGGGGAATTACCTGGATCCCCACCTGGGAAAATTATCAACGTGTCTTCGATCCACTAGTGGGGGTGATATTTTTCCGGTCTCTTTTCTTGGCGGGATTGACGACTTTCATCTGTGCGGTGGTGGGGTTCCCCCTGGCGTATTGTCTGGCCAGGGCCTCCCGGCCCTGGCAACTCATATTGCTGACTCTCGTGATGATTCCCTTTTGGACGAATTTTTTGGTTCGCACCTATGCGTGGGTGCTGATTCTTCGAGCGGACGGTATTCTGAATGGCCTGTTGATCAGGTTGGGATTGCTGGACGAGCCACTTTCCCTATTATTCACCGATCTGTCGGTATTCGTGGGACTGGTGTATGGCTATCTGCCCTTTATGGTGCTTCCTCTGGTGGTGGCCATAGAACGTATTTCTCCGCAATTGGAGGATGCGGCGTTTGACTTATATGCGTCCATGGGCGGGATGTTTCGACATGTGCTGCTTCCTCTCAGTACTCCGGGTTTTCTGGCCGGTGGGGTGTTGGTCTTTATTCCTTCCCTCGGTGCTTTTATTACGCCCTATCTGTTGGGTGGAGGACAAAACATGATGCTGGGAACGTTCATCCAACAAGAATTCCTGGTCGCACGAGACTGGCCGTTTGGCTCCGCGCTTTCTTTCGGATTAATGGGAACGGTCCTTCTCCTCTGGTTTCTGTCGGGTCGTACGTCCGTGGAGCAGGATCCGTCATGAAACGGATGCCGTCCAGCTTCATTGTGATGAGCCTGCTGGTCATGGTGTTTTTATATCTGCCGGTGGTCATTCTGATCGGGCTATCCTTTAACGCTTCTACGATGGGAGTAGCGTGGAAAGGGTTCACGTTTCAGTGGTATGAAAAGCTGGCGATGGACCAGGCGATTCTCGAGGCGACCGTTAATAGTGTGGTCATTGCATTGCTCTCAACCGGAATGGCTCTCATCCTTGGAGTGGGGACCGCCATTGGCCTGGAAACCCGTCAAGGACCGCAAAAATCCTGGGTCAATATGATCCTGGTATTGCCCCTGGTGATACCGGAAATTTTATTGGGTGTGGCCTTATTAATGGTATTTGTCTTGTGTCAGGTCCGTCTGGGGTTTGGTACCATTATTATTGGACATATGGTCTTTAATCTTCCGTTGACCATCGTCATCGTCAGGGCACGACTTCGTAAGCTGGACCCTGCCTGGGAAGACGCGGCCCGTGATTTGGGTGCCACCTCATGGGATGTGCTCACCCGGATTACGCTTCCCTTGTTACGCCCGGCAATCTGGGGGGCAGGCCTGTTAGGCTTTACGGTATCTTTGGATGACTTTGTGGTGACATTTTTTGTGGCCGGTCCCGGTTCGACGACGTTACCACTCAAAGTGTTTTCGATGATCAGAACTGGGATGACTCCGGAGATTAATGCCTTGTCGGCGGTCATGGTGGTGGTGTCCATGCTATGCGTGGGGTTATCCTGGTTCGTTCAGCAGCGGTCCACACCCGCCTCGGCTGAATCTTCCTATTGATGAAAGACTGCATGTGAGAAATCTGATACATCTGTATGTCGTCCTCTGGACCCTCCTGGTGGCGGGAGGATGTTCGGAATCTTCCACATCCCCCGAATCGCCATCCTCCCAGCACTCTACACTGTATTATTTCACGTGGTCGGATTATGTGGATGCCGCTCTGGTTGCCAAATTTGAAGCGACCCGTGGGGTTCGGGTGGTGATTGATACCTTTAGTAGCAATGAAGAATTATTAGCCAAAGTGCAGAGCGGCATGACCGGGTATGATGTCGTGGTGCCATCTGATTTTATGGCGGGCATCATGGGACGATTGGGATTGCTGGCTGAGTTAGATCCCGCAAAAATTCCACATGTGCAGGATCTGGAGCCTCACCTCCGACAGCTCTCGTTTGATCCCACAAACCGGTTTGCCATTCCCTATTTATGGGGCACAGTTGGAATGGGGTATAATGCTGATGTAGTGACAGAACCCCCAACCAGTTGGGAAGCCTTATGGGATCCGAAATTTTCCGGTCGAATCAGCATGCTGAATGATGAACGGGAAGTCTTTGGGATGGCACTTCAGACATTAGGCTATTCGCTCAATAGTGTCGATCCCCAGGCCATTCAAGAAGCTAAACATAAGTTGATGAGGCAAAAGCCATTGGTCAAGGCCTATACGAGTGAACAGTTCGACCAACTCCTCGTGTCCGGTGAAGTGGTGTTAGCGCATGCCTGGGGCGGGCCGATTGCGAGGGCGATGCGTGAGCACCCGTCAATCCGGTATGCCCTCCCCCAGGAAGGCGGGATGATGTGGACGGATTGTCTGGCGGTCTTGGCCAGTTCCCGTCAACAAGCGCTGGCGATGGACTTTATCAATTATCTTTTAGATGAAGAGGTGGCACTTGCCACATCCCAGCGACTATTATTTGCCTCAGCCAATCGACATGTTCGGGATCGTCTGCCTGCGGACATTCGCACGAATACGGCTGTCTACCCGCCAAGTGATATGCTTGCCGGAATGGAGTGGTTGGAAGATGTGCAGGAGGCCATTCGCTATTATGATCGAGCTTGGACTGAGCTGAAAGTGCACTAGCTTGGCTTGACCCTTTTAGCCATCTGCTACTAGACTATCTGATTGCTAAGTTTCATATACGTGGATTCACGAAAGGGATGTTCATGACGAAGCGAATCACCATATGGTCACAGGCAATATGCTGGGTGGTTGGCGCCTTTTTCCTGGCTGGCGCCCCGCTGTGGGCTCAGGACCGCGGAACAAGTTCTTTCCCCGTCTATCTGACGCAAATGCCCTATGAGGCTCCTCCTCCGCCAGAATCCACGGGGGTTGAGGCCAAGGCACCCCCTGAAACCCTCACGCCCCAGGATCACGAGCGTCTGGAAGCGCTTATCCCCATGCTTGAGGGCCGGCAGGAATTCTGGGCTATCGGAGAGTTTGTCTTTTTTGGAAAGCATTCGATCCCGTATTTGGTGAAAGCACTCAAGATGCCGGTGCCCAGAGTCCGGTTCAACGCCGTGGAAACCCTCTCCATGTTGAATGATCCCTCTGCAATCCCGGGATTACTGGAGGTGGCTATGAATCCGGATGAAGAATCACGAATCCGGTCCCATGCCTTGCGTGTGGCAACACGATTGGACCCCAACCAGGTCATTCCGGCCATAGAGGTGATGGTGAAAGATCCCAATTCCACGATTCGAAACACGGCTGTGTTTGAATCACGGAGGGTGCCTCGAAAGGAAGTG
Organism: uncultured Nitrospiraceae bacterium; assembly: GCA_963730905.1. Classification (GTDB taxonomy): domain Bacteria; phylum Nitrospirota; class Nitrospiria; order Nitrospirales; family UBA8639; genus Nitrospira_E. The sequence goes on along the minus strand of CAVSTN010000007.1, from coordinate 226,926 downwards.
CTGCCTGTTATTATCAGTGCCATTTCAGATCCGGAACAATATGTGTCGATCACAGCGCGGGATTCTTTCTGGATTCTCACCAGATTCAGTGGCTCAATCCATGATTGGGAAGTTTCGACACCCGAAGACAGAAAGGAATGGGTGAAGGAATGGTGGGCTTGGTGGGAAGAGAATAAAGACCGATTGGGTGTGACACCGCCATCCGCAGAACCCCCTCGAGCACCGGCAGACCAGAATGTGAGTTAATACCGATCCTTCAATGGCCGGAGGGTAGTTGGGCTCGTCGCCGGACGGTGGTCGAAGGAGTGGCATGTTTATGAGTTTACAGACCTGGACGATCGCGAAAAGGAGTAAGGTGTATGGCAGTATTACCTATAGCAAAAATCGGCAACCCGGTTCTCCGGCAACAGGCATCGCCTGTGGACCCAGCATCAATAGGAAGTCGGCGAGTTCAGGCATTCCTTGATGATATGTTTGAGACGATGGTCCAGTATGAGGGAATCGGATTGGCAGCCCCGCAGGTCGCACATTCGGAACAGATTGTCGTCATGGAATGTGAGGGCAAGAATGGTTTTCCCAAGACCGTCCTCATTAATCCTAAAATTGTGTTTTATAGTCCCACACAAAGTGAAATGTGGGAAGGATGTCTCAGTATTGATAATATGCGAGGGAAGGTGATCCGCCCGTCCATGATCCGTGTGCAGGCCTATGATCGACAAGGAGTACTTCAAGACTTCGAAGCCAACGGACTCTATGCGGTGTGTATCCAACATGAAATGGACCACCTCATCGGGAAATTGTTCATTGATCGAATGGCTGATATGTCGACCCTGACCCAATTGGAAGAGTTTGATGCCTATTGGCGTGAAGAATCCGCCCCGGTGATTTAATCCCTGCTTGAAAGAGCTGACCGTCGAGCGTTTTCTGCTCATCAATTCCACGAATGTGTTTCCGTGATTCCTATCAGGATCACGCCATCTGTCAACGAAAAAGGTTTCTAAGCTTCCTGTGAAATCGCTCCTCCGAGTTCTGTCCTACCTGGCGCCCTATCGCGGGCTCGTGTGCGTCACCTTCTTCTTTGCCGGAGTCACGACGGCACTGGAACTGCTTCCTCCCTGGCTCATCAAGATCGTGATTGATGACGTCATCCCGGCAAAAAATATGGATGTCCTGACCTGGGTGCTGGTCGGATTGTTCCTCGCCTATGGATTGAAGAATCTCTGTAATTCTCTCCGAATCCGTTTCAACAACACCCTTGAGCAACGGGTGGTGCATCGGCTTCGACAACAAGTGTTTTCGGCCCTGCAACGGTTGTCGTTGACCTATTATGAAAACCGATCGACGGGCGAAATCATGTCGCGTGTCGTGAACGATACGGAGCATGTGCAACGAATTTTTATTGACGGGCTTGAGGGCATGTTAACGGCTACGTTGACCCTGGTTGGCATTACCACTATTTTATTTATGCTGAACTGGAAAATGGCCGTTCTCGTGCTGCTGCCGATTCCAATTTTAATCATCGGAGGCGTGGGATTTACCCGCCGGGTCCATCGGTATTATCACGAAATCCGTCAGCAGGCGGCTGAACTCAATGGCTATCTGCAGGATTCCTTGTCCGGGATTCGGGAAACCATGGGATTCAATCGACAACCCTACGAACAGACTCGTTTTGGTGACATGAGCCACAAGTACAGCCAGGCGAATCTGAAAGCGATGTATTTATGGTCGATTTATTCTCCGGGAATGATTTTCATCGGAAGCCTGGGAACCGTCTTGATTGTCTGGTATGGCGCGGGGGAGGTGGTCGCCGGTCGTCTTTCCACCGGTGAATTGGTCATGTTTTTGTCTTACCTCGTGTTGTTTTATACCCCGGTCAATCAAATTCATTCCGTGAATCATTTATTGCAGCATGCCTTGGCTGCCAGTGAACGGGTGTTCGACATCCTAGATGCGGAGCCGGCCGTGCCGGACCGGGGACACCTTCGTCCCGTTCAACCCCGGTTGTCGGGAAAAGTTGAATGGAAGGATATGGCATTTGCCTATCGGCCGGAGATGCCGGTCTATGAACATCTTTCACTGACGGTAGAGCCGGGGGAGCATGTGGCTTTGGTCGGGCCGAGCGGGGTGGGAAAAAGTACGCTCATGAAACTGCTCTTCCGGTATTACGATGTCAGGGAGGGCGCGATTGAACTGGATGGATACGATATTCGTCATCTCCCATTATTCTACCTTCGAGAACAAATCGGCTTTGTCCAACAAGAGCCATTTTTATTCAATGGCACGGTGCGGGCCAATCTTGCGTATGGAGACTTATCGGCATCGCACGATCAAATAGAAGCCGTGGCGCGCGCTGCCCAAGCGCATGAATTTATTCAAGCGCTTCCTGACGGGTATGACACCTGGATCGGGGAACGCGGGGTGAAATTGTCCGTTGGGCAAAAACAGCGTATCGCCATTGCCAGGGTGCTGCTCAAAAATCCACCCATTGTGGTCATGGATGAAGCCACCTCCAATATTGACACCGAAACCGAAGTCGAGATTCGAATTGCGATGGATGAGTTGATGCGGGGGCGGACGACCTTTATCGTGGCCCATCGGCTGTCGACCCTGCAAACCGTGGATCGGATTGTGGTCCTGGAACATGGACAGATCGTGGAAGAAGGCGATCATGCAACCTTACTGGCGAGAGGGGGCTTGTATGCCGGTTTGTATGAAGCCCAATTTCATGTCTAACATGGCACCGCACACATCTGACTTGATGCAGGCTTGTGGTCTATCGGCCTATGAGTGCAGGCGTGAACGAAGGGGCCGGGTGTATCGGGAGGACTGTTGAATATTTTTCGTATTTTTTCTTTTCATGACTGGATGAGTGACAGAACCTCGCACGGGAAACCATACGTGAGGATACAAAAAGGCTTCTCCAGTCCTGCCCTGAAGTCCTCTCGAAGGGAAGGCCGCCGCTGCTTGGGGCGGGCGGAGCGTACGGAGGAGGACGTGAGCAGGGCCAAACGGCGAGAAGGCACCGTTATAAGTCCCTCCAAGGGTGCAACACGTGTTTTTCACACTCCCTCGGGAAGGAACGACATGACCGTGAAATGTCCGATGTGTGGCAACGTGGAACAATGGGAAGGAAATGTCTTTCGACCCTTTTGTTCCAAACGATGTCAATTGTTGGATTTGGAAGGATGGTTGAGTGAGCGCTATCGCATTCCCGATGCGGAAGAAGATGGGTTGGATGAGACGAATTCTGAGGCAAGCCCAACATCTTCCGACTAGACCGTATATGGAGACCAATGTATGCCAAAAATGATCACGGCTAAACGTCATGAGGACGACACGGAAAAAGCCCAGGAGTTTGTCCGGACCAATATCCTGCTTCCTGCCAGTTTGTTGGGGTTGATTTCGGTCGTCGTCGGAGTGATCGCCTTAGGATTTCAATTCTGGGCAGGAACGTATGGATGGGAAACCTTTACCTACAGCTCGGCACTCATCATCGCCGGCGTGCTTGTGGGAATCGTTCAAACAAAATACCAACAGTATCTTTTGCGGGAGTTTCCCGGACATTTTGCCAGTCGCATGAAAGCCTATAGCCAACGGTCGGTCCGTAAGGCAAAGAAGGCCATCACGGAGCATGACATTGAGCATCGAGGTCGTGGATTGGTTCCGCTCTGGTACTTTCTGGGGATCGTGATGTTTTTTGCTCTTTCCGGATTAGCCGTGGCCACGGGTTTTATGCAGCCGGTCGCCGCGTTTGCCCTGCCCTGGGCAGGCTATTTTTGGGCAAAGTTATTTTTTTGGAAAGGGGTGGTGTTGCTGCCGGAACGCAAAAAGAGATGAAGCCCTACGGCTGCTGGGTCCCGGATCCGCTCTGGCGGATTAGGGTTTTGAGGCTGAACGACCTTTGACAGGTGTGGACTTGGATGCAGATTGGTCCGTGAGAAGCGATTCAAGATGTTGGACCTGTTTTTGAAGAGCCCGGAGTTCCTTGCGTAATTCGGGGAGTTGGTATTGAAGGACCTGTGACCGTCGCCAGATGCCATGTTCGACCGCCGGCCGACCACCCACAATCTGACCGGATTTCACATCATTGGTCACCCCCGAGCCGGCCGCAATTTTCACTTGATCGCCGATGGTGACATGATCGACCAGGCCGGCCTGGCCACCCACCATGACGTGGCGGCCTAATGTGGTACTGCCCGCAATCCCTACCTGTGCGACGAGAATACAGTCTTCCCCGATTACCACGTTATGGGCGATCTGCACCTGGTTGTCGATTTTTGTGCCGCGCTTAATAACGGTGCTCCCAAATGTTGCCCGATCCACGGTCACATTGGCCCCGAGTTCCACGTCATCTTCAATGATCACATGGCCCAATTGGGGGATTTTGTGGTGACGGCCTTCATGTTGCACATAGCCGAACCCATCGCTTCCGATGACGGTGCCGCTGTGGACAATGACGCGATTGCCGATGACACACTTGGTCAGCAGCGAGACATGGGGATACAGGATGCACTCGTCCCCGATAATGGCATCGTCGCCAATATGAACCCCGGCATGGATGGTGACCCCGGATCCGATGAGCACGCGGTCTCCAATTGTGACGAGGGCGCCAATTGAGACATCCGGACCAATGCGCACATCGAGTCCGGAGACAGCACTGGGGTGAATGCCACGTGGTGGAAGAGGGGGTAGGAAAAATTTCTGGGCCAACGTCGTGACGGCGACCAGCGGATTCGGGACAATTAATTGTGGTCGAGGGTCGTCGGGAATAGGCTCTGTCACAATGAAGGCTGCAGCCTGTGACTGACGCGCCGCTTTTTGAAACGAAGGCTTCAGGACAAAGGAGACATCTCCGGAGGAGGCGCCTTCAAGATGGGAGAGGCCGGATATCAGAATGTCAGAGGATCCGTGAATGGTGGCGTGAATAGCTTGGGCTAATTCCTGAAGAGGAATATTCACGGATCGTGAGGAAGACGATATCGTCATGTGCGCGATTTTTTTGAAGTGGGACGGCTTTTGGGTTTTTTGACAAGTGGAGTCGGGCGTGAATTCTTGGCCAACGGTGTGGCTTGAGGGCCGGAGAGGGTGCTCCCTTGCCCATGTATTCGTTCATCCAGATAAAGGATGACCGCGCCGATGGTCGTTAATCGCCCGAAGTCCTCATCGGGTATTTGAAGATCAAAAGCCGATTCGACTTCATAGACTAATTCGATGGTTTGCAGAGAGTCCAACCCCAAATCATCACGGAGCGAATCTTCCGGATGCAGATCTTTCGGATCGCGTTGAAGGTATTTGCCGAGGGTGTGGTACACCTGTTGACTGAGTTGAGAGGATTTGTTGAAGGAAGATTTCATGAAAACTTTTTTAAGACCAAGACTGCATTGTTACTTCCGAATCCGAAGGCATTCACCAAGCCCACCCGAACGGATTTTTTTTGTACCTTAGTAGAAAGTCCCGGCAAGGCACAATGGGGATCCGGGTCATCATAGTTCACAGTGGGGTGTATTATACCAGTTTGAATGGATAAGGCCGAGACAATTGTCCCGATCGCTCCGGCCGCTCCCAGTGTATGGCCAATGAGCGATTTGGTGGCATTAACCATGATGGTATTCAGGCGTTTTCCGAACACCGCCCGTAACCCTTTGACCTCGACATCGTCTCCGACCACGGTGGATGTCGCATGGGCATTCACATAGTCAACCTGTGAGGGCGAAACCCCCGCGTCTTTCAATGCCAGAGTGACGGTTCGCGCAATATCGGAGCCATCCTCTCTGGGAATCACCATATGATACGCTTCGCTGGTGGCGGCATATCCGGCCAGTTCCGCATAGATTTTTGCTTTTCGACGGGTCGCATGGCGAAGTGATTCCAGGATCAGGGTGCCGGCCCCTTCGCCCATCACAAATCCGTCCCGCCCTCGATCGAATGGCCTGGAGGCCTGATCGGGGTGGTCATTATATTTGGTGGATAAGGCGCGTAATGAGCAAAAGCCGGCAAAGACCAACGGGGTAATGCTGGCGTCCGCTCCTGAGGCAATGACGACATCTGCCTGGTTCAGGCGAATGGCCTGCATGGCTTGTCCAATTGAATGAATGCTGGAGGAGCAGGCCGTAGAAATGGTGAGATTCGGGCCCTTTGCCCCAAAAGCCAATGCCAGAATGCCCGAGGCGGAGTTAAGCGTGATGGTCGGGATAAAGTTCGGGTGGACCCGATGTGGCTTACGGGACTGATAGAGGGTGGTAAGTTCACGTTCCCCCATCATCATGCCACCCATGCCCACCCCGGCCATGACTCCTATCCGTTCAGCCGGCTCCTTCTCAAGGTTCAGTCCACTATCCTGGATGGCTTCCCGTGTGGCGGCGAGAGCAAATTGTGCATAGCGGTCCACGCGCGATGAGAATTTATCTTCTGAAGGATCCGGAAGGCGAAAGTCGGAAACCTGCCCTCCAACTCTTGAGCGATAGGACTCCATGGGGAAATCGCCGAAAGATGAGATCGCCGTTATCCCTGTTTTACCCTGAAGGGCGGACTTCCAAAACGTAGGAACGCCAACCCCGATAGGGGAGACGATACCAAGCCCGGTAATGACCACGCGCGCTGCCATAGCTTGCTCCAAAAAAGAAGACTCTAACCTACCAGAACCTTGTTCAAATAGGGAGGGGCAGGGTGCTAAAAATTCTGTATTTATGCTCTTTTTTCCTCATATCGACCTCTTCAGTTTAGGGAGTGGGGGAGAGAAGGATAAATGAGGCACATGTGGATTTGAGATGGATGAATCCATGAATTGCCTAAAACATGAGCAGGGCGTCGGGTATGGTAATGGGAAATGGTAGGCGGAAATTCCTTGAACCGCTGTTGAAGATTTTCATCCCTTAGGAAGGAAAGCCGGCCAGGCTTCAGGATCTCTCTGGCACATACCGAACCATCATCGTGCGGGAATGTTTGATTGACACGTCCATATTCACCGCCTAACGTATTGTCGAACATGAGCCAGAAAAGAGTGCCCCAAATTAAGGGGGGGCACGCGAAGATCAATCATTCGGAGGCTTGAAAGGGGGAGAGGGGGAAAATGAACAAACAGGAACTTGTCGCCCAGTTGCTTGCAGCGAAAAAGGCCTCAGGAAAGACATACGATCAGCTAGCAGCAGCCCTCGGGCTGTGTAATGTCTATGTGGCCCAGTTATTCCGATTGCAGGCGCAACTCAAGAAGGAGACAGAAGTAAAGCTGGTCAAGCAGGTACCGGGACTCACAGGGAATTTGCTTGAGGCGATGCGGGAATTTCCCATGCGATCCTATGATCCGTCGGTCCTGCAGGAGCCACATATTTATCGCATGACAGAGGTGTGCGCCCATTATGGGGAGTCCATTCTGGACATCATGCATGAGCAGTTCGGTGATGGGATTATGTCGGCAATTGATTTTAAGCTCACTGTCGAAAAGGTTAAGGGTGACAAAGGAGAGGACCGTGTCGTCATGACTTGGAATGGAAAGTTTCTGCCACACATCGAACAGACGGCGTAACGGGGAGGGGCGTGATGCCCTAAAAACAGGGGGGACAGGACAGGAGACCATGGTCAATTTTTCTCTATATAAATATAATGTAATGGTTTAGTTTTAACTTTAAGTTGCTTGGCTGGCGATTCTCTTTGAACGAAAATTAGAGTGGGGGTGCCCACCATTGAGTACTCATCAAAATGAATTAAATCATTATCTCATTGAAATGTATAATCACCTTTGTGGTAGCGGCAAATGACGATTATCAAAAGTAGGTAGTTAAAGTTAAATATAATGTATATCTTTAATTTTTATCTCAACAGAAATGGGGCTGAGATAGACCCTATGTGTTTAAAGAAATATGATAATGGGATGATGTATGTTGCAACGTAAACGCTGAGGGTTGGCTGAAGGAAATTAAATACCTGTGGTTTTTCTTCCCCATACAAACCCATAGGTCACAAGCGTAAAAAGGACGACGACGAAGCCCAGCCAAAATTGCATATCCGGGGTAAGGCCTTGGGGATAAATGACGGGCAAGACATAATGCTCAAGAAATCCTCCTGCATATCCGGCCTCTCCGCCGGACTGTCGGAGCCGGTTTTCCAGGGGCGTAAGAGGGCAGATCCACCCCCCGAATTCCAAGGCTGCCGCCCACAGTGCGGCAGGAAGATGAACCCAGGGGATCCAACGCCACCAAATAGTGAGAATTCCCCCAAACAAGACAAAGGCAATGAAGGCGAAGTGGATCAGAAGGACCAATTCAGCAAGGACTTGCCAAAGCATGTTAAGGACCTCGATTGAGATGGTTTCGGGTAAATCTCAGATCCAAAATGGATCGAGAGGTCAGACAAAAACACCTCTCCTTGTTTCTGACGGGATGGTACCATCCTGATTCTCTCAAGAGCGGAATAGGGCTGCCCCTGCAGAACAAAAAATGTAAAGGGTCTTCATGATTGGTGGAACGGGAGAAAAGCATAACCCCATCATGGGGGTGTAAAGTATCACTTGGAGGCCGGTCTGTCATTTCAGTCAAGACAGCGCAAAGGGAGGAAAAGGCTGTGAAGCACTATAGCGTATTTCCCGGAACCCCCCTCGATTCGCAGGCATATGGGACGGCAAGCATGGGGCAAGAGCTCTTCTGTGATCTACGCACCTGTTCACCGGATCGGCCCCCACGCCAGGAGGCGATCCTGGGCGAGTAGCCTTGGAGGGGTTATCCTGGGATTGCTATGGATGGGAGCGGTCGTTCCGTTGGCCATGGGAAGCCATAAAGGTTCCGAAGAGCACCATGTGGTTTCGGATTCCGGAACCGAAAAATCTGTGGGACATGCCATTGCGGGTGCGCCGTTTCAGATTTATCTTTCCGAGGGAGCCGGGACGGATGAACAAGGCAGCCGGGAACAAGCCAGAGTCGATGACGCGCTCCAGACGGTTATTGGCGCGTTCAAGTACATGATGGAACATCGGACCGACTATGCCAGATTTCAGGAAGCCCTAGCCAAAGAGGCGCTGCAAAAAGTCATCATTGAACCGAAGGTCGTGAACCGGGAGGGCAAAGAGTTTTTGTTACTGGTGGCCCGCACCGCACAACCCAATCAGGTCAACCTCCTCATCAGCGCATCCGGGCTCGAAGAACAAGGCTACCTCAATCATCCGGAACAACTGGTGCCGGTTCTGGCCAGAGAATTTCAATGGGTGGTGAGCAAAAGCGACACGACGCCGAAACGTCAAGCGAAGGTGCTCCCCAGCGACCTCAAGCAGGCCCCGATCAAGACCAATCAAGAGATTGCAGAATTGTCAGGAGAGGACCGTGAACATTTGCTTCAAGCCTTGTTTCGCACCTATTTAACCACTACCGACCGGTATAACAGTTTGGAGGGGCAATCCTATTATGAAACCGGTTCCACCACACGGATTCCCCCGGCCCAACCCGATTCCACCACCAAGTTGTATGACATTCGGGTGCGTGAAGCCCTGCAAAAAATTGTGCGAGAACCATACTTTCAGGAACAGACTCCGAAGGCGGTGAGGAGTCTGCTTAATGGCAAAATCTGGAACGTCGCGTTCGCGGACATCCATAATCGGGATTGGGCCACGCGAACCCGGGTGGTCCCCAAAGAGCAGTCCATCACAGTAGGCGAACAGGACAAAACCATTCAACCGGCCATGGTGTTGATCAATATTCACCGATCGGCCTCGCCTGATGATCCTTTTTTTGAAGAGACGAGGGGGCTCCCCATGGGTGCCCTGCCGGCTGAAACCTTGGCACGGGTCATCGCCCGGGAAATCCAGGACAATATTACGGAGAAGTCGATGCGCGGCCATGTAGCCCAGGATGAACTCTCCGCCCCTCAGTGATCCGAAGGCGTGTTCGCCATCTTCGTTTCCCCACTCTTCCAATCATGCCGCTTGTGCGTGTGAAGAGTCTATGATATTGTCAGCTGCATCGTGTAAGACCTCTTCTTCCGGGGCAACAGACCCCTTAAAAGCGAAGTAAGGCCTTACACGATTTTTTTTGTTCGAACCCTCCTTGGTCTCCTGAAAGCAGGAACATTCCAACAAGCATCCGGGAGTTGTGTGATGGGACAAAAAGGGTGTCGGCTGGTGCCGTCACTCCTAGGGCCCCTTGGCGTGTGTTTTTCAGAAAACATGTCTGTCTGAATCAAAACAAGGATCATTGATGATACAAGAGATAGTGGCCAAAATCCGTGGAGGGATGAATATCCGGAACGATCTGCTTGCAGGTCTTGTCGTCGCACTGGCACTCATCCCCGAAGCGATTGCCTTTTCCCTTATTGCCGGGCTTGATCGTGGTGCTGACAAGGATCTCCGTCGCCATTGGATTGGACATTTGCACGGTGGGCGACATGGGCCAACTTCCTGACCGCCTTCCCATATTCCTCTCCCGGATGTGCCGTTGAACTGGGAAGCCTTGTGGATCATTTTTCCGGTGTCAGCCACTCTCGCCGTGGTGGGACTGTTGGAATCCCTGATTCGCCTTATTGCGTTCCGCTAAAGTTCCGACGCTGTTGCTCCGATAGAGTATCTGGCGTTGCTTCGTTTCAATCTGGTACCACCAAATTAAAAAAGTGAAAACAGAGTGGCGGTGACTGGTTGTCGCCACTTGCAGCTTCGGTATATGAGCCGGGGAATCTCAGTGATGTGCATCATTCGAAGGAGTGATCGTAGGAGAAAAAAGAATAAGGCAGGCATTCACATGCCTCGCTTGTCGGAGTGAAAACTCTGTGATATCGTAAAGTCTATCGTGTAAGACCTCTTTTCTCCGGGGCGACAGACCCCTCGAGATGGAAACAGGGACTTACACGATTTTTTTGTGCAAACCCTCCGTGGCCTCCTGAAAGCAGGAACAATCCCACAAGGATCCAGGAGTTGTGTGATAGGGCAGCAATGGTTGTCAGAGGGGACACTGAATATGTTGAATCTTGTGTGTAAATTATTTGTAGTTTTTTCGTGAAAAGAAAGAAGGAAATAGTGATGGTAAAAAAGATTGTGGCCAAAATCGGTGAGGGTATCAAGAATGCCTCCGACATTGGCTATCATATTGTGATCCTGTGTCTGAGTGCGGGGATTGCGATGTCGCTCCCGACCGCGGCCAGAAGTTTTCTGACCTATTGGACAAGGGTGGAGAAGGAAAAAATGTCGATCGTGGCGTTGGAAATAGGTGTCGCGGCGTTACTGATTGTGGTGATGACCTATATCCGACGGAGTTGGCAGGATCGGAAGCTGGCCAAAATGGCCATCGATGCCGGCTTCGTGTCATTTTTCCCCAAACGGGCCCGGCGGGCCGAAGATGGGATTCGCAAGCTCCGGCAGACCCAGGGGCGTGGCCGGACGGTCCTGGTCATCGGGTCAAGCGGGTATGACACGTTGCGTGATCAGGTGGGGGACTTATCGACCATTCTGGATAAATGCCTGGGAGCCAACATCATGCTGGTGAACCCCTTTAGCCAGGGTGCCAGTGCACGGATCCGGGCGATTGCGGATCCGTTGATGTCGATTGAGAAATATCGAGCGGGCGTCAGGCAAAGTATTGAGTTGCTCAAACGGCTTCAGGGGGTCGGAAAATCCGTCAAACTGAAACTCTATTCGGATCCTCCGCTTCTGAAATTGGTCATTCTTGGAGACTATCTCTGGATGCAGCATTACCATACCGATCTGGATATTCAGGAGATGCCGGAATACGTGTTGCGGCACAACGCAAATGATCACGGGCTGTACACGTTGTGTTATCAATATTTCATGCAGCGTTGGGAGCAGACCGACATACCGGAATACGATCTGGATACCGATGAGCTGGTCTATCGGGATAAAAATGGCCGAGAAATCAGAAGAGAACAATTCTGGCCGGATGACGTCCCGCAGAGCATCGAGCAGGGGAGAGAAGATCCCCGTGTTGGCCTCAACGCCACACACGACCATGGACGCGTCCGGCTCTGGAACATGCCATGTGTCGAACAGCGAATGAAGTTGCAAGACCGCACTTCTGAACCGGATACTACCCCTCTACACCTCATTGAGGCTCCTCAGAGGGTCCACTTTGACAGTCCGACGCCTGCCGGCTGGCCCCAGGGAGGGACGCTCATACTTTGGCGGGCCTTGTTTGAGCCAAGCGAGTTGGTCCGCCCTTTTAAGAATTGGCATCCCTCCGCTCCAATGAGACCAGACGGGGCGTCAATGGTTTTGGGTCCTTTTCCCGAAAGAAAAGGACCTCGCCTGCCGGGGCGAAAACCCGGCTCTTCCAAGCGCCAAGAAAAAACCACAGGACATTGATGAGAATGGAAAGGTCACGCGGAGAAATGACTTCGTTCCCGTGGGACTAATCTTGATGAATATCGTGGCAAGACCTGGCCACAGTCATGAGCCAAGTCGAAGGAACCTCGGCTGCATGGACGAATTCAGGAAAAAGAGTACCCAATGATAGGATCTTGATACCTTATTTTAAACTCTCAACAACAGACTTGACCCTAATCATTCTCGATCTGCGTAATGCACAGTAATCGTTCTCCAAGAAGACCTATCGCCAAAACTAAGCCGCCGGCCGCGCCGAAGACTTGGCCAGTCGGCTTGAGCGCCTTATTGGACAGCTTATTTTCGCAGACGTGGGTCTGGATTCCATGGGTGAACAGTCTCTCGGTAAATGCGCAACAGCTCGTCGTCTTTCCTGGCGTCAACCTGACCTTCGACTTTGCCAATAGTCTTGAAAGCCAAAACTAGGTCCGCAGTGAGATGAGATATTCCATGATAAATCTCCTTCAATACGATCTCATCAAACGGTAGCTTCTCGCCTGTTGAGTTGTTTATTGCATAGCAGCTCTCTGCAACTGAACTCATAGGTGGGATTGAATAGCCATAGGTTCCATGAGCGATCATGTTGCGGCGCTTTTGGAGTTTCAGCGAGGCATCAAGTAGGTCGACGAGTTGTGCTGCGGTTTGGGTATTCCATGTGGATACCCACTCGGTAACGATGGCCCTAAAGAGTTGGCTTTTAACCTTGAAGGACTGCCGCCTCCATTTAGAGGTTCTTTGTTTGCCGCCATCACTTGCTTCACCCTCAATAAGCGCTTGAAGGCACGAATCAAACACCACCTCGAAATTGCCCCAGTAAACAACCACAAGCCCGATGAGCGCGTAATATGCCTCGGGTAGAAAAAGCATGACGCTCTGCTTTCCTTTTTTCAAAAAGCGAACGTCAAAGGAGTGGGCGGCAGGTTGTGTCATAGCGAGAGCTGGCGTGCGGTCCAACAATGTTTAGGCGGATCCGCATAAGAGCCGGATTTGCCAATTTCTGTCCGTATAACATGCCATCGAATTTTTTGAAAATTAGGCGATCATCGGTGCAATCTCTGTCAGTTGATGTCCATGGGGTCGTTGATCACCGCATCTTATACGGATTGGCATAACACGGCTTTTTTGCCTCAAAGCCCATCCACCGGAATGAAATGATCAGGAGTGATTCTTGGTCAATTGACGAAATTAGTCAAGCTGGATATCTCCGAAAAGATAATTGAATTTTGTCGAGAGTCATGAGGGTCAGGTCCTGCCATCATGGAATCCCCTCTGGGCTTCACTCAACTATTCCAAAGTCTGACCATCTGCTGTCATATTGCAAGACCTGACCCCGTGCACGCGGCCTTTGAGCCGCGCCGCCACAGAGGCAACAGAAAACATGGCGCGCTGTCTTCGGCGTCGGTTCGAATTGCTTGTTATGCATAACTTCGTTGAATCCCGCTATTAACGTGCCTTGCAGGCATTGCCTTGCCAGCGCCATGACACGATTCTTTCGCCGGAAATTTCAAATGTGGTTTGGCAACTAAGTCCGATGTTTTGACCAGGTGTACCGCCCACGGCGTTTGTATAGGCAGTGTTGCCAATGACTGTTGTTGTGTATGAGGGGGCTGTGCCTGAAAGATACACATTTCGAGAAGACGAATAGACCAAGAATTTACTGCCACCTGTCTCGTAGGACTCACGAGGCGGCCCCCATTTTCTAATGAGGTTTAGTTCTGTATCGCCAACCCAAGATTGTAAGATTTTTTCGTAGTTGGCGGTGGTTGCGCAACCTGCTAAAGTAAACAAGATCGCAGTCAGGGTAATTGTTTTTCTCATCGGCGCTCCTTATCTATTGAACGCATAACGTGCAAGATAACGGGCTGGCTTACAGCGGGGTTCTCACCCTTCCAGCCAGCCCATGTTCACCGTAATGTTATGGGTCATGGCCAGCCGCGAGTAGAGGTAACTCTGGATTGTTTTGAATGATTCGCGAAACAACGTAACGACAATATTCATCTGGCATGGCGTGTTCCTTAAGACCATCGAGAATGTGCTTAACATAAGCCATGGCCGTCTTGTACCCAGCCATCGGCTCTTTTACGACATAGGTTATTGCGCTGATTTGCGCCCCATTAGTCTTGAGGAGCTTGATAGTTTTGCGAATGTAGTTTGTTCCTTCGCCCTCAATAGCGTCTAACGACTTTCTGCTTTGTTTCTTAGCGGTTTCTCTTGAGAGCAAAAAATCGGGAATGTCGTATACAACTCCATAAATGCTTCTGCCAGCTTGGCTGTGATTTATGTCAGCAGAAGCACAGTTGTTCGTCTTACTCCATACGGTAAATGCAAACTCAAAGGGTTCAAGCGTTGTGGCAATCCCGATTGGCTTTGCGTCACCAGCAAGTCGTTCCGTGTGATTGAGACGAGCAACAGACATGTTTGACCCGTACTGAAAAACTAAGGCCATTGCGATCTTCCCAACTGACGTATAACAATGTTTAAATGGATCCACATAAGAGCCAGATTTTTAATTATCTGCCCGTAAAACACACCGTAAATTCTCCTGCCCTATAGGCCATTTGTGTAGCTATCTCAATCAGTTGTAAACACGTGGTTATTTATCACGGCATCTTATACGGATCGGCATAATACCCATCTTCCTTATCCATTCAAAGCAATACACTGGTCCGAAATATGCGATTGTGATTCTTGGTCAATTGAAGAAATTAGTCAAGTTGGATAGCTACAAAAAGTCACCTGAATTTATCGAGAGTGTGGATGACCGGCCCTTTTCCCCATGAGAGCGAATCCTGGTGATAATTTTCCTCCTTTCGACGGCCTGCCGGCTGGCCCCACGTAGGGAGGCTCTTATCTGCTGGCGGGCCTTGTTTGAGCCCGGCGAGTTGGTTCGCCCTCCTTAGAGTTCGCGTCCCTTCGCTCTAAATGAAGCCAGACGGGGCGTCAATGGTTTTACCTACTTTGGCCGAAACCAAAGTAGTTCGCCTGCCGGGGCGAAACCCGGCAATACCGAACATCATGTGGATACGAAAGTTAGGTTTTTGCGACGTGTGCCAATACTCTTCGTCGAGGCTCGGGCGAAGAAGGAATGGTCCATAGACAAGGGCGAATAACAGATAGCCGCCGCTCCAGGCCATTGCCGACAGGCCAAGCACGAGAGACGTCGAGAGGTCAGTGGCCGGACCGAAGACCCGCAGCATCGCACCCACGTTCACCAATGTGCAGTCTAACCGACCGGAGCTTAGCTGCGAGCCACGACAGCCTATTGAGCTAGGACCTCCTTCCGCATCGCCTCGATTCGCTCAACGAAGTCGGAACAGTCGAGAATTCGCGTACAGGTGGCGAGTAAGTCTGCGAGAAGCGCAGCAGCGAGCAAACTGGAGTTGATTTCTTGTTCTTCCGATATGAGCCGTGGGCGAAACACTTCGTTGCCGTCCGCAGCGATGAGGGAGTCCATGAGCGACCGCATACCCGAGTGTACGTATGGGTTCGTCTCCTGGTAGAGGCCCACGATGCGCGAGTATTGATTGGCTTCTTGCTCACCCAGAACCTTCGCATAGGCTTCAACGCGTGCCACCAGGTTCAACCGGTCCCAGTCCCAGTATTCGGAACCATCACTCCGTTTGTGACAAAAGCGATCTCGATGGACATCAAGTTTGGTGTTGAGTTCCGCGTGGGTCCTGCCAGCTTGCCGCAATATGTGGGGGAACCGCCTGCCTATCTCTCGGAGAAGTCGCCAGCGATTCACGTCACTGAAATCGTGGAAGTTTTTCGCCCGGTCGATCCGTTTCTCCCGTTCGCACTCGATGAACTGGAGGTTGATGAAAGTCTCACAAAGAACCCTCATGAGAACATTCTGAACTGGGCTTTCTCGAAGATCCAGAACTCCTCGGCAGAGCTCTATCGTGCGGACGAGATGTGCGTAAGCGACATAGCTCAGGAGTTCGCGACCCCCAGGGCTCTCGACACGACGAGGTCGATAGGCTGCTTCGAAGTCTTGGGCGAGCCGAATCGCCTTCTTGAGTACCCGTCGGTGCTGCTCCTGCCGCGCTGAGAGGGCTGGTGCAAGCCACGGGTCGCTTTCGGGTTCAGTCAAATCGAATCCCTCGGCGCATAACAATAATAACATTTAAGCGAATCCGCATAAGGGACGGATTTGCCAATTTCTGGCCGTCTAACACGCCAACAAATTTTTTAAAAACAACGACATTGGCGCTGTCATTTCAACTCGTTGCGGCCAACTTATTCAAGTTGGATAGCTCAGAAAATGTGATCTGAATATGTAGGGAGTCCTGATGCCCGGCCCTTTCCATAAAAGCGAATCCTGGTGAACATTCGTCTTCCTCTGCTCCGACGCCTGCCGGCTGGCCCAACGGAGGGACGCTCTTATCCGCTGGCGGGCCTTGTTTGAGCCCGGCGAGTTGGTCCGCCCTCCTTGCGTCCCTCCGCTTCAATGAGGCCAGACGGGGCGTCAATGGTTTTGGGTCCTTTTGCCGAAACAAAAGGACCTCGCCTGCCGGGGCGAAACCCGGCAACACCGAACATCACAATGACACGAAAATTAGCTACGCGCGCAAGATCTGAGAATATTCCGCGCTTTCTCCCTGGCAAACTCCAAAATGAATTCCTGATATACATCATTAACCTCCCCACGTTCATGCCGGTTCACCATCCCTGTTATACCCCTACGGAAACTTTTCAAAGGGCCACGGTCACGCGCAAGAAAGTCGCCGAAATCAACGTGGAATCCTTACGCGTGCTTTGATTTTGACTGGTGAACAAATCCTCCAGTTCCCGCTGCAGGTCAGCGGCTCGGCCGTTTTTTTCTGCGGCTTCAAATGCATTCATAGTTGGCCCGTAGTATTTTCTGAATTCATCGACGAATGCCGAGGGTGCCATGGGAAAGTTGAACGTAAACGTGTCGCGCGCAAAGGATATCTTCTCGGCTGGAACTCCCGCACCGGCAAATCGCTCGATCACGTGGGTCTCGACTCCCCAGGTCATCGGGCTGACGAAGCCTTCCGGTGGCGGCGGCGTATAGCTGGAGCTGATTTTTAAAATCTGGGCTACCAGGGTCGGATCATTGGGAATCCAGTTACCCATCACGATCCGACCGCCCGGCCGGGTCACGCGCACTTTCTCCTTGGCCACCTCAAACGGATTCGGCGCAAACATCGCACCAAAGATACTCACGACGAGGTCAAACGTCTGATCCGGCAACTGGTGCAGATTGGACGCATCGCCTTCCTGAAACGTGCAATTGGAGAGGCCATGTTCCCTGGCCCGCTTGTTCCCGGCCTCAACCAGGTTCCTCGCGATATCGACGCCCAACACTTCCGCTCCGAGTTTTGCCGCCGGCAAGGCCGTCGTGCCATCCCCGCATCCGAGGTCCAGAACCTTGAGCCCTTGTGTGATGCCGAGTCGCTGGACGAGTGCCTCTCCGCTTTCTCGCATGGTGTCGGCAATGCGCGTAAAGTCCCCTTTTTCCCAAAGTGCTTGGTTTGGATTCATGGGTTCATTCCTCTCTATCAACAAAATGGGGCTTAGGTTCCACGTGTTGGAACTCACCAATTTTTAGTGCCCCAATTTCTTTCCGTTTCGGGCAGAACAATTCTTGGTCAATTGAGGAAATTAGTCAAGGTGGATCGCTCCGAAAAGGTAATCTGAACCTGAGTCGAGAGCGGTGCAGTCAGGTCGTTTCCATAAATTCTGAGAATTTTCTTCCCTTGATTCGACGCCTGCCGGCTGGCCCACCGGAGGGACGCTCTCATTCGCTTGGCGGGCCTTGTTTGAGCCCGGCGAGTTGGTCCGCCCTCCTGCGTCCCTCCGCTCTCATGAGGCCAGACGGGGCGTCAATGGTTTTGGGTCCTTTTGCCGAAACAAAAGGACCTCGCCTGCCGGAGCGAAACCAGGCAACATCGAACATCAATGTTGACGTAAAAGTTGGGGAGCCCAGTGCGATGTTTCTGCCTTGCAACGTTTTTTATGAGGGTCAGGTTTTGCCATCCTGCAATCCGCTCTCGGCTTCACTCGACTATCCAAAAACCTGACCTTCTGCTGTCATATTGCAAGACCTGATAATCATCTAGCAGGTTCCTCGCCTGGGCGGTACAGTTGGGAGACTGGTCAAGAATCTCTCAGCCTTTTTAACCCAAGGAGGAGGCATGACGAAATTGTAAGGCGGGATTGATCCCCATGCCAACAACAGTGTGATTGTGCTGGTCGACGATCAGGAGCAGGTCGTGTACGAAAAGCGAATGCCCAATGACTTGCCGAAGATTCTTTCTCAACTCTGTCCTTTTTAAATACGCCTTCACGGCCTCGTCGTGGAATCCACCTACAATTAGTATTGGTTGGTCGATGGCCTTATGGCGGCAGGCTACTCGGTGCACTTGGCGAACACGGCGGCCATCAAACAATACGACGGGCTCAAGCATACCAACGATCACAGTAATGCGCGGTGTTTAGCGCAACTGCTTTTGTTGGGGATCCTCCCGACGGGATACATCTATCCCAAAGAAGAGCGAGCGGTTCGCGATTTGCTGCGGAAACGGAGTCAATTGGTGTGGCAGAAGACGAGCAACCTCCTCAGCATTCAAAATGTAGTGACGCGGAATACCGGCACCTCCCTCACTGGCAATCACATTAAAACCCTGACGGTCGAGCAGGTTCAGACCTTGCTGAACACTGCCGAACTAGCGCTGGCGGGCATGAGTACCCTCGTCGTGATGCGCTGCGTGGCCGACAAAATTGCCGAGTTGGAGCAAGCGATCAAGGCCCGCATCTCCTTGCGCCCCACCTTTCGGCATTTACTTACGGTCGCGGGGATCGGCCAGACCCTGGCGTTGACCATCATGCTCGAAGCTGGTGAGATGCGGCGATTTCCCACCGTCGGGCAATGGGCTTCCTATTGTCGGTGCGTAAACAGCACCAATCTGAGCAACGGCAAACGCAAAGGCCAGGGTAATACCAAGAATGGCAACAAGTATTTAGCGTGGGCGTTTATTGAAGCGGCGAATTTCGCCGTCCGGTATTACCCCGCGATTCAAGGCTTTTATCAACGGAAGAATGCCAAAACGCATGGGGTGATCGCGATTAAGGCCGTGGCGCATAAACTCGCACGAGCTTGCTATTACGTGTTGCGGGATCAAGTCCTGTTCGAACTCGACAAGGTCTTTGTGTAACACGTGAGCTGGCGTGATGAGCTCGAATTGGGGTTGGAGAAACCACCAGATCTGATTGGATATCCGCCGGCCCTCCTGGGCTTCCTCACCAAACGAGGGAGGACTCCTGAGCTGCCTGAGGCGTGAGCCACCCAAAGTTTGGAGCCCTCGGGCAATCAATGGATTTGTCATCCCCTCCTATGGACACGCTTGGATACCAACGGTCTTCTCAGGCAAGTGAACGGCCACGGGCAGGAGCACCCGTGTCTCCTCGCCTTGATCCTGATGGGTGACTGGTGCGACTCAGGCCATCGAGTCGAAACCGCAACCAGCGAAAACTCGGATGCAGTGCGACGGGTTCACTCGTAGTCGTGAGGAGCAGCAAGAATAATGAAGTTCAACGTGACAGGGAACTTGCGCCCACTTGACCGGAGCCTTCTAATGGGTGACCCCAAAAACTGATTCATAGACCACACCGTATGGTCTAGCGACCTGTAACCGGCAAGGTGAGTGTTGGCCCCGAGGCTTTGCTTTGACCGGCTTGCAAACTAAACAATTGGTCCAGCAGCATGAACGTGGATTTGGACTGTAAATCATTATCGAGTATATAGAACCACTGCCCTCGATACGGAACCGAAAGATAGGCATTGGAGGGTTTGGTCTTGCTAGATTTCACCTTAAATAATGTTCCCACTGGCGTATTATTCCAGTCAAATGGTTTCCCATCTTTCGTCCTGGTCCAGTTCACCAATCCGGCAGCAATATGTTCTTGGGGAATTTCTACATTCTGGGAAAGATAAAAGAGCACACTGACAATCGAACGCGGACGCACATTCCATTTGCCCTCAGTCTTATCCAGAAAATTGGTACTAATCTCGAACTGATTGGTTTGTTTCTCCCCGACAATGCCAAGCAGTAAACGAATCTCAGCAATTGTGGTTTGATGCCCAGGATCCGTCTCAAGAAGAATCACCAGACTCGACGAATTCTTATCCAGCGCAGGACCGACTTCTATGAGACCTTCGATCTGAAGGACCCGAAGTAAATATAACAGCCGTTTAAATTTTTTATATTGGGGTTCGCGTTCAGGGGTTGGCCCTGAGGCTTCCGGAGCATTGCGCAAATCGTTTATTCGTTCCATGGTCACAGCAAGTAAACGTTCAATACTCCATCCGGATTGGGACATCACCAGGATGGCCTCAAGTGGTATCGGTGAAAGAACGCTCTTGAGGAAATTCTCCCCTCTGAGCGGGGCATAAGAAATAGTCGGGCGATCGGTATATTCCACACCAACATTGGGCTGTATGATATTTGCCCCGGTGTCTAAATTAGACGATGATCCAACCCCCACGCTCCCAACCAGCGCCAAGGAGGCGGTGACACTTCCCACATCAAGAAAATACGGAGAGTCCCGATATTTCAATCGCACCAAATTCAGCAACATTTGCTGGTCAAGACTGGTGGTAATCGCTTGATTGTATGCAGGATGGGTGTTCTCCAAAGCACTCGGCCCAAACGTGGACTGGCAGCCATATAAAGCCACTACGGACAGAAACAAAACAAAGCCATTTTTACTCATCGTTAAGAGGTTCCTTAGTTCGGCTGGCACTTAAGAATAATGAATAATCAATCTAAATGCTTCTACGGTTAGCTCAGCACGACCAGATTTCGTAGGGAAAGCGGTGTTTTCCGAGTGGAAATCCCAATGGAGGTCTGGAAGGCGGTCATCGGCGTGTTGCGTCGGTTGAACCGGAAAACAAACTCATCCAAATAACTTTGATGATACTTTGGAGCGACTCCATGATGAGTCCCATTAATCATTCACTCTTGACAGGTTGATTCTGGAAGGCCGAAACGAGTCCTGAAGGCTTCAGTTCCGTCGTTGGGTTGGTACTGACAATCTCCTTAGGTTGGACGGAAGTGCCAAAATAGGCTTGGTTAAAATCATTGGAAACCGAAATGTGTACTCCTTGAAAAGGAAGATTCGTAAAGGTTTTTTGAGACAGTAACTTGGTAAAGGCCACCACGTCCCCGTTGAGGTCGCCGAGGGAAGAGTCCCCGGTCATCGGCCCCCTAGCAATACGTAAATCACTGGCTAAAGTAAAACTTCCACTAAAAAAAAGTCAATCCAAGATGTGTGTTAACAAGTAGCACGATTTCTACTCGATCGGATCCCAGCTGCAAGCCTAGATTAGGAACTTCCACCGTGGAGAAGGCTTTTGGGGACCAGTCATTATCCCGGCGAACCAGGAGGACACCACTTCCTCCGTCAGCACTCTGCCTCGATACAATTGTGGAGCGATAAAAATGGCCTTGCCTTCCTTAGCTGGTGACCGGCCCCCAGTGATTAGGCCACCTGTGTTTCGTTTCAAAACAAGTCGGACAAATAAAGGGGGATTGTTAAGGTGATGTTTTTGGCTCATCATGCGGGGAGTGAAAGGAGCAACGATGAAGCCAAAGCAGGACGCCAAATCAGGGGGTCAGGTTGCGTGGTTCATGATATAGCGTTTCATGGGCTGAATCGTTTAAGAGGCGTCCTTGTTTTTTCTCTACACGTCCCTGTCTGGGTCGGAATAAAACTCACCCACCCAATATTCGGTTGTCAAATTTTCTTATGGTGGCTACCAAACAATAATCGTCTCGGTTCTGACACCAATAGATTCCCATCTTGCGTCGTAACTCTCTTCAGGTGATTCCTTGACCATCTACATTCTCAACACGGAATGACCTTGAGCTATGATATAGGGGATTACCGACTCTATGTTATAAATAACGCAACGTGACCCTCAATTTTTGGTGCGTCCAGTAGAGCGCGTCCTTTTTTGACTTGGCAAAAGAACCCAAAACCAGTGACTGGAGTGCCCACCGAAACTTGGACCACCTGATATGTTAGGTTTTCCTCAACCCGAGGAGGACCGACATGAAGAAGAAGCGATTAACGGAAGAACAAATTGTCCGGATTGTACGGGCTGCTGAAGCGACGACCATCGAAGCGGCCGCGCGACAGCATGGGGTCTCCGAGCAGTCTATCTATCGGTGGAAGCGCCAATTTGGACAAATGGACGTGGACGATGTGCGGGAGTTGCGGCACCTCCGGCAGGAGAATGCCCGGCTGAAGAAGGTCTTAGCGGAACGCGATCTCCAAGAGGAGGTGATGAAAGAGCTGCAGGCGAAAAAGTGGTAAGCCCTCGGGTGCGGTTGCAGGTCGCCCAAGCCGCCTGTGCCCGGGAGCTGAGTCTGCGGCAGGCGGGCCTGGCTGTGTACGACGGTGCTCTCCGGCCTGCGGTATCAGTCCAAGCGCCGGAAACGGGATGCCCGGCTGGCCCAGGCCCTCCGGGAAGTGGCGAAACGCTATCCGCAGTGGAGGTACCGCTTAGCCGAAGGCTTTTTGCGGCGTCGGGGGTGGCGTGTGAATCTCAATCGTGTCCTCCGCGTCTGGCGCCAGTGCGGATTACAGGTGTCGAAGCGGAAGCCCCGGAAGAGGATCAAGACCGGGATGACGCTGCAGCCGACGGCCAAGACAAAAACGCGGTGTGGAGCTGGGATTTTGTCCACGATGTGACCACGGACGGCCACGCGTTTCGCTGTCTGACCGTGAAGGATGAGCATACGCGCTGGTGTGTGGCCATTGAGGTGGCCTGCTCCTTCTCCCATGAGCGCGTCATCGCGGTCCTCACACGGCTTATCGCGCAGTATGGGTGCCCACAGTATATTCGCAGTGACAAGGGCCCAGAGTTGGTCATGAGAGTCAGGTCTTGCAATCATGTAATCCGCTCTCGGCTTCACTCAACTAACTCAAAGGTTGAACATCCGCTGTCATATTGCAATACCTGACCCCAAACATTGCCTAAGGGGCTATTTATTGTGGCAACTTATGTGGATGGGCATAATAACCCTCTTTTCTACACCTCAAAGCGCATTCACTGGACTGGAATAACCAAGAGAGATTCTTGGTCAATTGCCGGAATTAGTCAAGTTAAATACTTTCGAAAAGATAACTGAATTTGTCGAGGGTGTTGATGCCCGGGCCTTTTCCGTCAGAACGAATCCTGGTGAACATTCTTCTTCCTTGATCCGACGCCTGCCGGTTGGCCCAACGAAGGGACGCTCTTATGCACTGGCGGGCCTTGTTTGAGCCGCGCAAGTTGGTCCGCCCTCTTGCGTCCCTTCATTTCAATAAGGCCAGACGGGGCGTCAATGGTTTTGGGTCCTTTTGCCGAAACAAAAGGACTTCGCCTGCCGGGGCGAAATCTGGCACTCCCAAGCGTCAAGAAAAAACCACAGCACATTGAGGAGAATGGAAACAGCTTGGGGAGAAATGACTTCGTTCCCGTGAAGCTAAACTTGATGCCTAGGGTGGCAAAGGCTGACCACTGCCATGAGACAAGCCGAGGAAATCTCGGCTGCATGGACGAACCCAGGAAAAAGAATAAACAAAGATAGGGCCTTGATATCTTATTTTAAACTCTCAACAACAGCCTTGACGCCCTAATTTTGAGGCGTGCCACCATCTTGTTGTTTTGGTTTAGTGGGATATTGACCAAAGCTCAGCGACGACACGGCCACGCGGCGCGCCGACTGCAACCGCGACGGCCCGTTGCCGTTCGCTGCAGCAAATGGTTAGGCCACGTCGTCATAATCTGACATCAAGCTCCAACAGTTTGCGTGCGACTGGCCGCAACTGCTCGACGTGCTCTGCTGCTGTGGGAGATTCACCCATGATGTCGTCTCCCAAGCGATGAAGGCACTCGACAAGCTCATCCTCCGACCGACTGCCGAACAAAATCCGGTAAACCGGTGCGATGTAACTGTCATACTCATCGTTGGGTGCTTCACCCGAAACTCTGATCGGATCCCAATCGTGATAAAGAATCTGACGAATGGAGTCCTGAATCTCCGCCGCTCGTTTCTCTCTGGAACCTGTCATGCGCGTGCGAGTGCCCCAACAGTATTTAGCCGGATCCGCATAAGAGCTGGATCTACCAATTTATGTCGGTATAACACACCATTGAATTTTCTGATAACGGCATTCTCTGTGAGCCTCAAAGCCTATCAATCGAGCAGGAATAAAACAGGCGAATTCTTCGTTAATTGAGGAATGAAGTCAAGATGGATGGCTCCGAAAAAATAACTGATTGTTTGGAGAATGGTGATGAGCGGGCCTTTTGCAGGAGAGTGAATCGTGGTGAACATTCGTCCCCCCTGGTCCGACGCCTGCCGGCTGGCCCCAAGGAGGGACGCTCTTATTAGTTAGCGGACCCTGTTTGAGCCCTGCGAGTTGGTCCGCTCTCTTCAGAGTTAGCGTCCCTCCTTTTCAATGAGGCCAGGCGGGGCGTCAATGGTTTTGGCCACTTTTGCCGAAACAAAAGTGGCTCGGCTGCCGGGACGAGCCCCGGCAACACCGAACATCAATGTTGACGTGAAGGTAAAGTTTTTTGCAACGTGTGCCTTTATTCCTCGTCGAGACTAGGGCGAAAAAGGTACGGTCCATAAACTACAGCGAATAGCAGATAGCCGCCGCTCCAGATCATCGCCGACAGGCCAAGCACCAGAGATGTCGAGAGGTCGGTGGCCGGACCAAAGACCCGCAGCATTGCACCCAGGTTCACCAGGCTGTAGATCATGACCGTCATGGGACCCGCATGCCGTGGCCGCCCGGTATGGCCCAGGCTGGCACGGGTCATGATGGCCAGTGTCATTGAGCCCACGGCTCCGGTCGTGAGCGCGTGCACCGCATCCTCCTGGCGCAACCCAAACCCTAGAATCGCCGCTCCCAGGATAAGCAGTGACATGGCCAGCCACCCATAACCCACGTGCAGGATGAGCACCAACGGTTCACGCCAGGTGATCCACCCGTACCAGCGCAACAGACGAATGAGATTCACCAATCCGGCGACGATCAAAAGCCAGCCGGTCACCAGGGCCTCTGGCTGGGCGGTCCAGGCGATAGCGGCGATGGCTGCAAGAAGGATCGACGCACCGTCGAAACGGGAAAAGGAGGGAGGTTGTTGGGGCATGCCGCGCTCGCTCAGATAATCGAGTGTAAAGCTGGGAATGACGCGCCCACCGATCAGCGCTAACAACATGATGATGACCGAGAGCGCCATCCGCTCGGGGAGATCCGTTGCCGCGTCGCTTAGAGCGCGGACGTGAAAAAGCAGATTGGCGATTGCATAGAGACTGATCAATATGCCGATTGGCGAACGATCCCACGCGTTCCCTATCGCAATTTCCCGCCAGACAATGATGGCCAGGGCGATGAGAAAGGCGCCGTCAACGATGGCGCAGACAAAGGGTGGAGGCCAGGGTATGGCGATGACCACGCGTCCTGCCAGCCACAATGTCCACAAGCACCATCAGCGGTAATCCCTTGATTGGAGGACGGTCCGTCCAGTTGGGCATGGCGGTGAAGAGAAAGCCCGCGATCACGGCCGGACAGAAAGCCGAAGATCATTTCATGCACATGCCATTCTCGCGGGACATAGAGAAAATTGGTGTTGTCGGCCCCGGCAAGAATCATGGCCCAGATCGGGAGTGCCACGCCGGCAAAGACGGCGGCACTCAGAAAAAACGGTCGAAATCCGTATGAAAAGAATGCCAGTCCCTGAATGCGGGCCTCTTGGTTCGTCGTGTTGGTCATATGATCCGTATTCTGAAGGGTTGTTTGTCATAGTGGGTACGGTCATCATGGGTCGCCAGTAAAATTTGCAGCTCATTGGGTAGTGGTGGAAGTGAGTTGCGTGGGATGACAGTGAGAGAGGATCAAAATGCGAGAATTGTTCAAACGGTGAACCCTCGCCAGGTGTCATCCTGAGTGCTTCGGCGAAGGATCTGTGCCCAGGTTGAGATGCACGGCTTAGCCAGATTCTTCGTTGCACTCAGAATGACAACGTTTGATCCAGGCACAATTTTCTTGATCATTCTCCCTGCAGAAATTGGACGAACTACGTATCAGTGTGAGCCTCACCAGGTGGTCATCCTGAGCCGGCGGCGAAGGATCTGTGCCCGGTTGACGCTGACACGGCTCACCCAGATTCTTTATTTCATTTGGAATGACAACGACTGTTGCCTGCAACCTGGACCAATCTGTGTTTATCGCTTTGACGATTCCTGCTGGACTACGATGCCGATCCTAAGACCTTGGTAATCAGGGCCTGCGCTTCTTCCTGGATCTGCTTGAGATGCGAGTCGCCTCGGAAGCTCTCCGCATAAATTTTATAGACATCCTCTGTCCCAGAGGGGCGGGCGGCAAACCATCCGTTCTCCGTCATGACTTTCAGCCCCCCAATGGCACTGCCGGTTCCCGGGGCCGAGGTCAGAATTCCGGTAATCTTTTCTCCTGCGAGTTCGGAGGCCTGAATCTGCTCTGGCGCAAGTTTTTTCAGAATGGCCTTTTGCGCGGGTGTGGCCGGGGCATCGATTCGCTGGTAGACCGGGACGCCCAGTTCCTTGGTGAGGTCAAGGTAGAGTTGGCTTGGATCCCGCCCCGTCTTGGCCAACATTTCTGCCGCTAGGAGATCCAGAATGATGCCGTCCTTATCGGTCGTCCACACGGTTCCGTCATGACGCAAAAAGGATGCGCCGGCACTCTCTTCTCCCCCAAAACCCGACGGACCCGTCAAGCAGCCCATCCACAAACCATTTGAACCCGACCGGCACTTCAACGAGACGCCGACCTATCTTGGCGGCTACCCGATCAATCATGCTGCTACTCACCACCGTCTTCCCGACTGCGGCATCCTTCCGCCAGCCGGAGCGTTGGGTAAACAGATACGAAATAGCCACCGCGAGATAGTGGTTGGGATTCATCAGCCCCGCCGTGCGCGTGACGATTCCATGCCGGTCATGGTCGGTATCGTTGGCGAAGGCGATATCGAAACGGTCTTTTAAGGCAATCAGTCCGGCCATGGCATAGGGTGAGGAACAGTCCATGCGAATCTTCCCATCCCAGTCCAGATTCATGAAGCGAAAGGTCGGATCCACGCCTTCATGCACGACCGTGACCGGGAATCCGTACCGCTCGGTGATGGGTCCCCAATAGTCCACGCCTGCTCCGCCGAGCGGATCCACTCCGATGGACAACTTCGCGTCGCGGATCGCCTCCATGTCGATCACGGCGCCAAGGTCACCAACATACGAGCCGACATAATCATGCTTGTGCGTAGTCGAGGCCCGGCGCGCTTTCTCATACGGGACGCGTTGGACCCCGCGCAGGTCATCGGCCAGCAACGCGTTCGCCTGCTTCTCGATCCAGGTGGTCACGTCGGCATCAGCCGGTCCGCCATGGGGCGGGTTGTATTTGAAGCCACCGTCTTCAGGCGGATTGTGCGAGGGCGTGATGACAATGCCATCGGCCAATCCCGTTTTTCGACCACGATTGTAGGTCAGGATGGCATGGGAAATAACCGGCGTCGGGGTGTATCCGTTGTCGCGGTCCACCATCACGACCACACCATTGGCGGCGAGTACTTCGAGCGTGCTTGCCAGGGCAGGTTCCGACAGCGCGTGGGTATCCATGCCTAAAAAGAGAGGCCCGTCAATATGCTGTTGTTGGCGATACAGGCAGATGGCTTGGGTGGTGGCCAGGATATGCGCTTCATTAAAGGAAAGCTTCAAGGAGGAGCCGCGGTGTCCCGATGTGCCGAAAGCGACCCGTTGCTCCGGCACCGACGGGTCTGGCCGCCCCGTGTAATAGGCGGTGACCAGCCGGGGGATGTTGGCGAGCATGGATGGCTGGGTAGGTTTTCCTGCAAGGGCACTGACCTTCATGGTAATCGCTCCGCGTTCAGTAATGGATGTAGGTGCTATCTCCTGCTTTCAGTGAGAGGAGGCATACCTTACCGAGATTCATCAGAGGATTCAAAGCCTTCATTCTTTCTTATGCCGACCTGGCGGTGTCCCGGAATCGGGTGCCGACTTCGACTCCGTTTTGGATGTGTTCTGTATGGCATGAATCCTCAAAGAAGGCCTGGAAATCTCAGACCTTAGGACGGCCTTATCAACATCTTTAAAGAAATTCTGTGGATAAGAAAATCATTGACAAAGTATTCTTTTTCACGGACATCAATGGGCATGGGTATGGAGACACATGTCAAGAAAAAAATACTTTTTCTACCTTTACTCCTACGCCAAAAAACCTACACCACTTCCTGTAGGGGCATAAAAAAATCTTTATACAATGCCTAAAACAGAGGCAATCTGCTCATTTCCTTTTTATTCCTTAGAAAATCACGCGATGCACGACAGTATTCACCAGGTTATTCACAAAATTTGGGGATGAAAAATTTTCCTCATGGTCTGCATTTTGCCGACCCCAAAAATCAAAGCTTTTTATGTGATGGATGCCATTCGCGAGGAGCCAAAGGGATGATGGTGCAAATCATCTCAAAACTATTCCCATCCTCGTTCGTCTCCAACTTTTGCGCCAACCCTTAACAAATCCGATAGAAGATAATGGTTGATGTGCCACAGTTCTGATCATAGCCTAATCATGACAAGTTGGCGAGGGCCTTGCCTGGTGGGGTGTGTCGTTCAAATGTGTGAATGTCCCATTGAAGGGTTTACCCTGCATGGGTCACGCCTCATTTCTGTGAAGAGCCATGCCAAAACGATTCACACCATGCCTGTTTACACAATGCACCTCATTGCTAGAATAAGCCGTGCCTCGCAATTATTCCTCCGCCCCTTTCTTGCTTGTTCGACGCACGGCGTTTCACCGTTTATTTCCTGCAAACCATTTCGCCGCCTATGTCGTGACAGAAGTGGGCGTGCCATTGTTGATGAGAATACCTTCGAGCCCTTATCACAGACCTCTCCGCTATTGGAGAATCAGGCCCCATGGACTCCTTTGAATCCTTCATAGCGACCGTAGCCGGATGGGTGTGGGGTCCGCCCATGTTGCTTTTGTTGGTCGGCACCGGGTTGTATCTGACCATTCTGCTGAAGGGCTTGCAGTTTCGTGTCCTGCCGCATGCTCTGAAACTAATTTTTCACAAAGAACCGAGTGGCAATGGAGACATCAGCCATTTCGCCGCGCTCATGACGGCTTTATCAGCCACGGTGGGCATCGGGAATATTGTCGGCGTGGCAGCGGCGATCACGCTCGGCGGACCCGGAGCCGTCTTCTGGATGTGGATGACCGGCCTGGTGGGCATGGCCACCAAATATGGCGAAGCCGTGCTGGCAGTGAAATACCGTGAGCAGGGGGAATACGGGATGCGTGGCGGGCCCATGTATTATCTAGCCAACGGTGCCGGGCTGCCCTGGTTAGGCTGGCTCTTTGCCTTGTTCACGGCCTGTGCGGCGTTTGGCATCGGCAACATGACGCAGGCTAATGCCGTGGCCGGCATTCTTGAGTCGACCTTTCAGGTCCAACCCTGGATCACCGGCGTGGTGTTGATGGGAATGACCGGGCTGGTGATATTGGGCGGCATCACATCCATTGGCCGGTTTACCTCCGTGCTGGTGCCATTCATGATCGTGGGGTATGTCACGTCAGCCCTGGTCGTCCTGGCCCTGCATGTGACGGAGATCCCACAAGCCTTGGCCAGTATCGTCTATCACGCGTGGAACCCGATTGCGGCAGGAGGCGGGTTTGCCGGTGCCACGATGGCCGCCGCCATGCGCTATGGGTTAGCGAGAGGAGTGTTTTCGAATGAATCGGGTTTGGGCTCCG
Source organism: uncultured Nitrospiraceae bacterium (assembly GCA_963730905.1). GTDB lineage: Bacteria > Nitrospirota > Nitrospiria > Nitrospirales > UBA8639 > Nitrospira_E. Next base: position 196,784 of record CAVSTN010000007.1, on the reverse strand, counting down.
CGCCGATTGCCGCCGCCGCCGCACGGACAGACGATCCGGTCCGGCAGGCCCTGGTCAGTATGACGCAGACCTTTATCGATACCCTGGTTGTCTGCAGTATGACGGCGTTGGTCATCCTGACCGCGACTCCATGGACACACGGCATTGATGCGGCTCAACTCACCAGCGCCAGTTTCGGTGAAACTCTGGGCCACACGGGAGAACTCGTTGTCACCCTTTCCATCACCCTATTTGCCTATTCGACCTTGATCGGCTGGAATTATTATGGGGAGAAAGCCATTGAGTATCTGATGGGGCCGAGGGTGATTGTGTTTTACCGGGTAATCTTTGTGGCGGTGGTGTTGGTCGGCGCCACGTCCAGATTGGAGTTGGTTTGGAATGTGTCCGATGTCATGAATGGCCTGATGGCCATTCCGAATCTCATCGGATTGCTGTTATTGGCAAAGATTATTAAACAGGAAACGGGACGCTACTTTAACCATCACCCGGTTCTGGAACGAACTTCGGTTACAAAGAGCGATTAAGAACGACTTTTCGGTTTTAACCTTCCACGCGATTCCCGGCAGGGCTTATCGGGTATCCATCTCTCGACGTTCCTTCCAAACCTTAGGAATCCGCAATCCATTCCCCAAGCTTTAGTAGGGCATAGGGGGCGAGGTAAAAGGCCAATACCGATATCACCACGCCTGTCACGGCCCCGGACAATCCCTTCACCAAAACTCCAGCCAAGGGAAGCAAAAACACGATCAGGATCATGGCAAGTGCGATCCCTTTGTGGCGTTCATAAAAGGCCGTGCGTCGATCACGCTTGAGGGAATCGGAAAATGAAAGATGGGGAGTCAGAGCCATTGCGACAGTATAAAACAAACGTGGACCCATTGGGCCAGTTTTCTTGTCCTGTTTGCAGAGATTTTTTTCTTTATCCAAGAGGGAAGCTCCTGGAGGGGAAAGGCTGTTGTTTTCATGGTGGCGGTGAGGCAAGGATAAGAAGAAATGGATCCCGTCTACTCATTGGGAGATTGACCAGGATGAATGGTGGGGTGGATGGTGACGACGATGGATTTGGAGGTCGGCGTGTTGCTTTTGTCTGCCACGCTGTCAATGGGGATGAGCACGTTGGCTTCGGGGAAATAGGTCGCGGTGCAGGTGCGGGGAATAGGGTAGGGGACCACGACAAATTGTGTTGCTGTTCGCGTCCGGCCCTTGTGGTGGCTGATGATGTCCACCAGGTCTCCTTTCGCTAAGTGACGCTCCTCCATATCACGCTCATTCATGAACACCACCCGTCGTCCGGCTTTGATACCCCGGTACCGGTCATCCAATCCATAGATGGTGGTGTTGTATTGGTCGTGACTGCGAATGGTCATCATGAGCAATTGATCCGGTGCCAGGCGAATGTCCGGCATCGGGTGGACAGTGAACCGGGCTTTACCCGACGGAGTGGGAAATTGCCGGGCATCGCGGATCGGATTGGCGAGATAAAAGCCGCCCGGTTTGTTGACGCGTGCTGTGTAGTTATCGTGCCCAGGGACGACCTGGCTGATGAGATGACGAATTTCGTCGTAATCGTGAATAAGCACGTCCCAGTTGATGTGGTTGCCTGGCCCTTCTTTATTTTCGAAGGTGGTCTTCGCGAGGCTGGCGATAATATCGACTTCACTTTTGAGCAACTCGGACACCGGCTCGAGTCGTCCCTGTGAGGTCTGGACGACGCCCATGGTGTTTTCCGTGGTGACATATTGCGGAATATCATCTTGAAGATCCTTGTCGGTACGTCCAAGCGCGGGCAGGATCAGGGCCTCGGTTCCGGTGACCAGATGGGCCCGGTTGAGTTTGGTGGAGATGTGGACGGTGAGCCGGCAGCGGGAAAGCGCCTGCGCGGTATAGGCTGTATCCGGCGTGGCCGAGAGGAAATTGCCGCCGAGGGCGATGAAGACCTTGGCCTTTCCTGCATGCATGGCCTTGATGGCTCGCACCGCGTCGTGACCTCTTTTGATGGGAGGCTGAAAATGGCAGACCTTTTCGAGTCGATCCAAAAATTCGGGAGTGGGGTTTTCGGTGATGCCCATGGTGCGATCGCCCTGCACATTGCTATGCCCACGGACGGGGCAGGGGCCAGCGCCTGGTTTTCCGATGTTGCCGCGTAACAGGAGGAAGTTGATGATTTCCTGCATGTTGGCGACCGCGTTTTTATGTTGGGTCATGCCCATGGCCCAGGTGCAGATAATACTCCTGGCTTGTTCAGCGATATCCGCAGCCTTTTGAATGTCTTCGCGTGCAATCCCGCTGCCTTCCTCAATCTTCTCCCATGGTATGTTCCGTGTAATGGTGGCGAAGTTGTCGAACCCTTCGGTGTATTCCTGTATGAACGGCAGGTCGAGAATGGTGCCCGGATTCTTTTCCTCCCGCATAAGCAGTTCCTTCATGATGCCCTTGAGCAGGGCGACGTCGCCGTTGATTTTGATCGGGAGAAATAACGTGGCGATTGGCGTTCCCTTACCCAGCCAGCGGGTGACTTCCTGGGGATGAATGAACCGGGTGGTCCCGGCTTCGGGCAGTGGATTGATGCTGACAATCTGACAGCCTCGCCGTGCGGCCTGCTGAAGGGTGGCGAGCATACGCGGATGGTTGGTGCCCGGATTTTGTCCCAGGATGAAGATGGCGTCGGCCTTGTCGAAATCGTCGAGCGTGACAGTGGCTTTGCCGATGCCGATGACTTCTTTCAATGCCACGCTGCTGGACTCGTGGCACATGTTGGAGGAATCGGGCAGGTTGTTGGTGCCATAGAGTCGCGCGAAAAGTTGATAGAGGAAGGCGGCTTCGTTGCTGGTGCGCCCGGATGTGTAGAAGATGGCTTCGTTGGGATCGTCGAGGTCATTCAGGTGCCCGGCGATGGTGTCAAATGCCGTGGCCCAGGAGACGGGATGATAATGCGTATCCTCGCTCCGCTTGATCATCGGACGGATAAGGCGTCCTTGCTGTCCGAGCCAGAAATCCGATTGTCTGCCCAGTTGCTCCAGAGAATATCGTTGGAAAAATTCTTTCGTGATGACGTTGGTGGTGGCTTCATGGGCGACGGCTTTGACGCCGTTTTCACAAAACTCGGTGATGGCCCGCGCGCCATCGGGATCGGGCCAGCCACACCCCGGGCAATCAAACCCTTGCTTTTGATTGACCTTGAGAAGGGCCTGGCCACCGCGCAGGAAGCCGGGTTCGTGCGTGGTGTGTTTGAGGGAAGTGAGAATGGCGGGGATGCCCCCGGCGCTCCTGGAGGGCGCGTCAAGTTGAAGCTCGTGAGAATCTTCGATCGGGATTTCCCACGTCGGGATTGAAGGAACTTCCGGTATGTCGGGTTGTTCGTCCACCTGTGTCCTCTAGTTGTTGAGCCTGGTGGGCTTGAATTCGTCCGGAGTCGTGATAGACCGTCATGCGTCGATGGTCTAAAAACCCCACCAGGGTCATGTTGAATTCTTGTGCCATCTGCACCGCAAGTGTGGAGGGTGCGCCTACGGCGGCAACAAACGGGATGCCGCCCATGGAGGATTTCTGCATGAGTTCGAAGCTGGCCCGACCGCTGACCAGCACCACATGGTGATGCAGGGGGAGATGGTTATTGATCAGGGCCCACCCCAGGACTTTATCCAACGCATTGTGCCGTCCGACATCTTCCCGCACACAGAGCAGAGCGCCCTTCTCATCAAACAGGCCTGAGGCATGACATCCTCCGGTTTTCTGAAAGAGTTGTTGCTCGGCGGCCATGCGTTCCGTCAGACAGAATAACATGTCCGGGGTGACGGAAGGGGAGGAGAGATTTTTAATGGTTTGGCCAAATGGATTGTTGATTTTGAGGGCCTCGATGGAAGTTTTGCCGCAGATCCCGCAACTGGAGGTGGTATAAAAATTCCGGTCCATCGTGGCGGTCTTCACCGACACGTGAGAGTGCAGTTTCACCCGTATAATATTATGAAAGTTCTGTCCTTCCACGATTGGTCCACAGGGGCGAATCTGTTTGATGTCATCCCACCCGGCAATAATCCCCTCGGTAAAGAGAAATCCCGCGGCCAGTTCCACATCCTGTCCGGGAGTCCGCATAGTTATCGAAACACTTTTCCGTTGGGGCTGGTCGTTGGCCCAATACTCCAGTCGAATTTCAAGCGGTTCTTCAATCGCCAACTGGTCGGTTTCTGTGTGAGGAATTGGACGGGAAACGGTCTCTTGTAGGGAGCGAGAAGCCGGATTGTCGGCAGCCTTAGAGAGGGGATTGTTTTGGGTGGAATAGAGCTTGGTAGCCATGCGCCCAACCTCTTTTCATGTCTATTGACGAATGGCCAGACGGCCATTCGTTCTTATGAGAGCACAATATCATTATACTCCGATACCTCCTCAGTACGCACGGGAAAATTTTCCTGTTATCCGTTAAGACCTGAATTGTCAAATTCCGATCGTCATGTGCATGGTGCATTCTGAAAGGTGGTGGCATCCTGAGGGCACAAGAGGATCTCCCTCAGCCTTAACCTCGTCTATCAGGGCACAGATTCTTCGCCATGGGCTTAGAAGACAACAATTTAAAAGAGTGCCACGTGATAAGGCTATTTGCCTCATCCCGCACTGGCTTTCCGACGTTCTTGGCCGTGTTTGTTCTTGCTGGAAATGGATAGGTACAATATGTCTTCCCTTCCACCAAACCTTTGACGGTCAATGCTCGAGGACATGGGCGACTCTATGCCGCTGCAATCGTTTCATCCGGTTGTTCAGGAATGGTTCAGGACCCGGTTGGGTGAACCGACCGAGGTGCAGCGAGCCAGTTGGCCTGCCATTCATTCCGGACATCATTCGCTCATCTCGGCCCCCACCGGCTCCGGTAAAACGCTGGCAGCCTTTCTCACCTGCATCGATCATTTACTACGCCAGGCAATTAGCGGGGAGCTGCAGGATGGCGTGCAGGTTATCTATGTGTCGCCGCTGCGGGCGCTGAGTCATGACATTCACAAAAATTTGGAACTGCCGTTGGCGGAGATTAGCGAGCTGGCTCTGTCTGCCGGGTTTTTGGGACCGAGGATTCGGGTAGCAGTCCGGACCGGGGATACGCCTCCCGCGCAACGCCAGCAACAGCTCAAACATCCGCCTCACATTCTGGTGACCACGCCGGAGTCGTTGTTTCTTCTGGTGACGGCCAAACGGAGCCGCGAACTCTTAACCGGCGTGCATACGGTGATTGTTGATGAAATCCATGCCCTCGCCCCCAATAAACGTGGCGCGCATCTGGTGCTGTCTCTTGAGCGGTTGGATGCCGTGACCTCCCGGCGGTTGGTGCGCATCGGCCTGTCCGCTACGCAGCGACCATTGGAGACCGTAGCACAATTTCTATTGGGTGAATCCGCGCATCGCGCGAAAGCTCAGCAACCCTCTCTCTTTGACTCTTCTCATTGCCACATTGTGGATATCGGCCATCGTCGGCAGTTGGATTTGCAAGTGGAAGTCCCGAAGGATGAATTAGGCGCGATTGCCACGAATGCCATTTGGTCGGAAATCTATGATCGTATTGCCGAGATCGCCGCACCGCATCGTTCGACCCTGGTGTTTGTGAATACACGACGGATGGCAGAACGGGTGGCGCATCATCTGGAGGAACGTTTAGGCGAGAACCTGGTGGCGTCCCATCATGGCAGTTTGTCACGCAAACTTCGTTTACATGCGGAAGAACGATTAAAGACGGGTCGGATTAAGGTCATGGTGGCGACCGCGTCCTTAGAGTTGGGGATCGATATCGGTTGTATTGATGTGGTGTGTCAGATCGGATCGCCTCGCGCGATTGCCACCTGTCTTCAGCGAGTGGGGCGGGCAGGACATCAGGTGGGGGCTGTTCCACAGGGACGACTGTTTTGTACGACCCGGGATGAATTAGTCGAATGTGCGGCGGTGGTCCGGGCGATCCGGCAGGGGCAATTGGAAACCATTGAGATTCCATCTGCCCCACTGGATATTTTGATTCAACAGATCATTGCGGAGGTCTCGGCGCAGGAATGGGATGCACGTGATCTCTTTGCATTGTGCCGGTCGGCCTATCCGTATCGGGAGTTAACGTGGGAGAGTTTTGAGTCCTTGTTGCAGTTGGTGGCCGAAGGATTTGTGCCGGGGCGCAGACGGCTGTATGCGTTGATGAGTTATGACCGTCATGAAGGCCGGCTTCGGCCGAAACGTGGAGGCCGGTTGGCGGCGTTGACCTCCGGCGGAGCGATTCCTGAAACGGCGACCTATCAGGTCGTGGCGGAACCGGATGGAACCGTGGTGGGGACGGTAGACGAAGACTTCGCGATTGAGAGTCTGGCTGGAGATATTATGCTGCTGGGTACGACCTCCTGGCGCATTCGAGGAATTGAAACGGGAAAAGTCCGTGTGGAAGATGCGCATGGCGCCCAGCCCAACATTCCTTTCTGGCGAGGGGAAGCGCCGTCCCGATCGCTGGAATTATCTCAGGCCGTGGCCGACGTGCGAGAGCAGATCTTTCAGTTGCTTCAACAGGGTGCCGCTCCCGGAGATGAGCGGCGCGTCATTGGCTGTCATGAAGAATGCGGAGTTGATGCGGCGGGTGCCGATCAATTGCTGGCCTATGTAGCCGGAGGCACACAGATTCTCGGAGGTGTCCCGACGCAGACCTGTGTGATTGCGGAACGGTTCTTTGATGAAGCCGGGGGGATGCAACTGGTGCTGCATGCGCCGTTTGGTGGCAGGCTCAACCGCGCCTGGGGGCTGGCGTTACGCAAACGGTTTTGTGTGAATTTTGATTTTGAATTGCAGGCGGCGGCCACCGATGACGGGTTGGTGCTGTCGCTTGGTGAGCAGCATAGTTTTCCACTGGAGGCCATTTTTGGATTTGTGCATCCCAACACGGTGCGGGAAGTGCTCATCCAAGCCACGCTGGCGACTCCGCTGTTTCTCACACGCTGGCGATGGAATGTGACCCGTGCGTTGGCTCTGTTGCGGTTTCAACACGGCAAACGTGTGCCGGTGCATCTTCAACGCATGCGGGCGGAAGATTTATTGGCGGCGGCGTTTCCGATGGCTGCGGCTTGTGGCGATAACCATGTTGGAGATATTCCGGTGCCGGATCATCAGTTGGTCCAGGAAACGCTGCAGGATTGTTTGACGGAGGCCATGGATCTGGCGGGCCTGCGCCAGGTGCTTGAGCGAATCGAGAATCAGGAGATTCAGGTGCGGGTGGTGGAATCACCTGTGCCTTCGTTGTTTGCCCATGAGATTCTAAATGCCAATCCCTATGCATTCCTGGATGATGCGCCCCTGGAAGAACGACGCGCGCGTGCCGTGAATCTTCGGCGGACCTCGCCTTCTGCCTTTGACGGGAACATCGGAACATTGGATGCGGCCGCGATTGAGGCGGTGGTTGAAGAAGCCTGGCCCTTGGTTCGTGATGCCGATGAACTGTTCGATGTGCTTCAGGTTCTGGGATGGTTGCCATTCGCCATGGGTGAGTTGTGGCATGAGTTTGGTGAGGCGTTACTGTCGTGTGGCCGTCTCCTGGTGTTGCGGGTGCCGGTTGAGGGATTTCCGGAAACGAAAGCCGTTGAGGGTTGGACCACCAAAGAACATTTGACGCGTCTTCAGGCCTTGTTCCCGGAGGCAACGGTGGTGGCCGGTCTACAGGATTCACGTGCCCTATCTGTGGGGGATGAGTCGGCCACGTCGGCATCTGCTGCACGTGATGTCGTGCAAGGCTGGATGCCGCACGTCGGTCCGGTGACGGCTGATGAATTGTCCCGGAGATTACATGTGCCTGCACGACTCGTGCAGCAGGCTCTGCTGCAATTGGAAGGAGAAGGGCAGGTCCTTCGAGGTCATTTTCGTCCTTCCTCCCGGATTGATTCTTTGACCGGCTCTTCGACGAGAGAAGAAAAGAGGATTGATAACCATGCAGTTGAAGAAGAATGGTGTGACCGCAGTCTTCTGGCTCGTATTCATCGGCGTACGGTCACGTCTTTGCGCCGGGAAATCGAGCCGGTTGCCGCATCGGATTTTATGCGGTTTCTCTTTCGATGGCAGCATCGAGCGCCTGGAACACAATTACACGGAGAAGCCGGGCTACGTGAGGTGATTCACCAGTTGGCAGGATTTGAAGCGCCGGCTTCGGCGTGGGAACCTTGGCTCTTCACAACCCGCCTGGCTCATTACAAACCTGAATGGCTGGATCATTTGTGTCTGCGCGGGGAAGTGGCCTGGGGACGCCTGACCCCTCCGGAAAGCAAGGGCACCCTCTTACCCGTGGTGGGGACAGGACAGGGAACAGACGCCTTTTCCTTAGATGCTGGTGCGGCTGTTCCGGCATTCCGGCCGCTGACTCCGACCAGGCTGGCGCCCATTAGTTTTTTGCGCCGGCAGGATGTGAGCTGGATCTTGGGTATGGCCAAACCTGGAACATCTGCAGGGCCGCTTGGAGCGGGGTTGCATTTGAGTGGCGTGGCACAAGCCGTTTGGGATTGTCTGGATCGTCGTGGCGCATGTTTTTTTGCGGATCTGACCGGTCGAACGGGACATCTGTCCGCGGAAGTGGAGCAGGCCTTGTGGGAACTGGTGGCCAGCAGGGTTGGTGACCGCTGACGGGTTTGATCCCATGCGGGCCCTGCTTGATCCTCGACGCCGGCGAGCCGAGGGCAAGGATCGCGCGCGACGGCCGGGGCACAGCGTCGGGCGTTGGGATCTGTTCCAGGGTGATCCCGGGGCACATGATGAGGAGCCGCGGGTTCGTCCTCATCCACATGAACAGTGGGCCAGGCAATTGGCGCATCGTTATGGCGTGGTCTTTCGTGATCTGCTTAAACGGGAATCATTGCCGGTGACCTGGCGGGAACTGTTGGTGCAATACCGAAAGCTGGAATGGCGGGGTGAGATGCGGGGTGGCCGGTTTGTGAATGGGTTTACGGGGGAACAGTTCGCATTGCCGGAGGCGGTGGAATCGTTGCGGGCGGTACGCCGTGATATTCAAGCCGGGGCGCAAGAGATTCGTCTATCGGCCGCCGATCCGTTAAATCTGGTCGGCATCATTTTGCCGGGCGAACGGATCTCCGCTCACACATCCAAACCGATTTTTTTCCGCAACGGTGTGCCGTCCGCCGACATCGTCTCCGTCGTGAGTCTGGCTTGATCGAGCGTGTTGTGACAGACCAGACAGGCGAGAAATCCAATCAGCGATCCATGGGATTCCGGGTTCATGGTCCCTGGTCTGGCACTGGCCCTTGTTGGTTGTATCGCCCTCCTTTGGATTCCCGTTCCCTCTCATACCATTCTCCAGAAAGCCTTCTACGATTTTTGTCATTTTCCATTATTTGGTGGCGTGGCCATCCTCCTCTTATATCTGGCACGGCAGCTTGGTGAGCCCCGAGGTTGGTCTGTGGGTAGACAATATGGCACGGCTTGTATTGGGGCCGTGACGCTGGGTGCGTTGACCGAAGGGGTGCAATCGTTCAGTTCGAGTCGTTTTGCGGAATGGGCGGACCTTTGTCGGGATGTTTCGGGAGCTGTGGCTGCGCTGGGATTTGCTGTCACGTACGATGCAAGATTTACGGGACGTGTGGCTGCATGGCGATTGGCTCCAAGGAAACACCTGGTTCATGCCGGAGTCGGGTTGCTCGTGGTGATAGCCCTGAGTCCGGTGGTTGTCTGGACCTATGCCTATTGGGACCGGGCTGCCCGATTCCCTTCGCTCGTTCAGTTTTCTTCCGCATGGGAAATGATGTTTGTTCAAGGGAGGGACTGTGCCGTTCAGATTGTTCCTCCGCCCTCAGGCTGGGAGAAGTCACGGGTCGATACCGTGGGGCACATGGTGTGTTACCCCGGCACACTATCCGGGTCTTCGCCTTGAGGAACCCTATCCGGATTGGCGAGGGTTTTCGCATTTCCGCGTTGAGGTGTATTCCGAATTGCCCGTCGCGCGATCGCTGATCATCCGAATTGATGATGCTCATCATAATCACGAATATGCGGATCGGTTTAATCAGGCCGTCATCATTTCGCCAGGCCTCAACCATATTCACATTCTCTTGGATGACATTCGCCACGCCCCGATTGGACGGGAATTGGATCTCGGCGCGATCAGGAATGTTATGCTCTTTGCCATAAGCCCACCGGAAGAATTTTCCCTGTACGTGGATAATATTCGACTCGAATAGAGTCGCCAGTGCGAATGGGGATGGAGCCCTTCGCCGACATGGAGAGCATCTCAATCACTGGCAGGACCATGTGTGGCATTTGCGATGACCTTGAACACAATAATCCTGGAGGATCCTTGACTGGAGTTGAGTGAGGGTTGGTTTTGTCATCGGAAGCTGCTAGACAAATGGACGCATGTGGGTACAATACAGGCAGGTCTTGCTGTTTCATGTCCCGATACAGGTCGTGAATCTGAAAGGGCCCCGGCAAAAAAAATCCTGTCCCGCGGGCGATTCCCACCTGGAATCTCAACAAAAAGGTGAATTCTCAATGGTATCTGACATCATGAAATTTCCCTCCGCATTTGCTGCTCGATGGGTTCTCTGGATTTTGGTTTGTTTGCAATTGGGGCTGGTTGGTTGCCACGTCACGTTAATTTCTTCCTATGATCCGGAAATGGATCGGACGGCAACATCGCTCCAAAAAAAAATGGATGCTTTTTTAACGAGACTCGAAACCCATGCTGGGGAATCGCAAGCTCACTATTCGTGGGATCAGGTCTTTTATCAGAACTATCTGGTCGAGCTTCGCTCACTGCGACTGCGGGCACAGAGTGATCACGCGAATGAGTTCGCGGCCAAACAGTTGACGCTCATGATGGATAATTTTGAGCAACTCCGGTTGGCCCATGAAGCGGGGCCCCTTCCGATTCCCACGATACAGGCCACGCGAGATTTATTTAATCAAGGCTGGCAGGCTATTATCGCGCAAGAAATCGCCAAGCGGCGAGGAGTGGATCCACAGTGATCGGATTCAGGGACAGGGAACTGGTGTGGGTTGGTGTGAAACCTGTGTGGGAGTGTTGAAAAATGCCGCCAGCGGCGTTCTCGCCGCTTGGCCGTGCTCACGTACTCCTCCGTATGCTCCGCTTGCCCAAGCGGCTGCGGCCTTTCCTTCGAGAGGCCTCAGGACAGGACGAGCCTTTTTGAACACTCCTCTATTTTCCCCATGCGGGTTTCTGCCAATCATATGCTGCTGAAAAGGCAAATATTAAAAATATTCAACACTCCCTGAGTGGTTTGGCTCGAAATGGTGGGTCAACCAACATGGGAATTTTCTCATGCTGCGAAGCAATCTTGACCGAACTATAGCCCTTCTCTAAGATTTGTGAATGTCGATTTTGCCATTTTCCACGGGTTCATGGCTGAAATCACGGATGGGTCGTCGGTGTCCGCCGTCTCCTCAGAACCCTTCCAAACCATTTGAATCCCTTCGGGCGTTGTTGCCGTTGTCTTTTTGGACGTGTCAGACTGCTCCATCGGCTCAAGAACGCCTTTTGTTAGTGTTCCCTACCGGGAATCTTTACCAAACATGGCACCTGCTGAATTTTCCGCAATGTCATGCGTGCTAGCAAATGCGCATAGTTCGCAGATTCAGCGGACTTGCGGAGGTATAGAGTGGTCAATCCGGGGTTTAAGATACTGATTGCCGCTATCGCTGGACTGGCGGCCATGGTCGGCACCTGGGAGCCGGTCCAGGCTGAAACTTTGACAGTTGGAGCACCTCCCAGCTTAAGACCGGCTTTTAACGATATCCTGCCGCTGTTTGAGCGAGAATATGGCGTGGCAGTCAATGTTGTGTACACGCCATCGAAAACGCTTCTTCAGCAAATCGAAAAGGGCGCTCCAATCGATGTGTTTCTGTCGGCAGGGGTTGAAGAAGTTGAGTACCTGTACAAGAAAGGACTGACTCTCAACGGACGCCCTAGGATCTACGCCCAGACGTCACTTGTTCTTGTGATGTCGTCGAACTCCCCGGCTCTGTTTGTTTCCTTTCATGATGCGCTGTCGAACCAGTCCACACGCATTGCCCTTGGGGATCCCCAGACGTCCTCGTTGGGAGATGTCACCGCCCGGGTGCTGACAAAATTTTATCCGACCTACAAAAGCCGTCCTCACATTCTCTACGGGGCACATAGCGAAGACATCATGAATTTGATTCGCATGGGCAAGGCCGATGTGGGGCTGGTCTTTCGCGTAGATTCGATCTCTAATGGACATATACGCATCAGCGATGAAAACCCGATAGGGGCGTATGTGCCGATCCCATTCGGGCAGGCAGTCGTGTGGACCTGTCGAGACTCCTTACGTTCTGCCGCAGAACAGTTTTCTGATTTCCTGATGACGCCTCGCATCCAAAAGCTCTTGGTTTTACATGGATTTGACTCTATCCCGTTACCTGTGGGACTAATGCCCATCGAAAAAAAAGAGAGGATGTCATGACCAGCAAATCCTTGACCTGGGCCGCTTGTATTGTAACCATTGCACTGGTAACTGTCCCGAACGTCTTCGCCATCGACAAGAATTCCGGCATCCCGGTGGGTATTCCTCCCAGAACCGTTGCCGACTATTTACGTGCAGTAATCATGGCCCACCGGCACTTTTATACCATCCATATCGTCAACCGACTCCAGAAAGAGCGCATTGTCGATGCGTCGGAAAACTGGCAGGCCACACATTCATTGCCCTTGCCGGTGCAACTTCTGCAGGAGACAAGCGAGATGGTTGAATTGACCAGTCCAAACGTCCGCTACCGCCTGATCAGTCAGTGGCCGATCAATAAGAACAATGCTCCAGCCAATGAATTTGAGCGGACGGCTCTTAAGGAAGTCCAAATGCATCCCAATAGTCCGCATTCCAGTACCATCGGGGCCGGCGAGGGACAGGTGTTCGAAGCGGTCTATGCCGATGTGGCTGTGTCTACGGCGTGTGTCCAATGCCACAATTCCCATCCCAACAGCCCCAAATCCGATTTTAAAATCGGTGACGTCATTGGAGGACTTTTGATCAGCTTTCCACTGAGAAGTCAGTAAGAAGCCAGGCTGCTTAGACAAAAGAAGGACATCTTGAGACGATCTGCGCCGAGTATTTCGAAATCAGTTTATTTCTGAATCAGTAAATGTCCAACAGAATTCCTGGCCGCCTCGGCTTCGGAGCAGCCCTGGTAGATGACGAGGGCACCGGTGCCCCGTTTAAAGTCGGCCGCACACAGTTTCCCCCTGACTCCCCTTAACCCACCTCCTTTGGCGATTCGCGCTCTTTCTGAGGTGTCCATTTCAACTAGACCACTTCATAGCAGTCATTGTCTGTCACATGAAATTGAGACTGTCCCCTTTACCATTGGAATCTTGACCGAACTATGGCCCTTCGTTAAGATCTGCGTATGCCCAGACCACCATTTTCTACGGGTCCCCGACCAACGCCACGGATGGGTGGGGCTCGTCCACCGGCTCCTCCAGGCACATCCAAGCAATTCGAATCGCTTCGAGCGTCGTTGCTGTTTTGTCCAAAATGTCAGACCGCGACGCCGGCCCGTGAACGTCTTCTTTTAGTCCTTCCTACCGGCAGTCTCTATGAATACCTCTGTGCCCATTGCGGGACTTCCACCGGTTCTAAAACCGATCAGGCTCAAAGCGAAGTTCGCCTCATCACTCCTTAAACTCCGGTTGGGTCTTGTTTTTCCCGACGGGGAATCCTCTGAGCAGTATTCTATTATCCCCAATCTATGTTTGGGCTTGTGGATTTGTGGCATGACCGGGTGGAACAGGCAGCCCTTCCTGGGCCATGATCCGGAGTGCATTGGTGGTCGGGCAGGGGCCTGGTCGCAGTCGATAATCGAAATGCAACGTGCCTGCTTCAACGGTTTCCTGAAAGTGGGCATTCCGGATATGCCCGTTTCCACTGGCCAATCCTGTGAGTTCCAAATCATGGGTTGAAATCATTCCCAGTCCACGGCTTTGCTGCAGGGCCTGCACAAAGGCTTCGCTTCCGGCCAGCCGTTCGCGGTTATTGGTGCCCCGATAGATTTCATCAATGAGAAAGAGGACCGGGTGAGGATTGGTGTTTTCCACCGCCTCCAGAATAACTTTCAGACGTTTGACCTCTGCATAAAAATACGACAAGCCTTCGTCCAGGGCATCCGTGACTCGTATGCAACAATAGAGACGCAACCAGGTCCAGGAAAACATGCCTGGCGCACACCGGACCACCTGCCTGAGCCAGACACAAATTGATGCCGACCGTTCGCAGAAAGGTGCTTTTTCCGGACATGTTGGAACCGGTCACCAGAAGGAGATGGCCTTCCCCTCGTAACTCCAGATCATTGGTAACGCGATGGGCACGGGCAATAAGTGGGTGGCCGAGGCTGCCTGCCGTCAGTCCTTGTGTGTCCGGGGTGGTATTGGTGGTTTCGAGTTGTGGCCAGAGGTAATCGGGATTCAGATAGGCATAACGCGCGAGGGCACCGGCGGCATCCAGCTGTCCCAATGGTATCCAGCCAGTCAGGAAGTGTCGTGCGAAGACGCGAGATGAGGCGATTGAGTTTTCCGACAAACCACAGGTCCCAGGGAACCAGGGCATTGAGACCTAAATGAACAGCGGGTGGGCTTTGACGCTGAGTCCCTGACAGATCCGGCTGAGCTGTTTCAGGCTTTGGGTCGGACGATTCTGTTGGGTCAAAAGGGACTGGACAGACCTGTCGCATTGTTGGTTGATGGAGGAAGGTTGATCGTTCAAGTTTCGTAATCACGCTGACAAGTTTTTCGAGTTCTTCATGGAGGGCGAGCACCCGGCCGAAAAGCGGGTGGATCGATCCCGAGAGGAGAAAATAGGTTCCGATATAGAGGGTCAGGGGAAGCAGCCAAAAATTCGGGGCCCCCGTGAGGAGCGTCCAGAGTCCTAGGACGATGGTGAGACTCGTCAGGGCACATGCTGCGAAGATAATCAGCGGCAAATGCCTGATGGAGACAGGTGCTTCGAGCAAGGAAATAATGCGGCTTCCATTCAGCCGATCGGAGCTAATGAGCCGGTTGGCTAAAAGACAGCGATCCCTCAAACGAGAGAGTGGAGTGAGTTCTTTGACCAATGTCTGCCTGGTTGTCCATGATAGCCCGTCCGATTCGGGAAGATTGGACTGGAAAAGCCAGGTAGCGAGGCGGTGTTGACCTATGGAGGAAAAGGTGGTGTCGATGCAAAGCCAGTAAGGAATGCGGACCCGTGAGGTCGAGGTCTATGGCGAATGGATGTCGCTCAGGAGCCCGGTGTTCGTTGGCGGATATGTGTGGCCAATCTAGTTGGAGTCGAGCCAGGCTGTCTTTTTTGATTTCCAACCAGAGCTGTAATCGATGCAATCGGGATTTCAATCGCTGGTGAAACCAGGATATAGTGAGAAACCCAATGAGGAAGATCGAGCAGGAGACCATTGCCGGTATGAAACCAGGCTTGTTGATACACTCCGATCGTGATGGCGGCCCCCGCTAGGAATGTTCCCATTCTCCATCGGCTGAATTGTCGGCTGGCGATGGTGCCGTTCGCCTGCATCCGCTCGGTGCGGTGAATGAGGCGAAGAATCGCCTGTTCTCGTCTATCAGTGGTGGTATGTTTCATAGGGCCTGCGGACATTAGCCGCTCCGCGTGATCCCGTCAATATCGTGGAATTTCGTGATGTGGCGGTTGAACCATACTGTCAGGCGCGTTCTCATGGGACAGAGCCCTCAACGAGACTCCCTTGCTCCTTCCATGGCCGGTCGCCTATTTGATGAAGAGAACCTTCTGTGACTTTCTGCTGAGGACTGGGTGGCAGGAGTCGCGTACTTTAATGAAACTTGTTAACGATGGAGTAGCTCTTATGGATGCTGCTGCCTTTGAAATCACCATTCCCATTTCCGTGGATGCCGCTGAGTTAGCGGGGATTCTCGATTGCCAGGAATTTCTTGGAGCATGGGACGCGGAGGGATCCACCGTGCTGTATTGGAGTAAGAATGGAGCAGAGATTCTTCAGCAGGTTCAGGTCGGCGATCAGCGTATTGGGTGTGCACTCTTCCGGAAGGGGCTCTCCGGTTTCATCCGGTGAAGGCTCAGGATTGGAATGCCACATGGGCCGCGTCTGTTCAGCCCATACGCATTGGCCGTCGAATTGGCATTCGCCCGAGTTGGGCCACCATGGAGATGCCCGAGGATGGAGTGGAATTGATTATCGATCCCAAGCAGGCGTTCGGGACCGGTCATCATGCCACCACCCAAATGATTCTTGAATGGTTGGAAGGGGTCACGTGGGTTCCTGGCATGCGGGTGCTGGATGTGGGGACGGGGAGTGGGATTCTTGCGATGGCGGCATTGCGCCTGGGAGCGACCAGTGCGTTGGGAATTGATGTGGATACCACGGCGCTCGACTGTGCCAGGGAATACGCAGTGGTGAACAATATTCAAGAAGCATTGACACTTTCCTCTGCCCAGTTGGCCACGCTTCCGGCTCAATCATTTGATGTCATTCTGGCCAACCTGGATCGCAGAACGATTCTTCACGTCATCGATCAATTTGCCAGGATGCGGGGTCCGCACACGCAGTTGGTGGTTTCCGGGCTGCTGGAGGAAGATGAATCTGAGATTGTCCAGCAGTGTGAAGGGTGCGGATGGCGTCGACGCCATGTCAGGGAGTGGGATGGCTGGTTAGCCATTCAGTTTGGAGTCGCGTCTCCCGATTCGTCATCTTCGGGCTGAGACTCCAGGAATGCAATGAGCGCTTGGTAGGTGAGTTCCCGGACTTCCGCTTTCGACCCGGTGCCCTGGTCCAGATTTTTTCTCAACCAGACGGTTTCCGAAATGTGCGAGGTTGCCTTATTGCACAGTGTCCACATCTGATGAAGAAACTCGATGGGAAGGCCAACCTGGACGCCTTCTGATTCAATGCGGTCATCCAAAATAGCCAGGAGATCCGAGATCGCCTCGTCAGCCCGATAGGGTTGGGAAGCAAATCCGAAGCTGGCATGAGCGGCTTCCTCCTGTTTGGCTTGCTCGACCAGGTCATGCATGTATTCCTTCAGCAGACCAATGATACGTCCGGAAATTCGCATAGGGGTCGTGGGGAACTCTCTCTGAAATAATTGATCAGATGAAAAGAAATTTTTTGAGATATGGGGATTCCGGCTCTGATGATGACGGAGAGCCCATCGTTCAATCATCGAAGAGGGTATCGACGTCCGGCTTAACCACGCCGGGAGGGAGTCCGGGCTTCCAGTCTCCGTATTTTCCATCTGGACGATGGAAGTATTGATTGTGTTGGCGCTTGATGATCCAATCCTCACCGTCGGCCCACAATTGTCGAATTTCTTCCTGCTCCATGAATTCCGGCCTCCTGTCTTGTGAAGTCTACTAGGGGGAGATGTGATGCTGATGCATGCGATACGGGTATCTTAATTAAAACCGTTCTCTTCGGGCAATTCACATTTTTGAGGAAGAGCATTAGTGTGGGGAATTTCCTCTGAGGGGACTTTGGATCGGGCTAGAAATCAAAATGCACGCTCAGAGATGGCCATCGACAATAATCACGGGAGAAGGCCTTTTGACTTCCATCTAGGTGCCGGTCTGCCATGACGTTGAAGCAGGGAACCATGAAAATTGCGGTGATTGGCGGAGGGCCGGCCGGTCTGATGGCTGCTGAGGCGGCGATTGCTGAGGGCGCATGCGTGGATCTGTATGACGCCATGGCCTCCGTCGGTCGAAAATTTCTGCTGGCGGGGAAGGGTGGGCTCAACCTGACGCATTCTGAACCATTAGGGAGATTTCTTGCACGGTATGGCGCCCGGCAGGGACCGTTCCAATCGTTGCTCGCCGGATTTGGCCCGGATGCGCTACGTGAGTGGGCTCATGAGCTGGGTGTTGAGACGTTTGTCGGAACATCCGGCCGGGTGTTTCCCACGGACCTCAAGTCTGCACCTCTTTTGCGCGCGTGGCTGCGCCGGTTGCGCCAGCACGGAATGGCGATTCACGTGCGGCATCGCTGGGGTGGTTGGACCGGGACCGGATCCCTCCGGTTTGCCACGCCGCAAGGAGATCGTCTCGTTTCTGCTGATGCGGTGGTGTTGGCGTTGGGTGGTGGCAGTTGGTCCCGGTTCGGCTCAGATGGAGCGTGGGTGCCGTTGCTCGCCGGGCGAGGTGTTCCCATTGAACCACTAAAGCCTGCGAATTGTGGGTTTGATGTTGCTTGGAGTCCGCACCTTCGCGGCCGCTATGCCGGTCATCCCGTGAAGCCGGTTGCCGTTGCGGGAACCACTCACGAGGGCGTTGAGTTCCGGCAACAGGGCGAATTCGTTCTGACGGAGACCGGTCTTGAGGGAGGCGTGATCTATGCGATTTCGGCATGGATGCGCGACGAGATTGTGAAAACCGGCACGGCGCTTCTTCGATTGGATCTGGCGCCCGACCGTGATGTGTCGCGGCTCATTTCAGAGTTATCACGGCCGCGAGGTTCACGCTCAATGGCTAGCCACCTGCAGCGCCGGGTTGGTATTTCAGGGGTAAAAGCCGGCCTTCTGAGGGAGTGTGTGCCAAAGCAAGACTTTGCTGACCCCGTGCTGCTCGGGGCGGCCATCAAATCCCTGCCCGTGCGTCTCGTCGCGCCCCGCCCGTTGGAGGAAGCGATCAGCACGGCGGGCGGAGTCGCCTTCGAAGCCTTGGATCAGCGACTGATGATTCGTGCCTTACCGGGAGTATTTTGTGCGGGAGAGATGCTGGATTGGGAAGCCCCAACCGGTGGCTATCTTCTGACTGCTTGTTTTGCCAGTGGCTATGCTGCGGGTGTCGGGGCCGCAAGGTGGCTTCAATCGACGCGGAACTCCACTTTGGTCACGTTCTGACAACCGACAATTCACTGGAGAGCTATGGGCATAGACTCTTTCTCGTTGTTCCACCCAAACGGGGCATGTCTCTCCCCTGGGTAAAAACAAGGTAAAAATTCTACACCTAGGCGTTGGCATGAGCGTTTAATTTGGTATAAAATATTTTGTTCATACCCCCTTTCATTTCCTGGAGTTCATCAGAGTAACGCACAAAGGACTTGTACAAGATGACCGTTACTCATCGAATGCTTTACATTTTATTTGCCACTTTGCTGCTTTCCTGGGGGGTGATCCCCGGAGTCTGGGCTGAAGAATCTTCTCAGGCTCTGACAAAACAGGCGATGAACGAATGCCATGAAGGGAGACGGGCGAAGGAGGAAACGGTTCGGGTTGATCATTTTGAGCGGGGGCGGAAGTTGGCTGAAAAGGCCGTGGGGCTGGACGAGCGTTCAGCCGATGCGCATTTTGCCCTGTTCTGTAATATTGGCGAGCGCATGCGCGCCAACGGAGAAGTGCTTTTCTCGGTGTTTGAATATGGACGGATGATGGAAGCTCTGGACAAGACCCTGTTGCTCAATCCTAATCATATGGATGCCCTTTCTTCTAAAGGGACGATCCTCATCGAAGTCCCCGGGTTATTTGGAGGAGATTCCGAAAAAGGCGAAGCGATACTGCGGCAGGTGATTCAGCAGGATCCTCAATCCATTAATGCCCGTATGGTCGTTGCGCGTTCGTGTGCCGAGCGGGGAGAGGATCAAGAGGCTTTTGATTTAGCGAAAAAGGCACTCGAGCTTGCCAGGGCGGGAAACCGGGATGATCTTCTCCCTGAGGCTGAGAAAACATTTTCGGAGATTCAGACGAAACTGGCTTCCAAGTAAATCACGATTCGGTTATTGTCCGGTGGCCGGTTGGGATGAAATCCTTCTTCCAGCATTTCCGTTTTATTCTCCACCATCTCCTCGTATTCTCCGATCCATTGTCGCAGCCGTGCTAGAGGCAACCCAGCAAAATTCCGGGCTCTTTATAATCAAGATATGATGACGCGCGTGGGTGTATCCAACGATTCAGGACGCATGGCCACAAGTCATCCGCATTCAGGTCTTCCCGATTATCTGGTTCCCGGATTATCTATTCTCTTTGTTGGAATTAACCCGGGTCTGCGCTCTGCTGAGGTCGGGCATCATTTTGCCGGCCCCTCCAACCGGTTTTGGAAATTGTTGTTTGACGCCAAGCTGATTCCGTTTCCCATGACCTATCAGGATGATTGGCAATTGCCCGAATTCGGATACGGGCTTACCAATCTGATTGCCCGGCCGACCGCCGGTGTTCAGGATTTGGAAAAACGGGATTTTCTGGAAGGGCATCAGGCATTAGTGACAAAAATCACGACATACCAACCTCGACTCGTGGCCTTGTTAGGAGTCAGTATGGCTCGCATGCTTCTCCCGTCCAAGAAGGCGACCACGGCTGTCCAACGGTTGATTGAACACCCTGTTCAGGTTGGCCTGCAATCTCTTGCCCTTGGGGGTGCTCCTGTCTGTGTGTTGCCGAATCCGAGTGGAAGAAATGCTCATTATTCTTATCAGCATATGAAAGCCTTGTTCGGTGAATTGAAGGATTGGAGCCAATCTGCGTGAGCCGAAGGTCTGGCGGGCAAGTTGCCGACACAAACCAGTCGTTCCCATCCGGAAGAGAAGAACACATGGATCTCGTGGATGAGGTGTTCAGAGATAAGTCTCACATACCTGAGTTCTTGTTGAATAACCGTGAGAGAGTGAGTTGGTTCGAAGGATGAGTGTTGTGACGCACTATGCGGGCCATTCTGAAACGCTGGGGGTACGGATGAGTGATGACAGGTCGATTCTCATTGGACTCGCTTTTTTTGTAGGGCTTGGCTTGTTCTCGGGGTTGGGAGAATCTTCGGCCATGTCGATTTCCCAGGCCATTGAACAGGCCAAGGTGGCGACAGTCGGGATACTGCAGGCTGATCAACTTGAGATTCCAGACAATGACTATGGGCTCCCGGTCAGGATTCGCGGATCGGGAATCCATATTGGCCGGGGAGTGATTGTGACGGCACGGCATGCGGTAGAGCGAACCGAGGGAGGGAAAGTCATAATCCCGGACACCATTCATGTCGTGACGGACGACCTTTTTGAATTGCCGGCTGCTCGACAGGGAGCCAATGCTTACCTGGATGTGGCCGTGTATCAACTCCAGGGTGCCGAATCGGATTGGCCACAAGCGCATGTCACGTTTGCCGATGAGGATGTGACCTATGGCGACCAGGTCTTTACGGTCGGGTATCCACTGGGTTGGGGGCCGGCGATTAACTTTGGCACGACTGGAAATCCCAATACGTTTTTACCGACGGTGAACAGTCGATTAATGCAGGTGGATATGTCCGTGTGTAGCGGCAATTCCGGCGGGGGGCTGTTGAATCAACATGGCCAACTGGTAGGGCTCATGCATGCCATTATTCAAACGGAAACGCAGCATGACGATCGACGGTGTGCCCGATTGGCATTTGTTCTCCCGGGACCGTTGGTTCAACGGGTGGTGACAGCCGTCTTGGCTGACAGGGTGCCGGGGTTTTCGGTGCTGGGGATTCAGCTCCAGACATTGAGGATGGGAAGTCGTTGGGCGCTGGTCGTGGCCAAAGCGACCGGTCCCTCACGCCATGCGGGATTTCAAAAAGGCGATGTGTTGGTGGCCATTAATGATGTGCCGATTACCACACCGGCACAATTGAAAAATTATCTGATTGAGCGAACGGAACCCGGCCAGGTTGTCGAACTCAGGGTTCAGCGTGGAGATTTACAGGAACTGCTCTCGGTTACGTTGGGCCGATCCTAAGAAGGCATTCAAATTGAGAATAAATGCGCTCCGTTTGTTTGGCTTTCTGCAAGGGGCTTGCCTGTCTTTGTGAGGTTACCATGGGTTCCATGACGGGCCTTCAGGCACAAGGGAGTCCGGTTCGTCTTCCCTGGCAGATATTCCTCAACCCTATTGTTTCTCCTTCCTGCGGACCCTTCCACTGATTTTTGAGCGTCCATGTCTCATCCTGGGAAGAGGCGTAAGGGAGCAAGTTGCGCCGTTGAAAGGTCATGAATCAGGCCATAATCCTCAAGATTCCCTCTAAATGATCCGATAAACCCACCAAAGCCAAAAAACATGGGGTAATCTACCTGCAAGCGGGTCATGGAAAAAGAAGGAGCAATGCCAAGCCATGATTATTAAAGAACGAAACATGAATGGCTTGCCGGTCGTGAGTCTTTCAGGAAAGTTAGATATTTTTTCTAAAAATGCCTTTAAGGAGACTGCAGAAAAATATACAGACTCGAATTCACAGGGGCTTATCCTGGATTTTCAAGGGGTGACCTTTTTGGATAGTGTGGGGTTAGGGGCTTTGGTGGTTATTGCCAAGAAGTTCCTGAAACTCAAAGGCCGCATGATTCTTGTGAATCCTCAGGATCCGGTGAAGACCCTATTATCCGAAATGCATATGGAGAAGATCATTCCCATGTACACAACGGATTCGGAATTTTCGACATTTTCTGAGCTCTAGCTCTCCTATCTCTCCCTCCTTTTCCCTTCCCAGTTGTCTGTTTTTGGTGAGGAGTCCTCCGGGATTCTCTGACGGGTCAGCCACCTGTTCTTACCTGACCACACCCAGCTCGTGAGGAGGAGGAGGTCAAGCATTCCCCATGCCGAGGCTATCATGCTCCACTGTTGGCGTTTGGGTCTGTCACCGAGTGTGATGAAGGGGTAGTCAACGGAGGGAGAATTCCAGTACAGTAGGAAGAGATTTTCGAAAGAGGACACAGTTTTTGTAACCGGATAGCTTCCTCCTCTCTAACCTGTTCAGGTTTATCTCGTAAGTCCATTTTCACAACGGTTCATCTCTGACCTGTGACTCCTCCTCTTCATTCCTTTCAGTACGATGTGATTGTCGTGGGCATGGGGCCTGCGGGGGCTTCGACCGCTTATGAGTTGAGCCGATTGGGAATGTCCGTGGTGGCGTTTGATAAGCAGGTGCATCCCCGGTACAAAATCTGTGGCGGAGGGCTCTCAGCCAGAATTGAACGAATTCTCCCGGCCGATTTCAAAACGATTGTTGAGGGGACGGTGTATCGTGTGCAATTTATTTACGGGGGAACGGATTCCTTTATTGTCGAATCTCCGCGTCCCGTGGCCTACATGGTCATGCGACAGACCTTCGATCAATGGTTGGTCGAGAAAGCCCGGCAGGCTGGAGTAGAGATCCGGGAAGGGGAGGCCGTCGTCGCCATTCAGGAATTAGAGGATGGGGTCGAAGTGGCCACAGGGAAAGGACGGTATCGTGGCCGGGTGGTGATCGGAGCCGATGGCGCGATGAGTGTGGTGGCTCAACAATGTTTTCCAGGGCGAGAGGTCGGAAATACTCCTGCCTTGGAAAGTGAATATCATGGAGACACACCCCATGCGTTTCAGCGCTCACAAACGGTATTAATCAGTTTACACGCAGCGAAAAAAGGATACGGCTGGGTCTTTCCGAAGGAAAAGGGATTGTCGGTGGGTGTGGGCGAATTTGTTCGTGGCAGAAATCGTCCTAAACGCAGTTTTGAGGATTTTATCAGTCATGAATCCGCTTTAGCCGGGCTTTCGATTCCTTCCCCACTAGGACACCCCCTCCCAATTGCCCATCATCCGGCGTATTGCCCCGGACATCGGTGGACCGGAAGCTTGGTGCGGCATCGGGCCGTGTTGGTTGGCGATGCCGGTCATTTGGTCGATCCGTTACTGGGAGAAGGTATTTATTATGCTGTCCGATCCGGACAATTGGCGGCAGCCAATGTGGCCTCCTCCATCCGGGATCCAAGACATCGGTTGGAGGAATATGAAAAGAATGCGGAAGCTGAATTCGCACGGGAATTTCGAGTGGCTTCTCGATTAGGAGCCATCATTTATGGATTACCTCGATCTTGCCATTGGTGGGCGGGCCGGACTTTTCCAGACGCCTATCAACGAGTGCTTGGACGCTATTGTGAACTCTTACAGGGACGTGAAACGTATCAGACGCTTTGGGCCAAAATTCTTCAACGACTGAAACGTCCATTTGGGTGTTCATAGCCAGGGATGTGAAGCGTAAGAATGGTGGAGAGGACAGAGAGTGATGATGGTCTGCGGTTGGGATAATGATGTTCGAGGTTGGCCCCGACTAACGACGCTCGGCGTTCATGCCATTTCAACAGAAGAGTGTATGAGGTCGTTCTTCAGCAAACAGATCCCGCGGTTTGGTTTCTGCCTCTAGAGGAAGGTATGTTGAAACGGGTCCTTTCCTGCGTGAGTCCGGTCTGGCAGGAATGAGGTCGTTCCCCAGGTGGGGGAGTAAAAATATTAATGTCCTAGTTTATGAAGGTCGGACTTTTAAGGAGTGTGATACGTATGTCAGCGCTGATTTATGGACAGAAGCTTACCAAAGCCTATGGGACCAAGCGTCTCTTCCAGGAACTGACCCTAGGCGTTTCAGAAAAAGACCGGATCGGGATTATTGGGCCGAATGGATCGGGGAAAAGTACCCTCCTTCGAATTTTTGCCGGACTTGAACAGCCGGATGAGGGAAGAGTCACTCGACGGCAGCATCTTCGCATTGCCTATATTCCCCAACAGGCTGATTTCGATTCGGAGTCTACGGTCGCCGAGGAAATTGAACGAGCGGCCTTGGCATCCGGCCTGCACGCCCATGATTGTGTGGCTCGAGTGCAGGAGACATTGGGACGCATGGGGTTTGGTCAGGGCGATCAGCTCGTGGGGCCTCTTTCAGGCGGATGGAAAAAACGGCTCGCCATTGCCTGTGGGTTCGTTCAGGCACCCGATGTCATGCTGGTGGATGAGCCGACGAACCATCTCGATCTTGAAGGTATGCGTTGGTTGGAGCAGGTGATGTCCCAGGCTCCATGGCCGTGGGTCATGGTGAGCCATGATCGTTGGTTTCTTGGGCATGCCACAAATAAGATTGCCGAAATCAATCGGAGGTATCCGGATGGGATTTTTCTTGTTCCGGGTGGCTATGAGGAGTTTCTGGTTAAGCGGGAAGAATTTCTGAGTAGCCAAACTCAACAGGCTCAGGCGTTGGCCGGAAAAGTTCGTAGGGAAGAAGAGTGGCTTCGTCGAGGTCCCAAGGCTCGATCCACGAAAGCAAAGTCTCGCATAGATTCTGCCCATGCGTTGCAGGCTGAATTAGCGGAGACCCAGGTGCGCTTGCGACAAGAGGAAACCTCCATCGATTTTGTCGGCTCGGGTCGACGCACAAAACAGTTAATGGTTGTCCATCAGCTCCGAAAGACGTTTGGCCCGCGAACAATTATCCAAAAATTGGACTGGGTCATCTCACCGGGAACCGCCACCGGGGTCTTAGGGCATAATGGCTCGGGGAAGTCCACCCTGTTGAAATTACTTGCCAAGGAATTGGAGCCTGACCAGGGAAGCGTGACGTACGCGGATAAATTGCAAGTCGTATATTTTGATCAAAATCGCGATCAACTCGATCCAAAGATGACCCTGCGGCGGACATTGTCGGATTCGGGGCATACCGTCATGTACCGGGGCCAGACCGTGCATCTGGCTGGATGGGCCAAACGGTTTCAGTTTCAGCCTGAACAATTGGATCTCCCTATTGAGTTGCTTTCCGGTGGCGAACAGGCCCGGGCGGTCATTGCCCGGTTAATGCTGCAGTCCGCCGACGTGTTGATTGTGGATGAGCCTACGAACGACTTGGATATTCCGACGAGAGAAGTGTTGGAAGAAAGTTTAAAGGAATTTCCCGGAGCCTTGATTCTGGTCACCCATGATCGGTACATGATGGAGGAAGTCTGCACGGATTTTGTCGGATTAGACGGGCAGGGAGGATACGGGCAATTTGCGGATTATGGACAATGGGAATCCTGGCTGCGCCGGCAACGATCAGGCAAAGATCAGACCGGCACTCAAACAAAGAGTGTCCGTGCCACGGCTGAACGGCCAAAAGCAAAAAAACTTTCGTTTCGTGATCAGCAGGAGTATGACACGATAGAAAAACGGGTCCTTGATGCCGAGGCGGTACTCGAATTGTGCCGTATTGAAACGGAAAATCCCAAAATTGCAGCAAATCATCTCAAGCTTCAAGAAGCCTATGAAAATCTCAAGTCCGCCGAACAGGAAGTGGAACGCTTGTATACCCGATGGGCGGAACTTGAAGCCAAGCAACAGGCGTAGAGTACAATGAATATATGAGCGCCTGTGAAAGTTGGTCTTAACCCAATCGTAAGTTGACCCTGCCATAAGGCAAAGAGAGTCATGACATGAAGATCCTCTCGGCTATCATTCTGAGACTAAGCATGGTTCTCCTGCTCTGTTGCGGAGGGGTAGTATGGGCCGGTTATGAGGAAGGAGAGGAGGCATATCTGCAGGAGGATTTTCCCGCCGCGCTGTCTGAATGGCGACCCTTAGCGGATGAGGGAAATACCGAGGCCCAGAATATGTTGGGCTATATGTATCGGTATGGGCAGGGAGTGCCACAGGACTTTGAGCAGGCTCGATTGTGGTATCGCCGGGCAGCCGATCTCGGGAATGCCAGGGCTCAGAACAATCTCGGGGCGATGTACCGCCAGGGTTTGGGGGTTCAGCAGGATTATCAAGAAGCTTTTCGTTGGTTTCTGCGGGCTGCCGAACAAGGCAATGGTAGTGCGCAAAATCATGTTGGCCTCATGTACTATAAGGGAGAAGGGGTCCGGCAGGACCTGGTGCAAGCCTATATGTGGGCATATCTGGCAGCACAGCAGGGCATGGATCCGTCGATCCAAGCTTTAGATCTCCTCTCGCAGGAGATGAGCACTGCTCAGATCAGCGAGGCAACAGATCTTGCACGGAAATGGAAACCCAAAGGTGAAGAGGTTGCCCTTTAGACCAATATCGGACCGCCCTACATTGAGATGCGAGTTGTTTCCCCTTGTCCATATGCCGTGAGGGATTCCGGTCGTTGAGAGGCAAGGACTCGGAAGACGTGACGTGATTGGAAGGTTAAGCCTTAATTCTGCGACTACAATCTCTCCCTGTATTTGACTCCCTACCAGTGGAGTGCTACCCTGATTCACGGTCCAAGCGATGGTGGTTCTCCTGCCTTTCCTGCCTTTTCATTCCTAGGGGGATTGATCTCGACGATCATTGCGTGAGGGAGTATGGCCTTCATTCCTCCTCGCTTTCCGTGCCGTTCGACAGGATAGTGTGTGTTCTTTGTCATGATTCGCATGGTTCTTTAGACAGAAGGAGGCTTCTTATGAAGCTGACGATGAAGTGGGGTGGGAAGGTTAGAAATAGAAAAACATTCAAACCTGAACCGAAAATTCGTTGGGATCTCCTTGGCCTCGCTGATCCTTCTAAAGAAAAAATTCCCATGCCGATCGATGAGGTTCGCCGACAAGTTCTGATGATGTCGAGTCCTGGATTCGATCAGGATAGCGCGACTCGCCTTGACGTGGTGCCTCAAAAAGTTTCCCGTTCCTCGACCTCAGGAAAGCCGTCCAAGGCACGCAGGGAGTCCACGTAACGCAGGTACGCTGCTTGAACGGACGAGAGTCGGCACACGGAGACCCGTGAGGACCGGTGCCTCAAACAAGATAGTCCGGCAAATAGGCAGAGCCTAGGAAAGCTTTCCAGCTCATCAAAGAGTAGAGCCGGAGGCATGATACCTTATTCGAAAGGAGGAGGATAAATGGGACGACCGACAAAAGTAACCCAGGCCAAACGAAATCGTGAGATGGTCAAAAGAATGAAACAACAGGATAAGGAAGCTCGTCGTGAGCAACGCAAGTCGGAAAGCGAAGAACCTACTCGAGTGCTTGATGGGGAAGATCCCGATTTAGTTGGGATACGGCCAGGCCCGCAACCACCGCAATACTAGTGAGTCCTGCAATTTCTCACGCATCGTCTGATCCAAATACCGGTTTTCTTCTTGGGATGCTTTTCCCAATCCAAGCGTGTTCTGTCAAGGTTGGCACTATTATCTGAAATAGCTGTCTCCCTCTTCGTGCCTGCCAGCTTTGGTCTTTTCTGTATGGCACAAAAACTGGTACATCAGTCTACCAGCGTTATTTTACCCAGATTGTAGTTGCCTCATTCCTAAACAAACAAGACCATTTGAACCGGATTTTGGCTACAAGGAACGTGAGGAAGAGCCGGAATCCTTCCAGGCTATCTTATTGGATAGCCCCATTGCCCCTACCTCCTGTTCTGTTCCCGTCCATCTGAGGGTGGCATGCAACTACCAGAAGTTTATGTAGAGTGTTAGACCATTTCATGCTCCAAGGCATATTGTACTCGAGCCAACTCCTGCTGGAGAGCAGATAATTTAAGCCGGACCGTCTCAAACGATTCATGCCGATCGTGTTGCTCCAATGCCAAAGCCAACTCGGCCAATTTTTGCACTCCGACGTTTCGGCAGATTCCCTTGAGCCCATGCGCCGCTAGAGTTAAATCTTCCCAGTTTTCTGTCGTGACAGCCTCTTGAACCTTCGAGACGCATTCCAAAGCTTCGCGAATAAAATTTTTCAGGATTTTGCACACAAATTCGTGCCCGCCCAACGTACGCCATTCGGCCAACCTCTCAGCATCAAACGGTTGAGTTACGCCGGAGATCGTTTGGAGAGGATCGGAATTCGTGAGGGGCTTTCGAAGGAGTACGCCGTCGTCAATATGATTGAGTGGGAGGGCCGTTCGTTCCTCTCGTGGTAACCAGCGATGGAGCATGTCCCGGAGTTTATCCGGTTTAATCGGTTTGGTTAAGTAATCATCCATGCCGGCGGCAAGACATTTTTCCCGATCCCCGGACATGGCGTTGGCCGTCACCGCAATTATCGGGGTATGGCGTTGATCTCCTTCCCAGGCTCGAATCGCTTTGGTGGTCGCATATCCATCCATATCCGGCATCTGACAATCCATCAGGATGAGGGCAAACGGCCTTTTCTGAAGAGTTTCAATCGCTGTCTTACCATTTGATACCACTTCCACCTCATGCCCGAGTTTGTGTAATAAGAGTGAAGCCAGTTCCTGATTCACCGTATGATCATCTGCCACAAGGATGGTACTTGGTTGCCGATTCGGGGATAGGTCTTTGAGAGAATGCAGCGTAACCAAATGTTCCTGATTCGCCATTTCTGTGGGTTGTTCGGGGGCCATCACAGCCACTAAGCTTTGTTGCAGTTGTGTCTTCCGGACCGGTTTGGTCAGGTAAGCCTGAAATCCCGCACGTTGCGCCTCGTTGGCATCACCGCGCCTTCCGAGCGAGGTTAAGAGGAGGCAGCGGACATTCTGAATTCTGGGGTCGGCCTTGATGGCTCTGACTAATTCCAGTCCGTCCATATTGGGCATATGCATATCGAGAATTGCCAGATCAAAGGGTTTCTCCCGGGCCACACCGGCTCGAAGCACCGCTAAGGCTTCCATACCGGAAGAAGCAGAAGTCGCGCGCATTCCCCAATCCTCCGCATACTGGGCTAAGAGATGCCGGTTGGTATCATTGTCATCCACGCAACATACCCGAAGCCCTTCCAGAATCGTTTGATCAGTATCAAAGTGAGACGGGAGGTCTTGCCGGTATTTTTGGAGACGGAGCGTAAACCAGAAGACACTTCCCTGTCCTAATTGACTCTCCACTCCTATGGTACCGCCGGATAACTCCACAATGCGTTTACAAATAGCCAGTCCCAGTCCTGTTCCCCCGTATTTCCTGGTCGTCGAGCTGTCGGCTTGGCTAAAGGATTCAAATATTTTCTTCTGAGCTTCAGGGGAGATTCCCACGCCGGTATCGGAAACCTGAACGCGAATATCAATGTCATGCTCTCCGTCTTCCAGGCGCAGGATCTGTACTCCAATTTCACCATGTTCGGTGAATTTGATGGCATTGCTCAGAAGGTTGAGTAAAACCTGACGAAATCGTCCGGGATCCCCCATGACGGTAGCATGGACATCGGGGAGGACCCATCCCACCAATTCCAGCCCTTTTTTCAGGGCCCGTTCCCCGACGAGTTCCAACGTCTCTTCCACGGCCTGACGAAGATCAAAAGGAATGGTTTCAAATTCAAGTTTCCCGGCCTCAATTTTCGAAAAATCCAAAATGTCGTTCAGGATGGTGAGTAGGGATTCTCCCGAATTCCTGACGGTAGTGGCATAGTATCGCTGATCTTTTGCCAACTCGGTGTCCAGTAATAAATCCGTCATGCCAATAATTCCATTCATCGGGGTACGGATTTCGTGGCTCATGGTCGCGAGAAACTCACTTTTTGCCTGGCTGGCCGCTTTGGCGTCCTCGGCCAAATGAAGCGCCTCGTCTTTGGCCTGACTGAGCTCCTGGGTCCGTTGAGCAACTTTATCTTCCAAGGATTGTTGATACGATTCCACTTCGCGCCGGTACTGCCGCAACCAATCAAACATTTGAGTGAACGACACGGCCAAATCATGAATTTCATCCTTCGTGTCGATCGTGAATTCAAGCTGTTGGTCCAGATTGCCTTGGGTAATATCCCTTGCGACGTGGGCAAGTTTCTTGACAGGTGCGGTAATTTTCCGAACCAAAAGAATCGTAATGAGACCGGCCAGGAGGACGAACGATAAGGTGTACCAGGCGAGTGACTGGAGAAAGGTGGCGCGTTGCGCCTCTAATCTTTTGAGACTGAATCCAAATTGCACAAACCCAATGACCTTCGCCTGAGGTGGGACGACTTCGGTTGCGGAAAATAAATCATCGGTTCGGGGTTGGGTGACGACGGGGGCCAGAAATTCCAAATAGGTTTGGCCGTCACCGTGATTGACCGCATTATAGGAGCGGATGAAAGCCGGGGATGCGGTTCTTTCCTGAAGATCGATCATGGGTATTTGGATCGATTCATTGATGGATTTGGATAGCAGAATGTTGGTCTGAGCATTACGCAACGCCACATAGGCGATGTCTGGATTCGTGTCCAGTTGAGCAATGACCTGGCGGAGAGCCTCCTGATTTTCGGTATACATCGCATACTCTCCCGCTTGCGCGACCATTGCGGCGACGGCCATTCCATGGTGATGCAAGGCTTCCATTTGATGATTTTGTTGGACCAGAGCCACAATGAGGCCGATCCCTAAGGCCATAATGATTATCAAGGAGAGAATCAGGGTATTGAATTTGGAGACGAGGTTAATCCGTAGATTTTTCATTAGATCTCCTGGTCGATTACTCAAACACGGGATGAGCACCCCTAATGACTCCATCTGAAAGGTTTAAGTGCATGTGGTTGATGGAATTGAGGTTGAGGGCATACAACACTTTTCGAGGCGATTGGGGTTTTAGAGTATGAATATTCACCCCCTTGAGGACTTGTTCTGCTAGTTCGCCGCATTGAACGCCAATATCAACGTAATCCCGATCCAACGCGTACACGGCTCCCGCTTTGACCCAAGACGTGGAAAGGCCGACAAATGGAATTCGATTCCGGAAGGAAAACAATAAAATACCTTTGACTGTTTCCGGGGAAAACACGACAGAATCCGTGAGGCCCCAGAGAACGTCGGCGTTGCCAGGCAGACTGTCCAGGGCATCGGGCAGGTCATGTGGGGTCTCCACCTTTTTGGCATAGAAGGTCAGGCCGGAGTCTTCAATAATTCGACGGGCCTGTTCAATGGTTCCGGTGTTTTCCCTGGAATTAAACAACGCTCCGATGGTTTTCTTATCAGGCAATAGCTTTTGGATCCAAGAAATATGTGTTTGCAGGGGAAATTCCAACACAATTCCTGTTGCGTTCTCTCCCTTTGTGAGTTCGGCTTCATTCATGATCATTCCCGCAATGATCGGAATGTTTTTCACCTCACGAATGACGGCTTCTGTCGCAGGGGACCCGAGGGTCAAGACCAGCGAAGGATTTGTCGCCTTCATGGCTTGCAGGACCGCGTCTGTTTCCTGGACAGGTCCTTCAAAGTTTCGAATATCATATTCCACGGCGATTCCCTGTTTGTCTAAATACTGTTGAAAACCCTTCCGCACATCCTGGTAGGTACCGCTTTGCTGAGTCATGAGGATGCTGATTCGGGGTTCTGCTTGGCCGGGCACAACTGACCAAAAGAGAAGCACAGCCGTGAATAGGATCAGGTGAAAGGGTATCCGCCAGGAGGATCTCATCGAGTGTCTCGCGCTGTCATTCAAAGCTCCAAAGTCATGCTTATTCGGTACCTACGCCTATTGCAGGGAATGTGATTCCGGCGATCCCCCATTGGAGCTGGAGCGCCATCATACTGAACTGTGGTGGCGTAACACCCCCGCTGTTTGTTCTCCTTTCAGCGGAGAGACTGAGGAAATGGACAAAAATCTTGATGGACATGGCCATCCTTCACTTACGCCACCGGGCCCGCGCAGCAGAAGGGAAATTCCTCCAAATGGTTGAAGCCGTTTTTCCTGTAAATGAGGCAGGACATCTTCATCCCTTTCGGATTGGGATGGGTTCTTCTTTATATTTTTCAGGGAGTTGGGGATACAAGGAACAACCGGGAATGAGGGGGGAGTGGGGAGGGGGTGAACTTACAGGCCAATGAAGTGGGGCAAAATGCATCAGAGATTTGAGAGTTAGAACCCATTTAGTCACGTAAATTGGCAGAATTGAAAATGATGAGCAGAGATTAAACTAAGAAAATTATGAAGGTTATCCTTAATTTTAAAGGCAAAAGGAGTGGAGCATCTTCAACATATTTCTTCCTCCTGATAAAAACACAGACTCTCATTGAAGAGGCATGACCCTTGCTGAGTCTCTTGTGAGACAATAAAGGGGGTCTTAATTTCGAATCAGTGGCATTGAGGATCATCAAGGGGGCATCCAAGGGTCAGATCAGCGGTGAGTGTAAGAAAGCGTGGAAAATTCCCAGATGGTGAGAGGGATAGATCATAGAGGGCCTCTTTTGGAAAAGATCAAAAAAAGAGGAAGAGGCGCTTGCTCTACCCCCCAACAGGCGGTGTAGGTAGTCAGGACCTGCTATAACGAACGAATTTGAGAATGTGGTAAAAGTCAAAAGAGAAGCGCGGACTGTGGAGGACCATGAGGTTCCCTTGTCCTTTACGTAGAATGTATTTCAATCGTTAGCTAGAAAAAAAATTCTTGGAGCAAAACGCGACATTTCTTAACGAGTGAGATTCTCAAAATTGGTATGAAGGCCCTTCTGAAAACAAAACCGGAAAAAGGGTTTACTCTCATGGACTGGCCGGATCCCCAACCAGGTCCTTCTGAGTGCCTGGTGCGTGTGCAGGCAACTTCCTTGTGTGGAACGGATGCACATATTTATAACTGGGATGAATGGGCAAGCCACCGTATTCATCTTCCCAGAATTATCGGGCATGAAATGTTCGGTGAAGTGGTGGAGGTGGGCCGTGAAGTGTCCTCGGTCAAAGTCGGGGATCGGGTGGCTGCGGAGTCTCATCTTACTTGTGGTGTGTGCTTTCAATGCCGAACCTGCCAGGCGCATGTTTGTCAAAACTATCGCATTTTAGGCATTGATTTCGATGGTTCCTATTCGGAATTCGTCTCTCTTCCCGAACGGGTCTTATGGAAAACCGCACGTGATATCCCACCGGAGTTGGGTTGCCTGCATGAACCATTAGGCAATGCGGTGGATGCCGCCTTGGCGGAAGATCTAACCGGGCACACTGTTCTTGTGACTGGTTGTGGTCCAACCGGATTGTTCGCGATTGCCGTCTCCCGCCTTGCGGGAGCTGCACGTATCATCGCGACCGATATCAGTGACTACCGTCTGCAATTAGCGAAGCAGCTTGGTGCCGACCATGTGCTCAATGCCAACACGGTATCGCCCGAGGCCTTGGGGGCCTCCTTGTCCGATCTCTTGGGAGGAGAGGGAGTGGATGCCGCCTTGGAAATGTCGGGTGATCCGGTAGCCTTGCATCTGGCGTTTCAGACGGTGAAAAACGGGGGGCGCGTGACCTTGTTTGGCATCCCCAGGGGGCAAGTGTGCTTTGATTTGCCCAATGAAATTATTTTCAAAGGCATACGGGTCTATGGGGTGACGGGCCGCCGATTGTTCGGGACGTGGTACCGGTTGGCCGGATTGTTTAAGGCAGGGCTCAACATTCGACCCGTGGTGACCCACACCATTCCCATGGCTGACTTTGCCAAAGGGTTTGATCTCGTCAATGCAGGCCAGTGCGGCAAGGTTGTGATGCTGCCTTAACCCCAAAAAGGAAATTCATCACATGATGAGTTTCCCACATGTTTAAAGGTCAAAAATACGTATGGCCTACCAGTCCTTCCAACAACTCCTCCAAAC
The DNA here is from genome assembly GCA_963730905.1 of uncultured Nitrospiraceae bacterium. Lineage (GTDB taxonomy): Bacteria > Nitrospirota > Nitrospiria > Nitrospirales > UBA8639 > Nitrospira_E. The sequence continues at coordinate 162,637 of CAVSTN010000007.1, read as the reverse complement.
CCAACTGGAAGAAATACGCTCCGCCGGCTTGTTCAAAGGCGAACGGGAAATCCTTGGACCGCAAGGAGCACGCATCCGTGTAGCGCAGGGTGAGGTCATCAACCTGTGCGCCAACAACTATCTCGGGTTGGCCAACCATCCTCAGGTCATTCAGGCGGCAGGAGAAGGACTTCGCCATTATGGATTCGGCATGGCATCCGTGCGGTTTATTTGCGGGACACAGGATCAGCATAAACGATTGGAGGAAGGCATCAGTCGGTTTTTTGGTACTGAGGACACCATTCTGTATACCTCCTGCTTCGATGCCAATACCGGCCTCTTTGAAACGATTTTGAATGAGGAGGATGCCATTATCAGTGATGCATTAAATCATGCGAGCCTGATTGATGGCATTCGACTCTGTAAGGCCAAGCGGTTCCGGTATGCCCATTCCGACATGCAGGAATTGGAAACGGCCCTGCAGAAGGCTGCCGACTCACGGGTTCGTCTGATTGCCACCGACGGGGTCTTCTCGATGGATGGGGATTTGGCGAAGCTCGATCGCCTGACTGAACTGGCTGAGCGGTATGATGCCGTTGTGCTGGTTGATGACAGCCATGCCACAGGAGTGTTGGGTAGAAACGGGAAAGGCACTCCGGAACATTTTGGAGTGGCTGATCGTGTGGACATTCTTACCAGCACGCTGGGAAAGGCCCTGGGTGGAGGTGCCGGCGGTTTCACTTCCGGGCGGCGTGAAATCATCGCACTCCTGCGGCAACGTTCGCGACCTTATCTGTTCTCCAATGCCTTGCCCCCCGTTATCACGGCTGCAGCCCTAAAAGCATTGGACATCATGAGGGAAGGTGAGAATTTGCGGACCACGCTAAACAAGCATGCGAGGATGTTCCGAAGCCAACTGGAGGCTTTGGGTTTCCGTCTGGTTCCGGGGAACCATCCTATCATTCCAGTCATGCTGGGAGAGGCGGAATTAGCCACACGTATGGCCGAGCGGTTGCTTGAAGAGGGGATCTATGTCATCGGATTCAGTTTTCCGGTAGTGCCCAAGGGGCAGGCCCGCATTCGGGTGCAAATGTCAGCCGCCCACACCCAGGAACAGTTGGAGCAGGCTCTTCAGGCTTTTGAGACCGTAGGACGGGAATTGGATGTCATCCCATAACCCATGACGGTATGCCTGGCAATACTCGACCATATTCCTATGTTCATCGGGGAGGAGACACGCCTTTGCTTGAGGCGACAATCTGGGGTTTTTTCGAACAAACCGTCAAGACCTGTCCTCAAGCTGAAGCCCTCATTTCCATTCCACAGGTCCAGCGGTTTACCTATGCCGGGTTTCACCAGGAGGCCACGAAATTAACAAAAGGGCTGATGGCGTTGAACATCGGGAGGGGAGACCGTGTTCGGCATCTGGTCGAACAATAATCTTGAATGGGTGTTGCTCCAAATGGCCACGGCCCGCATTATTGGGAACAGGTCGAAAGGACAGAGTGCATGGATTCCACGGCCTGAATGTTGGACTGTTTCCCGTATGTGGAACCGATGGTGATACGTAGAAAAGGAGTGCCGGGATGAAGGAAGCCTGTTGGAGCCTGGAAGAATATTGTGACGACCTGGGACCGGCGAAAATCGTGCATCTCTATGATCCAGCCAGTGGTATGCGGGGAATCGTGGGGATCGACAATGTCGCTTGTGGTCCTGCGATCGGCGGGGTGCGTATGGCTGCGGATGTGTCCACGCGGGAAGTCTTTCGTCTGGCCCGAGCGATGACTTTTAAAAATGCCGCCGCAGGACTGCCGCATGGCGGGGGCAAAGCCGGAATCCTGGCCGATCCTCGAACTCCCGATAAGGCACGCGTGATTCGAGCCTTTGCCCATGCCATTCGCGATCTTGTGGAGTATATTCCCGGGCCGGATATGGGAACAGACGAGACCTGCATGGGCTGGATCCATGACAAAATTAAACGGGCCGTGGGTCTTCCGCGGGTGCTTGGAGGCATTCCACTTGATGAGATCGGGGCCACGGGGTTCGGGCTTGCCGAATGCGCCGAGGTGGCGGCAGCCTCATGCGGCTTCGCGCTGAAAGGCGCAACCGTGGCCATCGAAGGCTTTGGGAACGTCGGGAAGCATGCCGCCCTCTTTCTGCAACACAAAGGCGCCAGACTCGTCGCCGCGAGTGATAGTCGGGGAACCATATATGATCCGGCAGGGATCCCTGTGGCCGCCCTGGTCGAAGCCAAAGCGGCATCCGGTAGTGTTCTGGGTTATGCGAAAGGCAAGAAGCTGAGTCAACCGGAAATTTTTAGTTTGCCCTGCGATATTCTTATTCCCGCCGCTCGTCCGGATGTCATTCACCTCAACAATGTCGATGCCATTCAAGCCAAGCTGATTTTGCAGGGAGCCAATATTCCTGCCACGCCAGAGGCCGAAACCAGATTGCATCAACGGGGTATCCTGATTATTCCTGATTTTATTGCCAATGCCGGAGGAGTGATCTGTGCCTCCGTGGAATACCATGGAGGGAATGAGGCTCAAGCGTTTCAGGCCATTTCAGAAAAAATCCGACGCAATACGGAAGAAGTGCTTATGCGCAGCCTGAGGAGTAAAATTGAGTCCCGCAAGGCGGCTATGGATCTGTCCCGGGAACGTGTCCTGAAAGCGATGACCTTCCGTTCCAGTGAATAAGGAAAGCCATCCCTGGTGGCAACGGTGGCGACGGACATGAAGGGGGAGAGGAGGCCTGGTGGTCACTGATCGAATGGTCTCCGGTATTTCACCTGATGTGAGGGGATTCTCATCAGCACCGAATTCTTGACGTATCTGATAGGATTAACATAGCAGGCAAAGATCAGTAATCCCCGGCTTTGGCAGGAATCCATGTGATACACAAAGACAATCTTTACCCCCCTCAAGACAAAAAAGAGCAGGGACCCTGGAAGCGATGAAACGTATTCTCCTGGTTGATGACCATCAGATGGCCCGAGAAGCCCTCAAGCATTTCCTTGAGATGCAAGGGTATATCATTGAAGAAGCGGAAAACGGGGCGGTAGGGTTGGCCCTGATCCAGCAAGGGAGGTCCTTCGATCTTGTGATTTCCGACAATCAGATGCCCGTGATGACGGGTCGGGAATTCATCCAACGACTGGCACAGCAATCTTATATCTCCACCCATCCCTTGATCATGTACTCTGGCCAGCTGACTCCGGAATTAGAACAACAGGTCCGTGCTTTAGGGGTTTATGCGGTTCTCCAAAAACCCTACAATTTACAAGATCTGCTCGTTATTGTTCGTCAGGCCATTTCCGATTCTGATGCTTGAGCGCAGGAACGCCATCCTCCGTCAGTAGCCGGGATAAGGCCTGTCCTTTTGTCCAATTGTTGTTCATATTGGCTATTTTCACATGTCGGCCGCAGGGTCGTTTCACTTCAGACAAATGATCGAACATGCACGGAGGAATTCCTTATGAATGTGAAGTGGAAAAAAGAGGATGGCGGATGGAGTCCTTATCTGGCCGGAGGTTTAGTTGGTTTGCTGGCCATTGTTTCGGTGTATGCCACCACCCAGTTGATGGGGAAAACCAACTACCTGGGCGCGTCGACGACGTTCGTGCGTGCGGCCGGTATGCTTGAACAAACCGTGGCTCCGGAGCATGTCACGGTCAACGAATATTTTACAAAAGAGAAGGTGCGTGTTGATTGGCAATTCATGTTGGTGCTCGGCATTTTCCTTGGGGCGCTGATCTCCTCAGCGACGGACCGAAGCTTTAAACTGGAGCGTCTCCCACCGACATGGGAAGAACGCTTTGGGCCATCCTTGACGACACGGGCCATGGGGGCACTTCTGGGAGGGATCATCGCCATGATCGGTGTGCGAATGGCTGACGGTTGTCCCTCCGGGCATGGTTTGAGCGGCATGATGCAACTCTCTGTCAGTGGATTGGTGGCCATGGCCATGTTCTTCGGAGTCGGGGTGTTGGTGGCCGCTCTCGTCTATGGGAGGAGGGTGTCATGAGCGTCGATCAGTGGCTGGGTCTCGTGACTGGGGTGTTGTTTGGATTTTTCTTGCAGAAAGGTCGGGTGTTGCGTTTCGAAAAACAAATTGGGGCCATGTTGCTAAAGGACATGACGATCTTGAAGTTTATGCTGTCTGCGATTCTCGTCGGCATGGTCGGAATAACCTTGCTGACGGATGCCGGGTTGGCCACTCTCCACCATAAGCCGATGAATCTCGGCGCGGTCCTGCTTGGAGGGGCCCTCTTCGGGGCCGGGTGGGCGGTGATGGGGTATTGTCCCGGCACGTCCATCGGTGCATTGGGTGAAGGGCGCTGGCACGCCGTCTTCGCGGTAGTGGGTATGCTGCTAGGAGCGGCTTTCTATGCGGAACTCTATCCCTACTTCACATCAACGGTTTTGGCATGGAAAGATTTTGGAAAAATCGGCCTGCCGGATGCGCTGGGTGTGTCGGCGTGGATCATCATTCCGATGTTTTGGGCCGTAGTTCTTTTCCTATTTCGTTGGTTCGAGCGAAAAGGACTCTAATCGTTCAGTGAAGAGAGAAGCATCGGTTTCACAGGCCCATAGTAAACGCCCGGTGAGGTGGAGGATCAGCCTCGTTGATCATAGAGAATAACCGGTTTGATTCAGATGAATTGAAAGGTCGGGGAAGGTTGGTGTATTTGAAGGACGATTATTCCGGACGTAAGGCGAAAATGAATGCGGTGGTGGCGGCGGCAATCAAGAGGGTTCGAAGACCCGCCCAAAGCCAGAACGTGTGACTGATTCGTCCCAGGTACACGCCAAGCAAAAAAATGATGATCAAGGCCAGGACAAATGCCGATTCCAGCGGAGGAAGAGCGAGTGGCTTCAACAGTGGAGCTGCCCACAAGGGCAGCAGGATCACCAGTGAGATGGCCAGGGGAGCGATCCCATTTATGAAGGCAATGACGACCGGCAGGAGTCGAGCGGCTCGTCCATGGGCTGATTGCCTCAAATCGGTCACCATGGCTTTTTCAAGCTCCCTGAGTTCTCTTCGCTTTTCCGCAGCCTCGCTAATATAGGCGCTACTGATGCCGCTCATCCCCAGGGCAATGGCCACCCCGAGGCACGCACTGATGACCACAGGCAATTTGACTTCGTCGCTCACATAGAATCCCACCAGCAACCCCAGCATCGTGAGCGCGCCGTCGAATCCATTGACGACAAAGTACCGGCGTGCGATGAGATGGGAACGTGTGAGTGTGAGAAGCCAGGTAAGCTCTGCAATCAGGGACGCCATGGTTAAGCGGGTTCAGTATCGACCCGTCCATTCTCCACATCGACTTCGTCGATACTGTGAATCGATCCCCCCAGAGAACTAATGGCTTCAGTGATGGCACTGAAAGGCACATGTTCTCCCTCAATCATCAGCAAGACTGTTTCTGTTTTTTCGTCCATCGCCGCGACTGTTAATTTGATTCGACATCCAGGCACTTTTTCTGCAATAGCCGTGGTAAAATCGAGGGCGTTAGGCTTGTGGGGCTTGAGGACATCAAGGACAATGCGTTTAATCTGAACCATCGGGTATCGTGCTCCTGGATACATGAGAACAACACAGCCGTGACATGATATCGCATTCCATAGGCAATGTAACCGCTCTTTTCTCTTAGAATCGAAAAAGAGAGTGTCGCCGGATTATGCCGAACCGTTCTTCCTGCCTTGCAACCTGATGATGTTTCTCGGCAATCCATCTTGGGGTGAAAATGAAAAATCCGTCTCAGGCACGCAGAGTACTTTTTCTGCACAGCCATAATTTAAGAGGTTTCTTAATCCAGTTCATTTGGAATGAGGGGTTGCCGGTCAGATCTCACATCTAAATTTATCCACCGGCTTATGATAGAGTATGACGATGAAGCTGAAACATCTCATAGGGTGTTTGGTGCTGGCGCTAGTGAGTGCGGGGGGATGCGCGTCCTCGCCGGTGGAGATACCGGAAATTCTTCAGAATCAGATTGATCCCACACTCACATTTTCCCAAGTGATTCAACATCCTGGGACCTATCAAGGAAAGATGCTCCTGCTTGGAGGGGAGGTTCTGTCAGCCAGGCGTCTTGCGGAAGGTACCCGGCTTGAGGTGTTGCAATTACCCTTGGATGAATACCAACGACCCGTAGCAACTCGCACCGACTCACAAGGCCGGTTTATGGCCATGGAGAAGGCCTTTCTTGACCCGGCCATGTTCTCGGGGAATACTCAGGTCACTCTCATAGGAGAGGTGACGGGGACGGTTTCAGCCAAGCTTGATGAAATGGACTATCAGTTTCCCACAGTGGTAATCAGGTATTTATATGTGTGGAAAGATCCGGCCTTGATTCAGGCAAGCCACTCTGGTCCCTGGTACAGCATCTTTGGTGGCGGCGGCACCGGAGGACGGGTCGGTGGCGGGGTGGGGTTGGGTATCGGCTTTTAGTGTCGATTTGCTCTTTCCGTCCTATCTTTTGCTCCCCATCACGCATTTGGCTCTGTGTCTGGGGATGAATCGTCATACGCATACTCCGAGTTATTCAGTTTTTCCCTCTCACTTCTCGGCCGCTCCTTTAGCTGTTCTATACAATAATTGAAGGTGTTCCTCTTCCCTCATATTCTGAGGTGTGATGGGGCATGAGGTTCTTTCCTTAGGCACGCTTGGGCGTCTAAGATATCGACTGAATCTCCCTCCGGAGATTTTTAATAATTAATGACGGCAAGGCAGGCACGGGCCCGGGCATTTGCCCATACACAAAGGTTTGAGATGGATAAAGAGCATGAAGGATTGACACCGTATGTGAATTCCGAGGGGGAGGGTCAAGCCCAACGCATGTTTGGAACAGCCAGACGGGCTGCGGCTTTTTATCGAAATCAGATGACGAACGAATTAAATGACAAAATGCAGTCGTTTATTGCCAGACAGGAGATGGTTTTTCTTTCGACGGCCAATGCCAACGGCGAATGTGATTGCTCGTATCGGGCGGGAACTGTCGGGTTTGTTAGAGTGCTTCATCCCAAGATGTTGGCCTATCCCGAATATCGCGGGAACGGGGTCATGGCCAGTGTCGGGAACATTCTTGAAAATCCCCGGATCGGGCTGCTGTTCATCGATTTTTTCCAAAGTACGGTCGGTCTGCATGTGAATGGGCAGGCACGTGTAGTGACCAATGAAGCAGTAGCTGCCATGCCAGACATTCCTCAGGTCATGGTTGACGCTTCCCTCATGAAAGGGGGACAACATCCCGAATGCTGGGTGATCGTAGAGGTCGAAGAAGCCTATATTCATTGTTCCAAACATGTTCCTCTGATGAAAAAAGTTGAGAAGGAACTGCATTGGGGAACGGATGACGAAAGGCATAAAGGCGGGGATTTTTTTCAGGTTCAATCCAACCAATCCAATGCCGTTTCATCTGAAGAATAGAAAAAGCCCGTGTGGATTGAGAAGGCATAAGGCTCACTTCAAGGACGAATAGGAAACTGTTGGGCCGTGAAGGGGAAGGCACGGAACGCTTCCCAAAAAATAACCAGACGAGAAGATGAGTGTATGGTCATGGTAGGCCAGGCTTGGTACCAGTTCTTGTTCTTAAAGTCCCGTCTGGATGGATAGCCCCTTTTTCGGCAAGACTCAGAGAGCTTGCTATTCCCATATTTCCATTATGGAAGGGTCGCAGCGGACTGCTTTAATTCATCTTGCAGAGCGGCTTGCACCCGCTCGAATTCAGATTGCAGTGCCATGAAGATGGCTTGAGCTTTTTCAAGATTTTGGGTTTGTCCCATCTGCTCAAGTTGAAAGGCTATTTCGGCAAGTGGCTTGGCGCCAATGGTTCGTGAGCAACCTTTGAACGCATGCGCCACCTTGCTGAGGGAATCACTCTTGTTTTCCTGTATCGCCAGGTTGATTCCATCCATGTGGGTAACGGAATCCTGACAAAATTGCTCGATGACGGAAATGAAAAATGCAGGATCCTCATCTCCGCCTAATCGGCGTAGGTCTGCGAGAGTCGCTGAATCCAAGGGTGGCGAAGGGTCCGGTGCGGATGTTCCGGATCGGAGTGAAGCCTCCTGATTGTCCGGTTGATGAGAATCTGTTTCACCCTCATGGTTTCTCGTTGAAGAAGTCTGGAAGAGCCATTTCTCCAAGACACATCTCAGATCTTCTAATTTCACCGGTTTGGATAAAAAATCGTTCATGCCGGCTTCCAAACATTTTTCTCGATCACCAATCATGGCGGTGGCCGTCATGGCAATGATAGGCAGCTGTGAAGTGGTACGTTCACGTTTTCGTATTTCTCTGGTGGCCTCAAATCCGTCCATCTCCGGCATTTGACAGTCCATGAGTACACCGGCATAGGCAGTCCGTGTCACGGCTTCAACCGCTTCACGTCCATTTGCTGCCATATCCACCTGATATCCGAGTGTGGTCAGCATGCGAACGCCGACTTGTTGATTGACGAGATTGTCATCGACCAGGAGGAGTCGCTGCCCTGAGCCTTTGTTCGTCTCATTCTTGGGCGTTTGAATCGTGTTGGGCGAAGGGGCCACGTTAGACCTTCTCATGACATTTAACAGACATTGGTGCAATTGCCTGTACCTAACCGGTTTGTTGACAAAGGCCGAAAAATGTTTTTGATTGAGTCTGTGGATATTTTCGACCCGTTTGACCAAAGGATTGAGTAAGATCAAACGCATGGTCGCCAACTGCGGGTCGGCTTTGATGGCTTTTGCCAGTTCGAGACCATCCATGCCAGGCATGTTCATATCTATGAGAGCAAGCTGACAAAGTTCTCCATTCAAGGCGCGTTCCCGGAATGCGGCCAGGGCCTTCTCGCCGTTTTCCGCTTGAATACTTGGCATGCCCCAATAGCTTGTATATTTTTGGAGTAGCATTCGATTTGTGGCGTTATCATCGATGAGACCAATACGAACACCCTCAAGTTCGCGAGGCAAAATCTTATCGAATATTTGGTGAGACGGTTGAGTGCCTAATCGGATGGTGAACCAGAAGCAACTCCCTTGGCCCAAATCGCTGTGGACTCCGATCGTTCCTCCCATGAGTTCAGCCAGCATTTTGGATATGGAGAGGCCTAACCCTGTTCCTCCATATTTCCGGGTTGTGGAACTGTCTTCCTGGCTAAAGGCCTGAAACAGTCGACCCTGGCCTTCATGGGTTATCCCAATACCCGTGTCGGTAATCATGAATCGTAAGAGGACGGTTCCAGAGCTTTCTTCTGCGGGTACAACCTGAACCACAATTTCACCCTGAGCGGTGAACTTAATCGCATTGCCAATGAGGTTCATCAAGATCTGGCGAAGTCTTACAGGATCACCTTGGACGGTGGTGGGAATTTCCGGATTGATCAAGCTAATCAATTCTATCCCCTTTTCCTGAGCCTTAAGGCCTAACAGATCGACCACGGCATCCACCGTCTCTCGAAAGTCAAAGTCTATCGTCTCGAGCGTCAGCTTGCCCGCTTCAATTTTTGAGAAATCGAGAATGTCATTGATGATTGTGAGGAGCGCATCACCCGAATCCTTGATCGTGAGCAGACAGTCTTGCTGGTCCTCGCTGAGATGTGTGCCGAGCAAAATATCCGACATACCGATGATGCCATTCAACGGCGTTCGGATTTCATGACTCATCGTGGCCAGAAAATCGGCCTTCGTTTTCGTCGCGGCCTCGGCTTCAGCCTTAGCGTGAATCAAAATGGCTTCTCCTCGTTTGCGTTCCACCACGCGGCCCAGCTGTGCTCCAACATACCCCATGACTTGTAATAATTTGGCATCCGGCTCCATTGTCTCTGTTGAAAAAAACTCCAACACGCCTACCACCTGTTCCCCGATGATAATTGGAAATCCAAATCCAGCCTTCACGCCAATATCTTTTGCTTGTTGGGGTCTGAGAAAAATGGGATCTTGAGCCACATCCCGAATCCAACAGGGCTTTCCACTGGCCAACACCCGACCAGGAAGACCTTCGCCGGCTTGAAAATCGGTTTGTTCGGTAATGGAACGAAAGGTCTCAAAGCGTTCGGGGTATTCCAAATGCCAGATGGTGGTGGGAATGAGTGTGTGGCTGGCATTTTCAGAGAGAAGGTACAAGTGTCCGACAGGCCACCCAGTATTCTGACAGATCAAATCCATAGTGAGTTGCATCGCATCTTCAATTGTCGAGGATTCGTTTGTGGCCTTTGCGATCTCCTGAAAGAGGGCATCAAGTCTGGCCCCATAGGCCAGGGCGGCATCCATTTCCTGGCGTCGTTGTTGCTCCGTATTGATCGTGTCTAATACCCGGTTATATTCCTCCGCGATCTGGCAAACCTCCGTATGAGGCTCTGAGAGGACATGACGGGTAAAGTCATGACTGTTTCGTTGCTCTTCCATTTGGCCAAGGAGATCCAAAATGGCCGTGCCGGCGCCATGTTCTGCCATGTTGAGCCCGATTCGTTCCTCCTCGGCTGTGACACGCAGGGGAACCCATCGATTGATCAGCCGGAGAATGGCGAAGCCTATACCAAATGCCCAAAAGAAACAGACGGTGCTTCCTAGGATTTGAATGCCAACTTGTTCCCAGAGGGTGAGCCCTGTGCCCCAGGAGTCCGGAGTACTCAAGAAAGGAAAGACAATGGTGCCCCATACCCCTACGCAGGCATGGACGGGTACGACGCCAATTGCGTCGTCAATGTGCAAACGTTCGAGAATGATGGTTGCGCCGACACAGATAATCCCGGCTCCGACGGCGATGAGGATCGTGCCTTCAGGCGACAAGATATTGGCCGAAGCGGTAATGCTGACCAGACCGGCCAGGACACCGTTAAGGGCATGACCGACATCGGGCCGTTTCAGGTGATACCAGCTTAAGCCAAGAGCCGTTAGAGCACCGGTGGCTCCGGCAAGGGTGGTATTCACCAGAATCTGTGAGGCTTTCTGGGTAAACTCAAGACTACTCCCTCCGTTAAAACCGTACCATCCGAACCACAGCAGCAAGACTCCAAGCGTGGCTAATGGAAGATTCTGCCCCTGGATAGGCGCGGCCTTGTCGGAAAAGCGACCATGGCGGGATCCGATGACGAGGATGGCCGCCAACGCCACCCAACCTCCCGTCGAATGGACGACGGTTGAGCCCGCAAAGTCAATAAATCCGAGTTGGTTCAACCATCCGGTGTTCTGCCCTGTGGCTAATCCTCCCCACATCCAATGGCCAATAATGGGATAGATGAGAAGAGACACAATGAGGCTGGTGACCAAATACCCTGTAAATCGCATCCGCTCGGCAACGGCACCTGAGACCAGGGTTGTGGCGGTCCCACAAAATACCATCTGAAAGAAAAAAAACGCCCACAACCATCCCTGCTCGTGGGCATCAAAAAGAAACCCCTCTGTGCCGATGAGGCCGGCTGTCGTTGGTCCGTGCATGAAGGCAAATCCTGCCACCCAAAAGGCGAGTGAAGAGGTACAAAAGTCAACCAGGTTTTTGATTGCGACGTTGATGCTATTTTTGGCTCGAACACGACCTGTTTCCAAGCAGGTAAATCCCCCTTGCATGAGCATGACGAGGGCCGCACAGATCAGCATCCATAAAACATCAATGTTTGAAGCATGGTCAGGCATACGATTGGCTAACCCATCATGGGAACAATCCGGTGGCGATGGTGAGAAAAGATGTGCAGGGGGGACGATATGGTTTCATATACACAGTGCAGGATACCCCTCAGATTGCAGAGTGGAGGCATGCGGACCTGTGAGATATTCCATTTAAAAGATGCTCCCCGGTTTGCAGTGGGAGTTTTAAAAAAGGCATGCCTGTGCGTTGCGAAAGGTTGCCTTTCATTTTTTCGGCATATCATTGCTTGAAATGAAGGACTTTCCCCCGAAACCCCCAGTTCAATTGCGTAAAAATTATTCATTTACTCACTGAGGGTGAGACTCCTATACTTAAGCATGATAGAAAAATCTTAAGGAGGCAGGAGGATCGGTCGGTCAGGCAGGGCATTCCTCCAAAAATGTGACGGGCGAAGAGAAAATGACAGCAATGACCCCCAAGGATTGGTGATGGGACGGAGGGTTTGGAGTGGTCGAAAAGAAGATTTCAGCCATAGGATATTCAACCCAGGCGGAAGTGCAATGAGGAATAAACTCGGGATGTATGGCATGCTTGTGGGGTTGGTGAATGGCATGTGGCTGTTGGGCCTTCCGCTTTCTGCATTTCCCACGGTCGGCTGGGAAACGGGGGATATGGTGCTGGATTTCGGGCTGAATCTGGAATCCGGAGACCGTACGGTCTTGGTGGATAAAGGTGAAGTCGGAGAACCCTTTTTTGTTGAACTGACCTGGAAACTTCATGCGCAACATTGTCGTTTGCATGTACAAACCTCTGATGGGGATGGCCCACCTTCCACCACCCTCGTCGTGGATGACGGCCTATTCAACGGAGTGGTTTCCCATGCGGTCTTTCAACAGGTAGACGAAGTGGTGGTCTCCGCTCAGGAAGGCCATCGATGTGAAATTCTTCCGTCCCACGATGAGTTTTTGGTGGTAGCCAGGGCTCCACGGGCTCCTGTCGCTTCGGAAAATGGTTGGTCCAACGCTCCGATTGGCGCAGTGGTGGTGCTGTTCCGGGCCACGACCTTTTATTTGCCTCATGACGTGACGATTATGCCGGGCCACAAGGTCATGTGGATTTATGCCGATGGCGCGCAAGAACCCCACAGTGTCACCAGTGGTGGCTGTCGGGTAAACGATTGCTCTGGTGGTGGGAAGCAGTTCAACAGTGGATTAAACCTTCATAAACCCGGACAGCGGTTCGAGCATGTGTTTAAGCATCCCGGTACATTTCCCTATCATTGCGATCTTCATTTAGGATCTATGCAAGGCACCGTGATCGTTAAAGACGCTCTCCCGATCCCTTAACCAACCCTCCTGCCTCTATGCCTGCGCGAGTGAAATCCGGACGTTGATCCGGTTCGGTGAAAAATGTTTTTTCCACGGGCTGATGATGTCACAGATGAATTCAGGCGCGGGCGCGTAAGAATGGTTTTGGGTTCATCGTTGATTTTTCAGCATTTTCCCTTGAGCGATGGCTTTTCTTCAACGTATTGAGGTTCCGGGCTAACAGAGGCGTGGAACCTTCAAAATGAGTGCGTCATGGCCTTCTCACCAATCGTTTGGAGCCGGTGTGGCGATATGTGGTATTTGATCAGTTCAAACGGCATACATCAGAAGATGAGTGGTGTATAATTAAAGCTTTGCCGATCTGCATCTGGAATGGATAAACCCGTAGAGTTGTTCAAGCTCGGGATGGCTTGGTCGACAGGTACCTGTGCTTTGCAGAACACCCGGATGTCTCATCAGAACCGCTACCATGTGCATCGAGTGATGCGTTGTCCATCACGACCGGGAATGCCCTGGTGTCAGAGGTCGTGCCTGCTTGTTGATCGACTCAGTGTCCTATACGATGATAGGGGAACGATGTCCGTAGAACCCTTTGGTGTCCTGGAACACCTGAAAGTCCTCTCTCCGAATCATGTCTACTTCCTGGCTTCCAAGGCCTTTGTCCTTCGCGGATATGAGTATTATGCCCAAGGAAGGCTTGAGTCTTATAGTTGGGACCGGACGCAGTCTATCTTGTCGGCTACGGTGCGAGGGGCGACCCAGTATCTGGTTCGGTTCGGTGTGCACAACGGGCAGCTGACCTTTTCCTGTACCTGTCCGGTGTGGACGCCGGAGTCGCATTGTAAGCATGTCATTTGTGCTCTCCTGACCACAGTCAATCTCCTGCTTCCCGATACCTTCCGCATGCCCTCATCCAATGCCACTCAACGGGCCCTACTCCTGCGGCAACTCATGGAACGTGCCGGGAGCCCTTTGGCCTCAAAACCATCCACCCCGGCCGCTCCTCCACGGTTCGAGATTACTCTCTGTAACCGCCACGGAGTGTCATCCATTCGCATTACCAACCATGGAAACATTTGCCAATCCTTTGCAGGCATGCCAACCGAGTTAGCCGTGCTGCTTCGGGCCACGCAGGATCCCGCATGGTCCGTCCAGGAAGGGTTACGGGATTTCCTGAAACATCACGGCCAGCATCATGCCTTGTTTTACGAGAATGCGGACGGACGATTTCCTTTGGAATGGGCACCGGATGCGCTGTATACCACCAAGACAGAACTGGACATTCTCGGGTCACACGTTTCGATTGCCGCCTGTTGTTTACGCTTCGGAGAGGTGCAACCGAACACATACGCCTGTCTGGGGTTTGCGGCTGATTTGAATGCCAAAAAGCTTGGGCCACTCGAACATGAAGGTGGATGGGCCGTATACGATCTGCTGTATGAGAACAGTCAGCGGGAACAGGTTATTGAGCCTGCGGATCCGCTTAGCCGACCGTTGGCCCTGCCGTCGACATCCCAACATCGCGAAGGCTGGCTGTCATCGGAACGCCCCACTGGAATGGCGAGACCCACGTTTTCCATTCCGGTAGAACAATTTATCACCTTACAACTCGATATTCCCCTTCACGAACAAGACCGAATCCTGCGATCGGTGTTGCTCAAGTGTGCCGGGCAGGAAGTTCCACTCACTGATCACCGCCATTCCGGAACGGTACCGACCTACCAGTACCGCCTCACGTTCATCCCGGAGGCCATTCCGTTAGATGCCTCGGTGTTGGATTTGAGGACAGGAGTTCTCCGCGCGGAATGTTGGCTCGGGGAAAGTCAGGGGCGACCCAGTGTGCCTATTTTCAGGATATTTCCATTTCTTGAACGAGCCAAAACCGTCTCGAGCGGATTGAAGGCGAAGAAACGCCGTGCACTCCTTTATGACACCTTTTTCCAATTGATCGGTCATCAGAAGCCAACGGATATCAGGAAACTGGTAAAGGCCTGCATTGCCCAGGATGAATTCCGTCCATTCAAACTTAAAGCGGAGGCCGAACAGATCCTTCAGCGATTTTCCTCGCCCGCACTAGAGCCCAGTGTGCGGCTGGTGGTCCACGACGGGCACTGGTGTGTAGTGATGAACGATTGGGCAAAAGAAGCCTTGCTCTATGCCATTCCGTATACGCTGTGGGGACCTTCGCTTTTTGAGGGAATGATGGAGCATGATGAAATGAGTCTTGCCGCTGACCAACCTCTATCCCCTGCTTCCCGAGCTTCATGCAAAATTGCAGGAAGTCGGCATCGGGCTGTTCTATCAAGACCAGCCTATTACCACGTCGCAGTGGGATTGCTCGATCGATGCGCGACGGGCGTCGAGCATTGATTGGTTTGAACTTCGACCGGAACTGTTGTGTGACGGGGTGCGGATCGAAGCGAAGGATATCGAAAAAATTCTTGAACGTGGTGGAATGATGGAGGCGGACGGCATTATCCGGATTGTGGACCAGAACACACAGGCCATTTTGCGCGCGTTTGCCTTCCTCTCCAATAAGCCCAGCATGGAACACCGGGAACAAAAGGCTGTCGTTCGTGTCCCGAAACTGCAAATCCTGGATTGGGTGGCCCTGAGAAAACGGGGGGTGACCGTCATTCTCCCTCCGGCGGATGAAGCCTTGATCAACCGGTTGCTGCATTTTGAGCAGATTGAGCCTATTCCCCTTCCTCAAGTCGTGGATGCGACGGTTCGCCCGTATCAACAAGAAGGGTATCGATGGCTGGGGTTTCTCTATCAACATCGCCTGGGTGCGTGCCTGGCGGATGACATGGGATTGGGGAAGACTCTGCAAGCCATTTGTCTGTTCGCCGGGATTAAAGAAGGCCTCATCACATCACCGGAACCGATTCAAGGTCCACACCTCGTGGTACTTCCTCCCAGCCTCTTATTTAATTGGGAACATGAAATTTCCAGATTTTACCCTTCCCTGACGGTTCAGTCGTATACCGGGAAGGAACGCAGGTCCTCATTTGCCGGAGCCGATGTGGTGCTCACGACATACGGCCTGATCCGACGGGACATTGGGATCCTCGAAAAGATCCCCTTCAATGTCATTCTGTTCGATGAAGCCCAGGCGGTCAAAAATATTGTGGCCAGAACCACGGGTGCCGCAAGACGTCTCAAAGGGTATTTTAAATGCGTGATGACCGGAACCCCTTTGGAAAATCATGTGGGCGAATATTACGCCCTGATGGATTTGTGCGTGCCGGGTCTGCTGGGAGACTATGAGGAGATCAGGGGGAAAATGAAAGCGCCATCACCGGCGTTGTTAGAGACCATCATGCAGCGGAGCAGACCGTTTGTGTTGCGCCGAACCAAAAGTCAAATCCTCAAAGAACTGCCACCGAAAATTGAGACGGATCTGTATCTGGAATTGACCGATCGCCAAAAGAGTTTATATCAGCAGACGGTCACCAAAATTCGTTCGACCATTGCTGCCGCCTATCGAAGTCAAACACCCGCGCAGGCCCGAATCATCGCGCTGACGGCGATTCTCAAACTCCGGCAGATCTGCTTGTCGCCGCAATTGCTCAGTCCCGCGCATACCGAACTTTCCCCGAAGCTTGAATGTCTCCTTGATCGGCTCAAGGAGCTTCTGGATGAAGGGCATAGTGCGCTCGTCTTCTCCCAATTTACCTCGTTTCTGGATATCGTCGAACAGGCCTTTGATGCGCATGAGATTCCTCATGTCCGATTGGATGGCTCCACGCCGACGCCCACGCGAAAAAAACTGGTTCAGGCATTCCAGGAGGGAGCGAACCCGTCTATCTTCTTATTGAGTCTTAAAGCCGGCGGGCAAGGGCTGAATCTCACCAAAGCGTCCTATGTATTTCACCTCGACCCCTGGTGGAATCCGGCCGTGGAAAATCAGGCCTCTGACCGCGCGCATCGCATCGGGCAAACGCAGAACGTGTCCATCATGCGGTTACTCATGCGACATACCATCGAGGAGAAAATGATGGAATTGAAGCAGAAGAAATTGGATCTCTATCACGCGGTCCTGGAAGGGGCCACCCCTCATGGCGGCGGAGCGTCTCTCTCACAAAAAGATTTTGATTTTCTTTTGGAATGAACCGTCGTTGACCACGGGTCTACATGTTTCTGACCTTATTTGTCACCACGCTGCTCGTCGCCTTGTCCGTCATGGTTCATTATGAAGTCGTCTACCGAATTTTCATCTTCATGCCCTCTCGATCCAGACGACCAAGGTTGGGTGTCATCTGGGGCATCTTATTGGCGCTGATCGCGCATATCATCAGAAATTTTGATTTTTGCGGCGGGATACTATGGGTTAATTCTCGCCAAAGAATATGGGACGTTCGTCGGGGCGGTGACCCCTGGCTTTGAAGATTGTGTCTATTACTCTTTTGTCACCTATACGACCTTAGGTTTTGGCGATCTTATTCCAACCGGCCCGCTTCGGTTTCTCACTGGAATAGAATCACTGACCGGGTTGGTTCTGATTACCTGGACGGCATCCTGCATCTACCTCCAAATGGAAACCCTTCACCGCAAGAATTCTAAGTCAGGGTAAGAGAGTCGACGTCCCGCCATTGGGGTGGGCAATTTCTGCGGCTTGTGGTTTCTTCCCTATTGAGCAGGTTTTGGCAAATTTACAATGTCGTGGTTCGCAATCGGAGGGCATTGGTTATGACCGAAACCGAGCTAAACGTCATCGCCGCGGCGGCAATCATCGGACTCAAGAGGATGCCAAATGCCGGATAGAGAATGCCGCCGGCAATCGGCACCCCGATGGCATTGTAGAAAAAGGCAAAGAAGAGATTTTGACGAATGTTGCGCATGGTCGCCTGGCTGAGCCGGCGGGCACGGGCAATGCCTCGAAGATCACCTTTGACTAAGGTGATTCCGGCACTTTCCATGGCCACATCGGTGCCCGTCCCCATGGCAATGCCGACCTGGGCCTGGGCGAGGGCGGGTGCGTCATTGATGCCGTCTCCGGCCATGGCCACGATTTTTCCTTGGGCTTGCAATTGTTGAATGATCTGGCTTTTCTGCTCGGGCAACACTTCCGCTTTCACCTCATCAATGCCGAGCTTCTTCGCAACCGCCTCTGCTGTTTGCTGATGGTCACCGGAGACCATGACCACGTGAATCCCTTCTTCATGTAACAGGCGAATGGCTTCCGACGTTGATGGTTTAATCGGGTCGGCAACTCCGATGAGGCCGGCGATCTGATTCGCGATGGCCACAAACATGACGGTTTGGCCGTCACGGCGCAGGTCCTCGGCCTTGTCCGACAACGGCCCGAAGGTCTCGGACCTCACGTGATGCTCTTCCTCCAAAAAATTCCGTGTGCCGAGTGCCATGCTGTGTCCCTGAACGGTTCCGGTCACGCCTTTGCCGGTTTTCGACTGAAAGTCCTGAGCCTGCCATAACTCCAGCCCTTTGTCTTTCGCCCCGTTCACAATAGCGGAAGCCAGAGGATGTTCGCTGTTGCGTTCCAGGCTGGCGACCAATCGCAGCAGGTCTTCCTCCTGCATATCGGAGAGGGACACGACCGACATCAGTGTGGGTTTGCCTTCTGTGAGGGTTCCCGTTTTATCGACGACGAGGGTATCCACTTTCTCCAATTGCTCCAGGGCTTCCGCATTCTTCATGAGGACGCCGGCTGTGGCTCCTCGTCCGGTTCCCACCATAATCGACATGGGAGTGGCCAAACCCAACGCGCAGGGACAGGCAATAATGAGGACCGCCACCGCGTTGACGAGCGCGTGAGCCATACGAGGCTCGGGGCCGAACATGGCCCAGATCAAGAAAGTGAGGAACGCCACCCCGACGACAATCGGGACAAAATAGCCGGCTACCAGATCGGCCATCCGTTGAATGGGCGCACGGCTGCGTTGGGCTTCGCTGACCATGCGAACAATTTGCGCTAGGACGGTATCCCGACCCACTCGTTCAACTCGCATCACCAACGTTCCCGTGCCATTGACGGTTCCCCCGGTGACCTGAGCATCTGCCTCTTTTTCCACCGGGATTGATTCTCCGGTAATCATCGATTCATCCACGGCACTTTGCCCCTCAAGGATGACTCCGTCGATCGGAATTTTTTCTCCGGGTCGGATACGAAGCTTGTCTCCTGGATGCACGGAATCCACGGGGACGTCTTCTTCCTCGCCATTCTCCCGAATTCGCCGGGCAGTTTTTGGGGCCAGGCCAAGCAAGGCTTTAATGGCGCTGCCTGTCTGGCTGCGAGCCCGTAATTCCAGGACTTGGCCCAATAGCACGAGGACGGTAATCACGGCCGCGGCTTCAAAATATACGGCCACCTCACCGCCCTCTCCTCTGAATGATTCTGGAAATAATTGAGGGGCGATCGTGGCCACGGCGCTATAGAGATAGGCCGTGCCGGTTCCCAACGCAATCAGCGTAAACATGTTTAGGCTGCGGTTCACGAGCGAAGCCCAGGCGCGTTGGAAGAACGGCCATCCACACCATAAGACCACCGGGGTCGCGAGCGCCCATTGCACCCATGACATGACCGAAGGTGGGAGGATTTCCTGAACCGGTTTGCCGGGAATCATCTCGGACATGGCCAGGAAAAAGACCGGGAAGGCCAATACGAGACCCATCCAGAATCGACGCGTCATGTCTTTGAGTTCGGGATTCTCTTCTTCTTCAAGTGTGATTTCCCGTGGTTCGAGGGCCATCCCGCATTTGGGACAGGAGCCGGGCTCGTCCTGTACCACTTCAGGATGCATGGGACAGACATATTCTGTTTTGGTGGCCGGTGCGGCGGCCATATCCGGCTCAAGTGCCATGCCACATTTCGGACAAGCCGCCGGCTTGGACGATTCCACGCCCGGACACATCGGGCAGATGTATTTCGCCCCGGGCTTGACCGGTTCCGCTTCCATCGATTGCTCATGTTTGCCGGTCAGATAGCCTTCCGGATCATGGCTGAACCGGTCCAGACAGCGGGGATTGCAGAAGTAGTACATGGTGCCCGCATGCTGGAATTTGCCGGCAGCGGTGAGCGGATCTACCATCATGCCGCAGACAGGATCTTTCACCTTCGCTACCTTGGCCATGCTTAATTCCCGTCGCCGGGGTTTATCTTTGGGGGTATGAGATTCTTGTTCCATCGTCATTGTCCTTTTGATCGACCGAAAAACCAAAGAAGGTAACCTGGGCCCGAGGTGGAACTTCTCGGTGGCCAAGATATGGCCCTTCGGTGCGGTCGGCGCTAAAAGATGAACTCGTTGATTCAGTATAGAGAAATACCGTCGTCATGGGGAAGTCAGCCCGAATGTCGAGTCACAGAAATAGGCCACATGTTTGCCACTCGCTCTAGTGTCATCACGGTACCTATAACCATACATCGGTATAGTGTTACTATGGCTTAGGCCGACAGGAGTGTCAGTCGAAAGCTTTTACAATCCTCAATGGAAAAGCTTGAGGTGTGTTCGGGGTTCAATCAACTTCGGGCAAGCTCTCAATCTTTGGCCTTGAGTTCCAGCAAAAAGCGGTACTCCCGCACTGTCCGTTTTTTATCTTGTTGATTTCAATCCCAGCCACGGCAACGTAAGTAAATTGTCCGACAGGGAACTGGCTGACGGTCTGAAAGCACGTACCATGAAATTTTGGCAAACATAGGTTTTAAAGGCCAATACAGCGCGGACGATCCCTCGTTCGAGTGAGGAGCATGTCATCGTCATTAACATTTTCGGAAAAAAATTCGGATTTTCATTACCCGCACGGAATGCGCTGCGTGACGCGGGGGATACAGAGTTGTTGCGCTCGGAGCTATTTAGCATCGAGCAACTGAAGCGTCATGCGGTCACCCTAGCGGGACAGCATACAATCGATCCGTACCCCGGGCCGGACAGGTTATTACCGCGGCTGGCGGACAATGAGCGCGTGCTGCTGGCGGCGTACGACCTCGTGACAGCCGCAACCACGCCGGGACAGCGGATCATCCCGGCAGAAGCATGGTTGCTTGATAATTTTTATCTCATCGAGCAGCAGATCGTGCTGGCACGCCGGCATCTGCCGCGAGGGTACAGCCGGCAGTTGCCGCGACTGGCTGATGGCCCGTCAGCCGGATTTCCCCGCATTTATGATTTGGCGTTGGAGTTGATCTCTCATATGGACGGTCGTGTCGATAGCGACAACGCCACCCACATTTGTGGCCGCCTACCAGACGGTTGGACCCTTACAGCTTGGCGAATTGTGGGCATTCCCGATCATGCTGCAGTTGGCATTGCTGGAAAATCTTCGCCGCGTGGGGTTGTGTATTGCCCGTCGGCGTGAGGAGCGTGACGCGGCCATCACATGGGCAGACCGCATGCTCGCGACGGCCGAAAAAGAACCGAAACAGCTTGTTCGGTTGCTTGCCGAATTTGCCAATGCCGATGTGCCATTGACCGCGCCGTTTGTGGAGGAGTTTTATGCCAGGCTCCAGGCTCAGGGGCCGGCGATGGCGTTCATACAAACCTGGGTCGAGCACAAACTCCTCGAACAAGGGGTCACCGCGACGCAGTTGTCGGAGGCGGCCGGCCGAACGGCCGCGACCAATCAGATCTCCATCGCCAACAGTGTCGGGAGTCTGCGTTTCATCGGGGCAATGGACTGGAAGAATTACGTCGAGTCGCTCAGTGTGGTCGAACAGACATTGCGTGAAGACCCGACGGGAATGTACGCCAACCAGGATTTTGCCACCCGTGATCGGTATCGGCATGTCATCGAAGATGTGGCGAGGGGCAGTACGTGCAGTGAATTGGAGGTGGCAAGCGAAACCCTTGTCCTCGCGCAGACTGCTGCAGCGCAAGTGAATCCCAAGGACCGCACCGCGCATGTTGGATACTACCTGATCGATCACGGACGCGACAGACTGGAGAGTCGGGTGAATGGCCGTGTGTCATGGAAATGGCGTGTCAGCCGAGCGAGTCGAAATTACCGCTTGATCCTCTACCTCGGCCCCATTCTGTTGCTCACCGCCCTGGCAACCTCGGTCGTGCTGTTCTCGTTCGAGGGGTTCGGGCCGGGTGATTGGCGGTTTTGGTTTTTGGGGGTAACCGGGACGATCGGTGCCTCGGCGCTGGCCGTCTCGCTGGTGAACCTGTTCGTCACACTCGTCTTGGCGCCCCGGGCGTTACCACGATTAGATTTTTCACTGGGCATTCCACTCGTTCACCGCACGATGGTGGTTGTCCCCACTTTGCTGAGCAGGCTGCACGAGATTGATGATCTTCTCGAAGCTCTGGAGATCCGTTATCTGGGGAATCGCGATCCCCATCTGTTCTTTGCCTTGCTGACGGATTTTCGCGATGCGCCTGATCGCATGCTGCCGGATGATGATGCGTTGCTCGCCCGCGCCCGCGCAGGTGTCCAGGCGCTCAATGAGACCTACTGCGAGGACCGTCCGTGCATTTTCTATCTGTTTCACCGACCCCGGATGTGGAATCCATACGAACAGGTGTGGATGGGGTATGAGCGCAAACGCGGCAAGCTGGAGCAGTTCAATGCCGTGCTGCGCGGAGAGGCGCAAACGGCATTCTCGGATATTGTCGGTGATCCGTCCCTCCTCAGTTCCATCAAATACGTCATCACGTTGGATACCGATACGCAATTGCCTCGCGATACGGCCCGTACCTTGATCGGCAACCTCGCCCATCCTCTCAATCGGCCGGTGTACGATCCCGACAAGGGACGCATCGTCGAAGGCTACGCGATTCTGCAACCACGGGCGTCAATCAGCCTGGTTAGTGCCGGTCAGTCACGGTTTACAAAATTGTTCGCGGGCGAGTCGGGCATTGATCCCTATACGCGCGAAGTCTCGGATGTCTATCAGGATATTTTCGGAGAGGGGTCGTTCATCGGCAAGGGCATCTATGATGTGGATGCATTTCGTCAGGCCGTCGATGGACGCTTCCCGGAGAATCTCATTCTCAGTCACGACTTGCTGGAAAGCGGCTATGCCCGTTCAGCACTGGTCACCGATGTGGATATCATTGAAGAGCATCCTGGCAGTTACGCCATAGAGGCGAGCCGCCGACATCGATGGATACGTGGTGACTGGCAGCTTGCGGGCTGGCTGCTCCCGCATGTGCCCGGCCCCCCCACGTCAAATGGATCGAAGGGGCAGCGGTCACCGAACCCGCTTACAGCGTTGTCGGTGTGGAAAATATTTGACAACCTTCGACGCAGCCTGGTGCCCCCGTCTTTGCTGGCTTTTCTGGTAGGTGGCTGGCTGTTTGGTCCGGGACCGGCCTGGGTCTGGACCTTGCTGGTCGGGGGTGTGGTGTTTTTGCCCATCGTACTGGGAGCCGTGATCGATCTCATCCGGAAACCCGAAGAACGGGATTGGCTCGTCCACCTTATCCTGAAAAGCAAATCCACCGGCCACCCGGTCATGCTTGCGTTGCTCACAGTGGTGTTGTTGCCCTACGAGACGCTGATTGGCTTGAATGCGATTCTGCGCTCGGGTGTGCGAATGCTGTTCACGCGACGGGGATTGTTACTCTGGCATATGCGATCGTATGCCAGCCGCAATGCGCGCCGGACACTGCTTGATTTTTGTAGGGAGATGTGGATCGCGCCTGTTCTGGCTGTGGTGCTGACCTTCGCATTAGGGGTCAGCCGGCCGGAGGAGTGGCTGTTCTGTGCGCCCGTTTTGTTGCTTTGGCTGGTGTCGCCAGTCGTCGGCTGGTGGATCAGTCTGCCCCTTGTCTCCCCCGTACCGGACTTGACTGTTGATCAACTGACTTTCCTGCGGGCCTCGGCCCGGCGAACGTGGCGCTTCTTCGCGAAGTTCGTCGGTCCACAGGACAACTGGCTGCCACCCGATAACTTCCAGGAATATCCGGCTTCGGGTATCGCCTCCCGCACCTCGCCGACGAACATCGGCATGTCGCTACTGGCGAACCTGGCTGCGTATGATTTCGGGTACCTGTCCGCCGGAGAATTCCTGCGGCGTACCGATCACACCTTGGCGACGATGGAAAAGCTGGAGCGCTACCGCGGCCATTTTTATAACTGGTATGATACCCGCACGCTGAAACCGCTTCGTCCGCTCTACGTCTCGTCGGTGGACAGCGGCAACCTGGCCGGCAGCTTGGTCACCTTGCAAGCGGGGCTGGCCGAGTTGAAAGATCAGCCGGTGCTGTCCTCGTGCCCGTTTCGTGGACTGCAGGATACCTTGCAGGTGCTTGCCGAACACGTGCCCTCCTTACCAGCCCCGGACCTTGCGAAGAAAATCAAGGTTCTTCAAGACCAGTTGCAGACACTCACCTTGAACGGGGAGCCACAGACCTTGGCTGCGGCCGACATCGCGTTGAATGAGATTCATCACATCGCCGGGGAGCTGGTGTCATGGCTTCCAGCGGATTGTGATATCGATGGCGAACTGTATCAGTGGGCGCAGGCATTCGATCAGCAATCCCGCGCACTGCGCGATGACCTGAGAATGTTGGTGCCCGAGCCGCGACATGTCAGCAACATCCCGACGCTAGCGGAACTGGCCAGAGAGCGAGTCGTGGGCACGGACGCGCGGTCGTCCGCCAGGGCAGCAGGAGTCCCATTATCCGGGCGCGGTGGAGCGGATGAGAATCATCGATGATTTGGTGGATCGTTGCCGGGAGCTGGCGGTGATGGACTTTGAATTTCTCTACGATACGTCCTGCGGCTTGCTGACCATAGGGTACGATGTGGGTGAACGGCGCCGTGATCCGTCCTGTTACGACCTGCTGGCATCAGAAGCGCGCCTGGCGAGTTTCCTGCTTATCGCGCAGGGACAGGTCCCACAGAAGCATTGGTTCTCACTCGGTCGCCAGTTGACCAGTTATGGCGGCGACATGAGTTTGATTTCATGGAGCGGCTCGATGTTTGAGTACCTCATGCCGCAACTGATCATGCCGAGTTACGAGAACACCTTATTGGAGCAGACCTGCAAGGCCGCGGTGTCGCGCCAGATCGACTATGGCCGACAACGCGCCGTGCCCTGGGGCATTTCGGAGTCCTGCTATAACGCCACCGATATGCACCACGTCTATCAATATCGGGCGTTCGGCGTCCCCGGGCTGGGCTTTAAGCGCGGGCTGGGAGACGACCTGGTTATCGCGCCCTACGCTAGTGCGCTGGCGCTCACAGTGATGCCGCGAGAAGCCTGTCGCAACCTACAGACCATGGCTGCCAATGGGTTCCGCGGCCTCTACGGGTTCTACGAGGCGGTGGATTACACGCCCTCGCGCGTACCCCGTGGAAAGAATCACGCCATCGTGCGCACATTCATGGCGCATCATCAAGGCATGAGCCTGTTGGCCTTTGCGCATGTCTTGCTCAATCGGCCGATGCAACGCCGATTCATGTCTGCCCCCCTCATACGGGCGACGGAATTGTTGCTGCAGGAGCGTGTGCCGAAGAAAGGAGCCACGCTGCACCCCCACGCCGCTGAAGTGAGCGCCGCGGCGCGACCCCCTGTCGCGGAAGCCGGCGCGATCATGCGTGTGTTTACCGACCCGAACACGCCGATACCTGAAGTGCATCTGTTGTCCAACGGCAGGTATCACGTCATGGCGACCAATGCCGGTGGCGGGTACAGTCGCTGGCGTGACCTGGCTGTCACCCGTTGGCGGGAGGACGTCACGTCCGATTGTTGGGGCACATTCATCTACTTGCGTGACCGCGATTCGGGACGGTACTGGTCAACCGCGTATCAACCGACATTGCGCAAGGCCGATCACTATGAGGCGATTTTCGTGCAGGGGCGCGCGGAATATCGGCGGCGCGACCAGGGGATTGAAGCGCACACCGAAATCAGCGTATCACCTGAAGACGACGTGGAAATCCGCCGTGTCACCCTCACCAACCTGTCGTCTCGTACCCGTCATATCGAGGTGACCAGTTACGCGGAGGTCGTATTGGCGCCGTTGAATGCCGACCTGGCCCATCGCTCGTTCAGCAACCTGTTTGTGCAAACCGAAATCCTGCCCGACCGTCAAGCGATTCTTTGCCGACGGCGTGCCCGCACTCCGGGGGAGCAGATGCCGTGGATGTTTCACCTGTTGGCCGCGCCTGGCGCGGTGACCGACGAGCCGTCATACGAGACGGACCGCGCCAAATTCATCGGGCGGGGTCGAACGGCGGCCAACCCGGTTTTCCTGGATAGCCGTGATCAGCCCGTCGACGTTATCGAATACGGATGGTTCGGTGCTCGATCCCATCGTGGCCATCCGCCGCACCATCGCCTTATCACTCCGACGAATCGGCGACCGTGCAAATCATCTCCGGTGTCGCGGACACCCGGGAGGCCGCATTGGTGTTGCTTGAGAAATATTGTGACCGGCACTTCGTTGAGCGTGCCTTTGAAATGGCCTGGTTCCAAAGTCAGGAGGTGCTGCGTCATCTCAACGCCACCGAAGCGGAGGCTCAGGTCTATGGTCGCCTGGCCACCTCGGTCATTTTCGCCAATGGCTTGCGCCGTGCCGCGCCCAGCGTCATTGCCCGCAACCAGCTTGGTCAGTCAGGGCTTTGGCGCTTTGTCGTCTCGGGCGATCTGCCGATCGTCCTGCTTCGCATTGGCGACCGGAACCGCATTGACCTGGTCAAACAAGTTCTGCAAGCCCATGCGTATTGGCGGATGAAGGGGTTGACTGCGGATTTGGTGATCGTGAACGAGGATTTCTCGGGCTATCGAGCGGTTCTGCAAGACCAGATCATGGGGCTGATCAATGCGGGGCCCGAAGCGCAAATTATTGACAGACCGGGTGGGGTCTTCGTGCGACGGGCCGAAGAACTGTCCGAGGAGGATCGGGTCCTGTTCCAGACAGTCGCCCGTGTTGTGCTGACCGATACCGCCGAGACCTTGCTTGAGCAGGTGGAGCGCCTCGTCCCGGTCGTGCGTGTGCCGGACCGTTTGGAGCCATTGCGGCGATCGGCATCTGTACCGGCCCAACCGTTGGCGGCCCGTGAACGCATTTTTTGTAACGGGCTGGGTGGCTTCACGCCCGATGGGCGCGAATATGTCGTCACGCTCGAACCCGGACAACACACGCCGGCGCCCTGGGCGAATGTCATTGCCAGCCCTCACATTGGCACGGTCGTCAGCGAGAGCGGGAGCGCGTATACCTGGGTGGAAAACGCACACGAGTTCCGTCTAACCACATGGCACAATGACCCGCTGAGCGACAGGAGCGGAGAGGCCCTCTACATTCGAGACGAGGAAACGGGTGCGTTCTGGTCGCCGACGCCATTGCCCGCTTCCGGTCGGTCCGGCTATGTGTGTCGGCACGGGTTCGGGTACAGCGTGTTTGAGCATCACGAAGCCGGTATCGCCTCGGAACTGTTCACCTATGTCGCCATGGACGCACCGGTGAAGTTCGTGGTGATCAAGCTGCGCAACCATTCGAAGGGGCCGCGCCGATTGTCGCTGACCGGGTATTGGGAGCTGGTGCTCGGTGAGTGGCGACACACCAATATGATGCACATTGTGACCGAAACCGATCCACACAGCGGGGCCTTGTTTGCCCGCAATGCGTATGGCCGCGAATGTGCCAATCGAATGGTCTTTGTGCAGGTCAGCGAGCGAGAGCGCACCGTGACCGGAAACCGTACGGAGTTCATTGGCCGCAATGGCTCGCTGGCCAGCCCGGCCGCGATGCGCCTCAAGCGGTTATCCGGCAAAACCGGTGCGGGCCTTGATCCATGCGCGGCCATGCAGACCTCGATCGAACTGGCCGAAGGGCAGGAGCGTGAGATCGTGTTCGTCTTTGGCGCGGCCCGCAACACCGATGAGGCGCAGTATTTTATCGAACGATTCGGTGGACCGGCTGGTGCACGTTGGGCGTTGGAAGCGGTGTGGGACCATTGGAACCGGACATTGGGAGCGGTGCATGTGGAGACGCCGGATCGGGCGTTGGACGTGTTGGCCAACGGGTGGTTGGTCTACCAGACGTTGTCCTGCAGGCTCTGGGGCCGGAGTGGGTATTATCAGTCCGGTGGAGCCTACGGTTTCCGCGATCAATTGCAAGACACCATGGCGCTCATTCATGCCACGCCATGGCTCGCCCGTGAGCAGTTGCTTCGTTGTGCCGAGCGTCAGTTCCGCAAGGGGGACGTACAACATTGGTGGCATCCGCCCAATGGACAAGGCGTACGCACGCATTTCTCCGATGATTATCTGTGGCTTCCGTATGCCGCCTGTCGGTATGTCCTGGCGACCGGCGATACGGGCGTTCTTGAGGAATCCGTCCATTTCCTCGAGGGCCGCGAGTTGAATCCGGAAGAGGAAGCGTACTACGACCAGCCGCAACGTTCGGCTGAAGCGGCCAGCCTCTATGAACATTGTGTGCGGTCAATTAAACATGGATTACGTTTCGGGGAACATCAATTACCTCTCATGGGCTGTGGCGATTGGAACGATGGGATGAATCTCGTCGGTCGTGATGGCAAGGGTGAGAGTGTGTGGCTGGCGTGGTTCCTGTATGACAACCTTCAGCTGTTTGCGGGCCTGGCTCGTCGTCGAGGCGACGACGCGTTTGCCGACGTGTGTACTGAGCATGCTTCGCTGCTGCGCGACAATATTGAGGCCAATGCCTGGGACGGCGAATGGTATCGGCGGGCGTATTTCGATGATGGCACCCCCTTGGGCTCCTCCGAAAATGCCGAATGCCAGATTGATTCGATCAGTCAGAGTTGGGCGGTCATTTCGGGCGCGCGGCGATCCCATTCGAGCCCGTCAGGCGATGGCGGCGGTGGACACGCGTCTGGTGCGACCCGAGGCTCAGCTCATTCAACTCCTTGCTCCTCCCTTCGATACCTCAGCCCTAGAGCCCGGGTATATCAAAGGCTACGTGCCGGGCGTTCGCGAAAATGGCGGCCAATATACCCATGCCGCCATTTGGGCCACGATGGCGTTTGCCATGATGGGTGACAGGGAACGAGCGTGGGAATTGTTTGCCATGCTCAATCCCATCAATCACGGGAGTCAACCGGAGGAGATCGAACGCTATAAGGTCGAGCCCTACGTCATGTGCGCGGATATTTACGGTGCGCCGCCACACACCAGCCGAGGCGGATGGACGTGGTACACCGGAGCGGCGGGCTGGATGTACCGGCTGACTGTGGAAACACTCCTGGGCCTTCACCTGGAAATGGACCATCTGCGTATTGCCCCTGTATCCCGGCCCATTGGGAGTCGTACAACATCCACTATCGTTTTCGCGAGACCGTCTATCACATCACCCTTAAGCGCGTTGGTGAAAAACCGGAACATGTGAGCCGTTTAACGATGGACGGTGTCGAGATCGATGGAGTGGGCGTAGATGAGACAGGGCGACCGCAAGGCAGGATCCACCTGGTGGACGACCGCCGGGAACATTACGTCGAGGTGGAGTTGAGCTAAAGGAGAGGTACCTCTGTCTTGCTCCTCTTTTTGAAAGATCTCATTCCCGGACACGGAGGGCAACAATGTCTGTTGCGCCATGCTTGAGAGCGGTCTGTTGCCATCCACTGGGTGTCTTTCCCGGAGAGATAACCTTCAGGGTCATCCCTGAACCGATTCAAGCAGCCTGGATGACGGAAGAAGTACAAGGTAGTACAAGGTGCCCGCATGGTCGAATTTTCTTGCAGGGGTGGGCGGATCCACCAGCATGCCCCAGACGGGGCCTTTGCCCTGTTCATGTTCATAGAGAATCAGCGATAGAGTTGGAAATTCGGACAGGCACTATGAATTTTGTGAACAAGGGTTCTTGAGAGTATTCGTTGGTTCCGTTGTTGAGTAGAATTGTAATGAAGAAAGACAGTTGATCTTTCTCTCCCTTCGTCAACAATTCCTCCTATTTTGCCACCAAACTGTTCTTGTTTATGTGGGATTGTTCCGGACGGCCAATGAGTCTCTTCTCAATTTATGAGTCATTATCTCCAACTTTATCATGAAGCCGCTCTCACTAGTGTGGGATTGTTTTGGATGGCCTTCTGGGCCTTTGGGTTAGGCTACCTCATCAGCAGTATGATTCAAGTGTTTGTCACCCGTGAGCGGATGAAAAAGGGGATGGGAGAGGCCGGTGCTAAAAGTGTGGCGCTCGCCACGTTTTTCGGATTTATTTCCAGTTCTTGCAGTTTTGCTGCCCTGGCGACGACCCGCTCCCTTTTCACCAAAGGAGCAGGGCTCATTCCGGCACTGGCATTTTTACTGGCCTCTACCAATCTGGTCATCGAGCTGGGGATTATCATGGCCGTGTTTCTCTCATGGCAATTTGTCGTGGGCGAATACGTGGGAGGCCTCCTTCTGATCCTGCTGATGTGGATCATGGTCAAGCTGACCCTACCCCCACATCTGGAAGACCAGTCCCGCCAACATGCGAATGAGCTTATGGGAGAAAGCCAGGAAGAAGACATTCCCGATTGGAAAAAATTAATCCGCACGACAGAAGGCTGGCGCAAAGTGGC
Source organism: uncultured Nitrospiraceae bacterium (assembly GCA_963730905.1). GTDB lineage: Bacteria > Nitrospirota > Nitrospiria > Nitrospirales > UBA8639 > Nitrospira_E. The sequence continues at coordinate 132,302 of CAVSTN010000007.1, read as the reverse complement.
CGATCGGTATGTTATGGAATGGGCCATGGTCTGGAAGGATGTCACCATTGGCTTTACGGTCGCCGGGATTATTGCGGCCTTTGTGCCAAAAAGTTTTTTTCAAACCTTGTTTGTGGGCTCAGACAGTTCCCATCCCGCTTTTTGGGAGATACTTGTGCAGACGCTTGTTGGCCCGGTCGCGGCTTTTTTTACCTTTATCGGCTCGATGGGAAACATTCCCTTAGCCGCTGTCTTGTTTAGTAATGGGGTGAGTTTCGCTGGAATCATCGCGTTTATTTTCAGTGATCTCGTGGTTTTTCCCGTCCTACGAATTCAGGCAGAATATTATGGGTGGAAAATGGCCCTCTACATTCTTGTGGTGTTTTTGACGGTCTTGATCGGGACCGCCATTCTCATGCATTACGGATTTTCATTTGTGGGGATGTTGCCGGATTCCAGTGCGGCAAAGAGTGTGACGGACAGAGAATTTTTCAACATCGACTATACGCTATTTCTCAATATGGGTTTTCTACTGATGAGCGCGGGATTTGTGGGATGGAAGATGAAGGGAAATGGTGGACATGACATGGAACAAAAATCGTTGGGGGATAAAATCTTGTTCTGGTTGGCTATCACAGGTTTTATCTGGCTGGCAGGAGGCTTGATTGTGGGATTAGGATGATGAGAAAAAAGAGAGCAGGCAGTAATCTGGCTGAGGAATTGGGGTATTTGTGTCGGATATCCAGTGGCCGATCGTTATTTCCAAATTTAACGCTCTTGGCTGGGGATATTTTACATGATTCTCTTGAACATTCCGATAATACTGATGTGCATATAATCCCGGCGGGTCGCGTCAAATCGGGTTTACAGGAAAGCTTGTGTCTCTGCCTTTCCTTCGCTTTGTAAACCAAAGGCGATTGTACCCTTCCTCGTAACCATCCAATGTCCTACCGGTAGTCTTTTGCCCTCCTTCTCGTCACATAAGCATTTTCAAAATCGGGTATAGTTTCTTCAATCCAGCGGAGGATAAAGCATTTTTGTGGCGCGGTCTATTGCGTGCCTTGGCGGTCTCTATGTATTTGTGCAAGTTTTTCAGCTTTATCGGCTGCGTGCGAATAATCATCAGCTAAATCTTTGCCATGCATCATGATGGTGAGCTTGTCCTCATAAAATCCTTTTTCATCGTAATCACGAACTTCCCCAACCATCGCCCGCAACTCCTCTGCGCGCTGTCGAAGGGCGGCGGCTTCCTGTTCGTACCATTTTGCCAAGGCTGCATGATCATGTTGCTTGATTAATTGGGCAGGTGGACCATATTTTTCGACCAATTGGGCCGGAGGCCCGTACCCACATCCGGTCATCATGGTGATGATCGTGATTGTGATCAAAACTAAGAATGTGAATGGGTGCGCCATGTTTCGTCTCCTTTGAATCTTTTATGTACACGGTGTTGAAATTTTATTCTGGGAGGGGTTCCGCTTCATCAAACATGTGCGATCGCCATCTTGTGCTTGGTGAACATTCCTATTCTCCTATCTGCCCGAAGGTATGATCTAGGCATGGCATAATCGGATTTTGTATTGCCTGTGTCAATAATTTGGTAGCTTGAGCGCAGGATTACGAGATTGTATCGAATGCCTGCCTCCCGATAAAGCTTCTATTAGAACCATGCCCGCACCCCCACCACGAATCGAATCTGACTTGGATTTCCACCCTCCTGCCGCACCAGTGAGGCGGTATCTCCAAAACTTTTGTCCAAAGAAATTCCTACGTAGGGGGCAAATTCCCGTCGGATTTCATAGCGCAGCCGAAACCCCAATTCAAGATTATTCAGTCCCGAACCTGTCGTGAACTTTCGTACTCGTTGAATTGCCACATTTGTTTCAAAACGAGGCTGGAGGATCAGCCGTTGCGTGAGGGAGAGATCTTTCGTTGCGGTCAATCGTGCGGACAGGTCCCCGTGTTGACTAATGAAGAGGGCGGGCTGAAGTTCATAGTTATACGGGACGAGGCCTTGTACCCCGATCACCGCCAGTCCTCGCGTGACGTTCCGGCCCCGATAGGATTGTGTTTCGACGCGCCCCCCTACCTGAAAATCGTAATACTGCTGAATGAAGTGTCCGAAGAGGAGTTGTGAATCAATGTCGTAGTCGGCCTTAAATGCCGTGTCCCGTTGCCCTTCGCTTTTGAACCAGATCCGGTTGTAGTCACCCCCATACCATCCATCGATGTCCCAACGGTAGTCGTCATCACTTCCGTTCCCGCCAAATTTCGGCCGGTACTCAAGGACGTCGGCAAGGAAAAAACCATGGTTATCCTCGTCCATGACAGGACTGGGCCAGTCCGGCTTGGGGGAACCCTGTGATATGTGGGACTTCGGGTGTTCCCATATGTGCAGGTGGAAGTGTCTGCGCCAAGACACCTGTGACATGTGACGCCACGCTACAGAGACTCATCGCGGCTAATGCGAGAACAGCTCGAACAGGAAACCTCACTGAATGCGCCTCCGGCTCGGTGCCGGTTACCTCGACGACGCGGAACATGCCCGCCTCCATATGGAAAAGAAGATGGCAGTGAAAAGCCCAACGTCCGGGAGCGTCCGCTGTGATGGCAACGGAAACCCGCTCAGCCGGTTTAACGATGACGGTGTGTTTGCGCGGCAGAAAGGCACCAGCCCCGTTCTCAAGGTGCATCCACATCCCGTGCAAGTGTAAGGGATGCTCCATCATCGTATCGTTGACGAATGTGAGGCGTAGGCGTTCGCCGTGACGAAAGACAATGGGCTCTTTGGCATCAGAATATTTTTTGCCGTCGAACGACCACATATAACGGATCATATGGCCGGTCAGGTGGAGTTCAATTTCACGTTCCGGCTCCCGTTGGTCGGGGTAGGGTGTCAAGACTTTTTAAGTCCGTGTAGACGAGTACGCGGGTTCCGGTATTCGCCAGCCCGATGCCGGGTTCAGTCAGGCGTTGACGCGAATACTCGGCGACCGATTTGGTTGCCGGAACCATGATGGCCGGGAGGGTGTCGAACAGGCGTACTGCCGGGAATCTTCGATTGGCGAAGTTCATCCGGCGGAAGGTCTGACATGTCGTGCGTGTCATGAATGGTTGCAGTGGCGTGTTTGGTTGGCTCGTTCATTCCCGGAGGTTCCAAATGTGTCACCCCATGATGATCGGGTTTCTTCATATCGGCCATATCCATGCCTTCCATGGTCATGCCCATGGCAGCCATGGTCCGAAGTGGTCTCGGACGACGGTCGGGGAGGGGGGCGGTCATACCTGCGCGCGGAGTCAGTGTGCCGCGCGCGTACCCGCTGCGATCCATCGTCTCGGCAAAAATGGTATAGGCCCGATCCTCGGTCGGTTGGACGATCACATCGTAGGTTTCTGCCGGTCCGATACGAAACTCCTCTACCACGACGGGCTGCACGTTTTGCCCGTCTGCCTGAACGACGGTCATGGTGAGGCCAGGCAGGCGCACGTCATAGAAGGTCATGGCCGTTGCCGCGATAAAGCGAAGGCGCACCCGTTCGCCGGGACGAAACAATCCCGTCCAATTTTGTTCAGGTGCTAATCCATTCATTAAATAGGTATAGGTATACCCGGTCACATCTGCGAGGTCTGTTGGGTCCATCCGCATCCGGTCCCACATGAGATAGTTTTGCAGGGCAGGCAACAATCCCATTCGTGACACATCGGAAAAGAATTCGGGAGCGGCGCGCTTCTGGAAATTATAGTAGCCGCTTTGTTTTTTGAGGTTGGCAAAGACCGATTCCGGCGATTCGAAGGTCCAATCCGAGAGCACCACGATATAGTCCTGATCATAGTGGAACGGCTCCGGTTCAATCGGGTCGATGATAAGGGGGCCGTAGATGCCTGATTGTTCCTGGAAGCCGGAATGGCTGTGGTACCAATACGTGCCGCTTTGCCGGATGGGATAGCGGTAGCTGAAGGTTGAGGCAGGCTTAATGCCGCCGAAACTGACGCCAGGCACACCGTCCATGTTTGGCGGAAGAAGCAATCCATGCCAGTGAATGGAGGTATCTTCCATTAACCAGTTCGTCACATTGAGTGTCACGTTGTCACCTTCCTGCAAACGAATTAAAGGACCGGGTAACGTGCCGTTAATGGTCTTTGCCGTTCCGGTCAACTTTCCGATTCGAAACGGAGACTCGGCAATGCGTAAGTCAATGATCGTTTCGTTGAACCCTGAAGGGGAAGTCTGGCCTGGCATTAGCGCATTTGCCCAGGCGTAGGATGGCACGAAGCGGGACATGGCGGCCATCAACCCGCATGCTCCGACATGCTTTAGCAAGGTACGCCGCGTCATCCGGGTGGTTTGAGTATCCCTGTTCTTGTGGCTCATAGGTGATCTCTTATTATATATGTACATGGGGCATATAAAAGATGTTGGGGCTCGGATCAATGCTGATGTATAACATGATCATCCGGTCCCGTGGTTGGAGGAAACAATTTACCCATGCCCAATTTTCTGAACGGGTGAGCGTTCCAAATGAGGGGATGACCGGGAGGCAAATCGGCTGCTTTGATAAAAAAAGGGACTTGCTGCTAAAACGGGCCCTCTCTTGTAGAGGACCATCCCCAGGTTGTAATGGGCCTCTGCCAATGTAGGCTGAGCCTGAATCGCTTCTTCGTACTTCATCATCGCAGCGGTCCACCGGTGTTCGGCAAACAGACGATTGCCATCCAGGAGCAGTTGGGAGACCTGTGGAGTCGCATTCTCGGGTGGCGGGAGAGGTTCGTTTTGCGGCGGTTGAGGTGCGGTGGCACAGGCTCCTATTCCCAACACAATGAGAAAAATTCCATTCCAAAGGTGGGATCCAAACCCGTTTCGTTTTGTTGTTGCTTTCAGATTTTGAGTCATTGGGCTTACATTCTTTCCTTAACTTCATCATTTTTGGTAAATACCGGGCTTTCCCTTCTTGCCACGGGTGTTTTTTCTGGATTTCCCAGCCTGCTGAAACGCGATTCTTCCCTCCCGCATAATGTCCGGGCCACGATAGGCAAATCCAATAATGGGATCGAGCAGGCTCTGCACTTGAGAAATCAGGGCCTTCGCGGCTTCCCACCGCTGCCGAGCCAAGCGAATCTCCGGATTTCGCTGCTTCGTTTCCTCAATAAGGGTTTGAAGGTTGAGATGGAACTCGGCAGCCGAGAGTGGCGGTCTAAAAAGAGCAGAGGATGGCAGCAGACTTGTGATGGCACTCGGCATGAATACATGCCGGCGCTGGAACAGTTGCATAAATCTTCCTCACGAAATGAAAGATGTTCAATGGGTGAGTCTGAATGGCGGCTCCCGGACTCTTACAAGGCATGTGTTCGTGAGGAAAACTCAATGAAGAAGAACAGAAAAACGCAGGAAGAGAAGGGGATAGGATGACGATGGTGTGGTGCGTGCAAACAAGAATTTCTGAGAAGAGGCATGGGTGAAGAGATCAAGAATGTGGAAATGTGTGACGGGCAAGGCGACAGGGGTTAATTCCTTCAATTGCTCGGTGGTGTTGCTGAGTTGCTCAGGGCATTCCCTGTGATGGTCTGAGGGAGTAAGGGGAGAGTCCGGTTGAAAGGAGTGTTTGGCCGTTGCAGAAGAGGACATCGGACAGTACGCGCCCGCTATCCCACAGATGACAAAGGAAACGATCAGTGCGATGGGAACAAGAAGTTGAGCTGTCTTTGTATGGAATGCCATCATTGTACGGCTTGTTCTTTTGACATTATCCGAAATTCCCTGTGTGAACCATTTAAATGCCTCTGTTGGCATACGTTACAATAAATATACTGCTACAGAAAACATAATGCCATCCCAAAGCCCGTGATAATTTTCAAAGATTTTGTCCATTGGCATTGTCCAAAGATCAAAACAATGTGTAACAATTCTACCCATGGAATAAGGATCATCAAGGCCCAAAACGCCACACTTTTTCATGAGACTTGACAGGGAACGTAATTCAGCATGATTAAACGCAGGAGTTTAATTGCCGCTGATCTGAACCGGCGACGATCACTTCTTTTAAATGATCATACTATTATGTAAAACAGATCAGAATGACGGCGAATTTACTGTATACGCATTGAGGTTCAATTTATCTATGACCGGGTATCGGATAGAAGGGTGTGTGAAACCCAGACGGTGGATGCCTTTCTTCTTTCTTTTGGTGAACCGTGAAAATACCACGCGGATCACCAACAAGAGGACCTAACAGAGGCTCAAGCGCATTTTCATTCCTCGGTTCGGTTTTGTTACAAACCTGCACAGACGTATCGGATGTGGCTTTCACCTGCAAACAGCACTGACGACCGTCGGATTCTACATCCGCCTGCTCCGGTGGCTGGCTATGACTAACCTACCGGATAGCTACCTGCCTATAATTCAAAACTTCTTGAGAGAGTAGATGGAGTTGTTGCACCATCATATTCACATAGGTTTTGAGCTCCTCAAGCATTTGCGCCCGGACACGCAGGTCTTCAATTTCATAGATGCCGCCCTCACCAAATAAAAGTGTAGTGCGACGATCCATCGTGCCGACTTTTGCAATGAACCCGTCGTCCCGCCATTCCGCGATCAACACCTCGCGTCTTGTGGAGTGCTCAGGCTCTTCAATCAGTGGCCAATTAAGAAATCGCCACACTATTGCGGGGAACAGGGTTGGGGTCTGCGGAGCCTCCCATAGTTCACGTAAGAAGTTTTGAGGGTCGCGAAACTCATGTTCTTCAGCTACAAAGCCGGCAGCGAGGCCGAATCCGGTCGCCATGGTACCGCCGAATATCTCCGCAATCGCCGCGGCCGTATCTTTGGCTACTAACGTTAACGCGCCCCCTACAATACCAATCAACGCATCCCCCACAATGGCTGTCGATTCATAGCGCCGAGCACGTTGGTCCCGTACCTCAGCCAGAGTGTTAGCAACGTGATTGGCCCGGATGGCCTCACAATCAATCAGGCTGGCGACAGTACTGACTTGGAAGAAGGTCGTCATGAGCTGGTTTGAGAGGTATTGGCGCAGCTCGAATAGGCGTGGCATTGTCTCGCCCTGCATTAGCCTGTCCTCTGCTTCGAGAGCCTGTGTTTTCTGGATGAGTTCCAGGACACCTATAATTTCAGCAATTTGACGGGCTTTCGAAGATAGCCCATCAGGCCTGTTAGGATGATTCAATGAAGATGATGTAGAGGAGGGAATTTCTAACGGCAGAAGCCGTGAGGACATAGCTGGTGTGGTACTCAGCTTTGCACACGAGGTCCCAGAAACATCGCGGGGGGATACCGACAGGCTAGGAGCACTCGTGGCACAGCCACCGAGGGCAACAATTCCAGTGATGAGTAATCCAAGTGTTCTCAACATTATCTGCTCCTCTTCTGATAATGGGTCCTTGAATGGGTGGTACTCTCTAACCGCCCCGGAAGGGTGCGCTCAGTTTCGAAGGATTGATGGGGCATGTCATGTTAGAGGAATACTTCGTGTCGGTCCGGGAGTGGTTCCTCCTGATTGGCTTGGAGTCATCGACATGGGAGGGTGCGGTTTGTGCCGGGTCGAGAATCACAATCTCATTCAGGGCCTTCCCGTCGAAAACTCTTGCGGTGGTGAAGCTCAAGAGAATGAGTCCCGGAGGAATGTCCCTGGGGTTTTCAGGGATGCTGGACGAGGAATTTCCCGAGAGTGCGGCCATATTCTCCTAAAGCCTGTGGCGAAGTTTGAACTCCCACGTTTTCCAAATCAGATACAATGCCGGGATGATTAAGAGGGTGGCACGGTCGTTGTTACCATCCCGCCGATCATGGGAGCCGCGATCCGTTTCATCATCTCGGCGCCGGTTCGTTTGGACCACATGATGGGCAGCAACCCCAAATAATGGCTAAGGCGGTCATGATTTTTGGCCGGACTCGTAAGACCGCCCCTTCGATGATCGCTTCACGAAGCTCCTTGAGAGACTGGAGCCGGGTTTTCCGTTGCGGATGGGCACAGACTTCATCCAGGAACATAATCGTGATGCCTCCTGTTTCTGCTGAGACTCCCCCAAAGGCTATTTTCCTGGTCCATATGGCGACACCTAAAACACTTGGATTCAACTGGTAAGTGCAACGGTTAGTGAGGTGGTCGTGCCAAAGAAGACCTCATGTGGGGTTTGATAGCCGAGCGTCTTTCTGGGTCGATGATTCAACGTGGCCATGACTTCTTTCAATTCATACGCGGTGACTTGGGTGCGGGCTCGGTTTTTCGGGAAAAATTGGCGAACAAGACCGTTGGTATTTTCGTGCACTCCTCGTTCCCAGGCCGCATAGGGATGCGCCAAGTAGATTCCCGCATCGAGATCCTTGGCCATCCCGGCATGATCACTAAACTCCCGACCATTGTCCTACGTTATCGTCTGCATACGGCTTTGGTAGGGTCGGAGCCCACGGGCGACCGCCTTCCGGACGGCAGTGGCCGTCTTGTGTGGGGCGCCTTGGAGCACCGGATACTGGGATTTCCGTTCCACCCACGTCACGAAGACCCCACGATGCCCTTTCCCGATCACCGCATCCCCTTCCCAGTCGCCAAGCCGCGGCCAGGTGCTGCCCACCGCCGGACGTTCATCGATCGAGACTTGATTCGGGATCCGGCCCCGGCGACTCTACGCGGCCATAGCGCTTCCGCCGCGTTTTCTGACACCGTAGGGAGCGGTCGCGATCGTCTCCCGCCTGTTGATCCTGGTAGAGATAGATATACTGATACATCTATTCATGACAGATCGTGTGCCCGTGTTCGCGCTGTAACCGGGCGTGGATTTGTTCCGGACTCCACGCCTCTCGCACCCAGGTCTCCACCTGTTGGCAGGTGGTCGAAGTCAAACGAGCGCGCTGTTTTGAGCCACAGCCTGGCTTGGGCTAGGCGATGGGGTGGGGGGAGGCCGATAGCCCCGCCGCCCACAGTTTCGCCGGAGTTCTCGACTGATCGTGGCTGTATGGACTCCGACAACTGTCGCCATTTGGGTTTGTTTCTGGCCCGTTTGCACGAGGGCATGAATTTGATATCGTTGTTCGCGGGTCAGCTGCGTAGAGCCGCGCATGTGTGCTCCTCTTACTTTGGTCGGGGAGACAAGGCCACGATGGTATCGCAGCTGCCCCGCCCAACCAAGAGCTCAAGTTGCACTTATGAGTTGAATCCAAGACATATCTTAATTAATCCGATTAACAGAAAGCTCTGGATGCGTTCCTATTCATGAAACCGGTTGCCTTATTAATTCGAATTTTTTTGAGGGCGTGGCGGACTGGATCTATTTCTTTCCTATGCATCACGCCATTTTATCGAACAGTCAGCACGGGAGCTATCACAGGCCTACAGAAAAAACGTGTTTTGTCATCTCTAGCTTTGTGCTAAGCTTTAAGCATCCAATTTTGATAACCGATCAGATAAAATAAGAAATATGGCATATCAGGTGAACACACGTCGTACCTTTCTCACGGTAAGTGGCAAGGTATGGTTGATCCTCTGGGTTATTTGTCTACCCTTAATTCACATCCATCCAGAGGCCGATCATGCCCATGGAATGCCCGGACATGTTCATGGGGGAACCTTCCACACCGATTTGACCGATTCTCCCATTTGTGCATACGAAGATCATCGACATCATCATGGTTCTCACTCCGCAGGAAAGCTGTTTGGAATTCCTGATTCCTCAGCCCACCCTCTTCATGGTATTGAACATGACACCTACAGTTTTTCTGTTCTCAATTCATCGATAGATCCAATTCTCGAAGGAACTGTGTCATCCACCATATGGGCTGTCGCGGGTATCCGGAAGCCGGAAGTGCCGGATACTTTTTTTGTCACGAGAATTGATCTCTTTTTGCCCGACACGCGATTGTTCGTTTCGTCCTATATCCTTTCGCCGCGTGCTCCTCCCTTCCTCTCCGTCTAAGTTTCTTTCGAATCTCCGACTCCTCAACATCATCAATGCTTCACGTGAGTGTTGTGGGGAAGATCATTATTTTCCTCGTGTGACTCATGGTCCGATTTCCTGAGAGAGCAACTCCCAGCCCTCCAGGTCAACTGGACATCTACCCCATTGTGGAGTCAGAAGACTCGAATATATCGTTTAAAGAGCCATTATTGAATCTCCTTTCATGGTGGAGTGGCATAGATGAAGCCAAAATATTTTCTAACCATATTGTTTTCTTTTTTGTTCTGTAGCGTGCTGCCCTATCCCGTCAAGGCTAATGCGTCATTGACCGTTGAGCAGGCTGTTCAAACAGCCCTGGAGGTGAATCCGGATCTTTTAGCCGCCCGTCAGGAACTTGAAGTCGCGCGGGGACGGAAAGTGAATGCGTTTCTGTTCAACCGGTTTAATCCAAGTATCAGAGGCCGGGTCTGGAATCGGAAAAATCCGGGATCAGGTAACGAGACCGACTCACAGGTGTTGCTCCAACAGGAAGTCGAAGTTGCCGGGCAACGGGGACTTCGAAGAGAGGAGGCCGTTCGAAATATGTCCCGGGTCACAGCTCAAATCCGAGATCGCGAGCGGCTGATCATCGGACAGGTCAAGCGTGCCTTCTTCCAGGCCCTCACCTTGCAAAAGGCCTTAACCCTGCGGGAGGAGATCGAGACCTTGAACCGGCGTATCCGCGATGCCTCCCAAGCACGGTTCCAGGCAGGGGTGATTCCGATCATGGAATACAATTTAGCGGCAATCCGTTATGGGCAAGCTCGGAAAGAAACGTTTGCCGCTGAGGCCTCATTCCAAAATAGCTTGGTAAACCTTCGCCGCTTGTTGGGGTGGGAGCCTGATCGCTCAATAGAACTGAACGGCCAACTCAGGACTGCACCCAAATCGCTTCCATTGCCTGACCTGCTTCAACGTGCCCAAATCCAACGACCGGATCTCGTGGCGGCGAAAAGGGAGGTGGTCCGAGCGAAAGCGGCGATGGATTTGACCCGGCGCCTTATCGTACCCAATCCCACGTTGCAAGGAATTTATTGGACGGAAACCGAAGGCCCCCAAGGTGTAAGCAAATTGGTTGGTGGAGGGATCAGCATACCTCTTCCGGTATTTGATCGAAAGCAGGGTGAATTGGTCACACAGGGCGGAGAACTTAATCGAGGGCGTCATCAAATCGTGGCTGTGACCCGGAATATCGAGCAAGAAGTCAAAACGGCTTTTCAAGCGTACGAAGCAGCACGCCAATCCGTGGAGGTGTTTGAAGAAGAGGTGCTTGAACGCATTGATGAAAATTTCCGATTTATCGAGGATGCCTACCGGGAGGGTAAAATTGGGTTATTGCAACTTATTGTGGTTCAAGATGATCTGATCCTTGCTCAACTTTCCTATGTGAGTTCTCTTGGTCAGTTTCGCGAGGCTGAAGTGAATTTAGCCCAGGCTGTGGGGGAACTGTCTTAGTCTTAAGGGAAGAGGAAGACGTATGAACAATCCAATACGGGACTCTGTGCTTGTTCTATTCCTGTTACTGGGTGTTGCCTGCCAGGAAAGGCCGAACGAGTCGGCTCCCGAGGGGACATCCGTTACGCATGAACAGGGTCTTGAATCTGATACGCATGGCGAGCAGACTCGACAGGGCGATACCAATCAAAATGAGGGGGGAAATCATTCCGCTATCGTCCTTGCCCCTGAAGCTTTTCAAAACCAAACCTTCCAGGCGGTTGTTGTGGAGCGGGGCATCGTCCGAGAGGATATCCAGGCCACGGCCAATATTCAACCAAACGCCTACACTCTGACTCATGTGAGTCCTCGAATCGAGGGCAAAGCGATCAAGGTTTTTGCCGAACTCGGGGATTTTGTGAAGTCTGGGGAAACTCTCGCACTCCTCGATAGTATTGAACTTGGGTCAAAAAAATCTGCCTTTCGCCAGGCTCGAACCACACTTCTCGTTAATAAAGCCAATTATGAGCGGGAAAAACGGCTCTTCGAGCAACAGATTTCTTCAGAAAAAGATTATCTCGATGCGAAAGGGGCCTATCAAAAAAGCATGGCCGCTTACCAGGCGGCCTTTGAAGCCCTTGAACTGGTCGGATTATCGCACCAGGACATCGACGCGATTATCGAAAATAAGGGAGGGCATCATCCTCTTTCATCATTTTCCCTGACGGCCTCTCAGAAAGGGACCATTATTGAACGGCATGTGACACCAGGCGAATTGATCACTCCAAGAGATAAGCCCTTTACCATTGCTGATCTGAGTACGGTCTGGATTCTTCTCGATATTTTTGAGAAAGATTTGTCCGGTGTCCGAGTGGGAGCCGGTGTGCGAATTGCCGTTGATGCCTATCCGGAAGAGACATTTCGTGGCACGGTGGTGTACTTGAGCAATCTTCTTGATCCAGAGACCCGGACTGTCGAAGCACGGGTAGAGGTCCCCAATCCGACAGGACGTTTGCGTCCTGGGATGTTTGCGAGGTCTTCGATTGCCCATTCAGGCTCCCAGGGAAAAACGGTTCTTCGTGTTCCTCAGGATGCCGTTCAACACATTGAAGAACAACCTGTGGCCTTCGTGGAACAACAACCCGGAACCTATGAAAAACGGGCCGTTACCCTTGGCTCCAATGATGATTCCTACGTAGAAATTGTCAGCGGGTTGCAAGAGGGCGAGCGTGTCGTCACCAAAGGATCGTTTTACCTGAAGTCTATCCTACAGGGAGAAATGCTCGGAGGGCATGGCCATTAAGAGGAGTGTTGCCAGGGTCTCTTCCTGAGAACAGGATATGGTGTCATGTTGAATCGAATTTTCGAATTTGCCTTAAGCCATCGGTTTCTCATTCTGGTCTTTGCCGGATTGATCATGGCATCAGGAGTATACTCGATAACCATCCTTCCTATTGACGCCGTTCCGGATGTGACCCCAAATCAAGTCCAGATCCTGACCAATGCGCCGGGCTTAGGTCCGGTGGAAGTGGAACAATTCATTACTTTTCCCGTTGAAACGGCGATGTCAGGCCTGCCAGGGATTGAACTGATTCGATCCGTCTCGCGTTTCGGTCTGTCAGCCGTCACCATTTATTTCGATGAAGGCATGGACATCTATTTCTGCCGGCGCTTGGTGATGGAACGATTGCCGCGGGCGCGCGAGGCTATCCCGCAAGGATTGGGGACACCGGAAATGGGGCCCATTTCCACTGGTCTTGGGAGAGATCTACCAGTTCGAGGTGAAGGGCGAGGGGTTCTCGCTCATGGAATTGCGGACAATTTTGGATTGGGACATCGCCTTGAAGCTTCGTTCAGTGCCTGGTGTGATCGAGGTGAATGCATTTGGCGGGGAATTACAGACCTATGAGTTCCAGCTGGATGCCACGAAATTAGTGGCCTACGACCTTGCTATCGGGCAAATCTTTGAGGCCCTTGAGCAAAACAATGGGAATGCCGGAGGGGCTTATATTGTCCATGCTCAGGAGCAGTATTTGATTCGTGGAGAGGGCCTCATCCAGTCCCTCCCGGATATTGAAAATATCGTAGTGTCCACCAGAAACGATGGCACCCCCATTTACCTGCGCAATCTTGGCCAGGCTCGATTTGCGCCCATGGTCCGGCAAGGAGCCGTGACCCGGGATGGAAGGGGCGAGGTGGTCACCGGCATCGTCCTGCTGCTGATAGGGGAGAACGGACGGGTGGTGGTGAACCGGGTGAAAGAAAAACTGGAAGAAATTAAAAAATCATTACCCGAAGGCGTCATCATTGACCCGTATTACGACCGCATAGATTTGGTGAACAAGACCATTAACACCGTGGGCACGAATCTGATCGAAGGGGCTCTCCTCGTCATTGCCGTCCTCTTATTGCTTCTGGGGAATATCCGAGGGGGCCTCATTGTGGCCGTCGCCATTCCGCTCTCCATGTTGGTGGCATTCACCGGAATGGTGTCTGCACGGATTTCAGGAAATCTGATGAGTCTGGGTGCCATTGATTTCGGTCTCATTGTGGATGGATCGGTCGTCATGATCGAAAACATCGTGCGCCATATTGCCGAACGTCGGGAAAAGACTCAAAAATCCGGGCGCATGACGTCTGAGGAAATACGCGAGGTGATCCGGGAATCCGGGCGGGAAGTGTTACGCCCCATCTTCTTTTCGGTGGGGATTATCATTATCGTGTATCTTCCCATTCTCACGCTCCAGGGCATGGAAGGAAAAATGTTCACGCCCATGGCTGTCACCGTCATCCTCGCCTTGGTGGCGTCCCTGGTTCTTGCCTTCACGCTGACCCCGGTTCTGGCCAGTCTCTTTCTTCGAAAAGGAGTGAAAGAAGAAGAAACCTGGATGATCCGACACGCCAAGCGAATCTATTGCCCTCTGTTAACCCGAACGATGCACCATCCTGCCATCACGGGAGGAGTGGCCGCTGCATTGTTTGCGGGAAGTTTGGGAGTGGCATCGTTCATGGGTGCGGAATTCATTCCAAAACTGGATGAGGGTTCCATTGCCCTTCAAGCCTGGCGCTTACCGAGTGTTTCGCTCGAAGAGTCAGTGAAGAACACCACCCGTATCGAACAGGTGCTGAAAGCCTTTCCTGAAGTGACCTCGGTGATTTCCCGAACAGGACGTCCGGAAATCGCCACTGATCCCATGGGCGTAGAGGTTAGTGATATCTATGTGCTGTTACAACCTGATCATGATGAATGGACAACGGCCGGAACCAAGAATGGACTGATCCAGGCCTTCGACGCCGCCTTGAAGAAGGCTGTGCCGGGAACGAAGTTCAGTTATTCGCAGCCCATTGAGCTGCGGGTCCAGGAGTTGATCGCCGGTGTCCGGTCCGACATTGCCATTAACATCTTTGGTGAAGACATGGATCAGCTTAAGACACTGGGGGAACAGGTGGTGCAAACGGTCTCAAAGGTACCGGGTGCTGCTGATACGAAAGCCGAGCAGGTCGCGGGGCTCCCCTATCTGCGCGTGATCATCGATCGGGATGCCATTGCGCGGTATGGTATTAACGCCTCACAGGTTCTCGATACGGTTAGAGCCATAGGAGGACGCCCGGTCGGTCAAGTGGTCAAAGACAATCGCCGGTTTTTCATTCAGGTTCGCTTTAGCCCTGAAGATCGGGAAAACTTCGATCGGCTGCGAGATATTCGAGTCGCCGATCCACGGGGCCGTTTGATTCCCATCACCCAACTCGCCGACATTCGAGTTGAGACGGGTCTGGCGCAAATTAGTCGGGAGAATATTCACCGGCGGTTATCGGTGGAGACCAACGTGCGGGGTCGCGATTTGGCCGGCTTTGTGGCTGACGCACAACAGGCGGTAGAGACGCAAGTGCAATTGCCTGAAGGATATTGGATCGAATGGGGCGGGCAATTCGAGCAACTCCAACAGGCCTCGATGCGGCTCGCCATCGTCGTGCCCCTGGCGTTGTTGTTGATTTTTGTGTTGCTCTATACCATGTTCAATTCCGTCAGGCCGGCTGTACTCATCTACTTGAATATTCCTTTGGCGGCAACAGGTGGCATCCTGGCATTGTTCTTCCGTGGGATGCCGTTTTCCATTTCCGCTGGAATCGGCTTTATTGCTCTGTTCGGTGTGGCTGTCTTGAACGGGGTGGTATTACTGTCTTATGTGCTGGATTTACGGAAGAAAGGCCTTTCGGCTGAAGAAGCGGCCTACCAAGGAGCCGTAATCCGTGTACGTCCGGTCCTCATGACGGCTCTAGTCGCGAGTATGGGATTTCTTCCGATGGCGCTTTCCACATCGGCAGGCGCTGAAGTGCAACGGCCCTTGGCCACCGTGGTGATCGGAGGGCTCATGACCTCAACGGCCTTGACCTTGTTTGTATTGCCGACCCTGTATGTGTGGGAAGAGCGATTGCGGGAACGATGGCTTTCGACCGGATCTTCCAAGGAATACCTATCATCTTGAAAAAGTAGAGATGGGAAGGCAATCTCCTCATTCATGCCTCTGTCCCGAATAGGTCTCGTAATTGCGATCCTGGATGCTGAGATTTGAATTGGATGCACAATCCATGGAAAATTTCCATTCATTCCTCATCGACTTAGACCCCTTTTTGATGCCGGCTGCGGGGAATTTCACAGGGGTTGTGGTCCCTGAGTTCTTCAAGGTCTCCGATCGGGCTCGGAATTTTGCATGCCATTTTGCGGCAGGAATTGTCTTTGTGCTGACGGGGATGAAACTCATGTCCCATGCTGTAGAGGAAGTTCAAGATGTCGCTAATCATTGCCTATGTGAGTAGATCTTAGATGAATGAAAAATTGGCAAAGAATTTAATCCTTTATCTGTAATTCCTTTCGCCGCCAGATGAAATAGATGACGGGGATGACCAACAGCGTGAGCAACGTCGCCGTGACCATTCCTCTCTTTCTAAAAGATAGTGTATGAAATTTTCATCGAATAACCTTGAGAAGCAAAAACGCCGGTAATCACCAGTCGATCTGTGATTCAAGGCCAAGGCAACGGAAGGTTCTAATAGATGAAGACGGGACGAAGCAGCTTATACTGAATCAGTGGTCTCTGGTAAAAAACAATATTTCTAAGCCCTTGGAACTGTAACCTTTCCAAAACCATTTTACTATTTCGGATGGGTGGGTGGAAGAGATCAACTCAAATGGTCGCCATCCGATTATCTTCCAGGCAGTTTCAGATCGAGTCGCGTTTTAATGTCCGCTTTCGGCCAAGAGCGAAAGCACCGAACGTCAATTTGGGCTCCGGGAATCGGACTTAGGCGGGAACGTACGTCAATCTGATCGCGTCCTTGCCGATCAACTCGTTTGCTACAAGGCGTAGCGGCGGCCGAGGGCCGGCGAAGAATGGCTTGCCTCGACCAAGTACGACCGGGTGGAGGTAGATTAGGTACTCATCAATAAGCCCTACCTCGGTCAGGCTATGTGCAAGTTCTGGTCCGCCAACTTCAATTTCGCCTGCAAGTTCATTCTTCAACCTGCGGATTAACGCCCCGATGTCATCCTCGACAAGTGTGGCGTTGGGGCCGACAGACTTCAACGAGCGTGACACGACCCATTTCTGTTGTTTCCGCCATGCCGCCGCGAATTCACGTTCTTCTGGTGTCCACTCGGGACGGTCTTCATCCCAATAACGCATGACCTCGTACAAGCGACGGCCGTACACGCTACCCGTCAAGCCGCGTGCTTGTTCAATGAAGTGACGAAAGAGGGTGGGGTCTGGCGCAAATGCCTGGTGGTCGACGTCGACATAGCCGTCCAATGATTGGTTCATTCCGAAGATGATTTTCGCCACGCTATGGATCTCTAGTTGAGGTTTTCAGAACAATTTGAGCCGTCGTCAAGCGTGCGCAGTATGCGGCTGACGTTGACATGATGGCACGTCCGAACGATCTTGCCACTCACCTGTTAATCGTTCAAAATCGGTCGAAATCGACATCCGCGACCTACTTTTCTGCGCATGCCCGAAGGTCGAGCGAGTCAGTTTCTCGAACCAATCTATTCAACCAAAAGGTCGGCCTCAACTTGTTTGGACCGCCCAATTGAAGACGTTCGTGACCGGCAGGTCAGGGTCGAAAGCAGGCATTCACACTTTCTGGACTATCATTCCTCGGATTCTTCATATCATTTATAGCTCAGGTTTTGGAAGCCTCTACCAAGAGCAGCTCATCAACAGTCAGTGGGCCGGTAGGAGAAAACTCCTTCTCGGTGAAAGCTTTGCAGCGGTGCTTGGTTGAGTAAAACCTGTGTTGGAATCTGATTGGCGCACGGTTGGATTATAGAATGGGTATTGGGCAGCGGTGGTTCTTGAAAATTTGACCAGGCGGGTGTTTAAACTTTTTTTTCATCATATGTTGTGACAATAAATTTCCGTACTCGTCTCGCATCTTCGAACGTTTCCTGAAACTCCCTGATTTCATTAGGCTCAAGCACAATCGACAGTTTTTTTTCAGGAATGAGCGAAATGATAGGACCGCTGTAGCTCTGATTTTCCCATTGGTGGGCACGAATCACTACTGTCGCCGCAATGGGAAAGTGATTGGCATTCTCAAGAGTGAACTTCACATTACATATACGGAGGAAATTTTTCTTTTGGAACTTCCATGAGATGTCATCGACGGAAAGGCTCTTATTAGAGCAACTGATAGATGTTAGGAAAAAAAATATAACCACTAACAAAATGTAGGTAGACAGTTTCAATGTATCCAGTAGGTCCAATTCATTGAGAGTATCGGAACAATAGAATGGGAAATTGAAAACGGTAGTGGGTAGGGATGGATAGGGGGCAGAGCAGCTGATACTGAATCAGTGGGCCATCGCCTAAAATGACCAGTGTTTCTAATCGCTTAGGTCTTAAGTTGAGTGGGGGAAACCTGTTGTGGGACCTGTTTAGAGTACCTTACTGCATGTCGGCTTTGGGTCGCTTCCGGCCAAATCCGGACATTGAATCTTGGTAAATACCTCTTGCCGTATAACGCCCCCGATGACACGCCGGGGAAGCTAGGCAGCGGGATTCCTGGTCTCTATGCATCGGCTTATTATGGCTCATCGAGGAACAATCTCCTCAGATGCTCCTGCGTTACCCGGCGGGACTGTCTAAACCCTTCAACAATATGATTCATGTCCGAGAGACGCATGAACTTGTTGGGGTCGTCGAACGACTTGAGATTCTGCTTCATTATCAAGAGGTCGTAGTTGGTTGGTGCATTTGAGGTATCAATGGCGACGTAAGGCGTTCCCTCATGCATAAAGAAGTTTCGGTGTGTGTCTAGTTGCACAAACCACGAGGGGTCTTCCCCGGCCTGTTCGAGAACATGCCGTATCGATGCGCCGGCGGTCTTCTTCGGCATTTGCTTTTTCGCGTGGACATGGAGCTTTTCGAAGAGAGTCGTCATCAATTCACAGACTGCATTCAACTCGAAAAGGAGGGAATCCAGATCTGCAAGAAGGGAATACTTCAAGTTGTCAGCAACTCGGAGCGCCACACCCTCAGTTTTCGGGGTGGATTCATTTTCCAGACCACATTCCCCTGCAGCTCTATATAGTGTGTACACCCCTTCATTTACCCGGCGCACAATGCAAATCAGCATATTTAAGCGGGTCGAGACGTGTAGACCAAGCTCACCTAGCGCCGGAGTTATCGGCGCCACCCGCGCCGCCTGCACGCCCTCGTTAACTGCAGCCCAAACGGGTAGGACCCACTGATCCCCCCCAATTTGCTCCAGATGAATCCACTTCGATATCACGGCTGGCCTTCAGGGTCTCCGAGCCTTAACGTTTGAGCTATGGGGAGATAAAATGTGCGGTTAAGTAGCTCAGTTTAACATCCCCAACAGCGATTTGTTATGAGCTACTTATTTGAAAATTACTTTTTGATACATTGGTTGCGTTGCATATTCTTTGACTATTGATCTAACCAAAATTTCGTGTGCTGAATCACATGATAGGCCAATTTACTCCAATGTTAACTTGTTCAAACGTACGCTAGGGGTCGATAGCGAACACCCACCAGCTCAATCATAATTATAACTCCACTGAATAAGGAGGGCTATAATTATGATTCCTTTACCTCAAACCGGACATGCGTCCACCCCTTGGAATAAAGGCAAACTCATTGGGCAAAAACCTCCGTTGAAACTCAGTGAGATATGGGCTATACGAATCAGACTTCAGCTCAAGAAAGAACCCAGAGAGTTGGCCATGTTTAACCTGGCGATCGACAGTAAATTACGGAGTTGTGATCTCGTTCACCTCAAGGTACGAGATGTCTATCATGGCCATGGTATTGCTCCGAGAGCCATGGTTCTGCAGCAGAAAACCCACCAACCCGTTCAATTCGAACTCACAGAACAAACCAGAGATGCCCTCACCACTTGGATTGGCCACAATCATTTCCGTCCAGAGGACTATCTTTTTCCGAGCCGCATCAATCGTTCCCATCATCTTTCCACCCGACAGTATTCCCGAATCGTTCACAAGTGGGTCGAGATGATTGGGCTCGATACCTTGCTCTATGGCACTCATTCATTGCGAAGAACGAAGGCCACGCTCATCTACCGGCGAACGAAAAATCTTCGAGCCGTGCAACCCCTGTTAGGACACACCAAATTAGAAAGCACGGTTCGTTATCTTGGCATCGAAGTGGACGACGCGTTAGAAATGGCAGAACAGACAGAAGTTTGATCAGAGCTAAAACTAGCGGCCTTGTTAAAAGGTCGCTATGCGGCCATGAGCGGTAAAGGGCCAAAACTGAGAATCCATCATTCAGACTACCCTGGGAATAGCCGATAACAGCGGAGGAGAAGCTACAAGTTTGTGGGGTGCTGCATGAATGCTAACGACGCTCTTGACAAAATGGAAGCCAAAGTTGACGAACTTCCATTGCTTCCTATGGTGCTGGTTAAAATTATACAGCTCGACCCCAACTCAGAAGACTACTATGATGAATTTGTGCGTCTTTTAGAAGAAGACCCGCCTTTTGCCGTTCGAGTGGTGGCATTAGCCAATTCCGCTGCATATCACCCTGTTAGCCCGATAGTAAAAATCAAAGACGCGGTAACCCGATTAGGGAGCGACACCGTCCGAAGCCTGGTCGCATCGCTTGCAGTGCAAAGGGTTTTTGTCCCAACAAGTAAAAACGAAACCAAATTGTGGACACACTCAATATCCACAGCGGTAACGTCAAAACATCTGGCAAAAATGATTCCTAAGCTAGAGGTTAATCCAGAGAAAGCCTATTTGTGTGGGCTTCTGCATGATATTGGTCGATTCGTGATGTTCGAGCACGCGCCACAACATCTCAAGGATGTTGACGAAACACACTGGCAAACGCCAGAGGAGTTAATAGAGGCTGATGTTGAAGTATTCAAGTACGCCCACACGGAGTTAGGCTACCGCGCCTGCAAGAACTGGGGTCTGCCAGAAGAAGTTGCTGTCGTTGTTCGTGATCATCACAACCACACACTCGATAAACCCACAAAACCAGCTACCTATGAAGCCACTGTGGCTTGCGTCAGATTAGCAGACCATTTGACTGTGGCCGTCCTGGAGAACCGTGGCACTGATAGCGACTTTCAACGGGTCATTGAGGAGCACGTGTTAGCTTCCAGTGAGGAAAAGAATTGGCTTGATGCTGCCTCATTGGTATCCAGATTAGATGCCATTCGCTCTGAAATTGACGGCCTGCAAAAGGGGATGGGATTTACTTAACTCTGCCTTTGTCTCTACGTTTAGTGAATGGCGGCTTCGGGTCGGGAACCGACATGTCGGCACACAGCCTCGGCCAGAAGCGGCCATTGAATCTTGGTTAATCCCTCTTGCCGTCTAACGCTGCGTTCAGGGGCAGGCAACCCGCGTAGCGGACTGGCGTCCGCCGTAGGCCGTAGTGCACTCGAACGCCTGGTTATGTGTCACGAGGATTCTCCTCGGACTGCAAGCCGGATTTGTTCGCCGAGCGACGCAGCAGAGTATTGCGGTGCGGCCTTTACGCGTACTAACGGAAGGCCAACTGCGGCGCAGGTTGAGCTGACGAAATCGTCCCTCTCTCGTCTGTCCCGGCGACGATGGCTACGGTCATCAAGCTCGACAGCACACAACACACGGAGGTCATCTGCCGTGCAAACGACGTAATCGAAGTGCTTTGAAATTGTTCGATTTAAAGCACTACGACGCCGAGAAGGATCTAACTGTCGACTCGGTGCCAACACGTCGGCCATGCGAACTTTTGCGAAGATCTCAAGCTCATCGCCAGCCACAGTCTTTAGGACACCGAAGAGCGACCGCTCCGCGGGAGACATCAGCACTTCAATTCGCTCGTAGTCCGATAACTCCGACCCATCCCGTCCACTCCTCGCTCTAATCCAGGATAGGAGCAGGCCAAGTCCCCCGATGAGGAGAATGCCAACTACCACGGGGACCCAGAGGTCGTTCACGATAGGCTCGCGCTACACATATTTGAAAAAATTCCAAAAGAATTAAATTAATCCGTCCCCTTTTCTCTTACTTCTTTGCTTCATAAACTCATATCACCACGATGTCCGCTGTGGGTCGCTTTCGACCAGTCAACCTTTGGAAATCATTCGATCCAGAAAGAGGACGTTCAACGCCGAAAATCGGAACCGTTTGCCGAGCTTGTGCGCCACCTTGTTATGCTGTGCCTTCGACAAGATCCTTCTTGTTTTGAATCGGAAGTTATATTGGCCTTCAGCTAATCCAGCTCGAATTAATTTCTTACTGTCCGCATCGCGTCATCCAATGCATCCACAGAAAAACCATTGCTAAGGTATCCAACTTACAATACTGAAGACAGCAGCGTTCGGTAAGCCTCGCGACGGGTAGCCTCTTCCTTTACCAAGCCGAACATATTTCCTGGTACACACGATCGCTCCGGTTCCTTCTCCTACTACTTCCTCCTTCTCTCCTATCGGAAGCGGTGGGGAGAGGCGTATGGATCAAGCAAGCCTCCATGTTCGTATGTCTTCGCATACTTCGCGAACACCGGATGGCACGTAGCTTGTCGTTGGAAGCCCAGGCAGCTCGGAGGGCGTACTTGATCGATAGGCTGCCGCCCATCAAGGGATGAAAGTAGTGGTCCCTGGCCAAATCCAAAAGGTCTACAACTTTCGGATTGCCTTGTGGTCACCCGATCTACCATGCCACTAGTTCCGGTTCATTCAGACCATACAAATCCATTTGCTGCCGAATCTCCCGTAGCACGGTCATCTCGTAATTTGACCAGATTTAAACTGTTCCCTTTTCGCCAATCTGGCTTTTCAAAGTCCGGGCAAACTCGAAGCTCGGGAACGCTTCGTCGGCGTTCAACCACTCGGCGTGTTTTACCTCGCCGCTGGGGCGAACGATGGTGTTGCAGCTCCATTGGAACGCAGACAGCTCGTATGGCCGCATGCCAGCATGATAAGGAACGGCGATGCGAGAACACTCGAAGTCGATAAAGTAAAGAGGATAGGGATGCGTAGCCAAATGGCTGGAAGCTTGTCGGAAATGAATTCCCGATTATTCCTCGTGTAATCAATTTGAATGATTGACGAGCCGCGTAGGCCCCTTGCATCGCCTCGTTGGTACGTCCGTTAGCAACGCGGTGTTCTTCGTTCCATCTCGCTACTACATCGCGGTTTTTGCCGCCGAGCGAGTCCACACGAAATAAGTCGAGAACATGCGGCTGGACCTCCGCAAGATGGCCCCAACACTCCTGGAATCCGTTTGCCCCTCCATCGATACTTGCAGTGCGAAACTCGCACTTCTTACACTTCTGCCCGATTGTTGGTCCAATCTTTTGGATCGGGTTGGGAGTAAGTGTTTGTGCAAATTCTTCAGCTGCTGCTGCTACACCGGCGATTATTTCATCAACTTCAGACGTCACTTCCAAGATGGCGAGTACATGCTGCTTGCCTAGACCGTCGGCATTTCCCGGATACTCTACTGAAGGTTTGGCGAGATCCGCGGCTCCGCCCGACCGGCGAACCCGGAAATCGTCGAACGTCGCATTCTCAGTCGCTGACTTGGCCTTGTCTACGATACAGAGGAACGGTACTACCTTTAATTCTGGAAATGCCCGCCGCAGTACAACCGTCTGAAATGCAACATCCTCAAGATACTCCCTCCACTCCGACGCAATGCCGCCTTTCTTCCCACGAAAGGGATTGGGGCCATCGGTTTCAGAATTAAATGAACTGGACTTGACCTCAATCACATGTAGCGCGGAATCATGACGCTGTATAATGTCAACGCGCGTTAACAAATTTTCATGTACTACCGTTGCCTCAAAGATCTTCGTTTCTCCAGCTGCGAGTGCTTTGCGAGTTTTCTGAAACGCTTCTGCATCGGCTCGTCCCAATGACCAATCTCTCGGCCGTCCGGGAATAGCAATTTCGCCATGGCCTCGACCATATAACCGCCGTCTGCAAGGAACTCCATGTAGGGATCATCATCTAGGAGAGACGGATAACCGAGCTTCTTGTAGAAAAGCTTTGTTGGGCAGGTCCGAGCCGCGAGGAAATCATTCTTGGTCAGGAACATTGCGTCCTCTGCGATGTGTGTTCTAAGCGACTGGCTTTACCATTCCCATCGGGGGCAATTTCTCACATCGAAACATGGCATCGGGACAATGGATCGTCCGCTTTGGGTCGCTTCTGGCCATAAGCGGTCACCCGGATTCGTCAAACTGAAAAGTCCCGTGCGCTATTTTTCGAGAAGCTCGTTCTGATCAATGTCTGCGGGATAGTTGCCGCTTCCGAATACGTAGACTTCCAACAGATCAAGCACGCCATTCTTGAGAAACAACACACAACCGCCGCCGAGCGGAAGCTCAGGGCTTTCGATAACGGGGGCTACATCAGACCGATTTAGCGATGACGGCGCGACACCACTTGTTGTCTTGAGGTGACTAAAGCAACCGACACCCGTGAACTCTCGCGAAATAATGTCTGCGGCAAGGCATTGAGCCCGAATCGAGTCATCTGCCGAATGTTCTGCTATCCATTTGAGAATGTCGTGCTCAAGAGATTGTTGGCTCATAACGTCCGACTTCGATTTCAGGCTACGATTCTTACAAAAAACATCTCTGTCTTGACTGGCCGCTTTGGGTTGTAAACGGACGGTTAATCAAAAGCTCTACTATGACGCCTAACAAATTGCATCACTGGACCCCATCAATGGCTGGGCATTCCTCAATGCCGTCTTTACTCCCGCTATACAGCAGAATATCGTATTCGGTTAATTAGGATCAAAGGAGGAAAGAGTCCAGCCCAAATTCCAGAAACAGGTTAAAAATAGACTTTGCCCCGAATGGGATGCTTGCGTGGATGACCTAAGGCATTAATTTAATTGGTAGGCAAGGTAGCGGTCGCGCCTACAGTCCGTTGCTTAAGAGTCAATGGTTTGATTTGTCACGGAATGAAGGACCTTAGCCGGGCGATGGGAACCTGGAGTAGGGCTCAAAAGGATTATGTTATGGAAGGCACTCCGAGATCCTTGCAGATTTTCTTTGCGAGTTAGTCACGAATTTCTTTATGTCTGGGTGCAGCCGACCGCTTCATGGAGGACGCAAGGCTTCAAGAATTCTTGGAATTCAATATGATGACTCTCCAAGAGGAATTGGCTCGATTTTGCCAATTGTTAATTGACGAATCCAAACTATTCAGGTGTGTCCACCGAGGAAGCGTGGCGTTTATCTGATGCCTGTTGTTTGAGGCGAATTCTCGCCTCGGCAAGATCCATGTGACTCAATATCCCTACCGGTCGGGATTGATGATCCAGCACCGGGGCCTGTTTCACATCTTTCATGTACAACACCCGTAAGGCTTCGCGCACGGGCTGTTTCTCACGGAGGGTGGCGACCTCATGCTTGGCGATCGTGTCGACGGACTCACCAAAATCCCGGCCATGGGTCATGGCCCGATAGACATCCGTCTTTGTCAGAATGCCGGTCATTTTTCCTTCCGCATCCACGATGGGCAACAAGGTCTGTGAACCATTTCCAAAGGCCAGGATCGCTTCATTGATCGTGGCGGTTTCCGGAAGACACGGTGCGGATTTTTTCATCACGGCTTCCACGGGAGAGGAGAGCAGTTCCGTCGTCCACCGTGTTTCGCCCAATACGTCTTCTTGAGGTCCTCGTTGCGCCGTATAGCGGAGAATCCCGCTCAGACTTTGGAAGCTCCCGACGAATGCTTTGAATTCCTTGGAATTGAACACCATGATCGTAGCCGCCGTTTTGGCCGTCACCGTGACGCGCCGCACCATACCATATAAAAAAGATCCTTCTCCAAAATGATCTCCCGGAATCAGTTCGTCACGCCATAGCACTTCGCCATTTTCATGGTATCGGACGGCTTCTAGTGACCCTTCTTCAACCACATAGAAGGCGGAACCTTCTTCTCCCTGTCGGAAAATCACATCGCCCGGCTCCACATGCATGCGCGCAATCTTTTGGGTTTTTTTTAGGTCCAGGTAATTCAGATCCGGCGGGAAAAAAAGTTCAAAGGTCCAATCGACCATGACCCGCAGCTTGCGGTCGAGTCCAGGCAATTTCAGTAGATGAATGGTCCGGGTCAACCACCATGCAAAAAATCCGCTGAACCGGAACCCGAAAATCGAGCAGACGCCCTTATGGTGGCCGATGGTCGCCATTTGGCCCAGCGCTTTGTAACGGAACGGACTAAGCTCCTTACCAGAACACATTGAGTCGATGTTCTCGGCCGCATGCCGGCCAAGTTTGATCGCGAATTGAGCCGTCGGCGGTGCTTGATTCCCATAGCCATCCGGATTGGCCGCTCCATCTCCAATGCCCCATACATGAGTAAATCCCTTGAGGCGTAGAAACTCGTCGGTGATGAGCCATCCCTTGGCATACTCAGCTGACAATTCTGTCAGGACCGGATTCGGGGCGTTTCCAATCGTACAGATCGGATTCTGTGATTCGAGGCGGGTGCCATCATGTAGCCGGATATATCCTGCGCTGACAGAGGATGCCCGTCGGTTCAGCAAGACCGTCATTCCGCGCGATTCAAGAGACCGTTGAGCAAAACGTCCGAGGTCTTCGCCCAGTTCAGGGAGTAGATATGGGCCCGAATGCACCAGAGTAACTTGCAGTTCCGACGGGTCAAATGCGGGATAAAATCGTCTGGCATCTTGCAACAAATCAAGAATTTCACCAGCGGTTTCGACACCGCTATATCCACCACCGACGACCACGAAATGGAGGAGGGACTGCCGAATATCCGGGTTTGGCTCAAGATCCGCCTCTTCAAGACGTTTAATGATATGTTCCCGTATACCCAGTGCATCAGCCAGCGTCTTCAAAAATAACCCGTGCTCCATCATGCCCGGTATCGCACGGAGATTAGTGCTGCTTCCCAACGCGATGACCAGGTGTTCCGCTTCGATGGGTTTCAGCCTTATCCCCTCCTCGGCATTGAATTCGATTCGTCGTTGCTGCAGATCGATTGTCGTGACTTCGGCACGTTGCACCAGGCAGCGGCGCAGCGCCAGTCGAATGGGGTTCATGACATGGCGCGGTTCGATCCCCGCTCCGATCACCTCCGAAAGAAAGGGTTGGTAGACGAAATAGTTTTCCGCGCTAACCAAAAGGACGCGTTTGGCCGTGTCTTTCCCCCAAAGTTTTTCGAGTCGACGGGCGCAGGCCAGACCCGCAAAGCCTCCACCAAGAATGACGACTTCCCATTTCGTGTGCATACCGCTTATGGTCTTTTCCCCTGCGATCAGATGCTGGAATTACAGCTGTGTGATGAGGATCAGCATCCTCATCATTTCTTGATTGCTTGATTTCGACTGAAATACTCCCGAGTGTATCATGCTTTTTACACCCAATTCTCCTTTAAGAGAACTAGGAGATTCCCTAGTTTTCTGGTGTAGGACCCTGTGATCACCCTCACCCATCCGTATAGACGGTTCCCAAAGGGGATTCGACCTTCGCTTGCCGGGCCTTCGCTAAAACAGCTAGATTTTCTCCATGATGACCGTATTCGTAAAACACGGACAAACGAACGCTTCGTCAAAGTGTGAAAGGCAGGACAACACTCATAGCGTGGCTCCTCGTCTGCCGGTTCCGCTGTCGCTGGAGCAGGCGATTCAGGATCATACCGACGGTAAGGAAATGCGGCATGTCGATTGAACTCAATCA
This sequence comes from uncultured Nitrospiraceae bacterium, assembly GCA_963730905.1. GTDB lineage: Bacteria > Nitrospirota > Nitrospiria > Nitrospirales > UBA8639 > Nitrospira_E. The sequence goes on along the minus strand of CAVSTN010000007.1, from coordinate 104,739 downwards.
CACCATCGTCCCGGCGTATGACAAAGTGGCCTCGGCAAAATTCTATGCGAAAATTTTCGGACTCGCGTTCGAGGAAGGAACGGTCGGGTATTTTGCGCCGCTACGGATCAATAAGACGCTCACGTTTGATTTTGATGATGACTATGACGACACGTTCGATGCCCATCACTATGGATTCAAGGTGGGTGAAGAAGATTTCGACAGGATCTTCGGTCGCATTCAGGCCGAAGGTATTCCGTATGGAAGCGAACCCACTGCACGGGAGAACATGACCATCAACCACCGGGGTGGGGGACGCGGCGTGTACTTTTGCGACCTGAATGGGCACGTCCTCGAACTCCTCACGGTGGAGTAGGGGTTGGAGCAATTGGCTTGATTGTTCAGGGAGGAAGCGATGGGAATTGTTCGATCAGATGCGCTTGTGCTCTTCGGAGCCACAGGCGATCTCGCGTATAAGAAAATTTTCCCGGCGCTTCAAGCATTGATTCAACATGGGAAGGTCGACGTGCCGATTATCGGTGTCGCCCGAGGCGGCAAGGACGTGGATCACCTCCGACAGCGCGTCCGCGACAGTTTGGAGAAATTCGGCGGTGGGGTCGATGAGACGGCCTTTGCAAAGCTTTCTCATTGGCTCAGATATGTTGATGGGGATTATCAGGAGGAAGACACCTTTACCCGTTTACGTCAGTCTCTAGGCAGCGCGCAACACCCCCTCTTTTATTTGGCCATTCCTCCGACTCTGTTTCCCGCGGTGGTGGAAAGTTTAGGGAAGTCAGGTTGTGCCTCCGGCGCACGGGTCGTCGTGGAAAAACCCTTCGGACGTGATCTGGCCTCCGCTCAAGCTCTGAATCATACCCTGCGTGGCGTCTTTGATGAGTCGGCAATTTTTCGTATCGATCATTATCTCGGAAAGGAATCCATTCGCAATCTCCTCTTTTTTCGATTTGCCAATTCATTTCTTGAACCCATCTGGAATCGTAACTACGTGGAAAGCGTGCAGATCACGATGGCCGAAACATTCGGGGTTGAGGGCCGGGGAAAGTTTTATGAGGAAACCGGTGCGATCCGTGACGTCGTCCAGAATCACCTGCTGCAGGTCGTTGCCAACCTGGCCATGGAGCCACCTGTCAGTGCTGATGGAGAGGCCGTCCGCGATGAACGGGTGAAGGCATTCAAGGGCATCCGGTCACTTACCGGGAAATCTCTGGTACGTGGACAGTTTCGGGGCTATCGCGAGGAGCCCGGGGTGAGGCCGGACTCGAAGACCGAAACCTTTGCTTCGATGCAGATTCACATCGATTCGTGGCGTTGGGAAGGGGTGCCCTTTTTTATTCGCACGGGGAAATGCCTGCCGGTGACCGCCACGGAAGTGTTGGTCAGACTGAAACATCCGCCTCATCAGCTTTTCGATGACACTCGATCAGATGCATCGAACCATGTCCGTTTCCGGCTTGGCCCTGATCGGGTCGCAATCGCAGTGGGAGCCCGGGCGAAGAAACCCGGCGAGCGAATGACGGGTGAAGACATCGAGCTGTACGTGTGTCGGCAAGAAGGTGATGAACAGGGAGCCTATGAACGCCTCATTGGTGATGCGATGGAGGGAGACACGGCATTATTTGCAAGGAAAGACGGAGTCGAGGAGGCCTGGCGCATTGTGGATCCGATTGTGAAGATGTCCACTCCTGTTTTTGAATATGCACCGGGGACTTGGGGTCCTAATGAAGCTCAGGCCCTCACGGCGAATATCGGGGGATGGCATAACCCGATAGAGGAGGAGTAAATCGACATTCTCTTATTCACATTCCGGCTGGTCTAGCCATCCCAAAAGGTCTTCCTCACTCAGGGTTCTTCTGCCTCGCAAAGCGACAATAGATAAACGGCTGCTTGTTACCCCCTGGCGTTATGTGAAGCTCTTCGAACGACTCAATAAAGACAAAGTGATTTCCGATGGCTAAAGTCAAAAATTCAGGGGAATACCGAACGACCGGTAACCCGCTGCATGTTGGTGGAGCCTCATATCCAAACGTCGCAATGATCACGTGACCCTGCGCACTCACAGCCCTGTTCATGGTCTCGCAGTATTTTTCCCGATCCTCCGCCTCCGTCAGGAAATGAAACACGGCTCGATCGTGCCACACATCATACGTCCTGGAAGAACGAAAATCAGTGATATCGGCTTCGATCCAAGTCACGAGATCCGCGCGATGGCCTAATCTGGCCTTGGCCCGTTCCAAAGCCGAGGCAGAAATATCGAGTACGGAGATGTGATCGAAATCTTGCTCGAGGAGATGGTCGACCAGTGTGGAATCGCCTCCCCCCACATCGAGGAGGCTTCCGGTTTTTTGAACGCCTGTGGCCTGAATCAGATTCAATGATAGGGTGGGGTAGGCCTGATACCAGCCTAACTCTTCTGATGCCGTGGTCCGGTACACGTCTTCCCAATGTGTTTTTCTTAATTGATTCATGGCCAATTTTCTTTCGTGCGCGGTCAATGGTTGCTCGACTGTATCCTCCAAATATCTCAGCCTGCGTGAGAGGACAGGGGACAGTGCTGTCAAAACACAAAACACCGCTTTGACCGCCTGATCGATCTTCATCCATAGAATACATTCCGTATCCTAGCATCTCATTTTCACTCAGTTGACCAAACTCCGGTATGAGCGTGGAACTTTACATTTCTATACTTCGTCCGCCTTGTCCTCGTGCGTTGGCTGGTCTATTTCCAACCATGCCAGGAACAATTTATACCCCAACGTCAACACCACGGCTCCAATAAATAAGCCAATGATACCTGACAAGAGCAATCCCCCGATGGCACCCATGAAAATCACCACCATTGGGACATCCAGCCCGCGGCCTAAAAATATCGGTTTGAGGATATTATCAAGCAGACTGACAAAAATTGACCATATCAGAAACAGGACGGATGTCAGGGTATCCTGTGTTGAGAACTCGTAAATGACCACCGGTATCATGATGGGCCAGACGCCGATTTGCACGATGCCCAGAATAAGGCACAAAAATGCCCAGAATCCTGCTGCAGGGATTCCCGCGATGAAAAATCCCAATCCTGCAAACAGCGACTGAATCAGGGCCACCCCCAATACCCCTCGCGCCACGCTTCGCACGGTCGCTTCTGCAAGAGTCGCAAGCTCATTTCCCCGGTCTCCAGCCAGGCGTCTGCCAATACTGTGCGCGAGCTGATAGCCGGAAGCGGAGTAAGCCAGGAGCACTCCCGCGATCAACACCGCCACAAAAAATTGCAAAATTGCCAGACCTGTCCCCGTGACCATAGACAAGAGCGAGCTTGCCAACATTCTGATCTGAGGTTCAAGTTGGACCAAGGCTCCCTCAATATTCACGGACGCCAGGTTCCAGATATTGGCTAAGGGTTTTCCAATCAACGGCCAAGTCTCAAGACCCTGCGGTGGTGGTGGGACTGAGAGTGTCCCATCCCGCAAATGATTCACAACCATTTCCCCATTTTCAACGAGAAGTCCTCCTAGCAGGACGGCAGGCCAAACCAGAATCACCAACATGCCGGCTGTTACCAATATTGCTGACATGCGAGGAGAATTATGTAACAGAGTCCGTAGAGACCCATAAATCGGATAGATGGCCACGGCGATGATGAGACCCCAGACAATGGGGATGACGAAGGGGCGCAGGATGAGAAAACACCATCCAACCCAAAGGACGACCAGGCCGATCCGAATCGCAGCCTCCACCGCGTTTTTCGTAAATTCCTCATTTCGGGGGGGAGTTGAGTGATTCGCCATATCTGTCTAATCCTTCTCCTGGTATTTTAAGTAGTATTCGTTCATGACCCCTATAGGACGTGGCAAGTTATTGGTGAATCACCAAACGAGCTGGTCAAGTGATGCACGGGTTTGCTTAACCTGGGATACATTTATGACAACCTAGTTTGCCTTCCCTTGGTGAAGCCGGCATCGGGGATCACCTTGATTATAAGGATTTTTCTGGGGGATCCAAAGGGGTCAGTAATTTGATAGCCAATTGGTATCTATTCAAAAAAGCTTTGATCAATGCGGGTGATGTATGGAAGCTCTGTTAAACCCCTTAGCACTTCCCTGAACCTCGGTTGATGGGTGGATCCGATACAAAGAAGTTCATGGCTGTCACAGCCGATGCGTCCAGGCGATTCGGACATGCACTGCAATGTTGCATCGATCTGTTTGACTGTGGATTTATACCGTTCCCTACCGGGAATACAAAATTCATAAGTCAGGGCTCGTTTTCCATCGGACTCTCCATAGAGCCCATTCGGATCCAGGATGGTAATATCGAAGCTGAGTTTTTCCTGGCCCCTCGTGGTGAACCCCAAGTCCTCCCTTATCCCTGAGGAATCTATCGCATGGCCGTACATGCTGCAGGTTCCACCCGGCGTGACTCGAACGAGTTGGGTGGCAAGAAATGCCGCTTCGTACTCTGCCCCGAATCCCTCTGCCGGTGGTATGGTCGTTTTTCCGGCAAGTATCATAAACAAAGGTAGGTACAGCTTTGGATCAGGCATGGCCTCGCCATAGGCAACCAGGATCCGGCTTAGGGCAGGCGAATCCCCCTGAAGCCAATGCTCTTTTTTCTCAGGGCACGGTCTAAATGAGCGGACTTCATGGCCAATGGTGACCCAGCCTTCAACCATCTGCTCATCTTCTTCAATCGGCACGATACTTTCCAATTGCGCATTTTTTAGAATCAAGTACTTTGCCATTTGGACGGTCGGCGTTGTCACCATCGGCTCTCCGTGGCCACGATCGGCATACCTGACGATCAGAATCCCATCGTGGATCTGGAGGGCAGGTGGGGTGATTCGATCGCCAAGCCATACGGCATTTGTTCCCCGGATTGTGCCATTGATGTTGAGGGCACCCGCTACATAGAAGAATGTGCCGCTTCCGCCAGGATCATGGATCAGGAGTATGGCTGCATCCTTCCGGCCATCACCGTCCAAATCGCCATACACCGGTTTGCCGTACACGACCGTCTTTATTGTAGAAGCGGAATGGGGCGTTATGCGTATCTCCGACCGGCCGTCTTTCAAACGGACGGTGCGACCTTCGATGGAATAGGCGGCGTTCAGCGGATCTACCGAAAATTCCTGTTCCAGATTTTCAGTGGGTTCTTGGGCGGAGGTGGGGGAGGCGGAGCTGTTGAGCACGGTGAAAATGGTAAGTATGCCTGCGAAGACTATTGTTTCAATATTCCACATCACCATGTCAAAACGACACAATCGTTTAATAAGCATCTCTGATGGGAATGCGTTCTTGGCCTGCCGAGATATACTGGATTCCTTTGCGTGGGATTGCCGCCATCGCCATCGCGACGTGATTTTCAATGGGCCGCGCCGATCGTGTTTCCATCGCGATAATGTCTGCCACGCCATCTTTCAGGGTGATCTTCAGGATGTTGATGCTGTTGTAGAAATCAACGTTTCTGGTAAAGATCACAAGGTTGGCATCGAAGTTAACCTGGGGCACTGCCTCACCGGGCTTCAAGGTTGACCAGACCCGTCGAAACTGTGCCGGGCTTCCCAGATAGCCTGCCTGACCCATCGTCTGACCCTCCGGGAGTTGGTCGAGTTGAATGACCGGATAATTGCCGCTCCATTGTGCCAGGATCGGGAGGTCGGTCGATGTGTGTTTTTCCACAGGAATTTGTGTATGCGTACATTGTGCAAGTGTCAGGGTGAGGCACATCAGCACGAGACATGAGATGAGTCTTTGAGCGAATGGCATCGGCAATCCTTGGTAAATGTCATGACCGGACTTCGGAGGATCTTTTAGGCAACCCCTTGATAAGCCACTCTCAACCGTCCCGGTGTTGCTCGTCGATTCCTTCTTACCCGGTCCCTTGAACCCCGTGAAGTCTATGGGGTTTGCAGTGAGGTTTGTGTGCCTCGCGCCTTCTTACCAGTTTTCCAGACGATTATAGTCCAATAATCCTGCCTCAATCGGAGACTTTTTTTGATAGGCAATCCGTAAGGCATCACTATGTTTCCAGAAATCGGGATCGCTTCGGCTGACACCAAAATGACCCACCAGGGCTTGATAATCCTCCTCACTGCTGAGGCTTTCCACGGCGCTGACAAAATCTTGTAGTTGTGATGTTTCCACATGGTAGAGGGCGTTGGGATAGGCACCCAAAAATCCTCGCACCACGGTTAACGTATCTTCTGCGGGAATCCGTCTTTCCTGTTCAAAAAACAGATGAGACACATTGCTTAAGCCATTGTTATGGATGAGGGTCACGACCTGATAACTCGAATCACCGGGATCAATTGATCCGCCGTCACTGATAGAGACGATGATGTTTTGCGGTAACCAGGAAACGGCGACACCTTGGAGGCGTGAGAGTCTTTCCAATTGTTGACGGACGTGCGTATCGTTGATTTCCTCGATGGCATAAGAGGAGGATAACACGGGTTTGAGGTGTTGGCGTAACATCCCGACCAATTCTGATTTGGGGTGGGCGGTGGTAAAGTGAATGCCTGTTTGACGATTCACTCGTTTGTTGTATATTTCACCAAAATTTTCTATTTCAGAACTGGTATTTCGATACCAGTATTTCCATGCGTCTGCCCGCGTGCGTTCGGGGAGGAGGGTGAGAAAACCCAGCTCACCTTCCATCCGCAAAAAATCCATATAGAGCCGTGAGTTTAACTGGTGACCGATATTGCCATAAATGTCATATCCCGCGACCAGCAGGTAGTGAATGCGCTCAAGCAATGCATAATCGAGGAGCACTAATGTTTTGGGTTCATCGCCGACAAAGCCCTTGACGACAGTGGCATTATCTAAGTGCCGAAATACTGTGAGGGCTGCATTGGCATTCCGGCCGTCGCCATCCCAAATGAGATCGAGAGAAATTTCTTCCGGTGTGGAGAGATGTTGTCGCAGATACTCTACTTTTCCTGCGAAGTAATTCTTTTCTAATTTAGAATACTCCAACCAGTTTTTCAGGGCTCCGGCATTACTCTGCTGTTCTGTCGGCATCCGAAGATTCCGCTGTTCCTTTTCAAGAAATCTGGAATTTTGGGCTAGAGCCGGACTCTCAGGATTGCCGAATACAATCCAGAAGTGCTCGTTTATCACGTTGAGAGCGATTTGTCCTCGACAGACGGGTCCTTTGATGAAACTCATAATGGTAAACTCGGCTTCATCAAGCAGAAACTGATACCGGGATTTGACCGGAAGGCGTTCAAACGTTTCGAAGGGATTGGCCGAAGCCTCCGGGTCATAAGACGGGAGAGTGGGAACGTCGTATTCCGGCGCTAAAAAGAGCGTGTGATAACGCTCCATGCGCTGCGCATGGAGCACATAGGGCATATGGGTTTTGGACAAAATGGTCGTCCGAACCGGCTCAAAACGATAATAAATGCGCGCAACTTTCGGATCATCGTAGGGACGACGCGTGGAAATGATGTCGATCGGTCTCCCTGGAGGGGTGGTCGATCGAACCAGTCGAAAAAATAACCCGGAGGTGTCATTTTCAAAATACAGATGGGCCAGGAATAAATGCTCATAGAGGTAACGACTCATTAACTGTTCTTTACGACTGTTCCCATTGAAAAACGTTTCCCATTTCGAGATATTAGCCAGAGGAGTTGCTCCCAATGGAGGTGGAGCCTCATAGGCGGCGCCTTCTTCCAACCAGGTCCTCAATGTCCTGTATTCCCGGTCTGACAAATCTGGTAAGCCATAGGGCATACCCCATAAAGGATTGGTCTGGGCGAAGTCATCGAATTCTGCCAGGGTCGGGCAATATTGGGCACGCTCAAGGGAAAAATCAAAATCGGCTGGTAGGGGACTGACCGTGGGAAGGGGGTGCTGACGCTTCAGCTCTAACATTTTGGCCAACAAGCTCCCTTTGAGGTTGGCTTCTTTTGTCTGTACACGTTCGTTTAATACCGGATAAAATTGTTTCTCCCGCCATTCAGCGGGGGAATGGGCATCGACAAAAAGCCGCGTCGGTTCCATGGCCAGTATTCTTCCGGCATGATAGACCAGGTCCTTATTGGCACCGCGTTCAATCCCTTCCGGTGCACTGAGGTTGAGTTGGCACGGAGCATCGTAACAGCCATGACACACGATACACCGGTTCTCAAGAATGGGTTCCACATCCTCCACATACTTGACTGTTCGTACCTCGACCCCGGGTGTGGTGGTCAGCCGGTTTTGGGGTGAGGACGTCCCGAATTGTTGGTCAAGCTGTAGTCCGACCAGGAGGGTACATCCGCCGCCGATGATCGTGAGAAACAGGGTGAAAACTATTTGTGCGGATGGTCGCGTGTTCATCGTATCTCCCTAGATGTGATCTTTTTTGGCTTCACCCCATTTTTCATTGTTTGATCGATTCCCACTATATCGAGGATAGGGCAAAAATTGCTAACCTCGACATATAACTATTCTTGCAAAAGTTTTCACAGTACATCCCGGAAACCCTTCTAGCATTGGAGAGGTGTCTATTATGTTCACTCACGTAAGATCCATGAGTCATTCACCGCGGCTGTTCCGGATAATTCTTGGATGTGGCATGTTGTGTCTGGCATTAGTCGTTCCGGCTTCTGGTTGGGCACAGAATGCTTCTGAAGAAGAGTTCCTGGTGGATAAAGCGCGTTTTACCCTGGAGAATTTCCTTGCGGATCCCGACATGCAATGGTTCCGGGATTATATGAAAGACGCGCGGGGCATTTTAATTGTTCCCCAATTTATTAAAGGGGCGTTTTTTATCGGCGGGTCGGGGGGAAGTGGTGTGTTGGTCGCCCGTGATGAGAAAACCAACGAATGGAGTTACCCTGCCTTTTTCACCATGGGTGGTGCCAGTTTCGGATTCCAATTCGGCGGACAGGCTTCGGAAGTCGTGTTGTTAGTCATGACGCAAAAGGGCATCGATTCCCTGATGAGTACGACCTTGAAATTGGGTGCCGATGCGTCCGTAGCGGTTGGGCCAATCGGGAGAGGGGTTGAGGGATCGACGGCGCCGAATTTGAGTGCGGATCTCTTATCCTTTTCCAAGGCAAAGGGATTGTTTGCGGGCATTTCACTCGAAGGGGCCGTTGTTGCCGCACGGGATGCCTTAAATACCAGTTATTATAAAACCCCAACCAAAACGATCGATATCTTGGTGCGGCGTAGTGTGAATAATCCCCAAGCCAATCCGTTGCTCGAAGTGGTGAAGAAAGCGACCAAAGGAAACAGGTAACGTTTTTTCAGGAAAAGCTGAGTTGGCAAGAAATACAATCATTTGCCAGACAAGCGCCTGAAAGCGTGATCGAAGACTGCCCAAAAACAAATTGCGACGGCCTGACGGCTGGGGTAAGCTGGAGTGCCCAATTTTAAAACCTGGAGCAAAGGGGTCAAAGCGTAAACCTACGGCGTGTACAAGTGGAAATATAGCCGGATGGCAAGGGTGACCATCTCGGGTGGAAAGCGATGAGTTGGCCGGATGGGCGGGGTGGTATCCATTAAGCCAGGCTGCCAAACTCCGCTCACACCTTTAAAGGCTTTGCGTCGAAATACTCCGCCGGTTTTCCCTCTGCATGCCTGATCCCTTTTTCTTCCCTAAGACATCTAGACAGAGAAATGAAAGGAATTCATGAATGGGTGACATAAAAGCCTCCGATTGCCGCAGCGGAAAGCCGGGATTCAGGCAGGTTGTCCGGCTGAAAAGACTCGGATTCCCAAGTGTGCTCTCGATCATCCTCGTTGTTGCAGGGTGCGCGCAGACCGAACAGGCTGGAAACGTGCAGACTTCAGGATTTATCAGAGACTATTCCCTCCTTCAAGCGGGAGGAGAGGGGGAAGCGCTTCTTGTGTACAAGAATCCTCAAGCTGATTTTTCCACCTATCGCACGTTATACGTGGACCCGGTTACCGTCTTATTGTCAAAGCAATCTTCGGTTCCCCAAGAACAATTACACAAACTGGGTGGAGATCTCCGTTCAAAGATGATCTGGAAACTCAAAGAGGATTTTTTGGTCGTTCCTAAATTAGTACCCGGAGCATTACGATTAGAGCTGGCCTTGACCGAAGCCGTACCAGCCGATGTAGGCATGGATATTATTACCACTCTTGTCCCACCGGCTGGTGTTATATCCGCCGCCACGGAACTAGCCACGGGCACGCAAGCTTTTGTGGGACGGGCCACTATTGAAGGAAAATTAACCGATGGAGACACCGGCACTCTGCTGGCGGCAGCGGTCGATCGTCGAATGGGAGGTCGAACGCTGGATGGCTCAATGGATTCATGGGATGATGTTCATCAGGCCTTCGAGTACTGGGCAACCAAGTTGTCCCAACAGCTTCGTGATTGGCGGGCATTGAAATAGGTCTTTCTTCGGTCACCTTGAGCGAAGGCACGGTTGAGTCATTCTCTTAATGGGATTGCCCTGATTATCCTCCTCACATTCTCCCATGGTGCCCTGTCCATGGCCGATCGCCTACCGGTACGCTTCCGTCCTTGATAGGCATATGAAGTGAGCATGAGTTTGGATTCAGCCCCTCATCGCGTAGTCATCGCCATATCGTGCCCGCACTCAGGCCGGCCATATCAGCCGATAATTGAAGATCCGGTTGGCCTGTATTGAAGGCACCGCTGAATGAAGAGTCTTAACGAACCAGGAAGTGAGCACGATTCTCGTTTGCAAGGGCTTGACCGAGACGGAGGGAGGATCCGGTGCGTGAGCCTTAACATGTTGCCTGGGATGGAAGCCCCAGCCTGACAAAGTTCTCAGGAGAGGATACGACGAACAGGCAATCCAAGGTCGAAAGCTGCTCTAGGGCTTTGTGCCGGTCTGGTTTTTCTCGGAAAGATACATGCCGACAAGCCATGCCACCAAGACGGCAACATAAAATTGTCCGACGATCGCCTCGAGATAAGAGAGGGTGCGGGCGATCGGCCTAATGGGCGTGACGTCGCCATAGCCTAATGTGGTAATGGTGACATAGCTGTAATACAGCAATTCGGAAAACTGGACTCCTATGGCGGTGGATGTCAGGCCTTGGAACGAGTTCGGGTTGATGATGTTGATAAAAAGATAAAACACCGACCAGTTGAGTCCGATCAAGAGATAAATGCAGATGGCGCCAATGATTTTATTCACGGTGATTGGGCCTGAAAGGAGCAAATGTCGGGAAGCAATCCAGGTGCTGACCAGGGAGAAGACAAAGAGTATGGCCATGTTGACAAACTGAAGCTCAGGAATGTCTAAGAAATAGTCGATGGTGGCAGTCGCGATCCCGCTTACCGTAAGGATTCCTCCTCCTATCATCAACCATTTTTTTTCACTGACATGGCTCCATATCCCCATCAGGAGCATGAGGCAAAGAGCGGGCTCAAGCAACAAACGCCGGGTCTCACTCCTGACCCCTTCTTCTTGTGCAATGGCAACCGAGAGCATGAGGAACAACAGACCTCCTAACAAATACCCAAAGTTCATCCTTTTGATAGGCATCGGCGTCTTCTCCGAATGGCGAAAGAGGGAGGTTTCATTTTTAGGGCCATATCTGTTTCTTGTGGCACTCTAATGGTCTGTAGGGGAAGAATAGCGCACCTTCAGTTCCGATTTTTGGACAAAGAGGTTACTCCCGCAAAGGAGTCTTTCCACTGTGGCAGGAATGGCCACAAGATTGACGTGATTGGTCATAAGGCAACAGCCAAGAATTTTGAGGGAGTGGCGATCTCAAGAGTCCTTCATCCGATACACAGAGATTTGTGGGATTGATTTCTGTGAAAATGACTGTCTCCCGCCAATTGCTTCGCGAGGTCAATGAAGGCCGACGGTGCGCAAAAACCCTTCTCCCGGTCCCAGGCATTTTTCAGAGTCTATCATAGGAAAAAGGCTAGGGTCCTTGGATTTAGGATGCAAAACTCAAAGGGATTCTCCATAATACTTCTCGTGAAGTTAAAGGTGAGGAAATTCAAGAGCGTTTCCTGAGGGGGCCCAGTTCGGATGGACATCTTTCCGTGATGCTCTATGACAGGGTGAAAACGGTTGTGTTGGGAGGGCGAGTTTTTTGAGAAGGGTTGATCTACGGGCCCGATCCGTTGAGAAAGCCGAATGGCCTTGGGCGGAAGGAATTAATAAGATTTTTATATTTGTGGGAGGCATTTCATGACGATACGAGGAAAATCTGATTTTAAGAACAGGCCAGAGTATGGCCTACAAAGAACATGGTCTTTGATTCTCACGATTCTCCTCGCGGCATGTGCGCAAAACCCTACCTATCTTTATGAGATGGGTGAGAGGCCGATACCCATAGGAATCGAAAAGGAAATCATTCCGCATACCTCTACTCAGGATGATGTGTTAACCCTCCTTGGAGAACCCGTCGCCCGCCTCAAAACCAAGACGCATGAGGGACATATTCACATCTGGACCTATTCGTATATGGATCTTCAGAGCACCTCACCGGACAAGGGTGAATCGCTGACCATCACCTTTGATGATAAAACCTTTGTGGTTCAAAGCGTCACCAGAGGCCCGCTTTAACACAGGATTGGAAAATCAGGAAGAACGCATTGATGCCTGTTTTAATAGGTTAATGGGCTTCCGGGGGATTTTTCTGTGGTGTACTCCTAGCCTTGCCCTAGCCTTGTTTTTGAACGCTGAATCGACCTTGAACATAGAGCAGGGCTCGGAAAAGTTTCAAACGGATTATCCGGGAGCGCTGGTTTTAGGCATGATTCACCCTGCGGGATGTGGAGACTGTCCATTTTTTCATTCAAACAGGGTGTTGAAAAAGTCCGTCAACAGCGTTCCCTGCGTTTGCCGGAGCGGCTTCACGTTTACGCCCTGAAGCGCTTCGATACGAACGCGCGCATCCAGATCGCCGCTTTGCTTTGCTCACGTCCTTCTCTGTAGGTTCCGCGCGTCTAAGGGGTTGCGGCCCGGACGGGCCTTTTTGAACAACCTGCTTCGCTCATGGAAGATCATAAAATCCTGGATCTCGATGCCCTCAAATCAGGCGATTTCTTCATCCTTAACGGGTCCAAGTTATGCCTGGTGTCCCACGTTTGTTGGTTCGTCGTTGATGAAAAATTTTCTCGAATGTGGTAAAAGCATCAGCGACACGGTGGAACATTCCATCGAGGACACACCGTGGAGATGATGTGTTGCCAGCCGGATCGAACGAGAATGACATGGCCGCTCTCCATACCTTAATTGCCTGCCATGAATGCGATCTCCTTCATCGTATTCACCCGCTACATTATGGTGAGCGGGCCAAGTGTTCGAGGTGCGGAGCATCGTTGTATGCGAAGAAACGGGATAGTTTCGAGCATGCCATCATATTGGCCTTGGCCAGTCTCATTTTCTTTACCCTGGCGAATGTTTTCCCGTTTATGACCTTCGAGCTCAATGGCCGCGTTCAGGAGAGCCTTCTATCCACAGGGGTGCGGGAGTTCTTTGAACGGGAAATGTGGGCGTTAGGGGTCCTGGTGTTGTGTGCAAGTATCATTTTTCCAGCCCTGAAAATTCTTGGCATGTTGTACGTTCTTGGGCCGCTGGAATTCAACAAGCGACCGTGGCACGCCGCTTTGGTCTTTCGGATGGTTGAGCACTGCCGGACCTGGGCCATGATGGACGTGTATTTGCTGGGAGTGATCGTTGCCGTGGTGAAGTTGTCGGATTTGGCCAATCTGGTGCCCGGTGTAGCGATTTATTCATTCGTCGCCTTAATCCTGACCTTGGCTGCCGCCGACTCTGCACTGGATACCCATGCGGTCTGGGAAAAAATGGAGAAGATTTCATGAGGGCTTTTTACCCCACCGCAGCGCGGTCGGGGCTTATGAGTTGTCATGCCTGCCATCAACTCAGTCGAATACCCCCGTTGTTGAGTGAGGGGGAGGCTATCTGTCCTCGATGTGGAGCCCATCTCCATTTGAGAAAACCCAATAGTATTTCGCGCACGTGGGCACTGTTGATTGCCGCCTACATTCTGTATATCCCCGCCAATCTGCTTCCCGTGATGACGGTGATTTCGTTTGGGAAAGGCGAGGCGGATACGATTCTGAGCGGGGTGAAGGAACTCATTCATGCCGGAATGTTGCCGATTGCCTTGCTGGTGTTTTTCGCCAGCATCACCGTGCCGGTTTTAAAGCTCCTGGCGCTGACCTATCTGTTGCTTTCTGTCCAATACAAATCTCAATGGCGCCCAAGGCAAAGGACAAAGTTATACCGGATAACCGAGGTGGTCGGCCGATGGTCCATGATTGATATTTTTATGATTTCAATTTTAATTGCCCTGGTAAAGCTTGATGCCGTGGCGACAATTGAACCGGGGCCTGGTGCGATCTCCTTCGCCGCCGTTGTTATCCTGACCATGTTTGCAGCCATGAGCTTCGATCCCCGATTGATCTGGGACAGCATAGAGGAAAAATCATGAAGGACAAGGAATCCAATCCTGACGATTTCGAGGAATTACCGGAAGTCACGGTGCAAAAAAAGAGCGGGATTTCCATCGTGTGGATTATTCCCATCGTCGCGGCTCTTATTGGAGGGTGGCTGACTTACAAAACGATTTCTGAAAAGGGTCCCACGGTCACCATCACCTTTAAGGATGGGGCCGGGTTGGAAGCCGGGAAAACCAAAATTAAATACAAGTCCATTGAGGTCGGAACCGTCAAAACCGTACATATCAGCCAGGACCTCTCTCACGTGGTTGTGACCGCAGAACTCAGCAAACAGGCTGAGCCTCACATCACGGAAAATGTCCAGTTCTGGGTGGTCCGTCCCCGGTTGGGATTGGGGGGTATTTCGGGGCTTGAGACATTAGTGTCCGGAGCCTATATCGCCATGGATCCGAGGCCGGGACCTCCGGCTCGAACTTTCACCGGACTGGAGAAACCACCTGGAGTGACACGAGAAGACGAAGGGGCCCAATTCCAATTGCATGCGGAAAATCTGGGATCGAGTTCCCCCGGTGCCCCGGTCTTTTATCACGATATTCAGGTTGGACGTGTGCTCGACTATGTCTTGGATAAGGACGGCGAGGGTGTGTTTATCGACATTTTTATTCAAGCTCCGCATCATCAGCGGGTACGGGATACCAGCCGATTCTGGCAGTTAAGCGGGTTTGAGGTCTCGCTTGGGGCAGAAGGTCTGGATGTGAAAATGGAGTCGCTCTCCTCCCTCCTCACGGGTGGAATCGCGTTTGATACTCCGGCAACGGCAGGCGGGTCGGGTGACCCCAGTCGACCCGGAACGGTCTTTAAACTATTTGAAAATTTTTCCAGTATTCAAGATGAGAAGTATGTCATGACCCGTTCGTTTGTGATCAATTTCGATGGTTCAGTGAGGGGGTTGAGCGTCGGGGCTCCTGTGGAATTCCGGGGAATTAAAATCGGGGTCGTCTCCGATATCGCGGTCAATCTGAACCCCAAGACGCTTGAGATTAAAATTCCCGTGCTCATCGAGATCCAGCCGGAACGCATTACCACCCCACAGCTCGTGCAAGCTCACGTATTAGAGGATAAATACGCGATCATGAAGCATATGGTGAAACGCGGGTTAAGAGCTCAACTGGTGACCGGGAGCCTACTGACCGGACAGTTGTTCGTCGCGCTCGATTTCTACCAGAATCTTCCAGAAAAAGAGCTGATCATGACCGGCAAATATCCGGAGATTCCGGCCATACCCGCAGCGATGGATGAATTGCGACGAACGGTCACCGATGTGATGGCAGAAATTCGACGGTTACCTCTTGATAAAATAGCCCAGGAAATCCTGGAAACCGTCGAAGGAGGCAACCGTCTGGTCAATTCCCCTGACACCCAAAAAGCCGTCCACAATCTTAATGTGGCATTAGGAAATGTGGAAAAGTTTACTGAGGGTCTTGACCGGCAGGTCGATACCCTGGTGACGAATTTGGACAACACCCTGGTGATGGTCCAGAAAGGACTTCGGCAGATTGATCCCAATTCACCTGCTGCGGTGAATATGAACAATGCCCTGAAGGAGCTGTCTGCTGCCGCCCGCTCTATCCGGGTTCTGGCCGATTATCTTGAACAACATCCTGAGGCATTAGTTAAAGGGAAACATTGAATGAGGTGGACATGAACAGCATCATATATGATTTCCGTATCGTCGTGGCCTGCGGAGTCTTCCTGACTGTGCTCGGGTGCGGGACGAGTCAACCTTCGCATTTTTATTTGTTGCGAGCCATGCCGCCATCTTCCGTCTCAGGCCTATCAGATACGAAAGCCTCAAGCCTGTCCTTTGGGTTGGGACCGGTCACCCTTCCGAAATATTTGGACCGCCCGCAAATTGTGACTCAAGCCGGGGGGCATGAGGTCGAGTTGGCAGAATTTCATAAATGGGCTGAACCGTTGAGCGAAAATGTGTCTCACGTCCTGGCGGAAAATCTCTCAGTCATGCTTTCGACGGATCGAATCGAACAGTATCCGTGGAGGAGAACCACTCCCGTGGATTTCCAAATTACCGTGGATGTCTTGCAGTTCGATGGTATCAGGGGAGGGGAGGCCGTCTTGTCGGCACGGTGGAGGCTATTAGGTGGGGATGAACAGACAGTCTTCACAACAAGAAAAACGCATGTGTCCCATCATCCGACAGGCCAGGATTATGAAGCGCTGGTTGAGGCCATGAGTCACAACCTTGAAGACCTCAGTCGCGAGATTGCCGAGGCGATTAGGGTGCTTCTCCCCACAAATCTCCCTGGCTCAACTTCATAGGTTGCCATTGGCAGGGTTGGTTTGTCGCTGTGTGCAGAGACACATCTAAGCATGTCCGTGGTGGTCATGGACCGCCAAGAACACACAACTTAATGGCACTGGTTATCCGGTATGTTTTCTAATGGTCATCCGGATGGTAGTGGGGAATCGGATTCAACTTGCTGAACATGACCTACACTTATCTGGAGAACAATTCATGGGGATGCTTTCGACGATCAAGCATGAACTAAAAGAAGTCGGGTTAGTGGCCTTGTATTTTTTCTTCTGTTTCGGTGTCATTCTGACCCTCAAAAAACTGATGTTGGAAGATTATCACATCGAGTTCTATGGCTTCTCAACCGCGGTGGTCGGTGCACTCATCGTTGCAAAGGTTGTGGTCCTGTTGGGTAAAACCCGAGCCGGCACCAGGTTCGATGCTCAATATTCCCTTGGGGTGGCTACTCTGTACCGGACCATAGTGTATAGTGGATGCACCTTTCTGGTTTTGTTTGCTGAAAAAATGTTTCATGCATTTCGGGAGAGTGGTGCATTGGGTGCAGCATTCATGGACGTGTGGGAACATAAGGATCTTCCTCTCATTTTGGCTAAGGTTCTATGTGTTGGGCTGGCCTTTATGGGATTTTTTCTTTATCGAGGCATTGATCGGCGGTTAGGAGAGGGGACCTTGAGGCGCATCGTATTCAGTGCTCCCTGATTGCCTTCCCAAAAGGGGTGATGGCCCCTCATTCTCGCGGGCTGCGTATATCCCATTGTATCCCTGACAACCCAACTTTCTGGGCTTTGTTCGCTCCCGCACTTGTTGGTCTCTCTGACTGTGCCTGGTCTAGAACTTTCGAAGGCGTGTGACGTGATGAGAGCAGAGTAAGCCAAACAATATTCATGTCAAGGAATTTTACTGTTTGAAATGTTGAGATTCATGCTTTGCAAGTTCCAGGCTGTTGGGCCCGGAAAAATGCTCTCACGTCAAATAGGCCCTCATTAAAGGAAACAATGCGTCATCGCTTTCTGTGGTTAGGGCTTGGGAGTGTTTTTCTGATTGGGGTATGCATTGCCCTCGCCTATATCCTTTTTCCCTTCTACGAAGAAGAGGTCTACCGGGAGTCTTTGGAAGCGGGTTTTTCCGCAGCCATGGGGCGACCCGTTAAGCTTGAAGGACCGATCTCACTCACCTTCTCCCTGCAACCCGTCTTAATTTTAGAGGATGTTCATGTGGCTAACCCTCCCTGGGCTTCACAACCACATCTCTTTCGAGCTGAACGACTTGAAATCGGATTGTCCTTGGGACCGCTTCTCCGGCGCCATTTGGAGGTTCAAAATATTGCGTTGGAAGGAGCAGAACTTCTTTTGGAAGAAGGGTCCGAAGATCGAGACAATTGGACTTTCCGGAAAGACACCCAACCGGGCATCTTGTCACGGGCCGTTCCGTCGGTCTTCATGACTTTTGCGGAAAGAGGGGAAATCATCATCGAACGCTCCCGGATCATGTATCGGCCATACCCTGCTGAGGAAACGACTGACGTGTGGATTCATCGGGGGTTGATCATTGCTCCCGACGATCAGCATCGAACATTGTCCTTTGAAGGAGCCTACCGCGACAGCCCTGTCAAGATGGAGCTTGCTGGCGGCCCTATCAGGGACTTGTTCACCTGGACCGAAGCCCGGCCGGTCGATGGCGTGCTGTCTACAACGGGAGCATCTGCAACTCTAAAAGGAAGTATCGGAGGGACGAACTCCGACCAGGCGTTTGATCTCCGGATCCAGATTAACGGGGACCGTTTGAGTGTGCTGAATGATCTTCTTCAGATCGACCTTCCCGATTCTCCCCCGTTCATGCTCGCAGCTCATGTCGTGAAGACGCCCGATGTCCTTAACGTGAATGATATCCGGGGAACGTTGGGAGCCTCGGGTCTTGCCGGACAATTGCGGATACAGAATGAAGATGGACGTCAGAAAATGAGTGGTCGATTGACCTCCAATGCCGTGCAGATACATGATTTGACCTCTCTTGCACAGCAACACGAATCCAAGCCGGCACCTTCCCTTGAAGAAACGGTGTCCGTTTCTCCCGCGTCTCCGCCTATGGAGGTCGATCTGGATGTCACGGTCGCAAAGCTCTTACTCGGCGGAACGGATCTTGGTTCGCTGTCTTTTACTGCCGGCATAGGGGAAGGGCTGGTACTGCTTGACCCTATTCACATTAACAGTTTTGGAGGAACGGGGAATGCCCGGTTAACCTTTGACTACAGGCCTTCTCAGGCTCAATCCACGCTTCAAGCGAAGGTGAGATCCTTTAACTATGGATCTGCTCTTCGGGCTCTTGGGGGAGCCATGAATATCGAAGGCTCTACAGACTTTGATCTCGCAGCTAGCGGGAGTGGTGTTCTATTGCCGGAACTCTTCAACTCCCTGACGGTGAATCTTCAAAACCGTCGCACCACCTTCGGGTTTTCCGATCCCATGCCTGAAGCCAGAACGCCTGTTGTCTTGGGAGAGGGATCCCTTCGTGTCACGAAAGGCGGCCCAGTCACAATGGTTGTGCAAGGCACCTATCGGGAAAAGGCTGTTCATCTGAAACTGGCTACCACCTCTTTGATTGAGCTGACCACACCGGGAACCACCCGGCCCCTGTCACTTACCGCTCGAGGCGGCGGAGCTTTTCTGGAAGCCAAAGGCTTTTTGCAGACCGGCGGGCCTGACCTGGCCGGGGCATTGACTGTGGCCCTCAACGGACGCCGGCTCAGTGAGCTTGATCCCGATCTTCCTCCTGTTGGTCCGTATGCTCTTAGAGCTCAGGTGACTAAGAAGGGTGACCGGTACGAAGTGAGTGATTTCCGCAGCCGGTTTGGAAACAGCGATTTTTCGGGAATTCTGGAAATGAATTTCCAGAAGGCCAGGCCATATCTCACGGGGATCTTTACATCGAAACACATCGATTGGACTGAACTTTCCGGGCCGGAGGATGAGGGGGAGAGTGCCATTCCCTCGGAGGGGATGCGCGCGATCGATGTTGATCTGAACATGGTGATCAACCACGTTCGAAATGGAAGACTGAATGTGGCCGGTTTGACCTTTACGGCCGGACTTCAGGCGGGTCGGCTGAGGGTGGAATCTGTTCAAGGAACAGTCCTGGATCAGCAATCCGCATACGGAAATTTTCATGGCGGGTTTCAACTGGATACTACCAGGCCGATTCCGACGCTTTCCGGCAACATGTCATTTGACCATGTCCGGTACGAACATCTCTTCCCCGAGGTGGGATTCGTAGACCTCGCCGAGAATGTCGTGAACCTGAATGCGGAATTTTCCAGTGCGGGTCACACGATTTCCGACATGCTGAACCATTCTACGGTTCGGGTAGATGGGGAAAAACTATCGGTAAGGTTTCATCGGGAGGCCGATCATCCCGCCCCCGTGCAGGTGATGGCAAACATGAAAGTTGAAACTGTGGATGGTGGGCCGTTGCGGCTTTATGCCGAGGGGGCCTTTGACACCACATCATTTCGACTTCGAGCGGCAACCGGTTCGATGATGGGCCTTCTGAAAGACAGGGGATTGTGGCCCATGAATGTCCGGCTGGATGTACCAGAGGCGGTGGTTGAAGTGAGCGGACACCTTACCCTTCCTCAACCGGCCCAAGAATTTACGTTGCAGATTCTCATGAAAGGAAATAATCTCAGGGATTTGAACTTTCTCACGGCAGCCAGCTTACCCGATACCGGCCCCTTGGACATCACCGGTCTGGTCACGAGGTCTCCTGTGGGATACCACGTTACCGATGTGGAAGGATCTCTTGCCGGAAGCGATGTGAGTGGCCATGTGACAGTCTTAACGAATGGGATTCGCCCGCGTGTGAGGGGAAAACTCACCGCAGAGAATCTTGTCCTGGATGCCATATTAACACCTTCGGTTGATTCCTCGGCACAAGAAAAGGGATCGACGCTCAAAGCCATTGGGGACTCGGTGAAAGGTATCGGATCATCGGCCGTTGATGTCCTGCGCGATACCATAGGCATAAGGAAAGCACCAAAGGCCTCCACACTCAAGTCGATTCCGGATTTGGTTTTTCCGGTTGAGGGTCTCAGGACCATTGATCTCGGACTTGATGCCGAAATCAAGCACATTCGAAAGGGCAAAGAGGATCTGGGCCATGCCTCATTTCAGATCGCCCTCGAAGAGGGCTTGCTTGCCCTGCAACCGGTAACCGGAAATGTTTGGGGAGGAGAAGTTGAGGGGAAACTGGTCCTCGACGGAACCCAATACGTTCCGACCCTTGAGGTAAATCTGCATGTCCAGGGCCTGGATTATGAGCGCGTCGCCAGATCATTCGAGGGCGCCGATCTAGTGAAGGGGAAGTCCCAATCCATCATGCTGGCCCTGAAGGGTCGAGGAGATACGTTACATGAAGTGTTGGAACAAGCCAGTGGACGATTTGAGCTGGTCGATGGCCCCCTTGAACTGGCCACAAAATATATTGATTTGTGGGCGGCTGATTTGATCACGACGGCCTTAACCACTGCCTGGGAAAGTGAATCGGTCACCAAATTGAATTGTACCGTCGGGTATTTTGATATTGAAGAGGGAGTGGTGAAAAGTGAAGATATCCTCATCGACTCCCATCGCCTGACGATCGCGGGGATTGGAAAATTGAACCTGGCCGACGAAACCCTGGACGTGCTTCTGACCCCACGACCCAAAGACCCCAGTCTATTCAATCTGGCTCACACGGTTCGCATCACCGGTCCGCTTTCAGATCCGGATGTGTCGAGTGATAAATTCCGCATAGCCGAAAGCGGCGGGTGGGGATTGTTGGGGTTGGTCACTCCGGTGGGATGGGTGATTGCGATTCCGCAAATTGCCGGAACCACCATGGGGACGATGAAACAAAATCCCTGCGTTGAGGCTTTGAAGGGGCGACAGGAAACCGCTCAGGCTCTTGAAGATATCAAAGGCGGATGGTGGGGGAAAGTTAAGAGGGCGTTTACCAATCTTGGTGGATCTTCCAAATCTCCTTCGGACAATCCACGGTAAAGGAACGCAGTCGTATGGCCAACATTTTACGGATAGAGTTATGGGGGTCAACTATCTGGTGAGTACATATTGAACCCCCAACGAATAAAAATGATGTGGAGAGAACCGTCGTTTTGGTATCTTTCTCTGAAGGAACATTGAAATATACACATCACCGAATTTGTAAACGGGAGGTCCGGTATTGTTGGTGAATTCGGCTGCCAACGGCCATAATAGGTCCGAATCACTCGGGTGATCCTCAAGGGTAGATTGAAGCTGGAAGGGAGTGCCGCCAATGTCGGGGTGAGCCTGTTCAAAGAAGAATGGTCGTTTCAGACAAACAATATGGACAATTCCAGCCTACCGAATCCCTTCGGCAAGCTCGATGGGAGAGGTCGGGGCTTTCACAAAAGGCGACAACTCATGAATTTCCCTATTCAACTATTACACATTCTAAAAGTCGGAGTGATTGTTGGGGTTTTAATCGGTTTTCCACTGATAAGTCTTGGAATGACCAAGGACATCACCACTCCTCCTCCCGTGAGTGGTCATGAACTTTCCATTGAATCTATTACCCCGGCTGATGTGTTCGCACGGGTGCAACTGGTACGGAAGGAACTGGACGACATTCGTTTTGAAATGGGAAAACCCAAGAGTCGGGAAATAGGCCTCCTGGTTAAAGATGCGACTCCACACGAGGTGTTCTTTCAAGCCAAAACGCTTAATCAAAAAGTGTCCCGATTGATAACGGAACTCACCGAGGAATCTGCGGGCCTTGAATTGGAAGATGACCCGGACGATATACGTCCATTTCATGTCTGGAAAATGATCGACACTTCCCTACACCATATCCTGTCTCTTAAACAGCAACTCGGGCTTCCCCTGACGAACAGTGAAGCCTTGGCCGACGCTGAAACCACCCCCACCCAAGTGTTTTTTATTATTGGATTGGCGAATACCCAACTCAATCTATTACTGATGCATCAGTTTTCCCCGAAAGATGCAGCAGAGTTGGTCGCGCTGGGCATTGAATATACCAAACATCTGTTACGTCAATTTCCTACTGCTCCCGCTCCGGCTCCTCTCCCTGCGCTTGAACGAGGGCGCAAGTCATGGAATAGCTATGACCATCTCATTGATTGCTATATGGTATTAGGAAGCATCGCACAGGCCTCCAATATTAACATGTTAACGTTGGCATCTCAGAACCTGGATCGTCCCGACATTCAGTCAAATGATGTCTACGATTTAGCAACCCTGGTCATCTCCGAACTCGCGTATCTCCATGCCCATCTTCCTCATACTCCACCACCACCCCCGGTCAGACTTCGTGGTCCTATCCTGCCTTCCCATGTGTATCAACAGGTAGGTGGACTCCTGGCTCAATTGAAAGTATTACAAACGCAGGTTCAATCTCATCCCGAATGGCTCCGATAGACGGTTTGCCTGAATAAGGACCGGAACCAACAGATCACCTATTACGCCCATTAAAGAAAAATAGTGGAGGATGGTCAAAAAGGCTTGTCCGGTTCTGCCCTCGGGCTTTCCGAAGGAAAGGCCGCAGCTGTTTGGGCGATCAGAGGGGACGGAAGAGGAGGTGAACACGGCTAAATGCCGATCTGGCTGCGCGCTTGTGCGTCGAAAGATTTCAGAAATTGGAAGTGAAGCCGCTGCGGTGCATTCAGTGAATGCCCCGGGCGGCATTTTTCAGCACTCTCCCCACATTGGACGCATAACAATTGAGTCGTGGCTTTAGAGGTGTCCATGGCACCGAGAGGCGTTCGAGTAACACTGGTCAATCGGATCAAAACTGGTGGAGGTTCAGCAAAGTTGTCTTGCAACATGGGTCTTTCTTCCATTCATCGGAAGGGCATGACTATGTAACTCACATCCCCGTCATGGTGGGAGCGTTCCTTGAGGTCAGGGACTTGGTTTAGCGCTCGGCCTGTCGCCGTCTGATGCCGGAAGTGGTTCCGGTTGGGGCGCTGCTCGTCCTCTCCGGGAGACAATCGTGGCCCGTGTTCCATGGACGGCACTCTTCTCCCTTGGTGCCGCCTGCCTGGCAACGGCCTTTGGCCAGAAGTTCTGGAGTTTGTTATGCCATGGTTCCAAGCAGGTGATGGAGAAAATGATTCAGAGAAAAGGTCTCTGCTCTATCGGGAGAGCCATTTCGGATCGGTTGCGACTAACTGTTCCAGTGTCTTCAACTGATGCAGAAGCACCGTAGCTTGCTGGTAGACATGTGAAGGGAACATGCGGCCCGGATAGGGAATAGACTTTGGAGGATCAATTTTTTTTAATTGCGCGTGGAGATAGGCCAGATCCGAAACCAGGAGGGTGGCCATATCATAGACGTCGCTTGGTTCCAATTGCCGGGATTGGCCCACACTTTTTGCGGCGGGCAGATCAAGATGAAGAACAGGAATGCCGGACTGATGCGCAATCGTTTCCAGAATGGCATAACATTCAATCAGGCGGAGGAACACATCGGCCGGCTGCTTGCCCCTTTCGAGCGGGGGGGCTTCCGAAACCTCCCCTGGTTGGGAAAACCGGGCCAGCAACCGTTTGGCATACTGACTGGACAAAAGCACTTGTTGCGATACATCACTGGGTGAGAAGTGTTGCTCCTGCAGCAGATTAATTTGGCGGTTGGCTTGCACAATGGCACGTCCGGTTTCTGTCAGACTGGTCGAGGGATCTTTGGGGCGCTCCGAAATTATTTCCTTCAGGCCTAATTCTTCTTTAATGGCCAGAATACGAAGGTAGCTCGCGTTCACCATTTTCCAGATATGCAAGGGGGCAAGAGTGGAAAGGGAGATGGGCTCCGGAGATATTCCTGTGCTCCCCGTGAGCTCCAGGGCCAGATGGTCGGCTTTCTGAAAGAGCGTGAGGGCCTGGAAATAGGCTTCATGGGCGTGAACATTGGTGACGATCGTTTCAAATTGGGTTGCCGACGGTTTTCCCATTTCAAACCGGATCAATTCCAGGGTATCACGAAGCATCTGAACCCGGGCGAGGACATCCGCAGGCGTGATTTCTTTGAGAGAAATAGAATGTCCGCTCACGGGGTTGGGTTCATTCAGGCTGCCTCCGTTTGTGGCCGGCACCGTTCCAATGCTCACCATGAAGAAGAGCGCCACACCGGATAGGCTGATTTTCATGGCTTGAATATGTTTATCCACTATGTTCATCCCTTCTTGAGTCATGCGGATTCTCCCCGGACATTGACGTTGCCTGTTGTTATTGCGATTGGTCCATTGCCTTTTGGGCTTCTTCCGGGGTCACAACACCTTCCTGGATCAAGTTCTGCAGCGCACCTTGAAAGGCATGAGAGGCGGTCTTTCGGATTCCCCGGACTCGTAAAACCGGAGGGTATAAGCGAAGAAGGTCGGGATTCTTGATTTCGATGAGGAACGATTCACTTTCACCATATGGGGGGAGTTCTGCCTGACCATCAACCGGAACCCGAAAATACGGTTTTCCATCTTTAGTAATCCCATCGGCCCCTTGAATCTCGAGACTGGTGGTCACATCACGGAGCTGTGCCATTTCTTGAATTTTGTCTACGACGAGGATCAGGGAGTCGGCCTCAATGGGATCATCGGTCTGATTTTTCAGTCGGACCAGATACCGGACATCGCCACGAGAGGAAAGCCTTCCTCCCGAAAACAATTCGCCTCCCCCTGAAAAACTTGCTCCGGAATCATAGGAGATTAATGGAATGACTCCTCCCGTGAGATCGACGAGGTCATCGATCGAAGAATCTCCATAGGCTCTTTCATTGGCCCCTCCATAACCCAAAAGAAACAGCAGCAGGCATGTCCGGCCAAGATTCGTCAGGATCTGCCTTTGCAGGAATAGAATCATCGTAGCGTCATCTTACAAAGAACGTGATGAACCTGCAAAGGTACCCATACCTCGTTACTTGGCAATTTCCAATTCCCGATATTTGGTGTAGAGAAACCGAATCAGGTCATATTCGAATGGAGACCCGGTTTGGTAATAACGAAAACTCACCTGATGCCTTGTATCCACCCCCCACGTCAGACTGAAGGGAACGCTACGTTCGAAATGATAATTTAATTGCAAAGGAGTGTACAAATAGAAGATGCTGGCCGCGGAATCTGTCAGTAGACCGGTTGTATCTCTTATTGATGAAGGTCCAAAAATAGGAAGCACGACATAGGCGCCAGGGTTCAGTCCGTAATGTCCGAGTGTTTGGCCAAAATCCTCCGTTTGTTGAAGCAACCCTAATGGAGTGGCATGATCGAAAAATCCTCCTAGCCCGAAAGTGCAATTGATGAGGAAGCGTCCCAAGGTGTTCAGTGTGGCT
Organism: uncultured Nitrospiraceae bacterium; assembly: GCA_963730905.1. GTDB lineage: Bacteria > Nitrospirota > Nitrospiria > Nitrospirales > UBA8639 > Nitrospira_E. Next base: position 78,689 of record CAVSTN010000007.1, on the reverse strand, counting down.
TCCCCCTTGAACTGAAGCATCGCATTGATCAGATTACGGATATCGGCAATGTTCGAGAAAAAATTTGAGATTCGATCCTCGAAAAAATCCGGCATGACGGCTTCATATCCTTCCACCACAGGCAGAAAGACATATTCATCAAACTGTGCATTAAACTTATACGTCCCTCGGTTAAACTCTTCAATGGGATCATAGACATCCACGAGGTATCTGGCGTCAGGATGTACGACGTCCTCTATGGGTCGTTTCGCCGGTTCAATCATTCCGCCTTCAGCGGTCCGAGAGGTGTGGGCGCTGGTCGGGAGAGCAGCGTCAGGAAAGTTTTCTGAGGTTGTCCCCCGGGCTTGTGCGGCCTGGAGATAGGCATGAGATTCTTGAAGCTTACTCTCTAAGTCCTGAATTTGTTGATCGAGCTCAGATTGAAAGTCGAGAGAGGGTGGGTACGACATTCTCTGTGGAATACGAGGAGCAGGAAGATCGTTCAGCCTCGTTGCCTGATGGGTCGGGGAGCCAACACCAATCGCTCCGCGCGTCGGGAACATGGTTGCAGGGTGTTGGACCATGTTTGCAGGGAGGGGGGAACGAAAGAAATCCACGATATAACTCAGGGTGGCCCGATGGTCCAGATTGCCGCAATGTCCCCCGCGGGGATAAATTTTGGCCCGTGGCCCGAACACCTTCTTGAGGTAATCCAGCTCGCCGGGCGCGAGGATGATGTCATCCGCATTGTGCAACAGTCCGATTTTCGGGGTGTGACGTAAATATTCTTCCAGAGTGGCCAAACTAAGGCTTGCGATGAGCCCCTGTTCCGTCATCCCGGGGTATCTGGCCTGAAAAAACGGGTAAAACATTTCACGAAAATAATCCAAAAATGTCACACGATTGGACACTTTAAAATAGTCTGTCACCGAGTCGGTCGCGGACAACACCAGATTTTTCGGTTTGATATAACCCGAATTGGTCAAGACGTCGGATGTGAAAATCATATTGGCGGAAGAGAGGCGAAACGAGGTGCCAATGAGCGCAGCCAGGAGTCCATCAGGAGGGTGCCGGTTTTTATAGGCTGAATATAAAAAGTCACCGCTAAAACTCACGAATTCCCCATGCCGGTATTCTTCCGAAAAGGCATGAAACACTTTGTCGAAAAAATCCGGAAATTTATCCGTGCCGCCGGGAATATTGTTCGCCAACATGTCATCAAGAATGGAGGTCGAGGTGTATAAGCTCACCGGCGGGTTGATCAGCAGAACTTTTGTGAAATGGAAATCTTCCTGTTCGCTGTCAAGCTGGGACACAAAGGCGGCCTGGGCTGCACCCAAACTGTATCCCGTGAGATAAAACTCTGTGACTTCGATTTCGTGTTGAATGTCCAGCCAGGCCAATCGCATGACTCGATACAAGTCTTGTGAATCCTCCAGGAGGTGACCGGGGATTCCGGTACGGGAGGCCGAGACGATAAAGTCGGGATGGGTAGGCGAGGATAAGGAGAGAACATGGAAGCCGGCCTGAAAAAATGCGCGCTGCAGAACCTGCATCTTTTCAGAATTATATCCTGCGCCGGTCCCGGCGATGACAAATATCAACGGCGATGGTTTCTCTTGGGACACCAATGAATATCGCATCTTCTCCCCATACCAGAGAATGTCGGGGAGAGCACGATCCGGAAAGACGGTCAGTTCCCGATCTTCAACGGGGATGTGCTTGGGAAGGTCGGCTTTTAGCGCCACCGGAGTTCCAATAACTGTCGCGGCATACGGACTCACATCAGGATAATCATAGCCGGCCTCCTGAGCCTGACTGAGGGAGGACAACCAGCACACCATCGACAGCAGGAAAAACAATAAGACTCGTTTGAACATTCACCTCCCTTTCACTGAGTTATGTTCCAGGCCGGGAATGCGCAGCCATACGAAATGATGGAGATCGGTCCGCAATGTGTTCCAGAAATGGTAAACCTTCACCCTAAGAAAAAGCCCATTTCCGATGTGCGGTAGATTTTGAGAACCCAAAAATTCTTTGAAGGAACGGTGGTACGCACACCCTGTCACCTCTCTCGATTATTCAGGCAAAGAAGAAGCGATCTTCTGTCGGTGCAGGGAGAGAATCTCAATAACCCTTGAATGAGGCTTCCTGTTTGCGAGAACAGGAAAATGATGCTTTGGAAAAAATTGCGGGTACGAATAAATTATTCTTTCCCTCCATTAGATCCTCTCTGACCATGTTCCGATCCCTGTGGCAATCCTACGTTTTAGTCCATACCGAATTGCCGGGAACGGACATTGGGCACTTCTGGAAGGGAGACGTGCTCTCATCCTTGTTGTTCTCCTTCAGAAGGGGTCCAACCGCCGCCCAGGGCTTTGTAGAGCCGGACGATGGAACTCAGATGTTGCTGCCTGGTCGAGACCAGGCTCAGTTCGGCCTGAAAGAGGTCCCGTTGGGCCGATAAGACATCCAGATAGGAGGCAAATCCTCCCCGGTAACGTTTGTCCGCAAAATTCAACGCGGACTTGAGAGATGCAACCTGGGATTCCTGCGCCTTACGTTGTTCGCGAGTTTTTGTGATCGTGATCAATGAATCCTCAACTTCTCTAAACGCATTAAGAATGGCCAATTCATACCGGGCAAGGGCCTGTTGTTCTTGAGCGGTCGCAATTCCCACACCGTAGCCGAGTGCCGTCGCATTGAAAAGAGGACCGGTCAAGGTCCCAGCCACTCCAACCGTGGCGAACGGTCCGGTTCCCATCGAGTTGATTTGAAAACCGGCCACCCCACCACCGCCATTAATACTGAATTGCGGAAAGCGTTGAGCCTGGGCCACACCGATATTGGCGTTGGACGCGATGAGTTTCTGTTCCGCCTCCAGAATGTCCGGGCGCTGACTTAGGAGACTAGAAGGCAATCCGACCGGTATTTCAGGTGGCAGGGGTTGTTCTGTGAGGGCAAACCCGCGCGGGATGGCCATCGGCCGGTGTCCTAACAGGACGCTGATCCGGTTTTCGGACTGAACCCCCTGCTGCTCCAGATTAGCCAATTGGGCTCTCGTGCCGGCCTGTTCGGCCTCGAAGCGATCCAGATCCAACTTCGAAGCATACCCGTGTTCATATTGCGACCGACTGAGTCTCACGGCTTCGTCCCAGACTTTGAGCGTGCGTTTGGCAATTTGCACCTGAAGATCAAGAGCACGGAGGGTGAAGTAGGATTGGGCCACGTCACTGACCAGCGCAATGACGACCCCGCGCTGGTTTTCTACTCTTGCCAGTAATTCCGCCCTGGTGGCTTCGACGTTCCGGCGAATCCTGCCCCAAAGGTCGACTTCCCATTTGATGCCCCCCATGAAGGATTCCCTCGAATAGTCAAGGCTCCCGCGTCCGCTTCTCCCAGCGGCTTGCCCAGGAAGAATCGATCCGCCTCCAGTGGAGAGCCCATTATTCGTGTTGTGATAGAACAAGCCATCGCCGGAATAATCCAAAGAAGGGGCAAGGTCGAATTTGGCGATGACGAGTTGGTTGTGAAACTCCTCTACCGCAGCGGCGGCAACGCGCAGGTCAAGATTCTCCTCTAAAGCGGTATGGATGAGTTTCTGAAGTTCTTCATCCTTGAACAATTCCCACCAGGGCATGTTGGCGATGGATTCCGATGTGTCCGGTGCGAGCCGCCAGGAATCGGACGTCGGAACATCGGGCCGCTTGTAATCCGGCCCCATGGTGCAGCCGAAGGCGATCAGGAGGCTCAGGAGCATAGCCGCGTATTGATGCATATCAGTGCTCTCCCTGGAGATGAATTGGACCCTGTCCGGTTTTGTGTTGTGACGATATTTTAAGGGAACCTTCATCTTCCAGGAACTCAAAGTCGTCCGGTTTCGGTCCCTCAGGGCCTGGTGGGAGTTGTTCGTCATGACGATGCATGAGCCGTTCCACGATATAGAACGAAACAGGGATCAGAAAAATTGCAATAAAGCTCGCAGCCATCATCCCTCCCATGACGGCTATGCCTAAAAGAATTCTTCCCTGTGCCCCGGATCCCGAGGAGAGAACAAGGGGGACCACGCCGAAGATAAATGCCAAGGAGGTCATCAGAATCGGCCGCAGCCGCAGCCGCGCTCCCGTAAGCGCTGCCTCCACAAGAGAACGACCTTTTTCATATTCCATTTTTGCGAATTCCACGATCAGGATCGCATTTTTTGCGGACAGGCCGATGAGCATGATAAGCCCGATCTGGGTGAACACATTGTTTTCAAGTCCGACTGCCCACAAGGCTCCAAATGCTCCGACAACCGCGATCGGCGTACAGATGAGCACACTGAAGGGGAGGCCCCAACTCTCATACTGGGCTGCCAGAATGAGAAAGACAAAGAGGAGGGAAAAGCCGAAGATCACGGTAGCGGGGACGCCTTCAGACGCCACCTTCTCTTGGAATGACATGCCGAGATAGTCATAACCCATCTCCCTGGGCATGGTTTCGGCAAAGACTTCCTCCAGCGCCTTCATGACCTGACCGGAGGTGTACCCGGGTTTGACCGAAACGAAAATCTGGGCGGACCGGTAGCCGTTGAATCGCATCGTGAATTCCGGTCCGGAGGTTTTTTCCATAGTGACCAGCGTGGAAAGCGGAACCATCTGGTCGGTTTTATTCCGCACGTAAAATTGGCCGACGTTGTCGGCCTGGGTCCGGAAGTCCCCTTCGGCCTGCACATACACCTGCCAGACCCGCCCGAACCGGTTGAAATAGTTCACCATCACACCACCCATGAAAGTCTGAAGCGTCTTATACACATCCTCGAGTTTCACCCCTTGCTTGAGCGCCTTGTCTCGATCCACCCTTGCAAAAACCTGAGGGACGGAAGGGATGAAGGTGGAATTTACGGCGGCGATTTCAGGACGCTGCCGGGCGGCTTCCATATATGTTTTGAGGTTGTTGGCGAGGAAGGCCACATCCTGCCCGGACCGGTCTTCGAGAACAAAGGAAACGCCACCTGAAGTTCCTACGCCGGGAATCGCAGGCGGCGGGAAAAGAAATGCCACCGCTTCGGGTAGTTTCGCAAGTTGCTGATTCACATTCTTGAAGATGGCTGGAAGTTTTTCCTCAGGTTTGGTCCGTTCCTCCCAAGGGGCAAGCGTGACGAAAAAGAAGCCGTTATAGGTCGTATTGACACCGCTCAATAGACTATAACCCACAACAGTGGTGACATGTTGTATGCCGGGAGACTCAAGAAGAATGGCTTCGATTTTTTTGCAAACTTCATTCGTTCGTTGCAAGGAAGCCGCAAATGGCAGCTGCACGTTTAAATACATGTACCCCTGATCCTCTGTCGGCAAGAAGCCTGTGGGAAGTTTGGCTCCAAGCAAACCGGCAGCCACTGCGGCCACGACCAAAAAGAGTATCGCCCGCCCGGTCTTGCGAATCAAATGGTGGCAGTATCCGACATACCCATTGGTGGCCCGCCCGAACCAATGGTTGAACCATCCGAAAAACGCTCCCAGGGGTCCCCTGGCCGGAGTCCTGGGACGGAGGAGCAGCGCAGAAAGCGCAGGGCTGAGTGTCAAGGCATTAAAGGAAGAGATGACCACGGAGAGCGCGATCGTGAGTGCAAACTGTTGGTAGAGCCTTCCTGTAATTCCCGGGATGAAGGCCGCAGGCACGAACACGGCGGCAAGAACCAAGGTGGTCGCAATTACCGGCCCGGAGACTTCCTCCATGGCCTTTCGGGTGGCATCCCTGGGGGATAGGCCCTTATCTATATGGTGTTCGACCGCCTCGACCACGACGATCGCATCGTCAACTACCACCCCGATGGCCAGCACCAACCCGAATAACGACAGCGTGTTGATCGAAAAGTCCAAAAGTGGAAATACCGCGAAGGTCCCGACCAGCGAGACCGGCACGGCCAGCAGGGGAATGAGGGTTGCCCGCCATCCCTGCAGGAAGAGATAGACGACGATGATCACGAGGATTAAGGCTTCAAAGAGGGTATGCACGATTTCCTTAATCCCCTCCCTGACCGCCAAGGTGGTATCGAGTGAAATGGCGTATTCAAGATCCTCAGGAAACCGCTGTTTCATTTCCTCCATGAGTTTCTTAGCCCGATTCACTGTATCAATGGCGTTGGAGCCCGGAAGTTGGTAGACGGCGATGGTAGCGCTGGGTTTTCCGTCCAGACGGCCGATCATACTGTAGGTTTGGGCCCCCAGTTCGATTCGTGCCACATCCTTGAGCCGGATAATAGAGCCGTCAGGATCAGCCCGCACGATGATCTGTCCGAACTCCTCCTCGTTGAGGAGACGTCCCTGGGCTCTTACCGTGTAGGTAAATTCCTGGCCTTGGGGAACGGGCTGTGCGCCGATCTGGCCGGCAGGGTTGACGGTGTTCTGTTTTTGAATGGCATCCAGGATCTCGGAAACCGTAATGCCCAGTTTGGCGAGATGGTCGGGTTGGACCCAGAAGCGCATGGCATACTGGCCTGCGCCGAATATCGTGACCTGACCGACCCCCGGCACTCGGGAAAGGGGGTCGTTGATATTGACATAGGCATAGTTGGCCAGAAATATCTCGTCGTACGAGCTGTGAGGCGAATACAGGCTGAAAAGCATCAAGGGACTGCTCGTAGACTTCTTGATGGTGACGCCGTAGTTCCGTACGTCGGTGGGCAGTTGTGATTCAGCCTGGCTATAGCGCATCTGGGTCAGGATTTGGTCATCGTTGGGGATGGTGTCGACATCAAAATCCACTCGCAACGTCATTTGCCCATTACTGGCGTTTGTAGAGTACATGTAGATCGAGTTGTCGACTCCGGCCATTTGTTGTTCAATGGGAGTGGCCACCGACTGCTCCAGTGTGACAGCATCCGCGCCGACGTAGGTTGCTTGAAGTTGGATTTCAGGAGGCGCGATGTCGGGAAACAAGGAGATAGGGAGCTGCACCATGGAGATGAGGCCGAGGATCACCATGAGGATCGAAATGACGATCGCGACGATCGGCCGGTCAATGAAGAATTTGGACATGAGACTTTTAGGTAGAGCCGGGTTGTACGGGGGAAATCTCAGGCTCGGTTGTGGGCTCGGCTGGCGTCGGTGTCGGGGTGATGACCATGCCATCACGAACTTTAAGGAGTCCTTCCACAATGACCATCTCACCAGGTTTGAGGCCGTCGTTGATCAGCCAGAGTGACCCGATCCTGGGCCCCGGACTCACTGTTCGAAAGGCCACCGTGTTTTCATCCCCGACCACAGCCACCTGGAACGTGCCCTGGAGTTCCTGGACCGCACGCTGCGGGACCAGTAACCCACCCCTTCGAGTTTCCATGGAGGCGCGGACCTTGGCAAACAGGCCGGGTCGCAGAAGGTTGGCCGGGTTGGGGAAATATGAGACGATCATGATCGTTCCGGTTTTGACGTCAACCTGGCGGTCTGCGAGTACGGCTCTTCCCTTATGCGGGTAGACACTTCCATCGGCAAGAACCAGCTCAAGCCTGTTTTCATGTGACGCGTTTGACTCTGGTTTGGCACTGACCTTCTCGATCCGGTCGGCCAATTGTAAATACTCCCGTTCGCTAATGGGAAAGTTGACCTTGATTGGGTCCATTTGAGAGACCGTCGTTAGCAAGGTATTCTCAACGATGAGGTCACCGATTTGCGCAGTGGCAATGCCGGCTATCCCATTGATCGGAGAAGTCACACGAGTCCAATCAACATTGAGTTGAGCATTCTCCAGTTTGGCGCGTGCGGAAGCCACCGAGGCCCGATTTGCCGCGCCGGCTTGTAGGGCATCATCCAGTTCCTTCCGGCTGATGGCGCCTTCCGCTGCCAGCGGGGTGTTCCGTTTGACGTCCAGCAAGCTCTTTTTATAGGCCGCTTCCGCCCTGGCGAGTTCGGCTTTCGCCTGATCCAGGGCTGCTTGGTACGGTCGTGGATCGATTTTAAACAAGAGATCGTTGGCTTTGACAACGGATCCTTCCGTGTAATGTCGGGATAGGAGATATCCCTGAATTCTGGCGCGAATCTGCGCATCCACATAGCCAACCGTTGTTCCGACCCACTCTCCATAAATCGGGACGTCCTTTTGTATCACCTCGGCAACCAACACCTCGGGGGGTATTGCGGTGGGTTCCGCCTCCTGGCGATCGCACCCAAAGATCATCGCCAACAACAGGCATAGCAGCAGCCCTGACCCTCGCCTCAAATGGGTATGTGGGATTTGTACTCGCATTTTCACGATGAACATTCCTGGGTTATATACGGAGAAACGACAAAAAAATTCACCGATTTAATGTTCTATCCATTTTCTGATTTGTGGCCGGATAGAAAAATTTGAGAGGAAGGGTATTTTCCATTGTCCCGGCTCAGAACTCAAGGGAAAACGCCAACTATTTATGCATGGCCTGATGGGCGCTGACCGGTGAAAGGGGTTGTGAGAGGAGAGTGAGGAATATGAGTGAAAGGCAAGGATGGGGTTCAGATGATGAAACAATTTTTCCGGGTTACGCCCAGGAATGGAAAAAATTCGACTCCCCCAATTGGCTTTTTTCGCAGATTGTCCTTACCAAGACCCTAAAATCTGACTTCGGTTTGAACATAGAAATAATTGGTATCCTGCGCCGGGGGATATCCTGGCACGTTCGTTTGGTTTTTAATATAGGAACCTTTGAAAAAGTGGTCATAGCCCGCATCTATGCTGAGATTGGGCGAGGGATTCCACTGGACGCCTACCTCCACATCCTGTCCCAACACGTTCCCTGCAGCGCCGGATGGATCCTGCAAGCCCGAATTGACCCATGCATCCCGGGATTGGGCCAGATACCAGGCCCGGAATTTCAGGTCGAGTCGAAGGACGGGAAGCGGCTTGAGAATCAATCGAACGCCAGGCGAGCTGATATTGGAGCGATAGAAGGGGCCAAACAGACTCGTGGGCGATAATTCAGCTCGCCGGGCGCCAAACAGAGGATCAAAGGTCTGGCTCTTGTTCCCATTGGGATTCCTGGTGCCACTGGCGTAATCGTACATGGCCATGATCCTGGGCGCCCAGGGGAGCATAAAGGTATAGCCCAGGGACAGATGTTGGAAATAGGCAAAATGATCCTTGCCATCATACGTGCCTACCTGCCAGGCCGTTTCACCATCATAATCAAACGATCCGACTTGTGGTGACTGATAGAGTCTCAACCCAAAAGTGGAATGCGCGCGCGGCACCTGGTTATCTCCAGCATTCTCCTTCCTGCCGAAATAATACATGTGAATTCGGGACCAGGCGAACTGGGCGGTTTCATAGGAAACTCCCCAGAAATAATTCCCGCTATTGGTAAACAAGCCCAAACGATTCGTGGTATCGGTGTTGAGCACTACTTCGGAAAAAAAAGTCCGCAATTGCCATTGACCTTCATTGGCGAGATTCCAATGAATGCCGTCAAACGCCTGTGAGGTATTGGTAAAACGACTCCGGGCGACGAGGCGTCGTGATCCAATATCCAGGTTGATGCGCCCGACATGGAGATCGGTGCGAAGTCCGGACTGCCAAAAATTCGGTAAGGTGTGCGCGATAAATAACTGTTGTACGTTTCCGGCACTGAATGTCGTGTTTCCCACCACGTCGGTTGCGGAATTGACACCGGAGGTGGACCCTTGAAATTCCAGCTGCGCACGGAAGGCCTTCCATCGTGCACTGGCGCGAAACCGGGATCTGGTCGCCCATTGCCAGGTGCTTCCCACCTGTTCCGTTTTAAACGGATAATCAAACCCCTCCCGCCGCAGACGAACGGTCATGCCGAGATCCAACCATTTGGGCGCATTGAGGGCGGCAGACAGGTACCGTGTCCATTTAATTTCCGTGTCCTCCTGCAAGAGCACCTGATCGGGATATTCATCCCAATTCCACTCCTGACCGATCCGAATCCGTCCCTGTAAATTTTGAGGCACTTCGCTTACTCTTTTTCTGGCGGCATCCAATCGCCAGAGCAAGTAGGGATCTTCCGGCGGAGGAGTCGGCTGTTTGTGGGGTTCCTCTCCCAGGGACAGGGATGCCGTCAGCAGGAACCAACACAAGGAAAGAGGCATGACCTTTCCGGCATTCCTGATTTGGGTGAACCATTTCCGCATGGAAGCTATACTGATGTATGGAGTCCTGCTTTAGGCTGCTCTAAAGTTTTGGTTCTTTCGACATTAGCCTCGATATCTGCCGTCGCTGATCGCTCTTAAGTCCTCTCTCCTTTGTCTGGAGGGGTGGTGGCCTTTTCGCCTGGAATCGACACGTGGAAATTTCATTGCTCAGGGACTCGCCCTCACCTGGTATGTCTCTTCAGCTTGGAGTTTTCTTCGGATTGACACCCCTGACAAAGTGGAGGCGTCACAAGATAGCACCCTCTTGCAAAAAACTCATTAAGACAGGATGCACTCACGGAGCACTCCTAAGAATCACAGTTTTTACTGTGCCCATCCTCTGGGTTGCTGAGAGGATCATTCTTCCTGGCATTAGAACATTAAAATGTCAATTTGGCCCCTAGCCACGTATTCAGGTTTTTTAACCCCCTTTCAAAACTTTCTTTTCGATGCGCCCCTTGAAAGCCACCTGTCATCTGAAGTATGTCGTTTACGTGATATCGAACGGCAATATCGCCTTGCACAACATTTTCATGTTGTCCCTTGCGTTCATCGCCCTGAATACCGGTGGTCCATCCGTTAAATTCATAATGAAGGCCCATCTCTAAGCGAAGACGTGTTGTGATCTCATATTCAAATTCTCCGGTCACGAAATGATTGAAGTAAGAGGTATCATCTTGCAGCTCCGGCTGCTTTCGCCCATCAGCCAATCCTCGTTCATAATGGTAGCCCAGAGCCAACCCGATCTTCTGCGTGGGTGCCCATTCCATGTGCGTCCCGATTGTCCAAAACCTGGTGTCCCGTTGTCTAAAGGGTTTATCATAGTCACGCAATCCATAGCGGCCATAGAGAATAAGCCGCAGATCGTCGACCCCGGGGATTTGTTGAGCAAGCCCTCCCGCCCAATAATTGGTGGTCACCTCTTCATTTTTTACTTGTGGGGGATTTCCGCCTGACTCCTCAAGTGGACGCACCTCATTTTTCCCTAAAAATAAATCGGGTCCGAAAAAATAGCGCATGATGAGCGCCGTGGAGGAGGTCAGATTATGGGAGGCCTCCACACTCAATGATCCGTGATTGAATTGGGTATTGTTGGTAAACACAAACCCTTGTCCACGAACACCCAATTCGGTAGGTCGACCCATCAACGAGAAAGATTTCATGATGTGGGCCATGGATTCAAACACCACATCGTCTCCTTGGTTGGCGAGGAGGCTATCAATTACCGGTTGGGTGGGGTCCTGATTTCGACTCAGCCGCCTGGTCGATGAGAACAGGGCGGCATCGTCGGTATAATAGACATTACTCGCGCCGGTGACGGTCCACTCGGCAAACGACGGAGATGCGAGAAAGAGAACTCCAATGAGAAGAAATGCAAAAAACGGCATGTGAGCAGGGTCTCCTGTGCCGGTACGTTTCAAGAACATCAGTCGTCGGGTCCGTAGTTGTCGACGGACATTCATCCTCCTTGCGTCATGTCTGCGAGTCATGGGCAGGTATTTATCCTCAGGTACACACAGATAAATTCTCGATTGCACATGTCGGAAATGCCCAGAGTCGAACGATTTCCGATTGACCATTGCAGGAATGACGGGGTTGAGGGATCCCTCCTTGCAGGGTGAAGTAGAACGCCGCACGTCATGTTCCAAGGAAAACCCCTGCTCATCCTTCTTCAGACATGATCTGAGCCGCCAAGTCGAAGTTGGTACAGTTCAGGACCAACACCCCATCGGCCTCAGCATGTTGGAAAGGACGCCAGGGTTTTTAACGTATCTATTCATGCCGAGGCAATCAGAATCCCACCGCTCATCCTTGGAGCTTCCTTGCGGATGAATGTCGGACCTCAGGGTCCTGAGTCGAAAAGGGTGAGAAGTGTCTGTTATAGTTTTGTGCCAAGAAACCGGAGCAGGCAGAAGGCGGATGAACGACCGCCAAATTGCCCGCATGATTGTGGCGGGTGAGCCGGCCGTGCTCCTGGATTCTTTGCGCTCGGCAATCTTCAGAGGGTTTCTGGTAGGACAAACGGCGGCCAATATCAATGTCGATCAGGTGAAAGAACGATCGCATCCTTCCCGTGCAGGCAGATCGAAATCTGCAGGCGTGTGCGTTGAAAAGAGTCCTCTGTGATATAAAAACGCCGAATCCGAGATTCGGGAATGCCATTCATGTGGCAAAAGAAAGGGTGTGATGAATGAGAGGTCTCATGAGGCTTTTCGTTTTGTTGTCGCTACCGGTTTTTTCCGGGTGCTCCAGTATCTCTGTCAGTTCTGATTATAATGAATCGACGGATTTTACGGGGTTGAAAACATTTTCCTGGATGCTGAAAACGCCGGAAGGTGCCATCGATCTGGGTGGGGGCAACCCACTGGCCCGGCAAAGGATTCAGGACGCGGTCGCAGTCGAGCTTGCGAACAAGGGATTCATTGAAATCATCGATGGAAATTCAGATTTCTACGTGACCTATTTTGTTGGTACCCAAGAGAGGATTCAGGTCCAACCTATGCAAGGTCCCCTGATGAGACCGTACCGGATGGGTATGGGATACGCAGAAGTTTACCAATACGAGGAAGGCACGCTCATACTCGATCTGCTTGATTCGACGAAGCAGCATGTCATCTGGCGTGGGGTTGCCAAAGGAGTGGTGGATTGGCAAGGATCCCATGAAGAGAAGACGAAGCTGATTGATGAGGCCGTCCATAAAGTTCTGGCAACCTTCCCCCCAAAACGTTCCTGATGCATCATAGTTGGCTGGGTGAAATCTGATTGCCCATGGTCTTCGCGGTTCTTCCCGATTTTAAAAGACATTGACTCAAATTGCCGGAAAGTCCTTTCCTTGGCATGTGGATGAAAGGTCGCGCGGCATGAAGCGGATGCGGCCGTCTTCGGTTGGCATGCAGGCCCGCCATTGAGAGGGAGCTTCACTAAATCTTTCCGGTTATGGTAATATTTTATTGGTTTCGGGGAAGTAATTTATTTACAAAGGAGGAGCGCATGGAAGCTGTCATTGGTGGTGTGGTGGTCGGAGCTGTTGTCGCAGTGGCTGTTCCGTCGATAGCGTCGGGAATCGGATCGGTACTTCGCCCCCTTGCCAAAGAAGTTATCAAGGGAGGTCTTGTGGCCTATGCAGCTGTTTCAGAAATGGTTTCTGAAACCGGAGAACATTTCAATGACATTGTTGCTGAAGCCAAGGCAGAAATCGAGCATCACGATAAAAAAATGCCGCGGGCTAAAGCGCAGCAGGCTTGACCCAAGACTTAGTTCAAGCTTCTCTGTCTACCCCCCTCAGCTCACGGAGATCTTATTCCGGGGGCAGATGGAGCTGTTTTTAAGATTACAATGAGGACGTGAGCCATTGTTGAAGCAGTGGTCTGGTGGCCCTCTCTATAAGTAAAGTCAGGCCTCAGAGACAAAATGCGGAGGAGAATACTTTTTCGTCCCAGTTGGTACGCTTATTGCCCGCTTAAAGAATGGTTTCAGATTCTACCCTTTGCAGATCCAATCCAATCACCAGTGCCTGCAGTGAATCTCCCATTTGGATGAGGAGGAGCTTTATTATCCTTTTAGCTTTGGTATTGTCCTGGTTTTCATCCTACCTGTTCTTCTTCCACAACTGAAGACATTTCCTCCGAATCCTCTCGGCTGGCTAGAATGGCTATGATTGCCTGTGTGTGTCGAATAGAGGAGGGACAGGCTTGCGGAGAGGTATGACTCCGCTGGTTATTGGTATTTCGGAGGGAAATACGAGTTCCCCGAAATATGTGTCGAATGGTAAAAGGAGACGAACATCTTTCTTTTTAAAAATGGGCAGGCATTGTCGCGTCTGAAAATTCTTGAGCCCTGGTTCCGATCCACTGCGCATCATCTCCACAAATTTTCCGGCCTTTGACAATGTCCCAAACGCATTTTCATTGGAATGACTCGCACTGGTCAGGGCGGTACCAAATAGATTCGTTCGAAATAAACAACTGCACTGGCATAGGCTAGTCAGGCGTGAATGTCTTCTTCAATTAGACCAGGATAATGGCAGTATTTTTTCGTTCAAATCCTATCTGATCGATTTACTCAGTGGATTCAGAAAATTTCTAAAGCCGTTGGTGGTCCTGGCTTATAGGGGGAAACGTGGCGTTTCTCTTTCTCGGTGATGGCTCTCCTTCTCAACATCACAAAATGTTAATTCCATAGGAAAGATGCTAAAGCCGGCCTTTAGAGATTCCATTGAAAATTTAGGATTGGAGAGAGAAGGATGTGTGGATCTGTCTGGATTGCGGCCCACCTGGTACGCAACGCGGGCCATCCTGGTAGCGGATGGCAATTCCGGTAAGCGATCTCACGGTTGTGTCATACATCATGGGCGTTCCCATGCCGTAAGGCGAATACCCAAATCCACCTATCGTGTATCCGGTCGTACCGTATCCCCCATATCCACCCATACCGTAAGAAGAATAACCCCATCCGGGGTAGCCGTAGTTGTACGCATAGCCTCCGTAGGCAGGAGTCGCGACTGTCCGTTTTGTCCCCTTATAGAGCACAACGGCGTCGGCCCCCAAATCAGCCGCTTTTTTGATAATGGCCTCTTCCTGGTCTCCATAACTCTCGGCCGAATCCAGGACACTCAATTGGGCCAGGGCGATATGAGGGCATTTTGGCTCTAGAGCCATCACTTCCACATCTAGGGTCGATTTCTTTGGTGGAAAGGTTTGGTTGGTTAATAGAATGGTATCGACTGAGGTACACCCTGTCATGATGAACCATATCCCCGTCAAGCATAGGGCGAATAATACGGTCGGTCGTTTTACACAATCCATTCGGGTCTCCTTGCCTTATCGCAAATATTGTTCGATCAACTTGCTTTCTGTTTCTATGCGCAACACTTCGATTCCAGCCCGCTGTTGTCGATAATCGTTCATGGCCTCTTTAAATTCTTTAAGTCGGCCAAGCCAGGCTTGTAAGGCTTCGGGTTTTTTTTCGGGATGGTCCTGGACTTTCCGCAAGAGTCCCTCAGTGAATCGCAATCCGTCGAGTTGCAGCTTCCATTGTTCCTGATGTAGTTCCCACCCTCTCAGGTCAAGATTCCGGACTTCCTGAATGAGAGGATCCTTGGAATCCGGAACCTCGCGTAAAAACTTTATCCGGTCCGAAACCTTCTCAATGTTGATGGTCAATTCGGCAATGTGGCGTTCGATGTCCGTGATGATGAATGGTAAGGGATGCATTTCCTCATTTGCGGCCAATGAGGTCCCCATGATCCCCATGGTCAAGGTCAGCACCATTGCGAAAATGTTCGTCATGCGTGACATGCTCATAGCATATGCCTTTCTTTGTCATCCAAGTGGGTTGGGAAAATAATGAAATTCTGGAAGCTGGTTTGTTTTTCTGATAAGGGATTTGGCAGTGAGAATCCTGCCAACTGAGGGTTACGTTACTATCTTCTCTTTCATTTCACGAACGCAACGTTCCAAACTAGGTGCCATTTCACCATAAACTCTTTTGTTCAGGCAATGAAGAATTTCCACAGGAGGTATTCTTTTGGCAGGTTCTCAGTCTATGAGGTATCTGCGAAATCTCCTGACTGAGAGTATGCTTTGACCCATGCGTGGATCCGACCGTATGTTGGTTTCTCTTGGAGGAAGAATCGATTCGCTTGGACGTTGATTGGGTTAGGGTTGGGTTAGCTGTGGGATGATAGTACTGTGGGACTCTTCCTTGATTAGCCTGATCAAAGGAAAGAATCTCTGGTAAAATATTTGGCATAACTAAAGAGCTCCCCTCGTTTTTGTCCGATTTTCCTCTCAACAGGTTCTTGGAATTCGAAAAAAAGCGCCTCCTGCCTGTAGCAGGAGGCGCTAGATTTTTTATTCCCTGGTGTGTATCCGAAGGACTAAACGGCTAAGGCACCTAAGACCATAAAAGCCGCCAGCACTCCCAAGAATGACGCGAGAACTTCAGACAGAAAGGACATGGCATACCTCCTTTGCACGGTAGGGTTGAATTGTCCATTGCCTTTCAGAAGCAACGGCCTCACTTTTTCCACTCAGATGGAAAAGAAATACTTAGAAAGAAGCAGAATTGGCGCGCCCGGCAATCCCGGAATGATAAACAAGACCGCACCCACGACTAACGAAAGCCACCCCATAAAATTATAAAATGTCTTTTTCATGTTGACTCCTCCTTTTTGAGGGTGATTGTCGTTCCGGCATGTAATGCTTCACTACATAAAGTGCTTGCGGCAATTTTCTCTTCTTGAGACTGCACTCTTTCCCATTCATTGGCGAATCTATTCCGGGCGCACATTTGAATGTTTTTGACTAATCCACGGCGTATGGCCATGATTTTATGTAATAACGATCCTTTTTGAGAGAGGACATCGCCAACTGACATTGAAGGACATCATGGAAAATTTGAAAGATTGAAAGGAGTACCGTGAAGGAATGAGGCCAGACTGCCATAGCGAAAAGCCTTTGGTATTCAAACCGAATTGCCTGATGTTATAGATCGTCTTTCCTGAGCTTGCCTTCCCGGAATTGGATGGTCTTCTCAATTGCCTCGGTAAACGATTCCCCATAGGCGAAAATTCGGTAACCCAGATAGCCGGCGACCATAGCTCCGGCTATCTCTCCGACCCCAAAGGTCATTGCCGCAGCCAGTCCCACCCCTCCAGTTAAGACACCACCGACATTGGGATGTTCGTGAAAGACTTCCCAAATCCCACCGGTGAGCGAGGTAATGCCCCCCTCCAGGGTTCCAAGTGCCTCCTTGCCACTTCCCGCAATTGAGTCACTCAATGATTCTGGCTCTGATGTGCTGGTTGCGCTTTTTGGCATATCAATTTCCTTTTAGATGAAAAAGCTTTTGGCCTCAATGCACCACGGAATTCTAACGGAATCATGGCGGGTTGTAAAATTCTGCGAAGAATCCAAGGCCCGGATATCGCTGTTTCCGACCTCTCGTCCTGCCGGAGAATTATGATGAAGATGATGAATGTGTCAATTCCGCCTGGGCCTCACTTACCAGCTCTGAAAAGGTGGCTTCGATCATCAAGCCTCCCTTGACGACTCCTTTGACGACTGGGCGAACACTTTGTTGAAGACCGGAAATGATGTAGGGTGAAAAATAGCCTACCGCAGCCGTAGCCACGAATCCGATCGCGCCCCAGACCAAACCCGCAACGCCTGTCTCCATGACATCCTCCTCTTCTTTAAATCTCTTATGAATCTCTTTTCTTATTTCCTGTATGGAAAAGATTTAGCCTTGAACGGTTGTTTTTTTTGCCTGTTTGGCTTCAGATTTCGCCTCAGCGACAAGATCCTGAATGTGTTCTCCTGACTCAGCAACGAGTTCTGATGTCGCGGTATAGGCCGCCATTCCTCCCTTAATGACTCCCTTGGTGAGCGCGCGCGCTCCTGAAACCACTCCCGAAACGAGCGATGGAGCAGCTAACGCTGCAATCGCTCCGACGACCACACCACCAATGATTGGCAACATACAGACTATCTCCCTTCTTGAACAGGTTTGGGTGAATACTCTCGAAGTATGCGATCAATAAAGCTTCTCTACCCTATGGGGTTACGCCGGGATGTCGAGGAGTTCCCCTTCTAACACAGGAAAGGGTTGTTCTTGCCTCCCGTTCTCAGAAATATCATGATTCACTCCCTGGGGTTCCATCGCCAGCATAGGCCGTGGTGGTGTGGCAGGCTTCCCCATAATGGGTCGAAGGCCATTCAAGGTGGCAATGATGGCTGACCCATTACTGAGTAGGGTCGCGCCGATGGGACCGAGAATTCCAATGCAGGCCAACCCCAATGCAATGGTATTCGGAATAGAAATGATTTTCCAATTTTGATGGATCAAGCTGATCGCTTCACGACTAATATCAATAGCCGCGGGGATCTTCCATAGGCCTCCATGGAGTAAGGTCACATGGGCCGTATCCTGAGCGACCTGAGTGCCACCCTCCACGGCAATTCCGACATCGGCAAAGGCGAGGGCCGGGGAGTCATTGATCCCATCTCCCACCACGGCCACCTTATATCCTTGTCGTTGCAAATCTTTCACCACATCCGCTTTATGGCCGGGGAAGACTTCGGCGATGTAGCGGTCAATCCCCAAGTCCATGGCAACGCGTTTGGCGACTTTTTCATGGTCTCCTGTGAGCATGACGATTTCTTTAACCCCACGTTCTTTGAGAGCCTGAATCACTTCAATGGCCTCCGGCCTGATAGGATCGGTATAGGACAACAGGCCTGCAAGCTTCCCATCCACGGCCACACAGAGGGGAGAGACGGCACGATCTTCCATGTCGCTGATTTGCTTTTTGATCTTTTTTGAAAGCGTCATGCGTTGTTCCGCCATATACCGGTGATTCCCTACCAGCACAATCTTATCGTCCACTATGGATTCAACGCCAAGCCCCAGCGTGTAGTCGGAGGTGGTTCGCTCGGGGATCATCAGTCCACGTTCCTGCGCAGCACGGACGATGGCTTGGGCCACAGGGTGTGTCAGGCGATTCTCCGCGGCCGCGGCCAGGGTCAAGACTTCATCTGCGGTGAAGGAGCCAAGTGGGCAAATGTCCACCACATCGGGGTGTCCCATGGTTAAGGTACCTGTTTTATCAAAGACCACAGCATCCACTTCAGCCAGGGTTTCCATATGCCGCCCGCCTTTAATCAAAATGCCATGGCGGATTGCTTTGGTCATGGAGCAGAGCACGGTCGTGGGAGCTGCGATTCTGATTCCTGTTCCGTAGTCCACAATTAACACGGCCGCTGCGCCAGGAATGCCGCCACCAATTACGGCTCCCACCGCACCAAGGCCAAAACTATAGGGAACCAGGTCATTGGCCCATTTCACGGCATAGTTTTGAATTTTGGTCTCTCTGGCCGGGGCGCCTTCAACCAAACGCACAATTCGGGCGGCCTCGGTTTCATCTCCGATTTGTTCAGCCTGAATGTACAGTTCCCCTTCACGCAGGACGGTGGCGGCATAGACCGGATCGCCGGGATTTTTTTCGACCGGCATGGATTCACCGGTAAGGGTGGCCTGATCCACCAGGGCTTTGCCCGATTGGACGGTCCCATCTATGGAAATCCGTTCCCCAGGGAAGACAACCACGGTTTCTCCTCGTTGAATCTCACTGACGGGAACCTGGATGGTTTGCCCGTCCCGAATGACCCATGCACGAGTCTTCTGGTAAGCCAGAACTTCCTCGATCGCTTTTTTGGATTGCAACACCGTGAGGTCGCGAATATAGTCCGCCACATTGATGAGAAAGACCATACCGGTTGCCATGGGAAAGGCACCTTGTATCGACATCAGCGCGGTCGCGGAGGCATCAAGAACATCCACATTCAGTTTCCCGTCCACTGCGACAGAATGGTAGGCTCGTTTGAGCATAGGCAGTGCAGCAGCCAGGAGAAAGACGGGGACCGCGATTGGTGCAAGAGGTTCGACGAACAGGGCGATGGCAATTCCGGTGCTTGAATACCACAGTTCCGGGCCGGATTCCTCATCGACGGCATTCTCTGCCTGTTCTTGTATGACCTGTTTGGGCTGGTAGGCCTCAATGTCCTCATGCCGAAGGTCTCGCAGGAATTGGCAGAGTCTTTCTCCATCCCAGAGGGTTGAGTCACATGTCACCGTGACGCTAGAGCAGCTGGAGTTGACTCTGACCTCTTGAATACCTTCCTGGTCTTGTAAAAAGATAGGGAGGGCTTCGGCAAGCCGGGCACGAATCTGCAAGGCAGGGACACGAAGACGCACTCGTCCTGGAAGTGAGTGGACAACTTTCGAAGAGGCCATGATATTGGGAACGGTGGCGGGTAGGTTGGAGGATTGTTCTCTGGAAGAGGGCTTCGCTCCATTCCCATTGTTCTGGTCATGGACTGTCTGTCCAAACGATGTTTCGAGGTGGTCGATGGCGAAATCGTTCGGGGAGACTCCAAGGGTCTCAGCGACGGAACGGAAGAAATTCGGATTAGTCACCTGACATTCATCATAGTGAAGAATGAGGTGCCCGGTGGTTAAATTTCTTGTGACCTCATCTACCCCGTCCAACTCAGAAAGCTTGAGATCGATCGCTTCAGCGGAGTCAACATTTTGCTCGTCTTCAGATAGTTTTACACGAAGACGCCCTGGAATAGCATGAACAATAGAGGCCGAAAGAACGCCCATGGGAATAATTCCTTTGAATGAAGTGGGAATTGGGGGAATACATCTGTGCCTATTATTAAAAACTCTTATTTAGAAGGATACAGTCGAGTTCTATCCTGTGGTTTCAATCACCTTTCTTGAAATGTCCGCTATCGTCAAATTTAAGATTTGCCTCTGGCTTTCTTGGAAGATTTATCAGACTTGGCTTTTTTCTCGATTTTGGTGCCGGCCTGGCGAACAGTTTTTATGGGTTTGACGCGACCTTTGGCAGGAGGGGAATCTGTGTTTAATGGCTTGGCATCAGAGGAGGATAAGCCCAGACAGGAGGAAATGGTCGGATGAAGGGCCAGCATTTCCAAGACAGTAGGATCGTATTGAATGAGAAGGCTTCCTGTCTTGGGATTGGTCTCCAGATGTGTAATCCCCTGAACGGAATGAAGCCGGCGTTGAATTTCCTCGGCATAGGCCATATTGTTTTTCAGCCGGTGAAGCTTAAGGCGCACTCTATCAGGCAAAGCA
Organism: uncultured Nitrospiraceae bacterium; assembly: GCA_963730905.1. Taxonomy (GTDB): domain Bacteria; phylum Nitrospirota; class Nitrospiria; order Nitrospirales; family UBA8639; genus Nitrospira_E. The sequence goes on along the minus strand of CAVSTN010000007.1, from coordinate 57,939 downwards.
TGCACAACCTGAATGTCTTTTTCGTTTTTCATTGGTCTTCCTTATGCCTCTCGGGGCTTTCCTTAGGCTTTTGTGTGTGGATCCTTCGCCTTTCCAGGTTTTCTCGCTCTGCCTTTTGTTTCGGTTCCGTCGTGGGCACTGTCAGGGGAGGATGTTTTCATCGTTTCCGAGCGTGCTTCTTCTACGAGATCATTCAATTGCTTCCCGAACCCCGATGCCTTCTCTGACACCGTTTCATATGCGACGAGCCCGGCTTTCACGAGCTCTTTGACTAAAGGGCGGAACGCTCCAGAAATTCCCCCGGGACCACCCCCGGCTTGGGAGTTGTCCGTTGATTCAGGATCTTCTTTATCGGGATGAGACATGTTCCGGCCCAATCTGCTTTAGTTTGAGGGTTTGGTTTTCGTGGGATGGGCAATTTCTGCTTTTGCCTCAGCGACAATGTCATTGAATTGTTCCCCGGTCTCGGCAACCATTTCTGAAACAGCGGTATAGGCCACAATTCCCCCCTTGAGGACTTCTTTCGCCAAGGGACGAAGCATCCCTCCAATTCCCGAAATAAGCGAAGGGGCTGCCACTGCCGCCACAGCTCCAACCACAGCACCACCAATTACAGCTTCCATTTTCAAGTCCTCCTTCCAAAAATATAGCATTTATTCACAATTTTTCCACAGCCCTCATTTATAAGTGTAAAGGATATTTTTTTCAAGATATTTTTCATTATACCTTTGAACTTTTTTTAAAAAAAATTATACACCACAAATAATGCCCAAATCCCTATAAAAATAAAGGACTTCTGAATGGGCTGGGCGAGACCTCCCCACAAGGTTTCCCATCCAATACCTGCCTATGACAAGCCAAAGCCATGTCGATTTCCTTCCCGAACCCAGTAGGTCACTCCAGGCCAAATATATTCTATGCCTTGGGGACCGTGAATTTGGATGCCTGTCAGGACCGCATAGTCATTATGCACGGGGTCAACGGTTAATTGGATCATTCGTTCCAGTTCCTCCAGAATGACGGCATACGCAATTTTCGTGAGATTCAACAGATCGGGAATGTCACCATAGGTGAGTTTGCGAAACAGGTGTTGTTTCAGCAGGCTTTGCTCGATGTCATCAGGATCGATTCCCAAAGAGACGCACCGATTGGCCAGTTCCATCTGAAATCCGTGCAATGCCCCGCAGGCATGGGACGGTTGAAAGCGCCCCGGACGATCATGGCGCCCAATCTCGCCTTGTGCATCCACGCCGATGTGGGGCAAGGCAAAATAGACATAACGTTCACGCCCATCCTCATTCGGCGCATGGTGCTGCGCCGCTAAAAATCCGGTCTTTCCGAGAAAAAGCATGCCGCCCAGACTGGAAAAAATAAAGGCTTCTCCCCATGTTTTTTTGACCTCCTCTACTAAGGGCAACGTCAGTTCATCCCGGCATACGCTGACGAAGGCAATCGTGTTCTCAGCGCGGAAGCCCTCAGCCTGCAAGAGCGCATATGAGCGCTGGACAAAATCCTCTTGTGGTATCGCTTTGGGAAAGTGTGTAGAGAGGACTGTTTCAAAGTTTGCCATGTGTTTGCCTGGCTACATCGGGAGAAAGAAAAATCCAATGCCTAAAATCAAATAGACCCCCAGCAACATCACACCCTCCATCCAGTGGGATTCGCCATCTTTCGTGAGGCTCCCGTTGACGAGAATCGCGATGACTATGGCCGCAATTTCAAATGGCACGAAAAGCAAATCCAGAGGTTTGGGACCAAGAAGATAACTGACGAATACCAGCATCGGTGCCACAAACATGATCACCTGGGTACTCGCCCCGACGGCAATGCCCATAACCAGATCCATTTGATTATTTCTGGCGAACCGTATGGAATTCATCAGCTCTGCCGCATTCCCGAATATAGCTAGAAAAATCACACCGGCAAAAATCGGCGTGAGGCCGATGCCTGCGGCTGCGGGCTCAATCGCTCCCGTTAATATTTCGCTCATGAAGGCAATCGCGATGGTGACGGCCGCCAACATCCCAATGGCCTTGTTTTTACTCCATGCCTCTTCTTGTCCCTCCTCTCCTCGGGGCGTGCCTGCTCCCACCGGTTCTTCGGCTTCCGTGCGAAATAAATGCTGGTGAGTTTTCAGGGTAAACACCAGGCTTAGGATATAGGCGATGAAGAGCACAATGGCAATTTCTGTACTGAGTTCCTCTTCCTGTTTTGAAGTGAAATGAAACAGCGCGGGGACCATAAGCCCGACGCCCGCGAGTGTTAACAGTCCCGAACTCATCCCGGCCGCCGTCGCATTGAATTTTTGCCGTTCATGGCGAAGGCCGCCGAGAAGTATCGCAAGCCCCATCCCAAGCAGCAGGTTCCCCACAATGGATCCGGTGATGGAGGCTTTGACCACATCGTAGAGCCCGGCTTTTAAGGCGAAAATCGAAATAATCAATTCCGGGGCATTTCCCATCGTGGCAGCCAGTAATCCGCCAAGGGTCGCGCCGATATAGACCGACAGACTTTCCGTTGATCGCCCCATCAAACCCGCTAATGGCACAATGGCGAGGCCCGAGGCGATGAAGACTAGAATGGGGTTGGCTTCGTACCAGTCCAATCCTATTGCAATGGGGATGAAGACCAGGAGTAGATTAAGACCCATCGTTGCCCTCTTGAAATGGTGAAGAGAACCTGGAATATCGGCAGTGTACTAAATACCGACCATACTATTCATTACCTGTCTGTATAAAAGTAGTTTTACGCGCCACGATTGAACCCTCTTTGAAGGAGGCATGAACTCAATGTCGCCCAAATGGAAAGGTTTTACAATATCGTTACGTCTAACCCCCCTGAGGGAGAAACTTGTAGGCAGCGTCTGCTGAAGGGCGAATATATTGAGTGCTGAGAATGGAAGGCCTTCTGCATTCCCGACATTGGCTAGCGGGAATTTAGCGAGGGTTCCGTCATCCCGGACAATGAGTCGTGGAATTTTTTTATCCCCGTCATTCCTGACTCCTGGTATCGGGGCAGGCAGTATCTGTAGGCCGCGCATAAGTCTCTCAATGACAAAATTTTTATTCCGGGAGTACCTCGACATAAATGACAGTGGCGGACATGAAATTTTTGGAGTAAAAATGGAGCCTTGAGTCTATAGCATATGGCTACAGACTGAATAGTTGAGCTATGCTGGCGGCATGTATCCATGGGTTTATTTGGTTAGTCTGGAAAGACAGCCCTATTTAGCCTGCCCATGAAGCTTCCCCTCGCATGGACGCGCTGGCGCGCCTCAAGGAGCAAGGCCGACGCCGGGGGGCAGACACCCGGAAGTATTTTTTTGCTTGGTGAGTTGTCAGGAGGGAGGAAACGCATGACCAGATGGGCTACCCAATACTCCTATCCCGTGAGGGACTATTGCGGATGGACATGGTGGGTGGGGATATGGTTCCTGACGATCGTGATGATGATCCCGGGGTTCTTGAGTCTGGGTTCAGCGTTGGCGGCAACGGGGGAAGGGAGCTTGGAGAAGCAGAAACCCACCCTGCTGCGTCTGAGTCTGGATGATGCCCTTGCCATGTTTTTGCGTCAAAATCTGGATCTCCTTAAAACCAAATATGGCATTGATGCCGCAAAGGCCCAACAGATTACCGCCGGCCTGTTCCCAAACCCCGAACTCTCCATCAATACCCTCAGCGCCTACACCCAGGATTGTAACCTGAGTAAGTGCGGAGGAATTATGCCGGTTATCAGTCAACTTTTTCTGGTGGCCGGTAAACGCGGGTTCCGTGTTGAAAGTGCGGAGTTCGGGACGCAATCGGCGGAAGCCAGCTTTGAGGACACCCTTCGACAACTCAGTTTTGCCGTGAAGGATGCCTATTATCGGGTGCAGGTGGGGCGTCGTCTTCTGGCAGACGATGAACAGAGGTCGAGCCGGATCAATGGTGCTATCGAGAAACTCATTGGTGCACCCACAAAGATACAAGATCCGGAGGATTTAATCCGCCTCCAAATTCGAGCGGTGAAAACTCAAGGGGATATCATCCGGGATATTCAACAGATTGATTCGGACAGATCCGATCTCCTCCTGCTCCTGACCCTTCCCCCGGAAACTGAATTAGCACTGACCACGGATCTGATGTTTCAGCCGATCGATCCCGATATTGGGGCTTTGAAGAAGCGCGTGGAAGATGCCAGACCGGATCTTCGCGCCAAGCGACTACTGTTGGCGAAGCGCCGGTCAGAATCGAAGCTCGCGATAGCCAACCAGTATCCGGATGTGACGGTGGACCTCGGATACAATGTCCAGGGACCTCAAGGGCCTGACAACCAGCAACAATGGACCATCAATTTGGGCATGCCTATCCCCGTGTTCGACAGAAATCAGGGCGGCATCAAGGAAGCCGCTGCCAAAGCACATATTGCAGAAGCCGACCTGCGCAAGACCCTCAATGAAGTGCATCACCAAATAAATACGGTCTATCGGCATTTAGGCCAAAGTCGTCTGCTAGTCGAAACCTACCGTGCGGGGGCCTTCGAGGCCACCCAGGCGCTGTTCGAAAGGGTGGAGGATGACTTCCAATCGGGAAATACCACGATCCTGCATCTGCTCGATGCCTTTCGCACAAAAATAGAAATTGATAAGGCTTACATCAACGCCCTGTACGAATATCAACGAGATATCCTGCTTCTCGAGAGTGCCGTCGGGCAGCCAATCAGCTAAAGATCCCGGCCTATGTTTTGTTCCGATTATTTCTTTGGCTTTTTTTTGGCTTACACAACCACGCAAGGCCAATGCCGGTGATTCGATTTTTTGTGAAGGCATGTATCCTCATGGGCTTTCTTCGCTTGCTAGGATTGGGAAGCGTCGGAAGCGCAATGGCAGAAGTACAGGAAGTCAGGCCTCCAACAGAGAAGCCCGCAGTCCAGCGTCTGAGCCTGGATGATGCTATAACCTTGTTTCTCCGTCAAAATCTGGATCTCCTTACAACCAAATATGGGATCGATACCGCCAAGGCCAAAAGAATTACCGCCGGGCTCTTCCCGAACCCCGAACTCTCCATCAATACCCTGAGTTCCTACACACAAAATTGTCAACTCTCTGACTGTGGAGCGATTAGCTCTGTCCTGAGCCAACTCTTTGTTGTGGCCGGCAAACGCGGGTTTCGTATTGAAAGTGCGGAATTCGGGACGCAATCAGCCGAAGCCGGGTTTGAAGACTCCCTTCGACAGCTCAGTTTTGCCGTGAAGGATGCGTATTACCGTGTGCAGGTCGCGCGTCGTCATCTGGCTTTCGATAAAGAGACTCGTGAGCAACTCTCTCGTGTGGTCAAAAAAATGATGGATGAGTCACAACGGATCGGCTACGGCAAAGATCTCATCCGGCTCAAAATTCAACTGGTAGATGCACAATATGCGTTGATCCGTGATTTGCAGCAAATCGATTCCGACACCGCCGACCTTCTCCTGCTCTTGACCCTCCCCCCGGAAACTGAATTAGAACTCACGACGGACCTGACGTTTCAGCCCATCGCTCCTGATATACACGCATTGAAGTCGCGGATTGAACATTCCCGACCGGACGTTCGGGCCAAGCGTCTAGTGTATGCGAAGCGTCGCGCCGAATTGAAACTCGCTTTGGCTATTCGGTACCCGGATGTGACGGTGGATCTCGGGTTCATGGTCCAGGGAGCCAAAGGGCCTGATAACCAACAGCAATGGACATTCAACGTGGGCATGCCCCTTCCCGTGTTCGACAGAAATCAGGGCGGCATACAGGAAGCCGCCACCGTCGTTCACATAGCCGAGGCCGACTTACGCCAGACCCTCAATGAGGCGCATGCTCAAGTCGATTTGGCCTATCGTCATCTGGTCCAAAGTCGTCGGTTAGTGGAAGCCTATCAAGTCAAGGCATTGGGTGCCGCGCAGTCCCTCTTCGATAGAGTGAAGAAGTCCTACGAATCCGGGGAGACCGCCATTCTGTCCTTCCTTGATGCCCATCAGACGAGAAACGATATTCAAGAGGCCTACCTGGATGCTCTTTACCACTATCAACGCGATATTCTTCTCCTCGAAAGTGCGGCCGGACAAACTCTTAGCTGAGAAAGATGGTGGGATCGATATTCACTTTTCCTTGACTTTTTAGTGGGCTTTGCTGAAACTCTTCTATGTGTTTTTTCGTTCCACCGCCCGTGTCCTGAGCCTATAACCAGGAGCATTCCCTTTCTCAAGCGATGACTCGCATAATTGCTATCACCAATCAAAAAGGCGGGAGTGGGAAAACAACAACCGCCGTGAATCTTGCCGCGACACTGGGCGAACTCAAGCGTCGCGTGTTGCTGGTGGACCTTGATCCGCAGGCCTCAGCCTCCAACTGGTTTGGGATTACCGAAGAGGGGAAAGGGCTCTTCGAGGCCTTTACGGAATCTCGAAATCTCAAGGATCTCATCCATCAGACCTGTGTGCCCTTGGTTGAGATGATCCCGTCTTCCGCCTGGCTGGTGGGGGTGGATAAGGCGTTGGCCGGGGAAGTCGGGGCAGAGATGATCCTCAATCGTCATCTCGCTCACCTGTCTGATCAATGGGACTATATTCTTCTTGATTGTTCGCCCACGCTTGGCATTGTCACCATCAATGCGTTGGTCGCAGCCAAAGAAATTCTCATTCCCGTAGAGGCCCATGTGATGGCCCTGCGCGGATTGGCTCATTTGCTTCAAACGGTTGAGACGATCCGTGTCAGATTGAACTCGGATTTAGCGATTTCCGGGATTCTGGCCTGTCGGGTTGATGCTCGCACGCGGCATGCCTTAGAAGTGGTTGCCCAACTCCGGGAGCGTTTTGGCAAGCAGGTGTTTCAGGTCGTGGTGAGGGAAAGTATTCGGTTGGCGGAATGTCCATCATTCGGAAAACCCGTGACCCTTTATGATCCACAGGGGAATGGCGCCAAAGACTATCGGGATTTGGCCAAAGAAGTAAAAAGACAGGAAAGCCGATCAGGAGTATAGGGGGAGAGCATTTTCTTTGTATTGCAAAGGAGACCTGGTTAATGAGCAAACGAAGCACCATCGGGACCAATCCACTGGATGAGATCATTTCCAATCCATTGGGGACGGCGATACCTGACCAACACAAAGGTTCAGAACCATCCGCGCTTCAAGGCGTTGGGAAGCCGCCAAAGGGAAACAGGCCTTCCGGGCCGCAACCTGCGCGAGGTCGCGTTCATCAGGACAAAAAAGAAGGGACATGGCTTCGTGCGGTGTCACAGGCTGACGGGCCTCAACGGAAATCCAAGAGCTTCCAGGAGGGTCCTGCATCAGAAGCTCAATTAAACAGTGAGGTGCTTCCGGCAACCGGTCAATTATCGGAACGTCTTGTCGAACTCGAAGAGGAGAATCTTTGCCTGAAGTGGGCATTGGGATTGATTCTCGCGCCTCTCGTCATTTTAGCATTACTGGGGTAGGCCCGATTCCATCAGAATACGCTTTCCTGCCGACTAAAAGGGGAGGGATGTGTATCTTGTTTTCCTCGAGAAAAAACCTGCCAAACCATTTTTGAAATGGCATTAGCATGCAGGCTTCAGTTCATAGGCAGATTGTTTAAACTCCAACATCCGCCCTTTGTATGGATTCTGATCTGAACGGTATCCACTTCCCAATGATTTCGGGCCTTCAAGGTCTTGATAAGAACTATTAGCATTGGAAGGAGCTCCCAGTGCAGATACATTGCTTCCGACTCCAAGAGCAGGGTTTGCTTCAACTGACCGAGGAAAGACCTTCGGCATCATGGCTTGGGGATGGGATCGTCCGTTTATTGGATATTGATAATCCCGACTTTACCAAAGAGCTGCCTGAAGTTCTTGCCCCCTTGAACCTGGATGACGCTTTGCTGGACAAAGTCAAATCCCAATCCGGGGGTGTCAGTGTGGAAACCTTTTCGCACGCCCTGTTTCTTCGATTCCCACGCCCGGCCTTACATGATTTTAAGGATCCCTATATTACCGCGATCTGTGTGAGAGAAACCCTCATTGTCCTTCACAATGAACTCTATTTGCCCCCGGCACAAATTCTCGCGAGGATCGATCGGTTCGGCGGGATCGGAAACAGCACCATCACGGACCTGCTTCTCCATATCCTGTTGTTGGGCATTAATCGTGATATCGAATTGTATCAGCAAACTCGACAATTGATTGCGGAATTGTCAAATGACTTTGACCAGTGTCTCAACACCGATGTCCTCAATGATATTCAAAATCTGACCAATCACGTGGGCCGTCTCCAATCAACGACCGAAGATCGACTTATTCTTATGGGAAGCCTACTCACGTTGAAATCGTCTTTGTTGGATTTGCATGAAGTACGATTGTATTTTAAGGAAGCCATGAACGAATTAAACCAAATGCAGCGTTGGCTGGAACGTTTGGAGGGCCGGCTACAGGGATTATCCCAACACTACAATTTGTCACTCCAGAACAGCACGAACAACCGACTTCGAATCCTGACAGTGATTTCGGCCATTTTTATGCCACTCACCCTGATTGCCGGTATTTACGGCATGAACTTTCCCAATATGCCCGAACTTCAGATCCCCTACGGGTATTTCATCCTTCTTGGTCTCATGGCCGTGATTGGTGGGGGATTGGGAATATATTTTTATGTGCGGGGCTGGTTTGATTAGAGGCCCTCTTCGATTAGGGGGCTGTTGAAAAAAGCCGCCAGCGGCGTTCTCGCCATTTTCCCGTGCTCACGTACTGAAAGTACGCTCTGCGCGCAAAAATGACTGCGGCCTTCCCTTCGAGAAGCCTCAGGACAGGACTGGACGAACCCTTCGAAAGGCTCAGGACATGCTTTTTTGAACCGCCCCGAGGCCTCTGATAGGCAGCCTGTGGGTCAATATGCCCTTAGAAATTATTATTATTTAACACTCCCATCAGAAATATCCTCTTGGGAAAGTGGTTTGGCAGCCTTCCCATTTTCAATCGGTAAACCTATTTGTCTGGGGATGAGTCCTCACCCGGTTCTTTGGCCGTTTCTTCCTTGGGTTGCGGGCTGTCCTTAAGTATCGATGCGAACTCATTCCAGGAAATGGCGCCGTCCTGATCCTTGTCGAGTGCCTTTAAGACGCCTTCTACCCATAGGGTTCGGGTCAGGAAATTTCCTATCTTGGCATCGGCGAGGAGCTGCTCCAACGCGAATGAACCGATCTTTAAATCCTGGCCATCGATGGAATCGTAATGGTCGAAGCCTTTACGAAAGTCACCCGCAAATTTCTCTTTGACCAACTGACGAATTTTTTTTGTCAACTCCTCCTCTTCGGCTCCCACTGCATCTCCTTTCTATCGATCGCAGGGTTTGGCTTCCGCATCAGCCTGGTGCGGTGTTTTTCGAAAATCGAAGATAAAGCCATCCGGGGTTTTCAGTCGGAGTTCATCCCCACGGAAGGTATAGTCAAGGCGAACAGGTTCCCTTCCTGGCGATGCGGTCAAAAGGAGAGTGTGGCCTTGAATGAGATAGCTTCCCGAATGGCAAGCTCCTTCAGGTTCCAGCCATGTGAATGTCCCATACTGGTCCAGGACCAACATGACATTCCTGCCTGTGTTGGGGGCCGGCACCCCGGAAAAAAAAGGGGAGGGATGGGTGATCTCAGTGCTTCCCCACGAACCTGTCAATAGCTGGTTCTGCGAGGCACAGGCAACAATCCCGACCGCGCAACATACGGTGAACGTCAACCGGAGTCGGTCAAGGGACAGCGGTCCTTCTCGATAGTAATTCATCGTCCTTTCTCTAAGTGAAGGAACGTTGTTGCCTCTGGGTCCAATTATTTCTGCCAGAAAAAACGTGTCCAGAGCGGGGCGAGGAACCAGAAGGCAATCGCGCCATTGACGTTGTTGAAGGAGATGAGAATAGAACCCATCGCGAAAAGTGGTGCGGGATACATGGCCCACAAGTTCGGGTTCGCCCAGAGCGTTGGAGCACCATCCAGATGCCAATCACGTTTGGCGGCCACATACCGGTGGAGGATCAGTAAGGAAAAACTGGCCAGACCAAGAATTGCGGAGAAAATTATGACCGCAATGGCATCTTCTTCGTAATGTCCGAGCAACGAGGCCGCGTAGGGGATGAGAGATACAAACATGAGATGAACAAAATTCAACCAGAATGTCTTTTCATCGCATTTCTGGAGATGCTTGAGAATCCAAAAATTCCTCATCCACCCAAACGCCGCCATGTAAAAACTGAGTATCCAGGCAGCAAAATTCGGGATCTGCTCCTGCAGGTCGGAAAGTAGCTGCCCTGTAGTCAGGCCCGGAGTTTCAGGCACCTTCAGGTCCAGCACCAGAAGGGTGATCACGATTGCGTACACACCGTCAGTGAGAGCATTGAGCCGTTCCAGTGAGGTGATATGGCCTAAAAATATGCCTCGACTCCAATTCCTCATCAGTCTGTGTGGTCCTTGAAAATGAGTAGACACTCACCTCTCTTTGGTCTCGAGCCTCCAAGAGTGTGAGGGACGTATTGTGCGACGGTGAAGTGGTTGCCCGGCATGACAAAACCAATGCAATGTTGCAAGAATATTACCTCATAAAAGACCGGGAGTGCTACTCCGGTCGTTCGCCGATTATCCGGTCACTCCCGAAAAACGCCGGATTAGACATGGAGAAACGGCATGAGAATCGAATAAGTCAAATAGCGTGAAAAGTCCAATGCAGGAAGAGGCGATTTTATAAACGACGATTCAGCGTTGGGCGGGCGTTTGGACCGAACGCGCGGGCAAACCTTTGGACTTATCGTTCAGAGACCTCAAGGTCCTCTTTCAGAATGCTCCACGGCACTTCCTCGGAACAGGGTGTCTCGTCAATGATCCCTCATGAAAAGAGAAATGGTTCGTGTCCTTCGTCAGAAAGGGTTTCATTGTTAAGGCCGGATCGTCTGTCTCCCGCTTTCATCGGAATTCGATCACCAGGTTTTTGTTCGATCCATGTCCAGGGCTGATCCAGGATGGGATTGTGTTCCCATTTTAAACCAATACACCGATGACCGCTGTGGTCTGACGGGCTTTGGTGGGGCAAGTGCCATTCCAGAGGAAAGCATTTTCCATCAATGTGAACTTTACTTGGATCATCCTTCCGAAAAATCGGCAAGATGTAACTCATCTACCAGAGGATTCGGACATTGACACATCGCCGCTATGCCTGTGAAAGGGATAGACGGCCTTCCAATCCTTTTTCATATCTACCACCGTCCAGCCTTTGCCTTTCGCTTCGTCAAGTGCCTTATCCAGATGGCCGATGGATGACTTGCGGTCATAGGCCCATTCACGTTCAGTGTCCGTGTGGTGGATGAGAGCCATGAAGCGTGCTCCGCTCCCGCTCGCCGTCCACTGGAGCATTTGAAGATCGCCGTCTGAGTTGCCGAAGGCAAGAATAGGCCTATGGCCGATATGTGTTTGAATGCCGACGGGTTTGCCGTCCTTGTCGTCAATGAAATCGATTTCAGGAAGTTTGACGAGTACCGGATGCCCGTCACGCACCGCATATTTCAGCTTGCCGCTGCTCCCGATAACCTGTTCGGGGGGGATTCCATATACGCGCTCCGTCCACGGCCGCATGAACTCGATGCCACCGCCGGAAACAATGAACGTCTTGAAACCATTCTTCCGAAGATACGCCAGCAACTCCAACATGGGCTGATACACCATTTCAGTGAGTAGACGTTCGGTCTTGGGATGCTTTGCAGTCGCAATCCAGTCTTTCACGGTTGTCTCGAACTCAGCCGTCGTCATTCCCGCGTGAGTGGCCATGACGATTGTGAGGATTGCGTGTTCACCGCCCGCCAGCGCGGCCTTTACATCCCCTTTGAGCAGGGAGGCGAACGGCTCCGTGGTTTTCCACTCGGGATGTTGTGGCGCGAGTACTTTGACGCGGTCAAGCGCAAAGAACAATTGGAAGTACAAGGGCTGTTCCGCCCAAAGCGTGCCATCATTGTCAAACACCGCGATACGAGCAGCCTCAGGGACAAAGTCTGGGCCTGGTGCGGTGACACGATTGACAAAGTTCACGACGGCTTGTTTGTTCACGCCGTCGTTCCAGGATGGGAGTTCATCTGCGGCATGGATCAGGGGTGCGGGGAAAAGGGCGATGAAAAAGACGCCAGCGACAACGAAAGTATGGATGGGGTTCGTTTTCATCCGGGGTTCCTTTCCGTATTGAAGTCGTGTTTCGACGACGTTCCGTTATTCAAGTTCACGGGCGTGATCGAAGGCATATGATGCACCATAAGGCCAGCACAGCGTGAAGCACAGCTGCCGGCCAGAGACCGTTGCCGGTCAGTCCCAGGCCCATGCCCGCATAGAGGAAGACTCCGACGGCGCCAACGTTGTAGAGCAACATGGCCGTCACCAACCCTTTCGCCGCCTGGCTCTGTAAGTCATCCCGTGCAAACCAACAGGCGACACCGAGGGAAAAGAGCGCGGCTCCTGCAATGCGAGCTGCGATGAGACCGACGTCTGTATCGGGGGAAGCTCCAACCAGAACCACAGTCGATGCCGACGGCGAGAGGGTTAGCGCTAAGCCCGCCCCTACCTCAAGGATCGCTGTCACGATAAACAGAAACCTGAGTTGCATGGCGGTACCCTTCCAGTTGAGGGGGGATGGTGCCTTGGTCCGCATCCGCCGGAGGGGCGGATGCGGAGTGAACCCCGGTCTACCACGGCATCAGGCAGCTCAACGTTACTGCTTCGAGCCGCTGGTCACGGATTTCATCACGTTGTCAAGATTGAAGCTGCCGGGTTTCTGGCGTGGCGGAAATTCACGAAAGCTTTGCAGCCACTTCCCGACGTAACCCGCTGCCGGGGCGATCATGAACATGTGCTCGACAAACCAACGTTCATAATCCATCCCGATTTCGTGTGCGAGTTCGAACGGGTCCATGCGCAGATTGGTCAGGATGGGCGCGCGCAACACGACGAAGGGTTCCTGCCAGACATGCAAGCCGTGGGCGTCCTGCCGCAGGAAGGTGGCCTTCCAATTTTTATAGCGTAGTGCCGCAACATTGCCGTCGTCGGTCCAGTAAATAAATTCCTGGCGTGGCCACTGGCCCTCGGCCTTAAACGCGGGCAGGAGATTGTAGCCGTCGATATGCACCTTGTAGGTCATATCGCCGACTTTTCTACCCTTCAGCAGATCTTCCTTGACTGTGGTGTCGCCTGCAGCGGCGAGCAATGTTGGGAGCATATCTTCGTGAGCACCAATGTCGTTGATGACCGTGCCGGGTTTGATGACACCCGGCCATTTGATGGCGGTCGGGACACGGTAGCCGCCTTCCCATTGCGTGTTTTTCTCTCCGCGGAACATGGTCGTGCCTCCATCCGGCCAGGAGAAGGACTCCGAGCCGTTGTCGGTGGAGTACATGACGATGGTGTTCTCTTCGAGGCCCAGCTCCTTGAGCTTGGCAAGCAGCTCGCCCACATGGCCATCATGTTCGACCATGCCGTCCGCATAGATCCCGAGCCCGGTCTTTCCGGCAGAGTCCTTCTTCAGGTGCGTGAAGATGTGCATGCGGGTGGAGTTCCACCAAATGAAGAACGGCTTGTCCGCTTTTTTTGCACGCTCCATGAAATCCAGTGCCTTGAGGTTTACCTCTTCATCGATGGTTTCCATGCGCTTTTTGGTCAGCGGTCCGGTATCCGTGATGCGGCCATCGGCGAAGCTGTGAATGACCCCGCGTGGGCCGAACCGTTTCTTAAACTCCGGATTCTTGGGATAGTCCGGATGCTCGGGCTCCTCCTCGGCATTCAAATGATACAGGTTGCCAAAGAACTCATCGAACCCGTGGTTTGTCGGCAGCATCTCATCGCGGTCGCCAAGATGGTTTTTGCCGAACTGGCCGGTCATATAGCCCTGCGCCTTGAGCAACGTGGCGATCGTCGGATCTTCCTTTTTCATTCCCTCGGGAGCGCCCGGCAGGCCGACCTTGGTCAGGCCGGTTCGCATGGGCGACTGCCCGGTAATGAAGGCCGCGCGCCCGGCGGTGCAGCTTTGCTGGCCATACCAGTCTGTGAACAGTGCGCCTTCCTTCGCGATGCGGTCGATGTTTGGCGTCTTGTAACCCATCATGCCCATATTATAGGCGCTGATGTTGAACCCGCCGATGTCATCTCCCCAGATGACCAGGATGTTGGGCTTCTTTTCTACTGCCTGTGCTGTCGTCAGTCCGCCCAATGTCAGCACGACGGCCAGCGTAAGCAGGGTGAGGAATGGTTTCATTTCGGCTTCTCCTTTTGTGGTGTGGTTGTCTCCGGTCTATTTTCCAGCTCGATTTCGGATCAGGTGTGCTGATATACCGCTTCGTTCTTAAAGTCTGTGGTTCTCGTTCATTGATCAATGCTTTTCCCGTACCAGTTGGAATCTAAAATGGTTAGTGCTGGTATCGAGTTTGCCCTTACCATGGCCGTCGGCGATGTACCCTGAGCCGTACTGATCGGTGTAAAGATACGAGCCGCTCTTGTGTACGTTCTTTTCACGCTGGATCATCTTCTTTCGCAAACAATCTTCCTTCCTGAGCGACGGAACACCAATAAGAATACACATCGGAGCTGGCAACCCAAAGGCGAAACACAATAGGATAAGTACCATCGGTCAGGCCAACAGTCGTTCCAATGAACTGGTTTGACCCCAAAAATGGCCTTTTCCTATTTTTCAAATTTCAGTTAACCCATTCCGGCAAAGAAATAGGCTTAATCCGCAATGGCCATTTTATGTCTGGCGATGGCCTGGCCTCTTTCTTCCGCGGCTTTGTCGGTCTGTTTCATTTCCTTCAAATCGATGGTCACTTTGTGAATCGATCCGGAAAACCGATAGGGCGCCGGGATGCCGTAGTCCTCAACAACGGGCGTTTCCCCGTCCTCACCCACATCCGCTCCTTCGTCAGCCGAAAAAATCATCCCCTGCGTGTGTTCAATCCGTCCTTGGGCAACCTTCTTGTCATTGACGAAAATTGTCCCCGTTCCTCCCTTACCCAAACCGCCGCCGTCGTAAGCGAACTCAAAGCGGATTGAAGCCTTCCCGGCAGGCAGCGAATCATCGGCCGCAATGGTAAAGCGCATCAAACCAAGGAAGTTGTAGGTATAGGTTGGTTTGCCCTCCTTCAGATAGAGGCTCCAGCCGCCGAACCGGCCTGCCTGAGCAAGAACCACTCCATTGACGCTCCCCTCCGGAATCTCCACGTCGGCCGTGATGGTATGCGATCGGTTTTTGATGTTGATGAAGACATTTTCCGACATGCCCGTCATCCCCTCGTATACGGCGAGTGTCGTCCGTCCGGCCATGAGGTCCGGTCTGCCGGCAAGGGCTGGCATTGACGCGCTCGATCGTTCGATCATCAATCGGAAGCACGTGATACTTCACCGCTTCCTTCAAGAACAGGTCCTGCAACTCCTTGAGTTTGGCGGGGTGCTTGCCGGCCAGGTCATTGATCAAACTGAAGTCGGTCCGCGTGTCGTAGAGTTCCCATTGATCCTCTTGAAGAGGCCTGCGGGGCTTCAATTCCCATGGCGCCCGATGCAGCGTACTCGCCAACCACCCGTCATGATAGATCGCACGATTGCCGAATATTTCGAAGTACTGGGTCTGGTGGCGGTCTTGCGCCTTGTCGTCATGAAAGGTGTAGAGCAGGCTCACGCCTTCGATGGGAGTTTGAGGAATGCCGTTCACTGCTTTCGGTTCCGGCAAGCGGGCGGCCTCCAAGACGGTTGGGGCGATATCGATCACATGATGCCACTGCGTGCGCAACTCGCCTTTTGCCTTCACCGACTTTGGCCAATGGACGATCATCCCGTTCCGCGTTCCCCCGTAGCTGGAGGCAACCTGCTTGGTCCAGGTGAACGGGGTATCTCCCGCAACGGCCCATCCGGCGGCATAATGGTTATAGGTCGTCGGGCCCCCGAGCGTATCATAATGTTTCAGGATGTCCTCGACCTTCTCCTGTAGCCCGTTAAAGTATGTCATCTCATTAAACATGCCGTTCATCCCGCCTTCCGCACTCGCCCCGTTATCCCCGAGGATGTAGAAGACGAGGGTATTGTCGAGCTGTCCCATGTCATTAATGGCGTCAATGAGACGTCCGACCTCGGTATCCGTGTATTCGGCAAAACCCGCAAAGACCTCCATCTGGCGGGTAAAGAGCTTCTTCTCATCCGCTGTCAGATTGTCCCAATCCTTAATGGCTTTCGGTTTCGGCGCAAGCGTGGTGCCCTCAGGCACGACGCCCAGCTTGATCTGACGAGCCAGCGTCTCTTCCCGCACCTTATCCCATCCCTGGTCAAACCTGCCCTTGTTTTTTGCGATCCACTCCTGTGGCACATGATGCGGGGCGTGTGTGGCTCCAGGTGCAAAGTACATAAAAAACGGTTTGTCGGGGGTCAGTGACTTTTGAAATCGCATCCACTTGATGGCCTGGTCGGTCATGTCGGTCATGAAATGGTAGTCGGGATCTTTCGATACTTCGACTTTAGTCATTCCATCGTAGACAGCCGGTGACCACTGGTTTGTCTCCCCGCCCATGAATCCGTAGAACTTATCGAACCCGCTTCGGGTCGGCCAGCGGTCGGTCGGTCCGGATGGACTGACTTCCCAGGCGGCGGTCTCGTGATTCTTCCCGAATTGTGCGGTGGAGTACCCGTTGTATCGGAGCATCATGGCCAATGGAGCCACGCTCTCCGGACGTTGGCCGGTATTTCCCGGAAAGGCCGTCGCGGTTTCCATGATCGATCCCGTGTTGGTCATGTGGTGATTCCGGCCCGTCAGAAGCGCGGCCCGGGTCGGAGAGCAGAGTGCTGTGGTATGGAAATGGTTATACCGGAGACCATTATTAGCCAAACGGTCCGCGGTCGGCATGGGAATGGGCCCCCCGAAAGCGCTGGACTGGCCAAATCCCAAATCGTCGATTAGCACGATGAGCACGTTGGGAGCATCTTCGGGCGCTTTCACTTGAAAGCGCGGAGGCGGGGTGGCATTGCGGACATCCAGCTCAGTGACGGGAGGGTATTCCGGCTCGTGAATCGGAAGTACCGTGCGGTCCGGCGTATCTGCCGCCCAGGCAGGGACACTTACAGCCGCCATGGCCAAAAGCATCCCCATCCGTATGGCGGTATTGATGAAAAGCATTGTGTCTCGTTGCATATGTTTTTCTTCTCCTCATTTAAGAAAGATACATCGTTACATTGTTGTACACGTCTGACTCAGCCGACTTTCATGAGGGGCTATTTTGTTTCAATCGTCACCTGCTCTATGCGACCATTGAAGGCAAAAGGCGGTTGATAGTCCTTCGACACGGCAGACACGGTATCGCGTCCAATGTCGAACGGTTCCACGCTGTAGCGGAACGGCACTGTTTTTCCGATCTGTCCGCGCCCGGTTTCCTTGCCGTTGACAAACAGCTTCACGTTAGCGGGCATGCCGGGGCCGGGCTCCACCGGCATGATCTCAACCCGCAGACTGGACTTGCCCTTGGGCAATGACTCGGACGACTGGATGCGCGCATGGTCCACCTCGAAAAAGTTGTAGTAGAACGTCGGTTTACCGTCCTTCACATAGAAGGACCAGCCTGATGTGACGCCGCCGATAGCAGCGAGCACGCCGTCGCCGCCACCTTCGTCAACTTCCACCTCGGCGGTGATGCTAAAGGGAACGGCGTGAGTGTTGAGCACCGCGGACTCGCTGATGCCGGTCACACCCGGACCGTAGCTGAATTTCTTCAGACCGGCCAACGGATTGGGCCGGAGCGACGCGTCAAAACGTTCGGCCAAGCGGTCATCCAGCGGCAAGACGTTGAATTTCTTCGCCTCGACAAGAAAGGCGGCCTGCAACTCTTTCACCTTGTCCGGATACCTGGCTGCTAAATTGTCAGCCTGAGAGAAATCTTCGTCAACGTTGTACAGTTCCCAGGGGTCGCTGTCGAAGGAACCGAGGCCCACACCTCCGGTCTGCCACGGCAGGCGACCGTGCCGCGTCGTGGCTATCCAGCCGTCTTTGTAGATGCCGCGGTTTCCGAACATCTCAAAGTATTGCGTGGTGCGGCGGGACTTGGCATCGCCATCGTCGAATGAGTAGCGCATGCTGACACCTTGCAATCGGGTCCTGCTTTACGCCGTTCACGACCTTTGGTTGCGTGATGTGCGCGGCATCGAGCACGGTCGGAGCCACGTCAATGATGTGGTGGAACTGGGAGCGCAACTCACCCTTCGCGGCAATGCCATTCGGCCAGTGCACAACCAGGCCGTTGCGCGTGCCGCCGAAGTGCGAGGCGACCTGCTTGGTCCACTGGAACGGCGTGTCGGCGGCCCAGGCCCAGGCAGCCGGTACATGCGGCTCGGTTTCCGGCCCGCCGATTTCGTCGAACTTCGCTTCGAGGCCTGCCAGACCCAATTGGATGCCGTTCAGGCTTGCAACCTCATTGACCGTGCCTTCAAGCCCTCCTTCGCCGGAGGCGCCGTTGTCGCCGACGATATAGAAAATCAGTGTGTTGTCCAACTCGCCGGATTTTTCGACGGCCGCGAGCAGACGGCCGACTTCCACGTCAGTATGTTCGAGGAAACCGGAGTAGTTTTCCATCAGGCGACGATAGACGCGTTTGGCATTTTCCGGCTGGTCATCCCAGGCCGGCAGTTCCTTTGGTCTGGGTGTCAATTTGGTGTTTGTCGGAATGACGCCCAGTTTTTTCTGACGGGCGAACGTCTCCTCGCGGTACTGATCCCAACCGTCGTCAAATTTGCCTTTGTATTTTTCCCGGTAGGCCTTGGGCGTGTGATGCGGGCCATGGATAGCTCCGGTGGAGAAGTACATGAACCAGGGCTTTTCCGGATTCGTGGCGTTCACCTGATTCATCCACCCGATGGCGTCGTTTACCAGATCTTCGGTGAGGTGGTAACCCTCTTCCGGTGTTTTCGGTTGGGGGACCGGTGTGGTATTGCGATAGAGCACCGGATAATACTGGTGGGTCTCTCCGTTCATGAACCCATAGAAATATTCAAAACCCCAGGTCTTTCCGGTAGGCCATCGGTCGAAAGGACCTGACGGCGTGATTTCGTTGTCCGGCGTATTGTGCCATTTGCCGAAGGCAGCCGTCGTGTACCCGTTCTGCCGGAGAATTTCCGGGAATCCGGCCGTGGTGTTGGGCACTATACCGGTATAGCCTGGAAACCCCGTGCCCAACTCGATGATCACGCCCGTGCCCACGCTATGATGGTTGCGTCCGGTAAGCAGCGCGGCGCGCGTGGGCGAACAGAGGGCGGTCGTGTGGAATCGATTGTAGCGCAGCCCGTCCTTCGCGAGCCGGTCGAGGGTGGGGGTGGCCACCGCACCGCCGAAGGTCCCGGCATGCCCGAAGCCGACATCATCCAAAAGGACGATCAGCACATTTGGGGCGCCGGCCGGCGCCTGAAGAGGTTTCGGAAAGTCCGGTTTCGAATCCTTATACGTCTTGCCGATGGTACCATGAAAGGCCGGTTCCGGCTTCGGTAGGACGTCCTGCGCAAACACATCGCCCCCACCTAATCCTATCGCCAGCGTCAGCGCCATCAATGACAGAGATCCCATCCACTTCACTCGTACCATTTTCATGTACTACTTCTCCTTTGCGTGTGGAGCGTTCACTGATCGGTGAATTGGTTTTCTTTATTCTTCAAGGAACGGACCGTACGAAATCCCAGGTGATTGGTCCCCGTGTTGATTTCACCCTTTCCACGAGTACCGACCATGTAACGGGAACAGTATTGATCGGTGCACAAAAACGACCCGCCACGGTGCACGCGTTTTTGTTCGCCTGGTTCGCTGGGATCGAACGGGGAGTCAGGCCCTTGGGGATTGTGTGCGACTCCGCCTGCTATTGCGAGTCGTGCGTAATAATCGGGCCGATACCAGTCACTCGTCCATTCCCATACGTTCCCGGCTACGTCATACAGTCCGTACCCGTTAGGTGGAAATTTTGCCACCGGCCCGATGCCCGTATACTGATCCTTCCCCGTATCCTGTTGCGGGAAATGACCCTGAAAGCTATTGGCCATCCATTGGCCGTCTTTTCGAAACTCATCGCCCCAGGGATAGACCTTCCCGCTTAATCCTCCGCGCGCGGCAAATTCCCATTCCGCTTCAGTCGGGAGTCGCTTGCCGGCCCACTTCGCATAGGCTTCCGCGTCCTCATACGCAATGTGCACAACAGGAAATTGGTCGCGCCCTTTGAGGTCACTCCCTGGACCCAGCGGATGACGCCAGTTTGCGCCTTTCATGTAACTCCACCATTGGAAATGGTTATTGAGCGGCACAGAATGGTCCGGTGGAGTAAACACGACGGACCCGGCAACCAGGTTCTCCGGGGGGGCACCTGGAAAATCTTCCGCACGTGGTGTGCGCTCCGCGACCGTGACATAGCCGGTGGCGTCGACGAACCGTTTGAACTGCGCATTGGTGACCTCTGTTTTATCCATCCAGAATCCATCGACGTAAACACGATGAATCGGCCGGGAATCTCGCGTCGCGTGCATGCCGACATCGTTCATCTCCTCATCGGATAAATCGGCTGCCCCCATGGAAAACTCACCACCGGGAATCCAGACCATGCCCTCAGGAGCAGGATCGGAAGGAGGGGACGAGTGTGCAGTATCCGATGAAGCATTTGCGGATGAGACCGACTGGCCCGCAGATAGGGTTGGTTGCGCATTCGTCACTGACAGAGCCCGGCCGGACTTCGCAGCAGAAATACCCATATCGCAGGTCATGCCGACCTGTGGATCCGGCGCAGATGACTGGTCTGATTGTGCCGTGCTATACCACCAGGTTCCGATGACCAAGAGCACGACGAATGCCACTGCGCCAATTGGCTTGAGCGCATTATATAGGGAATGTTTCCCTTGATCTTTCAATCGGCGTCCGGCTTTCATGATGACTTCACCCTATTTGAGAAAAAGAATTGAACTCTTGTTGCGGTGAATAGGGACTCACACGAATCTACCAGGACTTGTAGATCTTATTCTACCTGTTTCACGCCGATCGCACGATCGGCGTTTGTGAGGGTTTTCGTCCCCATATTGTGGTTCGACCCGGATAGAGGCGAGGTCCTCTTTGATCAAACCTTCTTCCTGATTCTGATCCGTAGCTGGGACGGCGAGAGCCGCAAAATATCAACAATCCCATTTCAATATATCTCCATAACCAGTTCCTTAGCGACCAACCCGCCCGCTTTTTCGACCATATTTCTCCGGAGTGAGGAGCTTGCTGGTTTGGTATATTTTTTCTGCTGCCGTGGACCAGGGATGGAATAGCTGCATGGGGTGGCGCAAAAAGATACACATAGATCCGTTCGGGTTTCGCGATATTTTTTTCCTGCCCCTATGCCGATGACGCTCAATGACCTTGGATGAAGCGCGTCCGATGGCCGACATGAGGACTCACACCGAGACGACAATACGAGGAAACACCTGCATAATAAAACTCTTATGACGAGGAGGTTTTCCGGTATGAAACGATGTGCAACGTTTTTTTGCGACGCAAGGGGATCGGAAAGATCGGTCAGTCCACCATGTTGATCGGACAGCTATTTTGTCAGGGCATCAGGTGATAGGCGAGTCTCACCGCCTGAGGGAGACTCTCCGGCAACAACCGGGAACATCGACCTATGAACCTCCGTTTGGCTCATGGCGCTCCCTTGGTCTCGGCGGTGTCCGCCATCATGTCATGACTCGCAGGCGCGTGAGGCAGGACCACCTCGTAGCGGGCTTTCATCGCCTCAAACGTCCGGCGGCTGGATTCCATGCGTTGCTCTTCGATCCATTGAGCTTTGATGTCCGGCTCGATTTCCTCGAAGGCGGGGGTGCGACCTGGTGTGATCGACTCGATCCAAACTAGGTGCCAGCCCAATCCGGACTCAATCGGGCCTTCCCAGGATCCCGGCGTGAGCCGGACCAATGTTTCGGCAAACGTGGTGCCGAACACTGCGGCCACCTGGTCCGGCGTCCGGTCATTGTAGGAGTCCTGGAACATGAAAGAATCGGCCAGCGTCGCCGAAACGAGCGTATGCAATGGTTTACCGGTAAGCCGTTCACGCGCTGATTCAGCCGCTTCTTTTACCCCTGGGCCACGCCGGTCGGGGGAAAAATAGAGATGATGGAACGACACACGTGGGGCCGGCGTGAAGCGGTCTGGGTTGTTCTCGAACCAGGCCCGGAGTTCTTCAGTTGTCGGATCGCGAAGGGCAGCGAGGTCTTCGACGAGAAACTCCATCTTCTGTGCCAGTCGGCGTTTGACGATGATGTCTTCCTTGTCCAGACCCAAGCGCAAGCGCCTCCCGGTAGAAGATCTCCTCGTGGACCTTGTTCTCGATGAGACGACGCATGTCCTCGGGAGTGGGCGAAGGGCGTCCCTGCGCAAGCCATGTCGCCTTGAGCTGGCGCAGATCGTCCTGGGTCAACACAATCCGGTTGGATACATCTCGCCCGGTCGTTTCCGGTTGAAGCGCCTGGTATCCGACAAATAACACAACGCCGATCAGCAGGAAGTGCAGCAGCGGTTCACGTCCCCATCGCATGAGACGCGATGGCGTTCGCCCGACGGAAGCGGGCTCATCCTGATCCGGACCAACGCGTTCTTCCAACTGCACCTCTTCACGCCAGCTCAAACCGGTCATTCGTCGGCCGCTTCGATCTCATAATTGGCGTAACCGAACTCATTGCTGCGTGCCGCCATGTGCTTGTTGCCTATCTTGTAGACGATCACTTCGAAGGGTGTCCCCGCGACATCCACCAAGTAGCGCCCGTCGCGGATTTCATATTGCATTTGGCGTCCATGCGCCAACTCGCCCATGACGTCCAGACTAGGCAGGTTCCCGTTAACCGCCGTGATGAGGCGCCGACCGTCGGCCCCATGGAGGATTTCGAACTGTTGTCCGGTGACCGAATTGCGGACCAGGATGGTTTTGCCCACGATCAACTGTTTCAATTCCTCGTCACCGAGAGCAATCGCGCCCTTCTGTGTGAGTTCGGCGACGGTGACCCCCGGTTTGGCCGCTTTGCGTGCCTCCTCGTTTGGTGTGTACCAGATCGGCGATGTCCAGGCGCGCTCCTGGATCGTCGCGGCCACACCGTCCGGCGGTACTCTGCCCAACTTCACGGCCTGGATGGTGCTCCAGCGCGGGGTCGGAATCTCCAGAACACGGGCGTAGTAGAATGCGTCGAGACTTGGATCAAAATCCGGGTCCGTCCAGACAGTCTTCAGCTCCACTGCGCCGATGGTGTTCGTATATGTTGCCGTGACGAGGTTCACCGTGTGGCCGATCGAGGGCAGCTTGCCGGTGGCCTGATCCGGTTTCCGCGTGCCGGCCCAGGCGACATCATAAATTTTCTCGAAGGTCTGACCATTTTTGGACCAGCCTTTAACGATCTGGACGCGATCGAGGTTGCCGCTGTCGGGGTCTTTCACCGCCCAGACGACGAACGACGGGGCCTTGGCCGTTGCAGCCGGCAGATCGCCACCCATCGATACGCCTTTGGTATAAGCCGTCTTCACCCAATCCTTCTGTTTGAGCACATCGGGTCCGAATTCCCATCCGCCGAATAGCCGTACCCTGAGGCGGACGCCGCTGGTGGAGTAGGTCTCCTTGCGTTGCATGGCGGCGAAGATGGCCTCGCGCGTATTTTCTTCCGCCCACACCACGCTCAAGCCTGCAGGGCTGGCCCAGAGGTTCTTGAATCCAAAATGCCCACCTTCCAGGCGCTTCTCCGGTGTTTCGTCAAAGTTGCCCCCGTGGATGCCGAAAAAGTTGTTCTGCCGGTAGGACACCGCGGTGCTATGCGAATCGGATCCGCTGACGACACCGAATTTGTAAGGATTGAGGCCGAGCCTGTCCTGCATGGCGAGTCCGTCCTTATACGCCTGGCGGATGTAGCTGCCGAAATTGCGCGGATCGCCTTTATAACCCAGGAGCTGCCAGACGACGACTTCGTAATTGGCAAATTCATCGTTGGGTGAAAGACCCGGTGTCGTCTCCGACTGACCCTTGACCTGCTTGAGTTCCCCCAGCGGTTCGTTGCGCATTCGGGTCTCAGCCCACGCCTTGTCGATCGGCCGCCCTCGATCATCCACCTCCGTCGGAAACATCAGGCCATTGCTCAGGTTCGGATTATGGGTAATCGCGAGGAGCTCGTTGCCCGCTTTGCGTTGGGCGTCCATCCACTTCCAGAGCGCACGAGGATCGTCCGAGTCGATCGCGCTGAACGGCATGTCCGGCACCTTCTTGGTATCCAGAAAAAAGATGTTGCGATGCAGGTTTGCGCTGTTCGGTGTCGAGGTCCATTCGTAAGCCGCAAACGTCGTGAACTTGCCCGGCTGGTAGTATTTGTCGGCGATCTCCACCAGCCGCTTCCAGTAGGTGCCCAACACGTCAGGGGTCATCAAATCCGTGAGGGGGTGATTTTTAAGCATGGTCACCGTGAGGAGCTTGTATGTGGCCTCGGCCTCTACCCGGCTGCCGAACTTCAAGGACTTTCCGAGGAAGGTCTTGCTGAGCTGCGAATCGGGGTCCAGCGCGGCCTGAACGGCTCCGAGATATTCCGCATGCTCGGTCGTCGCGCCCCAGTCGAGCGGTTTCGTGATCTTCACCGTGAACCCGCCCGGATGCGTGATGGGCTGTCCCAGCGAATACTTGTAGAACTCTTCCGGCCCGGCGATGGTGTTGCCGAATCCGAGGTAGGAGTCGAGCGACCAGCTGGTATGCACATGTGTTTCGCCGAAATAGGCCTCCCGTTCGGGAGCTTTTTGGGCGAAGGCCGCTTGAGCTGTCTGGATCAAGAGTCCGGCCAACAGTAGGGTCGTTAGGATAGAGCCGAGGTGCACGCGAAACAGAACACGGTTCTGCATATCAGTCTCCTTGTGATTGACGGGTACTTGGACTCGTGGATCGGCAATCCGTCGCGGCCCAATATTTCTGCCGCACAAGGAGCGAATGTTCTTGTCTATTCGCAAAAAACGACAGTATACTATAGGGAATGGATTCATGAAAACTTCCTCTTCATCAATTTTGAGGTACGCGATGTCCTTCTTGCATCGGTCACAAGCCCGCAGGATTTGTGCCGGTGTTCGGGTTCGTCCTTGCCGTGTCCGCCGGGGTGTCATGCGGAAACGACACGATGGGTTACTTAATCCATCCTTGTTGTTGGAATCTGGGCTTGATCTTCTCGGCGATTTCCTTGGCAATCGCCTTTTCCCGGCCCTCAATTTTGGCGCTACCGCTGTATTCCCCGTATGCCTTCATCCCGCCTCCAACGATGAGGCCCACGGGGTTGGCCGTGGCAATGAGGGCGGCGGTCCCTACCGCGGCTCCCGGGGTTTTACTTCCTCCGGAATGTACGGTGCCGGATCCAAGTTTTCGCAGCCCCTGGGCCGTCATTTGGAAGCCTTCGGCCGCCACCGTCAACTCCGACCCACCGGAGCCAAATCCCACCGCGACGCGCTTGACCGCACTGCCTTCGTCGATTGCGAGGAGGTAGCCCCGGATCACGAGATCGTTGATCTGCGGGGTTGTTTCACTCGAAGCCCGTCTGGCCGCCAGTCCCATGTCGCGAATCTCCTCGACCAGTTGCTCCGCAATGTGAATCGCCCACCTGACGGCCGGCCTCGATCTGTTCGGGGGTTTGGGGAGTCGGATGATCGGTATGCTGCCCGGCGAGCACGGAGTCGGCCGGAACCTCGGCGGCAGTGGCAGCGAAGTCGTACACCCAGATGTGATCGGGGCGAGGGACCATTTCGTCCACGAGTATCTGGCGGTTGGATGTCTCGGTCGAGGCGCATCCGACTGTAACCACGAGGGACAACATACATACTGCGGACCGCATTAAGACCTTCATAGCGGATCTCCTTTGGTTAGAGGGCATGTGCATCGCCTTCGGATTCACACCGGACATCGGGCGGACCTTCCGACGGGCAAGGATCAGGACCTCGCCGCACATGATATGGTGAGTATGGGAGTGTTGAATAATAAAGATTTTCAAGGGCAAATTTGACCAGAATTAGATTACTCAACAAAGGCTCCGGGTCGGTTCAAAAAAGCATGCCCTGAGTCTTCCCGAAGGGTCCGTCCAGCAAGGCCGCAGCCGTTTTTTCGCGCGGAGCGTACGCTTAGTACGTGAGCACGGAAAAATGGCGAGAACGCCGCTGGCGGCTTTTTTCAACAGACCCAGTATGGTAAATCGATGGATCGACTATTCATTGCCTGCTGGTCGATGATGACCGTTTTGATTGCTAAGGCGATTTCTGTTTTGGGGTTTATGTCCCCGGATTGTACCAGATGGGTGAAGTGTACGCGCGTTCCTGGAGCACCATTCTGGTATCCGGTAGGGGTCTCACGCCAAAACGTTTCGCATCGTAGGCGGTCCAACGAGGCGTCGGAATCTCAAGGACACGTGCATAGTAAAAGGCACGAACCGATGGGTCAAAATCCGGATCCGTCCAGACTGTGATTAATTCCGGATCGCCGATAGTGTTGGTCCAGGTGGCGTTTTCGAGATCCACGGTGCTACCCACAGGTGGCAGCTTGCCGTCAGACCCGGGCTGGCGTTTATCGGCGTCTCCCCAAACAACATCGTAGACCTTTTCCTGAAGAGCCCCGTCCTTGCTCAACCATCCTTTGATAATTTGGATGCGGTCAAGGTTCGCGCCGATCGGATCTTTCAGCGCGGCGACAAGAAACGCGGGCGATTTACCTTGGGGGGCGTCGCGCAAATCACCGCCCATCGGAACACCTTTTGTGTAGCCGATATTGGCCGGCATCCGGTTATGTGCGTCAGCCGGTTCGAAATCGAAGCCGCCGAAGAAGCGAACAAGCATGCGCGGTCCGGTCGTGGCATACGTCTCCTTTCGTTCCATCGCGTCCCAGAGCGCCTCGCGGGTATTCTCTGTTGCCCAGACCCCGGCGTATCCCGCCGCAGCGACCTCCCAGTCCATCACCTTCACCCCGGTTTTGGGATTATCAAAAAAGGCTTTGGTCATCCGTTCCGGACTGGGTTCCTGGGGCGTGGTTTTGCCAAAGAAGTTCTCCTCTTCCAGCGCGGATAGACCGGTGTGGGCATCGCTGCTGCCGATCAGGCCGAACTTGAATGGATTCGTGCCGAACTTCTCTTCAAGCATGAGGCCATTTTTCAGGCCTGAGCGGGCATATTCGAATTCGAGCATCTCTTTTGTTTTGGCCACGCTGCCGTCAAGATTGCCTTTATCCCATGTCTCGAAATCCGCAAACTCATCATTGGGTGAGAGGAAGGGGTGAGCCTCCCCGTCGCCTTTAGTCTGAGTCGCCTCGTAGAGGCGTTCCCACTTCGCCCGGGTCTCGACATACCCGCGATCAATCGTTTTGCCAAACGTCTCAATCGTCGGAAACATGAGGCCGTTGCTCAAATTGCCATTGTGGGCAATCGCCAGCACGCTGCCGCCGGTTTTTTGCTCATAGGCGGCCATCCATTTCCAGAGATCCTCGGGATTATCACTACCCATTGGTGGATAGACGGTAAAGGGCTCAACCTGGCTGGCCTTATCACCATTGTCGCGGAAGATGATGTTGCGGTGCAGGTTATTGCCACCGGTGTTGGAAGTCCACTCATACCCGATAAAGGCGGTAAAGCGGCGTGGTTCGTTGAAATCCTCGGCGGCCTTGATCGTTTCCTGCCATGCGTTTCGATAGGCCCGCGTACCGGGAAAATACATCAACGTCTTCGGAAAGGTTCCGTGCGAAAATGACATGATAATCTCGATGGCTGCCTCCGCCCCCTTGCCGGCTTGAAGCATGTCGTACCACTTTCGTCCGGTCGGGTCGGCCAGCATCTCGGGCTTTCCTGCGAAGAGATCGGGGAAAAACCCCATGTTGTCGGAATGATCCGCAACCACAAGAAAGTCCAGCGGCCGGGAGAGCTTAACCGGTTGGCCGCTCGACGCTATGACTTCCTCGCCTTTGGCGAACCGATACGCATCACGCGGTGTCAGTCGTGCGCCAAACGCCCCGGCATCCATCGAGAACGACGTGTGCAGATGGGTGTCGCCGAAGAAGGGTCTCGTGGGAAAACTGCGGCCGGCATAGGGCGAGTAGGGGGGCTTAGATGGAAACGCCTTTTCCACCGTTGCCTTCTCAGGGGCACTGAGTCCCGGCGTGGCGCCGGTAGCGGCATCGGCCAGAAGAAAACTCAGGGTACACGCCATCATTCCGCTGAGGATCGTTCGACCAACAATTCGTGTTTTCATCGGGCAGTCTCCTTTTTAAAATGCTGAAAGGCGTTGAAAGACCCAGAACATCGCCACACTGCCGATGGTGTATGGCGGGATATATGGGGCCCATTGTGGCATTTGCATGTGAACCTGTCGAAAAGCGGCCATGACACCCATTACGGCAGCAATGAAGAGCAATTGGCCGGCCTCCACTCCAATATTGAAGAAGAGCAAGGCCACTGGAATATGTCCCTCCGGTAGTCCGACTTCGCTCAATGCGCCCGCAAACCCCAATCCGTGGAGCAGCCCGAACGAAAACGCCACGATCCAGGGCGCACGCGCCGTAAGGCCTTCAATGCCACGCCGGGTGTGAATGATTTCAGCGGCGACCATCACAATGCTCAATGCGATGAGCGCTTCGACAGGTCGCGATGGCACATGGATAAATCCCAGCGTCGCCAGTCCGAGAGTGATGCTGTGCGCCACCGTGAATGCGGTGATGGTTTTGACCAGATGCATTGTCCCCCTGGTAATCATCAGCAACGCGAGCACGAAGAGCAGGTGGTCAATGCCGAGAAGAATGTGCTCCACGCCAAGCTTCGAGTATTGGCCGGCGACCTCCCCTGCACTTTGCTCCACGGGTACCGTGGCCACGGGATTGGATGGGGTGAGCCGTTGGACCCACGAACTGCCGTCGGCAAATTCAATTCGCACCAGGACATCCGTCATCGTTCGTTCAAGCCCGTGAATTCCGATGGTTTGACCGCGTAAGGATTCGATGGTCCGGATATTCCACGTTTGCAGGGCGGCCGTCTCTGTCTGGCGGGTCATGATGGGCGTGATGTTTTTGTGGCTGGCGGAGAATTCCGGTGACAATGCCAGACGCATCTCTCCGCGCGCGGGTGTTTTCCACAGCACGCTGAACTCTCCGGTTGTGGTTTCCCGAAGTTCCAAATAGGCCGGACGAACCTCGTGGGCGAAGACCAGTGTCGGCACGACGAAGGGCAAGAATAGGACCGCGCAGCAAGCCACGAGCCCCAGCCATTTTGGACTGCGAGGGGCGGGAAAATCGGAGATCATTTTGGAGACGGGAGGTCTCCAAGAGATTGCGTCCTTGGTGTCCCGTTGAACGGACGCCCATCGGGACGTAACGGCCCATGTCGGACGGATCGCGATCATCTTCGAGCCATCTCCATGGTTCCGAGTGGCCCCATCAGCGGTTTGACGCTCTCGTCCACGATGATGTCATATTTTTTCAGCAGTTCTGAAAAAAACTGTGCCTGGATTTCCGCCTGTTGTGAACGATGCCACTGGTTGACGACTTGGCTGCGTACCTCCTCAAAGGGACGCGGCTCTGCAGGCACTCGTTCGCTGATCCGCACCAGATGAAAGCCATACCCGGACCCAATCGGCCCCTGCCACGGACCTGATTCGAGAGTAAATACTCGTTCAGCAAATTCTGGCCCGAACAGACTGGTCACCGTCTGCTCGTTGGTCCGGATATATTCGCGCTCCAGCAGGGTGGGGTCACCAACGTCACCCGTGCCGGACGTCTGGAGCTCTTTCAATCCTTGATTCGCGCCTGCTTCACTTTTGAAATAGATTTGGTGAAACGAGATATGGACCGGGGTTGTGTAGTTGTCGCGGTGGGCAGCATACACCTGACGCAGTTCATCCTCATCCGGTTCAGCGAGGCGGGCGGTGTCCTGAACCAGGAATTCCATCTTTTGCGCCAACCGACGGCGGACAACGGTATCATTTTCGTCCAAGCCTAATTCGCGTGCCTCGTGTGCGAGCAGTTTTTCCTTCAGGTAGTCAGTCACGAGCCCACGGAGTTCCCTGTCGTCTGGTGGACGTTGCCATTGGCGGACCCAGGTTTCCTTAAGCCAATTCACTTCAGACGAAGTGACGCGCACCATACGCGGTTCGTGAGCGGGCGCGGGATCGAGCCAGGTGTAACAAGCAAATATCAGCCCACCAACTATGAGGAATTGGATCAGGGGCTCTTTAAGCCAATGTCTCATGATGCCCAATCTTACACTTCCGGGAAAAAGGGTTGGGAAAAAAATGGTTCATGGACTGATTGAAGATCATCTTCTCTCACAATTCCGAAAACAAGAGTTTCCGGAATTTAATCCCTTGGTAAGTTTCTGGGCTATAGATACTCTATCTTGGAGGACGTTCTTTGATAGTTGACTACTATACAAGAATTGTCATCGTGACTTCTTGCCTTGTACTGTTAAAAATCTCTAAACATTCCATTTTTAACCTGGATGCTCAAAAACCCATACACATGATTGGACGAATCCATTTGTTACATAATGAGTTTTAGGATTTGATTATTTCAGATGTACCAATTAGCTGACCTCGGTCGGTTCAGGTCCGGCTGGGCAGGCCGATGGTTTAACGGCTGCGAAAGTGGACGATGAGTCGTTTCGTCTCTGTGGATTTCTCAAAAGATCGGGGTCGTCGCAGCCAACTTCGAAAAAGCCGTGAAAGAAGATCAGGTATTGGGCTTTGATAGGATTTGGATGGACCGATGGAGGGTCTTCGATCGTGGCCACAGGTTGAGGCGACGACTCAGATGGATTGGGAGCACAAGGAGCAAACCTATCGGTCACGGGAATACTATGAGGATATCGATTTGCACCTGGAATAGGGAGTCTTGGTCAATCAGGGGCCGGTTCTCTGATTAGAAGATTCATGGTGATTATGGGTGGAGCCTTGCGGCATTTTCACACGCCACCCTCCAGGTCCGAAACAACACTCAGCCGAAAGAGTCTACTGTTTCCCTCCTTTGGTTTGAAGCTCCCGGAACATGTCCTTGATATACGGTGCGGTGATCGCCCGTGAGATGGGATGTTTAGCGGAACTTCCGAATCCCCCGACCTGGTCGGTCGAAACTCTGCCGATGTAGAACAAGAATGTGCCGTCCTTGGTCGGAAGAGCCGCGATGCCTTGTAACATGCTGTTGTAATCGTGGCTCGCATAGTATTGACGCTCAACGGCAAATGCCGCCTCACCCACATGGTATAACATGCGGTGAACCAGGACGTAGGTCGGTCGTCCAAATACGTCGATGTTCAGCCAATAGAAGAATTCCTCCAGATTTTTAGCCTCATCCTTATCCAGCCCCTGTGGATAGTTGAGCAGAAACCGATGGAAGGCCGGCAAATACTTGGCCACACCTGTCAGTTCCTTCGTGGAGAGGAGCAATTCATCGCCCGCATTCCGTTGCTTTCCGTTACCACGTTCGTAGGGCGCAACGCCTGACAGCCCCTTTGTCCGGTAGGCCTGGTAGCGGGCGAGTAATTTCTGCCGCACTAGGTCTTCGACCTCCTTCACCGGCACTTCGTCACTCTTGTGCGTTGACTTGAGAGCTTGAAACGCGGCCATCTCATTTGCATCAAGGTTCAGTTTGTCGCCCGGTTCCACGTTCAAATAACGCCCGGCTTCTTTTTCTGCATTTGGCTGCAACTTTACCCCTGCCAAATCCGCCATGGTACCCTCGCCCGTCAGCCGGCCATGGGCCGTGATGACCGAGACTTCTTTCAGAATAATGGCTTCTTTATAGAGCTTTTCCAGATCCTCCGGTTTGGTGTTCACCAGGAAGGCCATACCGAGCGCCAATTCCCGATCTGATCCTTCACTGGGCGACCAATCCACAATCTTTCCCTGCCGGATGTCTTCTCCGTCGCTATCCGAGAGGTGCAATTCCTGGAGCACTTCATCGACTGTCGGCAGAGCTCCGGCTTCAGGGATAGGTCCGCTGAAGAGCAGGGTGACGCAAAGGCCTACCAGAACTTTGGAAACGTGGGATTGGTTCGTCTTCAACCGCATGCGTTCTCTCCCCTCTGTCGGATTGGGCGAATAATTTCAACATTCCCAGGTTAAAGTCAATCGGGTCACAATGACGATTTAGGTGCGTGGGCCGCCCTGATGGTCACGTTTGCATAAACATGCGAAGGGGCTTTCTCGCCGATGCCTGAAATCGTTCAGGGTGCGATTCGTCATGATGGCGACATTCCTTTTCACTCGCCTCGGCGACATGCGTGATACCCCGTTCGCAGGATGCCTGCCGTTACCATGCACCGTGACGGGTATTTTTCAATCGGCATCTATTCGTGCCATTTGGACCTTTCGAATCCGAATTACCGGATCCACCCCTGTTCTTTGAATTTCCCCTCAAGGTGTTCGGCGATGGCATCTGCCGTTCGTTTTCCCGCGCCCTCGATCGTATCTTTTCCCGACATCTCCCCATACACCTTTGCGCCTCCGCCGACAATCAATCCGATTGGATTGGCGGTCGCTGCCAGGACCACAATAGGTAAAGCCATTCCCGGCATTTTATTTCCCGCGGAATCCATCTTCCCGGCGCCGAGTTGCCGGGGGCCATCGGCTGTCCACTGGTATCCTTCCGCAGCCGTCGTGATTTCAGCTGCTCCGGATCCGAACCCCAAGGCCATACGTTTGAGGGTACTGCCTTCTTCGAACGTGCCAAAATACCCCACAATCAACAGGTCATTGACTCGCGGAACGGTCCGGGCGTCTGCCACCAGGGACGTCAGTCCCATTTGTTGAATTTTCGAGACTAATTCTTCCGCGACGGCAGCACCCAGTTTTCGCCCTGTCTCGAGGTGCTCGGGCGATGGCGGTGCGCTGGGTGGGGCATGCTGTTTGGCTGCCGAGGACCAGGCCGGGAGATCCGAATGGGTGGCAGCAAAGGGATACACATAGATGCGTTCCGGCTTGGGAAGTTTCTCTTTGCCGTACATCGGATGTGTTTCGGTGATCTTGGTAGAGGAGCATCCTGCTACCACAGTAATGGCAAAGACTCCTAGGACGATTCCTGTGAGGGATCTCATGACAGACCTCCATTTGGTTGTTGGATGTTGGATGAATTCAATTTTCCGTCCCTGCGGATTTCCCTGTATGCTATTCTGTCCGGAAGAAAGATCTTCAATGGGTGGAATCGACTGTCCAAACCTATCGGTCAATCCTGTCCTGATTATGGATTGGGCATTGTAGGGTAAAACAGCATGAAAAATCGAGGACACACCCCATGCTTTTGAGATGTGCAAACTACGTGAATCCTTACCGATGGGGATATTCGGGGCGATACAATATCGGGGTGGCCGCAATCATGGGCTGCCGTTCGGCTGAAAGAGAGGTGACAAGGAAAAGCGCCGGTCGAACCGCAAATTTTTCCTGTCCTCTATGGACTGTTCTCCTTATTTTTTGAGTCCAGGTCACCACTCGACTCTGCCGACCGGGAACAGGCAAATTTGTGATTCACAGCTTTTCCTCGCGTGAAAATGTTTGGTATATTGGCGCGCATCCGTTACATTTTCATCTATACCAAGGAGGAAGAACCCATGAAGCGATTGATGAGGGGAATCGTGACAATGACCGTTCTCATTGCGGTCACGTTGCTGCTGAGCGGCGGGTATGGCCATGCAGAAGAAGGCAGTGTCAAAGCGATGTCTCCGTGGAAAGGAGTAGGCTTTGCATTTCCCGTTGGGCCTGAGCAAGTGTATATGGTGGCCGTATACAGTGGTGTGATGTTGGTGGATGACGGCAAAGGACCGATGCATGCGGCCTCGATCGTTTGTCCCGGCACGGTTGATGCCGATTTGAAAAAGGGAACGAAAACAGGTCATGCCAAGTGTGTCATCACGGGGGAGCAGGGCAACCGCGTCTTTGCAGAATTCAATTGCACCGGCGATGTGGAAGGGTGCCGGGGAACATTTACCATCACCGGGGGCACCGGCAGGTTTGCCGGCATTACAGGGGAAGGCGAAATGATTTCGAAAATCCAGGCGCGGGAAATTACGATGGTCAGCGGTGTTGAGTCGGCCCAACAGCTTGGAGAGGGAGTCGCCGTGTGGCCTAATTTGACCTATCACATTCCCGACAAAAAATAAACGCGAAACGAATCATTCTCTACATGTGGAGGCATCCATGCGTACGTATTTGAACTTGGGACTGATGTTTGGACTGGGGTTGCTTCTCCTTGCCCCTCCCTTGCAAGCACAGACGTTTGTGTTTCCCGAAAAGGGACAGAGTCCGGAACAGCAGGAGTTAGACGACTTTACCTGTTACAAATGGGCCAAACAGCAGACCGGTTACGATCCGGAACATCCGAACCTGGCTGCCGCGCCGCCGCCGCCATCCGGTGGTGGTGGGATGCGTGGGGCAATGGGGGGTGCCGCACTCGGAGCCATTGGGGGAGCCATCGCGGGCAACGCCGGTGAAGGTGCGGCGATCGGTGCTGCTGCCGGCGGCGGGCTGGGCATGATGCGACAACGTCGGGCTGAGCGGGGGTATCAGGAAGAGGTTCAACAAGCCTCGGCCCAAAACCAGCAGACTCGCGCCACCTTTGACCGTGCGCACAACGTTTGTATGGAAGCCAAAGGGTACAAGATCGGGTAGGGCTGTCCGTCCTTGACCGAATACATAAAGGAGAAGATGATGAGGGTACAGCAGTGGTTTGTCATGCTGTCATGTGCGGTCATGGTGGCAGGTTGTGTGGGCACTCAGCAGGTCGGGCCACAGCCATCGGGTTCTCCTGTCGACTATGCGCCTCCTCCGCAGGCGAAGACGTTTGTGTTTCCGGAAAAGGGACAGAGTCCGGAGCAGCAGGAGCAGGACGACTTTACCTGTTACAAATGGGCCAAACAGCAAACGGGTTACGATCCCGAACATCCGACCCTGGCCGCCGCGCCTCCTCCGCCATCGGGCGGCGGTGCGTTGTTCGGCGCGATGGGGGGCGCGGCGCTCGGAGCTATCGGAGGGGCCATTGCGGGCGATCCAGGGATGGGAGCAGCCATCGGTGCCGCTGCCGGCGGCGGGCTGGGTTTGATGGGACAGCGGGCGGCTGAGCAGGAGTATCAGCAGGACGTCCAACAGGCCGGAGCCCGGAACCAGCGCACGCGGGAAACCTTTGATCGTGCCCATCGTACCTGCATGGAGGCAAAAGGTTATAAGATCGGCTAAAGTAAAAGGTTTCTGACAACCGACCAGGATTCTCCCACAAGAATATTCATGCCCGGTGCTTCACCTGTATTTTAAATAAGGCAGTCAGTTCCAAAGTGGTGGATGCCTAGACTCGTACAGTCAGTTGCGAACTCGCGGAGGGCATCCGTTCGATCAGAATTGGATCCCTCCGAATCGCTCGAACCATACATTTTTACCTGCGGATATGCTCTTGTCTGGTTTACAGGGCCAGGTCTTGGTAGCGGAACACTTTGATCTTTATATACATCACTGACGCGTTTCCTTGCTTCCCCAGCTGCTTGGCTTCGCTTGTTTTTCCTCTCTAGGGATCTTCCTCCGTCTGATCTTTCTCTCGTTAATTGTTACCCAACTGAGGGCCGTGTCAAAAGCTTTGGCGCGGACAAGCCTGACGCAGATGCCACGGATTCTTTTGGGCTCATGCATGCAATGGGGGGGCAACGGTTCTCTGATGTTAGGGTGGGCAAGAAGGCGACGAAAGTCAATGTGTTGGTTGGAAGGATTCAACAAGAAGGAAGATGGGAGAGGACTTCAGGGGTGGGCATCCGAAATCTCCCGGAGAGAGGAAATTCTTTTTGCCAGCCCACCCCTGATGCACTTTTTAGTCTGGTGCTTGGCAGTCGGTGCCTTTTCGCTGCATGCACAAACGCCAGCGAATTTTGGCTGCCCAATAGTCCATGATGTTTTCGACGTCAGTCCAGAAGCCGAACCCCTTCCCGAGCGTTTTGCCTCCCGCACGCCGGTCGATCCCGGCTCCAAGCAGTTTCCCTGATTGCGAATCCACAAGCCTGACTTCGACGCTGGCTCCTCCAACAAAGCTTTGGGTACCAGTGGCCAGTTTTTTACCCTCGGAGGCGATCCGCGCAACGGGGTGAAGGGTAGAAATCGTATCCAACACGGGCATCCCATGTTCGACATCTGTGAGAGCCGCTGAAAGCCGCATCACACCTGGGCCAGACTCCTGTACAAGGGTATAATCCTTGGACAATTGCTCGGAAATTTTTTGATAAAACGTATTGGCGAGTTCACGAACGTCGTCCGGGGGCACCACTCCGGTGTCTTTGGCCTCAGCACCTTTTCCCAGCCAGACGGTCACCGGCTCCAGCATAATCTTATCGTAGGTCTTAAATCTGGCATCCGGATTCAGGTAGACAAGATTAGCTTCCCCTTCTTTGCCAGGTTTTAATAATGGGTAGGCATCGACGAGAAACCCCGTTTCCCCCATATCCCCTTTGACCTGATAGGTGTCAGCACACCCACCAACCCACATAATCATCACAACCACGCCTACAAATAACTTCCAGCTCATCACAAAACCTCCTTCTCGCTCACTCCGTGATTTTCGCCGGGTGAGGGTAAATTGTGGGTACTGAATTCATTAAGCAACACACTCAGACAAGCATTCGACCACACCTTGCCTGAGTCACACTGAAGAGGTCCCCCTATTCCCCCGAACGCCGATTTTATATCTCAAATGAGGACACCAAAAGGCTTTTTTCCTAACGAAACAAGAATAGCATACGGAATCCAGGAAATCACATAAACCGCTCTGTCTTCCATTGGTGAGGAGGGTCTCCCTCCGACCGTCAGGCCCTGAAAAATTTAACGGTAGGTATGTTCTCTTTACGGCATAGTTCGGTTCTGCAAAAGGTAAATTCTCCTCTCAAGACATATCGAATTCTTGTAGGGAAGAGTGTCATTGGGAATTTCCTGCACGGCTAGGTTTTACAAGTATGAAAAACTGAGCCGACCAAATACGTTAGCAATATTTATCATCCAAAAAGCCATAGGGCTCTATGACAATGTTGTCAGGTTGTCCCGTTCTTTTACGTCGGTAATTTTTCACAGGGATCCTTTTTAGGCTGTGGTTCATTCCGAAAATACGCAAGTTTTGCCTCAAACGTTTCAAAGTAGGTTAGTCGTGTTCAGATATATGTTCGACCCCTGTGCCTTCCTGAACGAAAATTGAATCCCGGAAGGCATTGGGCTATAAGGTTCGAGCAGGTGTGTGGATTGGAGATTCTGAACATCGGGAGCAGGACGGCCAAGTGAACCCAGAGGATCCCATCCATTCGGCTTCAAAGCCTAGTCATTGAATTGATCCCTGAAAGTTAACAATGCCGTAACAAGCCCTTGACCCGGCTGCAATAAGTTCGAGCTAGGCTTGGACTCTCATATGAGAAAAAATTCCCCATGCAACCGGAATCAATCGCATTCTGTTTTCGTCTGCATTGTCAGGGCTTTTTGTTTAACACAAAGGAGGATCTTCATGAGAAAAGGGATTATCGTACTTGGCATAGTGGGACTGGTAGCTCTGCAGATAGGATGCAAGGCATTACCAGGCTCCGATTTATTGTCATCCAAATCGAATGGGACAAAGACGGTGACCACCAGCTCGCAGTTCGACGAAATAGCAGACAATCCCTCAGGTTACCTGGGACAGGAAAAGAAGCTTGCAGGAGCCGTCGTCAGCATTGATCAAACCGACGAGGGGTATTTAATCTTAGCGGAATGGCTGCCCTATCCCAAAACGCAGATCGAGGAAGGACCCCAAATAGGTCAAACCGATAGGAGTAGGCATTTTCTTATTCGGTTTATCGGGAAACGCGAAAAGGAATTTTACACCACCCGGGGAAATATCTTTCTTTTAGAGGGAACAGTGGAAGGAACCAAAAAGGCACTGGTGAATGTCTTCGGTCCTCGAAAAGATCTGCTCTATGTCAATGCGAAATGTGTCCGTATCTGGGAAACCGGACAAGACGATTCCCGCTCCAGCCAAGTGGATAACCAATATCCTCCAACGAGAAATCGAACACTCTGTGCCGATTAAAATGGGAAGGTTCGTGGTTTGTAAATTGTCCCATTGCGCCATGCCAGGAACAGACGGCAATGGGTGTCCCTCCCTCTAGGGAAATATCCCCCCCTTGTCATCTTTGCATCCGGGGCCCTGTATGCAGGGCCCCCACCCTGACAGGCCGTCGTGAATGACTCTTCCAATTGCCGGCTGAAGGTTGCCTGCAAGGAATCAGGAAATGTATTCAACCCGGTCCGAAGCTATCGTGGAAAAGTGTTTGAATCCGGACAGTTCACTCGACATACTCACGTGTCCAACCGTGACTTTCAAGGCATTTCTCCCTCATCATTTCCCCTCCACCTCTTGGATAGCTTCTTGGTCGGGTGGTTTCGTCTTCCGGGCCGAAATGTGCGATGCGATCCTTCCCAAAATGCACGTTCTCCCGATCACAGAGGGTAATCGCCGATTTTAAATCTGCACTTGTCGCGCCAGGTTTGACCCACTGTTGCGTAGGACCACAAGCGGACAATAGTAAAAAACATAACCCCACACATGATGGTACTTTCATTTCTTACCCCACACGAATGGTTGAAGATTGTGAACCGGGATGTCTTATTTGCCGGATCGTTTCCATCAGAAAAATTGAGGATGTGCTTAACACGGAAACCTGCCAGTCGTCCATTGCCAGGGCCTTTCGAATTTTATCCGGAGTAAGGCCCCAGGCGTTGTGGTCCTCCACTGTTTCTTGATAGGAGCGAGAATTGTCCCCGGCACCATTTGGCGCGTTCCAGGTTTGGAGATTTTTCTCTCATCAATATGATAGTGCTTTCCCGGCACCAGGGGATCATCCCACCATAAACCAGATTAACAACAGCAAGAACGCGCTCGGAAAAGTTCCCCGAGCTAACAGGTCGATTCTTCGCGCGTGGCGATCATGACCGTGAGCGGCAAGAAAGCCTGTTGCGATCACCGCGATCAACGCCAGGAGCACCAGGAGTGTACTCCCGACGGTGAAATAGTCCAGGTGAGTCATATAGGGAAGACGGGGAAGGAGGCTGGCCAGGACAAAGCGATGCGCGATGAGAGTCAGAATGGAACTCGTCGCCACCGCGATCCGGACGCCGATGTGCTCTCGTCCGACCCAGAACGCCGCCCACGACATAATGACGACGACCGCCAGTGGTAACACCACCTGCCAGAGATAATACGCGACGTAGCGTTTGGCCTGAAACTGAAAGGCAAATCCGGCGGTGCGTATCTCTTCAATCGGGCTGTAGGGGGCCACGACTGCTTCGAACCACAAAATCTTCCAATCCGCCAATGACAAGGTGTTTGCCATGGATCCGCCACGAATATTTCTGACGGATTCAGGCTCAAACGTCAATTCGTCGGCCTGATAACCGGCCGCCACAAACTGAATGGTGAAGGTATGGCTATCCCTGGGAAAATCAGCCAGCATTAACCGTTGAGATAACTTCCCCGTGTAGCGTTGATGATATATGACCGTTCCATCAGGCTGAACCTGCACAATTTCAGGCAATGAATGCGGAATAAGCCCCTGTTGGTTGGCAAGCAACAGCCTGGGATTCCACACTTCCGAGAGGGGGATTTGGCGTATCGCCCCTTCGGGATTGGCCAAGCGCGCATCTTTCCAGCGAAGACGCAGATACACATTGGCGGTGAAGTTTTGGGCCGCATCATCAATCTCATCGATATCCACCACGAACACCATGAAATGTACGGTGGTCGGTCCTTTGAATTCCTCCGGGCGTTTGGCCGTGAGCTCCGCCTGGGCCGTCTCTTCCTGGGCGGCCTTTGCGGCCGCTTTCTGCATGGTGGTTTCAGCGGCCTTCTGAACCACTTTTTCCATCGCTTGTTGGGCCGCCTTCTCAACGACTTTCTCGACGCTTTTTTCGGTGGCTTTCTCGACGGCTTTTTCGGCAGCTTTTTCGGCGACTTTCTCCATGGTTTTTTCAGTGACCTTCTCGACCGCTTTTTCCCCGGCTTGTGTTGTTGCCTGTTCGATCACGCTACCGGCACTGCCTTGAGCGAACGCCACGGACATCCCATGCAGACAAGGCCACGCCATGAGCACAAAACCCAGCAGGATTGTTCGAAAAACGACGGAATATGCAGCCATCAATTCAGACATTCATCCTCTCCTTACTGATTTCCGGGCAACACGTCCCTCTGCCGGACGATGCACTATATTGAACGCTCCCAATAATATCCATTTCTCCAGCTCAAACAGAACAGGCCATGGCTCCAATTGTCAGGAAGGTCTCAAAGAGCGGGTTGATGAGAGAGGGAGATGGAAATTAGGCGGGTTTATCCGGGAACAAAATTTGAAACTGGAGCTGGAGCGTCCAGTCAGGTGCCAGATCCTGTTTTTCCAGAAAATAAAATCCCTGGAGTTTGATGTTGATCGGACGTTTTTCTCCGCGGAACACCACTTTCCCGAATCCCCCGCCAATGGGTACCGTCCAACGGTTTCGCGTATTCTCCGCCTCCCAGTTTGCGGTGATCGACGGAGTAGAGGTCAGATACCAGCCGTTGGGAAAATTGTAATTGACAAATGGCTCAAGTAAAAACAGGTTGACCTTGCGGCGTTGTGTATCCCCTGCAAACGACCAGAAGTTTCCGACGACGGCACCCACCACCCAGGGATCCGGAAGGCTGACGAACGCCAGAGTCGGACCCACACTCCATTTCCCCGAACCCAGGCGATCATCCGTAGCCGTATTCAAAATAAACGTTGGTCCAAAACCACCAATCAGCTTGAACCGTCGCTTGGATTCGTCTCGGGCAAGAAACCCCGTATACGTAATATCTCCCAGGCCGGCAAGACTTCCCGTTTTATCCACTATGGCATTGGCCGGCAAGTAGGGGAGGGGAATCGTCAGCCGGTTAAGAAGAGCCCAGTCGCCAAATCTTCTTGTGGTGGAGGCCTGAAGATCAAAGGTATTAAAGAGATGGTTGTTGGACCCTGCCCCGAAATAGGTCGCATTGGTAAATCCCGCACGCACGAGATCGGACACGGGGTTCTCCACTTCTTCAGCCAGCTTTTTTATATCTTCTGAATAGGCGGGTTGACTCCCGAGAAATCCCAGGATCACTCCGGCAATGACCCAACCTATGCATGTTTTGATAGAAGCCAACAACATTCCTTTTGCACAACCAAGCCTCGGGAGAGGTTTCGTAAACATCACAGCAGAGGATAACATGCGGAGCAGAGGAAATGATGTGAAGTGGAGTTTAGCAGGACTGGTGGAAAATTATCTCTCATCAAAGGGCTGACCAGGAACCGAGGAGCCTCTCTCTTTTCGGTTGGGGTTCTCCACCTTTCGTGAGAATACAGAGTACCGGTCTTGCCGGTTAGCGAAGATCCATTCGACCAATACCAAAATGCATTCATGGAAAAAGTGATGGGACGCAAAAGGAGGAGAACATTTCTGTTGCACGGGAATCGTGAATGGCAGGTTTCCTTCCAGCGTGTAACTGTTGGCCATTCCTCAGACCCCTTTGAAACCTATCGTCTACGCGGCCACAACCAGGACCGGCTCAGCCTGTTGTTTCGATTGATATCGACTCAATAACGTATTGGATTTCATCGATCGAAAATATTCATAATGGCATTTCGGAAATTACCCATGATAGGCTCGCCGTCTATGACTATGATGATGGTAACGCGACAAAAGACCAGATGTCTCTCTTATCTTGTGGTGTTGGCATCTGTCCTGTTTCTCATCCTTGGTGCTGAATCAGGGGCCTCTCAAAATTTGGAGGATGACCAATTCGGCGCGAAGTTCCGTCAGGCTCTGAAGCCGTGGACGGGTGATTGGGATGGGATGGTCAACCGCAACCAAATTCGGGTGCTTGTGCCCTTTAGCAAAACCTTTTACTTCCTGGACGGCGGCAGACAGCGTGGGCTTACCTACGATCTTATGAAAGTATTTGCAAAGCAGATCAACGCAGATCTGAAGCGAAAGGTCGTACAGGTTCAGTTGGTCTTCATTCCGGTGAACCGTGATGAACTCATTCCGGATTTGCTCAATGGGGTTGGTGATATTGCGGCCGGTGGCCTCACGATCACATCCGAACGCAAGGAACTCATTGATTTTTCCGAACCGCTTCTCACCAACGTTCGCGAGATTATTGTCACGGGGCCCAGTAGCCCCTCTCTCTCCAGTCTGGATGATCTTTCCGGACAGACCATCCATGTGCGGAAGTCCAGTAGCTTTTACGAACACCTTGTTCGCTTGAATGCCTCCTTTCTCAAGGCCGGGAAACCGGAGATGACGCTCATCCCTGAGGAGGAGAACCTTGAAGACGAAGATCTTCTTGAAATGGTGAACGCGGGCTTATTGCCGATGCTCGTTATGGATAGCCCCAAGGCGGAATTTTGGGCAAAAATTTTTGAGAATATCCGCCTGCATCCGGACATTGCCATCAATACCGGCGGGGAGATCGCTTGGGCCTTTCGGAAAAACAGTCCGAAACTGCAAAAGGTGATCAACCGGTTTGTCAGGAACAATAAGAAGGGTACCTTAGTCGGAAATATGCTATTTACCCGGTATTTGAAAAATACCAACTACGTCAAACATGCCTTGGCAACGCAGGAGCGCAAGAAATTTCAAAGTCTCATGCACATGTTTGAAAAGACCGCCAAGCCCTATGGATTTGATTGGGTGCTCGCCATGGCCCTTGGCTATCAGGAGTCCATGTTGGACCAACGGAAAAGAAGTGCTGCGGGTGCCATCGGTGTGATGCAGCTCTTGCCGAGTACCGCTCGGGATCCAAACGTCAATATTCCCAATATTACTCAGGTTGAGCCCAATATTCATGCCGGAGTCAAATACTTGCATTTCCTGCATGACCGGTATTTTAGAGACCAGAATATGAGCCTGTTAAACCAGTGGCTCTTTGCGATAGCTTCTTATAATGCGGGCCCTGCCAAGATCGCGAAGCTCCGGACTAAGGCGCCGTCGATGGGCTTGAATCCGAATAAGTGGTTTAAAAATGTGGAGATAGTGGCTGCGAAGCATATTGGTCGCGAGACCGTGCAATACGTGAGTAACATCTACAAATATTTTATTGCCTATCGCCTGATTCTGGAAAAAGAGGCAATGAAATCAACGGTGCAACAGTAAGCTCGGGGAGGGGCAGTGAGCAAAATAGGGTTTCCTTGAGTGACCCCGGGCCAGCGATGAACTTTTTAGAGTCCACGTTACAAGTGTCTCCGTATGGAGAGGTGCTCACAGGAATGCCGCATGGGAATGCACGGATTGGGGGAGTATTCCGTATTCCAATAGGCAAAATTAGCCTCATGAGGCAAGCCATGAGACGGGATACCCCGGGTATTCAGAGATTCAACTCCCCGAGGTTGTATTGGTCGGCGCCGACACATCGTCGCATCTGTTCTTTGGACGTCTTATCCGGTTGTATGAGCACCACCCAGTTACCCTCTCCATACAGGGTGGGGTGGGGAACCCATCGTCGGTGTAATGATGTCCCTTGTCCTGCGGGAAGCGTGACTTTATATCCGGTAGAATTTCCTCTATAACTTTTTGGCTTTCTCCTAAAGGGTTATACCCCGCGCGTTGCCGATTCTTATTCCGTGGGGTGCACACAACTGTGTTCGCCGCGCCATTGGCACAGGCGATAGCGGAGAGTATTGGCCCAGTACTGAAATGATTCTTCGACGTCATTCCATTCTGATGTAACTCCCGACAACGATTTTGCGCCCCCCCGGCGATCTACGGCAGCGGCCAAAAGAGTCCCAAGTTCGGCATCGGTCATTTTGGCTTCTACGCTGGCGCTGCCCACAAACGTTCCGGTTCCTGTTGCGAGAGATTTCGTGCCGGAAATGAGATATCCCGTCGGAAGGACACTGGAAATGGTATCTAACACGGTATGGGAGGCTTCGGCTTCTGTGAGTGCCACACTCAGACGCATGACATGAGGCCCGGCCTCACGAACAATCCGGTAATCTGCCAATAAGGCATTCTGTAATGTGCCCAAGAGAAGTGAGGCCAACCGGGTGCGGTCTTCTTGTGGGATATCCCGGAGAGAAGATCCCTCTCCCATCCAGAGTTGGACGGGGTCAATCATCACCTTGGTATAGTGTTTCCAATCGGCATGGGATTGACGTATCGCAGGAGGGCTTCACTGCCTCCCGCGCCTTTTTGAAGGATTGAATAGTCATCAAGAAACCCGGACCTCTCGACTGTCTTTGCCTGTTGAGTGGTCGCACAAGCCGTCATGGCCACAAGAATAACAGCCAGAATCCATCGCTCTACCATAGGCATAAATGGTCTGCTTTGCTTCGACACAGGGGTTGATAAATTTGAAAATTGCAGCCATACATCCATTTGTTCTTCCTTCTTCCGGTTTTTCTACTCGTCACTCAAGCGGCAGGGTGGGTTGTTGAAAGGGAAATTTGTGAGATTGTCCTTCTGTGTAGAA
This sequence comes from uncultured Nitrospiraceae bacterium, assembly GCA_963730905.1. GTDB lineage: Bacteria > Nitrospirota > Nitrospiria > Nitrospirales > UBA8639 > Nitrospira_E. The sequence goes on along the minus strand of CAVSTN010000007.1, from coordinate 13,456 downwards.
AACCCTTTTCTATACCATTTCGTGGCCGACAATAAAATTAAAAAAAGCATATGCCCTGCACGTTCTGTATCCCCGACATTGTTTCCGCCCTATCTCAAAAGCCTTCTCTCACACGACAACCCGAACCCCAAAAATTAGTTCCGTCTCTGAATGATTCATGTCATTTCCGGGTAAAAACTTTTCTTTTTTATTTCTATATGTCAAATTTTGACGTTACGTCATTCTTTTGTTATACATAGCCAATGGCCACTTCAGAGAGAAAAAAACGAGAGTATGCACAGCGGGAAACGCTGATTATCGATACCGCCAGGCACTTGTTGTTGGAGATTGGCTATATCGAACTCAACATGGACCGAATCGCGGAACTCACGGAATACTCCAAGGGAACGATTTATCAGCATTTTTCTTGTAAAGAAGAAATTTTAGTCGCGATGCTCATCCAATCCGCGCAAAAATGTGGCACCTTTCTCTTAAGAGGTTCCCAGTTTCATGGCACTCCGAGGGAACGAGTGGCTGCGATGGCTCTGGGGTACGATTTGTTCATTCGGCTTAATCCTGATCATTTTAAATCCAAATTACTGCTCCTGAATGCATCCATCAGGGGAAAGGCCTCTCCGGCTTTGCAAAAAGACCTGGAAAGGGCCGAGCAGGATAATATCGGAATTGTCTTCGGAGTGTTACGGGACGCCGTTAAAGAAGGCCACCTTCAACTTCGGAAGGGCGTGACCATCGAGGAGGTCACCTTTGGATTGTGGACAGGGGCATTCGGTGCCTATGTGCTCATGTTCTCAGAAGTGAACCTCTTTGCCCTTGGAATTTCGGATCCGAGAAAGGCGGTATGGGAAAACATACATGCCTTATTGGATGGGTTCGGCTGGCATCCGTTTTTTCACGAGCTGGATTGGGAGGAAACCAGGAACCGCATCCTGAAAGAAATTTTTCCCCAAGAGTGTCATCAAGCCGGCATCGCCTAGGGCGGACTATTTTTTTCGGGGCAGAATGACTAAAAGTCAAAAACTGACTAATGATTGAAGAGCCTATTACTCAGACACCGAAGGTCCGGCTTTCACGTTTTTTCTACGGACAACAGAGTAATCCCTTGGAAGAAAAGATAGGGAAAGGGTAAAATGAAGAAAGGAGTGGCATCATGAACCCTGAAAGCAGAACAGATTTTTCAAATACACTCTTACTAACTCTTTTGTTAATGTTTTTGTCGAGCATAGGAATCCCTTCGAATGCCGAAGCGATGTTGGTTGCCGGAAAGGTTGCAGGCGGAAGGGAATTCGGTCCCATGCCTGATCTCACGGAAAAGAGCACAGCCAGATTACGCGATTCCCACAGATGGGAAAAACGATTGTTCGACGTCCCGCTTATTCAGCAAGCTCCTCCAAAATACGACTTTCAGTGGAAACACGGTCCAAATTTTTCTCTCAAAGATCCAGGGAAGTTGCCGGGAATCCAATTGGGCGTCGAAATGCACAGTTTCCAGGCTTTGGAAGCGGTCATTCCCGAAGGAACTCTTCCGAAAGAAATACACGTGAACCGTGACCGGTTGCCGCTGGTTCTTCCTCCCTCCATCAATGGTCCTGACTATAACGGAGGATTTCTCCGGTTCACCTGGTAACATCCGAGATAATTTGTACTCTAGGGCCACTGGGGCGAAATAAAGGTTCACGTCTCCGCTTTCTTCTTACGGGATAGTGAAGTCTCCAGGGGATTCGGCGAAAGCCATGCCCTTCGGGTGATACTGAAGCTTGACGCTCGAAACACTCATCCCGGGTCTGTTGAAAAAGCCGCCAGAGCCTTTGATGAGTAATCTAATCCTGGGCAAATTTATCCTTGAAAATCGTAATTATTCAACACTCCCATCCCTGAACCTGACGAAGGAAATTGCCGGGATCTGTAATCACCTTTTAAACATACTGCAGATTGCACCACCCCCCCCTTTGGAAGCCGGCGCCAGAATCTTTCAGCTCCAGATCTGAATGGTTTTGAAAAGATCCCGATTGTTCATTGGGATTTTGCACGTAGTCTGTTTTTCTGAATCTTCTGTGTCATTCGCCACTGAGACGCCTATTTTGTGGTAGGCTCCGCAGGGAACCAGGAGAACAGGACCCGCTCAACTCTGACACACATGAATCAGGAAATTTTCTTTCGCCGGATAACAAGGTACGTTGGTTTTTTCCTGGGAGCGTTCCTGATTGTTGGAACGGGGGCCTGGGGCACACTTGCGCTTATATTTTGACGGGCCGGAAGATGACACGCTTCGGACCCTTCTGGCTTCAGCCTATGCAGTAGCGGGCCTGGCCGCCTTGGGAGCCTATTGCATCAGACGATTTCGCCGGATAGCCACTGTGGCCTATGCAGGCCTGTTTGTCGTGCTCTTTGTCTGGTGGAGCATGATTGAGCCATCCAATGATCGGGAATGGCAACCGGAAGTGGCGGTACTTCCCTACGCCACGTTTGATGGCGATTTGGTTACGGTCCATAACATTCGAAACTTTGACTATCGGACCGAGACCGATTTTACGCCGGCCTATTACGATCGCACCTACGACCTCACACAGCTCGATTCGGTAGATCTCATCGCGGCATATTGGATGGGACCGATGATCGCGCATACCTTTCTGAGTTTCGGGTTCGGTGATGACCATCTGGCCATTTCCATTGAAGCCCGCAAGGAAGCCACGGAAGGGTATTCTTCGATTAAAGGATTTTTTAAGCAGTATGAACTGATTTATATTGTAGGCGACGAACGGGATCTGATCCGGGTCCGGACGAATTATCGGAAGGATCCGCCTGAAGATGTGTATCTCTATCCGTTGACCGGCTCCGATTGAAAACGGAAGACGGATATTTCTGGATTACCTTCGAGAAATCAATCAACTTCGGGAACAGCCCAAGTTTTACAATACCCTTACCGGCAACTGCACCAATGTCATCTGGATGCACACGCGATTAAATCCCAACCATATTCCGTTCTCCTGGAAAATTCTGTTAAGCGGGTATACCCCCGAATATGTGTACGAACAGGGCCGAATGAACACCGATTTGCCTTTTGCAGAATTGCAGCGTCGTTCCCATATCAATGAGGTGGCATTACAAGCCGATCAGGCGCCTGATTTTTCCCGGCGCATCCGTGCCCATCTTCTCTCTCCCTGCATCTCCGTATCACGAGCTTCTAGCCGGTTTCGCGCCACGGCACTTGTGTGCAATTGGTTTTCTCAAATCCTTATCGAAGCCCTTGTCAGCTTGTTGGACCTTATTTCAATCTTTGGTTTATTCTTTAATTACATGCCTTTGCTAGGCTTGCTGCCGCAAATTCAATTCGAAATACGAAGCTTTGCTCGTACTATTTTTATCTCATTCATCATCTACTTACAACTAAGGGGTATGATCTTATGAAGCCGTTATCATGTCTTGTCGTCGCCGCCATCCTCACGTGTGCGACTCCAGCATTCGCCGAGAACGCACAAATCACCAACATGCAAATTCTGATCGATAAGGTGAAGGCCGATAAGAAGCTTCTTATCGCCAGCAATATGGATTTGACCGACAAGGAATCAAAGGATTTCTGGCCGCTCTATGAGGGCTATCAAAAAGATCTGGAACAGTTAAACCGTCATTTGGGCGGACTGATCAACGAATATGCCGAGGCCTACAATAAAGGGTCCGTGCCTGATAAATGTGGCCAAAGATCTGATCAATGAGTCACTCAAAACAGAAGGTGCGGAAGTGAAAATGCGGAGGGAGTATGCCGAAAAACTCAGCAAAGTGCTTCCGGCTCATAAAGTGGCTCGCTACCTGCAAATGGAAAACAAAATCCGGGCCGCGATCAAGTTTGACCTCGCAGCCAATATTCCCTTGATGGATTAGTCGAGGATTTAGCAGCGGGATAGTATAGGTTGAGTCTCTCGGTTTTTCAAAGACTGGACCGACTCACTCCTCCCGGTTGGATGGGGTGAGTCGGTGATCCGAGGGTAGCCATGGGTGAGCCAATTCGCGAAAAACGTGGATTCAAGATTTTCCGGAGTCAGACTTCACACAATTTTTTCAAAAGAATGGCTCAGGAAGATGGCGAGTGTGCAAGCTAACTACCGATGGTTTTTCGTAATCCTCATCCCGGCCGTTCTGGCCAGCTGTCAAACCCCGGTAGGTGTGGCCCGGGTCGATTCTGAAACCGTTCGCCACCAATTGACCAAAAACGTGATTTCTTCAGGGGAACTCAGCCCCTTTACTGATAATGTGCTCCGTATCACCGACCTAACTGACGCCTATTTCAATAATCCCCCTGAGGCGTTGAACCAATTGCATCATTTCTTCCTTGCCGAAGAACAACGGAAAGTCTATGTAGCATTCGCGCTCGCTGAATTGTCTTTTCTATATGCAGAAAAAACCAACCAACCGTCCTATTATCTGGCCTCGGCCTTGTATGCGTATTGGTATTTGTTTTCCGAAGATTCTGGACGTCTTTATGACTCGTTAGATCCTCGGGGGCGGATTGCGGCTGATGTGTATAATCGAGGCCTGACGTCAGCGTTTATTTCAAAGGATCGTTCCGTCATGAATCTGCAATCCGGAACTTATACGCTTCCCTTCGGAACCCTCAAGGTGGAACTTCCGGATAATCGGCTTCAGTGGGAAAACCGGACACTCACCAATTTCATCCCTGTCGCAGAGTTGGAAGTCCGTGGGTTACAAAACCGGTATCGGCAAGCCGGTATCGGAGTTCCGTTAGCGGCCGATCAAATTCCCTTGGGGCAGGAGGAAGGTTTACAGATTGCCAAGGGTAAAATGCCTGTTACCGCCTTTATGCGGTTCTCCAACCTCCTTCAACAATTGAAAAGCGACTCCATTCAGGGAGAATGGGAGCTGTACAACGCCTATGACCGGAAGACCGTCAGTATCAATGGCAGGGATGTGCCGTTGGAAATTGAATTTACCTCCTCTCTGGCGGCCAGTCTGGCCGAATCCACAGTCTGGGAACGGGAACTGAAAGGGTTTTTCATGGGTGATTCGGTTGCGCTGCAGTCTGGAGAATTAATGGCTCTCGAGCCGTACAGGCCGGGGCGCATTCCGGTTGTTTTTGTCCACGGGACGGCCTCCGGCCCTGGAAGGTGGGCCGATATGACCAATGATTTGATCATCGATCCCTCCATTCGCAGTCGTTTTCAATTTTGGTATTTTACGTATGATACAGGGAATCCCATTCTGTACTCAGCGGCGTTGCTCCGGGAACTTCTGCAAAAGACCGTGGACCAACTGCGACACAAATATCAAGACCCCGCCCTCGATGCCATGGTGCTGATCGGGCACAGTCAAGGAGGGTTGCTCGCGAAACTGACGGCCGTCGACACCGGCAATACCTTTTGGGACGCGATCAGCAACTCCCCACTTGAGGAGATGAAACTCTCCGACCAAACCCGTGATCTCTTGCAAAGAAGTCTGTTTATTGAATCCCTGCCATTCGTCAAGCGCCTCGTCTTTATCGCCACGCCACAGCATGGGAGTTACGTGGCCGGAAGCTGGGGAGCGCATCAACTGGCCAAGTTCGTAAAGCTGCCGGGCCTGTTGATGTCAGGCATTACCGATCTCATGACTCTCAAAATGGATACCCTCAAATTGAAAATCCAAGGAAAAAATTTGGGAAGTGTGTCCGCCATGGAACCGGGAAGTCCTCTCATGACAGTTCTGCCACAGACGCCTCTGGCTCCCGGCGTGTCTGGACACTCCATTATTGCGGTGGACGGTGACGGCCCACTTGAGGAGTTGAACGATGGTGTTGTGGCCTATAAGAGTGCACACCTGGAGGGGATGGAATCGGAATTCATCGTCCGGTCCGGCCATTCCTGTCAATCGAATACTCATACGATTCAGGAAGTCAGACGGATTTTATTGCTTCATGCCGTGGAAACATGCAAGACCCATGGCCTTTGCGCCTGATGTGTTGTGCCGAGAGGGATTGGGAAGATTGTCTGTATGGTGGAATGTTCCTAAGTCCTGACGGCTTCTTGAACCAACACTGTTCGAGTGGGCTGATGCGTGCGGAGTTATTCAGGTGACAATATGGTACACCACGTGCACCGTAGCTGTTATTTCTCGTATTTTTTGAATGCTGATATCGCTATAATTCCGATTAAGAACACTGCCTTTTCGAACATCTTATCAATCTTAAGCGAGGGGAGAAGCGTGATGATCCGTTTACCGTTACATGTGGTGCTCATCCTGTTGGTGGGGGTATCGGGTTGTGCCAGCACCCAACAAACCCGGAGCGTGGAGAAATCAGGATTTCTCGGAGACTATTCCATGTTAAAAGAAGGGAAAAAGGACGAAACCCTTCTGATTTATAAAAATCCTCAAGCCGATTGGAAGAAATACCAGAAAATCATTCTTGATCCCGTCACCCTCTGGATCGGTAAGGACTCCCAATTGAAAGACGTGTCCGCCGAAGATCGTCAACGGATGGCGGATCTCTTCTGGGTCAAGTTGCATGATGCCTTAAAAACCGATTATGAAATCGTGACCTCACCCGGTCCGGATGTCATGCGTCTTCAGGCCGCCATCACGGAAGCCGAAACCTCTAACCCCGTTTTGGATACGGTTTCAAGCATCGTTCCTCAGTTGAGAGTCTTAACCGGAGTCAAAGGTTTCGCTACTGGCGTTTCCGGTTTTACCGGTTCGGCGAGTGTGGAGATGAAAGTCACGGATTCCTCGGACAAGACCCTGTTGGCCGCTGCGGTGGATCGCCGGGGCGGGACGAAAAGTCTGAGCGGAGTCACCAATTCGTGGCACGATGTCGAGGAAGCCTACCGGTATTGGGCGGAAAAAGTACGCTGGCGGGCATGTCTGCTTCGAGGTGGAGAAAATTGTGTGGAGCCGGAGGCGTAAGGGCCAGGCATTCCCAACCCGATCCGGTCAAATCATCGCGTGATTCACTGACAAGGAGATGACTATGAAAGTTGTGCCCTGGTGGTCCGGTTGCGTACTCCTCACCCTGGCGTCCTGTGGCGGAGGGAATCTCCAGCATATGGATGCCACACCGTATGCTCAAATGATCGAGCGTCCTAACGGGGAGTGTCCGCATTCCAAGATTGAACAAGGTCTTGTCAACAAGCATCAGGATGCGACCATCATGGTGACCGTTGCCGAGATCACAGGAGACAAGGTGGTCACGACCTCCCAAATACCTGTGAAAGCCAATGAAACGGTGTATCTCGGGTGCGCCGTTCTGCCGTCCGGCCAGGATGCGGCTCGAAAGATTCTCGACGTCCAATTTGAATAAGCGATTTCAGGGCCATGTCCGAAGCATGGCCCTGGACATTCCGGCAAGGTATCCTTCACATAAGGAAGAATTATGAATGCATTGTTTGCGGTGAAACTCCGATTGCATGTTCTGAGTCTACTCTTGGTGGGAACATTGCTCCTGCCTGCATTGGCTCAAGCCGGAGGACTCTTTTTGACCGAAATCGGGACTCCGGACGTGGGACTCGCTGGAGCGGGATGGGCGGCCCGCGCCCAGGACGCGTCAACCTTATTTAAGAATCCTGCCGGCATGTCCCTCCTGGAGGGCGCGCAATTTCAGGGTGGCGCTCAACTGTTATATGGAGATATTGGATTCACCTCCGACGGCAAATCCACCCCGTCCGGCGGCGGCGGCGGGAATCCCATCGATGTGTTTCCCGGAGCCAGCGGATTTTACGTGCATCCCCTGGGCGATGATTGGAGAGTGGGCTTTGGCATATTTTCCAATTTCGGGCTTGGATTGAAATACACGGGGGAATGGGTCGGTCGCTATTACGTGAAGGACGCGCTGCTTGCCGGAGTCAGTTTCATGCCCACTGCAAGCTATCGGGTGAATGAATACCTGTCTGTCGGCGGAGGGGTCAACGTGATGCTGGGCGCAATCAAACAAACTGTGGGTATCAACAATCTCGGGACTACCAACGACGGGCAAATGCAAATCAAAGATCAGGCGGTCGGGGTGGGAGGCAATATCGGCGTCATGTTCACGCCGATCCGAGGGACACGTTTCGGCCTGACGTATCAATCGCCCATTGATTTGAATTTTTCCGATAAACCGAAGTTTTCGAATCTTGGTCCCATCGGTACCGCCTTGCAGAATAACGGTCTGCTGAACAAGACGCTCGATGTGGGCATCACCGTCCCTCAATCGTTGATGTTCAGCGCCTACCACGACCTCAGCAGGCAATGGGCGATCATGGGTGACTTCGGATGGCAGGACTGGTCTGAATTCGGGAAGGTGGATATCGGCGTGGATACGGCAAATCCCACAAACCTCGTCGCCAACCTGAACTATCAGGATACCTGGCATGTGGCATTTGGGACCCAATATCGCCTGAATCCCGCTTGGGTGCTCTCAACGGGTTTTGCCTACGATAGTTCCATGGTGAAGGATAAAAATCGCACTCTCAGCCTCCCGGTTGGCGAAACCTATAAGTTCGGGTTTGGAGCGCTTTGGCAAAAGACACCTACCCTTAATCTTGGTTTTTCCTATGAACTCGCCTGGGCGGGAGATATGCCGGTTGATCAAAATCGTGGACCACTGGCCGGCCGGGTATCCGGTGACTTTAAAAACACCACCCTCCACTTTTTTGCATTGACTGTAACCTGGGGAGAAGGAGTGAAGATGGGGCCAGGAGGAGCCTAACGCCACAGTCCTTCTGATGAGCATTCGTGACGAGGTCGCGAGTATTGATCACGTGAAGTATTGCGTGAACCGGCAATCTCCATCGTCACGTGGTTGAAATTTCCGTCTGAAATCTTCAACACTCGCCCGCAGGTGTCGGACCAACGTGTGAACGGGAGGAGGGGGAGAAAGACTCTGAATTTGCTGCGCTCTATCAGGAATGGGGAGTCATGGGAGAGTGCGTCAGCAGGCAATCGTCATGCATGAGTGAACGGCCAGGCCTATACCTGTGTATTCTGGATGGCGTGAAGCACGCATGGCCGGCCGGTGGAATTCCGGAGGCGGATGCATTGCTATCTTGAGGAGAGCACCACCCATCATTGAATATCTTTCCGATACTCCCGTAGTCCGCGTTCCTCGTCTAAACGCTGTCGAAGTTTCTTGCCCCAATAGTCAAATATCTCCAGGATCGGTCCCAAGGAATCTTTATCGCGTGTGAGGAGAACCTCTGAGCTCATCCGCTTTTCCACATACGCCACCAGTCGTTCCTGGCTCTGAGTATCCAATATTTCAACTTCAATGGCTGCCTCTCCTTCGAGGGCATTCATGCCGGAAATCTTTTCGGAAGCCTGGATCAGGAGATCATTGGCCAGCGGAAGGATATGGTCCGGCGTAAACACTGCCGGGCGTTCCAACAACACGTCCGTCAGGGCCGCTCGAAGCCGCAGGACTCCTGGACCCGGATCTTTCACAATCACATAGCCTCCCGCCAGCGCCCGGCTCATACTGTCCTGGAATCCCAGAGCCAGTTTCCAGGCCGTTAAGGCATCAAGACCGCCATACTCAGAATGTTGGCTGGGCCAGATCACCAGAGGATCCAGAATAATGTGGGTGTATCCTTTGAAATTAACCCCCGGTTTCCGATAACTCCACGCACCGCTGTCATCCGGCGAGGGACGAAGGCTGGTGTAATCGGTTAAAAATCCGGAAAAATTCAACGGCTCGATTTTGGGAGCACATCCGGCGAGGCTGATGATCACGCACAAAAGCACACTCAGCCGGTGTATTTGCGGAAAGGTGTGAATCACGGTATTCTCAATTTTTTTCGAGATCGAAAGTTGACGAGTATATCCCGTCTACTCCATAAAGACCATATCCCGGCCGCACTTCAACGTAACCTCCAGGGAGTGTTGAATAATAAAGATTTTCAAGGGCAAATTTGCCAGGGTTAGATTCCTCAGCAAAGGCTCCGGGTCGGTTCAAAAAAGTCCGTCCAGCAAGGCCGCAGCGGTTTTTACGCGCGGAGCGTACGCTTAGTACGTGAGCACGGAAAAATGGCGAGCAATCGGCCGCTGGCGGCTTTTTTCAACAGACCCACTCATGATCAGTAAGGATGGAAAGAACATATGAATTCAGCATTGCATGATCAGACCATTGCGAAGGAACTGAAGATCTCCGACAAACAGGTAGCAGCCACGGTGAGCTTGCTGGATGATGGCGCCACGGTGCCGTTTCTTTCACGGTATCGCAAAGAAGTCACGGGCGGGTTGGATGAGGTCATGATCACCGCCATTCGGGATCGTATCGCGCAGCTTCGGGAATTGGATAAGCGGCGGGACGTCATCCTGGCCTCGCTCAAAGAACAAGGCAAACTCACCGACGTGCTGCAAGGGCAGGTGCACGCGGCCACGACCATGACCGAATTGGAAGACATCTATTTACCCTTCCGCCCCAAACGCCGCACGAGGGCCATGATCGCCAAAGAGCGGGGATTGGAACCGTTGGCGTTGAGCCTCTGGGCGCAAGAGGCCCAATTGCCTGTCGAAGCCGAGGCTCAAAAATATCTCAATCCGGAACTCAGTGTAGAGACCGTGGAGGACGCGTTGGCCGGTGCGCGCGATATCATGGCCGAATGGATCAGCGAAGATCTGCAGGCTCGCGCCTCGATGCGGGCGCTGTATTTGGAGCAGGGAATCTTCAAAACCACTGCCGTGCGGGGGAAAGATGTTCAAGGCAGCAAGTATCGGGATTATGTCGAATGGGAAGAACCGGTTGCCAAGGCTCCCTCACATCGGGTGCTGGCCATGCGGCGTGGGGAAACAGAAGGATTTCTGACCTTTCGGGTGCTGGTGCCTGAACCCGAAGCGCTGTCGCTTTTGCATCGCCTCTTTCTCAAAGGAAAAGGGCCGGCATCGGAACAGGTCACCCTGGCGATCAAGGACAGTTTTACCAGGCTCCTGTCACTCTCCATGGAAACCGAAGCCCGCCTGGTCACCAAAACCCGCGCCGATCAAACGGCGATAGAAGTGTTTGCGCAAAATGTGCAGCAACTGCTCATGGCGCCACCGCTGGGCCAGAAGACCGTGCTGGCCATCGATCCGGGATTTCGCACCGGATGTAAAATGGTGTGTCTCGACCGCCAGGGCACTTTGCGTCATACGGAGACCATCTTTCCGCATCTGGGAGCAAGCGGGGCCGCCAAAGCGGGAGACACGGTTGTGGAATTGTGTCAGCGTTTTCAGGTTGAGGCGATCGCGGTGGGCAATGGGACGGCCGGGAGGGAGACCGAAACGTTTCTTCGCACATTGAAATTGCCATCCGCGATTCCCATTGTGATGGTCAACGAAAGCGGCGCGTCCGTGTATTCCGCGTCTGCGGTCGCCCGGGAAGAATTTCCTGATCAGGATGTGACGGTGCGTGGCGCGGTCTCGATCGGGCGGCGGCTCATGGATCCCTTAGCCGAACTGGTCAAGATCGATCCCAAGGCCATCGGCGTCGGGCAGTATCAACATGATGTCGATCAAGGCATCTTGAAACAACGGTTGCAGGATGTGGTCATCAGTTGTGTCAATCGGGTAGGGGTAGACGTGAATATGGCGAGCCCGCAACTGCTCACCGCCGTCTCCGGTGTGGGTCCGCAACTTGCCACGAATATTGTGGCCTATCGACAGGAACATGGCCCGTTTGCAAGCCGAACCGCATTAAAGAACGTCCCTCGCCTGGGAGCCAAAGCGTTTGAGCAAGCCGCAGGATTTTTACGCATCACCGATGGCGAGCATCCGCTGGATGCCAGCGCCGTGCATCCCGAACGGTATGCCGTGGTCAACGCGATGGCCAAAGACTTAGGCTGCACCGTGAAGGATCTGATGAAGGATCCTGCCCGGCAACGCACGATCGATCTCAATCGATACATCACGGAGGACGTGGGCAAACCGACCCTAATGGATATTCTCACCGAATTGGCCAAGCCCGGCCGTGATCCGCGCCAACAATTTGAAGCCGTAAAGTTTGATGAAGGGGTGCAATCCATCGAGCAGGTTACGCCCGGCATGATCCTGTCCGGAGTGGTGACCAATGTCACGGCCTTTGGCGCGTTCGTCGATATCGGCGTGCATCAGGATGGCCTCGTGCATATCAGTCAACTCGCCAACCGATTTGTCAGCGATCCCAACACGGTTGTCCAGGTCAATCAACAGGTCAAAGTCACCGTGTTGGAAGTCGACGTTCCCCGCAAGCGCATTTCCCTCTCCATGAAAGCGGCGGCAAACGGGAAGTCCTGAGTCGCAGTGGTCATTTCGCTAAGCCATGTGGCTGCGAGCTGGGCCCAGATTCTTCGTTGCACTCAGAATGCCAACGGGATATTCAAGGTGGACATTCCCCGCAAGCGTATTTCGCTGTCGATGAAAGCGGCGGCAAACGGAAGGATCTAATGGTGCTCGGTAAGTAAGTGAGCTGTTCCCTTTTGCGGGGCTTGTGGCAAGATGGCTTCATGATGGTAAAACAGGGATTTTGGCCAACACACAGGCCTGGCGTAGCTTGGTATCAAGTGTAGCCAGCGGCATCCCACGTCTCTTGGCTAACTCAAGATATGAGGCGTCGTAGGTGGTTAATTCGTACTTCCGGGCCAAGGACATAGTTTCTTCCAATGCTTGTTCAGTAGAGGTGGCATCAATTTCCACAGGCAACGCACGAAGTTCCGTGATCAGAAGACTCACATCCCGAGCCGTAAGCCGCCCCCGCTTGACCGCGATGAGTAAGACGTTTCCAATCTCTAATGGCCAAACGGGTGGCACAAGCGCGATATCATCAGCCATGCGATCACAAACATGATCAAGCTGGAGATTGGCCTCATCTGGAAGGACCCAGGCCAATGCGACCGAACTGTCTAGGACAAACGGCATCAGTATCGGTGGCCCAGATGAGCCAAATCACGAAGCGTTTCGTTCTTTTTGAGAAGGCGTTGGGTGCTGACGCCCCGTTTACGAAGCGTTTCCCGGTAAGAACGGATGCGGTTCATGGTTTGGCGAACCGCTTCGGGATCCTTGCGGGTCACGGGGACGAGTTCGGCCACGGGCCGCCCATGTTTGGTGATGGTAAATCGTTCTCCCTTTTGGATCCGCTCAGTAACTTGGGTAAATGTGTTTTGGCTTCATAAGCCCCGATTTCAGGCATAACGACTATCTCCTAATTTAGACTAGATATAGACTAGCTTATGAGGGAGGCGAGAAACTGTCAATATAGGACGGAAGGAAGACGCAATCTTTCCTCTGTTCATTTTCCTGTCCCATATCACTACATGGTATCAATTTGGTTAGCAGGCAGAAGTACACGTTTGAGTTTTACCGTTCAGACACTGTTTGCTGAATGGCGAACGACCAATGAAAAAGCACATGTCCTGGACGACCGACTGATGTGAGAGGGCACCATTCCCCCAAACTCAGGGCGTTGTCGAAGGCGGCAATTTCAACTAAAAAGATTTGATGGTAATCGCACAAGGAGTAAACCTACCTCTTTAGTGACTTGATTTTC
>CAVSTN010000006.1:0-1354135 GCA_963730905.1 uncultured Nitrospiraceae bacterium | reverse complement strand
GTGCTTGGCATTCTGACCCAATGGGCTCTCGGGGAACGTCATCTCGCCACATCCAAACCCTATCTCAAACTCTTCAACTATGGCGTCCTGGTGTCGCTCACCTATTCGAATGCCGCGCTGGCTTTGCCTAAAGCCTTCTCCCACCCGGACATCGCCTTTCTGGTGATCGTGGCGGTGATCTGATGACCCTGTGCCTCGCCGCCTTTGGGGCGGGATACCTGCTGTCTCGTGTGTTTCGACAGACCGCAGTGACCGGGTCTCACTCATGTTTGGTCTCGGTATGAATAATAATGGGGCAGGGCTGGTGCTGGCCTCCATGGCCTTAGGCGATCACCCGGAAGTGATGTTGCCCATTATTTTTTACAACCTTGTTCAGCATCTCATGGCGGCGGCAGTCGATTGGGTCATGTTTCAACACGCCCAACAGATGAAGGCCATAAGAGTCGCCCTTTAAAACAACTGACCCGCACATCAAGAGGCAGCTCGTCTCCGAGTCCCACGGGTTGAGCTGGCATTCGGGTTCCTCACCTCCGAACCAAACCAGTGGGATGCGCACCTCAAGGTTGAGCAAGCCGTCGTGTGACCAGCCGCGATCTTCAGGACTGAGCCTTAATCTCGATGGGTCGCCCTGGATTCAGCAGACAATCGGCAAGCTTGTCCTGGTGGAGTGTTGAATAATAAGGATGTTCAAGGGCAAATTTGCGCAGGATTAGATTACTCATCAAAGGCTACGGGTCGGTTCAAAAAAGCATGCCCTGAGTCTTCCCGAAGGGTCCGTCCAGCAAGGCCGCAGCCGTTTTTACGCGCGGAGCGTACGCTGAGTACGTGAGCACGGGAAAATGGCGACCTGCCTGCGCGAAGCCGCTCCGGCGAAGGCAGGGAACGCCGCTGGCGGCTTTTTTCAACAGACCCCCTGGTGGACCGGGGAAGAGGTACTCTTTCAGCGGCTTGCCGCGCAGATATCCCGGATGTGGCCGCGCAGCCAGCGATGCGCGAGATCGGCATCCAGCCGCGGGTGCCAGAGTAAGGAAACGGTCACCTCCGGGGTGGAGAACGGAAGGGGAAAACTCTGCATGCCGGCGCGCAGATTTCCGGTGTGTCGTTCGGGAACACTGGCGATCAGGTCGGAACCCCGGGCGAGCGCCAGCGCCGCCGAAAAACCGCCGACGATCGTGACGATCTCCCGTGTCAGACCCAACAACTCCAAGGCCTCATCAATCGGTCCCTTGTCGAGACCCCTCCGCGAGACCACGACGTGCTTTCCGGCCGCATACCGGGAGGGCGTGATTTTCCCCTTGCTCAGCACGTGCCCCTTTCGCACGACGCCGATAAACCGGTCGCGGAACAATGCCTGCGCGCGCACCTCCGGAGCCGTCGTGTCACCCACCACGCCGGTTTCCAGATCGACGGTCCCGTCGCGAAGTGGGGTACTGTCTTTGTTGGGCTTCTGGACGAAGCGCAACCGCACGCCCGGCGCTTCCTTGCCGATGCGGGCAATGAGATCCGGTCCGAAGTTCTCCACAAAGCCTTCGCCGGTCCGGAGCGTGAACGTCCGGACGAGTTGTGTGAGGTTGAGCTTCCCGGCCGGGCGTAATACCGCTTCCCCCTCCTGCACGAGCTGACTGACCCGCTCGCGGAGTTCGAGTGCCCGGGGCGTGGGAACGAGACCGCGTCCGGCCCTCACCAACAGCGGATCGCCGATTGTCTCTCGCAAGCGCGCCAGCGCGCGGCTCATCGCCGACGGACTCAGCCGCAACCGTCGGGCTGCGCGCGCCACACTCCCTTCCGCGAGCACCGCATCGAGCGTGATCAGCAGGTTGAAATCAGGGGTCGACATGCAGGGATTGTAGCATAGTTTTTTTCTGATGTAGCGTCACATGCACGAATACAGTGCAAGTGGTGCGTCTTCCGCCAGGTCACCGCAGAGAGTATATTTTGGAACATGACAGGTCGAGCGGGGCCAAAAAAGCGGAGGGTATGGTGAAGACAATTATTGCGAACCAACACACGGTCGTCCATGAAAATGCGGAACGGAAACCGACGGTACGATGGGCGCTCGTCAGCCTTTCGCTCTCCATGTTGCTCTCTTCGCTCGATACCAGTATCGCCAATGTGGCCTTACCGACGTTGGTTCGGGCGTTCACCGCCTCCTTCCAGGAAGTCCAGTGGGTGATCCTCGCGTATCTTCTCGCCGCCACGACCCTGATCGTCAGCGTCGGACGGCTCGGTGACATCATCGGCCGCCGCCGGCTGCTGTTAGCCGGAATTTTCCTCTACACGGTGGCCTCGGTTCTATGTGCCGTCGCGCCTGCGTTCTGGGTGCTGATTGCCGGGCGAGCGGCGCAGGGTCTCGGAGGGGCTATCATGATGGCGCTCTCCATGGCGTTTGTCGGTGAGACGGTGTCGAAGGCACAGGACCGGGAGCGCCATGGGCCTGCTCGGCACGATGTCTGCAATCGGCACCGCGCTCGGTCCATCGCTCGGCGGCGTGCTGATCGCCGGATTCGGTTGGCGGGCCATCTTCCTCATCAACCTGCCGCTGGGGATACTGACTTTTCTTCTCGCGCATCACTATCTTCCCGTGGATCGCCGGGGGCCGGAGACGGATCGGGCCGGATTCGACCATGTGGGCACGCTCCTGCTGGCGCTGACGCTCGCGGCCTATGCCCTCGCCGTGACGATCGGTCGCGGCAGTTTCGGAACCCTCAATCTGGCGCTGCTTCTGGCTGCGGCCATTGGCGTCGGCCTCTTTGTGCACGCCGAGGCGAGAACCGTCTCGCCGCTGATCCGATTGACGGTGTTCCGCGATTCCATGCTGAGTGCAAGCCTCGCCATGAGCGCACTCGTCACGACCGTGGTGACGGCGACGCTGGTCGTCGGGCCGTTCTATCTCTCTCGTGCGCTCGGGCTCGATGCGGCGATGGTGGGACTCGTCTTATCGGCCGGGCCGCTGGTCGCCGCGCTGACCGGGGTGCCCGCCGGGCCGCATGGCGGACCAGTTTTGGCGCACCACGCGTGGCGATCGTCGGGCTCATCGGCATGGGGACCGGTTCCTTCATCCTGGCCATGATGCCGGCGACACTCGGCATTTCCGGTTACATCGTTCCCATCGTCGTCATCACCGCCGGCTATGGGTTGTTCCAGACGGCCAACAACACCGCCGTCATGACCGGTATCAGTCCGGACCAGCGGGGCGTCATGTCCGGCATGCTCAACCTCTCGCGCAATCTCGGGCGCATCACCGGGGCATCCGTGATGGGTGCGGTGTTCGCATTCGCCTCGGCCACGATCGACATCACCACGGCGCCTCCCGAGGCCGTGGCCAGGGGTATGCGGATCACATTCGCCGTCGCCGCGATGCTCATCGTCATCGCGCTCGCCCTCGCCGTCGGCATGTACCGCCGCACAGCGGGTAATCGGGGAGTGGCTACGGAAACAGAGGGGCAAGCGAATGAGAATGTTTCGGGATGAACCCCGGGGCGTTTCACCAGGAAACACATCGATACGCGACTGCCGACTCCTTACCCCTTGCAGGCTTCACGCCCGCATCGATCAGTCCGGCACGAGGTAAGCCTGCCGTCCCATTCCCGAATTGCGTTCCCATCCGATACCATTGACAGGACTTCCGCAACATCCCCAATATGGGGCGGTTGAAAAAAGCCGCCAGCGGCGTTCTCGCCATTTTTCCGTACTCACGTACTGGAAGTACGCTCTGTGCGCAAAAATGACTGCGGCCTTGCTGGACGAACTTTTTTGAACCACCCCGAAGCCTCTGAAATGCAAGGTGCCTGTGGATCAATAAGCCCTTGGAAATTGTTAATATTCAATACTCCTAATATCCAGGCTGTAAGAACCTCCACATGAACAATCTTAAACGTATCTTCATCTTTACGGTCAGTGTGTTTCTTCTCTCCTTTGGATACTTTCTCTCTCTCTATCCGAATCGGCCCGATGATCCCGAGCACGACACGTTTCTGCGCGAAATCGGGGAGGGCTTCGGGACGCTTGGCCTCTGGGCCCTGGGCATTATTTATGGCAGAACGTTGTTGAAGTTGGCGTGTGGCCAGGGTGGCCTCCTTCAGCGACTTGTCCCGGACGACTACGACGTGTCTGCGATCCCGCCATTCAGCACCCTTCTCAATGTCTTGAATCGCACGCATGTCTATGTGGGGATTGCCGCCATCGCGGTCATCCTGTTGCACATTGCGATGGTCGGCCTGCACGCCGACATCTTATTTTTTCCGGCCGTGCTGGCGCTGGTGCTGTGGCAGGGTATGTTTGGGTATTTCCTGACATGGCGATATTCTCCGCAGGAATTGAAAAGGTTTTCCTACTTTGTGCATGCGCAATTCGTGACCGGCATCATGATCGGCATCTTCTCGGTATTTGGACATCTGCTTCTGGACGATTAGTCGTTGAGGGGAATCAAAACGGATTTTTTCGAGGTGAGACTCTGTGGCCTCAAATGGGTATGGGCCATGTCACTCACAGCCGGACCGGGCTGCATGAATAATGAGGAAAGGGCGTTGTATGGCGTGGACGGTCTATATGTTGGAATGCGCCGATACCAGTTTGTACACCGGGATAACCCTGGACCTGGAACGTCGTCTTGACGAGCACGCGAAAGGGAAAGGGGCCAAATATACGAAACACCGTGGACCGTTTACCGTGGTGTTCACCGAACTTCAGGCGACGAGAGGCCAGGCATTAAAAAGAGAAGCGGCGATAAAATCCATGAAGCGAAAAGAAAAACTGGGATTAATCGGCACTCGAAGAAACGATCGGTATTCATCTTCCCCTCCGTCGTGCCCGACGGGAGTCAACGGATCCAAGTTGTCATGCTGAGCTTCCTGTCTCTTTGTCATCCTGAGCCGGAGGCGAAGGATCTGTGCCCAATGACCCGACGCCAAACCCACTCCTGCCGTTATCCCCGCAGATTGTAGGCGGGCATCTATCCCTGTTTCAGATCAAAAGCGAAAGAGCCACTTGTAGGGGAAATTGAAAAAAGGTTTACCTCACCGCCCACCTTCAGGTCGGCCCCCAGGGCTTACGCTAAAATTGACAGGAGAACGGTTGATCGGACGCCTGCCGGTTGGCCCAAAGGAGGGACGCTCTTATCCGTCTGGCGGGCCTTGTTTGAGCCTTGCGAGTTGGTCCGCTCTTCTCAGAGTTGCGTCCCTCCCTCTTCAATGAGGCCAAACGGGGCGTCAATGGTTTTGGGCCCTTTTGCCGAAACAAAAGTGGCTCGGCTGCCGGGCCGAAACCCGGCAGCAAAAAGACAATTCCATCCACCAGAGAAAAGGAAACCATTCTGAATAAGCAGGAAAGGTGGGAAGGTGACTGCGAATGTAGGTGTGAATGGAAAACCGGACCCCAGGCAGATTGCAAGACGAACCGAACGTCACCGATTCAACCCGGCTTATAATAGCCATACACCCGGTTTAACACTTCTGACAAAATCTCTTCATGTAGCGCCTCCGCTTCCTCCCAGGTGGAACAGCGGCGGCACGTTTGATCAAGATCGCCACCAAACACCATCGTTTCAAACAGGAGAGGGGGGCCGGCGAAGAATTGATGGTCAATCCCGAGGAACACGGTCGACACCTCAATGTCTGCGACCTGTGTGCGGCTCACAACCCGATCAGCCGTTTCCACCCATTCGCCAAATTCCTTGGCACTCGAAACGGGAACGACGACCTGATTGCGTAAAATATAGAATCGCATGCTCAGAGCTCCCGATCAGATTCGACGCCACCGTGGTCTCTTCCTCATAGCATACGACATGATGCCAATCTCCGGCCTTCCACATCAACACCGGCCACGAAATTTCCTCATCCGCAAAGTATCCGTGCTCCCGGGTTGGGAAGAAAAAGACTATGGTGATCACAAAAAATTATGGAATCCCCTTCCATCCGTCATTTCCGACATGTTCAATCAGGCGTCCATCTCCTCTTGGAAGAAGTGGTCATCCTGAGACGAAGCCGAAGGATCTGTGCCCTGCCGCACCCGCGCAAATTGTACAATCACCCGGTCTCCTCCTTTTCCCATCTTCAGGTCTTCCACCGACGGTTCCCTTCTGTAGTCCGACGCCTGCCGGCTGGCTCCAGGGAGGGACGCTCTTCGCATTTCGCGGACCTTGTCTGAGCCCTGCGAGTTGGTCCGCTCTTCTCCGGGTTCGCGTCCCTCCTCTTCAATGAGGCTAGACGGGGCGTCAATGGTTTTGGGTCCTTTTCCCGAAAGAAAAGGATCTCGTCGTTCGGGGACGAACCCCCGGCAGCTAAACGACAAGGCCCACAAAAACCCACAGAGAACAGTGAGTCATGCTGAACAGGCAGGCAGGTGGGAAGGGAACCGGGAGTATGTGTGAATGCAAGACCTGACTCCGAGCGTCGGAAGAGAGACATTGAATATTCTCAAAAGGCACTCACGTGGGAAGGGGGCGGGGTATGTGGGAATGCCAAACCTGTCCTCAAATCTAAATGATTTGGGATGAAAGATTGGTCATAGCGATTCGGTAGCGGTATTGGGTGGACGCACGCGAACACGTCCTGGGTCTACCGTGATGATGGCGCCTGTTTGAAGCTCAGCGGCATAGCGTGAGAGAACGCTCAAACAGATTGAGGCTTGTTGGCGAGCTGACCAATTAACCAGGCGAACGATACCAGCATGCGGCTGATCTCGGACGACTGCAAGTTCTCCAAAGTCTTTATCGAGAGTCACAAGAACACGCCCCTCCTGATGGGCGAGGGCAAGAATTTCGTCATCGCCTGGATCCACATCCCAAGCTCCAGCCCAGAGAACGTCATGTCCAGACGCTTTGAGCGCTTCAATGGCACCACCCCAGATGCACGTATCCAGCAGGATTTTCACAAAGGTGTTTCGACGGGGAGGGGCTCAATTCGTTCATGTCCGACGAGCCGGTGGGCATAGGCCAGGCAGGCTTGGATATCCGCTGGTTCCAACCACGGATACCCTTGAAGAATGATTTCAGACGTATCACCGGCCGCCAACATGCCAAGGACATGTTCAACCGCCAGCCGGCGTCCACGGATAATCGGCTTACCCCCAAAAATTTTTGGATTCACCGTGATTCGTTGGAGAAGAACCTGTTCGTTCATGATCAACCTCGCATATAGTCCTATCATAGCCTAGGAAAGCAGAGAAGAAAACCAGTAAAGTCAGAAAAGATCGTCCTGTCAACTCCGTTTATCCAATATTTTTAAGAATCAGTCTCCACCTTCCAACCCACACATCACCCCCAACATTCCTATCCGAGCATCCATCTTCATATCCTTCCCCACCACCTTCAGGTCGACCACCGACGGTTCTCTTCTGTAGTCCGACGCCTGCCGGCTGGCCCCAAGGAGGGACGCTCTTCGCAGCTAGCGGACCTTGTCTGAGCCCTGCGAGTTGGTCCGCTCTTCTCAGGCTTTGCGTCCCTCCTCTTCACTGAGGCCAGACGGGGCGTCAATGGTTTTGGTCACTTTTGCCGAAACAAAAGTGGCTCGGCTGCCGGGACGAACCCCCGGCATCTCATCTAAAAGCCAAGTGCCCTAAGGACCCACAGAGAAAAGTGAGTCATGCACAACACGCAGGAATGGGTGAAGGGGCCTGGAAGATTCTGGAAAATAAAAGCCTACCTCGACCCCCCTTCTCCACGCAAAAGGAAAGGTCGCCGGGTTGCGTCTCATGAGGAATCGATGACAATATGGGTTCTTTTTTTAGAATGCCGGACGATCAGGTTGGTCAGGCCCGGTTGTGGCTTGATGACCATCTCTACTCACGCACAAGAGGATGACACATGACTGAAGAACAGAAGCCCGTGTTTACCATAGAGAAAATCTACGTCAAGGATTTGTCCTTGGAAGTCCCCCATGCACCCGGCATTTTCCGGGAGGGTGGAGCCCCACAGGTGCATGTCGAATTGAAGACGCAACATGCCCGTGTGGAAGAGGGCATGTATGATGCGTCCGTGACGGTGACCGTGACGGCCAAGGTCAACGAAAAAATCATGTTTATTGTGGAAGTGGAGCAAGCCGGCATTTTTCGGATTCGCCATGTCCCGGAAACAGAAATGGGGCAGGTATTAGGGATCGGGTGTGCGAATATTCTCTTTCCCTATGTTCGTGAGACGGTGTCTGATGCGGTGACACGGGGAGGGTTCCCGACCGTCATGCTCAACCCGGTGAATTTTGAAGCCCTCTATCATCAGCAGCAACAACAAACGACACCCGATTCCGCAGCCACCATCCACTGAGGCAGCTTCTCAGGCGAAGTGCTTTCTTGATAGGTTTTTAGAGATTGCCGTGAGGGGATGGTTGAGATACGGTAAATTCATGCGAACCACGAATGAAATCGGGAATCCGTCTTCCCTGCATTATTCACTCTCGTAGGTAAGGGAGCGGGCAGCTATCAAACCCTCTGTCATCCCCGACATTCGTAATCGGGCATCCATCTTACTTCCTGCACGGTCATCCTGAGCAGCAGCGAAGGATCTGTGCCCAGCCTAAACTCGCGCATCGAAAGGTGATGCCCTTCCGACATCCCTGCAGGTTGTCAGTGTTCATCCACCTTCATTCTCTTAATCGATCGAGATTGGGAAAAATGGAAATGAAAAATTTCCTCTCGATGCCACATAATGTCGGCCAATAGAAACAGGCGAAGGGAGGAATAGCTCTTGCGCTAACGTCCAATCACGCAACACGAATCAAATCCTTTTCGATAAACGGACGCATGCGAGGCTTCACGGTATCCTCAAGGACCAAATCGACATTCGTCTGGAAAAGATCCTCCAAATAAAACTTGAGATCCATATAGCCATCGAAAGTGGGGGAGGACTGAAACTCCACAAGAACATCGATATCGCTTCCCTCGTGCATCTCATCACGGGCTGCCGATCCAAATATGCCTATTGTTTTAATGGCAAATCGGCGAACGATTTCCTCGCGCCTGCTGCTCAATACTGAGACGAGATTCTTTTGGCTCATGACATCGCCTCCACATGAAAATATGCTCCCTGCCATCCAAAAAGATGTCAGAGCCATCCAGACACCGATAGGTGTCTAATGTCAGTTCATCGTCATTCTTCTGGCTGAACCTTACCAAAAACGATTCAGGTTAGCATTATCCCAATTTTTTCGAACGTCTGCATGTGTCGGGATACACTCACGCGATGCGAAGACCCATCCTTGCACCCAATAGAGTCATTCTTAACCGTGCTATTTTCCCTTTGCAAAGGCGGTAGCCCATAACCATGTGGCCCACCGGACAACAGTTATCGGGTAATCATCTTCATGCAGAAATTAAAAATGAGGAGTAAAGGTCCCCGGCCAAAAGGCGAAACTTCCCCGTTCGGTATCGGGAGAGGCCAGGAGGTTTCTTACGGATGGTTCCCGGACGAGACCAGCCTGGCAAAGGAAAATAGGCCGTCATCCTGATCCATTCGACTCCGCACAGGACAAGGGCTAGGCGAAGCATCTAGCTGGGCGGTGCAGGCAAGGGCAAGGCGTGGAAAGAGTGAATCATTAACACAAAGATAACGTAAAGACCCACACGGTTTGCACTCACGGCAGAGAAATTTGGATGAGGTCGCCGGGTTGAATTGTCCGAAGGGTGTTCTGGATAACCGGGAGTAACGTCACCACCAAGGAAACCTGATTGGTGGGAAGAACGATAATGGAAAGCCGGTGACCTTTCAGGTTCTGTTGATAACGAAGGTTCTTGTCTGCGGTAATCAAAACGGTGAATTGTTGGCTGGCAGCCGCGAGCAACTCACCATTTTTCATCCCCGTCCATCCCATCTCCTGGACTGTGGAAATGGAAAACTCGTGAAGACGAATTTTAACAACCCGTGGAACGGATTCGTCTAGAAGAATGGTCAAGTTCGGTGAGCAAGTTTCAGAAGGGTTGATTTGGAAAACTCAAGCACTTGGACGGCTTGATCACGGGTGACGGTAGGGAAATTCTCAAGAAATCCGTCCAAGGTCAGTCCGGCTTCCAAATTTGTGATGAGCGCGTCTACCGGAACACGGGTACCCTCAAACACCGGTGCCCCGCTCAGGATGCCTGGATCAATCGTAATAGGTAATCGTTGAAGTTCTTGTTCTTCTATGACAAGCGACATCGTAATTCCTTTCTTTAAGGTCTTCCAGAGAGAACTATATCCGGGAATGAGGGCGAAGTCTAATATTCAAAGGGTACCCGGTTTAAGACAAACACGGGCTTGAAAATGAGTCGGATCGAATAACGCCATCATTGCCGGCTAACAAGGATGAAGGGAAGGATGAGGCACATGGTTATCCAACAATGTGATTCTCATAGGATCGCGGCATTGAACGCTAACTCCATTGGGACCTTTCAACAGTTATGCCCTTGCAGCGGCGGGAGACCACCCACCAGGGTTTCTCTCCTTGGTCGGACCTTTTTTGTTTTACGGTCATCCTGATCCATTCGACGAAGTCTATCCTGAGCAAAGCCAAAGGGCTCAGCACAAGAGCTCCGCGAAGGATTTGTGCCCCAAGCGAAACGGGGTAGGGTTAGCGAATCCCTCTTGCCGGTCGTCTTCCCGCCAGTATTAAGCGGGAATCCATCTTCTTCTTGTATCAAATTGAGTCCGGGGAGAACCGAAAAGAAGAATTCCCTCTCACTCCAACACGATTTCGGTCAATAGAGGTGGGGAGGGGTACTAAGGGCAAGGTGGGAATGATGTGTGAATGGAAACTTCGACCATGCGGCGCGAACGGTGTTTCTTCCGTAGTCCGACGCCTTCCGGCTGGCCCAAAGGAGGGGCGCTCTTCGCAGCTCGCGGCCCTTGTCTGAGCCCTGCGAGTTGGTCCGCTCTTCAAATGTTTAGCGTCCCTCCCCTTAAATAAAGCCAGACGGGGCGTCAATGGTTTTGGGTCCTTTTGCCGAAACAAAAGGACCTCGGCTGCCGGGCCGAAACCCGGCATCTCATCTAAAAGACAAGTTCCATCCGTCCCCCCTCCGTCATCCCTGCGGGTCGTCAGCGGGAATCCATCTTCAATCCGTCACCCACCCGAGCCCAGAGAAAACAGAAAAGCAGAATGCCCTCTCACGCCAACACGAATTTATTCCAACAGAAACTGGGAGAGAGACGAAGTGCCCTGAAGCTACCAAGACAAGGCAGTAAAGATGTCGTCTTGCAAGACTTGCCCCCAAGAATGTGGATTCCCTGGCCTGGTGGCATGGCCGAGCCGTGCAACCGGCACCGGAGAAAAGGCGGGCAGTGTTTGAGCGCAGCGAGTTTGCCCGCCGCCGGTGTCGGTGAACCGCGCAGGGCACCCGGAGGGCCATGCCACGGCCAACATGGTTTTGGCCACTTTTGCCGAAACAAAAGTGGCTCGTCGTACGGGGGCGAAACCCCGTATTTAAGGAACGCAGTGCGGCTCACCTTTTAAAAACACGCGCTTGATTTTTTCCGAATTGATGGTCGAGAGACTTTAGCCTTCAAGTCATTCCGCTGTGCAGCCTCAAACAACGCATCGCATTCGTGTTCCAGAATGCCACCAATAACTTTCGGGTTTCGAAATGGGGTACGGGGTGCCATCTCCTCGCCTCGAATATCGATTTGCCGCCACCCGTGTTGTTGAAGATAAGGCATCGACGTCCCGGAGTACACGGTGGCCATGCCGGCCAGTGCGAGAGGCGGAGTATGAGGCAACCAAATATTTTCCCCCACGACTTCAAGGGGTGGCTATTGAAAGAGTTCGTCGGGTTCCATCTCGGGACGATACTGAAGTTGAAGGCCTTTCAAGAAGTTCCGCAAAATTTGGTCTTGGCATTTGCGATAGTGTTTATGATCAGGTCTGCGAAAAAATGCACTCAGCTCATGCTTGCTCATACGAAAATCAGCCAAAGCCAATATCGACAATATGTCATCGGCTTGTAAATTGAAGGCGATTTTCAGTTTGACGAAAATAATATTATTGTTGAGCCGTTGTTCCGGTTCAGCCTGCGCGCCATCTTTCTTGCCACGCTTAGCGTTAATCAAACCATTGAGAAACGTGGCGAACATGGTGTCAGGACATTCCACAAAATCCGGATCATCATCTTTTTTTAACCACGCACTCACCTCTGCTCGTGTCACGGTCTGGTTGGCCTGCGCAAAGACATCAATCATTTTGGAATCACCAAAATCCAGGATGTAGCGAATTCGACGCAGGCAATAATTATTATTCATGTCGGTGTTCCCGTGACTTCATGGTGCTCTGTACCACGAATTGGTGAGAGTTGGATTCGAATGTTTTCATCAGCGAACGCGATCGTATCACCGGCCATTATGGTCTTTCGCGTGTGCGTGTCGACTTTCCCATTGAGCAGGACCTGCCCAGACCAGAAGCAGTTTAACGTATGCAGTCACGACCCGGCCACCAACCCAATAAAAAGTCCGAAACTCCCTCGCCCTTGTAGGGGTTTGTTCCGAAGCGGAACGAACGGTTGGGGTGAGGGTAAGAACTCGCTCGATCAATCACGACGTTTTTTTCGCCGGTAGTCAGCAGGAATCTATCCTTGCTTGCTTTCCCCCTCCTTTGTAAGGAGGGGTGTAGGGGCGGTAGAGTCCGATCCTCTTTTCCATATTCGTCCTGTTCAGCATGTTTTATCGGGCATCCATCTTACTCCCCGCATGGTCGTCCCGAGCAGCAGCGAAGGATCTGTGTCCCAAGCGAAACCACGCAGGGCCAGCGGAAATCCATCCTCCCTCTGTCATGCCCGACATTTTCTATCGGGCCTCCATCTTACTCCCCGCATGGTCGTCCCGAGCAGCAGCGAAGGGTCTGAGTCCAGCGGCAACCCAGTACATCGAAATGCGACAGTGCTTCGTCATTTTCTTCTGGCCGTCAAGGGAAATCCATCTTCATTCCGGCACCAGAGCGAGAGGTAAACCAAAAAGGCTCTTCTCATTCAACACCGCCTCAGTCCATAGAATCGGAGAAAGGGGGAGCGCCCTCAAGTATCGTAAACACGCTTTTTCTGCACAGCGCCATTGCCCCAATCGACAACGACAGGGTACAGCTCATCTACGACCGCACTTACCGATCACCGCGTGAAGGCTGGTTAAGAGGTGCGAAAGGGGTGGCGGGATTGTAGACATTCGCGGGATTCAGGGGATTATCCGGATTGTATTGGTTAGCGGGATTGAAGGGATTATTGGGAACATAACGATTGGCGGGGTTGAGGGGATTCCCGGGATCGAACTGATTGGCAGGATTGAACGGATTGTCGGGAGCATAGGTTTGAGCAGGGTTCAGGGGGTTGTTCGGAACATAGCGATTGGCCGGATTGAAGATGTTGTAGTCGCGCTCGTACTTCTCGTCAAAGCCCATCTCGGCCCAGGCAAAACGGAGCGAGAGAAGCACCGCAGCCAGGATGAAGAGCACACGCATACCGCATCCTTTTGAACGACGTGAGGAAGAGACACGCCTATTCTACACCGATATGCATTCCCCGTCATTCCTCCGGCCGTTTGAGCACTCTCTCCGGTTGTTAGCCTGAGCTTCTTTCCGCATGGTCATCTTGATCCATTCGACTTCGCTCAGGACAAGGGCCTGCGAAGGATCTGAGCCCAGCCGAACCGCAGACATCGAAACGCGATGCTCCTCCGTCATTTCTGCAGGTCGTCCGTGGGCATCCAACTTTATTCTCTCAATCGATCGAGATTAGAGAAAATGGAAAGGAAAAATTCCCGCTTGTTTCAACAGGGTCTTGGGCAAGACAAACAGGGGAAGGAAGAAGAGCCCTAGAGCTAAAAAGGAAAGGCACTAAAGCCGTCGTATTGAAAGACCTTACCACCAAAACTATCGCTGACTCCGCCGAGAATCACGCTGCACTTCATATCTGACAAACTTTTTCGCCAACCGGAGAGCTAATGGGTTCTTGGTTTCGATCTTGGTCCTAAACCACACCCCAAGTTTTAGAATCCACTGAAATTCCTCGGTCCCATAAAACCATCGATAGTTATTACAAATCGGGTGAGCAGGCAGATAATTATCGACGGTGTGTTCACCGCCCTGAGAATGGGCAAAGACATGGTCAGCAGCCCAATCATCCACAATAGAGCCGCCACAGATGTGACATCGCCCACCTGTTTTGTTTAAGACCTTAAGGCGTTCTTTCGGAGTGAGCGCCCGTCGCTTCCGGCCTTCAGAGCGGACTTCCAGTTTTCGTTTCCGCCGATCTTGTCGCAAAAGATGAAGATGGGTGGCGAACTCTTCCGCACTTTCAAACACCGAATGTACCTCAGGCATATCAGGCTCCTTTCAACACTCCTTTCCATTCAAAGATGGTTCACGGTTTAAGTTGTAAATGGCTTGCATCGTACTAACCCCTGGGGGACAAGCAGAAGAAAGGCGGATAACAAGGCCGGAAGTGTCATTTTGTCCATAGCTCCTTAGGCCGCTGCCCATTCGGGACACAAGACCTCGGCTTGTTCGAGTACCGTTTTCGTGGCTTGCTCCTGCTTGTCTGGAGGGTAACCGTACTTGCGCAAAATGCGTTTCACCAGTACCCGCAATTGGGCTTGGACGTTCTCTCGCAGAGTCCAATCGATCGTGACGTTTTTCTTCACGGTTGCGACCAGCTCGCGGGCAATGGTGCGAAGTGTGTCATCCCCAAGGACTTTGACGGCGCTATCGTTGGTTCCCAGCGCATCGTAAAAGGCCACCTCGTCATCGGACAGGCCCATCGTTTCACCCCGCGCATTGGCGGCGCGCATTTTCTTTGCCAGTCCGATAAGCTCTTCAATGATCTGTGCGGTTTCAATGGCCCGGTTTTGATACTTCCGCACCGACTGCTCCAGTAGTTCGGCGAAGGAACGGGCCTGAACCACGTTACGCCGCAGTCGGGTCTTGATCTCTCCATGAAGGAGTTTCCGGAGTAGCTCGACGGCCAGATTGCGCTGCGGCATGCCACGCATCTCGGCCAAAAATTCGTCGGAAAGAATCGAGATGTCCGGTTTCTTCAGACCGGCTGCGGCAAAAATATCGAGTACTCCATCCGACATCACCGCCTTGGAAATAATTTGCCGGATCGCATGGTCAAGATCCTCATCCGTTTTGCGATCGCTTTGAGTGCTTTTTGCCAGGACCGCGCGTACAGCCTGAAAGAATCCGACATCATCCCGAATACGGAAGGTTTCCTCATGTGGAACGGCCAGCGCAAAGGCTTTGGACAGATCGGAGACGGCCTGGAGGAATCGAGCCTTCCCATCCTCTTGGGCCAGAATATGCTCCTGGGCCGCTGGCAGCACGGACAGGCGAGCCTGTGGTGTGCCACTGGCCCAGGCCGACCAGTCGAATCGGTGAAAGAGGCCGCAACAAATTTCATAGTGCTTGACCAACGCCGCCACGGCCTCGGATTGATCCAAAGCCGTCTTGCCGGTTCCGCCGCTTTCCGTGTAGGTGGCCAAAGCCTTTTTGAGTTCATCGGCCAATCCGAGGTAATCCACCACGAGCCCGCCGGGCTTATCTTTGAACACGCGGTTGACCCGCGCAATGGCCTGCATCAGCCCGTGTCCGCGCATCGGCTTATCTACATACATCGTGTGAAGACTGGGCGCGTCGAATCCCGTCAGCCACATATCCCGCACGATCACAATTTGAAAAGGGTCTTTCGGATTCCGAAACCGAAGCGCCATGTCCTCCCGCCGTTTCTTGTTGCGGATATGCCCCTGCCATTCCATCGGATCGGAGGCTGACCCGGTCATGATCACTTTCATCGAGCCCGAGTTATCCGTATCCCCGTGCCACGTGGGGCGCAACGCCGCAATCTCGCGGTACAGATCCACGCAGATCCGGCGGCTCATGCAGACCACCATCGCCTTTCCCGCCATGGCCCCAAGCCGGGTCTCAAAATGATCCACAAGGTCTTGCGCAATCAACTTAATCCGGTTTTCCGATCCCACCACGGCTTCGAGTTGCGCCCACTTCGTCTTGAGCTTTTCCTTACGGGAAACCTCTTCGCCTTCGGTGGCTTCTTCGAATTCAGGGTCGATCTTCGGGCGCTCGGAATCTTTCAGCACCAACTTGGCAAGTCGACTCTCGTAGTAGATGGGGACGGTGGCGCCGTCGATGACCGCCCGTTGTATGTCGTAGACACTGATGTAGTCGCCGAAGACGGCCCGGGTGTTGGCGTCGGTCTGCTCAATGGGCGTACCGGTGAATCCAATAAACGAGGCATTCGGCAGCGCATCGCGCATATGCCGGGCGAAACCGTCGATAAAATCATACTGGCTGCGGTGCGCTTCATCCGCAATCACGACGATGTTGCGCCGGTCAGAAAGAATGGGATGGCGGTCGCCCTTTTCCTCGGGAAAAAATTTCTGAATGGTGGTAAAGACCACGCCCCCTGATCCCACCTTCAGTTTCTCCCTCAGGTCGGCACGATCTTCCGCCTGCACCGGGGGTTGGCGAAGCAGCGCATGGCAGCGGGCGAAGGTGCCGAAAAGCTGATCGTCCAAATCGTTGCGGTCGGTGAGGACGACAATAGTCGGGTTGGCCATCGCCGGATGCAGGATCACCCGCCCTGCATAAAACGCCATGGTCAAACTCTTACCCGAACCTTGTGTGTGCCACACCACACCAACCCGCCGGTCCCCTGGTGCCCCGCCTGCTTGACGTCCCGCCGTATAATGCCCCATCGTCTCTTCGGACTGCTCATGGCTTGCCGCCGCGCGACGAGCTGCCCGCAAGGTTTCTTCCACAGCCACATTCACGGCGTGAAATTGGTGGTACCCCGCCATCTTCTTAATCAGTTTGCCTCCGCCCTCGTCCTCGAACACAATAAAGTGCCGCACCAGATTAAGAAACCGCCGCTTATCGAATACCCCTTTCAGCAGAACCTCAAGCTGTGTCAATGTCCCTGGGGCATCTTCCCGCCCCGAAATCGTGCGCCAGGGTTTAAACCATTCCTTCCCTGACCCCAGTGAGCCGATGCGGGCCTCCATCCCGTCTGAGGCGATCAGGGCGGCGTTCGTCGCGAAAAGCGAGGGGATTTGAGCCTGATAGGTTTGCAGTTGCCGATAGGCGCTCCAGATGGTGGCGTTTTCGTCGGTAGGATTCTTTAACTCGATCACGGCGAGGGGAAGCCCATTGACAAACAACACCACATCCGGACGGCGAAGATGTTGCCCTTCGCCGACCGTGAACTGATTCACCGCCAGCCAGTCATTGTTCTCGGGTAGGTTAAAATCCAGAACCTGTGCCTGAGCGCCGGCAATCGATCCATCCGGTCGACGGTATTCCACCGTGACGCCGTTTACGAGCATGTGATGCACGGCACGGTTGCGTTCAACCAGCGATGGCGCATCGGTTCTGACCAGCTTGCGAAAGGCATCCTCAAGAGCTTCGGCGGGCAGGTCGGGATTAAGGCGCACAAGCGCCTGGCGCAAGCGACCTTCCAGCAGGACATCACGATAATTCAGATCACTCCGCTCAGCGGAGGGTTCTCCCGCCGCAATAGCAGGGCCGTGCAGGATGGTGTAGCCCAGGGCTTCCAGCCAAGCCAGGGCGGCATCCTCAACGACGGATTCCGTAAAGGAACTCATGACTCCGGCTCCACCAGCAGATTGATAATCAACCGGATCATTAAATCTTTGTTTGAGGGCGCGCTTTCCGCAAGAAGCAGAGTGAGCGCTGTCAATCCTTCCGGGGTGAGCCGGTGTGTCACCCCCTCCTGCCGGAGATAGAGCATGAACAAAAAAGAGCCGATGCGTTTATTGCCGTCGGTGAAGGGGTGATCCTTGACGAGAAAATACAGCAGATGGGCCGCCTTCTCTTCGCGCGAACGATACAGCGACTCGCCGAACATCGTCTGCTCAAGACTGGCGAGGATGCCATCCAAGGCTT
This sequence comes from uncultured Nitrospiraceae bacterium, assembly GCA_963730905.1. Classification (GTDB taxonomy): domain Bacteria; phylum Nitrospirota; class Nitrospiria; order Nitrospirales; family UBA8639; genus Nitrospira_E. Next base: position 1,336,274 of record CAVSTN010000006.1, on the reverse strand, counting down.
CTCCGCGCGGGTTCCCGAATAACGGCGTGGCTTCATTCCGAACCAACAATTCCCTTTTAAAATCAGCAATCGCATGGCTGGCCTGGTCGTAACCCAGCACCCCAGAAGAGGGGCGAACCCCAGGAGGCAGGGGAAGGCGATCTTCGTCATATTCCAAAAGAAGCCGCCAGGTGTCCGCGTAGCTGACAATCAGGTCCAGCACAGCACGCCCGGTGTCATCCACTAGTGTCTGGTTTTGTAACGTACGTGCAAGCAGGTCGAGTGTCTGTCTGGCTTCCAGCAGGCCTCGTTCGGCTAACCGACGCTCGTTAAACGTGTACCCCCGAAGCAAGTGGTCCCGCAGGGTTCGAGTGGCCCAAATGCGAAACTGGGTACCGCGCTTGGAATTCACCCGATAGCCGACCGACAGGATGGCGTCGAGGTTGAAGAACTCGACTTGGTAGGTCTTACCGTCTGCCGCAGTTGTTGCATTTTTTGCAACAACTGCCTCCCGCTCCAGCTCCCCAGAAGCGAACACAGTGCGTAAATGCCGTGAAATCACGGACTTATCGCGTCCGAACAGCTCGGCAATCTGGGTCAGGGACAGCCAAACGGTTTCCCGTTCCAGCCGGACGTCCACCCGCACCTGGCCATCCGGGGCTTCGTAAAGGAGAACCTCGCCGCCGGGTGGAATTGAAGCAGATGGCTCGTTGGACGGCATCGGACGTACTCCGTTAGATCGGGTAAAGGGGGCCAAAGGCTTCTCGCAACAGAACTTTCAAGTCGTCGGTTTAGCCCAGCGCTCCAGCCAAGCCAGGGCGGATTCTTCAACGACGGATTCGGTAAATGAAGGCATGTGATTATTCTGGAGCCTCAAGCTTTAGGTTTTTCACAATTGGTGCAAACACCTTATGCATCGTTTCCAGCCGCTGCCGCAGCCATTCAAACTGCTGCGGCCAAAGGCTTTCCTCCAGGAAGTTAGCGTCCTGCCTGGTGTAAAGCCGACATGCTGCCTTATTTTCGGGATTATGCCAGGTCAGTTTGAAGCCCAGCGCCTTTTCGATGGTTTGCTTTTGTACCTCCAAGGCAGCGAATTCCAGCTTCGCATTTGGCCCATCCAGGTAGAGTTGTGCACGAATTTCCGGCCCTTTGGTGCCGGTTTCAGAGTTCCAAAGGGAGACAATGGAAACGAGATGTACCCCGGTACGACCAATTGCATGATTGGTCCAATGCTGGGGCAATGGTTTCTGGCAGCGGATAAAGCTTTTATGGGCTTCCATGTATTGCCGGAACGCCGTCCAAAATTTCAATTGGATTTGTTTGTGAGCGGTCACCTCCCCACTTCCAGCTGCGGCCTGCTGAATCGTCCGCGCCCAGTCGTTCGGTTGACTGATGATGTTGAACTTGGGAGCAATGAGAGAATCGCCGATGCGCCATAACTCAATCTCCAATCCGAATAAATTGATCTTGTTGTCCGTCCGCTCGTTTAACCAATCCAAGGTTGCGCGGTGTTCTTCGGTGAAATGTTCGGCAATCCAGACGATGGTGACTGCATTTAACCCCGCAGCGTAGGTCAGCAACTGGCCCAGATGGGAATGATCGGTGCGTTCAAGCTGGTTCTCGATTAACACCCAGTTGTCCGTTGCCGTGTCCTTGCATAAGATGTCTGCCCGAAATGGACCCACATTTTTTTCCTGCGACTCCAATTCCAGTTCGAAGCCGATGGCGTCGCCCAACAGTTTGAGGTTCTCCTCCTGGGCAAGCCAGGGTGTAAAGTCAATGGATTCAGAAAGCCAGGCTTCCCGCAAGTCCACCTGTTGTAAACGCCCGAGAGGTTTTGTGGGCATGTGTCACTCCGTTGGGTTCAGCTGCTTTTTCCCGAGCCAATTGGGGGCATTGGTTTTAGGAGCAGGCTGGATAAGTTCGAGTAGCAGTCCAGCAAGTGAAGCGGCCCCTTTATTGATGGATGTGGTAAAGGTGTTCAGGGAAAGACCTCCTAAGGCAGATATTTGGAGTCTCGCATGTCAAAGGCGGGTCGAGTCCCTTCAAGAACATCCACTATTTTCTGATTAATCAATGGGTCCTCAATAGATCCACTTAAATAAGTAACTTCGTTATCTCGGTCCTTATGAATCTCAGCATAAACGATTTGTTCCGCATCGCATACGACCGCTAGATTTGGGTTGTGAGTGACCATCACAATTTGTCGGCGCTTTTTTGCATCTTTCATGCATGGAACAAGTGTCCGCACGACTGTCTGATTATCCAGATTTTCCTCTGGTTGATCTATGACAAGGGGAATGTCATCCCTATCTACCAAAAGATAAAAAATAAGCAATAAATTGCCTCTTTCGCCAGGGGAAAGTTGTTCCAAACCCTTTCCTTCCCAAGTGAGGCGGTAGATTGGCGACAAGTATTCTAGGGAGAAAATAAAATCATAAAGCTCCTGTAACGAGTCGCCCTGGTTGCTTTTGTTAAGCTGGTCCCTGATCTCCATCTTTTTACCATTGTACTTTCTGAGCTTATTAATAAGCCTTCGGATAAACCGCAAGGTACCTAGTGCAGAGTCCCAGTTTGTTGCGTCTACTAGTTGCTTCAATTCCGCTGTACCTTCATCAACGCCCATGAATGAACCTGTTTTTCGTTGGTTAACCTTGGCCAGAAAAGAATCAGATAATCCGGACTGTACCATTGCAACATTAAAGGTTACTTGAAATCGCTCGCCCGCAGTTAGCGGATGATGACTCAAAAACTCTTGTACTGCTCCATAAGAGGTTTCGTAGTACATTCGGAGCATTTGTTTTTCACGGTAAATTTCCAATGCTTTCCTGTTTCGCAACCGAAAAAGAGTTTGGAGTTTCTTCGGCACCTCATCAAGGTCTTTTAGTGAATTTTCAAGATGAACAATAGTGCCAACAAGTTGCATAGATCCCATAATTTTTTCTTTGGCTATATGCCAGTCTTTTAACTTCTGAAGGTAAGCCTGATATTCTTGTTGCGGGGCAGTGAGCTTGGTTTTTAGCTCTTGAATTTCTTCCGTTAGGGCGCGGTGCTTATGTTCCAGGCTTTCTTCCTCTTCTGCATTGAGTCGCCTTCTAATCGTGGCACGCTCCGTGTCCACTTCGTTAATTATTTCCTCAACGGGTGCAACGTTGACCTTCAAAACTACGATGTTGGTTGGTTTTAGATTTAGTTCAGCAAAGTCTCCCGCGGCATCCGAGAGAAGGCCGTCTACTTGCCTTTGGAGGTTCCTCAATTTTTCTAAAAATTTCTGAGCCGATGTTTTTCTTTTTGCAAGCTGGGAGTCGCGCTCATGAAGTTGTTTTATTTGAGATTCTATTTTACTTAGCAATTTTTGTTTTTGTTCAAGTGCCTCAGAAAATTCCTTAGATTGCTGTTGCAATGTTTGATCAACTTCTGGTTTTGGCGGCTCTGTTGGTTTGGACTGTTCATGAGCCTTCAGTTCTCTTCTGCGCTCTGTCAACTGAAGGTCTAAGGTTTTCTTATGTTGGGGAGACAGTCTTTCTTCAAGTGTCACGATCTGTTTGTTTAGGTCCCGTAGTTCCACTATTAAAATGTTGATTGCTTTTTTGATTTCTGCACCGCGGTGTTCCAAAAGGTCATCTAGGGTGTCAAAGCCAAGTTGTTCGGCCTCGGGTACGTGGGAAAAAATTACTTGTTGTAATTCTGCGTAAAACCGACTTCCTTTCCCCAGCTCATTGCATATTTCCTCCAGGTAGTTCTGTGGAATGTACCGAATCTTTTCAACTGCCTCAGGAGTAGGGTCCCAATCCAACGAAACCGGCCCTTCAGGGGTCTGGTCCAACCACTTAAGTGATGTATGGAAATGCTTGGCTTTGTTGTTCTTCTGGTCTCGAAAACGATCTTCACGCAAGAAACTAAATGATCCGTGTCGGGGCGTGTTTCCAAGAAGTCCGAGAACGTCCGCTAGTGCACTTTTCCCGCTACCCTTATTTCCAATTATAGCTACTAACTCCGGGTTAAGAGGGAGAGAACAATCGAACCATTTCTCCGGAAAAGAGGTACCTGGGCGTTTGGAAATATTCAGGGTGTCGACAACCCTTGTTGGCCGAGTAAGAACTCGCTTAATACTTGGGGGCACCTCTCCAATGTAAATCCGGTCCTCCGGCTCATTAAGAAGTAGTCGTAAGCCCTGAAAAGTAGGATCAGCTTTGATCCAGGTGAATCGTTTCTCCGCGGATTCAAATAGTGATTGGTAATCATGGGCATCTGAACCGTGTATGCAGGGTTTAAGGGTTCGGAATTCTTTTAAAAAATCCTGTTCCGTCGGATGGGTTTTCCCAAGTCCGAACGCACGGGTACCTGCTGAACTTGAAAAAAGCATATGTGCCTTCTGGATATAGAGTTTACGTGTTAAGTGGCCCTGCCCGTTCCAATTGCATTGAGAAAGATCTTCGTCGGCTGGTACGACTATTAAGAAGCGATCACGGAAACGGGAGATCTGCCGCTCCAAAACCTTCGTGACCATTTCGTGCGAGATGACAGCATTCATCATACCTATGAAGAGGTCGCTCTTGCCTTGAAACACATCGTGTTGAGCTTTAAGCCGCTGCCCGAGGTTTTCAAGATTCGCACGAGTTAGTGACCAAACCTCATCCGGACTATCCGGATTAGATTCGGCAGTAAATTTCAACTCACGAAGAAAGTGTTCTTCAATATCTTCTGTTGTGATTTCATTAGAAAAGATGACATGGAAGTTAACTCGACTATCCTGCCCATTCGGGCGTGTAACAATTACCGATGTTCGAAATTCGATGTTGGGTAAAAGGAGAATTGCTTGCGCCTTAGTTGCCACGTCAGGCCCAACAAGCTCAATGAGCTGCGGCTTATTATCAATAAAAGCTTTGAGGGATTTGTATCCATCTATTGAGAAATAGTCTGTTACCCCGATTGCCGATATTTTTTTCTCGACGGCTTTCAACAATAAGGCTTTCGCGTAATCTTCAAAGTTATTTCCGAAACCGTTATTCAAAATCGAATAGGGAGTGTGTACCTGAAGATCCCATCGCCTCCACTCAGAACCGCGCGAGAACTTTGTTTTATTCATGGCAATACCTTTCGACCATTTCTGAGAGGCGTAATTCTCCGGAGATGAGCTTGGGGAGAAAAGTGTCGCGAAGGGCTGAGAGGGTGCGGGATTCGTGCTCGTTCACTTCAAATCTAGTGAAAAGGGGCCTAACAATTTTTGAGAATTGCACGATGACTGAACCCGATGGACGAACAATCGGGGTCTCAGCAAGGACTTCGGGCCGCACCGCAGGGTAAGCCCCTCCATCCGCTAAATGCGACAATGTTTCAATATTTTCGCGTGAAGTCGCGGCAAGATAGAGGAACTCCGCTGACACAACACTGTTTGGTCGCAACACGGCGAAGCCTGTGCTGCCGGTGAGGTCATCGCCCAAGATGAAGGCATAAGAACCGTTCCCAGGACGCACCGTCCCCACTATCGTGTCTCCGGGACGCAGGACTCGCTGTGCCCGGCTAGGTGCATCGGCTTGTTCGTATACAGTGACCATATCAATTCGACCCCACTTTGTATTAGATAGGTCGACATAGTTAATCCTAATTGGGCGGGTCTTTTTCGACCACACCTCCGGATTTACTGCAGATATGTCCGCGAGTGTGTCCACTTCCCAACCCTTTGGAATTTCGCCGAGTTCGGAGTCCTCGAAGGAATCCGGGAAGAGGTCGGCGAGGGGTTTGGGTAGGCCGGGGTCGCGGCCTTCGGCCTTGGCGCGGACGGGGTCGAAGTCCACGAACCAGGACTTGAAGAGCGCCCGCGCCATCGCCTCCAGCGTCTCGTTCATCCGCCGGTTCAGCTCGATCTTGTCGTCCAGCGTGCCGAGGATGTGCGCGATGGCGCGTCTGCTTCTGATTCGGGAGGCAATAGGTAACGTCTAGAGACGCAATTGATTGTTGTATGGCAATGCACCTGCGCACTTCCTGTATGCCGAATTGATTGCAGCGGCCTGTAGACCCAGACTGCGGAGAGGAAGTAGTCGCAGGAATCTGGCAAGACGCTTCTCCTCGGCTTACGCAGCGAGCACATTCTGTGCACCGTTAAATGTCGCTCGGAAGTCCTTGCGGCAACGCGCAGCAAGTCGCCCATCGGTTCGTCCCATGCGCACGAAAAGAATATCTCCGCTCTGCGATTGACGACTTGCTGACTTCTTCGTGAAATCGTCGCTGTGTCACAAAGCGGACGTCTGTAAAGTCGAGTCGGTCCGGCACGGACATTGTTGAGATCTCCGTAAGAGGGACACGCATCGCCGTGTCCACAGAAGACTCGCGAACGTCGGCCCTGCAAGCCCGACAGATAGTCGCTCACAGCCGTCGATAGCGGAGTCCAATGCCATTCACCCGCCATACCCAAGCTCCTTCAGGTTGGCGGCGATGGCGGCATCGAGCTTCGCGGCCTCGGCCTGCTGCTCGCGCAGCGTCGCGGTGAGGCGCTTCATCTTCTCCTCGAACGGCTCGCCGTCGTCCTCGGCGGCCTCGGCGCCGACGTAGCGGCCGGGCGTGAGCACGTGGCCGTGCTTGCGGATGTCCTCGAGCGTGGCGCGCTTGCAGAAGCCGGGGACGTCGGCGTACTCGCCCGCGTCCTTGTCGCCGCGCCAGGCGTGGTAGGTGCCGGCGATCTTGGCGATGTCGGCGTCGGTCAGCTCGCGATGCACGCGGTCGGCCATGGTGCCGAGCTTGCGGGCGTCGATGAAGAGCGTCTCGCCGCGCCGGTCGCGGAAGCGGCCGTTCGTCTTCTTTGTTGCGGGCGAGGAACCAGAGGCAGACCGGGATCTGCGTGGAGTAGAAGAGCTGGCCCGGCAGCGCGACCATGCAGTCCACGAGGTCGGCCTCGATGATGGCCTTGCGGATCTCGCCTTCGCCGGACTGGTTCGACGACATCGAGCCGTTGGCGAGCACGAAGCCGGCGAGGCCGGTGGGCGCGAGGTGGTGGATGAAGTGCTGCACCCAGGCGAAGTTGGCGTTGCCCGCGGGCGGCGTGCCGTAGACCCAGCGCTTGTCGTCCTTCAGCAGGTCGCCGCGCCAGTCGCTGTCGTTGAAGGGCGGGTTGGCCAGCACGTAGTCGGCCTTGAGGTCGGGGTGCCGGTCGTTGTGGAAGGTGTCGCCGTGGGCGATCTGCGCGTCGATGCCGCGGATGGCGAGGTTCATCTTGGCCAGCCGCCAGGTGGTGTAGTTGGACTCCTGGCCGTAGATGGAGATGTCGCCGAGCTTGCCGCTGTGGGCCTCGATGAACTTCTCGCTCTGCACGAACATGCCGCCCGAGCCGCAGCAGGGGTCGTAGACGCGGCCCTTGTACGGCGCGAGCATCTCGACCAGCACGCGCACGACACTGCGAGGGCGTGTAGAACTGGCCGCCGCTCTTGCCCTCGGCGCTGGCGAAGCGGGAGAGGAAGTATTCGTAGACGCGGCCGAGCGTGTCCTTGGCGCGGTCGGCGGTGCTGCCGAGCGCGATGTCGCTGACCAGGTTGATGATCTGGCCGAGGCGCTGCTTGTCGAGGCCGGGGCGGGCGAAGTCCTTGGGCAGCACGCCCTTGAGCGAGGGGTTGTCGCGCTCGATGGCGGCCATGGCGTCGTCCACCAGCTTGCCGATGGTGGGCTGCGGCGCGCTGGCCTTCAGGTGCTGCCAGCGGGCTTCCTTGCGGCACCCAGAAGATGCTGGCGGCGCGGTACTCGTCCGGATCTTCGGGGTCGGCGCCTTGCGCCTTCTGCGCTTCCAGCTCGGCGTGCTTCGCCTCGAAGGCGTCGGAGATGTACTTGAGGAAGATCAGGCCGAGGACGACGTGCTTGTACTCCGCCGCGTCCATGTTGTTGCGCAGCGCGTCGGCGGCGTGCCAGAGCTTCTGCTCGAAGCCGACCGTCGCGCCGTTTGATTCTTTTTTGGTTTTTGTTTTTGCTTGTCGTGCCATGTGTTGTCCGGTGGAAATTCCTTTAATTTAAAAAGCGAGAATATCCAAGCCTCAGATTACAATATAGAAAATTTCTTTAAAAAATTTGACGGTGAGGTGTGTTCTGAACTGTTACGGAAAGTATTTACTATACAAGATGGATGTCTGATCTCAGTGAGAAAGATCCCTTCACCGGCGGGGAGACGATCTACGAGATGGCACGGATGGGGTTCAGACGTTGGCATAAACCTGGTATGGGGGTTATTCAGGTAATATCCAAAGGGTTTGGCAATGTTGGAGCAAGATCGATATCCGGAAATGTACCTCAGCCATCAATTTAAGTACAGGAAAAATTTTGGCTTGAAGGCTGTAGATTTGTTTCACAAAAAGAGCGGAGATCTTTTTTGGATTACATTCAAAGAAAAAATTTCCACACAAGATTTTTCGGAGAATTGAAGATGGGGTTTTGAAAAAATCACGGGCGTGAGGTTTTTTTTACGTGTGCCGCGAAATTTCGAGGGGGATTGTTCTATATTCTGGTGCCTAGAATTGGGGAATTTCTTTTGAAGTTCCCATGATTTTATGACGGCACCAGTTTGGACTCACGAGTTGGCCTTGAGATTTCAAAGGTAGGGTGCCGGGGTTTCGTCCCCGGACGACGAGCCACTTTTGTTTCGGCAAAAGGACCCAAAACCATTGACGCCCCGTCTGGCCTCGTGGGAGGGGAGGGACGCACCCTTTTGAAGAGCGGACCAACTCGCTCTGCTCAGACAAGGTCCGCGAACCGCGAAGAGCGTCCCTCCCTGGGGCCTGCCGGCAGGCGTCGGAAAATAGGGGAGGAATTTTTTAGGGACTTCCAGGAAGATGGAGGACTGCAGGAAGGACGGTGTGGGGACGATAGATGTCGAGGACCACAATCCTGGTTCTACTTTTAAGCTGAGCCAGGGGTTGTGTGGGGTGCCAGATGCCGTCTTTAACTCAACTAGCGATGGGTTTGTTATTGCTCCAAGAGCTGGTGCTGGCCGAAAATGGCCATTATGGTTATTCTAACCGTTCATCCGGGCATAACTTGGCGATCAGCAACCGGGCTTCCGGTATTTCGCGGTGGACATCGTCGAGTTGCAGTCCTTCCGCCCCGACGCTTGGGTAGCGTTCCCCGATGTAGAACCCTGACACGCGTTCGCAGACTGGCCGCAAGGGGACTACATCCGGCGCAAATACAGACGCTTCATCGAGTAAACTTTGCAGCGTGTGCACTTTCTTCAGTTTCCACCCATTCCGAAGCAAAAAGGCTTTGAGATACTTCTCCAATGCTTGTTGGAGGAAGAATCCCGCTCCATCCGCATCCCCATCAGCAAGCATGACGTGAATCCGATGCCAGTCCCGACGGGCCACCGCCAACCAATCGTCTGCGTAAGAGGAGTCCGATCGGTTCACAAATCCACTCCACTTCGAACCATCTCCTCCACGAATTGATCCCCACGGTCCAGGCGGGTGGCCAATTCCTCGGGAGTCAGCACGATCGGCGCAAGGGGCATACCGTGTCCGAGGTCCCTGACTAAGGCCTGCACCGAACCCATTCGTTCGAAAAACCGTTCTTTGGTTGGCGCGATGACGAGCAGATCAATATCGCTATCTTCTGTCTGCTCGCCGCATGCTACCGAACCATAAACCAGGACCCGCTCAGCGCCATAACTTTCGCGCAATCGGTCTGCAATGGCCTTGAGTGTTGTGGGGCTCGTGAGCCCCGTCGTGATTCCCATCGTGGGTCTCCTTTCGTCTACTCTTCCATCACTCTGTCTTCGCGGTTATATACTCCGGGGCCGCACGTGTTTGGCATTTCCGATATGCGGCATGCGTCAAGCCAATTTGCGTGCGACGGCTACCCTTGATCAAAGGCCAGCATGCCATTAAAGCAGACTCCTTTTGCGCCACAAAGGATTCGTGGTATGAGGAATGTACCCAACCCCTTGCTTAAAGTACAGAATTTTGTAGAGCCGGGTTTCGTCCCCGGACGACGAGGTCACTTTTGTTTCGGCAAAAGGACCCAAAACCATTGACGCCCCGTCTGGCATTATTGAAGGGGAGGGACGCTAATCTTTTGAAGAGCGGACCAACTCGCCTGGCTCAGACAAGGTCCGCAACGGATAAGAGCGTCCCTCCCTGGGGCCAGCCGGCAGGCGTCGAACTACGGTTCGTCTGGTGATTTTGGCGGCAGCGACCTGAAGGTGGTGGGTGGATGTGAAGAAGGGTGCTTGATGACGGATGAGGAACCGTTGCTGGTGAAAATTGCGATGAGGCGCCAAGCTAGAGAAGTTCCCGGAACTGTTCGGCGGATATTTCCGCCGCGTCCATGATAGAGCCTGCGGGAGTTTGGTCATACCGTGACTTCGACTGTCCGCATTTTCTTTCGTCGTTTTAAATCTTCAATACTTTCGAGGTAGGTCTTAATGGCATCCTTGATATTTTCCAGGGCTTCTTCTCAGTCTCCCCTTGTGAAACACATCCTTTTAACGTGGGACAATAGACGACATACCCCCTGGCTTCAGGGTCTTGTTCGATAACGATTGGATATTCCATGCTGACCTCCACATTGATAGGTCTGTTGATGTGGCTAAAGTTTACCAGAAGTTGTCTTCCAGGGAATTGCAGGTCAAATTTTGATCTTTTAGCTGGGTCATCACGCTGAGAGTGATGTGAGTATTTAAGAGATGCCGGGTCTCGGCCCGGTAGCCGAGCCACTTTTGTTTCGGCAAAAGTGGCCAAAACCATATTGACCGTGGCATGGCCCTTCGGGTTCCCTGCGCGGTTCACCGGCCCCGGTGGCGGGCAAACTCGCTGCGCTCAAACACTGCCCGCCTTTTCTCCGGGTCCGGTTGCACTGCTCGGCCATACCACCAGGCCAGGGTAGACCATCTGGAGATTGCGGACCAGATCGCCGGATTCACACAAGGTCCGCAACGGATAAAAGCGTCCCTCCCTGGGGCCAGCTGGCAGGCGTCGATTGACCTGAAAGGGGCTGAGTACGTGGGACCTTGGCCTATGTTCTATCGGCCACTGCTGTCGGCTGATAAGGATAGTCTGGTGCAAGGGCGGAAGGTCGGTGCTTATGTTGTCGCTGCTACTGCTTTGCTAGATCCTTCGGTGCCCTCAGGATGACAAAGGGGAGCAGGATAACGGAATGGCATAGGAGACAGAGGGGTGCAGGATAATGGAGTGGCACCGGATGACGAAGGGGCGCAAGAGGCAAAGGGCGCAGAAGGCGAAGGGGTCAAGGATGACTGAGGCGCTACTGCTGCTGGGGAATGAGATAGATGTCGAAGCGGTGTTTTTTTGTTTTGATGGAGGCTTGGGGTTTGATCCCGGCGAGATACTCGGCATAGGCCGGGCGCTTGACGACGACGCGGTTTGTGGCAATCGTGAGCGCCACCTTCAGTAATTCATCGGCATCGGGGTCCTGGCCGACGATATCCTGGACGATTCGCATGGCTTTTTTGACTAAGGCTGATTTGTCTTTTACGGGAAACATGGGATCGACATAGATGACCTCAGGTGCAAACGGGACCTGGAGCAGCGCCTGACGACTGTCGCCACAGGTGAGGGTCAGCTTGTCTTTGATGAGTGCGCCAATTTTCTCATCGGCTGCGGCGCGACGTAAGCCGTCTTCCAGGAGTGTGGCGATCATGGCCGATCGCTCGATCATATGGACGCGGCATCCCATGGTGGCCAGCACAAAGGCATCACGCCCCAATCCGGCGGTGGCATCCACAATCGTCGGGCGTTTGCCTTTTTTGATGCCGACGGCTTTGCTGATGGCCTCACCACCGGCATGGCCATACTTTCTCCGGTACGCGGTTTTGCCGGACACAAAGTCTATGACCACCGGCGTCATGTCCGGCGCATCCTGGTCGATCAATTGCCATTGTTGATTGTGTAATTGCAGGCAATACTTCATGTGTTTCTCGACGGATTTCTTTAGCAATGATCTCAGTAGGGAGGATGGGGGAGGGGAGATTCCTGGCAGAGTTGCGCAGCATCAAGACGATTTACATGTGGATGTCCGGATTCATACTTTGGTGGATGACTCTGGCGATCACAATCCGCTTCTTTCCCATTTTGTAAAAAATTGAGTGGGGGCCACATTCGAACCGGAAATACTCGGGCAGAATTTCACTGCAATCTCTTCCCAATGTTGGACTGTCGGCCACCTGCAGCAGGCAATCCCTGAGGGAGAGGAAATATTCATCCGCCACGTGTTGCCCGAATTGCTGGATGGAAAATTCATAAGTTCGCTGGAGGTCCTGGTCTGCCTTTTTTGAGAGTTGATACTCACTCATGGTCCACACATCGTTTTTTCACATCGTTCATAATATCCTCAACTTTCCGGCGGCTCACACCGCTCCGGTCTCCTTCGAGGAGTGCCCGTCGCAATACTTCGATCTTTTCCTGATCCCGCCGAATCAGATGACGAACGTACTCGCTGGCGTTTGCGTATTTTCCCGTTGCAATCTGGCCCTGCACCCAGTCTTTCATGGGATCGGGCACCGACACATTCATCGTTGCCATAGCCTCGCCTCCGTTTCTCATTTTGGCATAGATGGGTAATCCGTTCCAACCAGAGATCCCCCTCCTAACCCGCGCGTGAGGAGGAATGGTAGTCAGGAACAAGACGGATGCAATCCAGAGATTTCAGCCATGGCGAAATAGGGGAGGGATGAGGCCCCAACGATCGTATGACTCGCCCGTTTAAAAAATTGCAGGTGTGCATGAAAAAAAGATGTTTCGGTGGGAAATAGAGCAATCGTGTGGATGGGTGGGGAGAAGGCTGAGTTCTATTTTGATGTTCCTCGCGTTCGCCAATAACCAGGCTGGCTGTGTAAATGCATGACAGCAATGATTGCGAGGTGTTCAGGTTTTACGCGAAAAATAATGCCATAAGGGAACCGGGGTAGCTTGCATTGGCGAATGTCATTCTCGATCGTTTGATACATATGAGGACGTCGGCCGATTCGCCGTAGGGCATCTTCCAATACCTCTAAAAAAACGTTGTTCCAGTCCTGGTTGTATCGCTTGATAAAATGCCGCAATAGCATCAACTTCTTCCACCGCTTCTGTCTGCCAGCGAATGGTCATGAAGGATATTTTTTTCGGAGTTGAGACATCACCGTCTTTCCCTCGACTAATATAGCTTTTCCGCCATCAATCTCTTCACATCGTCGCCGAATTTCTTGAACCCATTCTTCAGATAGGGGGAAATCTTCCTCAAAATCCAAACTCTGTAGGAGAGATTCAGCCACAAAGGCACGAGTCGTTGGTTCCAATTGCATGGCGTCTTCAATGATTTTTTGCGGACTGGGCTTCATGGATCACTCCCTCCGTTTTGGTGTACGATGGTTCAAACCCAATACCTTTTTCATTAGCATTTCTCCCATCACTGCCTCTATGAGTTTCACACGTATTCATACGAAAAACCATTCACGGTTAGGCATCTGTCCAGACAGGGTAGGTGTGATGTCCATATTGGGGCTGTTGAAAAAAGCCGCCAGCGGCGTTCTCCCCATTTTTCCGTGCTCACGTACTAGAAGTACGCTCTGCGCGCAAAAATGACTGCGGCCTTGCTGGACGAACCCTTCGAAAGGCTCAGGACATGCTTTTTTGAACCGCCCCGAAGCCTCTAATATGCAACGTGCCTGTGGGTCAATGTGCCCTTGGAAATTATTATTATTCAACACTCCCATATTGTACTCGAAGGGTACTGGAGTATCTATGAGAGTCTGGCAGGGAATGTGGAAGAGGTCCGGCAACAGAAGATTAGGTGAATGCTTGAGGGTCCGCAGGAATGGCGGAGAAAGGGATGGGTGCACTCGGCAGGGAGCGTGGCGGCTCCCTGTCCGGTGGTTGCGTCAATGATGTTGACTCATCATGTTCGCTCTGCCGGCGTCCATACACGGAGGCGGAGGCTGTTGGTGACCACACTGACCGAGCTGAAGGCCATGGCCGCGCTGGCCAGGATGGGGCTGAGCATGATGCCCCACATGGGATAGAGGATGCCGGCCGCAACCGGAATGCCCACGACATTATAGATAAAGGCCCAGAACAAATTTTGCTTCATGATTTTCATCGTCTGCCGGGCCAACTCGATGGCGGACCCGACCGCTCGCAGATCATTGCGCATGAGAGTGATGTCGCCGGCCTCGATGGCAATGTCGGACCCCGCTCCCAAGGCGATGCCGATATCCGCTTGGGCGAGGGCGGGTGCGTCGTTCATGCCATCACCGATCATGGCGACGACTTCTCCTTTTTTCTGAAGCCGCGTGATTTCCGCCACCTTCCCTTCGGGTAAGACGCCCGCCACGACCCGTGTGATTCCGGCCATTCGTGCCATGGCTTCTGCGGTTTGTTGATGATCCCCGGTGAGCATCGCCACCTGATATCCCAGCCGGTGCAAGCGGTCGACCACCTCGCGGGAAGAGGCTTTCAGCGGATCGGCAATCGCCACCAAGGCCGCCACGGTTCCGTCGATGGCCACATACACCGGGGTTTTCCCTTCCCTGGCGAACCGCTCGACATCCTTCTGGATTGTGCCGGTCTGAATTTTTAATTCAGACATCAGGGCCTGGTTTCCCACGGCGACCTTGTAGCCTTTGACGATTCCCACAGCACCCCGCCCCGTCATCGCTTGAAACGCGTGCACCGGCGACACCGGGTATTTCCGGGATGTGGCATGCCGCACAATGGCCTGGCCGAGCGGATGTTCCGATGAACGTTCCACCGAGGCGATGAGACGAAGGATTTCTTGTGCGGTGTGTGTGGTGCCGGGGGTCGGCAGGATTTCGGTGACGGCCGGTTGTCCTTCGGTGAGCGTGCCGGTTTTGTCCATCACGATAGTCGTGACCTGGCTTGCCCGTTGGAGCGCTTCTCCACCTTTGATGAGTATGCCCAGTTCGGCTCCTTTTCCGGTGGCCACCATGACGGCCGTGGGCACGGCCAATCCCATCGCACAGGGGCAGGCGATAATCAGCACCGACACGGCGGCGACCAGGGCGCGAATGGCAGGGGCGGTATCCGCCATCACAAACCACACCATAAAGGTGGCAATTGCCAGAGAGAGGACTACGGGAATGAAGATCCCGCTGACACGATCGGCCAGTTTTTGAATGGGCGCGCGCGACCCCTGGGCCTCGCGCATGAGTTGCACAATGCGCGAGAGCACACTGTCTGTGCCCAAGGTCGTGGCGTGATACTGAAACGCCCCGGTGGTATTCATGGTGCCCCCGATCAGGCGATCGCCGGGCTGTTTGTCGACGGGCATGGATTCTCCCGTCAGCATCGATTCGTCGACCGAGCTGGTTCCGGCGAGCACGGTGCCATCCACGGGGATGCGTTCCCCGGGGCGGACCAGCACCGTGTCCCCGGTGCGCATGTCTTCGACCGGAATTTCCCGTTCCAGGCCATCCCGGATAATCCGGGCGGTTCGGGGTTGAAGCGTCATGAGTTTGCGCAAGGCCGCCGATGTTTGGCGCTTGGCTCTGGATTCAAGCGCATTTCCTGTCAGGATCAACGCGATGATCATGATGACGGCCTCGTAATAGAGTTCCGGCGCTATGCCCCGGTTGAGAAAGATCTCCGGCGCGAGAGTGGCCAGTAGGGAGAAGAGAAAGGCTGCGCCGGTGCCGACGGCCACCAGGGTATTCATGTCGGCGGAATGGTGGCGGAAGGCGGCCCAGGCCCGCGTATAAAAATGTCTGCCTGCCCAGGACATAACGAAGACGGTCATGGCGAGCAGGGTGAAGGCCAGGGTTGTTGGATTTATGGCATAGAGGCCGGGGGCGAATGCTGTGAGGACAGGTGTCATCCATCCCATGATCCAGTGCATGAACGGATCGGTCATCCCACCGTGCGGGTGTGTGGGGGCGGCACTCATGAGCGGCATGGAGAGCACCATGGCGACCATTCCGAGTATTCCGCTGACTGTCGCCTTGTTGCGAAATGATCGAAATTCTTCCGCCTGCTTGTGTTCCTGTTGCGCCTGCTCATCCTGGTCCGTGCGATCCGACGATTTGATCTCCGCCTCATACCCGGTCTGTGTAACGGCCAGTCTGACCGCATCCGGTGTCATGGTGACGGGATCGTAGGTCACCTCCGCCGATTTCAACATCAGATTGACTGATGCCTGAATGACGCCGGGTTCCTTGTCCAGCGCGCGTTGCACGCGGATTTGGCAGGCGGCGCAGGTCATCCCGCCGACCGAAAGACTTACCCGTCGGGTAGAGCCCATGTCAGGGGGCTCGTCCCGTTTCCTCCCGTTGGAATGTAATCGTATGCTCTCTGGTTTTGCGATGACGGTCTTCATGTCTGTTTCCCTCTAATGTAGGCTCTATGCTGATGGGTAAGATTGTTGATATCAATTTTCAGGCATGTAAAAAGTCTGCACGTCCTTGTTTGGCCTCTCATCCCCCTGTCGTCCTGAGCCGCTCGGCGAAGGATCTGAGCCCAGGTCGAAGGCCCTCAGGGTTGAGCGAGATCCTTCGCTTCAGCTCAGGATGACACAGTCGGTAAGTGACGAGGGTTCATTTCCCGTTCACCTCGGGGATGATTTTCCGGTTTCTGCGGGGATCTGAATTGGTTTATCCGTCGTGGCTTGAGCCATGAAGAAGTACCAATTGACCCAGGCAATGGCCGTCAGTCCCCCGATGATGACGATCCATTCGATGGTGTTCATACGCCCTCCATGCTGAGCCGGGCTTTGTAGCCTTCCTCCTCGATCGCGTGAATAATTTGGTCGGGTGTGATGGTCTGAGGAGAAAAGCCAAGGGTGGCCTCCCCGATTTTCACCTGATCCACCTTCACGCCCATCAACTTGGAGAGGATGTTGGTGATGCCTTGCACACAATGTCCGCAGCTCATGCCTTCAATCGTGAGTGTGAGATCTTCCATGAGAACCTCCGTTTGTTGGAATATGTTTGTGTGTGATGCATGTCCTGTTCGGTGTCCGACATGCCCGTTTGCTTATATAGACGGAACCCTTCCCTGATTCTTACAGTGAGGAAATATTTAAAGCTAAAACGGGGAAAAATTAAGAAAAAACAAAGTGGAAGAGGGTAGTGGGAGATGTGGGGAGAAGGGGGTGTTGGGGCTTATTCGCAGGTGCAATTCAAGCACCCATGCTTACTGCAAATCCCGCAGGAATCTTCCAGGGACTTGCGCAATGCCTGGCGTGCCCGATGCAAACGGACCGTGAGGTTATTGGTGGTGATGTGTAAATCCCCGGCGACGGATTGCAGCGATTCTCCGGACAAATCGATCCGGCGAATGATGTCGGCATATTCAGGTTTGAGGGTCAACACGAGGCGATCCAGACAGGCACAAATCGTGGGTTGCAGTTCATCCAGCGAAGGGACTTGATGGGTGCCCAGTGTCTCGGTCTCGACAAGAAAGGCTTGAAATCGTTTTGAGTCCGTTTCTTTGCTTCGATAATAATCAATCAGCGCATGTCGAAGGATTTGGTAGAACCAGGGGACGATCCGGTCCATCTTTTTGATGGAATGGAAATGGGCCAGGGCTTTCATGAAGCATTGTTGCAGGAGGTCTTCGGCAAAGGCGGGATTACCCAGACGGCGGGTCAGGAAGGCGTGAAAAGCCTGGCGATGATCGGTTAACGGCTTCATCACCTCATCTAAGAGGGGAGGGTGTTGGGCCTCCTTTCTCATTTCAGATGTGGCTTCGATTTTCATGTGCTACTCAAGGTTGTCGTCAACACGTTCAGGAGGGCGAAACGATAGCACGCCCGGCCGGCATTCGGGAAGATTGGGTACGTGTCACGAAAGAGTCGACCTGGAACAATAGGTTTCCGGTTACGCCCGGCGGGAATGATGACTCGAAAGGGAAATGGAATGGAAAAGGATGGCTGGATATCCAACCGCGTGCGCGGGGATGATCGTGCAATGATGAGGGGTTTTATCCAGGCCACATGTGCATGATGGACACGGATGACGAACTCCCCAGGCGGGACGCTCCGGCATTGATCAATGCCACGGCAGTGATCAGGTCGCGGATGCCTCCCGCCGCCTTGATGCCCACCCGTGTTCCCACAATACTCCGCAGAAACCCCACCTCTTCAATGGTAACGTGGTGACCGGCAAATCCAGTCGACGTTTTTACGTAGTCGGCTCCGGCCTTCTCCACGAGTTGGCAGCCTGTCTGTTGTTCTTCTTTATTTAAAAGCGATATTTCGAGAATGACCTTGACCAGGATTTTTGATCGGGAGGCACGACGCGCCACGTTCACGACGCCCTGGATATCGTCCAGGACAGCTCCATGATTGCCCGCCCGAAGCAAGCCAATCTGGATGACCATATCCAATTCATGCGCTCCGGCTTCAATCGCCAGTTTGGCCTCGTAGGCTTTCGCATCCGGAAGCGTGTTGCCGTGAGGAAAGCCAATAACCGTGGCAATCCGGACGGGAGATCCTGCCAGACACCGCGTGGCAAACGGAACCCAGAGCGGGGCGACGCAGACCGCCCCGAAGCCGAACGTCACCGCCTCTTCGCAGAGCTGTCGGATCTGGTCTTTGGTGGTGTCCGGTTTTAACGCGGTATGGTCAATAATGTTAGTGAATTCGTCGCGGGTCATCCTGCAGGTTCCGATGAAAGTTTCGGGAGGTTGCGGTGTGCCCTCCGAGAATTCGTATGCCCCGACCGTGTCGGTTGGGTACCCGGGTCAGACAACCAATATGAGCTGACAGGGCACGGATTACAATGTCTTGCGAATGTTGTCGTAGCCTTTTTTTAGTTCGTCCAACACCAATCCCAGCCCGGACGATACGGATTCGCTTGTGTGGCTGGCTTCCTTTCGGACCGCTTCCATCTTGGTCTTGACGTCTTCCCACCGTGTTTCCAGTTTCGCCCATTCATCACGCGCGTCCGCTTTGGCCAGGTGTAGTTTTACCTGAAGCTCGTCGCGTTGGCGTTTCAGATCATCGGCAATTTTTTGAAGTTGTTCTAATGAATGCCCCATGAATGTCTCCTTTCCTTAAAACTCTGCAGAACCGGTTGATGGATCTTGTCCTAGATTAGCAGGAAACCGGGCCGAGAGTGTACTTCACCACAATGGCGAATCCATTTCCCGGTTAACCGGCGATTTCTTTGCTGTGCAGGGAGGCAGGAACCGTGTCGATTCTCAGGAGAAGGCAAGGGAGCATGGCATCTGGTCCTGTGAAGCAGGATGTCCAAAAAGACCCGTCCAGTCCTGTCCCGAGGCTTCTCGAAAGAAAAACCGAAGCCGCTTTGACGGGCGGAGCGGACAGAGAAGTACGTGAGCACGGCCAATGGGCAAGAACCCCGCCGGCGGACCCTTCGGCCAGACCCAGGGCATGCTTTTCAACGCCCCGCTGGTTAAAAAGGATCTTTCTGTGCGATCGCGTCCTCCGTCTTCACTTCGTAGGGGACGATATCGCAGGTGCAGCCTTTGACCTTTCGGTCCACATACATGGTCCAATGTCCGTCCCGGTTCACATCATGCCAGTAGAATAACGGCCATTCTTTCGTTTCGACGACCGAATTCCAATGTTCATTATATTCCGAGATGAGGATTTGGCGGGCGGTTTTGTAATCGACGATGCCGTCTTTGCGGAGGGAATATTCTCGAATGTAGAGGCCGGTGACAATATTGATATCTTCGTCGACCAGGTACGCCTCATCCGGTTCGGGTGGCGGCATTTCCGCTGTGACGATTTCTCCTCCAATGAGAATAAGGGCTAAAACGATGGCGAATGCATGAATGGGGATGGTCGTTCGCATGACATCCTCCTTGGCTTGAGGCCCTGAGCCCGACTCCACCTGGTTGTGAGTGGACTTCCTCTTTGTGGCTTAGAGCAACTGGTATGCCAAAGATGACGTGGACGGTTGGTGGGGGTTCAGGCGAGGACAACCTGTTGAGTTGTAAGGAATTCGAATGGTGGTGAGGCCGGTATGGGGAAAACGCACTCGTCAAAATTTTGTCGATGATTTATCCCTTTATGCACAAGGTGCAAATATTTGACAGCCGGCGAGGGGTCTCACCAGGCGTACGCTTCGGGTGCGGGACCTCCTGGTCCGGGGAAGATGGTATCCAATTTTTTCAACACCTCTTTGGACAGTGTGATGTCGAAGGTGCGCATGGCGCCCTGTAACTGGTCCAGCGTTCGGGGACCAATGATGGGTGCCGTGACGGCCGGCTGATGAAGCAGCCATGCCAGGGCGATATGTGCAGGCGCCTCGCCGACTTCCCGGCACAACGTTTCGTAGGCTTCCAACCGTGGCCGGAATTTTTCCACGTTCTTGCGCAGATCCTCATCGGCCCGCCGTCCGCTTGTCGCGGGTTCAAGCGCCCCGGCCAGAAGGCCGCGCGCGACCGGACTCCAGGGAATTAGGCCAATGCCGTATGCTTCACAGGCCGGAATGACCTCCAGCTCAATCATGCGGTCATTTAAGTTGTACAAACTCTGCTCCGCCACCAGTCCAAGGAAATTCCGGTGCCTGGCCATTTCCTGCGCTTGCGCCAGATGCCATCCTGCAAAGTTACTGCTCCCCACGTATAAGATTTTCCCCTCGCGCATGAGCTGTTCCATGGCCTGCCAGATTTCCTCCCATGGCGAATGCCGGTCAACATGGTGCATCTGATACAGGTCGATATAATCGGTTTGGAGCCGGCGCAAACTGGCTTCACAAGCACGCTTGATATGGAGTGCGGACAAACGGGATTGGTTGGGCCAGTCTCCCATTCGCCCGAACACTTTGGTGGCCAGGACGACTTTTTCCCGGCGTTGGCCTCCTTGCGCAAACCAACGACCGATGATCTGTTCGGTAATGCCTTCCCCCACTTCCCAGCCATACACGTTTGCGGTATCAAAAAAATTAATGCCGAGATCCAGTGCGGTATCCATGATCGTTCCACTGTCGGCTTCCGTGGTTTCCGGTCCGAAATTCATCGTGCCCAGACATAACCGGCTGACTTTCAACCCGGATCGACCAAGATGGACATAGTTCATTCAGCCCCTCCTCATCAAAGGTGACGCACACAGCGGAAACGCACTACACCACTTTAGCAAGAATGAATAAATCTCTTCCAGGAGAAGGGGAAGACGAACGGCGGCATGGGTCTGGTGTGGAGCGTCCTGAATGGCCCGGGCCTCATCCTCAATGATTATTTTGAACTGCTTTCCCATTTGGCGTATTATGACCCCTCCTTCACGATTGTAGTGGGAGGCCCCATCCAACCCGGAGGTCCACCATGCCCACGTCGATTCAATATAGCATCGATAAAGCCGATCACATTCGGTTTATCAATGAGGGATGGTTACAGTTTGCCTGCCAAAATGCCGGGGGACATCTGAATCGCGCATATGTTATTGGAAAGTCCATCTGGGATTTTATCGAAGGGGAGGACCTCCGTCAGATATACCGCCATATTTTTAAAGCCGTGAGAATGAAACAACAAGCAGCGGTTTTCAAGTTTCGCTGCGATTCCCCGGTCTGTCGCCGGTATTTTCAACTCACTGGTGTCTCCTCTTCAGGAGGAGGAACTGATGTTCTCGACTCATCCCATTCGTGTGGTTCCACGAGACCCTGTTTTGTTCCTTGATCCCGATGTCGAGAGAGGAGAGCCTTTCCTGACGATCTGTAGTTGGTGTATGAAAGTCCGTCTTTCGAACCAGGGATGGGTCGAGTTGGAGGAGGTGGTGAATGCTCTTGATCTCCTTGGCAGCGCGGTTGTGCCATCCTTGACGCATGGGATTTGTTTGGAATGCCAGGGCCATATCGAGAAGAAGTTGAAAAACCTGAAGTGACCAGGTAGAACATGCCATGGCCCTGTTCAGGGCAATGGAGTTTCGTGTGCTCGAAAAAATCTGACATGGTGGTGTATAGTCGTTCAGCGTATTCGTGGACAAAAGGACGCAAATCTCTGTGACCGGTTGTTCGTTGTGAGATTTATTTTTGGTCAATTGGAGGGTAGTATGGCCGTAACAAAGAAGTCGATTCGTCAAGCAGCTAGCAAACGCACTCCTTCTTCCCCAAAAAAGCGGACGCCTTCTCGCAAAAAAGGACCCGCCACCTCCAAGAAAGGACCAGTTTCCTCCAAGAAGAAAGGGACCGCTTCCTCCAAAAAAGGGACTGCCTCTCGAAAAAAGGGGACAGTCTCCAGGAAATCCACGCGGCCTCAACGCGTGGGTGCTTCTCGTGCACCGGGAGGCATGGCCAAAACGATTGAGTCACTCAATGAACGCCTCGATATCATGCTCCCTGAAGTGATGTTCCGGATTGCCGCGATTGAGCATCTCTTAGTGAAAAATCAACTGTGCCTGTATGACGAATTGATTAATGCACGGCAATTTATTCAAGAACAGGAACGTACGTAATCGGAATGTTCGGGCCAGAGACCCGGATCGAATGAGAAAGAGCGGATGGACGATATTCACCCCTTGAGGAAGAAGGGAAGGTTATGAGCGTCGATTTCAAGGAAACCATCGGGCATTTTATGCAGCGGGATCTTGAAGGGGTGAGCGAAGACACCTCTGTAATGAATGCGGCCAGTCTCATGGCCGCACGACGGATTGGCAGTCTTGTGGTCTATCCGGCAGGGCAGGAATCTCACCCTTCGAAAATTATCGGGCTTATTTCAGAGACCGATCTTCTTCGCCGGGTCATGGCCAAAGACCTGACTGCGGTAGGAACGACCGTGGGGCAGACTATGGCAAGCCCGTTACTCTCCATTCCCTCCGATCGCATGATGCTGGATGCCAGTCATTTCATGGAGAAGCATGGCATTCGCCATCTTTGTGTGACGGAAGGGGAAGCGATTGTTGGCCTGATTTCCGTTCGCGATCTGGTGAAACATTTTGTGTATGCCGAGAAGGGCCCGATTCGGGATCTTGATGATGTGTACCGGCCTCTCAGTGTGCTGATGCGCCGTGATATTGAATCGATTGACCGGGAAGCGACCCTCATAACCGCGGCCAAGCGTATGGCCGACAAGCGGATCGGCGCCCTCATGGTGACGCAGGCCGGTGAGGTGGTGGGAATTGTCACGGAGCGTGATCTGGTCCATAAGGGTATGGCTCGGAACCAGGATCTTGCTCAGACCAGTGTGGGTGCGGTGATGACGCAAACGCTGATCGATATTGATATCAACCGGACGGTGCATGATGCCAGCGATCTCATGGCCGAAAAAAATATCCGGCATCTGCCCATTACGGAAAATCATGCGATTGTGGGTATTTTGTCTGTGAGGGATCTGATGCGAATGATTTCCGTCAGGGATCGCCCCAGATTTCTCAACCAGCAATCATAGGATTTCTCACTTATGGCCGGATTCAGTTCTTCAATGTAAGGAGCGCACCGATGGGGGCAACCCAAGCCTATGCCGCATTGCAAGCCGGGGCTTTACTCGAACCGTTCAGCTTTGACCGGCGACCGGTCGGGTCGAATGACGTTCTGATCAAAATCCTTTATTGCGGAGTCTGCCACTCCGATATTCATCAGGCGCGAGACGAATGGGGTGGATCCATCTTTCCCATGGTCCCAGGGCATGAGGTGGTTGGGACGGTGACCAGGGTGGGGGCAGATGTGAAGCAGGTTCGTGAAGGAGAGACGGTCGGAGTCGGATGTTTTGTCGATTCATGCCGCACCTGTTCCTCATGTACCCGAGGCGTAGAGCAATATTGCGAAACGGGCATGATTCTGACTTACAACGGTCTCGACAAAGATGGCCGGCCGACGTATGGCGGCTACTCCAGCGAAATCGTGGTGCATGAATCGTATGTGCTCAAGATCCCTCATTCTCTTTCGCCGGCAGGTGCCGCCCCGCTGTTGTGTGCCGGAATAACCACGTACTCTCCCTTGCGACAGTGGGGTGTGGGGAAAGGCCATAGGCTGGGTGTGGTCGGGCTCGGGGGGCTTGGTCACATGGCCGTCAAATTTGGTAAGGCCTTTGGGGCGGAGGTCACCGTCTTGAGCCGGACGGACCTGAAGCGGGGGGATGCGGAGCGTCTTGGGGCGGCAGGGTTTGCGGCGACTTCGCAGGAAGGGACCCTTACGCGGTTAGCCCGTCAATTTGATTTCGTGATTGATACGGTCTCCGGTACCCATGATTTCAATGCCTTTCTGGGGTTGCTGAAAACGGATGGAACCTACATTGTGGTCGGTGCGCCGAGCGAACCGCTCTCCGTTGAGGCATTTTCGCTTATTATGCGGCGGCGGCGTCTGGTGGGTTCCCTGATTGGCGGAATTCGTGAGACGCAGGAAATGCTGGATTTTTGCGGGGAGCATGGGATCACTTCCGATGTGGAGGTCATTCCCATAAAACAAATTAACGAAGCCTATGAACGGGTCCTACGGGGGGACGTCCGTTTTCGTTTTGTCATCGATATGGCCTCGTTAACAAACACGCCCACATAACGAGAGCTTCTCCAATGGTCCTAATATGTGTATCACCGGCAACGTCGCGAAGGGTATCTTTGGCTCGTCAGCCCGGTTGCGGTAAAAGAAGGAGATGTCAGTTCCCATTCCCTTTGTGAACAATGAGTTTTTTATAAATTTCCTCTTTCCACAAAAAAGAGGGTTGCGATTCCATTAATCTCTGGTACTCTTGCTCAAAAGGGAGATTGCCATGATGGGAATAGTGGTGCATCTCGTTATCCTTCTGGTGCTGATTTTTCCGACGGACAGTCCGGCCCGCCGCGCCTCTTTCACTCCCGAACAAAAAGCACAGCTCGCCCGCATTCAAACTATCCGGGTTTCCGCCCTGGCGCTGACCGAAAAGGGTTTTATCTCGCCGGAGCCTATCCTCCAGGTGGTTCAGCGGCGATTCGAAGAGCTGGGATTTCAGGTGGTCACGGATGCCACGCAATCCCATGATGTGGAATTCCACATCATCTGCGAAGAGCGTAAACACGAACAAACCGTCGCACGCTTTGGCGGCGATAATGAGTTGACCAATACGCCCGACCGACTCTGGCATGGTCCGGCCTGCCAGTTATCGTATCTCCTTGAGGGGCGGGACCTGAGTTGGCACAAAGAAGTACATCCCTCAATGGAGCCGGATGCTCATATTCTGCGAGAGGCGCAGGACGTAGACTCCGGCGTTGCTGTTTTTGAGCAACTTACCCTGGAACTTGAACGGTTTGATTTTCCGGTTATGCTCCTCAGTGAATGGGGGCAAACCCATCGCCTGGTGTCCGTGCTGACCAATCCCGAGACGCCCCAAACCCGTCAATTGATTATTCTTGATTTGCTCCGACAGTTCCCGGATCCCGAAGCCCTTCCGTATCTCCTGAAAGAAGTTGAACGGGGGCAGGCTCCGGAGCAGGCGATTGCGGCCATTTCCGGTCTTGGACTCGAGGTCGTTCCGTACCTGCAAGGCCTGTTCGAAAGTCAGGACAGATCGGTCTCGATTCGAGCCGCGGCAGCCAAGGGATTGGGACGGATTTTGCGAGCCGAAGGGGATCTGGAGGTGATGACGATTCTGCTGACGTATCTGTCTAACGCGACGTCGAAAATCCGGTCTTCTTCCGATATTGAATTTCCTGTCCTCACTGAAGTTGTGTGGGGCGTTGGGTCCATTCACCATAAACCAACGGTCGCACTCATCGGCAATCTCCAAGACCGACTGTGGCTGATTTACGATAACTCCCCGGAGATGAAGAAACTACGGGATGTGGTCAGCGTTGTCCACAAATATCAGGATTTCAACCAGCTTTGAAACGTGGATGCGAGTGGAACGACGTGACAGTCGGGATTGATTGAAGAAAGAAGTCATGCGGAGAGACTGTTGCATGATTCTCACGTCCCACCAGTTTCATCCCGCACTATTTTATTGCGGAGCAATCCAGAGCAACGTGGATCGCGTTTGAAAGCCTCTACTTCCGCTTAGGTTGGGGGAAGAAGGGGACCCGCCCATTGCCCTTTAACGCGCTGAACATCCACCAGATTATTCGGCGGACCAAGATCGGCCATGAGTTTGGTATCAATCCGGCCATGCGTCACATGCAATAGTTGTGGTTCGCTCACGCCCGGCGATTTAAACCAATACCATCCGGGACAGTCAGGGGTGGTGTGATTCCAGGTTGGCACCACATGGCGCAGGTCCTGTGCCAGTTTCGCTTGAACCTGGCTCGCGTCATGCTGTCCCAATAATGATCGAACGCCTGCATACAAGGCTTCCGCATGGGCTTGCAAGGTCATTGGACTGAGAATCCTTTCGTGTGAATATTCGTGAATGATCGTCACATACCATACGCCATTTTCTTCCGGCGATTCAACGCTCGCCATGAATCGCAACGGATCTGAAGGGCAGCCGGAGAAGAGTTTTCCATTTCAATCATCTGTAAAGGCTTGTGTCCGATAAACCAACGGGGCGGTATACTGCACGATTCAAAATTGGACCAGAGTGGTTCATGAACGGCTAATGGGAAACATCACAGAGGAGGCAACATGGATTGGGTGACGGTTATGGGATATGTCGCGGGGGCATGCACGACCTCGTCGTTTCTTCCGCAGGCAATTCAAATTGTAAAAACGAAACATACTAAAGATCTTTCCCTGAGTATGTATTCGATCTTAACTTCGGGTTTGATGCTCTGGAGCATATATGGGTTGATCAATCATGATTGGCCGCTTCTCATCGCCAATATGGTGACTTTGTTGCTGGCTGGTTGGATTTTCGTTTTGAAGCTCCGCTATGGGTAGAGGGCACAATATGGGGAAATTTTGCCTTGTTTCAGAAAACCGGTTTTGTAGGATGATATGGAAAAATGAGGGGGGATGAGAGCGGGTGGTAAGGAAGTGGGCAGGAAACATCGCATTAGTCTTCATGGGATGTGGAATTGCCTTTGTCCTCGCTGAAATCGGTCTTTGGCTTTTCGGAATTTCCTACCCCTCGTTTTTTATTGCTGACAATCTGACCGGCTATGCTCACAAACCGGGGGCTGAAGGTCTGTATTCTGATGAAGGTGAAGCCTACATCCGGATCAATCGTTCAGGTCTGCGCGACCATGAGCACACTCTCGAAAAGCCTGTTGGGACCTTCCGCATTGCGCTTCTGGGCGATTCCTACACGGAAGCGCTGCAGGTTCCGACCGAACAGATCTATGGGGCCAGGCTTGAACACGAGTTGTCAGGTTGTCCCTCCCTCGCCGGACGTCAGGTAGAAGCCATCAATTTCGGTGTGTCCGGCTTCAGTACAGCCCAGGAATTACTGGTGCTGCGTCAAAAGGCTTCTCCCTATGATCCGGATCTCGTCCTGCTGGCATTTTTTACAGAGAACGATATTCGTGGGAACCTGAGAGAACTGTACGGGAAAACCAATATCCCCTATTTCATCATGAACGACGGGCGCCTCGTCCTCGATAATTCCTTCCATCACACGACGGAGTTTAGGCTTCAACACTTTCCGCTGAGTGCCGAAGCCTTTGAAGTCTCCCGCGTGTTACAGGTGTTTCGTAATGCCAAATACAAACTCAAATCCTTTCTGGAAGAATGGGCTCAGCAACAGCAGATGAAGAACTGGGAAGATCCCGCTCTTCGTCCCGATCAACTGGTCTACCTCGACCATCCGGACCCATCCTGGGAACGTGCCTGGGAGATTACCGAACGATTGATCGTGCAAATGAAGCGAGAGGTAGATGATGGGGGCCGCCGGTTCCTCCTTGTGAGCCTTTCGAATCCAGACCAGGTTCATCCTGATGTGCAACATCGCCAGGCATTGGCCCGTCAACTTGGCGTGCCGGATCTTTTGTATCCTGATCGGCGCATCCAGGCTTTGGCGAAACGGGAAGACATCGAATTATTGAGCCTGGCAGAACCTCTCGCCACCTATGCTGAACAGCATGGTGTGTTCCTGCATGGATTTCAGAACACTGCATTGGGGAAGGGCCACTGGAACGCCGCCGGTCACCGGCTTGCGGGGAGGCTCATGTCTGAGAGGATCTGCCAAATGATGGAATCGATCGTTCCGGCGAAAGACATACAGGCGGAATGACCCCCATTATTTCCACCCTCGGTGGATCGGATGTGACGCACATTTTTGTGCATGATCTCCGTTGCACTCGCTAAGACTCTTCCCGTGGAGATGCGTACTCCCAATTTCCGTGCCTACGACCAGCGGGCGCTCGTCATGACCAGGCCTCACAATGTGGTCGGTATGACCAGTCGTCAGGTTGACCTGTCCTATATGGGATTTCTGCACAAGTGGGGTGTTGGGCCTAAACTGGGAAATATCATTGAACTTGAGCCAGGCCCCGTATTTGGCGAATCCCGCGAAAATGATCTCTTCCGTCTCTCCGTCGACTCACCAATCTGTGAACGGATTTCACTCCAAAA
This sequence comes from uncultured Nitrospiraceae bacterium, assembly GCA_963730905.1. GTDB lineage: Bacteria > Nitrospirota > Nitrospiria > Nitrospirales > UBA8639 > Nitrospira_E. The sequence goes on along the minus strand of CAVSTN010000006.1, from coordinate 1,307,995 downwards.
TCAGGTCGTTCTGAATCCGGATGCAGTGTCGCAGAAGGGGTATGTGATGGCCTAAGGGTTGGAGAACCTCCTGGGCAGGGCAGTGAAGGTCCTGGGCGGCAATCCTGAGGTGACCGACGCGGCGAATCTCAAACACGTGGCGTATCGAAAGGCTCAGGAACTTGGTATTCCGGTTGCCCGGGGCGAAATCATTGAGTCGTCTGACGGCAAAGCCAGGAATGTGACTAGGCTTCGATCGGCAATTCGTCGTTACATATCTGAGACCGGCCGGGTGATTATTCGATCCGCCGAAGGAAGGGGCGGGTCCGTTATTTTCCTTGTCGAGGATAATACCGAAAGCGAGCGACAGGCATTGGAGCGTATCTCTCGAAGGCCCTTATCACCGGCTATCTCGTGCAGGTATTGTATGAGGTCGCCTTCTCCCCTAAATATTCTTGTCGATGTCCAGCCCGATGGGAGGCGGTGAACGTGGTCGGAATATCCGATCAGCGCTTGAATCTTCATCTGGGACATATCGGAAATGTCTCCCCCTCCGGGGCACACATGCTGAATGACATGAGTCGGGCTGCTGAAGCATTGGGACGATGGCTTCAGGAGGAAACCTCTTCCTCGTCCTGAGGTGACCGACGCGGCGGATTTCAAACACCTGGCGTATTGAAAGGCTCAGGAACTTGGTATCCCGGTTGCCCGGGGCGAAATTATTGAGACGTCTGACGGCAAAGCCAGGAATGTGACTAGGCTTCGATCGGCAATTCGTCGTTACATATCTGAGACCGGCCGGGTGATGATTCGATCCGCCGAAGGAAGGGGCGGGTCGGTTATTTTCCTTGTCGAGGATAATACCGAAAGCGAGCGACAGGCATTGGAGCGTATCTCTCGAAGGCCCTTAACACCGGCTACCTCATGCACCTCGTGTATGAGGTCGCCTTCTCCCCCAAATATTGTTGTCGATGTCCGGGCCGATGGGAGGCGGTGAACGTGGTCGGAATATCCGATCGGCGCTTGAATCTTTATCTTGCAAGAATTCAGACCGTGTCTTTTTCAAAATTTCGTCATGAGTTTGACACAGGGCTGTGTAATCCTTGCACTGGCCGGGGGATGATTCCCTATGGATTCTGCCAACAACAAATGTGCTGAAATATGGTATTCTTGGGACCCTCAAGGCATGACGTGAAAGCCATGCATGAGGAGTAGGTTGCGCAATTATCAGGGCATTGACCTCAGGTGCGCCCCTGCCGGATGATCAATCAAGATCCTCCCTTCTGTGTGCAAGAGGACACTCTCAGGCCTGCTATGGTTGATCCTGTATCTTCTCTAAAATCTTCTCATTCCGATCGACCACGAATCCCGACAAGTATTTGGGCGCTGGGCTTGGTGAGTTTGTGTATGGATATGTCGTCCGAGCTGATTCACAGCTTGCTCCCGGTCTATATGGTGTCGGTGCTAGGCGCCAGTCTGTTGTCGGTTGGGCTCATTGAAGGATTTGCTGAAGCCACGGCCTTACTGACCAAGATGTTTTCCGGCGTGTTGAGTGATTATTGGGGGAAACGCAAGCTGCTGACGGTGATTGGCTATGGCATGGCGGCGGCCACGAAACCGTTATTTCCATTAGCCTCCAGCCTGACTACCGTGTTTCTCGCGCGGTTTCTGGACCGCGTCGGGAAAGGGCATACGTGGAGCCCCGCGTGATGCGCTGATTGGAGAGTTGGCGCCGCCGAATTTGCGCGGGACGTGTTACGGGCTTCGCCAATCGCTCGATACCGTCGGCGCGTTCCTTGGGCCGTTGATGGCTATGGGGTTGATGGTTGTGTTGGCCGATGATATCCGGGCCGTGTTATGGGTTGCCGTCATCCCCGCGGTGCTGGCCGTGTTTCTTCTGATTGTCGGCGTTCAGGAGCCTCCCTCTACTCGTCCTGAGGGAAGGCCTCAAGCGGGTTATTCGGCTGATTGATCTGCAGAGGCTTGGTGCCGGCCTACTGGTGGATTGTTGTGTGTGGAGCACTGTTAACCCTGGCGAGGTTTAGCGAAGCGTTCCTAGTTTTACGGGCCGAACATCTCGGGTTATCGGTGACATTTATTCCACTGGTGATGGTCGTGATGAGTGTGACCTATGCCGCGTCGGCTTATCCGGCAGGCAGGCTTGCGGATAGGATGAGTCGCCGTCCGTTGTTGGTCGCAGGATGTCTTTTCTTATTGGGGGCTGATGTGATTCTTGCCGTTGCCGGCGATGTGGTTATGGTGATGATTGGGGTGGCGTTCTGGGGCATTCATATGGGCCTCACGCAAGGCCTCCTGGCCACCCTCATTGCGGATGCCTCACAGCCTGAGCTTCGCGGAAGCGCCTTCGGTGTTTTCAGTTTCGTCTGCGGTGTGGCACTCCTCTGTGCGAGTGTGCTGGCTGGATTCCTCTGGGACCAGTTCGGTCCCTCCGCCACCTTTCTGAGTGGAGCGGCGTTGACGGCTGTCGCCTTGCTCGGATTTGTTCTCCATAACCCGGATACCCTTCATCCGAACCGAGGGTAATGGTGCCTCGTGGTTTCACGGAATAAGGAGAAGATATGACTACCATGTATTGGTACGCCGGCGCCGCGCTGGCGGAAATTAGCGGGTGTTTTGCTTTTTGGGCCTGGTTACGACTGGGACGATCGGGGTGGTGGACGGTGCCCGGCATGGTGAGTCTGATTGTGTTCGCCCTGTTATTGGCGCGAACGGAAGCTGCATTTGCGGGTCGAGCCTATGCCGCCTACGGCGGAGTATATATCGTGGCCTCGCTCTTATGGCTCCGGGGTGTTGAACAGATCCAACCGGATCGTTGGGATTGGCTCGGGGCCGGGTTGTGTCTTGTCGGAGCGGCGGTGATTCTTTGGGGCCCTCGTCCCGCTTAATACATTGGAGCGCAACGGATTGCGCGGTGGGTGGTAATGGTCAGGTTGGCGGATGGTGAAGGGAATCTTCTGAGCGTTGACGAGGGGGCGTTTCCTTCCACCTCGTCAACTTGCGGGTCTTAACTGATTGGGCACGAATGCCCTTAACTATTTTTTGCCTTTTTTCTCGGCCCGCTTTTCCTTCATGGTTTTGGCTGGCTTCTTTTTGGTTTCTTTGCGTGCGTCCTGGCTCTTGCCCATGGTGTGCTCCTTGTGTTGTGAGTGGTGCGGCTTTTTTTTCGGTGCCGTTCGGAGGCGGATGGTAGCGAACCCCGAAGAAAAAGTACAGATGGCGTGATGGGAAAAGTCGAAAATTGTAGGTGAATGAATATGGTGAGAGAGGTTCTTGACGAAGACCTCTGGTGAATGGGTCAATGCCCGGGGTGGCGGTGGAAACGTTGGTGGACGACATGATAAAAAATTGAAATAATTGAGAGGGTGTCCGATATGGCTTTCGAAAGGAGGGCGCGATGGCTGATCAATGGATGCTTCGCGGTGTCGAGTTTTCCAATTGCAACTGCACCTATGGGTGTGGGTGCCAGTTCAATGCCCCCTCGACCAACGGATTTTGCGAAGCAATGGGCTCGGGGCATATCGAAGAGGGGTATTTCAATGCCACGCGTTTGGATGGATTCAATTACGTCATGCTCTTGCAATGGCCGGGGGAAATTGCACAGGGAAATGGAACCCAGCAGATTTTAATCGATGAGCGGGCGGATGCCTGGCAACGCGAAGCCCTCCGAAAAATATTACATGGCGAGGCGACGACCCCGGGGGCTACCCACTTTTTTGTGTTCAATAGTACGATGACCAACGTGTTGGAACCGCAGTTTGTTCCGATTGATCTTTCCATAGATGTGGACGCGAGAAAGGCCACGGTCAAGGTCCCGGGCTTGGTGGAATCGAGGGGTACACCCATCTCCAATCCTCATACCGGACGAGACCATCGCGCCCGGATTAATTTACCGGAGGGTTTTGAATACACTGTGGCCGAAGTGGGCAATGGGTCGACCAAGGCTCAAGCCGGAATTACGTTGAACCTGTCTAATAGCTATGGGCAATTTAATATTCTTCACATGAATCAGGATGGAGTAATTAGAGCCTGATTGTTGAGCGATGCCTCTAGCCTTGTGAACGACTTCGTTGTCGGCCGTCGTCATTTTCTGCCATGTTGAATGTGCAGCGTGTTGACGACGCGGTCGTGGGTCTCGCGGTTTGGCTCAGGATAGCTCCCATGCCGTAATCTTGATCATCGCGCCCACGCGGACTTTGCCCTTCTCGTAAGGAAGGGAACCTTCTATCAGGCTCATTAGGCTAAGCTGTTCGCTTCCTGGTTATTCAACCTCCCTGTCGGTTGTTGATTGTTTCAGGGGTTCTTATAGTCCCTTTCCATGAGCCCTTCTCCCCATCCTTTATTGCCTATGTTACCCACGCGTGATCGAATCACGATTCTTTCAGCCCTGGTTGGCGTGATTGTTCTGGCTTGGGCCTATGTCCTGTATCTCAGGGCGAAAATGCCCATGATGCATGCTGATGCGCCCGTGGCGATAATACAGTTGCATCCATGGACGCCGGTGGACTTTGTATTTGTGTATCTGATGTGGGCGGTCATGATGGTCGGGATGATGCTGCCGGGTGCCGTCCCGATGACCTTGTTGTATGCAGGCATGGTTCGCAAGGCCGAGCGGCAGGGTTCACCCATGGCTCCGACGGGGGCGTTTGTGGCCGGGTATTTGGTTTTATGGTGTGTCTTTAGTCTAGGCGCGACTGTCGTGCAGTGGGGATTGCATGAAACGGCCATGCTCTCGCCCATGATGGTGGCCAAAAGTCATGTTGTCGGTGCAGGGCTCTTGATGGTCGCGGGTCTGTATCAACTCACCCCGTGGAAGGCTGCGTGTTTAGATCATTGTCGTGCACCTGCTCATTTTCTTGCGAAGCATTGGCGACCGGGTGTTCGCGGCGCGTTTCGATTGGGACTTTATCATGGGGTGTTTTGTTTGGGCTGCTGTTGGGCCTTGATGGGGCTGTTGTTTGTGGGTGGGGTGATGAATGTGCTCTGGATTGCGGCAATTACGGTCTTTGTGTTTTTAGAAAAGGTGTTGCCGGTCGGCGTCTTGAGTGCTCGCTTGAGGTGGGCGGCCGGGATCGGCCTGGTTGTGAGTGGGGTGGGGGTGTTGGTTCTGGCCTAATGGGTTGTCCGTTTTGGGGATGTGCCCCTTCCACGACGGCTCGATTACTTTGTGGGTGAATCGGGTGTCACGACGACTACGCCGTCTTCGGTGACCGGATAGCGTTGGCGGTCGTGATGGGGGTCATGCCCGATGATAGTATCGGGAGGAATGACGACACCCTTATCGATGATGGCCCGGCGGATACGGGATCGCTCGCCGATTTTGACATTTTCCATGATGACGGAATCGTGGACTTCTGCATGATGCTCAATGTGGACGTTTGGTGAGAGGACACAATTTTGCACCAGGCTTCCGGAGATAATGCAGCCGCCTGAGACGATGGAATCTAGTGCCAGGCCTCTGCGCCCTCCCTTAAACTCATCGGCAAAGACAAATTTGGCGGGCGGGTATTGGCCCTGGTACGTGCGGATGGGCCAGGCCTCATCATAAAGATTGAGGTGGGGATCAACCCCGACCAGATCCATGTTGGCTTCGTAGTAGGCGTCCAGGGTACCGATGTCTCGCCAGTACTTGACCTCTTTTTTGTTTTCATCTTCAAAATTATAGGCAAAAACTTTTTTGTTGTTCTGAATCATGTTGGGAATGATATTTTTCCCGAAGTCATGGGCCGTCGCCATTCCGGAGTCTTTGCGCAGTTCCTCATAGAGGTGGTCTGTCCGGAAAAGGTAGATGCCCATGGAAATAAATGCATGGGTTGGATCATCAGGTACGTGAAACGGGTTGGCCGGCTTTTCCTCAAACCGGGTGACACGGTTTGAGGGATCTACCCCAAGGACTCCGAACTGCCGAGCTTCTGCGACCGGCCATTCAAGGGCGCCCACAACGGCATCCGCCTCCGTTTTTTGCATGAACCTGAGCATGTCGGCATAGTTCATTTTATAAAGGTGATCTCCGGCCAGCACCAATAAAAACTTCGGGTGTTCCTGTTCCAGCAAAAACAGGTTTTGATGGACGGCGTCGGCTGTGCCCCGGTACCACTCGGCGTTGATTCGTTGTTGCGGTGGGATGGAAAAAATGAATTCGCCCAGCTCCGGGTTGAAAATCGACCAACCTCTTCGGATGTGGCGGTCTAACGAGTGGGATTTATATTGAATGAGCACGGCAATTTTGCGAAGTCCCGAATTGAGGCAATTGCTCAAGGTCACGTCGATGATGCGGTATTTGCCTCCAAAGGGCACCGCCGGTTTGGCGCGGTGTTGGGTAAGCGGGAGGAGCCGTTCGCCACGGCCCCCAGCAAGGATCATGGTATAGATCTCAATCATGAGGGGGAGGCTATGATATCAAATGGCCGGGATGGAAGGAATGGGTTACGTCCTGGATGTTGGTTGGCGCGCAAGTCCTGGGCTCTCAATGGAGAGTTTGGATGAACTGGCACGGCTTTGCCTGATTTATGCTGGCTTCGCCCTGGCGTTGAGGAGTGCTGTGATGGCTGCCTCAAGGTCTGATGGGTCTGTTGAGGGCGCATAGCGTTCTTTGACCGCACCGGTCTGGTCCACCAGAAATTTCGTGAAGTTCCACTTGATGGCCTCTGATCCGAGTACGCCCGGTGCCTCGGCTTTGAGATGTTTGAAGAGGGGATGAGCATCTGGCCCATTCACGTCCACCTTGGCAAACATTGGAAAAGTCACACCATAGTTGGTTTGGCAGAACGCGAGGATTTCTTCGTTCTCCCCCGGGTCCTGGCTTCCAAACTGATTACAGGGAAATCCGAGAATCTCCAGTCCTTGTGAATGATATTTTTTATAGAGATCTTCCAGCCCCTGAAACTGAGGGGTGAATCCGCATTTGGAGGCCGTATTGACGATAAGTAACACCTTACCCTTCTTGTCCGTGAGGGATTCTTCCTTTCCCTGAATGTTCCGGCAGGTCATGTCGTAAATCGTGCTCATGGGTGTTGCTCCTTCATAGTTTATTTTGGACGGCAGACGGTCCTGCTTCAGGTGGCGGTGGATCGGACCGGCGCCGATGGGTAAGACTGCAGTGGCCGGCGGTCCCGACGGGAGTCATCCAATGGAAGATGAAATTCATCAGCGAGTCCTGTTACTCGACATATTTTCGTGGTTCCGGTGGCAAATTGGAAGGACGATACTCCAGTCGTGCCTGTTCGAACCGTTCCTGGACGCTGACATGTAATGCAGCGGATTGAGGTATCACGCGTACAGAGGGGTGGGGCGTGAGAAACGGCGGTTTGTATGAATCGTGCATCGGCATCATGAGCGGGTCACCCTTTATCGCTATTGTCCCATCCGGCGCGAATGCTTGATCAATGAATAAGACGCCATGGGGTTGAATCTTTTCCAGCAACCACGCCAGGGTTATATCGGAGAGTCCGGTTTCCTTATATCCGCCGCCAACGTCCCCATGGACTCCGGCGAACCATACTTGCTCGATCCCTTCACGAGGATCCCACAAGGTCGGTTGAAAGCTTTCTCGTTTTTCATCAATCGCAACCGCATGATAGCCGAAGCGCACATTGGGATGTAACGCGGTGTCATAGAAACTGAATAACAGATGATCGAGGCTGCCAAAGAGTTTAAGCGGAATGCCAAGCGCGCCGACCGTATCCCACACGCCGATGACTTCAATCCCCACATCCTGGCTCTGATAATCGGTGCGAAATTGGGCTGTCAGTTTGGCGTTATTACGGCGGTACACGTCGAAGGCGTGTCTGGCGAAAGCGTCATCCTGTAGTTGTTTTGCCGGGAGGCCGCATCGTGTCAGGATCCCTGCTATGCTGCGAGCGGTATATGCACCTCTGCTGAATCCGACCAGATAGATCCGATCGCCTGTTTCATATTGCTCGCATACAAACTGATAGCCGTCTCGCACCTTAAGGTCGAGGCCTGCTCCGGTCGCCCCTTCGGCTATCCGTACCGCCCATATGCCGTCGGCACCGACCCCGTCATCATAGAAGACGACTTGTCCTGCAATTGATTTGATCTGCGTTGTTGTCGAACGTTTTTGAATGTCGCCTGGAAGGAGTGAGAAGAATTTGTACACATTTGTGTCATCCGAGGCGAAGCCCGCCCCGGAAAGGTCTGTGGAAGCGGGACGATCCCACGTGCCGTCCGTGCAGACGATGATATTTTTTGGAATAGTCACATCCTTTCCCTCAAGCGCTGCCGTTGCAGGGCGACCAGTATGCGCATGGGGGAAACATTCATCACTTGCACGAGAGGATCGTACAGAGGAGACGGGGCATGGTCAATATGAGGATACCTGACTGCAAGCTCATCAATCTTTATGCTCATGCTGTTTATCAGGATCAGCCGGCAGTTCCAGAGAGCCGGCGATTCAGTGATTGCCGTGCCTGGGCGGATTGTCCTGCGGTGCCAACGATCAGATGAATACTTTCAGGAACTCGGGTTGTTGCAGCCGGAGGAAAAGGGAGCGCCGCATTCCTTTTCACAGGCCTGTCTCACGGCGGTGAGGTCTACGCGGATGACTCTGAACGGCGGGCCTCTGGGCCTATCTATGATTGGAACGGGTGAAACGTGGTGGGGCGACTTCCAAAGAATCACCACTAATGTGTTTGCGTGCATGACGCACTACGGTATGTCTTTCGACTTGTTTCCGATGGAAAATCGTACCATTCAGATGAGGGTGTCATGTGAGGAGCGTGAAGGGAAATTTGACAGGATAGGGATTGTCCTGTAACCTAACCTCTGTTCATGTCGATTCGGTCCGACGACGGGAACATTCAATTAATCTTCGGGCCCCGCGATCGTATCGCGACCAGATCCTGCTCGGAGCGGACTTCCCACCTGATTCTGCTTCACTCGGTTTTCTGAACCCGCTTACATACGATCCTTGTAACAAAAGGAATAGTTTTATGTCTTCAACTGCGTTGTCACAGTTTGGTGCGCTTGGTGTGTCTGCTACTTTGGTTGGGGTGTTGAATAAGCTCGGTTTAACGGAACCGACCCCGATTCAAGTTCAGGCCATCCCTCCGGCTTTGGAAGGTCGGGATGTGCTGGGCTGTGCCCAGACCGGCACCGGAAAAACCGCCGCCTTTGTCATTCCTATCATTGAACGATTGGTAGATGGTCCTAAGGGTCACCCTCGCGCGATGATTTTAGCGCCAACCCGGGAGTTGGCATTTCAAATTCAAGAAACCGTTGATAAGTTCGGGCGTGTGCGCGGGATTTTTGCGACCACGCTGGTGGGTGGTGCCGATATGCATGCGCAAGTCCGCGGCTTACGGCAACGTCCCGATATCATCGTCGCGACGCCGGGTCGCCTCCTTGACCATATGTGGCAGGGGACGGTTTCGTTTGCCAAACTTCGGATGGTGGTCCTCGACGAAGCCGATCGGATGCTTGATATGGGGTTTGCGCCCCAGCTCAATCAAATCATTGAGGCGTTACCGGAAACCCGGCAAACCCTACTTTTCTCGGCAACGATGCCGAATAATTTGGCTGATTTGGCTCGGATGTCTCTCAACGATCCGTTTAAAGCCCTGGTAGCGAAATCGGCCACACCGGCTGAAGGCGTCACCCATACGGTGCATCACACTGCCAATTCCGATAAAACCACTCTTCTGCTGTCTATTTTAAAAGAGACAGAGGGGTCGGTCCTGGTCTTTACCCGGACCAAACATCGGGCTGACCGGATCGGGGAAACCCTGGAAAAGGTTGGTTGTCGCGTGGCGGTATTACATGCCGGACGACGGCTGCCTCAACGCCGTGCGGCGTTGGAAGGGTTTCGCCGGGGGCGGTTTGAAATTTTAGTTGCGACCGATATTGCCGCTCGTGGGTTGGACGTGGACAATATTCAACACGTGATTAATTATGATTTGCCTCATGTGCCGGAAGATTATATCCATCGTATTGGTCGCACGGCGCGTAAGAATACCAAAGGTTGGGCCACGAGTTTTGTGACTGGTGAGGATAATCGTTCGTTACGAATGATAGAAAAATTGCTGGGGAAAGCGGTTCCCTGCGCTCCTGGAAGCCGTCCGCCAATGCCGGCCATTGCACCGGAGAGACGTGGGCCACGGCCTAATTCCGCGGGTAGAGGATTTGGTGCGGCTCGATCGGGCAGCCCTGCCAGACATGACCGACCGGCTATTCGTCGACCGCGTCCGTCGACCCTCGCTTCTTAACGCTTCACACGTATGCTCTTTTTTTATTTGTAAAAGAGTCATTACGGGTTTTCCTGAAGCCCGGATCATTCTGGTCCGGGCTTCATGGTTTTTGGAATGTCTTCGTCTCTCCTCTTTCCTTGCCTTCCCTTTTTTTGCAAGTCGTGCCTCCACATCGTTCGTGGTCATTTGCCTGATCCGTAAAAAGCTTGTGTTCCATCTTTCCTGTATGAAAATCTACAGCGCTTGGGCCTCGTATTGTGCCGGTGGTGGTTGGGGGCTCAAACGGGAAAATTGCTGGGTCCTATGTCGGTCTTAGCTCAGGTGCTGGAAAGACTAGAAGAGTAGATGGTTCCTTACCGACCCTCATCGAGGAAGGGAAGATTTAACTATGAGTTTTCCATTACAATTCGGTGATGGGACGTCTTTTTTTTACTTTTTCAAGGAGGTGTTGACGATGCGTGTCCTACCCTGGATCACTCGACTGAGTGTTGGCCTGTTGTGCCTCGGACTTGTTGCGGCTTGCGCTTCTCATTCACCCGGAAATACCAATCCACATGTGGCGGAAGCCGTCACGCATGCACAGGAAGCCGTTGATCATGGCGGCATGGGGCATGCCGATGCGGTCGTGACCCATGCAAAAGCTTCCCTTCAACATGCGCAGGCTGCGAAAAAGGACATGACGAATCCTCACCTTGATGCGGCCATCTCCGAATTAGGGGAGGCTATTACCCATGGTCAAGCCGGGCATGCTGATGTGGCAACCGGTCATGCCAAGTCTGCGGTGACGCATTTACAAGAGATTAATGACATGCCACCCACCAGGGGAGGGTATTATTGAAGGGATTGTCTGTTTCATGTTTCTGCGAGAAGTGCAGTAATGATAGGGCGGGTATACAAGAACCCCGCCGATTCCGGCGGGGTTCCTGTTTGCAAAATTTGCTCAACCTTAGGGAGCAGTGGCATTTTTGATGTCCAAAATTTTCACGTCAAAGTAGAGCGTTTTCCCTGCTAAGGGGTGATTGAAGTCTAAGACGACCACTTGTTCTTTTACTTCCGTTACTGTCGGGTGTACGACACGGCCTTGTCCGTCTTTCCCTTGTAATTGCACCCCGACCTTCCGTGCATCAGGTGGAATTTGGTCAATGGGAACTTCCTGAATGGCCTGAGGGTCGACCTTGCCATACCCCTGTTCCGGGGCGACGGTGACTTGTTTGCGTTCTCCCGCCTTCATTCCATCCAGGGCCGTTTCCAGGCCAGGAATAATTTGGTGGGATCCCTGAGTAAATGTCAGAGGTTCTCCTCCTACGTTGGAGTCGAGCACCTCTTTGTTTTCCAAGGTCAAGGTGTACTCCATGGAGATGGATTTTCCTTCAGAAACGGTCATGGGTGAGCCTCCCTCTTGAGAATCTGCCTGCGCAGACGTGGTCATCGCTGAGGCCACCAGCAAGGAGCAACATACAACCCGGGCTAATACATGCAGTGCCATAAGACTGATCCTCCGCAAAAATTATTGCTGATATAACAGTTGGCTGGAAAAGAGGGCGGTTGAAAATGAGGGGGTTAATAACCGGACGCTTCCAGGCTGTTGGTGAACGAATGTTTTAATTTATCAGAAAAATAAATACCTTGGCTATGAGATCGAAAAATATCCTGTTGCCCTATTCCACATGAGGGCTTGACTCGTCCCCGGTATCCATTGAGCATAGGAAATCATGAAGAAAAGAAAGCCGGAGGATGCAGGGGGAGTGTGGTTTGGCTTCTTTGACTATTTCTGGGCTGCCAACCCCGATATAATTAGTCCATTGGTGTTCGGTCGGTCGTGAGTGGTTGATCATGAGAAGCATGTTTAGTGTCCCCAAAGACGTCATCTCCCCTTGACCAGAGGAGGAAAGGCTCGTAATGGAACCCAACGAACGGATGGTGAAAGCGAAACAACAGGTTGCCCAACATCGGCGAGAATTCTCCTGCCGGGAAGTGGATGAACCTCAGGATGAACGGGTTCCGCCCGGCCAACATGTGGTGAATAATTTTCCTGTCCTGGATTTGGGCTGTAAGCCGGATATCGTGCTGGCTGAATGGGCCTTAAGTATTGATGGGTGCGTAGCCAATCCGCTGACATGGGATTGGGAGACATTTGAACGGCAGCCTCAGGTGCAGATCACTGCTGACTTTCATTGTGTCACGTCCTGGACCATGCTGGATAATGAATGGAGAGGTGTGAAATTTCAACATCTATTGGAATTGGTTCGTCCCTTGCCCGAGGCGAAGTTTGTATTATTCGAAGCGTTTGATGAATATACGACCAATGTCACCCTTAAGGTTTGCGACGATGATGATGTGCTTCTGGCCACCCATTGGCATGGAAGGCCATTGACCAAAGACCACGGTGGGCCGGTACGGGTCATTATTCCCAAACGCTACGGTTGGAAAGGCGCAAAGTGGGTCAAAAAAATTACGTTTTCCGATCACGATCAAAAGGGGTTTTGGGAAGTGCGCGGATATTCCAATACCGCGCTGCCATGGGACAATGACCGATATGGTTGACCCCGTAATATGGCAACCTGTAATTCAATCTTTCCCCTTCTCTTCTGTGCACTTTCGATTTAGCTATGTCCGTTCGTGATCCTTTCTGTATTAGCAAAGTTGAAGCCTGGTCAATTGAATTGCCGCTTCTGGCACCCTTTGTCGTGGCATCAGGAGCCATGACGGTGGCTCATAATGTATTTGTCCGTGTGACGCTTCGAAGCGGCGCTTACGGTTTTGGGGAAATGGCACCGTTTCCCGAAATTTCAGGCGAAAATCAGGCGGGGAGTCTTCAAAGCTTTCCTCTTGCCGCAAAGGCCTGTCTTGGGCAACCTGTCACTCAGTACAGAAAACTGGCACACCGGCTTCGTGAAGTCGCCTGGCAGAATCCATCTGTGCGATGTGGTATTGAAACGGCCTTCCTGGATGCGTTGTGTCGGGGCATGGGTATTCCTCTCTGGGGACTGTGGGGAGGGGCCGATGTGCGACCACGGGAAACCGATGTCACCCTGCCAATTGGACCACTCGATCAGGTTGTTGCCACCGCCCGGTCATGGTATGCGAGGGGATTCCAGATTTTTAAAATGAAAATCGGCCTTGAGGTCGATGAGGATATCAAGCGGATTGCGGCCGTGTGTGCGGCATGTCCCCAGTCGAGGTTTATCCTTGATGCTAATGAGGGATTTTCTTTGGAGCAGGCAAGTGAATGCGTAACGACCATGGAGCGGTTGCGCCTTCCTGTCATGTTATTCGAACAACCGGTCGCACGAGAGGATGTTGAGGGATTCGTGACGTTGCGACGTAGAGGAACGATCCCGCTTGCCGCTGATGAATCAGTTCGCTCCGTACAGGATGCCCGGGGATTAATTGAACGCAACGCGGTTGATGTGATGAATCTGAAAATCACGAAATGCGGGGTAGTGGAATCCATGGATATTGCCGGGTTGGCCCGGGCCTCAGGCCTCAGGCTTATGATTGGTGGCATGGTGGAAAGTCGGGTGGCCATGGGGTGTTCTTTCAGTTTGGCCTTAGGCTTCGGAGGGGTGGAATTTTTGGATCTTGACACGCCGATACTATTGTCAAAAGACCCCGTACAGGGCGGGTATTCGTATAAGGGACCGGTTTTGCAGCCATGGGAAGAGTCGGGGCTTGGGATGGAGATGCGCCAGGAGCCCTCATCGGTGATCGTCGTTGAATAGGGGATGTTGATGTACGATCAGGAGTTTCACCTTTTGGTTGTGCACAGATATCTCCATCGCACAACCAGCCGTCCGATGATCAACGGGTTTTCTTTTATACGTAACTTAGGGAACGCTTTCCCTACGATAAATCTCAGCACAGGATTTGAGTCGGCCAATAACATGGACGGGTGCGGTAAGAATGCGGTTTCTGGATTCAATCGGGCCTTGCTTGCCAGAATTCTCATTTACTGGGTAGGATCATCTAATGGCCGGATTGAAGATGTTGGCTTAACCAGGATGGTGATGAATGGGAACGGGTAATCGAATGATGAGATGGAGCAAAAGCCTCGGACTTGTGGGGCTGGTGTGGATCGTATGCGCGGGGACGGTGTTTGGTCAGGATCTGGCCTCCTTTGAGCAACGTGTGACCCGGCATACGTTGAAGAACGGGTGGACCTTCATTATTGTGGAACGTCCAGTAGCCCCTGTTTTTGCCTTTATGACGCGAGTCAATGTGGGATCGGCTCAGGAAATCATGGGGCAAACGGGACTGGCTCATATGTTTGAACATATGGCCTTTAAAGGCACTCCTCACATCGGGACGACCGATTACGACGCAGAAAAGATTGCGTTAGCGGCATTGGAAGAGGCTTACCAGGCTTATCAAGCCGAGAAGTTTGCTGCCGATCCTGACCCGGAGAAAGTGGATCGCCTCTATGCGGTTTTTAAAGAGCGACAACAAAAGGCCTCTTCCTATGTGGTGAAAAATGAGTTTGGGGATATCATTGAACGGGAGGGTGGGGTTGCGTTAAATGCGTTTACCGGTGCTGATGTCACTGGATATTTTTATGCTCTCCCGGCCAATAAAGTCGAACTGTTTGCCTACCTAGAGTCCGAGCGGTTTTTGCACCCGGTGTTCCGTGAGTTTTACGAAGAACGGGACGTGGTCATGGAGGAGCGTCGAATGCGCACGGAAAGCCAACCCTTCGGCCGGTTACTCGAGCAGTTTGTTGCGACGGCCTATATGGCTCACCCGTATCATCATCCGGTGATTGGCTTTGCCAGTGACATTCAATCCTACACGATGACCGACGCCAAGAAGTTTTATGAAGCGCAGTACGTGCCTACGAATTTGGTGACGGCGATCGTCGGAGATGTGAAAGCGGAGGCGGTCATCCCGATTCTCGAAAAATATTTCAATCGCATTCCCTCTGCTCCTGCCCCTCCTCCGCTTCGGATTGTGGAGCCTCCGTCCATCGCGGAAAAAATTGTGATGCTGCAGGATCCTTCCCAACCGCTATACGTGGAGGGTTATCATAAGCCACCCGTGACCCATGCTGACCAACCGGTATACGATGCGATCGACGATATTTTAACGAATGGGCGGACCTCTCGATTGTATCGATCGATGATACGGGATAAACGCATCGCCGTGTCGGTGGGGGCTTATGGGGAATATCCGGGGGACAAGTACCCGCATGTGTGGATGGCCTATGCTGTTCCTGGCCGGGGTGTAACGAATGACACGGTACAGCAGGCATTACGGGAAGAATTTAACCGGCTGAAAACTCAGGATGTCTCCGATGAGGAACTGGCCCGATTTCGCACCCGTGCCAAAGCGGGGTTGGTTCGGGCTTTGAATAATAACCTTGGTCTGGCCATGCATTTGACTGATTACCAGATGTTGTTTGGAGATTGGCGTGAGTTATTCCGGTCCATTGATCGATTGGATCAGGTGACCAAGGCCGATATTCGTCGGGTCGCCAACACGATGTTTCAACCAACGAACCGGATCGTGGGCATGATTGAGACGGTTTCTCCTGCCGGTGGTCCTCAACCAGTCACTTCCGGGGAGGGTCAATCATGAATCACGGCATAGCGAATCAGCATACGTGGTGTGGTGTAGGTCGATGGTCAAGCCTGTGCGCGGGATTGGTCGTCCTCCTCATGTTCTGTGTGCCGGTTTGGGTGCAAGCACAAGTGACAAAAGTCGAGGAGTTGCAGTTCCCGCCATTGCCGGAACTGGTCATCCCCGAACCTGAACGCGTCGTTCTGGATAATGGACTGGTGGTTTTGCTGATGGAAGACCATGAATTACCGTTGGTGGGTGTGTCAGCCATGATCAAGACGGGTTCCCGATTGGACGCTCAGGAAACCATTGGGTTGGCTTCCTTAACGGGAACCGTGCTTCGCACGGGAGGAACGAAAAGTCTGAGCGGAGATGCCCTGGATGAGTTTTTAGAAGGGAAGGCCGCCGCCATTGAAACGCACATTGGGGACTCGTCCGGCACCGCGTCGATGGGTTCTCTTACTGAGGATTTTCCTGAGGTATTGAAGGTCTTTGGAGACGTGTTGCGGTTTCCGGTGTTTGATCCGGAGAAATTAAAGATTGCCAAAAATCAGATGATGGCCGGGATTTCCCGTCAGAACGATGACCCGGATGAGATTACGTCACGAGAATATAAGAAGCTGATTTATGGGAAGGCATCCCCATATACCTGGGAGCCGACTTACGCCTCCGTGGGGTCTATCACCCGAGAGGATGTGATCCGGTGGCATGCGACCTACTTTCACCCCAATCGCATTATTTTAGGGGTGAGTGGCGATTTTGAACGTGAACAAACGCTCGCGCTCATTCAATCCATTTTTGGGGACTGGCCCAAGGGGCCGGAGGTACAGGATGCTCCCGTCTTCATTCAGTCAACGGTTCCGGCTGGTGTGTTTTATGTTGAAAAAAACGATATGACCCAAGCAAAAATTGCCATGGGGCATTTGGGAATTCGTCGGGACGATCCTGATTATTATCCCTTGGTGATCGTCAATCAGATTCTTTCGGGGTCATTTGGCGCCAGATTATTTTATAACATCCGCTCCAAGCAAGGGCTGGCGTATGATGTGCACGGTGGCGTTGGATTGCAATGGGACTATCCGGGCATGGCCATCCTCTCGATGTCCACCAAAACGGAAACGACGGGGAAGGGGATTGATGCCTTAATCGCAGAGGCTCGAAACATGGTTGCTCTGCCTCCTACGGATGAAGAAGTGGCGAGCGCGAAAGCCAGCATTTTAAATTCCTTTGTCTTTTCCGTGGATTCTCCCACAAAAGTGCTTGGTAAATACCTGACATATGAATATTATGGGTATCCTTCGACCTGGCTAAGAGAGTTTCGCCAGGGAATTGAAAAAGTCACCACGGCTGAAGTCCGAAAGGCTGCACACAAACATTTGCGTCCTGAGGAGTTTGCGATTCTTGTGGTGGGACCTCGTGCCGGCACCAAACCAGCATTGGCTCGCTACGAACAAATCCAGGAATTGGATATTCGAATTCCAGAGCCCTCTGCCGGAATGTAATGATCGTCTGTTCGTCTGAATGACGGTAGGATGGTAATGGCGTCCTCTTGCTGCGCTAATCTGAATTCTTGAGGGTTTGAGATGCCAATACGCCGGTGGGTCACCACAAATCGTCGGGTTTTTTTCTATGTCCTGCTCCTGAATATCCTGATCGCGGGATGCCAAACCAATCCCTATACGCATCGTTCGCAGTTGCTATTGATGCCGTCCGGGCAAATGAACCAGATGGGAGCGGCCCAGTATAGTGAAGTTTTGCAGGACCCCAAAGTAGTCATTTCCAAAAATCCCAAAGAGATTGAGCCGGTTAAACGTGTCGCAGCTCGTATTATTGATGCGGCCAAGCGCTCTAAATATGCGGACGTGGCGAAAACGTTTGATTGGGAGGTGACGGTCATTAAGGACGATAATACTAAGAATGCATGGGCTTTGCCTGGTGGAAAAATTGCGGTTTATACCGGGATTTTCCCGATGGCGAAAAATGAGGCCGGATTGGCGGCCATCATGGGGCATGAAGTCGTTCACGCGCTGGCGGAACATGGAGGAGAGCGGATGAGCCAGGGATTGGTGGCTCAATTTGGAATGACTGCCGCGGCGATCGTGCTTTCGACCCAAGGCCAAAATCCGGCATTAAACGCGTTAGCCATGCAGGCGATGGGGCTTGGTGTGCAGACGGGAGTTCTGTTACCGTTCAGCCGAAAACACGAATCGGAGGCTGACTATATCGGCATCTTGCTTGCGGGCGATGCGGGATACGATCCTCGGGAAGCAATTCATATTTGGGAACGGATGGCCGCGGCTTCCGATGGCGCTCCACCGGAATTTTTATCCACCCATCCAGCGCATGAAACCCGGATTGCCGATCTCACGAAATGGATGCCTGAAGCCATGGAGCTCTATGAAAAGGCTCCCAAAGCGCCTGTGGCCAACCTGCCCCTCATTACACCATCTCCTGCTCAACGTCCTCCACAACAACCAAACGCGGCTCGTTTCCGTCACTAGCCATGGTGAAAGCAGTCGTATGGACTTCAACGCTTTCTGGCGCTTTTTGAGAACGGGGTTGATCGTCATTCAAGGCAAGCTATGATCGTCAGTCTCCGTCTTTTTTGGCCGACAGTGGTTGCCTGCATGATGTTGGCTGGCTGTGGCAAAAGTGAGGCGGTGGTGGAAATCGCCCTTCATCCCACAAACCCCAAAATTCTTTATCTCGCCACCAACGATTATATTTATAAGTCCCGGGACGGAGGTATGACCTGGCAGAACATGTCGGCGGGTATGACCCATTCTCGCGTCATTGCACTGGCCATTGATCCCCTGTTTCCGGCCAATATTGTCGCCGGGACTAAAGGGGATGCGGTGTATAAAAGTTATGATGGCGGGCAACGATGGGTGTCTCGACGGACGGGATTGGATGATGTGACGATTTCCTCGGTGGTCCACCAATTGGTGTTTGCTCCGGGATCCAGTGCCCATATTTTTGCCGCCACCTCATTAGGGGTGTTTGAATCAGACGATGGGGGAGAAACCTGGAGTAAGCGGATGGAGGGCATGAAAGAAGTGCTCATGGTGGTGACGCTTGACTGCGATCCCCGACAGCCTCAAACGCTCTATGCCGGAACAAGCGGGGGAGTCTATAAATCCATTGACGGGGCCCGCACCTGGAAAATGGTCAATAATGGGTTGGTGGCCGCTGATGTGCTGAAATCCTCTCGGGCATTGAGCGTGACTCGAATTAAGGTTGACCCTCATGAATCCGATACGGTCTATACTGCGACTCTGAGTGGACTCTACGTCACCAAGGATGGAGGGCAAGTCTGGACTCGCATTGGGGAGACACTCTCCGATCAGATGTTGAGTGACCTCATTCTCGATCACACCTACCCCCATGTCGTGTATGTGACCAATCGTGACGGCGTCTTTAGAAGTGAAGATGGAGGAATAACCTGGGAAGCTCGAAGTGCGGGCTTGACGAATGTTAATATTCGGGCTCTAGCCATGAGCGCGGTTGATTCCGATGTGCTGTATGTGGGGACGAACGGTAAGGGACTTTTTCGGACGGGTGACCGTGGAATGTCATGGGAAGCGGTGCCCCTGGTTGTGGCCGAATCCCTTTGAGGTTTATCCTGCATGGGAGATGATTTGATATCCTTCTTCTTGAAGATTAAGATCTCCTTTCATGGGTAAGTGATAGAGTCTTTTAGACTGATTTCTGGTGACGAGTAAGAAAGGTAACTGCCGTGGCTTTTTGGGATTCGAAGCAAGGACGAAATCGTGCGGATGCGGTCTGTTCCTTTTGTGGTCGGGCAAAACCTGGAGCAACCAACTTGATCCAGGCCCCGACGAAACAGGCCTGCACACAATGTCAGGCACCGGGGTCGGTCTTGATTTGTGCGGATTGCATCCAACAATGTTCAAAATTTTTATCAGGCCATACGGAAGGCCAGTCCGCCATCGAGCCGCCAGCTGGTCCCTTGCCGACCCCTCCTGAAATCAAAGAGGTCCTGGACCAGTATGTGATAGGACAAGACCGTGCCAAAAAGGTTTTGTCGGTCGCCGTCCATAATCATTATAAACGCGTCTTTAGCGGTAAAGATCTGCCTGATGTGGAATTAGAAAAAGGGAATGTGATGTTGATCGGGCCGACTGGAACCGGCAAGACCTTATTAGCCAAAACCTTAGCAAAAATTTTGCATGTCCCCTTTGCCATCGCGGATGCTACCACGGTAACGGAAGCGGGATATGTGGGCGAAGATGTGGAAAATGTGGTCTTAAAGTTATTGCAGTCGTGTGATTTTAATATGGCCAGAGCGCAAGTGGGCATCATTTATATCGATGAAATTGATAAGATTAGCCGGAAGTCTGAAAGCGCCTCTATCACGCGGGATGTATCCGGGGAAGGGGTCCAACAGGCCTTGTTGAAATTGGTGGAAGGGACGTTGTGCAATGTGCCTCCCAAGGGGGGAAGAAAACATCCTGAGCAGGAATTTCTCAGGGTGGACACGACGAATATCCTCTTTATTTGTGGCGGTGCGTTTGTAGGGGTGGAGGATATTATTGCTCAGCGGACCAATCAGAAACGAATGGGTTTTGGCGCGGTTTCTTCCAATGGCGAGACCTTGAGCTCTGATCAATTGATGGAAAAACTCAAGCCGGAGGATCTTTTAAAATATGGGCTTATCCCTGAATTTGTCGGCCGGTTTCCTATTCTGGCCTCTCTGAATGATTTGCGTGTGGAGGATATGGTTCGCGTTCTACAGGAACCGAAAAATGCTCTTCTGAAACAATATCAAGCCTTATTTCAATTGGATGGGGTCCAGTTGGATTTCACGCCGGAGGCGGTTCAAGCCATTGCCACCAGGGCTGCGTCTATGAAAACCGGAGCCAGGGGATTGCGTTCTATTCTGGAGGACGTGATGCTGGATTTGATGTATGATGTGCCCGCCTTGAAAAACATTAAGCGAGTGATTATCTCCGAGGAAACGATTGACGGCAGGGGGGCTCCCCAATTAATTTCCTGAAAAAATGCTCGGAGGAGTCGTTTCCTTGCGGGGGATTGTTGCATTCTTTTCCATTCTGACTTATGCTAATCAAAAGAAATTCATCACGACATTCGGGCCACGTGGTGAATGTTTAAGTGACGGGCCCATCACTGATGTTGTTTTGCCAAGGAATCCGCAAGGAGTCTGATTGGAAGTTAGTCCTAAGTCGCCACCTGGTTTGCGTTCTCGGGCCGTTCCTTCCCTTCTCTTCTCTTCGAACCATGCAAAACAATATCGCATTTAGAAGGAGGGACCCCGATGGGTTCAAAGATCTATGTGGGTGGCCTGCCGTATTCCACGGCAGAGCAAGAATTGGCTGACCTTTTTGGCCAGCACGGCGCCGTGACGTCGGCTAAAATTATTACGGACAAGTACACGGGGCAATCTCGAGGATTTGGTTTTGTGGAAATGGCCTCGGATGCTGAAGCCAAGGCGGCGATTGAGGCGCTGAATGGAACCGAAATGGGAGGGCGCACCCTGACGGTCAATGAAGCGAAACCCCAAGCACCGCGAACCGGATTTGGTGGCGGTGGTGGAGGAAATCGTGGCGGTGGCGGAAACCGTGGCGGCGGTGGAGACCGTTGGTAATTCGCTAAGTCACAAACAGGCTACCCTTTAATAGAAGCAGGGGATCCGATAACGGATCCCCTGCTTTTTTTATACCTTGGGTAATGGTCCGGAAACATTGTAGAATGAGGCATTGATAGTCGGCCAAGATGCCTCGTCGGGAGTGGTGAAGGCATCGCGGCTTTCATATCTCAACTGAAATAGAATGGAAGACAATACACAATGAGCGATTCTTCAGAGTTTTCTTTCTCCAAGGATTCTTCTCGGTCGGGTGGATCTTCATTCCCAAAATCATCTCGGCAGTCAGGGAATTCACCGTTGGCGGTCATTGACCAATGTTTAGCGTCCCTACCAGAAGGGGATCACCGGATTCCTCTCCTCTATCAACTTCGACACGGGCTTGTTGAGCAAATGACGGCTTCTCAGCAACAGGAAGCCGACATGAAAAAACTTCAAGGAGTGCTTGAAAAACTAACAGCCCCGGCGAATCGAATCGGGACGTTGCTGGATCAGCCTGATAAGGGCGTGGCGAGGATTATGGTTGGTGGGGCGGAATACTATGCCAATATCGATCCCAGGCTTGAGGGAGATGGTTTAAAGGTTGGACATCAGATTTTAGTGAATGAGGCGTATGTGGTCATTCGGTCTCTCGGGTATGATCGGAGTGGTCCGATTGTGAAAGTTCGAGAGATCTTAGGTGATGGGCGTCTTCGTATTGACCAAGAGGCGGGCAGGCAAGGCATTCTTATTCAACGGGCCGATGATCTTGCCGGTACGGAATTGAAGGTCGGCGATGAGGTTCGATTGGACCCGACTCACCGGATTGCCATCGAACGATTAGAGAACCCCCAAGGCCAATCGCATCTTTTAGCGGAATTGCCAACTGTGCGTTGGGAGCATATCGGTGGACAGCAGGAGGCTATTCAAGCCATCCGCCGGTCAATAGAATATCCCCTCCTGCATGGAGAGTTGTTCTCACGGTATCAATTTCAGCAACCCAAGGGATTTCTCTTGTATGGCCCACCGGGGTGCGGAAAGACCCTGATTGGCCAAGCCACAGCGGCAAGTCTGGGGCAACTCTTCGCAAAAGAACGTGAAACGCTCCCGCCTCCTGCAGGAACCCGAGGTCAAAGGTCTGTCTCTCAACTTCCGCCGATTGAGGGTGGCGTGTTTCTGCATGTCAAAGGTCCGGAAGTCCTGAATATGTGGGTCGGGGAATCGGAACGAATCATCCGGGATTTATTTCTTCAAGCCCGGCAACAAAGACAAGCCGGGAAGCTGCCTTTTATCTTCATCGATGAAGCCGAATCCATTTTAGGGACGAGACGGGCGGTGCGATCCTACAATGTCTCTAACACGCTGGTTCCGATGTTTTGTGCCGAACTCGACGGGATTGAAAGCCTTTCCCAAGTGGTGGTTATTCTGGCCTCAAATCGTCCGGATATGATTGATCCGGCTGTGCTACGACCTGGAAGAATTGATCGAAAAATTAAGGTGGGGCGACCTGGGCGAAACGATGTGGCGGAAATATTGCGTGTCTATTTGACGGCTGATCTGCCTTACGACACGAAGACGGCTGCCGGGAATGGACAAGAGGATGAGGCTCCGATGTCGCAGATCATCGACGGACTGTTAGAGAATCTCTTTCAGCGAAGTCAGGAGAATCGAGTGTTGGCCATTCGGTTGCGTAACGGACGGCGTGAAATTCTCTACCGTCGGGATTTATTGAGTGGCGCGGTGCTGGCGGGAATCGTCCGGCGTGCAAAAGAACGGGCTATTGAGCGGGCGATTCAATCGGGCGATCAGGAAGCCTCGGGTCTGAGCCTTGATGATTTACTCATTGCCAGCAATGAGGAGTTCAAGGAGAGTGAAATTTTCCCGCCGGATGATTCAGCTGAGGAATGGCTGAAACTCCTGGATTATCATCCCGACCAGGTTGTCGGAGTGTCCTCTTTACAGCCTGGAAAGGTTGGAGAAGAGCATCGGACTTCTCAGATTGTGTAAATCTCCCTTTCCGGCACGCTTTTCAAATGGACCTTCTCAGCTGAAAGATTGAACAAATGAATCCTATTCGCCTTTTTGGTATTGAGACCGAGTACGGGATTGCGAGGGAAGATATTGAGACCGCTGATCCTGTGGTGGAATCCATGGAATTGGTGCGGGCCTATCTTGACGGACATTTTACCCGCCGATGGGATTATCGGGGGGAGCATCCCCATGAAGATCAACGGGGTTTTCGGGTGACCGAGCTAGCTCAGGATAAAGAAGAGGACCTGTTTGCGGAGCAGGATGCCCATCGACCTTTTTCCTTCCATGAAATGAAAAGTGACCTTGTGCTCCCCAATGGGGCACGGTTTTATAATGATCACACGCATCCTGAATATTCCACGCCGGAATGCCGGTCTCTTAAGGATATGGTCGCCCATGACCGGGCCGGCGAGCGAATCCTTTGGATGGCCGCGCAACGTCGAAATCAGGCCCTTGGTGGCCCAATGGTGCAGCTGTATAAAAATAACACGGATTTTCATGGGCATAGTTATGGCTGCCATGATAATTATCTGGTCGCGCGCGCGCTTAATTTTGAGAATTTGGCTCGTGGGCTTATGCCTTTTCTGGTCAGCAGACAATTGATCGCCGGCGCAGGCAAGGTCGGTCGGGAAGCGCAAGAGCGCGGGTTTGAGCCTGGCGGGTTTCAATTGTCGCAACGCGCAGATTTTATGGAGGCGGAGTTGGGCGTGGATACCATGCACAACCGTCCGATCCTCAATACGCGGGACGAACCGCATGCGAATCGTGAGCGCTATCGGCGCCTCCATCTTATTGTGGGTGATGCCAACATGTGTGAATATGCCACGGCCTTGAAGATCGGCACGACGCGGGTGGTGTTGGATATGATTGCCGGAGGGCTCTTGCCGCCCTGTGAGCTTGCCTCCCCGGTGCAGGCTATTCAGACGCTCTCTCGTGACCCTGAATTGAGCACCCTTGTGAAACGGCAGTCGGGCGGACTGATTTCCGGGGTGGATATTCAACGGGAGTATCTGAATTTGGCCAGGAAATATTTTGTTGAAATGGATGAAGAGACGACCTGGATTCTTCGCGAATGGGAGCAGGTATTAGACCTTCTCGAACGGGATCGATGGCAGCTTGTGGGAAAAATCGATTGGGTGACTAAATGGTGGTTGCTTGAAACCTTTAGGCAGGCCGAGCATATCGGCTGGGATGATCCTTGGCTTGCCAGCCTGGATCTGGAATATCATAATCTGGACCCCGATCGTGGCCTGTTTTTCGGGTTGGAAGCCGAAGGGCGGACAACCAGGATATCACGGGAACAAGAGATTCAGGAAGCGATGAAGCATGGGCCTCGTGATACCCGTGGAGGTCTCCGGGGATTGTGTGTTCAACGATTTGGTCAAGACATTACGTCGATACAATGGGAAGGAGTACATTTTCAGGGCCAAAATGGGGGACTGCATCTTGACCTGCTGGATCACCTTGAGCCGATGGCGGTCGCTCAATGTCGGTCGGTGATTGAGCATGCCGAGACCCCCTTTGATATGATGGAATCCATGGTATTAAGGAAATAGTTCATGTGGAGGATGAGATTTATGAGAAACGAATATGAATATGCCCAAGTCGGTGGAGGTCTTGAACGAAAAGAACGGCCAATCGATCCACTCTCTAAACCATCGGGACCTGGCGATCAGGAATCAGGTCCTAAGCGCCCGGAAACGGATTCTCCATCCCGTGATAATCTCATGAAGCGCATGCGCAAGGTGGATCCCAAGCAGGCGGAAAAATATCGCCAACGGACCGGGGAATAAAGACGATGGGGCAACAGGGTGACTTCCTTCAGGTTCTGCGAGAATGTGGCTATGCGGTCGAGGACCTTCGGCAGCCGTTCAATGGCGGTACGCCATCAGGGCAGGCTGAGATTACATCCGGGACGACGGTCTTTGCCATCAAGTATGCTGACGGCGTCCTCGTGGCTGGTGATCGGCGGGCAACGGCCGGAAATGTCGTGATGTATGATCGCACCGATAAGGTCTTGGAATTGGATCGGTTTTCTGTCTTAGCTATTGCAGGTGTACCGGCCACCGCGTTTGAGATGGCTCGAATATTAGAGCATTCCTTTAAGTATTACCGGAGAAGTCAATTGCAGGATTTGAGCTTTGAGGGAAAGTTGCGAGCCTTATCAACGTTGTTGAAAAATAATGCCCCTGCGGCGTTGGCAGGAACCGGAACCGTGGCGCCAATTTTTGCGGGGTATGACCAACTTGAAGGATGCGGGAAAATCTTTTTCTATGACATCTTAGGAGCTGAATTCGAGGCTGTGGAATATGCTGTCTCTGGATCCGGGTCTTCCACGATTCGGGGGATTTTGTTTTACATGAATCGGTGGGGGAATGGTCCCGTTGCCGGAATGAATGAAGAGGAAGCCTTGACGTTCGTGCTTCGGCTGATGACCAGTGCGGCAGAGTTTGATTCCGCCACCGGTGGAGTGGATGCGCAGGCGCAACTCTATCCCATCGTGAAACGGATTTCCGCGGAAGGGGTAAGAGCCATTCCCGCGGAACGGTTGAAATCACTGTTTTCTGAAAAGGTGCTGAATCATGTATGAAGAACCCTATCGATGGATTGAAGCCGTCGCCAATCGGCGGGAATATTTGGACGATCAATTCACACAAGGCAATCCGTTAGTTGCCGT
Source organism: uncultured Nitrospiraceae bacterium (assembly GCA_963730905.1). Classification (GTDB taxonomy): domain Bacteria; phylum Nitrospirota; class Nitrospiria; order Nitrospirales; family UBA8639; genus Nitrospira_E. The sequence goes on along the minus strand of CAVSTN010000006.1, from coordinate 1,281,930 downwards.
CTCTTTTACGCAAGGAATTTTGTTGCTGACCTTTAATCGGGGTACGGACAAAATCTATGAAATTTACGATCGCATTGCGCTCGGAGGCATGGGCCATCCGGCCGATCTGGAGAAATTACGGTATACCCTATTGGATATGGCCCACGTTGAAGGGTTCCAACGGTCCCCGGCGGATGTAACCGCTTCCCGACTGATGAAAAATGGTTTGGCTCCTGTCATCAAACAAGCGTTTGAAGAAATTTTCAAGGCACCGTACATCGCCAAAATTCTACTGGCAGAAGTCGGGGCCTCTCAGGAGCGGGACCGCCTGTTCAGCATCAATTATGATGGCATGTTTGAGGAACAACGCGAATTCGGTTTGCTGGCCGCCTCCGCCTCCATCCGAGGTCTGCTCACTCAGGAATGGAAAAGCCAGAGTCTGCTGTCCTCTCTGCAGTCGGCTGTGGAGCGGAGTCTCCGTTTGTGGGGGATCGCAAGTCTTCTCCAAACGTGTACCTCCCTCTTCGGATTCAGAGGAGGAAGGAACCACCTCCTCAGCAGGCGGTTCCCTCTCCACCATTCCAGAGGATGAGGCTATTGCTTCACGAATTCGTGAAACGCTGTCCAAAGAAACACTGGAATGTGTGTTTCTGGATCGGGAGAGCGGGAAGATGGAAACCTATCGTGCTCTGAGCCAGGCGGAACTCCGGTCCTTCATTCCTACCGTGTTCCAACCTGCCACCTAAATCCTGGCAGAGCGAGGTCCCTATGCATAATCGAATCTTCGGTATTGAGACCGAATATGGCCTGCTTATCAAGGCCGATCAACCGGACGTGTCTTCTCCTTGGATTGCCCACCGGATCATCGAACATTTGTTTGGCCGGAAAAAACACGGCGTCATTGACTGGCATTATCGTGGGCATGATGAACCGCCAGGCAATGGGGGCTTCCTGCTGAATGCAGGCCGGATGTATGTCGATATGGGTCATCTTGAATACGCTTCACCGGAATGTCATTCGCTGTGGGATTTAGTGGCGGTAGACCGCGCCGGAGATTGGCTGTTGCAGGACTGTCTGGAAGAACTTGGGCTTTCAGAACAGGTGTCGATCATTAAAAACAATATTGATCATGAGACGGACGCGACATTTGGTTGCCATGAAAACTATCTGGTCACGCGGGACTTTCCGTTCACCTATCAAGGGTTAGGGATGCTCATGCCGTTTTTGGTAACACGCCAGGTCTTTACGGGGGCCGGCCGAATCGGGAAGGCGCGTTCCATGGACGGCTGGATTGCCTTGGACGATATTGAGGGACCTGGAGGGCCCCGGTCACGGAAATCAACCGAAGAGGGGGTGGTCTATCAAATTTCCCAGCGTCCGGATTATATCGTTAACGACTTTTTTGAATGGGTTCAGCATAACCGGGCTATTGTGAATACCCGGGATGAACCCCTGGCCGATCCAGAACGATTCCGGCGGTTGCACTTGCTCATGGGCGATTCGAATATGGCAGAGGAAGCGACTCTTTTAAAAATGGGGACGACCGGCCTGGTCCTTCAATTGATCGAAGAAGGGTATGCCCCGCAAGGGTTGGATTTCGATGATCCTGTCCAGACCCTGCGAGCCATCTCCCACGACCCTCAGCAAAAATGGATGGTCACGCTCTCAACCGGCCGGCATCTTTCTGCCTTGGATATTCAAGAGCAGTTTTGGGAAGCCGCCGCCAAACAGTATGCCGGGCAGGATGAGGAAACCGACTGGGTCCTGGCCCATTGGGAATCGGTCGTGAAGGATTTACGGGAAGGCTATCAAGCGGTGGTCGGGCGGGTTGATTGGGCCTCCAAGCTCTGGTTGTTGGAAAACTTTCGGAAAGCGGAGAAGTTGGAATGGGACGATCCCTGGTTGAAAAGTCTAGATTTGGAATATCACAATGTCGATCCGCAGGCAGGTCTCTATCATGGCATGACAGAAGAAGGCGATGCGCCGCGCTTCACGACGAATGACCTGGTCGAGTTGGCGAAAGGTCAACCGCCACGAAACACCCGTGCGTTTGGGCGAGCAGAAATCATTCGCCATGTCGTCAAGGAAGGTTGGGCAGATTTTTTAGAGAAGGCGACAGGCCATCACGATCCGCGTCGTCCACCCTATGTCATCAATTGGTCGGTTTTGCAACTTCAGGGGAGTCCGGCTTTTGTCATGGCCGACCCCTTTCGCAGCTATGTGCAGGAAAGTCGGGATTATTGCGCAGAATGGTCTTCTCGTCCTTCCCTCGAATCCTTCTCGAATAAGGGAGATTCCTAATGTTCGGTCGAGGGCAACTACCCTGAGACTGAGCCGTTTCGATCTTTTTGCTCCTTTACTGCCCTTTTCACAGGTGGTAGTTTAAAATTTGTAGGGTAAGCCATAGAGGTGTTTGTCCAGAGCAAAAATTTTTCCAACAACACAGTGCTCGACTAATTGAACTTCCTGGATGGGAACATCAGGGGAAAAATGACATGCCTGGAGTCTCAGGTTTTCGTGGTTTCGTGGTGGTTGGCTGTGTCGAGTCATGGGGCTCTGGCGCATTGGGATTTTTTTTTAAAGGGCGCCCTGTAATGACAGGGAATTTGTTAGAGGTTTTTAAGTAGTCTAGCCGATGAATGATTTGGCTCATCATTTATTCTCTAGAAGGGATGGATGTTCTTATTTTCAATGCTGTCACGATAAATCTGGAAATCCATGATGTCAGATGTCAATGGAGTCCCAAAACTAGTTGAATCTTGCAAAAGGATGAATCAAATCAGTATCTATAAGGAGGTGCACCCTCTCATGAAGTCGAGAGTGACCAGAGGATACCCTAGGGTTTTGTTTCTATGGGTGGGAATTTCACGTGTAGGGTTGTTCTGTCGATAAGAAAGGGTGGGCCGAGTTTTCTGGGTTAGGTAGCTATTAATCTGGATGAAACCTTTTACGACCACGTTTTGATAGCAATCGAGGTGTCAGGTAATTTCGAGATAACCCGTTGTCTGTCATGCCCGAATCGTCTTGAATCAACGTTCGGAAAAGCCATTCTCGGTGCGGAAAGAAATCCTAACGTTCGCCTTGTGGCGCCCTGAGAAAACTCGTCGTTAGGAATGGATATCCCTCCCTGCACTCAAATCGGTGCGGTCTTGATTTGAGGAAATTCATTGGGGTCTTGCTGGGCTTTCCGTATCAGGCAGTGTAACTAAAACATACAACGCTTGAGTTCCTTACGTTATGGGATAACGGCTCCCTTAGGCCAATTTCACCTACCCTCGGTTTTTCTTTCTGATAGGTGAATGTTCGGAGTAGGTTTAAAGATTTTTATACTCAAGACTTCATGTGATTGGGAAATCTCCATCCGTATATGTGAAGCATAAGGACACGATTCGTTCCATTGTTCAAAATTTCACTTCGAAAAAAGCACTCACCATGAAAATTAGCTCAGTCCTGTGTTTTGCAGTCTGCTTACTCACGGTATCCTGCACTTATAAAAAGGAGGCAGAGAGCGTTGATACCCATAAGGTGATTTATCCCATCTTAGAAGACGTCACCTATAGCAATAAATATGTCGCCCAAATTCAGTCGGTAAATTATGTAGAGATACGAAGTAAAATTAAAGGGTATATAGGAAAAATCTATGTGGATGAAGGGCAGCCGGTCAAGAAAGGGCAATTATTGTTTGCCCTGACCCATAACGTATTTGAAAAAGAATTACAAAAAGCAAACGCGGCATTCCGAAGTGCCGTGGCAGATCTAAAGGTGACCACACCACCAAATCCGTGCTGCTTCCTCGAAGCTACCCAAATGATGTTGCCAGACGCACTCCTCCTTAGACTTCGAAAAAACCGTTCAATAACCCATCTGTGCGTGTGTATGGTAATAAATCCTGACCCAAGCGATAGTCTCGACAGCTTGTCGAAAGCGGCCTCTGAAAATTCACCCGTTGTCACTTCGAAGACCGGTAACCAACGACGAAGTGTGCCGAAGCGGTGAGCAAGCCGCTTCGATGCGCGTTCCGCTTCCTGGCCCGTCCGCGCAAGCGAACTCATACCCGATAATCTCGCGATCATGACAATCAATCACGCGTCAAATGCCCCCAACCATCTTGCCCACAGGGATATGCGTCACATCCATCCCAGCGCCAATTCTCTCTGTCGTTCGACTCCAACGCACGCACTCGAGGCCGTGAAGTGGTGATGCGTTGATGTACGAACCAGCCGGTTGATTACGCGGCGACCGGATCGATCTTAGTTTCTTCGATGCCATCAGTAAACTGAATTCCTGCGATTACTTTTTCCAGCTGCTGGAATCCTCGGAGCCGTCGCCAGGTCTTCTCTGCACACTGTCCAAGTTTAAACATCATGTGCAATAGGCCATCGCGAGTGAGACACCCCTTGGTCCGTGCCGTCCGATGTCGAATGGTCCCAAACGTGGATTCAATCGGATTCGTGGTGCGCAGACTCTGCCAGTGATGAGCCGGAAACTCGAAGAACGTGAGCAACGCCTCCCGATCTTTCTGCAAACACCCCGTCGCCTTGGGATACTTCGGCTCATAGGTCTGCCAGAAAGACGTCGAAGGCTTGGACAGCGGCGGCTTTGGTGTCCGCCCGCCAGATCTCGTGTAACGCCTGTTTCGCCTTGGGCTGCAGACTCGTCGGGAGCGCATTCAAGACATTGCTCGTCTTGTGGCACCAACAGCGTTGCTGTCGTGTGCTCGGGTAGATTTCCTCCAAGGCTCCCCAAAACCCCATGGCCCCATCTCCAATCGCCAAGAGCCGGGGCGGTCAGCCCCCGTGCTTTCAGATTCAACAGGACTTCCCGCCAGCTTTGGGTGGATTCGCGCATGCCGTCCTCAATGGCCAAGAAGCTGCTTCTCTCCCTGGGCATTCACCCCAATCACCACTAAGGCACACAGCCGCTGGTGTTTTTCGGCCCGGAGCCCACTATAAATCCCATCCACCCAGATATACACCCACTGCTCATCATCAACTCGTCGCTGCCGCCAGATCTCATACTCCTCCCGCCAGGTTTGCTTCAACCGGGCCACTGTACTGGCGGAGAGGCCCTTGGCCTCGGGGCCCACTAATGCTTCCAACGCCGTCTGCATCTCGCCGGTCGAGATCCCTTTCAAATACAGCCAAGGCAGCGCGGCTTCCAGACTCCGCCGTTTTGCGCACGTAGGGAGGAACTAAGGACGGAGCGGAACGTCACCGGCTCGCCCTGGCGACTGCGCACCTTGGGAACTTGAACCGGTCACCGGGACCAATCTCCTGTCTGAATCTCTCGTTCCGGGTGGTGTCCACTTCGGACGACGATCGCCCGGCCCGGCTCATCCCGCTGTTCAGCATGGGCTGGCTAATAGCTCGGCCACCTCGGCTTCCAGGGCCTGCGCAATCAGCTTCCGTGGCCCCTGCCCGCATCACCTCCGTGAACGTATCGCTATCCGCTCGATCTCCTGCCTCAGTTTTGATACTCTCTCTCATCGTGGCGTCTCTCCTTTGTGGTTGAATGTGGATGTATAGCAACAACCATTTCAACCCGAGACGCCGCGTAGCGGAAGTTGAATTAGCAAACGTGAAAGTGCTGGTAGAAAAAAATATCGTGTCTAAATCGGAACTGTATGTTATTCAAGCCAAGGTCGATGCGTTGAAAGCGGACGTGGAAGAAGCTCTGGCAAACAAAGAACAGCAAGCCTTAAATCTTTCGTTTGCTAGAATAAAAGCTCCCTTTGACGGCTTTATTAACCGTATTCCAAATAAGGTGGGAAGTTTGATAGCCGAAGGAGATATATTGACCTCACTGTCTGATAATCATGAGGTATTCGCCTATTTCAACCTTTCAGAAGTGGATTATCTTAATTACATTGCTTCTGGAGAACGAGGGGCCAAAGCTGTGAGCTTTGAACTCGCCAATCAAGTCCTTTATGCGTATGAAGGGACTATAGAAATGATTGAAAGTGAATTCGATAGCTCAACAGGGAATATTGCGTTACGAGCAAGGTTTCCTAATCCTGACGGACTCTTAAAACAAGGGGCAAATGGTAAGGTCATTGTCAATGAAACCCTTAAAGATGTGTTGGTGATTCCACAAAAATCAACCTTTGAAATTCAAGACAAAATGTATGTGTACGTCGTCAATAAGGATAATGTCCTGGAACAACGGAATATTGTTTCAAAAATGCGGTTGCCAAAATTTTATGTTGTGGAGTCCGGTTTGTCCAAAGACGAACAGATACTTTTCGAGGGTGTGGAGAATGTCATGAATGGAGACCAAGTGCATCCTGTTCACGTAAAAATTGCCAAGGCGATGATGTGAATCCCTAACGACTGGAAAAGCATTAAATAAAAATGACAGCTATATTTATTCATCGTCCGGTCCTTTCCATAGTCATTTCTCTGTTAATTACCTTACTGGGCTTGTTGTCCTTTACCCAGCTCCCTGTCACTCAGTTTCCACAGATTACGCCTCCCGAAGTCAATGTGACCTCAAAATTTATCGGGGCAAACGCCGAAGCTGTGGTCAAGGCGGTTGTGACCCCGCTTGAACGTGCCATTAATGGTGTCGCTGGAATGGCCTACATGTCGTCCGTATCCGGCAATGATGGCACGAGCATCATCCAGATTATTTTTAATGCCGGGACCGATCCGGAAATTGCCGCTGTGAACGTTCAGAACCGAGTGGCTTCAGCCTTGGACGAGTTACCCCCAGAGGCTATTAAATCCGGGGTGATTGTCGAGAAGGTGCAAAACAGTATGTTGTTGTATATCAACATACTCAGTCTCGATCCAACGATAGATGAAAAATTTCTGTACAATTTTACCGATATCAATATTTTGAAAGAGCTGAAAAGAATAGATGGCGTAGGCTTTGCTGAAATTATGGGATCAAGGGAATATGCCATGCGTGTGTGGCTAAGGCCCAATAGATTAGTGATGTATAACATTTCAGCTCTTGAGGTCATCGAAAAATTACAAGCTCAGAATATAGAAGCTGCCCCGGGTAAAATTGGTGAAAGCTCAGGTAGGGATAAGAACGTACAGGCGCTTCAATACGTGTTGAAATATACCGGGAAGCACAATACCAAGGAAGCCTATGAACAACTTGTCTTAAGCAGTAACGATGATGGAGAAATTTTGCGACTCAAAGATGTCGCAGACGTTGAATTCGATTCACAAGATTATGATGTTCTTTCCAAAGAAAACGGGCAAGCCTCTGCTGCTATCCTGTTAAAACAGCGCCCTGGCAGCAATGCCAAGGAAGTGATTAAATCGATCAAGGAAAAAATGCAGGAAATTAAATCAACGGCATTTCCCCCAGGAATGGATTACAGTCTCAGTTATGATGTTTCTGATTTTTTGGATGCCTCCATTAACCAAGTTCTGACAACTTTAATTGAAGCATTCCTTTTGGTTTCCCTGGTGGTGTTTGTCTTTTTGCAGAATGTTCGACTCACCATCATTCCTATTTTGGCCGTACCGGTATCCCTGGTCGGCACATTTTTCTTTATGCACATAATGGGTTTTTCCCTGAATCTCATCACACTATTTGCGTTGGTTCTTGCCATAGGTATTGTTGTCGATAACGCGATCGTGGTGATTGAAGCCGTTCATGCCAAAATGGAGAATTCAGGAATTGGAGCCCAGCTGGCTACGCAACAAGCCATGCATGAAATTAGCGGGGCCATTATGGCCATTACCCTTGTCATGTCGGCTGTGTTTTTGCCTGTTGCGTTTATGGATGGCCCGACGGGAATTTTTTATAGGCAGTTTTCCTTGACTATGGCCTGTTCTATTATTCTTTCAGGGGTCACCGCCCTCACACTGACCCCAGCCCTTTGTACCGTTTTTCTTAAAAATACTCACAACAGCCAACAGCCTCAAAATGCGCGGCTGCAGCATTTATTTTATGGATTTAATCATTGGTATGACAATCTGTCCGATAATTATAAAAAACTTATTAGCGCGATAGCGAACAGAAGAGTTGTGACTTTTGGCATCCTGCTTGGTTTTTCCTTGGGCACTGGTTTGGTCGGGGCGTTTGTTCCCTCGGGCTTTATTCCAAATGAGGATCAGGGGACAATTTATGCCAATGTTACTGCTCCAACAGGCGCGACTCTTGAGCGCACGGAAAAAGTTGTGGATGAAGTGCAACAGATTGCATCCGGATTAGAGGATGTGACATCCGTCTCAAGCCTTGCGGGATTCAGCATTCTGTCTGAAGGTACGGGTTCCGTCTATGGGATGAATCTCATTAGTTTGAAAAATTGGAATGAACGAACAGCCTCTGATAGGGAAATTATTGGCGTTCTTGAAGAAAAAACCAAACATATTAAAGATGCCAGTATTGAGTTTTTTACCCCTCCCCCCGTACCGGGTTATGGGAATTCGAGCGGTTTTGAAATGCGGTTGTTAGACAAAACCGGTTCGGATTCACTTGCAGAATTGCAAAAAACGGCCGATGACTTTGTCGAAGACCTCAACAAACGGCCGGAAATCGCTAATGCCTTTACCACCTTTAATGCGCGTTTTCCACAATTTCTGCTACATATTGATGGCGAGAAGGCGGCTCAAAAGGGTGTCACGGCCGAGAACGCGATGAATACCCTTCAAGCACTGATTGGCAGTGTATATGCGACCAACTTTATCCGTTTCGGTCAGATGTATAAAGTCATGGTACAGGCGCTACCCGAATTTCGTGCAGAACCTGAAGACCTGATGAAGTTATATATTAAAAATGACGCGGGTGAAATGGTCCACTTTTCTTCTTTTCTTCGCGTTGAAAAAATTTATGGTCCTGAACAGGTGACCCGTTACAATATGTACCCATCAGCCATGATCAATGGGCAGCCTGCAACAGGTTATAGCAGCGGTCAGGCTATTACGGCCATCAAAGAGGTGGCTGCCAGTAAATTACCGAAAGGGTTTGGGTACGATTGGGCAGGGTCTTCGCGGGATGAAGCCCAGATGGGCAATCAGGCCATTTACATTTTTCTCATTTGTTTAATCTTCGTGTATCTACTCCTCGCCGCACAATATGAGAGTTTTCTGCTGCCCATGCCGGTGATTCTTTCGCTACCCATTGGGGTGTTTGGTGCCTTATTTTTCCTCTTGCTGATGGGTTTGGAAAATAATATCTACGCTCAAATCGCAATGATCATGTTAATCGGCATCCTCGGTAAAAATGCCATTCTGATAATCGAATTCGCCACGTTACAACAAAAGCGAGGTAAAACTCCGCTTGAAGCAGCGATTGAAGGGGCGGCCATTCGTTTGCGCCCGATATTGATGACATCATTTGCATTTATTGCCGGGCTTCTTCCTTTAATGTTTGCCTCGGGTGCAGGGGAGATTGGGAACAATACCATTGGCTCGGCGGCGGCTGGAGGTATGTTTTTCGGGACCATTTTCGGCGTGATTCTTGTCCCGGGTTTATTTGTGGTATTTGCAACGATGGGATCGACACAGAATCTTGAGAAAGAATCAAAGGCAGGGAAGGCTCCGCGATTAAGTTTCAAATCTCGGTTTAAATTTGCCCGCAGGTTGGCAAAACTTCAATAGTTCCTGATTCCTCAGTGGGATCCGTCGAATTTCAACGAATATTAGAATTCCTTCGCTCATACACACTGAAGCGTCATATGTATTCCAATCTTATCCTTTTGTTCCTGATTCTATTTGTTAATGGCTGCACAGGACTTAAAACCGACTTGGCTATTTCGGAAAACGAAATGCCAACAAGCTTTAAGGATAAAACAGATACTACCAATATTGCCGACATCCAGTGGAAAGATTACTTTGTCGATCCGCACCTCCATCAATTAATAGATACCGCCATAAAGAATAATATTGATTTGCAAATGGCATTGCAGCGAATTGAAATTGCGCGTTCAAGTGTCAGAGCGGCAACCGGTGCCCTGATGCCGACAATGGGTTTAAATGTCGGAACCGCTATTCGCCGATATGGACTGTACACCATGGATGGGGCAGGGAACTCGACGACCGACATTTTCCCCGGTCAAACCGTTCCTACCAATTTGCCTGATCTCTTTGTGGGCTTACAATCATCGTGGGAGGTGGATATTTGGGGCAGGTTGCAAAATCAGCGCAGTTCCGCCATGGCAAAATTTTTCGGAAGTATCGAAGGCACGAGCTTTGTCGTGTCTAATCTGGTAGCCGATGTCGCAATTTACTATAACGAATTGCGGGCATTGGATAATGAATTGGACATCATCAGGCAAACCCTCCACACTCAGTACGAATCGTTGGAGGTGATTGAATTGCAGAAGGAAACCGGCAGGGCAACCGAATTAGCCGTGGAATTATTTAAGGCTCAAGTGCTCAATACCAGTATTTTGGAAAAAGAGGTTCTGCAACAAATTACGATCACTGAAAATCACATAAATTTCTTGTTAGGGCGCTTTCCTCAACCCATTGAACGGACCAAAGGCGAATATTTCACAGATATTCCACATGAGATTTCATCGGGTGTTCCTTCCCAATTATTGGCAAACCGTCCGGACGTTCGTGAAGCCGAATTTCAGATCAAGGCCAGTAAGTTCGATTTGAAAGTGGCTAAAGCTGCTTTTTTCCCAACCTTTAATATTACGGCAAGTTTTGGGTTTCAAGCCTTCAATCCCGATTTTTTATTTGTAGCGCCCGCCTCAATCGCCTATACCGCGGTGGGCACGTTGGTCGCCCCACTTATTAATAGAAATGCCTTACAAGCACAGTTCCATTTTGCCGAAGCTAATCAGCTGACTGCCATGTATCATTACCAGAAAACAATTTTGAACGCCTATGTTGAAGTGGCCAATGAGCTCTCTAATATTCATAACTTGCGAAAAATCAATGCTCTGAAAAAGCAACAAAACAAAGTGTTGCGACAATCTGTCGAAACGTCACACTTACTCTATAGATATGGCAGAGCAAGCTACCTGGAGGTCCTTATTGCACAACGGAATGCCTTGCAATCCAATCTCGAATTAATTAATTTTGCCAAGCAATTACGAATAGCGGTGGTAAAAATTTACAAGGCATTAGGAGGAGGATGGAAATAAGAATGGTAACTTCCGGAATTTACATTGGATGGTGTGGAGCGGTGACCAAGAGGCTGGGATTGGGATCGATGTGGCAGGATTTTTCGTAGATTGGGGTTAATCGTGTTTGATAAGAACGGTGAGTATTAATTGCCTGTGGCAGCTTAAGCTTCAATAGCCCCAATTATACGGTATGGTTGAAGACTTTAACCGATATGATGAGCAGGGTATTACGTATTCCTTACTGCACATTGCGCTCGCTTTAAAATTGGATTAGATGTACTCCTGGTTTCTCTTGTATCATAATGTTCGTGCTTGCGTTCATGTTAAAAAATGAAATTGTGGGACCGCCATTTTTTACTACCTTCAACCCGGAAAATAATGCATGAAAGTGCAAATGGGCCTATTGGGAGCTTTGTATGGGGTTGTGGTCTTCACGGGATCGGCCTTGGGAGACCTTTTCAAGTTCAAGGAAGCGGTGGAAGAGGCCATGTGCAGAAAAATAGCCACGGATTATGCGAACGATCCCAACTCTCTTTCTGTTCAGGCCATTGCGCAATTACAAATCTGTCTTGCTCAAACATTGAGGAAGACTGCCTCGCCGGTAATATCAAAAAAATTCCAAGGAGAATCTCTTTCCCCATCGACTGGTATTGTTGATACCACACTCCCGACACCCCCAACCCCTCCCATACCTCCTAAGTCCCTGAAGATTCGGTGAGGATGGTCCTCTCCACCTTCTCTTGAAGTAACCTCCCACAAAGCAAGGTACATGAAAAGGTTCATTGGAAAAGGAGTGCGAGGGGAATCTTGCGGGAAGAGAAGTCCGACTTGGTTTGAAATCCAACACATATTATTTTTAACATCATGTATATTCCTTGTACACCAATGACTTACTGTGAAGGTCGAATCCGTCCCCTTATAGAGGGAACAGGGGAATTCGACACGTGGTTTGCTAGGCTATGTGGGTAAAAACCAGGAGACCCTAAAAGATGACACGGAGGTTGATGGAGCCGATATGTAGGGTGGTCTGGTAGGTGCCATCTAACCTGCCGGGAATCCCGATCGGAGATTCGGCGCCACTGACTGTCCTGGTCTCATACAAGATGGCTTGATAGGCCAGATCAAGCGCGATGGCTTTGGGGAGGAATCCTCTGTCTTCGGGGTTTCCGCAGGCAAACAATCCAAGGAATTGCCCCTTCCCTTTGCAGAGGAATCCGCCTCCTATCGTAATCGAATGATTGTCCGCATCTGCAGGGAGGGTAGGGTTGTAATGCCGATCGGGAACAGGAGATTGGCCGTAGGCGTACCCTAAGCGCAGTCCCAATTCCCAGTCAGGCAGAAGCGTCGGCCGAAGCCATTTGTATTCGGTGCCCACCATCAGGGTGATCACGCTTCGCCAATCCTGGGGAAACGGAATTGTCGTCCCGTTCGAGAGATGGATATCCAGATTGCGAAACGATTTCCATCCCGTATAATCGACATCCAACTCCAGTTTCCATTCATGGTTCTGGTCACGAACCGGCCAGATGGCCATACCACCCGTAAAAACCTGGGGGAGCACTAAGGTCGTGCGTGTCCCTGCGACTCGTGTGCCGTTTGCACGGAGATCCCCTTCCAAGTGGAGAGTTGCCTGGCTTCGATACAATAATCCAATATTGGCAAGCGGTTTCCCTGCGTCATTACTGAACGGAGTGTAGAGAAGGCTCACATTGAAACCTGCCGCTGTATCCTTCCCGTTAATCTCCATTTTTGTGCCTGCCGGTGGCAAGCCTGGTCCTCCATAGGAGATGAAATGAAATTCGGCCTGGCCCTGCCCCCAAAACGGCATGAAGGTATAGATATCTGCGCCTACCCCCAGGGAGAGCTGATCCGAAATCTTATAGGCCACAGTCGGCTTGAAATCCGTGATTTCCAGGTACGTCCTGGTCACGGCGGTGGCGAATGGGGCGGAATCAGGATACTCGTATTTAATCCCGAACGGGGAGAGGATGGCCAGGCCGACTGAGGTATCCCCGAGTGCCTCGATGCCCAGATCCTTGAGTCTGGCGGTGAGGTACATGTTGGTGGGAGGAGGGGAAGCAACGGTGCCACCGAAATTGCCGGTGGTGGTGTCACCTGTCTGTCCTCTGAACGTTGTGCGGCCACCAAGAAACAGTCCTCCGATCGAAAATTGGACCTTCGATAACTGGGTGATCCCGGCGGGATTGTAGAACAGTGCAGACGGGTCATCCGCCTGGGCGACGAAGGCATTGGTCTGACCAATTCCCGATGCACTTTGATCGGTTATACGGAAGGCGTTGGCCTGTGCGAATTCCGGCCTTTCGACGACCGCCAATGCAGCCACAAACCCGGTCATCCAAAGTATGAGATATCTACCTGTTTGTGAGGCACCAGACTTGTTCATGGAAGAAATTGGCTAACCCATCGAAATTCAGACAAAGGTCGAACCTGGATATCCGAAGAATTTGGCATCGTTGGGGAAAATATGAGAACTATCTCATGAAGAAAAAGATCTCATGGGGTCAGCTCTATGCTGGCCAGAGGGGAGGAACTCGCAAGTGGGACGGATTGAAGGTTGCTCTCATCTAGACAACCCTGACCATCTTGTGCTTCATGGTGCCGACCAGTGATACCATTCTCCGACCATACCGAGCTGCCAGTCACACTTAATCGTTGAAAGGCGCGGGTCGCCAGACAAACTGCCAGATTCTTGAATAATGTACGAGCGATCACTAAATCCTTTTCCAATAGATAGGTCACATGCTCATGAGGGAGGATGAGCAGTTCACTGCGCTCAAGCGCGACGACTTCCAATTTTCGTCGGCTACCGATCAAAAAATCCCCTTCGCCGAAGATGTCCCCAGGTTGTAGACGGTCAATCCGGCATCCGGCATATTTCGTGTCCAATGTGCCTCGAAGGACTACACACATAAAATCCTCTTGTAAGTCAGGCCGGTTCACGATATCTCCGGGTTGTGCGGTGATCACGGTGGACTTTTTGAGGACGAGATCCAACTCCGGTCGAGTGAGACCACGAAAGAGGGGAATGTTCTCAGTCAAGTTGACTGCCAAACTTTGCTCAAGCTTAGCCGTGAAGGTACCAAGAGGTAGTAAGTTGGCGGTTTGAATGTCACCATGGGATCCGTAGTGTTTGTCATACCAGGCTCGAATTTCGGGATCATCTTCATAAGGTTCGCTGCCCCGTGCCAAGGGCGAGCCTATGGCCTGAAGTCCTATCTTGTCACGCAAGATGAACAGGAGGGGTTGTTTAAACCCGAATACCGGATCGCTGAAGGCAGGTGCGTACCGGCGGAAGCCAAACGCTTCATAAAAGGGTAAATGATGTGGACTGCAATCAAGAAAGGCGAGTCGAATTCCCCGACACCTTGCCTCATCTGTTGCCAATTGCATGAGACGATGAACCAGGGAACTTTTCCTGAGTTTGGGAGTTAAAACCAGCCGTCCAGTGAAGGTAATAGGGGTTTCCCCAAATGTCTCCACGACGGGCTGAAGGGAGTATTTGCCCATGAGCAAGGAGGGTTCAGGAAGATCCTTCAGATCAAACACACGCACACACCCCACCACCTGCCCATCCACAAAACTGGCGTAATGATAGGCGACCGAATCCAGCTCATCCTGTAATTGCCCGGCCTCAATGACGGCAGCGGGCAACCGGGATCCCAGTTCCTGATAATACACGTCGAACCGTAGCCGGTAGATGGCGTCCAGTTCCTGAGGGTTGCGGGTTAAGCGGGTTTCAAGAGCCATGATGGGTCCATCGTGCTAAACTTAACTTACTGTGAATGGGCCGAGTTAGAGAACTGGTATGGCCTCACTCCGATCCTCGATCTATTACGGGGTTAGGTGGATATATGACGTGCCGCACCACACCGATCTTTTCCAGGCCCTTAATAATTAAGCCGGTCAGGTCAAGCTCATGAACCTTGAAACCGTGAAAAGCGCTACGCGGGAAGGCATGGTGGTTGTTGTGCCACCCTTCCCCAAGGGTCAGCATGGCAATGGGGAAGTTATTCCGACTCTGGTCCCCAGTGCTAAAGGTCTGGTACCCAAAGATGTGAGTTAATGAATTGACTGACCAGGTGAGGTGTTGCACAACAGTTGCACGAACACATCCGCCCAATAGTAGGCAACTTACCGCATGTTCAGGTCCCCCCAAGGCAGCCCCATAGAGCCATGGCAGCGCGAGTGACAATCCTGACCACAAGAAATAACTGCGTTCCACAACAACTATGGTGGTATCTTGCAACAGGTCTTTGGCGTATGTTGAATACGAGGATACCGGTTCGGTAAACAGCCAGCCGACATGGGCATGAATCAAGCCAGTTAATCGGCCGGTCCACCCAACAAATGGGGGTGTGTGAGGTCGAATGGGGATCGCCGGACTTATCTGAATAACGATGGTGTCTGCGATGATCCGCCACCCAACTGATGATAGGGCCTTGAAAGGCCATCGACCCGGAAATGGCCAAAAATACTTTTAGTGGAAACG
The DNA here is from genome assembly GCA_963730905.1 of uncultured Nitrospiraceae bacterium. Taxonomy (GTDB): domain Bacteria; phylum Nitrospirota; class Nitrospiria; order Nitrospirales; family UBA8639; genus Nitrospira_E. The sequence continues at coordinate 1,266,403 of CAVSTN010000006.1, read as the reverse complement.
ATGCACTAAAACTTTGATGGGTAAAGTATCGATGGAAGCCCAGAGTAATTCCTAATCCTGTCAGGATGTAAAACACCAACATGCAGGATACCTCAATCCATCCAACACTCTTATCGAGGAAGTACGGAACCGCATAGAGGGATCCAGCCATGGGCATAACAAAATTCCAAAGGTCGTAGCGAATATTCATGTCTCCTGAACGCTAATCCTGAAGCCAGCTTCCCTTATGCGAACACCTGAATTGTGAGGGACTGGGGCCTGTTGTACATTAGGCAAGTTCTGTTCGTGTGAAAGGGGAATATTGTGATCTTTGGTGCAAGGTGGGGACGACAATGTTCCTATGACGTCCAGACGGCTGACGGCGCGGGTTGCCATAACGGTCGCTAGATTCTTCATCAGGGTCCTGCCGATCAGCACATCCTTTTCGATTAATTGGGCAAGATATTCGGTCGGTAAGATGAGGAGCTCGGTGGTCTCACGCGCCACTACTTCGACCATACGGGTGCGGGCGGAAAGAAATTCGGTTTCGCCATAGCAGTCCCCACGAACAAGGGTACCCAAATGGTGTCCGGCGTGGGTTGTTTCTAATAACCCTTGCAGCACTACACACATAAAGGGTTCGTGTAATCCCGGTCGAATGACCATATCTCCCCCTTGTGCGCGCACCAAGGTTGATTTCTTAAGAACGAGGTTTATCTCCTCCCGGCAGAGGTCTCGAAAAAGGGGAATTATTTCACTCAGATCTCCACCAATCGCGTCTTTGACCAGGTCAGTGAAGGCTCCGATGGGAAGTAAGGTCGCCGTCTGATTTGCGGAATAAGTGGTGTAACGATTTTTGTACCATTCTCTCTATTGCAGAATCGTCTTCATAATGGCTAGTTTGTGCGAGCGATGACCCGATTTCCTGAAGGCTCTTGGCATCCCGACCTATAAAGATCAACGGCTGTTTAAAGCCGAACACTGGGTCACTGAATGCCGGTGCATAGCGTTTGAATCCAACGGCTTCATAAAAAGGCAAGAGATGTGGGCTGCAATCAAGAAAACAAATACGCATTCCTCTTTGTCGCCCATCATCTGTGGCTAAGGCCATGAGCCGATGAACGAAAGAACTTTTTCTAAATTGTTTTGCAACCGTCATGCGTCCGGTAAAAGTAATAATGGCTCGTCCCCATTCGTTTATCACATCGTGCAGTCTGTACCTATCTATCAGGGGCTTTTCATTTGAGATGTCCTTTTAAGTCCACCACTCTAAGGCACCCCACCACCTGTCCATCCACAAAACTCGCGTAATGATAGGCGACCGAATCCAGCTCATCCTGTAATTGCCCGGCCTCGATCACGGCAGGGGGCAACCGGGATCCCAGTTCCTGATAATACACGTCGAACCGTAGCCGGTAGATGGCTTCCAGTTCCTGAGGGTTGCGGGTTAAGCGGGTTTCAAGAGCCATGATGGTTCCCTGGTGCTGACTTCCTCGATCATCTGTGCGTACAGGCCGCTGGATACCTCGGCGATATAAAAGATGTCATCGAGATCCTGGGGGCCGTGACATGTTGGGTAATCTGCTCCTGAAGGTCTTTGGTGTGATGATGATCGGCTTCCCCATGTCCTTTGCAGGAAATAGACGGCTTGGCCCTCCAAGGCCAGCCCCTTCCCCAGGCATTGAGAGATCATGGTGCCCATGGCATCCCCTAACGACTCCAAGGCGTAGAGCCACCCGAAGAGGGCCACGGGATTCCAGGTGCCCGCCACATAATATTCAATGGCGATCATGGAGGTGCAGGCGGCGGTGGGACGCATAGCCTTAATCTGTGGTTCCGCCAAGCCAAAATCCTTGAGATCCGATAGTGCCCAGAATTCGTGGCCGATTTCTTCTTCCGCATGCCGGAAGAGATACCGTCCCAACTCGGGATGGGTTTGGACGCACCGTGAGGCAGCCAGAGAGATCACTGTCGGGCTATGCTTCGCATAGTTATAGACGTTGATCAGATACCCCATGTAATGCTCCTTGTCAGGTTTCCCTGCCAGGATATCTTTGACCAGTGGTGTAGATTGCACCCGTTCAATGTTGTGCCGACGAAAATCTTCTAATTCCTGCATGGAAATGTCTCCTTTAAAATTCGTTTGTGTTGTCATAACACTCTTTTTGTAATGGCAGGATTTTGACCGACTGGATTGCAGTTCCATCAGTCGAAGGGGCTCCTTAGCTGGCGCTCTCTCATCGGCTTACTCAATCCAGATCTTTTGTAGTGTCCAGATGATTCCCAGGAGCGTCAAAAGAAGGGTCATAAAAAGCATGACCGACTCCATTCAGTTTTTTGGGAAATATATTCAGCTCGCCTTTCCTCCCATTCGGTTTTCCTTTTACGAACAATACGCTTTGTGATGAGTTGACGCATTACGCGAGCATGCGTACAGTGTTGTTCTTAGGGTCTTTCCTTTTTTGGCTTTTGGCGTAGCACCGATACGCAGGAGGAGCGGAAGGGCCTCAAAGGGTTTTTGAAGTGCTTGGGAAAATCAACCTGCGGTCGGGGGATTCTGATAGAGGTTCAGCATGAGGGCATTGAAGGGACGGACCGTCCGAAAGCTGCTGGATTTTCTCCATGATCTCTATTCCTTGAGAACATGGGACCAATATACGACCGATGTGATTGGTGCCATTCCTTCACTGATTCCCACCGATATCTGCTCATACAACGAAATGAGTCCGCGGCGGCGTCAGGCGGTCTATAAAGCGTGGCCGCCGAAGCTGCCCGTCCTCCCTGATGCCCAGGAAATTTTGGGTCGCTTCACCCATCAACATCCCCTGGTTATGTATATGGATCGTACGAAAGATCTTTCTGCCGGAAAGATTACGAATTTTGTGTCGCAGCGACAGTTTCGCACCACCGATTTGTATAATGAGTTATACCGTCCTCTTCACCTTCCCTATAACATGGGAACCGGTCTGGCCGTGAACAAAGGCACCGTCCTCGCGATCGGCTTGAACCGTGCGGGGAAGGGACTTCAATGAAGACGACTTGGCCCTCCTAAATCTCCTTCGTCCCCATCTCCTCCAGGCTTTCGGGAATGCCGGCGCTGTCACTCAAATGGAGGAGGAACTTACGGTATTTAACCATATGTTCGAACAGATGGATCGTGCCTTTATTTCGGTGACTCCCACCGGGCGCATTCAATGGGCGACGCCCCGTGCCCAGCGGCTGCTCGTTGAATATGATTTGCAGGGAAAACGTCGGTCCGATTGGCTTCCTCTTCCTATCCGGGATTGGCTTAAGCAGCAGGCGGGGGCATTGGATTCCACCGAAAATCTTCCTGATTTGATGAAGCCTTGGTTCATGAGTCGCGGCATGAATACCTTGCGCATTCGTATGATTCGTGATGAGGATCGACGCCTTCTTTGTCTTGATGAGGGACGGAATGAAGTTTCTGTGGCATCACTGAAGCCGCTGGGCTTGAGTCCCCGTGAGACCGAAGTCCTGTGCTGGGTGGCGCAGGGAAAGTCGAATCCCGAAATCGGCTTGATTCTTGGCATCAGCGCCCGCACCGCTCAGAAGCATTTGGAGCGGATTTATGTCCGGCTCGGGTTAGAAAACCGCCATGCGGCCATAGCACTTGCAATGGAAACGGCCAGACGGTGAAAAGGAGTATAAGCCGAGTAAGTTTCCCCTTATCGCGAATGCTATTCCCGTGGATATTCCATTTCTCCCAAAGAAACTGATCGGCCAAGACGAGCGGAACAATCTGGAGGTCGAAGCTGAAGCCATATTCGCTTCCCCCGTGAATACCGATCCCGCGTAGTTTTGATCCGTGCGATTCCGGTCTTCAAGGAACACGGTCCATTTTTTTGCCGCAAAGCCCATTTTCAGATTGAAGATAAAAATGGAGTATTTTTGAGCGTATTGTCATAATCCAAACAATATACCGTCGGGGACCATTGAAAGTTTGGTGAAAACCAAAAGCCTATTGGATGATCGTGGCGTATTTCCTCACTGATCCAATGTTGGGGAATTCCTGGGATGGTGTTTCCGTCTTTGGTGCCAGGACCGAAACCCCATTGCTAACTTCGTAGACATCATTTAGAAAGCGAAGTCGCCGCCAGGTTTAGGTTCCGCGAATACTAAGCTGGTCTGATAGCTGTTCACCTGCTCCCGCCAACATTCTTTTGGCAATGGTCATTCGTCCTCCGGCTTCTATCCCGGTGTGCCGGGTGCCTTGGCATTCCGGTAGGTCCCTACTTTTCCCAGGCCAGGTAACGTCAGGGCTGTTACCAGTATTTCCTTTCGCATTTCCAAGTCGTAGGCCACGATATTCTAGGAAACTTCGGCGTTGAATGCTGTTCCCCAGTGTTCAAGCTCGAATTGCCATGCTCCTTGAGCGTCGACATCAAGAAACGCTCCGGTCGCAATTCACGAGCCATTGTGGGCTAGGCAATGACCCGCTGGATGACGCAACAATTGGTGTGTGACGTCCGGAGCATAGCCTTGCTCCGTCGCGGGTTTCCGAAAGGCACTCTTCTCCACTCTGATCGTGGCAGCCAGTATTGCTCAAAGCGCTATCAGCGGTTGATTAAGAGCAACGGGCTGCACTGTAGCATGGGGCGCCGAGGGACCTGCTCTGATAACGCGGTCACAGAGAGTTTCTTCCACACGCTGAAAGTCGAACTGGTTCACCGCGAACGGTACGTGACGCGGCGCAGGGCGCCATCCAGTATTTTTGAGTACATCGAAACATCTTACAATCGGCAAAGAAGGCACTCGGCGATCGGGCATCAGATCCCGATGCTATTTGAGGAAGTCGCTTAACCCTGTGTCCGGTGTTGTGGGGGAAGATTAGATGGGGGGCAACGAACGAAAATAGACGATGGTAGATTGCTTATCTCTTGACCCACTCTCCACTAAGCTAGATCCATAAAGAACGCTGGTGGAACTAGTGGAAAAGGAATGCTCTGGACGGATTGAAAAATTTGCGAATAGAAAAGTCAGGCTCGATGAATCCCACGACACAGGTTCATCTTGTATTATCATTCCCGGGTCCTGTTGAAAAATACACTGCATAATTCGGAAGGGGTCTGTCCAATTTTTATTCGAGTCACTTTGAGGAATATTGGTCTGCTGATTTGACCATGCATGTAGCAAGAGAGGCGATAGCGGTCAGCCGCAATGCCTCCCATTTCCGCGTCAGACATTCTGATAGGTGTCCGCCAGTCTGTGCGTATCCACGAGCCACGAGTACACGCCTCCCGACACCACCAACTCCTCCAACACCCCCTAAATCCCTGAAGATTGCGTGAGGATGGTATTCTCGTCTTTCTCTTGAACCACCTTCCAATAAGCAAGAAACATAAAGAAGGTTAAGGGAAATGATAGACCCCCATTTTTACTGTCGGTGATTCCATCGGGGAGAGGTCCATTGGTTCAGTCCTTAATTCGAAACGGGTACTCAACGGGATGGCGGAGCGCCGGACGAAGTGGAACGAGGCTCCGGCCGAACCCCTGAATACTTCGTAGATTTCTCTGCCGGTTTTTGGCTTTTCTTAAAGTTGCTTTTTGGAATGACGGTCTTTGTAGCAGGATCTTCGACAATTTTCTCGAACTTGCTCAGGTACCGGTTGCGGCTTTCTCTCCCTGACTTCCATATCCGGTCAACAGCGATTTGACCATTTCGTAAAAGCCACTCACCGCAATCAGGATCGTATCGTCGCAGAATTCATAGTCCGGCTGATGGAGGCCCGGTGCATGCTCACCAATACCGAGCCCAAAATGGAGGATGGGACAAATATCGCCAAAATGTCCAAAGTCCTCCGACCAGCGGAACGGTTTGGGAATTTCAATGGCCTCAATGCCTGTATTCAGGCACACGCGCTCCAGGGTATCAACCAAGGCATCATCGTTGACTGTCGCTGGAAAATCCTGCACCCACTCGACTTCTGCAAAAAGCCGTTCCGCCTCGGCACAAATGCGAACACACTGTTCGGCTTCGCGTCGTAAGTTTTGAAGACCCGCCGCGGAAGCTGCACGAAGTGTGGCACACACGGTTGCTTCTCCCGGTGTGAGCCCAAACGACATGAGCCCCAGCTGGGCATGGGTCAGCGTGAGCATACAATAGGGATTGTCCGTGACCCTGCTCAATTGGGGGAGTTCAGCCAGTAGCCGTCCTACTGCATTCGCAGGAGAACGAGCCTGTTCCGGCTCGGCCGCGTGAGACGCTTGGCCAAGGAGACGAACTCTCATCCCGACAGATGCACTAGCAAACGTCCCCCGTCGATACACGATTCGCCCCCTGGGAAAACCTGGTAGATTATGCAGGGTGATAGCGAAGTCCGGACGGAACTGCTCAAAATTCGGATCATCGATTATTGCCCGTGCGCCTGCCCCTGTTTCCTCTGCGGGCTGAAACAAGAGCACTACTCGTCCACAGATTGGTGGCGTGCGATGAAGCAGGGGGGCCAAGCCCGCCACGATGGCCATATGTCCGTCATGCCCGCATCGGTGGGCGATGTTCGCTCCTGGCACGAGCCATTGGCTCTTGTCTGCTTCTTCCACAGGCAAGCCATCCAGTTCACAGCGGATCATCACCGTTGGCCCAGGGTGTAGGCCATGATAGACCGCTGCGATCCCATAACCACCGAGATGGGTCAACAGGTTGTCCGGTGGATAGGAATGTAAAAAGTTTGTGATGAGTGTTGACGTCATGACCTCAGACCCGGCCACTTCCGGGCAAGCCGCAAGGGAGCCACGAAGGGTAACTAATATGCCTTCAAGTATGTGGTCCTGCCGGATGTTCTGCATGTTTTTATTCTATGGTGGTAAGGTGTCTCTGTCTACTCGCACAGATCAGTTGCGTTCGGAGCTTTGCTAAAATTCGAATATGATCAGGTCATGGTATGTATTGGTTCACAGATTGCGCGGAATCGATGACCCTCATGATCCGTGATTCACTTTGCAAGGTCCAAATGAGAACGGAAATAGTCGATGGCTTTTTCAAGGCCTTGTTCCAAAGTAATCCGAGGTTCCCACTTGAGTAGAGTCGTGGCCTTTTCGATATTGGGCCGGCGTACTTTAGGATCATCGATTGGAAGGGGATGTTGCGTAATCGTGCTCGATGAGTTGGTGAGTTTGATCACCGTTTTGGCAATATCCATCACGGTGAGTTCATGTGGATTGCCGATGTTGACAGGGTCATGGATGGAGCCGAGGTTGGCCTGAGTTTTTCCGAAGCGAACCGAATCTTGAACATCTTGATTTTTTCGAAATTCGTCTGGCGGGGCCTGGAGAAGAGATAGGATTCCCGCGACCAGATCATCGACGTAACAAAAGCTGCGGGTCTGTGACCCATCGCCATATACCGTTAACGGATACCCTTGTAAGGCTTGCACGATAAAGTTGGACACCACCCGCCCATCCTTGGGGCGCATCCGTGGGCCATAGGTGTTGAAGATTCTGACGATTCTTGTATCGAGGCCATGAAAGCGATGGTAGGCGGTGGTCAAGGCTTCGGCAAATCGTTTCGCTTCGTCGTAGACGCCTCTGGGGCTAATGGGGTTGACGTTGCCCCAATAGGATTCCGGCTGTGGATTGACCAGTGGATCACCGTAGACTTCGGATGTGCTGGCCAGGAGAAAACGCGCCTGTTTCGCCTTGGCTAATCCCAACGCTTTGTGTGTGCCTAACGCGCCGACTTTCATGGTGGCGATGGGAAATTCCAGATAGTCCTGCGGGCTCGCCGGTGATGCAAAATGCATGACGGCATCGACTGGTCCGTCGACATGAAGATAATCGCAGACATTGTAGTGAATAAACGAGAACTTCGGATGCCCCATGAGTGCACCGATATTCTCTGTCCGTCCGGTAAGGAGATTGTCCAGGCATATGACTGTATGTCCTTGATGGATAAGCGTTTCGCATAAATGACTTCCTAAAAAACCGGCTCCTCCCGTCAGGAATATCCGCATGCCGTTTCTCCTTCTCTTCGCATAAATTCCGTGGTAATTTCACATATCGCGTGGATCTTGTCCAAAGTCGTAAAGGTATTAGATAATAGGGAGGATGTCTATGTCATTTTTCAATAATTCTCCTTTTTCTTTTCCACTGAGCCGTCGGGCGTTTTTTCAAGCTTGGGGGACTGGCTACTATCGGCATGGGATTGCCTGGATGCGATATGGGATCGATGTTTGCGGTTCCGCCACGGGAGACCACTTATTTTACGTCAAACGATAAATTTTACACCGTAAATTTTATGGATGCCTCCTATAATTTTACCCGCGACCTGGATGTGGAGCAATGGAAAATGGTGGTTAAAGGTGCTGTGGAGCGCCCTCTGGTGATGAAATGGCGTGATCTGCTCAATCGGGAATCCTTTGATCAGGCTGTGACGCTGATGTGTATTGATACACTTCCAGGCGGGAATAGTTTGGGGACCGCCATGTGGAGAGGGGTTTCCCTTAAAAAACTTTTGCAAGACATCGGAGCCGATGAAGACACTGCCCGGGATGTGATTTTTCGAGCAGCTGACGGGTATTCCGACAGCATTCCATTTGCCAGGGCCATGGAAGATGATGTTATGTTGGCCTATCTGATGAATGGGGAAAAGCTTCCTAAGGATCATGGCTTTCCGGTTCGTTTGATTGTTCCAGGTCTCTACGGGATTAAAAATGTGAAGTGGATTACGGAAATCGAAGTCTATAACGGTGACTACCTAGGCTACTGGCAACAGAAAGGTTGGACGGATGATGGGACCATTCATATTTTTTCCCGCATCGATAGCCCGGGTCATTATCAGTCTTTACAAGGGCTTCAACAGCGGTTGCGCGGGATTGCCTATGGGGGACCGGAGAGCATCAGTGAGGTTCAACTGAGTTTTGATCAGGAGAAAACCTGGGTGTCTGCCGAAATCGAACCACCATTGTCTCCTTTAACCTGGGTGATTTGGAATTATGATTGGAGTCCGCCAAAACCTGGCAAGCACATGGTATTTGTCAGGGCTATCGATACGAAGGGAAAGATCCAAACCTCCGAAATCACAAGGCCACAACCGGCTGGGGCGACGGGTTTGCATTCCATTGTTCTAAATGTGCTGAACGCTTAATGCGGGTTGTCAGGCTTTTTAGCCGTCGTGCGAATAGAGAGCTCATGTAGTTGTTCTGGTGTGACGGGGGAGGGGGCTTCGGTCATCAGGCATTGAGCCTTCTGTGTTTTAGGAAACGGGATCACTTCCCGAATCGATTCCGTCTTGCCGAGTAACATCACCAACCGATCAAGTCCCAGCGCGATGCCTCCATGGGGCGGAGCCCCTGATTCCAGGGCGTCTAAGAGAAATCCAAATTTTTCACGAGCCTCCGTTTTGGAAATGTTGAGTAAGTCAAAGACTTTTGACTGGATTTGTGGCGCATGAATTCGAATACTTCCTCCTCCTAACTCAAAACCATTCAAAACCAGGTCATAGGCTTGGGTGCGAATCTGGAGAGGATCGGTTTCCAGAAGCGGCATATCTTCTGAGTGAGGGGCTGTGAAGGGATGGTGCAGAGCGATATATCGTTTGGCGGTATTGTCAAATTCAAACATGGGAAAGTCTGTGACCCACAGCGGTTCCCACCGGTTTCGATCAATCAATCCTAGCTCCTCCGCCAACAGCAGGCGAAGGCGGCCTAAGACTTGATGGACGATGGGCGCTTGATCTGCGACAAATATGAGCAGGTCCCCGGGTTTGGACGAGGGGAGCGCTTCACGTAGGGCTTGGGGATTAAAGAATTTGGCGATAGAGGAATCCAGATTGCCTTCTTCGTTTATTTTGACCCAAGCGAGCCCCTTGGCTCCAAATTCTTTTGCGGTATCAATAAGATTGTCAATCCGATTGCGAGTAAAGGCGTTGCCACCGTGAATGACGAGGGCTTTCACGATCCCGCCGCTTTCCACTGCGCTCTTGAAAACTTTAAAGTCACAGGTTGCGGCGAATTGACTCAGGTTTTGTAACTGAAGATCAAAGCGAAGATCCGGTTTGTCGGTCCCATAGCGTCCCATGGCATCCTCAAAGGACAGCCGGGGCAATGGGGAGGGGAGGTCAATATTCTTCGTCTCTTTAAAAACCAGTCTGACCATATGTTCGATCAACTGCATGATATCTTCCTGATCGACGAAAGACATTTCCAGATCGATTTGCGTGAATTCTGGCTGGCGATCCAACCGGAGGTCTTCATCACGAAAGCATCGGGCAATTTGATAATAACGATCAGTTCCCCCGATCATAAGAATCTGCTTGAAGAGTTGCGGCGATTGGGGAAGAGCAAAAAATTCACCCGGGTTGACCCGACTCGGGACGAGATAATCTCGTGCGCCCTCGGGAGTGCTTTTTGTTAAAATCGGTGTTTCTACTTCTATGAAGTGATTGTCATGAAGGTATTGCCGTACAAGATGGGACACCTGACTGCGGAGTTGAAGGAGTTCTTGCATCTTTGGCCGGCGAAGGTCCAGATACCGGTGTTTTAACCGAAGTGTTTCAGTGGTTGTGATGGTGTCGTCGAGTGCAAAGGGGAGGGGTTTGGCTTCATTGAGAATCACGAGGGATGTGCTTCGAATTTCTATGGCGCCGGTCGGAATATGAGGGTTTGCTGAGCCATCGGGACGTAACGTTACCTTACCGGTGATGGCCACGACGTATTCATTGCGGAGACGATCGGCTAGGTGATGCACAGTGGGTTGCTGCTCTGAATCAAACACGATTTGTGTGAGGCCGTAGCGATCACGAAGATCAATGAACCTCACTCCGCCATGGTCACGGCGACTGGCAACCCAGCCGGCTAAGGTTACGATTTGGCCTACATGGTCTATGGAGAGTTCACCGCAATGATGTGATCGTTTCAACGAAAAAATCCTTTCCAACGCCTAACAGCTTTTGATGGCAGAACATAAACCGAGTAGACGGAATGCTTAAGTTTTAAACTTGAACCGGCTTTTTGATGTGACGCCGGGTCGGCGGGGCCGTGCGTTGCCGGTTGTGCCCGGAGTTGAGATCGCTTTTTTACTCCTGATGGGTTTCGGGTTTCCCTGGCGTGGCCAAAACTGACCAGCAGGTCCCGATTTAGGAAAATTTTCCATTCTTTTGATCGGTTGAATTTTGGATCGATGCAGGCCTGCCTGACCGATCGTTCCCGCAGCCGTTGGGGTGCTCTTCCTTTTGATGGAATTCGGGTTTGGTGAGCGTGGCCGCGATGGAGCCGCAGGTCTGGATGGAGAGTATTTTTCCGTTTTCTTGATCAGCGGACGAGCTGGTGTCCATGGTCGTGTTTGGCCGGTCTTTTCAGCAGGAGACGTGGTACTCTTGCTTCTGATGGAATTGGGGGTTCCGGTACGTGGTCGTAATTGACCTGCAGGTCTCGATAGGCGGAGGTTTGCAGTTTTCGGCTGGCAGACAGTCGGACCTGGCGATTCAGGTGTGATGAGTAAATGGCGTAAGTCGTTCGCTTCTTTATCTGTTAAATATCGCGTCTGGCCTGGGGGAAGGGTTCCAAGGTTCAGAGGTCCAAACTGAACGCGTTTTAACCGGATCACGGGATGGCCGATTTGCTCAAACATTCGTTTGACCTGGTGTTTACGTCCTTCATGGATAGTGATTTCCACCCAGGAATTAGCCGCCGCTTTCCCAGCCTTTTTTACTTTGGCTGGAGCTGTGGGCCCATCTTCCAACATCACCCCATGGCGGAGTTTTTGGATTTCGGTTTCTTCTAGGATACCCTTAATTTTCACCAGATATGTTTTATGGACATGGTGTGCTGGGTGAAGGCACGCTTGTGCAATATCACCATTATTGGTGAGCAGGAGTAAGCCTTCACTATCATAATCTAAACGTCCGACGGGAAATAGCCGTATGGAAGGTTTCGGGACCAAGGCTTTAATCGTGGGGCGACCCGCAGGATCATGCAAGGTGGAGATGTATCCCAATGGCTTATTAAGCATGAGAAACATATCAGGAGGTCGAGACTTCAGATGGCGCCCTTCGACCTTGATGTGGTCAACGGCAGGGTCAACTTTGGTCCCTAGCGTCATGACGGTTTCCCCGTTGACGGTGACCTGCCCATGTTGGATCAGTTCCTCAGCCTTGCGCCTGGAAGTGACTCCGGAACGGGCGATGATTTTTTGTAAACGGACTGTTTTCTCTGCCTGAGCCATATCTATTCCCATTCGATCGTTGCTGGCGGTTTTGAGCTAATGTCATACACCACACGGTTGATCCCTTGTACTTCATTGATAATCCGATTGGACATTTTGCCTAACACCTCTGGTGGAATCACGCCCCAGTCCGCAGTCATGCCGTCTGTACTGGTGACGGCACGAATGGCGATCACGGATTCGTAGGTCCGTTGGTCGCCCATGACTCCCACGGTTTGGATGGGCAGCAAGACCGCGAACGATTGCCAGATGATTCTTGACAGTCCGGCTCGTTCAATTTCGTCACGAACAATGGCATCCGCCTCACGAAGAATGGCTAGGCGCTGGGTAGTCACGGAACCAATGATGCGAATCGCTAAGCCTGGACCGGGAAAGGGTTGTCTCCAGACAATATCCTCCGGTAGACCCAATTCCAATCCCAATTGTCGAACTTCATCTTTAAACAACTCTCGAAAAGGTTCAATCAGTTTGAATTTCATGCGCTTTGGCAATCCACCGACATTATGATGTGTTTTAATCGTTGCCGATGGTCCTTTCACGCTCAGACTCTCGATCACATCAGGATACAGTGTTCCCTGAACCAGAAACTCGACCTTACCTAGAGATACCGCTTCCTGTTCAAAAACCTTAATGAATTGACGACCAATGATTTTTCGTTTCCGTTCCGGGTCTGTTGTGCGTCCCAGTGCTGCCAGAAATGTGTCTGCATGGTCGGCAATGCGAACCTTCAGATGATAGGCGGAATCGAATGTCGTTTGTAATTGTGCCACTTCATTCTTTCGCATGAGGCCATTGTCAATGAAGAGGCAGGTTAATTGGTCTCCGATTGCCCGGTGGGCCAGAACAGCGGCCACAGTGGAATCCACTCCTCCGCTGAGTGCGCAAATGACCTTGCCGTTTCCAACAGTTTGCCGGATGTCTGTCACGGCCTGTTCAATGAATGACCCCATTGTCCAGGTTGGCTCGCAGTGGCAGATATGACGGGCAAAATTTTGAAGAATCGTTGACCCATGAAGGGTGTGGATAACTTCAGGGTGAAACTGGATACCAAAGAGCTGTTGGGTGTCATTGGAGGATTTCATTGCGGCGATCGGGGCATGGGCCGTGTGGGCGATCACATGAAATCCAGGTGGAAGTTGTTGAACCGAATCCCCATGGGACATCCAGACAGGAAATGCAATTGTGGGATCAAGGCCAAGAAATAAATTCGTGTTGTCGTCAATGGTCAGATCGGCTCGACCGAATTCACGATGAGGTGTGGGGTTGACGGTTCCGCCACATTGATGAGCGAGCAATTGCATCCCATAGCAGATCCCCAGAATGGGTATGGCAAGATCAAAGATTTGGCTATCAATTTTTGGAGAATGGGCCTGAGTGACGCTGGCGGGTCCTCCCGAGAAAATAATCCCTTTGGGGTGATAGTTAAGGATATCCTGAACCGTCGCCTGCGAGGGGAGAATCACGGAAAAAATGTGGAATTCGCGTATACGCCTTGCAATGAGTTGCGTATACTGCGATCCAAAATCCAGAATGACAATGGTATCGTGGTGCGAGTGCATGGCGTGCCGGTCAATTTATCAACAGGGGGACCTGACTGACTTAGGGGACAGAACCAGATCTTAGTCAGCCCGATAATTGGGGGCCTCCTTAGTAATCACCACATCATGAACGTGGGCTTCTCGCAGACCTGCAGAGGTAAGTTGAATGAACTGGGCATTCTGTTGAAGTTCTTCGATTGTTCGACATCCGCAGTACCCCATTCCTGCCTTCAGTCCTCCGACTAATTGATAGACCATGACCGCGAGATTTCCTTTGTAGGGAACTCGGGCTTCAATGCCTTCAGGGACTAATTTGGAAGATTCGCGGCCTTCTTGAAAGTAGCGATCCTTTCCTCCGCGTTCCATGGCTCCCAGTGATCCCATCCCTCGATATTCTTTGTAAGTTCGGCCTTGATACAACACCGTTTCCCCTGGAGATTCTTCGGTTCCCGCAAAGAGGGATCCGATCATCACGCAAGAGGCTCCGGCTGCGAGGGCTTTGGTGAGATCTCCCGAATATTTAATGCCTCCATCAGCAATCAAAGGTATTTGGTGTTCTTTGGCGATGGTGGCGCAATCCGCAACTGCGGTCAATTGTGGGACTCCGGCTCCTGATACGATTCTGGTGGTGCAGATTGAGCCTGGCCCGACTCCGACTTTAATTGCATCTGCTCCGGCTTTAATGAGATCCAGGGTGGCAGCAGAAGTTGCGACATTTCCTGCCATTATTTCCAGGTCGGGATAGCGGGATTTAATATCCTTGACCTTGTCCAGGACGCTTTGGGAGTGCCCATGAGCGGTATCGACAACGATTAGATCAATACCAGCTTTTGTGAGTCGCTCCAGGCGTTCTTCCACATCGGGTCCGACCCCGACAGCAGCGCCAACGCGTAACCGTCCGTGTGCATCTTTGCAGGCAAAGGGATATTTGATTTTTTTCTGAATGTCTTTGATGGTGATCAACCCTTTTAACTCAAATTGATCATTGACAACAGGAAGTTTTTCAATGCGATGCTCATGAAGAATTGCCTGGGCCTGATCTAATCCCGTGCCTTCAGGGGCAGTCACGAGGTTGTTTTTAGTCATAACCTGAGAAACTTTGAGATCCAATCGGTTTTCAAAACGAAGATCGCGGTTCGTTAAGATGCCGACCAATTTGCCATCTTTGGTTACAGGGATTCCCGATATGCGATAGGTCGCCATAAGATGGTGCGCATCGCGAATGGTATGATCTGGAGAGATGGTGATTGGAGAAAGGATCATCCCGCTTTCTGATTTTTTGACCTTATCGACTTCTGAGGCTTGCATGTCAGGGGAGAGGGCTCGGTGAATTATTCCAATTCCCCCTTCGCGTGCTATCGCAATGGCCAATCGCCCTTCGGTTACGGTGTCCATGGCCGCGCTCAGAATAGGGATATTAATCCGAATATTTCGAGTGAGTTGGGTCGAGGGATCAACCTCGGAGGGGATAATATTTGAATGGCGCGGCACCAGGACCACGTCATCAAAAGTTAGTCCCATTCGTAATTGTTTTTCCAACATGAGTTAGGCCTTGTATGTCGTCCTCTGCCGAATTGCGGATGCGAAAAAGCCTTTCATCTTAATTTTCTTTTGAAATGCAGTCAATGTGCCTTTTGCAATACTTGATAGGCTAATCGAGAGAACACACAAGACTGCTCAGGATTAGCAGCTCAATGTATTCCCATACCGTGGAATCCGGTTCGGCCCTATGAAAAATGCCAAAGGGTAATCCCTCTACCCTCTGGCATTTATTAGTAATGTGTGTGGGTATTTCCTGGTTTCTGCCAGAGCGATGTGGCTATTCTGCTGCCTCAGGAATAAAGGCCATCGTTTCCTCTTCCTGGAAATGATCTTCGGCTTCTTCTGCCGGCATGAATTCTTGAACTCGCATATTTCCGCTATCAACCGAATAGACGTGTCCTCTGGAGTCAGCTCCAATTCCATAGGGGAAGTTGAATTGGCCATCCTGGGAGCCAAAGCCGCCCCATTGGGTAATAAAGTTACCGTCTCGATCAAACTTTTGGATGCGTTGGTTTCCGGTATCACTGACAAATACGTCGCCTGATTCATCTACTGCCACACCCCAGGGCGATCGAAATTGTCCCGGTTCTTGTGCCTGAGCGCTACTGGCATGGCCGGGCCCAATGCCTCCGCCCCATTTGGTGAGTAATTGGGGGAGGACGTTTGAGCTGGTATCAAATTTTTGAATCCGATGATTTCCCATATCAACCACATAGACGGTTCCATCCGTTTGATCCACAGCAATGCCTCGCGCAAAATAAAACTGCCCGTCCCCATTCCCAAAGCTTCCCCACTGCATAATGAATTCTCCGGTTTCATCAAATTTTTGAACCCGGAAATTGGCACTATCTACTACATATAGGTATCCGCGTACCCGGTCGACGGCAACTCCCCATGGAGCATTAAACTGTCCTTCGCCATTCCCACGTGATCCCAGTTTCATCATATAATGGCCTAATTTCCCATCAAACTTTTGAATCCGATGGTTATTGGTGTCAGCCACATACACATTCCCATTCCCATCGCATGCGATGCCTGTGGGATTATTGAACCCCCCATTAGCGGATCCGAAATTTCCCCATAACAGGATGAAATTGCCATTTCTGTCGAATTTCTGGATGCGGTTGTTCCCGTTATCAACCACAAACAATGACCCTTGGCGATCAATCGTTAGGCCGTAGAGAGGGCTAATAAATTCTCCACCATGGAGAAGGGAAGCTCCACGGCCTGGTTTCCCCCACTTTGCGACACAAATATACCCTGACGTGTTGAGAAGGATGCTGGTGCTGGCGGGAACAGAAACGTTGTTGTTGGCGTCTTTAAACCAAACGTAGACGGTTTTTGTGCCATCGGTTGGGGAGGTGGTAAAAGGAATCGTGGCTCCAAATTTTTGTTCTGGTTCCACTTCAACCCACCCAGGCATGGTCCCGCTTGGGGTCATGGGGTTTTCAGAGATGAAATAGGCAGCCACTCCGCTATCCACGTCTTTAGCTGAGATGGTGGCGACCATATCAGGACTATTAGTCATGTAAGCCCCATGATTTATGACGATGTCAGGATTTTGAGGTGCCGAGATGTCGATCAAAACCGGAATAGCCGTCTGCTCTTCAGATAGCCGGCTTTCTGCTCCATCTTCGGTTACCGACGTCATAGCATAAAAATATGCCGTGTTATTCGTGAGGCCACTATGAATATATGGAGTGGTCACACCTTCAATCTTTGTAGAGGTATCTGTGGAGAGGTTTGGTTCAGTACTAAAATAGAGGTTGTAACTGACAGCATTCGGAACTTCGAGCCAACTAAGGATGTTTTCTGTATCTCCGGGTTTAACGGCAAGGTTGATGGGGGCGGTAAGATCGCTGGCAACCCGTTTTTCTTGTTTGCCTCGATTGAGTTCATCCTCAGTTGGGGCAAACTTGGTTAAACGGTGGTTGCCGCTGTCTATGACGTACACATATCCCTCTTTGTCCACCGCAATCCCTGATGGGAAATTCAGTTGCCCTTCGGTTAATCCCCGATTTCCCCACGAAGTGAGATAGGTCCCGCTAGAATCAAATTTTTGGACCCGGTGATTTCCGCTGTCGACGACATACACATATCCTAAAGGGTCGCAGGCGACTCCCCATGGGGCTTTAAATTGGCCAGGGGCATTCCCTTCCTTTCCCCACTTCAGGAGAAAGTTGCCACGTGCATCAAATTTTTGAATCCGATGGTTCCCCTCATCGGCAATATAAATATTCCCGACAAAGTCAACCGCGAGGCCGCGGGGATAAAAGAAGGCGCCGTCATATCCCCCGTCACGCCCCCACTTAAGCACAGGGGAGCCGTCGGAAAGGAATTTTTGAATTCTGGCATTGCTGGTATCCGAGACAAACAGATTGCCTTGAGAATCGGTGGTGACACCCCAGGGGACATCAAATTTCCCCGCTTCCGCCCCTCGCCAGGCAAAACCGAATTTTCCCCATGCATTGATAATATTTCCTTCGGAATCAAACTTTTGGATGCGATTGTTCCCACTGTCGGCCACATACACATCTCCTTCAGGGGATGTGGCAATGCCCCGTGGGTAGTAAAATTTTCCTTCGGTTGAATCAGGTTCGTCACCCCAACGTGCAAGAAATTTTCCCGATTGGTCAAACTTCTGAATGGAATGATTGTCTGTATCGCCGACATAGATATTTCCGTCTTTATCTATAGCAATGCCGGTTGGTGATTTGAATTCTCCATCGTCGACGCCTTCACACCCAATTTGCATCACGGGGAGGTAGGGGGAAGGAATGGACATTACCTCTTCAGATAGTAGACTTTCACCTCCTTCCGTGACCACAGAGATGGCATAGTGGTAACAAAAGTTATTGGCTAGGTCGTTATGTTCATAAGGAGAGATCGCTCCTTCAATGCAATTGGCTTTTTCCTTGGTTATCCCAACTTTGGGGATAAAATCCTCTTGTCCTGCGACTGGCCTGGTTAGTTCGTTGGGCTTAATTTGAACGCCCTTGGTGGTCATGAAATACACATTGTAATACAGGGCTTCCGGAACAGGATCCCAGGTCAGGGTAATTCGCGTATGATCAGGGATAGCGCGTAGATTCGCTGGTGCCGGTGGAATATTGGCATCCTCGTTTTGTCCTGCTCCCCAGTCCTCCACTCCACTTTCTACGGTCAACATCTTTCGATAGAGCGGATTTCCATAAAATAAAGCGTCGAGAAGTTTTGTCATGCTGTTCCCCTGAAACTGATGAGCCAGTTGTGTAAAATTTGTAATTTATGCAATAAATACAATGACTTACGGCAAAGTCTACCAGGAGAAAAAGAGGGAAGTCAAGGAAAGTCTTAGCAGGTTATTTACCTCTTCGCCTTCCCTGACAACAAGCCAAAGACGAGGAATTCCAGATTATTCCATTCGAGAAAAGTTGGGACCTAATGGCCCAAAAAATTCACCCTTCCTCATCAGAAAATAATAGGCGAGAATGCCAGAGAGATTCACCACTATTTAAGATGGTTGGCCAATTCCTGATTTTGTGACGTTTGCAGCCTGGGGACCCTTTGCTCCCTCCACCAAGTCAAATTCTACGGATTCCCCCTCTTTTAGAGATTTAAATCCGTCTTCTTGAAGTGCGGAATAATGCACAAACACATCCTGTCCACCTTCAACTTGAATGAAGCCAAAACCTTTCCGATCATTAAACCATTTTACCGTTCCCTTACTTCTCATGATGGCCCTCCCCATTAGAGTACTTGTGGATATATATTACAAAAAAGTTGTGCGCGCTTAAAAAGAAAAGCCGAAAAAGGAGTCCATTCCTCTCTCGGCTTCACGGCGTAATATTCTTCTCACTTCTTTACCCATTACAAAAACGGAGAGGATGTAGCACAGTTTGCAGAATCTGTCAATAAATGACAGGAGAAAATTCATTCCCTACTATTCGCCTATAAGCTAATTATTTCGGATATTTGTTTGAAAATGAGCAAAGGGGCCATGCTAATCAACCAATATTTTTCATCACCTTCCACTTATTTGAATTGTCCAAGACCTTGATCAGACTTCTCGATCGGTACATTTTTTTTGAGTTGCTTTCCCCATTTTTGACCAGCCTGACCGGATTGTGTTTCATCATTTTTACCAAAGAAATGCTTCGGCTGGTGGATTTAGTGGTATCCCGAGGAATTAGCTTGGCGGCCTTAGGGTCTATTGTGCTGCATTTGCTTCCTTCATTTTTAGTCCTAACCTTACCAATTGCCTGCTTGATTGCCTCAATTTCGGCATTTAATCGCCTATCGTTTGACAATGAGGTCATTGCCATTCGAGCCGCAGGGGTCAGTTTCTGGCGAATCAATCTTCCTGTGGTGGTTTTTTCCGGCATCGTATTCCTCTTAACGGTTTATCTTTCTCAATGGGGCCAGCCGTGGGCCAATGTGTCATTGAAGACTTTGGCTCTGAGCGTCATTGAAGATGAGTTGACTCTTGCAGTTGATTCGGGGGTGTTTAATGAACCGATCCCCGGGCTCATGGTGTATGTGCCCCATTCGGAGAATGCTTCTGACGATAAGGGAATCTTTATTTCCGACCAACGCGATCCGGAGCAACCCTTGATAATTGTGGCGGAGAATTTTCACATGTTGAAACAGAGCGAACGTCAGCAGTTTGGGATTCGATTGTTTAAGGGAGCAATACATCAAATCCCCAAAGATGCCAATAGTTTTCATCGGGTCACCTTTGATACCTATGATTTTTGGCTTTCTTCGCCTTTTACCTCAGTGAAAGATAAGACAAAACGGAAAACCTACCAAAACCTCACTCAGCAATTGGAGGAATCAGGTGGAACGGACGCTGGAGCCCTTCGTCGATTAGTAGAGTTTCATAAAGACACCGCCTTTCCGGTCGCCACCTTTGTGCTGGGGTTATTGGGCGTCCCGGTGGGGATTGTGTCGAAGCGGTCCGGGAAAGCTGGAGGGTTTGCGATTGGAGTTGGCGTGGTTATCGGATTTTATTTATTGAATGTGTTGGGAGAGTTTCTCGTGACGACTTTGGTGATCTCTCCGTTTTTCGGTGCGTGGATGCCTAACATTATCCTAGCCTGCTTCACAGGGTTCCTGCTATTTCAAGCTGGAAAACAATGATCCAGAATTCTTTCAAGCAATTTAGATTATGAAAAAAATTTCTTGGTATGTGTTTGGAAAGTTCAGTCGCGTCTTCCTAATGTGTCTTGTGACCGTGCTGACGATTTATCTTGTCGTGGATTTTTTTGAAAAATTGAGAAAATTTTTGAAATATGATGCAGACCTAATGGTTATTTTCAGCTTTTTTGTCTATCGAATTCCCGAAATTGCTTTTCTATTAGCCCCGCTGGCGGCTTTAATGGCGTCAATTTTGACGGTTTGTGGGCTTAATCGGACTCGTGAAATCACCGCGATGCGCAGTTGTGGGTTAAGTTTTTATCAAATTGCCATTCCCTTTTTTGTCGTTGGTGGGCTTGTGAGTTTCGTGGGTCTGGGTTTGACGGCCGTGTTGATTCCTCTGTCCAATATTAAAGCTGAATTTGTTCAATCGGTCTTAATCCAAAATAAACCAGAACCCCTCTTACTTACTCCGGAACGTTTGTGGCTTCGGGTGGGACGCAATCATCTTATGCGGATTGATTCGGTGACAGAAGATGGGTTTCGTTTGAATGGTATTCACCAGTATACGCTTGATGATCGCTTCAGTCTCAAAGGCATTCTTGAAGGAAACTGGGCAACATTTGTCGATGAGGAATGGATAATAGAGCATGCGATTGAGCGAACATTTCAGAATGAAGAACGCATGCAAGTGAATGGTATGCCACGGCAGACGTTGCCTCTCTCTCTTACGCCTGATGATTTTCAGAATTGGCTAGCTCAGTCTCCAGAGCATATGTCCTTGTATCAATTGCATGACTATATTCAAAGATTAATAGAAGATGGTCATAGTCCCCATCGTTTTTTAACTGATTATTGGTCTCGAATTGCATACTCTCTCGTTCCTCTGGTGATGATACTGTTAGGGATCTCGGTGAGTCTCCGCGGAAGTGGGGTGCGTGAGGTTGGAGTAGCTAAAGGGCTTGGGCAAACTCTGGCAATTGGGTTTTTTTTCTGGGCTGCGCATTCGGTAGGCATTGTCTTAGGACGAAATGGAGCGGTATTACCGATCATTGGCAGTTGGATTGCCACAGCCATGTTTTTGATCATCGGGATTAATCTTTTTTTAAGGCTAAAATGAGGGATCCACGATTGTTATGAGGAATGGATAATGTTGTGATGGAGATTTTGTCATTGTGCCGGTTCATCATTGTGTTTGTCTTTGATGCTGTGCGATGTATGAACTTGTCAAGTTTTCTCATAAACACGCAAGGGATTTTCTTAATTCCCTCTGACTCGGATCCGATAACATTTCCATAGAGATAGAGGTCGAAGAGTAGGGGAGGATCCGAAGATCCAAGGCAGACAGTTAATCTGGAAATCTCAAAAACCCACCATTTACAAGAGGTTGTAATTATCGAATAACGAATTCAACAGGTGACAAGGGCAAACTATCCGTGAGGGTAGGGCGCAAAGCCAAGAAACCCTGAGAACGTTGTTGTTTCAGGGTTCGTCTGGTTACCGAACTGTGTTGGTAGATCCATGCGTTCGTTCATGCGCCCATTCCCTGGAATTGGGCGCTTTTTTTGGTCACCCTGGAAAGGCCAAAATATGGACGAAGACGCACAACATTTCACAAAGACAGCAGTTGGTATCAAAGAACTCGACTCGTCTCACCCCGGTTCGGTTAGTCCTGACAAAGCAGAACATACGGAAGCACAGGGCCAGCTCGATCAGGAGCATGTTACCCGGATTTTATTAGAGTTTCTCCCGACCATTCGTCGGATGGCTGGAATTATGGCGTTCAGGAATCCCTTTTCCCTGGATGTCGAGGATTTGACGAGCGCAGGGGCTATGGGGCTGTTGTCGGCGTTGAAGCGCTATGATCCAACACGGGATATTAAATTTCGCACATTTGCCGAATATCGTATTCGTGGCATGATGTTAGATGAAATTCGGTCGATGGATTGGGTTCCTCGGTCTGTTCGGTCTCGCCGAGATCAAGTACGACAAATAGTTGAAGAGCATCTTCAGAAAAATGGGGTGCCACCGACTGCACAGGAATTGGCCACTCTGTTGGGCGTTCCCATTGAGGAAATAGAAGGAGTGGGCGGGTGTGATCCTCGTTTAATTAGTCTGGATGAGCCGGTTGGGCAGGGAGAAGATGAATGCACCCTCCGCGATATATTGCCGGATGTTAACCATCTAGACCCTTTTGTGGCCTGTGCGGATGCAGAAATGAAAGCGGCATTGTCAGCGGCGCTCCAGACATTATCGGCACGCCAGCAAGAGGTGCTTCAATCGTATTATCATGCCGGATTGACGATGAAAGAAATTGGTCGGCAAATGGGTCTGACCGAGTCTGGCGTCTGTCGGGTACATTCCGGTGCCATTCGACATCTACGCATAGAGTTGAAACGTATTGAGGATGGGGGACCCAGTGCGCCTCGACCCAGGAATTTACGAAAAACCCCCGTTGTCCGCGACTAATTAAATGGTGTGCTTATTGAAAAATTCGTGTCCGCCAATTTTTGCCACTTTACGGTTGACCTGAGCCCACCTGGGAGTTTTGACCAGTTGGGGATTATAAAACAGTACCGCCCCATTCACCACCTTTCGCCCGTCTTGTACAACCTTCCAGGCTAACAAACTATCTTGCATGATTCGATTTGTTTGATCAAATTCCACTTCTTCTGGATTCCGTCCCATCCATGGTTCAAACTGTTTTGCACGAAGAACCGTGCCCTTGACCGTGCCATCGCTGTGGTATTTGAGAGCCATTCGGTTCCGAATGACGGCCGCGACAGCTAACTTTCCAGCAAAACTTTCACCACCAGCTTCCAGATAGATGGTTAGGGCGGCTAAAATGTCGTCGCTATGGCTGGATTCCTGCCAATGGATTATTTCTAGAGGCAATGGTGATGCAGGCGAAGAAGACGAAAGAACCGATGCGATATCGGCCGAATTTACGGGAGTTGGTGAGACGGGGAGTAAGCATATGGAGAAGATTTCTATGCCGATGATGAGGATACAAGACAACAGTGTTTGGTTTTGTCGCATTTCATTATATCCCTTTAGGTCTTGATGGGTTTAGAGTTTTTACGCATTATTTTTTATGTAGATATTAAGGAGTCAGGTTTAAAATGCTTTTTAGACACGGTCTTCCGCAAAGTGCATGCCATTGACGTTTTAGACTGTTCAATGGAATGTATTCATGGGAGTCTTGTGTTGTAGGGAAGAGTTTGGTGTTAGACTTTTTGTGTTTGCATAAATAACAAGTGGCCTTGACCCAGCATTGTGTCGTGTTTTCGGGACAACAACGATTAGGTTACACGTTTTATTATGTAATAGTGATTGGAAAAAGGGCGATTTCGAGATTCTTGTACTGATCAAAAATCTGACAATCTTAACAATGGGTTCAGTGAATCATCGAAAAATATGGGGAACGAACAGGGAATCTATCGAGAATGATGTCTGTTGCGCGATTTTAGTGATGGAGGAGAACATGAGCGTTTCGTCGGTGAGCGAAAGAGTAAGGGAAATGATGATATGTCTCGGAGTGGGAGTATTTCTTCTGGTTGCGTTACCGCTTTCCAATGGTTGGGCTCAGTCAGATCAGATACCTGTCCTGCCTATTCGACCTCTCGCGCAGGCTAAAGTGTATTTGATGGCCGGAGATTACCGTCGAGCAGTAGGGGCTTGCCAAGAAAATATTGACCGCAATCCCTCAGTTGAAGCATATGTGTATTTGGCCTATGTCTATGAGGCAATTGATGGCTATTTAGGTTCATTAGCAAAGCAGGAGGATTATGTGAAAGTGGAGCAATTAGCGCTGAATTTGACCGCACGGGATATTCTCGATCTCATTGATCCGCCAAATGTCATGCCTCGTATGGCGCAAGAACTCATTCATGAAGGCATTCGGCAACAATTTGATGTGACAGCTGCAATGGCCAATCGGTTGAGTCGGACACGGACGGATGAATTATGGGCACAACAAACCCGTTGGCGTGAATTGAAGCCTGATTCATGGTGGACCGGTGCCCCGGATGAATGGCAGTGGTGAATGCTATTCCTGTCTTGCCTGTGAGTGAAGAGATCAAACAGATCACACAGGGTGCCATGCTACTGAGTCACTTAATCGTATATGAGTGAGTTGACAGTCCGACAAGAGCGGTTTTAGGATGCCAAGACAGTCTGGACATTTTCTCGTATTTATCCAAGGAGGCAGTCAGTGTCTGATTTAGTGGCCAAAGCCGATGCAACGAATTGGGATGGGGAAGTACTGAAAGCCTCAGAGGTGGTGATGGTGGATTTCTGGGCAGTTTGGTGTGGACCCTGTCAAATGGTGGCCCCAATCGTCGATGAGCTTGCACAGGAATATCAAGGCAAACTCAAAGTCATGAAGCTCAACACCGATGATGCTCCAGAAGTTGCGGGGAAATATCAAATCATGAGTATCCCAAGTATTCTCTTCTTCAAGGGTGGCCAAGTTGTCGAAAAAATTGTTGGTGCAAGACCGAAACAACAATTCAAACAAGTTATTGACTCGCTCCTGGCTCAATCCACTTCCCCTGCCTGATCAGCGGGACCGATGACTCGGTGTTATGCTGACCGAGCTGCGTATTTCCAACTTTGCCCTCATCGATCAACTCCATTTGGAATTTCCCCCTGGGTTTCTTGTTTTGACGGGGGAGACCGGAGCTGGAAAATCTCTTCTCATTGATGCGCTGGTGTTAATCACCGGGGGACGAGCCTCTGCCGAGCATATACGGTTTGGTGCCGAGGAAGCTCTGCTAGAAGCCTGTTTTGTCATCCCACCGACCCATCCTCTTGTGAGCAGGTTGCAAGGGGACGGATATCTCCTTACCCGACCAACAGGACATCATCGTTCGTCGGATGTTATCGCGGTCGGGAAGGAATCGCAATTTCCTCAATGGGCAACTCGCCCCTCTTCAAACGATTCAAGACATCGGTCCTCAGTTGGTAGATATCCATGGCCAACATGATCAGCAATCATTGCTCTCCTCCAAAACCCAACTCAAATTGCTGGATGCGTTTGGGAATCTTGAGGATTTCGTCGGATCCTATCAGGAGATGCACCGAGAATGGGTCGAGAAAAAGGCGGCTTTGGATGAATATGTGGTCAGGCTACGGGATCAAACCAATAGGCAGGATATCCTTCAATATCAATATGATGAGCTGGTCAAAATGCAGTTGCAGTCCGGAGAAGAAGAGGCTCTCAGTCAGGAATATCATCGGTTAAAACATAGCGGTCGATTAGGAGAATTATCCAATCAAGCCTTTACGGCGTTACATGAAGGCGAACGATCGGTTCTGGATCATCTGGGTGAGGTGACTGAGTGGGTACAAGAGCTTGCAAAAATTGATGCGCAAGGTGAATCGTGGGTCCCGTTGTTGGAAGCAGCAAACATGTCGTTGCGGGAAGTGACCGATAACCTTCGGGATTACCGGAATCGGATCGAGTATGATCCAGAGAGAATGGATCTGATTGATAGTCGGTTGGCCGGTCTTCAGCGGCTTAAAAAGAAATATGGAAAGCCGATCGAAGATTTAGTGGAACTTACCAAGACCCTGGAGCAAGATTTAGCGCAACTCCAAAATGGAGAAGAGCAGGTGCGGCATCTGCAAGCAGAAGTGACCAGTCGATATGAATCGATGAAGGTCTTGGCGGAAGACTTGTCGGCCCGGAGGAAAACAGTTGCGAAGCATTTGGTCAAAGAGATCAAGCAGGAATTAGCGGCTCTTAAAATGTCGACAATGGAGGTGCAGGTCAATATTGAAATAGCCAACGGAGACAATCGATTTGGGTTGGCAGGAATGGATCGTGTTGAGATGCTACTTGGCTCCCAATACGGGAGAACCGTTGATGCCATTGGGTCGGATTGCATCGGGTGGAGAATTGTCCCGAATTATGTTGGCCTTAAAAACCGTGTTTGCGGAAAATGATCAGACGCCTGTCCTCATTTTCGATGAAATTGACAGTGGGATTGGTGGGGAAGCCGGCATCGTCATGGGAAGTCGATTGCGTCAATTGGCTCAATTTCATCAAGTGTGTTGTATCACCCATCTTCCGCAGATTGCCTCGCAGGCTCATGCACAGTTTGTGGTTGAGAAAACAACGCTAGAGGACCGGACGCTAACGAAAGTCCACGAAGTCACCGGAGTTCATCGGGAAACCGAAATCGCACGCATGTTGGGAGGAGGTACGTTAACTCCAACGATCAGAAAAACCGCCGGTGAAATGCTGGATCGAGGAAGCAGTCCTCACTGTCGGCCCCAGTCACAATAAGCCAAAAAAGAAATCTGCCAAAACCTAATCTAAAATCGAATGGGCTGGGTCCATTCAGGATAGCCATTCATGAAGGAGGGGAATAGCTCTTTCTCTATCTTCGAGAGTGGTTAAGATCCGGCTTTCCAAAAAAACACGACAGCCATCCGTTTTGAAGCTAACGCATGGTCCCAGCCAAAATACCCTGTTGCAGAATGGATGAGATCCGATTTATAGGCAACGAGGCGGTTGAAGACATACGGGGCCTCTAGGATTTCTTTGAACATGGTAGGATCCATCTCCTGTGATACCCCAGGCACTTCGCTAAGACTTTCATAATCTTTTGGACAATAGTTGCCGTCTGGTGGTTCACCGGGAAGATGCAATCGGTAAAAGGATGTGCCGCAATGTGATGTGGGTGGGCTTGGATGGAGGTAGAGGACGGCGGCGTAATCGCAAATTCTGGCAGAGTCGACATGCGGACGAGCGACCCCCTCAGCTCCTCCGCAAATCTGAATATGATTGTGTCCGGAAAGTCCTGCCTCGTTATCCGATTGGGGAGTGAGGTTGGGAATACCTAAATGTGTGGTCACGTAGCTTTCCACGGTGCGCAGTTCATCGGGAGTCAGAGCTCCAGGAGCCCGCATGCCGGGCCAGGGTTCCGGCCGCCAGGGGGATCCCAAGGTCCAGGTTGTATTGGCGATACATCGTTGGGCAATCTCTAATGCGTTGGGTAAGGCCTGATCCTGGATCCAATAATCCTGGCCATGAATTAATTCGCGAAAGGGGAGTCGGTTCATGAATAAAGCCAGAACGGTGGTTGATCAGAGGAGAAGAATTGTGAGACGACATGAGAATTCGTGGATGAAAGTGGGCACCATAAAACGTTAGTCAGGGTGGGGTCAAGGGGAATGGTTCTTTGATAGCCTCGTGAGAATGTAGATGGTTGTCATGATAAGTTAAGATCGAATGACGTCATTAGAAAAAAGATAATTTGGAAGTTGGAGTCTGGAGGGATGAAGGAGACTGAATATGCTCAATCCAGCGATGCATGACATTGATCAACAGTTGACTGAGACCCTTCAGGCCATCAAGATTGAGGAGGTCACGCGTCACTATTGGGAGCAGGGGGAGTTTTTGGCTTTAGAGCATTTGATCCCCACTCAGATTGTTCAGGAATTTATGCGGGAAGTAGAGCGCGTGCGGCCGCAAATCAATCGAAACTTTATACCAGGGCATAAAAAGGGAGGAAGTGTCAGTTTTTATCTTCTGCAGCAATCGGCACCGTCCATTCTTTCGTTCTATCACCATCAGGGATGGATTGATCTCTTGAGCCAGATTGCCGGAGTTCCGTTAATGCTGTGCCCCGAAGAGGATCCCCATTCCTGTGCACTGTATTTTTATACCGAGGCTGGAGATCATATCGGGTATCATTATGATACCTCGTATTACAAGGGCGATCGATTTACGGTTTTATTAGGCTTACGGGATCAATCCAGCAGCCGATTGGTTTGCCGTTTACATACCAAAGAGCAGGGCCGAGAGGTTAAAGAGTTATCCCTCCTGACTGGCCCCGGAACATTCATTTTTTTTAACGGCGATAAATTGCATCATGCCGTTACGCCTCTGGGGGCTGGAGAAGAGCGGATTGTGCTCACGCTTCAATATGTCACCAACCCGTCCATGGGGCTGGCCCAACGATGGTTTTCGAATATGAAAGATGCCGTAGGATATTTTGGATGGTCGGCCATGTTTCGAAAATCCCACCGTTAAAAATTTTTCCCACGTCCCTCTTCAGTGCAACCCGATTAACACGACAGTTGTATTGTCTTCTCCACCTAATCGGTTGGCAGTATCCACAAGTGTTCGGCATATCGCTTCGGCCTGTGGAGCTTCTTGGCCGATAATCGTTTGGATCTCCTGATCAGTCAACATTTTTGTGAGTCCGTCTGAACACATCAGAATGAGATCAGATGGCTCAAGCGGGTAGGTCCGGATGGTAGGTCGTGGCTCAGGATCAATTCCAAGGGCTTTGGTTAACACATGCCGAAGGGGGTGGGTGCGAACCTGTTCGGCTGTAATGAGATTCAGGGCCAACCGTTCCTCCATAAGGGTATGATCTTTTGTCCAGAGCGAAAGCGTGCCCTGTCTAAAGAGATAGGCGCGGCTGTCGCCGGCATGTGCCACGCTAGCCTGAAATCCTGTAGGAGAACGCGTGATGACGACCACGATAATGGTTGTTCCCATTCCTTTCAGGGAATTGTCCTCTGCTGCTGCTTTTCGAATACGTTGATTGGCAGATTCAAGAGCTTGACCCAGCAACGATTCTAATTTGTCAGTTTGAACGTAGGGAGCAGTTTCAGTCGAGAGTTGGGTTCGAACGACATCGGGAATGGCTTTGACCGCAATCTGGCTAGCTACCTCACCTCCGGCATGTCCGCCCATCCCATCTGCCAACACCCACAATTGTAGGGAATTATCGAGTGAAAAGGCATCCTGGTTCAGTTTTCTAACCAGACCAAGATCCGTCAGTCCGACGCCGGTCCATTTGTCAGAGCGTTGCGCGAATGTCATAGGGAAGCAATATATTCAGGGAGTCCATGACGTTGAACTAGACGGTTGTATATAAGGTCGGCCAAAGGCTCCAGGTTTTTGCAATCTGCTTCATTATATTGGATAAGCACCTCTCTAGAGTCCGCTTGTCCGAGTTGCGATTCTTCCCACAGCCGGACCGCATCCCACCCCGTCAGGCCTTCCAGCGAAGTTGGTCGATAACACCCTACTTCCGTCTCAATCGCCTTCAGTCCGCCTCTTAATCCGAGACGTCTGGCCGCAAAACACAAGTCGATATGAGGATGGTCAAGCGTCAGGTTTGGATATTTGGCCTTCAGAAATGGTAAGTCAAAGCCTGAGCCAAAGAAGGTCACGAGAAGATCGTATGAGGCAAATTCCGCCTGTAAGCGTTCACCGGATAAGTTTTCTCCCTGAATCAACGTGGTCATGCGACCTTTTCCGTAAATACCCACAACCGTAATCTCGCCATCGGGTAACGGAATTCCGTTTGTCTCAATATCCAGAAACGCTGCCTGAGATCGAAAATTAGGATAAAGACGCCAATGGTCGCGCGCTTTCAGGATGCGGGTAAAGAAACGAGAATTCTGTGCCTTCCACTGTTTTTGTGCTTCCAGAATGTCTCCATCATATTGGGCTTTTCGAAACGAGGAAATGCGGGGAGCGATAGGTTTCTCGAGGAAAGCCTCCCACGTGTCAATGCCATCTTCCCACCAGAGGCGTTCAGTGGATTCTCCAATGCCGGGTAAAAAAAGAAATGTGGATTGTAACATGAGTCCTAACGCGAAGAGATGCTAATTCTAACCTTGATTTCACCAAGAGGACAAGCTACATTCGAAGCAATCTTGAGATCTTCTTTCATTCGTAGCATAAGCGAGAATATATGGAATTCCGTCCACAGAAAATTAAAATGACCATCGGGGGGATCCAGGTCATTGCACAACTCAAACCGAATCGAACCGCACAGGCTGTGGTCGAAGCTCTTCCTATTGAGGTCCCCGTGAATCAGTGGGGAGAAGAGTTTTATTGCAACATGCCGGGGGTCAAAGACTATCGAGAAGTTGCTACCACTCAGGTAAAAGTCGGCGATGTCGCTTTTTGGGGCATGGGGGGGATGTTGGCGGTTTTTTTTGGACGCACTCCCATGAGCCTTGGAGATGATCCGGTTCCTGCTGATCGGGTGAACGTCATTGGAAAAGTGATAGGTGATCCGAAAGTGTTGAGGGAGGCCGCAGGGGCGTCCCTTATGAGAGTGGAACAGCTTCCTGAAGGAACCTGATGCGACTCAATAAAGTTCGCGTTCATCATTTGGCCGTCTCAGTCATTGAACGATTACAGGCGAGTGGATTGTTGCAAATTCAAGGAAAACTGGAAGTGGTGATTCAGAAATTGGAAGCAGCCATTCTAACCGAGTTACAGGTGGAAGATCGTTTGAACGCGGATGTCCGGGAGATGTTGAAACAGTTTGAACGAGAGTTTGCAGAAGGTCGAGCGGATTATCAGAAAATGTTTACGATGGTGAAGCAAAAGCTCATCAAAGAACGCGGGGTCATTTTATAGGGCATAGGGCAGAATAGACGTTGAAGACCGTAGGACTGAATTGCTAATGAATACTCCCATCCTCAGCGACGAAAAACAGACTCATCTTGCGCATGTAATTCTGACCAGTGTCACCGACATGTCCGAGACAACGATGATTGGCGATTCTGCTCATGCCCTTCGTGAAGTGAAGCGCGTGCTGGCCGAGCACATGAAAGCAGAAGAGGAGTTGGTGCAAAAAGTGCGGAGTCGATTGCAATCATATGCACGGCCGATTCCAGAAGGTTCCCAAGAGTGGGAGGTCCTTTATCAAAAAACCTACCAGGAAGAATTACGTAAGCGGAACCTAAGCTGAAGAACTCCTCTTTGAACCTCTCCAGATTTCTTTTTTTTCTGCCAGTGTGCCGTCAACCATTTTAATGGTGCAGATGCTTCTCCCTGGAACTCTCTTGAGGGCCAATGGTATGGTTTGTCAAGGGTACTCTCGTGAATGATCGTGAAAAGACCATGCATGCTCTTGGAGCCGCCACCCTCTCCATTTTACCGGGGATCGGTCATCTGTACTTAGGTGTCAAACGCGGGAATATTTTCCTGGTCTGTGGGATTCTTTTATTGATTATTTCCAAGTTTTTCTGGCCGACAGGGTGGCTAATTTATATGCAATTTGCCATTCTGGCTGGCTTCGATGCGTTTGCATTTGGGAAGCGCGGACGAGGATTGTTTTAACCATCTGCCAGCCCCATGGAGACCATAGTATGAAGCAAGGCGATCGTCCTCTGACGAGGTTAGTGAGGTTGGTGATGCTAGATTGGGGCATGAGAATTTTGGTGACCGTGATTGGGCTAAATGCTTCACTGGCTCAGGCGGCTAATTTGTCGGTGACTGATTTGCTAACCTCTCCCGGGAAGCCCATTCAATTACAGGCACGTTTAACCAATCCCGAGGCCGAAGGGGAGATCGGTTTGCCGGACCAGCCCTTGGAATTTATTGTGCATGGTCGGACGGTGGGCCAGGCGAATACCGACGCGCACGGATGGGCTCGGATCGATTTTGTTCCCAGTATGCGGGGGAATTTGTCAATCATTGTGAAGTTGGTGACACCATCTAAAACCGAGGCCATCGAAGGGAAAGGGGTCCTTCTCTCCTGGGAACGTCGTCGTCCCATATTGCTGATTGACTTGGCGGTGCTAGTGGAGGGGGAGCTGGTTATGGATCCGCCTCCGCCTGAACTCTATAAGGATCCTGGCCTCATTTTAGGAGATGCCCATCCAGCAGCAGCGTCAGAATTGGGCAAGCTCTCGCAATTTTATTACAACCTTGTGTATCTGGACTTGACCGGTCGAGGACATCTTGAACATATTCAGGATTGGCTGCGCGAGCACCAATTCCCTCCAGGAATGATTAGAATCCTTCCGAAGACGCCAACGGCATTGACCGAACTTATACACGATCTGAAAACAGAGGGTTGGGAAAAAGTGAGTGGTGGTATCGGGCGCACGGCAGATTTTGCGGAAGTACTCGTTCAAAATCGCCTGCAAACCGTGATTTTACCGCTACCACAGACAAAGGGTCGGTTTCCACGCCGGGCTATTGTCCTCGATGATTGGTCACGTATTCGACGGCATCTTTGATGAAGCCAATGAGCAAATAGCCCGTCGACGATCGGTCCAACGACCGAAATTTATAAATTCTTTATGATGTTCTATTCATGAATCCGATCGTAGGGAAGAAATCTTGGTGAAGGCAGCACGACCCAAAACCCGTTTTGTGTGTCAGGAATGTGGATATCAAGGCGTCCGCTGGAGCGGCCGGTGTCCGGAGTGTGCGCAATGGAATTCCTTGCGGGAGGAGGTTGATCAAGATCTTTCACCCCTTCAACAGCGAAGTGTCGCCGGAGGAACACCGGAGGCTGTCCCAATCAGCTCTATCGTGCAGACTCAGGAGTTTCGTCTTCAGGCTGGTATTGAAGAATTGAATCGAGTGCTTGGTGGGGGAGTGGTTCCAGGATCGGTTATCTTGATTGGAGGCGATCCTGGAATTGGTAAAACGACACTCTTGCTCCAAACCCTGGCCTCCCTGGGAACGGCCAAACAGGTCGGGTTGTATGTATCGGGAGAAGAATCACCTCAGCAAATTAAGATGCGGGCGGATCGTATAGGCATTCAATCCCCCAACCTGTATGTGGCTGCTGCCACCTCCCTGGAAGAAATTTTCAAAGTGGCTGAGCAGATGAATCCCGGTGTCATTGTCGTGGATTCCATTCAAACGGTTTTTACCCAGGAACTCACATCAGCGCCAGGGAGTGTCAGCCAGGTTCAGGAGGTGGGCTGCCGTCTGATGTGGTATGCCAAGCGGACGCATGTCCCTATTTTTATTATCGGGCATGTGACGAAGGAAGGCGTGATTGCGGGACCAAGGCTTCTGGAACATATTGTCGATACGGTGTTGTATTTTGAAGGAGACAAAGGCCAGAGCTATCGAATTCTTCGAGCCGTGAAAAACCGCTTCGGGCCGACAAATGAAATCGGGGTTTTTGAAATGAAGGATGAGGGGCTGACCGAGGTTGGGAATCCCTCCGAACTGTTTTTAACGGGACGAATCGGACACGGGGCCGGATCTATTGTTGTGTCGAGCGTGGAAGGGTCTCGGCCCTTATTGGTTGAGTTGCAGGCTTTGGTTGCGGAGACTACCTACCCCATGCCGAAACGTATGGCCAAAGGTGTGGAAGTGAATCGGGTGTCCTTACTGTTGGCCGTTCTAGAAAAACGATTGGGTTTGCACTTTACCGGGTACGATGTGTACGTGAATGTGGTGGGAGGGCTTCGGATTGATGAGCCGACGGTTGACGTGGGCATTGTATGTGCGGTGCTTTCCAGCTTTCGGGAGTTAGCGCTGGATCCCAGATTGGTCGTGATGGGCGAGGTCGGGTTGGGCGGAGAGGTCCGGCCGGTGCAACATGCGGACTTACGCATTCGTGAGGCGATGAAACTGGGGTTTCAGCGCTGCGTGGTTCCTGAGCCGAATCTTCACCAATGGAAACCTGTGTCTGGCATGGAAGTCGTTGGGATTCGTGACATTGGCGATATTTGGGAAACCGTTGTGAGTCCTGCCTCATAAACGGCGTGGTCAATTGGATTTTTACAATGAATGCTGTCAATCGCTGGTTTTTGTTGCCGCTGGTGTTCCTTGTCGGATGCGCCGGAATCTTTCAAGGATCATTACAACTGCTTGAAGACGAGCGGGAACGACAAAAGGTATTCCAAGCCCTACGTCAAAAAGAGTCGACCATTCGCACCCTTCGAGGATTATTTCAGGCGTCCATCTCTGGTTCTGGAGTGCCGCTTTCCCAAAATGTTCTTGGCACGGTTTCGTATGTGCATCCCGATGTCTTGGATCTGAAAACCTTTATCCGTATGGGTGTTCCCGTGATGGATTTTCATCGCAGGGGCAATGAGTATGAACTGTATTTACACGGTGAAAACAAGGTGATCACCGGAAGAGTAGATGAACCTCAGGAGCATTCACCCTGGAATCACACCGTGATGCTGAGCCTTCGTGCGTTGGATGCCATGTTGGGTAAAGTCTCGGGGGTAGTTGGTGAGGAGGCTCGCATGTGGAAAAATAACGAACATTATCGCATTGATCTGGCTGCCAACCCATCCTCATCTACCTCATCTCAGGATGATTTCACCGTACGGACCTGGGTGGATGCCCAGACCATGGATTTGACGTCGATTGAATACCGACGCTCATTCGATGGCATTGTCGTATTGATAGAGTGTGAAGATTATCGAGAGGTGAAAGTCTCCACCGGCGAAGAAAGCGCTCCGGTTCGATTGCCGTTTCTGGTTCGGGCGACTGACTATCGACCCAGCGGAGGATCCATTACCCTGCACTTCAAGGAGTTCATCGTCAATACGGCCTCGTCGTTGCCCGCATCCAGCAACCACTAATCGGTAAGTCAGGATCCATTATTATGTTGTTTTTAGCTTTAGAATCTGCCACCTCCCATCAGAGTGTGGCCGTGTTTCGGGACCAACATCTGTTAGCCAGTCTGGCCTGTGAGTCCGGGCAGCCTTTGACCCCGCAACTCATCCCCACTATCGATCGGCTGTTATCTTCGGTCTCTTTGCAGTTATCAAATCTTGAAGGCTTGGTGGTGTCCATTGGACCGGGGACGTTCACTGGATTACGGGTGGGATTGGCGACCATGACGGCCTTTCGGCTGGCTTTACAGATTCCTTTGGTGGGGGTTTCCACACTCGAAGGGCTTGCCTGGAATCATTCTGTTACCGAGCTCCCTCTGCTCAGCACTATCGGTATTCGGCAGGGGATCGTGTATTGGGCACTGTT
Organism: uncultured Nitrospiraceae bacterium; assembly: GCA_963730905.1. Taxonomy (GTDB): domain Bacteria; phylum Nitrospirota; class Nitrospiria; order Nitrospirales; family UBA8639; genus Nitrospira_E. Next base: position 1,231,312 of record CAVSTN010000006.1, on the reverse strand, counting down.
CCGTTGGGAGAATCAGCAGATGGTGTGCGTGAAAGAGTCACAAATTGGGGACATTATTGAGGTTTGTGGCGGTCTGACCGAGCCGACCATTGTGCTGGGAGATGGGTGGATGCAGAACCGGGAGGCTCTCCTTTCAAAAGGGTTTTCCCTTGTCGAAGCTCCTCCCGATGAGCAATGGCCATCAGCCAGAGGGATTGGAATGGCAGGACGGGTCCTGCTGGAGCGAGGGGCTCTCCTTCCGCTAGGCTGCACCCCACATTATATTCAGCCATCGTATGCAGAAATATCGAAAACGATAAGCTTGAATCCCATCGGGTGAGACTTTTTGGGGTACTTGTTCGTGTGACATCAATAGAGGAGTGGAAACATGGACACAAATGACCCTCTCGTGGGAAGTGAGCTATCATACAATGAGGGTATTCGATTGGCCACATTGGCTGATTTGGACGCATTGGTGAGTCTGGAAGAAACATGCTTTTCTGTCCCCTGGTCGAAAAAAAGTTTTGAAGCCGAATTACACGGGAATGCCTTTAGCCAAATTCTTGTCATTCCAGGTCAAGAGGAACAACTGGAAATTCCCTTGCTGGCCTATAGCTGTGTGTGGGTAATCTTTGAAGAAATTCGCTTTTTAAATCTGGCGGTTCACCCTCATTTCCGTGGACAGGGGATTGGCTAAGCAATTAATTCTACAAGCTTTATGCATCGGGAGTGCTCAGAGATGTTGTCGGGGGATGTTAGAGGTTCGGAACTCCAATCAGGTGGCAAAACGTCTCTATAAGGGCTTTGGATTTGAGGAATATGGCAGAAGAAGTTCCTACTATACGAATCCAAGTGAGGATGCTATCCTTATGATTCTGGAGCCTTTGTTCAAGCCCAAATCTGATAAAAATGATCTCCTGGGAATCCCGGCCGAATGTAAATAAGAAACGCTCACCAATTCAACATTCACTACCAACACAGGAGGGCACCGATGGTGACGGACGAACAAATCGCCGAAAATTTGCGGGCATCCAATGTGGAGTATCAGGAGTTGGAGGAATCCCATCACCGGTTGGATCTGGAGCTTCAACAGTTATTGAAACACCATGTGTTGACTCCTCAGGAAGAAATTCTTAAAAAACATTTACAGAAGGAAAAGCTTGGCAAGAAAGATCGAATGGCCGCTCTGATTCGTGAACATCGTGCCTCATGTGATAATGCCAAAACACCTGGCTAATCCGAACGGCTACTTCGCCCTTTAAGCCCACTTTCTAATGGCTGCTTTTTCCCCTACCATGGCCATGAATGCGGTGGTGCATCCCCTTCAGCGCCACATTCGTGATATTAAACGCCGGTTATTGATCGTGGGAGCCACGATCATGGTGTTTTTTGTTATAGCGTTTTCTTACTCTTCCATTCTCATCGACTGGTTCAAACGGCCATTTGAAGATGATTTGATTTTTTACGCTCCGGCAGAGGCATTATTTGCCTCCATAAAAATCTCTTTTATGGCGGCGGTGATTGCCAGTGTCCCTATCATTCTGTACCAATTTTGGAAGTTTATTGAGCCGGCGTTGCTGCAGAAGGAGCAACGTTGGGCCGTGCCGCTTTTCTTCCTCGGGTTGGGGTTTTTCCTTCTGGGGTTGGGCTTTTGCAATATGGTGATCCTGCCGTTGGTCATCAACTTTTTTGTCACGTTTGGCATGGATCGTGCCATTACTCCAGAATTAGCTGTGGGCACCTATGTCGATTTTAACGTCAAATTTCTTCTGGCCTTTGGCTTTGCGTTTGAAATACCACTGGTGCTTTCTCTTTTGGCCCGTGTGGGTGTCATTCAAGCATCCGTTCTTATTCGATTCCGTAAGCATGCCGCTCTAGTGGCGTTGATTCTTTCGGCAGTAATCACCCCGGATGCGACAATGTTCACTATGTTATTAATGGCTGTCCCGTTGATCATACTGTATGAAATAGGTATTTGGGGAGCAAAGGTCTTTGGTCGTGCTCCTCTGTCGGCGGGAGAGACGTGTGAAGCGACTGAGGAGGGAGAGGCACCCGACGATGCAGCGCAAGGTTAAGCGGATTAGACCCGTTCACCAATCAACACGAATGCCAAGAACTCTATGGAATTGTCTTGTGGGCACAGTGGCCTCCTTCTGGCTTATGGGATTTTCCGGACTTGGAGAAAATCATTCTCTGTTATCGTCGCTGTATTCCGCCTCGAATATTCCCTCTCTTCATCAGGATGACTCCCAAAATACCCAAAAAGGATTTTCCCCCAGTATTCAAACCCTCGTGGTGACCCCGGACGGAGTGGTCTATGCAGGGTCATTTGGAATGGGACTTTTTCGAAGCCAGGATAAGGGGAAATCCTGGGAGCCGTTGAATCGAGGCTTGACTGACCCTTTCTTGCTGTGTCTGGCTGTGATTCCCGGGAAGCATATCTATGCCGGGACAATGCGTGGTGGAATATATCGTCTTGAGCTCAAGGGTACGACGTGGGAATCTATTGGAACCGGATTACATGAGTCGGAAGTCAAATCATTTTTGGTTCACCAGGATGTCGTGTATGCGGGAACAGGAACTGGGGTGTATCGGTGGGTTGAAGCCGAGAAACAGTGGGTCACCGTTGGAGCCGGATTGGATCAGATTCTGGTTCCGGGCCTTGCGATCATGGATGATGGCAAGCTGTTAGCGGCGACTTCAGGCAAAGGCCTCTTTCATCTGGAGACTCAACACTCTTCTCCTTCTACATGGGTGGACTCCCAATCTATATTTATCGATCCACGGGAACGGTTGCCGCATCGCTATCTTCGAGTCATTGCCGTGAATGAGGCGCAACACATTTTTTTAGGGACGCAGGATGGCGGGATTTTCACCAGTACGGATCGTGGCCAATCCTGGTCCTCCCTCAGTCGGAATCTTCCCAATGATTCAATCAGAAGCATTGTCCCCGATCATAAAGATGTCATTGTGGCGACCGGAAACGGAATTTTTCGATGGAAAACTGATCAGCAAAAATGGATGGGCATGAATACCGGCTTGACCAATCTGGCTATTCAAAGTCTGACGATATCGAATGCCGGGGAGTTATATGCCGGAACCAGTAGCGGTGCATTTCGGAGTCAAGACGGGGGTGCGCATTGGACGAATATTAGCCAGGGGTTGGGTGTCCAGTTGGTTCCCAAGGGCCCTTATGAATAAATCGGTGTTACGGAAAGGACGGAATGATGAGCGACGCAACTCATGAATGTCAGACAATCACTATTCACATCCAGGTGAACGGCGAGGCCTGGGGAGATATCCACTTAAAGCTTTTTCCGGATGTCGCGCCTAATCATGTCCAGAATATGGTGAAATTAGCCAAGGAGAAGTTTTATGACGGCACGACATTTCATCGGGTGATTCCCAACTTTATGATTCAAGGGGGAGATCCCAATAGTAAGGAGCATGATCGGTCTCGCCATGGAATGGGTGGTCCAGGTCATCGGGTCAATGCGGAATTTAGCTCCAAGCCTCATAAACGCGGGACGCTATCGATGGCGAGATCACAAGATCCCAATAGCGCGGGTTCCCAGTTTTTTATTTGTGTGGCGGATTCGAGTTTTTTAGATGGCCAATATACGGTGTTTGGTGAGGTGGTGAGTGGTATGGAGACTGTTGATCGAATCGTCAGTGCCAAGCGGGATGCCAATGATAATCCTCTTGACCGAATTGAAATGACCATGAGTGTCTCTGAAGCGAATGCCTAAGAAGTGGCGGCGCGTCTGGCCTTGTTGCCTACTTATTGGATGGCTATTCGCGGGCTGTGTGGCTCCTCCATTCTATTCCTACCTGGTCTATGAAAATCCCACATCGTTTGTTCGACTTGAAGTCTCCCCCTGGGTCGACCCTGATGTTCCTCAGACATTGAACGAGCATCCCGCCACCATGTCTCGGCGCCAGATGATCGAGGCCCTGAGCGGATTACGGGTGCGTGAGTATCGTTCCGGCCCCATTCGATGGATTCGTGGCCTCGCGGATCCTGAACCGGCCTTCAATAAAGAGGAAATTGAATTGTTGGTGCCACGATTGCTGGAGGGATTAGAATTAGCTCTTCCACAGGAACTGGTTACGTTTTACATCAGTCAGCCAGTCAATGCGACGAAGCGGGAAGTGACCTCTGGAGGAATGTATGTCAGAGATGGGCATCTTCACGTCATCATCAGTAATCACCGTACAAGCTATGAGATTCCCCCTGCAGGGCTGATCTATGATCGGCGGTATCCACTGTTTTCTCTTGCTCCACTTGACGTAGATTTACTCTATGAGACGGAAGAGGCGGTGCTGCCGAAAAGGAAAAATTTTTGGGACGCTATTTTGGGAGACGAACATAGCGGCGAGATTGTTCTCGATCTTTCCCGATTGTCGATGATGAAAATGTAAGGATGATTCCTAAGTTGACCGGTATCTCTACGAATCCTTTAGCAATGAGGTTGCTATTGAAAGGCTTAAGGATGATGAATATGTTTTTAGGAGAGGTCATGGAGACCAGCGGCCATCCTCCGTAATATTCCGTTAGGACAATACGATCGTGAAAAAAATGGTTTCTAAAAGTCCCAAAAGCCCACGGCAGGCGATAGTTTCGCCTCAAGAATCCGTGTGTAATCGCTTGCGAGATAGACGGAAAAAACAGGGAATCTCACAGGCGGAATTAGCGGTCCTTGTTGGCCTGACACGACAAGCCGTATACGCCATAGAAGCCAATCAATATTTACCAAGCACCCACATTGCCCTACGGTTCGCTCGTGCGTTGAAGTGCCGAGTTGAGGATCTTTTTATCCTTGCCGATGATGAAGAAATTGTTGAAGCCGAGTTCATTGGTGGGACAACGCCATTGGGTCAACCGACAAGGGTGAAGCTGTCATATGTTGGATCACGGATACTAGCCAGGCCGATGGCCGAACTGGGCGATGTGTTGAATTTTGTGATGCCGGCTGATGGAGTCATTCAGGAACAGGCGAAGAAATCTTCCGGTGGAAAAAGGCCCTCTGTGCGGGTTCAATTGCTGAATTCTTCGGACGTCATCAAAAAAGGGATTCTTATTGCAGGGTGTGACCCGGCCTTATTTCTCGCCGGGGAGCATGTCCGCAAAATTAATACTCTGGCGGGAATTACGAATTGGACCATGGGAAGCGCGAATGCGCTCCGTGCTCTTCAACGGGATGAAGTGCACATGGCGGGATTGCATCTTGTGGATGTGAAATCCGGGCAAAGTAACGTTCCATATCTGAAACGGCATATTCCTGGTCAGGATTTTGTCGGAGTGCGCTTTGCTTCTTGGGTTCAAGGCCTGTTGGTTCAGCCGGGAAACCCCAAGCACATTGGTGGTGTGGATGACTTTGGCCAGTCAGGACTTCGTCTCGTCAATCGGGAATTGGGAGCCGGAGCGAGATTTCTGTTGGATTCCCTGCTTCAGCAAATCAGGATTAACTGGAGACCAGTTACTAGGGTATGAGCACGAAGTGCCGTCTCATCTCGAAGTAGCTCGCCTGATTCGAGATGGCATGGCTGACGTGGGCATTGGAGTGGAAGCCGCAGCTCGTCATTATGGTCTTGGCTTCATTCCGCTTCGTGAAGAACAGTATGACTTAATTATGCGCAGAGAATTTCTTCAATCCCACCCTGTCATGTCTCAATTTCTTGATGCGATGGTCAGTCAACCATTCAGGCGGGAAATCGAATCACTGGGGGGATACACGGTGACGGAAATCGGAAAAATTCTTCATTGGTAAATCTGTCTCTTGCCCTCTATCTCCGACATTTCCGGAGTCATGGCCAAGGGCTATGTGTGCTACTTGCGTAAAGCTGCCAGGAACATATCGGCTGGGTTACGGCCAATTGAGGAAATAGACATCAGCTGAAGTCGGTGAAAAGTGGCGGGTAAATTATGCCGTTGAGAAAGTCTTAAGGACTGCAGGTCTTGCCATTGAATACTTTGCAGGAAGAACCACTTCTGGCTAATTTCCATGATTTAACCAATGGCGGAGTATTATCCGGTCGCATTTCGACGATCACATCAATGATATCTCCAACATCCAATGTCTTTAGTTGAATTTTTGCCGCTTCATCAACTTGAACCCATTGAATGCCAGAATCGGTCGTAATTAAAAATACCCCTTTGTCCGATTCAATTTTCATAATGGGGCTGTTGAACTCCTGGAGTGAGGTCGAAGCTTCGGCAAACACCTGTGATCCAGGCTGAAAAAATACAATCAACCCTAGCAGAAAACCTAACAGGTGATGGGGGATCAGCATAAATTTCTCCTCTTGTAGCTTTGAGAAACCTTTCTCATTATCTCAATATTCTTGGTTGGAAGTCTATGGTCTTTCAAATAAAAATTGCAGGCATGATTGGGAGGCCATGACTTAGGGCAAGGTATGGATGGGAACTTCTGTGGCTTTAGATTCCTGGATTTTATAGGCCCGGACTACGGGCTGATCCGTATGCTCCAAGGAAATAATTAGGTGAAACGGTTCAGGGAAGTGGAGTTTGGCCCGGTAGCTTTCAAATTCCATGGCGATGGTGATATCCGTTTGAGATGGCCTAGCCGGACTAAAGGTGTGGGAATGGTAAAAACCTAACAGATCAAGGTTTTTTGAACGAATGTCACGCTGAGCCATGGCCATTTCTCTGGCATCCATCTGAAAGGCGATATCCGCTCGCTCCTCCGGCGATAAGCGTTGCAGGTCAGTCAATTTGGCTCCGTCAAAGCGTGTAAGGTCTTGTTCTGATAACGCAGCCAGAATATTGGTGATGCGATAGTCTTCGGCGATGGTATTTTCGGTTCCTGAGAGAATGCCGCAACATTCATGAGGGGCTAACTCCCGGGCATGGACAATCATATTTTTGATGATGCTGGAGGGAATGGCAAGCATGGATCTAGATGCTACAGGAGACTTCCTGTTCAACAAGTTTGGTGATAGTGGGATGAGGTCCACAAAGAGGACAGTCTGGAGATTTTGGGCGACCAACCTTTCTGAATGTCATATCCAGGGCATCGTAAAGAAGAAGATGTTTGGCCAAACTTTCTCCAAGACCAAGGACTTCTTTAATGGCTTCATTGGCCTGTAAAACACCAATGGTCCCGGCTAATACGCCTAATACCCCGGCTTCTTGACAATTTGGCACAAGGCCGGCGGGTGGAGGCTCTGGATATAAACAGCGATAACAGGGAAATCCTTCATGGGGCTTGATTGTGGCTAATTGTCCTTCAAATCGAAATATGCTCCCTGAAATCAGTGTCTTTTTCCCAAAAAAACAGGCATCATTGACCAGAAATCGTGTGGAGAAATTGTCTGATCCGTCCAATACGATGTCATAGGCTTCAATTAAGGAGAGGATATTGGTGACGCTTACGTGTTCAGGATAGAGCTTGAGTGTGGTTTCAGGATTGAGGGCTGACAATAATGTCCGGCCGGATTCAACTTTTGAAACACCAATCCGGTCGGTTGTATGCAGAATTTGCCGTTGCAGATTGGATAAGTCCACGACATCGCCATCAGTCAGACCTAAGGTTCCAATTCCGGCCGCAGCCAGATATAGAGCGGCCGGAGAACCAAGTCCTCCTGCTCCAATTACCAGGATTTTGGCATCCTGTAACTTTTTCTGTCCTTTGCCACCCACTTCCGACAGAATGATCTGACGGCTGTACCGCTGGATTTGAGATTCAGTAAATTCCATGAGAAGCAAAATCCTTATTCAACGACGTTCAGTTCAATCGGATCAACCATGCAGCCTTTTTGACGAAGACCCTGAATAGCCCGGTCAATTTCATCAGTTTCTCCCGAAAATTCCACATCCATCCACCCGGTCGTCTCACGGACATCGGCCCGTCGAATACTAGGCACGACCTGGTATTCCTGACCGATTTCATACAGGATGGGAGAAGGAATTTTATCTTCGGGATAGCGAATGTGAAAGCGTAGTTTGGCCATCATGAACCTCCTGCGATTGCGGGGATGATGGAGACTTCATCTCCGTCCTTCAGTGGGGTGTCTTTGCCCGTCAAAAACCGAATATCTTCCTCGTTGACATAGATATTGATGAATCGCCGAACCTCTCCCTGTTCATCATAGACTCGTTCCTTAATGCCGGGATGGGCAGACCCCAGGTTGTCAATAATTTCCGACACCGTGTTCCCTGCTATTTCCACCTCGCTTTTTCCTCCGGTCATGGGGCGCAAGGGCGTGGGAATTCTGACCTTAATCATGCTGACTCCTCTATGGCAAAAGTCTTAATAAAGTGACTGAGACTGGGCGGGATGCGAAATGGGCGTCCAACGGAATCGACGACCGCTTCCTGAGTTTTCAGTCCGTTACCGGTAATGTAGGCCACAGTCACATCATTTTTTTGAATGCGCCCTTGTTTTACTAATTTGCGAAGAACGCCGATGGTGACCCCTCCGGCGGTTTCAGCAAAAATCCCTTCTGTTTGAGCCAGAAGTTTAATGCTTTCCACTATTTCATCATCGGTGACGGCCTCCATGGCCCCTTGGCTTTCCGCGGCGGTTTTTAAGGCATAGTATCCATCCGCCGGATTGCCTATGGCCAGTGATTTGGCAATGGTCTGTGGTTTCACCGGTTTGAAAAAATCCCGATTCTCCCGAAATGCCGTGGCAATGGGGGAGCAGCCTTCTGCTTGCGCCCCGTTTACCTTGGTCTTCACCGAATCCACCAGGCCCAACTTCTCAAATTCTTTGAGGCCTTTCCAAATTTTGGTTAGCAACGATCCCGAAGCCATGGGCACCACGACCTGATCCGGAGCCCGCCACCCTAATTGCTCGACTGTTTCAAAGGCCAAGGTTTTCGAGCCTTCAGCGTAATAGGGGCGGATGTTGATGTTGACGAATGCCCAATGACGTTCTCCCGCGATTTCGCTGCAGAGTCGATTGACATCATCATAGTTTCCTTCAATTTCCACAACATTGGGACGATAAATCAGATTCCCCAGGACCTTCGCGGCTTCCAGGTCGCCGGGAATGAATACATAGCATTTCATCCCTGCGGAAGCTGCATGGGCCGACACCGAATTTGCCAGATTGCCGGTTGAGGCACAGGCGACTGTTTCAAATCCCAGTTCCCTGGCTCGAGTTAAGGCGATAGCCACTACGCGATCTTTAAATGACAGCGTCGGATGATTGACGCAATCATTTTTAATGTACAAGTTGTCCAGTCCGAGGAATGCCCCAAGGTTTTTGGCATGAACCAGCGGGGTAAATCCGGCATGAAGACCGATGAAATTCGTGCCTTCCACGGGGAGGAGATCCACATATCGCCAAAGGCTGTGAGGGCCGGATACAATCTTTTCACGCGTCATGACCTGTTTGATGGCGGCATAATCGTATTTGACTTCCAGTGGCCCAAAGCATAATTCGCATACATGAATATCCTGGGTAGGATATTCTTTTCCGCACTCCCGACACACCAGAGCTTGCATTTTTTTCATAGCATCATCCTCCCCTCTTAACCGGCGGGGTTTATCCGTTGGTTAGCGTTGTAGCCGATGGTTGAAGTTGGCACGCCTCTTGTTCATAGTCGATGAGTTCCGTCAACGAAGGATTTGGGCCGCAAAGTGCACAGGAAGGATTCCGTTTGACGCGAATTTCTCGAAACGTGGTGGTGCGTGCGTCAAAATCCAGGATGCGGTTCGTCAATGGCGTCCCAATGTTGAGGATGAGTTTCATAGCCTCTGTGGCCTGGATGGTCCCAATAATTCCCGCAACGACTCCAATGATCCCGGCTTCCTGACAGGTAGGAACCACGCCGGCCGGCGGTGGATTTTTGAAAATACAACGATAGCAGGCGGATTGATTGGGAATAATAGTGAAGGCCCGTCCTTCAAACCGCAGGATTCCCCCATGGACGAGGGGCTTATTCTCCATATAACAGGCGTCATTAATCAAAAACTTTGCCGGGAAGTTGTCGACGCCATCGATAACGATATCGTATTGGCTGATCAGGTCCCGAGCATTGCGAGACGTCAATCGTTCTTCATGCATGTTGACCTGGACATCAGGGTTTAAGGCCAGAATTTTTTCCTTGGCCGAAAGCACCTTGGACCGTCCTACATCCGGAGTATGGTGAAGGATTTGTCGTTGAAGGTTGGAAAGATCCACCACATCGCTATCAATCAATCCAATGGTCCCAATGCCGGCTGCGGCAAGGTAATAGGCGACAGGGCATCCCAGGCCCCCGGCTCCAACGATAAAGACTTTCGCTTGTGATAATTTTTTCTGTCCCTTGCCGCCCACTTCGGGTAGTAAAATGTGGCGGCTATAACGGGTAATCTGATCTTCTGTGAAACTCATATGTTCTCTGACCTTTTACGGTGTATGGGGTCATCCCCCATATTAGATAGAGGAGAATGAGGCGTGTTGATATTCAAAAATGATTCTTGGCCATGAGGATTTTTCTCAGAAAGCCGATATGCCCTAGCATATCGTAAATTTCCTTATCTTGAGAAAGGGACGTTGTGTGCTCCTCCTCATCTTGACTCTTCTAAAAGTTCAGTGGAAATCCCTTAGATATTGAAATATTTCTCAATACTTAGATATCGTTCACCCGTATCGCAGAGAATCGTCACCACATTCTTATTCGGCCCTAAGGATTCCGCGACCTTTTGAGCCGCAAACACATTGGCCCCTGCAGAAATTCCAACCAGGAGCCCTTCCTTCCTGGCAAGTTGCTTTGTGGTTTGGTAAGCCTCTTCATCAGTCACGGTCATAATTTCATCAATGAGTGAGCGATTCAGCACCTTGGGGACGAAGCCTGCGCCGATCCCTTGGATTCTGTGTGGCCCTGGTTCTCCTCCGGACAAGACGGGAGAGCCGGCTGGCTCTAGCGCAATCACTTTGACCGAAGGGTTTTTTTCTTTAAACAGTTCTCCACAGCCGGTAATCGTTCCGCCGGTGCCCACTGCAGCCACGAATGCATCCACCTTGCCATCCAAGGCTTCCCAGATTTCCAAAGCCGTGGTCTTGCGATGCATGGCTGGATTGGCCGGGTTAGAAAACTGGTTTGGCATGAAGTATTCGGGATTTTGGTCCAAAATACTCTCTGCTTCTTTAATTGATCCACGCATCCCTTCCCGAGCAGGAGTCAACACCAATTGTGCGCCATACGAGGAGAGCAGACTGGCCCGCTCCAGACTCATCCCTTCCGGCATGACGAGAATCAGTTTATAACCCCGAACGGCAGACACCAAGGCTAATCCGATGCCGGTATTGCCGCTGGTCGGTTCCACTATGGTGCCGCCCGGCTTGAGCAGTCCCTTATGTCTCTGCCTCATCAATCATATTGAGGCAGATGCGGTCTTTCACGCTGCCGCCGGGATTGTAAAACTCCGCCTTCCCATAAATTGTGGCCCCGCCCGGAGAGGAAAGCCGGTTTAATCGGACTAACGGAGTATGCCCGATGCCATCCGTAATATTCCGAAGAAATCCGGCACTCACGCGCCACCGCCCATGAAAAACAAAAACTCTAGTTTATCGCCATCTTTAATGGAGGTGGTTCCTAGTTGCTCCTGATCAACCATCTGCGTATTCAGTTCTACCGCGACAAGTTGCGGGTCAATATCTTTGGTTTTCAAGACGTCTAGCACCGTCGAAACCTCCAGGGTTTCAGGTTTACCATTGATCGTCAATTGCATACCGTGCTCCAAACGTAAGTGCTGAGAATCCCTAAACAAAAAAACGTAACAAACCCCCACGAAGGGAGTCAAGAAATGTCGCGATTAGGTGACTTCGCGCAACAGCGGTACCAGGTCTTTGGCACGGCCTTGAAAGGCCACGTCCACCACAGAGGAGTTTGGCGTCGGGTCCAAATTCAGTTCGACCACTAATGCGCCAGCATCTTTGGCAATTGAAGCAAAGGATGCAGCCGGATAGACCACGCCTGACGTGCCAATAATGAGAAGAATATCACAAGTCCGCAATGCCTGATAACTGCGGTTCAAATCTTCCTGATCCAATGATTCTCCAAACCATACAATATGAGGGCGTAATAACCCGGAACAGTCCGTGCAGATGGGTGGATAGACCAAAGGCAGGTCGCGGTTCGGCGAAATCCTGTTACATTGCGTACAACGCACTTTCCAGATGTTGCCATGGATTTCGGAAAGACGTTGCGAGCCGGCCAGGGCATGAAGTCCATCGACGTTCTGCGTGATGAGCCAAAAATGTTCAATCCGTCGGTCCAGTTCAACGAGAGTTTCGTGTGCCGCATTCGGGTGTTTGGTTGCGACCAATTCACGTCGCCAGTTATACCACTCCCAAACAAGTTTCGGGTCCCGGGCAAAGGCCTCAGGCGATGCCAGGTCTTCCGGCCTGTAATTTTTCCACAAGCCTTCTGGTCCGCGAAACGTCGGCACGCCGCTATCCGCGGAAATTCCTGCGCCGGTAAGGACCGTGACCGACCGGGCTTTCGTAATACGGTCACGCACATCAAGAATCGTCAGACCACTAGGCATAACATAAATTCAAATTCAGAGTAAGATAGGCAGATACCATTTCAGATTCCCAATTCTATTTTTCAATCAAGTCATGATGGTTTGTCCAAGCACACTATTCAGAGTATTCCCTTACTGCCGGCGTCAGGAATTTTCTTATTCCTTATAGAGGCGAATGGTGACTTTTTGCCCTTTAATTCTTGTCCGACCTAAAGCCTTGATAATGCCATGGACATGCTCTTCCGGCACTGTGACCAGAGAGAATTGATCTGAGACTTTAATGGGGCCAATCACATTCGAACTGATCCCAGCCTCGTTGGCGATGGCCCCGACCAGATCTCCTGTGCGGACCCCTGCCATTCGGCCGGCGTTCACATGCAAGGTCGCCATGCTTGTGGATTGACTGGGCCGTTCCCGCCTGCCGGCGGGCCTACCACCACCTCCGCCCCTGAAAGCCCTTCCAGAGTCGGGGAAATCCGATGCCCCTCGCCTTGGCCGTCTGGACGTCTGGGATGTGTCAGGTGCCCGGTCCCGTATTGCAGGAATATCCTCTTCAACCCGATTACCTGTCTTAGACCCATAGGCCAATTGAAGGGCGGCTGCGGCGACATCGGCCGGGTCAAATTTTTCGGTGAGGGTGTTGACCACGACTCGGAATTGCTCGAAGTCGTTAGCTTTCAGAATATCTTGAATGGAAACGCTAATCTGTTCAAGACGCTTGGCTTGAAGGTCGGCCCCCGTCGGGAGGGTGCCCATCTCGACTTTAGATTTGGTCAGGCGCTCGATGTTTTGCAGCAGCCAGCGTTCGCGTGACTCCACAAGGGTAATAGCTTCACCGGCGCGTCCGGCTCGTCCGGTTCGTCCGATACGATGGACGTAGGCTTCGGGAGAGGACGGGACATCGTAATTCACCACGTGTGAGACGTGTGGAATATCCAGACCCCGGGCCGCCACGTCCGTTGCGACAAGCAGCTCGGTTTTCCCGGCACGGAACGATTGCATCACCCGATCGCGTTGAGCCTGGTTCATCCCGCCATGCAGGCCTTCTCCCCGGTATCCCCGGCTGGTGAGCATGGAGGTCAGCTCATCGACTTCCAAGCGTGTTCGGCAAAACACCAGAGCGGACTTTGGACTGGACATATCCAGGATTCTGGCCAGGGCCGCCACTTTATGTGGCCTGGCCACGAGGTAGGCGGTCTGGTGTACCCGAGGGGCCACCCCGGCCTTTACGGGCTCCTTAATGATCTGAATCTCGATGGGGTTGCGCAGATGGTGGCGTGCGATTGATGCAATGCGCGGAGGCATGGTTGCTGAAAATAGTGCGGTCTGCCTGGTCGTCGGCGTTTGCTTCAGAATGGCATCCAGATCTTCCGCAAACCCCATATTAAGCATCTCATCAGCTTCATCCAGCACCACAATCTGAAGATCTTTGAGCTGAAGGGTTTTGCGTCGGATATGGTCCAGTGCCCGTCCCGGCGTCGCTACGACGATATCGACCCCGCGTTTCAACGCGATGAGCTGTGGTCGGATGGCTTGTCCTCCATAAACCGCGAGGATCGCGATGGCCTGCTGTTTCCCATAACGCTGGACAGCCTCGCAAACTTGTATGGCCAATTCGCGGGTGGGCACGAGAATAAGAGCTGAAGGGTGTGGTTGCTTGGGCGAATGGGCAAGACGCTGGAGTAAGGGAAGCGTGAACGCAGCGGTTTTTCCAGTTCCGGTTGCGGCACGTCCCAGAAGGTCGTTTCCGGCCAAAAGCGGTGGAATGGCTTCGCGTTGGATGGGGGTTGGCTCTTCATATCCTAATGCCTCGAGCGTGGTCAGCAGCGCCGCTTCAAGGCCGAGAGCGGCAAAGCCGGGTGAAAAGCCCTTCATCGTTGGAGCCGTGGGTGAGTTGGAGGCATCGTGTTTCATGACGGTTTTGCAACCTTTCTGGATGAGGTCCTGATATTGTGTGTAGGCCGACTTGAGCCGGTCTCTCGATATGTGATGTTCGTTAAGGACGAGAAGAAGGGACGGGTTACACCGTCTTTCTCGGGCTGGTTGGCTCCACCTTTAAGAGATTGGGCCATCTTACCGCTGTCCTACCCCGCGACCCGTTGGTCGTGTCGCGCCGGGCAGCATATGGTCCCTGACCATGATGACGAAACCGTGAAAAGTCACGACAACTCGTGACCTCTTTTAAGGGATGCCTGCCTGTCGGTTATGTGGGGTGGTCGTCTAACGAGCCTTACCTGTCTATACTCCTTTTACCAGGAAGGGGAAACCAATTCCTAGCTCCCTGCAGTAAAAATGGTTCTCGGCGGGATCAAAATGGCAGGGGAGAGAAGAGTTCATTAAGGATTTTCCGCAATAAAATGACTTGTGAATCGGGTTGAATTTTGCGAAATTGACGGGTCTCAGAGTTTACCGCACGTAAAGTAGCAGGTTGTGCATCTATCACGCGACAGGAGGTTAGTATGGTGAAAGTTTTGGGTCTTGTGGGCGGGTTGGTGCTGGGTATTCAGACGACGGTCTGGGCAGGCGTGGTTTTTCATGTCGAGACCATCTTTCCCAATCGGACAGCGGTGCCTTCCAGAAACGACGTGATGACGGTTGACGGGAAAAAATTGAAAATGACGATGAATGAAGCGGGGCCCACTCAATCCACGGTTATTTATCGAGGCGATCGGGAGGAAATTTTGCTGATCAATCATGGAGATCACACCTGGCGTGCTATGGACAAGGCCACGATGGTCAGTCTTGGTCAACAGATTAACCCGGCCATGGAAAAGATGCAGGAAATGTTAAAGAATATGCCCCCGGAACGAAGAGCCATGATGGAAAAAATGTTTGCCGGGCAGGGGATTAATCCTGCCATGATGGGCGGGAAGGTCGAGATGCAGGTCAAAAAAACCGGCGAAAGGCAGACCATCAATGGCTATCCCTGTGTGAAATATGAAACCTGGCGGGAAAACGAAAAAGTGGCAGAACATTGCGTGAGTGATTGGAAGCAGGTTCCCGGCAGTCAGGAAGCCCGAGGCGTGTTTCAAGATATGGCCGCCTTTTCACAGGAGGTATGGCAAGGGGCATTCAAAGGCGGTGGAGGTCCAGCGTCGTTTTTTGAATCCTTAGGGAAGATTGAAGGCTACCCGGTGTTCACGAGAATATTCTCCAATGGAACCATTGTCACAGAAAGCCGGTTGACCGGAGTGGAGGAGAAGTCGGTCGCTGCGAAGGAATTTGACCCTCCCAACGATTATGTCAAAAAAGAATTCTTGCCGAAAAATCTTTCCTCTCCCATGGGGCAATAGCAGAGAAGAACGTGAAAGGGAATAAAGACAACTTGAGAGAAACAAAGAGTCTTGCTGAGCCTCAGGTTTATCGACCTGGGCTCTGATCTTTCGCATCCGGTTCAGGATGTCAGCCGGATAAAGATGGATGAGGCCTGCCAGAAACATCAGGGCTTCGTTCCCTGCCTGCGTGGTTCAATCGAAATATCTATACAAGAGAATCCCATCATCTCCTTCGTTGATCCGGTTTCGCATTTCCGTTCTTCATGGTAGTTTCGAAGCATGAAGAAAACCCCAGTCGATACTTGGCTGACAGATCCCCTTAACAACTTTCTTGGCAGGCAGTCCACCAGTGGCATGGTGCTATTCGTTGCCGCCCTGATGGCATTGATTGTGGCCAATTCTCCCTTTGCGGATGCCTACCACCATTTTTGGCACAACGAAATCTCCGTCGGGTTTAACGATTTTATGATCAGCAAGACCCTGCACCATTGGATCAATGATGGGCTGATGGCCGTCTTCTTCTTCGTGATCGGGTTGGAACTGAAGCGGGAGATCATGGCGGGTGAACTGAGCAATCCCCGTGATGCGCTGCTCCCTATCGCAGCGGGAGTAGGCGGCATGGTTGTGCCGGCGTTGATCTACCTGGCGTTCAATTCGTCGGGCAACGCCAGTGACGGATGGGGCATACCCATGGCGACCGATATCGCCTTCGCACTCGGCATCATCTCCCTGTTGGGCAACAGGGTCCCATTGTCGCTTAAAGTATTTCTTACCGCTCTTGCCATCGCGGATGACCTTGGCGCGGTGCTGGTCATTGCGGTTTTTTATACTTCACACATCGACCTCCTCAATCTGGCAGCCGGTGCGGGATTCATGATCCTGCTGGTGACGTCCAACCTGCTGGGTGTACGCAGCATTCTGTGGTATGGACTGCTGGGAATCGGCGGCCTGTGGCTGGCGTTCCTCTTATCAGGAGTGCATGCCACCATTGCCGCGGTGCTGGCCGCCTTCACGATTCCTGCCAATGTGAAGATCTCGGACAAGGGATTCGTTTCACGCATCAAGGCCTTGGGTGACAAATTCGAGACAGCCAAAAGCAATGACGTGAGCCTGGTAACCGATGAGCAACTCCATGTGCTGGAAGATATTCGCGTGGTGGCCAGGGAGGCGCTGACTCCACTCCAGCGGCTGGAACATGGCATGCACCCTTTTGTGGCGTTTGTGGTGATGCCGGTCTTTGCGTTGGCGAATGCCGGAATCAGCTTTCCGGCTGACTTCCTGAATCAGTTGACCAGTCCGGTCACATTAGGAGTGGCATCAGGGCTGCTGGGAGGAAAGGTGTTGGGCATCATGGGCATGTGCTACATCCTGATTCATTTTCAGTGGGCCTCCTTTCCGGAACAGACAGGCTGGCGACATCTCTTTGGTGCGGCGATGCTGGCCTCGGTGGGGTTCACGATGTCCCTGTTTATTACCGGACTGGCTTTCAACGATGACGTATTGATCCTCCAAGCCAAGTTGGGCATCCTGCTGGCCTCGGTGGTCGGTGGGTGTTTCGGGATACTTTCTGCTGCGGAGGGCAGGGTGATTTCTCGATAGAAGAATGTAGAATATGCAGTGCGGGAAGTTGCTAAAAGAATAAAACCAGAGGCTGGAAATGCTGCAGGAAGATTCTGTGCAAGGGCTACCGCTACAGGACTGCAATACACACGCGAAATGTTTTATCGTGAACGTTAGCGGGATTCAATAAGTTGGATCGCATGCTCCGCAGCCGATCGGACTTCCGGATCGGTTTCTTTTTCCAATAATGTTGTGAGTGGAGAGAGAAACGTGGCGTCGCCAATCTCGCCAAGTTGAGTCATGGCCGCCCCCCGTTCGTTGGGTTGCGCTTTTTTGGCGACTGTCCATAAGACAGCCTGCGCTTCAGGGGTATGAAACGCCCCCTGTCCTAGTTCCTGAATAATTTTCAACCTGGCGCGTTGTTGGACAATAGCCTGAGTGGCGCCTCGAGCTCCGGCCGCATTAACCAACTCTTTCTGGGTAAAGGGCCTTACCAACACCTCCATTAACATGTCCTGGGCATTCTGGTCTCCGATCAATGTATCCCCGAATGAGATCTCCTACAAAACAGTAATAGGGATCTTCCTCCAGATTACCGATCGCGTCCCAATACAGACTCCCGAGGGGAATCGCATTGGGTTCTGCTTCAAAGTGATGGGAAAAGATTTTGCCTAAACGGTCATGCACCAACTTCATGTCGTAGCGGATAGCCGTCGCTTGTTCCAATACCTGAAACTGTCCGCTGGGTATTTCCTCATATTGAATGTAGAGAATCGCATCATGTGGTTGCTTGGGATCAAAGACCACCTGAAACCCCGCATCTTCCAGTTTGAGTTTCAAGGTCACCCCCACATTGTAGGGTGGACTCGGCACATTCAGCCAGGTTTGGACGGTGCCGGCGACGAGGATGGTGTGAATGTTTTGTAGGATCTTTTGATCTTCCTGAGACCATGAGGGCTTGCTCCGTGGCGCCTCATTTGCCCACAGTCTATCCGTGAGAGAAATCGTCAGGGTCAGACTGATGAGGAGGACAGACGCGCTCCACGCAGTCCTCAGGTATCGGATGGCTAACCGCTGCCGTGGCCGCCCGGCATTTCGTTCATGTTCGTTTCGTGGGGAGAAAAAGAAAAGAAGTCTGATCGGATTCCATCGGCTGAGACGGTGAAGCATAGAACGCTCCATTGGGTTGGACGAATCTGGTCTCTCCGGCCATCAAGGACGTATTACTTACAGCCTATCAAGAGTTGATGCGGAATTCCAAATCTTCCTGATGCCATGCTGACCTTTCTGTTCTTCTTTTGCCTCTCCACACCTTGACTAATTTCCTGAATTGACCAAAAATCTCCTCTCAGCCGATTCCTGCATCTGCGATGGGAAATAAACCGGAACAGAAGAAGGCGTGTTCACACTGACATTCGTGCAATCGTAATTCGGAGGTACTTTCATGACGACATCCGCGCAGCATCCCTACCACCCGATTATCTATGTCCGGGGCTTCGCCGCGACACAGAGCGAGATTGAGGAAACGGTGGCCGACCCTTATATGGGGTTTAATATCGGTTCGACCAAGTCGCGCACGGCATGGACCGGCGACGTGAAGCGTTTTTATTTTGAGTCGCCGCTCGTGCGGTTAATGAGCGATCACGAATATGAGGATGTCTTTGTGGATGGAGACGACCTCGTGGCGGCCGAGCGTACCGACTATCCCGTCCCATACCGCTCGATTATCATCTACCGCTATTACGATGAAGCCTCGAAGGACTTTGGGGATGGCAAGACGCCGCCCATTGAGCATTTCGCCAAAGGTCTGGGCAATCTCATTCTGCGCTTGCGCGAAAAGGTCTGCGCGAATAAGGACAACAAGGTCACGTCCAAAGACTTTCGCGTGTATCTCGTGGCTCACTCCATGGGAGGGCTGATCTGCCGGGCCTTTCTGCAGAATACGAAACTCGGCTCAGCGGAGGCGCGCGGTGCGGTGGACAAAGTCTTTACCTATGCCACGCCTCACAATGGCATTGACATGCGGATCGTGCGCAATGTGCCGGGCTGGCTTTCATTCGGCGATATCAATAACTTCAATCGCGACAAGATGGCCTCCTACCTTGCGGTGCCCAAGGGTGATGACGTCTCGGTTGTGAAAAACTTTCCGCCCGAGCGCATCTTCAACCTGGTCGGCACCGATTCACGCGATTACACCGTGGCAGGCGGCATCTCCTCGTGGGCGGCGGGCGATGCCAGCGACGGGCTGGTGCGCATCGAGAATGCCACCACGCATGGGGCAGGTTCCGACGGCAAGGATGTGAGTTCGCCGCGCGCGTTTGTGCACCGAAGCCATTCGGGCCATTACGGTATTGTGAACTCCGAGGAAGGCTACCAGAACCTCACGCGGTTCCTGTTCGGTAAACTGCGCGTGGATGGCATTCTGGACATCGACGACATCACTTTGCCGGTGGAGGTTCAAAAGGCACTTGACGACGGGAAGACGGTGCGGGCGTCGTACCAGTTCGAAATTGCAGCCAGCGTGCGCGGCTGTCAGTGGCAGATGACGCGGCGCGAGGTGCGCGAGAACTCCGCCATCTTCCGCAGCTACGATGATTTGTTTCCAGGGAAGGATCGCAGCAAGCGCAAGCCGGACCGCACGAAGAGTCCACACCTCTTCTCCATTTTTCTTGATCCAAGCAAAAGCGTAAAAGCATCCAAGTCGGTCAGCTTCGCCTTCGACATCAAGGTCCTGGTACCCGATTACGTCGTGGATGGCCTGCTGTTCATGAAGCGGCATTACGAGGGTGGGTTTATCTATCGTGAGCTGATTCTGGTCGAGGCCTTTCCCGATGAAACGGCCCCGGCTGGATGGCGCATCAAGTATGGCTATCAGGACATCAATCCCGGCAAACCCGGCAAAGACGTAGACACGCGTCCCCTTATCAAGGGAAAACCGAATGCCGGCATCGCCTTCGATATCCCCATTGAGCAGAACGCTCGCCCTGGCCTGATTGGAACCTTACGCATCGAAGCCCGGCCATGGACCTGAGTAGTGGATGACGTGATCGGATTCCGCTTCGCAGCAGTGGCAGTATGGTTTAAACCGACTATCGCGTATTTTTCAAAAGAACCGCAGTCGGATTACACCGACAGTATAGAATGATCTCGCATACTATACCAATCTATTTAATCATTCCGAAGCAGGATTAAAAAGGGGGTGATAGCACAGGAGTAGCATTCCGAGATTTGTATTAACCGTCATACTAAATTTAGGAGAAAGGAGTTCATCATGGCTGTACATATGGTTGAAAACTATGTTCTTCGGTATGACTTGGAACAAGAGCGTCCTTGGTTTATTTTTCACTATAAAGTGGCAGGAGCTTGGAAAAATGTGAATTGGTTTCCCCCAAAGGAGAATGCCGTCTATCTTTCCGACATGTTACGTAATGAAAAGCCAGTCTATTATGTTGAAAGTAGTGCCGGAAAAAAGTGGCTGACAACCTCGACTGAACAAATTGGAGAAGAAGAAACCTAGGATTGCTCTTGACAAGTCAACCTAGATTTGACATCGCACCACGAAAAATATTTACTAAATCTGCCAGAAAGCCCCTTCCTTTGCATGGGGATGAATGGCAGCTCGGAGCGAGGCGGATGTGCCGAGCCCCAAGTAGTAAGTTTTTAATGAAGCCCCGCCCTTTGGGCGGGGAGCTTCACTCAATCCCTGGCTTGAGAAGGACGCCGCAAAAAAAAACGGCGCCTCTCAGCCACATCGTTCGGCGTCGACACAGAAATGCGCCCGCTCATCAAGGGGAAATCAAGTGTGGGTCTTGCGTTCAATATCCCTAATGAGCAGAAATTTCGCCCTGGCCTGCGTGGGATGCTCGGCCATGGACGTGAGTCGCTGAAGGCGTGAAGGGATTTTGCGCCGGAGTCGATATGGAATGGTGGCTAAACTCATCTCCAACTCGGATAAGATTCATGGTTGCGCCGGTAAGGTGATCATTGCCGATTCAATATGCTGTTCGAATCGCCGGAGATTCCGATTGGGTACCTTTCAAAAAGGCCCAATTAATTCACAAATACGCCACAATGAAGGGTCGGGTCGGGGAAAAAGACTGAACGACTTGGACTGCTAGTAGCTTTTTCCCCTGCACCTGAGGAAGGGTTGAAATTTTTTGGATGAGGTTATGTCTCAAGGCTGCACTTGATTCTTTGGTAGGGGGGCCTCGATCGCAAATGGCCTTAAGTGGGAGGTTCCTCAGGATTGGAAGGATGACCTCATTGCTGAACGGATCACTCGGGAAGCCCACGTGAGGATGATCACCGAGAGGTTGCGTCAAGAGATGATGCCGATCCCCGAGTATTCGACTCCATACACTCGCTTATTTGACATCATGGCGAATAGCACCGTTGATCAAGGACATCATCGATTGATTACGACGAACTGGGACTATCTGCTACAGCGCGATTTGAAATTTTGGATCAACGAAAATAGTCCGGGAAATGCTCCTAGGTTTCTTAGTACCCACGACACGGTTTATCATTTGAATGGTTCCGTAGAACCTGGCGATTTCCAGAATCGAAGTCCCTTCCTGTTAGAGACCGATAGTGCGAGCGTTAGGAAGACAACGTACGAAGCAAACAAGGCATTGAACTATTTGCTTTGGTCAAATCTGGTTGTCATTGTTGGCATGTCCTTCGAATGCGACTTGGATCGTGGGTTGTTGGGTACGCTTAGGGCGCATGAAGACGACACCCCAATTGGCTCAGCATTTTTCGTAGTCGTAGAACCAAATAGAGAGATTCTGGAAGCCACATACAAGAAACTCGCGTACTGTTTCCCCCGGGCGAATGGTATTCGAGTGAACTCGTTTTTCGCAGAATGGGTTGATGGTGGGATGCCTGAACTCGGCCAGAAGATCTTTGTTGGAGAGTGTCGTGACGCACGACATACTTAATTGTCAGGTGTGGATTTTTAATGAAACTTTGACATGGCTTCTTAATCAACAGGATATTAGGTGATGTCCCCTAAATCTTGCAGCTACTAGTGCGGGAAATGTCTGGTGGACGGTTGTGCGAACCTATTACTAATCTGCAGGATTTACTCGCCACACCCGCGCAAGTGGTCGACCGGTTAAGTTGAAACGGCATGCCGATTGTCTCCTGGACAATCATTTCCATCTACTGAGCGAGCATCTCTTATCAAATCATTTCCAGCATGCCGTAGCCAGGTGTCGCTCGACTTTTGCCGTTGGCGGAAATCGGGAGCTGCCTCTAACCGTCGCGTATCGGAGAAATGGCAAAGGGCTGTGGGATATTGGGAAACCTTGAGGTTTGCATTATGCTACGAGCCGTCTGTTGTTCTGTTGAGCTGAAAAATGGGTAAGATGAGGGGGTGTTGGAACTCAAATCTTCCCTATTGTTTTTCTGAGATGGGTTGAAATTGTCATGAAGCGCGTGATGAGCATTATCCTGTGTGTGTTGTTAGGGGTTTTCTTTGTTGTGGCAGGGGGAGCCAAGCTTATGGGCAGTCCATCTCAAGTCGAACATTTTGCGCAGTGGGGGTATCCCTTCTGGTTTCAGTATTTGACTGGGATCATTGAAGTCGGCGGCGGGATCTGTTTATTTCTTCCGAAGACGCAATGGTATGGCATTGGTGGTCTTGAGCATCACCATGGTCGGTGCGGCGCTGACACACATACGGGCTGGAGAAATGGGTGCTGTTCCGGTTCCACTTGTGCTTCTGGGTCTTCTGCTCCTGTTGGCTTGGATGATCCGGGAACCGTCCAGGAAGAATGGAGCCAATCAATGGCCTTCCGAAACAATAAATCGGTTTAAGCTTTATCCATGTTCTGGTCCGCGCTAAAATTTTTCAAAAAAAATCTCTTGAGTTGTTTATTCACATTTCAGTAGGGATTCGTTTGTAAGGATCTCTGCTGTGTCGGATGTGCCTGCATCACACGTTGGGCTAGCCAAGCCTTGATGAGTTTGAATAACTGGCCGGTGACCCATCAATACAGGGTCTTTTTGTGTTGCCCATTCCTGGTTGACCGCTCTCTCATTTTCGGACTCGTCAACATCTTTCCATTTCTTGACCAGGCAAGTGGTCATTCCATACCCTCCGAAAGGCATCATTTATTATTTTATTCCATGTGCAGAGGAAAGAGAATAAGGAGGTCTGATCATGATCACCCACCTTTGGACTCGCGCGATCGGTCTTTTTGAGGAAATTTCCGGTCGCTGTCACAGCAATCACCATTTTTATTCTGGCGTCCATGGTTGGGGTGCTGCCCGCCCACGCTGGCCAATATCCGTATTCTCAAACGCTACGTGGCACCGTAGAGGGCGATGGCCATGCGCAACGCGGATATAGGGTCTCGCTCTATCGCGGCTGAGGCAGGCGGCCATGGGAAGGGTCACGTGCTTGGAACGGCGAGAACTGATGGCGACGGGAAATTCAAGATTCGCTACCGGTTGCCGCATGGTCAGCAGTTCGTCCTCTTCGTCATCGCCGAAGACGGGCCGGTCATGCTGGCCGGCGTGATTGGCACCGGCGCAAAGGTTCATCACGAGGTCGTCATTAACGAACGCACGACGGTTGCCACGGGAACCGCCTTTGCTCAATTCGTCGACGGATGGAATATTCACGGCAACACCTACGGCATGATCAACGCCGTGAAGATGGCGGAGAACATGGCCAATCCGGAAACCGGAGACATTGGTGAAGTGCTCTTCAATACACCAAACGGGACCGAGACGTCGACATACCCGACATTCAATTCCCTCACCAACGTGGTTGCGGGCTGTGTGGCAGATGACGCCAACTGTCAGTCACTGTTTGTGGCGACGACGCCGGAGGGGGGACCCGCGCCGACTACGGTGTTGCAAGCCGTCGCCAACATCGCCAAATACCCGTCGTATCCAGGTTATCCGACAGATGCGGACGATCCGCTCTATCAGTTGTCGCTATTGGATCCGGTCAATCAGCCGGCCTTGACGAAACGTCCGACCAGTTGGCTGTTGTTCATCAAATTCAACGGGGGGCAGCACAACATCTATGATCCATTCAACCTCATGAGCGGCCCTGGCCAAATCGCCTTTGACGAAGGCGGGTTCGCCTGGATCAACGATAACTATCGTCCGACATTCTCAAATGAAATTGCCTGTGCCGGCCAGCGCCTGATTAAACTGTATCCCTGGGGTGAGACCTTCCCCGGATCGCCGTACTTTGGCGGCGGTCTCAGCGGGGCGGGGTTTGGCATCGGGCTGGACCCGCACGGCAAGGTCTGGGTGGGCAATTTCGGATTTGAGGCGCCGGCCTGTGCGGATACCACCGTCGACCCCATGCCCGATCCGGCTATTAAAAATACCGGCCGCGCATGACAGCGTCTCCGTGTTTCGTCCCGATGGCAGCCCGATCTCTGGATTTGATGGTTTTAGTCGAAGGCCATATCTGGTGGCCACAGGCCACCGTTTCCGACAAAAAAGGCAACATCTGGATTGCCAATTGCGGAAATGACACGGTCACATTCATTCCAAAAGGTAAACCCCGGCACGCGAGGAATATCGCATTTCCTGGAGGACGAGGAGAAGCAGGGCATCTACGCCCCCACTATCCCGGATACGGAGCCGAATTCGGACGCGCCACTTCTCAAACCGTTTGCCATCGCGATTGATCCGAAGGGCCGCGCGTGGGTCACCGCCAACCAGGTCGGATATGTGGCCAATTCCGGCATGGCCGATCCAACCGAGGCGATTGGCGGGGTCTACCGCGTGTCCTCCGATGGCACCGTGGAAACGTTATCAAACCTCGACGCCAACAACGTCCCGGTGTTGTCCTGGCCCATGGGGATTTCAGGCGACAGCAAGGGGAACATGTGGGTTTCCAACTCCAATTCGGTGAAAGTTCCCTGCGTCGATCCGCTCGACCCCCAAGACGGGATGGACGGGCCTTCAATCACTTTGTATCCCGCCGATGACAGCGCTCCCTCTAGTCATATTGGCGGCGGTCTCACGATCCCTTGGGGCAACGCAGTGGACGGGAACGACACGCTGTGGGTATTCAATTTTGGTCAGAAGCCCACCCGCAATGTCGACGAGAACACGGTGTGGCCCGATACGCCGCTCTCGCATTTTTGTGGTGCGGATCCCAGCAAATGCCCCTCGGGTAAGAGCACGGGTGATCCCATCTCACGGGACACCGGTTACGTCAGTGACGCATTGGATCGGGTTACTGGCGGCGGCATCGACCCGTCTGGAAACGTCTGGCTCCTGAACAATTGGAAAAAGACCGGTCCTTTCGGGCCGGTCTATAACACCAACCCGGGCGGCAACTCGTTCGTCATCGTTCCGGGCGCCGCCGGACCCGTCAAGACACCGCTGATCGGGCCGCCGCAATCTTTTGACCAGCCGGGCCACCGAAGGGACCACCGCAATGACCACAGAAGAGACCACCGATAAGGCCATCGGGACCACTCACCTTACGGCGGTCATGACCGGGATTGATGAACATGATAGGCGAAAGCATCAAAACATAAGATGAAAATTCACCGTCTTTGGTTACCGTCAAGTGCCGGTGCTCTATCACATTTCAATATGGGATAGGGCGCAGCTGTTCCGGTCCACCAGGCCCTTTTCTCTCATTCACCAGAGGACTCAATGTTCTGTGCTCATGACAAGTGCCTCTGCCCTCGCTCTTCAATAAGCCTACCCGCGATTCCAGATTCGAGAAGAATTTTGTGAAGCTTCGCCACTGAATTTCTTTGCTCGGTCGATATATCCCCATGTTCGTGACAGTGAGCTTGTGAGTGTTCGCAGTCTGGTGAACGGGCTCTGGCAAACGAACGCGGTTTTTATGCTGATTCGCAGGAAGATGCCGTGTGGAATAACCACATGTTTCAGAGCTGACTGATTTGGCAATTTGTTTTGACAAAAACGGGGGAAAATGTTACCCAAAGCCGAATTCATGGCTCTTGAGATTCTCATAGCCGACAATTCGAAAAGAACATTCCTCTCACTTCATCTTTAGGGGAGGCTATCATGCACGTGTATAGGTTTTCGCCTATTGGGCTCATGATCTTCTGGGGGATGTTGGGCGCGGTCAGCGTCCTGTCGCCTCAGTCGGCAGGCGCACAAGCCACTGACACCTCACCGGCCGGCATGGTGGCATTCTTTCCGCAAAGCCAATGTCCGACTGGGTGGGAGCCGGCACCCTACGCACAGGGGCGTCTCCTGCTTGGCGCAACTGACCTCACGACCTATGATCTGGCGAAAACGGTCGGCACCCCCCTGACGGACCTCCAAGCCCCTGTGCACCAGCATGCCTTCACGGTTCCGCTCAACCTTGCCCAAAAAGATCTCAATAACGGGGACTGCGGAGGGAGCACCTGCAATTGCCAGCATAAGAGCGACAGTTCCCACAATTACACTGTGAAAGGGACGACATTGAATGGAGGGTCCTCCGATCTTCCGCTGTTCCAAATGTTGGCTTGCGAGAAGAAAGCCAGCGGTCAATCTCCGCCTCCGACAGACGGGTATGGAACCTCGGCGTTGGCCTTCTTTAATCTCCAGTCCTGTCCCGCCAACTGGCAGCCAGCCGTCGGATATCCCCAAGGGTATCAGGTGACGTGGAACGGACCCCAGAACTACAAGGTCGTGCTCACATTCGATGGCACGGATCTTGACAAGGACGGTGTGCTGCGGGGACGTGGCTCCAATCCGTCAGCAATCGCCGGAGGGAAAACGAACGAACTCGATTTTTGGATCATGAAGGTGTTCCAGAACAATCTGGTAAAGGCGATGTATAACTGGACCGCCCAACAATCCCGTACCGACTTTAACTTTAATTTTGAGCTTGCCAGTCAGCAGGTCTACGCTTCAGTGCAGTGGTCTGAGGAAAACGGTTTGAATGTGGGCGTCTCGGGATCGGGAGCCACCGACTATAACTTTTTTTCGAATCAACCAGCCGGCGGCATCTGGCTGGAACCCGCAGCCAATAGCAGTCAGGCCGCCAAAGGTCCGTTGGGGAACACTCAATTCACCGAGAGCACGCCTACATCCACCGTCGACGGCTATTTCGTCATGCCCTTTGAAGCGCCTCCTGATGGAACCGTTGGAACCCTGGTTGGCAATCCCTATGGGAATGGCGAGCAGCGCTCGCATAGCCATGCTCTCACCTCAAGCATCAGCCTGGACTCGTATCAATTTGAAAATTTCCTGGGGAGCTGCAAGGAATTGACCGCTTCGGGTACGCAGAATTTCAGCGGGTCGACGGATGCAGCCTTCAACAATATCCCCTATACACAACTCCTGCTCTGTGAGCGGGAGCCCAACTTCTCCACACCCAACCCACCCCCGGTTCCGTCCGACATTGTGACGTTTTATGCAAGTCAGAATTGTCCGTATCCCTGGAAATCGAGCGCCACGGGAACGGGGCGCTTTCTGGTCGGCCTCCCGGATGAGGGCACCCCAAACGAGGCCTTCGGTAGCGGCACCCCGCTTACGTCTCCCGGGACCAGGATTCCGCATACGCATGGCCTGAAGGGCTCGGTCACGCTGAGCGACGTTGAACATGTTGCTCTCGCTAAAGGGAGCAACTCACCCCATTTCGGTACGACCGGGACCTACGATTACGGCGGGTCGACTGATCCTGCGAACTTCGACTTGCCCTACCTGACGACGGCGAACTGTCAGCCCTGTATTGGGCCCAATGATGCCAATCCGGTCTGCAATGAACAGTTGCAGGGAAAAGAGTAGGGGCATCCTCGTCACACGAACCCGTCTTCATCACGGAGGAGGAACGGTTATGACGGCAGCGATCACGAACATCACCATCGGCGTGAATCTCATCGACGACTACCTGTTGACCCAGGAAGCGCCGGTGTCCAATGCGCTCACGCGAAATCTGTTCGCGGTGGTGCAAAATCCGGCTAGCACCGATCCCACCAGCGAACTATTGACCCTCGACGGGGACGGCGAGCCGGTGCACTTCTATCCGGACCCCACGTCCCAATCAGGCTGGACGACCGTGAAACTGGGCGTCACGGCTCCCACAAATACCGGCCCCTGTAATCGCATTGTGGGGTTCTACCACCAGGGCATCCTCAATGCCTTGTGCTACTACCCCCTCACGACGGGGGCCGGGAGCAGCGCGGTGTGGATGCAATCCTCCGCGCCCGGCACGTGGACCCCCGCCACCCTGTCCGCCACGGCGAAGAACTGGATCGGCTTCACTTTTCAGACGGATCAGTATGTGGACGCCGACGGCAATGCTTATTTGTACGGGGTCACGGGCAACGTCAGCCCACACGCCTTCTTCGTCCTGACCTACTACACCAACCCGCAAACCGGCACTCCACAATGGATGCCGATCGCCGAGCGGTACCCGACACAATTCACCCCGGAAATTTCCGATCCCGACACGGCGGCTTTTCGGCTGACGGAAGGGCCCGGCGGCAGCGGGTCGGTCACGGTCCTCTGGGTGGATGGCAGCAATATTTCGCACGAGGAGGCCACCATCACGTGGACCCAGCAAACGCCCACGTTCACCTGGACCGGGCAGTCCGGGACGTTCAATCCCAATAAGGGCACCCTCACGGCCGAGAACCTCTATGCCATTCCCGGCCCGCTCGGCAGCGGCCAGCTGCTGCTCCTCGATGCGACCAGCACACTGTGGCTCGTGTCGAATTTCTATGCGGCGGAACCGTCGATCACGCAGTTGACCGGGCTTGCGAATCAACCGAAGAGCGCGACGGCGGTGGGGGTGGGGGTGGATAGCAGCCAGACCGTGACCATCTTTGCCATCGAACCGGGGAGCAATTATCTGTGGTATCTCCAGCAGACGGGGAGTGGCTCGCTCACCTTCGGCAGTTGGGTGCAGTTGGGCGGCACGCTGCTCACCCTCAACTGCCCGGCGTATATGCGGGCGGGGCCGGAGCTATTCTCGGCTGGACTCGCGACGGATCCGCAGTCAGGTGCGAGCGCTCCCGCGGTCTTTCACATGGATCAGAACCTGCCCGGCGGGAGCCAGGGTAATGGCGATTCCCCAGGCACGCAGGTCTGGTCGACCCGCAAGGTCTCCTCGCCGCCGGCGCCCTCTAATACGACGCCGACTCAAACGGCCACATATTCCATGGAAATTGCGGGGGTGGATGCCGGCAACAATCCCGTCGCCAACGGCACGGTCACGGTCACCGCCGATCAGGCTGTCACTGTGGTCTGGAACAGTTACGCCTACCACATTGGCCCCACCACGCCGCTCACCGTGGAGCTGGACGGCGCCGGGCAAGCCACGGTTCTCTACGAAGCGGTGGGCCTGACGCCGCCGGTTATCACCTTCACGGCGGTGGATACCGGCAACAATCTCACGGGCTCGCGATGGTGCCGGGGCGATGTGGTCCAGTACATCGAAGCTCTGGACGGGACGCCCCTTGCGCCGCTGCCGGACTCGGTGACCCCCCAACTGCAAACGGTGACAGGCACTGACTTGATCAATCAGGGCTTGACGGGGGGCGACTATTCCCAAACCGCCTCTGCCAACACGGCGGCACAGGCGATCAATGCCTCCGGGAACTGGATGAGCCAAAACCCTACGGACTCCACCGGTCAGGGGACCATTGATCTGAGTCAGATCAAGACGCCGCATTGGGAGATCGATTTTGCCCATCCGGAGGGTCCCCGGTTCCGCATCCTCACCGAGGAGGAGGCGCGCGATCTGTTGAGCAATCGGCGGACCACCGGCAAGTTGGGCTCCTCCGGCAGCGTCTTTGGCGATGTAGCGCATTTTTTCAAGCACGAGTTCGATCAATTGACCTATTTTGCTGCCACGGTCACCGACGATGTGTTGAATATCGTCTTCAATGATTTGGAGCCGTTCGTCATCTCGACCATCAAGCAAGCGGGCGCGGCACTCGAAACCATCTTCTCGAAAATCCGGCAACTGGCCGACGAGATCTATAAGGTGCTTCAGGAGGTCATCGCCTGGCTGAAGATGCTCTTTGATTGGGACGATATTCTCAATACCCATAACGTGATCAAAGAATGCGTCACCCAGACGTTGACCAACATGAATAACTCCATCGAGTACGCCCAAACACTCGTCGACAGTGAATTCGCGACATTGCAAGCGGAAGTAAAGACCGTCTTCCAAAATCTCGAATCAAACTTTGAATCGGTCCAGGGGCAGTCGTACAACGATTATGTCAACAGCACGTCGGGCAGTCAGAACACCTTGGCTGGAACGAACACCCAAAACACCCAACAGCAACACGCCTCAAAATGCCAGTATGTCTACAGCCGGTCGAAACCCTCGTTCAGTGGTAATGGCACAACCGCGATGGCCCTACAAGGTTTTGCGGGAACGCTGGGAGATACCGACCCGACGACAGCCATCTCGGATGCGGTTAAGCAGTACATCTATAGCGGAAATACCTCCGATCAGAATACCCAGACGTTCAACGCCACCAGTGGCAAATTGCAGGATTTCGTCACCGGAAAGATTACCGATCCCAGTAGCTTCTTCGATCTGATTATTCTTGATTTGCTGACGGCGGCGGAAGATCTCGTCCTTTTTATTATGGACGGGATTGAATACGTCATCAATGCGATCCTCTCCCTGGCTTCCTCGGCGATCGAGGCGTTTATCGCGATGCTGACCGCTAATATCGACATCCCGATCATCACGTGGCTGTGGAAGAACGTGATCACGAACGGCGACGAGTTCACCTTGCTCGACCTGATCTGTCTCATCTTTGCCGTGCCGGCCACCATCCTGTACAAGCTCATCGGCAGCATACTATTGCAGCCCAACGAACCCGCCCAGGCTCCTTTCTCCAGCAGCGACGCCACCACGATCAAGAATACCGGCCTCCCGTGGCCCACGATACCCTCTCAGGGCGTTCCAACGGAGGGAGCGCGGGTGACAGACGGTTCCCAATTACCCCCTTTACTATTGGCGAATCTCAATGTCTGCTCCGGGTATTTCTTGACCGTGAGTGGGGCTTTTACGGTTCTTGGGGACACTCTGGCCTGGCGAACCCAACAAAGCGGTGCTAACGAACCCAACCCTCTCAATAAATTGGTGTCCATGATGAGTCTTATTCCGCGTTGGGAGACCTTCGGCGTCAGTGTCCCGGTTGGCATTCTGCAAAAACCGCAGAATCAGTGGAGCAAGGCTGATCAATGGACCATGTGGCTGTGGTGCACGCGGGGATCGGTCATCCTGGTGGATACCATTTTCACCGCGGTATCCGCGTTTGAGGCGAATGCCAAATACCTCAAAACCTTTGGACCGGCCTTGAAAACCACGATGGCGCTGGGCCTCGAGGCAGTAGGCACTGTCGCCGCGGTATATCAGCTAAAAGACCAGAATTATAGCGCCTGGGTGCCGGCGAATGAATGGATACGGCCGATACCCAGTTGCTTCAAGTTCCTGATGTACTTCGATGCGGAATCGCCCGCTTGGGATCCCATCCCCTGGTTGCTCGGCATCGATGTCGTTTTCGGAATAGGATCGAGCGTCACGCAAATTGGCGGCACTGTGTATAAATACCAGCATTCCAGCTAGTAGGGGACGGGGAATCAGGACGAATTCCCGGTGGAGGTTCCTGGCACCATTGAGGTAGAAAAAGATTCTACGCCCTCCTTCATTTAGACTTAAAATCATATGCCGGCTTACCGACGTGACTGGAGATGTGTTATCAATCGAAATGTCACTGGGGCCAGTATGCGGGGCAGTGAGTGGCAGCTGACTCACCGAGAGGGGCACGGGAAATCGGCCATCTTCTGCAGCTATGTGGAGCTATTTCCCAGGGAAGGCCCACACTAAACGCAATCCATGCGTTCTAGAAATGGATAAGCGAACGGTTTAGGCTGCAGCCAGGTTTTCTTCGACCCTCCAACGAACAACGGCTTTCTCCTGAGATGGCAGTCATTATCGGTGAAGCCTGTTCGACTGACAGTCTGTCTTTTAGGAATATAAAGGGAAGTCTCATATCCGGTTTCTTAATCCCTACGATGTTGGACGTTGTTCTCTATGAACCGGAGATTCCGCCGAACACCGGGAATATTATTCGGTTATGTGCCAATACCGGATTCGGATTGCATCTGATTCATCCGTTGGGATTTGAATTGGATGATAAGCGGGCCCGCCGTGCCGGATTGGATTATCACGAGTTAGCGCGGATGAAGGATTATCCCACCCTGCAGGATTATCTGGATGCTCAAAAGCCCTCACGTATTTTTGCAATCACCACAAAAGGTGAGAGACCGTATCACGACGTGGCTTTTCAGCCTGGCGATGCCTTGTA
The DNA here is from genome assembly GCA_963730905.1 of uncultured Nitrospiraceae bacterium. Classification (GTDB taxonomy): domain Bacteria; phylum Nitrospirota; class Nitrospiria; order Nitrospirales; family UBA8639; genus Nitrospira_E. Next base: position 1,198,727 of record CAVSTN010000006.1, on the reverse strand, counting down.
CTTTGGCCCCGAAACGCGGGGCTTGCCGGCTCATATTTTAGAAGCGCTTCCTCCCACGCATCGTTTGCGCATCCCTATGCGGCCTGATTCTCGTAGCCTCAATTTGAGTAATGCGGTGGCTGTGGTGGTCTATGAGGCCTGGCGGCAGTTGCAGTTTCATGGCGCCAAGTAAGACAACGATCCGTAGGCGAACGGGGGTAATTCTGATAGAGTGAGGGATTCTATTTTGGCATAAATACATTAGATCCCGAGCCTGTTGCTTTGGGCAGAGATCCTTCGCAAAAGCTCAGGATAACAGCAATGTTCAGGTCTCATCATGATTTGGCTTGTTGATATGTAAACCATTACGCGAAATTTTAGTAAAAATGGAAAGGTATCCAAAGGTAATCGGATGAAGGAGATTTTGTTTGTGGGGGCGGGGTCGGTTGGGGGATATTTTGGGGCGCACCTGGCTCGCCACAATCCGAATGTGTCGTTCCTTCTGCGGTCACGTACCAGGGAGGCCGTGGCTAAAAACGGGCTGACTATCCGGAGCGCAATTGGTGAGAGCTTTACCGTGCATCCCCCCGTAGCTTCCGATCCCGAGGAACTGTCCCAGCCGGATTTGATTGTTCTGGGGGTCAAAGCCTATGACCTGGATGAGGCAATGAACCAGATTGAGCCGGTGCTGAAACCGGATACCATTATTCTGACCTTGCAAAACGGGGTGACGATTGAGGATACCCTGATGGTCCGATTTGGCCGGGAGCGGATTGTGGGCGGAGTGGCATTTATCTATTCCAAGATCGCCGAGCCGGGGGTGATCGACCATTATAAGAAAGGCATGCTGACTATTGGGGAACCGTTGGGGATGGAAACTCCAAGACTCCAAGCCATCCTGGCGTTATTTAAAGGGGCAGGGATTCCCTGTTTCATTAATCCTGATATCCGGCGCGCCAAGTGGGAGAAAATGTGTTGGAATTGTGTGTTTAACCCGCTGACGGTCTTGCTGAATGATCGGGTGGCAAAAGCCTTGGATCATCCGGAATTCCAACCGGTCATCGCGACCATTGTGCGGGAAGTCTCGGCCGTGGCCATGGCGGTGCACCGTGTGCCGTTGGATGAGGATATGCCGGAGAAGGTCGTCAAGTGGGCTCAAGAACTTCGGGATATTCATACGTCGATGTATGATGATTGGCTGGCCGGACGACCCACTGAAATTGATGAGCTGAATGGTTTTATCACCGAGCAAGGCAAGGCCTTTGGGGTGCCCACTCCTATGAACGACATGTTAACGGCGTTCATTAAGGTTTTGACCCCATCCAGGCCTTCCACGGAGGCCACGATACAGGTAGGCGGGGCTATCTTGCAGACTCTTCAATTTACGCGAACGACCCTGGCGCAACTTCCTTCCGCGCAGCAAGTGTCTGAATTGCCCACATTGATGCCAGGAATGAATGTCCGCGGCGTTAAAGTTCAAGCAATACTTGATGTTGCGACTTTCAATGTGGGGACCGACCATGTGACCTTCGAGTCGCAGGATGGAAAATTCTCAGCCTGTCTGACGATCAAGCAAGCTGCAGAATTCGGCATTCTGGTGTATGAACAGGATGGCGCGCCCTTTCCTTCCGAGCGAGGCGGGCCGTTTCGATTGGTCACTCCCGGATTGGGTGACTTGTGCGCCAATGTGAAACAGGTTGGCAAAATCATTTTTTCAAAAGGTCTGATTTCCGATAGCCGTCCACCTCAAGCCTGCCCGGAGCCAGAGAAAGTATAGGTGTATCTTTATGCAGCCCTCGCACCAGGTTCCTCTTATCTATAATCTGTTTCCTCGCCTGGCCGGTCCTTGTGATCGCTGGATCTCGCACGCGGAACGGGCCGCAGGCATGGGGTTTAATTGGCTCTTTGTGAATCCCATTCATCTCCCGGGATTCTCGGGAAGTTTATACGCGATCAAAGAATATGATCTCCTGAATCCGGCATTTCTGCCGGAAATGACTCAGGACCAGAGCCTTGATGTGTTACGTCCCACGCTTCAACGCATCGCCCAATGTGGCCTGGCGCCAATGGTGGATCTGGTCTTGAACCACACGGCCATCGATTCCTCCTTAGTGTCACAGCACCCCGACTGGTATATGCGGGATGGTCAGGGAAAGGTTGAACATCCGTATGCGGTTGATCCGGATGACCCCGGCAAGAAAACGGTGTGGGGCGATTTAGCCGAAATTGATAATCGGCATTCTCCTGATCGGGAGCATCTCTGGGAGTTTTGGGGGCAATTGGTTGACCGGTATCTTGAATTGGGGTTTCAGGGATTTCGGTGTGACGCGGCCTATAAAGTTCCTGGTGAGTTGTGGCGCTTTCTTATTCACCGGGCCCAACGCGCGAATCCTCAGGCCGTCTTTTGGGCGGAAAATCTTGGTTGTACCTTGGAGCAGACCCGCGCGTTAGGAGACGCGGGATTCCACCTTTTTTGTAACAGCTCCAAATGGTGGAATTTCAAGGATGCCTGGTGTTTGAACCAACATCGGGAATTTCAGGCTATGCCGTCCATTGGGTTTCCTGAATCGCATGATACTCCGCGTCTGGCTGCTGAGTCGGGAGGAAATGAAGCGGTTCAACGCCAACGCTATGCCTTTGCCGCGCTGTTTTCCACCGGCCTCATGATCCCGATGGGATATGAGTTTGGATTTCAGCGGTCCTTGCATGTGGTGGAGACCACTCCTGATGATTGGGAATCCCCACGATGGGATTTACAGAGTTTTATCCGTGCGGTGAATCACTGGAAGTTGGAGGTGCCGCTCTGGCAAGGGGAGGGGGATCTGATTCAACGGTCGATGTCCAACCCCAACCTGTGCGTATTGGAGCGGCGGTCGTTGGAAAATCCGCACAGTTGGGCACTCCTCTGCCTCAATACACATGCTCATGAGCCGGTTGATGTGGCCATCGGTGAGTTGGGCACCCTACCGTCTTCTCCCAGAATGTGGCGTGTCAGCTCGCTCGATCAGCATCCTGGTTCCCATTCCATCCCTGATCGGGTTGTGTTTCATCCCAGCCGAAGTCATTGTGATTACAGCCTTTTAAGTGTGGCCTTGAGATTGCAACTGAATAGAAGGGGCCGTAAAATGCTCCTTTCTTATTCACAGGGTTTTATTATGGGATTTTTTGGAAAGGACGAGAAGTATGTCAGAGCGGACGTTAGCGATTATTAAGCCTGATGCGGTGGCCAAACATGCGATTGGTGATATTATCCGCCGCTATGAAGAGGCCGGGTTGTTTCCGGTTGCGATGAAAATGATGCGGTTATCCAAAGGGGTGGCGGAAGGGTTTTATGCTGTGCATCGAGAACGCCCCTTCTTTAATGACTTGACGACCTATATGAGTTCGGGGCCGGTGGTGGTTGTGGTGTTGGAAGGGAAGGACGCGGTCAAAACACACCGTGATCTGATGGGAGCGACCGATCCTAAAAAAGCCGATCCGGGTACCATTCGGGCTGCGCATGGGGCTTCTATTGAGGCCAATGCGGTGCATGGGTCCGATTCCACGGAGAATGCTCAAATTGAGATTCGGTACTTTTTCGCAGAATCCAATCTGGGCTAGTGGAAGACCATACTGAGCCTGTATTTCTAAAACCCACTGACTCCCGATACGCTGCCCGCCGAAAACGGCGGGCATGTTTCTCCTCATAAACCTATTGTATGGGTTTAAGGTTCATTTCCCTCTGCGCACGTTTTGCCGTATGACAACATGGCTAAAAATTTGTAGTTTGCTATTGTGTCTGGGGCTCTTGGCCGGATGCGGGCGGACACGTCCTCCCCATGGACCACCGGTGAGTGGGGCTATTCCTCCCCCTGCCGTCGAATCCGTGCCGGAGGATCGCGAGGAAGGAATCGTGCCATCCCCACCTGAAGTTCCTCCGGATATTCAACAGATTCATGCGCAACTCTTTCAACGGTCCAAGGAATATTTTGAGGAAAAAGCCTATCCGCAGGCCATCAGCGGACTGACGCGCTTGCTGGCGCTTCTTCCTGGAAGAGCCCATTGAAGTCCAAAGCCGATGGTTGCTGGCTCAAGCCTATCGTCAGGTTGGGGAATGGGAAGCTGCCAGAGATCAGTATCGCATACTCTCCGTTGCGGGGAGCGCCAATCCTTATCAAGCCGGTGCCCAATTGCAGTTCAATGAACTTCAACGGTTACTTGAACAATTCACGATGCCTCCTCTCGATACTCAGGCCATCCGGTTAACCCTTGAACAATTGCCGGCCAGTGGAGGGTTTGACGAGGGCATTAAAAAGATGAAGGCCGATGGAATCACCACCCTGTTGATTGATTTGGGTTGTGAGGGAGCCGGATTCCACACCGATCAACAACGGACGTCGAGGGCGCCTCGCCATCTGCTTGATCTCCAGACGCTCCTGCGCTCATATGTGGAACGCAGTCATCAGTTGCATCTGTTGGTATACGTGGGCGTGAATCTCCGTTGTATTGGCAATTGGCATGATTCCCCTTTGCCGGAATGGCGGGATGGCACGTATAATACGACCACCCACCAGGTTCAGGATTCCCGGTTTTTTGATATTTTTCACCCCGAGTATCAACGGTTTCTCGATCAATTTCTCACGCATCTTTCCGAGGAAAGCGTGGACGGTCTGGTGTTTCTCGACGATTATCCCATGGGGGTGTATGACGGAATGTCGCGGACGGGATTGACCCGTTTTCAAACCGCCTTCGGTGTGAGTTTTGATCCCGTGCGTACCTTTCAGTCTGGGTTTGATCCTCTCAGGGCATCGAAATTGTCGAGTCGATCAACCCAGCCTTCAGGCGCTCCTGTGGAAGATTCCGTGTTTTGGCGTTGGGCGGGGTGGAAGGCTCGTGAGCGATTGACCGTAGTCGAGCAGTTGATTGGCCAGCTTCGCAAACGCCATCTGACGGTTCAATGTGGCCTGGAGCTCCACCCCCATGGATTGACCGATCCGGTTCGGGCTCTGGTGGACTATGCCCAGGATGCGATGGAAGCCATCCGGCGCCCGTTTTCATTTTTCTTTGTGCGCCCGGAAATCGACCGTCACTCTTCGTCCGATCAAGTATCGGCGATTGAGAAGCTCCGGCGCATTTCGACGAAGGCTGTGTTAACCCGCTTGCTTCCCGTACTTGACGATCCGCGGCGGGTATGGGTGAGTATGCCGGCGGAAAGAGGAAAGCGCATTGTGCCGGGAACAGCCGGAAGCAGTACCTCATTGCTCGGTGAGTTTCCTTCGGGAATTGGTGTCGTGCACGATCTTCGCGCATTTTCTTGAGTGCTTCGGTAGTGTCCCTGTCACATTGAGCCGGGAACACTCACTTCATGAGGGGTATGGGAGACATCAGACAACTATGAACGCCATCATCGTTTTGAACAAAAGGGGGTAGGAATGGAGCCACAGGATTTACGATTTCATAAGGAACACGAATGGATTCGGGTTGAAGGGAAAAAGGCGACCTTAGGCATTAGTCAATTTGCTCAGGATGCCCTGGGAGATGTGGTCTTTGTGGACGTTCCTAAAGTAGGAACCTCGCTGCAAGCTGAGGATCAATTGGGAGAAGTGGAGTCGACCAAAGCCACTTCGACGATTTACACGCCGGTGACCGGAAAAATTCTTCAAGTGAATACAGAACTTCAGGACCATCCCGAACTACTCAATCAGGATCCCTATGGCAAGGGGTGGATCGCGGTGCTGGAATTAGCTGATCCAGATGAGGTGGATGGATTGATGACGCCGGAGCAATACACGGCATTTTTAGCCTCACAGGAATCATGACCACCTCGCCCCACATTGTCATTATCGGATCAGGTCCTGGTGGGTATGTGGCGGCTATTCGCGCCGCGCAATTAGGGGCCAAGGTGACGATCCTGGAGGAACAGGTGCTTGGGGGGGTGTGCCTGAATTGGGGGTGTATTCCCAGTAAAACCCTGTTGGGCTTTATTGATCTTGGCGAACGGGTTCGACATGCCCAGCCGTTTGGTCTCAACATTGAGGGGTCGGTGAGCTATGACCTCGCTCGCATGGTCGCACGTAAGGAGGAGGTGGTTCGTGGGCTCGTAAAGGGAATCGGCACCTTGTTGAAGCAGTGGAAAATTACCCACGTGCCGGGGCGAGGCGAATTGGTTAATGACCGGCAGGTGCGGGTCACCCATCTTGATGGGTCCTCTTCCACCATTGATGCCGATGCCATTATTCTTGCCACAGGTTCTTCCTGGCCTCAACTGCCTCAGTTTCCCATTGATGGCCAACGCGTGTTGACCAGTAAAGAGGCTCTGGATCTCACGGAGATTCCCGGCAGCATTGTGATTGTCGGCGGTGGGGTAGAAGGATGTGAGTTTGCCTGCTTGTTGAGCGGGCTGGGATCGGAAGTGAGTATTGTCGAAATGATGCCTTCCGTGCTGCCACTTGAGGATGAAGATACGATCTCCACCATGACGCGTGAGTTGAAAAAACGCAAGATTCAACTCTATCTCAATACGCAGATTACGGATTGGGCGGCTGTTGATGAGGGAGTGCGAGCGACGCTGGCTTCGGGAGAAGAACTGGTTGCAGGCCACCTGCTGGTTTCCGTTGGGCGTCGTCTGAACTCCGGCCGGTTAGGGCTGGATCAGGTTGGCGTGAAGGTGGGAACCAGGGGCGAAATTCTGGTCAACGAAAAAATGGAAACCTCCGTTCCCGGTATTTACGCGATTGGAGATGTGACGGGAAAATTCATGTTGGCGCATGTCGCCTCGGCTCAAGGAAAAGTGGCGGTCTCAAACGCAATGGGCCGGTCGCAGGCCATTAACTATGATGTCATTCCTGCAGGGATTTTTACCTTGCCGGAAATCGGGCGGGTCGGACTGACTGAGGCCCAGGCCCGGGAACGCGGGTTGGCTGTCGCGGTCGGGCGATTCAAATATGCCGGTCTTGGAAAAGCCCAGGCCGTTGGTGAGCCATTTGGACATTTTAAAGTGATTTCGGATGAACAGACCAAGAAAATTCTTGGCGTCCATATTATCGGTGCCCATGCGGCGGACCTCATTCATGAAGCCGCCATGGCCATGCAGGGTGGGTTGACCGTCGAGGATCTCGCCAACATGATTCACGCGCATCCCACTTTTTCGGAAGGGTTGATGGAAGCAGCCGAGGATGTGGAGGGCATGGCCATTCACCAAGCGCGAAAGCGTTGATAATGCTATGAAGCGTATTCATTGATTGAACATGAATGATATCGAACCGCAGACGTCGCTTGCCAGCTCGCGGCAATTATCTGACAGGCATTCAGGCGAAATGTCCTGGGGAAGCTCTCTCCTATTGAAATTGGTCTTGTTGGGGGTAGGAGTATTTTTCGTCTATTGGGTCGGTTGGCCGCAACCGCCTCTTTCTCCAGTAGTTCCCCTCAAACAAACAGGTGTTCAGTCCTCACACACCATTCCTTCCGGTTCCGCAGGTGAACCTGAGGAGGTTGTGAGCGTGGTACCGCCTTCGGAGAGAAATGTCGTTTATCTTCTTCAGGAGGGGGTGGAGGCAGAAGGTAGGCAACCCGGGGAAGTCGCGGCGTTTACCGTCGACTTGAATGACGGCACCTTAGCTGAATTAGAGCATCTTCCTGGTATTGGACCAATTCTGGCAGGACGAATTGTGGCACATCGAACGTCTCATGGAGCATTTCGACGCATTGAAGATTTGGCTCTAGTGCCGGGAATTGGAAAAAAACGGTTGGAGCAACTGCGCCCCCTTGTTGGTGTCCGGGCCTCAACCATGGCGATAGGGATCGGGAATTAATTTTTCACTTTTACATAGTGTGGCTTACAAGATGACAACTTCAGAAATCAACCGGCAACTGGACCTTATTCTTCGGGGAACCGTGGAGGTGATTCAACTCGACGAATTAAAAGCCAAATTAGCGGAGTCGCTAAAAGAACAGCGTCCTCTCAAGATTAAAGCCGGGTTTGATCCTACGGCGCCGGACCTGCATCTGGGCCATACCGTGTTAATCCAAAAACTTAAGCACTTTCAGGAGTTGGGCCATCAAGTTGTTTTTCTCATCGGGGATTTTACCGGCATGATCGGTGATCCGACCGGGGTATCGGAAACCCGGGTGGCGCTGACGAAAGAGCAAGTGCTGGCCAATGCGAAAACCTATGAACAACAGATTTTCAAAACCCTCGACCCACAGAAAACCCGTATCGAATTTAATAGTCATTGGATGAGTGGCATGCGGGTCGAAAAGATGGTGGAGTTGTGTTCACATTATAGCGTGGCACGCATGTTGGAGCGGGACGATTTCTCAAAGCGATACCGGGAGCAAAAGCATATTAGCGTGCATGAATTTCTGTATCCCTTGGTGCAGGGGTACGACTCGGTGGTGTTGGAAGCCGATGTGGAGTTGGGTGGAACCGATCAGAAATTTAACCTCCTCGTCGGGCGCGACTTGCAGCGGGATTACGGCCAAAAACCGCAGGTGGTGCTTACCATGCCGTTGTTAGAAGGCACGGATGGGGTCCGGAAAATGAGTAAGAGCTTTGGAAATTATATTGCCTTAGAAGATCGTCCGGCAGACATGTTTGGTAAGCTGATGTCTATTAGCGATGTCCTGATGCTGCGCTATTACGAACTGTTGACGGTCAGTAATTTGGATGAGGTTAAGCGTCAACATCCGATGGAAGCCAAAATAGCCCTGGCCGAGCAGATTGTTGGACAATATCATGGAAGTGATGCCGTGGAAGAGGCGAAGGCCGATTTTCAACAGCGATTTCAAAAGCGGGATTTTCCCGATGAGCCGGATGCCCATGTGAAGCTCTCACCCGCGGATTTTAACAACCCCCAAGATTATTCTATGCCTGTCGTTGACCTCCTGATGCGGACGGGCTTAGTGCCCAGTAAATCTGAAGCCAGACGGCTCGTTTCCCAGGGTGGGGTCCAGGTGGACGGAGAGAAGCTTCCGGACCCAAACGGGATGATAACCTTCGAGCCTGGCCGATCCTATCCGATGAAAATTGGCAAGCGAAAATTTGCGATCATTGAATTCAGGGAATAGATTCGTCCGGATATATTCAGGTGTGACCGGCTTCGACGGCAGAGCCCATACAGCCACTCTCAAAATTTTTGTACCTTGACTACGACTCAGCTCACACCTAGAATGCGAATCCTGATCTCGTGAGCGGGCGTAGCTCAGTGGTAGAGTCCTTGCTTCCCAAGCAAGTTGTCGGGGGTTCAAATCCCCTCGCCCGCTCCAATTCAATCCACCACTTCCCTCATCTTCTTTGGGCTTAGGGTTCCGAACCTTTCCGGTTTGTGTCACGGTGGGGAATTCAGGAAAATGTTTGACGGATACTCGGTCCAGGATCAACACAGGCTGTCATGGCTCATTATCTACTGTGCTCGAAACAGTCCATCCTGCTTTCCCCTCTCATTGTGATAGCCAAGGCTTCCAAGGCCATCTGTCCCGGCTTTTTGTCAATCACCCTAAGATAGACTTTGTGTTATTGATGACCCCGACCATTGCTGCACGCTCAACCACTCGTCGCCCTCACAGTAGAACTGCCTGATCAGGGCAATACCAGCGGTCATCGCATCGGGGTCTGGTAAAGGACTAGGTCCAAAAAGACCACGCTAGTTCAAATAGGGAATTGTAGGGGTATGGCTTAAGGGGTTCACTCAATCCTGTATGGATAGGTGGCGCAACGGGAGTAGGTGCGTCAACAACGACCATTCAGGCTTGAGGAGGATTTCCTAATGCAATGTGGACTTCAGATTTTACCGGATGCCGTTGTTATTCGCATATTGGGTTTGCCGGATCATTCTCTCGGGGAGATGTTTGAAAAGGCAGCAGTGCGAGCGATAAGTCTGGACTATCGAAAAGTCCTCGTTGATTTTTCTGATGTGGAATCCATGGGCCCGATGGGGCTGACTTTTTGTGGGTATGGGCTCTATCACCTTCAGCAATTACGTATTCCTGTCGCACTGATTCAACCTCCGGCCTCGCTCCTTCCTGTTCTTTGCCGGCATGGGATGAAAGAGTTTCCAGCAGTCCTTTCCCATGAATATGATGTCAGAACGCTGAATTAATTCGCATTCTCTTCTGCCGTGGGAACCAATCGCTCATTGCAGCCCCTGGGTTTTGAAACAATCCGGTTTGACAGAAAGACCATAAAAAAGGGACTTGGCATGGCCAAGTCCCTTTTTCGACTTACGCTTATTTTACGAGTTAGAGTTGCCGTAGCGCAGTCACTCTCGCTTCAATCGGCGGGTGAGTCGCAAATATCTGCATGAAACTGTGCGATTTCCCCGATATTTTCATCGTCGCCAACGCGTCTTGTGAGCTATATTCAAATTGGGTCCGTTGCACCCAACGATCAATGCCCTCAAGAGCAGAGATCATATGTTCCTTGCCTACGGTGTTGGCCGCGAACCGGTCGGCTGCAAATTCCCGACGGCGGGACCACCAGCTAATGGGAATCATCGCCAGGACGGAGAGAACGATTTGTAAAACGATATACACTCCAAATCCTAGAGCCTCATTACGTTCCGCTACCTGCCGATAGATAAATCGGCTAATAAAGTAGACAAATGTATTCATCAGCCCTGCCAACACGGTTGTGGTAAACATATCGCCGTTGTAGACATGGCCCATTTCATGAGCCAGGACGGCTCGCACTTCACCTTCATTTAGATTGTTGAGCAGGCCGGTTGATACGGCCACCATCGAGTTGTTTCTTGTGGGCCCGGTGGCAAACGCATTGGGGTCTGGCGATTCATAAATCCAGACTTCCGGCATGGAAATGTTTAACTTTTCAGATATTTTTTGGACGGTGTCAAATACGATTCTTTCCGCCTGGGTTCGCGGTTCTGTGATTTGCGTACAGTCTATAAAGGCCCTGGCCATTTGTTTGGAAAAGGCCAAACTGATAAAGGCACCGCCAAACCCAATGACAAATGCCCATAACAGATCCTGTTGAGCAATTGATCCACGGAGATCGATTCCGAAGGCCGGGAGAATCATCTCAGATAACACGGTGAACGAGATTGAGAGGGTGATAAAGATGAGGATATTGGCAATCAGTAATAAACCAATTCCTTTAAGTTTTTTCATAGACAATCTCCCTTAATTGTTCCACATCTGCTTGTGGAAGCACGCTAATGTGTTCGACTTCATGAATGATTAAATGATCCCTTTACGATTGTCCTAAAAAACGACTATTAGGATTCAACATGTTGGAAGATAACACCTTTTCCTTGAGAGTCAAGAGAGGGAAAGACGTGACCCTCGTCTGGAAAACCGTTATGATAGCTCTACTGATGAGGAGACCATTTATTCTAGACATTTTTTCTGTAAACCATTATACACGATTGATAGTGGGTCTTGTTGTGGTGATAGGCTATGGGATTTTTTTCGACCGTCTATATGCTCAATCGTCGGAGTCTTCCCTGTCTCCCATGGAGGAACCTTTCGGACAACAGGTGATGATCAGTATGGAAAGTTATGCCTTTACGCCATCGGAGGTGGTAGTGAAAGCCGGTAAACCGCTAACACTGACTCTGAGTAATCAGTCTTTTTTGGTTCCTCATAATTTTTTGCTGGATGACCCCAGCGGCATGCGTCTGGTGGACGTGGATATTTCCAGCGGTGATACGAAAGCTGTCACCCTCACGTTGACCGAGCCCGGCATCTATCCTTTTTATTGCGATAAACAGCTTCTGTTCTTTCCCACCCATCGTGAGGAAGGGATGGAAGGCCGTCTCATCGTTCGCTAGCTTATGCGCCTTTCTCCACCGGATCAACACCTCCTCGGTGAGGTGCTCAAGCGGGTTTCCCGCTCCTTTTATTTAACCCTGGCTATCCTGCCTCGCGCGGTTCGTTCGCAAATTGGTCTGGCCTATTTGTTGGCTAGAGCTGCGGACACGATCGCCGATACGGGAAGACTGGAGGATGGGGTCCGCCTGGAATGTTTACGTCTGTTAAAAGGGCAGCTGTGGGGAAGTACCGCCGATTTGGCACAAATCAAGAAAATCCAGGCGCAAGTCCTCACGAAACAAAGTAACCCTGATGAGCGCCGCTTGTTGGAAGAATTGGAGGGGTGTTTCCGAATTTACCAAAAATTTAGCCCAACCGACCGGTCTCAGATTGCGCAAGTTCTGTCGGTGCTGATTGGAGGAATGGAATTTGACCTCCACCAATTTCCCCAAAAAACGGAAGGGCAGGCGGTACGCGCCTTACAGGCGATTCATGATTTTGAATATTACACCTATGCGGTTGCGGGATGCGTGGGAGAGTTTTGGACGAAGATGGTGTGCAGCCACCTTCCGGGATTTCGAGGGTGGGATCAGGCCTGCATGATTCCCCTTGCTATTCGCTATGGGAAGGGGTTGCAAATGGTCAATATTTTGAGGGATCTGCCACGGGATTTGAGGAATGGGCGGTGTTATATCCCGACAGTGTTGCTGGATCAGGTATCTCTTACTCCCCAGCAACTGCTCGATGAATCTTCTGCACAGGCGTTTCGCCCTCTCTTCAGAAAATTGATTCAAGAGGCGCGAGATCATTTAGATCAGGGATGGCGCTATACAATGGCCATCCCTCGCCTGGAGATTCGCCTGCGGTTAGCCTGCATGTGGCCGATATTGATTGGAATCCGTACCTTACAACAGTTGTCGGTGTCCCCGCTTGTGCTGAGTCCGAATTCACCCATCAAAATTGCACGGAGCGATGTCTACCAAATCGTGGCGTCAACCGGACTCACCGGTGGCTGTGGTACTGTGGGTACGGCCTATTGGGGATATTGGAGGAAGCGTATTATTTAAATTACTCTTGCTTCGGTACGAGAAGTTTTTCGCCCTTGCGGAAGACGCCATAAATGGCCTGAGACGGACAGGCATCCAGGCAGAGACGGCACGATTCCATGCACCGTGACGAATCGAATTTGTAGGGCGGAGTCGAGAGCCAGGCTCCTGTCGGACAAATTGGAATGCAAATCGCATTATGGGTGCAACGGTCCGGATGTCGGACCAAGTGGTCTCTTCTCACCATCATAGGGCTCACTCCTTCAAAAAGGGCTCCGGAAAACATTTCAAGCATATTCATTGTGATTGATGATTCTCCCTGTCCCATTGTTTGACTAAATCCTGAATGCGCGATTTGAGTTCAGGAATTCGATCAAGGTTGTTATCAATGGCATTCAGAATATTTTCTAACCTGGCCATGCGTCCCAATTCCTGATCCAGTTGTGTCAGGTGATCGTATTCCGTAAATGCGCTGGCATGAACGGATTCAAGATGTGGGCGAGCGGCCACAAGTCCTGCTGTCACCATTCGCGGTTCGTCATGAACGGGCGGGGTGACAACAAAGCGGCCTTCAGATAAGAGGAGGACGGTATGAGGAGCATGTCCGGGAATAGGGAGGACCTGTTCAATGGTGGCTCCCATCCCCTGTTCCCAGGAGGAGAGCCAGCCGGGAAAGGACTTTAAAAAGGCCACTTTCCGTAAGTTGGCTTTCCATTTGTCTTCATTGCCCATAAGATGAAGGCCATGCGCCAGTGTGTGCGACAGGTTTAGGGGACCAGTGGTCCGTGTGTGAAAGGACAAGGCATTAGGATTTGACTGTGGGTAACGAACCATTTTTGCCTGGCATCAGGAGCCGTTCCACAATTTCCCCTTTACCGATATGTCGCTCCATGATTTCGGTGACATCAGCTTCCTGGCCAACCCAATACCAGACGCCTTCGGGATAAATGACGACGCTCGGTCCGTACTCACATTGGTCCAGACAGCCGGCTTTGTTTGCGCGGACAATACCTTTTAACCCTAACCGCTCGACTTCTTTTTTAAAAAAAGCATGTAATCCGACGGATCCTAAGGCTGCGCAACATCCTCGTGGATCTCCCTTGGGCCGTTCATTGATGCATACGAAAATATGATGCGTGAATTTACTCATATTCGTTAAATTCTCATGAAAATAACCGAAAAAGCAAAGGGAAAATAAAGAGCCGATCTTACCTGAGGATTCAGGAACCTGTCCAGGTCACGGGAACAGGTCGGCTGGAAAGTCCTCGTATTTATTGGATGAAACGCAGGTAGTTGGTGAATAGGATGTGAGCCGAAATCAGGGCCACAGAGAGGTGAAAGGGGTTAAGAATATGGTGATTGGGGTCCCAAAAGAAATTAAGGATCATGAATTTCGTGTGGCATTGACTCCTCATGGCGTGAAGGAATTATGTGGTCGCGGGCATCGGGTCGTCATTCAACAGGGAGCCGGGGAGGGAAGTGGGTTCAGTGATGACCTCTATCGGCAAGCCGGTGCAGTTCTGGCCCAAACGATGGAAGCGACGTTTGGAGAAGCTCAACTCATTGTGAAGGTCAAGGAACCGCAGTCCGAGGAGTGGAGATTTCTGAGGAAAGATCATGTGGTCTTTACTTACTTGCATCTGGCGGCCTCCAAAGAGTTGACAGAGGCTTTGCTGAGGATCGGGTGCGCAGCCATCGCCTACGAAACGACTGAGGATGCAAAGGGACAATTTCCGCTCTTGCGTCCCATGAGTGAAATTGCCGGACGAATGTCGGTACAAATTGGGGCACATTATTTGGAAAAGCAACGTGGCGGTTCCGGGGTCTTGTTAGGTGGGGTGCCCGGCGTTCCGCCAGGGGAGGTCGTGGTAGTGGGCTCGGGTGTCGTGGGTACCTCTGCCGTAAAGATTGCGGTGGGGATGGGTGCCAACGTCACGGTGTTAAGTCTGGATCTATGGCAGTTACGCATGTTGGATGATCACTATCCCGGTCGCCTCGTCACAGTGGCTTCCACCCAGTCCATGATTCACCACTTTCTCGCGCGCGCAGATCTTGTGATTGGAGCCGTGTATCTTCCTGCGGCACGAACGCCCCGGGTGATCACGAGATCCATGATTTCTGACATGAAACCGGGATCAGTGATAGTCGATGTTTCGGTTGATCAGGGTGGTTGTGCGGAAACGACCCGCCCGACCACGCATAGCGATCCGGTCTATGTTGTTGATGGCGTGCTGCATTATGCCGTCGCAAATATTCCTGGAATTGTGCCGTATACATCGACTTTAGCCTTGACCAACGCCACGCTACCTTTTATAGTCCAGCTGGTCGAAGAAGGGTTGGAAGGTTCCCTGCGCAACCATCCTGGGTTACGAAATGGATTGAACGTGTTTCATGGTCGTGTGACATGCCAAGCCGTTGCCGATGCCCACGGATTCGAGTATGAGCCTTTTCCTTCTTGATCAGTAGACTCGTAATGATCGGGGCGTAGCGCAGACCGGTAGCGCACCGCGTTCGGGACGCGGGGGTCGGAGGTTCAAATCCTCTCGCCCCGACCAGTTATCAATATTCCACTGATTGTTTTTCTCCTACAGTGGTTTTCTGTTTTTTACATATCTATCAACAGCGAGAGTGTCTCACGCCAAATAATATATGTGGGAGACATTCGTCCTGTAAGGCACAAACCCCTTTGGGGCGGTGAGACCACAAAATGATCAATGAGGGTTGAATCGTGAATGGAGAGGGGCCGTCTCTGAGAAAAAGAGACGAATTGGTCAGATGGATAGCCTAGGATTAATTGGCGGGGGGCTTGGTCTGTGTCTCGCGAGTGTGGCGCTCTGGTCTGTTCGGCGACTCCATCAGGAGCTTATACGCTTGAAACGTGAGCAATATAACCTTGAGCGGAAGGTGGCCACGCTTTCTGGAAAAATTGAATCAGTCGTAGAGCCTTTACGCATCCAGACGGCACTCTTGGCCCGAGGTCAGCGCGTCTCCGATACGTTGATTAGAAATGGCCTGCTGTATCACGAGATTTCCGGGGCGGATGCAGCTCAACTGGTGGCGCCATCCTCGGGTTCATCGAAATGTTTTCGTGTTGGATGTCCGCACCAAAGCCGAATTTGCCAAACAGCGAATTCCGGGAGCGACATTAATTCCCGTTGAGGATTTAGAAATACGGTATCAGGCGGAACTTCCGCTTGAATCTGATAAAATCCTGGTGTATTGCGCGGGTGGTGATCGGAGTCGTCTTGCCTGCGATTTTCTGAGTCGACATAATTATCCCAATATTTATCTTCTGAAAAATGGATTACAAGGGTGGACTGGCCCCCTCGAAGGGGATTCAGGTGGAGCCCTCATTCAAATATTGCCTAAATCCCGGGTGTCTTCACCTTCTGTAGAATAGATCCACGTGTTCATCGTTGAAGGAAGGGAATTATGCAGTCAGATTTAATTGTCTTGAATGTGATGGGTCCTTATCGGGAGCCACGCGAGCCGGCCTTTTCCTACGATTATTCCGTTCAGCGACCTGATTGGGCAACGGCGCAGGGAGTCAGAGTGAAGGTCTCGATTGAACTGGAACTGGACTATTTGAAAAATTCGGTTCTGGGCATCGCGGGCGGATCAGTCGGGCAACAGCTTCGGATTAATCAAATCCTTTCGCGAGCCATTGCAGATAAAAAACTTGAGATTGCCGACGCGGATGGATTGCTGGCTGATCGACTGGATGTGATGATCGGGCCTTTTACAGGTGACTCCATTTCTCTGTTTGCTGAGCTGGATCAGTGGATGAAGGCTGAAGAGCCTGTCCTGCGGAAAGCTATCCGTGATCAGACGGGACTCTAAGAACCGGAAAAATTTTGAGAAGGGATCCACCGCAGGAGGTAGGAGACCCGTCGTCCCTTCGCATATCTCAAATGTATTAGAAGACGCGCTGATAGCGCTTTGAATACACCCCTGTTTCGTCCTCACCAAATCCCAGGGACGCACGCTCTGGTGAGTTTTTATTGTACAGGTCAATCGCATAGTGGCCGCGGACATTTTCCATAGCCACTTCATAGGGAATGGAGCTGGGATAAAATTCCCCAGGGGCATGAGCCCCTCGGCCTAAGGCCTTGGCTGATTCGGGCACGCCGTATTGAGCTTCCGAAAAAATATAGATATCGGCAATGGCGAATTCCCCGAGTTTATCTCCCGGTGTGGTGGGTGGCAAAAGGGTGTCCAGCGCATTTTCCAGACGGGCTTTTTGGAAATATTGCAACAGCGCGACCACCTGACTATCTGTGGTGGCCGGAGGAACCAGAATGGTGATGGCTTTCATGTCTGTGACGGTTCCGGTCGCCTCGTATGTGGGAATGAGATCAGTCGATACGATCTTGTGGAGGCCCACGGGGGTCTTGGGCGTGGTTTCCGGTCCCTGATTGGGTAAATTTTTGGATTTAGGAATGATGAGCGTGATGAACAGCCATAAACCAAAAATGACCCCAAACACGACGATAAGGGGGTGGATGCCTACCCGTCGACCCTCTGTTGGTTCTTCTTCCTGGCTCACGTTGTGGCTCCTTCGATGCTTTCGGAAATCTGAGGTGCTTGGCGCTCCAGATGTTTGGCCGCGTCCCACCATTTGTCGAGTTGCGGAAGCGTATAGTCGCGAAGATCCTTCCCTTCCAATGCAGCTTGTGATTCAACGAAATGAAACCTGGAGATAAATTTATTGGTGGCACGGCGTAAGGCCTCTTCTGGATTGACTCGAAGGAACCGGGAGACATTGACTAACGCAAAGAACACATCACCCAACTCTTCTTCAATGGTGCTTTGAACCGTCTGGTTTTCTGGGCGAAGCGTCCCTTCCGAAGACGACGGAATACTTTCCGCAGCGGCAGCATATAATTCATTCAATTCTTCTTTGAATTTCTCCAAGGCCGGCTCAATGGTCTCCCAATCAAATCCTGCGCCAGAGGCGCGTTTTTGGACTTGAAAGGCACGCTGGAGGGCTGGAGCGATTTTGGGAATCCCTTGCAAAAGCGATTGAGGTCCCGGTTGCGTGGCTTGTTCTTGTTGTTTGAGTTGATCCCATTGCCGGCTCACATCTTGGGCTGTTGTGACAGGTGACGCATCGGTGGTTTGTTGAAAAACATGGGGGTGACGTCGAATCAATTTATCGGCTAACCCCTTGGCCACGTCATGAAATGAAAATTGATTCTGTTCTGAGGCAATTTGTGTGTGAAACATGATCTGAAGCAAGAGATCCCCCAATTCCTCCTTGAGGGCGGAAGGCTTTCCGGCATCGATGGCTTCCAGCACCTCATACGTTTCCTCAAGAAGATGGGGTTTGAGGGACTGGCTCGTTTGTTCACGGTCCCAAGGGCAGCCGTCGGGTCCACGCAATCTGGACATGATCGCCAGTAAATCCGACAAACATGTTGTCGGAGAAGCAGAGGTGAAAATTTCCGGAGATGGTTCATTCATGAGACTGCCATAAGTTTAGAGAAAGGTGCGATGGCATTATACCCGTTTTCTCCATCAGTGTAAGTCCTTGATTCTTGATAGAGGCCCTTGGTTAGTGCTAGTGTTTTCCCACTACAGGAGGTGTCCGATGAGCGAAGAAGAACCAGGGTTTGTGATTCGGGATAAACGAGGGCGATCGGAGTCACAGGCTTCTACTCCACCACAGCCAGAGTCCTCAATGGCGCAACCCGATTCTTCGGCTGAATCATCCCATGCGCCTCATCCTCCCTTGTCATTTTCCTCGTTTGTGTTTTCCCTCGGAACCTCTTCTCTCATGCTGATGGGAGAGTCGCTGGATCCTCAACAACCTGCACCGCCCATGAATCTTCCCCAGGCCAAGGAAATTGTGGATATCTTATCTTTGCTGGAAGAGAAGACCAAAGGGAATCTTACGTCTGAAGAAGCGTCCGTCTTAGGAGACATGCTCTATACTCTGCGGATGAAATATGTCAGCGTCACGTCAGGGAAAGGCAGTACGGTTTCTCCCTAGTTCCTGGCGAACCTTCTTCCTTCCCGCAAGCTTCCGGACGAGTGCTGCTCAATTCGCCCATAGGCAGGCAGACTAATCGATAGTGGGGATGTGGTCGCGCCTTGCGCTGTTCCTGTTCTTGATCAATAATGATCATAGTTGACTGGCCCTTGGATGATATTCTCCCACTGACATGCCGTGAACCTTCTCTCAGAACCGCTCACTGAATCCCGGAAATTTCCTCGAACGGGGCTACCGTCCGCGTCGAACGAGCCGGGTGCTCATTCCCACAGTTCTGCATCGAAGCAGAAACGGCATCATTATAGGCCTGTCTGGATTGTGTTGGTCTTGTTGTTGCCCTGCCTGGCCCTCACCCTTTATTACGCCCGGTATGGCTTATCAGGACCTCTGCAACCGGATTCGATACTTCCAAGCCCCAGCTATGCCCTCGTACTTTTTCTGGTGTACCTGGATAGCGTGGGATTGGTGGCGCTCACCCTTCTGTTGTCTCGAAATTTAATTCGGGCCTTTTTCGAAAAGCGTCACAAGCTGTTGGGGAAGGGGTTCCGGTCAAAGTTGGTCGCGGCCTTTATCGGCTTTGCCCTGATACCTACGGTGCTGCTGGCCCTGGTGGCCAGCGGGGTCATCAGTGAAGTCATCGACGTGTGGTTTAATGATCAGATTATGCAAGTCTTGCGGGATTCGGAAGAAGTCGCCCATCTCTATCAAGAGGAACGCGAATCCTTAACAGCGGATACGGCCCGCGCCATTAGCAAGGAAATTTTTCGGGAAGATATATTAAAACCCGAACATCGGGAATTATTGAGAGCCATCATGGCCCGCATGCAACAGGAATATCATTTAGCGGGCGTGGAGGTCTTTTCGCCAAAAATGGAAACGTTAGCCCGCATGATGGATCCTAAGTTGTCTGATGCGGTGTTGAGCCTCCCTGTGGGGCAATTGGTGCTCCACGTCTTGGATACGGGTCAGCCCATGTCTTCGGCCCAGGAAGCCCCCGTGGGGAAACTTATTCGGGCAGCGGCGCCCATTCGGGGAAATGGTCAAACTGACCGAGTGTTTGGCGTGGTCGTGGTGTCGTCCTATGTGCCGGAAGTTCTGGTGATGAAAATGGATGGGATTGCCAAACAATTTGAGGAATACCGGCAGATCATCTCGATGAAAAATCCGATCAAGGGCGGAGCCTATTTGTTTGTGGCCGTAGTAACGGTGCTGATTTTATTTGGCGCCACCTGGTTTGGGTTTTATGTGGCCCGAGGAATTACGGTTCCCATTCAACGATTGGCTGAAGGAACCGAAGCGGTGGCCAAAGGTAATTTAGATGTGAATATCGACGTGAAGGCCACGGATGAAATCGGAACCTTGGTCCAGTCGTTTAATCGCATGACGGCCGATCTGCGCACCAGTAAATCCAGCTTGGAAGAAGTGAATATGTCGCTCGTACGATCCAATGTGGAGATCGATCAACGTCGGGCCTATACCGAAGCGGTGGTGGAAACCATTGCCGCCGGAGTGTTATCGATCGATATGGCCGGTCTGATTTCCACCTTTAACCCTTCCGCAGAACGGATTATTGGGGTGAAGGGAGACGACTTGCGCGGACGACCGGTTCATGACGCGTTCAAGTCCTTCAATCTGCAATTGTTTCAGAAAGCCTATGACCAGATGCTTCAGGAACAGACGGAGAGTGTATCCATGGATGGCCAGATGGAAACACCCAATGGCCGGCTCTTGACCGTAGGCCTCAATATTTCCAGAATGCAGAACGATGCCGGTTTGGACCTGGGTTTTGTCTTTGTGTTTGAAGATCGGACGGAATTCATTAAGGCGCAAAAAACGGCGGCCTGGCAGGAAGTGGCGCAACGCATTGCTCATGAAATTAAGAATCCCTTAACCCCGATTCAATTGTCGGCCCAGCGGTTGCGAAAAAAGTACGCCGAAAAGTCGACAGGATTTGATGAAATATTCGATCAAGCCACCGGCGTCATTATTAGCGAAGTCACCCGGTTAAAAGGGATGGTCGATGAGTTTTCGAAATATGCCAGAATGCCGCTTCCCCAGATGCGGAAAGCTTCCCTGCATGACATTATCCAGAAAGTGATCTCCATCTATACGGGGGCGCATCGTGACATTGAATTTATTGTCGAATTTGATGAAGACCTTCCGGCATTGAATTGTGATCCGGAGCAGATGCACCGGGTATTGGTTAATTTATTTGATAACGCAATTCAGGCCATGAACGATCACGGCCGTCTCTGGGTGACGACGGAGTGCGATTGGCGGCGGCATCGGGCCGTGGTCCGGGTGGCGGATGAAGGAATCGGTATTCAGCCGGATGATCACAAAATGTTGTTCGTGCCGTATTTTTCAAAAAAGCGAACGGGAACAGGGTTGGGATTAGCCATTGTGCATCGTATAATCTCCGATCACAATGGGACCATTCATGCGGAGAATCATCATCCAAAAGGTGCGTTATTTACATTCGAATTGCCGTTGTAGGGGAGGGGAGCGTCAGTGGCTGGACTGTCTTTTCTCCGGAAGGGTTGTCTCGCGTGACACACGTGAGAGACCATTCATTCCAGACCTGATGGAGGGAGTATTGTGGCCGAGACCATTTGCCTGATTGATGACGAACCAGCCATTCTTAATACCTTGAGTAGCATTCTTGAGGATGAAGGCTATCAAGTGCTGGTGGCCAAGAGCGGCCTTGAGGCGCTCAAGCTTGTCCGAAGTGAGGTGCCGGATTTAGTCATTTTGGATATCTGGATGCCGGAGATGGATGGGCTGGAGACATTGAAACGATTGCGCACCCAGTTTCCCAACATCCTGGTCGTGATGATGTCGGGGCATGGATCCATTGAAACCGCGGTCAAATCCACAAAATTGGGCGCCTATGATTATTTGGAAAAGCCCTTAGACTTAGAAAAAGTCACCATATTAGTGCGCAATGCGTTGCACCAACGCAAGCTGGAAGAGGAAAACCTGAATCTCAGAATTCAGGTGGAGCGACGATTTGAATTGGTGGGCTCTTCTCCTCCGATGGAGCGGCTTCGCGAACTGATCGCGATGGCGGCTCCAGCCAATAGTCGTGTGTTGATTGCCGGGGCAAACGGGACAGGGAAAGAACTGGTCGCCCGCGCGATACATTTGCAGAGCCCCCGGCATAATCGTTCCTTTGTGGAAATCAATTGCGCGGCGATTCCGGAAACGTTAATCGAGAGTGAGTTATTCGGGCATGAAAAAGGGGCCTTTAGTGGCGCCAGCTCTATGAAACGTGGCAAGTTCGAGCTGGCGGACGGAGGAACCCTGTTTTTAGATGAAATTGGGGACATGAGTCTGGCCACACAAGCCAAAGTGTTGCGTGCCCTTCAAGAGCAACAATTTACACGGGTTGGTGGAACAAAACTCATCAATGTCCAGGTCCGGGTCATTGCGGCATCCAATAAAGATCTGGCGGAAGAGATCGGGAAAGGGACGTTTCGTGAAGATCTGTATTACCGGTTAAATGTGTTGCCGATTGTGGTTCCGACACTCAAGGAGCGTCGGGACGATATCCCTGAACTCGCGCAGCATTTTTTGCGACTGCATTCCGAAGAGCAGGGCATGAAACCTAAAGAGTTTAGTCCACAAGGCATGGAGGCATTGCAGCGGCATGATTGGCCGGGAAATATTCGTGAACTCCGGAATTTGATTGAACGCTTATTAATCATGGTGCCGAAGCCAATCATTGATGCGGCAGATGTAGAGATGTTCCTTCAGGGCCGGGCGCCAAGCGGGGTGCCCTCCCTTGCCGTGGGCACCAACTATGATTCGCTCCGGGAAGCCCGCAATGCGTTTGAGCGGGAAGTTATTTCTCTGAAACTCAGGGAAAATAATTGGAATGTTTCCAAAACCGCCGATGAATTGAAAATCGAGCGTAGTCATTTACATAGAAAGATCAAGTTACTTCATGTTGAACTCCGGCCCGAACATTAAGCCTCTCAGGACTCCTACTCCCACTTCTACTGAAACGTTGTCTCCCGGATCTTCCCATCCCCTCCACATTGAAAAATTGGTGGCCGGCGGATTCGGTCTCGGACGAGTGGATGGTCAGGTGGTGTTGTGTGGCGGTGGCATTCCCGGTGAAGCCCTTCAGGTGGAGATTCTCAGTCGGCGCAAAGGCGTGAGCCAAGGAAAAATCCTCCAGGTCCAAAATCCGGCTGAGAGCCGGGTTGTTCCCCTCTGCCCGGCCGTCGGGCGATGTGGAGGATGCCAGCTTCAACATATCCAATACGAAGAACAACTTTCTCAAAAACGATTGATTCTGGAAGATACCCTTCGTCGGATTGGAAAAATTTCCGATGTGCTGATTTCTCCAGTGATCCCGTCGCCAAGGCCCTATGGCTATCGCCAAGTCCTTCGAATGGGAATCGGAGAGGGGCCCGACGGATTATTTCTGGGTTTTTTCGAATCAGGAACTCAACAACTGTTACCGGTTGACACGTGTTTTTTGGTGGACGATAGATTGCGATCGGTGATTGACGCTGTCCGGTCCAGCCTTCGCTCCCTGGTCATTGAGGGGATGAATTTGGAGAGTGTGGAAATCCGATGGTCCCGGCTGGAGGAGGGCGGTCTGTTGGTATTCCGCGGTCGAGCCGTGACCAAAGAACACGTTGAACGTCTGATGCATGCCTGTTCTGAGATCGCCAACATCAAGGGGTTGATTTATGAGCGCGCGGATGCGCCGGAACATGATTCGAGGCGTCGCGTGCGGCATGAGCCGATTGTGAGGGGAGCGGATCATGTATGGGAAGCCTTTAGAGGGTTGCGCTTGAAAATGGGGTTTCGATCATTCATGCAGGCCAACTGGGACGTCTTTCAATTGTTGGGGAAGATGGTTGAGGAATGGCTGGGAAATGTGAAAGGGCAACGGATTTTGGAATTGTATGCCGGAACCGGCCCCCTGGGTCTAGCCTTGCGAGCCATGGTGCTCAGGTAACCTGTGTGGAAGGGAATCCGTTTGCCATCCACGATGCCCGTGAGTCGTTACGCATGAATGCGATTACAGGGTGCCGTGTGCGGATCAGTTCAGTCGAATCCTATCTCATGACTGTCAAATCCGGCGCCTACGATGTTATCCTTCTGGATCCTCCACGTGCGGGGCTCAATCCAAAAATTATAGACCGCTTGGGAATCTTGCAAGTCCCGAAACTGTTCTATCTTTCTTGCGACGCCCCGTCATTGGCCCGGGATATCAAATCGTTATGTGAAAAGGGTTATACCGTGCAGCGGATGCAACCATTTGATATGTTTCCCCAGACGGCACACCTTGAAACATTAGTCGAGTTGACGCTTTTAGCAACTGAACCGAACGACGGAAATTAAGGATACGCCATGGCCACCTATCGAGAAGCGGGAGTGGATATTCAACGAGGCGATGATTTTGTCAAACGAATCGGCCCCATGGTGCGCTCCACCTTCCGGCCTGAAGTCATGGGAGACATCGGAGGGTTCGGCGGTCTCTTTCGGTTTCCTTCCGACCGCTATCGTGAGCCGATTCTGGTGTCCGGGACGGATGGCGTCGGGACCAAGGTCAAAATGGCCACCTTAATGAATCGACATGATTCGATCGGGATTGATTTGGTCGCGATGTGCGTCAACGATATTATTGTGAGCGGGGCGGAGCCGCTCTTTTTTCTGGATTATCTCGCGACGGGTCATCTTGAAGTGGAAGTCGGAGAAGCGATTATTCAGGGAATTGCCGAGGGATGCCGGCAAGCCGGGTGTGCCTTGATCGGTGGAGAAACCGCAGAAATGCCCTCATGTTACCCGCAGGGCGAATACGATCTGGCCGGTTTTGCGGTAGGAGTGGTGGAACGGTCGGAAATGTTGGGGCCGGATAAAATTAAAAACGGGGATGTGTTGATTGGGGTCGGGTCGAGTGGGCTTCATAGTAATGGATACTCCCTGGCGCGGAAAGTCGCACTTGAGCTGAAGGAGTGGTCTCCGGAGACTCGGGTACCCGGGTTGCCGGGCACAGTCGGGGAGGCGTTACTCAAGCCGACGCTTATTTATGTGAAACTGGTCAAGGCGTTGTTGTCCAAGAGCCGATTGCACGGCCTGGCGCACATCACCGGTGGTGGAATTACCGGGAATGTGCCACGGGTCATTCCGGAGTCCTGCCAAGCGGTCATCGATCGAAGCACGTGGGCGCCACTCTCGTTGTTCACAGTTCTTCAAGAAGCAGGAGCTATTGATCAAGACGAAATGTTTCGCGTGTTTAACATGGGAATTGGTCTGGTCGTGGTGGGGCCCACTGAAGAAGCCAGCCGGATATTGGACATTATTCAAGAACAAGGGATGACGGGCTGGGTCATTGGAGAGGTTCGAGATCGCCCGTCTTCTGAGCCAAAGCTTTCCTATTCGCATTAGAAGGTTGAAATCGTGTCGATTGCCCTTGGGGTCTTAATCTCAGGCCGCGGATCAAATCTGGTGGCCATTCTGGATGCCATTGATCGTGGGTCATTGGATGCGACGCTCAAGGTCGTAGCCAGTAACAAGCCCAATGCCGCTGGCTTAGAGCGTGCAAAGGAACGAGGGCTTCCTACGGTCTATCTGGATCCAAAGCCTTTTGCCCAGGAAGCCAAACCCCGTGAAGCCTATGATCTGGCGATGGGTGCCCTTCTTCAGCAACATGGAGTGGAATATGTGGCCCTGGCGGGATATATGCGGATTGTGACCCCCGCCTTAATTCGGATGTACCCATCAAAGATCTTGAATATCCATCCCTCGCTTCTACCGGCGTTTCCAGGACTCGATGCCCAACGTCAAGCCTTGGAGTGGGGCGCCAAAGTCAGCGGTTGCACGGTGCATCTGGTGACGGAAGGGGTCGATGAAGGACCAATAATTGTGCAAGACGCTGTACCCATTCTTGAGGGGGATACGGTTGAATCCCTATCCGCTCGCATTTTGAAAAAAGAGCACGAATGCTACCCTCAGGCTCTTCAGTTGATGGCAGAAAAACGATTGCATGTGGAAGGGCGTCAGGTTCACATTCTTTCATAGAACGAATTATCAGACCTAAACGATTAATGGGCGCGTGGGGGGGACGGCGGGCAGGCAAAAAAACAGGTCAGCGATGGCAACTCGACTAACAGTCAGTTATAATCCTGTGAATATTTTTCAATCCATAAGACTTTCTTTTTTCCAACGCTTCACATAGCACGAATCTCAAGTGTGGGGGGCTAGCTCAGTTGGGAGAGCACTACGTTCGCAACGTAGGGGTCGCGGGTTCAACTCCCGTGCCCTCCACCAATTTTTGACTTACCACATTTCAACCACTTCAAAATAGGCCAGCAGAAATGCTGGCTTTTTTATTGTCGATGTGTCCAGTAATGGGAAAGATAGCCTGAGGTAAACGAATGGCCTCAATTCTCCCTCAACAGTGACTTGGAAGAGAGGGTAGGAACAAAGGCACCACTCATCGCAGGTACTGCTACGGACGTGCAAGGATGTGAAGGCGTTCAGGAGTTTTCAAACGTTTCAATCCTAACCGAACCATTTTAAAAGGAAAGAGACATAATCTTGTTGTGCCCTTGTCCCCCTGCTAGAATGTGGAAAAAGGTGAAGGATGTCCATAACCACGGCCACTACCATCCGCCGGTTCTCCCGTGACGAGTATCATGAAATGGCTCGAACGGGTATTCTTCGTCCCGAGGAGCGTGTAGAATTAATTCACGGAGAAATTCTAGCGATGACCCCTCAGGGTACGCCACATGCTGCCTTTATTGATTTTCTCGATACCCAGCTACAACAGGCCTTTGGTGACCGAGTAGCTGTCCGCACCCAACTCCCCTTAGCCCTTGGTGAAACGTCAGAACCCGAGCCTGATCTGGCAGTGGTCCCCGGTGCACCCTTGGATTATGTCCATGCCCATCCCACTACCGCGCTCCTCATCGTGGAAGTGGCGGAGACCAGCTTGTCTTTCGATCGCACCATTAAAGCGATGTTGTACTCAGAACACCGAATTCCCGAGTATTGGATTGTCAATATTGGCGATCATCAGCTTGAGGTATTTCGAAATCCCTCTTCATCTGGGTATGAAACGCACAAAATCCTTCGCGCAAATGAATGTGTGACGCCGCTGCATGCGCCAAGCTTTTCACTCCCGCTCGCCAGTTATTCTCCGCACTCCAGTAGTCGGTTCAAAGAGATCGTCTTTACAATAAGGGGTTGGTTCCAGCGTCTAGACAAAGAACAGGTCTTGTAATAGAAGCGGATCACTACAAGTTTCTTCTGACAAACAGATTCCATTTTTACATGCTATCTCCCCAAGGAGGATAAGCCGGATGGCACGGGTACCGTTCAGACAGAATATACCTACGACCCGTTTGGAATGGCGACGGTCACCGGCACCGGCAAGCACGAATTCCTACCAGTTTACGGGGAAGGGAACATGACGGCACGGGCCTGGCTTATTATCGGGCACGCTATTACTCCCCCGTCATACAGCGGTTTACTAAGTGAAGATCCAACTTGGTTTCGCCGGGGGTGATCCGAATCTGATGGATATGTGTTTAATAGTCCAACTAGCTTGACCGATCCCACGGGGGAAAGTGCCTTTTGGGGGCCCCGCTTTTTCCCTTTCAGACCGGCTGGGCCGCGGCCAACACCTCCCTTTAAGACTAATAAGCCACCTCAACAGATGCCAAATAGGGGAAGTTGGGGACATATTGAAACCTAACGCAGAAAATATAGCGGCAGCGAATGCTGGAAGAAAGGCATTAGATAATTTACAGAAGGCGTTTAAAGAGTTGGGGGAGGATGGCGGTGATGGAGGTTTGGGAGGACTTGGTAGTTTAGGCGGGTCTGGCGCAACAGGTGGGCCAGGAGGTTTAAGCGGGTCTGAGATTCGGGAGGGAGAGGGAAACCGCCTTCATGTGGTCCTCCCGAGTGTATCTAAAGATTAAGAGGGAAAATAGAGTTAATGAACTTAAAAAAGCAAATTGTTCAGGAAGCGTACAGGGACTTCACACGCCTCCGGTGAATGTGAAAAAGACTGTCCAGGTCCTTCTCAAATATGTGCCACCAGAAGACCTTGCCAATTTACAGTCTATTGTTCTTACAAATATGGCGGCCTTATCACGAAAGAGGAAACGGCAAAGAAGTTCTTCTGGGGCGCCTATTTCCCATGTATTGGGTCGCTACCACCCAGGGTGGAAAAAGCAACCAGCTAATATAGAAATTTATGTGGATACCATTTTTAACGATGCGTCCTGGTACGATCTGAAGTTGTCCATTTTGAGAAATTTGATGTTTGCAAAGGTCCTATATCACGAGATTGGACATCACATTCAGATTATCTCTAACTCTAGACTTGTCAAAGGAGAAGCCTTCGCGGATAAATATGCATCCCGCCTCAGCAATCGTATGTTTCGGCAACGATATGGGCATTTTCAACCATTGTGGAATTCCTTTTATTGGTTAAATCAAAAAGGTCGGGTTAGTGAAATTAATTGAGAAGCGTAGATGGTGAAGACATAGGACAATCAGGAAGGGGGATCACGTTGGCAAGATTATTAAATATCCCCGTGGTCTTGTCACGGGGATATTTATTTGGGTTGACGATGTAGGGGCCGAACCGACAGTTTGCTGATCAACCTATGGCAAGTATCTGTCTATGGTATATCCGACTCCCAGTTCTTAACTCCCAGTTTTGGTCCCAATACCAGATCTATCTAAATCACTTACAATCATACTTGAATAAATCCAACACTTGTTTTGATAAGGGAATTTGCCCTTCAATTCTACTTAATCATTGTTTCTCCCCATTTGGGTGGGATTGGTTTTTGGATCCTAGAATAGAAGCATGATCTCATTCCTGGTCCATAAACAATGGAACGTGAGTCTGAACTTACATTTTACCTGCTAATTATCTCCTTCTTGGGTTGCGTATATTGAACTCGATGTTGCGGAAAGGTGACGCTGTTTGGCCTTTCCTGTCCGCCTAACTCCGCTAAATCATTGAGAATCGTCGATTTTCCCTAGAAATTCGAAACCCGCTCACTCACCCCATTTCTGGATTCCCCTAGATCTTAGGCAACAAGGAACTCAAAGAATTCTGGGCTCGGTCGTTCCACTCGAAAAGTTCCAAATTCGGCCTGAAGCCTTAGCCGTAATCACTTTTCGCATCCAGAGGGAGGACGCTATAAAGCATGGTATGATCCCTCACCTCCTGATTTCTCGCCGCCCTGTTTTGGAGAAGGGAAATTCTATTCCTAGTTTTGGTCCCAGTTTTGAATCTATTGCAATCGCACTTCATCACACCTGAAAGAACAGTTTTGTCTGCATTGACTGGGATATGGTCATTCTCTATCTTGGGTAATCATTTTTGATCGTAGGGGGATCAGTTGAGATTTCGGATTTAAAAATTGTTTCAGATCACACCGTATTATTCGAGACTTCAAGGCTATGATTGTCGATGTTGTTTGTTATGGCCAAAGGATATGAGATGGGAGAAAGGAATGCCGTGGCTGGGAAAATGACATTTCAAAATTAGTGTAGATCAATGATCCAACTAGGAAGGTAAACCCTGTCAACTTATGAAGTTGGATTATCAGTATGGGGGCAACTATGGGGGTAACAGTTAAACGATCAATTGCAAAAACGTTTTAATATCATGCAGTTACTCAGACTTTTCGGTAGTCGTGCCCACTTCATCATCCAACGCCGTCCGGTAAAGTATAATGATAAGACGAAAAGCCGCTATATAAGCGGCTTTTTTGTTGTTTGTTGTCCGATAAGGATTTAGCAACTCCCTATCGCCGGATTGAGTATGACGAACTATCTGCATTCGTCCTGGCCAGCCCCATTTCAAAAAGCCAAGATTCGTCCATAAGGCTCCCGGGGCATTCAATTGCCCACCTATGGGTGATAGAGCAGCGTAGGTGAGCTTCAACCAGCCCCTTGAACCGATCGACTATCTGATTCGACAAACCGGGACATGGCGTCGTGTTGGTTCAGAGAATTGGTTCACGCTTGAGCAAAAATCACCGGGGCTAGACTTTTCCTATGCAAACAAGGAGATTACGCGGAAAAGATTCCGGGAATATTCCTATAAACCTGTACATCAGAAAACCTAATGCCTACAATCTTGTCCAGTATGAATTCGTAATGACAACCAGACGTTCAATAAGTCTCTGAGGTAAAGGGATCGACATGAAATACGGGGTGCGAGCCATTGGTCTTTGTTGGTGTCTATTTGGACTGATTGCCTGTGGAGGAACGGTCAAAAAGTCTTTTACCAATCCGGCCTATCCGCTTTCGAAGGTATCGTCAATCGCGATTCTTCCCTTTGATGGGGTGAGTGAGGCCGGTGCAGCCTCAGATCTATTGGCCATGGTCATTGCCAACAAAGAAGTGTTCGATTATGTCGTCGATCGTACACAAATTCAAGCCGTTCTTGCCGAACATAATTTAGACGCGACGCTCCTCGATGAAAAAACCCTTTTGCAAAAAGGGAATTTCATCAATGCCGATGCGTTGCTTAAGGGTCGTGTGACACGATTTGTCGAAGGCGCCCCTCATTATCCCTTAGCGACGGCGACAGAGATTTCTATGTCGTTGAAACTTGTCAGCACGGAAACCGGGCAAATAATCTGGACGCAGTTGTATTCGGAAAAGTCCGGGACACGGGGACTGCTTGCTCCATCCGTTGATGAGTTGTTCCTTGAAATGGCTGAAGAAATAGCCAACGATTTAGTCAAAGAACGGCAGAGTTCCGGTGGGGGTTCGATGCCATAGGCTCGAATCGGGGTGGCGAGATGGCAGGAATTTTTGAATCACGGCCAACCATGATCACTTGGGTATTGGAAAAAGTCCTCTGTCCCATTGCCTTCTTTATGATACTGCTTGCCGGGGGATATGAGACTTCCGTTTTTGCCGCGTCCCGTGGAATTCTGGTATCGCCGGATACCGGTGAAGCGGATTGGAACCGTTTGGGGAGTTTTTATTGGGGTCTCCGAATATAAAAATACGACCCTGAATCTTGCCTATGCGGACAAGGATGCCAAAGCCCTCCATCAGTTCTTTACGGAGCATTTTCAGGACAGTATTCATCCTGACCACTTTCATGTGCTGACCAATCAAGAGGCTCAACGCGGGAAGATTTTGCGGGCACTTGGAGAGGTTCTTCGTCTTGCTCAGCCTGAAGATTTGGTCATCCTCTCTCTCGCCATGCACGGGTTACTCGATCCCAGCGGAGAAGACCTATTCTTTCTCACACATGAAGCTGATCCCAATTTCCCGGAAGACAACGGGATTAGTCGGCACGACCTGCTGCGACAAATCAGCAAAAGTAAGGCCCGTAAAATAGTGCTGTTTTTAGATGCCTGTCATACGGGCGCGTTTGGCTCCTCCAGTTCACTGGTTGCTATGCGCGCCGCGAATGCGGCAGATGTGAACCGCCTCCTGACCGCCATGGGTAAGGCACAGACAGGAGTGGCCGTTTTCTCCTCATCCAGTGCAGCTGAGCGGTCGCAAGAAGGCGAAAAATTTTGTGGAGGACATGGAGCATTTACCTGCGGATTGCTTACGGGATTACGTGGAGGGGCCGATTTCAATCGCAATGGCCTCATCGAAATTCGTGAACTCTTCGACTTTACCTATCGTACGGTGAAAACGAGTACTGAGGGTTTTCAAAACCCTTCTATCGAAGGCCGCTATGATAATGGGCTTCCTCTCGCCTTTGCTCCTGAAGGACCAGCGACGTCATTGACCCAGGAAATGTCTGATCCCAAGGATATTCCCGCTTCGGATCGGGAACTGGTTCAATTACAAGCAGAACTTCAAGCGTTGCAAGAACAGATGGCTCGTGAAAAGTCAGATAGGATTGAGGAAACTACTGGATCAGGACTGATTGCTAAAGCTCCCGCTTTTAGTGCACCGCAAGCCTTTGCTCCGAAAATACTTGGTGGGGATGGGGCACCGATGGTGATCATTCCAGAAGGTCATTTCACCATGGGGAGTAAAGATTTTAGAAATGAGCGCCCGGCGCATCAGGTTTTTCTCGATAACTTTTATATCGACCAACATGAAGTTACCGTCTCCCAATATGCGGATTTCATTAAAAAATCCGGAGCCGAACCACCAGGATATTGGATTGATCTCAATTTACATGAGGTCTCTCAACATCCTGCGGTAAGAGCGAATTGGGATGAAGCCACAGCCTATTGTGAGTCCGTGGGCAAACGATTGCCCACCGAAGCCGAGTGGGAAAAGGCTGCCCGCGGGACCGATGAGCGCCTCTATCCCTGGGGTGAACAGGATCCGATCCAAATCCTGGCCAATTTTGACAAGTGCTGCGATCATCAGGCCTATTCTGTCTTAACATCGGTTGGTGAAAAAGCTGAAGGTCGAAGTCCCTACGGGCTGGACGATATGGCCGGGAATGTCTGGGAGTGGACCGCTGATTGGTATGACCCCTCTTATTATCAACGCAGTCCTGAGAAAAATCCTGAAGGACCTCCGGTAGGAGAACTGAAAGCTATTCGTGGCGGGTCCTGGTCAAATAAGGCTGTGGATATTCGGACCACGAATCGTCATGGTCTGGATCCCGCTCAACGACATGATAACGTTGGCTTCCGGTGCGCAAAAAATGCGTCATAACCGGGAGTGGTGTGCTGTGAACATGGCTAGCCAGGGTCTTAAATTGATCAGTCAATCCTGTTCAATATTCCGTATGTCAGACACAGGACCGATACAGAAACAACCCAGTCGGATCCTACGCACTTTTTGAAAAAAAAGCATGATGGATGCCGGAAGGAGGATTGAAGAGTGGTGACAAGATGGATGGCCTGCCCCCGTTAGCCAGCCATAACCTCTTCGGAGTTAAAGGGGAACTTTCAATCGGTGCCTTTTTGTTTTACTCGTAGTGCACGCCTTCGAATTTCAACGTTTGGATAAGAATCCTTCAACGAAAGGCAATTTCATATCGTCAATGGCTCCCCAACGATAGCTGAGAAAATCCTGGGAGATCACCGGACAGGGAACCGGAAGGTAGATCAAATCATTTTTCATCCTGTTTTGGCTCACGTGGGCATCAATCCCCGGGGCGGGACCTTGAGCCGTTAAACGATCATCAATGCCAGATCTCTCCTGCGAGGCCTTGAACGCACGCTTGACTCATACACGGTTTGGTTGGCCGCCCGCCAGGTCTGGTTTAACGCCTGTTTCGCCTTAGGCTGCCTACTCATCGGGAGCGCGTTCAAGGCATTGCTCGTCTCGGGGCACCAACAGCGTTACTGCCGCGTGCTCGGGTAGATTTCCTCCAAGGCTCCCCAAAGCCACATGGCCCCGTCCCCCAATAGCCAATGCCGTCGCGTTCAACCCCCGCGCTTTCATATTCAACAGCGGTTCCCTCTTTCGACTGCGAGCCTTGGGAACTTGGTCCGTCACCGACCCGATCCCCGTCTCAATTTCTCGCGCCGGGTGGTAGCTGTTCCGAACAACGATGGCCCGGCCCGCCTCATCGCTGGTCCGCAGACAGGGCCATGAGCTGAGCGACCTCGGTTTCTATGGCTTGGGCAATCAGCTTTCGAGCCCCAGCCCGAATCAACGTCGTTAAGTTATCGCTCCTCCTTCGATCTTTCTGCTCTGGTTTGGTACGTTCCTTCATCGTGGCGTCTCTCCTTTGTTGTTGAGTTGTGGATGTGTCGCAACACCCATTGCAACCCGAGACGCCGAATCTTTTTAACTCATCTCAAACACCACTTTCGAATATAACTCGTGAGGTGGTCGTGCCAAAGAAGACCTCATGTGGGATTTGATAGCCGAGCGTCTTTCTGGGTCGGTGATTCAGCGTGGCCATGACTTCTTTGGGTTCATACTCGGTGACTTGGGTGTGAGCTCGGTTTTTGGGGAAAAATTGGCGAATCAGACCGTTGGTATTTTCGTACACTCCTCGTTCCCAGGACGCATAGGGATGCGCAAAGTAGATTCGTGCATTGAGATCCTTGGCCATCCCGGCATGATTACTAAACTCCCGGCCATTGTCATACGTTATCGTCTGCATACGGGTTTGGTAGGGTCGGAGCCCACGGGCGACCGCCTTCCGGACGGCAGTGGCCGTCTTGTGTGGGGCGCCTTGGAGCACCGGATACTGGGATTTCCGTTCCACCCACGTCACGAAGACCCCACGATGCCCTTTCCCGATCACCATATCCCCTTCCCAGTCGCCAAGCCGCGGCCAGGTGCTGCCCACCGCCGGACGTTCATCGATCGAGACTTGATTGGGGATCCGGCCCCGGCGACTCTAGCGGCCATAGCGCTTCCGCCGCGTTTTCTGACACCGCAGGGAGCGGTCGCGATCGCCTCCCGCCTGTTGATCCTGATAGATATACTGATACATCTATTCATGACGGATCGTGTGCCCGTGTTCGCGCTGTAACCGGCCGTGGATTTGTTCCGGACTCCACGCCTCTCGCACCAAGGTCTCCACCTGTTGCCAGGTGGTCGAAGTCAAACGAGCGCGCTGTTTTGAGCCACGGCCTGGCTTGGGCTAGGCGATGGGCCTGGTGAGGCCGATAGCCCCGCCGCCCACGGTTTCGCCGGAGTTCTCGACTGATCGTGGCTGTATGGACTCCGACGACCGTCGCCATTTGGGAGTGATTCTGGCCCGTTTGCACGAGGGGATGAATTTGATATCGTTGTTCGCGGGTCAGCTGCGTAGAGCCGCGCATGTGTGCTCCTCTTACTTAGGTCGGGGAGACAAGGCCACGATGGTATCGCAGCTGCCCCGCCCAACCAAGAGCTCAAGTTTTATTTATGAGTTGAATTCAAGGACTATCAAACGCACCCGAGGCAGCGCGATGCTTAAGCGTTGGTTGGGGAGGGTGTTGCTCTATTGCGAGCAACAATTTAAGCAGGTGAAACGCTTTGCAGGGGTGGCTCAGGTCATGGCGAGCATCGAGGCGGAGTCGCAGACTACCTCGACGAAGAAGGCGGGGTGAGAAAAAAACCCTGGGAGCGCTCAGGAAATTTCAGCGAACTTATTGACCACTTCTGAAAACCAGGCAACGGACCGAGGTCATTCCAGCACTTGCGGCCATGGTCAATGCCGCTCGCCAACTTCGGGATGGAGCAGTCTAGAGGCCGATTGGTACTTTATCCGTCGAGTGGTGACGGGAACCTTATAATGCACATTTGTCCATGAACCTGGGCATGTGACTGACTCACTTTGGGGCCAGAGCGGAAAGTAGGCAAAGTCAATTCAGAAATGGTCTCCGATTTCTGGACAGCTCGATACGTGCAACTTTTGCCTGTCATGATCCCACGTGTTTGACTGTGGGCTCGCCAAATACAAGGAAACACTCTTTCGTGACCTGGTGATTAAGGACGCATCCAGGTCTCTTCTCTCCGAGTCCGGTCAAAGCTTCGCGGATTAAAAGGGGGTAATGAAATGGATGGGCTTACGCCGGAAAAAATTTCCATGCTTTTAGTTCTCGATCTCCCGGAAAATGAAAGATCCGATAATCCCACAATGTTCGAATCACGGGGAGAACTAAACTGGAATGGCTGAATGTCCGGAGTTCCTAAAAGAGTATCCGAGAAAATAAGTTCCTGATTACTCCTGCCACCAAATCGCTTGCCGATATCAGTGATCGTGGAATTTCGGCCGCTGACATCATCGCAAGTAATATAAGATTGTGTAAGAGTGGTGCACCGTCCTACTTGGGCATCAGCGACATCTAAGGGAAGGAATCCCAGGAATGGCAACGGTACCCCCAGGGTCAGGGACCCGATGAGGAAGAATACATGGAATGGTTTATTGAAGAGGCACACTTTCATGCTCCACCTCCTTCACGTTGGAACGATCGGCTCCTTGAAGGAATAAATCTTTTTGGATAACTTTTCAGCTATGGTTAATAAAGTGAATATCCCCTGCCTGTCGCATACAACAAGGCTATATCGCTCGCCATAAATGCATAGTCCGCCTCTGAACGTCTGACCATTGAGCCCAGGACATTGGTCGCCGCCGAAGTGAATTCCATGATGGAAGCCAAGCCTAATCGGTAGCGTGTTTGCGATAAGGATAATGCGCTTTTTGCAGCTTTGACTTCCTCTTGCTCAACGAGTATTTGCTGTTCTGCCGTTATTCTTGTGGCATAGGCATCCGTGACCTCCGCGGATATTTGATTGGAAAGTTCAAGGAGTTGCTTTTCAATTTTATATTTTTGTTCCCGTGCTTCAGCCACACGGTTTTTGATAAGAAATCCCTCGAAGATCGGAATTCTCAGGGCGGCCACTGCTCCCCACCATGTTTGAGTGAACCCGGGATGCGCGCCGGCATACTGATTAAGAGGAGCGTCACTAAAGTGAATCACCCCCCAGAGTCCGGAGGATATCAGGGTTGGAAAATGTTGAGCATTCGCCGTATTGATACGTTCCGCCGCCTCGAGAATCTGGCTCCGGTGAGTCATCATTTCCGGCCGGTACTTCAAGGCGATGTGAATCAGATGATCAGTCTCCCCTGGAACGGAACTGGGGTTCACCTCTTCCAAGGTATATTCCATTGGTCCTTGTTGGATGCCCATGGCATTATTCAAGGCCGCGAATGCGGCATGGAGTTCGTTCTTGGCTTGAATAAGCTGCACCTCCGCATTCTTCAGTTCCAGGTCCAGCAGATTGAGATCAAGCTTGGATCTGAGTTGATTCTTATGCAACGTGAGGATCTGTTCGCGAATTACTTTGCGTACTTTGACCATGCCCCTCATAATATCCGCTAACCTTTTTTGGCGCTGTGATTGCAGGTAAGCCTGCTGGACTCTCAGGATCACTAACGCCTTATGTGTGAGCACCGAATTTTTGGCGGCACCCTCGGCGGCTTGGTCGGCCAGAATTCTATGAGCTGTTCGGCCAAAATCGTAAATGATTTGGTCTGCTCTGAACCCGGCCTCTTGCACATAGGAGAGGGGTTTGTTTTGAGCCCCGGCAATATTAAACCCGCTTAATGGCCTGACAAACCCGGCAGTGGTAATTGCATACGCATCGATTTGCGGATAATAGCGAGATTTGGCCTGTTCGGTCATGGCCTGAGTGGCCATCGAACGTTCTCTGGATTTTTTCAGCAAAGGGTGTCGTTCGAGAGCGATCCTGATAGCCGTTTCATAGCCAAGGAAGGACGAACCCTCCTGGATGTTCGTTTCCTTAGGAAAGGACTCGGTTGGATCAGAATCGACCTTCTGGGCCGATAGAGGCGCTACGGGAAGGATGATGAAGGCCCAGACTACGAGAATCACCGGGAAGATAGGAAACGCCTGGGAGCATCCGAGTCGACATTTCACGGATGGATTCCTTCTTCTTTAGATTGGGCAACATACCGTCGATACTCATCGCCGGTCGCAAAGGCGAGAGCGGCTTCGCTTGTGCGGTAGTTATACTGTGCTTCTAACAAAGCCGATTTCGCGACTAAGAAATTCGTCGTTCCCATCACCACTTCTATAATCGATCCAAGCCCGGTTTCGTATCGTGCTGTGCTAAGACCAAGAGCTTCCTGCGCTTGTTGCACTTGTTTTTCAGCCAAGGAAATTTCATGTGCGGTCATGAGATGAGCCAAATAGGCTTGCATCACTTGTAGGATGACATCATTGGCGATCGCGCGGGCATTGGCGACAGCCTCACCCAGTCTTCCGTGGGCTTCGTCGATTTGGCCTTCAATCCTCCCTCCGGTAAACAAGGGGAATGAGCTGGCCACGGCAGCTCCATACCAGCCTACTTGCTTGCCGGGATTTTTCACCGTCCCATTTGGGTCGTATTCGTTTCGACTCCAGTAGCTCTGCGCGAGGGTTCCCAGCGCGTTAATATGCCCATATCGTAGCGCCTTGGCTGCTTTCACGCCTTCTTCGGTTGCGGTGATGTGAAAATGACTGCCCCGCACTTCCGGTCGTTGAGCCAGAGCCACATCGACCAGTTGAGTAATTGGCGGGTCAGGTTGGACGACAATCGAAACGGGGTCTAGGGAGTATTCCTGACTTCCTGCTCGACCCATTGCCAAATTGAGGTTCGTAAATGCCAGTTTAAGGTCTTTTTTCACCTTGAGAAGCCCAACTTCCGCTTGATGACCGGATACGGTGGCAAAATCCAGGTCCAATTTTGACCGCAATTGATTGCGATATAAGCTTTCTACCTGTTTGCGAATTTGGTTGCGGGTTTGAAGAATATCTTGGGCCACGAGGACAAGGTGTTGGTGTTTGAGGACATTCAGATAGGCCTGTTGAATGTCAAGGATCGCCAGGGCTTTACTGGTTAAAATCCGTTGTTCGGCTGATTTGGTCAGAGATTTGTTCGCAAGAATCTTATGAGTGGTGTGGCCAAAATCGGTAATCAGGAGATCGACCCGTATGCCGACTGTGGCCATATAAAGATTCGGCTTGGGCAGGGAACCGGAAGTATTTAAGTTGGCAAGAACCCGCGTGTTTCCTCCAGTCCCGGCGATCATTCCCGTGATTTGTGGATAATGTGCGGATTCGAGTTGCCGGGTAACCGTATCGGAAGCTTTTGCCTGATGTTCCGCAATTTGAATGGAGGGATGGTTGTCCAGGCCAATCCGAACCGCTTCTTCCCAAGAAAGACGGGAGTCGGAGACCTTGGGTGCAGGGGACGGGGTTGTCCGATCGTCGCCGGCCATAAGGGCCTCCGCCTGATTCGCCAACAACACAACCAACACAGAGACCATGAAAAATATGAGGTTGACAGGACGATGACGCATGGCTGGAAGTCCCCTATTCGTAAGTTTTATAATCCGAGCCTGTTGCGTGGGCGAGGGCTGCCTGGCTGATTTGGTAGAGATATTGCGCTTCGATGAATCTCGATTCTGATTCAAATAACAAGGTCGCCGCCTGGATCACATCGAGAATGGAGCTCAGACCCACACGGTACCGTTCTTCGGCCAGTTGGAGCGATTCACGAGCTAACGCGACGCGTTGGTCTTCAAGGGGAATCTGCTGGGCGTTTCCTATAATCGCGAGATACGCTCGAGTAACCTGCAACCCCACTTCATTGGCGACATTCTTCAGTTCGTGTTCCGATTCACCTAAATGATGACCGGCTTCACGTATTTCGTTTTGAATGCGGAATCCTGTGAAAATTGGGACACGCGCCGTGGCACCCGCGCCCCAAAACGGGGCGAAGCCGTCTTTCGGGATACCTCCTTCATGAACATCGCCATATTGGGTCAACGCGGCTACCCCGACAGCGGTGAACGATCCGAAATGTAACGATTTTGCCGCGTGAAGAAGTTCCTGGCGCGCTTGGCGGTGATCAACGGCCCCCAACAGTTCCGGCCTATTCTGAATAGCGGTATGTAAAAGGGTGTCCAGAACCTGGTCGGTGAAGGTGGACATATCGATGGGACTCTTTTTCAACGCAGATAAGTCATAGTGATCCGGCCCTTGAATGCCCATGGCATTATTCAGAATGGCAAACCGCTGTGCGAGGTCACTTTTGGCCCTCATGATACCCAGTTCCGTTTCAGAGACTTTCAGGAGAATTAAGTCTAGGTCTAACTTATCTTTCAGTTGTTGAGAATGGAGCGTTTGGACGATTTTGGCCAGGGCCTTTCGCCGTTGGAAGGACGATTCGGCGACTTTGAGCAACGATTGTTGCATGAGGCAATTGAGATACGCATGCTTGACCTTCAAAATCACGAGAGCTTTTTGAGTCAGGAGTTCTTTCTGAGTTGCTTTTTCCGTGGCCTGATTTGCCAAAATCCGATGACTGGTATTCCCGAAATCCGTGAGAAGCTGATTGAGGATCAGCCCTCCGGTAATCATATTTTGGTTGTATTTGGGAAGAGCGCCCCCTGGGTCAAACCCGTGTCCACCTTGGTCATGAATGGTTTTGCCATCAGTTGCCACTATACGGAGAGACCCGCTTGACCCTGACACGGACGCTTCCAGCCATGGATACAATTCACCCTGTGTTTGGCGGGTGTGGGCTTTGGCAATCACAGAAGCATAGTGAGACCGTTCCAAGAGCGGATGCTCTTGTAACCCGATTCGGATCGCTTCATTCATCGTTAACGCTGAATCAGCGGTTAGTGGAAGGGAATGGGGAAAAGATCCCTTAATCGAATGGTCGTGCGTCTTTGCAGAAGGGGTCTTTTCTTGTAACAGGACGTCAAGAACCTGGGGGAAGGCTGAATCGGGTTTCCCCATATGACCGGCAATCGTGAGAACAAAGAGGATGAGAAAGATGGGGAACATGGAATGTTTTTTTAATGAGAGACCTTGATCCATGACAAACCTCCACCCATGGGAAAGTATTCTGTTGAGTCTTGACAATTTCACTTTACTCTTCACGATTGTTTCAAATCTATTAAAATTTTTGTTTGGCCGGTTGACCGGAAGGAAGCGTATACGGAGATTTGTCCACGGCCACGCCTTCCACCACACTGCTTTTCCCAACCACGATCACTTCATCGTCCGGAGTCAATCCATCCAACACTTCGATGGAGGTGCCGTCATCGATGCCAAGTGTAACCGTCACGCGTCGAGTCTTTCCGTTTTTGACAATGAACACATAATGCGAAGACATATCGTTCATATCCGTAATGACAGCATCCGGAGGAATGACTAATGTATTCTTGTGCTCTTGGAGATAGAGGGTTCCCATAACGGACATGCCTGGACGAAGCTGATGGTTTTCATTGGACATGTCAACTTCCGCAATTAAGGTTCTGGTGACCGGATCCAAAGATTTGTTGGTTCTGGCGATGTTTCCCGGAAAGATCTTCTCACGGCCGTTTTCTTGTGTCAGGATATCGACGGGCAGGCCTGCTTTGACCAAGGAGGCGAATTTCTCCGGAATGTTGAAGTAAATACGGACTTGATCGAAATTCATAACGGTGACGAGGGGATTGTTTTTGGTGGCAGAACTCGTTGCTGTTTGAATTAATGCGCCAGGATCAACAAATCGTGCGGTCACCACTCCAGCAAATGGGGCGTAGATCATACGGTAATCATATAGGACTTTCTGATTGTTGCGGACATGACCGGCTGTCGCCGCAACGGATAAGGCCACATCAACTTCTTGTTTGGCTATGAGATCCGGATTTTCTTCCCATACAGCCAACAGACGATCCGCGGTAAGTTGTTTAATCCGGTAGTCCGCCTCGGCTTGTTCGTACAGCTCCTGAACTTCGGGATTTTCGATTTCTGCCAATCGTTCTCCTTCTTTGACCACATCCCCTTTATCCACCCCGATCCATTTCAGATACCCTGAGATCTTCGCATATAAGGTCGCTTGTTCCCACGCGAAAACGGCACCCGGAATCTTTAAGGTGTCGACGAGATCTTTTCGTTGAGGTGTGCTTACCTGTACGCGAGGTGAGGTATCCGTATCAGCAACTGTCGACACACTTGAACTCGGTGTGCCACTTTTCTTTCCGTTTTCCTCGCTGGGATGAGAGGGCGCTGAGGTGAAAGGTGAAATCCCTCTCACAAAGAACACATATCCTGCTATGAGAATGGCGATACCGGCTAACCCTAGAATAAGGGTGTTTCGCATCGAGCCACGGTGACAAGAAAGAGGATGGTTTCCGGGAAAGTCAGGCAGAAGAGACATGATGGGTGATTTCGGGTAAGGCGGAAAAATGTTTAAAAAATAGTTATCCTATGACGGTTGGGGTGCATTTTCATTTTCCTTGGAAGTTCCCTCGGAATCTTTTCGGCCAATGGTATGAAGAACAGGAATAAAGAGTAGTGTTAAAACCGTCCCAACCAGAAGACCGCCAATGACGGCACGGGCCAAGGGCTCGTTCATTTCGCTTCCTTCTCCAAATCCAAGAGCCATGGGAGTGAGGCCGATGATTGTGGCCAGAGCCGTCATGAGCACCGGCCGAATACGAAGGCGCCCGGCTTCTATGACAGCCTCTTCCCGTGGGCGTCCTGCACGCATCTCGTTGTTGGCAAAGTCAACGAGGAGGACACTATTGGCGACAACAATTCCTATCATCATCAACGATCCGATAAGGGATTCTACATTCACTGAAGTATTGGTAAGGAATAACATCCAGATGATTCCGATAAAACCAAGGGGGACGGCACCAATAATGACCAGGGGGTCCACATAGGATCGAAACAGGCCTACCATGATCAGGTAGACGAGAACCACGGCCAAGGGAAGAACCCCGGCGAATCCACTGATCGCTGCCCGCATACTTTCCACTTGCCCTTTGAAATCCATTTTGACACTTGAGGGGAGCGTAATGTTCGCAAGAGCGTCCTCGATTTTACCTGCGACTAATCCCAGGTCTTTTCCGGGAAGGTCCACCAAGACATCCATGGTTCGTTGCAAATGATAATGGTCAATGGTTTCAGGACCGATTTGCCGGTTCACATGGGCTAGATCGCTTAATAAGACCGGCTTTTCTCCTCTTTGCCCTTGGAGGGTAGCGTATGGGTTTTGATCCATGTAAGACGTCTGTTCCAGGGCGAAGGGCGTTCCCACTTCCCCGGGGGAAGGTTTAGCCCCGCGAACTTTGCTCCCCAAAAGCGGAGTGTTGAGGAAATCATTAAACGTAAGAAGAACCTGCTCCGGATATTGAGCCACAACAAAATAAGCGTTATTGGATTTAGGATCGATCCAATACCCCGGATTCAAGGTAATATTGGAACTCAAGCCCGTGACAAGATCCTTAACGATCTCTTTTTCTTGTAACCCTACCAGGGCCGCTTTTTCACGATCGATATCCAAGTAGATCTCCGGGTAATCCATCCCCTGATGGACCCGGACATCGGAGGTTCCGGGGATTTGAGCGACCACTTTTTGGATTTTTTCCGCATTCTCCGCTAATTCATCGAGGTTAGGCCCGGAAAG
This sequence comes from uncultured Nitrospiraceae bacterium, assembly GCA_963730905.1. Lineage (GTDB taxonomy): Bacteria > Nitrospirota > Nitrospiria > Nitrospirales > UBA8639 > Nitrospira_E. Next base: position 1,156,118 of record CAVSTN010000006.1, on the reverse strand, counting down.
TTTAATATCGATGGGAGAAGGAAGACCGAAGTTCAGCACGTCGCTGACCAGCCCTCCGGTTTGAAACGAAAACTTAAGCCCTGGAAGCTCCTTCAATATAGCCGTGCGGAGGTTCTCAATGATTGTTTTCGTAGGAGTATGTTCTTTTTCCAACGAGACAATGAGAAAGCCTTGATGGGGTCCGTTGACCGGGGAATAAAGGACCATAAACCCCTGTGGTAATCCGATGTTGGCCACTATTTGATTCAACTCCTCTTTTGGAACCACTTTTTTGATCAAATCCTCGACTCGAGCGAAGATCGCTTCGGTTTTTTCCACTCGAGTCCCTGTTGGGGCGGAAACGTGCAGGATAAATTGACCACTGTCAACTTTGGGGAAAAATTCCGTGGCTAAGCGAGGCGCAACAAGCAGCGAAATCGCGAAGACGGCCAGAACCAACCCGACCACCAAGCCTTTGTGACTGAGACACCATTTCAGAACGTGGACATAGCGTTGGACGAATGCGTCGAATATTCTATCGAATACTCTTCCGGATTTTCCCTCCGTATGATGCGACTGCCCCTTGAAGAGAGCTGCCATGGCGACCGGAGCCACCGTCATGGAAGACACATAGGAAACCACCATCGTGTAACCTACGGCAAGGGCCAGTGGAACAAACAGAAATTTTATGATGCCTGTAAAAAACATAATGGGAAGATAGACGATGAGAATACTGATGGTGATAACCAACATGGGAAGCGCCACTTCGCTGGTCCCATCGCCGGCAGCTTGAGCCGGCGACTTTCCCTCTCCTAAATGGCGGTGGACATTCTCAAGAACAACGATATTGTTGTCTAGGAGGGTTCCGATGACGAGTGCTAACCCCCCCAGGGTCATAATATTGATCGATTGGCCTGTGAAGTACAAAAGAATGAACGCGCCCAGGATGGAAATGGGCAGGGCCATGGCGATAATCATGGTGGAGCGAAAACTCCCGAGAAAAATAAGCACCATAAGGCAGGCCAACCCTCCGCCGATTAATCCCTCATGCTCCAAAGTTTGAATGGCATTGCGAATATATAACGATTGATCGGCAATAAGTTTGACGGTCAGGTCTTTGGAAACCCCGACTAAGTTTTTGACCTTTTCCTTCACTCCATCGATGACGGCAATCGTATTGGCGCCGGCTTGTTTCATAATCGGCAAATACACCGCCCGGTTTCCATCGATCCGCACGATATTGGTTTGAATGCTCGTTGAATCTGCTGCCGTTGCCACATCCCGTAAAAAGATGGTGACCCCATTTACCACCTTAATGGGAATGTTATTCATATTTTCAATGACTTGAATCATCCCATTCGTATACATGTTGTAATTCAGGGCTCCGATTTTGACGTCTCCCGCCGGAAGCAACACGTTTGCGGTATTTATCGCCTCGACAATTTCCGACACCGAGACTCCACGGGCAAGCATCCGTTCACGATCCATGAAAATGGTAGGTTGGCGAATCGTTCCTCCAAAAGTGGTGGGAAAGGCGATGCCGGGGACGCTACCGAGTTGGGGTCTGATGTTAAAATAGGCCTGATCCCGGACTTCCTTTTCTCCAAGGGTTTTACTGCTGGTTGTTTGCAGCACGATGGGCAAATTAGCTGCCCCGAACTTGAGGATGATCGGGGGAAATATACCTTGTGGTAAATACCGGAGACCGGAATAAATGAGACTGGTAATTTCGGCCAAACCCGAATTAATATCATATGAAGGATGAAAATAGACTTTAATGAGGCTCACGCCTGGCAAGGAGCGGGATTCGATGTGGTCCACATATGCCGCCTGAAGACACATTTGTTCCAATCGGAGCGTTATCGCACCTTCAATTTGGGCCGGTCCCATTCCCTTGTAAAACGTGGCGATCGCGAGAACCGGCATATTAATTTCAGGAAAGATGTCCACCGTCATTTTGGAAAATGATATCGCACCCAAAATGCAGACGATGAGGCTCAATGCCACAATCGCATAGGGATTCCGTAATGCCGCTCGTACCATGGTTATCTAGGCTGGCTTCCCAAATGGTTCGTATGAGTGTGATGCCGCCATTGTTCTCTCATAGAACCTGGCTGCATGGAAGTACGAAAATCCGCATGGGAATTTTCAATGAAGGTTGCTGTTTGACCAAATGATCATGCCATCCCTTCAATTTCTCCACGACAAGTTTTTCCTGTTCTTCATTGAGGGCAAGGATAATGATCGAATTTGCTCCAATCCAGCCGGTAAGGTCGTAAGGTCCGGGAACCGCCCCAGTTTCTCCCATCCCCGAAACCCCGGAAATCATCGTGTAGGTTTTTATGCCGATTTCGTGAAGTATTCGCGCAAGCTCTTGTTCCAACGATTGTCGGAACGTGATCAAGAGTAGCTTTTCCTCCATACCGCCTGCCCTCCCTACTGCCTGTGCCCCTTACAAAGGATTGGTAACTCACAGTTCCGGCATTTCTGCATGTTAAAAATAAAAAAACCAATCCCTTCAGGATCCTTGGGTTTAGTCCATTTACATACAGGTCATACGGTGATGAAATAATGCAAATGTTGCACCGAAAATCCTCCGATCTAATTTTTTTGGGCAGACAGAAATTGGATCATACCGAGTAGAGGGTTCTTCCCTCTTTTCTGTGTGTCCCTGAAAGGTTCTCTCCCATCAGGTTCTCTCCCATGGTCCAACGCCTGCCGTCTGGTCAAAGGGAGTGACGCTCTCATCCGCTGGAGGGCCTTGGTTAAGCGGAGCGAGTTGGTCCGCCCTCCGTAGGCTGACGTCCCCCCCTCTCATGAGGCCAGGCGGGGAGTCAATGGGTTTGGGGCCTTTTGCCGAAACAAAAGAAAAGGGCCTCGCCTGTCTGGGCGAAACTCAGCAACACAGAACATTACGTTGACACGCGAGTTGTAGACACACGTGCCCGGGGTTCACCTGCAGCGCTTGTTTACTGGCAATTACTCAAGATAGATTTTCGATACACATCGTCAAGCTGTAAGGCCAGAACCATAAATTCTGAATGATCCCAGAATTTGCGCCTCTCTTGATTGTGTGAGTACCGGTAAGGGCTACTCAGTTCGCAGAAGCAGTCTGCTGCGGAGTGATCATTATGCATTCAGGTTGAGGTCAAGTCGGAGAGGTTGTGGAATATTCCTAATGAGAAGTAGAAGGACCTTAATCAAGCCGCTACAGGAAGGAAAGACATTGGTGGTGCATGATGCCACATCATGTCAAGGGAAAGTGCGGCATCATGCCACATCATGTCAAGGAAGGGTGCGGCATCATGCTACATCGTGTCAACGGAAGTGGGTATGACATAGAGAAAGGCTCACCACAATTTGAAGGTTGCTGTATTGAGCTGAATTGAAAAATAGCATTGGTTGACCTCTCTGCTGGAAGGTTTCTTTATAGAGGATCTAGCGATGCGTTGTGCGATCTTGCAGTGAGCGAGTTGTTCGGTTTCGATCTTTTTTGTTTTTGTATTGCGCGAGCGCTTTTTTGGCACTGGGCGGCTATCCACTTCTATCAGGTTCCTACCCGAGCAGCGATATTTGACTGTCAGCACTGGTTGAGGAATTTGTACCCAGTGTGGAAAAACTTCCAGATATAATCCTCGTTTAGGCTGAAGCGTCCTTTCTCCGCAATTGATTTAACGCGGTTTTGTATGAATGGAGAAAAACGTGTCTGGACTTTGTGAGTATATTCTTTGCACTGTGCTAATGGACAATAAAAGCGGAAGTGAACGTGTACAGGTCATCGCATTCTGAGCCTTCATTTATCTATCAGGAAATGATTCGTAATCATGTACGACACGAAAGGTTTTGTTAAGAATCATATAAAAGGTCTTTCTCGCCGAGTGGTCGTGTTGAGTGGCGTTGTCCTGCTGCTTGTCTTCGGTTTCTTATTTTATCAGCGAACCGTCACGACAGGAGAGAAATCTGGTCCCACGGACGGTCTGACGACCGCAACGCAATCGGCAGAACCACAGGCGCCTCTTGTCCAAATTCTCCACCCGCAATCCCGTGAGTTTTCCTTTTCCATTTCCCTTCCGGCGAATGTCTCACCCTGGCAACTCGTGACCATGTATGGGAAAGTCTCAGGGTACACCACCTCGATGAAATTTCGCGTCGGGGATACCGTAAAGACGGGTGAGGTGATGGCCGTGATTGACGCGCCGGAATTGAAAGAGAATTTTAAAAAAGCGCAAGAACAATACCGAATCAAAGCCCTCACCCATAAGCGACTCATGGGGGCGTGGACCGAAAATCCCGAGGCGATTGCCAAGCAGGATCTTGACATGGCGGCCGCCCAGGCCCAAGCCGCCGAGCATCTCATGCGCAGTCAGCGCGACCTCCTGGACTATACGAACATTCGCGCCCCGTTCACCGGCACCGTGACGGGACGGTTTGCGGACCCGGGCATTTTGATTCAAGCGGCCACAGGCAATAGCGCTCAAGCGGTGCCGGTCTATACCTTAATGGACTTTTCCACCCTTCGCGTGTTTGTGAGTGTTCCTCAGGAAGTACCTTGGTGGATCACCCCCGGATTTCCGGTGACGTTGACGAGTCGAGACCTTGAGGGGTGGAAATTGGACAGTGCCGTGACTCGCACCACCAAGGCGCTCGATTCGGAAACGAAAACGCTGTTAGTGGAAATCGACCTCCCCAATGAAAAGGAAATGTTGATGCCAGGCAGTCTGCTCACCGCAACCTTCCATTTCAAGAGTCATCCGAATGCCATGGCGATCCCCAGTCAGGCCATTGATCAAACCGATCAAAACACCTCCCCCGCTGTCTTCGTCGTCAAAGACGGACAAGCGCATCGTATGGCGATTAAAACGGGTCTCAAAGAGGGAAATTGGACCGAAGTCATGGAGGGCTTGACCGGGAAGGAAGATGTGATCGTGAATAGGGAAAGTGTCACCGAGGGCCAGAGGGTTCAGACAGAGATCTATTCCATGCCAAGCAAAGAAGCTTAGAGCGTTTCCTTTCCAGTCACTTCCCAGCTAAACAGCCACTGGCGGCGGCCATTATCGTGTCGCCGACGCCAACAGATTTGAGTTCTCGCTCTGGCTGATGGTTGCTGCGAACGGCCGGAACTCGCCACTGCCCGTCATATGAGTCAGCATGTGTAGCCAAGAACTCGGCCACCTCCACCTCTTGCGCTTGCGGGATGAGCTTCCGGGCACCCGCCCGTATCCACGCGTCATTGCATCTCTGGTTCTTCGATCATGCTGGTCGGTTTTGGTTCGCTCCCTCGTCGTGGCGTCTCTCCTTGTGGTTGAAGAGGGATGTGTAGCAATAACCATTGCAACCTGAGACATTCCGTCTTTTCAATTCCCCTCACACACTACTTTCAAGTATCGCTCTCGTTGAAGAAATATGTGGCCTTAAGATTCGAGTGAGTGCCGGAAACATTCGTCTTCTTGTTTCCATGACTCAGGTCCGGGATAAGCGTATTATTGTTCAGAACGGAGGTGATAGTTTGGGTTTTGTGATGAACGATCAAAGTCATACCATTGAATATCATCTGGATAAAAAACCGTTGGCATTTCCTTGTAAGCAGACAACACCTCCGACCTTAATCTCCAAGAGAAGGTTGCCCCCTCATTTTCGCAGTGGGGAGGCGAAAAATAATCCAGTTGATTGCATGGCCAGGAGACAACGTAGTGACTATCCGGTGGGAAAAGTTTGGCCCTTCCTTCTTGATGATTCTCATAAAATTGACATGAACTCAAGCCATTGGGTTAAATGTTTACACAGGTGGGTCCTGTTAAATACTCAAGATAATCAACGCCAGGCTTTATTTAGGTTAAGAAAATGCGTGGCATCGAATCTTTCATTAAGAATCATGAAAAATCCCTCTCGCAACAACTGATCATCCTGATCCTCCTTAGCTGCGGTGTCCTGCTGCTTGTCTTCGGTTTCTTATTTTATCAGCGAACCGTCACGACAGGAGAGAAACCTGGTCCCACGGACAGTCTGACGACCGCAACGCAATCGGCAGAACCACAGGCGCCTCTTGTCCAAATTCTCCACCCGCAATCCCGTGAGTTTTCCTTTTCCATTTCCCTTCCGGCGAATGTCTCACCCTGGCAACTCGTGACCATGTATGGGAAAGTCTCAGGGTACATCACCTCGATGAAATTTCGCGTCGGGGATATCGTGAAGACGGGTGAGGTGATGGCGGTGATTGACGCGCCGGAATTGAAAGAGAATTTTAAAAAAGCGCAAGAACAATACCGAATCAAAGCCCTCACCCATAAGCGACTTATGGGGGCGTGGACCGAAAATCCCGAGGCGATTGCCAAGCAGGATCTTGACATGGCGGCCGCCCAGGCCCAAGCCGCCGAGCATCTCATGCGCAGTCAGCGCGACCTCCTGGACTATACGAACATTCGCGCCCCGTTCACCGGCACCGTGACGGGACGGTTTGCGGACCCGGGCATTTTGATTCAATCGGCCACAGGCAATAGCGCTCAAGCGGTGCCGGTCTATACCTTAATGGACTTTTCCACCCTTCGCGTGTTTGTGAGTGTTCCTCAGGAAGTACCTTGGTGGATCACCCCCGGATTTCCGGTGACGTTGACGAGTCGAGACCTTGAGGGGTGGAAATTGGACAGTGCCGTGACTCGCACCACCAAGGCGCTCGATTCGGAAACGAAAACGCTGTTAGTGGAAATCGACCTCCCCAATGAAAAGGAAATGTTGATGCCAGGCAGTCTGCTCACCGCAACCTTCCATTTCAAGAGTCATCCGAATGCCATGGCGATCCCCAGTCAGGCCATTGATCAAACCGATCAAAACACCTCCCCCGCTGTCTTCGTCGTCAAAGACGGACAAGCACATCGTATGGCGATTAAAACGGGTCTCAAAGAGGGAAATTGGACCGAAGTCATGGAGGGCTTGACCGGGAAGGAAGATGTGATCGTGAATAGGGAAAATGTCACCGAGGGCCAGAGGGTTCAGACAGAGCCCTATTCCATGCCAAGCAAAGAAGCTTAGAACGTTTCCAGTCACTTCCGGGGATGACTCACAGTCGTAGAGTGAATCGTACCGTTAACGCTGCTATTGATCTGACAGTATCCATTCATGTTTCTTTGTCAACATGAAGACGTATTTCGACCTCGACTCGACAATCGTATTGGGTAGAAGTGGTCTTCAAATTATAGACCGCTCGCTAAGTGAAATCTCTGCCCGCCATGATGCTGTTTTCTTGACCTCCGGAGCCCCACCATAGACGGCATTGGGTGTCCGTCGGTTCAGTGCCTGGTGCCCACGTTCCGTATTGTAGAACTGAAAATAGTGAGTCAGCCCAATACGGAGAGTCGCTGGAGTTCCATAGATTTGCAGATACACATCTTTGTATTTCGCGCTATGGCATAGGCGTTCGGCAACGATATAGTCGCCCCCTTGTTCCTTTCCATCAATGCTGTTACTGGTGCTTTGTGCCAACCCCCTCGTGAACTCCGCGCTGATATATTGGAACTCCTGGTCCGTGTTGAAACCCTCCGGTACCCCGAACGGATTAGCGCTTCGTCCAAAGCTGCAAGGCAGGTCTTGGTCTCCAATCTGATGGAAACCCCCTGGGGCCGCGCATTCGCACGCAAGCGAGGCATCCCCAGCACTGCCGAGTTCCCGAAATCTCTTGCCGGGCCTTAATGATCGCTTTGTGTTCGCTCATCGGCGGTGTCGAGTGCGGTGGCTAAAAAATCCTGCTTCATTGTGAGATGTCCAATCTTGGCGTGCGGTTTCTGCTGCACTTTTTTTCATGACCGGCGGGTTCGGCTATTCCTGTCACAAATACATGGTCAGCTCTGGCGACCAGTTCTTGTTTCCCGTCTTAGATCTGCTTGGAATGTACGCCACACTGCTTTGCTAATTCAGCCAGTATGCGATTATCGCTGACGGCGACCAAGGCCACTTTGGCCTTAAATCCTAGGGTGTTGATTCTGTCCGTGTATTTTCCCATTTTCTGGTCCTTTCATTAAAAGAAAGGAGCAGAAAATTTCACGTAGTATCTCAGATCTTCTGTCCATGCTTGGGACGTCACGACTGAGCGCCGGTCAGGGAACCAAAGGTTTGGTCAAATCATTATTCACCCTGTTATGGCCCGCGTTGACATCCCCCCGTCGGGCGGAGGGTTGTCAAGATCGATATATTGGAATGTATTGAAAGGATGGATCTGTTCGTCGTCTGGCAATGGGTTGTGGTTCCACCCGACGTCGAGTGCGCGGATGAGCGCAACCGAGCCTTTCAGCCGCTCGGCCTTGATCTGCACTGATTCGATACCCACTGCGAGCTGGGCGATCTGGGCACAAATGAGTTCAAGTCTGGATGCCACCCCGCCCTGATAGAGCTCCATGGTCAGATTTTGCGCCTTAAGTGTGACTCTGACGGCGGTGTCTTGCCGATTGATTGGCCGCAAGGGGGGAGCCGGTTGGTCAGGCTCAAATGATTCTCGACTTCGCGAAAGCAGTTAAGCATGGTCGAATGGTATCGATCTTCCGTCTTCACATTGGCCCGAGCAGGCCTGCTGGCGTCAGGTTCGGTCTGACGGGGACGGCGATGGTTGTTCTTGTCGATAGCCTGATCTCCTTTCGGGCTTCACGCGTCCCTGGAGAACTGCCGATCAAATAAGTCTCCTCCGGTTTAGTGCTTCCTCGGAACCGTTCCATCTTTTTTTGCACAGTCCATGGGCCGTTACACGATCATTAATGCCAGATCTCTCCTGCGAGGCCTTAAACGCACGCGTGACTCATGCAAGGCTTTGTCGGGCTAGAAACAAGCAACAACCTTATGGTAAATGTGCATAATATTAGTTAACTTTATGTAGTATTATGCGATTTTCTAAAAAAAGCGAATATGCCTTGCGGGCCATGACTGAACTGACTCAGGGATTCGGGCAAGGACTTCGTGCAACGAAAATCCCTGGCGGAGCGGCAGAATATTCCGTTGGGTTTTCTGGAAATGATTTTGTTGTCGTTAAAGAACGCGGGACTGATTGGGAGTCGTCGGGGCGCCCATGGCGGGGTGTTTTTAATTAAGTCGCCCCGTGAAGTCACCCTGGGGCAGATTATTCGGCTTCTGGATGGCCCACTCGCACCGATTTCCTGTGTGAGTCAGACGGCGTATCAGAAATGCCGGGACTGTCCTCATGCGGCAACGACGGCGTGTCCGATTCAGCGCATCATGCTGGATGTGCGGAACGCCATTGCCTCAGTCCTTGATCATTACACTCTTGAAGATTTTGTATTCCCCCGAGAGGGGGAAGGGGTAGTCCCCAAAATGAAAGCACAACCGGTACCGGGTGCAACGCAGAAGAAAAAAAAGTCGTCGGATCATCAATCTTAGGCAATTTTTTGCTGTCCTCATGCGGCAAGGTCAACGATAAGAGGAACCTATGGAAACTCATTGGCGTAGTGTGGTGAAGGGTGTGAGTTGGCGGGTAGTTGGGACGTTGGATACCACCCTTTTGGTGTTTATTTTTTCCGGAGAACTCCTTCTTGCCGCTTCGGTGGGATTAACGGAATTGGTCACGAAAATATTTTTATATTGGGCTCATGAGCGGGTTTGGCAAAAGATTCAATGGGGACGAATCTATCCGACAACCAGTTCACCATGAATGAGATCCCTTTCACCATAAAAGGATACAAAAAATGGCAAGGCCAATATTGATGAGTGGGGCGCTGATGGCTTTTCTTGGTGTCGCGATTGGCGCCTTTGGCGCACATGGACTCAAGCCGTTTCTTTCTGAACAGATGTTGACGGTCTTTGAAACCGGTGTGCGGTATCATTTGATCCATGCCCTGGGCATACTCAGTGCCGGCTTGAGCGTGGTCTATGTTCCTCTTCGCCAGTTCAAATGGGCCGGTTGGGCCTTTTTCCTGGGCATCGTGTTGTTTTCAGGAAGCCTTTACGCGATGTCCCTATCGGGTGCACGTGGATTGGGGATGCTCACTCCTTTTGGAGGGCTGTGTTTTCTTGTGGGGTGGAGCCTGTTGGCGCGAGGCTATTGGAAAGCCTTTCCCTCCCCACATACGCCACTTTCTCCGCCAGAGAGTTAAGAGTCGAGGCCCTTATGCCTGCTGATTACGGCGTTGGCCTCTCCGCCTCAGACGACGTATGTTTGACGATAAATGGCGGGCTGGCCTCTCCCATATACAGCGTGCGATGGGGAAAGGGAATTTCAATGCCCTGCTGGTCAAAAGCTTTTTTCAGGCGTCGCCGATATTCTCTTCCTACCATCCATTGCTTGATGGGTAGCGTTTTCAATCTGGCTTTAATGACGACCTCCGATTCGCCGAAGTCATCTACTCCCAATATTTCAATGGGTTCGAGAATGTTTGGTCCTATCTCCGGATCGGCTTGTAAATCCCTGCCTACTTCCTTCATGACGGAAGATACCCGATCGGTATCCTCTTTATACGCTACACCTATATTCATGACATAGTATGACCAGTCTTTGCTCATGTTGGCGAGGGTCGTGACGGTGCCATTCGGAAAAATATGAACCGTTCCTGACAGGTCGCGTAGGGTAATGGTCCGGAAACTGATGGCCTCGACTAAGCCACCGGTTCCATTGACCACGGCCACATCTCCAACCCGTACCTGGTTTTCTAAAATCATAAAAAATCCGTTAATGACATCCCGGACCAGATTTTGTGCGCCAAAGCCGACAGCCAGTCCCACGATGCCCGCACTGGCGATAATGGGTGTGATGTCCAACCCTATCTGATCCAATCCCATCACCACAGCAACGACCCAGACCAAAGTGAGGCAAATGGTCAGAAGCAAGCCGATGAGAGTTTTAACCCGTTTTTCAGCGGCTAACCGGTTGTTGGCATCCTTTTCCCCCACAGTGAGTAAAATGACTTCAAGTTTGTTGAGGCCGAAACGAACGGCGCGTATTCCGATGTATGCGACGACGCCGATAAGAAGGAGCCGCAAGGCTGGCTTCCATCATGACCAGCGACTTGGCTGTGAGAAAGGGAGTAAGCTTTTCAAAACCAAAAGATTCCATTTATAACCTCCTTAAAGAGAAAGAGAAGAGTCAGTTCCTTGAAGGCTTGGATCAACCCAGGCCAATGAAGGAGCTGAGCCAGAGTAGAAGGTTTATTCTTTCAAGGGATTGGAGCATTGGCAAGCACGGAAGAGCGCGCGTTGGCATGTTTCTCATATCCCGGCTGAAGAATTTGAGAAAAATCAGCTTTAGGATTTTTGCGAGGCGCCGTTTTTTCACGGATCCAGGGCTTATTTTGCTGTCTCTCCCTTGACACATGATGTATTGGGTGGTACAAAATCCAAAATAGGTCGCCAAGGACAACGACGTCCCCTGGTCGACCCCCCATACAATCGAACGCGGACAATGAAGTCCTCAGCCAAAGAAATTGGTTGGGGATTTTTTTTTGCCTTTTGACCCCATGCCCGTTCGTTGTCCTTGGGGAAATCCAAGAGAGTCTCGTCAATGAAGCGTGGCTGATCATTATCGGGGGAAGGTGGCGTAGGAAAATCCTGGTCGTGGAATGGCGTGTGCGACCGCAAAAACACGGAGGGCTACATGATTGGAGACCTAATAGCTGGAATCACCTTTCACCACTCACAGAAGACTCATAGGCATGGAGGGTTGTTGAGCCTTGGTCTGGCACTGCTTGTGGTGGCCGGCGGAGCAAGCGTAAGTGAGGCGGCGGTGTTAACCAAGGAGGATTTCAAGCTCTATGGGTATGTGGATGCATCCTATACGCAAAATTTCAACTTTCCCAAAAATTCCGGGGCCAATGCCAATGATTTACGGATCTTTGACGGGGATGCCAATTCTTTCAGACCCAATATGGCTCAATTGGTCTTTGAAAAGGAAGGGACCAACGGGACCAATCCCGTCGAGCGTACCGGCTTTCGATTAAAATTGGATGTTGGTGAGGATGCGCAATTTACGGGTGGGCGAATCGGGGATGATATCGATTTTCAGGAAATGTATGTCCAGTATGTCGCCCCTCTTGGCAATGGGTTGGACATTCGGATTGGGCGGATGAATTCCTTGGTGGGATATGAAGTGATTGAAAGTCCCTTTAATAACCATTATTCCCGATCCTGGTTGTTTGGTTTGGGTCAGCCCTTTACGATCACCGGCATTCGTCTGGCATATGCCGTAAACGAAAACCTTTCATTGTTAATGAGTGCACTCAATTCTTTTACGGGTTTGACGGAGGATAATAATACGGGGAAAACGGTGGAAGGGTTAGTGTCCTATCGCCCCACTGAAGCGCTTGGATTGAATGTGTATGGCATTGTGGGAAAAGAGAGTTCGAATACGAGATCCGGGTCAGGCACACGGGTCCTTGTCGGCGGGTATGCGACCTTCCAGGCGACAGATCAATTGGGCTTTGTGGTGGAAGGGTATTATGCCAATCAGGAAAATGGGAGCGCGATCAGCTCGGGTCGCAATGCCCGTTGGGATGGTGTCGCGGGATATGTCATTTATGATTTCAATGAACAATGGGGTCTCCGTTTTCGTGGAGAAATCTGGGAGGACGCCGGAGGCGACCAGAGTTGTTTGGGGACGGCCGGATCCGGTTCCGGTGGAAATGCGAATGTCTGTGCCGTGTCAGCTCCGATCGCACAAACCCTTTGGGAGAACACGTTGACCCTTCAATATAAGCCCGCTCCGTCGCTGATTACGCGATTGGAATTTCGATATGACAAATCAAATCAAAATGTGTTTCTAGATGGAAGAAATACCCTGACCAATAACCAACAGACACTGGCGGTTGAAGCCATTTTCCTCTTTTAAGAAGAGGTCAAAGGAGCAAAGACGATGAAGGCGTATATTCACAAAGCCAGTAGAGTTATATTTTCGACATTCATGTCTGTCTTGGTCTTGAACGGGTTGGGCTCGTTCGTGTGGGCTCAAGATGGAGGAACCTCGGAACTCAATGCCGGCGACACGGCTTGGGTGTTGATGTCCTCGGCCCTGGTATTGGCCATGATCATACCGGGATTAGCGTTGTTTTATGGCGGGATGGTCCGGAGTAAAAACGTGTTAAGTACGATGATGCATAGTTTTATTGCCGTCTGTCTCGTCAGTGTGGTGTGGGTGTTTTGGGGTTATAGCCTCGCGTTTGCGCCGGATGTGGGGGGCGTCATTGGCGGACTCAATTGGTTGGGATTGATAGGGGTGGGACCCGAACCGCTTCAAGGTTCCACGATTCCCCACTTAGCCTTCATGGTGTTTCAGCTTATGTTTGCTGCGATTACGGTGGCGCTCATTAGTGGAGCCATTGCCGAGCGAATGAAATTTAGTGCCTTTGCCTTGTTTGCGGTGTTGTGGGTCACCTTCATTTATGCGCCTCTGGCTCATTGGGTATGGGGAGGTGGCTGGCTGGCGGAATTGGGTGACTTAGATTTTGCCGGCGGGACGGTGGTCCATATCAGTTCGGGAGTGGCTGCGTTAGCCTGCGCGCTTGTCTTAGGAAAACGCCACGGATATGGTACCGACAATATGAGCCCCCATAACCTGCCGTTTACGGTCATCGGGGCCAGTTTATTGTGGGTCGGGTGGTTTGGATTCAACGCGGGAAGTGCCCTGGCGGCCAATGGGGTTGCGGCGAGTGCCTTTGTGGCCACTCATGTGGCGACGGCCGCCGGAGCGTTAGCCTGGGTCGGCGTGGAGGGACTCTATCGAGGAAGATCGACCGTGTTGGGGGCGGCCAGCGGTGCCGTCGCGGGTCTGGTGTCCATCACACCAGCCGCCGGCTATGTGGGGCCCATCGGGGCGCTTGTGATTGGTTTTGGAGGAGGCGTGGTGTGTTATCTCGGTGTATTTTTAAAGCATAAACTGGGCTATGATGATGCCTTGGACGTGCTTGGCATCCATGGAATCGGAGGAACCTGGGGGGCCGTGGCCACCGGATTATTTGCGAGCATGGGTGGAGGCACCGGGCTCTTTTTCGGAAACCCCTCGCAGGTCGTCATCCAAGTCATTGGAGTGGGCGCAACGTGGGTGTTCTCATTTGTCGGCACCTATCTCATCCTCAAACTCGTTGACGGCACGATCGGGTTACGTGTCACTCGAGAAGATGAGGTGCTCGGCTGTGATCTGACCCAACACCGGGAACGGGCCTATGGTTAATTCATACAAAAAAATCATACAAAAGAGATGTGAACGTTTCGAAAGCAAGGGCGTTCGGGAGGGTCAAATGCGCGCGACGACTACAAGCCGTATTCAGAGTGTCTTAATCCAATGGAAGGATGGTTCTTATGAAGCTGATTCAAGCCATTATTAAACCCTTTAAGTTAGATGAAGTGAAAGATGCGTTGATCGAGTTGGGTATTCAGGGCATGACTGTCACCGAAGTGAAGGGATTCGGTCGTCAAAAAGGTCATAAAGAGACCTATCGTGGCACTGAATATCAGATTGAATTTGTGCCAAAAATTAAACTGGAAATCGCCTTGGCCGATGATCGAGTGGGGGAAGCTCTGGAAGCCATTATGCGTGCAGCCAAAACCGGCAGTATTGGGGATGGAAAGATTTTCGTCTCCGAGTTACATAGCGTGATCCGTATTCGTACGGGGGAATCGGGCGAAGGAGCGGTCTGACCATTGGCACCCGACCACATTACGTCTTTACTCGAGGAGGGGAAATGAATCTGTTGATTCCACGCTCAACGATGGAAAGATTGACCGGACTGGTGCTTGGCCTGAGTTTGACTCAACCCTTCCTTGTTTGGGCAGGTGAAGAGGGTTTGCCGAAAATTGATACGGGCGATACGGCCTGGCTCTTAATGTCTTCGGCGCTGGTGTTGTGTATGACGCTTCCCGGTCTGGCCTTATTCTATGGTGGGCTGGTTCGCAAAAAAAATGTGCTGGGAACCATCATGCATACCATGGTGATTCTGTGTGTCATTAGCCTGATTTGGGTGTTGGGCGGATACAGTTTAGCCTTCGGTCCTGATGTGGGAGGGGTCATTGGCAGCCTGGCATGGGTAGGTCTGAATGATGTGGGATTGGATCCGAGTCCGTTGTATGCGTCGACCGTGCCCCATCAAGTCTTTATGTTTTTCCAGCTCATGTTTGCCGCCATCACCGTTGCCCTGATTACCGGCAGTGTGGCCGAGCGGATGAAATTTAAAGCTTTACTCATGTTTGCCGTCTTATGGTCCCTTCTGATCTATACGCCGTTGGCCCATTGGGTGTGGGGTGGCGGGTGGTTGGCCAAGCTTGGCGCTTTGGATTTTGCCGGTGGTGCGGTCGTCCATATCTCTTCCGGTTTCGGGGCCTTGGTTTGTGCCGTGATGCTCGGGAAGCGCAAGGGATTTGGTGCAGAGCCGATGCCTCCACATGATTTGCCGATGACCGTCCTGGGTGCGGGACTCCTCTGGTTCGGATGGTTCGGGTTTAACGCGGGGAGTGCGCTAGGAGCCAATGGCGTGGCCGCGGCGGCGTTTCTTGCCACTCATACGGCCGCCTCGGCCGGGGGAATCAGTTGGATGGTGGCCGAATGGGTCCATAGGGGAAAACCAACCGTGTTAGGGGTCGCCAGTGGAGTGGTCGCGGGTTTGGCCACAGTGACCCCGGCAGCAGGATTTATCGGGCCGATGTCAGCCCTTCTGATTGGTCTGGTTGCCGGCACCGTGTGTTATGTCGCGGTCGTGTGGAAAATGCGGCTCGGCTATGATGATTCGCTCGATGTCGTAGGCATTCATGGCGTGGGCGGGTTTATGGGCATACTCGCGACAGGGTTGTTTGCCTCCATCGGGGCCCAGGGTTTCTTTTTTGGAAACCCAGGACAGTTTGGTATACAAGTCGTATTGGCTTTGGTAACCTTGGCGTTTTCTGTCATCGGAACCTATCTCATTCTTAAAATCGTGGATGTGACGGTCGGGCTGAGAGTCTCCGCCCAGGATGAGGAAATGGGGTTGGATCTCAGTCAACACAACGAACGGGCCTATTCCTAATCTGGAGGTGTGTGATTGAGCCTGATGGGGTGGAGTCGGACATGACCTCCGACCCATGTCGGATGCGTGCGTGGTAACAGTTGAGGCGATGAGGGGGTTTTTAAATTTTATAAACAGCTGTGCCTGGCGAAGGAGGTATTGAATGACCGCGAAAGAAGTGTTGGATTTTGCGAAGAAGAACAAGGTGGAAATGGTCGATGTCAAGTTTGTCGATCTCATGGGGACCTGGCAGCATTTTTCGATCCCGACCTCAGAGTTGACGTTGGATCTCTTTAAAGAAGGCTCTGGATTTGATGGATCGTCTATTCGTGGCTGGCGCATGATCCAAAATAGCGACATGTTGGTGGTGCCTGACCCGAATACCGCCTGCATGGATCCATTTATGGAAATTCCGACGTTAAGCCTGATTGCCGACGTGCAAGATCCGATTACCCGGACCATCTACGAGCGGGATCCTCGTGGAGTGGCGCTTCGAGCGGAACAATATCTCAAGAGCACGAAAATCGGAGATATATCCTATTGGGGCCCTGAAGCCGAATTTTTTATTTTTGACCATGTATCGTTTGATCAAAACAGTCACTCCGGGTACTACTTTGTTGATTCAGAAGAGGGCATCTGGAATTCCGGAAAAGATGGAGTCAACCTCGGGTCCCGCCCGCGCCACAAGGAGGGCTATTTCCCCGTGGCTCCGGTCGACTCGCAACAGGATCTCCGGTCGGAGATGTGCCGGGAAATGGAAAAAGCCGGGATTAAGGTGGAGAAGCATCATCATGAAGTGGCCACAGGGGGGCAAGCCGAAATCGATCTTCGATTCGATACCCTGGTCAAGATGGCCGATCAGATGATGATGTACAAATATATTGTGCGCAATGTCGCGCGTCGGCATAACAAAACCGTGACCTTCATGCCCAAGCCGCTCTATGGGGATAATGGCACCGGGATGCATACGCATCAAAGCATTTGGAAAGACGGGAAGCCTCTGTTTGCCGGGAAGGAATATGCGGGTGTCTCGCAGATGTGCTTATATTATATCGGTGGGATACTCAAACATGGTCCGGCCCTAGCCGCGCTCACCAATCCGATTACGAATTCGTACAAACGCCTGACACCGGGCTTTGAAGCACCGGTGTTGCTGGCCTATTCCAGCCGGAACCGATCGGCGGGCATCCGGATTCCCATGTATTCTCCGAGTCCCAAGGCCAAGCGCATTGAGGTCCGATTCCCTGATCCTTCCTGCAACATGTATTTGGCCTTCAGTGCCATGCTGATGGCCGGATTGGACGGAATCCAAAATAAAATCCATCCAGGGGAAGCCATGGATAAAAATCTTTATGATTTGGAACCGGAGGAATTAGGGAATATTCCTTCATTGCCTTCGAGCCTGGAACAGGCCTTAAAGGCGCTTGAGGATGACCATGAATTTCTCTTAAAAGGCGGAGTGTTTTCCGAGGACCTGCTTGAAGCCTGGATTGCCTATAAACGGTCCAATGAAATCGATGCCATTCGAGTCAGACCACACCCGTATGAATACTTTATGTACTATGATGTGTAAACGTTGAATGTGAACCTTTCCGCCTGTCTGCGGAAAAGGTCGGTGGGGTTCCTAACGCCCGGGTATTCAATGAAGGGATGACGTCATGCCTTCTGATGCCCGGGCGTTAGCGTTTGGGAAACCGTCGAAGAAATTGTTCGTGAATGTTTCTCATTCTGGAATGGATGGCATGCTCCAGATCGTCGGCCCCCTGAAGCCAGTTGGTGGTGTGCATCCCGAGCCGGCGAGCGAGAAAAACCATTTCATCAGAACCGGATGGGGGCAGGACAAGGTCCTGGGCATGGCCACGGACAATTCTGAGTCCATCAATGAGTTGTCGGAAATACAGATAGTGGTCTTTGAGTTGGGCCCCCTCCTCAAGACTGACCAGGCCTTCCCCGCTCAGGTGATCGATGGCCTCGAGGGTATTGGGCGTGCGAATGGAGGGATGGTCGTGCCCGTGCATGAGTTGAAGATATTGCACGGTATACTCCACATCAAGGAGGCCTCCCGCTCCGTATTTCACATGCGTGGTTCCCGGCCGGACCAATTCCTTGATCTGCCGTTCACGAAGGTGGAGGGCGGTCTGCAAATCCCATGGGTCGGGGGCATAGACAAACTGGTCACGATGTTGCTCCACGGCTTTTCCGACCGCGCGATTGCCGGCAAGAAACCGAAGCTTAATAAGGGCCTGTCGTTCAAAGGGGGCGGCTCCGCCCTCTGAAGTATAATACCGCTGAATTTCTTCCAGGGAATTGGCGAGGAGCCCTTTTTCTCCATGCGGCCGAAGCCGGGTATCCAGGTGGAAAATGCCTTCCTGTTTGGCTTCAATCCATTGGAGAAATTCCTGCGCCCAGCGTTCAAAATAATCCGAGGAGAGTTGCGCGATCTGACCGCGCGGGGGGGTGCCCGGCATGTGATAGACGAACAGAATCTCGATATCGGAGGCATACCCTAATTCGCCGCCTCCAAGTTTCCCTAATCCAAAGATCGCCATCGACGGCTGAGCGGTGAGGGAGGCTTTCGGATTGATCGCCTGTTGAGAATGCAAAAGGGCCTGATTGAGAATGACATCAGCGAGATTGGTCAGGGCTTGGGAAAACTGCGGGAGCGGACTATTCTCCAGGAGATGACGCATGTCGATGCGAAACAGTTCTTCATCTTTCCATTGATTCAAACGCTGCTTTTTGTCGGCGGGAGTTTTGGCTTTGAGCAATAAGGGCTCGATGGCCTTGTTGAGTATAGCTTTTGACCGGATCAGGGGACCTTTTTGGTACTGATTCATCATGGGCAACAAGTTGTTATGCTGACGGCGCAGTAAGTCCTCCCACAGGTAATCACTGCTGCCAAAGAGTTGCGCCAGCCGTTCCAGAGTGGAAGCCTGGCTCAGCTTGGTGAGATGCGATGGGGTATTGGCCTGCTCTAACCATTGATCCAGGAATTGATCAAAATGATCGAGCGCTTTCCCGGGGTCCGGTGCCCACCTCAGATAATGGGTGAATTCTTTCAGTAAGGTGGCCGCCGTTCGGAGTTCCTGTTGTTCGGCTTTCCCCTGAATTTTTTCGCCTTGCCGCCCGCGGACGTAGAGACGGTTGCGGACGCGATGCTTAGCGACTTCAATCTTGGCTTTCACGATATAGATGCCGCGCATGGCCAGGGCATTGGCAAAGGTGTATAAAAACGCCGGGGTATCGGTTGAGCTGATATCCAGGATGGTTTCATGACTGCCGCGCGGGTTGGAAAAGCTGATGTGCACTGGATGGACCATTTCCGTCGGTTTCTGCCGCATGTTCTCTAAATTCTCAATGAGCCGGCGATTCACCTGGCGACGGGCTTGGCGGATCTGATTCTTTTGAAGAAGGATAAGGAGGGCCGTCACCATCTCTTGAAGTTCACGTTGTTCGGGTTCCTCAAACTTCAAGTCTTCAAGCGCCTGCACATGAAAGACATCCACCACAATTTTTCGGGTCAACCCTCGAGTCCCATGTGAAGATCCACCCATGGGCAGGTGTCCCGGAGAGGCTTTCGTGGAAAGGGAAGTGGGGGATGTGGTTTCCAGCGAGGTGAAAATCATGGCCTCGCGAATGTCCAATCCAAAAGACGATAAGACGCCACAGAACATGGCAAATTCTGAAAAATAGTCGTACCCCACCAGGGTCAGTTGATATTGCCGGGTGGGGAGAGTCCGGATCGAGATGGCACAGGGTCGTTCAAACGTGAGCCGGTTTGCCAGAGCTAAATGTTCCAGGATTGCGGCGGGAGGAAAGCTGTCAAAATAATCCGGGTCCATCTGCCGGACAAAATCTCTGATCAAGGCCGGACGAAGATCAGGACATTGGGTTTGATACGACTGGATCCGCTCGGCTTCGTTCATGGTGCCCGAGTATACTGAAAAATTCTTGCATTGTAAGGTCTGCCGCGCTCCCGTATAATTTTCTCTTTGACGATGAGCGCTTTCAAACCACACGCAGCTTCTGAGGGTGATCCTCCCGCTGCTTCCCTTCCCGATCCGACTCCCTTACTGCTGGCTTCAGGACTCCCCTCCCAAGACGTGGCCCACATTCTTAAGGCCTATAGCCTTCAGAATTGGAAACGGGCCGACCAGAATCTGCAGGCCATGGCCGGGGAACCGGTCACCCGAAAAGCTCTGGCAACCATTCTGCCGGCGGTCTTAGGCAGCGTGGGGCGAACGGCCGATCCGGATCAGGCCATCAATGAATGGGAGCGGTACGTCGATTCGGGTATCCAACGGCTCCAACTGTTCCAATATTTAGCGATGGTCCCGCATGTGGTTGAAGTGTTGGGTGCGGCGTTCGGGAATAGTCCGGCCATGGCACAAACCTTTATTCGTGATCCGTTACTCGTGTATTGGATTGAAGATGACGGGGTCCTGCGACGGCGGATGACGCGGGCGGCTCTTGAGGCCAACGTGCAGGCTGCCCTCAGTACGGTGACGAGTTTTGAGGCAAAATGTGAAGCGTTACGACGGCTGAAGCGGCGCGAAATGCTCCGGATCGGGATTCGCGACTTATTGGGCATTGCTACGCCGGTCGAAACCTATACGGTCTTATCGGATCTGGCCTCGGCCCTGATTCAGGCGGTCTATGAACTGGTGAACCGGGAGTTAACGCAGCGGTTTGGCGATTTTGGAGAGGGGACAGCGGCCGGGAAAAAGGTAGACGGTTTCTCCGTGCTGGCCATGGGGAAACTCGGAGGATGGGAGCTCAATTATAGCTCGGATGTCGATCTGATTTATGTGTACCATGCCCCCGAAGGAAAGACCAAAGCGGGGAAGGGACAAACCAGTATTACACGGACACTGTATTGTGAAACCCTGGCCAGGGAACTCACGGCGGTCTTAACGGCGCCTACAGCGGAAGGGGCCTTGTTTCGAGTCGATCTCCGTCTCCGTCCGGAAGGGATGGTGGGGCCGTTGGCCTCGTCCCTTGAAGACGCGCTTCATTATTATGCCGGTCGAGGACGAACCTGGGAACGTCTGGCCTTTCTCAAAGCCAAGCCCATTGCGGGAAATCTTCGTGTGGGGCAGGCCTTAATCAAGGGGCTGACAAACTTTGTGTATGGAAATGAAGAAGACGAAGGTCAGGTTTTTCCCGCCATTCACTCACTCCGGTCTCAAATTCTGACCAAGATGATTCGACGAGGGGAAGTCGACCGGCATGTCAAACTGGGCATCGGAGGCATTCGGGAAATCGAATTTATTGTGCAAGCCCTTCAACTGCGTTGGGGCCAGGCGTATCCTACCATCCGTGACCGGCAAACACTCAAAGCGTTGGTGAAGTTGACGCGCATTGAGAAACTGACGGCACAGGAGGCGCGCCTCCTGAAAGAGTCTTATGTGTTTTTGAGAAATCTTGAGCACAAACTTCAAATGGTCCATGAATTTCAAACGCATCTGCTCCCGAGTAAGACGGACGAGATTGCCAAATGTGCCGTCAGAATGGGTTATCTCAAATGGGGAACCGTGGAGCAGGCCACGGAAACATTTCTGAACGACTATCGCCGGCATACCACCACCGTCCATCAATTATACGAACGCATCCTGTGCTCGTCATCGTCCTAGCTGCTCCACAATTTTTTCTCAATATAGACTTTTTTCGCATTCTGTTTGACAGTCGCGTTACAGGGAAGAGCAAGAATATCGAGTGTGAATCAGTTCGAAGGGGTTGAATTCCAACGCGAGATTGTTATCTGTATAGTACGAGACAAATTCCGGACGTATACATTCTTGATTGAGGGGGAAGCCAATGGACCTTAACCGAATGACGATCAAATTACAGGAAGCCTTGCAGGCTGCCTCGGGGATCGCGATGCGACGAAGCCATCAAGGGATTGATGTGGAACATCTCCTGCTGGCGTTGCTGGAGCAATCCGGGGGATTGGCTCACCCGATTTTAGAGCATACGGGAGTCTCTCCGACCGCCGTCAAAAATGCCGCAGAACAAGCTTTGCAGAAGGTGCCCCAGGTGCAGGGGAGTGGGGCGCCTCCGGGTCAGGTGCATCTCTCTCCGCGTCTGGCAAAGGTGCTCAATCAGGCGGAAGCGGAGATGAAGGAACTTCGGGATGAATTCTTGAGTGTCGAACATGTCATCCTGGCCATGGTGGCGGAAGGGGGCGTGTTTACCTCCATGGGCCTCAAGCGGGATAAGGTCCTCGCCGGTCTGCAGGAAGTGCGGGGCAATCAGCGCGTGACCAGCCAGGATCCCGAGGGCACGTATCAGGCCTTAGAAAAATATGGCCGGGATCTGACCCGGTTGGCCAGCCAGGGAAAGCTGGATCCGGTGATCGGCCGGGATGAAGAAATTCGTCGTGTGGTGCAGATCCTGTCACGACGCACCAAGAACAATCCGGTCCTGATCGGAGAGCCGGGAGTCGGGAAAACGGCCATCGTCGAAGGCCTGGCACAACGGATCATCAAAGGGGATGTGCCGGAGGGACTGAAAAATAAACGCTTGATCGTGCTTGATATGGGTGCCCTGGTGGCAGGTGCGAAATTTCGCGGGGAATTTGAAGAGCGGTTAAAAGCCGTCTTAAAAGAAATTCAATCCTCCCAGGGACAGATCCTCCTGTTTATCGATGAATTGCACACGGTCGTGGGGGCCGGAGCGGCGGAAGGATCCATGGATGCCGCCAACCTGCTGAAGCCGATGTTGGCCAGAGGGGAACTCCATCTGATCGGGGCCACCACGCTGGATGAATACCGGAAACATATTGAAAAAGATGCGGCCTTGGAGCGGCGGTTCCAACCGGTGGTGGTGGATCAGCCGTCGGTGGAAGATACCATTTCCATCCTGCGTGGGTTAAAGGAGCGGTATGAAGTCCATCATGGCGTACGCATCAAAGACTCGGCATTAGTGGCGGCTTCACGCCTGTCCAATCGTTACATCGGTGACCGGTTTCTGCCCGATAAAGCGATTGACCTCATCGACGAAGCCAGCGCGCGATTGCGAACCGAAATCGACAGCATGCCCGCCGAAATGGATGAGATTTCCCGAAAAGTCCTGCAGTTGGAAATTGAACGGGAAGCCTTAAAGAAAGAAACCGATGCCGCCAGCCGCACCCGGTTAACCCATATTGAGGAAGAGTTGAAAGCCAAACAGGCAGCCTTGAATGACTTGAAAACCCAATGGGATGCGGAGAAATCGTCCGTCGGCAAATTACAAACGATCCGGCAGGAGATCGAAGGCGTCAAACAGCAAATCGAACAGGCCGAGCGGCAGTATGACCTGAATCGTGTGGCGGAATTGCGCTATGGCACCTTGCCCAAACTGGAAAAATCCATGAAAGACGAGGAAGAGCGGCTGGCCAATCAGCAAGGTACCAGCCGTCTGCTCAAAGAAGAGGTCGATGAAGATGACATTGCCGAGGTGGTCAGCCGGTGGACAGGCATTCCCGTGAGCCGGTTACTCCAAGGCGAAGTGGAAAAACTGCTGCACCTCGATGAATGGTTGCACAAACGCGTGATCGGTCAGGATGAAGCGGTCAAAGCGGTGGCCGAAGCCGTGTTGCGTGCCCGGTCCGGCATCAAAGATCCTAATCGCCCCATCGGGTCGTTCCTCTTCCTGGGACCGACCGGCGTCGGCAAAACCGAATTGGCGCGGGCGTTGGCGCATACCCTTTTCGATAACGAAGCCAACATGGTGCGTATCGATATGTCGGAATATATGGAAAAACATACCGTGGCGCGGTTGATTGGCGCCCCTCCAGGGTATGTGGGCTATGAAGAAGGCGGGCAGTTAACCGAAGCGGTGAGGCGAAGACCCTTCTCGGTCATCCTCTTCGATGAAATCGAAAAGGCGCATCATGATGTCTTTAATGTCCTCCTCCAGGTCTTAGATGACGGGCGGTTGACCGACTCACAAGGCCGAACGGTGGACTTCAAAAACACGGTGCTCATTATGACCTCGAATCTGGGCAGTCAGGATATTTTGGAAGCCCAGCAACGGAATATGGATTACGAAGGCATTCGCGCCTTAGTGCTGAAAGAAATCCAACAGCATTTCCGTCCCGAATTCTTAAACCGGGTCGATGAAATTGTGGTCTTCCATCCGTTAAAACGGGAGGAACTGGCGCAAATCGTCGAAATTCAATTGGAACGGCTCAGGGTCAGGTTGGCGGACCGGCGGATGTCCCTGGAACTCTCACCGGCGGCCGTGGCCGATCTGGCTGCGCGTGGCTATGACCAGGTCTATGGAGCACGTCCCTTGAAACGCCTGCTTCAACAGGAAATCGAAACGCCGCTCTCCCGGCTGATCATCCAGGGCAAGGCCGTGGATGGCCAACGCATTGTGGGCGATCTGGTCGACGGCAAATTCGTCCTTACCGCCCAGGAAAAAGTAGAGGCCTAACGCTACTGCATCAATCCAACGGGGAGCATCATGATCCTTCTCCCCGTTGGATTGCCCTCCTCAACGGATTCCCGTCATATCATCTACCAAGATATTCAATGAACAGCATGAGGAAATAGCCACCGGAAGGAATAGCAAAAGCCTTCAAAATTGGCTGTTCGGCAAACGGGCAAAACGCCCCTTTCTTAAAGTTCTGCACTTCGCTGATGACTTTCTGTACCTGCGCTTTTCCGTAGAGTGCCTAAACTCGTGCTTAACATGGATGTCAGGTTATTGAGAACCCGTCCCCGGGCGGTTTCAGCCGTTTGCCGGAAATGGAAGGCGGAAAAAATGGCCAGCCCGATGTTGCTCCCTATCACAATAAGAAGACTGATCGGAAGGTCCCAGGCATCAAAAAATGAAGAGCGTGACACAATCATGACCAGGACGATGATAAAGGGATAATAGATTAAGGTCCCAACGACTTCTGTGAGCTGGCCGCAAAACCACAGACTGTGTTGAATGTTAGCCAGAGCATCCTTCCTGGCACTATGAAACCATGGTTCCCGTGCCCTATTCCGGGGTGGCCATTCTACGCCTGGTTGTAACACCCAATCCATCATCCGGGCGCAAAGCCGTGTGGCATAGACTACAAAAAACACCAGGAGCCACATGGTGACCACGCTCAAAATAAGAATCGCCTTATCCCAATTGAAGCACGTTTCACCCCGGCATGGGGTGGTCGGAAATCCGATGAGCAAAAAGATCGGGAAGGCAAACAGAACCAAGTAGACAGCCGTCTGGACGACAACACGGGATCCTGCACACCGTAAACCCATTAATGACGTATAGATGCGCCATGTGTCACGCACAGAATGTTTAGGGGGTGCGCCGCCCCTTGAAAAATCAGGACCGAATTCCATCCATTTTTTCCATTCGAAGCATCCGGAACATTCTCCTGGAAACAGATCGAATTCTGCTTCCAGTTGACGAAATTTGGCCTGCAGGGTTCTGTATCCCCGACAAAGAAAGTAAAGACTCAAAAAGAACGCCGCCAACCTGAGTATTTCAGTCGGCCAGACACTGATCCCTTCCAGCCAGACAAAGGGTTCTCCATGTTCGAGTTGGTTGGTGATGGACACATACAGCCAGGAATAGCTGCCGACGACGGCGAACAAGAAGGCCCAGAACCTGGGAGACGTAGCCGCCGCTCCGGCAAGATACACCGTTTTCCGGCTCATGGCGGCAAAAATCAGCCAACTACTCAACAGAATACATCCCAGCAGGAAGAAGGTTTGTAAACCTATGGGGGGCGCCGGTTCTCCATGTTCAAGGTCCGGCCGTGCAACATGGATGGAGCGGGTGCCGTCACTCAGGTCGTACGCACCCGTGAGTCCAACCTCGAAAACTCTTGGCGCTCGATGATGGGAGTGGTTGTCCGGTGCGTTGTCGCAGACCCCATGAGCAAACAATCCGGAAGCCGTGTGACAAAGGGCGTCAGGGTCAATGGCCAGCAACGTGGACAAGAACAAGGAGGTTTGATAGGCATCACGAAACGGGGGAATCGACCCTTGCACCTTGTCATCAAGACGAAGGCCGAAATGGGAGGCAATCAGAAGATTTCGAGTCCATTGGTATTGGCTTGGATGTAAGAGGCGGGCATCAAGATCGGTGGTAAAGAAAAGGACGCCGGGAAATTCCATTCGCAAGGCCTGGAGAAGAAGCAGTTTATCGTAGACATCTCCAGCCAAAATACCAATGGCCTTAAAGCCGGGACAGGTTGGCCATGATCCTTCTCCCACACGGTTCAGACACTCTTCTCGAATCCGTCGATCCTCAGCTTGTATTTGCAACGCCAACCGCCTCAAATAATCGAATTGGGCCGGGCCTTCCGGTCGTTCAAGACCCTTATTAATTTTCAAAATGTTCTGGGAAAGGGTTCCGTCACTCTCGGATTTTCCTCCAGAGGCATTCATATTCTGAGGAAGCTCACCGTCAATGCCACGAAGGTAGCTAAAGCGATGGGCCCAATCAGGCCAGTCGACGTCCCCCAAATTCCTGATCTTGGTGACAAGATCAAGATCCCGGGTACGATGAGTCACTTCAAGAAAGGTCAGTGGCAGTTTCCGTCCGTAGAGCGTATCCCATTCCCCGATCAAGGCAATGTGATCTGGTTCGTCGGTAAAATCCACGTTTCGTTTGCGTAATTCCTCTGCCAGTTCCCTGGCCAGTTCTTCGTCCGTACCGATGACACGGTGCACATCAAAACCCAGGGACCTCATATACTCCCAGCACTCAGCTTCGTTGGAGCAGTGGTCCTGATCAATCTTGAGACCTTCAAACAGGACCGCCTCAGAGGCGGTGGCCGAATAGGAAAGATACTGAATGGCTGTTGAATCCTCTGTGGATGTATTTGGGGAAGACGCCATTCGATATCTTCCCAGAACTTCACTGATCATGGCGCGTAAGGTTCCGGAATGAAACGGGCCTAACACCGTAAACGACATCGTGGCATCAAGGGAATCGTGACGGTTTCGTTCCTGTGGAGAGTCGGGTCGCGAAGCGTTCACAAAGGCCACGAGGTCTTCCAGGGACGCCAACGGGTTTTTCTCAAGGTCTTGATCCTTGACCCAGAAGACCAGCACGTGTTCTTTTGTCGTGTTGTCCGGTTTAAACCATTCGAGAGGCACATCAAGAGTGGGACAACTTTCATCCCAGCAGGTGTCTTTTCCTTGAAGCTGAGTACGGTTCCACGAAAAATATCTGAAAAACTCCCCTTCCTCGGGAATATACCCCGCCTCTCCAAGAGCGGATACCACCGCATAGCGATGGCGTAAGCGGTATTCGGTTCCGGAAGCAAAGGGAGTGCCTTCGGTCACGACAATCAGGGCTTTGAATGTGGGTGGGCGTTCCCCTGTAGGCCTCGTGATCTCACGTAACTGCATGCGTAAATTATGGTGGTCCTTGGTCTCTGAACCATGGAGAGAACCTTGGGGTGAGTGAACCACAGTCTGAGATGGCTTGGCGTTGGGTTCGGCCTGTTTATGAGCCTTTACCGATGCGAAAGGGTCCTGCCACAGACGGCTTTGCACTCGCTTGTCACCAACGATCACCACCTGGTTTTGCTTTTCATTAACGGGCCGCTCACTTTTAAAGGGTTGCTGGTAAAATAAAATTCCACCAAGCACGGTGAGCAGAAGTAATAACCCCGTAATAGGAATTTTAAAATCGTCGCTTTTTTCAGAGGACATAGGTCACTCGCGAGTGTTCCCTGAAGCCGGGCAATTGCCGGATGAGGCTTTTCTTTTTCATCTCTCTGCCGATGGGTAAGAAAATATCTGTGGTGACACCATTCACAATGTTTAATAATCCATACTGCCGGATCCGGTGCCGTGCCTCACCGACTTGAAACTCAAGATTCATGCGAGCGCAGAGGACGACCCTCTTGCCACTGAGGGAATGAATACCAAACCCGCGGAATGAAAGAAAAAGAATGAAACAAAAGGAACGCCGATGGAAAACGGTATAGGTGTTGAGTGGTCGATTGCGTATCCAATCAGATACGACCCTGTATCCAATCAGGCACGTGCTCCTGTTATTCGTTGAAGGAACAGACTCCCGTCTTTGTCATAGGCAAAAATTTGGTGATCTATCCACAATATGCCGGGAGAACCTATCCGGTATGTACAGATTAAAGACGCCTGTGTATGGGATGTCATCGTCGAACAGATCCGCAGGCACGTCCAATCCTTCTCGACAACGGCACGGCGCAGGCTTGAACGGCGCATACCCGGTGCTCACTCCTTCGGTCCGACGGCTTTACAACGAAGCCGCAAGCCCGCAAAACCACCATCGCCCCAGGAAGCCTCGATGCCAATGGCAACCTGGTTGCTCGGGCAGGAAACCTTCTCGTGCCAGCGTTCACAGTTGGGGCGCCTGAACTTGTCACTGAGGTTGGCGTCGAAGAGGGTTCCATCCGGGCCTACACGCACGGCCCAGATTTCCGCCCCTTTAATCTTGTCGTCTTTCTTTTTCTTGTCGGTGGTGCAGACCTGAATGGACTGGATAACATGATCGGCCTTGTCGAATTTAATCGTTTGTTTGTCGTGAACATTTTTACCCGTGCACGGCGGCCGGGTGGTGTTGTTCGACGTGCTTTCTGCGGTATGGCGACCATTTAAACTCGTGCGTAGGGTGCCGATATAGCACGCCTCGTCGCTCCGCTCATAAAAGACGAGGCCGCCGAGCGCCCATTGATCTGCGGACGTGGTCGCAAAGGCATCGGGTGCGAGAGTTTTGACATCGAGCGTGCTGGTTCCGCCGGGAGCGGATCCGGACAACGGACTCTTACTGACCGTCCCGATGACAATGGCCTCGGCCCAGGCGTGGACCGGTGCCAGGCCGGACACAAGAATCACCATGATCACTCGTGCACAAAGCCTCTGTTTCATCTCGCCTCCTTGCTGCGATGATCCTCGAACATGTACGGCAGAAAAACTTCCAGGACATCTCTGTGAACGAATCGTTGAGGATCGCGGAGGACGTCTCTGTCAGGACGGTTAGTCCTTCTGACCGGTTTTTTTGATGATGTGGTACCCGAATTGGGTTTTGACGACCGGGCTCAGGCTTCCATGTCCCAGGCGTTTGACCGCATCTTCAAAAGCTTTGACCATTTTGCCGGGACCAAACCACCCCAGATCCCCACTTTTGGAACCGCTGGGACAGGTCGAAAATTCCTTGGCCAGGTCGGCAAATTTGGCTCCGGTTTTCAGACGTTTCCTCAGGTCCTCGGCCAACCCTTTTTCCTTCACGAGAATATGACTCGCTCTCCACTCCATACCTTCTCCTTTCAAACCCTTCATCACAATGCGGTCAACACAGGCACGACCTTTGTCATGGGCAAATTATATGATGCGTTGGGAAAAAATGTCATCTCGAATTTCATGACGGCCACGACCTGTCACTTTGAGGCGCGCCTCATGGCTTGGGGATTGTAGAAGTGACAAATTCCGGCGGAGTAAACACTTCGTTCACATCACTAAAGGAGCCTCCCGGAGTCGGCCCGCCACTGATGACGTAAATGCGGTCATTCACGACCGCCGACCCAAGGCCGTGGCGTCCTGTCGGCATCGGAGCCATGGTCTGCCAGGCATCACGTGCCGGATCATACGCCTCGTTTTCACGAAAGGTTCCCTCCTCCTGTTCGCCGCCGAAAACATATATCCGATGACCCACACTGGACGCGGTGATTCCACTGCGGGCAGTCGGAAGATCTGCGGCCCGCGACCAGCGGTCGGTGACAGGATCGAAGACTTCCGTCACAGCGAGATTCTGTCGATAGTCTCCGTTCAGGCGTCCGCCGAATGCGTAAATCTTACCCGACACGGTTGCCGCTGCTAGATGATCGCGAGGCGTCGGCAGCGGCGCACGCACCGTCCAGGCATTGCGCTCCGGATCGAAGGCCTCGACGGCCGCGCTATTGGCCTTCCGGTCGTAGCCGCCGATGGCATAGAGCTTCCCGTCGTGCTCTGCCACCGACAAGGCTCCGCGAGGGGTCGGCATCGGTGTGCGCTCGGCCCAAATGTCCGTGGCTGGATTGTAGACATACACGGTGGCAACGGGATGCCAGATGCTGAGTCCCGATTGCCGGTATCCGCCAATGACAAACAGCTTGCCGTCTGCCACGCCGATGCCCACATGGTGCAGGCCCACCGGCATTGGCGCTTTGGATGTCCATCGGTCGGTGGCCGGGTCATATTCCTGGAGGGATGGCGTGATTCCGAGATTGATGATATTGCCGAAGGCGGGTTGCTCAAACCCGCCCACAACGTAAATCTTCCCGTTTAAGGTCGCGGCGGCCACCTCCGTCCGCATCGTGGGCGCAGGCTTGGCCGTCTGCCATACCCCCAGATCCGCCTCCGTTGGCATCGATTGAGCAGATACCGGTGGCACGATGAGGCAGAGTGCAGTGAGGAACGGCAGGAGGACCAGGATAGGGTTTACCAAAGGAACATGGCGTAGGATTGAAGGGATAACCTGATGTCGCATGGCTGGAAGTATAGCAATCGAGGAATGGAAAATCTTCAATGGGCGTGATGGCCACAGCCGGCCGACCATATGAAGCCGGTTTCACTGGACCATTCCATTCAGCCGGACTGCCGGATTCGCACCGGTGAAGCGGGGAATGGTGTGTTTCGAAGAACGCGACCGTCTCCTTCTGCCGGGCGTTCGTCATCGGTCATCCATCCTGCCTGCTCCATGCACACCTGCAGAAGGTAGCGGATGTGCATCCTCCTATTCTTTGCCGATCCAAATCAAAGGAAACCGGAAAGAACAATACCCCACCATTCAAAACGTGTTATCCCAACAGACATGGGGGAGGTGAGGAAGAAACCGGACTCTGCAGACAAGACAAAAGTGGTAGATGATTGTTACATTCGGTTGCCATTCAGTTCTGATGTGCAGACCCTCAAATCGGGAACAGGGCCGGGTGCGGGATCAACGCCCGAAATACAGACAGGAAATATCGATGACCGGGATGCCCCGTTTTCAGACCATTTTCATCGTGTCGCTGTGTATACTTCTGGTAGTGATCCAATGGGGTTGCGCGGCCCAACCTTCGCACATAGCTGTCGATCGTGCATCATTGGGAACAATCGGCCTGGTGTCGGCCAGATATACGCCCGCTTTTGAATTTGCCTTGCCCGCAAAGGGGTGGGTAGGGGGCGCGGGACGAGGGGCCGTGGGTGGGATGAAAGCCTTTATTGTCCTGGTCCCCTCGGCCGGGGTGGTGGGGGCCGTGAGTGCGGGAGCCATGTGCTGCACGTTTGGGGCGCTGGTTATGCATGGTTTTGTGGGTGCGTTATGGGCAACTGCGGCGTTGGTGAAAGGGGCCGGGTATATGATTGTTGGGCCGTTTTATGGCGCCTCGACGGCGGAGACGGCGATGACGGTGGAAGGAGCCGAAACCGGCCTCAAGTCTGCCTTGGCCTCCATGCGCATACAGGAAACCATGGGGGATCATGTGGCAAAGGCGGCGCGGTTGCGGGGAAACATACCCCTCACGGTCTTAGACGGACAAGGCCCGGATAGCACCTCCGATCTTCTCACCTATTTCCCGATTCAAAAAGCCCACGTCGATACCGTCCTTGAACTTCGGGTGAACCGTGTGTGGTTGAGTGCCAATGAATCATTTTTCGCGCCGGTCACGAGCATGATTCCTTCCAATGAACTCACGATGAAGCCTTTTGCCGGACTCAAGCCTGATCCGTATCGGGAGCTGCAGATTAATCCGGAACTGACACTGGGAATGGAAGCGCGAGGCCGACTGATACGGACCGCCGATAAAGTCGTCCTCTTTGATAACACCTGGAAATATGAGGGCGAGAGGCATGTCTTCGCCGAGTGGGCGGCCGATGATGCGCGACTATTTGAGGCGGAATTCGAGCGTGCCTATAAAACGTTGTCCGGTCAAATGGTCAGCACAATCTTCTGAACCCCTCGAATCCATCCCAGCAGATTCTGGCATGCTCGACATTTGTTCTCGGATATCCATCCGCTTCTCATCCTAAGCCATCTGACAAGACTTAGTCTGAAGAATTTGTGCCCGGGTCTCAACGCCCCACCTGCACTCCCTCCTCCGTGTATAATGAGTCTCGAAGAGCCAAATCGTTGTGTTGCGTCTCTTTCCCGGTGGACGTGAATCCCATCAAAATCCTCATCGTAAAATAGCCCCACAGGGATCACCTTTCGTGCTTCGATGACCAGGTATTTTCCTGCCGCCACCAGGTGACATTTTGGAAGAGGTCGGGTAATCTAGGCCCTCTGTGGGAGTGGGAATGAGGAATATGTCCATCAACGGGATTGGTCCCGGTTGACCGACCTTTGAGGTCCACTCTCTGCACCTCATGACGGGATGATTGTGAAGTACGTAACAGGTTGTCTGATAGTGCTGGGCTGTCTGGCTCTGGCAGAATTTTTGGATACCCCCTCCGTTTCCGGTCAAACACTCCCGGCCGCTTTCGAAGTCGCGTCCGCCGAAGTTGAAAATTCCCAACAAAACCTACGGGACAGTGAGGGCACCACACTGACTCCCTTCGACCAGTCCAAGGGGAGTGAGGAGGATGTGGAAATGACCCGACGTATTCGGCAGGCACTGATGGCCGATAAGACCTTATCCATGAACGCCCATAATATTAAGATCGTGACCCTGAATGGAAAAGCCACGTTACGGGGACCGGTAGAGACGCATGATGAGCGAAGGCGGATTTTGAACATGGCCACGCTAATTGTCGGCCTGAACAATGTGATCAACCTGCTAGAAGTGGTACAGGAATAAATACCGTTATCCCCCGGAAAAGGAGCATCAGATGGCTAAAGCCGTTTTTTGTATTGCGACAACTTTTTTGCAAGCCGAGCAAATCGTCGACAATCTCAAGATTGCGGGCTTCTCCAGTAACGATATCTCGGTGCTCTTTCCGGACACCCATGGGGCCAAAGCTTTAGCGCATGAAAAACACACGAAGGCTCCGGAGGGGGCCGTCACCGGAGCCGGAGCGGGTGGGGTGTTGGGCGGAGCCCTGGGCTGGCTGGTGGGCATCGGCGCATTGGCGCTTCCCGGCATTGGTCCGTTTGTGGCTGCCGGCCCGATTATGGCCGCGCTGGGCGGTGCGGCCGTTGGAGCGACGGTGGGAGGCCTGACCGGCGGGCTGGTCGGCATGGGCATCCCGGAGTATGAAGCCAAGCTCTATGAAGGAAAGATCAAAGAAGGCAAAATTCTGATCTCGGTGCATTCAGAAAATCCGGATACGACGGATCGTGCGAAAACCATCTTCAAAAATGAGGGGGCCGAGGATATTGCGACCTCGGATGAGGCCACGGTCAAATCCTAAAAGAGGAGAAGAACAGAAACGGGGTCAATCCCAAACGCCATAGACGATCGACACGTTTTTCTTTTGGTCACAGGACCACCTCGAAAGGTGGGCCTGTGCTCCTCACGTTAAAGTGTATGCCAGGTTTATCTGCTACAAGACTCATGGTCGGATGGTGGGACCTAGCAGGCTATTGAAGATCGCAATATTCTTTTGAGAGCTTATCGGAATTCAAACGTTTCCGATCTTCCCTGAGCAGAGCAGGATATTCAAAAGGGCCCGTCCAGTCCTGTCCTGAGGCTGCTCGAAGGAAAGGCCGCAGCCGCTTGGACGGGCGGAGCGTCCAGAGAAGTACGTGAGCACGGCCAAGGGGCGAGAACGCCGCTGGCGGACCCTTCGGCCAGACTCAGGGCATGCTTTTTCAATACCCTGCTAGCGCACGATCTGGGCTTTGGCTCCACTGGCGATCGGCTCCTCGGTTGTCGCCATGATCGGGGTCAGAAAGCGCGACTCCGCCTTGTAATGATACAGATCCGTGGCAGGATCGTATTCGAGGATCTGGCTTCGCAAGGTGCCTTGATAGGTAAAGGCCTTCTCGCCGGGCGGGACCGAAAAATTGATCGTCTCGGTTGTGGCCGTGGAATATTGTTCGGTAAACGAGATAGAAAATCCCACGGTGAATTTTCCCTTCACCAGCACAACACCCGCCTCAAATGTTGCGCCGATGTCGATCTTCTGGGTGCTGGAAAAAATAAATCCGGTCGTGACGCTTTTTGCGTAGGATGACGTGGCCTTGGAATGGGTATTGTCGATGCTTCCAATATTTTGCAGATCCGGAGAAAAGAGAACCAGAACCTGCGCTTTTTGTGAATCGGCCAGCAACGGCAGGCTTTTGCGGAACGTGTCCGCATCGGCCGGCGGGCGTTGGTCATAAATTTCCACCGTGGTATCTTTCACGGGAATGCCGTCAAGTAGACCACCTTTGCCTCCAAAGGCATAACCCTTGAAATGTGCCTTGGCGGCCGCGAGGTCCGCCTTCATGACGTTGAGGTCGCTGTAAAGAACGGCCCGAGCATCAACCGTCAACGTGGTATCGTGCTTCATGGCCTCTTTTTTTTCCTTGAAGTCCTTGATGATCAAGTGCCAATCCACGGCAAGCACCCCGATGGCATCCGCTTCCTTTTTGACCGGATCATAGTTCTCGACTAAAAACACGACACGACTGTCTTTCTTGTTGTAATCCCTCGCAGAGGCATCGTTCAGGGGACTGATTGCATTGGAAAATACAGATTTAATCGAGTCCTTGTTCAGTCCCTTAATGAGCGCTGATGAAGCAGTTAGCGCCAGACTGGTAAACGCATCCTTGATCGAATCCACGGAGTCGTAGCGTTTTACAAATTTCTCATGATCGGCGGTTCCGGTAAAGCTGGGTCGGTTGGCGCGAAGCCAATCGAAGTGTTGGGGATAAATCAAATATTCCAAATCGGCAGCATAGCCTAATGCTGTGCTGTCCGGTTCCCAGTTTCCGACCGATGATTCGGCCCATTCACCCACCAGCCCTTTGAGACGGACTTCCCCTTTTTCAGCGGGTTTCAGGATTTTATAAGTTTGGATGAGGCCGTCCGGAATGGTGGCCTCAACCTCAGAAATGAATTTCCCCAGCATTTTCTTGTCGGTGTATTTGCAGGTGAGACCGATGTTGTTCAGTTGTTTTTGGAGTACATCGGGGGTGAGTTCCGTCGGCGTAGCCCGAGTCAGGTCGATCTTAATTGTCTTTCGTGGGATCGGCATAGAAATTCCCTCCTGAAATTCCTTTGAGGTTGACATGCGCACAGACTATTGAAGATTTTTTGTCGACTCTTCAATCCGAGTCAACAGAGGGTGACAAAGGCTAGGTCAATGGTGATGAGGTATTCATATCCTTTCTCTTGTTTTTCAGATGATCTATTGTGTGTGCAACATCCTGATTGAAATGAGTGCATTGCAACGGATGCCCCGGAGTATGCCAGCAGAATCACATGAGTGCAATCCCGCACAGAATGACTTGAGCGCCGACTACTTTTATTGCCCTTCCTGATGCCCACCCATTCAGGAATGATTAATGAAAAAGGGAAAGATCTCCGTCCTTCGTCGCCATGTTCATGTGGCGGTGTACAAAAATTTTCCAGTCCACATGGTTAACAATGTGCAAGGGAAAATCGCTCGAATGCTTTAGACGCTGCCGGTGCCTCTGTGTGGGATAGGAAGAGGTATTATTGGTCTGTGTGTTCGCGGAAAACCCTTTTTCATGGAAACCCCTGAAAGGTTCGTTATGGTCCGACGCCTGCCGGCTGGCTCCCAGGAGGGACGCTCTTCGCATCTAGCGGCCCGTGTGTGAGCCCGGCGAGTTGGGCCGCTCTGCAAAGAGTTCGCGTCCCTCCTCTTCAGTAAGGCCAGACGGGGCGTCAATGGTTTTGGGTCCTTTTGCCGAAACCAAAGGACCTCGTCGTCCGGGGTCGAAACCCCGGAAGACCTCAAAAAGGAAAAGACGCCCCACACAAGCACTCGGCTCGCCGAGCAGAACCCGGCATCGAGTACAACATCTCACTATCCTTCCATTCAGATTCTAACGCATCAGCTTTTGGTCGACTCTCTGGGACGTCGCGCAAACACCAGGCAGACTGTTGGTCCGACGCCTGCCGGCTGGCTCCCAGGAGGGACGCTCTTCGCATCTAGCGGCCCTTGTCTGAGCCCGGCGAGTTGGGCCGCTCTTCAAAGAGTTCGCGTCCCTCCTCTTCAATAAGGCCAGACGGGGCGTCAATGGTTTTGGGTCACTTTTGACCGAAACAAAAGTGACCTCGTCGTCCGGGGCCGAAACCCCGGAAGACCTCAAAAAGGAAAAGAGGCTCCACGCAAGCGCTCGGCCGCCGAGCAGAACCCGGCATCCATTAAACATTCCCTCCTTCCACAATCTTCATCAGACTTCCATGCACCAGCTTGCAGGTCGGACATCCTGTGGACATTGCGCCAAACACCATGGCCTTTTGTTCCGACGCCTGCCGGCTGGCTCCCAAGAGGGACGCGCTTCGCATTTGGCGGCCCTTGTCTGAGCCTGGCGAGTTGGGCCGCTCTGCAAAGGGTTCGCGTCCCTCCTCTTCAATAAGGCCAGACGGGGCGTCAATGGTTTTGGGTCCTTTTGCCGAAACAAAAGGACCTCGTCGCCGGGGACGAAACCCCGGTCTTAATGTTCATTCCGTCATCCCATACATGCCTACGCCCAGGCAATCTTCCTATGCATCCACGTATTCCACATAAAACCTCCCATCCCTATGGCCATCAACATTTCCCTCCATCATTCAGCTTCATGCTTCATTCACCGATAAAGACCATAAACACCACATTCCAATTTCTCTGCTCACTGTGAAGGCCACCACCTATGGACCACGCCACCAGAACACGCCTCGAACGCAATATCTTTCCCCCCGCGCATCAAGCCTGTGAACCATGGGACACCTTTCCGTGGCACACAGGCCGGGGAGGAGCCATCGATACGCATGTCACGCATTCATCCCAAGCGCTCGCGATCGATGTCTTCGGCACCATCAAAACCTCCGCTGATTGCGATGCGATTCTCGATGCCCTGGCAACCAACCTGGGGGTGCCGACCGGCGGTCCCTGGGAAATCACCCTGGAATGGCGCGCGCGCCCATCACTTGCTCAATGAACCTCGTCCGACCCAAGTGGATGTCTATGCGGAAAATCCCCATTCCGTGATCCTGTTTGAATGTAAATTTACGGAGCAGGATGGAGGGGCATGCTCGCAAACGGTGCGGCGCAATGGCTCCGCTCCCGTGCAACGGAAACTATGCGCAGCAAGCCAAGCGAGTCATCGACCTGACCAGTCGTTGCGCCTTAAGCGAAAAAGACATTCAGTATTGGGACATCATTCCGAAAGTCTTTCACCTCGATGCCCACATCGATTACCACCCCTGTCCATTCGCGGGACCGGCCTACCAATGGATGCGCAATCTCGTCGTGGCCTATAAGCTGGCGCGGCAGAAAAATAAACAACCGGCGGTCGTCATCGTCTATGCGGACAGCGCCGATCTGCCCATGGCCCAAAAGGTCAACGCCCCTGAATGGAGCGCATTTACCCGGACGGTCAGACAGGATCAGGTCCAGTTCCACGTGCGGTCGTATCAAGAGATTCTCACGTGTGCGCAAGAGGCAAGCCGAGAGGGCGGTGGACCGGATACCGTATGGATAGCGTTACAGGAATGGATCAACAAAAAAATATTCCGTAGCCATAAACACCGGAGTAAACCACCGGCAAGGAGCCGCACCACCCGACAGACGGTCTCACAAAATAGAAGATAAGCAGGCCGCCTCCGCTTGAACAGCAATATTGAGGCGTCATTCTGAATATAGGCAATCGAGTCTCTCCCTTCTCCCGCTCCAACATCCCCACATATTGTTGGCAAACCTTCTCTCTGCGTTGTCATCCTACACAGCATCTTTTTTTCGACGCCTGCCGGCTGGCCCCAGGGAGGGACGCTCTTCGCATCTGGCGGCCCTTGTGTGAGCCTTGCGAGTTGGGCCGCTCTTCAAAAAGTTAGCGTCCCTCCTCTTCAATAAAGCCAGACGGGGCGTCAATGGTTTTGGCCACTTTTGCCGAAACAAAAGTAGCTCGTCGTCCGGGGTCGAAACCCCGGCATGCACTGAAAAATGTCCCCGCACGGGCTGAGCCGAATAAAAGGCCCATTCAGCTCACTTTACTCACCTTAATTGAGCCGAATATATGGTACAATCGGCTCATGACCTATAACTGGCAACAACCGGACTGGCCGGACTTCCAATACGATCTCACCCCCGTGGAGGACGCCTTACTGGCATTCGCCGAAAAGACAGGAAGAGCCAGCGGCCTATTGAGCGGATTACCGGAAGAGACGCAGACGGAAGCCATCATCGAGATGATGGTCGTGGAAGCGCTCAAGACATCAGAAATTGAAGGCGAATATTTGAGTCGTCAGGATGTCCTCTCCTCCATCCGGAACAATCTGGGACTGGGACAGCCCGGCGAACAGGTGCGGGATCAACGGGCGCAAGGAGCCGCCGCGCTCATGACGGATGTCCGCAACAGGTATGCCGGGGCTCTGACCAAAGACACCCTGTGTTCCTGGCACCGCATGATCATGCAAGGGAGTCGTGGTGTCACCGTCGGGAAATGGCGAACCCATGCGGAACCCATGCAGGTGGTGTCCGGCCCGATCGGAAAACCCCGCATTCATTTTGAAGCCCCGCCCTCAACCTGGGTAGCCAAAGAAATGTCGCGGTTCATCACCTGGTTTAATGAAACCGGCCCACAGGGCAACAAGGACATCAAAAAACCCCTGATCCGCTCCGCCATCGCCCATGTCTATTTTGAATCCATCCACCCATTTGAGGACGGAAACGGCCGCATCGGGCGCGCCCTGTCGGAAAAAGCGTTATCGCAAGGTCTCGGGCGGCCGGCGCTGCTCAGCCTCTCTCGTGCCATTGAGGCGAACCGCTCACACTATTATGAAGCCTTGCAGAACGCCCAAGAATCCAACCACATCACACCGTGGATCAGCTGGTTTGTACACATGGCACTGGCTGCGCAACACCAGACAGAAGAGCAGATTGAATTCACCTTGCGCAAAACGAAATTTTTCGATCGCTTCAAAGACCACCTCAATTCACGACAGATGCAGGTGGTTCGCCGGATCCTGGAAGAAGGACCAGGCGGATTCACGGGCGGGATGAATGCCAAAAAATATATGGCCATCGCCCACACCTCCAAAGCGACAGCCACACGGGATTTACAGAACCTGGTGGAACAAGGCGCACTCATTCCGGTAGGTGGCGGCCGCAGCACACGGTATGAGATCAATCTCGGCCAATAAGGAACAAGAATAAAAAAAGGAAACACCGGAAGCGTATCAGCGATGTTCAGGGCA
Source organism: uncultured Nitrospiraceae bacterium (assembly GCA_963730905.1). Taxonomy (GTDB): domain Bacteria; phylum Nitrospirota; class Nitrospiria; order Nitrospirales; family UBA8639; genus Nitrospira_E. The sequence continues at coordinate 1,116,962 of CAVSTN010000006.1, read as the reverse complement.
GAGGCATGGCGAAGGATCTGTGCCCCTCCCAACACCAAACATCAAAACGCGATGCCCCTCCGTCACGCCCGACATTCGCCATTGAGCATCTAGCTTCGAATCCTTCCCATCACCTTCAAGTCGGCCAAGGGGGCTAGTGTTCCAACCAGGCGCCATTGAGTCGACGCCTGCCGGCTGGCCCCAGGGAGGGACGCTCTTCGCATCTGGCGGCCCTTGTGTGAGCCTTGCGAGTTGGGCCGCTCTTCAAAAAGTTAGCGTCCCTCCTCTTCAATAAAGCCAGACGGGGCGTCACTGGTTTTGGCTACTTTTGCCGAAACAAAAGTGGCTCGTCGTCCGGGGTCGAAACCCCGGCATCTTTGAAAGGTGAGAATGTGCAAAGGAGAACCAGGCACGACAAGGTAGATGCTGAACGTCACCCGATATTTTTATTTTTTACAGAAACTCAACCTGGCCTTGCATTTCTTCTGCATCCAGCACCTGAGAAATTAAAAGCAATCCCTGTATCATCTCGCCTATGGATATTCCTTGAGGTGCGTACACGATTCCACTATGGTTTTTGCCAGCCGCGTGGAACCGAAGGAAATCGTCATCTTGAGTGACGATGACTCTGTTTTCACTTTGAGCCCGCATAAAATGTTCCGCATCAGAAGCACTCAGCATTTCAGTTTCCTTCACAGCAAGGATGTCAACGCCACGCTGTCGTCATCCAAGTATAACCGCTTTGGCTATGTGCTCATCAGCATAAAACCGGATCTTTTGGCTCACCGAAGCTTTTCTTTCAGTTTCGAGGGAGTCTCCTGTCGCAACATTGCAATAAAGGCCTTGTGCTCAGTGATATCCCGGTCAATTTCCTCCCTGTGATCAAAATAGTACGCCAACGCCGCATAGACATCTGCTAAGGTCAGCCCATATTCGCTCGCGATTTCATCGGCACTTTTACCAAAGCTCTCATGCCAAATCACCACATTCTGCACGGTAATGCGATGTCCGGCAATGCGTGCTTTTCCCCCCGCTATTTCAGGTGTGCACTCGATATGCTGATCCAACGTTCTGGTATTCATGAACATTCTCCCTCTTTCCGAAGTTGTAAATTTTGGCAATCTACCAGACTTCCTTATTGTAAGCCAGAATTGGGGTTAATAGGAAAAATTCCTCCTGTCAGGTCATGACCACAGCAAAGACCAAGACCCTAGGCCTCCTTCAAGTTGAGTGCATCTTCTCTTGTTTTAAATAGATCTCGGCGGAAGCCCTGCAAGGTTGGTTTTAGTCCGACGCCTGCCGGCTGGCTCCCAGGAGGGACGCTCTTATCATCTAGCGGACCTTGTTTGAGCCCTGCGAGTTGATTCACTCTTCCCCTCTAGACTCTCCTGGCCTGGTGGCATGGCCGAGCCAGTGCAACCGGCACCGGAGAAAAGGCGGGCAGTGTTTGAGCCCTTCGGCGTTGGCTCAGGATAAACTCCGCGAGTCGGTCCGCCCTCCGTGGGTTTGCCTCGGTACACTTTAATGTTGATCCGACGCCTGCCGGCTGGCTCCCGGAGGGACGCTCTTATCCGTCTGGCGGACCGTGTTTGAGCCCTGCGAGTTGGGCCGCTCTTCTCAGGGTTAGCGTCCCTCCTCTTCAATGAGGCCAGACGGGGCGTCAATGGTTTTGGGTCCTTTTGCCGAAACAAAAGGACCTCGGCTGCCGGGCCGAAACCCCGGCATCGCAAGCGCCCCAGTCTGAAGGCCGCTCTTTCCGACTGAAACATCCGACGCCTGCCGGCTGGCCCCCAGGGAGGGACGCTCTTCGCATTAAGCGGCCCTTGTCTGAGCCTTGCGAGTTAGGCCGCTCTTCAAAGGTTAGCGTCCCTTCTCTTCAATAAAGCCAGACGGGGCGTCAATGGGTTTGGCCACTTTGACCGAAACCAAAGTGGCTCGGCCGCCGGGACGAACCCCGGCATCTAAATATCATTGCGCTTCGCCGCCTCAAACAACGCATTACACTCCTGCTCCAGAATCCCCCCAAGCACTCTCGTGTTCCGAAACGGCGTCCGCCTTCGCCACCTCCTCAGCCCGAATATCGATCTGCCGCCACCCGATGAGCAAAAAACCTCTCATAGAAACGAACCCCTATCTCAAGGCGACGAAAAAATACCGGCAGGCCCTAATTGCCGATGTCTCAAGCTCGACCGCCATTGAAACCGGGGTGCCAGTCGAAGAAATCGAGCGTATGTTATCAAGAAAAGAGATCGTCAATGACGAGTGAAGGAATTCAACGCAGGATTGCGTAATACATAGCCCAACAAGGATTCTTATTTTTTCAGGATGAGCAACTGAGAATGCCTGCCAGTTGAGAAGGAGAGAAAGAGGCCTCTCCGCCTTTGAGCAAGGAAAGAATAGCCATTTGCTAGGGGATCGAACCTGCCAGATGGCGGGCATGGGCGATCTCATGCTTGTGGGCTGGTCGAACCTGAGAAGCCGACAGCGTGACAACGGCAACCGTCTCGCCATCCAAGGTGGTAAATTCGACCTCGTAACCTTTGCCCTCCTGATGAACCAGCACAACGGTTCCAATGTCTCCTCGTTGAAGCCCATTCTGGGGAAGGTCGGATTCCAAAATCACGTCTTCTAACTCCTGAATCATGGTGTCCTCCGTTTCAAGGGATAGGCGGTCATCAATCGAGGTTTCGCGCTCAATGGTCTTTCACTTCGACTGTGATGGAGAGGATCCGGACGCAGCCAATGCCAAGCTTTCACGGTCGAGGCCAGACAGAGCCTTCTGAAGCAGTTCCACTTCACGTGATTCGAAGTAGGGCTCGCCGCATTGGGAGCAGACCCACGCAGGAACAGCATCCCAGGACACATGATAACCATTTCGATCCAAACTGAATGGGGCGGTCCCTCGGACCATCCGGCCTTTGCAATGGACACATTCCATAACTAACGTCTCCTTCGATAGTCGGGCGACCACTGATCGGGTTGGGGGAGATAGGCGGTCATCACCGCTAGATAAATCCTCTTTGGTGGAAAGGAAATCCATTGCTAAATTGAATCAGCGCGGCATCAAGATGGAACAGAAATCCTTCATTGAATCAAATCCGTACCGGTAAAGGGGGAAAGACCTACGCCCATCATAGCGTAGGCATGCAAAGAAAAAAACTGTTCAAGGAGCGATGGTTCGAGGCAAGAATAATCTCCCTTCCACTTCCATCAAACCGCTAGTCCCCATCGGGCCTCTATCTTCATTTCTAATCGAAGAGAAAAGGGACAGTACACAACTCAAAAAAATGATACGGCTTCCCCAACCCGACGCCTGCCGGCTGGCTCCCAGGAGGGACGCTCTTCGCATCTAGCGGCCCTTGTTTGAGCCTTGCGAGTTGGGCCGCTCTTCAAAGAGTTCGCGTCCCTCCTCTTCAATAAGGCCAGACGGGGCGTCAATGGTTTTGGGTCCTTTTACCGAAACAAAAGGACCTCGTCGTCCGGGGCCGAACCCCCGGAATCCAGTAAACCTTCCCATCTCTCCAGCAATATCAGTTAGACTTTCCACGCACCACTTGCAGGTCTGCCATCTGGGCCGCCGCTCTAATCAGCATCCCGGATAACTTAACTCCGACGCCTGCCGGCTGGCTCCCAGGAGGGACGCTCTTCGCATCTGGCGGCCCTTGTGTGAGCCTTGCGAGTTGGGCCGCTCTTCAAAAAGTTCGCGTCCCTCCTCTTCAATAAAGCCAGACGGGGCGTCAATGGTTTTGGGTCCTTTTGCCGAAACAAAAGGACCTCGTCGTCCGGGGCCGAAACCCCGGTATGGAAGGGACACAGTGGAAAGCGGAGTTAGACTGAAACCTCCACGTATTCGACCTGGCAACTCGGAGGTGGGAGGGGTTGGCCATCAGCCTGTAGTCCTTCGAGATGGAATGCAATCGCTTCTCGTATAAGGGTTTCCGTTTCATCCAGGGTCGCCCCGGTTGCCACACATCCAGGTAAATCAGGCACATACGCTGCAAAGTTTGCAGGCGATTTTTCAATCACAATGGCATATCGCATATTGTCTTCCTATCTTTGTCCGCTAGTGGGCAGCGAACTATTCAACACAAAATTTACTCCTAAGAAGCGAGGGGGCCGGAGGAAAACGAAAAGAAAAGGCCATTACACATTTATTTGGTGTCGCGTCATAGAAGATGGCCGGAGCACCGTTCCCCCAAAAACGCGTTCTGACTAATGCGGGTGTTCCTATTTGATATAGATCACCCCAGGCAGATTCTTCAGGTCTGCGTCTCCCGTGACAACTTGTGCATTTTGATCCTTGGCGGTGGCAAACACGATGGCATCGGCCATTGCTAAACCGTGCAATAAGCTCAAATCGGCGGCCAGATAAGCGATGGATTCAGTGAGCGGAATCATATGGTTGGCACTGAGTTGTCCCGAAAGCAATAATGCCGTCTCTTCTCCTTTTTCCCGTTTGATTTTTTTATACACCTCATACAGGACAATGGTTGGGATGATGCAGATATAGCGGGGTGTGAAATAGGTCGCATAACGCTCGGCGAGGGGACCTGCGGTGAAGTATTCAATCCATCCGCTGGAATCCATTAAGATCTTCACAGCCGATCCTGTTTTTCGCGAATGGCTGTCTTGGACATGCCCTTCAGTGCCCCCTTTAGATTTTTAAGCGGCACTTCCGGTACCAGGGTAATGACTCCACCCTTTTCTACAACCTGCAAACGCTGCTGAGGACTGAGGTGAAGTTTTTCCCGCACGTCCTTGGGAATCACAATTTGAAATTTCGGTGAAATCGTGGTCGTGGCCATATCAAATCTCCTTACAAATTCATGATCGATCATGCTATCGTCATACGATTGTTTAGTCAAGGGTGATGGATCTGTGCCCTAACCAATTCACGGCAGTTTCACATCACGCGTTCTCATCCTACACAGCATTTTTTTCGACGCCTGCCGGGCCGAACGTCACCACCTATCTGCCACTCACTTCTCTTTTTTGCGATCAACCACCTTTTTGGAAATCAGATAAGGATTCTTTTCCTATTTTGTTGGACGCCTGCCGGCTGGTCCCAGGGAGGGACGCTCTTCGCATTTAGCGGACCTTGTTTGAGCCTTGCGAGTTGGTCCGCTCTTCAAAAAGTTAGCGGCCCTCCGCTCTAATGAACCAGACGGGGCGTCAATGGTTTTGGGTCCTTTTGCCGAAACAAAAGGACCTCGGCTGCCGGGCCGAACCCCGGCATCTCCAGTAAACATTCCCATCTTTCAATATTAAGCAGACTTCCAACGCACCAGTTGCAGGTCGGCCAACCGGGTGGTCCTACCAATCAGCCTGCGGACAGTTGATCCGACGCCTGCCGGCTGGCTCCCAGGAGGGACGCTCTTCGCATCTGGCGGCCCTTGTGTGAGCCTGGCGAGTTGGGCCGCTCTGCAAAGAGTTCGCGTCCCTCCTCTTCAATAAAGCCAGACGGGGCGTCAATGGTTTTGGCTCCTTTTGCCGAAACAAAAGGACCTCGGCTGCCGGGCCGACCCCCGGCATCTAAGAAACACACTTTGATTCTTTCCCAATTCCTAATCGAGAAACTCATTCCTCACATGCCCTCCGCTGCGCCTTCTCAAACAACGCATTACACTCCTGCTCCAGAATCCCCCCAATCACTTTCGTATTCCGAAATGGAGTCCGTCCGCGCCACCTCCTCGGCCCGAATATCAATTTGCCGCAAACCAAGTTGTTGGAGAAACGGAATCGACGTGCCAAAGTACACGGTAGCAATGCCGGCCCACTCGATCGCACTCTGACACATGGGACAGGGTTCAGCGGTCGTATACAAATCGAGTGCTGTCCAATCGACCGGTGCATGCTTGGCCGCACAACGATTGATCACATCGATTTCGCCGTGGATGGTAGGATTGCGAGAAGAACGGTTGTACCCTTTCGCGAGAACCTCTCCGGTTGTCCGTCGAACGATGACGGCCCCGAAGGGATACCGGGGGACCTTCTGCGCCATGGCAATGGCCAGGCGCATATAATCATCGGGGCTCATGTGCTGTTGAGTGTTTCGCATGCTTTAAGGAAGGACCACTGTTTACTTCTTTATTTCCTGAAAGCCATCTCCCTCTTGTTCCGCTAGGGGCAGTTAATTAAACAACAAAGTAGAAAAGGAAGGCTAAAGGGGACATTGCAAGCCTGCGCCCAGGCTTAAAAGCCTTGAGGAACAAGGCCGAGACTATTAATTGATTCATTCACCGATTCTAGTGCCTCATGAACATGGAGCACTTCTTTATAATCCCAATATTTCAATTTTTCATAAAGGCCTGACACCCCCGCTGCATGCTTTCTAATTTTATCTAACTGGAGGAGGCATCAAAGCCCCACCACCCCTTGCACAGCTGGATTGTTGAGGGCCTTGAGTAAATTGATGATTAGACTATCTATGGACCCTTTAGTTTGAACTTCAAAACATAAATAACACGGCCCATATTGCCTATGGTAGCTTCCCACACCGCGTCTACCTTGGAACCATCTGCAACCTTTATTTCGGTTTCTGTTGTAAATCCCAACCACAACCCAATGTCCTTTAGCTTTTCTTTAACCTCATCATGGATAAATGCTGAGGTAGTCGCATCAACTAGTTCAACGGGTGACTCCGTTTCTGATGCTTTAGGTTTTTCATGGATCTGACTGAGGTTTTCTTCCACTTGCAATTCTTCCCAAATGAAATAATCCACCATGAGCAAATTGGCTCCAGGTATTCCTAGACTGGACATCTCTTTGGCAATTAATTTGCCAATAGCGGAAAGCTGGTAATACTTCTTCCCGGTGAGCTGATAGTTATAACGAGGTAAATCCTTCACACCGAGAAATCTTAAACCGACATATGCTCGCCGATTCCATAGCATGCAATCCGCAGGGTGAACATACAAAGAATTTCACTCATCATGGCTGGTCCCATTCCCTTTATCTCCTGTCGAAAATGATCCCAACGGTTTTCCACAGCTTGCCCGCCCCATACCAAGGCAGCTAACTCGTCTCGAACTTTTTTAAACCCATGATCGGCAATAAGCTTATCAACAACATATTTTTTATTTCCCCAGATGAGCATGGCCCAGAGCTTGGAAATGTATTCATAAAAATCCTCCTCACTCATGGTTTTAATTCGTTCGAAGGTCCAAGCCTGATAATAATCTGCGCGTTCTTGCCTTTCAGCTTTATCCCTTTCGTGGGTTAGCTGGTCGGCTTGTATGTGTTGAACGTATTCTTCTATGTGTTTTCTCAAGAGAACCGTGTCCATGTAAGACTCCGGGTTAGGAAAATTGATTAGGTTAATTTTGTTTTTTCTGTTTCCCCGCATAAATCATTTGCAATGAGCCGGAATTGTTCGAGGGCGGCTTCGAGGTCGTCGACGATTTCCTGGGCGATCACATCGGGATCGGGAAGATTGGCGGAGTCTTCGAGGGAGTCGTCTTTGAGCCAGAAGAGGTCGAGGCTGGCTTTGTCGCGGGCGACTAATTCGTCATAGTCGTATGCCCGCCATCGGCCTTCAGGGTTTTTCTCAGACCACGTCGGTTTGCGAGTATGTCCGATTGGCCGGGTTGTAGCACTTCAACAAATTCATCCAGGTCTTCCCGCTTCAACGGACCGGTTTTCAGAGTGAAATGTTTATTCGTGCGAAGGTCGTAGATCCACAGCTTTTGGGTGGATGCCGATTCCCCGCCAGGCCTTTTATCAAAAAATAGTACGTTGGCTTTCACCCCTTGGGCATAGAATAAGCCGGTGGGGAGACGCAGCAGCGTGTGGACATCGCATTCGTGCAGAAGCTTCCGCCGGATTGTTTCTCCGGCCCCGCCTTCAAATAGGACGTTATCCGGCACGACGACGGCCGCCCGGCCGTTTTGCTTCAACAGCGTTTTCACATGCTGGACGAAGTTGAGCTGTTTATTGGAAGTGGTGGCCCAAAAGTCATCCCGCTCAACAATGTCCCGTTCCTTCGAGACCTGGCCTTCCTCCCCTACAATCGTCGTACTGCTCTTCTTTCCAAACGGCGGGTTGGTCAGCACGATGTTATAAGAGTCGCCTGGGATCAGCGGCTAAGGAATCACCCACGACGATGGGCTCGTACTCCTGGCTTCCAATGCCGTGGAGAAGCAAATTCATCGCGCACAACCGGGCAACGCCTTGGACCAGTTCACATCCCCTGAGCGTGCTTTTCTTCAGTTGCTTCTTCTGGTCCTTCGTGAGATTCGGATTGTGCTTCACGAGGTAATCATGGGCCGCCAAGAGAAACCCGCCCGTCCCACAAGCCGGGTCACAAATCGTTTCGCCTGGGCTTGGGATGAATCACATCCACAATGGCTTGAATCAGTGGACGCGGGGTGAAGTACTGGCCTGCGCCGGTCTTGGTATCCTGCGCGTTCTTTTCCAGCAGACCTTCGTAGGCATCCCCTTTCACATCCGCACTCATGATCGACCAGTTTTCCTTGTCGATCAGGTCGACGATCAGACGCCGCAGCTTGGCCGGGTCCTGAAACTTGTTCTGGGCTTTGTGAAGATCAGTCCGAGCAAGCCCTTTTCCTTGCCCAACTCTTCAAGAAGATGGCGGTAGTGGTCAAAGAGTTCGTCCCCATCCTTTTTTAAAAGGCTGGGCCAACTGTATTTGACCGGGATTCCACTAGGCTGAGAATAGGGCGGCTTCGTCCGCTCATCGGCCATCTTGAGAAACAGCAAATAGGTCAATTGCTCGACGTAGTCGCCATAGCTCATTCCATCGTCGCGGAGGACGTTGCAGTAATTCCAGAGTTTTTGAACGATAGCAGCAGAACTCATAGAAAAATGGCTCCAAGATGTGTCCATGGATATGATACGGATCTGAGGAGAAAATAAAATGAGCAAAAAGCCTCTCATAGAAACGAATCCCTATATCAATGTGCCGAAGAAGTATCGGCAAGCATTGATCACCAATGTTTCCAGCTCGACCGCCATTGAAACCGGAGTGCAAGCCGAAGAAATTGCCCGTATCTTAACCCAAGTAGGACAACCTGAGGCGGTTTTAAAAAGCCGTAAGGCTCTGGGCAATAATCTCCAAGAAAAGCTACTTCATGGGGGCATATAACTTTTTCCATGCCAGCCTGGATCGCACCGAAGTTCGCCTGTTTCTTCTCCACCGTCAGCAACGGAAGCTTAACAGCTGGTAACCCTGCCGAAAGGCCAGCAGGGTAAGGGGGTAAACGGGCCACTGGCTCATTCCCATCATAAAAATAGGCCGTATCTGTCAAGTTGACTTTGGCTTTGGGCGATATATTATAATCAGGTAGGCCTTCGGGCCGGTGACCCTTTGCCAAAGGCTTTGGATCGTGGCTGCGCCTCAGTCGCCATTAAGACTGGGGCTTTTTTATTTCTAGTAAAGAACTCTCCCTCCGAATCTTTTCAAAATAACCCAAGTCAGCAGGAAAGGCAGTGACAAACTGCCATTCATTTTTCGGTGAGTCTTCACTAAGCACGACTGACATACTTTTCCTCAACTACTAAAAACGTTCGACGTTTTTTAAGGCGACCACGAGAATCCTTCCGGAGCTGTTGTCGACGTTCAATGGTGCCTTTAGTCCCACCTAAAACTTCCTTAATCCACAAAATATGCCTGGCGCGACGCTTGGAAAAAAGTTTGTCATGAACTCCAGAACTCAGGCGGTATTGAGAACTTTCCGAAAATGCGTGCTCAAAAGCGCCGGCATGAAATCGAATGCGGTTTCCCTTCCAGTCATGGATGACCAAGTCTCTCCCTTGTTCATCACAGACGTAAGTGGATAAATACACCTGGCGGTATTTTTCCATAAGCTCTAATTCTGTTGGAGCGGATAACCGTAAAAGTGGCCATAATCTATCTCCCATCTAGCGTCCTTGAAAATTGAAAATATTAAATTTTTTGTTTTCAGGACCGGTAGAGGTTTTTAATGTAGAAAAACCGATACTTTTTGCAAGATGTTGACAGAATAGAAGCTTGGCCTGGCTTGTGTTCCGATCATTCCATGCATAACCCACGGCACAATTAATAAATCAGTGAGTTCAATGAGTGGATGATGGCGGGAAGTGACGGGTTCCAAGCATTGAATTGGTCCGTCCAGACAATTTTTTTTCAAGAATATGACAAAGATCAGAAAAACGATGCTGGTCTCGGTTTTGGTGCCAATCCAAATAGACATGGTATGCACAACCAGGTTTTAGCCAATGGACGAGGAGTTGGTAGTACATTTTTGTAAAAACCAAGTTCTTTGTCACCGCCACTATAGGTATCGTGATCAAGTTTTTGGCGGTCGGCAATCAAACAGCGAAATGACAAATTTTCCTCACGTTGAAAGAAATCAATCAAGGACAAATAAAATACTTGGCGATTGGGAGATACCCGTTTCCATCCAAATTCACCTTGCGCCACGAATTGACGTTTAAGGCAATGGATGTGATGAACAATGTCCCTTTTAGAGTCACGTGGGCAGGTGATGGCCCCAAGTACCATATCAAGATATTCTGTGGATCTGACGTATGGCGGCTTTCGTCGCAATACACATTAAAATGAATGACCTCCTCACTAGTCATACGAGTTCTCCATGATGCAAAAAAGGCTCAGAAACCAAGGGCAAAAGGCGATTGGCTGTTTTTGAGTCTAGGGCTAGGAAGAGTTTTCCGCTGAAAGCCTGTGGGAGGATGGATTGCCTGAGGCGGTTAGCGCTGGTGAGATTGGCTTCGACTGTGGTTTTAGTTTTGTCTTTGACGATCTGGCGACGAAGCTTGGCCGGGTCCTGAAACTTATTCTGGGCTTTTCGTGAAGATCAGTCCGAGCAAGCCCCTTTCTTTTGCCCAATCTTCTTCAAGAAGGATGGCGGTAGTGGTCGAGGAGAGTCTCGTCCATCTTTTCAAGAGGCTGGGCCAACTCGTATAGTTAACCGGTATTCCGCTGGGCTGAGAATAGGGCGGCTTCCCAGTCCGCTCATCAGCCATTTTCAGGAAGAGCAAATAGGTCAGTTGTTCGACGTAGTCGCCATAAGCTCGCATCCGTCGTCGCGGAGGACGTTACAGTAATTCCAAAGTTTTTGGACGATTTGTGTGGACTCAGACATTGAGTTATTGCTTTCTCCTAATACCCTCTAACCAAGGCACGTCTAAAATGAATCGAATCACGCGCAAAGATTCGCCTTCAGCTACTACTGCCCGAATTTCATTGAGCTCTTGCTCCTTCATATCCAAAGCGCGTTGCGGAGTAAGCTCTCCTCTAGCCGCGTATAGCGATAAGAGCTCTAATGGTACATCAAAGGAAAAAAGGCGCTTCCATTAGGGTCATCTAGGTACCATCCTTCGGCATTCCATCGAATGCGGACATTAATCCCATTCTGAAAATGAGAGAGTGGCAGTTCCGAGATTGGTGTGAGGAAAAGAGGAAAGCCACTTGTCGTTACAGCAATGAGCCCGAAGCCAACCTCAGAACATGCTTCAACAAAACTTTGTAAGGCGAGAAAGTTGTCTTCAATATCAGACCATGCATATTCTCTGCGCCTTAGTGCTTCGCGCACAATGCGACGTAGTTTTCCGGAAAACTGATTGTCCACCTGGTTGGCTTCCAAATGTATAAGTGTTGAAGCTACAAGACGTATTGTCTGGAGCACATTATTAAAAAATGGTGATGAGCCTAATGGTATTAGAAATACATCGTGAGCGTAAGCGTATCGCTGCGAGGGACGTGTGAATTTGGTGGCCGAAACCACTGCGTATTGATAGTGATAACGAAGTTTTCTCGCCAAGATGACCTGGTGGTGCTACAAAAAACTGAGCTACGTCATTAAGGACACCGACAGCGTTCCGAATAACATTTAGGCCAACCTGGCGATGGTCATAAAACTTTGCTTCCAGGAGTAACCTCTGTGAATTACTAAAGGGTGGTTGCACCCGATAATCTGCTATTGCGTCGATTTGATGGCGCTCGCCGCGACCTCTAACAAAAAGCGAATTTCCTTCCTGTTCCAAAGTATTATCAGACCCTTTGCCGTAAATCGGCGAATACCCCGCACTCCGAAGGAGATGGAGTACTGCTTCTTCTAAAAGTAGTCCACGGATTTGAGATTCGGACATCATTCGGCTTTCCCTAGCGCTTGCTTGCAGAGGGTTTGATTGAACCGTCTATATAAACGACTTCTGAGGTTGGCAGTCCTTTCTTTATTTGTTCACTCTTTAATTTCGATATTTGTTCATGTTTCTTCCCCATCTTTCCCACATCGATCACTAGGTAGATTGCTCGTATCGTTTTTTCTGCCTTTTTATAAGTTGCAAGCTGTTTTTCATATCCACTCACCAGCTTTGGGTTGTCTGATAGTTTGAGCTCGACAAGCACCCATTGGTCATAGCCCTGAGAGAACTTAAAATCAATCGTGCCTGTACCTGTATCTACTTCTGGACTTATGTCGATGTTGTTTGCCTTGCAATAGCTATCAGCAACCGCAAAGTATATACGTTCGACCGATTTTTCATTGCGTCGGTTCCCAGCATGCCAGAGTTCTTTCGATAGGCCACGATTCTCAATTAAATGTTTGAACTGGTCGACAATCTTCATAACAAGGGCATATACCTCTTTTAAATAGAGCGGTTTGGGGATTTCCAGGTTAAGTGGGTACTCTTTTGCCACAGTCTCGTGGATGCGTCTCCAGATGAAAATTCCCTCAGGATCTTCATTCATATCATAAGCAGATGGTTTAGCCCCATGAATGGACTCTAATAGAGTACTGAAGGCCTCGTAGCTTGCTAGCGCACGGGTTCTGATTTTACCCTTGTCTTTCCGTGTTTTGGCCATCCAGATTTCACCAATCAGCTTGTTCACCTTTTCACGCAATACGGCATTCTCAGATGCAACGCGACATACCTCATCCCAATCGTTGGCGACTGGCAGATCTTTTAGGACATCTGTCGGCACTAGAATGACGGGTGTGTGTTTGAGCTGGATCGGGATTAGTAGCGAGCTTGGTCGTAATACCATTTAACACAAAGATCTCTGTTGCCACCTTTAAAGAACCTAGAACCCGTTTATTGAAACGAATAAGGTCGGGTAGGATAATGTTCGTTGTCATGTCACTGATAAGGTCAGGGCCAACATTCTCCTCTAGGAGGGGTAAAGCAATGAATAAGTCCGGATCTTTTATTCCTAAGTCTACGATTTCTTTTGCCGTAGCGGTAATTCTTCCGGTCAGCTTGGGACCGAATCCACTTCCCTTAATCGTGGCGGCTCCGTATCCCAGACAAGTTCCTTTGATCTCCTTGAACAACATTTTCTTATAAGCAGTTCTCCACGCAATATCGTCTTTCCTATTTGATGCTTGAAGAAGTTTGATAACCTCCGCAAAGAATCCTTTGTAGGTTGCATCAGCCTGTTGCATCTCAGCATGTTTGCTTTCTTTCAGAAGCAAGGGGTCAATAAAGAGTTTGGCATCAACGTTCAGCGTCGGGTCTAACACACCAAGGGATCTAATCTTGGAAGGACTAATTCCATAGTGGCGTGAGGATTGCAGAGGGTTTTTTATCTTTGCCATGCGTTTGCCATAGTAGGCTATGAAATCTCAGACTAAATCCCCAACCCATTTGATAGAGCTGCTCGCCCCGAAAATGCTTTCATTAAGATGGAATTGCGGAGGCGGTCGGCTCGGGTGAGGCTGGCTTCGAGGGTAGTTTCGAGTTCTTCGATGACTGACAGACGGCACTCAAATTCGGCTACGATCTGCTGTTGCTCGGCGAATGAAGCCAAGGTGATTGGTAGTTTCGAAACCGCTCCAATCCCCACATTCCCTTGCCCTACATTACCTGTCTCATAGGCAAAGAACCTGCTCCGATAGTCCTCGCTCTGCAAGGCTAGTGCAAGGAATTTGGGGAAGGACTCCATTTGCGGGACGAAGCCGTGCAATTCGCTGGTTTAATAAAAGTCCTTTTGGGTTTTTAACAACTGCGACATAGCCATAATCTTGTTTCTTCCGAGTGCCAGTTAACGTGACAACAAGATCACCGTCTATCAACCCAAACTTTTCTATGACATCCGCCTCTACATCTTGTATGAACGATGGCTTCTGGCTAACGTCGATGCGGCCCATTTTGATGTTGGCCATCTTGAGTACTTGAAATCCCGTTGATGTGAATTTCTTACTCTCAAAGGCAAAACCGCCGATTGCTTCGGAAATCGCCTCCAACGGTGCCCATATCCACCCGTTGGGAACAAGTGGAAGAGCAGTAGCATTTAACTCAAAGGGCTCTTTGTATTTCCCCTTCCTTTCCACTTTGCGCGGCGTTCGGCGAGGATGCGTTCGAGGAGTTTGCTGGCGGGTTCGACGTCGGGGTTTGCTTTGCGCCATTCTTCGGTGAGTTTGCCTTCGACGGCGGCTTTGAGGACGGCGGCTTTGTAGCGCTTGAGGTTGGCTTTGACTCGCTTGAGGTTGGCGACGGCTTCGTCGAGGCGGGAGAATTGTTTTTCGATTTCCGCGACGATACGGTCTTGCTCGTCACGGGCTCTCGGAATCAAGATCTCATGGTCAAGGATATGCGACTTTGAGATCCCCGGTATATCTCCCACTGCATGTCGCAACACATCCTGAACTGTGAAGCGGAGGGCATGCTCCACAAATCTGGGGGAAATGTTTTCGTTGGGACTTGAACGCGTAGATATCGCGACCAATTGCTGACGCCACACCCATAAACAATTTACCAACTCCCGCGCCCTTGACCGTGATAAAGATGCACCCATCCGGGACGACACGCTTTGGATTCGTGGTCCACTTTCCTAGCGTCAATTTGTGTCCATCCCAATGTTCTGGGCCTGTGACATACGGACGTGCCGTTGCCTACTGTATTCACTTCTGATGCTGATGGTGATTGCCCACAGTAAAGGCGTGCCAAGATCGCTTAGACGAGTTTTTACCCAGTTTTCGGTCATGCAACTCATGCCGCCAACGTCTCGTTCAATTCTTCAATCATCGCGTTCAGCTTTCGCCGAACAGTTGATGCACTTTGCCGAGGCCGCCGTGTTGCGAGAACGGCGCGTATTCGAAGTCATCCGGCTCGATGCCCAGATTCGCGGCGATGTGGTCGCGGATCATTTCCAGCCAACGCCGCGTTCGTCGGTGAATTGCTTGCCGCTGCTCTCCTGACTCGCCAGCCATGCCTTGAAGTTGGCGTTGACGCGCTCGGGGAACGGGATGAGTTCGTTGTCCTGGTGGATGGCGAAGCGCACCAGCGACACGAGGTCGGTGAGAATGCGCTTGCCGCTGGCGCCTTTGACTTTGGATTTTTCCAGCGCGGCGTAGGCGTTCCAGAGTTGGGATTCGTTCCACAGATACGGCGGCTTTTCGATGGCGTCGGCGAGCTCTTTCACGGCCTCGAAGGTGAGGCGGTGTTTGTAGGGTTTGCTGTAGAGCACCTGCAGGGCGGTGATTTCGTCCTTGTGCTCTTGGATGAACTGCTCGAAGGACTGGACCATGCCTTTGGCGCGGTCGAGGGCGTCCTGCGAGAAGCCGGCTTCGAGGACTTCGTCCGGCTGACGTGTCGATGGTGATTTCGTTTTTCTTTTTGATGTTCGACGAGCAGTTCGCGCAGCTTGGGGTCGTGCAGGGGTTTGACGGCGTCCTGGACGATTTTCGGCGTGCCGCGTTGACGGCTGTCGGCGACCGGTTTTCGTCTCGGTGGCAGCCGAGATCGATCTGGCTTGATCGAGATGGCGGTCCGGATCCAGGGCATCGACGAGGCGGTGGCTCAGGTCTTTGATGCCATAGGCCGCCGCTGGCTTCGCGGATCTTGCTGTTCGTCCGTCGGCGCTCAGGCGGTGTTCCATGCGGGCCAGGCGGCCGGCGAGGGAGGTGAGCACGTCGTCTTCGGTGTTGCCGAAGGCGACGGCCTGCAGCAGTTTTTCGAAGCTGACGGTGGGCTTCTTCTCCATGGGCCGGGAGTCGGTCTTGTCCTGCTCGCAGACGCCGACGGCATCGACGATGACGAAGTGGTCCTTGGCCTTGGCGTCGGGGGTGACGGCTTTGAGGTCGTCGGGCTTGATGACGCGCACGCCGCGGCCTTTCATCTGCTCGAAGAAGGCGCGGGATTTGACGGCGCGCATGAAGATGACGATTTCCACCGGCTTGATGTCGGTGCCGGTGGCGATCATGTCCACGGTGACGGCGATGCGCGGGTGGTAGCTGTTGCGGAAGGCTTGATGAGGTCCTTGGGCTTGGCGCCGGTGGTGCGGTAGGTGATCTTCTGGGCGAAGTCGTTGCCCTTGCCGAATTCCTCGCGCACGATCTCGACGATGTTTTCGGCGTGGGCGTCGTCCTTGGCGAAGATGAGGGTCTTGGGCACCTCGGTGCGGCCGGGGAAGATCTCGGTGAACAGTTTGTCGCGGAAGGTTCGGACGATGGTGCGGATCTGGTCCGGGGCGACGACGTCGCGGTCGAGCTGGTTGGGGTCGTAGGCGAAGTCGTCGTCGAGTTGTTCCCAGCGCTTCTTGCGGGTGTCGCGCTCCTGCTTCTGCACCGAGTAGCCCGCCTCCACTTTGGAGCCGGCTTCGGTGATCGGGTGCGGATGCGGTAGACGTCGTAGTTGACGTTGACGCCGTCGGCCACGGCCTGCTCGTGGGGGTATTCCATCACCAGGTTCTGGTGGAAGAAGCCGAAGGTCTGCTTGCTGGGCGTGGCGGTGAGGCCGATGAGGTAGGCGTCGAAGTATTCCAGCACCTGCGCCCAGAGGTTGTAGATGGAGCGGTGGCATTCGTCGGTGATGATGATGTCGAAGGTTTCGATGGGGATGGCCGGGTTGTAGTCGATGGGTTCGGGTTTCTTGAACAGCGACTCGAGGCCTGCGGCGGAGTCTTCTTCGTCTTCGTCGGCAGTTCCTTGCCCTTGAGCATGGAGTACATGCGCTGGATGGTGCAGATGCAGACCCGCGCGGTGGTGTCGAGCGTGTTGCTGCTGAGGCGCTGGACGATGAATTCCTCGGTGAATTTGAAGTTGTTGTAGGGCGAGACGTACTGCTGGAATTCCTTGAGGGTCTGGTCGCCGAGGTTGCCGCGATCCACCAGGAATAGACCCGCCGGGCGCCGGCGAATTTGATCAGGCGGTAGATGGACGTGATGGCGGTGAAGGTCTTGCCGCTGCCGGTGGCCATTTGGATGAGGGCGCGGGGGCGGTTTTGGGCCAGCGACTGTTCCAGGTTGTTGATGGCGATCTTGCGCGGGCCAGAGGCCTTCTTCCTTGAGCGGCGGCAGGTGTTTGAGGCGTTTGCGGAGCGTGGGGAAGGCTTTATAGGTGTTTCCTTTTAACGCCGCCTTATCCGTGGGGATTGGTTTTGCTTCCTCTAACCGCGCTTCTTCCAACCATTTGGCCAACATTTCGGGTTTATGAAAGCTAAATGTGGGGCGGCTGCGTGGTTCCGGGTCGAGTTCATTGGTGAAGCGGGTTTCTACACCGGTGCTTTGGTAAAGAAAGGGGAGTGGGCGAATGTAAACGGGTAAGTGATGGGGGAAATCCCCCGCTGTATTTGGCTGACTGAATTTCCACCCCGGTGAGTGTGGCCCCTTCTCGCTTCGCTTCAATCACGCCTGCGGCTTTGCCATCAATATAAAACAGGTAGTCCGCAAACCCATGCCCTTGTTCCAAGGGAAAATTCCGAATGACTACGCCGCGACCTGCGGATAAGTTGACCTGTTTGGCATCTTGAATGACCCATCCTGCCTGAGTCAGGAGGACATCAATTTTTTCGCGGGCGTGTTCTTCAGGCGTGGGCATAAACCTGTTGGGGGTTATTCAGGTAATAGCCAAAGTGTTGGGCACGATGAATAAAGATATCCGGAAATGTACCTCAGACATCAATTTAAGTACAGAAAAAACTTTTGGATTGAAGGCATTAGATTTGTTTCACAAAAATGGGGGAGATCTTTTTTGGATTAAATTCAGAGAAAAATTTTCTCACAAGATTCTTCGGAGAATCGAAGATGAAATTTAAAAAATATTGTGGACGTGAAACTTTTGCACGTATGCCGCGAAACTGTGAAGGTGAACTCGCGAAATGTCGAGGGGGAGGGGAACGGGGTTTCGTCCCGAACGACGAGGTCCTTTTGTTTCGGCAAAAGGACCCAAAACCATTGACGCCCCGTCTGGCCTTATGAAAGAGGAGGGACGCGAACCCTTTGAGAGCGGCCCAACTCGCCGGGCTCACACAAGGGCCGCCGGATGCGAAGAGCGCCCCTCCTGGGAGCCAGCCGGCAGGCGTCGGAAGTAATACACGAAAACTTCAGGGGCATTGGGGACGGGGTTTCGTCCCCGTACGACGAGGTCCTTTTGTTTCGGCAAAAGTACCCAAAACCATTGACGCCCCGTCTGGCCGTATTGGAGGGGAGGGACGCTAACATTTAGAAGAGCGGCCCAACTCGCAGGGCTCAGACAAGGTCCGCAACTGAGAAGAGCGTCCCTCCCTGGGGCCAGCCGGCAGGCGTCGGGGCAATGGGCCGCTTGTTGATTGGTGCGTTCGCCCGTTTGGCTGACGTGTGGATGTCTCGGATAAGGAATTGGAGAATCAAATTGGATGGCGGGTCACGAACAGATATTATGCGAGGGTGGTGACTTCGACTTGTAGCCGCTTTTGTTTGGCCTCGTTGACAATCATTTCCAAACGGGCCGCAATATCATCTTGAATCCAGTCGGCACCACACATCGAACAGAGTAAAGCCGGCACACTTCGAACGACAACAATGCCAAACTCCAACTCGGCTGTAAAGGTGGTCGTACCGGGCTTTTTTGTGCCGCCACAGAGCGGGCATTGAGATGGGCGGTGTTGTCGTGTCAACGAGTCCTCCGTGTCCGTAAATCAGGATGAAAATGTTCCTGGTCTGGACGATACACAGTAATAATGTATCCCTGTTGACCTACTGAATCAAGGGCAACGACGACATGGAGGGGCTCATCACCCTTCCATCCGAAAAGCAAGGCACTTGGGAATGGGGTGTCATTGGCATAATCTTCAATTTCTTCGCCGGTTAGAAGAACGTTGAATACATCTTGTCGCGAAATACCTCGTTCCAGGATTCGTTCCAAGGCATGACGTTGCCATTCGATTCGACCATTCTCAATTGCCGCCTGAAGGATTTCCCGGTTCAGAGGTTTCTCCTTAGATGACCGTCATTGGTTTCGCGGATTGGAAAATCGCCATCGTCTGGCATTGAGCGAGGGCACCCGCAGTTGCCCGTTCCGATCTCCCCAAGTTGTCGTTTTCATGGGCATGAATATGTTCCATTGAGGCATGTAAGTCAACGATATTTTTGGTTTCTGCGAGGAGCAGAAGTGAGAGAATTTTTCGGGATGAGGAGCGAGGCTTGATTGATGCGTCTTTTCCTATTTCAGGTTGCCGGGGTTTCGTCCCCGGCAGCCGAGCCACTTTTGTTTCGGCAAAAGTGGCCAAAACCATTGACGCCCCGTCTGGCTTTATTGGAGGGGAGGGACGCTAACCTTTAGAAGAGCGGCCCAACTCGCCGGGCTCAAACAAGGGCCGCTAGATGCGAAGAGCGTCCCTCCCTGGGGCCAGCCGGCAGGCGTCGGGTCAATGGGCTGCTTGTTGATTGGTGCGTTCGCCCGGTTGGCTGACTTGCAGGTGGTGGGAAGGTGGGACCTTTTCAGCCGTCGGGTTTCGATGTGCGGGGCTGGCTGGGCTCAGATCCTTCGCGGAGCCTCAGGATGACAATGCCGGGGAGAATGTGGGAAGGAAGAGGGATCTTCGATATCGAAGGTCAGGGATGACCTAGCGAAAGGCGGACCAACTCGCCGGGCTCAGACACGGTCCGCTAGCTGCTGAGAGTGACCTTTCTTTGGGCCAGCCGGCAGGCGTCGGAACATAGGAGGAGAATTTTTCAGAGTTCTATATATGAAAAAGGGAAGAGCGCAGCCATGATGGTGATATGGCTTGAAGGGCGAGGTACCGGAAAGTAGATTCCTGCCCCATTTGTGGAAGCCCAAGGGTCTGTTAGTCGGCTACGGAATGAATGGAAGCTGGCAGTTTGTTTAAGGTTAATTCCTTGAGATGCACCTTGGAGCTCGCATTATCAATATCAATGCCTACCAGATTGCCTGCAGCGTCATAATCCAGGACAATTCCCTCCGAGACTTCCCGGCTTTCTACGCTGGGGTGTTCGGTCAGATCGATGTAGAGTGAATCTGTGTCTGGGTAATAGTTCAATTTCATGGTCTGAATCCTCGATCAGGAAAGGCATTGTGAATTGTCTCTTTATCGGCAAGTGTGATGACACGTAACATCCGGCCATCAAGTTCAGCTATCGGTCCCCAAAATCGAAAACGATTTCCTTCTTGAGGTTCGCTCTTGGATGGATTTTCTACCACTTGAATGCACCAGTCTTTTTTGAGATATGGGCGTTTACGTCAATACTTCTTTCTCAAAATATTCTGTGAATGTGTAACTCTCCACGATGCTAACATACTTGGTTTTTCAATGAACGGCTAGTCTTGAGGAGCTCAATTAAGAAAAGTTGTTGAGGGTGGATCTGGGCTGATGAGGGGCGAAAAGCGGGATTCCGGAAAACCATTTTTATTAAGAGAAGGTGGAAAAGGGTGCATGGCGTTGGAATGTCCACGCTCCGGGTTGCTTAAGGCCCGGGTTGAACCACGGTTTCGACGGCAAGTATTTTCTGTGAGTTGGCAGGTGTGTAATGGAGTTTTTCAAACCCGATCACGTGACCGGCTTTATCCTTCATGAGAATGACTTCTTCATTCGTTTCTTCGCAGACATGCTGAATTTTGTAGGGCCGGGGGTCGGCCTGGGAGGGGAGCGCTGGTTTGGTGGGTCACTTCCTATTTCAGCGCTTTCGGGGTTTCGTCCCCGAACGACGAGTCACTTTTGTTTCGGCAAAAGGGACCAAAACCATTGACGCCCCGTCTGGCTTTATTGGAGGGGAGGGACGCTAACTCTTTGAAGAGCGGCCCAACTCGCTGGCTCAAACACGGTCCGCAACGGATAAGAGCGTCCCTCCTGGGGCCAGCCGGCAGGCGTCGGAACAACAATCCGCCCGTTGATTTGTGCGTCAGCCCGTTTTGCTGGATTGAGGGTGAGGGATC
Source organism: uncultured Nitrospiraceae bacterium (assembly GCA_963730905.1). Classification (GTDB taxonomy): domain Bacteria; phylum Nitrospirota; class Nitrospiria; order Nitrospirales; family UBA8639; genus Nitrospira_E. The sequence goes on along the minus strand of CAVSTN010000006.1, from coordinate 1,095,873 downwards.
GGTGGATTATTCAGTCAGGGGGTCTACCGGGTTTTTTTTGATTGCGCTTTCCGGTGCGGTGCGGTTGTTTTTCTCGGTGCCCTTTTTTTCGCTATCGTCTTTTTCTTTGATTGGGTCGTGCGATGTTCTTTGACGATATCGACAATTTGGCCATCTCGATACACATAGACTGGCGTGTTGGTGTCAAATCCTAATTGTCTTGCGTTTGCCGCCGCGCGTTCTAATGCCACTCCCACTTTGGCCAGATCCGGGTCCTTGATGTTTACCTGTTTATTGGCCATGTATTCCTCCTTCCCCGTCCACATATTCCGGTCTGTCCAATGCATTATCATAGAGAATCCATGTGTTCACAAGTGGTCGATATATCTGTTGGAAGTTTCGCCAACCTGCTAGGAATCTTCTTCGAATGATAGTTTCCGCCACAGCATGCCCACCTTGCGCCACACGGGCAGCCACGCGGGCTATGGCCATTTCAGGATTAGGTAGTTTTAGAAAAATAAGTTTGACAAAATATCCCTTCTTCCTCCATTGAGGGATCAGACGAGCATATCGTAGGCCACTCAAAGTGGTTTCAAAGGCAAAACTTTCTCCACGACGTACACAGTTGGCAATTTCTTGAACCATGAGACGACCTGCCTGAAATGTGGCTCTTTCCGGGTCGAATGGCGAAAGTCCTTCCGCAATAAGATCCACGTTGATGAAGCGTGGACAGGCCGCTTCTTTGGGAAGGAACTCGCGGGCAAACGTTGTTTTACCAGAACCATTTGGACCGGCAAGGATCACAATTTTTTTCTTTGGAACGTTCGACATTTACGCTGAGTACACTGGGGAACGACACCATCATGCTATCCAACCTTTACGAAAAAGTACAGAAATTTGATTGTTGATGAGGGGGAATTTGGGGGTGATGTGAGGGTTTTTTTGATGCAGCGGGGCGGCCTGGGAGCGGAGCGTTGGCTTGGTGCGTCTTTTCCAATTTCAGTGCTTTCGGGGTTTCGTCCCCGAACGACGAGTCACTTTTGTTTCGGCAAAAGTGACCAAAACCATTGACGCCCCGTCTGGCTTTATTGGAGGGGAGGGACGCTAACCTGTGAAGAGCGGCCCAACTCGCTCCGCTCAAACAAGGGCCGCTCAATGCGAAGCGCGTCCCTCCCTGGGGGCCAGCCGGCAGGCGTCGGAAGTAATACACGAAAACTTCAGGGACCGATGAAAGAGTGGGATCTTCAGAATTAAAGGGAGGGGAAGGTTGCTGTCGGGGGTCGGCCTGGGAGCGGAGCGCTGGCTTGGTGCGCTCTTCCTTTTTCAGAGCTTTCGGGGTTTCGTCCCCGGACGACGAGTCACTTTTGTTTCGGCAAAAGTGGCCAAAACCATTGACGCCCCGTTCAGCCATATTACAAGAGGCAAACACCGAGTGTAGGAAGGCGGGCCAACTCGCCGGGCTCAAACAAGGCCCGCCAATGTGTGCGGATGTTTGCCCCTGAGGCTGCCCGGAAGGCGTCGGAATAGAACACGAAAAATTCAGGTGTATTGGGGAGGGGGTTTCGTTCCCGGACGACGAGTCACTTTTGTTTCGCCCAAAGTGGCCAAAACCATGGACGCCCCGTCTGGCCTTATTGGAGGGGAGGGACGCTAACCCTTTGCAGAGCGGCCCAACTCGCAAGGCTCAACAAGGGCCGCATCGGATAAGAGCGTCCCTCCCTGGGGCCAGCCGGCAGGCGTCGGAACGAAAGAGGAGGGGAATCTTTATGGGATTGGGAGGCAAACTTGCCTGGCTTAAACACTGCCCGCCTTTTCTCCGGGACCTGTTGCACTGCTTGGCCATGCCACCAGGCCAGAGAGGGGTAGAGTCGAAGGGTAAAGCAGGGCTCAGACCTACAGCGATCGCGTTGACGTGACGGTTCATCGCGCGATGGCCCGACTAGGCCACGGCATATTCCAATGTCCGGGGATTTTCCATCCGCTTCGAGGCGTTTAGGATTTCGAGGCCGACGATATTGCCGTCCTTATCATAGTCGAGAATGATGCCGGGCTTCTCCTCGTCGCTTTCTTCCACAGGAACAGAGCTGAACTCAATGGTCAGCACATCGACTTCCTGGTCGTATTTCACTTTCATGATGCCCTCCAATACTTGGTGATTTTATTAGTGCGGTAGACTGTCACCACCACCGGGGGATTCACTGTGTCGTTGACCATCACCCGCAAGAGATACCGCTTCCCACCCATCTCCACCCGTGACTGGTAGCACGTGATATTATCCAATGCAGGGACTTTCTGCTCCGGTGCTTGCAACACCTCTTCCAAAAGAGATTGCGAAAGTCTGCGCTTTTCCAGTTCCTCCACCACGTGTTTTGAGTAGTGAAAGCTCATCCTGGTGAGCCCCTCTCGGCGAAGATCCTCACTCCGGCCAAAGAGGAATCCAGGCATTCCCCTCTCTCACAGAATCTCTTCTCACGAATCGATCCGGTCCGGATGGCGTTACTCGATCAGTTCCAGCTTGGAGTCTCGGCTCCACTGTTTTATTGCCTCCTCAGGTCTGATTGCGGACACCATATGCCCATGCCATTCGTCAGACACCAGGCTGTGTTCACCATCTCTTTTCGTGAACCTTTCGACCAGACTGTTTGTGTGTTCCCAAGCATGCTTCCAATAATCGCTCATTACCCAGATGTCAATCGTACCATGTTGCTTGCCGGCAAGAATATAGACCGCCCGCCGTGTGAAAAACACCAGCAGGATGGATTCCCGCTCCTGGGCCGGGATGAGCGACTTTTTTCTTAGACCACCACTTACTCAAGAGAGCTGAGATTTTCACTGTGCGTGGATGCATCTAAAAACTCGTTAAGGGATAAGGGTGACGGGGTTTCGCCCCCGAGCGACGAGGTCACTTTTGTTTCGGCAAAAGTGACCCAAAACCATTGACGCCCCGTCTGGCCTTATTGGAGGGGAGGGACGCTAACCTGAGAAGAGCGGCCCAACTCGCTCCGCTCAGACAAGGTCCGCTAAATGCGAAGAGCGTCCCTCCTGGGGGCCAGCCGGCAGGCATCGAAAAGTAAAGTACGAAACCTTCAGGGGCATTGGGGACGGAGTCTGTTGATTTGTAGGTCAGCCTGGTCGGCCGGCCTGCGGGTGGTGAAGAGATGCAATGCTACAGGTCGAGCGAGATCTTTGGGTGCCCTCCGGATGCCAAGACATTCAAGCTTTGCTTTGAGGAAGGTTTGAGGCTTTAACCGACTTGAGCGAAGCCGGCCACTCTCCGTACATTTTGCACATCTTGTGGAAACGTCAGGGCAGCCTCAGCTCTTCCCAGTGCCAAATTGGCATGATGTTTTGCGACGGCTCGCATCGTGCCATCACCAGCAAAGGTCAATGACTCCAGGGCTTTCAGGAGGCGCATGGAAACTTCAACCGTGCCGGCTCCGTCACGGGCAATTGGCGAAAAAGCGTCATCAAACATATCGTTGAGGGATATTTCGGGTACTTCCACGCGGTCATATTTTGTGGGAGAAATATCTCCCTTCTGCAGGAGGCGTTCCCCAAAGGGCAAACAGGCGCACCAGTGTGCCAATAATGTCGATGGCCGTACCGGGATCATTGACGGCAGGGGACAATGCTCGACTGGCAATTTCAGATAAGACGATCAGACCAAATCGTGGATCCTCGTCGAATGCCCTGTCCTGGCCTATCAAAAATGCCTTGGCTATTTTCTTTGTGTCCTCTTCTGACATACGACCGGGCTGCGCGGTCACATAGGCAAGTGCCCGACCCGGAGCAGCGAATGTCCCTGGTAAGGCCGAGACGGTGATGCGGACATCGGCTTTTTCAGCACATGTCTGCAATGCGGGAAGATCAATACGGTGGACATACCCGATCGATTCTGAATAAATAGCCTGCCCCTTCTCCCGGGCCGGGCCGACAGGAACTCCGCCCAAATTCGGAGCGCACCGGCGGCGTTGCAAAGCGTGTTTCGCCGCTTTTTCGACTTTATCGATGGTGGTCCCCAGCCGCCCAAGCCGGGCAATGTTATCGACCCATTTCACGAATATAACGATGACGATGGCAAATACGACTAACGTCAGACTGAATAATACGAAAAGACCCGCTTTATCGTAGAGGCCATTTTTGAGGGCAATGAGTGCGACAATGCCGAAGATAAAGGCGCCGATAAAAGTCGAGAGGGCGTTTTGGGAAACGTCGTCGGATATCACAAGAGGAAAGGTCCGGGGCGTCGCCGTACTCCCGGCGGAAGCAAAGGCGGAGACCATTGACGCCACAGAGAAGGTGGCGATCACCAACATGCTGGCAGAAATAACCTTTAAAAGGGTCTCAATGGAATCGACAGAAATTTCCGGAACAATCTTGCCAAGTCCTGTATGGTCCGCCGCGCTGGCCAGAAAGGCGGCGGCTACAGAGATCACGACCATAATGAGTGGTTTGACCCATAGCCGCTCGCCGAGACGTCCTAATAAAAATCGTAATCGATCCACCATGGTTTCACTTCCTTTCTATTGAAACACTGTATTAGTAGGCTTCCGTCGGTCACAGACGTAGGTTGATTGATACTATAGGATTGGGACCCGCTTGTAGATGTCTATGTTCATGCACCTGCCAGGGAGTTTTGTCACGTGGAGAATGTCGTCCTGAAATGTTCACTTGATAAGGTGGATCCGTGTTTAGAGAGGGAGACTTTGATGATACCGGATCCGGCGGGTGGGGCGCAGCTCTTGACCGGCTGCCTTGCCGAACTACGTCGTGGTCAACCACTTCTGCCGCTGATGATTTGTGACCGGGGTCTGTTGAAAAAAGCCGCCAGCGGCGTTCTCGCCATTTTCCCATGCTCACGTACTACGCGTACGCTCCGCGCGTAAAAACGGCTGCGGCCTTGCTGGACGGACTTTTTTGAACCGACCCGGAGCCTTTGATGAGTAATCTATTCCTGGGCCAATTTGCCCTTGAGCATCCTTATTAATAAACACTCCCGACCGGGAAGGCGAAGATAGACAAATCCGGTCGCGCTTCGGAATGGCCATTTGGAATCAGGAGAGGGATGATGAAGCTTTTATGCACGTTTCCGCCTCTCCTTACAAAGCAGAGGAAGAACCCGCGAATTCTACCTTACCTTTTGATTTCGGCATTCGCCTACACACGGCCCGTTTGGGATAAGTGCGTCCTTCCTGAGTGCCAGCCGGCAGGCGTCGGAGGGTAGAGTATGAAAATTTCAGGGACCGATGAAAGAGCGGGACTTAGGAAGGAAAGTGAGGGGAAGATTGATGCCGGGGTTCAGCCCGGGAGCGGAGCGCTGGCTTGGTGCGTCTTTTCCTATTTCAGAGGTCATCCGGGGTTTCGTCCCCGGACGACGAGCTCCTTTTGTTTCGGCAAAAGTGACCAAAACCATGGACGCCCCGTCTGGCCTTTTTGGAAGGGAGGGACGCGAACCCTTTGCAGAGCGGCCCAACTCGCCGGGCTCAAACAAGGGCCGCCAAATACGAAGAGCGTCTCTCCCGGGGGCCAGCCGGCAGGCGTCGGAAGTAAACCACGAAAATTTCAGGGACCGATGAAAGAGCGCGGATTGGAGTAATGACGGGAGAGCGAAATTCAAGAGCGCTGGCTTGGTGCGGCTTTTCCAATTTCAGTGGTTTCGGGGTTTCGTCCCCGAACGACGAGTCACTTTTGTTTCGGCAAAATTGACCAAAACCATGGACGCCCCGTCTGGCCTTCTGGAAGAGGAGGGACGCGAACCCTTTGCAGAGCGGCCCAACTCGCTGGGCTCAGAAGGTGCGGAATTGGCTGGGCCGCCAGATCCTTCGCAAGCCCTTGTCCTGAGCGAAGCCGAATGGATCAGGATGACCATGTCCGGGTACTGTGGGAAGGAAGTGGGATCTCCGATAGCGAATGTCGAGGATGATTTAAGAGGGCAGCCCAACTCGCTGGGCTCAGGTCCTTCGCAGGGCCTTGTCCTGAGCGAAGTCGAATGGATTAGGATGACAATGCCGGGGAGAATTTTAGAAGGAAGATGGATCTCCGATATTGAATGCCGGGGATGAGGGAGGTGGAGAAGGGGCTTTGAATGGGAAATGACGAGATTCGGAGTCATTCATTGATGACAGGGCTCGATTACCTTCGCGCTCTGTCTGTCCTCAACCCGGCTTTTCTGTTTGTGATGGAGATGGTGTTTATGCGTCCCCTTTTCCAGCCCTGATGCGGCTGAATGTTTCCTTCCCCAGGTACCGCTCCAGCTTTTCACTGAGATCGGGTGAAAGCCGTTCCATGGCGGCGATACGGCGGAGTTGTGCCTCCATGTGGGTTTGTAAATCCAATCGGTGCTGCCTGAATTTTTCGAATGCCCCGATCATTCTTGAGGCGACTTGGGGATTTTTGGCATCCAGTTCCATGAGAAAGTCCGCGACAAAGGCATACCCTGATCCGTCTTCCGCATGAAAGCCTTTGGGGTTGGCCTGCGAGAAGGTCCCATATAACGCCCGCATTCTGTTCGGGGTGGGATGTGAGAAGGCTTCATGTTGTGTGAGGGATTTTACGATCTGTAACACATGATCCGCCTGGGATCTGGCGAGGGCTCCGACCCATTTGTCCACGACTAACGCATCATGTTCGAATTGATAGTAGAAATGTTGGGCCACGCCATCCCGATAGGGTTGCGCTTCATCCATATTGATGATGATATTCAGCGCGGCATGGCGGTCCGTCATATTGTTGGCCTGGCTATATTGCCTGAGGGCCAACTTGGCCACTTCCGCATCTCCTGAGTGCGATAAATACCCGAGCGCGATATTTTGTAGACTGCGGCGACCGGCCTCGGCACGATCATACGGCTTGCCGGGATGATAATTGGTGTTATACATCTCGAGAAACTCATCGTGCAGTTGACGCCCGAGCGTTTCTAAGAAGGCCTTCCGAACCGCGATGATGGCATGTGGATCAATGACCTCTCGCTGGGGGGCGATTTCCTGGTAGACGGGCAGACTTAAGGCCAGGCTCTTGAGTTCCCCGTCCATGTCAGCGCGTTGCAGAATTCGACGGAACGAATCCAGCACATCGTCGCCCACGAGAATGTCTTGTCCGTGTTCATAGCGATCTATCTGCGCCATGAGGTTCGTGGTTAGGAATCGGTTTCCGGCCTCCCACTGATTGAATCCGTCCCGGTCATGGACCATCAGATGGCGCAAGTGTTCGTCGGTATACGGAGCCTCCAGATTGACCGGGGCGGAAAAATGACGGAAGAGCGAAGGGACCGAGCCTGGTGGGACCTTCTCAAAGGTAAAGGTGTGCTTCGCGTGTGTGAGTTCAAGGACACCCTGCACCACATCCTGCCCGTCAGGACCCACCAACCCGAATTTCACCGGAATGTGTCTGGGTTGCCCGTTTGACTGATTGGTGATCGTGGGGACCTGCTGCTCGAGCGTGAGGGTGAAGGTGTTGGTCGCCTGATCATGGGACCAATGGGCTGTGACCTTGGGCGTCCCCGCTTGCGTATACCACAGCATGAACTGGGTGAGGTCCCGACCGGAGGCCTCCTCCATGCAGCGCACCCAGTCTTCAACGGTGACGGCCTGCCCGTCGAACCGTTCAAAATACATATCAGACGCTTTGCGAAAATCTTCCTTCCCCAAGACGGCATGCAACATCCTGTTGAGTTCCGCTCCCTTGTTGTAGACGGTGGCGGTGTAAAAGTTATTGATGGTGACAAACTGATCCGGTCTCGGTGGGTGCGCCATCGGCCCCGCATCCTCGGGGAATTGACTCATACGCAGGATTCTGACATTGGCAATGCGATTGACGGCTTGTGACCCCATGTCACCGGAAAATTCCTGATCTCGAAAGACGGTCAACCCTTCTTTCAAACATAGTTGAAACCAGTCCCGGCAGGTCACCCGGTTGCCGGTCCAGTTGTGAAAGTATTCATGCGCCACCACGCCTTCCACGCCTTCATAGTCGGCATCGGTGGCCGTATCGGGATGCGCCAACACATACTTCGTGTTGAAGATGTTCAGCGATTTGTTTTCCATGGCCCCCATATTGAAATCGTCCACGGCGACAATATTGAACAGGTCGAGATCATATTCACGACCATACACGTCTTCGTCCCATTTCATGGCTTTTTTCAGCGAGGCCATGGCGTGCCCGAGTTTATCGAGATCTTTGGCCGCGGCATAAATACACAACATGACCTGACGACCACTAGCGGTCACGTAGGTATCGTCGAGGCAGGCTAAATCCCCAGCGACCAAGGCAAACAAATAACTGGGCTTGGGGAAGGGATCTTCCCACACGGTATAATGCCGCCCGTTTTCGAGCTGCCCCTGATCGATGAGGTTGCCGTTAGACAGCAGGACCGGGGCGGCTATTTGATCCGCAATAATCCTGGTGCTGTAGGTTGCCATATTATCCGGGCGGTCAGGGAAGAAGGTGATCCGCCGGAACCCTTCCGCTTCGCATTGCGTACACCAGTTGCCTCCGGATTTATACAGGCCCTCCAGTGCCGTGTTCTGTTCAGGATGAATTCTGACGAGCGTTTCTATCGTAAAGGCATCCTGCGCGGGCTGGAGCGAGAGGGATGTGCGATCCACCACATAGCCTTCTGCCGGATTGCCTCCCTTCGCGACAGGCTGATTATTCTGCTTGACTTCCAGTAATTCGAGTTCTTCGCCATCGAGAACCAGCGGGTTGGCATGATTCCCGTTTTTTTTCACCTGTAAGACGGCGCGGACCAACGTCTCTCCCTCGCGTAAATCGACCGTCAGGTCCACATGGGTCACCCAGTAATCCGGTTGTTGATAATCTTTTAAATATGTCACGGAATTGACTTCAGACACGGCATCATCTCCATTGGGTGGTGAATAAAAACTTTTCAGGTTACTTTCCGATACCATTCCTGGGGAATGAATGAGAGGAGGATTGAGGAATCCTCATTGACCGTCACACATGTTTGCGGCCTTTTTTAGATTATACCCCCAAAGGCCTCTCTCTCGCGTCGAAACGGCTGACGCATCACCGCATCCGGAAATTTTGATCGAATAGGGTGAGCCACCTCTGAATGAGACTTCGTTTCATGTTGTAACCTTTTATATGCTCTCCCGTCATACACTGGCACTTCCCGGCGTCCAGTTGGTCACGCTCGCCAGGGCATTGACGTGTCGAACGCGTTCTCCCGCCAATAAATCAAGCCGGGCCGCAGCCGGCAATTTGTAGCTATGGGATGGTGGGATGTGTGGCTTTCAGTGACGCGGACGTTTGCTTGACCACTTCGCCGATGATTTCTCAATCACGATACCGTGTCCCTTTTCTTCGATCAAGGCCAAACAAGGGACAATGGGCCGTCGCACCCTGCAGTATATAGCCCATATCCATCACGATAGTTGAAAATGGAAGGGAGAGCTTGGTTGATGCGTCTTTTCCTATTTCAGCGCTTTCGGGGTTTCGCCCCCGGACGACGAGCCACTTTTGTTTCGGCAAAAGTGGCCAAAACCATTGCCGCCCCGTCTGGCGTTATTGGAGGGGAGGGACGCCAACCCTGTGAAGAGCGGCCCAACTCGCCCGGCTCAAACAAGGCCGCTAGATGCGCAGAGCGTCCCTCCCTGGGGCCAGCCGGCAGGCGTCAGAAGTAAAACACGAAAGCTTCACAGACCTATGAAAGAGTCGGGATTGGAGTAATGACGGGAAAGCGAAGGACGGGACCGGTTGCACGGCTCGGCCATGCCACCAGGTCAGGGAAGCCTCATGGAAAAGAAGTGGAAAATGGATCCCCGTTACTCGATGTCGGGGATGACGAAGGGGAGAGCGGCCCAACTCGCCGGGCTCAAACACGGGCCGCCAGATGCGAAGAGCGTCCCTCCCGTGGGCCAGCCGGCAGGCGTCGGAACATAGGAGGAGAATTTTTGAGTTATTTCCACGCAAGAGAGAGGATGAGAGGAGTGCGGGAGACAGATGCATGGTTGATACGGATGGCAGCGCTGATTAAGTCGAAGATGTTGAAGTGAGGGAATAACCCGAGGGAGAGGGGGGTACCTTAAAACCTGCGTCGAGTCCAATACCCAGGTTTTCGTTTGAGATGCATGACGGCAAAAACTTGAACCGTCCCTGATTTTACTCTATAGACCACCGCATAAGGAAACCGGTGAAGAAGGAATCTTTTTGTTCCGTGCGAATAAGCAGGCCATGCTTCCGGGGTTTCGTGTATTCGAGCGACTGCGTATTGGACTTCTTGAAAAAATACACCTCCTATGCCTGGTGCTTGTTTTTCATACCATGTGTGCGCTTGTTCGAGTTCAGCGAAAGCTTCGGTATGGAAAATAATGCTGCCATCATTTTCCATGGGTTATCCGGCGTTGCACCTCTTCCCAGGGGATGGCAGTGGCTACACCATTGTCCAAGTCTGCTATGCGTTGTTGAATTTCTTCTTGCCATGCCTGTTCCACGCCGGATTCCTGGACGGGATCCAGGCTTTGGATCAATTGCTGAGCTACCGCGGCTCGTTCCTGTGCCGTTAATTTGAGTGCTTGTTCCAAGATGGCTTGGGATTCTTGTCGCATACACTTTCTCCTTCATTCCTTTGTACTTTTTCGAGAATTCATTCTCTACATAGCTTTAAGAATATCCTATCCTACTTAACCCTTAGGAGAAAGGATAGATGGGTTTTGGGTAGCGTGATTTTTGATTTTGGAGTTCGTGTATACGAAGAGTCCGGCGGGAAGAAACAAGATGAATGTTTTGCCTGGTTGCGTCTGTTGGGGAGAATGCGAGGGGTTTTTGATATTGGGGGTTGGCGCGGGAGCGGAGCGATGGCTTGGTGGGTCTTTTCCTATTTCAGCGCTTCCGGGGTTTCGTCCCCGTGATGGCGAGGTCCTTTTGTTTCGGCAAAAGGACCCAAAACCATTGACGCCCCGTCTGGCCTTCTGAAAGAGGAGGGACGCTAACCGGAGAAGAGCGGCCCAACTCGCCGGGCTCAAACAAGGGCCGCAAGGGATAAGAGCGTCCCTCCTGGGAGCCAGCCGGCAGGCGTCGGGTCACTGGGCCGCCTGATGAATTGCGCGTCAGCTTGGCTGGCTGGTCTGAAAGTGACAGGAAGAATGTGAAGATGGGTGTTCGATTATCGATGTTGTGCCTGATATGTAGGTTGGATAGATGCCGGGGTTCGGCCGTGAAGCGGAGCGCGTGGTTAATGCGTCTCTTCCTATTTCAGCGCTTCCGGGGTTTCGTCCCCGGACGACGAGGTCCTTTTGTTTCGGCAAAAGGACCCAAAACCATTGACGCCCCGTTCAGCCATATTTCAAGAGGCAAACACCGAGTGTAGGAAGGCGGGCCAACTCGCCGGGCTCAAACAAGGCCCGCCAATGTGTGCGGATGTTTGCCTCTGAGGCTGTCCGGAAGGCGTCGGAATAAAACACGAAAACTTCAGGGGCATTGGGGACGGGGTTTCGTCCCCGGACGACGAGCCACTTTTGTTTCGGCAAAAGTGGCCAAAACCATGTTGGCCGTGGCATGGCCCTTCGGGTGCCCTCCGCGGTTCACCGGCCCCGGTGGCGGGCCAACTCGCCGGGCTCAAACACTGCCCGCCTTTTTTCCGGGACCGGTTGCACGGCTCGGCCATGCCACCAGGCTAGGGAAGCCTCAGAAGGGGAAGAAAAGATGGGTCCCCGATAACAACTTTCGGGGGTGACCTAATGGTATGACGTACTAACTTTCTCCGCTCAGACAAGGTCCATTTTTTGATTAGAGCGTCAGCTTGGTTGGCTGAAGGTGGTAATGAAATGTGAAGATGGGTGCTCGATTAGAACTGTCGGGGATGACGGGGATGACGGAGATGAGAAGATGGATGTTTGTTGAGGACCTCCGGCGGTATTGATGCCGCATGATCCAGATCAATGGATTATTGGACGGCTTGGAGTTGGAGGGAGAGGGTTTGTTCTTTGCCGCTGCGGCGAATGCCGAGTTTGATGCGATCTCCGACATTATGCCGGTCTAATAGTCGGGCGAGATCGTCATAGGTGCGTATGGCTTCTCCATCAATAGTCGTGATGACATCACCCAGGCGAATCCGTCCGGTTTTGGTTTCTTCTAAGCCTTGCAGGCCTGCCTTGTCGGCCATACTTCCCGGCAGGACTTTGGCGATCACGAGGCCTTTGATTCCCCAGCGAGCGGCGATGGAATCCGGGATGAGGGAGACGCCCAGACCGGGGCGAATGACTTTTCCGTATTGAATGAGTTGGGGGACGACTCGTTTGACAATGTCGACCGGCACCGCAAAGCCGATGCCCGCGTAGGCTCCACTGGGACTGACAATCTGGGTGTTGACGCCAATGAGTTCCCCTGCACTGTTGAGGAGCGGTCCACCGGAATTGCCGGGGTTGATGGCCGCATCGGTTTGGATGGCGTTCTCAATCGTGCGGTCGTTGACCGATTTAATTGAACGACCCAGAGCACTGACGACTCCGGTGGTGAGGGTGTGATCCAATCCGAAGGGATTGCCGATGGCCAGCACGCGTTGACCGACGCGAAGGTCCTTGGAGGTGCCGATCTCCAAGGGCATCAGTGTGTCGGTTTTCCCGGTGATCTGGAGCACGGCAAGGTCATGGTCAGGGTCGACGCCAACGATGCGCGCGTCACGGGTGGATTGATCGTCCAGCACCACTTGTATGGAATCCGCGCCATAGATGACGTGGTAATTGGTGACGATATGTCCTTGGCGGTTCCAGATGAATCCGGATCCCGATCCTTGCGGCACTTCGAAGGTATTGAGCGACCAGATATCCCGGCGGACCGCCGTATTGGTGATGTAGACCACCGCCTGCGCGGCTTTTTCAAAGACGGCAATGGTATTGAGTTCTTCCGCACCGAGCGGTTTCTGAGCCACGAGGTGCAGATAGGAGGGCGAGCCGGGAACCGACCGCACCGGTTTCGGGACGAACTCCTCTCCCATGGCGATATTCGGCAGGAGCCCTGTGACGAACGCGACGAGAAGAATATGCTTCTGCCATTTTGCACACCGGCGGTGTCGTCGATCGTGGACGTTTGTCCGGTCCAGAGGGATGGCTTGCGGTGTAAGGTGCGATCGCATACGAAGATGGTTCCCGGGCCTATTCTCCCATGAGCTGGACAACCAGTTTTCGGGTTCGTGCTCTGGTATCAAAATCGATTAAGACGAGTTGTTGCCAGGTGCCAAGGGTTAAGGCGCCATTCACGAAGGGAATCGTCAGCGAAGGCCCCTGTAACTGACCGCGAAGATGGGAGTGGCCGTTATCTTCGCCGGCATTCCGCGTATTATGTTCTAACTGCGGATCGGCGGGTATCGTGCGGTCCCAAAAGGTTTTGGTATCGGCACGAATTCCCGGCTCATCTTCGATGATCATGACCGAGGCCGTCGTATGTTGCACAAAGAGCGTCAGCATTCCACCCTGTAGGCCGGATTCTGCGAGCAGGCGATGAACCGGCTTTGTGAGGTTTTCGATGGTCGAATTGCCGGTCATGGAAATGTTGAGGTAGTGGGTGATGACGGCCATGGGTCTCCTCAGCACGAGACGGTTTGTAAAAATTGTTGATCGGCGGCTGATAGAATGCCCCCTCGGGCCTGCCGTAAAATAGTCGTAAAACGGCCTTCCCTGGTGAGCCGGCAGATGACATCCATCACCTGGTGACTGACGATCCGCTGTGTGGTGAGTTGACGGAGATAGGCGAAGGCGGCGGCAAAACTTTCTTCTGTGCGTGCGTAATAATCTTTGCCCCGCCGGTGATTGCTATAGGCTTCCAGTTGTTCGCAGGCGACGAGAATTTCCGCGAGTTGGTGCGTCCAGGCGGCGGCGTGTTCGAGTTTTTCCGGATAGTAATAGTACAACATGATGCGTTCCATCCAGGGTGACCAGGGGATGTCTACGGTGGCGATTGCGGTTTTTACCGGACGGAGATAGGTGTGGAGGCGTCGGGCAAATCCCAATCGCATATCGATGTGATCCTTGACCGCAGGGGTGAGCGGTAGGCCTCGAGCTTGTAAGGCGGCTCCATATTGTGCAATGAAGGCTTGAGATTCACGGCCATAAGGGGTGTGGGGATAGCGGGCCCGCCATTCCCGCGGCCTGGTCGGGATCTTCTGTTCCTTCGCCCACGACCAGATTCGGCCGAACAGCACGGGATCCAGTCCGGCCCGCCCCATATCATGGAGCAGACAGGCGGCCTCAAATTGACGAAGGCGGGAGAGTGGATGGCCCAGGGCTGCGGCGACGGCGACACACAGGCGTGCCGTGCGTAGCGCATGCGCCTTGTCATATCCGGGAATTGTGCGATCGGGCCTGGCGGGATGCGGCTGATCGTACCATTTCAGCAGCGAGACCACTTGCGTGCGGGTGAGAACGGTGTGGGTGGACTTCAATGGGGGCCGGGACACGACGGCTAGAATGGTACAATCCTCATGACGAAAAGCGTAAGGATTATGCAGTGTTGAACAGTGGGGCAGGATATCCCAGGCCTGGGGAGGTGTCAAGAAACCGATGGCGTTCTCCCCATGGGAGGGGTGCGCCGATCATGGATCCTCTCCAATAGGGTCTGTGCCGTGAGCATCGGAATCATTCTGGGAGTGTTGAATAATAATATTTTCTAAGGGCATCTTGACCCACAGGTACGTTGCATATTAGAGGCCTCGGGGCGGTTCAAAAAAGTTCGTCCAGCAAGGCCGCAGTCATTTTTGCGCGCAGAGCGTACTTCCAGTACGTGAGCACGGAAAAATGGCGAGAACGCCGCTGGCGGCTTTTTTCAACAGCCCCATTCTTACATTTCACACGGATTTCGGTATGATGCAAGACAAGTTTTCATGGTTCTTATCCCTTACACCACACACACAACGGTTTGGGTATCTGCTAATCCGAAGAGGGTAATCGAGTGCGATGGTCCGGCAAACAAATGTTCTGGTGGGGGGCACTCGCTGCCCTGGTCCTGACCATTGCCCTGATTGTGCTTCCCCTGTTTTTGAATCCGGATTATCTGAAGACTCTGGCGCTGCAACAAATTCAACGGACGTTTGGGTCGCACGTGACCGTGGGGCATACGTCCTTTGCCTTATTTCCGTCTCCGCATTTTTTGGTGTTGGACATTGTGGTTCAGGAACAGCCTGAGTCGCATGCGGTGTTTCGCGCGAAATCCATGAGTTTGGACCTGGGGGTCGGGCAATTGCTCATGAAAAAAATTGTGGTACGTGAATTCCTGGTGGAGTCTCCCGAGATTGAATTGCGACGTGAGGCCGGGGGGGAATGGCGTTTTTTGAGCTATGCCAGCAATGACAGTCCCATTGCGTCGGCGACGAAATTTCTGGTGCTGGGAAAGGTTGTGGTGACGGACGGTAAAATTATCGTCATTGATGAATCGCCTCGTGAAACCGTTCGGGGGGTTGTGATTGAAGATGTGGCGTTCGTCTCTGACACCACTCATGACGGGCCTTCTATGGCGTCATCCTTCGAGTTGTCCGGAAAAATCCGGCAGACGCAGGAGCTGGCGCCGTTTCGCATCAAGGGAGAACTCGAAGCCCGTTGGGCATCCCCGGTGCTTTCCATTGCCAGCGAGCCGGTTGGTTTCGAGCAGATCAGGTTCTCCGGCAAGGTGAAGGCCGAGCATCTGGAGATCAATCAACTGGGAGAATATCTGCCCAATGGCCAATCGCTGATGGCCGTGCCCGGCACGCTGTCGGTCAAATCTCAGGTGACCTGGGTTCAGAATGCGAAAACCTCCCGACTCTCTCTCTCTCATATCAACCTATCCAGTTCATTTATTGATCTGGATGGTTCAGCCAATACGGAAATGCTGGAAGACGGACATCAGATGATGGGGTTCTCCATGCGCTCCTCGAATGTTGACCTCGCCATGATTCGACAGTATCTGCCCAAGACGTGGATTCCGGACGATCTGCTTCCGGTGTGGGAGAAAGGCGAATGGGGAGGCGGGTTGAACATTGCCGAGGCTCGTGTGACCGGGTCCACGCGTGAGGATGTGCAGACGTCGGTCACCGGCACGTTTCGATTAACCGATGGGTACGTTCGTATTCCCGATTGGCCCACCACCGATCATATCCAGGGGACGGTGGTTGTGGAACCGGATCGCATGCAATTGTCCGGGGTGCACGGCATCTATGATGGGATTCCTGTTGAGGTGACGGAAGGCGTCTTTCTGTTAAAAGAGTCAGGCCCGTGGGGAGATGTGGGCCTTCAAGGGCCTGTGCCCGCGGAGAAGGTTCACCGGGTGGTGACGGAGTTGGGAGCGCCATCCGACTTCGGGTTGTTGAATGCCTGGAAGGTCTTGGATGGCAGTGGCCTGCTTCGTCTCCGGTTTGCAGGGAATCTGTTGGAATCGCCCGGGTTGAAATTCCAGTATGGCGAGTTTACACCTGAAGGATTGGTGATTCAGATTCCCGGGCTGCCTCAGCCGTTTACCCAGGGCCACGGGACCATGACCTTTTCCCGTGAGAGTACCGTGTTGGAAGGTCTACAAGGAAACGTGGGCGCCTATCCGTTGGCGGTGAATGGGACCATCACGCATAAGGGGATCTCTCGCTTTGAGCCGCTCACCATCCAGGGCGGGTTTGCCGGCGAGGACCTGTTCCCCGTTTCCCCGAAACGGGCGGCCTCACCAGGGGTGCAGATCACCGGTCCGCTTCAAGCCTCGATCACTCTCACGGGGCCGACCCGTCATCCCAAGCTGAAAGGGTGGATTGATGGGCGAGAGGCCTTCATGGATGTGCCTTCTCTTTTACAGAAGCAGGCCGGTCAGGATGGACGCCTGGAGTTTGATGGACAGTTTCATCCCGGAAGCCGTGTTCATTTTGAACGCGTGGAACTGATCATGCTCCCGCTTCGTCTGCGCGGACAGGGGACCATCCGGTATCGCTCGGAGGTTACATGGGCATGGGAGGCGCGGTTTGATTCCGGTCCGGTGTATTTGGGCGTGCTGCCGGAGGGTATTCGTGTCTTGGGAGATCTCGTCCAGTCCGGCATTCTCGAGGTGCAATTGAAAGGCAGTGGACGGGGCACCGATTGGACCCAGTGGAATACCAAAGGGTGGGTGGCGTTGACCGAAGGCGTGGTGGCGCTTCGCGGGGTCAGCGATCCCATTTCGAATCTGTTTATTCGATTGAAAGTGGATGAGGATCAGCTTGATTTGAAACGCATGGAGTTTCGCCTGAACGATAGTGAAGCCGTCATCACCGGATTTATGAAAAACTGGAAGACCACACCGATTGCCAGTGTCATGTTTGACTCGCCGCAATTCGATATTGATTTGCTGATTCCTAAAGAGGGACGATCGGCCATCCGGGATGGGATCGAGTGGTTGGCGGCGCATGGTTCGCTGGAGGGTTCGGTGCATATCGAACGTCCGACCTATAAGACGCTTTCCGGCAAAAAATTATCGGCCGCGCTGAAGATTCATGACAACCTGGTCTCGGTGGATAAAGTCCAATCGATGGTGACGGAACACGGCACTGTCGGGGGGCGATTCTTTGTCCATCTCCCGGAAGGCCGGCCGGCCGCCATGCGCGCGTCATTTCAAGCGAAGGATTTGCCTTTTGAGCAGGTCTTGAGTCTTTTTGGCGAGGAGCGTCGCTTGATTACCGGCACCATGTCGGTGCGTGGCATGCTCCAGGGCCATGGGCGGGATGACCGGGGTATCATTCCCACTCTCAACGGGAGTGTCAAAATTTCTCTCGGCGACGGCTATATTCGCAAAGGGACAATCTTTCCACGCATTCTCGCGCTCTTGAATTTACCTCAGGTCCTTCGCGGAAAAGTGGATCTTGAAGAGACCGGATTTCCGTTTACGACCGTGAGCAGTAAGCTCACCGTCGAAGACGGGGTGTTTTCCACGAAAGATTTGTTGATACAAAGTCCCATCATGAAAGTTTCTGCCGCTGGCATGTATGATTGGAAACGGGACCGGCTTGAAGGGATTTCCGCCGTCAGTCCTTTTGGGGCCTATTCGGATATCTTGAAAGATATCCCTCTCTTTGGACGAATTTTTTCCGGAGATCGGAAAGGCCTCGCCACGGCGATGTTTTCGATTGACGGACCATTGGGTGATCCGGAGGTCAAGTATCTGCCCATGGAATCCGTGAAAACCGGGCTGACCGGTTTGGCACAGTTGGCGTTTGATATCTTAAAAAATACGTTGACGCTGCCTTATGATTTATTGAATGGCTCTCAAGAGGATTCGGGTACCGCTCCACAGGATGCTGGACGATCCGGCGTGCCCGGTCCCTTATAATCCTTTCGTCTTTGCCGACGGATGTGTCGGGATGGTCAGGCAGAGAAGGCGGTGAGGGTCATGCATCCATTGAGTTGGCTGGAACCAATCGTGTGAAAGGAAATGAGGATGATCCCCACAGTTGAATGGAAAAATAATCATGTTGTGATTCTGGATCAACGTGCGCTCCCGGGAGACGTGCGGTTTCTTGATTGTGCGGGCTATGAGGAGGTGGCTGAGGCCATTCGGAATTTGAGCGTCCGCGGCGCGCCGGCCATCGGGGTGACGGCGGCGTTGGGTATCGCCTTGGGCGCCAGGCAATATGCGGACACTCACCCTGAGGGATTTTCCGCCTATATGGAGGAAGTGTGTCGCACGCTGGCTGCGACGCGTCCGACCGCTGTGAATTTATTCTGGGCCGTTGACCGGATGACACGCGTGATGACGGCTATCTCCACGTCATCGATTCAAGATATCCAGAAACGATTACAGGAAGAAGCCCTGGCGATTTTGGAGGAGGATCTTCGGGTCAACCGGGCCATTGGCACGTTTGGCGCCGCGATCATTCATGATGGAGACCATATTCTCACGCATTGTAATGCCGGAGCCTTAGCGACGGCAGGATATGGGACGGCATTAGGCGTGGTCCGGGCGGCCTGGGAGCAGGGAAAACAGATTCGGGTCTTTGCCGATGAGACGCGCCCGGTCCTTCAGGGTGCACGCCTGACGGCCTGGGAGCTTCAGCAGGATGGCATTCCCGTGACGGTGATTACGGATAATGCGGCCGGGGCCCTGATGCGAACAGGGCCGAATCCACTGTTGCGTCGTGGGGGCTGACCGGATTGCGGCCAATGGCGATGTGGCCAATAAGATCGGCACGTATTCTGTGGCGGTTTTAGCGCATGCCCATGGCATTCCATTTTATGTGGCCGCACCTTCATCGACCATTGATATGGAGACCGCGGATGGGAACGGCATTCCCATTGAAGAGCGGAGCCCGTCGGAAGTGACCTGCTTGCATAGTGGTCGGATGATTGCTCCTCACGGTGTGGAAGTCTGGAATCCGGCGTTTGACGTGACCCCGGCCGACCTTGATTGCGGGCATTATTACCGAACGGGGTATTATCCCCCCGCAAGCCTTAGCCGCAACATTTTTCGTCGCCATCTTCCTGATCGAATGATCCGTCAGATGATCTGAGTTAAGACTTTAGACAGATCGAGGAGATTGTATGGCTTGGCAATAAAGCCTGAGAATCCGAATTGGCTGGCATGGGCCATGACCGGGTCGTTGGAATACCCGCTGGAGACGATGACCTTCGCATCAGGATCATGGTCTTTGATGAGGCGCAACGTCTCCTTGCCTCCCATTCCTCCGGGTATCGTGAGATCAAGGATGGTGGCCAAATACGGGTGACCGTCCTGAATGGCTTGGGTATAGAGCGCCACGGCTTTCAGTCCATCGTCGGCAAAGTCCACCTCGAATCCGAGGTGCTCGAGCATTTTCCCTAAGACATCCTGGATGTCTTCTTCATCATCCATGACTAAAATTTTTCCCGCACCCTGCACGAGACTTTCCGGTGTTTCGTCGTTTTTGGCGGACATGGAGGTTGAGGCGGGGAGATAGAGGGTGAAGCATGTGCCGTTGCCGAGTGAAGAGGTGACGGCCACGTGCCCTCCATGCCGTTTCATGATGGAATAGGTCGTGGCCAGGCCCAGTCCGCTCCCTTTTTGTTTGGTCGTAAAGTAGGGATCGAAGATTTTTTGAAGATGATCGTCAGGGATGCCGATGCCCTGGTCCGCGACGGACACACACACATACTTGCCGGGTTTCAGGGGAAGCACGGTCTGAGGGGTGACCAGACAATTTTTGGCGACGACGCTGATGGTGCCTCCATCCGGCATGGCCTGGTCGCTATTAATCACGAGATTTTGAATCACCTGACTGATTTGTCCTTCATCGACTTCGATCGCCCAGAGGTCATCGGGGAGATGCGTGGTGCACCGGACCGCCGAGCCTCGTAAGGCGAATTGCACCGTGTCGGTAATAATTGAGGCCACAGAGGTCGTGCTTTTGACCGGGGCGCCGCCTTTCGCAAAGGTCAGCAGTTGCTTGGTGAGATCCCGCGCTCGCAAACAGGCTTTTTCCGCAGCCTCCAGTCGTTCAATGACTTTCTCGCCCTGAGGTGGCGACTGTTTCGCGGTCACCATTTTGGCCAGGCCGATATTGGCAAACACCGATGTGAGAATATTATTGAAATCATGCGCAATGCCGCCGGCCAGTAAGCCAACCGACTCAAGTTTGGTGGCCCGTAGTCGTTCATCCTCCAGGCGTTTCCATTCCGTGATGTCTCGTGTCACGATCACCCCCACGACCGTCCCGACGGTGGTTCGGAAAGGGTGAATGTGACTTTCAAACCATCGCCATTCGGATTGTTTCGTTTGCAACCGGCACACCATATCAATTTCCTGAAGTGTCTTGAGATGAGAATGAAACGACTCGGATAACGGTCCCCGTTCTTCGGGATGGATAAAGTCAAAGAAATTTTTTCCCAGTATGTCGGCTGCCTCATAGCCCAGGACCTTTTGACAATTCGGGGTGACATACTGACATTCACCCGTCGCGGTGGTTTCGATGATTAAATCATAGGCATGTTCGACGATGGCCCGGTAGCGCTGCTCACTATCTCGCAAGGCATCTTCGGCTTTTTTGCGTTGCAGTTCACCGGCCGCCCTGGCCGCAAATAGTTGAATGATGGATTGCGCCACATGGATGTTGCGAATGGCCACCGGGCTAAAGACCAGCAGGATCCCGATAATTTGTCCTGTCCGGCCACGGAGGGCCGTTCCCAAATAGCTGATGATCGACCATGAGCCGAGCGGGGAGTCCGGAGGAAAGAGGGGGGATTCCAAATTGTCCCCATGGCATCCTTTCACTTTCAGGAGTTGCTCGAAAATCGCGGGAGGAGGCGTCCACGGCATATTTTCCCCGAAAGTCCCATTGGACCAAATGGCGACCGTGTGGGTTTGCGGCCGGGCCGGGGATTCCAATTCCGCTAAGATGGCATAAGGCACGTTCAGGGCCTGGCAGAGATCTCTCACCAAAAACCGCAAAAACGCCATGCTGCCGGGAGCCGGATCGCTTTGGGCAATTTTCCGCAACGCTTCATCAATCCGTTTGCGTTCCGTAATATCTTTGACCACTGAAATGGCACCCCATTGAATGCCCTGGGAGTCGAAGAGGGGATAGCATGAGACGAGGAAATCTCCCGGCATCGTCGGGAACTGTGTTTCCACCACCGCAGATAATGCGCCTGCTAAGACGGTTTCCCAGGGCGGAGGATTTTTGGGAATGGTGGTTCCATAGTAGGGCGTGCGGTAATGACGTCCGACTAATGGGCCGATTTGCGGTTGGACCTGGTCACGAATGGCTCGATTGGTCCAGACAATTGTCCCTGAACTGTCCAGGATCATGACATGATCCGTCAGGGCATCAAACGCCTGCTCCCATTTCTCGACGGACTGTACCGGGCTGATTGGTTTTAAAGTCTTTTGACGGTTCTTAGTCATGGTGTCTCAGTGGGGCCGGGTTACGTTGGCTCATGGGTTTCCGCCTCGAGTTTTGCTACCAGGGGCTGTTGAAAAAAGCCGCCAGCGGCGTTCTCGCCATTTTTCCGTGCTCACGTACTGGAAGTACGCTCTGCGCGCAAAAATGACTGCGGCCTTGCTGGACGAACCCTTCGAAAGGTTCAGGACATGCTTTTTTGAACCGCCCCGAGGCCTCTGATATGCACTGTGCCTGTGGGTCAATATGCCCTTGGAAATTAGTATTATTCAACACTCCCTACCAGACGACTTTGGCGAACAAATCGGCCAGATTCGGATCGACACTTTTCCCCGCTTCCTGACGAATTTTTTCCCGGGCTTCCGGCACGGGCATCGCCGTTTGGGACCCATAGCCGGTCACGAAGTGGTCGAAAATATTGGCCAGGCCGACAATGCGTGCCGGATAAGGGAATCTGTTCACCGATCAATCCATCCGGATAGCCGGACCCATCATATTGTTCATGGTGATGGCGGATGATCTGTTCGACGCATGGGTGAAATGGGAGACCCTTCACCATTTTCCCTCCGATGGTGGGATGGCATTTGAGAAGTTCCTGGTCCTGTTCTGTCGGGGAATGCAACCCGGCAATGAGGTGATCATGAAGACCGATTTTCCCGATGTCATGGAGATAGGCCCCGAGTTGTATGGCCGTCTGCTCCTCCGGGGTTAACTGGAGATGTTCAATGAGCAGCGCGGCATAAAAATTTACCCGGCTGCCATGTTGAACCAGTTCAGGATGTTTGGCGGCCAGGAGAGTTTTAATATTGGCCAGGGCAGATTGGACATCGATCCCGGACGCCCAAAGGTTTCCAAACGCCTGAAGCGCGGCTTGCAGGGAGGAATATCGGCGGCGGCGCTCGAGGGTTTTATTGATGGTGTCGAGCAACTCGGACACATTGAACGGTTTGAGGATATAGGCGGCCACCCCGTGGCGGATGGCTTCAATGGCAGATTGGAGTGTGCCATATCCGGTGATGATGATGACATCGACATCTTTCCCGTCTTTTCGAATCTGGGAAAGGAGTTCGTTTCCCGACTGATCAGGGAGTTTTAAATCGAGTGTGACAAGATCAATGGGGTGAGTTTTGAGAATTTGATGCGCGATTTCCGCCCGATCAACCGTAAAGAGATTGAAGTAGGGAGAAAGAATGACCTTTAACGCCTCGCGCGGGCCCTCCTCGTCCTCCACAATTAAAATATTTGCCTGAGGGACAGAGGGTCCGGTACCAGTAGTTTCCATCAACGACTCCTTTTCCAAGTGAAGCGACCCATGAAGACAGTAAAAAAAAATAAATAGTCCATGAGACCTTGAACGTTCGCTTCTGAGGATGAAGTCGGAGATTGTACCTTCTCCGTCGAGGCTTGCATGATGTTTAGTAGCGATTCACCTCCTGAAGATCAAAATGGTTCGTACTCCACAGCATGTGAAGACGGAATGACGGGAGATAGGGCACAAAAGCCGTCATCTTATAATTTATCGGATTTTAATTGAAACGCCCGATCTTTGACTGTCAGATCTAGAAATAATTGATTGAACAAGTCTTTGGCGACATGATTGGTGAGTTCCTCCACATCCTTGGGATCGAAATGTGACCACGCTGTCGGTTCCATTTCGCACCGAGCACCATCCGGACGGTGCTGCCATCCACCGCATTTTTCGCTTCAAAGGCCACGCGTATTTTGACCTCAATATCCGTAAAGCCGAATCCGGTTTTCGCATTCGCCTCCATGACCAAAATATCGCCTGTCAGAATGACATCGGCCGGGGCACTTCCTGCGGGGGGTTCAGACGTTGTCGCCCGGGAGGCCTGCCATTTTTCCTGTTGGAGGTATTCCAGGGCAAGATCCGCCATGCCTTCGCCGAGATTCCCATTCCAGACATTAAAATGCGTCACACCTCCCCAAAAATGTGTGCGGGAACCCAGACGAGTTTTCTGCGCCCGTTTATCCTGAAACGGTTCAACCACAATGGTCAGGTCTTCGTGATGGTTGGTCGTGGCCTTCATCGTGGAGGGGAAGGCATGGGGATTAAAATTCACCGTCTGCCCCGCCCCCTGACATCCAACGACTCCCAGGCTGACAATGAACACCATGATAAACCAGTTGGCTTGTGTCTTCACTCGTGGAACCTCCATGTATAGAAAGTGGATATCAGATGATCGTCTATGCTGTGACGGGAGAGGGATGTTGCGGCCGATACCCGTATCCTATTATGCCCGGGCCACACATCCATCAGAATTTTCGACAGCGTAAGAATAATAAACCTGCAGGATTTAATCTAGTCTTGGGTTGATTTTCCGTGAGGAGTCTGCATGAATGATTCAGGCACACAGCCACCTGATGATGATGGCATGATCTGTCTTGACATTGTCGTAAACCGCTTGACACTATCATACCTGGTTTGATTGTTAATCCAAAGGAAATTCTTCATGTGGAAGCATAATTTTTTGTTTCGAGCTGAAGGGGCGGTGCCCCTGGAGCAGACCGAAAACGAGTTGTTTCATGACACGGACCCGGCCCTGGATAGTTCGGGCTTACAGATGGATAAATATATTTCCGTCTGGCTCCAAGGGGATGGCGATGAGACCACGCCACGGGTCTATACGACGGTGTATGTTCGAACGGCCACGTTAGATCCCGAGAAAGGGGTTGGATTCCTTCAGCCCCTTCAAGGACGGACCCACCAAATTAAAAGTATGTTGTCCTCAGAGCAGAAATTGTATCTTCGGCAATGGTTGTCGAGTACCTATCCACCAGCCTGGGAAGAGTCTGACGATCACTTTCAGTCCATTTTCTCCGAAACCTGATCTCTCCTCCCGCCGGATGATGGTCGGTTTCTGAGATCGGCATATGTGAATTTCAGCGTCTCGCCCGCCCGGGAGTCCTGGTCGGCGGCGAATGTTTATTCGTAGGGTCTTAGCGATGGATCTACAGACACAGGTTCTGATCATCGGCGCCGGTGGCGGGGGAGCGGTCCTGGGACTTCTCTTAGCCCGAAAAGGGATTGCCAATATCGTTCTGGAACAGGCTGCGGGGCCCCCACAGGGCTTGCGGGGGGAAATTCTTCAACCCAATGGACAGGAAATCCTTCAGCGGCTTGGTTTATTAGAGCAGTTGCCGGTCCATGCGTATAAACCGGTCAGATTCTTTCATTTCCGTCGAAGTGGAGGAACGCGGCTCTGTACCATTGACTATGCGATGTTGCCCCCGCCGTTCAATCGGGCTTTGGTGATGTGGCCTCATGTCGTGCATCACACCATTCTCGACGCGCTGAAGCGGGAGAATCCAGAGGGACTTCGGTATGGGGCAAGTTTTCGTTCTCTGCTCCGGAATGGCAAAGGTATTACAGGCGTCAAGGCGGACATTGGGGGCAGCCAGGTTACGATTGGGGCTCAGGTGGTGGTTGGCGCAGACGGACCGTTTTCGGAGGTTCGGGGAGCCCTTGGCATTCCCACCGCGCTTCATCGGTATCGTCGATAGTTATCTTGTGGCCATGCTGGAATCACCAACACTCACTGGAGGAAGCGCAGTATTATGTGGGGAAAAAATCTATTCTGGGAATTTTTCCCGCTGCCGGTCAAAAGGTCTATGCCTTTTATATGGTTTCGTCGGATTCCCTGAACCAGGTCAAAGCCGATGGGGTATCGGCCCTTCGAGAAAAATGGAAAACGATTGCGCCGGAACTTGCTCCGGTCTTTGACTCCTTCCTGGATTGGAATCAGACGGCCTATATGGGAACCGGAGGGTCCGGGCGAAAACCTGGGTTCAGGACGGAGCGGTGGTGATGGGTGATGCCGCCCATGGGATGAATCCGCATGCCTCCCAGGGACGAATGCAAGCGATGGTGGATGCGGTTACCCTCGCGGAGGTTCTTGATGAGTGTCATCGAACAGGAAATTGGTCGGCGTCGAATCTGAAGGCATTTGAAACGCAACGCCGTCCCCAGGTCACCATGCTGCAACGTCTGGCTGATGAAGAGGTCTTTTTCTGGAATACCGGAAATCCTCTCCTGGGGATGTTGCGAGACCGCGTCTTCTCAACGATGGATAAAAATCCGCGTTTGCAATATCAAGTGTTGACGGCCACAGCCGGGCTGCGGACCACCTCACCCTTTGGTTGGATGGATCGGTTTCAAGCTGCGGGCTTGTTACCGGATCCCCGGGCCCATCAGATTCCCGATCATGCACGGTCTGCGTAAGTAACGCTGGAGTCCATCTTCGTCACTCATCCTTTTTCCAATATTTGGCTCGTATCCTATGCCGACATCAATGTTGCCGTCGCTCGAACTGCCCGAAGACCTGCGGGAAACACTCGAACAATATGTCATTGAGCTTCAGAAGGATTGGGGCGCTGATTTAGAAGGGCTTCTTCTGTATGGCAGCGCGGCCCGGGGAGATTTTATTGCCGGCCGATCCAATTTCAATTTTTTGGTGCTGGTCCGGGCACTATCGGTGAGCGGGCTCCAGCGTGCAGGACAATTACATCGCAAATGGGGGAAGCACCAAATCGTCGCGCCTCTGGTGATGACGCAGGAAGAATTGTCCCAATCCCGTTCATCTGTTCCCGTTGGAATATTTTCAAATGCAAGAGCATCATGTGCGCTTGGCAGGCAAAGACCCGTTCGGCGCAGGGCACATTGATCGTCAGCAGTTGGGATGGCAATGTGCGCATGAACTCCTGGCGAATGTGTTCCGGATGCGGCAACGGTTTGTCGAAGGAGAAGGACGAGCCGAGGCGATCCGGGCTTTGCTTATGCTTTCCATTACCTCCGTTCTCCCGTGTGTGCGAGGGATTCTGCGGGTCATAGGCCAACCCTCAAAGGGAAAAGACGTTCAGATCCTTGAATGTCTTCCCCATGCCCTGCAGTTTGAGTCCACGGTCCTCCTCGAAATTCTGCAGATGAAGCGAGGCCTGAATAGTCCGGGTTCCCTTGAATGGTCCAAGGTGTTTGAACGGTATCTTCAGGCTGTGGAGGGTTTGTCTAAACGGGTTCAGGCGGTTCGTCAGGAGAGCGGGGTATGATGATGTCTGCCGGAAGGCTGGTCGGTCCGCTCATTCTGGTGTTTGTGTTGGCTTTTTCTGCACTCTCGATGGGGATGACTCCCCAGGAACAAAACCTCCCAACCCCGTTGGGGTATGTGAGTGATTATGCTCACCTGCTCGATGAGGAATGGCACAAACAAATTCGATCCGTGTGCAAAGATCTTGAATCCTCTTCCGGTGTGGAAATGCTGGTGGTGACCCTCCCGAGCATCAGCCCTCTTTCTCATGCCCAGGAGTATGCCTCCCGCCTCTATGAAGCCTGGCGGATTGGGACGGCGCAACAGGAGCGTGGCATCCTGTTACTGGTGGCTGTCAAAGAACGCCAAGCGGTGGTGGTCGTCGGGAAGAACCTTTTGTCAGTCGTGACTCCCCAACAGTTGGATGAGATTTCTCTTAAGCATTTGCGTCCAATGTTCCGGTCTGGAGAGTATGGGATCAATATCTACCGGTCTGCCGTATCCCTTTCCACACTGGCCGCACGGGCTCCTATTCAGAAGGACAAACCAAAGCCTCAGCGATCGGCCGCTTTTTGGATGAATATCGCGGTGGTGATGCTGATGTTTTATGCGCTATGGCGATTCACCCGCCCTGAACGGCGTCATCCGTTTCCCCGTTGGAAAAGGGGAGAATATTGGGGAACCGGGCAGGGGGGATTTGGAGGAAACTTTGGGGGATTTGGCGGAGGAACGGGAGGTCAGGGCTTACGTTGAAGGAGCTGGACTGAATCTAGCGACCTCTCCTTTCCTTATGGGTCTGTTGAAAAAAGCCGCCAGCGGCGTTCTCGCCATTTTTCCGTGCTCACGTACTAAGCGTACGCTCCGCGCGTAAAAACGGCTGCGGCCTTGCTGGACGGACTTTTTTGAACCGACCCGGAGCCTTTGATGAGTAATCTAATCCTGGGCAAATTTGCCCTTGAAAATCTTTATTATTCAACACTCCCCTTATGCATCGTGAAATATGTGGGGGATATTTTTGGCACCGTTTTCCCGGCCTGCATTTGCAGAATTTTCACCCGTTCTATAAAAAATCTTTTCACTTTGAGAGTTGGAGTGAGAAGATCCATCGCCAAAAGAAATCCACAACCCCCAGGCCGACTTCATGTTGGCCTGGGGGTTGCGTTTTAGGACAGCATTTTGTGATTTTCAAATGTGAGGGATCGCACGACGATTTCCCCGTTTTCATAAGAAATAATGCGTCGGGTCGCCGGAAGGTCTGAGTTGCCTATTCTGATATGGGTATCCGAAAAACTGTCGACATTTTTCAGTGACCGGTCTTTTGGAGAAAAATAATAGACCGTATATCGGGTGGTGAGATAATGTCCATCCTGGGTGACTGCACTATCTTCCACGTTGATGGTAAAAGCCGCCTGTGGCATGTTTCGATTGATTTGGGTAATGCGGTTGTCTTTCACCCGGTACCAGGAACCCATTCCATCTCCATGAATGGTGATCCGTTGACCCAAAGGGTGCTGTTCTTCTCCCCCTAAAGTCAGGGTATGTTTCCCGTCTGATTCCTGGAACGTTCTGGGTCCCCGATGCACGGCAATCATTCCAATCTGGTTTTGGGCCCACGTTTGTAGTTCGGTATCATCGATGACCACCGTCACATCCCGCGGCCCTTTTACGGTTACGGTCCCTTTAGTTTCTTTTCCGTTCACATTAATTTGCAGGTCGGCCTGAAAGCCTTTAAAGTCTGGTTGCCACCGGGCGGTTTTAGCAAAGGCGGCTTGTAGCAGTTCTCGGGCTTTTGGATCATCCTGGACCTCGGTGGTGGGGTTTCCTTCTGTATTCTTTTCCATGTCGTAGACTCCTTTTCCTGTCATGTCGGGTATATGATCAAACTGATTGAGCGAACACTGAACTTCATTATAAGGATCTCTAGAGAGGTGGACAACCGTTCAAGCCGAACGAGATCCAGAGGACTCTTGAAGTCCTCAGTCTCATTGGTCGTATGGGAAATTTTGCCGGGTCCACAATTAAATTTTTCAAAAACCCTCTTTCAGAATTTAACTTTGTTAAAGGTTTAACGCTTTCGCAAGATGCATATAAAAGCATAAAAAGGGGGAAACAAAGGTACATTGAAAAGAGAGTGGTGTTCGGCTAGGCTGCATCCATAATTTTTTATCCGAGGGGAGATTTCCGGGCAAAGATGTCCGTGTTTTTCATCCCTCTTACAAAGATGTTTCGCTTGCTTCCACCCCCAAGAGGCATTGCGCATGAACGCCGTAGAGCAACAGCTTAATGATGTCCGGAAACTCAAACGAAGTCATAAAGGCCATGGTTGGCTGATACATCTTTTTCAGGTCATGGTTGTGGTGGGTATGTTGTTACCCACCT
Source organism: uncultured Nitrospiraceae bacterium (assembly GCA_963730905.1). Lineage (GTDB taxonomy): Bacteria > Nitrospirota > Nitrospiria > Nitrospirales > UBA8639 > Nitrospira_E. The sequence continues at coordinate 1,066,665 of CAVSTN010000006.1, read as the reverse complement.
TCGCGTTGCCAACAGTATGGGCCGAAGATGTTCCCGATGTGGTTGGGTTGAGTCAGGCGTCAGCCGAGTCGGCCATTATTGGGGCGGGCCTGACGGTAGGGACCATCACGAACAGCAGCCATGCCACGGTGCCGTCGGGGAGTGTCATCAGTCAATCGCCGGGGGCGGGGGCGAGTGTGGCGGCGGGCAGTGCGGTGAACCTGGTGGTGTCGACGGGGCCGGCGCCGGTTACGGTGCCGAATGTGGTGGGGAACCCGCAGGCGTCAGCCGAGGCGGCCATTACTGGGGCGGGCCTGACGGTAGGGACCATCACGAACAGCAGCCATGCCACGGTGCCGTCGGGGAGTGTCATCAGTCAATCGCCGGGGGCGGGGACGAGTGTGGCGGCGGGCAGTGCGGTGAACCTGGTGGTGTCGACGGGGCCGGCGCCGGTTACGGTGCCGAATGTGGTGGGGAGCCCGCAGGCGTCAGCCGAGGCGGCCATTACTGGGGCGGGCCTGACGGTAGGGACCATCACGAACAGCAGCCATGCCACGGTGCCGTCGGGGAGTGTCATCAGTCAATCGCCGGGGGCGGGGACGAGTGTGGCGGCGGGCAGTGCGGTGAACCTGGTGGTGTCGACGGGGCCGGCGCCGGTCACGGTGCCGAATGTGGTGGGGAACCCGCAGGCGGCGGCCGAGACGGCCATTACCGGGGCGGGTCTGACGGTAGGGACCATCACGAACAGCAGCCATGCCACGGTGCCGTCGGGGAGTGTCATCAGTCAATCGCCGGGCGCGGGGACGAGTGTGGCGGCGGGCAGTGCGGTGAACCTGGTGGTGTCGACGGGGCCGGCGCCGGTCACGGTGCCGAATGTGGTGGGGAACCCGCAGGCGTCAGCCGAGGCGGCCATTACCGGGGCGGGCCTGACGGTAGGGACCATCACGAATAGCAGTCATGCCTCGGTGCCGTCGGGGAGTGTCATCAGTCAATCGCCGGGCGCGGGGACGAGTGTGGCGGCGGGCAGTGCGGTGAACCTGGTGGTGTCGACGGGGCCGGCGCCGGTCACGGTGCCGAATGTGGTGGGGAGCCCGCAGGCGGCGGCACAGACCGCGCTCACCAATGCGGGTCTCAAGGTAGGGACCATCACGAACAGCAGTCATGCCACGGTGCCGTCGGGGAGTGTCATCAGTCAATCGCCGGGCGCGGGGACGAGTGTGGCGGCGGGCAGTGCGGTGAACCTGGTGGTGTCGACGGGGCCGGCGCCGGTCACGGTGCCCAATGTGGTGGGGAGCCCGCAGGCGGCGGCACAGACCGCGCTCACCAATGCGGGTCTGAAGGTAGGGACCATCACGAATAGCAGTCATGCCTCGGTGCCGTCGGGGCGGGTCATCAGTCAAACGCCGGGGGCCGGGGCGAGTGTGGCGGCGGGCAGTGCGGTGAACCTGGTGGTGTCGACGGGGCCGGCGCCGGTCACGGTGCCGAATGTGGTGGGGAGCCCGCAGGCGGCGGCACAGACCGCGCTCACCAATGCGGGTCTCAAGGTAGGGACCATCACGAATAGCAGTCATGCCTCGGTGCCGTCGGGCCGGGTCATCAGTCAATCGCCGGGGGCCGGGACGAGTGTGGCGGCGGGCAGTGCGGTGAACCTGGTGGTGTCGACGGGGCCGGCGCCGGTCACGGTGCCGAATGTGGTGGGGAGCCCGCAGGCGGCGGCACAGACCGCGCTCACCAATGCGGGTCTCAAGGTAGGGACCATCACGAATAGCAGTCATGCCACGGTGGCCTCGGGCCGGGTCATCAGTCAATCGCCGGGGGCCGGGACGAGTGTGGCGGCGGGCAGTGCGGTGAACCTGGTGGTGTCGACAGGGCCGGCGCCGGTTACGGTGCCGAATGTGGTGGGGAGCCCGCAGGCGGCGGCACAGACCGCGCTCACCAATGCGGGTCTCAAGGTAGGGACCATCACGAATAGCAGTCATGCCTCGGTGCCGTCGGGCCGGGTCATCAGTCAATCGCCGGGGGCCGGGACGAGTGTGGCGGCGGGCAGTGCGGTGAACCTGGTGGTGTCGACGGGGCCGGCGCCGGTCACGGTGCCCAATGTGGTGGGGAGCCCGCAGGCGGCGGCACAGACCGCGCTCACCAATGCGGGTCTCAAGGTAGGGACCATCACGAATAGCAGTCATGCCTCGGTGCCGTCGGGCCGGGTCATCAGTCAAACGCCGGGGGCCGGGACGAGTGTGGCGGCGGGCAGTGCGGTGAACCTGGTGGTGTCAACGGGGCCATCGGTGCCGAATGTCGTAGGCCTAACCCAGGCCGCGGCGCAAACCGAGATTACCAAGGCAGGATTGAAGTTGGGCACGGTAACCTCAAACAACAGTCAGACGGTCTCCATTGGCAGAGTCATCAGTCAAACTCCCCAGCCAGGAAGCAAGGTGGCGGCGGGTAGTGCGGTGAACCTTGTCGTATCCCTTGGAGCCGCCGTGCCGAATGTGGTGGGCTTGACGCAGGCCGCGGCGGAAACCGCCATTACCGGTGCGGGTTTGATGGTGGGGACGGTGACGACAGTGAATAGTCCGACGGTGGAGATTGGTGCGGTTATCAGTCAAACCCCGTCAGCTGGGGACAATGTGGCTCCAGGCAGTGCGGTGGACCTGAACGTGTCTCTTGGAGCCGCCGTGCCGAATGTAGTGGGCTTGTCGCAGAACAATGCTCAAAAGGCTTTGGCTGCGGCCGGCCTGACAATGGGGGTGGTGACGACGAGCATTAGTGCCACGGTGCCCATTGGCGACGTCATTGGTCAAAAGCCGGGCGCAGGCACCAATGTGGCTCCGGGCAGTGCGGTTGCCTTGGTTATTTCGTCAGGACCGCCGGTTTTTCTCATGGGGGTGCAAAATGATCCCAGGACCGGGCCCCTGGTGAATAGCCTCTACCGCCTTCGCACCGATGGGGTCGTAACTAAAATTGGAAATCTGACGCACCGCACACATGGCTTGGCCTATGTCGGGACCACGTTGTATTCCGTTGAGGAACTGTCTCTTTCTCCGCAACCTGGAGCTTCGCCGAATTTGTATCGGCTGAATCCGGAAAGCGGGGCCTCGCTGGCCAAGATCCCCTTGTCCTTATCGACGGGCGAATCGTTAGAGGGCGGACGAGGGTTGGCCACGGAACCCGGGACCAATCTGCTCTGGGGGTTGCTTGTGGTGACGTCCGAAGTGAACAGTGCCCGGCGATTAGTCACGATTAATCCAACGACGGGAGTGGCTACCCAAAAGGCCAAACTGTTTGGAAACTTTATGGATCTGGCCTTTGATGCATCCGGGACGCTGTATGCGATTACGGACAATCGATTGGTGCCTGGCGGAGCGAAGGTGTTTCCGGCCCGGATTTATACGGTGAATAAATCGACAGGGGCCACCACGGAATTTCTGGATGTCTCGGCCGGTGCCGTGGCGGGACAACCGAATTTTCGAGAAAGTGAAACGATTGGGATGGGGGCTTCTTCCGACTTATTGTATCATCTCTCCGGCCAGCATAAGGTGACCTCAGGATTTACCAAGAATATCCTGTTTGAAACGATTCATCGGTCCACAAAAGTCAGAACGTCGGTGCCCATCACAGGCCCGGATTTTTTTGTGACGACCGCCTTGACCATGGTGCCGCCTACGAGTCCTCCGACATTGGGAGATCTGGATGCGTCGGGCACGGCTGATCTCATTTGGCGCAACCAGAGTGATGGCAGCACCGCGATCTGGTTGATGAATGGCGCGACGATCGCCGCCTCCGGCTTCCCGGGCGGGGTACCGAGGGTTTGGCAGATCGCGGGCGTGGGCGATGTCAACGGCGATGGCAAGGCGGATGTCATCTGGCGCAATACCACCGGCACCGTGGCCGTGTGGCTGATGAACGGGGTGGCGGTAACGGCCGTGGGCTTTCCCGGAAGCACGTCGACGTCGTTTGAGATTGCAGGCGTGGGCGATGTGAATGGTGATGGTAAAGCCGACCTTGTCTGGCGTAACATCACTGATGGCAGTACCGCAATTTGGTTAATGAACGGGACCACCATTGCCGCCTCCGGCTTTCCTGGGGGCGTGCCCCTTGCCTGGCAAATCGAGGGGGTGGGCGATGTCAATGGGGATGGCAGAGCAGATGTCATTTGGCGCAATGGCACGAGCGGGGGAGTGGCTATGTGGCTGATGAACGGGTCATCGGTGACCGACGTAGGCTTTGTCGGAGTGGCCCCAACCGCTTTTGATATGGCGGGGGTTGGCGATGTGAACGGTGATGGAAAGGCGGACTTGATCTGGCGCAACCAGAGTAATGGCAGTACTGCGATCTGGTTAATGAATGGGACCACCATTACCAAGGCCGGCTTCCCGGGGGGGGTGCCCGTCGCGTGGCAAATTTCTCAAGTCGGCGACGTAAACGGAGATGGTAATGCCGATGTCATCTGGCGCAATGATACAAGTGCCATCGTGGCGGTCTGGTTGATGAACGGGTTATCAATCTCGACCGTAGGTTTCCCGGGTTCCGCTCCCTCCGATTGGGAAATTCAGTAGCATGGATATTTCGAGCTGATTGGCCTCTCAGGGTCATCGAGTAAGAGCACATAAATTCTCTCTATGTGACATTTGAGCTTACATTTTATTTCTCTTATGCGCATAATCAGGTATCTTTCGCCCACGTAGTTTATTCCACGACCGGGTCCCCAAGGGATGTGATGAAGGTTCAGCACCTGAACGGGTTGAATCTACCCCACCAGAAGTTGCAAAGAGGTCGCAAGTTGATCTTTTTGTGGATGGTGGTTCTCGTAAGCCTCGTTTTCCTCAACGTTATCTTTCCAGCGACAGCAAGAGCCGTGGAAGTTCCTGATTTTATCGGAAGCCCACAGGCCACAGCAGAGTCAGAGATTATAAACATCGGTCTCACTGTGGGCGATGTGACGGCAGCCATTGATGGTGGGGTGCCCATTGGTAACGTCATCAGCCAAAATCCGGCAGCTGGGATCAACGTGGTGCCGGGCAGTCCGGTGGATCTCGTGATTTCCGGTGTGGCGGTGCCGAATGTGGTGGGGGTCACACAGGGCAATGCCCAAACCGCTATTACCAATGCGGGTCTCACCGTGGGGACGGTGACGACCGCAAATAGTGCGACCGTGCCTATTGGAAACGTCATTAGTCAGGCTCCGGCAGCGGGGACCCCTGTTTTTCAGGGTAATGTGGTGGCCTTTGTGGTGTCTGTGGGTATCGCCGTGCCAAATGTCGTGGGGTTGCCACAAGGCACGGCGCAATCGGCGATTACCAGTGCCAACCTTGCGGTGGGCACGGTGACGATGGCGAATAGTACGACTGTGGCAATTGGAAATGTCATCAGTCAGAATCCGGCGGCGGGAACCAATGTGGCTGCGGGCAGTGCCGTAGCCTTGGTAGTGTCCCTGGGCGCGTCGGTGCCGAATGTCGTGGGGGTCACACAGAGCAATGCTCAAACCGCCATTACCAATGCGGGTCTCACGGTGGGGACGGTGACGTCCGCGAATAGTGCGACCGTGCCTATTGGAAACGTCATCAGTCAGAGTCCGGCGGCGGGAACCAATGTGGAGCCAGGTAGTGCCGTAGGCTTTGTGGTGTCCCTGGGAACCGCGGTGCCGAATGTGGTGGGTTTGACCCAGTCGGCCGCGCAAACGGCGATTACCAATGCCGGTTTGACGGTAGGGGCCATTACGACAGCCAGTCATCCATCGGTGCCGACCGGGAATGTCATCAGTCAGAATCCAGGGGCCGGGAGCAATGTGGCGCCAGGCAGTGCCGTGGCGTTGGTGGTGTCGCTGGGGCCTGCGGTGCCGAATGTGGTGGGCTTGACCCAGTCGGCCGCGCAAACGGCGATTACCAATGCCGGCCTGACAGTGGGCGCGGTGACCTCGGCCAATAGTCAGTCGGTGCCCATTGGGAGTGTCATTAGTCAAACTCCTGCACCAGGAACCAGCGTAACAGCCGGCAGTGCGGTGAACATTGTCGTCTCCCTGGGTACTGCGGTGCCGAATGTCGTGGGTTTGACGCAAGCTGCCGCCCAGACGGCAATTACGAATGTCGGGTTAACCGTAGGGGAGGTGACCACTGCCGCTAGTGCGACGGTCTCCGCGGGAAATGTCATCAGTCAGAATCCAGGGGCCGGAAGCAATGTGGCACCAGGCAGTGCCGTGGCGTTGGTGGTGTCCCTGGGGCCGGTGGTGCCGAATGTGGTCGGTTTGACGCAGGCCGCCGCGCAATCCGCGATAACCACGGCCGGTTTGACAGTGGGCACGGTGACGACTGCCACAAGTGCGACGGTGCCCATTGGGAGAGTTATCAGTCAAACTCCCGCGTCAGGCACGAGTGTGACGGCGGGCAGTGCGGTGAACATTGTCGTCTCCCTGGGCGCCGCAGTCCCGAATGTGGTGGGCTTGACGCAGGCCGCGGCGCAAGCCGCAATTACCACGGCGGGCTTGACGGTGGGAACGGTGACGACCGCCACGAGTCCAACCGTGGCGATTGGCGCGGTCATCAGTCAAAATCCGACAGCCGGAAACAATGTGGCGCCTGGGAGTGCGGTGGCCCTGGTGGTATCGCTAGGGGCTCAGGTTCCCGATGTCGTGGGCTTGACGCAGAGTGTCGCTCATACGGCTTTGATCACGGCGGGCCTTACTGTAGGGACGGTGACGGCGGTTTTTAGCGACACCGTTCCCCTCGGAACGGTGATTAGTCAAAATCCGACGGCGGGGACGAATGTGGCTCCGGGCAGTGGGGTGGCTCTGGAGATTTCCTCCGGACCGCCGGCTTTTCTTATGGGGGTACAAAATGATCCCAAGACCGGGCCGCTGGTGAATAGCCTCTATCGCCTTCGCACCGATGGGGTGGTGACCAAAATCGCAGATCTGACGCATCGCACACATGGCTTGGCCTTTGTCGGGTCCAACCTGTATTCCGTGGAAGAGCTGACGCTTGCGCAACAGGCTGGGACGCCGCCGAAGATGTATCGGCTTGATCCCGACACCGGGGCTACGCTGGAGACGATCTCCCTCTCGTTGTCCACGAGCGAATCGTTAGAGGGCGGACGAGGGCTGGCCACGGAGCCTGGAACCAATCAGTTGTGGGGGTTGCTCGTTGTGACCTCCGAAGTGAACAATGCCCGCCGGTTAGTGACGATTAATCCGACCACCGGCCTGGCCACGCAAAAGGCCAAACTGTTTGGGAACTTTATGGATCTGGCCTTTGATGCGGCCGGGACGCTCTATGCGATCACGGATAATCGACCCGTATCCGGCGGGACTGTGGCTCCGGCCCGGATTTATACGGTGAATAAGACGACGGGGGCCACGACGGAATTTCTGGATGTCTCGGCCGGCGCCGTGGCGGGACAACCGAATTTTCGAGAAAGTGAAACGATTGGGGTGGGGACTTCATCTGATCTGCTGTATCATCTTTCCGGGCAGCATAAGGTGACGTCAGGATTTACCAAAAATATTCTGTTTGAATCGATCAATCTGAACAATAAAGCCAGAATCGCAATTTCGATCACGGGCCCGGACTTTTTTGTGACGACGGCCTTGACGTTGGTGCCACCCATGAGTCCGAATCTTCCGGCCTTGGGGGATCTGGATGCATCCGGTACGACCGACCTGGTTTGGCGGAATACGACTGATGGCAGCACCGCGATCTGGTTGATGAACGGATCGAGAATCGCCGCCTCCGGTTTTCCAGGCGGGGTGCCGTTGGCCTGGCAGATCGCGGGCGTGGGCGATGTGAACGGCGATGGCAAGGCGGATGTCATCTGGCGCAATGCCACCGGCACGGTGGCGGTGTGGCTGATGAACGGGGTGTCGGTTACGTCCGTGGGCTTTCCCGGCAGTACGTCTACGGCGTTTGAGATTGCTGGCGTGGGCGATGTGAATGGGGATGGCAAAGCCGACCTGGTCTGGCGCAACCAGAGTGATGGCAACACCGCGATCTGGTTGATGAATGGGACGACCATTGCCTCTTCCGGTTTTCCTGGCGGGTTGTCGTTGGCCTGGCAAATTGCGGGCGTGGGCGATGTGAACGGCGATGGCAAGGCGGATGTCATCTGGCGCAATACCACCGGTACCGTGGCGGTGTGGCTGATGAACGGGTTAAGTATCACGGGGGTCGGCTTTCCCGGCAGTGCATCGACGGCATTTGAGATTGCGGGCGTGGGCGATGTGAATGGGGATGGCAAAGCCGACCTGGTCTGGCGCAACCAGAGTGATGGCAGCACGGCCATCTGGTTAATGAATGGGACCACGATTGCTACCCCCGGCTTTCCTGGCGGGGTACCCTTGGCGTGGAGAATTTCTCAAGTCGGTGATGTGAATGGGGATGGCAAGGCGGATGTCATTTGGCGCAATGGCCCGAGTGGCACGGTGGCCGTCTGGCTGATGAACGGGTTGTCAATTTCGGCCGTGGGTTTCCCCGGTTCGGCTTCCTCAGTCTGGGAGATTCAGTAGAAAATAATTCCGGTCGGATGGGGACCAGCAGGCTAACCTGCTAGGGATGGAACGCGCCAACCCTCTCATGTTATACTCGGCTTTATTTTTTCCGTGTTCCTAATCAGAAATCTTTCACCCATCTGATTGACAACACGACCAAACCCTCCCCCATTGCAGAGATAACGAAGCACTTTTCTTTCATTTCACCGCAAAACGCAACGGCAATCCATGGGTCAGGCGCGTAGGTAGCGGGTGTAACCAGGCGAGCCTGGGGCGCCGTGGACTGGGCAGCTGATTCTTGCTGAATGGAGTCAACGATATGAATCTTATGAAAGTTCTGCACCAGAACCAATCGATGGTGAATTTCACCTGTCAAAAATTGCAAAGAGATCATGCCTCGATCCTTTTGCCGTTCGGCTTGCTTGTGTGCGTGCTATGTCTCATCTGTGGCTTACCTGCAACGGCAGGTGCCGTAGAGGTCCCCGATGTTGTCGGAAGCCCACAAGCAACAGCAGAGGCCGTTCTTATTAGCTCGGATCTTTCTGTGGGGGTCGTGACGCCGGTCAATAGTGCCACGGTGCCCATCGGCGCAGTGATTAGTCAAGATCCGGCGGCCGGAATCAATGTGGTATCGGGCAGTCCGGTGGATCTGGCGATATCTGGAGTGACGGTGCCAAATGTGGTGGGGTTAGCGCAGGCGGCCGGGCAAACCGCCATTACGGCAGCAGGTCTCACGGTCGGGACAGGGACGACAGCCAATAGTGCCACGGTGCCCATCGGCCATGTTATCAGCCAAACCCCCTCAGCAGGTACCAATGTGTTGCCGGGTAATGCCGTAACCCTCGTGATCTCTCTGGGTACCGCGGTGCCGGACCTGGTGGGTTTGACCCAAGCCGCGGCGGAAACCGCCATTACGGCAGCAGGTCTCACGGTCGGGACAGGGACGACAACCAATAGTGCCACGGTGCCGGCGGGCACGGTTATCAGTCAAACGCCGGTTGCGGGGAGTAATGTGCCTCCGGGTAGTGCGGTGGCTCTTATGGTGTCCCTTGGGGCGAAGGTGCCGAATCTGGTCGGCTTGACGCAGGCCGCGGCGGAAGCAGCCATTACCAGTTCGGGTTTGACCGTAGGGACGGTGACGACGGCTAATAGTACGACGGTGCCGGCCGGCACGATCATCAGTCAATCCCCGGCGGCCGGGACCAATGTGGCTCCAGCGACTGCTGTGACGTTGGTGGTGTCCTTGGGGGTGGAGGTGCCGAATGTGGTGGGCCTGACGCAAGCGGCGGCGCAAACGGAGATTACCTCGGCCAGCCTGACTGTGGGCACGGTGACAACGGCCAATAGTTCCAGTGTGGCCGTGGGTAAGGTCATTAGTCAGAATCCGGCGGCAGGGACAAAGGTGGAGGCAGGGAGTGCGGTAGCCCTGGTTGTGTCCCTTGGAGCAAAGGTGCCTAATGTCGTCGGGAGTTCAAAAGGTAGTGCGCAAACAGCTCTGACCACGGCAGGTCTGAAAGTTGGGACGGTGACATCGGCCAACAGTCAAACGGTGGCCATCGGGAACGTCATTAGTCAAAATCCGACAGCAGGGTCTAATGTCGCTCCAGGCAGTGCGGTCGCTCTGGTGGTATCGCTGGGAACGGCCGTGCCTAATGTGGTCAATAAATCGCAGTCTGCGGCACAGGCTGCCATTGCCGGTGTAGGCTTGACGGTGGGGAACGTGACGTCAGTTTTTAGCGATACGGTGGCTTCGGGAAATGTGATCAGTCAAAACCCCACAGCGGGGACGAATGTTTCACCAGGTAGTGGTGTCGGTTTGGTCATATCCTCAGGTCCGCCGGTTCTGCTCATGGGGGTGCAAAATGATCCCAAGACCGGACCGCTGGTGAATAGCCTCTACCGCCTTCGAACCGATGGGGTGGTGTCCAAAATTGGAGATCTCACGCACCGTACTCATGGCTTGGCCTATGTCGGGTCCAACTTGTATTCCGTAGAAGAGCTGACGCTTGCGAAACAACCGGGGACTCCGCCGAATCTGTATCGGCTCAATCCCAGCACCGGGGCCACCCTGGCCACGATCCGCCTATCCTTATCGACAGGGGAAGCCTTAGAAGGAGGCCGGGGTCTGGCCAGGGAGCCTGGAACCAACCAACTGTGGGGGTTACTCGTGGTGACCTCCGAGGTGAACACCACCCGCCGGCTAGTGACGATTAATCCGACGACCGGCGTCGCCACCCAAAAGGCCAAACTATTTGGAAACTTCATGGACTTGGCCTTTGATGCGACCGGGACGCTGTATGCGATCACGGATAACCGACCGGTATCCGGTGGAGCTGTGGCTCCGGCCCGGATTTATACGGTGAATAAAACGACGGGGGCCACGACAGAATTCCTGGACGTCTCGGCCGGCGCCGTAGCGGGGCAACCGAATTTCCGCGAGAGTGAAACAATAGGGGTAGGGTCGTCGTCGGACCTCCTGTATCATCTCTCCGGGCAACATAAGGTGACCTCTGGGTTTACCAAGAATATTTTGTTTGAGCAGATTCATCGAACCACGAAGGCCAGGAAAGCCATTGCGCTCTCGGGACCGGACTTTTTTGTCACGACGGCCTTGACGTTGGTGCCACCCACGAATACGAATACGGGTACAGGTACTCCGGCTTTGGCCGATCTAGATGCGTCCGGCACGACTGATCTGATCTGGCAAAACACCCAAGATGGCAGTACGGCCATCTGGTTAATGAATGGAACGACAATCGCAGCTACAGGATTCCCGGGCGGGGTGCCCGCGGCCTGGCGGATTGCGGGTGTGGGCGATGTGAATGGAGACGGCAAGGGGGATGTCATCTGGCGGAATGGTACAAGTGGCACCGTAGCGGTGTGGCTGATGAATGGAGTGTCGGTGACGTCCGTGGGTTTTCCCGGAAGCGCGTCGACGGCGTTTGAGATTTCCGGCGTCGGCGATGTCAACGGCGATGGGAAAGCCGACCTGGTCTGGCGAAACAGGACTGATGGCAGTACCGCCATCTGGCTGATGAACGGGACCACCATTGCTGCCCCCGGTTTTCCGGGCGGGGTGCCGGTGGGCTGGCAAATTGCGGGTGTGGGCGATGTGAATGGGGATAGTAAGGCGGATGTCATCTGGCGCAATGGTACAAGTGGCACCGTGGCCGTGTGGCTGATGAACGGATTAGGTATCACGGGGGTCGGCTTTCCCGGCAGTGCGTCGACGGCATTTGAGATTTCCGGCGTCGGCGATGTGAATGGGGATGGCAAAGCCGATCTGGTCTGGCGCAATACAACTGACGGCAGTACCGCCATCTGGCTGATGAACGGGACCTCCATTGCTGCCCCCGGTTTTCCTGGCGGAGTACCCCTAGCATGGCAGATTTCTCAAGTCGGCGATATCAATGGCGATGGCAAGTCAGATGTTATCTGGCGTAATGGACGGAGCGGGACCGTGGCCGTGTGGCTGATGAATGGGGCTTCGATTTCAAACGTGGGTTTCCCTGGCTCTGCTCCCTCAGATTGGGAGATTCAGTAGGCATAGGTTATGGCATTTCCACTTCTGCCACGATAAAAAGCAGGAGGGCCATTCAAAAGAGGGATTGCCGGGACCAGAGTATGGATTCAAACCCTTGTTTTGGCATATGGTTACTCAATTGTTGCTGAATGGAGCACACACCACATGGACGCAATGAAAGTCCAGCATCAGCAGATCTTGAACCGCATATACAGGGGGACTCGTCCTGGCCTCAAGTTCATGGTTTTACAGCTCATCGTCCTAGGAAGTCTGCTCTTCCTGGCCTGTGTTTTACCTGAGACGGCAAGAGCTGTCGAAGTCCCCAATGTCGTGGGCAGCTCACAGGCTAAGGCGGAAGCGGATATTATCAAGGCCAAATTGAGGGTGGGAAAAGTAACCTCGGCGAATAATGTGACCGTCCTACCGGGTACTATCATTAGTCAAGATCCTGCAGCAGGAATTAATGTCGTCCGAGGCACGAAGGTTGATCTGGTGGTGTCTGGAGTGGCCATCCCCGACGTCGTCGGTCGAAAGCAAGCTGACGCCCAACAGGATCTGGTCAAAGCAGGATTGATCGTCGGGAGAGTAACCACGGCCGCCAGCGCGACTGTGGCGGCAGGCAAAATCATCAGTCAAAGCCCCACGGCTGGAACCAATGTGGCATTTGGGAGTCCGGTAGACCTGGTCGTGTCACTAGGCAGCACAGTGCCGAATGTGGTGGGCATGACGCAGGCGGCCGCGCAAGCTGCGATTACCACGGCGGGTTTGACCCTCGGTGCAGTCACGACAAGCATTAGTACCACTGTGGCAGCAGGAAAGGTTATTAGTCAAAATCCGGTAGCAGGCAAAAAGGTCGCGGCAGGAAGTGCTGTGGCCCTTGTCGTGTCCCTAGGGACACACGTCCCGAATGTGGTTGGTCGCACGCAAGCCGACGCCCAAAAAGCCCTGACATCTTCCGGTTTAACCCTGGGAACCGTGACCATGGCCAATAGCGCCACCGTAGCGGCCGGTAGAGTTATGAGTCAAAACCCGGGGGCCGGCACAACAGTGAACCCTGGAAGTGCGGTTGCTTTGGTGGTATCGCTGGGAACGACCGTGCCCAATGTCGTGGGCTTGACGCAGAGCAGCGCCCAAACGGCTCTGATCTCTGCGGGCTTAACGGTGGGAACCGTGACGTCCGCCAATAGCGAAACGGTGCCCAGTGGCACCGTCATCAATCAAACACCCGTGGCAGGAATAAAGGTCACTCCGGGCAGTGCGGTGGCCCTGGTCATCTCCTCCGGACCGCCGGTTTTTCTCATGGGCGTACAAAATGATCCCAGAATCGGACCGCTCGTGAATAGCCTCTACCGTATTCGCACTGATGGAGTCGTAAACAAAATTGCGGATCTGAACCACCGCACCCATGGTTTGGCGTTTGTGGGGTCCACGCTGTATTCCGTGGAAGAGCTGACGCTTTCGCAACAGTCCGGGGCCCGGCCAAATCTGTATCGGCTCAATCCCGATACCGGGGCCACTCTGGCCACGATCCCTCTATCCTTATCGACGGGCGAATCATTAGAGGGGGGACGGGGGTTGGCCACAGAGCCTGGGACCGGTCAGCTTTGGGGCTTGCTTGTGGTGACGTCCGAAGTGAACAGTGCCCGCCGGTTAGTGACGATTAATCCCAGGACGGGCGTGGCTACCCAAAAGGCCAAACTTCTGGGAAACTTCATGGACCTGGCGTTTGATGCGGCTGGGATCCTCTATGCGATCACGGATAATCGACCGGTGCCCGGAGGTGCGACGGTGTTTCCGGCACGGATTTATACGGTGAATAAAACGACGGGGGCTACGACGGAATTCCTGGATGTCTCGGCCGGCGCCGTAGCGGGGCAACCAAATTTCCGGGAAAGTGAAACAATAGGGGTAGGATCGTCGACGGACCTCCTGTATCATTCTTCCGGGCAGCATAAGGTGACCTCAGGATTTACCAAGAATATGCTGTTTGAAACAATCAATCTGAACAATAAAACCAGAACCGCGATTCCGCTCACAGGCCCGGACTTTTTTGTGACGACAGCCTTGGCATTGGTCCCACTCAGGACCGCACCGGCCTTGGGAGATCTCGATGCCAATGGCAAAGCTGATCTGGTTTGGCGGAACAATTCTAATGGCAACACCGCCATCTGGTTGATGGATGGAACGACGATTGCGGCCGCAGGCTTTCCGGGTGGGGTGCCGGCCGTCTGGCAAATCGCGGGGGTGGGCGATGTGAACGGGGATAACAAGGCCGATGTTATTTGGCGCAATGGCACCAGTGGGGGAGTGGCCGTGTGGCTGATGGACGGGTTAACGATTATTTCCACGGGGTTTCCAGGTAGTGCCTCGCCGGCTTTTGAGATCATGGGTGTGGGCGATGTGAATGGCGACGGGAAGGCAGACCTGATTTGGCGCAATATGACTGATGGTAATACCGCGATCTGGTTGATGAACGGGACCACCATTGCCGCCGCAGGCTTTCCGGGTGGAGTGCCGGTGGCCTGGCAAATCGCGGGGGTGGGCGATGTGAACGGGGATAACAAGGCCGATGTTATTTGGCGCAACGGCACCAGTGGGGGAGTGGCCGTGTGGTTGATGAACGGGTTGTCGGTGACGGACGTAGGTTTTCCTGGAAGCGCCTCTACGGCTTTTGAGATCACGGGTGTGGGCGATGTGAATGGCGACGGAAAGGCGGACCTGATTTGGCGCAATACGACTGACGGAAGTACCGCAATCTGGTTGATGAACGGGACCACCATTGCCGCCGCAGGCTTTCCGGGTGGGGTGCCGGCCGTCTGGCAAATGTCAGAGGCGCGTGATGTGAACGGCGATGGCAGGGCGGATGTCATTTGGCGTAATAGTCGGAATGGGACGGTAGCGGTGTGGCTGATGAATGGATTGACGATTTCCGCCGTGGGATTCCCAGGATCAACCTCCACAGATTGGGAGATTCAGTAGTTCCTGTTTGCCGAGGGGAGCGCTTCAGGACGACATCAGTCCAAGAAACCATTCTGGTTTGGACTGATGAGTGAGATCAGGGAATGAATTGATGAAATTACTGAGAGGATTTGGCGCAACGCATTCCAATGTATGGACTTCTCTTTTCAGGATTTTCCCGGGCCCGATAGGTTGACCGGGCAAAAATCGAACTCACGCTCCAAGATCCCCCACGATGCACTTTCATGGTCCCGGAGTCCGCCCCGTTGGGATTGTGGATGAGCGTCGGTTGGTTTTCGTATGGCGTATACCAATCGAAGACCCACTCGGATATATTTCCAGCCATGTCATGCACACCAAATGGACTCACGCCATTCGAGAATGTGCCAACTTCTAACGGGCCGGCTTTTCCGCGATCCAAAGCGGTTTGCATCCATTCACCCCATTTTGCCATTGATGAAAAGTTTTTACCTGCCCAATAACTCGCCGTATTGGTTCGTTGAGGATCCCACGAGTTCCCCCAAGGATAGGTAAAACCTTGAGATCCCCTGGCGGCATATTCCCATTCCGCCTCGGTGGGAAGGCGTTTCCCAGCCCAGGTGCAGTAGGCCGTCGCGTCATACCAGGTCACTCCGAGGACCGGATGATCCGGTTTATGAAATCGTTCATTCTCCCAGAACGCAGGGGCTGCCCGACCTGTCGATTCAAGAAATGCACGATAGTGGCGATAGCTGACCTCATATTGGTCAATGTAATAGGCGTTAAGGGTAACCTGGCGTTGAGGAATCTCGGCTTGAAAGGCATTGAACTGAATTCCTTCAAAGTCTTTCAGGAGGCTGGAAATCTGATCCTCAGTGCTTCCCATCCTAAATTCTCCTGCGGGAATCAAGATCATGCGGACGTCATCATTTCCTGACAGGGCGGACTGAACGGCGCCAGGTAAATCTTGTTGATGTAGCCGTGCTTCAAGGATAGGTTCCGGTTGAGATACATTCGGTTGATCGCTGGCCGCTGGCTGTGAGCTAGGGTCATCATGGAACATATTCTTAAAAAACCCGAAAAACCCTGAACTCTCGTTGGAGGATGGTTCAATCGCCGAGGGGGATGGGGGAGAAGGCGTGAATGCGGAAATGGTCTCAGGCGATGGCGAACCTTCAGGAGAAGGTACTGCCGGATCATTTCCACCATTCGGGACAATGTGTGGTTGTGCAAGTTTCGCCTCTAGTTCCTTGCGCTCCCGTTCTGCGGCGACCCGTCGTCGCTCTTCTTCCAAATCAGCCAGGCGACGTGCTTCCTCGGCCTGCTGGCGTTGTTGCTCTTCCGCGGCCAGTCGGGCTTTTTCGGCTTTCATCGCCGCCTCTTGCTTCAGGCGGGCGACTTGTTCCCGCTCTTCTTCCAGGGCCACGAGTCGGGCCTTTTCGGCTTTCATCGCGGCCTCTTGCTTAATACGAGCCTGTTCCTCGGCCACTCGTCGGGCTTCGGCGAGTTGAGTTTGGCGGGTGAGTTCCTGTTTGGCTAAGGCGTCCTTGCGGCGCTGTTCCTCGGCTTCCATCCTGGCCTGTTCCTCGGCCACTCGTCGGGCTTCAGCCAGTTGAGTTTGGCGGGTGAGTTCCTGTTTGGCCAAGGCGTCCTTGCGGCGCTGTTCCTCGGCTTCCATCCTGGCCTGTTCCTCGGCCACTCGTCGGGCTTCAGCAAGTTGAGTTTGGCGGGTGAGTTCCTGTTTGGCTAAGGCGTCCTTGCGGCGCTGTTCCTCGGCTTCCATCCTGGCCTGTTCCTCGGCCATTCGTCGGGCTTCAGCGAGTTGAGTTTGACGCGTAAGTTCCCGTTCCGCCAAAAGTTGTTTTCGTTTTTGCTCTTCTGCAGCCTGTCGGGCCTTTTCGGCTTCTACTCGTCGACGTTCTTCTTCGGCTACCATTCGCTGGGCTATGGCCAGTTGCGTTTGAAATTCCCGTTCTTGTTGTGCCAAGAGTTGTTTGCGTCGCTCTTCCTCGGCCGCGAGCTTGGCTTGTTGGGCTTTTAAGGCGGCTTGTTGTTGCGCTAAGAGGGCTTCTTGTTCCTGGCGGGCCTGTTCCGCGGCGACCCGCCGGCGTTCTTCCTCCGCAGCCAGGCGCTGGGCTTCGGCCAGTTGGGCTAAGGCCTGTTGGCGTTGTTTTTCTTCGGCGGCCACCCGGGCTTGTTGGGCTTTTAAGGCGGCTTGTTGTTGCGCTAAGAGGGCTTCTTGTTCCTGGCGGGCCTGTTCCGCGGCGACCCGCCGGCGTTCTTCCTCCGCAGCCAGGCGCTGGGCTTCGGCCAGTTGGGCTAAGGCCTGTTGGCGTTGTTTTTCTTCGGCGGCCACCCGGGCTTGTTCGGCTTTTAAGGCGGCTTGTTGTTGCGCTAAGAGGGCTTCTTGTTCCTGGCGGGCCTGTTCCGCGGCGACCCGCCGGCGTTCTTCCTCCGCAGCCAGGCGTTGGGCTTCGGCCAGTTGCGCCAGACGAGTTTGTTCCTGTTCCGCCAAGACTTGTCTGCGGTGCTCCTCTTCGGCGGCCACTCGGGCTTGTTCGGCTTTTAAGGCGGCTTGCTGTTGCGCTAAGAGGGCTTCTTGTTCCTGGCGGGCCTGTTCCGCGGCGACCCGCCGGCGTTCCTCCTCCGCAGCCAGGCGTTGGGCTTCGGCCAGTTGCGCTTGAAGATCCTTCTCCCGCTGCCGTTGCTCCTTTAAAGATTGGAG
This sequence comes from uncultured Nitrospiraceae bacterium, assembly GCA_963730905.1. Lineage (GTDB taxonomy): Bacteria > Nitrospirota > Nitrospiria > Nitrospirales > UBA8639 > Nitrospira_E. The sequence goes on along the minus strand of CAVSTN010000006.1, from coordinate 1,049,025 downwards.
AGCTTGCAATTCAAATTTTTCCCGTTCTGCCTCTAGCGCGGCAGCCTCTTCTTCCACCGTTTTCTGTTTATCAATCTGCTCGCTCTTTCCAGATGCCACGTTGTTGAAGACATCTAGGGGATTTCCAAAACTCTTTAAGAGTCCGACAATGGTCTCGACCGTTCCAGGTGCAGGATTGCTTGCCTTGCCTGGACGATTGGGGGTGGTGGCGACTTGAGGGTTGGAGGAAAATTTTTCAGGAATAAAGACAAATTCTCCTTTATCCGCACTCAACCCCCACATTTCCGGTCGCTGTACATGTTTATGGGTGAGTGCAGCCGATTGCACGTGCTCATCGAGAAAGGTGAAGAGTTCGGATGTGGGAATGATCCCATCGCCGTTCAGGTCACCCTTTCCCTTTCCGATGCCTTCCAGAAGATAATAGGTAAACACGCTATGTTTCCACTTCGGTCCGGCTAAGGCTTGTTGCCCGGTTCCTCCTGCGGTAATCAATTGGCGCGCAGGTTCACTGGCAATCACCTTCAGATAATTATTGGTCATGGGGGGAAACGAACGCTGACTGCGACCGGTGATGCCTCCATAACAAATGTCAATGAGAAATAAGACCTGTTTTGCCGGAAGTGATTCGGAAAGTTCACGAAGAACGTCCACACTGATTGCGGTGTCCGCAAGAAGGCCAGGTTCGGTATCGACGGGCATCATATAGCCCATGGGTGGCTGCTTTCCCTTGCCGGGGGTTTCTCCGATATGCCCCGCAAAAAAGATGAGCACTCGATCATTTTTTTGTACTTGGGTCACAAGGTTTTGGCGCAACTCCTGAAGGATCGCTTTTTTGGTGGCTTGGGTGTTGTAGAGTGATGTGACTGTAAATCCTTGACGTCCGAGCATGCGTGCCATCGATTTTGCATCATCGACCGCATAGGCTAGGCCGGCGAGATTCAGATATTTATCAATTCCTATGATGACGGCCCATGATTTTCCCTGGGTCTCGGCGATATATTGGGCAGGAACTTTTCCGTTTACGGTACTACTGGAGGTATCTGCGTGTGTCTGTATTGGAAGGAGTAAGGCGGTCAAACTGTATAGCACGAAAGAGAGCAGCAAGATGCTGGGAGAGTGAAGGGATCCTCTTCTCTGGATGGAATGTTGTAGAATGCGATCGGACACGGTTCACTTGCTCCTGTGGCTTCTATCGATTTTACTCATGAACATTCTCGAAAAAAAATAAGCCAGGGCCATTTCTTGATGCATCAGAATTTCTGCTTTGGTCTTTTTCTTGCGTTTGGTGATGTCCTACCCGTAAGGCAACGAGTGAAAGAACCTGTAATAGGCATGGTGCTGATCTCGGGTGGCCTCGGTTTTTGAGACCAGTTTACTGGGTCCTGCCTCGGAGATGCCATTTTTGGTCTTCTACACGACTTGAAAAATACGAGGCGTTCCTTCTTGAAGCCTGTCGGTCATTTCCCTCAATTGGGGGGACTATGCCTGAGTGGGGGGTAGGTGCAGCCGGTCCCTCTGGAAAATTTGGATTGACTTCATGGGAAAGAGTTTATAGGATCGCCTGGTTTTCTCTACGTCATAGCATCGCGTTTTTTGGATATGATTCCATCTGATAGCCACTTAAGCTGAAGAAGGGCGTGATTTAAACCCTCCTTCTGGACCTGTGGTGTTGAGCGTACCATCCCCCAAACCCATAGTTAAAGTCGATAATTGCGTTTAGACCATCGCGCCAACCCCGTTGTTCGGAAATTTTTGGGAAACCTTTTTTGTTTATTCCAATTATATGAGGAAAAATAATGACTTATTGGCTCATGCAGAACTTGGTATGTAGGCGAATTCAGCGGTTGGCCTGTTTCCTTGTGTTGGCAATGCTTCTCATCAGTCAATCTGTCACTCAAGCCAAAGAATTAAAGGATGTGATTCCTGATCTTTATGGGGGAGATGGGTTTCAAACAGATCCTAATTTTGCAGGCAATCGGTCCAATGATTTTGGCAATGCGGTGTTTAATTCCTTTAATGAACTGACCAATGGCATTGGGGCTCAGACAGGCCAATTTGCGGTAAACTCTACCGTGGCAGCCTATCGGTTTGATGTCGAGCGGGGAGTTCCTGTTGAAGTCACCAAAAGCCTCGGTCCACTCTTTGCGGAACGGGCCGACACGCTTGGAAAAGGACGATTTGATTTCCAGGTCGTCTGGTCAAACGCCAATTACAAAAAATTTAATGGGCAGAAACTGTCTTCCCTCAGTGCGGATGTCTCTCCGACTGCCGGGCCTGGAACCCCGCCGAATGCCCCAGGGTTGGATGAACTATTACAAATTGACCTGGACGTCAAAGTGATTACCAATTTTGTGGGATTTTTTGCTACCTATGGCCTCACGGATAATTGGGACGTCAATCTTCTGGTTCCTCTCATCAATAACAAGATCAACGCCAAAGCGAAGGCGACCATGCTTGATGCAAACGGGGTCCCTTGTACCCAAGGTGGAAATTGCAGTGGTATATACGTGATCAATGGAACGGCACCCGGCACGGGAGACCCTTCAAAAAGACAGTTCTTCGGGGGATAAAACCGGAATCGGGGATGTTGTCCTTCGAACCAAATATAACATGCTGAAGAATCATGAAATCTTGCCTGATTTGGGCGTCCGGGGGGATGTTTCTTTTCCCACGGGAAACGAGGATAACTTCATGGGAGTCGGAGAATTCAAATTCCAGGGTTTGGCTGTGGCTTCTAAATACTATTCCTCCCCAATCGGCATGATTGGTCCCCATGTGAATACGGCCTTCGTGCTCGTCAACAACAAATCCGAACTGAATCTTTTCACCTATGTGGCAGGGTTTGATCTGGCTCCTATTCCCGCCTTTGCCTTCTCACTTGATCTACTGGGCCGTCATGAATTGGATGATAAGGATAACAGTGGAAAGGATATCGTCGATTTGGCTCCAGGCCTAAAATGGGCCCCTCTCCCCAACACCCTGGTTCAGGCGGCCGTCCAGCTTCCCCTCAATAAAAATGAAGGACTTCGTCCTGATGCCGTCTGGACGTTAGGCCTGGGAGGAACTTTCTAGGTCGTCGATTCACTCATTAGATGATCTTAATTGAGTGATGATCCTGGCAGAAAGTCGGTGGCAAGAGAATACAAAAATGGGAAGGTGCCTATGCTATTCGATATCCTGCGCGAGGCGAAAACCAATCTGGATGCTACGCGAGTCGGCGCTATACCCATTACGAAACGAAGAACGCAAAGACATTGGCGCGTTAGTCCAGCCACCACCTCTCCTCACACGTGTTCCGCAACTCCCGTCATTCGCCTCTAACCAGGCCGACCCATTTGTTGGGGCATGCTGATAGTCGTCGTGCCAGCAATCCTGGACCCACTCCCATACATTCCCGCTTAGATCATGAAGGCCGAGGGCGTTGGATTGTTGGGTGCCAACTGGTTGAGTTCTTCCATTGCTGTTTGTGTTGAACCAGGCATATGTCGCAAGCTGTTCTTGTTCTGAGGTTCCCGCCCAAATTTCGCCTTTTCCCATATTTCTGGCTGCATATTCCCACTCAGACTCTGTGGGAAGTCGATAGCGATAACCGGTTTCCTGCGATAACCACGTTGCATAGTCCACGGCGTCTTTCCACGAGACATTGATGACCGGATGCCTTTCACGTCCCCATCCCTCATCTCCCGGAAGCGGCCGACCCGTCGATATGGCGAACCGGTCATATTCTTCGAAGGTGACCTCAAATCGTCCCAGGGAAAACTTTTTGATATGGACCTCTCGTAGCGGGTGTTCGCTTGACGTACTCTCTTCCCGGCTATCTCCCTGTTGAAACGTCCCGGCAGGAATTGCAACCATTTCGGGGTCCAGATGGATGCTCACTACGGGAGCGACGACTCTCAGGATGGCCATTTTAAAAGCTTTATTCTCCCCCGCTAACCATGTGCCCAACCCACCCAATAGAATAATAACGACCCCCATGACCCCTGCTCGTTTTATCCATCGTTTCTGACGCTTTGCGAGCTGATACTGTTTTTTCAGCATGGACATGGTTTCTGCATGTGAAGATTCCGGCGAATTCAGGCTGGGTGTTCGGGCCTTAGACGAAGCCTTACCAGGAACCGATTGTTGTCTGTGGCTGTCAGGCTTTGTGTGATCAGCCAGGGGTGGGGGGGGAGATTTTTCCGCGGGCAGGGTTGTTTGGTTATCGTCGTTCATTGGGTGCGCGATCTGACCATGCACATGCGAAAAGAGATGGGTGGCCTGTTGGGAATGTTCCTAATCCTTCTCTGACTTTCCGTCCTGTTAAAGGATGCGGCATTTCTCCCCTCATGACGGAATGGGGCCTCTCACAATTTCTTGCGGGACCGAAATATCGTCATGTCAGGGTATTTTAACAGATAACTCCCTGAACAAAAGCAGTTTTTCTTAATGTAAAAATTCAATAAGAATTACACAAGGGGTGATGATCGTGAATTTGGACAATCGGTTGAACTCGTAGCATTTTGGAAGAAATGAGGCCTTGTATTATGATTTTCAAGGCTCAGAACATGAGAGATGAATCCTGACGTATGAGGAGATTTTTGAATACAGAGGTCGGGGTGAACACGGTTGGAAGGGTTGGAGGGAACGATTGAATCTATAACAGAACAGTCCGTGACGTCTCCCCCTGATAGCTTTACGTTTGCGCTCCTGCCAAAACTTGGCAGTCACTTGTGTTGTGTGGAGCTGGCGAGAGGAATTGAACCTCCGACCTGCGGTTTACAAAACCGCTGCTCTACCGATTGAGCTACGCCAGCTCGGCGATTTTAGACATTATCATACCAAAGTATGAAGCATTCAACCAGCATTAGGATAGATAAAAATATGGCTCATCGTGGAAGTGAGTGGGTAAATAGTAGAGCTCCGGTAATCATAAAGGCATTTATTTACCAGATAGCGGGGTGTTTTTGACCGACGAGAAATTTGGCAGAATTGCCGCATGGGAAACATCAGGCGCTTGCTGGAGGTCTACCGGTTCCCCGGTTTTGGTCCAAAGGCCAAGATTAAGGGGATAATTGGCGACCTCAAGGCTCACGTAATTCGGCTGGAGCGGCGTCAAAAACCCGTTCGCGGGTGTTGATTGGCTGGCCAACAATCCCATGCAGAAGAAGCGGATTGCCTAGTTTGTGGGGCGACTTTGCCGAGCCAGGAGCATTCGGGATGTGGCTAAGACTGGTGGTGCACTCATTGAAGAAAGGAGATCTCCATTTCGTAAGTGCTTTTTCGGACCTTCGTAAATCGTCGGAGATTCCTGATACTCTTTTAGTTTTGGGGTAGCCCTCTTGTTATCTTTTTCTCTTCCTTCGCGGGAGAAGTCGTAGTACTCTGGTCTAGTAGGTTATAAAGCCGGGCCCGCGTATGTCCGGACCCGGCTTGTTGAAATGTACGCATTTCTCCTTGCTGAACGGGTTATCGGAATATCTGGCTTTGCAACTTCTGTTGAATCGTCTTCTTTCCTCCTCCCTCTAAGTACTGGTCAAATGCAATCTCAAACTTCTCTCTTGCGCGTTCTAATTCTTTGATATCATCCTCGTACACGGTATCCAAATTCAAGAAATGTTCACGGGCAGCTTTATACTGTTCTCGCGCCGCTTCTAGTTCCATTTTATCCACGCGATCAGCTCCCATATAACGACGGGATTTCAAAACTTCTCCTTCTCCGATTTGTGGCATGGGATCAGCCATTTCCCAATAGGCACGAATATCGGCGACGTTCATGCCCTCTCCATACCCGGGGATTTGAGACAGCTGTTGGGAGGTCAATTCTAGCTTCATGGCTTCTCCTTTTTCTGAGGAGTGAAAGGTACTCCAAGGAAGGGGCATGAGACTTCCACCTGCGATCTCCATTCCTTCTGTTTGAATTGCCTCTTGATCCAGCTTGACTATGCCATACACGATGTTTCCGGTTTTGGTGTCAATGATGATTTTTTTTAAATTCCCGAGTTTATTACCGTCTGCCGTGAGCACGTCATGATTTTCGAGGACTTTCTGTCCCAGTCCCTCACGGACCACCGGAAATACAGCAAAGCCATCAACAGAATATTTTTGAGGTAATCCTAGTCTCTCCGTTTGATTTTGCGCTTTCGCGGGATCCACTGTTCGGAGAAACGTGACCGTCCCTACGTCGGTTGTCTCGACCTTTATGACCTGCCCCGGAACTGGAGGACAATTCCCAATGCGGAATCCCTTCGTGGTGCCTTTATCGGGGTTAAAGTCTACATTTCCGATCACCTTTGGTTTATTTGAGGCCCCGAAAGTATCTTCGCAAAACATGTTGGTGTTATCCGTGACCGTGATCTTGACCGTTTCACCGGTTGGCTTACGTAATAAAAAGTTATCTCCCTGCACATTTACAATTTTGCCCGTTATTCGATATTTCAAACTGGGCTCCTTGGCACCGAATGGGCTTGCCGCATTGGCTCCACCTAACCAGCCTATTGGGGCTCCCAGTAGTGCACTCAAACCCAGGATAGTAAGTATTCGAAAACTCAATTTTATGAAATGGGAATTCATACCTGTTCTCCTCTTTTTTTAAAAAATTGGTTTATATTTTAAAAAAAGTGGGATCATTTTTCCCAAAATCACCCATGAAATGCATTTATCAGGAATAATCTTTTTGTTAAACAGGCATCTTCATTTTAATCCCCCTCCTTTCTCATCCCTCTGGAGATTCCTGGGATGCTCATTGGATTTGCCCCAGTTTCTGTCCATTTATTTTCACGATACAATTCAAAAATAATGTGGTGAACTATAAAAAACCCTTGGCATTAAAAAGAAAAGAGCGCCTTTAAAAACTCCAACATCCGAATTTTGATATCACCTTCAATGGTTTACGGATGCAAAATTCTGAAATGGGGTAGTTTTTAGGCATGCCCATAGGAAAAAATGCCCGTTGATGTGACTTTGGTTACCAAGTAGGAACACAACTTCAGGTTGTGCCGGACTTTAATGAACAAAATCTCAATTGCGCAAAACAATGTCGCTGGTATCCATTAATGGATGAGCCTTATTTTGAATTAAAAATATGCTGCTGTGGAAAACAGAAGATGTGAATTGCGCTTTGATCAGATCAGGCTTTGAAGGGTTTGAATAATATGAATGTCTAACCCAAGAAACTGGAGACGGAGCAGGCCTTGAACAGGTCGATCTTAGAATCGAGTGCAGAACGAATTCTTAAACCACGCCCGAAGTCTGGAGGGGGGATACTTCAGGTACAGCGGAGGCTAGAGCTCTCGAAGGGCCAAAAGAGACCCGTGGTTAAGCGCGCGACGCGCATTCGTCTGGGTCCTATGTTGCTGTAGCTGGAAAGCCCTGTAATGGGTAAAGTAAAAATGAGGTATCAGGGACTGATGGGGCTGATGGCTGTTCTTCGCACCCTGCCGAATAATTCTTTAATTTCAATTCGTATGACTATGCCTCATTCCGCTTCGGAGTGATTAACAAAGTCATGGACAAAAGATTCTATCAGAAACACGTCCCACGGATGTTTTGCAAAATTTTTTTTGGCTGTTCCAGAAAATCATTCCCGGATTCAACATGCGAATGCTGCAAATGCAATATGTGGGTTGATGCTAAAAAATACGTGGTTCGGGATTTTGAAGCCAAGGGTGGCATAGAGGGCATTATGGCCATGAAATCGAACTCCATTCTTAACCTATTGGGCTCCTCGCCAAAAGGCGGCATGAGCCCAATCAACCCCTGGAGACATTGAATCCAATAGCTGTTTCATTCCACAAGCCATAATCGAAAAGTGGTACGTGTTCACCATCTTCCCACGGTACTGCCGGAAAAGGCCAAACTCAATCATGTGTGATTGGATTAAATACGAGTGAACGCGGTTTTCGTCAATAATGACAAGAAATTTCGGCGTTTGACGAAAGGTTTGTGTGGGAGCAAACACAGAACCAGAGACAGTTATAAAACCACTGCTCTAACGATTGCCGATTGAGCTACGCCAGCTCGGCGAATTTAGACATCGTATACCAGAAGATGAAGCATTCAACTAGCATAAATACAAAAATATTTTTGCCAACTCACCTTGATTTAGGTCATTTGCAGCATGACTTTTCGTACGCCACGTTGTGCGGCTTTTTCCATGGCCAGAACGCCATCCAGGAGTGGATAGCGGGCATGGATAAGCGGATCGACCCGGATGTGTTTCGATGCTAAGAGGCGGATGGCCGGAGGGAACGGGCCACAACGAGATCCAATTAAGGATATTTCCTGAATGACAAAGGTCGCCATATTTAAAGACACGTCTCCATGATATGTGGATTTGAGCACAAGGGTACCTCTGGGCCGAATCAATTGGATGGCCGCGGAAAGCCCTTCGGGGCTTCCCGTGGCTTCCACAATCATATCTGCGCCTTGAGGAATATCAGCTGGATGCGAGGTGACCTTGATGCCCATATGGGTGAGCCAGGTGTCATGGTCTGAATGACGGCCCAATAGCGTAACGGCACATCCTGAAAGCACAAGAATTTGTGCGCACAGTACCCCCAACTTCCCATCTCCGATGACGACCACCCGGTCTGTTGGTTTGATCGAGACTAATTGGGGAATTTCACAGGCTGCGGCTAAGGGTTCGATAAAGACGGCCTGATCATCGGAAATGGAGTCAGGCACGATAAAAAGGTTTTCAACCGGCAGAGTAAGATAATCTGCAAAGGCACCATCCCGACCCTGGATGCCTAATGTGGTGCGATGAGGGCAATGCGTGGGATGGCCGTTTGCACAGGTTTCACAAGCGCGACAGGCGGCATTGATCTCTCCGACGACTCGTTTTCCAATCAATTCTGTATCGGGAGCCTCATCGACCATCCCAACAAACTCATGCCCCAAGACACCTTGAAAGGCCATATACCCTTTGAGTAGCTGAAGATCGGTCGAGCAGATTCCAGCTTGGATGACCCTGATTCTGGCTTCCCCATGTGGACGCGGGGGCAGGGGTAGGTCGGTTTGAAGTTGAAGCTTCTGATGAAGAACAAGTCCGCGCATATGGCTCCTTCATGAAATACCTTAGGAGGTGGCTTGATAGAACCATAGCAAAAATGCCGTCAATCTTCAGCAATTTCTATGAATATTCAGTAAGACAATTTTTCACAGTAAGGGTATCTCTATCTCCGGCGTTTTGCGAAAACTCCTCCACTCTCGTCGGGAAAGGTTTTGAGACTTTTGTCGATAACGTGAAGGAGTATGGATGGCTGTGAGAAGCCCATTGAATCAAAGGAGAAGTCATGATGATTGCCGGTATGGCCTCTGCTCTTTCGGGAATTCAAGCCGGGGGAAGAATGCTCAGCGTCGGCGCGCATAATATTGCCAATGCCCAAACGGAAAGTTTTAAACGAACCCGTGCTCTTCCAGAAGAATCGTCAGCTGGTGGTGGAGTGAGGGTTACTTTGCAACCAGATGAACGCCCCGGTCCGCAATTTCTCTCCAGTGATAACTTGTTCAGTCTTCGCGAAGGATCTAATGTGGATCTCAGTGAAGAAATAATTTCCAATTTGCAAGCGGTGAATCTCATCGAAGCCAATATGGCCGGCATGAGAATTCAGGGGAAAGTTTTGGGCTCCCTCTTGGACATTACCGAGTAATACGTCCTGCCTGAATGTAATCCTTCCTCTTTCGCTCCCAGGTTTTCTTGGCTCCGTCTAATGTTACCTGCAGTATGTTCATGGGCTTTACGCTCGTGAGAAGGACGCATTGTTGCGTCTTCACAAATCACCCAGCCGGTTCTGAAGAAATTTATGTCCTCAAAAAGAGTTTTTTCTTGATTAGAATGCCTCTCTTGACAAGATGGACAAGATTCTGCTGATCACCCGCCTGTACGGGTGGAGGTAAAAAATTAGGGATTTGACTTTGAACGTGGGAAAACAATTATTGTAGAATCAAACGGTTATACGAAGTGAGGCGTTCCGTCTTGGGAAATTTCTTGAGAACACGCAGGGTTATGAAATAGAAATTTTCCTATTCACTCCGTTTCTATTAAATTTTTTGAACAGGAGATCGGGATGATGCACATGTCACGGTGGTTTACTGGCGCTGCCAGGCCGTTTCGAACTGCCCCTCCATGGGGTTTTCTTGTCCTATTTGTAGGATTGGGAATGGCCGGTGGATTTTTGGGAAATGGGTGGTTTGTTCCCGCCCAGACACAAGCGGCTATACCGGGAGCCTTCATTGAAGGTTTTTCAGAAATTGTTGAAAAAGTAGGGCCCGCGGTTGTCAACGTAGCAGTAACTGGTGGGGGTGGACCATCTAGAGGCTTACCTCCCGGACCGTTTGGTGGGCCTCCTGGCGGAGGACCCCCAGGTGGTGGTCCCGGTGGACCTCCCGGTGGTGGTCCCGGCGGTCCTCCAGGTATGAGTGCCGGATCCGGAGTGATTATTGATTCTCGCGGGTATATTCTGACGAATAACCACGTTGTGGAAGATGCGAGTGACATCAAGGTGTCTTTTCATGATGGACGAGAAATGTCAGCCACTGTTGTCGGGACTGATCCGAAAACCGATCTGGCGGTCATTAAAGTCAAAGTTGATAATGGCCCACTCCCTTCAGTGGCCTGGGGAGAATATGAATCCCTTCGTGTTGGGGATGTGGTATTAGCCCTCGGGAGTCCCTTCGGATTACGCAATACCGTGTCCCTGGGAATTATCAGTGCCCTTGGCCGAGGAAGTGTCGGTATTACCGAATATGAAGACTTCATTCAAACGGATGCTGCGATTAACCCTGGAAATTCAGGTGGAGCCCTGGTGAATATGAAAGGGGAGCTTATCGGGATCAACACGGCCATTTTTTCCAGGACGGGTGGTTCCGAAGGCGTGGGCTTTGCGATCGCAGTCAGTATTGCAAAGGATATTGCCGCAAGCCTGATCGAAACCGGGAAGGTAGTTAGAGGATGGATGGGAGTGGCCATTCAGGAATTAACGCCTGCCTTAGCGCAATCATTCCAATTACCTGAAGGTCGACAGGGTGGGGTGTTAATCAGTGAAGTACATGAAGATGGCCCTTCCGCAAAGGCCGGACTTCAACGGGGTGATGTCATCCTTGAATATGGCGGTGAAGCCGTCAAGGATGTCAATCATCTTCGTAACATTGTTGCCCGGACAAAGGTCGGAAAGAAAAAAGAAATTAAAGTATTACGCGAAGGCAAAGAGACCCTGCTGACCTTGGAATTGGGAGAACGGCCATCCGATCAAGCACTGGCAAAGACTGGGCCAGTAGAAGAAGAGAAAGCTCCGGCTATGGCCAAACTGGATAACGTATTGTCGGGAATGACCGTCGCAGCGATTAGCGGGGAAAGCCGGAGTGAATTCAATATTCCTGAACAAATCAAAGGTGTGGTCGTCTCGAAAGTCGAATCAGGCAGCGCCGTTGAAGCTGCGGGTATTCAAGTTGGTGACGTCATTCAAGAAGTGAGTCGCCAAAGCGTGAAAACCATTGACGACTTCAAGCAGATTGCGTCTAAAATTGCCAAAGATGAGTTAGCCGTTTTGTTGGTCAACCGGCGTGGCAATAATCTGTTTATCGCAGTGAATCCACAATAAGGGATGTAAGCACTGAGGGGGGCGACCGAGCCCCCCTCGGATTTTGTGGCGCAGGACTCACATGGCTAAACAAAGCAAAATTGGTTCCTGGTTTGAAGAGAAAGTCTTTAAGCCACTGGAAGACAAAAAAATGCCCGTCATGGAGCATTTGCAAGAGTTCCAATGGCGACTTACTCGTGCGGTCATTGTTATGGCCTGTGTGTTTGTCGGGACGTTTTTTTATGCGGATACGCTCGTGTCCTGGCTACGGATCCCTCTGCAAAATTATTTCATTTTAGATTCATGGGAATGGATGCCATCGGATTTGCCAAAAATTCCTTTCGTCTTCCTCTCTCCGGCTGAAGCCTTATGGCAAAATGTGAAAGTGGCTGGATTATGTGCAGTTGTCTTGTCGACCCCTCACTGGTTGTGGGAAGTCTGGCAATTTGTTCTTCCAGGATTACATGCCCAGGAACGACGGTTTGTCGGACCTTTCACCGCCATTAGCACCGTGGCCTTTTATTTGGGATTGACCTTCTGTTTTTTTGTCGTGTTGCCTTTCGCGTTACATTTTTTGATTTCCTATGGGTTGGCTTCGGGGTTTATCGCACAAATTTCTATTGCCAATTATGTGGGTTTTATTCTGTGGTTCATGTTGGTCTTTGGACTGATTTTTGAGGTTCCGCTCGCGTTGACCTTAATGGCGAAATTAGGGTGGGTGGATGCTCCTATATTACGAAAATACCGGAAATGGGCATTTCTGGGATCCTTTCTCTTCGCGGCTATTCTTACGCCCACGCCTGATCCATTCAACCAATGTATTATGGCCATTCCGATGTATTTCTTTTATGAAGTGGGTATTATCAGCGCCCAAGTCTTTGGCAAGAAAAAAACTCCAGAAAGTGGGGATGCTGGGGCATCCGCCCCGGTCTCTGGCCCGCCGGCAGTTCGGCGTCCTCCATTAGCCCCGCAACCAGTGGGAGCCGGGTCTGGTGGGGATGAGGAATATGTCGACGTTCCAGACTCAGGTCCGCGGTAATATAAAACCCGCAGAGGCTTTTGATGATACGGGTGGCTGTGGTGTTGATCAGCAGCAAAATACAGTCAGGCAAAAAACCTGATGAGAATCGGAAACCTTTGGAAAGGATCTTGACGAACCACCAATTGACCCTTTTATCCTATGATGTCGTGGCGGATGATCGGCAGGCCATTTCTCATCGGTTGGTGACACTTTGTGAGACCAATGCTCCTCAGATCATTTTGACTCTTGGGGGAACGGGTGTGCGACCAACAGATTGGGCGCCAGAGGCAACCAGAGACGTGATTGAAAAAGAGATCCCCGGCATCGGAGAAGCCATGAGGGCTGAAAGTCTTAAAAAAGTCAAGACCGCCATGCTCTCACGCGGAACGGCGGGAATTAAGGGGTCCACTCTGATTATGAATTTGCCCGGAAGCATAAACGGCATGCAGGAAAATTTTAATATTGTTCTTCCGCTTTTAGAGCATATGGTGGAAAAAATGGGAAGTATGGCCACGTCATGACATATGAATGTGTCCGAATTTATATTATCCAAACTATCATCGTAGTGGATGTATGTGGAGGGATTCATGGCAACTGAACTGAATATGATTCAACCATCCTCGAGTTCGAGTGGGGATGTCTGTACCTATATGTGGGCGTGTGCAATTTGTGATGAAACCGAAACTTGCCAAAAGGACCGCGAAGGACATAGTCGCTGGCTGGTCGCAAAGCGCATGGAGCGCATTGATTACAAAATATTGGTCATGAGCAATAAGGGCGGGGTGGGAAAAAGTACGATGACCACCAATCTTGCTATTAGTTTGGCCCTTAAAGGCTATGAAGTGGGAATATGCGACATGGATATTCATGGCCCCAATATTCCCAAAATGGTGGGAGCCGAAGGCCAAAAACTCAAAATCAGTACAGGTGGCGGAATTATTCCCCATCAAGCCTATAATCTGAAAATCGCCTCAATGTCATTTCTTTTGCAAAATTCGGATGATCCCATTATCTGGCGGGATGCGTATAAGTTTGAATTCATCAACCAACTGTTAGGTGGAGTGGAATGGCAGGACCTCAACTTTCTGCTGATTGACCTGCCGCCAGGGACCGGGAATGAATCGGTGACGACGATTGATCTCATCGGTGATGTCACGGGTTGCGTCATTGTCTCCACTCCACAGGAAGTAGCCCTGTTAGACTCCAGAAAGTCGGTCACCTTCGCGAGGGATAGTGAGCTTCCCATCATTGGGATTGTGGAAAACATGAGCGGGTTAGATTGCCCCCATTGCCACCAATCCATTGAGTTGTTTAGAAAAGGGGGGGGCGAAGCCTCGGCTGCGGACATGGGCGTTCCCTTCCTGGGTCGTGTGCCACTGGATCCGGAAATGGTTCTCCAATGTGATCGTGGCGAACCCTATGCGCTGTTTCATTCAGATCTTCCCACGGCTGACGCCATCCATGGCATTGCGAACAAAGTCGAGGAGTTCTGTAAAAAGAAAGACTCGCTGGTGAAGGTGTCGGCCAGGCCGGCTCCATTCAAAAAGGCCTAACCGGTCGCCTCGAGCGGGCGCGATGTGTTCTCCGGGCTATCGACTATTTGATAAAAACGGCAGAGCATGGTCGAGTGTTCAAGCATTGAATGTGTACTGACTGTTGTAATAAAGGGAAAAACATCTATTTTGTGTGCTCCTAGCGGGACTCTGAGTAGGGTATCGCTGTCTTCAGGGAACCACTTCAACCTTCCGCATGATTAGGCAAGACACATGGATCAGCTTACTTCGTTAACTTCTGCCCAACAAACCGTCCTGGATGCGGCGCATCCCTTGGGCTGTGAAAAAATCGGACTCCTTGATTCACTCGGGAGGGTTTTGGGAGAAGACATTCTCGCCCCACGATCCAATCCTCCATGGGACAATTCGGCGATGGACGGCTTTGCGGTACGGTGGGCCGACATTAAGCAGGACTATGCCATCACTCGAATTCCCGAATTGAACATTGTGGAAGATGTCGCAGCAGGGGCTGTGGCTACGAAAACCGTCGGCCCAGGGGAAGCGATTCGGATCATGACCGGAGCCCCCATGCCGGCCGGAGCAGATACCGTCGTGCGTGTGGAATACACGGAGCCTTCAGGGACGAAGGTTCGAATCATGAAAACTGAAGCCGGTCAGGGTTCCAACATCAGACCGAAAGGGGAAGATGTGACGGAAGGAGAGTGCATCATTCCGAAAGGGACACAACTGCGTTCAGGGGAAATCGGCATGTTGGCCATTCTGGCCAAATCTTTTGTCCTCGTGTCGCAGCGTCCTCGAGTGGCCATCCTTTCTACAGGGGATGAGTTGGCGGATCTGGATGAATCATTTGATGAGCATAAAATCGTCAATTCCAACAGCTATGGTATTGCTGCTGCGGTCCAGGAGTCGGGCGGAATCCCTGTCCTCTTGGGAATTGCCAAAGACAACCCTGATTCCTTAAAAGACAAAATCCGACAGGGGCTCACCTGTGATATTTTGGTGTTATCGGGGGGAGTCTCCATGGGAGATTATGATTTTACCAAGCCGGTGTTTGCCGAACTCGGGGCAGACATGAATTTCTGGAAATTAGCGATTCGCCCCGGACAGCCGGTAGCCTTTGGGAAAATCCAAGGGAAGTTGGCGTTTGGCCTGCCGGGGAATCCCGTTTCTTCGATGGTTACCTTTGATCAACTCGTGCGACCGGCCATGTTGAAAATGGGCGGGCATCGGAAGTGGGAACGGCCGGTTGTGAAGGCACTTTTTCAAGAAACCTTCTCCAAACATACGGACCGGCGGCATTTCCTCCGTGGCATTCTTCAGCAGGAAAACGGCGTCCTCACAGTCCGGACGACCGGTGGGCAAGGGTCCGGCATCCTCACTTCAATGGTGAAAGCAAATGGATTCATTGATGTACCGGAAGAGGTCGAATCTCTGAAGCCAGGCGATGTGGTGAACGTCCAATTATTATCACGCAATTTTTAAAAGATATACGACATATTTTCCATCAGTCACGCTGTCTATTTGGCATCATTCGACCTCATAGAAGGGAGTACAGGCTTCATCATGACACCTCCCATTTTGGGTTTTGTTGGCCGCTCCAACAGCGGCAAAACGACCTTGATTGAACGGCTTATTCCGGAACTGACTCACGCGGGTTATCGAGTGGCCACCATCAAGCATGCCGGGCACGGGTTCGATCTGGATACTGAAGGCAAAGACAGTTGGCGCCACAAACGCGCAGGGGCCAGTACGGTCATTGTCTTATCAAAGGGTAGCCTGGCCATGTTTGCTGATGTTCCGGAAGAACTTCCTGTCGATCAAGTCCGGGACCGATTCATCAATGGAGAAATCGATTTAATTATTGCCGAAGGCTGGAAAAGCCATGGGTTTCCGAAAGTAATTGTGGTGCGCGAGCAGCTGCAAGAAGTGGATGTGTCATTAGATGGTTTATTGGCCGTGGCTTCTATGAAACACATTGAATGCTCGGCTCCCTGGTTTGATCGGGATGACGTCCAAGGGCTGGCGCAACTGATCATGAAAAAGTTCCCGCTCCAAAGGGATTCGTAACGTTCATGGGAAAAGGCCTGACCCTCATTGCGGCCACACTCCTGGTGCTGGCTTTAGGAGGGGCCGCGGCTATCCCGCTGACCAATCAGCCCACCTTCTGTGCGAGTTGTCATACTATCAGACCATCCTACGATTCCTGGGTACAATCCAGTCATAAAGATGTCACGTGTGTCGATTGCCACGTGCGTCCAGGTATTTCCGGGTTTATTCAGGATAAAGTCTTTGCCGGAATAGAAGACGTCGCGATCACATTTTTCGGAACCCCGACCGAACCGCATAATCTTAAATCGCATGTATCCTCTTCCGTGTGCATTAGTTGTCATCGAGCCATCTTGCGGGTGACAGAAGTCTCTGTGCGTGATTTGCCCCAACCCGTCAAAGATGTCGGTCTGATCATGAATCATCGAGAACACATGGAGGCCTTTCAGAAACGCGGAAAAGGGGAGGGGTGTACGACCTGCCACGGCCGGGTCGTGCACGGAATGCCGATTAAAGGGTATCCCATTGTGATTCCGCGCGGGCATGTCAAACTCGATGATCAACCGCATGAGCCGGCTCATCCAAAAGATTCGGCGCTCTGGAAAGCGAACATGGCCGATTGTCTGCGTTGTCATGATGGGGAACAACGTTACCAGGGTGAAGTGCTGAGCAATCGCTGTGAAACCTGTCACTTGCCCGATAAAATCGGTGGGTTTTTGTTTTGATGCCTGCCTCAGATTCCATGGCTTCCCCTGTCGTTGAAGTTCGAAACCTCACCAAGCGGTTTCAGGGCTTTACCGCCGTCGATAATATTTCCTTTGACATCAAAAAAGGAGAAATACTCGGGCTCCTTGGGCCGAATGGTGCCGGCAAAACCACCACCATTCATATGTTGTTAGGGCTGATCACGCCGACGGTCGGCACCATTCACATGTTCGGACTGGATCTGGCCACCCATCGGGAAACCATTCTGAAACAAGTGAATTTTTCCTCTACCTACATTTCGATGCCGTTTTCCTTAACGGTAGAGGAAAATCTCAAGGTCATTGCAAGGCTCTATGAACTCAAGCATATCCAGCAACGCATTGATGATATTGTGAAAAAGTTGGAAATGGAGGACATTCGGCATCGACTGACCAGGAAGCTGTCTTCAGGCCAAATGTCGAGGCTCACCCTGGCCAAAGCCATTATGACCGAACCCAAAGTGCTGTTTCTCGATGAACCCACTGCAAGTTTGGATCCTGATATCGTGAATAAAATTAAATCGTTCTTGAAAGAATATCAACGCTCAGAAGGCTTGAGTATTCTCTATACCTCACACAACATGCGGGAGATGGAGGAGATGTCCGATCGCATCATCTTCCTGCAACGGGGCAAAATTGTAGCGGAAGGTACCGCCTCCGAAATCATTCAACGTTACGGTCAACGAGATTTAGAAGAGGTCTTTTTAAAACTGGCCAGAGAGCAAAACGGTCCATGAGTCTCGGGCGTATCCTTGCCTTGTTATCGCGTCATATGTATCTCTATAAGCGAAGCTTCGCCCGTTTGCTGGAGATCTTTTATTGGCCGTTTTTAGATTTGGTGGTCTGGGGATTCATTACCATCTACCTGGAGAAGGTCGGCATGCCAGTGCATGGGGCCGTCACCTTTTTCCTGGGAGCGCTGATTTTGTGGGATGTGTTGTTTCGTGCGCAGCAAGGCATTGCGGTCTCATTTTTGGAAGAAATGTGGGCTCGAAATTTGATGAACCTGTTTGCCAGTCCGTTAACGGTCGGAGAATATCTCGTCGCTACCATGACCATGAGTGTGCTGAAGGTCACTGCGGTGGGCGGGTTGATGATGCTTTTTGCTTGGGTGTTTTACTCCTACGACATTCTCCAGATGGGCCTTTCCTTGCTCCCGTTTGTTTTTAATCTGGTCGTATCCGGCTGGATCATTGGTGTGCTCACCACCTCCATCATTATGCGCTTTGGGCAGCAGGCCGAAGTGCTAGCCTGGGGTATGGTTTTCCTTTTTCAACCCATTTCCTGTGTGTTTTACCCGATTGAAGTCCTTCCCCCCGTTCTGCAATCCATTGCCTGGATAGTTCCTCCTGCGCATATCTTTGAAGGGATGCGTGCGGTCCTCACCACAGGAAGCGCACCGGTGACTCATTTGCTTTGGGCCACGGGCCTCAATTGTGGATTCCTTGTGATCATCGTGGCATGGTTCTACCATACCTTCAATATCTGTAAAGATCGGGGCATGCTGGTTCGGGTGGGGGAATAGCGTTTTTCGATTAGGCTAGTCATTTGTCATCATAGTTGAAATTGGCCTAAATTCCCGGTCGTCGTTAGCGCAGATAATTAAAACTTTACAGAAGTAAATTTATCCAATTTGAAGTAAACATTTTCTTTCGAGTTAATAGTAAGGTTTAAGGGAATCTCTGGTTTTAAAAGAAGGGGAAGTCGGTTCGATTTTAGTGCGTCGTGGGGATCAAGCGAAGGGATCTGAGCCGAATGGTGGGTTTAGCCGGCTCCTCAAGGATATCAGCGTGGGGATTGGGGACCATGAATTCCCGGAGCCATACTCATGCCTTCCTGTATGGTATGTCCATTATTACCAATATTATCAATAGTCCAATGGGACCTACCTAAGCCCTCTGGATCCAAATCGATGCTCTGCCCCTTGCCGTCTTTGTCTACCAGTTCCTCTCTTAACTGGCCTTCCTCTACAAATCGGGTACGAAAGACATTCGGCAAGTGCTGAGTATTGTCCGGTTGATCAGTATTCTCTCGTTCGAACTCCTTAATTATGCTGAGACCTTGTTTGGTCAGTTTCCATGCCTCAAAGTCACGCCGACATTGCTCCAGATCTAATTCGCACCAGACGAAATGCTTATCATCCAGTGTGCTGAGATAGAGATCCACCTGTTCATCAACGTTATTATTGGACAAATGCTGCGAGGCGCAGGCACCAAGGAGTACAAAGAAACCTACAACACCAAGGGTACAATTATTTCGCATATCCACCTCCGATAGCTCACCCTATCGGTTGGATGCGAATATCCTATATGCATGAACGACACGTTAGGCATGTTGTGAGAAAATCGGATAGTTTAGATGTGAACCGTTTTCTTTTTTCGCCGTTTTTGACGATAGGAACGGATTTTCTTGGTCTTCCCTCTGTTTCCTGAACAGGGTTGTTAAAGGCTTTGGACTTGCTTCGTTCTGTAGAGCAAATGATACCATCATTCAAAAACTGTTGTTTTTGGTTTTGATTTTCTGGGTTGAAATGACGGATGCAAAAATTGGCACCACAGGCTGCCGAGTCGTTGACTCAAACTCCCTAACTATGCGATTTTCCTATCATGCGCCCGTAGCTCAGTTGGATAGAGCACCGGCCTTCTAAGCCGGGGGTCGCAGGTTCGATTCCTGCCGGGCGCACCATCTACACCAAAACAGTCATGTCGTTGCAAACCTCATCTAACTGATTGATCCAATTGCTGCTTCAGGCTTAGTTCCAATTACCCCCCCCATTTTGTTCAATCCTCGCTCTAGGCCATCCATTCGGACCAATCGGGCATTTTTTTGTCACAGATTCATTAAAGTTGTGCTTGGCATAGATGGGTATGCCATTTCCCTGAGGACACCATCATCACACTCGAGTTGCAATGATGTTAAAAAGTAGAATCCTTTCTTGAATTTAACGGTCTGCATCAAGGCGGAAGAGCCTTCTGCCCTGATTAGTTCATATACTCTCCAAGGAACCCTCCCTGACCCCACTCAGCCAAGACCAGGGAATCCTTACCCTGCGATTAACTCACTCGGAAAGGTAAATAGAGGAGTATATGAATATGGTCACGTCGTTCACGCCTCGGTTACTCCCCAGAATGATTCCGGCAGAGTGTTCCAAAAATCATCAAAAATTTTCCCATGGAGCGCGTAGGGTTGGTTCACTTGCTGCCATCCCTTTATGGTGTTATCCCTAAATACCGTAAACAACCTGAAAAGTTCTTTGTCGATAACTTCAAATAACCAGATCATATCCAGCAGAGGAGAAGGCGAAAGTATTTGTGCCTTCCACGATATTTAAAAAGCCAACAGCCCATTTGGGCTTAGCACTTTTTTTGGGTAAATTTGCTCTTAAATGCTTTTGGCATGCCTAAGAAACTTAATCCTACTTTCTGACTTTTCACCATAATGGACATTGGATTCATGGTTTGGCAGGAATGCCAGGAAGACCTGCTGCAGAAGAAATCTACAATAGAGAATGTAAGTAAAAAGCCTGACCCCTTAAGGCTCAGTCTATTTTTAGGCTACCGCAATCAAAGGGATGTTGTTGCATCGAAAACAATATCTGGATGGGTTGAGTGCCAAGCTTTGTATCACCCAAGGTCAGTTGGGGGATCTGATTCTTTTACCCATTTTTGAGATGAGTAAATTTTTACTGTGTGATTGCCGAAAAGGTCAATAAGAGGAAAGTCTGGAATGCTGACTGTCAGGGAACATGTTCTCCAGGATACAAAAGTTCTGGAGTTATCTGGTCGTTTTGATTATGACTCCAAGCTTGGGCTCGAAGTGGCCATTCTGGGTGCTCAGGAAATAGGATGTCATCATATTATTCTCAATTTCTCGAACATTACCTGGATTGACTCGATGGGATTGGGGCAGATGTTTCTTTGGTACCAGCGGATGAAGTCCGATCGCATTCGGTTGAGTATTGTGAGTCCTCAATCTCATGTAAGAGAGTTGCTTGAATATGCTAACCTGCCTCAGGTGATTCCCATTTATCAGTCGGAGGAAGAGGCTGTCAGAGACATTGGGCGCTGACTCCTGTTTCTTCTTTCTGGTATTTTTAAAAATTTTCTGATCCACCTCCTTTATTTATTCCGCAAGCAGAAGTTGCCCGGGATTCCTTCGCTTATCTTTCGCCTGTTTCGATGGCTTTAGGGCGGACGGATTGGAAAGTCCACAAATGGTTGCTCCCAGCCTGTCGCTCACCAAAAATTCTGTGGTCCCCCAAGAAACCATGCCTGAATGTTATGGTTTGACTCAATGGCAATCTAAGGGTTGTAGAATTATTTGTTGACCGTTAAACACTGTAGATTTGTATTTACACAATATGAAGGCGAGAGGATATGAAAATCCCCTGTGAGTTTAACCCACAGGGGAGAATGTTTAAGCGCTTGCTCTGAATCGACGATTATTTAAATCGACGGTCAAATTCCTTCACGACTTCATTTGTGAGATCTAACCCATCTCTATTGTACAGCACAATTTTTAGCGTGTTTTCACTACCTTTATCAATGACCACATCAAAGCCATGGCGTGCGGCGACGGCACTTGTGGCTTCTTCGATTTTCTTCATATATTCCTGAACCAGGTCTTTTTGTTTTTGCCCGAGTTCATTCTGGAAATCCTGACCTTGTTTTTGCCAGGCTTGATATTTTTGTGCAAACCGTTCTTGTTTGCGTTTTTGTTCTTCCTCACTCATCTTGGAGTTGGACTCTGCGGCTTTGAGTTCTTCCTGAAGACTCTCCAATTCCTTTTGATCGTTTTTCATCACGGTTTCTCTGGCTTGGGCATGTTCTTTTAAAGCCGCCAAGGCGCGGCTTCCCGCTTTTGACTTTTCAATCACGGTCTGAGGATCAAGGACACCGACGCGGAAGGAATCTTTTCCAGCGGCAAGGGCGTGCTGTTCCGAAGTCAGACTCAGGATACAGATACCGGTGATGAATAGGACCCCAACAATTTTTGTCAAACCATTCACACACATCTTCTTCATGCTTTTCCCTCTAGCGTTTAAAGGATAACCCTCCACTCGGTCTGAGATGCCGAAGAGGCTGAAATTACTGGTAAACCTGATGAGAGTACCGACGGTAGGCGGAGCTGTCAAGAGTCACAACTCCTTGTGGGTAAACAGTATTGCCGTTGTAAAGGGCTCTGATATCTCTTGCAGCCGAAGCGAAAGATATTCGCTCCTCCTGAGGAGAAGGTCGAATATGGGCTTGTTGCGAGGGGCTGATGACTTTGACAGATGGGAACTATGTTTGGAGGGTCTCAGGAATCAGGGCTGCAATTTAGGCCGGGTTATCGTGGGGACAGGATTTCGGCTCTTGTTAGATATGTGCTGCAGGTGCTCCCGGCCAGTGCATCTGCGTGAAGAGTTAGGACTTACTGCTAGATGAAGAAGAAGCCACGGATCCAGTGGAGGCACTGGAACTTGACGATGTCCCTGATCCCGAAGCCGTACCTGATCCCGTAGACCCAGCGGAAGAGTGCGGAAGGTGCGGATGTGAGGTCGTTGAACTGGACCCGCTATCAGAGCTGGTCGAAC
The DNA here is from genome assembly GCA_963730905.1 of uncultured Nitrospiraceae bacterium. Lineage (GTDB taxonomy): Bacteria > Nitrospirota > Nitrospiria > Nitrospirales > UBA8639 > Nitrospira_E. The sequence goes on along the minus strand of CAVSTN010000006.1, from coordinate 1,026,565 downwards.
CGGTCTTGTTGTCTGTTTTGGATTCGCCGGTGCTGGTGTCAGCGGGTTTCCCCTTGTTCTCCGATTTACTCTCGGGCGCTTTGAGTTTGTCCGAGTAGTCCGTGACATACCATCCCGATCCCTTGAACATGATGGCGGGAGCCGAGATGACTTTGGTGACGGGTTCAGCTTTGCCACAACCACAGGATAATTGATCGCAGGTTTGAATAGGAGGATCTGACATTTTCTGTTGAATTTCAAATCGCTCACCGCTACCGGTGCATTGATATTCATAAATGGGCACGGGGTACCTCCAGAGAGTAAATGTCAATTAAAGGGATTTGTAATCATGTGTTCATAAGGTAAGGCTGATTCTATTCAGGTCAAGGTTTGGTGGTGCTTGAATTGAAAAAAATGAAAGCCCGGACGGAAAGGAATAGGCTATTCAAGTTTAGCCACGGCCTCGGTAAGGCGCTGTAAGCCCTCCTCAATGACCTCCAAGGTTCCAGTATAGGAAAACCGCAGATGCGTGGGACTGCCAAACGGTTCACCTGGGACGCACGCTACTTGGGCTTCTTTGAGAAAAAAATTGGCAAAAGCCAACGGCGTGGGCAAGGATTCTCCCTGGAATCGACGGCCCAGGAGTTGAGCAACGCTAGGAAAAGCATAGAAGGCGCCTGCAGGCATAGGACAGTGAATGCCCGGGATCCGATTTAACCCCTCGACAATAGCCTTTCGTCGAATATCCAATTCCTTCACCATGTGTTGAATAAACGCATCTGCCCCTCGGATGGCCCCGATTGCTGCTTTTTGGGAGATGGAGCTGGGGTTTGAGGTGCTTTGGCTTTGGATGTCACCCATGGCTTTAATCAGCGTCTCGGGGCCGGCGGCATAGCCAATCCGCCATCCTGTCATGGAATAGGTTTTTGACACCCCGTTCACAATGATGGTGTTCTTGGCAATGTCTGCTCCGAGTGATGCGATGCTATGGTGTTGGTGCCGGTCGTAAACCATCTTTTCGTAAATTTCATCAGAAATGATGAGCAGATCATGTTCGAGCGCTATCTGGGCAATACCTTCCAAAGTGTCCCGATCATACATGCTCCCGGTCGGATTACATGGAGAATTGAGAATGATCGCCTTCGTGCGATCAGTGACTACGGATTCCAGTGCCTTCACATCAATGGCATAGCCGGACGACTCGGAAGTCCGAAGAAAGACGGGCTTGGCGTCTGCCACGAGGATTTGTTCGGGATAGGAGACCCAATAGGGTGCGGGTATAATTACTTCATCTCCGGCCTCAAACAATGCCAATGCGAGATTGAATAAGGTGTGCTTGGCTCCACACGATACCAGGATTTGCGACCTTGAGTAGGTCAGCCCCTGATCACGTTGAAATTTTTCAATGATGGCCTCTTTTAGATCATCAATACCCGTGACGGCCGTATACTTGGTGAAGCCGGAGCGAATGGCTTGATAGGCGGCCTCTTTGGCCTCTTCCGGAGAATCCAGGGAGGGCTCTCCTGCAGTAAAATCGAAGACCTGCTGCCCTTGCGCGACCAGAGCTTTCACCGTTGCGGAGAGTTGCAATGTGGGGGAGGGGGTAATGCGAGTCGTTCGCGCGGCAAGGTTCATTCGGCATTTCTCCGTAATCGACCCTGGAGCCATTCGGCAACCTCGGGATGAAGGAAATGGTGGAGGGGACCGCCAACCGAGGCGACCTCTTTGACCATGCTGGAGGTGAGATACGAAAATTCCTCACTCGACATCAGAAAGACGGTTTCCAGGCTAGAGTCAAGTTTTCGGTTCAGCAGAGCCATTTGAAATTCGTGTTCAAAATCTGACACGGCTCTTAGTCCACGAATAATAGCCAAAGCCCCGCGTTTCCTGACGTAGTTCACCAGTAAACCGTCAAACGGTTCAACCGTGACACCCCTGAGGTCACTTGTGGCGATTTTGGCCAATTGGACTCGTTCGTCTAAGTCGAACAAAGGGGCTTTTCGAGGGTTGGGAGCCACGGCGACGATCACCTGCTCCACCAGCCTGAGGCTTCGAGCAATGACATCCGTATGGCCACGGGTAATAGGATCAAATGTACCTGGATAAATGCCAATGGTCATTGGTCAAAATCTTTTGCGGTGGGGGGAACGGGTTGGTAAAACGTCAATGCCGTATCCCCATAGCGGGCGGTTCGGATGAGCGACCATTTTCCAAGAGGAAGTGGAGGAGCGGTTTTATGGAAATGTTCATAAATGAGTCGACCGGTCGGGGCCATGACGTCCGCTTCTTCTAATTGATGCAAGATTTGTTGAACATTCGGGATCCGGTAAGGCGGGTCCATGAATATCATGTCAAACGGACGCCATCCTACCAAAATTGAATTTTGTATAGCGAGTGACACATCCTCAATAAGGACTTGGCTTGGGGAGGCGATTTTAAGTTTGGTAAGCATCTGCTGAATACTCGTTCCGGCCAATGGATTTTGCTCAACAAAAAGTGCCTTCGTGGCTCCCCGGCTTAAGGCTTCCAGTCCCACCGCTCCTGTCCCGGCGAATAGGTCAGCCACGGTGGCATCCTGAATCTGGTCACCCAAAATAGAAAATAACGCTTCTCTGGCCCGCTGGGAGGTCGGACGGGTGGTTCGCCCAGGTAGTGTAGGGATTGTTCGACCTTTAAATTGACCTGCAACGATCCGGATAGAAGATGGTTTCATATGGGAGTGGACGATATCATAATTCCGGAAACCTCAACAATCTCAATGACAGAATGAGAAGAATCGTTTTTGACGGGGTGAAAAATAGCTGCGTATAGTTCAGCCCACGCTCGTATGGCATACCCTGGTATTATGAGTATGAATGATCCACCACTCAAAAAGGGCATTCAATCCTGGCCTGAAAAGGAACGCCCACGCGAACTCCTTTTGAACAAGGGCGCTCAGGGTTTATCCGACGCTCAACTGGTGGCCATCCTCCTGCGAATCGGTCGACCCGATTCCTCAGCCGTGGATGTGGCTTTGGACCTCCTCACCCGGCTCAAGGGACTGCGGGGTTTGGCCAATCGAAGTTTGCAAGAACTGTGTGTTGTTCCAGGAATTGGTCCGGCAAAGGCTGCCCAGATTCTCGCAGCCGTTGAGTTGGGAAAACGGGCCTTAGCGATTCCGTTGACTGCGGGATTACGGATTCATCAGAGCCGTGATATTTATCAGCATTACTATCCTCTGTTGCGAGATCTTCGGCATGAGGTCTTTAAAGCACTCTTGTTAGATGCCAAGCATGGGCTTATCCGAGATGTCACCGTCTCGGAGGGAAGTTTGACCGTGAGTATTGTTCATCCGCGGGAAGTGTTCAATCTGGCCGTACGAGAATCTGCGGCAGCAGTCATTTTTGTCCATAATCATCCAAGTGGTGACCCTCATCCCAGCGAGGAGGACCATGCCCTAACCCGTCGACTTATGGCAGCAGGGGAAATTTTGGGTATCCGGGTATTGGATCACATTGTGATTGGGGATGGGCGCTACGTGAGTTTTGCGGACGAAGGCTTTCTTCTTTCTACAATGCCCACGTTGGACCATTGATTGCCTCAGCTTTTTTCTCTAAATTTTCTTGATCTCCACTTTTTTCACCGCTGCTTCAATCCTTGGTTCTGAGTAGCTTTTCATCAGAAATTCATGGTAAAAATACGTGGTGTTTGTGGTTTCCGCTTGCAGTGTCTCCATGTTTTTTAAATTCCTGCTTTCATCATAAGGATCAGATATGGCCTCCATTACTCAAAAAGAAGTCGAACATGTCGCCCAATTAGCCCGATTAGACTTATCGGAAGCGGAAAAACCCATGTTTGCCGACCAATTGAATCATATTTTATCGTATGTGGATCAATTGCAAGGGGTGTCGACAGAGGGCGTCCCTCCCACGGCCTCTATCGCTCATGAGGAACAGGTGTTCCGTGAGGATAGCCCACGCGAATGCTTGTCTGTGGAGAAGGCGCTGGCCAATGCCCCAGAGTCACATAATGGATTTTTTGTCGTCCCGAATATATTAGGAAAATAAAGCCCACGCGAGATATTGAGAACGCTCGGTTTGAGCATGACAAGGAAAATAGGAATTTAATATGTATCGACAATTGTTACGATGTAAAATCCACCGAGCGACCGTCACCGGTTCCAGTCTGGAGTATGAGGGTAGTTTAACGATTGACGAAGACCTGATGGAGCGGGCGGGTATTATGTCCTATGAAGCGGTGATGGTATCCAATTTGAATAACGGAGAGCGGTTTTCGACTTACGCCCTTCCAGGTACCCGTGGCAAGGGAGAGATCATTTTAAATGGTCCCACAGCCAGGTTGGGAGTGATTGGCGATAAGGTTATTATTTTCTGTTATGAATTATTTAATGACGAAGAAGCCAAGCGGCACGTCCCTCAAATTATCCAAGTCGATCACCAGAATAAAGCAAAGTAACCAATTCCCGTGTGAACGGGTTGCTCCTGTTGAAGGCCTGTTTCTTTCCATTTCCTTTTTACCCACTAATCCCAGAATCGGGTTTGTATGTCTCTATTTAAACTTACGCTAAAAGAGCTTCAGGGTAAATTTACCGCTGGTGAGATTAGTGCTGTGGATATCGCCAGGTCTTATTCGCTGCGGCTCAGCCAGGTGGAGCCGAAAATCAAAGCCTATATTACCTTAACACCAAAAGAAACGCTGCTCCAACAAGCCAAAGCGATTGATGATGGGCTGAAAGCCTGGCGAAAAACACAGCCGCTCATGGGCATGCCATTAGGTATTAAAGATAATATTTGTACAGAAGGGATCCGGACGACTTGTGGATCTCGAATGTTGGAAAACTTTGTTCCTCCTTATGATGCCACAGTGATGGGCCGTCTTCGAACTCACCAACCCTTGATTCTGGGCAAAACCAATCTGGATGAATTTGCCATGGGGTCGTCCACGGAACATTCAGTGTTCGGGCCGTCCAGAAATCCGTGGAATCAAAAATTTATACCGGGAGGATCCAGCGGAGGATCGGCGGCTGCAGTGGCAGCCGATGAATGTGTGGCGGCATTAGGCTCCGATACCGGCGGGTCAATTCGACAACCTGCGGCTTGTTGCGGGGTGGTTGGATTAAAGCCAACCTATGGGCGAGTGTCTCGCTTTGGATTAGTTGCTTTTGCCTCATCTTTGGATCAAATCGGCCCTATTACCAAAACCGTAACTGATGCCGCCATCCTGCTGAATGCCATTGCCGGATTTGACCCGATGGATTCCACCTCCGCGAATTGTGACCTCCCGGATTTCACCAAAGCCGTGAAGAAGAAAGACATTAAAAAACTCATTGTGGGGGTGCCGCGGGAATATTTTTCTGAGGGGCTTGATGCGGAAGTCTGCGAAAAGGTTCAAGAGGCAATACAGGTGTTGCAGGAGCTAGGGGGCACCAGTTCGAGAAGTGACGTTGCCTTCCACTGAACGGGCCATTGCGACCTATTACCTCATTGCCACGGCAGAGGCCAGCTCGAATTTGGCTCGCTATGATGGGGTCAGGTTTGGTTTTCGTGCCAAGGAGTCCAGGGAATTGGCCGAGATGTATCGGAGCACCCGGTCGCAAGGGTTTGGCCCTGAAGTGAAACGGCGTATTATGTTGGGAACCTATGCCCTGAGTGCGGGGTATTACGAGGCGTATTATGGGAAAGCTCAAGCCGTTCGTACCTTGATTCAACAGGAATTTGATGCCGTGTTTCAGGAAGTCGATCTATTGGTGAGTCCGGTCATGCCGACGCCCGCCTTTCAATTAGGAGAGCGATTGGACGATCCCTTGCAGATGTATTTGTCCGATATTTATACGATTCCTGCGAGTTTGTCCGGACTTCCAGCGATTTCGGTTCCCTGTGGTTTGAGTAAAATGGGACTTCCTATCGGATTACAACTGATGGGGCGTCCGTTTGAAGAAGCCATGGTCTTGCGTGCAGCCTATGCCTATGAACAAGCCACGGACTGGCGAATGAAACGACCCGTGATTCGGACATGAAAGGATAGCGAGGTATGGTGGATTTGGCAGCGATCATCATTGCCGTGGCCTTTGTGGTCTTGGTGGGCTATCTGGTTCCAATGATCCTTCAAGTGAAACGCACCGTTGGGCAATCAGAACGCCTGCTGATTCGCCTGAACCATGAATTGCCGGGATTATTGAAAGACGTCAAGGGGACCAACGAAAACATTTTAGCTTTAACCGATCAAGCCCGGCTTGGCATGGATCGGGCTACCATTTTTTTGAATGCAGTTGGAGATGTGGGGGAGACCGTGAATCATGTCCATCAGACCGTTCGCGGGAAAGGGGGTGCCCTTGCTGTGGGCGTTACCAGTTTACTTGCCGGACTCAAAGCAGCCAGTTCCACTATGAGAAAACGTGTACATAAAGAACAAAAAGGAGGGCCATCCTATGGCAACTAATCATTCGGGTGCATCAGCAGGATCGGTTGCGTTGGCATTTTTAAGTGGAGCGCTTTTGGGAGCCGTGACGGCGATCATGTTAGCCCCTCAGCCGGGAAGAGATTCCCGAGAACGAATCACGGGGTATGCCCGGCGAACGGGTGAAGATTTGCGAGAAATTAAGGAACGGGCCACTGATGCGGTAGAAGATGTCGTTGGCCGGGGCCGTGAACTGGTGGAAGAAATTTCCTGTGCCGTGCGTGAAGCCTTAGATGCGGGTCGGGATGCCATGCGCCGTGAACGTGAAATGAAATCCCTGGATTAAGATTCAAGAACAGACGAAATTGAGAGGAGTAGCTCTGCTGCGTTATGGCCTATGAACCAGTAATAGGAGTTGAGGTGCATGCCCAACTCCAAACCAAGACGAAATTGTTTTGTGGCTGTCCGACCTCTTTCGGTCTTCCTCCGAATACTCAGGTGTGTCCAACCTGTCTGGGGTTGCCGGGAAGTTTGCCGGTCCTCAATCGACGTGCGGTGGAAATGGCCTTACGCACGGGACTCGCGCTTCACTGCGAGATCATGCTGACGAATCAATTCTCCCGAAAAAATTATTTGTACCCTGATCTGCCGAAGGGCTATCAAATTTCGCAATTTGATTTGCCGATCTGCGGACCAGGATGGCTGGACATTTCCGTCAACGGAGAGTCAAAACGCGTGCGGATTCGCCGTGCCCATTTGGAAGAGGATGCCGGGAAAAATGTTCACGATGTCCCCGTGGAAGGCAGTGGTGTCGATTTAAATCGAGCGGGAACCCCATTATTAGAAATTGTCACCGAACCCGACTTACATTCGTCCGACGAGGTTGATGCCTATTTAAAAACCCTTCATGATCTTTTGGTCTATCTGGATGTCTGTGATGGGAATATGGAACAGGGGAGTTTTCGTTGTGAACCGAATGTGTCGCTTCGTCCACGCGGGCAGGACGTTCTTGGGACCAAAGTCGAATTGAAAAATATCAATTCCTTCCGTTTTGCCAAAGAGGCATTAGATTTTGAAATCTCCAGGCAGACCGAGGCATTAATGGAAGGCGAAGCGATCCGTCAGGAGACCCGTTTGTGGGACGTTCAGAAAGGGCATACGGTTGTCATGCGAAGCAAGGAAGAGGCTCATGACTACCGATATTTTCCGGATCCGGACTTACTTTCCGTCCGGGTGGATGCAGAGTGGGTTGAATCGTTGCGGCAGACTATTCCGGAACTTCCATCTGCCCGCATGAAACGATTTGTGACGGAATATCATCTCCCTGAGTACGATGCAAAGATTCTGACCGATTCAAAACACCTGGCGGACTATTTTGAGGCCTGCGTGCAACACTTTCCGCATCCCAAGACGGTCAGTAACTGGGTCATGGGTGAATTACTTCGTGAGCTCAATACCGCTAACACCAGTCCCGAATCTTCCCCGGTAGGTCCCGAACAATTGGTTGAACTCTTACAATTGGTAGAAGAGGGGACTATTAGCTTGAAGGTTGCCAGAGATCTCTTCCCGGAATTTTATGCCAGTGGGAAAACTCCGGAGCAATTGGTGAATGAGAAAGGGCTGGTCCAGGTTTCCGATGAGGGTGTGCTGGAAAAACTGATAGAAGAGGTACTGACTCAGCACGCCGCTCAAGTGGAGCAATATCGTGGCGGGAAGGAAACCGTATTAGGTTTTTTGGTGGGCCAGGTGATGAAGGCCTCACAGGGAAAAGCCAATCCTGGCAAGGTCAATGCGCTGTTGAAACAGCATCTTGCATCTTGATCTAAGACACATCTCAGGGTACAAGATTAAGACAGGTGCCATTATTCACGATTTAAAGGAATGACAGTTTCTATGAGTCTTATTCAGAACATTACCTCTCGGATGATTCTGGATTCTCGCGGGAATCCAACGATTGAAGTGGATGTGCATCTTGCCAGTGGCGTGGCTGGTCGTGCCGCTGTTCCCTCCGGAGCCTCCACGGGGACCCGTGAAGCCCTGGAACTGCGGGATGGAGATAAAAAACAATGGATGGGCAAGGGTGTCGCTAAAGCCTTAGCCGGGATTCAAAAGCAGATGCTCCCGGCTCTTCGAGGCATGGAAGCCCAGGACCAGGTGAGCGTTGATTCCCGATTGATTAAACTGGATGGAACCAAGGGCAAGACCAGATTAGGGGCTAATGCCACACTTGGGGTGTCGTTAGCCGTGGCGCGGGCGGCGGCACAGGAGCTGGGAATTCCTCTCTTTCGCTATCTTGGTGGGGTTTCGGCCCGGGAATTACCGGTGCCTATGATGAATATCATCAATGGTGGTGCGCATGCAGATAATGGGCTTGATCTCCAGGAATTCATGATCATGCCCGTTGGGGCGACGAGTTTCAGCGAGGCCCTCAGGATGGGAACGGAGATTTTTCACCACCTGAAGGCCATCTTGAAATCCAAAAACATGAGCACGGCGGTCGGGGATGAGGGCGGATTTGCCCCTGCCGTTCGGTCGAATGAAGAAGCCCTGGATTTCATTGTCCAAGCAATTCATCAAGCGGGCTATCGATCAGGAAAAGATGTAGTGTTGGCTCTTGATGCCGCGGCTAGCGAGTTTTTTGAGAAAAAGATGTATCATGTGCGGAATGGGATTAAACCCAAAATGTCTTCAGGGGAACTGGTCGAGTATTATGCCAAGTTAGTGAAACAGTATCCGATCGTCTCGATTGAAGATGGGCTTGATGAAAGTGATTGGCCTGGATGGAAACAGCTTACGGATCAACTCGGGGATCGTGTCCAGCTTGTTGGTGATGACTTGTTTGTGACCAATGTCGAGTTTTTGGGACGAGGGATTCGTGAAGGCATTGCGAATGCTATCTTGATCAAAGTGAACCAAATCGGCACGCTCACGGAAACGATTGAAGCGATGCGTATGGCCCAACGGGCCGGCTATGGAGTGGTGGTGTCTCACCGATCCGGTGAGACGGAGGATACGACCATTGCCGATTTAGCTGTGGCGTTAAACGCTGGGCAGATTAAAACAGGTTCCCTGTCCCGTACGGATCGTTTGGCCAAATATAACCAGTTACTCAGGATTGAGGAGACATTAGGCTCAGCTGCCTTATATCGCGGGAAAGCCGTTCTTCCAGTACAAGCATAATTTTCTAACATGCGTCCCAATAATAAAAAACGGGCGTCCACTGGGCTTGGGGGTGATCTGTTGGAGCGCCTTCCAATGGTTGGGGCTTTTTTGATGATGAGTGTGCTCGCGGGGACCATGTTTTTTAATGCTGATGGATTGCCTTTATACTTTCATATGCGGGAAACGCGTCAGCATTTGACGGAACAGATCCGGCAGTTACAAGACATCAATGCCTCGATTGAAGAAGATATCATCCGTATTCAACGGGACCCGCAACGACTGGAAGAACTGGCCCGAAATCGTTTGGGTATGGTTCGGCAGGGAGAAGTGGTGTATCAATTTGTGGAGCCGGTCCCTTCCTCGTTGACGGCCAGACCTTAGCGGCAAGACTTCTTGCGCCATACCCCTGTAACCCTTCATACTCATTCATTGCTGTTTCTTCGGTTTTCTCATACTTGAAAGCTTTTCTATGAAATCAGGCCAATTAGCCATTCTCGGCCGACCTAATGTCGGCAAGTCGACGTTACTCAACGCCTTGGTACGCGAAAAGATCGCCATCGTCTCTGATAAACCACAAACAACTCGAAACCTGATTTTAGGGGTGGGGCATTACCCCGAAGGTCAGCTCATTCTCATCGATACGCCTGGCCTCCATACGCCTCACCATCGCCTGAACACACAGATGGTGGAATCCGCGTTAGGGACCCTGACTCAATCCGATGTGGTCTATATGATCGTGGACAGTCAGGTGTTGCCGGGTCCTGGAGACCGACAGGTCCTGGAGCAGATCATGTCGTCTCATCAAGAGCGACCGTTTAGGGGAGTATTTTTATTATTAAATAAAGCCGATGCTGTCGCCAAATCCAGGCTGCTCCCCCTTATTGATCAATACCGCACATGGTTTCCGTGGACAGAAATTATCCCCATTTCTGCCAAGACCGGGGTAAATATCCCGCAATTAGTTGAATTAACCTTTGCGTGTCTGCCTTCATGTTCGGAATTAATGTATGACGAAGATTTTTTGACCAATCAGCCTATGCGCCATATGGCTGCGGAGCTCATTCGTGAAAAAGTTCTAGCCCAGACGTATGATGAATTACCGTATGCTGTGGGTGTCTTGATCGAGGAATTTCAGGAAGAACCAGGCCTGACAACTATTCGAGCCGTTATTCTTGTCGAAAAAACAAGTCAAAAAGGGATTGTGATCGGAAAAAAAGGCATGCGCCTCAAAGAGATCGGCCAAAGTGCCCGATTAGATATGGAGCGACTGTTCGGCATGAAGATTTATCTGCGGATGTGGGTGAAAGTGCAGGAAGGCTGGCGCGATAATGTTCAGGTGTTGAATGAACTGGGATATGGATGAAGAATTTGTGGGAATGACATCAGTATTCATATTTGACCTGTAGACCGTACTTGTAGGCTACTCATGCCGCTCTTAAGAACTCGCGCGGTCATTATTCGAAGCCAGCGATGGGGTGATGCTGACAGAATTGTCACACTGTATTCCGCCGATTTGGGAAAAATTCGAGGCGCCGCTCGGGGCGCTCGCCGGATGAAGACACGCTTCGGCGGGGTTCTTGAGCCTTTTGGGATTGTTGATGTCACTCTATTCCAAAAAACCCCTGACGCTTTGGGGCAGATTAGTCAAATAGATCTGGTCAGAAACTTTAAAGCCCTACGTGAAGATTTAAGCGTGATGGCAGCCGCTGCCAAGATGGTACATATGGTGGAGATGATTACGGCCGATCGTGATCCCAATCCGGAGATGTATTCAGCACTGGTATATGCCCTGGAACACTTGCTTCCTGACAGGGACCTGGCCCTCACCACATTATTATTTCAAATTCATGTGCTGGGCTATACTGGTTTTCGTCCACAAATTGATCGTTGCACTGAATGCGGAAATATTGCCTCCCCCCATCTGCCTCAGTGGTTTTCCCCTCGATTAGGTGGGATGGTATGCCACGGCTGTGGTCAACGGGGTGTAGGGCGGTTACTGTCTATTTCCAAAGGCAGTTTAGCGTTTATTGAACAAGCTCGACGCCTACCTATGGCCAGTCTGTCCCGATTGAAAGCGATCGGAACGGTCCGGATTGAGGTGGAAGAGGCGATTGAAGCCTATTTCCAGGCGGTCGTCGGAAAAGCCCTTCCAACATTTGAACAATGGGTTTCCTAGAATGCCCCACTCATAAGGAAAATCAGGCATGACTTCTCAAGCATCACTTGAACCGACGGATATGGAATGGCTGGAAAACGGTGTTTTGGGCATTACGTGGAGTGATGGGCATAAGGGCATCTATCCCGTTCGGTATTTGCGCCAACATTGCCCCTGTGCGGCCTGCACGGACGAATGGACCGGGGAGTTGCGTCTTAAGCCGGACTCTATCCCGCTTCTCATTCTCTTACAGGATATAGAGCCGGTTGGGCGCTATGCCTTCCGATTTAAATGGAGTGACGGGCATGATACCGGGCTTTATTCCTATACGGCACTGCGCCGCATGTGCCAATGCGAGATTTGCCAGCCAAATAAACCCAGAAGCAAGCAACTCCTCTAGTCTCTTCCGTTTTTCTTTTCCTCAGGAGCCCACGCAGGAAACACCGGCGATGTGCTGAAATAAGGCCTCAAAAAGAAGATTTTTTCAAAAACGTCAGCCTGGAGACCTGAAAGAATTGAGTGAAAAAATAGGGAGGGAACGAGTTTAGTCAACCAGGGCTTCCTGGAAAGAAAGCGAGACAGGTCGAACGGTGGTCAGTTGTTCCATCGCCTGATTGGCTTTACTGACGTAGAAGGCATACTGAGGTTCCGGGTAATTTTTCAGGATGTCCTGAAATGTGCGCAGTGCCGTTGGCCAATCTGCCGACAATTGGGCGACTTCTGCGAGATGAATTGAGCAGGAGGCAGCCATGGCTCGTGGATCGACAGCCAGACGGGAACCTCTCGCCGTAGACCATTTTTTTAGAAATGCAGGGACAGGTATTGGAGAATCGTCCAGTGAGATCGGTTTTGGCGCTGAAGCTAACACGTCAAGATTGGCTTGCATGTGCTGGATATCCGATCCAGCTACGCAGTGGTTATAGGCGTCCCAAATCCCAAGGAAATCCTGATCCTCCATGGCCAGTTCTCCGGTGGATGTTGGTTGAAGCCCCTGACAGCCGATAACGGTGATCGAAAGGAGAATCACCAGGATATACTTGATACGTGTTGAAACAAGAAAATTGTTGTTCATATTTTGAATAATTCCTAAGAATTCGTATTTCACAAAAAAGACAATTTTAAATATAATTCTATATGGATAACGCAAAATTTATGCTAAAAAACAATTGTTAGAAATGTGATTTTTTCCCAGTAAAATGGCAATATTGACAATGGATTGAGTGCCATAGCGTATATTAATTGCCACAGCGTGTTGTTTTTTTGTCACAGGCCTCATTTGCTATGAAAATTAATGCTTTGCATTAGTTAATGATTGATGATTCCCTTTGCCTGAATTAACGAAATGGTTTAATTTCGTATTCGGCGAACAGCTGCTTTGTTTCCGGATGAAATGTATACCCTTTGCCTTGGAGAATATCCTGGTTTTTGAATAACGGAACGAGTTGCCCTGTAGGATGCAGATACAGCCCTCGAAGAGGAACGGATCGTTTGGCATGGCGGATAAGATGGCAGGGAATAGGCCTGATGGCTTGCAGCCATTCAGCCAGATCTTGAGGATTCCCGATAGAGGCTGAGAGAAGAAGAAGCCGTGCTTGGGATGGACACAAAATAATGGTTTCTTCCCACACCACCCCCCGTTCCGGATCGGCGAGATATTGGGATTCATCCAGAATGACCAGCCCCAGAGTATGCAGCCGTAAATCGATTTCCCCGCTGGCGGCATCATAGAATAAATTTCTCAAAATTTCGGTCGTCATGACCAGGAGCGGGGCTTGGGCGTTGTCACGCCGGTCTCCTGTTAAAATCCCGACTTGATCCGGTCCAAAAAGTTGGGTGAATTCCATAAATTTTGTATTCGAGAGCGCTTTCAGTGGAGAGGTGTAAATCACCGTTTGGTTGAGTGCCATGGCCTGTCTGATCGCTTGTATGGCGACATAGGTTTTTCCGCTTCCCGTCGGAGCGCTAACGATGACATCTGAATGCGCCAGATGTTCCACCGCTTCGGTTTGCCAGGGATCCGGAACGAAGGGTTGAGGCTCAGGAACGCCAATCCCTTCCAAAATTTGCTGAAGCGTAATCGATGGCTGAAAAGGGCCGAAGGTGGGCCTCCTCTTGTTAGGGCGATTTTTTGCTTGAAAGGGCGAAGCGGGAATTTGAGGGCGTGCTGCGGCGCGGGCTTCTTGTGCGGCCAGGCGTTCCCGGCGGGTGGTCAGTATCTGCTGCAGTTCGGTTTCGATGGCCAGAATCTGGTCCGGTGGAAAGGCCAGCATTAATTCAACAAGTCGATGTTTCCCGAGACGAAAATGGCGATGGATGCGGCCTCTTGCCATGTGATGCAAATATTTTACCGGTAAACTTTGGAGTTCACGCTTGAGATCATCATGATGCATGGCGTTATGTTCCCATCGGTGGCTATGGAAGTTCTTGCAGGACTTCCCGGCGCATGGTCACCATCGCGGAGTGGGCGGTATCGGCCAAGCCGGGATGCGTAACCTTGAGTCCATATATTTGAGAGAGAAATTCCAAGGTTCTGGCTAAGAGGCGATACACATCCCCTTCGGCCATGGATGTGGAACGAACCAGTGAAGCCCAAGTGAGTTGCGGATTTCCGATCCAACTTTCCACGAGTGCCGCGACATCCGAGCGCAACAAGGGTGGGGGTTCATACGGGCTCAAGGAATCAGCGACGGCCCGCACCTGGGTCAACATGGAGGCCAGCCCAGACGGGAGGCGCATGTAGGATCCTGGACGATCATCATCATGGGAAATACTCGCCATCACGCCTGCTAACAATCCTGGAGCAATACCTGAGAAGGCTTCCATACGAATCAGTTCTGTGATGAGTAAGGAATGGTTTATTCGAATGAGTCTAGCCCATTCACCGTCAGCGGTGAGTTGCGAGTTGGCGGTGATATATCCGAATTTATGGAGTACGTCGGCTTTTTGTTGAAACCGGTGCCACAATCCATCACGGAGTGCTTGAATCGTTTTGGTCAATTGCTGGGATTTCTGGCGAAGTTTCGATGCGAGGGGAAAGTCTTTCTTGCATGCCTGGTGGGAGGGGCAGGTGGGACAGGGAAATTCCTCCGTTAATATTTCTGCAAGGAGCGGATCGTCTGTTTCCTGGGTTTCCGGCAAAATCGGGACGGTGGGCAGACGTGCAGGCAATTGGGAGAGCTCTTTCTTGAGTTGAGCGAGCACCTGTGGCTGACACCAGGGAATCGTGCGAGAGGGCTGAAACTCAAATAGGCGGTCGTAGACCTGAGTGACCGAATGGGCCGGACACTCACCCAATGTGCCTTTCGCTCGAATCACAGATAACATTGGGGTAAAGGTTCCACGGCTTCGATACTGACGGAGAATAATCGCCGGACCTTTTGGCAGTCCGATAAGGCGCCCTGGAGTCAGAAATGGCAGACAAGCCGTCAAGAAAGGCGTGTCGTTGGTTACGATAGGATGCCGGTGCGCTTTGCGGCGGCGGGCCAGATCAAAGCCTTTCCATTGAGTGATCCAATCGGCGCACTCCCTGGGTCCGTAGGGTGTTAATTGTTCCTTGATCTGATCCAGATGATCTTGATGGATGCTGGATCGTTGATTCAGCTGAAATTGCGCAAAGCTTTTTGCGAGGAGTCCCTCAATCTGATCCAGGGAATGGGCCTTTAGCAGATTAAGCACCATGGGATAGGACACCACAAATTGACTGTCAATCGGTTCCGGATAGCCTGTGAGTCCTTTGCCAAGAATGTGTAAGTCAATGTAGGGAGAGGGAGTAATGACCACCACTCCCACCAAATCTTTGCCACGACGGCCACCTCGGCCGGCCAACTGTTGAATTTCGCTGTTCGTCAGATCCGTGAAATCCTGCGATTTGCGCACGCTGGATTGAGTAATAACGACGGTTCGTGCCGGGAAGTCGACCCCTGCGGCCAAGGTCGTTGTGGCAAACACTGCATCCAATAAACCCTGGCGCATGAGTTCTTCAATCGCAATTTTCCAGGAAGGGAGATGCCCTGCGTGATGAGCTGCGACTCCGAATTCTTGCACAACAGGAATTAAGGGGTGACGCTCAACACTCGGGAAGTCTTTTATGAATTTCTCCAGAAACTCCCGAATAGCCTCCGAGCGTTGAGTCGACATCCTGGCAGAACTGTAGGCGAAGGTATCAATGGCCTCATCGCAGGCCCGGCGAGACGTCAAAAAGACAATCGCCGGAGTCAGGCGATGCCGGCGGAGTATTTCTATGAGTTCAACAGGATGAATGGCCGGTGGCATGGATAGGGAAATTGTAGCAGGAGTCGGTGGGTGAAAACACTAATATGATACAGCTCGATTAAAAGAAAAGGAACCATGCTTTATGGCGTCATTATGGGTTGGGAAAGATGAGCAGCCAGGAAGAAACGTTCGTTAAGGTCTGGCGTATCGGACCGATAAGGTTTCGTAAGATTATGGCCATTGAAGTCATTATACGTGGAACTCGAGGCGCTACCGTCGTAGATTTTCATGGTCGGTTAGATATGCATTCCCGATGGCATGTTAAGGCCATTATCAATCAATGTTGCCATACCGAACAAGAGCATCTGATTCTCAACCTCCAAGGCTTAACGTTTGTGGATAGCGCTGGATTAGGTTTTCTGGTGTTGTGCTCCTATCAATTCAAGGAATTACGACGCAGGATAAGTTGGATTCAACCTCAAGGATGTGTTGGGGAATTGCTTCAAAATCTGCAAATCCATGAACTTATCTCGGTATGCCAGTCCGAACAGGACGCCTTATCTGCGGTCTCTCCCTCCTAAATTCTGTTCATTCCGAGTTTTCTTAAACGATGTTGGTGGGTGATTCCCTGGGATGCTAACACCGAAGATTTCGCAAGAGGCACCCCGTTTCTGGGCAGTCAAGGCATTTCTCTCTCTCTTCTAACTTTCCAAAAGTTTCCCCCCACACACAACTGAGTGCCTTGCCCTTGCCAGCGTGGTCTATAAAACGGCAAGATGATTTTTTTGCGAGGAAGGCTCAAGGTGGCACGGGTGAATCAACGGATGCTTTTTTTTAACATGCTAAAAAAAAATTCCTGGAGTGAATCGATGGCGAAGGGTATCGGGAATGGAGAAAAAAGGTGTGTTGAAATCATTAAAGAGAAAAATATGCGCTATAGTTTGTCAGGCTGTTTCTATTGATGTCATAACCAGTAGAAAAATTCCATCAGGTATCGTTCAACCCGATAGTTTCAAACCCAAGTGTTGAGGAATTAAAGATGAGACCCCCCTGGGGACTGAATGTTCACTGTTCCCCCGTATAATGAATCGATTGTATTTTCCAATTACGTCGTGTCCTGGATACTGGAATTCCGGGTTGACTCTTAAGGTCAATTTTTGAGGAGGAGATGTGTGTGATGGATGGGTATCGGGTCAAAAGACAGGAAAGGAAATCTAGAGTCCCATCCTTGTTCATGGTGGGTTTGGTGTTGTGGGCTCTTCCGAGCGGAGGAATGGTGAGTGCCTATCAGGAAGAGGTGGTCACCGGTGGAGGGTCGATCACTGGCGTTATGAAATTTGACGGAATTGTTCCAACGTCCAAATCCTATAAAGTCACCATGGGAAGCAATCCCGAATTCTGTCAGACCATTGCGGACAAAAAAGGGTTCATCAATATTCCGAAAGTCCGTGTGTCTTCCAACCTGCACCTGGCGGATGTGGTCGTTTTTCTCCAAGAAGTTGATCGTGGGAAACCTCTCCCAAAAGAAGGGCCGATCCTGGCGGTGGACCGATGTCAATTTGTGCCACGAGTCATCGGTACCGTGGCTGATCAAAAACTCCGGTTGGCCATGCGCGATCCCATTCTTCATCAGATCCGGGGGTGGGAGATGTTGGATAATGGCCGGCTGCCGCTTTTTCATATTCCCGATTTGGGAGAGGGGGGGAAGCCACGCTTCCACTCAAAGCACGGCGTAGCAGCATTATCAAATGGTCATGTGATCAACACAGCTTTATGGAAGGTTGGCTTCTGTTGACCGCGAATCCCTATGTGACGGTAACCGACGACGACGGGGTTTTTCGATTGACCGATATTCCTGCGGGGACACATACGGTTGGGGCCTGGCATCCGGTGCTGGGTTATCAGGAAGCCAAGATAACGCTCATTGCCGGCCGGCAAGGGACCCTCGAGCTGACGTTCGTATCCCCATCGAACCCATAAGGCGTGCTGGGTCAATCGGTGGCTGATCAGGCTGTCGATAAATTCCTTAAAAATCATGGAATGTGGAATTTGACTATTTTAAATTTTGTTTTTCTTCTCAGAATCTCGTCATGACGGTTTTCTCTCACCGGCCCTCCCATTCGTGTGGTCTCTAACATGAAAGATTCAAAGACATTTATCAGTCTTTGTCTCGTCGGTTTTTGTAGTTTTGTCAGTTATGACATGGTACGTCGACCGGCCCTGGCTCTGTTTGTGGAAAGCCTTGGAGCCGGCCCATTTCTTGTTGGCCTTTTAGTGGCTGTCTCGACAGTGACCGGTATCATACTTAAGCTTCCGATAGGATTGCTCTCCGACCAGATCAATCGAAAACGGTTGATGTTGGGAGGAGTGTTGGCCTTTGCAATTCCGCCTTTTCTTTATCCGTTCACCTCGGATCTCTGGACGTTAGGTATTCTCCGATTGTTTCATGGATTAGCGACCGCGATGTTTACGCCGCTGGCCTTAGCGATGGTGGCAGAGCTCTTTGCGAAACGACGGGGGGAGGCTTTTGGCTGGTACACCTCGGCAACTCAGGGCGGGGGACTGCTGGGTCCAATGATAGGAGGGGCTATCGTCTATCAATATGGATTTGCCCCCACGTTTCTCCTAGCCGGATTATTTGGGATGTTAGCTTTAGTCTTCTTCTGGATGATCCCCCAGACGCCCAGACTTTCGCGTGTCCACCAATATTCCCTCCCTGCCCTGTGGAAGGAGATGCGTGAAGGCCTCCGTCGAGTCTGCCAGATTCCACCCATTCTGATCACGAGTAGCGTGGAAGCTGCCAAGATGATGGGCAACGGCACGCTGATGGCGTTTTTACCGCTCTATGGATTGATAATCGGATTGAACGCCGCCGAAATCGGGGTTTTGTTTGGAGTGCAGGCGTTGACTTCGTTTATTGCCAAACCGGTGATGGGGCGAATTTCTGATCGTGGGGCCAGGCAACCGCTGATTTTTGGAGGGCTGTGCCTGTGCGGTCTCATGGTCATGGTTATTCCCCAGATCCAGGGGTATGTTCTCTTATTGGTGGTCGCCGGAGCGTTTGGATTTGGCGAAGCGGTGGTGACGTCTTCGACCACTGCCCTGGTTGCTGATTATTCAGAAGGAAAAGATCTGGGAGCTGGTATGGGATTGCGGGGAACCATTATGGATTTCGGGCATGCAGGCGGACCGCTCCTGGCCGGCCTACTCATCCATACCTTGGGCTATGGAGGAGGGTTTTTCTGTATTGGGATCTTTTTATTACTGACGGCGGCATTTTTTGGTGTCACAATGATGGGGATCAAAAAACCAGTTGTGCTATAATGGCCCTTTTCCTGAAGATCAGGCAAAGGAGTCGAACGCCATGAATGAAGAAATGGGAACCGGTGATCTCATCATCGGGATTATGGCGGCCATCGGGGTCGTGATCTTAGTGGTGGTCTTTATCGTGGTCGTGAAAAATGTTTTCTTAAATAAAGATAGCGATATCCAATAACCAAACAGGTGGGACATGTTTAGCGGAATTGTTGAAGAAATCGGTGCGATCCAGGGAATAGATAAAGGTTTGGCGGGTGCAAAATTTTCGATTTTGGCTTCTCTGATTTTAGAAGATCTCAAGCTGGGAGATAGTATTAGTGTAGCCGGTGCCTGCTTAACGGCAAGCCAGGTGGGTGACACGGGTTTTTCGGTGGATGTGTCCACCGAAACATTGAACTGCACAACGTTAGGCACCATTACTGTCGGGACACCGGTCAATTTGGAGCGTGCCATGAAACTTAATGCCAGGATGGGGGGACATCTGGTCACAGGCCATATCGATGGCATTGGTCTCTTGCGTGCTCGACAGCAGGATGGGAATTCGATTCAACTCACCATTGAAGCTCCAGAGGAAATTATCCGCTATTGTGTGGCGAAAGGCTCCATTACGGTGGATGGGATTAGTTTAACCATCAATGCCGTGGCGAATCGTTCCATTGCCGTAGCCATCATTCCGCATACCGCCAAAGTGACCACCATGGGCCTTAAGCAAATAGGGGACACGGTCAATTTGGAGTCCGACTTAATTGGAAAGTATGTTGAACGCTTGTTGCAAGGAAGCGGGGCTCTCCCGCCAAAACCCGCCACAGTGATCAATCGAGATTACCTTGAAAAACGGGGCCTGCTCTAGTTTTCTTTCAAATTTCATGTCACAAGATTTTCCACCAAAACCCAAACATCCTCTTTGGCGATTATTTGCCGTCGTCACCCTCTTTGTTATCATCATTCCCGCAACATTATGGGGTATCGTTCAACTCTACGAAATCATTTGTGCCTGGTGCGGCTGTTGTAGTGCCATCGATCGTCCACGAACCAGGTAGATTCCCACTTAGGCATTAACTGAAATCTTCAATATTATGAGGAGAACGGGTTTTTCTCCTTATGTATTCAAGCAAATTATACGACCCAAAAGATTTTTTCCTAACCCTTATCCTGGCTGGTGGGGTTTTCACGTTTGATCTCCTGCTCCCACGAGGATTTGCGGAAGAAATGTTATACACAGGGGTGGTGTTCTTTGCGACACAACGTTTGCCACGAAGGATGGTATATGTTGTGGCCATTGGATGCACCGTTCTCACGATCATAGGCTTTGCCCTCACATTTTTCACCCCGGGTGGGGCACCTTCATCATTGAGTTGGCCATTCCGGTTTCCCATCATCAACAGAGCCTTTTGTATCGCCGGCATTTGGGCTATTACCCTGTTGGCGCTCCAACGAAGGCGGGCGATTGAAGCTCTTCGAACGAGTGAGGATCGATTTGGTTTGGTCGCCGAGAGCATCCAGGATTATGGAATTGTGATGCTGGATCCGGAAGGGAAAGTCGCCAGTTGGAATGCCGGTGCGGCACATATTTTCGGCTATTCCACAGGAGAGGTTCTGGGACGGCCTCATGCCCTGTTCTATGCACCCTTAGCTGTTGACTCCGGAGAATCAATCAATTTTCTGACTGAGGCTGGAGTTTCGGGAAGCGTCATGAAGGAGGAATGGTTAGTACGCAAAAACGGGTCGAGGTTTTGGGGGCATGTGGGCATCACCGTCTTACGTGATGAACATGATCAACTTCATGGGTTTGCCGCGGTGATAGGGGATCTCACCAAGCGAAAACAGGAAGAAGATGTTATTCGAGCCCTGCTTCGTCTGAGTGAAAAATTGAATTCCACTTTCGTGCTGGAAACGCTCCTGGACGAATTGGTGACAGAAGCCATTCAACTGGTCCAGGCCCATGCCGGGTTTGCCGGGTTGGTCTCCGGGGAAACGTTGACCTGTGAAAAATATATCCGGGGTCGGACAATAGAACTCTGTCATCGTTCCTGGTCTCCGGGGCAGGGATTACCCGGCTGGCTGCTCCTGCATAAGACTGCCTATCTTACGAATCAGGCGCAGGAGGACAGACAGATTGAGCAGGATTTTCGCCAAGCCTTTGATATTCACTCAGCCTTAAGCATTCCAATTCTCGATGCCAAGGATACTCTTCTGGGATGTATTGAAGTCCATAACAAAGAGCAGGTCAGTGGTTTTTCACATTTTGATCAGCAAACCATGATTGGGGTTTCGCAGGTGGCCTCTATTGCCATTCAGAATGCCTTGGCCTACCAAAAACTTCAAGAAGCTGAAACGCTTCATAGCCATCTGTTGGACAAAATCATGACGGCTCAAGAAGACGAGCGGCGTCGAATCAGTCGGGAATTACATGATGAAATTGGCCAATCTTTGACTTCTCTTCTGGTTGGACTTCGTGCGGCTGAGGATGAGGCACGTTCAAATGGGATGGGAGCACGGGTGAATGATCTACGAAAGATTACGAGTACGACGCTGCAGGAGGTTCAGCGACTGGCAAAAGGTCTGCGTCCAAGCGTGCTGGATGATTTTGGACTAGAGGAAGCCATCGCTCGCTATGGGGCCGAATTTTGTTCGACCTACGGCATAGAGGTGGATGTGGCGCAAAATTGGCAAAGTAAGGACCGACTTGCTCCCGCAGTGGAGACCGCGTTGTATCGAATTGTTCAGGAAGCGCTGACCAATGTCGGCAAATATGCCAAGGCCACCACCGTGTCGATACTTCTGCAGCAAAATCCGGCACAGATTCGACTTATTGTGGAAGATAATGGTCAAGGATTTGACGCGCAAGCGATTGTTCGGAAGGCTGCGGCAGGTGCGCATCTTGGCCTGCATGGGATGCGGGAGCGAACCTTGTTGCTCAATGGTTCGATTTCCATTGAATCGTCTTCCGGAACCGGAACCACCATCTATGTCACCATCCCCTTAAAAGAAGGGGGGACATGAAGATTCGGATTTTTATCGTCGATGATCACGCAGTCCTCCGATCGGGATTGCGCCTCTTGATCAATGGGCAAGCGGACATGGAAGTCGTGGGTGAATCCGGAGACGCCGCTTCCGCCATTGAGGTTGTTCGAGACCTGATGCCTCATGTCATACTCATGGATCTGGCCATGCAGGGTCATATGCATATTGACACAATCGGCGAACTGCGAAAATGTTGCCCTTCCGGGTACATTCTTATTCTGACGATGCACACCGAAAGCGGCTACGTTCGCGGGTCATTAGCTGCCGGCGCTTCGGGGTATGTCGTCAAGAGCGCGGCCGACACTGAATTGTTAACGGCGATCCGTACCGTGGCCCAAGGAAAGACCTTTGTGGATTGGACGGTAGGGAAAGGGGTGGGGCAGGATCTCCCCGGTACCCCTAAGAAAAGGCTGGCCGACAGGGCCCCTGGATTGCTGGGACAACTCAGTCCGAGAGAGCGCGAGATTTTCCGTCTGGTTGCACAAGGGTTTACCAATCAGCACATTGCCGATCAATTGGGGATTAGTATCAAATCAGTTGAAACGTATCGTGCAAGGGTTATGGAAAAACTTGGTCTTCGTAGTCGTGCCGACCTTGTGCAGTTTGCTTTGAGTTGTGGTGTGCTAACGTCCGGAAATCTTCTCTAAACTCCCACCCCCTTCCTCGATTGAACAATATTTCAATCGGTCTCGTGTGGTCTTGTCAGGTTTTCCCCTCTGCCATTTCATCCGTATTCCCGTTAATTTATCCAGTAAGAGCAGAAAACTCAATCGCATAACTCTTTTCTTCCATTTTCGCCGATATTTCTTTTTAGCAACAGGCACGATGAAGGCTAATTTACAATAGAGATAAAGGTCATGTTCTTCTCCGAGGCACCCCCCAAAACACACGGCACCAGGCAGGACACCTGATTTGCCGAAAGTCATGGTTTCGAAGGATTTCATCCATAGAGGAGTAAGAGAGACGATGCCCATGATTCATGGACTGCATTTCAATAATCTTCGAGGGGATATCTACGGTGGCGTGGTGGCGGCTGTGGTCGCACTTCCATTGGCCCTCGCTTTTGGAGTGGCCTCAGGCGCCGGTGCCATTGCCGGGCTCTATGGCGCTATCTTTGTCGGATTGTTCGCATCCGTATTCGGGGGGACCCCTGCGCAATGTTCCGGCCCCACCGGTCCCATGACGGTGGTGATGGCTGGAATTCTGATTCAATTCTCTGAAAATCCCGCCCTCGCATTTACCGTGGTGATTATGGGTGGGGGGATACAAATTCTGTTCGGATTGCTCGGATTCGGGCATTATATCGCCCTTGTTCCCTATCCGGTGATTTCAGGATTCATGAGCGGGATTGGATGCATTATTCTTATTTTGCAGGTTGGACCACTTGTTGGATTCGAGGCAAAACCGGAGGGAATTTATGCCAATCTGCTGGCCATTCCCGAATTTTTATCCAATCCTTTCCCCCAAGCGACCATTCTGGGGCTCTTGACTATTGCGATCATGTATCTGACACCGGTTCGAATGAGTCAAATAATTCCTCCCCAACTTCTGGCTCTATGTGCAGGCACTCTGGGAGCCTATTTCTTTTTCCCTCACGCACCAGTGATTGGAAATGTTCCGGAAGGTTTTCCATCTTTGATGATCCCTGATATGGGGACCAGTGTATTGCTCCTGATGGTAGAGGGGGCGGTGGTGTTGGCTCTTCTTGGAAGTATCGATAGCCTGCTCACCTCCTTGGTGTGTGACAACATGACCCGTACCCAACATGATTCGAATCAAGAATTAATTGGTCAGGGAATTGGCAATATGGTGGCCGGACTATTTGGTGGGCTTCCGGGGGCAGGCGCGACAATGCGGTCGGTGGCCAATATTCGGAGTGGCGGCCGAACACCGCTATCGGGAATCCTCATGTCATTGGTGTTATTGGCCACATTGCTGGGGCTGGGACCGTTAGCGGAACAGATTCCCTTGGCCGTGTTAGCCGGGATTTTATTCAAGGTGGGGCTGGATATCATTGATTGGAGGTTTCTCCGACATCTGGTCAAGGCCCCACGAACCGATGTGCTGATCATGGGGGTGGTGCTGGTCATTACGGTTCTTGTGGATTTAATCACGGCCGTTGGGGTGGGAATCGTCCTGGCGAGTCTTTTATTTGTCAAGCGCATGGCCGAGCTTGAATTAGCCAATTTACGGGTTATTAGTGAGCCGACACAGGAGATCCCGTTTCATCCTGAAGAAAAAGCCATTCTTGAACGAAACAACGGTCGGATTGTCCTGATTCATGTCGATGGCCCGATGAGCTTCGGTTCGGCAAAAACTATGGTGAGACGCCTGGAGTCGCTTAAAGGCTTCAACAATTTTACCCATGTCGTTCTCGATTTGTCGGATGTCTCGGCCATTGACGGAACTGCCGCGCTTGCGGTTGAAGATATGCTTCGCATGGTTCAGGCACATCGCCAGAATTTATACTTTGTTGGAATTAAACCGGGAGTTCTTAAAGTTCTGGAAGGATTGGGGGTTTTGGATCACATTGGACCTGAGCAACGCTACGACATTCGATTGGATGCTTTGCGTCATGCCGATCAAGGGCATAATTTTTTACCCACAGATGAATTCTCCGGCGCGCAACGGGCATGACCAAAATATGCTGTGTTTCCCATTGTGGTGAAACGGCTTGGGCACGGATGTGACCGCGAGAGCTCTGGACGAATGGTTTTTTGCTCAGGATCATGAAGGTTTGTCATTATCACTGCACGGTCGCCTGGTTCCCTGTCTGAATGGAGGGGGGCCTTCGGGGTTATCTGAATACCTAACGAAAGATGCCATGCTAGCAAATAGAAATTTTTGACTCTGGGAATCGATACAGTCTTCTTCCTTTTTCCTGAAAAGATCCGAGCCCGAGCAGCAACGGACCAAATCGCCCGATGAACATGCAGAGAATAATGACAAATTTACCAAAGCTTGTCAGGGATGCAGAGAGGCTTAGTACGCCGCCATTGCCCACGGAGTACCCGGTGGTTCCCAAGGCCGAGGCGACCTCAAACAGGAGAGGGAGAAACGGATGGGTTTCAACCATAGATAAGAGTTGCGTGAACACGGTCAAGAGAAGCATGGCGAGAATCGCTAATGTCAGGGCCCGGTGAACGACAACCGTGGGCACCCGGCGCCAAAAAAAATTCACGTCTTCACGATGCCGCAAGGTGGTCCACACAAACATCCCAATAATCCCGAACGTGGTCGTCTTGATTCCCCCAGCGGTCCCTCCGGGTGACCCGCCGATGAACATGAAAATGACAATGAGGTAGAGAGAGTCACCAGAGTAAAGCATTCTGCCAGTCCTGGAGAATTATCCAACAGGTAGATGGCCTGATCCGGAAATCGAAGAAATCGGCATGGGATGTTTCGCGAATCACTTTTTAAGATTCCATAAGAGAAGAGAATAGGTTAGACAGAAATAAAGGAAAAAGAAGAATCCTGCCCTTTGATTTCCCCTTGTACTTTTCCTCAGGTGTTGGCTACTATTTCCACTTGAGAATTGCCCTTCTACCCTCACGATATCATCTGCGGATTTAGTGCGGACTTTTTTAAGCCACATCGTCTTTTGATGCGGGGTATGAAATCCGTTCTGAATGGGCCCCCGTGCATGGCCTTGTTCAAGATATGAAGAATCTTTCTGTTGAAAAACTCATTCAGGTGGGGTATCGCTATGTGACGAAATCGCAAGGTCGGTTTTATCTCTATCTGGCCATTTTTTGTAGCGTCCTCGTGGTATTGGATGCCGGATCGTTCGAATTGATTCGTGGAATGAAACTGAAGACATTTGATGTGATCATGAAAAATCGGGTCCTGTTTCACAAAGCCGACCCCGATATCGTGATTGTGGATATTGACGAAGCTAGTTTGGAGGCCATGGCTCAAGAATATGGCCGGTGGCCATGGCCCCGTCAGGTCTTTGCGGAATTTCTGGAAATGCTACAGGAGCAACAGCCCTCAGCCGTGGTGTTTGATATTTTATTTAGTGATCCTGATGTGTTCAACAAAGAATCAGATGCGTACTTCAATGAAGTCGTCAGTGATTCGGAAAATACATTTTTCCCCATGATGCGGTTGTCCCCAACGAACGATGAACTCAGCAAGGTGACACCTTCCATGATTCCCGGCATCGAACCCGTTCATGGCGAGGCACAAGACGAAAAAGGGATTGCCCTGGTTCTGCCCTCCTTCACCGGCATTATTCAAAGTGGAAGATTGGGGACCAACAATGTCTATCCGGATCGGGATGGCATTGTTCGTCAATACCCCATCTATCGTGATCATTTTGGATGGCGTGTACCTTCCCTGCCTGCCAAGATCGGGGAAACGCTGGGGTGGAAACTCCCGAATGATTCAGATGTGTTTTTAAACTGGCGTGGAAAATTCGGGGCCTTCAGATCGGTTCGCTTTAGTGAGGTCTTTGACGATTTTTTGAGGAGAGATAAGCAACGGGCTTCGGATGAATTCACGGGCAAGATTGTGATCATCGGGTCCACAGCCTCGGCCCTGTTCGACACCAAGCCCACTCCCATGGAGAAGATTCATCCCGGTGTGGAAATTCTGGCCACGGCGATTGGAAATATCAAGAACGGAGATTGGATCACCCAGGCCAAAAACCCCTGGCTCTTTACGGCTCTGGCCCTTGGACTCATCTGGGTCACAGCGTTGGCGTTTTTGACCGGAGTCAAACGCAAAGCCATTGATATGGTCTTTGCCGGATCCCAAGTGGGATTGATGGCCTTTACGTTCGCCAGTCTGAATCTTACCACGTACTACCTTGATTTAACGGCACCCATTACCGCAGGGTTGATCTATTTTTCTCTCGCGCGAGTGTATGCCTATGCCGAGGCCACAATGATGGAAAAATATGTCTGGCTCAATGTGGAGGAAGGGGTGGAAGGCTGGCAGTATACCGTGGTGGTGGTGGTTCAACTGGAGACCTTGGAGGAAATCCCGGAAGGAAGATTTCTGACCCTCTTGAAGCGTGAACTGTATCAAAAAGCCTGGATTTACCGTGGAAGCCTTTTCACGCAAACCTGCCGGCATCGATAAAGCCTACCACAATATGTTTCTGATTTATTAGGTGGAAAATCGTGTGGAAACGAAGCCATGGGAGGTGGGAAAATATGGCGAACAGACGGTTTCTCTGGTTCGAAAGTTGCTCGCAGCATCTGTGAAAACGATAGAATAGGATGTAAGCTTGGATGGTGCCAAGGTCCCCTGACCTATGGGGATGAAAAATCGAGAATGGAGGCTTGGCAACAATTGGTGACTAAAGCCATGGTCAATCTCAAAGAGCAGCCGATTGAGATTACATGATGGTCTTTACGTTAATTCCCACGCTCAGTCAGTGATGCACCATGAACCGCCATGTCTGTTCAACACAAGAAGGAGGACTGTGATGAGGAAATGTTAGCCTTTCTGACAATCGTCTTGATTGGGGTCTTTCCCTCAGAGGGCAAAGCATCGGATCCCGGTGTAGCCGTTAGATCGTGCCAGGTCATGAGCGAACCCTTTAAAGATGCTCGAGATGTGATGTCGTTAAAGGAAGGCGATACGGTAGAGATTCTGAGAAGGAAGGGTGGATGGTTAAGGTGTCCCGCAAAGGTAAAACCGGATGGGTGAGGATGCTGTATATTCGCCGGGGGGGATCTCAGAAAAGGCTTCCGTGGCGACGGAAGCATCAGGAGTGTTGGGTTTGGCCACAGGGAGAGCTGGCAGTGGAAATGTTGTGGCAGCTACGGGAGTTCGTGGACTGGATGAAGAAAAATTAAAAGAGGCGGAGTTTAATGAACAAGAATTACAGACACTGAAAACCTATCGGACTTCAAAGAAACAAGCACAAGGTTTTGCCAATCAGGCAGGGTTGCAAGTACAAAAAGTTCCGTTCATACAAACAACAGACGGAAATTAAAATATGAGCAATCACCATAATATGAAGAAAAATATACTCGGCTAATTTTTACGGCCTGTTCCTCTGTGTTCCGCAATCAACAGGCAACTCCGGGTTTGAAAGGATTCCTTCTGCGTGCATGATTCTTACATTGGTATTCTTCGGATTGGCAACCATCACTCATGCATTTGATTTCGGTGATGTCCTCAAACAATTAGGGCAGCCGGATGAAACCACCACAGGAAAAACAAAGACGGTACTCCGCAGAAAAAGACGGGCAAGAAAACTCCTTCGCTGACAGACCTTGCCGAATTGGTCAAAGGGACTTCCACAGAAGAGGAAATCGCCATCGGGCAAGAGATTGCGGGACGACTGCTTGGGGCTGCGCCTCTGGTCAAGGATGAACGCCTGCAACGATATGTCAATGAGGTTGGAAGGTGGCTAAGTCTGCAAAGTAGAAGAACCGACCTTAATTGGTATTTCGGTGTGTTGGATTCGGAGGATATCAATGCGTTTGCTGCGCCGGGTGGATTTATTTTTCTGACCAAAGGTTTGTATCGAAAACTGCATTATGAAGCTGAATTGGCTGGAGTCCTGGGACATGAGATTGGTCATGTCGTCAAGCGGCATCACTTGAACATTATTAAGAAAAGCAAGGCCATTGATATGGGAAGCAGCCTGTTATCCCAAAAACTCGGAAAATGAAGAATAAACAAGCGGAGCAGGCCATGAATAATCTGATTGGGAGTGGAGCGGAAATGATGGCTCGCGGGTTGGATAAAGATGCCGAATATCAGGCCGACAGAATTGGTGTGGTGTTGGCCACCCGGGCAGGATATGACGCCTATGGCCTGCCCATGGTGTTGCAGGAAATTGGCCATGCGGGCTCAATGACAGCAGCGTGGCCTTGCTGTTTAAGACTCACCCTCATCCCGACACGCGATTGGCAGAACTCGGTGATTCCATGGGAGAGAGCTTTGATAAATATTCTAACGGCAAAATCGTGAAAGACCGATTTTACACACTGTCAAAATAGCAAGCTCGAGTCCAAGCGGTCCTTGCAATACTTGCCCTCATTGGGTTCACTGTGCTTGGAAAAACTAAAGGCTTTTGTTTCATAAACTGCGAGGACCGGCAGCATGCTTCCGTGCATTAGGGAACGGCAAAAAGTCCATTTCAGGAAAATTCTTCGGCTTATTTTATTAATTCCACTTTCGAAAAATTTTAATATTGAATTGGGGAAGCAAGAACTTAATCTGCGCTGGACGGAGCACGGATCAAATGCTCTGTTTGAAAACCAAGGCGGTGACTAAAGGAGACCATGTCCTGATAGCTTGCTTCATCGATCGAGGGGGTTCGTGCCAGAAGCCAGAGGTAGTCGCGATCAGGGGTGCCGACGATCGCAAGCCGGTAGTCGGGGTCGACCCGAAGGATCCAGTAATTCCCCTGCTCTGACGAAGTAAACCATGCCACAAGCTTAGCTGCCCACTGGTCGAAGACCACATTCAACTTTGCCCGATGTTCAGGGTCCACCACCGTGGCCACTCCCTCAATGCTGACCTCCTCACCGGTCGAGGTGGTACATGCGTTTCGCACGGCAACCTTCCCCGATTCCAGTATCCGGTACTCGGCTGTAGATCTTACGCAATTTCGTTGCCCCCACATCGGCAGTCGTGCAATTTCATGCCAGATTCCGGCATAGCGATTGAGGTCAACTGACAACGCTGTGGGTAGTTTTCCTCCCGGTTCAATGCTCGAGCAGGCACCCAGCATCAAGCAGACGATTCCCATTGTCAGGGTTCTCAACATGTCCCCAACCGTTCAAGCAGGGAGACCTTTATAAGACCTTTCAAATGATTGTCCATCTTATCATGCCTTCCCGACTGGGGTATCTTCAGGTCGATGATTCCCACTCCCTGAAGTGACTCGGTCAGGACGTGGTACACACAATAAGCTGCGAAGTA
Organism: uncultured Nitrospiraceae bacterium; assembly: GCA_963730905.1. GTDB lineage: Bacteria > Nitrospirota > Nitrospiria > Nitrospirales > UBA8639 > Nitrospira_E. The sequence continues at coordinate 996,429 of CAVSTN010000006.1, read as the reverse complement.
TTTTTTTTATTTCTGAGAACCCGGGTTCCGAAGTTGGACATTTTGAAATGAAGAATCCCTGCCGTCGACATCTTGAGGCTTGGTTTGTTTGGGGACAGGAGGGCGAGGATGCAAACCGGGGGTTTGAGGATGTATTTGAAATATTGGAAGAAAAAACAAAAGGACCCAACACAAAAAGAAGAAAAACGATAGGCCAAAAGACAGGCTTTCTCAAAGGACAGTACAGGCAATCCTCAGAATCTGCGGATTGACGATTATCCTTCATTTTTCCTGCTTTTTTATAGGGCAAGTAGCTGTTCATGTGCCTTTCATAACGGTCTTTTGACGACACGGGGGTTACTCTCCTTTTATCGGAATGTGTTGGAGAAATATTTATACTTTGTCCCCGTTCGCTTCGAAAAACAGTAGTCAATAAGGTTTGAGCACTTTTCATAAATTTTAATTATGCTGAACCCATAGAAAATGAAGACATCCGTACGCGTAACTTGGCACTGGGTCTCCAATGAAAGACCCCAATTCTCTGGGACCATCATGAACGACTTTCCATTCAAAGCCTTGCGCTAATTCCAGAACAACCTTCTGCCCAATCCAAAGAGTGAGTCCCTTTCCCAAACACGATTTCTGTTGAATGCCAAAAGGAGAATACTGCTTGGGGCCGATGGATGTTGTTAAAAAACGATCAGGGTTGAAGTCATTTGGATTTGGAAAGATTTCAGCATCCCGATGGCTTTCACGGATGCCAATCCGTACCAGCCAGCCCTTTGGAATCAAAATTCCTTCAAATTCAATGTCGCGCAGGGCCTTGCGCATAAGATATTCGCTTTGCTCCAGCCGCAAAGTTTCAAGCACAACACGATTGCCCAATTGGTGCGCAGATTGCCTGAGTGAATCGTCTTGTGAGTGGAGTTTCACGCGAAGTGCCTCTATCCATTGAGGGTTGTCACTTAGCAATTTGAACATCCAGAATAGAAGGTCAGATACATCTATCCAGGAGGTTTGGAGCAAATAGATGAAATTCCGAAGTAAGGTTGTGTCATGGGAATATTTTGAGGAATCCTGAAGCTGGTCTCCAAGGAAACTCCTAAAATAGGATTGCCGTTCATGTACATGATTCAGAAAAATCTCTTCAATTTCATCCAAAGATTGCTCAATCTTTGATTTGGTCGTAAACAGGGCGTGTCGGTAATCAATTTGTTCATACAATCTTTGCAACCGTCCAAAGTCCTGATCCTGAGGAGAAATTCCCAGAAAAAGCGCCGCGAAAATGGAAAATGCCATATTCTGGAAATGGGGGACGGGATTCGTCTGCTTCGTATGGCCTGCCATTTTTGAGAGATTGTCCCTAATAATCTCCACAATCAGATCTTCCTTTCCTTCAAGAAATGAATGGTCAGAAAAAATGTTTTTCATCTTGTTCCGATATTCCATGTGAATGGCGGGTGTCATATAACGCATGAAGCCGCCGGGGATGCGACTGTTGAAAGGCATGGGCGGCGTCGTTGTAGCATCCTCATGGCGTTTTAGAAATTCTGTACCCAGTTCAATTCCAGCCAGACAAATCATCGGCTGGACGAAATTATTCATTTTAAAAATGGGGCCGTGTTTATCAGCCTGTTGCTGGTAATACAAATAATCAACCCAAGGGCCTGGGGGCGCGAGTCTCAGAGAACCTGGAGGAAGTCTCTTCTTCGAGCCGAATGTCGACCTTGCGCGCCAAAAGTACAGGTAGAACGCCAATGGAAAAGCAATAGTCAACACTGCAGGTACATAACGGGGGAAATACAGGACGAGCAAAACAGTCAGGGAAATATACAAGACAATAGCGGAACTGAGCAGGACAAACACACGAGGAAACAATCGTAGGCGACGAATGAAACCTGGCAGACGGTACACGTTCAAAATAGGAGCGAGGGGAAGTAAAACCGCTATCGCCGTAATTAGTGATGTCATGGAGATGGTGAGTTTCGAAAAGTCATTGATGATAGGAATCGTGGGCACTAGATTACAGACCAAATATTTTTCTCTTAGCAAATGTCCTCTGTTCCGGGGTCGTATCCCCGTATTGCCCCGAATTTGATTTTTTGCAACAAAAGTTCTTCTACGACATGTACGTATCGTTGTAAATAGACGTCTTCTGAATATTCCTCATGGTACGCCTGGTAGGCTTCGTTTTTGAGATCATTTCTTTTCTTGGCATCAGAAATCATCGTGGTGATAGCTTGTTGAAGTTCTGTTGAATTCGTGTACAAAATCCCCCCCCTTTTCAGCGATAATTTCTTCTACAGCACTTTGCTTCCTGGCAATGACGGGAGTTCCGGCGGAATAGGATTCTGCGGTGATATGACAGAAGGTTTGATAGCAAAGGGAGGGGACAATGGCGGCAATGCGTTTTCATATAGTGCTTGAATTTGGCTTTGGGACAATTGATCAACGAACAACACATTGGTCATGCCGTCGGCTAAATCGTGTAATTGTTGGCTATAGCTGCCTCGGCCACAAATGATCAGTGTATGGTCCTGAAAGTGACGGAATAGGGGAATGACATCTTGAAAGCCTTTATATTCTTCTAACCGGCCGACGCAAAGGAAATACGGACCATTGGCTGGGAGCATCCTCTCTGTCACGTTGGCTGTTTCTGGAATGGTGTAAAAAGGAGGCAAATGAATCATGACATTCTTGAACCCACGCTCACGATGTTTGTGAATGGTAAGGCTTGGGCCCAGGAACACATCGACATCTGGCTGGCCATGTTTTCCATGAGACCAGTGTTGCGCCAGAGTTGAGGCGGTTTGCCATCCGTATCGTGCACGTAATGCATTGGGGCTTTTCGCAGACCTCGTTGGTATATTTCCAAAGGAGGTGCATGGGGCAGATCAACCAGTGGTCATTCAATCCACACATTTTGATAGTGCTCTGTCCAGTAGCTGAAGATGTCAGGACCGCCCAACAACGTAATGTTGTAGTAATGAATGACATCAAAAGGCTCTTTAAAGCATTCCTGTAGACTGGCTTTCTGGCCAAATGGTCTTCCGGTTTGATGAACAGCCAATAAACTCAGACGCTTCAATGGAGTGGTGATTTTTTTGATGGTGATATTGGGATGATCTTCGTAGGAGGCTGCAACCTTTTTCCCTGTCAGGACTTCATATGCATCAGGGTTATGTAACACCGTGACATCATGGCCGAGTTTGCCCCGCAAGCCCGTTGGCCAGTCGGTGAACGTACAACCCATCCGCATCCGAATTGTAAGGCGGATAAAAGGTCGTGCAGAGGCAAAATCTGAGTTTTTTCGTCATAAGGCTTTAAAGACTGTTCGGATATTGGTAGGCACTTTCTTCAGAGATGAAGGTCTTCATGGTGGGTGATTCCTCTGTAATGGTCTCTGTTGTATTCAGTTGTTGGAGAATCTGTGCTGCGACGGAGACTGCGATAGCGCCGGGGTATTTGCCGGAAATTTCCGGGATGCCGATGGGGCATATGAGGCGTTTTATCTCCTCCTCCCTCAATCCCTTTTGGATAAGTCGTTTTTCAAAACGAGTGCGTTTGGTTTTTGATCCGATAATTCCCAGATACCGGAAATCCCCGCGTTTCAGAATATGTTCGCAGAGTTCCAGGTCAAGCGGGTGACTGTGTGTCATGATCAGGAAGAATGTCCCTGGGTGCGTTTCCTGGATAATTTCAACATACTGTTCTGTTACCACCTTTTCTACATTCGGTGGAACGGAGACGGGAAACATTTGGGCCGTGCATCGATGGGTCTAGGGGACATGGTAGGGCAACCCCCCTATCACACCAATAATGGCTTTCCCAACATGGCCGGCTCCAAATAAAATCAGTCAAAAGGATTGAGACCATATAACTCTAACAAGTAGGCTGGCGATTGATCCCCTGGTTTGCGCAACACTACATGCGGATGCATGTCGGAATTGACGGACAGTTTCAGCAAGTTGCGGGCATGATCCAACACGGACTCCTGACCGGCTCCCAGGCTCCCTTCAACATGGTGTGTGGTCACGATCATCTTCCCCTGTCTGTCAGATCCATTCTGACTGTCTAGAGAAGTAATGAGAACACAAGGTTCGTTATTCCGGCACTTCATCAAATGATTCAGCCAGAAATGGTCAACCGGAGGGAGTATTTCCAGATACAGGGTACATGCCCCGCCACAACATTGGCCGACATCCGCCCCAAGGTGCCAGGTTCGAAGATATCGTTTTGGCTGTTGATTCCCCTCGGCACGCAGCATCTGGCGGGCCTGGTCGATGGCCTCATATTCCAGAGCCCCGCCGCCAATGGATCCAAAATAGTCAAACGCAGTGACGACCATCTTGGCTCCCACCTCACGGGGGGTTGATCCTGTTGTCTGTACCAGAACCACCAGGGCACAGGCCATTCGCCGATCTTTCATGGATTCCAGCACTGCTAACCAGGTATTCATAGTTGGACGGAGGACCTTGTCATGTTGAACGAATGTCCTGAATGGCCTTCAGGATGCGTTCCGGGGTTGCCGGTGCATCTAATTGCGGACGTCGACAACGGTTTCCGGCCGCGGCAATGGCATCTTTAATGGCCTGGAACACCGAGATGGCCAGCATGAATGGCGGTTCACCAACCGCCTTGGAGGAAAACACACTGTCTTTTCGATTTGGCGCGGTCTTGAGTAACTCAACATTAAAATGCACAGGGCAATCATGGCAGGCCGGAATTTTGTAGGAGGACGAGGTGTTAGTTTGCAGAACTCCGGCATCATTCCAGATCAGTTCCTCCATGGTTAACCAGCCTGCTCCCTGAAGGAAGGCTCCTTCAATCTGCCCGCGATCGATGGCAGGATTCAGTGATGTTCCACAATCGTGCAAAATATCGACTCTCAGTAATGTACTTTCTCCTGTCAGGGTATCGATTGCCACTTCGGAAACCGCTGCGCCATAGGAAAAGTAGAGGAAGGGCCGTCCGGTGAAGTTGTTTCGATCGAACTCGATTTCCGGGGTTCGGTAAAACCCAGTCGCGGACAATGAGATCCGTTCTTGATAGGCGAGCGCCACCAGCTCCTGAAAGAGATCTGTTGTGACCCAAACGATACCCATTATTCGTAAATACAACCTCTTCCGGCCGGATGTTGAAATGCTTCGCAGCGAATTCGATCAGACGCAATTTTATTTTTCGGGCAGCCGCTTGAGCCGCCTTGCCATTGAGGTCCGACCCAACCGAGGCCGCCGTGGCTGACGCATTCGGAACTTTGCTGGTATCCGCCGCAGAAATGGTAATGCGTCCCATATCGATCTGCAATTCTTCGGCGACAACCTGTGCGACTTTGGTATAGAGCCCCTGGCCCATCTCCGTCCCGCCATGATTCAGGTAGACGCTGCCGTCAAGTATAAATGCACCAATGCACGGCTTGGTTTAAATGGGTTTGAGTAAAGGCAATACCATATTTCACCGGAGTCAACGCCAAGCCTCGTTTGAGAATAGGACTGTAACGGTTGAAGTCCTCGATTTCAGCACGACGCTCCCGGTACCTGGCATCTGTTTTTCCAGGCGTGAGACGATCTCATGCAATAGGGGGTCTTCGACACGCATCCATAAGGCGTCGTATCACGTTGCCCTGTTCGTAAAAGTTTCGTTTGCGGATGTCGAGCGGATCTTGACCGAGGTAACGGGCAATTTCGTCGATAATCTGTTCCATCACCCAGATCCCCTGGGGGGCGCCAAATCCGCGAAAGGCCGTACTGGATACCGTGTTGGTTTTGCAGCGGTGAGAGTTAATGGTCACATGAGGTAAAAAATAACAATTATCGCTGTGGAGTATGGCACGATCGTTAATAAATCCTGAGAGGTCGGCAGACATCCCGCACCGTGAGGACAGCTCCACCCGGTATCCTTCGGTTTCGCCCCTCTTGTCAAAGCCGACCTGATAGAGGGCTAGGAAATCATGCCGCTTGCCGGTCATCGCCATGTCTTCCTGCCGGGTTAGCCTGCATTTCACAGCCTGACCCGTTTTTGCAGCGAGCAAAGCCGCCACGCAAGCAAAGAGAGTCGACTGAGTTTCCTTACCCCCAAAGGCACCTCCCATACGACGACACATCACCGTCACGTCACTGATTCGTTTCAACCCCAGCACCCGGACAACGACCTGTTGGACATGTGAAGGATACTGGGTGGCGCTGTGAATACAGATTCCTCCGTCATCGTTGAGAATTGCCAGGGACACCTGAGATTCGAAATAAAAGTGTTCCTGACCGCCGACCTTCAGGTGTCCTTCCAGGTGGTGGGTAGCAGATTCCAGCGCTTGTGGGCGTTTCCCCTGGAAAGGCGCTTCGATGGCAGGACAAATGAATCATCAGCCACGCTTGTTCGACCGTAAGAACCGGCACCAGAGGTTCATATTCCACTCTCGCACACTCGACCGCCGCTCGCGCCTGCTGAAAGGATTGCGCAGCCACGCAAATAACGGCTGTCCGCACACTCAATACGTCGAACAAAGACGGGCTCATCCGCCTGGATGAAGCTAATGAGGTTTTCCCCGGAATATCGTGCGCAGTGACAACCGACACAACCCCGGGAGACTGTCTGACGCCTTCCAGGTCAAGTTTGGTGACGCGCGCATTAGCGTATTGGCTGACTCCAAATGCCGCATAAAGTGTCAACCCGGGAACCGGTAGATCGTCGACGTAGTCTGCCTCGCCGGTCACATGTAAACGAGCGCTATCATGATTTCTGGACGATCCGGCATCACCTGGAATCTCATGGTTACTCATATGTCTTTTGGTACGCCCTGACCTGCAGACTTTCCGGTGGAAGGGTAGATTCAAGATACCATCGTTGAAGGAGGTTTTTAGCGACCAGCATTCGATAGCCCTGGGAAGCACGCCCATCGGTGGTTGGCTCAAAATCCTTCGTTAACATGTGACCCGCTGTTTCCATGGTACCTGCAGCCCAAGGCATGCCAGTCAACGCTCGTTCACAGTGAGTAGCCCGCTTTACGTAAGGTGACATCCCGCCATAGCAAACACGCACCTGGTGTATCCGGTTGTCTTTCAGTTCCAAAGAGAATGCCGCGTTGATTGCCGCAATATCACAATCGTGCCGTTTGGTTATTTTATACGCAGAGAACATACTCCCTTTTTTGGGAAAGGGAAGGAAGATGGATTCGATAAGCTCGCCGGAAGCGAGAACATCATGCCTGCCACCTGTAGAAAGGCTTCCACTGAGGTTCCTGTGTACTGCCAACGCGTACCGTCATCGTGCTGTCAGGGCGATCAAGGCCGTGGCGGTATCACTGACAGGTGACCGGCCGGCAATGTTCCCGCCGATGGTTGCCAGATTACGAACTGCCGGAGACCCGAAGCGCAGCAATAATTCTCCAAAGGCGGGATAGTACCGGGAAATGACCGGATAGACCTCCGTCAGGGTCGTCGCCGAACCGATGGTGATACCTGAATCGGAGGGAATCATACCCCTGAGCTCCTTAACTTTTCCGATGAAGATTATCGTTTCATTATTCTGTGGTTTCTGCGAAACATGGGGCCAATATCGGTGCCACCCGCAAGGAGAACAGGGCTCTCATATTGTCCAAGCATTTCGGATAGTTCGGCTAGATCCGCAGGGAGCAGATAACGATTTGTTTTTCCCGTGTTCGTACTTCCTTGTATGGATAGTCGATGGGATCTTTTCATGGAATCTAATAATTCACGAAGGGTACTTTCATCTATAGCCAATCGCCGGGAAGACCCGGGACTTTGGTTCATTCGTTGGTTGCCCTCCACGACGGTTGGACGATCGGCTTCAAATAGGCATAAGGCGGCATCAATGATTGGTCGATAGCCGGTACAGCGGCATAGATTCCCGGTCAATGCATTGACGATCGCTTCTCTACTGAAGAAATCCCGGATTGGTAAAGCGCAAACAGACTCATGACAATACCCGGAGTACAATATCCGCATTGCGAGGCATGAGCCTCAACCAATGCTTGTTGCACGGGATGCAGGTGGCCATCGACTGTCTTCAGATCTTCCACCGTGAGAAGCGCCTGGCCATCCACTTGAGGTAATGGGTGAAGACAGGAATTGATGGTGCGATAGCGAAGCTGTCCATCATTGTCTAAATCCACCAAAACCACCGTGCAGGCCCCGCAACCTCCTTCACCACAGGCCTCTTTTGTTCCGGTCCGGTTCCCTATTTCACGCAGATAGCGCAATATAGTCATAGAGGGATCAGTGTTGGCTAATGTTTTGATTTTCCCACCCAGAACAAAACGGATGGCAGAATCTTCAGGGCTATCAAATGAAGTCAGATTTGGCATGTCGTTCAAAACATTGTGTGCATGAAAGGAGTTGAGTCACAAGCTTTCACTCTATAAGGCTATTTTTCCAGCTTTTCCTGATAGGTCAATGCGTGCGAAGAAATGATGAAAGTGGGCACCAGCCGGGTATTGTCTCCTTAGTCCGTTTGGAGCGCAACAGGGCCTATTGACTTGTCGATTGGGAATATTTGCAGGTACGGCGAGACAAAAGAAAATCATGAGGACACTGAGAGCAAGATATTTCGGAATTTCTCATAGATGAGAGATGAGAAGCCTGTAGAATTACTAGGTTACTGAAGTGAAAAAATATAAAAATTTTGGCTTGCTCAAAATCAGTTTTGGTATCTGTTACTAGGAAGCAAAATAGGTGTCAGTCAGAGGGGAATAAATAATGGCAATAAAGGAATTTTCGTTTCTGCCTAGATTTCAAAATTTTGCTCCTTCAATTGCTCGCACGCACCGTCTAGGCCAGGAAACATAGAGCCTGCGGTGATTCCCATATATCTTAATTCATGGATGACCTTCTCTCGATCACAGATGGGAAGATCAATTGCTGATAAAAAAGTTTTCCCATTTGATTCCTTTGCTTTTATATAAGATTCTTATGTCATCGATATTGGTTACAGTTGAGGCTGCTTGTTGTGGAATCATTCGTTCATTCTCAATTGCTAAAAATTCTCCAATTGAAAAATAGGGAGTTGGGTGCGATAAAAGCATGATCTGAGTCCCTGTCCTCTTTCCACTGCTCTTGGTCGAACATTAAAATTCTAACCTTTTCTTCCGGTCTTGATTTTTTTGCTACTTCGTTGCTAATCCCCCGATATGCAAAAAAGGCTGCGACGTAGGGGGAATAGGACCAATCTAAGAGAGGTGTTGGGTAGCCGTGATGTTGTACGCAATTAAAAAATGCCCCGTTCTCATTTGGAATTTCAAGATTGAAGACGTGTTTGGTCCGAGCGCTAAGTTGTTTGTGTAAGGATTGAATATCTTCATTTAAAAATCTATTTAGGTCAGCTCGACCGGTACGATGGAATGAGGTCCGTAGGCGCCACGGCCTGTTCTGCCCACGAAAAAGATAACGCCGTTTCTCTAGACTCATCATATGTGTTTTATATGATTCCCGAGTCTTTAGTTAGGGGAATTAATTCAGATGGTTGCCCTGCTTTGGACCTTGTCAGCTCGCAGCTTCCCGACACGTCTATATCACTTGTCCAAGAAAGTGAAAGGTGGGCTTCATCCCATGATAAGTTCACATCGGCAAAATTGGAAAAAGTCACATCATTTGCGTAGTGACTTTTAACCTTCTCCCATAAATCTGGCAACGCAGAATGAGGGTTTATTGGCAAAAGGAGGCTTGTGCGGAACCGAAGGGAGTGGCTTTTATCAGATGTTTTGAATAAGGCTGCCGTCGTTGGGAAGATTGGATCCTGGTCAATTAAATCGCTATCCCTTGGAGCATGTGGGCCTTTCATCGGCATTAAGGATAATAGTTCCACTTGTTTCTCCAATGTAATTACCTATCCACTGACCCTTCACTAATCAAATTCCCATCCATTTGAAAACTACTAACATTCAATTGCTCGATTCAGTGTCCTTTTTTATCATCTCCTATGGTGAATTTTCAAACTTCCCTGGCTATGTATTCATTCCTCCAACGTAGAATTGTCCTCTGGGTCTTGGCCGATTTCTTTGGCTTTCAAGACCCGGCGCATGGTTTGGCCTGAACGGGTTTTTGGCAAGGATGCAACAATTTCAATTTCGCGGGAGACGACGATCTTGCCTAATTTCCTTTAGACATGCTCCTGCAAACTTTTGATGAGGTCGACTTTTCCTGCTGACCTTATTCAAAACTACAAAGGCCTTGATTTGTTCTCCAGCGGTCGGATGCGGTTTGCCGATAACGGCCGCTTCCACCACGGCTTCGTGAACTAGAGCCCTTTCAAACTTCTACGGTACCAATCCGGTTTCCGGCGACTTTCACGACATCATCCGCCTGGCCCATAAACCACAAGTAGTTGTATTCTTCTTTATGGCAGACATCGCCTGGAGCACGGACGCCTGGACTGGTATTCCATTTCAAGAGAGACAAACTTTATAAAGAACTCCAAATGTATTCTCGGTTTCTTATGGTGAAAATTTTCTATGGGGTAAAATTCATTCCATAAAAACGAATCGGCGGCATGAGGTGCTAAAACAGTTATCCGATCACTTTGATGATGCCGTTCAGGCATTGCCTGCGGAACGATTTCTCATGATCTGGGATTTGACGTCGGAAATTTGGAGCCTTTTGGATCCTGAGTATGTTCAATGAAGACTACAAAGAAATGTTGTCTCTTCTACTCGCCAACAGGGTTAAATTCCTGGTGGTTGAGCTTATGCTTTGAGTTTATCCCCGAGCGACGGGAGGCGTCGATATCTGGGTTGAATGTTCGAATGAGAATTCAAAGCGAATCTACGATTCTTTGATAGCCTTCGGGGCTGGTTCCCCCCACTTTGTTGATGCCTATAAATAAACACGAGTCGAGTTGGAAGGCCTCATGATTCCCTTTTTATCCAAATGGCACCTTATCAAAAATAAAGAAGCCACCGGACGGGGAAAAAGATAAACTTAATGTTCGTCAGCTCAAAGAGCGTTTGGAGCAATAGCATTCCTGATTGTATCCCATCAAGCGGACTTCGTTTTCCCCACACATTTTTTCCTATTCCTCAAGGGTGGAAATGTCTCCGGGGTCCTGGCCGAGTTCTTTGGCCTTTAAGACCCGGCGCATGATTTTGCCGGAACGGGTTTTGGGGAGTGAGGGGACAATGTCGATTTCCCGTGGGACGGCGATCTTGCCCAATTCCTGCAACACATGATCCTGCAAACTTTTGATGAGATCTGGCGTTTCCTTGTACCCTTGCTTCAGGATCACAAACGCTTTGATCTGTTCCCCGGCGGTCGGATGCGGTTTGCCGATGACGGCGGCTTCCACGACCGCTTCATGGCTGACTAAGGCGCTTTCGACTTCAGCGGTGCCGATCCGGTTTCCGGCGACTTTCACGACATCATCTGCTCGACCCATAAACCACAAGTAGCCGTCTTCATCTTTATGACACACATCGCCTGCGGTATACACACCGGGGATGGTATTCCAATACATGAGATAGCGATCCGGCTCTTTGTAGATGGTGCGCATCATTGACGGCCAGGGTTTTTTGATAACCGCAAATCCTCCGCCATGTTCCACAATGTTGCCTTCGCGGTCCATGACATCGGCTTCGACGCCTAAAAACGCGCGGGTGGCAGAGCCTGGTTTGAGTGGCACGCAAGGGAGGGGTGTGACCATGATCATGCCGGTCTCCGTTTGCCACCAGGTATCCATGATAGGTTTGGTGCCACCCGTCACGCGATGGAACCATTCCCAGGCTTCCGGATTAATCGGCTCGCCCACCGACCCTAAAATTTTAAGGGAGGAGAGATCGTATTTTTTGGGCCAGTCCTCTCCAAATTTCATGAGCAGCCGAATGGCCGTTGGGGTGGTATAGAAAATCGACACGCCATAGCGTTCAATCAGATCCCACCAGCGCCCGGGATTGGGATAGTCGGGTTTGCCTTCCGCCGTTAAAATCGTGGCGCCGTTTAAGAGCGGGCCATAGACGATATAGCTGTGGCCGGTGACCCATCCCGGATCCGCCACGCAAAAATAGACATCTTCGTCTTTGAGGTCGAAGACATATTTGGTGGTGATGTAGGTGCCCACCATATAGCCACCATGGACATGGACCACGCCTTTTGGTTTACCCGTGGTCCCTGAGGTATAGAGGATGTAGAGCGGGGTTTCGGAGTCCAGGTGTTCGGCTTCACATTTGGGGGATTGATCTTTGAGCCAGTCTTCCCAATCCAATTCTTTCGGGGCTTGAAGAGGGGACGCTGATTGTTCCCGTTGGACGACGATGACTTTTTCCACGGTTGGGCATTTGGCGACGGCTTCATCGACGACCGGCTTGAGGGGGATTTTCTTACTGCGGTCATAGCCCACATCCGCAGTGATGACCACCCGCGCTTCGCATGCTTCTATTCGTGTGGCCAACGCTGTGGCACTAAAACCGGAATACACCACCGTATGAATCACGCCGATGCGGGCGCAGGCCAGCATGGCGACGATTTGCTCGGGAATTTTCGGGAGATAGATGGTCACCCGGTCGCCCTTTTTGAGGCCCAGGCTTTTGAGTCCGTTGGCGCACTTGTTGACCTGCCGTAATAACTCGCCATAGGTCAGGATTCGTTCCTGCCCTTCTTCCCCGACCCAGATGACGGCCACTTTGTTTTTTCGCCAGGTTTGGACATGGCGATCGAGACAGTTGTAAGCAATATTGCAGGTGCCTCCCACGAACCATTTGGCCCAGGGATAGTTCCAGTCCAGGACCTTGTTCCAGGGTGAAAACCAGTGGAGTTCCTTGGCAATGCCGTCCCAGAATTTTTCAGGGTTCGCAATGGACTGCTTGTAGGCGGTTTCATAATCCTGAATATGGGCGTTGGCTGTGATGTCGGGTGAGGGAGGAATGACCCGGGTTGATCGTTGCAGTGTTTCAATATTTTCACTCATTAGGTCTGTTCCTCCTTAGTTACGCTTTTGGGACACCATCAAGAACATGTCTTCTCAGCGAGAAGGCTGATAAGCCCATTATGCTGCCCTTGGCTCGTTGCTTCAAGAGGGCAGAGATTAAAGACCGTGAAAAAGAGGTGAGCATTGAATAGGGTTTGGAGGCTATGAATAGGAGACCCGTCGCTGACCGCAAGCTGTTGGGACTTTCATTTCAAATGGAATTGAGATGGATGAGAGGAGTTCAGAGGGCTGCGTTTTTTAATTAAGTGCATGGCGGGGTTTGGCAAGTTGGGCTTGGATGTGTCCATATTTCGCGGCGTAATCCTGTTGACTGCGGCGAATGACCTCATGGGCTTCTTCGCGGCCATACACATGTGTGATTTCGCAATTCTTTTTTTGGGAGCCGGGAGCATCTTTGTAAGTCAGGAAGTAATGCATGAGGCGTTCCACAAAGTGGACCGGACAGGCTTTGATATCTGTCCATTGTTCATGGAGCGCATCGCCCTTGAGAACGGCCACAATTTTATCATCGGCTTCATCCCCATCGATCATACGCAAGCCACCAATCGGAATGGCTTGAAGCAAAACATCTCCATGGATAATGCTTTTCTCAGTCAGAACGCAAATGTCTAATGGATCCAGGTCACCGACGAGGCCAGGCCGATTGGTACATTTGGCGCTGAGTGCTGCGACGGATTGCCCGCAGTAGGTTTGAGGAATTAATCCGTACAGCGTGGGGCACACATTGGAATAGCGCTGGGGCCGGTCCACGCGCAAATGGCCTGACTTTTTATCCAATTCATATTTAACCGTGTCGGTGGGCACAATTTCGACATAGACCGTGACGGTGAGTGGTGCCTCATCTCCGATTTCGACACCGTGCCACGGATGGGATTTACAGGGAAACCCAAAATTTTGCCAAAGTGAGAAAAATTCTTGTTCGTTCATGAAAATTTTCCAGGTGTGGGATGAGTGAGCCCGGTTAAGGCGCAATGACCTGCACTAGGTTTCGGTCTGAATCTTCTTCATCTTTACCGGATACCCTTGGCGAGGATGCGCAATTAACTATTGAACAGGAACGAAGAAAAATGAAACAGATGTGTATCCAACCGAAAGTAAAGTTACTGTTGTTTTGTCTGAGGTTGATGGGCTGGGTGAAGCCAATCAAGGAAGGTTTTGACGGGATTAAAGTTGGCGCGGGGAATTTCCACGAAAATGGTAATCCAATGCGCCATTCCTCCATTCCACAAGCCTGGCCATTCCAAGGCTTTGAGGGGACGACCCTGGTAGGATTTCATGCCGATAAAGCCGGTTCCGGGATCGACGTACTCCAGGAGGTTAAAGGGATTTCCTTGAAAATCACGGACTCCGCAGACCAGATCAACCGGATTGAAATGAGTTCCGGAGGCAAAGAGTTTTTGTTGGGCTTCAGAATCGGGATTGACTTGTGATTGCTCGACGATTTGCCTGGACGGGGCGTCCTCGGGATGCGCAACCCAAAATGGCCCTCCTCCCGGATCGCCGGTATTGGGGACGACACCACAGACCCGGATGGGCCGATCTAAATACTGCTTTAACAATGTGGCTTGATCGGGAAGCGCCAATTCTCGATACGATTGGGGAAGCGGAAGAAGGAGTTCCTGCAGGATACAGGCTTCCGCCTGATGGACACTTTTCGCATCTGCGGGGAGCGAGCTGAGTTGTGCTATATGGTGAAACACATGTTGTTGAAGCTCAACCAGGTAGCCTCCCAATGCCTTTCTCCATGCGACGATCGGATCTTTCAAATGGTCGGGGACGACGTTGTCAATATTGGAAATGAAAATGATGTCTCCCTGGTAATCATTTAAATTTTCCAATAGCGCGCCATGTCCTCCCGGTCGAAAAACCAGTGTGCCATCTTCGCCACGAAATGGCTGGTTGTCAGAGTCCAGTGCGACGGTGTCGGTCGACGGTTTTTGGAAGGAGACCGTGCAATCGAGTTTCCACCCCTGTCTTTCCAAAGTCTGTTGGATGGTATGCAAATGGGTTTTAATGGCCTGTTCATATTGCGGAGAAACGGTCAAATGAATCTTTATTGAATTTGCTTGGTTGGGATGATAACGGATGGCTTCATGAATATGTTCCTCCAGTGCGGTGCGGGATCCTTCTTTGTAGCGATGGAAAGAGAGTAGGGCCTTGGGCAATTCGGCATAGCCAAGGCCGGGCGTCTTTAGGACCGCTTGAAGAATCGTATTGAGATCATGTGTATGCTGATCCGTTGGAGGGGGTTGTCCCTGCCCATGGAGATACTGTTCTAAATCGGGAATAAACGGGAAATCCTGTAAGCGCGTCCAAGCCTGATCGACAGCGTGGGGAAGAGATGGGGCCTGATTGGAAGAGGATTCGGATGAGGCCTCCTGGGACAAAAATTTAAGGAGGTCATTGAACATACGAGTGGCGGCTCCGGATGCAGGAATAAATTTACTGACTCGGTCCGCCTGCCGGGCCGCTTCAAATTGTTGTTGATACTGTGAGAAGTGTTCTGGACGGAGTTGGACAATCCCATCGTTCAACCGGCATGGACGAATAATGGTGATCGGAGGGACTCCATGACGCAGTCGCTGGAGTTGTGATTCCACCTGGAACGTGGAAATCCCGCGGCGTATTAATTCAAGATGATCCTCAGGCGTTAGCATAGCGTTTGTTTAATCCAGTTTAATTGAGATTGATCGGAGATCGCATCAGACAGGAGTTGTGTTTCATGATGAAAAATGTCAAAGTTTTAATGCGCTGCATCCGACAAAAATCCAATTGTAAAGTGTCATGACGTCTCTGTCATGTTCATGCACTCAGGCAAGGAGAACTATCATGATACAAAGCTTGAAAACGTTTCAAGGTCTCGCGGCATTAGGGGTCTTCCTTTTGGGAATTTCTTCCGGTTGTACAATCAAAGCCACACTCGATACGACTTCGGATGGAGTAACCAATTTTCTGTCTTCAACGTCGGGCAAATCCTGGTGGACAGAGGATGGGCTTGTCAAACATGGCGAACATGCCAGAGTCTTTGTGGTGACCAACCATGACATCCTCCTTCAAGAAATCGCCCAAGGGCACGGGGAATATATCCAGGCCTTCGGGACGATTTTAGGTGTCCCATCTCATCACCAGGCTCACTTTCAAGAATTGATTCAGAACGAGTATCCCGTCCTGGTTGAGATACCCATTTTTCTTGGAGATGATCAGTTAAACAGGTTTATCGGTCATGCCCAGCAGGCCGGAATTGATTCTGCGTCCTCAAATCTATAAACACTGGTCGGGTTAATATCCCGGGCACGAGGGTGTTTCCCTTTTGTGACATTCATCATTATCCAAAACGCACTTAGGCTATTAAAAGGATGGAGGACATGGTCAAGGCTCTGCCCCTCCTTTTAAAAAGCCCAGGCCAATCTTTACCGCACGCCTGGTGATTTCCGCCCATTTGGCTTCCGGATATTCAGCCAAGGCTTTGGCGGCTTTTCCATCCTGAATGTCGAGTTCTTTCACCCGGATAATGCCATCCTTAATTGTTACATCAGCCACAATACATCCTCCTTGGTTTCCTGCATGTCTCGAATGATGATGCATACAATTCGATGTGAGGCAGGGTGAGATGGTAAAAAGTCCAATTTTCTTGACAGGTTGTAGGTCCAATGCTAGCATTTTCTTAACCCGTCTGACAGGAAACTCTGATAAAAATTTTCTTAAAAAAGGTTAGGGTACCCTAATGAACGTACAAGGCCATGATCTGCGTCGGAATGTTTTCCGCATCGGAGGGTTTGCTTTTCTCGCTTTCATGATTGTGGCATGTGGAGGTCCTCCCAAGTGGGTCCAGGAAGGATCGGGTGTGATGAATGCCGATGATTCCAAGTCTATTTATGGTGTCGGGGCTGTCGTCGGGGTGAAAAATGAACCACTCGCTTGGGAAACTGCTGAAAATCGCGCACGCGCAGAGTTGGCAAAAACTTTTCGTACCTATACGGCCTATCTGATGCAAGACTATGCCGCTTCAACCTCTGCGGGGAATTTCACCAAATCAACGGAAGAGCAAAACGTAGAACGGGCTGTTAAGACCTTTTCGGCTGTGACCTTAAATGGAGTTCGTCCCATTGACCGTTACAAGGACGACGAGACCTCCACCTACTATGTGTTGACCAAGCTGTCTTTTGCGGAAATGAAGGAAGCGCTGCAACAAGCGCAGGAACTGGACGAAGAGGTTCGGGATTTTGTTCGCAAGAACGCTGAAAAAGCCTTTAAAAAACTGGAGCAGGAAGAAGCCAAGCGCCCGGGAGGGCTTTGACCCGGGCTTATTGGCTGCCTTTTGCCTTCTTGGTTCATCATCACAAAGGAATCACCTTGCTCCCCATTACTCGATTGATCAAATCCTGCGCGGTCGTTGTCCCCTGCCTCTGCCTTCTCTTATTGGGCGGATGCGGAAAAGAAAAAAAGGTGACCAGAGTAGACCCCGGGGTCGTGACCGATTTTAGTGGTCGGTGGAATGACACGGACTCAAAGTTAGTGGCCGAAGCCATGATGAAGGAAATGGTGAGCCGGCCTTGGTTGGAAAACTTTTCGAATCAACACAATCGAGTCCCGACGGTGATTGTCGGGACGATCCTCAATAAAAGCCATGAACATATCGATGTGGGCACCTTTGTGACGGACTTGGAACGGGAAATGACCAATTCTCAAAAAGTGCTGTTTGTGGCAAGTCAACGGGATCGCGATGAAATTCGTCAGGAACGACAAGAGCAAGCGGTCCATGCCAGGGAAGATACCCAGAAACGCCCTGGGCAGGAACTGGGGGCGGATTTTATGATGAAGGGCACGATTAGTACTATCGTGGATGAATCCGATGGGGTCAAAGGAATTTATTATCAGGTTGACTTAGACCTCATCAATGTTGAGACGAATGTGAAATCCTGGTACGGACAGAAAAAAATCAAAAAAGTCGTCGAGCGTAAACGTCTCCTCTTTTAACGCAGGGTCATCCAATCCCTTCCGTAACGTGCGGTCGGTTGTTCGGTCCTTCTCTCCCCTTGGCTTTAATCGTCAGGGGCCTTGTTTTTCACTTGCCTACCTTGGCCAACGTGCCTTCTTCTCCATGAGAGTTGAACCGAGAATCCTCCTGCTTGCCCTCGGAGCCATCTGGTTTGTCGGCTGTAGCGGCCCTATGTCCCACTATGCCAAGGTAGAACGTAGTCTATCGGCAGGGAACTCAGCCCAGGCTGTGACAATTATTCAATCGGCAAAGGCCGACTATGGAGACAAGAATCGCTTGCTCTATTTATTGGATGAGGGCATGGTGCTCCACTTGGCCGAACATTACGCTGAAAGCAATAAGGTTCTGGAGGAAGCGTATACTCTTGTTGAAGACCTGTATACGAGGCACCTTCGAGACGAGGCCTCAGCCCTGCTCGTGAATGAGTCTCAACGGCCTTTTGAAGGGGCTCCTTATGAACATGTCATGATTAACGTGGTGAAGGCGCTGAACTATGCAGCCCTCCAACAGTGGAATGAGGCATTGGTGGAGGGACGGAGAATTGATCATCGTCTCAATGTGCTTCATGACAAACAAGAGGGAAAAGAGACCTACCAAGAAGATCCGTTTGCTCGGTATTTGGTGGGGCTGCTCTATGACATTGCCGGTGATCTTAATAATGCCTATGTCGGATATCGAAAGGCCGAGCAAGTCTATGAGGACAGTCGGGCGTGGTCCCGTGTTGTTTTTCCGGATATCCTGAAAGCTGATCTGATTCGAACGGCAGAACGATTGGGGTTGTCTGATGAAGTCCAACAGTATCGTGAAAAATATCCGGATGTCAGTATTGCTTCAGTCTCTGATAGCCTATCCCCTCAGGCCCAACTCATAGTGATCAGTTACCACGGACAAGGACCTAAGAAAGAAGATGTCATTATTGATGTTCCCGTGAGTTTAGACGCCTTATACCTGGTGGCCCTTACCAAGCCCTGGTTTGGTCGGAGTACTCGGGACTCGCGAGGGGGGGAGTCTCTGCTGTATGGCATTCACGGACAAATCGCCCGAATTGCCTTGCCCCGACTTACGGTGAAAAAAACCTCGTTAGCCCATGATGTGATCGAGGGCATAAATCAGACGACCAGTTTTAAAACACAATCGGAGCGGGTGTATGATATTGCCGCCGTAGCCGAAAAAAACCTCGCCGATGATTATGATGGACTCGTCCTCCGGGCGGTAGCTCGATCCGCCATGAAAATGGCGGCGGCTGAAGGCATCACCATTGGGGCTAGAGCGGCCGCGGGCCGGAACAATCAGGATTGGGTCGGCTTGTTAGTGGGCGCCATTGCCAGAATTTTTGCCCTGGCCACAGAAGAAGCTGATATTCGGTCGTGGCGAACTCTTCCAGGTGAGCTTCAATTGACACGACTCTGGGTTGAACCGGGTGATTATTCCGTGGCTATCCAGTCCATGGATTACCAGGGACGGAAGGCTGGAGAGTCTCAACATCATCGGCTTCAACTTCTCAAAGGCGAAACAACGCTTGTCATTCACCAGAGTTTCCAATAAGCAATCATGAATATGCTGAGAATAGTGATATGGAGTGGAGTATGCATTCTAGCCGGGGGCTGTGCCTGGTTCGGCAGTGAGACCCCGCCTGAATGGATCATGTCACCTCACCAATCATATCCCGCGGAACGATATCTCACCGGCATTGGAGAAGCCGAATCGCGGGAACAAGCTGAAAAAAGGGCGTATGCCGCGGTTGCCAGAGTATTTTCTGCTCAGGTGAACACCCAATCGATGGACCATGAAACGTACTCCATTCAAGAGTCCGGGGTGGGGAGTCAAACCCGACGGGAGTTACAACTCGACCAACGGACACAGGTGACGACCAGCAAAGCCCTGGAAAATGTGCAGATATTGGACCTCTGGTATCAGCCGTCTACCAGACATTTTTGGGCTTTGGCGGGCCTCGACCGTCAACAAGCTGAGAAGGCCATTCTGGAACGATTACAGGAATGGGATACGAAGATTGAGAATATGATTCATCAAGGCCGAACACATCCTCAGAAAATTCAACGCATCCGAGGCTACAAAGAAGCCATGATTTTATTAGCTGATCGGGATACCCTCAATACGGATCTCCGGGTGATCCGCGCCAGTGGAGACAGTCTGCCACCTTCCTATCGTATCCCTCAGATTCAACGTGAATTTATGGATTTTGTCGCCCAAAATTTGGTTATTTCGGTGGCGATTGAGGGAGAATACCATGAGGACATTGAACGGGCGATTTTGGAGGGGCTCAAGCAAGAGGGCTTATTAGGCCGTCCCGCCGATTCAAAGTCCTCGGAGGTTGCGGACCTGGCTATTGTTGGGCAAGGACAATTTTGGACAGTAAATTTACCGGATCCCTTGTTCAAATATGTGCGATGGTGTGGGGATATCGATATCTATGAAAATCCTTCTCATCGACTTATCGGGGTGATTTCGGAGACGGGGCGGGAAGGGCATGTGACCGAAAAGGAGGCACGGATTCGTGCCAGCAAAGTCATGCAGGAGGTCATCTCCAAAGAAATCGCCCGTCTGCTCACTCGATCCGTGTTCAGTGTCGAACCGGACCCGTCACAGAGTCAGAGAGTTCCCAACGCCTGTTCTCGCTAACACAGGGTCTTCTTGGTCTTTTATAGACGTCTCATGATAGATTGGGTGAGTCAGACAAATTGGGAAAAGGCTAACACGACAAGTCCTGCTTCAGACCTTGGAGAAGTCTTTCCCATTCTTGGGTCTTTCCGATCTGCCGGTGCCGGCGGTCTCTCAACGATTCATTCGTGAAATCGGGCAAGGCCCTGAGTTCCTTTTGTGATTGTT
This sequence comes from uncultured Nitrospiraceae bacterium, assembly GCA_963730905.1. Taxonomy (GTDB): domain Bacteria; phylum Nitrospirota; class Nitrospiria; order Nitrospirales; family UBA8639; genus Nitrospira_E. The sequence goes on along the minus strand of CAVSTN010000006.1, from coordinate 975,677 downwards.
GCACCTTTTCATCAGCCTGTGCGAGGTATTGGCATACACCCATGGAGGCCGGAGGCTGCCCTCCCGCTCGTTCAAAGAGTGCGAAGGCACGGTAGCCCTGTTCCTGGCCTCTAAATAGGGTTTCTGCTGCTTGATACAGAGAGCGAGTCTGTTGGTGCTCTTCCTTTTGAGCGAGAATTTTTGCCATGAGAGCGGCCTTCCCAACGGAGAGTGCGGCGCCCTCAGCGTCTCCATTCGCAATCGCCTCTTCGGCGAGTTGTTCCAAGCGGTCCATTTCCCCGAGCTCTCCGACCATTTGTGTGTAGCCTCTTTCCGAATAGGCAACCATGAGTACCATAAAGACAAGACCAATCCAGGTAAGCTGGGTGGAGACCAATCTCATGACGTCAGGGTATGGGCGTCAAGAGGAATCTGGCTGATGGGACATTGGCTGGGATTCAAAATAGCCCCGTCTACTGAACCTGCCAGTCCATATCGATTTGTTTATAGGTCCAGCTTGTGGCCTCCCGCAGTTCGGCCATTTCCTTCGAATTGTCAAAAATCACCCAGATTTTGCTTTGTAGCTCATTAATCGGGCCGATAGACTTTTCATTTCGCAGTTTGCCTAAACTCCACACGACCTCTGTCATAACCGGGAAATCGATGTCTGAGGATGATTTGAGGTGGGGCAGATTTTCAACCACATAATCAAGCATGGGCGGGGTGACTGAAGGGTCTCCGGTATGGGCGCCAATTTCCCCTAATCCTTTGGCTGCGGCCGCTCGAATCTTCGAGTCTTTCTGGGTTTGAAAAATATCCGTTAAGAGGGGAATGCCTTCGCTCCCCGTGCTGGAAAGCGCTACGATGGCCTCTTCTGCCAGTTCAGGATCTTGAATGAGTTTTTTAAGTAGAGGCAGAGTATCGTGTGATTCCACTTGAGGCAGCAGGGATAAGATTCTTAGCTTGCGTTTATTGGGCGTCTGGGGGTTATTGAGTAGCTTGAACAAGCGGGCATCATGTCCCCATTCCGCCGCGAGCATAACGGGAAAATCAAATTCTTGAATCCGTTCGGCTAATTGTTGCATCGCATAAAGACCGGATTGTGGAGCGTGAGCGACCTTAGCGGCTTCACCCGGATTTTCAAAGCTGGTTCGCGCTTCTTTGTACCACCCTAAGTCTCGTCCATCCAATTGATAAGAAAAGAGGCATGCCGGGCCTTTCCAGAGGCGGGATGGGGCGCCGGAATGGTCCGCATCACCGCCGCCGCGAGTGGTTCCCGACCATTTTTTTACTTCTTCGCATTTGACGTTCACCCTTACATCGAATGCAGCATCGCGATCGGTTACCACGGTATAGCCCAGTTCTTCTAAACGTTGCCTCACCACATTTTCGATGACTGTTCCATCGACTTTGCCCCGCTCTGTCAACGCCAAGACGTGAACCATAATCGTTTGAATGCCCTCGAGTTGCGCCTTTTGTTCTTGGTTGAGATAGGTCCGTCTGGCAAAACCCTCTGAACTGAAAAGCCCAACGAGCAATACTATGGAGATGAATCCACATGCCGCCGATGTCCTCATGCCTGATCTCCCGCGGTACAATGTTGTGAGGAATTAACTGAGATGGCCATCCAAGTCGATTTGTTTATAGGTCCAGCTCGTGGCCTCCCGTAATTCGGCCATTTCTTTCGAATTGTCAAAAATCACCCAAATCTTCTGCTGAAGCTCTCTTATGGGTTTAAGTGAACCCTCCCATCGTTGCTTGCCAATTGCCCAGACCACTTCGGTAAGCACCGGAAAATCAATATCTTCCGAAGTTTTCAATTGCGGTAATAGCGAAGACACGTACTGCACTAATGGGGGAATCGGACGGGGGTCTCCCGTCTTGGCTGCAATATGCCCCAAGGCTTTTGCCGCTTCGGCTCGTATGCTGGACTGCCGGCTGGTTTGGAATAAATCAATAAGGACCGGTATGGAATCGGCTCCAGCGCCTGAAAGCGCATTGATGGTTTCTTGCTGCAAGTCCGTGGACTCGAGAAGTTTGGTCAGTTGCGGCAGTGCTTCCTCGGCATGCACATCGCTAAGGACGGAAAGAATTTTCACTTTCCGCAGTTTGGGCGTGTTGGGGTTATCCAACAGTTTGAGCAGGCGATCGATTTGACCCCATTCGGCCGAAAGCAAAACCGGGAAGTCATATTCCGAAAGCCGTTGGTTGAGCTGGTCCATCGCATAGGTCCCGGCATCGTCAACCTGGGCCTGTTGGGCAGCCTTCCTGGCATCGGCAAAGGTCGTGCGTACCTCTTTTTTCCATTGCAAATCATTGTGTTGGAGGAAATACGTCAGCAGACAGGCCGGCCCCTTCCAGAGTCGGTTGGGTGCATCAGCCAGATCTACGTCTCCTCCGGTGGGAGAGGTGCCGGTCACAGTCTTCTGTTCTTCACATTTTACTTTTACTTCCACATCGTGAGGTTGAGAGGGATCCGTGGTCACTGTATATCCCATGTCTTCCAAGCGCGCTTTGACGGTGGCAACCAGTGGACTGGGGTCATGAGTCCCTTTTTCTGTTAGGGCGAGGACCTCCACCAACACGGTCTGGACATTCTCTAATTGCGTTTTTTGCTCTGGTGTGAGGTGAATTCTGCGAGCCTCGGATGCCATGACCCCGACACACAATATTGCGAAAATGAGGAAAATCGGCCAGCGTGTCATGAGTAACCTCCTTGCATTATCGCAAAGTCCCAACCCTCATGAGTCTCATGGGGGTATGACTTGGTTAACAGGAAGTTGAACGGAATTTCCTAAATTGTACCGTATATTAGCAATACGACGGCAACATGGCAGCATCTTGCAACTCTATTGCCTTATAGGTCCAATTGGTGGCCTCTCGCAACTCAGCCATTTCTTTCGAATTGTCATGAATCAACCACACTTTATCCTGTAGTTCTGCAATTGGCTTCAAGGAGTGGGCCCATCGTAATTTTCCAATCGCCCAGACCACTTCAGTGAGGAGAGGAAAATCAATATCTTCAGAGGTTTTCAATTCGGGTAAGACTTCGGAAACATATTCCACCAATGGGGGAATCGTGCGGGGATCTCCCGTCCTGGCTGCAATATCCCCCAAGGCTTTTGCCGCTTCCGCCCGCAGGTGGGATTGAGGACTGGTTTGGAATAAATCAATAAGGACCGGTATGGAATCGGCTCCAGCGCCTGAAAGCGCATTGATGGTTTCTTGCTGCAAGTCGGTAGACTCGAGAAGTTTGGTCAGTTGCGGGAGGGCCTCCTCCGCATGCACATCGCTGAGGACGGAAAGAATTTTCACTTTCCGCAATTTGGGCGTGTTGGGGTTATCCAACAGTTTGAGCAGGCGATCGATTTGACCCCATTCGGCCGAGAGCAGGACGGGGAAATCATATTCCGCGAGCCGCTGGTTGAGCTGGCCCATCGCAAAGGCTCCGGCATTGTCAACCTGGGCCTGCTGGGCGGCCTGCCTGGCATCGGCAAAGATCGTGCGCACTTCTTTTTTCCAGTGGAAATTGTTCTGTTGGAGGAAATAGGTTAACAGACAGGCCGGGCCCTTCCAGAGGCGGTTAGGTGCATCAGCCAGGTCCACATCCCCGCCGGAGGGAGAGGTGCGGGTCGACGTCTTTGCTTCTTCACATTTCACTTTCACTTTCACATCATGAGGTTGAGAGCGATCCGTGGTCACCGTATACCCAATGTCTTCCAAGCGCGCCTTGACGGTGGCAACCAGTTGACTGGGGTCGTACGTCCCTTTTTCCGTTAAGGCAAGGACCTCCACCAATACGGTCTGGGCATTTTCCAATTGGGTTTTTTGCTCTGGCGTGAGAGGAATTTGACGGGCTTCGGATGTCATGCCACCAACACTCAATATTACGAAAATGAAGAAAACTGGCCAGGCTTTCATCCCTTCCTCCTTGCTTCTAGTTTTTAATCATTGTGGATTGCACCGTAGGCGAAATGGAGCCTGAACAAAGGTTTCTCAACGAATGTACAGGGTTTTCTAATATACTCTTCACATTAAGGGAGGGGCAACTCAATGCCGTCCGGAACGCTTTCCATCAGGTAGCCTTGGCAAGCAATTGAGGGCCCTACCTCATGCAAGGAATCGTATTTGAAAATGTTTGTTGCTCAATGGAATATTTTTATAGAAACAGGTCCTGAAGGCGTCGAATTGTGGGAAAAGCTGCTTGAGGAATTTTGTTCATATTCCCTGGAGTGAAGTTGAACCCCTATCAGTCTCCGGCTATACTCGATGAATGGGACAGTCACCAAAGTTCGTATTTTTAGGGGCAGGCAACATGGCTGATGCGTTGGTGACCGGAATTTTGAAGGCCCATCTTTCGTCTCCCGCCAATATTTCTGTTACCGATATTTCCCCAATCCGGTTAGAGCATTTCCAGAAGACATTTCAAGTTCATGTGGGATCTGATAACGCTGATGAAGTGAAATCAGCCGATATTATTGTGCTCTGTGTGAAGCCTCAGGTTATGGATACAGTGCTGGCAGAGATCAAAGAGCAAGTTTCTCAGAAGCACTTACTGATTTCCGTCGCAGCGGGGTATCCCTTGGCACGCATTCAACACCATCTCGGGAGAAACATTTCCCTTATTCGTGCGATGCCCAATACCCCTGCGGTCATCCAGGAAGGCGTAACGGCTTTGGCCGGAAGTTCGGGGATCTCCCCGGACCACCTTCAACTGGCTCAATCAATTTTTGAATCGGTTGGCAAAGTCGTCATGGTGGAGGAATCCTTAATGGATGCCGTGACGGGCTTGAGCGGAAGCGGTCCTGCGTATATCTATCTGGTGATTGAAGCACTCACAGACGGTGGGGTACTGCTCGGCCTTCCACGGACCGTAGCCAGTGTCCTTGCGGCTCAAACAGTATTAGGGGCGGCCCGAATGGTGCTCGAAAGTGGCGAACATCCTGCTGTCCTTAAAGATCGGGTGACGTCTCCGGGTGGAACAACGATTGCAGGTCTTCAACAACTAGAAACAGGGAAGTTACGAGCGACCTTAATGAAAGCCGTCAAAGCTGCTACGGCTCGGTCTTATGAGTTGGGACAATAATGAGGTGGGCGGCGCTAACGTTTAATGCATATTGCATAAGGTTTTATTGAAAGGAGTACAGGGTGCAGTATTGGGTCAAAGTTACTTTTGTTGATAATAAAGAATTAGAATTCAAGGACGCTATTCGCCATACCATCAGCGATGATATGGAAATTCTTGAAGTCGATACTCCCAAGGAAGTCACCATTATTCCCTTGAAGCAAATCAAGTATTTTTCTTGTGACGCTGGCGTCTTTAACAAGTCATAAGGTAGAGGCAGGTCGATGTGGTTAGAAGTCTCTAAATATTCTGATTGGATTATCCGAAAAGATTGGTAAAGTAAAGTGATGATTCTATTCGTTACTTGATCGAATTTCCCATTTAAATGATAATATCGAAAATATTTAAGATATTGGTTTGACAACAGTTAGCCGGAATGTTTTTGATATTAGGGATATAGGGAAACTTTTCTTGCCTAATTCCCCTCTTTATGCCACCATATTCTTATCCTGAAATCCGACGTGGGTTTTCTTCCATAAATACATCCAGTACAAATGTTTGGTATGACGATTCGTTGTAGATGCGGAAGGAATCATGGTGGTCATGAAAACAATTAAACAGGTCGGTAAACAAATCGGTCTGGTCCTGGCCTTATTGGGAGTACTGTTGGTCCTTTGCGAGCTTCCCCATCATGATCGAAATTACCTTTCCCATCAGGAGCGGACTGCGCAATTAGGAACAAATCTGCCCGCGTATGAGGTCAAGACCTTTTTGCGACATATCGAGACTAGGCTTCCTTCCTACCGTGAAGAATTTCAGGAAGCTGAAAAAAAATCGGGTATTTCATGGATGTTATTGGCGGCCATGGCCTATCAAGAGTCTCAATGGAATCACAAGGCCGTCAGTCCAACAGGGGTTCGAGGAATTATGATGCTCACACGTTCCACGGCCTCCGATCTGGGAATCAAAAACCGGCTTGACCCGTCAAAAAGCATTGCCGGGGGGGCTCGCTATCTGTCCTATTTGCAAAAGCGGGTTCCTGACCACATTCGCATGCCAGATCGCATGTTTATTGCCCTTGCAGCCTACAATGTGGGTATGGGACATATTAACGATGCTCGATTGCTTGCTGAGCGTTTAGGTAAAAACTCTAATCAGTGGGAAGACATTAAAAGCATTCTTCCCCTCTTGGCTCATAAGGAATATTACCAGGATTTGCCTCATCGTTATGCCCGTGGATGGGAGCCTGTAAAATATGTAAAGCGGATTCGAGCCTATCGGAACATCCTTCAACAGGTTGTGAAGCGTGAGGCAAAGAGCTCGCAAGTGGATATTTAACTCCTTCTATTCTCCGTTTGATATTTAGCCTTAATCCCGTGTCCTTCCTCCTTGGTCTATTCCCCTTGTTTTAGTTTTTTCCCAATTGCCTTCTTCCCCCATTGGTTCGCGCATCCCGAGATTCAGGAACAGAGCCATTTCGCGTTGGCGGTTTTGCAAAAAGAGGAAAATATCTGTTTCGTGATTGAAGCGATGGATTTTACGGGGCAAATGAAATCTGGGCTCTAGGGCGTCTGGGTCCCAAGTGGTTCATCTGGCCGGGCACGTTCAATGGATAGCGCAGTATCATTTGGCAAAATTTTGGCCTTAATCCTATCCCCAAATTTAAAGGATTCAGAGAGGGTTGTTTCAGCAGTGACCTCGATACGAATTTCTCCTCGATCCCCCCTGACAACATAAAGATTTCCATCAATCATTAGGATCTCGGACACAATCGTACGAACTTTTGGAGACACCTTTGGAGCAGTCGTTGCTGTGTCCTTTTTGGAATCTGTGGGTTCTGTTTCGGGGGCAATTACAACTGGAGGTGCCGTCGGAGTCGAGGCCAAAGGCCCTTCCTCCAGGCGAATCCCAGGCGTATCATCTGGACTCGCGCGAACAATTGATAACGCCTTATCTTGTGGGGTAACCCTTGCTTTGATCCGATCCCCAAACTTGAAAGATTCGGATAACTGCGTTTGGGGCGTCACTTCAATTTGAATTTCTCCATAGTCGCTTCTGATGATATAAAAATTTCCATCAACCATTAAGATGTCAGCAATGATAATCCGCACATTCGGCGATACTTTTGTCGGGGGAGTTGATGGTTTCGACTGAGCGCCTGGAGATGGAGTGGATGGAGGAGCAGGGGTGACAGGGGCTTTGCTTGTTGTCCCAATTGGTTCCCCTGGTTGTGCTCTTGTAATGGCAATGGCCTTGTCGTCTGGTAAAAGCACGGCTTTTATACGATCGCCAAAGGTGAATGACTCCGCCAGTTGGGTTTCCGGGGTGACTTCGATACGAATTTCTCCACGTTCCCCGCGCACCACATAAAACGCGCCGTCGATCATTAGGAGGTCCGCAACAACGGTTCTGGTTTTTGGGGGAGGGGATGGTTGAGTAGAGGCTTGAGCCAATTTTACACCATCACCTTCAGTGGCAAAAAGGGATTGAGGACTTAGCAATACAAAAAAGGTTACAAGAATCAACAACGATTCAGTAACAGGGCGAAGAGGCCTGAATGTTGGAAAGTTCAAAAGCTTCATGCTGGTGGGTCAGGAGGACATGTGAAGTTTTTGTTTTCGTGGTGCCGAGGCGCAGAATCGAACTGCGGACACCAGCCTTTTCAGGGCTGTGCTCTACCAACTGAGCTACCTCGGCACACTCCTAGAACCATTGACTTCGACCTAATTTTATAACACAAAGGCTTCTTCATTTTCCAATCAATTCCATCAACTTTTTCCTGTTCGGAGGATTTCTAGAATTGGAAAAATTCTTTGACATCCTGACCTAAGTGGCGAGGGTTCAAAGTCTTATGTTTGGGTGGAATGACTCGACCTTTGTTACCAGGTGAACCGGAGAAATCCTCCATTGTAATCTGGGGCATTGATTGAGGGAGGGAGAAGAAGAGGTTGTTCCCGCTTGAGGTCCAGGACTTTTGGTAAATTCTCTGAAGGAACGACCGATTGAAAAGCCTGAATGCTGTGCATTTCGATTCCGAATTCGATGCCTGGCAGTTTTCCTGGTGATTTCAGATGAAACAGAGAGCTATTTTGCGATTGATTTTTTTGGAAATGATTCTGAGAAAATGTATCCCTCAATAACCTTTTCTCCCAACCTTGCGGCTTTCGCAAGTCGATTGACCTTTTTCTGGTCGAATTGTCCACTGGAACCTGGTCACTAGCGGTCAATACTTCTTCGGAATTCAGAGCTGCCTCAACCGTTGAATCTTGCACTGAGAAGAGGGCAAACCACAAACTAAATGAAACAAATGTGATTGCTAGAAACACAAGATTGGTTATTTTTACTTTTACCATGATGAAACTCCCAACTTCTTCGATCCCCAGGATGATTCTACCATAAGATGAAAGCCATCGTGGTCGAAACCGTTTTTGCTTACGGTATTTAAGGAGGCCCTCATATCGTGCCCAATTGTGCTTTCCCCGAAGGCAGGCTTTTCAGGATCCGATTTCTTATATACCTCATTGTTCGGACTCTGAAGAGTTCGGCACTTTATGATTAGTTTCTGGACTGATTCAAGAAAAAGGAGTTATCCGATTTTATCCGCTAAGAGAGAGCAAAAATTTGCTGACAACGTTGTCAGCTAGTTTCCAAAGTGGTGAGATGCGTTATGAGTTGAACGGATGCGCTAGTCAAAAACAACCGTTACCTTGAAATTTCAGGGGACACGTTTTGGTTCCCTGACATCATACATTTTCAGAATAAACCGCTACCGTCCCTGGTAAATCCTCTTTCTTCTACATGGCGGCCTTTATCGCCAAATTGACGGACGGACGCGATAGGAGAAATCTAACGATCAACTCCACTCAAATATTTTTTGAAAAGAGAGTAGCCTTTCCTTAAATGTGATACATGCTCGATTAGTTCGTGCATAATGTGTTGGTAGAGTTGAAGTCATTGCACGCTCAATCCAATACTCGCTTCCTTGACGGTTTTTGTAACTGCCAGGTATTCTCAATCCTATTCCGAACATAAAATATTGTTACCTCAGGAAAACATAAGGCTATGCAAACAAATGAATCTCAAGATGAACTTGAAGTTTCAGGAGAAGAGGAAGAGCTTTCCTCTGAGGAATACCTGAAACCATTACTTCAACGAGCCAAACAGGCTGCCCGCCCATTAAGTGGATTGATTGCCATGAAAAAGAATGCGGCGTTAATGGCTATGGCTGATGGGCTAGAAGCTGGGGAAGAAACAATCCTCAAGGCCAATGAAGAAGATCTTTCAGCATTTGAGGGGAATCCCTCACGGACGGCTATGGCTGATCGACTTCGCTTAACGCCAGCCAGAATTGCCGATATGGCGGCGCACATTCGCGAGATTGCGCAGTTACGGGATCCAGTTGGCGAATCGATGGGGTTCTGGCAACGACCCAATGGAATGAGAGTCGGTCGAGTGCGTGTGCCGATTGGGGTGATCGGAATCATTTATGAATCCCGCCCTAATGTGACCGCTGATGCGGCGGCTCTCTGTCTCAAATCCGGCAATGTGTGTGTGCTGCGAGGGGGGTCCGAGGCGCACCATTCCAATTTGGCTCTTGCTACGATTCTTGGGGAAGCGGCCCAAAAGGCTGGAATTCCTGAAGGAGCGATTACCTTTATCGACAAGACTGACCGCGAGGTCGTTCTTGCTCTGCTTAAAAGCCACCGGTTTGTTGATCTCATCATTCCTCGTGGTGGCGAGGCACTGATGGACACGGTCACGCAGCACGCTACCATCCCCGTGATCAAGCACGACAAAGGTGTATGCCATATTTATGTGGATTCAGATGTTGATCTGGCGATGGCCCAACGAATCAGTTTCAACGCCAAAGCGCAGCGTTGCTCGACCTGTAATAGCATGGAAACCCTTCTGGTGCATGAGAAAGTGGCCAAAAAATTCCTGCCACCCTTGGCCGAAGAATTTATTACGGCAGGGGTCGAAATGCGGGGATGTGCGAAAACCTGCCAGATCCTTTCTCAGGCCAAACCTGCCCAAGAAGACGATTTCGGCAGAGAATTTTTATCCCTTATTGTGGCGATCAAAGTGGTGAAGGATATGGAGAGCGCCATGGACCACATTCACCAATACGGTTCCCGTCATACGGACTCTATTCTGACCAATGACTATGATCGGGCTCTACGATTTTTGCGAGAGGTGGATTCCAGTACTGTGATGGTCAATGCCTCGACCCGTTTGAACGATGGCTATGAGTTTGGGTTGGGTGCCGAAATTGGGATAAGCACAACCCGTATCCATGCTCGTGGTCCCATGGGGTTAGAAGATTTAACCTGTTCGAAATATGTTGTATACGGTTCCGGTCAAGTCCGGGAGTAAGGGCCCGATCGGTTCGATGCAGTGTTCCCAACATTTGTTTCTTACACCCATCCCATCTCCGGTTTTTGTTTTTAAAGTCGATCTGCATTCTAAGCTTTTCCACACCTCATCATGAACCTTCAATGCGTATTGAATCATCCCCAAGCTTTACGTTTTCCTGCCAATCAGATCTATAGACAGGAGTGGGAGTCGGCAGGTGGACGGATCCTAGAACAGCCTACTGGTCATTGTGTCTTTTATGGCAGGCATGGGCAACGGATTCTTTTGGTAGATCCAGAGGGAAATCCTCTCCATGAATGTTTGTGGGAGCAAAAGCCGACAGGTGCGCTCTCCCTTGTCTCTGCCCGTCTTCGTTTAGATTGGGATCAATGGGTCGGGATTAAACCGGAAGGGCTGGTCAATACCATTTCCTTAGATTTATCTCGGCGGCCAGGCTGGGAACAGATCACCCAAGACGATCTGCGTCAGATGGCAGCCCGGTCCTTGCATTCCGACCTGGCAATGGTCCGATTTTTCTATCGGGATGAGGATCTCGTCCTTCACGGTAACGGGCAAGCCACGATTCACCAGGTTAAAGACGCTTTTTATGTGTTACCCAATGGATCCTTTGAAGAATCCAGGTTCATGTCATGTATGAGTCGGATGGAGTGGAGTCGGATTGATTATCTGCCAGTGGTAGAATTGTTTTTATCCCTTCTGCCGGGAACCGGAAGTGCGACCTTTGAATTTATTCGAGGTCTCTATGACGATCAAAATGGCAATGGCGGCCGTGCCCTTGCAATACCGGGGTATTCCGGCATATCCCTCCGAGGCGGCGTTCCGGCTCTTCAGCCTATTTTTCACCCCTTCCGTTGCTTCAAGACAATCCCCCCTGGAAGTGTTTTTGGATATTGAACGATCGCATGAAGTCCACTGGCTACCCGCTTCCGGTTTTCCCGTTCGCTATATGGATGAAGAACAGCATGTTTGCGTGACGGTCAGAAACCAGATGATTCAAAAAGCCACCTGGTGGGATGATCCATCCGGCCTATCGTTTAACCGAATATCCGAGTCAGGGCTGCCGCTTTCGGACAATCGAGGAGCGGGAATCACGGCGGACGGCCTGTGGTTATTTGATGGCCCAGTACAAAAGGAATTGACCATTCGACCATCCTGGCAGCTGTCCAAACCGAACCATTCGGTTTCCTGGAAGCCGCTCGCCGGCAGTTGGCGGGACGGTTTTCCCATGAACCCCCCTATGCTGACTCCCCAGGAAGCCTTCTCTTCGGTTTTACTGTACCCTGATAAATCTGAAATGATTGGGGAAAAGGAAAGTCAACCTTTTGTTTTTGATTTTTTGGATGATTTTTTTGAGGAACACCAGGATCTCTTTCACATACGATCTCATGCCAAACGCGTCTTGCTTTCACATTGCGAAGCGGGATTGGGTTCGTGCCTTCGGTTCCAGGAAACTCAAATTCATACCATTTGGTACACCTGGCCACAATTTGCTCAAAAACATGCCCAATCTATTTGGAATAGGCTTTCTCGGATGGACCGGTTGGCGTGGTTTTCAAATTTTCAATTTATCCCCTTTGAGCGGCTCATGTTGAAAACATTGCCGACCAGGTATGATTGGATTTATCTCTGGATTCCCTTTTCAGATTATTCAAATTCCAATATGATCGACTGTTGGGTGGAATTTTTACGGACCTATCTTGCTGAGGGGAGTGTCGGTTGTGTGGCAGGTCCCCCAGTCCTGAAAGGGAATCTCCAGAGGCTAGGCCTTCAGATTCTCCATTCTGCCAAAGGAGAATCTTTGCCTCCCTTCCGGATTCACCAAACGATACTTCCGTATGGATGGTTAAATCCTGAATTGGCGGTCTGGATTATTCAAAATCCTGTTCGGCCTTAGTTCAAAAGGGCCCTACGGCAAACTCTCAAATGTTGGTAGGTCCAGTTGGATGAACATGTCCTTTTCCGATCTTGACAGCGGAACGTTGTGCGAATAGTATGGGGAAACCTTTAAAACCCATCCGGCGAGGTGGGTAAGGAGAGTCAAGCGATGGCGGCCACTCAATTGGCCATTTTACGTGTACCCTTCTCATGTCGTTCTGAGAAGGGTTTTTTTTGGCTTCATGGGGCACGATGACATGACTACTTCTCCTCGACCACACGAGCGACTGTTAATGGATGGCCAGGAAATGGCCAGGACCTTAACCCGCATTAGTCATGAGATTCTCGAGCGGAATAAAGGCATTGAGGGGTTAGCGTTGGTGGGAATCCGCACGGGCGGAGTATTTCTCGCCCAAAGGATTGCACTCAGAATTCAGCAGATCGAAAAACGGGACGTGCCTCTTGGAGAGTTGGATATCACATTGTACCGGGATGATCTCTCCATTAGAAAAGATCAGCCGGAAATACGAAAAACGACCATTCCGTTTCATATATCCGATTTGAAAATCGTCCTGATCGATGACGTACTGTTTACCGGGCGAACCATTCGTGCTGCCTTGGATGGGTTAATGGATCTAGGGCGTCCTACCGAAATTCAACTGGCTGTCCTCGTGGATCGTGGGCATCGGCAACTTCCCATTCGTGCTAATTATGTCGGGAAAAGTATCCCGACTGCCCGGGAAGAAAACGTCCAGGTCTTTTTTGAGGAATTAGGGCAGGACGATCGGGTCTCCATTTTAACTCCATAAAATCATTATATTATGGGTCTAGAACGCAAAGATTTATTGACTATTGCGGCCTTATCAGCTGATCAAATTCAATTGATTCTCACGACAGCCGAATCCCTGAAAGAGGTCGGAGGGAGGGACATCAAAAAAGTTCCGGCTCTGCGCGGGAAAACGGTGGTGAATTTATTTTTTGAGCCCAGTACTCGTACCCGAACATCTTTTGAGTTGGCCGCTAAACGATTGAGTGCGGATGTCATTAATTTTTCGCCTTCGACCAGCAGTATGGTGAAAGGAGAAACCTTAGTCGATACCGCCAGAAATATTGAAGCCATGCAGGCGGATATTATTGTGCTGCGTCATCCATCTCCCGGTGCCGCAGAAAACCTTGCGCGATCGGTCAGATCATCGGTAATCAATGCGGGAGATGGGTGGCATGAACATCCCACTCAGGCCCTCTTGGACGTCTTTACCATAAAAGAGAAAAAAGGACGCGTCTCGGGCCTAGTGGTGGTGATTGTTGGCGATATTGCACATAGCCGCGTGGCTCGCTCGAATATTCTTGCTCTGACCAAACTCGGGGCAGAGGTGAGAGTTGTGGCCCCACCAACCATGATCCCCTTCGGTCTCGAACATTTCGGTGTGGAGGTGTTCTACGATCTTGATGAGGCATTGATTGGAACGGATGTGATCATCATGCTGCGATTGCAACGTGAGCGCTTAGGGCGGGCGTTACTTCCCAGTCTTCGAGAATATGCCAAACTGTTTTGTTTGACTCCGGAAAGACTTAAACTTGCCAAACCGGATGCCATTGTGATGCATCCCGGTCCTCTGAACCGTGGCGTGGAAATTTCCCCATCGGTCGCAGATAGCCAAGTCGCAGTGATTCTGGATCAAGTGACCAATGGGGTCTCTGTGCGAATGGCCCTTATGTATTTATTATCAGGATCAAGTGAACGTTCAACCCTTAACGAATAATCGGACAACATGACCCAAAAGACAGGACAGTCTCCTATCTCTTCTCATCTGCTCTGTATTCAAGGTGGAATCGTGATTGACCCAGGCCACGTGAATGGACGGGCCGATGTGCTTATTCAAGATGGAAATATTCTTGAGGTCGGTTTTCCACTGACGAACCCCCTTTGTCAGGATTCATCCGTTACAATTCTTGAGGCCAATGGCTGGATTGTGGCGCCTGGCCTTGTTGATCTGCATTGCCACTTACGGGAACCGGGGTTTGAATACAAAGAAACCATCGCCACCGGCGCGGCCTCGGCCGTGGCAGGAGGATTTACGACCATTTGTTGTATGCCGAATACCCAGCCCGTGAATGATAACGCTGCCATCACCAAATTTATGTTGGCCCAAGGACAAGAGGCCGGCAAGGCCAGGGTGTTCCCGATCGGGGCCATCACCAAAAAATCCGAAGGAGAAGAACTTGCGGATATTGGTGAGCTGGTGGACGCTGGATGTGTGGCCATTTCGGATGATGGGCGTCCCGTGATGAATAGTTTGGTCATGCGACGGGCGCTGGAGTATGCCAAGGCTTTTGGAATTCCTGTTGTGGACCATTGCGAAGACCTGCATTTAACGGATGGCGGATGCATGAACGAGGGTATGGTATCGACTGAACTCGGAATGCCAGGGATTCCCGATGCCTCAGAGGAGGTGATGGTGGCTCGAAACCTGGCTCTGGCGGATCTTACCGGAGTTCATGTGCATCTGGCCCATTTGAGCACCGCCCGTTCGGTGGAACTGGTCCGTCATGCAAAAGGGCAAGGGTTGCCGGTGAGCGCAGAAGTCTGTCCTCATCACTTCTCCATTACTGAAGAAGCCGTCCGCTGTTATAATTCCAATGCCAAAATGAATCCGCCACTGCGGACGGATGAAGACGTTCAAGCCCTTAAGCAGGGGTTGGTTGATGGCACCATTGATGCCATTGCCACCGACCATGCTCCCCATGCTCTCCAAGAAAAACAATTGGAATTTGATACGGCTCCGTTTGGGATTGTAGGGTTTGAGACCGCTCTTCCCTTAACCCTCCGTCTGGTGGATGAGGGGGTCTTGTCCCTTGAACAGGCGCTTGATAAATTGACCAGATCTCCTGCCCAGCTTTTTCATCTCCCTGTTGGAAGCCTCCAGCCAGGGTCACATGCCGATATCGTGGTGTTTGATCCTCATGAAGAGTGGGTGGTGGATCCCACTAAATTTTTCTCAAAAAGTCAGAATACGCCATTTGGGGGTTGGACAGTGAAGGGAAAGGTGAAGATGACATTGGTTGATGGCAGGATGGTCTATGATGCCCGTTAATTCAAAAGTATGAAGCGGATTAATTGGGGGGTCGTGGGTTTTCTTTTTGAACTGTGTGCCTTAATGTTATGGGTGGGCGGGTTAGTCGTCATTATTGCGTTGGTGATTCCGGCCGTTTTTAATTCCTTCGGGATGGAACCATCAGGCCGTTTTTTACGGAGAGTATTTGATGGATTTGGCTTGATGAATGCCTGGATTTTGATTTTGTTGAGTATGGTGGCCGTGATCCGCTTCCGGGCTTTTGGCCATACCCCCTCCGAGATGTTTGCCGTTTCTTCCGTGGAATGGTGGCTTCTGGCCGGAATGGCCCTCATGACGTTCAGCATCCTGGTGGTTCTGGGTCCCCAAGCCATTACTTTACAGGAAGAGGCCTTTGAAGCGGTCTCAAAAGAAGACAAAGATATCGCCTATGCAAAATTTTTTCGTCTTCATATGGTCGTACGAGCCTGCCACCTGGTGAATTTTGGGTTCGCGGCTTCACTGTTTATTGTAAAGGTACGGAAAGCTCTCTACCACTCCATAGCTTCTCGCTCATAATTACCCTTGATCCTACAATGGAAATAAGAAGATGAAAAAGGAAAGACCATGAAGCCCGCAGTTCTGGCATTAGCCGATGGAACCATCTTTCAAGGACGTGCACTCGGTTTCGAAGGCGAAACCGTAGGGGAAGTGGTATTCAATACGGCCATGACGGGGTATCAAGAAATTTTGACCGACCCTTCCTACAAAGGGCAGATCGTGCTGATGACCTCAACCCAAATAGGGAATTATGGAGTGACCCCCGAAGACAATGAATCGCATCGTGTCTGGGCTGAAGGATTTATTGTTCGTGAGGCGGCCAAGTACAGGAGTAATTGGCGGAGCCGGCAATCCTTTGACGACTATTTAATTGAGCATCGTATTGTGGCCATTCAAGGGATAGACACGCGAGCATTGACCTGTCATGTCCGTGATCACGGCTCACAAATGGGAATCATTTCCCATGTAGATTTCGATGACAACGCCCTACGGGAAAAGGCGAAGGCCGTGCCTTCCCTGGTTGGACGTGATTTGGTGAGAGAGGTCACCTGTCCGGATGCGTATGAATGGACTGAGAGATCCATCGTTATGGATCCGGATAGTAGTGAATCATCCATTTTCCCTCCAAACACCGCTCAACCCCCTTTGAAACTGGTAGTCATGGATTTTGGTGTGAAACAGAATATTTTACGAAGTCTCGTGGATCTGGGATGTCAGGTTCGAGTTGTGCCAGCTTCGACGACTGCGGAAGAAGTCCGTCGACTTAATCCGGATGGAATTGTGTTATCCAATGGTCCAGGAGACCCTGAAGGGATACCCTATGCGGTAGAAACCGTCACGCAGCTATTGGGTTGGAAACCCCTGTTGGGGATTTGTTTGGGCCACCAGGTATTGGGATTATCCCTGGGATTGCACACGCATAAGCTAACCTTTGGGCATCATGGAGCCAACCATCCGGTCATGGATCTTCGCACCCGAAAGATTGAAATTACCTCCCAAAACCATAATTTTGCTGTTGGCCTTCCTCACAAGGAAGGCGCCTGTGCGACGTTGACGTCTCAACAGTTTGACTCTTGCGTTGGACGGATGGAAATCACGCATCGGAGTGTGAATGATGGATGTTGTGAAGGGATGGCGGGCTTGGAGAGTCCCATTCTTTCCATTCAGTATCACCCGGAAGCCTCCCCGGGCCCCCATGACTCTTCATATGTGTTCCGACAATTTCTGGAAATGATGAAAGGCCGAGGATAATGGTGATGACTCGTTGTTCTCTGATGCTTTTTCTTTTTTTAGTCAGCGGATGCATCCACGTTGATCTGTTTCCCGGTGGAGGAAAACTCCAGGAAGCCATCATATCTGGTGAGGGAAAGGATAAGGTATTATTGATTGATATCTCTGGCATGCTGACGACAGGAAAAGCATCGGGTATCTTGGAGGAACCCAGTCTTCCGGCACGGATCAAAGAGGAGTTGACCAAAGCCGAAGAGGATAAACATGTCAAAGCTATCATCCTTCGAATAAATACTCCAGGAGGATCGGTCACGGCCTCAGATCTGGTATATCATGAGCTGAAAGTCTTTAAGAAAAAACGCGCTGTCCCTGTCATTGCGGCCATTATGGATTTGGGCACTTCCGGCGGATATTACATTGCGATGGCCGCCGACCATATTCTTGCACATCCTTCAACCATTACTGGAAGTATCGGGGTCATTATGGTAACCATGAATGCAGAGGGGCTGTTGGAAAAAGTCGGGGTCCAACCGGCGGCAATTGTTTCGGGTCCTAAAAAAGCTATGGGTTCTCCATTCCGGCCGATGAATGATGAAGAGCGGGCTATTTTCCAAGGGACCATTGATCATTTGTTTGAACAATTCCTTTCGGTGGTGAAAGAGGGAAGACCAGGATTAAGCATGGAGCAGATTCGCACAGTAGCTGACGGACGGATTTTTACGGCCGATATTGCCAAATCCAAGGGTCTTGTGGATAGCATTGGATATTTGGACGAGGCGATTGATTTGGCCAAAAAACAAGCAAATTTGGAACAGGCCAAAGTCGTCACGTACACCAGGGGATCGAGAACTCATCAGAATATCTACTCACGGTTCGATCCTCCTCAGATTGGGTCTATCGGGTTTCCCCAGGTCGATGCGCATTCTCTCTTCAACGTATTGACCGGAGGGACCCCACAAATGCTGTACATGTGGATGCCCTAAAATCGGTATGCTCCTGATGTAAGAAATGTTGTTCCCATGATCAACGATCCATCGGGTTCTGGAAAGGCATTCCAATGGCTCCTGGCCGGTACGGTGTGTGCGCTCCTGTTGCTAGGTTCAGCATGTCAAAAGGCTCCGGGGACGGCTAGAGACCAATTAATTTATATTTCGGAGGAAAAGGAAATTGCCCTGGGACTTGCGGCATTTCGGGAAGTTTTAAAGTCGGCACCATTAAGCCGGGATCCGGAAATAGCGTTAATGGTGAATCGTGTGGGACAACGTATTGCCAAAGCAGCCCAAAAACCGGAGTATGTCTGGGAGTTCGCCGTCATTCAGGATGATGATCAAGTGAATGCCTTTGCATTGCCTGGTGGCAAAGTGGCGGTGTTTACAGGCATTTTAAAATACACAAAAACAGAAGCTGGGTTGGCAACGGTCATGGCACATGAAGTTGCCCATGCGTTGCAACGGCATGGAGCCGAGCGATACAGTCGTGGAATTTTGGAACAAATTGGTCAACTTGGCGCTTTGGCTGGAGCTGCGGCCGGTGGCGTCGACCCTGGCTTGGCTATTGGGGCCATGAGCGCCTATGGAGTAGGCGTGGCCCTTCCCAATTCCCGTGACCAGGAAACCGAAGCCGATTTTATCGGACTGCAATTGATGGCCAAGGCCGGCTACGATCCGAGGGAAGCGGTGCCGTTTTGGGAACGTATGAGTGGGTGTCCGAGAAAAATGATAGGAAAATTTTGTTTTCGCAGTCAAAATGCGATTCCAGAATTTCTGTCTACTCATCCTTCGGATGTGACCCGAATTAATCAAATTGAAGCCTGGATTCCCCAAGCATTGAAATTTTATCATCCTGAGACCTCACCTCCCGAATCACCTGAATCTCCCACTAAAAACCCGATATCTGGACCGGTTTTAAAATCCTGAGAGCCCATCATGCCACGAAGAAACGACATTCATCGAATTTTATTAATCGGCTCTGGACCGATTGTTATTGGGCAAGGCTGTGAGTTTGACTATTCTGGAACGCAAGCCTGCAGAGCCCTGAAGGAGGAGGGCTTTGAAGTCATCCTCGTTAACAGTAATCCCGCCACTATTATGACCGACCCGGATCTCGCAGACCGGACCTATGTGGAGCCGATTACGGTCGAAGTCGTGGAAGCCATTCTAGAGCGAGAGCGCCCTGATGCCCTGCTTCCCACCATGGGCGGACAGACTGCCCTGAATATCACCGTGGAATTAGTGAAACGGGGTATTCTGGAAAAGCACGGAGTGCAACTTATCGGAGCTTCCTATGAATCGATCCAAAAAGCGGAAGATCGGGACTTGTTCAAACAGGCGATGGCGCGTATTGGATTAAACGTGGCGGCAAGCGGATCATTTCGCTCAAGAGAAGAAGCCTTACGGCTCCTTGAAACAATTGGATTTCCCGCTATTGTCCGTCCATCATTCACTCTGGGAGGAGCAGGGGGCAATATCGCCTATAATCGTGAAGAGTTTGACAAGTATATTGATTGGGCTCTTGTGACCAGTCCTGTTGGACAGGCCTTGCTCGAACAATCGCTTCTGGGATGGAAAGAATATGAATTAGAGGTGATGCGGGACTCCAGAGACAATGTGGTCATTGTCTGCCCCATCGAGAATTTCGATCCGATGGGTGTTCATACTGGAGACAGTATCACCGTGGCCCCTGCCATGACCTTGTCTGATAAAGAGTATCAGCATATGCGAGACGCGGCCATCCGCATCATTAGAGAAATTGGTGTGGATACCGGCGGGTCCAACATTCAATTTTCTTTGAATCCGGACAATGGAGCGTTGATGGTTATTGAAATGAATCCTCGCGTATCCAGGAGTTCCGCCTTGGCTTCAAAGGCAACCGGGTTTCCGATAGCCAAGATCGCTGCGAAGTTAGCCGTCGGGTATACCCTTGATGAGATTCCCAACGATATTACGCAAGTGACTAAAGCCTGTTTTGAACCGACCATCGACTATGTGGTCGTGAAAATTCCACGGTTTACATTTGAGAAATTTGATGGTGTTGATCGGGTGCTGACAACACATATGAAATCCGTGGGAGAAGCCATGGCACTCGGATCCACCTTCAAAGAAGCTTTGCAGAAGGCTATTCGTTCCCTTGAAACAGACCGGTATGGGTTGATGTCGTTACACGGGCTTAATGGAAAAAAGGACTCTGCCGGCTCGGCTCATCCGCTGTATGAGCGTCTTCAATCTCAGGTTCGAATCCCGACCGCTGATCGCCTTTGGTTTCTGGCTGATGCGTTGCGAATCGGAATGTCGGTGGAGGAACTGTATCATCTGTCGCGGGTTGACCCCTGGTTTTTACATGAAATTGAAGAACTCGTAGAATTTGAAGCGGAATGGGTTCGCAGAAGTAAGGTGGAAGTTGGGAACGATCGTTCACCCGACATCCGCAAAGGCTGCCCTCATTCCCTGGTGCCTCTCCTTGAGCAAGCGAAAAGTCTTGGATTTTCAGATCAACGGCTCGGCCAACTTATCGGAAGAGAAGAAGATACCATTCGTCAATGGCGCCAGGTCAGGGGATCTGGCTATGGCACCGTATTTAAAAGAGTGGATACCTGTGGCGCAGAGTTTGAGGCGCATACCCCCTATCTTTATTCCACAGCGGGTTTCTCCTGTGAATCTCGCCCTACTCAAAAAAGAAAAATAATGATCTTAGGCGGAGGACCGAACCGGATTGGGCAGGGCATTGAATTTGACTATTGTTGTGTGCATGCCGCAATGGCCCTAAAAGAAGAAGGCATTGAAACGATTATGGTCAATTGTAATCCGGAAACCGTCAGTACGGATTATGATATTTCCGATCGCTTGTATTTTGAGCCGTTGACCAAAGAAGAGGTCTTGCGCATTATCCTGACTGAACGACCGGACGGAGTCGTCGTGCAATTCGGTGGACAAACGCCTCTCAAGCTTGCCGTCCCGTTAGAGCAGGAAGGGGTCAGAATTTTGGGGACGCAACCTGATGCCATTGACCGTGCGGAAGATCGAAAACGATTCAGTGATTTGTTAATGGAATTGAACCTCCTGCAGCCGCACAACGGTACCGCACGGTCTTCACATGAAGCCCATATTATAGCCGTCAACATTGGTTATCCAGTAATGGTCCGCCCATCGTATGTATTGGGGGGACGTGCCATGCAAATCGTGTATGATGCCGACGCATTAGATGAATATCTTCAGAGACACGAGATGGATTTAGGAAGACATCCCCTGTTAATTGATGATTACCTTGAAGACGCCATAGAAGTTGATGTGGATGCCATAGCCGATGGGACAGATGTCGTGGTAGCTGCCATCATGGAACATGTCGAAATGGCAGGAATTCATTCAGGAGATTCGGCGTGTTCATTACCTGCCCATTCCCTCAATGCCGATATTCTGAAGACGATCAATCACCAAACCATACTTCTTGCCAAGGAATTACACGTGGTGGGCCTGATGAATATTCAATATGCGGTCAAGGATGGGTCGGTGTATATCTTGGAGGTCAATCCTCGCGCTTCCCGCACGGTCCCTTTTGTCAGTAAGGCCATTGGTGTACCTTTGGCCAAACATGCGATGAAAATCATGGCAGGGCGAAGCTTGAGAGATTTAGGCTTTACGCAGTGCCCACTTTTCTCCCACATTGCCATTAAAGAGGCCGTCTTTCCATTTACAAAACTTGGAGTCGCCGATGTATTGTTAGGGCCCGAGATGCGTTCGACGGGCGAAGTCATGGGGATTGATCGAAGCTTCGGTTGGGCGTTTGCCAAATCACAGGCCGCCTCAGGAATGCCATTGCCTTTGGCAGGGACGGCTCTTCTCAGTGTGAAAGATGGAGATAAACCCGCGACGCTTGCTATCGCACAGCGACTGTCGCAACTCGGGTTTTCACTGAATGCCACGAAAGGGACGGCGGCCTTTTTGCGGACGCATGGGATCACCGTGGTTACGGTGAACAAAATCCATGAAGCCCGGCCCCATATCGAAGATCTACTCAAAAATAAAGAGCTGTCATTAGTCGTCAATACGGTGGGAGGTGCCTCTTCCCAGGATGATTCCGCCCCGATACGCAAGGCGTCCGTATTCGGCGGAATTCCCTATTTTACGACCATTCAGGCTGCGCAAGCCGCCATTTCAGGAATAGAGGCGATGAAGAAAACATCCATGGAGGTTCGCTGTCTACAGGAATACCATTCTGCGATGCCAGGCGGGTAGGCCTAAATGGACGTGACACGATGATGAGTGATTGATCATCCGATTTCCATGATCTAGAGAGGGGAGTGAGGTTTCATGAAAATTCCTATGACCAAAAAAGGGTATGAGGCATTACAAGCGGAATTGGCCAGGCTGCGACGGGAAGATCGTCCTAAAAACATTCAAGCTATCACCGAGGCTCGTGAACATGGTGATCTCAAGGAAAATGCCGAATATAAAGCCGCCAAGGAGCAACAACAATTCATTGATACACGGATGTCTGAGCTTGAGCATAAACTTAGTATTGCTCAAGTGGTGGAAATTTCGCCCGGGCAGAGTGACACAGTCGTGTTCGGAGCCACAGTCACCATTTTAAGTGTAGAGTCACAAGAAGAAAAACGCTATACCTTGGTGGGACAAGAAGAGGCGGATATTAAAAATGGTTCGATTTCGGTTCAATCGCCTATTGGGCGTGCGCTGATCGGGCATCAAGTCGGGGATATTGTTGAAGTGCATCGACCCGCCGGAGTTATTGAATATCAAATCCAGTCCATTTGTTTTGAGGAGCTATAATCATGACTTCCGCCATTTCCTTGGTTACGTTGGTTACTGATTTTGGGGATGTCGATTATTTTGTTCCAAGTATGAAGGGCGTGATGCTCGGAATTAATTCTCAAATACGCATCGTCGATCTGACGCATCGAATTCCGGCGCATGGGGTTGAACAAGCGGCATTTTTTTTAAAATCATGCTATCAATATTTTCCGGATGGAACGGTGCATGTGGTGGTCGTAGACCCTGGGGTGGGGAGCTCTCGAAGAGCGATATTGGCCTCAACGTCCAGGCATTTTTTCCTGGCTCCGGATAATGGGGTTTTAACCTACGTCCTTCAAGAGGAAACCGCGGTTCAAGTTCGATCGATTGAGAATAAACAATATCGATTGGACTCCGTTGGAGCGACGTTTGATGGACGGGATTTATTTGCGCCTTCGGCAGCGTGGTTGACGAAGGGGCAGGTTCCCGGTTCGTACGGACGTCTCATTCATGATTATGTCAGACTTCCCCTTGATCCCCCACGTATGGAAGGACATGCCCTACATGGGCGAATTGTCTATATCGACCATTTTGGCAATGCCATAACGAATTTGACCCTGACCGATATAGAGACGTTTCGATCGGTGACCAAGAAAGAATACTCGGGGCTCAAAATTGGAGAGATCGTCATCAAGGGAATAAAAACTCATTACGAAGAAGGTGCCTTGGGATACCCGGAAGGTCTCATCAATAGTAATGGGCATATCGAGATTTTTGTGAAGCAAGGACGAGCCGTGGACCGATGTCAATTGCGCATTGGCCAGACGGTTGAGCTTATCTAGTCGAGGTACGCTTCAAAACTTCCGGAGGTGGTGGTATTGGGAAGGATGTGCTGGATGCACGGACCACTGAAATAGCCAGTTTTAAAATAGACACCATTTGATCGAGTTCCTTGGCACTTGCCGAAAGGGGGGGAATGAGAATCATAATGGTCCCGATGGGACGGATCAACAGTCCTAATGTTCTCGCGGTCATGGCTATTTTTTGGCCAATACGTTCCGACGCCGGGAACGGCATTTTTTTGGATTTTTGTTGAACTAATTCAATCCCAACCATAAAGCCACATTGCCGGATATCCCCAACCCATGGGTCTTCGGTCAGGGAGTCCAGAGCTCTGCGAAATTTAGGGATCCGTCGTTGAAGCTTTGCGAGGGTTCGTTCACTCTTAAAGATAGCAAGGTTGGCCAGAGCCGCCGCGCATCCCAAGGGATTCCCAGCATAACTATGTCCATGGAAAAATGTTTTGTTTTCGTGCCCTTCCCCCAAAAACGCTTCATAAATGGCGTTTGTGGTCAATGTGGCGGCCAATGGGAGATAGCCTCCCGTTAAACCTTTGGCAATAGCCATGATATCCGGAGAAATTCCTTCATGCTCACAAGCAAACATCCGACCTGTTCGTCCAAATCCGGTGGCAACCTCATCGGCAATGAATAGGACCTTGTACCGCGTGCATAACTCCCTGACGTGTTTCAAGTATCCTGGAGGCGAAGGAATGATCCCGGCAACCGCTTGCACCATGGGCTCAAGAATGAGGCCTGCAATTTCTTGATGCTGTGTGGAAAGAAGTTTTTCAAGCGGATCAAGACAGGCGAGCCGACATTGAGGGAAATGCAATTGAAGGGGACATCGATAGCAATAAGGGGGCTCCACGTCATGGCTTGCAAAGAGGAGCGGAGAAAAAGATCTGCGGAACAGTTCGACTCCGCTGAGGCTCATTCCTCCCACCGTGTCCCCGTGATAGGACATGCCAAGATGGATAAACCGAGTTTTTCGTGGTTGGGGATTCGGACATTGTTGCCAATACTGAATGGCCATTTTTGCGGCAACTTCAACGGCAGTGGAACCATTGTCGGAATAGAAGACTTTTTGTAACCCTTTGGGAGCCAGGCGAATAAGGGCCTTCGCCAATTGAATGGCTGGTGGGTTGGAAAGTCCCAGCAACGTCGTATGAGCCACCTGGGTAAGTTGATGACGAATGGCCTCATCAATTCGAGGATGTCGATGTCCATGAATATTGACCCAGATGGATGCCGTGGCATCGAGATAGGCATTGTCATCCATATCATAGACATACGAACCTTTTCCGCGTTTGATGATGAGAGGAGTCTGGCGTTCCCATTCCTGCATTTGGGTAAAAGGGTGCCACAGGTACTCGCAATCGTCTTTTTCTAAGGCTGTGCGGGTCGTCTTGAGAGTCATGGTCGTTTTTAAGGAAATAACCTAGCGGAATCCATCGATTTTTGACAACCTTTTAGGGTCTCATTACAATCACAGTCACTTCGAATGAGTAAAGCCTTTCCTCAAACCCACATCCGCAATTTTTCAATTATTGCTCATATCGACCACGGCAAATCCACTCTTGCCGACCGGTTTTTGGAGATCACCGGCGCCGTATCTCCACGTGAGGCCCGTGCGCAATATCTGGATGCCATGGACCTGGAGCGTGAGCGTGGCATTACGATCAAAGCGCATGCCGTCACAGCACGGTTTCGGAGTTCGGATGGACAGGAATATCAGTTTAACCTCATTGATACCCCTGGACATGTGGACTTTGCCTATGAGGTATCACGCAGCCTGGCTGCCTGCGAAGGAGCACTTCTGTTAATCGATGCCACCCAAGGTGTGGAGGCCCAGACGATCGCCAATGCCTATCTGGCGATTTCGAATGATTTAGTGATTATTCCTGTCATCAATAAAATTGATTTGCCGAGCGCCGATGTCGAAGGGGTCAAAGTCCAAATTCGAGATGTGTTGGGGTTATCGAGTGAAGAGGCATTTTTAGTCAGTGCCAAAGATGGACGAGGGGTAAAGGAGGTGCTTGAAGGGGTCGTGAAGATTATTCCGCCTCCCGCCGGTTCAATTGATCAACCGTTAAAAGCCCTGATTTTTGATTCCTGGTTCGACAATTATCAGGGCGCCGTGGTGCTTCTTCGAGTCATGGATGGAGAAATCACCCCCAATATGATGATTAAGCTCATGTTTTCCGGACGTGAATTTGAAGTCCTGGAGGTGGGCGTCTTTTCACCGAAACGAACCAAGGTGAATCGGCTGGGGCCAGGGGAAGTCGGGTATATTTGTGCCGGGATGAAAGAACTATCCGACACGAAAATTGGCGATACCATTACGGATTCAAAGCGCCCCACCAGCGTGGCCTTGCCAGGGTACCGGGATGTCAAACCGGTAGTGTTTTGCGGGTTATATACCACCGACAATGCCAAGTTTGAGGACCTGCGGGATTCTCTGGAGAAGTTGCAGCTGAATGATTCCTCCTTTGTCTATGAACCGGAAACGTCGCTGGCCTTGGGATTTGGGTTTCGATGCGGGTTTTTAGGGCTTCTCCACATGGAAATTATTCGGGAACGCTTGGAGCGGGAATACGGACTCGATCTGATCAGCACCGCCCCGACGGTGGTATATCGTGTGACGACCACCAAAGGCGAAACCCTGGTCATCGACAACCCCTCCAAACTTCCGGATCCTTCACAGATCGAACGAATTGAAGAGCCTTATATTAAAGCCACGATGATTACCCCTGAGCGCTATATCGGAAATGTTCTTCAGTTGTGTCAGGAGCGTCGTGGCATTCAAGTCGGGCTGCAATATCTCGATCCAACCCGATCCATGTTAATCTATGAAATCCCGCTCAATGAAATTGTGTTAGACTTCTATGATCGTCTGAAATCCCGAACCCAAGGGTATGCATCGTTGGACTATGAATTGCTCGGCTATCGCGAGTCTGAATTGGTGAAATTGGATTTATTACTGAATGGTGAGACGGTGGATGCGCTCTCCATTATCGCCCATAAGGATAAAGTGCAAAGCCGCGGGCGACAATTAGCCGAAAAAATGAAAGAACTCATTCCCAAGCAAATGTTTGAAATAGTCATTCAGGCGACAATAGGCAAACGCATTATTGCCAGGGAAACCATTGGCGCACTCAAGAAAAATGTGACGGCCAAGTGCTATGGCGGGGATATTTCCCGAAAACGCAAATTGTGGGAAAAGCAAAAAGAAGGAAAAAAACGGATGAAACAATTAGGGCGTGTCGAAGTCCCTCAAGAAGCTTTTCTGGCTATTTTAAAGACCGATCCGAACTGAACTGCTGATGACCACTCAAGATCCGCAACAACCCAAAATGAACGAATCTTCCGAAAAAAACCTTCAAGAGGAATCTTCGGTTACCTCAAGTTCAAAGGACATGGAGGTATCCAAAAAATCCATTATTCGAGAATATGCCGAGGCCTTGATCATTGCGATTATTCTGGCTCTAACCATTCGGGTCTTTGTGGTCCAGGCCTTTAAGATCCCATCAGGGTCGATGATTCCGACCTTGCTGATTGGCGATCATATCCTCGTTTCCAAGCTGGCTTATGGGTTTCAGTTGCCGAAAGATTGTGAGTTTCAGGTCTCGTTCCCGCCCGTGACATGTTTTTCTTCAACGATCGTGATGAATTTTGATCCTCCGTCGCGTGGGGATATCATTGTGTTTCGTTACCCCGAGGATGAAAACAAGGATTTCATTAAGCGGGTGATCGGACTTCCTGGTGATACCATTCATATTCAAAATAAACACGTGATTGTGAATGGACAGCCATTGTTGGATGAGGGTTTTACGCAGAGGGTCGACCCTGGAATTATTGATGGTCGTATCAATCCTCGGGATAATCTTGGTCCTTTAACCGTTCCTCCGGACTCCTACTTTGTGATGGGTGATAACCGTGACCAAAGTTTGGACAGTCGGTTTTGGGGATTTGTGCGAATGGATAAAATTAAAGGTAGGGCATTTCTCGTGTATTGGTCATGGAATGGGCAGGGGGCTTGGACCGATTGGATCCGATGGGAACGAATCGGGAAGATCATTGAATAGTGAGGACCAACTCACCTGACTCAACCAAACTTCAGCCTTGTGCTGACTCAAGGATGAAACCGCTATCCGTTGTCCCATCGATTTCCGCTCGGAAATTCAAGGAGTATATTCAACGCTTCTCCCGTGCTCGCATTCTGGTTGTCGGAGATCTCATTCTCGATCATTATGTCTGGGGCAAGGTGCATCGTGTCTCTCCGGAAGCGCCTGTACCAATCGTTCATGTGGATTCTGAATCGTACAGAATGGGTGGGGCAGCGAATGTGTATCATAATATTCTGACATTAGGTGGACAGGCTGAACTGTGTGGCATAGTTGGTGCGGATCATGTTGGAAAACAATTCCTTGCCGACATTCGACGATCGTCCCCGTTTACTTCCGGTGTGTTTGTCGACTCTAGTCGTCCTACCATTAAAAAAACCAGAGTGGTAGCCCACAATCAGCAAATTGTTCGATTTGATGTGGAGCAACGCCATGACATTTCGTCTCAACAGACAAAAAAAATCATAAAGCATGTGGCTTCCCGTCTTCCTGAAGTCTCCTGCCTGGTGATTTCCGATTATGCGAAGGGCATGATCACAGTGGACCTGATGAAGGCCATTCATATGCTGGCTGAGCAATTCGGCGTGCCGGTTGTGGTGGATCCAAAGGTCGAGCATATGGCGTATTATCAGGGAGTGACGGTTATCACACCCAATCATCTCGAAGCCAAACAGGCAGCAGGATTCCTCCCAAGCCAGGATGTTCCGGTTGAACAAATCGGCCTTGCTCTCCAACAACAATTACAGTGCCAGGCAGTCGTGGTCACGAGGGGAGAGGAGGGAATGAGTATCTTTGAAAAGACGGGCCAATCCTGGACCATCCCAGCCGTGGCTCGACAAGTCTATGATGTCACCGGAGCAGGCGATACGGTCATCAGCACTCTTGCATTAGCGCTGAGTGCAAAAGCCCCACTTCCTGAAGCTGCGGTATTAGCCAATCAGGCCGCAAGTATTGTCGTGGGTATGGTGGGTACCGCCACAGTGACGCGGGCACAACTTCAAGAGGCTTTACTCCATGGCCACAACTGACTCCCTCGTCAGCCTGTGTATTCCTGCTCGCTACGGATCGTCACGATTTCCTGGGAAACCACTCGCTCTTTTAGCCGGAAAGCCCCTTATCCAGCATGTCTATGAAGCGGTTCAACAGGTTTCGCAGGTGGGGCAAATCCTGGTTATTACCGACCAGGAATCCATTGAACAAGGGGTCAAAAGTTTTGGTGGAGAAGTCTGTCTCGTCAAGGAATACTGTCGAACCGGAACGGACCGGGTGGCGAAAGTGGCTTCTCAGTTCAAGTATGACGTGATTGTGAACCTACAAGCTGATGAAATTCCTCAGCACCCTGGGTTGCTGGATGATCTCATTCTTCCTTTTTTGGCTTCTACGGCAGGGGTGGGGACGTTAAAAAGACAACTCCACCGCACACAAGACCTAACCAATCCGTCAATCGTAAAGGTGGTGACCGATATCAATGGGCAGGCCCTGTATTTCTCACGAAGTCCGATACCCTGTTGGCGCGATGGGGTACCTTCCGGAAATAATCATATCGCCTATATGCATTTGGGAGTATATATTTTCAGGAAATCCGATCTATTACGATTTGCCGGGTTACCATCGGGATATCTTGAAGAGGCGGAAAAATTAGAACAATTGCGGGCATTAGAACATGGCCTTCCGATAATGGTTTGGGAAACGAAACACGAATCTATTCGTATCGATACTCCTGAAGATATTATGACTGCAGAGGGTCTTTTATCCAAGAACTCCGGTAAGCCGAAAGAGAGACTGTTGGGAACCGGAGAGAGGGTTGAAAATAGATAGAACAATATGGTGGAGTCGACAGATCAAAGGGAAGCATGTGGGTCATCATCCAACTAACCAGAAAACATCATGAGTAAATTTCTTTTTGTGACAGGTGGAGTAGTCTCATCCTTAGGGAAAGGGTTGTCTTCTGCGGCTATCGGGCATTTATTAGAAAGCCGTGGCATGACTATCACCTTTCTGAAGCTGGACCCTTACATTAATGTCGACCCGGGTACGATGAATCCCTATCAGCACGGTGAAGTCTATGTTACCGATGATGGAGCGGAAACCGACCTGGACTTGGGGCATTATGAGCGATTTACCACGGTTCAGTTGCATCGTGAAAATAATTGTACGACCGGGCGGATTTATGAGTCGGTGATTCAAAGGGAGCGGAGAGGAGAATATCTCGGAGCGACGGTTCAGGTCGTCCCCCATATTACGGACGCCATTAAGCAGACCATTCTCAATGTGGCCCATGACGTGGATGTGGTGATCGTGGAAATTGGCGGGACTGTCGGTGATATTGAAAGTTTGCCTTTTTTAGAAGCCATTCGGCAAATGCCCTATGAGGTTGGTCGAGAAAACGTCCTATATATCCATCTTACCTTGGTGCCCTATATAGGAACGGCCGGGGAACTCAAAACCAAACCCACGCAGCATTCGGTCAATAAACTTCGTGAAATCGGCATTCAACCCAATATCCTGTTGTGTCGAACCGACCGATTTCTCCCTCCTGGGGTAAAAGATAAAATTGCCATGTTTTGTAACGTGGATAAAGGTTCTGTCATCACGGCCAAAGATGTAGATTCCATCTATGAGGTACCGATTATCCTGAGAAAAGAAGGCCTGGATGAACTTATTGTCCGTTTACTCCATCTTGAAACTCGCCCACCGAACCTTCGGGATTGGGACATTTTAGTCCAGAAGATTAAGCGGCCACGGCATGAAGTCACGATAGCACTTGTTGGCAAATATGTAGAATCTCGAGAATCCTATAAAAGTGTGTCGGAAGCCTTGACCCATGGTGGATTACACGATGAAACAGGTGTTCATATTCAATGGGTGGAATCGGGTGACATTGAAAAGGACGGGCCCGAACGTTTGTTAGCTGATGTGGACGGAATCTTAATTCCGGGAGGGTTTGGTCTCCGAGGGATCGAAGGAAAAATTGATACGATCCGGTATGCCAGGGAGAGGCATCTTCCCTTCTTTGGCATTTGCTTAGGTATGCAATGTGCGGTGATTGAAATTGCCAGAAGTCTAGGCGGACTTCAGCATGCCAATAGTTCTGAATTCAATCCGGAGACGCCGCATCCCGTAATTGACCTCCTTCCCGAACAACGATCCATTCAAGAAAAGGGCGGGACAATGAGATTGGGAGGCTTTCCCTGTCGATTGATTCCCAATACGCTGAGCTTTGCGGCCTATGGGCAATCGGATATTCGTGAACGACACCGCCATCGCTATGAATTTAACAATGAATATCTGGAAGCGTTGACCTCAAAGGGTTTGACGGTTAGTGGGACATCCCCTGACGGAAAGCTGGTAGAAATCATCGAATTGCAAGGGCATCCCTGGTTTGTGGGTACACAATTCCATCCAGAGTTTCAGTCTCGACTGTGTTCTCCTCATCCTCTGTTTTCTGCATTCATTGGCGCCGCGCTTCAAAGAAAATTCGGCACGTAACGAACTGGATTTAACATGGCTCAGCCAACTCAAGTCGATATTGGCCCGTTCTCCGTTGGCGGGGATTGCCCGCATTTTTTAATTGCGGGACCTTGTGTGATCGAAAGCGAAAAATTGGTTATTGAGACCGCTGTTGCAATTGCGGAAATTGCCAAAGATCTTCGCATCCCATACATCTTTAAGGCGTCCTATGATAAGGCCAATCGCACCTCGATTTCTTCATTCCGGGGATTGGGCATAAAGGAAGGATTGAAAATCCTCAAGAAAATTAGTCGTGAATTAGGTATCCCCATTCTAACGGATGTGCACGAAGTCCACGACGTTTCTCAGGTTGCTGAGATTGTAGATGTGTTACAAATTCCTGCTTTTTTATGTCGACAGACCGATTTACTAATTGCTGCTGCCAAATCCGGTCGGGTAGTCAACGTGAAAAAAGGACAATTTCTATCCCCTTGGGATATGGCGAATGTTGTCCATAAACTTCAAGAGGCCGGGAGTAGTAAAATTTTCTTAACTGAGCGGGGGGCTAGCTTCGGCTATCAAAATCTTGTCGTCGATATGCGCTCCTTACCCGTTATGAGAAACCTCGGATACCCCGTGGTATTTGATGCAACCCATAGTGTGCAATTGCCTGGCGGAGGGGGGACGGTCTCTTCAGGACAACGGGAATTTGTGGCACCTTTAGCCAGGGCAGCGGCTGCGGCTGGATGTGACGGATTCTTTATGGAAGTCCATCCTCGTCCGGAGGAGGCACTATCCGATGGGCCAAACATGATACGATTGAGTGAGTTGCGAGGTTTATTAGCACAACTTCAAGCCATTTGGCAGGTAACCGGGAAGGGAGAAATCTCTCCTCTTACTTGAGTTTTTATGAAAGAAATATTTGAATCTTCATGAATCAATCTGAAGTAGTAAAAGAAAAGTCTGAACAACATGATGTAATTATGGGAGAAGTCTATCTCAATCTTCCTAATTCCCTTACTCTTTTGCGGATCTTGTTAATACCTGTTTTTGTCTGGTTTTTCTCTGAATCTAGTTCTGACCGGGCACTGGCAGCCGGCCTAGTGTTTGCTTGTGCGGCTTTCACGGATTTTCTTGACGGATATTTGGCCAGGAAAAGTGGGCAGATAACCAATTTAGGGAAATTGCTGGATCCGGTTGCCGATAAACTTCTGGTGGCCTCTGGACTTATTCTGCTTGTGCAATTTCAGCGTGTTGCGGTGTGGTTGGCGATTGTGATGATTGCACGCGAATTGATTGTAACCGGAGCCAGGGTGGTCGCAGCGAAAGAGGGATTTGTGGTTCCGGCGGACTCTCTTGGAAAATTTAAAGTTATCGGCCAAATCGGAGGGATTCTGTGCCTTATTCTCCAGGGCGTTTGGGTTCAAAGTGAGGGGGCACTGGCTACTATTGGAACCGGACTATTGTATATTGCTTTGTTCTTCTCCTTATTTTCCGGCTGGCGATATCTCATGCAAATCTTTAAGAAAATTAGTCCCCAATATTGGTAGGAGTGCTCACAAGTCACTAGGAAATGGAACTCTATTTATTAGGAGTGGTCGGCGCCTATCTCTTAGGATCTATCCCATTTGGCCTGGTCATTTCTCGCATTTTCGGAGCGGATGATCCTCGCACACATGGGAGCCATAATATCGGTTTTACCAATGTTCTGAGAGTATCCGGCAAAAAAGTCGGAATATTTACCTTAATTGGGGATTTAGGGAAAGGAACGGTTGCGACCGGCTATTGCAGGCTTCGTCGGATTTCCCTGGCTCTGGATCCTTGTCATCGGCTTTACAGTCATTCTTGGTCATGTCTTTTCTATTTTTTTAGGATTTAAAGGGGGAAAAGGAGTTGCCACGGCCTTAGGAGCCATTATTGGTATTCATCCGTTGATTGGATCGCTTCTTGTTGGTGTGTGGTTAGGAGCCGTATTGGTTTTTGGATATTCCTCAGGTGGAGCCTGTTAGCTTTTTGTGTGTTTCCATTTTTGGCTTATTTTCTGACGTACGACTTTTATTTTTGCTTTTTTCCCTTAGGTGTTACTGCTCGTCATTTTTTTCTGCCACAAAGAAAACATTCTCCGCCTTATTCAGGGGACCGAAAGCAAAATGAGACTATTTTCTATTTAACATAATATTTATTATCCGACATTGTAAAATGTTAATGTTTAGGATGAATTTAGGGAATGTCTCACTCATATTTTCATTGTGTTGCCTTCTTTTGTTATTTCTCCGTCACCCGCAGTTAGCCAGACAGCCAAAGAACTTAGAGGGCTACAGCTTCTGGAAGATATCGAACAGGCCATCACCAGCCTGGCTGAACGGGTGACGCCTACGGTAGTCAATATTACACCAATTCGTGAAATCCCTCAGGGACAAGGCTTTCAGCGACGGGCGCCATTTTCACAAGGGAGTGGCTCAGGTGTTATCGTGCGGGAGGATGGAATCATCGTAACCAACAATCATGTAGTTGGGGAAGACGCCAGGGAGGCAGATATCCGGCTATCCGATAAGTCCAACATGATTGCTCAGGGTCATTGGACGTGATAAAGAAACCGATATAGCGGTCCTCAAAATTGAATCTGACCGGAAATTTCCAGTTGCTCATTTTGGGGACTCCAACGCCTTAAAAGTCGGCCAATGGGTATTGGCTGTCGGAAATCCGATGGGATTAGACCGCACAGTGACTCTAGGCGTTGTCAGTGGGATTGGAAGGGAACGCCTCAATTTATCCCGGTATGAAAATTTCATTCAAACGGATGCGGCAATCAATCCTGGGAATTCAGGAGGGCCGCTCTTTAACCTTCGAGGTGAGGTGATCGGGATCAATACCGCCATAATCCATATGGCACAAGGCATAGGATTTTCCATTCCCGCCGATATGGTTTCGCGTGTGGTGGATCAATTGGTGTCCCAGGGGCGAGTGGTTCGTGGGTGGCTTGGTGTCGGGATTCAATCTCTCACCAAAGAACTTGCGGAACAATTTGGGATTAAGGAAGGCCATGGGGTTCTCGTCAACGAAGTTTATGAACACGATCCCGCCCATGTGGCCGGCATTAAACCAGGGGATATCATTGTGTCGGTAGACGACAGCTCGGTTGATTCGCCCAACCAACTGTCGAGACTTGTTGCGCGTGTCGGACCGGGTGAGAATGCCAAAATTCTTGTGTTACGGGACGGGAAAGAATTGACTTTCCTCGTGCCGATGGCGGAAAGGCAGGAGAAATCCATGTTGACCTCACTCCCCTTACAAAAATCAGAAGTCACCTTAGGGCTTGATGTCCAAGGGCTTACAGCTGCACTCGCTGAGCAATTTGAATTAGAAGAAACCGTGGGCGTGCTTGTGACCAAAGTTGAACCCGGCGGTCTCGCGAACTCTGAGGGGATTCAAGAAGGAGATTTGATTAACGAGGTCAATCGGCAAACGGTCCGGACCGTCACACAGTTTTCCGAGGAAGTCGCCAAAGTGAAGCCGGGTCAGACCATTTTACTTCGAATTATTCGAAAGACAAGGGCATTTTTCATTGTCATCAAAACGCAGCCTTAAAGCCTCTCTACAATGAGGAGAGGGGGTTAGTGGGACGAAACGGCTTCCTTTTCTTTTTTATGTTCTTCCACAATACGATTAAGGCAATCCTTCGGTACCTCCTCGTAACCTGAAAATTCCATCACATAACTACCCTTTCCAGCCGTCATGGACGTCAAGGAGGGAGCATACTTCAGCATTTCCGCCAGCGGCACAAAGGCCTTCACAATTTGATTGTGCCCCTTAGTCGCCATTCCCTGTATGCGTCCACGGCGCGAGTTAAGATCTCCAATCACGGTTCCCACCAAATCATCCGGGACTAGCACCTCTACTGACATGATGGGTTCAAGAATCGTGCTTTGAGCGGACTCCAGGGCATGCTTAAGGGCCATTGATCCGGCCACTTTAAAGGCCAACTCCGAAGAATCGACGGGATGATGAGATCCATCATAGACAGCCACGCGAATATCCACGATGGGAAACCCGGCAACAATCCCATGTTGCAGGGCTTCGATCACGCCCTTTTCCACCGCTGGGATAAAATTCCGTGGTATGACGCCACCAACAATTTTGTTGTGAAATTCAAATCCAGCCCCTCGGGGAAGGGGCTCAATTTGTAGCCAACAATCTCCATATTGTCCATGCCCACCGGTTTGTTTTTTATATTTTCCTTGGGCCTGGGCCATACGATGGATCGTCTCCTTATAGGGGACTTTCGGCATGTGCAAGTCCACTTCAACGCCATACTTTCGCCTCAGTTTGTCTAAGGTGGCATCGATGTGGCTCTGCCCTACCCCACTTAACAGCATTTCTTTTGTCTCTTCATTCCGAAGAAACTCGAGAGAGGGATCTTCTTCAACTAACTTATGAAGACCTAAACTGACCTTGTCAATTTCATTCTTGCTTTTTACCTCTAAGGCATAT
The DNA here is from genome assembly GCA_963730905.1 of uncultured Nitrospiraceae bacterium. Taxonomy (GTDB): domain Bacteria; phylum Nitrospirota; class Nitrospiria; order Nitrospirales; family UBA8639; genus Nitrospira_E. The sequence continues at coordinate 939,893 of CAVSTN010000006.1, read as the reverse complement.
GACATGACCGGCCGCGCTATTTTCAGTCCGGGGAATATAATGGAATGTCGTTCATCGCAAATAGTGTCGCCGGTTTGAGTATCCTTTAATTTACCGATGGCCACAATATCTCCGGCAGAGACCTGATTAACCTGGTGATGTTTTTTGCCCACGGAGAAAAAGAGATGTCCACCCTTCTCCTTGGTCTGCCGGGAAGCATTATAAAATCCTGAATCTGCATGTAAGGTCCCGGACAGCACCCGCACAAATGATAGACGCCCCATAAATGGATCGATGGTGGTTTTAAAGACGAAAGCTGAAAACGGATCATGTGGATCAGATTTTCGTTGACCTTCGTCATGCGTCAGAGGTTGCAGGCCGATATTGGGATGGAGACTGGAACGATCGGAAGGAGACGGGAGATATCGTTGTATCGCATCAAACAGGGTTGTGGTTCCAATATTGCGAATAGCAGATCCGCACAACACCGGAACAAGCTTCCGCTCTAATGTGCCGAGCGTCAATCCATCCCGTAAATCTTCATCTGAGATCTCACCTTGGGAGAGATATTTTTCCAACAATTGATCATTCGTTTCTGCCACCTGTTCCATAGCTCGGCGCCGGAATTCATTTGCCATGGGTTGGTGTTCTGGAGAAATCTCCGTTTGGTGGATTTTGGGCGTGCCGGAAGCCGGAGTTATGACATTCCTCGAAATAAGATCAATTACCCCAGTTAGCGTGGGCTTCCTCTCCAACGGGAATGGTGATGGGGACTCCGGTGAATCCCAATGTTTTTTCACACTCTGCCAGAATACGAGCGATAGTCCGCTCGTTCTTTATCCAGTTCATTGATAAACAGGAGACAGGGAAGTTCGTGTTCCTGAATAAGGTCCCAGACTCGTTCGATTTCTGACCGTAGCCCTGTACTGGCCCCTACAACCAGCACCACGCCATCCACCGCCCTGAGAGCGGATTGAACCTCAAAGGCATAATCGCTCATCCCCGGTGTATCTATAATATTGACTTTTGTGCCCTGCCATTCGAACTGGCAGATGGTCGAACTGATGGAATGATGCCTGTGGACCTCTTCAGGTTCAAAATCACCAATGGTATTTCCCTGAGGAATGGTCCCCATGGTCGGGATGACTCCCGTAGAAAAGGCCAGTGCTTCACACAGGGTGGTCTTTCCTGCCCCCGGGTAGGAACAAATGACCACGTTACGGATGGATGGGGCCGATTCGTGTGGCATGCGAACCTCCTCTCAATTTCTTTGAATTTTAGGTAGGAGAGGAAGGAGTGTCAATGAAAAAGAACAATGGCCTGTCAGGAGATCAACGCTCTTTTAATTTTATCGTCAGTGGACCGACAGATAAGACTTCAAAAAATCTGCACGGTGATTCTGAGTAAAAAATATTCGGGCAAAATTTTCCTAGTAAATTCTGAGGTTTTCTCCTGAAAATGGATGCGAGCATTTTGTTTGAAAATTCTGGCACTCAGGTTGCTCTAGTGTCTTATCCAAGAGAGTAAAATTGATACCAATTCCATGGTGGCCCATACACCCGTATCAATGAACGAAACGATGTAAGTCGTTTCATCTCTCGCCCCTCTTCTCGTACAGGCTGATGCAGACATCAGGATCTTTTGAGATCCAGGGAAAGTCTTGCGTCAAAAACTAGGTATTAACACTTACATTCAGGTGGGGGATCGCATGAACACATTAACACAAGAGTTACCGGGTATAGCTTCAATGAATCAATTAGCTGGATTGAAGCCAGATAACTCAGGAGCTAGTTCCTGGTGATCTTTCTAGATCCCGTGACCTCTCGCCACTTCCCTTCTCTTTGCATTGTCTTGGAGGGACTTGGGAGGGGTACCTTGTTGGATGGCACGAGGACAATATGCAATTGCGTTTGACCGGATTCCCTCCTATAGAACTCTCGCAGATCATTGAGTTGAAATATGGCATTTCAGGTCAAGAACATCCCCTCAAAAAGTTTCAGGGAATGATTAAAGATATACAGGTGGAATCAGGTCAAACCGCTTGGGAAGGGACAACAGACATTCTTCTAGACTGCCAAACAGAGAATGATGCCGCTGGTTCATTTTCGTCAGGTACGAAGAGTTCTGCTGCCTCAAGAAGAGGGCCTCATGGTACATGGACATGTTTTAAAAGGTTCGTTCAATTCGTCCTGGAAAATTCAAAACCACGAACTCTCCGACTCAATAGCAGTTGTTTCTTTTCCTGAGAAGGAAGAAGAAATGAAGGATGGGCCACTTATTCTTCAAAAAACGGGCGTGTCTAGCAGTCGTCTCACTATTAAAAAAGGCAATGGGCAGCGGATTAGTGCCTACCATGACCAACCTATTGAGGAAAATTCAACAGAAGGACCTGTCGTCGTTCATTGCCCCTGGGTATGGGGAAACCAAGCGGGATTATTTGACCTTGGCATATTACTTTGCCAGCAATGGATTTCATGTCGTGCGCTATGACCATACCAATCATGTCGGCGAGAGCGATGGACTGCACTATCAAATATCCCTTTCATCAATGAAGGATGATTTTCAAACTGTGACCCGTTATGTGAGGGCCACTTGGCCGCACGCAGCCATAATCGGTGTGGCTGCCAGCTTAGCTTCGCGAGTCGCTCTCAAAGCCGAGGCTGAATGTCCATCATTATCCCTCCTGATCATGCTCATGAGCATTGTCAATGTCCAACGGTCTGCAGCCACGGTTCATCAGGAAGATCTCTTCGCAGCTTATGGAAATGAGCAGTGCCCTGACTCGGCAAATTTTTTGGGCTTCAATGTGGGCAATCAATTTTTGGGTGATGCCATTGCCAACAAATTTGTCACGCTTGAGGACACACTCATTGATGCGGAATCCTTAACCTCCCCTGTCATACTGGTTTCCGCCGAGAAAGATGCCTGGGTCGCTCCCGATGATCTTCATGCGTTTCGGAATGCATTAGGACGACGTCTTGAGCATTGGATGGTGGTGCCAGATGCATTGCATCGTCTACAGGAAAACCCCAAAAGAGCGCGTGAAACCTATCGACAACTCATTGCACAATGCCATGAGCAAGTGAATCAGAACGCGGCTCCTGATGTGATCCACACCCCCAATCGACTAGACTTGGGACGCCAAAATCGACGAGAAAAATTTGCGCAACAACAACAGGCCGAGACCGACGTCGGCACAGGATTTTGGCAGGATTACTTGGGCCACTTTCAGTCGGTGGCGCAATGCCGGGATTATGTGAAACTCCTGGACCATGTGTTTCATGCCTTAGGCCCCATCGCTCCTGGCCAACGGTTTCTGGATGCCGGCTGTGGAAATGGCAATGCAGGGTTATATTTTTTGGATAGGCTTTCCGCCACCATTTCCAGTGGGATCCCGTACCTGAGAGAAGTCCATTCAGTATGTGGGGATTGATGTCGTTCCTGACGCCTTGAAACGGGCTAACAAAGCGATGCTTGCCGCCGACACAGAATGGCAACATGGCATGACCTCTCCGACGCCCTTCGTCACGAAGGCATGGGCGCAGGTAGATTTAGGTCAGCCACTCCCCTTTCCAGACAACCGATTCGACCGGATTGTCTCTAATCTGGTGATTGGATATGTCCAGGATCCAGGCGCTACCTTACGAGAACTGTATCGTGTTCTCGCTCCAGGGGGACGAATCGTTATTTCCAATTTAAAACCCAATGGTGACTTTTCCGGCATTTACCAGAATCTGGTCAGTAGTGCTGCTCTCCCACAACAACGAGAGGAAGCACGGGATCTCTTAAATAATTACGGGAAAATCCGACAGGCCGAAAAAGAAGGGCAATTTTGTTTTTATGATCAAACCCAATGGGAATCGATCGTTGCCACCTTGGGCTGTACGAATGGGGGTATTTTTTCAACTTTTGCAGGACAAGCGTATCTCGTTGTTTTAGACAAACCTATTGTCTGCACACAGACGAAAAGGCCCATTATCCAGAATGCAGAACCATACCCCACACGGAACCAGCGGACAGGACTTCTGAAGCAAGTGGCATAGGATGGTCCCTTTCTATTCTAAATATTTTTCAAGAGGAACGCATGGCCTGAATGGGACATCAATATGACAATGAATGAGCATGGATTGCACCGAAGGGTGTCGTTCACGGAGGCACAAGAGGAGGTATCCACCGACCTTCAGGGACTTACCTTTTTTGACTTCTGCCTGCATTTATTGTCCAATAGGCCTTCAAAGATGTCAGAGCCAATGATGTAGTGTGATCTCTCTTCTGTCGTTGTTTTTGACGTGAATTTTTACGCCTTCAGCGGACTCCTGAATGGTCTGGCCGCCACAGCCTCCGGCCTTATTGTCTATGCCAAAAATCCTCACAGCTCCAAACATCAAGCCTATGCCCTGTATTGTTTAGCTGCCGCCATTTGGGGATATGGGTATTGCGCATGGCACCTTTCCTCAACGCACGATCTCGCCCTTCTCTTTGTTCGATTGTTAATGGCCGGAGCCATTTTTCTTCCGCCAGCCTATCTGTGGCATGTCCTGACCTTATTGGATGATGTGGAAGCCAACAGATGGGTTATTCGTCTTGGATGGGGAGCTAGTTGTATTTATTTCGGCGCGAATTTTACCACCTATTTCGTGGCTGATGTCCATCATGTCGGTGATTTTCCATTTTGGCCGCAACCCGGTCCCTTTTTCCATGTCTATCTCCTGGGGTTTGGCCTATCGACTATTTATGGAACGTGGCTGCTTTATCGGGGAGCACGGACCAGAACCGGTCCTGAACGTTCACGATTTTTCCTTCTCACCATCGGATCAGTCATTGCCTACTTAGGGGGAATGACGACTTTTCCGCTCTGGTATGGAATTGAAATTCCACCGAACGGCACAATCCTACTGACGGTCTATACGTCGGTTGTCGCCTATACGCTCCTACGATACAGGCTCATGGATCTCGGGACGGCTGTTGAACGAAGCATTACGGGAGGCCTCCTGTTAGCACTCGTGGCTTTTCCTGCCTATCCGATCCTCCTCCTGGGCCAGAGTCTGTATTTTGGGCAAATTAATATCGCCTATTCTTTTGTGGAACTGAGCGTGTTGCTCATCTTAGTGCTTGGAGCGTCCTCCTTGAAGCGGGAAGCAAAAACATTAATTACGAAATCACTGTTCAAGGAACGATATAATCGACATGAAACGGTGGTACATTTCTCTAAGTCCCTCCTCTCCATATTGGAATTAAAAGATTTGACGGCGACTATCGTGGAATCCATTTGTCCCACATTAGGATTGCAATGGGGAGTGTTATATTTACGAAGTTCCAGTAGTCAGGATTATCGACCGGTATCCAGCTTTGGAAAATCCACCACAGATCTGCCAGTCCTCCATTTGCATAAAACCCCTACGTTGCTAGAAATGTGGAGACAGGGCACGTCCTGTTTTGTCATCCATGAATTGGAACTTTCTACCATCAACTCCGACTCTGAAGCCGTCATCGCGCAACTCGCTCATATTGGAACAGAAGTGTGTTTGCCCTTGGTTAACAAAACACGGCTCTTAGGTTTTTGTGTGTTTGGACCTAATACGAAAAGTGGAGGAGGGTATACGACCCAGGATTTGGATTTATTAACAACCTTATCCCAAGAAGCGTCCGTGGCGTTAGACAATGCCTTGCTTTATGAAGAGCTCAAGCGGTCCCAATCGTTAGTACGTCGAACTGATCGCCTTCGTTCTCTGGAGACCATGGCCGGCGGATTGGCTCACGAAATTAGAAATCCCTTGACGTCGATTAAAGCCTTTGTGGATCTGGCACCTGAACGAAAGGATGATGAACAGTTTCTGGTTCGATTCAGTAAGGTCGTCAAAGAGGATGTCTTTCGAATTGAGCGGCTCACTCGAGAGATCTTGGATTATGCCAAACCGATGGAACCGTTTCTCAAGGAAGAAGATCTCAATGATATTGTGGAATCCTGTCTGTATACCCTCAGAATTCGACCCTCTCATGAATTAATTGTCGTCGAAACAGATTTGGCTCATGGGTTGCCAAAGGTATTTGCCGATCGACAACAATTGAAGCAGGTGTTCCTCAATTTGTTGTTTAATGCCGTGGAAGCCATGCTCCCAGAGGGTGGGGTGTTAACGGTGCGGACTCGAAAGATTGGTTCAGGTGTGGCGCAGGATTGGGTGCAGGTGGATATTCACGATACTGGAAAAGGGATTAATCCGGAAGACATCGAGCATATATTTGATCCATTTTTCACAACAAAACACTTGAGTCAGGAACATGAGGGAACCGGTTTGGGATTGGCCATTGCCCATCAAATCATTCAAGAACATCGCGGAAGCATTGAGGTCCAAAGTGTGAGAGGAGGGGGAACCACGTTTTTTGTGAATCTCCCAAGTTCTCCAGCAGCCACATCAGTTGCTCCAGCCCAGAATCTGTCCCCAAAGTCTGAACACCCCAACCTTGATTAAAACACCTCCCTGTACGGTTCGCTCTGTGTAGTATTCACACCAAGCGTGTTCCCTTAAAAATCCACAAGAGCAAAGGCTTTTGAATCAAGGCATATTCAGACTGTGTGGGGTACTGGGAATTGGGGTTTGAGAAGCCAGACAGAACGGTCATTCAGAACGCGGGAGGCGTCCTTCAATCAATTGCCCCTCCCAATCTCCGGTTCCCTTTTTCAGATGAAGAACCCGGGAACGAGTGAGTCCAGCTCTTTGAAGCCACTCTCGAACATCTCGCACAGAATAGGTGTTGCCCCGCTGGGTATAGAGCAACATGGAGACGGCAAAGAGATTGGCTTCAAGGGGCTGAAGTTCGTTCGAATCCTGCAAAAAGATATCTTGAATAAGCAGCCGTCCACCAGGATTGAGAATTCGTTTAATTTTTTTGAAAATTCTCAGATTGTCTGCAGGAGAATAGATATGGAGCACATTGGAATACCAAACAACATCATAGGTGCCTGAAATGCGTGCTGTTAAAAAATCACCAGCTTGATAGGTCAAGCGGTTTCCCAAAGAAGACTGTTCCGCCAGCGTACGCGCGACGTCCAGAGCGGCAGACCTATCCATCACTGTAGCGTGAAGTGTTGGATTCTGCGCTAAAAAGGCCAGAGCATAAGTGCCAGGTCCCCCGCCTAAATCCAGGAGGGTGCGATCCGCCTTCAGAGAAATCTGTTGGGCAACCTCCCTGGCCGGTTGGATCGAACGGTGATGCATAGCCCAGGAAAACGATCGTCGATATTCCGTGGTTTCCGGTTCCTGGCTGTCCAGTGGCTGACCCACACGAATCACTTCCGTTAAATGAGACCATTCGCTCCATTGACGCTGCATGAGCACCAGATAGTCTCCTTGAAAGTCCGGGCTTGATTCATGGAGGTAACGTTTGGAAAATGGAGCAAGACGGTATCCTGATTGTGATTTGACTAATAACCCTACACTGGCAAGATTCCGGCACAAGATTGCGAGTCCACGTTGGCTCACCCGAACGCGTTTGGCTAACTCTGGAATCGTCCAATCCCGATCTTCCATCTTGGTAAACAAATTCAGATCTAATGCCGAAAAAATAATTCTTGGCAATCGAAAAGCATAGATAGCATCTCGAAATTGCTTGAAGGATTTGATGGGACTTGGGATCGGTTTCACGATGATCTGGAAAATCTGAGTGAGTGTCTGGATATGGGAATCGGATATGTAGTTAGCGAGGGGAGAACCATGTCAGGCAGGTCTTGATTTGTTGATGGAGGTCAGCAAGGTCTCCGAAGTCGACCGGGCGTTCATAGTAAGCGGCAACATGCGACTCATTCATCTCAATTCGTTCGGTGAAACCGAGACGCATGAGTTTTGGCCGGTATTTGGAAACAGTTTGTTGCAGGTAAAATTTGGCTTGTTTCGCAAGTTCGTCGGTTCCTAAATCTTCTGGCGTCCCATCCGACAGCATGCTTTTCATATCCTCCAGATCGTATCCCGCCATGCACACCAGCTTGCCGTCAGCGGTGATTTCAAGTAACCAGTCCTCGTCCGGTAAGGGAAGGGTTAAGGCTTCCATAGAATCGATATCCATCCACCCGTGAATTTCATCCACAAGATAGATTCTGGCCTCAGGCCATAGAATTGAAGGGGTGCAGGACTCACTCATGCCGTTGTTCCAGTTCGGGCGCTCAGCTGGGATTCTAAAGCCTGTAATCGCTGTGTATTTTCGTCGAGTTTCGGCAGTTGATATTTTTGGTCTATGCGTACGACTTTTTGTAAGTATTGTACGGCTTGACTCCATTGACCTTGGGCTTCATAGCAACTGGCAAGAACATACCAGGCACCGCCCATTCGCAGTTCATCTTTCAACCGTCTGGCAACATCCAGGCTGGTCAAGGTACAGGATTGCGCTTCCTCAAATCGTCGTTGACTTAAATACAACCGTGCCATCATACGAAAGACATCGGATTGTCCAGCTTCATTCCCGACCCGGCGCATTAAGATCAAGGATTCCTGATAATAGGCGAGTGCATCCTCTTCCTTGCCTGTTTCCCTCGCGACTAATCCCAAATCAGAGAGTAAAACCGCCTTTCCGGCATAGTCGGACAAATGATTCATTAAATCCAAAGCTTCTAGATAATAGGCCCGGGCACGTTCCCATTCGCCGGCATCGGCCGAAAGGTTCCCCAAATTGGCTAAAGTCGTACTAATCCCCCGTTCATCACCCAGAATTTTTTGAAGCTCTAACACCTCACTATAATAGGCTCTGGCCTGTTCCCGGCGACCACTCACGGCGCAAATATTACCCAAATTGCCCAATGTCGTGGCCAAAGACCGTTGGTCTCCATTTTGACGATCAACTTCCAGAGCCTGCGCATAACATTGAAAAGCCTCTGTATAAAAGCCTTTGGAAAAGTGGCGATTGCCTAAAGAGTTGAGATTGGCGGATTGAGACCAGGCCATGGGTGCTCACGTGTGGTCACAGTGCGGATGAAAAACCCTACAGGCCATTATGAGGGTTTCGATTCATTCATTTGCCAGTAAATGTTCAAGTGCAGGCTTGGCTCCGGTGAGCAGGGATGTTCCATCTCCAACCAGAAGGCTATCAAAGGTATACTTTAATAATCGACGAAGACTATCGCGGGCTTGAACGATATCAATGTATTTTTCCGAAGGCAGGAGCCGGAGTGAACCTGGAGGATCTCCAATAATCCCATCTCCCACAATAAGTACTCCCTTGACCCTGCTGCAAAAATAACGCACTTTCTCCCGGAGATTTTTGATGCGAAAGCTGAACAACCCAAATTCCCCCGGGAAGCAATTCCCCATCTTTAAAGGTTTTATCAATGGGAAGGGTCATTTCCTTGGCATCTAATTCCGGCACCATCACCTGACAGTTAAAAATTTTCCGAAAATTGGCCGCTTCCCGTTCATGGTCTCGATTGGTCAAGATAATATAATCTAGACCCCCTCCCCGCTGCGTGATGGCCCTATCACTGTCATTCATGGGAGGTGGGTCGACTAATATTCGATGTTCCCCCACGGCCAATAAATGACCGTTAAATTTAAGCTGTTTTTCCTCAGAGAACCAGGACCATTCAGAAATATTGGGCAGAATGGTTTTCATAAGGTTTCCAGGGTTTCTTGAAGAAGGGCTGTGGTTTTAGCTTGAACACCTGGTTCTTCTGGAAGATCCAACATGTCATCCTCATGGACCGTAATAAACTTACGAGTGGAACCTTTAGTAAGGGAAATGAGAAAAAGACTGCGCGAAGGAGTGGTCGGAATGACGACCTCAACGGCCGCATCAAGGGATTTCACGATCTGAAGAAATTTTTGTTTTCCGTCTTCTAGTTCGTCCATAGGGCCCTAACATTCGGATCAAGAATAGGTAAAAGGAGTGATCGCACCTACATGGTCGAAGGAGTAGGTGGTGCCTCCAACAATTTCTCCACTTCCTGAAGAATCGCTTCATGTCCGGCTAATGTGCCGTCGGTAAAGAAATTCCCTACACGCTGCCAACGAATTAGGCCATTTTGATCAATGACATACACATTGGGAATAAATTTCCCTCCGCCATAGAGTTTGTCTGTTTTCTTTTCGGGGTCTAGAAGATAGGGATACGTAATCTTCACTGGGAATCCTTGTAGGAATTCCCTGACATCTGCCAGGGAGTCGCCAGATGAATTGACTCCAATCACCACGACAGGCTTGTCTTTTGTGGCATCATGTACCCTCTGGAGATTGGTGCTTTGGATTAAACACGGCTCGCAAATATGAAAAAGCCCCAGAACCACCACCTTACCCTTAAATTGGTCAAGGGAAAGGGGTTGTCCATCCAAACCTGTCAGTGAGAAATTAGGAGCGGACTCCCCGACTTTAAAGAAACTTCCAGCCTGTACGATAAGACCGGTACTCAGTATTAAGATGACTACGATCAATACCTGAAGAATATTCCTTTTCATAGGCTCCTCCTGTTCATGGTGCCTACCTACGGCATATAACCAGAGATTCAACCTTCACATCCCTTAAAAGCCTACCACACGAATTTTTGGGGCGGCAACAAAACGGAAATACATTTAAGAGCGAGAGAGTTGATCCGGTTCGAATAATCCGAGTTGCAGTTGCTCGGCTTTGGTCAACATGATGGGATAATTATCCGTAAAACAGGCATTGCAATAATGATGGGAAAAGCCGGGAGCCATTGCCAACATACCTTCTAGGCTAAGGTACCCCAAACTATCAGCCGTCACATAACGACGAATTTCTTCAATGTTGAGATTTGACCCTATGAGTTCTTTTTGTGTCGGCGTATCAATGCCATAATAACATGGGGCAATGACCGGTGGAGAACTGATACGCAGATGAATTTCCCGAGCACCGGCCTGACGAAGCATTTTGACAATTTTCCGACTGGTGGTGCCTCGAACAAGGGAGTCATCCACAACCACAATCCGTTTCCCTTCCAGGACATCCGGGACCGGATTCAGTTTCAACTTTACGCCAAAATGGCGAATGGCTTGTTGCGGCTCAATAAAGGTCCGTCCCACATAGTGATTTCGGGTTAGTCCGATCTCAAACGGTAATCCCATCCCTTCGGCATAGCCCAAGGCCGCAGGAACACCGGAATCCGGAACAGGAATGACCATGTCGGCGTCCGCTGGACACTCCTTAGCCAGTTGACGCCCAAAGGCTTTACGAACCGGATACACGGCATTCGGGCCAAAAATTTTCGAATCCGGTCTCGCAAAATAGACGTATTCAAATACACACTGGGCACGCGAGCGTTCGAGAAACGGATGATAGGAGGTCAATTCTGTACCCTGAATGACAATAATTTCTCCCGGTTCAACTTCACGGACGAACTTGGCATCAATCAGATCGAAGGCGCACGTCTCGGATGCCACGACCCAGCTGCTTTTATACCGCCCTAAACACAGCGGGCGAAATCCAAACGGATCGCGGGCGGCGATTAATTGATCATCGGTTAACAGCACCAATGAAAAAGCCCCTCGAACCAGACTTAATGCGTCAATCACCCGATTCACAATCGTATCTCCCTTGGAGTGAGCAATCAGGTGAATGATGACCTCGCTATCGGAGTCCGATTGAAAAATAGCCCCATAGGCCTCGAGTTCACCTCGAAGCACCCCGGCATTCACTAAATTTCCATTGTGGGCCAACGCCAAATTGCCAAACGCGAAATTAACGGACAAGGGTTGAACGTTTTGCAACTGTCCACTGCCTGCCGTAGAGTATCGGTTATGCCCGATCGCCTTTGTTCCCGGAAGTTCGCGTAAAGTTTTTTTTGAATAAATATCAGCAACGAGACCTAGGCCTTTTTTTTGAAAGAATTGCTCTCCATCCGAAGACACAATACCGGAGCCTTCCTGCCCCCGATGTTGTAGGGCATAGAGGCCCAGGTACGTAAGATTCGCAGCTTCCTTCGATCCCGCAATTCCGAAGACAGCACATTCTTCATGAAACCCGTCCGGGGAAGGCATGGACTGTACCATCGGTAACTTCCTCATGATGTCCTCAAACAGGCCAGATCATCTTGAGCGACCATAAAAGCTGACCAAATTCAAATAAAAAGGAATAATCAACCTTGCTCACGATGCTTCGGCTCCAAGTTGTCGTGCAAGAGCATGGTGCCATTGGTCTGCCATTTCAGAAAGGGGCAGGCTTATCTGACACACTGGCCGGTCATGAGCTCCGCGAACGGTAATGTCCATATTTCCTTGAGTGACTTGGCCTAATTCGGTGCATGGCACGCCTGAGCCTTGAACCAGTTCCATCAACTGCTTGACGTGCTCCGGTTTAACCGAGACGACAACCCGTGAAGGACTTTCTCCAAAAAGTAGAGCATCCAGACGCAAACGATCTTGAGTTAGTATAACAGTTGCTCCGAATAGCGCGGAAGGATGGGTCAGACAGCATTCGGCTAATGTCACGAGTAATCCGCCTTCTGAGCAATCATGCGCTGATTGCACAAGCCCCTTTTGGATTAAGGTGAGTAGGAAGGAATAGAGAGCTTTTTCACGATCCAAATCCAACCAAGGGGGATTGCCTTGTTCGCGAGAATGAATGATCTTGAGATATTCCGTCCCGCCTAAGTCCTCTTTCGTCTCTCCCAACAGGAAAATGTGATCGCCTGATTGTTTGAACCATTGAGTGGTAATGTCTTCCGGTCGCTCGATAAGTCCCACCATTCCTAAAATCGGTGTTGGGTAAATGGACAGGCCATTCGTTTCGTTATAAAAGCTCACGTTTCCACTGACGACAGGAATTTGGAATGTTCGACAGGCATCGGCGATCCCTTCGACCGCCATGATGAATTGCCACATGATGTCAGGACGCTCCGGATTGCCGAAATTTAGGCAGTCAGTCACTCCGATCGGTTGGGCACCCGCACAGACCAAATTTCTCGCAGCTTCAGCTACGGCTAATCCTCCTCCCAGATAGGGATTCAGCAGGCAGTATCGACTATTGCCATCCGTCGTCATGGCCAAGGCTTTCGTGGTTCCCTTAATCCGGACCACGGCGGAGTCGGAACCGGGACAGACAACGGTATTGGTTCCCACCATATGATCGTATTGCCGAAAAACCCAACGTTTGCTCGCAATAGTGGGTGAAGCTAATAATTTCAATAGCACCTCGGCAGGATTTTTGACATCTGGAAGCGTATCAATATTTAAGGATTGCAAAAACTCTTGATAAGGTGGTGGCGCAGCAGGCCGTTCATAGCGTGGACCTTCTTCAGCGAGAGCATGCGCGGGTATTTCCGCCACAATCTGGTTGCCCTCTCTAATTCGTAAGAATCCATCATCTGTCACCTGCCCGACCACGGCGGCATCAATGCCCCATTTTCGGCAGATTGCCAGCACAGACTCTTCCTTTCCAGGTTGAGCCACCAGAAGCATTCTTTCCTGGGATTCCGATAGTAAAATTTCATAAGGAGTCATGTGCGGTTCACGGCATGGCACCTTGGCCAGATCCATGTCAATACCGGTTCCGGCGCGGGAGGCCATTTCGCAAGAGGAGCTGGTCAGCCCAGCCGCCCCCATGTCCTGAATCCCAACTAAGAGGTCCTGTTCTAAAAATTCAAGGCACGCTTCAAGCAATAACTTTTCTAAAAAGGGATCACCGACTTGTACATTCGGACGCTTCCTGTCAGATGCATCGTCAAAACTGTCAGAGGCCATGGTGGCGCCATGAATCCCGTCTCGTCCTGTTTTGGCACCAATATACAGCACTTGATTTCCGGCACCTTTAGCAAGCCCACGCAAGAGACGATCTTTTTTCACGATACCCAGACAAAAGACATTAACTAATGGATTTTTTGAATAAATATCGTTAAACGTAATTTCCCCCCCTACCGTTGGCACTCCCATGCAGTTTCCATAGGAAGAAATTCCAGAAACGACTCCTTTGAGAATATGCTGATTTTTGGGAAGGTCCAATTCACCGAATCGCAGGGAATTCAATAACGCGATCGGGCGTGCTCCCATGGTAAAAATATCGCGCAGAATCCCACCGACACCTGTTGCGGCCCCTTGAAACGGCTCAATATACGACGGGTGATTGTGCGATTCCATCTTGAACACTGCCGCGAGGCCATCTCCAATATCCACGGCACCGGCATTTTCTCCCGGCCCTTGAACCACCCGCTCACCCTCAGTCGGAAATCGCTTCAAATGAATGCGTGAACTCTTATAACTGCAGTGTTCACTCCACATCACAGAAAAGATACCCAACTCAGTGAGATTCGGCTCACGACCAAGATGCTTGAGGATTTGCTGATACTCATCCTCGGACAGACCATGCTGTTCAATAATTTTTGACGTAAGAGGTCCCTGCGGCAAGAGTTTTGATTTCTGGGTCATGGCAAACAACTCATTTTGTATGAAAATCATTCCCAATTAGCAAAAAGGGAAGGAAAGAGGTGGAAAACCGAATAGGTCACTCATAATTTCTGAACAGACCCACGAAGTTGATTTCCTTAATGCTCCAGCAATGCACATTGGAAAATCGGGAGAGTCATTATTTCCATGAAAGGGAATTTAGCATACACACCGTCATACTGTCCTGTGGCCTAATGACCTGAAGGGAGGCGAAGGGGCAAATGATCTGTGACATACGAAGCATAGCGCAACGCCGTGAGCACTTGTTCATATGTCAGATTCAATGCTTCCTGAACGTCATGAAATGATTTTCCGATCCCAAGGGTTCCGACCACGGTGGCCACGTCAACGGCAGTGCCTGCCACACATGGCTTCCCGTCGCAGATGTCTGGAGTCATCGTAATTCCTGGGAAAACTTCCATCGTGACCTTGACCGACAAGGGAAGGGCGGCTATTGGCAATCGAGCCTATACCGGCTGAGGTGTTTTGTGTGTTTCCAACGCTGAAACCATGGATCGAAAAATATATATTCCATCCTCATTATTGAGCAGGTGTTCTGCGCTTCGTTCCGGATGAGGCATCAGACCAAGGACGTTACCGGCCGCGTTGCGGATTCCCGCAATGTTATCCAGCGATCCATTGGGATTGGCTTGAGAAGTCACTTTGCCTTCGCGGTCACAATATCGAAAGACGACTTGCGCATTGGCCTGCAAGGCGGACAACGTCACGGGGTTTGTATAATAATTTCCTTCAGCATGGGCAATCGGGAGCCTCAGAATCTGTCCGGGTTTACAGTGATTGGTAAATGGAGTATTCGCGTTTTCTACGCGTATATAGTGATCTTCACAAATAAAGGAAAGATCCCTGTTGCGCAACATGGCACCGGGTAATATTCCAAGCTCTAAAAGCATTTGAAATCCATTACAGATGCCCAGGACCATTCCTCCTCGCCCAGCAAACTCAACGACGGCCTCCATGATGGGAGAAAATCTGGCTATGGCACCCGTACGCAGATAGTCACCATAAGAAAACCCCCCTGGCAGAATGATGGCATCCATGCCCTTGACGGATCTTTCTTGATGCCAGATAAACTCAGCCGTTTGTCCCATAACGTCCGAAAGAACATGCGCACAATCACGATCACAATTGGATCCGGGAAAGACAATGATGCCGATGTTCATATCGTTCTCTGCTCGTTGACATTCATACTGAGATAAGAGCTATCAGGAAAGAATGGATCCCATTTAATCAGAAGGAAAAATGGAGAGACCATTATGTCTCAAGGATCTCGTATTGATATTCTTCAATGACCGTATTGGCAAGAAGTTTTTCGCACATCGCTTTGATGGTCTGTTCACCAGACGTCGCGTCTGTTTCAGAAAGATCCACCTCGATAAATTTTCCAATTCGGACCTCTTTGACCGATCCAAAACCAAGGGTTTGAAGCGATTGCTGAATAGCTCGACCTTGAGGATCAAGAATTCCGTTTTTGAGCGTGATGTAAATTTTGGCTTTCATAATTTTCCGGAAGGAGTGACATGCACCCGGTGAATAAACGCCTTACGATATAGTCGATCGGTCACCAAGATGGTCGGTGGCAAAGCACGAACACAAGGTTCGCTACATCCTGAATTATCCGCAAACTCGCTTGAGAACCTCTTGATAGGTTTCCTCGATCCGCCCCAAATCTTTTCGGAAACGATCCTTATCCATGCGTTCTCCGGTTTGGATATCCCAAAAACGGCATGTGTCCGGGGAAATTTCATCTGCCAAAATAATCTGACCATTCCATAATCCAAATTCTAACTTAAAATCCACCAGCACCATGCCCTTTTTCTGAAAAAAAGGTTTGAGCACTTCGTTGATTTTGAGAGCCTGCTGTCGGAGTTCCTCGATTTGCCCGGGTGTGGCTAATTTCAACAATCGAATATGGTCTTCAGAGATAAGAGGATCGCCCAGTGAATCATCCTTATAGAAGAACTCGACTATAGGGAGGATCAATAATCAAGCCTTCTTCTAAACCCAAACGTTTGACAATGCTGCCGGTGGCTCGATTACGCACCACCACTTCAACCGGAATAATTTTTACCCGACGCGTTAACATCTCCCGGTCATTGATTTGCTGAATGAAATGACTGGGAATTCCGGCGTCGGCAAGATGTTGAAACAGTTTTGCGGAGATCGCATTATTGACAATGCCTTTTTCCAGAATCGTCCCGCGTTTTTCGGCGTTGAAGGCAGTGGCATCGTCCTTGAAGTACTGAATGAGCTCGTCATCCTTTTCGGTCAGGAAAATCTTTTTGGCTTTTCCTTCGTAAAGCATATTTCCTTTAGTCAATGGATTTTCCTCTTTTTAAAGTTTTCTTTGGAGGAGTGACCCGCGTTGGTGTTGAGCTCTTCCGTCGAACTTGCCTCCCAAACACGCGCGTAAAAATCTGCTGTTGGTGGCGCAAGTAGGATTTGGGATTAAAACATGCCGCAATCTCTTTTGTACTGAGATGTTTGGCAACAAAGGGATCCTGCTCAATGAGGGTTTGGAAACTCCCCTCTCCCCTCCAGGCAGCCATGGCATGTTGCTGTACATGCTCATAGGCGTCTTTTCTGATCGCACCTTTATCCACCAGCGCCAGTAGTAGTCGTTGCGAATAGATTAGGCCACCGGTTTGATTGAGAGTGGCCATCATTCGATCGGGATAGACCACCAGTTTGGATAACATGTTCGTTAAACGGACCAACATGTAATCGATCAGAATCGTGCTATCGGGAAGGATGATCCGCTCCGCAGATGAATGGCTGATGTCTCGTTCATGCCACAAAGCGACATTTTCCAGGGCAGCCAGACTGTTACTGCGAACCACTCGAGCAAGACCGCATAAATTTTCAGAGCTGATCGGGTTTCGTTTATGAGGCATGGCAGACGAGCCTTTTTGGCCAGACTCAAAGAACTCTTCCGCTTCCAGGACTTCGGTGCGTTGCAAATGACGAATTTCCGTTGCTACCTTTTCAATACTGGCTGCCATCAGGGCCAACGCTGAGAGGAAGGCGGCGTGGCGGTCCCGCTGAAGCACCTGATTTGAAATAGGCGCCGGCTTCAATCCTAAGCGTTGACAAACCGTTTTTTCTATCGAGGGAGAAAGATGGGCAAATGTTCCCATAGCCCCTGAAAGCTTGCCAACGGCAATGTCGGCGATCGCAGCTTTTAGCCGGAGTTCCTGCCTTTGAAACTCCTGATACCAAATGGCCACCTTCCATGCAAAGGAAATAGGCTCTCCATGAATCCCATGCGAACGCCCCACCATCAGAGTATTCTGATGCGCAAAGGCTAAATCCCGCAAGACACTCAGCAAGCCCCCGACATCCTCACGAATCAATTGGGCCGCTTCCACTAATTGCAACGAAAGGGAGGTGTCGACAATGTCCGAGGATGTGAGCCCAACATGGAGAAATCGGCCGTCTTTCCCTGCCTGCTCGGACACCGATTCCAGAAAGGCAATAACATCATGCTTTGTAACTTGTTCGATAGCCGCGATTCGTAGAGGATTAATTGTGGTTTTTTTTCGAATGCGGGCGGCCATCCCAGAAGGGACCTGGCCCGTCTGCTCCATGGCCTCGCACACGGCAAGTTCGACCTGTAACCACAACTCATATTTGTGGGTCTGTGTCCAAACGGCCCCCATACGGGGTAACGTGTAGCGGTCAATCATGGGAAAGGGCAATTAGGCGGTAGGTGATGGATCAGAGAATTCCGGCGCAGAATTTTTTTGTTGAATCCGGCTTCGCTTGATGGCAAGCTTTGGTTCAGCCCGGAGCACATGGTCTAACAGTCCATTGACGAATCGTCTGGCTTCATCATCTGCAAATAGCTTAGCTAATTCAACCGCTTCATTGATGGTGACCATGGCCGGAATATCGGGCTCCCACAATAATTCGTAAATGGAACATCTCAGGATATTCCTATCCACCACCGGCATTCGCTGCAAAGACCAGTCGATGGCAAAATCACGAATGATCCGATCAATTTCGGACTGATTCGTGATGACACCAAGAAACAGGTTAGAGGTAAATGTTTGGACTTCCGGTGAAGCCGATTGACTTGCCCAAAACTTTTCTTGCCATGTAGGGTTTTGGTCCTGAAATTCATGCTGAAAGAGCATTTGCAACGCAAGCTGGCGGGCCAGACGTCTGGATGGCCGTCCATGTGCTTGATTGGCTTGGGGTGTATCGGATGGAACAGTCATGGTCATGATGTTGTGGATTCCCTTAAAAAGCCAGACTGACGGATGCTGGTCTTACTCAAACGTTTCATTAAGACGGCCATTTCAAGAGCCGTACGGGCTGCATCAGCTCCTTTATTCCGTTCGGGTGGCCCAGAACGTTCCATTGCCTGATCAACCGTATCCGTAGTCAGCACTCCGAAAATAATTGGAATCCCAGTTTCCAGAGATGCTTGGCCGATCCCGCGACTTGTCTCGGCACAAATATATTCGAAATGTGGAGTTTCTCCGCGGATTACTGCGCCTAAACAGATAACGGCATCAAAGCGATGTGATTGGGCCAGCGTCTTGGCAATTAAAGGAATCTCAAATGCTCCAGGAACCCGAATGACCTGCCTATGGTCTGGTGGAGTGCCTAGTTGGGTTAAGGTGGATTCAGCTGCAGCCAATAAGCGACTGGTCACAATTTCGTTAAAAGTACTGACCACAATCGCAACCTGACAGTCTGCCTTGTCACCACGCTCCTGATTTGCCATGTTGGTTTAATAATCCCTTTGAGACTCACCCTCTCACTCCAAGAGGCGAGAGCGTTGCGATTCGCGATCCAGTGTGTACCACTTGCTAGAAAGAACCGCAAGTCCCCACTACACATTATTCAAGAGGTGGCCTAATTTGGCCTTTTTCGTCCGCAAGTAGTGCACATTTGACTCCTGGGGAGTAATCTCAATGGACACTCGTTCGACCACTTCCAATCCATAACCCTCGATTCCCACAATTTTCCTGGGATTATTAGTGATGAGTCTGATTTTTTTAAGACCTAAATTTACTAAAATTTGGGCGCCAATTCCGTAATCCCGCAAATCAGCCTTAAACCCCAATTGCAAATTAGCTTCAACGGTATCACTGCCCTGGTCCTGAAGGTGGTAGGCCCGAATCTTATTGGTCAGTCCGATTCCCCGTCCCTCCTGGTTTAAGTACAGCAGAACCCCTTTGCCTTCCCGTTCAATTATTTCCATTGCTCGATGCAGTTGTTCTCGGCAATCACAGCGCAAAGACCCAAAGACATCGGCTGTCAGACAGCCCGAATGGACTCGCACCAACGTTGGAAGATGATCGATCTCTCCTTTCACCAGTGCGATGTGTGTTCCGGCATCAAGTTCGTTTTCAAAAACGACCGATTGAAAATGACCAAAACGTGTGGGAAGATTCGCGGTGGCGACTTGCTTCACAAACGTTTCTCGATGCAATCGATATTGAATCAAATCTTTAATTGTGATGATTTTCAGGCCATGGTGCTTGGCAAATTTCATTAAGTGAGGAACCCGGGCCATCGTGCCATCATCATTCATAATTTCGCAGATCACTGCCGCGGGATACAGCCCAGCCAGGCGGGCAAGGTCGACAGACCCTTCGGTTTGTCCGGCACGGCGCAATACTCCGCCTTTATTGGCTTTTAACGGAAAAATGTGACCAGGTCTGGCAAAATCGGTTGGCTTGGCTGTTGGATCCACGGCCAACTGAATCGTGGTGGCTCGATCAGCAGCCGAGATCCCCGTGGTAATATTCTTGGCGGCATCAATCGATACGGTAAAGGCTGTGCCAAACGGTGCGGTATTTTCATTCGCCTGGGGAGGGAGTTTCAACTCCTCAACTCGGTCAGGGGTGAGGGCCAGGCAAATTAATCCTCGGCCGTATTTTGCCATGAAGTTAATATGTTCAGGCGTGACCTTTTCTGCTGCCATGACCAAATCGCCCTCATTTTCCCGATCCTCATCGTCAACAAGAATGATGCATTTGCCAGCTTGAATATCCTGTAAAGTTTCGGCAATGGTGTGAAATTGAGGTTTGTGTATTGGGACCGTTTCTTTTTTCATGGATGACTCCCTTGACGGGCAAACGTTTCAGGCACAGCTCGTTAAATTTCTGAAATGGATTTGTGTTTGGTTAATCGAATCGAGCGCTGAGCTATCATAACACTAATGCCTGCTAATCCTGAAACCAAGCCCAGGGTGAAAAATCCAGAAGAGAAGGTTCCGGTTAATTCCTTTAACCACCCAAACCCGTATGGTAAGAGGAATCCTCCAAGGCCTCCTGCCGCACCAACAAAGCCGGAAGCCGTACCCATTACAGATTTGAATCGACAGGAAACAACCTGGAAAATGGCTCCATTTCCAAATCCGAAGCAAAGCATAATTAGGAGAATCATGGCATAGGTCAAGACAAAACTATCCAGATTCCCGGAAACCATGCATAGTGCAGCTATTATAAGATAGAGCCCTTGCAATAAGGCGATGCCCCCGTGGTGATCCGCAAGAAATCCTCCCAGAGGGCGGACCACACTTCCCACTAGAGCGCAAAGCGCGGTCAATGTCCCAGCCTTTACCATGCCGACGTGAAATTGATCGTGAAGAAAAATCGGGAGATAACTCGAAAGCCCTACAAAACCTCCGAACGTCACACCATACAAAAAACATAACCAGTACATGACTGGATCCTGAATCCCTTTTCGCAAAAATATTCCAATACTCTCATTTTTTGAAGAATCGGTTTCATTCCTCCTTATCGGAGCTGATTGAACCAACCAGAAAAACAGGAGGGCTGTCCCCATAACGGGTAAAAGCATGATGCCGAAAACCTGATGCCATCCAATCCCTTCCGCAAGGCGTGGGGCCATAAACGCAGACAACAGCACACCACTATTTCCAATCGCCACAACCCCCATGGCCAACCCCTGATGGGCTGAGGGATAGGCTTGGCTGGCCAGGGGCAGAGCAATCGCGAAACTGGCACCCGCAAATCCTAAAAAGAGGCCAATTCCCAGAACAGACTCGAAACTGGTTCCACCCAACCATCCCAACAGTAACCCGATGCCTTCCAGGCCCAGAATGGCCAATCCCACAACTTTGGCCCCGAATCGGTCACCTAGCGGCCCCACAATAATTCGAAGTAATGCACCACCCAGCAATGGGAAACCGACTAATAGGCCCTTTTGAGAAGACGAAAGAGAAAATTCTTCAGATATGGCAATACCCATGGCCCCAATAAGAAGCCACACCATAAAACTTATTTCAAAGTGAAGCCACGCACCGAGGAGAGTTGGCCAATGCCCGGAACGAAGTGACTGGGATACCTCTTTCAACATAGTTCTTTCAAGGGCATGGGAGGCCTTTCTGTATAAATTTTTCAAGCCTGTGGTCAAAGGCTGACTATAAAAAGATTGATCTGAAATAGACAATATTTCTCTGAAGTGGAAATTCTTGAGACCTCTTTTTCACCTTGTAATTGGAAAAATTCGTCAATGCGTTTGGTGATCCAAGAAAAATTCATTACAATATACCAAAAGAATGTGGCAGACCCTGCCTTCTGGATCAGTACGCCAAAGCATGACACAAAAATTACCCAAAAAGCGGACTCCCGATGTGATCGACGTCGTGGTGAAAGAATCTCTATCTGAACTACCGAATGAAGAGGTCCACGAAGAAATCATCCTTGATGAAGCCAAGGAAGAGGAGAACAAACCTGAAAGTGAAAAGTCCTCCGAAGACCAGGCGAAGTGGGATTCGGTCTCAACCGCACTGACTCCGACCACAACGCTCAGTCGATACTTAGCCGAAGTCCGCCGGTATCCATTCCTATCGAAAGAAGAAGAACTTCAACTTTTTCATGAATATCAAACATTAGGGACACGAGAGTCTGCAGTGAAATTGATTTTAGCTAACCTGCGTGTGTGTGTCTCCATCGCCTCGGAATATGGTCTTGCCGGCATTGATCAAATGGACCTGATTCAGGAAGGGAATGTCGGGCTTTTGCAGGCCATGAAGAAATTCGATCCGACAAAAAATGTTCGCTTTTATGCCTATGCAGCGTGGTGGGTTCGGGCCTTTGTGCTGCGGTATCTCCTCAACAATTTTCGTCTTGTCAAAATAGGCACAACCCAGGAACAACGACGCCTTTTCTATAACCTTCGTCGCGAAAAAGCCAAATTGGAACGACAAGGCTATGTCCCCGATCCAAAATTACTTGCAGACCGCCTTAATGTGCGTGAACGAGACGTTGTGGAAATGGATCAACGCTTAGGAAGTTGGGAACTTTCCCTCGATCAGCCAATGACCTCGGAAGGGGAAGGCACCTTTCATGACCTTCTTCCCTCTACCCAAGCTCCCATTGATGACCAGCTGGCTGACACACAGTTGCGTCTCCTCTTCCGAAAAAAGTTAGCAGAATTTGCACAAACACTATCAGAGCGAGAGGAGGACATTCTTCGCAATCGCCTCCTATCGGAATCTCCCGTGACCTTAGAAGACTTAGGGAGAAAATATATGATTACCAAAGAGCGGACTCGTCAACTGGAGGCTAAAATAATTAAGAAGTTACGAGAGCTTATGAAAAAAGACATTCAGGATTTTGAACATCTCAGAAAGTAGTGCTGTAAGTTCATATACGTACAAAAACATTTGCTTTAAGAATTGGAGATGCTTTCTTTTCTTAAAGGATGGACCTCCGACTCTCGTTCTTATTGAAAATCTTACCTTTCCCTCTTGACTTCAATTCAACCAGACTTATCTTTCCCTCCAAGTTGACACATTTTTGAAATTTCAAATAGGTGTGCGTCATCCTAAAAGTTAGTACTCACCATTTCCTTAATCAATCAGCAACAACCAAAGAAGGAGGCAGACATGGCAGCCACAAAAGAAAAGGAAAAGAAGGAAGCCAAAGAGGGAAGCAGCGCGAAGGGATTCCGTCCTTTAGGGGATCGTGTGTTCGTAGCCTACACCGAAGAATTGGAGCGGACAGCAGGGGGTATTTATGTGCCGGATTCAGCTCGGGAAAAACCACAAAGAGGCACCATTGAAGCTGCAGGACCTGATGTCGAAAACGTGAAAGTTGGCGATCAAGTCTTGTTTGACAAGTATTCTGGGACCAAAATTAAGGTAGAAAACGATGACTGTTTAATTTTGAAAGAAGAAGATATTTTGGGCGTCTTCGAAAATTAACACCACCATCAAGTTCGAACTCACTTTTTTAAGTGGCAATCCACATCACTAAAATATGTTTTTAAAGGAGGATATGTATGGCTAAGCAGTTGCAATACAGTGAAAAGGCACGTGCGTCTATATTGAGTGGAGTGAATCAATTGGCAGATGCGGTGAAAGCGACATTAGGCCCAAAAGGTCGAAATGCGATTCTCGATAAGAAATTTGGTGCCCCAACCATCACCAAAGACGGCGTGACGGTGGCCAAGGAGATCGAGTTAAAGAATCCGTACGAAAACATGGGCGCGCAGCTTGTCCGGGAAGTGGCAAGTAAAACGAGTGATACCGCTGGCGATGGGACCACGACTGCGACAGTATTGGCACAGGCCATTTATCGTGAAGGGGTCAAAAATATCACTGCAGGCGCCAATCCAATGGAGATTAAACGGGGAATTGATAAAGCCGTTGAAGTTGCGATTGAAGAATTGAAAAAGTTCAGCAAGCCCTGCCAGACCAAAAAGGAAATCTCTCAAATTGGTTCAATCTCCGCCAATAATGATCACACCATTGGTGACCTGATCGCCGAAGCAATGGATAAAGTGGGAAAAGATGGCGTCATCACCGTAGAAGAAGCCAAATCCATGTCGACCTCCTTAGATGTAGTCGAAGGAATGCAGTTTGACCGCGGGTACATCTCTCCCTATTTCGTGACCAATGCAGATCGCATGGAAGCTTCATTGGAAGACGCGTTCTTACTGATTGTGGAAAAGAAAATTAGCGCCATGAAAGACTTACTCCCTATTCTGGAGCAAGTTGCGAAAATGGGGAAACCGTTAGTCATTATTGCTGAAGATGTCGAAGGCGAAGCCCTGGCAACACTGGTAGTCAATAAACTTCGTGGCACGTTGAATGTGGCAGCAGTTAAGGCTCCTGGCTTTGGTGATAGACGAAAAGCCATGTTGGAGGATATTGCCACCCTGACGGGCGGGCAAGTGATTTCTGAAGAAGTAGGGCTCAAACTCGAAAGTGTGAAGCTGACGGACCTCGGTCGGGCCAAGCGGGTGAATATTGACAAGGACAATACCACGATTGTGGAAGGAGCTGGGGATCCCAAACGGATTGAAGGTCGGGTCAAGCAAATTAAAACACAGGTTGAGGAAACCACATCCGATTATGATCGGGAAAAATTGCAAGAGCGATTGGCAAAAATGGTTGGTGGCGTTGCTGTCATTAATGTAGGCGCCGCAACGGAAACAGAAATGAAGGAAAAGAAAGCTCGCGTAGAAGATGCTCTGCATGCGACAAAAGCCGCAGTAGAGGAAGGTATTGTTCCTGGCGGAGGCGTGGCTCTCCTTCGTTGTGTTCCGGCTTTGGATAAAATGAAATTAGACCACGATCAACAAGTCGGCGTAAATATTGTTAAGCGTTCCTTGGAAGAACCACTTCGACAAATTTCCATCAATGCAGGGGCCGAGGGCTCGATTATTGTGGAGAAAGTTCGCCTTGAATCCACAAATCGAGGATACAATGCCGGCACCGGAGAATTTGTGGATATGGTTGAAGCCGGTGTGATTGATCCGACCAAGGTCGCACGTTGCGCGTTGCAAAACGCTGCCAGCGTCGCAGGACTCATGCTTACCACAGAAGTCATGGTTACAGAAATCCCAGAAGCAAAGTCAGAGGGTGCTGGTATGCCTGGGGGCCATGACCACGGCATGGGCGGCATGGGCGGCATGGGCGGATTCTAAAATCCGACTCACGATTATGATGGAAACCCCCTGGAGGATTGAATCCTCTAGGGGGTTTTCTATTTTAAAATCATTAATTTTTTCGCCGATCGGAACGTAAAATTCATAGAACTAAGTCATCCTAGGAATCAGTAAATTGATAGCTGCCCTTTATAAGGAAATGGATTTTTGACAGATTGTTTGAGTGATGTGGTATAAAGAAGTCCGTCTTTATGAAACCTTTCTATTGTATTCGTGTAGCATTTCTCATCCATTGCTCCAGATTGAGCGAACTATGAATTTACACTCAAACACAATCAAAGTAATAATTGGTCAAACAAAAACCAATCGGCTATTGATGTGGGCAATTGTGGTTTTTCTCCTGACTCAAATCGGCTTGCTTGGACTTATCAATAAGGGGGAAGCAGCCGATTCCCGGTCACGAACAGAAGCGAATTGTACCATTGGGATGGTAAAAGGCGAGGCCAAGGCTGAATGCCGAGTTCCCATTCCCAATGGCTGTACTGTTGCCCAATTTCCTGGATATCCCGAACCGTGGGTTGATATTTCCAAAGGAGGGGGAACTTCTTGTCAATTTAATGAGAAACAAACCGACTGGAAAACTTCAATTGTCGGATCATGCCAAGCTTGCACCACGGAGCAATGTACAGGAAGATTTATCGTGATGTTTAATTGTGCGAACAATGTTCCTCCTGCTAATCCAGGAACCCCTGGAAAAAAATAAATCTCGAATTTACCCTGAGGAGGAGTAATCATGTCTCCTCGGTCGATCCTGGCAAATCAAATCAAGGAAGAGGCCCGCCGACTAGGCTTTGATGCTGTTGGGATTACTCGTCTGCCACCGCCTCTACCCACCATACCCTTCCCTCCGGCTCAAAATACGATTTCCCATGCAGAGGAATCGATTACCTTGCGATTATGGGAACGGCTAAAAAAATGGCTGGACTTGGGCTTTCATGGAACTATGGAATGGATAGCCAAGGATCCGAAACGCCGATCCAACCCAGCAGAAGTTCTTCCAGGTTGCCAATCCCTGGTAGTCGTGGGGATGAATTATTACACAGATCATACTCCCGATGAGTCAAAGGCGGCTGGACGAATTGCCCGATATGCCTGGGGGAAGGACTATCACGGGTTCATGAAGGACCGGCTTAGACAGTTAGAAAATTTTCTTCACTTACACGGACCTAATATTCAGACACGGAGTTATGTGGATACCGGGCCCATCATGGAAAAACCGTGGGCACAGGAGGCCGGCATTGGCTGGATCGGCAAACACACCAATATTGTTTCCACCGAGTTTGGGTCCTGGCTGTTGCTCGGAGAAATTCTAACGACCCTGCCGTTGGATTGTGACGAACCCGCCATGGATTTATGTGGAACCTGCTCGCTCTGTATTCAGGCTTGTCCCACCGGCGCCATCGTGGAACCCTATCTCCTTGATGCGGAACGATGCATCTCGTATTTGACGATTGAATACCGTGGTAGTGCAGATGACCTGCCAGCCGAACTGAGAAAAAAAATAGGCAATAGGATTTTTGGCTGTGACGATTGTCTGGATATTTGTCCTTTTAATGTGAATGCAAAAGCCACTACGGAGCCAGGATTCCAACCATCTCCATGGACATTACATCCCCAATTACCTGCCTTGACGAATCTGACAAAAGATGAATTTCAATCACTCACGACCGGGAGCCCCTTGCGACGCCCTAAGCATGAGGGCTTTATCCGAAATGTACAGATTGGACTCGATAATCACGCTCCACAGATTCCTTTATCGTAATTCGATCACGGTCACACCGTCTCCTCCCTCAGCTGGATCACCGGGTCGAAAGCTTTGAATATAGGGAGAGGATTGACAAAAAGTTCGAATGCCTGTTTTGAGTGCGCCAGAACCCTGGCCATGGATGACTTTAAGATATTTGGCTTGGGTAACCAGGGCATGGTCTAGAGCCGCAAGCGTCATCTCCATCGCATCGTCCAGCCGAAACCCACGAATATTCAGTTCCTGTTGATATTGCCCGGGTGCCTGATGAGAGCTTGGGGGATTCGTCTCAGTGGAAATTGTGGAGAGAGACCGTTTCCGACTCAATTGTTGTGGCCTTGACAGGGATTTATTGCCGGAAGAAGCGGTTGCTCGACGTACGGCTGAAGGGGCGGTTTTAATTGTCTGGGTACCCACACGAATGGATACCTGCTTTTTCCCTTCAAGACTTTCCTGCAAGATACCTATCGTCCCCAATGGGTCAATTTCCACAAGGTCCCCTTCGTGTGGAGGCTCAGATGATTCCAGAGAATTATTGGGGAGGCGAGAGAGTATCTCTTGATTCACCGAACCAATGGTTTGCTGGATAGAACGAACCTTCGAGAGGGTTTTGTCCGTTTTTAAGTCATTGATGATTTGATTAAGTTGCCGTTGTGCTTTGGAAAATTCTTGTTGCCACTGCTTACGATATCGTTGCCGGTCTACTCGTTCCTGCTCCTGCAATTGATTGCGAGTGACTTCCGCCTCATCAAACAAGTGTTGTGCTTCTTGACGAAGGTGTTGGGCCTGTTCACATTCACGTTCTAATCGAGTCTGTGTTTCCTGCAGAGCACGGAAGATGGCATCAAGATCGCAGTCGTGCCTTTGTATCAAAACTTGGGCAGATTGAATGATTGTAGAATCCAACCCCAACCGTTCTGCAATCTCCAAGGCTGAAGACCCCCCAGGAATTCCGTCTATGAGCCGGTATGTTGGAGCGAGAGTAACCATATCGAATTCCTGACTGGCATTCCTAACATGAGGATTTCGAAAAGCAAGGGTTTTCAAGGTGGGATAATGAGTGGTCGCGATAATCGTACACCCGAATTCGCAAAGACGGGTTAAGAGGGCTTCAGCTAACGCGGCGCCCTCAATAGGATCCGTCGAGCTTCCGACTTCGTCCAGGAGTATAAGAACATCACTGTTCGCAGGTTTCCCTGGAGATCCGATATTTTTCAATAAGGCGATCATATTGAGAACATGGCCCGAAAAGCTGGATACATCTTTGCTGAGATCTTGAGAATCCCCGATATCCGCAAACACCTGTCCAAACAGTGCCATCTTAGAATCGGGGCCACAAGTCGGGTGGAGTCCAACTTTCACCATCATCGCGAATAATCCCACCAGTTTCAATGACACCGTCTTCCCACCCGCATTAGGTCCAGAAATGATGAGAACCGTGGTATCGCCCTCAATATGAATGGAATTGGGTATGACGTGTTCCTTAGTCAACGCCAGGAGTGGATGCCTGGCTTGTTGCAGATCAATACAATGATCTTGGTTTAGATTAATGGGAGAGCCATGCGTTTTAATGCTTAAACGTGCTTTGGCCATGAGGCAATCGACATCGGCCAAACAGGACAAATTTTCACGAATGGCCCAAACATGTTCTGCAACACGACTGGACAAATCTTGCAGTATATGCCGTTCTTCCTGAGCCACCTGCAAGTCGGCAAATTTAATGGAATTATTTAATTCGATGAGATGACGGGGTTCAATAAACACCGTGGCTCCACTACCGGAAATGTCATGGACAATCCCATCAATCGCGTGTTGTCGTTCGGCTTTAATCGGAATCACGTATCGATTCTCACGCTCAGCAAAGTATTGTCCTTGAAGAAGATCCTCATATTCTTGAGAAGCCAACATCCCTTCCAACTGTCGACGCATGGTTTGACGAAGCCCCTGACGTTTCTGTGTCAATTGATAGAGCTCAGGGCTCGCGGATTCTCGCAAATGGCCGTTGAGATCAATGCACGAATCAATCACTTGTTTGATCCACAGCAGATCGTGAAGTTTTTCACAACGAGCTCTGATCATCGGAAAGGGGGAGCCATGAATCTCAAGATGGTGTCTGATCGTATGACCCAGGCCTACAACCAAAGCAATATCTCGAAGGTCCGTACCGTCCAGAACTCCTTCTTTTTCAGCCCGTGCCAGCACATTTCTGATATCGGGAAACACCATGGAAGGCAGAGGATGACTGCCTTCGAGGATATCAACCATTTCTGTGGTTTCTTGTTGTTGAATACGGGCAGTCTGAAGGTCAGCTGAGAAGACGAGCGCACGACAGCAAGCAGCCCCCATCGTGGAGGCGGCTTCATTGGCAAGACAATCGATTAAAACAGGCCATTCCAAGACCTGTTCTGTGTGTTGAACCATGCGAGACACCTTTTATTTTAGCGCGTCAGCTCAAAAAGAGGTTCCAATCGCTGCAAGCATTGGATTTAGCGGTAAGATTTTCAGAAAAAAAGGGTGAATAAGAAAAATTGTACTGGAAGGATATAAAAGCAAAGAGTCCCTGGCAAGTAACCTACGACAAACGTGAAAACTACCCGAGAGGTCGGCGGAACGTTATTTTTTCATAGAATCAACGGAAAGCTTGAGATCTTCAATGGCCTTTTGAATGTTTTCCTTGATGTCCTGCCAAGCGGTTTCACTATTGTCACGAAGTTGCTCAATACGAGGAATGAGGGTATCTTGTTGCTTTTTGAAATTATCGAGTTGGGCTTGAAGTTTGGCTCGGGTTTTTTCTTGTAACTCGATGCTTTGATCCCGGAGTTTCTGAATTTGTGTTTCTAAATCGGTAATTTGTTTATTCAGACTCTCCGTGGATAAATCGTCTCCTCTTGCTGCAACCGATCCTGTTTTCTTGCCAGCTGTGTCTTCTGCCGAAACAAATGCCGCTCCGCTTCCCAGGAACAGACAGGCCATAATCCATCCCATTCCCAGCATAAAGGCGGCACCTCTGGTTTTTAGCAAAAAGGCTTGGTGCATATTGAATCCTTTCCTCCCAAAACCCTGTTTTCTCGCAAGTTCAAGTTTGATGATTCTCATGATCATCCAGGCAACGAGGATTCCGCAAAAATTGCATGGAAATTCATACGATGCCTTGCTCCAGTGACGAACTTATCTTAGAATGCCCTCCCGTAAAATAAGGATTCATATGACTCAAGAAGACGCTCGCGCTTATCTCAACTATCTCCTTACCCTCCATTTACGCCAGGAGGAAGCCTTTGGTCCGTTAGGTTTAGCGTTTGTCAAGGAGAACGACCTGACCAAATTATCCCTCCTTCCTGAGGAACAGTTTAATTTGTTGATGGCCATAGCGACGGTCTTCTCTGCTGAACCCAAACGTTACACCATGAAATTAGAATTACTGCAAAAAGCCTACCAACTTCTACCGCAAACACGCTATAACGATCCTGAATTAGGGCGGGACCTTGAGCATTTAATCAAAAAAACTCAGAGTGATCTTCATCGTTACAATGAAGCGATGAAGGTTGCCAGATCACAATCTCCAGATCGACAAAGCTTAATTGTCGAAACCGATATCCCTGAATATTTTCTCGAAACCGCACAAAAGCGGGCCTCAGCCTATTATCAAGAAAAATATCGATTAACCAAAGAGGCAAAAACTGCCCAGCATTTTGGCGGAGCCGCGAAAAAGTTTGAACCGGACAATTTAGCGATCCATAAGGAATTTCCCGGTGCCTGCGCTCCATTTATCAATGCCAGGACCAATGCTTTTCATATTGTTTTACCTTTTGACTTAAAAATCAGTCGAAGCCCGGAAGATCCGTTGGAAGCTGGAATTCGAATTTTCTATGGAAAAATGGGATATTCATTTCCTTTACGCTATGAGATGGGGAAATTATGCAGTTACCATGACGGCCAAGTGCTGGATGTGGATCTCCGCGATCCGAATCTTATCTTTTTCTCTGTATCGGGCATCAAGGACCCAGAGTTTATCACCCAAGCCTCTCAAAGCGACCCGTCTCTCCCACCGGAACTGGTCTACCCCATGGCCGTCTTAGAGCACACCGGTAGTTTGGGGCCATTTATTCAGGTCAGTTGTAACATCAAGGTGTGGTTCGATGCCTCTATGGTTTCACTCCTCATTCAAGGTGCGCCGGATTTACCTGATTATGGATTGCAAGGGGGAGCGGGCCTCATGACCAGAACGTACGCTTCCGATAAAGTTGAATCATATGTGCACAATTTATCTCAACCATGGCAGGAAGGCTTGAGTTTTAATTTCATAAATCTCCATCTTCAACTAAGCCGTGGCATTGACAGTGCAGTTGTCCCCTGTGGAACACCGATTTTTTCAGTATATCCGGTGTTCAATCGACAGAGCTACCGCTTTGTCGACCGCCGAACGATGGACCAGGCTCCCTAGGGATCCATGGCTAACTGGTGAGTCCATGGGACTCATGCGCTTCCCAAATCATCCAAGTCGAAAAAAACACCTCCCCTTCACTCTCAAGAGAGGTAAACAGGTCATGAATAGTGGCATTCCAGTCAAAAGGATTTGTCTTATCCTGACTTTCCTGCTCATGGCTGGATGTGCAGGTGGCCAATCCCGAACCGAGCCGATGATCTCGGATACGTTTCAACGGGGAGTGGCTTCCTGGTATGGCCCAAGTTTTCATGGTAATCCGACTGCCAACGGTGAACCCTATGACATGTGGGCACTCACTGCCGCACATCGTACGCTACCCTTTGGAACACGAGTCCTCGTTCAAAGTCTCGATACCGGGAAATCCGTGACCGTTCGCATCAATGATCGTGGTCCTTTTATTCGGGGTCGGATCATTGATCTGTCCTATGGCGCTGCCCGGGAGCTGGCCATGATTGGAAGAGGAACGGAAAACGTCAGTTTAACGATCCTCGAATCGACAAACGCAAGTTCCGGCTATATGTCGAAGGGAGGGTCTGATAGTTATTGGGTGCAGGTAGGCTCTTTCACGACCTTAACCCAAGCGGTCGCCTTGCATGAACAACTGGCCTACTACTATCCCAATATACGATTGACAACCGTGGACCTTCCATCCGGACAATGGCACCGTGTCCAGATTGGGACATTTCCCTCTCAAGAAAAGGCCAAAATCGTGGCGATAGAACTGGAAAAACAATTCGATCTTGACTCTCTTCTGATACAAGGTAACTGACTGAAATAAAAGAGCTAATCTGAGAATTCATCCCGTATAATTGCCTTAAACCAATACCCTATGGTACTTTGGACCCAATCAAGCATTGAGGGCTCAAAACCTCTCATAAACCATGAGACTTTTGGCCTTATTATGAATCCCTCTCAAACTCTTCTGATACCAACTTCCTCCAAGACCAGACTGCCAGATCTTGCAGCTAATCTTGCTGTAACGACATATCTTTGTCACGTCGGAGCTCGTTAAACCCTCTATGGATTTTATCGCCGTCCTTATTTGTCTAGGACTTTCCGCCTTTTTCTCCGGAGCCGAGATCGCATTTTTTTCAATAACGGAAAGCCGGCTGAAAACCCTTTCCGATGAAGGTCATAAAGGGGCAAAACTTGCCCTCAAATTACGGTCAAATCCACAACGCCTTCTCTCGACAATTCTGATTGGCAATAATTTGGTCAATATTATGGCGGCCTCCATGGCAACCTTAATTGCCATCCGCCTGTTTGGATCTGAGGCCGTGGCCGTCGCTACGGGTCTCTTAACCTTTATGGTCCTGTTATTCGGTGAAATCGTCCCAAAAACGCTTTGTGCCAAATATTCTGAAACAGCCGTGCAATTACTGGCATACCCCATATATCTCCTCGAACAATTATTTTTTCCGTTTCTCTATTTTTTGGAACCGTTTATTTTAAAACTCACAGGGGGTCGGGGATTAACCGTTCCGTTTATCACGGAAGAAGAACTCAAGATCATGCTCGATGCCGGAGGAAAAGCGGGGGTCCTGGAAACAGATGAAGTGAAAATGATTAAAAACGTATTTGATTTCAATGACGTGACGGCTGAAGATGCGATGACGCCAAGGATATATATGTTCGCCCTCGATGGCAATCAAACACTTGGAGAAGCACGGGAAGAGTTATTTAAAGCGAAATATTCACGAATTCCCATTTACGAAGGAAATCCGGACAATATCACCGCCATTCTCTATCGCAATCATGCCTTGATGGAACTGGCTCAAAGTCATACAAACCAAACCCTCAAATCATTTGCGAAACCGGCATTATTCATCCCCTCTACCAAAACGGCTGATGATTTATTACGGCAATTCCAACAGGAAAAACGACATATTGCGATTGTGGTCAATGAGTTTGGGGGAGTGATGGGGTTAATTACCGTCGAAGATCTGCTGGAAGAAGTGGTAGGAGAGATTCTGGATGAAGGCGATCTTAGTGAAGAATGGATTCGACGGACGGGGAAAAATCAAATATTAGTGGATGGGCGAACTGAAGTCCGCCGCATCAATGAATTTCTTAAGGTCGAACTCGACGAAGAGCAAAATACGATTAGCGGACTTATCCTCGAAGAATTAGGCCATATTCCTGCTGTCGGTGAGAAGGTTCAAACGGACAATTGCTTGTTAATTGTCCAAGAAGCTGATGAACGCTCTATCAAAGGTGTCCAGATCATCAAGGAAGAACCTGTTCCCGAAACCCCTCCCACCGAGCCGTCTACGGTGTCCTCGGAAACCTAACAAAAACTTTCAGTTTGTATAAATTGTCCTGCTGGGGACTATTGAATATTGGAAAAATTTCAGCTTAGGAGTCAATGAAGCTCACCAGAGAAAAATAGTGGAGTGTTCAAAAAGGTCCGTCCAGCAAGGCCGCAGCCGTCTGGACGACCAGAGCGTACGAAGGAGTACGTGAACACGGCCAAGGAGCGAGAACGCTGCTGGCGGCCTTTGCCTTTTTCAACACTCTCTGCTGGTAAAATTTAACATCGTCTCCCCTGCTCAATCCCGGCAAAGAAATCGATCTGTCCCTTTCTTGCTACCCCCTCTCGTTCATGATGAGACAAGACCTCATTAATGATTATTCGATAGGAACATTACTCGTGAGACGATGGAGATTGAGTGTTCCCGGATTGAATGAATAGGCTAAATTCATTTTCATCCAAAATTCGGACTCCTAATGTGGCGGCCCTGTTATATTTAGAGCCGGGGTCTTCGCCGGCTATGAGATAATCTGTCTGTTTACTGACACTGGAAGTGACACGTCCACCTAACTCTTCAATTCTGCGTTTCGCCTCCTGACGGGAATACCCTTTCAAGGTTCCGGTTAGCACAAAAATCTTCCCCCGTAACGGTTGAACATGCGCCTCTGGCCTTTTTGCTTCATGTTGAACCCGAATTCCCAATGACTCCATGGCTTGCCAAACCTTCAAATTACGGGATTCTTGAAAAAAATGTGTCACGCTCGCAGCAATCTCAGGTCCGATGTCACGGATTTGCAAAAGTTCGTCTTCGGTCGCCTTCTTCAAATTGTCGAGTGAACCAAAATTTTGGGCCAAAACTCTGGCGATATGAGTCCCCACATGACGTATGCCAAGGCCAATCAGAAGGCGCGCGAAAGGAACCTCCTTACTCCTTTCGATTTCTCCCAAAAGTTGCCTCGCGGATTTGTCTGCAAAACCTTCTAATTGAAGAAGGTCGTCAACACCTAATGTATACAGATCTGATAAATCCTTGACGAAGCCC
This sequence comes from uncultured Nitrospiraceae bacterium, assembly GCA_963730905.1. Lineage (GTDB taxonomy): Bacteria > Nitrospirota > Nitrospiria > Nitrospirales > UBA8639 > Nitrospira_E. The sequence continues at coordinate 905,103 of CAVSTN010000006.1, read as the reverse complement.
TTGTCGACCAACTGTGCTACCGTTTTTTTTCCAAGCCCTTCGATATTCAAGGCGCCTTTTGACGCAAAATGTTCAAGCGATCCCTTGAGTTGGGCCGAACATACCGTTTGGCCAGTACAATACAGAATGGGCCCTTCTTGAATAGTATGAGACTGACAAACCGGACAGGTCGTTGGCGGCTGAAAAGGAGTCCCACGCACTTCACCCGGCACGGGCACTCGTTCCACCACATCTGGAATGACGTCCCCTGCCCGTTCGACTTTTACGGTATCACCCACCCTTACATCTTTACGGGCGACTTCCTCCACGTTATGCAATGAGGCCCGACTCACCGTCACCCCACCGATTTCCACCGGATCCAATAGGGCAATGGGCGTAAGAGCCCCGGTCCGACCGACCGACATGGCAATCTCCTGAACTTTAGTCAGTTCCTTTCTTGGAGGAAATTTGAAGGCAATGGCCCATCGGGGACTGCGCGACTTTTCGCCAAGAGCCTTTTGCCAATCGAACCGGTCAATTTTGATGACGATGCCGTCAATTTCGAACGGCAAAACATCCCGTTGTTCAAACATTTCACGATGAAATTCCAGAGCTTCCCGGATGGAATGGCAGTGACGGCGAAATTGGGGGATGGGCAATCCCCAGGCCTCTAGGCACGTGACCGCTTCAAAATGGGTGCTGGGACTGCTTGGCCCCGCGCTCATAAAATCATAGCAGGTGATGGTCAGTGGGCGGGTTGCGGTGATTGCCGGATCCAATTGGCGTAAGGTTCCGGATGCCGCATTGCGCGGATTGGCGAAAGGTTCTTCCCCTTGTTCGGTTAAGCGCCGATTCAAGATGTGAAAATCATGGAGCTTCATAAACACCTCACCCCGCACCACCACATGGGAGGGAACAGTTCCGCCTTCCTTCAACTGTAATGGCAAGGCACGTATGGTACGAAGATTGTGCGTCACGTCCTCCCCTATTGCCCCATTTCCTCTCGTAGCTCCTCGCACAAATATGCCATGGTCGTAAGTGAGGGCAACAGATAATCCATCGTATTTGGGTTCAGCCGAATAGCTCGGCTGTCGCACGTCTAACTCCCGGCAAACCCGCTGATCGAACGCCAATACGCGCGCTTCATCCATTTCCGAATCCAAACTAAGAAGAGGAAATTCGTGTGTAATTTTATTGAATTGGGCAAGTGGCGCACCCCCGACCCGCTGGGTTGGCGAATCAGGGGTCCTGAGGTCCGGGTATTGGCTCTCTAAGTCTTGAAGTTCTCGAAAAAGTTGGTCATATTCAGCATCAGAGATTTCTGGTCGGCTTCGAACATAATACAATTCATCATGTCGACGGATGGCGTGTTTTAACTTTTCAAGCTTTAGTTGAACCTTTGCGGATGGCACAGCACGAGATTGAGGAGGTTTGGAAGAATCCTCTACTCTTGTCTCATCAGGGTTATTCTCGAATAAATTTGGCTGCATAACTTCGGATTTCGTGCCCATTTAACACATGAAATTGCCGCAGACGAGCAATGGTTTGCCCTGAAAACCGATGCAAGGGAATGGGCAGGAGCTTCCGGCCGAAGCGACGGGCCATCTTTCGCCAGGCCCAAGTCAGCGGAACCGGAGAGACGACAGCCACAACGGGTTCTTGTGAATGGGCGCAGGCTCCTGCAAGCAATCGTTCTTCGAGCGAAGTCGCAAAATCGAATAGGGGATTTTCCCATATATCAGGAATAAGGCGAGGCGGATACAGGAAAAGCGCGCCTCCATAGCATGCTTGTCCGATTCCTGGTCCGACCATGTTCGGCGAAAAGGGGGTCGCGTAAAAACTGAGAGTGGACTCTTCATGATGTTCGGCATACCAGGTCGTTTGCCAGGAAAACTTCTGGGGATCAGCCGGCACCTCAAAGAAAAAAACCAACGATTCAATGGTTCCTCGCACGGGAGGGACTACTTTGACATGAATATCGCGCACGGATCGTTGTGGGGTAATAGCCCACTGACGCAAGGTCGACCGCAGATCAATTCCATCTTCCAGCGAGTTGGTGAATCGTTCAACCCTGCCTAAATCTGCCCCCAAGACCTGTCGACTATGCTGTCGAACATGCGCCGCAAAGGATTCAATGCGCTGATCTTCCGGAGGCCAGGAACACTGGCGGTAAGGATTCCATTGTCGTGCCCAAGCTTGTGTTTTGGGCCTTGAGGGATCAGGCCGGAGGGTAACACGGCGCCAAACCAAAGGGTCTCCTTGCAGCCGATTCAGGGCCGGAAGAATGGTGCCTCCCGGGTCTTGAAGCTCGCCAATTCCCATCAACACACCAGGCCTGGTATCCAATACGGACGGTTGAGTTTGGTAGTCATAGGTTTTGGCGGTTTCCAATAACCGCAAGGCAAATTCATCTCCAGCCATTTGCTTGGCAGCCAGAACCAAGGTATACAAATCCGGTTTAAGCCGATGCTCGAGAAGTGTCAGGTTCCGCACATATTGAAAATAGCGTTGCAATAATTGTGGGGTGACCCAATTCGTTTCGTGCGCGATAGTTGTGGAACGAGACGCCAGCCACCGGGCCCGTGCTTCCAGAACGAGTTCTTTGATGCCATCGATAGCCAAATGCGTATCGGCACGGGCTTCTTCCCGTCTTTGCTCATAGAGATGGGTGACATAGGGTAATTCGCTCAACGCGAAGTAAAGGGAAGACGGTTCGACCTTCCACCACTCGGGAAGACTTGTTTTCTGCTCGGGTGAAATATACGGCATCCGCTCGTGATAGGCCTGACGCAACCAAGGCCAATCCGTCATTGGGCAGAGAAAAAGAATGGCCGAAAAGTCCAGTTCGAGTTCATGAAGTCGAAAGGCCATCCAACGGATGCGTTCCCAACGAGAAGACTGGGTCTTGAGGAGGCGGCAAAAAAGGTATGGTGGCCGCAGAGAAGGCTGCCAAAGGCACAGCCTTTAAGGTATAGGGATCAGGCCCGACCCAGGAGACCGGATGGTAGTGTCGGACCTCACGATCGATATAGGCTCGCGGGATCATTTCCGACATGGCTGATCGAATCCCCATGATCACCGGTTGGCAGGGATCAATCGGCACATAAGAGCAGCTCGAGGCTCCATCGTCATGTTGTTCTGGAAGAACCACCAGACTGATAACAGGCAACTGGTCGATCCCCTTTTCTACGAGGGATTGCACCGATGGTGGTAGAGGAAGGGCCACACAATCAATGTGGCGGGACACAATAATCTCGCGGACGACATGAGCCATATCTCCACTTCCATGCACGACAGGCAAGACGTGAATATTGGAAGAGAGGGCAAAGATCGTATCGGGGGTCAACGAGGAGAGAGTCATGGTGCGTCCTGGAGGAAAAGCTGTGAGGCTTTCCCACTCAAGAATTAGAGGATGGGCCGTGCATCAGGGTCACCAAGGGTTACAGGTCTGAAGGCCTACTGGTCGGGATGCAGGGGATGATCCTCTTCAAAGAAGAAATCCCCCAATCCTTTCGGGAGAGCCTGCCCGTGCAATGTCTGTGACCGGCGTTTTGCCAACACATCCAGATCTTGTGCTTCTTCTCCCAAAACATTGATCAGGGCTTCCCGCCAAGCCGGATCACGGGCCACGGGATGGTGAGGGTCTTGGGCCATCCGTTTCATCGCGTATTGCACCATGTGCATCCCGTCCCGAATGGAGAACGGGAGATCCAGCTGATGCGCTTTTTGAAGAAAATTCACCGTGAGTGTGATTAATTCCGCAGATGCAAACGGGAGGTGATACCGCAAAATGGCCAATTCATGTTCCTTGTTAGGGAATTCCACCTTCAATGTCGGTTGAAGGCGGGACAGGATATAATCCGGCACCTCATAGGTCGAGGCATCCTCATTCATCGTGACACAACACCGAAAATTCTCATGCGCATGAATTTGAACACCCGCCACGACCGAATCGACCGAGCGTCGATGATCAAGCAGGGAGGCAAGAGAGGCCCAACTCTTTTCATTCATCCGGTTGCCTTCATCGAGAAGACAGACATTGCCGGTGACCATAGCTGTGACTAAAGGAGAGGCTTGATAGGTAATCGTGCCTCCCTCAGAAATGACCGGGGAGACAAGAAGGTCTTCTGGTCTGGTATCCGCCGTACATTGATAAATGAAAAGTTCCTGCTTCCGCTCCTGAGTGGCCGCCATGGCGAGTGTGGTCTTCCCCACACCCGGCTGACCGATAATTCTCGGTGATAAAGGCACATCTTTTTCATCAACGATAAACCAACAGGCGAGAAGCTGGCGTAAAATTTCCTGATCGCCCATCCAGGCTTGCGTGTGTGTGAGAGGACGGGCCAGGCGAAGCGCAACCTGCCCGACGTGGATAACCGAAGGATCTGCAGAATGTGAAAATGGAGAGGTCATAGAAAAAGACGAAGGCAATTGGTAAGTGAAATTATCACAGCCATTTTTCTATGGTCAATGAATCGTGGCGTTCGGTAACTTCTGCTGGTGTGCAAAATAGTTGTTTGACATTATCCCTATTCCGAATTATTGTGTAGCAAAAGGTGACCAGACGGTGCAGATGTTCGCCTTCTCGTTATTGACCATTGTCCCTAAAGGAGGGATACATATGAACCTCAGAGGAGGAACGCGTAATATGGTGCAACCATTGTTCGGGGGATATCACGGAGATCCCCACTCATCGGGCTATTTTGGATACCTGAAAATTGTAGCTGGCGTGCTGGTCTGTAGTGGAGTCTTGACCGGATGCGTCAGTACGGAAAAGTTCGAAGCCGAGAAGGCACGTGCGTTAAATTTCCAGAGGCTTTTAGCGCAAGAAGAAAAACGAACCGGTGAATTAAATGTGAAGTATCAAGACACGCAACGACAACTGGGATCATTGGAGTCGCAAAACCGAGATTTAAATGCCGAATTAGAAGCATTGCGCGACCAATTGAACCGTTCCCATGACGAACTTTCGCGTGTAAGAGAGGGAGGGATGGGAAAATCAGATGATCTGAAACTTTCCGAACCTTCGATCTCTGAGTTTGGGCTGAATGATCTTGACTTTAAAGATTCAGATATGACGAAACTTGATTCGGACTTGAATTTGGGGGACAGCATTCCTTTGGATTCACCGAGTATGGATACCATGGGAAGTGATACCATGGGAAGTCATGGTGAAGGGTCACATATTGTAGCGAAAGGCGAGACCCTCTACCGGATTTCCAAAGAGTACGGCGTGTCGATCGCCGATCTCAAAGCCTGGAATCAGTTGACGGATAACACCATTCACGTTGGACAAAAGCTTATCGTCAGCGGTCAGTAATTTCACCTCCATTCATTCTTCAAGACTAAGGTCGGAATCCCAAGGAAACCCGCTTCCTTCGGTTCCGGCCTTTTCTTATTCTTCCCTTGCGAAGACCTGTGTCTCACTGGCACTTTCGTTGACACCTCATAGGCCATATGCTACCGTCAAATCCATGAAAAATGCTTATTATTCAGTGAGTTTTGATGAATTTTGCCAATTCGCCTCACAAGGAAACCTTGTCCCACTTTATCGAGAAATTTTGGCGGATTTCGAGACGCCTGTGTCGGCATTTTCCAAAATTAATACGGGAGCCAATGCCTTTTTATTTGAAAGTATCGAAGGGGGAGAAAACTGGGCACGATATTCCTTCCTGGGTAGTCACCCTTCCGTCATGTTGTGGGAGGAGAACGGCGAAGTGGTCACCCAAAAAGGCCGGAAACAACACCGTGTCCCGCTACAGGACAACCCCTTGGACCATATTCAGAATACCATGGCAGAGTATCATCCGGTTGTCGTACCCGGTTTACCACGATTTGTTGGTGGTGCAGTGGGTTATTTGGGTTATGACGTGGTCAAGTCTTTTGAGCCGATTCCGTCTCGAGCGAAACCCGGGATTAAGACTCCCCTCTTTGCGTTTTGCATTACGGATACCTTACTCATTTTTGACAATGTCGCCCATACCCTCAAAGTCGTGGCCAATGCTCATATTACTTCTGCAAAGAAGACCCAACTTCGCCAGATCTATCAAGACGCCATCAATCGGATTGAATCAATCATTGCCAGACTTCATAAACCAAGCCGGCGACCTACGGCCTCGATTCGACGTGCACCACTCAAATTTCAATCGAATCTGTCTCCTGAGGACTTTGAAAAAATGGTGCTTCGGACCAAGGAATATATTCAGGCCGGGGATATCATCCAGGGTGTCATGTCCCAACGCTGGCAGACCACGATCCACACCGATCCCCTGGAGATTTATCGAGCCTTGAGGGTGCTCAATCCCTCACCCTACATGTTCTATTTACGCATGGCCGGCATCGAACTCGTGGGATCTTCTCCGGAAATTCTTGTGCGATGCGAAGAAGGTCAACATTGTGGTGCGACCCATTGCCGGAACCCGTCCCCGTGGCCAGACGCCAGAAGCTGACAACGCATTGGAACAGGATCTCTTATCCGATCACAAGGAATTAGCCGAACATGTCATGTTGGTGGATTTAGGCCGCAATGATGTGGGCCGAGTGGCCAAGACCGGAACAGTCAAACTTGAACGGTTCAAGAACGTTGAACGGTATTCCCATGTCATGCATATTGTATCTCAAGTCAAGGGAGAATTAGATCCCCAATACACTGCCTATGATGTCATGAAGGCGTGTTTTCCGGCCGGGACGGTGTCCGGTGCGCCGAAAATCCGAGCCATGCAAATCATTGAGGAGTTGGAACCCACTCGTCGGGGACCTTATGCGGGAGCGGTCGGGTATTTTAGTTTTTCCGGAAATATGGATACCTGCATCAATATTCGTACGGTCGTGGTTCAAGGACAAAAGGCCTATATTCAGGCCGGTGCCGGAATTGTCGCGGATTCTGACCCTACCCGCGAATATGAAGAAACTCGAACAAAAGCCGGCGCCATGATGAGAGCCATTGAAATGGCCGAACATGGTCTAGCGTAAAAAGGCTTGAGAAGAACCCTATGATTCTAGTCATCGACAATTACGATTCGTTTACCTACAATCTTGTCCAATATCTTGGAGAGTTGGGAGCCGATCTTAAGATTTTTCGAAATGATGCCCTCACAATCGATGACATTTACCGCCTGGCACCTGAGCGAATATTAATATCCCCCGGCCCCTGTACGCCTAACGAGGCGGGCATTTCTGTTGCGATCATCAAGCATTTTGCCGGCCGTCTTCCCCTCTTTGGTGTCTGTCTCGGGCATCAATCCCTGGCCTATGCATTTGGAGGTCAAATTATTCGAGCCCCCAGACTTATGCACGGGAAAACCTCCATGGTCCATCATGACGGAAAAACAATTTATGAAGGCCTCCCGAACCCCTTTGAAGCGACCCGATATCATTCCTTAATCGTCAAGCGTGAAACCTTGCCCACGGACTTTGAAATTTCAGCCGAAACCGTAGAAGGCGAAATCATGGGACTTCGACATACCCCAACTGGAGCAGAAGGCGTGCAATTTCACCCTGAATCGATTCTCACCACGGCGGGGATGGACCTTTTGCGAAATTTTTTATTATTACCCGTCTGCTCTTCAACCGACCACTAAATCCAAGACTTCTTAATCATCTGTCCATGAGCCTGTTCACATGCCTCTACTCAAAGACCACATCGCCAAATTAGCCGAGGGCCTCGACCTCACAGAACTCGAAGCAGAAGAAGCCATGCGGGAAATCATGCAAGGAGGAGCCACGGAGGCCCAAATCGCAGCCTACTTAATGGGGTTACGCATGAAAGGCGAAACGATCGATGAAATCACTGGATCAGTGCGAGCCATGCGCGAACGGGCGATTCGAATCCCTATTGCCGATCCTCAGGTAGTGGATACGTGTGGAACCGGTGGGGACAAAAGCCACACGTTCAATATCTCAACGGCTGCCGCCTTGGTCGTGGCGGGAGGGGGGATGACGGTTGCCAAGCATGGGAATCGCTCCGTGTCCTCTCAATCAGGGAGTGCGGACGTGTTGGCCGCCCTTGGCGTGAATATCGACTTGTCCCCTGAAAAGGTTGCCGATTGCATCAATGAAATTGGCATTGGGTTTCTCTTCGCACCGCTTTATCACGGAGCCATGAAGCATTGCGCCAAACCGCGGTCGGAGCTCGGGATCCGTACCTTGATGAATATCATGGGACCACTGGCCAATCCGGCACGAGCCACGATTCAGATTCTAGGAGTGTATGATCAGGCTCTCAACGAAAAGTTGGCTCAGGTTCTATTGCGATTGGGCACACAGCATTGCTTTGTCCTTCATGGGATGGACGGGTTGGATGAAATTTCATTAACCAGTCGCACAGGGATTGCTGAAGGGAAAAAAGGACGGGTACTGAGCTATTCCATCGGGCCGGAAGATTTCGGCCTTCACCCGGTTTCGCCCAAAGAACTGTTGGGAGGAACCGCGGAAGACAATGCCAAGATCATTCGCGAGATTTTTCGAGGACGAAAGGGCCCCAAACGGGATATCGTCTTGATGAATGCCGCGCCGGCCTTTATCGCCTGCCAGAAAGCGACCTCGCTGAAAGAAGGATTCGAAGAAGCCGGTCGTGTGGTGGACAACGGAGCCGCATTTGAAAAGTTGGACAAACTCATTTCCCTGACCAAAAAGTTGGCCGCATGATTCTTTCTCGTATTCTCGAACATAAAAAAGCCGAATTGCGTCGAAAACAGAGTCGGGGGTACCTGGCTGAACTCAAAGGCCGCATTGTTGATCGAACCCGACCCCTGGGTTTTATTCCAGCATTGGAGAAAGGATTGACGTCGACCGCTCCGGCATTAATTGCCGAAGTCAAAAAAGCTTCGCCCAGTCAAGGCCTGATGCGACCGGAATTTCACGATCAGTTTGAGCCAGTGACCATCGCCTCTCAATATCGAGATCATGGAGCGAGTGCCTTATCCGTTCTTACCGATCAGGATTTCTTTCAGGGGAACTTGGAGTATTTGCACAATGTCAAAGAGGCGGTTCACCTCCCCACGCTCAATAAAGAATTTATGGTTGAGGAGATTCAATTTTATGAAGCGCGGGCCTATGGAGCAGACTGTGTTTTACTGATTGCGGCCGCGTTGGACCGATTCCAGCTTGAAGACTTTTTTACAGTTGCCCAAGAGTTGTGGCTCGATGTGCTCATTGAAATCCATAATGAACGGGAATTAGATACTGTCCTTGAACGGGTGCCCTTGGCCAGACTGATCGGCATCAACAACCGGGATCTCCAAACCTTTCAAACTGATTTGAGTGTCACCGAACGGCTGGCCAAACGTATGCCCCCGGACAGACTGATTGTTAGTGAAAGTGGCATCCACAAACGTGAACATGTTGAGCGGGTACTGGAAGCCGGAGCTAAAGCCATGCTGATCGGCGAGTCCTTATTGCGCGCAGACTCGATTCAAGCCAAAATTCAGGAATTATTACATCCCCCGGCCTCTCAAAAAAAAGAAGCATCCACCACTCGTTGGGTCTAGGATTCGATTGCGGAGGACTCTCGACTGTACCCGTTCTGTTACACCAAAGACCGGCCAAATACATTGAGATTCCTCTCTAGACAAGGCAGAGAAATGAGTCTGAAGCCATATACCGTGGTGCTTACGAACCTCCCCAACAAACGGCGAATGTTCCTATGTCCCCTAAAATAAAAATTTGCGGCATCACGAATCAGAAAGATGCTGAATTCGCAGTTCAGGAAGGGGCCGACGCTTTGGGTTTTGTGTTTTACGCCCAAAGCCCTCGATATGTTCAACCTGCTGTCGCCCAACATATCATTGCCAGCCTTCCCCCTTTTGTCGTGACCGTGGGTGTCTTCGTCAATCACGATCTCGATATGGTGAAACGCGTATTCGATGACTGCGGATTGAGTCTGGCTCAACTTCACGGTGACGAATCTCCCGCTTTTTGTGAATCCTTACAGCGTCCGGTGCTACGCGCCATTCGGCTAAGGGATAGAAGCAGCTATCTCGCATTGGCAGAATGGAAAGGACGGATAGGCGTGAGAGGATTTATCATTGATGCATTCTCTCCTACCGCGTACGGAGGAACCGGGCATACGACCGATTGGTCACTTGCGGGCGAAGTAGCCAAAGCCGTTCCCATGCTGTTGGCAGGAGGATTAACTCCTGAAAATGTTCAAGAAGCCATTTGCCAAGTGCAACCCTATGGGGTCGATGTGAGTAGCGGTGTGGAACAGAGTCCTGGGCGAAAAGATCCGGCCAAAATTCGGGATTTTATCCAATCGGTTCGTCTTGTGTGTTAGCTATTCCATCGCTATACTCTTTTCTTTTTACGTCCTCTTTCAGTAGAACATTTCATGGCAATCATACCTGATAAACGCGGGCGCTTCGGGCAATTCGGAGGCAAGTATGCTCCGGAAATCCTAATGCCCGCCATCCATGAACTGGAACAGGCGTATCGTGCGGCTAAGAAAAGCCGGCCCTTCCAGCAGGAATTCCTGAATTGCCTGAAACAATTTGTCGGTCGCCCGACTTCCCTCTTCTTTGCTGAACGTCTCACCAAAACACTTGGTGGAGCCAAGATTTACCTCAAAAGAGAAGACCTCTGTCATACCGGTGCGCACAAGATCAACAATACCGTCGGGCAGGCCCTGCTCACCAGACGAATGAAAAAGAAACGGGTCATTGCCGAAACCGGTGCCGGACAGCATGGAGTAGCGGTGGCTACTGTGGCCGCCATGTTCGGTCTGGAGGCCGAAATTTACATGGGCACCGAGGATATGGAACGACAGGCATTGAATGTCTTCCGAATGCGGTTACTTGGATCTAAAGTGACGGGGGTGAACTCCGGAAGCCGCACACTCAAGGATGCCATCAGTGAGGCGATGCGTGACTGGACCACTAATGTAAGCACGACTCACTATTTGCTTGGATCGGTCCTGGGCCCCCATCCGTACCCCATGATGGTTCGGGATTTTCAATCCGTGATTGGTCGAGAAACCCGAAAGCAAATCCTTGCACTGGAAGGTCGTTTGCCTCACTGCCTTGTCGCTTGTGTCGGCGGTGGCAGCAATAGCATTGGATTATTTTATCCGTTCGTCAAAGATACTCAAGTCAAAATGGTCGGCGTGGAAGCCGGCGGGTACGGGATAGAAAGCGGGAAACATGCCGCGCGCTTTGCAGGAGGAAAACCCGGCGTTTTGCATGGCACGATGACCTATCTTCTCCAGAATGAGGATGGTCAAGTCAATCCCACCCATTCAGTGTCTGCGGGGTTGGACTATCCGGCAGTCGGTCCTGAACACAGTTACTATCATGATACCGGACGAATCCGTTACACCTCCGCAACGGATGCTGAAGCCTTAGCCGCGTTCGACTTACTCGCCAAGGAAGAAGGCATCATTCCCGCACTGGAAAGTGCCCATGCGGTTGCAGAAGTCGTCAAGCTGGCACCCACGATGAAAAAGTCACAGATCTTAATCATGAATCTCTCCGGGCGCGGAGATAAAGATGTTCAACAATTAGCCAAAATGCGCGGAATTCCTCTCTAGGAGAGGGCATACTTCAGTGGACAGAGAATCACCAGGGCACGAAGGCCACCAGGTCCTCCGGCACATTTGAAATGTTCTGATATGAGCAATCGCATTCAAGCCACATTTGCACAACTCCACTCCAAGGGTGAAAAAGCCCTCATCCCATACATCATGGCTGGCGATCCGACCTTAGCGATGACCGAATCTCTTGTATTAGCGTTGGAACAGGGTGGTGCCGACCTGATCGAATTGGGTGTGCCATTTTCGGATCCTATCGCCGATGGTCCGGTGATTCAACAAGCAGCAGAAAGGGCCCTCCACTCAGGGACTACCCTTAATAATATCCTTGCCACTGTCACCAATCTGAGAAAAAAGACGTCTATTCCCCTTATTTTGATGACTTATTACAATAGCCTCATGGCCATGGGAATCAAAGTTTTTTGTGCCAATGCCGTTGACGCGGGCATCGATGGCATCATCGTGCCGGATTTACCTCCGGAAGAATCTGACCTTCTTTATCACGCCACTCAAGCGGCGGGAGGACCGGTGAGTATTTTTCTACTTGCTCCCACCAGCACGGCGGAACGACGACGTGCGGTGATCCAGCGATCACATGGATTTATTTATTATGTCTCTCTTACCGGTATTACCGGCGCTAAGCTGACCGATCTCAGCCTGGTGCGCCAAAGCGTCCAACAGCTTCAACGAGCCTCACGAAAACCTGTGGCAGTGGGATTTGGAATTGCCTCCGCCGAGCAGGCCAGAGAGGTTGGACAATTTGCGGATGGCGTCATTATTGGAAGCGCCCTGGTTCGATACATTAGTGAACACCATTCCGCCCCGACATTTCTCACCAATATTCAGGGCATGGCACAACAATGGAAATCCGTCCTCATGCCCGTCACAGCAAAACCGTCTACCATCCGTAGCCAAAAGGCATAAGGTCCCCTGGCCTTCATAAATGATGACTGGGTTCAAATAGCACCTTCAAAGGTCATGATCGACAGAGTCATTCCTGATTGTCGGCGGCTCTTACTCCCGTTCTCGGAACTGAATCACCCCTTTCCTCATCCCAGCACGGATCAATCCGACGCAGGGAGGCTTCATGAACTTCCGTAAAAACAGGAAGGTGAGACGGCTCCTACCAGAAAAAATACCGCAAAGGTTCCACTCGAAGGTCAGCAGGGAAGGAGGCAGTCGGTCAGGCACGCCCTGCATCTTTCACTAATTCTTCATCCTTTCGACGTTCAATTCACCGGCTAGAGGGACAACAAGGTCAACGATTGAGGGACTCCCAACCAATGGTGGAACCATCCAACCATCCTACTTGGCCTTTCACTATACAGCCGGACGAACCGCCCCATCCTCGTTTGCCAGGTTGGCAAACTCCTGGGCCAATGCCTCAGCCCAACTAGTCATTGAGCTGTCTGCTCTATTAAGTCGAACTCCATTGAGGACCTGCACACGGACAACCCTGAGATGAAGACCCTTAGGAACGAACCACTTTCCATTCCATGATGATGAGCCCTAGAACAATGAACCGGTATGTTCCTGTCGCATCGCCCTATGTCATTTGGCTCCTTCTAGAGAAAAAGAAGATATCTGTCTCCCTCCTTGTGTCGATTTCCAGAAAAAATCCAGCAAATCGTTTTTACCTAGGCCGGGCAGTTCTTGCCTGGTGTCAAAATCCACACAGCACAAAAAAGGATAAACTCAACTGGTTTTCAAGGATTTTATTCCATGCGACTCCCGAAACTTCTGGCACGGTTCTTGGTCTAGTAGAAAGCATCGACATGCCAAAACGTCCATAATTAACAAGGGGTTGTTCATGGGTGAAATCGAATACTTAGACAAGGAAGATCAAGAAAAAGCGGTGGAAATTCGCATTGAAGATGTCATTTATCGCTCTGATGAAAGCCCGGCGGTCGTGCTGGCGATCAAACGCACCTGTTCCCTGAGTGGAGAATGCAAAGTCGGACATGTCACGTTGGGACATGAAAATACCCTTCGTTTATATCTAGAAACCTAATCACGCATTCATTTTCTTCAATACTTTCTGGCATTACGCCAATCGATCAACTCAATGGTTTTATCCTGGTTTCAGGGTTCACATCTCCAAGGGTTCTGCAAAGCGAGACTACATTGATCAAAAAGCAACCGGTAAAGCGCTCAAGTCTCAAGGGTTTTACAAGAGTCGTCCAAGCCCCACTCCCAGAAGACTCATTCCTTATTCCCTCTATCGCTTTATTGGGTAATCTCGATGATTTCAGGAGTAAGACCGGTATCCGTCAAATGGAGACGGGCCACGGAAATCGGGAGAGTAAAACGACGAGGGCCGGCACTGCCAGGATTGAGGTAGAGTACTCCCTTGCGTCTCTCGGCAGAGGCACGATGGGAATGCCCAAAAATGACGGCAGATAATTCCGAGGCAACCGGATCTACATCCAAGTGATCCAGTTCATGCACAACATAGAAAAAATACGATTGGTGTTCGACGACATTCGTCAGGGGAATCTTCGCAGCCCAAGGGTCTTGATCATTATTCCCACGAACGGCAATCACCGGAGCGATCGCCTCCAGTGTCTTCAGGACGTCAGGGCTTCCGATGTCTCCGGCATGGATAATCAATTCCGCACCGGTCAACGCCGCAATGACTTGAGGGCGCACCAGCCCGTGCGTGTCAGAAATAATCCCGATCATCTTGTCTCTCTAATTCCCTACCCTCATCCTGCAAATCAGGATTCTATTGTCGGTCGATCACCCGATTTGAAAAATTCCCCGTAATGGCGTCGGCCACATTCCGGACAAAACCCATGGGTAAATTGGGCATTAGATCGATCACTAATAAATCGTTCGAGCGGTTGCCAGTTGTTGTTGTCGTCACGAATCTTTTTGCAAAAACTGCAAATAGGAAGACAACCCTCCAATACATTGACTCTGTTGGCTAATGCTCGTGTTTGCATAGCGGTTCGACTGACAAGGTATGCCGCCCCGCCAAGAACAAGGATTCTGATCACCGTGTTAATGGAGGCATCTAATACGGTGAGGGAAACCGACCAAAACTGTATATTAAACAGTAATCTGATAAGAGACAACGTCACGGCAAATGTCAGCCCCCAGGAAAATCCCCTATACCAGGAGGCGAGCGACACGGGAATCAGATACAAAATAGGAAACTGAATGGTTGGACCTGCCAGGTAATCACCAAGCAAAATTACGAGGACCAACGCACTCAAAGAGCCGGGAAATAATGTTGGGTGTGTGCAGGCCTCCTTCCAAAAGCCTGTTTTGGGAGGAAGGTTAGGAAATAACTGAAAAGGCGGCATAGGCCTAAACAGAATTGGGTAAAAGAAAAATCTTTTGAATGATCATAGCATAAGAGGCATATGTCGAGCATGACGTTCTGGATCATATTATCCTGCCCGCCCCGCCCCTACCTGGAGGACCTTGTGTGACAATTGATGGGGCAATCCACGGGCAAGCAGGTCGCGCTACTCAGGCAACAGGAAAAGACCTGTCCCTCCTCCGAGGATCAGAGCAGCCAGTTTGTGAACCTCATTGAAACTTTCATGCTCATGAGTCGGAGTAGGTTTTGCTGAAAAGCACCCTTCATTCAGGACACAACGGTGTCCCTCAATCCCCTATGGGATATCCGGACAGTCATGCGTGGATAGCGCTTATCCCTGGAAATGGTATAGTAATGATTATACCGGTCACGGTTGTAAAGGCTGCGGCGCGTTGTCGCAGCCTTTTTTATCAGGCAAAGACCATGATGAGGAATCACGTTCCATTCCTCGGTTGGATTATCTACTCCATGGCCCCCCCATGCAAATGGCACTTCCGGAAAGGTAAGAGAGTCAGTGAAAACGTCCCATACTGTATTCGACCATGCCGATGAACTGAAAGAAAGTTCCCTCTTCCAACACCCCAGTAATGGGCAAACGCGACCGCCCACATTATTTATCATATTTGGAGCCCAGGGAGATCTCACGAAGAGAAAATTGATTCCCGCGTTATATAACCTGGCCTCAAGTCATCATCTCCCGCAAGAATTTGCCATCCTTGGCATAGATGGGATTCCCATGCATACGGATGAGTTTCGGGAGAAGATCCGTCAGGACATCGATGAATTGTGTCCCCGCCCCGTCGATGCCACCATCAAAGAATGGCTCCTTACCCGCCTGCATTATCTGTCAGGGGATTTCCGAGATTCTCAAACCTACGAACGCCTTCAGTCTCTGCTGACACAATTAAATACCACCCATGGGACCCAGGGGAATTTTCTTTATTACATGGCCACGGCCCCAACATTTTTTGCGGAAATCGTTGCGCAACTGGGCGCCAAAGGATTAGTCGAACATCGAAAAGATTTTTCCCGTCGTATCGTCATTGAAAAACCCTTTGGGCATGATCTGCCATCGGCTCGATCGCTTAATCAAGCCCTGAGGCAGGTGCTCGATGAAAGCCAGATTTACCGGATTGATCATTATCTTGGCAAAGAAACTGTTCAAAATATTTTAATATTTCGCTTTGCGAACGGCATCTTTGAACCAATCTGGAATCGTCAATATATCGATCATGTCCAAATCACTGTCGCGGAAACGTTAGGGGTTGAGCATCGCGGGGCCTATTATGAAAAAGCCGGTGCGCTCCGTGACATGGTCTCCAATCACCTCCTGCAAATCTTGGCTTTCGTGGCGATGGAACCTCCGAATACGTTTGATCCCGAAGCGGTCAGGAACGAGAAAGCCAAGGTGCTCCGTGCCATTCAGCCCATGAACCCTGTCGAGGTCTTACAGTCAACGGTGGCCGGACAATATGAGGCCGGATCGATTAATGGTCACAGTGTCCTTCCCTATCGAATGGAAAAGGATGTCGATCCAGCCTCCCTGACAGAAACCTTTGCCGCAATGACCTTAGGTATTGAAAGTTGGCGCTGGGAAGGCGTGCCCTTTTACCTTCGGACCGGCAAACGGTTACACACCCGGGTGACCGAAGTGGTCATTCAATTTAAATCTGCCCCGCTGATGTTATTTCGGAAGACTCCCGTCGACCGACTCACCCCGAATGTGCTCGTCATTCGCATTCAACCGGATGAAGGCATTTCTCTCAGTTTTGGAGCCAAAATTCCAGGACCCAAAGTCAAGGTCGGGACGGTGGATATGGATTTCCAATATGCGGAATATTTCGGTGATGCCCCGAGCACGGGCTATGAGACGCTCCTGCACGACGTAATGGCCGGAGATGCCACACTTTTTCAGCGAAGTGATAGCGTCGAGGTGGGCTGGAGTATCGTCGATCCCATTGTCAAAGTGTGGGAGAGCCTGGGTTCGCATGCTATTCGACCCTATAGCTCAGGGAGCTGGGGACCGCCGGAAGCCGATGGCTTGTTGGCCAGGGACGGCCGAATGTGGAGAAACCACGGGTAAGCCAACCGTTGAATGTCCGGGAATTCCACCTGCTCTTACAAAAAAGATGCATTTCAGAAAAATCGGCCTTCATCCTCCCCAGAGACGACCACTCACCTTTTTCACATGACAGCCGGGTTAACCGGAGTCAGGATCATTCCTGATCGTGGTCCCAGGTCGGATAAGACAACCTTTCCCTGTTCACACTTGAACGTGTGTCCAGTAAGCTGATCCTCAAGCCATCGAGCGGTCTTTCCTACCCACGGGGCGATATCAATCTGAATAGAATTGGAGCGATCATCATTATGAATAAGGATCAAGACAAAGGTTCTTGACGTCTTTCTCAAAAAAACACAACACTGTTGATCAGAGAATTCCTGAATCATGGTCCAATCCCCTTCCCGTAACATTGGAAGAGATTTCCGGATTGTGGCAAGCTGTTTGGTGAAATTCCGCAACTCATGATTCCATTTGCTCTGATTCCATTCCATGCCCCGACGATTGTCGGGGTCCTTCCCTCCCGGCATCCCGATTTCATCCCCATAATACACTGCCGGTATCCCTGGAAAAACAAACTGAAACAGCATGGCCAACTTCAGTCGTAAAATGTTTCCCCTGGCTAACGCATACAGGCGTTCAGTGTCATGGGACCCTAGCACGTTCATCATTGCTAGGGTCTTTTCCCATGGATACATCCGAAGAAGTTTATTCACGCGGGACACAAATTTCCTGGTTGAAATGGAACCGTGAATAAAGTAGTCCAAGACGATCTGACGAAGTACGTAGTTCGTTCCACCGTCAAATTGTCCATCCCGGATCCAAGAACGACCAGGACTCCAGATTTCCGCCACCATATACGACGACGGATTTATGGTTTTCACCTCCTGCCAGAGCGCCTTCCAAAACTGATGCCCACGGACATCAGCCACGGCATCCAACCGCCATCCATCGATACCCTGATTTGTCCAATAGGCTGCAACGTCCAGAAAGTACCGTCGTGTGGCAGGATTGGCTAAGTTGAGAATGGGCATGAAAGGCCGTTCCTGCCAACCCCGGTAACGAAATTTCCCGAACGCATTAACCGGAAATCGTGTGATAAAAAACCAGGAGATGAAGGGGGATGCCGGACCACGTTCCATGACATCATAAAAGGGAAAGAATCCCCGGCCGCAATGATTGAATACACCATCCAACAATACGCGAATGCCATTCGCGTGAGCCCTGGATAACAGAGTCTGAAAGTCTGCCAATGTACCAAGACGGGGATCAATCCTATAGTAATCGTAGGTGTTGTATCGATGATTGGCCGAGGCAAAAAAAATGGGGGCCAGATAAATCAAATTGATACCAAGGTCAAGGAGATAATCGAGATGTTCAGTAATTCCTCGCAGAGTACCTCCCATAAACCCGTGAGCTGTAGGCTTGGATCTCCAGGGCACGAAACCAGATCGGACTTTGGTCTTTTGGCTATCACGCGCAAACCGGTCAGGAAAGATCTGATAGAGTATGGCGTCACGGGTCCAGGAAATGTCGGAAGCGGGTTGATGACGTCTCATAGCTATACAATCAGAAACTCGTTCACGGGTAGAATGTGGATGGTGGTATGAAAAGAAAAAGAACGAAACCCGGAGTCCCAAGAAACTCCGGGCTAGAGGCAGAAAAAGAAGTCCGCCGGCAATTTTTCAAAACTGACGTTTAACAACACGAGCCTACGCTGGGAGAACACCCGCAGGAGGATGCACACCCGAGGGACTGACAACAATCCACACCCTCGCAGCCACAGGTCATTGGGCACTCATATCCATGAGATCCATGAAAATGGCCGCCGGCCCCGTGAGCATGGCCCCATCCAGAGTGTCCGTGATGATATTCAGGGCCGGCTAACCCTTGAAGAAATCGCAATCCGACCCCCAACCCAGAATTCAGAAGATCCATACCCAATTTCAAGGTTTCCCCTACCCGGTTAGCGATCTCCCCACTTGTCTCGCCGGCAGTTTGGCCTGAGACAGGATTCAAACCAGGCACCTGTGGAATCTGGGGCAAGAAACCGGTCATAGGGGGAAGTGGCCATCCCATCGGCATGTGAGGCATTCCTGTCGCACCCGTGCCGAACTGAGGGCCACGGGGTTCGATTCCCGGAGCGCGTTCGATTCGCTTTTTATATTCCTGGAATTCCACTTTGGCTTTGTTGGCTGCGCCGACCTTTTTCTCTTTTGAAGAACCTTTTGGAGTTGCCGCCATCATCATCTCCTGGTTAAACCGGTTAACAACTAAAGACTTCACACCATCGAACCCTGGCCGTCATATTAACGACCAAGACCGTCAAATGGGCGCCTGGTTTGGTGGTGATAATTCCTTCCTTAATTTGATAGCCATCCTGAGGGTCGGCCTGCTTCATCCAGCCTAGGGTCGTTTTTTCGCTGTCCTGTACGACCACAAAAACTAGCGCGGGTGCAGTCGATGCCGCATTCGTTGGGGTATATTCGATGGAAAGATGCACGCAACATCCTCCCCCAATAAAGGCCTTGCCGATTCCGGCTTTTCCTCGCACATCCACCTCACCGACAATCGGAGCCACGGCTGCCTTCGTCTCTGCGTTCTTGCCACTTGTCTCGCCGGCTGACATCTCAACCGGAGCCGCGAACATGGCCATTGCCCGGACTCGTTGGAGGACCATGGAATTGGGATCCGTTTTTCCGTCGACACTGGTGTCCGCTTCAACCAGCAATTCCTTGGATTCTTTCCGGCATTCCCGATGCCCACAGCAACATTTAGTTCTGGGGTGGCTACAACCAGGACAAAACCCGGTGCCCCCATGCTGAAAGTGTGGTCCGGAAAAGGCTCCGGCACCAGGATACGCATGAGTGGGAATTCCAGAAAACATCGGCTGAGTGTAATTCATTGGTGTGCCCTTCCTTAATCTTGCCTCAAATTGAATAGCCGTTCAAAAGGCAATACGCCTACGATTGAAAGATCCCGATCCGATCAACAGCAGACTGTTTCGCACCAGCGCAATCGGGCCATCGCTTCTGTCACTTCCAACGTCACCTTGGCCCCCGGCTCGATGGACAGCAAATGCGATTTCACATGATAGCCGTCCGTCATTGAGGTTTCCTGCCAGGTTGATGTACTCCCATCAATGTCCACCGTGACCTTGACCAAGGGGGAAGTCGCCCCGGCATCCGGTGCGTATTCCAGGGTCAATGAGGCGTTGGTGGTTCCTCCGATCAACACTTCTTTCATGCCGGTTGCGCTGTCCACACTGACTTCTTGAGGAAGAGGCATGGAATGGGTGGCCTGAGTTCCCCAGCCGTATGCGGGATATCCGACTGACGGGTAATATGGCATCGGCATCAGGACCGGATACCCCACTGGAACCAGGCTGCGATGGCCAGTCGTATGATAGTGTGGTGACGAATGGTGGAACGTCGAGACACAGCAATGCGGTGAATGATGATGCATTAGGAATCTCCTTGGTTAGAGTCCGATGCTTTCGTCAAATCCTGGGTAATCTTCAACACATCTTCCACAATCTGGAAACCTGTATTGACCACGGTATTGACCATATCGGCCATTTTTTGAGGGATGTGATTCTCTAAAATTTGTGTCGAAGTCTGATTGATGAGTTTGTTGACGGATTCTATAACGGTGGCCATGTCGGGTACCTTTCTCCGGACGGGTTGGAATCCCTGCCGGTGATCAAATTGGACATTTTGCCAATGCGGGGCCTGTCGACGTGAATGATCCTTCGGCATGGCCCCTAGCCAGCCGAAGAACTTTGGTCATCACCTCGAGGCTCCAGTTTAAGCTTTGCCAGGGACTCATCAGCATGCGACTTGACGCTTTCGCACTACTGGTCAATGCGTCGATAGCCAGACTCAGGGGGCCGGTCACTAATCCTTTTTCGTCTAATTGTAACATAGCCATCCAGGCCGCCGGGTTGCGTGGCATCGCATGAAACAAGGCTTGCGGGACAAGACAGATATTCTGAGAAAGGACCCCACTGAACACTCCACTACAGAATTCTTGAAATTGCCGGTCATGCGTGGTCATCCGAGCAATGTTGGCAAGGACAAACAGGCAGAATTCTTTTAAATCAGGATTTTTGGCTACGGATAAAAATAATTCCCCCGTCCGCCAGTCTAACTCAAATTGTTGTTCCCATTGCGTTTGGTATTGTTGAAGGGCACGGACCGAACAATCCCCACTCAACACGGCCTGATGCGCGGTTTCGGCAGCTAAATACGCCCCTTCCATCGCTTTATGAATACCTCCGCCATTGAGCGGATCGGCTTGATTAGCCGCGTCACCCACCAGCATCACCCGATCTGCCACGATAGCCTTGGGTTTAAAAAATGAGACAGCCCCACCTGAAACGGCTCCGCACCGTGAGGCATGACGCAAGAGGTGGCTCAAATCCTGATCCAGAAAATCTTGGAACACCTGCTTCAGATTCGGGATCATGGGAAACGGTTTATCAAACGCGTACCCCAACCCGATATTGGCAAAGCCGTCATCGTCCACAAAAACCCAGGCATACCCGGGGAAGAAACGCTCATCGAAATACACCTTGATTTGAGCGCCTTCAGCCGGCACATTTTGGTAATAGGCGCGTAGCGAAAGGGCCGTCGCTCCATTTTTTAAGACATTCCCGATAGAGCGGGACACGACGGAACTCACGCCGTCTGCCCCGATAACAATTTTCCCCTGTACTTCCATGCGCTGCCCTTTATGATCCAGAACAACGCGGGCATGATCAGGGGTCTGGTAAATCTCTCGAACAAGAGAATAGGCTTGGAATTCGGCTCCGGAAGCCACGGCATGTTGAAGAAGAATGTGATCAAAACGCCGGCGATCTAACAACACGCAAAAATCAGGATACTGCGTGGTATTCGGAAACCCCCCGGTCAGGAGTAATTCCCCGTTAATAAAGAGGTCGCACGTTTTAATGCAGGATTTGGTGTGAGTCAGCACTTCGTCGATACAGCCCAACTGGTCCAGCCAATATAAAGCTTGAGGGGTCAACCCATCCCCACAGACCTTATCCCGGGGAAAATCGGTTCGATCAAGGATTAAGGTCGACAGCCCCTTCCGTGCCGTAAACGCCGCGGTGCTGCTCCCTCCCGGTCCGGCCCCAACCACAATCACATCGTAGGTCATAGGTTCTCCCGTCAAACATCCCTCTGGGTAGAATAACCCTCATTCGAGAGCTTCTCCCCTTTACATTGCCGACGTCACCAATAATTTCACCGGGATTTCGATTGCCTGTTCGGACATCACAACAATACGTCCATGGTAAATGTCCGGCGGAAGGCCGGCGGGAATGACGCCCTTCAAAATAAATTTTTCAAAATCCATCGGCTCAATCGTTTTCGTTCCAGGGCTGACCGTGAAGCCTTTGCAAGGAAATACCTGTCCCTGAGTCGATCCGATAAATCCGTCGACCTTCAACTTGACGTCCTTGGCCGAGTCCATCGAATCATTATTAATAGAAAATGACACATGCACAGATTGCCCGGGAGTAAGCGGTAAACGATTCGCGATGTAATAGGCGGGATCCTGCGGTTCGATACCTTCGGATTGTTCCGAGTGGGGCATTGGAGCAGCCGAACCCCCTGGCCTTGAGGACGGAGGAGCGGATTCCTGAGGTGAAGCGGTGGCGGCGCCCATAACCCCGGAAAATTTCTCCAACACGGAATCCTGCATCATCGTTCCAAAACGGTTGATGAGGGTCAGGCCCAAACTTAAACCCGCTTCAGCCAGATCCAATCCTTTCGCAAACGTCGTGCCGATTTGATCGCCATGCCCGAACATCGAATCCTCCGATTTGGTGTTTTGTTCCGCGTGAGCAGACGCTTGGGCTGTCGGCTTTCTTTGAGTTGAAGATCGCCGTGACGGAGATTTTTTCTTACTGTTTTTACTGGCAGTAGCCTTGCTCTCGGACTTCATGCTCAGGACTCCAAAGACAATGTGCGTATTAACAACATGAATGGCACGTACAGGGTGAAGGTTGGCACTGCACACAATAATGGTGCTGGACAACCGGTCCACACCCACAACGCATCGTACAGGCGCATCCGTGTGGACATGGTGGCTCCTTCCAGATGAGCCCGTGCATGAATTGCCGGAACAATTGGGCACCAGCACCGACCAGATGGAAGGCCAGGCCAATAGCCTGACCAGTGGTCTGTCCAATTATGGTAGCCCCATCGTGTCCGTGCTTTGAGTATGAGCATTGCGAATGTACACAGGACATAGGTTAATTCTCCCCGCTGCTGACAGCACTATCCATGAAATCCATCTGAGACCCGGCCTTGGTCATCGGAAAGGTACGAGAAGGCACATTTCCCACTTTCAATCCGCCCGAAGAGGCTTGTCTCCTCCCTCCGTACTCACTTCCAGGCATGAAATCCTCTCTGCTTATGGGTCGCCCCGCAGGCGCCCCGGGCTTTGACTGATGAGACGAAGGCATGGGCTGACAAGGTGATCCTGTAACCACGACCCGCGAGCCCTTGGTAACGGATCGAGATGGAATACCCGGATTGCCGGCTGCCGCCACCTGAGGAAAGCTTTGCGCGGGAATACGCGATTGCTCACGCCTCACCTTATCCCTTGGGGAAACCATGGTCCGTCCCTCCAGATTAAGGCGGAGAAATTCAATCCCTAATAACCGGGCGCGTAACGTGTAGCTTGAGGGAAGGCAAAAATCCTGATGAAGTCCGATCGACACAGGGGGCAAGCGCCGGATATTCATATCAACCGCAGGGAGTTGCCGGAGAGACAAATTGACGGTTGGCAGGTTGGTCACATTGAACTGTTCAACACGGATCGGATCCAGGTTGCGAACTTCATTGATGCGGAGGGATTCAATCGTCAGGGGATCAATATGATTCAGTTCTTTGATGTGAACGGCGGCCGGGGCAATATGTCGAACTTCGCTGATCACAAGCGGATCAACATTACTCAGTTCACTGATCCGCAATTTATCGAGATTTTTTGCCTCTTTAATTTTTATGTCGCCCATATGGATGCCCTTCCTTGGCGGATGCTACACAAGTCCTGGCCAGCTATAGTTTAGGTGAATCGCCTTGGCCTCATCGAGAATGGCCGGCTGGGTTTGTAGTCGGGCTGAAATCGTCACAACTTTGGAAGCGCCAGACCCTGTAACCTGATAAAGAAACCAGGGAACAGTGCCCGCCCCGGTTTGTACCACTGAATCCACAAGCCACTGAACAGCCGTTCCTGAACTGTGCCGAATGGTCGCCCGAAATAATTGTTGGGTGTTACTCTGATCGATATAGGCGTTATCATGACCTTGAGGGTAATAGAGATACGCCTGTTTGGGGAAAACTTCAAGGATTGGTTGAGGAAGCGGCTCTGGTCCATTTCCCATCAACGTGACAAAGGCATAGGCTTTCCGAAAAGGGCTTTCTGCCGCTGTGGCAATAATGATGTCGGTTGTCCCGTGAGAAAGACTGCCTTTCGGAGGAGCAAGATATAAGCCGGTTGGATCAATCGAACCAGCCCCGGGATTTCCTGCAGGATCCTGAACAGCCCAATTCACCTTGCTGCTCATCCCGTTATACACCGAAGCGTGAAACCGGACCTGGGTATTCACAGGATCGGCATATCGTTCATCGCGAAAATACACTTCAGCGTTGGCCGGCCAGACCTCCACTTCGATTTGATGCTGACAGACGACCTGATGGTAGACCTGGTAAGTCGGATGGGAGTGCCGGCATGGTGCAGGATGAACTGACACGGTCAGACCTTTCTCAATCACATTCTCACGCTGACAGCTACATCGTGTCGACGTGTTCCTCAAAATCATCGTCCGGGAGATCAACGGAGCAATTGGCAATCTTCCCGAACAGCTTGCCATTGAAACTTAACTTTGATTTACATCCAACCTTCCCCTCCAGTTGCGTGGTGATACCTTTTGTGCCCAGGACCCCGGCTAATTGCACATTGGCCCCTTCAACAGCGACAGTAAATGGAGAAAGTTTAATCCCAAAACTGCCAATCGAAGCCACCGTATGGATTCCACCCGCACGCCGGAGAAAGGGAATCGACAGGTTGATCGGGATCTCCCCTACCCGTACCGAGATTGAACTCACCTGTGCCACCAATGATCCTTTGGCCTTCGTGGCAAAGGCGATTGGTTCGGTTTTGGCCTGGACAGAAAAATCCGGGCAACTCTCCATACCCAGGTGGCCTTTGAAATTCATGTCGCCTCCTCCTGTCCCGCTTGCTGAGCCGTCATCCCATCCGGATAGACCCGCTCGGCCAGATCACTACACATCGCATCAATCCGTTCATTCAATTTTTCAAACCCCTTCAAGGATTGACAGATTTCTTCACAGTTCTCCCCTTCAATCTCAAACGAGACAAAGGGACCGAGTTTAATTCGAAGGACCATATTGGCCGCCATTCTATCACCTTTGGTAAAAAATGAAACCGGGGTGCCCAAATAAGGGCGTTCCCTTCAATACCTTGCTTCCCCTGAATTTGACGTGGCCATACTCACCCTTGATTATTTCGATTTCCTTGACTCTTGGCGACGCACCGGACGCTTGCCGTTTCCATTCCCGGCTTTCACCGTTCCGGTCCCATTGGCCTTCTTTTTCGCCATTCCATGGCCATTCGTCTGCACCTGACCATTCACCGGCTTGTCGTGCACCTGACTCAGGTTTCTATCCGCCTCTCGCAAGAATTTCACCATCTGATCCATGGAATGCAACATCACTTCAATCGTGTCTTTTTGTTGTCGGTCAAGGTTTTGATATAAATCTTCAAGTTTTCGTTCAAGTTCCTGCCCGTCACTGGAAGTGCGATATTCTTTGCCACGTTCCCGCAGAACAGTTCCGAACTGATCCAGAATGGAGATCACACCAAATAAAATATCCAACGTTACGTCCTGTGCTTCCTGGCCGCGAGGATAGGGGTGCGGACGGCAATGGGAACAGGCCAGGAACTGTTCATCTCTCCCCATGCTCCATCTGGCAAAAAGCGCCGACCGGGAATCGTCAGCAATATTCGAACATCCCCGGCGATGAAGTTTCCCATAAACCGGATCGAATTGATACGGGGCCATGGCTGCTTCGGCTTGGCCATCAATGCGTAACAGGGGGCGCGCATCGCTGACCTTTCCTTGAGACCGTAGCTCCTGAAGGGCAATCGCAAACACATCCCCCCAATACACTTCTGTGGTTCCCGTTGTATCTTCAGGAGAACGTCCCATATTTCTCTGTGCGCCTGACCACCGGGCCTCCTCTTCCTTGCACGTGTGCCTCCGCGAAGATACGACCAACCGGAGACACCACTTCCATCACGGTCAAGATGATTCTTCCTCGGAGCTTAATCATAGACCGCCCAGGCCAACTCCCGATGCGTTTTTTGCAAACGATGCTTTTTGAGACGTGTGGCAAAATATTTTGTCAGAAAGGCAATCAGCAAATCCCGCCCTGAGCCTTCCGGTAGCCCCTGACGCAAACGGGCGATATTTCCTTGAAAGATCCGACGAAGAGTGCGTTCGGGGTCGGCAACCTGATTGAGATAGGTCACCCGCTGATAATGCAAGTCTGAATAGCAATCCCCGTGATCGTCGATATGCATGATCAAGGAGCCTGCAAGAAAGATCATACTTACATAATGCAGAGGAACCGCCGGGACTAAAAATCCTGTGAGAACTAAAATCGCATGACCGCTTCGGTTCCTGGCACTTTCCCGTAAAATTCGCAATTGTTCCCGGCGGGGACGTGAGCGAATGCTCTCCGGATCAGAACGGAAGGCCACATCCCGTTTTTGTGCCTGAAAGAGCAACAGTATGGCTTGCCGAAGGAGAGGATCCAAGACGTCCCGTTCAGCAAATAACCGCGCAATAATCACATAAAACAGTTTTTCTCGATCCGTCTGAATCTCAAACCAGCCCTTGGTCAACAGATCGTCCATCCGATCAATATAGGAATTGGCAACATCTAATCCAAAGTCATCAATAAAACTGTCCGCAAGAAAACAGCAGCCGCCGAACAAACTGCCGATCATTTGCCGACGCGCATCATAGGGAAATCCGGCAATCTCCGCGCAGGCATGGCCCACAACAGTCATTTTGGCACTCAATTCCATCATCTTCCGGTATTCATCCTGCCGTTGGGTAAACAGGTCGGGATAATACTCCAGCACTAACGGCTTCAGAGAGACCACCACCTGTTTGCGATAAAAACTGAACAATTGATCAAGAGGCGTATGGAGGGATTGGGACGCATACATGGGAAAAACTTCTCGTCGGAACGAATGGGTTCCTATTATAAAGCGTTGAAACCAAACTTTAAATATTATCCAATGAATCCTGACAAAAAAGTTCAGAATTAAAGCAAAGCATATAATGCCACTAATGCAACGGTTATGCCTTTAGGCAGTCATGCCAGTGTGGATAACTGTAAGCGGAGCCAGATTCGTGTTTCATCCAAAATCTCCACCAAATGAGGGGCTTGCATCAGGATTCTGGCAAAAGCGGACTCTACCGGGAAAAAGACTCCTGGGATCCGTGTGCGAATGCTGTAGGCATTCAACTTCACTGCACTGATGCTAAAGGCGCCAATAGCATATTTGAAATCTCAAAAAAACTGAGGTAACTCGTAAAAAAAAACAATCGGTGGGTTGTCTGTTATCCAATAAAAAAAGGATTGGACCAGAAGGGTATGTCATCCTCCCTAGAACTTATTCCGGCTTGACCGCTGGATTTTTTCAGTGTCTGTCAAGCCATGCAGCTGAGCCCTGGTGTCCAGTTCGTGGGCTTTTCGCCCGCCTCTCGCCGTCCGGCATTCCCCTAAATCTCCGTGTACCAGCAGGCCGGCCATTTGAACACAGCGTTCTACCAGGGCGATCGCGCCTTCCCGGAGTGATCGGGACTTCTGCACATAGCGCATATTATTTTGCATGTCCTCCGCACTCCATCCCCGGGAATGGGCAATATAGGGAAACTGCGGGAACTGCACACCGATTTCGGCGAAAAATCCGAGTAGTTGCCCGGCCACAGCCTGAATATTATCCTGCCCGCCGGTAATGATAAACCCGCCCACTTTATTATGAAGCAGATGATGTATCTGAAATCGTTTCTTGATTCTGTATACAGTTCATCCGCTCAACCATCTTGAAATAGAGGCTGCTTGCGGCCCCCCATCGAATGGGAGTGGCCAGTACCAGGACATCAGCCCAATGGACCAGCCCTTCGTAGACCTGGTCCATCTCATCTTGGGGATCCATCTGCGTAATCGAACAGGGCCAGGTACAAGCCCGTGATGATTTGGAATAAAAACCCTCGCAGGGGCGAAAGGACAGATCCCGAAGACGCAATAACCGCGTTTCACATTCTAGATTATCCGAAGCATGCTTCAGCCCGACTTCAAGCAAATCTTCTGAAGTACTGTAGCGAGGGTGATCAGGCGTCATGACGGTCGTGGAAAGTCCGCAGAACCCGAATCGGACCGTCCTCCCTGCGGGGAGTTCGAGCAAGCGGATGGGGTTCATGTGCTTGACGCGTTCGTTTCGAAATCGCCGTGGATCGAATCAAGACCCGCCCGTTCTCTACTTTCACGTCATAGGCCGGCACTGCGTCTTCTTCATACCCGGGTTCCCCTTTGCCGGTCCGATAATGAAACTTCCAATAATGCCAGGGGCAGACCACATACTCTCCCTCCAATGTACCTTCACCCAACGGCCCGCCCACATGGTTGCACGCGCCATTGATCGCTCCGAACTGCTCATTGCAGTAAGTTAATGCCACTGGTGTTCGTCCGATCAGCACTTGCTGCACCGGCTGATGTTTCAACTCGTCTGCACCACCGACATCGACCCAGGTTTCATCGGGCATGCGAGCTCCTCGGTTAGATTGTCTCGTCAATGTTTTACAGTACTCATGTCATGGTCAACAACTGGAAAGGGAGTACAACCCTATTGCGAAGAAGCAGCTCTGCCTTTCGGATCCTCTACGATTAACGTTCCGCCCATAATCGGATGGATTTGACAGTGGTATGAATAGCGGCCAGGGGGTAGCCCTGGGAGGGTATACGTCTTTCCGGGTGCGACCTTCCCGGAATCGAACAGACACGGCTTCTCTGTGCCACAATCATCATGTTGGACGGTATGGGGAGACGCGGTGGCATTAATCCAGTGAATGGGAACACCGGCCCAGACGACAGCTTCATGAGGATAATAGTAGGGAGGGAAATGTTCCATCCGGATCGGTTCATTCATTAATTCCGCTCCTACCGGAAAATGACCCATCAATATCAAACTTATCAATATAACAATATGGAACTTTTTCAGAACTCTATCTCCTTTTTTGTGAAATGGCAGAATGGTCGCCTTAGTACTCACATGTTACCAAAGCTCAAAAGGGTATCAAAAATGATCGCAACCCTCCGAACTCCATCATGGTTTAGTGGCATGGCCGATACATTTAGGGATCTGGTGCGGTCTTAAAGAAAGAGAACATGTACGAGCACGGCACAAATGGAGATGGCGGATAGGGCGATTGCCGCAAGACTGAATTGCAAAGCGCGCTGCTGATTGGATGTGGCCACTGAGGCGGCCTGTTCGATGGCCGCAACGGTGCGTTGCAATTGTTCGGCGAGTTCTTTGACATGCGTGGCGTTCTGGGAGGCAGCTGCTTGTAATTCGCTGATCTGTTGTTGCAATAGATGTGCTTGATCCGTGGTAGGAGCAGCGCCTTTTTTAGTAAATGCGGGTGCGGTGGCCGAAATAATTGTCCCGATATGTGGAAGAACGGCTTTCAGTGCCGGAATAAGCCATGTTGCCATAGAAATGCCTCACAACAATAAAGATCAGTTGGGTCGAACGAAGTCCCAATAGCAATATGCTGAAAATGTAGCCATTTGTCAAAGACATGGCGATGAAGCTTATGAGACGTCCAAAAACAGAATCGGGAGGGACGCGCGGAGTTACGGTGGGGCACCCATCCACTGCGGGATACGTAAAGCTTCCATAACGAATTCAGTCGATAACGCCGCTAGAATCATTCCCATGACCCGAACCAATATCGAAGCCCCGTTCATTCCGATCACCTTGAGTATGGGGGTCGCTGCGAGCATACAGACCAGTGTTACGGCCAGTATGCATAAAAGAATGGCCGCTGTGGTCGCTTGGGTAGGAATGGAATACACATGGTTATCCGTTAACAGGATGACAGCCAATATCGCCCCCGGAGTCGCGATAGACGGCACGGCTAGCGGAAAGACGGCGATATCGTGGCCGGGCTCCTCGGTCGTCTGGTTGCTGGTGACCCCGCTTCCAAAAACCATTTGAAGGCCGAATAAAAACAGGATGACTCCTCCGGCCACTTGCAAAGACAGGAGCCGGATGCCCATGGCTGAAAGCAGAACCTGACCGATGACAATCGCCCCCAGGAGTATGGCTGCGCTGTATAAGATGGCTTTCCATGCGGTTTTTTTGCGCTGCTTTTGGTCCAATTTACTGGTAATCGCGGTAAAAATGGCCAATGTCCCGATCGGGTCTATTGTGGTCCACAAGATCAAGGCATCCCGAATAAACTTCTCAGTCATGTGAA
This sequence comes from uncultured Nitrospiraceae bacterium, assembly GCA_963730905.1. Taxonomy (GTDB): domain Bacteria; phylum Nitrospirota; class Nitrospiria; order Nitrospirales; family UBA8639; genus Nitrospira_E. Next base: position 874,625 of record CAVSTN010000006.1, on the reverse strand, counting down.
TGTCCTTTTTCCGTGCTCAACGTACATTTCAATTTTTGACTATCACATAAAGAGCCAATGAAGCGCAGGCTTACCCTTTCCGCACCATTACTTGACAGGTCATCAAGTCTTACTTCTTCACAAAGAGATAAATGGCCAAACCCATGAGCAGGACCGCAAAGATTTTCTTGAACAATTCTGTGGGGACACCTTCAACAAGTCGTGCGCCGATTTGTGCCCCGATGATTCCGCCCAGGCCGAGCAGGAGGCCATATTTGTAATCCACATGAGCCATCCTCCCGTGGGCAATCAAGGCCGAGACCGCAATCACCAGGATTCCGACGAATGAGGTCCCAACGGCTTTTTGTGCCGTGAAACCGAGAAATAAGAGCAGGGGGACCATCAAGAATCCGCCACCGAGTCCCGGTGAAAGAGGCACCCATACCCACAAATACCCCGCTCGCGATAATAGCTAACGATGTACCATCCATGTAAACCTTCCTTTTCGATCTTGTGTGTAACCAAAGAATCAACGGTACCAATGAACCGCGCAGTTGGATGTCAGCGTATTCAATCTGAACAGGTGATGTTTAAAATCCCTTTTCTCCTGTCTTCATCCCAATAACCATGGCTCTCATAAAGGGGAAACAAGGGTGCACATGGAAGGAGTATAAAGAGATTCAACCGTTCCTGGGTCATTTCCCTAGAAAGAAACCACCGTATTCACGTAATATTGCCCAACACAACGAGCAATAATTTGAGAATTTCCGAGTTTCAATAATACCCCACTCCATTGTTTGGCGATATCTCAAAATAAATTCACTCTCTTAATCGAAACGAGGTTTTTATGACTTCTCCTGAATATGACTCTCCCCAACCGGGTTCAATGGCTCAATTGGCCGATGCCCATCTTCTTTACCAAAAGAGCGTGCAAAGCCCTGAAGTGGATATACCGTTCCTCACCGAATATTTCGAGGGATATACCAACACTTCGCTACGCCATTTTCGGGAGGATTTCTGCGGAACTGCGTTGTTATCCTCCCATTTCGTGACCCGGCATCCCGACAATCATGCCTTGGGCATCGACCTGGATTGGCCCACGCTGAATTGGGGTATCAAACACAACGTTTCTCATCTGACTCCCCAGCAACAGCAGCGCCTCACATTGGTGAATGACAATGTCTTGAACGTCCAACACCCTCTCTCGCAACTCACCGTCGCCATGAATTTTAGTTATATGGTGTTCCGTGATCGTCCGACCCTTTTACAATACTTCAGGAATGCCAGGCGGTCGCTTCAGCCCGGCGGGTTGTTTGTGCTGGATATCTGGGGAGGCAGCGAAACGCAGGTGGAGCAAGAGGAGCATCGAGACATCGACAATCCCGCTGACGACGGCATTGGCGATTTCATCTTCGTGTGGGATCAGGATGTCTTTGAACCCTCCACGTATTTCTGTACAACCCGGATTCATTTTCTCTTCCGCGATGGCAGTGAGCTTCGTAATGCCTTTGTCTATGATTGGCGCTTGTGGACGATTCCCGAAGTCACGGAACTCCTGCAAGAGGCCGGTTTTGAAGACGTGCACTTTCTCTGGGAAGGCCTCGATGCAGAAGCGAATGAAGGGACCGGTACGTATCATCGCGTCGAGAAAGGTGATTCCGACCCCTCATGGATTGCCTATGTGGTCGGAAAGAATCCGGAATAAGGGATGGTGTTCCAACTTAATCTAAGACCTCATATCTCCAGATCAATCTTTGCAACCGGAACAACCGCTGTCGGGGATGTTTCCGAAAAAATTGACATATTCATTTCATTTGTCCCCCATCTTTTTCGAGCCGGCACCACGTAACTATGGCGCTTTCCCTTTCTGAATGTGAGTCCATTGTCAGGGAATTACGCAAGGCTCTGGTCGGAGGATTCGTCCAGAAAATCCACCAACCCCGGGACTTGACCTTAACCCTCGATATTCGCGCCCAGGGACAGACCAGCCACTTACTTGTGTGCGTGGAGCCCCGGTTTGCCCGCCTGCATCTGACTTCTCAAAAGTTTGAGAATCCGCCGACTCCCCCACCCTTTTGTGCCTTTCTGCGTTCTCATGTGGAGGGTGGACGCATTGCGGAGGTCAGCCAAGAGCCGGGAGACCGGATTGTGTGTATCACCATAGCAAAAGCCGGGCAGATGTCTGTTTTGGTGATTGCGTTGACCGGCAATCAGGCGAATGTGCATGTCCTCAATGAGAAAAAACTGGTCTTGAGATCCTTGCGGAATTCCCGTGTGAAGATGGGAGAGCGCTATACGCCCCCAACGTTGAGGCCGGTGTCCTTCCAGGAAGCTCTCTCTCCTTCCGCCATGGATAGTCATATCCCTCAGGACGAGATTGTTATCACCCGGGAGGAGAAAATTCGTGAACCGCTTTCTGAAGCTGCCACTCAAGAAACAGGTACCTTTGGCGACATGTTCCCGGTGTCGTCGGAACTGGAAACCCGATATGGGCAGCGTGAAGAGGAGGAAGGCCGGGATACCCTACTTGAACAGCAACTGGCGCAGGTTCGAAAAGCACTCAAACATGCCAAACGAAAAATCCAGGCGTTACAGGAAGATTTCAAAAAGACCGAGCGGTTTCGGGAATATGCCCGGTATGGAGAACTATTGAAGAGTCATCTCCATGAGATCAAAAAGGGACAAGAGACCATCACCATAATTGATTATTATGATCCGGCCCTGCCTACCCTGACGCTCCCTCTTGACCCCGCTAAAGATGGGGTATGGAATATGGAAGATTACTTTCGGAAATATCATAAATACATCGGGGCTCAGGAACATCTCCAACCCCGTGTGAACGAGGCCCACAAGGAGGTGGCCCGATTGGAGGGGAAATTGGCTCAGTTGGAACAAGGGATTGTGGATCCTGAAGGTTTACCAAGAACGAAGAAAAAAACAGATCCCTCGATTCCCCAGGGGACGCGGGCATCCAAAGGCCGACCGGCTCCAGCCCAGGGCTACCGGACCTATACCTCTGCCGATGGGCTTCCTATTTTAGTCGGGAAAACGGCAAAGGATAATGATCATCTAACATTGAAGGTCGCCAATCCGGATGATCTCTGGCTTCATGCGCGAGGGACACCGGGTTCGCACGTGGTTGTCCGGTTGGAAAAAGGGGCCACGGTACCTCCAGAGACATTAAAGGATGCGGCGACGTTGACCCTGTGGTTTAGTGATTTGCGGAAAAGCGGGAAAGGCGAAGTGATTTATACGTTGCGGAAATTCGTCAGGAAAGGAAAAGGTTTTAAACCCGGTTCTGTCACGGTGGAGCGAGAGAAGTCGCTCTGGATTGAAGTAAAAGAAGACCGATTGAACCGCCTCAAAGAACTCTCTTCCTAAAGGCAGGTCTCAATCTGCTTTCCTGAGATAAGTTAGGAGGAAAATGCCGAAATGGGACTCAAAGAAAAAGAGCCTAGGTACATCTAAAATCCCTGGATTCATCCACTCTGGATCCAACTCAGGAAGTGACAATCTGATGTTCTTTGATTATTGAAAGAGGTCCGGGAGAAGTGAGAGCTTGACGTTAAACGAAGAGGTCGTATGAATCCCATCTTGGCGATAGAATTCAAGAGACCCTTTGAGCCCAACCACGAGAACTTCCTGAATACCAGATGCAAGATAGGCTTGGACTTTATAGTTGATTTCGACCTGCCGATTTCCAGGTGATAGGACCTCAACGACGAAATCCGGAGCACGAACTAATCCCTCTTCGATGGTCACGACCTGCCACTTTTCTTCAGGCATCCAGACAATATCAGGAACCCGAATGCCTGCTGATGTGGTGAGGACAGCAACCTCAGGGACCGCTTTCCCGCCAAGCTGTGCGCGCAGTTGATAGGCAATCTCTGCGCAAATAACCTGGTGACGGTTGCTGGGCTTTGGACTCATGATCAGTTCTCCATGTTCGGTGAGCTCATACCAATCTGGAAGCTGATCATTCTGCGCTAGGTCAGCCCAAACCTGAGATAATTCTTCTGATGAGAGAACAGTGGCAATATTCGACATTTGGTTCATTTTAGGAATCTCCTTTCATCCTGTCAATGAATCTAAGACTGCATAAAAAGCCAATTACTACCTTAACGTTCCCTCTTAAATCCTTTTAAGGATGGGGTTTGGAATATGGAAGACTACTTTCTGCTACCGAACGTATATGTCTGCCGATGGGCTTCCTATTTTGGTCGGGAAAACGGCGAAGGATAACGATCATCTGACCTTGAAAGTTGCCAATCCGGATGATCTCTGGCTCCGTGCTCGAGGGACACCGGGTTCGCACGTGGCTGTCCGGCTGGAAAAAGGGGCCACGGTGCCTCCGGAGACATTAAAGGATGCGGCGACGTTGACCCTGTGGTTTAGTGATTTGCGGAAAAGCGGGAAAGGCGAAGTGATTTATACGTTGCGGAAATTCGTCAGGAAAGGAAAAGGTTTTAAACCCGGTTCTGTCACGGTGGAGCGAGAGAAGTCGCTCTGGATTGAAGTAAAAAAAGACCGAATGAATCGGTTGAAAGGCGGCACCAACTAGGATGTTTATTGGTTGGTATAAATTTGAACACTATTGATCAGATGGTACCCAATGAACGCTTGGCAAAAGACAAATGAAACAAGGAATGGAAGACCATATTCGGACTGAAGCAAAGGTTCAGGCTGGAATTCAAACAAGAAGATGAACTGGCGGACCTCTCCAAGTCTCAAAAATTTTGGACTACACTCCCGAACGCTAGAAAAATGGAAGCGCGAATACCGTCGTAATGGCCAAAAGGGCTGTATGAGCCAAGGGATAACCCTTGTAGTGGAACGGGTGGGGTTGAAACAGAAGCTTACTTCGGCAAAGTGAAAAACTAAATGAGCACACCGATGCGGTAAGTGATTAGACGACGGAATCTGGCGTTATTGAAAACGAATTAGGTGAGTTGGTTACTGGGGAAGTAAATTCACGAGCGGGTGAATGTGGCGAATGTCGTCCATTAGTGGCTCAAGGAACAAAAGCAGGGGAACCTTCACCGGATACGGAGGGGGCGCCAGCGTCCGAGGCATGATCATTCAGGAGCTGATCGATGATGGTTTGAAATTTCACCAGCGGTTGGGCACCTCGGATAATCGTTCCGGTTATAGAATCTCCAGAACCACTTTTCCCGACAAAAAATGATGGGGTTCCTCTAATCCCGGCAGCTCCGCCATCCTCAACGTCCTTCTGAATAGCCACTTGGTATTTCCCGCTATCTAAGCATTCCTCGAACGTCGTGGAATCCAGTCCGAGTTCCTCCGCATAGTGTTTCAACGAGGGAACCATAAGATCATTCTGCTTTTCAAACAATACATCATGCATCTCCCAGTATTTATTGGATTCCCCGGCGCAATGCGCGCTTTCATGAGCCTTTTCTGCCTGTTGATGAATACTGGTCAAAGGAAAATCTCTGAAAACATACCGAACTTTTCCTGTGTCGATATACTCACGTTTAAGTATAGGAAACACCGTTAACGAATACCGTCGACAAAAGGGGCATTGATAGTCTGAGAATTCCACGATCGTGACCGGCGCATCGGATTTTCCCAGCACCGCACCGCCGGTTACACCCACAATGCCTGTACTTTTCTCCGGTCTTTGCCGTTTTGTCGCACTCTGAAGGATACTCTTAATTTCAGCAAGATCCTTCTTCACCTGCTCCATATCCTCACGAAGGATCTGGACATCTTCTTCAACAACGGCCCGGCCCGATCCAGGGGTGATCATGAGCACACCGACACACACCAGCAAGCCGATCAGTCCTGGGACGAGTCGGCAATTTCCTCCGGGTCTGTTTTCCGGTTTCTCAATTCCCTGAATTCGTCGATTCATGTCCACATTTCCATAACTTTCAATAAAAAATTGCCCATTCATCACGCAGCCTACAATGTGAATTTTATCACGACCCACCTCGATCAAAACCCACTCCCAAAGAGAAGGTAACATGTCCCGGCCAGAAGATCGAGGGATTCGGTTACATTGATCAACACGGATTGCGCAACCACTGAAAGCAGAGTTCGACGAGAATTGCCTTGACTTTTCTTGTTAACCGAACAAAAATCAGCCGGCTCGTTCCGATCAGGTAGATGAACGTGCAGGCAAGGGATCACATCAGATGCGTTGACCAATCGCAGATAAACGGCAACGGACCAACAGGAAAAGCGTGAGAGGTATTGTACGGACAAAAAATCCTGGTCCGGATCGAATCCGGAGCCAACGAATCCGTTTTAAGGGATACAGGCTGTAGAGAGATCATCAAGAAATGGTTCACAAAAACCGGAAGCATTTCGATTCGCTAGAGTGTGTGGCTTAGAAATGTCCTGAATGGAGGTTGATCATGAAACACATCATTACATGCTCGCGCTTACGGACAGTGGGCCACGTACTTCTCTGTTTGGCTCTACCCTTGGCTATAATCCTGGCGAGTGGCAATGATCTCTATGCCGGCGACAGGGATCACCGTGACGGGTTTTCTTCAAAGACCAATCCTAGCAACTATGGGCATCGATATAGTAAGTCGATCCTCCGTGGCGTGAAACTCAGTGATGTGTATACGTTCAATGATACGGAAACCACGCATTTTGGTCCTGCTTATGCGAATGTCTGGACGTCCACGGCGAATTTCCTGCAATGTACCCCGCCATCCGGCAGACCATTTTCTTATGCCCTGTGCTATTACTCAGGCCCCGATGCCCCGACCGGGGATAGTGATAAAAACCCCTCTTTGCCCTGCACGCTTTCCCCTGATGGAACATTGGCCAATTGCACGTGTTTCGAAATATCTACTGATGAGGTATCTCCTAAGATGCCCTACCTTGTGGATATTCATGCCATTTCCAATCTGGACATCTATCAGGAGACGGTTGAAGCCTGCGGAGAACAAGGAGCAGAATGCCTGAATAGCGGAAGAATCCCACCGGTATGTGAAGCGATCAATACCAATTTACTGGTTCCCGGCGCCGACCTGATATCCGTGTATTCAGAACGGTACAAACGCGATTACGTCAGCAAGGGAGAAGACAGTTCGACAGAGTGCACAGATAGAAGGGATCAGGGTGTCTATGCGGGTTGCATGACAGCGCCTTGCTATCGCACGGGATTACAAGATGCGGCTGGCCGTAACCTCGTGGAGTGCAAATGCCCGGTCTATGATGGACCGTTCCAAATTGGTCAAGGAGACCAAAGTTGCAACGCAAACGACCCGCCTCCCGTCACCACTTCCTCCCATACCGAAAAGCGGCATGGTCGAGGCAACAATGTCTGGTCGGCAGCCTATAACCCTGCCGGTGGCCCAATAATCCTTTCCGACCTCCCCTGCATACCTGATTCACCAGGGGATAGTGGTTGCCCTCTGTATGAAGCAGGAAAAGACTACAACATTGAGCCTGATGGGGCGCTCTGTCAAAGTGTCTGCGGTTATTATGGATCAAGCAACGAAAATAATCCCAATGATCCCGACATTCAGTTGGGCTATTCCTGCGATGCGACTCTATGCACCACCGTGGGTATCGGACAGGATGGCCCCCCGCCGGACCATCAAACTGAGGCTCAGTTATTGGGAGAGGCCTGCAGCGGCATCCAGAATATGAATGGCTTGACAGAGATCACGTTGGTCGAGGCGCTAGCCGAATGTAGTTGCTGTGCCAGTCAAGTTTGTGGGTGCGATAATATCAACCCACAGACAAATGCGGCGATCGTGAACCTCAATGCCGAACAAACAGGCGCCGGCATTATGACCCAATGCGTTATTAATAATACTCTCTGTGGGGCACCTTAGGCATTCTTTGTTATGCTCGCTACAATAAGAACTAGCGAATCTCTGGCCTCTGCCAAACGCCTCCGTTTTAGGAAATTCGGAGTTGGACAATCACTCTAAAGTGAGGAAGTAAAGCAGGATGATCCGATTAAAGACCGTGCGATGCATCATGATTTGTTGGCTGATTTTGAGTGTGTCCGGCTGCGCCATACCCTCAAAGAAGGCTACGGATCCCCTGACACCCACCGAGCAATTGTTATTCAGCTCAGCGATCAACAAAGGCCTGAAGAATTATGATGTGAGCATTCTCAAGGGTGCATCCATCCTCCTGACCGCTTCAGATCTGAGGGTGGACCAGAGTTTAAACGGAGATGTCATCAATCAGCATATGAAGCAGGTCGTTGCCGGTTGGCTAGGAAAACAGGGAGTGATCATTCGGGAAGAGAAAGAGGATGCGACGTACCGTGTGCATTTAATCGTTGAGTCTATCGGGACGACCCAAAACGCGAGGTTGTTGGGGCTACCGGCTACCCAGGCAACGATATTTCCCATAGCCACACCCGAATTGGCTTTCTATAAGCGTGTGCAGAGCCAGGGCTATGTGCGCTTTTATTTTGATATTTTTGAAAGAGCATCCGGACGTTTTGTGCTCTCAACCGAGCCGCAGGTAGGATCAGTGACGCAAACTGTCTATACGGCATTTTTCTTTTTCAACTGGAGAAAAACCGACATGGAGGCCTCACCGCCGATATTTGAAAATAATTAGATAACAAATTGGGGTTCGGCCAATCTCACAACCATAGAGAGATTATTCACCTGAAGATTACCTGGCCATATGTGAAGAACAGGATCCCAATGTCATACCTCAGCCGAAACTCTGACTTACGATGACTAGCTCCGAATGTTCGACTGAACCGTTTAGAATGGTCCTTTCAGGACGTTGAGCCGGGTGAGCATTCCTCGATGATAGAGTCCATCATCCGCCACATGGGGCAACACATGGCAATGAAAAAAGCCACGTGCCCGGATTTGATCCTGCCACACAACAGCCTTTCAACACATGACTGCTAGGGAAGTCAATTTCCTAACCAGGATATCATGAGGAGGATCCTGTCGACTTGCCGTCAAGAGGCAGCGAGTAGAACGTCCAAGGAATCAAATCAGCCAGTTAAGGGAAAAGCGATTCCTCTTTGCTGATGAACGGACATGACACGTGGCGGCGCTAGTCCAGCCACTCGTACAATTCATTGGCGTCAAGGGCTTTCGCCCACAACCATCCTTGTCCTTTTTCGATCCCGATAGCCCGAAGAAAGGCCGCCTGTTCCGGGGTCTCAATCCCCTCGGCAACAATATCCACCTTGAGAATAGCGGCCAAGGCTGCAATTCCCCGCACCAGCCGTTCCGCTGCTACATTGGTTCCCAACTGTCGAATAAAGGATTGGTCGATCTTAAGGATATCCACTTCCAAACCAATGAGTTGCTGCAGTCCTGAATGCCCGGTGCCGAAGTCATCAATGGCAACCCGCGCGCCCAATTGCCGGGCAAGGCGGATGGCATCCCGGCCTTTCTCATTGAGTGCCTGCCGTTCGGTGATTTCCCCGGTGAGTTGTGGGAGATGGGCTATCAACCCTAATTTTTCCAGCACCGGCAAGATCTTATTTTTCCCCATTACAATGGGGGGCAGATTCACGCTCACGGAAAATGTGGGATGTTCGACCAGAAGGGTGCCTAAATCCGCCTTAAGGCATGTAAACATGCGGGTGGTTAACTCTAAGGCTAAATCTTCCTGCGATTCGAGTTCGTCAATGTCGGGTTCAATGCTGGTCTCGCTGCCATCGTCCCCTCGCCACCGGGCAAGGGCTTCACAACCCAAAATCCGATTGGAGGTGAGATCGATGATCGGTTGATACTTGGCAAAAACAGAAGACCGAACAGCATTACTAGAAATAGTAGACATGGGTGGTGGGTGTTTGTTTATGTATGGATCGTATCCACAAAAACCGGCCGATGATGAAATCACCGCTCATCAAGTCAGCACAGTGTTATCCTATCTCAATTAGCTAGACCACGGCGAGCGAGCGATCTCCCTCGCCCCCAGCATACGAAAAAAGTTCGGGGAATCATACAAACCCAATGGCTGGTTTGTTCAACCTGGTCTATCCAACTAAGCGACAGGCGCCCAGGTTGCTGTTAAAAATTGGGAGGGGTGATAGGAGGAGAAGGGATCTTAACGGAGTATTTGGTCGGGGCGAGAGGATTTGAACCTCCGACATCCTGCTCCCAAAGCAGGCGCGCTACCGGGCTGCGCTACGCCCCGACTCTTGTCCTAAATAGCGATGCGTGGTGAGAAGATTTTTGGCATTGGTCACCGCTTGAGCGCGATGGCTTATTCGATTTTTTTCTGCAAAAGTCATCTCGGCTAGTGTTTTTCCGAGTTGAGGAACATAGAATACCGGATCATACCCGAATCCACCCGTTCCATGAAACTCCTGGGTAATAATTCCTTCTAACACGCCCTCAACGGTTTCCGTCTCTCCATCCGGATTGGCCAGCGCCACCACGGTGATAAAACGGGCGGTTCGCTGCTCCGAAGGCACCCCGTGTAATTCCTGCAACAGTTTTTGACAGTTGTCCTCGTAAGTTGCATGCTCGCCGGCGTATCGGGCTGCATAGACCCCCGGACGTCCTTGTAACGCATCCACTTCCAATCCGGTATCGTCAGCCAAGGCCCAGTGTCCAGTAAATTTGGCTGTAGCCACGGCCTTTTTCACGGCATTGGCCTGACAGGTGAGCCCATCTTCTTCAACAGCCGGAAAATCAGGAAATTCATTCAAGGTGAGCATGGGAATGCCCACATCATTGAGAATGGACTGAATTTCCTCAACTTTATGCCGATTCCCGGTTGCCAGAACTAACGAATCAATGACCATCATCCTTATCCGACTTAGGCTATAGAGCCAATGAGTTCCTTCTGCAAGGTAATCAAGCGTTGAATGCCCTCCCATCCCATCGCCAAAAAATCATCCAGATCTTTTTTGGAAAAAGGAGATTGTTCGGCGGTTCCCTGGACCTCAACCATCCGCCCATTTCCGGTCATGACGAGATTCATATCCACGTCCGCTTGAGAGTCTTCGTCGTAGGCCAGGTCTAACCGGATTTCCCCGGCAATCTTTCCAATACTGATGGCCGCCAAATAATCCAGAAGAGGGCACTGTTTGATCAGACCTTTTTCTTTCAAGGTCGAAAAGGCATCAGCCAGAGCAATATAGGCTCCCGTGATCGAGGCGGTCCGTGTTCCCCCATCAGCTTGAATCACATCACAATCAATCCAAATGGAGCGCTCTCCCATTTGATGCATATCCGTGACAGCCCGGAGCGATCGTCCCACCAGCCGTTGGATTTCCAAGGTTCGCCCGCCCTGCTTGCCTTTGCTGGCTTCACGGGACATCCGGTCATGGGTCGAACGGGGCAACATGCCATACTCAGCGGTAATCCAGCCTTGTCCCTTGTCCCGTAAAAAAGGCGGAACTTTTTCTTCCACCGAGGCCGTACATACGACCTTGGTCTCTCCCATTTCAATAAGCACCGACCCTTCGGCATATTTGGTAAATGGGCGAGTAATTTTGACAGGCCGCAGTTCATCCGCCCGTCGATTATCTGTACGCGGGATTCCAAGTGTCGGTAACATCATTCCTCACATTAAAAAAAGGGATTGAATTATAAAGAGGGCTCCTGCAAAACACAAATGCACCAGACACCTTGTCTTGTCCACATGAGGTTGAAAGAATAGCTGATCTATTGGGATGGCGATGACGTACAATCTGCATCTTGAATTTTGATAGCCAGATGAATCATTTTTTACGATCCTGAACGACATACCAGCGAAAGAACAGCAATCCCGCAATGATCAAACTCACCAGGACAACAAACACGTCTTCATGAGGAAAGAGATAGGGCATGGATGCTAGACTGCGACCGAAATGACAAGGGTTTTCCGGTTTGCATTCATTGACTGAGATGGGGACTCATGATAGATTCGTTCTCCCTGCCAGGCCACCATGCACGATATCCGAATCCTTAGCGACCAACTCGACTCTCTCCGCGCCCAACTCGGTGCCCGGGCTGGCGATATTCACTGGGAAACCGTCCAGACCTTAGCGGCCCAACGACGTGTCCTCATCACTCAAACCGAAGAGCTTCGCCACCAGCTCAAAAAAGGGTCGGATCAGATTGCCGAACTGAAGCGTAACAAACAACCGTGCGAGGATGCCACAACCGCTCTTCGCGAAATCCGCGACCGCATCCAGACCATGGACGTGGAATTGCGCACCACCGAAGAACAATTACAAGACCAGGCCCTCAGGATCCCCAATATTCCTCACGAATCGGTTCCGCCGGGGAAGGACGAACACGAGAACGTTGAAGTGCGACAATGGGGCACCCCTCCGGAATTTTCTTTTACAGCCAGGTCCCATCAGGACCTGGGAGAAGCCCTCGGCATCCTCGATTTCAAACGGGCCACCAAAATTGCCGGAGCCAGATTTTGCGTATCGATGGGCGTGGGCGCGCTTTTGGAAAGAGCGCTGGCCAATTTCATGCTTGATTGCCATACCCAGGAACATGGCTACACGGAAGTGCTTCCGCCCATGCTCGTCAACCGGCCCTCCATGACCGGAACCGGCCAGTTACCCAAGTTTGCCGAGGATCTGTTTCATCTTCCGGAAGAAGATTTCTTTCTCATTCCCACGGCTGAAGTTCCCGTCACCAACCTGTTGCGAGAGGAAATCCTGGACGCAGAGCAACTCCCGTTACGCCTTGTGGCCTATACTTCCTGTTTTCGACGGGAGGCCGGATCCTATGGTAAGGACACACAAGGCCTGATTCGCATGCACCAATTCCAAAAAGTGGAACTCGTCAACTTTGTTCGTCCGGAAGACTCCTATGACCAACTGGAACGCCTGACCCAAGCCGCGGAATCCATTCTTCAAAAATTGGGACTTCCCTATCGTGTCGTCGCGTTATGCTCCGGTGACCTGGGATTTTCTGCCGCGAAGACATATGATCTTGAAGTCTGGCTTCCTTCGCAACAACGGTATCGGGAAATTTCATCCTGCAGTAATTTTGAAGCGTTTCAAGCCCGTCGAGCCAATATCCGCTTTCGCTCTAAAAAGGACAAACCTCAATTTCTGCATACATTCAATGGGTCAGGCCTGGCCATTGGACGAACGGTGGTCGCCATTTTGGAGAACTATCAACAAGCCGATGGGACCGTGATATTCCTGAAGCCTTGCAACCCTATATGAAGGGAGTCGACGTCATCCGTCCGGTTGCTTTTCCATAAGTGAAAAATTGATGAACCCTATCCCTATGTGGGATCTTCGAGCTCCTGGATGACACAAAATTTTAGCGGACTCCCACCAAATTTCATTAAGCCAGAGAGTTCACATTCCTGCCACAGTCGGCTACTATAAGCTTGAATGGAGATGAGCCTTGTGAGATTCATTGTATCCCGTGAAGGTCTTATCAGAAAATTGAGGTTAGGGCCGCAATTGGGTGAGAAGCAGTCCTACCAACAATCCTCAAGCTTTTGAGTCCAAAAAAAATTCGGAGGGGTGCTAGAGTGGCCGAATAGACCGGTCTTGAAAACCGGCGTCGTGAAAGCGACCGTGGGTTCGAATCCCACCCCCTCCGCCAGCACAAAAATACAGAAGACTTCGACCAGATGGCCGGCACAGAAGAGAGCGAAGGAGGACACAACCACTCTTCCAAATAGAATATACTTTTCACTATATCCTCAAAAAGGAGCACACATGTCGAAGACTCTTCCATCCTGGGACCTTCAAGGTCTCTTGCGCCATCCGACTAAAGACTTCAAGCGGATCACCAAAACACTTGACTCCCTTATTTCCGAACTCGAGGCCATACGACCGCATTTATCCCCGGATATTTCTGCCACCCGTTTCAAGAAAATCTGGGAGCAATACGAAACCGTCACCGAACACATGACGACCTTGCGGGCCTTTTCGTTTTTATGGTTTTCAGAAAATACGAAAAATCAAGAAGCCCGGGCGTTTGACACCCAGGTACGGAACCGACTGACAGACTGTTCTAATCGACTGGTCTTTCTTGACCTCTGGTGGCAAAGCCTCGATCCCACCAACGCGGCCCGGCTGACCGCAAAAGCCGAGCGGTTTCGGTATCACCTGGATACCCTGACTCGTTTCACACCCCATACCTTGAGTGAATCTGAAGAACGGATTTTAACCATTAAGAGTACGACCGGTCGCCAGGCTCTCGAAACATTGTATGGCGTCACCACGAATAGTTTGACATTTCCCATGAAAATAAAAGGCCGGACGACCCGTCTGACCCGCGAACAACTGATGGGATATGTCCGGCATCCCTTGGCTTCGGTTCGTCGAGGAGCCTACCACGCGCTATTCAAAGTCTATGGTGAACACCGTGATGTCCTTGGAGAAATGTATAAAAGCCTGGTTCAGGATTGGGGAAATGAAGGCCTCACCTTGCGGCATTACGCTTCTCCTATGGCCGTGCGCAATGTCACCAATGATGTCCCTGAAAAAGCCGTTGATGCTCTGCTCAAAACCTGCCGAAAGAATGCCGGCATTTTCCAGGAATATTTTCGGTTAAAGGGACGGCTCCTGAAGATGAAACAGTTTCAACGTTACGATCTGTATGCGCCCTTCGCCGGCAAAGAAATCCAAATTTTCTTTTGCCAAGGCGAAAGAGCTGGTGATGGAAGCGTATCAAGCCTTTTCACCGGAGTTGGCCCAACGGGCGAAGCGGGTTCTTGAAGAGAATCACCTTGATGCCGCGATTCGACCCGGCAAAATGGGCGGGGCTTTTTGCTATAGCGTGCTCCCCACGCAGACTCCCTATGTCCTGGTGAATTTCACGGGAGAGGCCCGTGATGTCTCAACGTTGGCACATGAACTGGGTCATGCCGTCCACGCGATGATGGCAAGGGAGCATTCCATCTTCACGTTTCATTCGTCGCTCCCTCTTGCGGAAACGGCCTCTGTCTTTGGCGAACACCTGCTTTCCGATTTGCTTCTCCAACAGGAAAAGGACCCTAAGGTCAAGGCGGGACTCCTTGTCGATCAACTCGACGATGCCTATGCCACCATTATGCGACAGGCCTACTTCGTGCAATTTGAACGGCAAGCCCATCACATGATTCAACAAGGCGCGACCATTGATGCGCTCGCTCAAACCTACCTGACGCTCCTTCGTGAGCAATTCGGGCCTCGCCTACCCGTGGACGATGAATTTCAATGGGAATGGTTAGCCATTCCTCATATCTTTGCCAGTCCGTTTTATTGCTACGCCTATAGCTTTGGCAGTCTATTGGTGCTGTCGCTTGTTTCAACGCTATCAAGCAGAAGGATCCTCGTTCGTCCCGCGATATCTACAATTGCTATCAGGAGGTGGGTCAGCCAGTCCTCAAGACCTGCTCAAACCCCTACAGGTGGACATCAACTCCACGGCATTCTGGCAGGCAGGATTTACACGGATCCAGGGGCTGGTTCATGAACTGGAACGAAGTATGCCGTGAAAGATTTGGCTCCAAACGTGTTAAACCGGTGGGAGCAAATCAAAGTCAGTGTTGGCACAATGATTTCCCATAAGGAAGGCGGCTGAACCGGGCAACCTCCGGTATCTGTCTAGAAAATTCCAGCTTGGCGCTGGAGCCACCGGATATATGCCAATTATCTGCGTGACGTCATCTGCCGTCACGCCTTCGATCTTCGGCATGTTCCCGAACTTCCAATGGTGGGCTTTGACCCCTTGAGCCGCAGCCCGCTGAAAAGCGAAATCCGCATGGTGACTGGGCTCATAAATTTTATGCACCAAAGGGGGACCTTGAGCCGTTCCCACGGCCTGCACTCCATGGCAAGGAGAACAAAATGTATTGAATTTTGTCTCGCCGTCTTTGAATTCTGTTGGCAGGTCTTTCTCAGTCGATACTTGTGCAATGGTTGCGGGAGGAGAGGATTCCCCGGCACTCGTCCCATTCTCAGAACATCCAACAACAAACCAACAAAGAACCCCTGCCACACCTCTGAGAATTGTTTGTCTATGGTTGCTTGTTCATGTCCACGTTCCTTTATTACCAGACTCATTCGCATTCAGACCTGGCCACAGTCCCACATTTATCCGGCGAATAGCGGATCAGGAAGTTGTGCCTCCTTAAATCCCTCTTGACGAATCACGCAACTATCACAATGGCCGCATGGCTGGTTTTGTAGACCTGGATTATAACAACTATTGGTCCATTGAAAAGGCACCCCTAAGGCATGTCCTTTTTGGATGATCTCACGCTTGGTCAAAAAGAGCAACGGGGCGAGAATGTCGACCGGTTGGCCTTCCAATCCCATTCGGGTGCCAAGACGAGCCACCTCCTTGAACGCCTGAATAAATTCCGGTCGGCAATCCGGGTAGCCGGAATAGTCACGAATATTGGCCCCAAAAAATATGCTGGAGGCACCCAACACCTCGGCATAGGCCAGTGCCAGACTCAAGAAAATTGTATTCCTGGCCGGAACATAGGTGACGGGAATCTGCTGTTCACGATCCCGTGCGGTTCGATTGGTGGGGACGGGAATCTGATCGGTTAGCGCGGATCCACCAAAGGTTCGCAAGTCCAATTGGAATAATTTTGTGTTCTTTCACCTCAAAATAGTCAGAAATTTTTTGCGCACATTCGATTTCCGTTCGATGGCGCTGCCCATAATCAATAGTCAGGAAATACAGCTCATATCCTTCTGATTTGGCAATGGCCGCCGTCACCGTCGAATCCAACCCGCCACTTGCCAGAACAACAATCTTTGACATGAGCTTACGAATGCCGTCCTTGAACCCTTCTTCTCCCGCCTATCAGATGGATCTGGAATTTTCAGTAAAGGAATGATCAGTCACAGGCTCAAGTGTTGGTGGTAGGACAGTTGAAGGCGAAAAAAGCCTTTGCCGAATTGGATGGGTGTATCCCAACCCCAGCTAGACACGGTGAAAGAACAGGCAGCGGCAAACCTGATAATTATATTATTGCCGCTGTTCCGATCGTTCAATCTTTTCCATCAGTTCACGTTTGGATTTACACTCGACGCATAAACGGGCAAACGGAAGCGCTTGCAAACGCTTTTCATTGATCTCTCCACCACATTCCGCGCACACGCCATAGGTGCCTTCATCCAAACTATCCAAGGCATCATCAATCAATTGTCGTTCACGGTTTCGCATTTCCTGGAGCGAAATCCCCATTTCGCGATCCAAATCCACCAGCGCCTGGTCCCCGCTATCCATGGCGGCTTCCAGCCGCCGTTGTTGTTCTTCTGTCACTGATTGTCCAAGCTGTTGTTTGATTTCTTGAATCAGCGCCTCTCGTTTGGCCAAGAGAATTTCCTTTAACGCGACATGACGATCTTCCGTTTGAGCTTTGGCCGGCTTCCGCGATGCGGGGGTTGGGGAAGTGGCTTTTGATGGGCCTTTTGCAGGACCTTTTTTTGTTCCGGCGGAGGCCGTCGTTTTTGTTTCTTTCTTTGACTGGTCTTTCGGCCATACTACTTTCCTTTCTTCCTTCCAAAGTTAACCATTCTCTCACACGACAGGAGGATGTTATTGCTGACACCTTCCCCGTTGCATCATGCGGTAATACGATAGTCCATGTACTTACTCATACGTAATCAGGGAGTGAATGTCACACCCGTTCAATTTGTTTCGTCCATCGAGTTTCAGCAATTCGACTAAGAAATACCACGCCGGCAATATCGCCACCTAATTGCCGAATCAGGTGGACGGTGGCCCCGGCCGTCCCCCCAGTGGCAAGAAGATCATCAACCACAAGCACCCGCTCTCCCTCTTGAATCGCATCACGATGAATCGCCAAAGAATCGTCGAGCCATACTCCAAATTATAATTGACTTCAAACACATCGGCCGGCAATTTGCCGGGCTTCCGAACAGGAACAAAACCGGCTTTCAAGTGATAGGCCAATGGGCTCCCCAAAATAAATCCTCGCGATTCAATGCCAACCACTCTGGTAATACCGGCATCTTGATAGTGACGAATGCACTCATCGATGATGGAACGAAAACACACAGGATTATTCAATAAGGGCGTAATATCGTAAAAAAGGATACCCGGCTTAGGAAAATCCGGAACCTCACGAATATGTGCTTTATAGTTCATGGAATAACGACTCAATCTTGATAATGACCGTGAATGGTTCCGTTTTTGAGATCGGAATTACCCAATCCGCAATGCCCACATCCCTTACAGAGAAGTACGAAGGACATGAAACCCTTCAGTTTGCCTGTTTGGGTCTTTCCAGTCAACCGTTACCTGAAGAACTTGAGAGAGAGGAGGTCCTTTGTGAATGGCTTCAAGAAAGGTATGAACAGATGCTTGAGGCCCTTCAACTTCCATTTCGACTTCTCCTTCAGCACGGTTTCGCACCCACCCATGTAATGCCATTTTGTTGGCCTGCATTTGCACAAACGCTCGAAACCCGACTCCTTGAACTTTTCCACTGACACAGACATGAGCCCGAACAATCGCTTCCATTTGCTCTTCCACGTTATCCGATCTGGCCCCTTCCACCGGATTCTGTGCTTCCAGAATTTTTTATTCCATGGTTAGCGGCATAATCCTGTAGCAGTTGCTTTCCAACCTTCGTGCCTTCCCGGATACAATCAGGGATACCGATGCCATACAAACCTGCTCCCGTGACATACAGGCCTGGCAAACGGGCTAACTGTTCCTGAACCTTAGCCAACCGATCCCGATGTCCGAGCACATATTGAGGCATTCCCTGCCTCCATCGATGGACTTCTGTATAGGTCGGGGCAGCCGTGATTCCCACCATAGAGAGTAATTCCCCCCGAACACACCTCACAAGGGAGCTATCATCCTGCTCCACAACTGTCTCTCGCCCTCGACCTCCGATATAACAACGGATCAGGGTTTCTCCAGCCGGGC
The DNA here is from genome assembly GCA_963730905.1 of uncultured Nitrospiraceae bacterium. GTDB lineage: Bacteria > Nitrospirota > Nitrospiria > Nitrospirales > UBA8639 > Nitrospira_E. The sequence continues at coordinate 855,849 of CAVSTN010000006.1, read as the reverse complement.
TCCGATCGGGCCACTTTAACGAAGTCCAGGTTGCGGCTAGCAACGGGCGTTGTTCTTTTCGAGGCACCACAAATCCGAATCCTCGTATCTGTGAAGCAATGGATTCAGCCGGATAGCCCATAGAAATCGTGGCGGTCGAAGCATAAGGAATCCCATCTAACAGACTCGCTGTTTCGGGTTGAAATGCACCGAAGTAAGCGAGCGGTCTGATATGCCGGAGTGGCCAACACGACCGCATCAGCCGGAAGCCGATTTCCATTCTCCAACATGACCTGAAATTCCCCCGACTCCAGAGTCGGAGATTGAATTTCCAGACACCCGACCCCTGCCATCAACCCTACTCCGCGTTTGCGCAATGCCTCCACCAAGCTCTGAATGAGCTCACTTAATCCACCTCGAAGCGACATAAACATGGTGGTGGCTGCGCCGGAGGAACGCGGGGCGGGTGGCGGGCTGGCCAGAGCCTTTCGCATTCCCTTAATGACACTGCCATGTTCTCGCTCTAATTCGCGAAATCGAGGAAAGGTCGACTCAATACTGAGTTCATCGGCATCCCCGGCATAGATACCTGCCACCAATGGTTCGATTAAATACTCAAAGGCTTCGGTGCCAAACCGTCGACGAAAAAACGCTCCCAAAGATTCGTCTGGCGGCCAAGGATTCTGCCTTGGCCAAAACCGTTCGGCAGCCATGCGAAGCATCCCACCCCAGGATAAGAGCCCGCTGGAAACAAGCGTATCAACCCGTCGGGGTCGAAAGGCCAATAAGCCTTGTGGCAGTTCTCGCAATGCTCCCCGGCAAAATGAAAATGTCTGATTGTGTTGGGGGTTGGTAGTAATCAACTGATCCTGAAGTCCTAACGCGCGACACAATTCTAGAGCCCATGGCTTGGAAGTCAGGAACGAGTCAGGTCCACCTTCGATCAGAAAGTTGTCTGTCACATGCGTCAGAATTTTTCCACCCCACCGAGGCTCTCGTTCCACGACTGTGCATTGAACGGGTGTCTGTATTTTCGCACCTTCCTCCATGAGAGCATATGCCGTGGCCAGTCCGGATATCCCCCCTCCGACAATGACGACTTGGTATGGATTTTTCCTCATGAAGTCCCAAGCAATCAGAAAGGAAATGCATGTATGTGGCTAAGACATTGAAATAAACAGGTTTTCATGGAGGGACGAGAAAGCTGACAGGGGAAAAGTACCGCTACATCATTCACGAGAGGAAGCTGTTGAATACCGGCGAACACATTCAATGGCAAATTCAACGCTGTGTAAAGGGGTATTAGGAAGAATGCCGTGACCCAAATTAAAAATGTGACCAGGTCTGCCGCCAGCTTGCTGCATAATATCCTTCACCCGACGCTCGATTTCTTTTTCCGGGGCGAACAGAACCAGGGGATCCAGATTGCCTTGAATGCTCACATCAAACCCGATAGTGCCCCATGCTTCATCCAAACGAACTCGCCAGTCGACACCCATCACATCGCTTCCCGCCTTTCGCATCAGCGGAAGAAGTCCGGTCGTCCCCGTTCCAAAATAGATGAGGGGAATCCCTTCAACCCGTAAGGCAGAAAAAATATTTTGAACATGAGGAAGGACGTATTCTTCATAATCGCCAGGACTTAAACAGCCGACCCAACTGTCAAAGAGTTGAATGGCTTGGGCGCCTGCTCGACTTTGGACTCGTAAATACTCCACGACAACCACAGACAGTTTGGACATCAATTGATGCCACACGGTCGGCTGCGAGAACATTAAGTGTTTGGTTCGGGCATAGTCACGCGAGCTTCCGCCTTCAATAGCATAACTGGCTAATGTAAACGGCGCTCCGGCAAATCCCAGTAACGGAACTCGATTATCGAGAGCCTGAAGTGCCTGGCGAATGGCTTCTCCGGCATAGGCAAACGCCTCTCCATCGACCGGACGCAGATCCACGATGCCCATCTCTCCTCGTATGGGGTTATCAATGACCGGACCCTTCCCCTCAACAAATTCCAGGTTTAATCCCATGGCCTGGAGAGGCAACAAAATATCCGCAAAAATGATCGCCGCATCCAGATCAAAGCGATTAATAGGTTGAAGCGTGACCTCGGCAGCTAACGCAGGCGTTTTGCATACCTCCAAAATAGAATGCTTGCGCCGGATAGCCTGGTACTCTTCCATGTATCGCCCCGCTTGCCGCATAAACCAAACAGGGGTTCGGTCTACGGGCTGACGCAAGCAGGCTTTTAAAAATCGATCATTCATGGCGGGCATTCTACGAATGGAGAAAGAGTGAGTCAATCAATAACGACCAAGGAAGGTGGGACTGGTCAATATGCACAGATCATTTTCCTGGGATTACTTGTTACCATTAAAATTTCACCCCTGGCCTTGGGTCAACAAGGCCACAACACAAAATCGCATCTGGTCATGGCAGGAGAGGTGCTAGCTCTTGCCGGATCCGCTGAGCCTGGTCTTCCACAGCATCTTGTTCAACTTCAGACAGGAGCCACGCCTCATCCGGCTGCAGCTCAATGCGATAATGTTGCTGATGAGCAGAAAACCATTCAAAGTAGGGATGGGGTTCAAGAAGAGGATGCGGATCAAACGACATGAGACTGACTTTTCCTAATTGAGGGACGGAAAAATCATATAATGATTCTCCTGCCTGAGGGTCATCTAAAAAGCGAGGGTTACGAAAACCAATCACCTTTCCGGCAATCTCTCCAACAAAATCACCAACCAAATACACATCCACGGTCTCAAGCCCGGCAAAGGTAATTTGTCCAATAACGGATCCGACAATCCGATTGTCTAAAAATCCCTCCTTGACCCACCGGGCATTCGCAAATTTTTCGGCCATACAAAATTACAAAAAGGAAGAATCCTGTTCACGGACTGATCTACTGATTATCCGCAAACACGAGTTACGGTTTACATAAAGGACATTTGAGTTGGAGGGAGGCATCAGTATTTTCCAAATACTCCAGAGCCGTATCCTTATCCGGATATTCGGTCCACCCACCCTCCCAAAAATCCGACCGATGCGGGCCTGAAGGCACCTCCGGGCAACGATCCCGATGGATCATCGCTTCATCAAGTGATCGTTTTAAATGGATCCAATACCCCATAGTCGTGATGCTCCTTCACTGAGTGGTCAGCCGAGCCTGCCCCACAGACACAATCAAAAATTGACATGGGAACAACCCGGCCGGAAAATAACGGAGAGGGAGCCTGCCCTGCAGGAATTCAGTTATCAACAAACTGCCATTCATCTTTGTCTAAAAAAACCTTTTGGCCGGCATCAAGCTTGGCTTGCTGCTCTTTATCAAAAAACTGCATATACCGCTCGATGCGATCTGGATCGTCAATGCGCTCCTCCTTGACCATTCCAGTGGGCAATTTAAATTTCCGAATTAACACCGACATGACTCATTCCTCCAAAAATTGTCTGTAATAAGACCAACGAAAAATTATAGTGAAATCATAAACTTGCCGTCAATCTTTTCTGGACAATTTCAGAAACAATTCCTTTATCCATTGGCCACGTCACTACAATCTTCGATATACTAACTCCCTGACGGAGATATCATTCATGTTCATCCTCGTATAATTTCAAAGGAGTTATGTATGCCATTGTATGAATATGTCTGTGAAGGATGCGATCATCGTTATGAGGCCATGCAAGCCCTGAGCGTAAAACCAGAAGAAACCCTTTGCCCAAAATGCAACACAACCCAAAGCCGACGAATCATGTCCTCGTTTGCGTCGAAAATTGTGGGAACACATAAACCGGGATTCGCTGAAGGCAAAGCCTATAATATGCTGAATGAACGAATGGATAAGTTTTCCAAACTCCCCCCAATTATGGGCCAGCGCGCGGCCCCGACCGAAGCCAATTCCCAACCCTCCGGAGGAGAATAGGATGAAGCTTGGGCGGCCCTTTGAATGGTGACCGCCCAAGATTTTCCAACTTCCACATTCCTCTCCTCTTGACATTTATTTCCATAAACCGGAAAGATGTGCCCGCTTTTTATTCTTGGTGAAAACTTATTCTGTAGTTTCGACCACTTGCGCAACGGTTGTTCTTGCTAAGGATCCTAAGAAATATGGCGGCCACCCGGCTCTTTAATAATATTGTGGGCAAGGTTTCTTTTGTGGTCGGGATAGGTTTTCTCTGGGGACTCATTCTTCCACTGGCCCCTGTTCATTCAAAAGAATCTCCTATCTCAGAGCCTCCTCTTACGGTTCCCTCTACGATTTCAGGGACCATTCTCATCGTTGGAAATGGACCAGAGCGATATCTTCTGGAAATTCTTGCTGCGGAATTTGAGTCCCGCCATCCCTCTGTTTCCGTTGATATTTTTTGGCATCCCAATGCCAAGCCAATCCGAACTATCGAACTCAACGAAGCCGACATTGGCATCACGGGGGAAGAGGTTCCTTCTCTCAGATCTACGGCAATTGCCAGAGACGGCATCGCTGTCTTAACCAATTTTTCAAACCCGGTGAAAGAAATGACCATCCAGCAAGTTGCGGATGTCTTTTCCGGAAAAATCCGGTATTGGTCTCAGGTCTATGAGGAAGCCCCTCAAACCAAAATTGTGCTCATCAATCGAACCACGAATGAAAATATTCGACAAGGTTTCGAAAAAACATTACGCATTCCAGATGGGATTCCGCGTTCCGCCTATAGAGCGGGAACCGAGGACGAAGCCATTAAAGCGGTAAGTGGAAATCTGGAGGCCATCACGTTTGTATCCATGACTCCGGCTCTCCGGGCGAAAGAAGATGGAGTCGCGATCAATCTTCTGTTTATTAATCGGGTGGAGCCGGAAGTACAAACGGTACTGGATAATCGCTATCCACTCCAACGACCCGTGATGCTCATCACGAATGCCCATCCTTCACCTCAGGCCCTGGCCTTTGAACAATTTGCTCTCTCACGGGAAGGCCAAAACCTGATGCGAAAAGGGAAATTTTATCCACTTCTTACCGGTCAATAATTGACGGAAAACCCTGATTCGGTTGTCCATCTTCTGATACCATCTCAGCCTCGTGAAAAAGACCGGAGCATCATCTGCCGCGGTCATTTATTTCAAATTATTACGACACGACACTAGAATCGAATGTTAAAAAAAGTTTTAGTTGCCAATCGAGGAGAAATTGCGATGCGGGTCATCCGGGCATGTCGAGAATTCGGCATTGCCACGGCGGCGATTTATTCAGAAAGTGACGCCACCGCCATTTATGTCAAAAAAGCCAATGAAGCGTACTTAGTCGGTCCAGGCCCTGTACAAGGCTACCTCGATGCTCGACAAATTGTAGGATTGGCGAAGCGTATTCGAGCCGATGCCATTCACCCCGGATATGGATTTTTAGCAGAAAATGCCGATTTTGCCCGGCTCTGCGAAGAAGCCGGCATTCTCTTTATTGGCCCATCTCCCCATTCACTTGAACTACTGGGCGATAAGGTCCAGGCTCGAGCACTGGCCATTAAAATTGGCGTCCCTGTTGTTCCAGGGACAGATGGCAGTGTGGGTACCCTCGAAGAGGCCCTGACGTTCTCCCATAAAGCGGGATACCCGGTTATGGTCAAAGCCAGCGCCGGGGGTGGAGGGCGAGGCCTCCGCGTCGTTCGCTCGGACGATGAATTACAAGATGCCATGGAAGCGGGAGCCCGTGAAGCTCTGGCAGCCTTTGGAAACGGGGAATTATTTCTTGAAAAATATGTGGAACGACCCCACCATATTGAATTTCAATTACTGGCAGACAAAAACGGCTATGTGATTCATCTGGGAGAACGGGATTGTTCGATTCAGCGGCGCCATCAAAAATTGATAGAAATCGCCCCGTCACTTGTGTTAACCCCTCGACTACGGGCAGAAATGGGAGAAGCGGCCATTGCCATGGCTCGCGCCGCCCAGTTCTATAATGCCGGGACCGTGGAGTTTCTGTTAGATCCCGATGGACGATACTATTTCATGGAAATGAACCCTCGCATTCAAGTGGAACATACCGTCACGGAACAGATTACCACCGTTGATATTGTGCAATCCCAACTATGGATTGCCGCAGGGCGTCCTCTGGTCTTCGGGCAGCATGAGGTCAATCTCCAGGGCTATGCCATTCAATGTCGGGTGAATGCGGAAGATCCGCAAAATGGATTTCGACCCTCTTCGGGAAAAATCACGGCCTATTTATCCCCTGGCGGTGTTGGTGTCCGCATTGACGGAGCGGTATACAAGGATTATACCGTCCCTCCGTATTATGATGCCCTGTTAGCCAAGTTGACGGTTCATGGCCGAACCTGGGACGAAACGGTTCGCCGAACTCATCGCTCACTCGAAGAATTTGTCCTGCGGGGTGTCAAAACCACTATTCCATTTATGACAAAGCTCATGGAAGAACCGGATTTTCGAGCCGGGCGATTTGATACCTCCTATCTTGAACGCCATCCCGAGCTCTTTGAATATGAAGAGGCAGAAGAACCGGAGGATCTGGTTATTGCCCTGTCCGCAGCCATCGCCGCATTTGAAGGATTATAACAACCGTCATGATAACGTTGTGATCCCGTTGCACATGTGAAAGGTCTCCTTATGTCACGAAAAACCGCACACTCTGATAAAAGCAGGAAACCCAGTCGTCCCGTCCCTACCCGGACAAAATTGGATGCCGCTCCCGCTCTGGATATCGAAGCATCTCCGAAGCGCCAGGTCTTTTTAACCGATGTGGCTTTACGAGATGGACACCAATCTCTTTTGGCGACCCGCATGCGCACAGAGGATCTCTTATCCGTGGCATCCGAATTAGACGAAGTCGGATTTTGGTCATTAGAAGTGTGGGGTGGTGCCACCTTCGATTCTTGCCTCCGGTTTCTTAAGGAAGACCCCTGGGAGCGCCTGCGAGCCTTCCGGGAGGCCATGCCGAAAACCCGTCTTCAAATGCTCTTGCGTGGGCAAAACCTTGTGGGATATCGACACTATGCTGACGACGTCCTTGAAAAATTCATCGAATTGTCCGCTCAAAACGGCATTGATGTCTTTAGGATCTTTGATGCGCTGAATGACATCAGAAATATCAGGCCGGCCATGGAAGTGGTGAAAGCTTGTGGCAAGCATATCGAAGCGACCATTTGTTATACCGTCAGTCCGGTCCACAGTCTGAATCATTTTGTGGAACAAGCCAAACAACTCGAAGATCTTGGGGCAGACACCATTTGCATCAAAGATATGGCCGGACTGCTTCCTCCCTTTGAAGCCTATGAACTGATTTCACGATTAAAGGCTACGGTTCGAGTCCCGATTCACCTGCACACCCATTACACCTCCGGGATGGCTTCCATGTCTGCCCTGATGGCGATTATGGGCGGGTTGGATATTCTGGATACCGCGTTATCACCCCTTTCCGGCGGCACCTCCCACCCGCCGACCGAATCGTTTATTGCCGCCCTGCGGAACACGCCGTATGACACGAAATTGAATCTTGAGCAAATTGCTCCGGCGGCGGATAAATTACGCAAAGCCCGAAAACGCTATCGCCAATTTGAAAGCGATTTTACCGGTGTCGATACCGACATTCTTCTCTCCCAAGTGCCTGGTGGAATGCTCTCGAATTTAGCAGCCCAATTGGCCGAGCAAAATGCGCTGGGGAAAATCAAAGAAGTGCTGGAAGAAATCCCGCGCGTGCGAAAAGACATGGGGTATCCTCCTCTTGTCACCCCCACCAGCCAAATTGTCGGAACCCAAGCGACGCTGAATATTTTAACCGGCGAACGCTATAAAGTGATTACCAATGAAACCAAAAATTATTTTCAGGGGCTGTATGGGAAACCACCTGGCACCCTCAACTCCAAGATTCGGCAAAAAGCCTTGGAAGGCGACGTCCCCGTGTCCGGTCGTCCCGCTGACAACCTTGACCCTGAACTGGACGATGCCAAACAGGAACTCGTCGGGCGAGAGATGGCTGAAGAAGACATTGTCTCCTATGCACTCCTCCCATCAGTGGCGTTGCAATTTTTTGATGAACGGGAGCGAGGGGAGCTAAAACCCGAACCCCTTCATGACTCCTCGGAGAGTGGACCGGCTGTGGCTCACGATCTTCATTTAGCCCCGGTAGAATTTAACGTGACGGTTCACGGCGAAGCCTATCATATTCGCGTGTCGGGATCCGGGCAGACGGTTGACGGCGTGAAACCCTATTATATTAAGGTGAATGACAAACTTGAAGAAGTGTATCTCGAACCGATTCAAGAAGTCTTAGCCGGCTCACCTGACCCTCCACCATCCCACACATCAAAGGCGGAAAAACGTCCCAAGCCATCACAACCTGGGGACGTGACCACACCCATGCCTGGCCGGGTGGTCAAGGTCCTCGTGACCGAGGGTTCAAGCGTCAACGTCGGTGATTCCCTGTTGGTGGTGGAAGCCATGAAAATGGAGAATCGCGTCCAATCGCCTATTGCCGGGTCCGTCATCACCATCTATGTGAAAGAAGGAGATGAAGTGAATCCTGATGAAACTCTGATTCATCTGGAATAATAATGCAGGGCTGTTCTCACTTTCGATCATTTCTCCTTTTCATGGTCTCGCTTGGATGCTTGACGATCTTGGGTTGTTCCTCTCCCAGGGCACTTCCTTCCGGAATCGAACTGATCCAACGTGTGCCCTATCAGATCACCAGAGTCAACAACCATCGCATTGCCTATCTTGACGTCGGGCAAGGTCCACCGCTTATCCTTATCCATGGATTTGGCGGGTCGATGTGGCAATGGGAACATCAATATTCTGTTCTGGCCCAAACTCATCGGGTCATCATCCTGGATTTACTCGGCTCTGGGCTCTCTGATAAACCGGAAGCCGCGTACACACCAAAATACCTCTTGGAGTTTTTTCGGGAATTCATGGATACCCTCAATATTCCACGAGCCACCTTAGTCGGGAATTCCATGGGAGCCGGATTGGCGATGGCCATGGCCCTTGACTATCCGGAACGTGTGGAACGACTTGTGCTCATCTCAGGATTTCCTGCCCAGGTTGAAAACAGTATCGCTTCCCCGCATTACCAAAGCTTTCTCTATCACCGCCCTCCCCTCTGGCTCGCAAAATTGGGAAATTGGATGGCAGGGAAAAGGACCACGGAATATATTCTCAAAGAAATCATTTATAATTCAGCACTCATCTCCCCTACTATCATTGACCGTTCATTTCATAATCGCCAACGGGGCGACTTTCTTGCCCCCCTCTATTCTTTAATGGACAATATCAAGACATGGGAGGGACAATATGGAAATAGGCTTCAAAAGATTTCTCATCAGGTCCTGCTCTTGTGGGGGGAGCATGATCGGGTGTTTCCACTCGAAGTCGGTGAACGGGTAAAAGACCAATTACCGCATGTCGAATGGCATGTCATCCCTGAGGCCGGGCACCTTGCACAATGGGAAGCACCCACTATCGTCAATCAATACATCCTCTCATTTTTAGAACGAAAATCCTGAAGAAACCATTATCCAACAGGCGACTCAGCCTATACTTGAAAGAAAATGATATTTTTTACACACCACGGCACCTCAAGCTCGGATCACCGATCTGGATAGAAGGAGCATCATTATGCCAAAAATTTCGATTATTTCGTTACTTCTCATCTTAACGGCTTCTGCATTGCCGGGTTGTTCGACCCTTAATGGTCAATCAGAACACGATTTTTCCTATAAAAACATTCCAGTTGACAAGGAAACCGCCAGAACAGGAGAGGGTTCGACCATTCTATTTCGAGGCACCCCTTTGCCGCTGAGTGGCATTGAAGTGAAAGCCGGTGAGACTCTTCGTGCGGTCCCATTGGCAAAAGGTGATTTATCACTCGTAAACATTCATGAATCCCAAGGGAAAGTCCGCATCATCAATATTGTGCCTTCCCTGGACACGAAAGTATGCGAACAGCAAACGCATTATCTGAGTGAAAAAAACCAGGGTCTTGATCAACAGGTGCAACTGATCACCATTAGTGTCGATACCCCTTTCGCTCAAGAACGGTTTGCGAAAGAAGCGGGCATTACCAATGTTGAATTTCTGTCTGATTTTCGAGGCGGAGAGTTTGGTTCTTCCCATGGACTCCTGTTGGAGGGGCCCCATGTCCTGGCTCGAGCCGTCATGGTTGTCGATGCGAATAATGTGATCCGCTATCTCCAGGTTACTCCTGATCTCGGCCATATGCCGGATATGGATAGAGCGTTTCAAGTGGCTCGCTCCGTTCTACAAAACTAGTGGCACCACACACGTTGAGAAAAATTCACCACGGACTCTTATGACGTTCTCAGAACAATTACGAAATCGTGCAGCGCCTATTTGGGCAGCCCAGTTAAAACATCCCTTCGTCGTGGCATTGGGCAAAGGCACGTTACCGGCAAAAAAATTTCAATATTACATCTTGCAAGATGCAAGGTATTTAGAAGAATTGGCCAGAGTCTTTGCTCTAGGGTCGGCCAAAGCGACGGATGGAGATACGGCCCTTCGCTTTGCCAAACTCGTTGAAGACACGATTACCGTCGAACGAGGGCTTCATGAATCGTATGGAAAACAATGGGCTCTTTCCCCCAAGGACATGCGATCCACCCCCCTTTCTCCAACGAATTATGCCTATTGTCGGCATATGAGAAGCGTGGCTCAAACCGGGACACTCGGGGAAATTACGGTGGTGGCCCTCCCCTGTGCATGGGTCTATTGTGAAGTCGGACACCACCTTTTGGAAAAGGCAACACCCAAACCCTCACATCCGTATTATGAATGGTTGCAACTTTATGGGTCACCCGAATTTGCGGAAGTCACCCGATGGCTGCGCGAAGTCGTCGATCGCTGCGCGAAGACCGCAGGCAGGGCAGAAAAAGCCAGGATGGAGGAAGCCTTTCTCATCAGTTCGCAATATGAATGGATGTTTTGGGATATGGCCTGGCGGGAAGAAAAATGGCCTATATAGCCGATGGGGTGTGTTTATCTTTTTATACCATGACGTGGGCTGAATTCACCCATTACAAAACTCTGAGCTTTCTTTCACCCAACACCTGTCTTCGAGAACGCAAACACATGAAAAGGAGCCCAAACCGCCTTATTGTATTCTCTTGCGTTATTCAACTTATGGGCAGGGCTCCAGTTTCCGGATCAGGTCAGCGGACAACCTCCCATGGCCAAAGGAATCCAACCTCTTATCCAACTGGAAAGCCAGTCCTTGCACCAACTGATCCCCAGGAATATCCGGCCCCTCCTGCTTCCAAAAGAACAGGAAGAATTTCTTCAGGAACTTGAAGGCCACCCACCGGATTGGCACACCTTACAGAGTCTGGATCACACGGAGCAAAGCGAGCGCCTGTTCCAACTGAATCGCGCACGAGACGAGGCCCGCCTCATTCACAAAAACATCCTTCAACAACCCATTGCCTTCTTGTGGTCAGGCTTTCTCCGAAAATATATGCCGGAATATCAGGGATTTTTAGTGGCCATTGGCCCGGAACTCACATCCACATCATGGGGTATTGTTCGCTTTAAACCCATGGGATTGCCCGACTATCTGGTGGCCATCCCCTCTCTTGAATCGGCCAAGCACATTCGCATTCAGCAACAAAAGGGTGAGCAAATTGCCATTGGCGTCCTTTTTTTTGGTACTCTGGTTGCCGATGAATCACTCATCTATAGTTTTTCTCATGATCAGAAAGGGGACGGGATGATTTTGCCCGTCGTGCAAATCGAAGACGTACGGTATTTCATTACCCTCCCAAACCGATTATCCTCCAACAATTAACTCACCATTAAAAAAGGACGTGTCAGATTTCTTCCGACCCAAACCATATCAAAACCATTCGTGATATTGAAGTATTGGGGACCAGTTGTCCTCTATGCGCTCGCTATTGTGTATCTCTCCTCCCAATCCAATCCTGCCCAACAACTCCACCTCCCTTCCTTTATGTTCAATATTAATGATAAATTTTTACATGCCTGCGAATATGGCGTACTCGGGATTTTGCTCTATCGCGCATTCAAATACACAACCCCGAACGCGAGAAATATGGGCCTCGCCATCATCTGCGTCATCGCATTCGGGATTTCCGATGAGATCCATCAATGGTTTGTCCCCCAACGTCAGGCTGACATTTTGGATCTCGTAGCCGATACCTTTGGCGCCGCATTTTTGATTTTTGGTTGGGTGCTCATAACAGAGAAAGGACGAAGACGGCTGACTATCCGCAAGTAACACTCACTCAACCCTATGGCACAGTTGTCACGAAACTGATGCCGGCCCCCCCACACGCAGACAGCATCACTCAATGAGGAAATCGTTCAAGGAATATTCGGAAAGCCGGATGGCCTCTCTCGCGAACCAGAATGGGGTAACCTACCTCTTCGTCATGATGCTGGTTGTCGTCATGTCCATTGCCACGATGGAAGTCACTCAACAGTGGTCAGTCATCATGCAACGGGATCGAGAGGCTGAGCTACAATTTCGTGGGACCAGTATTGCGAAAGCCATTGAGCGATTTGTGGCGGACTGGGAAATTCAAAAGGCCACACGACCCAACCAATGGCCGCGAACACTTGAAGAATTAACGAAGAAGTCACCCAAACGGTATCTTCGGAAGGCCTACACCGATCCCATGACCGGGAACAAGTTTGCGCTTATAAAAATTGGCCAGGAGATTCATGGAGTCAGAAGTACCAGCACCGAGACCCCGTACAACCAGGATATCTTCAAAGGTGCCAAGACGTACCAAGCCATCCGCTTCGAAGCCAAGGGAAGCACCAACTGCCAGATCAACCCGCTCAATCCTAATGCGCCGACCAACTGTGCTCCCGGCAGCGAACGCACTTCCTTCCGGGCAAACTTCCCTAGGGGATACTCCTTCAACAAATTCTCCAGTTCAAGCTCCATCAACAGAAGCCCCAGCAGAGGAAATCCCAACTTTTCAGTAAGATTAAACCATTAGAGTTCCCATGAAATGAGATGATCCTCATATTCGAACATCTTTCAGGTACTTCAAGGAGCTGCAATCACCCAAGGAGCATATAAAAACCTTCCCCGACTCGCTAAGGCCTAACCAACCACCCCCTGTATTTTCTGACAAAATTTTCCAGGCTCAATATTGACGAAGGGATATCCGATACAGAAACTAGAGTAGCTTAAAGAAACGAGCAGGTATCTCTAGCTCGAATTTGACAGATATGCTATGGTAAAGAGGATTTCTGAATTCTTCTGTCTCACCCCCCCGTCATTCTCATTCAATATAGCGAAGGTTCTAATGCTTAGATTGAATACGTTTTGCGTGTTGGCCATGGTCTTGATGATCCTTTTGATGTCCTGCACTCTTCGTGAAACCCAGCTTGGGGATGAACTTGAACAAAAAGGCGATTTTGATGGGGCCATAGCGGCTTATCGGGACGCCCTAAAAAAAGACCCCTTCAATAAAGAAATTGATGAAAAATTCAAATCGGTGAAAATACGTGCAGCAGATCAACATTTCTCCCGTGGAAGACAAATGTTGAAAGAGCGGAAAATGGGCGAAGCCCTTCAGGAATTTCAAATGGCCGTGGGGCTGGATCCACAAAATAATGAACACCATACGGCCCTCAACGATGTCTGGCGCTTAAAGTCTGCTCATCAAACCTTCTTGGATGCCAACAACATGGAAAGCCTTGGCCGATACGACGAAGCCATGGCGCTCTATGAATCAGCCGTGGAATTGGACCCCTCCCTGTCGGAAGCTGTTGAAGGCATCACCAGAGTGGTTCAACTGCAGAAAACGACTCAAGCCATCGGTGGCTCAGCAGAACCGGTAACGCTTCGGTTTCAGAATACCCGACTCAAACAAGTCTTTGAAATTTTAGCGAGAACCGCCAATATCGATATTTTATTCGATAAGGATGTGCGAGATGACCTGGTTACTATTTTCACTAAGGACACGCCATTTGATGAAGCCTTAAATCTCATCTTGACCACCAATCAACTGTTTGCCAAACGCGTGGGTCCTGATCGACTCCTGGTCATCCCGGATACCAAACAAAAACGGGAACAATTTGATGATCTTCAAATCCGCACATTTTATCTCTCCAATGCCAAAGCCAAAGATGTCGCCAATCTTCTTCGGACGATTCTGGAAACCAAGCGCGTCTATGTGAATGAGCCATTAAACACCGTTGTCATACGGGACGAACCGGCCAAGGTCAGTCTGGCGGAGCAGATTATCCTGGCCAATGATCGTAGCGACTCGGAAGTCCTGTTTGAAGTGGAAGTCTTGGAAGTCAACCGTACCGACACCCAAAATCTGGGTTTACAGTTTGCCAAAGAGGCTGGATTTGGTATTTTTCCACCAAATTTCGATTCAAAGGATCCGACTAAACCTATAAAGGGAACCTTTGAAACACTTGCAACATCATGGACATTCCAAGAACTCACGAGCATTGGTCAAAGCTCTTATCTGTTTCGTTTTCCCAGCAGTGTGTTACTGAATTTTTTCAAACAAGAATCCCAGGCTAAAACCCTTGCCTCTCCGAAGCTTAGGGTACTCAATAATCAAAAAGCCTCCATTAACGTCGGGGACAAACAACCGATTCTTCTTTCCACCACGAATGTGTTGCCGGGTCAAGCCTCCACGGGTGCCGTACCCACGACTTCGACCGTAACCTCCATTGAGTTTAAGGATACGGGCATCAAACTCACCGTTGAGCCGACCGTGCATTTGAACCACACCATTTCCCTACGATTGCAAATTGAAGTCACACGCCTCGGCGAACGGGTCATTCTTCAAGATTCTCCCTTAATTACCCAATTCAAGTTTGGAACCCGTACCGCGGACACGGCACTCAATATGCGGGATGGCGAGACCGTCGTTCTGGGCGGGCTCCTTGCAGAGGACAACACAAAGACGCGGCAATCCGTTCCCGGAGTCGATGACATTCCAGTCCTTAGTGACATTTTCAGTAGCAAAAACACCCAAAAAGTTGTGACCGAGGTCATTTTGGTGATTACTCCCCATATCGTCAGAACCGTCCAACCTCAGCAATTAGCGAAACAGACTCTCTGGTCCGGCACGGCCAATCAGTACACCACCAAACCGATGTTTTCACAACCCAACCCGGCTGTGTCTCTTTTGAATACTCAGGACTTGCCCGCAGACATGACCGATTTTTCCGAATCGGCACCGTTCCCCAAAGATTCCAAATTAACTGAGGGAAAGACACCCATTTCAACATCCGTGGAACCAGGCTCGGCAGATGCATCGCGGTCTGTGACCGATGGGCCTCGGCTGCAAGTACTGCCGACCGCAGCGTCAGCCAAAGTTGGAGACCAAATATCCTTCACCATTCAAGGGCAAAACCTGTCATCGGTCGGAAAAACCTCTCTGACGCTGACCTATGATCCAGCGGTTCTCTCCTTTATGCAGGCCAATGAAGGAACAGTATGGACATCTCAGCAGATGGTTCCAAGTATGACCATTTCAGCCGTGCCACATTTAGGACAACTGGTCCTTCAGATGGGCCAGGAGGGAACAGTCGTCCAAGGAAGCGGCTCACTTGCCACGGTGGTTTTCGAAGCCACGGCGCCGGGCTCCTCAAGCATTCACATTCAACAATCAACGTTCTTGGGAGCCAATGGCCAATCTATCCCGGTCATGGTGGAACATGGCAGAGTGTTGGTGGAATAAATCCTTGCCGGCTCAAGGGGGGGTAACCTTAATCGAACTCCTGGTCACGTTGGTCATTATGTTCATATTAGCCTCCGTCGCCCTACCCATTGCGAAAGTCAGCATTAAACGGTCGCAAGAGTTGGAGCTTCGCCACACCTTACGAACGGTACGAACCGCCATTGATGCGTTTCAACAGGATTGGGCGAGGGATGGGACTGTGCGTACAGGGAAACTCTGCGTTGAAAACGTGACGACTTGCCAAGAGTCCACGGGAGTGACCGGATACCCTAAGACGTTGGAAACCCTCTTGAAGGTTAAATTAACAGGCGAGAAAGCCCAACTTGGAGAGCAATCGGAAATTAAACGGTACCTCCGGAAAATTCCCTTCGATCCAATAACAGAGACCACAGAATGGGGGCTCCGGTGTTTCCAGGATGAACCAGACGAATCCCGGTGGTGCGGGGAAGATGTCTTTGACATCTATACCACCAGCGAAAAAAAGGCAATTGATGGGACCCCCTATCGTGAATGGTAATGACCCACTTTGTAGTTATTGGCAAAAAGGGCTACACTTTACTCGAGCTCATGATTGTCGTGGCAATCGTGGGGATTCTGGTTTCCATCGCGATTCCCACGTTTCAACATACGGCAATAAAAGCTAAGGAAGCGGCTCTGAAGCAAAATTTATTCACGATGCGAGCGGTTATTGATCAATTTTATGCGGATAGAAAGGAATATCCGGCGACTCTAGAGGACCTTGTGGAAGAGAAGTATCTTCGAGCCATCCCTGTGGATCCTTTTACCCACTCCTCGACCACCTGGACCGAAATTTATGAAGAACAGGAGGAGGGCGAGGACTCTCCTGCTGGAATATTTGATGTTAAAAGCGGGAGTGACGGCCAGGCGCTGGATGGCACTCCCTATACAGAATGGTAGATAGGATAGGAAATGAAATGTAATCATTGGACGCACATGGTTCTGAGCGGAACATTCATACTGATTTTAGGCGGCTGTGCTCAAAAACCGACCAAACCGGTCGCGGCCGATTCATCGATAGGGTACGTCTCCCAGACTTCTCAACAACAGGTTCTCCTTCAAGAAGCCAGGACAGAAAATGAAAATTTGCGGGCTGAAATAGGAGCATTAAAAATTCTCATGGCCAAACAAGCGGGTGAACTGCAATCGCTGAGAGGCCATACGCAATCCATTCAGCATCGGGAACAGGATCAAGGGCTTGAACTGCAACATATTCGTGGAGAACTTCTTGACACTCAGGCTGAGCGAGATCGACTGCGAAAGCATAACATGGAACTTGAGGGCCAGGTTGCCAGCATGCCGGACACCACGCAACTCGTGTCAGACATTCAAATCCTCAACCAATCATTTCAGCAAATTATGACGAGCATGAAACAGCTTTCCACTGATATCACGCTGATCAAACAGGAACTCCACAAGTCCTCAGGTAAGGGACAACCCCTGCAAACAAAACTCTCGGTCCCCAAACCACCATCCTCTTCCGGGGATAGGCGCATGCCGGACTCTCAAGGACGGATCGTCATTCAAAGTGGCGACTCCCTCTGGAAATTATCCCAAATGTATCATGTCTCCGTTGCCCAATTACATGAATGGAATGACCTCAATTCGGACGTGATTATGACTGGGCTCAAAATTCAGGTCACCTCCCCAAGGGCATCTCAGCCTGATGCAGTAAACACTTCGAGTCATATAAGTGAGCCACCGGCTTCTCCTGCCATCCAAGAGGACCTGGCGGAACCGGTACAACATGAAACCCTTCCCATACAGGACAATCGTGTGGAAAGTGCCCCTGAGCCCAAACATATACTCTCGCTTGGCAATCCTCATTTACCTGAGTCACCCTAGTGCCCCGGTTTCATTACAAAGCCGCTCGTCCGGATGGAACCATTATTGAAACCGATGGGGACGGCGAAACATCTCAAAGCCTTCGCTCTCAACTCGAGGCTCAAGGACTGCTTGTTCTTGACCTGGCAGGCTCTGGTACCAGGAAGATCGTCTCACGAAAAAAACGGCAACGTCCTTTAGCGCTTAGAGATTTCCTGATTTTCAATCAGGAATTTTTAGCTCTGCTCAAAGCCGGATTGCCCATGTTGCGGTGCTTTGATCTTCTGGCAGAACGAAACACCCAAGGGGGATTTCAACAAGCTCTGCAATCCGTTCGAGAGCATATTCGGGGAGGAGCGGCCATTTCGGAAGCCATGACCCATCACCCAACCTATTTTCCGGAACTCTATCAAGCTTCCTTACGAGCCGGGGAGCAGGCTGGCAACCTCCCTGAAGTCCTAAGCCGATATATTGCCTATTTAAAAATGCTCATTGGGGTTCGGGAAAAAGTCGTCAAAGCAACCATTTACCCTATATTTTTATTGGGTTTTGGTCTCCTGGTGACCATGGGTCTGTTATTTTTTGTGCTTCCGTCATTTGCGGAAGTCTATCAAGAAAGTCGCGTGGAATTGCCCTGGGCCACTCAGCTCTTGATTGATCTGACGCATTCGGCTACCCAATGGCTAATGGGACTTCTGATAATCATGGGACTTGGGGGCCTGGTGATCTATTGGTGGAAAAACACCCCTCAAGGTCAATGGCAAATCCATTGGTTATTTCTCCATGCCCCGATACTTGGTCCCTTGTTTTTGAAAAATCAAGTTATTCGTTTGGCCAGAACCCTCTCAACTATTCTTGGAGGAGGAATCCCCTTATTATCAGCACTGCAGGTGACGGCGAAATCCATGCCCAACAAAGTCTTCGCGCAAGCACTTCAATCGGTTATTGTCCATGTTCGAGAAGGTACCAGCCTCTCAGTGGCATTACGAAAGGAGAATTTTCTCCCGCGCCTCACTCTTGAAATGGTTGAAGTGGGAGAAACCACCGGTTCACTTGAAGCCATGCTCTTTGAGGTCGCCGAGTTTCATGAAGGGGAATTGGACTTTCAGTTATCCCGACTCATGACCTGGATCGAACCCATGTTCATCATTCTCATTGGAGTCATTTTAGGCGGCGTGGTGATTGCCCTCTATCTTCCTATTTTCCAAATGGCAGGGGCCGTGTAACCACCAAGTGACCTCGACGAGAGAATAACCATGACCACACCCGTCAAACGCATCGCCATTCGAGGACCTCCTGGTGGAAAAGTGCCTTATCTTGGAGCGGGAAAAAGAGACGTTGATCGAAACCGCCCGTGCGACCAATCAGACCATTGCCGCCATTCTGTTAGAACGAGGCACCCTCACCGAAGAGGTGATAGGCCAGGTCCTGGCTGATCAATATGGGCTGCCCTGGAATAACCTCAAGGAATACCGCATCCCGTCATCGCTGATGGAGTCCATCCCGGTCGAACTTATGCATCGGTATGAATTTGTGCCCATAGAACAAGAAGGTTCATGTCTGACCATCGCGATCGCCAAACCACATGACCTGCGAATTATCGATGAATTAGAACACCAATTGGGATTTGAGTTGCGATTAGTCGTATCGTCTCACTCAGCCATTCTTGAAGCCTTGGGCAATAGCGAAGGCAACAGCCAGGTGCTCACGCGCATCAAAGCCGAATTGGATCCGGTCCTGATTAAAGAGGACGAGAAAGGCGAGGAAGTCCTATCCGTTGAACGGATTACCAAGGACCTCAGCCCGGTAGTCAAACTTGTCAATACGATTATCTTAACCGCCCTGCAAAAGCAGGCGAGTGATATCCATATTGAGCCCACCGAGCGCACGGTCGACGTGAAGTTCAGGATTGACGGGGTTCTCTATTTAGCCATGGAACCTTTTGATACTGGCATTCACCCCTCTCTTATTTCCAGGCTCAAAATCATGTCCGAACTGGATATCGCAGAACGGCGCACACCACAGGATGGCCGGTTCAAATTACTCCTGAATCAACGAACCATCGATTTTCGGGTTTCCATTCTTCCAAGTGTCTACGGTGAATCGGTGGTCATCAGAATTTTGGATAAACAACATATATCGGCAGGCGTCCAAGGGCTGCGCCTGGAAGCCCTTGGGTATACCGGCGAGGATCTCCGGCGTTTCCGCCGAGCCATTATTCGACCTTATGGCATGGTCCTGGTCACCGGACCTACAGGAAGCGGAAAAACGACGACTCTGTATGCCGCGATCAATGAGGTGCATTCCGACGAAGATAAAATCATTACGATTGAAGATCCGGTGGAATATCAATTAAAGGGGATCGTGCAAATTCCAGTCAATGAAAAGAAGGGACTCACGTTTGCCAGAGGACTTCGATCCATTTTGCGACACGACCCTGATAAAATCATGGTTGGAGAAATCCGGGATTTAGAGACGGCACAAATTGCCATTCAATCGGCTCTCACGGGGCATTTAGTCTTTAGCACCGTGCATGCAAATAATGCCTTTGATGTCATTAGCCGGTTTGTGAATATGGGCATTGAGTCGTACAATTTTGTGGCTTCCTTGAGTTGCATTCTCGCGCAGCGTCTGGTCCGATCCATTTGCCCAACCTGCCGCGTTCCCGTGCAGATTCACCCTGAGCAGTGTCAGGAATCCGGTATTGAGTATGAGGAGGTGAAACACCTGACCTTCTACGAAGGCAAAGGCTGCAATGAATGTCACGGCTTAGGCTTCAAAGGCCGAAAAGCCATTACAGAATTCTTGGATATGACCGATTCCATCAAGGAAATGATTTTAAACGAGAAATCCATTTCAGAAATTCGCACGGCCGCCATGGCTCAGGGGATGAGCACGTTACGGCAAGCAGCCCTTGAAAAAGTCTATCGAGGAGAAACTACCCTCAAGGAAATTAATCGAGTCACACCGATTGAGGAGATCTGATGCATTTTTTCCCCATTTCGGCACCCACCGTGGCGCTCTCCATTTCTGAGGAAGGTTTATGCCTGGTAGAAATCAAAAAACTTTGGCGAAAGAGGTCGCTCCGGCACATCGCCAGACTCCCGCTCTCGCCGGGGGTCCTTACCCTCTCTTCGGCGAAACCCAACATTGCCAATCCCGATGAGTTTCTCACTCAACTCAAGGCGCTGGTCAAGCCCTATCGTCGCCCCCTCTCAATTGCACTCAGTCTCCCGGACATATGCGCCCGGACGAGCATCTTTGATTTTGCATCCTTTCCCACCAAAAAACCGGAGCAGACGGCACTGGTGAATTGGCGTTTCCAACAGGACCTCAAACTGGATACATCCCAATCGCGCCTGGCCTTTGGCCTCTACGTTCCCACCTCGGTCAGGGATTCCCTTTCCCCAGGCAATGGAGAACACGTCAGAGTGTTAGGCACGGCCATTCGTCATGAAATTATTGAACAATATGAGAATATGTGCCTGGAAGCAGATCTGATCCCAACTTCTGTGGGAATGTCGGGTCTCGATATCTTTGATCTGTACCGCCCCAACATCCAGGACCTCCTCACGGCTGAAAACCCTTCTCAGGTCTCCGCGCCCCCAGTCGTCATGTTCCTCTTCATGAGTCATTGGGGGTTTACCTTTTTAGCCTGTCAGGAAGGCAGTCCACGCTTCATTCGCACGAAAGCTCTTTCCATCAAAAGGGAGGCCCATCACCCTCAAGACCCCTCACTAGTTTCTGAGTCGGAGAACCACGGAGAGACCAGAGATCATCGTCCGACACCGTCAGGAGATCCCTCTTCTGACGCACATCACGATTACGCCACAGGAAATACTCCCTACCCTTCGTACACCGCCATGAAGGTGGAAAAGGAAATCCTGGCCACCCTGCAATATTATTTCGAGATGTTTCCCATATCTGCTGCCACGGCATCTTGTCCGGTTAATCTGTTCATGACCACCGATCTGACCCTGGGGCAGAGCCTTATGCCGCCTCACGACCACATCCAACAGACTCTTAAGGCCAGTGGAGGACATGAACCTCAAATTCGAATCACCCCACTATCTCCTGCCTCACACTTTCATTTATTAAACACACACCTGGCGGTGAGACACCAGGAAGACGCGGCATTGCCAGGCTATGCCAGCCTGATGGTGGCATGATGATCCCACGTGTACATAGGAATTTATCTGCACCCGGCATTCCTTTCCTTCAATTGTCCCAACTCGGGCTCACTCTTCTCACCGCCGGTGCACTCGCCCTTACGGCTTCATTCTGGTGGGAGGGAAACTCATTACATGAACAGATTGATGTCTTAGAAGAGCAAGCAGCCAGTGTCGAGACGGCCAACAAACAATTGGTCGCCCAAGCCAGGGCAGCCGGGCTTGACCTTTCACACCAGGCCATTCGAAGCATTCCGTCAAAAATCACTTTTGTGAAACAGGTACGTGAGCGCGTGGGATTTTCCTGGACACAATTACTGACTGATCTGGAAACAGCCATTCCTTCGGATATCACCCTGAACTCGGTGTCTCTCGATGAAAAAACCGACACAATCCTTCTCCAAGGATCGGCAGCATCTTTACCGGACCTCAATCGACTCATTCACCAGTTAGAGAAGCACGCAGCCTTTCAGAATGTGTTGCTATCGCAGCATTCCACAAAAACGACCAAAGAGGAGCAAGGTGGCTCATATAGCGTATTTTCGCTCACCGTCACCTATGATGCCCAACACCCAACTTCTCACCTGACAGGGGTACCCAGGCAACGATGAATTCTTTTCAGATCATACAAGGATCAAAGACGACGATCCGGATTTCAAAATATTTAGGTCCGCTGTTCATCGTAACGATTCTTGCCGGACTCTCGTCGGTCGGGATGTTTGCCTTCATCTTTTACCCGGCCCAGGACCGTTTTCAACGCATCACGGCCCTGAATCAAGCGTCCTTGCTTACACAGACAACCATGCAGACAGCCCGGCAGACCCAAACCATTCTATCCACCATGTGGAACGCTCTTCCGGATTCCGCTGAATTCACAGATTTAAGTTTAGACATTGCCGATTTAGCGAAACAAAATCACGTACACATTCCTGGCATGGGATACGACTTCAAACCCCTCCCCCATAAACTGGCCACAAAAGGCACGTTTGCGTTTGAAGCCGCAGGCCCCTATGAGGCTATTCGAAAATTCATTTTCGAACTGGAGCAACGTTGGCCCTATCTCTTTATCGAAAAACTTTCCGTTGAAACATCTAAAAAACAGAAAGGGGTTATCTTTAAGCTGAAGGTCTCCACCTTTCTGAAAGAATTCCCTGAACCGGTTAAAAAAACAAAAGCCTAATGACGAATCAACGAAAATGGCTGGTGTTAGGAGGCTTATTATTGGCCTGGGGAATGGTAACGATCTTCCAAATGTGGGATTCTGCGCCAACAGATCCCTTGCTTTCCTCTGCCAAGTCCGGGATCCCACTTCCCCCGATAAAAGATCTGGAGTTAGACCCGACATTTTCTAATCCTCGCCAAACCGCAAAATTCTCTTTACCTCGCAACATCTTTGCACCTCTAGGCATGTCCCAGGTCGCCCACCAAAAAAAAATAGACAAAGCCCCCACTCCTCGCCTTCCCAAAACAGCGCCCTCCCCAGCTCCCCCCCAACCACCACCCCCAGGTCCCTCTATGGCCGATCTTGCAGGGCAACGGGCCAGAGAACAACTCAACCAATTCCGGTTCCTTGGGTATTTAACCAAAGGGGGTGAAAGCCAGGCCTTCCTCACCAATGGGCAGGCCATCTATATCGTCAAACAGGGAGAGATGTTGGAAGGTCGCGTGCAGGTATACAAGATCGAACCAGAAACCGTGGTCCTATCCACCCAGGTGTTGGAAACCGGCTCGCATGTGCAGGCCACCATTCCCTTAACACCCGATACCAGCGGATAATCTCCTTCATAGCCTTTCCCCCCCGCATCTTGGTATCCTTTTCTATTATGTATGAATGTCGCCATGTTTCGTTTCTTAGGAACCCTCAGCACACCACCCAATGGTGGCTGGCCGGAGTAATGCTATCCAGTGTTTTATTGGTGTCTCCAGGACATTCAGCGACGTATGACTGTTTTGATGAATCCGGAACACGCGTTTTAACAGACAATCCAGCCCAACTCTTTAACTGCACACAATTGTCATCACAAAGCTCTTCTCTCAGCAATCAAGCGTCATCCACGACTGCAACGCTTCAAGCCACCCCCAAGTCCATTCCCGATCAGCCGCCTCCTGACACCCAGATTTCTACCCGCGTATCTTTCCTGAATGAGGAAGAGCAGGACAGACCTGTTAATCAGGAAATCACCATACCCCTCAGCAAAAGTGGAGGATCATTTGTCGTTCCTGTCCTGTTGAATCAAGAACGATCCGCCCAACTCATTGTGGATACCGGTGCCTCCATGACAGTCCTCTCGACTCAGGTTGCCATTGATCTCGGAATCCTTGGAACAACCGACAATGAACTCTTGACCGTCAATACCGCAGGAGGGTCAGTCCAAGTCAACATGAATTACCTCTCTTCCATCACGGTCGGAACCGCACGGGCCACCAATGTCGCCGTAGCCCTTCACGATCTACCGGATATTCCAGAACACATCGAGGGTCTTCTCGGCATGTCCTTCCTTAAACACTTTCTCGTTACGCTGGATGCGGAGCATGCTCAATTGATTCTCCGTCCCAAGCAAAAACCCTAATCCAAAACGCTGTAGTTTCGGGATATCCTTCGATCTGTGTGCCATGGCGTTGGTGCGAGGCGAGGGAAGGGCAGGTTATGGATTCCTTCGCCAACGATGTCCCACAAAAAAGAGGCCTCTTGAAGGTTTTAAATGTATGGTCTTCTCATTCACACATGGGTGACAAAACCCAACCGGAGAAAATTCATGAAGTGTTGAAAAAGACCCGTCCGGTCGTGCACTGAGACCTCTCGAAGAAAAGGCCGCAGACACTTGGAAAGGCAGAACGGAAAAGGAATTTATGGGTTGGAAGAAACTGGAGGCAGAGCCCCTAAATATGGAAAGGCACCAACCTGGATCATGGAAGAATCGGACTGAAGACGAAAATCCCCCTTTTCAGGACTGACAAACCCGGGAGCAAATTGTACATCAGTTTTCCCTGCGCGTTCCGGAGCCGGCGTAGGTGGAGTCCCGGTCATGACATAATCCCCCTGGTTACCTGACAAGGCGTTAAAGGCCAGCGTGGTGTGACTCCCCGGAAAGAACAAAAAACCTACTGCGCTCTGACTAATAATATTTCCCTGTACATCAGCTTGCGCATCGTCATGAAAAGCCGCCCCGCCTCCGTTCTGAGTCAGGGTATTTTGAATCAACCGGGCTTTGGACTGATCGGTCATTAACACGGCTTCATAGAGACTTCGGGTTATGACATTCTGTTTGAGTGTCACATCAGAATTTCCTCCGATAGCCACGCCATGGTCATTATGGTAAATCAGATTGCCCGATAGGGTGCCTGTAGAATCCGCAAATGCCACACCTGTGGTCTCACTGTCACCAATCACACAATCTTCCAAAAGAACATCCTGCACCTGTTGACTAAATACCATTCCATTGACACGAATCCGTGTTAATCGCACCCCACTGCCATTAAAAATCCCAACTCCCAATCCTCCATGTTGAATCACCGACAGATCTTGAATCGTCACATTCGTTGCCCCATACGGCCATTTACCAATATGAAGAGTCCCGACACGTTTTTTCCCGGTCAAAACTACCAGATCCATGCCTTCACCGATAATCGACAAACCCTCCTTGCTATGCACCGTAACATCCTCGGCATAGGCTCCCCGTTTAATTAAAATCGTATCACCTGATGCAGCCTGATCAATCGCTTCTTGAATCGAAGTGAAATGCCCTGATCCATCCAAGGCAACCTGCCATACCGACGAGACAAGGGACTCAGAAGGCGCAGGTTCCTCGGTATTGGCAAACGCCAATCCAGGCAGGACGCACAGAATCAGGGCACATAAAAAGAAGAGACCTGGTCGAATGGTAGTCGGCATGTGTTGAACTCTCACGGTGTTCATTCTCCCTTATCACGCTCTTGGCAGTCGATCGGCTCATCCAAAGGAAAGGACCCTCATCGAGTCAATAACCCAAGGCGTTTGGCAGGGTCAAGCTGGTGCCAAAATTTTCCCTCATTTATTGTCGCTCCCACCCCCCTATGCTATGGTTGGCTATGGTCGTCGTCGGGTTAACTGGAGGATTGGCATCAGGAAAAACGACCGTCGCCAAGATATTTCAATCGCTTGGAGCCAGGATTATTGACGCCGACGAACTTGCCAGAGCCGTGGTCCAGCCTGGAAAACCGGCTTGGAGGGATATCGTCAAGGAATTCGGGACACAAGTGCTTGCCGAGGACCACACCGTCAATCGCCAGGCTCTCGCCGATATCGTGTTTAAATCCCCTAAGAAATTACACGTTTTGCAAGCGATCATTCATCCCCGTGTCGCCCGCGAACAGGCCAAACAGGTGAAAAGCATGCGACACGAAGATCCCCATGCGGTTATCATTTATGATGCTGCGTTATTATTGGAAGCCGGTGCACACAGCCGTATGGATCATGTCATCGTGGTTACCACCGACCGGGCCACTCAACTCGCCCGCGCCTGCCGTCGTGATGGGCTGACCAAGGCCCAAGCCCTCCGGCGAATCAGACAGCAAATGCCTCTTCGTGACAAACTCGACTATGCCGACGCGGTGTTGGATGGAACATGGACACGTACCCAGTTGCGCCATGCGGTCCAGTCATTGTATAGGACATATGTCAGCGAGGCGAGGTCACGAACGGCCCGCCGCAGCCTCAATACCCCATAGACCGTTCAACGACATGTTTAACCGTAAGGAGTCCACGCATGGTGCATGACGTCATTATTCTGGGATCGGGCCCGGCTGGATTAACCGCCGCCGTCTATACCGCTCGAGCCAATCTTTCCCCCTTGCTCATTGATGGTTCGCAGCCCGGCGGACAATTAACCATCACCACCGATGTGGAAAATTTCCCCGGATTCCCCAAAGGCATCATGGGACCTCAACTCATTCAAGACATGCGGGCTCAAGCCGAACGGTTCGGCACGCAATTTCGCCAGGGGCATGTCACCAAGGTAGATCTCCAGGTGCGCCCCTTTCAGATCACGGTTGACGACGAAGCCACTCTGGAAACCCGAACCCTGATCATTGCGACCGGAGCCTCGGCCAATTTACTGGGCCTGCCCTCCGAAAGCCGCCTCATGGGTCATGGTGTCTCGACATGTGCCACCTGCGACGGGTTCTTTTTTCGTGGCAAAGAGATTGCGGTCATCGGCGGGGGTGATAGCGCCGTGGAAGAAGCGACTTTTCTGACCAAATTCGCGACAAAAGTCACCCTCGTTCATCGTCGCGATAAATTGCGCGCATCAAAAATCATGCAGGATCGGGCCATCAACAATGAAAAAATCGCCTTTCAATGGAATAGTGCTCTCGAAGAGGTCCTGGGTGATGACGTCGTGAAAGGAATCCGGGTCCGCAATGTACAAACCAACCAGGTTGAAGAAATTCCGGTATCTGGCGTCTTCGTGGCCATCGGCCATACACCGAACACCAGCCTGTTTACCGGACTCCTCGATATGGACGAGCAAGGCTACATCCGCACCCAGCCAAATCGGTCTACCACCAACATCCCCGGCGTTTTTGCATCAGGTGATGTGCAGGATTCACATTATCGCCAGGCCATTACGGCGGCCGGATCGGGATGCATGGCGGCCATCGATGCCGAGAAATATCTAGAATCACTCCACTAATGCTTCATGTCTTAGTGCATTATCATGAACTCGCCCTCAAAGGAGGCAACCGGAAACATTTCGAATACCGGTTAGTCCACCATCTGCGAGGAGCCCTGAAACCCCTGGCACATGTGCATGTCGAAGCACTCCAGGGACGAATACGGGTGAGCTTCGAGGATGAGGCGGCGTGGCCTCGCTTGCAGGAACAAATCAAGCGCGTATTCGGTATCGTCAATTTTTCTTTGACCAGAGCCGTGCCATTGGCTTACGACCAATCCGATCTTAGGGCTCTCATAGACGCGATCATTGCGCACCTGCCCACTCATCCTTATGCCACCTTTCGGGTCAGTGTCAAACGGGCAGACAAGCGATTCGTCAAAACTTCAATGGACGTGGAACGAGAAATCGGGGCCGCCGTCGCCGACCATTCCGGCAAACGAGTCAACCTTTCACACCCCGATATGACGATTTTGGTAGAGTTAGTCCCGCCCTACGCCTACTACTCCTGTCAACGGGACGCGGGACCCGGGGGCCTACCGACGGGAACCGGCGGAAAAGTCATCTGCCTCATTTCCGGAGGCATCGATTCTCCAGTGGCAGCCTATCGCATGATGAAACGTGGCTGTAAAGCCGTCTTTGTGCATTTTCACGGTCGACCATATCTCTCACGGGTTTCTGAGGAAAAAGTCCGCGATCAGGTCGCGTTGCTCACGAAGTACCAACTGTCTTCCCGCCTTCATCTCATTCCCTTTGGTGATATTCAAAGCCAAATCGTCGTTACCACACCACCACCCGTGCGCGTCGTGCTTTACCGTCGCTTGATGCTCCGCATCGCCTCACGAATTGCCGAGCAGGAAGAAGCATGGGCCCTTACGACCGGGGACAGCCTGGGTCAGGTCGCATCCCAAACGCCGGAAAATATTTCTGTCATTAACGAAGCCACGTCACTTCCCATTCTTCGTCCGCTCATCGGAATGGATAAGCTGGAAATCACGCAACAAGCTCAAGCGCTGGGATCGTTCGAGACCTCCATCGAACCTGACCAAGACTGCTGCACCCTCTTTGTCCCAAAGCATCCACAAACACGATGCCAGCTACCCCATATCCTCAAAGTCGAGCAAGCCCTCGATATTCCCCAGCTGGTTCAGCAAAGCCTAGAAGGGAAAGAATTGGTCACCTTCTCCCATGCAGAACGGATGGATCGGAGGGCACTACAGTAGAATGCTGTTTCAGAGGTTCGAATGATCGCACTCCAACAGACGGTAACCGTCCATACTCTGAATATGCGATAAGCCCAGTCCTATTTAGCGTAATGTCCAAATCCTATTTTCCAGTTTCAGCAAGAAATCATTCTCCAACCGTCCTACATTGGAAAAACCATGACCAAAGGAAAATCTTCTGTGAGGAAAACGTGAGCACCATGCCTCCTACCGTCCTGTTTACCTGGCTCTATCGGGTTTTTGTCGGGTTACTGCTTATTCAAGGCCTATGGGAACCAATAAACCACGAGTTGCACCCTGGACTATCTTCCGCCTTGGCCAAACCACACAGCATTTCGGAAGAAGAAACTCACCGTAATCACACCGCCCATTATCAGGACGCTACTCCGCAGACCGGACAATGGGAAGGCTCTCCGGAAGGGATTGCGTACAGCGAATTCAACCATGCGCTCGCTGGAGTTGGTGTCATTCTGGTGGGGGTCAGTGAATGGCAAACAGCGATGGGCTGGCAGACATTCATGTGGATTCGTTGGCTGTTGCCGGTCTCACTCATTGGATCAGGAATTTTCCTGTTGATCTGGAGCGATCACTTGGCATGGCCCATGGGTTCGTGGACATTAGCCGAAACCTTATCCGGGAAAGATCCTGAAATGCTGCAACACAAAATATTCGGCATCCTGGCCTTGACTGTCGGCCTAGTGGAAGGGTTCCTTCGGGCTGGAAAATTTTCTCACGTGTTCTGGCGATCACTTCTGCCGGGTTTTGCCTTGGTCGGTGGCCTTATGTTGTTTCGCCACATGCATGGCCTCCATCCAGGTGGCCACGACATTCAGACTCACCATAACATCATGGGCACATTGGCCTTGGCGGGTGGTCTAGCCTGGTTTGCCGGCGAGTTCATACCACGATCCCATGTCGCATGGCAGACGACCTCCCGCGTCAAATTTGCATTCAAAATCCTCTGGGCTCTCTTGGTCATCACCATCGGCGTGCAATTATTTTTCTATTCAGAGTCCTAATGAGGTTCCCTCGCCACATATCAATAAAGGAGAACCCACTCAATGATCAGCCTCATACCGCATACCAACAGAGCGAATGAGTGCCATCATTCGGCGCGTGAATCACCGATGCGGACCAACGCCAAATTCAAAGGCAGTCTGATGAGCGACCAATATGGTACCGAATTCTCCAACAGTCCCCGTTCACCGTGTATCCTCCACACACCAAATATTCAACGCCCCGCTCACCATGAGGATCAGGACAGAATCCGAATACAAGTAATTCCCCGGATTCTCTTACCCAACCTCATTGTGTTCTGGGAACCAGTGGAAGGCCTGGTCCGTATTCTCATTTTTGAGACGGTTTAAATATGCCCTGTGCCTTTTCAATGAAATAACCAAACATATAAGTTGATTCTGGCCTTATTACATTCTCTCGTTACCTATAATCCGCATAAGAGCATTGTGTGCAGGCAGAGAGTCCTCTCTTATTCCATGAGAACAACTCAGGTTAAAGATAAATCAGTCCTTTTCCTGGGTATGACCTCATACATTTCACCAGGCCAGATAACATCCTGCTGCCCGTGACTATTGAGCTGGATGCCGGTTACCAGGGCGTAGGGGTTTTCCAGGTTGGCAAGCGTCAATCCGAGAAGTTTCTCGACATCTTGGAGAATGATGGAGTAGACAAGCTTGGTGAGAGTCACAACATCCGAACCCTCTCCATATTTCATATTCCGAAACAGCCGTTGATTGAGTAGACCTTGTTCAAGGTTATCAGGGTCCGGCTCCCAGGGAGACGGTCCACGTGCTAATTCCTGCTGAAATGCGACTAACCCACTGCACCCAGAATAGGATTTCCCTCCTCCAAGTGGAGCATCTTTCCCTATTTGACCATCAGGCATCCAAGCAATATGCGGGAAGGCCAAACACAAGAAACGAGTGTCAGTTCGGTCGTGAGGAACATACTTCTGCATCTTCATGAAACCCGTTTTGCCGGCAAACGGCATACCGGCTAAGCTGCTAAAATCGTACACCATTTCCCATAATTTTCGAATTTCTTTCACCAAGAGACATGCCGGTTCTTCCCGACAAACACATACACCCACAATTGTTTTTTCAGGAGTAAATCCATTGGCCGCAAGAATTTTGAATGAACGCGCTAAAAATTCAACTTGGGGTAATGCACCGGGAAAATCATTTGGGCCGTTTTTTTTGTAGGGTTCATGGATTATCGTTCTCCCGACGAATGAAAGATGGCATCAAAGCATACAAACTAATGGAATCCTCGTGGAATCAGGCCCCATTGGCAATCCAAAAGTCCGTCGTATCATCCCGAGGTTTTTATTCTAATTTCCTTTTCGTCTTCCATTTTCTGGATAGCGAGCTCGAGATCGACTGCATCAGGATTGTCTTCACTTTGGTTCAACAATGCATTGAACTAATTCCTTCTGTTCGAAAAGATGACCTCTGCCATCCTTCTGCTTCACAAAGGCTGCCCAAGGCACGAATTTTGTGAGGGGAAACAGCTGCCCTTCTCTTGGCGAAATATCAATGTTCAAGCCGGATATAAGAACTACCTGTTTACCCCGATAGCCCTCGGCTGTGACAAGGGTCCGGTAGGTGCGGTCAAATTCGACTTGCGTATTGACTTGAGCGGCGGTCAGTAGTGGAGATTTGGATGTAATGATTTGGGACATGGGATTGAGCAGATTCTGCTCAAGATAGCCATGGGTGTCTGGATCATCAGGAATCGCCCGTTTGAATCGGAAGAGTTCCGGCAAAAGCCAATCGCCAATCGGTCGACGTCCAATGGCAGGCCATTTGGATTCTCCGATGAGCACACGAAAATCCTTGGAAGCCGGATAACATTTCGATGTGCTGTAGGATTTAAGGGGATGAAATTCACCGCCGATTTCGGGTAAAACGATTTTCCCCATGTTTAAAAATAAACCTTCCGGCCTATTCTCCCGGAGCAATTGGTTATCGATGGTGACCATGAAATTTTCATCATGATGTTCAAGGAAAATATTTTCTTTGGCGAAGGCATATTCGTGCCGATACCATTCCAGGACATCCTGGATCTTCCCACATGTTGGTCGGGCCTCAGAAAGTTCTGTCTGTAACCGGCGGTAGGGACCAAAGGCATGGGTATCCGGATCATACCCGACATGGCTGGCATGAATGAGCACGAGATCCTTGCCATGTTCCGCATAAGGGCCATGTCGATCTGTCGAAACGATCCCCCCACTCGACCATGATTAAATGGAAAGGCTCCAAAATGCTTCGCGATGAGGATAATGGGGTACCCTTGGCTTTCATCCGAACAGAACGCCCGGGAGGGAAGAGTCATCCCTTTTTCAAAACCCAGCGACCGGCAAAAATTATACAAGCGTCCCACAAAGCTACTGTAACGGAACAGCATCCCTTCAATGAGAAAATCTCCGAGGATGGCTTTTATGTCGACATTGGAGGAAAACATCGCACTCCTTCATTTCTGGTTTCTGAGTTTTTCACCCTGTGAACCTTTTCTGAGATCGTCCAAAGCCTTATGTATTTCTGCCGGAGGCACGCAGGCATGCAGGCACCGGAAAATCAAAGAGAATGTGCCGGTCGACCGGACAGATCACCGCATAAGTTCCGTTGAAAATCTCACAATGGAAAAATTTGGACATGCTTACTTCCTTATGTGATTCTGATCATCAAGAAATTGAGAATAAAATATGGTTTCTTTCTGACATTATTGAAGGCTGGTGGATTTTGGTTCAGAAATATCGGTAGGATAAGAAGAATTATCCCTTTCGTGAAGCAGATTTCCGGGCCGATTGAAGAACTCGTTCAGTGAAATCTATCTCTTGGAAAAAGCCACAAAAAAGAATGGTGGAGCGTCTTGGAATGGGTATTTGAAGACGTTCTTCGGTGGAGAGATTGAATGAGGCATTCAGGAAATCTTTTCTGGAAGTCATAAATAAACGGCTTATGGTATTTGCGGACACGAAGCGATGGATGAATTTCTTCTTTTCTCCGAGGAGTTCCAACCCGAATGTGGATTCTCGGCCATTTCATGGACACTTCTTCTCCCTTGGGGAGCCTCGAATGCTATCTGAACTGAGACCGACTGATTGGCTTTTACCGTAACAGATTGCTCAATGAAGGTATTGACACCAGGGTGCCAGGCGGAAAGGGGTATACTCCCGTCGCGGGATATCACCGATTTCAAATTTTCCATCCTCTCTCGTGATGCCATAGTAAGGGTTATCCACGACCAAACCCCAGGAGAACATATAAGGATGAAACCCGCATTGCATGACAAAGACATTGCGGCCTTTTCTGAGATGAATCGATTCCACCATGGGTTCCCCGGCCAGATGTTGGTGACCCAAGAACCCTGCGACGTTATGAAAAGGGTTCATTGGTAACGGCCGGTTAAAGAGAACCCGTGCACCGCGAGTGCGAGCAGTTTCATACCCCTGGATATCATGTTCGATGGGATCCATATTGACCACCGTAATTTCCGTTTGATCCCGTACCACATTCACAAACGGGAAAAAATCACAATCGATGGCCTCAATCCGGGTTGACATTCCCTTAAAGGGTTTCCCTTTCGAACCATCTTTGAGCACGACGACGACATCCTTGAGAGCCGCATCAGGCCCAATGACGAAATCTTCCACCAGACGCCAACCGGTTCCCGTGGAAATGCTCCCGCAATATACGGGATCAGGAATCGTGACCAAATTAAAGGCCATTGCTCTCGGCTTGCCCCGTTCAATGATCACCTTTCCGGTAATCGCTCCACCATCAAGGACCCTCGACTTCTTCATAGGCCCAGGACAGACCAACACCGAAAATCAAGAACATGACAAGTAAGGGTAATGATAAATTCATGATATTCTCCTCATCGTTAGAGCCGATCAAAACTACGGCAGTTCAGCCACTACCACCCATTAAAAAATCTTGCCCAGGAAAATCCTTGTGAACTCGGTTAACTGTGATTGTCACAACTTCTTCATGATTCCCGGAAACTTTTTTGAACCACCTGGTAAAGGTCGTGACGCCTTTCGAAGCTCCGTCAAGGCCTCAATAATTTCGTATGGGCGCGGCGGACATCCGGGGATGCGCACATCAACCGGAATATGTTGGTCGACCGGACCAGTCACCCCATAGCTTCCTTTGAAGATTCCACAATTGATGGCACAATCGCCTAAGGCAATGACTAATTTTGGATTGGGCGTGGTTTTGAATACATCCTTCAGCGGACCTTCCATGTTCACCGTGACCGGACCACTCACCACCAAGGCATCCGCGTGACGAGGCGACGCGGCAATATGAATTCCAAAGCGTTCGATGTCATAGACCGGATTGGCTAAGGCATTTATTTCCATCTCACAGGCATTACACGAACCGGTATCCACTTCACGAATGGTTAGCGACTTTCCAAACAGTTCGGCCTTCTTTTGGGCTGTTGGCGCAACAGAAATTTTCTGCCCGGCCGGAGCAGGGGGGTATTGCCCGGTCACTATTCCTGTTTTGAAACTTTTTTTGAGAATCTTAAACATGATCTCTCCTCATTTTTGTGGGTCATACCTCCCTGAGACGTCAAGTGAGAAATAGGGCTCCCTGTCGCTCTTCCCTGTCATCACGCTGGTTGTGTTACCGGTTTACCACCCCTCCCCCGACCCTTCGCGTTGCATCTCTTGTCATGTATTACAAGTCATTCCCCGCATAAGAAAGACTGAAACTTTTATTGATGAGAGGAAAATCGGGAATAATATTCCCGATGACCGCCATTTGAATTGCCGGCCAATTGACGAATGAGGGATCACGGACCTTACAGCGATGAATTTGTTCATGCTCGCCAATCATCAGAAAATACAAAATTTCACCACGCCAACCTTCAACCGCAGAGAGTGCCCACGCTCCGGAGTCAGGAACCACCTGACGATCGCCCTTCAGCGGACCATCAGGGAGCATATGGTGAATCTCGCGAATGAGTCGAATTGATTCATGAATCTCACTTACCCGGACCTGAACCCTGGCTCGCACATCCCCATGTGAAGAACCGGCCACACGTACCGAAAGCTCATCATAGGCTGCAAAAGGCCGATCTCTTCGGAGATCCCGATCGATGCCCGAAGCCCGACCAACCACGCCGACTACCCCATGGTCCCAGGCGGTCTGCTTCTTGAGAATCCCCGTGCTCTCAAACCGATCGATCAACGAAGCATTGACGGCGATAATCTGTTCCAGTTCGGAAAAATCTTTTTCAATGTGTTCCAGTTCGGTGACCAGCTCGGAAAACTGATCCGTCGACAGGTCGATGCCTACCCCTCCCACGCAATTCACCCCTCGAAGGAATCTCGAACCTGTCAGTCGATCATTCAATTGCATCACCCGTTCTTTCAACCGACTGCAGTGAGCATGGGCGAGTGCATAGGCCGTGTCATTGCAAATACCTCCCACATCACCAATGTGATTGTGGAGGCGCTCCAATTCCAGGAATACGCTTCTGAGATACCTGGCCCGACGAGGGACGTGAATCTCCCATAACATTTCTACGGCCTGGCAATAGGCGAGGGTATGGCCAAGGGTGGTGTCCCCTGATACTCGCTCCGCCAATGCTACTCCACCAGATAGCGTCTGTTGTTCAAACAACTTTTCCACACCACGATGTTTCCAAAAATGCTGGAGATCGAGGTGCATGATAGGTTCTCCTGCCACAGTAAACCGGAAGTGCCCGGGTTCAATGATTCCCGCATGAATGGGACCCACAGGCACCTCGAACACACCTTCCCCATGAATAAAATGACCATCGACCGATCCGGGAGGCTGGCGCCATTGCAAGACCGAATTCCATGGGAATTTTTTTTGTAGCGGGTGAATACCCTTGGGCCAATGATTGTGCCGGACTAAGCGCCGAAGGTCCGGATGCCCTTGGGCGATCAGACCAAACATATCCCGGATTTCGCGCTCATACCAATTGGCCGCATGAATTTTTGGTGTGATGGACTCAAAGAGCCGTTCTTCCCCCGGGAGATCCGTGGAGACAAGAAGCCAGTCCTTGGATGCACCGAGCGTAAACAAGTACCAGAGTTCGTAGCGCACGTCACGAGGACGGTGATCGACAGCCCATAGTAAAGAAAGGGTCCCTCTGAGTTCCTCGTTGGCATGAATATATCTGGTAATCGACGAAATCTGATTGGTGTGCACATAGACGACAGGAATCCCGTGGTTGGTGGAGACACGTTTAATCGCCGGACCAAATATGCTTTGCAAGTGTTCAACTGGATTCAATACCGGTTCCATGTTTGGCTACCTTCCTATCACCACGTCGGTGGCCCGTTGTAAGAGAATGTCAACCTGGGTGGGAAGATAAAACCCCATCCACACCAACGCGAAGACCGATAAGGCAAGTGGAAGTTGCCCGATGTGCCAGGCTTCTCCTTGCCTGATTCCTGCAGGTGGCGTGCCCCATACCATGCTGGTCAGCCGGTAGATAAATCCTCCAAATAACGCCACCGATAGCAGGACGATCATCATGATGATTCCAAGACTTCGAATTTCATGTGATACCGTAATGGTCAGAAACCGTCCCAGATGAAACGAATCAAATTGAAAGGTCATTTGAGCCAACGAAGTGATCATTAACAGTTCACTATTAAAGAGTGAAAACGGGGGCATTCCCACCAGAGCCAAGCCCCCGACAAGAAATGCGATCGCGGTAATGGGTTGGACTTTGACCATGCCCTGGACCTCATGAATCTGTCGGGTTCGATATCGGCGAAAAATATTGCCGACGGCAAAAAATCCCAGCGATTTGGCCAAGGCATGATTGAGGAGGTGCCAAAGCCCGCCGAAGGTTCCTAATGGTCCGCCAATACCAAACCCCAACATGGCTAGGCCCATATGCTCGATGCTGGAGTACGCAAAAAGGCGCTTGTAGTCACGTTGAATCAGGATAAATAGCGCTGCCGTCCCAAACGAGATCAATCCGATACAGATCAAGAGGTTCCCTGTAAACCCCGGAAAGACAGCCTGATCTACAATGGATTTACTCCGGAGGACGGCATACATCGCAACGGTTTCAAGCACTCCGGCCAGCATGGCGGTGACCGGGGCCGGCGCTTCGCTATAGGCCTCAGGCAACCAGGTATGCATCGGGACAAGACCGATTTTCGTGCCGTACCCGACTAGAATAAAGATGAACGCCAACTTCAGTACGTGTCCATCCATTTGAGCAGCCACCGGCAATAGGCTGGTCAGGTTCAACGCAGCATTTTCTTCTCCAAGCACACGAATAGACGAATAATACGTCAGGACCGTTCCGAATAAAGCGAGGGCAATGCCGACAGAGCAGAGGATGAGATATTTCCATCCGGCCTCCAAGCTTTCGCGACTTTTAAAAAAGGTAATGAGGAACACGGTCGCCAGCGTCGTCGCCTCTACGGCAACCCATTGCACACCGAGACTGTTTGCCAGGGTTGCGACAATCATGGCAAACAAAAATACGTGATACAGAGGGAAAAAGGTCCAGAGGCGCTGAGGCTGAACCAACTGTTGAATAGCCTCATCATCAAAATACGACCACAGATAAATCGAACAGGAAAATCCAATACCCACGACGATTGAGAGAATGAAAATCGAGAGGCTGTCAATAAACACCACATTTCCAAGTGCCGTAAAGGATTCCACACGAGCCACGGTTGCCCAGAGAACCAGATCGGCCACCACCAGGATCACCATAGTCATGACGTTCAAGCCGTGAAGCATACGAATATTTTTGATGAAGAGACTGAGTGTTGCGGCAACAACCGGTGCAGCCAGGATCATCAACGAGACATGATTCTGATCCGGCATCTAGAAATACTCTCCTTCCGCATGAAAAAATGGCAGTATCGCCCCAATGAGATTATGAAGGCCATCGGGGACATGGAGGCCCAGGAAAATCAGGACGCCCAGGTTTACCGCCATCGCGGCGGTCGAAAAGGCCCGGCACCGTGGCCCCACGGTGGAGGTTTGCGTCTCCATAGGCACGCCTAGGACCATTCGCAAGATTTGAAACAACAACGTCGCAAAGGCCACAGTCAATACACCGAGAAACCCATACGCAATCGAAGGGGCCGTGGCCATGGCGTTCGCGGCGATCGTGATTTCACTCACGAACAGGCCGAAGGGAGGCATGCCGGCAAGAACAAGCCCTGCGACGAACAAGGCCACTCCCGCAGATGGATGCTCACGTAACAGGCCGGGGAC
Source organism: uncultured Nitrospiraceae bacterium (assembly GCA_963730905.1). Classification (GTDB taxonomy): domain Bacteria; phylum Nitrospirota; class Nitrospiria; order Nitrospirales; family UBA8639; genus Nitrospira_E. The sequence goes on along the minus strand of CAVSTN010000006.1, from coordinate 818,050 downwards.
ACGAGCGATAAACTTATGTTCATGGGTAATCAGTACAAGGCCGGCGCCATAGAACGCAGCGGATTTAGCCAAAGCATGATTGAGCAGATGCCACAATCCTCCAAATACTCCCAAGCCGCCAAGACCAAAGCCAATTAAGGCGATACCGATATGCTCGATACTCGAAAAGGCTAACAGTCGTTTAAAATCCTCTTGAAGTAACAGGACAATCGAGGAGAGCGCGACAGAGAAAAATCCAAACCCCATGAGCAAGGTTCCCGTGAACTCTGTCCCCACCGATTGATCGGTCAGGATCTTAAACCGGAGAATCGCGTAGATCGCCATGGTCAACATATTGGCGGAAAGCATCGCACTCACCGGAGTGGGGGCTTCTCCATGCGCATCGGGTAACCAGGTATGCATCGGGACGAGACCCGCCTTGGTCCCGTACCCAACCAAAATAAAAATAAAGGCAATTTTCATCACGGAAGGATCGAGTTGGTCCCCGACCTCGTACAATTTCGCCCAGTGCAGCGCTTCTTCGGTAATCCCAAGCAGTTGCTCCGAGGAGTAATACACGAGGATCGTCCCAAAAAGAGCCAAAGCAATACCGACTGAACTGAGAATCACAAATTTCCATCCCGCTTCCAGCGCTCCCTTGCTGCGCTCAAATCCGATCAGCAAGGCGGCCGACAAGGTCGCTCCCTCAATGGCAATCCACATTATCCCAAGATTTTCAACATTGACGGCCAGCAGCATGACCCCCAAATACAGATCGAATAACATAAAAAATTGACGAAACCGTTTGATGGACACATGCCCACGGTCATACTGCTCCCCCACATACCCTACGGCATATAAGGTTCCCGTGCCTGCCACGATCCCGATCACCAAATCAAACCAGGCGCTCATGGCATCGGCATGAAGGAAGTAGAAAAAAGAAACCGGTCCGCTCATGGACACCTCATCGACCAATAACATTGACGAAACCACCATGATGCCGGCCTGCACGCAATGCAGGACATCCAGCGTCTGGCGATTACGCACAACAAGCCCGCTGACACCAATCAAGAACGGGGTAGCAATAAGAAGGATAATCGGCCAAATCATTAGGCTTACTCTTTGAGGGCTTTCATTCGACTGGTATCCACACTGCCGAAGGCCTCCTGAATTTGATGGGTATAAATACCGACGATCAAGCCGGCGACCAGCACATCGAAAAAGATTCCCAATTCCACGATTAACGGCATCCCATAGGCCGCAGCAGTGGCTGCGAGAAATAGCCCGTTTTCAATCACGAGAAACCCGATCACTTGCGTAACGGCTTTTAACCTGGAAACCATGATAAAAAATCCGATCAGCACGATGGCCAGGGCAATCGCCAGGGAATCTTGAGTCAGGAGGAATCCGAGATGAACAATCGGTTGAGTAATAAAAAATGCGAGAATCACCAATCCTCCACAGATCAACAAACCGGTTGGGATGTTCACGTACATACTGACCTCGCGCTGAACATTTAACTGCCTCACGATCTTCTTTAAAATTCGTGGCAGGATAATGGCTTTAATCGCGATGGTGAGTACCGCCGCCAGGTAAATATGGTGAATGCCGGTCAAATACGCCACCAACGTGGCCGTCACGGCCAAAAACACTGACTGCAACGCGAACAAGTCCACGCAGGCCATCAGGCGTCGTTGTGCGACGATGGCAAAACACGTCAGCAACAGGAGGGCCGAGCATAGATTGACTAGATATGAACCGATATTGATCGGGAGAGTTGCCATGTCACACCCGCAGGATATAAAAAAACACCAGAGCTAATAATGACAGAATGAAGGCTGCCCCAAGTAATTCCGTCACGCGAAACAACCGCAATTTGGCAAACATACATTCAAACACACCAACCATGACGGCCAACCCTACAACTTTCCCTACAAAGACCAACAACCCCAATCCCAGAGCTGACGGGGACAAGGTCGTGGCAATGCCCCAAGGTGCAAAAATATTGGCCAGCAAGGTCAAAAAAATCATGAGTTTCATTCCGGCTGCCCACTCAACCAGGGCCAGATATCGCCCGGAGTATTCCAAAATCATCGCTTCATGGATCATGGTCAATTCCAAATGCGTCGCCGGATTATCCACAGGCACACGACCGGTTTCGGCCAGCGTAATGATAAACAGTGCCACCAAAGCCATTAGGTGAGGCGGAGGATCCAGCACAATACCCTGCAAGATCGCGGTCTTATACACGATGGCGCTGATATTGGCCGAGCCCGCCGTAAGAGCCACGGCAAACAAGGACAGAATCAAGGCCGGTTCGGTCAGCGAAGCGACAATCGCTTCGCGACTGCTGCCCATTCCACCAAAGGCGGATCCGGCATCCAGGCCCGCCAGCATCAGGAAAAAGGTCCCTAAGGCCAGAAGATAGACCAGGGCAATAATATTTCCCGCAAAATTGAGCGGCATGGGCGCAATAATGGTGGGGACAAGCAGACTGGCAGACAACGTTGAGGAAAACAGGATGTACGGCGTGGCTGGGAAGATCCACGAGGCCGTCGTAGAAATAACCGGCTCTTTGCGAAAGAGTTTGGCAAGATCCGCATATGGCTGGAACACGTTTGCCCCATGCCGACATTGAAGATGGGCTTTCACTCTTCGGATGACTCCCACAATCAAGGGAGAAAGCCCTAGGACAAGAAACATTTGCAGAATAATCAACAGGAAATCGATTGCACTCATGAGTATGCTCTACCCCATAACCATCAATAAAAACACCAACGTCACAAAAATGTAGGCCAGGTACAAGGACAAATTTCCGCCTTGAATCACACGAGAACGATCGGCCAGGGTTGAAAAAAATCCCAGGATCGGATGATACAAATACTTGAGAAAAATGGGTTCAATGAAAAATTCAAAATGTCTCCGCTTGGCGAAATAATGCGATTCTTCAAGAAATTCCGTTTCAAGCTTGACTGTCGGTTGATAAATGGTGCTAAACACCCGCTTAATGGGCTGGACGAACCCGGTCGCGGTGTATTCCATTCGTGCGGTCACATTCAACCCACACCCCCATGTTTTATAGAATCGCGTTTTCCCCTTCCCTCCCAGAACATAGGCAAGTCCCCACCCCAACCCGGTGAGACCGGCCAAAACAATCGCCAGGACTGGAGTGGAGAGACTAGAAAACTCTCCGCTTACCGGTGCGAGCGTCCATCCACCCATTTCAAACACTCTCCCGGCAATGGATATCCCCACAAAAGGTTCACTCACCCGATCAAGGAAAGGCACCACGACTGCGGGGCCCAATCCCAGAACCAGACAAAGGCCTGCTAAGAATCCCATCCCGACGCGCATAGGGACAGGAACCTCTAGAGCTTTTCGTGCGTGGGAGCTTCGCGGAAGAGCCAGGAATGAAATACCAAACGCCTTGACAAAACAGGCCAGAGCCAACGCGCCGGTAAGCGCAAGCAGAGCCGCAGCGATGGGAAGCATCAATTTCAAAAACAGGGAGGGAAGTTCTAAACTTAAAAAGAGCCCCTGAAACACCAGCCATTCACTGACAAATCCATTCGTCGGTGGGAGGGCGGAAATGGAAACGGCCCCCATTAAGAAAAACAGGCCGGTCCAGGGCATCCGTCGAAGGAGGCCTCCATACTCTTCCATGTTCCGGGTGTGGGTGGCATACAGGAGTGAGCCCGCGCCCATAAAGAGTAAGGCTTTAAACACCGCGTGATTAAGCGTGTGGTAGAGCCCTGCGATAATTCCCAACGCCGCCAGATGGGGCATATCATAGGCATAGAACACCATGCCTGTTCCAATTCCCATTAAAATAATGCCGATGTTTTCAACGCTGTGGAAGGCGAGAAGACTCTTCAGGTCATGTTCCATCAACGCATACATCACCCCGAGAAGCGCCGACACCGTGCCCACCAACAAGACCACAAATCCCCACCACCAGGGAAACGGTCCTCCAAGAAAATCAAAATACACGCGAAGGAGGCCATAAATTGCCGTTTTAATCATGACACCCGACATCAAGGCGGAGACATGAGACGGTGCGGCCGGATGGGCATAGGGTAACCAGACATGAAGTGGCACAATACCCGCTTTGGTTCCAAAACCGATGAGCGCTGTCCAAAAAACCAGGGTCCGCAACCCTTCCGGTAGGGATTGATCGGCGCTTCGAAAGGCCTCAAAGGCAAACGAACCCGTCTCCTGGTAAAACATGAGAAACGTCACCAGAATAAATGCCGTACCCACATGGGTCATAATTAAATAAAACAATCCGGCAAAACGGACATCCGGTTTTTCATGCTCCGATACCACGAGAAAATATGAGAGGAGGGACATCAATTCCCAAACGATTAAAAAGAAGAAGGCATTATCCGCCGTGACAACCAACAACATGGACAGAAGAAACCCGTTATAGAGGAAGCCGAGAAGACTGACAGGAATTCGTCCGTAAAATTCCCGGACGTAGCCACTGGCAAACACGGATACCGCCAATCCCACAAGGGAAATCGTCAAGACAAAAAAAGCACTCAGAGAATCGAGCCGGAGAGAAAACGTCAGAAGAGGAATAGAAGACGGCAGGAACCCAACCAGCGGTTCAGGGGCCATGAGCCCAATCAGACCAAGGATGATTCCCAGGCCGCCGGCCACGGCAGCTGAGCCATGCGCAATCAGATTCTGAATATGCGGTCGACTTGGAAAACACAGCGGGAGAAACATCCCACACGCATAGGCCAACAGCAGAGCCAAGAACAGGAATATCGTCATGCCTTGCTTACGGTGTTACTTTCATTTGCCAAACGAGCAAGCGGAGGTGTCAAGGCAATTGGCCTCACCTGATTGAGAGAGCAGGCTTATCAAACGTTGGTCATAAGAACGTTTCATGACCATCGCATAAAGCGACACATGATTAGAGGAGAAAACATCAGATTTCTTCGTGCGCAGGCTTGTTGGGGGCAAAGAAGTTCTGGTTTTCTTGAATGCGTGCCCCCTGCGTAAGGTTATTGGGGATTGGGGAAATGGCCAGGCGATGAAAGAAGCAAAATACTGATCGCCTGAGAGGAAGATTGCCACTCTGACAGGTATCTGCTTAACCGTACCCTCAAATTTTCTTATGGTGTTATAGCTTTGATGCACACATCCATTTCTGTGCAAAAGCTATACCTTGAAAATTCATTCTGTTCTTGCTCCCACGTTCTTCCTAACACCAGCAAATCGCCCTAAAGACAGCTCGAAGCCGGTTGAGGAATGACAAGGAAACAAAGCCTTTCAGTATCCCGCATGCAAACCTTGCAGTTCTCAGGACTAGAAGATTTATTTAGCTAACGTGCGATCCATTTTCAGCCTGATCAACACACTAATAGGGTTGCACTTGGCTATCAGATTGATCCCTGGTTCCAACAAGACTTTCGTCAGTATGAATCGACCACTTCCCGCTCATTGCATTTCAATCAAAATAGCCAGGAGAGACGTGGTACACCTTCCAGATACCCAAGGAAAAACAAGTGAACCCTTGATCCATATAGACTCTATTTTCCTGAAGAACCTCTTAGGTGATGATGCAATTTTTGCACATATATGGTTATGCCTCTTTACCAAAATTCTCCATAGATTAAAGACTTTTCAGAATTTTCTGCTCGAAAGGCAAACTTCCTCATGCAAATTTTGCGTAAATATCGTTCTTGATAGACAACTAAAAACCATTCAATCCATAAAACATGAGGGAAATCTCAGTTCTAATAAGCAACGATCGACGCCTCATATGCCACCTGACAAGTCCATTGCTCCATTCATATTTTTCCACAAGGGAGCATGAGCAGAACCAGACAACGCATGGAAAGGCAAATAAAGGGATTGGACTTCAACCGCCTCCGACACCTGATCACGTCCATGCAGCATTACTTAATGAGTCAGGGCCAACCATTCTTACCACCCTGTCGCCTCAATGCTGGAATTCCAGAGAGGGAAATGCATCATATGGGTTTCCAGGCATGGCCTTGAATTTTCAATTAAGGACAAAAAGTTTGGAGATGCAATGTCCGGACAACGCATCGATCTATGCTGAATCCCCCTACCCTTGCACAAGACTTGTATAGGTTGGGGATGAAACAGCATCGGTCTACTCCCATGTTTCCCATAACGCTGTGACCATCATCCTCTCGACACCGTTCAGAATCCGGGATTTCTCTCGTATTGAAAATATTGAAAAGTAGCCCTAAAAATTGCAACGGAGGTAATCGTAAAATTCCTTCATCTCAGTTTCCGCTAGATGTAAAAAGCTGTAATGAGGATATCTCTGTCAATCGTATGCGGAATAGACAGAATAATGGATGGGTTCCCATGGAAGGCGTCATGGCCGCACTGACATCCTTAAGAGAGGTGTGCACAAAAGGTCCCCCCCCCGCATAGCCGAAAATTTCCGGATACCAGGATATGTCCATCGATAGAGTTGGAAAGCCGTCTTTTGATGAAACGTTGTTAAAACGAATGGAGGGACATTGCACCATCCCCCTTTCTTCGCCTATGGTAATAGGAGAGAAATAGTCAGTAATTCCGATAGTTTCGGAGAAGATTTCAGACAAACTAGAGCCAAAAAATGTTCCGCCCTCGCCCTGAAACACCACTTTTTCACAATTTGCTCATTCGTCAAATCGTGCCTATCCTTATTATTGTGGGCGTCGTGGTTGGAGTGCTCTTGACCTTCAGCCTAGAGCATCAAAGTATGGTGGTGGTTGGCCTCACGGAAGGCAAGACCGTATCCTCGGAATTAAATGCCGCAGTGGGACAATCCCGGCGGGATTTGATCGCCATCACTCTTCTACTCTTCATCGTCGGTGGGGTTGGTATTTCCGCTGTCGTCACCTATCTCCATTACGCCAACGCCAAACAAAACCTGGAAGAGGTCAAGGGGCTAGCCCGGCACATATTGGAAAGTATCCCGACTGGTGTATTAACAGTCAGTGAAGATGGGGTAATAACCGCAGCCAATCCAACCGCTGAAGCCATTCTTGAGCGCCCCGCGATTTCTCTATTGGGCAAGCATTACGGGGTGGTGTTTGGGGAAGGGCATCCCATTCATTTACTCCTTGCCCAAATGTTGCACCATGGCGGATCCATGCATTCCAAGGAGATGACCTTTGATTCCCAAAATGGAGAGGTACGGACGATCCGTATTAGCAGTGTAGATTTGACGGATGATAATGGCAAACCGGCAGGAATGATTTTTCAACTGCACGATGTCACGGAGTGGCTAGCGCTCGAAAAACAGGTAAACGAAGCCCAACGACTGGCTGCGCTGCATACGTTGTCAGCCGGGGTTGCGCATGAACTTCGCAATCCTCTCAGCGCCCTGGATCTCAATCTTCATTTACTTGAAGAAGAACTCCGCGAGACAACCGACTTGTCCAGTCGGGCCAATGACTATTTTACAGTACTGAACGCCGAATTACGCCGGCTATCGGCTATTTTGGATAATATTATGCGATATGCACAATCACGCCCTTCTCAATTTCAGGAAGTCAACATTCAGTCCCTCGTGTCACATGTCACACAGTTATTACAACATGAGGCCGAGGACAGGAAACAGCAGCTTCAGGTTTCGGTCCCGACGAATCTTCCGAATGTCCAGGGTGACGAAACGCAGATCGCACAGGCTCTAATAAATATCGTAATCAATGCCTTTCAGGCCATGACGGCAGGCGGAGTCTGCCGAATTATCGTCCAGGAACGCGAACGACAAGAGCGGCGCTGGGTGGAGATTGCCGTTCACGATACCGGACAAGGGATTGATCCACAATCGCTTGTCCACATCTTCGACCCTTTTTACACGACAAAAGAAACCGGGACCGGCCTTGGCCTCGCCGTCGCGCATCGAATATTACAAAATCATGGGGGCCGCATTGACGTGACCGCACTTCCCGGCGATGGCACCTCGGTCACAATGAGTGTACCCGTGTGTGTGAATGCCCAGGCCATAGCCGTGGAGGATGTGTGAAACAAGAAACTCACATTCTGGTTGTCGATGACGAAATCAATATTCGTAATGCATTAGTCACGATATTGGAGAAAGCAGGGTACCTTGCCCAGGGCGCCGACTCGGCCGAATCCGCGCTGGCCTTGATGAAAGAGGCGCCCAGTGACCTTCTCATCACGGATGTAAGAATGCCCGGCATCGGGGGCATGGCCCTCGTTCCCCGAATAAAATCCCTTTGGCCTGCCACGGAAATCATCGTCATTACGGCCTATGGTTCTATTGAGACGGCCGTGGAAGCCATGCGGTTGGGAGCTTACGATTTTCTCACCAAGCCCATTGACCGTGAACGACTCTCCATTGTGGTCGAAAGGGCTTTGGATCGCCACAGGCTTGCAGCCGAAAATCAGAATTTGCGTCACCAACTTGAGGCCCGAAATCGCATCGAGGAAATGATCGGCGAAAGTGAAGCGATGCGTCGAATACACCATGTTATTGGAATGGTTGCCAAAAATGACGTCACGATTTTAATCGGTGGGGAGAGCGGAACAGGCAAAGAATTGGTGGCACGTGCCATTCATCAACAAAGCCAGCGATCCAATGGCCCGTTTATCACGATGAATTGTGGTGCCCTTCCAGAGTCTCTTTTCGAAAGCGAATTATTTGGATATGAAAAAGGGGCATTTTCTGGGGCGGTTGGGACCAAACCCGGTCGATTTGAGATGGCAGATGAAGGAACCCTCTTTCTTGACGAGCTGGGCGAACTTCCCTTAAAAGCCCAAGTCGATTTTCTCCGGGTCTTAGAAACCGGTGAATTTCGACGGCTTGGAGGGAAAACCCTGATCACCGTCAATACCCGGATTATTGCCGCCACCAACCGCAATTTGCCTCAGTTGGTCGAAACCGGACTGTTTCGTGAAGATCTTTTCTATCGCATAAATGTGGTGCCGATTCATCTGCCCCCCTTGAGAGAGCGTCGTGAGGATATCCCTGTCCTTCTCGACTATTTTCTCAAGGAATTTGCCCAGAAGCACCGGATTCCACTCAAAACCCTTTCTCTCGCTTCCCTGAGATTTCTCGTTCAATACCACTGGCCGGGTAATATTCGTCAACTCAGAAATGTCATTGAACGTCTGGTCGTAACGGTGAAAGAGCACGCTATTCAGCCCGATCATCTTCCAGATGAAATTCGAACGAGTGTCAATCCCGGAAGCAGGATGGTGATCTCCCTCGGAACCCCTCTCGAAGACATTGAACGGGAAGTCATACGCCGAACCCTCGTGGAAGTCACTCATCATCGTGAACAGGCTGCGAAACTCCTTGGGATTAGCGTGAGATCGCTCCAATATAAAATCAAAGAATATGGGATTGAGTTGTAAACTCTCTAAGTCCATAAACGGATCCAAGGCAAAGATAGGGACCGGATCTGCTGCGACTTGGATCTAAAGAAATATTGACACCCATGCCCTATAAACGACCTTCTGTTTGAATTCTCTCGAGCACTTATTCCCTATGGCCCAACAAACCTCCTGACTTATTGGGCATATTTGGGTTGTACCTCTCAAACCAGCAGACAACCATTTTCCCTTCTGCAATTTCAGAGGACGTTTTAATCTGAGGTAGCCACGCCTAGGCGAAGACAATCCCCACCGCACAAGGGCCGGATTAAATTTTGACATCGTCGCCATTCGCACCTACCCTCTGGAAATCACACAAGGGATGAAGGTAGCCTTCGGCCCCAGTCATGACACTGTGCATCCGATCATGTGAGGGTTTAAGATCGATGCAGACTCCCCGTCGTTCCACGGGACAAACGGGGATGATGATGGTCAGAATATGAATCTGACGATCCCCTTCACCATCCCTCCCTTCTACTTCAACCATAATCAATGCCATGCACCCTGAAGCAGAAATGAAACTCCCGGCTTGCTTGGGGATCCTTGCTCAAGAAAAGATTCCTCCGGACGGCCTTCGAGACCTCACAGGGACATGGTATGTTACTGATAGTCCCATTGATATGAGAGGGAGAGCTTTTGTGAACCTCTGAATGAGGCCAACATGAAGGTATGACCACTGCGGTATCCTCACTTGAGTATTGCCTCACATCCATCATCGTCTAGGTGTATAGGTAAACCATGAAAAAACTGTACGTTTCGCAAAGCCTCATCGACGTGGAATCCCGAAAAGAATTGTTGGATCAGGCCCGGATACCGGCCACGATTAAGAATCAACGCTCAGCGATGTTGGGAGGGGAAGTGCCATTTGTTGAAGTCTTCCCGGAATTGTGGGTGCTGAATGACGAGGATTTTGATCGCGCCCGGACCTTACTTAAAGACTGGGAGTGTGCTAAACCTCTCGAAACAACGAAATGGACCTGCTCCGGATGCGGGGAATTGCATCAAAAAGAATTCACCACATGCTGGAAGTGCGGGCTGGAAAGACGGTAAAAGAATTCAGCCTGGTTTCACCAAAACTATTTCATCTTGACCCAAATTCTTGACCGTTGGCTCAGGAGGCCGGTCTGGTTTAAGCTGAACCAAGGCTTCTTGCGTGCCTCCAATCTCTACACACAGATATCTGTTTTTTACACTCCCATGTCTTCCACAAAGGTAATCAATGGCAGCATTCTTATTTTTTTGCTTCTTGGGCTACCCCCTCTGGGTATGGTTTTATCTGGCCAAGCTCTTCCCCACGACTTGACTCTATTTCCCATTCCCCAACAGCCAGGAGAGGCCTCTCTTTCCTGGCCGATATTTGGACTCCTGGCCCTGCTCATCTCCGGAACAGTTGCCCCGTTTCTTTGGCGATACGGGAAAACTCGATGCCACAGCCCATGCAAATCCACTTTGGCCAAAAAGTTTCCCTGGTGGGGGTGGATGGGAGTCGGTTGGACGGCTTTCGCCTGGATATTAGCCTGGACGCGCTTTTCCTGGTTTCAAGAATGGCAACCACATACCTTCCCGCTCCTTTGGTTCGGCTATATTATCGTCATCAATGCCTTATGTTTTTCACGAACCGGCCAATGCCTTCTCATGAATCAGCCCCAATTGCTCTTTAAACTCTTTCTCCTCAGCGCCGTCTTTTGGTGGATATTTGAATACCTCAATCAATTCGTGCAGAACTGGCATTACGTCGGAATAACGGAAGCACATCCGTTTCTCACATTGTTTTGGATGACCATCGCATTTTCAACCGTTCTGCCAGCCGTCCTGAGTACCTATGCATACCTCTTTTCATTTGTGCAGATGAAGGCACCGTTTGAGAATTGGTATGCCATCTCCATGGTCGATTCGCCACGAACCGGATGGCTCATGTTCAGCCTTGGTTGTTTCGGGCTTCTGATGATTGGGATTTGGCCCACGCTGCTCTATGCTCTTCTCTGGATGAGCCCCCTTCTGATCATGTTGGGCATACAAATAATTCGGAGGGTTCCAACCCTTCTGTCACCATTAGCCAAAGGAAACTGGAGTCCCGTGGTTTTTTCCGCTTTGGCAGCCATGGTCTGTGGAGGATTTTGGGAAATGTGGAATGCCTACAGCCTGCTCCATTGGGAATATTCGATTCCCTACGTCCACGCACTCAAGATGGGGGAAATGCCAATCCTCGGTTATGCCGGCTATTTGCCGTTCGGCCTCGAATGTCTGACTGTCGCAGCTTTTTTTCTGGAAAATCAGAATTGCCGAGGTGAGACCTGGGCAGAAACCCCAGCAAGCCCATGAAGGCCGTATTAGGCTGTTCCTCCTGAGACTACGCTTCACAGAAGGAGATAACACAATTTCTTATGAAAAAACTTCACTCGACTCCTGGCGCATCTATCCACAAACCATCGTTCCTCCCTCCCACGATCAAACCGGCCTCCACCTCAACCGCGGCCATCATCGGCTCATTTTCCAAGGGATCGATGACGTCTCCACAACAGGTCCGGACATGGGTAGCATTTGAGAAAGAATACGGGGAACTGGAAACAGAGGCCCTTTCCTCCCATTGCATCAAACAATTTTTTGACAATGAAGGAAAAGCCATTTGGGTGGTACGCATCGGAACGGGACAGATCAAAGGCGTGGCTCCATTTCTCCAAGGCCTTTCTCTTCTCGACCGCATAGGGGATTTCAATATTTTGTTCATTCCTCAAACCGAACAGCTCCCGGATACCCATGCGAATAAAGTCATGCAAGCGGCCATTGCTCTTGTTGCCAAACACCGTGCGATGTATGTCCTGGATGTCCCTCAACGCGATGCCTCACGACAAACGGTTAGGACTCTGACGACTTGGTTTAATAAGCAATCAGGCATTCACCATCCGAATGTGGCCATGTACGTTCCGCGTGTCCAAGTCCCTCCGTCCCTTAAGAAGGCACCTTTGCACATCCCCGCCAGCGGAGCCATGGCTGGGGTATGGGCCAGGACCGATCAACAACAAGGAATATGGAAAGCCCCGGCAGGAACGGCAGCCATCCTTCATGGCGTTCTGGGTATCGAGCAGACGCTGACGCAACCGGAAATGGGACAACTCACTCAATTAGGTATTAATCCAATCCGGCAAACCTCTCCGTCACAGGTTGTCGCCTGGGGTGCACGAACCCTGTCATCCAACAGAGAGTGGCAGTATCTTTCCGTCCGGCGTCTGGCATTGTTTCTGGAATCAAGCATACAACCGGGATTAGGGTGGGTAATAGATGAACAGAACGACGAACCCCTGTGGGCTCACATTCGCCAAACGATTGATGTGTTTCTCCAATCACTCTTCCGGCAGGGGGCCTTTCAAGGGCAAAAAGCCCAGGAGGCCTATTTTGTCAAATGCGGACCGGATACCATTTCATCCGTTGACCAGAATGCCGGGAACGTCAACATCATGATAGGGTTCGCTCCCCTCAAGCCAGCTGAATTCATTATTCTTACAATCCAACAGAAAGCCAAATCTGTCCGCCAAGCGTGATCCCCATTTTCATTGAAATTGCCAAAGCCCCTGCTTTTTCAAGCTCCAGTAAATGGGAAATGGATGTCCATCCCCACACAGAGTTTATGCGGCAATCTCAAACGAATCGCCTGGCAGCTCAAGTCAGGTGCAACTCTCTTCAGGGGTCTCTTTCGATTGGAAGGGTCAGATGAGAAAAACCTTGCCAGGGATTAATGAAATATTCAGGAGAGAAACAAAGACATGACCATTCACTATTATTTGTTGAGCAACGCCTGACCGATCTTTTGCATGTCCAACGGAAAGCCTACGGAATATTCCTGAAACATCCCGGATACGGGATGTTGGAATCCTAGTGTGCGTGCATGGAGCATCACCCGTGGTATGTCGATCTCCGTAATCCGGCATACTTTCTGACCGCCATACGTCTCATCCCCCAAAATCGGGCACCCTAAGGACGCCAGATGAACCCGAAGCTGATGTGTCCGCCCTGTGCGTGGAAACAACACGACCTGTGAGGCCAGGTCACCAAAATTTTGATCCACGCGATACTCGGTGACCGCTCGTTGTGACTGTGCGGTGTTGGATGAAACCTTTTTCGATTCTCTCCGATCCCGACCGATGGGCAACTCAATCACTCCCTGTTCATGGCGAGGCATGCCCCAGACAAACGCCTCATAGATCCGTATGATCGAGTGTTTTTCAAACTGTGTCGCCAGAGTACGATGGGCATGATCGGTTTTAGCGACCACCATCACTCCGGAGGTGTCCTTATCCAGTCGGTGAACCAACCGTGGTAGCGCCCTTTTTCCATTCAATATTTCTGCATCGGCATGGTTGGGAATATGGGCCAACAGCGCATTGATCACGGTGCCCTCCCAATTCCCTGCCGCGGGATGCACCACCACACCCGCAGGCTTGTTCAACACGAGGAGGGCTTCATCCTCGTGGAGAATTTCCAATGACAAAGTCTTCCCGTCGACCAGGAGCGGTCCCGGCTGGGGAACATCCATCGTAATATGATCGCCTGGCTTAATGGTGTGACTCGGCTTGACCATCCTGTCGTTGACACGGATCCGTCCCAGCTCAATCAAGCGCTGTAACCGTGAACGGGATATGTCCCGCTCACGATTGACCAAAAATTGATCAAGGCGTTTGCGGGTTTCCCCATCCGTCACGATAAATTCAGTGATCATCTTTGTGGATCAAATGTGAGGGAAACGTACTGGGTCAGACAATAGTCCGTGAATAGCTTCCTAAATGACCAACATAATATTTGCATCCAGACACCCAGGAAACACAATGCGTCTAGAAAGGTCCTCTCAGGGCATGTCATGTATCAGGACCTGCTTGATTAGTTGCTCGCTCAGAATTCTTTAGAGAATCTTTGATGAATGCAGTATCAGTTTGACTGAGTGGCTTTTAAAAGAACGCTGTCATAGCTCAGGGAAATTGACCTGGCAAGAGACAAGACCTCCCCTTTCATCGACTTGATAGGATAGCGCCACACGACTGAATCCTAGCAATTCCAGATTTGGGGACTTCCGGCACGTTGCACTTTCGTTAAGATATAATCTACGCAATACAAACTACCGGTCATTTCCTGGCATCCTTACCACGATCTCAATACGCATCTCGTGTTCCATGGAAAAAGATGGGAAGGGGAATCCAGATATGCCTAAAATATTCCATTATAACCCTGAATGTACTCGCGAGGAACAGACAGCTCTTAGAAATCATCCATGCGCCTATCCCATGTGAGCCAGCCAATGACAAGCCTTTGTGAAACCATTTTCCCTCTTTCCCCACATTCCGCACATGTCGATGCCCACTTACCTATTCAGAAGATGCTGAAAAATCAGTTCGAAAAAATAACAATACAGAAAAATAGGAAGGGGCAACCCTAAAGCAGTTCCAACCAGATAATCGCGAAAGCGAATGTCCGCAAGGGCCAGGGCATAATTTAGAGCAGGCAAGGTCTGAAACAGCAGGCGCAAGAACGCCACTGACAGGATTGGACGGTCATCAAGATGGGAGAAAATCGTGTCGGCCCACCGATGATTGAAGCTGCGAAGCGCCGTTCCACCAACCGCACGAATCAGGAGAAAACTGATCGTCGAAGAACACATCGCGGCCATCAGGGTCGCAACTCCACCCCATTCTTTCCCCAACGCAAAGACGGCCCCGACTAAAAAGACCCAACCTGGCACATACAACAGATTACCGAAGCTAAAGGCCAGACAAAACAGCACAAGACCCCAAACCGGATACGCAAAAAATAATGACTGAATAACATCAGGCGACAGGTGGGATCGCAGACCGGTCAGTGCAACCGTCACATACAGCAGGAGAAAGAACGCAATGATGGAAAGAAGCTTTTTCTTAGGATCGGTGATAAGAGAAAAAGTCATTTTCACACGCATCTTACGGATGCATGCTGAAAAACTCAAAAACCCCTGACACCGCCAAGCGGGTTAAATGAGAGGGGAAAAAGATCAATTCCAACAGCGGAGATTCATGAGAATCCGTTGACATGGCAACTCGAGAACCTTTGCGGTCGCCCTCAATAAACTCTGACTTCGTCAACCGTTACAGAGTCAACCCGTAAATTTCCATCTCCTGATACACCCAACACGAATCCAACGGCATTGATGTTCTTTCATACCAAACATAGGCAGGCAGAACTTCACACATCATTCATTTCTCTAATCGTACACCATCCCCGATTCGCATTGCGCCGCCCTGTATGACTGAAGCATAGACCCCGACATTGCCAAGATTGTGTTGGACCGCCGTGCGTAAAATCCGGGTGTCCTTTGGAAGTTCCCCTTGGGCTAACGTCGTCATGACACACCGACCGCACGAGCCGGTAATCTTCAACCGCACTTTCTCCCCAATGCCTAGCGTCTGACCAATCCACCCCTGTTCGATAAAGCCTTGCTCATCGGAGCCAGTGTCCACAACAACGTTCGGACGAAACCGCGGCACCTCAAAACGCCCTTCCGGATATGCCTCACGAAGCCGATTAAGCGTGCCCGTGGTCAAAAGGTGCACCATCGCGGCATCGAAAAACGTGCCGGTCGGAAGGGAGAAATCCGTAACGGTGTCCCGTTTCTCGCGACCATCCATGTCGGGCCAGTATTCCTCAGACTGCGCAATCCAGGTTTCAGGCATGGCTGATTGAACGCCGGTCACCCTCCCACCCTCGATGAGCGCCAATGTGACCTCACGGTTCAGAGCTTTGGAAAGGACCTGGGACAGATCCTGTTGCTCACTGGTCACCATTGTGCCGTCAGGCAGCGTGATGCGGATGCGAGATCCAGACTCTTTATCTCCAGACGACTCGAGGAACGTTGCGTGAAAGGCAAACATATTGGGCCATTTTTTTGGATTTTTGGCAGTGGCCACTTTGCCATCGGCACGGTCCAGGATGGCATAGGCACGATCCCCGACAAGTCCGTGACCAGTAACCTGAGCAAGGGATAAGGCCTCCCCTCTCATCGACTTGACTGGATAGCGCCACAAGGACTGAATGACTCCCCTTTCGGATGGTAAAACTCTTGTCACTTCCCACTCTCCTTTTTTGAATAGTGATCTCCCGGGACGGTCACGCAGCCATTCTCAGGAATGGCTGACTCTAAAGCAATCCCCCCGCCGGTTTGCTCTCAGAATGAATCAGGGTGCTTGGGAGGATGAGGCCCATCCCCCCAAGACTATCACAGAACCAATTATCCCAGGTAGGATTATGGAATTTCGACAATATCAGATTTCATGGAACCGAGCAGCCCAAGTAATTCATCCTGTTCCGTTTGCGGAACCTTGAATGTATCGAGTGCCGTGACCAGGTCCTCAACCATCGCCGTAAAGTCGGCATTGGTAATGCGCATTCCCGCATGCGTCGTCTTCATGTCCCTGCCGGTATAGGTGCAGGGCCCACCAGTCGCTCCACAGACTTGATCCACCAGATGTCCCTTCAGTTTCGGAATATCGGTAGTGGCAAAGCGACCATTAATACGGGCATCGTTAGCAACATTGCCCACAAATTCATCGATGACCGCCGTGATAGCCGGCTTTCCCCCTAACCGGTCGTACAACGATGTCGTCGCCTTTCCCGCCGGGGGTTCAACTGTTGAACAGGCCACCCCACTCAGGGACAACCCTATAGCGAGCCCGAGACACACATACCTCACCCATGCACGCATACGATTTACTCCTTTCGTTAATAACCGGAAGTCGGCGTTCAGGCTATCCCGAGCAACCCGCCTCACTCCCGGGAATCAAGTCTTTCGCCTTACTTAAATACTGGCTTTCACATTGTCCATGGATGCACCAAAATTCACGTGAAATACCTGTCCCTCTAACACCAGGGCAGGAACAGACTTCACACCTGCCGTTTCAGCCTCAACCACCCGATCGGGTGTCTGTGCAAAATGGACGATTTCCAGATCGTATTGCTGACGATCGATGGCTTGAGTCACCATGGTTTCCGCAGAAACACAGACCGGGCACCCTGCATGATAAAACACGGCTTTCTTCATACACTGTCTCCTTTTGAAAGATTGAAATTAGTATTGAGTCGAAACTAAATGGAATTTACCAGCGAAATTCGTGTTTGTCAAATCTGTATCGAGACGATACAATTGACCTATGAGTGCCCAAGAAGCCAATGACGTCTTAGAGCGATTGTGCAACCTGCAACGGATGGAAGCACGGGCGTTTGGCCTGCGTTACGGATTACAACCCGTGCAGATGGAAGCGCTGACGTATCTGACGCAATGCAATCGCTATTCAAATACGCCGCAAGCCGTGGCGGAGTATCTGGGACTCACGAAGGGAACCGTCTCACAATCGCTCAAGGTTTTAGAGCAGAAGGGATTCCTGCGGAAGCAGGCGGATAATGAAGACAAACGAATCGTACGCCTTGCGCCGACCACCAAGGGGAGCAATCTCGTAAAAAAAGCCCTTCTCACCAGAAGTCTGGAACCGGCACTGGCGAGGACGGATTCAATAAAAATCGCTGAACTGACTTCTGCGTTGCGCTCAATCCTGCGAGAAATGCAGCAGGTCAATGGACGAAAGGCCTTTGGTGCCTGCCACACCTGTCGTTTCAATGAAGATCATGAGAAGAACGGGTATGTCTGCGGTTTGACACGAGAACCGTTAAGTGTGCAAGACATTCAATTGATCTGCCGCGAGCACCAATATCCGCTTTAGCGCATCTTGCACCACATCATCCGGGACTTCCCCCCACACAGACAGGCGGCCGAAATCATCTCCCTCCCCTCTTCCGCGAAGGACCTCACACGCGTCCTGTGGCGTCCGCAAATTTCCGGCTATTCGGAAATCGTCTTGTACAGTTTGACCGGGGCCCGTTTTTTCCGCATGCGAATATTGAGCATTTCCACCGTGACGGAAAACGCCATCGCAAAATAAATATAGCCCTTCGGGACATGCACATCGAACCCCTCCACCATCAGGGTCACACCTACGAGAATGAGAAATGAGAGGGCAAGAACTTTGATGGTCGGATGCTCATCGACAAAATCTCCAATCGCTTTTGCGGCCATCAGCATCACGAGCACGGCCAGGATGATGGCGATCGCCATGAGAGAAACCTGATCAACCAGACCGACCGCCGTGATCACCGAATCCAGTGAAAAGACAATATCCAAAACCGCAATCTGGACAAGAACCATTCCCAAACTGGCAGCCACAATCGTGTGACTGCTCTCTTCTTCCAGCCCTTCCAGGCTGTTATGAATTTCATGCGTGGCTTTCGCCATGAGAAACAATCCACCGCCGACCAGAATAATATCGCGCCCTGAAATCGCATGGGTGAACACCGTCACCAAGGGTTCGGTTAACCCCATGACCCACGAAATCGAAAACAGCAATCCCAGGCGTGCCACCATGGCGAGGCCAAGCCCTGCTCTTCTGGCCAACGCTCGCTGACTCTCGGGAAGGCGTCCGACAAGGATGGAGATGAAGATAATGTTATCGATCCCCAGGACAATTTCTAATGCGGTTAACGTGCCTAATGCAATCCATGCTTCAGGACTTGTCAGCCATTCAAACATCAGATTCTCCTCTTCTTTCTTTGATCATCGAATGCGTTGAGCCATACCGGCAGCAACATTCCTCCGTAGCGATGTGCCACCGTTCAGGATGCGCCGGCATGAACATGTGCACTTTTTTCTAGGGTGGATCTTGATCGTTTCTTGGTTCGTGAATAGGAAACAGTGCTGACCTGTCTTCCCGCGATGAGCTGTCCTAAGAGTGCCATTCCCGGAAACTGTCCATAGATGACATAAGAGATCCGCCCTATTCAGCATGAGTGACTTACAAAAAATCATAAAAATCAAACACTTACAGCCTGACGTAATCATGAGTGGGTCGGTCGCAACCACCTCATCTTGACACCTCCCATGCCACAATGTAACCATTGGTTACATGACACCTGAAATCTTCAAACAGATCCGGCAGCGCCTCGGCTTAACCCAAACCCAACTGGCTGAACGCCTCCGCACCACACGCATGACCATTACCCGCTACGAATGCGGAATGCGTCGGATTCCCGGAGTGGTAGAAGCCATCCTCTCCCACCTGGACGCCCCGACACAGATTCCCATGGCCGGCATCGTCGCGGCCGGCAACCCGATTGAGCCCATTCCCCAAACTGAGCTGGTGGAGGTTCCACCTTCCATGCTGCGGACGGGAGACAATTTCGCATTACGAGTGAAAGGTGAATCGATGCGGGATGAAGGCATCCTGCCGGGTGACCTGGTGATTGTACACAAGCAACGAATGGCGCGAAATGGACAAACCGTGGTCGCGCTGGTGAATCAGGAGGCGACGATTAAGAAATATTACAACAAAGAAGAGCAAATAGAACTGCATCCGGCGAACGCAACCATGGCTCCGATTCTGGTGACTCCGCAGGATGAATTTGTGATTGAAGGAGTGGTGATCGGGGTTATTCGGCATTGTGGCTAGATGAAAAATGATGGACCGTCAAATTGTCTGTTTATGTATTCCTCGATTCGAAGTGGCCCTGGCACGCCTCGACGCCCCCTCCTTACGCACCAGACCTATCGCCGTGGCTTCTGCGCATGCGTCCCGTGCCATCATCCGTGAAGTTTCTCCTGAAGCCGAAGACGCCGGAGTCATACCCGGACTTCCGGCCGATCGGGCCAGACGACGCTGCCCCTCGCTTCGGCTCGTGCCTCCCAACCCGACTCGTGTTGCCCAAGCCCATCATGCCCTCGTGTCGTGCATGATCCCGATCGCACCCATTTGGGAGTCGTTTAGACCTGGGCATTTTTATTTAGATTTGACGGGCACCACTCGACTCTTTGGCGCAACCTGTGACACCACGATGCGTTTAGAGCGCGATGTCACATCGCGACTTGGGCTACAAGCCGTCGCCGGTATCGGGACCAATAAGCTTGTCGCGCAAATGGCCAGCTCCATCCTCACGCCGCCCCAACTCTGTGATGTCCGGGCAGGCTCCGAACAGGACTTTTTATCGCCTTTACCCGTCTCAATACTTCCCGGGCTACAAGGTCCTGGAGGATCCGCACTCCACACACGCTTGACCGATTTGAATCTACAGACCATCGGCGACGTGAGCGACGTAAGCTTGGAAGCCCTGGAAACCGTCTGCGGTCGATGGGGCCATCGGCTCTACCATTGGGCACGTGGGATTGATTTTTTGCCGGTCGTTGCTCCTGAGTCCTCGCTATCGCTGACCCACTCCTACCTCTTTGAGCCCGATACAATTGACTACGACCGGCTTCTTGGAGGCCTGTCATGCCTTCTGGATTCTCTCTGCCATGATCTACGTCGGCGACAGCGCCTGTGTCATCGCCTCAAACTGACGCTGCTCTTTAGTGATCAGCTCACGGTTCACCATTCATCTGTCTTATCCACACCCACACATTGGGAGGTTGATATGTTTCCATCAGCTCAGACCTTATTCCGTCGGTGCTTCCAACGACGCGTACGCGTGCGCTCACTGACCATTCGAAGTAATAGCTTTCGTCCTCCACCCGAACAACTATCGCTCTTCCCATTACATGACCCGGAAGAACCCCATGGCCACTCCCCCGTCCCCATCGATTGGCATTAGCCCTTGATCGTTTGCATACCCGGTTCGGCATGAAAGTCATTCAATGGGGACGCTCACACCTGGCCTCTCGTTTAGATTGAATAGGTGAGCTTTGAAAAATTCTCAAGCGATGATCCCACCTCTGTGGCATGGTCACCATCATTTTTATGGCATTGCTTAATATGCAAAATAATCAATGAATAATAGGTGTTTTGCACTTTAAAATGATAAAAATTAATCAAAAACTTTAACTAATGAGTTATGCACAGATAGAAAAAATAAGGCATCACTTTAATCAACAGGTTATCAACATGTGCATAAAGTAAAGCGATACTTTAATTAAAAACGGGTACGCAATTTATCATTATTGCCGCATTCTTTCATGTCAGCCTTTGTCCATTTACACGTTCATTCGGAGTACTCCCCGATGCAGGGAGTGTCCACACTGGAAACCTTGTGCCAGACGGCAAAGCAACAGGGAGCCGAGACACTTGCCCTGACCGATACGAACGGCCTGTACGGTGCCATTCGCTTTATCGAGGTCGCACAGGCCCATGGCTTACGCCCGATCCTGGGAGCCGAACTGACCCACAACCGACAGCGCGCCGTACTCCTGGTCAAAGATTCTTTTGGCTATACCAATCTCTGCCGCCTGCTCTCCCAACGCCATTGCGATGCTGACTTTGACTGCATCGCCTCGGTTCAGGAACACCGCAAAGGACTGATCGTTCTCTCTGATGATCTTTCCGCACTGACGTCCTGGAAACGTCACTCACCTAGCGATTTGTACGTAGAGCTCTCGCCCGGCGCGCTCATGCACCAGGCCCTGGCCTTTAGCCGCCGCACACGCCTTCCTCCCGTCGCAACTAACCGGGTGCATTTCGTGACCCCCCAGGAATTCCCCCTCCATCAAATTCTCCGCGCGATCGCCTTAAATACCACCCTCTCTCAATTGCCGCCGGAGGCATGCTGTGCACCCAATCATTGGTTGATGCCACCTGCGATACTGGATTCACAGTTTCCCCATGTACCTCACGCGATAGCCAACACCTGGAAGATCGCGCAGCACTGCCAGACCGAGTGGTCGTTCAAAGAGACGATTTTCCCGAATTTTCGCCAGCTCTCCGACTCACATACTTTCACTCTGCTATGTGAGAAGACCTACGACGGGGCCCGATGGCGGTACGGCTCACTGACATCGGTCGTGACAGATCGGATCGAACGCGAACTGGGCGTCATCAGGGATAAAGGCTACGCTCATTATTTTCTGGTGGTTGACGAGATTGTCCGCCAGGCTCCTCGCACCTGTGGCCGGGGATCGGCGGCGGCATCCATCGTGTCCTATTGCCTGGGGATTACCCATGTGGATCCCATCCGGCACAATCTGTTCTTTGAACGCTTTTTAAATCCCGGGCGTCACGATCCGCCGGATATCGACGTGGATTTTCCCTGGGATGAGCGGGACCGCATTGTGGATTTTGTCTTTGCCCGCTATGGCAGCCGGCAGGCCGGCATGGTGGCCAATCAGAATACGCTGGCGCTCCGGGCGGCCGTGCGGGAAGTCGCCAAAGTCTATGGCATGCCTCCGGCGGAAATTCAGCAGGTGAGTCGACTGCTGACTCGCCTCCCGCTCACCGATCTTCCGGCTCAAGAGTCCTCTATCTCCCCATGCAATCAATCTGCGATCCGGCAGACTCCCCGCCTTCCCAATATTCGAAAAAATGAAAAACCTCCATCTTCCCCACCTTCGCCTCCTTCGAGACCACACAATGGCAAAAAACCACACTCACATCTTGATGAGGCCTCGGCGTTCACCGATTTGCGCGAGCCATGGCCGGAAATTGTCAGCCTCGCGCTTCAACTTCAGGGACGGTTCCGTCACCTGTCACTGCACTGCGGGGGTATCGTGATTGTCCCTGACGACCTCCGCCGCTATGTGCCGGTGGAAGTGGCGGCAAAGGGTATTCCGGTCATTCAATGGGAAAAGGATCAAACGGAAGAGGCCGGCCTGGTCAAAATCGATCTCCTGGGCAATCGATCCTTGGCCGTCATTCGGGATGCCCTTGCGGCAATTGCCGAACACACCGGCCGACACATCGACTATGCCACCTGGGACCCATTAACCGACCCCAAAACGCAACAGCTCATTCAACAGGGTGAGACAATTGGATGTTTTTACATCGAATCGCCTGCCACCCGCCTGCTTCTCAAAAAACTCTGGACGGGCATGCCGGCAGATCGGCGCGCACGCGCCGACGTCTTTGAGTATCTGGTCATCGTCTCATCATTGATTCGTCCCGCCGCAAACCGGTTCATTCAAGAATTTGTCCGGCGGGCGCATGGCGGCGCCTATCGCCCCTTGCATTCGTTAGTGGAAGACGTGCTCGTGGAAACCCACGGCATCATGGTGTATCAGGAAGACGTCACCAAAGTGGCCATGGGTCTGGCGGGGTTTTCCGTGGAAGACGGCGATCAACTCAGGAAAATCCTCAGCAAAAAACATAAGCAACGCCGGCTTCGCGATTATCAACGCCAATTTGTCGACGGCGCGCGGGCGCGCGGTGTGGATGCCCGAACGATCGAGCGGGTATGGGCCATGACGATGAGTTTTACCGGCTATAGTTTTTGTAAACCGCATTCGGCCAGTTATGCGCAGGTGTCATTTAAGTCGGCCTATCTCCGTGCCCATTATCCTGGGGAATTCATGGCCGCCGTCATCAGCAACCAGGGTGGGTTTTATTCAACCTTCGCCTATCTGTCAGAAGCCCGCCGGATGGGATTGACCGTGCTCTCCCCGGACATCAATGCCAGCGGATGGGCATATGAGGGAGAAGGAACGACCATCCGCATGGGCTTGATGCAAATCAAAGGCATCGTACGGGGCTTCATTGATCGGCTTCTCGAAGAACGATCTCGCCACGGCCCGTTTCAGTCG
Source organism: uncultured Nitrospiraceae bacterium (assembly GCA_963730905.1). GTDB lineage: Bacteria > Nitrospirota > Nitrospiria > Nitrospirales > UBA8639 > Nitrospira_E. The sequence goes on along the minus strand of CAVSTN010000006.1, from coordinate 794,133 downwards.
TTTCATGATTTTCTGAGCAGGCTCAACCCCGAACCGGCGCAGACGCGGTTATTGGTTCTGGCGGGTTGCTTCGATGCTATTGCCGGTGAGGTCACCCGCCCCGGCCTGCTCTGGCGGGTCTACGCCGAGCATCCAACCTGTGACATCTCCTCACCCAGATCAGTTGCACAACGCGCCACCCCGCTGTTGCCCTCCGTTCGTCTGCTCCCGATTCCGAATGAATATGACACAGAGCGGTTGATCCAGCATGAGATTGACCTCTTCGGCTTCCCCCTCCGTTGCCATCCGTTGACGCTTTACGCCAGGTATTTGCAAAACCTGCAGATCACTCCCGCAACAGAGATGGCGATGCATATCGGCCGTCGGATCATGATGGTTGGCTGGCTGATCACGGAAAAAGCCGCCTCGACGAAACATGGCAAACCCATGGAATTTATCACGCTGGAGGATACCACGGCACTTTACGATGCCACGCTATTCCCCGAAACATTCCAACGATACGGACCGTTACTCACGAACGAACGGCCGCTTCTTCTGGAGGGAGTGGTAGAGGAAGACTTCACCGCCACCACACTGACGGTGCAGCAGATGCGAGTGATCGGTTAACACCTACGAAGATTTCACCATTGAAGCATGGGCCGAACACATCATGGTTCAAACCCACACCACCTTGCCACCCTGAGCCAACGGCGAAGGGTCTATGTTCAGGCAAAGAAGTTATTTGTGAGGAGATGTTGCAGCCGGCAGAGGCCACCCCGCCTTCGAACGGATAGGTGACGACATCGCAGGCTCTTAGGATCCTTTTTTCTTTGGCGGGTCAAACTCTTCCAGCGGCTGGAAATTGACTGGGAGTTGAAATAAATAATCGGTTACGGGCCGCAGCTTCACATGTCGATACTCGACGCTCCAGCTTCCGTCCTTCCTGGTCAACTGCATCGGGAACTGAATGTCGGTGGCAAACCATTGGTAGTAGACATCGATCTCATCGCCCTGCTTCACCGTGACCTCGTATAAGATCGTCGGATGGCCCTCGCGCGTCTCCGTGCCGATCTCTTCGCGAGAGATCTCTCCCTCCAGATGCTCGCTCAATTTTGGCTCCTGAGCAGGATCATAGGGAAGCGTCTTGAAGTGTCTCACGCGGGAGAGCAGCAGCCACATGAGCTGCTTATCTTTACGCACAATGGTGACATTGACCGGACCCATCGACTGATGCTCCAACCGCCACCGGTCATCCCGATAGTACAGATTAGCCTTTTGAGTCTGCCGCCCGAACTTAAGGATTTGATCTGCAGTAAATTCCAGTCCCCAAACTTCAAGGCCTGACAAGAAGCCACTCGCGATCAGTACTCCGATGAGAATCCAATGATTCATGGGGACCTTTTACCATATTCAAGGCTAGCGCCTCAAAAATTTATGGACCGTGGCACACATGACAATCTTCTTATGCCGAATATTCTCCTCTCCAATTTGTCCATTTCAACGACCCTGGTTTCCGCCGTAGGTCTCCCATCAATGATTTCTGCCTACGTTATTTTCAAATTAGTGAATTTGAACAGTGCGCGGGTTGCGATTTCGCTCAGATATGAGGAAGTCAAACCCCAATACCAAGGAATAAAAAGTCATCTCCAGGGACCAACACCTGTGTTTACTGGCATTAGGCAGATTTTTCTGTGGTGACATCTCAATGGGTAATCATGGACCTAATTTTGCAAAAAGACGCTGAAGGTCAAATATTAGATGGCAACAGAATGAACCCATTTTTTCTCAGAAGGCTTGAGAATAAATCAAAAAATCTCAACCATTCCCTGAACATGCTATGCAGACTTCATAGTTAAAGGAGCGATGTATGCTTGAAGAATTTATTTACAACTTTACCCATAACTTGTTCAAACCCTTGTTGCTATTTTTCTATCTTGGATTTTTAGTTCCCATCCTCAAAGTACCGTTTGAATTTCCACACGTCCTCTATAAGGGATTAACCATTTACCTTTTGATCGCCATCGGTTGGCACGGAGGCGAAGAACTGGCTTCTCTCTCAATGGCCGAATTGCAACATGCTCTTGGGTTCATGGTGATTGGCTTTTTCACCAACCTGATTATCGGCATCGCCGCCTATGTCATCCTTCGAAAAACCAATTTGCGTCGAATTGATGCGGCAACCGTAGCCGGATACTATGGCTCTGACTCAGCGGGGACTTTTGTCACCTGTCTCGGGGTGCTGGCTGCGGCGAATATCGCCTTCGCAGCGTATATGCCGGTTCTTCTTGCCGTGATGGAAATCCCCGGCTGCCTGGTGGCCCTTTATCTCGTTTCGCGTCTTAGGGCCTCCGGCAGGCTGGATGCCCTCGGGAATATGCCGGATGAGCCGGGGTACAATCCTTACGCCCGAAAACTCGTGGCCCCCACAACTGAAGACGAAGACAGTCACAGCAACCATGTCGAGCAGATCCCGGTTTCTTTGCCGGCCCAGTCGCTTGGCGCAGCAGCCGCGGTGGACTACGAGGAACCCAAACCGATTTTTAGTGGAAAGATGCTACACGAGATTTTCCTGAACCCGGGGCTGTATTTGCTCTTCGGGGGCATCTTGATCGGATTTATCAGCCGGCTCCAAGGTGTGAAGGTCACAGAGGTCGACGACAGATTCTTTGTGGCCCTCTTCCACGGCATCTTATCTCTCTTTTTATTGGAAATGGGAATGACCGCTAGCAGACGACTCAAAGACCTTAAGCACGCAGGACTATCATTCATTTTATTCGGCCTCATCGCTCCAAACGTTTTTGCCACGATCGGGATCGTGGTGGCCCATGGTTATAGTATGCTCCTCGGAGTTCCCTTTACGCTCGGCACCTACGCGCTCTTTGCCGTGTTGTGTGGGGCAGCGTCATACATTGCCGTTCCGGCGGTTCAACGGCTGGCGATTCCAGAGGCGAGTCCGACCCTGCCATTGGCAGCCTCGTTGGGTCTGACATTTTCATACAACGTGACCATCGGTATCCCCGTTTATATTATGATTGCCACGGCACTGACCAGAGCGATACCCGTTGGTTAACTATGGAATGCTTAAGGGAAGGTAAAACGGCCATCACCTTTTGTATGAATAGGTAGGCCGCCTGGAACGAATTAATCCCAGGTGTTTTCCCACCGGAACAGGGTTGAACATCTATTGAGAGTCTGAGGGTAAATATAATCTGAACTGGTTTGGTTATTTGCAACAAGTTCCTTACTATTGAATACGGGCTTCGTGAAACTCCCCACCAAATAATGTGGCTTTTTTAAAAAATCTCCTACTTCTGGCTCGAGACCTCATCTTCGCTCCGGATTGCCATTCCTCCTCCTGCAAGGCAGGAGGCTTTCTGGCAGATGTAGTAAAATGTGTAGTGAGCCATATGGAAAATTATAAAGCTGCTCTACTGCCCTGATAGGGTGGGTGGCCCATTCAGAGGGAATTTGGCTAAGGTTAAGCACTCCCTTTTCATCAAGAGGAATCAATCTAGAGAAAACGACGTAGTCCATATCCCAGAATGATCATCGTACTTTAATTGAATTTTGGAAAACCTGGAGGTGCAAAATGCCCGCAGTCAAGGCAATTCTGGTTACCATCATTGCCGAAAGTGGTTTGGTACCGAATCTCAAGGATTTGGTGAAACGGGCGGGAGCGACCGGCTATACGATCGAAGAGGTCGCTGCAGGATTCGGCACACATGGACACCGGAGCGGTAATTTAGAAAGTGACCAGACAACCAAGATAATTCTAGTTGTTTCCCAGCCAGTGGCGCACAGGATCTTTGAAGAGATCGAACGAACATTGGAACCTCTTTATGCCATTACAGTATTCAAACATGAGGTTGAGGTCCTCATGCCCCTCGTCGACAATTAACCAACCAACTTCATTCCAAGGTGAGCTTCCTGGTCGAACCCAGAAATGGATTCATGCTGGAAAATAGACATTTATTTATAGCCTCCTGCAAGCACCCCCTGCGCAAAATGGAAACCGGGAAAAGCCCTGGACTTTACCAGGCATGAGACAAAAGGAGAATGTCATGCAGTTTTATGGACGAGGATTATTGGCAGGTGTCATTCTCAGCTTATTCATCTTATCGAATCCGATTGCCGGAATGAATATGTCGGCCTATCAAGCAGAAGAAGAAGCCCGGCTTATTGCCATGCTCCTAAGCGCGGGTCGGGTCGTCATTGACCGGAATCAATCCTTAATCAATGATCCCAATCGAGACAACAAAGGATTCACCCCTGAGGTGTTTGAACGACAGGTGATTGAGGAATTTCGTATCCGCACCGGAGTCGACCTCACGAAACCAGCCCTGACCCATCTGCGTGGAAACGTGATAGAAGTCTTAAGTGAGTTATTGAAATCGAGCAAAGAAGTCGTTGCTGAAGCACAGCCGGTTATTAACCAAACGGGAGTCGGATTTAAAAATTTCATTCCCGCCACTTTTGGCAGCCGCGTGGCTGAGCGGTTTTCTAAAAGATCTGGTATTGGACTCAAACAGACCACCTTGCAACCTCGAAATCCGAAGAATGCCCCGGATCCCTATGAAGCGGCCGTGTTACAACGATTGTTGACCCAACCAAGTCAATCTGTGACGATTAGCGAAATGCCAGAGGGCGATAACAACCTCCGCCTCCTCATTCCGATTTATTACGGGAGTGATTGTCTGCAGTGTCATGGGGAACCAGCCGGCCAATTGGACATTTCTGGATACCCAAAAGAAGGAGCGCACGAAGGTGATTTAGCCGGAGCGATTAGCGTGTCAATGCCACTGGACCAACGATGAGCGGCGAGCGTTTGCCCATGGGCTTGAGAAAGCGACGAAGCAGATAGGTTAACGGAACGCCTCTCATACATATATGTCAACTCATCAGTATCCATCAAGCCTTGGGCAGTGAAAGGGATAAAAAAACAATGACTGTGTTGGTCGGCCGATTTCTTTTGCCTATTCTTGTTCTCACGGGGTCCCTTGGCCTTACTACCCCTGCCACAGCCGGGGAAACCTACGCAATCAAGGATATCGGAGTGCTCGTGACTGGCGGCACGGTTGAGGATCTGACCAATGATGGGCAGATCGTTGGAACCGCCCCCCTCAGTATGACGAGAAACCATGGCTGGTGGTTCGACGGAAAAAAGAACATCGACCTTGGTGCATGTGGTGGAGTTGGATGTCGGATAATGGGTATCAATGCCAGGTCTCAGGTAGTGGGAAATATTGGACGTGATGCATTTATTTATAGTGATGGGAAATTTATAGATATTTCCATCTTTGCCAAGCCTCCCGGAATGGCACTTGCTGTCAACAATGCCGCTTTTGTCGTGGGATGGTATACGCTCATTCCCCATTTAGAGGGAAATTCGACCGCTCCATCAGAACGACACGCCTTCCTCTATCGCGGGCGAAAGCTCACGGACCTGGGCACACTCGGAGGGAAAGAAAGCGTTGCCACAGATATCAATAATAGCGAACAAGTGGTCGGCTATTCGAGTACGTATCGCGATGAAACCCATGCCTTCTTGTACATACAAGACCGGATGATCGATTTGGGGACCCTCGGGGGAACGGAAAGCCGGGCCAATAGTATCAACGACCTGGGCAAGGTGGTCGGCAGTGCCACGGTGGCCGGTTCCAATCGACCACATGCCTTTCTCTACTCGGATGGAAAAATGTCTGACCTGGGATCCCTCGACGGTCAGGAAAGCACCGCATTGGATATCAATCAATCAGGATACATCGTGGGCATGAGCGGTTCCCGTGGCTTTCTTTATAGAGACGGGAAAATGCTGGACCTGAATTTGTTACTGTCCCCAAAGTCAGGTTGGAAATCCATTCGTCCCTGTTGCATCAATGATGGCAACCAGATTGCCGGCATTGGAATTTCTCATGACGGCAAGTCACATATCGTTCTTCTTGACCCCGTACCATAGAGATACCGTCTCATCTCCCTGCACTCAAGTCATTGTAACGCCTGGTTGCGACCATGGTCGTTGAAACTGCCAAAATTCTCTCGGGTATTGGAGTTTTCATTGGGATGTGCCCGACATCAAATCCTCCCGATTTATTCTTTCCTCCTCAATTTCTTGAAGGTTATTAATGGAACCCCGACTGCCTTAGCGAAATTTGGAGAAGAGGAGTCTAGGTAGGGTTGAGACTTTAATTGACACAGCCTTCAGGCTTCTCCCTTTTGCACTAGCTGTCCTGATCTGATGAGACTGAAGGCTTCTGGAACCTATAGGGGACATGAAGCTTTTTAAGGTTGCCGTACCAGTTGCAGATTGGGCAGTAATTTTTTGATAACTCATATGTGTTCTCAAGCGTCGAAGTGGCAGGCAGTGGTTAGGATTTTTCTCGATGAAGAGTGAGCCAGTGAATTTTGGCGTCTCATTTAACCAAACAATAGCAGACAGGGGCTTCTTCAATAGACAAGGCCTGATAAGGTTGTCCCAGCCCTAGCTTTCCTTTTAGATCCGGAGCATTTTGGGTACAGGTAGTTCAACAGAAAAGAATTTCTTTCTCTTAGATCCTCGGCATAAATGTGTGCGATATTGCAACATGCGATCTGTTCATTTTTGTTCTTTTTCGCGTTGGGAATACACCCCTGAATTACCTTGGCCCTTCAAACCAGGGATTTCATAGTAGGGAGTCATCAGAAAACATCCCAAAGCTGTGTAAAAAATGTGTATTAAGCAAGGGAAAACCCCAAGAAACTACTAACTTTTCCCTGAGCCACCTGTTCGGCATTGAGTGCCCATTGTTTTTTATAAAAATGAAATCTAACTCGAGGCATTTGGGTATGGTGTTTGCGTGGGTGTTCTTTAAATTTAATGAAAGCTCCTAAAAATCAGGTGGACCTGAAATAGAGTACCGAAATTTTTATGGTTGGGGTTTTTTCAATAAAGTCAATATTGGATATTTTTATTTAAAATTAAAGGAGGGCAAAATGGTATATGACGACTCCCCTTTCAGTAAGGATCAAGAAAAATTCCTCCTTGGACGAAAGAACGGCTCGAAACCAAAAATCACGAGGCCATCTTTCCGGAATAATCATGAAATGCCATTCTTTGAACGTATAATTTTATCTATCTTTGGGATATTGTTCTTCATATTTGCCACATATTATCTGGAAATAATATCACCACCGGAAGACCTTTCAGCTTTCCACTGGATTTGGCATTAGGCATTTAAACCCTCGCCGGACAAGGAAGCCGAGGGTGCTTTCATCTGCCCTAAAATTTCATGTGAGCCAGGATGACAATTGAATTCTTTTTCACACTTACCCCCATGCTCTTGCCCTCTCATTCAATAGGAACCACACATTCGGGCCGATCATTTCTGGGATTATTCACGAGCTGACTGACGGCATAGGCTTCCATCTCCTCCGGTGAACACGGTCGGAGCAATGCGTTGATTCGCTCAATATCTTGCAAAGATGGATCGAGCCAATCGGCATAGTCTTTGGAATTTAAAATGACCGGCATGCGATGATGGATAGGTTCCATCACCGCATTGGGAGCCGTCGTAATGAGTGTGAAGGTTTCCAAAGGGTCCGCCTCGTGTTTCTCCCACCGTTCCCACAAGCCGGCGAACGCAAAGAGCCGTTGATCTTTGAATCGAACGTAATAGGGTTGTTTTGTTTTCCCTTCTTGTTTCCATTCATAAAAGCCATCGGCCAAGACCAGGCAGCGTTGTTGTTTAAATGCTTTGCGGAAAGCCGGCTTCTCCGCCACAGTCTCTCCGCGGGCATTAATCAACTTATTTCCGATGCTGGGATCCTTAGCCCAGGAGGGAACCAGTCCCCACTTCAATTCCGTACATTCTCGTTGTCCTGATTCAGGATTGGTGCGCACACAGGCCACCAACTGCGAGGGAGCAATGTTGTAGCGAGGGCTTAATGGCGGGACGACCTTTAGGCCCAACAGTTCCGCCAAATGCTGGAAATTCTCTTTGCGTGTGAAGCGACCACACATAATTGGGTGTTATCAAGCCTCAGATTTGCCCTAACCCTACAAATTTCTGTAAAAAAAGGAAAGGGGATAATACACGAAAAAGGATCGAGGGCTCCTAGCGCTATCCACCACGATCAAGAATAGGTAGGTTGGCCTAAACCCGATATCTTCTCCCATAAATCATAGATATTAAATTGCCGCTTTCCTGATGTCATTTTTTTCAACGCAGTTTTTTAGATTTTCCTGAAGTCAATTTTTCTAGTTCACAAACAACCTTTGAATAAATGATTCGGAAACCAAGGATATAGAAGGATCCGTAAAAAAATTTTCCAAAAGATCATCACCGGAGGCACTAACGATGACCGACCAGGAACACATTCGCATCTTTGATTCCCAGGGGGAGGACTACAAGCAGGCCTTTCAAATTTTCCTGAATCATACCGACCAGAAACGAAACGCGAAGCGTAGGCTGCAACAAGTAGTTGACGATCTGCCGGTTCGCCAGGTGTTTGTCGACGCCGGGGCCGGCAACGGCGAACTCACCCGCGCCTTCACCGCCGCTTTCGACCGCACCATCGCCATCGAACCAAACGCGTATCTGCTGAATCAACTACAACAGACCGTTCCAACTGCAGAAGCCATAGGTCTGCCAATCCTGTCCGCTCAGCCATCCGCTCCGGGCGATTTGGTGCTCAGCTCGCATACATTCTATTACATCCCGCCGATGAATGGCTCGCCCACCTCGAACGCCTCGTTTCCTGGATGTCCCCGACCGGCGTCACCATCATCGTCCTACAGCATCGCGAGAGCGGCTGCATGAACATGTTTCATCATTTCTTCTCCCACAGGTTTGAACTCCGCCGGACGGCTGACCATTCCGCGCTAAACACGGCAACCAGTACGAGGTCATGACCACCCTCGATCCAGCACATGTCGACACCCCCGATCTATCCTCCACCTATGCCGTCGCCGAATTCATGCTCAATCTGCTCAGCATCGAGCAGGCTCCCACCCGAAAAGACGTCGAAACCTATATTCAGGCCCACTTTGCCATCCCCGGTGGCAGCTATCGCATTCCCGTGCATCAAGACTTCCTTCAGATCCGCGCCAAAGGGCATGCCTGCGGCAACGATAAGTCGCCTGCTGAAGCAAGCCCAGTCGGTTGATGGGAGATGGCAAGATCGGATCTTTTCCAGGTTACGTTGGCCTAAAAGAACACCAGTCTCTACTTCAATTCCGAACATTCACGTTGTCGTGACCCAGAGTTGGTGCGCACGTAGGTCTCCAACTGGGAGGGAGCAATATGTAGCGAGGGCTCAATGGCGGGAGGACCTTCAGGCCAACTGTTCCTCCAAATGCTGAAACCTTAAAGGGATCGTGTGCATGCAGATTTCTTTCGTCCCCCCCACCGAGTGCATACAAGGATGAAACAAGATCATTCCCTGTGTAAAATTTTCCTTATTACAGGCAAAGTGGCTGGAGAATTATTAAAATGTTTTGCAACTTTAACAAATCTGAGAATTATCGAATTACGAGGCTAAAGGGGTGGGATTGAGAAAATTACAACCGGGAATGAATGCCTTGTAAGATCTGTCGGGAGCGGATTTCATCTCCCATCAGTCCTACCCGAATCACAATTTTTGAACGGGAGGAAGTAAGCGAAGTGATCGAGATCCAGATCTTCTTTTGGTCAGCCGTTTCGGACTCCAACTCCGCCGCCAATTTATCTCCCCGTTCTTTGTCAACGGGGAGTTCCAATCCTTTCAAAGCGGCCACGGTAGCCCGCTGAACTTTTGAAACGGGAGCATTGACCTCATCCTCCAGCTTACCCATGACATAGGTCGCGCCTGCGACACCGGCCCCCGCACCAGCACCTAACAGCAACACTGCACATCCAGACATGAGCGGCATGGCCCACCAGACAAAAAGAACCATGATGCCATATTTTTCATCCAAAAATGGGAGTGTTGAATAATTAAGATTTTCAAGGACAAATTTGCCCAGGATTAGATTACTCATCAAAGGCTCCGGGTCGGTTCAAAAAAGCATGCCCTGAGTCTTCCCGAAGGGTCCGTCCAGCAAGGCCGCAGCCGTTTTTTCGCGCGGAGCGTACGCTTAGTACGTGAGCACGGGAAAATGGCGAGAACGCCGCTGGCGGCTTTTTTCAACAGACCCAAAATTAATTCTGCCGGGTTTCATTGCTCGATCTGTCCTCTCAACCATTGAACCCTTGTAAACTCAATCGTAACCATTTCAAAGTCACGTATATGGTGGTATCAGATACAGCTGAAGAGCTAAGTGAAGCTTGAAGACGTGCGTGATTATTCAACAATCAGATCGACTCGTTCCTCGCTCTTCAAGGAAAAAACACGAGACCTTTTCCACGAGAACCCTAAAAAAAACAAGAGCAATGCTTTTTCTCTAAATCCAAATCTACCTCTAGACAAGGTACATTTAATAGCCAAAATTCTCTCTGTATTCCAATAAAAGAATGGTGCCAATTTGAATATTCATTGTACCGAACAAAAAATACAATCATCTTGACTAAACCGACTAGTTGGTTTATTATCAGGCCCATGGGAAAGACAACGGCAAAAGATCAACTCATACAATCCGCTCTCAGCCTCATGCTCGACAAAGGATATGCGGGTACCACCGTCGATGAAATTTGCGAAACGGCGAAGGTCAGCAAAGGCAGTTTCTATCATTTTTTTAACTCCAAAGAGGAGATCGGGCTGGCCGCCCTCGAAGCATTTATCCTGCGAGGCGAACGCCTCCTACAAACCGGAACATATCAACACATTGAAGATCCCGTGGAACGCATGTTTGGTTTTCTTGATCATGCAGAAACCGTCGCCAAAAAAATTTGGGGGGACGGCTGTTTGCTGGGCACTTTTGCCATTGATTTAGCCCGGACGCATCCGGCTATTCAAGCTCAGGTCGTCACCTTGTTTGATCGAGTCGAGGTCCGAATGGCCGACCTCTTCAGCCCTATAGCTTCTCTTCGGAAAAGAAATCCCACCGCCAGTCAATTGGCCAGACAGTACATGGCGATGTTGGAAGGGGCCATTGTGTTGGCGAGAGCCTATGGAGACTGGAAACGGATTCCTCAGGCGTTACAGGGGTTTCGGGAATACTTGCGGTTGCTGGTCACCTAAAAAATTTTGCCTTAATAAAAACCAACTAGTCGGTATAATCGTGGACATGTTTTTCGGTTAACAAGGAACGCAGTACGGGACATCGCATACGCAACGACATTCTCATTCAGCCTATTCAAACAAAGGAGGAAAAAAATGGTTCTCAATGAAACCAAACTGCAGGAGTTTATGGGGAAAATGGTTGGGGATATGGGAGCCGCCATTGGGACGGCTCTCGTCCTCATCGGAGACAAACTGGGACTGTACAAGGCCCTCGCCGAAGGCGGCCCCCTCACTTCACATGAACTTGCGGAATGCACCGGCACGGCCGAGCGATACGTGCGCGAATGGCTGTCCGCACAGGCGGCATCAGGATATATCGAATACCATCCTGAGACGAGAACCTTTTCCATGACACCCGAGCAGTCAGCGGTATTCGCCGATGAGGACTCACCGGTGCACGCCTGCGGGGGCTTTTATTCGATCGCGTCGGTCATCGCCGACGAGCCAAAGATCACGGAGGCCTTTCGCACCGGGAACGGAATAAATTGGGGCGACCGTCACCCATGCCTGTTCTGCGGAACAGCCAAGTTTTTCCGTCCCGGCTACCGGATCCATCTGACCTCTTCATGGATTCCTGCGCTCGACGGTGTAGCTGAAAAGCTCAAACGGGGCGCACGCGTCGCAGATGTGGGATGCGGCCATGGGCACTCGACCCTTATCATGGCCGAAGCCTTTCCTCAATCACAGTTTTTCGGTTTTGATATCCATGCGCCGTCCATCGATGAGGCCCGACGTCTAGCGAGAGAAACCAGCTTAACCAACGTTAAATTTGAAGTTGCCACCGCAAAAACCTATCCCGGCACGAATTACGACCTAGTGACCTTCTTCGACTGTCTCCACGACATGGGCGACCCGGTGGGGGCTGCCGGGCATGTGTATTCATCGCTCGACCCCAATGGCACATGGCTGCTCGTTGAACCCTTCGCCCACGATACACTTGAAAGTAATCTCAACCCGATTAGCCGGGTCTTCTACGGATTTTCGACGACAGTGTGCACGCCGGCATCGCTGGCCCAGGAAGTGGGCGCCGGGCTTGGTGCCCAGGCTGGAGAGGCACGTCTGCGGGAGGTGGTCATGAGCGGGGGATTCACACGGTTCCGTCGAGCGACAGAAACCCCACTCAATTTGATCTTAGAGGCGCGGCCCTAATCCGAAGCAGCAAATGGTCGGGGTGTCGACGACGTACGGTGCCCCGACCATCCATCTTCCAGAAACCGGAGAGAGAGGCAATGGCCGGCTCACTCGTCACCCGATAACAGAAATGAACTACGCGTTTCGGATTGTCATTTCAATCTGTTTTCAGAACAGGGAATCGGCCGCATTCAACAAGACCACCGCCTTCTTCATTTCGGCAGCCTTCAGCATACGAACCATATTCTTTTCCGTCTCCCCGATAAACTTGCTCATAATCTGGTTGAGTTTCACGCCATAAACCAAAAGTCCTAACTCCCGGGCTAGGAGATCTGCTGCCATTGTTTTTTCCTTGTAAGGGACTGTTGGAAATTTCAAATATTTTGCCTTTGGATGGTATCTTTTGAACTCTAATTGCGTGACTTCCAAGTTTTTCATTGTAAATCCAATTAATCCTCTAGCCTATACTGCAAACAACCAAAACATTAGAACCCCCATGTCACAATTTGTTCAAATCAACCGGACCTTCATTGACTTCAATCCCCACTCCACTAACGAGCAAGACAACTATTCGTTTATTTTCGGCTCACCTCATTGGAATGCGAAAACATGGAATGACCTATTCCAAAATCGGTGCGCCGTCATTCTCGCTGAAGCCGGCAATGGTAAAAACAGTTGAGAGGAGGGAGAAAGCCATGGAACTCCGCCGTGCAGGGGAGATAGCTTTCTTCTGTCGCCTGGAGATGTTGGCGGACAAAGTTCTTGAGAAGGCAATTGAAATTGGAAATTCCGAAGAACTCCAGACTTGGGCTCAAGGAACCCTGCATGGATATTTCTTTCTGGACTCGGTCGACGAAGCCCGGCTTGCGAACACAGCAGATTTCGAGAATGCAATCGTCAATTAAGTAGACACAATTAAGCCCTATCAATATCGGATAACAATTGTCATATCCACCCGCCCTCACGCCTGGCAGGCACAGGCTGACCTCGCCAGGCTCCGCAGGCGCCTGGCTCGTCCATACATAACAGAGACTGCCGAATTTGAAGCAGGTTCCCCTGATCGATTCAGTCTTTCTACCCTTTTCGAGGCCGACATTCCACAAATGGCCAAAAAGAAAAATACACCGTCCATTACCATCGTTCAAATGACATCACTGAATGAGGAACAGGTCCGTACCTTTTCTAGAGCGCATGGAGTAACCGACATCGACAAATTCATGAAGGCCATTGAACGTGCTGATTCAGATGCTTTTGCAAGCAGGCCCGCTGACCTTCCCGGTCTGATTAAAATCTGGAAGGATACCAATCGCATTGCTCGTTATTCACAGGTTGTTGCAAACAATATAAAAATCAAACTGTCCGAAGAGAATCCGACCCACGGAAGAGATTCTCCTATTGCGCCGGGCCGGGCTTATGAGGGCGCGAAAGCTCTTGCCACCGCAGTCACCCTTGCCAAACCTACCTCAATACGCATTCCCGATTATTCTGTCGATTCTGCCCTTCTCGATAAATCCATAGATCCCAAAGAAGTGCTCTCTTCTTGGACACCAAGTAAAATACAAGCCTTAATGTCGGAGCAGATTCATTGGAACGATCCGTTTTATCGGTAGCGTCGTGCCGGATTCAATCGCCTGTTCCGGCACCGGCTTCATCATAATATTGTTCAGTGCGAATGGGACAGAGGCCTTTTTTTCTCACAATTGCCGTCACGTCTCGAATCATGCCGCCATTTCCGCAGAGATAAAAAGTCACATTGCTCACTGATGTAACATTGTTCTCCACAAAGGTTGTCACTCGTCCAATGGGACCTTTCCAACCCTTTTCCGGCCTGGACAGGATTGTGCTAAAATTAAAATTCGGATGCCGCCGTGCAAGGGATTCCAATTCATGTTGATAGTAAAGGTCCCGCTGGCTCCGCAACCCCCAATACAACGCCAAGGTTCCAGCTTCTGGCTGCTCCAAGAAGGTAGAGAGCATTGAACAAAACGGCGCAATCCCGGTTCCCGTGGCCACAAAGATGAGGTCTCGCCCGGCTTTCTCTTGAAGGTAAAACGACCCATTGGGCCCTTGAAATGTTACGGGATCTCCTTTATGTAGGCTAAATAAATAGTTTGAGCCTAGGCCATCGGGAATCCGGTTAAAGAGGAGGTTGATCTTGTGGCACTGACTGGGTGGCGAGGAAATCGAATACTGCCGCGGAACATGCTGGCTCAATCCCGGATGCCAGACGTTCAGAGAGATCCACTGCCCGGCCTTGAAGTCGATGGCATCAGGGGTAAGGAGGGTGAGTTCCAACTCACGGACGTCATGGGTCAGATCCTTGACTTGACTGACCTGGGCCTTAAATTCTTGCATTATTTTGGGTTCCTGCCTTCTGAGGTCACTCTCTAGATCTAGAGAAAGCGACATTACACATTACCAGGCCGCCAAACCGCCTGCAAAAATTCAAGGAAAATGGCCTCACCTAACAACAATAAGGGCGACTGCCCATCAGTGCCCTATTTCGGAAAGCAAAAAGCGCACATGAATGAGGGGGCCAGAAAGAAAAATGGGAAGATGAACAGAGATAGCATACCTTTGAACAGACCAACATCCCACTAAGAAACGACAAAGGGATGCGCGTCACCTCATTTGCCCCCCGTCCCGAGTTACCCTTTCCTTTAATAGCCCGTTGGTCACTCGCCTTGACCAACGGATACTTTCCCCCCATCACAAAATCACCAGGTTGCCTGGGGCCAAATCAAAACCGGCTTGACCGTTCTACCGAAAAAAATTACCTGCATTTTAAATTCAGGATGAATTCGTCTAGAATCATCTAGCTGTAGCAAGACCGGATTGCATGTGCCTCATCCGGCAGTGAAAATGATCCTTTTTGGTATCCCACTGATTCATTTCGATTGATTTTTTTTGGAGCCGAGCATGGACTTTCCTAAGTTTATCGAGCAGATCAAAAAAACCTATGGAATCACGAATGATTACGCCCTGGCAAAAAAACTCAAAGTGAGCCAGCCTGAGGCCAACTGGTTTCGCCGCGGCAAAAAAGTACCGAATGCCACGGTTTGCATCCGGATAGCCAATCTTCTCAAAAAAAATCCCGTCGAGCTCTTAATCGTCGCCCAGAAAGACCGGGCTACCCCCGAAGAAAAGAGCCATTGGGCCATGGCGTTGTCAGCCGTCGATGTCATGTTGCATGTGCCGGAACGACCGAGATACATTCCCCACAAAGTGGAGGCCATAGGCCAGGAACTCCGCCAGCTTGAATCCCAAATGCTGTCCTATGAGGGCACCATTGCTCAGAATGAAGCCATTCAACTACTGAATACCGTGGAGTCCACCATTGATTCGATGATGGAACGATGGCAGATATGGAAACGGGATGGGCCCCTCTTTCCCAGTTATTTATTGGCCAATCAGGCAGCGGTTCAGCGGGGAGTCAAAATTCGGCGAGTGTTTATCTTCAACAGAGAGCAGATGAACGATGCCTCTCAAATCGAAGACTGCCTTCAGGTATTAAACGATCAACGACACGCGGGGATTGCCGCGTTTTTCGGATTTCGCGAGCAGCTAGCCACGACCCTCATCTATCAACGATTGGTTGCAGAATTCCGAGCCCGTGGCGTCAAAGAAGAGATCAATGCCGCGTTATTCGATAACGAAATTCTCATCTTTTCCCGCTCCTATGCCACCAGGGATTTGGGCATGAACAACAGTGGTTCGATCCCTATCACCGTCATTGACCAGTTGAATATTTCCTGGAAACCGGACCATTTACGTGACCTGAATCCAAGCCCTCTCTTTGAAACCCGCTTTGTCTTTGAATATCAAGGAGAACGCCAATTCAAAACACAACTCGGTCGGTTTCTTCGGACATACGCTCAAGACAAGGACTAATTTTGCCTTCCGGCCGCCAGTTTTTCTCCCAATTGATATCTTTTCCCTTGAGGATCATCGACTGGTCGCAAATATAGTAGTTCAAATTTAAAATTAGCCCTCACCTTCGGCCGCATCCAATCCTCTCCCTTTAAAATGGCGACGGAGATGTGGGAATCGTAACCAAAAGGTACAATACTATAGAAATTCCTATCCGGCTTTTTCCCCTGAAGGACAGGGCTGGCCTTTGACCATAGGCTTGAGGCATAGATCCTTCGTTTGACTCAGGAAGACAGAAATCGACTTGCGAGGGTTTTCATATTTATTCTACCGGTCCTCGATAAAAAGAAATTCCCGCGCAGAATGGCCGATATAGGAGGCTCGTGGCCGGATCAGACGATTGTGATCCTGTTGTTCGATGATATGGGCACACCATCCACTCAGCCGGCTTGCGACAAAAATGGGCGTAAAGGCTTTTTGGGGAATTCCGATGAACAGGTAGACCACTGCCGTATAAAAATCCAAATTCGGGAGAAGCCCCTTTTCTTCCTTCATCGTCTGTTCAATGATTTCCGCAATCTCGTACCACCGCGTCTCGTCCGCATGTTGACCCAGCGCTTTCGCTCGTCGTTTGACGATAGCCGAACGCGGATCCTCATGTTTTAAGACTCGATGGCCAAACCCCATGACCCGTTCTTTCCGGATCAATTTGGCATGGACCCACCCCTGCGCTTTTTCGGGGTCCCGAATTCCATGGAACATCTCCGCCACAGCTTCATTCGCTCCGCCATGAAGGGGGCCTTTGAGTGTCGCAATAGCCGCCGTGACAGCCCCATAGAGATCAGCCAGGGTTGAGCAAGTGACCCGACCGGCAAACGTCGAGGCATTCAATTCGTGCTCGGCATAGAGATTAAGAGAAACCTCCAGTTCTTTCGCATGATCTTCCCGGAGATTCCCTGTCAACAGATACAAGAGGCTTTGGGCAAACGACTTTGTGGCCGGAGCCTGAAATAGAGGATGATCGAATCGTGTTCGAACGGCCCAGGAAAGAAGTAGAGGCATTTGTGCGAGTAACCGGACGGCCTTTCGGAGGTTCGCCTCATGGGAGATATCCTGAGCTTCAGGATCGATCATCCCGAGAAACGACACCCCGGTTCGCAGCACATCCATGACATTCGCAGAAGCTGGAACTGTTTGGAGAAATTGCCACACGACCGGGGGTAAGGATCCGGCATGAGCCAACTCGGCCTGCCACTCCTGAAGATCGCGGGATGACGGAAGATCTCCATGCAGTAATAAATATGCCACTTCTTCAAACGTCGCCTGCTCAGCCAGCTCTTCAATGGCATATCCTCGATATCGTAAACTTCCCCGCGTCTCGTCTATTTGGCAGATGGCTGATTCCCCCACCACCACCCCGTCAAGCCCGGGATTATGAACGGCCGTTTCCATGACGCACCTGCCTTTCTTTTACAGGCCTGTTGAAAATTTTGTGCCCTGAGGCGGTCCAAAGAGGCCGTCAGATGCATTCCCAGGGGTTGGAAGGTTCAACGCGCCTCTTTCATTCCTTTGGCACACGTTCATACTTTTGATAATCCAACACCTCGTACAATGCCTGCCTGGTTTGCATGCGGTCGAGGAAAGCTTGTTGGGTCCCCTGTTTTTGTAATTCCAGAAGAGCTGCTCGGCCTGCCTTCGCCATCACACGAAATACGGTCATGGGGAACAGTACGATGTGATATCCCATTCCGGAGAATTCCTTGACGGTCATATAGGGAGTTTGTCCCCATTCAGTCATATTGGCGACCAGAATGCCCCCGGAATATTTCAAAGCCTTGGCTGCCGTTTGAAATTCTTCCGCTGACTGCAGGGCCTCGGGGAAAATCGCATCAGCGCCGGCTGCCCTGTAAGCTCGAGCCCTCTCAATGGCCCCATCCAGACCTTCCACAGACCGGGCATCCGTCCTCGCAATGATGACAAGATCCCGGTCCTGTTTTGCTTCAACTGCCGACTGAATTTTTTGACACATGTCCTCACACGAAATCAGGGTTTTTCCGGGCAAATGGCCGCAACGTTTTGCCAACACCTGGTCTTCCAATTGGATTCCCACCGCCCCGGCTGATTCTAATTCCTGAACCGTGCGATACACCTGGTGCCTCTCTCCAAAGCCCGTATCGGCATCCACGATGACCGGAATTTGAACCCGTTGAGTCACGTACCGGGTTTCTGTCACTACCTCCGTCATCGTTAACAGCCCGATATCGGGTAGTGCCCGGGAAGCCGCCAGACCCGCTCCTGACAGGTATGCTGCCGGAAAACCGGCATCCTCAACCAATCGAGCCGAAAATGCATTAAATACACCCGGCACCGCCACCGTGTCCCGTTGAAGCTCGGTTCGAAAGCGGCGCGCCAGACCCTGCGAGGTTATTGGTTTCCCACTCATCGGCTTTCCAAAACTGGTAATGCCGACACCAGGACATTCACGTCTTTCAGACGGTCCAGTTCCCACACGGTTTGGATAACGTTCGTCATATCTTTCCGGCCGATTTTCCGTGAAGACAACTTCTGAAACTTCAATTCCAGTTCGCGATCGGTGAGCGGGCGTCGTGGATGACCTTTGGGATGGTCAATCTGAGCCGTGAACGTCCTGCCGTCCATCAGGGTGACGTCAATTCTGTTGGCCATGGCATCCGGATAACGCTCGGAAAACTCTTTGACCTCTTCAACACGGATTTTCTGCATCAGATTCAACAGAACGGTATCGTTCAGGCGATGCGGGGAAAATGACCGGGGAGATATTTCCCCATCCGTCAGGGCGACTGCCACGCAAAAGGGGAGACTATGATCAGCAGTCTCACGGGTTTTGGGATGCCATTTTTCCTGATCACGTCCAATAATTTCGATCGCCACATCACCACTGCCGACAATAATTGCTTTGATGCGGTGGACAGGGTATTCCCCACACGCAGCAATCAGTTGTTCCCGAATGGCGAATGCCGCCTCCACCGCCGACTGAGCATGATATTCCACCGGATGGGGCTTGATGTAGGTGTCAAGAATTTTATAGGAAGAGCCGTGGCGTCCTCCCATTTCGGGTAAAGAGAATGGCCCGGAAATCACCTTCATAAACCCCTTTTCTCCTTCAAACATGGCCTCCGGTCCGGTCATACCCTCGCGAGCCGCAAATCCTGCGAAGATTCCGTTCCTGCTTGCATTGGCAAACGCGCAGGCTTTCCATAGGGAAACTTCCCCCACTCTGGTCTGACGCAGTGCTCCTGCCGTAATACCCGCCAGATTGAGCGCATGCACGATCTGTTTTTTGGGAAGCTTGAGCAGCTTGGCTGTGGCAACCGCGGTAGAAAACGCTCCGTAGGTGACGTGATCCCATCCTCGGGGGCGAAGCGCGGCTGCGTCACAAAGACGGCACTGAACCTCATAGGCCAGCACGATGGATTGAATGAATTGCCGGCCATGAACATGAAGACTTTCGGCAACCGCCAGACAGGCCGGAATATTGTCTGACGGATGAGCGGGCTCCTTGGAAAGGTAGGTATCGTTGCAGTCGAGATACCGCACCGCCGTGCCATTCGCAAAGGCGGCCAGATCCGGACTGGTTCGATTCCGGGTTCCCCATACCGTTGCGCCTTCTTTGACCATCACCCGGGTCGCCAGGCGTCTGGCAATACTGCATGGAGGTGCGCTGGTGGCACCATAGGCACAGGCCAGGCTATCCAATACCCGTCGCTTCACCTCATGGATCACGTCCGGAGGAAGGTTCTGAAAGGTCAAAAACTCCGCATACTCGGCCAGGCGGTCAGCAAGCATCATCCCCTCTTGCCCTGAGATCGGACGGCATTTCCTTCCAGGAAAAGAATTCCTCTCCGGCTCGACAATTCGGGCAGTCTTGAATTTCCCATTGAGGCATCGTCACATTCGTCCCATAGTAAAATGGATAACGAGACATCAAGTCGTCCATTAAAGGGAATTGCCCGCTGTCCCGACGGGCAAATACCATCATCCCCACGACATGACCGCCATGTTCGCTCACAATGGTTTGGAGTTTGTTGACACAACTCCCTCGCGCGGTGACATCATTGATCACCACAAAATTATCTCCTTTTTGTATCGAGCCTTCGGGAATCTCCACCCCAATCTTTCCTGTATCGCGATTAAAAGGCGCAGACACTACTCTCACCACCATCTGAGGGCTGATAATTGTCGATATACCCTCTGCCAACAAACGTGCATCCGAGGCCGGCACGAGGAGTCCGTCGATTCGATGGTGTTGGCTCAGGCCTAGAACCCAGTGGCCCATATCCGCAGTGATAATGGAAAGGAGATCCGCATCACGTGCGATGGACTCAAATCCTAAATAGGTCGCGGTATGGTGACCCGACACGACTGATACATGCGTATCGAACAGAACCGCCATTGAATCGCGAAGTATTTGAATGACCTTGTTTTTCGACAAGGAAGAGGATGGGGACTCCCGGACTATCGATTGAAGACGTTCTTCGACGGTTGAATCCGCGTAGAGCCTTCGCTGATAATCGACCAACTCCGATATGCGTTTGTGTTTCTCAAGCACCAGATTCATGCTCAATGCTCCTTGGTAATCTTCGTTTTCAATGTTCCAATAGGCTGAATTTCCAGCTCCACGACGTCATCCGGCTGTAAAAACCGATCAATCTCCAATCCACATCCCCCACCCACGGTTCCAGAGCCGAACACTTCACCGGGATAGACCGTTTCTCCCCTGGACACATGTTCAATCATTTGAGCGAACGACCAGTAAATGGTTCCAAACGTCCCTTTCGACCAGACTTCTCCATTGACACGAGCCACCATGGCGACCTGCTTCAGGTCTGGAATCTCATCCGGCGTCACCAGGCAGGGTCCCAACGCCGTGGCAAAATCCTTCCCCTTCGCGGGTCCGAGCCGACACGCCATTTCCAGGAATTGAATATCCCGCGCACTAAAATCATTCATGATGGTATAGCCGGCAATATAGTCCCACGCCTTATCCGCTGGAATATCTCTCCCCTTTCGACCAATAACGCAGGCCAACTCCAGCTCATAATCGAGTTTTTGTGTCTGTAACGGCCATGCCAGAACATCTTCGGGCCCGATAATAGTCTGTGGATTGCCTTTATAATAGACCGGCGCCTTGTACCACTCTGGGGGTATCGGTTGACCTCGTTTTTTGGAAGTCGCGGCGATGTGCGCCTCAAAGGCAATAAAATCACGAAGAAGAGGGGGATGAGGGATCGGCGCAAGCAACGAAACCTCTTCCCTTTTATAGACAATCGTTTCACCATCAGGGCCATGGACCACATGATCGTTGTCACTGATATAGTGAAAGGCTTCCCGGGCTCTATTCATCGCCGACACTTCCCCCTGAAGGAGTTCCAGCATAGAGGACGGGACTCCCGATGTGGCCAGCCTGTAGGGTTGAGCCTCCCCTAGATCCGCCAGCATCCGCGTGTATGCCATGTTCAGATCCACGATGGACTCATGGTGGAATGCTCCGACCCGTGCAAATTTTCCGACTGGTGTGTGAACCTGAAAGGTGACAAGTTTCATGGTGTGCTCCAACTCATGGAATAGTTTTTTAATTCAACAGCCTCAGCCTCAAGCATCACGGAGAAGGGCTGCTGTGACTCGACCATCACCGCAATTTCATTCGTCTGGGTTTGTGTTTTACTGGCCTCAACCGCGCCTGGATGGGGTCCATGATGGATGCCCTGAGGATGCAAGGTCATCGTTCCCGGATGGATGCCCGACCGGCTGAAGAAATTTCCCTCGTGATAAAACAGGACTTCGTCAAAATCCGTATTCCGATGATAAAAGGGAATTTTCAATGCACCTGGCTCACTCTCCAGCGGTCTGGGGGCAAATGTCGATATCCACACCCTTCCCGCCTGGAAGGTCGCATGCACGCTCGGAGGCAAGTGATAGCGGGGACTGGTCACCGGCCGAAAATCCCGAACGTTGAGTTTCGTCGGCCAAACCTCTCCCTTCCACCCCACGACATCCAATGGAGGAAAAGGATAAAACACCTTGGTATAGGTTCCATCACGTTTGATGCGAAGCTCCCATTCATGTTGACGCGGTGTGGTGACAGGCGCTGAAAGTTCGGGGACCACAAGGACCTCGGGATCAAATAGGGCATGCTGTCCCAACAAACCCCGTTCGGGCAGCATGACAGGCTCAGAAGTTTCGATGATCAACATGACACCGGGTCCTTCTTCCACAACCGTCCGGTAGGTCGTCCCTTTGGGAATAACCAGATAGTCTCCAGGTTCATACGTCAGCACGCCGTAATCGGTTTCAACCAGTCCACGGCCTTTATGCACAAAATGCACTTCATCGCCATCCGCATTGCGAAAATAATACGGCATCGTTTCTTTCCGGCGGGAAATAGACAGCAGGACGTCCGGACTTCGTAATATTTCAACCGGTCGGCTTTCCCCGGAGAAAAAATCTGGAGGGGTCAGGTCGCTGCACTGGAAGGCGCGAGGCCGACAAGGCCCGTCGATGCGAAGCCAGTTGGTAGGAGGATGCGATCGATACAGATGGGAAGCCGGACCGGCAAATCCCTTGCGTCCATGTTCCTCTTCGTACAGCCCTGATGGAATATTGACGTGCGCTTGCCGGGGTGATTGACCTTTCCGTGTTAAGTACATGGGGTCCTTTCTGTCAGCATGAATCCGCCATGGCCATGGCTACTTAGGGGATATGCCCAAAATCAATAATGGTCTGTTCTACGCCCTGCGTTTGATCCCGCTCAATATCCTGATATAAGGACTCGACCGTGCTCTTCACAAAAGTCTTTGACTCCTCCTGCCCCTGTTTACGCTGAGTCAATTCGAAGAAAATTCCACTGCCGGGGAAAAGTGGATAGGTAAAACGCTGACGGAGCGGACCGAATCCATCTCGACCTTCCTTTACGGGTCCGCTGAACTTCACGCCATGGGCTTCCCATTCCTGGCACACGGTTTCGATGTCGTCCACTTCCAATGCGACATGCTGAATACCTGGCCCAAACCGTTCGACAAACTCCGTAATCTGTGATTTCCCGGTTTTATCCCGGCCTTGCATGAGGGCCACTCGAATGTTGTTCCGTTGAACCACAATGGTATCCATGCTGGATCTATCGGACCCCACATCATCGGCAGACCAGATCGTTTGAAAACCGAGAATGTTGTTAAACAGGTGTTCGGCAGCATGCAGATCATTCACACAAAGGGTAATGTGATCAATTCCAACCGTGTCACCCATTGGATTCTCCTTCCCTATCAGGAATATGAAACGGCTCCTGCAGACCTTTCAGATATCTCAGTGTCGTCCGCTCCTTATTGGACTTAGCCACCAAATTAATTATAACTTACCATTAAAAAATAATTAATGGCAATCTTTTGCAAATGCATCAATTAAAATGACCCCTACGACACCCTGACTATATACAATCATTGCTTGTTATCTATAAAAGTTTTATTATGATAATAATATTTTATTATTTAAATCATGACTGGCAATCACCGCATTCAGTCACATGAATGGGACTTACTTATAGGTTCCGATTAAGGAGGCGACCATGTCAGGATTTTATCGGGAGATGCGGGAGTTCGTACTTCATCATGGTGCCATTAATAACTCTTACCTGAATTGGTTTAAGAAGGGTGTCGCATCCGATGAAGAACTCCATGCTTTTGCGGTGGAGTTTTATAACTTTGCCCGATTCTTTCCAAAGATTCTTGTCGCACAACTGGTCAACACCGAGGACGAATCCATCGCGGAAGAATTGACACGGGTTTTGTATTCAGAATTAGGGGAGGGAAATCCTGAGAACAGACACGAGTTGCTCTATCGGCATTTCTTACGATCCCTCGACATCGATCTTCATCAAGCTCTAACTACACCGATGATGCCTTCTACCCGGGCTTATATTGAAGGGTTGGAAGAATTGTACAGCAGCGGACTCCATGAACAAGCCCTAGGAGCTTCCTTTGGCCTGGAAAACATGGCCATTACCATGTGGGATCACCTCATTCCCGGCTTACGGTCTTTGCGTCGTCAAAGATTTCCCGGCCTTGATATAAGGTATTTCACCTTCCATCGTGAACTGGAATCCACTCATGAGGAAGCCATGGTACATGCAGTTGCGGCCATGGAAGGCCATGGTTCTGCTCAGGGGACACTCTCCATTCAGGAACAACAGGATTTTCACGACGGCGTCCGACAGGTTCTGAACTTTTTAGAGGGGTTCTGGTTGGGTCTCGAGCGTCAACGCACAATGAACATCCCTAACCACCATGGGGCGCATTCCAGGAACAGGCATGTCACACTCGGGGATGCGCGAGGATGAAAAGTCCCGAGCTTAAGGATGAGAATGGCTATTGCTCGCGAGACCTCGTGCTCATTGGAGAATGATTCCTTAAAGGGCAAAACAGATGATTGAAACGATTTCCATGAATACCAATATTCAGGAGGCCCATCGAAACGGTAACCCGCTCCTGGAATTCCCCTATTCTTCGTTTACGCAATTTTTTCATCAACGGGTGGGCGATCCGGCACTCATGAAAGAAGTGTACTTAACGTATTACGACGATTCCGGAATGGTTCGAAGCTATACCTATGAGGAATTCGGAAACGCCGTCAATCGAACCGTCACCTTCCTGCGTGAGCAACTGGGGATCCAACGGGGCGATCGCATTGCCACCTTGCTGTTTAATCATGACTTTACCGTGGTGATGTATTTTGCCGCATGGGTCCTGGGAGCCGTGGTGGTGCCGATTGACATCAATGAATCTGAAGACCGTCGCTTCTACATTCTGGAACATTCAGAGGCCTGTGTGGCCTTTTGTTGGGAAGCCGAATACGAAGCCCTCCAGGATATCCGGAATCGACTTCCCCATCTTCGGCATCTCGTCTCTCTCGGGAATGGAATTTCCCCGCTCATGGACATGATGGGTCAACCTCGCCCGGCTCAATCACACAGCCACGGATCTCTCGATCAGACGGCTCTCCAGGATGACGCATTGATTGTCTACACTTCTGGAACGACGGGACCGCCGAAAGGAGTTGTGCTCACGATCGAAAATCTTCTCGTCGATGCCCACGGCATTGCAAAATGGCACGGATTGGAAAAAGGTCATTGCCTCATGTGTGTGCTGCCGATTCATCATGTGAATGGGATCGTGGTCACGCTCATCACCCCATTTTACGGACAGGGCAGATCCGTGCTGAACCGGCGTTTTCATCAGTCCGCATTTTGGAACCGCATCCAGGATGAAGGGGTGACCTGCGTGAGTGTGGTCCCTACTATTCTGGAGTTCCTGCTGGAAGGAAGCCCGGGATAACCGGCAATACCGGCTTGACCATTTTCGTGGCTTGATTTGCGGTGCCGGCCCTCTCTTAAAGGACACGGTGTCACGGTTTGAGCATCAATTTCATGCTCCTGTTCGTCATGGGTACGGACTATCTGAAACCACGTGTTATTCCAGTTTTCTCCCCGTTAATCTTTCCGAACAGGAGCACAGGCATTGGCTCACGGACTATGACTATCCATCCATTGGCCTCGCAATTCCTCACAACGACATGGCGATCCTCAATCCCCAGGGACAAGCGGTCGGCGAGATGGAAAAGGGGGAAATTTGTATCCGCGGACAAACGGTGTGTTCGGGTTACTTGAAACGACCGGATGCGAATGAGGAAAGTTTCCGGTGGGGATGGTTCCGGTCGGGAGATGAGGGGTTCTTCGTTCGTGATCAGGCTGATCGCCCGTATTTTTTCATATCCGGGCGACTGAAGGAATTAATCATCCGTGGGGGTGTGAATATATCACCCTTGGAAATTGATGAAGTACTCAGAGGACACCCTTCCGTCAAATTCGGCATGGCCGTTTCATTCGAAAACCGTTTCTACGGAGAAGAAATTGCCGGATACCTCGTGGTCAAAGAACATATGCCGCAACCTTCGGAAGATGAGATGGTCACATGGTGTCGCCAGACGTTGCCCTTTGCCAAGTGTCCCAAGGTCATCATGTTTGGCCAGGAAGTGCCCTATACGACAACGGGGAAGCCCAAACGTTTGGAGTTAAAGGCGAGGTTGAGCCCGGCATTGGCACGCTATCGCGACGTCCAATTCCGCTCGTTGCAACGCGGCTCAACTCCAAAACATCAGACGGCTTGAGGAGGCCGTCATCGAATACGTGGGGGACATGACGGATCACCCATACCACACCCAATGACCAACAAGAGGATACACTATTCATGTCTAGACAAAAGGAGAGTGTTATGGAGATTTCACAATCTGAATTTCTCCACCTCTATTATTTTCTTAAACTCACCAGAGCGTTGGAGGAACGAGTGACCACGCTGTACCGGCAAGGTCGCATCGTCGGTGGTGCGTACACCAGCCATGGAATGGAGGCGATTTCGGTGGGCTATGCTTCCGCCCTGCAGGCCGATGACATTATCGCCCCCTTCCACCGGGATATGGGCGCGTTCTTAGTCAGAGGCATTACGCCGGGTGAGGTCTTAGCGCAATATCTTGGAAAGCGCACCGGACCCACCAAAGGGAAGGACGGCAACGTGCATATGGGCGACCTGAAACGTGGCATCATCGCCTTTGTCAGTCATCTGGCTGACAATCTTCCCGTCGCGACCGGAGTGGCTCTGGCGTTTAAGCTCCGTGGTGAATCCCGTATTGTCGCCGCGAATACAGGAGATGGAGGGACCAGTCGCGGAGATTTTCATGAAGCGTTGAACTTCGCATCCGTTCGCCGGCTGCCGGTGGTGTTCTTTTGCAATAACAACCAATACGCCTACTCCACCCCTCTTCACCATCAGATGGCCATCAAAGATGTTGTCGAGCGGGCAAAAGCCTATGCCATACCCGGTGAAATTGTGGACGGTAACGATGTCGCCTCCGTCTATCTGACGGCACAACGGGCCTTTCAACGTGCCAGGAACGGAGGGGGTCCCACCTTTATCGAATGCAAAACCATGCGTATGCACGGGCATTCGGAGCATGATTCCGCCAAATATGTGCCTCGAGACCTCTTGGAGGAGTGGAAGAAGAAAGATCCCATTCTGAAGGCGGAACGTCGGCTGAAAGAATTGGGGTATGCCGGTCAACCCGAATTCCAGGAAATTCATATGAGGGTTGAAAAGGAAATTGAATCCGCCTTGGAGTTCGCGGAACAAAGCCCTCTTCCGGAAGGTCCGGAAGCGTTGGAAGGCGTCTTTGCGGCCAATCCCGTGGAGGTACTGATATGACCACATCCGCCATCACACATGAAGTGACCTATCTGGAAGCCATTTCCCAAGCCCTTGATGAAGAAATGAGCCAGGATGAACGGGTCTTCCTTATGGGAGAGGATATCGGCCCTTACGGCGGGGCATTTCGTGTCACCGAAGGGTTTCAAGATAAGTATGGTGAATGGAGAGTGCTGGACACCCCTCTGGCGGAATCGGGAATTGTCGGCGCCGCGATCGGGGCGGCGATGATGGGCATGAGACCCGTGGTTGAAATGCAATTTGCGGATTTCATTTCCTGTGCGTTCGATCAAATTACCGAGGTGGCCGCCAAGAATCATTATCGTTGGGGAGCAGAGGTGCCTCTGGTCATCCGCGCACCCTTCGGGGGAGGGACTCATGGAGGACCGTTCCATTCCGTGTGCCCGGAAGCCTGGTTCTTTCATACCCCCGGGTTGAAACTGGTGGCGCCCTCAACCGCCTATGATGCCAAAGGATTGTTGAAGGCCGCGATCCGGGATCATAACCCCGTCATTTATTTTGAGCATAAATTTCTGTACCGGCGCGTGAAGGAGGTGCTTCCTGCTGAAGATTATATCGTCCCGATCGGGGAAGCGGAGATCAAACGGACAGGAAGCGAGATATCCGTCATCACCTATGGAGCCATGGTCCACGTGGCATTGGAGGCAGCAGAGGCCTTGGATCAAGAGGGGATCGACATGGAAGTCGTGGATCTTCGCACCTTGAGTCCCCTTGATACCGACACGGTCAAAGACTCTGTTCGAAAAACAGGCAAAGTGATTATTCTCCACGAAGATACGAAGACCGGAGGAATCGGTGGTGAAATTGCTGCGATTCTGGCTGAAGAATGCTTCAACGCGCTTGATGCGCCGATTATGCGGATCGCAGCCCCCGATATTCCCGTACCCTATAGTCCCCCGCTGGAGGACTTTTTTCTTCCGAAAGCTCATGACGTCATCACCGCCGCCCGCCAATTGGCGGCTTATTGATTACACAGGGGAGTAATTCATGGCCACCGACATCGTCATGCCGCAGTTAGGTGAAAGCATTGCCGAAGGCACCATCGTGAAATGGCTCGTTCCGCTGGGGGCCCAGGTGAAAAAGGATGAATCCCTCTTAGAGGTGGAAACCGATAAAGTCGCACTGGATATTCCTTCCCCGGCAACCGGAGCCTTAACCGAGATTTTGATTCAGGAAGGGGAAACGGTCCCGGTGGGCACCCTTCTTGCGCGACTCGATTACCATTCCGAATCCGGAAACGGTGATTCCCCGACAAGCACAATTCCATCATCGGTATCGTCCGGTCACGGCCAGTCAACGATCTCAGGATCCCCAAACCTCCTTTCACCAGCTGTTCGAGACCTTGCCGCGAAGCACCAGGTGGACCTCAGCCGTATCACCGGAACCGGCATGAATGGACGGATTACCAAAAAGGACATTCTGGAGTTTCTGGACAAACAAGGCCTGCCCGGAAAAGAGTCCGGCGATCCGCTAAAGGGACAGCCCGCATCCGTTTCCCCTTCCCTTGAAGAAGAGGTAATTCCCCTGAGTTCCATGCGACGAACGATTGCTGAACGCATGGTCAAGAGTCGACAGACCGCAGCCCATGTGGTGACGTTCTTTGAAGCCGACTTTACAACCGTCGAACCCACCAGACAGGAGTTGCACCTGACCTATCTGCCTTTTGTGATCAAAGCGGTCACGCAGGGAATCAACGCCTTTCCGATTCTCAATTCCTCCTGGTCTGCCAAAGGTCTGATCCTCAAGCATCCTGTGCATATCGGGATAGCTGTCGCCGTAGAAGAAGGATTATTGGTTCCCGTTGTCAAACATGCCGATCAAAAGGATCTTCGGCAATTGGGTCAAGAAGTCGCCGATCTGTCTCAACGGGCACGAACCAAACAACTCCAGCCCGAGGAAGTCCAAGGAGGGACCTTCACCATCACCAATCATGGAGGGACCGGCAGCCTCTTCAGCACCCCGATCATCAACCAACCGCAAATCGCCATCCTTGGCGTTGGCGCTGTTCAGCGACGAGCAGTGGTTGTGAACGAGTCCATTGAAATTCGCCCCATGGCCTACTTGAGTCTTGCCTTTGATCATCGGGTCATCGATGGAGCCACGGCCGATCAATTTATGCTCATGGTGAAATCTGTCCTGGAACAACCGACATGGGAGGTCACCCCATGACTGAAACCAAACATGCGGTCATTGTGAGTGCGATCCGCACTCCCATGGGAAGCTTTCAGGGCGTCTTCAGCCCGGTTCCCGCTACGAAACTCGGAAGTCTGGCCATTGCCGAAAGCTTACATCGCGTTCGCCTGTCAGGGGCGTTGGTGGACGAGGTCTATATGGGGTGCGTGCTGGCTGCCGGTCTCGGACAGGCCCCCGCGAGGCAAGCCGCGCTTGGAGCCGGCCTGCCCGACTCGGTGGGCGCCACCACCATCAACAAGGTCTGCGGGTCCAGTCTCATGGCCATCATTATGGCCACTCAAGCCATCAAATTAGGGGAAGCCCGCATTCTGGTTGCCGGAGGCATGGAAAGCATGACCGGTGCCCCCTACCTCCTGACCAGGGCCCGACAAGGCTATCGACTGGGCCATGGGGAACTGGTGGATAGCCTGATCAAGGATGGCCTCTGGGACGTCTATAACGATTTCCACATGGGTCAGGGCGGGGAACTCTGCGCCTCGAAGTATCAACTGAGCCGGCAGGCCCTTGATGACTTTACGATTGAAAGCTACCGCCGGGCCCGCATGGCCATCGCGACCGGCGCATTCAAACAGGAAATCGTTTCCGTCGAAGTGCCTCAAAAAAAAGGCGATCCCCTTCTCGTCACAGACGATGAGGAACCGAATCGCGTGAATCTCGAAAAACTCGCCAGCTTGAAGCCGGTGTTCAAAGAAGACGGCGTGCTGACAGTCGGCAATTCTCCATCTTGCAATGACGGTGCGGCAGCCCTTGTTCTGATGGAAGAGAGAGAGGCCGAACGCCATCGCATCACACCGTTGGCACGAATCATCGGCTATGCCGGCGCCGCATTAGCACCCGAGTGGTTTACCATCGCCCCGGTTCACGCCATCCAAAAAGTTCTGAAGCAGACAGGTCTGACCATCGAGCAGATTGATCTCTTTGAAATCAATGAAGCCTTTAGCTCGGTGTCTCTTGCCATTAACCGGGAACTCAACCTGGACCCGGCGAAAGTCAATGTGAATGGAGGTGCCGTGGCGCTTGGACATCCTATCGGAGCTACCGGCGCACGGATAATGACCACCCTGCTTTACGCACTGGAAGCCAGAGGTGGCCGTTTGGGACTTGCCAGTCTCTGTATTGGTGGAGGCGAGGCCCTGGCTGTGGTGATCGAACGCTTGAACTAGCTCATGGTATTCACGGCCCCGATCACGTTTCGGTTTTGACTGGAGGAGAAGCGCACATGCCATCACAGGCCATACAAACCATTGGTGTCGTAGGAGCCGGCCAAATGGGTGCGGGCATTGCGTTCGTATCTGCGCTCACAGGCTGTGAGGTCCTCCTCTACGATATCCACACCGGATCCCTGGAAGCCGCTCTTGAACGCATTCACAAGGGATTCGACAAACAAATTCAGGAGGGCATCATCCCGGCTTCGGAGGGCGAAGCGGCCCTGAAACGAATCCGGACCACCCAATCCCTCGGAGACATGACTGATCGTCACCTAATCCTGGAAGCCGCCCCCGAAAATTTTGAAATGAAATGCGAGCTGTTCCGACAGCTTGGCGCAATCTGCAAACCGGAGGTGATCCTGGCCAGCAATACCTCCTCGATATCCATCACAAAATTAGGAGCCATGTCGGAGCGGGACGCTCAGGTGGCCGGCATGCATTTTATGAATCCGGTCCCGGTCATGAAATTGGTCGAACTCATTCGAGGGTTGCGAACCAGCGATGAGACCATCTCGCTTCTCGCCGGACTTGCCGACCGCATGGGAAAAGTTGTGGTGGAATCCAAAGATTCTCCAGGATTCATTGTCAATCGCCTGC
The DNA here is from genome assembly GCA_963730905.1 of uncultured Nitrospiraceae bacterium. GTDB lineage: Bacteria > Nitrospirota > Nitrospiria > Nitrospirales > UBA8639 > Nitrospira_E. The sequence continues at coordinate 762,677 of CAVSTN010000006.1, read as the reverse complement.
TCATGCCGATGGTCAATGAAGCCATTTTTGCCTTAGCCGAAGGCATCGCGACCGCCGACATGATCGACAAGGCGATGACCCATGGCACCAACCACCCCGTAGGGCCACTGGCCTTAGCCGATCGGATCGGTCTGGATACCGTGCTCAACATTTGCGAAATTTTATTTCAAGAATTCGGCGATCAAAAGTTTCGCCCGTGTCCGCTTCTCCGCAAATATGTTGAGGCGGGTTGGTTGGGTCGAAAGTCAGGAAGAGGATTTTACACCTATCAACCTTGATCCCCTTGTCAGGATATGACGCCATGAAGATTGCTCACGAATCACCGGTGGTCCATCAGAAAGGTTCGGCTGAAGAAGGTCCCGTCGCTCACCATCCTCAGGACCGGAAGACGCCCTGTACGTCCTTGTCCGGACTGCCGATTGCCGATCGGTATACGCAGGATGACCTCAAAGATTGGGATCCTGAACGTGACCTCGGGCATCCTGGAGACTTTCCTTACACACGTGGGATTCATCCGACGATGTACCGCAGTCGGCTATGGACGATGCGGCAATTTGCGGGATTCGGGACGGCTCATGACACCAACGCCCGTTTCAAATACCTCCTGGATCAGGGACAAACCGGTCTGAGCGTCGCGTTTGATATGCCGACCCTCATGGGGCTGGATTCCGATGATCCGCAGGCTCTTGGGGAGGTAGGCTATTGTGGGGTCGCAATTTCGTCACTGGAAGACATGGCCACACTCTTCGACGGAATCCCTTTGGATCGGGTATCGGTCTCCATGACGATCAATGGCCCCGCCGCCGTGATATTCGCCATGTATCTCACTCTGGCTGAACGGCAAGGCATCCCGCTGAATCGGCTCAATGGCACCCTTCAAAACGATATTCTCAAAGAATATATCGCACAAAAAGAATGGTTGTTTCCGCCTGCTCCCCACATGCGGTTGATCACGGACACCATCCGCTACTGTAGTGAGTACGTGCCGAAATGGCATCCCATCAGCATCAGCGGGTATCACATCCGGGAAGCAGGATCCACCGCCGTGCAGGAACTAGCCTTTACCTTGTATGACGGGCTGACCTATGTCGAAGCCGCCGTCCGGGCAGGATTGCCGATCGACGCCTTTGCTCCACAACTGTCCTTTTTCTTTAATTCGCATAACGACTTTTTTGAGGAAATTGCCAAGTTTCGTGCTGCACGACGCTTGTGGGCGCAGGAAATGAAAGACCGATACCACCCCAACAATCCACGGTCGCTTCAGCTCCGCTGCCATGCCCAGACAGCAGGCTGTTCCCTCATGGCCCAACAACCCATGAACAATGTGGTGCGCACAACCCTTCAGGCTCTGGCAGCCGTGCTCGGGGGAACACAATCGCTCCATACCAATTCCATGGATGAGACGCTCTCTCTGCCCACTCAGGAGGCCGTCACGCTGGCGTTACGCACCCAACAGATCATTGCTCATGAAAGCGGGGTCACCAACACGGTTGATCCTCTGGCCGGTTCCTACTTTATTGAACACCTCACCAACCGGATGGAAGAAGGCGCCCGCGAATATTTTCGCAAGCTGGATGCCATGGGAGGCATGTTGGCCGCCATCGAACGGGGGTTTCCACAACGAGAGATTCTGGAGGCGTCCCAGCGCTACCAGGGAGAAATCGACCGGAAAGAACGCATCATTGTCGGCGTCAATGAGTACATGGAGTCGGAGCAGTACACCATTCCCACCCTGCGAATCGGGAAGGAAGTCGAACTGTATCAGCGGGAACGCTTACGCTCGTTTCGCGCCAACCGGGATCCCAAGAAAGTGGCTGAAGCTCTTCATGAAATTCAATGGTTCGCACAATCCGGCGAAAATCTGTTGCCACACTTGATGCACGCCGTCAAAGCCCGGGTCACATTGGGAGAAATGTGTGGAGCCTTAAAGGGAGTCTTTGGAACCTATCGTGAACCGGTTGTCTTATGAAATGTTGTCGCAGCCTGAGGACCACAAGGCATGTTGGCCTTCATGACTCAATTCGCAAGGAGGTAACAGAGCAAACCGGCATACGGATTTTATCAATGTTCCTGTAGCCGAAATACCCGTTCCTCAAAACAGAAGGGACCAATCCTGTGAAACTTGGACGATTTAACATTTATCCTGTGACAGACGGCCGGTTCCGGCTTGACGGCGGAGCGATGTTCGGGGTGGTCCCCAGGGTGCTCTGGGAGAAATGTTGTCCGGCCGACGATCACCATCGCATCCCGCTCAGCTTGACCTGTCTGCTGATCCAGGCACATGGGAAGAACATCCTCGTCGATACGGGACTTGGCTCAAAACAGGACAAAAAATTTCATCGAATGTTTGCCGTGGATCAATCCTCCTCCCTTCATGATGCATTACACCACTTACGCCTTGCTCCGAAGGATATCGATATGGTGATCAATACCCATCTCCACTTCGATCATGCCGGAGGCAACACGCGGTGTAATGAAAAAGGACAGACGATCCCGACGTTTCCGATGGCCCGCTATCTGGTGCAACGCGGAGAATTTGAAGATGCCATCAAGGCGAATGAACGGACCAAGGCCAGTTACCGTCAGGAAAATTTCATTCCTATTCTGGAACATCACCAGTGTGAGTTTGTCACAGGCACGACCGAGTGGCTGCCCGGTGTCTCGATGGTGGTCACCCCCGGCCATACCAAATACCACCAAAGCGTCAAGATTGAATCCGAAGGACACACGGCCTTCTTTTTAGGTGATTGTATTCCCACGGTCTCTCACCTGCCCCTCCCCTATATCATGGGCTACGACCTCTTTCCGTTACAGACGCTGGAAACCAAACGATGGATTCTTGATCAAGCCTACGAAGAAGGATGGCTCCTGATTTTCGAACATGACCCCCGGGTGGAGATGGGGTACGTCCACAAAGACCCGGAAGGCAAATATTTCTTGAAACCTGCAGAGGAAGCGAGAACAGCATGACCACAGCGACGACGCCCATTCGAGTCCTGATCGGAAAGGTTGGTTTGGATGGCCACGACCGCGGAGTGAAACTGGTAGCCCGGGCCCTGCGAGACTCCGGCGTGGAAGTCATTTATACCGGGTTACATCAAACCCCCGAGCAGGTCGTCAATATCGCCATCCAAGAAGACGTGAACGCGATAGGCCTCAGCATTCATTCCGGTGCCCATACCTCTCTGTTTCCACGGGTACTGGAACTACTGAAAACGCATCATGCTGAGGATATCGTCGTCTTCGGTGGAGGCATTATCCCCTCTGATGATGTCGGCCCTCTGATGGAAACCGGTGTGCGGGCCTTGTTTCCTCCCGGCACCTCGATGTCACGCATTGTGGAATTCGTGAAAGGACTGCCCCGATGAGACCGGTCTATATGATTAGCGGCGGGATTACCAAGTTTGCCAAAGCCCATCCGGATAAAGATTTTCGTCTGATGGTCAAAGAAGCGTATGACGCCGCCCTCCAGGATGTGCCCGACTTATCGAAAGACATGATTGACGGCGGGGTCGGCTCCTATTTCTCAGATCATTTCACCCGACAGCTCAAAGCCGCCAGCATGGCGCACGATTACCTGGGACTGTGCCCCAAACCCTCAAAACGGGTCGAAGGGGGCGGAGCCACGGGAGGCCTGTGTTTTCAATCCGCCTGGGAAGCGATCGCCTCCGGGCGAATGCATTGCTGTGTAGCGTATGGATTTGAAACCATGTCCCGGGTCAACACCTGGAAGGGTAACGAATTTATTGCGTTGGCTTCCGATACGAATTTCGATTTTCCGGTCGGCGGGTTTTACAGCGGGTACTATGCCATGATGGTCAATCGCCATATGCATGAATTTGGCACCACGGTTGAACAGATGGCCATGGTCTCCGTCAAAAACCATCTGAATGCCCTGTACAATCCTTATGCACAAAAGGCGAAACGTCTCACCGTCAAACAGGTTCGGGAATCGCCCATGGTTGCCAGCCCATTGACCATGGAAGATATCTGCACCATGTCCGATGGAGCAGCCGTCTGCATTCTGGCTGACGAAACCATTGCGGAACAGGTCTGTGACCGGCCGGTCCGTATCACCGGCATAGGATCAGGGTCAGATGCCATGCGCATGGCTGACCGGCCGCATGGAAAGGTGCCGCTGCTTCCGCACGAGCAGGAATCCGATTATGCCCGGCTCAAATACCCCGGGGTGCATTCCTTTCGCGGTGGTCGCATGGCAGCAAAACTGGCGTACGAAATGGCCGGCATCCGGAATCCACTGGAAGAATTAAGCTTTGTCGAACTTCACGATGCGTATACCTCCTCTGAAATTCAAACCTATGAAGACCTGGGGTTGTGTAAATATGGGGAAGGCGGCAGTTTTATTGAAAAGGGTATCCCGTTCATGCCGGGGATTGAGTATGGCTTGCTGTTACCGGATCAAGGGCGATTCCCCGTGAATCCATCCGGGGGACTGTTGGCCTGCGGCCATCCGGTCGGAGCCACAGGTCTGATGCAAGCCGTCTTTGCGTTTTGGCAACTCCAAGGCACGGTCGAGAAGCATTTAGGCAGTCCGGCATTACAACTCCGCGATCCTCGTCGTGGACTCATCCATAGTCATGCGGGAACCGGGACCTACATCACCGTTTCGATCTTGGAGAGGACGTAACCACACCATGAAACACCCCGAAACAACAGGCAAAACCTGTGGAGGAACACCAGGGGATGAATCTACTTCGGAAGGCGCCCCGTTGATCATCCAGGACCACTACGAGATCGACTACCGCCACAGTTATGCCCAGGATTCCCCCTTCTTTGTGGGTTTGAGTCAAGGACGGTTGCTGGGATCGCGCTGTACGGCGTGTCGGTATATGTATGCGACACCACGGGCACATTGCATGGAATGCGGGGCGCCCACGACGTGGGAAACACTTCCTCCAACCGGACGCGTGCATACCTTTACGGTCTGCTATTACGGAGGGGAAAGTTTTCTCAAAGAAACCCCCTTTTTGTTGGTGCTGGTGGAATTTGATCAGGTGAATACACTCTTTCTCTCCCGGCTCAAAGGCGTGCCACCCGGAAGAGGTTCACATTGGGCTCCCGATTCGTCCACGATTCACCGACACCCCCACGTTTAAGGTGACCGATGTCTGGTTCGAACCCATTGGACCATACCTAAATTTTCCACGATTCCTTCCTTACTCGAGGAAGTCCGAACCGGGAAACATGCGGGCAATTTCACGTGCCATTACCTTGTTGGAAACCGAATGGGCCTGAAAGAACAGCCATTCTGGAGGCGCTTGGGCCATTCTCGAACCATGCGACGCATCATCGGGATCACCGGGTATCCCGGCGCGGGAAAAAGTACCGTGATCGACCAATTGATTACGGCGTACCGGTCACAAGGGAAAAAGGTCGGCGTGCTGGCCGTGGATATCAGCAGTTCATTAACCGGCGGAGCCATTCTGGGAGATCGGGTTCGCATGCAGCACCATTCATTGGATGACACAGTGTCTACATCCGGAGCATGGGCACGAGAGGACACCGAGGTGGCCTGGCCCGGGCCACGAAGGACGCGATCCACGTGCTCGATGCGGCCGGGTTTGATGTCGTGTTGATTGAAACCATCGGCATGGGGCAGGAGGAAGGAGAGATCGCACAATTGGCCCACACGGTTGTCCTCGTTGTGACGCCAGGTCTTGGCGATGACGTCCAGGCCATGAAGGCCGGAATTCTGGAGGTTGCCCATATTGTCGTCGTCAATAAGGCCGATCACCATGGCGCCCTCGAAACGCTGCAGTCTTTGAGGGAATGGGTGCCAGAAGTTGTGCTTGTGACCGCCACGACAGGAGAAGGCATTCAATCGTTGGTAGAAGACATAACTATCCACCAAAAGTCCCTTGAAGTGGAGCCTCCTGTTTCCGGATGAATGTGCGTATTCCCTGTAGCGTGTTACGGGCTGAACAATTGGGCCTGGCCTGAGTTTTATCGAAAGGTTCCCACTTTAGAAAAAGGGCTCTTTAGGAAATCGTGTGGATTGTTCGAACTAGACAGATCTGCGAAGAGAATCCCCTCCTTTGTAAGGAGGGGGCAGGAGGAGGTAGAGGCATCACATTGCCACTGTAACCAAAATTTTCCTATGGCCATCAAGATGCGTACGGATCCAAGACTCTACCCCACCTTAATCCTCCCCTTACAAATAGGGGAGGAATGTGCCGGGGCCTCATCTCCAAGGCACATGGGCTTCAACAATATCCGATGGGGTTGCCCACGCATAACCTGGAAGAACTTAAAAAAAGGGGGTGAGGGGGATTTTCTGGTTCCCTTTTTCTTCTGAATACCCCACAGTCTGGCTGAGGGATCTTTATTGAAAACCATGAATCATGCAACCTGCACCACGTCAACGACATTCGTTATCACATTTTGAGATATCCGAGGAGCGCGGATTTTTGCCTGTCCCGGACCCTCTCTCTTCCTGTTCTCTTTGCCCTGAGCTGGAATGGCTCGGGCAGCAACTGCCCAAGTTGCTGGCGGCCCGCCAACTCCGGAACACCATTAACACGATGCAGGACCTCATTCCCGGAAATGAAGGACGACTGGACCGTTCGCCACCTACCGATACGCCAATCGCATCCTTTCTTTTGCTGCGCATGGCTACATTTGGGAAAATCCGGACCACCCCCTCGACCGTCTCCCGGCCAACCTGGCCGTGCCCTGGTATGAGGTGTCACGACCGGTTAGGCCGACCTCCCGTTCTGTCGTATGCCTCCTACGCCCTGGACAACTGGCGTCGTCTCGATCCTAACCGCCCGATCGAACTCGATAATATTCGTTTGTTGCAAAACTTTCTGGGTGGATTGGATGAAGAGTGGTTCGTGGCCGTCCACGTGGACATTGAAGCGAAAGCGGGACCGGCCATGGCCGCCATTCTTCGCGCGCAGGAAGCCGCGGAACGGGATCATGCCGATGAGGTGACCAAGGAACTCATGACTTTGGCTTCGACGATGGAAGGCATGTGCCTGACGCTGGATCGCATGCCCGAGCGGTGTGATCCCTATATGTATTATCACCGCGTGAGACCGTTTATTCACGGCTGGAAAAACAATCCGGCCCTTCCCAATGGGCTCGTGTATGAGGGTGTGGAAGAGTACCGGGAAGAACCGCAATATTTCCGAGGAGAAACCGGAGCCCAAAGCTCAATTATTCCGGCTCTGGATGCCGCACTTGGGATCACCCACGCGGAAGATCCCTTAACCGTGTATCTCGCCGAGATGCGCCAGTACATGCCGCCTGCCCACCGCGCCTTTCTCGAACGGTTGGAACATCAGCAGGACCATGCCGGCCGGCCCTTGCTGTCCGGATATATTATGGATCACAAATCCCACAAGCCCGACTTATGGCAAGCCTATCACGAATGCGTACAACTTCTGGCACGGTTTCGGGCCACGCATCTGGACTATGCCGCGACCTATATTCATCAGCAAAGCGAGAAACAATCCACTAATCCCACCTCCGTAGGCACCGGCGGCACCCCGTTCATGGAATATCTGAAGAAACATCTGGAAGAAACCAAGTCAATCGGGCAGTGAGCCAGCGGGTGTAGTCATTTCAATAAACTTCGGCTTTGTTCAGAGGGAAAAAATGCAAGTGCCGGGTTTCGGCCCGGCAGCCGAGGTCCTTTTGTTTCGGCAAAAGGACCCAAAACCATGTTGGCCGTGGTGTGGCCCTTCGGGTTCCCTGCGCGGTTCGCCGACTCCGGCGGCGCGCAAACTCGCAAGGCTCAAACAATGCGCGCCTTTTCTCCGGTGTCGGCTGCACTGCTCGGCCACACCACAAGGCCAGGAGAGACTGCCGAAACTATGTGCCTCTTGATTATAGTGGGCAACTCGCGGAGTCTACCCTGAGCTATGTCTAAGGGCTCAGACAAGGCCCGCCGATTGATGAGGGCGTCCGACCATGGGGACGGGCGGCAGGCGTCGGACAATGGGAGAAAGAGAAACGACAGGGAATTCCATATGACAAGGTAACCTATATTGGCTTGACTCCAAGACGGGAATCCTTGGGGAATTATTTGGAATCACTATAAATCCCTTGTCGGGCTAGCCGTATCACATCATCTTTTTGAATGTGTTGAAGAGTAGGTGGTCCGATTCGATTCGGATGGATGATTAGAACGATTGCGCCCAGCTGCTGGAAAAGGCCGCAAGACCTAAGACGTCGGCTGGAGCAGAAAGTTAGGCGCCTGTTTCGTCAACCCTCGTACGACATCCAAGAGCCACCTTCACCACTTCTGCGACGGATTCCGCGGTAATTCCACGTGTCGTACAGTACTTTGACTCAAGCCAATCGGCCAGTTTCTTGGTGCCCTTGCTCGCGTTGCATGAGATGCAGCACCTGGCAATGTTTTCTCGGCTGAGTATCCGCGCGTCATTGATGATGTGCTCCCAAGATGGCCTGTGCCGCCTTGTTGCGTTCGTAGTCACGAGCTCAACGCCGCAATAGACACAGCAGCGGTCTCGCTCAATGACCTCTCGCTCGAGCCAATCAGGGATGTTCCATCTGTTCACATCAATTCGCTCCTCCGCTGGGATCCTTTGGAACGCGTAACCAAGTCCGCAGCTGAGTGGCGGGCCGGAGGCTTTTCGAATCGATTCCCACATTCGAATGCCACAGCTGGCTGGGACATGCGCATGAATGCAGGCTCCGTTCAGCTGCGCCAACCAGCGAAGCGCTCGGCGTCCTTTACAGCGGCTTGTTATAAAGGCTCATCGACCCAACGCTTGATGCCGGGATGCAGTTCATAGCAAGCCCTGAGTACCGTTTTGGCAGCGCCGAGAATCTCCCGGTCTCGACTGACTTCGGCGATCGGGCCATCAGGATACTTTCCCCCATGAAATAGATTGTTCCGCACGGTCTTGAGCAAATCGAGTACATATTGCTCATCAGACTCACCTGACCGTTTTGTGACAGGACGCCAGCGAAGCTGCCCATCCTCAACAACTTGACGCTGTGGAGAGAGATTCTTTAGCCGCTCAACTGCTTCCCCGAAACCAGGGATGGGTTCCGGATCAAATCGTCCCTTCAATGATTTTCCAAACTTCCCCCAATGTGGTTCCGCCTTATCTTGCGCTCCCTTTTGGAGGAACCCCTCACGTTTTAACGCACACTCAAAAACGGAAAAACTCCAGAAGAATTCGAGTACGTCATCTCGGTTCAATAAATCAGGTGGAAGATCAAAGGCCATCGTCGTTCCTCACGTCTGCATAACAATGTTTAAATGGATCCGCATAGACGCCAGATCTGCTAATTTCTGTCCGTTTAACACGCCACCAATGTTTGTGAACAAAATGCCTTCTTCGTTGCTCTTTTAATCAGTCGCACCCCATCGACCATTTCCCGCGTTTTTTTTTGCGAAACGGCACACAGGTCAGAACCGCTTTCAAGCAGGTGCGTGGCAAAAGAACGGCGCAACATCTGGCCGTTCGCCGTTATGACGACCCATCCTTCAACCTGCCGCCTTGATCACCTTTGGTAGCATATTTTCGAAAAGCGGTGACGGCATTGTTTTTGTGGGGCATTTGTTCATTCCGGGTCTGGCACTCTTATTCACTCAGGAGTTCCAAGGCCACACAAAGAAGCTGCTCCCAATGAAGGGGATTCTTGAACAAGGCAGGAAAAATGTCAAGAAAGTTTCGATTGGTATTCTGACGAATGGTTGAGGAAGGAAGCTACAAAGTTATCATGGGTCCATATGCGGATTGGCAAATGTTTATGAGGCTCATGAAAAACGTGGTCCAACTTCTTCACCGCCTGCAGATCGGGCGACGGGCTGACCGCTCAAATCAAAGGGCGGTCCTTGTCTGAGTTCACTTCGACAAAACTTGTCCGGTACCTACAGCTCGATCCCCCGACGAAGCTAAAAGGCACCGGAATGGAGGGACAGCATCTGACAAACATCTAGCCGCACAGCGGACAGACCATCCTAAACGAACCCTCCTACCTCTTTCGACCCTAACGTCGTTGACGAACCTAGCGACAGGTCAAATTCTGTACCGCCGATCTACCCGCAAGTTCTCGTCGGAGAGTGCCACCCCAGCACATTCGTTTTCTGCTTGGAGGGTACCATTATGCATACCGGTCTGAATATCGGCGTGGATGTGGCCATCAAGATGCCGATTCGTGCGTGGAAGCCGAGCACATCGAGTTTTCCAGGTCCAAGTTTCCCAACCACTCAGGTTGTTGGCTCAAGTTACAGGCTTGGCTGATAATTGTCAGCCGGCATGCAGCGCCGGGGTTCCGGGTCGGACCAAAAGAACACCTTGTTATTCTTCATCATTCGTTCAAATACACGAGGTTTTCTTCTCTTGAAAGGACCTTTTTGCCATCAAATAATGGCCTATAAGGTGCGGTCGTTTCTTTGAGAACAAACCCTTCGTTCTGCGGTCGAACGGTGCGGGCCTTCGCTCGCATTCCCAATTTCTCCTTGACCTCCTCAACAAACTCCCGGCTGCCGGTCCCAACGGCCTCCGTCCACATGGCATCCCGTTGGTTGACCTTTCCTCTCTGGCTCTCAATCCATTCAGCACGGGCCTCCTGCAGCTTCTTCAACTCGTCCAATCCCAGCAAATTCATTAACACGGGGGCATTCACCATTCCATAACGGCGAGGCGGATTCTGGATCTCCTCATAGCCGCTCTCCTTCCACTCTCCCGGATGGCTCACCACGCCCGCTCGCACCATGTTCATGTCGATGTAGGCCAGACATCGGGCAAGAGACTCTCCCGTCTGGATCGCCGTGGCATGATAGCGATCCTCCCAAAAGGCGCCTTTCCGTCGCTTCCGCCGGTTATATTCCTGCGCCGTCCTTCCCGCGATAAGCTGCATGCTTTGGGCAATAACCCCTTCACCCGTGGCCAACACCAAGAGATGGATGTGATTCGAAGTGACGATATAGTTCAGGACGCACAACCCGTATCGCTTCTTCGCTTCAAACAGCCACCGAAGCCAACCACGCCGGTCTTTTTCGAACTTCAGCAGAAACTCCTTCTTATGACACCGATGGGTCAGATGCCATACCAAGCCGGGCAGAAAATAGCGGTTTGCTCTAGGCATCCTTTTCTCCTTCAATCACACTTTTCTGAGGCAAAAGAGCGTTTTTAAGACAAAAAATGAGATTCTTTTTCCAAAATTCCTTTCTGCATCAATCACCTCATTCGGTCCGACCCGACACCACACAAGCGCTTGTTAGACGGCGAATCACGGCCTCACAGGATGCTACAACAGCTACCGTCGTGTCTCCGGGCAAAACGCACTGCCTGGCCGGGAGAGCCTCAAGGAGTTCCGGTCTGAGAACCACCGAAGCGTAGGGATTGTGGTACACCCTCAATGTTCGCTCGGACTGGGGCCCGCCGTCGAGAGAGAATGGCGACCGCACTCACCGCCGTGTTCTGGTGTGGTGTAAGACCCCTGTTTCCACCGAAAAACGGCTCCGACACGATCGGTTCGTCGCCGGGCTCGTTCGGCGTCGTGGACAGCTACGGTCACACTGTGCACTCCGAATAGCGCTTGCAGGACGTCGAAGTGGGTCGAGTACATTTTGAATGGCGTGTTGTCGTACACAACAAGAAGCGTTGGGCAACCAGAGACGCTTGCCGCCTTCAACTGTCCCGACACGTTCTTCAGTTTTGACCGGAGCCGATTCGGCACGTACCGCCCAGTTGCCTCGCCGGAGTTGACCGCTTGCAACTCCGCCAAGTCGTCAGGATTTGGATCGATCTGTTTCAGCTCACAGATTACGCGCACCGCCAAGACGAACTGCGGAGTCCGCGCCGATTCCGTCGGTATCTGATCGCATGAAACGCCGCGGCTGGAGCAGAGTGTCTCAAAGAGCCTCTCGGAAATCGGCCGGGTTGCCATATTCGTCTTCTCGCCGTCTAACGATTAAGCTACAGGCGAGCAAAAGCGCGCAGCTTTTGCGAGTCCAGTGAGCGAAGCGAACGGTGTTGAGCGCATTGTTATACATGGCTACATCAAAACCTCAGGATGCTTCTGAAGATATTCCCAGGCCCAAGGCTGTATGTTGTATGGAAAGGTTGTGTGGTATTGAGAAAGGTTTGACGATCTGTAAATTACAGTTGCTGCTACAAGTCCGTTTATCATCCGTCATTGGAGCGGCCGATTTGTGTTCTTGTGTTTTTTGTGATGTAGCCAGAAGAAACTCTTTCTCCTCAGGGGTTAGGTTGTGCAAGCCTTTTTGGAGTCGCTTAAGATTTATGCGCCACTCTATTCTTTTTTTTCTTGATCCATTTGAAGCCGAGGTAAATTGATTCGGCTGCTGTTATCGAAAGGGATACTAGCCAGACAACACCAAGCCACGGCTTTACAGCTTCTCTGGCATCCAGAAGACCTAGTGTATTTATTAGTTCCTCTGAGCCAAAAAAGAAGAACTGATGAGATCAAAAGCAATACAAGTGCATGTTTTCCCGAAAGCTTCAGCCACTCAAGGTACTTGGGGTCTAGCATGGTAGCCCTCCATGTATAACAGAGTCCGCAGCTGAGTGGCGGGCCGGAGGCCCGTCGATTCGAGCCGTGCGTTCGGCCGCCGCAGGCGGCTGGAATGCGCGGCCAGACGCGGACTCTTTCACCCGACCGCTTATCAATATCCCTCTATCCCACGTCGAGCAGCCACGGTCCCCTTCCACTCTGCCAGCACTCCTGTCAGCCCTCCGTCCGCCGCCTGCAGTCAGCGAAACGTTCGCGTTTACCCGTGAGCAAAAGTGGGCGCGAAACGTCGTTCTTGCGAGTCGGTGTTGAACGCTATTCTTTAGATGTGCTCCTCATACAACGATACCTGCCCACTCCCCATTTGTTCCAAAAACTCAGTTGCACATCAGATTGTGTTGGAACAAGAAACCCGACCCAGAAGCACCCCTAGGATCAAAAACGTTCGCATTCTCAGAGTCCGTTTCCACAATAAAGTGAGTGAAGTGAGCTGCAGGATCGAATAGCCAAAGTGATACCTTCTCTTCATTAAAGCGCGAACGAGAAAACCTTCTTGATCCATAGTCCGTGTCGTAAAGATAGGTAATCCTCCGTAATATCGATTTCTTTCGCGGTAATATCGATCATCATGTTGCGATTAGGGTCGATCATCATATTTCTTCTCGGATCGATCATCCTGTTGCGATTAGGGTCGATCATCATGTTGCGATTAGGGTCGATCATCATATTTCTTCTTGGGTCGATCATCATGTTGCGATTAGGGTCGATTCATCATATTCCTTCTCGGATCGATCATCATGCTCGCCGACGTGCGACGGGATCAACGCTCATGTTTCTGTTTGGATCTAACAACGGATTCTTCCTTGGATCCTTCGTGGCAAATGAATTCCTCTTTGGCCTCGGGTTCGCATTTGGTTCAACTCCGATATCCAAAAGAAGCAAATTTCGTCCTCGTCGCCACCAATACTAGCGTATACGCGGTAGTTCCCATGTTTGAGAGTAACAGAACGCTGCCATCGAACATCCCACCTGTAAACGTCTGACCTGCCTTTCCTTTTTTTCACCTAACGAACTTTTATTTAGTCGCCTTGATGAAGTTCAGTACAACCGCAGAAATTGCGAGTAGTCGATTGCCGGCCAGCGATGAAAGCTTTCTGTAAACGTTGGTGAAACTAGAAACTTCATTTTTCTTTTTATATCTTTTTCAAACTCTTTCATCGCACTAACAAGCCACCTTTTCCGCCCGACCGTATCAATGTCTTGTAACGCTCCGCCGCCTCCGGAAGACACTCTGCCCTCTCATATAGGCTCTACATAATCATCATCGATAAAACGCAGCACCTCACGCTCATATAGAGGAGAAAAGCTGCTCGGTGATATCCGTAAGTAAGCACCACCATCACAAGAAGACCGTAGAAGCTCTTGCGCCATAAAAGCCTGACCAATCTAGGCCACCGTTATTAGACAGATTTCCGCGACAAATGTACCGGACAGAATAGCGACAATGACAGGAATAACCACGGCGAAGAATGTCTTCCAGCCGGGCGACTCTAGGATTTTGTCAGGAATTATGAATGCCACGATCAGTCGCCATTTCTTTTAGTGCCAATTATTGCATTTCCACATCTAACGGAGTCCGCGGCTGAATGTTTAAGAGGCTCACGAAAAACGCGGTCCAACCTCTTCACCGCCTGCAGATCGGCCGACGGGCTGCCCGTTGATTCGACCTGTCTGTCTGTCTGCGTTTCACGCATAGGCAGGGCCGTGCGTTCGGCTCAACGTAAAACAGTCCCTGCTGTCCTGCAGTCTCACCGCGAAGCCTCCCGGAAAGAGCCGGCATCGGCACGAGCGACAGGTTAGGCCGTGGTAAACCGAACCCTCCTCACCCTTTCGAGCTTGACGTGTTGCCGGGCCTGCCACAGGCCATAGTTGTACTGCAAGGCAAGCCAACTCTCCGGAGAGCGACCGAGCGCTTTTGAAAGGCGTAGGACCATTGCCGGGCTAATACCGCTGGTTCCCTTCAAGATGCGATTCAGCGTGGAAGCAGACACATCGAGCTTTCCAGCCAGTTCCCGACCACTCAGGTTGTTGAGCTCAAGATACACCTCGGTGATAAATTCACCGGGATGAGGAGGATTGTGCATAGCCATCAGTGATAGTCCTCATAGTCCAAGACGTAGACATGTCCATCTCTGAATTCGAATGTTATACGCCAGTTGCCATTGACCTACACGGCAGCGGCCACGTTCAGAGCTCAATGCAACGGCTTTAGGCGGTCGGCTCCAGTGCTTTGTTAGACCGGGGTGCCTGAATGAACCTTGCCCTGCGTCCATGGCTTAATCTTCGCCAGCGTCGGAGCGAGGGAATCCTTGGCCTTGGCTGCCTCATAGTCCATCTGCAAGCCAATCCAGAAATTTTCGGACATGCCGAAAAACCGCGATAGTCGCAGACCCGTATCGGCCGTGATGGCGCGCGCACCGGCCACGATCTCGCCGATGCGCCGCTGCGGAACGCCGATCTCCTTGGCCAGCCGGTATTGCGTGATGCCCATGGGTTTCAGGAATTCTTCCAGCAGAATTTCACCTGGGTGCCGGCTAGGGACTTTACGCATGCTGTCTCTCCGTCAGTGATAGTCCACGATCTCAATGTCCTTCGGGCCTTCCGTCGTCCACACGAAGCACACGCGGAACTGATCGTTGACGCGGATGCTATACTGCCCGGCGCGGTCGCCTTTTAACGCTTCCAGCCGGTTGCCCGGCGGTACCCGCAGATCATCGAGTCTTCCGGCCCGGTTCAGCATGGCCAACTTACGCATGGCAACGGATTCGATGTTCACGAACCGCCTGACGCGTTTGCCGCCAAACAGGCCTTGCGTATCGGCGCACTTGAACGACCGGATCGGCATGAGCGAATACTAACGCTATGCGTTAGTATCGTCAAGGAGGCAGGAAAAGCGGACAGGCTACTTTTTTTGTATTCCTGCTCTCGGTTCGCGTAATGAATTCCCACCGTGCCGCGTATTCCTCGCGGACAAGTGGCCGTCATGCCTAATACCTGCTCGATCAAGGGACTCGGCCGTGCTACTGCTCCATAAGGAAGGAGGACGACTGACCCTGCATTCCTCGACTTCCTGGCCACGGAATCCCCCGAAAGTAGCCTGTCCCTTTTTTCCTTTTCATCAAAGGTTGTCCCTAAAGCCGCAAATAAGCGGCGATACCTTTTGGCCACCCGTTTGATTGGCTTGGGATGCCATCATCGATGGCGCTCCGGGCGGAGGTCATAGATAGATTCGCCGATATTTCGCCGCCGCCTCCAAGTCTCCCTGGCGAAGAGCATCTTTCACATCGTCTAATTTGTAGGTATCTTCAACACTGAGAAAGGGACCAACCGGTGTCGTCTTCCACCAGCGCGACCTCTACCTCGGCCACATATTGGCCTTCATCTTCGCAGACTTTGACTCTTTTTCTTCTTGTTCGCTGTTTCATCGTTACCGCCTCCGTGTGAATGTCTTAGCCAGAGAACACACAAAGAAGCCGATCTCAATGTAGAGGATTCTTGAACAAGGCAGGAATAATGTCAAGAAACTTTCGATTGGTATTCTGGCGAATGGTTGAGGAAGGAAGCTACAAAGAAGTTATCATGGGTTCATATGCGGATTGGCATATGTTTATGAGGCTCATGAAAAACGTGGTCCAACCTCTTCACCGCCTGCAGATCGGCCGACGGGCTGATGCTCAAATCAAAGGGCGGACCTTGCCTGAGCCCTTCGACAAAACTTGGGGCAGGCTTGTGAGTTGGGCGCCCTCGGTTGCTGCGTCAGCACGATTGAATGTGGCCAACCTGGGTGGAAATGGTTTTCGGGTCCTTTTGGCAAAACAAAAGGGCCTCGGCTGCCGGGCCGAACCCCGGAAAAAGAATCCGACCACGGCAAGAACAGAAAATTAACCGTGAAAAAGAAAAAGTACAAACAGGAAGGAAGAAAGAGGCGGCATCTCTGTTTTGGATGGCATGATGCTTTAGGGATCAGTGAAAACCGGCTTCACCTTTTTGCCGCAAGTTTGATTTGCTTGTTATGCCATCATCGATGCGCAACCGGGCGGAGCTCATAGATTCGTCCATATTTCGCCGCCGTCTCCAAGTCTCCCTGGCGAAGAGCATCTTTCACATCGTCTAATTTGTAGGCATCTTCAACACTGATATAAGGGGACCAACCGGTGTCGTCTTCCACCAGCGCGACCTCTACCTCGGCCACGTATTGACCTTCATGCACATACTTTGACTTCTTTCGCTGTTTCATGGTTGCCGCCTCCGTGTGAATGTCTTATCCCACCGCTCAGAGTCGGGGCGATATGCAGTGACCAGAACCACAGGTCTGTCATGACCTTTTGGGATGCCCCATACAACATGAATGGGCTCTCCCGCCCGATCCTTTTGCAAGAATAAGACGCATGGCCCCTTTGGGAAGTTCAGATATTCTTCAACCACCACCGCCTCCTGAACAGTACTCAGCACCTCCCTTACAGTCAGCCCATCTTCGGCCAACTCATCGTACCCGTGTTCAGATATACGAATATCGCCAGCGCGTAATAACACACGCACTCGCTCAGTAAACTCGCTCAATCCCACCTCTCATTTTCAGCCATCGTGATTCTCCTGGCAAAACAATATTTAGGCGGACCCGCATAGGAGCTGGAACTGCGAATTGCTATCGGCCTAATACACCATTAATGCTTGACAACAAGACGCCGTCATCGTTCTCTTTCAATACCTTGCGCCTGCACTCTTATTCACTCAGGAATTCCAGCGCCACACAAAGAGATCGACCTCATTGTAGGGGATTCTTGAACAAGGAAGGAACAATGTCAAGAAACTTTCGATGGATATTCTGACGAATGATTGAGGAAGGAAGGGATCATTCAGAATTTATGGTTCTGGCCTTACCGTTTTTCGATATATATCGGAAATCCATCTTGGGAGTGGACAGAAAAAAGCTCTCGTAAGGTGGATGCATCCCACGTATGGACCCAGTCACAACCCGAGCCGACGCTTGACCTGGTCATGCGAAATGCCTTCTCCCGCATCAAGTTCAGCCAAGCCTGCATCTATCTTGGCAAGAAATACCAGTCGTTCGATAGCGTCGTCATAGGTCGCATCAGATGGCAAATTCTGCAAGGACTCCAGAATGCGGTCTCGTATAGTTTCAGTTGACATGTTCAGATTATACCTTTCCCCTACTGCGATTTAAACCGTCAGAATCGTCCGCCTAATGGAGTCCACAGTTGCGTGACGGGCCAGCGATTCCACCTGGTGGGTTCACGTACAGACAGGGCCGCGCGATGAAAGTCCGTGATTTTCATCAGGACGAGCAAAGCCCGACATCAAGGCTGTCGGCTGTGCAGCGAAAGTCAAACATGATGTGCGGTGGCTGGAATTGAGTCCGGCAAGCCATCCCCAAAGGTAGGGAATTTCCCCGAAACCAAAGGAGGACAGTCATGAGACTTCTCGGTGTTGGCTTTTTTGCGACAGAGATATTCGACTTGCCCATTTTTTGGGATTGATGCACAATTTCTTGACATAGAATGTTCAAACCAGAAGAAAGGAGGTTGCATGGTTTCAGCTTAGACCATTGCAGAACATCGGCGGGTTCACACCAAGGAGGTCGCCATGCCAATGTTAACGCGATTGCAGGACTATCTCGATGAACACAAGGTTGCCTATCAGCTAATACGCCATCAAGAAGCGTATACCGCTTCGGAAATTGCGCATACTCTCCATATTTCCGGAAAGATGTTAGCGAAGGTCGTGATTATCAAAGCGGACGATCGTTTTGTGATGGCGGTCTTACCCTCCAATTACAAAGTGGATTTCGAACGTCTCGCAGATGCGTTGGGAGGGGAACACGTGCGTCTGGCCACCGAAGGGGAATTCCAGGAATTGTTTCCTGACTGTGGTGTCGGGGCCATGCCGCCATTTGGGAATCTTTATGGCCTGGAGGTGTTTGTTGACCAATCGCTCGCTGAGGATGAGGAGATCGTTTTTCAAGCCGGTAGCCATCTAAGGGCCATGAAGCTCCGGTATCAGGATTTTGCCGACTTGGTCCATCCCAAAGTGACCAATTTCCATCTGGCAGCGGCAATCCCGGGGAATTGAAACACACGACCCGGCCAGTAGTACATTCCTTTGAGATTTGGCGCAGGAAATTATGTGCCGATTGCCAGGCTCCACGAAGAGGTTCTATGCATGTCGTTTCAATGCCTATTCAGTTGGCCACACTATTCAAATTGAGGCTGAATGGAAAACTATTGTTTGGGGCCTAGGGGGTACGAGATCATGAGAGCATAAGCCAGTCATGCTCCACGTGAGTGAGAGGAGGACGAGCCATGGATATTACCTCAACCATCGTCAGGCGAGTGGTCACGATCAATGAGAATCGATCGATATTCGAGGCAGCCAAACTCATGACCGAGGAGTTTATTGGGGCGCTTGTTGTGACCAATTCGACAGGATTCCGAGGCCTGTTGACCGAACGCGACATAATTAAAAATGTGGTGGGGAGGGGGAAAGATCCCGAGAAGGTCAAAATTAAAGATACGATCACCCTCAAGCCTTTAAAGGTCAGTCCATCTGTCGATGCCAACCACTGCTTGAATCTGATGAAGGAACACCATTGCCGACATCTTTTGGTCTACGATGGCGAAGAGTTTGTCGGGATCGTCTCAGTACGGGATCTGGTCGTGCTGTTGCTTGAGGAGAAGGAAGAATTGATTCGGCAACTTGAGCGGTATATTACCTCATAAGTCCCTTTCCCCGCGTCTCCACTCACGACTTCTGTCAATCTCTGAAAGTGAGGAATCGTTTAACAGGAATTTCCAGGGGACGGAAGGAAGCGTCGTTCCGTCCCCTGGCCACCAAGGGCGGGAATGAGGCCCTACTTGGGGAATAACGATGTTGGGCCGTACTGGAGGTAGTGATTCAACCCACCATCATGTTCCCTACGAGCGGACCATCATCCACAAGGGATTCTGATTTGCCCATACGGCTGTTCCCAGGGATTATTCCTCTCCGAGCCGGAATGGGCGTATACAACTTTCTCCTTTCTTTCCTCCCCTCTTGATGTTGCGAAGGGAATGAATTCCCGGATCGTGAGAAACATCTTCTGGAATATGCCTCCCGTCATTGCCCTCGGCGAATATCAACCATGATGTTGTCTTCATCAATTTCCAAGGTCACCGGGTCTCCTTTCCCAAAAACGGATAGTTTGCTTCCTGAAAGAGGATCAACACCAAACTGCGTGGTTCCTTCCGAATTAGATACCCGAACCTCCTCCCAAAAGGGGTCCACATATTGGAGTGTGCCGGTAATAAGTTTATGGCCATGAATGGGATCTCCTGCCTTGTGTACATCAATTAGGACATCGCCTTCATCGAAAAAAAGGATGACTTTTTCTCCTTTGTGAGCGTCATAGAGTCCCATTCGATCTGCTCTAACCGGGCTTATTGTACGAATAGAGTTGTGTGTTTTGACAAAAATAACCCCTGAATCAATTTTGGAAATCACCCCGGGTATTTTCATATGATGGGCCACACTATTCCCCAGGTCATTAGATTGTGCAGGAAGCGACCCAGCCAGTAGGAGCCCCGTCGCGAAAATAAGGCAGAATCCGTGTCGCATTTTTCACCTCCTTTTTAAGGAATCACAGGAAAAATATTTTTCCTATCTCCCTGTTTAAACGATTCACCTAGGAGGAACTGAACGATTATTTTTCTGAATAGGTATCCCCACAAAAGCTAAAATTATCAATGCACTCCCTGTCATGTCATCGATGCCTTGAGCACGATACCGAAGCACTTGAACCTCTTGCCCATTTCAAGGATCACTGCGTTCCGGTCGTCTCTAAGGCATTCCACCCATCAACAGAAACCCTACCAGACCCAAAGCATGTGGTGACCGGGTCCCCTCTCCCAATCCCCCAATATCCCCAGGCCATCGCTTGGATTCTCCTTTTTTAGGCGTTCATGACCAATGATGAATTTTCACCGGTCTCCGGGGCATCAATTCCATGGTCAGCTCCAGAATGCGATCCATGTTCACCGGCCTTTCCAAGGGTACCCTGGGAAAGGTGAGGCTCCATATCAGAATGCCCGGAAGCAGGATCAGGAATGCGATGCCATAGGTCATGAATGCCCTATCGCTCCAGAGTTCCGAAAAGGAAACTTGAACCCCCGCAGCCGAAGGTTGTGTCCCAAAAGATCCTTGAATGTTCTGCTCAGATGACGGCAACAGCGCCAATCTCATCCCGGGGGTTTCCGATCGGATGGCCGCGGCTGTCAAGGCCTGCAACTGGTTTTGGAGGCCGGAATTCGTTGCCCCGTATGTGTGCTCGATTGAAGTTTTTTGGACAATCGCCTCGCCCATCCGTTCTTGAAGGAGTGCATGCAGGCGCTGCCGGGACGAACTTTCCTGCACAATCCATCGCCCCAATACAGCCTGACTCTGACCATTGAACCGCTCTTGACCTAACGCGCCATATTTCGCCGCAGTCTTGATGATCCGATCATTAACCGGTCCGTTCAGGGTATTGGCCGTCAACACACCCGACCGGACTCCTTGACCTGTTAAAGTAACGATGGATTTCCCCATAAGATATTGAAGACGGCCGTCATGCTCTGCCTGTGCCTGGACAAAGCGGGATTGTACAACTTCGGATATAGGGGGCTTTTTGTTCAATGCATCCAGATTCCTGGATGCGTGGGCTTGAGAAGCCGTGACACGATCAAGAGAGTTGCTAAATCCGTAGTTCAACTTCGCCACTTCCACAATCCCCTCACCTATGCTCGTTTGAAGCGATCGCATGACGCTCATCACCGTCATAGGATTATCCGTCTTGGGGGGAGGAGGGGCGCCCCATGACCCATAACTGGCCACTACAAGAAATAACCCGCCCACAATCGTGGCAAACATACCTACCGCTACGATCACATCTAAGGGGTCCACTCTGGGTTTCATCAGCGCCACCTCCTTTTCTCAATCGGATAGGAACTTCACATCCCCCTCTCCGACAATTTATTGGGATTAATCGGCTCTAGGATTGGTTGGATTCTATTTATTTCCGGAGAGCCAATCGTCTTGGGGACCACCAACTTACCATGGCCTTCTTCTAACTCTAACGGAAATTTCCCGACCGCATACATCGCATTCCCATCCTGGTAAACGCCAATCTCTTTTGTTGCAAACGATAAATCAAAGGCAGACCTCCCAGGATCATCGGCGGCCGAGAGATCATGCCCATCATGAATGGCCGCTCCCATTTGATAGCCGAAGTGATCCAGGGGTATAGAAGAATTGTGTAGAAATGAAGGCCTACCGATTATCATCCCAGTAATGAGCATGCCGATGACCAGGATAAAGGTCATAGACTCCTCAGTATTTTGAGGACCTTTTTCCTTCGCTTTTGCATTTTCCCAAGAAGTCACTGTGATTTTCCTCCGTGCTTCCGAATGGCCTGTCCACAACCAACACATCTCCCTCCTTAATCCAACACCCTCGAACCCAACCCCGCGGATCGCAACATATTCCTGGCTGGTGTTGGAAGATTCAAAAAGTACATGTTGGCCAGTCATGAGATTTTTGAGAATGTCCGTTAGCTCATGGCTGGTAGTGTTCAGAGACGCACAGTCAAAAATAATTGAATGATCAATACGTTGCATAATCAGGGTAAATTCCTCTTCCCAGACCTCTGCGTTTTGTGGGGTAAGCGCTCCCTCAATCTTAAACAGCGTGAGTTGTTCGTTTTCGAAGACCCGGCGCATCCGAAAAAGGGGAGTACATGTTTCCGTCCAACTTTGCATAGAGATTGAGGACTCCCTAGATTGAATTAATTGACGAACGCTCCCCTCTCTAATTAGCAAAAGTAGAACCAATCCTTTTGGCAGACAGAGGCAGCCAAAAAACTCAAGCTTTTCGCGGATTTTTCAGAGAGAAGGACGTGGAAAAAGGGAAGGGATTTGTCGACAGATTGGTGATATTTCACCAGAGTGCTGAAATATCATCATGAGTTTTTTTCATGGATAGAGCGGGAGGCGGAAGGGACGATCCCGAATTTTCTCATTCGAGAAAGCAGTGTGCTCCGGTTAAGCCCCAAGAGCGTAGCCGCGCCATGGGGTCCACTCACCAGCCCTCCCGTCTTTTCCAGGGCTCTTAGGATTTGAAGGCGTTCGGATTCCTGGAGAGTCTGAATCTTCTCTTCCGTAGAATGCTTGCCGGGAAACTGAGGAAAGCTGAGGTGGTGAGCGAGCAGTACCCCTTTCTCGCAAAAAATGACCGCTCGTTCAAGTATATTGGCGAGTTCCCTGACATTTCCGGGCCATTCATAGTGAACCAACCGGTCCAAGACGGCCGGGCTTATTTCCTCGATGCGCTTTTCCAGATGCTTGCTGAACCGTTCAACGTAATATTGGGTCAACAGGGGAATATCTTCTTTGAGTTCCCGCAGTGGCGGCATCGCGATAGGAAACGTGTTAAGCCGGAAGAACAAGTCGGCCCGAAACGCACCGAGTTCCACCGCTTCCTCCAGATTCCGATTCGTGGCTGCGATGATGCGCACGTCGACATGATGGGTTTGGGTTCCACCCACCCGTTCAAATTCATGTTCTTGAAGGACCCGAAGCAATTTGCTTTGCGTTTCCAGGGGGAGTTCTCCAATCTCGTCTAAAAAAATCGTGCCACCGTGCGCCAGCTCGAAACGCCCTTTCATTTTGTCCGTGGCGCCGGTAAACGCGCCTTTTTCATGGCCGAAGAGTTCACTCTCCACCAAGCCGCTTGGCAGCCCGGCGCAATTCACCTTCATCCAAAGATGGTCTTTCCGGGGGCTCAAGCGATGGATGGCTCGGGCGGCTAATTCTTTGCCTGTTCCTGTTTCTCCAGTAATAAGCACGGTGACATCGGTATGAGCCACCTTACGGATTTGCTCGAATACGCGCTGCAAGGGAGCCGACACTCCGATGATTTCTTCAAACTGTGGCGTGCGCGGGAGCGGTCCTTTGAAGAGTGGAGAGACAGGGTGTGGAGGGGAGGATTCTATACGATGACGTACGGTCAAATCCCGCATGATGAGGATATAACTGTTGTGCCCGGAGATATTCGCCCCGGAGAGGGTTGCCTCAACCGGGAACTGCTCCCCTGTGGCCCGTTTGGCCATGAATCCTTCTTGTTCCCAGATATAGCTTTTCACTTGGGAGCTTGAATGATGCGCCTGGATATGGTGGTTCAGGATTTGCCACGATCGTGGAGTCAGGAATCGCTCCAAAGGCTCCCCTATAGCTTCCAGGGCCGATATGTGGAATGTGGTGGCGGCGGCACGGTTCACAAACGTGATGCAGCGCTCCTGATCGATAGTCATGATCGCATCCATAGCTGAATCGAGGACTTGAGCATGCCGTTGTTCGCTTGCACGGAGGATCTGTTCGGATTGTTTGCGCTCAAGGACTTCCTTCTCCAAGTTTCTGTTGGCTTCCCTAATCTGCTTTATCAGCAATACTCCCAGCATCCCCACAATAACACCGAACAGAATTTGCCATTGAACCATTCTGGAATTTCTTGCGCTTGCCCAGGCGTCGTACAAGCTCACCAGGTTGTCGGCCTTGGCCACCATATCGTCGGTGAGTTGTAGCAATTCCAAGGCGGAAGCGTTTTCCGCAGGAACGGCCTGCGTCCCTCTCAAAAACGCGTCAGACTTGGCGATAAATTGGACAAGAAGTTCCTGCTGCCCTTGAATGGCGAGTTTGATCGCTTCGGTCGGAGCAGGAGGAACCCTGACGGCATGATCATTAGCCCAACTGACCGTGATCTTTCTCCCATAAAGCAGGGCTTCCAATGTTTCCACCAGTTCTGTTTTTGTGACGGTAGAGTTGGCATTCCTATGCTGCCGGGCTAGCAGAACATCTTTCATATGCCGTTCGTGTAGCATCCGCTGCCTGCCCGCCAGATCTATAACCAGGGCATCAACTTCCTGATCCTGGATTCCTGAAATCGTAAACGCAACCATTCCGAAAAGTCCGGCAAGAAACAAGGCAAGAAGTACGTGCAACCGGCGGCCTATTGAGGAACTAAAGAACGTGCGGGACAGTGGAAAGGACACCATGTGCTCTTCCTAAGCAAAGGTGCATGCCTACCCTTATGTCAACATCTATGAGATATGAAAGAAAATTCTAACAGGATCGTGAAAAAGTCCGCCAGCGACATCCTCCCCACTCAATCCCCCAACCTTCTCATCCGCTCGGGATTCGCACGCCGTGCGGCTCTACTGGGCGTATCTTTATGAACATGTTGCGTTGCCCTTAATAGGCAGAAAGCATTGGTTTTGAGACCGACCTTTTTTATATTGTTAAGTGTTTCAACGCCCGCCTCAATGACCGTTCAATGAATATCTAGAAACACCTCGAAGAGACGCGATTCATTGCCCATCCAACCGATATCCCGCATCGGTCAGTGCCGTGAAGACCGCATTGTCCCGATTGGTCTTTTCATATGATTCTTGCTTCTCCAAGGTTTCGGCTTGCACCTTCGGGATATAATCAAAAAGGCCCCGTTGAATGATGCCGTGATTTAGCATTGGGTATTGCCCCAGGAACGCCCGTTTTCCGACCGATGCGGTGACGGGATCATCATTATGAATAATTTCCGGAATCATGCGGTCAATCCGCTTGCGTGCCGTATGAAACACTTCATCAGCCAGATCCCAGACTCCGGGATCTCCTTCCCGGCTATACTGCCATTCAGCCCATAACGCCGTGGCCGCAATGATCAACATATCTTCCCCCACCGACTCAATCCTATTTTGCCTGCCCTGATCATCACGAATCCCTTCCTGGTGAATCGCCAGAATGTAGAAAATGGCTCTGGCCAGACGGCGACTCGCCCGTTCAACATACGTGAAGTGCTTGCGGACTTTGGGATGATCTGTCTCCGGACGGGGAGGAAGGGGTTTCCGCTTCCACAGATCAAGATATCGGGGAAGATACCATTGGGCGACATGCACCCCTTCCCGGATGCGTGCCAGGGCTTTGCCTTTTGCGTCCAGAAAATTCCTGGCCTGCTCCAAATGCGGGTTCAGGGCCTCACGGGCTACAAAGGGTCGCAGAATATCCGTGGCTCCCTCCCCGATACGGTACATTTCAATATCCCGAACCAATTGTTCAATCCCGAAGGCCGGCTCTCCCCGAACACTCATGGAATCAGCCTTTTCATATCCCATTCCTCCAAAGATTGTTTGAGCCCCTTTGAGAAAGTTGATCGCCTTTTCCGAACACGCGATTTTGGCAATGGCGGCTTCAATACGAATGTCATACGCATGTTGATCGGCCATACGCCACACCAGCCAGGACAGGGCCTCCATGGCAAAAAGATCCGCCGCCATCTGTCCTACGCGCCTCATTTGGGTTTGCCGCCGGCTTAGCGGCTGCTGAAAAGTTACCCGTGAATTCGCACGATCCAACGTCGGTTGCCAGGCTTGCTTGGCCATTCCCAAACACAAAGCCGGAATACTGATGGCCCGCCCGACGTTCAGGATGGTCAACGCGTATTTCAGGCCTTTCCCGATTTCTCCAATGAGGTTTTCCACTGGAATTTGCACGTCGGTGAATGTCATATGCGCGTTTTCAATGCCCCGGCATCCTTCAAATTGACATCGTTGCTGAATCTTCACGCCGGGACTGGCCATGTCCAGGATGAACGCCGTGTGGACGGAAGCCTCAGCCCCCTTCCCTTCGGGCACGGGCACCCATTTGGTCTTCCCGTCCAGGAATATCCGTTTTGCCGGCACGCGGGCCACCAGTGTTATCAGGCTGGCGAGGGAGCCATTCGTGCACCAGAGTTTTTCGCCGTTGACCACAAAATGGGTACCCAATGCATTGAGGACGGCATTCGTTTGAATATTGGCCGCATCCGATCCTGTGTCCGGTTCCGTGAGCGCAAAAGCCGAGATTTCCTTTCTCGCCACCCGCGGGAGAAAGGCCTTTTTTTGCTTCTCGTTTCCGAAGAGAAGAATCGGCATGGCAATTCCGATGGACTGTGGCACCGCAACTGTAAGGGCCAGGATATTGCTCCAGCTGGCGATCAGCATCAGCACCCGCCCGTAATTTGTATACGAGAATCCCAGCCCGCCGTATTCTTTGGGGATTTTCATCCCGAATGCCCCAAGCTCCAGCAGGCCCTTGAGCACATGCTCCGGGATTTTAGCGGTTCGTTCGATGTCGTCCGGATCTACATGCTGCTTTAGAAATTCTTCAATTTTCTGGCAATATTCTTTGCCGATTTGCTTTTCCTCGTCCGACTCTTCCGGCGGAAACAGCAGATTGAAATCGGGATTTCCCATAAACAGGCCCGCCATAAAACTCTCTCCGGCCATTTCCTGGCGCGCTTCTTCTATTCGCTCCATGCCTTTGAAAAGTTGTGACATGTCCGGACCTCCTAACTGTGGATTCTGGGGGAAACCAGCATGACATCTGACTCTTCAATTCTCGCAGAATACTCGACAGGTTTTTTCAGTCAGATGGTCTTTTGAAAAATTCATTTCTTACAGTCCGCAAGCCATGACATTGAACTCATAATATTATATCATTATGGTACAATAAATTTATATTATCAAAGTGTGGCCCCATGCATCACGGATTCGGCTAAGGCGTGCAGGCCGAGGATGCACGACTCTCCAGAGGAGACAAGACCATGAGCGAGCTTCCTCCCATATGGCTCACCGAACACCTGGCAGATCATGTCGCAACGGTGACGATCAACTACCCTCCCGCAAATGTCCTCACACCCCAAGGGCTTAGTGAACTCGAATCAACCCTGGACGATCTGGCCAATAATGATCGAGTCAAGGTCATCATCATCACCGGAACAGGACGGTTTTTCATTGCAGGAGCCGATATCCGGATGTTGGCAGAAATCGGATCCAAGTCAAAAGGCAAAAAACTGGCTGCTCACCGGCCAAAAAATTTTCAATAAAATTGCGGATTCGCCGAAACCCATTATCGCAGCCATCAATGGCATCTGCCTCGGCGGAGGCTTGGAATTGGCATTGTGTTGTCATCTCCGATTAGCTGCTGAAGGAATTCAACTCGGGCTACCGGAGGTTAATCTTGGCCTGATCCCTGGGTTCGGCGGGACCCAACGCCTGCTTCGTCTCATCGGCCAATCGAAAGCTACTGAAATGATTCTGACCGGGGATTCTCTCTCGGCAGAGGATGGCAAAACATGTGGACTGATATCTGAGGTTTTCTCTGATAAAGATTTGATGCCTCAGGCTATCGGACTCGCCAGTCGGATTGCCTCAAAAAGTCAAAGTGCTGTTCGAGCAGCCCTTCAGGCCATTCAAAGGGGATCGGATTTGAAACTTCGTGAGGGATTGCTGGTAGAAGCCACCTTGTTTGGAGAACTTTGCGAATCCGAAGATAAACAAGAAGGGCTGGCGGCTTTTTTAGAAAAGCGCACTCCGCATTTCAAGGACCTCTGATACCCCAAGTGTTTTAGCGAATCTGTCAGGAAACGAAGGGGAGATGGATCAGTTGCTTTTAAAGATTCCTGCTCAGTCTAATCACCGCTTTTCCTGCATCCATAATACCCGAGAGGTAATGATAGGCTCGGGAAATTCATGAAAGGGAAGCACACGATCAATTAAACTGACTCTTCCTTTGTACCGCTCGACTTCAAAGATAGTCCAATCACGCCATTGTTTTAACATGCCTGTTGCTCTTCTATAGCCCATTCACTCGTTATCAAGATTGTGGGCGTCTCAACCGATTCCTTGCCATTTTTGGCAAATAGTTCACATTCTATGTCGTTTGGTTAAATCCACCCATTCCCTCGCCGCAAGCATTATGAGCACATACCGATACAGAGATTGTAAGGGGAGTCTCGAACTCATTCAGGAGAGCAAAGGAGTACTGACCATGACTTTACCGGAAGTAGGAGCTATTCAATTTCTGCAACCCGCATCATCTGGAGATCATTCACGAAAACAGGTGACCGCCGTGAGTTCCGATGAGGAGAGTGGCAAAGCCAAAAGCCATCGGGAACGAGGTGTCCCCTCTCCTATCCAGGACCAGGTGACCTTGTCGAAGGAGGCTCAGGCATTGTCCACATCAAGGCATCACGCCTCAAAAGGCAATTCCTTCCAGCAACCCTCTTCTCCCTTTGATCGCTGAGGATTGTGAACCGGCCATGATCCGGCAAATGGGGCGTCCCATTTGCTGGCATCGGATTTTAAGCAAGGCTTGCCTTCTCATTGTTCCTCAGTTCCCTTATCCACTTCCATTTGTGCTTTTCTCAATGTGTCCGTCCTGATTACCGCCGCTCGTAGAGCAGTTCACAAGCTTGTTCGTATCCTTGGATCCATCCCTCCTGATAGGCCTGTCCTAAGCTTCGTCGTACCTGATCCATTTGCTCTTCGCCTCGAAACGAGCCTGGAACGGCCGAGCAGACCATCTCCACGGCTACATCCACAAGGCGCTCTCGGCGCTGTTTGAGCTCCACGGATACGAGTTCATCTAACACTTCCTGGCCTCGCTGCATGACAATTTTTTCCAGAAAGGTATCATATCCCTGGGCACGAATGACCCGTTCCCGAATAATGCCTAATTCTTCTTTGATTCTTTGCGTATTGCGTATCAAGACCATAAATAGTTGCTTGCGGGATTCCTCCCGAAGGGTTTCTTCCATTCGTTGCAGGACCACTGACGGAGAAATGCATTCTTCCGGGTCAGGTTCCGGATCCCTATCCCGTCGGTGCACCATTGGCTCGACATAGCCCAGACGCATTCGATCATATGTTTTTCTGGCATCCGGATCACCCAAGATTTCATAGGCTGCATTGACTTCACGAATTTTTTGTTCAGCCTGACGATTTCCTCGATTGCGGTCAGGATGATATTGAAGGGCCAATGCACGATAGGCTTTTTTTATCTCATCTTGCGATGCTTGAAGAACGACACCGAGAACCGCATAATAATCGACGACTGGCATTGACTATGTTCCTTACAGAAGTAAATTCTTTACCTGCTTATTTGCGCAGCTTTTCGCGAATATCCACGTTCACTTGTCCCTGCATATTGTTTTTGAAAAACAGCATTTCCTATCATGACCATTTTTTCAAAAGTTCTGTTGATTGGAGGATGGACTGCTCTCCTGTTCGTTGGGACGGACATTACGCATCAACCGGCATTTCCCTTGGAAGCTTCCCAGGAGAGAATTGCCTCGGCACCATCCACACCCAGGCTCCTCTGGCCACTCTCGTCTCGCCTCCCCTCCTCCACTTTTACCACATCACCCGAACCTGTCTCCATTGCCATGCTGCTCAGTCAACCAGCTTCCTATCATCAACAACTCGTGGCCGTTCGTGGAGTGGTCACTCAACCGGAAATGCACCTTAATGATTCAGAGTTAGCCATACGCTTTGTCTTTCGCCTGGCCGAGGGTGAACAATCCATTGTCGTCTTTGGTCAACACGATCGCACGCAAGGCTCACCGTCAATTTCACTGGATCTTTCCGTGGAAGTGATCGGAGTCTTTTGGAAAGAACGAGAATTGAATGCATCACGTGTTTTCAATACGATTGAAGCCCTTACGGTCTCTCCCTATCCCTCTCTGATACCGGATAGTGCTTAAAAAGATCCCCGGCCGGTTTCTCCTTAGCAGCCCAAATATGTCTTTAACTGACGAACAACGTCACCCGTGCCCGGCGACGGAAGCGCCTCAGATGGAACCGCTACGGTAAGCACAGCTCGAAGGGTCGCTTCCCAATTGCCCGATTCAAAGTCATCACGGGATAACTCCATTCCTCGCCCGTGTCGATGGATATAATCCACTAAACTCTGTTCGTCAATGAAATTATTTCGACGGACGTAGACCAATGCCGTCTTATCCTGGACCGCAGCGATCACGGTACCATACCCCGGCTTGGTCATGATGATATCCGCCTGTTGACTGATTTCCCCGAATGGCATCGCAAGATCTTCGACACGATGCACCGAGGCATAAGAAGACAAAGATGGGAGTTCGCTTACTAAAAAGTGGAACCCGGCCATTGCGGCCATCTGCTTAAGCGGAAGACGATTGAGGGGCACACCCCCAAAGGCAATGAGGACTATCAATTCATGCTCTCCCACCCCCAAGGCTTTTCGCAGATCATAGCCATTCGGCTTCCTCATGGGAGCCGAAGGTCCCACATCAACCGTCGAACCAAAAGCCGGCATCTCGATACCCGGATGAAGGCGGATGAGAGAGTCTGCCAACCCATAACTGTTACGAATGGTTTCGAGAATCGAACGATGAAGAGCGGAATCGGCTTGCACAAATGGCTCTAACACCCGATCCCAGGATAGCGAGGCAATTCCCACCACCGGGCACTTCGCTTCAGCTGCGCCAGCTATGGCAAGAGGCGAAATATTAGAAATGACCAGACGCGCCTTGGACAATCGAATGGCCTGAGCTTCCTCCTCGACCTTGGACTCCCACTGTGTGTGAAATTTGGTGTAGGCCTCCCATGTTTCCTCCACATCAATTTCCAAGGGCCCTCGCTGGACACATCCAACGTCTTGTTGGACAGCTTGCAACTCCCAACTCACGCGGAGATGCCGTTGAAAGAAATCGGCAGGTACTTGGGTGCGTAGAATCACATGCAGGTCCTCAACCGCCCTACCTAATTCATTCAAGATTGGCATTAATTGCGCGGCATGCCCAAAGCCATGGGCCGAGATCGAACACCACAGGACCGTCATCGTATATTTTTCTCCATTAAAAAGCACAATGAATTGGTTTTTGATAAATCATAAACCGGGGAGTTCACTTGCGAGAACAGGCTCAGAGTTCATAGAATCACTTCTGATTTTCTATTCGGGGCTTTTTTTAAGATGCGTTGGTCAGGGTGTAGTTCTATGAACCGGAATATACGATCTATTTTTAGGATGATGTGGACCATCATACTTTTGATCGGCCTCCTCAGCGCATGTACCTCCCATTCAAAAAAGCCCTCGAATTCTTCGCGATCCTCGCTTCCTGCAAAAACCGGAGAATCACAGACCCCTGCGTTAGAAAACCAGTTATTAGCGACGGTTAAACACGCTGAAGGGTTAGGACCGGGAAATCCCCTGCTCCTAAGTAGTCTGTATAGTTTGGCCACCTATTACGAAGATCGGAAAGAATATGACAAATCCGCTGCGCAATATGAACGGGCCCTCAAATTAAAGGAAACCGCGAATGGCCCAAACCATCCAGACGTGGCGGCCATCCTTCAACGATATGCTCGAATGTTGCAAGCAGCTAATCGACCATCGGAAGCAGCCAATCTCCGCCTTCGTTCTGAGGCCATCCTCGGTCGGCCCTCGACTCCCACTTCCAGTCAATAGACTTTAGCCGGACAACGGCCCTCCAGCTCAGCATTTTTGACCCTGTTCCTCCGGAAATTTTTACCCAGTGTCGGCTCCCTTCCGCCTATTTCTAGGTTGTTTTTGGCCTTTACTGGCACTTTCTCCCCTGTAATTTTGGCACAAGAATTGGTTATATCCAGGTGAGTTCTTCTATTACCTTGACCAAGGATTCATTCATGAAAAAGTCAGCACAGCCAGACCAACCAATCCCCAAGACACGCAGGAACTCTCCTAAAAAGAGCGTGAACCAAAAGGCCTCCACCGACAAGTATCCTCGTTGTTCTCGATGTGGGTCACGAACCGTACATCTAGAACAGTTGGAGCAGGAACTTCTTGTCACCCTCAGCTTGCACTGTCTGATCTGTGGACATTACACCTTCCTTGGTCGCCCCGTGATCCGATTATTGCGCCGTCCCAATGTCACGATTCCAGACTCCATTACACGGCCTGCAGGAGAATAGGGAATCATCCACACCAAATTCCTCTGCCTTTCGCCATGGATTTCTTCTACCAGGACTCCGTGCGCAGCGTCAGCGGAACCAACCCGCCTTGTTCAAGTCCAAGAGTGAGCTGTCGGCAGGCCGTGACGCTCCCACATATGCGTAGATGCGATTGGTCTATATTCGGCACAATAGCTTGAAATGGTGAAATGTCGATTTGCTCGTGTCCGGATACGGGGTGTACCACTCGCTGGATTCGACCTTTCGGATACCCCCAGGCAGTCGGCCAGGATCGAGTTAGCACTGGTTGATATCGAAAATGTTCGGGGAATTGTTGCTCAAGGGCGACCATTTCCTCATGAAGCATTAACTGCCCCTCATGGCGCACACTAGCCACCAGCGTCACGTGGGCTCCAACTCTTCCTCCCATTTCGACCAAAATTTTTGGCTTTTAAATAGCGGGCATACGATAAGAATGGCGTAATGCCCGTGCCAAAGGCCACACAGACCATTCGCATTCCCTCCCATAGCCCATCGTCTTCCAGGCGAAGATTCGTAGCCTTACATACCTTGGTATTTTCATACACCAACACGCCCCCCTGCTCTTCATCCATTTGGAGACGAACTTCTATAGTTTTTCCCTCCTCAAACCAGTCGGTTGCCATTTCCGATTGCCACCAACTGGAGGTATCAGACTGGTCGCGATGGGTATAATTGATGAACGTCTCCAATAAGCGTGGCTCGTTGAAGGAAGCATTTGACCGGGTATACATCCGTCTTCGATATTTGCCCGTCCGATCTCCCCAGGGTTTTGCGAGAAAGGCCGTTCCTGGACGCATGGTATCTTGGAGGGCATATAGTTTTCCGGCTATCTCAACCTCCTCAGGCAATGCTAACTGGACCAACCGGATTTCTCCTGGATCAATGGTCCGTAATTGATGAATTCGTGCGCCCACAACATGTTCCATAATCATCTCAATCCTATCTGAGCACCGCTCACAAGGTGACGAGGGATTGTATCGGAAGAATTACAGAGCCAAAACGGAACGGACGACGATGCCATTTGATTCTTCTATTCATATTTATTTAAGATTCTACCTCACCCTGGGATACCCTTTGACAACCAATGAGTCAACTTTCCATCCCACCAACACCTCCAGGAGATGCCCCATCGTTTCCTCCTAAAGAAGCGGCCTTGCCATCTCACGATGTTTGCCACGAGGGGTCCACTTTAGCTCCGAACCCTGCCAAAGATGACAGAACATCCCCTTCCCCTCCTAGTCGAGAGGTTTCTTTTTACCTCAAACAAATGTCTCGGGTTCCGGATGTTCGACAGGACAAAATCGCACATTTTAAAAAAGCCATTGAGTCACAGAACTATGGCATTTCTGCTGAAAAGTTAGCGGATTCACTCATTCAAGAACTTCATCCTCACCCAGAAGAAACCCGCGCGCCAACCACATTGTAATTTCATTGCCGCTTAGGGGCAGAATCATTCCCTTACTCCCCTTCCAAGCGGATGGAATGCTCGGCTCACACATTGGCCATAGCCATCCGAAAACATTCTAGAGTTTTTACTGTGTTCTTGTATATTAAGGTCAGTCCTTTTCTGTTCTCTCCTCCCCACCTTGCCGGTCTGAATTTGGCCTTGTAACATGGCCCCACACAACCGAAAAGGGAATCATGAATTCGCCATCTCCACACCTTGCCATAGGTTCAAACTCAATTTGGTTGACCTTTCCCTCCACACCTGAGAAATTGTTAATCCAAACCTATTTATTGGGACTGGGAGCCGATCACTCCCTCCTCTGTGCACTCCCAAAAGATCCGGCACTCAGCACCCTAAGATGCGGGATTCCCTGTAAAGGTCGTTCATGTATTGATGAGGACATTTATGAATTTGAAACGGTCATCCAAGAAATTCTCACACAGCCCCCGACTATTCGATTAACTGCCCCACCAAACATCTCACGTCAACACCCTCGCTCATTTCCTCGTTTGACGGTCAATATGACTGGAGCCGTTCGACCCCTCAGTGACAAGGGAAAAATCCTTGCCGTGTTACCTGTTCAGCTCAGTAATCTCTCCCCGACGGGTTGCCAGTTTCGTGTCGCCCCTTCCGCGTGGCCACTTGTCTCCTCATCACATCTCCACATTAGTTGTCGTTTGCCAGGATTCAGCCATTTTTCCAAATTTTCCGGAACTATTGAGTGGGTTGACCCCACGACGGATTTAGTCATTGGCACCAAATTTTCATTTACCTCTACTCAAGATCCCGCCAATCAAGATGTCATGCGGTGGTATACTTCTCAACAAGCCAATTTGATCAACACCACAGCTTGACGGGCTTTGACGTCTAGTCCTCCCTCATTGCTCCCTCAGAATCCCGTTCTTAATTACTTCGCATTTAATTGCCCAGGGAATTCTTCCAACTGGCTCCCTCTCTCTCTTTGCGCGGTATTATTAGCCACTTTCACTAATTCTGTTCTTCTAATAGTGGCGTATTACAGATTGCCAATGACAGGTTGCCTGAATATAGGGTTTCTTATTACAATGTTGTTAATTCCCGCATAATTTGGTTAGGGTATTCAATTCTGCAATTCCAGATATTCTCTCATTTTACCCAGGACGTGTCGTATGCCCGAACCAATTAATAACCGAAACATTATCGATATTTCTCCACTTCCGACCCCAAAACAGATGCAGAGCACACTCCCCTTGCCCGAAAAAACCGGACAGATGGTTCTTCAATCTCGGCAAGCCATTCGAGATATTCTTCATGGACGAGACTCACATCGCCTGTTAGTCATAATTGGCCCGTGTTCAATTCACGACCCGGAAGCGGCCATTCTCTATGCTGAACGCCTCAAACTGGTCGCTGATCGCATTCAGGAGCATGCCCTGATTGTCCTTCGAACCTATTTTGAAAAGCCCCGCACAACGGTGGGTTGGAAGGGACTTATCAACGACCCCCATTTAGATGGCTCCTGCGAAATTGGGGGAGGATTTGAACTGGCCCGTTCTATTTTACTCCGGATCAATAACCTCGGTTTGCCATGCGCCACGGAATTTCTGGATCCTGTCACGCCCCAATATATTTCCGACTTAATTAGTTGGGCGGCTATTGGAGCACGAACCACCGAAAGCCAAACCCATAGAGAAATGGCCAGTGGTCTCTCTATGCCCGTTGGCCTCAAAAATGGAACGGATGGGGGACTCCAAGTCGCTCTCAATGCCATGATTGCAGCCCGACATCCTCAAAGTTTCATTGGGGTGAACGCCGAAGGTCTCACCTCAGTTATCAAAACAAATGGCAATCCGGACCGGCACCTTGTTCTTCGTGGTGGCGGTGGACGAGTCAATTATAATCCTGAAGATATCTCTGAGGCCGTGCGTTGCCTAACGAATGAAGGAATTCCTCGTCCGATAATGGTTGACTGCTCTCATGGCAATTCAGAAAAAGACCATACGCGTCAGGTTCCCGTGGCTCAATCAGTTATCGAGCAATTCACCAAGGGCCAACTCGCCATCATGGGCTTGTTAATTGAGAGTAATCTGAAGCCGGGCAATCAAAAATGGGAAGCAGGGAAACCCTTGGAGTGGGGAATATCAATTACAGATGCCTGCATCGGATGGGAAGAGACAGAACAACTTCTTGATGATTTGGGAGAAGCCTTGGATAAGTCGGCTAAAAGTAAGATTTTGACTTCATAACCCATTCATTGGTCCTTAACCAAAATCGAGAGTCTTCTCATGACTTCTACTTATCTTAGTAACCATGACACCTGTCCCCATTTTATAAACCAGCGTTTCATTTTAATCCTTACACACCACACATACCTCAGCTCGGTATAAAAAGGAAGCACCGTGATTCCGGTGAATTAACGAAGAAAATTTCCTTCAGATGAAGCCTGCGGTAAACAAGCTAAAGGTATGGAAGCTTAAGAATTAGAGGATAAATCAGGAAGAGGTTGAATTTTAGAACCGCTGGGTTCATGCGTGTGCTCATGAGTATGGCAGCCTAAATGGTGGCATAACCTTCGATTCCAAAAACCGGCCACTGCGATCATAGAGGCTCCAGTCACATCAAGAACGATCTCTACCCCACTGCCTGATTCAATCAGGAGATGGGCGGTCATTAACACCACAAGTCCGCAAGCGGTTAGAAGAGCAGGACGGCTATCTCGATGCCTAGGATAGGTCGCCAATAATCCAAAGCCGGCCAATAAGGCTATCACCCCCAAAAACATCCATTCAGTAGTATCGGCCCAAAAAGCTCCTATTATTCCATCAAGACCATCCCAGGAATGTGCAGCTATGACGGGAAGGGCAAGCAATGCCAAAGGCGTCACCGCACAGTGCACAGCACAAACCAGAGAAGCGACAGAGCCGGCTTTTGAAAGCCTCGGTCCAAGAGTTTTGATCATTTTATTGGCATTGTGGACACAATCCCGTGAATTCCAAGGTATGATCATCCACGATAAATTGCGTCCGTTGTTCAATCAATTTTGTGACTTTTTTTAACGGGCATAACAACAAATCCTCGATCTGACCACAGATCTGGCAACGAATATGATGGTGATGCTCCCGCCCCTCTTTCAATTCATATCTGGCCAGACCTTCCTGGTGAAGGTCCAATTGGAGAACCAGACCTAAATCTTTCAGCACATGCAAGGTTCGGTACACGGTTACTAGATCAATCGCTACTTTTTCCTGGTGCAATTGTTCAAAAATTTCCGTAGCACTTATTGGTTGGCGAGTCCGTTGCAGTAAAGCCAGGACGGCTTGGCGAGTACGGGTCATGCGTCGCCCTGTAGCTCGAAGATCTTTTTTGATGCTAGGTTCTAATTTCAACAAGAGATGTAAACCTGATTTTGCAATTCCTTATTGCAAGTTTATTGCAAATAACATATCGGCAAATGATTGTCAATTACGAGGAGAAAACCTGCGAAAACCGACTCAAGACATCTCTTCATCAAAAAGGATTCTGGATACCATCCCAACACATACATAAAACATTTACGATTTGAACTCTCAAGAAATGATTTGGATCCGGAAAACCCTGGAAGAAAGACCGGAAGACCTATCAGATGGGAAAGATGGGAACTTTATAAAAAGTCAAACTCACGCATTTCGACTAAAGGGAGGGCATTTACCAGTAGGAGGAGCTTTACTCCAACAGCAAGTCAGCACGTCGGTTAAATTGATGGCACTGATATTCGTCATCGACTTCACACAGGACCAAGGTATTCCCAAAGGAAACCACATCAAGTCGTTTGCGTGAAATTCCTAAATTGGCCAGATATTCTTTGACGGCTTTTGCTCGTCTTACCCCCAGGATCATATTATAACTTTCTGTTCCACGTACATCCGTATGCCCCTCAATTAGGAGTTCATAATTCGGAAAACGGTTCATCCAACTAGCCGTGGCATCCAAACGATCTTGAACTTCTGAGGAAATCTCCCAACTATCGAATGGAAAGTACACAGTGGGGAAAGGATCTACTGGGGGCTTTTCCTGAGATATTCCCGTCTTCGGACCTTGAGGAATGCTCATGCGTTGGGCAAGTGACGAGGAGCCATCAGTTTCCCCTGTCGAAAGAGAGGTCAAAGTGGCCGGGGGAGGCCCTGGCGTTAAGACATCCGCAGACTGATGGGTCATTGAAAGCGCTTCACAGCCCCATGTCGCACACACCATAAGAATCCCAAGAAATCGTACAAACATATCTCAACTCCCTTCTTTTTCTCATTTTTTTCGGCAAAGCACCCCCGAGACTTAAGATTAAAAGATGGTAGTCATATTTTAAGTGAACCATTTGATCCCATGTACAGATTTGAGGAAAAAATGCTGCATTACCACCTTGGAAAAATTCAAAAACCATTTCCTCTAAATAACGACGAATTAAATCAGATTTTTTTAAATCGAAGTGAAGAAAAGCACATGGAAGGTACAACCATAGTGGGCAGAGTGCTAAGAAATGGTAGGAATTTTCTACCTATGGGTGATGCAATAGCTCATCCTTGAATTGGGTCGATACAAAAACATGGTCTAGAGCCGAAAGACCATCAAACACATTGGAGCCTAGCGCCTGAAGAGATCCGATAACGATCATACCGATTAAACTCAGAAGTAAGGCATATTCCATCGCTGCCGCCCCATGCTCTTTGAATAAAAATTCACCCATTGCGCAATCTCCTTCTGAAACTATGTTCTCTCTATTGTAGGACTTCCTCCACACAACCTTATATGCAAATGGTAAACCGAACACACACCCCGCCCCATTTTCATCAATTTCCCTTACTTGCCTTGGCTCTCTTCTCCCACCTAGTTCTTACGAGGAAGATGTTTAACCACCCGTCCTTTCGTCTTTTGATAAACACTTCGACGCTTGAGGGGGATGGCACAGGTAAGTCCACCACCATCTAAAGCGAAGCTTCTGATAGTCAAAAAAACAGCCAAAGAAACTGTCAACCAACACGACGAATTTGAAATGAATGCCCCGAAAGGCCTAATAGATAATGGACTTTAAAATAAGAGCAAAAGAGATGAAAAAAGAAATATAGTTGATGATGCCTTAGATGAAAATCCGACGAATAGTATTGTTCTTTAAATAACACTTATACGAAAACAATAAAATTCAGGACGGTGGGGCTGAAGGAAGGGAAAAGATTTTTTCCCATGAATTCATGTCTGCAGATGGGGATTCCCCGCTACTAGATCCACAGTAGAAGGTTGTCATGCTAGTGGCCTGTAAAAGCCAGATTGGTGGCTTGAAAGTGCACCACGAATCGGAGAGACGATAAAGCGTCAATAATCCAGATTTAAGTCACCTCAGTATTGAGCAGTACTCATTCGTCTATTACAGCCCACTAGGATTGCCTCCCACCGCATTCGAGGAGGAATGTAAAAACACATGTGGAAAAATTAAATCAAAGATTGAATCCCCCGGCTCAATGAGGGGCAAAAGGAGTCAATGCAACTTGAAGCGCTTGCGCCATATCCCCCATTAACACCGGCTTGGGCAAATAGGCTCGGAGACCCATCGACAAGGCTTTGTCTTTATTCATTGTGTAACTAAACCCTGAACACAAAATAACGGGGAAACCTGGACGTATGCTCATTACTTGACGAGCCAGCAATTCTCCGGTCATGCCTGGCATGGTTTGATCCGTCACAAGTACATCAAATTGATCAGGATTCTCTTTAAATGCCTGTAACGCTTCAGGACCATTGGTAAATACGACAACCACGTAGCCCATATTCTCCAACATATCCTTGGCCCATTTGGCAATGGACACCTCATCATCCACAAACATCACTGTTCCCTTCCTACAATAAGAAAAAGACTTTGACGGGACCTGCCGAACTTCGACTGGGAGAGAGGAACAAGGAAAATAAATGGTAAAGGTCGTGCCCTGTCCTTTCTGACTATCAACCCGAATCACACCTCCATGACTCGTCACCACACCATGAATAACGGCCAACCCCATCCCTGTGCCTTCCCCAACATCCTTAGTGGTAAAAAACGGATCAAAAATTCGCTTCGTAACACTCGGTGACATCCCTTGCCCGGAATCAGCAACTTTCAAGCGGATATAAAGCCCCGCATGCAGCCCTTGGACAAGAGAAGCCGTTGTGTCATCAACCGCTACTTCATCTAATGTTACCGTCAACCTTCCGCCCATCGGCCGCATCGCATATTCTGCATTAGCCCCCAAATTCATGATCACTTGATGGATCTGAGTTGCATCAGCCAGAACTGGCGCAGAGCTCGATTGGAGTTCGGCATGTAGGGAAATCGTAGACGGAAGAGAAGCACGAAGGAGGTTCAACGCTTCCTGCACAATAGGCTGTAAATGAATCACTTTTCTCCCCGATTCATCTCGTCGGCTGAAAGTTAAGATTTGCCGAACAAGATTTTTGGCGCGATAACTTGCTCGTAAGACTTCTTGTAAACGGGGCAACACCGGACTTCCCACCCCTATTTGAGTCATGGCCAGTTCGGTATAACCAATTATGGCCGATAAGATATTATTAAAATCATGTGCAATCCCACCGGCCAAGGTCCCTACCGCCTCCATTTTTTGGGCTTGACGACGCTGCTCTTCACTTTTCAACAGGGCTTCTTCTGTCTGCCGTCGCTCGGTTAAATCGCGGAGAAACCCGCTAACAATTGTTTTCCCTTGTGATTGAACAGCCGTAATCGCCAATTCCAGAGGAAACTCATGGCCATCACGATGTAATCCGGACAATTCAATCCGTTTATTTAAAATTGCACTGACCTCTGACGTGAGATAGTGTTGAATTCCCTGTGGATAGACGTCCCGGTATTTCGGTGGGATTATAGTAGTTAGGACTTGCTGCCCAATGATTTCCTCCCTGGACCATCCAAACATGCGTTCCGCCTGTGAGTTCCACCCGATAACATAGCCATGTTCATCTAGGGTGACCACCGCATCAAGGGCGGTGTCCAGAATGAGCCGTGTTCGTTCTTCACTTTCCCGTAGGGCCATCTCTGTCTCTTTTCGTTGCATAAACTGCCCAATCTGGCTTCCGACAGACACCATTTGGTGCAACAAGGCTTCATCCGGCTCCTGGATTTCCCTGCTAAAAAACTCCATTACTCCAAGAATTGTCTCACCTAGCCTGATAGGAAAGGCAAATGCCGCATGTAACCCAACCTGAGCGGCCATTGGCGCGCGAGGAAAATTTGGGTCCTTGACCGCATCAGGAATCCATATCGGGTTACCTGTCTCCCAGATCCGTCCAGGCAGGCCAACTCCCTTCGAGAAGGACATACTTTGCGTCACAGTAACAAATTCAGAAAACCGTTCATGGGAGGTTCGCCACACTTCCACACAAAACAGGATTTTTGTCCCAGGCTTCACTTGCCAGAGTACCCCCACTTGCCATCCTAAACTATTACAGACCGCCTGGAGAATTTCTGGAGTGGCTTGTTGAATGGTCGTGCAATCGGCCAACACCCTGGCGATCGCATATTGTGCGGCTAACCGGCGTTCAGCGAGTTTTTGTTCCGTCTCATCCCGTAATAATGCGGTGAACAGGCGCTGGCCCATTAGCGGCAACTCGGTCAAGGTCAACGACAGAGGGAAAACTGTTCCATCTTTTTTTTGAGCCCTGAATTCTTTCAGCAAACCACCAATACGTTTTACCCTCGATTGCCGATAGGACAAGACAAATAGGTCCCACACGTCTTGTTCGGCGGAAACAATCAGATTTCTAAACGGCCTACCAATTACTTCTGAGGCTTGCCAGGAAAACATTGCTTCCGCTGCTTCATTAAATGTTTCGATC
This sequence comes from uncultured Nitrospiraceae bacterium, assembly GCA_963730905.1. Lineage (GTDB taxonomy): Bacteria > Nitrospirota > Nitrospiria > Nitrospirales > UBA8639 > Nitrospira_E. Next base: position 721,020 of record CAVSTN010000006.1, on the reverse strand, counting down.
TTTCCAATTTCATTGAAGGTCACAATTCCCTCGCCCTCACTCGCTACGACTCCTCGGATTTTTTGTCGATCTTTAGGCGAATGCTGCCTCTTGGCATTTTTGCCTTGAACCAGGATAAATCCAACCACCATCATGATCCCTACTTCCAGTAATCCAATGGCTCCTCCACCAAGAAAATAGAGAAATTGGATTTCCTGAATATTAATTTTTGCTATCACTCCAAGAGGAAGACCTGCTAGGGGTTGATAGGCTAGTAGGACTTTATTACCACGACTATCAGGCAAAATTTGCGCCCCGGTATCGACGAATAAATCCGGTTGAAATTGAGAAGAACTCTGCCCTCCATTTTCATGCCAGCGAACTAGAAGCATCTCTCCTGTTTGCCCAAAGTGATGTTGATCCCTCAGAGAATCAAATTCCTGTTGAATGCGATTTGCGAAAAATTCCTGAGGCATTGCCCCTTCGTCCCACCCGGGAGTCGATTGATTTATGGCTTCCAAGTAATGAACGTATATGCTGGTCAGATGAGTCAGCCGATCTTTTTCATCATCGACGGCTTCAAAATAAAGCCCAACAAACACAAAAACGCTAAGGGACAGGAGCAATACTGTCACCATCAGAACCATTTTTAGGATTCTTTGCTGATCAGCAAGCATCAAGCACCGGGAATGGAACAGAAAAGAAAGGCAGGACGAGCAGCAGGGCTACAGAAACCATGCGTAAAAGCACGAGGAAGAACGCCCAAGAGAATCAATGATTCCCTCCCTCAATCGAATGGAAGCCACCAACCATCCACAAAGTAAGGGGAATATCCTATGCTTTTGCACAAAAAATGTCTATCTATAACTCCAACACGGAGGATGGTTGCGGAAGGAAGACAAAAGCCCCGCTCAGGGTCCTACAACCCCATTGAACATTTAGACCTAAGCATCTTGAGGAAACTGTTCTGCCACCCGTCCAGCACCTAAACGACTGGTCAGAAGTGGTTTACTGAGTACGAAAGTGAATACGGAGCGAGACTTCACCATCGATAGGTTCCTCGCCATTCATTTGCGGCAAAAACGTCCATTGCTTGAGAGCCAGTAAAGAAGCTTGAGTGAGTTCCCGATGTGCGGCAGGTTGAAGAATAACCACGGTCACATCTGAATTTTTACTGACCAATATTCGAGCTTTGAGCCAATCATCTAAGATCTGCCCATCTAAGGTAGATGGAATTGTCGGCCAGGGTGTTCGTTGTGGGACCGGCCCAATTTGTTGATCTTTATTGAGTCGTAGCCCATGGACATGGACCGTGTCGAGGGTTTCCACCTGAACGTCTTCTTCATGGTCAGATTGATGCGTCGCGAAATCTGATTCGGCCGGATAGGAAAGCGACGGACCACTTAATAGCCAGAGCACCTGCATGAAGAAACCAAGATTCCGGAAAACGCTCATAGAATTACCCACCAAAAAAGAATTGTCCTCGAAAGAAAAATGAACGGGGCATGTTGGCATGAGCTACGCCAAGGCCAATACTGCCCTCCCCATCGTTTAGAAACACGGTTTGGTCCAAAAGATTGATGACATCAAACCCCAACAGCGCTTTATAATTATCCCAAAGAGGAAGAAGTTGTTCGATGGAAAGATTATAGGTGGTGTACGACGGGCTATGAGTCGCGTTGGTTTTCCCTCCTGGATTCGATGACCGGAGTCCAGACCCGAACAACATTTGCCCTGTGATCGTCGTATGGGCAAAAGGGCGATAGGTAAGAACAGCGGAACTCGTGACCAGTTGCATATGGTCACAATACACTCCGCTATTGGAATTTATATCATTAATTTCGTTTTGCTCCAACAAAAAATAACCTGACTGCAGATTTTTGCCGCGACACTGACCCCAAGCGACATTACCACGCCCGTAAAGGTTGTCTAAAAGCTTTAGCATTAACGGACAGATCGATTCCCCGCTGCCAACCACGCTTAAACGCAAAATAATTAAGAAGCGGGGCCGTTCCGAATTGTCCGGCATCTGATAGATTTTTATTCAATTTATAATATCCGGTTAATTCTATTGAGAATGAATCTCCCAAGGCATGGGCGGAGCCGACCTCGAAATAATGGGCTCGCTCAGGTTCCACTGTTCGATTAGTCAAATTTTCTGGTTCGGCCGTAGTGCCAATGGTATTCAGTTGAAGGAATGGAACGGCTTCAAGATTTGGAGGAGTAAATAATCTTCCATAAAAGGCATGAAAGACATGATTGGGAGTCATGGCATATGTGGCGCCTACCCGTGGACTCACTTGTCCATCATTGGTCAACGCCTGGATTTGATCGAAGCGAACGCCAAGGTTAAAGGTCCATTGAGCCCAGGGGGTCCATTGGTCTTGAATCCAGAATTCCTCGCGCCATCCAATTGTTCGGTTATCGGCATTGCGAGAAATGACTCCCCCTACCGGATCGCCGGCCCCATCCCTCAAAAAAGCCGACAGCCGGGTTTTATTGACAGCCTGGGTCCTTTGAATCTGGAATCCCGTTTTAATTAAATGATCGGGATTTAATCGATGACTGTAATCAAACCGTATCCCTCCAGCATAGGCCCACCGGTCCTGATCGCTTGCCGAAAAAGGCTCGTCAGTATCTTGTGTATAGGATAAGGCATTGAAAGGGTCGGTCGTGAATGTGGCTCGGGAATGCTGAAAAAACCCTGACAGGCTGAGAAACTGATCCTGGCTCCAATCATGTCGCCAAACCAGATGTGAATACTGATTGTTCTCCTTTTGGTATTCATCGATATTTTGAGAAGTCACCGGTTCATAACCCGGATTAGTCCCTTGGATAAGCCCGACAATAGTAGGATTTGCCGCCAACCCTGGTTGAGTTGGAATTTGGAATTTGGCCATTGAGTTAAGGAATAACCACGACACGCTATTCTGGTTATCCATCTGCCAGTCCCCGCGCAACATGGTTTGGTTTTGGTTGCTTTGATCATGAAAAATAGTTTTCCCCAAGGTCGGAGGATTAATCCCTCGGTTCGTGGACGTAAAGCTATTTTGCAGATAGTAGCGAAAGGTTGAGCCAACCGTCCCCCCATACTCAAAAGCCGGATTAATGGTTTCATTTGACCCTCCAAAATATTGCACGGAACCAAAGCCTGGCTTCGTCCCGCTTTTAGTGGTCACGTCAATAACGGCTGCCGTTTTATTCCCGAATTGTGCTTCCGGTCCACCCAAAATAATGTCTGCGCGCTCCCACGTCCGTGGAGAAATGACATCCGTAAACACCGAAGAGACGGTATCGGGAATCGGAACACCATCAACCCGGAATTGGTAATTGGCGTGATCCTGACGAATGTGAACTTGCTTTAGTCCCCCGTCTACCGCACTAGGAAGCGTTAAAAGCAGATCATTAAGAGCAATATTATTTCCTCGGGGTAATTCCTCGATATCCTTGCGACTAACCGAATAGGATTCTCCGGAGAGCCGATGCTGAATGGGAGGCAAAGAAGCCACAACCTCAAGAGTAAGCTCCTGACGATGCGCCAGGGTTAACTGGACCTCAAGAAATGGATCGTTTTCAATCTTAAGAATCGTTGATTCGCTCGATAAGTCGGACTGAATTGCTCGAATGGAATAAATACCAGACTCAGGAGGAGCTAAAATAAACTCACCCCCTTCATTCGTCACTTGAGTCTCAATGAGGGTGCCTTCTTGGTCCCGCAATTCTACTGTTGCCTGAGGGACTCGGCGAAGATCCTCATATTGTACTAAACCGGTTACAATCCAGATTTTTTTGTTATTGTCTTTTTCCATCGCTTGAACAAGGCTAACACCTACAAATGTCCCCAATCCGAAAATCCAGAGAACAAGTCCACACCACAACACCCATTTAGCATTCCCAATCAACATCCAGAAACCTCCAGCATCTAACAATCGATTGGCCGCATGTCTCCCCTTGCGTCATTCCCAAGCACCCTTCCGCTTTGGAAGGCTGCGCAAGAATGAATCGAGGGTGAAAGACAGTTGTAAAAAAAGAAAATTAGGAGAAAGAGGAAGCTGGAGGACCGCGAGGGTTACCAAGGAGAAGGGTCAGAGACGAATACGTCTCTTTTCGATCAAAGGAAAGGAAACCGGCAACAACAGACCAATGAGATAAACCCGAGGCATCCCAAACCAGGGAATTGGATGTATGGTGCTGTACCCATTGGCACAAATCATCATCAGAATGTTCATGCCCATCATAATCCACCTCAGCAAAGACATGATGGATTTCCAGGGCCTGCACAAAGGGTATTGAACTCAACAATACCAAAGCAAGCGCTAGAGCCAAGCTGATATTACATCGAGAGATGAGAGATGGCGGTTTTCGGATCATGAAGATTTTTGCCAATAAAAGCCTTGCGGCCGAAAATACCAAAGGCCTTTAGGCGTGTCAACATTAATTGCAACTAAATTGCAATAAAGACTTGCTGAGCATACGGCAACTACAACCTGGCCTTGCATCGATTAGCTTTCATGAAAATCTTGTCAACGGCAATAAAATCAATAAAATTCCCAGACCACTCCCACCAGGAACAACTAATATCATTTCCACTGTTCAACTCACTCTTCAAGGCTTGCTCTGTCCTAACCGAAAAAGCCTACTGAGGCCCATCCTAAGGATATAATCGTTAAAATCTGTTCCTTGATCGAGGAATTTAAGACTTGGGGACTGCCAACAGACTTTTTATCACCTTTATGGTAATAGCGATCGGTACAGTGGTGGGTGGGCAGGCTATTCTCAGTCGATTATCTTTAGACCAATCTCTCCTTCCCACTCCCTCGTTTCCTCCCAAATCAGACCAAGTGACGGCTGGAGCCGAGGACTCTGTGATTTCCCTTGAACATTTGGGAGGTGTTTGGGTGGCCCGCGTGGAGTTAAATGACTTCCATGAAGCCAGACTCATAGTTGATACGGGGGCCACATTTACAACCATTTCAGAAGATTTGGCATTTGATGCGGGAATTCGGTCAGATACGGCCAATTCGCCGATTAACCTCCTTACTGTCGGGGGAAAGATTCAAGCCGAGCTAGGCGTCGCACGAAAAATTCGTGTGGGAAATACAGGCAGAGATGATGTCCAGGTGGTCATATATACGATACCGAACCTCCCAGACGGGATCGATGGCCTACTCGGACTGAGTTTCTTTGATCGTTTTCTTGTTCGTCTGGACCATTCCAACAAACAGTTACATCTCTCGCCAAGGACTTAAGCTCCAGAGTTCCTTTTAGCTCTACCTTGATGTTCTTTGGCTATTACTCTTGACCTAGGTCCTATCCCTCTTCCCTTGACTTAGAGTTTAGGGCCAGGGCATAAGCTTTCCTCCGATCCTTCCTAACCTTACAAAAAAAAGCTCCTACCTTTAGGATATAGAGAATCAGTCCTTGACAGTTCTCGAAGGCAGTATGGTAATACTACCTTTCCCCTAAACAGACAGGACTTAACCCATGCGATTTTTCATTTATGCGGACAATTTAAATCCCACACAGCTCAAACGACGTGCTCCTGAAGCCCAATTTTTATTTATGGCATACGTGCCAGACCACACCATCAAATTCGGGCGGTGGTCCAACCAATGGCGTTGTGGATTAGCCACCATTGCCCCTTCTGCCGGTGAGCGAGTGTGGGGAGGGGTTTTTGAGCTCACCCAGGAGGATGTCCAAGAAATGGACAAGTTCGAGGGCGATCTTCCAGAAGGAGCATTTCGGCATGTTGAGGTCCATGTGTTCACTCAGGAAGGAGAAAAAGAGTTCGTAAGCACGCACGTAGCCCAAAGCATTGGAAAATTTAAAGCCAAAGATCATTATTTAGATTGGATTCTTGCGGGAGTTAAGCATTGGAAGTTACCGGATGAATGCGTGGACATGTGGAATCTGTTTCGCTCTCAATGAGCCTTTCGTTCATTTTTTCGATTGAATTTTTCTCTCTTTTACCTATTCGTTGAGAAGGAGTATCTATGCCAAAACCGAAGTATCATATTCTGGTATGCACGAATTCCCGTCCTCCTGGACATCCCAAACCTTCTTGTGGAGCTGCGGGCGCTCAAAATTTATTGATGGCACTCAATATGGGCTTAATTGAGCGTGGCGTTCAACCTGGCGAGGTATTAGTCTCTGGGACAACTTGCCTCGGGCCTTGCGAAAGTGGCCCTAACGTTGTCGTCTATCCAACAGGAACCTGGTACTCTCAGGTCAAAGACTCCGATGTGGCGGTAATCTTGGATGAGCACATCAAAAAAGGAGAGCCAGCTGCCCAGCTCAAACCTGATTCCGTTTGGTCTTAATTGCCAGCTTTTGCCTATATAGGTTAAGTATGGATGAACAGCAACATCATGAAGGTCATGGATCACATACCGACCATTCTCAACCGTCTCCTCTGGCACACAAAGCACAGAAGGCATCCACTTTGGTCTGCATGGTGCTCACATGTAGTGATACCCGAACGCCAGATACCGATACCAGTGGAAAGCTAATCTGCCATCTTTTAAAAGAGCAGGGACACTCTATCTCAGAGTACCGAATCATTAAAGATGAACCGGCCGACATAAAATCCATCCTCCTCCAAGCCAGCAGTCAAGAGGCGCTTCAGGCCATCATTATCAATGGCGGGACAGGTATTTCCCGGCGAGACTCCACATTTGAAGCCGTTGATGATTTATTGGAAAAACGACTCAATGGATTTGGAGAGCTTTTTCGGTATTTGAGCTATCAGGATATTGGATCGTCCGCCATGTTGAGTCGGGCCACCGCGGGCACCTACGGGAAACTGGTGGTTTTTTCTATTCCAGGGTCTCAGGGGGCTGTCCGCCTCGCTATGGAGAAACTTATTCTACCTGAAATGGGGCACATAGCTGGAGAACTCACCAAATAGGTACCTTCAGGAAAATTCCCCTTCCTTTCCCATTTAGAAAACATTCCATCAAGAATGCATAGCAGGCGAAGAATAAATTTATAGGCTAGTAGACCATCTTTCCTTCCGCCACCATCACCACCTGGCCTCCCACTTTAATTTCCTTAATCACATCATCATCAGAAAAAATCTGCACCAAAATACGGGACGGCCGGTCAATTTCATACCCTTGCTCCATAACCACTTCAGTGGTCGGACCAACTTCTACGACTCCATTCTTGACTAAATAGGCACCAAGGGCGCCACTTGCGCTGCCTGTTGCAGGGTCCTCCGAAATACCAATGGGCTCGGCAAACATTCTGGTGTGAACAGTGGCGCTTTCCTCTACTGTCATCGTTGTAAAGATCATAATTCCATTAGCCCCAAATCGAGCACAAATCTCTAAAACTTCAGAATGATCCACTTCCATGGATTTTGCGGCTGTCAGGCTTCGAATGGGCACAATTAGTACCGGCAATCCTGTCGATACCAATTCAACAGGGAAAAGGGTATCGGCAATGAGCGATCTGTGAATTCCCAAAGCCTTGGCAATATCATAAATGGCTTCCGCCTGTGTAATGACATCTATAAATTGCGGAGAGGGTTGCGACATAATAACTTGTTCAATTTGTCCCTTCAGGACAATAAGGTCAAGCGCATACAGGCCTAGGGTACATTCATAAAATACTTTCGTCACGGGCTCCTGTAAGGCAAGGTGCTTCACTGTCCCAAGAACATAAAATGTTCCCAAAATTGGATGGCCCGCAAACGGAATTTCTTGGAGCGGGGTAAAGATTCTCACTTTGGCCGCAGCCTTGGGATCGGTGGGCGGGAGGACAAACACCGTTTCAGACAAATTCATTTCACGCGCAATTTGTTGAAACTCCCGCTCGCTAAGCTCTCCTGCGGACGGAAACACTGCCAAAGGATTACCGCCAAAAGGCTCACTGGTAAACACATCAACCTGATAAAATTGCAGCCAGTTTTTAGAAGAATCCATAATCGACTTGAATACATTTCAGGTGAGATTAATTACATGTTAGGCGAATCTCAAAACAACAAAATTATACAGGGCATTACATCATAAGAGGATATAGAAAAAATTTTACTGACCTCCCGTAACCATGCATTCCTCATAAGCTCTTTGCCAGCCGGGAACTCCCCTCCCTCCCATTCTCCTATCAGTTACCTTTTCACACATTAACGAATCGTTTTCTTTTTTTTGTTGACTGAATGTCTCTTGGCTTTCCAAACTTCCGGAACACCCTATAACCCCCACTAACAACAAAAAAAATATCCCTCTTTCACTTTTCACCAGCAAAACCTCCAAACTCTGGATTGGTTCGGCAGGTCTGGACCACCTACCTTCCCATCAAATCTTTTTATGAAATATTCCAATAACTTACGCTATTAACGGGATCGCTTCATAAGAACGAGCCAAGGGATTGCGCACATAGTCTTGCACATAGTTTTGTAGTGACCCATTTCGATACAATCGATTATTGGCAAACTTCGTGCTAATTTTTGGCAAAATCCTCACCTTCACTCCGGTCTTACTTACAAAGTCGTCAACGTGAACCCCGGCGATATCGCGATTCGGACCTCTTCCGGACTCCACAATACATTGGGGGACATAAAGATACTTCTCTTTTGTCAGCCGTTTGGCAATGTCATTCAACGTCAACAGAACCGTACAATCAGAATCCCCTCCAAGGGTGGCATTCGGAACATGGAGAAACCTTGCTCGATTTTTCCTGAACATAGACAATATCCGGTACACACTTCCCGCCATGACGACCGAATCCCGTTTTTCTAATTCCAAAGAGTCAAACAGACTCAAGATCCGCTTTCGGTTCAAAAAAGCCGTCACATAGGCTTCAGTATGAATGGTCGTAAAATTTGGAAGGCCGGCATCGTATATCTTTTCCGCCTCAACAGCAAGATATTTTCGACCTTGCCTCATCACACGACTTGTTGCCTCTTGAATTCCGCCCACCGGCGTCAAACATCCCATCCACAGTACACACCGAGAATTGATTCGGGAAATCGTTTTCGCATCTGCAGACATCGTGTTTTCATCAAAGGCATAAAAATTTGCAGAGGAAACTGCAGGGCCATCCAAAACCTTCATCAGATGTTTAACAGATGGAGCATGCGGCATCAGTTTTTGTCGATACTCCCCAAGGGTAATGACGGATAACTCAAAATTTATTCTCCCGGGATATTGCTCGACCAATCGATGAATCTTGGGAACATGGACAAAACCAACGGTGAAAAATTGAATGCTTTTATCGGTAAATTTCAAAAAATCTTCGACCCACTCCATGGCTTTTGGATGAAGAAACAAATCGGTCCATTCCATGTATTCATTACCGCCCAGACACCAGAACTCAAGAGGATCTGTTGGCTTGGAGTTAATATAATTCAACATAAACTCCCAGTCTTCCTGGGAGGTTTTTGGCGGATCCAGCGTTTCTCGGTAGGAATGGTCTAATTCATAACAAAATGCACATTTGACGGGACATTCTTTCCCTAGACTCAACGGAATTTTCCCTGCATCCATTTCCCGCTTCAACACATCGCGGTAATCCTGGCTGCCAAATAACTTTGGAGCTTCTAAGATGGGGAGTTCACGGAGCATCGTCAAAAATTTCTAAGAAAAAGACCGGCTATGGCTAGATCTGAAATCCAATTGACAGTATCACTACGCTTTTGAAACACTTGAGGATATCAATCAGGCTGCTGAGCAGCATAAAACCTTCTGATGGAAATTCCATGATCTCCTCAAGCGACCCAAACTCGATGACCGTCGAACGGGCACTGCTGCTCCTAAATCTAACAGAGCCATTTTCGCCTGATGCCTTACAGCAACGATATGAAGAAGCCAGGCGAGTCTGGTATCCGTCACGTTACGCAGGCCTCACCAATAATCCAGCGAAGTATATGGAAATGTACAAAAAAGGAGAGGCCAAAACTAAGGAAGTTCATGCAGCCTATCAAATTCTATCCAAACATTTGCTGAATAGCCGTCCTTCTCGACAACAGGATGATCACGGAGCAGCATGACTAACCACACGGGACATTCCTGGCTCACCTTTTGAATTTTTCTCGGATGGCGCATTAGACACAGGCCAGGTAATCAGACCTTGAACCCCATCAGTTCGTGGTTCATCCTGCCCGGCTTTCATCGCATAGATCTGGGGTAGGTAATTCGTACCAAATTTAGAAATATAGAGAAATACATGTTCACGGGCATTAACTCTAACAGCCCATGGCTCAAAATCCTTCTGATAAAACTCCTCTGCCAATTGCATTGCCTCCAAACAAGTAATCCCACCTGGTTCTTTCAGCGTGTAATAGTAATCGAGAGGCATATCATACTCTTCCTGCTTATGAATGGTGATACCAAACTTATCAGGATTCCGAACCATTGGTGTATGTCGGTAGGCCACAAAATAAAATAATTCCACCGAATGAATATACCGTTTATTTTCCAGAAGAAATTCCCGTGTCTCCTCGGCTTCATCCCGTGTTTCGCCCGGAAAACCATAGAAAGCCATCACATGATTCCAGATTCCGGCTTTGGCGGCTTCCCGTAAATTATTTTCAATCACCGCCTTTTTCGCATGCTTATCCATAAGCTCCAATACACGCTCATTTGCCGATTCCATCCCATAATACAGCGTGCAACAGCCAGCTCGAACAGCTTGCTTCCATATTTCGGGATCCTGCAATGATTCTTCAAACCGGATTAAGGTTGTCCATTTTATCCCCACCTGCTCCTCAATCAACAATTGCGAAACCTTTTTTAATAACGCGGGAGGATAGGATTCATCTGAAAACAAAAAGTGCTCTGCCTGGTATTTCTCCTTCAAGGCTTTGATTTCTCGGACCACATCATGCGCGGGCTTTCCACGGTATTGATCGAAATATCCCTGTCCATGATCACAAAAGGTACATCGTCCCCAGTAACACCCTCGAGTGGCCAAGTAGGGTAAAATTCGAACCGGGACAAAATAGGCATCCAACGGCAATCCCTCAAAATCTGGGAGAGGCAAGGCCGTCGTCTTTTCGGTATAAATTTCATCATTCACACGGACCTCCCCTTCTTGATGCCACATCAAGTTAGGGACCTTGCCCCAGTCTCGTTCACCCGCCAGCGCTTCCAGCAACCAAACCAACGCATGTTCGCCTTCATACAAAATGGCCGAATCAAAGACTTGCGTGAAAAATTCCTTCCGTTTTGGGAGATCATCTTTTAACCGGGTAATCACGTTGCCACCCACGGTCACATGAATCTCGGGAAATTCCTCTTTAATCATTTTACAAAAGGTCATACCCGCCAGGAGTTGCATTTGGGTCCCGACGGAAACTCCTATCACTTCCGGTTGTTCTTTCTGAATAGCAGGAAGCACTAACTGGCGGCACACATCCCGATACACATTAACAAGATCGTCATCCAGGCATGCCAACACTTCAGTCGAAACTCCCGAGCGATACCCCAGATTACTTTCCATGGGATAGAATACGAGGGAAGCGGGGAAATAGGCGGCAGAAATAAATTGCATAACGTCGCGAAATGTTTGTAAGGCCCATTCCAGTTTTCCTGCATCATAAAATGACTCGCCTCGCACAATGGCTTTGGCTTCTATAGCTCGTTCAGCCAATTCCATCACATCTATAGCATCTTGCAATGTCAAACACGCCAATCGGTCTCGTTCCAAATCGGTCAATTCATTGCGGGCTTTCCGTTCGTTCAAACCTCGCCGTTGCTGATCCATCCGAAGCTTTACCCAGATTAAAAAGGTATCACTGAAAAACCAGTCGTACATTTCAATGTTGACATCTTTCTGTACCACCTCATGGCCATAGGAGCGGAGTACGGCAGTCAGACTGGGTAGAGCAAGGTATGGAGCGGTAGGAACCCATTCCGGAGGAAAGAGCAGCATCGTTTTAAACGTCCGTCTGGATTTATCGGTCGAACCACCACGCTCGATTTCAATTAAGGTATCAGTCATAAGGTCAATGCTCCTGACATTAGACAGAGGCTAATTTCGTTGAGGGATCGTGCGAGTCGAGCCGAAATTGCAGCGAAGGTAACTTATTGGTCCCGAAATGGGCCACGTATAAAAACACATACTCCCGCACGAAAATTTTCAAATCCCACCCAGCATAATGATTTTGCTCAAATTCCTCGAATACCCGTTCGGCATCCTCAATACTCAATCCGTCTTTCACCGTAAAATAGTAATCCAAAGCCAGATCCCATTCCGGGTTTTTATAATAGGTGATGCCAAATTTTTCAGGATTCTTCGCGACGGGGGTATGTTTGCTCAAATCAAATGTCCCAAATCCAATCGAATGGACGTGTTCTCGATTATCTTCTAAAAATTGAATAGAGAATTTGGCCTCTTGGTAGGTTTCCCCAGGGAATCCAAAAAAACCCATGACATGATTCCAAACCCCGTGTGTAGAGGACAACTCCAAGCTTCGCTGGATCACCTCCGTCGTGGTCGCCTTATCCATAAGTTGAAGCACGCGCTCACTTCCGGATTCATAGCCCATATGGAGGAATTTACATCCCGATGTCCTGGCATCCTCCCAAACTTGGTCCTCAAGAAGACTCTTTTCGAAACGGATATGTGTGGTCCAGGCAATATCCAAATTCGACTCAATCAATTTCTTGGTGAGCTTCCGAAATAAAGCAGGTGGATATGACTCATCTGTAAAGTGAAAATGTCGGGCCTGATACTTATTTTTCAAATAGGTGAGTTCTTCAATAATCTGCCAATCCCTTTTGGTCCGATACCCTGCTGTATAGCCCTCACCATGATCACAGAATTCACACCGCCCCCAGTAACATCCGCGAGTGGCTAAATAGGGAAGAATCGGCTCAGGTACAAAGTATTTCTCTAGTGGCAATCCGTCGAAATCCGGAGGAGGTAACTCGCCCATATTTTCGGCGTAGGATTCGGAATTTACATGAATCCCCGCTGCATCTCTGAACAGTAAATTAGGAACATGGGATAAATCCCCATCCGAGGCTATGGCCTCCACTAATCGCAACAAAGCAGTTTCACCTTCATAGACAATCGCGCTATCAAATAATGCGAAGAGCTTTGGAACATCAGGAAGCACTTCTCTCAGGCGGGTGACGGTATTACCTCCGATGGTCACATGAATATCGGGGAATTGTTCCTTAATGAGTGCACAAAATGTCATAGAGGAAAACAATTGCTGCCGAAGCACAATGGAAATCCCAATGACATCAGGCTTTTCGGCCAGAATGGCCGGCTTCAGAATTTCCTCAAACACATCCCGATAGATATTGACTTGAGTATCTTCGACGGCCTCAAGCACTTCAGACGACATAAACAATTTATAGGATAAATCGGTTTCCATCGGAGGCATACAGATTCTTGCCGGGGCATACACCAAGGAAATCGTGGCCGTCACTTCCCTGAATGTGTTCATCACCCATTCCAGCTTGTCACTTTCGTAAAACTCTTGGCTTCGAACAATTTCCTTTGCTTTCTCGGCTCTTTCAGCTAAATCGCTGATGTGGCCTCGCGTACAATTGCAGAGAGCTAACTGAAGGTCCACTTCCTCATCCGTTAACTCACGACTCTTCCGAATCTTTTTGAGACGATCAAGTTGCTGGGGAACTTTTTTTTGAATGCGACGGAGGAAGTCCCGGCTAAAATACCAATCGTACATTTCTAGATTGACATCTTTTTGGATTACGTCATGGCCGGCTGATCGAAGAAAAGCCGTTAAGGTCGGGAGGCTCAGATAGGGTTCTGAGGGGTACCAGTCTGGGGGAAAGACCAACAGAATCTTGCTCTTACTGGTTGGCTCTTTGGAATCAGTGGTTCTTGGTAATTGAATCTTAGAAGGGCGAATCAAACCACCTTTATCATAATTTATCCTCATTTTAACACCCTAGGTAAAATTATTTATTCGCGTTTATTCAATCACACCGAGATCATAAAACAACTTAATTTATCCCTATTCTTATCATAAAATAACCCATTGATTTTTATTAGTTTTTTCATTAGATAGATTCACCATTCTAAGTCCTTGAAAAAACCATGGTCAAGGCCAATCCTACGTTCAAACAGTATTGAAAGAAATTAATATTTGACCGAATAATATCTTCATATTAAAATCACCCATCTGCCCTTGGAATTCCTTCCTTGTCTGGTAGCGTACTCTTCATCAACAACTCTAAAATTTCTTAGGATCTCTAAGAAATGCCTGTGAGGAAATACCCATGAGCAATACAATCATGCCTGAATATCGCAACTGGATGTCCTACTTAATGGATTCGCTAGTCAATTCTGGGACGATGCCCTCATGGGAAGCCCTCCAATATCTCGTGACGAACCTGCTAGGTGAGGCTCCAAATCCCCACCTCCATCAAAGCAAATCGCCTTATGAAACGACACAACAACTCCTCCATCGTATTTATGGACCAATCGTTGAAGCCGCCTCCCGCACAGTTGAGCTTCCTGCCCAAGCCATGATTCATATGTTTACGGATATCAGTCTCATGGGGAAATCGGCAGTCTTGGTGGTGTATTTTCCAGGACAAAACGCTCCCCACCAATTGTTGCTATTGGACTCGGTTCCCGCCTGGGATTTGGTTTTTGAAAATTCTTCTGCATTTGATAGTTGGGCTGAAGAACGATATCAATGGATCGTGAAAGCCCTTCAGAGCATTAGCCACCCCATTGAATCTTCTATGCTTGAATGCCCCGACAACCTCCAACCGATCCTGGTCTAATCTAAGCATGCTAATCAGGAAGTAGACGGTAGAGCCAAGTTGGCAGAATTTTCCCCGCTATTGCGACAATAAGGAAGCCTTGGCAAAAACGCTACCAGCCCGGGACAATAATTTTCACGGGTTTCATTGAAAGTACGCTGCCCCACCCAAGGAACAAAGAAAGTCTCACGTAGATGGGACATTCACAACCGGCCATTCTAGCCAGACAAGTCCTTTCCTTTGTCAGACTTGACAGTCCACGTGACGAGGCGCTATCCATGAAACATTACGATACAACATGAGGTAACTATGCCAATCAATGTGTTACTCAAAAACTCCCCGCGAGGGCGCGGTCCAGAACCAAGCCAGGCTCTCTTAAAAGAAATTCAGGAATTACCAGAAAGTGAAGAACGGACAAAGGAAGCGGATTTGGCAGCTCAAGAAATTCAGGCCTTATGGGAATCTCAAGAAATTGGGATCAGCCGTTGGTCAGGTGAAAGTGGCCAGCGATATTCTGATCCGGATTAGCACTCGTAGATTTCAGACCAACTTCCTATCACTTCCCGCTGTCCCTCTCCCAGAGGTTTAATAGAGGGATCCCGCCACTCTCAACAATTGAAAGTCAAAATTCCCATATCCTCAAGTAGGGTCATAGGACAAGTTTGGGGAAAGCCAGCGTTCCACCACCGAGACATCCATCCCTTTCCGCTTGGCATAATCTTGGATTTGATCCTGCTGCACTTTTCCAACAGAAAAGTATTTGGCTTGGGGATGCGCAAAATAGAAACCACTGACTGACGCAGCCGGATACATGGCAAAGGATTCGGTAAGCTGAATACCTACGGTTTTCTCAACCTGCAACAACTCAAACAAATGCTGTTTCTCAGTATGGTCTGGACAGGCCGGATACCCCGGCGCGGGGCGAATTCCACGATACTTTTCTTGAATGAGCTCCTCGTTGGTCAATTGCTCATCTTGGCCAAATCCCCATTCCTGCCGTACTTCACGATGGAGCCATTCGGCAAAGGCCTCGGCTAATCGATCGGCCAAAGCCTTAGCCATAATAGCGTTATAGTCATCATGATCCTGTTCAAACCGCTGACAGAGAGCTTCGATCCCGATGCCGGCCGTGACTGCAAAACCACCGATATAGTCCGCCTTTCCGCTGGACTGCGGGGCCACAAAATCAGCCAATGCATAATAAAAATCCCCTTGAGGCTTTTCTATTTGCTGGCGCAAAGTATGAAAGACTGACACACCCTCCGAACGCGTCTCATCTTTGTAGATGATAATGTCATCGCCCTGACTATTGGCTGGAAACAATCCATAGACACCTTTGGCCGCAAGCAATTTTCGATCAATGATTTCTTGCAAGAGCTTTTGAGCATCGTCAAAGAGTTCTTTGGCTTTTGGCCCAACCACCGAGGTCTTCAAAAATTTTCGGAAATTTCCCGCGCAATTGCCATGCGTGGAAAAAGGGGGACCAGTCAATTATGGGAACGAGCGTTTCAAGTGCCACATCCTCAAGAACTTTGCAACCAAGAACCCTGGGCTTAGCAATGGACGCCGTCTCCCAATGCAATGTCGAAAGCGCCGTTTTCTTGCTTCCTCCAATGATACAAGTTTTTTGGCCGTTGTCTTGGATAGCATAGGCTTCCCGCGTTTTCTGTTGTTTCGCCTGCACATCCTGAACAAACGCGTTTTTATCATCCGGGCTCATTAACTTGCGTACAACGTTAACCGCTAAAGACGCATCTAATACATGCACGACTGGGCTGGTATACCCAGGCGCAATTTTCACCGCGGTATGGGCCTTACTCGTGGTGGCTCCGCCAATTAACAAGAGGAATGGAGAAGCCTTCCCGAGTCATTTCTCGTGCATTATGAACCATTTCATCCAAGGAAGGAGTGATCAGTCCGCTCAGGCCAATCAGATCCACTTTTTCCTGACGAGCGGTTTGCAATATTTTGTCACAGGAAACCATCACACCGAGATCCAGGACTTCATAGTTATTGCAGGCCAGCACGACACCGACGATATTTTTTCCAATGTCATGCACATCGCCCTTCACTGTCGCGAGCAGGATTTTCCCCTGGCTTCTGACTCTCGCCCTTCACTTTTTCCGCATCCATAAACGGCAACAAATACGCCACAGCTTTTTTCATGACTCGCGCGCTTTTGACCACCTGAGGCAAAAACATTTTCCCCGCACCGAACAGCTCCCCGATCACATTCATCCCATCCATTAAAGGCCCTTCAATGACATCCAGAGGCTTATGGTATTTCTGACGGGCTTCCTCCACATCGGCATCAATGAATTCGACAAGTCCCTTCACCAACGCATGCGACAGACGTTCTTCTACCGTGCCCTGGCGCCACGCATCATCCATCACAGTTGCTTTGCCCTGTTGTTTAACCGTTTCCGCGAAGGCAACCAATTCCTCAGTAGCTTCCGGCCGACGATTCAACAAGACATCTTCTACTAATTTAAGGAGATCTTTGGGAATTTCTTCATAAACTCCCAATTGACCGGCATTCACAATTCCCATGTCCATCCCCGCCTTAATGGCATGGTAGAGAAACGCGGAATGGATGGCTTCGCGCACTGTATTATTTCCTCGAAAGGAAAAGGAAATATTGCTGACTCCACCACTGACTTTGCAGAAAGGTAACGTGGCTTTGATTTGCCTCGTGGCCTCAATGTAATTCACGGCATAGGCATTGTGTTCTTCCATGCCAGTTGCGACAGTTAAAATATTGGGATCAAAAATAATGTCCTCCGGCGGAAAGTTCAGCTTCTCCGTCAGGAGACGATAGGCCCTCGTACAGATCTCCACTTTTCGGTCAAGCGTATCTGCCTGACCTGTTTCGTCGAATGCCATAACCACCACGGCAGCACCAAAGCGACGAATCTTTCGCGCCTGCTCCAGGAATTGGTCCTCGCCTTCCTTGAGACTAATGGAATTGACGACACCCTTGCCTTGAATACATTTTAGTCCCGCCTCAATGACCAACCATTTTGAGCTATCGATCATAATGGGAACACGAGCAATATCCGGTTCGGATCCGATCAGATTTAAAAATTCAACCATGGCCTTTTGGGAATCCAAGAGCCCTTCATCCATATTCACATCGATGATTTGCGCACCTCCTTCGACTTGCTGGCGCGCCACAGCCAAGGCTTCTTCAAGTTTCCCGTTGAGAATTAATTTGGCAAATTTCGGTGAACCCGTCACATTGGTCCGTTCACCAATATTGACAAAATTTCCTTCTGGTCGAATAGCTAATGGTTCAAATCCGCTCAACCGGGTGAGACGCGGAACGTGTGTTTTTTTGTGCGGAGCATAATCTTTGACCCCTCCCGCAATCGCTCGAATATGCTCGGGCGTACTTCCGCAGCACCCACCCACAATATTGACCCAGCCTTGGCTGGCAAAATCGCAAAGATCTCCGCCCATTCGCTCTGGCGTCTCATCGAACCCGCCGAAGGCATTAGGCAATCCCGCATTGGGATAACAACTGATATAGACAGGCGCCACCTTGGAAAGCTCTTCAATATAAGGGCGCATTTGTTTTGCCCCTAACGCGCAATTAATTCCCACACTCAAAAGATTGACATGAGAAATGGAATTCCAAAACGCCTCGATCAGTTGCCCTGATAACGTCCGGCCACTGAGATCCGTAATCGTGACCGACGCCATAATAGGGAATTGGCGGTGCACTTCTTCGCTGTACTGGGCAATAGCATAAAAAGCGGCCTTCGCATTCAACGTATCAAAAATGGTTTCGACCAGGAGAAGGTCGACGCCACCTTCCACCAAACCCCGAACCTGATCATAATACGCTGCGGCTAACTCATCGAAAGTGACCGCTCGAAATGCCGGATTATTCACATCAGGCGACATCGATGCAGTTCGATTGGTGGGGCCTAAGGCCCCGGCGACCCAACACGTACGGTCAGGTTTCTCTGCCTGTACCCGAGCCACCGCACGCTTGGCCAATTGTGCCCCTGCCAGATTTAAATCATAGGCCAAATCCTCCATCTGATAATCGGCTAGAGAAATGGCATTGGAATTAAAGGTATTCGTCTCGATGATATCGGCGCCAACCTGAAGGTATTGCACATGGATATCTTCAATAATTTTTGGTTGCGTCAGGCTTAGCAGGTCATTATTACCTTTGACATCACAGGCATGGTCCACGAAACGCGTCCCGCGAAAATCCCCTTCACTCAGATTATGGGCCTGAATCATGGTACCCATGGCTCCATCCAGCACAAGGATTCGAGATTCCAAAGCCGCTTCTAATGTGCTCATTCTTACCCCCTCATCATTCAAAAAACATCCCAACTCACGGTCAACAACTCAAGACTTATCAGCCATGTCCTCATCCCCCATTCTTGACTTCTAGGAATTTCAAGAAATAGGATTATGAAATTCACTATCTTTTTATGACATTTTCCTTCCCACTTTGTAAAAGGCCTCTTTTATGGGTGGTCTTTGCCGTATTAGTTACAATACCTTGTAGCATAGGCGGAATCTTGTGGCCTACCCCTGGTTCAGCCAAACCCTATTTTGAAGACGGCTATTTAGGTTTGACACAAGAAGAGCTACGCCAAACATTAGGAACTCCGATGGCGGTTCGATCCCGAAAAGCCGCCCTCCGTGTTTTCAGCTACTATACGTTCCCCGATTGGGAAAAATATTTCAAAAATTTGGTATCACCAGGAAATGGCGAAGATGTTTACACCTATGTCCGGAATGGCATCCAAGTTCGCTATTCCTTCTCCTATATTCCCGATTTAAATGAAGGCAAGAACATTCCGACCTTGTATGTTCAGCGATGCGAAGTGGAATTTTCCCCTGCGGTTCCCTTACAAAACATTCCTTCCCTTGTCCCTGAATTTGTTCCTCCGACAGAACCGTCAGCGCCAACCTTCCGATCCAATCTCTGGGTCCTGCTGTTTAAGGGGCCCCCTTCACCGGAAGCCGATTTCATTGTCAAAGAACAAGGGAAAGAAAAGCTCACATGGTCGCTGGCCTACCAAATGTTTGCCATTAATGGAATTCCCAATATCCTCTCTGTCGACATCCCGATTGACCGGCTGGAAATCACGACTCAAAGCCTGCAACTCGTCAGGACTCAGCAACGATTAACTCATGAACCCATCCTCAACCCCTTTTCACCCGAATTCCAGAAACGTCCTCCTGCTCCATCGGCACCGATCAAATCCATTCCTCAACCCCACTATGAGGATTGATCTTCTGCCCAAGTTTTGTTTAGATTTTAACCCTTAATCGACCTTACTCGAATCGAAGATCCCGTTCTTCTCCTAATAGATAAATAGCCCTCGCCCCATTGATTGGCGTCCTCGATATTCCAATCATTGGGATCGTTTACGAGTTTTAGTCGAATACCCCAGTTTCCTCCAAAAACAATAAAGGCTGAACCTGCACCTGAATCCTCTACCCTTTGCGCATAAGCAGGACAGAGTGGTTGATCAGGATCATCACACCACCCCGTCACCACACACCATTCTCCTTGGGAAATCCGATCATAGGATTTTACATGGGACACCCGCCGCGGAGGCCCTAATTCCTTAAACCTTATGAAATATGAACCCTCAAAATTCGGGTTCTGTTCAACTTCAAGAAACATATAATCCTACCTTGACCCGCCTTGAAATCCACTGTTAGATTAATGAGTAAATTACCTTAATTATGATAACACACGAAAATCTAAAAATGTCTTCACCGTCACTATCTGCAGATAGTAACAGTTCCCATCCGGAAACTGAACAGCTCTCCCAGCAGACAAGCAACGAATCTCAAATTACCCCCTGGATCTGTCGACGCCCAGTTCGGCTGACAATATACGGTTTTTTGGTAGCTTTTGGGCTCTGGATGGTCGGATGGGGTGTTGTACCACGATTACTTGACCCAACCTTTGAACAGCATCTACAAGATAAATCTGTCATGGCTGGTATGAGTCGCGAGCAAGTGATGGATGCCTGGGGCTCCCCTTATCAAATGAATGTTAGCTATACGGAAAAAGGGATACGACGAGAAGAATGGATCTATGAAGACTGGCTGGATTCAAGCACGATTAAGCACAGATATCTCTACTTTGAAGAAGGGAAATTAATAGGAGGCTGGTATTGAGAAACGTTCTGTTCCAACAAAAGTTGGAGTGAAACGCTACTCATCAGAAAAAGTTAGTCCATTCCTCACTAAACCTAAACCTTACTCAAAGCTTAGATATGCTTAAGGAGTTTCGGTAATTTGGGCTCGCCTTTGCTTTCCTGCCCCTCCAGAAATAATTAAAACCCGTTTCCATTCGCGGATTTGATAAATCCCCCAGGCATTGGGATGTCCCTGGTAAAATGCCAGAGGATCTTCACCTTTGGCACTTAAGTACGTGGGCTCGGTAAATCCCTCATCCATCACATATTCCATTAAATTTTCCGCAGTGACCCCTTCGCCGCGTAGAGTCACATTCGCTAAAAATTCTAAAATGGCATCAGGATCGGCCAGATTAATTGGTTGCATTGTTACTGACTCCTTTGATATGTGATAATGTGCTATCAATACGTAGGCACTTACGATGTCTATCATAATCCCGTATTTACTTAAAAGCCCACCTTTTCATTTCAAGCAAATAGACCGTAATAAGGGATAACCCCTCTGTATGAGAAAACTTTCACCAGAACAATTTCGTGACCGAATATTTGATGTGCTGCGTCGAAAACATCATTGGGCCACTCCGTTTCTGGAAGGCAGCACCATTACCAAAGAAAAATTGAATATTTATTTTCATCAGGAATACGTCGTCTATGTTCGCGATTTCTCCGTACTTCTCGCTCAGATTCTTGGGAAAAATCCTCCATGGGAG
This sequence comes from uncultured Nitrospiraceae bacterium, assembly GCA_963730905.1. GTDB lineage: Bacteria > Nitrospirota > Nitrospiria > Nitrospirales > UBA8639 > Nitrospira_E. The sequence continues at coordinate 699,459 of CAVSTN010000006.1, read as the reverse complement.
GCACGCCGGCTGCTTGCCACAATTATCTATGAAGAAGAAACCGGAGGGTTTTCCCTTGGACAACCTCACCAAGAACTATTTCTTCACATGATGAATGGATTGGGATTTGATAGGGCTGGATTTCGGGATGTGGAACTGTTGGCATCAAGCCGTGGATATCGAGAATGGTTAAATCAAATATGCCAGGAAGAAGAGTGGTCGGTGGGAGCGGCAGTTCTGTCAATTTTTATAAAAGGAACGGCCAACGATCCGGAAGAAGTGCTATATCCCAAGCCAGCACAAAACCAGGATGAGATTGAAGATATCGTCCGGAAACATTATTTAAGTCAGCACCAAGGCTTATCACCGGCATTTATGGATTATATTCGTGCACAACATATGTTTTCCGCAGGATCTCGGAAAACGGTGTATGACATGGTGACGCATCATACCGATGAAAGCGGTGATCAGGTCAAGGTACTCTCGCTATTAGAAGAGGCATTAAACTTGTGGTCACGCTATCAGGAGGGAATTGCCCGTGCCTGTGGTATTCGACAAGCCTAATCATTACCATCTGTTTTTGTTCTCCATTGCCGTCAAGAAAATTCTGGCTCTTGTTTCCTAAACACCTGGCGAAGTGATCCAAGCACTGCCACATTCATTCACATCGTCTTTAGGTCATTTCAAGCCGCTAAGATTTACTAAACGATGCTTGATTATCGCTACACTGGCAATCTTCCAATTGCAGTGCTCTTGGACTCCTGAAGTAGAAACGGTTTTCTATGAAGGACCTGAGTGCGTTATTTCCCTAAAAACATCTCACGCTCTGAAGCAGGCTCCAAAGCATCCAGCATTTCTTTCTGAATCTCTTATTGCCAAAATTTTAAATGGCATGACCATCAGCCAAAAGGAAGGCATACTCCAACAATTACTGCTTTCAAAGCACCACCCCATTCCCGCATTCTCTCCATCTCAAATAGATTTTTTGGCACCCCACGTATCCATGGCATTTTCTCAGGTCACACCAGAGGAAGTTATCCATTTTAAGTGTCCACCGACTAATGAGCAGCATATTCCGATCCAAGGAATGCTCGCCGTTTTTCCTCCATCCTCTCTTCTGTTAACTTTGGAAAATTTTAAGCCCTACCCTGGGTTATCTCCAAAAATGCAAAAAAATCCCTCTCAAAAACGCCAGCCAACCTCTCTGGTCTTTTCTCATCAGGAAGCTATCATAAGGGCAGAAGAGATCCAAAACCTTATGACAATTCCCTCGACGTCCAATGGGATTGCCATCAACTATCAAAGTCTCGAATCTTTAACCCCAATCAGCAACGAGAATCAACTAAACCAATCTGACACAAATACGACCTCTCACAAAAATACTGAATCACCCATGACCATAGATTCACTGAATTCCCAGTTGCGAGACCTTAAAAAAATCGTAGACCAACAAGCGGAAGAAATTCGACGCCTTCAAGACACCTCCGCTCAATGAATAAATCATGATCCTACATCCATAGATTGACTACCCCGGAGAACTCCATCTCGGCCATATAAATATCGAAACGTCATTTGACAATAGCAAGCATACGTCACAAAGGTATCCTGGAGACAATATTCGGCTGTTTCTTTCTGTAACCCCTGAGCCCACATCTCCGCACTTATCGCCACTCCTGACTTGTTTGGCACATTCAAGGCATTGCATTAGCAATGTACATCCATTTTACCCACCCCCGCATATCCCAATTACTCCAAATGGCCATCGTCTCGTACACGGGTTCAGTCCGAAATTTCGCCAGATTAATTTCAAACGGCAGTTTACCTTAATGAATAATTCCCTTGCTTTGTATGGGAATGAAAACCCAGCCCAGAGCGAGGCGGAGGAACCGAGGCGTAAGCGACAACGAACACCGGGCGCATTAGCTCACTGGGAATCTCACGCCCAGGAGTTGGCCGAACAGGCATTCTCGAAGCCATGGACTCAGAAAACACTCATATCCAACATGGCGCGTCAATCCGGCTGAATGTCCCATCAAACGCGAAACAGTCATAACCACTTTCTTTATGAATCTGTTCTTCATATCCCGCAAGCCTAAAAAGTGGCAATTGGGGAAGCCATGGCGATCCGAGTTAACCCTAACAGTTCCAATGCCCATTCTGACCGAGTAGCTCGATCATTTCGATAGCGTCAAATCTTCATGTTCCTTCATGGATAAGTCTTTGAGAAAGCCAGAAAAACTCATTCGTCCAAGTACCCAGATTGAATGATTTTGTGTACAACAGGGATATCTGCAGGAGGAAACGCATAGGAATTCAATTCATGCTTGTAAACCCAGGCGATCTCAGCGCACTCTAACGCTTGAGGAATGCCCTGAATGATGGAACAGGTAAAGAAATTCAACTCCACCACTTTTTCTGGATACTGATAATGGAGAGCATGGAACGGAAGGGGCTCACTAATATCCACCCCTAACTCCTCTCTCACCTCCCTGCGCAAACAATCTTCCAGAGTCTCTCCAAATTCCTTTTTTCCTCCTGGAAATTCCCAAAGCCCCCCTAGATGGGATTCCGGCTTTCTCCTTGCCAAAAGAATCATATTTTTCCGGCAGATAATGGCGGCAGCCACAACAATAGTCGACGACTCCTGCAGATCCCTACCTTTCATCCGAAGAAACGGTGAGGCAAATATTCCTCATTGGACACAATAAACACGTGGGTTTTCTGGCCGTACACATCATGGCCCCAAAATCCATTAACGCCTGATTAAAATCATACCCTTTGCCTCTGGGAATCAGTGTTTCAGAGAGAACCCATAACTCGGTCTTCTGCTTCTTGGCCTCCCCTTTCCCAATAAATATCCGATGCAATACCCGCATCACGTTAGTGTCTAAAATAGGCGCATCTTTATTAAAGGCAAATGATCTGATGGCCCCTGCGGTATACCGACCAATGCCCTTCAGAGAAAGGAGCTCTTCCGCCTTACTGGGAATAGCTCCGCCATAACGCTCAATCGTCTCACAGGCAATGCCATGAAGACGGTATGGTCGAATATTGTACCCGAGGGGATACCACGTCCTGCGAATATCATCCGGGTGAGCGACCGCTAGATCCTGCAGGGTGGGATATTTCCCAAGAAACTCATGGAATTTAGGTATAACCCGATCCACCTGTGTCTGTTGCAACATGACCTCAGAAACCAGAATCTTATACGGATCGGTGGTTCTCCTCCATGGAAGATCCCGCCCGAATTCCCCATACCATGCCAGGAGACGTTTCTGGAATTGTGTTTTTTTAGATTTTGGAATGCCCTGAATAACCTTAGCTTGGGGCCTAGATTTTTTTTTACTCTGATGTTTTTTTATCTTCGCCATCAACCAGAATTTTTCGAGTTTTGATCCTAGCCAAAACAGGCCAGGGCGTCACCACATTCGCAATACATTTTTCATTACTTCCCAAGAATTAAAATTTAAACCAAAACATCACTTTACTCCAACAGACAATGAAATATCATCCATTACATGATATTCTACGAAACCGTCACATTAATTTTTCTAGACAGAGGTCTCAAGGATCGGGTAATGTCCCGCACATTAAGCAGGACCGTTATGTTCCCTTTCATGTGTCCCCCTATATCCACATGTTCCTTCTAATTGAAAAACTGAGGGAATAGACGAGGTCCTATGATTTCTCTAAATCTCTCCTAGCGGTCAACCCTCAGGAATCCCGGGTCTTTGTCCAACTATGCGGACGAATTCCGGACCAGGAACTGCCCCTCCCCTGCCCCCTCTCAGGGGAACATTAAGATATTTTTCCGTTCACATTTTTTTCCCATTTTCATTCCCAGCATTCCAGTCTCTACCGTCTTTGACGTTTAGGGATATGTTCAACATTATCTTTCTCTCAAACAACAAACAGGAGGTATCTTATGCTCCCGCACACCGTCCCACTTTCCCAATTTTATCCAAGTGGAGCCACAGAGATTCAAAAACTTGCCCAAAGCACGGCCGAACTCATTTCCGGGTTCTCAAAAAAAGGAGGGCCAAACCTAGCAGACTATCCTTTGCTAAATACACTCCTTCAACAGTTTTCCCGAGAAAATATACATAAGATCTTTTCCGCTGATCAATTAGGGTTGATTCGAGCGGCTTTTGGAGAAGCCCTTTCCCCCGCAACCATTCAGGGCTGGGCGTACCATAAACCGCTAGGATATGCAGGCGATTATCAAATTATTGAAAAAATATACAATTATTCCACATCTTCGAACCCGCATTTATCAAAGTGGGACGAGTTTTTTCATACCCAAAAAGCACCCAAGGCAGTCAGAAACCGATTATCATTTTTCCTTGACCAATTATGGAAAACACAAATGGAAACCCCGTCAACGAGCCATATTCTCAACTTAGCCTCAGGCCCTGGACGCGATATGTATGAAGCTCTCAAGGTTCTTGGGACATCCAAACTCGAGATTGATTGCGTTGATCAGGACGCACATGCCATCAATTATGCCAAGAACCTTTGCCGTGACTTTCTTTCTCATATTCAGTTTACGCACAAAAATGTGTTTCGTTTTTTACCGAACAAAACCTACCACCTGATCTGGTCGGCCGGGTTATTTGATTATTTCAATGACAATATCTTTAAGCGAACCTTAAAAAGGTTCTTTACTCTTCTCAAACCAAATGGAAAAATGGTGATTGGAAATTTCACCACTGAGAATCCCAGTCGCGGCTATATGGAACTTTTCAAATGGGATTTATTTCATCGAAGCAAAAACCACCTTCGTATGCTTGCGCAGGAATGCGGGTTTACAGAGAATCAAATCCGAATTGAACAAGAACCTGAAGGAGTCAACCTATTTTTGGTAATCACAAAGAATTAACCAGTAATGAAAGACCATCCCTTCCCTTCGCATAGCCGGGGAGCATGGCATTTTAAGGGACAGTGGCCATTAAAAAAAAAGGGGGAATCCATCACCAATAAGGATTCTCCCTTTTTGACAAACAATTATGAAATGCCAAAACACCCCACCTTGGCCAAGACTTATGATGTCGTTCTCTCCAAAACGGAATGAAGTACGGCACTGAGATCCACAAGGTTAAAAGGCTTTGCGACTCTACCCTTGAAACCATATTCCTGATAATTGGCAAGGACAGGGTCATTTGAATAACCACTCACCACAATAGCTTTGACTTGGGGATCTATAGTTAGCAGCCGACTGATGACTTCTTTCCCTCCTAGCCCACCAGGTATGGTTAAATCAAGGATGACGGCTGAAAATGGAGAACCAATTTCTCTTGCCTCACAAAAATTTTTTAAGGCTTCATCTCCGTCTTTGGCTGTTTGGTAGCTGTATCCACAGGTTTCCACCATCTCACCAAGAACGTTTCGAATTTGGATTTCATCATCCATGATCAGAATTTTGCCTTGTCCTACTTTCACGCTCCGCTCCGGCAATTCTTGAGACATTTCTTGAATGGGGATAGCGGGTAGAAATAAAGAAAAGGTACTACCTTCACCGAGTGCGGACTTCACAGCCAACACTCCTCCATGATTCCTCACAATGGAGTAGGACGTTGCAAGCCCTAACCCTGACCCTGTGGACTTGGTCGTAAAATATGGATCAAATATTTTCTCTAGATTGTCCTTTGAAATCCCAACCCCATTGTCAATGAAGCGGATTTCAATCCAATCCTGAGCATGGGAAGTCATTGCTCCCAAACCCGATAGTTCAACCCCATCCCCTGTAACATTGTGAGCTTGAATGATACATTCTCCTCCCTCTTCCATCGCCTGCCTCGCATTGATCACAAGATTATGAATCACCTGGCAAATTTGGCCTGCATCGATAGTGACCGGCCACAAATCATCGGAAATGTTAAAAATTGGACGGACATTAGAGCCCGCGAGCACCAGTCGGACATTCTCATGCAATATCTCTTTCAAGGAAACAGTCTTTTTTACCGGAGCCCCGCCCTTAGAAAAAGTCAGGAGCTGCCTCGCAATATCTTGTGCTCTCAAAGAGGCATGTTCGGCTTCAGAAATTCGATAAAATAGCGGATCGGATGAGTCCAATGTATATTTCGCCAAAGACAGTTGCCCTAAAATAGCTGTGAGCAGATTATTGAAGTCATGGGCAAGACCTCCAGCTAAGAGACCAAGTGATTCCAGCTTTGCCCCCCTTAACCGCTCTTCCTCCCATTTCTTTCTTTCCGTCACATCCTGAGCAATCCCAATGATCCGGTGAATCCTCCCCGATGAATCCTTCACCGGAAAGGTTCGGTTATGTATCCAGCGTAGCTCATGGTGACGGGTGACTATTCGATACTCAATATCAAGGCCTTTCGCATCAATTCTCTTGAAGAACAAATTTTCCACCTTGGCCTGATCTTCCTGAAAAACGATGCTCAACCAGTCAAAGGGATTATTCATGAGTTTTTGGGGATCCCCGCCCCAAAGTCTTTTGTAAGCAGGACTCACGTAGACTATTTGCTGTAGGTCTATATCCCAGATCCAAAATACACTATCCACCGTTTCGGCCAGTTGGCGAAATTTTTCATCACTGTCTCTAAAAGCCAACTCAGCCATTCGAACGTCTGTCACATCCCGACAGATCAACAAGACGGTTAAAATTTGTCCTCCGACAGTTGGCTCCGGGCAAAATCGAATTTCAAAATTTTTTAGCCCTTGTCCTGTAGGATGGGAAATCTCCAGGGATTCTGATATACCCTTTTTACAAACCGATTGAATTTTCTCTTCAAACACACCGGCGACCTTTTGAGAGACCCCTAACTCAATGAGTTCTTTCCCCAAATACTTTTCTGGGGGAATTGGGTCAACGCTATCCCACCACCGATTTAAATACATAACACGGTTCTTGCGATCAAATCGTCCAATAATATCGGGAAGATTACCGGTCAAGGATTGAAGCTCTCGGTCCCACCGCTGCAATTCCTCTTTGATATGTTGGTGATCAGGGATCTCGATTAACGCCCCATGGCAAATCATTTCATTTTCGACATTCCCCTGAGACATCACACTATTTTCTTGAACCCAAACCACTCGATTTCCTTCACCGAGCATCCGATACTCTAACCGAATGGTTGCAGGCAAATGGGTGTGGTTTTCCCAAGCTCTCAAAAAAATATTCCGATCTTCGGGATGAATCCGACAAAAAAACGCTTTGGAATCCTGGGTGAGTTGCTCAGGAGTTAGGCTTAGCAATGAATGGACGTACGGACTCACAAACTCAAAATTCCGATCAATTCCCTGTTGAGTGCACTGATAGACAACCAGTGGTACATGATCAAAAATGGAACGCTCATTTTGAGAGAAGCTATTCATAGAGGAAGAATGACGCAATTCAACTACCGACCTGACTCAGAGGGAGTCAACACCCAACCTCCAGGATTCTACCAATTTTTCCTACGAAAAAGGATGGCCAGCGTCTGGGGTTACCTTCACCTGCGTAAGAGGAATGGCGAGGTTACGAAAGGAAGTCAAGGTATACTCATTGCCATAGGGTAGACTGAGGGGCAGTTGAATTTGAAATCCAAGAATGCCACGCTCATTGGTTAAAAGCTGAAGACGTCCAGAATGACGTTGAATAATTTGATGTGCAAGGATTAACCCTTGCGTGGCGGAAGGATCAGGTTCATCAATTAACAAATTATCAAAGTCCCACTCCTCTATTGAAACCAGCTCTGAATCCATTGACGTTTTTTCAGCTTTCCACCACACCGAAACTTGAAGCCAATTTTGCCCCAAAACCTGTCGACCAGCTTCCGTTTCAATTCGCAAAGTTCCAGACAAATGCGAGGGGTCCTTTAAGAGAAATAACAGGCCATTGAAAATGGCCTGCATGAGACCTTGGCGATCTACCGAGACCATCGGAACATCTGGACTAAATATCTTCTCAATCATCGTCTTATGGTAAGAAGGATTGCTTGCGACAAATAACAGACAGGAATCAATGATATCGTGGACATGGACTTTTGCATTCAATGATCCCGATAAGGGCTTGACATATTCTCTGATCTCTTTTGTTAACTCTTCGATCTTCGCAAGATCTTCTCCCACTATACGATGGAGCCTATCCATAAATTCCCCGTCATGACGTCGCAACTCAGCCACTTGAACAAAAGCTTTAATTGAGACTAATGGACTATGAAGTTCCTGAGTCAATCCATTGGCCATGGCTTCAAGGGACCGTAGGCGATCCACTTGGCAAAGCAAATTTTGAGAACGGTGAATTTCTTCCCGCAAAATGGCATTTTCTAAAGCTAAGGCAGATTCCTGGATAATCGTATTCCAAAATGTTTTTCCACCCATCATCCGAATAGCTTCACTAGACGTAGGGCCAAGTGCCAAAACGCCTAATAATTGGTTATTCCCAAAGATCGGATAGAACAACTCTAATCCGGCATCTTCTAATATTTCGGCTATACGCCTCTCGTCTTCATTTGAGTCTAAACCTTTCAAATCCCCAATGGAGACTTTTGCCTGCGTAAATAATAATAATTGAGGCAGATTATCGGAGATAGCCCATCCATTCTGGATAACAGGATGATCAGGAGAAAACCCGAAGCTTGAAACTGCCCTATACCGATTTTCTTCAACTTGCAAAACAAAGATTGCGGCCTTCGATGCTCCAGCACTTCTCCCGACCGTTTCCAGAATGGCCTGACCCAAATCCTGAATATTATGCATGTTCGCGACTTTCGATGAAAATCTGGAGAGAGCCTGAGTCCTCAATTCCCGGCCTTTGAGTATGGTTCTCGCGACCGCACCCTTCGTTCCCACTTTCATCTGATAAACTCCCACAACCGTCATGAGATGGAGCACAAGTTGCACGACGGAAAACCTGACATTAATGGCACCCAGGAGGGATTTCTGCGCCAGTAGCAGCATCGGATACACCGGCTGTGAGACAAACAATAAAATAGCAAAATAGGACAATCCCTTTTCAACATAGACCGAAAATTCCAACCAGTGGAATCGCAACAAGGTATAGGCCACGATTGAAATATAGACCGCAAAGCCAATGGTCCCATAGGGTAATATTTCAATCCCATACCACAGGGGATAATTAGTCGCCCCACCTATGTATCCGATTCCAGAGCCTATGAGGAGATACAAAAATTGCCTTCGACGCAATCCCCTTTCCTTTGCATAGGCTTGAATAAGTAGAAGATGAGCAAAGACTACAAGACCAACCCACCAAATCAGACAAAAATGAAAAACCAGGCCGGGCACACCCCAAAACGGAAAGACAGAAATTTGGCGGACACCTTGAATAAAGAAAGGTGTAAAATCGGCAAGAAGGAAACCTCCACCTACAAAGTAATTCCATTTAATCGTAGTGCTATAAATATTCTCCTTCCCAAGTAAATACAAAACATGATGCAGAAATGTAATGGGAATAAAAATAGCCCCTGCCATTAATATGCGAAGATTGAGAAGCGCAAAAAACTCAGAATCCGTGACTTGCCAGGCAAAATACCCAAAACTCCATAAAGCAGTGGCAATGCCAAATAAACCAAACGTCCAATGCCTGGGATCCTTTGGAGCGCGGAAGTAGACAAAGGACGCCAACCCGCAAGCGGCTAATCCATTCAACAATCCACTGATGGCAAAAAATTCCACGGGCTTCGTGTTATTGACGAAGGAGTACCAACTTAAGGAGCCACACCTGGAAAGAGTTCATCATGTCAAAAAAGGCCGCACCAGCCTTGAAGGGGTCTACTTTGATTGTGAACCGTAACCTGAATGGCCAAAATGGTCAAGTATTCCCATTTTGATTTTCTGTGGGCTCCTATGACTCCTTGTATCCTGAAGGATTGCCTTGTGATCTTGGTGCCTTACCACCGGCCCCCATTCGGCCTTTCAGGATGCACCCTCTTACTTACCCGTGGGTTAGGGAAAGGCACGGGACATCTGGCCTTCAATTCGCACTCGGGAGGATTGTGAAAAAATCTGAATGCAGGGTGGGTTTTTAGGGATGCAAGAGGTCGTATGAAGATAGTTGAATTAAATTTGAAAGAGTCTGTGGATGAGGGAGGCTATTTGCTGAACGATCAATCAAGACAGCATGAAGACCGGCCTGTCGAGCTCCCTCGAAATCCTCAATAGGATGATCTCCCACATGAAGTGCTTCTTGAGGGATCACCATATGCTCATCGAGTGCATGAGCAAAAATATTTTTGGCTGGCTTGGCGGACCCGACCAAACTGGAAATGGTCACAGAATCAAAAAACGTGTCGAGACCAAGTCCACGCGAAACCTGAAAAAACCGACTATCAAAATTTGAAATAATTCCAAGTTCAAAGCCTTTCCCCTTCAGCTCAGCTAATATTTCGAGTGTTTCAGGAAACAGCTCCCAATGGATAGGCTTCCCAAAGGCCTCGAATACCTCCTCAAAAAAATCGTCAAATCCTTCGAACATCCCTACCCGATAAAAAACAGCATGCACAACATCAAACCACCACAACCGCTCGCACTGTTTAAGTTTTTCAGGGCGCTCAACCGAGAAAATCGGAAGAGGCATATCTTTCATGGTTTGCCTGAAAGCTGCATTCAATGCATGTTGGGTGTGTTCAGTGTCCGGGACCCCGTATTTTTTGGCATACGTTAAATAGACTTCCCCTACCGACCCCTTCACATCAAATAAGGTCCCTACGGCATCAAAAAAAATAACTTTTATGGGGGAGGAACTCATACATTAAAGATAAGGTGGGAAGAGGATCAATGGCGTAGGACGGCTGATCTGTCCTCCGCCAAAAAATGGCCTTGTGGGTTCGATCAAACGAAAATCATAAGGAAGGAAATTCAAGAAGAGAAACGAGGCTCTTGGGAATGAAGGCCACGGCCTCAAAAAATCAGTTTCTTATTTCTTTTTGCCCTTTTCGCGCCGGGCCACTTCTAAACCTTTTACCCGCTGTTGATTTTTTCGGTGCTTTCTTCGCAAATCACGATCTTTTTGCCGACCACGTGGCATGGGTAATTCTCCTGAGTGAATTGAAGGTGTTAAAAACTTAACGGAGGTCATTTTTACCATAGGCATCATAGAAGGAACAAGAGGTCGTATTGCAGGCCTGTAGGACCCGTGATAACATCGGAGACTTTTTTGCCAATTCCCAAATACCCTATATTACGAAGTATGTCATCTTCACAGTTAGAAAAAACGTACAATCCTAATGAAGTCGAGCAGCGGTGGGGGTCCTATTGGATGGAGCACCAACTCTTCCAGCCTGACCTCGGCAACCATTCCCAATCATTTTGCCTGGTCATTCCTCCGCCCAATATCACCGGATCACTCCACATCGGCCATGCCCTCAATACGACCATTCAGGACATTATCGTTCGATGGCGACGCATGCAGGGACTAAAGACTCTTTGGGTTCCTGGAACAGACCATGCGGGAATTGCGACCCAAAATGTAGTCGAGCGGCAACTCGCGCAGGAAGGTCAGTCACGAAAACACCTCGGGCGCTCAGCCTTCATCGACCGGGTCTGGAAGTGGCGACACCAATCCGGAGATACTATTATCGAACAATTAAAACAGTTAGGAGCCTCCTGCGATTGGTCCCGTCTCCGGTTTACCATGGACGAAGGATTGTCCCGGGCTGTTCGAGAGGTGTTTGTTCGTCTGTACGAGGAAGGTCTTATTTACCGAGGGGAACGTTTAATAAATTGGTGCCCGCGCTGCCTGACAGCCCTGTCTGACATTGAAGTCGAGCACGAACCAATCAAAGGAAACCTTTATCACATTCAGTATATCCTCGCTGACGATCCCACACAATTCCTCATGGTGGCCACGACCAGACCAGAGACCGTTCTGGGAGATACAGCAGTGGCTGTCCACCCTGAGGATCCTCGCTACCAGCAGTACATTGGCAAAGAAGTTCGCGTCCCTTTGACGACACGAACCATTCCCATTTTAGCTGATCCAATATTAGTTGACCGTGAATTTGGAACAGGAGCCGTCAAAATTACGCCTGCGCATGACTTTAATGACTTTGAAGCAGGCGAGCGACACAGTCTTCCGCGCCTGTCCATACTCGATTTCCAAGCTCGAATGAGCCCATCAGGACTTCAAGAAGCTCAAGCAGACTCCAGTCTTCAAACCATACTCAACCTCAAGTCAGTTCAGGAAGCCCGCATCCTGGTGATAGAAGCCCTGGAGAAGAACGAACTTCTCTTAAAAGTTGAAGATCACGCCATGTCCATCGGGAAATGTTATCGATGCAAAACCGTTGTCGAACCCTATCTATCACCGCAATGGTTCGTCAAAATCCAACCGTTGGCAATTCCTGCCATCCAAGCGGTTGAAACCGGACACATTCGAATTATTCCCGAAGGATGGAAAAACAATTATCTGGGCTGGATGCGCCAGATCAAAGATTGGTGCATTTCTCGCCAAATCTGGTGGGGGCATCAAATCCCCGCCTGGTACTGTCGAACCTGCAACAAGGACAAGTTACTTAAAACTAGCCAGGTTGGCGAAGTCCCTGACGATAAAAGCATTTCTTCCGACCAGCTCACAATGAGCTGCTTTATCACCCCCGATGCACAACCCATCGTCTCGAGAACTCCGCCACAATCCTGTCCAACATGCGGCGGGACCAACCTTTTTCAAGACCCTGATGTATTGGACACCTGGTTTTCATCGGCCCTCTGGCCATTTTCTACCCTCGGATGGCCGGAAAACACAGAAGACTTTAAATCATTTTATCCAACGGGAACCCTAGTCACCGGACTGGACATTCTCTTTTTTTGGGTTGCCAGAATGATCATGATGGGCCTGAAATTTACGGGGCAGGTCCCATTCCGCGATGTATACATTCATGCCCTGGTTCGAGACGCCGAGGGTCAGAAGATGAGCAAATCCAAAGGAAATGTGATTGACCCCCTAACCAAAATGCGACAATATGGAACGGATGCCCTGCGGTTTACCCTGGCCTCAATGGCCTCTCCTGGCCGGGACATTAAATTAGCCGAGGAACGCATTGAAGGATATCGAAATTTTGTCACAAAACTCTGGAATGCCGCACGCTTTATTCATCTCTATGCGGACGGACCACGAACATCACTCGCAGCAGAATTCCGACCTTTTCCAGATCGATGGATTCTCAGCCGACTGAACCATACGATCCGTGAAGTGAGCCAATCCTTTGAAGACTATCGCTTTGACCAAGCCGCCTCTGCTCTCTATCAATTCATATGGCATGAATATTGTGATTGGTTCATAGAACTCGCCAAGCCCTGCCTCCAACAGGAAAACCATTCTGATGCACCTGCCACCCGCCAGACACTTTTAGAATCCTTTGAAATCATCCAACGGCTGTTACACCCCGTGATGCCATTTATTACGGAAGAAATATGGCAATCCTTCCCGCACGAAGGGCCATCAATCATGACGCAACCCTTTCCCACTGCAAAGCCGGAATGGGTCAATACTGAAGCCGAACAGGCTTTTTTACTTCTCCAAGCGTTTGTCAACACGGCAAGAACCGGGCGTGCCTTCCTGAATATTTCCTCCGCTCAAACTCCTTCGATCTATGGAGCGAGCACCCAGGTCAATGACACGGCCATTCTGACCTCTCTTGCGCCCTATATCGAGTCAATTCTGCGCTCATCGGTCATCACAGACCAGGGCATCCCACCTCTCCGTACATTACAATTGCCTTCTGGTCATTTCAGTACTATTGGTATCCCCGTTCCCAATGAGATTGACCTCCATGAAGTGGTTAAAAAAATTCAGAAACAAATTGGAGAAAAAGAGAAGGAAGTGCAGCGCCTTGGCAGTCGGTTATCCTCTCCTGAATTCAGAGAGAAAGCGGAGCCTTCCGTAATCCAGGAATCAGAAGACCGCCGTACCAAGTTGATCGATGAGTTGGGAATTCTGAATATGACCGAACAACAATTGGCTTCCATGACGACCTGATGGGTGTACCTTCTCTCGCCTCGCCTCCTCCTCTTTTCTCCATGCGGCGTATAATCAGCGCTGCGCTGGAAGAAGACCTTGCCTACGGAGACCTGACCTCAACCCTTCTCATTCCACCAACTCAATTAGCTCGCGCCGACATCATCGCGAAAGGCCACATGATCGTGGCTGGCGTGGCCATTGCCAGGGAGGTGTTTCAAACAGTCGATTCAACCATTGAACTTACCACTCATGCTGGCGATGGAACCATGGTACGCCCGTCAACCACTATCCTGAGCATGAAAGGGAAGGCGCAATCCCTCCTTCAAGGCGAACGAATCGCCCTGAATTTCCTCCAACGGCTTTCGGGGATCAGCACGCTCACCCATCAGTTCTGCGAGGCTGTCCGTGATTATCCAGTCGCTTTAGTGGACACACGAAAAACAACACCGGGACTCCGGGCCTTAGAAAAATGGGCCGTTCGCCTTGGCGGGGGCAAAAATCATCGCTTCTCACTTCATGATGGCATTCTCATTAAAGATAATCACTTGATGGTGATGGCATCCCAACGGTTGAACATTACCCAGACTTGCCTGTTGGCCAGGCAACATGCCCCGCATGGCCTTCGAATTTGCGTGGAAGTCGAAACGATTGCGCAGGTCCGACAAGCCTTGAAGGGAAAAGCCGATGTCCTTTTATTGGATAACATGACTCCCGATCATGTCAGGCAGGCCATAGACATCATCCAAAAGCAGGCCTTGGTGGAAGTATCAGGGGGCATGACCCTGGACAATGTTCGAGATATGGCAGAAGCCGGACCGGATTTCATCTCGATTGGGGCACTCACACATTCCGCCCCATCCATGGACCTTTCCATGGAGATCGTTCCTCTCCGAACAAAAAGACGTCATCAAAAGCGCCAACCACGAGCCTGATTTTCCTCTAACCCCCTGACTTATCAGTGGTATCCTCCACCAAACTAGCCGCCCTTCTCCCCTCAAAAAAGGTTGGCGAGACCCTTTATATTTTCGAAGAATTAGCCTCAACCAATGCGTTTGCCATGGAAAAAGCCAGGAACCAAGCACTTTCTGGAACCGTCATTCTGGCCGACAGACAAACCGCGGGACGAGGTCGATTAGATCGGTCTTGGTTTTCCCCAGGCAAGTCCAATATTTACGGATCTCTCCTTTTTATTTATGAGACACCCATTCAATCTTTAGGATGGGTTCCTCTCATGGCCGGAGTGGCCATTGCCCAGGCACTCGAACAACAGGCATCGATTCCTATCGATCTAAAGTGGCCCAATGACTTATTAATTGGAGGACGTAAATTGGGTGGCGTTTTATGTGATTCTTTCCGGAATCCAAGACAGCAGTCATGCGTGGTAATCGGATTTGGGATTAACGTTAATCTCTCTCAATCGGAATTTCCTATAGAACTTCAAACCAGTGCGACTTCTCTGCAGATCCATTGCCATTGCGCTATGGACAGAGAAGAGCTCATCATGAAGATGATCACATCCTTGGAAAAAAACTGGGAAAACCTGATGTCCAACGGACCTCAGTCTTATCTTGTGGAATACACACAATGGTGTGTCACCATTGGACAAAAGATTCAGGTTCAGTTTCCTGATGGAAGCCAACTTCAAGGGCTGGCTCATTCAATAGGAGAACATGGCCAACTCCGAGTCATTCCCTCCCCTTCCGACTCAAACGATCAATCAGCTAGGATTCGAGATATTCATTCCGGCGAAATTCTTCATCTTCGCACAACCGCCCAACAATGACCTATCTCTGAAAAATGGCTCAAAAGGAGTGACCCTTTTTTATGCTGCTAGCCATCGACATTGGGAACTCACAGATTGTCTGTGGGGTTTTTCAAGACCGTATACTGATCTCACACTGGCGTTTATCCACAGACCACTCCAAGACTCCTGATGAATATAGCATTGTTCTTCGCTCCCTCCTTCAATTTCATAAAATCCTGCCAGAAGACATCTTAGGCTGTATTGTCACTAGTGTGGTCCCTCCTCTCACACATATTTTTGACATGTTGGCCCAATCTTTATTCGGACAACAACCTCTAATCGTCACCAGCGCATGTCCTCATGGGCTCATCCTCCGATACAGTAATCCAGAGGAAATCGGGACAGACCGTCTCGTCAATGCAGCTGCAGCATTTGCCCGCTATAGACGATATCTGATTATTGTGGATTTTGGGACCGCGACCACATTTTGCATTGTCACCCAACAAGGCGAGTACCTAGGTGGAACCATTGCCCCTGGCTTAAAAAGCGCAGCAGAAACCCTACACACCAAAACAGCAAAGCTTCCAAAAGTTGACCTGATTATCCCGGCATCCGTGATTGGCAAAGACACGACCTCCAGTATGCAGGCAGGAATCATGTATGGATATGCTGGATTGGTTGATGAAATCGTGAGGAGAATTCAACAGGAAATCGGAGAATCCCTTCTTGTCATCGCGACAGGCGGGTTGGCTCAAACAATTGTTCCAATTTCGCACACTATTCAGGAAGTTAGACCCAACCTTACATTAGAAGGCTTAAAGCTCCTGTATGATCGCATGACCCCTTCCTGTGGATAACTTCTCTCCATATTTTTAAATGCTTTAGCTTAACCAAAAATCATAAGAAATTTAAGAGGATGGGTTGACTTGCCAGATGAAGTGACTATCTAACTTGCGATAAGCAATTTGGAATGTCTCTCTCTTCTTACTGGTCATTTATGACGCAACAATCGGGAAAAGGTAAAACCATGTCCTCAAGAGAGGAAACTACTGAAGAAGTGACAACAGAAGAAGTCAGTCCTCAAGAACATTCGACCGAGAACACATCAGAAAGTACTTCTGAAAATGGTGGAACGCCGGAAGAAGAACTTCAAATTTTCCAAGATAAATATTTGCGCCTGGCCGCAGAATTTGAAAACTACAAACGCCGGGCCCAGCGGGATCAAAGCGATTCTATTCGATTTGGCAATGAATCATTATTGAAAAATTTACTTCCAATCATTGATAACCTTGAGCGAGCCATTCAGTGCGCGAAAGATGCAGGAACGAGTGGCCCATTACTGGAGGGGGTAGAGCTAACCCACAAACAATTCCTGGAAACCGTAGGAAAAGTTGGCGTTCGACAAGTAAGCACCACAGGAAACTCCTTTGATCCTGCTATTCATCAAGCAGTGACCCAGGTGGAATCTGAAACTGTGGAGCCGAACACTGTCATCGAGGAATTTCAAAAAGGGTATTTATTGCACGATCGCATTTTACGTCCGGCTATGGTAAGCGTGGCGAAAGAAAAATTAGAACTGACAGATCCTGGTTCGAATGAAGAATCTGGCGAAGAGGGAGGAATACACGTATGAGCAAAATTATTGGGATTGACTTAGGAACAACAAATTCTTGCGTGGCGGTGATGAGTGGAGGAGACCCAACTGTCATTGCCAATTCAGAAGGCGGACGGACCACCCCTTCGGTTGTGGCCCTGACCGACAAAGACGAACGATTGGTCGGACAGATTGCCAAACGGCAAGCCATCACCAACCCGGAAAACACTATTTATTCGGTGAAACGTCTGATGGGGAGAAAGCATTCTTCTTCCGAGGTCAAAAATGCAGCAAACCGGCTTTCCTATAAGACCGCCGAAGGTGCTAATGGGGATGCCCACGTTATCATTCGAGGGAAAAGCTATAGTCCAGCAGAAGTTTCTGCCATGATCCTTCAAAAAATGAAGCAAACGGCTGAAGATTATTTAGGAGAAAAGGTGACAGATGCTGTCATTACTGTCCCAGCCTACTTTGATGATAGCCAACGCCAGGCAACCAAGGACGCAGGAAAGATCGCGGGCTTAAATGTCCTACGCATCATTAATGAGCCGACTGCAGCCTCACTCGCCTATGGACTCGACAAGAAAAAAGATGAACGTATCGCGGTCTACGATCTCGGTGGTGGAACCTTCGACGTTTCCATTCTAGAAATCGGAGAAGGAGTCTTTGAAGTCAAATCCACAAATGGTGATACCTTTTTGGGCGGAGACGACTTTGATCTCCGGGTCATGGATTGGTTGGTTGAAGAATTCAAAAAAGATCAAGGAATCGATTTACGGAATGATCGAATGGCCCTGCAACGACTGAAAGAAGCCGCCGAACGGGCAAAAATCGAGCTTTCCTCCTCCCAAGAAACCGAAATAAACTTACCCTTCATCACCGCGGATGCTAGTGGACCAAAACATTTGGTCCTTAAACTCACCAGGTCAAAATACGAGCAATTGGTGAATGATTTAATTGAGCGAACAATCGAACCTTGTAAAAAAGCCCTTGCCGATGCTGATATGACCACCAGCGACATCAATGAAATCGTCTTGGTAGGTGGAATGACTCGGATGCCGAAAGTGATTGAACGAGTTAAGCAATTTTTCGGCAAAGAACCTCACCGTGGCGTGAATCCTGATGAAGTCGTGGCAATCGGGGCGGCCATTCAGGGTGGAGTCCTCAAGGGAGATGTGAAGGATGTCTTGTTATTAGATGTCACCCCGCTATCACTCGGCATCGAAACATTAGGGGGAATTTTCACGAAACTCATCGAACGCAACACCACCATACCCACCAAAAAGAGTCAAATTTTTTCAACCGCCGCCGACAACCAAACTGCCGTGACCATCAGAGTCTTCCAAGGTGAGCGGGAGATGGCCAATGACAATAAACTATTGGGACAGTTCGATTTAGTGGGTCTTCCGATGGCACCAAGAGGTGTTCCGCAAGTTGAAGTCACATTTGATATCGACGCTAACGGCATTGTACACGTCTCAGCCAAAGATATGGCCACGCAAAAAGAACAATCAATCAAAATCACGGCATCTAGCGGATTAAGTAAGGAAGAAGTTGAGCGTCTGGTTAAAGAAGCTCAAAGTCATACCGAAGAAGACAAAAAGAAACGGGAATTGGTCGAAGTCAAGAATCAAGCCGATACCCTTATTTATAGTACCGAAAAGAATTTGAGCGAGCATGGAGACAAGATTGAGGAAACGGAGAAGTCCAACATCTCCGGGGCGGTTGACGCACTTCGTAAAGCTATGGAAGGAACC
This sequence comes from uncultured Nitrospiraceae bacterium, assembly GCA_963730905.1. Lineage (GTDB taxonomy): Bacteria > Nitrospirota > Nitrospiria > Nitrospirales > UBA8639 > Nitrospira_E. Next base: position 680,461 of record CAVSTN010000006.1, on the reverse strand, counting down.
GACCTCGAAGCGATTAAAACCGCTATGCAAAACCTCACCACCGCCTCTCATAAATTAGCAGAGGAAATGTACAAAAAAGCTTCTACGGATGCCTCTGCCACCGGCTCTGGACCAGATGGCGGCCCAGGAACCACTGGCGGTGAAAGCGCCGGGAGTGAGGAAAAGGTTGTAGATGCAGAATTTGAAGAAGTTGATAAAGGCAAAAACTAAAGACTTTTGAACATATTGATGCACACAGGCATACATTATTCCACCTTTGGACAACGCTGATGGCACAGACCCAAAAACGAGATTATTATGAAATTCTCGGGGTGGACCGTAATGCCTCGGAAGAAGATATTAAAAAAGGCTTTAGGAAACTTGCCAGGCAACATCACCCGGACTTGCATGCCGACCCAGTTCAGAAAAAAGCGGCTGAGGAAAAGTTTAAGGAAGCCGGGGAAGCCTATGAAGTGCTCAGCGATCCAGATCGCCGAAAAAAATATGACATGTTTGGTCATGCAGCGGCTGGCCAAGGAGGAGGAGCTGATGGATTCGGGTTTGGAGGTGGTGGCTTCGGAGATATGTTTGGGGATATCTTTGAAGACTTTTTCGGTGGAGGCAGAGGGCAAAATCGAGCCGAACAGGGCAATGATCTTCAATATAACTTAGAAATTTCCTTTGAAGAGGCCATTAATGGAAAGGAAGCCAAACTCAAAATTCCTCGTTGGGAGGTCTGTGAAACCTGCCATGGAACTGGCGCAAAATCAGATCAAGCCGTCAAACCCTGTTCCGCATGCCGTGGGGCCGGACAAATACGGTTACAACAAGGCTTTTTCACCATTAATCGAACTTGTGGACAATGCCAAGGATCAGGTCAAGTCATTGCTGACCCGTGCAAGACATGTAGAGGACAAAGACGCGTTCACAAGGAACGGCTCTTAGCAGTCACCATTCCAGCTGGAGTCGAAACCGGCATGAGACTTCGACTTTCCCATGAAGGCGAACATGGCATGAATGGTGGACCTCCTGGAGATTTGTATGTGGCACTCAATGTTCGGCCTCATCCACACTTTCAACGGAAAGGCCAAGAGATACTCTATGACCTTCGCTTGGATTTTGTCACAGCGACGCTTGGAGGAAAAGTCGAAGTGCCTACATTAAATGGTACCACCATGGTGAAAATCCCTGGAGGGACCCAACACGATCAAATTCTCCGCCTCAAAGGTTTGGGCGCTCCTGGTCTTAAATCCCAATCTCGTGGCGATCAACTGATTCGGACTAAAATTCAAATTCCTACAAAACTGACTCCAAAACAACACGAGCTTCTGTCCGCCTATGCGGAGGAGTGCGGAATATCTACGGACACGCAAGGAGAAGGCCTGTTCGATAAAGTTAAAAACATGTTTGACTAACCTGCCTCTTTTACTTCCTCTCCATCCCCACGGAAACAGATGCCCGTCTTTTTCATCCATTCAACCCAGGTTGAGGATGAAAGGGTCACGATCCCCGACCCCTTATTCAGCCATCTTTCAAAAAGTTTACGAATGAGACTGGGAGATCCGCTGATTCTTAATGATGAGCGAAATCGTCGATACCATACAACAATATTTCAGATAACCAAACAGGCTATCCACTCGACGGTTCTGAGTATTCAAGAATCCCCCCTCTCCTCAACTACCCCCATCACCCTGGCACAAGCAATTTTAAAAGGAGAGAAAATGGCCTGGGTCATCCAAAAAGCCACTGAACTTGGAGTCCATGCGCTGGCACCACTGATTACCGAAAGAGTCATTCCACGCGTGTCTCCAGTGCAGGCAACGAATTATCAGGAACGATGGGATCGCATTGCCTTGGAAGCGGCACAGCAAAGTGAGCGATGGAGCATCCCTAAGATCCTTCCCATCCAGACCTTCCAGGATTTTCTACGGCAGAAAAATAAAGGGTTACAAATTATGTTGACTGAGCGGCAGGAGAAGCCTTCTCTATCGACCATCGTCTTATCGTCTGATAATCCAAACGGAATTACGGTATTCATCGGCCCAGAAGGAGGTTGGACGAAGGAGGAACGAGAGATAGCCAAAAACATGAATGTTGGTCTTGCTACGTTAGGACAGGGAATTTTACGAGCAGAAACAGCCAGTCTGGCTTCTTTAGTCATTCTACAGGCCAAACTCAACTATCTGTGAGGAAATACAACGGAAGCGGGCAGCACTAGGGATGAGATGGCGAAGAATTCAAATGAATGATCGTCCCATGGTCTCCCACAGCAAACCCATTAGTGAGTTCAAGAAATGATTGAGCATATAGAGTTTCAGAGTTTAGGGGTTCAATTTCCTGCCACGTAAAGCCGGCGTCATGAGTCTCTAAAATGGTCCCCCGCTCACCAACGATTCGACCAACCAGTGAATTTATAAAACTAATATTCACCAAATCGGCGGGTTTAATGCATGGACTTCCACAGGGTCGAGTGTGATCCACCCATACTTTGCCTCCATTCAGCGTTTGGAACATAGTTCCCTGCGTCCCAACAACCCATCCAGCCACATTATCCGTAAACACAATATCAAAAAATGTGGCGGGATTATTGGTCGCCTGGAGTCCCCAACTCTTTCCCCCGTCAGTAGTCGCCAAGATGACACCAAGGGCACCAACGGCCCAACCATGTTTTTCATTAAGAAAATGAACACCAAAGAGATCTGCTGTCGTCCCACTGACCTGATCAGCCCAGCTCTCTCCCCCGTCTTCAGTGTGTAAAATGACACCACGGGAACCGACCACCCATCCATGTTCAGGTGTAAGAAAATCAGCCGCGTAGAGCGTTCCATTTGTCCCACTCTCTTGCGGGATCCACTTTTTTCCACCATCTACAGTATGCAATATCGTTCCGTTTTGTCCAAGAATCCATCCGTGCGTTACATCGGCAAAAGTCACCGCAGTTAATAACGCATTGGTGCGTCGAGGGCTCGAATTCCAGGTAGCTCCACCGTCGTCGGTGTGAAGAATCGTTCCTCCTGCTCCCACGATCCATCCATTCCTGGCATTTTGAAAATGCACACCAAGAAAAGTCACCTTGGTAGGACTGGTCTGGAGTGTGAGAGCAGACGGAGTGGTTTGAGGAAAGGTTGGCTGAGGGTTCACAAATACGCCTATACCAGCAAGGACTCCCAACACACACAGACCTTTCAGCATTCGATTCCAGTCAGGGAGATTTTTCATTAGATCATGTTTCCAAATAATGCCAGAATTCATTACTGTGCTCGCCCTTTTTCATTCCAATAATCTTTGTCAGGAAGGCCTCTCTGTAAAATCGTAAATGGCCCCCCCACGATCGTGATATACTTTTTTGGCGTACAGCATTCGCCGGTATCGAGCATATCCCATGACCCTCGCTTCAAAATCAGTTCCCCTTTAGTGAGGTCAGGCTCAAAACCTTCGGGGTTTCCAAAACCAAAGGCCGGACGGCGAGGGACACGGATCCTAATCTCCGTATCGGTCCATGATTCGACATGGGTTGCAATGCCGTTCACCAGCACCTCACTGCGAGACACATCCTGCCCTAATCTATAGTTATGCCAGTCATGGGCATCCTGATTGAGAGATAAACGAGTGGCTTCGGAGATTTTCAGAAATTCACCAAATCCCTTACCAGTAATAGTCACGACTTCGTCCAAGCCAGCTTCTTTCGGGGAATAGGAGTGAATTTCCGGCTGAACAACAGTAAAATCTCCGGCCTTTAATGTCACAATCTCTTGTCGTTCACAACAGGTGCCATCAATTTTAGGAGTAGCTCCTCCACGTTTCACAATCACCGGCCCGCTTTTGGCGCTGAATGGCACCCATACATCGATTTGTTCATCAAGCCAACGGTGAATGACAGCCGGCACTCCCCCAATCTCCACCCCGTTGCCTCCGGAAAGAAAATCAAAGGCATATGCCGTGCCGCCAGCTTCTGAATACACCCCGAAATTTTTTCCCTTAATCGTCACGAGTGTTCCAATTGGTCCTTGAGAGGGAATCATTCCTGATATCTGACTGGTCAATATGGTAAATGTTCCAATCTCCCGCTCCTTTCCTTCTCGATGGAGCATCAGAGAACCTGATTGGGCATTTAACGGCACATGAGCCACGATGGTTCGATCGGACCACTGCGCAATGATCGCAGGCTTCCCTCCAAAAAATATTCGTCCATCTTCAGGTCGGCTTTCTCCAAACCCCTGACCCGACAGTATGACCTTACTCCCGATTGGACCCTCAGTAGGATCAAAGGCAATAGAAGGAATTATGGTCAAAGGGACGGCATTACTGACCGCATACTCAACAGGAGCACAACATGATCCATCCGGTAGTGGGTCGCTTGACGCTAAGCGCACTTCCACATCCCCGGACTTGGCATTAGCCGGAATGAGAACTTCAATTTTGGTAGGCCGCCACCGTCGCACCTCCGCGCGAATCCCATTGATCATCACTTGATTGACCCCGAACATGGTATTGGGATCACGAGACCCAGCCGTATTGCCGAAATGTTCACCAATAATCGTGAGCAAGGAACCCGCTTCGGCTTGCGAAGGGTTCAAGCTCGCAATACGGACATTGGTAACGGAAAAAATTCCGGCTTCTTTTTTGGCCGATCCGTTGATAACCATCACAGGGCCGGAACGAGCTTGCAAAGGCACCTTGACCAGAATGAAATCAGGTTCCCAGGATTGAATGAGCGCCGAGACACCCTGAAATTCCACTCGATTAGCCTGCGTATTTTGGAATTCACCAAACCCTTCCCCACTAATTGTGACTGTCGTACCCGGGGGTCCATCGGAAGGGAACATTTCAGCATGGGCCACTGATGAGAAAAGAAAAAATCCTAAGGCAACGCTCATGAGACTTCGAACTCGTTTCATAGGTAACAAACCTTGCTTATTGATTCAAAAAATGAATTAGGTATGAACAATGGACTTCTTCATTAAATCGAACTGGGAAGAGGAGCCAACCCAACTTCGTGGCTACCAACACAGAGGATGGAACCAAGATAGAGCGGGTGTCCAAAAAGACTATATCAAGCGATCTTTTCATGCGTCAATTTGAAAGAACTGGACAGCCAGAAAGATGAACATTCACAGCCATTTCATATTATAGATTTTCAGGAAAGCTCGCCATTTTCCCAATGCCATATTAGGACCAAATGGATGAGCAAAAAGTTCCACACCACGGGAAAAAGATTTCCAGACACTCCTAATGGAGATCTTCCGATTTGAACAAACCAAAATGAAAGCAGCGTCGCTGAAACAAATTCGGATTTCGAGCCATAGCAACAACGCCTGAAATCTCAAATAAAGAGACTAGAGGACCAAGAGAAATGAATCCTTACGAAAAGCAGGAGTCGGTTTTGCACATGCTGAAGGGATAATTACGGAGTACGAAACGGCTTAAGGGGGAGATACTTGAACGATTAATTCAAGCTCAATTGGAGCATGAAGAGGCAATTCGAAAGCCCCAAGAGCCAATCTGGCATGACGACCGGCATCTCCAAACAGCTTGACCAACAAATCAGAAGCCCCGTTAATCACCGCAGGCTGATCCACAAAACCTTCCACGGACGCTACATGCCCCGTCAGACGAACCACCTGTTTGAGACACGCGAAATCTCCCATCATCTCTTGGAGAATGGCTAATCCGTTTAGCATGGCTAATTGAGCAGCGGCAGCTCCTTCCTCTACGGTCAGCTCTCGCCCGAGTTTTCCAGGTTGCACAATTATCCCGTCACGAAAAGGCAACACGCCACTCACAAAGATTAAGTCTCCTGCCTGACGAGCCGGAACATAAGACCCGACAGGACAAGGGGCCGCCGGCAGATTTAATCCCAACCGGCTTAATGCTTCATGAACACCCATAGCGGATATTACACAATCACTCACTTAGGAAGCACGTTTACTCATCGATCGTCGTTGATAAAAGTCTACCGCCTTATTATGATCCGCTAAGGTCACAGAAAATTGATGACTCCCATCGTTCCGTGCCACAAAGTAAACAAAATCGGTTGTCGTAGGATAGAGCGCAGCATGAATTGCAGCCAACCCCGGATTGGCAATGGGTCCAGGAGGAAGCCCGCGTACCTTGTAAGTGTTGTAGGGACTATCTACCGACAGATCGGCTTTCCGAATATTTCCATCAAACGACTCAAGAGCGTAGATGACAGTGGGATCGCTCTGTAAGGGAATGCCCAGCCGGAGACGATTATGAAATACTCCCGAAACCAAGGGTCGTTCGGCTGCTAACCCCGTTTCCTTTTCCACCACGGAGGCTAGGGTCAACACCTCTTGAAGAGTCATGCCCATGTCCATTGCCCGGTCTTTGAGTTCTGGAACCATCACATCATGAAACCGGTGAACAAATGTTCGAATAATGGATTCTGGCGGAGTAAAGCGAGAAAAATGGTAGGTATCAGGGAAAAGATAACCCTCTAATGTGGGTGCCTGAATATTCAGGCTCTGAATAAATACCGGGTCATGGCTTAATCGAAAAATATCCTGCTTGAGGGCAAGACGTTTTTGATCAAGGATGTCCGCAATTTGTGCAACGGTATAGCCTTCGGGAATGGTGATGGCATATTGATAGACTTCTCCTTTCACAAGTTTGTGCAGTAATTCGGTGGGTTGCATTCCCGCATCCAGTTCATATTCGCCTGGAATGATATTTCGATCGACCCGCTGCACACGCCCCAAAAGAGTAAAAAACCATTCTGATCCAATAAGGTGATGTTGATCGAGAATATGGGAAACCTGCGTAAAAGGAGTACCGGGTGGGATTTCGACAAGAACCGGTTGGGTTGATCCACCCATGGGTTGATTCATCCACACAAAACCACCCATGACCAGAACTACACCCGTTAAAAGACTTACTACGGTCCGGCGAACAAGGATCACGTCACGACGTCCCCTTTCCTACTGCTCCCCGTCGGTCCATGTGGGGGGACAATGCAGCCACATCATCATGCTGAAGGAGTTTACTCCTCCTTCAAGAACCTATGTATGAGGCAACATAGTCATATACGCTCCGTAATGCCTCATCTAACTGTTCCGGTTGATTACCACCCGCCTGAGCCATATCCGGTCGGCCCCCTCCAGACCCTCCAACGAGTTGAGCCACATGTTGAGCGACTTTTCCTGCTGGGATTTTTTGAGCCTGTTCTTTGGCCACAATGACCAATAATGAAACTTTTCCTTCTTTAACCGACCCCAAAACCAAAAGACCGGAAGGCACTTTGTGGCGGAGCTTATCAGAGAAGGTTCGCAATTCTTGGATCGTCAAACCATCGATCCGCTGGATAAGTATCGGCATCCCGCCTATGTCCTGAATCGACGCTTCCTGACCAACACCTTGCTGATCAAGCAATTTTTGTTTCGCACGCTCTAATTCGCGTTCGGTATCACGGAGGGTTCCAACAAGTTTTTTGACTTTTTCAACGACTTCATTGGGGCCGGCTTTCAACATAGCGGCCAATTCTCTCCATTCGGCCTCCTGATGCTGAGTTTGAGCCACAGCCCCCTCGCCCGTGAGTGCCTCAATACGCCGGACACCTGCCGCAATACCTCCTTCGGACACGATACGAAACAGACCGACATCTCCGGTTCGAGCACAATGTGTTCCGCCGCACAATTCCTGACTAAACGAACCCATTTCTACCACCCGAACCTGTTCACCATACTTATCACCAAAAAAAGCCAGAGCTCCTCGACTCAGAGCATCCTGAATTCCCATTTCTTCAATTTTAACAGACAGGTTCTGACGAATTTGTTCGTTCACCAGTCCTTCAATTTCTTCAATATTTCTGGGGGTCAATCCTTTGAAATGTGAAAAATCAAACCGCAATCGATTTGGGGCCACCAAAGATCCATGTTGCTTCACATGAGGACCTAAAATTTCCCGCAATGCGGCATGAAGGAGATGGGTCGCCGTATGATTTCGTGCCGCACTCTGCCTTAAATGACCCTGTACCGTGGCGGTAAGAACATCGCCAACGTGAACAGATCCTTCGATGACCTGGCCCTTGTGAAGAAACCACCCCTTTGCCAGCTTTGTGGTATCTTGAACGACAATTCTTGCCGACGGGCCCACCAAAGTTCCTTGATCCCCGACCTGTCCACCCCCTTCGGGATAAAATGGCGTGGTATCCAGGACGCACTCCACCTTCTCTCCTTGCTTGGCTTCCTTGATGACATGCTCGTCCTTCACTAGGGCGAGCAGCTTCCCTTTATCTTCCTGAGTGGAATAACCCACAAATTTTGTCAAAGGGAACTGCCCGAGAGCATTCATCAGCTCGCTTCGAGAATCCGCCTGGCTAAACCTCGCAGTTTTTCTGGCTCGATCACGTTGCGCCTCTAGCGCTTGCTGATAACCGACATGATCGACGGCCAGCCCTTCTTCTCGTGCAGCATCTTCCACCAAGTCAAGTGGAAAACCGTAGGTATCGTATAACTTGAAAACCGCTTCACCTTCTAAGATTTGGCTCCCCTGTTGCTTGGCTTCCTCCAGGATTTGATTAAGGAGAGGCAAGGCCTGTTCTAAGGTTCCAATAAAGCGTGCTTCCTCCCCCTGGACAATCTCAGAAACCGTATCTTTCATTAAACGAAGATCCGGATAGACCGAACCCATGTGATCAACCACGGAGGATACGAGATCATATAAAAATTCTCGCTCCACTCCCAATAACCGACCATGCCGTGAGGCTCGACGCATAATCCGTCGCAGGACATAGCCACGCCCCTCATTCGATGGCAACACTCCTTCAGTGATTAAAAAGGTCATCGCCCGCAGGTGGTCCGCAATCACCCGCATCGACCGGTCAGCCGTTGGGGAGGCACCATACACCTGTCCGGTGCTCTTCCCTATTCGTTCCAAAATAGGGCTGAACACATCGCTATCATAATTTGACGCGACTCCCTGGGTCACCGCTGCCAACCGCTCTAACCCCATTCCGGTATCAATACTGGGCCTGGGTAGAGGGTTGAGTGTGCCAACAGGATCCCGATCAAATTGCATAAACACCAAATTCCAAATCTCGAGATATCGATCGCAGTCACACCCAACGGCACAGGTCGACTGGCCACATCCGAATGCCTCACCCTGATCGATGAGGATTTCGCTGCAAGGACCACAGGGACCCGTCTCTCCCATTTGCCAAAAATTGTCCTTTTCACCCAAACGAACAAGGCGACTCTCTGAAATACCCATTCGTGTATGCCATAGATCATAGGCTTCCTGATCCTCACGAAACACCGTCACCCACAATCGATCAGCCGGCAGTCCGGCAATCTGAGTGAGAAATTCCCACCCAAACGCAATCGCTTCTTCTTTAAAGTAATCTCCAAAGGAAAAATTGCCCAGCATTTCAAAAAACGTATGATGGCGGCGGGTAAAACCCACATTTTCTAAATCATTATGTTTCCCCCCAGCCCGCAGACATTTTTGAATGGAGACGGCCCGGCTATAGGGTCGGGATTCCTCACCCAAGAACACACCTTTAAATTGATTCATACCCGCGTTGGTAAACAGGAGAGTAGGATCTGCTTGAGGAATGAGTGGCCCGCTGGGCACCACCGTATGCCCACAGCTTGAGAAATACCTTACAAACGCCTGCCGAAGTTCGAGTGATGTTGCAATCATATCAATGATTTTCGCTCAAGATGATTTTGACTCGCGGCCAGATCAGTCACGATCTCCTGCTGATTTTTTTGAGTTAGAACTAACAGGCGGGGATGATTCCTCTTGTTTTTGAGGCTCCCCGGAAAGGCCATAGCTGTTTCGTAATTGCATGTCGATGTCCTGGGCAATATCCGGATTACTTTTCAGAAAGGTTTTAACCGCCTCCCGGCCCTGACCGAGACGTTCCTCCTTATACGAATACCACGCTCCGGCTTTATCTACGATTCGACGCTCAACGCCTAAATCCACTAATTCCCCGACTTTGGAAATACCTTCGGCAAACATGACATCAAATTCAGCTTGTTTGAAGGGTGGCGCCATTTTATTTTTGACCACTTTCACCCGTACCCGACTCCCCATCACCTCCTGGCCCTCTTTAATCGATTCAATCCGGCGAATATCCAACCGCACTGAAGAATAAAATTTCAAAGCGTTGCCGCCGGTCGTGGTCTCGGGATTTCCAAACATCACCCCAATTTTCATGCGAATCTGATTGATAAATACCACCGAAGCTTGAGACTTGGAAATGGCCCCGGTTAATTTTCGCAAGGCCTGGGACATTAATCTCGCCTGAAGCCCCATATGGGAATCTCCCATTTCCCCTTCGATTTCGGCACGAGGAACCAAGGCTGCAACGGAATCGACGACAATGATATCCAACGCCCCGCTTCGGACTAGGGTCTCGGCAATTTCCAGAGCCTGTTCGCCAGTATCCGGCTGGGCCACCAGCAGATCATCGGTGTGGACCCCAAGCTTTTTAGCATAGGAGATATCCAACGCATGCTCGGCATCGATAAAGGCTGCCGCCCCGCCGGCTTTCTGCGCTTCGGCAATGGCATGCAGGCACAACGTGGTTTTTCCAGACGATTCCGGTCCGAACACCTCAATGATTCGACCTCGCGGCAACCCTCCGATCCCCAAGGCCATATCAAGCCCGAGAGACCCCGTCGAAATGGCCGGAATATCACGAGGAACGTCTTCCGTCCCTAGCTTCATAATGGCCCCTTTGCCAAATTGCTTTTCAATTTGGGTCAGAGCCAAATCCAGCGCTCGTTTTTTTCCGTCTTTTTGGGTTTCTTTTTGAGGAGTTACGCGTTCTGCCATTGGGTATCCTTTTGTTCAATATTTCCGAGCATGCAAAGTGGCGGCTATCTTACCCCACACTCTTTAACAGGTAAATGCCTAACTTACATTGAAATCTGTGATCCAGGCTCATTGAATGGCACCGTCCTCAAAGCCGTATATTCCGCACCGGATTGGCTCACCTCACTGCGAAAAAGTGTGATCCGGTCAACATGGAGATATCCCAAGATTCCTGAGGTTGCTCCAATATGCCGGAATGCAGTCAGTACGCCACCAACCTGAGATTGATCATGTTTAATCCTGGCCAGGGTCAAATGAGGGAAATAAGGCTTGTCCTCAGGAGGAAAGCCCAACGGGGCCAACGCAGCTTCGATTCGTGAAACAAGATTGAGCAAGGCAGGAATGTCCCCAGTACATCCGATCCACAGTATCCGTGGACGTCGAAGATGCGGAAAAACCCCCAGCCCCTGAACTTCTAAGTGTGAGAGGAGGCTGACTTGTTCCGGATAGGCTCAATGGCAGTCAAAATGGGTTCCACCATGGAAGCATCCACATATCCAAGAAATTTCAGTGTGAGGTGTATCGACTCAGGGCGAACCCAATTGACCATTGGTAAGCTTTCTCGCAGCTGACGTTGAAGTTCAACCACTTTCCGGCGCAAATCCAAGGAAAGTTCAACGGCAAGAAAGACTCGCAGGCTCTTCTGATTAGGATGCAGCTTCATTGGCGTATCGTCGGATCAAATCCAAAACAGCCTGAGATGTCTTCAATGTAATTTCCGCTCGATCCCCATGAAACTTCCAACATTGGCACTGAGGCCCTTGCGGACCATCAATCGCTCCATACACCAGCCCCACTGGCTTGTTCAGAGTCCCTCCTCCAGGACCCGCAATCCCTGTGACTCCAACTCCCACATCGACTCGACTCCGCATTCGAATGCCTTTGGCCATAGCCATGGCAACCTGTGCGCTCACAGCCCCATACCGACGAAGCGTCGAGGCGGGAACCCCCACGAGTTCTCGTTTCGCCTCATTACTATAAGACACGACTCCCCGGTCCACATAACGCGAACTCCCGGGCACACTCGTCAAGCGATGAGCCACTAATCCTCCGGTACAGGATTCGGCAAGTGCCACCGTCCAGGAACGACCTAGTAAGGCTTCCCCGACGACTTCTTCCATAGTACGTTCACCTTCCGCAAAGAGCCAGGGACCTAAACATTCACGAACCTGAAGGATCAGGTGATCCCATTCCGGGAAGAACGGGGACTTCCTTACAGAGGAGAGTGGGCCGCCGAACACCCAACAACTCACCGTCACCATCACTCCCCTGGGCGAAGCCAAAATACCGAACGGAATGCTTCCATAATCCTTCAAAACAGGGGTCAATTGTCTTTGAACATCGGTTTCGGGCAATCCAAATGTTTGAAAGGTATGCTGCCAATAGTGCCTATTGCTGTGAAATAACTTTCGGAGTATCGGCTGAACCTGAGTAACCATCATCACTTTGGCCTCACGAGGAACGCCTGGTAATGCGATAATGACTGATTGCCCGCTACGCATCAAAAAACCGGGCGCCGTGCCGACGGTATTCGCCAACATCGTGGCTCGGGAAGGAAGAAAAGCCTGCCTGGCCAATAGCGGTGTGACCGGTCTTCCAAAGCGTCGATAGCGAAGCCTTGAGATTGTCATAGGCTTTTTTTCGTTTGATCAGTGGACATTGAAGTGTCGTGGCAACAGCCTCGCGGGTACAATCATCGAGCGTTGAACCGAGTCCACCCGTCAAGACGATCACATGAGCCCGCTTCAGCGAGCCACGAAGGGCTTCTTGAATATCACCTTTTTGATCACCAACGGAAATTTTTTTCCGAACTTCAATGCCACACTCAGCAAGAAGATGTGCGACAAATACCGAATTACTATCGAGGCGTCCGCCCAGAAGCAATTCTGAACCCACGGCAATGATGTCAGCACGAAGGGACTTCATGTTCAAGAGACTCAGCCCAATTACATCAAACAGTCGTTCACTCATCCCATGCCCATTAGGGAATGGAAGCAAAATTTAGATCAAAGGTCACTTCGCCTCCGGCTCCTGGGAAAACTTTGACGGTGGTTTGAGCCAAGGCATCAAAAACGTCATAGTTAAAGGACGCCACAATCTTTGCACGATACATGGGAGGTCCTTCCCTTGGGCTGAGCAGCGTCGCTCTGGCATCAAACCGAATGCGATCAGGCTTGATCAACCGATCTCCCTGTTTAAGCAAAAGATAGCTGTCTTTGGCAAAGCTTGGTGAATCCCCAAAAACCAACACCACGACTTGAAGGAATTTTTCATCCAGGATTCGCTGAATATCCTGGGATGCGAGGCGTTCCCCTCGAAGAGCAAAATGACTGGACATCACCGCAATTCCATTTAATTTCGTCATAAGAAATCCATGGGCATGAGGAGCATCTTCAGAAGATATACCAAAATGCCAATACAGCATATTGGGTGGAGTGCGGCTTCGGGCTCCCTCCTGACCATTTTTGATGGCTTCAAGAATTTGAGATTCCGAGGGCTGCGGAACAATACCCCACACCGGAGAAGAAACTAAGATGACCAGCCACGCTTCCAAAAGAATCCAAAAACCGGCACATCTTACCAACCCCAGCATAGACCTTAGGCGTTGGGTAAATAGTTGAAATAACAAGATTTGATTCATTGGCTATGACCTAAAAAGTTTCTCTCCCCTAAAGATTAAAGTCCTGTTCCTTACTCCTCCTATTCAGAGTAAATCTTAACTGCCATCACGCCACCTACTCATTGACAATATTACAGTAGCGATGTTAAGACCTATTTTTTTAAGTGATTAAAAAAACACGGGTTTTCTTTCCAGGGGAGGTATGATTATGGCTGGTGCCGAAGAGGCTGCCAAACAACAATTTGTCAATTTTGCTTTCTATAAAGTCGATCCTTTGTGGAGACGCCTTCCCAAAGAAGAGCGAGACCTCGGCAAGCAAGAATTTATCCGTGCAGCGGAAGAATATACCGGCAAGGTCATTGTCGTGCCCTACACCACAACAGGCATACGAGGTGATTGCGACTTTATGTTGTGGCGAATTAGCTATGATCTCGAAATGTTTCAAGAAATGAGTTCAAAGCTTTTAGCTACAGGCTTGGGACGGTACCTTACCACGCCGTACTCTTATCTTTCCATGACGAAACGATCCATATACGTCGATCATCACGTGCATGAGGGCCAAGAAAGTCGAAGATTGAAAATTTCTCCTGGCCGTGCGAAATATATATTCGTTTATCCATTTGAAAAAACCAGGGAGTGGTACTTGCTCACCAAAGCCGCCCGCCAAGGCATGATGGATGAACATATCGCTATTGGCCATAAGTACCCCTCAGTCAAGCTCAATACCACCTATTCATTTGGATTGGATGACCAGGAATTTGTGGTTGCCTTTGAAACCGATTCCCCCCAGGACTTTCTAGACCTCGTCATGGAATTACGCTCTACCGAAGGCAGCCGGTATGTCAAACGTGATATTCCAATTTTTACCTGTATTATGAAAAGTCTCAAGGAAGCTGTTGAAACCCTCGGAGGATAATTTCTCTCAATTATTCTGGTATCGCACTTCAGGAAAGCCCACAGACTTCATTCCAAAATGAGCCCTTTAACAGATACCCTTCAATTGAAGGGTATCTGTATGTGGCTATAATTCCAATATTCCCCATAGCTTAAAACGTTTCTCAATCTGGATAGGGCTTATGCTTGATGGTGCTCCTGCCAGACAGTGAGTACGGATGATTTTATCAGTTATAACAGCGGCATCTCTTCCCTTACCGATTCTCCCACCTGCAGGAACACATTTCTTCTAAAATTCAGTGGATTTCAGAACTTCTGGGTACCCCCACCGAAGCACTCAGCCATTTTGACAGGTCTCAAAGAGGTGTGTTATCAAGAAAATCAAAGTGTAATTTTCATTTGGGAGTGTCAGAGATGGAAGGGGAAAAAGATATTCTTTTTGTGCGCCGGGACAAAGATGGCGCGGTAACCTTATATATTGACGAAGATTGGGCCGCAGAACGAGGGGTCGATCCATCGCAATTAGTCAAAATTGAAATTCCCCGAGAACTTTATGCCAATGGAACCGTACAGCAACTAAGAGAATACGCAGCCACATGTCTCGAATCTCTTGATAATGGCACTCCATAAAACTACAGGTTGAAATACAAAATCTTGTCCATGAGCTCATAAATAATTATGTCTACAACACTACGTTTTGAACACATTGAATCAGCCATTCAGGCGCTTCCAACTCAAGGCCGCACCATGCTGCAGCTTCTTTTATTGCAGTATATGAACCTGAGTTCTGAAGCCATCGCCTATATGGTCAGCGATCAACCTGATTCCCGCTTCCTGGCAGGCAATCAGCCAAAAGGAAACCCGCTCTCTCTTGAAGCCGAAAGAAATATCACATCCCGGGCGAACCAGTACAAAGATTACTACCGACAAAAACGAGAACGCCCGGGAATGCACATTGAATTCCTGACTCAAGCATTGAAAAATCATTGATAAATCCATTCAGATCGCAGAGCGGTTACTCATTTCAGACTTTGGATTGGCCCAAAATGCCTTGCATGATGCTAAAACCCAAGCACCCTCGATTCTACTTCGACAGGAACTCCGGAAATTACAGCGTGCATGGGATAATCAGGAACTCTCCACGAAGGAGTATCAAATTCAACGACTGCTCCTGGAATATCAGGCCTTATTGCGACGACGTGGGATCTTCAGACGTCGACTGAAGTTCGCTCAAAATGAATTCATTGTTTCCGGAAGCTCCCCGTTAAAGGATCACGAGATTGCTCATGTCTGGGGAATTCCGTTAGGGAGCCTTGTTGCCAGGAAGGTTAAGGCCCTTCAACACTTTCTGACTGAATTACAAAAATACCAGGAAAAACTCTCCGCACCGAATGAGTCGTTACAACCAATTAACCTCTGGCAAGAAACACTTGGCCTCTTATCCCAACGCCCCATCGAAAAGTCAATGGTTGAATACGATGGTTTGGAAAAAACAGAGGAGGCGTTGCTTGATAAATTACGAGCATTCGTCGACGGAAGCATGTCAGAGCCTGAAGAATCAAAGTTTTGGACAAGCATTACCAAAGTGAATGACACGGAATTTTCCGGAACGTGGAAATCCCATGCTCGTTCTATTTTAGCTTTCCAACGATTACACGCTCTGCTCAATGATATGGATTTTTCAGATGAAGGATTGGAAGAAAGCCTACGGATCAAAATTTACCCACAACTCCCTGATGACCAACTGGCCCCTGAATCCGAGGAAAAGCCTATTGAGCTTAGTGAAAAGGGTTTAGGTGTGCTGAATTATTTCGTAGGAGAACAAGACGACAAACGAAGGGGATAATCCCGATTTCCAAACCTGCCACCTCATCCATCTCCGCTATTTTTCATTCCCGGCAAGAGTCGTCTTCATGACCTCGTTGGCCCATTCGGTACTGAGAAAATACTCCTGTCGCACCACATGGGGTTCAAAACGACTGTTCTCAATTTGATCCCACTCTCCTCGTTCGTAAGACATCACGCATTTTAAAATTTCCCCTAAACATCCCTGCCCTTCGGTCAGAGCAAGCAGAATTTCAGAAGCAAGCGGAAGGTCTGCGAGAAGTTGCTTCATCTCACAATCAAAGTAGGCATCCAATACAGAAAAGAGACCAACGGTAAAGCCTTGGCTGGTAGACTCTCCTTGCAACCGGCTCAAACCTTGACACATTCGTCCCCGGATGAGGGCAATGCGCATCAGTTCACTTGGCTTTCCACCAGTATGAGCCAGCACCAGTAAGGAGGCCCATTGTCGCATTCGTTCGGTCCCTACCATCCCCACGGCTTGTCCAATTGAGTTAACCACTCGAGGAAGGCCCACAGACGCAGAATTCACAAAACGAAGAAGCTTGAGGCTTAGTGACAGGTCATTTTCGACTAATTCCTCAAGATCTTTTATTTGAATATCGGGATCTTGCAATTTGGCCAATAAAATCACAATCGCCATGCGATTACCGGAAAGCTTGACTCCCT
Organism: uncultured Nitrospiraceae bacterium; assembly: GCA_963730905.1. Lineage (GTDB taxonomy): Bacteria > Nitrospirota > Nitrospiria > Nitrospirales > UBA8639 > Nitrospira_E. The sequence goes on along the minus strand of CAVSTN010000006.1, from coordinate 663,612 downwards.
CCATGATTTGCGGTTTACAGAAAAAGTACCCTTGAAAATATTCAAATCCTTTTTCATAACACAGCGTATACACTTCTTGATCTTCGACTTTTTCTGCAAGCAATCGAACCGGGTATTGCTTCAACACATCAATTTGCTCAAGAAGCTGTTCACTCGTTAATGCCAAAATATCCACTTTTACAAAGTCAGCAACCTCTAATAATGCTCGATGAGAATCCCGAACGATAAAGTCATCTAACGCAATTTTGTAGCCAAGTTGCCTAGCCTGACAAGAGATTGAATGACGATGGGCGTAGGCTCAATGGACTCCAACACCTCGAGAACCACATTGTGCTTTGGCAGGACTTCATAATTTTGGCTTAAAAAGAAATTGGCTGTCAGGTTGATGAACGCCTGACTCGTTCCAGCTATTTGGTCAATTCCCATCTCCAAAAACGTATTCACCATGACCCTGGCGGTGGCCTCATCCCCGTCAACTACTTGCGCACTATTGGCTTGACCATCTCGATACAGGAGTTCATACCCAAAAACTCCTTTTTGACGATCAAAAATAGCTTGTCGCCCAACCAGAACGGATTGCTTGATGTTTGGAGCAGCCGTTGAAGTCATAAAAACCTTCCAAGGTAAATAAATACGAGTCTTAAAAGTATCCCCACGATCCCTAGGACCTACAAGAATCAAGTAAAGGCGGCTTCAATGGAATCCAGGACGCCAGAGCTAAAAATCCACCTGAAACTTGATCATTTTCAGAAAAAGAATTGTCCAAAGTTCTCCAGCTATGGTATAGATCTTTTCGTTCAGGGTGAAATACGGCGGTGTAGCTCAGGTGGTAGAGCAGCGGACTCATAAGCCGCGGGCCGGGGGTTCAAATCCCTCCACCGCCACCAAGTTCCTTCTTCTCCTTTGCCTCCCTGGATCCCAGAAGACACCCGAAGATTCTCCCTCTTCGAGAGGCATCGGACACAAAACGTCACCCGACATGGAACGTTTTTGGTTTGCATTGCAATGAGGCATCTACGATTGAAGCAGGAATGACTATCTGTCAGATGACGCTTCATTCAATGGCACTTCAATGAATACCGAAGTCCCCTTAGACAGTTGACTGTGAATTTTCAGACGAGCCCCTATCTTCTTTGCCCGATTGACCATATTTCCTAACCCATGTCCCTGAGCCCCGACAAGATCAACTTCAAAACCCTTCCCATTATCCGACACCTCAATAACCGTGTCTGTAGGCGTCGTCTTTGCAGACACTTGCCCTCTTTTCGCATGTGAATATTGTACGCTATTCCGAACGGCCTCTCGTACAATATGTAACAGTTGTGCACCCTGCTCACGTGACAGATGATCCTCACAAGAAGGATCAACATAGACCAATATCGGAAATGAGGCTTCTCGACTCAAATCCTCTATAAGGGTCTTAAGTGCCACCTCAAATTTGTTTCCGAGCAGGACTCCTGCCTTGAGATTCTCCAAAAACACCTGGAGCATTTCTGACATTTCCGCCACTTGGTCAATAATGTAATTGGTGGGACGCCCTACCTCCATAGCCATTTGAATTTTATGCAAGGCGCGGGCTATTCGTTCATGAAAATGAAGAATAATAACATTTCGTTCTTCAATGACGGCCAATAACTCCTTATTGCGTTGAAGAAGATACAGGAAGGGAGACAAACGTACGATTCCGCCTAACAATAATCCCGCGATAACAAGACCAAGCCATGTACTTACAAAATTCAATGGAGGAGGATTGATTTCAAGAAATGGAATAGATACCCCATAGGTTTTTTGAATGGCCAGGAGCCCAACTGCCGCACTTAAAAGGTTCCACACCAGGGGGTTTTCAGTCGAACGTACCCGACGAAGAAGCAAAAAGACCGTCAACCAATGCATCAGGCAGGTTGCGAGCAATACCCAAAACAAGAAGCTTCCATCATCCATCTACCTAAGACACCCTTCCCTCGTGATGCCTGGACATTCCTTCTTCATCTTGAATGAGCCCATTCTCTCTTCAGCGTGTTTCGTGACCTCCAAGAATGTCGCCTTATGGCAAGAACGGATCAAGCCAGGAAAGATAAAACCCTTGCCGGGTACATTTCATAGCCTCGCTGTCTTTGTCGGAAATTTCCCAAGGCATCTTAAGAAAACGCGTGCCCAATCACTTTGATTTAGGCTCTTTGCTTTGATAATTAACTCCAGCCTCCCTCTAAGAACCTGCCCCCAGGACATTCCGTTAATTCCAGGGTCCTACCTTTGAGGTATTTACCGGTAGGGGTAGGTCAGACAGACTCCTCGCAGTCTTGAGATCTACTCATATGCGATTTATCCTTATTCTTTTGTCAAGTCTTCTTTTCTGGTCAATGACCATCTCGATTGAGTATGGGAATCGAAATCCCGGCACCACTTCCACGGCTCAAGCCTGTTCAGGAGAAGCCAATGGAGAAGTCCTACTGGATTATCTATACATAGGTAGGATTAAGGGCATAAGGGATAATGGGCACATACTCACTGTTGGCCTCCCCTCTGATTGGGCATCCCTCCCCTCAGACGTTCAGCAGGAGACATATGAAGCAGTTGCCTGCTATGCCAAAACACAACAGCGCACACTACAGGTAATTGAAACGCAATAAAGAACCTGACTAATCACTCAGGTTGAAGGAACTCAGGCAGGTAGACCGTCTGGGCGCTGGAGAGACTCTCGATAATATTCATATAGAACCTGAGCCCGTCCTTCATCAATAAGAACGAGCTGGCGTTGATCAAAAGTATTGGCGCAATACAGATACGTCAAATGGGTAGTGGTCCCTAACTCAATATGCATTTCTCTTCCCCCACCATCCTGGCACGTCGTCTCCTGTTGAATGCATTTGGAGGGAAGGCCCTCGTAGATAATTTGAGCAGAGGAATGGTGATTTTCATAACAAGGCAAGGATGGATCCTCAGGAGCGTGAATCATGTTTCCCCAAAAGTCATGAACCAATTGTTGAAAATCAGATTCGGTTATGCGCGCAACAGTTGCAACCAATTGATACAATAGATCCCGATCTGCCTCACCCCCAAGAACCAATCCTGTCAAACCAGAAGAATGCTCACACAAACCCCAAGCAACGATTTCCTTCCATAGTCCGAAACGAAACCTCCAGGACCCCATATTGGAATGAACACCAGTAATGGTGGTACTCACTTTATCCTTGACCAGCAACTGCCCCATTCGCTCGGCGGCAATCCCGATACAACGATAAAGTGTTTCGCCTGGTGCCCGATACGGTTCCTCATTCCACTCGAAAGGTTCCACGGTATGCGAGAGTCGGGCAACCTCATACAGAGGTCCATCGATCACCTCTTCATCAACTGACCGATATCGGCAGAAAACCGGAGAAGATATAAGAAACAAGCCTCTGGCATTTAACGCTCGTTGAAACAAAATCCGTCGACCAAGATTCCATGTTTTCTCAAAAAGGATCATTCGTCCCATTGGCCCTAAAGTCCGCAACAAGGCATCCAAACGTCCCTGTATCCCCGTCAGAACTTCCAGCTGCTCCTGTCGTTGAAGGTCACAGGCACGTTGAAACGTTTTCCAGGTTTGGCTTGGAAGCCCTGGCTCCCATTCCGCCTGAAACAACGCATGCGTTGAAAGAATAAGATCGTAGGTTCCCGAAATCTGCTGTGGTGGCACCTGAGAGACCTCGAAGCGAACATTCCTGATTCCTCGTTTTTCTGCCTCCAAACAAGCCATTTCAATTGATCGAGACGACCGATCAATCCCTACAAATTCAACCCCAGGATGCTGTTGGGCAAAAAACAGTGTCAGAATGCCAACCCCACAACCAAAGTCCAATACCTGGTTGGCTGGAGCAATCCTGCCACACACAGAGGTTCCAATCGTCAAGAAATAATCGAACCGTTGAGAATACAGAACAGGGATAAGATCCCGACGCGCCAATTCATCATAAAAATCAATGTCGCCTTTTGCGTCTTCACCACCATATCGATGCTCGATTAATCGTTGAAAATCACACAATTCCTCTTTGGAAAGAGTCTCCCGTTGCCAGTCATAGTATGAGGCCTCATCATGAAACTCCCGCAATCCCCATGACAGCAAATACGGGAAAAGCTCCGCATGGTAATCAGAAATTTCTTCCCTTTTATAGCCCATAATAAACCAGATTAAGATAATTCCTCTAAAAAATGAATACAGGAAATGTTGGGAAACAAAAGAATCACAGGGATAGAAGAAAGGCCAACAACAGGAGTGGGTCACAGAGACCTGGGTGTATATGCACAACCGACACAAATGGCCCGGCCATGCATGTTTCAGCCCAAAAGCTAGAACTTGGCAGACAACATCATCGCATCCTGGTAGGTCTGAGGAACTGGGTGTGGCTGTTGAAGTTGTCCAGTTCCCAATACCATATATTTTTCAATCGTGAGCTTCGAGAGAATAAGAGGACCTCGCCCATGCATACGAGTGCTATTACTCCCGATATCCGGACCAAGACCAAACTGGGGTCCCCCATGAAGACGGGTCGAAGCATTCACCATAACGGCGCTCGAATCGACTTCTCGAACAAAGCGCATGGCTAACTGATAATCCCGAGTGACAATAGTATCGGTATGACCTGGGGCATAGGTCCCAATATGATCGATAGCTTCTTGACTATCTTTCACCACTTTAATGTTCAGAGTTAAGGATTGATACTTTCTCCCCCAATCCGCTTCCTCCGCCGCTTTAATCCCTAAATGCCCGGTCATTTCCAAAATACCCATCATGGAAACCGTTTTAGGACAGCCACGTAAGGTCACCCGATACTCCTGAAGAAGTCTTCGTGTTAACCCTGGCAATAAATGCCGGGAAACGCCCTGATGAACCAAAAGAGTGTCCATGGCATTCGCTGCAGATGGCGATTGAAGTTTGGCATTCACCGCAATGGTTTGAGCTAAAGGGATATCGACATCCTGATCGACATAAACATGACACAGGCCTCCCTCAAATCCAATAACTGGAACTCTCGAATGCTCCAAGATCCCATTTCGCAAACCAGCACTCCCTCGTGTAATCACGGCTTGGACATACTGCGAATATCGCACCATTTCCAGAGCCGCCTCTGGTGAACTCCGGTCGAGAAAAGTCAGCCCTTCTTTAGGAACACCATTGGCCACCGCCGCCGCTTGCAGATAGTGAACAATCGCACTATTAGTATGAAACCATTCGGTTCCCCCACGAAAGACACAGACATTATTGGTCTTCATGCACATCCCTAACGATTCAGCGGTCACCAAAGGCCCCATATCCGACACCACCGCGACAATACCTAGGGGGGAACGGACAGTATGAACCTGCATTCCATCTGGAGTCAGCCAGGCATGACTCACCTCTCCGATTGGATCAGGAAGAGCTTGCAAATCTAATAACCCTTGGTGCATGAGGCGAATCGTGTCTTCTGAAATTCGAATCCGTTCTGACGCCTCACGATGGGCTTGTTGATCGGTTTCCTTAGAAATGCCCGCCAGATCTTTTGCATTGGCCTCTAAAATTTCCTGAGTATGATCAACTAAACTCTCGGCCATTGCCTGTAAGGCCTGATTTTTCACACAGGAAGACAGGCACGCCATGGGGCGAGCAGCCTCCTTCGCTCCTTTCAGAAGCGCTTGCACATATAATTTCAGAGGTACTTCAACCATCCTTCGCACTCCTTCATCATAAAAAATTTCTGAATGCGGGACTGACTATAGCCATGAAGGCTCACAGAGTCAAAAATCGCATTGATTCAAAAAAGATTTTCCTCAGAATACTTTCAGCTTATTCTACGGTCCCTCCCCGGAGCTAAGAGCGCGTCGTGTCCTTATAAAAGACAGTCGGGGTTGAATTATAATTTTCACCTATGCTAATCTCCATTGGTTTAATGGAAAAATATTAAACATCACTTAATTGCATGAATGTCTCTTCACTTGGAAAAGCCTGCCTGATAAGACAATCCACATCTATTGTCTCCTGCCGGTCCCATTTGAGCCAAATTACTGTTTTGTGTTTATTTAAAAAATCCACGGTTTTGTGTTAATCCGTATATCTCTGAAAGGGGGTGGGAAGGTCCGTTATGGTCACGATTAAATCGTTATTAGAAGCTGGGGTTCACTTCGGGCATCAAACCAATCGCTGGAACCCGAAGATGAAACGCTATATCTTTGGGGAAAAAAACGGCATTTATATTATTGATCTTCAAATTTCTCTCCAATGCTTTCAAAAAGCCTACGAATTCACCCGGGATACAGTGGCTGCTGGAGAATCCGTCTTATTTGTGGGGACCAAGCGGCAAGCCATGGGTATTGTGGAAGAGGAAGCCAATCGTTGTGGAATGTTTTTTGTGAACCAGCGATGGTTGGGTGGCATGTTAACGAATTTCCAGACACTCCGTCGCAGCATCAACCAACTTAAAAAGCTTGAAGCTGCCGAAACCGATGGCACATATGAACGACTCAAAAAGAAAGAGATCGTTCGCATGAAAAAAGAGCAAGCCAAACTGGAAAAATATTTGAGCGGCATCAAAGGCATGAACGATATTCCCGGATGCATTTACATATTGGACACCAGGATCCAACACATTACGGTCAAGGAAGCTAATCGACTTGGCATTCCAGTTATTGCTTTAGTAGACACCAACTGTGACCCTGAAGGGGTGGACTTTCCTATACCCGGTAATGACGATGCCATTCGATCCCTCAAATTATTTACCGGACAAATTGCCGACGCCTGCATAGAAGGCACGGAACTTCGCCGGAAGCGACAGGAGTCAGTGGCAAATGGCGAGGGGTTTCTTCCCGACAACACCGAACAGGGTCATCCATCGGTTGTGCCAAACAAGAATACCCAACCTGTCTAAAGATCCCGGGTTCATCTAATTACGCTGAAATTATTATTACTGTCAGTAGGAGAGCATGCACATGTCTAGTTTGAGTGCCTTGGTGAAGGAGTTACGAGGCAAAACAGGGGCAGGAATCCTTGATTGCCAAAAAGCCCTTCAAGACACAGGAAATGATGTCGAAAAAGCCATCGATCTGTTGCGTCAAAAAGGGTTGGCCGCTGCACAAAAGAAAGCAGGCCGAGAAACCAAAGAGGGTATCATTTCCTCGTATATTCATTCAGGATCAAAGATTGGAGTCCTGATTGAGGTCAATTGCGAAACGGACTTTGTCGCTCGCAATGAAGAATTTCAAGCTTTCGTTAAGGAAGTAGCCTTACAAATCGCTGCCTCCCATCCTATGTATATTAAACGTGAAGACATTCCGGCGGACTTGATCGAACGGGAAAGAAATATTTATCTCGCACAGATGAAAGAGTCCGGAAAACCCGAAGGGACCTGGGAAAAAATCATCAAGGGAAAACTCGAAAAATATTATCAAGAGCAGTGCCTCTTGGAACAAGCCTTTATTAAGGATCCCAGCATCAGCATTCAAGATCTCCTTTCGCAGAAAATCGCGAAATTAGGAGAAAACCTCACGATCAGTCGCTTTACGCGATACCAACTCGGCCAGGACTAATGCCCCTCAAATATCGTCGGGTCCTCTTGAAAATTAGTGGAGAAATGCTCGCCGGAGAGCAAACCTACGGTATCCAACCTTCCATTTTACATAATCTCGCAGCCGAAATTGCCGACGTACTGACCCTGAAGGTCGAAATCGCCATTGTGATTGGAGGTGGGAACATTTTCAGAGGTCTTGCTGCCAGTGCCTCTGGCATGGAACGAGCGTCAGCCGATTACATGGGCATGCTCGCCACCTTATTGAATGCTCTGGCTTTACAAAATGCTTTAGAGAGCAAAGACATCCCCACCCGAGTCTTATCGGCAATTGAAATGCGTCAGTTAGCAGAAAGTTACATTCGTCGTCGAGCTATTCGGCATTTGGAAAAAAAGCGGGTGGTGATTTTTGCCGCCGGCACCGGGAATCCCTACTTTACCACCGATACAGCTGCCGCGCTCCGAGCTATGGAAATTGGTGCGGATGTTATCATGAAAGGCACTAAGGTTGATGGCATCTACGACGCGGACCCGATGACGACACCATCGGCCAAACGCTTCACGGAATTACCATTTTTATCGGTGCTCAATAAAAGCTTGAAAGTCATGGACGCCACAGCCATTACACTCTGTATGGATAACAATCTGCCTATCATTGTGTTCGATCTGACCTCATCAGGAAATATCAGAAAAATCCTTGAGGGGGAACCTGTCGGCACCATTGTTTCCAAAAATGCGCTTGTCACTTAACGTGGGGAATGATCATGAACGATCCAACCATTCTTAAAACCACGCAGCGAATGGAGGGAGCCATTGAGCACCTCAAAAGAGAGTTCACTGCTATTCGAACCGGTCGCGCCTCCTTGGGATTACTCGACCATATCACCGTTGATTATTACGGGACACCCACTCCACTCAAGCAAGTCGCCAACCTCGCGATTCCTGAGAGCCGACTGATTACCATTCAGCCCTGGGATACCTCACAAATCAGAGAAATTGAACGGGCCATCATCAGTTCAGAACTTGGCCTCACTCCATCCAATGATGGCAAACTCATCCGACTCCCCATTCCCCCACTGAGTGAAGAACGACGAAAAGATTTGGTCAAACTCAGCAAAAAATATGGGGAAGAGACCAAGGTACAGATTCGTGGATTTCGCCGGGAAGGCAATGACGAACTCAAACACCTTCACAAAGAAGGTTCACTGACAGAAGATACCCAGCACCGGCTAGAGGCTGAAATCCAAAAGCTCACAGATAAATTTATACAGTCCGTCGATGACCTCACCAAGAAAAAGGAGGAGGAAATACTCGCGATTTGAGGAATATTTGTGATACCGATCAGGCCACCATCACCTTCCGACCTCCGACACGTCTCGTCTCCGATTACCGTTTCTATCAGGCTTGATGCCCTCACCAGGAATTTCCAACAAATCCGGCAATGGGTCGCTCCGTCTACAAAAATTCTGCCCGTCATTAAAGCTGATGCCTATGGTCATGGGGCGATTCCTGTGGCTCAGACCCTGGAACACCTGGGAATTTTTGGATTTGGTGTGGCATCCGTCATGGAAGGGATAACCCTTCGAGAACATCACATTCACTGCCCCATCCTGGTCATGGGGCCCATCCTACCTCAACATCTAAGCGAAATTATTCGCCATCAGCTTACTCCGGTAATTTCTCGTGCAGAAATCGTTCACCAACTTATCGAGTTACTTTCTCCTCGCGCCACCCCGTTTCCCATCCACCTCAAAGTCGACACCGGATTACACCGGCTCGGCTTCGAGGATAATGAAGCCCTCTCCCTTCTAAGCAGGCTATCCCTCTCGACCCCTCTCATTGAAATAGAGGGCCTCTTAAGCCATTTTGCTGACGCCGACAATCAGGATCACACCTTAACCAATGTTCAAATCAAAAAATTCCTGGCCTTTATCGACCAAGCGAAGCAATTGGGAGTCCAGCCACCAATTCTTCATATGGCCAATAGCGCAGGAATCCTGTTTCATCCAACCGCCCACTTGGGAATGGTCAGACCTGGATTAATGTTGTATGGATACGCACCACGGCAGGAGAGTGATCCCCGATCCCTCACTCTTGAACCGGTGATGCAAGCCACCACATACGTGGCCCATCTACGGTCGCTACAGCCTGGTGAAATTGTGGGATATAACGCCCTATTCCGCACACGGAGGCCATCTCAAATCGCTGTCCTGCCGGTAGGTTATACCCACGGATTTCCCAGACACCTCACGGGAGTCGGACATGTCCTCCTCAAAGGAGAACAGGCCCCCATCATTGGAAAAATTTGCATGGATATGATGATGGTGGATGTCACGGACATTCCCCATCCATCGGTTGGAGACGAGGTCGTGTTACTGGGAAAACAGGGAACACGGAAAATAACTGCTGAGGATCATGCCGGATGGTTGAACACGATTCCCTATGAAGTGTTGTGCGGGATCGGAGGAAAAACGAACAGGATTTACCTTCCCCCTACATCTGACTCCTCTCCTTCAGACACCTCAACCCAGTCAGCCAAAAAAATATTGGAATAACGCCTCAACCCACCGATGTCTTCACAACACGACCACCCGGCTCGTTCAAGCCGTTTCAGGATTATGCCGTTTTCAGTTTACGCTTCAAATGTTTCTCGACGCTGGCCACCTTGCCGGCCAACCGCCCTTTGTGGCCACGCCGGTAATCAACCTTAATCACACAAGAAATCCGAGGACAATCCTTTTTCATCCTGGTATAGCATTGTTTCACGACGCGAAACACGTCATCCCACTCACCTTCCAACACCGTTCCCATGGGATTGAGGCGGTACTCCACCCCGCTTTTATCAATCAGGTCCAGTGACCGGGACACATATTTTCCGACACTTTCACCCTTACCAAGAGGTGACATGCTAAATTCCAACAGCACCATTACCCACCTTCCTTTCCAACGGGTTCCACCTGCTCTTCCCCGGACAACTTCCAACTATTGGGATACTGCAATTCCCCGGACAATTGAAAGCCATTGACGGCTTCCGCCAAGCGCTCCCGACGCCGCCGATCGCTCATTTCCGTGCTCTTTAGCTCTTCGCGCAGGGCCCCTAGCCAATCCAAAAACTGGTCGAATTCTTCATCAAACAGCAATTCAAGATTATGCCGAAGCACCTTGGCCAGAGCCGGAGCAGTCCCACTCGTACTAATCGCTATTCGAAGATTCCCGCGTTTGACCAGCGCAGGCATCATGATCGTGGAGTATTCAGGCAAATCCATCGACCACAACAGGAAGCGTTCGGTTTTCGCCAGCTCAAACAAGGACTTGGCCAAGTCCAAATCATCCTTCAACACATTCATAATCAGCACAACCCCTTGGGCATCGCCCGATCGAAATGTCCGTCCCCGGTGGATAATTTTTCCTGAGGCGGTCAACTTCCGCAAATCAACATGAAGGGTGGGGTTGACCACGGTAATTTTCGCTCCGGCATCCAACAAGCGATGCACCTTCTCCACGGCTTCCTCATCACCACCAATCACCATACACTGGCGACCATCCAAATCAACTGTTACTTGAAACCCTGCATTCTTCGTCATGAGTATCCTCCTTTAGAACCCAGGATATCTTACCCAACATACCCCACAAGGGGAAAGAGTAAAATCCCCAATCCACTGGCCGAGCCCAAATAGCTCACCGCCACTACAAAACACAGGAAGAGGGAAACAGTGGACCAGGCCACAAGAGCGGAGAAGCCGAATGCCCATCATTGATGAATGGAGGAAAATACAGGATTACGGAGGCAGGACTTATTCAACCGGTTGCTGCAAACTTTCCGAACTTTGAATACCGAGAGACTCATAGATTTTCAAGGTCGCTTTTGATTTATTCAAGGTATAAAAATGAATTCCTTTCACTTTATGATCCACAAGATCCACCACCTGTTCGGTCGCCCAATGAATGCCAACCCCTTCCGCATAAGTATCATTCTCAGCTCGATCCATAGCCCGTAAAAGTTTGGCAGGAATACGGGCGCCAAGCGCCAACTCAGACATGCGAGCCATGCCCTTTCGGGAAACTATCGGCATAATGCCTGCGATAATAGGCACTTTAATGCCCACAACTTCGCAACGTTCACAAAAATCGAAAAAGTCCCGATTATCAAAAAATAATTGGGTGCAGATATAATCAGCTCCCGCATCGACTTTTCGCTTCAAATTGTCCATTTCCTGTAACCGGTTTGGCGTACCGGGATGTCCCTCTGGAAATCCTGCCACGCCCACGCCCATTTCAGGAAACTGCTGCTTAATAAACCGCACAAGGTCAGACGCAAACTGAAAGCCGTCTTCGGGAATCTGGACATCCGTGCTTCCCTTGGGAGGATCTCCCCTCAAAGCCATAATGTTATGAATACCGCTCTCCTGATATTTCGAGAGAATATGATGAATTTCGTCACGCCTGGACCCCACGCAGGTTAAATGCGACACAATGGTCAAATCGGTTTCCCGTTGGAGCTTTACCACTAAATCATGCGTGCGTTCACGGGTAGATCCGCCGGCACCATAGGTCACACTGACATAGGCAGGCTTTAGCGGCATGAGGGCCGAAATCGCTTCAAACAGTTCTTGAAATCCCCGTTCCGTTTTTGGAGGGAAAAACTCAAAACTAATCGCAGGATTATACGTCCGCAACACTTCTGAAATATGCATGTCCATACCTTAAATTGCTCACCAAGATTTGTCTAGTCTCCAGCACGGTTCGGCCCTGTGTGAAAAACAGCAATGGGCCATACGCACCAACGAACGAGGATCGCGCCAACAAGACCTGTCAGAACCAGAACGGTCAGAAGATGAAACAGGGTCAGATTTCCAATCGCAATGGGAATCCCTTGTGCCTGCAGGGTGCCCAGAAACATCACATACCGGATCATCCCCATCAGCACCAGCGTGATCACCGTACAAATGAGCCCTCCCCAAACAAGCCCTTTGACCTGGGGCACCATAAATGACGCATTCAACAAGACCATGGCCAGTAACGCAGTCGTTACCCCCACAAAGAAGAACACAGAGGGCAAACCCGCCCCATCAATCAGTCCTCCCCTCGGCACCTCACCTAAGACGAGAAACAACCAGGGTCCGATAAGCACTTGCGGAACCAGCCCCGTTAACATCCACCCAACACCGTAACGAACACGCTCATCAGAAGGAAGGAAGCGGGATAGAACGGTTGAGGGGGATCCATTCGACGCACCGGACCATCCGAGCAGACCAAGCAACGTCACCACCAACCCCCCTGCCGCCAAGCTGGCAAAAAGGAGGTGCAGGCTTTTCGGAATGACACGAGTCCAATCCACGGTCGACAATCCAAGGAGAAACCACCCACCGCCCACATACCCCTCATGAGCCATCGCATCCCATCGCCCAACCCATACGACACCTGCTCCAAAGAAGAGCATGCTTGCACAGGCCAACCAGACAAGGCCGGAATGTCCTCCAGGATATTTCTGCGGCCGGCTTTTCCAAAGACAGATTCCCCCCAACACAAAACCCAGTATTTCTTCATAGCTCCACGGTCCCCCGGCAATATGAGATTCAGGCAGCGGAAAACCAAGGATGGCGGGCACAAGAAGACCGACAATCCCGGACAACACCAATAAACCAAGCGTTAAGCGAAAAACCAGTGGGCTGAGAAGGTCACGAAGACCTTTATGTGGGGGATCGCTCTGCCATCGACACAGCAGGTCCGTCATCAGTAACAGAAGCGTCAACCCTAACGGCAACACCATTCGCCATACATCCAAGACCGTAAAGAGGAGAAACCCGTCAACCATATCCGTTCTCTTTCCTTAACACATGATTTAAAAAATGAAAAACTTCTACCAAGGCCATGCCGGATGAACAAAAAGCCTGTAGGGAATAGAACACGTCCCGGAGGGCAATGTCATCCCCAACCCATTAAACAGTCTTCATGACCCGATCTTATCCGGGGAAGCACGGAACAATCTGAAACCATCCCTGATCATGAAGAAGATGAACCGGAGTCTCAAAAAGGGCAGACAAACTGTGATCATTCAGAACATCCCTCTTAGGACCATCTTTCATAATCCGGCCCTGCTTCAACAACACGACCCGCTCAATCTCCGGAGGAATTTCATGGACATGGTGCGTCACCAATATCACCGTGCCTCCTTGGCGTATGAAATTCCGAATGATCTGAAGGTATTGAAAACAAGCCTGCACATCCAGCCCGGTGGTTGGCTCATCTAGCACAAGGATCTGAGGCTCGTGTACCAAAGCCCGTCCTAACAAGGCTCGCCGTTGTTCTCCGGTCGACATCTCTCCGAAAGGGCGATCTCGAAGATGGACAATCCCGAGCATGCGCATCATCTCGGAGCTTCTGGTTCGATGTTGTAGAGTGATAGCTTGATGTTCATACACATCCAAGCTGGAGAAAAACCCCGAAAGAATAATATCCAGCCCGGTTGTATGACAGGGATAGGCCTGTTGCATTTCCGCCGAAATTATTCCGATCTGTGCGCGTAGGTCCCACACATTCCAGTGCTCCTTCCCCATCAGCCGGACATATTGATCCGGCCCGACGACCGGATACAGTTCCCTCGACAGCAGCTTCATAAATGTCGATTTCCCTGACCCATTGGGACCCAGGATGACGGTCGAACACCCCTGGCCAATCACCAGGGACAAATCATGGAGGACAGGCTGAGTGCCCCGGTACACCGTCGCATGATGAATCTGAATGAAGGCGGATATGTCGACTCAACATGTCATCTGACATCCACAAGCCCTCCTGCCCCATGAACAAGTAACCACGGCCCATAGGCCACATCAAACACTTAACGTCTTCCCGGAATTGGTAGAGTCCATAGACCTCAAGCGAGGGCAGTCCATGTCCCGGCATATCCTCTTACCCCAAAACCCGGCAAGTCTATCCTTTACCAAAACAAACCGTCTCACACAAAGACAAAGTGTTCCATCTTGAACACAGAACCGAACTGGAAATTCACATAATGCTCACAATCAGGCCATCGTTTATAATGAATCGACACAACCATCACTGGCACATCAGTTGCTTCTAAAAATATTGAGAGAGAAAGTAAACCGAACGGATCGGCCAACATTCACCAGTTTCAGCAGACGTATAAAACTAAGGAGGTCGCAATGAAAAAGATGTCTTCAGGATGCGCAATCGGGACTATGGCCTTTGTGTCCGGAATCACATTGGGAATCGCAGCCGGGCTCCTGTGGGCTCCACAGTCCGGGAAACGAACCAGAGAAGACCTACATGATCTTGCCTCCGATACCTTGGATCAAGCCGAAGACTGGCTAGATAATACCAAAGAAACAGTTGACGATTTTGTCAAAAGAGGAAAAGCGGCCGTCATGGGCGCCTAATTCCGGCACTTTTTGTACTCGAGCTGTCAGACAGGATTCACAGTACATTTAGCCATGAACGAAGCGAGGAACACGCCGTTGGGGGCGATGACATTCTGAGCGACCTAGTCATCCAGAACTGTTCGAAAAGCCTGCCCTGAACATCATCGAAGGGGCTCCGCCCAAGTTCACCGGAGGCTCTCAGTCAGGTGTGGCCTATCCAAACTTGTCGCAGAACCTTCCCAGGGGGTCAGGATGACCAAATTAGGAGATGACCTCGCTAAAGGAGCAGGTGCTTGCCCCCTGCCGGAATAAGGCTATCCCTGGTTGTCCACATACTCCCAGACCTGCTTCAAACCCTGGAGCCTTGGACCTCCTTAACAACCCGAAAAAATCAAGGAACAATTTAACCCTTCTAGACACTTCCTGCCCAGAGGGATACAATCAGCCTTTGTTGTCTGTCCCATTAACCTTCCAATATTCCGTTATCTATTGAACGTGTTTCCACATTACAAGTTATTCCCGAAATTTTGAGCGGAATACTCTGCAGTGCTCTGCTGTACATTCACCAAACACACCCCCTTCCCATTCGCAGGAAAACCTTCTTCTTTGACGGATGGTTCCGCCGAGGGAAGCTGGCACGAATACGAAAAGACACCAGGCACAAAACCAGACCCGTTCTTGGACCACCACAACAGAAAAGGACATACGATCTTGCCATGGCAGGCCTAACACACACTCCGTTTCATCAACGAATCGTCATTGGCGTCGAAATTGAGGCATACAGTATCAATGTCACCGATCACAAGATCGGCAGGCGCCTGTCAAAACCCCGGCCGGGTCTTTCTGAGTCCGGCGAACGATTTACGCGGGATGCCTCCATCGGCAGTGAATATAATAGCCGTCCATTCACGACCATCCGGGAAAGCTTGTTTTTACTCAAGGCCGGTTTGCGAAAATACTTGCGAGGCCTATATCGCAGTCGAGAGGACGAACAGGACTATCGCGTGCCGTTATTTGTGGGAGGCTGGACGAACCGGTTTGCCG
This sequence comes from uncultured Nitrospiraceae bacterium, assembly GCA_963730905.1. GTDB lineage: Bacteria > Nitrospirota > Nitrospiria > Nitrospirales > UBA8639 > Nitrospira_E. The sequence goes on along the minus strand of CAVSTN010000006.1, from coordinate 647,675 downwards.
GCACCCACCTCCACATCTCTGTCGCCAATCGTAAACTCACCAAACAAGAAGCCACCGCGCTCAGCTGGCATCTCCATGACCAGCTCCCGTTGCTCATCGCGACCGGAGCCAATTCTCCCATATGGGACAAAAAAGTTACGGGCAAAGCCTCCAACCGGTTTCTTCGTGGAAATGCCACCTACTTCACGCCCACGAAACGAGGCGATCTCACCTCGGTCGATACCAGGGAACTGGTCTATAGCAAAGGCCGGAAAACTAAACCTCCCACTCTGGAAATACGGGTCTTCGATTCCAACATTCCGGAATTTGTCGTGGCTAATTTATGCCTGGTGAAAGCGGTCTGCCTGCGATGGCTAAGGGGAGAAGCCGCCGCCAATCGAATGAGCCATGCCGATTACCTCCTCGCCCGCACAGAAGCCGCCACTAAAGGCATGAAAGCCAGGCTTCCCTGGAAACGCGAATGGATGCCGGCCCCGGACTATTTAGACCAGTTCTTGTGGGAGCACCGTGAGGAATTCGATGCCATGGATATTCCCGAAGAAATTTATGAGGTCCTGCGCCTGCTCAAACGCCGGTATAACGGAGCCCGGCTCATTCATGATGCGGTGGCCCTGGCCATTCGCGAGCACCCGCAAACCTGGCAACGCCGTTTCGCCAAACGCTATCGCTCGGGATTGGGGCATTTGCTCAGTGGCAATACCTTGCAGGATTTTGCCGCAGAACTCGAAGTGCCCTTTCCCAGCACCGAACGGGTATGGCTGGGCCGGAAACGAGCATCCATCGATGAGTAAACGCTATCCCGCTCCGTTAATCGGGATCACCTGTGAAGCCGTGTCTAAACGTAAGGACTTCGCCAACTACGACTTGTTATGTGATCACCGCTATGCGGCCGCTGTTACCGAAGCGGGCGGGCATCCCGTGTTGCTCCCGATTAACCACAGGGAAACCCTTCGTAACCGTTATCTGGAAGGCATCGACGGGTTGGTCATTGTCGGAGGAGACGATTTGGATCCCACCTGGTACGGCGAGCGCCCTAAAAAACGCACAAAAGTTGCGTTTCAAAACCGGTCCAAATTTGAAGCCTGGTTATACAAGGCCGGAAAAACCCGTCGGTTACCCATTTTAGGAATTTGCTATGGCATGCAGTTGATCAATGTCCTGGAAGGCGGAACCCTTTACCAACATATTCATCCCCCCAAGAATGGCTACAATGTGGATCATGAAGGCAAGAAAAACGGGCTGCATCCGGTCAAAGTCATTCCGGGCACTCGATTAGCGAAAATCCTCGGAAAGGGTCGCAAGGTAGTGGCCACAGAACATCACCAGGGCGTTCGGACACTGGCTCCAGATTTCATTCCTGCCGCCATCGCCAGCGACGGACTCATTGAGGCGATGGAACATCCCAAATACCCTCATATTTTTACCATTCAGTGGCATCCGGAACGACAACTCCGCAGCCAAACCACACAACGGCTCTTGCGGGCCTTCGTCCGATCCTGCCAACACTACCAGCGAACAAGAAACCCGTAATCGTCCCTCAACTCGTCCTATTGTCCAACCCAAAAATTCGTAAATCAATACGGGCAAGGAATCAGACAATGAGACGGGAAAGAGTGACAGGCTGTGTCATGCGGCAATCTGAAAGGCACTCATCCGGCATGAGACATTGGCAAGGTGAACCGGCAAGCCCGCACCATATTATCATTCTGAGCCGGAGGCGAAGAATCTGTGCCAAGATTGAAGATGCACACCTGGGCGGGATCCTTCGTTTCTCTCAGGATGACAAAGACTTTGCAGGATAGAGGCATGTTACGCACGCATTCACCATACTCCATCCGGCATGCGGCCTTTGGCATTCCCGGAATCCTTACCACAAGATTGATAACAATCCGTTGAAATTTCACACAATGATGTCCTGGCAACATCCCTGGAAGCTCCAAGCCAAGGCTTCCCTCATCATCATCCTCATTGTGGGCGGGGCCATTCTGGTCACCGAACTCTTGCATCAATATTATGTGGCGGAATTGGCCAAAGATGTCATTCACTCAAAATCTCTTGTCCTTCTGCGGCAAATCGGCGCGCGCTTTCAATCAGAAAAGCATTTTCACAATGCGATATTGCGGGAGAAATATTTAAAAGATTTGATGAGCCGGAACCCGGATCTCATCTTCCTCCGTGTGTATGGGAAAGGCGCCAAACCCGATGAACCGCCTATCCTGCTGACGCAAGTGGGAGACACCAAGGACGCTTCAAGTGAAATCCCGTTGATGGTCACCCACACCTTCCAATTCGAAGAACCCCAAGGCCGCTTTCACAATCAACCCGGTGACGATCGGCTCAAACTCTCCACGCCTCTTGCCATACAGGGAAAAACCACCGGGGTCATCTACGCCGAATATTGGACGGGACAACTCACCACCATCACCCGATTCTTTCTCAATTGGTCGCTCATCATCAGCCTGATCATGGGATTCGGCATCGTGGCGGCGTTAAACTTCTTTCTCTACCGGCATGTGATCCGTCCACTTGGACGGCTCAAAGCCGGGCTGGCTGAAGTCGAAAAGGGCCAATGGGCCACCCTGGTCTCGATCGAAAAAACAGACGAAATAGGCGAATTAGCCCGCCAGTTCAATTCCATGGCACAACAGATCCAAGAGGTCATGAGGGAAAATGCATCATTGAATCAGGCGTTAGCTCAGGCCCGGGATGCCCTACAGACCAGAGTGGAGGATGCGACGGCAGAACTACGGCAACGGAATGAAGAGCTGGCCGCCGTCAACGAGCGACTCTCCATTGCGCAACGTGACATTCTCCGGCAACAACGGTTGGCGGTCTTGGGTCAACTGGTCGCCACCATCGCCCACAAGATCGGCACACCCTTAACGGCCATCTTCGGACACCTGCAACTGCTCCAGGAAGATCCGCATCTTCCCCAGGAAGTCCTGGAGCGGGTGCGAACCATGCTCAAACAAACCGATCGTCTCACCCACAGCATCCAGGACTTACTCACCTTTACGCGAACACCCACCATCTCCGTCGAACAGGTCTCGGTTCCGACCCTGATCGACCAGTCGTTGCTATTATTTCGCCCGCTTCTCCAAGAGCACGGCATTCAAGGCCTGACCCACTTTGCACCCGATCTGTGGTCGGTCCAGGGAGATGCCTTTCATCTTCAGGAGGCCATCAACAACCTCATCGATAACGCCATCGATGCCATGCCGGACGGCGGACAATTGACCATTCAGGCCCGAAACGCCGAAGATACCCCTCAAGCGGGACCGGAGGTCATCATTGATATTCACGATTCAGGACCAGGGATTCCGCGGGAACACATAGAAAAAATCTTTGACCCCTTCTTTACCACCAAAAGCGTGGGGTCAGGAACGGGCCTGGGGTTGGCCATCACCACCGAAATTATTCAATTGCATAAGGGCCACATCACCGTGCACAGCGAAGAGGGCCATGGCACCCGTTTTCTCATTCGGCTGCCGGCCTGGAGGAACTCGGATCATGCATAAAGCCACCATCCTCATCGTCGATGATGAACCGGACACACTGATCCTGCTTCGGGAAATCATGGAAAAAGAAGGCTATCAGGTATACACCGCGACGAGCAGTCAAGCCGCCTTACACACCTTCGTCGATCAAACGCCGGATGTGGTGTTGTCGGATATTCAAATGCCACACATGGACGGGCTGGCCCTCCTGGCCGAAACACGGAAACGCAGCCCCCTCACCCAGGTCATTCTTCTCACCGCCTATGGGTCGTTGTCGACTGCCGTGGAAGGGATCAAAGCCGGGGCCTTCGATTACCTCTCCAAGCCTTTTGCATTGGAAGAAATTCGTTCCGTCGTCCGACGGGCCTGTGACCATAAACACACCCTGGAGCAGGCCCGCGTATCGATCCAGCCGCTTCTGCCAAAAGGAAATGGCATCAACCAGATACAAGGCAACAGTCCGCCGATGGTGGCCGTGTACAAACTCATCGCCCGCGTCGCCCCGACGGAATCCACCGTCCTCATCCATGGTGAAACAGGAACAGGAAAAGAACTCATTGCCAGGGCCATCCATGCCAACAGTCTCCGAAGCGACGGGCCGTTTATCGCCGTGGATTGCGGCACCCTCACAGAAAATCTGCTGGAAAGTGAATTATTCGGTCACGAACGCGGGGCCTTCACGGGAGCCATCACCCTCAAAAAAGGACTCCTGGAATCGGCCAATCGAGGCACCTGTTTTCTGGATGAAATCGGCGATATCTCCCCGAACCTGCAGAGCAAACTTCTCCGGGTCCTGCAAGAGCATGAAATTCGCCGTGTGGGCGGCATGGAATCGATCAAAGTCGATGTCCGCATCATTGCCGCCACCAACAAACACCTCAAAAAACTTGTAGAATCCGGGAAGTTCCGGGAAGACCTGTACTATCGGCTCAACGTGGTCACGCTGCATCTGCCCTCGCTGAGAGAACGGGTCGAAGACATCCCCACACTCATCGACTATTTTCTCACCAAATATACCCAACTCAACAACAAGGTCATCACCGGAGTGCACCCGCAGGCGTTAGCCCTGCTCACCAACTATTCGTGGCCGGGAAATGTGCGTGAACTCGAACATACCATTGAACGAGCCGTGGTCATGACTCCACATTCCCTTATCATGTCTCACGACCTCCCGTTAGCGCTCGTCGCGCCTCCCGCGCTACCCGACCAATCGCCATCCCATCCGGACTGGAAAACACTCGGACAGCTCGAACGGGAACACATCCTCAAAGTCCTCGATGCCCAGCAAGGCGACGAAAACCGCACCTCGGAACTCCTGGGCATCCACCGGAAAACCCTCCAACGCAAACTCAAAGAATACGGCCTCCGCTAACCTCAATCCGCCCACAGACGCACCATCCGGACTTCCTCCCCCTCCGGCTTGCCCGTGGTCAGTATCTGGAATCATAGAGAAAATGTCGCTTCCGCTTTTTCCTGGAAGGTCCTGAACGGTTCGTCTTCTGTGATCCGACGCCTGCCGGCAGGCCCTTAGAAGGGACGCTCTTCTCAGCTAGCGGACCGTGTTTGAGCCTGGCGAGTTGGTCCGCTCTTCAAAGTGATAGCGTCCCTCCTCTTCCATGAGGCCAGACGGGGCGTCAATGGTTTTGGCCACTTTTGCCGAAACAAAAGTGGCTCGGCTGCCGGGACGAACCCCCGGCTCTACAAAATTCTGTACTTTAAGCAATAGGTTGGGTACATTCTTCTAAGGAATCCCTTAGAACAAAAAAAAGAGGGTCACGCCATGTCAACGGCAGAACAAATCATGCGAGAAATTCAAAAGCTTCCAGAACCTTTGGCGAAGGAAGTCTTAGATTTCATCGGGTACATTGAGTTGAAACATGGGCTCAAAGATAGACTAGCTGAGGAGCTCAAGCTCGCCCAGACTCCGGCCATGAAACATGTCTGGGACAATTCTGAGGATGAGGTTTGGAATGACGTGTAGCGCCAATAACCTTGTACTCATGCCCTTCCCCTACTAAATGACCTAAGTCCCTCAAAAAAGGGCCCAACCTGGTCCCCACCGCACCAGAGTCGACAGGAGCTATGAATGGCCAAAAATCGGCTAAAAGCCAAGACTCAGATATCAGGCTGGCTAATCCCAAGCCGATGCATAAATATATCTTTCAAGGAATGAAATGAAGGATTGGCTTTTTCAGGTGGAATCTCCCCTTGGCTTCACAATCCGATGTACACAAGACTATTGGTCGTTTATCGTTTCAGAAAAGCACCCAGTATTACTTGGAAGGGAAGATGAAATTCAGCAAGTACTCAAGGAACCCACTGAAATTCGTCGAAGTAAAAAAGACCCACACGTCATATTGTTCTATGGTGAATCTCAGGCACGATGGCTTTGCGCAGTTGTTAGAAAGGAAAATGGGACAGGATTCTTGATTACCGCCTATCCAACCGACATAATAAAGGCAGGAGAACCAATATGGACAAGATCAAAGTAATTCATGACACAGTGGGCCATACCTTAACGGTATGGTTAGATGATCCTGCCCTAGAGCATGTCTGCGAAGAAACGAATGAAGAAGTCATTCTCATGAAGGATAAAGCCGGTCACGTGATCGGATTTGAAAAACTCCATTACACACCTTCCAACTCACAGAAAGCACTTGCCGTCGAAACCGTGGTTCAGACCGGGCCTTAAGCAACCCGGAGCGTAGGACGTTCCAACGCCATGCACCCTTCTCCGCCTTCTCTTCATTAAAACGGTTGTCCAAAAACCTCCATTTCCCCTCTCACCTTATCTCGCAGCCCGATCATTTGCGCCATCCGTCTCAACCATCCATCTTCTCCACTCCGTAATGTCTGTCGTCTTCTCTCTTTTATGGAAGTTCCTGGACGGTTCGTCTTCTGTGATCCGACGCCTGCCGGCTGGCCCTTAGAAGGGACGCTCTGCAGCTAGCGGACCGTGTTTGAGCCCTGCGAGTTGGTCCGCTCTTCTCTGGATTGGCGTCCCTACTCTTTTCGGCCAGCCGGCAGGCGTCGGACTACAGACGAAACGTTTATGCTTGAGGTCCGGCCTTGGATTCACACGTACTTCCAACCCTTTCAACCTTCCGCAAAATTTAGAATAGTTAACTTTTCTCTGCGGGTTCTTCTGGGGGAAAAGTTTGAGCCCTTCGGCATGCCTCAGGCCAGGCATCGCGAGTTTGGTCGCCCCACTTTGTTGAACCCCTAGATAATGGTCATGGGGGGTCACCCATGAGCAGGCTGTCTTAGGCCAGATTGTTCATTAATCCCAATCCGCTGATGAGGACAAGCATTCCTCCTATGACCTGCTTGAACCACTGATCGTTTTTCAAAATCGCATCATGAAATTTGAGTCCGATCACATGGCCGATGGCTGCGATGGGAAGGAGCGTAAGGGCGGTGAGCAGATGCAGCTCGACTCCGAGTATCACGAAGGTACTCATTTTAATCGTGACGATGGTAAACCAGAGAACGTACAACGTGTTACGTAGTTGATGGGTCGCGACATTTTTCATGGTGACCGCAACCATCAGTGGTCCACCGGTCAGTGACGTTCCCGCCACATACCCACCAAGCGCAAGCAACAGCCTGTCGCTCCAACTCTTCTTGCTATTGATGGAAAGATTCAAGAGCCACATCAATCCATACGCGAGTGAGATGGAATAAATAAAGATGAGCAGCCACTCAGTCGGCAACGTAATCAGGCCGAACACACCAATCAAGGTCGTGGGGATGACAAAAAGCGTGGCGTGCCGCAAATAGGACCAATCGACATCGTGAATACCGGTATGTAAGGTCAGAGCCGAAAAAAACAGGAGATGCGATCCGATGACCGGCAACCAAAATAGTGGTTGGTCATAGAGAAACAGCATGAGTGGTAGTCCAAGCGCAGCACCACCGAACCCAAGCCCGCTGCGTACAAACCCTGTCCAGATAAACAGGACTCCCACGAGGAGTAGCTGAGTGATCGTGAAGTCAAAGAGGATGTTCGTCATGGATCGTGCGTTTCCTGAAAAAAGCCGCCAGCGGCGTTCTCGCTATCTTTCACGTGCTCACGTACTGAAGCGTACGCTTTGGCGCAAAAGCGGCCGATGCGGACACCCTTCAGGCGCTAGAGCAGCTTTTTCGAACCGACCCGGAGTCTGTTGCTGAGTAATCGAGTCCTGGCATACTTGTCCTTGAAAATCTGTTATAGTCAATTTTTCCAGGTTATATCATGCAACACATCACGAATTTTCGCTGCAAGACTTCTCAACGTACCATTTCACTCAAAGTCAGATCTGTTGTAAAGAATTATCTATCCCCTACAGGCAATGAAAGCCACATATTTTCAAGTGTTACAGGTCTGGGGGTCCGGCCTTTTATTCACACATACTCCCAGCCCCCTTCCCACATTCCGACTTGTTCAGAATGATTCACTGTTCTCTGCGGGTTCTTGTGGAAAGATTCTACACAGCGAAGATGGATGCCCGATGAAAAATGGCGGGCATGACGGAGTAAGAGGAGGAACCAGGTTAAAGAGTCTGGGGCTGGATTGAGGATGTCACGCCTTGGCTAGATCCTTCGCCGCTTGCTCAGGATGACAACTTCTTTCAGGACGTGCTCCATGTAATCCCCTGCGGGATCCATAGGGTATCACAAAAAATGATGGAGGTCTGGTGTGGGGTAGCCGCCATGACGGAGCAGAGGAATATTCTTTTTCCCGCTTCTTGAATAATTTTTTTCTTTGCATGGTGCGCTATGATGGGCATACGCACTCTCCCCTTTATCGGTTCGGATTTGATGCAATGAAGGATTGTATATCCCCAAATGATGCGTTTGTGGTGACAGCCTATTTGACCGATCAGCTCAAAGCGGGAGCAACGATATGGCCGGAAAAGTAAAAGTCTGGTTTGATCCCGAAGGGGATTTTCTTGAGGTGCCGTTCAGCGATGCGCCAGGTTTTCTGCGGCCAACTGCCCATGATGCCGTTATGGAGCGGGTGGATGACCAAGGACATGTTTTGGGTTTCAGTGTCCTGGGCGTCAGCCGTTTCAAAAAGGATCGGCCCTTGGAAGCTGAACTCCTGGCTGGGACATAACTCGTCAGGTAAGGTGGCACCTCGATTTGTGACCGCCTCTCCCTTGAAACAGCTGAGACGATGACCCATGAATGGGAAGACGTGATTCTGGAATCCGCCCTTCTCCAGAATGGGCTTCAGCGAGGTGACATTGGAACCGTCGTGCCGGTTCACCAAGGGGCAAAGGTTACGAGGTAGAATTTACGACCTTGGATAGTGAGATCGTTGCGGTTGTCATGGTGTCGGTTTCTCAAGTCGACCAGTCCATAGGCATGAGATTGCCCATGCGCCAATCCTAGCAGGTTCGATACCCTAATTTTGCTCCCCCTTCCCTGTTGTCATGGTTTTTTGAACAGTCCATCACGGGTTCATCGTGCTTCCACACGATCGCCAATCCACAATAAATACCTTTCAAAACGGTCGTCTGATGAGACCCTTCCTTCCCTACGAGTAAGGTGACGTCACGTGTAACGTCCTGATCAGACGTCTAAACGATTCCGGCCGGGATTGGCTCTCATCAAAAATATAGGCATGTTGACGTTGCGCGGATTGCAGGAAACTGTCTCGGGAATCCGGGGGGACGCCCATTAACTTAGAAAGAGAGACCAGATATTCTCCGGATCCTCTGGCGATATCCTCTTGCAAATTATCAAAGTTAACGACCACAAACGCGATCTTTTTATGGTCAGGATTGAGCATGCCATCTGCATTGAACCACGCTCCGGGAGTCGTGCTGGAAAGAAATTCTCTGGTGGGCTCGGTGAGGTCGGTTGTCGCCTGGCTGGTTCCATCGGTCAGTCTGGTAATCGAATCTGTCGAGGCGTCAGTCAGCTCGGTGGACGCATCAAACGGAGCTTTGGTCAAATCCACCGTGGCATCGGTTATACATCCCGTGAATAACCCGCCCATGAGTATGACGATACACAGGCCCCATATGGTCTGCCATGGATGAAGCTGACTGGGGCTTTCACATAAACCTTTTTCTGCAACAGAAGTGGGCAGAAGATAGAGGCGGAATGTCGGTGCGATCCACGGCCTTATAAGGAAACGATATATGTGACGATAATAGGTACTCATGCGCTGGTCCCCCGTGATTAAGAAAATGAATGAATGTATGAATTAGAAACAATTATAGACAATGACCCTGCTCCCATTCCCTCCCCAAGTTCACCCTGAAAAGACGGTATTTTGTATTCTTGACTCGCTCATTGATGTTTGTTCTTCACACATCTTCTCTTCGCGCGGGATGGACCGAAGGGGATTCACCACAGCCACACAGGGGCATGTGTCCGTTAAGGAACTTCCCGGCTCCGTACCGACATGCTCCCAGTGTTACCATATTTCGAGATGTCATGAGACCGCTTTTGCCTATCGAGCTGCCACGGTCCGCACGCTCAATGCATGCTGATTGGCCCGTTCCGTGCGGAGCGAAGGGATCCCCTCCCCTTTTTCCCTCATGGGCTCTTCGATGGATCCACAATTGAGGCACCGCACGCCATCATACATCCATACAGATCCATTATTTTCTAGGCCGTAAAACTGGTCCAACATCTGAAATCCTCCGCAACGGGGACAATTCATACCATTCATGATGACCTCCTGGTTGGCTACGATCTCCCATACGAAATGGCTATTCCTCCGCATGCCTATTGGGTCTGTTGAAAAAAGCCGCCAGCGGCGTTCTCGCCATTTTTCCGTGCTCACGTACTAAGCGTACGCTCCGCGCGTAAAAACGGCTGCGGCCTTGCTGGACGGACTTTTTTGAACCGACCCGGAGCCTTTGATGAGGAATCTAATCCTAGGCAAATTTGCCCTTGAAAATCTTTATTATTCAACACTCCCCTATTCTGTAAAACGCTGGATTATTGTTCGGCTCACACCAGGTATCGCCTCCCTCCGCCGGCATGCTTCAGCGAAAGATACCACCCACAGCAGATTCATTATTGGCGAGACGACCGGTGGACGATTCATGGCAGACCATTTTGAGGATCAACCCACCTTCCTTGAGCGGGAGAGATACAGTGCTGCTTGAGTAAACTGCACTAAATTTAATGATAGGCCTCCGGACAAAACCTGTCTGGTCAATTTTGCTCAGAATTGAGGATGGGGGGGATACGGCAAAACTCGATCTGGATCAATTCCCCGGGACCGGCAGAGTGGAAGCGGAAAAGGAACCTTAGTCGTGGAGGACGACATTCAGGAGGGAGCTGTGCACGTGCAACTCTTTGTTCGATCCGCCGTTGTATTCAATGAAGCCCAGTTTGCGAAACTTATTCATGAAGAAACTGACGCGAGAGCGTGTGGTGCCGATCATTTCCGCAAGCGTTTCCTGACTCAATTTCGCAATGACGGCCTCCGGCTTGCCTTCTTTGCCAAAATGGGCCATGAGGAGCAGCACACGCGCCAGCCGCTTCTCGCTGGAATTGAAGAGTTGATCGACCAGATCCTCTTGAATGCGGAGGTTTCGAGCCAGGAGATGGGCGAGGAAGAGTTCGGAGAAGGTGGGTTCCTCGTGAAGCACCTGGATCATGGCCGCTTTGCCAATGCGAAGGATTTTTGCGACACCAACCGTGGTCGCGGCCTCCAGACGCAATACCTGCCCGGTGAGGCAGGCTTCCCCAAAAAAGGTCGTTGGCTCCAGAATCGCCACAACGGCCTCTTTGCCCCGTTTGGAAACAACCGTAAGCGCGACTTTTCCCTCCAGAATGTAATAGACGGCATCCGCCGTCTCTCCTTGCGAAAAAAGAACACGGTTTTTTTCACACAACATAATGGTTTTACCGTTCCCGACTTGCCTCAGGAAGGTTTTGGGATTGAACGAGGGTGTTCGTTTAGGTGCCATACATCCTCTTAGGGTGACAAGGGTGAGCAACTTCGGGTGAAGTCACCTGCCCGGATACGACTGGTCTTACGCATTCATTTCAACCATAGAGTTCAGGGCCTCTTTCAGTTCCGCACAGTTAAAGGGTTTGGATAAACAGACCCGCGCCCCCGCGGCGAGCGCCTGGGCGGCCACCGGTCCCTCGGCATGGCCGGTCAGCATCAATACCGGAATGGACGGATGGTGCCGTTGCATATACTGTAAGACCGCCAAGCCGGTGATCCCTGGCATCATGTAATCGAGCAGGACAGTGTCAAAGGGGGCCTGCGCGATTCTGGTCAGCGCTTCCCAGCCATTCGCTGCCGTTTCGCTCGTGTACCCATAGCTTTCCAGGAGAGCCTGGAATAGGGCCCTCAAGGAAGAATCATCGTCAACCACGAGAATGTGTTTTTTTATCATGTTGATGATGGAGACCCTTCTTGTCAGAAATGGTTTGGCATGCACTTGCGAGACATCGCTCATTTTAGTATGCAACGAGCGATGTGCTTCGCAAGGCGTGAGGCTTTCTCTTTTCCCTGAGACATTTTCCCCTGAAAACTACCCCCTGGGATCGACAAGTTGTCCAGACCCCTTGAGCAACTCATCAGAGTAACCGGGACCTTGCTCGTGAGTGAGACCATTTCCGCTTTGGTCTGAGTAGCCTTATTGGCGTTCATCGCCATGCGCTCGCTTACGCGTGCCCTAATGGCTTCATCGAAATAAGCCACAAGGAGAAAAGGGTCAATTGTTCACGACTGAACTGAAGGCGACGGGACTGAACGGATTCACCCTTGTCGTCGGATTCCATTGATGTTGGACTGTTCTCCGCCGTCTGGTTAGCCGCATGGTTTTTGACCGTGCGGTGGGGCTGTACCTTTCTGTGCGTGGTCTCGTTATCGATCTGCCGCCCGATGCCTTCCCTCGAGTCGGTCATTGATGTCTTCACACCGACCTTGCCAATGATGTCCGTTGACCTAACGCTGATGGCCCCGCTGACAAGTAGAACAGTGCACACGATTATGAGATAGGGTATGTTCATGACTTGCTCTTTTCCTGAATTGAATTCTTCCGCAATGCTCAATCTCTCTTCTTGAAAATTTCTCGTCAGTGTGTCAATAACTTTGTGGCATCAGCCACCGACTGTTTGCGCCACTGCGCCTCGCCCTTCATGCGTTCATCCTTTTTGTCGCCCCACCGTTCCTGCACTTTGCCGATAATCGTGAGGTCCATTGCCTCGATCTGCGTCAAAGCATCTTCGGTGAACTTGCCATACTGCTGCTTGAGTTCACCTTTGAACTGCTTCCATTTTCCTTTGAGTTGATCGGCGTTCATGCGTTTCTCCGTTCGGTCAATGAATCGAAATCGCTGGGGGTACGGTCTCCATCGGTCCCTGTAACGGGTCACTATGGACGAAAGGTCGGACGATGTCTGGTCAATATTGCTCAAAGTGTCATAATTCCAGATGATCGAGGAAGGGATTTCTCTTTTCTCCCGTAGGAGAAACGGCCCCGTAGCCGCAAGGCGTTCTCCCGATCAAGCGACAAGTAAGTCAAACCAGGCTCCCGTATGGCAAATTGGCTCAGGAAGTGTTGAATAATAATAATTTCTAAGGACATGTTGACCCACAGGCACGGTGCATATGAGAGGCCTCGGGGCGGTTCAAAAAAGCATGCCCTGAGTCTTCCCGAAGGGTCCGTTCAGCAAGGCCGCAGTCATTTTTGCGCGCAGAGCGTACTTCCAGTACGTGAGCACGGAAAAATGACGAGTACGCCGCTGGCGGCTTTTTTCAACAGCCCCCTCAGGAACGTACAAGGTCACGCCGTGGGACAGGAACAAATGGCTTTGCCGCTCCCAACTCAATCAGGGACTGGACACAAATCAAACACATGTGCGGTCCAAAGGTTTTTGATGTACAGGACAGTTCCAGATCGGTCGAGCCACACATACGGCAGTAGACCAGATCCAGTGGGGCAGGGTTTGAAAACAACCGGGCAGATCTGCAGGTCATGACGTCTCCTCCTATGCTAAGGATGGGAGAGGGGTGAGTTCGTGAGTCTTTCTTAAACTATAGCAAAGGGATAGCATGAGATCTGGTCAAAATTGCTCACTGGGGGGAACGGCCACAGTGTCGTCGTAGTGGCACCGTACCCCGACCCCGCGAAAATCCCACTCTATATAGGCGAAGAGCACTTTTTTCTCACTGCGAGTTATGACGAACCGGGACGCTGATTTGGCGAAAAGAGGTTGTTTCCCCCTCCTCCCCTCCAGAAGGTGAGGATTGTTTCCATGAGCCCGCACGTGGCTAGATCCGGCCCTCCAGCAGCCTTCGAATCTCCTCCATTCGTTTTCGGTTGACACCCAAATCGGAGTAGCCCACCCGTGATGCCGACCGGAAGTGAATGGTCTTTGTGGCATCTTCAAATAGAAATTCGACATCATCAACAAAGCGAAACAGAAAACTTCGGACTTCGTAATGAAGGTAGGTCTCCTCTTCCTGAACCAACTCGGTGCGACTCAATTCTCCGACAACCTGTTTCAATACCGCTTTGGCCTCAGCCAGCGTCTTTTCATAGCGATAAGGTGCTATGCCATGCTCTTCAGTGTCGCTAAGTGTAGATACGCAATTAGGGCTGTCGGGGCACGGGGTAAGGCGATGATCCTGTATCTGCAATTCCCCTTTTGTTGCTCCATGGGCGTTGGCGACCATGAGTAGGAGGGACATCAGAACCGTTTTCTGAAAAAACGATTTTGTCATGAGAGCATTCTCCTTAAATTCAGCGATAGGCTCCTAGTTAGTGCCGACTGAGTATTGGTCCTATTCAATCTAAAGGTGTCCTTTCCGGCAAGAGGACCTGCCGAAGTCTAATCAAAAGTGTTCAGTTGTTGTGAAAAAAATGGTAACGGTATACCTACTGACTTGGCTCTCCGGAACCGGCGCCGACGTGCGGGGAATGCGAATCAAAAACTTCTCCCGCTGGTCGCATGAGCGTCATTCAGGTTGGGACGATGGTTTCGTTGACTTTACAGCCTGCCAGTCAGCCACAAAATAACCAAAATCAAGAGGACCAACCCTAATCCTCCGCTGGGGGCATAACCCCAGTTCGCACTATGCGGCCAAGTGGGCAACGCCCCAATAAGAAGCAGGATCAGGATAACGAGAAGTATGGTGCTCATCTATCACCTCCGTTTGGTGGTTGACCGAGGAAAAAGAATGCACGACCGACCATGCTCTATCCTATCAGCCTCAGCGTTTCTCGTCTGGTCATTTTTGCTCACAATCGGGACTGTCGTTCCTGTCTTTATTGGTAGCCCAACACAGGATACGGCCGGAATTCAGCAAAACTCTGGCAGAGATGGCGGAGACTGGAGAGACGATTGAGCGGGAAGTGAGCAGGAAGCGCAACGGAATAGGACCGTCAGAATCACTCAACACGTCAGACGTGTGGGAAAAGACCGTTCCCATCAAACCTTCTGAAACAAATCCCGGAAGCCCAGGGGAAATACTCCCAGACTACAGTCTGAAGAGGAGTTCCGGGCCATTGGTTGACTCAACCGGAATGGCCTGGATGTCACATACTTGAAATGGCATGAAGACAGCCTCCCGATTCGATCAAGAGGAGAAACGACCTGCCTGCCCGGTTGACAGGCAGGCCAGGCGTTGTGCCGTTTCATTCTTGACTACCAGCCCGCTTACTTCTTTACGGGAGGATCGGCATGTTGCCGATCCTTCTTGGGTTACTTTTTCTTCATGTCTTTCTTCATGCCTTTATGAGAGCTTTGAGCAGCAATATCTTTGTGAGATTGTTCGCCCTGCTCCTTGAGTTCTTCTGCGGCCATCGCGGCTCCACCGTCATGAGTCTTTTCGGCGTTTTGTTCCAACCCTTCTTCGGTGACCTCCACGGCCTTCTCCTTTCCCATGCCCGATAGGGCGTCACTGCGATCACCGGGACCTGAGCCGCCTTTACCAAAGTCTCCTCCACTCGGAGTGTCTCGTTGAATCTCCTGTGGCACATTGTCTTTGGGATTTTTCGAGGTTCCAGGCTCACCTCCTACCATCTCAGCCAAAACTCCGGTTCCTAGCAATAGGCTCAAACATGCGACTCCACCGAGTATTTTAGAAACATTCATCACGAACCTCCTTTGAAATGGATGCATTAGTGTGTCAGGCACCTGATGCACAAGCAGAACATGTTCTGCTTGGTGAATAATTCTTCTTACCGAACTTCTTCACGCTAACACCTGCATGATGTGTCGTCTGGTCATTATTGCACACAGGGTAAAGATTTCATGTCCCCTCAACTGCGCACAAAATACATGCGGTGAGGGGAAGGCCGGCCTCACCAATCCCCAAAACATGAATGGCGGGATTCGTGCTCACGGCAACACCGGCAAACGGCCAATCCTCACTAGATCCCTCGTGGCGAACGCCCCTGAACGACGTGAATGACCAGGAGGATTACTCCGACCACAAATAATACCCAGGAAATCTGCGTGGCGACCCCGGCGATTCCTGCAAAACCCAGAGCAGCCGCCACAAGCCCGAGCAGTAAAAACATGAGCGCGTAATACAACATGAGCAACTCCTTTCTATATACATCGATTGAATGAACCCATCCTGGCCCACATGCACTAGGGAAGGCACCATGGTTTACAAGTATGACGTAATGACCGGAGGCCGTCTGTTCAATATTGCTCAGGTAAAAAAAGCATAGAAACGCTGGCACGACTGGAAAATCTTCTGCCCGATTCCCTTTCCACTAATCCTCAGGAGCAAAAACGGAAGAAGGGAATCCTAGCCGTGGAGTATGATATTGAGGAGGGAGTTATGCACCGGCAACCCGCCCTTATACTCAATAAAGCCCCGTTTCTGAAATGTATTCAGGAAGGAACTGCGGCGCGGACGTACATGGTGCCGAATCATGTTAACCAGCATGTCCTGGCTGATTATCGGAATGCGTATCACCAGGGTGTCTTCTTGCGCAAAGTGAGTCGCAGGAGAAGTGAGCTGGATTAGAAAATCTCGATTTCTCTACGAACGGATTCAGCAGCCATCTCTTCGGAACTGACCCGGCTGATGTTATTGTGAGTGAATCGACTTGTCTTCAGGCTTTGTGACTAGGCTGGGGCTCACGAGTTCGATTCGCACGATCGGCCCCATGAGTTGCAAGGGCCCTTCATAGTAGACGAAACTTGGAACCTCATCGGCCAGGATCCAACAGTGATAGTGAAATTTGGCCGGCAGCTGGCCGGTAATTCTGCCGAGCCACTTCCGGATCATGCCGATGTCCGGTTTAAACACATACTGCAGAGCCTTCCGTGACAGGTCGCCTATGTGGACGGTGTGTTCACCCATGGGATGAAGTTCCAGTTTGATGACCTCCGGTTGGGGCGTGAAGGCGAGAATGTGCACCGTTTCGCCAGCCCCTTTGGGCAGGTTCAGCACCATTGTGACCACCATGCCGTTGTAGACATCCTTGGGCAGATCAAACGTTCCGGTCAGCACCTCTTCCTTCCCATCCTCCCCTTCTTGCGATCGAACCGTGTATGCTCCTGTGCCGCGGTCTATCGCAACGTCGATCTGCTCCGGAAACGACGGACCGTGTTGAATCAGGCGATAGCTGATCAAGGTAAACACATGCTGTTGGGAAAAGGCGACTTTTTCATCGTGCAGAGAGCCATCCTTGAACTTGAACACCAAATGACTTTCAACCAGATCCCCCTCTTGGACGACCTGGGTCATTTCACCCTGTCCAATGATCTCCCCGGCCAGCGAACGCACGAGCAAAAAGCCATGAGTGACCCCTTCCGAAAATCGTACGGCAATTGGAGCAGCGTCTGCCGGTGAGTGCACGAAGGCCGCGAGCACCATCATGACCATGCAACAGGCGCAGCCCTTCAGATAGGACGCAAAAGTTTTTAGAGTATAGGGCATGATACGGAATACTTTTTTTCTTGTTTCAGCCACTCCACTCATTTGGGGCTGGACACCTTGACGCTTAACCATGAGACCGGACGATCCACCACGGCATTCCACAATCGATTTCCAGCTAATATGGTCGGGTTTTCATTCATGCCTTTACCACCTTCTGGTCATTTGATTTGACCAAAATGAGTGAGTGTCTCATTCGCCTATTCCCTTGTACGCCTAATAAATGATAGGTGGGCGTTTCTCATCAATAACCAGCATCAATCGGCTGGACTGAAGGGGTCGCTCGGGATCTCGCGTGTAGTGCGAGAAATCCTCCGACACCTCAACCTGGCTGAGCGGGATGGAAATACGTTGTTTCATATGGGATACACGGGTCTCAATGGAGAGATCGACCAATTGATCGGTGCAACCCGTAACTTCGGCGTTCAGGTCCGGGGCATCGAGAAAATGCACCGTGACCCGTTCTTCCGGATCAATCCATTGACGAATGCTTTTGTGTTTTTCCTCGTTTGTCATATGTGCTCCTTCTATCGAGTCGTTAAAGAAAAATCCGCGGAGGAGAGCCAACTAGAAAAAAGTGGGTTCGCACTTACTCGGCTGGTCAATCCGTCGGGGTCCATGCCACGGCTGTTGAATTTCATGAATGCGCCCTTGAGGTGATCAGTAGCGACATCAACACGACGGATGTTGTTTTTTACTCTGAAGCCATCACACTTTTTCTGAATATGCTTCCAGATCAGAGTCCAGAATTTTCGGAATCAGCCATGGACTCACGCGACTGTATGATTAATTTTTCCCCTGCTGGCACGACCCTAACCATAGGAACACGATGCCGAACATCCATGAGTCTCTACTTCATCGCTACATCATTAGCGATCCAGACCACCACCGCACACATCAGAAAAATAATTCAAATCAGATTATATCGCCTCCTGGTTCCAGTTGATAATACCCGCTTGATACATTTTTTTAATGTAACGATTGCTGCAAAAGAATCTTTTTGATACTCCATTACTTCATTGCTGTTGTTCCCAATTTCAAGTCTCTCACCCTTGTGTACTAGCCATCAGATTCGGCCGGTCAGAGCCAGGGCAACCAGGACTAGAAGGACCAAGCCTAAACCTCTGCTTGGACCATAGCCCCAATTGGCGCTGTGTCTCCAGGTGGGCAGTACGCCAACGGGTACCAAAACCAGCAAGATGATCGCAAGGATACCCATGACTTTCCCCTCATTTTTTTAGCCTTTCGGCCCGGATAATCGACACTCGGTCTGACGACTCTGCCTTGGACATCCTACCCATCCCTGACCAACGCGAACAAATCGGATGAGATTTTCCTGTCTTGGCTGAGGTGGATGAGGTTTCGCTCAGTGGTGCTCCGGCTCCTCCTGCTTTGCCCTAGCGCTCAATTCCTTCCCCACTTCGCCCACAATCATGGACCGGGCACAGATCGAGCACAGGTGTGGTCCGTAGGCCCTCGAGGTAAAGAACACATCCCGATCCTTTGTTCCACACTTACAACAGAGGACTGGTTTTATTTTGTGTTGATTGTGGCAACAACCGTGTGACTCGGCGGGTCATACTGTCACCTCCATACTTGCTTAGAGTCTTGGCGTGGAGAACGGCAGAATGTAGATTGAGTTTAGCGGGAGGACCGCTTGCAGTCTGTTCAAAATTGCTCAGTAAAAAAAGATTTGGAAAGGTAGGGGAATGGACCTCATCTAGCCCTCCACCACTGCACCGGCGCAGCGGAAATGGAAGGGGAATCTAGTCGTGAAGGACGACATTCAGGAGGGAGCTGTGCACATGCAAACCGCCGTTATACTCGATGAAGCCCAATTTCCTGAACCTATTCATGAAGAAACTAACCCGGGACCGCGTGGTCCCGATCATTTCGGCAAGCGTTTCCTGACTGATCTTTGCAAGGACCGGTTCCGGCTTGCCCTCTTTGCCAAAATGAGCCATGAGGAGCAGCACCCGCGCGAGCCGCTTCTCAGCCGAATTAAACAGCTGATCCACCAAATCTTCTTGGATGCGAACGTTGCGGGCCAGGAGATATTCCATGAACATCGTCGAAAAGGTGGGTTCCTCGTGGAGCACCCGGATCATCGCCTGCTTGTCAATTCGGACCAGAGTGGAGTCTTCCAGGGTTGTCGCCGTGGCCATGCACACCCGCTGTCCAGCCAGACACCCTTCCCCTACAAACCCCCCTTGCTCCACAATCCCGACGACAGCTTCCTTCCCCTGCTTGGAGACCACCGAAAGTTTGACCTGGCCTGACTGAATATAGAACACGGCATCGGCCACGTCACCTTGCGAAAAGAGAGTCTGCTTTTTAGGAAACGCCAGAATTGTTTTGCCGCTACCGTCTTGGGCCAGGAATTTCTGCAGGTTAAACGGCGATTCCGACTTGCCTTCCATAGGCTTTCTCCTGTGAGAGACCTGACTGAGAGGGAGGAGGGAAGATTCGTGCAAGAAGCCGATTAATGCACGACATTTTTCCATAAGGTCAATCATCGGATCAAGACTTTTTACCGATGCGATGCCGCAAGGGTATATCTTGGGTTGATAGGGCAAATCTGGTGGTAGGCGATCTTCCCCCGCACCCCACCATCCTTGTGAGAGAATTTCACCCTCGGTGGGTACTTCCAAGACAGACGCTCGGTCTCGGATATCCGGAGTACCTCAATCTTCTTTTCCCATATGGTCCCCCCCAAGGCAAATAGACACTCCCCGGAAGGATTACCACTATCCCCTCAGTTCCTTCTCCCTCAACAACCGGACCGGGACAAAGGGTCCAACCATGAGCCAAACTGTCCCGCCCACCGGGACCCTTTCATGAAAAATAGTTGAAAAATCCGGCATCTACCAACCCTCATTTATCATTCCGTATTGGCGTAGGATTTGCTTTATCAGCCAGTGATTACAAGGAAAATCACTCCCGGCCTCCCCCAGAAAACGTTCAAAAGCAAGGTCCCATTTTTGCGAGAAGAGATCCCCCCCATATGGAAATTCATGACGAGGACTCAGAGGCGTACCCCTGCAGGAATATATATGGCCTTGTTCTGCTTGAGTGTCCTATTGACCGGCTGTCAGGATCCGCCGATTCACGAATTACAGAAAGCCCGTCAAGCGGTGGAACATGCCAGAAGGGAAGGAGCCTTGACCTTCGCACCTGATCTCTACAGTTTAGCGGAAAGTGAGCTGACGATCGGAGAAGAAGAATTTCATGAACAGTCCAGAAAAATGTTCTGGGCTCGAGATTATTCTATGGCCACCCGATTAATCATGTTGGCACAAACGGATGCCCAGCAAGCCCTCTCTCTGGCCCAGGAAGAAAAACAGAAATCTTCGAGGTCGAACAGAGATCCTCCACCTCTTCTTTCAGTCCACAGCCACCTCGAGGAGCTTCGCCTGACCAACGGAGACATTTTCTTCCAGGGCCTTGAAAGGAGAAATGGTTCTCAAGCTCCGTGAATCCTGCCAACCCCTTTGATTAGGAGAACAAATACAGTATGATTTGAGAAGGTTGGTTGTCATTTCTGAACTGATCTATCTATTGACGACTCTTGCTCATTCCTTTTCACCCTGAATCGTGGGATTGTGATCCTTTTTCCCGTTCATCTGCCAATTCTTAGCCATACGCCTTTTGCTCAATCGGTCAGATTCCGAATGATGGCTGAGACTCTCATTGTTCTCTTGTTGATCTCAACGCATCCCATTCACACAATGGTCATGAGGAGTTCCAAGTGGAACCTTTTGTAGGTACGACCGGCGACATGGTCATCCGGTATGGCCTGAGCACGTTCTTTCTCTTTTTAATCATTCTGATCGTCAGGATGGGGATCCACCACAGTCTCTTCCGGTCAACCGAGCTTTCCGTGGAAACACGGAGACGGTGGGCGGTCAACCTCAGAAATGGCCTGCTCTTTCTCTTTATCCTCGGGATGATTTTCATTTGGGCCCCGCAACTCCAGACTTTTGCCGTCTCCGTGTTTGCCGTCGCCGTCGCTTTTGTGCTGGCCACCAAGGAAATCATTGACTGCTTGAGCGGATCAGGACTCCGGGTGCTGACCAAAGCCTATTCGTTGGGGGATCGCATCGAAATCGGGGGCATTCGGGGAAACGTGGTCGACCACAACGCCCTGACCACCACGGTTTTGGAAATCGGACCAGGCCAGACCTCTCATCAATATACCGGCCGGGCCATGGTCATTCCCAACAGCTTTATTTTCGATCACCCCTTAACCAATGAAACCTATACCAAAAAATACCGCCTCCATATTGTGACAGTCCCGTTGAGTACCGATGATGATTGGAAAACTGCCGAACGTCTGCTGTTGCAGGCCGGAGAAGAAGAGGCCGCCCCGTTTATCGATGAAGCCAGGACGTATCTCAAAAAACTCGAAGGCAAGCTGTGGCTGGATGCCCCTTCCGTTGAACCACGGGTCACCATTCAGTTACCAGAACCCGGCCGTATCAACTTACTTCTTCGCGTGCCCTGCCCGACTCAATATCCCTCACGTCTGGAACAAGCGATCCTTCGAAGATTTCTGGCTGAATTTTCCTTTGCTCCCCGCCTGGTTATACAGGAATCTCATTCCTCCCATTAGCAGTGGATTGGCCTTTCCATCGGTTTTTATGGTAAACCCTGAGTACTCGTTTTTATAGTTCAGCCTCCTCGCTGAACAGCCATCAATCCAGACATTGCCGAGTTCACGAATCACAACGAAGCCGCACACACCGTGTATGGCCGAGGACGATAACTGAATATCCCGATTCAGGAAAGGCTCATCCATGATTGTCGACACACTCGAGAATGATCCACTCTGGTACAAAGACGCCATTATTTATGAACTCCATGTTCGGGCGTTTTGCGATAGCAATGGGGACGGCATCGGGGATTTCAAAGGGCTTACCCAAAAACTCGATTATCTCCAGGACCTTGGTGTGACGGCCATTTGGCTTTTGCCCTTTTGTTCTTCTCCCCTTCGAGACGATGGCTATGACATTTCAGACTACACCAATATCCATCCGCACTATGGAACCAGACGGGACTTTCAGTCGTTTGTCCGGGAGGCCCATCGTCGCGGATTACGCGTGATTACTGAATTAGTGGTGAATCACACCTCGGATCAACATCCCTGGTTTCAGCGCGCGCGAAAAGCCCCCCCCGGAAGCAAATGGCGGAACTGGTACGTGTGGAGTGAGACCCCGGATCTCTATTCCGACACCCGCATTATTTTTAAAGATACCGAACATTCGAATTGGACCTGGGACCCCGTGGCCAAGGCGTATTTCTGGCATCGTTTTTTTTCTCATCAGCCGGACCTGAATTACGACAACCCTGAGGTACAAAAGGCGATCTTTGAGGTCCTGGATTTCTGGCTGGAACTTGGGGTGGACGGCTTACGCCTGGATGCCGTGCCCTATCTCTTCGAGCGGGAAGGGACCAATTGCGAAAACCTTCCGGAAACGCATGCGTTTCTCAAAACCCTGAGAACGCACGTCGATAAAAAATTCAAAAACCGGTTCTTTCTCGCGGAAGCCAATCAATGGCCGGAAGACGCCGCGGCCTATTTTGGGGAAGGCGATGAATGTCATATGAACTTTCATTTTCCCTTGATGCCCCGCCTGTTCATGTCGATGCAAATGGAAGATCGGTTTCCGATTATCGATATTTTGGATCAGACTCCCGCGATCCCGGAAGCCTGCCAATGGGGACTTTTTTTACGCAATCACGACGAACTCACACTTGAAATGGTGACGGATGAAGAGCGGGATTACATGTACCGCGTCTTTGCCCATGATAAGCAGGCCAGGATCAATCTGGGAATCCGGCGGCGATTGACTCCGCTCCTTGGGAATGACCGGAAAAAGATTGAACTGATGTACAGCCTGTTATTCTCGATGCCGGGCACACCGGTCATCTATTACGGGGAAGAGATCGGGATGGGGGATAATTTTTATTTAGGGGACCGGAACGGGGTCCGGACTCCCATGCAATGGAGTGCGGACCGCAATGCCGGATTTTCCTACGGTAATCCGCAGAAACTCTATCTGCCCATTATCATTGACCCCGAATATCATTACGAAGCCGTCAACGTCGAACTCCAACAAAATAACGCACAGTCTCCCCTCTGGTGGATGAAGCGCATCGTTTCCTTGCGTAAACGCTATAAGGTCTTTGGACGAGGCTCCATCGAATTTCTTCATCCGTCCAATCGGAAAGTCCTGGTCTTCCTCCGTCGGTATCAGGACGAAACCATCCTGGTGGCCGTGAACTTATCCCGCCATGCCCAATGGGTCGAACTTGATCTCGCTGAATTCAAAGGACGACGTCCCATGACCTTGTTCGGACGGAGTAAATTTCCAGCCATTGGCGATTTGCCATATTTGTTAACCCTGACCGGTCATGCCTATTACTGGTTTGTCCTGGAACCGGTTGAATCGGGAAAACCCGAGTCTGCGGGGAAGGCGGAACAAGGGTTGCCCACCATCACCATCGCGAAGGTTTGGGATCACCTTATCCAAAAACGGGAAAAGGCCAAACTGGAAAATATATTACCCCAATACCTGCAAAGCCGACGGTGGTTTGGCGGCAAAGCCCGCATCATGCAATTCGTGGAAATCACGGAAACGATCCCTCTTCCGCAGGAAGATCCCTTGGCCGTCCTCGCGCTCATCCGCGTGGAATACACCGAGGGAGAGCCGGAAATGTACCTCTTACCCCTGCAGTATCTCCCGGCCGATCGCATGGCCCCCCTGGTGGATTCTCCCGCAGCCATTGCACGCGTGCGAGTCAAAATGAAAGACGGTGAGCAGGAAGGGCTGCTCATCGATGCTATGTGGGATCGGGAATTTCAAAAAATGCTGGCGGACAGTATTTCCCGAAACCGGCGGTTTACTGGTCCGACGGGCGATTTGGTCACCCAGGCCATGAAAATCTTTCGACGGCAGCTTCAGAAAGAGGTCCCGACCCTTGAACCCACACTGCTGAAGGGTGAACAAAGCAACTCCTCGGTCTTGTTTGGACATGACTTCATTTTAAAACTCTACCGCCGGGCCGAAGTCGGCGTGAATCCTGACTTTGAAATCGGACGGTTTTTAACCAATAAAGGGTTTCCGCACATTGCCCCACTGGCAGGATCCATCGAATATCAACGGGACAATGGCGACCTCCTGACATTTGGTATCTTACAGAAATTTATTCAAAACGAAGGAGACGCCTGGAAATATACGTTGGATGAACTCAGTCGATATCTGGAAGAAGCGCTCACCCATCCCACAGCCATCACCACCTCGTCAATTCCTCAGAAATCGCTGATGGCCCTGGTGGACGAGGAGATTCCGACCGGCGCCCGCGAATGGATTGGCCCGTATCTGGAAGAAGCCCGGTTGTTGGGCCTTCGAACAGGAGAACTGCACGCCGCACTCGCTTCCGATTCCGAAGATCCGGAGTTTAAGCCTGAACCGTTTACGGATTTTTACCGACGGGGTCTGTATCAGAGCATGCTGGGAACGGTCAACATGAACTTTCCTCTTCTTCGTACTCAGGTCAAAGGGCTCCAGGAACCCGTGCAATCCATCGCGAAACACGTGTTGGAAGGAGAAGGCCGATTACGCAAACGTCTCTTAACCATACGGGACCGGAAACTCACCTGCACCCGCATCCGGTGCCATGGCGACTACCATCTCGGACAGGTGCTCTTTACCGGAAAAGATTTCATCATTATTGATTTTGAGGGCGAACCGGCCAGGCCGTTAAATGTCAGACGACTCAAGGAATCCCCCCTGCGCGACGTCGCGGGCATGTTGCGATCCTTTCATTACGCGGCGCATGCCTCCTTTATCGGACTGATCCAGGGAGTTCGACCGGAAGACTTTTCCCTACTCGAACCTTGGGCCCGCTATTGGCAACTTTGGGTTAGCGTCAGCTACCTCAAGGCGTACCTGTCCGTCAAAGAAGTCCGGGACATTCTGCCCCCGTCATCGGATGACATCCAAATTTTGCTGAATGGATATTTACTTCAAAAAGCGATCTATGAACTCGGCTATGAACTCAATAACCGGCCCAATTGGGTGCGTATCCCCCTGGATGGCATTCTCCAAATTTTAGAAGTGGACTGATGTTTCGCAAACCGAGCCTTGAACCGGGGATCCGGCTGACTCAGGGCGATCGTCCAGACCTATCAGGCTTTCTTGACGGGGAACAATTGCCAATCCTCATCTACAGGAATATCCGAAGAGCCACACACGAAGGAGTGCGTCATGTCTACTATTCCCAAAACATTACAAACCCTGATCATTGAACATGTCGAGCCTGAACTGGATGGGGGACGCTATCCGGTCAAACGGATCGTCGGGGAGAACCTGGATGTCTCTGCCGATGTGTTCAAGGAAGGACACGACACCATCGGGGCCGTACTTCGTTACAAATTGCTGGGGCAGAAGGAATGGTCGGAAACCCCCATGCACCATGTCGATAATGACCGGTGGGCTGGATCATTTCTCCTTGCAGAAAATAGCCGGTATCTGTATTCCGTGGGAGCCTATGTCAGGAGTTTTGAAACCTGGAGAATTGAACTGACCAAGAAACATGGGGTGCTTCCGGACCTTTCCAGTGAATTATTGGAGGGGGAAGCGCAAGTCAAAGAGGCGATGACCAGGGCGAAAGGTCCCGATAAGGCCGAGCTGAAACTCTGGCTGGAAAAATGGAAGTCGTCTTCCGACCAGGAAGCCCGTATCGCCATCGCCCTGGATCCGATTGTGGCCACACTCGTCGACCGACACGAACAGCGGGCTGCCTGGTCCACCTATGAGAAGGAATTGGAAGTGATTGTCGACCGTGAACGTGCCCGGTATGGCGCCTGGTATGAAATCTTTCCCCGGTCAGAAGGAACCGTGCCGGGAAAAGGGGGAACATTTAAAGATTGTGAACAACGCCTTCCGGCCATCCGGGATATGGGATTCGATGTCCTCTATCTCACCCCTATTCATCCCATCGGAGAGACCAACCGCAAGGGCCGTAACAACAGTTTAAAGGCCAAGCCGGGTGATCCTGGCAGTCCCTGGGCCATTGGAAGTCGACATGGAGGACATGATGCCGTCGAGCCGGCTCTCGGCACGATGAACGATTTTGACCATTTTCAACAAGCCGTGAGAAACCACGGAATGGAAGTCGCCATAGATTTCGCCATCAATGCCACCCCGGATCATCCCTACGTCACCCAACATCCGGAATGGTTCAAGCAACGCCCGGACGGGACGATCAAATACGCCGAGAACCCTCCCAAAAAATATGAAGACATTTATGGATTTGATTTCTATACCGAAGCCTGGCAGGAAATCTGGCAGGAAATGAAGCGGGTCATTCTCTTTTGGATTGAGCATGGAGTCAAAATTTTTCGAGTGGATAATCCCCACACCAAACCCGTGATTTTTTGGGAATGGCTCATTCGGGAAATTCAATTGGACCATCCTGATGTCCTGTTTCTGGCAGAAGCCTTCACCCGACCTAAAATGATGCGGGTCCTGGCGAAAGCCGGCTATACCCAGTCCTACACGTATTTTACGTGGCGAAATTCCAAAGGAGAAATGACCGAGTACCTGACCGAATTAACCCGGACCCAAATGCAAGAGTATTTCCGGCCGAACTTTTTCGCCAATACACCGGACATCCTGCCGGAAATTCTCCAACAGGGAGGTCGGCCGGCCTTTAAATTCCGGCTCGTGCTGGCCGCCACGCTCTCCCCGACCTATGGGATCTACAATAGCTATGAACTGTGCGAAAATAAGGCGATTCCCGGAACCGAGGAATATCAGGATTCGGAAAAATATGAAATCCGGCATTGGGATTGGGATCGTCCGGGAAACATCCGTGACTATATCACCCGCATCAACCAGATCCGACGGGATCACCCTGCCCTCCACACCTTCACCAATCTGCAATTTTACCAATCCGACAACGACCACATTCTATTCTATGGTAAAATGACTGCTGACAAGACAGACATTCTTCTGTTCGCGATCAATATGGATCCCTATACCATCCATGAGGCTCGTCTGCGAATTCCGATTGAAGCATGCGGCATTGGTGAACAGGACACCTATCAACTGCATGAACTCATTCAAGATTATCGCCATCAAGTCGTGGGAGGTGACTACACCATCCGGTTGGATCCCAACGACGAACCAGCCGCGATTTTCGCACTCCGCCGCCGGACTCGTCGTGAAAGCGACTTTGACTATTTCATGTAACAGGGAACGATCCGCAGGCTTTCTTACTCCACAATGAAAAATCGGCCCCTGCCAAATCTTGGCAGGGGTCTGAACTTCGACAGAGCCTTCATCGAGCTGTTGAATATTGTAAAAATTTTGCTTTTTCATTCGCTTCTGAATCACCGAGGCTCACCAGAGAAAAATGGTGGAGTGTTCAAAAAGGAGGGTCCAGTCCTGTCCTGTGGTTTCTCGAAGGAAAGGCCGCAGCCGTTTTTTCGCGCGGAGCGTACGGAGGAGTACGTGAGCACGGCCTAGGGGCGAGAACGCCGATGGCGGCTTTTTTCAACACTCCCTTCATGTGCGCAATATTCAAAACGAGCACCTCCTCTCCCCAATAACCGACGAATTTAGGCACAAACGCCTCCTTGCCGCACTTCAGATCGATCCCCGCAACTCATCTTCAAGGATAATGAGAAACAGAAAAACCCAACTCCTCGCGATTAGGCCGTCTTAGCCGAAAAATCCCAGCAACAGAAGAGACAGTTTGTCTCCCTTTGAGACAACGTTTCTTTCCTTTTGAAGCCAGTCACATTCGCTTCCCGGCCCCGTTTTTGACATTTCTGAATATACCTTTAAATACCCAGTAATTAGGAATGCCTCTTAGCCTCCCGAAGGCGACAGCGAGGAATATTGATGGAATGTTCCTTGCATTTCTTTTATTTTCATGCAAATGACAATCTCACCTTGGAGAGATTTTGAGGCACCGACCTTATCGGTCTCCCCTCAGATCCTGCCCAAGAACCAAACCATAATCCTGGTGGAGGATCAATCTGACCTCCGATGGCTCCTGAAACGTAGACTTGAAATGAATGGGTATACCTGCCTGGAAGCGGCAAATGGTAGAGAAGCCTTGTCTCTTATTCAGCAGCACCCATCCATTCGTCTGATCCTTTCCGACTATTTGATGCCGGAAATGAATGGGCTGCAGTTGCTTCACATTCTTCGGCAGGACCCCATGAATCGAAAAATCCCGTTTATACTCATCACGGCGAGTTGGTCAGATCAGCTCCAAAACCAGGGTATGCATGCAGGGGCTTTTGCAATCCTGGCCAAGCCTTTTCACCACGGGGAACTGGTCCAACTTCTTGAACAAGGAATATCCACTCAAGCGGCCTGATGCAAGACCGTCTTGACAGGAAACGCTCTCATCAAACACGGTTGGCAAACAAATGCCCCATAATTTCGGTCCTTCCTCGGTCCTTCCTTTGGTTTCCGGTCCAGGAGACTGCCATGAAGTAGAGTTTTGAAGGAGGCTTCTCACCCGATTGACTCCGCTGAGCGGATTTGAATTTCGATGGTTTTTCGGACCTGCCCATGTGAGAAGGTAGGAGAATTCGTTCTTTAGTCTGCATGCTGCCTTCATTTCCACTTCCTACTCGTCCATGCTCGTGGTACCCAACCACCACGATTGGTCGATTTTTTCCCCACGGTCAACTGTCAGCCGGCCAACTCGTCACACTAGGCGGCATTGCCCTGATCACTATCGGAACGTTCCTACTGAAGACCCCATGGGCCACCACCCCTGGTAAGTCATTAAGTTTTCTCAACGCCCTCTTTACGGCAACTTCGGCCGTAACGGTGACCGGCCTGATTGTGGCCGACACCGAAAAGGATTTCACCTTATTCGGACAGATCGTCATTTTGACACTCATCCAATTGGGCGGGTTAGGGTACGCGATGCTCGCGACCGTCATTCTCATCGCCGTGGGACAACGCATCGGACTACGAAACCGCATGATGGTGGCCGAGGCGCTCAGTTCATTGGATTTGGCTGGATCTATTCGTTTTGTCAAAACCATTTTGATCATCACCTTTACCGTTGAAGGCGTGGGCGCATGCATACTCGCCGCGCGGTTTTCCCATGAGATGCCCGTATTAGAAGCCTGCTGGCATGGGATTTTTCACGCCGTTTCCGCCTTTAACAACGCGGGATTTTCGACGTTTTCTCAAAATCTGATCCCCTATCGTGACGATGTCCTGGTCAATGTTTCCATTAGCCTCCTTTTCGTTCTGGGCGGCATCGGGTTTATTGTCTTCCGCGACCTGCTGAGTTATTACCGAAAAGAACGGTATCGCATTCAAACCCATACGAGGCTGGCCTTACTCGTTTCGGTAAGCTTATGGGTGATTGGAACGATAGGATTTTATCTGTTGGAAATGCATAGTCCGGCCACACTTGGCTCGCAAACTCCCACAGAGGGAGCCATCGTCGCCGCCTTTCACTCGGGAGCCGCCCGGACAGCAGGATTCAATACGCTGGACCTGAGCCTCCTCCGACCCAGCACATTGTATATGTTGATTTTGCTGATGATCATCGGGGGATCACCGGGAGGAACCGCTGGAGGGATTAAAACCACCACGTTCGGCATTGTGTGTCTATCGGTCTGGGCCGTCTTCCGTAAACGACTGGATGTAGAATTTCACTACCGACGGATGCCCCTCCATCTCGTCTTGCAAGCTCTGGCAATTATGTTCCTGGCCATTGGGGCCGTCACCACGTTAACCTTTTTTCTCGCCTTAATTGAAAATAAGCCTTTTTTGGCTCTCATGTTTGAAGTGGCGTCCGCATTGGGAACAGTTGGGTTTTCCGTCGGAAACGGAGGCGTGCTCAGTCTCTCCGCGATACTAACGGATTTTGGAAAGGTCATTATTCTATGCAGCATGTTCCTCGGGAGATTCGGACCTCTCCTGGTTGGTCTCGTCTCCCTCACTCCACCCGTCCGCATGCTCTATCGTTTTCCTCAAGCCAAAGTTGCGATCGGTTAAGATGAGACGCATGGCAACATCTGACCAATTAGCCGGGAAGATGTCATGAGGGAACTTCCACCCTACCGCAGTGTATTCAGCCTGTTTTTGGGGTGAATAGCATCACACTTTTTCTCTCCGGTTCATCTCAAGAACTCCGATGCATGATGGGATAGTTCTCATGGATATGGGTGTCCTTCGAGAAATTTCCTACACGCGGAAAGACCGATCCTATTTGGATAAATGACTTCTGAAGTCTCACTTGCCACAGTAATGGACTCTCAGGCCTCACAATAATTCGCCGGAATCGTCGGTCATGGCATGTTGACTGCCGCAATATTTTTAATTTTCTTGTTCAACTAGTTTTCTATCATCTCTCTGGCCTCTCTCGCCTAATCCCCTCTGTAGGCATGTCCGCCAAGTCGGAATCAACAATAAAAAAGCGAGCCTCCCCTGCATCACTCAGAACGTTTTTTCTTTCGCACGATCAGTTCTCAAGTAAGCGATCCCATTCATTACAGTTTTCATCATACAAGATCGAAATGCTGTCATTGAGCAATTTCGCTCCGTTCTTAAAGTGCATTTTCGCGCATCCCATGAAATCTCATGAGGCTTCCCGGTGGGAATTTTTCCTATCAAATGGCCATACGCCGTGAAAGGTTTGATCGTTTTCTCATTGAATAAAATACGAAGAAACCTCTGTGTTTTCTATTGAATTGATTAACATAATTTCTCCCTGACGGTTCCGCCATGCAGGACGGTTAAAGACGTGTTGCCTGTGTATAGCCAGCTACCCCTGATTTCAATTTGTCACTTTTCAGATGATGCCCGCAAGATGTTTGAGGATATATTTTCTTGGCATGTCTTATGCGACATTCAGTTAAACATGAGAAATTAACAAGGAAGAAGGAGTTCCCACTCCTTATCACCTCATTTCAATAGCAGGAGGGTACGACAATGAATAGAGCTCATGCAGGTATGGCAGCAATTAGGCTCACCCTTATCCTCGGAGTCACGTTGAAGGGGCCGGTTGAGGCTTAAGTGAACATGCCCAAACAAACCAAAATATTTTCCATGCAAGGGGGCAGATTTCTTATCGTCTTACCGTCGTCAATTCTGAGAATGAAGTGGAGGTTGGGTATGTCGGAGCCAAGTCCAGCACAGTCCGTCAGGCCATTGAACATCCAGAGGATATGCGGTCCCCATGCGCTGTCGGGGACTAAGCTTTAAGAATGAATAGGGAATGGTGCCTCTCCAAAGGGGCCAAACTTTAAATGAATAATCGGCACATACTCTGATAATTCACACATAGTCCTTATTTAAATTCCATTTTCCATACAGAGAAATTATGGTACATCGCGATGGCAAATATGAGGTCCATAAAATACTCGAGACGGAAATGTTTCATCCAGGGGTTCGAGAGAATCGTTAATTTACGAAGAAGGTAGAGTTATGAAATATATATTTTGTGAATTCACGCTCATTGGTGTGTTGCTCACGTCGTTTTTGAGTCCGACCTGGGCATGGGATGGCCATACAGGGAAGGACATCGATAACACCGAAGACAAAATTCTTTGTCTCCAACCAGCCACAATGCCGCCCTCGACTGCTGCGAAAGTGTTGTGCGCTATTGCCCGGGCCCGCGAATCGCTCCACCATAAAACCTTCGCCCAGGCCACAAACGACCTCAATCATGCCCGGACCTTGATTGACCTCATCAAATTCGCCGGTCCCACGACGCGAGTCAAGGATCAACTCTGGGAGGTGAAGAAAAATTGGGACTTTGAATCCAGCGAAAAAATCGCCTTGGATCTTATTCCCATTGATCTGGGGCTCACGAATCTCGAGTTTTTTGTTCCGGTGGTAGAAGCGAAGGCCCATCTTCATGCCGTATACAAAAGTCTGAACAACAAAGATAGGACGTCTGCGAAACATCATCTAGAGGCGCTGAACAATGCCCTGAACTATACGGAAGGGGCCCTACCGTTGACGGCCACCGAACATCACATCGCCCAGGCCCAAAAGTTGATGGCGAACAACAACATTCAACAAGCGGACGCCTTTCTTGGAAACGCCGAAGCAGGGGCTGAGTTTAGATCCTTACGCGTTGATGTGATTTCAATGGCCCAGGCCAGGAAAAACCTTTGGCCAGGCATGGAGACGTATCCGGCCCCGAATGTTCATTCTGAGAAAAATTCCCTGAAGCAGGCAGAGGTCTGGTTAACACGTCATGTCCAAGCGCGGGACGAGGAGGTCCCAGAAGAGAAAACAGCATTGACAGGAATGGTCGCAACCCTGACTGAAGAAGACGAGCAGAAAGGATTAGCGGTGACACCCGTTTTACAAGGCCTCTGGCAGAAAACCACGGCACCGGTAGCAGATGAACAAACCCAAACGGGAGACAATGGGCAAGCCTTCCGAAACCACAACACGACCAACCTGCCTCTCCAAAGTGTTATGCAACTTAAAACAGACCTTACGGAGGCAAAATTTTATTTGACCTATACCGAAATTTTTGAACTGATTACCCATGAAGACCATAAAGCCCAGACGGCCATTAAAAAGGCACAGATGCATCTGATGTCAGCTGAGAAGTTGGCCGATGGCTGGTTAAAGGGGAATATTCAAGCCATCGAACAAGAGAGCGACCTCATCCACAAGGAACTCATGAATGACCAACACTCCAACATGATTCGGTACGCGAAAGTGAAGACTGATGTGCAACAGCTTCTCCAGGAATTGTCCTGGTAAAACCATGCTCATCACCGAAACTCCCTACGCGATCACATGCGGATCGAAGAAGATGAAGGAAAATCACGGAGCACTTGAAAAGAACACCGCAGAAGTCTCAGCAGTGGCACGCGGCCAAGACGCCGGAAACACGCAACACAAGCAAAGCGCACGTTCGCAAATACGATTCCTTGACGTCCTAAGGCGGAAATGAGCATTAACCTGAACCCTTTACGATTAGGACAAGCATCTCAAGAATTCCCTCAGAGGACGGAACAGAAAGGAGGGTCATCATGGTGAAAGGGGTGTATATTTTAAAGTCTCATTTGGATGCGATCGTGTCCTTCTCAGGACCAATGGGTTTTGCCGGAGAGAAGACGGCAACAGCGTCTTCGTCCACAGAACGGGTCATCGATCAAACGCGACACCATGAACCTGTCAAGCATACTGTCGAGAAGCATCTACGGATGGATGGGCAAATGCATTCGGAGATAGTCAATATCGAAGCGGGTCATAGACATGTGACGTCTTACGGGAACACCAAGACGGAGAAACCGAATGGACATTCTTCTGGTATAGCCAGTTCCCCCAATCGAGTCGTTGGGTTCACCAACCGAAGTATCGTCTCTCCATCCCGCTCGAAAAATCATCATCTCCAGAACGCGGTGTGGAGTTCGTTGCGGGGTGTGGACGTCCTCAACCAACACACGAACACGTTGCACATCCATGCGAAAGATGGAGTCGTAACCCTATCCGGCATGGTTGAAACAGAGCCGCAAAAAGCCGCAGCCGGGAAAGCGGCAGAATCAGTGTCCGGCATCAAAAGCGTTATCAATGCCATTCACGTTAGGACGCTCCCTTTTCAGGTGGAGCAGGATTAGTCAGTTAAGGCGAAGCGAGAGCGTCTGCGTAGAGAAGAGTTTGTGTCGATAGAGAAGGGACTCGCAGATGGGAATTGCCAGAAGAAATGCCACGAAGATAGGTCATTCTCTCTTTTACTCAAAGGGAAAGCTTATGAAGCCAATTCTTATGTCTTGTTTGATGAGGAAAAATAAAAAATTACAGAAAGGCCTCCCTGACCGTGTTCGTGCGGATGAACGGGAGAAAGTGACAGGCATGACCATGATTGCAAGCGACGGGAATCCTTTTGGAAGAATTCTTCCGATGACATTTTTAGCATTAGCCTTGAGCTTGATTGCATTTTCAGCACTATCCCTGAGCTCAATGCCGCCATCACTGGCGTTAAGCGAATCGGGCCAGCAGGCACAGATCGCTCGGGGACTGTTATTGCCGGGTGAACAGATCATCCTGGGCACCGTCCAACATGTCAAGTCGGATGTCATCCAAGTCAATATTGGAAAACCGGAGCCATTGTTTCTGTCCTTGAGAGCTGCGGCGGAAAAAGGGATTACTTCCATTCAGCCAGGAGATACACTGAAGATCGT
Source organism: uncultured Nitrospiraceae bacterium (assembly GCA_963730905.1). Lineage (GTDB taxonomy): Bacteria > Nitrospirota > Nitrospiria > Nitrospirales > UBA8639 > Nitrospira_E. The sequence continues at coordinate 613,112 of CAVSTN010000006.1, read as the reverse complement.
CGTCAGCGATCAGAACCAGTTCATCGATTTTTTTAAGGCGGATTATTCAGGGTGGGACCGGACACTGAAGGGGCATCTGCTCCAACCCCTCATAGGCGATCATCAGTGGGCCGTGATTCAGACGGAGAAAGGGACCAACGAAACGTACGAGGTGGATGAAAAGGCGCGTCATACCGTTATGAACATTCCAGTGGGAATGCCGGCCGTCTTTCTCCTCAATAAGGAAAACATTCTGATTGATGCCACGTTCGGCAATGAAGGCGCGCTGTTACATACTCTGGCCCGATGGTCGAAGAAACGACATCGAATGGTTCATAATTAGTAGGATGGTTCAAAAGTTCCCAGCTCGACTGTGTTGGCGTGTTTCTTGTGAATCCTCTCCGGGAAGTTGGTGGACACCAAACAGGTTTTGACTTTTCGGAGGGGCCAATGCCCATTCCATGTTGGCTTTTGGAGCTGGGCTCAGAGGTCATTTGGCTACGGCCGGAATTTTCCTTTTTAATCCTAACGTACTTATGGAGGAACCATGGATCAGTCACAACCACATTTCACGACTGTTGGTCAGCTCATCCACACGAATCCCTTACAGTTTGGCGTGACAACGACATGCATGGAAGTGGCCATTGCCCTGTTGTCGTCGCATTTATCCGGGGGACCCGTATTAGATAAGGCCGGAAGATACCTGGGATTTGTCAGTGAGTTTGATCTATTGAAAGCCCTGGATCACTCGCAGGATCTCAAAAAGGTCACCACCCAACAAATTATGTCAAAAGAGGCTCATCTCATCCACAATGGCACGACCATTAAAGAGGCAGTCAACATCATGGAAAAGAAGAAATTCCTGAATCTCTGTGTCGAAGAAAATGGGGTTATCACGAAAACCTTTACCCGTCATGATCTTCTGCGAGGGTATCTTGGTGTGGATTTTGGCATTGATGAGGAATAGTCCTCTTGGCCATCAAAACGTGAAGAAGACCAACATGACGAACGATGAAAAAAAAGAATGTGATCAGGCGGTGGATTGACCCGGAGGAGCGGGTGACGGTGCAGTTTCTGGACGCTCAGGACCTGAACACTGAAGTCACGGGCTGCATCGAGCAATTGGTCGGCCTCTCGCTTGAAACTCACGTGTCACATATGAAACAACACCTTTCCCTCCCCCTCAGCCAGCTTGAGTTGACAGAGGACTTCTCGCACTATACACGAGATCCCGAGCGATCGCTTCAACCGCGCCGATTGATGTTAGTCATCAAAGAGAAGCGCCCCCCATCATATACTAGCGAATATTCGAGGGAGACCCTCTATTCTCTTGCTCAGAAGGAAATTAGACAGCGGCTGTGCCGTCCGCACCAAAAACGACTGGAGGCCCCACGATGAACCTGAAAGGTTTGATGCATAGAGAATTAGGAGAAGGGATGACGGAAAAGGAATTGGCCGCGGCGATTGGAGTCTCTCTGCGAACGCTCAGTAATATCCTTATCGGCAAGGATCCCAAAGACCCTGCCGTCTGGAAACAATTTGCGAGGTACTTTCGGATGGATGTGGATTTTCTTCGAACCGGCGAACTGGCTCACGCAGAAATGACGGTTAAGCTACCAATGAGCGCCGCTCCTTCCGCTGCGGGTGACATTCGGAAGATTCCACTCCTGACCTGGCAGCAAATGGGACAGATGACGACAAGCAAAGACCTGCCTGGTGTCCTCCACGCCGAAGCGATGGTCGAAACGACGGATATTCCAGGGAGACACACGTTCGCCGTGAAAGTGCCAGACGATTCAATGGCGCCTCTGTTCAGCCAAGGGGAGATGATATTTGTGGATCCAGATCTCGAGTGGCAGCCTGGCGACTACGTCATGGCCCATCACTCGGAGGGACATCCAGCACCCATGCTTCTGAGACAAGTCAAACGCATTGGGAGCCGCTGCATGCTCCATCCCCTGAACCGGCGGTATGACGACCTTCCGGTGACGAACCAGGACGAGGTGTGGGGGAAGGTCGTCCGGTTGAGAAAAAATCTCTGAGAATCTCTCTCTGTAGGTTTAATGATACGGAGGACGTGAATATGTGGACCCAACAGCAGTTCAGCAAAAAGGGAACCAGAAATATCCTCTGGCTATTAGCTGTGCTCGCAGTGTGGGGGATCTCGGGCGTCTCTGTCGGTGTTGCAGCCGCTGCTGCTGAGCAGGCTCACCCTCAACTCATTTCCGGAGATCGGATTCTTCTGGGAAGGGTAGAAGGCGGTTTCAAGTTCCAAGTTCTACGGGTGATTGATGACGCAGGTGCGTAAACACCTCCAGGGGCGTCGCCCAGTCCGGACATTTCCTCGGTCGCGTGTTCAACCGATGGGCGATGGTATTCAGTTCCCGCTGGGTATAGCCCGACAAGTCCGTCCCCTTCGGCAGATACTGCCGCAGCAGGCCATTGGTGTTTTCGTTGGTGCCACGTTGCCAGGGACTCTGCGGATCCGCAAAGAACACTCGGATGGCCAGACGTTGCGCCAGGCGCTCGTGCTCCGCCATCTCTTTCCCCCGGTCATAGGTCAACGTTTTCCGCAGAGGGGTCGGCACATGCTTGAGATTTCGGGTAAATCCCATTCGGCACTCAGCGCATCGGTCCCGTCGAGCCGGGCCAGGATCACCAGACGCGTCGTCCGCTCCACGAGGCTGCCGACAGCCGAGCGATTGCGAGCCCCCTTGATCAGATCGCCTTCCCAGTGGCCGGGCACGGTGCAGGTGGCGACTTCTGCCGGGCGCTCAGCAAATCGTGTCATGTTGGGAATCTGGCCTCGCCGATCGATCCCACGCGCACGCGGCCGGCGGGCCTTGCGGGCTTGCCGCAACGCCGCCAACAGTTCGCTCCGGAGAGAGCCGCGTGGCAACACGTGCAAGCCTACATAGATGGTCTCGGCCGAGAGGCGTTTCCGCATGTCCTCAGGATACTCGCGACGGAGGTTTATGGATGAAGAAAGGAAGGGATATGCGGACAAAGTCCTGGAAATCTCAAGCGAGAATATCTTTGATGGTTGTGTGGGCGTTCAACCTGAACCCAATGCTGCTATCAATGGCGTGTGCCGAATCTGACCAGAAACCCCAGATGGAGCACGGGCTGTTGTTGCCCGGTGAACAGATCATCCTTGGTACCGTCCAACACATCAAGTCGGATGTTATTCAAGTCAATATTGGATACCCGGAGCCATTGTTTCTGTCGTTGAGAGCTGCGGCGAAAAAAGGGATTACTTCTATTCAGCAAGGAGATACACTGAAGATCGTCATCAGCGATCAGGACCAGCTCATCGATTTTTTTAAGGCGGATTATCCGGGGTGGGACAGGGCCCTGAAGGGACATCTGATTCAACCCCTCATGGGCGATCGGCAGTGGGCCGTGATTCAGACTGAAAGGGGGACCAATGAAACGTACGAGGTGGATGAAAAGACGCGACATACCGTCATGAACATTCCAGTAGGAGTCCCGGCCGTCTTTCTCCTCAATAAGGAAAATATTCTGATTGATGCCACGTTCGGAAATGAAGGGGCGCTGTCACAGACCTTGGCCCAATGGTCAAAAGAACGGCATCAAATTGTGCATCATTAGTGGAGTTGGCAGAAAGTTCCCAGCTCGACTGCGTTGGTTCGCTTCTTGTGAATCCTCGCGGGGAAGTTGGTGGATACCAAACAGGGTGTGACTTTTCAGAGAGGCGAAGGCCCTTTCTCCATTGGCTTTGAGAGCTGAGCTCACAGGTCATTTAGCTACGACCGGAATTTCGTTTTTATTCCTAACGTACTTAAGAAGGAACCATGATTCAGTCACAACCACATTTCATGACTGTTGGTCAGCTCATCCACACCAATCCCTTACAGTTTGGTGTGAGAACGAGATGCATGGAAGTGGCCATTGCCCTGTAATCCTCCCATGTGTCCGGAGGACCTGTGTGAGATGAGGCCGGAAAGGATCTGGGATATGTCAGTGAGTTTGATCTATTGAAAGCCCTGGATCACTCGCAGTGATCTCAAAAAGGTCACCACTCAACAAATTATGTCAAAAGAGGCTCATCTCTTCCACAATGGTACAACCATTAGGCAATCAGAATCATGGAAGAGAAAAACCTCCTCAACCTCTGTGTCGAAGAAAATGGGGTTATCACGAAAACCTTTACCCGTCATGACCTTCTGCGAGGATATCTTGGTGTGGATTTTGGCATTGATGAGGAATAACCATTTATCTCTCATTGGGGAGGCTGGCAGTTGCGAAAGACCTTTTTTGCCAACCGAACCGGCTCAAGGAGAAGAACACGGCCATGGGCCTCATTGGGAACGAAATGGGGAGACCGGCATGACAAACGATGTAAAAGAGAAGATCATTCGTCCGTGGGTTAATCCGGAAGAGCGCATCACTGTGGATTTCCTGGACGCCGGGGATTTGAACGCCCGAGTGACCAAATGCACTCGCCAATTAGTCCTTCTTTCCATTGAAACTCACGTGCCGCATTTGTCCCAACACATTTTGGCCCCACTCAGCCAGGTTGAGGTCTTAGATGACCTGTCTCACTATACTCAAGATCCCGAGCGACACCTTCAACGAAAACGATTGATGCTGATCATCAATGATAAACGGCCACCCATCATGTATTGGGGAATTCGGAAGCGAGAGCTTTTTCGCTCTGGGTGAGAAAGAACGTGATGAGTGCGTGCTCGAACGTATGAATCAACACCCGGCAACCTGGCCAGGAATAGGCTTAAAAATCCAGAGTTGGAGAGCTTGGTTTATATCGTCACGTTAAGGTGATTCATCGCCCCCATCACATATCCTTCCTCTAGGATGGGTGGGAGTGCCTTCCCAGCATGAGAATGCACGAACGCTTCAAGATGGGGGAACCGTTTATGGTAGCCATAGAGTTGGGGTCATGTATCAAGGCAAATGTTGAAATGGCTGAAAACTATTTAAAGAACGAGTTCGAGGTTTTAGCCGGTGTGCATCGAGCCAACGACTCGTGTGCCCATTCCCTCACCATTGTCTATGTGAAGAAGCTATTTGCGTTGCGTCTTGGGTGGCCCATCTTCACCGATAGGCATTTTACGTCAGCGACAATTGACCGCCTACTGACAAAAAACGTGGCAAAGGAAATGCATCCGCATGGAGAGGACGACTACCACTGGACCCTTAGGACACGACCCGGCGTGGTGCCAGGCGAAAGAACAGGCTTGTTGGCCCCCCACATAGGCTGGAAAAGGAGACCCGACCGCGAGCAGAGGGGTCAACTCATCCTCGGCTGGTCCGGGGAATTTGGAGGTCGTGGCATAGCAGGGAAAATCGAATAGTGGCAGAAGTCGCCGAAACAGGATGAGGATGTATTGAATGTATTCAGGAGACTTGAACAGAATTAGTGAGCCCTGGGGGTGAGTAGCACACAGACGAAGCCCTGCATGGCAAGTGAACACGAGTTGGTAAAGACACGAATGAAAGGAGGTTGCAGTAATGACATCCCCGAGCCCGCCCTATGACCCGGACACCCTATCTTCCCCAAGAGAATCACCCCCACAGGGTACGCGGCGCAGCTTTTTTTCCTGGATGATCGGGATCGCCATGAGTGTGATCGGTGGAGGCCTGGCGATTCCCTTGGCCAGCTATGTGATCTCACCTGCCCTGAAACGCCGAAAAGACTTGTGGGCCGAGGTTGGACCGACAGGTGATTTGCGCACGGGGGAACCGGAGGAATTGGAGTATGCCAGCACCGTCAAGGATGGTTGGCGGACAATTAAGGCGAAAAAAGCGATTTGGGCGGTGAAGCAGCCAGCAGGCGAGATTGTCGTCTTCTCCCCCATTTGTCCCCATTTAGGCTGCGGGTTTCGATGGGATGCAGGAGATAAGGCCTTCAAATGTCCCTGCCACGGCAGCGTCTATGACGTGACCGGCAAAGTCTTGGCCGGACCGGCGCCCCGGTCGTTGGATGTGTTGCCGTCCAAAGTGGAGCAGGGAAACCTGATGGTGATCTATAAGCAGTTCAAGTCAGGTCTCGACCATCCGGTCGAATTGTAGCGAAGCCTGACGAAGTTTTTGGCAGCCCTGAGGTCAGAGCATAGCGTCACGATTCCGAAACGGACGAAACCCAGAAAGGAGGAACCGATGGCAGGCAAGCTCTATAAGTGGTTCGACGATCGACTGAAGCTCAAGCCTCTGGAACGCACCCTTCTGGACGAACCCATTCCCGGCGGGGCAAGCTGGATTTATGTCTTTGGTTCGGCCACCCTCTTTCTCTTCTGCCTCCAGGCCACGACGGGAATGTTTCTAGCTCTGTATTACGTTCCCTCGCCGGATGCCGCTTATGACACCGTGCAGTTCATTCAGCATGAGGTGTCGTTTGGCTGGTTCGTCAGGGGACTGCACCATTGGGGCGCGTCGGCAGTAATGGTGGCGATCGGACTTCACTTGCTGCAAGTCTATCTCTACAGCGCATACAAGCGGCCCCGCGAACTCATGTGGATGGTCGGGGTCGTTTTGTTGATGCTGATGATGGCCTTTGGGTTTACCGGATACCTCCTGCCATGGGATCAGAACGCCTATTGGGCGACACAGGTCGGTACCAATATGGTCGCCTCGGTCCCGTTGATCGGCGATGTGCTTGTGCGTGTGCTCCGGGGGGGAGACACCCTTGGAGCGCTCACGCTCTCCAGGTTTTTTGCCATCCACACGTTGTTCTTACCTTCCTTAATTGTCTTCGGCATCGTTTTGCACCTGTTCATCTTGCGCCGCGTCGGTCCGGCCGGTCCGTGGAACATTGAACAAGCCAGACAACGGAGCGAACCCTTTTATCCGCGTCAGGTCTATATGGACGCAATCGTGATGCTGGCCGTATTTCTCACGGTCGCCCTATTGGCCTTGACGGTGGAGTTCCCGCTGGCTGATCGTGCCGATCCCGCCGACCACACGTTTACCCCGGTTCCTGAGTGGTATTTCCTCTTTTTCTATCAGTTGTTGAAATATATGTCCGGGCCGTTGGAGCCGCTTGCGACGTGGGTGCTGCCGGGACTCTTCATCCTGGGACTGCTGCTGTGGCCGTTCCTCGACCGCAACCCGGAGCGGCAGCCGAGTTCCCGACCGATGGCTCTGGCCGCCGGAGGGGCGTTTTTACTGCTGGTCTTCTCACTATTGGGAGTCTCACTGTGGGGTTTACACACAACACCCAAAACAGATCCCTCAGTGGCTCGAGGGAAGGTCTTGTTTGCTCAGCACCACTGCATGGCCTGTCACCGGATTCACGGAGAAGGCGGAAAGGTCGGGCCGGACCTTTCCTATGTGGCGGATCAACGCCCTGATCGTCAGTGGCACATGCGGCACTTGCGCGATCCCCAATCCGTCTCTCCGGGTTCCATCATGCCGGCCTTCCCGTTGGACGAAAAGGACCTGAACGACCTGATTAACTACTTACTGACTCTGAAAAGCGGAACTACGACGGCACAGGGCGTCAGTTAAGCACACCACGATGTGCGCAAGAGGGGGAGATGAATCATGAACATGAAAAAGATTTGGACGCCCATTCTCCTGACTGCCTCATTATTATGGGGTTGTCCAAATGATGCCCAGAAGTCCGGAGTTGGCCACACATCGAAATCGCCGGAGACTGCTGTTGCTCCCGCTGTCTCTACAACAACCATATCGTCTCCAACCCAGGGCTCCAACATTGTACATTCTCCGAACGACCTTCCCCCGTCCATCGGGAAACGCGCGCCTCAACATGTTCGTGTGGACCTGGAAGCTCATGAGATCGAAGGCCAATTGGCTGACGGCACCACCTATACCTATATGACTTTTAATAAACAGGTGCCCGGTCCCTTGATCCGGATCCGGGTGGACGATACGGTCGAACTCCACCTCAAGAATCTTTCGACGAGTCAATTGACCCATTCGATTGATCTCCATGCTGTCACCGGCCCGGGTGGAGGATCGGTCTTGACTCAAGCGCCTCCCGGCCAGGAAAAAATCGTCACATTTCAAGCCATCAAGCCCGGCTTGTTTGTGTACCACTGTGCGACGGCGATGGTAGCGGAACATATCACCAGCGGAATGTATGGGCTAATTCTTGTCGAGCCGGCTGCAGGCCTTCCGCCCGTCGATCATGAGTTTTATGTCATGCAGGGAGAACTGTATATGAATCGGCCGTTCGGCGAATACGGCCTACAGAGATTGAGTCGGACCAAACTGCTGGCCGAGACACCCGACTATCTGGTATTCAATGGGGCGGTAGGAGCGCTTACGACACAGCACCCCCTGAAAGCAAAGGTCGGTGAAACCATCCGCATCCTCTTCGGCGTGGGCGGTCCCAATCTGATCTCTTCCTTCCACATCATCGGGGAGCACTTGGACCGCCTGTACAATTTGGCTTCCCTGACCAGCCCGCCACTGACCACTGTCCAGACAGCCCTGGTGCCGCCGGGAGGCGCCGCCATGATCGAACTGAAGTTGGAAGTCCCGGGGCGGTATTTGCTCGTGGATCATGCGCTGTCCCGAATGGAGAAGGGTCTGCTCGGCTTTCTCCAGGTCGAAGGACCGGCGCATCCTGAACTCTTTCACGAAGGTGGAGCCGACCACCCGCCGGCGCACTGACTCCCGCAGTGGCAGAATATAGGTAGCATGTCGGATTGATCTAACCGACCTACGAGAGGATGGTCTGGAATATCAGTTGATGAACAATCCCCCAAGGGAACACGTAGAACAATCGCGGCACGACCGGCTACGAATTTGATCTTCCGTTTGATCATCGGTTAAATAAGATAAGGCTTGAAGGAGAAGGATATTCAATATGAGCAGGGCATCTAAACGAGTGGAAAAATTAAAACGGCTGAGTTGTCGCGGGTCGCCTGACGCAATCCCCCTTGTCATGGAAAGACCGCAAGGAGCACGCTTATTGTCAGGATTTTTTAGAGATGTCCTGAAAGTTCTTCAACGTCAAGGTACCCGGTAGCGATCGGTAAAGAAGACACTGAAGAAAAAGACATCCAAATAACCTCTCACCTAACCGGATGACCTTGCCCCTTACGAATTCGTCGAGGTGGGGCCACCAAAAGCAGCCTGCAAGGAAAACGTATGATGAATACCACAGATACCACAACTCTGAGTCCGGCCCAATTGGAGCAATTGACAATCAATACCATTCGTTTTTTGTCGGTGGATGCGGTGCAAAAGGCCAACAGTGGTCATCCGGGCCTCCCCCTGGGCGCGGCCCCGATGGCCTATGTCCTGTGGACACGATTTCTTCAACATAACCCCTCCAATCCTCACTGGTTCAATCGAGACCGATTTGTTCTGTCGGCCGGCCACGGATCGATGCTGTTGTACAGCTTGCTCTATCTCACCGGCTATGATTTGCCGCTCGAACAGATCAAACAGTTTCGCCAATGGGGCAGCCTCACGCCGGGTCATCCCGAGCGAGGAGTGACCCCCGGCGTGGAAACCACCACAGGCCCGCTCGGTCAGGGATTCGGCAATGGAGTGGGCATGGCCATCGCCGAAGCATATCTTGCCGGTCGTTACAATCGGCCGGGGTTCGAGATCATCCATCATTACACATACGGGCTGGTCAGCGACGGTGACCTGATGGAAGGTGTGGCGGCCGAAACCGCCTCGCTTGCGGGTCATTTGAAGCTGGGCAAGCTGATCTATCTGTACGACGATAATCGGATCACGCTCGCCGCGTCCACCCAGCTCACGTTCACCGAAGACCGCGCCCAACGATTTGAGGCCTATGGCTGGCACACACAAACGATCGACGACGGCAACGACGTGAACGCCATCGACCGCGCCATCCATGCCGCGCGTCAGGAAACAGACCGCCCCTCACTGATCCTTGTACGGACTCATATTGGCTATGGTTCTCCCCACAAACAAGACACCTTTGCCGCGCATGGCTCCCCGCTCGGCGAGGAGGAAGTGAACCTGACGAAACAGAAACTCGGCTGGCCTATTGACCCGCCATTTCTTGTTCCGGATGCAGTCGAGCAGCATTGTCGACAAGCCATTGACAAGGGTCGCCAAACGGAAGCCAAATGGCATGAAACCTTTGCGGCATATGAAAAACAATATCCGGACCTGGCCCGCGAACTTCGCTCCCTCATCAAAGGCGAATTACCACAAGGCTGGGACGCGCACATCCCGCAATTCCCCGTCGATAGCAAAGGCCTGGCCACCCGCGTCGCCTCGGGAAAAATCATGGACGCAATCAGCAGGACACTCCCTGGCCTGATCGGAGGTTCGGCTGACTTGAATCCGTCCACCTTCACGGAACTGAGCGAAGCAGGAAACTTTGAGCATTCCTCCATGGCAGTCGGTGATCTGCAAGGATCGGCTGGCGGCGAATGGAGTTATGCCGGCCGCAATCTCCAATTCGGGGTTCGCGAACATGGAATGGGTGCGATTCTGAATGGCCTGGCCACGCACGGCGGCACCATTCCCTTCGGAGCGACGTTTTTGACCTTCTCCGATTACATGCGACCGCCGATTCGCCTCGCCGCGCTAATGGGTTTACAAGTAGTGTATGTGTTCACCCATGACAGCCTCGCACTCGGTGAAGACGGCCCAACCCATCAATCTGTGGAACAGGTCGCCAGTCTTCGGGCGATTCCTAACCTGATCGTGGTCCGTCCCGGCGACGCCAACGAGACGGCAGCGGCTTGGCGCGTAGCAATCGAAACGCGGGACCGGCCTGTGGCCTTGATCCTGACACGGCAATCTGTGCCGACGCTCGACCGCACACTCTTTTCCTCTGCGGATGGCCTGCAGCGCGGCGGATACATCCTGGCCGATGTTCCGAATGGGCATCCTGATCTGATTCTGATCGCCAGCGGCTCTGAAGTCTCGCTGATCGTGGAAGCACGACAAAAACTGCTGGAACAAAAAATCCAGGTGCGCCTCGTCTCGATGCCGAGCTGGGAACTGTTTGAAGTCCAGCCACAGGAATACCGCAACACGGTATTGCCGGCGGCGGTCGGCGCGAAACTCGCGGTCGAAGCGGGAGTGACACAGGGTTGGTCTCGCTATGTCGGTCACCATGGTGATGTGCTCGGCGTGGATCATTTTGGCGCATCGGCCCCCGGCGAAACTGTGATGCGAGAGTATGGCTTCACCGTTGCCAACGTATGCAAGCGGGCTCTGGCGCTCCTGAAAACGCCACGTTAAAAGTGTGAAGACACGGATACCCATTTGAGGAAGGAGAGACACGATGCAACTTGGCATGATCGGTCTTGGACGAATGGGCGCGAACCTGGTCCGGCGCCTGACGAAAGATGGCCATACGTGTGTGGTCTACGATAGAAATCCCGCTGCCATAAAGAAGCTTGCGGGCCGTCGTGTCCAGGGCGCAGCCTCGCTCAAGCAGTTCATTGCGAAGCTGATTAAGCCACGGGCGGTTTGGATAATGGTGCCGGCTGGCGTGACCGGCGAGACCATCGAGCAACTAGCCTCCCTCATGGAAGCCGGAGACATCATCATCGATGGCGGCAACACCTATTACCGTGACGATCTGGAGCGAGGGAAGATGCTCAAGATGAAGGGCATGCACTATGTCGACTGCGGCACCAGCGGGGGAGTCTTCGGACTTGAGCGCGGTTACTGTCTGATGATCGGCGGAGAGAAGAATGTCGTGAAGCACTTGGAGCCGATCTTCAAGACCATCGCGCCGGGAATCAAGGCAGCACCACGAACCCAGGGGAGGAGCGGCGCCTCCATTCCCGCCGAACAGGGTTATTTGCACTGCGGCCCGACCGGTGCAGGACACTTCGTGAAAATGGTCCACAACGGAATTGAGTATGGCATCATGGCGGCCTATGCTGAAGGCCTCAACATCCTCAAACACGCCGACGTTGGACTGCGCAACCGAGAGCAAGACGCCGAAACGACTCCGCTGCGTGACCCGGAGGCCTATCAGTACCAGATCGACGTGGGCCAAGTCGCCGAGGTATGGCGTCGAGGCAGTGTGGTGGCCTCATGGCTGCTCGATTTAACAGCGGCCGCGCTGGTTAAGGATTCGGAGCTCACTGGGTTTTCAGGGCGAGTATCAGATTCCGGGGAAGGGCGCTGGACGGCGCTGGCTGCGATTGACGAGGGCGTGCCGGCGCCGGTGATCAACGCAGCTCTCTTCGGGCGATTTGAATCCAGAGGGGAGGCCGACTATGCCAATCGACTCCTCTCTGCCATGCGGAAGCAGTTCGGCGGACATGATGAGAAGAAGGAAAGAGGAAGCTGAGATGAGCAGGACCAAAGAAAATGAGACGCGGTCCGACGCCCTGGTATTCTTCGGAATATCAGGCGATCTGGCGCATAAAAAGATTTTCCCTGCGCTCTATGCAATGGCGAAACACAAGGCACTGACGGTGCCACTGATCGGCGTTGCGGCCCCGCACTGGAGCCTGGCGCAATTACGTAAACACGCGAGTGATAGCATCAAGCAGGCCGGCAAGATCGATGACCGTGCGGCCCTCAGTCACCTGCTTTCTCACATGCAATACGTGGGCGGCGATTACAATGACTCGGCGACATTCCTCGCGCTCAAACAGGCACTAGGCAGTGCCCGACGCCCGGCGCATTACCTCGCCATTCCACCAGCCTTATTTGCGACCGTCATCAAAGGGCTCAATGCCGCAGGTCTGGCCGATCAGGCGCGGATCATCGTTGAAAAGCCGTTCGGGCGCGACCTGGCCTCGGCGCGCAGCCTCAACCGCATCGCACGATCTGCATTCCCGGAGGACTCGATCTTCCGTATCGACCACTTCCTTGGGAAAGAAGAGATCATGAATATCCTTTATTTTCGCTTCGCCAATTCGTTTCTGGAACCGATCTGGAACCGCAACTGTGTCGCGAGCATCCAGATCACCATGTCCGAGGAATTCGGCGTGGAAGATCGTGGTGCGTTTTACGAAACCGCCGGCTGTCTGCGCGACGTCGTCCAGAACCACCTCTTTCAGATCGTCTCGCTGCTGGCCATGGAGCCTCCGGCCTATCAGGGCTATGGTGCCGTCCACAACGAAAAAGCGAAAGTGTTCCAGGCCATGCGACCCCTACACCCGAACGATGTCGTACGCGGCCAGTATGCGGGCTACCGAAAAGAGCGCGGCGTGTCGAAGGACTCGGACGTGGAGACCTTCTGCGCCCTGCGGTTGTTTATCGACTCGTGGCGCTGGCAGGGAGTGCCGTGGTACCTACGATCGGGAAAATGCCTGGCGACTACAGCGGCGGAGGTTCTGGTGGAACTCAAGCCGCCACCGCAACGCCTGTTCGACGATTCACAGCCGAGGGTCGGACGAGCCAATTATCTCCGGTTTCGCCTCTCCCCAAACTCCGCCGTCGCACTCGCTGCGCGCGTCAAACGCGCAGGAAAGGAGTTCATTGGCGACCAGCAAGAGCTGTATCTTCTCGAAGAGCAATCGGGAAAGGAAGGGCCTTACGAGCGGCTGTTAGCTGACGCCTTGGCGGGCCATGGCGCACTCTTTACCCGTGAGGACGCAGTGGAAGCTGCCTGGGGCGTGGTCGATCCTGTTCTGAAGACTCACCATCCAGTCCGTCCCTACAAACGCGGCAGCTGGGGACCGAAAGAAGCTAACGGGCTCATCGCTACAGACGGAGGTTGGCATAATCCCATGCCGGAAGCGGCAAGAGCATGACCGTCTAGGATGAGTTGGTCTTCCTATTGGATGTTCGACCCTGTTCGCTAACGACCACATCGTCACCGACCATGGCCACCATCTTGCGTAAATGAGTTTGGGGAGGCAAACAGGAACCTTTATCGGACAGTTTTGAAGGGTTGAGAAAGACCTTCGACTATGAGAATTACTTGTGGGCTTTTCAACGCGATCATGTCAAAACCATGGATGCCCCCCATGTCTCGGGGACAGCAACAACGACTGATTACCGTATAACCCAAGATGGTCGGGGAATCAATGATATTCCAGGAATTCGGAATGGATTTCCAGAATACGCCAGGGGACGGACGATGAATCGCACGTTCCACCAACCATATCCGGTGTGTTGTGCACGGTGCTTTTCTAAAGGGGGGGAAGAGATGGAAAAGCTACTCTTAATCACATTCCGACAATCATTGGAGGAAGATCTCGGACAGGTCCTCCATAAAATCGGTGTCACCAACTACACCCTGATCCCCGGGGTATTAGGGATGGGAAAATCGGGAAAAGTGACCAGTGGCTACGGCTGGCCCGGCGTGAATTCGATGCTTCTTGTGGTGCTGGAAGAAGAACAGGCAAAACCTGTCCTGAAGAATTTAAAGGCTTTCCATAATCGTCTGGTCGAACAGCAGCCCTCCTTGAAGATACCCATGCGACTGTTTGTCCTCCCTTGTGACCAGATTATTTAATGCATTTAAGACAGAGACTCGAAGGGTCTGTCGTACAATTGTAGATAATTATGGTGAAGTCGCCATTGAAGAATTTCATGATGTTTAGTTTTAACGAGACGCTAACGAAACGTCTGGAGACGTTCTTGCGGCCAACAGGCGTTCATGGGACTCTCCAAAGGGGTCCAACCAGGAATTCCTCGCCAAAGGAATAGGCTCCACTCCCGGCAACAACACCCAAGAGGTCCTTAATTAAAAGTGAGTTGTATCAAAATGCAGTTATTTTAGCCCGTCTTTGCAGACTTCACGAATAAACAAGCTTGTCCAAATTGCGCTGCGACGTCCGTAGACCTTCGTGGTTCTGTCGAACTACCACTCTACCGATCGCTTGTTTCCCCAGGCCCTGGATGGTGTAGAACACTTCAAGTCGTAGGGAAAGACCGCGATTATTTCGGATCGTCCCATCGTCTTTCAGACAAGAAAAATCGAACCCTTGAGATTATTCGAAGCGGTGAAGAGGAAGTGTGCTCGGGTACACACTCACAAGCAGAAACTAGACGATCTCAAACACCGGTATCCGGCAAACAGGAACTCATCAGTGCCCACCGTTTTCCTACGTCAAGGGCGCCATGCGCGCAATTTCCACGTATCTACCGAACTTTCCGCCGGTAGACCTAACCAATGAGGGCATCGTGATCTCCTGTGTATAAACTGGGGGCCTGCTCTCGAGAAAGACATAAGGTCATACGAAACGTGCGCTACCCCCCGAGAATGCCCAATCACAATCTCCGAGGCCGCGCGCTTCCCGTCTTTTTTCATGTCACTGCCTATCCGGCCGAGTGCGCCTCCGTATCCGATCCCAGTCAATTTTCCCGCCCTCGTGACAAGAAACGAGAAGGTGTATAGCCCAACTGACCTTGTCAACACTCAGACAGGTTTTTTACGGCTTATACTTAATCCTTCCGACCCCACGTCACCCATTCGATGACACGGAATCAAAACTATGATCAAAGCCATATTTCAGTAGGAGTTTTTGTACGCGAGGACTCATAATGTAATCGAAAAATTCCTTTGCGACATTCAAGGAGGCCTTTCGACAGGTCCACACCACCGCCTCCCCTAAGCGGACCGGTATAGGCGTGCTGCCAGGATTTTCATCAATGATGCGCACGTCCGGATTGTTAATCGCATCTACCCGATAGACGATGCCCAGGTCTGCCTTCCCCGTGTGAATCAAGTTCATGATATCCCCAGCGTGCTCTGCTTGGAGAAGCTTGAACCGACTCTTATACGCAGGATCGAATTTCGTGAGTGCCCGGATCGTGATTTCCCCCAACGACGAAGTTTTTGGATTTCCCAAAACCATGCGGGTGGCTCCATTGGGCTGAGCCTCTTGAAAGGCGACCGGCATGACGCGAGAAGTCGCCGACATGACAAGTACGAGACTGGTCTGTGCATAAATCCGAGGCCCTCCGTTGAGAGTCAGCCCCTTGTGTTGGAGTTTTTCAACCTCCTCTACCGCCGCAGGGAGGAAAAGATCGATCGCCGCTCCCCGTTCAATTTGTTTCCGCATTGTTTGCGACGGACCGTACACGACCTTTACGGCCGCACCATATTCTTTCTCAAACATCGGCACAATTTCCTGTAATGCCGACCTCAAGCTTGGAGCAGCGCCAATCGTCAGAGCTTCAGCCTGAGCAGTCGTTCCAGTTGCCACGACACCAAAGATGCTACCTATCAGGGCTATCGCCATACCAAGCTTCCGACTTCCCATCATGATTCTTCACTTTCTAACCCTCTCATCAGGGGTCTTACCATAGAATGAATAAATGAGGCTGAATTAATACTCAATCAGAAAGATCTGGAGGGGTGATTTCTGCGTGGGCATTTGCATGCCCATAGACCCCTCCATGCATCTTGGGCGCATCTCTGATATCGGCCAGTTGCCCGTCCACTATCAACTTCATCACTCTATCAGCCACCTTTCTGACGTCATGCGTCTATGAAGTATGCAATTCCAATAAATCTAATCGCCTTATTACGCTCCAAGGATTAAGTCTCAGCACAACATCTCAGCTCGTTACCATACCCTTCGACTTTCTTAATAGCTGATTGAACTAACTAACTTTGAGTAGTAGCAAAATCAATACCCACTGTCGGATCCAGAAAATGGAATAAAGAAAACCAGTTATCCTTGACATTTTCAACGAATTCTCTACGAATATTCTCCCCAACCTCCTAGAACTGACGTTCTACTATGTGAGGTTTCGCACATTGCGCTCAGTGCAAAAACCACTCCGCATTCTTCAATCAGTACTTTTCAAAACTTTCGACGTAGAGCTGATAGCGACGATAACGCGCGCGCAGGCTGCCGTGACTGACCTGTGCTATCGAGACAATCCAATTTGGTAAGGATTTTGCTTGGCGCTAGAGGGACTATTTTGATCAGTGGATGATATCCGGATCACAGAAACCAGAGAGTTCGTTAAGTGATGTTTAACATGACAGACACTCAACCTGTTTTGGGGAGGCTTCGTGCATGAATCAGATCGTCCTCATTGCCCTGCGACGCCCGTACACTTTCGTGGTTATGACCATCCTCATCGTGCTCTTGGGGGTTATGACGGTGCGTCACATGCCGACCGACATCTTTCCGGATATCACGATTCCCGTCACCTCTGTGGTCTGGATCTATTCCGGCATGCTGCCACAGCAGGTAGAAGGGCGCATCACGTATCTGTTCGAACGCTTCCTGACGTCGACGGTGGAAGGCATCAAGTACATTCATAGCCATTCTTACTTCGGCAGCAGCATCACGAATATTTTCCTCCAGGATGGAGTCGACGTGGGCAGGGCCGAAGCGGATATCGTGGGTATTGCCCAGAATGTCGTCAATGCGCTCCCCCCCGATATTTCGCCGCCCATGGTCATGCGTCTCGCCCCATCCTCTATACCAGTGGCCATGCTCCAAATCAGCTCCGATCACCTGACTCCGGCAGAGCTTTATAATCTCGTCTACATGCGAATCCGTCCCCTGCTCGTGACGGTACCGGGCATCGTCCTGCCACACCCATACGGCGGCCAGGACATGCAGGTCATGGTCAACCTCGATCAGCAGAAATTACTGGCCCGTCAACTCACTCCGGCGGACGTTCACAAAGCGCTCATGCAGCAATACCTCGTGCTACCCTCCGGCGACATCAAGATCAAGGAGACCGACTGGATCGTCCTGACAAACGCCTCACCATTAAAGATTGAGGATTTCGCCGATTTTCCGATTAAGCGTGAGGGCAACGCATTCGTCTACCTGCGCGACGTGGCCACGGTGCGCCTCATGGGGCGTGTGCAACAAAACGCGGTACTGGTGAAGGGCAAACAGACCGTCATCCTCGTCGCGATGAAGAGCACCGAAGCCTCGACCCTTGATGTCGTCGATGGGATCAAGAAGATGATCCCACGCGCCGAGCAGGTTTCTCCGGAGGGGGTGGAGATCAAGCTCATCGACGATGCCTCGACGTTCGTGAAAGATTCGATTTCGGATGTCTTGCATGAAATGCTCATGGCCGGTGGGCTGGTCGGCATCATCGTGCTGTTGCTGCTTGGTTCATGGCGGGCCACGGTCATCGTCTGGACCTCGATCCCGCTGTCTATTCTGACCGCCATCATCGGTCTGCATCTGCTCGAAGAGACGATCAATGTCATGACCTTGGGCGGATTGGCGCTGGCCGTCGGCATTCTGGTCGACGATGCGACCGTGATGATCGAGAATATCGATCGCCATATCGAAATGGGCAAACCCCTCGAACAGGCCATCATCGACGCCGCCAATGAGATCGTCGTCCCGACCCTCGTCGCCACCCTCTGCATCGCAATCGTCTGGCTCCCACTCTTCGAGCTTGGCGGCGTCGCCGGCTACCTGTTCAAACCCATGGCGGAGGCGGTCATCATTGCGATGCTGGCGTCCTTCATCCTGTCACGAACACTCGTGCCGACCATGGCGAAATATATGTTGAAGGATCACCATGTCGCAGCCGCATGAACCCCACGGGGAGTCCGGTCCGGAATCATCGGCGAACGTCTTCGTCCGCTTTCAGAACGGGTTCGAACGCGGTTTCAACCGCTTCCGCGAGCGCTATAGTGCGCTGCTCGAACAGGTGATCGCCAACCGGCAGGCCTTCGTCGCGACTGCTCTGGCCATCGCTCTGGCTTCCATGTCTCTCTTTTTCTTCCTCGGACGGGATTACTTTCCCGAGATCAGGTCGAATGTCATGACGATGCATATGCGGGCGCCGCTCGGGACACGCATTGAGGTGTCAGGACGCATTGCCACTCTGGTCTCCAACAGCATCCAGGAGTTGTTGCCCGGCAAAGTTGAAAACATCGTCAGTAATTGCGGCCTGCCGGTCGGACCGCATAACCTCGCCTTCATTCCGACGCCAACGATCGGCTCCCAGGATTGTGACTTGACGATCCTCTTGAATGATGAAAAATCCCCGGTCTGGGACTATCGGCGAATTCTCCGCAAGGGCTTGAGGGAACGCTATCCCGGAACCGAATTCACCTTCCAACCATCCGATCTGACCGCAAAAATCCTCAACTTTGGGGCGCCTGCGCCGATCGATGTGCAAATCAACGGCCCGGACATGTACCCCAACTATGAGTTCGCCCGTAAATTGGTGGGCAAATTTCGGGAGATTCCCGGTGCCGCAGACGTGGTGATCCAGCAGACGATGCGCACGCCGACCCTTATGGTCGAAGGCAACCGCACGTTCGGACTCGGGGTCAACAGATCCCTTAAGGAAATGGCCGACAACCTACTCATGACGACCGCCGGAAGCCAACAGACCGACCAAATCTATTGGCTCGATCCCAGTACCGGCATGTCATACCTGATTAATGTCTATACGCCGCAGCCGCAGATCAACAGTGTCAACAGTCTCAAGACTATCCCGGTCGAGTCCGCGAGCGACTCGAAAGATCCGGAGGGACAGGAAGTGCAGCTCCTCGGCAATTTGGCCGACATTACTGCAACGGGTACGCCCGGCGTGATCACGCACGGCAACATTATGCCGCTGTTCAACATCTATATATCCGCCGAAGGACGGGACCTCGGCGGGGTGTTAGCAGATGTCCAAAAGGTCGCCAAAAGCATGGAGGACGAGAAGCCACGCACGGCTGAGCTTGAAATCCACGGACAGGCATCACTGATGCACGATGCGTATTTCGAGCTGATCTTCGGCCTCCTCGCTGCGGTCGTGCTGATCTATCTGCTGATTGTCGTCAACTTCCAATCCTGGCTGGATCCTTTCATCATTATTACAGCCCTACCCGGCGCGCTGGCGGGCATCGCATGGGCATTGTTCCTGACCCATACCCGACTTTCGGAGCCGGCCCTGACGGGCGCCATTATGACCATGGGCACGGCAACCGCCAATTCAATCCTTGTCGTGTCCTATGCGCGCGATAGGCTCAAGGAGCATGGCAATGCCCTGCAGGCCGCGATGGAAGCCGGAGTGACCCGCTTCCGACCCGTGCTCATGACGGCCTCGGCCATGATTTTCGGGATGGTGCCCATGGCGACAGGGTATTCCACGAATGCGCCTCTGGGACGGGCCGTCATCGGCGGCTTGCTCGTTGCCACCGTCTTTACCCTACTGTTTGTGCCCTGCGTTTACGCGATGATCTATAACAGGCGAGCGGCTCGCCAGAAGGACCATGCATACAATGAGTAAGATCCTGCGTGGAAGGCTCGTAATGATCTTAGTAGCCCTCCTGTGTATCTTCTACCTCGGCTATCGGGTTTATGAGAGCAAAAGCGACGCCTCTTTGCTTCGCCAGCAGACGCACGAAAGCGCCATCCCCACCGTGGCGGTCATCCATGCAAAGCCGGTACCGCCGACCGAGACCATTACGCTCCCCGGCACTATTGAGGCTTGGTTTCAGGCTCCGATCTACGCGCAGGTCTCGGGCTATGTGAAGATGTGGTACAAGGACTACGGCGCGCTGGTGAAAAAAGGCGATATCCTCGCCGAAATCAATGCGCCCGCTCTCGACGCCCAATATCACCAAGCCAAAGCGGATCTGGAGTCGGTGCGCGCCATCTATTCACTCGCCGAAATCACAGCCAAGCGCTGGCTGGCACTGCGCAAAAACCATGCGGTCTCCGAGCAGTCGATTTCGGTGAAGGTGGCGGAAGCGAAAGCCGAATTGGCAAAGGTCAGAGCAGCGGAGCAGAACGT
Source organism: uncultured Nitrospiraceae bacterium (assembly GCA_963730905.1). Classification (GTDB taxonomy): domain Bacteria; phylum Nitrospirota; class Nitrospiria; order Nitrospirales; family UBA8639; genus Nitrospira_E. The sequence continues at coordinate 592,541 of CAVSTN010000006.1, read as the reverse complement.
CAGGAACTTCGAGGCCCTTATTCGGTTCAAAACCATTGTCGCACCCTATGACGGAGTGGTAACTGTCCGCAACATCAATGTCGGCGACTACGTCAATAAGGAAGGGACGATCAGTTCCCCCGGCACGGTCAGCAATCTCTTTACCGTGGCCGACGTGAGTCTGTTACGCCTCTTTGTCTCCGTGCCGGAGTCGTTTGGACCCTTCCTCCAGCCAGGACTAACGGCCGACGTGACCGTGCCACAATTGCCCAATCGTCATTTCACCGCCAAATTCCTGACCGTCGCCCGTGGATTCGACGTCAGCACACGTACCGCGATTACCGTCTTCACGATCGACAACGAGGACAGGGCCCTCTGGCCGGGCTCCTACGCCCAGGTCCACCTCACAGCGCCGGTTGACCGGAAAGTGTTCACGATTCCATCCACCGCGATTGGTGTTCCAGGAGCACGGCACGCAAGTGGCTGTGGTGACGGAGGACGACCGTGTGCACTTCAACCCAATTACCGTGAGCAAACTCCTCGACAGTGCCGTCGAAGTGGCGGAGGGGGTTTCCACCACCGACCGCATCGTGAACAACCCGAGCGCTGCATTGCTCGAAGGAGACACGGTGCGTATCGTGACGCCGGCGCCCGGTTATGACCTTACTAATACCGACGCCCCTGCGCCAACCGACGCCCCAGCACCGACCGACGCGCCCGCCCCAACCGGCGGACCGCTGCCAACAGGCGCGCCGACGCCGAAAGAGTCCCCGACATCAAAGGAACACATTTCACCATGAGAGTCGCTATACCCATGATGGGCGAACGTTTACCTCTGAGACTGGAAGTATGGCGTATCTTTCTGTCCTCCTGTGCGTGGCGCTGCGGCTTGTTCCTGCTGATCCTCAATTTATCGGCTTGCTTGCCGCACGTCGATCTGGCGCCCAGCTATGAACCCCCGCAATATGTCGTCCCCGCCTCATGGAAGGGGGCAAGTCCCTTCGTCGAGGCGAAACCGTCGGATGGTGAATTACGCCCGGATTGGTGGACACTGTTTAACGATCCAATCCTGAACAGCCTTGAAGAACAGGCCATGGCGGCCAATCCGGATCTGCAGGCCGCCGCCGAGCGGTTTGTCCAGGCCCGCAATATCATGATGAAGGCCCGATCCCAACGGATTCCACATGCTTGGCCTGGGGTTCGACGCCTCGAACAATAAGCAATCACGTCAATCCCTCTATTTACGACCCTGATACGCCGTTGACCGGAAGCGATGGGGGCCGGTGGCGGGCTGGCGTCCTGGGAGCCGGATTTCTGGTCGGCGATCCGCAATGCGACGCGCGTGGAAACTCTACCGAGCCGAGGAGCGCGCCGCCGACTTTGGCCTGGTGCGGCTCAGCCTGCAGGCGGAAATTGGGGCGAACTATTTCACGCTCCGCGGATATGATGCGCAGGATGCGATCTATTCCCAATCGATCGACCCTCTATAGAAACGTGCTCAACCTCGTCAAGGCCCAGTTCGCCGGCGCGATCGCGTCGGCGCTCGACGTCGCCCGCGTCGAATCGCTGCTGTTCAGCACGGAGACGAAATTAGCCCAGATTCAAGGCCAACGCCAAGTGACGGAACAGGCCATCGCCATCCTCCTCAACATGGCGCCAAGCAGTTTCACGATCAAGCCGGTCGATGACCTTCGAGTGGAAGATTTCGCAATTCCGAGGACCATCCCATCCACCTTGCTGGAGCGTCGGCCCGACATCGCCGGGATGGAGCGCCGGATGGCGCAGGCGAACCGAGCCATCGGCATCGCCCGCGCCGCCTTTTTTCCGGATGTGCGATTCTCGAGCCGGCGGCGGATTCGAAGATTCCGGTTTCAACGTCTCGAATCAAAGCTCGCCAGCGAGTTTCTGGTCCTATGGGTCCACGGTTTCGCTGCCGCTCTTCCAGGGTGGATATCGCCGCGCCCAATTGCAGCAGGCCTGGTCGGCCTATCGCGAGACGGAAGATCGATACCGTTCGACGGTGCTGAACGCCTTTCGCGAAGTCGAGAATAATTTGAGTCTGACCAACCGGCTGACCCTTGCGGCCAATCGTCAGGATGCCGCCGTCGGAGCCACCCTCAAAACCCAAAATCTGACCACGGAACTCTATAAAGGCGGGCTGGCTTCCAGCCTGGAACTCATTTATGCGCAGGTCGCCACACTTGAGGCACGTATTGATTTAGTGGTTATTAAGGCTGAACTGCTTAGAGCTACGGTTGCGCTCATCCGCGCTCTCGGCGGGGGCTGGAACTACGACCAATTGCCCACCGACGAGCAGATTCAACCATTCGATACATTCCAATATGTCGATCTTGACAAACCCCCGCCCGCCGGAGGAATTGATGTCAACGCGGACAATAACTCGGTGAATAATGATTTGACTACACCCTCCGTTCCTTGACCGGCGCTCACCCCTCGTCTACTGGCAATGGCTTATACGGTAACATGACAAGGATAGGCGTCCTCGGCTGCCGGTCCTTCTTGAGGAAGGTTAATCGTAAATGTGGTGCATTTCTCTTCCGTACTTTTCACGCGAATGCTTCCTCCATTTGCATCGACCATAGCTGTGCAATCTTTGCTTCAAAACCTGCCCGCCAGGGTAATAATCGTATGTATGGTGTTTTAGAGGCAAAAAAATCAACCATGTCTTCTTGGTGTGAATTTTGGATTCTTTCCCGGATCTTCGCCGGCATGGGTATGCCTTCTCCTGTCCCAATCCCCTCAATCGCAGCTTAGCTCTTTACACGCATCCTATAATATAATTGACCATATGAGGGCCGGACCCTACCCTTTCACGTAGTTTCCCGAAAAAATAATTATTCGCTGCATGGTGTGAGTTTAGGGTATGCTTTTCCTACGTTCTTTGATCCATAAAAAATGTATACATACCGTATGACGGAATCACGTGGACCTGACTAAACGGACCTTGTCGCTCTTCGATCTGGTGATTCAGCAAAGGAAAAGATCGGTCTCATCTATAATCATAGGTTCATAGGTGAACCCACTGTTCGAGGTCAGAGAAAGGAAGTATGATGCCTATCGCGAAAAGAATGAAAGTGCTTCTGATATTTTTGATGGGGATCTTCACGGGAATGGTAACAGGGTCGGCACTAGCGGAAGAAATTCGGCCTTTACAATCGATTCTCGGCGATGTGGAAAGACACATCGGAGAATTGACCATCAACCTAGATGGCATCAAAAAACGGATAGATTTTTTACATAAACTCCCTGCCACAAATGACCCTGTCATTCAGGATTTACGAACGCTTGATCTTCAAGGGTGGAGCCTGCACCTCGATCAATGGAAATTGCAACTTGAACATTTGCGATATGTGGAGGCTATGCTACGCCAAGTTCAGGGAATTCCCGGCGACCACCATGAGTTAAAGGCTGCATGGCGCCTTCATGAAAACCAATACCTGTCAAGTCTTGAAAGCTACCGCCGACAACGAGATACAATCGAAGAGCGCCGCCTGATCGCAGAAGGCCACATGTTTGAGCGGTATCTTCAATGAGCCAACCTCATGCCTCCAAGAAATCGCCTGTATGGCGGGACATGGTTTTTATGGGGCTCCTCGGTATCGGAATTTTCATGACCGGATGTACCTCCGTCAACACGCTTCTACTCACCTCTCAGACATTTCCAGCCAAATCCTCATGGCAGAGCGTTGAAATTTTAGACCGGGAGCCTTCCTGTGCACATATCAGCATTGCTCAACTGAGTATAGAAGGGAGTGAGTCGGACAGTTATGCTACTGAGCAGATTGACATTCTTAAAAAGGCCGCTTCATTAGGCAGTGATGCCGTCGTGTTTACCAAGCCCGAAAAGCATGTGATCCATGGAATCAGCTACCAAAGCCCCATGATGATGGGCGGGCCCTGGGGAATGGGATCCTATGGCTACCCCGGTTGGGGATATGGTGGGCCCTACGGCCCATGGGGCATGGGATATGGAATGGGCGGCATGGGTTATGCTGGAGGCGTGGCCCTCCCCTACGATTATACCATCACGTCATTAACCGGGATCGCCATACGATATACGAACGATGGGCATACTAAATGCTCATAGATTAAGGGGATAATTCATAGACGTATGATTTCCCCAGGCTTGATGGGAACCAATCCCGTGCCGAATTTCCGAAGCGGTGATAGCATGGCCAGGCCCTCAATTGTGGTCATAACCCTCATCAGCATGTCAGGGGAATTTATTGTCGTTGTATTGTGATGAATGGTATTGTAGGGATGTTATCAGGCCCATTCCTATTCCATGTTTACATCAAGGATGCCCCGTAACGTTCGAATGTTATCCTTGCGCCTGGCATCAAAGATGTCGTGTATATATTTTGGTTCCAGATGAGTAACCAATTCGACTTTGATCTCTTATGCATCGGCAGCGGCCCGGCAGGCCAACGAGCGGCGATTCAAGCCGCTAAGTTCAGGAAGCGGGTGGGAGTGGTTGAACGTCGCCAGTGCGCGGGCGGCGTGTGTATAGAACTCGGGACCATTCCCAGCAAAACCCTACGCGAGGCCGTGTTATCCTTCATGGCCACCAATCATCCGTTCGTCCAACAGACAAGAAATCGGGAACGGCACCGTCCCACGGCGGAACAACTATTTTCTCGTGTGCAACTTGTCCGAAGCCGGGAAGTCGATGTCGTGGAGGATCAGCTTTGGAGGAATGATATCGAACTCATTTCCGGCGAAGCCTCCTTCACCGATGCCCATACCCTTGTTATTCACCCAGAACACGAGACAAAAACCGTCACGGCTGAGAATATTCTGCTTGCAGTCGGAACCGTAGCCGCCCCGCCGCCTGGTACCGGCGTGGATGGTGAAATCATTGTCACCAGTGACGAGATGGTCCACCTCACATCTCCTGCCCAAAAGATTAGTGGTGGTCGGGGGGGGCGTGATCGGGATGGAGTATGCCTCCATGTTTGCCGCACTCGAAATCGACGTGACCGTGGTGGACAAACGCGAGCGCTTGCTTGAATTCCTGGATAACGAAATTGTTGAGGAACTCATTCATCAATTGAGAAACCGGGATGTGACCTTCCGATTGGGAGAAACCGTGGAAAAATTAACCATAGCTGAAGGTCCGCCCAAACAAGCTGTGATACAACTGGAGTCCGGGAAGCGCCTTGTGTCCGACATGGTTCTGTATTCCGCTGGGAGAATCGGCGCAACCGATCGATTGAATCTAGCTGGGGCGGGGCTGACCGCGGATGAGCGAGGACGCATTGCGGTTGATCAAGATTTTCGAACGCAAATCCCCCATATCTTCGCCGCCGGGGACGTGATTGGGTTCCCCAGTCTCGCCTCCACCTCCGCCGCGCAAGGCCGACGGGCGGCCTGCCATGCCTTCGGGGTCAGTGCCGGTCCCATGGATACACACTTTCCCTTCGGCATTTACGCCATTCCCGAAATTTCCATGATCGGCGCGCATGAACATGAGCTGACCGAGAAAAAAATCCCTTATGAAACCGGGGTGGCTCGCTATAAGGAAATTGCCCGTGGGCAAATTATGGGAGATGACAGTGGGTTGCTCAAGATGCTGTTTCATCGTGAGACCCGAAAGCTTCTTGGTGTCCATGTGATCGGCACTGGTGCCACGGAACTCATCCATATCGGGCAAGCGGTGCTGGAATTAGGGGGCGGGCTGGATTATTTTCTTGACCGCGTCTTCAATTATCCGACACTTGCGGAATGTTACAAGGTGGCCGCCTTAAATGCCTATAATAAACTTTCACAAATCGGCTAGCACCCTTAGGCGACTATGGTGGATCGTCATCAAATGCCTCTTCTTATTTATTTCACATTGGACGGTTGGTTTATGCATCCTTCCCAACAATCACATAAGTTTCCCCCTCACCAGGATGATTATGCGTCTTCACACATAGGAATCAGACGCGCATTCTTTGAATGGCGCAACGCAGAATCATGTGGGTAAACTTTCCTCAATTCCGAGCTCAGAAGGCTGGAATGATCTTGAGCCGGAGATACTCCTCATCACGATAGCCACAGGCCCGTGATTGAATCAGGGTATCCTGGAGTTTGAGCGCACGTTCGTTCATCGGCAACAATGGTTTATGGTCCTTATTCGACATTTTCCCGCATTAGGCGCCAACGTACTTGCAACGGTTTGTCTATAGGGCGGATTCTGGGCCATCCACTCCAGCTGCTCCACTCCACCTACTGGATGTGCGACTAAGGCCACAACACGGTTAAGGAAGGGGCTGAGAAGACGTTCTTCAGCCCACCGAATCTTATTCCGGAACATCCCTGTTCGGTTCGAAAGAATTCAATGGCCAGCGCGGTACTTTATGACCGTCTGCAATTCGCCTTCACGGTCACCTTTCATTATCTCTTTCCACAATTGACGATGGGGCTGGCCTTGCTGCTGCTTTATCTGCGGAGCCGGGCGCTCGCTTCCGGTGACAACCACTACCATGAGGTTGCCCGGTTTTGGACAAAGATCTTTGCTTTGAGTTTTGCCTTTGGTGTCGTGACCGGCATTCCATTGGAATTCCAATTCGGCACCAATTGGGCGAAATTCTCCAACTTTGCCGGCGGCGTGATCGGCCAGACACTGGCCATGGAAGGCCTGTTTGCGTTTACTCTGGAATCGTCATTCCTTGGCATCTTGCTATTCGGAGAGAGACGATTCAGCCCACAGGTGCAATGGACCGCAATGCTGATGCTTTTTCTTGGATCCTGGCTTTCCGGCTATTTCATTCTGGCGACGAATGCCTGGATGCAACATCCGGTCGCCTATACGGTGGCCCCGGACGGACGGTTGTTCGTTGATAGTCTTTCCGGCCTGCTCACGAATCCTTGGCTGTTCTGGCAATACGCTCACAACATGACGGCCGCAGTCGTCACGGCTTCGTTCGTGATGGCGGCAGTCGGTTCATTCTACCTCCTATCCGGCCTGCACGTGAAATATGCGAGGACGTTCCTCCGTACCGGCGTGGTGGCTGGCGCCATCGCCACGGCGTTGATGATCTTCCCGACAGGCCACGAGAACGCCAGACAGGTCTTTGAACACCAACCGATCAAAGGCGCCGCATTCGAAGGGCTCTTCAAGACCGAGCGTGGCGCGGGCATGTTGCTCGTCGGTCAACCGAATATGGAAACTCTGACGATCGACAATCCGCTCGTCGTGCCGGATGCGTTGAGTCTTGTGCTCTTTGACGAACTCTACGCCACGGTGAAAGGGCTCGACGCGTTTCCGCGCACAGAGTGGCCCGACAATGTAGCGCTGCTCTACTATGCCTACCATATCATGGCCGGGCTTGGAACCATGCTGGCATCGGTAATGGCACTGGCATTGCTCTGGCTCTGGCGTGGGGGATTGTTTTCCGCGAACTGGCTGCTCTGGCTGCTCATGCTTGCCGCGCCACTTCCCTATCTCGCCACCACGGCCGGCTGGATGACTGCCGAACTCGGCCGCCAGCCTTGGCTGGTGTATGGCCTGCTCCGCACGGTCGACGGCAGCTCACCGCTGGTCCATTCGGGCAACGCACTGTTTACGTTGCTCGGATTTCTCGGAATCTATCTTGTATTGGGACTGCTTTTCCTATTCCTGATGGCTGAAACAATAAGACATGGCCCGGCAGGCTCCTTCCCTGAATCTGCGAAGCGCTAGGAACCGGTAAGATGGAAACCTTCTGGTATGTTGCCGTCACGTTGATGCTGACTATCTATGTCGTCCTAGACGGATTCGACTTCGGCCTTGGCATCGTCTATGGCTTCGCCGCGAAAACTGAAGAGGACCGACGTAAAGCCTTGGCCGCCATCGGCCCCATCTGGAACGGCAACGAAGTGTGGCTGATCGCTGCAGGTGGTCTGTTATTCTTCGCCTTTCCCAAGGCTTATTCGGCAGGGTTCAGCGGTTTTTATCTGGCCTTACATCTGGTCTTGTGGCTGCTGATTGCCCGTGGACTCGCACTCGAACTCCGTTCGCACGTGGATCACGCACTGTGGCGGAAGTTTTGGGATGTGGCGTTTGCCGGAGCGAGCCTCTTACTGGCTGTCGTGTTCGGGGTGGCCTTGGGCAACCTCATTCGCGGGGTGCCCTTGAATGCCGAAGGGTATTTCTTCGTGGCCCTCTGGACAAATTTCATGACAGGACCGGAGCCGGGCATACTTGATTGGTTTACCATCCTCATAGGAGCCACAAGCGTAGCGATCCTCGCCATGCACGGTGCCAATTTCCTGGCCATGAAAACGAATGGCCAATTGCGGAACCGGGCGCGACACGCGGGCTGGCTGGCTGGATCAGCCGTGGTTATTCTGGTCGGGTTGGCCCTGACGTCCGTTCCCCTTGTCCAACCTTTATTTTATCTTAATTATGCCGCCCATCCCATTGGATACATCTTTCCCGTCCTCAGTATGGCGACATTGTTGGCGGCTCTCGAAATACGAAGGCGCAATTGGGATGCGGGAGCGTTTTCCGCGACGAGTCTGTTGATATTGACAATGCTGGCCAGCACAGCCTGGGGATCATATCCGAACATTCTGATTGCGACGAATGATCAGGCCAACAGCTTGACCGTGACCAACGCCACCGCCGGCACCTACGGCATGCAGATCGGACTCTGGTGGTTTCTGGTTGGATTCATTCTGCTCATTGGCTATCAAGTCTGCGCGCATCAAGCGTTCCGTGGGAAGGTCAATCTCGGCGGACATTAAGTCTGCCCGTTTTGAAGTTCGCCCTCCACATCGCTTTGCGATCAGGATCTCTCGACGACCAACCTCCGAGCAGGAAACCGCCACGTACACGTTTCCCAAAGGTCGCCAGCAATCTCCAAATAAAATTATTGGCGACGCATGGACACATCTCGATCTGTGTCATCCCAGAATGTGGTATCTCCCTGGCTCTGGAAGTTGGACAGACTCTGAATGGGAATTGTACGATCTAATTGACAAAGGAAGAAGTTACAAGAGTCAGATGCGCTCATCGAAATAGATAAAGGTTGGTATATCCCATGCCGGAAAGGATACAAGCATGACTGTCCCGGAGGAAGTGGTCTTCCTATTGGATGTGGATAATACCCTATTGGATAACGACCACATCGGCACTGACCTAAGCCATCATCTTGCGCAAGAGTTTGGCGAGAAAAACCGGGATCGATACTGGGACATTTTTGAGACGTTGAGAAAGGAACTCGGTTACGCGGACTATCTGGGGGCTTTGCAACGCTACCGTGTTGAAACCATGAATGACCCGCGCTTGCTGATGATGTCTTCATTTCTGGTTGACTATCCATTCGCCGAACGCCTATATCCTGGCACGCTTGACCTTCTCGCCCATCTTGACCATTGGGGCCGGACGGTCATCCTCTCGGATGGTGATGTGGTCTTTCAGCCGCGCAAGATCCAACGGTCGGGATTGTGGGATGCGGTCAAGGGTCGGGTGTTGATTTACCTGCACAAGGAACACATGCTCGCCGACGTCGAGCGACGTTATCCAGCTCGACATTACGTCATGATAGACGACAAGCTTCGCATTCTAAGAGCCATGAAACAGGTCTGGGGAAATCGCCTGACAACGATCTTTCCCCGCCAGGGCCATTACGCGCTGGATCAAAAAAATCTCACGGCCTATCCCCCGGCTGACCTTACGGTAGAGCGCATCGGCGAACTGGTCAAATATGATCTCCCCGCCTTGCTCGGCATGGTCGACACCCGCCATACAGAATAGGAGAGGCCATAAAGGCTATCCAAAAGCTGTCTTACCGGCTCGATTCGCAAAAAACCCAAAAACATTCAAAACACTTCACGCACTCCCGAATCTGCAAATCCTATATTCGGACAATTCGTTCTCCACTGGATTAATTGTTCTGAATATTCCTTGTAGGTATTCACCTACTCACAATCATACACGTTCATAGTTCCTTTGCATCCAGATCAGCCTAAAAACTACGGACATTTTTCTTATATCAATCAATAAATTTCTGCACGTGGGTCCGCCGTTTCACAAAAGGGCATAAGCTCAGCACGCATTATGCATCTATCCCAATGGCTAGAAGGAGCAAAAAATCAATTCCAAATTTACAGTGAAGTCCGATCCTCTACCATCCCCTAAAAAGGAGGCGACACAATGAATAGAACTCATTAGTGGAAATGAAGTAAAGAATGTGTATGTCGGGACCAAATTCGGGAGAGGTATTCCAGACATCGCCCATCCTACTGATATTGTCCCGCCGGTCAAGAAACCGGGAAGAATGGGGATGGGCAGGATCTAACAGACAAATCCATTTCATTCTCAAGGAGGTTCGTGATGAACGTTATGAAAATTATGGTTGGTGTTGTCGGTATCAGTCTTCTACTTGGAACGGGAGCATTTGCCGAGATGGTTGGCGGTGAGCCCGGGACCTCGAAAAACCCTAAAAGTAACGTACCTAATCAAATTCAACGAAGCTCACCTTCCGGAGAAGCCGCCCTCCCCGGTGGAAGCGGACCGGGTGACCGCAGTGATGCCTTAACGGGAATGAAACATGAAAAGGCTGTAAAGGAAGGCCACGCCGAACTCGAAAAGAACGTCAACAAAACTAAGGGCGGCGGCGCGGCGATGGCAGCCGAGGAATTGCAAGAAAAGGGAATTTCCGCCCAAAGTGCCAAAAAAGGCGCCAAGAAAAAACCCCATTAATTATTGAGAGGGAGAACATTTGCCGGTGTGATGGCAAGACACCAAGGCTTCAGAGTGGGGTCTTGCCAGACCACCACACAAAACAAAGGTAGGGCAATGTTCCCACACACCCTTTAGCTTCGCCAAGGTTGAAATAACCCCGATTCCTGAGGATGCACGGGAGAAAGTCGAAGCCCTTCTCATAGGAAAAGATGCAACTTTTTCTGTTAGATGCCTCATACTCCATCATTAATGTGAGTGGGGAAGCTGGCCGAAATACACGTGAAGGATTTGCCGGAAGCGGATACCGATATCACGGTTGAGCCCATCCGCGAACGGGTCACATATGATCTCCTCACCTTGCTCGGCATAGTCGATAGCGGCCATACGGATAAGAGCCGCCATGAAAGCGATCCAACAGCTATCTGGCCAATTCAATTCGAAAAACACTCGCCAACGCTATCCAGAAATCCTTCAGTAACAACCGAATCACCTAATCTCATTTAAAGAAATTATGGTGCTCTCATTGCTCGGAGGGCTCAGCCTACCACTGTGGGGGCTGTAACCCTCTCGCTGTTTGCGGTCTTGCAGTTGAAAGGCACGTCTTCTCCGGGATAGGCGTGGCAAATAAGCACGCGTTTTTTGAAGTCCCTCCCTCTGGCTCCTGAGAATGGTGAGGACAGCCAGGATAAGATGACAGAAGAAGCGGCTCTCACTGAGCGGTAGCGCACCATGCACAGGTGCGAAGTCACTCATGAGGGGAAAATCATATCAGGGATTATCGAAAAGAAATTCAAAAAAAAAGTGGAATTTCGTCACACCCCCATTGAAGGATTGGTCCCAAATTAGGACAAGCTTGCTTTCATCCATGTAAATCCATTCACCGACTAACCCTTGGATTCCCCTGCCGGTAAAGGGGGATAAACGCCATTGCCGTTTTTGTTTGGAATCAATATCCCCTCTGGGTTGAACCCTCAGAGGGCGACAAACCGACTCTTCTTGGCATATCCTATGCATCTCATCAGCAGCATGCCCAATCTTAAAAAAAGGTGCTGTTCCACTTCCTTGTCTCACGAACGATTTGTTTGCGGAGCATGTGTTTCCTGGTACGCTCGAAGTCTTTGTGGTCCTGCCGGAAGGCAATGTGATATTTCCGCCAGGCAGAATCCAACGATCGGAACTGTGGGATGGTCTCATGGGCCGTCTGCTGATTTATGTGCACAAGGAGCAGATGCTCCAGGACATCGAGCAGCACTCATGTCGTCATTACATACTGGTGGACAACAAGCTACGCATTCGGGCGACGATAAAATATGCTCTGGATAATCGATTGACGACAGGCTTTCCACACCAGAGCCACGACGCATTCGAATCCGGGAATATCGCCGCCCGCGAGGGGGCGCCATCGACGCTCACATTGCGGTAAGGAGAAACGATGAACGCGACACAACAACTACACGACCTTGGTCAAAGCCTCTGGCTCGACAACATCACGCGCGGGTTGCTGACCAGCGGCACCCTCAGCCGCTACATTAATGAATTCGCGGTGACGGGACTCACCTCTAATCCCACGATCTTCGATCACGCGATCAAAGAAGGTACTCTGTATGGTGACGCCATCCGCCAGAAAGCATTCGCCGGCAAGTCGGGCGAGGACTTGTTCTTCGAACTCGCCATGGAAGATTTGGGGCAAGCGGCCGATTTGTTTCGGTCGGTCCACGATGCCACCGGTGGTCTCGACGGGTGGGTGTCGTTGGAGGTCTCTCCTTTGCTCGCGGACGACACGGCGGCCACCATCTCGGCCGCAGCCCAACTGCATGCGCGCGCACAACGCCCTAATCTGTTCATCAAGATTCCGGGTACGATCGCAGGCATTCCCGCGATCGAGGAATCGATCTATGCGGGCGTGCCGGTCAATGTCACACTGCTGTTCTCGCGTGAGCAGTATATCGCGGCGGCCGAAGCGTATATGCGCGGCATTGAGCGGCGAATCGCCGCAGGCCTCGACCCAAAGATCCAGTCCGTGGCATCAATCTTTGTCAGTCGCTGGGACGTGGCAGTCAAGAATAGGGTGCCGGCGTCGTTGCGCAACCGTCTTGGCGTGGCCATTGCCATGCGCACCTACAAAGCCTATCGCGATCTATTGGCAGGCAAACGCTGGCAGGATCTGGTTGCAGCGGGAGCATGCCCACAACGCCTGCTCTGGGCCAGTACCGGGACCAAGGATCCGGAAGCCCCGGACGTTCTGTACGTCGAGGCGCTGGCAGCCCCGGACACGATCAACACGATGCCGGAAAAGACCCTCCTCGCCTTCGCCGGTCATGGGAGGGTAAGGAATGTCCTGCGCGTTCACGGTGGCGACGCCGAAGCGGTGCTCGCGGAATTTGCCGGCGCCGGCATCGACTATGAGGCACTGGCCCGAGACCTCCAGCGCGAAGGGACGGCAGCTTTTGCCAAGTCCTGGCATGATCTGATGAACCAAATTTCCGCCAAAATTTCCACGATGACAAAGGTCGCATCAGCATGAGTCGCGTGAAACCGACCACTCACACGACCCGACCGGTTTTGACCAAGCGGCCCGTATGGAAAGCGCTGGCCGCGCACTATAAGACGATCCGCAGTCTGCATTTGCGCCAGCTCTTTGCCGACGATCCCCGCCGGGGGGAGCGACTGACCGCCGAAGCCGCCGGCATTTACCTTGACTATTCAAAAAATCGCATCACCGATGAAACGCTAGGCCTTCTCCTGCAGCTTGCCGAGGACTGTGGTCTGCGTGAGCGCATCGCTGCCATGTTCTGCGGCGAGGAGATCAATGTGACAGAAAGACGCGCCGTCCTGCACACGGCTCTGCGCGTGCCTGAGACCAAACGGATTCTCGTCAATGGGGTCAATATCGTCTCTGAGGTACATGGGGTTCTCGACCGCATGACGGAATTCTCACACCAGGTCCGCACCGGCCAATGGCGCGGACACACCGGCAAGCGGATACGCCACGTGGTCAATATCGGCATCGGCGGTTCTGACCTCGGTCCGGTGATGGCCTATGAAGCGCTGCGTCATTACAGCCAGCGCGACATGACATTCCACTTCATCTCGAACGTAGACGGCACCGACTTTGCCGAAACCACGCGCAACCTCAACCCGGAAGAGACGCTCTTTATCATCTGTTCAAAGACGTTCACGACGATGGAAACCCTGACGAACGCCCATACCGCGCGCGCGTGGAGCGTGGGCCAGATCGGACACGAGCAAGCCGTGCGCAAGCACTTTGTGGCCGTGTCGACCAACGCCGAAGAAGTGTCAAAGTTTGGGATCGACACGGCAAACATGTTCGAGTTCTGGGACTGGGTCGGCGGGAGATATTCGATGGATTCCGCCATCGGCCTCTCGACCATGCTCGCCGTCGGCCCCGATCACTTTCGTGCGATGCTCGCCGGCTTTCACGCAATGGATGAACATTTCCGCACGGCTCCCTTCGACCGCAATCTGCCCGTGCTCATGGGACTCCTCACCATTTGGTATAATAATTTCTTCAAGGCAGAGACGGTCGCCGTCTTACCCTACGACCACTACCTCAAGCGCTTCCCGGCCTATCTTCAGCAGTTGACGATGGAGAGCAATGGCAAGCACGTCACGCTCGGCGGCGCGGGCGTCGGGTATCAGACGGCCCCCATTTATTGGGGCGAACCCGGAACCAACGGCCAACACTCCTTCTACCAGCTGATCCACCAGGGAACAAAGTTAATTCCCTGCGATTGTATCGGGTTTTCCCAAACCTTGAATCCGATCGGCCATCAGCACGACATGCTGATGGCGAATCTGTTTGCACAGACTGAGGCCTTGGCTTTCGGTAAGACTGCCGAGGAAGTCAAAGCCGACGGCATACCGAGCCGGCTGGTGCCGCACCGTGTGTTTGACGGCAATCGCCCGACCAATACTATTCTTGCCGAGCGTCTGACGCCGGAAACGCTCGGGGCGTTGATCGCGCTCTACGAGCACAGCGTCTTCACGCAGGGGACGATCTGGGATATCGATTCATTCGACCAATGGGGCGTTGAACTGGGCAAGGTGCTGGCAAAACGGACGCTTGCAGAACTTGAAAGCCCGGGTGAGCCGCAGCTCAAGCATGACAGCTCCACCAACGCGCTCATCCGTCGCTACCGCCGCTTCAAGAAAAGTCCTCCATGAATGGAGGTGTGGCACATTATTGGAACATCCCCACATGCAAACATCGTAGCTGTGTGGTCAGTCATGCAAAAGTATGTTCCCTCGCAGGCAAACCAGCCGACCCCCGATCCTTGAGAGTGCATTGTCGACTTCTCCCGGGCAGCCGGTCATTCACTACGAGCCACCACTTAAGGAGACAGCATGAGCCAACCAATCCGTGGCAGCAATCCCCTCGATAATTTTCTCCCCAAGGAAATCGATGGTTTCAATTCCCTCACCGAGCTGGCCCTGGATATGCGCTCGTCATGGAATCATGCAACCGATGATGTCTGGCGGCAGCTTGATCCCGAATTATGGGACATCACACACAATCCCTGGGTGGTCCTGCAGACCGTCTCGCACGACCGGATTAAACAGGTGCTGGCGGATCCCGGTTTTCGAAAAAACATTGATAGCTTGGTACAGACCAGGCAGCAGGCAGTAGAGTCCCCCGCCTGGTTTCAGCAGCATTACTCGCAGAGGGCTCTGACCTGCGCCGCCTATTTCAGCATGGAATTCATGTTGAGCGAAGCCTTGCCCATCTATTCGGGTGGACTCGGCAATGTCGCCGGCGATCAACTCAAAGCCGCCAGCGATCTGGGCGTGCCGGTGATCGGCGTGGGACTTCTCTACCAGCAAGGGTATTTTCGCCAGGTGATCGATCAGAATGGGACGCAACAAGCCCTCTTCCCCTATAACGATCCCGGACAATTACCGATCACCCCCTTGCGGCAATCAAATGGAGAATGGTTGCGGTTAGAGATCGCCTTACCCGCTTACTCGATCTGGCTGCGCGCCTGGCAGGTCCAGGTCGGCCGGGTGAAGCTCTATCTTCTGGACAGCAATGATGCGGCGAACTTTCCTGCTCATCGCGGAATTGCCAGTGAGCTGTATGGGGGCGGTCCGGAGCTGCGCCTTCAGCAGGAATTACTGCTCGGAATCGGCGGATGGCGCCTGTTGGGGGCGCTGGGCATCCAACCGGAAGTCTGTCATCTGAATGAAGGCCATGCGGCGTTTGCGGTCTTGGAACGCGCCCGCAGTTTTATGCAGAAGACCGGACAGCCCTTTGACGTGTCTCTAACCGTGACCCGCGCGGGAAACCTGTTCACCACCCATACCGCGGTGGCCGCGGGCTTCGACCGATTCAGCCCGACACTCATTGAACAATATCTCGGTGGGTATGCCAAGGAAAAGCTCGGAATTCCGCTTCATGATTTGCTGGCCCTGGGCCGTCAGAACCCGCACGACACATCTGAATCCTTCAACATGGCCTATTTGGCTATTCGAGGGAGCGGCGCGGTGAATGGCGTCAGTCGATTTACATGGAAAAGTGAGTCGGCATCTCTTTGCGCCCCTCTTTCCCGCATTGGCCGGAAGACGAAGTACCGGTCGGATATGTAACGAACGGAGTCCACATGCCGACGTGGGACTCAGCCCCGGCTGATGATCTGTGGACGAAAATCTGTGGAAAGGAGCGATGGCTGGGGACGACGGACACGCTGGAGCAGGACATGCGCCGGGTCTCTGACGCCACCCTTTGGCAATTTCGCATCGCCGCCAGCCAGGCCTCTTGTGCACATATGCCCGTGAGCGATTGTCCAGACAACTGGCCGCTTCCGGCGCATCGCCTGAAGCTATTGATGCGGCGAAGTATCTCTTTGATCCCAACTCGTTGACATTGGGCTTTGCGCGGCGCTTCGCAACCTACAAGAGACCGAACCTGCTCCTGCACAATCCGCAACGATTGCGCAGCCTGCTGACCAATCCGGAACGCCCCGTCCAGCTCATCATGGCCGGCAAGGCCCATCCTGAGGACCGGGCAGGACAGGCCTTGATCCATGAATGGATCAGGTTCATCCGCCAGCCGGAGGTCCGCCCCCACATCATCTTTCTAAGCGACTATGACATGCTGTTAACTGAGCGGCTGGTGCAGGGAGTGGATGTGTGGATTAACACCCCACGCCGACCCTGGGAGGCAAGCGGAACCAGCGGTATGAAGGTGTTGGTCAATGGAGGACTCAATCTCTCGGTGTTGGACGGGTGGTGGGCGGAAGCCTACACGCCTGAAGTGGGGTGGGCTTTAGGCGATGGACAAGAGCATGGCGACAATCCGGCTTGGGATGGGGTTGAAGCCGACGCGCTGTATGATTTGCTCGAACTGAAGGTGATCCCGGAATTTTACACCAGAGACGAGAACGGCATTCCCCAAGCATGGATCAACCGGATGCGGGAAAGCATGGCGCGGTTGACCCCGCGTTTCTCCGCAAACCGCACGGTGCGCGAATACACCGAGCAACGGTACCTCCCGGCGGCAGCTGCCTATCGGGCACGCGCCGCCGAAAACGGCGCGGCCGGCCCACAGATACTGAAGTGGCGGCAGGCATTGGAACATAAATGGTCCGCGCTACGTTTCGGCGACGTGAAGGTGGAGACCCACGGGGAAGAACATATTTTTGAAGTTCAGGTCTATCTCGACGATCTGGATCCGGATGCCGCACGAGTCGAACTGTATGCCGACGGTATCAACGGCGACGGTCCACACCGGCAGGAGATGAAGTAACATCCGGCAACTGGCCGGATCGGTCGGCGGGCATGTTTTCCGTGCGGCAGTGCCTGCGAGTTCGCCCGGCAACGGATTATACGGCGCGCGTGATTCCGCACTGCGACGGGGTTGCGATTCCCCTGGAAGAGGCTCACATTCTCTGGCAGCGTTAATCAAATTTTTCAAGGATATCTGAATCCGGAAAGGACGCATGAAAGCCGCCAAACTCATCGTACAATGCCTGGAGAATGAAGGCGTGAAATTTATCTTCGGTGTGCCGGGCGAGGAGAATATGGATCTCCTCGATGCGCTGATCGGCTCTTCCATCTGCTTCGTCATGACCCGCCATGAGCAGGGCGCAGCGTTCATGGCCGACGTGTACGGTCGCTTGACCGGCAAAGCCGGCGTGTGTCTCTCGACCCTGGGGCCGGGCGCAACGAATCTTATCACCGGCGTGGCCGATGCCACCATGGATCGTGCGCCACTCGTCGCCCTGACGGGCCAGGCCGACCAAGACCGGTTGCATAAGGAATCCCATCAGCACCTTGACATCGTTTCCCTGTTTCGTCCGGTGACCAAGTGGAATGCCACCTTGCCCATACCCGACATCATTCCCGAAGTCTTTCGGAAGGCCTTTAAGCTGGCTCAGTCCGAAAAACCCGGCGCCACACACATCGAAATTCCCGAAGACATTGCCTCTATGGAAACCGAGGGTCACCCCCTGCTCGTGCAATGGGTTCACCCCGGGGGGGCCGCACCCGAACAACTCGACAAGGCCCGACGTATCATTGGGGAGGCCAGACATCCGATCGTGCTCGCGGGCAATGGCGTCATTCGGGGACATGCCTCCGAAGCGCTGGTGCGATTCGCTGAAAAGCTGAACATTCCCGTTGCCACAACCTTTATGGCCAAAGGCACCATTCCCGATACCCATCCGCTCTCGCTCGGTGCCATTGGACTGGGGACCAGGGACTATGTGAACTGCGAATTCCTTGAAGCCGACGTCGTGATCGCGATTGGATATGACATCGTGGAATATGCGCCCCATGCCTGGAACCCCAACCGCGACAAGAAAATTGTGCACGTGGACATGTCGCCCGCCGAGGTTGACGCGTCGTACATCGTCGAGGTCGGGGTAGTGGGTACGATCACTTCGTCACTTGAAGCGCTGACGGATCGAGGGCACGCGCCCGCCGCGGCGCGTGCCTCACGATTTCGCCACATGCTCCGTGATGAGTTGGCGCAGGGCGGTCAGGACACATCATTTCCCCTCAAGCCGCAAAGAATCCTCGCGGATCTGCGTGCATCGCTGGCCCACGATGATATCGTGATCTCGGATGTTGGCGCGCACAAAGTCTGGCTGGGGCGCCTCTTCCCATGCTTTCTTCCCAACACCTGCATCATCTCGAACGGGTTCGCCGCCATGGGCATTGCCCTGCCCGGCGCAGTGGCGGCCAAATTGGCACACCCGGACCGCCGTGTCGTGGCGGTCACCGGTGACGGAGGGTTTCTGATGAACTCGCAGGAATTAGAGACCGCCGTACGCATGGCTACCCCGTTTGTGGTGCTCATTTTCAACGATGGCGGTCTCGGCCTGATTCGCTGGAAACAAATGCAGCAATTCGGCAGATCGACATACGTAGAATTTCACAATATGGATATCGTGAAATACGCGGAAAGCTTTGGTGCGAAAGGGTATCGCATCGCATCGGCAGAGGAACTGGCACTCGTGCTGCGAAAGGCATTGAGCTCCAATACGCTTTCAATCATCGACTGCCCGGTCGATGCTTCTGAGAATTTACTCCTCACCCAAAGACTCGGCACTCTCCCCTCAATGCCTGAGGGTCAACGATGAACACACCGGCGCGTTCCCGGCAAGTCCTTTACCAAAGCGATGACTCAATCCTCACCTCTCTGCCGTTCGGACAAATCTCTTTCCGGAACAAGGCGATAACCTCCTAAAACGCCAGGTTCCTAGCTCAGCCGATCATGAGGAGATTTATAAGAATTTGAGGATCGAGTATCCGTCTCCCAGAATGAGGACGATGTGAATCTCATTATTTCATTCGCACGGTTCGTCCATCAACGCTTCATCTGGTTTATCCTTGCCGGATACGTCATCGCAGGGCTGTGCCCTGCGTGGGGACTGTGGATTCGCCACGTCACACTGGGCCAGATCGAGGCCTTTCAAGAACAAACCCTCATCTCTCTTCCTATGCTCATGCTGGCGTTCCTTCTATTTAACGCCGGTCTTGGTGTCGAATTGGCAGGATTACGAGAGCTGCCTCAAAACCTGAAAATACTGCTGATTGGGGTGACAGCCAATCTGCTGGTCCCACTCGGATTCATCTATCGTGGTCAGCCATATGATGGGATTCTGGCACAATTTAGATGAGACGCAAAACATTCTGGTTGGCCTGGCCTTGATCGCCTCCATGCCGATCGCGGGATCGTCCACAGCATGGACCCAGAATGCCAATGGCAACATGACCATCAGTTTGGGCCTAGTTCTCGCAACAACATTTCTCAGTCCCCTCACGACTCCGTTGGTCTTGCATGCCGTCGGCGCGATTACCACCGGCGATTATTCCGAAGATTTGCTTGAGTTGGCCACCCATGGGACCGGGATGTTTCTGTTTATTTGCGTCATCTTACCCTCCGTGGCGGGAATCCTCCTCCGGGTTTTCCTGGGCCGGAATCGAATGGTGGCCGCCAAACCGTATCTTAAGCTGATGAATGCGATGGTCTTACTTCTGTTGATCTACTCCAACGCTGCCGTTGCCTTACCAAAAACCATCTCACATCCGGATATGGATTTCCTGACCGTAATGTTGTTCATTGCGATCAGTCTGTGCTGTCTGGCCTTTTTCTTTGGCTGGATTCTTGCCCTGATTTTGCGAATCGATTCAGGCCAACGGACGGCACTCATGTTTGGCTTGGGGATGAACAATAACGGAACGGGGCTGGTTCTTGCGGCCATGGCCCTGGCTGACCATCCTCAGGTGATGTTGCCGATCATTATGTACAACTTAATTCAGCACCTGGTGGCTGGCAGCGTCAATCAATTCCTGTTTACCGCAGGCGATACAAAGATAGAAGCTGCCGAGTTGCCGGCATTCGTTGGAAAAAGGAGAAGTGCCCTATGAAGACAAACACACTTTCCCCGGAACTGCTCCACAAAATGGACGCGTATTGGCGGGCCGCCAATTATCTGTCGGTTGGCCAGATTTATCTTTACGACAATCCACTCCTCAAGCGGCCGTTGAAACTTACGGATGTGAAACACATGCTGCTCGGGCACTGGGGCACAACCCCCGGGCAAAATTTCATCTATGTCCATCTCAACCGGATCATCAACAAATACGATCTCGACATGGTGTATGTCTCCGGTCCCGGCCATGGGGGACCGGCTGTCGTAAGCAACACATATCTCGAGGGCACCTATAGCGAGATCTATCCCGATATCAGCCAGGATGAAACCGGACTTCGAAAGCTCTTTCTTCAGTTTTCGTTTCCAGGAGGGATTCCCAGCCATGCCTCGCCGGAGACTCCCGGCTCTCTCCACGAGGGGGGAGAGCTGGGTTACTCGCTCAGCCACTCCTTCGGGGCGGTATTCGACAATCCCGATCTCGTCGTCGCATGCGTTGTCGGCGATGGCGAAGCCGAAACCGGGCCGCTGGCCACAGCGTGGCATTCCAATAAATTTCTCAATCCGGTCACCGATGGCGTCGTGCTGCCGATTCTGCATCTCAACGGCTACAAAATTTCCAACCCGACCGTTCTGGCCCGCATCACCCGCGAGGAATTGGAACAGTTATTTCGAGGCTATGGCTGGACACCCTATTTCGTCGAAGGTCACGAGCCAGAAAAGATGCACGAGGACATGGCCGCGACGCTCGATATGGCGGTGGAACAGATCAGGCAAATTCAACAGGACGCCCGCAAAGAGGGCAAGTTTGAGCGCCCGCGTTGGCCGATGATCGTGTTCAACTCCCCCAAAGGCTGGACGGGACCGAAGATGATTGATGGCCAGCAAGTGGAAGGCACCTTCCATGCGCACCAGGTGCCGCTTTCCGACCCTGCTACACATCCCGAACATCTTAAGCTGTTGGAAGATTGGCTGCAGAGCTATCGGCCCGATGAACTCTTCGATGAGCAGGGCCGCCTCAAACCGGAACTGGCCAGGCTTGCTCCCCAGGGCGCACGGCGGATGGGCGCGAATCCTCACGCCAATGGCGGAATACTGCTCCGCGACCTGCGGATGCCGGATTTCCGTGACTACGGGATGGAGGTACCTTCACCAGGAGTGCGCGGCATCGGAGATACGCACGTGCTCGGGCCTTTCCTGCGCGATGTGGCAAAGCTGAACAGTGCACAGCGCAATTTCAGAGTCTTTGGACCTGACGAAACACTGTCCAACGGCTTGGGAGCGCTCTTCGAGGTGACCCAACGCCAATGGGACGCGGCGACCGTGCCGAACGACGAATTTCTCGCGCCTGCCGGACGCGTGATGGAAATGCTCAGCGAGCACCAATGCGAGGGCTGGCTCGAGGGATACCTGCTCACGGGGCGGCATGGACTCTTCAACTGTTACGAGGCGTTCATTCACATCATCGATTCGATGTTCAACCAGCACGCCAAGTGGCTGAAGGTCACGGCGCGCCTGCCGTGGCGGCGAAAGATTGCCTCACTCAACTACCTGTTGGCTTCGCATGTGTGGCGTCAGGATCACAACGGGTTCACACACCAGGATCCCGGTTTCATCGACCATGTCGTGAATAAGAAGGCCGAGATCGTGCGTGTGTACTTTCCGCCGGATGCCAACTGCCTGCTGTCGGTAATGGACCACTGCCTGCGCAGCCGTCATTACGTCAACATCGTGGTCGCCGGCAAACACCCGGCGCCGCAATGGCTGCCCATGAACGCCGCTCTGACGCACTGCACCGAAGGCATCGGCATCTGGCAATGGGCCAGCAACGACCAGGCGGTTGCGCCCGACGTAGTCATGGCCTGCTGTGGCGACGTGCCCACACTGGAGACACTCGCTGCCGTCTCCATCATGCGCGAGCATTTGCCCGATCTGAAAATCCGTGTCGTCAACGTCGTAGACCTCATGAAGCTGCAACCGCAAACCGAACATCCGCACGGATTGAGCGACATGGATTTCGACGAACTCTTCACCAGGGACAAGCCGGTCATCTTCGCCTTTCATGCCTACCCGTGGTTGATTCACCGGCTCACTTACCGTCGCACCAACCATGCCCACATCCATGTTCGCGGCTACAAGGAAGAGGGCACCATCACCACGGCCTTCGACATGACGGTGCTGAACGAGGTGGACCGCTTTCACCTTGTGATGGACACCATCGACCGCCTTCCGCAGACCGGCGACCAGGGCATTTACCTGAAGCAACAACTCAAAGACAAGCTGATTGAGCACAAACAGTATATACACAAATACGGCCAAGACCTGCCGGAAGTCCGGAACTGGAAGTGGGGGAATCCACAAGGCAGAAAAAACTGAAACCACTAGGTAAAGGGGGAGGAACACCATGCTCAATCACAAACTACTTCGACCGGATGGCATCCTCGTCCTAGAACCGGACACTCCATTCGAATCGGCCGATTTTGAGGTGCTGGCTCATGAGATTGATCCGTACATCGCGGAGCATGGAAAATTATCGGGGGTCATGATTCACGCAAAAAAATTCCCGGGTTGGGTGAATCTCGAAGCCTTTTTCGCTCATATGCAGTTTATCCAGAGGTATCACCGCAAGGTCACCAGATTGGCCGTCGTGAGTGATAGCGGCCTTCTCACGGAACTGCCGAGGATCGCCGACCATCTCGTGCATGCGGAGGTCAAACCTTTTCCGAAATCCGAACAGGAAGCCGCGTTGCGATGGCTTAGAGAGACCGCAACACCCGCCAATTCCGAGAAAGACACTCGAGTATCCTGAACTCCAAAACAACTCATATCGATAAAACCACCGGCTTGAACTTCCATAAATTACAAACCAGACATGAACCAAAGTAATTTACTATGTCCATTCAACTCCAAGGAGAAAACAGCGGAAGGTGCTAACCGTGCATGTCAGCGGATAGCTGATTAAAGCGGATTACGAGCAATTCGTGCCCGTGTCTGAGCGACTCGTCCGGCAGCATGGAAATTTGCGCGTGCTGTTCGACATGCCCGACTTCCACGACTGGGAAACCGGTGCGGCATGGGAAGACTTCAAATTGGGCGTCGAACACTTCACCGACATTGATCGATTGGCCATGGTCGGGGAACAGCAATGGCAGCATGGCATGGCGACGTTCTGCAAGCCATTCACGAAAGTGACGGTCCGGTATTTCGATCACGCCGACGCAAACGAGCCACAGAATTGTGTTGGACAAAGCGTAACGGCTTTGCCACGTCCAACTTGGACGAGCGTTTGCTGAATTTTCGCAAGGGACGGGGCGGTCGGTTATTTGATCGCTTCCATCTCATGATGGGCGCCATCGACTGCCTACCGCAGACCGGCGGCCAGGGCACCTACCTGAAGCTGCAGCTCAGGGAAAAGTTCATCGAGTACAAAACACTCAATTCACAAATACAGTTAAGATAGGCCGGCAAACCGGCATGACCGACTTGCCGCGCACCGTGCGTGGCAAGCGTATGGCCACAACTGGGTGAGTGCTTGAACGGGTGCATTTTGCCGCCCTATTCGCCAGTCTGAGGAGGCACGTACCGAGGCTGTGCGGCGCAGTAGACTAGGAGCCTTACCACGTTGTGTGCTAAAAAAGAGAAGCCATGAAAGTAAATAAGGTTCGTGTTGTCATCGGCGTTTTGGTGATCGTGATCGTCGCCGGTTCTTTGTGGGTTTGGCATGCGCGGCGGGGAGTGGACGCACAGGACCGCTTGGTACTCTTCGGGAACGTGGACATTCGCCAAGTGCAACTTGCCTTCAACGATAGCGAGCGGATCACGGAGTTGCTCGTACAGGAGGGCGATCGCGTCCAGGCGGGGCAACTGTTAGCGACGTTGCACAGCAGGCGGTTTGAGGCGAGCGTAGCGTACCGAGAGGCCAGAGCGGCAGCGCAACGCGAAGTCGTCGCCCGCTTCGATGCCGGCAACCGCCCCGAGGAAATCGCCAAGGCCAAAGAGGACGTGAGGGCAGCCCAAGCCGAGACAATACTGGCCGCACGCAACTTGAAACGTGTCCAAGGCCTGGCCCCTCACGATGCGGTCGCCCAAAAGGATTTTGATGATGCGCGAGCTGCACAGGACGTGGCCACCGCCAGGCTTGCTTCAGCAAAGCTCACATACCATTTGCTGGTGATTGGTCCGCGCAAGGAGGACGTTGCCGCGGCCAAAGCGACATTGAAGTCAAATGAAGCCGAGCTCGAGTTGGCGAAAGAGGATCTGGCCAATTCGAAGTTGTATGCGCCTACAAACGGTGTCATCCAGAATCGTCTTCTTGAACCCGGCGACATGGCCTCGCCGCAAAAACCGGTGTTCACGCTGGCACTGGACGATCCGCTTTGGGTTCGAGCATACGTGGCAGAGACCGACCTCGGAAAAATCCGCCTCGGGATGAAGGCCAACGTGACCTCCGACAGTTTTCCGGACAAACGCTATGAAGGCTGGGTCGGCTTCATCTCGCCCACCGCGGAGTTCACGCCGAAGACGGTAGAAACTTCCGAGGTGCGCACCAAGCTCGTCTATCAGGTACGCGTCTTTGTCCGCAATCCGCAAGACGAACTCCGTCTCGGCATGCCCGCCGTCGTCACCATCCCGCTTAACCAACCCCTGGAGTAACGCCGAACTCATGGACGCCTCTGGAAATACCGAACCCTGCGGAGCGCGCGCCCGAAGTCGTGCTGGAATTGCGTGGCGTGCGCAAGCAGTTCGTCGCGGGCGGGCGAACAGTCCAGGCGCTGCGCGATGTCAGCCTCACCGTGCGTCTGTGGCCGTATCACGGGGTTGATCGGCCCGGACGGTGCGGGCAAAACGACGCTGATGCGGATGGCGGTCGGACTCCTTGTGCCCGACGCGGGCCGGTTCACGACGCTGGGTCTCGATGCCACGCGCGATTCATTAGCCGTGCAGGCGCGCGTTGGGTACATGCCGCAACGTTTCGGCCTCTACGAAGATCTCTCCGTTCAGGAAAATCTCGATCTGTACGCTGATCTTCAGGGCCTCCCGCGAGCGCACCGGCAGGCCCGGTACGAAGAATTGATGCGCATGACCGGACTGGCCCGGTTCACGGAGCGTCTGGCCGGGCGGTTGTCGGGCGGGATGAAACAAAAACTCGGGCTCGCCTGCACGCTCGTGCGTCCACCGGAATTGCTGCTGCTTGATGAGCCGACCGTCGGTGTCGATCCCGTTTCCCGTCGCGAACTCTGGCAGATCGTTTATCGGCTCGTGCAACAGGAAGGGATGACCGTCCTGCTCAGTACCGCCTATCTCGACGAAGCGGAACGCTGCAATGAAGTGATCCTGATACACGATGGCGAAGTATTGGGGCACGGTCCACCGAAAAAATTCAGCGAACGATCGCGACGGGCGGACGTATATGGTGACCTCTCCTGACTACCAACAAGCGGGCATTGCAGAAATCGCTCTCGGCTGCTCGCTGGAGTTGTCGATGCGCTTATTCAGGGCGAACATGTGCGACTGGTTATGGATAGCGATGCTCTCCCCGAGCCTGGGAAATTGTTGCCGGATCATGAAGACGTCCTCATCAAGCCGGTTCCGCCACGACTGGAGGACAGTTTTATCACGATGCTGCGAAAACGACATTCGGACGCCGCTGTGAGTGAATCGCCCAAACCCACGACCAAAGACCCGATTCGTTCGCACAACGGCGATGGCCCGGTGATCGATGTTAAAAATGTCAAGCGGCGATTTGGCGATTTCTATGCGGTCAAAGGCGTGACTTTTCAGGTGAGCCGGGGGGAGGTGTTCGGTTTGCTGGGAGCAAACGGCGCAGGAAAATCCACCTTGTTTCGGATGTTGTGCGGCTTGCTAACCGCGACGGAGGGCAGCCTGCGTGTGGCAGGACTGGACTTGCGGCAGGCGGCAGCGGCGGCGCGGGCGCGGATTGGTTACATGTCGCAGAAGTTCTCGCTCTACGGCAATCTCAGCGTCTGTGAGAACCTGCAATTCTTCAGCAGCGCCTACAATCTGTCGGGACAACGTCAACGGGAACGTATGAACTGGGCATTGACCGAGTTCGAGTTCACCTCGATGACCGGCGTTACCAGTCTCGATCTACCCCTGGGCCACAAACAACGGTTGGCGATGGCCTGCGCACTCATGCACGAACCCGAGATTCTGTTCCTTGACGAACCAACTTCTGGCGTTGACCCTCTGGCGCGGCGCGAATTCTGGGGACGGATCAACGCACTGGCCGAGCAGCAGGTGACCCTGATGGTCACCACGCATTTCATGGAAGAGGCCGAGTATTGTGACCGCCTGGCGATCATGGCCGATGGCGAAATCCTCGCGATCGGCACGCCGGAAGAGATTAAAAAAGGTCAACGTACCGCTGAGCAACCGGAGCCGACGATGGAGGATGCGTTTATCGCGCTGATTGAAGGCCAGGGGCAAACCGGATGAACGCTCCCCACGCACACCCCTCACGTGGCGGTGGTCGGATGCGGTTGCGCGGATTGATCCGCAAGGAATTCTTCCAGATCCTGCGGGACCCGAGCAGCATCGCCATCGCGTTTCTGTTACCGGTCGTGCTCCTGCTGATTTTCGGATACGGCGTGTCGCTTGACGCCGAGCATGTGCCGATCGCGCTGGTTGTGGAGCAGCCCAACGCCGACACCGCAAGTTTTACCGGAGGCTTTCAACAGTCGGGCTACTTTGCACCGGTCTTCATGCGTCATCTCCACGAGGCTGAGTCGGCACTCATGGAGCGTCGCGTGGAGGCCATTGTTCATCTGCGATCGGATTTCGGGCGACAATTGCGCCGGACCGGCGGTGCGATGGTGCAGGTGATCGTCAACGGCGTGGACGCCAACACCGGGCGGCTCAT
Source organism: uncultured Nitrospiraceae bacterium (assembly GCA_963730905.1). Taxonomy (GTDB): domain Bacteria; phylum Nitrospirota; class Nitrospiria; order Nitrospirales; family UBA8639; genus Nitrospira_E. Next base: position 565,114 of record CAVSTN010000006.1, on the reverse strand, counting down.
CCTCGGCTATGTGCAAGGCGTCTGGCAACGTTGGCTGGCACAACAGGCGCGCGCGCAGGGCGAAACGTTGCACACCCCGTTACAGGTAGAGCAACGGGTCTGGTTCAACAGTGAGTTACGTAGCCGCAATTTCCTCGTGCCCGGTCTCATTGCCATCAACATGACACTGATCGGCTCGCTGCTGACGGCGCTCGTGATGGCGCGGGAATGGGAACGCGGAACGATGGAGGCGTTGATGGTGACGCCGGTGACAATGCGCGAGGTGTTGCTGGGCAAACTGGTGCCGTATTTTTTGCTGGGTACGGGGGGAATGGTGTTGTCGGTGGCGATGGGCGTATGGCTATTCGGCGTTCCGCTGCGCGGGTCGCTACTGCTGTTGTTTGCCACATCATCCCTGTTTCTGTTGGCGGCGTTGGGGATGGGTTTGTTGATTTCCACGATGACGAAAAACCAGTTCGTGGCTGGTCAGGTGGCGATCATCGTCACCTTTTTACCGGCATTCATTTTGTCTGGATTCATCTTTGACATTGGCAGCATGCCTGATGTCGTTCAGGGGATCACCTATCTGCTGGCGGCACGGTATTTTGTGGCGCTGTTGCAGACGCTGTTCCTGGCGGGCAACGTCTGGTCCGTGCTTGTGCCGAACGCGATGGCGCTGGCGGTGCTGGCGGCTTTTTTTCTCGGCGTGAGCCGCCACAAACTACGGAAACGGCTGGAATAGGACGTAACCATGTGGCGACGAATTCGCGCATTGATGACGAAGGAGTTCCTGGCACTGCTCAAGGACAAGCGGAGCCGGATCGTGGTGTTCGTGCCGCCCGTCCTACAATTGCTGGTGTTTGGGTACGCCGCCACGTACGACCTAAACCGTATTTCGCTGGCGGTGTACAACGAGGATCACAGCCAGGCGTCCAGGGATCTGATGGCCCGGTTTGAAGGTTCACCGAACTTCCAGGAGGTAGTGACGATCCCGCACGAGGACCAAATCGCCCCGCTGGTAGACGCCAAAAAAGTGTTGGTGGTGTTACACATCAGTCCACAGTTCAGCCGCGAATTGCTCAGCAGTCGATCCGGTCCCGTGCAGGTGATTGTCGATGGGCGGAACTCCAATACTGCGGCGATCCTCCTCAACTACGTCAACACAATCATTGATGGGTTCAACACTGACTGGCTGTCGCGTACGGGTGGCGCTGCGGCGCCGGTGCGCTTAGAGACGCGGGCGTGGTTCAATCCGAATCTGGAGAGCCGGTGGTTCATCGTGCCCGGCATCGTTGGATTGTTGACCCTGGTGGTCACCACGCTGGTCACCTCGCTTTCGGTAGCTCGCGAGCGGGAACAGGGCACTTTCGACCAGTTGTTGGTCACCCCGTTTCGACCCGTGGAAATCCTCATCGGCAAGGCGCTGCCGGGATTCATCATCGGTTTCGCCGAAGCGACGGTAATCATCCTGATCGCGACGCTCTGGTTTCAAGTGCCGTTTCGCGGAAGTGTGATAACGCTTTACGTGGGCCTGTTCTTCTTCCTGCTCTCAACGGTGGGGATGGGGCTAATGATCTCATCCTTGTCGGTAACGCAGCAACAGGGGCTGCTCGGGGCATTCCTGTTCATTGTGCCCTCAATTATCCTCTCTGGCTTCGCCACACCCATCGCCAACATGCCGCACTGGATGCAGCAGTTCACGCTGATTAACCCCTTGCGCTACTTTCTGATCATCCTGCGGGGGGTGTTTTTGGAGGACACACCGTTCCATCTGCTGGTCAGCCAATTTTGGCCGATGGCAATTATCGGCATGGCGAACTTGGCGCTGGCAGGATGGTTGTTCCGAGCTCGCATGTCGTGAAAATTTCGCTTAGAAAGGACTGTTGACTAAGTGCCATAGGTGATTTTTTGAAATCCGCACTTCTTACAAACAAGAAAGTATGATTTCAGTTTTCATTGACGGGAGAAACGGTAAAGCGGCTTCCACACAACGTTATCGGGTCGGGATTGGCCGAATCTCAATCGAATCAAGGAGTCCAAATGTCCATTCAATTCCATGAAGAAAACGGCGGGAGGGTGCTGACCGTGCATGTCAGCGGAAAGCTGATCAAAGCGGATTACGAGCAATTCGTGCCCGTGTTTGAGCGACTCGTCCGGCAACATGGAAAATTGCGCGTGCTGTTCGATATGACCGACTTCCACGGCTGGGAAGCCGGTGCGGCATGGGAAGACTTCAAGTTCGGCGTCGAACACTTCGCCGACATTGATCGATTGGCCATGGTCGGGGAAAAGCAATGGCAGCACGGCATGGCGACGTTCTGCAAGCCATTCACGAAAGCGACGGTCCGGTATTTCGATCACGCCGACGCCGCTGAGGCACGGCAGTGGCTGGAGGAAGCTTAACAGCACCGTGCAAGCAAGGCATCGCACAAACAGGAGGAATTTCTATGATGAAACCCAACAACGACCAGGCCAATGCGAAGGATGATCTGAAAACCCTGCCCCTGCCGGAAGTGGAGAAAAAATTGGAGTCTTCGCCGGACGGTCTCAGTCAGGCGGAGGCACAGAAGCGACTGGCCCAATATGGGCCCAATGAGATTGAGGAAAAGGCCACCAATCCATTTCTGAAATTCCTGAGTTATTTTTGGGGTCCTATTCCGTGGATGATCGAAGCCGCGGTGATTCTCTCGGCGCTCGCCAGGCATTGGCCGGATTTTTTCATTATCCTTGTTCTGCTTCTGGCGAACGCCGTGGTCGGATTTTGGGAGGAACACCAGGCAGGCAACGCCATCGCCGCACTGAAGGCTAAGCTGGCAAATACGGCCAGGGTGAAACGAGATGGGAATTGGTCCACCCCGGCAGCGCGGGAGTTGGTGCCTGGCGACGTGATCCGCATTCGTCTGGGCGACATTGTGCCGGCGGATGCGCGCCTGCTGGCAGGAGATCCGATTGAAGTGGATCAGTCTGCATTAACAGGCGAGTCGTTGCCCGCCGAGCGCAAACCTGGCGAGGCTGTGTTTTCGGGGTCCATTGTCCGCCAGGGTGAAAGCGACGCACTGGTCTATGGGACGGGACGGAACACGTACTTCGGAAAAACAGCGCAACTGGTGCAGGAGGCCCATACCGTCAGCCACTTTCAACGCGCGGTGCTGAAAATCGGTAATTATCTGATTATTCTCGCCGTAGCCCTAGTAGCCGTGATCATTACGCGTCGCGCTCTTCCGGGATGACCCCATCCTCACCACGCTGCAATTTGCCCTGGTGTTGACCGTGGCCGCAATTCCCGTGGCGATGCCGACGGTATTGTCGGTAACCATGGCAGTCGGCGCGCGCCTGCTGGCTAAAAAAGAGGCAATCGTGACCCGATTGGCGGCCATCGAGGAATTAGCCGGTGTAGACATGCTGTGCTCGGACAAAACCGGCACGCTGACGCAGAACAAGCTGACGCTTGGTGATCCCTTCTGTGTCAACGACATCCCCGTCGATCAAGTCATCCTCAACGCCGCGCTGGCCTCACGTCCGGAGAATAAGGATACCATCGACCTGGCCGTGCTGGGCGGCCTGAAAATGATCAGGTCTTGAATGGCTATCAGGTGATGCATTTTCAGCCGTTCGATCCGGTGCACAAGCGCACAGAGGCCACCGTCAAAAGCCACGGATGGAAAGGAATTCAGGGTGACCAAGGGCGCGCCGCAGGTGATCCTGGACTTGCTCCAATGCAGCACAAGTCACGCCCGCCGTCGACCAAACGGTCAATGAATTCGCAGCACGCGGGTTCCGTTCCCTGGGTGTGGCCCGGGCTGATCGGGACGGCCAATGGCAGTTTCTCGGGTGTATTACCATTGTTTGATCCGCCCCGGGAGCAGGCGAAAGCCACCATTGCCACGGCCCGGCAGATGGGCGTCAATGTCAAGATGGTGACGGGCGATGCCCTGGCCATCGCCCGGGAAACCGCCGCAAAATTGGGATTAGGGACGAACATCCTCGATGCCGGCGGCTTTGGCGACACCAAGCATCACGAAACGGGACCAGTTGGCCGAATCCATCGAAAAAGCGGACGGCTTTGCCCAGGTGTTTCCCGAACACAAGTTTCACATCGTGGATGTCCTTCAGCAACGCGGCCACATTGTCGGCATGACGGGAGATGGGGTCAACGATGCTCCTGCGCTGAAGAAGGCCGACTGCGGCATTGCCGTGTCGGGCGCGACGGACGCCGCGCGCGCGGCTGCGTCCATCGTGCTCATGACGCTCCGGCCTGTCCGTTATCGTCGACGCGATCAAGGAAAGCCGAAAAATCTTTCAGCGGATGAACAGCTACGCGATCTATCGGATTACCGAAACGATCCGCGTCCTGTTGCTCATGACACTCTCCATCCTGATATTCAACTTCTATCCTGTTACGGCGGTGATGATCGTGATGCTGGCATTACTGAACGACGGCGCCATTCTGTCCATTGCCTATGACAACGTGCACCACAAGGACAAGCCCGAGACCTGGAACATGCGCATGGTGCTTGGAATCGCGACGGTGCTGGGGGTGACGGGCGTGGTGGCATCGTTCGGGCTATTTTATCTCGGCGAACGCGTTTTCGACCTGGACCGTGACTTCATCCGGTCGCTGATTTACCTGAAGTTGTCCGTAGCGGGGCATCTGACGATCTTCGTCACACGCACGCGCGGCCCATTCTGGTCCATCCGTCCTGCCAGGGTTTTGTGGGTGGCCGTGCTCGGCACCCAAATCGTGGCGACGTTGATTGCCGTGTATGGGTGGCTCATGACGCCTCTCGGCTGGGGCTGGGCGCTGTTCGTTTGGGGCTATGCACTGGTGTGGTTCCTCCTGAACGACCGAGTGAAATTACTGGCCTATCGGGTGTTCGATCCATCTGCCTCGCCCCTACTGGGCAGGAAACCCGTCGATGTGACACCCCTAGATCGCCGGGGTGGCCTATGAACTCTATAAACGGCGAGGCCGCCGCGAAGACTATGCGGATAAGGACTGGCTTGAGGCGGAGCGTAAGATTCGTAATAAAACAGGTGGAAAGACGGGATAGCCCTCCTGATCCTCGTCGCTCAGGCACATTTGCAGTGCCAGACCAGGGCCCCTACACCACCAGAGGATCCTCGTAAGGCACATCGATGACCTAGGGATTTGCCGAAATAAGGTAAAGGTATTCTTCCTGTTGAGTCACTGGTATGTTGTCGTTGGAGGTGAGACTGCCAGCCTGGGGTGGCCCCTGTCGTGAAAAGGTAGGAGAATTCGAAATCGCAGGACTGTCAGGCAGAAGAGTAGATTGGCTGAATGAATTGCTCGTGACTGATGTGTCCTTGGTGAATCCAAAAAAGGAATTTCCCACTGTTAACTGAAACACGATAAGCAAAACAAGAACGGTCAGGAATCGTGTTTGCATAACGTTAGCTCCCGCTCAGAAACAAACCCTCCTTCTTAGCCCCCATCTTTATGGCAAACGACCCATACACATCATCGGTATTCCTTTCAAAAACAGTTCAGGCTACCCCTCACCTTGCTGGGAGGAAATTCACTTATGGAAAATTTTCTTAGTTCCTCCTGAAACCAACGCGGCCACATCGAATAACATGCGTGGAAGGGCTAATCCACCGGGAGCGGCAAGATATTTTGGCGTCCAAACCGGATCAAATTTTTCCTTATAAGTCCTCAACCCTTCAAAATTATAGAAATGTTCCCCATGTCTAAAGATAAAGGTGCCAATCTGGTTCCACACAGAACTGAGCGGATGAGTCTGGAGTCCGAAGAGAGGCGCCATCCCGAGATTAAACCATTTATACCCCCGTTCCTTTCCCCAGAGCATGAGATTGATAAATAAAAAATCCATACTCCCATGCGGAATTGATGTTCGGTGCCTCATTAAGTCCACAGAAATTTCTTGTCCTTCCGGGGCCATCCATATGTTCGCAAATCCGACTATCCGGCCCTCCCACCGAATGACCGCGCAATCAAACTGACTGAGGTAGACCTCTGAAAAACGGCCAACGGAGAATCCTTTTTCAGCGGTGTTTTTTTCTTTGAGCCATTCATCGGATACCTGCCGAAGTTCTCCCATGATGCCGTTCACCTGATTGACAGAAACGACCTCAAACAGAGCTCCTTCTTTGGCAGATCGACGATAGGCATATCGCAGTTCTTTCCTGTTCCTTCCTTCTAAAGAGAATTCCCGAAGGTCCACACGTGCTTCCTCCCCGAGTTTCAGAAGAGCCAGGCCCATATCCAGGTAGAGTGGTAAGTGTGTGGCACCGACCTGATAGAACACCGGCCACCCATCATACTGATCACAGAGTGATCGATACTGCCAAAGCAACGGCTCCCATGACCTTTCCGGTCCAACGGGGTCTCCCATGCTCACCCAGCTCCGCCCGTGAATCTGGTACATCACAAAGGCATCCTCTTCCCCAGACATCAGGAATCGTTTATCGCCCAATAAGGCCAGGTTGGCTTCGGTCCGCAAAGATCTGCCCACAATGGTTCGCACCGTGAAGATATTTGTCGGCTTTGCAGATTCTTTCGGAGGAACCCTTCTTATGCATTCCAGGACAAGGAAACCGATAAGCAAGACCGTGACAGCCATGGTCGCGCGTAATGTACGTGACACATCGCTCCCATACGCGAATTCTCCCCAAAGATCATGTGAATAGTTGACATGCTTGAAAACAAACATCCCCAACCACATCGACCCGGCGACACTTATCACTATTGTTCCAAGCCAGGCAGCGGGGAATTGCCGGGTCAACGAACCTTTCCGATAGAATGCCCCTTTGCTCGCACGTAGCAGCACCAAAATTACTCCCAGAATGCCGGCCTCCTCGTAATCAAATCCCTTGACCAGAGAAAACAGGATCCCTCCACACAGCACCCATTGAGCCATATGAAATGCGGTTTCCATACGGCGGAATAAACCGCGAGCCAGAATCATGAGCCCCAACCCCGCTACACTGCTCAAGAGATGTGAGACCTCAATGAATGGCAAAGGCAAATATTGCCGTAACATGATGAGCCTGTCTCCTACCATCGGAGTGGCTGACGAGAATAGAAGAATCACGCCGCTCGCAAATACAGCACTCCCCAGAATGAGGGGCGTCGTGGCCCGGCACACTCGTTGAAACATCTGGACGGCAGGGGTCAGGACCCCACTCCCCCACCGACCTTCATACCAGGCCAAAAGACAGGCTGCCAGGGCAAATGGCGCAAGATAATAGAGACAGCGGTAAACAAGAAGAGAACCGAACAGAGCCCCTGGCTCCACACGGGACAACGCAAGGAGTATGAGTGCTTCAAAGACACCAAGTCCCCCCGGTGCATGGCTCAATACTCCTATGGTCATGGCACAGACATAGATGCCGATAAACCCGGGGAAACTGATTCCCACATCAGGAGGCAACACAAGAAATAACGCGGAGGCTGCCAGGCTGATATCCACCGCGCCAAGCGCAAGTTGCTGCACGGTCATCCGGAAAGTTGGCAACTTGAAATTCCAATTGCCAATTTGTAAGGGCTGCTTTTGAAAGGCCGTCCAGGCCGTATAGACACTGACACCGAGCAGGATACCCAAACCCATGGCCCGATTGAGAAGTGGTGACATGCCGTCGGCCAGGGCCAGCCTATCCGGTTCTATGACCAGCGCCACGCCCAACATGAGGCTGATTCCGAGTCCAAAGGTCATCGCACAGAGTCCGGTCAAGGTGGCGATTTCCACCGCTGAGAGACCGGCAGGGGAATAGATTCGGTAGCGGATGGAGCCTCCCGTAATCAGCGACAAACCGATATTGTGACTGAACGTGTAACTGATAAAAGACGCGGGTGCCGTTGTGGTATAGGGTAAGGGTCGGCCAAGATGACGAAGCGCCAGGACATCATACCCTGTCAGGGCAACGTAACTTCCACCGACACACAGACTGGAAAGAATAAGGGCGCGCCAGGAAATGTCATGGAAATGGGCGAGAACATCTTTAAGATGAACTTCGGCTAGGATATGGTGGAGAGCGATCAGTGCCCCCCCGAACAGAAAAAGACTCAGCCCGACCCCAACATACTTCCAGTTTTTCATTGATGAAAAAACGAAAGACATGGGTACAACCCTCTCGTTCAGAACCTGACAAAGGACCGTTACTCCTGCCCCCTGTCTCCTATACCATTTAGAGACGAAGCAAACAATAAATTATGCGGAGTAATCTTTGAGTGTGGGATCCCAAAAACAGGCGGGTAAAATGCTGTATGGTAGGGATTTTCGATATAAAATTTTTGCTTGCCTGAAACAGATATCAACTCTCAAGCAAAAAAAAGAGGGCTTCTCCGTCGAAGAAGCCCCCCTTTTACAACCGGGTTTAACCACATAAACGGTTACACCTTAATGGTCAAATATAACGCCCCTTTCCCCCGATGGATAAAAATTAACGCGGATGCATTCTCCTTCAAGTGGGAAACCATCTTCACGAAATCCTCCTCAGAACGGACTGGCTTACGATTGATTTCACTGATCACATCACCCTGAGCCAGTCCTGCCCGTGCGGCATAACTTCCCGGAGCAACATCCATGACCACCACCCCGTTCACATTTTCTTCCACGCCTAATTGCTCGGCCATGCCAGGGTTGAGATTCTGAACAGCCACCCCGGCGAGCGGTCCTTCCGTGGTGCCCATCTGGCCTGCTTGGGCCACTTGGACAGGCTTGTCTTGTTCACGGATCTCCGCCTTCAGGGTATGCTTCTGACCATCCCGGATCACCACCATCTTCACTTCCGTTCCGATAGTGGTCCTGATGACATGATGCTGAAGACTACGCGGATCCAACACGGGTTTTCCCTGATATTCGACAATCACATCACCCCGTTTGATGCCTGCCTTGTCCGCAGGACTTCCAGATACAACATTCGTGACCAGCGCACCTTTGGATTGATCCAATTTAAACGAGTCTGCGAGATCCGTCGTGACGGCTTGTATACCGACGCCTAAAAATCCTCGTACAACTTTTCCGGTACTGACCAAACTGTCATACACCGGTCTGGCAAGATTGGTGGGAACCGCAAATCCCACCCCTTGGTACCCGCCGGATTGAGAAAAGATTGCGGTGTTAATTCCGACCAGCTGGCCTCGCGTATTCACCAACGCGCCACCGGAATTCCCCGGATTGATCGCCGCATCGGTCTGAATAAAATCTTCATACTGAGTGATCCCCATGCCTCCTCGACCTAATGCGCTGACAATCCCCAGCGTGACGGTGGAATTCAGTCCAAAAGGATTGCCAACCGCCAGGACATATTCTCCGACTCGAAGCTCGCCCGAATTTCCCCATGGAACATACGGGAGATCCTTCCCCTCAATTTTAATGACGGCTAAGTCAGTCTGGGGATCAAGGCCGATCACTTTTCCGGTGAATTCCCGATTATCCGGAAGGGTCACCATGATTTCCTTGGCCCCATCGACCACATGGTCGTTGGTCAACACATATCCATCACTAGAGATAATGACACCGGAACCGGCTCCCTGACCCTCCGGAGCAGGAGGCCCTTCCGGCCTTTTCGGCATTCCTGGCATCTCCGGCATTCCTGGCAGACCGAAAAACTCTCTCATCGGATCAGACGGCATCCCCGACATGGGGACTGGCGCTTCTTTTCGAACCGTAATATTGACCACTGCGGGGGTCACCGCCTGGGCAATGTCGGCAAATCCTCCTTTATCCATGTTTGGGGGAGAACCCACGGATGCAGGATCTACCGCCTGGGAAATAGCTGCTTGAGAATGAAACGGCACATTCCATGACCCGAGCAGGAGGATTCCAGCCAGGAAACCGATGCCGGCCAGTCCCGCCTTCCGGGTATTCACTCTGGAAAAAAACAACGGCCATTGAAACTGCCAACCACGAGAACCACGATTGTTAGTACCCATTGACATTCCTCCTTGATAGTTAGAAAGCCGACACTGAGATATTTCGTATCTGCATCCTATCCATTCAGAATAAGCTGAGGATTAACTGTCTATTAATTTTGATTAATTTTCACACGATCCTTTGATGGGTCTGTCCATATGCTTGCAGTCTCAAGGAGTTCCGTTCGATAAGGACAACGGGCACATCAACACAGCAGGTAATCCTGACTCACTTTTTCACGAAGAAATCAAATGCCGGCGGCAACACCATCGCTAACCAACAAAAAGGCGCCTCTGCTTGCAGGTCATCCGGAGGCCGGAGTCACCCATTTTTCCGATTTGAGCAAACAGGGCATGCCATAAGATTCGACCCTGGACACATCCATGAGAAGCGTCAACATCTACCTTTCAAGTTGCCCGTGTAGACAAAAACAGGTTCACGGTAGATTCCCAATGAATGGCGTGTCACAATAATGAAAGGAGGGCAGACAGACTGGAATCCGGAAGGACAAGAGGACGGTCATTTCAGCATATGGGCCTCAATCTGCAAACCGGTGCTCACATGGCGTCGACGACTATTCACCTTTTAAATGGACGGCTTGCCCAGAACAGGAGGACATCATGGAAGTATTGGCGCTACTGATCGCTATTGTCGCCTTAGTGATTGCGATCATGGCATTTAAACGAACCGGCGGGGGAATGCGCGATCTCCGTCGACAAATTGAAGACCTCACCGAAAAATCCGAACAAGCAACCAAGGGGGCCCGCGACATGACCGCTGATGCCCTCAGTCGCCTGGAAACGTTTATTCGTGGACAGCAGAAACCTTCTCCCGCGCAGCAGGAGCCCGTGGAAGACGAACCTCCAACCACACAGCAGACCTCTCCTCCAACAGAACCGGAAAAACCAAAAGACGAACCTCCAACCACGGAACAGAAACCATGAGACCATGGGTCATACCGGCGACGGTATTTTTTCTAGGATTAGGCCTTGGCTTAAGTAGCCCAATGTTAGCCTCACGGTATTTGGATTCCTATCTTCCGGCCTTTTTGAAGGACGCCATGCATCCACTTGAGGGATCGGTGACACACAAACAACGCCAAGAGGATCGATTACTGGTCACCATGACGACTCAAGACGGAAGCATTTTAGCCACGTTTCACCAACAGGTGCCTGAAATCGACCTCCTCATTGAGGAACGTGATCTGGTGACATTAGACGTGCCCCAATATGAACCTTTTGTTCACGACCCCACATTGCTTCGGGTCACCAAACATAAGGAGATGAACCCTGCCATTGCGGCACCTCCGAATCCTTCCATTCCATCTGCACCGACAAAGGAACCAGGCTCAACGATTGATTCCTCAGGATCTGTCCCCTAGACTAAAGAGGAAGGATTGAGCGCGAGTTCGCCTTCACAGAGACCTCGGGTATTTTCCCGGTCTCATCAAAAAATAGAGGTGAAAGTGATTTGGTTAACCGAAGCACGTCAGCGGAATAGGTCCATGCTAGGTATCTTACAGGTTCTCCTGTTAGTGGGAATGCTGACCGGCTGCGGCGCCATGAATACAATACCGGTGCCCACATCGCCAACTGCCGTCCAAGAATTCCTCATGGCTCAGGCCGTGGACCGCAGCCTGCCCGAAGAGAAAACCATTCCCCTTCCCTTAACCTATGGAGACACGGTGAGTGTTGACTCTTCTGAACTGAAGGAGGATAAAGGATTCATGAAGAGTGCAATTAGTGGTTGGTTGGGAGAAAGAGGGTTGAAAATTGCCTTGGATCCCACTAAAGCCAAGTATCGGATCCACATCCTTGTTCAAAGTCTAGGAGTCGAGCAACGGTCCTCCTTGTTCGGGATCCCTCCAATACAGAGCACGCTCCTCCCAATTGCATTACCCGAGATGGCAATGTACAGTTCTCAAAAAATGTCAGGATACACCCGTTTCCGCCTGCATATTTACGAAACGGCGACGGGACGATTTGTTCGCTCCACTCCCTGGTTCCAAGGGTCAACCTACTTCAACGAATATACCATCTTGTTTTTTTTCGACTTCGAGTTTACCGATTTGATTGCTCCTTTTTGATCTGGTGCTCTTATTTTCAACCAGGACCATTCACCTATCCCCGGCCTCTTAAGAAAAACAAGGAAGCATCGCTCAAAACGTGTAAACGCCAGACAAAAGTTCGTCTAAAGAATCCGTGAATCGCCGGAAACCCTTCTCACCCTGATTCCTTCAGGAAGATTTCACCACCACATACAAATGCCGTGAGGAACGGACAAGGACAACCAGCACCGCCTGTTCCTTCTTGAGCCGTTTAAACCATGAGGAATACTCCCTGACGGATTCCACTGGATGCTTATTCAATTCAATAATGACATCGCCTTCTATAATCCCCGCTAATTCAGCGGCACATCCTTCCTCAAGGAAGGCGACCACCGCTCCTTTGGTGACAGGATTCAGCCCATATTCCTGAATGGCCGCCTCATCGACATCGGCCACTTCCACCCCGGCAAGAGGATGTTCCACGCGAAGCGTTCGCGTACGCCCCGCCTGTGGGATCGGTGGTTGCTCACGGATGACCGCTCTTACCTTACGTTCTTTTCCATTTTCGATCATACCCAGTTCAATCTGTTCTCCAATGGGAGCACGTGTCACTTGTTCCAATAACATTTGTCCATCTTTCACGGTTTTTCCTTGGTACTCAAGAATCACCTCTCCCCGGTGTATGCCGGCTTTATCGGCCGGCCCACCAGGAACGACATCGGTCACTAGGGCCCCCTCTCCGCCGTTCAGGCCAAACCACGGAGCCAGTTCCGTCGTCATTTCCTGTACCCCCAGCCCTAAATATCCCCTGACAATCTTGCCATGTTTGATCAATTCCTCTAACACAGGCCTTGCTAATGAAGAGGGTACAGCGAAACCGACTCCTTGATACCCTCCGCTTTGAGAGGCTATTGCCGTATTGATGCCAACCAATTCTCCTCGGGTGTTCACCAACGCCCCTCCTGAATTTCCTGGATTAATTGCCGCATCGGTCTGAATGAAATCTTCAAAGCGGGCTAACCCCATGCCACCTCGATCAAGAGCGCTGACGATGCCTAGCGTCACTGTTGAATTCAGACCAAAGGGATTGCCAATGGCCAATACATATTGGCCAACGGCTAAGGAGGCGGAATTTCCCCAGGGAATCACAGGAAGTTTGTCGGCCTGAATTTTGATAACCGCCAAATCCGTCTCGGGATCTGCCCCAATAACCTTGGCTGGAAATTCACGTGCATCGGGAAGAGTGACAAGGAGATCACGGCTTTCGGCAATCACATGATTATTGGTCATAATATACCCGTCGGAAGACAGGATGACCCCTGACCCTGAACCCTTTTGACGTTTGGGTTTACCCGGTGGCGGTTGACCCTCACCAAAACCTCTAAACGGAAGTGGAACGCCTCCCCCACGGGATTCGACAATATCAACGGTTGCCGTGATATTTACAACAGCGGGGGTCACAGCCTGAGCCACGTCCGCAAATCCTCCTTGATTGAATGTCGTTTCCTCCATTCGTTCCAGGGAGGACCCTGAGGACTCACCTGCCCATCCGGCACTTCTGCCTATTCCGATACTCAGCGCAACCATACAGCCACAACCGATCCACATGGCCAGGACGGAACTCAAGATTGCCAGACGCCTGGGAAAGTGACGCGTCACCTTGCATTTCCTATTACCCATTTTTATCCCCATAATCGGTTCTTGATGTGAGGTCGGCGATCTCGGAATAGATTATCCGATTGACTAACAACACGAATGTCCCCAGAGGTCTATCGGGCAGATTTTTCTCAGCTTACATTCGCTCCCTCCGAAAGCTTCATTCAATGGCGGATCAAATATTTTATGGAAAAATGTGGAACCTTCCTCGAGAAACACGACCACGAAAAAACCTGCCTGTGTTCCCGAGGAAGAGAGCCTGGTAACCCGATGCTAGAAGGCGAGTGACAATCTCTCAGAAGACTACTCTTTACACAACTCCAGAATAATAGCGGATTATATCTGAAACGGAGACCACACCGACAATCCTATTACTTTCTGTGACCGCAAGGTGTCTGGTACCTTTTTCTTTCATGAGACGCACGGCTTCGACAATTGGATCACTGGTCTCAATCGTGACTAACGGTTCCCGCATGCAGGTCTTCACCGTGGTGGTCACAGGGTCAGTTCCGGACGCGACGACCTCTCGAGTCAATTCCGTTTCCGTGATATACCCCAAATACTCATCTCCACTTTGAATTAACACCGACCCAATTTTCCATTTTTGAAGGCATTGTCCGGCTTCTTGCAAGGTAGCCTCAAGCGACACGGATCGCACAGCTTTTGCCATATAGTCGGAAACGGTCGGCCCGGACGCTTTCTGTTTCTTGGATACCTGCGAGAGGGAGGCTCGCCTGGCCTCAAGGTCCGCAATCGCGCTTTCCAGCACTCGCTGCCGTTGCCGGATCGTTTCCCGCTGTGAGTGATGGGTGGTGCCTTCCGGTGCCTCTTCAGAAAGATTCATCAGCCCCGCTGCCTCTCCAAGTTGGGCATAATCATAGGTATCTAAGAGCGGAGAGGAGCTCCCAAACGCATCCTCGAGAATCTCTTCCGTAGCGGAATCAAATTCGTTTAAAGCGACCATGGAAGGCTCATCTATCAGAAACTTTTTCAAGATTTCTAACTGTTCACGTATCCGGGTAATATCCTGATCCAATGTCCCCACACGATCCGTTTTAGACGTCTTCTGTGATCCCATAGAGCCTCCTTTCCTCAATGACATAAGATAAAAATGAGAGCAAAAACGATACTACCCTACCATTAATTAGTAGGCAATCAGAAATTTTCTTGGAAGGAAAAGTGGCCCGCGAGGGGTATGGAAGCGGTATAGAACGGACATGAAGAAGATCCTGTCCACAAACCGATCAATAATCAGGTTTCCAATAAACTTGAAAGCAAGGTGGCAAGCCCCAAGAAACTGAAAAACCCGACCACATCGGTCACCGTGGTCAATACAATGGAGGAGGATTGAGCCGGATCCTGTTTGAGTGCCTTCAAGGCGATGGGAATGATCGCACCGGACAACCCTGCAATGACCATCGAAATAATCATGGACAAACCGATGATGAAGACCAATCCCAATGACCGGCTCCATAATCCCACGGCGAGACAGGCCGTGGCAGAAACAGCCAGGCCGTTTAAAAATGCGACATAGACTTCTTTCCCGCTGACCCTGAGCCATTGGGATGGTCGTATATCCCGCAGAGCCAATCCGCGAATGACCACGGCGAGGGATTGGGCCCCGGTATTGCCTGACTGCCCAGCGACAATCGGGAGTAAGACAGCCAGAGCGGTAAATTTCGCAATGGTCCCTTCAAACATTCCCACGACGAATGCGGCCAAGAATGCCGTTAACAGATTCAGTTGTAACCACGGCAATCGTTTTCGGACCGAAAACCACACGGGGGAAAGCGCACGCTCATCCTTATTGGCCCCCACCATCGTCAGCAGGTCTGCACTCGCATCTTCCTGACTAGCTTTAATAATAGCTTCGTTCCGGACCACGCCTAAGAGCCGTTCGTCCAGATCCACAACCGGAATCGTAAAAAAATGCCGTTCACCAAAGAGTTCGACAATCTCTTCACGCGACTCCAAAGGATGAATGGTGGGAAGATCCTGAACCATAACCGACTGCAATTTTTCTTCCGGATCCACCAGCAACAAGTCACGGACGGAAATCCGGCCCACGAGCTTTTGGGTTCGATCAATGACATAGACATCATGGACATCTTTCTGTGCCCTGATCCGCACCTGTACCATAGCTTCCCGAACTGTGCTTTCCTCCTGCAACACAAAAAATTTGGGATCCATAATACGGCCGACGGACTCCTCCGGATAGGTCATATAGGACCGGATTTCCTGGGCATACCGCTCAGGAACTCTGAAAAGAATCGCCCGTTGCAGATCGTCGTCCAACCGTTGAAACAGGGATGCCGCTAATGACGGCGAGAGATGCGGCACAACCTGTTTCAGCAAATCGGTGGGCATGATCGCCAACGTATCCGCAGCCACGGGAGGAGTAACACAGGCCAGAAGATTCGCCGCATTTTTCGGACCGGTTCCTTGCAAGACTCGCAGAATATCCTCCACCGGATACCCTTCCAGAATTCGAGCGGCTTCCTCATGATGGTTCTGAAAAAATGCCTCGTTGAGGAGATGCCCCCTTCCCCGAACCTTCATACTCCTCTGCGTGGTCAGATCCTTCACCCTATTTTGTTCCGTTCTTGCAGCGTTTCCGCCACATCGGTCATTAAGCGAATGCCGGTTAACGAATAGACTTCCCAAAGTTGCATGAGCGAATCACTCACCGATCCCAACGGGGCCTTGCCTCCGACATCTTTCTCAATCCTGCGTAACATCCGATATCGCAAGGCGCCAAAAAATGTTCCCCATCGATCGACCACCGGCAAGGTATGAAATCGGCTCCACTCAGAATGTTTGAGAATTTCTTCCAGATTGGCTTCTGCTGATAAGGTGATGATCTGGGTCTCCATCAATGTTCCGACTAAATGATCAGACCGATCAATCAGCAGCTGCCTCAATGTGAGGACACCTTCCAATTTACTATCGCGATCGATGACGTAGACATAGTACATGGCTTTCTGGCCATAGGTACGAATACGGTCGATGGCCTCTTCGACGGCGATATCAGGTGGGAGGGTAAACACCTGAGGATCCGCTAAACTTCCGGCCGTGTTGGGGGAATACCGCAAGGCACGGCGAAGGGTCGCCCCCATTGGATTATCTAACCGGTCCAACACGTCCTGGCGAACAGGTTCCTCAAATTGCCGAAGAACTCCGATCGCTGATGTGGCATTCATGGCGCCTAAGACTCCTGCCCCAAGATCTTTCGAAAGCTCTTCGATGATTTTGGCCGTGGACACCGGCAAACAATGCTCTAAGACACCCGCGATTTCTTCCCCAGGTAATGCCTCCAGGAGCGAAGCCGCTTCATGAGGATCCAGCGATTCCAAATGACGAGCCGCTTCCACGGGATGGGCCTGCAAATACCCCAGAGTAAGCCGATGTTCGAGTTCCATATGCTAATGCTCGGGATGGGTAATGACGGCTGTTGATTCGGTAACCTGGGTCGCAGGAACGATGACCCGGCCCTCCCGGGTTTCTAACACGACCGAGATGGGGGTGACCGCAACCACAGTTCCTTGGTTCTCCCCAATTTTTACGGTCATGCCCACTCGAACCATTGACCCTAAATAATGAGCAGCAATGAGATTAGCCACAGCGGTCCGTGACCCCAACCCAAACGACAATGCCGCACCCCCGATCAATCCTGCTAAGAGGATGACAATGGTATTGTTCAGCAGTTCCGTATTAATCCCGAGTGCGTCAATGGCCGTCACCACAATTAACAACACGACCGCCACATAGACGGCCTGGGCCACCATCGTCCCGTGAGTAATTCCTGCCGAACTACACGTCATGGTAATCAACTCACGAACAAAATTCGCGGCGATTAAACCCAGAACCAGCACCAACACCGCAATCCCGACTTTGGGGATATAATAGGCAATACTCGTCAAGGCATCCGAGACCATCGTCAAACTGAGGGTGTCGGACGCTTGAATGAGAAAAACCAGGAAAATAATCCAAAAACCAATCAACCCCAAAATTTCAGAACTTTTCTGCTTGGTTCCTGATCGCTCCAATAAGGTTTGCACGGCGGTTCGACTCAGCAAACGGTCAAACCCCATCAATTGCAACAAGCGGGTCACCACGACAGAAACCAGCCTGGCTAGCACATAACCAAGACCCAACAGCATGCACGCCAAAATCAGGGTTGGCAAATAGGCAACAATTTGAGCCAGGCTCGCAGTAACCGCGTCGGTTAAGCCATCCACCCACCCGGCCATCGTCAACTTTTTCTCTTGCATATGAAGGATCGTCCTCTCTTCCGTATCGACCTAACTTAGACGAAACGCCCTGTTTTCCCGATCAGACCCGATGGGCATTGGACCATGCCGATCGTTGATCATAGTATCCTCCTACACAGCACGCAACTGACATTCCGGCAAGACACCGTATCTGACTCGTGGGATACCGTCTACCTGTCAATCCTTCTATCGAAGCGCTCATGAAATCTATTTCCTGCCTATCTGGTGCATACATCCGCCTCTCCGTCTCTCACGCTGCATCGCTTTGGCAAAGCCCAGGATAGCCGGATCGTTGAGCCAAGCAGTCAATTCTCGACCAATCCGCACTCGCCAGGAAGGATAGACTGACTCCGGTGCTCCAGGCAGATTAGGCGTATCAAGCTCCGCCAACAAATCTTCAAGCTGCACGATGAGCAGGCGCGAGGGTGTCCTGGCTAAATACCGGTACATGGCTTGAAGCATATCGTCCGAAAGGATAGGGGGAATTGCCCAGGCAGAACAAAGGCCTTCCCGATGTAAGGCCTCCCATAATTGTTTCCGATCTTCCGTCCGCTGCTGCCGGTCTTGCTGGCAATCTTTTTTTCTGAGATATACACCCCCTTCTTGCTTAATGATGATATCTCGTCCAGCCCAAAAACCTTTGAGGGTAGGAAGATCATGTGTCGTTGCGGCCACAAGCGCCTGCTCAGGATAGGCATGTGGCGGGGTCATCTCCCCCCCATTTTCTCGTTCAAAAAATAACAGACGATAGGAGAGAAGCCCGGCGGCATCTAATTTTTCCCGAATGACAGGAGTGACCGCACCCAGGTCTTCCCCAACCACCATCACTTTTCGTCGCACACTTTCTAAAGCCAGGACCGCCAAAATTTCATCCACGTAGGTTTTGACATACACGCCATCCTTTCCTGTTCCCCCTTGGGGAACCCAGAACATCCGAAACAGCCCCAAGGCATGGTCGATCCTGAGGACACCTCCATGTCGCATATTTTGGCGTAAGGTTTCTCGAAGAAAGCGATAGCCATCTTCCCGCAATCGAACGGGATTGGGAACAACCAGTCCCCAACTTTGTCCATTGAGATTAAAGGAGTCCGGCGGCGCGCCAACGGTAATGTCTGAGGCAAGCTGACCTTGAAAGACCCAGGCATCGGCTCCATCGGGATGAATACCAACCGGTAGATCGTGATACAGCCGGAACGACAACGAATGTTTTTTCGCAACAAGATCGAGGTTCTGTAATTGCAACTCACACAACCATTGAACATATTGATAAAATTGGATCCGAGTGGCATGGGATCGTTGAAACACTTCCACATCAGGTGACTGGGGATGCCGAAAGGCGTTCGGCCAGGTACGCCAAGCCACCGTTCCCAGGCGTTCCGTCAAAACCTGAAATGTACAAAACATGGTCAGATGGGGGTGGAACCCGGACACAAATCTGGTAAATGCCCTTCCACGTGCCGTGAGGTGCTTAGGCTGGAGATGGTGTCGTCGAAACACTCGGAATAGTTCTTCAAGAACTGTCCATTTCAGTTTCCCTACGGCCTCATAATCGACCAGTGGACTCTCCCGAAACTGTTGGAGACGACGCTGAAATTTTGTACTCTTGGCTTTCCGACGAAGACCTGCCGAAGTCCGCCACTCCTCTACCCCCTCCAGGTTCAAGTACACGGGGCTCCAGAAGAGACGGCTGGACGGAGAATAGGGGCTCGTTAATCCCACCGCCGGGATATGAAGAGGATTGACCCCGATGGTGGCCACTCCCCAACGAGTCCCCGCCACCTTCATGACCTCTTCCAAATCTCGAAAATCCCCAATTCCCCAGTTTCTGTGTGACCGTAACCCATAGAGTTGGAGCGAAATCCCCCAAGCCCGTTTGGGTGAAGGGGGGAGATAACATTTCCTGGGTGCCACAATGAGCAGGGCCTGTCCCTCCACTGTTCGCTCTGCATGCAGCTTCACACGGACCGAAAGGCGGAAATATCCGAGTGAAAATTTTCCCGAAAGAGGAACATGAACCTGGACATATCTCACACCACGGATCGTCTTCTCAGATGTCACCTTGCCCCTGGACCCGGGCAGAGTTAGGCGCCGGCTGCCCCCTTCTCATCCGTCACCTGGATGACAAGGGCAACCTTCTCCAAATTGATGTCCTCAAGAGGAAGGGACAGAGCCAACATGAACGGAGCATCAGAAGGATACCGCACCACAACTGAATCAATGACCTGTGTCCAGGTTCGGGAGACCGCATGAGCAAGCGAGGCAAGAATTTCCTTCTTCGATGAGGCCTTCACCCCCATGCTTGCCAGGACTTGTTGGAGATGAGGCACCGTAACCTGTCGCTCAACACCTAAGCCATCAAAATAAACCGGTTCAATGCCATACTGCTGACCTAATTGCCAAATCAGCTTCGTGTCAGATTCATATTTATGCATCGTTGTCATTCAAAAAAAAAGATACTCTTCTTGATGGAAGTTGTTGTGGAAATCGCTATTAACCATCCCTCACATTCAGTTTTGGTACCTCCTGCCCCCGAAGGTGGAGTACTGAGGAACCACGCATTCACCGGATTATTCATATTCCGCACCCAGATCAGAAGATTTTTCCAGTCATGCCCTCTGGCAGAGTATCTCCCCTTCACAAAGATCTTTTTTTCCTCCCTTAACGCTTTATCATTGTAAGGGAAGATCGATCTTGTGTCTTCTACAAACCTCGATGTCAACTCGTGAAAATACCGATCTGAAAAATCAAAATTTGCCGCGTTCAATACACATTTGATTCTTTCCATGGGAACATGTCCACCCACTCCCAGGAAAAACTCCTTTTCGTCCTTTCACGACAGGGCGATAGCCTCGAAAAAAGCTAAACACCCCGAACAGCTTGGACGAAGAGCCAAAATTCCGGTACAATAAATTTATAAGTGAGTGAGAATGAATGGGGTCTCTCAAAAGTCTGAAAAGCATAGGAGCTGAGAAAGGAAACATGCCCCCTAAAACACCAGACGAGAAACCTAAGAAAAAACCGTCCACCACAAAAAAAACGCCCCCTGAAGGCAAGACGGCAAAAAAACCCAGCAGCAAATCCGGGGGTTCAGCTACCACAAGGCGCCCGACGTTGTCTCATGCAATTCACAAGGAGCCTCAAGTCTCCTATCCCGGTCCCTTTATGGCCCTATCCGAAGAATTGCGGGAACGTATTGCCCAACGCGCCTATGAAATTCATCAACGGCGAGGAGGCCAACATGGCAGTGATTGGGAAGATTGGCTACAAGCCGAGCGTGAGATACTCTTGCAGCAACCTCCGCTACCTTAGGAGACAATTGGAATCTTGATTGTTGAACACTATTTTACTCACTGACTTCACAAATGGAGGATATCGCACATGGATAACGACACTCGCTATGTCTTGCTCGCTGGGCTTTCATTAATGGTCGGAGTGGTTCTCGGAACCGGACTTGGTCTGTTGATGGCTCCTCAGTCGGGATCCCGAACCCGTCGTCAGTTAAAGAATATGATGGAAGATGCCAGCGAACGGGCGGGAGAATTTGCAGAAGATGCCAAAGAAGCTGTCACCGGTATGGTGGAGCGCAGCAAAAAATTTGTCGTCTAGTTGACTGAGGCCAGAAGTGCCGGTTTCCCATTAAGGCCTATGTCTCGGAAACCGCTTGGCCATTTTGCCTTATACTGGGGCAGAAGGGTAGATTTACAGCTATGCCCACGGTTTATTCCATCGGGCCCAGGAGCTGGTGGCGATGACCACTTTGTCAGGATTTCGGGGTTCGGAACAAGGCAAGTCCCCGAGAAATTAAATGATAAGGTTGTCCCCCTTTCAATAATTTCGTGTGCTTGGAATTTCTCTTGTCAACCGGCACAGCGGTGTCAAACTCCAATTCCCACCGTACCGACTTGGTGTGAGCAGGCAGGATGAATTCCACATCCTCATGATGGGCATTTATCAATACTAAAAACGTTTCATCCACAATCGGTCGTCCTTGACTATCTTTCTCCACGATGGCATCCCCTGCCAACCGTATGCCCAAGGTACGAAGCCCCATCTGCCAATCTTCATGCGACATTTCTTTTCCATGCGATCCGAACCAGGCAACATCCTTCACTTCCGAATCTTCTACCCGGCGCCCTTGAAAAAACCTTCGCCGTTGAAATACCGGATGGGTTTTTTTAATGGCAATGAGCAGTTTCACAAATTCCAGCAATCCGAGTTGGGATCGCGTCAGGTTCCAATTCACCCAACTCAACTCGTTATCCTGGCAATAGGCATTATTATTCCCCTGTTGCGTACGACCTAATTCATCCCCGCCACAGATCATCGGCACTCCCTGGGATAACAATAAGGTGGCGAAAAAATTCCGGACCTGCCGATCACGCAATTCCTGAATCGCGGGATCATCCGTCGGGCCTTCCACTCCACAATTCCAACTATCATTATCATCGGTCCCATCCCGATTTCCTTCCTGATTGCCTTCATTATGCTTGTGGTCATACGACACCAAATCCTGGAGGGTAAATCCGTCATGAGCGGTCACAAAATTTATACTGGCATAGGGTTGTCGCCCACTTTCTCCATAGAGATCGCTGCTCCCGGACCAACGATTGGCGATTTCCCCAAGCAACCCACCATCTCCCTTCCAATACCGGCGGATGGAATCGCGGTATTTTCCATTCCACTCCGCCCACCCAGGAGGAAAATTTCCCACTTGATAGCCGCCTTCCCCCAGATCCCATGGTTCGGCGATCAGCTTCACCTGTGACAACACAGGATCCTGGTGAATGATGTCAAAAAAGGCGCTGAGTCGATCCACATCATGTAATTCCCGTGCGAGCGCGGATGCCAGATCAAACCGGAAACCATCCACATGCATATCATTCACCCAATACCGCAAACTGTCCATGATCAACTGTAAGGTCCGTGGATGTCGGACATTCAACGTATTTCCACAGCCGGTGTAATCCATGTAATAGCGTGGATTGTCCGGAGACACCCGATAATAGGAGGCGTTATCAATCCCCCGGAATGATAACGTCGGCCCGAAGTGATTCCCTTCTCCGGTATGGTTATAGACTACATCGAGGATGACTTCGATGCCGGAACTATGAAGTTTTCTGACCATGGATTTAAACTCATCGACCTTTTCTCCTCCACCGGGGAAGGCCGAATACCGGATGTCAGGTGCAAAATATCCGATGGAGTTGTACCCCCAGTAATTCGTGAGGCCCTTCTCTTTCAGATAAAGATCATTCACAAAATGGTGAACCGGCAACAATTCCACTGCGGTAATCCCCAA
This sequence comes from uncultured Nitrospiraceae bacterium, assembly GCA_963730905.1. Lineage (GTDB taxonomy): Bacteria > Nitrospirota > Nitrospiria > Nitrospirales > UBA8639 > Nitrospira_E. The sequence continues at coordinate 541,966 of CAVSTN010000006.1, read as the reverse complement.
CGATTGCAAATATTCAATAATCGCCGGAGACGCCAAGCCTGCATAGGTTCCCCGCAATGATTCAGGAACATCCGGATGCCGCATCGTCATTCCCTTGACGTGGACTTCATAGATCACCGTCTGCTCCCAGGGAATATTCAGACGTTGGTCTCCTCCCCAGCTAAAGGCCTGGTCGACGACCACCCCTTTAGGAATGTTTGCCGCATTGTTCCGATCATCGAATGAAAGGTCACCTGCCGGATCGCCAAGCCGATAGCCAAACATGGAATCAGACCATCGCACAACACCCGTCAAGGATTTCGCATACGGATCGATGAGAAGCTTGGCAGGGTTAAACCGGTGCCCCGCCTCGGGATCATATGGCCCATGCACCCGGTATCCATAGAGTTGGCCAGGACGCACCTCAGGTAAATACACATGCCAGACTTGATCCGTTCGTTCTTCAATGGTGAATCCGGTGGGTTTCCTGGTCCTGAAGTTCATTGTCAAACAGACAAAGATCCACACCGGTTGCATTTTCCGAAAACAGCGCAAAATTGACTCCCTGCCCATCCCATGTGGCACCAAGCGGGTATGATCGACCTGGCCAAATTCTCATAATATTCTGCTCTCCTGGATGTGGGTTTCCGGATATCGGGAATAGCGGGGGACGATGATACAGCATATCTCAAAACGGGGCAAACGCAATCAAACGCTCCTGGCGTTCCATATACAGCCCTCCGTCTTTTTGTTAAGCTTTCCATCATCCCATTGCCACCAGCCAACAATCTGTAGAAAAAAACCAGCAGGGAGGAATACAGGTTTGAAAAATCTAAGGCCGTACGGATGGCAATTAGAACTGGGCGCATCGTGTATCGACGCCTCTTCTGTCGAGTTTCGGGTGTGGGCACCCAAGGCCCATTCGGTGGCCGTCAAAATCATGGGAAGTACTGGAGAACCGATTCCCCTGCAGCCAGGAATCCTTTGGATATTGGAAAGGCACCGTGCAAGACCTTTCTCCAGGCACCCGCTATCAATATGTATTAAATCACACCATTGAACGCCCTGATCCGGCTTCCCGATCGCAACCGGATGGCGTGCACGGCCCCTCGGAAATTATCGATCCTCTCGCATTTTCCTGGACGGATACGAGATTGGCGTGGCCTGCCCCTTGAGCAATACATCATCTACGAGCTCCATACCGGCACCTTTACACAGGAAGGGACCTTTGATGCCATCATCAGCCGTCTGCCCTATTTGCGTGACCAGATTGGCATCACCGCCATTGAACTCTTGCCGGTGGCGCAATGCCCTGGGTCAAGAAACTGGGGATACGATGGAACCTTCCTCTTTGCTCCGCAACACAACTATGGTGGACCCGACGGCCTCAAGCGATTGGTCAATGCCTGTCATGCAGCCGGTCTCGCGGTGATCATGGACGTGGTCTATAACCACCTGGGTCCGGAAGGAAATTACCTTGGTGATTTTGGTCCATACTTTACCGACACCTATAAAACCCCATGGGGGAGCGCCCTCAACTACGATGGACCCGAGAGCGATGCTGTCAGACATTTTATGATCAGCAATGCGGTCTATTGGATTCATGAATACCACATTGATGCGTTACGCCTGGATGCGATTCACGGCATCTTCGACTTCAGCGCCAAGCATCTTCTTCAGGATATCGGGGAAGCGGTCCATGCGGAGGGAGAACGGCTCGAGCGCCAGGTGCATGTGATTGCCGAAAGCGATCTGAATGATGCTCCGCATTATTTCGCCTCTCTCACGAGGCGGGTATGGGCTTGGACGGGCAATGGAGCGATGACTTTCATCATGCCCTGCATGCCCTGCTCACAAAAGAGCGTAAGGGCTACTATGAAGACTTTGGACAACTAAAGGACCTGGCTAAGGCCATACGAGAAGGCGTGGTCTATTCAGGACAATATTCTCCACATCGGCGACGGAAACATGGCAATTCCTTCAAACCCTGCTCACCAACACAACTTGTGGTGTGCGCCCAAAATCATGATCAAATCGGCAATCGCGCACAGGGAGACCGCCTCAGTAGCTTGGTGAGTTTTGAAGCCCTCAAAGTCGCCAATGCCACCGTGCTTCTCTCCCCTTATCTTCCTCTCTTATTTATGGGAGAAGAATACGGCGAAACCGCTCCTTTTTTGTATTTCATCGACCACGGGGATCCTGCGTTAATTGAAGCCGTCCGACAGGGGAGAACCAGGGAATTTGCGGCGTTCGGATGGACGGACATTCCTGATCCCTATGCTCAAGAGACCTTCGATCGTTCCACCATTCATCCTTGTCTTGAGACCAATCCCCAACAACACGCCCACGCGCGGTGGTGCCAGGCGTTGATTCACCTGCGCAAGTCTATTCCCGCATTAGGCACCGGAGCGAAAGGCCATAGAATCCAGATTGGGTCACATGCGAAAAGTCAATTACTGATCATTCATCGCCGCGCCAAACAGGGCCCCGAGGCACTGGTCCTCCTGGGATTTCACCACAAGTCCTCCCTGGCGTTAGTGAAGCTTCCAAAAGGGAATTGGGAATCCCGCCTGGATAGTGGAACCTTCGCCGTTGGCGATCAGGAAGAACTCCTGGCTCCCTCCAACCTAACCGTTCAGAATGTGGAGCAGGTCTCTCTCAAGCTTCCGCCCTATCCCGCCTGGATTTTTCTGAAATCTGACTAGGTTCAGGCAAGACCATTAGAGGCCGGGCATAAGTATGAAGATCACTTTCCTCTCTGACCGAGGATGATAAAAGTCGTTGTCGGCTCGACCATCCCAACCTGATTGAAAGAGGAGGAGGAAGCATAGACATTTCACAGAGACCTTGGGAATCTAAACAGGCTTAAAAAAGACTGCGGCTAAAGGCGGAAGGGTAATAACCACAGAAAACGGCTGGCCATGCCAAGGCATGTCTTCGGCCTGTACCCCTCCACCATTCCCCATATTGCTTCCACCGTACGCCTCTGAGTCACTGTTCAAAAGCTCTCGATAATATCCGGCGGTCGGCACGCCCATTCGATAGGCTTCTCGAGGAACAGGAGTGAGGTTCAGGGCACAGACCACAATATCGGAAGGATCTTTGGCTCGCCTGAAATACGTAAGCGTCGAATGATCACTGTCATGGAGATCGATCCACTGAAACCCCGTCCAATCATAATCGACTTGATGGAGCGCAGGTTGTGAGGCATACAATCGATTCAGATCAGCGACGTAACGCTGAAGACCCCGATGTCGATCGTACTCAAGCAGATGCCATTGCAGACTATCATCATGATTCCATTCCCACCATTGGCCGATCTCGCAGCCCATGAATAACATTTTCTTTCCAGGATGGCCCCACATGTGTCCATACAAGGCCCGCAAATTTGCAAATCGCTGCCATTCGTCACCGGGCATTTTATCAAGGAGCGATTTCTTGCCATGCACAACTTCATCATGAGAAAGCGGGAGGACAAAGTTTTCGGTAAATGCATAGACTAATCCGAAGGTCACGTTATGTTGATGATATCTCCGATAAATAGGATCCAGACTAAAATAATCCAGTGTATCGTGCATCCACCCCATATTCCATTTAAACGTAAATCCCAACCCTCCGACATAAGTCGGCCTGGAGACCCCCGGCCATGCAGTGGATTCTTCCGCAATCATCACAATGCCGGGATGTTCCTGATGAGCCACGGTATTGAGCTCTTTCAAAAATTCCACTGCTTCAAGATTCTCCCTGCCCCCGAATTTATTGGGAATCCATTCGCCGGATTTTCGGGCATAATCCAGATAGAGCATCGATGCGACAGCATCCACCCGAAGGCCATCGATGTGATACCGGTCAAACCAGCTGAGTGCGCTATTGATCAGAAAGTTTTTGACTTCGGTCCGGCCGTAATTAAAAATTCGGCTATTCCATTCTGGATGGAATCCAAGCCTCGGATCCGAATGATCATATAAATTTGTCCCATCAAACCAGGCCAACCCATGAGGATCTTCGGGAAAATGCGCAGGAGCCCAATCCATCAGGACCCCGATTCCAGCCTGATGGCAGGCATCCACAAACGCCATAAACTCCGCAGGAGTGCCAAACCGGCTTGTGGGTGCAAAATATCCGGTGGCCTGATACCCCCATGACCCGTCAAAGGGATGTTCCGTCACCGGCATCAGCTCAATGTGGGTAAATCCCATGTCCTTCACATAGGGAATGAGGGTTTGCGCTAATTCCGAGTAGGTCAACCATCGAGACCCTTCCTCTGGAACGCGTCTCCAGGATCCCAAATGCACCTCATAGATGGACCAGGGCTGAGCGAGGGGATCACATTTTTGCCTGGCTGCCATCCACTCCCCGTCACGCCACTCATACCCGGAAAGGTCACGAACAACAGAGGCCGTTTTTGGTCGTAATTCTGATGAGGAGGCATACGGATCCGCTTTCAAATAAGGCGCATCCCCATTTTGCGGTAAAATTTCGAATTTATACACCGCACCATCATTCATATCCGGAATAAATAACTCCCAAATTCCACCACCTCCGCGGCTTCTCATCGGATGCCGACGCCCATCCCATTCATTGAAGTCTCCTACCACACTGACCCGTTTGGCATTAGGTGCCCACACCGCAAAGTTCACCCCTTGAACATCCTGATGGGTGCACACTTGCGCTCCAAGTTGTTCATAGGCTCTATAAAGCTTGCCCTCACCGAACAAATGCAAATCAAAATCCGAGATACGAGGAAGAAACGCATAGGGGTCATGGCGTTGACTGGATTTTCCCTGTCGATCGACAATGCGAAACTGGTAATCCGTGCCCAATGGAGCCCCTTCCATCGAGCTTCAAAAACTCCAGCAGGATGGACGAGCTTCATGGGAATGGGAGTGTCGCCATCTGGACCAGGAACCACCGCCACTTCGGCAGCCTCAGGCAGAAAAGCCCTGATGCAGACACCAGAAGATTCCGTCGATTCCTCACGATGAGGACCCAATACGGAAAACGGATCCCATTCGGTAGCAGAAACCAGTTGTTGAAAACGATTCGAGAGCGTTGGCATTGCCAATAAGTCCTTTCTGTGTTAATTAACAGCATCCTAACATAACAAAAGGGACTATGTATTCTGCACTGTTGGCGTTGCTGCTTCTGTTGTTCTTTGCGGTTGCCTTTTCTATACAAAACTCCGAGCCTATTATTCTGAACTTTTTCGCCTGGACCTTTCAAGGGTCGCGGGCCCTCATGTTGCTCACGGCTTTGGCGTTAGGGGTCGGCCTGACCGTACTGGCTGCATTGCCCGTCTACATAAAAAAAATCCGGCTGATCGCCAAGCAACAAAAAACGATTGCGACACTGGAACGATCCGTTGCCGAATTCACCAATCCTCCGTCCAACCCCTAAATCTGTATGAAAAGCCCTTCCAGACCTCGACGTAAAAAAATCATCGAACGGACGCCCCAAAAAATCCTGGCCATGATCATGGCCGGTGGGAAAGGGGAACGGCTCATGCCGTTAACGGAACAACGAAGTAAACCGTCCGTGCCTTTTGCCGGCACCTATCGTATTGTCGATTTTGTCCTCAGCAATTTCATTAATTCCGGCATCCAGTCCATGTATGTGCTGGTGCAATACCGTTCACAGTCCTTGATTGAACACCTGAGAAGGGCCTGGCGCTTTGGTGGCACGAACCGTCAAAACTTTATTACGGTTGTCCCTCCCCAGATGAAGGGACGCGGCAAATGGTATGAAGGGACAGCGGATGCCGTCTATCAGAATATTAACCTCATCCAGGACTTTGCGCCAGGATTGGTGGCCGTCTTCGGAGCCGATCATATTTACCGAATGGATGTGCGGCAGATGGTTCAATTTCATCTTGACCAGGAAGCGGATGTGACCGTCGCGTCGCTTCCCGTTCCGATTCAGGCAGCAAAGGGGTTCGGAATTGTCGAAGTCAATGCCGACCATCAGATTATTGGATTTGAGGAAAAGCCGGCCTCTCCCAAACCCATGCCTGAAAATCCCGAGATGGCGTTTAGTTCGATGGGGAATTATATTTTTAACGCCGACATTCTTGTGAAGATCCTGGAACAAGATGCCAGTCAAGCTGGCACGCACGATTTTGGCCGAAACATTATTCCGTCGCTCATCAAATCTCACCGTGTCCTCGCTTATGATTTCATGGACAATGTAGTTCCCGGCATTCATCCTTACGAAGAATGGGGGTACTGGCGCGATGTCGGAACCCTGGAGGCCTATTGGCAAGCGAACATGGATATTTTGGGGGAGTCGCCGATCCTTGACCTACGAAATGTCAAATGGCCTATTCTGACCGATGCGTCAGTTGAACCCGTTGCCAGTCTAGTCCGATCCCACATGGATGATGCCATGGTCGGCCAAGGCAGCCTGGTCGTAGAGAGTATGGTGAAACGTTCCATCATTGGACGCAATGTCAGAATTGGAGAAGGCTGTACCATTGAAGAATCGATTATTCTTGATGGAACTCTCATTGGATCTAATTGCCATCTCCACCGTTGTATCATTGACCGATTTAACATTATTTCGTCCGGAACCACACTAGGGGACAAACACGGACGAGACAATCGACGATCCACATCCGGGAAGCTCGGCCTCACGCTCTTCCCTCGTGGGCAATCGTATGGCGGACGGGCCATCCATTCCTCACCCTCCTCTTTAACATAAAGGAGGGAGCGTGACTCCTCTGCCTCTGCACATTCCGCTCTCGACCTATCGCCTGCAATTTAACGCGTCATTCACATTCCAGGACGCCTCTCGCATTCTCCCTTATCTGTCTCAACTTGGCATTACCGACTGCTACGCCTCTCCCTATCTCAAAGCCACTCCTGGGAGTACTCATGGATACGACGTGGTCGATCCCACGGAATTAAATCCGGAGATCGGGACGGAGGCCGATTATCAGATATTTATCCAAGCACTCCACCAACATGGCATGGGTCAGATACTGGACGTCGTCCCGAATCATATGGGGATAGCCGCGTCGACGAATCTTTGGTGGCAGGATGTCTTGGAAAATGGTCCTTCCTCACATTACGCCACATTTTTTGATATTGACTGGACACCGGTGAAACCGGAATTAGAAAACAAGGTGCTTCTTCCCATTCTCGGAGATCAATACGGCATTGTTCTCGAAAACCAGGAAATCATCCTCCACTATGACGATGGGCAATTTTTCCTCACCTATTATGAGAATCGTCTGCCTATTGATCCCTGCACATGGAGTACCATTCTGACTTTCAGGCAAGACACCCTCAACCAAATCCTGGAAAATTCCGATCCGCACTTGCATGAATACCAAAGCATTATCACCGCTCTTTCCCATTTACCGTCCAGAACCGAGACGGAAGCCGAGCGGGTTGCCGAACGGTACCGGGAGAAAGAGGTGATCCGCCGCCGCCTCTCCACGGTGATTGCTGACAATTCAACTATTCGCGATTTTCTGCAGGAGAACATCCGGTTACTTAATGGCATGAAGGACTCTCCCCGCACCTTCGATGTCCTCGACCGCCTGGTGAGTCACCAAGCCTATCGCCTGGCCTATTGGCGGGTCGCCGCTGAAGAAATCAATTATCGCCGGTTTTTTGACATCAACCAACTGGCGGCCATTCGCATGGAGCAACCGGAAGTCTTCCAAGCGGCCCATCAAAAAATATTTGAATTATTAACATCCGGTGCCGTGAATGGACTGCGGATTGATCATGTCGACGGGCTGTATAATCCAAGAGCCTTTCTGGCCCAATGGCAACAATGGGCGGCTGAACACTTGGAGGTTCAGGCCGACACCCAAGGCCGCTCCCTCTATCTCCTCGTTGAAAAAATCCTGGGTACAGAGGAACGTCTCACTTCCGATTGGCTGTGCCATGGCACAACTGGATATGACTACCTTGCCCTCGTTAATCAATTATTCATCCAGGAAACCCACCAACGACAGATCGAACAGATCTACAGTCGATTTACCAAACAGTCGCTCCAATATGACGATCTGATCTATGACTGCAAAAACCTCATCATGACCAGCTCCATGTCAGGAGAAATTAATGCCTTGGGGCATCAGCTGAATGTCCTCTCCGAACGAAACCGGCGCTCACGGGACTTTACGCTCAATAGCCTGATCCATGCGATCCGCGAAATCATTGCCTGTTTCCCGGTGTATCGAACCTATATTGGACCCGATCCTCTCGAAGGCGTCCTGGATCGTGATCGCGCATATATTCGGCTGGCGGTGGCCCGAGCTAAACGACGCAATCCTGCCATCAGCAACCTGGTCTTCGATTTTATTCGCGATCTCCTCTTGAGAATTCCCCAGAATTCACCGGATCTTGATTGGGAGGTGATTCGCCCTTTTGTTATGAAGTTCCAGCAAACGACCAGCCCGGTCACTGCGAAAGGCGTCGAAGATACCGCCTTCTATTGTTACAACCGCCTCACATCTCTCAATGAAGTCGGCGGCGAGCCGCAACACTTTGGTGTCCCGCTTTCAACATTTCACCAATACATGCAGGATCGGGCCACCCAATGGCCAGCAAGCCTCTCCTCCACGTCCACCCATGACACGAAACGCAGCGAGGATGTCCGGGCCCGAATCAATGTGTTGTCGGAAATTCCCAAAGAATGGCGGCAGCATCTTCGAACCTGGAATCGGCTGAACAAAAAAGCCAAACAAAGACTCAATGATCAACTGGCACCGAGTTTGAATGAAGAATATTTGATTTACCAAACGCTGCTCGGCACCTGGCCATTGGGTGGGCTCTCGGAACCGACTCAACCTCAATTCTTGGGGCGCATGCAGAGGTATATGGTTAAAGCCTTACGGGAAGCGAAAGTGAACACCAGCTGGTTAAACCCCGATGAAGCCTGGGAAAACGCTGTCGGGGAATTTCTTTCCCGCATTCTTTCTCTCAGGCCTTCAAATGTCTTTCTTCAAGATTTCATCCCCTTTCAACAACGCCTTTCCAAATATGGCATCTATAATTCTCTGAGTCAGGTCCTTATTAAAATCCTTGCTCCAGGTGTCCCCGATTTTTATCAAGGCACGGAGCTTTGGGATTTCAGTCTGGTCGACCCAGACAACCGACAACCGGTGGATTATCTCTTCAGACAACAACGGCTGTCCGAATTACAACACTTGCAACAGACGACTGCCCCTCTCGACCTTGTTCAGACGTTATTACAGAATGCGGAAAGCGGCCTGATCAAAATGTATTTGACGACTACCGCGCTTCATATCCGAAAGAGCCGCCCCCACGTGTTTCTGGAAGGATCGTATCTGCCCCTGGAATTCAAGGGGGAACAGGCCCATCATGTGTGCGGATTCATGAGACAAAATCACTCACATATCTGTTTGGTCATATTCCCACGACTGTTAACGACTCTCATCCCTGATCAGACCATCAGTCCGCTCGGCGAATCCATATGGGGGCAAACCTCGATGCGGCTCCCTCAGGAATTCTCGGCACACTCGTTTCGTAATCTCTTGACCCAAGAAATTGTCACTCCACAAAATGGCCTGAGCATGGTAGGATTACCCGTAGGAGTGCTTTTTCAACATTTTCCTTTTGCCCTATTGGAGCCCGTCTCATGACTATGAGCAAATTGAACACGGCACACGCTTCGAACCAAGAATCATACTCTGATCAGTCTACGCCGGAGGGAGGATTAGGTTGGGAGGGACACGTCCATTTTTCCGAAGATGTCCCACTATGGAAACGGGTTTTGGACACATGGCCTGAACTCCGAACGGGCTTATCCTACAGTCTTATCTTTGCCTCTGGAGTGCTCTTGGGAGGAGCCATCATGGCAATGGTCTCATCGAAGAATCCTGAGGACCGGTCATAACAATCAAACTAAGCCTTACTAAGGAGGAATTTCACGATGGATGAGCATACGACGCAAGGCGACTCATGTTGGGTGAATACTTTTGTCTTCATTGCAGGATTTCTATTGGGCGCCGGTAGCGCCATTCTCCTGACGCCTGAGGCAGGGACTCACGTGCGTGATCGATTGGCAAGAGGGGCGAAGACCGCACAGGACGAATTTTCAGATATGGCTTCTCAAACAAAAGAGGCCGTGCATGCCTGGTCTGAAGAGGCCAGAAAAACCATGAAACAGGCGGCCACTCGGGTCAACTCCGCTGTGGATGCCACCAAACAGGCCGTCAAAACCGACTCTTTCGACGTGTAAATATCGCACCCGCCTCATAGAAGGGAGGGGGACTTCCTCCTTTGCCATTCTCAACCTCGCAACTGCCGGGATCGCTCCATTCCGTTTGTGGTAAGACGAAGGAAGATTTGCCTCTTCCCATTGTCCAGACTTGAGATTCATGAGAGAGTAGATCCTATGACACCTTCAGAGTTGAACGCCTCCCCTCTCACGTATCGACTTAAGCTGGGCCTCGTCCTCAATGGCATCATCATACTCGCTGAATTCATCGGCGGTTATGCGATCAATAGTCTTGGGCTTATGAGCGATGCCGGGCACAATTTGATCGATCAAGGCTCTCTTTTATTAGCTTTGTATGCACATATTCTGGCTACCCAACCCGCCACGGAACATCGGACGTTTGGCTACCACCGCGCCGGAACCATTGCGGCGTTTCTCAATAGCCTCCTGTTAATCTTCACAGGGGGAATTATTGGAGTGTTTGCTCTCGACCGGATGTTTTCACCGGTTGACGTACCTGGCTTTTGGGTGATGGTGATCGCGTGTATCAGCTTGATCGCCAATCTTGCCGTCGCCCTGTTATTGCGTCGTGGAGCCGAAGATGACCTGAATATTCGCGGAGCTTTTCTTCATATGGTCATGGATGCCTGGATGTCTCTTGGCGTCATCATTGCCGGGTTGGGTATCGCCCTGACCGGCTTCACCATTTTAGATCCTTTGATCAGTCTCCTCATCGTCATCATTATCGTGAAAGGCAGTTGGCCACTCTTTCGCGAGTCGCTGGATATTTTATTGGAATCGACGCCCCCTCACCTCAAAACATCAGATATTGTGGCTACCATTGAAAACGTTCCTGGTGTCAGAAAAGTTCATGATCTGCATATCTGGTCGGTTGAACCCCGCATTGTGATGTTGACGTGTCACGTGTTGGTAGACACCGAGGCGGTTCCGGATAAAGATCAACTACTCCAGCCCATTCAATCAACACTCTCTTCGAAATTCGGCATTCATCACTTAACCATTCAATTGGAAACCGAATGCCAGGAGCAAGAGGACCTGCATTGCAATCTCAGTTACCTGACGAACGGCTCAACTGGCGCAGAACCCATCCCTCCTCATCTACACCATCATTAATCCGCAAGGGGTTTCCTTCGAAACACCCGCGTCTTGAGTAAAAATCCCACCCCACCTCCTAACAGCACCCCAAGGCCAACTCCGACCAACACATCCGTAACATAATGCGCACCGAGAAACACCCGGGACAATCCAATCAGTCCAAGGAGTGGCCACAATACCCACCCTAGCGCGGGATAGAGCATGACAAGAAAGCTGATAGCCGTGCCTGAATTCAACGCGTGATTGGACGGCATACTAAATGCCCCCCCACACCCGACTAATTCATGAATATGCTCGAGAACCTGGCAAGGCCGCGGACGACCGATCAAGACTTTCATCTGGCCTCCCAGGAAATCACTCAAGCCGATAAGGACCCCTAAACAGGGAATCGCCAGTCTGGCTTCGCCCCATTTCATCCACCCCCAATACCCCACGAGCAAAATGCCAGGAATCACCAGATTGCTTTCCTGCGACACCTGAAGCATGAACCAATCCAATCCAGCAAACTGACCGGCCCACCCATTAATGGACGCAAACCATAATTCATCGATATTCATCGTCATCCCGGACCCATTCCGGACTTGTCCTCAGCGGACACAACATCCTGCAAAAAATTGAACGGGTATGATAAGGTACAGTTTTTTAACAAGAAAGGCTTTCTTCATGCTGATCGATACCCATGTTCATTTGGACGATCCCCGTTATGATCCAGATCGAGACGCTATATTTCAACGAGCCCAGGAAGCCGGTGTTGAAAAGTTTGTCACTATTGGATGCGATCTTTCGACAAGTCATGCAGCCGTGCAATTAGCCACAAGCCGACCCAATGTGTATGCCACGATCGGAGTCCACCCCCATGAAGTAAAACGCATTGAGCCCAACTGGTATGCGGAATTCAGGCAACTGGCCCAGCAACCAAAGGTCGTCGCCTTCGGCGAAATCGGGCTTGATTATCATTACGATCACTCTCCTCGAGAAACCCAACGTCAACGATTTCGTGAACAAATTGAACTGGCGCAATCACTCAAACTTCCACTGGTGATTCATACACGTGAGGCGCAAGAGGATACGATGGCAATCCTGCAAGAAGCACATGCCGAAAAGGTGGGCGGCGTCTTCCATTGTTTTTCGGAGGATCTGCCATTTGCCAAACGTGCTTTGGACCTGGGCTTTCATCTCTCATTTTCAGGAATCATCACCTTTCGCAATGCCTCTCGGTTACATGAAGTGATTCGCACGGTCCCCGATGACCGGTTACTCATTGAAACCGATGCCCCTTATCTGACTCCCGTGCCGTTTCGAGGAAAACGTAACGAATCGTCCTATGTTACCTATGTGGCGGAACAGATTGCGAAAATTAAATATGGAGACTCTGAAACAGGATTGGCACGTGTAGCCGAACTGACCACCCATAATGCCTGTCAGCTCTTTAAAATTTCTTCATGATTCGATTGCGTTGACGCAACTTTTTGGGAAGTTTTCGAGGATTGCCCTTCTTCTCTTTTGATCGGACCGGCTCCTCATCACTATCCTTTTGGGAGCGTCCCCCTCGGGATCGACCCACTGTTGCTCCTTGAATACCGGAAGAAGCCAGGCGTGTGACAAATTCTTGAGACCTGATCGAAAACGCCCCAAAAGCTTTTGCCACAGCGATCACTTCAAGATCCGAAGAGACGACTGCGGCCCCTTTCCCATGGCTCCGGATAAAATCCTGAATCACCCCATCCGCCTTTTCACCCTGGCCCGTATAAATGACTGTCACCCCGTTTCGGTGGATGACCTGCCGGCTCGCTCCCGATTGTTGCCAGGCATCAAAAACTAAGGTGATTAGATTGTGGAGTTTGTGCCCATACAGGCCTACTCGCACAATAAACTCCTCTCGGCGATGCTCTCCCTGTTCAACGACCCGATGGGGCGGGAGCCCCATTGCGCCCAACACATTATATCCATCGATGATCAAATGTTTCGGTGCCACTATGGTTCCTTCATGATGCGATGCATGATCTACCCCTACTGATTGAGTCTACCCGCAATAGGACCTGCTTCGAAAGCGCTTCTTCCCTTGACAAGAAGGCGATCTTCTGCGAAAAAAGAGAGGAACGGTTTACTCCCTATGCCTTCCACTCGAATGATATCCCTTTATTCCTGCATCGGCATGTTGTTCCTGTTGGGATCTCTTCCCCTGACTGGGGGAGCAACAGAAACTCGACCGTTCGCCGGGGAAGAAGCTCAACCACTGATTCATCTTATTGCACAATCACCACCGTCAACCTCCATCCGCAATATTCGTGCTCATCGCCATAAAAACTATACCCGTGTTGTATTAGACCTCACTCGCTCTGTCCATCCAGCGCCTCAAGAGCATCAAACGGCCGCAACATTTCAATTGGAGCTTCCCAATACGCAATTTGCCAATCCTGCCGTTATCAAATCAACAGCAGACTCACTTCCTTTACAATTGGACCTTTCCACCACTTCTTCCGGATCCATTCTTCTCAGCATACCCATTGACGGATGGAAACGCTATAAATGGTATGTCCTCAAAAATCCTGCTCGCATCGTTCTTGACTTGTATCCCATAAATCCCATAACCGAGACGTCGGCTCTCGCCCGTGCGCCGGACACGAGGACACCAGGTTCTCCATTGGTTTCTCCACCAACTCCGCCACCACCTGTCAGAAAAAAAGATCTGGTGATCGTGATTGATCCGGGACACGGAGGAAAAGACCCAGGGGCCTTGGGACGCAAAGGCACAAGAGAAAAGGATGTGGTCTTACATGTAGCGAATCATTTGCGAGACCTGCTCGCCAAGGAAGGTTCCACGAAAGTCTTCATGACTCGAGAAACCGATGTCTTCATCGAATTGGAAGACCGGGCAACATTCGCCAATATGCACAAGGCGGATCTTTTCGTCTCGATTCACATTAACTCCCATTCCCAGACTTCCGTGAAAGGTTTGGAATTCTATCATTTTGGTGAAGCCAGTGACCCACGAGCACTTGCTGTCGCTGCACGGGAAAATGGCACCCCTCTTGAAAAAAATGCCGCACCCTGGCAATTTATCCTTGCCGACAAGCTTAACGATAAAAAAATTGACGATTCCCGTGAGTTAGCATGGACAACCAAAAATTCCCTGGTGAAATTTTTGGATACCTTTTATAAAATTAAGGATCATGGGATCAAAACAGCTCCATTTTTTGTGCTGCGAATGACCACCATGCCTGCCATCTTGGCCGAGATTGCCTTTATCTCCAATCCAACGGAAGAAAAGCTTTTACAAAGTTCTACCTATCAAAAGCGAGTGGCCGAGGGCATATTTAAGGGACTTCAATCCTACATTACCCCCTTACAAACCGCCTCCCGATAGCTGGGATTGTCTCCTCCTTCTTCATAGGCTTTCTCTGGCCTCACGATTCCATAACTATCAGCACACTGTAATCTGATGATTTCCACGCCCATAGCTTTCATGATGCCAAAGCCCGTTTCGTCATACTCCTCCTCCTTCAAATCATGGCCACTATTAAACTGACAATCGAATATGACGGCACGGCTTACGTTGGATGGCAACGACAACCCAATCAGCCAACCATCCAAGCCGCACTAGAAACAGCGCTCACACGCATCACCCAACAACACATTTCTGTCATCGCCGCGGGACGAACCGACGCTGGCGTCCATGCCCGTGGGCAAGTCGTCAGCTTTCAATCCGACAAACCCATTCCAATTCATAAGTGGAGCCTCGCGATTAATAGCGCCCTCCCGCACGACATTTCTGTCATGTCAAGTGAAGAGGTTCCTGAATCATTTCATGCTCGCTATAGTGCAAAGGAAAAATTGTACGAATATCGAATCTCCAGACATCCCGCCCGCCCGGCTATCGATCGGAATCGTGTCTGGCACCTACCCTATGACCTGGATATCCCGGCCATCCGGCAGGCCATGTCTGGCTTGATAGGTTCTCATGACTTCACCTCGTTTCAAGGCCCACGTGCCAGTACATCGGATCCCATATGCGTCGTGTCCCAAGTCTCCCTCAGCTCGGATCTTATGTCCCTGAGCATTCAGATTCAGGCCAATCGATTCCTGAAGCAAATGGTTCGGGCAATTATTGGCACCCTGACCGAAGTCGGACGACACAAAAGACCACCGGATTCCATTCAAGATATTCTTCAGGCTAAAGACCGACGGGCTGCAGGAGAAACCGCTCCTCCCCAAGGGCTGTATCTCCTTCAGGTGTTGTACTAACCCCTTATGAAGATTTAAAAAACCTACCATGAATCCTGTCGAATGGCCCATCTGCACCGCTTGTCATGCCCGCAAAAGGTCACGGACCGCGCAAGCCTTTTAGGATTTTTTGGGATTTATTCCATTGGTAACTGACGATTTATCCTTCAGAAGGCATAAACTTTTTCCAAGGAAAGAAACTACTTACGCTGAGATTCCTGATATACTTAAGAAACAGGATTTCAAATTTCCATTTCACTGGATACCTTGTATGAACACTGACTTTGCTCCAGAGTTTAATCATCCAACATTTCGCTTGGCTGTGGCGCAATTTGATCAGGCCGCCCATCATATGAATTTGGACTCAGGATTACTTGAGCGACTCAAAGCCCCACAACGGTCTCTCTGCGTCAGCATCCCTGTCCGAATGGATAACGGACAGGTTCAAGTCTTCCGTGGCTATCGCGTGCATCATGATGTAGCCCGCGGCCCCACAAAAGGCGGCATACGCTATCATCCCGATGTCAGCCTTGGGGAAGTCGCGGCCTTGGCCATGTGGATGACCTGGAAAACGGCGTTGGCGGGGTTGCCGTTTGGTGGAGCCAAAGGAGGAGTCGCGGTCAACCCCTCACTTCTTTCACCAGCTGAGTTAGAAGGCGTCACCCGACGCTACATCGCAGAAATTTTTCCATTATTGGGACCGGACAAAGATATTCCCGCCCCGGATATCGGCACTAATCAGCAAGTCATGGGATGGGTAATGGATACCTTCAGTCAGCAGGTGGGGTTTACCGTTCGTGGTGTGGTTACGGGCAAACCCCTTTCAATTGGAGGCACCCTTGGAAGAGAAGAAGCGACGGGTCGTGGAGTGGTGGATATCACGTTGGAAGTCCTACGTCATTTTGGTCTGTCCACTTCAGACACGACCGTAGTCATTCAAGGGTTTGGAAATGTCGGATCCCATACTGCACGAATTCTTCATCAGGAGGGCGTAAAAATACTGGCGATCAGCGATCAGATGGGCGGGTTGTATAATCAAAAAGGTCTGGATATTCCAGGTATTCTCTCTCACTTGGCCACCGAGAAAGCGTCGATTCCTTCTCTCACACAATTTGGTGAACAGATTATTAACGAAGATTTACTCCTGCTACCCTGCCATGTGCTCATTCCGGCGGCAGTGTCTGAACAAATCACCGTCAATAACGCATCGCGCCTTCAATGCCAGTACCTGATCGAGGCAGCTAACGGCCCAACAACTCTCGAAGCGGACGCCATTTTGCAGGAACGAGGAATTTTTGTTGTCCCGGATATACTCGCCAATGCCGGCGGAGTCATCGTCTCATATTTTGAATGGGTGCAGGACGCCCAACGTTTTTCGTGGCAGGAATCAGATATCCACAGCCGACTCAGGAATATCATCACTGCGGCGTTTCACCGTATACTCCATCATGCGGAGGAGAAAAAACTGACAATGAGAACCGCTGCATTGATCGCAGGAATTGAGGAAGTAGCTCAAGCCCACCAATGCCGGGGGTTATACCCCTGATTCCAGGCCCTTCCCGGAACTGTTTAATTGGGACAGGGCTTTCTCAACTTGACTGCTGGAATCTTTATGAAGTTTCTCCGGCATAGATCTTCATGACGGTTGAGAGAAATTCCAGAGCCTGCGGTCTCGGACGTTGAAAAGAATTTCTCCCAATAATGGACCCAAACCCTCCACCATCCCGTATTCCTCTGGCTTCATCGAAAATTTTCTGATCTTCCCCTTTGGCCCCGCCCGAAAAGATAACAATGCGTCGCCCATGGAAGGCACTCTGTACCACATGGCGGATACGTTCCGCTGGCGTGCTAATAGGAATCTTTTCGGCCTCGTAAACTTTTTTTGCCGCCGCCTGCTCAATATGATTTGAGGGCACTTTCACTTTGATAATGTGAGCCCCGAGTTGGGCCGCAATTTGTGCGGCATAGGCAACGACATCGATCCCGGTTTCCCCTTCTTTGCTGAGTCCTGCCCCACGTGGATACGACCACACCACCACCGCCAATCCGTGGGACTTGGCCTCTTGGGCAATTTCGCGCAGATGACTATACATTTCCTGGCTATGGGCAGACCCTGGATAAATCGTATATCCCACTGCACAGCACCCTAAGCGTAGTGCATCGTGGACACTCCCGGTAATTGCGGAATTGGGATCCTTGCTTTCAAACAGTGAATCGTTATTATTCAATTTCAGTATGAGTGGAATTTGACCGGCAAATTCTGCCGCCCCCGCCTCGAGAAATCCCAGAGGAGCCGCGTAAGCATTACATCCGGCATCAATGCCCAGCTGGAAATGATAGTGAGGATCATACCCTCCAGAATTGACGGCAAAACTTCTGGCAGGACCATGCTCAAAGCCCTGGTCCACCGGCAGAATAACCAGACGCCCGGTGCCGGCCAACCGCCCCGTCATCAACAACCTGGCAATATTTGCAAGAACTCCAGGAACATTACCATCATAATTCCGTAATATTTCTTTAACTCGTGGTGTGATAACGTTGGATCCCTTCACAAAATATCCCTCCCTTTCAACAAAAAATTCCCACGGGTCAGCCCTTTTCCCATAGTGTAGAAGACCTCTCCGCCTAACACAATATGGAGCATTCACTCATATCCGTTACAAATGCTTTTCAGATTGTTCCACCTGTTTTCGTAGGGCGATGAGTTCTTGCTCCATCGCATCAAACCGTTCCGCTATCGGATCCGGAATATTGGCATGATCCATGGTTGCTTCAGGCACCCGATCTCCAATGGTTTTAATAATCCTGCCGGGTATCCCAATGACTGTTGAATTCGAAGGCACTGACCGAAGAACCACCGAATTGGCTCCAATTTTGACAAAATCTCCGATCGTGATATTCCCCAGCACTTTTGCTCCAGCTCCAACCACCACATGGTTTCCCAATGTTGGATGGCGTTTACCACGTTCTTTGCCGGTTCCACCCAGCGTCACGCCTTGAAAGAGGGTGACAAAGTCGCCAAGAACAGCAGTTTCACCAATCACGACCCCCATCCCATGGTCAATGAAAAACCCTCGTCCAATCTGAGCGCCTGGATGAATTTCTATACCGGTCAGCCACCGGGCCAGTTGCGAAATTAACCGCGGAACAATCGGAATGTTTTTCCCCCATAACCAGTGAGCCACCCGATGAGCTAATAACGCATGAAAACCTGAGTAGGCCAGCAACACTTCCCAGCGACTGGTTGCCGCCGGATCGCGCTCAAAAACCGCATGCAGATCTTCAGTAATTCGTTTAACCCATCGCATACGCCCACCATACGGATATACCCCAAAGAAAAAGAGACGGCATCATTTCATAAGGGCGTGGTGCATTCAATGAGGCAAACGGCCATTGTCGCAATGCCTTCTGCCCGCCCAATCATTCCAATTCCCTCGCCACTTTTAACTTTGACATTGACCTGAGAAGGGGAAACCTGCAGCACTTTCGCAAGACTTTCTTGCATCGAGGCCATATACGGGGCTAATTTCGGAGCCTGGGCTAGAATAACCGTATCCAGATTCACCAAGGAAAATCCTTTATCACGAAGGGTTTGGGCGACACTTCGTAGCATAACCAGACTCGAGAGATTTTTGTATTCTGGATTACTGCTTGGGTACCGCGTTCCGAGATCTCCTTCTCCCATGGCTCCTAGAATGGCGTCGCAAACGGCATGGGTCAAGGCATCAGCATCGGAATGGCCATCCAACCCTTGAGAATGTGGGATGACCACGCCACCCAGAATCAGGGGACGGCCTTCGCGGAGGGGATGAATGTCATATCCTTGACCAACTCTCATATCACCTCAAAGACGAGGAAAAAAAAGATCCATTTGAATGAAAGCTAGCCTGAAATTTCACCTTCGGCTTCCGAGCGTTTCCAAAATCGCTTTCCCAAACACCAGATCATCCGGCTTGGTCACTTTTATATTAAAACAATTTCCCTCCACAACGGAAACCGGGTAACCCATCCGTTCGATGAGGGCCGCATCATCGGTGACGTCCCACTGATGTTGTTGCGCCTGTTGGTGTGCCTCAACCAACCAGTCATATCGGAAAACCTGCGGTGTCTGAATCTGCCAGAGTTCTTCCCTCTTCAGCGTCTCTTGAATGATCCCAGATGCATCAACCCGCTTCACCGTATCATGGATCGGCATTGCCACTACCGCCGCACCTGTTTTTCCGGCACAATCGATCACATTCCTGACCATGCATTGGTCAATAAAGGGACGAACACCATCATGAACCAAAACCCCGTCAGGACGGTTAGAAATGGCCGCAAGTCCGTTTCTGACGGAATCCTGTCGCCGCGCTCCTCCCGCCACCACTTTGGCGACTTTCTCTAGACCAAAAGGTTTTACGATTTCACGCCAGCAATACTCCCGATCCGATGCCGGAACGGAGAGAATGACTTCGCAGATCTCCTCGAGTTGTTGAAAAACCTGGAGTGAGTACACTAAAAGAGGCAGACTCCCAAGAGTAAGATATTGCTTGGGGGTATTTCCTCCCATGCGGGTACCAAGGCCCGCGGCAGGAATCACCGCCACAACAGAATTAAACACGCGAGAAGCTTAACTCCTCGTGTTCAGTTTCTTCTTTCAGGCGGGTAAAAATCATTCGGCCGGCACTCGTTTGCAAAACACTGGTCACAATCACATCCGCATTTTTGCCGATCCATCGTTTGGCATGGTCAACCACCACCATGGTGCCATCATCCAAATAGGCCACACCTTGCCCGGCCTCTTTCCCTTCTTTCAAAACAAAAACCCGGATCGTCTCACCGGGAAGAACGACCGGTTTCAGCGCATTACACAAGTCATTAATATTCAGCACCCTGACGCCTTGGATCCCGGCCACCTTATTGAGGTTAAAATCATTGGTCAGCACCTTTGCATCCATTTGCTTCGCAAGTTCAATGAGCTTTGTATCCACCTCTTTCACATGAGGAAAATCATCTTCTACCAGGTCTACCTTAATATTGCTGACTTTTTGAAGGACATTCAAAATATCCAACCCTCGTCTCCCACGCGCCCGCTTTAATCCATCAGAGGAATCCGAAATATGCTGTAACTCCTGGAGAATAAAATGTGGAACGACAAGGGTTCCCTCAATAAATCCCGTTTCGCACAAATCGGCAATCCGACCATCAATGATGACGCTGGTATCAAGAAGTTTTTTGATGCGAACTGACTCCGTATCACCTGTTGGAATCGCTGATGTTGCCCATCCTTCAGTGGCAAATCGTATTCCCATGATTAATCCCCAATAGGGAATTCCCAAAAAGATCACTAAGCTTGCCAAAAGGTTAAAGACGGTATTAGGAGAGCGTGCGATCAATCCCGTCACCGAGGCAATCAAGCCCGCCACAAGGAGACCAACAACTAATCCGCCTCCTCCACACACGACGAACGGTAAAGGCGCGGCCTTCAATCGATGTTCCACAGCCAGAATAATTGCACCAACCCCTGCCCCGATTCCCCCGCCCATGAGCAAAACCCCTAGTTGACCATCAGATGCTCCCCATGCCAAGGCCATACCTAAGACCACTCCAATGACTAGAAATATCATTCGCAACACCATAGGAGATTCTCCTTCCCTAGATCGGTGACTCAGACCGGAGGAACGCTTCAGCTTTGGTCACATCATCCTGACTGCCAATATATAAAGGGACTCTCTGGTGAAGGGCTTTCGGGATTAGTTGATTGACAGGCTCGACACCCGTACTCCCCATACCACCGGCTTGTTCAACCAAAAATGATAAGGGCGCGGCTTCATACATGAGCCTCAATTTTCCCTCTGGGTTTTTCTGCTCTCCCGGATACATATAGAGACCACCCTTGCACAATACACGATGCACATCAGCCACAAAACACCCGGAATAACGGCTGGTGTATGGTCTGCCTGTCTGGACATCGACTTCGTGAAGATAGTGAAGAAATTGCTGAGTGCCGGTGGACCATTTTTGATAATTACCTTCATTCACACTATATATTTTCCCATGCTTGGGGATTTGAATATTCTTGGCTGAGAGGAAAAACTCACCGGCCTCCTGGTCCAACGTGAATTGGTGCACACCATGGCCGCAGGTATACACTAAAAGCACACTCGATCCATACAAGATATATCCGGCCGCAACCTGATCGCACCCTTTTTTTCGCAAGGCGTCTTCAGAAGTGGGGAAACCCTCAACGGAAAGTCGATGAATAGAAAAAATTGACCCTAAAGACGCGTTGACATCAATATTAGATGAGCCATCCAAAGGATCCAAAAAGACCGCATACCGTCCTTGACCATCGGCTTCTTTGATGAGGTAGGGCTTTTCCATTTCCTCTGAAACCAGCGTACTCACCAGTTCCATGTGCTCAAACACATCCAGAAATATCTGATTGGCCCGTTCGTCCAACTTTTGGACCTCTTCGCCTTGCACATTAATTAACCCTGTAGAACCCAGGAATTGACTCAATCCGGCTTTTCGAAGATCCTGGGCAATGAGTTTCCCACCCAGAGCAATTTGCATGATGATGCGGGAAAATTCACCGGAGGTTCCAGGAATAGGCGCTTGCTCACGAAAGGTATGTGTCGATAAGGAAAAACGCGGAGTCATCAATCATGATCCATAGACTATACTAGAGGATTTTCATTATATGCTTTTCCGCATAAAGGAGCAACGCACGTTCGACAGAAATTCGCGTTCGGTCGTGAAAGGGAGTGTTGAATAATTAAGATTTTCAAGGACAAATTTGCTCAGGATTAGATTACTCATCAAAGGCTCCGGGTCGGTTCAAAAAAGCATGCCCTGAGTCTTCCCGAAGGGTCCGTTCAACAAGGCCGCAGCCGTTTTTAGGCGCGGAGCGTACGCTTAGTACGTGAGCACGGAAAAATGGCGAGAACGCCGCTGGCGGCTTTTTCAACAGACCCTGAAAGAATATGCTCAACGATGAATCCGGCTGAATTATTCAGCGCCGAGCCTTCATGGTGATGGATAGCACAGAGCCCTTGATCTGAAAGACGACGCCTTCACCAGAAGCGGTTGAGAATGCCCACATGCACGATCTGAAATAAAGAAAGTAAAATAACCCGGTGAAAGCTTAGGCGGTGAGGTCTACGGTGGCTTCAGAAAGTTGTCCTTCCAGATAGGCCTGAATTTGAGTGAGATGAGTGTGGGAAGAGGCTTCAAAGCGAAGGACCAATGCTGGTTGAGTATTCGAGGCCCGAATCAGACCCCACCCTTCGTCAAAACGGACACGAATGCCATCAATGGTGATGATGTCACGAATGGGCAAAACGGCTGTCTTCGAATTTTGCGTGTTAGCCGCATGCTTCAAACGGTTTTTCACGATTTCGACTAATGAAAATTTTTGATCATCCGGACAATCTACTCGAATTTCAGGAGTCACCACGGTTTGAGGAATATCGGCCAACAGCGCCGACAAGGGCTTTTTCCGCTTCACAAGAATTTCGATAAGCCGACAAGAAGCATAAATCGCATCGTCATATCCATAGTACCGATCGGCAAAAAACAGGTGACCCGACATCTCCCCGGCAAGCAAAGCCTTTTCCTCTTTCATTTTGGCTTTGATGATGGAATGTCCCGTCTTCCACATAATACCCCGTCCACCCTGTTTTTGAATATCGTCATATAACCCCTGAGAGGCTTTCACCTCTGAAATAATGGAACACCCTGGATGATCATTCAGCACATCCCGGGCAAAAAGGAGTAATAACCGGTCACCCCACATAATCTGGCCCTGTTCATCAATGACGCCAATTCGGTCAGCATCACCATCGTACCCGATTCCCACATCGGCTCCGGTTTCTTTGACCTTCTTAATCAGATCCTTGAGATTATCCAGCACAGTGGGGTCCGGATGATGGTTGGGAAAATGACCATCTAGATCGCAATATAATCCGGTCACATCGCATCCCAATTGCTCCAAAGCTTCTTTGGCAAACAGAGAAGCCGCCCCATTTCCGCAATCAATCACAACCCGAAGTCCCTGGGCTCTCAGCAAAGAAAAATGGTCTTGTAAAAATTTGAGATATTCAGGAATGATGGATTGCGTGAAAACCGTTCCTGACCCGGATGCGAACTCGCCGCTCTCATAAATTACCTGTAATGCTTGAATATCAGCCCCGTACAATGCTTCCCGGCCTATACACATCTTAAACCCGTTATACTCAGCTGCATTGTGACTGCCGGTAATCATGATACCCCCGTCAACATCACAGGAAAACAAAGAAAAATACAGTAAAGGGGTCGCACATAGGCCAAGATCAAGGACATTGACGCCTGAACCGGTCAGGCCGGCAACAAGATGATCCCGAAGTGCTGGTGAAGTTAAACGGCCATCCCGGCCCACCGCGACATTGTGGACACCGCGTGCTCTCGCCAGGGTCGCATAGGCACGGCCGATTCGTTCAACCACATCAGGACCTAAATCGTGAGCAACAATCCCGCGAATATCATATTCTCGAAAAATTCCCATCCGGCTCTCTTTCCTTCCGAATCCTACCCAATGGGTCGTAATCGACCAAAATCGTCCTGAAGTCGAACGATATCATCTTCTCCAAGGTAGGGCCCATTTTGAATTTCAATAATCTCTAAAGGGATCTGCCCGGGATTTTCTAGACGATGCGGAGTTTCCTTGGCTATCCCCGTACTCATTCCCGCCTGTAAGTCGTAAACTTCTTCGCCACGAGTCACCCGGGCCGTCCCTGCAATGACCACCCAGTGCTCACTGCGTTGATGATGGAGTTGAAGGGAAAGCCGTTTTCCAGGGGCGACTTCAATCCGTTTAACTTTATATCCTTTCCCCTCTTCCATGACGGTATAGGAACCCCAAGGACGATGCACGGTTCGATGTTCTAAATGTTCAGGGGCGCCCTGTCGCTTCAACAGATTGACAATGGCTTTGACATCTTGCGCACGATCTTTCGGACAGACCAGGGTGGCATCAGGCGTATCCACCACCACCATATTATTGAGACCAATCGTTGCCACGACCCTTCGATCCGCAAACAGCACGGAATCGCGGCTTCCCAGATCTAAAATATTCCCATTCCGGACATTTCCATCTTTATCCAAAGGCACCACTTCTTCCAAGCTGCTCCAACTCCCCACATCTGACCAACCAAAGTCTATGGGTATCACCACGCTTCGAGAAGAATGTTCCATCACCGCATTGTCAATAGAAAGCGATTCGACTTTGGCATACACCTTACGAAGGTGGGAGGGAAAATCTTCACGTCCCATTTTGCCTTGTAAACCAGTCAACAATTTGGATAACGCCGGTTGATGAAAGGCTAATTCTGATAATATCTGGGAAGCTTTCCAGACAAAAATACCGCTATTCCAAAAATAATTTCCAGATCGAAAATATCGTTTGGCAGTTGTGAGGTTCGGCTTTTCAACAAAGCGGGCCACGGAATACCCGATGAAGGGGCCCTTGGCTCCGACCCTCATTCGCTTCAAAGGCTGAATATAGCCATACCCTGTTTCAGGACGAGTCGGCTGAATCCCAAACGTCACAAGATGCCCACCCATTGCCAATTCACTCGCAAATTGTACGGCTCGCATAAATTTTTTGGAGGCCTTCACAACATGATCGGCCGGCACCACCACCATCACTGCTTCAGGATCTTGATGCATCAAATGTAGGGCCGCGAGAGCGATCGCCGGTGCGGTATTTCTTCCTTCCGGCTCAAGAATGACATTTCCAGCAAGGTCATCTTTCCACTGATTGAGCTGGAGTTTAATGGATTCCGCTTGAACTGCGTTGGTGACAATTGCCATCCGATTCGCGGGGATATTCTGTAATAGTCGCTCAAATGTCTGCTGCAGGAGGGTGCCTTCTCCCAAAATTCTCAACAATTGTTTAGGAAATCGTTCCCGGCTCAACGGCCAAAACCGGGTACCACTCCCCCCGGCTAAAATCACTCCATAGACATGAGGGTTCATGTTCGGTCCTTCTCCTCCAAGCGTTTCAAACGGTCCAATGGACCGAATGGAAGACCATACTCAAATGACTTAAAAGCTCATTAGAAAGATTGTCGGAATGTGCCATTCAAAAATCCACTCAATACCTGCAGGGCTACTGAGGGCCTTTTGCAGCCAGAATTCTATCGATAACTTCTCGAACGGCTCCCTCACCCCCATTTTTTTTGCAGACATAATGCACAACCTGACGGACTTGCTCTACACAATCCGCGGGAGCCGCGGCGTATCCCACAGTTTTCAAGGCCTCCACGTCATTCACATCATCCCCAATGTAGGCCATTTGTGCAAAAGGTATCCCATACTTTTCAGACAAATGGCGCAGAATTGCCACCTTATCCTTGGCGCCTTGGAAGACTTCGGGAATGCCTAATTTTTTTCCACGGCGAGCGACAATTTTGGTGTTTTCCATGGTAATGATAGCCGTAATCATCCCTTGGGCCTGTAAGAGTTTAATCCCCATACCATCACGCGTGTGAAATTTTTTCAATTCTTCGCCTGATTCCCCATAGTACATGCCGGCATCGGTCAGAACCCCATCCACATCCGTCGCAAATAATCTCAGCTCTTTGAAAACTTTCTCTGGTCTATTTAACGACCGTGGAGAATCTTTTTTTTTGAGAGGACGTCCTGTTTTTGCCCCTTTCGATTTGGATAAAGAAGCGATTCCGTGGTTTTTTCTCACCTGTTCATTTCTACCTTTCTATGTCACATTTCATAGGGCAATCCTACAGATACGCTTAAGTTTAAGGCAGATCTTCCGTTAAGACCACAGGAGGGATAGAATCCGTAGGCAGCCAATTTCAACAATTAATCGTCTGTTTTTTTTTATTTTCGGAATCCAGTTTTGCGAAACCGGCTCAGACACGGCTTACTTATGAGTTCTTATTTTCGATTCCTCATGATCTTAGCTCTTTGTTCCAGTCTTCTTTCCTGTTCATCCCCCCAATCTCAGCAAAGACTGGACACGGTATTATGTTGGCTACGCCCCTCTTGCCTTCCCTCAGAACTCCCATCCCTCAGCGAGAACGTACCTCAAGCCGATACACCCCCAGGGCCAATTAACGCAGCTGTTTCTTCAGAGGAGGCTCAACCCCTATCTCCGCAGGTTTCGTCTTCTGAAATAAGAGATGCCTCGAATTGTCTCACCTCTGCCCAAATCACCGTTACGGCATCAAATCCTGTTGTCAGCATTTCGTATATTGAGCCCACAACAAAAGCTAACGGCCAGCCATTAACGAATCTTGCCAAGACTACCATTTACCAAGATATAGGAAAAGGATTACTCAAATATAAAGAGATCAGGGCGACCAATCCCGGAGGGGGGGAACTATTCGAGAAAAAGTTTCGTTCAGCCTTAAACCGGAGGAAACCCTTCAGGCCACAATTTGCATAACCGCGACCGATACAAATGGCCAGGAGGGATAAGGTTGCTAGGCTGAATCCCAAATTTCTTGAGCCTCATTCAACGTGGAGAAGCCGGGAGAGTGGTGTGCAGATGAGTAGTGGGAGGTCATTTGCTTAAAATGACGTAGTAAAATTTTCTCGTTTTATCACGGCTTGAGTGTAAATCCTTGTTGTTCCATACACTCACCTATTTCCAATCCTTCGGTAACCGAATCTCTCTTCCAATCATTCCCCTGTTCCGCAGAAACCAGCGAAACACAGGTTGAGTGGGTTTCAATTGGATCCGCACCTCCTCCATCAGTGGAAACCCACTCCCCTTGTAAACAGTCCCCATAGGGATGGCAAATACGATCCGCACGAGTGGAACCATGGTTCGGATGATAATACGATTCCCACATACTACACCCCCCCAGTAAAAAGACACTTAGACACATAAAGAGGGCTCCTCCCGTCCATCTTTGCCAAATCATTACTTTGCTAATCTCCCGATAATCCCAGCCATATGGTGAACCAAACCACCAGATTATGTTCTTTTGTATCTCTATCGGACACCCTGAGCTAAGAAATTAGGTCATTCGTACCCCCCTAATCAGCGCAGATACATTAACTCTCTCAATTGATTTTTGATTCGTCTCAAAAGGTCAAGTTCAGCGCCTCGCCCCTGCTTCTTTAAATCTGGTCTTGAACCCAGGCCTCCAATAACCCCATATATTCATGATAGGCCAATTCGGCAAGGCGCACTCCAGAGGAACTCGGGAAAAAGTTTACTAAGGACCAAAACTGCATGGGAGGAATCCATTGACCTGTGGAAGCTGGAATTGGAAAGAGCCCCTGTTTCTCAAATAATTTGACCGCACGTGGCATGTGGAAAGCACTTGTCACCAGGATAAAAGGCTCATCGTGGATGATATCACGAACATAAAGAGGATGATCCTTGGTGTCACGGGATTCAACCTCCAGAACCATATCCGCCCGACTGACGCCTAATTCCTCGGCCACTCGACTCATTGTGGTCGCTTCAGGGGACCCCTCAAACCCTGTCCCCCCTGTCAGAATGATTTTACTTCCGGGCAGCAGGCGATGAAGCCGAATGCCCTCCATTAATCGAACGCGGGAATGATGAGACACTCGAAGCTGATACGGTAACGTGGCATCTCCGGTAGTGCCGCTAGCCAGGACAACAATCCATTTCACGGATTCTTGGGAATTTGCGGTCCCCCCAGAAGTCAGAACCTGGGAAAGATTAATGGGAGGATATTGTGATTCCAACGTACGGATGATACGCCCCGAGACACCTTCATAACTGCTGATGACAAGCAGAATGAATCCCAGGGAAATCAGGACTTTTCCAAGGTATTGCTTTCGGGAAAAACACAAAAAGAGAAGCCCGCAAGCCATCATCTCTATGCACAGAGAGAGAGGAGAAAAAAATGAGGCCAAAATCTTTTTAAGACTGAGCACCAAATGGTCCTTTCTTCCTATCGATGATGATCATAGGGAAAGCTCCGCCTCTTCATTTCGCGGCACAGATCGATGATTATACGAATTTTCCCGTTTTTTTTCTCCTTTGTTGCCAAAAGGTGGATTGGCCCAAAGCCGGCATCATTCCCTTCGAGCATGATGACCAAAAAACAGCCATGATCTCTCCGCGAGATGGATGCGCAAAGCGATGATTAAACGCACCCACCTTGGGGTGGAGGGATGAAGCCTTAATTATCCTGGATATTAACGGGGGCAAACAGTTGGCAGCAGGGTCGATGAAGCACCCACCTGAGAGGGCGTACCTACCGCGCGGGATTGAATACGAGGTAAGAAAAAAGAATATCGGATTAGGGAGATGGCTCCGAGCAGGAAAGGACCAGACCTTTTTGGTGCTTTTTGAAATCCTGAATAGAGACATCAAGGCTTCGTTGCGCAACAAGGATATCTCTCAATAGATTCCCTTGTGGGGATTGATGGGTCACACAATGAATCTCTCCCCCTTGAAATCCACGACGGCTCCGCCTGCATCCATCAAATTCCTTTGGAGCATGCCGGAGACTAAATTTAGCTTCCTGCAATTGATCATGCTTCCGAACGACCTGTTCCTGAGCGGCCCTCAAAAGAGAGACAGCCTCGGTACAGGAAAAATCCCATACCTCCGAAAAAGCCGCAGGAGGAAGCGACAGGAAACACCAGATGATTAAGGACCAAAACCGCATAGACATCCTCCTCATCTTGAGGAAAAGGGCAAAAATATTGTTGAGAGACTTGCAAATTTTCTCCCAAAATATCCCGCGATTTTGACCCCTTCAATAACCTAAAAGGAGGGACGGCCATGATGGACCGGATTCGTATGGGTTCTACAGACGTGATCCTAAACACATATTGTGAATGATGTAACCGTATTACTTCAACACAAAGTGGGCCCGTCTATTCTGTTGAAAACATTCATGAGTAGGTTGAAGACAAAACGGTTCATTTTTCCCCAGGCTCAGGACTCGGATTGAGGAAGCGCTCACCCCTAAATCCACCAGGTAATTCTTCACAGCCATCGCGCGACGCTCACCCAAAATGAGATTATATTCTTCGGTTCCTCGCTCATCACAATGCCCTTCGATCAGGACAGTACGAGTGGCGTGCCGATTTAGGACTTCAGCGTTCCGCATCAGGACAGGAACAGCCTCACTGCGTATATAATATTGGTCGTAGTCAAAAAAAACATCTTCCAACGTCGAGGGAAGAAGTGAGTGGTCGCCAGATTGCGCACTGATGTCATCTATAGCCGGCGGAGATTCTGATATTGGAGGTTGGGAAATGATTGGAAGAGAGGGTTCCGGTTCGGGCACAGAAACGGGAGGGGCACTCACCACCGAAGCAGGAGATGAATCGGGAGCCTCCTCGACCGGCTCGGCACTATGGCTGAAGATAGACACATGATGCCAGGAACTGCACCCGCTCAGAATACCAACCAACAGCCCAAGAATCGCATATTTTCCCTGAACCAACTTTCTCAATGGTGGCCGTTACTCCACTCTCCCAAGGCAGGGTAGAAAGTTCCCTTGTTCGAATAGCTCAAAAATCCGTAAAAGGGTAGCTATCATACAACTTTCATCAAAAGAGTCAATCTCAGCCGGCACTGCCCTCATGTTTGAACTTGACGGATTTTTTTTCACATAGGTATGATCGGACTCCTGTCGAGCCATTGCATTTTACAGTCGCTTTTCTCACCAATTCACGACACAACTCGCTGGGCATCCGTATGATTGACGTTCAACATGTGACCAAACGCTATGGGAATGTAACCGCGTTGGATGACGTCTCTTTCTCCATCAACAAGGGGGAAATCGTGGCATTTCTCGGTCCAAATGGCGCGGGAAAAACCACAACTATGCGTATTCTGACGGGGTTTATGCCCCCAACCCTGGGAACCGTCCGCATTGCAGGGTTTGATTGCCTGGAAACACCCTGGGAGGTCAAAAAACATATCGGGTATCTCCCTGAAACTCCTCCTCTGTATCTGGAACTGACCGTCACTGAATATTTGATCTTTGTGGGTAGAATTAAACGACTTTCTGAAGACCAGTTGATCGAACGGATGGACACCATCATCAGCCAAACGGGCCTGGCCGATGTGCGGGGACGAGTCATTGGACATTTATCCCGTGGATATCGACAACGCGTTGGCCTGGCACAAGCCCTTTTGCACAATCCTCCCGTTTTGATTTTGGACGAACCAACGACAGGGCTAGACCCGAATCAAATTATTGAGATCAGGGAACTCATTAAAAGCCTGGCGGGCTCCCACACCATCATTCTCAGTACACATCTACTGGCCGAGGCAACCGCTATTTGTCAGCGGGTCATTATCATTCACCGTGGCCGAATTGTAGCTGTGGACACCCCGGAACAGTTAGGGGCCAAACTCCGTGAATCGGAAACGCTCAGTCTAACCGTGAAGCAATTCGATCCGGACCTGTTGGAGGCACTTCAACACATTCCCGGAGTCATCCGAGTCTCTCAGGGAGCAACCGCTCAGACCTATCTTCTGGATACGCAGATGGGCCGAGATATCCGGGAGGAATTGACCCAATTAGTCGTCTCCAGAAATGTGGGCCTTCTGGAATTAAAAACCCAACCTCTCACTCTTGAGGATGCGTTTAAGGTCCTCACACGGCCCAACACGCCCAGCGGACCAGGCATCAGCAAGCCTGGTGGGTCACACTAACTTCCTATACCTGGATTACTCTCATTATGACCCCCGTTCATACGATTGTTGCCAAAGAATTACGAAGTGCTTTTGTGTCTCCGGTGGTCTATGTCATTGCGGCCATTTTTTTGGCTATCGTAGGCCTGTTGGCCTATTCCGCGGCGGCAAATGCGAGTAACCAGGCTATCCGCCTGATGCAAATTCAAAACACCTACGCACAACTCAATCTCAATGATATGCTGTTCAGGCCCCTCTTTCGAAGCATAAACCTCATCCTCATGATCATTCTCCCATTACTCACCATGCGTCTGTTCGCCGAAGAACGTAAACTCCGAACTTTCGAACTCCTTCTCACGTCTCCCATTGGCGTGAATGAAATCGTGTCTGGAAAATTCATGAGCGTGATTATCGTCTATAGCGGACTGTTATCACTGACAAGCCTCATCCCGATCACCCTTTCCGCCTATGCAACCTTTGATTGGCGACCAATATATCTTGGGTATGTCGCCCTGTTCCTGCAAGGAGCCCTTCTGATATCTATTGGTCTGTTTGCCTCGGCATTGACGGAAAATCAAATTATTGCGGCTTTTTTAAGCTTTGGCTGCATCGTAGGTCTCTGGATGCTCGGGGCGTTAGGAGGCATTGTGGGGGACACCACGATCGGACACCTTCTGTCCTATCTCTCTTTTAGCGAACATTTCGAAAGATTGATTCGGGGCTATTCAACCTCAAAGATATTCTTTATTACGTCTCCGGCATAGCATTTATGTGGTTTGCCGCTCACCAGGCCGTCGACGCCTACCGATGGAAGTAACGCGTGTGCCTTCAATTCTCGGAATAGCCGGAACGATAATAGCCCTGGTAGGACTGGGGCTCCCTTTGGTCTATCCTGCTGGAGGGAGCCTCTCCTCCATCCTGATCGGCCTGGGAACACTCTGCCTCCTGGGCTATTTTGCCTTCCATTTTCGGAGCCTCACCGCATTAGCTCGAACCCGGTCTACCCGACTCGGTGCACACAGCCTGTTTTCGATCCTGCTTGCCGGCGTCGTCGTGGCCTTACTCAATTTCCTCGCAGCCAAGCATGCGCCGGAATGGGACTTCTCTGAGACGCAAAATTTCACCTTAAGCCGACAGACCTATCAAGTCCTTCGAACTCTTCCTAGAGAAGTGAAAATGACGGTTTTCACCCATGAAGGGAGTCCGGGTTATGGCGGCTACCAGGACCTATTGACGACCTATGCAAAGGAGAGTCCTCTCATCACGCTGGCATTCATCGATCCCGAACGCCAACCCGACAAGGCAAAAGAGTATCAAGTGACTCGAATCGATACCGTCGTCGTGGAAAGTGGTCCCCAAAAGGTCTATCTCCAACGGTCTTCTGAAGCCGACATGACCAATGCGCTGCTCCGCGTCACACAAGACAAGAAAAAGCGCATTGCCTTTGTCACGGGCCATGGAGAAAAAAGTCTATCCGATACCGAATCGTCAGGATTATCGCGTGCCGGCGATGCCCTGACCAAGCAAGGCTATGAGGTCGGGACAGTGGATTGGGAAGACACGGCTTCTCACGAAGCGGCAGTCCTCATCGTGGCCTCCTCCACAGAAGCCGTATCCTCTGATGACCAACAACGGATAAGTCAATTTCTGGAAAAAGGAGGACGGGTACTGGTCATGGATGATCCAGGCAGCGGCACGTCCTTGGATCCCCTCTTCACGCCGTGGGGCATTCATGTGGGAACCGGCATCCTGGCTGATGAACAAGACCGCTTGGGACGTGGCAGTCCCACCGCCTTGCTCGTTCGAACCTTTACCACCCATGACATCACCGAAGACTTCACCACTCCTATCCTGTTTCCCGTGTCACGCTCAGTGACCTTCGACACGGCACAAGGAAAGACCTGGGAGTACATCGCCTTAGCACAAACATCTCCGGAAAGTTGGGAAGAAACGGACCTGAACAGTCCTCAACCGGAATTCACAGCAGGGCAAGACCCCAAAGGCCCCTTTACCGTCGCGGGCCTCTTGATCCGCAAACCGGTCGACCAGTCCCCAACCGCTCAATCTGCCGTCCTCATCGTGGGCAATGCCGCGTTTGCGACCAATGGGTATCTGACCTATCCGGGAAACACGGATTTTTTCTTAAAAGCCATTGCCTGGCTTGCTCAGGAGGACGCCTTAGTTTCTCTGACACCAAAAGATCCGGCCTTTCATCCATTCATACCGAATCCCTCACAGGAACAAGCGCTCGTCTTTTTTCAGGTCCTCTTCATTCCACTCCTCACCTTATTTATCGGTCTATCTGTTTGGAAAAGGCGGCGAAGTCTGTAACATGATCAATCCCGTTCGAGTAACGCTCATCCTGGCTCTGGTCGTTCTGGGTTTGGGAGGCTATATCCTCCTCGTTGATATTCCACAATCCCGGCAACTGGAAAAACAGGAGACCCAGGAACGACAGATCCTGCCGTTTGATGACCGGGCTATCACGGAGATCACCTGGGCCACCCCCACGGACACCATCCGTCTCGAACGTGATGACCAATGGCGGTGGATGATGACCGAACCCATGCGATCCCCCGCGGACTCGCGTGAAATTCGGCGGATCCTCCGAGCCTTGACGATAGGAAAAATCAAACGACATATCGAGGATGGTCCAAGCAATTTGTCTGCATATGGATTAGAGCCCCCGTATCTGACCCTCACCCTAACCACTCCGACCGAGACGCAGGAAATGGCTCTAGGGGATGCCGGTCCCTTTGCTCCGTCCTTGTACGTTCAGACGAAACCTGACAATCAGGTCGTGCTGACGACGTTGGATGTGATGACCTTTGCCCAAAAGTCCCTCACGAACTTTCGGCTCAAAGACCTCTTATTTTTCGAGCGGGATCGAGTTCTGGAGCTTCACATTCAGCTCGGATCAACTACCATGGTCATGACACGAGTGGCAGGAGCCCATAGCTTGACGCCGAATTGGATATTCCAAAGTCCCGTGAAGGGACCGGCAGACAAAACCGCCGTGGGCACACTCCTCATGGATTTAGGAGGCCTGGCTGCCACTGGATTCATTGACACCGAGGAAGAAAAGAAACGGATTCTGGACCAACCGGCGCGCATTCAGGCGACGATACAAATCGTAGAAGGCGCACGCACGCACCATCTGGAACTCTATCAATTTGATGATCCGGAAAAGGCCTATGCCATGACGTCCGCCTCCGGCCCACTCTACGAGATCCCACCGGGTATCCTGAAACCCATCACGCAGGGCATGTTTCATTTTCAAGACAAACGTCTCTTTGGTATGGAAATCGCCGATATCGCGATGCTGACCGTTCACACGCCACAGGATCATTATGTCCTCATCAATCAACACGATGAGTGGATCTTGGAGGACAATCCTTCAGCAGAGGTGAACCAGGAAGTGGTGAAACTTTTTGTCAGCCGGATCGTGGACGTACCCGCAGAAATATTTCATCCCGAATCCTCTTCCGCCTCAAAAGATAATGGGATGGACTCACCCAACGCCACGATTTCCGGCATGAACCGCAAGGGACAGGAAATCGGACAATTAATTTTGGGAAAGAGAGAACGGGGACTGGTCTTCGCCAAGGGCGCAAGTTTGCCGGGGTTATACCAAGTTCGATCGACGATTCTTGATCAAATACCCAAAAAAATCCAACTGATACGGCAGACGGGCTCAACCGAATAGTCTTCCTGCTCACTCCTTACATCGCTGCTTCAGGCCTTCAATGGCCTACTTACTCCTTTTGCGCAAGCAGAAGAGCAATGGATAATCACCATCATACAGAAACCCCATACTTCCCAAAGCTCTCTCTTAACGTGCCGGAGCTTGTTGGCCTTCTTCCTGGCCCATCTTTTTGAAGAACCGATCGGAATCCTGCTGAATGTCTTTTTTTGACGGGTCCGATTGAGGTTCAGGTGTGGAAGAACACCCCACCATCATCGCTCCTATCAACAAAACAGAACACATGACGACAGTCACCTGAGTTGTAGCATTCCTCCAATTCATGATCGATCGCCTCCAACATCAATTGAACATGTGATGGATATCCTTAGAGCAGTACAGCCATCATACCCTACATCGGACACTGCGCATCGATCAACACACAGACCGGAATTGACTGAGTTATAGGTGTCTGGTACCGTCCTGGCCATCTTCAAATCTCACGATCACACCCTTGAGTGAGGAGCCATCTGTGACCACCCATGCTTCATCACAGCTTTCTGAACTCCTGCGTCAAAAGGCCGATCAACTTCGCATCCATAGCATTCGCGCCACCACCAAAGCAGGAAGCGGACATCCGACCAGTTGCTGTTCCGCGGCGGATATTGTGGCCACCTTATTTTTCTCCGTCATGCGATTTGATCCCAAAAATCCTCGCAACCCGGACAACGATCGATTTATCTTATCCAAGGGTCATGCCGCCCCGTTGCTCTATGCGGCCTGGGCGGAAGCCGGGTTATTCGATCCCCAACAATTACTCGAACTCCGGACACTCGAATCGGACCTCGAAGGCCATCCCACTCCTCGCCTGTCGTTTGTGGACATGGCCACCGGATCTCTTGGGCAGGGACTGTCAGTGGGTGTCGGCATTGCCTTAAATAATAAATACCTGGACAAGTCTTCAGCTCGAATCTTTGTGCTATTAGGCGATGGGGAATCGGTCGAAGGGTCCGTGTGGGAGGCCGCTGATATTGCCCGGAATTCTCAATTAGATAATTTGTGCGGCATCGTGGACATTAATCGGCTGGGACAATCGGATCCCACCATGCTGGAACATGATCTGACCACGTACCAGGCCAGATGGGAGGGATTTGGCTGGCATACCATCTGCGTCGATGGGCACAACCACTCAGAACTCCTCAAAGCCTTTGAAGAAGCCGCTCAGACCCGCACGAAGCCAACCATGATTCTGGCCAAAACATTTAAAGGAAAAGGCATTCCTTTCGCCGAGGATCATCCTAACTGGCACGGAAAGCCTCTCAATGCGCAACAAGCAGAAGAAGTGATCACCGCATTGAATCAGACGTTACCGTCTTCCTCTCCCCAGCTTTCCATCGCACCGCCCGTCCCGGTTCAACGGACCAAGGGCACCATCCAACCACTACCAGCTCCCAAGTATGGGGCAACCGATCTCGTGGCTACCCGGGAGGCGTTCGGAGAGGCGTTAGCCCAACTCGGAGAAGTCAATTCCCTGGTAGTGGCGTTAGATGCGGACGTGAAAAACTCCACCTATACGGATAAATTCGGAAAACGCTTTCCTGATCGTTTCTTTGAAAACTTCATTGCCGAACAAAATATGGTGGGTACCGCCGCCGGTCTGGCAGCATGCGGGAAAATTCCCTTTGCCGCCACCT
Organism: uncultured Nitrospiraceae bacterium; assembly: GCA_963730905.1. Classification (GTDB taxonomy): domain Bacteria; phylum Nitrospirota; class Nitrospiria; order Nitrospirales; family UBA8639; genus Nitrospira_E. The sequence continues at coordinate 505,455 of CAVSTN010000006.1, read as the reverse complement.
TCGCCTGCTTTCTCACACGTGCCTACGATTTCATCCGCATGGCGGCCATTAGCCAAGCCAATATCAAACTGATGGGTTCACACGTTGGAGTCAGTATTGGTGAGGATGGCCCTTCACAAATGGGCTTGGAAGACCTCGCGATGATGGCAGCCCAGCCGGGAGTGGTCGTCCTCTATCCCTCCGATGCCATATGCACCTATCGACTGGTTGAAGCCATGGCCAATCACAAGGGAATGGTGTACATGCGAACAGGGCGCCCCAAAACGCCGATTCTCTACGGGGCCGAGGAATCCTTCACGATTGGCGGCTCAAAAGTCCTCCGGCAAAGCGCCAAGGATCAGCTCACCATCGTGGCCGCCGGGGTCACGGTCTTCGAAGCACTGAACGCCTATGATCAACTGCACACCGCTGGGATTACCGTGAGGGTCATCGATCTCTACAGCGTGGCTCCGATCGATAGGGCCACTCTACTAGAAGCCGCCAACGCCACGAATAGCCGGTTCCTCACTGTAGAGGACCATTACCTGCATGGAGGCATCGGTGATGCCGTACTCAGTGCGATGGCGGGTGAAGGAATACGGCTCACGAAAATGGGCATTGGTCAAATCCCACATAGCGGAAAGCCTGATCAATTACTCGACCATTATGGAATCAGCGCAAGGGCCATCGTCGAGAAAGTTAAACAATTGGTTTAAGTATGCCAAGCGATGCCTCCACCAGCAAACTTTGACTCCATTCCGCTCTTTGCCTGCCTTTCGGAGTCCGATCGAAGGGAACTGGCGAACCACGCGATCGAAGTTCCCATCAAAAAAGGACAGTTTATCTTTCGGGAAGGTGATCCAGCCGACTGGTTTCACATTGTCAAACAGGGAAATGTAAAATGCGTAAAATCCTCCCCTGAAGGACGGGAAGTCACCCTCAAGGTCCTCATGCCAGGAGATTTGTTTTGTTGTGAAGCGTCCGCATTTGCAGGAGAAGGCCATCCCGGGTGCGCCCAATCCATGGGAGAAGGCACCATTGTCAAAATTCACCGAAAGGTGATGCTGGATGTGATTCAAAGAAACCCTGATGCAGCGGTCAATATCATCAATTACTTAAGTCTCCGCCTCCGCGAATCCCAAGACAATGCCAAAGCCTTTGCCTTGGACCGTGCCGAACAGCGGGTCGCCTCCATTCTCGTCAACTTAGCCCAGCGATCCGGCATTCAAGAGGCATCCGGGATCCGCATTGGCGTAAGACTGACCCATCAGGATTTAGCCGACATGGCCGGTCTGACGAAAGAAACCACGAGTCGCATTCTGAGCCGGTTCAAAAAAGATCACATGATTAGTGGAACAGGAAAAAAGTTGGTCATTCAAGATCTCATCAGGCTTCAGCAGATGGCTCCTCATGCCTTTTCCTAGCTTCTCCTAAAAATACAGCTTGCCATTTCCGGCTCTGAGCCAACCTCCAGGGACACCCTGCGAAAATCTTTTCGAATTTAATGATCTATATCATTGTTTTCCTCCTGTATTCCTCTAAGATAAAAACGAATACACGGGAAAAGTACCGAGCGTGTTTATCGTTTGCCCATTACTTTTAGAAGGAGGAGGTCATCTGTGACTCACTTAGCGTTCATACACTCAAGTCGTCCGGCACGGCTCATCTCTCTGGCCACCATGGTTGGTGCTCTGGTCATGGGAACCATTTCATCTATACACGCCAAAGACATCCCAATCGTCCAGGCTCAATTGACGACGTTGCCACACGTGCCCGCCCCCATTACCCGAAAGGAGCCTGCACGAGTTCTGGTCAATGTCGAAGCGAAAGAGTACGTAGGAAATTTGACAGATGAAATTCAATACAAATTTTGGAGTTTTAATGGCACCGTCCCAGGACCCATGATCCGGGTCCAAGTCGGCGATACCGTGGAGATCCACCTTAAAAACCATGCGGATAGCCAATTTCCACATAACATGGATTTTCATGCCGTCAATGGACCCGGCGGGGGAGCGGGATCGACTTTGGCCGCACCTGGCAATGAGGGTGTATTTTCCTTTAAAGCCCTGGCTCCCGGTTTATATATCTACCATTGTGCATCCCCGGTCCCGAATATTCCGGCTCACATTGCCAACGGCATGTACGGGTTGATTCTCGTGGATCCGATCGGCGGCCTCACGCCTGTCAATCATGAATATGCCGTGTTTCAAAGCGAGTTTTTCACCATGCCGAGTGCGGAACCTGGCGTCATGGAATTATCAATGGAAAAAGGGTTAGCGGAACACCCTGACCATGTGGTGTTTAACGGAAAAGCCGGGGCCTTAATGGACCTTATGGGGGATGGGCAACTGAAAGCCAAGGTCGGGGAGACGATCCGGCTATTTGTCGGAAACATCGGACCCAATAGCGCTTCGTCGTTCCACATCATTGGCGAAATTTTTGACAAGGTCTATGTGGAAGGGGCCATTGGCGGAACCATCAATGAGCACGTGCAAACCACCCTGATTCCTTCAGCCGGTTCGGTCATTGTGGAATTCAAAGTAGATGTCCCCGGGGCTTACCTGTTAGTGGATCACAGCATCTTCCGGGTCGCCAAAGGGGCAATAGGCATTTTATCCGTAGAAGGGAAGGAGAATCTCATCGATCTTTAATCCCATGAATCCAGTCTAACTAGCAGCCACCTGGGACACTATCTTACTATCAAACGGGCCTGGGTGCATACCGTACCCAGGCCCGCTCCCTTCTCAAAACACCTCACATAGACTCGTCAACCCCTCTCAGTCACTAGCCGGGATTGGGAGCCATAAACACCAGCACTCGAAGCCGGTTGGTCGTATGATTCATCACGCCATGCTCCTCACCAGCGGGAGCCATGGTTCCCTGCCCTTCTCCCAGGATCCGGCTTTCACTTCCGACCCGAAACGTGCCTTCCCCTTCTAAGACCAGATAGACTTTGTCCTGGTCGGCATGCACATGGCCTTTTTGCTCCTGACCAGGCTCAAATCCATACACATCACAAAAAAATCTGGATGATTGAAATACATTCTGCTTCTTCATCTTTTCCTTCGAAAACTGGCCGTAGTCTTTGACATTCACCACATTCACTTCAATGCCCTCCTCTATTGAACAATGCCGATACCGCTTCCACCATTCTCTCTCCCAATAATCCTCAAAAAATCTCCTACCCCGAATAATTCCACACCATTCCGTTCCTCCCCCAGGCGATTTCATTTTTCAGAAACCTTGAAGGACCATAGGTTCAGTCTGATATGATGGGCTAACGTGAGAGTGTCTCTCAAGGCCTACCATGTTACCCGAACAGACTTCGGCGATTCGAGAGAAAAAGTCCGGAAATAAGATCGAAATCAAGAAAGGATCACGCATGAAATCAGGACAGACGCAAATTTCCCGCATTATTGGAGGAATACTCCTGATCAGCCTGCTCGGATGGGCCAATGTGGCCTTGAGCAAGATACAGGGCGAATACGAGCTGATGGAGGGAGAGCCTTCTCAGCATGAAGCCGGCAAGGTCATTCTGTTTGAATTCGCTGACTTTTACTGCTCACATTGCCACATGTTCGAACGGGTGGTCGGAACGAAACTGAAAAAGGAATTCGGCGACAAGTTAGAGATTAGAATGGTGGGATTTCCCGTCATACCCGGCAAACTTCCGACCGCCTTTGAAATGTACAATCAGGCCGTCACCATGGGCAAAGGACCGGAAATGAAGCAACTCCTCTTTCAGTCCATTCACGAAAAAGATATTCAAGTCTTCGATAAGACCATGCGTGCCCTCCTTCTGAAAGAGATCGGGCTCGATCCGACGGAATTTGAAGCAGGACTCGCCAGTGGAAAGCCTTTCAAAACGTTAGCGAAAGGCCGGACGTGGGGGGAACGAATCAAAGTCACTCATACGCCAACCGTGCTCTTGGATGGAAACATTCGCGTGGCGAACTTAACCGCCGAAAATCTCAAAACGGTGATCGAAAGCATTCTCAACCAGGACAGTAAATCTTAATGTAAATCATGAACTTATCAATCCGTTTCGAATCGACAGCAAAGGAAAGACACCATGGGACGAAAAAAATCGGATGACGAACTTTTCCCTGAAATGGCCGCAATGCTCGAAGGGATGCAGGAACTGATGTGCGATGAAGATGGCAAACCGCTCTCTCCCGATCACCCGCAATATCAAAAACTGACGGGGCTTATGGAAAACATTGCCACCCGAGCCCGGAAACGAAACCAGCAAGATCCTTCGACCTCCGGCCAACACGGAACCGCGTAATGCCGAATATTGGCTCATAAGACCTACGCCTTGGAACGACACCTTCGATTCATTCCTTGCAGGCCTGCCGTCGAATCGGTAAATCTAACACTGGAGGTGCAACAGTTAAACCTTCATTCGAGAGGGGAAAGATAGTAATGGGGACAGACCCTGCCAGCCTACAACGATTAAAAACATTCATGGACCTTATTCGACGAGCGAAGCAAGTAGGTGCCGAACCGACCTTTATCAGTACCCCGACTGAGCATGGCGATAACATTAACGTGGCCGCCACCATCGACGGGAAACAGGCCACTGCGGGGATATTATTTTGGGATGTCAGCTTATTACAAAATAACGGATTGGCCGATACCTTAGATGAAGAAGATCTCGCTCTCGGTCTCAACATCACGGACGGCCTGGTCGAGGATGCCGAAAAAATCCTCACATTCATCGATACCGAACTGGCGAAATTGGCTTCCACATAATTTCTCGACCTCTATGTAGCTTGTCAGCACCACACTCGCAAAGAACCATAAGACTCCAAGGTTCACTGCCTGCAGTTGCCGGGAAATAAACAGGAGAGAATACTCCTGTGAGATGGGTGCTTTCGATTCTACCACGAAAAGCCTGGTTGAGATTTCGGACCACCCGCATGCTGAACGGTGTGGGTCACGCCCTGCGCGCGCGTCGCACTTTCCGTCCATTTCGCATAGATGTCCACCGTTCCTGAGGTGGTCAACGTCGGGGTATAGGTGACATGATCGGTGCTCACGCCACTGGCCACCACCATCACCGCATCGGCTACCACCCGGCCATTGGCCTGATCGGACAATTCCACTTTTTGGGCTAAGGCAGGGTTCAGGGTAAAGGTGCCGAGGAGATTCCATTGCCCGCCGTTCTGCGTTTGATTTATTGGCACAATGGTCGCGCCGCCCGCAGAGTGCACCGTATAGGTGGCCAGAGGAAACCCAGTCCGAGAAAAGGTTTCAGATGCCATTTTCTGTGCGAGGCAGTTTTTCTCGGAATCGAAACCCAGGGGTGACACCCGACACGCCAAGTTAAGGAAATGATTCTTAATTCTCGGATTTTTCCAACCAACCGCGCCAGGTCAGTCAGATGGCCTTTTCTCAAAATTGCTGTGAGAGGCAGCTCCAGATAGAAGTGCTCGAGTGGCTTCCTGACGTAATGCGGAATCTGTCATTTTGGCTAATTCTTATTGTAACAGAGGCACATATTTGGGGTCATTCTTCCATTCATAGTGCCGGAGGTCTATTTCCAATAAACAATATAAGATGGCACCAAGTTGATGCTCATCCTCTACAATAGGAAGACGGTGAAGGAGAGTGGGTAATACAACTTCGCCATTTTTGGCCACTTCAGCAACTAAGCCATTTTGTGGAGGTTCCTGCTGCATACCAAGAATCATCAAACTTATTTGCTCATCAAGAGGATAATGATGAATTTCGGACGCTTGAACATCCGGAGGCTTTTCAAAAAATTGTTGGTGGGGAGATGTAAAGGAATCACATCCCCCAAAAAATATTCCCACTACAATAAAAAATACACTCCTCATAACATTTCCTTTTTATTCCTCTATTTTTTCTTAGAACAAGGATCTTTTTCGCAAGGTGGATGACCTCCTGACGCATTCAATAGACCTTCAATCACTACTTCATAGCCCCAGGCCTCCTGTTCATATGGATTATCCTTATACCCGTATGAAAATAAATCACGCAGATAATCATAAGCGAAATTTGAATCACTTTGCCATTGAGCAGTGTGAGCTACTTCATGAGCGATGTCTCCCGTTCCACCAACCGAATAGGGACTATAATATCCAGGATCAAAATAAATATCATTACCAAGAGATACACCATGAATGCCTGGGATTAAGTTAAAGGGAAATGGTACTCCTTCATCATAAACTTCGATTTGATCCAGATCGAGATTGGGGAAAAACGGTTGCAGAAAGTCCTTCGTACACTCAAGAAGTGGGCGAAGACCATAGAAATCAAACCGCGAGATCGGATTGCCAAAGGCATAGGCATACCGATTATAGCCACTAACCAACCCAATCGGATCACTCTGCACATACCGTCCCGTCGTGGGGTCATAGTCACGGAAGTAATTGTACGAATAACCTGTCTCGGCATCGGAGTATTGGCCGGGAAACCGCTGATTATTTGTCGCCGTGCCGGTGATCGAGTGTACCTGCCCAAACGGCGTGTACACCGCATCCCAAACGATTGCCTTGGTCGCATCGGTCATCTTCTGCGGTGATCCTAAATGATCGGCATGCACATACTGGATGCCTGGTGCTGAGGTCCCTGCCGACACAAACCGGATCGCATCCGCCACCGTCACGCCTTCCAACGCGCCAGCCACTTCCACGTGATGATTCTGTCCAGGCGACATCGAGAAAGCCCCTAACCGAAACCACCCCGCACTGGGTTGTTGCTGATTCACCATTATATCGGTTGCTCCGCCGGCATGCTGAACGGTGTAGGTCACCGCTTGTGCGCGAGTGGCACTTTCCGTCCATTTGGCATAGATGTCCACCGTTCCTGAACTCGGCAACGTCGGCGTATAGGTGACATGATCGGTGCTGACGCCACTGGGCACCACCATTACCGCATCGGCCACCACCCGGCCATTGGCCTGATCAGACAATTCGACCATGGGGTTTGACGCGGGATTCAAGGTAAAAGTGCCGAGGAGATTCCACTGCCCGCCGTTTTGCGTCTGGTTCATCGGCACGACGGTGGTGCCGCCGCATAGTGCACGGTATAGGAAGCGTTGGTGGCGTTGGCGGCATCGGCCGCCCACCGGGCATAGACGTTATACGTCCCGGTCGTCGGCACCGACAGACCCCACGTGGCCGTACGCGGGGTCCCCGACCCCGCGGCGGTAAACTTGATGGCATCGGCCACGACCGTGCCCCCCACTTGATTGGCCAAAACCACGCGATGCTGCTGTCCCGGCATCATGACGTAGGTCCCCAATACATGCCATTGCCCGCCATTCTGGGTTTGATTGACCGTCACGCGGCTGGTACCCCCAGCATGATAAATGTGATAGGTGGCTTGCGGATGATTGGTGCTGGCCGCCGCCCACCAGGCCGAGACCGTGTAGGTATCAGGCACCGGCAAGGTCGGCGTCCACGTGGCCGCAATGGGATTGGCCGCCACCGCCAGCGCATCGGCCACCACCCTCATACTCCAATCCGGGGGAGAGGAGTTCCACCCGATGATCTTCATTCGGCGCCCAGGGCACGAGCCCCAGCGAGACCCAGGGCGTGGGGTTCGTGATGGCCCGCTGATCGACCAGCACATTGCTCGTGCCCTCCCCATGCACGATGGAATACGTGGCCGCCGGATCCAGTTGATTGTAGTAGGGCCATTTCAAATAGAGCCCATAGTCGCCCGCCGTGGCTATTGGCGGTTGCCACGTGGCCGCACTGGCGGGCGCGTCCACCGCCACCACGGCGATGGCATCGGCCGCCACCGAGCCATTGCTTTGCGCCGGAGAGTTCCACCCGATGGTTTTGTCCAGGAGCCAGGGACACGGTAGCGAGATAATGCCACTCCCAGACCCCGGCCGGTTGTTGATTGCCCACCACCGTCGTGCTGCCGTTGGCATGGTAGATGGTATAGGTGGCATTGGTCGGCCCGGGACCAATATTTATTCCACCGGGCATACACATGATAAGACTTGGCCTCGGTCACCGGCAGCGTCCAGGTAAAGGCATCGGTCGTCGAGGGGAAGAGGCATACCGCCACCGGATCGTGGATTAGGTGTACCAGAAGCCCGTCCACGTGGCATACGGGCCATTGGCCGTCACGATAAGCGCAGAGGGCGGAAGGGTCTGTTTCGGGTAGAGAAGATAATTACTGCCGTAATAATTCGAATAGGCCGTGGAGGGCGTCCACGTGCCGGAAGCACTGAAGGCCGCATCCGTGTTGTCATAAATGAGCGCACCCGCGGGCAGGCCCTGAGGCGAATGCGTGAGGAAGTCGACCTGATAGCCCTCCGCCGACCCATTGGGCGACCAGGTGTCGACCACGGAAAAGCCCGGATCCTGATTGTCGACGATGACCTCAAGGGGGGAGGCCGTGGTCGCCTCCCGCGTGCGATAGCTTCGTCCCCATAGCCGGTACCCACGGTGCTGCTCGTCCAGGTGCCGGTGGTGCTGAACGGCGTGTCGGCATTATCCACCACCAGTTGGCCTGACGTATGTTCCAGATAATTGGCACCTTCATAGCCGGAGCCGCTGGTGGTCGCCGTCCAGGTCCCCGCGCTGGTCACCCCCGGACTGCCATTATCCAGAATGAGATCGAGCGCCGGGCCACCGCCGGTGGCCCCGGGATCCAGCACCGCCAAGGGAAGGCCGTCCACATAGACGTACTCTTTGGTCGGTTGGCCTTGTCCATCGGTTTCAACGTAAAATGAATTATGGCCATCACATGGAAGTCATCAATTAATCTCTGCTTGTCGCATAAAAAAAACTCACGTAGAATTAATTTATGTCTTTTTGATCGAATTCAAGTCGACCCTCAAGTTTGTCAGGGCAAACCCACAATTCGCGGGTTGCGGATTACGGTGGACTTTGTCCTTAAACTGATGGGGGATGGGTACATGGCAGATCAAATTATCCAGGAATACCCAGAGCTAGAAAAAGAGGATATTTATCAGGCGGCGAGATAGGCGCATGGTTAGCTAGCGAGCGAACTTCCGTGGTTTCATGAAATTCCTCGCAGATATGCATATCGCCCCTCGCACGGTGCAGCATCTTCGACAGCTTGGTCATGATGTAAAAAGGGTAGATGACATCCTTCCTCCCACCGCCGCCGACACCCTCATCATTGCCACCGCACAAGAAACGACCCGAGTGATTCTCACACAGGATTTAGATTTTTCTGCTCTTATTGCCCTATCCGGGCAAATGGCCCCTTCCCTGATTACTCTCCGATTATCCTCAGCCCCGATTGGGCACGTAAATACTATCCTCAGTAATGCCATCCCCCACCTTGGATCTGCCACTCAGGCTGGAAGCATGGTAACCATTGAGGATCATGCCGTCCCTATCCGCCCCTTGCCCATAGGTTGAGGCAAACGTGGAACTCTCCTGAGGGCCCCAAGTTGTCGGAGAATGCCCAGGTTATTCAACACATGCATGGTGGGGCAATTGTAGATGAGGGGGGAAACGGCCAAAATTATATGCGCGTTGACAGGTCGGCCCATTCGGCGTGGCCGAGACCCGGAGCCCAATTCAGAAAACAGGCGGGCACTGTTTGAGCCAGGCAGGAGAGTTTGCCCCCGCTGAATTCGGCGAGCAGAGAAGGCATCTTCCGCATCACGCCGAGGGCCAGTGGTTTTTGGTCCTTTTGCCGAAACAAAAGGACCTCGGCCGCCTGGACGAACCCCATAGGTGTTAAGCTAAGCACTCTGCTTTTTCCCGTATGAAGTTTCGGATCGAAGCCAGCTTCGAGCATTTCCAGCGTGGTCATCCGTGAGCGTTGTCGATGCTTGCGACAGTACCGGAGCAGTGTCTTGAGCTCCTGGGACAGATCGCCCATGGCTTGAGCCTCAGACCCCATCATGAATTGCGCGAGCAGGAACGCCCGTTCCTGGAGCCGTTTGTCTAACTTTGCCAGACTGATCTCTTGGCGTGAGGTATTCCACAGCGCGGTGTTGGCGACAGCATGCAGACGCTGCACCCACACCGCGGCAATCAATTTGCCGTAGAGCTCGCAGCGTAAGCGATGGGCATTGCCGGTGGCGGACTGATGCACACGGAGAATGGATTTAAATTGCTTGAACAGCAACTCGATCTGCCAACGGAGCGTATACAAGGCCCGGACCATGTCCAGGGGCAACCAGGGCTCCGGCACATTGGTGATCAAGAGCGTCCAGTCGCAGAAAGCCACATGCCGGGGACTACCCGTCCGGCCTTGCCGGCGGGCGTGGGCCTTGAATCGTCGACGCCGAGCATTGGCGACCTGGGCACTGACACGCAGGCAGACCAGCCGACAGGCGCACGTTTGATTCGGGCCCTGCCCCATGCGCACCTGGCGTTCATACGTCGGCCCCGGTGCGGCCCGCAAGACCTGGCCGAGGTCAAGCGGCTCGCTCGTCTGGACATCGTGCACCGTGGTGTCGAGGAACAAGCGCGTCAGAAAGAAGGCCCCTTTCATCATGATGGCGTTGACGGTCGTCAGCTTGAAATAGCCCTGATCGAAGAGCAGCAGGTCGGTCTTGTTGACCAGGGCAGGCAGATGGTCCGTGTAGCGATTATCCGGCACGGTGCCGGCGGTGTCCGCCAGAAAGGTCAGTTCGCCCTGCTTGTAGTCATACGCCGTTTGGAGTTTGCAGTTGGCGGTGGAGGCGTTGCCCCCGAGCCGGGGAGGACGGCGCCCAGTTTCTCGCTGACATCCCAACTCGAGCTATCCACGAGCAGGACGCGGGCAAACGGCTGGAGCAGTTGCGTGCGGATCGGGACCGTCTGCAGTTTGTGCCGAAGCACGGTGTGCAGACAGTGGCGGAGAAAGGCGGCCGCCGAGGCCGTAAAGCGTTGATGTAAGGCTTCGCGACTGATGCGCGAGGATAACGCCGCGACCATCCCCCCCAACGACGGATGCAGCATCCCCAGTTGGCCCAGCGTCAGCAGGACGAGAAATTCATAGGGCGTGAGCCGCCCGTGGCGTTGCTGAAACCCCGTCTGTTTGGCCAGCCGAGTAATCCCGTTTTTTTTAACCCCTGCAAATACCTGCGGCAGCCCCCTCATGCTGACGTCCCCCTGAAGCCCTGGCTGCGAGCCAGGGCGAGACACGCCTGGACCCAGGCTGTGGTTAACGCCTTGAATCGCTGATAGCGCTTGAGCCGCCGCCGTACCTCGCCCAGGTCCTCCTTCTGGACGAAGAGCGTGGAGCTCTTGCCCGCCACGGTAAAACTGAGCTGATAGTAGGGCCCATGCTTCTTGGGATTGGAGGGGGCTTTGCACCGACAGCCCGGTGTCCCGCACACATTCCACTGTTCGCTCAGGCTCCCCGGCAAGACCGGGCCCAGGGTGGCCAGCTGCCGCTGAATCCGTTGCAGGGTCTGCTCTTCTCGCGTCATCGGTTCCTCCTGTTAGACCCGATAGCCTTTATAATGCTATCGGTAATATAGCACAAAAAAAGCGCTGGGCAAGCGCTGGAACAAGAAACATCTTTGGCTTAGCTTAACAGCTATGGGGGCCACCCCGGCTCAAGAATACTAAAGAAAATGTTTGACTTGTCCCTTATCTCTTCCCATGTCTCAGGATCGGTTTCATGCGGATCTTCTTGCAGTTTTCTGGGTCCCGTAGAGATCTATTTCCTTTTCTTTTCTCGTACTTTGATCGAGACCACAGAGTCAAGTCGATTTTCCCTCCTGGCCAGCACTTTATCATCACATTCGATAAGTATATTTGTTCTCTTCGACTCCATCTCATATATGTTCAAATATTTCCTATCTTGATAGACACCGATTATCATTTTTCTAACGTTGGAAAATACTAAAGTAGCTGGCAATAAACACCTCATATTCAGGAAGATTTAGAAAATTACTATTCAGAATCAGTCAATTATTTATTAGAACCTTTCTCTCAGCAGGAACCCACTCAAAATACTCAATTCTCGCATCATGAAGACTCCCAAGCTGATGAAAAAAATTCTCTGGATTATCTATTTGTCCATATTTCATCTTTTTTCCCATTTTTAATAAATTCTTCTATGGTGTTGCCAAATTTGGAGGTATAGTCCACCAAAGAGGAGGAACCAAAGAGGGGAGCAACCTGATTATTCTATAACCGGCGTATGCTCCACCAACGCCAACTATTGCCTTTTGGGCTACTTCACAGAATTCCGAAGAATTTGAATCATTTTCAGGATCTGGGACGTCATCTCCTGGTTTTAAATGGTCTTTACCGCCATTGTGATGCCAATGATCTTTTGCTTTCTCCCCTGGTTCACCCGGTCTTCCGTGATGAAAGTCCAAATAGTCTCCATTAGGGTGCCTTAATCTAGTTCCATTCGGATCCTGGTGTGAAGGATCGAATTGCCAATCAGGAGACAACCCACTGGGATTAGAGGGAAGCTTAAATAGTCCATTCCGGTCAATCCACCGAACTGGATTTAAATCCACGTATGAATAGGTATTAAACGAGTACTCTAACCCAATCGGATCACTCTGCACATACCGTCCCGTCGTCGGATCGTAATCGCGGAAGTAGTTGTAGTGAGTACCCCGTCTCCGGATCCAAATACTGGCCGGGAAACCGCTGATTGTTCGTCGCCGTGCCGGTGATGCTAGTGCACCTGCCCAAATGGCGTATAGACGGCATCCCAGACGATGGCTTTGTTGGCATCGGTCATCTTCTGCGGACTGCCCAAATGATCGGGATGCACATAATTGATCCCAGGCGCACTGAGGCCCTGCCGACACAAACCGCATCGGCATCCGCCACCGTCACGCCTTCCAAGGCGCCGGCCACTTCTACGTGATGATTCTGTCCGGGTGCCATAGCGAATGCTCCCAACCGAAACCACCCCGCACTGGGCTGCTGCTGATTCACGACAATATCGGTTGCGCCACCGGCATGCTGAACGGTTAGGTCACCGCTTGCGCGCGCGTGGCACTTTCCGTCCATTTGGCATAAATCTCCACCGTTCCTGACGTGGTCAGCGTGGGCGTATAGGTGACATGATCGGTACTGACGCCACTGGGCACCACCATCACCGCATCGGCCACCACCCGGCCATTGGCCTGATCGGACAAGTCCACCCTAGGGTTTGACGCGGGATTCAAGGTAAAGGTGCCGAGGAGATTCCACTGCCCGCCGTTCTGCGTCTGGTTCATCGGCACGACGGTGGTGCCGCCCGCATAGTGCACGGTATAGGAGGCGTTGGTGGCGTTGCCCGCATCGGCCGCCCACCGGGCATAGACATCATACGTCCCGGTCGTCGGCACCGACAGACCCCACGTGGCCGTACGCGGCGTCCCCGACCCCGCGGCGGTAAACTTGATGGCATCGGCCACGACCGTGCCCCCCACTTGATTGGCCAAAACCACGCGATGCTGCTGTCCCGGCATCATGACGTAGGTCCCCAATACATGCCATTGCCCGCCATTCTGTGGTTTGATTGACCGTCACGCGGCTGGTACCCCCAGCATGATAAATGTGATAGGTGGCTTGCGGATGATGGGTACTGGCGGCCGACCACCAGGCCGAGACCGTGTAGGTATCAGGCACCGGCAAGGTCGGCGTCCACGTGGCCGCAATGGGATTGGCCGCCACCGCCAGCGCATCGGCCACCACCTCATACTCCAATCGCGGGAGGAGTTCCACCCGATGATCTTCATTCGGCGCCCAGGGCACGAGCCCCAGCGAGACCCAGGGCGTGGGGTTCGTGATGGCCCGCTGATCGACCAGCACATTGTTCGTCCCCTCCCCATGCACGATGGAATACGTGGCCGCCGGATCCAGTTGATTGTAGTAGGGCCATTTGAGATAGAGGCCATAGTCGCCCGCCGTGGCTATTGGCGGTTGCCACGTGGCCGCACTGGCGGGCGCGTCCACCGCCACCACGGCGATGGCATCGGCCGCCACCGAGCCATTGCTTTGCGCGGAGAGTTCCACCCGATGGTTTTGTCCAGGAGCCAGGGACACGGTTGCCAGATGATGCCAGTCCGGGCCCCCGGCCGGTTGTTGATTGCCCACCACCGTCGTGCTGCCGTTGGCATGGTAGATGGTATACGTGGCATTGGTCGGCCCATTCCAATATTTATTCCACCGGGCATACACATGATAGGACTTGGCCTCGGTCACCGGCAGCGTCCAGGTAAAGGCATCGGTCGTCGAGGAAGAGGCATACCGCCACCGGATCGTGGAGTAGGTGTACCAGAAGCCCGTCCACGTGGCATACGGGCCATTGGCCGTCACGATAAGCGCAGAGGGCGGAAGGGTCTGTTTCGGGTGGAGAAGATAATTACTGCCGTAATAATTCGAATAGGCCGTGGAGGGCGTCCACGTGCCGGAAGCACTGAAGGCCGCATCCGTGTTGTCAGCGATGAGCGCACCTGCCGGCAGACCCTGGGGCGAATGCGTGAGGAAGTCGACCTGATAGCCCTCCGCCGACCCATTGGGCGACCAGGTATCGACCACGGAAAAGCCCGGATCCTGATTATCGACGATGACCTCAAAATGATGTGGTGCGTGAAAGTGTGATCGAGAAAACGGCCAGCGGTTAAAGAAGGGCGGAAACTAGCCAAACGGCACAGTTTTTATCCTGACTAATTATTTTTCTTATTCTTTGGGAAGTTTCTCTCTTTCAGTAATTTCAGCCCAACTTTAGCCCATCCCCGCACTTCCTTATTGGAGTCCATAGATAAGTCTTTTAAAGCTCGCAATGCCTCTGGAGATCCGGACGAATACCCAAGAGCACATCCAATACATTCACGCACCTCGGAAGATTTATCTTTTGCAGTTTTAACTAAGGCCTGCTCAACACGTTCTGGCATACCGTCAGAGCATAAATGTCCAAGGGCTGAGGCAGCTGTGCTTTTCACATCGATAGATGGATCCTTTAGAAGTGGGAGGAGAAGTGGAAGCGACTGAGCTTTAAAGGGCATTTTCCGAGTTCCCAATTGCCCCAACGTAAAAGCACAAATTTCTCGCACATTTACTTTTTTACTCTTTAGGTGTCTTTTAACAAAATTGAATATTATTCGTTCTCCCCGTATTTGTAGCTCACGAGCCACCGCTGTTCTTACAATAATATGGTCATCAAAGAGTAATTTCAAAAGGGGTTTGGTTTCATAAAGCCTGAGGGCCTGATAAACAAGGATTCTTAAGGTCTCAGATTCTTTGTCAAAGTCATCAATCATAAGGAATCCTTCTGAAGTGTCCTAAGCTCTAAAGGAGAAATTGCTCTAGGCAGTTAGCTACCCCCGATGCCTACAACCCCATGCCTTTTCTGTCGGAATTATTTGGTCTCGGCAATATTTGTGTTTATTTTGGCTAAGCCAAGCACATCGATCAAGAGGCGTTCTACCAGCCAATCTTTCGTTGGAAGCGTATTTATTATAATCTTCCGTCACCTGAGTATCCGCAACATTTCCTGGTGCGGTCATATGGGAAATTGAGTCTAGAAGATTTTCAATGGCATCCCCCATTTGATCAAGGAGCCTTTGCGTGGCATCCGCAGCTTGTTGATTTTCAGGTGTCCCTGGGATAAACACAGGGGGAAAAGGAGGTGCAGGGAAGGGTGTTGGCGCAGGAATGGGAACAGACTGAAGCCCAAAAGGATCAATGAAAGTTATCGGATTCCCCCCAACATACCCAAATGTATTCAACCCTCCCCCCAACCCAATCGGATCACTTTGGATATACCGCCCCGTGGTGGGATCATAGTCCCGGAAATAATTGTAGTAGTAATCCGTCTCCGCATCCGCGTACTGGCCGGGGAACCGCTGATTATTCGTGGCTGTGCCGGCAATGCTATGCACCTGCCCGAACGGCGTATAGACTGCATCCCATACGATGGCTTTTGATTGCATCCGTCATCTTCTGTGGACTCCCCAAATGATCGGCATGGACATAATTGATCCCCGGCGCACTGACACCTGAAGAGACAAACCTTACGGCATCCGCGACCGTCACGCCTTCCAACGCGCCCGCGACTTCCACGTGATGATTCTGTCCAGGTGCCATCGCGAATGCTCCCAACCGAAACCACCCCGCACTGGGCTGCTGCTGATTCACGACCATATCGGTCGCGCCGCCGGCATGCTGAATCCGTATAGGTTACCGCCTGCGCGCGCGTGGCATTTTCCGTCCATTTGGCATAGATGTCCACCGTTCCTGACTGTGGTCAGCGTCGGCGTATAGGTGACATGATCGGTACTGACGCCACTGGGCACCACCATCACCGCATCGGCTACCACCCGGCCATTGGCCTGATCGGACAATTCCACTTTTTGGGTCTAAGGCGGGGTTCAAGGTAAAGGTGCCGAGGAGATTCCATTGCCCGCCGTTCTGCGTTTGATTCATTGGCACGACGGTGGTGCCGCCCGCATAGTGCACCGTATAGGAGGCGTTGGTGGCGTTGGCCGCATCGGCCGCCCACCGGGCATACACGTCATACGTCCCGGTGGTCGGCACCGACAGACCCCACGTGGCCGTGCGCGGCGTGCCCGACCCCGCGGCTGTAAACTTGATGGCATCGGCCACGACCGTGCCTCCCAGTTGATTGGCTAAGACCACCCGATGGTTCTGTCCCGGCGTCATCGACATAGGTCCCCAACACATGCCATTGCCCGAATATTTATTGGGGGATAACCGTGACCCGACGGCATATCTCTGCGCCTCATATCATCCTACAAAAAGCTTGTGGAAAATATATCCAAAAACGGTTTGGGCATGGTAGGATCACCATTCTGGTGGATAGGGATATGTATGTGAGGGGGATCATTGGCACATGTGTTTGGTGATTGGATTTTCCAACAAGCGGTTCAACCGCAATCCGGATGCAATCTGCTCTTGAAGTTACCCATGCTGTTACTCTATAAGTAGTCACAATCAATTGACATACACTTGCGCGGAGAGGTGGCCGAGTGGCCGAAGGCAACGGTTTGCTAAACCGTCGTAGGTCAAAAGCCTACCGCGGGTTCAAATCCCGCCCTCTCCGCCATATTTTTCCTCAAATTTTCCTTATCTGTCTTCGTTCCTTAACCTTCACCCCTTCCTCCGGCCACCTCTACCCGGTATCGTTGGAACCGAATGATCCACCTGCCCCGCATTTCGCTTTGCTGAATATGACCCATGCGTGAACATCGTTGGGAAACCCAAGCGACGCTCTCCTTCGACGACATTTTATCGGTGGCGGGCAAATTGAGGCAGTTAGGCCTGACCTCTATCCATGAGGACAAGGAGATGATCGGCTATATCGAAGAATGGGAGGTGGACCATCCACAGCGCATCCAGGCCCTCGCGCCATGGCCCACCGAGGATGTCACCTTATTACATCTCCTCGACAACTGGCAGGGCGACTTTTTTTTATTGGCAGGCCACTATCACTCCATCTTTCAAACGCATCAATCGGTGAACACGTACTGTTCGATCGCGCATCCCTGGCGTATGACCCAGCCGCTGACAACACTCCTGCCGGAGGCCTGGCTGTGGCTGGGATTTCGACATACCCATGGATTCATTCGGGTCCGGGTTCATACCACCGACGTGATCACACCTGGGGAAACACTTGCCAAACCGCGGGACCGGTTTTGGCTCACGGACCGGGAAAACGCCTTTCGGACGGCCATTCAGATCCTGGATCTTCCGATTGAGGTGACGCAAAAAGGCGCACGAGTGCTGCTGCAGACAGACCGAACCGATACTCCGCTCTTTTGCTCATGGCCGGATGCGTTTGGACCCTGCCAATTCGAACTCAACTCGCCGGATCCCTTTGAGTTTTTGGTTCCGGCCAGTCAACTGGCTGCGACCTACCAGGGAAAACCTGCGAATTTGCGTGTGTATCTCACGGGATTTCCCGAACCCGCCCTCTTGGATTTCACTGGCATCGCACCCAATCCCCGGTTCATGTATCGCTGTAGTATTCACTGCACGCTGTCCGATATGCCTGAGTTGCTTCAGCTCCTAGAGCCGCAAGGGCGGGTGTATGGCAGCCTGGCAGAATTCCAGACCGACTATCTCCTTCCTGAAGGGGAGGACGTCGGCGGCCATCGTGGGATTGGTGGGGACAAATGGTGACTTTCGTCTGGAGATTCGCCTCAACCAACGACCTCTTCCTCATCAGGCCACGGAACAATGGCTGGAGGAATTGGTTGGGCATCCTCTCATTTATGCACCCCTACCCGCCTTCCCGTAAGGGAATGTTGAAAAAGGCTGCCAGCGGCGTTCTCGCCGCTTGGCCGTGCTCACGTACTCCTTCGTACGCTCCGCTCGCCCAAGCAGCTGCGGCCTTCCCTTCGAGCGGCCTCAGGACAGGACTGGACAAGCCTTTTTGAACATTCCCTCCTTGTCCTCAGGTTGGTTTCTGTGACTCATATGCCCATGGGAAAATGCAACATCTTTGAAATATTCACCAACTCCCGTCACAAAAGTTTTGAGTTCCTGAGTGATCACGAACACTCATTCCAGGAAAGGCCTGCAACCCGGCAGACTTCCTCGACTGATATTTGCCGCATACAGCCTTCTTCTCCCCGGGAACACGCGTCATGACAAACATTTTTCGCAGTCCAGGCCTTTGTAAATCACGGAAACTTTTGCTCCCCTCGGACCCCACACATAAGGATCAGAGGGACCGAATAAGCCCAGAACAGGACAACCGACGGCTGCCGCCATATGCATCGGGCCACCATCGTTTCCAATAAATAAGGCGCTTCGCTTCATCACTGCCGCCAGTTGACGCAACCCGGTTTGTCCCATCACATTACGCGGTTTGGACCTGGTCAAATTGACAATCCGGTGTCCTATCAGCATCTCTGACTCGTGCCCGATCAGGGCCACGACCGCTCCTTGATCGGCCAGCCAATCGGCCAGGGCGGCAAATCGCTCAAGAGGCCAGGCTTTATTGGCATATCGCGCTGGAGGATGAAGGAGCACCAATGGCGACTGCCCGATCTGGAGCGAGGCCATCAGGTGATCGCCTTGCTCATGGTCCTCGGGTCGCAGATACCATTCCGGATTGCCCACGGGATCACTGATACCTAAGGCCGCCAGGGCCTGGGCATGATAGTCCACCATGTGCATTGACCCATAGGCTGATGGCAGCACATGGGTATACAGCTTTCCACGCCACCGATTCTCCCGATTAAACCCCAGCCTGACACCGGCACCGGTCCAATAGGTCAGAAATGCCGAGCGATCCCCGTCCGTTAAATCCACGACCCCATCGAAACGAGCCTGACGCAGCGATTGGTAACACGCAAATTGTTTGCCCCATCCTTCACGAGGCAAGCACCATGATTGTCTCCAGATAGGGATTCCCGAACAACACACTCTCCGTTCCAGGATTCACCAGAAAGGTGAGTGACGCATCGGGAAATCGCTTGCGCAGAATGGGGAGGAGAGGGGTGGATAACACGACATCCCCGATATACCGAAGTTTAATAAGAAGAAGACGTTTCACGTGAATCTTAGTTCCTTTGGGAAAACCGAGAGATAGGTGGCTTGTCCTCAAAGGCCATCCGTCAGGTTAGAAACCAGGACAGAAAAGCCTCTCCCCCATGCACACCTGTCATTTAGGCACATCGCACTGTGCTAAAAGCACCTAGCTCATCTGCAGCCACACAACAGAGCCACCAACGCATTCTCCTAAACCACCCATCTACCAAAATGCCATTCAGCTTGTGGCCTCTCTCACGAAAAACCTTTTCTAGCCAAGCACGTCCCGATAGAGATTCAGCGTTTCCTGTGCCGCCCGCTCCCATGTAAATTGCTTGACCCGCTCAAACCCCTTGTTCCGTAATTGGGTTTGTATTTCGCGATCACTCACCAGCCGTTCAATTTCCCTTCCCAATTGTTCCGGATCGTGAGGGTCAACATAGAGAGCGGCCTCCCCTGCGACTTCCGGCAGAGCACTCCCCGTCCCGGTAATGATCGGGGCACCACAAGCCATGGCATCAAGAAGGGGAATCCCGAACCCTTCGTAGAAGGAGGGAAACACAAAAGCTTCCGCATGGGAATACAGCAGCCGTAAATCTTCGCTGGACACATATCCTGGACAACAGACCGAATCCATGATCCCCAACTCCCTGGCCGTCCACCATCAGGCTGGCGCCCCGTGCTTCGAACTCACCGATGGCCACAAGAGAGAACGATTTGAGCAAGTCGTGGAGATCGGGCAAACGCCTTAAAAAATGCGGTATGATTTTTCCGGGGTTCAGCTCCCCCCACAAACAGCACAAACGGACGGGCAGGAATATGCAATCGAGTCTCGGACTTCCTGAAACTTCTGGTCATCCCGATCAGGAAACATGTCGGGAGACGGCCCGTGGTGGATCACCGCGATACGGTCAGACGGGAGATGAAACATCTCTTGAATTTCCCGGGAAGTAAAGTGTGAGACCGCAACGACGCGAGAGACCTGCCTGGCACGAAGACCTAGCTTCCAGGAGGAAAGCGCCTGCCCAAAAAGTTTTTTCGAATACTCTGGATGCCGAGGCAACCAGACATCATGAATCGTGAGTATGGTATGACGTTGGCCATAATCGGGAGCCTTAAAGTTGGTCCCATGAAAAATATGAAGGGGGTCTCGCTCTTTGTTCTTTTCGGCCAAAACCCCACCGTGACGTTGAATCTTTCACCGAGACATGAGACGGAAAATGAAGCGGGAAGGTTTGGGTGAGGGATTCGATGCGATATAGGCCACCCATTCACTCACCTCGAGAACAGGTAAACATGGCCGGAAAGAGACATCGGACATATTGTCCAATCCCGCTATAGGCGGAACGCATGGGCCCGGCATCAAACCCGACCCGCATCAGGTGGCTGAACCGTTCTGAACCATCGGACAATTCTCTCACGGCCATCAACTGCCTTCCTGACAGGCGACGTCACCGTTTGTTGACTTGGTTTCCTGAGGACATCCTTGCGATTCGAGTTGTCTCATGTGCCAAAGCTTGGCATATTTCACAAAGGTATACATACTGGACAGAGCGCTGACCAAAAACCCCGCCATGCCATCGCGATACGCTTTTCGAGCGAAATAATATTTCGAAAACGTAAAGATCGGACGAAAGAGGAGGTCTGTGCCACGCACATGGCGTTTGGTTCTAGCCCGGTCTTGAGCGGCCAAGGTCGTAAAGTTCGGAAATTTTTCAAAATAATTGTGAAGCGTGGGCCTGGTGAGGTGCACCAATGGACACGAGAGATGGGCGGATTCTCCCGAAAAGATGAATTTATTGTGCGGCTCGGCGTCATCCAAATGGCCGATTCCCCGGCGGAACAGACGCAATTGATAATCGGGATAACACCCGGCGTTAACGACCAGAGAGCCAAAATAATAATTATGACGGGGGACATAATACGCCACGGGCCCATCCTTCGAACCGGCAGACAGCACCGCTTCTATCTCAGCCTGAAGTTCGGCAGGAATTCGCTCGTCGGAATCTAAAATAAAAACCCAATCCGTGGTCGCCTGATCCATCGCATAATTTTTCTGATCCCCAAACCCTTGCCATGGGCGTTGAAAAATCTTGTCCGTAAACGTTCTGGCAATTTCCATGGTGCGATCCGTACTGAATGAATCCACCACGACGATTTCATCCATCCACGTTGCGCTTTCCAAACAAGGCTGAAGGTTTTTCTCTTCGTTGAATGCCACCACGGCACAAGAGACCGTTTCCCGCTTGACCGAAGTGACATTCTTTTGGGCCGGACTATTCTGGTTCTTCATAAGATGAATGATCCGTTATCGATACCTACCAAGGGTAATAAGGACAGTCGATGCCCGCACAGAGTCCTGGGTTGTTCATCATCGTCAATTGGTCGATCTCTGCACATCAGGTATCCCACCCTACCTCTCCTCAATCGGCATTTCATTTTTCCACCACATTTCCTTCACTGGACTTCTGATAGCCAAACCGTCCCATACGGCTGGATATATCGACAAAGCTCCTCAAACACGACCATGCCATCGGCAACGTCCATGCACATCGGATGGGCAAGAACCGTCGCCGTTCCTCCTTGCTCACATATACTCCGTATACTCGACTTCACCTGATCGGCCCATTCCGTGATAGGCACTCGGTGGGTAAGACGATCCGGCTTGGTTTTCCCATGTTGATATTTTCCATGTAAGACATGTTCGTGATCCGGCAGAACATTCATCGGAACCGAACGATAGCCGGGACGCACCCATTCGGCGGATATTTTCGAATCGGAGACCTCATCGGACACCACATGGATTCCACAGGATTCTAACAAGTGATCCGTATCAGCGGTTCGGATATAACTATGGTTTCGCCAGGTCTGAATTCGTTGGCCCGTTACCTGTTGAATGCTGGCAATGGTCCTCTGAATATCACGAAGTTGGTGCGCCGTGGTTCCCCATGGCGTTCCATACACTTTCTTGAATATTCGGGATAACGGATCTCGAAAGGCCGCGAAGGTATGGCCACCAATTTCACAATGCGGCAGACCCGATAGGATTTTCACCGTGTCCGGCTCTTCCTGGCAGGCTTTTCCGGTAAAAAACAACGTGACTTTCACGCCGTATTTCCCGGCAATATCACAATATTTCCCGGCTAACGCGACTTCTGTTTGAGAGGAAAATGGCGTATCGGTTCCCCGATACGAGCGTTGGTGGACATCCCCTGTCAGACAAACCATGTTCTAGAATCCTTTGCGGCTCAACCCGGCCATTTCGCCGACGCTCTCCATACCCGTTCAAGACCTCTTCACGGCAACGGGGGAGTGGGATTGCATCAATTGCCGATACACCAACTCCGTCTGAGTCAGCATGTGTTCCATGGAAAATCGTTCGTGAATGACCTGTCGCCCGATCTTCCCCATTCGGGTCGCGGCAATGGGATCAGAAAGAAGACAGGCAATTTTTTCGGCTAAGATCTCGGGGTTTCGTGGAGGGACCAACAGTCCGCTCAGGCCATCCTGCACCACTTCGGGCACTCCTCCCACCGCAGAAGCGACCACAGGACGTTCCATGGCTAAGGCTTGAGTGAGAGATTGAGGAATACCTTCTTCAAAGGAAGGAATGACCACCACATCAAGTATCGCCAGCAGAGCCGGCACATCCTGCCGAAACCCGATGAGATGCACACAGTGCTCCAAGCCAAGCTCTCGAATGCGATCCAACAGTGCCGGTTGTTCCCCGCCATCTCCGATGATGACGCACTCGACGGTGGAAAAACGTTGCTTGAGCCACCGGACCGCCTCGATCAAGACCGCCATGCCCTTTTCCGGGCGCAGAAAGGTGACGGCTCCGATCAGAGGACCTTGGCTTCCAAGCCCCAAACTCTTTCGTAAGGACGCATCCGGGGGTTGGGGATGGAACCGCTCCAAATCAACTCCCGTGGGAATCGAAATGACCCGCGAAGGGCTCAGCCGGTTCCGTGTCATCAATCCCTGCCTGACCGCCTCACCCGTGGTGGTGACGACATGCGGCAATTTCCCATAGAGGAGTCGATGCCGCCACGTCCGTGAGACCGGCGTGCTTTTATGGCGGGTCCGGACAATGATGGGGCGTCGGGACGAGATCCGTCCGGCAATCGATGCCGTCCAACTATCAAGAGACCCGTGCGTATTGACCACATCAATCTCATAGTGTTTCAAGATTCGCAAATAGGAGGGGACCAACGTGATCCACCCTCGCTTGCCCGAAGTGGTTGTTTTGACCTGGAGCCCTCGCTGTTCGGCCAGGGCGGCCAACTGACTCCCATGCGGAGCAGCCACGACCACCGTATGGCCACGCTTCTCCATCCCTTGCGCTTCCTCCAACACGCGGTATTCCTGCCCTCCCATCCCTGAAGAAGATTCCGTGTGAAGAATGCGCATGGGTCTCTGATGACGAGAGAGAGTTGGACTTACCTTCGGCCTAGCCATTGGAGGATCAACGGGATCGCAGAGGAGGTCCATAGGATCAACTTTTTTGCATTTCCCACAGCTTGGCGTATTTCACAAAGGTGTAATAGGCATACAAGATGGATAAAATCAGCCCCGGCTTTCGGTCCAACATCCCCCCCCGAAACACATACATTTTCAGAAAGGTAAATAAGGGACGAAGCACCAACTGATGGGGGCGGAATGTCCGGCCTTCACGATGCATGTCCTCCGCCCGCAAGCTGGAATACCGATCCATTTTGCGAAAGTAGTGATCGATATCCCGAAAGGGTATCTGCTCCAGACTGGCATGAAGATATCCAAGTTTCCCCTTCAGCTCATAGCCCTCATGGACCAGCTCCTCCCGATATCGCATATGTCCCTTATGAAAAAACTGGGGTTGCCGGTAATCAGGGTACCATCCACAATGCTTGATCCACCGCCCAAGGAAAAAATTTCTTCTGGGAATCTTATAGGCCTGTGCCGAAGGCCCCTCCAGAAGCAACCGTTCGATTTCTTCCTGCACCGTTGGCGTCACCCGTTCATCCGTATCCAGGCTCAAGACCCAATCATGCGCGGCATGGGTCAGGGCGTGATTCCGAAGCACCCCAAACCCCTGGAAGGGATAGTGGAAAATCTTGGAGGTAAATTCACGGCAAATATCAGTCGTCCCATCCGTGCTATGAGAATCGATCACCACCAGTTCATCCACCCAATGAAGACTCTCTAAACATTTCCGCATATTCGGTGCATCATTATAGGCAATCACCACAGCGGAAACTTTTTCTCTCGTGCGTTGTTCCGTCATACGGTTTTTTCCTTCGACCTCCTCACAGATTTACGGTTTCGCCGAGGATGGGGTTGCCGGCATGCGATCATCCCTTCGATGAGTGAAGCCCCCGACGATGCCTTTGACCTCACGAACGAGATCCTCGAGCGAGATCGATTCCATGCATTCCAGATAGTTGGGATTTCTGCACGTGCGTGCTCCACAGGGACTGCAGGGCAATTCCCTGCGCACGATAACATGCTTTCCCAAGGGATAGGGACCTGTGGCTTTGGGATGCGTGGGGCCAAAGATCGCGAGCACAGGAATTCCCACTCCCGCTGCAAGGTGAATGAGGGCCGAATCGTTTCCAATGAGCAGATGCATTCTTCGCAAAAGTGAGGGTAATTGGGGAAGAGACAGTCGTCCGACCAGATTGATCAGACCCTGTGGCACGAGACAGTCAAATTCCCCGGCAGCAGAGATATCTGAAGCCCCACCCAACAGCACAACACGCACATCGGGCCACTGCACCAATTCGATGGCCAGATCCACAAACCGTTTACACGGCCAGGACTTCATGGCAGACCGTGTCCAAGGTGCCAGAGCAATCAGGTGTTCATGGTCCAGGACGTGTGCATCCTGAAGCATCGTTTCAATGGTGAGACGATCGGTAGAGGATTGAGGCAGATGGAACACCGGGGTAGATGAGCGTCCGCCCAGAAATGTGGTGATCGCGACATTCCGGTCAACGGCATGGACCTCCAACAAACGCCAGGGGGAAGGCTTCGTCTCCGGCAAAGGCACCTGGTGCGTATAAAACCAGGTCGCCCCTTCCCTGGCTCGCGCAAAACCCACACGGGTTCGAGCTCCAGTCATCACGCCGAAGATCCCTGAACGGAACAGCCCTTGAAAATCCACAACCAGATCAAACTGTCCTCTTCGGAGTGTACGAAAGATATGCGGCCAATTCTGCCAAGACACATTCACAGATAAAATGTCATCAATATCGGGGTTCCCTTCCAGAATCGGCGCCCAGATCTCTTTAACCATCCAGGTCAGCCGGGCGTGCGGGAACCGCTGACGCAACGCAGCCACGGCTGGAAGAGCATGAACAATATCGCCCAGCGAACTTAATTTGATGACCAGGATGCGCTGAGGAGTGATGTCCATACGTACCCGCGAGAAACCGTTAGCCCATCGACAACATAGATATCCCGATAACGCGTATGAATGGATTCGCGGCTTCATCGGTTTTGCCTGATTCGGTTGTCTCGGTTCATGATCTGCTGTTCTATCCAGTCCACGGCATGAACAAAGCTGTCCGCGACATAGTCAATCGGCACCTGTCCCGCGTCTCTCGCCCTCACCACATCCGCACTATACGAACTCGTCATGACCAGGACACCGGGTACCGCAGCGGTGCGAGCCGCCTCTAAATCACTGCGTTTGTCCCCGACCAGATAACACTGCGATACATCGAGAGCAAATCGAGTGACCGCTTGATGAATTAACCCCGCTTTGGGCTTTCGACATCCACACCCGTCTTGAGGATGATGCGGGCAGAAGAAAATACCATCAATCCGGGCTCCATAGGGACGAATCAACTCCGCCAGCCTCTCATGGATCGACTCCAACCCTTCGATGGTCATCATCCCCCGACCAATAGCCGATTGATTGGTGACCAGAAGCACCATAGCCCCTAAGTGGTTTAATCGGGCGATGGCTTCAGGGACTCCGGGGAACAACACCAATTGTTCGGGAGAAGTGACATACCCCGTATCGTGGTTCAAGGTGCCATCCCGATCCAAAAACACGGCCGTACCCCGTGCGGCGGACTCATTTCTCATCCAACATGCCCTCTGATCCGACCCTCGTTCGGGTAGCCCGATGATTTCCTGATTTGAGACAGCGCGACGTCCACAACCTGCTCAACGGACACTTGGGTCATGCAACGATGATCAATCGGGCAGGCGCGCAATAAACAGGGTGCACAACGGACCGATGCCGTCACCACGCCACTGAATTGCCCATGAGGACTTGTCGTGGAGGGATCCGTTGAACCAAAAATCGCCGCGACCGGTACCCCAAGAGCCTGGGCCACATGCATGGGTCCCGTG
This sequence comes from uncultured Nitrospiraceae bacterium, assembly GCA_963730905.1. Classification (GTDB taxonomy): domain Bacteria; phylum Nitrospirota; class Nitrospiria; order Nitrospirales; family UBA8639; genus Nitrospira_E. Next base: position 478,723 of record CAVSTN010000006.1, on the reverse strand, counting down.
TCGTTGGTAACCAAGACGGAGCAGCGTGTCAACACTCCCATTAATTCCTGTATGGTGGTTCTTCCTGACAGGACAATCGGCTCATACCGCATCCGTCTGGCAATGTCCTGCGCAAGCGCTTCTTCTCCTTTGCCTCCAATCAGGACACAGCGGACAAATGGAGCCCCGGGACATTCTTTTGTCAGACGCTCAACCAGCCGATCACCCACCTCCGCGAAACGTTCCGGTATCCATCGCTTGGCCGATCCATACACCGAACCGGGATTGATCCCAATGACCAGACCGTCTGATGGAAGAAATATCTCAGGAAACTGTCTGGCACATGCATGCTTCACCTCAGGAGAAAGAAAAAGTTGAGGGGTCCCGTCTTTCCCGGGAGAGTGGGTGATGGCCTTCACGAGTTCCTGATAATACGCCGTATGATGCAGGGTAGCCCGATCCGGCCTGGGCACATGCTCGGACAGAAGCCAACGCCGTCCGTCCGTCGCATACCCGATGCGGGATGGGATGCCAGCCACCCAGGCAATGAGGGCCGCTTCAAAGGCATTTTGGAATAACACCGCACGATCAAATTTCTTTCTTCTCACAAGTTGCATGAGATGCCAGAGTCCGAAAAGGCCCTGATGTTCCCCTTGATGGAAATACATCATGACCTCATCCACGCCCGGATGTCCTTCCAACAATTCTCCGATGATCGGCCTGGCCAACACCGTGACCTTGGCATGCGGATTATGATTCCGTAAATCCATGAGAGCCGGTAGGCACATCACGGCATCGCCGATCCAATTGGGAACGCGCACGAGAATATTCATCGAAAAACGATAGGCTCCCTCACATGAACCGATCTACTTGACCCTATCTGATCAACCATATCTCATATCTGAGTCCTATGGACAAATGGTATGGAGCTGTTCACGTAACTGGTCCTCGCCTTGAGTCATACAGACTTGCACTTCCAGCGCCCATAGAGGGTCATCAAGTCTCAGATGCTCTTTAATTTTCAGAGCATCTTTTTCTGTTGTGATCGCGAGATCAAGCCCTAAACGTCGCATCTTCAAACGAATGGCTTCAACATCTTTTTCCGAATAGGCAAAATGATCGGGGTACTGAACCTCCTCACCCACCGTCAACCCACAGGAAACCACACTCGTCCGAAAGGAGGCGGGATTGCCTATCCCGCTAAAAAGCAAACAGGCTGTCCCCTTAAAGGCCACGGCCTGTTGGGATTTCCCTGTCGCAATATGCGTGAACATTCCAGGTTCGGTTTCCAGACGCAAGGGGACAATGGACGTTCCCACGCTCTGTTCGATTCGATTCTGAAGCGATGCAACCGATACAACACCTTCCGTTCGACTGAAGACGATCGTCGTGGCCCATTTTGCTGCGGACAGCGGTTCACGCATTCGGCCGGCGGGCACGACCCCGCTTAAGCCCTCAACATCGGTCGCATCAAATAAGAGCACGTCCAGATCGCGATAGAGCGAAAGATGCTGGAAGCCATCATCAAGAAGAAAGCAATCGCATGAGGCCTGCTCCAACACCCACTGTCCCAGACGATAGCGATCGGTTCCCACAGCCACAATTGCCCATGGGCACTTTTCGGCCATTAACATGGCCTCATCCCCGACCGATCGCCAATCTCCCTTCAGCGAGACCCCATCAGAGACCAGCCTATTTACTGCCGAACGTTGCCTTCCATACCCTCGGCTTAAAATCGCAACCCGCTTGCCCCGCTCATGAAGCCTGGCGGCCAACCACATCACCAATGGAGTCTTCCCGGTTCCCCCCACGGTCATATTACCCACACTGATCACCGGTTTTGGCAATCGATGTTGAGGAAACCAGCCACGTTGATAGGCCGTCCTCCGCAAATGGCCAACTGCACCATAGGGCACAGCACACCACCGGAGAATCCATGGGCAACGCCGGTCCAACCAACGCCAGAGCCGTTCCGGGTTCACTACCAAGCGAAGGAGAAGTCGTGTTCACGAAGGACACATGGCGGAGATCATATTCTCCCCTTATTCAGGGCTCTAATGGAAGCTTATCGGAGCACTTCTTGAGATTTGCGGTGAAGAAGACCCTTTCGCCGACAAAGAGAAAAAGGCCGAATTGTCCTTGTCCAACAATTGATCAATCCATTGAAGATTCCTGGTGACGACGCCCCGATGGGTCCGGACCATTTCCAACGCCCTTTGGCCCATCTCCTCGGCTGCTGAAGGATGCGCGATCAGACGAACCAATTGAGAGGCCAAATCCTCCTGATTCTGAATTTGTAGGCCTCCTCCTGCTCCCAGAAGCCGTCCGGCAATCTCCCGGCAATGATCGACATGGGGACCAAATAGAACGGGGCGACCCCATTGTGCAGGTTCCAACAAATTATGTCCGCCAACCGGAACCAGTGTCCCCCCCACAAACGTGACCCAGGCCTCCCGGTAGACAAAGGCCAACTCCCCCCTGGTGTCTAACACGATGACGCGAGGGCCATTCGTGAAACAGCCTGATCTCCGGCATTTTGTCCCAACCGGCTGCGACGGACACACGCGAATCCATACTGTTGAATAACCTGTTCAAGCTTAGCCGCACGCTCGATATGTCGTGGAGCCATCACCAGTACCGCCTGAGGGTGTTGGGCAATCACCTTCCGGTACGCATCCAACAAACACTCTTCTTCCTGAGGGTGCGTACTCCCGGCCACAATGAGCAGCTCAGCAGCTTGGCACGCGAAGAGTGCCCTGAAAGAGACATGGGCATCGGCAGACTGTCCTTGCTCAAGCCCTTGATCAAACTTCATATTCCCGGTGACATGAATGGCATTTGGCTTGGCCCCCAACTGGCCGATGCGCTCAGCATCGTGTTCCGATTGCATCAAGGCCAGATCGAGACAGCTCAACACCTGCTTCATCATGCCTCTAACCCAGCGATATCTGGCAAAGGATCGTGAAGAAATTCTCCCGTTGACAAGACAGATCGGCACCCGATGCCGTTGAAGATTTTTAAGCAGATTGGGCCAGAATTCTGATTCGACCAAAATAAAGAGCCGGGGCTGAAGTATGCGGATATACCGGTCAACCGCCCACCAAAAATCAACGGGAGCATAACAATGGACAGCCACACCCTCCAAACGCTTGATCACGACTTCCCGACCGGTCTCCGTCACCGTGGACACGACCAACGGCCACTGAGGATACCGCTGTTTCATCGCCTGGAGCAGCGGAACGATCGTCGCCACCTCGCCCAAGGAGACGGCATGAATCCAGATGACCGGTTTTTGCAGATTCCGCAATTCGACTGGAACCGCCCCAAGCCGGCACCAAAGGCCGCGTTGACTGCGTTTTTTTGTCAGCAGGAGTCCGATGATAATGGGAAAGGCCAATACCAGCAGCACATTGTACATCACATAATACATGAGTCGGTCACCCGTCGAAGGTCTCATTCATATCGATCAGATTCTGGGAAGACATTCGGCGGAGAAATGATTCAACCGGGTCGGAATCCTGAACAGCCAATTCCGCTTGAGCCGTGAGCCGGTTCAAGGAACCTTCCAGCTCCAACCCTGGACCGGACAGCTGCTCGTTGGAAAGATCCTGGCTTACCCAGATGGGTGGGCCCCACACAAACAACCCGACCCCACCGGGATAGGGAATCTGGAAACGATCCCAACTCGTAAAGACTTTTTTTTTGAGCAGGCAAAGGTGAGAGGGATGATGGGCAATCCCGTCGCTTTTGCCAGGTAAATCACTCCCGATTGTACCGTGCAGGCTGGTCCCTTCGGGCCATCGGGCGTCACAACCAGATCCCCGCCATTCCGCCCGGCCTTCAACAATTGCCTGGTAGCTCGGAGTCCCCCGCGTGTGCTCGACCCGCGAATGGACTGAAATCCAAAATATCCCATGATTCGCGCGATGATTTCTCCATCCCGATGTTGGCTAATCAAAATTGAGGCCTGTTGCCCACGGTAGGCCAACGGCATCATCAACTGACGACCATGCCAAAAGGCAATAATGATCTGTCGGCCTTGGCGATACAACTCGTCCACGGTTTCCCCACCGACGGTGGATATACGCATCGTATGTCCCAAAAGGCGAATCATGTGTGCGGCCAATGGCGGAGCGACAGACAGTTTGATCCAATTCAACATAGGAACGGCGCCCATTCAATTTAGGAGGTCGTCGGTAACGGTTCGGGTTGACTATGTAAAAATTGCGTTTGATACAATCGAGTATAGAGGCCTCCCTGCTGAAGCAAGGTGGCATGAGTACCGATCTCTTCAATTTTTCCGCGATTCATGACCACGATACGATCGGCATGTTGTACCGTGGACAATCGGTGGGCAATGATCAAAGTCGTTCTGGCTTTTACCAGATTTGCCAGAGCTTTCTGCACCAGCTTTTCAGATTCCGAATCCAGAGCGGACGTCGCCTCATCCAGAATCAGAATTGGGGGATCCCGCAGAATTGCCCTGGCAATCGCGAGTCGTTGACGCTGTCCACCTGATAATCGTAATCCATTCTCACCAACCAGCGTGTCCAGTCCCTGAGGGAGCCGCTCAATAAATTCCCAGGCAAAAGCGGCGCGAGCCGCCTCAATGATAGCCTCCTCACTCGCATCCAGACGGCCATAGGCGATATTATTTCTGATCGTATCATCAAATAACACGGTTTCTTGAGACACGATGCCAATCTGCCGTCTCAGAGACGATCGATCAACCAGGCGAATATCCTCACCATCAATTTTCACGGCTCCTTCCGTCGGACGATAAAACCGTGGGACCAAACTCGACGAGAGTGGTTTTTCCACTACCACTGGCCCCGACAAAGGCCACCACCTCCCCCACGTTGATCGTGAGATTGATCTCGTGCAAGGCCACCTCTTCAGAGCCCTCATACCTGAAGTTGACTCCGGAAAATTCCAAATTTTTCGCCATGGGTGGAAGAATTTTCTTGCCTTCGTCTTTCGCTAATTCGCTTTCCAAGTCAAGGACTTGAAACACTCGCTGAGCCCCCGCAAGCGCACGCTGAACCGACTCATTGGCTCCGGACATTTTCCGGAGGGGGGCATACGCCATGAACATGGCAGCCAGAAAGGAAAAGAACTCTCCCGGCTTCATCTCTCCGGCAATGACTAATCCTCCCCCATACCAGATAATAAAGGCCACACCGCAGACTCCAATGACTTCAAGAAGTGGAGAGGCCATCGCTGAGGTTTGAGATGACTTCACTTTTGCCGTCCGAAAGGCTTGATTCGTCAACGAGAATCGGTCGGCCTCCTTCTCTTCCTGACCGTAGGCCTTCACGATCTTGATACCGGAAAACGCTTCTTTTAAGACGGAAGCCATTTTCCCAATGGATTCCTGGCCACGCTTTGAAAGTTTACGAATCCGTCGGCCGACCCGGACCAACACCAATGAAGAAAAGGGTAATACGACCAACACAATTGTCGCGAGTTTCCAATTTTGATAAAAGACCACGGACAGCATCGCCACAAACGTCAGCCCCTGTTGAAAGATATCCTTCAACACACTGGGAATGGCATTCGCCATTTCGTTGACATCGCTAATCACCCTGGCCATCAACCGTCCTGACGTATTCGCATCGTGAAAACGAATAGGCAGGCGCACGATATGAATAAACAATTGTTGGCGAATATCGGACACCAGCCAGTGGCCCACATAACTCATGAGATAACCCTGTCCATAGGCAAAGGAGGCTTTTAAAATCGCGACACCCAGGACAGCCAATGGAAGGATAAGCAACATCTCTTGATTGCGCTCAATAAAAATTCCATCCAGAACCGGTTGGACAAGCCACGCATAGACCGCTGATAATCCTGCCACACCGGCAGAACAGACAAACGCGCCAAGCAACCGCAGGCGGTACTCCTTCAGATAACGACACGATTCGCCAGAAGGTCTTCATACGGTCGCCTCAGCAAGGATATATGCCGCAGCCCGTTTCGACGCTCCCGCCCCCCCCAGAGCAGTCCGAATGGCCTGGAAAGCCTGGGTCATATCGTGTTGGCGGCGAACGTCTTGCAAGATGTCTAAGGCTTCGTGAGCAATACAGTCCGGGGTCATACGATCCTGAATCAGCTCTGGAACAATTTCTTGACCGGCCAAAATATTCACTAGACTAATATAGGGAATTTTAACCAGACGTTTGGCAATATGATAGGTCAAGGGAGATGTTCGATAGACCACGACCATCGGTGTTCCAATCAGTGCCGCTTGCAACGTCGCCGTCCCAGAGGTCACCAATAAAAGATTTGAGGCCGCCATCACCTCATTGGACAGACCTTTGACCACCTTGACCTGTTGCCCACAATGTCCAAGGAGCTCATTCACCATCGAATCGGACAGTGAATGCGCTTGGGCAAGAAGGACCTGAACTCGAGGGTATTGGGTCCGAATCTGTTCAACCGAACCTCAAGAAGGCCGGCAACACCTCCCGGACTTCCCGGACACGACTCCCAGGCAGCAGACCGATCACCAGATCCTCTCTCTCCAATCCTAATTCCTGACGCTCATGCACAATATCGTAGGCAGGCTTCAGCTCATCCAATAAGGGATGGCCAACATACGTGCAGGAAATGCCGGCTTTTTGGAAATACGCCTCTTCGAATGGAAGAATCGCTAACACATGGCTGATCACTCTTCGAATGAGTGTTAAACGACGGCTTCCCCATGCCCACACCTGAGGGGCAATGTAATAGATCATTTTGCGTGACCGTTGTGCGAGGGCCTTAGCCAGTCGAAGATTCAATCCCGGACTGTCGATGAGGATAATGACATCAAAGCGTTCACGTTGAAGGTAACCGGTTAAGCGTTCGTAGGGTCTTCCACCCCTGTATGAGCTGCCGGATCCCCGGAACGCCCATGGCATCGACCCGTTTGACATGCGGAAGAAGTGAGACCCCGGCTGCCAACATCCGACTGCCACCCACACCGATTAATTCCACAGCGGGATTCAGTTCCCGAAGTGCCAGGGCTAAGTGCGCTCCATGAATATCGCCAGATGTTTCACCGGTCACTAAGAAAATTTTTGGCATCGGGACTCTAACAGACCGCTCATGGCAAATAGCCCGCCCTGACGCGGATTACCGTGGCGAGTGCCCGGCATGTTGTTGAATGAGCGAGACCACTTGAGTTGCGACTCGCAGGGCTTCCACCCCTTCTTCTCCCGAGACACCTCGGGCGGACGGATTCCCCAGAATCGATTGAATGAAGCAGCCCAATTCACGAGTCAGGGCATCGCCTTCATCACCCTTGATATGTTGCGATTCAACTTCAAAGGTTCCACCTTCCAAACTTCTCCTGGTGTTCATCACAGCCTCTTTTCCACCAAAATCAACCGAGAGATAGCGATCCCGTTGATAGACCCTGATCTTTCGCAGTCGTCCAGTCGAGATGCGGCTTGCAGTCAAATTCGCCAAACACCCGCTTTCAAAGAGAATTCGCACATTGGCAATATCGGGCAGATCGGTAAAAACCGGCATTCCTCTCGCTTCCACCTGCAGGATAGGGCCCAAACCTAAGGATAACAACAGATCCAAATCATGAATCATGAGATCCCGGACCACATCGACATCTGTCCCTCGAGGCTGAAAAGGACTTAGACGGTGACATTCAATAAAGCCAGGCTGACTCACGAGAGGACGCATCACTTCTACGATCGGATTAAACCGTTCAATATGTCCAACCTGCAGTATGGTCCCCCGGACTTTCGCCAGTTCGACTAACTGCTCACCTTCCCACACATGGCTGGCAATGGGCTTTTCAACGAGAACATGGCACCCGCGCTGCAAACAGGTCGTGACCACAACACCATGCGCCGAGGTCGGGACCGCCACACTCACCGCATCGACCAATGACAGCAGCTCGTCCAAATCCTGAAAATATGATACTCCACATTCATCCGCCACCAGATGCCCGCGTGAGGTATCGGTATCAGAGACCCCTACTAAGGTCACGGAAGGCAGGGTTCCATAAATGCGAGCATGATGTCGGCCCAAATGACCAACGCCAATCACCCCAACTCGTAAGGATTGTGTCATGTAGGGATCGGTCGTCGCTGAATAGGAGAACAGAGACAGCGGTTCCAGTGACACCACACGAAACACCGCGATGGGGAACCCGTCCCCTTATTGTGATGGAGCATCAGAAGACGCGGCATGCTGTAGAAGGCCTGTTGAAGCGATTCCAACGATCGCGATTCCTGCTGATCTGGCGTTCGCACACATCTGTTCTCGATCAAGAACGACGGTGCGCCCGGCTTCAATCGCGAGAACTGAAGCCTTAACCGCGACCATGGACTGAATGGTTTGAGGACCAACAGCCGGCAAATCAAACCGAAGATCCTGGTGAGGTTTCGTGCGTTTGACCACCACGGTTCCCTTGCCACCCAAGTGTCCCTCCACGAGTAATGGTCCCATCCGTTCCCTCAACGGCTTCAACGGCGACAATCACCCGATTTTTCACCACGACACATTGCCCAATGTCTAACTTTCCCAAGGTTTCCAGGGTATCCCAACCAAATTGAATATCGTCCCACTCTTTGCTCGTTGGTTTCCTATAGGCGAGATTGCCCTCTTTCGCCAGAATACCTTCAAGGCCAAACGTGGACTCTCGAATCTGAATCCCTTCCCGCTCCAATTCTCCAGCCACCGCTCTGAGGATCGCATCGTCCTTCCAGTGTTTCAAACGGCTAAAAATCGCCAAGGCCCTGAGGTCCGGCCGAAGTGCCGTAAAGACATGCGTTTTGTGGATGCCACCCAACATGACGGCCTGGCGGATACCATCACCCTTTAATGCCGCCAAGGCCTTACTAAACTGCCCGACCTTGAGCCAATGAATGCGATCAACATGGGATTCAAGTTCCGGAAGGGTCTCACCCACGTGCGCGATGGCGGAAACCGAAAACCCTAACCGCCGGACATTATCCGCAAAAATAATCGGAAAACGCCCGTTACCCGCAATCAGTCCAATCCGCTCATCTTGTTCAGGAGAAATCATACCCTGCGCACCAAGTCAGCCGCAGCCTTACTCCTCTTCATCATCCAACTCCCGGGAGGACACTTGGCAGATGCCACGACTGGTACTTTCCAAAAAGGTGAGTAACGTCATGACGTCTGTGCTTTCCCCGTACTCGTTACGAGCAAGTTTAATGGCTTCTTGCAGACGATGTCCTTGTCGGAATAAGAGTTCAAATGCGGCCTTTAAGGTATTCATGCGTGCTCCGGAAAACCCATGGCGTCGCAAGGCGATCGTATTCAGCCCAAACATTTGTGCACGATAGCCTCCTGCCGCACGAACAAACGGCGGGACATCCCGTCCTAGGGCGGAACACCCTCCCACCATCGCATATTCACCAATCCGTACATATTGGTGCACCCCGACTAAGCCTCCGATCACGACAGAATTTCCCACTGAGACATGACCGGCTAAGTTTGCCGCATTGGCCATCACAATATAATTACCCAGCTCACAATCATGAGCCACATGGGTATAGGCCATGAAAAAATTATGGTGCCCGATTCTGGTCACTCCGCTTCCAAAAGCTGTCCCTCGATTAATCGTCACATTTTCACGAACAATATTATGATCCCCGATACAGACTCTGGTGGGCTCATCTTTATATTGCAAATGCTGCGGAGGGGTTCCAATCGACACAAACGGGAAAAACCGGCAACGCCGGCCGATGTCCGTATGCCCCTCGATACACACATGAGCCACTAATTCGGTTTGATCTCCAATCGTGACATGTTCACCCACGACGCAATAGGGCCCGATTACGACATCTTCACCTACATGTGGCTTTGGGATGGACAATTGCTGTGGGATGAATATTCATCAAATTCTCACTTTTTTGCGTTGAACATGAATTCAAAGCCAGACTTCGCGCAACAACCCTGTTGCCTGCAGCTAGGCCTCACTTCCTTCGACTTTGACCATGGCGGTCATTTCGGCTTCGCAGACTAAGGAGGACTCGACCAAGATCTTCCCGGCCATCTTCCAAAATGGATCTTTTCGCCGGATCACCTCGACCTCAACCCGCAATTGATCGCCGGGAACGACCGGTCGACGAAACTTGGCTTTTTCAATTCCGGTGAGAAAAACGGTGGGGCGCCCGGTCCCCAACGCCGTTTTTCTGGCCAATACCCCGCCCACTTGTGCCATCACCTCTAGAAGTAACACACCAGGCATAATAGGGTACCCTGGGAAATGCCCTTGAAAAAACGGTTCATTGGCCGTGACGTTTTTAATACCCACAATCCGCGTCCCATCTTGAAATTCAAGAATCCGATCCACCAATAAGAAGGGATACCTGTGCGGAAGTAATGCCTGAATCTGGAGAATATCTAACTCGCTCTCAGCCATACTGGCCCCTTTCTCTCAATGTTTCTCTGCCACCATTGGTCCTTTTGACCATGAACCACCCTTTGGACTAAGGGATACGAATCTCTCCGCTCTCCCGATCCAGCGCCTGAATAACATCAGTAGAAATATCCAGGCCGGCCTGATAAAACAACGTGCCTGAATTCACTCCGTATTCTAAGACCAGGCCCAGGCCACGTTGACCGGCAACTTCCGCTACTACCTTTTGCACGTGGAGACGAAATTCGTTTTGCAATTCACGCTGTTTTTCTTGAACTTCTCTGTTTAAATCGGCTACTTTTTGTTGATATCCGGCCATTTTTTCCCTGAACTGTTCCTCCTTCCGATCTCTGGCTTCCTGACTCAATACCGTACTTTGGGCCATCAATTCACTTTCCAGCTTACGTAATTCCTTTTGCTCTAATTCCACAAGCGTCTGCCGATCTTTCATGAAGGCATTCAGCGTATCCGACAGCCGTTTTCCTTTGACCGTTTCAGCCAATATTCGCTGAGGATCAACGACGCCGACGGGGAGATCCGATGGATGGTTTGGCCCTATAGCCGTACATCCCCAGGCAAGGCTCAGGACCAGACTTCCCCAAGTCATCCACCCGACGATTCCACCAACATCTGTCTTCCTCATTATATGTGCTCTCCTACCCCTCGCCATCACACATGTTCTTGTTGCAGATCCCTTCTAAAAGACCGACCCCACGGAAAACTCAAATACCCACTTTCTGTCCTTCTTTGGCCCATCTATAGGACGGCCATACGCCGCCCGAAGAGGCCCAAAGGGTGAAATCCATCTCACTTCCAACCCCGCAGCCATTCGAAGATCAAGACTTAACTTATTCCCCTGTGAAAATCCCTTTCCATAGTCGAAAAAAAGGACGCCGTTCAACTTGGCATCGGGCAACACCGGAAAAATTAAATCATTATTAATAATGATTTGTTTATTGCCTCCTTCAGGTTGATTACTCGAGGTCACGGGCCCGGCACGACCATATTTAAATCCCCGCACAGTGTTAATGCCTCCCACGTAAAAAAACTCAGGAATGGGAAATTCTGACCCATTAAATCCATCTCCGTATCCAAACCGTCCACGAATGGAATGACGAAGATCCCAAAATGGCAAGGGGGTAAATTTCATGGCATCAAACGACACACTATAAAAATTATTTGACCCCCCAAGGGCATCCGTTCCAAAACTCGCGATGACACCGACTCGAGTGCCTCGCCGGGGATCTAAATAATAATCACGCGAATCCCTGAATAAAGAAGCACGGAACCCAGTCGTGGATTGGGTGCCTTCCTGATCCTTAATCAGATTGTTGGCATTCGAATCCACATTAGTAATCCTGATTTTTTCCGCTACAAGGGTAAAGGTGCCCGTCAGGAATTCCGAAAAACCCCGACCAAACGTCAGATTCCCACCTTGTTTTTTTTCAAGGTAGGTTAGATAATTGGTTCGCGAGCTGAACAAATCTGCCTGGCCGGAGGTTAAGGTATCAAAAATAGCCGGATTTCGAAAGGTAATAGTTCCCAGAGTACGCCGTCCTCCTACCTGCCCTCGAATCCTGGCTAAATATCCTCGCCCGAATAAATTTCCCTCGGTAATGTCCGCAATCAACGTAAATTGGTCCAACGTACTGAACCCCCCGCCAATGCTGAAGGAGCCAGTCGGTTTTTCCTTGACTTTGACATCTAAATCGACTTCACCTGGAGCAATTTGTTTGGGAAGAATCTCCACGGTTTCAAAAAAATTCAAATTATTAAGACGTTCGAAACTTCGTTTTATGGCCGGGGAATCGATCATATCCCGTTCATCCACCCGTAATTCACGCCGAATGACATTGTCTCGCGTCTTATTATTCCCGGTAATGCGGATATCTCGAATCCTGACCATTTCCCCTTCTTCAATGGAAAAACCAATACGAGTGCTCCGCGTGGGCGGATCAGGCTCTACCGAAGGATTGGCCTCGGCAAACGCATAACCACGACTGCCATATAAATCCGTCAACCGGGTAATCTCATCACGGATTTTTGCACGCTGAAACACTTCTCCAGGTTCAATGATCAGTCCTTCCCGCAATTCTGCATCAGAGAAGAGTGTATTTCCGGTATACTCGATTTGACTCACCACATAGGGCTCTCCCTCGACAATCGGGAATACCAGGGTAAACCATTCTTTCTTCTCATCCAAATCCATTCGAGGCATCCCGACTTGGACATCTAAATAGCCTTTATTGAGATACACTTCCTTAATCCGTTCGACATCATTCGGAAGCTCATCACGATGGAGAATGCCGGCATCCGAAAAAATTGACCAGGGCCAGGAATATTCTCGATTGGCCATAAAGGAGATCAATTCCTTCTTCTGAACGACATTACGGCCCTCAAACACGATCGTGCGAATATGGGCCTGGCTCCCCTCTTCGATATAAAAAGTCAATCGTACTTGATTATTCTCGACCATATCCGTGATAGGAATAATTTGCGCATGGTAAAAGCCCTTGTCGTGATATAACGATCGAAAATTTTCGACTGAAACCTTTACCTGTTCTTTATCCAAAAACACCTGGTTTTTAATGGTATTTTTTTCGTTTAGCTTGTCGTCTGACAACTCATCATTTCCATCAAACACTACTTCGATCGTAAACGGCTTTTCCTTCACACGAAAGACCACGAGGACTCCATTGGCCCTGACTTCGGTTGAGACTTCAACTTCTTCAAAAAACCCCATCCCATATATGAGCTGAATTTGTTCCCGAATGGACTCTTGGGTAAATGAATCTCCTGGTTTGATGGATAATTTCCCTAAAATAGCCAGGTCTTCGATATGCTGGTTTCCTTCAATTTCGATGGCCTCAATGTGGGACTGGGAAGATTGGGCCAACACGGGCCTCTCAAACGAAAGTGTTCCTAACACGAGAAGGCCGACAAGGAGAAAAAGGCTAACTGATGGAAAGGGAGAAATCCCAAAACGCATCATCTTTTGCCCAAGACCCAGTGACCCAGGCAACACTAGATCCATGGGGCATCTCTAAAACGATGGAAGAAACAAGAAGGGTGTATCACAGAAAATTTGTATGGTCAGCGGGACAGCAGAATTGCCCCTTCAATTTGGTCCCCAACGGTTAAACCTTAGAGATGCTGGTGATAATGGGGGGAAGCCTGCGAAATGAGGAGACAATCATCATGTTGGGATCAAGGTGCCCGATTATATTCTTGCTAGGATTCCTTGTAAAGGCAACATCTTATGCATGCGCGATTTTCAGAAACATCCCAAGAAGTGAGCAAGCATAAACCTTGACAACATTTTTCACCTTCTCCTAGTATCAAAATCAATAAAAATCATGTCGGTTTGCTTAAACAACGAATAATGGAATTTCATTTAGAGACCCATTCCTAACCCCAGACAATCTTCGGCATTGGCTGTACCAGCCGGGACCATCGTACTGTTCACCATGGGTCCGAAGATATCCCTGCTCTGTCTGAGTCCCCTTACCGATGAAGAGATTTAGAGAAACACTGTTCACCATTTTGGCCAAATCTTTGATGAACCCATTCGTTCATCGTTAGAAATGAAACTGATGACTGAAGACTACCCGGAGATTCCCACACCGTCTATTGAACAGATCCCAGAGGAATTACCCCTCCTGCCAGTACGGGACATTGTCGTCTTTCCCTATATGGTGCTCCCCCTCTTTGTTGGGCGCGACGTGTCCATTAAGGCCATTGAAGCCGCTCTCTCCTCCAACCGCTTAATCTTTTTAACCACCCAAAAGAATCAAGATGTGGAAGTGCCGGAGCCCCAAGACCTCTATGAAACAGGCACAGTCGGCGTCATCATGCGCATGCTGAAACTTCCGGATGCCCGTATCAAAATACTCGTACAGGGCCTTACAAAAGCTAGAGTTCAAGAATTCACCCAAACCAATCCATTTTTCTCCGTCCGCATCAAACCATTGACCGAATCACCCACAGCGCTTCCTTCCTTGGAGAAAGAAGCCATCGTTCGCTCCACCCGAGAGTCCTTGGAAAAAATTGTCGGATTAGGAAAAGTGTTGATGCCGGATGTGCTGACCGTCATTGAAAATCTTGACGACCCTGGACGGCTGGCAGACATTATCTCTTCCAATCTTGGGCTCAATATTGAGACCACTCAGGGAGTCCTCGAGATTGACGATCCTCTTCTTCGTCTCAGGCGAGTGAATGAAATCCTGGGTAATGAGCAGGACGTGTTGTCCATGCAACAGAAAATCCAAGCTGAAGCCAAGGGGGAAATGGATAAGACGCAACGAGAATACTTCCTTCGCGAACAACTCAAAGCGATCCAGAAAGAGTTGGGAGAACTCGATGACCGATCTGAAGAAGTGGCCGAATTTCGTCGAAAGATTCAAGAAGCCAGCATGCCGGACAAGGTCCTGAAAGAAGCGGAGAAACAACTGAAACGTCTGGAAAAAACGCACCAGGATACGGCCGAGGCCGGGACGATCCGAACGTACTTGGAATGGATGGTGGAATTACCTTGGAACCGTCATTCTGAGGATAACCTCGACATCCCCCAGGCAAACCAGGTCCTGCAGGAGGATCACTACGATCTGGAACGGGTCAAGGAACGAATTCTGGAATATCTCGCCGTGCGCAAACTCAAAGCCAAAATGAAAGGACCCATTTTGTGTTTTGTGGGCCCTCCTGGAGTCGGCAAAACTTCCTTAGGTAAATCGATTGCTCGTGCCATGGGACGGGAATTCGTTCGCATGAGTTTAGGTGGAACACGAGACGAAGCCGAAATTCGAGGGCATCGCCGAACCTATGTTGGAGCATTGCCGGGAAGGATTGTCCAGGGGATCAAACAGGCAGGGACCAATAATCCCGTGTTCATGTTAGATGAAGTCGATAAGATCGGGACCGATTTCCGCGGGGATCCCTCGGCTGCCTTGCTGGAGGTGCTCGATCCGGAACAGAATCATGCGTTTGTCGATCACTATCTCGGAGTCCCCGTTGACCTGAGTGAAGTCATGTTCATTACAACCGCAAATTTGACGGATCCCATTCTTTCCGCACTACGGGATCGAATGGAGATCATTGAAATCCCAGGGTACTCGGAAGAGGAAAAGCTTGGCATTGCTCAACGCTACCTGATTCCGCGTCAGTTAGAAGAACACGGAATCACGCAAGAACACTTACTTCTCACCGATCCGTGTCTGGCCCGCATCATTTCTCAATATACCAAGGAGGCCGGAGTTCGCAATCTGGAGCGTGAACTCGCCAATGTCATGCGGAAAGTGGCCAAACGCATTGCCGAAGGAAAGATCAAACGCTATCAGGTCACGCCCCGAAATCTTCATCACTACCTCGGTGTTCCTAAGTATGTGCCGGACCAGGAACAGGAAAAAGATGAAGTCGGCGTCTCAACAGGACTCGCATGGACAGAAACCGGGGGGGATGTCTTGTACATCGAGGCTTCGGCCATCAAGGGAAAAGGCCTCTTGACCTTAACAGGTCATCTCGGCGACGTCATGAAAGAATCTGCTCACGCCGCACTTACCTATATTCGCTCCCAGGCCAAGTCATTGGGAATTAATCCCGACATTTTCGCTAAACAGGACATTCACGTTCACGTTCCGGCCGGGGCCATTCCCAAAGACGGACCGTCCGCAGGCATTACGATGGCGACGGCCCTGGCATCCTGTCTCAGCAATCAACCTGTCAAACGAGACTTGGCGATGACAGGGGAAGTCACGCTTCGCGGCAGAATACTGGCCATTGGGGGGTTAAAAGAAAAAGTGTTAGCCGCTAAACGGGCCCATATCAAAACCATTGTGATCCCTAAAAGAAATCAGAAAGACCTCGATGATATTCCCAAACATCTCTTACGAGGCCTTGAGTTTATTTATGTGGAGAATATGTCGGAAGTTCTCAAAGTCGCCCTTCGCAGTAAAAATCGGCACGACTTGAACTCGTCAATGACTCATGGACATAGTTCTTCGGGCCGTCGAAAAAAAGTTGCATCCCCGGTCACCCGTCGCCCTTTACGACAATCCATTACCAAGACACGCTGACTCTTTATCATGTCCCCCTCCCGCCGCCAGGCGCTCGTGTCAACAATAGGGGAATTCCAACTTATCCGCGCTCTAACTGGTGGATTTTCCCTGCCCGGTCCACATACCCTCATTGGCATGGGAGACGATGCGGCGGTTCTGGCCCACCCCCCATCGGCCCATCTCGTCATATCCACCGACCTCCTCGTTGAAAACATTCATTTCTCCAAAAATACCTCTTCATTTTTTGACCTTGGCTACAAGGCCGCCGTAGCCAATCTCAGCGACATGGCCGCAATGGGAGCCATTCCCTCATATATCCTGGTGGCCGTAGCCCTTCCCTCTCATGTGAGATATGGAGACTGGAAGGACCTGTATCGTGGGCTTTCCGTTCCTTGCAAAGCCCATGGAGTTCAACTTGTGGGTGGGGATACTTCAGCATCACGTTCCTCTTTGTTTCTGGCAATCACCATACTCGGACAGGTTAAACCCGGTCAGGCGTTAACACGGAGCGGGGCTCAGGAAGGAGATATCATCTATGTCAGTGGATCGTTAGGTAACTCAGCTGCAGGATTGGACTATCTGACCCGACACCCTTCACGCGGGAAGATTTCAAAATTGCGGCAACCCATGAAGTTTTTAGTTGGGCGCCATCTCCAGCCCACCCCTCGTATTGCATTAGGACGGTTGCTGTCTTCCCGCCGTTTGGCTTCGGCGGCCTTAGACCTATCTGATGGCCTCTCAGGAGATATCGAACATTTGTGCCAACAAAGCCGAGTGGGTGCCCTCATTCAGGAGACCTGCCTTCCCATGTCACCTCATCTCATCGCATATGCTTTAAAGATGAGGATAGATCCTCTATCCTGGGCTCTCCATGGAGGAGAAGAATATGAATTACTGTTTACCGTGTCTCCCAAAAAACAACACCGCATGGAATTGGCCGTCAAACAACTACGGATTCCTGCCACTGCCATTGGTGTCATTACCTCTCGTCGTTCGGGAGTTCAAATAGCCCATCAAGACGGCAGAACTCAAAAATTGGTATCTCAAAGTTATGTGCATTTTTCGGAGTAAGAGTAAGAGAATGCCAGGAAGCTGTCCATGGTAACGCTTGAGTCTGTCCGCCAACAATTGACACATGTCTTACATCTTCGGGAAACTCCTCACCGCACAGCCTTGGCATTTGCTCTGGGTGTGTTTATCGCCTTCGCACCGCATTATTTGTTCCACACCGCCAGCGTGGTATTCTGCGCCTGGGCCTTCCGGCTGAATTTTTTAGCGCTCTTTCTGGGGTCCTTGATCAACAACCCCTGGACACTTATTCCAATCTTAGCCGCCAGTCTCTATACCGGAATGCTGTTGATGGGCGCATCCTCATCAGTCACGATTGAGTGGGGTCAGATGAGGGTGGACAATATATTTGACATGCTTTCCCCCTACCTCATTCCTTTTCTCGTTGGGGCCTGTGCCCTGGCGATTGTCGGATCGTTGATCGCCTACCCCGTCATGCGATGGGCCATCACCCGATACCGGGGGCTTAAGAATTCCTAGAAAAATAACAAACATGGCGCACCAGCAAATCCTAACCATGAATACTTTTTATGCCATGCATTTTCTGACAATTCGGCACACTCCAACAGGCGAAAGTTTGGGGTCAGGGTAAGACGCTTAGCCCATGCCCGTATCAGAACCACTCTCATCCCCGTTTGATGGCGTCTCGCTTCTTGCCGACCCTATTCACGGCTATATTTCCATCACCGTTCCCTATCAAGAACCACATTCTACGGAACAGACTGAAAAGGATTTGATTGATTCTCCCTGGGTTCAACGTCTTCGGTATATTCTCCAACTTCAAAGTGCGCATTGGGTCTATCCGGGCGCCGAGCATACCCGCTTCCAGCACTCTCTCGGGACCATGCACCTGGCAGGTCGATTTATGGCTCGCCTCTATCCGTCGCTTTGCCAAACCGTCACCGAGGTACCATCGTGTCATTTTCTGGAAGAATTTATTCGTATAACGGCCCTGCTCCATGACATCGGACATGGCCCGTTCTGCCATTTTTTCGACCATCATTTCCTGCATCAATTTAACCTGACGCATGAAGTGGTCGGCCAACACATTATTCGTGACCATTTGGGGCCAATTATCAAAAAAATCTGTCGGAGTCCGTCCGGGCCATTTGCTCCAGGAGAGCATTTAGACCCCGAACATATCGCCTTCCTTATTCTCAAGGATCCCCATAAATCGACAAAGCGTTTGCCGCCGTGGGTTATCGCCTTACAACCCCTTCTCGGCGGAATTTATACCCCGGACAATTGCGACTACGTCCTCAGGGATTCCTACATGTGCGGAGTAGCCATTGGCCCCGTAGATATTGAACGACTCCTTCATTACACCTTCTTTTCAGCACAGGGACTCACAATCCACCAATCAGGGCTTCCGGCATTACAAATGTTTTTACACGCGCGACTTTATCTCTACGCCAACGTCTACTACCATCGCACCACACGGGCGATCGACATACATCTTCAGGAAATTTTCCAACCCACCATGGAGATCCTGTGCAAAAAAAATCCTCTCCAATCCTTACCACATTATCTACATTTAACGGATTGGCACGTCATCGAAACAGTTCGTTCATGGACGCACGCTCGTTCCATGCATAAACGACAACTGGGAATGGAGTGGAGTCAAATTATCGGAAGACACGTAAAGTGGAAAACAGCATTCAGCACGCTGCTCCCCATCATTCAACCGGCATCATCATCCTTGCAACCTCAGGTCTTCCTGAACCGGATGCGTCGACTGTTACCGACTGAATACCGGCACCAGGATATTCGAGTAGACTTTGCTCATAAGGATCCTCGCCCCATTAATTTGCTCAATATGGGGAACTTTCAAATATTTGTCTGGAACCCGGCCAAAGGCACGGTCGAAAAAGACATCCTTCAAAAATACCTACAGTATCTTCCAGCCCGGATGATCACCCTGCGAGTATTCAGCCAGGATCATTCCATCGATGAGATCCTTGCCAAAGCTGCCGAGGAAACCCTACGCCGACACTGGCCAACGTTAATTCAACAGGTTTAATGCCTTTAGCAGGGAGAGTTGCCCCACATAGAGATCCATTGGAATCAGAAAATCGCGTGCCAGGTTAATGAGAGCGACTTCCAAGATGGAGGGCGTAAATGTCTTTCACCAGGGTAAGTTGTAAGCGAAATGTTTTAACCGGATCGGAGAGGTGGGGGACAGCCTGACCGGAATCCTGACACTCGGGACAGGGCCCCAATAACTTTATTTGAAGATCTTGTAAACTTTCCAGAAAAAAGGGATCCTCAGGCCAATGCTGAAATTGGATGTCACGAATTTTCCCATCTTGCACATGGACGACACCCACTGCCGTCCGTTTATTACCTGGGAGATACCCCCTCATTGGCAGCCCTTCCGTTATCGCAGGAGCCCAATTGGATTTGATCAGAGCTTCTAACCCCTGAAGAAGAATGTCTTCCGTATCAACCGGGCGCGAAATCTGGTTTTTCTCTTTTTTAAACTCTCCGATGGGCTCCAGCACAACAAGAGCCTGCTCGTCCGGCACAGGAACCACCACGCTATCAAATGTCACATGCTGCCCTTCCCGCTCGACCCAATCAACCGGGAACTTGACGAGCCCGGTGACAAACGGGTTGGGCCACATAGGCACGGAAACCCCCTGAGTACCTCGGATGGAAAATTTACGTTCCGTCCGCCACCCCCAATCGGAAAAAATCGCCAGCACATCCTGCTTTTCATTAAGAGCACGTATAAATACGCGCCGGGGCTTTTGAAAATGTTCAATAAATAATGACTGGGCTCCTGACCCCTCATCTAGGGTCGTCTTAAATCCATCAGAATCTACATCCCCCCCTGAATCGGTTCCTGACTTCTGCGCTTCCTCGAAAATATTAGAAATCCGGCGTGGAGAGAAAAACAATGAAAGAGGAATTGCCATGACCGGCACCGACCTCGTTGGATCAATCGAAAAGTGCCAAACCTGATACAAGGGCTGTCCCATTTCCACTACACATCCCTCATCCCAAATGGTTTCTGCTAACCGATACGCTTCCCTTCGCTGATACGTGAGCTTTTCCAATGATAGGAATGCATCAATATGAGACACCATAGATAAAGAATTTGGTTCGGAGGAAGTCCCCTGTTCCCCTTTCTTATCAACTCCAGGATTCCCCCTAAAGTGCGGCTGCGGGTCTTTCGAAATTTGATCGACTATTGACCGGCTAACTCCATCGAGAGAAGGGTCAAACACACCAATGAGGTGAGTCACAAGGTCTTGCTCCAAACCAGGGATATCCGACTCTACCCCCTGAGCGTTGACTGAGCCCACGACCACCCCAGTTTCTACGTCGACAATCTGCAGATCCACGGAAAGGGCGTCCTGCTGCAAGTAAATTCTCCCTTGAATGAGATACCGTACTCCTTTTAACTGTCCTAGACCGACTGGATTCTCAACTGATGAAAATCCTCGTTGTTGAAGCCATTGCTCCCGTAACACCGAACCCAGTGCATCTCGCGATACCACCTCAAGTTGTGGCCATTGCGCCAAATCACTAACCAGCATTTCTTGAAGTCCGCGACCCAGCCAATTTAGATGGGAATACCGGCTCATATTTTCCAAAGGAAGGATAGCAACGCTATGCGGTCGACTGAGAACACGCGGGTGTGGAGAGGGAATGAGGATGAAGATAGCGATGCCGGAGAAACGGGAATCTCCGGTGGTCTCTGACATCCTGCAATTAGCGCGAGACAGGACACCAGACACCAGAAAATTACTGGAGCCCTAATCAAGGACGGAATCGACAGGTTGCTTGAGGCGAAGCCGTTGCATGGTGGCTTGAGACCGAAGTGTGTGTCGAATAATCGCTTCGCGGTCATCAGAAGAAATTTTGGTGAACTCCACCGCGATCTCAAATCCTTGTTCCTTGCCTTTAGATTTGGCATTAACCCTAACAATTTTTCCAACGGCCTGAATCGGAATAAATGGGCGCAAAATGAGACGTAGAACAAGAAAAGAGTCAAGGGGATACGAGTCTTCAGAATAAAATTTTATTCCCGAACCGCATAGGCTCACTTTCGTAAATTCTGGAATGGCTCCCTTAAGATTTTTATCTTTTCCCAATGTCCGGAGAATGGATGTCAACATCCAATCAATACGCGTGACCATCTGTAAGAGCAAAGGATCACGGATAGTAAGGTCCTTTTCATCCACCATGGCCTTGACTAAATCCGGGGAGACCGCCAGCTCATCCCATTGCCACTGACTGAATTCTGCCCCATCAAGATCAATCATTTCATAAGAGAAGGCAAGAGGAATCTCAACCCATAGACATACAGGCACGTCTACACGGCAATCTTGACGTCGATCCTCAGAAGCCACGATATCCATAAGCCACCTTTATAAGAATCGCCCTGTCATCACACATAATCCAGGGAATAACAACACTAGGAGTCCTACACACTGCTTTCATACTAGGGATTCCTCGCGGCATGAAGGCTGCGAATTTCCACAAGAATATCCCTGGCTTGTTCGGCAGCGCCATGAATTTTTTCCAATTGTCCCTTCAGCAGATCGTCTTCGCACCGACGGAGCGCTAACTGGGAAAACACCACAATAGGCAGCAATTTATTGGAGAGCGAATGTAATAATTTCCCGTTTTGTGTCGAAAAATCCGTCATTACTGACAAAGAATTTGCAGATGATGCCGATTGTTGAGTCATCCTGTCGTCCCTTTAAATACAGGCCTGAACAACCACCCATGGCATCCTCTAAAAATGAAGATCTCATCCTTGAAAGATGCAATCTCGCAATTGTCATACCCGGATGGTCTGTCTTTCCTTTCGGCTGTTTTTCCAAAGAAATGTAGGGCGGAAGAAAACATAAAAGATATTTTCTTTACCGATTAGGAGTACCTTGACTCTTTTCGTCAAAATTGTGACGGGGAAAATCCGTCATGTCAGGCAAAAATATTGGAGTTTGATCTTTGGCGAATACTTCATGGTGCAGCCCATGAAAACCTTTCAACATTCCCCTCCACAGTCAAATGGTCAGAAGATGTCGAACCGGGGTTGTCGAGTTTTCTCCCCACTTTCGCTTAAGAACATCTAACTTCCGGCGTTGATCCTGAATATCATTCAGATGTTGGTTCATTGCCGCTTGCACCTCCTTAACCCTGGCAATGAGCCATCGATCAGATTCCATGAGGACTTGGATGGTATCTATGGAAAGGGATTGTTGTGGTCCTTGGGACAGGCGCTGATCGTAGAGAGCAATGACCTGTTCCCATTGACCATGTCGGGCTGCCTCAATGGCATCTTGGGTGAGCTGTTCAACAAGGTGGTCAATTTTACCCATAAAACACAGAGGCCTAGATCCCGACCGCCTGCGGCTTGGTTCCTTGAACAGCCAAATCCACCCAGGCTTCCCGAATAAGCGAAAGGCACCGGATAGGGCCTTCTAAGCGACGGGGTTCATTTTTTAAGTTGGCTTGAGTCAATTCAAATTGAATGTATTCATACAGACGACGTAAATCCTTTGCGATTACTCCGCCATCTTCTAAATTCAGGGAGGCTGATAATTCCCCGATCACCCGAAGGGCTCGATCGAGAAATCGTGACTTATCCTGATAATTTAAGGTGGCCATTCCCTCCTGTGCGAGTTTCATGGAAGAAATGGCCCCATCATACAACAACACGATTACTTGAACGTTGGATGCAGTTTGGATTTGCGTGTTTGCGTAAGCCTGAGCACCTACCATCATACGACCATCCTCTCTTTACCCGTTAATCGACGGGAATGCGTTCTGCAATTGTTTTAATTGACTTTGCAACGTGGCCAACAACCCATCTAACCTCGCAAATTTCAATCGTTGCTGCTCTTCATAACGGGCTGAGGCGTCTTCTTTTGTAGAAATTTGTTGCGTAAGATTTTTTACTTGTTGCGTTAGGGCATTTTGGCGGCGCGTGAGAGAACCTGTGTCGATATTATCTAATCCATCAATGCCATTCACAGTCAAATCCGCAATTCCATTGGTGCCGGTGGTGGTATTCTTCACAAACAAGTCACGCACCGCTGCAAAATTCGTACTCAAAGCCGAATCCAATGTCTCCTCATTCAGGTTAATGGTCCCATCGGTTGGTTCCGTTTCAAATCCAATTTGGGAAACACCGGTATAGGTTGTCAAACCACTGACTTGGGAAAATACGGACTCCCTGATTCGGTCAAGCACGTTGCGAGCCAAACTTTCACCAACGAAAATTCCTCGTTCCTTCGTTTCTGTATTATAAAAGGTCCGTTCATTGACAAATGTCACGATGTCATTGTACCCCTTGACAAATTCTGAGATGGCTTCCTTGACAGCTTCATTGTCCGGGCTCACTGAAATCGTGACAGGGTTGCTATCCACGGCTTGAAGGTTAAGGCTGAGGCCAGCCACGACATCGGTAAGCGTATTCGTCGATCGGTTAATGGTAATGGCTGTCGTCCCGGCTTCAACGTCCGTCCCTCCTAATACGACTTCCGAGTCTTGGGCGGCTTGAAAAGTATCCACTCCCGTAGTGACAGTATTTAAAGTGGTATCGTCAGCCAGGATCGAAATAGCATGATCGATCCCAGTCTCATTAGCCGATAGCACGAGACGATATTGCGGAGAGGTTTCACTCCCTGTATTCAAAATCGAGGCGCTTACTCCGGCGCCAAGATCATTAATTGCGGCTCGCAATTCGTCCAATGTCCCTGTGCTATCAAGATTCACCGTTTGAATCGGGCCAGTACCCGCCTGAAATTGAAATATGCCGGATGCGCCACCGACAATGTCCGAATCAGTGGATGAAACTGCCGTGGAGGCCTTCGATATAATTTGATGGGCAGAAGCTAACTGATTCACAGTCACCTGATAGGTTCCAGGCGCCGCCGTAGAAGAAGCACTTGCAGATAAAGGAGGTTGTGCGCTTCCAGAAGCCACATTGACTTGATTTTTATTGAAACTGGCCTGGGTACGAAGACTACTTGCCAGACCTTGCAGACTCAGTAATTTCCCCCCCAACAAAGCCAAATCGGTTTGTTTTTGTGACGCCTGAAGTTTTTGTTGGGTCAGATTATCGATAGGAATACGTTGCGCTTTGACGAGAGCATCAACAACCGGTCCAAAATCAATGCCGTTACCAAGGCCACCAAAACTAATGGTCATCGGATATTCCTTTCGTCATTCGCTATCATATGACGAAACGACAGACTCCTATTTACCTGGTCACAAATATTCTATTGCTCTGGCCACGAACTCCAGGTTCCTGAACGGCCATTGGATGGACACGGCAATTATATGTTCTCTTCCACAAAGAGTCCGGAATGTCCGGAAAATAACCGCGCGAGTTCTACCGCCTTCTCCGAGGGTATTTGTCGGATAAGCTCTCCCGATTCTTTATCTACCACCCGAAAAATCACCTGATTAATATCCTTTTCCAGAGAAATCTCAATCCGGGGATCAACCTGTTTCAATATTTCCTGGAGCCGAGCCACGCTCGCCTGCACCTGGTCTTTCGTCAATGGGTCCTTGACTGTCGTATCCTTGGTAGATTTCGTGGCAAAAACTGGTGGGGGGGGTGCCGATGTGCGCTGGACATCTCCCGTTACGGGCTTTTGTCCATCCCTCACTCGAATCTCATTTCCAACTGAGACCGTTATGAAAGAGGCGCTGTTAGAAAGTGTGGAAATCATTGTGGGTTCCCCCCTCTTTCCTCAAAGGAGAAACCGGGTCGAAGGCCCGGTTTCTCCTTCTACCTGTTTACCGCAGTAAAGCTAGAGCCTGCTGAGGCAACGTATTGGCCTGCGCCAAAATTGACGTACCCGCCTGAACTAATATTTGGTTCCTTACGAACTTCGCTGACTCAAATGCAATATCAGCATCACGAATCCGTGATTCAGCAGCAGTAATATTTTCATTCGCCACTTGCAGATTCCCAACAGCAGCATCAATCCTGTTTTGCAAGGACCCGATATTCGCTCGAGCAGACGCCACAGCACTAATGGCACTATCGATGTTGGACAGTGCGTCTAAGGCATTGCCAGAAGTCGACACATTGGTCGAGGTCGAGGTTTAAGGTATTCGTGTTCAAATCATTGAGTGACAGAGAAAGCGTATCATTCGCGGAACTTCGGAAACCAATTTGGATGCTCAAGGAATCATTTCCGGTTCCGCTTAACAGTTTCACCCCATTGAACTCGGTCACAGAGGAAATTCGATCGATTTCGGAGCGGAGGGCCACAAATTCCTGATCAAGGAAGGACCGCTCATTCGAGCCAAGGATTCCACTGGCTGATTGCTCGGCTAATTCCCGAAGGCGGCCTAACAGATTCCCGATGCCTTCCGCACCACCGTCTGCAATCTGCAGTAAACTTATACCGTCGTTGGAATTTCGGACCGCTTGATTAATACTACGAATCTGAGCACGCAAGGTTTCGGAAATTCCTAAACCTGCGGCATCATCCGCAGCTCGGGTAATTCGCAAACCCGAAGAAAGACGGGCGACCGACCCTTCCAATTGAGAACTGGACACGCCCAAATTCCGTTGAGCGTTGATTGATGCGATGTTGTTGTTAACGACAAGTGCCATACTTTCCTCCTTGATGGCTGCACCTCAAAGGATCCGTCCCTTGAGGAAGACAATAAATGAGTTGAGCCGATTGGCCTCCTCGAAAGTTGTAAAATGAACCAATTTCCACTTCTACCGGTATGTATCGACCACCAGGAGGAAAACTTGAGGGAAGCCTAGTCAATCACTTGTGTTCCCTAACAAAACCCCATTGAGAATCCACGCAGTAACCTGACTGGGAAAACAGAGGGAACTTCATTCCATATCTTCCAGTGGTAACTCCGTAGGAAGCTACAGGGAATGGAAGGACGAGAAAGCTTGGCGTTACAGAAGGGGGGTAATATTTCGAGAAAGACAAGGAATCACTTCATACTCCAACATGTCTGCGATTCGAACCCCATCTTCGTTTTCTCGAGCATTCAGTAATTCTTTGACCCAGAACGATAGGTCATGGATGCACCTCAGGCTTTTTCAGCCCCATAGATTCATGAACCTGTAGCCACTCAAGGTAATCGGCTATTTGGCCGAACCATTGGTCTAACTGGTGATATTTTCCATCCCCTTGTCGGAAAGCATCAACAAACTTCTGTCCTTGATCGCGTAGCTGTGCTCCGAATTTTTGGCCCGTTTTTTCAGAATACTGCACGATAGTTTCCACATGTCTGCTCACGGCTGCTATCGATCCAAACGAGCTCGCCACTTGAGCCAGGGTGGGAGGCACTAACTCCCGATCCGTCATCTTCCGATTACCAACCATTAATTCCGTCACCAAACACCCTTTGGCCTGAGCGCGGTCACTCAAATTAGCCAGAACTTCCCCTAGCTGAACACGATCACCCACTTCCCAGATTTCTTCATCCAATTGTACGTGCATACAGAACCCCCCTTGGATCATGAGAAAACATTCCTTCCAACCGCCGATAATTTTCTTCCCCTCGAGTGCGAAATACATGATACGCTCGAGCATGTTCCTCGGCCATGCCGCTAAGGGTCAAGGACTCCAAGCTAAAGGTATCTCGAAAAAAGGCCATCGCTAAAGGGCCAAAGGCCAATGACGGCCTGGCAACCTGTTGCATCGTGAGTGTGTCAACTTTTAATTGGTACTGGCGCGCCTTTAACCTGTCAACCGGAATAGGCCTTTGACGACACATATCCAATACGGTGTCGGCTTGAATACACAACTGATCGAGCTGGGGAGCCAAACGACGCCATACCTGCTCGCAGTCTGAAAAATCCGGTGGAGGCGTTGGGGAAAAAGGGACCAGGCTAGGGTTCCCGGTAAAGGATTTATACCAGTATTGCCGCCAATACTCGGCATACCAGGAGACGCGTGGCTCTTCGGTTCCCGCTCTTATCATAAATGTCCCTAACTGATCTTCATTGACGCCGCCTTCATATACTCGAATCTTGGACGAAAACGATGGGAAGGGACGATTACCCAAGAGATGTAAGCAGAGCTCGGCCACCTCTTGAGGAATGATCTGGTCTTTACAGGCATGGTGAGGGCAGACCTTATCGAATCCGCATGGGCCACACATGATCTCGGGCTGAACCACCCAATGTCCTGGTCCAAACGGTCCGGTTTCCCAAAAATTCACATGGCCCACCGACACGTTCAGGACCGGCGTATTCACTCCCACAGCCATGTGCATGGGCCCCGTGTCATTGGTCACCATCAAGACACAATGGTCCAGCAAAGCCACCAGTTGCGGCACAGTCGTTTGGCCAACGGCTTCACATATGTTTCCCAATCCTCCCGCCTGCCGGTAACACTGAATGGCCTCCTGAACATCCGCCTCTTCTTTCTTCGTACCAATCAACACAAATCCGACTGGCCGTTTTTGGCTGAGACGCGCCATCATTTGTCCAAAATATTCCGGTCGCCAGGCTTTCATCGGATCACTGGCGCCAACTTGAATGCCAATCCACTCATCGGCCGTTCCTGCTTGTCTCACATAAGTCCGTGCCCATTCTTTCATGTGCTGGGACACAGATAAGCGAAGAGGATAAAACGAACCCGGCCCGCTCCCACCAAGCGAAAAAAGATCCACAATATTGAATCGATTCAATTGTCGATACACATGGAAATCCACGAAATATTTCATCCAAGGATTTTTCACCACGAAACTCCCATCCTGGGTCGTGGTCATTCCTCGCTCATCAGCACACCCGAAATATTTCACCAGAAACGCACTGCGACGATTAAAGGTCAGGTTCACGACACGATCGTACCCCACCTGAAGTAACGGTTGAACCCAACCGGCAAGTTCCCGGTAGAGGGCGACCACGTCTCGCGCTCGCACCCGGCTTTCATCCATCAGCAGCTGGAAGTCAAACATCAACACCTGTCGAATGCCAGGAATGAGGCTGGCGACATGGGCAAATTCTTTATCAACAATCAGATCAATGGCCACACCCGGCCATTCTTCCTCTAACCGTGAAAGAAGGGGAACCATCTGAATTAAATCACCCATCCGGGTAATATTAATAATGAGGACTTGTTTATTCATCAATAATTGGCGGTAGCGGAAAATTATCCCATCACAGGTTCAAAGAAAATCCCGTTTTTCCTGGCGGTATTCATCCATCATCAAAATCAGTAATTCCTCACGGTTCAACCGGGCTTCAGGCCCTTTATTCCGAATACTTTTCGCCACATCCACTAACTCCACACGATCAGTTTGAGGAAACTGCTTCAGCATTGGAATTAATTCCGGGGTCTCCCCACTTCGCGACACTAAGGATTCAGCGTGACGATCCCCCTGAAGGATAGCTCCTAACCGGTCAGGGCTCGCCAGGCCCACGGCGCCTAAGAAGGTCTTCATCCGATGGCGGTATGTATGCGCCTCTAATACTCGCTTCCGGGACAATTCAGCCATGGCCACTCTCCTGGCTGGTTCGTGCAGATAGGTTTGGACGGTTGGGAGGAGCTGATCCGGATTGTTAATTACCGCCATCATCGATTCATCAAAGAGGGCCGGAAGCAAGGTGCGAGTATCGACCACTTGAAACGCCCCGCAACTGGCTAATTCGAATGTTCTGGGATTCACCCCATCTCCCTCCGGATCGAATCCATCTCCCGTATACGAATGCAAATTAATATTGACGGAGGTGGCATTGAAAATTTTCACACTGGTGGAGGTATCAATACGTGCGCCCCCTCTCTGAAGAACCGGCGCTAACGCCCCCGGGTTGTCCCATTCATTCCCCCACAATTTAAATGTCCACCCCTGGCCGACCAGGGATGGGAGGATATGGCGCCGATTTCTATACCCTGCTCCTAAAAACGAGACGTCGGCAACAAGCTCCTGTCGCTCTTCTTCAGTGAAGACCATAGGTTGATGAATGGCCGGATCAGCAGCTAAGGGAAGATACGAAACCTGTTTGGCGCCAGCTTTTCTAAAAGCGTCCAAGCATGCCGCTTGTTGCATCACAAACCAAAAGTCATACCCCGTCACCATCTGCTGCCAATAGGTTAAATGCCGAAAATTTTCCACAAACCACATGGCG
The DNA here is from genome assembly GCA_963730905.1 of uncultured Nitrospiraceae bacterium. Lineage (GTDB taxonomy): Bacteria > Nitrospirota > Nitrospiria > Nitrospirales > UBA8639 > Nitrospira_E. The sequence goes on along the minus strand of CAVSTN010000006.1, from coordinate 449,154 downwards.
GTTAACACCTTCTTTCGACGCATTTGCTCTAAAACGGCCATGGTTAATGGCGCCTGGGATAAGGCTAACACGAGATCCGGGGGATCTTCTGCGACATGAGCAAGGCTTATCACCGCCAGCGTTTCACTCATCCGTTGTTGGACTGTGAGCCGCAACCGGTGATCACGGATCGTTTCCAAGTTCTGATATCCTGCATAATGAGGACTATGATCCACCCAACTCACACGATGTCCAAGACCTTCCAATGCGTTTACCACATATCGGGCGATCGGCAAGGACCCGCCATAAATAGGTCCGACCACCATGATGTGAAGCGCCCCGCTTAATCGTTGAGCAAGATGCTCACGAAGCTGCAGACGAAAGTGTTCATAGGCCTCACGATGAACCGTGGCCGCAGGTTCGTAACTCAGAACGCGCACCCGCTTGGCTTTCTGTGTCACTTGGAGAGCCATATCAGCTATGGAACCCGTCAGCCACATCACCCCTTCACCCCACCCTTCCAGCGCCCGGACCGAGACACAATCCGCAAATTCAGAAAGATTCGGGCACGACGACCATTATGACCTGACCACGGGGCAACATCTGACGTAAGACTTGCACATGGTAGAGCAGTCCCACGCCAAGAATGACAATAGTTTCCCCTGCTTGACAGTCTTTCAGGCGTTCTTCCGCCCAGCGCTCTGCCTCGCGAACCGGATCATACGCACTATGGAGATATCGGGAGTTGACAAGGGCGGTGGGCATTCCAGATTTAGCTGGTTGGATCGACAGGATTCCTCCCGGTACCTGGAGGATCTGAGCGGCAAGAATCGGATCCTGGTCGCGAAGAATATCAATATTCTGTTTCAACACGTCCATTTATCTGTTCCTGGTTGATTGCCCTAAAAACACAGCTCCCTGCCTTAAAACCTACCGGGAGCATTCCCGACTCCTTCGAGACTTCCATCCGAATACCTTGACTCGCCAGCTGAGACAGCGCCTCCCACGTATCTTTTCGCCGGAGAACAGCCTCGTCAGGGATGCCATCCCTGGTATAAAACGCCCCCCACTCATCTCTATTGCTGGTCCAGAGATCCCACTCATCTGTTGTTGCATTCACCGGGTCTTCCCGCATTAAATTGACGGTTTCCATCACAGGCCAATAGGCAGAGGATGATCCTGCAGGGCTTACTTCACGGACATCCGGGCTCTCCCGAAGTTGCGCTCCCGCGCGTTGCCACACATAATGACCAACACCATAGGGGCCCGTTTCATGGACTCTGGCCTGGGAGAAATACCAGCCGATCGCACGAGCCCCACACATCGTTCCGAGATGCAATGGTCCCGTATCGGACCCGACCACCCACTGACACCGATTAAGAAGAGCCACAAGCTGAGGCAACGATGTCCGACCACACCCATTCACCACCCGATTGAGATATTTAGCGGGAAGGCGATGCTCTAAGGCCAATGCCGCTTCCCGTTCTCCCGCACCACCGACCAAAAGCAGGTAGCACTGAGGAATGTGCTCAGCGCATGCGGCAATCAGGTCTTGCCACACAGAAAGGGGAACTCGCCGGTCGGCATCTCCCGCACCAAGAACAATCCCGATGAGAGTAAAAGCTTCACCATTCACCGGCAGTTCCAGCTCAAAGGGCAATGGCACCTCCGGGGCCTGTAAGTAAGGAACGTCCAATGGTGGAGAAACCTGACATAACCCGCAAAACGCATCAGCTAAATGAACCCGGTTGCTCCCTCGATCTTGAGCAATTCGACGTAAATATCCCGCCCATGCCGGAAGCGTCTGATTCAAGGGTCCATGCTCGCCAGGACCGACGACCAGATCACTCAATACATGGGCAGCAAGTATCCCGCGAGGATGGTTATTCAAATTATAGGCCAATGCATACGGGGGAAAGGCACAGTCAGCCAAATAGCGTGTGGCTCGGGCAAGTTGTTGATCACAATCCGTCATCTTGGTCGTGGCGAATTCATGCCATTGTTCACCATTCCAAGGGAAAACCCTGTCCACACAAGGGAAAAGTTCTCCAAGCGCCACCAAGGGCGAAGGGCAAAGGAGATCAAGCGGTCGCTCAGGATAGGCAGATTGCAGGGCAGTCAAAACAGGAAGAGATTGGACCAGATCACCCAGCCGAGCTAATTGTATTAAGAGGGCTCGGGACATAGGCTAACTTGACTAGGCAAAAAGTTCTTCTATTTAAATTGCGAGGGCATGACGGTCAAGAGGTGCCGTCTGCAGGAGAACCTCTAAATCGTGCAATCCCTCATAGTCGGGCTTCAAGAGGCTTAACATCTCAAATTGTTGCTTGGCCACATCGAGTCGACTCGCACGAAATTCCACCCCGGCCAGAGCAAAGCGCATATCGCAGTCTGCGGGATTTCGTTCGACATACCGCGCAAGCCGCTCCCCCAAGCCTTTCCATCGTCCCAGGGATGTTCCGGCCTGAATCAACCCATTCATGGCTTCGATATCATCAGGATAATCCGCCACAATCTGGTCGAAAACCCTCCAGGCTTCTTCGACGTCTCCCATCCCCATACACGCCATTCCCAAACCAATACTGGTTTTTCGAGAATCTACGCCACATTGAAGAGCGCGACGAAATGACAGGGCCGCCTCACCACATTCTTGGGATTGCATCAACAGAATTCCCTGCAACCAGTGACCCGACCCATTGCTGGGATCAGATTGAAGGAGCGCCTGGATATGGTCAGCCGCCTCAGACAAATCCTTCCCGCTGAGAGCCAGCTTAGCGAGTCGTTCCCGTGCCGCTCGATCTTCTCCCATACTCAGTATCCGTTTTAAAAATGCCCGTTCCTCATCCAATAGCTGCAACGATTGGCAAAGCTTGGCCGCCCATCTAAGCACTGCACCATCATCCGGCCAATCTCGATACTCGGAAAGGAGAGCTTGCAATTCACGGTCGTCCTGGCTATTCAAGCCCTCGCCTGCGGCATGCCGCTGACGTAATTGGACCTCCTGAACCCGTTGAACTCGTTTCCACTGCGTTATTTCCCTATCGCCCTGCAGTGCCTGGAGCGAGGGCTGAAGCCGGCCGTCACGCAAGTAATACCGGTTGGCATAGCCCGCCGGAACCGTATGGAAATCCTCATCGACCACAATGGCGGAAGCCCACCGTTCCATGAGCACAATACCATTGCGCCGTTCGGCCTCATGATCTTTCCTTCCGGGAGTTTGATGTTCCAAATGATAGAGCACACTTTCCGGTTGATAGATGACTTTCTTACCCCGTTTGCCCACTTTGAGGCACAGGTCCACATCCTCGAACCCGTTCTGATAGATCTCCTCAAATTGCCCGACTGCCATAAATTCCTCACGACGAATGAGCATACAAGCCGCTGTGACAACCTGAAACTCTCGACGAACATTGGCCGCACGCAGGTCTCCTGGAGCACCACGAAATATATGGTAGGGTGTCAAACAATGTTTTGCGAAAACCACGCCGGCATGTTGAATGGTGTTATTCGGATAGAGCAGCTTGCTCCCGACAATGGCAACATCCTGATGGCTCTCCACTTCATTCAATAAAGCCCGCAACCATCCTGGCTTCGGAATCGTATCGTTATTTAAAAAGACCAGAAAACGCCCCTTGGCAGAAGCGGCCCCTTGGTTGCAGGCTTTGGCAAACCCATAATTGGCCGGATTCGTGATGACCTGAATATCCCCACTTAAAGAAGCCAGAAATGCCGGAGTCTCATCGGTGGATGCATTATCGACGACAATGACTTCATACGAACAGCCATCCGTGACCTCCGACAAATGAGTCAAGCACTGACGGGTCAATGCCACTTTATTCCAAACTGGAATAATGATTGAACAATCAAAGGAATACTTGGCACGATTGATTGGAGAATAAGAGGGCCCTGGTGGACTCTGTATGTTCGACTGAGGCACCCTGTTGGAGGATTTTACGTCACGGCCCAACCAGGCCTGTTCATACTGAGGAAGCACATGTTCCATAAGCCGATGGTTCAATACCCAGGCTCGAAGATGATCCCCTTCCCTTTCTAAGGCACCCAAATCATGAATGCGTTCGCGAATCGCCTTGACCCAGGCTTGTGGTTCATGCGGCAACCGTATGATGGGCGCATGTTGATGGGGGAAAATATCCGTGCCAATAACCGGATAGCCCAATATTCCATACTGTAAAATACGGATATCACTTTTCGCTTCATTGAATGGGTTTGGCACCAATGGCGCCAATGCAAGATCAAGATTGAGACTCGCCAATTTTTTCGGATACTGAGCCACGTCTACCATGGAAAATGTTTCGCTGATCACACCTGAGTTATTGACCATCCGTGGGGCGTCTCCCAAAAACACCCATTCCACCTCATCCTTGAGAGCCTCCACAATCGTTTCAAAAATGGCGGTATCGCCTTTGTGCACATTCGCTTGTCCTGCCCATCCAACTCGAGGACGGGAACCCGCTCGACGTCGAGGGTTAAAATCCTCCCATTCCTGACGCAACAAGCAATTCAGAAGAACAGTTGATTCGATTCCTCGCTTCAACAAATCAGCTTGAATCGGTTCCGTAGACACCGTCACGCAATCCGCCGTATACATAAGGCCGAACATTCTTTGAAGATATTCAGGAGTAAAATACCCATGATTCGGATTATCGACAGGAATTTTCCAGAGCAAATCGTCACAGTCGTAAACAATTCGGGTACCTTGGCTTTGCGCTTCCTTTAAAGTTTCTTCTGACAGCCTACAATTACGCTGAATAGCCCAAACCTGCCCCAACCCCATCGGGGGAAGTGTGGTGTCATTTAAATAGATGTTGGCATCGGCAACAATGGAGCCTTTCCCCCATATCCCTTCACCAGCCAGGAGTGGTTGAAGGAGTCGGATACGACCACAAATATAATCAGACGCAATGACAGAAACGGTTCGCCAACGCTCATGAGAAGAATCTCGTGGAATATCAAGCATCACTTCCCTCGGCCGTTCGTCAGTCTGAACCCGTCGGCGAGTGGATAAGTCGGATCCTTCAAGGTGTTCTCGATCTTTATGGAATTCCTTCACGAAGGGAGACGAACAATACAGTGTCTTCGTACCCGTTTGATAATCCTGCCAATTCTTTTTCGCGATGTCCTGAACATTTTTTCGCCGCCATTCATCTTTGAATGCCCGGTACTCAGCATGAGTTTCTTCTTCAATTCCATCAGTGGCCTTAAACGTCTGTGCGTCGATGTGGGCTGCCCTTCCGGCAGGTAGATGCAATCCCACTTTTTCATCCTCCATATAAACATTCTGCAACCCATGCAAATGGATTCTCAGCCCATAATCCGCATCCTCTTCCCCGTACAACCCATAATCCTCACACCAAAATCCCAATATTTGATGCGTTCTTTTGGGGATAAGGGTACAAGCCCCGTTTAAATTTCCAATTTTCGGCCGAACAGGCAAGCCCCCAATCTCACGGACGGGATAGCTCTCTCGTTCAAAGTTATAGGCAACAGCACCCAATTCAGGGATACGGTCGATGACCTCAACCATTCTGGATAACCAGCCAGGCTTTTGGATCACGATGTCATTGTCCAGCTTGAGGTAGTATTCAGCTTCAGGTTCCTGACTCCAGGCCAAGTTCGAAGCCTTAGCAATGCCAACATTGGTTGGCAACAAAATCAGATTGGTAATAAATCCCTGCTTGAAAAGCGTTTGCAAATACTCTGGCGTGCCGTCGGTACTTCCATTATCCACAACCGTAATGACATGGGGGAAATAGGTGTGTTGAAAGAGTGCTTTCAATGCCGCTTTGGTAAATTCCATCCGATTAAAGGTCACCATGCCAATATTGACATACTTTCGGGGAAATACGGGTTTCTCGTATTGGAGGATGGTCAGGGGTTTCTGAATCGGTGCCGGGAAATACGGCCCATTTGCCTGAATGATAGCTCGAAATTCTGCCTGGCTAATTTGAGGATTGGAATTCACAACCCCTTTCGGATTTTGCAAATACAAGCCAAGAAATTCCGAAATATGACGCATAGGATAATGTCGTGCGACGCGGCAATGGAAGTCATAATCGGCGGCACAGAGGAATTTTTCGTCGAATATCCCAACCTCTTCATGAACCTTTTTTCTCCACATGAACAAAGGTCCCATAGGATAGCCGGTCAACATCATATCAGGACTAAAATCGAAACGAATGGAATAGCCTCCTCGAATAAAATGATCAAACGTCTGGTTCTCAAACTGGGTCATAAACACATCGGCATATACCGTTCCGGATTCCGGATGTTCTTCAAGTTCACGGGCCATCACTTCCAAGGCATCACAACGCAACCGGTCATCTGTGGGCAGTAGCGTAATGTAGCTCCCCTTAGCCATGCGAACGCCTTGATTTGTGGCCGCAACAGCACTCATTCGTTCAGATGTTCTGACATAAGTGATATTCGCAAATCGTTGTTGAAACTCTCGTACAATATCGATTTCCTGCGTTTCTGATCCGGTTTCTACGATAATAATTTCCATCCGGTCCGCGATGGTCTGTGCTTCTAAATTTTCCAATAACCCCCGCATAAACCGTTCTGAGTTATAAGCGGCTACAACGACAGAAACAAGCATACCTTTGGAATTCCCCATTTTATCGTGAGGGCGGGCCTGATCCACTACCGGAGTTCCTCCCTTTTGCCGGTAAGAAGGAGTTGACTGGCCAGGTTTCGTGAGAGAAATTTTTTCCTCTTCCTTTTTGTTTTGATAAAAATCTGCCGGCCTTGAAACATTTATGGAATACCCTCCTCCCTGAAATTCCCATGGAAATGCTTTTTGAAGTGACTTGGTCTTTCGATATACTAATGAAAACCCGTTCCCCACCTTATCATCCGGATCTTGTTCTTCCACCAGCGCCAGACGACAATCAAAAATTCTAGAAATAAAGTTTTTCATCGAAGAGGGGGAAAAGACATGATAATGACAGTACAGGAAACTTTTTCCCTCAGGCTCCGATTCTGGTGTGACATGTCTCATATAATCTTGAACCACATGCTCCCATTCGGTAAGAGGCTTTCCTCGGTCAGAAGGGGCCGCATCCCGATGTGGGACCACCAAAAAAAGGTACCCATCCGGCTTCACAATGCGATACCACTCCAGTAAAGTCTTGATGAGATCCGGACAATGCTCTATGACGTGGGACGCTAAGATGAAATCTTCTGATTCACTGGAAAGGGGTATCGCACTGGCCTCAGCACATATATCAATCGGAGCAACCTCGCCGGCCAAGGATAACTGTTCTTGAGCATACCCCTCTCCACCTAATCCAACATTTCGGGTTTTTAATCCATAGGGATTGTGGGTAGAAGCCCCGATTTCCAAACCCGAAAGGTCATCAAGCCATTTATGTGCCAAGGGACTTTCAGGAAATGTGTACATTATGTGGTCTCGTTAAAAGTGAAATGGTTAGAAGCCAAGTTTTACAGAGGCAAGGACAATCCCAAACCGCTCGCCATGCTCCCTTCATAGGATTATGAAGTTATTAGGAATATGTTTACCTCGCCACGCTTATCATCAAAACTTCCTATTCTTTTTTATGTTCAATTGCTCCAGGGCATTGCCCTTGAAATACAAATTGGAATTAATCTTCCAGGAAAAGCAATCTTCCAAGCCCAATACTTTTTAATTTGATCAAAGGGATCGTAGGGATCGACTTCATATTCATAGGAATCGTTATTTCTACAAAGAGGAACGACCTGAATGGGCATTTTTAGGCCAAACTGGACAATTGATTCAGCTAACGTTACGGGACTTGGAACCAAATCGAGAGGATTTTCTATCGCTTCTTGTAAAGTGAGATAAGGTTTTCTCTGTTGAGTCCCTCGAAGTTTAATGCTCTCAGGTTTTGCCTCATAGATATGCTCTTCCCAAGAATCATTCACCCGTTGAATATCCTCATTGGACAAAGCAAGAGACATTGCCCCAGCATTTTCTTTAACATGCTCCTGAGTGGCTGCCTTTACAATTGGAAAAACTCTCTTAAATGAGAGAATCCATGCCAAAACTATCTGAGAAGGAGTGGCTCGATATCTTTCGGCTAAGCCTCTAACAAGGTCCGCTTGAAATGCAGTCCCAACAATTCTTCCCTTGTTTAAGGGACTATAGGCTAGGATGGCTCCTTTAAATGAACTGAACCCCAAAAATTCCTTTCCCATTGTTTTGGCTTGCAAATTAAATTCTATTTCATTTGAGGACAAAGGAATATGAGGTATGGATCGCTCAAGAGCACAGACTTCTTGCGGGGAAAAATTACAAATTCCAAAAAATCTTATTACTCCGCGCCTCTGATATTTTTCTAATACCTCAAAAATTCTTTCTAAATGCACGCGGGGATTCGGCCAGTGAATTTGATAAAGGTCAACCCAAGGGGTTTGAAGGTTTTTCAGGCTGTTTTCTACGGCTAAACGGATGTCTTCCGAACCCATTTTTTCATGCGGGTAAAATTTAGTAGCAAGGAAACATTTTTTCCGAATCCCCTGTAGAGCAACTCCAACGACTTCTTCTGAAAATCCGTTTCCATACAAACTGGCTGTATCCACAAACGTCATCCCTAGGTCGATTCCCAATCTTAGAGCTTTAATTCTTTCCCGAATATATTCCTTGGGGAAATGATCCTTCGTCCCCATCCCTGTCGTACCCTGACCGATCGATGCAACATTGACTCCTGTCTCACCGAATAGCTTACTTTGCATCTAAAGTTCCACCCCAAAAAGGGTTTTCCTATGGAAAATTTTTTCTTGACACATTATATCTGGCGGAACAAGGACCGCTTGCTCTAAACCGCGTGGGCGGTTCTTAGCAGTTCTTTTGCCCAGTGGTTTTCCCGGTACCAGTCGATGGTCTTCCTTAATCCCATAACAAGGTCGGTCTGAGCCGTAAAATTGAGAAGAACTTTGGCCTTTTCCACATCAATCAAACGAATTGGAATCATGGAAGGTTTCGCGGGGTTTACAACCACCCGGGCTTCCCGAAAGTCATCAACCTCTAGAAGGGTATTCAAGACAGCACGTACTCGACACCCTTTCCCATAGCCAATATTCACAGGGTCGAACCGGTCTAACCGGTTCATGGCTAACATCACGGCATCGACAAAGTCATCCACATAAATTAAGTCTCGGACATCCTCACCTGTTCCCCACACCTCCAGAGGATTCTGACGCTCAATAACTTTACGGGTAAGCGCCGCTGTCACATGTGAACGTTCAAAATCAAATTTGTCATATGGCCCATAGATATTCGACGGCCTCACGACCACCGTGCTCATTGGATCCTTAATTTTTTCGGAATAAATACGGCACAACACCTCGCCATACCGTTTCATCCATCCAACACTAAAATAAGCCTCATATGGATCCCCCGCAAACATTTCCTCCTCGGAGATCGGCAGCTCCCCACTGGGTGGATAGGCGGCGCTACTACTGATAAAGAGAAACTTCTTTACCTTTGCCTGGTAGGATGCTTCCAACATCTGGGCATTCATCACCACATTCGGCGTCACATGTGCTAATGGCTGGGTAGCCATGACCGCGGCTCCTGAGGTATTGGCTGCACACATGAAGACATAATCCATGCCCTCTACGACCCGTCGACACTCTTCCATGTTCGTCAAATCGGCTTTGACATATTCCAGTTTCTGGTGTTCGAATTGCGGGCCACGGGTATGCAATGTCCCCCGTACATAGCTCCCCTCTTCCACCAAACGCTTAGCCATATTGGTTCCCAGAAATCCTCCTGCCCCCGTCACTAATACGTTGCTGCCCTTAAACATGAGCGACTCCTTCATCCCGTTGGGAAACAATCGGCTGTTTAACCGGCCACCAGATTCCCAAAGTTGGATCATCCCAAGGTACGGTAAATTGTCCTTCCCGGTTGTAATTGGTCGTTTGCTTATAATGAAAGATTGCCTGCTCAGACAGCACCAGATGAGCGTTTCCAAACTTGGGTGGGATCAAGACTTGGCATTGATTGCGATCTGATAGCGTAAACGATTCCCACTGTTGATATTGTGTTGAGGTGGGATCCCAATTGACGACGACCAAATAAAACTTCCCCCATAAGCATGACACCAGCTTCCAGGTCTCCTGGTCTCCATGAATGCCTCGCAACACATGCCTGCCAGACACGGAGATATCATCCTGCACAAAATTCATGTCAATTCCAGCTTGCTGATACAATTCTTTGTTAAACGTTTCAACATAGGTTCCCCGAAAATCTTCAAAAATTGTCGGTGGAGTCACTACTCTCACTCCTTCCAAGCGGCAGGAAGAAATCTGTAAATTAGGAGGCGACGAAATAGTTTTGCCGTTGAAGATATTCATCATGATGCTCCAGATACCAATTCCATGTCTGCCGCAACCCCTCTTGAAGATTAATTTGTGGTGCGTACCCGAGACGATGTTTTGCCAAAGAAATATCCATTACACGCCGGGGAAATCCGGTGGGTTTTGTGTGATCATATTGGGCCCGGAACGGCACAACCGATTGAAGAGCCTCTACTAATTCTCGAATGGTATAGCCGATACCACTGCCTAAATTGACGTAACGCCCACCCGTGCCATGGTACAAAGCAAGAATCACTCCATCAGCGACATCCCCACTATAAGCAAAATCCCGAATGGCGGTGCCATCTCCCCAAATCACTACGGGATCTTCTTTTGAAAATATTCGTCGCATGAGGGTGGGAATTACCATGGCATTGGCAGGATCAAAATTATCCCCTGGTCCATAGACATTACAGGGACGCACCACGGCGTAGTGCGTCAGACCGTACTGTATTTGATAGGCACGAACTTGTAATTCCGCCATTCGTTTGGCCCAGCCGGGAAACATATCCATTGGTGGCCCTTCATCCTCCCCTTCCTGTTCCTTGAAAATTTCCGCACTCGGGTAGGCTCCAATGGATGAGGTATAGACCACCCGATGAACCTTATTCAGGCGACAGGCCTCCAACATATTGGTATTCATCATCAACAACGGAACGAAAAAACTTGCCGGTTTGGATTTCGTGACCTCAATGGAACCTTTGATTCCCGCCACATGAAACACACAATCCATATCTTTCACGATACGTTGGCAAAATGTAAAATCGCACAAATCACCCTTCACATACTCCACCTTATTCTCAACCTGAATCTCATCAAGGGACACACTTCGAACCGAGGCCCCAGCCTCAACCAACCGACTCACAATTTGCCTCCCGATCAACCCGCTTCCCCCGGTTACGACAATATTTTTCCTATAAAAGAACTGCATAATCGAATCAGCAATCATGCCTTTGCTCAATTGTTCAGCTATTGTTTGAGGCACGGACTCTCTCCTTAGTGCGTGAAGGCCCCTTATTCGAACACCACATACGACACTCGTGAGGCAAAGGGAAACCGCTGAATTTTTAAATGGTTCAATCCAAAGACTTCCATCAGGGCGAGGGTCTCTCCCGGGGAATCAGGATCATTCAATTCATCAAACCCCAGAATAGTCCCCCTGGTCATTCGGGGACGAAGGAGCTCAAGACACTTGACCGTCGGTTCGTACAAATCTAAATCAAAATAGGCCATAGCCACGATGGTTTCAGGGCATCTGGCCAGATATCGAGGCAACTCCTCCACCACATCCCCGACGCACAGTTCATGTTTTTTAATATGGTTTAACGGATTAAGCGTTTCATGAAGACTGAGTAACTCTTGAAGGCTTTCTGCATAGTGGGGAGAGACGGCCAGTTGTCCATTCACCATCATATTGGACTTCCCATCCTTTTCATGGATAGATGGGAACCCGGAAAACGTATCAAATCCGACAATTTTTCGATGCCGGTTAAAGGGCTCATAAATCCCTCGCAATGCGGAAAACAAGGCAAGATTTTGTCCCCACCGTACTCCAAACTCCATGACGACACCTTGAACGGCAATGATCTGACGGTACAAGAAATCCATGAATAACAGGCGAGCCAAATGCTTGGATTCTAGAAATAGTCCAAGATTCGATAGCAATTGGTCCGGGGGAATCGGATTGTGAAAGAGCAAATCCCCCATCTGTTGTCGAGCTGCTTGCTCACTCGAATTCGCATAAGTTTTAATCTGTAATTGCTCCGCGTTCAGCATCACATCTTCTCCTCTACCGGCTTCCAGATCACCATTGAATAGCCATCATGGTATAGTGAGCCAAAAGTTCGGATTGTTCCAAGAATTTCCAGCCGGCCTTCGTGCTCAAACGTCTTCAGGGTTCCGAGCAATCCTTGTAAATACTTTCTTTTCTCCAGATACTTGGCTGCGACGTAATCAAACAGAACGTTCTGATCGTAGAGCTCATACAGGGTTTCCACGTGTATGCAAATTGAAGGGCGTTGCCTAAGAAGATAGTTCACGAAAGCATGGTACTGACCGCCCAATTGCTCCATGGCGCCCACGGTAAACACCCCGCTCCGAGGATACAGGTCAAACGATTCATCAGGCTCCAACATGTTAAATTCCCGACCAACAACATTAAATCCATGCTCTTCTCTCAACAGGAGAAGAATCGCTTGAGAGGATTGGGACCAATCCAACCCATACAAGGGACGGCCTGGAAACATGATAGCTGCATCGACTAAATTATGGCCGGTTCCACAACCAAACTCGTAAATATGATCAGCGTCATGAAACCATTTTTTAAACATCCAGTGGCGCAGAATTTCGACAAAACTGGTTTCGAATTGAGAAGAAACCGGTCGGACATACTCGCCCTTTAAACGGATGATTTCCTGGGGTCGCACAAATTTTGGGATTAATGCAGCTAAATCATATCCTGTGCGTTGGAAATCCATCAGATTCTCGGCCCATCCATCTTCCCAACGCTGCTTACGATGCGTCCCTGCGACTTCCAGATCCTGGTCAAGGGTTTTCAACACTCGAAGCAAAACTTGGTCACGGGAAGCCCCCTGCAAAACGTCATAACGCAAATCATGACGTTCTACCAATTCCTGGCATTCCTGAAAGAGGGTTCCAGGAGCTTCTCCAAATAAGGCTTCAAAATCTTCTTGCTGAAGCATCCCATGGTGCTTGTGATTCTGCTGGAGTGGAAGAGTGGCAATCATAAATCCCTCACAAGGCTATCAGGAGAAATCTTCCACCAGCGCAGGTAGGGGTTTTTCGAAACCGTGTGCAATGACCCATGCCCAATACCGGATTCGGCCTTCCAAGAGCTCAAACCGGTCATGGGAAGAACGAGCCGGGCGAAGACGCACCGGTTTCAAAAAATCCCCTGCAGTAATTTGTTGGGCCAATTCTTGCGGACTAGGTACGCAATGCATGGCATTTTTAAGAGCGTCTTCGAGTGTTCGATAGACCGAACGTCCCGAGCCATCAGCGACTTGTATGGATCGAGGAGGAATCTCTAGAAAATGTCCGGTACATTTTTCTTCAAGATACCGGGCATCCTCGTCTTTCAGATTAAAATTTATACTTTCCGCGTTTTCCTTCATTCGTTGACAACTCGTGGTATTCGGAATCACCACAACTTGGCGATGCCCAACCAACCACCGCAACACAATTTGAGCTGGAGTTTTATGGTAATTATCGGCTATCTCCTGAAGAACAGCATACTGTTTCCGATTCGCTACAAAACGTCCACAATGAAGAGGACTATAGGCGATAATGCTGATTCCCACCCGTTCCCCGTATTGGAGGAATTCCGGTTCAATACTTCGATCGAACAAGTTATATTCGACCTGAACAGAAGCCAGGAGGTTTGGAGTTACCTGTTGATGTATCTCTAACGTGTCATTGAATGAAAAATTGCAGATTCCCACATATCGGACCAACCCCTCCTGTACTGTTTTCTCCAGACCCACCAGGGTATCCAAGATGGGGATTTGGGGATTGGGCCAGTGGATTTGGAGAAGGTCAATCCGGTCTGTCTGCAAACGCCTGAGACTCTCCTGAACCGAACGTGTAATGCCTTTTGAAGATAAGTTTTCAGGAGAGACCTTTGTCGCCAACACCGCACGATGCCGAATCCCTTTCAAGGCCTTACCAATGACCGCTTCAGACTCTCCATCACCATACACAGGCGCCGTATCAATAAAAGTTAATCCCATATCAATTCCGGCCCGGATCGTGGACTCAAGTTGCCGATGTGCTTCCCGGTTTGTCAGGGAATGATGAATCCCGGTCCCTTGACCGATAGCGGAAATTTCTATGTCAGATTGGCCTAATTTTTTAAAAAGCATCGCGCAAGCCTATGGTTATAGCTGTATATTCCAATCTTTTAAATCATCCACCGAGACATTACTCGCCCGGCACACTCTGGTTCCCGATTGCACCACGGCTAAAAGAAGATTTTTCATCTGATTTCTGATTCCATTTAATTGATGAGCCCGTTTCAACCACTGATGGTATCGTTTGGGTTCGCCCATCATGCCTTCTTTACACATCCAGATTTCATAATTGATTTGGGCAAGCACAATGATGATCCGGACGTTCCGCCCTGATAATTTGATCTGATGTCGATCAGCCCATCCATCAATATCATGTTCCAAATCAGCGATTTCGGTCCTGACCGCTGTCCGGATCGATTCATGGAACGCTTCCTTCAGTTGGTCTACGGTTAAACGATCCACCAGATCTCCCAACCCGGGTACAAATCGAGGCCTTGAAGGTCCTTCGGTTTTCCGCTTCCTGTTTTTAGGCGCTAAGGAGGTTTTTCCGCTCATGGGCAAGTTCCCGATTTTCTCTATACCAGTGAATCGTTTGACGAATCCCTTCTCTGAGAGAGATTTTTGGACGGAATCCAATGGTGGCTTCTGCCCGTTCCATCGATAACAACCGGACAGGGTCGCCGGCCGGCTTTGAGGGATCCCACTCAATTTCAGTAGAGACCCGACTTTCAGTCACAATGGTTTCAGCTAATTGTCTGATAGTGGTCGGAACGCCACTTCCCAAATTAATAGGAAAACATGGGGGAGCATGCTCCATGGCCTGCAAAAGTCCCTCAACCACATCTTCGACAAAAATAAAATCCCGTATGGCAGATCCATCTCCCCAAATACGAACCGGAGACTCTCCTTCCAACACCCTCCGGATGAGAGCCGGAATCACCTGTCCCGTGGCTGGATTAAAGTCATCAAGCGGACCATACACATTTGAAGGCCGGACCACTCGGACGGCCTCCCAATGATATTCGTGCAGGTAGGCTTCGGCTTCAAGTTCGCCGATCCTTTTCGCAATTCCAGCGTACCGGTCATTTTGTTTGGGAAGACCATTCCAGACGTTGTCCTCCACATGAAGTGTCGCTGGTGGATAGGCACAAATACTGCTCACAAAAAGATACCGGGAGACTCCTCCTCGATATGCGGCTTCTAATAGATTGGATTGGTATCGAAGCATGGGCACAAAATAACTGGCCGCTCTTTTTACCCCTATACCGACGGACCCTTTGATTCCAACCAAATTAAAGACATAATCCTGCCCTTTCACAGCTTTTTCGCATGTGTCATAACAAGTCAGATCGCCCCTAAAGAAGGCAACTGAATGGCCTAATACGGCTCTCGCGTAACTTTCCTGCTCCAAGGACACCACGGTCACCTGAGCCCCCAGTTCCAACAAGGCTCGAACTAGTGGAATCCCAATCATCCCCGTGCCTCCAGAAACCAGAATCCGTTTTCCGAAATAGATGGACGAACTCGTCTTCACGATGAATATCCTTACTTCAATCGATAGAAGAAAAATTAGACCGTCGTGGGTAACAGGGCCATGTGGCGAAACGTGTTTTTCAGGCTTTCCTTTTCCAGGCCATATTGCCCATAGGCCCAGGTTCGACTCGCGGAGCCAAACAACATTTCATCACCCAACGAAAGCCCGCAGAAAGGAATAGCGTGACCCCGCTCACTCAACAGTCTCCCAACCAAACTTCCAATCCCTCCAGTCCGACCATGTTCTTCTACCGTCACAATGGCATGAGCGTTTCGACACGCTTCCCAGAGTCTGGACTCGTTGCAAGGATTCATTCGATATAAATCGACAAGAGCGACTTCGATACCTTCCTCCCGCAATTCTCTTGCCGCTTCTCGCACCCTGGCCAGCATGATTCCGTTGGTCACCACACAGAGGGATTCCCCCTGTTGAATCGTTTCAAGTCCTAGACTGAAGTCATGTTCATTAGGGGCATATATGGGTTCATAGGGGTCCTTATCGATCCGGATATAGGCGGGCATTCCACTCTGGTAGGCTTGCTCTACCATGGCCCTGATGGCTATGCCATCTGCAGGCAGATAAATGGTCATGCCTGATAGTGTTTGGAGGAGAGCACAGTCATGTGTCGCATGATGGGTGGGTCCATCCACCCCGTATGACAAGCCGGGCCCCATTCCAAGAAGAATGACCGGAACCTTTAAGGCACACACATCCAATTTCAACTGTTCATAACACCGCGTCGTAATATGGGAGGCAATTCCATAGACAAAAACCACATATCCGGAAAGTGCCATTCCGGCCGCCACACTCATCATATTTTGCTCGCTAATTCCCACATTCAAAACTTGCCGAGGATACAATTCTTGAATTTGGCTTAATCCCATGGCTCCCATATCATTGGTGAGGACAATTGTCCGGGGATTTTTGGCCACAATCTGTAAAACACTGTCAAAGACCGCATCACGAAAATCATGCACCATGAGCCATCTCCATGGTATACACCGATCCCGATGAAGAAATTGCAGCCATTAGCTGCCGGATGGCCTCTTCTACTTCCTCACCCTTCGGAATCCGGTGATGCCAATCGACCGAGGCCTCCATAAATGACAACCCCTTTCCCTTCACTGTTTGAGCCACAATCATCAGAGGTTTCAGCGATTGCCTTTGACGAAAGCACCCCAAGACCTTGTCTAATTCTTCAAAGGAATGCCCATTGATGGACACCACCTCCCATCCAAAAGCCTTCCATTTGCTGACGAAGGGCTCAAGGGCCACATTTTTTTCGGTATAGTTGGTCGCACCTAACCCATTCCGATCAATGATCGCTACCAGGTTATGGAGTTGGTGATGGCTCGCAAACATGGCCGCTTCCCATACGGATCCCTCCTGACATTCCCCATCCCCCATGACCGTCACAACCTTCCAAGGGCATGAATGAAGTTTAGCTCCCAAGGCCAATCCAGCACTCAGGCCTAACCCATGCCCAAGTGACCCCGAAACCCCCTCCACTCCCGGAATTTGTGTATCGGGGTGACCGGCCAGGAGACTTCCCGGACCGCAAAAATTATCCAACTCGGTTTTGGGGAAAAAACCCAAATCGGCCAACATCGCATACAAGGTCAAACATCCATGTCCCTTACTCAAAATGAATCGATCCCGATTTTCCCATTTTGGATCATGGGACCGAAGGTTCAGGTGCCCCCCATAAAACAGCGCCACACCAATTTCCACCCACGAAAATGCTGGGGGAACATGTCCTTTCCCGGCTTTTAACGCGGTTCTGAGAATATGAAGTCTCAGCTCTGCGGCTTTGTACTCAAGGGCCTGAATGTTCATGTCATACCACCATACGCAAACCGAATTGCCACTCAACAAGGCTGAAAAGGGATAACGCAGGAATATGCTCAAAATCTCCTGATGTCACGAGGGCTTTAAGCTCCGGGGGTGAAACCAGTAGCACCTCTTGGTCCGGAACTTCGGGAGCGTGGGAATGCACCTCGCAATCTTGAGCCATGAATAAAAAATCTCTGGCACTGTACCGATTCATCATGATATGTCCGCTCCCTAACAAACGAAGAGTTCCAGCTCGATATCGCGTTTCTTCAAATAGTTCCCGCGCCGCGGCCTCTTCGGGAGATTCACCGTCCTCAATACTCCCAGCAGGAAATTCAAGGGTGTTCCTGCGCAACGCCTGTCGAAATTGGCGCACCAGAATAATCTCTTCATTTTTGGTCAGGGCTAACACTAAGACACTATTTAAGCTTTCAATACGATAAAACGGTTGACGGTCCAAGTCAGAAAAGCTCATCCCAAGCTTCTTCATGTACCTGAAACCACGGACACCCGAATACCTCCTTGGTCATACCCATTTGTGGCGGAATGGAAGTTCGTGACGGCATGTGGTCCTGCCTCTCAGGATCGGTGTCCAACAAGAACTTTCTCCTTTGCCTTTTTAGGGGTCTTGAGAGAGGGAAGCCGCCTTCTTTCCATGTCCTTATGAACCCCTTCTCCCTCGGATGGATATCCCCCGGATACCCTTCTATCAGGGCCATCGTAGTAAATTATGCTGCTTCCGGATTGTGAGAAAGAAAACGGCACACAGATATAGGGATGCATCGCTGAAAGAAATTGTGCCTGCTTGGCAATCGGAACATAAAACAACATAAACCCACTACCTCCTGCCCCGGAAAGTTTTCCACCAATCGCCCCATTGCCCAGGGCATTTTTGTAAATTTCATCAATTGTGGAATTGGAAATGTCGTGGGAAAGTGCCCGCTTCAGCATCCAGCTTTCATGAAGCAATTTCCCGAACTCCTCCAGCGAACTCGTTCCACTCAAAATACCCAACCCCCTGTCCACCATTACACGCATGGTTATCAGTTCGGAGGACCTGAGAGAAAAGTTTTTGGTGACACTTTTTGCAATGTCTGAACCTAAGCGACTGGTGCCGGTATATAGTAGAACGAGATTTTGTTCCAGTTCAGCCAATCGGCCCAATGATAAGGTGACCGGTTCGACTTGAATCTGGCCGTCTCGTAGAAAACGAATAACATTAAATCCGCCGAACGCAGCTGCGACTTGATCCTGGGAGCCGACTGTTTCTTTTAAGATATCTTGCTCTAAAGTGAACGCCTGGCGCGCCAGATCCATTTTCCCCAACATCTCTCCCTTCAACCCAGTGAGAGCTTTCACCAAACCAACCGAAAATGAAGAGCTGGATCCAATGCCCGACCGGGCCGGGAGATCACCCTGATGCTGAATTTCCACTCCCTGAGAATCATCAAAACCTAAAAACCGCAAGCCTTCTCGAACGGCAGGATGAAGAATCTCTCCAATAGTTGATACCGTTTCAATATGCGACCAGACGATCCGGTGTTTAATATTGAAAAATGGAGGAAGGTATCGACAACTCACATAGCAATACTTGTCAATTGTGGTAGAAAGAACAGCGCCCTCTTCCCGAAGATACCATTGAGGATAGTCCGTGCCTCCTCCGAAAAAGGACAACCGATAGGGGGTCCGAGAGATAATCACGCAGCTTTGCTCCTCTTGTGGTAACGCCTTCGGTAAAAATCCAGAATTCCTTGTAAGGTTTCTTCAAAGGGGATGCGTGGTTCCCACCCCGTCGCCGCTTTGAACTTTGACGTATCGGGAATCTGCAGGGTGACATCCGACGGTCGCAACAATGCGGGATCCACCACATGCTCGATGCGACAGGTGGCCATGCCTTTGAGAATCTCGAGCATGTCCCGCAGTGTCATCGTACGGTTACCTCCGATATTATAAACTTCCCCGGCTGGACACTTTTCCATCAGCACCCAGTAAGCCCTGACGGCATCACGAACATCTGCAAATGTCCGAATACTGTCCAAATTACCGACCCGGATCGGATTTTTCCGAAGCCCATACTCCACCTCGACGATTTGCTTGGCATAGGCACTTTCTGCAAAGACATCCCCTCGCCGTGGGCCGGTATGGGTAAACATCCTGGTACGGACGGTTCGAATGCCATAGGACAGAAAATATTGAAAGGCAATCATGTCTTCCCCGACTTTTGACACTGCATAGGGGCTGGCCGGCCTAAAGGGATTGGCCTCTGTGATAGGGACTTCATGCGCCAACACCTGTCCGTAGACTTCCGAGGAACTGCAGACATGTACCTTGGCGTCGACTCCGGTAATGCGGAGCGCGTCGAGCAAATTGGTCGTCCCGAGCACATTGGTGGACAGCGTGTCGACCGGCGCGTCAAAACTTGTCGTGACAAAGGATTGTGCCGCCAAATGAAAGATCCAATCAGGTTGGATTTTTTTGATCACGACAATGAGCGAATTCAAATCCCGAAGATCACCATAATGCAGGGCAATGCGATCTTTGATGGCCACAAGATGATCAAGAGGTGTTCGCCATCGAATGAGTCCATGCAGGTCCACGTCCGGGTGATCCGCAAGGATATACTCCGCTAAGTGACTTCCCACCATTCCTGAAATTCCCGTAATGAGCACTTTCATCTTCGCATTCCTTTGATGAGGTGGTCCGACAATCCTGCTTAAAAAGGGCCTTTGAAGCGTTTATACACATCTGCCATCGATTGAGTATCGGGCAAGGGCAACCCATGGTTCTCCTTCCCGGTGACGAGGACAGCCAACGCATCCACTAATTGGCGCAAATCGGGATAAAAAAGATCTTCCAGGCACTTGGCCGTAGGACAGGGAGCGGGCTGCATTCCCAAGGTCACCACCGGTGACTTCAAACATCCGGGATTTCTTTCAGCGACCACACGGCACACTTCCGCGCATACACCATATTCCCGCCAACTCGTATCCGCCACGACCAACCGTCCGGTTTTTTCAACACTGTGCATGACCAAATCCCAATCAGGACTGGACACGCAGTGCAAATCAATCACCTCGCATTGAATATCAGACACCAGGGCCAAATGTTCTGCTGCTCTCATGGCTTCCAACACCATGATGGAGGTGGCCACAATGGTGACCTCCTCGCCTGGTCGCACTAACCGGGACCCAAAGGGCGAGGTCTCCTGTCGCGTGGATAGGGGAGCCACATAAAATTGCAGATCGTACATCAACCGGTGTTCGAATGAGATGACGGGACCCCGGTAGTGATCAATCACCGCCGGATAGGTGTCGAGAATCGATTGCGCACTCGAGGGCATCACAACCTGCAACCCGGGGATATGCGCAAAGAGAGATTGGAGGCTTTGTGAATGTTGCGCACCCTGCCCCCAACTTCGCCCCACGATCATGCGAACCAACATGGGCACGTCAAACCGGCCACCGAACATATATTTGTATTTGGCGGCTAAATTAATAATCTGATTCATGGCTAACAGGGAAAAATCGGCACGAATATGGGTCTGAATCGGATACAGCCCATTTAACGCGGCTCCAATGGCTACCCCTGTCATGCCTTCTTCGGCAAGGGGCGTATCCATCACTCGATCCGCGCCAAACGCTTGACTCAATCCTGTGGTAGAACCAAATATCCCTTTGTGGTCATCCACCCCCTGTCCCAGGATCAGAACGGAATCATGCCGCTGTAAGGCGTCATGCATGGTCCAATGCAGCGCGTCCCGATAGCTCATGATCTCCGTGCCGGCCTCCCCACGAAGACCCGACGCTGCCTGGCCGTTTACACGGGATGTGACCGCCGCATTACACAACATCGCGGAGTAATTCCTCCTCTGAGGGAAATGGACTGCTCATGGCAAAATGTACTGCTTCGTCTATTTCTTTGAGGATGGCTGGGCGAAACGTTTCGACCAGGTTCCGATACTGTTCGAGAGGATCCTTTCCTTTCCACGCCAACCACTCTTCAGGTTGACGATAGCCACACATGAAGTCTTCGCCAGGCCCGACATGCTCTTTGTACCGATAGGTCCGAATCTCCACAAATACCGGTTCTCGGGTTAACCGAACACGTTGAATAATATCTGACATCGTGTCCGCCACCTTCACAAAATCATATCCCTCGGCAATGTGGTACACGGGAAGACCATATGATCGTGCATGGTCAAGAATATCGTATCCCTGTCTGGATTTTTGTGATGAATGCACGGCTAATCCGTTATTCTCACACAGAAATATTACGGGTAAGCGATGAAGAACCGCGAAGTTCAGTGATTCGTGATAGACGCCTTCTTCCGTGGCTCCGTCTCCAAACACACCAACCACCACCTGATCATGGCCCAACCGTTTCGCCGCCAAAGCCGCTCCCACGGCATGAGGAATCGTACTGGCCACCACAGCCGAGGCACCCATCAACCCTACCTCGGGTGCTGCTAAATGCATCGAACCGGCCTTTCCTCGCGCACACCCGGTAACTTTTCCATACAGTTCGGCAAACATTTCCGCCAAACTTCCCCCTTTAGCCAGATAAAAAGCATGGCTACGGTAGGTACAAAAGACCAGATCTGTTTTTTTCAAATCCCGACATGCCCCTACAGCAACAGCCTCCTGTCCAATCGATAAATGCACCGGACTTTGAATAGCATCCCCAGGATATAATTCGATGATTCGTTCTTCCACCAGCCGTATACGAAGCGCCTGAAAGAACAATTCACAAAATTTTTGAGAATTTTCCATATTTTTGGGATTATCCCTCTACCTCGATCACCGCTTTCAGAACATGCATCACAGACCGCGAAGAGCTTCACGACTTCATCATACGATGTAAAGTTCAAGTTTTATGCCATGCAGTTCAAGTTGGAACAGCCGGGATCCAGCTCCCAATGCTGGCAAATCACAGGTCATATGAAAAACCTTTACCTACTAGGAATTCATTGCTGACAAACTCGGCAGTTTTTGCCTAGCAAAAGAAACGCGGATTAAACGCAGGACTGAAGAAATCGGTGAGACTATATTAAGGCATGGCCTTTATGGCGCTATGGAATAAAACCGACTACGACCTACTCGTGCGACGATGAACCTCAAACCTCTTTCAAGCAAGACCTATGGAGAATCCATCCCCGTACCGGGCTCCCGGTGGATAAGCACAATCTCCAACACTGTGAGAGTATTCCCCTCCTTGGGCAGTGAAATCCGTGAAGATCTCCCTGGGGTAAGACGGACAGCACCTCTGCCTAGAGGATACGCCAATGTCTCTGAGGAAATGTTCTGGCCTGAAAGAAAGCCGCAAATGACGTTTTAGCGAAACCCCAATAGCTCATGCCCTGCAGGCGGTGCGAATAGATTCGATAATCGGGCGCCCGCAGATGGGGATCCAACAATCACGGTCTCGGTTTTGGTCTTGATGGTGTTCCCTGGGATGGCCGGAAGATGACATCCCCGGTGGGCGGCCGCCTGTTGCCTGGGCCCTGCCATAGTCTTTATCCGTAGCGATCGCTCCCGGTGTGGACCAGACATGGTGTAAGCCTTGGGCATCCGGTCGATTGGCTGTCGTTGTTGCTACCTTGGAGATAAGGGCTGACTGCATATCCACACTGTCATGTTCCCTCTCTCCGTACCACGACTTCTTCCTGCCATTGCACCCAATACGGACTTGCGGATCAGGCGCCATTTTCGGCAACACGGCATTATGACTATTCTCGATTTTCTGTTTCCACGACTCACCGTGTTCTTCTCACAAGATGCCTTCGTCAATCAAATGGGTCGCATCTACAAAGGGCACCACTTCGTTTATCACAACCAGACAACTTTAAATTGTGGACGCATGGTGGCAAACAGAAGAGCCGCGTCGGTCCCATGGGGTGCGTTTACTTACTCCGGGACAATACCCGCCCACACCTTTAAACGAGCCCACCTGAACCATCAGTTATGCCGGTCCATGCCACAATGGCAGGGTGCAAATTTTTAGGCGGAGCTCAGAATGAATTGGGTTGACCCAATGAGGAATCTCCACACATGACGAAAAATACGAGCCTGATTAGGTTTATTCGGTAGGTTTACCCGGCGGCCTTTTCGGTCTGGGTAGGTGAGCCAAATGCTTCGGATCCGAGGATACGGCATTTAGATTTTCTTGACGGACGGCTTCATATAATTCTTCACGAAGTACACGGACATGGGACGGACATTCAATCCCGAGTCGCACTTGCCCTCCTTTAATTTGGACGAGGACAATACGAATATCATCTCCTACACGAATGGCTTCATCAATTTTTCTGGTGAGTATGAGCATGGTGCCTTCCTTGGCTTTGAGGTAAAATTCACATGAAGAAGAAACGCCCTGACATCATAAACGCATTAAACCGGTTGGTCCGGTGGTGTGCGTGCATTCATTACACCGATGCGGCCTCTCTCGCCGTCTCGGAGTAAGATGGGCACTGGGTAGAATCTTGAAATAATGGATAGCGCAAGGGGATAGATTCATGGAGAATCAGTTGTTTCCCGTGTCTTGTGCGTTCATTCACGACAAGAGGGGCACGAAGATTCGCCGTGGCCTGATCGGGCTGCTCAGAGGGGATCGTGATGACGACCATGATTGAAATTGAATCGGTTGGAGCCATGCCGAGTTCCGCCAGTCCTTCTTCGGATAGGTTGGTGCGAAAATCCGGCTGCAAAAGATGCACGTCCATAATCACAAAAGCTAAGCTTGGTTCATCCACGGATTGGAACCACCGATAATCGGCATCCTCTGGCGGGTCGAGCACCACATACCGTCGGAAAGCTGGGAACCCTACAAGGCCAAATGGGAACGTTAAAAGCGTGTCATCGGACACTTCCAGCATACCGAACCGACTAGTCTGAATTTTCATGTTGGGATGTTCTCCACATAGATCAATGTTTTCGTCTTCATGCTGAAGTGAGCGTGCCCACGAATTTCCTCTCAACAAAATCTATCCTTAGCAGGTCTTCCCCATACCACAGGGTTCGACCCGATTGTCATTTTTCAGGACAACCTGACAAGCATGAGCCAATTCGTCGACATCATACGGTTTTTGAATAAACCCGATGACACCTTGATTGAATAAATCCTGGACAGCATGGTTCCGGTCATAGCCCGTACAGAGAATGACCTTGAGATCTGGTCGAATCCTTCGCAATTCTTCAAAACATGCCCCCCCGACATTACAGGCATCACCATATCCAACAGCACAACATCCACAGGAATCGTCAAGTCCTGACAAATGTCCACGGCCTCCTTCCCATTCAACACAACGGTCACCTGATAGCCGAGATATTCCAATATGGCCTGAGCGGCTTCTCCCACATCCTTCTCATCATCTACCACTAAAATATGTCCGGTCCCGTGAGAAGGCTCAGTCCTCTGATTCGATCTGGTCTTGGAAGTCGCACACGGTGCATCCGGAAGATAGACACGCATGGTCGTTCCACACCCAGGAGAACTCGTCACTCCGATATATCCGTGATGATTTTTGACGATACCATACACCATCGCCAATCCCATTCCAGTTCCCTGCCCTTGCTCTTTCGTGGTAAAAAATGGCTCAAAAATATGTCGTTGAGTCTCGAGTGACATCCCCGTCCCGGTATCCGTAACCCGGATCAACACATAATTACCTGCACACAGTCCCGGGACACGTGAGGCATATTCCGGTGTGACCGTTTCATTCGAAGTCTGCACGAGCAATTCCCCACGTTCACCCATTGCATCACAGGCATTGACACCTAAATTCATGAGAATCTGATAGAGCTGGTTAGGATCCCCCACCACATGAGGTCTCGCAGCCGACAGATCCGCTCGAAATGTGATCATTTTATGGATCGTCCTTCCGAGCAGGCTCATCACTTCCTGAATCACTTCATGGGTATCCACCGTGACATGATGATGTTTGCCCTGCCTTGCATACCCCAGGAGCTGGGAAGTCAATTCTTTTCCACGACGAACGGCTTTCTCGATGACATCACCCGCTGTCCACAAAGCCGTCCCAGCTTTATCCTGTATCTTCAACAAACTTGCATGGGCCATAATTGCCGTTAACGTATTATTCATATCGTGTGCAACCCCTGAAGCCAGCCGACCGATAGCTTCCATTTTTTGAACCTGCCGCAACTGATGTTCAAGGGCAAATTTCTCTTCCTCCATGTGCTTTCGTGCCGTCAAATCGCGGGCAATGAAAAGAGTTTGCCGTTGGCCTTGAAACTGAACCATTCGTTCCAGCATCTCTACTGGAAGATTGCTTCCGTTTTTTTGCCGAAGGAACGTTTCCTCCCATTTCCGACCCCCGTGGGCAGGGCTTGACACCGTAGGACTGGGTTCCCCTTCTGCTGGCTCAGGTTTGATTAACGAAAAGGCTTTCCCCATCAAGACAGGCGGGCGATACCCTAATTGTTGTGCTCCGAGAGAATTGACGTGGGAAATTATTCCTCGATGATCATAAATCACCAATATATCCGGAAGCGTTTCGAACAGCTCCCTGAATTGAGCTTCAGATTCGCGTAAATCATCAGTGCGGATATCCAGTAAATGCTCCACTCGAGAAAATGCGCGTTCCCAGCGCCCTTTTTCACACAATGAAATGATATTGAATGGATCGCACGCTTTTGGTAGATACGCATCTACATGGATCGCCTCAGGAAGGGATCTTCCTGCCATAGAATCGTGTCCAAGGACAATACACATGGCCTGAGGAAATTGGCCTTTGCACCACATCCCGAACTCTTCGCTTGTCATATCCGGCAGAGGATCGTCAATGAGGATAATATCCGGGTCGACAAGATTCACCGCCACCTGAACCTGCTTCCCCGCTTCCCATCCCACCACACGCCACCCCCGTTCAACGAAGAGGTGATGGATCCGTTGAATGCCCGAATTGTTAGCCGAAACGACCCAGATTTGTGGACGCTGGGGACTTGGAGGACTTTCTACCAGCTGGCGTACCTGTTGACGAAAGCGTTGCGAATCCGTCGGAAGGGCAAGAAATGCTGAGGCCCCGAGATCTTTTAAAATGTCCTGCGCATCGATTCCGGTATACGTGGCCGAAACGGCAAGGACAGGCGGCATTGCCTGTGTCGACCCAAAGAACGAATGTAATAATTCGCAAAAACGCCATCCGCTAATTCCCGGCATATGAAGATCAAGAACAATGACATCCGGCACATTACCTTCTTGGAGCCACCGCCAGGCCTCTTCAGAACAGACGAAACGATTGACCGCAAAGTAATCCTTTTCAAGCCAACTCGCAAGGAGTTGGAGTTGGACCGGATCATCATTAATCACAAGAATGGAGGCCATAATTATTGTTTCATTGGGGTTGGGGAACTCGTGAGGCGCGAAAAGGTCTCCTCCGCATGCCCATGAAATTGCGCAAACTCCACGCCATTTCGACCGCTATTTTTGACTAAATAGAGGACACCGTCTGCGGATTGTATTAATTGTTCAATGGGAATTGGACAGGGATCGGTCCACGTCGTGACCCCCTGACTGACCGTCACCGTTAAATCCGTATTGTGAACGCGGAAGGGTTTCTGGGAAATCGCCACTCGAATCCGTTCGGCAAGCCGCACGGCCTGGGCCGCATCACTATTGGGCAACACCATGAGAAATTCCTCTCCGCCATATCGGCCAATGGCATCATAGGAACGCAAACAGAAACGCATCCGTCTAGCCACCTCGACCAGCACCTGATCGCCCGCAACATGCCCATAGGAATCATTCACATTTTTAAATCCATCCAAATCGGCCAGAATGAGACTCAAGGGTTGCTGTTCCCGATGGGCCCGGTCAATTTCCCTCAACAATGAATCCACAATGGCGCCATGATTCAGGATTTGGGTCAAGGGATCCTGCATCGCCTGAATCCGAAGGGTTTCTCGAGCCGAAATCAATTCATTTTGCAAATCGACAATTCGTTTCCCCGCTCGTAACCGTGCATCCAATTCCCCTAAGTGAAAAGGCTTTGTGAGATAATCATCTGCTCCCGCGTCCAATCCGGCAATGAGATCCTCAGGATTGTTCCGCCCCGTCAACATGACAATATACACATAGGGACAGTCAGTTCTCCCACGGATTTTTTGACACAGTTCAGGGCCATTGAGCCCCGGCATGATCCAATCCACAATCGCCACATTCGGCACAGATCCTCGTTCCAACACCTTCCATGCAGAATCCCCGTCAGTGCAGGAAATGACATCATGCCCCCATTGCCGCAATCGATATACCACCATATGCAATGTGAGGGGATCATCATCAACAACGAGAATTCGCATACAGATTTCGTCCCTATTCAATCACGGAGGTGACACAATGTAGTCCAATAAAATAAGAGACCTTCACGGCCTACTTAATAAAATCCAATAAATTCGTCTGAAATTGACGCGCCAGGGTGCTCATCGACGCTTCAAGCGTGTTTTGGAGTGTAGCCAAATCAGAAGCCACTTGAGCGATATCGGCATCCTCAAAATTGGACCGGAGAGTTTGCGTATTCACACTCAACAGGTCTAAACCATCTTTAATGGTATCCAGTCGATTGACTCTGGCACCGATCGTAGCCCTGGCATCGTTTACTTGGGAGAGAGCCTGATCAAACTGACCGATGGCCGCTTGAATACCCGACACATCATTGGTCACCAAGGCCTGATGAAAATCCTGAAGATTTTGAAACAGATTCACCGCGGGACCCGAAAAGATTTGGTCCCCAGGGACATTGCTTGCCACGGTCCGACCATCACCAACTTCCACCTCCACCCCTGCGCCATCGCCTTGATAGGTATAGCCGACTCGTACAAAAAATTGGTCGCCAGTGGCAGGGGGCCCGCCTCCATCCGTAATGGTGACATCCAACCCATCAAACGAGAATGTCCCTCCGGATGCATAGGTATTTCCTGAGGATACGGTCTGATTCGTTGTCAGATTCAGCACATCAAATTGTGTCGAGGAGGTAAATCGGATTTGATATGCATCCGGTTGTAATGCCGGCGCGGACGCCACAGATACACCAATACTGGCACCTCCCCCATTGGTGGTACTGGCTGATCCCGTGGCCGAACCCGGGACAAACGGTTCGGTTTTTGTTTGACTACCGGCGAAGACAAATCGTCCATTAAGTTGGGTATTGGCAATACCGGCTAAGCCTAAAATCAGTTGCTGAACTTCCTGAGCCGCATTCCGTCGCTCCACAGACGTATTCGTGTCGCTGGCCATATTCAAAGCCAGTTCTTTCGCCCGCTGGACGGTATTCCCCGCCTGCTCTAGAACGCTATCGGATAAATTGAGCCGCCCTATTCCTTCATTGACAGTGTTCAAACGATGTTCAGTGGTCCGTAGAACATTTCGAAACTGATTGATCCGTTCGGAGGCCGCAGGATCATCAGAAGGGCGATTCACCCGCTTTCCCGAAGAAATTTGCTCCTGGCGATCCCCGATATTTCGCTGAATTCCTTGAATTGCCCTTAGCAGGGCATCAACCTGTTGACGATCAGTCACACGCATACGATTGTTCGTCCTTATCCGACAGATGACCGGTCATCAATGAGCCTTACCCTCAGGTGGTTGCCTCATCAAAAAGGTTAGCGACCCATCGCCAGCATCGTCTGCATCAATTCATCCGCTACCGTAATCATCCGAGCCGAGGCTTCGAATGAGCGCTGAAAACTTAGGAGATTGGTCAACTCCTCATCCAATGAAACCCCGGAGACACTTTCTCGCAAGGCCGTCAATTGATCAACTTCAAGCTGCTTACTATGCAGCGCCTGTGTTGATTCCTGGGTGGCACTCCCGACATCCCCAATCGTAATCGTGTGGTAATCATTGAGTGTCACATTCCCAAGATCCACGTGCCGATTCGTATGAATCGCCACCAGATTTAATGCATTCGTGTTATTTCCGGGAACTCCTGCTGCCGTAGAAGCAGCCGCGATCTTATCCGTATCCGAGAGGGCCACACCAAATTGCTGGGCCGCGCCTTTTTGAGCATTGACATAAAACACATCCCCTGCAGCCGGCGTGCCGTTGATCACGACATCTAACCCATCAAAACTCAGGGGTGATCCGGAGGTATACGCACCAGACGTCACGGTCGCACCGGTCTCTGTATTGACCACAGAATAGGCAGAGGCCCCGGAAAACTGCACCTCATACTCCTGAAAGGTCACCAGAGTCGGATCTGCAATCGTGACCGAACTCCCCGTGGCACTCCCCGTATTCCGGTCATAAGCCAGAGGAGCTTGAGGACTTAAGGCTGAGAAGAAATTATTATTCGTGGTGCCATCGAGACCATACCCGGCCTGATGCTGTTGATTAAACTCATTAATCAAAACGGCGGCCAATCGATCCACTTGGTCCTGAAATTTCAACATATCCCCATCACGCTGGGCGAGTAATCCGCCGATTTGTCCTCCATGAATATTGTGGGAGATTGACAACTCACTCCCGTCACTGCGGATAAATGTCACATCATGCATTGGAGGATTGTCCGGGTCCGCTTCGGTCGACAGCGCATTGGCATGATTTCCCGCTACCAGGAGTTGGCCTCCGACATTAATGCCGATGCCATCGTTCAGAGGCACCTGCTCAATATTGACCAAACCCGCCAAATCATTAATGAGGACCCTTCGTTGATCCTGTAAATCCAGCGCCTCACGTCCACTGGATTCCGTTTTAAAAATGACATCATTCAGAGAGGCAATCTTTGTGGCCAACCCGTTAATAGTATCGACATGCCTGGCAATCTCCCCATCGGCATCCAAGCGGATTTGATTTAATCCTTGAGCCACCGTCACAAACTGGTCTGAGAGGGATTGCCCCTTAGCCAACAGGACCGTCCGCTGAATGGTACTTTCCGGATTTGTCGCCAAATCTCGAACCGCATTGAAGAACTCTGTCAGACTAAACGATAGTCCGGAATTATCCGTTTCGGTAAAAATCCCATCGGCTTGAACCAAGTAATTATTCCTGGCGGATATAGATCCAAGATCCTCATTGACGGAGGTCAATTGGTTTTCCAGGAAATCATCGACGGTCTGACGAATAGCGGCAACCCGGACTCCGCTCCCAATCGTTCCTTCAGCCGGCCGCGCGGTCTCAAGGACGACTTCCTGTCTGGAAAAGCCTTTGGTATTAATATTGGCGATATTATGGGAGGTGGTCGCGAGTCCTTGTTGGTTGGCACGAATTCCGGAACGCGCGATATTAAAGATGTCACTGATGCCCGCCATAAGACTCCTATCCCTGGAGATGGACCGAGCTAGGAACCGAAGGAAATTGTAATATTCCGGATCCCTGATATACCGGACCGGTACCCAACCCTGTATACATGACCTGAACTGCCTCACGGACTCTATGATAGATTGGGCGAATCAGGGCATCATTCTTTTTCCCTTGTTCCTGGATCAAACGCGCCAACCGAAGAAGGTCCGTCAACATTCCTTGCGCCAATTGTGCCCGTGGGTCCGGAGCGGCTTTCAACCAACTCCAAATTGATTCGTGTGCGGCGGACCCAGCCAACCGATGAAGCTCACGCTCTACCTGCTGCTCCAACTGACACATCGTCTCCAACGCATGTTCCTTCTGACTGTTTACCTCGACCAACTTAGGCCGATCCATGTTCCGAAGGCTATGCGCTTCTTGAAAAAGCAACACACCATACCGCTGAAACACCGATTGGGCTTCAGCCAACATTTCCAGCAACCCTTCCCACGTTGCCGATTGGGAATGAATCATCGGTCAGTCATTTCTCTTATGCACATCAGGTATTTATTTCGAGCCCAGCTCGTTAAGAATCGTCTCTCGGGTCAAGGCATCCGCCACCTGACTTGATGTCGCCAATTGTGCCCCCGTCTCCAATACCTCTTTAATACGCCTGATTTTCTCCCCTCTCAGGTCAGGAACCTGCGCCACTCGAGTGGAATAGTCGCGTATTTCCTGCGCCAACACCGAAAGATCAACCGGATCAGCAGACGAAGAACGCTGGGTGGCGCTAGGTGGGCTGGCCTCCTGCGTCTGCAGGTTTTTAGCTTGGACGTGAAAAAATAGTTTCCCCAGCTCTCCACTGGGATCAAGGCCCCGTATGGTCATGGCATCATGCCTCCTTCTCTTTATGTATCGGAAGCAACGCCGTTAAACTTTACAGAACCTCTCAAGATTTCAAAAAAGGGGGACCTGAGGTGGGAGAACGTGTGGGGTCTTCATTCCTGGCCACCGTGTCCAACACATACGCAGAAAGGCCAATCCCTCCCGCTTGGGCGGCGCGTTTGCCAATTTCTTCGTCATAAAAGGAATAATACATGTCCCCCATGGGGTTGGCTGTCAATTCGCCTTTGGGGACCGTCTCTCGCATCACCTTCATTAGATAGGACAAAAAATAGGATTCGAATTCCTGACTCGCACGCAGTAATTCCCCTCGACGAACAGAATCTTCCACACGATCTATCCTCCCAGTGGTGACGGAGTGTGAGAGACCCGTCATATCCATAGGGAACATGTCAGCAATCATACACCACATCCTTTCCGTTAGGCCGTCTTCGACAGCCTGGATGACTTTTATTCAAGGCCTAGATCAATTCTAAATCTGCTTGGAGCGCACCTGCGGCCTTTGCCGCCGTCAACACGGCAACCAGGTCACGAGGGGTCACCCCCACCGAATTCAGAGCCTTGACCAAGTCTCCAAGGGTCACGGACCCATCAACCTGAATGACTCGATTTTTTTCTTCTTCTGCTTCCGTATCCACGCTGGGAGTCACCACAGTGTTCCCGGCGGCCGATCCTATTAGCCCTGGCGCTTCCGGTTGGGAGACATTAAACCGTGTTTTAATTTTAATCGTCAGACTGCCATGCGCAATGGCCATACTGGCGAGACGAACATGTTCACCCATGACAATCGTTCCCGTTCTTTCGTTCACGACGACCTTAGCCCGCACATCCACATTCACGTCCAAGCCTTCTACGGCAGCGATCATTTGAACAACTTTTCCCTGAAACCGTTCAGGAACCCCCACCTCGATCTGACCGGAGCTGAGCGCTGAAGCGACTCCATCCCCCAGATGCGCATTAATCGCTTCTGATACACGCAACGCCGTGACGAAGTCGGCCTGATGCATCGTCAAGGAGAATTTTTCCCACGATTGCATGTCCAAATCTACGGCGCGCTCCACAATGGCACCACCCGGGATGATCCCTCCGGATTGCTGATTTTTGACAACGGACGTCCCCCCACCTGCAGCCTCGAATCCGGATGTTGAAATCGGCCCTTGCACCACGGCATACACCTGCTGATTGGCCGCTTTCAGAGGAGTCAACAATAACGTGCCTCCCTTCAAACTTGTGGCATTGGCCATGGAAGACACCTGGACATCCAACTTCATACCCGGACGGGCAAACGGTGGGAGCTTGGCCGTCACCATTACCGACGCGGTATTTCGAGTCTTCAACTGAATGGGATTTATTTTAAGATTGATCCCCATGGTATTCAGCATGGAAATAATCGCTTGCGCCGTAAATTGCCCACCAATCACTGAATCACCGGTTTGGTCCAACCCGACAACCAACCCATACCCAATCAACTGGTTGTCACGCACGCCTTCCACAGATGCAATGTCTTTAATACGCGCCGCTTGAATTTCTTCGGTCGCAATGATGAATCCGACACCGAATACCAGGCACCCGCTGAGCCAGACCACGACCATCCTCCACCGGCAAAGCCATAGCCTGGCAGTCCAGATTTTATGTGTTGTGTTGATTGGGAACAATCGAGGACTCACAATACGCTCCTTCTCCATCATGGCAGATGTACAAACCTGGACATGCATCAAAAAAGGTTAAAAAGGCGTGATCCAATCAAAAATCCGAGTCGCCCATCCCGGTCTCTGCACATCGTCCACCACCCCTAACCCGGTATAGGAAATTTGTGCATCGGCTACGGATGAGGACAAGACGGTATTCGATGTGTCTAAGTCAATCCGGCGGACAATACCTTTAATGGTCATCGTTTGCTTTTCACTATTAACCGTGACCTCCCGTTTCCCCTGAATCCGCAGGTCGCCGTTGGGAAGCACTTCGATCACTTTGGCGGCAATGGTCCCGGTTAAGGTATCTTCTCGACTGGTCGACCCATCTCCCGCAAATTCATTTTTAGTCCCAGCATCAATATTGAAATATTGCGCAAATTTCTGAGTAAGACTGCTCAGACCAAAGAGGCCCCCACTGACGCCCGCTGACATGTTCGCTTCTCGATCTGCACTCGTGTTGGCCTTCTTGGAACCCTTGTGTTGTTCCACGATCTGCACAACGACGACATCTCCGATTCGACTGGCTCGTCGATCCTCAAACATGAACGCTCGCCCGTTGTCCGGCTCCCACAACGAGCCCAGCGTGGAAAATTGCTGCCGTTCAGGAATAATGGAATCGTCTTCAATCTGAGGTATCATCTTTGACTTGCCCACAGCCCATCCAACCCGCAACCACCAGCAATGTTCCCGCATACACCCAGAATCCGGTCATCCATGTTGGCCTGTTCAAAATCTGACCTCCACCAATCCCGATGCCATGACAATCCCTAACACATCCCGACCCGAAGCCTGATTTTTGACCGAAATGGTCTCCCCGGCCTTTCCGGCGGCTTTGGCCACTCCGACAGTCTGAACCAGCAGACCTCCACTCTTGGCCTCAATCATCACTCGATCCCCCTTATGAATCAGCGGGGGATAATCCAACATGGTCTTTCGAATCGGTTGTCCGGGGGACAGCGGACGCACCACCTGCTTGCCGACCGCCTCCTCAAGGTTAAGAACAAAATCATGTGTCAGAGAAGGCACATCCACCATCATCGGAGCCAAATCCTCTGATGTCACCACATCCCTCGGTTTCAACCAGCGGATCGGAGTTGCGACTTCAGCTTGAGCCTTCACCTCGACCGTAACATTTACTGTTTTAATAAATTGTTTATCCACAAAAACACCGACTCGAAAGGCCCTACGGCCGGTTCTCCCTCCCCCTGACCATTCTCCAACCTCAAGATGGAGGTTCCCTCTGGGAACCTCCATCAGTTGACTGGGAAACAACACCCGCAACGACATCCGGTGATGGGGTCGTCCATATCGACGCGTGAGTTCTCTCAAGACAACCCGTTCAAAATCTCCGGCCTGCACCCATTGTCCATCCTTATCAACCGTAGCCGATGAACCAGCTCCTGCCGAGACTGATTGTTCTACGGAACCCCACCCAGGCCCGCACAGGAAGAAGATCAGAAACAGAATAATTTTCATCAAATTGCTATCCTTTATCGTCTGAGTCCGTTCACCACCTGCATCATTTCGTCAGATGCCTGGATGGCTTTGGCATTCAGCTCATAGGCCCGTTGAGCAATGATCATATTGACCATTTCGTCCGCAATGCTCACATTCGACATTTCCAGAAACCCCTGCTGAATGTTGCCGAACCCCGTGGAAAATCCAGGAGATCCCTGTTGAGGTGGCCCCGAAGAAGCGCTGTCTAAAAACAAATTATTGCCTTGCGCAATCAAACCGCCAGGGTTATCAAACCGCGACTAGTTGAATTTGCCCCACTTGGGTAGCTTGGGATAATCCCGGCAAAAGGGCCGACACGGTTCCATCCAGAGCAATATTGACGGTGAGCGATCCCGAAGGAATCGTAATGTTTGGAATCAGTTGATCGCCATCTCCCGTAACGACAGTGCCTGTATTATCGCGTTTAAAGGATCCAGCCCGGGTATACATCGTGGTCCCGTCTGGACGTATGACTTGAAAAAACCCTACTCCTTCAATGGCTAAATCCAATTCATTTGAGGTTTGTTTGAGATTTCCTTGCACATATTCCTTGGCTACGGTGACCGGCCTCACGCCCAACCCAACCTGGATGCCGACCGGAAACACCCCAACATTTGACGCACTGGCTCCAGGCAGACGAGCAATCTGAGACAAAAGATCAGCGAATTCGGCTCGACTGCGTTTAAATCCTGTTGTATTCACGTTGGCGAGATTGTGCGCAATCGTGTCAATATTGAGTTGTTGAGCAGACATGCCCGTGGAAGCGGTATGCATCGCTCGAATCATTGTGGTCGATCTCCCTTCTTTCCCTTACATGCTTGCCGCCAGAACATGGTCATAGCGAAATATGTTCTTGTGCTATTCGTCATGCGGGCTCTATCCTTGAACCCGACCGGCTTGAATGGCCTGGGCCGCCAGTTCATCCATCGCTTTAATCGCCTTTTGCATTTGTTCGTATTCTCTTGTCACTTTGATTAATTCAACCATATCCAAAGCAGGGTTAACGTTGGATTGTTCCAACATGCCTTGGTGCACCGTCGTCTGCTTATCGGCGACAACCTGATCGGGAACGGTCCAGAACAAATTGCCCACCTTGGCCGTTTCTTGTCCATCCGGAATCGTATCCAACCGAAGCTTGTCCACTACCTTATTATTGACCCGGAGAGTCCCGTCAGAGCCAATCACAACTTCTCCAGGGGGAAGAGTAATGGGCCCTTTCTTACCCATAAGTGGATCACCGGTATGGGCCACTAAATTTCCGTTTGCATTCCGATACAATTTTCCACCGCGGTAATAGCGCAATCCATCTGGCGTTTGAGCCACCAAAAATCCATTGCCCTCCAACCCTACATCCAACGGTTCACCTGTCTGATATAACGTACCTTGTGATCGATCAGGCGGAAGCGCATCCATTAGGGGAAACAAATCTATTCCGGCCACCGAAGGCCCTGAAGTTTGTCCCAGTATAGTGGCGAAGACCGGCTTGTCCTTTTTAAACCCTGTAGTATGCACGTTCCCAATATTATGAGAGAGGACGTCCATGCGCTGTTCAAGTGTAATCGCCCCGGCTAAGGGCGGATAAATACCTCGGTTCATTGCGTTCTCCTTGAGGTGAATGTCTGAAGATTTCTGCAACGGATGTGCCAATAAGAACCGGACACGGTTTCCGACAGGAGTGGAGAAGGGGGAGTAAGGATTTTCTGGGAAGGTGAAGCTTTCCCGGCACAAACCCGGTATCAGTGGAGCCGTAAAGGCAATTGTTGCCTAATGAACGGTTCTTGTCTAAAGCAACGAGCCGTGGTAATCCCCGAAAGCACACTAGACCATACCGGCATTACTTTCCTCATAGGCCTGATCCTGCCTAGCGAAAGGCAGAAATCGGGTCAACCAATGCTCTGAATTTGTTGTCGAATCGTGAAATAATTACTAGGGAAGGTAGGGGTGTGAGGATTCAGCATCGGAACGGGTATCCCTCAGCACGATGAGTTCTACCCGACGGTTAGAGGCTTGTCCCTGTGGTGTATCATTTAACTCAACAGGACGGGTCCCTGCATAGCCGGTTGAAGACAATCGGTAATCAGCAAGATGATGCTGATCGATCAAATATCGGACCAAGGTATTGGCCCTCGCAGTAGATAGATCCCAATTCGAAGGGTAGAGTGACGATCGAATCGGCTGATTGTCCGTATGCCCTTCAACGGAAATAGGATTAGGCAACTCTTTGACGAGAGCGGCAATGAGATCGATAAATTCGATGATTTGTGGATTCAACCTGGCACTTCCACTTTGAAACAACGCATCGTCTTTGATCCGAATATTCAACCCACGTTCTGTCGTGGTGATTTGCACCCCTTGAGGAATGTTCGCCGCAGTAATGGCATTGGCCACATTTAGAAACGCGCGGGCATTTTCCGCTGAAGAAGTTTTCGCTTTTACCTGAATGGGGATATTTTTGTTGATGGGAAGATTCACAATTGAAAGTTCCCCGACCGTCTTTTTGTTGTTAAATGAGCTCACCAGAGATTCACTGAGAACCTTGAACTTCCCTTCATTGACAGACGAGACCGAATACATCACAACAAAAAAGGCAAACAGCAAGGTTATAAAATCCGCATACGAGACAAGCCATCGTTCGTGATTTTCATGCTCCTCGTGTTTTTTCTTCACGCGCCCCCTCACTCAATAGTCCGGCCGTCAGCATTTTACTTTTTATTTTTCTCTGCCGAGGAAAGAAATCCACTCAACTTCTCCTCAATCATTCGTGGATTCTCCCCTTGGGCCACGGACACAAGGCCTTCAATCACCATAATTTTCGCGATGATCAAGGTCTTAGCCTTTAACTTGATTTTATTACCCATAGGAAGAAACAAGAGGTTGGCAGCTCCCACCCCATAGACCGTGGCCACAAAGGCGACCGCGATCCCGCCACCCAAGGCGGAAGGATCGGCCAAGTTTTCCATCACATGAATCAGACCAAGTACCGCGCCAATAATCCCCACGCACGGCGCATATCCTCCAAACGCTTCATAGACCTTGCTCGTCGTGCCAAATTCTTCTTCAAAAATTTCAACTTCCACTTCCAGGATTTCTTTAATTTTGTGCGGCTCCGTCCCATCGACCACCAGCTGCACCCCTTTGGCCATTAACGGATCCGTCAACGTTTTAATTTGTCCTTCCAGGGCCAAGAGTCCCTGTTTTCTGCTGATATTTGATAACTCGACAATCTTGGCAATAATGCCCTTCATATCCACACTCACATTTCCAAACACCATGCTTGCACTGGAAAGAGCTTTCAGGAAAATTGGAAGAGGGAATTGCAGCATCACCGCACCTAACGTGCCTCCCATCACAATCAAAAAGGCCGTCCCTTGGAGAATGGAGCTTAAATGCCCGCCCTCCAAATGTTGCCCGCCTACAATGGCGCCCAGCGAAAGAAGGATGCCCAATACCGATAAAATATCCATGATAAAACACTCTTCCTTATGCAAAGGACCGATTACTAAACAACCGTTCAAGGTCCAGCAACAACACCAGGCACCCATTCACCCGCCCTACCCCTTTATGACATTCTTCAGCTCCGCCTCGACTAGTGGGGGGTGGGGGCTCAATACATTCTTCAGATAGGCGTAAGACTTCTTCGACGGAATCAACGATAAATCCCAAAATCATATGCGCGATTTCCACGATCACAATTCGAGTATCCTTGGTGGGTTCAGTCCCTGGTAGACCAAAGCGAGCCCGAAGATTGATAATGGGGATGACTTTTCCACGCAGATTTACCACCCCTTCCACATAATGAGGGGCATTCGGAACCTGGGTAATATCCAGCATACGAATAATTTCCTGAACCACCAAAATATCAATGGCAAAGATTTCGTCCCCCAACTGAAAACTCACCATTTGGAGAACCACTCGACTGTCTTCCTCAAAATCATCATGAGGTAACACCTTCGTCAAAGTATTCTGCATGCCTTATATCCCTCCAGCGCTTCAAGAGTCTTTCTCATATCCCGTCCCGACCCTGTGAGAGCCGATGCCTAACCTACATCGCTAGGGCCTTTTGTTTCCCCAATCCCCTCAATTACCTGGCCTATCCAAGTAATCCAGCTGCATGACTGATCCCGATTCCCGTGGCATCACATTCCTCCCTACGAACAGTTCCCTTTCGGTACATGCAGTTCCCGACAGTTCAACCATATTCAATCGTCCACCACGAAAATTCCTACTTGAGCATTATTGTTATCCACTGTTTTCCATCAACAGCCATTAGATTCCCTTAGAGGCAGGTAAGAACCTACAACAACCTCATGTAAATCTACACATTTTCCACCAACCTCCATTGCCCAAGCCTTGAGGCTTCAAGAACTGCTCTGATAGGGTGAACAACATTATTACTTCATTAGCATGTCTCGAAATAAAGGATTCATTACATGGACAGATTAGCCAGCTCACAAGCCGATCGGTTACTCCTTGATGCCAAAAAAGCCATTTTGCAAGACCAACATCGACGTTTCCAGGACCTTCAACTTGAAGGCCGCTGGGATGAGGCCTGGAAACAATTACATGTCACCTTGGCCTGCGCGGCGGATTTACTCAAAGACTCCGTCAGCATGCTCGAACAGGTTGTCGCCAAGAAGAAATTACCTCCTTACAACTCAACCGACCAATCACAGGGGTTCAAGGATTCGATCAACCAGAATCCCCCTTCGACCCACTAGGGCTGTTTCACCTTCCATCGGGCATGGGGATCCCTGAGTTACACTTTCATTGATCCGACCAACTTCTGAAGATCCCCAGCCAAAAGTCGCAAATCATGACAAGCTTTGGCCGACTGAAAGACTCCACTGGTGGTCTGACGGGTGGTTTGGGCCATTACTTCTAAATCACTGGCAATTTGTCGCGTTGCCGACGATTGCTCTTCTGTAGCATTGGCAATTTGTTGGATCATCCCCACCGTAGCATTGATCATAGAATGAATGTTTGCCAATGCCTCTCCGGTTTTTTTGGCTAACGCCACCCCATGGCCGACCTGGCATGTACCTTGATCCATTGACAAAACCGCACTTCGTGTATCTTTCTGAATCTGCCGGATCATATCTCCAATTTCTTTAGTTGCCTTGGTGGTCCGTTCTGCTAATTTCCGTACTTCATCGGCAACCACAGCGAATCCTCGCCCTTGTTCGCCCGCGCGCGCAGCCTCAATGGCCGCATTGAGTGCCAATAAATTGGTCTGATCCGCAATATCCTCAATCACGCTAACGATTTCTCCAATTTGGTCCGAAGACCGCCCGAGTGTGGTAATAATATTAGCGACCTGCACCACCGCCTGAGAAATCTGTTGCATGCCCATCACGGTTTGGTTCATCTCTTCCTGTCCGCCTCGAGCGGCTTTGGCTGTTTCCTGAGCAATCCGTGCCGCTTCCGTGGAACTTTGCGCGACTTCTCCCGCAGTTCTTGTCACCTCCTCCACCGAGGAAACGGACTGAATCACCCGAGCATTTTGCCCTTCAGCAGCCTGAACCACTTCATCCGCCCTCGTAGAAAGCTGTACGGTGGAACCCACAAGACGGTTGGTCACATGTTTGACAGACGACACCGCCAATCGCATCTTTTCAATAAACGAATTGAGATTGTGACTGAGTTCCACGATTTCATCAGATCCCTTGCCAACCGACACTCGTTTCGTCAGATCACCTTCGCCCTGTGCAATGTCATGAGAGACGTCCATTAAGGCATGAAGAGGTTGCAGGACAAGCCGAGACACCAGCCAGTACACCGCACTCAGGAAAATAGCGATGATCCCGATCATCCACATTCCCGAATGGAGCACCGAACTCACCATCGCCTCTTTGGCCTGCGTTATCGGAATTGAAAGGGACAACACGCCAAGCACATCTCCCATTTTTTTCCCGGCATGGCAATTTACACAAGCTTCGACGGTAGCCACATCTGCGCTCGCCCGTCGAAAGGTGGGAACGCCGTTGATCGTCTCAATTTCACTAACACTTTTCGCTCCATTTTTAATTCGCTCAAGAGCCTTTTGTTCAAAAGTATCTTTCGGTGCATTGGCGGGATTCATCGGCTGATCACTGACGAGCCGTGCCTGATACACCCCAACCACCCCCAATTCCTGGCCGATTTCCTGAATGGCAGTGGCGGGAAAAGGAATGCCATCGGGATCTTGCTCATGATCCCGAGACACATGCAGGTTGGAGCCCATGGACGATTGTTTTAATTTTCCCACATAATTTTTGGCAATATAGGCTCTCGTGACTTCAAATTGTGCTTGAATAAGCTTTCCCTGTTCTTCCAAAATCATCTGCAACCGGCCAAACTCTTGTTGGTAAATCACCCCTAGGCTACAGACAATCAATCCAACGGCTAGCGTCCCCAGAATTAATAGGAATTTAGGACCGATTCTTAAACGGTGCATACACTTCTTTCACGAGGGACACATCAATAAAATGATGGCATTACCTTTTTAGCGTAAAGCGACTAAGAGATGTTTGAAGGTCTTCCGCCAATGCCGCAAACTGCTTGGTGGCGGTCGCCACGCCCTGAATGTGGCTTTCATTATCCTGGCTGAGTTGCGCAACCTGTTGAATACTCGAAGAAATTTGTCCTGAGACCGCAGACTGTTGCTTCGTGGATTCGGCAAAATGTTGAATCATATCAACCACCCGCTGAACCCCTTGCACAATCTCTGTCAATCGATTTCCGGCTTCCCTGGCCAGCGCCATTCCGGAATGCGCTTCCTCTGTTCCTGCTTCCATCGAACGAACCGCTTCGTGAGTCCCAGCCTGTACCGATTCGATGACCGTCGCAATTTCCTTTGTCGCCTTCCCCGTTCGCTCGGCGAGTTTCCGAACCTCATCTGCGACCAC
Organism: uncultured Nitrospiraceae bacterium; assembly: GCA_963730905.1. GTDB lineage: Bacteria > Nitrospirota > Nitrospiria > Nitrospirales > UBA8639 > Nitrospira_E. The sequence goes on along the minus strand of CAVSTN010000006.1, from coordinate 407,429 downwards.
AGCAAACCCTCGTCCCTGATCTCCTGCCCTGGCAGCTTCAATGGCCGCATTGAGCGCCAACAGATTCGTTTGTTCCGCAATATCTTCAATGACTCCAATAATGTCCCCGATATCTTTGGAGCGTTGTCCTAATTTCTGAATACGTCCGGCGGATTCCTGTATCCGGCTTGAAACCGATTCCATCCCATGAATAGAAGAGACCACAACATCTCCACCCCGGACGGCTGAATCATTGACTCCTGTGGCCGTCGAAGCCAGGGCCTGCGTGTGACGGGCCATATCATCGGCAGTAGCAGACATTTCTTCCACCGCCGCAGCCACCTGAGTGGCTTGGTGAACTTGTGATTGGCTGGCCTGAACGACCTGATGGCCAACCGATGACAACTGGACCGACGCTTGAGACAGGGAGTGAGCGACGTTCCGGGTTTGCAAGAGCATCCGACTTAATTCATCCAACAAGTTATTCAGAGCCAAACCCATTTGTCCGAGTTCGTCTTGAGTCTTCACGGGAACCCGGTGAGTCAAATCCCCTTTCGAGGCTTTCGCCGCCACTTCCCAAACAGGTTTCAATCGGCTCACGACTTTTCTTCCCATAAGAATCCCAATGGGGACCACCACGAGAAGACCCACCAGCATCTCCAGCAGGGTTTTGTTCGTCAGACTTCTGACATGACTGAACGCTTCATCCTCGGGAACCTGCACCAACACCGACCAATGCAGTCCCAAGGATCGGGCTCCCCCGGACATCGGACTAAAACCAATGACTTGATTCGCCTGTTTTCCGGGATGAAAATTTCTGGCATTTCCGGATTGGCCCTGGACAGCCGATTGTGCGGCATCAAGTCCCAATTGAGCCAGATTGGCCTTAAACACCACATTGTCGAAATCGTGAGTCACGTCTTCGGTTCCATAGACAGCCGGAGCATATTCCAGTAGCGTCATACCCTGGTCATCCTGCAGGATAAGTTCCGCATGGGGAAACCCGGCTTTTTTTAAATCCTGGTATGCCTCTTGAAAAAAGGCTTCAATCTTTGAAAACTTCATACGATGGCTCCCATACCCAACCACTCGGCCCTGAGCATAGAGAGGGACCGAGAGCCCAATCGTCAAACCACTCTCTCGGGGAAAGAGTGCCTGCACATCCCGATCTAGCATGACGCTTTCCACAAAGACCTCTTGGCTCACATTGCTTCTTGAAGAAGGCCCTGTAGGGCGGGCCCTCTCTCCGGCCCGTTGGAGGGCCCGAAACCACGGAGTCGATTGATAATTTTTTCCATACAGCTCCTCCGTCTGAAGAGGCAAGCCTTCTGCATCATGATCATTCACAGCGATCAGATTCCCATCCAGATCCACCACTTGAACCAGAGAATACATCCCGGTTGCCTGAACATACGTATTCAAGACCTGCACTAATTCGTATGAGGGCCTCAAAGCTTGTCCCGATTGCTCCGGAACACCGGACATCGTATTCCGGCTCAGAATTTGAGCATCCGCACTGCGCTCAGCAAGATAGAGGTGAATTTTTTCAACAATCACTTCTGCCAGCTCTTGATATTGGACTCCAACCTCCTGTTTCAAAACTTCTGCAGTCTGAAACAATGAATAGACCTGAACACTCAGAGGAATCAACGAAAAAAACACGAGAATCCAGACTAATTTTGTCGTAATGCCTACATTCCACGTCGGCTTCATCATTGGTATCCTCTTATTCATCATTTCTTGGGTCTCGTTATATGGCCGTAAATTCTTTTCATCCCATCCGACGATACGTTTTCCCTTTATGACCGCAACCCGATTCCCTAAGACTTTCCAAGATGTTCAACTAATTTGTCACGAAGGTCCGTAGGATGAAATTTGGTCACGTAATCTGTCACACCCAAAGCCTTGCCTTTATCCACATTGCACTGACCGGACAAGGAAGAATGCATCAAGATCGGAAGGCATTGTAATCGGGGATCTTCACGGATAGCCTTCGTCAAAGAAAACCCATCCATTTCCGGCATTTCGATGTCGGTAATCACACCCACCACAAAATCAAAAATGGTTCGTTCCATTTTGTCACTCAACTCCGCATACTGTCGTAACCGGGTAAGCGCCTCTCTTCCCGTTTGTGTTTCTTCGTATTTCATGCCCAATCGTTCCAATGTTTTAGTAATTTGTTTTCTGGCCACAAGCGAGTCATCGGCAACCAAGACCCGTTTCCCGGCTAATTCCTCATGCAGTTCAATGCCAACGAAAACCTCTTCCTCACTTCGTGGATGCAGTTCGGCCAAGACCTTTTCCACATCCAAAATTAACACCATTCGGCCATCTTCCAATTTGGTAATTGCCGTGACCGCCCCTTGTCGGCTCGACTGGACCATCGGTGGAGGTATTTGAATGCGTTCCCAGGACATACGAATGATCCGATCAACACCCGCAACCAAAAATCCTTGTTTGTTATCGTTATACTCCGCGATGATCAACTTCGCGCCAACAGGATCCAACGGTCCAAGTCCAATCGCCTGCTTCAAATCCACTAAGGCAATATTTTCTCCACGGAGGTTCACCAGACCGAGAATTCGAGGATCGGAGTCGGGAATTTTCACCACAGGTGGGAGCTTCATGACTTCGCGAATTTTAAACACATTTATTCCATAGGTCTCATTAGTCCCAAAATGAAACATTAAAAGTTCCATCTTATTGGCACCGGCTAGTCCGGTCCGTTGATCAATTTCTGCCATCCATTTTGCCATTACGGTCTCCTCAGTCTTCTATTCACCACAGGAGGTACCATTCGTCCGGCCTTCATCTTTGTGTGGCTGCCGTTCCGTCCACGAATATTCCCTGCGCAGTCAGATCCAGCTCCCGCGCGACGGATTAGTGCATACCGGTATACGTGGCCGCCTGCACTTCCCTCACTAAATCAGCCATGTCCAAAATCAGCACGACTTTGCCATCTCCGGTAATAGTGGCTCCCGCCACGCATTTCACGTTTGCCAAAAATTCTCCCAACGACTTAATCACAACCTCCTCCTGCGCCCGTAATCGATTCACCACAACTCCAAACTGTTGTTCACCGATCTTCACGACTACCACATAGCACTCATCATCAGTCCGGTCCCTTGGAATGTGAAACGTTTCGCCAAGATCCAGGAGCGGAAGAATGCGTTCACGGAGGTTCAACACCGCCTGTCGATTGATACTTTTAATTTCATCTTTAGTGACTTTAACGGCCTCAACCACAGAAGCCAGCGGGATAGCAAATGTGGCACATTCCACCTCTACCATTAGGGCTTGAATGATGGCCACGGTCAACGGAAGCTTGATCGTCACGCGACTCCCTTGACCCGGATCGGAATCTAATTCCAAACTTCCATTCATCCGGCTAATATTAGTTCGAACCACATCCATGCCCACGCCACGTCCCGACACATCACTCACCTGGTCCGCCGTACTAAACCCTGGAAGAAAAATTAAATTCATGATTTCCCTGGGACTCATGGAATCCAGCTCGGATTGAGCCACCAGCCCTTTCTCAAGAGCTTTTTCAGCAATTTTCTCAACTTGTAACCCACGCCCATTGTCTTCAACACGAATCACAATACTGTTACCTTCCTGCTGGGCCGACAATCGCACATACCCTTCAGGGCTTTTCCCGTGTTGCTTCCGGTCATCTGCCGTTTCCAAACCATGGTCCATAGAATTTCTGACCAGATGGACCAACGGATCACTTAATTCGTCGGCCACGGACTTATCGACTTCGGTATCTTCCCCCACTAATTCCAATCGCACTTGCTTACCTAACTTACCGGCCAAATCCCGGACCAACCTTGGGAAACGTGAAAACACCTTGCGAATTGGAACCATCCGTGTTTTCATCACCGCCAACTGCAAATCCGAGGTCACCAGATTGAGTTGCGCCAACGTCATATTTAATTCCCGGAGAGCAGGATTGATCTCATCATGCTCTTCCAGGCCATTCCCCAGCTTCATAAGACGATTGCGATTCAACACCAATTCTCCCACCAGATTCATGACATGGTCTAAGCGTTTGGTTTCAACACGAACGGTCTGGTCTTCTTCTTTACCACCTGATACCTTGGAAGCTGGAGCACTAGCAGCCTGAACGGTTCGGTTCGTCGCTTCTTTCATTTTATGTAACACATCGGACAATCCAACGGGACCATCAGAAACGGCCGCTGAATCCGAAACCCCTTCAATCCCTACCGGTTCTTCAAGGACGGATGCCTCACAAGGAGAAGGCAAGGAAGAGGTATCAGGGAGTTCAGCCATAGTAGACGGCGCGATCTCTCCCGGAGGTGAAGAAGGAGCGAAAGAGGTCGTGTCCATCCCTGCCTTTTTGGGAGGGGAAACAGACAGCATCAGATCGTCGGCGCTATCCATCGTTAACGCCAATTTATTCACAATGCCATGGGTCTCGACATGAGAATCTCCTCCGGTCTCCCGAATATCGGATTGGAGCATTTTTACAGCATCCACAGCTTCCAAAATAATATCGATAATGAACGGAGAAACCTTCATCTCACCCTGTCGAAGTTTGTTCAACAAACTCTCAGCTTGATGCGCCACTTCAACCAAATGGGTGAACCCCAAAAATCCGGCGGATCCTTTCATACTGTGCATACACCGGAAAATCTCGTTAAGCAGTTCGGTGTTGGAAGGCTCCGCTTCCAACTTTACGAAATGTTGGTCAAGGGCTTCCAACATTTCAGAGCTTTCCGCCAAAAAGTCGTTGAGTATTTCTTTCATTTCGTCATTCATCGATCACCTGTTCTCAGCTCCTAGACTCTTTGTTCCGCCCATCGCACCCCTTGAGATAGTCGCGCTGAGGATTCGTGCATAGGCCTTAGGACATTCCGTATTCAGACATGATGCTATCCACCAGATCCTGTTGCAGGGCGGTTGTTTTGGATGATTCCAACTGACGCAGCATTTCATACCCCCGTCCTTCACTCGATGAACCGGCTCCACCCTTCTTTTGCTGAATTCCAAAAATGACCACCAACTTTAACAATTTATGTTGGATTTCATTTAAAATCGTCACGAGCTTAGCCACGCGTTGGGCCACGAGATCCTGGAAAGATAACGCGACATGAATATTTAACAGTCGTCCCTCATCCGCCTTCACCATAGCTAAAATTGCATCAAGATCCTTAACCGCTCTCCCCGCCACATTAGCCCGTAATTGTTCCAAATGATGTTGAATCACTTCTCGGTTCCGTTCCAGTTCTTCAGTCAAGCTGAGAACCTTATGCGTTCCGTCTTCCGTCATCTTGGCAAGATCATGCAAATGTGATGTGGCTTGAGGCAGTTGATCGGAGGTGGAAGTCACCGGAGATTCCATTTCCCGGATTGTTTGGGTAATTACTTCCACATACTTGGCCAACTCCTCCATTTCAGTTTTAATCGAACGCTTCTCATCCAAGCCCTCCTCGGATATCTCTTCATCGCCTGGCACATCGGCCTCAATCATCCGATCCACGAGCATAAGATTCTCCTTTATATCGTTATATTCGGAGGATGTCCTTCCCCCTTATGACGTTTTTGCGGGCTGAACATTGGCAAATATTTTTTCTAATTTTCCTTGTAATACTTCTGCGGTAAACGGCTTGACGACATAGTTGCTGACCCCAGCTTGGACTGCCTCGATTAAATTTTCCTTTTGCGCTTCAGCGGTGACCATCAAAAACGGGAGCGTTTTCAATTCTGCATCGGCACGAACCGCCCGCAAAAGCTCAATACCCTGCATCACAGGCATATTCCAATCCGACACCACCAACCCAAAGCCCCCGGCCTTCAATTTCGTCAAAGCGTCCTGCCCGTTTTCAGCTTCCATGATGTCCGAAAAACCGATTTGACGTAACACGTTTTTGACAATTCGACGCATGGTAGACATATCGTCTACCACCAACACTTTCATCCCGGTATCAATCATGATGCGCTCCTTACGCCTTGGGGCATGAAATCCCAGGCAATTTCGGGTTTTCTCACAACAATGAAAATTTTTCTTTAACGGTACACGTGAATATTGTGATGATCATAACCGTGGCATATTCGAAATTCGGTTAACTTCTCTGCGATCTTTAGCCGTCCCTGGAATATTTCACCTGTCGGCCCATGTTCTTTATTGAAATGAATGTACACCTCCTCCAAAGGGCGTTTCTGACCATACGCTTTTAAAAACCCATGGTACCGGGATTCAGGATATACCCAACACAACTGACGACATAGGGACAAGTACAATTAGACAGAAATGATGGGGAAGGAAAGAAAGGTTTTGCGTGAGCAGAAGGGAGATCTAAACATTGAATGGAATTGAGAGTGTTCATTGCCTATCAAATAAATGGGCCTTGCTCATTCCGGGGCATCTTGCCCTCAGAATATGAGCAGGTCATTCCTGTGGCTCTCGGCCTTTCCTCTCACGAGAGAGTCAAAGGCCTCAAGCGGGAAGTTAATTCAAACTAAACCGGTCCCGAACCCCCTGTTGAGACCCAGCACCAACCATCACCGATTCTCCTCCGGCATTTTGAACCCAGGCTTCAATTTCTTCCCGAACGAAACGCCAGTGTTTTCCAACTTTATGCCCTGGGAGTCGACGTTCTCTCGCGAGCTTGTAGATTGTCGATTTTGGGACTTTCAAAAACGTCGACACTTCACTTAAGGTCAGCAAATCTTTCATTGTGGCACCCTCATTAGAGTTTGGTCTGTAATGTTTGTGGTATCGGACTGATCATGCGGAAACTTGAGACTTCTTCCCGGATAGTAGGAAATTGTGCTCTCCTCACCAGCTTCTCTCGGCCTTTGTGCCATGGTCATTCTGTGTATCTCCCTCAGGGAAAGAAATGGGTTCAGAAGACCGCCCATCCTTTTCTCCTTGAAGAGCAATCAGGCGCTTCAAATTCACAGATCAACTGTTTGACCATCCGTTCTAATTCGAACACCGTTGAATCCAGATGCGAAAATGTTGCCGAAACAGCCGTGAGTTCAAGTTGTTCCGCTTCCTTCCCTTCGTGCATGGCGTGCACCGCACTCAGCGCACCTTTCATCTGATGAGCAAGCCTTTGGAGCTCTTGACGATTCTGCAAGTGAATGGTCTGATGCATCCCGTTGATCAGGTCTGGGGCTGTGGCATTGAAAATGTGGAACAAGGAATACAACAATTCTTCATCCCCCTCCAGGGCTTGCAATGCGGCAGAGACGTCATACCGTTCTCTGTCGGCAGGGTGCTGGGGATATATTCTCTCCTGGTGACCGGTTCCGGACTCTCTGGTAACAACCGAATGAATCCCTTTCCGATCGGCAGGAGCATGTGTCTTGGATGAGGACGAGTCCATGCCATAGGGAACAAACCCTACCCATCGCCGGAGTATTCGTTCAAAATCCCGTAAATGAACCGGCTTAAAAAGACAATCATCCATGCCATTCTCCAGACATTGCTGCCCATGCTCGGAAAGCACATGGGCTGTCATCCCAACAATCGGAATATGAAGAACCGGTGGAGAAGCCGAACCATGATGGCGATGCCAATACGCAGCTGAATGCACAAATGCTCCGGCATGTTCCAATTCCCGAATCCGTTGCGTAATGGCCAACCCATCTATATCGGGAAGCTCCCAGTCCATCAGAATGCAATCCACAACTGTACTCTTTCAACACAGTCAAAGCTTGGGCTCCAGTGTCCACGATGGTCACCTGGCATCCAAGTTTTCCTAATATGCCGGCTGCGACCCGTTGATTCACGGGATTATCTTCCACAACCAGCACCGAAGGTCCGTCCTGCTTATTGAGTAAGGGCGGCTCAAGAACCTCCATTCTTCTCTGCACCATCTCAACAGGGTGGAACTCATTGGCTCTTGGTAAATCTGACGGTCCGGGATGGTCCGGTTGACCGAATAGGCAGTGAAAAAATTGCTTACGGTGGAAGGGAAGCGTGATCATCCCGTCAAACCTCACACTCTTTTCATCATCATCCTTGCGATACCAAAATGGCTTCATACCCCAAACTTTAAGCTCCTGAAACAGCGAAGAGGATCGCAATTGTTCAAACCATTCCAGAACAGCCTCTTTCTCCAGACGATCACTCAGAATAACCCCCACGACGGAACAGACCGATTCGTGGACACTTTCGTACATGGTGATCGCCTCTTGAATACTGTCCATCTGCACAACCTTGACACGTACTTCATGAAGAAGTTGCGCCATCACCCACCCTGATGATTCCTGAGGACCAATCACCCAGACCTCTTTGCCGGCAACCGATATGCTCTCCGTCCGGGGAATGGACTGTCCGTGATGCCCGGCAGGGAATCTCACACCAAAATGTCGATCCCTGATTGGGTTGACTCCTCACCCCGACGGTCCCGTGCATCAGCTCCGCTAATTGTTTGCAAATCGCTAACCCCAAACCGGACCCCCCAAATTTTCGACTCATGGAACTATCCGCCTGAGTGAACACGTGGAAAATTTTTTCCTGAACCTCTTCTGACATCCCAAGGCCTGTGTCTTGGACCGACAATTGAATCCACAACCGAGTCTCGTCGTCGGGATCACCGGAAAGATGATTAAGCCCACCCAGGGAATCATCACACTTGGAACTCGATGGAAGAATCAAGGAACCACGCAGCAGGACCGATCCCTCCATCGTAAATTTCAGGGCATTGGAAAGATAATTACAAAGAATTTGTCGCAAACGGTGAGGATCGCCAAACAGCCGGGAGGGCACATCCGGGTCGACATAGGCAGCCAAATCCAGACCCTTTCGATGGGCCCGCTCGGAAAATAAATCAACGACCTCTTCAAATAAGGTGTTCAAATTGAACCCAAGGCTTTCCAGGGCCAGTTGACCAGACTCAAGCTTTGAAAAGTCCAAAATATCATTAATGATGGTGAGCAACCCCTCACCGGACATACGGATAATGTTGACACATTCCTCTTGCTCATGATTGAGAGAGGAAGCAAGCAAGACCTCCGCCATACCAATCACTCCGTTTAAGGGAGTGCGAATTTCATGACTCATCACAGCCAGGAATGCTGCCTTGGCTCGAGTAGCAGATTCAGCCTTCATTAACGCCTGATCCAGTTCATGATTTTTCGCTTCCAAGGTATCCGCAAAGGCCGACAATTCCTCTGCGGCTCGCTTTGGTTCGGTGATATCCATGCCATACCCACGAAGTAATCCCAAATCGGCATGGGGGGCGAATGTCCACGAATATTGTCTCTCCCCAACACACACCTCGTAATGCATTTCTAAATGTTTTTGTGACAAACACCGCTTAGCCAGCTCTAGAAAACCGATCCGGCAAAGCCGTGGAAAAACCGTCCTGACCGATATGGGCTTCCTCCATCAGGCGAACCATAGCGGGATTGGCATACAGTAATTGTCCTGCCGAATCGACTTCAATCACGGGGAATGGATTCTCCTTTGGAATAGAGGCTAATCGACGGGTTTCTTCGGTCAACTTCATTTCGGAACTGAGATCTCGAAACATCAACAGGAATCCCGAAGCCTCCGCGTCATCCACCACCAGGCCCTTCAATTCCACCCAACACCATGTCCCCTGCCGCCTTCGCAAACGAGTCCGCGGAACCCACACCATCGTTTTTTCAAGCAGTAAGCCTGAAAACGGGCAGACTTCCGTGCCGTCCTCATCACAGGGGACCAGACATTCCAAAAGGTCATGACACGAAACATTCGTGGGACAAGCGGCTCCCCACCCTAACAGCCGGGAGCCGGCTAAATTCATATGGGTTAGTTGGCCCTCCCGATCAACCAGACATACTCCGACCATCAAACCATCCCAAAGAGTCTGGAATAAGAGAGGATTACACCACATGAGCTAAGAGAAAATTTCACGAAGGTGAATAGAAGGATCTGCAGAATCAAGCACTTTCGTAATCCTTACTTCATACTTTAATTCTGAATGAGCCCCTAAATTTCTCACCTCGGGATTCTTGAGAATTTCGCCGGTGCATGTTCTGAAAATTTTCACTTGTGGTTTCACGCTCATCTCAGGATTCTGCTTCACCACCACGGCATCCTCACCCGTGGAAAGTTGAACAACCGTGCCCACAGGATACACTCCCAACACACGAATCATGGCTTCGACAAACCGCGTCGGGAACTTCCCCTTTTGTGCTTCTTGGTAGACTCGCCGAATCGCTAAGGCCACAGGAAATGATCCCCCGGCATTCCCCACAGCGAGCAACTCATCAACATAATCGATGAGTCCCAGTAAAATTCCAGAATCGGAGACCGGTTTCCCACCTAAAATGGTGGAATACCCTGAGCCATCCAGATAGGCATGATGTTCCTGCACCATCTGAACGATGTTCTGGGAGAATTCCGAATGTTTATGAATCAGCGCCACTCCCATATCGACATGTTGCTGCAACAACGAATAATCAATCCCACTGCTTCCCCATCGTGACTGAACCAGATTGAGAGGCAGCCGCATATAGCCGACATCATGTAACAACGCAGCGACGGCGATCTCTTCAAGTTGCTTCACCTCCCACTTGAGTTGGAGGCCAACGAGAATCGACAACAAGGCGGTATCAACAACATGCGAGTAGAGGGTGGGATCAAACTGTTCAAGATGCTCAATAAGCATGATCTCGGCAAGCACGGTAGGGTGGGCTAAGGCTTTCTCCACAAAGGCCTTGGCCGTCTCCTGCATGGCGACATGAGGGATGGCCTGACCGGTTTTGACGCCTTCGAACATATCTTCCAAGGCCGCAATCGTATCCCCGCGCAACCGTATTAGCCGTTTTTGATGATCATCTTCCACTCCATCCTTACTCCCTGGAGAGCATGACGAGGACTCATGCCCGGATGATTCATCCTGATCCAAAGGCGTCTTTGACTCCGAATGGCACTCAAGGTTGTCCTGGAGCGGAACAGATTCTGATTCGGTCGGCACATCAAGCCCCTTGGCAGTATCAATTTCAACTTCATGAATGCCGGACTGGAGCAATTGCTGGACATCGTGGGAAGAAAGCAGTCGGCGGTGACGAAAGAACGGCGACTTCCACCAGGAATCGAGAATTCGAACTAAATACATGCCTGCACATATCTGTGAACAGGCAAGACGCTTTCGAGTCGTCATAGATGAGGGCGCTCCGCAAGAAGGGCTATTCCGTGAATAGTTGAAGCATGAAGAATCAGTTGAACTACCCGCCTCACCCCTACGCCTTCCGACAGGCGCCGGCATTCCCGGCATTGTTTATCAAAAATCCATCTTCGCTTCTCCGGATGGATTCCCGCTACCCACCGGCAGGGATAATGGAAAACCGTGGTCATGGGTTTCACGCCTTGCCCTTATCCCGCACGCTCACCTCTTTCGTTTCACAATCCATATCACAGTTCAATTGCTGAGGGAGATCGTTCAGGCCGAAAAAAGGGAAATACCGATTATACCTCTGATGGTATAACCGCCATTTGAGGGACCTCACCAATTGTCTGATAAATGGGAATCATTTTGGCGACATTGGCTAAATCTAAAACCTGGCGAACATACGGTTGAGGATTCACCAGACTAAAGGGGATTTTTTTACTTTTAAGAGTTTGATGGGCAATCACCAAAATACCCAAAGCGGAACTATCCACAAACGATACCTCTCCAAAATCCAGGACAATCGGCAACTCTTCTTTCATTGCCTCTCCTAAACTGTCTTTAAAGGTTTTTCTTGCGCCAAAATCAAACCGTCCCGCCAGATGCACGACCACGACATTTTCACGCTTTTCTTGCGTAACATTCATATACTCCTCCATGGTGTATGCCAAAAAACCTCCCTGACAATCCTGTAATCATCCAACTCACCTTATCGGTGAGGATTCGCAAAGAATTAAACACTCCTGCATAATGGCGTTTACGTCAGATTGTTTTATTTCATAACAGTAAAGGAAGCTGCGGTTGGCGCTTGTTTGGCATCATACCGCCATAGTTTCCTCTACCCCTTTACAATTTTTTCTCAGAACCACACAGAGCCAATCGGTCACGAGTAAGAGATCCGCTCCTGCAGAGACAGTCGAATGCGATCCTGAATCTATCGAGGGATAACAATTTAATGTACTAAAAGGTTACGCCCATCAGCCGCAATAGGACCCATCAGACAATAAAAAACTACACCATCCACTAATCCTTCTTTACTCGGTACACTGACGTGCCGTTCACCGGAACACGCTCAAAATGATCATCCACGGCCAACGTCGTTTCCGTGGCTCCGAGAATTAAATACCCATGAGGGGCGAGAATGCCTCGAATACGTCGAAGAATTTCTTTCCGGGTCTCCATATCGAAATACATGATGACATTCCGCATGAACACCAGATCCATTGGCGGAAGAACCAGCCACGGACCGGCCAAGTTCATCTCATAAAACTCGATCCTGTCCCGCACATCATCACGAATCTGCCACTCCATCCCTTGCCGTGAAAAATAGGTATTCAGCATAGGCGGAGAAAGACCCCGCTTGACTTCGAAGGGTCCATATCGGCCTTCCTGACCACGTCTGACCATTTCCTGGGAATAATCAGTGGCAATCAAACGAATATGCCAGGACGTTAGTTCCGGAAAATGGTGTAAAATTGTTAAGAGAATTGAATAGGGTTCCTGTCCGCTGGAACTAGCCCCGCACCAAATATGCACACGCTTGGTATCCCTGTTTGTTTGAATCACTTCCGGCAGGAGCCGGTCTTTAAGTGCTTGAAATGGAAGGAGGTCCCGAAAAAAACTTGTCTCGTTGATGGTCATGGCCTCCACAACCCGCTTGTGTAATGGGCCATAGGAAGTCTGTCGGAGGTGAGAAACCAGATCAGCCATTGATCCAAAGCCTTCCTGTTTGGCAAACGGCTCAAGGCGTGATTGCACTAAATAGATTTTCTCCTGCTCTAAAACCATGGCTACCTGCACCCGGACCAGATTCCGGATATACATAACGTCTTCAAAGGTTATTTCTGGGACCACTATGCTTCTACTGGTTATAAGGCTAATAAGGAAACGAATGAATACGCACCGTTCAAAGCAAGCTCCTCGGTTAAAGCCCATACACCGGAATGCACATCTTCCAGACCTGCAGGAAAGGTGCAACACAGAGGCAGCATGTCCTCTATGGAAATTCAACAAAGCCCAAAAACGGGGAATAAGATGAGGGCTCCCAAGTTATAGGGACAGATTTCAACCACCTCCCCATGGCGAATTGTACAAAGACAAGAGTTCAGCCTCACGATGTCAGGAGAATCATAAGGACCGTCAAAAAGGCAATCGTGGGCATGTCCCGGGACCTTACCACCCATAAGGCTCCTCTTAACGCGGAGCCAGCATTTTCAAATGAGCCAGCATGGCCGCAGGAATATCGTGTAACGGAAGTATTTTATCGACTCCGCCAGCCTTGATGGCCTCTTTTGGCATCCCAAAAACGACACAGGATGCTTCATCCTGGGCAAAGTTAAAAGCTCCGGCCTGTTTCATTTCTAACATACCGGCAGCACCGTCATTCCCCATTCCAGTCAGGATCACCCCGAGACTATTCCCCCCGGCAAACCGCGCCACTGATCGAAACATGACATCTACTGAAGGACGAAATCGGTTGACCGGTGGCGCTTGATTGAGAGAGACATAATAGCGAGCACCACTGCGGCGAAGCTCCATATGATAATTCCCCGGCGCCAGCAAGGCCTGTCCGGGCAGGACACTGTCACCTTCCTGAGCTTCTTTCACGTGAATCTGGCACAGCTCATTCAGCCGGTTCGCAAACGATTTCGTAAATTGCTCCGGCATATGCTGCGTCATAATGATGGGTGGAGTATTCGGTGGCAGCACTTCCAATAATTCCCGAAGCGCTTCGGTCCCACCGGTTGATGCACCAATGGTGATAATCGTATCCGTGGTTTTAATCATCGCGGATTGAGCAGCCAGGGCTTTAATCCGTTCAGTGCAGTCGGCAGGTGGAGTTCGTTTTTTCACGCTGGCTAGGGCGGCGATCTTCACTTTGCTGATAATTTGATGAGCTAAGTCCGAGAGCCCGTGCTGAATATCCACTGTGGGCTTCGTCACAAAATCCACAGCACCGGCCTCCAAAGCCTGTAGTGTCGTCGCGGCTCCTTGTTCAGTTAACGAACTCACCATCACCACCGGCATCGGCCGCGCAGCCATAATTTTCTGTAAAAAAGTGAGCCCATCCATTTTGGGCATTTCCACATCTAAAGTCAGCACATCAGGCTTCAGGGCTTTCATTTTATCCCTGGCGGCATACGGGTCAGGAGCCGTTCCAACCACCTCGATTTCAGGATCTTGCGCTAAAATTTCCGTCATGACATTTCGAATTAACGCCGAGTCATCAACAATCAACACGCGTATTTTTTTCTCATTCATACGGCTCCCCTCTGTGACATAAATATTTCCAACTAAAGGGTTAATAGTCAGAAGTTAGAAAAAACAACCCGCAGTCTTTTGGTCCCTGCACTCACTTTTCCCCTGTCTTGACTCCTAACTCTGCATACCCTTCTACCTTGCACACCCTTCGTCATTCCCGACAGGTCTCCTCGGGATCCCATTAGCCCATTTTGAATGGATACCCGCAAACCACCTGCGGATATGACGAAGGGTGTCTTTCCTCTTCACGCCTGACGCTTTTCCCCCTTACCTCTTCCCCGAATGAGACTACACCCTTAACGTCTTACTCTTTCCTCAAAATAATGTGACGTCCGCTTGTACAGGAGCATGTTGAAGCTTCTTCCGGTACTGCCCCTCTTCCTTCGCAATCTCACTTGCCACGATACGGTCGAGTTTTTTCATGAGCACTTTCCCCGAATCGGTAAAATAGTATACCTTCCGAGGACAGACATCTCCGACATCCGCTTTGATAGGCGACAGACCCTCCTGTTCCAAAAATGCAAGAGCCCAAGCGGCATTTTGGGCCCCAATATCAATGGTGCCATCATAAATTTTCCCGCCGCCGAAGACCTTCGCCTCGAGTCGCTCCTTTTTTCCGCCTCGCTTGAAAATATCGTTCATCAGCATCTCCATGGCAAAACTGCCATATCGTCCCGAATCCGCCCAATTATCGTGTCCTTCAGTATTGGAAGGAGCCGCTAACATGAAATGATTCATCCCTCCCACGCCAGCCAGTGGATCTCGCAAACACACTGAGATACAGGAACCCAACACTGTATAGATGACTTTGGGCTCCCGGCTCACAAAATATTCACCAGGGAGAATGACGGCCACTTCATAAGGAAAGCGGGTATCCTGCATGCGACGTATATGTCCAAATTCCATCAATCCTGTCGATGACATAATTTCCTTACCTTAAGGAGTCCACCGTCAGGCGCAAGAGAAACGGGTTGAATGTTTTCTTCTCCACTTCTCACCCCCCTTACGCCTTACTACTCACGCCAACCGGTTTTTGATAAATGGTTGGGCGCAGATACGTAAATTGATGGTCGATCCATTGCAAACTTTCCGAATGTCCGATAAATAAATACCCCCCAGGGCGGAGGTACCGAAAAAACTTCTCCATGAGCTTGGCTTGGGTAGGACGATCGAAATAAATCATGACATTCCGACAAAAAATCACATCCAGTTGACTGCGTATAGGAAATGTCGGGTCCATTAAGTTGATCCGTCGAAAGGCCACAAGACGCGCGACCTGAGGGCGCACCTGAAGTTTTCCCGCTTGCGGACCTTTTCCTCGAAGAAAATGCCGTTTCACCAGATCATTGGGAAGTTGACTGACCCGCTCTTCCTCATAGATACCCGAGGAGGCCTTTGCCAACACGCGCGTAGAAATATCCGAGGCGAGAATTTTGATGTCCCATCGATTGATATCGGTAATCGCATCAGACAAGGTCATGGCAATCGTATAGGGTTCCTCACCGGAAGATGATGCAGAAGACCAAATCCTCAAGGTCTTGGACGATTGCACCTCTGGAAGGACCTGGTCTCGGAGAAAATCAAAATGCACCGGCTCCCGATAAAACTCAGTCTTATTTGTCGACACCAGATCCAGCAATTTGATCAACTCCTCTCCCCCGCCTTTCCCGCTTACGCAATCGTAATACGCCTGATAGGAAGAAAGGTGAAGATCCCGAAGCCGTTTTCCCAAACGAGACACCAAGAGGGTTTTCTTTGGCTCATCAAGTTTGATACCAACCTGCTGATAAATCAGATGCTTAAACAGTTCAAATTCCTTGTCAGTCAACATTGTCGTCATCATCATGTCCTTTATGGTCAATTACACCAACGTCACCAGTGAGGGAGCAGGTAGTGAAGAGAAGGGCATGAACAGTCAGAACTTCCCTTTCGACTGACCTCTCACTCCTTTCCCCTCACCTTTCAATTCGCTGGGAACCAATCACACAACATCCCATAGACCACATACACCGTCAGAAGGTTTCATCCAGACAATGGCGAGAGATTCCTCCCACCATCGCTCCAACCCCCGTTTCATTCCGAAGCTTCCGGAGTCCAACCCCCATATTGATGATTTCCAATCCTATAGTGGTCATCGCGAGGTCGATAGGCACATGAAGAACCGACATAAACAGAAACCAATATTGCTTGACGGTTCCAACAAACCGGTCACGCCCGACCAGCCATTGTTTGGTCACATACGCCACCAGCCAAACACATACCTGATCGCAGGCAACCATCATCGAATTTCTGTATCCGGTCACATCATGTCGCTTGGCGGCAGGGATTCCAATTAGCGACAGACCATAAGCCATGGTCATTCCGGCCAAAGCCAACTCCGATAAACGATTTTTGAGGTCCATATTTTCTGCTGGAGGATTTCCATTCCAGGGGACCAATGAAGTGAAAACAATCGGTAAGGAATGTAAGAAAAAAATTACCTCAGGAGGCGTAAAAGGATAGCCTATTCACTTTACCCGTTACCCTTCAGCCTTGCTTCTTTCCCTTTTTCTTTTCCATTTCATCTTATCGGCACACCTCTGACCGAATTAAAGGACCGGAGATACTTTTTCGAAAATGGGAACTCAGAGTGGAAAAAAAAAGGCGGGGAAGGTCGTGAAACCCTCCCCGCCTTTTCTCAAGACGATTAGTCTTAAAATGAAATTATTTCAGTCTGACAACAATGGCTCCCATAAAGTCACCCTTCTTCCAATCTTTTTTGGTCGTCTTCGGGTGTTTGTTATGGCAATCGGCACAGCTGTCCGCGATCGCATAATCGGCGGACATGCCAACGGTCGCCCCGCCATCTTCCGTCACGATCACTTTTTCTTTTCCTTTGGCTAATTCCGCTAACATTTCTTTTTCTTTTGCACTCTTGGGTGCATTGGACGCATACAAGGGATCGGTTCCCACCAAGGACAAATCAAACTCTTTCAATTCCTTTCCAAGTTCTTTCACGAATTGAGCAGGAAGCATCATGCCGTGGTCATCCTTCACCCAATCTTCATCGGGTTTCATGCCACCTTTGCTCGCATCGGCCACCACACCCTTGACGTACACCGTTCTGGCAGCCTTAGCCGTTGCCAGGATGTACTTCGCCGCCAATTCCTTGGCCGCGTCTGCGGCTTGGCCGACCGGCACCATCAGGGCGAGCCCGAACATGAAGACGACAAACATCATTGCGAATGCAGCCCATCTTCTCATAACAGCCCTCCTCCTGTGAGTGTTGAAAAACATGACGTGAACAATTCAAACCTTCTTCCTCGGCACGCTAGAGTAGCCGACATAACCAGGAACAGTCAATATGAAAGTAACCCTGCCACTCATCAAGTCGGAGAAATGAAAAATGGAGAGGCCCCATTTGCGGAAGCCAGACTCACAAGCCAAAGAAGAGAAATGACAGAATGAAAATAAAGACGGGAAGGATCAGGAGAGAGGAAGGAAACCCTTCGTCAGCGACAAGATAGGAATATGCCGACGGAAGATCCTTTGTAAGGCGGAAGACGAAGAAAATTTCTTCGCCTTCCGCCTTACTTTTTACAGTTCCTTAGAATTCTTCAAAAAAATCATCCCCGGACTTTTTATGCCCGTTGGACGCCACGCTCCCAACACCCACAGCGACCTCTTTTTTATTGGGAGAATGCTTTCCCTGAGCTGTGCCAGTAACAGGCGAGACCGCCCGAGAATATTGAGACCCCGTTCCGCCGATCGATTGGGCGTGAACAGATGCGCGGGTTTTCGCCATGGTCTCCGAACGTTGAAACCCGGACTCAGCCTGGACCTTGAAAAACTCAACCTGCCGCAACAGATCCTCAGCTTGTTGTGCCATCGACTGGGACGCTGAAGTTGCCTGTTCCACCAAGGCCGCATTTTGTTGTGTGCCTTGGTCCATCTGCATCACCGCCTTATTCACCTGATCAATCCCAGCCGCCTGCTCCTGGGACGCCGCACTGATTTCGGAAATAATATCCGTCACCCGTTTGACCGAGTTCACAATCTCGGCCAGCGTCTGACCCGAGCGATTGACCAACTCACTGCCCCCGCCAACTTTCTGCACCGATTCGTTGATCAGCGTCTTAATCTCTTTGGCGGCCGTGGCCGAACGTTGCGCCAGATTCCGCACTTCCGAGGCCACTACGGCAAACCCTCGTCCCTGCTCGCCAGCCCGTGCCGCTTCCACGGCGGCATTCAAAGCTAGGAGATTCGTTTGGAAGGCGATTTCGTCGATCACATTAATAATATCCGCAATCTTCTTGCTGCTCTTATTAATCTCATCCATGGCCTCTACCGCCTTATCGGTTACCGCGCCACCCTTCTCCGCCACTTCCCGGGCGGCCACCGCCAGTTGGTTCGCCTGCTTGGCGTTATCCGCATTCTGTTTAATGGTAGAGGTCATCTCTTCCATGGATGCACTGGTTTCTTCTAAGGCTCCTGCTTGCGCCGAGGTTCGCCCGGCGAGATCCGAGGTACCAGCATTAATCTCGGAAGTTCCGGTCGTAATGCCGGACACAGCGGTTTTTACAGACGCAATCACTTCACTCACCCGGTCAAACATCATATTAAACGACTCACTGGTTCGGCCGATTTCGTCCTGACTTTTCACGCTGGCCCGACCGGTGAGATCTCCTTCCCTCGCTCGCACGGCCATGGACTCCAGACTCTTCATCGGCTGGACCACCAACTTCGCAATCATCAGATACAACAGCCCCATCATCAAGACACCCACGGCCAGAATCCCCATATACATATTGCTGAGATTCCCTTGTAATTGTGCTGCGGGACCATCCATAGGAATCTGTACTGATACCGCTCCTAACATATCTCCGATTCTTTTTCCCTCATGACAGCCGATACAGGCTTGAGCGGTCGCCAGATCCGGAGTTGCACGGCGGAACATCATTTTCCCATTCACGGTATCGTTTTTGGTAAATTCTTTTTGGCCGCTCGCGAGGGCAGCAAGGGCTTCTTTCTCAAAGGTATCTTGCGGAGCATTTTTGGGATTCAGGGGCGTGAGACTCACGATCCTGGCATTAAAGACGCCTTCCTCAGCTAAGAGTTCAGAGGTTTCACGAGCAAATGTGGCCGGAAAGGGAATCGTATCGGGTGCACTATGATCCACGCCGGTATTCATTCCAGCCGCCTTGGCTTTCACCACAAACTCTTTGGTCACATAGGCACGGGTGACCTCTATTTGTTTTTGAACAATATACGCCTGATCGGATAAGACCCGTTCAAGATCCGCATGCAATTGCTGACCGAGCAAATATGCTCCCGCAGCCAGCAACCCCGAAAAGACCACCATAATAGTCATCACCACTTTTGGACCAATGCCTATCGAATTCCAAACTTTCCCCATGCGACCTCCTAATTTCCTTGTTAAATAATCAGACTGGTTTGCTAAAACTCTTCAAAAAAATCGTTCTCACGTTGACGGCGATCATGGCCATTCGAGCTGCCCACGCCAACCGGTTGGGACTTAGCCGTTGATTGTGGAGGAGAGAAAGCTTTGACCGATTGTAATGGTTGACTCACATTGGAGGACCTTTTGCCGTTTGCTACCACAGACGTGGCTCCAGATCCGCGTTGTACCCCTGCAAACCGCGAATGTCCTGCCTCTTCTAACTTAAAAAACGCGACTTGATTCAACAGTTCCGTTGCCTGCTGCTTCATAGACTGGGAAGCCGACGTGGCTTCTTCCACCAGGGCCGCATTCTGCTGTGTGCCCTGATCCATCTGCATCACCGCCTTATTGACTTGATCGATCCCAGCCGCCTGCTCCTGGGATGCCGCACTGATTTCGGAAATAATATCCGTTACCCGTTTAACCGAGTTCACAATCTCGCCCAGCGTCTGGCCTGAGCGATTCACTAACTCACTACCGTCACCCACCTTTTGCACCGATTCATTGATCAGGGCCTTGATCTCCTTGGCAGCCGACGCCGAACGTTGCGCCAGATTCCGTACTTCTGAAGCCACTACCGCAAACCCCCGGCCCTGCTCGCCCGCCCGTGCCGCTTCCACGGCTGCGTTGAGTGCTAAAAGATTGGTCTGGAATGCGATTTCGTCGATCACGTTGATAATATCCGCGATCTTCTTGCTGCTCTTATTAATCTCATCCATGGCCACCACGGCCTTGTCGGTTACCGCCCCACCCTTCTCCGCCACTTCCCGGGCAGCGACGGCTAATTGATTGGCCTGCTTGGCATTATCGGCATTTTGCTTGATGGTGGACGTCATCTCCTCCATCGACGCACTGGTCTGCTGCAATGCGCCCGCCTGGGCCGAGGTGCGTTGCGAAAGATCTTCATTGCCTTGGGTGATTTCACCTGACGCAGTGGAGACATGTTCCGCCGCTTGGCGGACTTCAGACACCACCTTCACCAAATTATCCAACATGGCATTCATCGCCTTACCCATGCTTCCTAATTCATCATTGGATGTCACGGTGACGCGCCGACTCAAATCTCCGTCAGCCGCCCGTTGGGCCACCTCGCTGATGTGGACCAGACTCTTTGCCCCACGACGCCCAACCCACAATCCGACAACCAAAATCAGAACCAGGCAAATAATGGCGGTCATAGTTAAATTTCGATTGAAGGCAATGGCCGCCGCCGTAGCTTCGGCTTTAGGAACTCGAACCAGGACCGACCAATTCATCCCCGGATAGCCCAATGCGCCTTTCAGATGGGTATATCCACCCATTTGCCAGATGTGCTTCCTGTCATGGAGCGCCAAGTGATAGCCTGTTTTCCCGGCAACGGCGAATTTTGCGCTTTCTACCCCGGTTTCGGCGAGATTGAGTTTAAACAGTGTTTTTTCAAAATCATGGGTCATGTCCTCTGTGCCTTGATTGGAAGGATCATAATCCACAAGAACCTGTCCCTTATCGCCGAGCAGAGCAATTTCCGATCCTGCCCATCCGGCCCCTTTAAGCTCTTGATACGCAGTTTGCACGATTTCTTCTACCAGAGAAAATTTGACCCGATTGCTCCAATACCCGATCAGATCGCCATCCACATACACCGGAGCGGAAAAACCCAAGGTTAACCCGTCATCTCCCGGATACACCGATTTCACATCTTCATCAACGTGGACGTCTTCAATGAAGGTCCCGGTCGCCGTATCATTGCCGGGAGCGGTAAAGGGCTGTTTGGTGGTAAATTCTTTGGCCTCCATCGCCTTAAACCACGGAGCGTCGGTATATTTTTTGGAATATATTGCCGTGGTGTCGATCGGATTCCCTTTCGCATCCTTGGAATTCACGGCCATAACATCTCCAACCGGGTCTACCAATATCGTCAAATAATAAATACCGGATGTCGCAACGTATTGGTTCATCGCACTCGCAATGGCATTATTCTCTTTGCTATACCAATGGTAGCGTTCACCCACGATCCTGTTTAGTCCGAAGGATTGAGGATCCCCATACCGTTCGAACAAATTCCGGTCGATTTTATCCCCGATAGTCTCCGCCATGGCTTGCACACGCAGACCCGCAGCTGTTTCCATTTCTCCGGTCGCCGAAGATCCTAAGTACCCCACCGCGGCCATCGGCACAATGCCAAAGATGGCGAACAACACCACCAACTTGGTTGCAATCCCCAAACTGAAATTTGTGTTCACCATCCTGTTCATAAAATCCTCGCTGACTTCTTTAATGTTGTTGTTCGCCGCCGGTGTCCCGGACCATCCATGGTCCCTTTCGTTTCCGGTCAGGCATGGACCTCAGCTTTTTCTTCCACGTCTTGAATGTTTTCCACGACGATTACTTCCTCCTCCGTGAGAACCCGATCAATGTCCAACAGGGTCACTAAGCGATCCTGGGCATTACCGATGCCGGCGATAAACGTGACATCGACCGAGGTGCCCATGTCCGGAGGGGCCTGAATATCCTTGGCATTCATATCCAGCACATCGGACACCGCATCGACCAGAAAGCCCATCACACGATTCCGGACATTGACCACAACCACCACGGTGAACGACGTGGGTTCGGTCACCCCCATGCCGAATTTCATGCGAAGATCCACAATGGGCACAATTGTGCCACGAAGGTTGAGTACCCCTTTAAGAAAATCCGGGGTATTGGGGATCCTGGTCACCGTGGTGTATCCCTTAATCTCCTGTACTTTCAGAATATCCACTCCGTAATATTCATCCGCCAGATTAAAGGTCAGATATTGTTGATCGTCGCTGGCATACGTCGTTCGAATCGAGCGTTGTTCCGTCGGTTCAGCCGTTGCGGTGGTCATCATTAAGCTCCTTTGTCATGTATTGTTGTTATCAACCTGCATTACCTCGGTAAGGAGTAGGGCGCAAGACAGCATTCGCTCCAATTTTCTCTTCCCTCATTTCTTTACCCCTTGCTCCTTACCTTTCACTTCTTCCTTATGCCGCCGCAATGTGGCCAACCCGTGCCAATTTGGCCAATCCCGGCACATCCAAAATCAACGCGACCTGCCCATCCCCCAGAATGGTGGCTCCGGAAATAGCCTCGACCTTCCGAAAATTTTGTTCCAAACTCTTAATGACCACTTGTTGTTGCCCCGTCAGTTCATCCACGAGCACGGCCAATCGCCGACCATCGGTTTCCACGATCACCAACAAAGCCTGTGAAGGATCGGTAAAATCGGGCGTGAGGCTAAACGCCTCATAAAGTTTGACCACCGGCACCCATTCTCCACGAAGATTGACTACCTCGCCTTTCCCCACGATCCGTTGCAATTCATTGGGTTTGGGGCGAATGGATTCGGTGACCGCAATAAGCGGGATAATGTAGTTATCCTGACCGACCCGGACAGTCATCCCGTCAATAATGGCCAATGTGAGCGGCAATTTCAGCGTGAGACGGGAGCCCTTGCCCATCGTGCTCTGAATGTCCACCGACCCTCCCAGACCTTCGATATTACGTTTCACCACATCCATCCCCACCCCACGACCTGACACATCGGTGATGGTTTCGGCCGTGGAAAATCCGGGGCGAAAAATCAGTTGATACACGGCCTCATCCGACATATTGCTGCCATCGGCGATGATCCCCTTTTCGACGGCTTTTTTAATGATCTTTTCCCGGTTCAATCCTCGACCGTCATCCTCCACGGCAATACAAATATTCCCGCCATCGTGATACGCATGGAGACGAATGGTTCCTCGTTCCGACTTGCCTTGAGCCACCCGGTCTTCGGGTAACTCCAACCCATGATCGGCCGAATTGCGAACCAGATGGGTGAGGGGATCACCGATCGCCTCAATCAGCGTTTTATCCAACTCGGTTTCCTCACCGGACATGACCAATTGAATCTCCTTACCACTTTTCCCTGCGAGATCCCGCACTAACCGTGGGAACCGGTGGAATGCACTGCCGATCGGCATCATCCGAATGGACATGACCCGTTCTTGTATCTCCCGGGTATTGCGTTCCAATTGGGTTATCCGTTCCTGGAGAACCGGAAGCTGCGCGAGGGTAAATTTCTCACTCAGGTCCGTAATCATCGATTGGGTTATCACCAATTCTCCCACCAGATTGATCAATTTATCGATTTTTTCCGTATCGACCCGAATAGAGGCTACTTCATGTTTTTTCAATTGCTGTTGCTTCTGAAGCGCTTTATCGACTTGTTGGGGAGACGCCTTTTTCTCTTCCACCAGAATTTCGCCAAGAGGCTTTTGCTTGGCCAGACTTTCGGCGATTTGCTCCGGAGTCACAACCCCTTCTTCCACCAGAATATCCCCCACCCGTTTATAGGGTTCTGGTTTTTTCGGTGCGCAATCGACGATGGCTAATTCGCTCCCATCCCGGACAAACGCAAACACCTCCTCGATCTGGCCGATAGGGGCATCCGTTTCCAATTCCACCCTCCAACTGAGATAACATCGTTCTGGATCGAGTGCGTCCAAAGCCGGAAGGCCATCGGTTCGCACATGCAGCACCTTCACCATGCCTAACTCATGCAGTTCCTTAAAAATCTGGGCGGGATCCATGCCTCGTTGAAATAATTCCGGTAAAGCACTCCAATCAATCTGGACCTTTCGCCACGTGACGTCCTGAGGTGGAGAACCCTGGGGACCGGTTTCAGGTAAAGACCCCTCATGGGCCGGAGCAGTCGTTCCCTTCTGACAGGCCTCCAGTTCGCCTTCTAAGACATGAATGGCTGTCTCATCTGCCGCCTCACCCCCTTGCGCCGCGTCCAAAAGACTTTTCAAGCCGTCCAACGCCCGTAACAGCACATCGATGACGTGAGGAATCACCGGCATTTTTTCATTCCGGAGGTCATCCAGAATGTTTTCCATTTTGTGAGTCAACTCGGCAATGGCCGTAAAATGAAACATCCCCGCATTGCCTTTAATCGAATGGGCGCCCCGAAAAATTCGATTCAATAAGTCCAGGTCGTTCGGACGTTGCTCTAACGCCAATAAACCGGACTCGATGGTTTCTACATGTTCTGCCGATTCAGTAAAAAATGACTCTTGAAACCGTGAAAGATCAACTGCCATTGATTTGCCTCCTTTAAGTCAAAAGTGAAAAGTAAGAAGTAAGAAAGTAGGGAGAAGCGTAAAGGAGTAACATGCTGCCTTGTGATCGATGATTTTCATGTCTGTATTAACTCCTTTTTGATGACGAATGAGTCCACTGATCATCTTGTCAATATTCACATTCCGATCCAGGCTTCCCATGCCTCTGAGAACAAATCCCAAGCCCTTTGCCAACTCTAATTGGGTATCCAATTCACTTAATGATCCCTTTGCAATATAAAGGAACTGCATGAACTCTTTTGTCGTTTGCCGGCTAGCCCCTTCAGCAATATTACTCGGAATACTTATCGCAGCCCTGCGAATTTGGCTGGTTAATCCATATCTTCCGATTTGGGAAAGCGTTTAGTTATTTTGTATACCATCAACACTAATTCCATCGCCTTCTTCCATACCTTCAAATTTTTATGCGGTTTATTCACGCAACCAGGAAGAAATTCAGTAGTAAAAAGTGAAAAGATGGGAAGATTTGATTTTTTGACGATTTTTCACGCTTCACTCTCATCTTCTCCTTCACTTTTTCACTTCTCACGTTTCACTTCTCAGCCTGGCAGTACTTTCTTAATCGTGGCTAACATTTGTTCTGGATTAAACGGTTTCACAACCCACCCCGTCGCTCCAGCACTTTGCCCTTCTTTCTTTTTGTCATCAGATGACTCGGTGGTTAACATGAGAATCGGGGTGAACTTATGGGCAGCCATGCCCCGTACGGCCTTAATCAGAGAAATCCCATCCATGTTCGGCATATTCAGATCCGTAATCACCAAATTGGGCTTCGCCCCTCCATTGAGTTTATCCACGGCTTCTTTTCCGTCTCCAGCCTCGACCACTTCGTAGCCGGCACCGGTCAGCGTAAAGCTCACCATCTGACGCATCGAGACGGAATCGTCCACGACTAAAACTGTCTTGCCCATAGCTTTACCTCACTTTGGTTCTGTGAATTTCTTTGTTGACGCTGTACGATCAGCATAGAACTTGCGACCTCCACCCAGTTTTTCATAAAGCCGTGACGGTGAGAGCGTAAGGAGAAGCAATACACCTTCACGCCTGACCCTTCACCCCCTTCACGTTTTCAGAATAACGTGATGTTATCTCCTTCATCCGAGCCGGTTCCGACCATCACCGTCCCTTGACCCGAGCGCGCAGCCTGCATCGTGAGTCGTTCAGACTCCATGGTGTAGGTGTGCTCGAGATTCCGGATTTCTTCGAGCACCTTCGGCATCATGTCTATACCGTCAGTATCGTCCGCCACCGCTTGAAGCGGCGCATGGATTCGCTCCAATGGCTGGTAGACATGCTCTAATTTTTGACGGGTAATATCTTGAAATTGCATGGACATCACAATTTGGCCGATATCCTTGCCCAGTTCTTTGGTTCGCCCCGAATTGTGACCAACGCTCTTTTTTAAGGTCTCATTTTTTTGACCCATGATCTTGATCATCTCCAGAACCTGGTTCTGAGCTTCTACCGTTTCCGATAGGTCTAATGACGCCAACACCTGGAGTTCCGACATGGCCGATTCGGTTGTGCCTTTAACCGTCGTCGCGAGAGTACGAATTTGCTCTGAGGCCTGCGCGGACCGATTGGCCAATTTCGTCACTTCGTCCGCCACCACGGCAAACCCTCGGCCATGCTCTCCCGCCCGAGCGGCTTCAATCGCCGCATTGAGTGCTAAGAGTCGTGTTTGATCGGCAATGAATTCGACTTCCTCCACCACCTCTGAAATTCGAGAGGTGGTTTCTAATGCCTGCTCCATCACGCTCACCGTGGCGAGCGTCACCGTGGTCGTCTGTGTCACTTGCTTGACAAACATTTCTATGGTCTTTTGTGTGTCATGAAGGATCCGATCGACGGTATAGTCATCTTTCCCGCCATGCCCATCTGCCATATGTAACAACGCTTCGGTTTCCTCCACCTGCTCCCTGGCATTTCGTGAAATAGCCTGAAACCGCTGAATCAATCCGTCGGCCGCCTGTCCTGTTTCTTGAATGACCGCCTTAATCTGTGCCACAAATACCGGAAACACCGGTGCCAGGCACTGGCAAAAGGCCTTCCAATTCTCCAACCAACGGCGCTGAGCCTGAATGCCTTCCTGCAGTTGCTGTTCCAGCCGGTGGATTCGCATCTGCCTGCTCCTGGCGCCCAAGACATATCCAATCCCGGTTCCGGCCACCACTACACCCATCCATACCATCCAATCACCATTCACACATCACCTCATTCTTGGATCTCGATGAATATCGACTGCATTATTTTATGGTTCTGCGTTACGACTCCTGGGTCGGGAGAAACTGTGCAAATCCAATTTGCTCAAACTTGTCACGAATACGATTGGAATACCCCTGCACAGTGACCCGCCCGGAGCGGGTCGCTGCGACCATCAGTTGCACACAGGAGGAATCCATACGGTCCACCCCGCCTAAATCAATCGCGAGAGGCCCTTTTTGTTGATGCAAGGACACTAAATCGGCGTGAAATTGTGCCGCTTCAAAAATGGTGAGGTCGCCTTGGGGCCTGAGAATCGCCTCATCGGGAATCCTTGACGTGACTTGGCATTCTTCCATGTTACCCTCTCATCTTTCGTGGAAAAAACCGTGAACATTCAACACCCATTCCTGCCCAGCCTGACGCTACAATTCCCAGGTAGAACCCTTCGGCCTATCAAGGAAAAAACAGGAGACAACGAGACCTTTCGGAGACCAATGGACCTTACTTTAGAATGACTCAAATTTTTCTCGAAATGACCAGAACCTGAGATGAAGAATAAGGAAACAGGGAAAAAGTGCCGGAGCGGAAAATCGTTTTTTTCCTCACAAATGCCCCCTCACGCCCTATCCGTTTGGTTCGCGGCCATAGGCATTCCAGAAGCAGGAGAGCTCCCTTCTTCACCGATCGGCAAGTCGGTCTTGATGACGCACACGACCTGGTTGCCTTTCCCTCGATACTCGATCCGTGAGAAACTTAAGGCCTTGGCCATCGCAATTCCCCTTCCGTGACTTTCCAAAATTCGATCCGGGTTAATCTGCTCATACTTGCGCCAATCAAAGCCTGAACCTTGATCGGTGATAGTTACCTGTATGCAATCCAGGCACCGTTCAAACAACACGTCGACCACCTTATGGGCATACTGTGGCAACTCCGTCCGATGTTGAATTTCTTTCTCCCACGTTCCACTTGCCTGGAGCGCCGTTTTTTCATCGAACCCGATTCCTAAATTTCCATGCTCCACGCCATTCGCCAACAATTCATTCAACCCGAACACAACTTTTTCTGAATTGGGACAAGCCCGCCCCAATAAGAATGCCAGATCATATGCCTCTTCCATGGTTCGAACGTGGAAACGGCCTTGCTGCAATAATTCAACAATCTGAGACTGTTGGTGAAGATTTCGGTATATCCGTTTCCATTTCAATCCCTCCTCAACCGCGGCATTGACAATCCGCAATAAGAGGCGCTGGTCAAAGGGCTTGATAAGATAAAAAAAGACCCCCGCTTCAATCCCTTCCCCAATTTCTTGTGGAGATCCGGCTGCGGTTTGCATCACAACCGGAAGCCATTGGAGCCACTCATCAGCTTTCAAATGCCCCAAAAGATCAAGACCATTCATCCCCGGCATCATTCGATCTAACACCATGGCATGAAAATCTTGGCCATCCTTTCGCAAGTACGCTAAGGCCTCTTCCCCATTATGTGCCTGAACAAGTTCATAGGGTTCATCCTTGAGACATTCGACAAGAACATCCAGATTTGACGCATCGTCGTCCACCAATAGGATTCGGGAGAATGTGTTTGTCATACTTGCCATTTCGATAACAGCCATTTGTGAAGTGTCAGGGTAGAACGTGAGAGGTGAAGCGTAAGGCTAAAGGCGTATCTTGCTGCTATCGCCTCACGCCTAAAACTCCACTCCGAGTAACGCGACGTCATCCTCAAACCCGCCTTTGGCATTCCATGCCCGGCTCTGCTCGATAATACGGGACAATCCCGACTGCATCGGCTGACCGGCAACCTCCTCAAGTGCCTTCTGAAGCCTTTTTTTCCCCCAGATCTCTTCCTGAGGATTCATCACCTCATAAATTCCATCACTATAGAGATACATCCGCTCACCCGGATTCACGGAGATTGAATCAGTTCCATACACCTCGTTACGCGAAAAGCCAATAGGCCAGGATCTCTCGCCCAACACCATCGACGACCGGTCCGTTTTCACAACAATGGAACCGGGATGTCCCGCACTCGCATATCGAAGAAGGCGCGTGGAGCATTGCCACACCCCAACCCAGATCGTGAAGTACTCCCCGTCATCGCTCATGGGATATTGTTGGTTCAGACTCGTCAGAATCTCACCTGGATCGTAGGAGGGAAACAATTGTTGCATGTGCTCTCCCTTAAAAAGCAGAGATAACGACACGGCTCGCAACGCCGGCCCGATCCCATGCCCCGACATATCCAACACCATGAGACCGAGATGGTCGTCCCCCCATCGGGCGATCTGAAAGAAATCCCCTCCCAAATGCGAAGACGGCAAAAATTCCCACTCCACCCGCACTCCAGGAATCACTTCCCCGGTCCGGGGAAGCAGACTACGCACAAAGGTGGAGGCCGAACGAAGTTCAGAATCTAATTCGGCCTGCTTTTGTGATAACAACCGATTAGACTTTTCCACATACAACATCAACTGTCGGGCTCGAAGGCCCGCGCACACTCTGGCGACAATTTCATGATCGGAATCGGTTTTGGAAAGGAAATCGTCGGCTCCCCGGCTGAGCCCTTCGGCAATTTGCGTCGGATGGTCCAATGCCGTCATCAGGATAAAATGGATCGTGCGATAGCGTTCATCCTGTTTAATCGCTTCACAAAGTCCGGGACCATCAAGACCGGGCATGACCCAATCCGACAGGATAAGATCCACTGGTTCCTGATCCAGCATGGACAGAGCTTCTTCCCCGCTACCGGCCTCCAGTAACCGACACGGTAGTTTGGCCAAACGCTTCTTGGCGACCATCCGCACAACTTTTTCATCATCCACAATGAGAATGGTATAAAGAGGATCGCCGGGAGGCATTTTCATATGGAGGACATTTTCCGTCGGCATCTGCTTCATTGAACCCACAGAGATATTCGAGAGTGGTGTAGCAAGGGAAACGGGAGGTGTCTGGAAATTAAAAGAAAAGGAGATCTCCCTACCTCACCATACTCATGTCTCACACGTAGCCTATTGGTCATGAACTAAAGATCGATGCCCGATGACAATGTCGGACATGGCGCAAAAGAGGTCGCCGCCTTCGCCTGAGGTCTGACGCTGTCCCTCTCAAGCATGTCTACGGACCGAGCCGGGTATGGAGAAGGGCCTTCAGACGAATCATGGCTTGGGCATGTAACTGACAAATTCGGGATTCCGTGACGTGCAACACGACTCCAATTTCTTTCATGGTCAGCTCTTCAAAATAATAGAGGGTTAACACCAGCCGTTGACGTTCCGGCAATCGCTCAATGGCATCAACCAACGCCTGGCGGGCATCCTCCGACACCAGAGTCTCCAACGGCGAGGGTTGGTCTCGATCCGCCAGCGCATCCAAGATGGGATGGGAGTCTTCATCATTGGAGCCCAAATCATCGAGACTTAATACGACCGCTCCCTTGGCTTGCAGAAGAGTCTCGTCCACCTCTTGAGCCTCCATGCCTAAGGATTCTGCGAGCTCATCCTCCGTCGGTGGCCGCCCTTTGCGTTTCGTCCATTCATTGGCTGCATGCTGAATTTTCCCAATGCGTTCCCGAAGCGACCGCGGGACCCAGTCCATCGCCCGGATTTCATCGAGCATCGCTCCACGAATACGAAACTCGGCATAGGTACGAAATTTTATTTCTCGTGAGGGATCGAACTTCGTCAGGGCATCCAGAAGCCCGACCATTCCGGCACTCATGAGATCTTCCACATTGAGCCCACTTGACGCTCGCATGGCCATTCGCATAGCCATGTATTTAATTACCGGCAAAAACTCCTGAACCAACGTCTCACGTTCCTGGGTGGAAAGCGAGAGTTTCGTCGGATTGGACGATGCCGGTTTTTCCGAAACCGGACTCTCTGAAACCGTTGTTACCGCGCCACGTTTCATACGTTATCCTTCCGTCACAGTTCGAGTGGCTCCCAAGGCAGCAGGACCGAAGAGTTGAAAGCCCCCCTGCCAGGAACCATCTCCTCTCCAATCATTGAGGGTCTTCACCAACGAAGAAAAGGCTCGACTCGCCGGCGCCCGCGGATAGACATCGCACACCGCGCGTTGTTGAGCCACGGCCATCGTCACATAGTCGTCTGCGGGAACACAGCCGAGGTAATCGAGCGAAATATTTAAAAACCGATCCGTCACCAAACTCAACTTCCGAAACACATCTTTGCCTTCCTGAGTATGTTTCACTTTATTGACCAGCATGCGAAATGTTCGTAAGTGATAACGGGTGGAAAGGATTTTGACCAAGGCATACGCATCGGTCAGAGACGTCGGGTCGGGCGATACCACTACCAGTGTTTCGTGGGCCACTAAACTGAAGTACAGTACATTGGCCGAAATCCCTGCCGCACAATCAATAAGCAGCAAATCCGGCGGAGACGCCAACTGAAGAAACGCCGATTGCAAATGAAGTTGCTGCTCATGCGTCAGCTGAGTAAATGCCTGGCCTCCGGAGGTCGCCGGCAACAGGCGAATACCTTCGGGCCCGGTTACGAGGACGTCCTTCAAGCTTCGCTGCCCGGAGAGCACATCCTCAATCGTATACTGCGGAGTGAGGCCCAGGAGGATGTCGACGTTTCCTAAGGCGAGATCCGCATCCATGATCAACACCTTCCGTCCCTGCCGAGCCGCAGCCACCGCTAAATTCGCAACGACATTACTTTTTCCTACTCCGCCTTTTCCGGAACTGACCGCAATCACCTGAATCCGTGAAGGATCCTGTGGGTTGGAGGTCATGGCGGCACGCAATCCACTGGCTTGATCCAGGCGTCGTTGCGCCGGAACGCCGGGCACCAGAACCGGTGTGGATAATGACCCGGCCATTAGTGCGCCACCCCCGTTACCGGCACACGCTCTTGAAGGACATGGCCTGGTGAGTGGCCCCAAGCTAATTCAACGAGGCGTGTTCGGGTGGCGATTTCCAAGTCTTCAGGCACCCGCTGTCCGGCAGAGAGATAGGAGACCGGCAGTCCCGTCTGCGACAAGACGTTATACAGACCGCCGCCGCTCGATACCTCATCCAGTTTCGTGATGATGAGCTTATGGATAGGAACCGATTGATAGCGGCGAATGGTGTCCATCTGCACCGACTCGGCCATCGGAGCGGCTAACACCAGATGCGTTTCGACGTGTAATTGTCCTCTGGTGATCGCGAGTAATTCATCATACCCGGCTTGATCCTTGGGGCTTCGCCCCGCCGTATCGATCAACAACAAATCGGCATGCTGATGTCGTCCCATGCATTCCATAAAATCCTTGTGGGACACGGCCACCTCCAAGGGAATTTTTAAAATTTTTGCAAACACCCGAAGTTGCTCGACCGCTGCCACACGATACGTATCCAAGGTAATCAACACGGTTCGCCGATGCTCATCCTGTTGACGGGCCAACCCTGCCAGTTTGGCAATGGTCGTCGTTTTTCCCACGCCTGTCGGCCCAACCATCATCATCACTTTTTGGCCATAATGCTTGGAGACCGATGGACCCGAGACGGCTACGGTCTCCTCCATCCGTTCCCATAACAGACTTTTCATGGCTTCGCGATTTCCCACGCCGGCTGTCCCAAGCGTTTCCACTACCGCACGAAGCAGATGATGCGCAGTCTGAGGATTCACGCCCTGACTCACCAAGGACTGGTAGACATCCATCACGTCTCCGGGTAACCCTTCAACACGTTGGTCCATCTGACTTCCCAAGACTTGTCCCACCACAATCCGCAAGCCTTCTAATTCTTGTCGCAAGGGCCCTAACACCCGTTCAGGATCTTGTTGTTCTTCCCGCAACCGTTGAATTTCCTGACGCATCTCATGGAGGTTCTGAGTTACCGGATCGAGCACGGTCGCCACCTGGAGAGCTTCTGAAAAACTGGCATCCGTTTTGGGGTGTTCCGGTTGACGAACCGGCACTTCAGGCACAAAACGTTTGGCCATAAGGGACTGAATGGATCGATCAACACGTGCGGCAGGACCTTCCTCCGCCTGAGCCGAACGATCCACCGCCGCGGTGACCTCAATGACGGACTGACTAAGCAGACCGAACAAGCCTCCCCCTTTTTGAATACGCCGCGACGAGACGATGACCGCCTCGGGTCCCAGTTCGGCTTTTACCGCTTGGAGAGCTTCTTGTAATGAAAGGGCTTCAAACCGTTTCAGCTTCATGTGGCATCCTCACAACTTCAATAGCTTGAATTTGAGTTTTAGGGTCCAACTCGTTCGGCGAAAGGACCGCCAGCGCATGCACGCCCGGCGAGACTAAGCGATACAGTTGGGATCGAATCGACTGGGAACATAACAGCACGGGTTGATATCCTTGACTCACGACTCGCTCAATGGCCTGACGGACCGACAGAATCACCTGATTCAACAAACTGGGAGGCAACCCACCTTGCTCTCCATTCCCACTCGGCCGCATCGCCTCCATTAAGCGGCGATCCAGTATCGGATCCAGACTAATCACCTGCAGCAATCCGTCGGGATTGGCGTATTGGGATCGAAATCGTTCTGGATAAATTTTGCCGAGCATATTCGGTCAGGGTGTCAGGATCCTTACTCTGAGTGGTGTAATCCGCAACAGTCTCCAAAATGGTCCGCAAATCGCGGATCGACACTCGTTCCCGTAAGAGATTCTTGAGGATTCTCACCACCGCTCCTAACGATATTTGAGTCGGAATCAAGTCATCCACCACCTTGGGATACGTCTTAGCGAGGTTATCCAGCAAATTCTGGACCTCTTGCCGACCCAGCAATTCATGCCCATTCGTTTTAATAAATTCGGTCATATGCGTGGCAATGATGGCCGGGCCATCGACGACCGTATAGCCATCCATTTGAGCACGCTCTTTTTCTGTCGGAGCAATCCAGACGGCCGGCAATCCGAAACACGGATCTTTTCCCGGCTTTCCTTGCAGACCCTTTTTGGCATGACCGGGATTGATGGCCAATAAATGCCGAGGCACCAATTCTCCCTTGGCCACCTGAATTCCCTTCAACAAAATATGGTACTCATGCGGTTTAAGCTGAAGATTATCCCGGATATGCACGGCGGGCACGACAAATCCCATATCAAGCGCCGTTTGGCGCCGGATAGCCCGAATCCGTTCCAGCAACTCCCCTCCCTGAGCTTGATCAACAAACGGCACAAGTCCATAACCAACATGCAACTCCATAAGGTCCGGAGGGGTCACGGAATCCACCGATTCCGTGCCGGAGGAGGTCGCTGGATCTTTTTTCTTGGGGAGATTTTTCAGCCGAGCGGCTTCCTGCTTCTGATTCCACAATACGTAGGCGAGACCGGCAGTCATCGTTCCCAACAACAGAAACGCCACATGCGGCAGCCCAGGAAGAAATCCTAAAAAGAACAACATGCCGGCCACCGCCGCCACAAGATGGGGATTGAAAAAGATTTGATCGGTTAAATCACGTCCAAGGCTGGTTTTGGTCGAAACCCTCGTCACGATGATACCGGCGGCCGTCGACATAATCAGGGCCGGGATTTGAGCCACAATGGCGTCTCCGACCGTCAGCAGGGTGAAGCGTTTAGCAGCTTCAATGATGGACATCCCATGCTCCAGCACGCCAATGCCCAACCCACCAATGACGTTGATGAAGATAATGAGCAACGCGGCAATCGCATCGCCCCGAACAAACTTACTGGCACCGTCCATCGATCCGTAAAAATCGGCTTCCTGTGAAATGGCCTCCCGGCGTTTCCGCGCTTCCCCTTCGTCAATGATCCCCGCATTCAGATCCGCATCGATACTCATTTGCCGACCGGGCATCGCATCCAGGGTAAATCGCGCGGCGACTTCCGCAATACGGGTGGCGCCCTTGGTGATCACGACAAAATTGATAATGACCAGAATGGAGAAGACCACAATGCCCACCGCATAATTCCCCCCGACCACAAACTCCCCAAACACGGCAATGACCTGCCCGGCTGCAGCGGGGCCTTCGTTCCCATGCATGAGAATGGCCCTCGTCGAAGCAATGTTCAGCGCAAGCCGGAACAACGTGGTGAGTAACACCACCGAGGGGAAGACGGAAAATTCTGCGGGACGCCCGGCATGCATGGTCACGAGTAAAATCAAGACAGCCAGCGTAATGCTAAAGGATAAAAAAAGGTCCAACAGAAATGAGGGAAGGGGTAAGAGCATGAGGAGGAGCATCCCCACCACCCCGATCGGCAAGAGGACATCCCCATAATGCGCGGGAGTCAGTTCGTCTCGTAATTTTTGAGAATCAAATGCCATGCGTGCCTTAATCGGTTACCGCTGTTGCATATGATTGTAATTTATTTCCACATGACTCTCCTCAACCTCCTGATCGTAAGGGGTGATAGAAAGTGAAGAGTGAGAAGTCAAAGAGTTACAGAAGGAATGAGGATAATCTTGACGCTTTCTTATTACTTTTCGTTTACTCTTTACGTCTTCCTTTTCGCCTTTCTCGCTTCCGCCCTCACTTTCCCTCATGCATTTTCTTCAGGCGATACACGTAAGCCAACACCTCAGCGGCCGCCTGATACAACGCACTGGGCACTTCTTGACCGATTTTCACGGCCTTATACAGTCCTCGAGCCAAACTGCGATTTTCAATAATCGGCACTCCCGCATGACGCGCGATTTGCTTAATCTTGTCCGCCATAAATCCTGCGCCCTTCGCCACCACCACCGGCGCGTCCATTTTTCCTGTTTCATACCTGAGCGCCACAGCCACGTGAGTAGGGTTGGTAATCACCACGTCGGCTTTAGGCACCGCCTGCAACATTCGTTGTCGGGCACGTTCCCGTTGTAAACTGAGCCGGCGGGATCGAATCTGCGGATCACCTTCCACATCCTTGGACTCGTCTTTTACTTCCTGTTTGGTCATCTTGTGATCTTCGGTATGCTGCCACCGCTGATAGACGAAATCGATGATCGCCAACAGGAGCAGGGACCCTCCGACCGACCACATAATGTTCTCCAGGAGACCCCACACACCCCCAACCGCCTCCGTTAACTCAAGGAGGGGAAGTTGAACAATCGCGAGCAGGTTATGAGACAGAATCAGATAGGCAATGCCACTCACCCCTGCTAATTTGAGCAAGGACTTTAAAAGATCGACGACCCCTTTCCAGGAAAAAATGCGCTTCAACCCATTGGAGGGATTCAATTTGGACGGCTTGGGTTGCAAGGCCTCTTCAATCCAAAGCGGTCCCGTTTGCAGGATAATGCCGAGAAAGGCGAATACCCCAACCAGGAGCCCGAACGGAATCAGGGGAACAAAGGCCTGATAGGCAATATTTAACAACAGGACATGTGTGGACTGAGCATCTAACTGAAGGGTTCCGGCTTGCGCCAACCACTGTCGGTAATGATCAAAAAATTGGACAAACGCGTGAGGCGCCCACAGAGAAAGCAGCCCAACCCCACCCAACAAGACAAACAACGAGGGCAATTCCCGGGTCATCGGCACTTGGCCTTTGCGACGAGCCTCCGCTAAACGTTTCGGACTCGGTTGCTCTGATTTATCCGCCCCGTCTTTATTCTCAGCCATGCCCTAATTCCTGTAATAAGTCCCACAGGACCGTTTCCATCCCGACAATGGAGTCTTGAAAAACCAAGGCGATGAAGGGCAAACCCAGGCCTAACACCAACAAACCGACCGCAATCGTAATGGGAAAACTGGTGAGCATCACGTTCATCTGGGGAACCAGGCGGCCAAGAATCCCCATGATGAAATGAACCAAAAATGTGGCCCCCATCACAGGGAAGGCCAGTTTCATTCCCGTGTCATAGGTGCGTTGAATCACTTCGGTCACATCGCTCAGTAGGGGGGCGCTCAAATGGGCGCCAAAGGGGGGGATCAACAGAAAACTACTGCCCAACGCCAACAACACCAAATGATGCCCATCGACTTGAAAGTACAGAAGGGTTGCCAGAATGGTCAGTAATTGCCCGAACACCGGGGTTTCCACTTGCGTGACAGGGTCCAACACTCCGGCCATGGCAAACCCCACTTGAAAGCCCATCACACTTCCCGCCAGTTCCACCGCGGTCATGAGTAATCGCAGGGCCAAACCTAAGACCAGACCGACAAGCAATTCGGCACCCAAGACGATCACCAGATTTCCAGGTTCCAACCAATTGGGAGGAAGGGTAAACGTCACGATGGGCATCAACAGGATGGCGATGATCACCGCCATGCCGATTTTGATGCGACTCGGAACCGATTGCCCCCCCAGCAACGGTAACGCCGACAAGATAACGGCCGTGCGCACGAGCACGACCACAAATTGCCACACTTGCTGAATCGCCATATCCCATTGCAACACCGGTTACCGGACATCTTTCTGATACATGCCGCAGGTCGACTCCCTCGATTATTGGGCAAACTCGGGTATCCTGGCCCATACCCCCGTCATGAATCCCACAAGGATTTCCACCATCCAGGGGAATGTGACCAAGAGCACCACAAACATGGTGGCCACCTTTGGCAAAAAGGTGAGGGTCATTTCGTTAATTTGTGTCATGGCTTGGAAGGCACTCACACAGAGTCCGACCAGTAAGCTGAGACCCAACATTGGACCCGCCACAAGCAGGATTGTTTGAATCGCCTCCTGACCGATGCTCAGGACACTTTCGGTTGTCATCTCCTTACCCCTTTCAGTCTTGCCATGAAATGTAAAAGGTAAGGAGTGAACAATGAGGAGTAAGGAGACAGAAGAAAAAACAGATCGTTGTGCCCCGGCATTCAATACACTTTCCTTACTCTTCACTCCCACGCCTCACGCCTCACTCCTCCACTCCTCACGTTTCTCCTCACATTATTGAAAACTATTCATCAGCGCTCCCACGACCAAAAACCATCCATCAGCCAACACAAACAACACCAACTTAAACGGCAACGAAATCATGATCGGTGGCAGCATCATCATCCCCATGGACATTAAAATACTGGCGACAATCATATCGATCACAAGAAAAGGCACATAAATGAGAAACCCAATTTGAAACGCCGTGCGCAATTCACTCGTGACAAACGCCGGCACCAGGACATGGAACGGAACATCATCGGGCGTCTGAGGGTGAGGAACTTTCGCCATCTCCACAAACAAGGTTAAATCCTTTTCCCGTACCTGTTTCAGCATGAACGTTCTTAACGGAATCTTGGCCCGATCAAGCGCCACTTCCTGTGTCACCTGCTGTTCCAATAGCGGATTAAGGGCCTCAACTCGAATCTGTTCCCACACCGGCATCATAATAAACAGCGTCAAAAACATGGCCAATCCAATCATCACCTGATTCGGTGGTGCATGCATGGTCCCCAACGCCTGCCGAAGAAGACCCAGAACAATCACGACGCGTGTAAATGCCGTCACCAACATCAACAGGGCCGGCGCAAGAGTTAAGGCCGTCAGGAGAAAGAGGATACGAAGCCCGAACGTCCATGGTTCGGTCCCGTCCAATCCCGATACTTGCAAACTGATCGCCGGATCCTTGGTGGCCTGGGCAAAAGCCGAGGTCGGCAGCCCCATGACCAGACCCATGCCTAACAGTCGCCAACAGTCACGTCCTCCACGAAACCCGCAAAGGGTGTTGTTCACGACCTCTCTTCTCCCCTCACCCGTGTGACGCGTTTGGCCATTCGGATGGACGGTTCGGAGGTCACCGATCCTCGCTTCGGACTTCTCAAATGCCTGCCTGGTCCATTGTCCCAACCAGGTGCCTAGCGGCCCGACGAGCGGATTCCCAATGGATCGGAGCCGATCAATCCGGTCGGCATCCGCAACGGTCGTCAGTAACGTCATCTCTCGGGCCGTCGTCCCCAACACCAACACTTCTCCGGCCACCTCCACGAGCATGATGTGCTTTCCCGTCCCGACCCGGAGTCCGCCTAAAATGCGCATCACCGGATCGCCGCTCTTTCCCGGCAATTCCCCGAATGTGCGCCGAACCCAGGCTAATCCTCCAAGAAGGACCAGGACCACCAGGGCCAGGGTGCCCGCCATTTTGAGCGCTTCATGGGTAAGATCCATAATGTTCTCGTTGAAAGTACGAAGTAAAAAGTGAGGAGTAAGGAGAACCAGGAAAAGATTTCTTTTTCTTGTTCTCTACTTTTTATCTATTTACTTCTACCTTTTCCCTTCCATCTTTACCCTTCACCCTTTCGTCCTTATCGAAGTTTATTCACACGCTCGGTCGGGCTAATCACGTCCGTGAGACGGATGCCGAATTTCTCATTCACCATCACCACCTCACCACGCGCGACTAACCGTTCATTCACCAACACTTCCAACGGTTCACCGGCGAGTTTATCCAATTCAACAATGGAACCCGGTCCTAACTGCAATAAGTCCTTAATCAGCATGCGGGTATTGCCCAATTGCGCAGAGAGCACCAACGGAATATCTAGGATACGATTTAAGTTCTGATCGTGAGACGTATTCAATTGTGGCGTGTGACTGCTGGTACTCGCCGCCACCTCCTGTTTTTTCGCCGCAGCGTTCTGTTCTTTCGCAGCGGCTTCCTGCGCTAACGCCTCCATCATTTCCTTCTCAGCATCAAACGTGTCCATGTCGATGTTGTCCTCTTCACTCATCGTTCATCTCCGGGTTTCCACAGTCAGTGACTGGCCGGCACCTCATCGCGTTCACCGGCCCTTACTCCCTCGCCAGAATGATGTCCTTAATCTGAAATGATTGCATGCCCTTTGTCGTTCCCGGAGAACCAAGAAACTTTGGCACCCCTTCCACCGTGGCTGTGAGCAGCTGGGTGGTCCCTTGATTCAACCCGATCACATCGCCCGGTGAAAATTGCATCAATTCCTCCACCGAGATTTCCGTTTCTCCCAAACACACGGACAGGGTGACATAGGCTTCCTTCAGCCTGGCTGAAAATCGTTTCAACCAGCCATGATCCGTTTCAAACGAGTCTCCCTGGAAACTCACCTGCAGACGTTCTCGAATCGGTTCCAACATCGCATAGGGAAGACAGAGGTGGAGATCCCCTACCGAATTGCCTAATTCGATGCCCAAGGTGACCACAATGACGATATCCGCCGGCAACACAATGGCGGCCAACTGAGGATTCATTTCTACCCGAACCGCATTGATGAGGAGTTTTTGGACAGGGTCCCAGGCTTTTTGGAGATTCCCCAACCCCATCAGCATGACCTTCTTCATCACGCGCTGCTCAATGATGGTAAAATCCTGCCCTTCCGGTTTCACATGGGTCTGGCCGGCTCCCCCGAAAAAATGATCAACCAGCAAATACACTGTCGCCGCATCCGTGGCGATCATCGCTAAGCCGCGAAGAGGCTCCATGGAGATAATCTGGAGGTAGGCCGGGATGGGAAGACGTTTGGTGAACTCTCCGAACTTCATCACCGTTTGATTCGTGACCGTCACCTCGGCGGTTTTACGAAGCACGTCGCTTAAAGAGAGGCGGAACCCACGCGAAAATTGCTGGTGGATCACATCCAGGGTCGGCATTCGCCCGCGAACGACCCATTCCTGATTCCCCAAATCGTACGGAATCGGTCCGTCCTGTAGTTCGGCACCTACCGGGTCTTCAGGTTCCGTCTCCACGCCGCCGTCGGACACGCCCCGAAGAAGGGCATCAACTTCATCCTGACTAAGAATTTTTTCCATGTTGGGACGTGGCACAAAGAAACAGCCCTGCTGTCTCTTCTCTCCTCTTTCTGATTCCGGACTCCAGACTTCTTCCGTCTTTCTCCTCAGGCCCTACTGAATAATAAAATCAGTAAAATACACATTGGCGACTTTTCCTTTACTCATGACGCCGTTCACCCGCGTCATGATTTCTTCTCGCACCCGGCGCTTCCCGTTCACGGTTCTGAGTAATTGCGATTCTTTACTGCTCAGTAACACCAGCAACGCGTCGCGAATGGCCGGGATTTTGTGTTGATAATCCGTTTTTTCTTCAGGCCGGTCTAACTCGAGTTTGATGCTCACTTTTAAAAATCGCAGCTCCTCCCGATCCGCTAAATTCAGAAGAAAGGGCTCTAACTCCATCACCGGCCCGGGCTCTTCATGACCTGTCTCGGCTTTGGCATGCTCGTCGTGCTCGGCCGGCTTCTCCTCTTGGCCACTCATGAAATACCAGGCTGCGCCTCCTCCTCCACCGAGAAGAAGAACGCCCGCGATAACGATCAACAACATTTTTTTTCCGGCCCCGGCTTTAACGGGGGCTTCCCCTTTGTCATCCTCTTCAGCCATACATCAACCTCACACGCTAAGAAGTTTTTGGACCTTCACGTTCCCCTTCCCAAGTCAGCAACCTTTGTGCCACTCCAATTTTCTACGTAGGCACGCTGATGCTAAGCCTGTAACGCACTGAATATGCATATGTTTCTTCCACAGTCGTGCCTTACATCTCTTAGGCCCTGCAACAATATGAGACCTGCCTTTTCGTCATTTTCCTGGCAATTCGAGGGAACCTTTGACAGGTTCGTCTATGGGAACCTGAGGGATAAGGCGTAAAGGGTGGGAGTTAAGACATGAGGAGTGAAACGGAAGCCGATCCCTTTTCCGTCATGACCGACATTGTTCATCGGGCATCCATCTTCTGTTGATGATGAACATGTGACGCGTGAAGAGCCATGAGAAAGAAATGAAATTTTCCGCTTCACGCCTTACCCCTCACGGTTCAGGAGACATGATTGTTCAACCTTCCACTAAGGAACAAAAAAGCCCCCAGGCAGGAACACCTGCCTGGGGGCTTGATCAGTCACATCCTCGGTAAAAATCTAACGGGCCAGATTGACCAGTTCTCCGAGTAGATCGTTGGTGGTGGTGATGATTCGTGAATTCGCCTGGAATCCACGCTGCATCGTAATCATATTCACTAACTCTTCACCCAAATCCACATTGGAGGCTTCAAGCGTGCTTGCCGATACCTTGCCAAATGCCCCCGTGCCGGGCGCCCCGTCCAAGGGAGTGCCGGAATCACCGGATTGAATAAACAAATTTCGTCCAATCGGTTGCAAGCCATCAGGGTTAATAAACCGGGTAAGTCTCACCTGTCCAAGGGTCCGGGTGGTTCCATTATCGAAGCGGCCAGTGATCACCCCATCCTCACCAATGGAAGTTCCCGCAAGGGATCCAGGGCCATACCCATCTTGGGATAAGGTGTCGAGAACCAACGCATTTTGATTCAAAGAGGTGCCTTGCTGTAACAATCCATCAGTGCCGGCACCTCCTTCCGTAATGCTCGTCCCAAAATCAAACGTTATGGGTTGGGCCGGTGTAGCTTTATCAAAATCAATCCCGTCTCCTGCTGTATTAAAATATGTGACAGCGCTTTCAGAATCTAAAAAACCGTCCGCTGTATAGGTTAAAGTTCCTTCTGCCACCAAAGCATTATTCGTATTGCTATCGTAGTTGGTGGAGGGAACAAGGGTAGTCGTGTCAACTCCATTCGTTCCGCCTTGAGCCAACACACTATAC
Organism: uncultured Nitrospiraceae bacterium; assembly: GCA_963730905.1. Taxonomy (GTDB): domain Bacteria; phylum Nitrospirota; class Nitrospiria; order Nitrospirales; family UBA8639; genus Nitrospira_E. The sequence goes on along the minus strand of CAVSTN010000006.1, from coordinate 364,813 downwards.
TTCCATACATTGTCCGCCGTTTGGGCAAAATATATTTGCAAATCATGCCCGATCCCTAATGAGTCAAAGACCCGGACAGAGGTATTACCTGGGAATAACCCCTTATTGGTTATGGGATCGAGCACCTGTGGGGTGGTGTAGGTATTGACTGGAGCATCGGCAGCCAGACGGCCAGACATCGCAATATCGGATGTGAGTTTTCCAGGTTGAGTACTGGTGGTCAAACTGATGTTGCCAATACTCCCGCTTAGAAGCCCAGTATCATCCGCTTGGTCACCCTGTAATCTCAGACCAGCCGGGTTCACCAGGTTTCCTTGCGCATCGGCACTAAACTGCCCGGCACGGGAGTAGAAAATATTTCCGCTTGCATCACTTACCCGAAAAAACCCGTCACCATCAATGGCCAGGTCCAAGGCATTGGACGTCGTCTGAAGCGATCCTTGCGTAAAGCTCGGGTCGATCCCCAACACCCGCACGCCACGACCTTCCACTAAAGCCGTACTGGTCCCTCCACCGCCGATCGTGGCTCCAAAGAGATCGCCAAACGAGACCGACCGGCTCTTATAGCCGATCGTTTGCGCATTAGCGATATTGTTTCCAATTTCACTGAGCGCTCGGCTGGTCGCGTTGATTCCACTTGTCGCGGCAAAAAATGCTGAGGTAATTCCCATTGGCGTGTACTCCTTGTTTCTCGATTGACCAATCTGATGATGTTTTCCCTACAACCGTCCACTTCAAAGAATTGAAAGAATGTCCTCTGTGTGTAAGCTTTTTCCACTTTGCAGGACGACCGGACTCTCCGCCCCAAAGGCAATCGTCATGACGCGTTCACGAGCGAACGTGAAATTCGGGACAGGCTGTTTATTCACGTCTTCGGCTTTCACAATGAACTGGTAGACGCCTTCCGGCACCCGGTCCCCCGAATCATTCAACCCATCCCATTGAACCTGATTGGCCCCGGCCTTTTGAACATCTGTGGACTCCAATGTCCGGACCACGTGCTGGTCCGAGTCCAACACCTTGATGGTGACCGACCTGGCCTCTCCGCTTAAGGCATAGCCCAGCGTGGGCTGTTCCTCCCCGGCAATACTGACGGTATCACCCTGCGCAACCACCGTCCGTCCAATCAAATTCACCAGATCTAATTGTGTCCGTTGGGTATCCTGGCCAATCAATTTTTCCAAGAGTTTATTGGTACTCGTGGCCTGCTCCAATGTGGTGAACTGCGCTAACTGCGCCACAAAATCCTCATTTTGGACCGGATTGGTGGGATCCTGGCTTTGCAACTGCGTGACGAGCAAGCGAAGAAAGACATCCGAACCAAGTGCCGAAACCGCCGCTTGCACATTGGCACCGCCTGTCGCCGTGGCATTTGTTCCTGGTTGTGTCGGCGTAACTTCCATAATTTCGGGCTCCTATTTTTTCCAACCTTCTTTACACGAGGGCATCATTGCATCTTCTTTACGCCACCAAGTGGAATCCCTGTTCCTCAGCCCGCCCGGCCCTATAGGAGAGCGATCCTGGTGTCTGATGGAGGGACGTCGTACCCCGTTGGCTCGTCTGCGTTCCCGCCCCATCCGAACGTGTGTCTGACTCCTGCCCACTCTGGTGATCGCGGACTTCCGCGGAAAATTCCTGCAACTCCATCTCGCCCTGGGTCAGTTGCTCTTCCAATTGTGGAACAAATTGGACCGCCAGATTTTTCAAAGTGGCTTGATCCATCAACAAGCTGGCATAGACCTGCCGGTGCTGCACGCCCACATCAATCTGCACTCGATTGGTTTCGGAAAGTTGCACCTCCATTTGGAGGCGTTGAAGCGCGGGGCCGGGAAGATCCGGGACACGCTCTTCCGCCATCCGTGCAGTCGATCCAGGTGAGGAAGAGGACGAGGACTGCTGAAAGCCCGACTGAGAATGGGTTGGATTGCCCATGCCATTATTGAGCCCCTGTCCGGCATTGGGATCGACTCCCTCGGCTTTTCCTGTTGCCTCAAGACCATCTCTTGAACGATCGCCTGACAAGGACACATTGGCATCGGCAAGAAGGTCCAGGGGAATCCCGATCGAGGATTCCTTCCCGTTCGCGGGCGATTCACTCAGAACGGACGAAACCCCGCTCACATATTTCAATCGGTTCTGACTCAATTGAGCCGCATCGGCAATACCTGCGGGCGTTTCTTCAAAAGGTTCTAGAACCGGGAACGCCTGATTGACTGGAGTGTTCGCAAGCTTGACTGACTCCTGCTGAGGCCCTATCGGTGATGGAGGATTTTGCAGCAAACGAGGCCCGGTATCCTGAACAGGGCTCAAGACGCGGTCCACTGTATTCAGCTGATTCGCGTCAGATTCTGTTACCGCCTTCCCAGCAACCGCTGCGAGGGCATTTTGGAGAACCCGTTCTGAATCGACCTTGGTAACGAGAGGAGCCGCACTCTGATCGGCGGGCGTGCTCCCCACCACTGCTGTCTGACTTGAAGAGGGCGCCCGCCAAGAGGGGCAAGCCTGCCTGAATGCCGAATACCGCAGGTTGTCCTATCTCTCCTCCGGGTTTTCCTTGGAGGAATGCCGTGGGCGCCACGACCGCACCGGCCACCGACCCATCCTGAGATCCATTCCCGGGCAAGAGTCCGAACAGCGCCGTTTGGCTCTCCACCTGGCCCCCTGTGCTGTTTCCATTTACGCCTTCTGCCCTCAAGGGAATCGAAGATTTTCCCACTACGGCACCTTCTTCGGGTACCCCTTGCCCATTGTTCTCCAAAAGACTCGCCAGATACAGGGACGGGAGGGTGTCACCCGATACAGCCTGAGTGCCGAAAAGCCAATCAAGGTTCGACCCTCGTCCTCCATCCTCCCCTGACCTCGTCTTGGATACACTGTTCAGTAAAGAGCCCGCGGCCGTCTGGTTACGAAAAATTTTGGTGAACGAATTATTGGAAGGGTTCTCCGGAGTCTTCCCCTGATCCAGCCCCACTCCACCAGCCTGACCGGTCACGTGTGGGGGACTTTCCAGAGGTCCGAAAAGGAATGGCACGGCATTGATCATCGTTTAATTCTGCATCTTGGAGTTCTTGCGTTGGTTCAGTTTAATGTCTCGATATCGCCTGAGGCCTTCTGACAATCTGGCCGCTTTGACCGGTTCGACGCCCGCTAACACGCCGGCGGCTTTTTTGTCTTTGATGGCGGCCAAAATATCCAAGGCTAACCCTTCCCTCATTTCGGCGATTCGCAACGCCGCTTCTTCTGGATCCATGGATTCATAGATTTTAATTAAATGAATTAACGCCGGATCCTGTTCCACATATCGACGTTGTTCTTCTGCGAGGGAAGAGGCCTCCCCCACCAACCGTTTACCCTCTTTGGTTTGTCGTGCAGCCAGCGCCTCTAAATCCTGCTGGAGTGCCAAGAGCCGTTCTTCACGTTGTTGCAAACCACGTTCCCTCTCTTCCACCTCTTTGAGACGCGCTTGCAGTTGTTCCAATAATGTGGTTTCTGCACTGGGCGCTTCCTCATTCAATCCGTTTTCAACTGCTTGATTTTCAAATGAATCCGTTGTTCCCACCTCCGGGATTTCTTGAACGGACCCGACCGTGGTGGCCCACAAGATCATGGCCAACACCCACCACACAATGAGTGATCGACTAGGCAACATTGTTCTACTCAGCAGTGTTGAAAATTGCCGCCAGCCGGGTTCCTGGGTCTGTGAAGCGTGAAATGGAAAACGGGAGGTGTGAGACGTATAGCGTGAAACCAAAAGATGCCTCGTTTCTCCTGACCTCCCCTCACTCCTTTCGATCCTCGGCGGGCTCCCACCCCGAGCCATATTGAACGCTCCATTGTTGGGTTGATGGTCAAGATCATGCATAGGCTGAACAGACATTTTTTTTGACATATTTCCATTCCCTATTGGGTCATTTCTTCAAGCTGAGAAGTGGCATAAGCATGAGCCGTCACATCTTCCTGCATCTGTTGTTCCTGTGTGGCGACTTTTTGCATGACCTCTTCCTCCTTCTTGGCGATCACCAACTCCACCACACGTCTGGCATGATGGGCCTTTTTTAATGTGGCCCGTAAATCAACCAGCTTGGCTTCCGCAATCTGAATCTGTTGGCTTTGTTGTTCGATGGCCGTACTGATTTGATCCAACCACTGATAGCGTTGCTCAGCAATCATATTGTCGATACCCTCTCGTATCCGCTGATCCAATTCAGTGGCCACCACTTCCATTTCAAGCATAAGGTCATCCCGTTTCGAGGCGATCTGACTTTTTCCCCACTCCGCCAAGACCACTTCTTCGCGGGCGAGGTCTTCCACTTGCTTTCGAAATCGGAGTAATGTCGTCCAATTCATACGGTTTTTCCCTTTCTCTCAAGAAGACGCCGGCCCTGTTGTGCCAACGATTCGAGACCCTGGCAACTTTCCGGGATTCCCACCCCTTCCTCGCGTGTTTGCTTGAGAAAGGCATCGATCGGTCCTTTCATGTGAATCGCCGCATCGAGTCGAGGATTCGTCCCTAATTGATACGCCCCTAAATTGATGAGGTCTTCCGCATTCCGGTATTCGGCCATCATCTGCACCAGAAATCTGGCAGCATCCTGATGGGCGTTGGACGCGATATCCGACATCACCCGACTCACGCTTTGCAGGACATCGATCGCGGGAAAGTGTCCTTGCATCGCCAACCGCCTGGTCAACACAATATGTCCGTCTAAAATGGACCGGATGGAATCGGCAATGGGATCGTTTAAATCGTCACCGTCAACAAGCACCGTATACAGACCGGTAATTGATCCCGTGCCCACCGGCCCCACCCGCTCTAAGATCTGAGGAAAGAGCGTAAAGACAGATGGCGGATACCCTTTGGTCGTTGGCGGTTCACCGGCAGCCAGCCCCACCTCCCGTTGCGCATGGGCCAACCGGGTTAGGGAATCAACCAGGAGCAGAACCTGATTGCCCTGATCCCGAAAAAACTCGGCAATGGCGGTGGCCACAAACGCCGCCCGAACCCGCACTAACGGCGATTGATCGGAGGTGGCCACCACCACCACCGAACGACGGAGCCCTTCCCGGCCCAAATCCCGTTCCAGAAATTCCCTGACTTCCCGCCCTCGCTCACCCACCAGCGCGATCACATTCACATCCGCAGACGTGTGCCGGCACATCGTTCCCATCAAGACACTTTTCCCGACTCCGCTTCCGGCAAAAATCCCGAGTTTTTGCCCGACCCCGCAGGTCAGCAGGGCATTGATGGCTCGTACGCCCAAATCCATGGGTGTGGTAATGCGCTCCCGGAGCATGGGCGCCGGAGCGGGCGCATAGAGGGCATAGCGGCGGCTACGGGACAGCGGCCCTTTTTCATCCAACGGCTGCCCGAGTCCATCCACGACTCGGCCCAACATTTGAGGCCCGACCAATAATCGTGGAGAGGTCGGATCGTAGCGAATGAGATTTCCGGCGGCGATGCCGCGTACAGCCCCAAACGGCATGACCACCACACGTTGCTCCCGAAACCCGATGACTTCTCCCTCCACCATCGACTGCCCTCGTGTGCTGAAGATATGGCATCGCTGGCCGACCGAAGCCCCCAAGCCGGTGCCTTCCAGAGTCAGCCCTACGGCTTTGACGACGCGCCCGGTAATCGTCACAGGAGCAATGTCGTCCAAACGCTGTTGAATCGTGGCGAGGCTCATGAACCGGGATGCTTCCAATCCGAATTCGCTGGCTACAAGTGCCAGTTGTTGAGTCAGCCTGGCATCGAACAGGAGGCCGGCCTGTTCAACCAGGCATCCACCCGGGTCCACGTCATCAAAGGCTTCAAGCGCCAGATGATCGCCATCGGCCCACTCCGGTCGTAATGTGTGTTGAAGGGGCTCTAAGATATTGAAGTCTTGCGGATGGACTTTCAGCGTCACGAAGGTTTTGTCGGGAAGCAGTCCAAGAACCTGACGCACTTGTCGAACCACGAGTTCTTTATCGATCTCACATTTCCCGTAACAGGATTTTTTTGCTAATCGCCAAGCGCGACCTCCACAATATCCCGTTCATGTTCTTCTAACGCGATCACCCGAGCCCGACCAATCTGATTGGCCAATCGAAGCGCCTTTTTGACCTCCTCCTCCACTTGGGCTTGGCACTGGGCACGCCCCTCGGCGATCCCGGCCTGGCGTCCCCGCTCAAACGCCGCTTGTTGGAGTTCCCTGCAATCATGAGGTTGGGCCTCCTCAGCGCGCTGCTTCGCACTTTTGTGGACTAATTCCACCATCTGAAAACGTTTGACTGTGTCATCCTGTTCCATAAGCGGGCGCACCTTAGACCATTTGCTCCTCACCCTTTCCTCCCAAAGCTACGCGGCCTTCACCGGCCAGGCGTTGAACGGTTTTAATAATGTTCTGCTGGGCGGCTTCCACATCACTCAGCTTGACCGGGCCTCGAGTCTCCATATCTTCCTTGAGGGATTCCGCCGCTCGACTGGACATATTCCTGAAGAATTTTTCCCGGAGCGGACCATCGATCGGCTTCAGAGCCAGCAGCAATTCTTCTTTGCTGACTTCACGCAACACTTCCTGCATCCCGCGATCATCGACATTTTCCAGATCTTCGAACACAAACATCTTCCCACGGATTTCTTCGGCGATCTCCGGATTTTTGCTTTCCAGTGAGGTCAGGATTTCCCCTTCCACATTGCGTTTCACAGAATTCAGGATTTCGGCCACCAGTCCAGTCCCACCCACCGCCACCGCATTTTTGGAAGAACCCAGACGCAATTCCTCCTGAAGCACGGCATTCAATTCGTCCAACATATTGGGCGAGACTTCTTCTGTCGTAGCCAACCGGTAGACGATGGCATCCCGTTTATTCGCAGGGAGCAATGACAAAATCTGAGCCGCTTGATCGGATTCTAAATTCGCCAGAATCAAGGCGCCTGTTTGAGGATGTTCAATGGCCAATAAATTCGCAATCGATGCCGCATCGAGGGATTTTAAGGTTTCAAATCCGGCATTCTCCGACGTATTCAGGGAACTCAGAATTCGACGGGCTTTATCCTTTCCCAGCGCCGCATTGAGAATTTTTGAGAGATAGGTTTTCCCTTCCACCGACAGACCGGATGTTCCGGCCAATTCCCGGAATTCTTTTAACACCATTCGATGTTCGTCCTGCCCGACATTGACCAACGCCCCCAAATACGCGCCGATTGTCCGGATGTCTTTTTGATCGAGCACTTTCAAGACTTCCACCGCGGCATTTTCCCCGATCGCGAGCAACAAAATCGCCGCCTTTTCATATCCGGATAATTGACTATTCACGGATTAAACCTTTTCTCCTTGTTCTTCTTTAATCCAGGTTCGAATCACTTGCGCGGCGGAAGCCGGATTATCTGCGGCCAGCTTAATGGCTTGCTCCTGAGGAGTTTCGGAAATTTCGCGCTTCATACTCGGTCACCGTGGCCGGCAATCCTTTCTGTGGCAGGACCACCGCTGCCGCGGTGGGTTTGGTGAGATTCAGCGCCATCGGTCGAACCACAAACCACAACACCATCACTCCCAGGAAGAAAAAGAGAACGGGCTTCAGAAATCCCCCCCAGGTGGCCAGGAACGATTGCACTCCTGCGGTCAGACTCTCCTCACCCTCAAGGATGGCGGGAGATTCAAATGGCACATTGATGACTTCGATTTGATCCCCGCGTTCTTCGGAGAATCCGACCGCTTTTTTCACAATTTGGACCAGATTCTGGATTTCCTGTTCAGGCCGTGGCACATATTTCTTTTCGGAGGTATTCCCAGTCGCCTGTCCCTCAGCGCCTCTGAGTCGGCTTCATAGGTCCCATCCACTAAGACCGCCACGCTTAACCGCTTAATGGCGCCGGTCGGTTCAATGATTTTGCTCACTTTACGATTGACTTCATAATTCAATGTTTCATTTTTTCGTTTGGCTTCTTTTTGTTCTGTTCCGTTTCCTGCCTTGAGCTCGCTGGGCACATTGCTCCTGCACACCCGGAACACCCGGTCCCCCGTGGGTCGAACCGGATTCCAACACCTTTTCCTGACTCCGGTTTTCGCTTCGTACCACCTGGCTATTGGGATCAAAGCTTTCTTCGGTGATTTCGACTTGACGAAACTCCAACGGCGCAGTCACCCGAATCACAGACTTGTCCCGGCCCAAGACCTGGTCCAACATGGTCTGCACCCGTTGCTCCAGATCCCGTTCTACCCGTCGTTGAGTTTCAATTTGAGAAGCCGTCAGTTGGGCGTCACTATCCGCAGAGTTTTGACTGAGCACCTGGCCATGATTGTCCACGACCGTCACCTGGCTAGGCTCTAATCCTTCGACGCTACTGGCCACTAAATGCACGATCCCCTGAACCTGCGTGCCACCAAGAGGAGCCCCACGCTTGAGCGTCAAGACGACCGCAGCCTGGGCTGGTTTTTGTTCCGTCGCGAACAGACGCTTCTCGGGCATCACCAGATGCACGCGTACCCGCTCAACTTGAGATAATTGACCGATAGTCCGAGCCAGTTCTCCTTGAAGCGCTCGCCGATAATTCATTTGTTGGGTAAAGGGCGTCACGCCCAACCCGGTTCGATCGAATATTTCAAATCCCACTCCAGCCGATTCAGGAAGTCCTAACGAGGCCAGCTGGAGTCGTAATTCATGCACCCGTTCGGCGGGAACTTTAATCGTATTCCCGCCTTCACCCACCTCATAGACGGCGCCTTGTTTGCCAAGTTCTTGAATAATCGCCCGCGTATCGTCGGGATTGAGGTGAGAAAACAGGACCACCAATTCAGGGGCCCTTCCGACCATCATCAACATCGGAATGGTCGCCAGGGCTAAGGCCAGGACGACGACCACGCCGATCCGCTGCGTTAAGGTTAAGGCTTGAAAATTACTAAGAAGACTGTCCATAGGATTAGCGGGTTTTGCTCAACGCTCACGATTGAAGAAATGTGGGCATCATTCTTACACCGATGTCTCATACGTGATGTGACCGATGCCGGCTCTGTCTCATTCGGACCTCCGCCATGGTCGGCTTCAGCGTGTGTCAACGCAACCATGAGTTACACTTGCATCCGCATAACTTCCTGATACGCATCAATCACCTTATTTCTGACCTGCATCAAGAGTTTGAACGATAAGCCGGCTTTTTCACCGGCAATGACCGCTTGATGAATGTTGACATTTTCTCCCTTGGCGACGGCATCTTCCAATCGCATGGCCTCATATTGCATTGTATTGACCGACTCCACCGCATTCTTCAAGAGATCGCCGAATCCCTTGCCCTGGCTACCGGGTCCTTTCAGCGGGGTGACGCCAAACGATTCCGAAACACCCTCAATGCTTTGTATTGGAAGATAGTCCATTTCGCCGTTCTCCTTCCTTCAGGATTGAAAAGTCTTAACGACTCATTTCTAATGCACGAAGCGTCATCGTCTTGCCGGTTTCCATCACCGCTAGATTGGCCTCATAGGCCCGTGTCGCCGACATGAGATTCACCATCTCCTCGATCGGATTCACATTCGGAAGGTGTACATACCCCTGTTCATCCGCGTCGGGATGACTGGGATCGTACACGGTCCTTAACGGTCGCTCGTCTTGAATCACATCCGTCACCCGAACGCCGGATGGTCCGGACTGATCGCCAAAGGCATTGGCAAATACATTGGAAAACTGCGGACCTGCCGGTGAGGCTTGAAACACGACATCACGTCTGATGTATGGTCCCCCTTCCGGCGTCCGGGTGGATTCCGCATTGGCTAAATTGCTGGCAATGATATTTAGCCGCTGCCGTTGTGCATCCAAGGCAGACCCCACGACCGAAAACACTCGATCAATATTCATCTCAACCTCCTTGTTCCAACACCCATTTCAGATTTTCCCATCCTTCTCATCTTCACGAACTTCCCGCTTCACTCGTTGTCTCGGTTTTCCTGGGATCAGCGTAATGGGAACCATGAGCTCAATGACGTTCACCTACCACCACTCCCTCCATCAATAGCCGCATTCCACCCATCGAAGCGCCCTTTTAAGAATTGACTGACCGCCATATACATCAAGGTATTTTCCGCCATCAGGGTCATTTCTTTTTCCAAATTCACGGTATTCTCGTCTAGCCCGGCTCCGGCATCCTGTTTGATGGTGTGCTGAAATATCCGCGAATCCTCTGAGGCCGTGCGCACATGTTTCGGATTGGTGACGACGGACTCCAATGGGCCATCCCCTCGAAGAACCGCATTGAAGGTTTCTTGGAAGGGCAGGATCCTGGACTTATAGCCCGGCGTTTCTTCGTTGGCCATGTTGGAGGCAATCGTTTCCTGAATGCCGCTCCGGACATCCAGTGACCGCTCAAAGAGTCGCGTGCCTTCATCCCACGGGGAAATCATCATAGCCTTCTCTCCTTTCCGGTTTTCATGTTCTCCTGCGACTTCACCTGTATCCCTCCTGCCGGTCCGCCAACACCCCGAGGTCCTCACGCAAGGCAGCAACACCAATGCCAGAAATTACCGGTAAGGAATGCCACCGTAAGACGAAAAAAGCGTCCCTCACGGTTTCCCCCTCACTCCTCAACTCTCACACCGTACGTCGTTCATGGCCTCAAGGAAACTTTTGCCCGCACCGGCATATTTTTCCGCCCTCCTTCTGCCATTCCTCACACCCGGCAGAAGCGAGGCATTCAGATATTTTTCCGATTGCATCCTCTTAAATACCCAAGGAGAGCCCCCCGTTTAACTGTCGATATTCCCGTAATTTATTCCGTAAGGTACGAATACTGATTCCCAAGGTCCTGGCCGCGTGGGTCCGATTCCCATCATGGCGCTCCAGAGTTCGCAAAATAAGTTCCCGTTCCATTTCCCATATAGTCCCACTTGGCGCACTGGCGTGATTGGCCGCCAACACGGGTTCCTCAAACTGAAAATGCTCAATCAGTAATGGCCCATTGCCGGCTAACAACACGCCCCGTTCAATCACATTTTCCAGTTCGCGTACGTTTCCCCGCCACGGCCGCCGTTTCAAATAGGACATCGCCTCTTCAGAGATCTCGCACAGCGTGCGCCGGTTTCGCCGCAATGACCGGTTGGCAAAATATTCCGCCAATAATTGAACGTCCTCCGGGCGATCACGCAAGGGAGGGATGGTAAACGGCATGACACTCAGCCGGTAATACACATCCTCACGAAACCGGCCGGCCTGAACTTCCTGCGCCAGATTCCGGTTCGTCGTGGCAATGACCCGCACATCCACCTGCACCGGCTGTCTGGAGCCAAGGCGATCCACTTCACGTTCTTGAAGGACCCTGAGTAATTTGGCCTGTAATCCCAAACTCATTTCCCCGATTTCATCCAACAACAACGTTCCCTGATGCGCTAATTCAAACTTGCCGCATCGTCTCGCGAGCGCGCCGGTAAAGGCTCCCTTTTCATAGCCAAACAATTCACTTTCCAGGAGTCCTTCCGGCAGGGCGGCACAATTGATGGCCACAAAGGGTTGAGAGGCCCTGGGACTATGACGATGGACATGCCGGGCCAGGACTTCCTTTCCCGTCCCGCTTTCGCCTTGAATCAAAATGGTCGCCGGGCTGGCCGCCACCATCTCCAACATGCTGATGGTGTTCAACACTTTCGGATCTCTGGTCAGGAATCCTTCACGCGGCTCTTCACGGCGGCATCGTTCCTGTTCCCTCAGAACCTCCAGTCCTGACACAGGCTGCGCATCTTTTAACTGGTCAATTAATTTTTCAAGACGATCAAGGGGAAATGGCTTTTGCAGAAAATCGGTTGCTCCATATTTGAGAGCCTCGACGGCGGCATCCACTCCACCATAGGCGGTCATAACCACCACCGGCATATGGTAGCCCTGGCTTCGGACTTCTCGTAAAAAATCCATCCCTCCTTTGCCGGGCAAATTCAGATCAGTCAGCACCAGCCATGGGGCCTCGCGTTCCATCCGCTCCAATCCCTCATAGCCATCTCTGGCAACCGTGACGGCATACCCATGCTGACTCAACGCGTGAGTCAGGGCCGATTGCAACTGTTCATCATCTTCAACGACCAGGATACCCCGGCCCGCTCCACCCTCGGTATCGATCATGCCAATCTCCTTTATTGGGGAAAAAATAGTTTGACCGTTGTTCCTTTGCCGGTCTGGCTTTCTCATCTCAATCATGCCTTGATGCACCTGCATAATGTCTTTCACGATCGGGAGCCCCAGGCCGGTCCCTCCCTGACGTTTCGAATAAAATGGCTGAAAGACCCTGGTGAGTTCTTCTTCGGACATGCCACATCCTTCGTCTCGAATACTCAATGCCACGCCATTGACTCCGGCGGAGGCGGCCCCTCCCGGAGCCGGACGAGAAGTCCGCCGGCACTGAATCTCAATATGACCATCAGGCGGAGACGCCTGAATCGCATTCAAGAGCAGATTCAAGAGTGCCTGTTTTAATAACTGCTCATGACCCAAGATCTCGAGAAGCGAGGTTTCTCGCTGCCGGTGAATGGTCAGCCGTTTGGTTCTGAGGGGAAACGTGGCCAGCAGCTCCACATCATCCAACAGTTCCAAGAGATTCACGCACTGGCGAATTCCCTTCAATGGCGTGGTGGATGTTAAAAGATTCGAAACCAGTCCCTCCAATGAACGAATGGCATGAAGTAATTGATCCGCCAGCTCCCGACGTCCCTTGCCGGACGGACTGTCCCGCCCCAAAAGCGTGGCAAACCATTCAATACTCGCCAGTGGATTCCGGATATCATGTGCCAGCCGCCCGACCTGTTCTCCTATGGTCGCTAAACGTTCAATCTGTTCCGTCCGTCCACTGTGCGCATCACCTTCGTATTTGAGATAACGAACCGTCAGACTGGATGGTTGATCCATACCTCCTAACGGACAATCCCAACAGGAGACCCGGCCTGACTTCCACTTCCAGTCGGAAAATGGAACCGATGGCCATCCCAGGCTTGCCCAGAGATCCTGGACGTGCCAGTTCATCTTTTTCCAATCGATTCCTCCCATTAGCACATGGGCCTCGTGATTGGCTGTCACAATCCGCCCTTTGCGGTTATAGAGCAAGGCGGGTAACGGAAGACTTTTCACCAAACGATGCAGGTGATGATGCAACCGTTGCGTTTCCGCATATTTGGCCTCTAGCGCCAGACTGAGGGTTTCACTGGAGATCGTCGGCTCCGTGGTAGAATCGAGTGTCGGCCAGCTCAATTCCTTATTCCTCTCGGAACTCAAAGCGATCATCGGTTTAGGATTGAATTGGGGCATCGGGTATCCTGGTTGGTGGCGTTTCTTTCGAGGACATTTCATCCAACACCGCCGTGGCGGCTGAACGAATCGTATGTTCCAATTCTGGAGAACGGGTTTGTAATTGACGGATTTCGGCGAGCAGTGCGGCCGCTTCATCAGACTTCCCCATGTATTCCAGCGAAGCTGCTAACCGATATTTGGCCCAGGTGTGCAAGGCCGGCGGCGCATCAAAGGCCAGGGCTTGATCGTACAGATGCTGAGCTTCGACATAGTCCCCATGATCAAACATGGCATCCCCCAAACGGAGGACATCGGAAACCTGCGTGGGTTGAATGGACACCACCTGTCGGAGGTCCTGCACCACGGACTCCATCTGCCCGAGCGCTCGATAGGCGCGTGCCCGATTCCGGAGCACATAGCGTTGCTCTACCTCACCGTCCACATGCTGGAGAGCCGCCGAGAAACCTTGTATCGCTTCTGCATAACGTTTGTCCGTGAGGGCTTCCAAGGCAAGAATGGTCTCCACCTGCCCTCGTCTCTGGCCATTGGGAAACTCCCGGAGATAGGACGCTCCCGCCTCTCGCACCAAGGATCTGTTTTCCTGCTCTTGAGCAACCACTACCTGCTGAAGACGAATGTCTTCCCGAAGCGGACTGTCGGGGTACTCCTTTAAGAGTTGGCCATACCAATGCCAGGCTTCTGCCGGAAGTTTCACTTGCTGATAGGCTTGCGCCACCATGAAGAGACGATCCCGTTCCAAGGGCACCAGCTGAAACGCGTCTTGATAGTCGGCGTGAAACTTGAGTAACGGCACCCAGGCTTTCGAATCATAGAAGGAACGAATCTGATGCTGTAACAAGCGGGCGAGTCGATCCTGTCCTGTCTGACGCCTCTCATCCGACGAGGTTACGTCCATGAGGCGGGTATAGGTTTGAACCGCATCAGCGTATTCCCCTAGCGCCTGATAGGCTTGCCCCATCCACAGCAGGCTCTCATCAGCCACATCCCTTTCTAAGGCATGACTGAGCATTCCGGCCGTTTCTAAAACATAATCCCATGAGAGCGAGAGATAGATTTCCAAATCATCAAACCGATGATACACCTTGGCCCAGTCCTCCTTGGCGTGCTCCTGGGTGACAAACGCCACGACCCATCTGGTGAGCGCGGCCTGTCCACGTCGACCGGGTTCCTGGTCGGGAAAACGTTGTCGGGCTTGATCGGCAAAATACAAGGCCAGATATTCATGCCCGTCTTTCCGTAATTTTTCTGATATTTGGTTCAGGGCCATCCCGGCTGGTTCCTCATGCGGATGAAGATTCACCGTCAACAAAAATCTGGATATCGCCATGGCGGGATTTCCAACGGCAAGTTCCGTTAATCCATACTGATACGATGAATTCCCAGACCGGCGAATGAGTTCAGGCTTTTCGGCTTCGACCACCCGATACCAGTAGTAGGCTTGCTTCCAAGCCTTCGCCATGGCCGTGGCATCCGCCAACCCTAATGCAGCCTTTAGGCGATGGCCACTCCACTTGGGTTCTTCTACCACTCGTCTGAGAATCAGCGCGGCCTCCAAATATTGCTTATTGCTCAGATACCCTAGCCCGGCTTCGACCATGACTCCTCCCGCTAACGGATGATCGGGATAGGACCGGAGAAACTCTTCGAATATTCCGCTGGCTTCTGAAAACCATCCAGCCTCCCAATACACATTACCCATGGCACACACGGCCCATGGGACATACACACTCTCCGGATCACTCATTTTCATCGCTTGGAGACGCTCGATGCGTTGAAATTTTTCTCTCCCCGGTTCATCCAAAGGATCAGGAAGAGAGGCCAGGACCCAACGGGTCCCTTCTGCAAACTGCCCATGCTCCTGCTCATTCAGATAGGTGGCAAACATATTTCTGGCTTCCAAGAGTTGTCCGGCACGTAATGCCTCCTGTCCCTGTCGAAGAACCTCCGGCATAACCATGTCGCGGGAAACGTACCAGGAAAAATCAGAACAAGGGCCTCCCAAAACTGCGCTGGGCCAGATCACACAGAACAGGGCAATCCAAGTAAATTTCCTCACTTTTGGTTTCTGCTCCAACCTGATAGACCTCTTCAGCAAAAATTAGACCGGAGTCATTCTTGCCGATGGCAAAAAATCGACCACAGGGTTTTCGTTGAAAAACCAGGAAGTTTTGCCAGGACGACGACGAACGGACAAAATTGCCGCCGTCAAGGAGTTGACGGAATGGTCAGAACCTCAGGCTTGTTCAAAATGGGAAGGCGAAAACAGGGTAGGAAAGGCCGGGCGTCCTCGATCGTTACACGTCAGCCAGATCTTCCGATGGGGTCGCACGTTGTGCCACCACTTCGGCCAGGGATTTCTTTTTTAACTTTTCAAT
This sequence comes from uncultured Nitrospiraceae bacterium, assembly GCA_963730905.1. Taxonomy (GTDB): domain Bacteria; phylum Nitrospirota; class Nitrospiria; order Nitrospirales; family UBA8639; genus Nitrospira_E. The sequence goes on along the minus strand of CAVSTN010000006.1, from coordinate 349,178 downwards.
GAGGGTGGTGCGATTGATTTGCAGGAGACGCGCCGCTTTACTTTTGACCCAATTCGTTCGCTCGAGCGCTTCAAGAATCAACCGGTTTTCAAACTCCTCAACCGTTCTCGAGAGATCCATCCCGGCCACGGGAATTGCCGCGGGCATGGTGGGGAGATGAGAGGAGGGTAATCGCCGGATTTTTTCCGGTAAATCTTCCGGAACGATCAACCCCCGCCGTTTCAAGATCGCAATCCGCTCAACGATATTTCCGAGTTCACGAACATTTCCCGGCCAGGGATATTCACATAAGAGGCTCATCGCATCATCCGCCACTCCGGTGAGTTCCGCTTTCCGGCGATCATTGAACATGGTGATGAAATGCTGGAGCAAGAGCGGGATATCTTCGACCCGATGCCGGAGAGGAGGGACAAGAACCGGCACCACATTTAACCGATAAAACAAATCTTCCCGAAATTGTTTCGCAGCCACCAGGGTTTCAAGATCCTGATTTGTGGCGGCAATGACACGAGCATCCGATTTATAGGTTCGAGTACCCCCTACCCGTTCAAACGTTCGCTCCTGTAAGACACGAAGAAGTTTGACTTGGAGGGGAGGACTCAGATCCCCGATTTCATCAAGGAAAATTGTTCCTCCGGTCGCCAACTCAAATCGTCCGACTCGTGATGCGACCGCTCCGGTAAAGGCACCTTTCTCATGACCGAACAATTCACTTTCTAATAACGCCTCGGGAATCGCTCCGCAATTGACAGGAATCAGGCTTCCCTGGCGCCGCGTGCTATGACAATGAATGGTTTGGGCAATTAATTCTTTGCCGGTTCCACTTTCTCCTAAAATCAGCACGGTACTATCGGTATCCGCCACGCAATCGATCAGCTGAAACACTTCTTGCATCACCTGACTGGAGCTAATGAGTTTCCCTAAACTAAATTGGCCCTTGACGGTTTTTTTCAATTCGACATTCTCGTCCTGAAGACACTTGACGCGTAAGGCGCTGGCAAGCGTGGCACTCAGCACATCCATGGAAAAGGGTTTAGAGAGAAAATCAAAGGCACCGGCCTTAATCGCTTTCACCGCCATCTCCACCGACCCATATCCCGTCATGACGATCATGACCGGATGATTGGGAAGCTGCGTAATGCGCTGAACCAGCTCAATTCCGTTGATGTCGGGGATCATCACGTCGGTCAGGACAATATCGAACTGGGAGGACTCGGCCAGAACCAAAGCGTCGCCGCCGGATTCCGTGTCCACAACCTGATGCCCCTCATCCTCAAGCTGCAACTTGATGGACTCCCGCACATCGACTTCATCTTCAACAAGCAGGATCCTGGCAACCTGCTTCGCGATACCTGATTCAGCAGAATCGAACGCATCCATGATTAGCCTCCCTCTCAGCCCAGATAAACGCCCATACCGTTGACCCGGTTGTGCGGTAAAGGAACATAGCTACCCCATTTGACGGGGAAGGTCAAGGGTTGTCTTCTAATTTGCCCCAATCGTTGCCGGATCCCTTCCCCTCGCCTTGTAAGGCCTCAAAAAGACCCTGAATTTCCCATGAACGATCCACGCCCTTTGATCCAAGGGTATATTTAAGAAATATCCAACACGTTCCGACAAGAATACCTAGAGAAAAACGGAAGGAACCTCTGACGCACGATCCCGACGACCCATGGATACGCCACATCTTCCACAACCCGCCCCCATGCCGATATTCATTCTCTTTGATACCCAAACCGGTTATCTCTATGGTCACCTCTTTGCAACGGGGCCGGAAGATCCTTTTCTTCAGGAAGTCATTGACTGGTGGAGCCATTATTGCTCAAACAGCCCTATTGGGGTGGATTACCCGGGCGTGACCAAGCACCAGGAATTGGCCAGTAGCCCTGCCTCCAATTAATCAGGGCAACACCGTCCAAATCGCCAAGCCGGATCGGAACACCAACATCAGTCCTGACAGGTGGATGATTACAATATTCGCATTGGCTTCCGTCTGGTCAATCGTATTGCCGGATGGAAGATCTTGCGAAAAAACCCTCCGGTCAACGCAGAAAATCCCAAGGCCCGTCGATTGGTAATGCGCACGGCCACATCGTCATTCACGATACTCTTCACCAAGACCTCTCCGGCTCCCCAAGGCTCTCATTTCCAACGACCCAGATCACTTTGAAAACCGTAGGCCGCCTGTCGACCTTGAACAATAATCATTTTGGGAGTGACCGTGGCGGGGATCACTTCCTCCGCCGAGGAAAGATTCATGTCCACCCACCGTTGCAACCGACCTGAAAATCCAAGCAACCGTGTGGTTGTCTGAACATATCCCGTCACACCTTTGCTTTCAACCACCAGCACGTCTTCCCCCGACGCTAACACCTTCCTGGCAATTCCCTCGCCGGATGTGATGCCAAACAGCTGTCCTCTTGCCGACGTGATGGTAACCTGATCAGTCACGACTTCTTGCGACCAGACATGAAGCGGCCAGACGGCTAAGCCCCATAGTTCCATCACCGGGACCGTGCACATGCGCATAGGCATAATCCGCATGACGATTAGCGATAGTCCCAAGGAGTTCCACGCTCTCCCGCCATGATGGGGCCCAAAATCAACTTCATTAATTGCGTCCCATGCCCTTGGGTTCCCCACAACCCGGTCAAGCTGATGAGAAATTCAAATTGTGAGCGGTCAGGAAGCTTGGTATACGTGAGCCCGATGGAAAAACATCGGCAAGGATTTTGGTAGAGCCCGACCACATCCCATTCCGCAGTCTGTCCCGTCCGTAAGTCATGATACCACTTGGTGCCCAAGGTCACACCATGCGGCAACCGCACTCCACCTCCAGTCGTCAGATAGAGAATTTCCTGGTCCGGAGCCAACATCTCATTAAACGACACGGGGTTCCAAATATCTCCCCGGCGGACTCTCGTCCCCGCTTTGGTGTACCGCTGACCAACGGTCATATACCATGTCTGCCGGCTTTGGATGAGGACGTCGGTATTCATCTGAGAAAAATATTTTCTGTTCGGATCGTAGAAGGCATCGACCCTCAGATTGAATGCCGAGATGAAGGCTGAGGAATTGACCGGTGAATGAAAATCCCCCCGTGTCCAGATATCTGAAAAGCGGGAGGCGAAGGGCGGCGGATTGGCCACATGATAACTTTGGGCAAAGAACAGATCCAACCAGGCATTGGACGTCCCGCCACCAATTTGGCTCAGACGGTTTCTCAAGGAATAGGTCACCAGACTCTTTTGAATCAAATCATCCACCGCATCGATCTGAACTAATTCCGATTGTTTCGTCTGTGGCACATACTCATAAATCACATTCGGTTGTATAGAATGCCGGATCCAATTCCCATCGCCGAGGGAAAACCGTTTCGAGACATTCGAGAACAATTCAGCGCCAGCCCAAAAGGTTTCACGATGTTGCACTGATTTGTCGGTAAGACCTCGGCTATACCCGACTTCACGAAATTTCACCTGGGGACGGAATCCCAATGCATGCCCCAGATGGAGCCCTTCCATTGACAGTCCCGGCATCACATCGATACGACCGACATCGAATCCTGTCTGCCTGTGAAATTGCACCGCGGTCGTTTCCGCAGTCAGCGATATGGGACTGCCTAAGACACTGGGATTCACGAAGCGATGCCCGATTTCGGGTAAGCGCTGAAAAGTCGTACTCCCGCCAGTGCTTAACGGCTGAATATATTGACCAGAAAAATACAGCGCTCCATGATCAAGCCGTTGCAAAATAGAAAGATGCGACTCTTGACTGGGTAAAGCCCGTTGAGTCCCGGAACTGCTAAAATTTTGCAAGACCGTTCGATCACTTGAAAAATTGGCGCGCATTTGTAAGGACAAATCAGGATTGAATTGCTGAACATGAGCTCCTCGAACTTCGGCTCGCCCACGATTTTGCTGGGTATCATAGAGCGAGCGTAGCAACCATTCTCCTTTTGTGAGCCGATTCCACACATAGCGATATTCCAGATCCGCACCTCCTCCACGCGCGGTTAATATTTGAGGGGAAATGGTTAAATCATTACTGGGATTGATGGCCCAAAAATACCCCTGCCGATACTGATACCCGAAGTTAGTATTGTACCCGGTCGTAGGAAACAAGAATCCGCTTTTTCGAGAAGCGCCCAGCGGATATCGAAAGGTGGGAAGCGGGATCACCGGCACATCGTTCACATTGAACCATACGCCTTTGCCAAACAAACTGTCCTCATATTCCACATCCATATCATGAAAGTTAAATCGCCAGGCTGGAATCTCGCCATTCTTCGCATCGCAATTGGTAAAGGACCCCTCCTTGACCCGATAATGGGTTTCAGAAAACCGCTGAAGGCGTCGCCCCGTCACAAAGGAATTCTGCTCCTTGAGAAAAATATTGCCATTGGTGATCACACCCGCTTCGGTATTGAGATTGAGCTCGAAGCTCTTCCGACCAGATATCGGTCTTCTCATCTCGTAAATGCACATGCCCACGCGCCGTGAGACGCCCCGTAAGCTTTTGTAGCGTGGCTTCATCCGCATTAAGATGAATGGGTCCTCGTATGATATCCACAGCCCCGGTCGCATGATATTCTTCCCGATCATTATCATATTCAATTCGGTCGGCATTAATAGCGACGGGAACTCCCTGTGAGGTTGGTTCGGCAGAGCCCTTCTCAGCTGAGGAAGCTGCAGGAAATTCTTTGGATTCCACAACGGGGACATCCGATTGCCCGAACACGGTTTCTCCCGCAGCCAGTATTGTGATAAAGATGACTAGACCAAGCAACAATCCATGGGAACGGGGCAAAAGAACACGCCGGTCATCTCCCAGGCTCGCACACGTCACGTTCGAGAACCCGGCTGAGTGAGCCGATTGAGTACCTCCCCAACCAGAAATAACGACCCGGTCACACAGATCACGTCTGCGGGTTTCGCGATGTCTTTGGCCCTGCAAACAGCCTCCCATGAATCTGCAAGTAGACACGGCACCAGGTCATCGCGATCGACGGCCTGACTTGAGCTCATCTACCGACGCCGCCCTTTCCATCCGTGGCTGGGTGAGAATCAGGTGGTCAACAAGGGGAATCAAGACACGCAGAAATCCCTCAAGATTCTTGTCGCGCATCATCCCAACCACCAAAATGAGTTTTCGTCCCGCGCCATCATGAATTTGTGAGTGGAGAAAGTCAAATAACACGTGAGCACCCGCAAGATTGTGCGCGCCATCCAGAAGCAGAAGTGGATTTCGTTGCACGATTTCTAAGCGACCTCTCCATCTCACGTCTTGCAAACCGGTCCGGATGGCCGACGGTGAAATAGGGAATGTGCCATCGACGGCCATCTCCAATACCGCCAGAGCATTCGTCGCATTCACCATCTGATGCCGGCCGGGCAAATTCGTCTGTAGACCTGGAAGAGTCCATCGCGGCCCTTGATAGGTAAAAGTCGTTGCGCTGGTTTCCAGAAGGGAAAACTCCTGTCCCATCCGAAAGCATGGTGCCTGCCACTTCATGGCCTGGGTTTCAAAAATCTGGAGAATCTCTTCCGGCATGGGTCCCAAAACCACCGGAGCCTTTTGTGTAATGATGCCGGCTTTCTCCCTCGCAATCTTCTGCAAAGAGTCTCCCAAATAGGCCTCATGATCGAAACTAATCCCCGTTATCAAAGCACCCATGGGGTCTCAACACATTGGTCGCATCAAACTGTCCGCCCATTCCGACTTCCACCACCGCAATGTCCACTTGTTGGTTTCTAAAATGGAGAAAAGCCAGCGCGGTCGTAAATTCAAAAAAGGTGAGTGTTGTGAGGGGATTGGCGGTTCGCCGCATCTGCTCGGTCAGGGCACAGACCGATTCTTCCGAAATGTCGGTTCCCTGAACACGTATGCGCTCTCGGAAATCAATCAAATGCGGGGAAGTATACAGACCAACCCGGTACCCGCTTGCTTGAAGGATGCTGGCCAGCATAGCTGAGGAAGAACCCTTCCCGTTCGTGCCGGCAACATGAAGGGTGGGATATCGGCACTGAGGATTCCCCAACCTGGCAAGAATATCGGTGATGGCTTCCAGGCCAAGCTTGATACCAAACCGGTGCAAGGAGAAAAGATAGTCAAGCGTTTCTGGATAGCTAGCCACAGGAATCGAAACCGGGCGGGAGACAATAAAGGGAAGGAGATTTCGTATCAATAATAACTACAACGTATGGCTCTCACCATGAACGGGATAGCCCATCGTCAAGGCTATTGAGATCCACCGGGCACAAGGAGAGCCTGACCTTTCGGCGATTACCCCGAAGCGGAAGAGACTTCTGTGCACGCAATGCGCAAGCAACGTTTCCAGGGTCGGCTTGAGAGTTTTTCGTTCCACGATATGATCAACCATGCCATGTTCCAACAAAAACTCAGCACGTTGAAAGCCTTCAGGCAAATGTTCTTTGATTGTTTGTTCTATGACCCGTGGGCCGGCAAACCCAATCAGCGCCTTCGGTTCCGCTAGAATGATATCCCCTAACATCGCGACACTGGCAGTGACCCCCCCAAAGGTCGGATCCGTTAACAGGACAACAAAGGGAATTCGAGCCTCTTGTAATTTCGCCAAAGCTGACGCCGTTTTGGCCATTTGCATGAGTGACAAAGTCCCCTCTTGCATTCGTGCCCCACCGGAAGTCGTGACCAACAAAAATGGCATATGTCCCGTCAGCGCGTGGTCGATTGCCCGACAGATTTTCTCGCCGACCACCGATCCCATGCTCCCACCCATAAATGAAAAATCAAAAATTCCAAGCGCAACGGGTTTCCTGCCAATTTGACATCGCCCGGTCAAAATCGCTTCATTTTTTCCCGTTTTTTCTTGAGCCTTGTGAATGCGCTTGCGGTACGGCAATGTGTCCACAAATTGTAGGGGATCCCCTGGGACTAAATTTTCATCCCATTCCTCGAATGAACCGGGATCGACGATCAATTCCAATCGCTCACCAACCGATAGCGGAAAATGGTATTGGCATTTCGGGCAGACTTTTAAGTTTCGCTCAACCTCGCGTTTAAAAATAATGGCGCGACACACTGCGCATTTAACCCACATCCCTTCCACGATTTTAATGGACGTACCTTCGGGATCCAGTGTTTTTATTCCGTTTAAACCATCCCATAAATCAGTCTATCCTTAAGCTTCTCTCATGAACGCATCGCACGCGAACCTATGTACAGGTCTGGCTGAGATAAAGAAAATGCGAAAAAGGCAGGGAAAGAACCCAACAAGGAATCATGGACTCCGACACAGTCTTCGATCACGACACGACATTAGCATAGGGAGGTTGAACCGGCAAGAATCGGTCGAGGAAGGCGCCTCTACCACCCAGACCGTTCGGGTATATTGGCAGCAGGTGAGACGCGACACGGAATAAGGAGAAGAGGCGGGGGATCAGCCACCCCTTGCATGCATTTCCAAATGTGGATCTTGGCGCAATCGCTCAATATCAATGTACCGGCCACGACCACTGACCTGTTCAAGCTCTTTGCGTTCTTCCGCCCCCCGATCTTTTCGGGTTTCCCAGACAGACTGGATGATGGAGAGAATATCTTCTCGTGATCGTTCCATTCGAAGGAGCTTGCGAAGGTCAAGACCGGTTTTGGCATACAAGCACAAATACCACATCCCGTCAGCCGTCAACCGACTCCGGTCACATGTCGAACAGAAAGGCACGGTCGTGGAAGAAATAATACCAAATATAGTGCCATCTGATAGCCGGAATCGCTGCGCAGGAGCCGAACTGACCTCCTCCACCGGCTCAACCGAACCATAATACTCACCGACCATCTTCAAGATCTCTTTCCGGGAAAGAACCTTTTCCGCCGACCAGTCATTGGCTCCGCCGACATCCATATATTCAATAAAACGCACTTCTCCGTTGACCTGCTTGCCGTATTCAATCAAGGGAATGACTTCATCCTCGTTGTACCCCTTCATGGCGACCGTATCCAGCTTCAACCCTGTGAACCCGACCCGTCCCACTGAAGTAATGCCTTCCAACACTCTGATCCAACGTATCGCGTCGAGTCAGCGCTTTAAACCGCTCGGGTTTCAACGTATCCAGACTCACCGTGACCCGATGGAGCCCGGCATCAAAAAGAGCCTGCGCCTGTTCACTCAACAACACCCCATTGGTGGTCATCGCAATATCGTGAATGCGAGAGTTTTGACGAAGCATTTTGATGAGTTCCGCCACATTATTGCGTAATAGAGGCTCGCCGCCGGTAATACGTACTCGATCAATCCCCCGATCGGAAAACAAATTCGTCAGGAAGGCGATTTCTTCAAACGTCAACAGATTTTCCCGAGGAAGCCACACATAATTTTCCTCAGGCATACAGTACTGACACCGTAAATTGCATCGATCGGTCACTGACACCCGCAAAGATCGTAAGGGACGTCCCCAGACATCTTTGACCGCATCCGGCAGAGTCACGGCTCCCCCCCCATCCATTATGGGTGTTCCTCCACCCACACTTCGCCTTCAGGCGTCGTTTCCATTTTCCAGATTGGAGTAATTTTTTTGAGTTCATCGATACACCATTGGCAAGCCTTAAACGCATCGGCACGATGTTCAGCCCCAACGATGATCAGCACAATATTTTCACCAATTTCAATGGGACCATAGCGATGAAGGACCAATGCCTCAATAATGGCAAAATCACGAAGTGCCTGTTCTCGGATTTCTTTGAGCTTTTTCTGGGCCATCCCTTCGTAGTGATCAAAACTCATGGAACTCACGTCTCGACCCTTGGAGCGATCACGAGCCGTACCCAAAAACATGGCAATACCCCCGATTCGACGGGACCGTGACCGCACTCGATGCAATTCTTCATCAATGGAAAAATTTTCCAGTTGCACCCGAACCAGCATACTTTCTTCTAATTCAACAGCCATTGGATTGCCCTTTCTCCTGAGCTCATAATTCGCCTGATCCTCCCGCAAAGGGAGGCAATAATGCGATCTCATCAGCCGTGTCCAGCACCGTGTCCCAATGAGCGATTTCTTGATTCACCGACACCAGCACTTTTTTCTTTTCGAGCAATTCACCAACCTGAGGATACTCCCTCTGTATGGCATGAACCAGATCCTTGACCTGTTCACCTTCGGAAAAGGCCACTTCCAAATCCTTGCCTCCAGGAATCATGGTCTTTAACATCCCGAATAATTTAATCTTCACAATTTACAACTCCCATGACCAAGCTCGAAGAAGGGGCATCATCGTTCCTACCCGCTTTTTTGACCACGGACATACGTTCCTGACTTTCCCCCGGATTTTGAAACCAGGGCGATCTCTCCAAACTCCATGCCTTTATCTACCGCCTTACACATATCGTAAATCGTCAAAGCTGCAACGGAAACAGCTGTCATGGCCTCCATTTCCACTCCGGTATTTCCAGTGGTTTTCACCGTTGCGACAATCGTAATGACACACCGTCCGTCAGAATTAGGCTGGGAGTCCTCTTTGAAGTCAACATCCACTCCTGTGAGAAGTAAGGGATGGCACATCGGGATCAGATCCGGTGTCCGTTTGGCCCCCATCACACCGGCTACTTGAGCCACGGCCAGCACATCACCCTTCGCAATTCGACCTGCATGAATTTTTTCAAGGGTTTCCGGCAAGACAAACACTTTCCCCTCTGCAACCGCCACACGCTCGGTTGGAGACTTGTCCGTCACATCCACCATTCGAGCCCGTCCAGACTCATTAAAATGCGTAAGATTTGCCATCATCAAAAATAATCAGAGATGAAAATTTCTCTTGAAAATCAGTAAATTATAAAGACAGAGGAAAAACGACGTCAAGCAAAAGATCCCTTCCGAATACTCCCTTGACAGCCAAGCTCATTCCACCTATAAACAGTCGTAAAACCTTATTATTCAGAGACTTTCTCCCATGGAATCCACCACCAATATAGCCATTCCTACTCTCGCCAACAAAAAATTAGGCCTGCTGCTCTCAACCTCACCCGAACATCCCAATGCAGAGACAGTCTACCACCTCTCCAAAACCGCGTTAGACAATAAGGTTGATACCTATTTGTATTTTATTGATGAGGGAGTTAAAAACCTAGAAGACCCGAGATTTTTGGAGTTGGCGAAGAACGGACTGAAACTATTTGTGTGCGCCTATGGATGCCAACAACACCACATCTCAACCGACGGGTATGGCAAAGAAGTGACTTTTTGCGGCTTGGTTATTCTCTCAAACATCATCGACGGGTGCGACCGTTTCCTGGCATTCAATTAATTTCCCCCCCTCAACTCTCTTCTCTGAGTCTCTATCAAAATGGTACAAAGTTCCAGATATTCGAGGCAGTTATTTTGTAGACCAACATCATTTCAAATTTCCTATTATTGGCCTCAGTAAGGGGCCTGGTTGGCATTGTGAATGGCATTTTCATAAAATTTTTCCTGCCCGGACTTTAATTCAGCCAGGATCGTCCTTCCCTTCATACTGATGTGTAAAAAATTAAAAATTTTCAATTGAAACTAAACCAGCCAGACGGTACAGTAGAAAACAATGCTAACTTCAACCCGGCATTTGATTCTTGAGACCGCCATAGACCTGCTGGGACGAAACGGCGTCAGTGCGTTGACGCTTGAGCATGTCGCTCGAGAAGCCGGAATCAGTAAAGGTGGCTTACTCTATCATTTTGAGGGAAAGGAACAGTTACTCGCGGGGCTTATCGAATTACTCATCCAGGATTTAGATCGCAAACAGGTTGGAGAATTTCTCACTAGCTCCATTCATGAGGAGCATCCAGGCATGGCTCTTAGCCATGAGATTATCGACAATCCCGCCCATAATCGGTCCCTTCGGGGAGAGGAAATTGCCTCCATTCTCATGGCGGCGTTTTCCATCAATCCCCGCCTACTGGAACCCATTCGAGAGCGGTACCAAAATTGTCAGAGCATTTTTCTGGCCAATACCATTGATCCGACTCGTTCCCTCTTGGGGCGGCTGGCTGTCGAAGGGCTCTGGTTCAGTGAGGCCCTGGGATTAGCGCCACCCACCCGCGAGCAACGAGCCACTGTTGTTTTGGAGATCCAATCTCACACACAATCAGGAGAACCCATGAGAGACACGTCCGCAACCACCATACCCACACCGCCTAATGACGCCTTCGCGGAATTGGCTTCCTTTAAGTCACATGTGGAGGAACTCGAACGACAAGCATACCAACCCACCCAAACCTCTGCGCGTGCACTGCTAGCGAAACAAAATCCGAAAGGGTTTTGGCAGGGAGACTTGACCGCCGACACAACATTGGAATCCGACTATGTGTTGCTTTTACTCTGGCTCTATCCACCAAAGAACGGCGCGTGGGAACCAAGAATTCAGACCAAAGTCAAGGAAGCCATACGCACCATCCTTGACCGGCAACTTTCAGATGGCGGGTGGAACATTTATACCGAAGGACCGGCCGAAGTTAACGCCACCACCCGAGCATACGTGGCGCTTCGAGTGGGTGGCTATGATCCCGACCTACCACTTATGCAGCGTGCGCGTGAACGCATTCTTGCCCTCGGAGGCCTTCAAGCCACCAATAGCTACACGAAAAATAACCTGAGCATGTTCGGTCTCTTCCCGAGAAAGTACACTCCAAGTGTTCCACCCGAACTCGTCCTCATCCCTGGGAATGTCTTGTATGAAATTTCATCGTGGAGTCGGGCCATCGTCGTCCCCCTCTCTATTCTTCAAGCGTCCGGAGTACAACGCAGCGTGCCCGGGAATTGGACCGTTGACGAACTCATGGTGCCCAATCGAAAACTGAGGCTCCCGAGAAAAGATCCCTTTTCTCTCATGTTTCATCAGGTGGACAAGATATTAAAAATCTGGGAAAAGCGGGGTTTTAAGGATGTTCGCGCTAAGGCGATACGCGAAGCAGAGAAGTGGATGTTAGATCACATGCGGTTCACGGATGGATTGGGAGCAATTTTTCCGGGAATGATGTATGCCCTCATGGCGATGGATGCTCTGGGCTATGAGCGGGACCACCCGGACTTCATTGACACACTTGGCCAGCTTGAAGGGCTCATTCTTGAGAAAGAAGATGCTTTGCAGTTTCAGCCAAGCTTGTCCCCCGTATGGGATACCGCTATCTCAATGTTTGCATTAGGAGAACTCGGTGTTGGTGAACCGCAAGCCATGCAGCGGGCAGCCGACTGGTTATTAAGCAAGGAGATTCGCCGCAAAGGAGACTGGTCGGTCAAGCGACCGGACTTGCAACCTGGAGGATGGCCTTTCCAATTTGCGAATGAACTCTACCCGGATATCGACGATACCGCCATGGTCTTGTTGGCCCTACAACATGCCAAGGCCTCTGATCCCGACCGGCAGGCCCGCGCCGAAGGTCGTGCCATCAACTGGTTATTAGGGATGCAATCCTCAGACGGGGGTTGGGCTGCCTTTGATGTCGATAATAATTGGGCCTTACTGAATAAGGTCCCATTCGCAGACCACAATGCCATGCTTGATCCCAGCTGTCCGGATATCACAGGGCGGGTGTTAGAGGCACTCTGCCGGCGTGATTACACATACCAACACCCGGCAATCGCGCGTGCCGTCCAATTTCTCTTGGGCCACCAACAAGCCAATGGGAGTTGGGATGGCCGCTGGGGCGTAAATTATACCTATGGGACATTCCTCGCCGTGCGTGGCCTTCGCGCAAGTGGCTCCCCCGCTGCAAACGCCGCCATCCAGCGTGCTGCCACATGGGTACGCTCAATCCAAAACCAGGATGGGGGTTGGGGGGAAAGCTGTGCAAGTTATGAAAAACAGGAATTTGTTCCAGCATCAAGCACCCCTTCACAAACAGCCTGGGCTCTGCTTGCACTTGAAGCGGCTGGCGATCGAACCTCAAAACCCGTTCATCGTGGGATCGACTGGCTGCTCACCCATCAGAATCAGCAAGGAGGGTGGGACGAGGAACTCATGACAGGAACCGGATTCCCCAACGTTTTCTATTTGAAATACCATTTGTACTCGCACTACTTTCCATTATTGGCCCTTGCCACTTGGCAAGCAGGATTAAAGAACTCATGACCATGCTCTGCGCTCAGATTCACGGAAATTATTCTGCGGCCTGTTTCTCAGAGCAAGAGACAATGGGCAAGATGGTCCTGTCCGACAGACCTTTCGACCTTGCTCGGGGCAGGTTTTTTCAGAATCCCCGCTACCGCTGGCTTTCAGGCTTCCAGCTCAGACCGATATTCAGAATTCGTTGAATCAGGGCTTCATAGGAAATACCGGCTCGTTCAGCCGACTCGGCGAGATCTTCGCCATACGCCAGTTGGGCATTTGGATTGGCTTCCAATATATACAGGTGCTCCTGGGGATCCAACCGAAAATCCATTCGGGCATAGCCGTTTAATCCCAAAATATGAAAGACCCGTTTTGCCGTTTGTTGAATATGCCGCACCAGCTTAGGATGTAGCCCCTCAACCTCACCCGATTGAATCCCATATTTTTTTTGATATTTCGTACTCCATTTCACCCGGGCTGTGGCAATCGGCAGAGCATCAGGAGGAAGATTTTTCAAGTGCAGCTCCCAAACCGGCAGGGCTTGCAATCGTCGATTACCTAACACACCCACATAGAGTTCCCGTCCTTCAATGTACCGCTCGACAATGACGCTCGTGCCCACACTCTGATGCACAAATTCAACACGTTCTTTGAGTTTGTCTTCGTCATGGACGATAGAGGCTTGAGAAATGCCGAGGGACGCTTCTTCACTAATGGATTTGACAATGACCGGAAAGGGAAACTCGTCTGCCCACTTGATCACTCGCCCCAGTGGATAGACCACAAACTCCGGGCATCGGATGCCATGATAGGCCATAATTTTTTTTGACCAGCCCTTATCCCGAGTGAGCACGAGCCCCTTGGGATTACACCCGGTATAAGGAACTCCCAGGAGCTCCAAATAGGACACGACATTTTGATCGAACTCCGGATTGCCATTGAATTCTTCCAGCAGATTGAAAGCAATGTGCGGCTTCCAATCCGTTACCAGCTTATCAATAACGCTTAAATCATCTCTGACACCGACAGCCATAACCTCATGGCCAAGATCCCGTAGAGTGGAGACCACATCAAATTCGGTTTTCCATTCAACCTCAGCCAAATCGGCATGCTCCACATCGTCGGGTGGCACGAGATCCTGATGCATAAGGGCCATGACGCGAAGTTTCCTCATAACACCACCCGGTGCCGTCCACCATGCAAATAGTTCATCGTTTGCACCGTCAATAAAATCGTAAAGTCCACTTTTGCCTGCTCTTCAGGAACAGCTAATCGCAAATTCCGTTCACGGCAATGTGCCATCATATCTTGTAAAACTTGATCAATGGTATATTGATACTCTCCCGTCCATGCAGCGACTTTCCGGCGAACTTCTTTTCTGAATTTCCTGATAAAATTCTCCGCGGACGGATTTGCGGATTGATCCGGATCCCCGGAAAAGAGACGCCGCAGGTCCCGGTCATAAAAGTTTGGGTAGTCCAGCCCGTACCGTTCCCGCTTGTCCTGATAATGTTCCCGGAGCGTTTTGTGCAGGCGCTGAATAGGGTCCACCTGTTCCCTGGTTGTCACAATTGGCGCAACTCCCGCCAACTCCTTCATAAGCCCGTCCATATATTCCAATTTTTTAAGTGCCGGCCATCCGGCATAACGTTCACGCCAATGTGAGTGCGGGGTGAGCCAGACGGCAAAGGTTTCGGCAAAATCCTCGTCCGGATGACTCTGGGCATACCACATATCAAGATGCAACACAAAACTTTTACTATAGGGCTTTGGCAAATAACAATCGGGATACGGAACCGAAGTATGCCCGAACATTTGTTGCCGGCTGCGCCGCCGCCGTAAGCGGTAGGCATTCTCAATCGCATGGCCCGTTTCGTGTCGAAGAATTCGCATACACCATTCCGGGGTCCCGCCCTCCACTTCCAACATTTGATTAAGTTCCAGCTTCGCTAACCGCGGATGCCCCATATAGAACGGCACGGCAAGACCCGGCGTGCCATCTGGGGAATACCAATCGTCGGACAACCAGACATGGGGGCGAAACACTAACCCGTGATCTTTCAATTCGCGGTATAACTGACGAACGCATTGACCCAATTCAGTTCCGGAAATGCGGATCTTCAAATCGGACAACCGGAGATTCAATAACTGTTCATCAGTCCAGGAAACCCATTCGGGCTCTGCGGGGACAGGGGGCTGAATATCCGGCAAGAGATCCAAACTCATAACCTCCCGTACCAGCGTCGGTTTTGAATCATCATCAAAAACGCTTTCATGCGAATCAGACTATGCTTTCTTGACAGTCCCTTCCGAATCAACCGCCAGATAATGCTCAAATCTTCACTCCATTTCCTCTCTAAGTCAAAACCTCCACTATGCCTCACCTATTCTCATTTGCCCACTTGAATTCCATAGCTTTTACCTTTTTGCCTATGGTAGATTGCCCCTCTTTTTTAGGATTCCTTCATTCAGGACCATGCATTTTTTTATTCACACTCCGAGTCAGCGCGTCTGAAGAATCAGTGCTCAAGGCTTTATTCATTTTTTGGTCCTCATTCATTTTCTCGGCCAAACGCCTATAAGCTCTCTTCCCTGTTGATTCTGACGACTCCTGAAGCCTGACCGGTAGAACCACAGGAGATTCATCTATGCATCGCTGTGAAAAATGCCAAGGAACGATGTTGCTCGATCGAGAAGTCGACATGGAATCAGGAATGTCTCTTCTGGTTTTCTGGTGTATCAATTGTGGCCTACGGAAACAAGCCGAGCGGGCACCGATTCCTCTCATCGAAGTCTCGTAGCACTAGCGCATGATTCCTCAATCGTTCGACCCGGATTGGCAGATAAATCCTGAGCGTCCTGCCTATTCGGGTCATGGATGAGCATTATCAGGGAATCGGGGAAAAAGAAACAGCGTAGTGATGCCCCGTCTCATCACGCACCACTCCTGCTCGAATCCGAGAAAGGCATCGGATTCGCTTCTTGTGAGAGCATGAAGTTCCGCTTTATCTAGTCTAGTCTAACACCGGAAACCATAGAAGTATGGCCCCGCTGACCACCACCAGGAGAGCAGGAGGATTTAGGAATCCGCATCCAATTCCACATTCCAGTATAAATAATCCCGCCAACTTTCCGGAGCGTGACGGATGCCGATCATGAGTGTCAGCCGTGGAGTCCACTTTGGCTTGACGGGCTCCTTGAGTAATTTCATGCCTGCCTCATGGGGAACACGCCCGCTTTTCCGGTTATTACATCGCCAACATGCCGTCACAATATTTTCCCAGGTTTTCTTCCCACCTTTGGCAATAGGCACCACATGATCAAACGTTAATTCTTCGGTGCGAAACCGTGCATAGCAATATTGGCAGGTGTACCGGTCACGGGTAAAAATATTAATACGAGAAAATTTCACCGCATGATGATTCGAACGAAGCTTGACCATGTTGAGAAGACGCATCACGGAAGGCAATTTAAAGGAAATGGACACCCCTCGAATATCCCGATCATAAAATTCAAGGACTTCGACTTTTCCTTGCCATAACAAATTAATGGCTTTTTGCCAGTGCACAACTCGCAATGGCTCATAGGTAGCATTGAGTAGGAGAGTCATTTCCATACAAACGTACTCTAGAGACCTCGCCGGGTTGGAGGAAACCCTGTTCCTATATCACCGACGAATCCAGAGAATCAAGAGAGACCATGGGGCTCTTGTTGCGCCAGGAAGAAGTTGATATATTAGGGGTTTTGGCCGATTAGAGATGACCATGTCCTTAAACTTCCATCCAGTTGCCAAGATTCAAGATCTCCCACCAGGCACCTGTCAAAGCATTGAGCTCCAGGATTACGGTATTGCCTTATTTAATGTCGAAGGCGTGATCTATGCCCTTGATAATACCTGTCCACATGCCGGAGGGCCACTGGGAGAGGGATTCGTAGATGGAGACTTCGTCGAATGCCCCTGGCACGGATGGAAGTTTGACATCAAAACCGGGGTTTGCCAAAAAAACCCGAGCCCGAGCTGGAACGTGCCGTGTTATGAAGTACGGGTGGTTGATGGCATTATCCACGTCGCCCCACCAACATCTGAGAATAGTCAATTGTAGAATACTACAAACTCTGGAATTTTAAAAATCCCCTTCCTAGCAACAACTTTCACGACCTAATCACCATCACCACAAACCAGATTGCGGTTACTCCGAGGCATCCAGATAGATCCAGTAAGCTGTTTACATAAGGAGAACGTCCTTCGCAGACTCTTCTTCGAACTGGCTCAGAACAGGGAATTGCAGCATCATGCCCGGAAGAGATGAAATTTGATCGCCATGGGGAAGTGGCGGCAAATTCTCAAACGGCATCAATTGTTGGGCGGCTAACGAGATCACGCGAATCGACTTTTCTTTGCTATCCACTCTCCAGGCATATTCCCGCTCGATCCACTCCACGGAACCCTTCTCCCGCACAATTTTACGCACCATATATTTATCCTCCCCCTGTGCGGCCACCTGCCAATCTCCTTCATGAAACGGAATGCCTTTGGTTTTCAAATCATCCACCATTAACTGAACCGCTTCGTCCAGCGTATAGCCTTGCCGGGATCGGTGATTTTTGACCAATTCCAACGCTTCCAACGCAAGCGGGTCATCTGGAAGGTGATACCCTGTCGGCTGGACATAGCGATACAGCACAAAAAATCCGATGACCAGGAAAACAACGAGAAGATACCCGATGATCTTTTTAAATTGAGTCGACATGCCTGTTATCCATTGTGGTCTTTGAAAAACTTCCTTTTTTACGAAAATGTATCATTCCGGATCCAGAGACATCCGGTCATGTGGCGACCGGCATCCTGTTGGTGTTATAGCACACATGATTCCTCTGTGCCTCCTGCGCTTGCCTTTTCCCTGTAACATCCACCCGTTTGAACAACCAGGCCTATCCAGCCAATCGACCGTCTCCCGGTGATTTATTTCAGCTGTCCCGTAATGCCTCTTTTAAAGCATGGATTACCCTATTATTATCACGTGGGTAGCGAATGGCAAGGCGAAGTGCCGGCTGATGTATTCCGGAAAAGGTCCGACAATCACGAACGAGAATCCCCTGTCGTGTCAGCCGTGAAACAAGACTGACTGTTCCACATTTCGAAGGTAACTCCACCATCACAAAATTCGCGGATGCCGGAATAATCCGCAGTCCAGGAACTCCACGTAACGCCGTCATAAATCGTTGTCGTTCCTGTTGCATAAACTTCACACTTCGCTGTCGGAACTTGACGTCATCTAACGCCGCGACACCGGCCTCTTGCGCAAAATGGCTGACCGACCATGGAGGAAGCAGCCGACGGATTGTGGTAACCGTCTCCGGCGCCCCCACCAAGTACCCGAGACGAATTCCGGGCATACCATAAAATTTCGTAAAACTTCTGAGAATAAGCAATCGTCTGGCGTTCGAAATTTCTTTGATGAGGGAATGGGAGGGGCAAAAATCAATAAAGGCCTCGTCAACCACCATCCAAAGCCCGGCTTGTTCAATTTGCCGATAGAGCGTTCGAAGAGATCGTGCCGTCACCGCTCTTCCTGTCGGACTGTTCGGATTACAAACAAACACAGCCGTAGATGATTCTTCGTTCCTGAACGCGTCCTTCTGAGAACCGGACCGGCGGATACCGTCCACCAGAAGCGAAAGCTGTTTCAGGGGAGGAACATACTTGTCCCCGGACGTAGCCAGGACATACGTACAGCGCGCACCCGCTATATGAAGAGACGCCTCATACTCCATGAAGGTAGGACCAGCCACATATCCCTGGCAAAGGGACAGGGCCAAAGGTAAGATCCGAATCAATTCAGACGACCCGTTACCCAACACAATCGAGTCCGATGAGATTCCATGCTCTTTGGCCAGGCGCATGCGCAAACCTTCAGCCGATGGATCGGGATAATGTCCGCAGGCAGGTAAGGCTTGCTGCATCGCCTTCAACACTGAGGAGGGTGGACCAAACGGATTAATACTGGCACTAAAATCAATAAAAGAGTCCACCGGCCGGCCAAGCGCCTTTGCGATTTGATGAACCTGCCCCCCATGCACAACCGGCTGGGTCACCACATCACCCAAGCCATGATCCCCATAACCAGTATCCCATAGGCCATCCCCATGACTTGTAACGCGACAGGAATGAGCGCCATGGAACATGGTGTGATCGGATCACCTAACCTGGCGCGTGCTTCTAGCACCCCTCCATACACATTCTCTCCACCGAGTTGAACACCAAGAGCACCAGCCATGGCCGCTTCGGGCCATCCACTATTCGGGCTGGGGTGACGCCGCGCATCCCGTCGACAGATTCGCCAGGCTGAAACGCCAGAACCCAATCGAATCGCCGCCGCAACACTCATAGCCACCGCTGTAAGCCGAGCCGGGACCCAATTGACAAGATCATCGGCTCGTGCGGATGCCCATCCAAAGTCACGATAGCGATCGGTACGATAGCCAACCATCGAGTCCAACGTATTGATCGCTTTATAGGCCATGGCACAGGAAGGTCCTCCCAACGCGAGATAGATCAGCGGCGCCACGATGCCATCAGAAGTATTTTCAGATATGGATTCCACTGTCGCCCGAACAATCTCTTCTTCTGAAAGGGCCTCAGTGTCCCGCCCTACTAACCAGCCTACCTCAACCCGAGCCGAAACAAGCGACCCCATGCTCAATGCCCGGTGAACCCGCATGGCATGATCCCACAGATCCCGACCGGCAAGAGTGGTAGAGCCCAGCACCACCCATATCACCATGCCAAATTGTTCATTCACCAGTTCAGCCCATTCCAGAATGCCCTGGGTCACAACAAAGGCTCCAAGGGGAAGCCCCACGGCCAACCCCAGACCGGCCGTTCTTTTTGTCCATGGGCTCGAGATTCCGCTCTAACGTCAGGCGTTCATATGCGTGAATGATGAACCCCATCAAACGGACAGGGTGAGGCAACCAGCGGGGATCGCCTACCATCAGATCAAGCACGCACACCGCCAGGAATTTGAACCCTGTCAGGTCATCCGCCACCGTTAGCCTGGAAATTTTGAACCGGAAGGGATCAGCAGTGTTTCCGGTCAATTCTGCAAGACAAGTTCGGACAAACGCAGTCATCATAACGTTTCGCGATACTGTCATATTGGGCATCGCTGACGGGGACATCTTTACACCAACAACGGGAGAGTCCGCACTCAAAGGCCCGACCGCAACGTTCGCACTGTTTAGGATAGGTTCGTGTCATGCTGAATCGGCCTCCCGTTCATGAATGGCACTATTAATTATTCCCCAAACTCTGAAATTACGAGGAGGACCGGACCCAAGATCAGAAAGAGCACCTCAACCCCCTCGTTCATCGCTCCCAGCACGTCTCCCGTCATACCGCCAAACTTCTTGGACATCCACCAGACGACAGATCGAACGACCAGGCACACGGCTATCATCAGCAAAACCGCTGTAACCGCATCGAACATTCCCCACAACCCCAACCCCACAACCGTTGTCGCCACCAGAATATCCGGCCATGTCACCGTCCGAATAAACTGCGCAGCCAACCCTTCCGATCGTGGATACACAACACCCCAGCAACCGATCACCATCGCCCA
The DNA here is from genome assembly GCA_963730905.1 of uncultured Nitrospiraceae bacterium. Lineage (GTDB taxonomy): Bacteria > Nitrospirota > Nitrospiria > Nitrospirales > UBA8639 > Nitrospira_E. The sequence goes on along the minus strand of CAVSTN010000006.1, from coordinate 328,498 downwards.
TCGCCCAATAGCCGGCATACAGAACAACATGCCCTCTCGAATTCCTACCGGCAGGGCCAGAAGTCCGGCATAACGAAGACCAAGAATCAACATCAACCCTGTGGCTCCAAGGGCTCCAATACGGGAATCCCGGAGGATCGTGAGCCGATGCTCGGGATCTCTTCCCCCGGAAAGCGCATCGACCGTATCCGCCCAACCATCAAGATGGAGACCTCCCGTGACCAGCACGTAGAGAGTCAGAAGCACTATATTCAAAACCACGGGAGGAAAGATGCTCTCTAATAATCGATCCATCATGACAAGGCTCGCGCCAAGCAGGAATCCAATAAGAGGAAACCAGCGAAGGGAGGCTCCGAACGTCTCTGAAGGGACCTTCGCCCCTGAACCTCCTGAAAGAGGAATGATCGTCAGAAGGTGCCACGCCAAAGAAAACGAAGCCCATAGACTCCTCATACCATTTCCGGGAAAGGTCGTACGGCCTCATCCACGCCCGCACTTTCGAATGTCGCCATTTGCGTCAGACAGGCCAAACTCGATTGAAGCAATCCGATAGCCAAACACGCTCCTGTGCCCTCCCCAAGCCGAAGATCCAAATCCAACAGCGGGCGAAACCCTAACGAGTCCATGGCCAAACGATGCCCGGGCTCCGCAGAGACATGAGAAGGAATCATGTAGGCCTGGCAATGGGGCTCCAGGGCGACAGCCAACAAGGCGGCGGCTCCCGTAATGAACCCATCCAGGACCACAGGCACGCGACATGCCGCTCCCCCCAGAAGAATTCCCACCAATCCGCCGATTTCAAATCCTCCGACCTTCGCCAGCACATCCAAAGGATCGTGCGCCTCCGGTGCATTTCGTTGAATGCTCCGCTCAATCACCTGAATCTTTTTCGCCAATTGCAACGCATCAACTCCTGTGCCTTTCCCGGTCACGTCGGCCACAGGATGACGCGTCATGACTGCTGTAATGGCACTGCTGATGGTGGTATTCCCAATGCCCATTTCTCCGATTCCGATTAACCGGATCCCGTCAGCATAGGCTTCCTGGACAAGACGAATACCTTCTTCCACACTTTGGACGGCTTGTTCACGACTCATGGCAGGGCCTTCACACATATTGCGGGTTCCCAACCCGATCTTTCTCACCCGCAAACCGGGTGGTGCACCCATGTCCTCTTGAACGCCCATATCCACCACGCGAACCCGGGCTCCAATCTGGCGAGCGAGAACATTGATCGCAGCCCCGCCTTGTAAAAAATTTTTAACCATTTGTACCGTGACCGATGAGGGATAGGCGCTCACCCCTTCTCCTGTAACACCATGATCGGCAGCCAGGACAAACATCATCGCATCCGGATTTTTTACGGGAAGCGACCGGGTTATCGCAACGTATTGGGTCCCTAAGGACTCAAGCCGGCCAAGGCTGCCCTGAGGTTTCGTCAGTCGGTCCCATAACACTTCGGCGCGACACACACCCGCCTGTGAGACCGGTTGAATCGCCGCGAGAGTTTCCTGAATGAACGGAGAAGAATAGCTCATCGGTTACTTCAGTCTGAGGGGCAGCCCACTCACCAGAAAATAGACTTCATCAGCTTCAGCCGCAACCAGTTGATTCATCCGGCCCGCCACATCTCGAAATGACCGGCTGATCAGCATCCCCGGGCACCAACCCGAGACCCAACTCATTACTGACCACCACAATCTGACCGGGACAGGCGCGAGCCGACCGAAGGAAGGCCCTGACATGTGTTGGGACTTGCGAAGGTCGCACCTTCTCTCGCAAGAGATTATTCAGCCACAGTGTTAAACAATCCACAACAATACTGGGATAGCCTGCTCCCTCCTCGGCCAACCATTCGGAAATCCTGGTAGGAATTTCAATGGTCACCCAACCACGGCCCCGCGACTGCTGATGTTTCTGAATTCGACCGGCCATTTCCTGATCAAACGGCTCTCCCGTTGCGACGAATGCCCGAGGGGATTTGCTCTTTCCCTGTTGTAAGGCAAAAGAACTTTTCCCCGACCGCGCCCCTCCAAGGACAAAAATCAGCTTTGATCCGACAGGGGTCTTTCTTTGAGCCACGCGATGACCGGAAACAGCTACCGGCGAAGAGAACGAATCTCTCCCCGAACGCTGATGTGATTGACGGACGGAACCCATAAAATTACTCCTCTTCGTATCAAACGATGAAATCATCCCGGTATACGCTCTAAACACCGATAACCGAAAAGGGCCAATGTTACGTCTTTTGAGAGGTTGCCGGTTCCCGTTCCCACAGAAATTCTGGTTCTCCCTGTTTTTTCGTGACCCATCGCGCAAACACAAACAACGCGTCACTCAGCCGATTGAGAAAAATAACCAATGCCTTGTCAATTGATTCTTCCTTCGACAGCGTGACGCAGAGCCGTTCAGCACGACGACAGATTGTACGGGCAACATGCAGTAATGCGGCGAGTTGCCCCCCGCCAGGCAAAATAAATTCTTTCAAGGGCGTCAGATCTTTTTGGCACTCATCAATAAGATGTTCCAAGTGGGCGACATCCTCCGAGGTCACGGTTGGCATATTTGGAAAGGACTCTCCCGGGGCTGTGGCGAGGATCCCACCCAAATCAAATAATTTATTTTGCACCCATTTTAATATGGTGCCCATTCGCTCAGACACCTCAACATTCGTTCCGGTATGTCCATTCGACACACGAGCCAAGCCAAGCATAGAATTCAATTCGTCCACCGTGCCATAGGCTTCCACCCGAACGGAATCTTTCCAGACCTCCTGCCCTCCAGCCAATCGGGTTTTCCCCGCATCACCTGCACGGGTATACACTTTAGAAATCCGCATTGTAGAAGTCTCCCAAAAAAGTTGAATAATTCGCTTGGTCTTTAGTCATGAAGGGGATAAGAGAAACGTTACCACCATCATTGTTAATAATTATACGACCTCAAGACTTCAGCCTTCCGGCATTTCGCGATCCCTTCTGACACCGACGTATATACGGTACGAGCAAGCAATTCCCCAAGAACCGTGTGAAGGCCACAATGATCTTCTTTAATTTCACCGCTGGCTCCTACCACGAGACAATCGGTGCCTGTGAGGTCCGCAAGAAGATTGGACTTGCGACTGGGTATACCGCTATCCCGAAATGCTGCAGTTTTTGCTGAGGCGGCGATATGTATCGCCTCGATACGTCCGGCAATTGTCGGAAGGGCATTGGTCGCCACCACCACATTCACCGTTCCGGACGAACAGGTTTGATGTCCCAGCTCAACATCGGCCTCGTCAAGGACGGAACGGGCATTCGATAACCCGACAGTCACGAGAACATGCACCCAGGCCCCCGATGAATAGAGAAAACGGTCGGTAAACGCACTCACACTCGCAGCAGTCATTAATCCGATGGTTTCTTCGGGAATAAGAGAGTGGGCTTTAAATAGCACCTTCAAATCCTCCGCCGGCGTGACCGCCGAGGAGGGTCCGTTGAGGCCTACTTGTAAATTGGCGACCACGGAAGCGGAAGCTTCCCCACCATTCCAGGGTGCCCAACTCAGACAAGTGAACATCCCGGGAAACCGGACAATCAGACAATTGGGTCGCAGATCGATTTGAAGTGGAGAGATCATCGTCTTCACCGACCTATTTCCTCCCCGATTCCAAGTATACGATCACGGTCTTATTCGGCCTTGAGGTCAGGACCGGAAAGGCCGGATTCATCACCATTGCGCTTTCCCCACCTCTCATAATGCACGAGTTCCTCAAGTGGCATTCGTTTCCGCCATCCTGCTTTTTCAAGATCCGGTTGATGCGCAAAACCCTTCACATATCCGACACACAAATAGGCAACGACCCAAACAGCTGAAGGAATGCCTAAGACTTTCTTTAAAAGATCATAATCCAGAATGGACACCCAACCGACCCCAATACCTTCGGCTCGTGCCGCAAGCCAGAGGTTTTGAATGGCACAGCATGTACTATACAAATCGGTTTCGGGAGCCGTGGCACGACCTAAAATGGATGGGCCACCCCGATCACGGGAACAGGTCACACAGATATTAACGGGAGCTTCCTGAATGCCCTCCAGCTTGAGCCCACGGTACAGATCGGCTTTCGGTCCTTCATACCGAAGAGCCGCCTCTTTATTCGCCTGAAGGAATAGGTCTTTCACGGCTTGTTTGGTCTCGGGGTGACGAATGACCAGAAAATCCCATGGCTGCATAAATCCCACGGAACCCGCATGATGAGAGGCCAATAACAGCCGTTGAAGAATATTGTCGGGAATCGAATCAGAAAGAAAATCCCTGCGAACATCTCGTCGCTCAAAAATAGCACGATAGACGGCCTCCCGCTCTTCAATGGAAAAGTCGCCGGGAGAGTGAGAGATCGTCTGTTTCAAAATTCGACTCCTTTTTGAGCCTTGATGCCGTTGCGAAAGGGATGCTTAATCATCTTCATTTCCGAAACCAGGTCAGCGGCTTCAATAAGCTCCGGTTTCGCACCTCGTCCGGTAATCACCACATGAAGCATGGGAGAACGCTGAGCCACGGCCTTCGAGCACTTGTTGGAGCGAAACATATTCATGATGGATCGCAATATTTAACTCATCCAGAATGACCATGCCAAAGGATGGATCCTGAAGAAATTTTTCGACTTCGGCCCATGCCGTTTGAGCCACCTGTGTGTCCCGTTCACGATCTTGGGTTTCCCAGGTATACCCTTCACCCATTCGAAGAAATACCACCTGGTTGCCGAAGCTCTTCAGTATTCGCTCTTCTGCAGTATCAATGGCCCCTTTGATAAATTGCACGACCGCCACGTTCATGCCATGTCCCAGGCATCGGATAGCCATGCCCAACGCCGCAGTGGTTTTACCTTTGCCTGCCCCGGTATAGACGATCAAGAGGCCCTTTTCTTCCTGTGCCGCAGCAATCCGTCGATCCACAGAGGCTTTCAACCGTTCCATGCGGGCCTGATGCCTTTGATCGCTCATAGTCTAGCCCCTCTCATCGCAGTATTCACCCCTTGCCGCTTCGACCAAAGCCACAGGGACATGCGGGTGACTGGAAAAATGTAAATGGGTATACAGGGCAATGACATTCCCGACCGTAATGCCATCCGCTCCCCGGTCCCGTCCCTGCGCATCGGTAAGATGACCGAGATATTCCAGATCGTCCTTGGGGTGAAGGGTCGAATAGTGAAACTCATGCCCACGAATCCGCACTCCCTGGTCCCCAAGAGGTCCTCTACGAGTCACGGTCAACTCACGATACCCCAAGGTCATCTTTGTCCGGCTCATCGCCGTTTCAGCCGGGATCACTCCGACCATGTCGTACACCATTCCATCAAAATCTCTGATGGTTTTCGTCAGGTACATCAAACCGCCACATTCTGCATAGACCACTCCGCCCCTTGCCGCAAATGCCTGAATGGACTGACGCATGGCGCTGTTCCGTTGTAACAGCTCTGCGTAGATCTCCGGATAGCCTCCTCCCAGATATACCAGATCCACATCGGGAAGTGATGGATCATGCATGGGAGAAAACCGGACCAACTCCCCACCCGCCTTTTCAAGAAGGTGGAGATTCTCCGGATAGTAAAAACAAAAAGCCGGATCAAAAGCTACACCAACTCTGACGGATCGATTCACCGGCCTGACATTCTCAGCTGGTATACCCGGATTCGTGACGAGCATTTCGGGACTGGCCAGAGCTAACTGTTCGACGCGAGCCAAATCGATCGTTGCGGAAGCCAGTTCACCAAGTTTGGCATACCATTCAGTCCCCGAACCTTCCAAAGCCGTCCGTAATCCCAAATGCCGATCAGGAATGGTCACGTCCGAATCAGAGCGGAGATAGCCCACAACCGGAATACGGGTTTCCTTTTCTACGGCCTCCTTTAATAACAGGTAATGCCCTTCACTGTTCAGGCGGTTGAATATTACACCGGCGACATTCAACGAAGAGTCGAATTGTGCATAGCCATAGACCATCGCGGCTGCTGAGCGGGCCATGGCACTCCCATCCACAACCAGGAGGACCGGCGCATTCAGTTGGTGAGCCAATTCGGCCGTGCTCCCCGTTTCATTGACCGGAGAACTTCCATCAAAGAGACCCATCATGCCTTCAATAATCGAGAGGTCGGCTCCATGAGCTGCCTCTTGGAAAATCATTCGGTTCATCACTGCTCCGAGCATCCACCCATCGAGGTTCCGGGATTCCCGGCCACTGGCCAACTGATGATGCCCTGGATCCAGAAAATCCGGCCCGACTTTAAATGGTTGGACCGTGCGACCCTGATCCCGAAACGCCGACAACAGCGCTAAGGTTACGGTCGTTTTGCCGACTCCGCTCTGTGTGCCCGCAAGGACAAGCCTCGGAAGTCTCACGAGGTTTCGCTCACACTGGAAGCCTTTGCCACCGGTAGGTCAAACGTCACTCGAACGCCACCAAACACCGACCGTACCGGAGTGCCAAAGTACAGCACTTCTTCATAATGCCGGTTCAGAATATTGTCCACACGCACATATCCTTGCAGGGATGGCGTAATGTCATACGAGGCCGACAGATTGATGACATAAAAATCCGGGAGTGGCTGTTGATCGCCGGTTGTGTTAAATCGGGAACCCACATAGCGGAAGGTTGTGGTCACACTCAATGGATTGATAGGTTGATACGTCAACACCAGGCTCCCCTGATGAACCGGCCAGCGAGGCAGCCGGGCCCCCGTCTCCAGGTCTCTCGTGATCGTATAGGTATATTGTCCCTGAAGGTCCAGCAACTTCATATAGGGAAGCCCTTCAGCCAGGACGAACTTCGCGCTCCCCTCCCACCCCTGACTTTTCGCTGATCCAATATTTTGTGCGCAAAATCCAAAGGGTGTGAAGGGTGAACATCCTGCAGGATCAAACGCCGTGACAATAAGTTGCCGATAGCGGTTCCAGAAATATCCTGCACTCAAGGTGACGCGCTTGTCCCAGAACACTTGATCGATTCCAATATCGAAACTTTGACTTTTTTCCGGCTTGAGGTTCGGGTTCCCGTAATTCGGAAAATACAATTCATTAATCGAAGGAGCTCGAAAGCCGGTGGCATAAGTGGTCCGGATTTTCGTGGCCGTTTCTTTGATAAGATACGCCCCCGTCACACGATAGGTCGTCGCATCACCGAACGTATTATAGGAATCCTGTCGTAATCCACCCGTGGCAAAAAACCGGTCAAACAGGTTTAATTGGATCTGCGCAAACCCGGCATTGCTTGAGAGGGTTTTTTCAGAAAAGGTTCCTTTATTTTCTCCACGTTGTTCTCTGAATTGATAGCCAATGGTCAGAAGAAGAGGCTTCCCAATTTGAAAATTACTCTGCCATTCAATCCGATTGCTTTTGGTTCGAATATCGGAATTATTAAAGGCACCAGGTGTACTCTCCAACCCCGTGGTAATGCTACGTTGGTTATCCCCAGCCTGCGTGATTAATGTTTCCTGGGCATGCGCGAGGGTAATCTTCTGGTCCCACCAGTCAGTCATCGGCTGATGGTAACTCCCGCTATAGATAAATTGTTCCCCGTCGGACTTCGCTTTGAACACATCGTAGGGACCGCCAAAGGTGCTGGGATTATCCAAGTCAATATCGTTATTAATCCAGCGGAATGCCAATTCCAACCGCCCGTCCCACGGCCCCTTCACCCCTAACAAAGAAGACGCCTGCCAATTGCGAAACGCATCCCGTTCAGTTGCCCCGCGCCGGTAATTCACCGAAGAAAATTTGCTCATATCCCACCGGGTCAATGTGGCAGAAAAATCTACCGGTCCCATTTGTCCGGCAAAACTTCCTCCTTCTCGAATGGAATTAAATGATCCATATTCCGAGAAGATTCTGGCAACCGGATCACCGGTACCGCGTTTGGTTCGGATGTCGACTACCCCACCGACCGCATCCGAACCCCACAGCATGCTCTGCGCCCCCCGCAAGACCGTCACGGATTCGATATTGTCCGTGGTCACGGTACCGAAATTAAATTCCCCGAGTGTCGCACTGTTCACAATGGCACCATCAATGAGCACCAGAGTTTGAGCTGAACTTCCTCCACGAATCCTGAGCGTGTTGTTCGTGCCGGGCCCACCAGAGGAAAACGTCGCAAGCCCTTGGCTCAAATTGAGCGCATCCACAAGCGTTCGACTGTGCCGGCGCTGCATGTTTTCTTCTGTAATGACTTCAACCGCACTCGTGGTTTGGGTAAGAGGCACGGGTGTTTTCGTAGCCGTCACCACCACCGGATCTAACTGATAGACAGGCGCGGTCGCCTCATGAGCGGCTTGCCCTGTAGCCTGCGAGAAATCCGACTCTTCAGCCAGATTATCGGCCGCCGTGGTGACGGAAGGAAAGAAAGAGATCAGCACAAAAGCAGAGAAAATCCAAACCCTACCAGACTGTTCAAACATCAACGCACAAATCTTCGTGGACATGATCCACCTCCCTTTCGCTCGAAGGGGTTTTATGGAAGAAACAGCTGTTGGGTCTCCTGACTTGCGGATCCTCGTGTTTCTGCGCCTTCTCATGGACATCTTGTCCACAATGGACTCTTGCAGCATTACTCCCCGCTTACAGTGGCGGCACCGTGCTGGATTTGCACCAGCTTCCCCGTCACAACCGTCGTTTTTCCTCTAAATAACCCTACTCCTTTATTAAATGGTTAATACCGATACCCGCACACCACACACTGCATTGGTCCACTCGCTCACACCGGCAACGACACTCGGGGTAATCCCGATTGTGGATGACGATCGACCAGAACCTGGCAGCCATAAACCGATTCCAACAAATCAGGACGCAAGACGTCGCGAGGAGATCCCACTTCCATGATTTTTCCATGGTGTAACATCATGAGCTGGTCACAATATTGACTGGCCAGGTTTAAATCATGAGACACCAGAATGACCGTGAGGCCACGCTCCCGATTCAACCTCCGAAGAATTCTGGCAATATCCAACTGGTGGTGCAGATCCAAAAAGGCGGTCGGTTCGTCCAATAGCAATACCTGAGGCACCTGCGTAAGGGCACGAGCGATCACCGCCCGCTGACGTTCCCCTCCGGACACATCGGTGACAAGCCTGGAACCCAGATGGACGACATCCAGGTCCTCCATGGCCTGGTAAGCGATTCGCCAATCGTCCGCATCCTCCCAATGCCATCCTCCATAACCCTGATGATGCGGAAATCGTCCCATCAGGACCATTTCGGCAAGGGTAAAAGGAAAAATCTGCAGGGTCTCTTGCGGAACCAAGGCGACCTGTCTGGCCACCTCAACTTGGGACAGACGGGAGAGGGCATCCCCGAACAACTCAACGGTACCGGACCGGGGACATAAAACCCGGGCAAGGAGCTTCAGTAACGTACTTTTTCCGGAACCATTGGGGCCCAGAATGCCAAGGATTTTTCCGGAATCAATCGAGCATGTGACTGACTTCAGAACCGACTCCGAGTGATCGCGGAAACGGGTGTCATAGCCGAAGGTTACGTCTCGAAGGACATACGCCGGTCCGGGAACTACATATCCGGAATCCATCATCATATCCCCACCCGAAGGTTACGAGTGGTGAGTAGGTATAAAAATACCGGTCCCCCCACCAGTGCCGTCACCACACCGACAGGAAATTCACTGGGACTCAAGGCTGTCCGCGCCACCGTATCAGCCAACATCAAAAACATGCCTCCCACAAATCCCGCGGCCGGGAGTAAAAGCCGATGATCGGCACTCACGACCAGACGGACGGCATGCGGCACGATCAGCCCCACAAACCCGATAATCCCGCTAAAGCTCACAACCGCCCCGGTCAGAAGCGCCGCGGCAACAAACACCAGTTTTTTGACTCGCTCAACTTCCACCCCTAACGATCGGGCCGTTTCCTCGCCAAGGGTCAGAAGATTCAACGATTGCGCTTGTGTCGCCAAAATCACCAAACCCATTCCAAGATACAAAGCCAGGACACCCAGTGTGGGAAAATCCGGCCCGGTTAACGATCCCATCAACCAGGCATACATCCCGAACGCCCGATTGGGATCAGCCACACTGGTCAGAAACATGATAAACGCGGAAAAAATCGCATTCAGCACAACCCCGGCCAACAATAACGTATAGATCGAAAAACCAAATCCCACGGATGAAATCCGATACATGATCACCAAAGACAGTAACGCACCGGCAAAGGCACATACCGGCAAGGCCGACACACTCAAGACAGAAATCCCCACGCCAAACAACAGCGCAATCGCGGCCCCCAATGCCGCCCCGCTGGAGATGCCGATGATAAACGGATCGGCCAAGGGATTTCGCAACAAGGCCTGGAGTGCGACGCCAACCATCGCCAGACTCCCCCCAACGAAGAATGCCAATAGCAGCCGTGGCAAGCGAACCTGAAGCAGAATGACCGTTGTCGGATCTGTCCCGACACGAATGGACTCGGCCCCCGGCAGTGTTCCAACCAGAATGGACCAGATCCGTGAGAAAGGAATCGGCTCGGTCCCAAATCCCAGACAGACGAGAAGTGTCACGACAGCCAACACACACGAAACACCCACAGACAAGAGCCACCCACGGATCGTCAGCGTGGGCAATGATGATATCGCGAATGGCAAGGGCGGAGATGCCTGATCCCACTCACTCGACACCTTTGAAGATGGGGAAAGGGTGAATGGCGGAACTTTTGCCATGGGCTTCACCAACAGGGTCTTCTTCTTGGAATCGCTAAACACAAATGCGCAATCGATTCAGGAGCGAAAATAGGATGATGTGCTCCGTTGCCGAATCATGATGATCCAGGTGGGAGGTTTCAATTCGACATGTCATCCTGATTGACCTCCGGGTGCAGGATCTTCACTAATTGCTTCAGCCCTTCAATAATTCGTGGGCCGGGACGATTCAGGAGGTCGCTGTCCACTTGAAACAACTTGCCGTGTTGAACTGCCGAGAGCGTCGTCCACCGTCGCCAGGCATCCTGTTCCACCTGAGGAATCCCTTCATGCCGACCGGTCGGAAAGAGGAGGATATCCGGATTTTGTCGCAAGACTTCTTCCATTGTCAGACGTGGATACGGTGCGCTCGTCTGATCCGCCGCATTTCTGCCACCCGCCAGTTCAATGAGGCGATGAATAAAACTACCGGGGCCTACTGTGATTAATGGTTCGGAATTCAAGACATACAACAATGAGGGACGAGGCAGGTCCGCCAATCGATTTGATAAATGGCTTAATTGTTTCCGCATGAGGGCCGCCTGGGCATTGGCTTCTTCAGAATGCCCTACCATGCGCCCCAACAACTGAATGTGTGCAAAAATGTCTTCAACCGTATGCGGGTCAAAAATAAAGGTGGGAATTTTCAATTGTTCCAATTTATTGAGAAGATCCACACGCAGGAACGATCGAGGCGCCAAGACCAATTGTGGTTGCAGACCCACAATACTCTCAAGATTGGGAGTGGCATAACCCACCTTCGGCTTGGTCAAGGCCTCGGGAGGGAAATCGCAGAATTCGGTCACCCCCACAATTTCCTCATTCAACCCGATGGCAAACAGCATTTCCGTGACACTTGGGGCAAGGGAGACAATACGCTGAGGGGTTTTGGCCAGATAGAGCTTTCGGCCAAGATCATCGACAAACGTGCGTGGAGCCACATTGGCCATGAATGGCATACCCGTTAAAATACCCTGTTGGCGCCGTTTCATCATCTCTCCCTCAAAGGCCAACACCACATCATCCGAAAACGCGCAGTGAACGATCGCCCACCAGGCCACGACTCCGAAGACCAAATGGCGAACACATTGGCTCAAAATAAAAAATCCCCAAGGCTTATACAACCTTGAGGATTGCACCCGATTCTTCATCCTCACCACTTCCCCAGCCCACGAGGGAACATTGGTCTTGGAACGAATGAGGTATTCTGGCTCCTGAGTGAGTAACCTACTATCCGCGCCTTCCCATCCGAATATCACGACCAGATTCGGACAGTGGCTTTCGCGGGGTTCGTCCTCAGTTACAGCGGCGGGACCGCGCGGGAATTGCACCCGCTTCCCATCATTCATTCCGCATATGTTTTGGGAGAATGTAGGAGGGACGGAGCCGCTTTGTCAAGAAATCGCAGTTCAATGATTGTCGGCAGGCGCAAGGCTTTCTGTTTTACCGATCCCCTCAAACCGGCCTTGGCAATCCATCCACTCCATAAACGAAGCTCCTGGACTCACCCGGCTCACGAAATGGTGATTCCATTCCAGCTTGCCAGTGACAACCAATTGACTTCATCGACGTGTCGACGCTTAACCATCCGCATCATGATGCAAGCGGTGGTGTATGCAAAAAGATGCTCAGATTCACCGGTCAAGTTTCAGACGAAACAGATCCATCCATGCTGTCAGGACGTTTGAGGATGAAATTCAGTTCTCCTCCTATCAAAAGAGTCAACCCACCGACATACAGCCACATCATCAGGATAATCACTCCCGTGATGGGTCCATAGACGGCGTTGTAATTAATGAAATTCTCCACATAAAATTTCAGCCCCAGGGATAGAATAATCCAGAGAAAAACCGCAAGCATGGAGCCCGGCTTCATCCATTGCCATTCATGATCGCTGTTCGGCGCCCAATAATAGACCAGGTTAATAGCCATCAGCATAAGAAACACAATGATCGGCCACTGCAACAGGGGCCAGCCTAGCGTTGACCACCACTCCAAGCCCGTCACCGCTGTTACCCATTGACTGACCTCTTCACCGGCCAGAATCAAGATTAACGACGTAATAAAAAACACCGCAGCTCCTAGCGTCAGCAGGACGGCAGTCATCCCGGCTTTCCAAATCGGTCGGGTTTCTTTTACCCCATAGACAGCATTTAACGTATTAATAATCGCCATCATTCCCCAGGAAGCCGCCCACAGTGAACCGAGAAGACTCAGGGAAAAAAGTCCACCCCCACTGCCCTGAATCATCTGTTCGACATAGCGTTCAACGAGAACCAAGGATTCTGCGGGAAGCACTTCCCGGGCGTATGGCATGACATTGGGCACGACCACCTGTCTGGGTAACATGCCAATGAGCGCCGTCACTCCCAACATGGCGGGAAATAACGCTAACAAAAAATAAAAACCCAGTTGTGCCGCCCGTCCAAACACATCGTCCTCGCATGAGGCGGCCCACACTTCTTTCGCCAATGTCCACCAACTCCCACGCCTTCCGGACCAGGCCGATTTATGATTACCCGGCCCCGGCTCATCAAGTTTCCATAAAAATTTTTGATCGTACCTCATCGGTATTTATTATACCCCATACCCGGATATGATCTGCGTAAAACAGGCTTCTGGAAAAATCAACTCCGCTTCATTTCGATTAATGGTGCCGGTCTGGAAAAGAACCGTCTAACCCCAATGCTGAAAAAATGAGATTCACATCAAGATGGCCCTCTAGATGATCAGCCCAACGATCCAATGCCTGTGACATTCGCTGTGAAACCTCCTCTGAAATTTCTAAACCAAGTGGCGCGAGGCCCTTACGGGCCCGCGCCCGATTCAACCATTGACGACGAAATGCAGGTTGATCAAAGACCCCATGAATGTAGGTCCCCCAGACCCGCCCGTCCAGACTCATCGCTCCATCGACCCTTGATTCTGGCTCTCAACAGAACCCGGCGCCTGACCCGTAAGAATCCGAAAACAGGATGGAATTGGATTCACAAACCTCGTGTCCCCCATATGAATTTCATACCCTTCAACCGGATATTCATGCCCCCAGGACTCCGGTAAGGAGCGGGCACGGACTTGCACGGTTTTTTTGTGCGCAAGCAATTCAGTCTCGACCTCCAACAACCCGAAGCCTTTCGACGAACCACCCGTTTCAACATGCTGTGGATCCGTGATCTCTTTCCCGAGCATCTGAAATCCCCCACAGACACCCACAATCTCATTGCCACGTTGGACATGCGCCATAAGCGCCTCTTCAAATCCAACCTTCCGTAGATATTCCAAATCGGCAATCGTCGTTTTACTTCCCGGCAGAATAACAGTATCCGCCCCATGCAGTTCCTGGGGTGACGCCACAAAGCGAAGCGCGACATCCGGTTCGGCAACCACCTGATTGAAATCCGTAAAGTTACTCATATGAGGCAGTAACACCACTGCGATATTGACGGTGTCTGCTTCAAAAGAGGTCTTTCGCAAGCGTTCAATATCCACGCTGTCCTCTTGATCCAATTCCAGATTCCGTAGATACGGCAACACGCCTAAGACCGGGACGCCCGTGCGTTCTTCTATGATGGTGACACCATCGTTAAACAACGTCAGATCCCCTCGAAATTTATTAATGACCACCCCGATCACCCGCTGCCGTTCTTCCGACGCTAATAAATCCATCGTCCCGATGACCTGCGCAAACACGCCCCCCCGATCGATATCCGCCACTAACACCACTGCCGCATCGGCCATCTCGACCATCGGCCAGTTCACAATATCGCGATCCCGCAGATTCATTTCTGCGGCACTCCCCGCCCCTTCAATCACCATCACGTCATACTGCTTGGACAGCCGGTCATAACTCCCCTTCACAAATTCAAACAACTGGGATTTCCGCTCGAAATAATCCCGGGCATTCTGACTTCGCCACACTTGTCCTTGAACAATCACTTGAGATTTGGCGTCGGCTTCGGGCTTCAACAAAATCGGATTCATGTCCACATGCGGAGCCAACCCACAGGCCTGAGCCTGAAGCACTTGAGCCCGTCCCATCTCTCCTCCATCCGTCGTGACAAAGGAATTCAGCGACATATTTTGTGCTTTAAACGGCGCCACTCTGACTCCGGCCCGATGCAATAATCGACACAATCCGGCCGTGACCAGACTTTTCCCCACATCGGAGCCCGTTCCCAATATAGCTAATGCCCGCTTCATCTATGCCCTCTTTCTTGAAATAGGTGCAATCATGTCCTTCAAGTGTGCCGCATTGTATAGAACGCAGACCTCCGCTCGGGACACCGTTTGCTCAATCAGGTTACTCAGTCAGTTCTCCCAGGAGGTTCCGGGGTGATTGCCGCCGCCCAATTGCCGGAGCCTGGAGACGTCAGATAAGCTTTCCCGCCGCCTTGAATATGTTGTTCGGGTCCCCATTCACCTGTGGCAATTTCGATCCAACGAACCACCAACGGCTCTGTTGTGCTGGACAAATCGATTCGCACTCCACCGCCAACGGGCAGGTAGAGGGCGAAGGCATGGCCCTTGTCGGCAGCCAGATACGCGTGATTCGGCTTGGTGTCTATGAGTAGATCGTTTGCGGGTTCCACGGTCCACAATGGTATCTGCGACTCCAACTTTCTCGCCCCACGAATACTGGCCACGGCCTTGTCATTGAGTCCCAGCCCTGCCGTGGGGCGATGAAAACGAATGGATGCGGCACCGGCCAACAGATTCCGCCAGAATCGTTCGATCCCATCCTGGTCGTTGCCGAATCGCTCACCGGTGGCACCATAGGTCTTGGTCGTATTAATGGGCCTCGGGTGTTTGGCCAGGTAATGCCGCGTATGGAGAAATTGGTCCCAATGCTTTTGTCCGCTCTGGTGATTGTTTTGCGACACGTCGACGAAGTCGTAAACCTCCGGATGATCGAACGTCCGCCGATGAATCTCGGCGGTTACATCCCTATTCCCCCACATTTCCGTGACAAAGATCCTTTTGCTTTCCTTCCCCGCGCGATGCTTGAGGTATGTCGCCCAGTAACGGCTCCATTCTTCCTCGCCATTTGTTTCGTTGTCCATGCAATAGAGCACATGACCATATCGCAGGGTATATTCCAACATCTTATCGACAAATCGTTGTTGGTACCGCAAAACCACACGGTTGTTTCGCTGCCTTGGCGTCGTAAAGAAAAACGGTTGTTTGTTGAGATAGGGGGGGTCGGGATATCGTTCTGCCAATTTCGAATTTTCCATCGTATAGGTGATATTATTACGTGGGTTATACGGCTGAATATGCCAGGTGTCGCCCATGTAGTCCCAAGGGTCCCAAACCTCGATCTGCACAACGATGCCGCGCTTAGCCGTTTCTCGCAGCATCCGGTCGAAGCGTGCCCAGTATTCGTCATTCCACTGATCCAAATCATACCGGCCATCTTTCACCTGCTTAAACGGGAAGACCTCAAAACCCCGATCCTGCCGGCTGCTCATCGTGTTCCGGATGACATTGCCACCGGCAGCCACCAACCGATCAAGCTGCGCAAGAAGATCTTTTTCCGGCCATTGAAACAGACTGTCGTCATCGCTTCCCCCTAACAACAATACCGGTGCTCCGTGATCACTCCAATACCAGGGATTTTCGGTCCACGGTTGCAACGCAGGCTCGGCCGACACGACACTAACCCAACACATCATCACCAGCAAAAAGATCCAGCTCATCAAACTTCTAGATTGCATATGCCCCTCCCGCCACCATGAGTCTTTCTGTTTTTTGGTTACCATTCAACGGCAATCCACCTACTTTCAGGGATGGAAGCCCTATGGTACAGTGACCTCTTTCATAAACGCGAACCACAACCATGGCGGTAATAATGCACACACATCAACGGTCTTGTCGCACCCTACTGAATTGTTTCACAGCCGTCCTCTGCTGGTCCCTGGTCATTCTGGCAGCAGCCCGGGCTGAGCTTCCCGCAAAATCCCCATCAAGTACGTCGCCCGACAGCCAACCCGGCACCCTGCAACATGTGATTGAAAGTCAGAGATTACGAGTGGGTGTCTCATTATTTCCCCCCTGGACCCTCAAAGACAGCAATGACCAATTAACGGGCTTTGAAATTGATATCGCCCGTCAATTAGCCAAAGACCTCGGAGTCCAAGCAGAGTTTCATGTGTTCGAATGGCAGAATATTGTGCCGGCTCTCCTGGATCGGAAGATCGATATTATTACGGCCGGCATGGTCATTACCCCGCAACGTGCCCTGAAAGTCAACTTCAGCGACCCTTATGATTCTGCCGGGATCGGACTGGTCACCAATATTCCGTTAACGAAAACCTTTCGTGGCCCCCAGGACCTGAATCAACCGGAGGTCATCATCACCGCCGTGACCGGAACCGTGGCGGAAGATCTTGCCCGTCGAGTATTTCCAAAGGCCACAATTAAAACCTTTGCCTCCAGTCAGGATGCCATACAGGCCCTCACGAGCGGAAAGGTACATGGCTACGTCGAGCACGAGCCCATTACGACCTTTGTGGCCCTGGAACATCCCAAAACCGTGGATGAACCATTATCGAAACCGTTGCTCGAGACCAAGACGGGGTTTGCGGTCAACAAAGGAGACCCCGACTTCATTCACTTTCTCAACGCGTGGATTATCAGCCATAACGCCGATACCTGGCTGGACTCCGCTCACAAATACTGGTTCGAAGGAGTCGAGTGGAGAAAGCATGTGGGCGCGAACCCATGACGAGTGCAGAACGGTTTCTTGTTCAGGGACAACCCTCTTTCTCCTTAGGGTTGATGGGCATGCTTCTCCTCCTTCCGGCACTGCTCGCAGCCGCTGCCCTTGAACAATCCAGCACCCAGCTGTCGCTCCCGGATGAAGACTCATACCGATCTCCTCTCTCGGAAAACCTCCTCGAATCCAACCGATGGAGAATTCCACAAGAAGAGAAACGGGACTGGCGATTACCACCTCCCCCTCCTCCCGTTGGCTGGCGAACGCCACAATCCGCGAAATCGAAAACATCCCCCTCCCGACGAACCATTGAGCTGTTCCCTCGATACCAGCCAGGGAAATCATCCGACTATGATATGATCGAACGAGAGGAAAAACCGTTGATTAAGATGTTTGAATTCGGGTCGAAATAATTTCTGCACCGCTGCCACCATTTACCTCTCCGGTGTTTGCCTTCCGCGCCATGGAACAGGCAGAATTGGCCCTATGAGTCGGCGACCACCCCTCCATATTCAGCAAGGATACACCCCGGACTCACCCCTTCCCACGCAGGTCGTCTCCAGCGAAGAATTTCTTCCGCCCCCACAGTCCCTCAAACAAAACCAGGTCGAATGGCTGATCCACCAAAGCAGCAAACGGCTGAGCAGCCGCCTCGGCATCAACCGGCGGGATTTCCTCAAAACCACCGGTGGAATGGCCCTGGCTTTTTTGGCCATGAATCAGGTGTTTGGAAAATTCTTCGATGTGCTTGACGTTGAAGCGGCGGAACCCCAAGCGGTTCAGGCACGCAAAGGGAACATCCCGTTCATCTTCGATGTGCAAACGCACTACGTCAGTTCCTCCTTCAACCAGCCGGGCTGGAAAGAGGGACTCCTGGGTCTGCGACGGCGGGCAAAAGAGATGGGCCTGAATCCCAAGCTCTCCGGCGATCGTGGAACGATGGAAGACCTGAGCCTGGAAAACTACATCAAAGAAGTCTTTCTGGACAGCGACACTTCTATCGGGCTCATCAGCACCCCGCCTGGACCCTATCCATGGGAAGCCGTCGTCCCGCCCAAAGAAATGACGCATATCCGTGATGAAATTAATCGCCTCACCGCTTCCCAACGCATGCTCGCCCATGGGCTGGTCATGCCCCAGTTAGGCAAGGTCGATCTTGATTACATGGATCAGCAAGCGGAGACGTTCAAGGTCGATGCCTGGAAATGTTATACCGGCTCGCCGCCGAAAGGCTTCGAGCATGGCTGGTGGCTGAGCGATGAAAAGATCGCCTACCCCATGCTGGAAAAAGCGCAGGCCCTCAACATCACCAACGTTTGCGCGCACAAAGGTCTGCCGCTCGGCCCGGTGCCCGATTACAACCATCCACGCGACATCCTCCAGGCCGCGAAAGATTTCCCCAAACTGAATTTCCTGATCTACCATTCCGGATTTCTAGGCATACCTCGCATCAATCTGGAAGAAGCCAAAAAAGGTGAAATTCCCTGGACCAGCGAATTCTGCCGTTTAAAACACAAGCAACCGAAGCTCAACAATGTGTATATGGAACTGGGCTCGACCTTCGGTCAACTCGTCATCACCGAACCCGTTGTCTGCGCCCACCTGCTCGGACAGATTCTTTTGGCGTTCGGAGAAGATCATCTTCTCTGGGGAACGGATTCCATTTGGTATGGCACGCCACAATGGCAGATCGAAGCCTTCCGGCGGTTTCAAATTCCAGAAGAACTCCAGGAAAAGTTCCACTACCCTGCCTTGACCAAGGATCTCAAAGCGAAAGTCTTTGGGCTCAATGCGGCTAAACTGTTTAAGGTAGATGTCGAAGCCAAACGGAAGGACGTCCCGAAGGATTATCTCAGCCACATCAAAATGGCCTATCTGGATGAAGGCCCATCCCCCAGCCACCATGCGTATGGATGGGTTTAATCTTAGTCAGACTCTAATAAGCATCTGAATATTGTAAAAGTAGATTTCTTTTAATCCCTCTGTAAAGATGGACCTACTATCCTTCTTTTAATCTATTTATCCAAAATTTTTATGGGAAGATTCTTCTTAATTGCTCTCCGTTTTCCATTGGCTTGATGCCAAACCCTTTGCTCCTTCTATCAGTGAGACCAGCTAAATACCAACTTTAATGCTCTTCTTTAACGATCCAATATGCACTTTCTATCGATAAGGGTATTTTTTAAGAGTAAGGTTCTTTTTGCTTGAGATACAAGGGTTCTATCTGGATCCGCCAAAATGAAATTCACTGCCCGATTTGTTAATCGAACGCACAAATTTTTAAATTTTACTATTATTCAGATGTGCATATGAGTGAATTTCTACAATTCTAGGTTCCAACTTCGGCTTTATTATTCCCTTAAAGAACCTTTCGTCATCTGCCCCTTCAACAAATATTACTATACGGCTCCTATCCATTTTTTAAAAACTCAAAAGATTTTGGACAAACAATTCATCTGTCACCAATTTGTTTTCAGAAAAACCTTTTCATCCTTTAAAATCCTTCGGTCTATTTACGATAAGCAAAACCCGCTTTCGTCTCGTGAGATGAGGTATAAGTTTTCAATGCCAGCATGCTTAACTATTTCTGGATTATGAGTGGAAACAATGATTTGCTTCCGAGAGGATGAGTCTCGCATAAGTTCAAGAACTTTGGGTCATAAGATAAAATATAGTTTTTTCAGGCCCAAAGGGCAAAAACAATCTTAAAATTTATTATTGAAGGAATTATATTTAGCGGCAGCATGCCATCCGTTAACGGCTTTATTTCCATTGATAGCCAGAATATAACCAATCATCTGGCATAATTCTTCACCTCTCGTTGATCTTTTTCATATTCACTTTAATTTTGTGGCCATCGGCACTTGTTAGGCGGAGAATAATCTTTTCATAGGGTGGACCATAGGGGATCATCCTCATTCAACTTCAGGAGCTAACAGGATAGGGAGGAGGAGGGACCGCTCCTCACCAGTGCCAGGCCCAGGATGCGATTGCTTCAACCCAGAATCTTTATGCCAGATATTTCCATAAAAAAATCCTGTACCCAGATCAAACTACCTTCTTCGAATATCCAAATCTAGTTTTCCTTCCTTTCTTGATTGCACTACAGAAACCTGGCCTAATTGTTCTTTTTCTTTGAGATTACCCTCACCACGGCTTTTTACCCTGGTTTTTTTTTGCCCCTTTGTCCTCTCTAATCGATATGCCAATCCATGTTGTTTCAATTCCTCCTTCAATATTGTGTAACCATTCCAGACTTTTTTTAAATTTAATTACAAGATTATAACCCCCACTAGAAAATCGAATTCCAAATAGCTGCTCCTTCTTCTTAAGTATGATACCCTTATTTGCGAGATCAAACTCAACCTTCAGGCATAATTCCTCACAATTAGATTGGTTCATGTTTCGAAGATACTGAACTCCTCCTTGCAAAGAAATTGCATTATTAATATCTTTAGTAGCTATATCTTTTAAAAATTGAAAAATTTGCAAAAAATTCGATTTTCCCGAATCATTGGCTCCAATATTGACGTTGAAATTTCTAGCTTTATTTAGCGTCTTTAAAGCTATCTAAAATTGCTATCTGCATTATTTATCGGCCATTAATTGCTCGAGTATTTCCTAAAGCTTTGGCCTTTAAATATCGAGAATCATCACGCAGTAAAATGTATTCCTCATCGCTTGCATGGCCTGGAGTGAAAAACATTCTTTATAAATTTCTGATCAAACAATAGGTAGTTGGTTGTTCTTACATTTGCCCTTCGTCGTGTTCAGCTAAGACCAAATTGACTAGCCCTTCCAGGAAATGGTCGATTAGCCCATGCTCCTTTTGGCGACCTTGAGCTTAAAGCCATTATAGACCTTCCGGAGCTTTATTTTTTGAACTAAAGGCAAGAACCATTGGGTTTTATGCCCCGTTTGCATTAGTCCCAAGCTTTGAGGCCCTGGCCTAAAAAAAAACTTTCAAATCCCAGATCAAATTAAACACAAAAGCAAGACATTTGTGAATCGTCTCTGCTTATGATTAAATTAAACAGTCGAGAATGTCATCCTTCCTCTCACCTGTGAGGTTACCCATGTCGACACGACGGTTCTCACGGTTTTCAATTCTCTCCCTGAGCTTTGCCGCATGCCTGGGATTGGGATTGACGGCTGGCATCGCTCAGGCACAGCTCGAAACGGAACCTCACCCGCTGGACACCTTCATCAAAGGGATCACCAATTTTTCTCAACCCACGGGTATCCGGGGCACCGTGCGATATATCGAAAAGGACCGGCAGACACTCTGGTTAAATTGGGAACAACGATCAGATGAAAGACCGTTGTTTGACTCAGGATGGAAGCTCGTCCCCGGGGATGCCACCTTAGCAGTCCAACCCCGGGATTCCGAGCAATGGGAAAAACTGTCAACCCTTTCGAAAGGGCTGCCTCTGGAACTGATCGTCCAGGACGACGGAAAAGGTCATCGCCACATTCTCTCCTTCGAAGATATTTCCGGCCCGCCAAAAATCCCGCTATAGATCTATTGAGTTCCACACGTACCGGGCACCCAATGCCCCCATGAAAATCCGATGCGGTTGTTCGGCTACATCCGGCCTTCGTCGTGTTCGATGAGACTGCACCACGTGGTGATATGGGAAAGGGACTCCACCGACACACCCCGTTTTTTCGCAAGACCGGCTTTATATTCG
Organism: uncultured Nitrospiraceae bacterium; assembly: GCA_963730905.1. Taxonomy (GTDB): domain Bacteria; phylum Nitrospirota; class Nitrospiria; order Nitrospirales; family UBA8639; genus Nitrospira_E. The sequence goes on along the minus strand of CAVSTN010000006.1, from coordinate 306,377 downwards.
TCAAAGGCTTTCTGCGCCATTGGAGCTTTCGGACCGAATGTCAGCACCATGTCATTCCATTCGGCTTTTTCCGCATCGCTCAGGATTTTCCCGTTAGATTTCACCCAGTCGGCAATCTCTGCGTCCGTCCCGCCTTGCAGCACGCGCTTTTCAAAATCCTCTCCTTTGATTTCCAATTTATCCAACAAATATTTATCGAAGCCGACGGTGAGATAATTGTAGTCTTGAATCTGTCCGGCATTCCGCATCCGGACTTTGTCGATGAGTCGTCCGAGATGGCAAAGCCCGCCGACTTGTTCTTTGGGACTGCGTGGATACTGTGCTGTGGTCATGATGCCTCCTTATAATAATAGTGTGTAGAAATAGTCTACCGAAATGCTTATTGGACTGGTTATACCTTGTGAAAGGGACCAAACGAAAGAGCCAATGGTTTTTGTCCCGGGCTTACCCGTAGTGAACCCTCGGCCTCTAGGCCAGTCTTTGGGGAAGCTGGATGCTGCGCCTTGGCTGCCCTGAGCGCAATGGGCTCAGCATGACAAGGAAGGCGGCACCTGCCTCAGTTATCTGTTTGTTATCCTGAGAGAATCGAAGGATCTATTTCCAACCCGACTGACAAATGCCTGTCGCCACAAGGAAATCTCAATGGGGCGACCGAAACCTACACCAACAGCAGGCCGACGGCTCTGGCTTTTTGGGCAGAGGCGGACTGCCACCACTTATCAAATCCCTTTGGTCCGCCAAACGGAAAGCCCGCCCGAACTTCTTTATAGATAGGATACCGATGTCCCCCCGCTTGATGCACCGGCACGGCACGTTCGATCAGATTCAGAAACCACTCCCCCTGGCCTCGCTTCAGCCTCACTTCTTCATCTGTTGTTCGATTCGGCAAAATGATTTTGTATTGCTCGCCACTTCCTCGATCAACATCCGGCTGCCCGCCGATCCAGACGAATTTTCGCTCTAACCTGGAATGATCTTCCCGCTCTTCGCTCTCCAAGACCTGCTTGACCCAGGTACGTTTAACCTTGGGTTTCGGGACGCGCTCCGGAAACCATTCCCGGACATCCCGGGTCAATTCCAACCCTTCTTTGTAATGCCAAAGAGCCGTTCGCAGACCCTCCCCGATCCATTCCGGCATTGAGGCCCGATCATCCACATGAACGAGATCATTTTCCGCGAACCCTCCGAATGCCGGTCCGATGAGGTGAATGCCATAGGCTTGGGGATGTAAGCCGATCGGACTATGGGCGGTGGTGGTAAACCGATGCCAGAAGGCCGATTGAATGAGATCATGCGCAAACAATTGGCGCACCCGTTCGAGGCTTTCAATGGTTTCCCCGATCGTCTCACTGGGAAGCCCGTACATGAGATAGGCATGCACCAGAATCCCCGCGTCCCGGCAGGCCTGAACCACCCGAACCGTCTGGTCGACGGTGATACCTTTTTTAACCAGGGCCAGCAGACGATCGCACGCCGCTTCCAAACCGGCGCTCAAGGCAATGCAGCCGGAGGCGGCGAGCAGACGGCAGAGGTCCGGCGTAAACGCCGGTTCAAACCGGACGTTTCCCCACCAGGAAATGGTGACCTCCCGTTCGAGCAGCGATAGCGCCAGATTTTTCAATCCCGCCGGCGGAGCGGCCTCATCCACGAAGTGAAACCCGCAACGTCCCGTTTCGGCGATCAGGGCTTCGATCCGATCCACCAACACTTCGCCCGGAGAGACTTCATACCGGCCGATGTAATCCAGCCCCACATCGCAGAACGTACATTGCTTCCAGTAACACCCATGCGCCACCGTTAATTTATTCCAATGTCCATCGGACCAGAGCCGGTGCATGGGATTCAACGTATCCAGCACGGAAATATACTGATCGAGAGGTAATCCGTCGTAGGTTGGGGTTCCCAGTTCGACCTGCGAAAGGTCCGGTTCGCCGGCTCCGTTCTGCCAGACGACATTTTGCCCTGAACGAAGAAACGTCCGGCACAGATCGGGCTCTCTCCGTTTTCCTTCCAGGTATTCCAACAGACAGAGGAAGGGCCGCTCCCCATCGTCAAGGGTCACGAAATCAACGACTTCAAACAGTCGAGGGTCCCGTATCCGGCGCAACTCCGTATTGGGATATCCTCCCCCAAGCACCACTTTGATCTCCGGCCTTCTGTTCCGCAATTGTTGCCCCATCCGAAGCGCGCCATACAGATTGCCTGGAAACGGCACCGAAAACCCGACGACCGCGGGTTGATGCCGGTCCACATGCCGCCAGAGCGCTTCCACCATCCACTCGTCAGTGAGACTCATGGGTTCGGCCAGGGCTTCCTCAAGACGATCATAGGAATTCGCCTGCATGGCAATGGATTCGGCATAGCGACTCAACGCAAAGTGGGGCGTAATGGTGGCCTGAACCAGATCGGCCAGATCTTCAAGATACAAGGTTGCCAGATGCTTGGCCTGGTCGGCTTGATTGTATGCGCGAGATTTCCCGTCTTGATTTTCTGAATCCTTCAAGGAAAAGCGTGGACCTTGGGGAAGAAAGGTGCCCTGACAAATGCGCGAAGCCAAAGTGGGATTTCGACCCTGCAAAAAGGTAATCACCGGATTAATCGTCTCGACATACGCCCGTTCCAGACTCAGCATTTGCCGCGCTTCACCAGGCAGTTCGTCAATGGACGTCCTCCGGAGTTCGGCAAAGACCCGGCTCAGGCCGCCACGGGAGAACAGGGCCAACACCATTTCAATGCCCACATCAGCCTGATGCGTGCGATACCCTTGTGACCGCAAAAACCCCGTCAAATAGGCCGTGGACGGATATGGCGTATTGAGTTGAGTCAGAGGAGGGATCACCAACAGGACAGATAGATCAGACATGGTATGGTGAGATTCTGCGGGAACAAGACGAATACCAATGATTCGCTCTTCGCTTCATTATGAGAGTGGCAAGGCCTTGAAAAGGAAACGGAGAAAGCTTACCCCAGTTCGACCTGGACTACAACATTAGAACAGAAGTGTCTATCTGGAATTCTCAAGGGAGATTCGAAGTCCTCTCCCCAAGGGAAACCGCTTTTATACGGTTTGAGATTGAGTTTGGGATTGAGAAGCGGTGGAATAACCACTCGTGCGGAAAAATGCCAGGGCGATCAGGTTCGAAAGCTGGTCAAAATGCTCAAGCACCTGGGTCAGAAAATGCGACAAGCCTGTGGAATACACCTCTTGCAAGCTGCCGAATTCCAGATCCGCCGCCAAGGCCCCACTTAATCTGATCGCCTGACGGGTTTCAGCCCTTCGACTACTTCCCGCCAACCGTTCCACGACCTTACTGATTTGCGCCGTCGTATACCGGACCGATCGAGGAAATTTATCATGAAAAAGGAGAAATTCAACGATTCGTTTCGGCACCAACTGTGTGGAGTAAAATTTCCGATAGGCCTCGAAGGCACTGGCCGATTTCAACGCGGCTAAACATTGATGATATTCGGAAATTCTCCTGGGTTCCGTCGTGGGATCACTGAGGACAGGAATATCTATGAGCCGAGCGGTCCGTCCTCCCCGCTCAATATTCAGTCCCAACCGGTAAAAATTCCATCCCTCATCGTGGACCATCGTGCTGCCCACAACCCCGTCCAACGTGTAGCAGGTATTCCGCACATACCTGAGTAAATCGTGGGTATCCGACCACAGATCAAATTCGGTCTTTCCCTTGAGGCTGAGATAAAAATCATTCATGAAATGCCAGACTTCGCTGGATAACTGATCCTGGATCCCGCGTGCGCTGTTTCTGGCCGCGGCAATGAGATTCGTCAGCGAATTCGGATTGTCCCGGCAGAGCGTGACAAATTCCATAACCGGTCTGGTCTGAACTTCCCCAAAAATTTTGGTATAGGCTTCCAGCTCACCGGTGTCTTCCAAATATCGAGTCCAAATATTGGCCTGGTCTTCCTGGGTCGCAATCTCCGTCAGCAAATGAAAATGCACATCCACGAACCTGGCCGTATATTCGGCCCGCTCCACCGAGCGCCCGATCCAGAAAAACGATTCTGCGGTCCGGCTTAACATGACCTATTCATCTCCATAGAGCACCCATGTATCTTTGCTTCCCCCGCCTTGCGAAGAATTCACGACAAGGGACCCTTCCTTCAAGGCGACACGGGTCAAGCCTCCCAAGGACAAGGAAATCTCTTCCCCCCAGAGCACAAACGGCCGAAGATCGACATGCCTCCCGACCAATCGCATATTTTCTTCTCCATCCACGACACACGGATGATGCGAGAGAGTCACCACCGGCTGGGCTATGTAACTTCGCGGATCCGTCTCAATTTTCTTCCGGAATTCCTCCTGTTCGGCCTTGGTCGAACTGGGTCCCATCAACATCCCATATCCGCCTGATTCCGCCACGGCTTTCACCACCAACGATCCCAGGTGTTCCAAGACGTACGTCCGATCTTCCGGATTTCCGCACAAATAGGTGGGAACATTTTGCAGAATAGGTTTCTCGCTTAAATAGTAGTCGATCATTTTCGGCACAAAGGTATACACCGCTTTATCGTCGGCGATCCCGTTCCCGATGCCATTGGCCAGGCCCACATTCCCTGCTCGATAGGCCCGGACCAGGCCGGGAACGCCTAACACGGAATCTTTGCGAAACACTTCAGGATCGAGGAAGGCATCATCCACCCGGCGATAAATCACATCCACCTGTTCGAGACCTTGAGTCGTCTTCATATAGACCTTATCATCCGATTCCACCACCAGATCACGGCCTTCCACCATTTGAATCCCCATTTGTAAGGATAAAAAGCAATGTTCAAAATAGGCGGAGTTAAACACACCGGGCGTCAGGAGGACGACGGTCGGATTTTCTTTACTCAGGGGAGCCAGCCACTTGAGATTCTCCAGGAGTTGCGTCGGATATTGATCCACCGGCCGGACTTGCATGTCGGCAAACAGATTGGGAAACAGTTGCTTCATGACCAGTCGGTTTTCCAGAACGTACGACACGCCTGATGGTGTCCGGAGATTATCCTCCAGGACATAGTATTGGCCTTCATGGTTCCGGACCAAATCCACTCCCGACACATGGATGAACACCTCTTTGGGAGGACAAAAGCCCACTAAATCTTTCTGAAAATGCACGGAACTTTCTATGAGTTCACGAGGCACCACGTGATCGTTTAGAATCCGTTGCTCGCTATATAAGTCCACTAAAAACATATTCAGGGCCATGACGCGCTGGCGGATTCCCTCTTCAATAACTCGCCATTCGAGATCCGGGATGATTCGCGGCATTAGATCAAAAGGAAAAATCTTCTCCGTCTGCTGGAGATCGCCATAGACGGTAAACGTAATCCCCTGCCGCAAAAACGCCTGATCGGCCTGACGCCGTTTCAATTCCAGATCCTTCGAAGAGAAATTCCGTAGCCGTTCGACAAGACGCCGGTAATGACGGCGTGGAACGCCGGCCGACTCGAACATTTCATCGAATCCCGGCTTCATTTGATAGTGGTCAAATAACGATTTCACAACCCAATCCTTTTATCAGTGGCCTCTGGGCAATATGACGATCTCACCGAAAATTACGGTGTCGAGTGTACCATAGGCGACCGACACAATAGCAATTTCAACAAGAGAACAAGGCTCATGCAAGGCTTGTCCGGACGCGGTGATTGGATCTTTTTGGGAATGGTTCAGGTGAAGAGAATGATGCAAAGAACGAAGGAGAGTGCTAAGATCCGTTGATCCGTCATGTGAAGATGGTCATTTTATTTTTCCGCTTTTCTTTCACCAAGGCAGGTATTCCCTGGGCTATTGATTTTTCATGGCACTCCACGTCGCACTCAATCACCAAACGCATTATCACTACGATCGCCGCGTTCAGATGGGACCTCACGTCATCCGGTTGCGACCGGCTCCCCATAGCCGGACTCCCATTCTAAGTTACGCACTCAAGATTGAGCCCAGCGGTTATTTCCTGAACTGGCAACAGGATCCTCACGGTAACTATCTGGCACGGATTATTTATCCTGAAAAGGTTCAGGAATTTCATGTGGAAGTCGACCTCGTGGCCGACATGGTCATCTATAATCCCTTTGATTTTTTTCTGGAGCCGGACGCCGAGACACTCCCCTTCAACTATGATCCCCTGGTCAAAGAGGACCTGCTGCCGTATTTGGCCAAAGAACCACCAGGCCCGCGACTGCAAGAATGGCTGCGACAGTTCACCGCGCCACACGATGATCCGACCGTTCCCTTTTTAATGAGTCTCAATCAGCAACTGAAGTCTCAAATCGACTATGTCGTCCGCATGGAACCCGGTGTGCAAACTCCTGATGAAACATTGGAACTGGGACGTGGATCGTGCCGGGACACCGGTTGGCTCCTCGTGCAGATCCTTCGCCACCTGGGCATTGCCAGTCGATTCGTCTCCGGCTATTTGATTCAGCTTGTCGCCGACGTGAAATCGTTGGACGGTCCGTCTGGTACCGATCGGGACTTTACAGACCTTCACGCCTGGGTAGAGGCCTATCTGCCGGGGGCCGGATGGGTGGGATTGGATGCCACGTCCGGCCTGTTGGCTGGAGAAGGTCACATCCCGCTGGCCTGCACACCTCACCCTCTGACCGCTGCGCCGATTAGTGGAGCGATGGAGGTTTGTGAAACGACGTTTTCTCATGAAATGTCGGTCACCCGCATTGTGGAAACGCCACGGGTGACCAAGCCCTACACAGAAGAACAATGGCAGGCGATCGATCATTTTGGACAACGACTGGATCAGGAATTAGCAGCCAACGATGTCCGGCTCACGATCGGAGGAGAACCCACCTTTATCTCCATTGATCATCCCGATGCTCCTGAATGGAATACCGAGGCTGTCGGTGAGACGAAACGACCATTGGCGGCGAATCTCATCAAACGCTTACGGGAGCGTTTCGCCCCTGGAGGACTTCTGCACTTTGGCCAAGGCAAATGGTATCCCGGCGAACCGTTGCCCCGCTGGGCCTTTAGCCTCTATTGGCGGCAGGATGGAAAACCGATCTGGCAGGAAGACCAACTCTTTGCGGAGGAAAATCAGGCCTCAAACATTTCCGCCGATGATGCCAACCACTTTATTCAGGGAATCGCTAAGCGGGTAGAGGTGGGCACCAAGACCATTCAACCCGTCTATGAAGATCCCTGGCATTTCATCGGTCAGGAACGCAAGCTGCCGGAAAATCTCGAACCGGCCACCAATAATCTCGACGACCCCATGGCTCGTGCCCGGCTCGCTAAGGTGTATGAACGCGGTCTGGGCAAACCGGCAGGCTATGTTCTGCCATTGCAACGCTGGAATGCCAAAGACGGCCAACGTCGCTGGGTCACCGCGGCGTGGACCACACGCAGTCAGCACCTGTTTTTGGTTCCGGGTGACTCGCCGATCGGATTTCGACTGCCCCTGCCATCATTACCGGTCATTGATCCCAAAGACTATCCTTACATTATTCCAACGGACCCATTCGACATTCGAGGCCCCTTACCCGATCCGATTCAGGAATCCTCCCTTCAGGAACACCGGCTTCAGAAACTACAGGGAGAAGAGGGGCAACATGAACCGGCTCAAGTGATCATGGGACAGAAGAGCGGGATCGGCGCAGGAGGTGTGGTTCGCGCATCGCTCACAGTGGAACCTCGTAACGGGCACCTCTGCGTATTCATGCCGCCTCTGGAATCGGCGGAAGATTATCTTGATCTGGTCGCCGTCATTAAGGACACGGCTGCCGAATTGAACCAGCCGATTCACTTGGAAGGCTATACGCCCCCCTATGACCCTCGCATCAACGTTTTGAAAATCACTCCTGATCCTGGAGTGCTCGAGGTGAATATCCATCCCGCGAAAAATTGGGCGGACATGGTCGCGATTACCACGGCCATCTATGAAGAAGCGAGACTCTGCCGATTAGGCACGGAAAAGTTCATGCTGGATGGACGACACACGGGAACCGGGGGAGGCAATCATGTGGTCATGGGAGGCAATACTCCTGCTGACAGTCCTTTTCTGCGTCGGCCCGATCTCCTGCGCAGCATGATCGCCTACTGGCAACGGCATCCTTCCCTCTCCTATGTCTTTTCCGGTCTCTTCATCGGCCCGACCAGTCAGGCTCCCCGCATCGATGAAGCCCGTCATGATTCCTTGTACGAACTGGAACTGGGATTTGCCCAAGTCCCCGCTCCCAACGTCGGAGCGCCGCCACCGCCATGGTTGGTCGATCGGATCTTTCGAAATCTGCTCATTGATGTCACGGGGAATACGCATCGCACGGAAATTTGTATCGACAAACTCTATTCCCCGGATGGCCCGACCGGTCGACTCGGACTGGTAGAATTCCGGGCCTTCGAAATGCCGCCCCATGAACGCATGAGTCTGGCTCAACAGGTTCTGCTCCTGGCCCTCGTTGCCCGTTTCTGGAAAACTCCGGACCAGGGAAACCTCGTTCGATGGGGGACCCAACTTCATGATCGTTTTATGCTCCCCCACTTTCTCGCTCAGGATCTCCATGAAGTCATCCAGGAAATGAATCGCGCCGGGTACGAACTGCAGGACGACTGGTTCGCGCCTCACCTGGAGTTCCGTTTTCCCCTCTTTGGTTCAATCAACTATGGCAGTCTGGTGATGGAAGTTCGGCAGGCTCTGGAACCCTGGCATGTGATGGGAGAGCAAGGGGCACCTGGCGGCACCGTCCGATATGTGGATTCCTCGGTTGAACGTCTACAGATCAAGCTGTCCGGCTTAACTGAAAACCGTTATATTATTGCCTGCAATGGCAAACGCGTGCCCATGATACCAACCGGACGGCAAGGAGAGGCGGTCGGCGGCGTGCGATATCGAGCCTGGCAGCCTCCAAACTGCTTACATCCGAAGATCGGAATTGACGCTCCGCTGACTTTTGACATTTACGATCAATGGGCCGGGCGGGCGGTTGCCGGGTGTACCTATCATGTGGCCCACCCGGGCGGACGAAATTTTGAACATTTCCCCGTCAACGCCTATGAAGCCGAAAGCCGCCGATTGGCCAGATTTCATTCCTTTGGTCATACCGCGGGACCCTATGCCGAACCACCGGATACCTCCCGCCCGGAATTTCCTTGCACGCTTGACCTCCGATGGCCTGCCTAAGCACATACAGTGGACAGTGTATCCAGGAAACGGTAAGGTAATTTTGATCATCCCTCGACGAGAAACACCCTGATGGATTCCATGGCGGCCTTCCCTTTCTCCCGAACCACCGGACTCCCTTTCCCAACCCACACACGATGTACCCGCCTCAACAGGATACCTTTGATGAACTCGTGGCTTCGGACGGTTCTGTTCGTCCGCATTGGCAAAATCTGTTGAAACAATTCGAGAGCCTGGACGCCACCCAACGCCGTCTGGCTCATGAAACCGCCGCACGAATGTTGAAAGATGACGGCGTGACCTATCTTGCCAGTCAGAGTGAACGACAACGAGACAGACCCTGGCAGCTTGACTTATTCCCACTGTTAATCAGCCAGGAGGAATGGCAACATCTTGAAGCAGGCTTGATTCAACGAGCCCGCCTTCTCAACCATATCTTGAGCGATTTGTATGGCCCGCAACAATTGCTGAAAAACGGAACCTTACCCCCTGCTGTGGTGTTCGGAAATCCCCAGTTTTTGCAGCCCTGCCATGGCGTCCCTGTGGCAGGAGGCACCTATTTACATTTTCTGGCATTCGATGTGGCGAGAGCCCCAGACGGGAAATGGTGGGTCTTGCGTGATCGCACCGAAGCACCCACCGGTGCCGGATTCGCTCTCGAAAATCGCATTATTGTCTCACGGTCTTTACCCAACCTCTTCGCCCGAACTCAGGTCCAACGACTCTCCTCTTTTTTCCAGACCTTCAGCGAGAGTTTTCTCCAGTTCTCCCAACGGGAAGATCCCCTGGCGGTAGTGCTCTCGCCGGGCCCGGGAAATATGGCGTATTTTGAGCATGCCTATCTGGCCCGGTATCTGGGCTACCCGATCGTCGAAGGGTCGGACATGACCGTACGCGATGAACGGCTGTTCCTGAAAACGGTCGATGGTCTTAAGCCCGTTGATCTGGTCTTACGCCGGATTTATTCGGACTTGTGCGACCCTCTCGAATTGATGACCGAATCCACAACGGGTATCCCAGGGTTACTCCAAGCCATTCGAGCCGGACACGTCACATTAGCCAATGCGCTTGGAAGTGGATTGATCGAAAGCGAAGTCCTCTTAAGCTTTCTGCCGACATTATCCAAATTCTTTTTTGGTGAAGGACTTAAAATTCCCAGTGTCGCCACCTGGTGGTGTGGACAGGCCAACGAGCGCGCCTATGTGCTCGATAATATGAACCGATTATTAATTCGTCGTGTCTTGACACCCAAGCGTGGCCTCACGCACGACCGTCTCTCCTCCTTCGGGCCTGACTTGACCGAGGAAGACCGTGGAGCCCTGGCTCAAGCCATTGCCCGGCGTGGACATGAATACGTGGGACGGGAAATCGTTTCGCCCTCCACGACTCCCTTTTGGACATCTCAGGATGAGCTCAAACCGGTCCCAATGACTGTCCGCATCTATCTGACAGCCACGAAGGACGGCTATACCGTCATGCCTGGTGGACTCGCTCGCGTGTCGGTTCGATCGGATCCCCGTGGGCACTGGCATGAACCCGGTGATTTCAGTAAAGACACCTGGGTGCAGTCGAACGGCCTCTTGATATTCCGGCAGCCGTCACGCTGCCCCATCATACGCTTCAGCTTCGGCGGGGAGGACGGGATTTACCCAGCCGAACCGCTGACAATCTCTTCTGGCTGGGACGTTACACCGAACGCGCTGAAGGCGCGATCCGTTTATTACGAAGCCTGGTGTCACGCATGAGCGGAGAGGCGGGAATCGGAGATGATCCTGAGACCCTGCATCGCTTGGTTTCACTACTCGTGATGCAAAAACATTTATCGCCCCGTCGCGCCAAACGGGCCGTGGAAGGCGGAGCCGGCGCAGTGGAGGCGGAACTTCGAACAATTTTATTTGACCCGGATTCGCCGGACGGCTTGGCAACCATTCTCCAGAATGTGCGACGCACCGCAGAACTGGTTCGCCACCGGTTATCCCTCGACACCTGGAATATTCTCATGGAGCTCACCAGCGTGCCAAAGGATTGGGCACAGACAAAAGGACAAAGCATCGACGATGCGATTCGACTGTTGAGCCGGATGATTCAACATCTGGCAGCGCTCAACGGCATGGTCATGGAAAATATGACCCGCAGCTATGCCTGGCGTTTTCTGGAAATGGGACGGCGGCTGGAACGCGTGAGACATTTATCCAAACTCATCCGTCATCTAACATCACGGGGCACGCCGGAAACGACCGGCGCCCTCAATCTGCTTGCTGGAATTAGCCGACGCCTCCATTACCTACCGAACCCGATACAAGGCTGAAGCCAAACTCGCCGCAGTCTTGGATTTACTTTTGGCCGATGATACCAACCCTCGTTCAATTATTTTCCAGTTATTGACGATCGAGTCACACATCAACGCATTGCCTCGAGAGGAAGCGTCTGCTTCCATCAACCCGGCACAGCGGATTACCACACGCGGGTGCACGGATATTCGACTGGCCGACATGATGGAACTTGCTCAATTCACGACCAAAACCGGCGTGCGAGTCAATCTTGAACGACTACTCAAGCAACTGGATCAACATGTGCACCAACTCTCCGATGTGGTGGCTCACACCTTTTTCAGTCATTCATTGGCCCAACGGATTTCAGGACCTCAATGGCTTGAGGGCATTCCATGATGTATCAGGTTACACATCGGACCACCTTCTCCTACACCCAGCCGGTTGCCATTTCTCATCATGTCTTGCGTCTCACTCCACGGTCCCATCCTCGACAACATTGCCTTCGATCCACCGTGACATTGGATCCCACGCCATCGGTCCGTTCAGAAGGTGAGGATTATTTTGGCAATCCCATGACCCACCTGACCATTCAAACCCCACATCCCCAATTGATCGTCGAGGCCAAAACCGTAATGGAGGTCCTCAAGCCGGAGCCGATCTCGTTGGATCAAAGTCCGCCTTGGGAGCAAGTCGTCCAACAACTCCAAAGTCCCTTGGATTCGCCGAATCTGGAAGCCCAACAATTTATGTATGATTCCCCGTACATCACCATTGACGATGCCACGTATGACTTTGTTCGTGAATGTTTTCCATCCGGGCGTCCGCTTCTGGCCGGGGTGATGGAATTAACCAGCCGAATCTTTGAGGAATTCACCTACGAAGGAGGCGTGACCGAGGTGTCCACCCCGGTTCAAGATGTTCTCACCTCACGGAAAGGCGTTTGCCAGGACTTTGCGCATTTGGAAATTGCCGCACTCCGCAGCCTTGGTTTGCCCGCACGCTATATTAGTGGATACCTTCTGACGCATCCACCTGAAGGACAGGAAAAACTGGTTGGCGCCGATGCCTCACATGCCTGGGTCGCCGCATGGAGTCCCGGCCTCGGTTGGGTCGACTTCGATCCCACCAACAATATCATTCCCGGCGATGAACACATCACCTTGGCCTGGGGAAGAGACTATGGAGATGTCAGTCCGATTAATGGCTTCATGGTTGGGGGCGGACAGCATACGCTCGCTGTATCCGTGGACGTCAGCCCCGCTCCACATCCTTCACTCGTGTAATCCCGATTCTGCAACAATAAGAATTTCATGTTCATTCCTGAATCCCTGCCTCAGTTGCCGTCAGAGTTCGCACTCCCATTCCCTGTCGACAAAAAAGACGTCACCAGCACTTGCCCATAATGAGGAAAGCCCTTCTCATGCTATTGAACGAGATCGTCATGAATTGTATTCTGCCTGCCGCCCGGCTCCATGTCAGGAATTGACTCCCGGCTTCCAGGTGTGAGGCCATGGAAGGACATGAGAGCAAGGCCGGCATTTTTGCTGCCGCCAATTGCCCCGAACACGGTCGGACACTATTTGAGGTTTTTCGGTCCCTTCGTATTAGAGACCGAAGCCATCGGCCTGGACCAGGTAGCGGACAACGCAATCAGATCTTTGGTAGGAAGCGGGAAAAATCCCGATTTAGCAACCACTTGTTGGCCTTCCAGACTCACCGCAAATTTAATGATTTCGGAGAAGAGAGGAGCATGTTCCATATCCGGGGGTTCATTCACATAGAGGTATAACACTCGACGAAGGGGATAGGACCCATTGCTCGCGGATTCAAATGTCGGTTCGACAAATGCATCGCCATCAACGGCAGCTACATGTAAGGGTTTCACGGAATTGGTGCGATAACCGATTCCACTATAGCCGACGGCAGAAGGATCATTCATGACGGCATGCACAATGGAGGCGGCACCAGGTTGAACCACACTCGTCTCTTTGTCTTTCCCATCCAACAAGACGAATTCCCTGAAAAACTGTCCGGTCCCTGATTTCGCATCCCGTATGTGAGGAACAATGGAAGATTTTTCCCATACCCCGGAAAGGCCCAACTGACCCCACGTGTCGATGGACTCCGGAGCCCCTCGGCGCCTGTCCGAGGAGAACAACGCATCCAATTGTTGTAATGTAATGTGGTCAAGTGGGTTATCCTTATGAACAAAGATCGCAAACGCATCGACAGCAACGGGGATCGCCGTGGGTGCGTAACCTACCTGTTTGGTGAATTTCTCGATTTCTTGATTCGTCATCGGACGAGACATGGCCGCAATCTTTGTTTTCCCGCTCATCAATGATTCAACGCCCGTGTTGGATCCCTCCGTCTTCAGACTGATCTCCAAATCAGGATGAATTTTCTCCAGCTTGTCCTTCCATGTTTCCAAAATCGTTTTCATGGTATTGGACCCGTCGATTTCGACTTTTCCCGACACACGGCTTTGTGGGGAATATCGAGGCACCTCTTGGTCCACACTGGGAAACAAGTCGTCTGCTGCCGTGGCAAAAGAACTCAGCACTATGAATATCAACCCAAACAGCATCGCACCCCTAAGGAATTTGCTTTTCTTCAATCTCATATTCGCTCCTTGTTGAATGATTGTCCCGTCTGATTAACGGTGATGCCGCCCAGATTCATGTGACATCAGGAAAAGCGGCATTCCGTCCCTCCTTCCCCATCCCCTTAGGCCAAATTTTACCGTTGACTTATGTCGGCCAAATTTCATGCATGTTACAAATAAGTTAATTTTTACTCTGGAACCCACATTGTTCACAACGAGAGAAGTTTACGACCCAGTCCACTCAGGTCATTCAGAATGCATTCGGACGAAAAACAAGCCCTGCCAAACCTACCGTGCCAATTGATCTTGACTCATAACGACCGTTTATATTAAATACGGTTCATATGAATATATATTCATTCATTTAGATATTCAATAAACAATTTTCCTGCGCAATGAAAATCAAAAACACGTCTTCTTCCTGTGCAAGCAAGCTCAAGGTACTATCAGACCCAACACGCCTGGCGGTTCTTGAATCCCTCATGTCCGGACAAAAAAATGTCGGGGAATTGATGGAACAATTGAACGTGGAACAAAGCTTATTATCCCATCATTTAAGTGTGTTGCGGGATAACGACCTGGTGGAAGCCTTACGGGAGGGAAAAACCGTGATCTACAAACTCCCGGAAAATGTTGCAGATTCTACGAGTGGTAAAGCCATCAACCTTGGATGCTGCAAAATCTCTTTTGATTAAGATCGTCCAATGTTTTCTTAAAAAACCAATATTGAAAAATTTTGTATGGCTGTCTCTCTTCTTGAAATCATAGGCGTCATCGTACTCTGCACGATATGTTCATTAGATGCCTCGCTTGCGCAAGCTGATGGACACAAGCTTGTCATCACCGGATCCAGCACCATGGCCCCCCTGGTCGCGGAAATCGGCAAACGATTTGAGACACGTCATCCCGGAATCCGAATAGACGTCCAAACGGGAGGTTCTTCACGCGGCATTGCTGATGTCATCAATGGAGTCGCTGACATTGGAATGGCATCTCGTGCTCTGAAATCTCAAGAACAGCATCTGCATGGATCCGTCATTGCCCAAGATGGGATTACCATCATCCTGCATCGATCAAATCCTGTTCAGGAGTTAACCGATGATCAAATCAGGGCTATCTATACCGGAGGAATCACCCATTGGAACCAGGTTGGCGGGCCTGATGCACCGATTACCGTCGTGAATAAAGCAGAAGGGCGTTCCACCTTGGAATTATTTCTGACCTATTTCCAAGTATCGAATCGCGACATTCACGCTCATGTGGTTATCGGAGACAATGAACAAGGTATTAAAACCGTGGCCGGCAACCCCCATGCCATTGGATACGTCTCCATTGGCACGGCACAGTATGATGCCACCCACGGCATTCCGATCCGACTATTACCGTTGCAACACATTCCCGCCACGATTGAGACGGTCCGGGAAGGCACGTTTCCCCTCTCCCGTCCCCTGACACTTGTAACAAAGTCTCCTCCTTCAGGACTCATTAAAGATTTTATTGATTTCGCGCGGTCCTCTCAGGCCAATGATCTCATCCTCAAACAATATTTCGTCCCGCTCCAAAGGTGATTTCCTGCTGTCGTGGAGTGTGCGCCTCCTCGCGTTGATGGCTGGTGGACTCTTGCTCCTGGTCGTATCATTTCTCATTCATGAATCCTGGCCGGCTCTGCAGAATATTGGGCTTGCGCGTTTTTTCCAGGACCCCGATTGGTACCCTCTTGATGAATCATATCGGCTGACGGCTATGATTTGGGGAACCCTCCTGACGACCGCCGGGGCGGTCCTTCTCTCAACTCCGCTTGGCATTCTGTCAGCCATCTTTTGTCATTTTTATGCCCCCCCTCTACTCAGCCGATGGTACCGACGCATGGTCGAACTCCTGGCAGGAATTCCTTCAGTCGTGTTCGGCTTCTGGGGTCTGGTGGTTCTGGTCCCGATCATCGGCCGCTGGCATCCTCCCGGAACAAGCCTGCTGGCCGGCATCCTCATTCTGACGCTCATGATCATACCCACCATCATGCTAGTGGCCCATGCGAGCATGGCCCACGTTCCCATCGCCTATATTCATAGTGCCTCAGCCTTAGGATTCAGTCGAGGGTCAGTGATTTGGCATGTGATTATTCCCACATCAAAAGTCGGACTCTTCACCGGTATCCTGTTGGGATTGGCACGGGCGTTAGGAGAAACCATGGCCGTTCTGATGGTCTGTGGAAACGTCGTCCAAACCCCGTCCCATCTGTTTGATCCGATCAGAACCTTGACAGCAAACATTGCCCTGGAAATGGCCTATGCATTGGCCGATCACCGGGCCGCATTGTTCGTCAGTGGTCTCTTCCTCATGGGACTCGTCGTCCTGGTTGTCAGCGTGGCAGAGGGCTTGCGACACCGGAATATCTATGTCCCGGCAAAGTAGATACCTACAAGAATATGGCGCCACCGCGATTATATGGATGGCGGCCACGCATGGTCGCCGTACCGTTTTTCTGCTTGATGGGTGATTTACTCTGGAACGGGTTGAACCATCTGTCATTCAGCTTCGTGTTCTCTGCTCCACAGAACGCGGGGCGGGAAGGCGGAATCGGCCCCATCCTCATATCCACGTTGTTGATCCTCGGAGTATGCATGGGAGTGGCCTTGCCTATGGGATTGGGGACCGCACTGTTTCTTTCCGAATACACCCGTCATGATCATGTCCTGGGCCGACTGATCCGAGGCTCACTGGATGTGCTGGCAGGCGTGCCGTCCATTGTCTTTGGACTGTTTGGCAACGCCCTGTTCTGCCAAACCCTCGGATTAGGATTTTCCATTCTGTCTGGAGGGCTGACATTGGCCTGCATGGTGTTACCGATTTTGATTCGCACGGTGGAAGAAAGTTTTCGCGCCATTTCCAATGAACAACGATTATCCGCAGCGGCCCTTGGCCTTTCCAAACCGACCACCATTCGAACCATCCTCCTCCCTGCGGCCATGCCCGGCCTTCTCGTGGGAGTCATCCTCGGACTCGGACGAGCCATTGCAGAAACCGCAGCCTTGATTTTTACCAGTGGATACGTGGACCGGATGCCGGAATCGTTGATGGACTCAGGACGATCTCTTGCTGTGCACATTTACGATCTGGCCATGAATGTGGCCGGGGGCAACCCCCATGCCTATGCCACCGCTCTCATTTTGGTGAGTCTCTTGTTCATCATTAATTTTTCTTCTTCCCGGATTGCCGCACGATGGATATCATTCAATCAACTCCCCGCATAATCCCTGATCCCGACGAACGGTCAGGATTGAGAGCATGGCTTCCCTACCCATCCACGGAACCCTGCTGTGAGCCTGTCCCCCATATTCGCGCGAAAAATCTTTCTATCGCCTATCAGGGTCATCAGGCGCTTCGGAATGTCACTCTTGAAATTCATCGGGGATGCATTACAGCGTTAGTCGGGCCTTCTGGTTGCGGGAAAACCAGTTTTCTCACGAGCCTCAATCGCTTAACGGATTTGATACCGGGTTGCCAGGTTTCGGGGAACCTGCACATGCATGAACTGGATGTCCTCGCCTCGACGACCGATGTCCTCCAGTTGCGTCGTACCGTCGGAATGATTTTTCAAAAACCCACCGTCTTTCCTTTTTCGATCCGCAAAAACCTGGAACTCCCCCTCCGTGAACACGGAACATATGATCGCACACTCTTGGCCTCCGCCATAGAAAAAGTCCTTCAGCAGGTTGGTCTCTGGGATGAAGTCAAAGACCGGCTCGACCATCCCGCTCAAGCCTTGTCGGGCGGACAACAACAGAGACTCTGCCTGGCAAGAGCCCTCGTGTTGGCGCCGGATATTCTTCTGCTTGATGAGCCCTGCAGTGCGCTGGATCCCCTGTCCAGCGGAATCGTTGAAGATCTGATCGTCACCTTGCGTGGTCATGTTACCGTCATTATTGTCACTCACAACTTGGCTCAGGCCCGGCGCATTGCCGACCACATCGCGTTTTTCTGGTCATGTGACGGGATTGGCCAACTCATCGAATATGGCACCGCCCAGGCGATCTTTGAGACTCCTGCACATGAACTCACCGCAGCCTATATTTCCGGTGCCAGAGGATAAATCTCTTGTGTCACACCGGTTAATATTGTAATTTCTCACTTCAATTTCGATCTCCTGCCGTCACGACTCAGTGAAGAGCATAGGAATGAAATACCTGTTTATGGCATTGGTCTGCTGCGGGCTTTTCGCCCAAACCCAAGCCTGGGCCGTGGACCCTCTCTATGAGGACAGTCTGGAGAATGTGTTACTGGAAAAAGGAATCATTACCAAGGAAGATTGGGTCCGCATTCAGGCCGAACGGGAAAAAAGAGAAGAAGAACTCAATACCCGTATGGATCAAGAGTTTCCAGTTACCGTGGGATATGGAAAAAGAGGGTTTGAATTTGCAACGAAGGATGGCAAATTTGCCACCCAGATTCAATGGCGGTTCCAAGGTCGGTGGTCCTACCCCACCGACTCCGACCCTATCTCTGCGGCAGACTTTAATGAAGGTCCACAGAGTACCTTTCAACTTCGACGGGTTCGAATGAAAATCGGTGGGCATGGATTTCAACCCTGGATAAAATATTACTTTGAGATGAATTGGCAGTCCACTTCGAATTCGGGCAGTTCCGGTATAAGTCCCCAATTGCTTGATTGGCGGATTTCGCTCGAAAAGTTTTCGTTTCTTTCCCTGCAACTCGGCCAATGGAAAGTCGATTATAACCGGGAACGGAGGGACTCGTCCGGCAACCAGCAGTTCGTGGAACGATCGATCGTCAATGAAATCTTTACCATCGACCGACAGGTCGGAGCCATGCTGTATGGCCATGTGGCCCCTGGGACGGCCTTTGACTCCCGGTATTATGCCGGCGTCTTTACCGGATCCGGCCGGGGAGAAGCCAACGACGACGCCAACATGATGTATTTCGGACGGTACCAATGGAACTTCCTTGGACGCGATCTGAAATGGTCACAAAGTGATGTAGAATTTCATGAGCTCCCCACAGGAAGTGTGGCCTTCGGGGCCTACACCACAGTCGGCAAATGTACCCGATGGTCATCCAGTGGTTGCGGCACGTTACCCGAAGACAATTCGGCCGGTGTACCCTACACCTCTGATTCGTCCGCTCAAGCCGGACAATATCGGGTGCAAGGCATGGTGGAGGAATTCGCCTTCAAATGGCGGGGGCTGTCCATTCAACATGAATACCATTGGAAGGAAGTCAAGGATAACAGCTATCCGGAAGGTGCGCCGGGCTATAAGACCAACATGATGGGGAGTTATTCGCAGATCGGGTATTTCCCTCACTATCTCATTCCGGCAGTGCCAAAACCGTTGGAAGTGGCCTTTCGGTATGCCTTCGTCGACCCCAACATTTCCGCTCCCAATGACCGCCGGCAGGAATACACCACCGCCATCAATTGGTTTTTTGCCGGGCACGCAAACAAGATCACACTTGATGGCTCCTGGCTTACGTTGGCCCAGCCGGCAGGTCAAAACCAGCATGAACAGCGGGTCCGCCTGCAATGGGACGTCTCGTTTTAAATTTTTCGTTCACCTCCCCTCCTTCCACTTCTTTGCTTTCGCGCTTTCTCGGTCCTCCTGATTTTTTCTGCTGAACCCGTTCCTCCCCAAACCGGCTCATTGAAGTCGATCCCACTCAATAGACCGGAAAACTGATCACACTCCTTTTTACCTCTCCTTGACCTCAACTTAACGCTTTCGTAACAACCTCGGGGTACTCTCCCCTCCAGGATGAATGTAATTTTCCACTCGATTACAAACCATAGGAGCTTACTTTTTAAGGGGAGGTCGTTTGCATGAAAGTTTTTTGGTTGTTCACGACGATGGCGTGCCTAAGCTTGTTTCTTCAGCCGGATGTCCAGGCAAGTGATGCACTGGTCGATGTGTTGCGCGAAAAAGAGGTGCTCACGAAAGAAGATTGGATCAAGATTGAGGCGGCAGAAGAGAAAAAAGCTGTGGAGCAACAAAAAGCGTTTGACGATAAATTTCCTGTTGAAGTTGGTTGGGGTAATAAGGGGTTTGAATTTAAAACGAAAGATGGCAAATTTGCGACACAAATTCAGTGGCGGTTCCAGGGTCGCTTTACGTATCCCACAAACGGAGATCCGATATCTGCGGCAGATTTCAATGCGGGTCCCCAGAGTACACTAGAACTTCGCCGGGTTCGAATGAAAATCGGCGGTCATGGCTATCGACCCTGGATCAAGTACTATTTCGAGTTGGACTTGCAATCCACTTCCAACTCCGGTGGATCACCCGGAGCGACCCGATTAATCGACTGGCGGATTAGCTTGGAAAAGTTTAAATTTCTGTCGCTGCAACTCGGCCAATGGAAAGTCGATTATAACCGGGAACGGAGAGATTCGTCCGGTACTCAGCAGTTCGTGGAACGATCGATCGTCAATGAAATCTTTACCATCGACCGACAGGTCGGAGCCATGCTGTATGGCCATGTGGCCCCTGGGACGGCCTTTGACTCCCGGTATTATGCCGGCGTCTTTACCGGATCCGGCCGGGGAGAAGCCAACGACGACGCCAACATGATGTATTTCGGACGGTACCAATGGAACTTCCTTGGACGCGATCTGAAATGGTCACAAAGTGACGTAGAATTTCATGAGCTCCCCACAGGAAGTGTGGCCTTCGGGGCCTACACCACAGTCGGCAAATGTACCCGATGGTCATCCAGTGGTTGCGGCACGTTACCCGAAGACAATTCGGCCGGTGTACCCTACACCTCTGATTCGTCCGCTAAAGCCGGACAATATCGGGTGCAAGGCATGATGGAGGAATTCGCCTTCAAATGGCGGGGGCTGTCTATTCAACATGAATACCATTGGAAGGAAGTCAAGGATAACAGCTATCCGGAAGGTGCGCCGGGCTATAAGACCAACATGATGGGGAGTTATTCGCAGATCGGGTATTTCCCTCACTATCTCATTCCGGCAGTGCCAAAACCGTTGGAAGTGGCCTTTCGGTATGCCTTCGTCGACCCTAACATTTCCGCTCCCAATGACCGCCGGCAGGAATACACCACCGCCATCAATTGGTTTTTTGCCGGGCATAGAAACAAGATCACACTTGATGGCTCCTGGCTTACGTTGGCCCAGCCGGCAGGTCAGAATCAACATGAACAGCGGGTCCGCCTGCAATGGGACGTCTCGTTCTAAATTCACCGGGACGCAAAGGCACTCCTCCTCTCGTCCCACAAACAGGCCTCTGTCGGTTCTCATCCGGGAGAGGCCTGTTTTTCCGTTGCATTTATCGATGTAATGGAAGACGTGGCGCGATCTCGTACGATCAGCCTCCAAGCATCCAAGGAATATAAAATGACCTGGTCACTGTATGCCCCAGTAGCATTTAACCTGGTGGGAACGAGAGTATTATGAGCTTGTCATCTCATCCTCAGATAGTCGAAAGGTGAATCATTCAAGCTTTTCTATCTGCACCAATTACATTTCTTACTCTGACCCATACGGAGGGTTTCGATGAAAACCCCAAATCACCTTGTTATGACGGGCATCGCTATCCGATGGTCGAGGCGATGGCTGACGACCTGAGGGCCATTCTGGCGGCTTCTCGCATCGCGATCCATTTGGAACGGATCGGGGATTACGCGAAAAATACCGCCAAACGCAGCAGACATTTGTCACAACCCATCTCTGCCGAATTGGCCGAACAATTCCAATGGATGGGGAAACGCATCCAATCCATGTTGTCCCAGGTCACGGAGTCCTCCATTCACCATAATGCCCCGTTAGCCAATGTCGCTTGGGCGGATGATGCCGAATTGGACACAGCCTACGCCAATCTGTTTCAGCATCTGCTCCGCACGATGAGCAAGGAAACCAGGAACATTGCAGACGGGACTCAACGATTATTTATCGCTAAGGGGTTGGAACGTGCCGGCGATCATGTGACCGACCTTGCGGAGGAAATATATTTGATGGTCACGGGATTTCCTTTGCAAGACCCCCGCCCCAAAATCAGTGAACTGTCTTCATGAACGGGAGCGCACACCATACCCAAGCACTCTCTCAGCCCAAAAATTAGCCAAAAGTCTTCCCTCACCTATGCCGCAGTCATGTGTGAGGGAAGACCTTCATCGGGTTTCCGTTAATTCTTTTGTGTCTGTGGAGCGATGGAATGGCTTAAAAACTCCCGATACCGAATGGCGGCTTGCCAGGGCTTGCCTTTTAAAAAGCTCCCGATTTCTCCCTCGGGAGACTCCACCAAAAACTCCCGCGGCTCAAAGACCAGCACACCGGGCTGGGGTTTTAATTGATCAAGAGAATTCGTGCGAAGCGCGTCTACGTCATAACTCGATCTTTGCGTATCCTGCCAGAGGGGGGTTTTAACGGAAAAATTGCTCACGATAACGTGAAAATTCCCCCCGGCTACATAGAATCCGCCCGAGGTGGTGATTTGAAAATTCTTTTCAAGGTCATCCGTTTCAATTTCAGCAGTTTCAAAGAAGGTGACCATCTCTTCCGGAGTGGCTTGACTCAATCCTTTAACAATCAGGGGAGCAAAAAATTGAATTTCTGATTGGCTGAAGACCGGATGCGTCGAAGATACTCCCGGAGGACGAACCACGGTATAGCCCTGTTTTTTCCGCCCGGATGCCCTTCAAAATTTGCATCATTTCCTCGTTCGTGAAAGACACGGGATGATCATAGCCTTTTCCACCATAGGCATCCCGCATAACCTGCAATGCCACCACGCGGTTGGGACTATCCAAAATTTTCAACGTTTGAAACTGAGGCGTCTGACACCCTCCCAGAAAGATACCCCCCATCACTATCAGTCCCATCAATCTTGCCGATCGTTTCATACCGATATGCCTCCAATCAAAACGAATCATACCCCCTGCCTTTCCGAGTCATTCTACCCTAGACTTCCACCGCAAAAGGAGGGGAGCAGACGAAATGTTACACATGCGTCACATACTTGCGGTGCAGATTTAATACCAAACCGGTACATTCCATCATGAACCTACATATTAACAAAGGAGAAGAACATGGTACGAGTTGAACAGTTAATGACGAGAGAACTGGCTTGTGTGGAGATCACCCAGGCGGTATCAGTCGCCGCCAACCTGATGCGAATTCGCAAAATCGGAAGCCTGTTGGTGAAACGTGGGGAAGAGTTAGTGGGTATTGTGACGGAAAGCGATATCGTGAGAAAGGTCGTAGCCTTTCACTTCCCTTCAGAGTATATCCAGGTCGGAGATATTATGAGCAGCCCCCTCCTCTCCATTGATGAATCGGAGTCGATTTTTGAGGCTGCCGGGATCATGCAGGCAGCTCATACGAGACATTTAGTGGTAGGCAACGAGTCCCACGTGCTGGGGATGCTGTCGGTTCGTGATTTATTAGCTCCCGTTGCAAAGGATGAATTATAAACCCATGAAATCCACGATACCGTCCACCGATCCTTCCTTGTTCAATAGCTCTTTTCAACAGTCATCTGCGTGGCTGGCCAAAGCGTTGGAAGCCGACCTGACTCATTTCTGGATGAAAGGCATCAAAGCCGTCCTGAGTTTATTGATTGTAACCATCCTCGTAGGCCTCGCTGGAGGGGTCCTAAGAATTTTCCTGAATTTGGAAGCCCTTTTCACGGAACCCCTTGAACAGGTCTTTCGTCAACTCATCGTGGACACGTTGATTATTCTCGCGATTGTCGAGGTGTTTAAAACCACGGTCACCTATTTTTCCGAGGGGCGAGTCAAAGTCACGTTCATTGTCGATACGATTCTCGTGGTCATGCTTACCGAAATTATCTCAAAATGGTTTTCGGAAGCCCATCTGGAGCAATGGATGATCTTGGGTGGAATATTAGTGGTATTGGCCATTATCCGGGTCGTCGCCGTTCAATGGTCACCGACGCGAGCCGAAAATGCCCCGGAATGGACGCCAACCCCAAAATCTCACTAATCTCACACACTCCCTTCACGACGGAATGAAAGTCTAACCTGCATCGCTATCCAGTCCTGTCCCAATCTTGTTATCAACCATTTGTTCAAGTAATGCCACAGGCACCCTTTTCGCACATGCAAGTTAAGAAGCGAAAAAAATTAAAACCAGCCCTTGAATCGCCTTACCGTAAAGTACCAAACCACCTTCAGGCCACAGTTCCATGATCACCAAACTACCGACCATGCGAGGCCATGGCATACAACCTCTTTATACAAAAGAGAGACATCCCCCTTTCCCCGAATCAGTCCTCCCGACGATTGTTGATTTTCCCCCTGTATTGATTAGTGCTCAATACCACCGGTTTACCAAGACATCATGAAATGTTACCGGCCGCTAACGATTCGGAAACTCCATGGTAACAGCACTCTGTCATGATACTGGAAGAAGCAATCACCGATGACACACCACATTCAGCAGGAGACACAGCATGAAACTCATGGCCATTACTCTGGGAATACTGATACTCCTTCAGCCGCTCCTTTACGGTATTCGCACCCTTCTCCATCTTCCCAGACGCCCACGCCTGTGCTATCCGATTTTGCATGGACAGGGTCCGAAGGGAAAATTCTCCCTGGTGGCCTAACCATCGATCTCCAGTACGACAAGGAATTTCAGATTTCCCTATTAATGAATTCGATAACAAAAGGAGCATACCTATGGTTCGAGTGGAAAAACTCATGAAACAAGATCTCGCATCAGTAAATTGCGGAGACCTCGTATCTCTAGCAGCTACCTTAATGCGGATTCGCCGCATCGGTAGCGTGTTCGTCAAACAAGATGGACATATTGTGGGCATCGTCACCGAATCCGACATTGTCCGCAAAGTGGTCTCGACCCACCGGTCGCCTGACCGAACCACGGTCGAAACCATTATGACCGCTCCCGTGATCAGCATTGATCAAGATGCGCCGATATTCGAAGCGGCGGATGTGATGGATCGATCCGGCATCCGCCATCTGGCCGTCACCCACCACTATGACATTGTCGGGATCGTGTCGGTACGCGACCTCTTGCACCCAGTGGCCATCGATGAATTTTAATATTACCGACGCTGACTCCACACCTCAGGAATCACACAATGAAACCCGGCCAACCAGGAATGTGCAAGACTGTCAAACAGCCGCCCACGGACACATACTGCGGGTATGGGAAAAAGGGTGACACGACCGCACTTAATTCGTGGATCCTCCTGAAGACCCGGTGAAACTTGAGAAGATCAGGACCGGCAGCACTCGAATGGGTAGATCGACAAATGCGCTATGAACGCAACACCGGCCTTTGGACTCCATGTTTTGCGCCGATAGGAGGTTTCATTGAACCAGGGGGATAATCCGCGTCATGTGTTTCCGCCAACGGGAGGACAGCGGGTCTTCAAGATGGAATGTTGGGTTTCCGACCTGGGCAGAGACTACGTGCAGCGAAAATAAAGCAATACTATCAGTGGTCCAGGATGGGCAACAATCCAACGAAATTCCCTTCTGAATTGATTGGTTTGTGAAAATGGGCGTGGAAGACCCGCCACAAAGCAAGCTCGTTTTTTAATCAAATACACCCCATATCAAAACGGACCATCTCAGAAATTTTTCGTACACAGACTCTCTTACGCATGCGCTATACCTTGCTTCTTATGTCCTTCAACTCCTTACGAAATTCATTCATTCCAGCATGTACGGCCTCTTTAATCCCCTCCTGAATATCTTCCAACTCCTTACGAGTCCCGGACACTATGTCTTGATACGTCTCAACGGTTCTATCCTGCAGATCGTTCAAATCTTCTCCTTTTCGACGGACATAATCACGAATTTGACCACGGGATTCCCGCCCGGATTGCGGGCAAAGCAAAAACGTCGCCACGGTTCCAATGACTATCCCCGTGATGAACACACTGACCATTTTTCCTGGTGTGGCATCTCTGTCGTATTGTTTCATGGAGTCTCCTTGGTTAAATGATGAAAAATTTTGTGGGTAAAGAAAGATCCGGAAACTCAACGTACTCATCCTGAAACCACCGAACGGTTCGTACTGGAACCACGTGGCCTGCTTATTAATTATCATGAGGCAACTTTTCTGTGAACGGACAAATCCAGTTGGATCTTCAGGAAGAAGTCTAGAAAAGTCTCCTCCGACAAAATGTTGTTCACAGAAAATCGCAAAGACATGTCATGACCTTCCCAGGTGCCACGTTGGCCGGCCTAGATTCCCTGTGCTCCCGCTGTTTCCTGGGTCCATACCTTCCAGTACGCACAGATTCGTTTGCTGAAATCCTTCGGGGATTCGACAAAGAGACGGCATCCTAATGGACGGACAGCCGTTCGCAACATCTGTTTTCGTTGATGAATCATTCCTATGAGGATGGCATACGAACGGTCGGAAGAACGGGAGACTTCACGTGATTCCGTCAACAATCTTTCGAAGACGCTCAAATCATGATCTTCTCCGAGATACTCCTCCAAGCGATGGAGTTCAGAAGAGCGTCCCGAGAAGACAGGTTGCCAGACGTCTATGAGCAAACGGCAATGATACCAGTGATACTTGACATGCTTCCGCCAATCATGAAATCCCTCATCGGTCGGCCGGGTAATTATATCTGACATCGCCTGAAAAGCTTTAGCATACGTTGTTTTCAATCCTTCATACATGACGGGTTCACGGCAGTTATCGAGCAGGGCATGAGAAATATGGTGTCGACTTTTTAGCAAACTGGTTTGAATTTCTTTAAACGACCGCTCGAGGGAAGAGCTCTCATGCATTAGAATTTCAAAACGGGAGGATAACCGTCGACGGATTGGACCGAATTTCCGCCGGTCCATCTCCGGTCTTTGAAGTGCCATCAAATGATCATAGGTATTGATCATGACTTGAGCGTCACGGATGTCGGATATCATGCGGGCCGCATCTCTCAAACGTTTATTTTCCAGTTGATACGTTTTCCGATTTTTCATCCCGGTCTTCGACAAACGAATAAGTGCTCTGATTTTTTTACATCGCTTCCGCACCTGATGTGGCACAGTGATCGGATCAATAGGACGCCGGTCCAGTTCCTCCGACGCCAGATCAATTTGTTCATTCACAATTCGCTTAATGCCTTGAATGGACGATTCCGAGCGGGCAAATCGAAAAGACATCTCCGTAACACCACCTAATCAAAAAGAGGAGCAGATAAGATTAAATGCCACATAGGCGACCATCACCCCTATTAATGACGAATCTGAACTCGTGATATACCCGGTTTGAGATAACTGACCAGAGACAGGTCTGAACCTGCAGCCTCAACAGAGCGCCGGAAAAAACTGGAACACCCATAGTAGAAAGGTGAGAGGGAAATGATCGACGGTCTCAAACATAAAGTATTAAATGAGATTTCTCAATCCAAAATGCACGCCCTTAAGGTCCATCAATCCACACTGGTGTTTTCTTTGCTGAGGAAACCAGTATTTCCCCCACCAGCCGGAATTCCAGGCCGGCATTATTACCCAAAAACCAGGGATTTATGCAGTTGTCCTGAGGGGAATCCCACCTTAGGGTGAAATCAGATATGCAACCTAATCTCCAATCCCCTTTCCTTGGGAGTCTAAGCTCCTACCCATGCGCTTAATGAGAAAAGAGGTGTGTTATGCCACAGAGGACAAAGAAACCCTCTCTTGCTGCCAATACCATCGAGAATGACATTGCCCATATGATGAATCAATCGTCCTGTGATCGATGTGGAGGTCTCCTGATTAAGGGACATTGTTTGGATGTAGCCAACCCCGAAGGAGAATTGTGGATCACTACCAAACACTGCATTCAGTGCGGTAATGTGATTGATCCGGTGATCTTAAAAAACCAGAAGGAACTGTTGGCTCCCCCTCCCCAAGTGGAGCGGGTGCCTCGTCCCCGGCCGTCCTTCGGGGTGGCCATAGAGAGACGGAAACGCTAAATTCAAAATTTTTCCACATAAATTTTCAGAAGGTTCATTCAGGGCAGTCCCTGAACACTGCTGCCGTTTCACCCGGCTACCACTCACCTCCCAAAATTCCTGTAAAGGGGGAGTAACTTAACCTCGCGCGACTTTTTCAAGTCCCTCGATCACATTTTGACAGTCAAAACAGGTTTTCGCGAAAGGTAAAGCCTTGAGACGGGCATTACTGACCGGCTCTCCACACTCATTGCAAAACCCGTAGGTCCCTTCCCGAAGGCGAGTCAATGCTTCGTCAAGGGTCACCCTCATACGGTAACGGATTTCCAGTAAGGAAAGGAGTTGATCGGCTGAACTATCGCGGTAAGCCATATCCTGAACATCCATGGCCGGTTCCCCTCGCCATCGTTCCTGTTCTTCACGACGCTGGAGAATCAGATCATCAATTTGTTTTTGAACCTCATTTTTCTTCTCTAACAACATTTGCCATAGTCCTTCGTTTCGACCTTCAGAAATACCTTCGTGAGCCATCTTACTCATAACGGTAACTCCTTGCTGGCATGTGATTAGTGATGTGCGATGCCACCGGATCTTCTATTCGATTCTTTCCATTGACCACTTGAACCATATAGTTCATTGAGCATGAAAAAAACTTTACTGGAATGTAATGGTGTTCTGTTCACCCGAACACTGCAAGTAACCCTGGAATATCCTTGAAAATACACTTGAGTCCTATTCGGATTGTCTCGCTCAATTAGCATGAACTGGACAGAGGCGAACAGCGTTCTGCTGCCTGCCTACTCACAAGAACTCCTGTCCGGATTTTTCGTTATGTCAGATTAGGGGTTGAGAGCCGGGCCATTTTCAGGCAACCCAATAGCCGGCCTGGCAGGAAACGAGACAGGTTATTGCATACGCCGATTCAGATCATATGCCGCGCTGATTAAGGCCAAATGAGTCAAAGCTTGAGGAAAATTACCCAAATGCGCCAGGCCGGGACCTAAGCCCTCGCCGAATAATCCGAGATGATTGGCATAGCCCAACATTTTATCAAACAGAAAGTGGGCCTTTTTGACATCTCCGGCGCGAGATAAACACTCGATGTACCAAAACGTACACATCGAAAAACTTCCATTCTCTGTTGAAAGAGCATCCAGAACTTCATTCTTTTCACGAAAACGATAGACAAGCGAATCTTCGACAAGATGGGATTCGATAGACTCTAACGTCATCAACCACCGGGGATCCGTCGGACTGATAAATTTGACTAATGGCATCACCAGACTTGACGCATCCAAAATTTGACTGCCCTTATATTGAACGAAGGATTTCAACTCCGAATTCCAGAAGTCTTGCATCACTTCTTGGTAAATTTCATTCCGAACCTGTTCCCACCGTCTGATCGGTCCAGGTAAGGATCGTTTTTTCGCCAACCGTATTCCCCGATCCACAGCCACCCAACAGAACAAGCGGGAATACAAAAATTCACGAGATTGCCCGCGAAATTCCCATACACCATGGTCCGGAACCTGCCAGTTATCACAGACCCAATCGATCAGCTGGGCGAGACTTCTCCAAAAATCATAAGAGATAAGTCTCCCATATTTATTGGATAAGTAGACGGAATCCATGAGGGCCCCCAATCCATCGAGTTGAAGCTGGTCATGGGCGGCATTGCCGATCCTAACCGGCGAAGACCCTTTATACCCGGTCAAGTTTGGCAGGGTCTGTTCGAGTAGATCCTTACTACCATCGATCCGAAACATGACCTGGAGAGGATGCTGTCCGTTCATTTGGCTAAAGCGATCTTCCACCCATTCGTTAAAAGCAACGGCCTCTTGCGTAAAACCCAGGCGCAAAAACGCATATACGGTAAAAGCGGCATCCCGAATCCAGGTGTACCGATAATCCCAATTTCTTTCTCCACCGATGATTTCCGGAAGCCCGAATGTGGGAGAAGCCACAATCGCTCCGTTCGGGCGAAAGGTCAACAATTTCAGCATCAGAGCGGAACGATGGATGGTTTCTCGCCAGCGACCTTCATACCGGCAGGAGGTCAACCAGTTGTGCCAAAAGTTCATTGTGGCTTTAAAAACGTCCGACACATCATCCGGATTGGACGCGATAGACTGGTCACTATTGCCGGCATCCTCCAGAATGAAGGTGGCATGCTCCCCGGCTTTGAGCGTGAATTGCGCAATGACATCCTGATCGCTCCCCTGAATAGGAATGGACGCGCGAAGTCGTAAGCGAGTCTGATCGGGCCCATGGGAAATAAAAACCACTTCTTTGGCATGATGCTGTTCAATGGAGTGAGACGCGCCGGCATAATTGAACCTTGGGGCGCACCGCATGCGGTATTGCATTCGTCCCCGCACGGTTTTCACACGACGAATCACATTATGAATCTGCCCGGCCTCTTCAATAGGCATAAAGTCGGAAATTTCGCCCATCCCTTCTTCGGCATACAATTGCGTCAAGAGAATGTTGGTGTCGGTTATGTAAAGTTGCTTTCGTTGGCCGGTACCATGAACGGCAAGGATAGAAAATTCTCCCCCATGCTGTTGATCCAGCAAGGAGGCAAAAATGGTGGGGGAATCAAAACGTGGAAAACACATGAAATCGATCGAACCGTTCATCCCGACTAACGCCACCGTATGCAGATCCCCGATCACGCCATGCTGTTCGATAGGCGGGTAATCTATCAACGCTCGTTCTCTCCCTTCTTTGGAACAAGCCTGATCCTCAGGAATGCTCAACGTTGTACTCGCCTGTCACAAATGGATAGACCAAAAATACAGAGCTTGACCCCGATGGCGAGAAGGCCGTGAAGGTTCTTCCCTTCGTCCACCTGCTGTGAGTGAGAGGTCATTGACCAGTGACCTACATAACTCCCACCTTAGAAACCATTCCTTTTCAAGAAGGTTCGCCTGCATACATTCACGATCTGATCAGTTCTTGAAAGGTATGCTACCAGGAAATATTTTCTCCCCTACTGGCAGAAACCCTGGTTCATGGCTCACGAGTCAGAGGTTTCCTCAAAATCAATATCATGTATGGGAAAATTCCTGTGTCTAACACACGATTTCACCATGTGTTGATTCGCCTGATAAGATACAGAAAGAATCCGAACAGGGAGAATGTTTAATATTGGATCGGCCAAGCACCGAAGACAGCTGGATTTTAACAAAGGAGGGATTGATGACCCATTTCTTAAATATTGAGCAATTAGAGCAGGAAATTTTATATCTCCAGGAACAAAATCGAAAACTTATCAAGGAACTTTCTCAAGTGGTGGAGGAAAACCATCGGCTTCGGGAAGAAATCATTCATGAAAAACGCCCGTCCCAAGACCATGGGGAAGACAAAAAAAGGGAGACACGGTCGGCAACGAAAGGGTACGGGCCAAAAAACAAGGGAGACGGAGGGTTGTGCTTAAATTAATACGAATCACAAGTGACGTTGGTGGAGACTTTTCGGATCTACAAACATCAGGCGGAAAGACAACCATCTAATGTGAAACATACGCAATCTACCTAACGGGGTGCTTCCTCCTGGTGTTGGCCTAAAAAACGTGTCGTCATGCCCTTTCGACGGGAAATCGGTCTGTTATCTGCCCGCTCCTCCTTCTCCTCTCATCGCAACGGAAAATCGGGAGTGACTCTGTCTATGGAAAATTTTTGCACCTACCCGATTCTTTTGGATATTTCCCTATTTACGAAGGGGCTTTTGTCCATGTGGACCCTATACTATCCATGTAATAATTTGAGCAGTACGAATGAAAAGAAACATACACATCATGAAGGAAGGCATTAAAGCTAGGAGCCAATCATGGGGGCGAAACGCGCGGCCTGCACCAGGATCCTATTAGGGAGAAAAGGTGCTTCAGAAAAATGCCCGGCTATCCAGCAGAGCAAGGTTGAGTAACCGATTAGTCTTCCAACCCTGGGGAAGAAATAAGCGGATCATGATAAAAAAATTAGAAATAGTTCATTTGCGCAAATGGAAAATGGTAGGGGTTTTTCTTTTATTACAGTTTGTATTCTTTGGCTGTCGAACCAACCCTCCGGAACCTCAGGTGCATGCACCGGGGCAAAATCTGCAACCGTCTTCAATAAAGAAATCGGATCTAGCCGGGACATGGGAATACCGTGATGAAAACGGTGTTTACTGCTTAACCCTCAATCGGGAAGGCCACGGCGCGTATGAATGGCAAGGGGGGCGTTTATGGACGACGAAACTCGATAATGGCCGGTGGCAAGGCACATGGTATCAAACCAGAAACGATCGCGAAGGTGAGTTTGATCTCCTGTTGTCATCGTCCGGCAAGCAGGCAGAGGGCCGGTGGTGGTATACACGAATAGCAGACAACCATTCTCCAACCCAATCGGGAGGCCGCTTTTCATTGTTCCAAATGCCCTGTTCGCCTCAGGTCGAACACAAACTCCCCTCAACCCCTCCGGTCGAGGATCAAAGGCACTACCGGTCCTCCGCCACATTCGCTGGTCCCGAATAGAGTGTTTGATACCGTAGGGACGGGGTCATCCTATCGTGTGGGCGGGCGCGGAATACTCGTGATCTCCTGATGGATTGTTGGTGATTTCGTATCCTCTCTTATTCTTCTTTCAGGACAGCCATCAGCCCTATGCGGCGCGAGGAATCCATTTCAATTCGAGAAACGGTTTTAAGCCGGTGATCATGAATAGCCCGGGAAACGTAATGGGGCTGTCGTGTTGTGCACTGGAATTTTTGATGATCGGCCATATTGTTCTTCTGGACTAACGAATGTTGATGGTCTTCCCAGCCTTAAATCCTATCACTGGCCATAAGGCTCTCTTGCGGAGATAGAATCGGGTTTTTAACGACTAGGCTTCACCTGAGTTTACGTTGACCAAACCTGAAAAATTTTCAAGCGTCAGCATCCCGATATTTCAAATACCCTTCACAACTATCATGACCACACCGACACTTTCCTACAGGCGCGGTAATCACATTGGCACATTCTTCCGAACAATATTCCTCACCCTCGGAATTCTGGCATGAACATGGGGGATGGGCGCAGACGGCATTCATCAAAAAAACCTCACTTTCTTCCTGACAACGGAGTTAATGAAATTTTATAGCCGGCTTCTCCAGCATTCCTCCAATATTTCCTCGTCCCGATTATTCAAATCTCCTCGTATTATGGCTTTCAGTTTTCCGTTTTAGCAACCTCTCTAACAGAGGTAGTCATTCCCTCAGGAGAAATGGCTACCTCGATGTAATCTCCTTTTTCGAAGTCGGCTGAAGATTCCCCGCTTTTTCCGGGCATGGGAACACGAACCACTTCTCCGTTTGCTTTTTCGATCACAAGAGTCAACTGTTCTACTTCAATGACCCGGCCTTCAACGACCCCAGACGCCACAGGCGCAATTTCTTTTTGCCCACGTTCAGAGGCATGAATAGGATAAGGAATCACCCCCGATGCCGCCACAAACAGGATCGTCGCTACACACACACATGAACTGCCAAATTTCTGTCTTTGCATGACCTCCTCCTTCCAATTTGATCAACCAACCATTGCCGATGAATCTACGTTCAATTATGAAGGGGAATCTGCCCTTCTTCACTAGATAAACTTTCCATTTGCCACGGGCATATATCCATGCAGGGAGATTGTCTGAACAGTGAAGTCCTAGAAACAACTGCATAAACACTCTCAACGCCCACAAGTTCATCATGAGTACCCGGTCTATTCCCAGGCTTATGAGTTTCGGCTTCACGCTATCCCTCGGCTTTGGAAGACAACATCAGGGTGGGTCGCGAACTTTTGTCTAATGCGACAGGGAATCGGGAAGGGCATACTTGACCCTTAAGTTCAGCGATAGGAAAATGATCGTCATATTTACAACAAAGGAGTCCGCTATGAAGAATCGCCTCATTCTTAGTCTCAGTCTCATGATGGCCATGTGTATTCTGCCGGCAAGTTCGGCTTTAGCCTTGTTTGGTGATGATAAAGCCGAATTATTGAAGGGCACTCAAATCACCCTCGTCGAGGCTGTGGAAAAAGCCCTGACAACCGTGAAGGGCAAAGCTGTGGATGCTGAATTAGAAACTGAACATGGCAAGACCGTTTTTGAAGTTAAAATAGTTGATGAAAATGAAACCACCAAAGAAGTCTATGTTGATGCTCATTCAGGAGAAGTCGTGAAGATTGAAAAGGAGTAATTCTGCCCATTGTTCAGACCGCAATCATCACGCTCCATATTATCCTCATAAAGCGAAACATGGAGGGAAAATCCCCTCCATGTTTGATTCATTCCCCCTGCTTTAAAAAGAGGACGGGCTCCTCTGTGTGTCAAAGGCGAACCTTGATTAGGTCCCCAGTGAAGCGGCGTTACTAAAAATTTCGCGAATACAGCATGCCGAGCGTATAACACCATCAAATATCTGCAGAACCTTCGCATCTCCACATTCAGCAATTCTGTAATAATACAGGCAAATATCCAAGGGTTTTGTCCAGTTGGCGAATGAGCCAATCCTGGCTACAGTAAGGACATCCGCTTATCGGAAAGAAGAGTATAGAGAAGTGGTTATTGGGACATGTTAAAGTGAGGGATTCTTTAGATTCTGGGGGCTTCAATCTAAATAAGATCTAAACTGGGAGAAATGTCACTTACCAGACTTTTTTTACGGTATGAATACAACAAAGCGGGCACGATTATTTCTCGTTGACGATCATATTCTTGTTTTGGAGAGTTGCAAAAAACTGCTTGAACCCCATCATGACATTGTTGGGGAAGCCCATAGCGCAAGTGATTTGGCAGGTCAAATCCGACAAACCAAGCCCGATATTCTCCTCATGGACATTTCAATGCCGGATCAAAACGGGTACGAAGCCGCTCGAATGTTAAAAACCATGTGTCCATCCGTAAAAATAATTTTTGTTTCTATGCATTTAGAACCGACTTTCATTATGGAGGCGTTTCGTAGCGGCGGAGAAGGGTATGTCCCGAAGCAAACCGCAGGAAATGAATTATTAACTGCAATTCAACAAGTTCAGGAAAAACAGAGATACCTCTCTCCCCTCATTCCGGAGGAGGTACAGAATGCGGTTTTTGCCCAAATGGATGGTATGCCGGGCACCGAACTTTCCGGAAAATTGACTCCCAGGCAGCAGGAGGTGTTAAGGCTTGTGGCTCAAGGATTCTCTGCGAAAGACATAGCCAACGTGTTGACGATTTCCCAAAGCACGGTTGCGTTCCATAAAATGCAAATTGTGCAGGCCCTGGGTCTTCATTCCAAGGCCGATCTTACGAAATTCGCCGTCAAGTTAGGAATTTCCCCCCTTGAATAGGATTCTAAGTTCAGTCCCATGCTGAAAGGGATTTTATAATAGCTGGGAAATTTCTAAAAAGATAAACATTCAGCTATGAGAGGGGAGAAAACACCCAGCCCATTATATGGAAATAATTCCATTGGCAATGGCATATTTCGTGAGTTCGGAGGCTGTTTTGAGTCCCAATACTTGCATGACCCGTGTCTTGTGAAATTCTACCGTCTTGACGGCCAGGTTTAAAATGACCGCAATTTCTTTATTGGATTTTCCTTCAGCAACCAATTGAAGGATTTCCATCTGTCGTTGAGTCAATGCGGGAGTCTCCGTTTCAGAGGCTTTTTTCGTATTCGAAGACGGGTTCAGTGCTTGACTGACGAGACCCTGGGCAATGGAGGGAGAAATGTAGGTGCGTCC
The DNA here is from genome assembly GCA_963730905.1 of uncultured Nitrospiraceae bacterium. Classification (GTDB taxonomy): domain Bacteria; phylum Nitrospirota; class Nitrospiria; order Nitrospirales; family UBA8639; genus Nitrospira_E. The sequence continues at coordinate 270,714 of CAVSTN010000006.1, read as the reverse complement.
CTGATACACTTCCTTAATAGCAAATACTAATTCTGCCGTCGCAGATTGTTTTAAAATATACCCCACCCCACCGGCCTTGAAGGCCTCATGGACAAAGTGTTCCTCTGAATGCATAGTGAGAAAAATTAATTTTGTTTGGGGTTCACATTTTTTTATTTGTCGGGCGGCTTCCAACCCATTCAATAGTGGCAATGAAATATCAATGATCGCAATGTCCGGTGTATGTTTCTTGACGGCTTGAACTAATGCATGACCGTCTACAACAGTCCCCACCAATGTGAAATCAGTTTCCAGCAGTTTGGTCAGCCCCTCACTAACCAGGACGTGATCCTCAGCTAAGAGTACGCGAGCTTTGTTCATATTAAAAGAAAGAATGAAATATAAATTGTTAAAATAAAAATAAATATAGGAAAGGCATTATGAAAGAATCATGTAAATAAGTCTACTATAAGCATCTTAATGGGTTCCGCCCTGCTAGGGCTTTATGATTACCAAAGAGCGTTGATATCTCCAGCCTTGCTACCCTGTGGATCAGCGAATCCAAACTTCCTGGAAATAAGAATTGTGATATGGGAAGGAAAATGATTGAATTTTTGGTATGGGAGGACGCGTTGGAGGAGGAGAGGGTGGTCCCGGTGGGTCCGGAGTAGGGTTCGGAAAAGGTTCAGGATTAGGGAAAGGGTCCGGGTTAGGGTTAGGATCGGGTTTCGGGATTGGAGAGGTATAAGGAACCTCAAAACTTGGTAGACACCAGTATATGGCGTTGTTCATAATCGCCCCTCTAGGCGTCTGGCAACAACATCCCAATTAACTTGGGAAAGAAAATGTTTAATGTATTCGCCTCGTTCTGACGGTTGAAAATCCAGCAAATACGCATGTTCCCACACGTCCATTACTAATACAGGACGAAAACCGGCAATATTGCCGAATTCATGCAGGCTAATCCAATGGTTAGAGAGCCTGCCGTTTTCCGGATTGAGATTGCATACAGCCCAACCGACTCCCCGCATCTTCCCCACGCTTGAGAAGTCGGTTTTCCAGATCTCAAAACTCCCAAAACTGCCTTCAAGAGCTTTCAGCAGGGAATCCTGACCTTGGGGCGATTTGGATACTTGGGAGGTCATGTTTTCAAAATATAATTCATGGAGAACCATCCCATTATATTCAAATCCCAGCCGCCGGGTGAGCTCAGAATAGGCCGGCATTTCCTCCTGATCCACCTGCCCATCAATCAAAAACTCTCCGATTTGCTTGGTGAGGGAATTGGTGGCTTTCACGTAGCCTTCATAGAGCTTAAAATGCATCTCTAACGTGCTATCTGAAATACCGTTCAATCCCTTGAGCTTGAAATCTTTCACTGGATAATCTTTACTGGGCTTCATGCGCATAGGTCCCCCCAACATACTCAAACTATCTTGCAACCAATTTTTACCCGCATCATCCTCTTGGAAACCAGTATAGGAGAGAATGAGAAAAGACGTAACTGGCAAAAACCCTTGAACCGACAATATCATGATGCATTAAAAAAAAGCGCTCTGGCCAGGGTTTTGCCCAGTCGCCTTCCTCGTATAAATTGAAGTAAATTCTTCTGAATAGAAAATTGAATGCGATGTGATAGATGAATATCCAATTCACCATATCCGATGAAATGAGCAAAGATATCATGGCTCTTCAATCCACCCTCGGAATGAAAAGAGTTGAAGATCTCACGATTCATGCGTGGAATGTGTTGCGTTTTCTTATTCAAACCATTCGCCACGATCGTTGCACTCTCTCTCCTGAGGCCATTCAATGGATTTCCCAATCGACGAAAACCTCGCCTTCCGCTGAAACGTGGCATGAACTCTCGCATTCAGAAATTGACACACGAATTCTTCAGGAAATCCATCGGTTGCTTGATGATGATCAGCTTGATCAGGCGTTAAAAGCCACCCATATCCTCAAACTCCTCAAATCTCACACAAACCAGGATTCGAACAGTCAATTGGTAAAATCCGAGATGCTCCTTACTGCCGCGGAAACATTTGCGAAGGAATGTGATCCCGAAAAAGCCGTTCAGTTAATTCATGCCACCCACAAAACCACCGAAAACTCCGCTGATAGAGATAATTGAAGACATAGCTGGCATTTTGAAGCATGGAGGGACCACTCTGGCACCGGGAACAATTTCTGACCGCTCGACATTAACACGATTAGAGGATTCTGCATCGGCGAACGATTGATTGCGCGTCGGGGATCTATTTTCCTTGAATCGTTTCCCGGCAGAGGGACCCGGATCTCCCCTATTATCCCCCGGGTTTCACCTTCTCCCTGATCTTTGCTTGAACATTCAGGGTTTCGACCAGGTTTCTTTTTCTCTCAATTTGATATGTTTTGATAAGGAATATCTCCCTTCTATCATGGTACCGGCCACGGCCAGCTACCAGAATAAATCGGATTGAGAACTTTCCTGGCCCATCTCTGAGACTGGCAAAAACGTTCTGGAGGTGCCTATGAATTCCCCATTCAAATATTTTTTCATATGTGGGACGTGTGTATTACTCATCGCAACCATGATGGAACATACCAATGGCCAGATCCTGTCTGTCCCTGCAGTAGGATTTGACGAAGCCATTTCCCCTGGTGCAAATGATCCGCTATCCGACGACCATGTTTCTGTGCGTTCGGACGAAGAGATACAATATCGCATTCAACGGCATTTGGAAGTCAGTCCATATGAGGATGGTGAGATCACGGTTCACGTGGGACATGGCGAAACGGTTCTCTCAGGATATGTCGAAGATCAGGATGCCTTGGTGGATCTGATTGAAATCGCCTATGACGCCGGAGCCACGAATGTCAACAATCAAGTTCGTATCAAACATCACGATCTTCCATGGAAAAAGATGACCGATCAGGAATTGAAAGAAGCGGTCGAAGAGGAGCTATATTGGAGCCCCTTTGTGAATTCCGTTCCCATTCGTGTTGAAACTCACAACGGGATCGTCACACTCTCTGGAAGAGTCGAAAATCGCGGGGAAATTGTGGATGCGGTGGAAAACGCCTACGAAGCCGGAGCGAAAAATGTCCGCATTCATTTATGGATTGATGCCACATTAGATTAGATTGAGAGTATCAAAATCTTTCCCCTCTATACGAAAAATTATCAATATGCTCAGCACATAGGCAATCAGTTGTCGCTCATTGATTTTCTATGTGAAATCTTGAGGAAGGGCGAACGGCTTCAATTTTCCAACAAAGAATCTCCTTCCTCCCGGCATACAGACAACACTCAAAAGTGTCTTATTTTTCGGGCGTCTTTTGGAACTGGTTCGGTTGTCCTAACGGCTCACTCTCTTTGACCGGAGCCTTTTCCGGAATCGAGGGATGCATGGGAACAGGTGAGACATCCGGAAGAATGTGGGGTTCGTCTGTGGGTGATTCGCTTTGAACCGGAGGAGTGGAAGATGCGGTACCTGAAGCTCCAATGTCGGGGGGCGTCCGGACACCTCCCCCTATGAGGGGGGAATCTTCACCGGACGGATTGTTTGAATGGCCATTGGATTGAATTCCATCGGAGTACGTATCCTGCAAACTATCCCCTAAGGCCGCGTCCGCGAGGGAAAATGCCACACCCAACATGAATCCCAGGCAACGCAAAGATACGATAAAGACCTTGTCTGCATGGGCCGGTTTTTTCATGTAGCATTCTCCTTTTTTGAGAACTCGACACCGGGCTCGTCAACGCTTACTTGAAGAGTTTGGCTTCACAAGGTTCGAAGGTACGCGGAAAGGTCCGCTTTTTCTTCCCTTGTCAACTGGACTCCAGTGACTAAGGCAAAAAACTCTACCGTGTCTTCAAGGGTCAAGAGGCGCCCGTCATGCAGATAGGGAGGAGAATCTTTTATTCCCCGAAGGGGGAACGTTTTGATAGATCCCTCTGCCCGGCCATGATAAAACCGTTCCACCCGCAAGTCATGCATCAGGTTATCAGTAAAATACGGAGCCGTGTGGCAGGCCACACATTGAGCTTTCCCAAAGAATAGCGCTTCACCTCTCAATTCATCTTCGCGGGCTTTTTGAGAATCCAATCGGCCAAAGAGATCTAATTTCGGCGCAGGAGGAAAATCGACAAGCTTCTGGAACTGGGCCATTTTCATGACTTCGGTTCGGGTCATATCACGACGACCCTTTTTTTCGGCTGTCGCCAGATCATGATCGAAATAGGCAGACCGGTTTTCAAATTCGGAGAAATCCTCAACAGACGACAGGGCTCGCTTGGATCCAAAGACATTCTGAATATTGACGCCCCGTAAGGAGGGCGTTTCGATGCGAAACCTTGAGAATTGAGGCCGGTTATCCGGATTCAAATGAATGGCGCCATTGGTATGCCCATTCACATGGCAATCAAAACAGGCAACCCCCCGGCTGGGCGAAATCGTTTTCCGGTCGTCAGTCGCATTAAATTGCTGTTGAGGGATTTTTTCGACCAATAATCGAACTCCGTCCAATTGCACCGGCGAGAGAATGCCATCGAACAACGCGTAAAAGTTTTCATTAGTGATTTCCTGACCCTGTGAGACATCTCCTAAGTCCGGCCGGCTTGTTAAAAACAGAGGAGGTGGAAATTCCGGCAGAAAATGATCCGGCACATCATGAAGTACGTCAAACCGTTCACGCTCAGGATGAATGTTTGTCATCATGGACGGAAACACCATGCCGCCTGTTGAATGAAGCGGATGCGGCAACGGCAGATAGGGGAAGAGATCTTTGGCCTTAATCTCTTCCGGAGGCATTTGGGCGAGCTGTTCAAATGTGAGGTCCTTCGGTAATCGGGCGGTAGGCCCTTTAGGAATGGGCTTCCCTCGAGTCATCGTCACCCCTTCAACAAATTGAGGGGACAAATCATACCGCTCCTTAAGCAATTGTTGCTGTTGTGTTTTGATCTTTGATCGTTGCTGCCCTTCCCGCTCAATCACCTTCTCTAGTGGATCCTTGGGACTCAGATCAAACACAAATGAACTAGGGGTCCGTCCACCTAAGGTATGAATACCCGGAGGATTGGGTGTCCCTGGCTTAGCGTCTGGAGCCTCTTCCGTGTCACCTTTTCCAACGGGTTGATACTGTGGATAGGCACGTTGCCAGTCCTTAACCACGGCCGGGGGACCAATGTCCGGAACCAACTCTTTCGGGCCCGGCACCGCCTTCCAGCTTTTGGGATTGTCCTGATCCGCAGCACATACCATCCCCAAACCGCTGCCGGCGATCAATAACATTCCCATCATGAACACTCGCCTCGTCTTCCAGATCGTGGTGATGAATATTGAATTGATGAACATTGGACTCCTTCTTGTATGACCTACTTCATGACATTCCCATTCATGAGAAAAGTGGATATTGAGAAGAGGGTTTCCTTTCATGCTATGACTTTTCCCACAGGGCTTTCCCATTCGCATCAAACAGTCGAACCAGTGGACTCCCGTCCTTATTTAACACGACTTGAACCCGGGGATTATCCAAATGATCCCGCATCACGAACATAGGGAAGTCATCGCTCTGAACCTCCAATGCCACCCGACGCTTACAATCCTCTCCATAGAGAGTTAATCCGGTTCGCGCCTTTCCATACACGGCAAGAGAAGCACGACGGTCACAGTGATCATCTCCCATGATGAGTGCCGGATGGTCACCGTCCCACAAGCTCAGCGTGGCACGGACCTTACCCTCCTCATTTACAATATGTAGGGCTGAAGTAGAAATTGGCTCACCTCCGTTGGTCGCTGACAATTCTGAGTCAGTAGGATTGGTAGAAGCCAATAGCATTCCTCCCATGGAACCCATCAACAATGATCCGAGTACTATGGCCAACCACGTCGTTTTTTTTAAGGGCATAACCGATCCCCCGTCTTTTTCATGATGAACAAAAAGGATTTTAGAATACGCCTTACAATCTACCGGTCAATGCCAGAATCAGCACGATCACCAACACCAAACCCAGCCCGCCACTGGGGTATGGGCCCCAGGATGAACTGTACGGCCAGACCGGCAAGGCCCCGACCAGCAGAAGAATGAGTATGACTAAGACAATCGTAGACATAAACCTGGTTCCTCCTCCCTGGATTTACAGGGTTTCATTGCCGTGCTCAGACCTTCCTTGCAGGACGGCAAGGAAAGCGGCTCCTCTTTAACAGGCAAAGCCAACTTGAGCACCATTCGCCGCGGCCAATCCCCAAACAAACAACGGGACATTCTACTCTGCACCAATCCATTTCCCTTTGCATGGACCGTTCGCTCTTCAAGACTTTTGTTCATGGGTTTTATTCTCCTTATGTTGAATCCATTTGGCTATTGGCTCAAAACCATAATACTATCGGCCTCAAGGATGTCATCTGCCTCTTATCCTCGATTGTCTTATCTATACAGAATAGTTTGGACGGCAAGACCTGAGAAAAACCCTGGGTTGATTGAGCAACAACCCTGGATGACCCGGTTGGTTCACTTCTTGGAGCCTTTACTCTTAGACAAGACTTATTCGTTGAAGCTATACTTTTTCGGATTTCGTTTTTTCACGACATATCCCGAACGTCATTCTGCTTTACCGTAGCCGAGAGGAAGCCGCATCATTCTCATCCTTCGGGGTAATGTTTGGAGTTCATGTATTTTTTATACATACAGAACCGGGAAGGCGCGGACTGTTCCTCAATTGAGAAGAAAAAGTGTGGAAGTAACCTGATGATGAATCAAAATTGGCGTAGACTCGGTACTCGTCTCCAAACAAGGGATGTCATCCTTTTAACAGCCATCTGCGCTCTTATGGGTTCAATTTTTGCCCTGGACCTGTTCACCCAAACAGGTGTAGCGATCGGTATGCTATATGTGAGTGCCCTTATGTTGACTCCATGGGTACCCTATGCAAAATCACCATTCATCGTCGCTGGAGTCTGTACGGTCTTAGCTATAATAGGAATAATCTATTCACCAGGCGTGAATGTGGTGTATTCGGGAAGCACCATTGCCGGCAATGCGGTGACCAATCGTCTTTTATCGATTTTTATGATTTGGGCAACCGCCCTCCTTACTTATCAATATCGGCAGGGAATGGAGGTCAGGCTTCGGTTAGCCTCCATCGTGGAATCTACCCCTGATGCCATTATCGGACAAACACTCACCGGGCAAGTCACCAGTTGGAACAACGGAGCCGAACAGATGTTCGGATATTCGCCACAAGAGAGCATCGGGCAATATATGACATTTCTTTTTCCACCAGACCGGATTGCCGAAGAAAAGGATATCTTGGAAAAACTCCAGAGTGGGAAGCAGATTCAAAATTTTGAAACGATTCGACGTAGGAAAGATGGACGGGAGATACCGGTGTCGCTGACCATTTCTCCCATTATCGACCGGTGGGGAAACCCTATTGGCGCCTCGAAAATTGCTCGGAATATTTCCCAGCAAAAGGAGCTGGAAAATCTCCTGGCTATACAAAACCTCACATTGGCCAGTCATGCAGCCTCTCTCAAGCAATCCAACGAAGATCTCGAACAATTTGCCTATATTGCCTCACATGATCTCCAGGAACCCCTCCGCACGATCCATGGCTTTACGCAGTTGTTGGCGGAGCGCTATAAAGAGCAATTGGACGAACAGGGTCAGGAATTTATTGGTTTCGTGACCGATGGAGCGAATCGCATGCAAACCCTTATTCAAGACCTCCTGAAATATTCGAGAATTCAGGCGCAGGAACTGAACCCTGTTCCGGTCAACGCCGAGGAGGTGCTCCAGGAAATCCTCACACATCTCCGCATGACCATTGAGGACAAACAGGCTTCAATTACACATGATCCTCTACCGATCATTCAGACCGATCGGTCGCATTTTCAACATCTACTCCAAAATCTGATTACTAATGCTATGAAATTTCACGGCCCGAAACCGCCCCACATTCATATATCTGCTGAGGAAAGGTCGGACGGGTGGATCTTTTCGGTACAGGATAACGGGATCGGCATCGGATCGGAATATTTCGAGCGGATCTTTCTTCCGTTCAAAAGACTGCACCCGCGGGAAGAATATCATGGCACCGGAATCGGTCTGGCCATATGCAGGAAAATCGTGGAGCGCCGTGGAGGCCGCATCTGGGTCGAATCCGAAGCGGGAAGAGGATCCAAGTTTTTCTTTACCTTACCTAAAAACACGGAGAATGTTCATGCAGAATCCTATTGAGATTTTACTCATAGAGGATAATCCCGCTGATATCCGGCTTACCCAGGAAGCCTTTCGGGAAGCTCGCCTCCAGAATACTATTCATGTGGTTCAAGACGGGGTCAACGCCATGGCCTTCATTCGGCAGACAGCACCTTTTCAACAGGCTCCCCGACCGGACCTTATTCTGTTAGATTTAAACCTTCCCAAAAAGGACGGGAGAGAGGTTCTGAAGGAAATTAAATCCGATACGCACACTCGCACAATTCCCGTGGTGGTATTGACAACCTCCGATGACGAAACAGATGTCTTGCGTAGTTACGATCTTCATGCCAATGCCTATTTGGTCAAACCCATTGATATTTTGCAATTCATCAAAATGATTCAATCTCTCGAAGATTTCTGGCTCTCTGTGGTAAAACTCCCTCCAAAAGTATCAGAGTCATGAGCGATCTCCCATCCCCTACTCATTCCATCCTGTTAGTGGAGGACAATCCTTCCGACGCAGAATTAGTGCGCGAGCGGCTGAAGGATGCCTCCGGCATGTCCCCCTTTCATATCACCCGCGCGTCGACTCTCAAAGAGGCTCTGACCATCCTTCACAGCACGCCGTTTGACGTCATCCTCCTTGATTTAAATCTGCCGGAAACCAATGGCCTTGAAACGTTGAAACGAATCCGGTCGGCAAACTCGACCATTCCCCTTGTGGTGCTAACCGTGAATGAGGATGAACCTCTTGCCCTTGAAGCCATCAAATTAGGGGCACAGGATTATCTCCCGAAATCTTCCATGAATGCCGTGTTACTTTCACGAATTTTGTACTATGCCATGGAACGGGAAAAGAATGAGCGGATTCGCCGCGATAGCGAAAGAAAGTACCGGTTATTTGTTGATGGAGCCACCGGCCTGGCTTTTATCCTGCTTGATTTGGATGGGAACATTACGCATTGGAATTCCGGAGCTGAGCGGCTCCTGGGCTACCCCGAAGATGCCGCATTGAATAAACATTTTTCTATGCTCTTTACCGCTGAAGATCAACGCAATGGTCGTCCGGAAACCGAATTGCGGAGGGCGGAAGCTTTAGAAAAAGGGGACGATGACAATTGGCTGGTGCGCGCCGATGGGTCACGATTTTGGGCCAGCGGCGCAGTGACGGCCATACGCGACCCCGACAACAAGCTGATCGGGTATGCCAAGGTAGTTCGAGACAAAAGCGCTCAAAAAGATACCAGTGACAAATTAGCCGAATTGAATCGCACGTTGGAAGAACGCGTAATCCAACGCACTCAGGAACTCACTCGCAATCAGGAGCGTCTACGGGCCATGGCTTCCGACCTCACCGTAACCGAACAACGGGAACGACGCCGGTTGGCGACAGACCTTCATGATTATCTGGCTCAGCTCCTTGTCGTCTGTCGATTGAAATTAAGTCAAGGTCAATCGATTTCCGATAAGGAAACTCTCCTCAAGGTGATTCAGGAGGCGGATACCCTCTTGGACCAATCCTTGACCTATACACGGACACTGGTCAGCCAACTCAGTCCGACCTGTCTCTATGAATTCGGACTCCATGCCGCTCTCGTCTGGTTGGGATCTGAAATGGGAAAACAGGGATTAACCGTCACCTTGAAAACTGCAGATGAGACTCCACCCTTGCCGGAGGATCAGGCTGTGCTCGTGTTTCAATCTGTCCGGGAACTGTTATATAACGTACTCAAACATTCCGGAGTGAATGAGGTGATGGTGAATCTGTCTTTGAAACAGGACGACTATCTGCTGATCGAGGTGCAAGATTTCGGCTGCGGGTTTAGTGAAAATCCTGAAGAGAGAAATAAACAATCCTCAACCAATTTTGGGCTCTTTAGTATTCGGGAGCGCTTGGAGGCCCTCGGGGGAGAAATGGTTCTCCATTCAGCTCCGCAGAAGGGAACTCAAGTCCTGCTGCGTATTCCGATAGAACACAGTAATGAGGCTCTCCAACCACGCGCTGCCAAACCGACTCCGATGCATGCCGTCAAAAAAGGTCATTTTCCCCGTTCTCCTTCAGAAAAAATTCGGATTCTTCTCGCAGATGATCATAAGATGGTCCGTGAAGGGTTTTGCCACATTCTGAACGCTCAAGTGGATTTCGAAGTCGTGGGAGAGGCAGAAGACGGGAAACATGCCCTTACCCTCTGTGAATCACTTCGCCCCGACGTCGTGGTGATGGATCTTCACATGCCCAAGATGGACGGTCTGGAAGCCATCAAAAGAATTAAACAATTCCTTCCCGACACGGTGATGATCGGATTATCAGTTTACGACACGCCGGACGTAGCTCGATGGTTCCGGGAAGCAGGAGCGGCGGCATTTGTCACAAAAGGAGGTCCGGCTGAAACCTTAGTCACCATCGTCAGGAAGTATTGGCATCAAAAAAAACCGGCTTAGCGCCCTTCCTTACTTCTCGGTGGTATTCTGCACCATCAATCCGGACGCGGTCTCGGCGCCCGAAAGGGTCGCTCCCGTTAACATCTGATAAGCCTGCAACACCGTATTAACGGGAGAAATCTGCATCAGAAACGGCGTCTGCCAATCACTGTCTTCAGGGAACTGATCTTCAGGAATAATCACTCTTGGTATATGTTCCTCAAAGGCGGCCTGGATTTTCAATGGGATCCCTCCCACCGCCCCGATATGCCCATCAGGGGTCACCTTACCGGTCATCACGCGGTTCAGGATAATTGAGTTATCGTTCGCCATCGCCAGAGCCACGATACTCACCATCGCGGTCAAACTATCTCCGTAAATCGTCACACCGGGATTCGGAAATTTCAGAAATATATTCCAGGTCTTTGGATCAAGCCCTGCCATACGAGCTGCCGAGACGATTCCGGATTGAATAGCCACTTGAGTAAACGGTGAAAACTTTCCCGGTCCGCTCGAAAATGTCACATTCAGCGCTTCCTGACCTTCCTGGTTCCGGAATGAAATGTCCAGTTCAGATACAATTCCGATCGGTTGACCATCCAGGTCAAGAGTGGTTCCCAGAAAGGTCACGGATTGCTTCTGCCAATACATCTGTCCGGCCACAGCCGGCTGTGCGAAGAGGAAAGCCCACCCGCCAGGGAACGTCCATGCCAGAATGCAGAAGATAAAAGCCGTCCTTCTAAAATGATGCATTGACTAGTTTTCCGACACCGGCATATACGGGATAATATAGGCCCCGTTTCCTTCCACCCGCTGATCGACAAATTGTTCAAAGACGCCATCCCGATTGTCATCCAGCCAATAGAACAAGGGCCATTCAACCGTTTCAACGACTGTATTCCAAAATTTATTATTTTCATAAAAAATAATTTGTCGGGCCGTTTTATAATCGACGACTCCATCTCCCTGTAAGGAGTATTCCCTGATATACAATCCCGTAATGATATTCACATCTTCATTGATGAGATACGCTTCATTGGGTTCCTTCGGCATATTCGCGGCGATGCCGTTTCCCTCCATGACGAAACTTAATAGGATTCCATACATCCAGTACAAACTGCATTTTTTATCGTTCATGAGATTTGCCTTTTATTGCGACCATTTTGTGGTCGAACCCACCAAGAATGAATGACCATGTTTTTACCCGGTCATGACCAATCCATTTTCACGATGACGCGGCTGAGATAAGGCATTCATGGCCGGAATCTCACCTGAATGTGTTCGCAAGCGGTTCAGCAAAATAAACGGGTCGATGACGTCACCACATTGAATACAGTGCTTGGCCTGAAACTTAAAATCCTCATAATCGGAGAAAATATCCATATATGTCTCCTCGACCATCGTCCCTCCGCATCGTGAACAATGTGATTGTTGCATGTGATGAATCAATTGAGGGAACACATCGGGGTGCTCGCTTCTCATCGCGGCCAGGGTAAATGTTTGCATAACGCCTCCTTCTTTTTAGGGTAAAGTAATTTTATATTCATGGTCTGACTGTAGTTTCCCACCCGGAAAGGGACTACTACCCAAAACCCTGGGTCTAGACCTGAAGATCCCTTGAAAAAAGTCGAATGACATTTGAGGGTATTGAATGAACGAAAGAGGGAATCAAGCCTATGGGATGACAACATGCCCATAAATAGGAAAACATGCCCAGGCTACGCTTCCAGGTTCATGATATCGACACGAAATTCCTCCGCCTGGGCATGAAACAAATTCGTAGATTTGTTTGGAACGTTACGCGCTCAAGCGGAAAAAGCCATAGGACTGGACAGGTTTCTTGAACATCGTGCTTCGGTCATGGACGATTGTAAAATTTTTGAATTCCGCCAGCTCTCAAATGCATATGAAATGTTCAACAGCCGGTTCGGGACATCCCCCCTCAACAATCAGGAGAAATCCGTGGGATTGTTGCATCTCTCATTCAGACGTGTTGGCTGACGAGGAAGGCTCAAACGGAAGCGAGGATTTCTGACTTAACAGATCTCGAAATTGTGGCAATTGAGGCAGAAGGGGTTCCAGCTCTTTTTGATACAAGCTCAGCCTGAAGCTCAGCATGACAACCGTGGAGCTGAAAACCCCGAAGGGATCGAGAGGCATCAGGCGAGCGGGCTGAGTCATCCTGAGCAAAGCAAAAGATCGGTGCCGGGCTCGACCGGTTCAGGGCTTCGCAAGATGCTCCGCCTGCAGCTCAGCATGCCCCCGATCTTGTAGGGCGAGCAGTATCCGGTCCTTCCGCTTTGCTATCCTGAGTCGGACGGAGGATCGGTGCCCGGCCCAATTGAGCCATGGCGCAGCCAGATGCTTTGCCTTTAGCTCAGCATGACAACCGCAGAACCGGGAGATCGAAGGAAATCACGAAGAGTCATGCAGGGGGCGGAGGTGTTCTGTTTACCCCTCACAGTTCACTCCATGCGCTGTAGGACTTATGTGAAGGGTTCAGGTGATATCATGTTTTTTTTGACTGGATCGAATGACTTCGGCGAAGGAACCGAAGGAATCCCCTTTGGACACATATTCGTCTCCTCCAGCCTCAGCAAAGTGCTTTGTCACGATTTGATCCCCATGCATGGACAAGCCGATGATATAGACTGCCGGGTGTCTGCCTTTGATGAGACGGGCGGCTTCTATTCCGTTCATCACCGGCATATTGATATCCATCACAACCACATCAGGGTGGAGAGTTTGAACAAGCTCAACCGCCTGTTCGCCGTTTTCGGCTTCTCCGACCACCTGAATATCCGGACAGGCATTTAACATGGTGCCCAATCCTTCACGAAATATGGGGTGGTCATCCGCAAGGACGACCCGAATGCTCTCTTCCGATTTTCCGGGATTCGGAGCCTGTACCGCTATGGGAGGAGAGGAGGACTGAATGGGCTCCCCATCAGCGTCTTGAACAGAAAAGGGTACTTTGATCAGCACTCGAGTGCCCTCCCCGATCGTGGAAAGGATCTCATATTCGCCTCCAATACTTTCGACGCGTTCTTGCACGTTTAACAGGCCGAATTTTTCAAAATTGGAGTGAGTTTCACGGGTTGAGGACGGATCAAAACCACATCCGCGATCCGCCACCTCTATTTCAAAGAACTCCGGATGAGACCTGATTGATCAGAATGGAGGCTTCTTGGATTTTGGCATGTTTCATCACGTTCAACAATAATTCCCTGATGACCTGATACAGGATAATTGAGACGGATTCAGAAAGATTCAATTGATGATCCTCAAGATGGGATGTCACCGTGACATGCAAATCATACCGGCCCATTTTTTCGGCCAACCATCGGACGGCTGCCAAAAACCCGAATTCATACAAGATGGGCGGACTGATTTGAGGAATGAGATCCCGTGTGTATTGCAACGCCTCATCCAGAGAGTCTTCCATTTCCCGGACAAGAGGTGCCTGCTGATTCGAAAGCTCGGCTTGTTGCAACTGACTGATTTTAATCTTCCCGACAACCAGCAACTGTCCCAAATAATCATGTAATTCGGTGGCAATGCGACGCCGTTCCCGTTGCTCGGTGAGAATAAGGTCTAAAGACAGTTGACGCAGTCGGTGTTGGTGCTGAACGAGATCCTGTGTCCGCTCATCCACGCGGCGTTCCAACGATTCAGTCATGGACTGCAGTTGGATTTCGATATTTTTCCGGTGTATGGCCGAGGCCAGAATATTGGCCATGGCTTGTAGGAACTCTACCTCCTTCTCCCGGAACTCCCGACTTGATGTCGTATGTACACCGAGCACTCCATGCGGATTGCCTGCCTGATCCCGGATGATGCAACTCATGCCACTGACCACCTGATGATCAATCAATAGGGAGGGACCCGAAAACCGGCTTTCCCGCGATAAATCCTTAACGATAACCGGCTTTTGGCTTATCAGTGTATACCCCGCCTGGGAATTGAGATCGGCGCTCACGACGGCATGGCCGACCAGTCCCTCTTTCCATCCTACTCCGGCGCGAAGAAGGAGTGACTGTCCTCCCGGCAATAATTCCAGCACTTTGGCCATTTCGATCGGTAGGGTCTGACTCAGAAGGCTCACACATTCGTCCATGACCTTGAGCACATCTCTTTCCTGAAGCGCCAACTGTGCGAACTCCGCCATCACCTTCTGTTGTTGGGAGAAACGGAGCATTTGATCTTCCACCTTGCGAACCTGCGTAATGTCCACAAAGGTCAGCACGACTCCCTGGATCCGACCGTCACTAGTTTGGTAGGGAGTAATTCGTGAGAAAAATGTCCGAGGGTCGTGAGAAAATCGGCGGGTCTGTTCTTTGGGTTGTGAGGTGCGCAGCACCTCCTCAATATCCCTCAATAACGTTTCATCCTCAGAAAATGAAGACAATTGAGTGATGGGCCTTCCGAGATCGACATCCAGGAACTGAAACATTTTTTGCGCAGCCGGAGTATATTTCTGAATACGTAATTTGGCATTGAGAAATAATGTGGCGATGTCCGTCGTCCGGAAGAGGTTTTCCATATCGCTATTGGCCTGATCCAGTTCCTCCACTTTCCCTGACAGTTGGGCATTGACTGTTTCCAATTCTTCATTAATCGACTGCAATTCTTCTGTGGATGTTTGCAGTTCCTCATTGGCGGATTGCAGTTCCTCATTCACCGACATCAATTCCTGATTAAAAGATTTCAGTTCCTGATTGGAGATCTCCAGTTCTTCCAGGGCCGTTTGCAAATGCTCCCGGGTGGAACGAATTTCCTGTTCCAATTCTTGAATTTTCTGTGGCTCGTCATTCAAGGATTTTTGGGGAATCTTGGAAGATTTCCGGATAAAGCCTTTCTCACGGAAGACCACCATCAACAGATCGGACATTTGCTTGGCATGAAAAAGCGGACGAACAATGATATCAATAGATTGCATGCCATTATTCACAGCCAATTGAATATTGGGGTGGACGACTTCCTTGCGGGTTTTTACTGCCTTGAAAATGCCGGATCGCAACGGCACACGCAAATCCGGCCTCACCATATTGATCAGATTCACGTTGATCGAACCGGAGGGAAGCTGCAGATAGGTTCCCGTCCGGCCGGAGACATATTGCACCTGGCACTCTTTATCAATCAACACCGCGGGAGGACCATACTCCTCTCTGACCAGTTGATCGAAGGTGTGAGTAAAGGGGTCCTGAGTTTGGGGAAACAGAGCAGGTTTCGGAGTAGGCAAGTTGCCACGCGGTCCCCCTATCGGAAAGTTGGGAAACGTGCGTCGCATGAGCTCTTTTGGTTGAAACACCCGGAAGCGTTTATTCACGGAGCGGAAGAAGCGGGACTCGTCTTCCACCTGTTCCGACGCGCCGAGAAACAGATAGCCCTCAGGGTTGAGGGAATAATGAAACACGGAAAACATCTGATTCTGAAGATCGGGTGTCATGTAGATCAACAGATTCCGGCATGAAAGAACATCCATTCGAGAGAACGGGGGATTGCCGACAAGGTTATGAAAGGAAAAAATGCATAAATCACGTATCATCTTGGCGACCTGATAACAGGAACCCTCCTGTTCAAAGAACTGGAACAGTCGATCGGGCAGCACATCTTCCCGTATACTCTCCGGATATCGTCCACGACGCGCCATATCCAAGGCCCGTTCATCAATATCCGTCCCGAAGATTTGTATAGGAATGCTGAGATGCTCCCGATGGAGGTATTCATAAAAGAGAATCGCGAGCGAATACGCTTCTTCTCCCGTCGAACAACCCGGCACCCAGATCCGGATCGCACCATCGTGTTGTTTGGATTTCACGACCTTGGGAACAATTGTGGTGGAGAAAAACTTAAAGGCCTCCGGATCTCGAAAAAATTGTGTGACACCGATGAGCAGTTCCTTAAACAATCCATCGACTTCCTCCGGGTCCTCCCTCAATCGTTTGACATAGTTCGCGGGAGAGGTAATGTGCAAAACCTGCATGCGCCGCTGAACGCGCCGACCCATCGTATTCCGTTTGTACCCACGGAAATCGTGTCCGGTCCGACGTCGCAGATGCGAACAAATCACGTCTAAATAATTTAGCGCTTCTGCACGTAGGGTCTCCAGCCCCTTCCCTTCCCGTAGATCGTATAAATATTTCGCATAGTGGACCAGCACCTCCGCCATGCCTTCAACCGGTATAATATGATCGACCAAGCCGGTCAAAATGGCACTTGTCGGCATCCCGGAGAATTGGGCCGTTTCCGCCGATTGGGCAATCGTCAACCCGCCATGTTCCTTCACGGATCGAAGCCCGACTGCTCCGTCAGACCCTGCGCCGGACAGAATGATCCCGATGGCAAATGGACCTTGATCTCCGGCCAGGGATTGAAAAAAGTGATCAATGGGCGTTCGAAGGCCATGAACTTGTGAAGGACGATCCACTCGCAAATACCCCCCATCGATGCTCAATTGCGTGTTGGGAGGAATGATATAAATATGATTGGGTTCGACTGACGTTTCATCTACCGCGACATGAATCGGCAGCGAAGTCTTCCGCCTCAGTAATTCCGGCATAAGGCTTTCGCGATCGGGAGCCAGGTGCTGAATCACCACAAAAGCCATTCCGCTATCGGCGGGAATTGTTGAAAAAAACCGAGATAATGCCTCGAGCCCTCCGGCCGAAGCGCCAATCCCGACTATGGGAAACGAATTGGATGAGGTGTCAGTGGCCACCCCCTGGGAACGTGGTGAGGGCTTTTGTGCTGAAGAAGGCGCCTTTGGGCTATTTGAGGACTTCCGTGCTTTTTTGACGGGCGGGAATTTTTTCGGTGAGGGAGAAGGCGAAGATTTCGCTTGAGACTTGGAAGAGGATTTTTTGGCAGTCACAAGAAATCCTGACTTTCATCTGAGTGCTTTTTAATCTTACCCTACCTCACGGTTTCAAAGAAAGAGCATGCGCCGACGATCATTCGATCTCATTCTCCACCTGTGTACATTCCGACTTGTTGTCAACACAGGATCAAAAGTCATTTTGTCGATTTACAATTCTGCGACCTATCCCCCCTCCACAAGTCAGGATGATGAATGAGATGATCATTCGCAACACTCGTTCAAAACTGAAACCGGTCATCATCTGATCATTCAGAAATACATTTCTCAAGTCGAGCGCTTTTTCTACAACGATGCTATTCCGGCAGGTGATATTTGTCTTTCCTTTAATGAGATCTCCAAGCTTTCCCCCTTCGCAGAAGACCTCGGATGCCGGATATTCCCCTCTAGTACATTGCCGAGCTCCTCCTGGGTATCAATTGTGGGGGACAGTTCAAATATTCCAGCCTCTTTCAAAGAGGGTTGTATGGAAGGGTGCACATGGTATAGGAATACACCTTTCCCCTGTTCCCTGGCCTTAAACACAATCTGGAAGATGGTCCAGGTTCCGATAGAATTCACACATGACAAGGACCGTAAATTTAAAATGAGTAAGGAAATCGGTGACGAGACCACACGGTCCAATATTAAATCGGTTCGACTTAAATTGGGGGTATTAATACTGAGATCCACGGTGAGTGTCAGGACCACATGTTGACCAGGGGTGCTAATAGTGCATTTCATTCAAGGACCTCCCTTTGGATGATAAGAACAAAAGGTAAAAAAAATTCTTTGGATTTTACGCGTTTCGATTATTCGCGCTACTCTCTATTACCCTTGAGGCTAAATACTTAAGCGGGATATGGGGGAGAATCTCATGCCTTCGACTGGCAGTCAAAAGAGGATTTCATGCAAAACTTGAAACGATGGGGATTAGAGTGAATTTGGATTTGATTTAATTTGATTTGGACCAGCCCGACTGTCAACCTCGGGCATGGATTCTTGGGGTCGAAGATTCAGGAGATGTCAGAGATTTTCCTACTCGCAACCGGTTGATGACGATGGAGGCTCCTGCCTCAAACGCCTGCTGTTCGGCAATAACCCGTTGGTGCATATGCTGAACTGATCCGGACAAGGTCGCCTTACCATCTTCCACCGTGGCCACAATGTCCTGGCTCGATAAGAAGGGGCTCCACCACACCTGATTTTCGAAATCCAATTGGATTTCCCAATCCGTTTTTTCGATTTCTGGTTTTGAAAAGCTGATGTGATTGGTCAGGCTTGTTACGCCTCCGATCCGGGAAGCCACGTTTTCGGCATGGTTTCGTTCATAAATCGAATCGACGGTCCCCTTCAGCAGGACGGCTCCTTTTATGACCGATCCCCCAAGGGAGAAGTGCTCCAAGACAGGATCTCGTGAAAACGCGGCGAATAACCGGGCCTGAATATCGGCATCCTGTGGATTCGCTTTGGATTGGACGTGTATAAGATTGTTCACCGATTGGACCCCGACCGTGTTATTTGCGTTGTGCTCAGCCTCACGTCTAATGGAGAGAAAGGGTACAGTTCCTTTCAGGGTCACCGTCCCATTTTTTACCGTCACACTGATCCCGAATGGCGCGACCCGGTGGTCATGTGCCAGCACTTTTTGAATGGCATTGACAACTTCCCTGTCAGTAAACTTGGGACGCTGAGCCCGCATCATCGGATCCGGCGACACCCAGTTGATGGTGATACCGCTCACATCCACGTCCCGGACACCTTCGACCCATGCCAATTCGGCAATCCGACTTTTTTCGTATACGCTTCCCACCTGTCCCATCAGCATCGCACGGCCCTTTTCCACCTGGACATGTAAGAGGGATGGGTTGACCACCCAGACATCAAATGCCAGACGATGCGTGATTTCCTCCTTGAGGATCGAATCCGGCCTATCTGGAACACTCTCCATCTTCAGAAGGTCCCGAACCTCGCGAATGCCTTTGACCATTTTGGCTAAATTGAGCGCCGTGTGTTTTTCTTGCCGTGAGTGCACCTGACCCTTCAGGGTGACGACCCCTTGGACCACATCAATATGAATGTCGTCGCGTTCCACCACCGGATCTTCGAAGAAGAGGTATTCAAGATGTTGCGTAAGGCCGGAATCGTCGGTTGTAACGACCGGTCCCACTGAGATGCGATCGATTACCCCTCGAACGCCACGAATAGCCTGAGAAAGTTCCGTGGCACGCTGCTGAATCCAAAGACTGTCGGCTGTCCCGTTCAACGTGGCAATGCCACCCTTCACCGACACTTCAATTGAGGAAAAAGACTGGCGATCGACCCGGGACAACCGGTTTTTAATGGCCACGGCTATCCCGATATCCTGAACCTTTTCAATCTCTTTTTCAGTAACCTCGGCGGTATTTTCCACTTCCTCAGCAGCCATTCCAAGACCGGCCGATAGGTCAAAAACCAAAACAATGATGACAGTGTAAACCAGCAAATGCGTATCCCCATTGACTGAAACATGAGCAGGAACGCTCTTGGTTACCATGAGGAAAAACCCCGGGAAAGTCAGTTGACAAATTTGGCGGACACGAACAAAAAATATCCGGGATTCAGAATCTGCGTTGAGGGTTAGCTGAAGTTTTGATGCAGCCGGACTAGATGGGCAATCATGCGATACAGGTCCTGCCCGGCAGTTTCCTTGGACAAATATCCAGCCGCACCGGCTTCACGCATGGCTTGCTCCGTTTCCTTATCCTGACGAACCGATAATCCGATCACATGAATATTGGGGTTGTTCTGACAAATCTGCCTGGTGGCATCAATTCCATTCATATTTGGCATATTAATATCCATGACCACTACATCCGGTTGCAGAGATTCTGTCAGACGGATGGCCTCTATCCCATCCCCGGCTTCTCCGACGACCTCGACGTCGGACCAGACATCCAGCAGACTTCGCAATCCCTGTCGAACCACGGCATGATCATCGACCAAAAGGACTCGATAACCCGAGGACATACCGGGACTTAAGTCCTGACTGGATCTCTTCGCTATCAAAGGTCCGGATCCTGAAGAAGGTAGGGCCGCATTCGGTTGTTCCCGCTCAGATAGGGGCACATACAAGCGGATGCGTGTCCCGGAACCGGAACTCGAGTCTATGACCATTCGTCCACCTAATAAAGACATCCGTTCTCGAATACTGAACAATCCGAATTGGTTGGCCGTATGGCTGTGTTTCTCGATGAGAGTGGGATCGAAGCCAACGCCACGATCCAAAACTTCGATACAGACCTCATCCGATGAGGAAAGGCTGACGGCCAGATAGACTGTGTCCACGGCGGCATGCTTCTTTACGTTCAGCATGAGTTCACGAACGGATTGAAACAAAAGAACCGCCTCATTCTCGGTGAGCGTCAGATGGTCGCGCTCCATATTGACTTCCACCGTGAGTCCATATTGTTTCATATCCTCCGCCAACCACTGCAGTGCCTTTAGTAACCCGAATTGATACAACACCGACGGGACCAGTTGTGCCACCAAAGAGCGTGTGTACCCCAACGACTGTTCGAGAATGCGATCAATTTCTTGAAGAACCGGAAGTATATGTCCCTCGGCACCCACTGTCTGCTCAAGTCGGTTGACTCGCATCCGGCCGGCCACGAGGAGCTGAGCCAGGAAATCATGAAGTTCCTCGGCAATCCTGCGTCGTTCCCGCTGTTCCGTCAGAATCAGTTCGCCGACAAGTGCCTGTAGGCGCGAGTGATTTTGACGCAGCTCCTCCGTGCGTTTGGCAATCCGGCTTTCTAATTTTGACGTCAGATGTTGGAGTTGCTCCTGGGTGGTTTTTAATTCGGTAATGTCGGTATTGGTTCCGATCCATCGCACCACCTCCCCATGGTGATTCCGAATAGGCTCGGCCCTTGAGAGAAACCACCGGTATTCGCCGTCCTTGCCCTTGAGAGGAAAGGTGTCTTCCCATATGTGCCCGGATTGAAAACACCGGCGGACTTTTTCAACTACCCGGTCGACATGATCGGGGTGGTGGACTTTCCTCCAACCCCACCCTTCCATATCCTTAAACGTGGTACCGGTATACTCGTACCAGCGCGCGTTGTACCAAAAGATCCATCCGGTCGAGTCGGCCATCCAGGCAAATTGGGAAATGCTATTGGCAAGAGCACGAAATCGCTCTTCACTTTCCCGATGTTGTTCTTCGATATCCTTCTGAGAGGAGAGATCCAGCACCAAACCGACATACCCCAGATATCTCCCGTCCGATGCAAAGCGGGGAGAGGCGGAATCCAGAACATAGTGATACTCACCATCCGCACTCCGAAGACGGTATTCCAGTCGAAAAGATTGTCTTTTTCGGTTCGCTTCGCAAAACGCCTGTTGAATGGATGGACGGTCGTGAGGATGAATGGCAGACAACCATCCCTCACCGAGCCCGGTTGCCTCTGTCTGCCCGGAAAAGTCGTACCAGGTTTGACTGAGAAAAACACAGTCCCCATATGCATCCGTAATCCAGGTCATGATCTCAGGATGATGGGCCAAATGCTGGAAGCGTGATTCATATTCGATCGCTGTACGACGCATTGTGGCCAATCCCAGTGTTTTTTTTACTCTGGCCAGAAGGTCTTTTGAGGAAAACGGTTTGACGAGGTAGTCATCCGCACCGGTCAGAAGTCCCTCATTTTCGGCCTCCTGGCCGGCTCTGGCCGATAGGAAGATAAACGGCGTCAACTGCAATTCATGATTGGACCGAAGATGTGTCAGCAATTCATTCCCACCAACGCGGGGCATCATGATATCACTCAGAATAAGGTGTGGACGGACCGTGTGAATCCGCTCCAAGGCTTCCTGCCCGTCACAGACAGACACCACCTCATAGTCGGCACACAGTAAACGCGTCAAATAATTCCGCATATCCCGATTGTCTTCCACCAATAAAATGGTGGGACGAGAGTGATCCATTTTCGGAAGTGAAGCTTCTTCATTCTGGAGAATTTCCTGAATGGCTGGTTCATGATCCGTGCCTCCGACCCACTGCTCGGATTCCAAAATGAATGAGTTCGCTACACGCTCGTCGGTTGGTTGCGTCGAGGTGTGGCATACCTGCTCCGGCGGGAGGTGACGAAATCCGAACGGCACCGTCACGGTGAACGCACTTCCCCTTCCGGGGTCACTGTCCACATGAATCTTCCCACCATGCATTTCGACCAGCTCTTTGACTAAGGCCAAACCGATTCCGGTTCCTTCAAATGTTCGTCCCAGGGCTTCCTTGGCTCTAAAGAATCGGTCAAACGCATGCGAAAGCGTCTCCCGGCTCATACCGACCCCTGAATCCTCAATCCGGACATCTACGCTTTCCGCATGAGGACATACTTCCACGGACACGCGTCCTTGCAAGGTGAATTTCAAGGCATTTGAAAGCAGATTCAGCATGATTTTTTCCCAGGAGCTTCGATCCACATAGACCGGTTGAGACAGGGTGGAACAGGACACGATAAATTCCAGACCGGATTTTTTCATGGCAGATTCAAACGACGATGCCAGATTAATGGTCAACTCACAGAGATCCACCGGTTCAAACACGACCTGCATGCGGCCTGCTTCCAGGCTGGAAAAATCCAATAGCGTGTTCACCAGCTTCAGCATCCGCACGGCATTCCGGTGGGCCACCTCCACACCCGGAGCCGTGGTGAAGGTGGTGGTCTGCATCGCTTCTTCCAAAGACCCGAGAATAAGCGTGAGAGGTGTCCGGAACTCGTGACTCACATTGCTGAAAAACTCGGTTTTTGCCCGGTTCAGTTCGGCTAAGGCTTCAATCCGTTCCTGCTCTTCGGCCCGGACTTGCGCACGATTGATGGCTCCCGAAATCCCTTTCGCAAGCAGATTCAGAAATTCACGGTACCGGTCATCAATGGCCAGCCTCGAACTGAGCCCGACAATCAGGTAGCCGGCCTGTCTTTGTGTTTCCCATGACTCCATAGGCAGCACCATCCCCTGATTGGGCGGCTCCGGCCACGGCCCTCCGGGAAGTTTCATCTGCCTGTTAATAGTGAAGACGGTCTCATCCCGGCTTGGGGAAAGTGACAGCGGCCACCATGGCTGAGGATGAAACATGTCCCCATCCATCTCGAGTCGAAGTGGGGTGAGGAGTGAATCAGACTGAAAACCTGATTGTCCGGCCAGACATAGAGAGCGTTCGTCCTTATCCCACAAGTATATGAGACTGAACGGGATATCAAAGGGATTGTCCTTGAGAATTTCAGCCGAGAGACGACAAACCTCTCCCACAGAATCGGCTTTTTCCGTCACTTCGGACATTCGTCTGAGAGTCTGAAGCCTCCGTCCTTTCAATACCTGGCTTGTTTCTTCGGTACAGGCACAAAAGAGTCCTAATATATCTCCTGTTTCATTCTTAATCGGGCTGTAGGAAAATGTAAAAAATGTCTCCTCTAAGAATCCATGTCTACGCATGAATAGAGGAAGGTCCTCATTCCATGTGGAACGACCTTCCTGAAAAACGATGTCCGCCTGCGGACCAATCACATCCCAGATATCAGACCAAATATCCGACGCACAGGCACCCAACGCCTGCGGATGGCGGTTTCCCAATATCGGGATATAGGCATCGTTATAAATATTGATGAGATGTTCCCCCCACCAGACAAACATGGGATATCTCGAATCCAGAATAATTTGGACGGAGGTTTTGAGCTGAGAGGGCCATCCGGCCATGTCCCCCAGTGGGGTTTCCATCCAATTTTTATTTCGAATATTTTCTGCCATCTGATTTGAAGAAAACATGGACTAAGCCCTTTCACCTATATGGAGCCTGGTAGGCTGACAATGGAGAAAACCGGTGGCTGCCTGATTTCCTGATTTTGCCTCAAACCTATCACACCTCCCCCGCCCTTTCAGTTGACAAATCAGGTGTTTTGGGCCTCTTTTAGGAGAGTGTTCTCTGATTCCTATGTTTCTTCCTCTGAAAATTCCAAAGTCCAGCCATAACATCCCCTAGGGTCGGTATCGGGGGAATCAAGGGATTTTAACAGTACAGAAATGGGAGGCATCTCGATAAATTTGTACAACAATTAAGCCCGTGGGCCTATGAGGAGTTTCCATTATTTTTTTATTCATTTTCATTCCCCCAAGTAAGGAGGGCGACCTTGAAAACGTTATCCCCATCAACCAACGGTGTGATTAATAATTCTGAAGAATTCAAACAATTCATTCCGGCAAACTTTTCCTACTTCCTGGAACGTTCTTCGGGCCTTATTCGGCGTATCCTGCAAGACATGGGGCAATGGGCCGACAACTCGGCCCATGAAAAATTATTGTTACGACTTTCTTTTGATCTGGTTGAACGGTTTATTGAATACTGTCCTTCGCAACTCCCCTGTCGGCCTGCTCTGCTGTTGGATGGGTTCATATCAGATTTTTTTGGAAAGCCCCAGGAATCTCAAGCCTCATCAACCTCTAATCCCGTTTTGTACCGTTTTCTGGATGGCCTGCTCAATCGAGCCGTCCTGAGCCGGGACGCCTTGATCTGTCTGTTTTATCACTTTTACGGCATGAAGCCGGTCGAGGTCGGATTCCTTCTTGGTTTGGAAGAAGGGCAGACCCAGCGCATCTATAAAAACTTTGCACGATGGCGGCAAAAGGGATGGTTCCAGGCGGCAGAAGAAGTTGGATTAACCACCCAAGAGGTCCAATCGTTGGTTGAAAATCAAGCTTCCAATCCTGAATCTTTTCATCTTCAGGTGAGGGAAAATCTGGAAACCTTATTGCCATTCTATCGAAAAAGCGATCCCCCCTACTACCCATGCCTTGAGGATACGAAATGGCAAGAGATGTTCAGGGAGGGATATGGATTTGATTACCGGATGTGGCATTTACCTCTCTGCCTGTCCTGCATGGAGGTCATTACGGAAGTGGGCGACTCATTTCTCCTCAACCCCGACGTGACGCTGAATTTTCATGTCTCTCCTCATTCCTTGAGGGAGGAGGAGGTGTTCTGGCCGGCTCTCAAGCTAAAAAATTTATCAACGGGTAAAAAGCGCCATAATTTCACAGGGGATCTTCAGATGGCATAATCTCCCCCTCCAAGTTTGTGAAAAGGTTTGGCACAACACCACATGATCGGATGTTGAACAGGAGCGTGAGCATTGCAAATAAAAAAGGAGTGGAGACAATGTCTCATCCAGTTCATTCTCTACTTTGGTTTGGTGGGAAAACGCATCGCCAACTCCCGACAGGCCTGAAGAAATAGCGTTGGGTTAAGAGGTTTTTCAAAGGTATAGGACGCTCCCAGCAGATGGGCAAACCGTTTAATATTGAAATTTGGCGCTTGGTCGGCGGAGAAGGTCGCAATGATTGGAGGATGGCCTTCTTTCGACGTGATTTCCGAAATTAACGAAAACCCGCTTTTCTGGGGAAGAAACAAGTCTACGACAATCAGATCGACAGATTGTTGGGTAGAGAGACTGATGCCCTCTGAAAGATTGCCTGCCACAACTATCTCAACTCCGCACGAATCACCGAGACGTACCCATGCCTCTTGGGAATCAGGATCGGGGTCAATAACAAGAAAAATACTCATCACAGCCAGTCAAGCCAAGCACTATTGACTTTCGATTGATTCAGAGTAGAAATCCACATCCCTAGAATCCGATTTCTCTCTTCTGCCTTCCCTCCGTTTGACGTCAAATCTAAGGTGGTGAAAACGAAAGCTATGCCATTCATCATGATGTCGTGATCCAATTCGGATTTCGTACTCGGAGAAATTGAACGGACGGACGTATGTCGCCTCGCTTCATGTCCGTTTCTGATTCTGCCACTATGCTCATAGGTGCCATTGTTGTCAGATTGCCTCCCGATCTCGAAGGCAGGATAGAGACATCCCGCATTGCGAAGAGAGGTCTTTCAGCATCGTCAACCCGAACCCCTCCCCAGGGTTCCAATGAATAGATAAAGGTCTTCCCTGGGATTACCGTTGAAATAGATTTCCCATGACGGTTTGTCGGCAAACCTACGGCAAGAGGGATTATCTGAGAAGCACACAGGAGAGCTGCAATCAATGCTCCCACTACCACATTAAAACAAACCAGTATTCCTCGCACTTTTCCATATTCAGCCTGTCGTATAATCCCTGACATCGGCATCGTCCCCACATTTTTCGTTATCCGTAAGAATCCGAATTCTTCCTGATCAGATTCAGCTTTACCATATAACGACAAATGAACAAATGGACATTTGGCTTCAGTTTTCGTAAAGCTTGTCACGCAAAATTCCGGAAACCTGAGGTGACCCGCGACTCAGGTTAAATGGGAAAAAGATCGTAGCCAGGGGGGCGGCATAATGGAAACGGGCCCGGACATTTCTTAAACTGAAATACCCGGGCCCGTTGTATCGTACAGCCAATATATGAAATTGGTGTACTCAAGACATTTGATTATTCCAATCCATGTGTACCAAAATGGAATCCGGGAAACGGCTTATTAAAAACCGATCACTCCGAACAACCATAATATCAACACCAGACTGAGAGGAACCCCTAAAATCCATAATAAGATTGGCATAATGTTTTCCCTTTCTGTTGGAATGCCGCGCGACGAATGTGCCTCGTCATTTACTACTTTTCTGAGGGTTAAAGAGAAAATCTTTACCGCAAACGACAGAAGCCGCGGTCCGGCTAATTCATGCCGGGGATGAAGCATGGCAATTGCCCCATCCCCATCTCAACTTCCATCAGGATTACTGTGTTAATTGGCAATCCTTAGTTGGTTATTGACTCGTCGGGCTCCGGCTTCATAGGCATTCTCGACCGCAGCCGCCATTTCTGATCTGTTTTTAACGGTTCCTTGCAGCGTCACCACTCCTCGCCGTGCATTCACCCGAATAGGATCCTCATCCACATAAGGACTCCATGTTAATTCCTCCCGCACGGCCTTAGCCAAACTCCTATCACTCAGCTCGCCCCACGGTCGCTCATCGTATCGAAATATTCGCAATTCGTTTCGAACTTTTCGAGCGCCACCCTCATAGGCATCTTCAACCGCTTCCACCATGGCGTCCCGATTTAAGACCATGCCTGATAATGTCGCTACGCCATTTTCTACGCTGACTTGAACCCTCTCGGTGCCCTCGTCCATTTCAGCAATAATATCACGGCGAATGCTTTCATCGGCTCGCCGGAGGTCGTTTGGATACCGTGGATTCCTTGTGGAGGCTGTGGACCGATATCCTTCCTGAGTCACATACCCTTCCCCCCGATACCTTATATCTTTTTCATGATCCTCCATGGTATCCAGATCACCATATTGATCGGTATAAAACTGCCGATTGTCATACCGATCGCGATTGGCATCATAGATGGACCGGGAATCGGACCATCCGCGTGTATCCCCCTCGGATCGGTCCCGGTAATCAAAGGATGAGGCGGCCTGAGCCATGAAAGGCATGGCCAGGCACAGGGTCATGACTGCAGAACCCATTAACATTCGTTCTTCTGGAATTAATTTCATCAGACTCTCCCTTCGTAGTAGTTGGTATGGATGTTGAAGTCTAATTTTCCCCATATGTTTTCACGATACCCAGAGTTCCGGCAAATTGTGAATAGACAAGTTGTGGGGGCCATGTCCTTCCATCGTCTAATTCATTTTATTTCTCCCGATTAATTCGCTCTCACGATATGACATATCCAATGGATCAAAATATGGTTGAGGCACCGGGCAATGTGTGCGATGTCATATTCCTTTTGGACGATTTTGATTCACACGCAGGCGCAATGCCATTGAAGAGGAGCATCGGGATCACGAGTATAATGACCTTCATCCTCTTCTACCTGCACCGCTCTCAACGGAATGGTAATTTGGTCCTTCATATGTGGGAAGATATCTTGAAATAACAAATAGACCACGTTTTCGGTGCATCCGAACACTTCGGCATTCAAACCCGTCACATCGTTAAAATCCACTGTGATCCGTTCTGCAGGATTGATCCACGGCGCAATCAATTTGGCTTTTTCTTGATTTGTCATAACATCCTTTTTCCCTTGGAAGTATCATTCCTCATGTCAGCGCCTTCCTTTTGCGCCAGTATGTGAAACAACACTGTTGATTGGTCATGCTCTCCTTTAATCATTTGACAGTGGCCTTACGTAATTTTTTTGGCCACAAATATTCCGATGAGAACCATGACAATGCATAGTGCGAGAAAAATATAAAATAATATTTGGGCAATTCCAGCAGCACCCTCCGCAATTCCGGAGAAACCAAATCCGCCCGCGATAAGTGCAATGACAAAAAAAATGGCCGCCCATTTCAATATCGTCATAGAGACCTCCTTTTACGAGTTTGAAGAGGATCACATATTGTTGGATCACGTATGTTTATGAAGGCCACACCACCTCAGTTTCCGAAATAATTTATCGCCCATTCAACAGGGAAGCCTGCTGCCGTGCGTCTCATACGAATAGGGTGATCCGACGTATCTGGCGGGTCACCAATTGGGAGAGGTTCATCGTTGGGATCCTTTCCCGGCGATGGAGGCATGGGCGGATCGTGAATTGGTTCCGGTTTCGGGTCTCGTTTGGGAGGACCAATGGGCGGGGATTTTCTTTCAGGTTCAGGCGGAGGTTTCACGGGTGAGCGTTTTTTCGTTCCCTGGAAAGGGTGGCTAGCTGCTTCAGTAAGATTGATCGCCCATGTTTCGACCATCCTGTCCTCCGTCTGACACGTTTACAATACCGAATGCTATCTTTTCTTCTTTCTTCAAAGAGGACCTGTCATCAATGGGTAATTCTTAATAGGAAGGTTTTGCCAACGCATTTTCTCCTGATGACTCATAATGTCTCCTAAGGTTGTTCATTCAAATAGACAAGTTTCGAAGGTCCCGGCAAGGTTTTATCCATGTAGGATCATCATGAACTTTGATAGAGATGATGATGGCAAATGATAATGAGGACATCCGTATCAGACACCCAAGTATGCCAATGCTATCTCCCTCTGCAACCACTATGAAACCTGCCCGACATGTTCATCTCTGGGAAATTGTTGCGGTTCGTGAATTGTGTATTCTGGCCGTGGGAGTCTTCTTGCTTTGGTTGTGTTTTCAATTGCAGGCCATTTTAGTCCCGGTCTTGATAGGCTTAGGACTGGCCTACCTCACAGATCCTGCCTTGGATTATGTTGAACAGACATGGAAACTCCCACGGTGGCTCGCCGTGACGTTTATGGCACTGGTTATCTGCGCATTGGTGTCTGGGTTCTTCCTTTGGGTGGGGCCGCGACTTGTGGACCAATTGCGCTCTTTCATTGAAAAGTTTCCCACCTATCTTTCTCTTCTGGCCGACCGCCACGGGATAGATGTGAAAGAGATAACCCGGAATTTCAAGGAAATCTCAGGAAACATCCAGGATAATCCATTGTCTACCCTCAAGACATTTTTATCGGGAACAGGCCAGGTCTTTTATTTTACAAATCTCATTATCGGCACACTGGGTTCCTTCCTATTCTCGTTCACTTTAATCATCATTTATTTTTTCCTTTTTGCCTGGAGCTTTCCTTCCATTCAACACACGATATGGAGTGTCGTCGAATCTCAGGATGATGACCGGTGGCCGAAATTACTGTCCAAAATGGATCGGGCCATTGGAGAATTCTTCAGAGGCCGATTACTGATTGCATTAATGATGAGTGTGATGTTTGCAATCGGATGGTTTTGGGTGGGGATGCCTTATTGGATTCTCCTGGGAGTTGGCGCAGGATTATTGAGTTTGGTCCCTTATGCCGCCACCTTGATGTGGCCCATCGCTATTCTTTTGAAATATTTGGATATGTCCATGGGATCCGGCTCAACCGACAATTATTGGATGCAACTCCTCGTCTGGCCCAGTGCCGTCTACCTGGGAGTGCAATTTCTTGAGGGATGGGTGCTCACGCCTTGGGTTCAAAGCCAGTCAACCGACCTCAGTGCTGCAACCATTCTGCTGGTGGTGCTGATCGGCGGGGCCCTGGGGGGGGTTTTAGGATTAGTTCTTGCCATCCCTTTCGCGGCTTGTCTGAAAATCCTCGCTCAGGAGCTGATAATCCCCCGGATTCGGCGAGGCAATATCACGGAGACACACCATGAAATTTATACACCTTAATACTCATACGTCCGACCCGGTTTAATGTCATATATTCTCTGGACTCGCACCATCATGATGAACAGTCCTCAGGAGTTGGGTTCGATCAAGTATTGAAGGGAAAAGATTCACGATGGATATGGTCACTGAATTGGATTGGTATCAAATTTGGTCGCATTTCTATCATCTGATCATTGCCTTTTTATTGGCGGTTCCTCTCGGTTGGGATCGCGAACAAGAATCGCACGGTGCAGGGTTGCGAACATTTCCCCTGGTTGCACTCGGCTCATGCGCCTATATGTTGACGGGAATCCATGTGTTGACGTCCACCGATGCCGAAGGACGTGTCATCTATGGCATCTTAACCGGAATCGGTTTTATTGGCGGTGGCGCCATTCTCAAAGACAGAGGGAATGTAGCCGGAACCGCAACCGCGGCAAGTATCTGGAACACCGGAGCCATTGGAATGGCGGTGGCCTGGGATCGTTACGAAATTGCCATGGTGTTAAGCGCGTTGAATTTTTTAACGTTTCGGTTCATGCCGTTGGTTAAAAGACGAGTCACATCTCCACCATCAACAACGGATCGAACCATGGGGTCCTAATGATTGTTTGGGAATGGTTCGCTCCCAGGAGTCTCCGCTGTCGTCCGGGAATGGCCGTGTTCTGTCAACGCTCCCGGATCCTCCCTGGGTGGACCGTTTGACCCGGCCGGGTAACTCTGTAAGGGTACCATATTGTCCGCCCAGGCATCGGCAACGGGTTGAATGATATTCCACATCTCCTCGACCTCATCATCCCGCACAAAAAGTTGTGATTTGCCGGACATGGCTTCGAGAAACAACCGTTCATAGGGGGAAAGATGTTCAGGAGAAATGGGGTCATCCACCCTCATCGGTGCAGGTGTAACCCCTCCGGCATCCTGGATGGTAAATATCCCAAGATTGACTTCTTCACTCGCCAGATTCAAACACAAGCTATTACCGCCTTCCGATTCCGGATCTTTCTGCCCACGTTTAAAATACACCCGAATTTCCTTTCGATCCCGACCTAAAGCTTTTCCGGAACGTAATACAAATGGCACGCCTTGCCAGCGTTCATTGTCGACCCAGAGGGTCACTTGCGCAAACGTTTCAGTATTTCGCTCGGGAACGACCCCCTTACTCTTTGCATAACCGGGAACCCGCACACCCCCTATCTCCCCTGACCGGTAACGAGCTCGTACGGTCTGGGATCGAATCTCAGCCCTTGACGGTTTTCTCACTGCTTTGAACAATTCCACTCTCTTGTCCCGAAAATCAGGGGACCACATGGTCTCCAAAGGTTCAAGAGTCAGGATGGCCAATAACTGAAGGAGGTGATTTTGAATCATATCCTTCAGAGCTCCGGCACAATCATAGAAGTCCGCACGCCCTTCCAGCGCCAAGGTCTCATCCCAGATCACCTCCATCTTTTCGATATGATGCCGGTTCCAGATAGGCGTAAATACGGGATTGGAAAATCGGAGACCAAAAATGGTGCAGACAATCGGCATTCCTAAAAAGTGGTCGATGCGAAATACGCACTCTTCAGCAAATTGCTGATGCACGAGCCGGTTCAATTCCTGTGATTGAGCATAGCTTAACCCGAACGGTTTTTCGATAATGATACGGGTTTGTGGCGGTAGGGTAACCTGTCGTAAAGACTCCAAAACTGTGGGAAACATCTGAGGAGGTAGCCCTAAATATAACAGCGTCGACCCTGCCCGATTATGAAAAATCGCCTCAATCTGTCGAGCGTCGGAAAGATCTTCGACATGCGCATACTCCAGAGATTTCAAAAATCCTTGGCGGGATCTTGGAAGTGGTGGAGTCTGATGGTTGCCGAGTATTTCGGACACATGCTCTTGAAGCTGAGGCGTATTCCAATCTCGCCGTCCTACGCCCGTGATTTTATATTCTGCGGGAAGTCCCCGGTTGGCGAACACTTGAGCTAAGGCCGGGAAAACATATCGCTTTGAAACGTCGCCTGTCGCTCCAAAAATGACCAGATGCTCATACATACGGTCTTTATGATCCTCACCTCAAGAATTACAATCGGAACTACAAACCTATTCCGGATGACGCATAAGAGAAAGCATTCAGGAGGACGTCAGGAGGAAAGTCCGTTAACCTGATGACCGGCCTTAATGGCCGGATGGATGAACATGACTGCCCATTTGTAGCAGATTCTTCCTCCCAAAAAATTCCATATTCTTGGCATGCATTTTCTTTTCAGGTCTACCAAGACTACCAATAATGTGGTTTACCGTAATGTTTATAGAGATTTATTTCATATACTCGTTCGATTGGGGCGGATGGATCATATTCCGGAGATTTTTCTATCTGGTCCTGATTGAGGTCCACGACCATCGTTCTCTCAGACCAGTTAATGGATTTATTCCACATTGGACTGATTACCACCTTTCTGCCGGCCAACCATTTTGAAGTATCCACGACCAGATAGCGCACAGTCCAAGTGGCATCATCAATAAGGAAATTCACAATTTTTCCAATTTCACCATCAGTAGCCTGGAGGGAATAATCCTTGAGTCCATTCGCGCTGATTAATGTGCCAGGGAACACCGAGAGCTCCCTTTCGTCAATTGGGAAATACGTGCTCCATCGATAATAGTTGCAGATTTCCCGTTCCTTCTCCCAGGAGAACGGTTTTTCGATTTCAAACTCCGGTGCGCCTTCGACTTGGGCCTTACTGACTAAAGCCCGGAACGACCCAACGTCCAGATGGGGATGCACAAAACTCTGGGTCG
The DNA here is from genome assembly GCA_963730905.1 of uncultured Nitrospiraceae bacterium. Lineage (GTDB taxonomy): Bacteria > Nitrospirota > Nitrospiria > Nitrospirales > UBA8639 > Nitrospira_E. The sequence continues at coordinate 237,358 of CAVSTN010000006.1, read as the reverse complement.
AAATCAACACATGGCGGCCTTGCAACCAGTTACCGGTGTCAGCAGCCAGATAATGGATCTTCCATGTCTGATCATTCGCATAGACATCCACGACGGTACCGATAATCCCGTCAGTACCCTGCAACACGCAGTTTTGAATTTTATTGAGATCTCGTAACATGTCATTTCCTTTTCTTGATTAAGCTGTAACGATAAAGCAGTGGCCGTTCGACCCTGTCAGACGACCATTAACACCAGCTATACGGACATCGAACCTACATCCGCGAAATGAGTCAGCACGAAAGTTGTGAACCGAGGAGTTGGCCGTCAATCCGGTAAACTCAATTGACGGCCAACTCATGACACGCTGCAACTGGACTCAGTGCTGTATCAGTGATTTTTTCCAGAAGAACTCTGATTGGAGGCCGGAGCCTTCTTTCCTTTATTCTTTAAATCTCTGGCGGCCTGGTCGGATTTACTTTTTCCGCTAGGATTCTGGGCAGACACGTCTCCCATCTCTGTCAATTGATCGGAACGAGTGCCAGGTCCGCTTCCCTGCGAGAGCGGCTCTTCGGCGGATGGCGTACTTCTTTGGATATTTTCAGGGATATTTTCTTCTGCGGAACCGCCCTTCATTCCCTGCCCGGCCATTCCCATGGATGCCATGCCCATAATGAATGCCGCTGTCATACATGCTCCTAAAATTCTTTTCATAGCACACCTCCTGAAAAATTGAATGTAATGTTCAATTGAAAAACTGTTGAGGCTCCTCCATCAAAAGCTGAAGCCTTCCTATCAGCTTCTCAATTGCCGTCTGTATGTTATGAGTAGCATGTTCGCCGCAAACCGACCAATGGACAAATCGCCAATCGGAAAAAACCAAATGTATAGCTTTTCCTCTTACGACAACTTACAGCTATCGAAGCTGATTCGCGCATATTTAAATGGATTGGAGTACCCTCGTCCTCGTTTGTATTGTATTCTCTTTTCTCCACATTCAATCCCACCCCTCCCTTTATTCTGAACCCGGCATTTCAGAAGAGAGAATTATTGTCTGCCCTATAGACATTTTGTTTCCTTTCAAAGAGTCACTTGTCTTTTGCATTCCCCCATTCGGTTCCTTCATGATTTCCTATTAGTTTAACTGTTTTGCTGCCTTAGTCACTAAACTGAGAGTAAATTTATGCACATCCAACCCATGCTTCCCCCTCTTCATCTTGTTAAACCTTTTTGTTCTTTGATGATGTTGATGAGCATGGCGATGGGTTGCGAAACCGTTCCGTATACCGATCGATCTCAACTTGTCGTGGTCCCTCAATCTCAGGCCACAGAAATGGGTGAACAGGCTCTTCAACAAATTCTTTCCGATCCTCAGGTCCAACAATCTCAATCCCCTGAGGAACAAGGAGCCGTGAAACGTGTGGCGGAAAGAATCATTCAAGCGGCGAAAGAATCCAAATTTGCGGAAGACGCCAAGGCCTTCAAGTGGGACGTCACCGTGATCAAAGATGACCAGACTAAAAATGCTTTTGCCCTGCCAGGCGGGAAGATTGCCGTGTATACAGGAATCTTCCCCGTTGCGAAAACCGATGCCGGACTGGCGGCCATTCTTGGGCACGAAGTCGTCCATGCCCTCGCGCGCCATGGTTCGGAGCGTATGAGTCAGGAGGTGCTTGCTCAAGCCGGGCTTTCCGCTGCCGCAGTGGGGCTGGGGGCAAGTGGTGCGGGCCCTGTTGTGGGGCAGGCCACGATGGCTGCCTTAGGCCTGGGAACAAAAGTCGGCATCCTCCTCCCCTACAGTCGAACCCATGAATCCGAAGCGGATTCGATTGGACTGATTCTGGCCGCCAATGCGGGCTATGATCCTCAGGAAGCGGTTCGGCTGTGGCAACGAATGCAACAAGGAAGTGAGGGATCCCCCTCTGAATTTCTTTCCACCCATCCAAGCCATGAGACGAGAATCACACGTCTTCAAGAAGAAATGCCTGAGGCCTTACAAATCTTCCAGAAGGTGGAACATGCGCCAGAACATCCGCTTCCCGCTGTCCATCCATAATAGATCAGGGGGGGACTTCATCCCGACCATGTACATGGGCTGGGGGGTGAGTCGCTTCAACGGCGGTAAATGTTTCAAGAATGGTATAGCTGTGACTCGCGCCTTTGGGAATCACCCAACAATCTCCCGCATTCAGCAAAATTGTTTGGCCTTCCAGCTGAAGCTCAGCACGACCATGAATGACATATCCGATGGTTTCATAATCCCTGGAGGAAGATTCCTGTGTTTGCCCAACAGGCAATTGTTCCCATAATCGCATGGCTAATCCGACGCCGGTGGCTAAATATTTCTGACCCATGGAACCCTTGGGAGAATGATCCGATTGAACTTTTTTAATACTCGTATCGACCATAAGTGCCCACGCCTCCTGTGTATAGGGTTGTCTGAGTACACCATAACTGATGGCAACAATGGCATATACTCTGCAAAACCCTGGCTGGTCTTTGGCCATCCATGCAGAAAGAACCAAAAGCGCAGTCATGAATTAAATTAAAAGGAGATTCGCCTTGAAAATTCTCGCCGTTCATCCGGGTCCGTTGATGTATACCAAAATTTTTCTGCGTTTGGAGCCCTTGGGATTGGAACTGGTCGCGGGAGCCGCCATACAGGCCGGTCATGAAGTGCGGCTCCTCGATTTGCAGGTGGCGACACCACAGGACTATTTCAGAATGTTGAAGGAATGGTACCCCGATGTCGTTGCGCTCTCATGTAATTATTTGCCGAATGTTCCCGAAATCATCGATCTCGCAAAATTGACCAAGGCCTCGTTTCCAAAAATTTTTATCGTCGCCGGGGGACACAGCCTTTCCTTTGTCGCCAGGGAGGTTCTGGCGCATGCAGAGGGAGCCATCGATGCCATTGTCAAAGGGGAAGGCGAACCGGTAATCGGGCCACTCCTCAACGCCATCCAACATGACCGCTCAAATGTGCATCGGATTCCCGGTGTGGTCACACGAGAAGCTGAGGGACCGCCTCCTGAATTCGTCAAGTCTCTGGATGAGGTGAGGCCGGCCAGGAATTTACTTCGTCACCGGAGCAAATATTTTCTTGGGGTACTGGATCCTTGCGCATCCATTGAATTAACTCGCGGGTGCCCCTGGGATTGTTCATTTTGCAGTGCCTGGACATTTTATGGACGAAGTTATCGTCCGGTCAGTCCTGAGGTAGTCGTGGAAGATCTGGCGGGTATTCGTGAACCTGGAGTGTTTTTGGTGGATGATGTGGCCTTCATCCAGGCTGAGCATGGTATGGCCATTGGCGAAGCAATCGCACGCCGGGGTATCAAAAAGTCCTATTATCTGGAAACCCGTGGTGATGTCCTGTTGAGGAATAAAGAAGTCTTTCGCCTGTGGACAGAGCTGGGAATGAAATATATGTTTATAGGGCTGGAGGCCATAGATCAGGAAGGATTGATTCAACATCGAAAACGAATCTCACTCGGCAAAAATTTTGAAGCCCTGGAATTTGCCCGCTCTCTGGGCATCACGGTGGCAATTAACATCATTGCCGATCCCACCTGGGATAAGGATCGTTTTGAAACTGTGCGACAATGGTGTTTGGAGGTCCCTGAGGTCGTCAATATTAGTGTCAATACCCCCTACCCCGGCACGGAAACATGGCACCAGGAATCTCGGAGAGTTCAGACTCGGGATTACCGGCTATACGACATCCAACATTCGGTGCTTCCCACCCGCTTACCGTTGCCGGAATTTTATGAAGAGCTGGTCAAAACCCAACGAATTCTCAACCACAAACATCTCGGCTGGAGTGCGCTAAAAGGCACCATGCGAATTGCAGCCGGCCACCTCCTTCGCGGGCAAACCAATTTTGTCAAAATGTTATGGAAATTTAACAGTGTCTATAATCCAAAATTACAAATTTCGGATCATCAACGACCTGTGCCCTATGAGTTGTCTATACCTTCATCCAGCCATTCGTCACAGGGACACAACCTCTTATTTATCCATAAAGGGAAAGGTCGTGCAGGCCGGGCGTTAGATCACTCAACGGAAGAATTTGTGGATTCGACCAGGAATGGGGTCACTGAGTAGGTTTGCGGTGGGAAAGAGACGCCTCTTGAAGAGAAGTGGAATCCGCAGCAAGAACCCGCCGGGATGGCGGGTTCCTGCTGATCTTCCTTCCATCACTTTTCGGTTTGTGTACAGAGTTTTCTCTTCATCGTTTTAATCCCAATAGGGGTCATAACCATAATAGGCATGAATGCTTTTCCCCCAGGTCACATCCGCCATATCAGGCCAATTATCTTTGTCAAAACCGGGAGCTTGTTCTAATTTTTCTTTTGCCACGTTTAATAACAATACCTCCTCCTCTTGTACGACCTGGAATGCCTCCCAGGGAATCGCAAACAGTTTATCTCCCATTCCTAAAAATCCCCCAAACGATAACACCACATAGGCAATGCGTCCTCCTGAGAGATCGATCATGAGATCTTTAATTTCTCCCAGGTCTTCTCTCCCCCTATTTTGAACGGTGGTCCCGACAAGGGAACTGGATGAAAGAACCTGACGAATTTTGGTAGTCATACACCCTCCTTCTTTGAACCGATATGAATAATAAATAAGAATCTTCATTTGCATGTAGCATGTTCCTCATATCCGACTTAACTAGGATAAACCCTGGAAAAAAAGAAATTTCAAACCAGGGTTTTCTCCAGTTGTACCGGGGCATAAATCATTTATCCTGAGGAAAGTATTCACTCAAACTTTTAACTGTGTAAAGGAGGTGCCACGTTATGTTCACGAGGAACACAATGGCCAGATCAGTCATCCTTGCCGGCATTCCATTGCTGACATTACCGTTATTGGCCCAAGCCGGCATGTCACGCGACCGGTCAGATCGCATGGAATCGGGACGGTCAAACTCCATGGAGCAAATCATCCAGGGAGAAATCTCCAAAAAGAACGGCGACAAAATCACCCTTCGTACAAGTAATGGAGAACGCATCACATTTCGCATCAATGATGAAACCAACCGGTTGTGTCCACAAGGGATGAGTTCAAAGAGTCAAAGCTCCTCGAGTCACGATTCGTCAAGCACTGGAAAGACGGCGAGTAGTAGTCTCTTCGGAAGTTCAAGCGGGCAGGGTTCAAGTCAAACTTCATCCGGCACACAAGAGAGATCATCCAAAGCCGGATTTTCATTTGGCGAGTGTAATTTTGAAAAAGGAGAATTTGTGAAGGCGAAAGTGGATGAAGATGGCACTGCCACATTTGTCCGTTCGATGGGCCAAAATGACGATAATTATTTTAATGCCGGAAGAATGGGAGATGACTATTTTGTCCTTCCAGCGGGCCAATTAGGCGGCCTGGATATTTCGGACAAAGATGCCAATTATTCCGTCAAATCCTCCGATGGCCATGAAATCGGGAGTGTGTATCGAGTGATGACGAATAGGAACGGAGATCTGACCTATGCCATCGTGAGAAAAGCAGACGGCCAATTGATTTCCGTTCCATGGCAGGCGTTGGAAGGGGCCGGCAACAGGTCTTTCAAGCTGAACGTGACCCAAAATCAATTAGGCAATCTTCCCATTCTGGAAGAGGGAGAAAATGCCGGGGCACACGTCCAAAAACATTGGGATTTAACGGAACAGGAGAGACAGCGGTTAGCGAAATGGAATGAAAGATTAGATCGGTTCTATGCCGACCGCGATCGTTATTATGAGGATACACCGACATTTGAAGGGAATCGGGAAGGCTATGACCGGTACGATCCGGATCGGTCTCGCATGAGTCGTTCCGGATATGACCGATCACGTCATTACCAGGATCAAAACGCGGAGGACTTTCAGACAAGACGAGACAGTTTCAGTCCAACAGAATTCCCTCCACATGATCGCGCCTTTCAATATGAAGGGGCTGATCGGAAGAATTCCTATAACAGAAGTAATCGTGATCGTGGCAATTATCGGGGCCAGTCCCGATCAAGCATGAGGGATTACGATGAGGATGATTACCGGAATCGCGGAAATCAACGATCCATGTATTCCCAAAGTCGTGAGAGAAACTACCAAGATCCCATGGAGCGATTATCTGACCGGTACAATACCACCACCTCAAGAAGGCAGTATGATCCTCAGAGGGAGGGAGCCGATCAGTATCAATCCCGGCGTTCGGGCGGGAAAGATTATGATTACCGCCCTGATGGATATCGACCATAAGGAATGCTGGCAACCCCTGGGTCTCAATGGCCCAGGGGTAACGTCCCTGTTTTATCTTTAGCCGTACAAAATTCACATTACTTATGAAGGAGAAATGAAATGAAAAAAATTATGACAATGGTGACATTCTCCGCCTTCCTTGTTCTTACGAGTGTCGGAGTGTTTGCAGAACAATCAGACATGAACCGACACAATAACCAATCCGATGATCCGGCGATGGGATCCTCAATAGAATCCAAGAGTCCCTCCAGCCAAAAGACGGAACCCTTTGAATCGGAGGAACAAAAGGCCGCTCGTCCTGGCGGAGTTGGCGAAGAAGGTTCGAGCTTTGGTAGTCCAAGCACCCTACCACCTGGCGAAACCTCCCCCGGATATACGGGGGAGGATAAAAAGGCAGAAAAAAGAAAGAACCGTCAACAAGGTATGTGAGATGGACATGAGGAAAGACCATCTCCCCAAAAATCACTAGGGGACAGGGAATGCCATCTAGTGAGGGGTAGGAGCCGATCGGACGAAGGGGAGATCGGACGATCGGCCGATGCCCACTTTTGAAACAGTTTGTCAATTTTCTTTTAAATCACATAGAGTTTCTCATATTTTTTTCTTGTTCACGCCTCAACTCTCTTCTCACGTCCCCTAGACATTCAACCCACCTCTGCAATTTATCGGCGGTATCCATTCATATTCCCCGGGAGACAGAAACCCCATAAAATTTCGGGAGTGGCGATGGAAGAAAGGATGTTTCAGAAGCAAAAAGAAGAACAATTTCTCTTTAATTAGCGGAAAGGGCGTATTTGCTGGGTCAAGAACGCTTTTCAACCTTCATCTGACTCTGATTTTCCTCACGGCCAAACCTTTCGAGAGAGCACATTCATAGGGAATTCTGCGGCGCCCTCGAGCCGCCGGAAGGGCGGATTAATCCTTGATAATCGGAAGTTTGGCCTCTTTCCATGCGCTCATTCCTCCCAACACATTCACGATGTTCCGATAGCCATGATGTTGAAGGAAGCTTGCAGCGACCGACGAGCGGTATCCGCTTCCACAGATGACCGCGATCTGGAGATTTTTCCTGATTTCCTGAACACGTTGCGGGAGTTCGCTGCCCGTCACAAACCGGGCGTTCTTGATGTGACCGGCAGTCCACTCCCCCGGCTGGCGAACGTCCAATACCTCCAGGTCCGAATCTGTCTCTAGGTGTGCCTGAAGATCCCAAATGGACCACTGCGTTAAACTATGAAGAGGTTTGGCTGCCGTACGCCATGCGAACATTCCTCCAGCCAGCCAACCTGCCGGTGTGGGATATCCAATTCGGAGAAGCTGCCAGCACACATCCCAAAGGTCTGCCGGATTATCCAAAACAAGTAAGACATGGGAATCCGCCGGGATGACCGTACCGGCCCATGTCGCAAACGACGGTCCCAATCCGATGTTCAGCGCACCGGGAATGTGAGTCGTAAACCCTTCCGCTTGGCGGCAATCAACGACAATGCCCCCCTCTTCCTGTTTTTGGTCAAACTGATCCGGTGTGAGTGCCGGCGGTTCGGGTAATGTTCCAAGAAGAGGAGGGCCTTCAGTGTTCATTTTCCGCATCCTGGGCCAATAGGGCGGCACACCGGGAAGATGTTTCACATCCAGGCATTGTTTGACGAAATGGTCTTTATTCTCCATGTTGGCCAGAAGGAGATTCATCCGGCGTTCGTAACCGATCGTCGTGGACAACCTGCTCCCGATATTACCCCCACACAGAGAGCCACTCACATGCGTCGGATAGACTTCCACATAATCCGGAAGCGGAAGAATTTTTTCCTGGAGCATTTTGCACATGACCTCAGCGTGATAAGCCGCTTCTTCCGTTCCACCCAGGAGATCGGGTCTGGCCACATCACCAACCAACAAGGCTCCCCCGGAAAGGAGCAGAACGGGTTCTTTCCCCCGCGAGCGGTCTGTCACCAGGACACTGATGTGTTCGGGTGTATGTCCCGGCGTATGCAGAATCTGAAAATCTATTTCTCCCATTGTTAACCGTTCCCCATCGGCCATGGGACGCGCGTCATATCCGAGCTTGGCATGTTGGCCCGCTAAACATTGAAGAGGAATTCTTTCGGCTAATTCACAAATTCCCGTCACATAGTCGTTGTGCTGATGGGTCTCCAGAGCATACGCAATAGTCATCCCCTGGGCGCGGGATTCTTTGAGATAGGGCTCAACGTCCCGCTGGATATCCAGCACGAAGGCCTCTCCGGTTTCTTCCGAACCGAGAAAATACGATGCGTGCCCTAAACTTTCCACATGAAACTGTTTAATGATCATCGGTGGTAACTGATGATTTTTTTTGAAATTTCCCTTGAACGTCTTCAGGAGGATGAGTTATTTCCGGCTGCCTCAAATGCTTGAGTCACTTGCGGAACGTCCGCTCCATTGACGTGATCCGCTATTTCGGCCACGTTCCGATAATCTCCCCGCAATGCCTTTAAAGCATGACGTTCCTGTTGAATCTCATGTAAGGTCCGAATTCCCATTCGCCGAAACAGGGGAACCGGCGGGCACCAACCTTGTAGGGCATGTTGCAGGAGAAAGCCGGCGACGGCGGCAGGGCAATATCAACCACCGGCGATCAAGAAAAGCACCCAAGGCCAGGCCCATGAGGGAAAATGAGGCCGCATTGGCTTCAAGAACTCTTTCGATATCCCATTCCACCTCTAGCTCCCTTAACCGTTGATCGATAGCCGAAGGTCCGGCCGAGGCATACAACAGGACATTATTTTTGGTGCGGTTGTAAATTTCGTCGTTTATGTCAGCGTCGGTATGTTCCTCAACTCGTGTGGTCGTTGGTGAAATAATCATACATGGCCTCCATTCTTTTCTGTAGTACGACATATTCCCATGCCGTAGGTGTTCGCTCTTTTATACTCAGAAAGATAAGGAAGGGGAAAATACTCAACAACTAGCAGAAACCCTGGCAGGTGTTGAACCTTCAGGGTTTCTGCTAGTAGTCAATTCAGGCCCCGTGGGCCACACTTGGATTATTTGGGGGCAGAGTGGGATGATCTGGGAACGAAATCAGAACAAAAACTCTGACGCTCATTGGAAATTATCGGCATTGCGTGCAGTGCGATTACTTCGACAAACCTTAAAACGCGGATTTGCGTCATCCCTCAAAATGAAAATATTGAACGGGTTGTTGACCTCCTACACCACCGAGACGGGGAAACTGTTCCTCATACGAAATGCTGCTGCACTGAATACCAATCTCCCGACGGAGATTACTCATCTTCGATCGGGTACCAGAATTCCCACACGTGTCCTCTGGGGCATGGAGGATCGATTTCAGCCGATCCATTACGGGGAAGGGCTTGCGAAAGATATCCACGAATCGAAACTGATTCGCCTGAAAGACGCAGGACCCTTCCTCATGTGGGATCAACCAGAAATCGTGACAAAGCATCTGCTGGATTTTTTCGACCGTACCGTGGCATCCCGGCATTGAATGGGCTAGCTGCTCACCCGTGTATCATGAACGCCACAGCTATCTTACTGATGTATGTCCCCTTGACCAGGGCATAGTGAAAAATCTGAAATTGAAACGACATCGACTCTTCACCCTGCAGGCAGTGTATGAATGAATGGAAACTGACATTTGACAATTGGGATATCAAAGACCAGAAAGCCCGTGAAGCACTCTGCACATTGGGTAACGGGTATTGGGCCACACGCGGGGCGTTTGAAGAAGCCACACAACACGACGGGCATTATCCCGGAACCTACATAGCCGGCGCCTATGATCGATGCGAAAGAATAATCGCGGAAGAAACGGTCTCTCATGAAACGATCGTGAACTGGCCCAATTGGCTGTACCTGTCATATGCCATGGAAAATGGCGAATGGTTTTCGATGGAACAGGTTCAGGTACACGCGTATCGCCAGGAATTGGACCTGCAACGGGGAGTGCTTAGCCGGTACATACAATTTACGGAACCTAAAGGCCGCGAAACCATTCTCCAATCAATCCGGCTGGTGCATATGGAGCATCCCCATCTGGCAGCCCTGCAATGGACCCTTACGCCTCTGAACTGGTCCGGTCCATTGCATGTGAGATCTGCCTTGGATTCCGGGATCAGCAATCGGAATGTTGATCGGTACCGGGAGATGAACGCCAACCATTATCGACTGCTCGATTCGGGATTCCATAAGCAGGGATGGCTCTACGTCGTCACGGAAACCCTTCAATCTCACATTCGGTTGGCCCAGGGGCTTCGGACACTTATCTCGGGCGGCAATCTCCTCCTTCGATGGAATCTTCAAGAAATGGATATGACCATCGAAGAATTCGTCCTTGATGTTCAAGAACAGACTCCCCTACAGGTGGACAAAACCGTAGCACTTTACCATTCACGCGACCGTGGCATTTCCGAGCCGCTTGAAGCCGTGCACCACAGCCTGGCTTCTGCCGGATCGTTCGAACAGTTGTTCAGCTCCCATCAACACGCATGGACGCGGATCTGGGATATGTCCGACATCCGGATTCAGAACCGTCCGGAAGATCAATTGATGCTCCGTCTCCATCTCTTTCATCTCCTTCAAACGGCTTCTCCTCATCTGACAGAACTTGATGCGAGCCTTCCGGCAAGAGGACTGACCGGCGAAATGTATCAAGGCCACATATTTTGGGATGATGTATTTGCTTTACCGTTTCTAATTATGCGAGTGCCGAGGACTGCCCGCGCCATGCTTCTGTATCGGTCACGACGCCAATCACAAGCCGGAGGTCAGGCACAGCAGCACGGACTTCAGGGCATCCGGTTTCCCTGGAGAAGTGGCAGTGACGGATCCGAGCAAACTCCCCGATTTCAATGGAATCCCTATTCCCAACATTGGATTGACGACTATACGCACCTGCAGTGCCATCAGAATGCCACCATTGTCTATCAAATATGGAAATATTATCAGGCAACAGCTGACCTGGAATTTCTTCAGACTCACGGCGGACTGCTCACACTCCAAATCGCCAGATTCTGGTCCAGTATGGCCACACTCGATGAAATGAGCGGGCGATATCATATCGGGGAAGTCATGGGACCCGATGAATTTCATACCGGATACCCGGATAGCCCGACGCCCGGACTTCAAGACAATGCCTATACCAATATCATGGCTGTTTGGACCCTGCAATGCGCTCGGCATGTTCTCCAGACTCTCCCCGACTATTCGCGCCAACAACTGATGGAAATCCTTTCGATTGATCACTCGGACCTTGAACACTGGGAGAACATCACCCACCATATATTTGTCCCCTTTCATGAGGACGATCTCATCAGCCAATTCGCGGGTTATGAAAATCTTCAAGAATTGAATGTGAACGCCTATCAGGCCCGGTATGGAGATATCCGGCGAATCGATCAAATTCTCGAAGCCGAAGGAGATACGGTTAATCGATACAAGATTTCCAAACAGCCTGATGTCCTCATGCTGTGCTATCTCCTGACCGTATCTGAACTCGAATCGATCTTTGGGAATTTAGGATATCCTTTTTCTCTCAACCTGCTGCAAAAGAATATCGCCTATTATCAACAGCGCACCACTCATGGTTCGACGCTCAGTCGCGTCGTGTATGGCTGGATTCACGCGCGTTCCGACCGAAGCGGCTCATGGAAGTGTCTGGCTGAGGCCTTGGGACAGGATGTTCATGAAATCAAAGGAGGGTCGACGGGCGAAGGCATCCATTTAGGAGCCATGGCAGGAACCATCGATCTCATGCAACGTTGCTATGGTGGAATTGATTGTGAAAATAATGTGTTAACGGTGAATCCTCGTCTTCCGGAAACCCTTGATGAGTTAGCGATGAAGGTTCATTATCGGCAACATCAGATCAAGGTGCAGATATCCCCAAAGAGCCTGAGCCTTGAGGTATCTGCAGGTCCAAATTTTCCTCTCGTCATCAACGTGCGTGGAACACGCCATGTTTTTGGAAACCCTACACAACAGGATTTTCCCTTATGAGCGCTCGAATTTTATCCCTCGGAAGCGTGAATGTCGATATTCAACTCCGTACGGACCGCTGGCCGGAATCGGGGGAAACCCTGTTGGGTCAGGATTTTCTTATGGCCGGTGGAGGAAAGGCCGCCAATGTGGCCTGGCTGGCTCGTAATCTGGGCATCGAGGCAGAACTGATAGCTCATGTTGGCTCCGATTCCTTTCAAGAAATCGCCCTTCACCCATTGCGAGCTCTTGGTGTCGATTTATCCACTATCCGAAGCCTAAACAATCACGCCACAGGTGTGTCAGTCATCATTGTTCACCCAAACGGACGAAAAGGGATCATGTTGGCTCCGAATGCCAATGCCGTCTGGTCCGAAGAGGATGAAGAATTAATCAGATCCACCATTCAAACGGCACCCTCCGGATCTGTACTGTCTGTGGATTTGGAAATCCCCCTGGCAATTGTCAAGCTGGCTGTTCGACAATCTGAGGAATGTGGCATACCCATTGTCCTGGATCCTTCACCGTCTGAGAGATTGGATGAGGAATTATTAGAATCCGGCTGCTATTTGACCCCCAACCAATCAGAGGCTCAGCGATTGACGAAAATCCCAATTGAAAATCAGGACCAGGCCCTGGAAGCGGCTTCCAGACTGAGAAAACACGGAAATAAAGGAGTCTGCGTCAAACTGGGAACAGGGGGATGCGCGATAGTCACGACGGATGTCCAGTTTGTCATATCCGCTCCGCAAGTCCATGCGGTGGACACCACCGGTGCGGGCGATGCGTTTGCGGGAGCATTTAGTGTGGCAATTTTGGAACACCGCCCACCGGAGCAAGCCGCAGCATTTGCGGTTGCCGCGTCCACCCACGCTGTCACCGGGTATGGCTCCCAATCTTCATACCCCACCCGACGCCAAATCGAGTCTCTCTTACAGAGGGTTGTCATGAAACAAAAATAAAACCAGACTGAATGGGAAATGTTCTTCAGCATTCTGCTGATGATGAATCTGTTGTTATTTCTCATCGGGAACGTTTAGTTCCTCCGGCGTAAGCCGTTCCAGTTTTTCTTCGGTCATGGGCTGGCGGGTGGTAGGATCCAACACCATCTCCGGATCCACCACCGGGGGAGTCACCACCGCCTCGGGATTTGGCGGAATATCCGGCTCGACCACCATCTCCGCATCATTCGGTGGAATGATTGGCTGTGTCTTCCGAAGTTCCTCATTCAATCCCGGGGGATCCTCCTCGTTTGTTTCAGCTGAAATTGCCGGTTTTGGGCCACCTAATCCTGACAACCCCATGGGGGAATAAGAGGCATTCATTAAAAGAATCACACTGATTCCCAGCACCACTAGCCACATATCCATTTTTAGTTGTTTCATATTTTTCACCTCTTTCTTTTCTTTTTTCTTGTTTCTTTCTAATCATTATCCTCCGGAGAAAGATTAAAAGCATCTGACAAGAACCCTGGAAAACTCCATTTATTAAAAAGTCCGGGACAAGTTCTTAAGGGGAGATAACCCAAGATGCAAGGGTTTTATCCAGGCCCATTTCCTTTTGGTTTCTCTACAATCAAGAAAAAGAAGAAAATTTGAAGAAAAATTTATTCCCGGAAAGTACCCATGAACCCACTCATCACCATTAAGAAATTGTTCGGCATGGGATTAGTCTTGAGCCTGGCGGGAGGGGGGCTCGTAACGCTTCTTCTCGTGACGCTTCTTCTTAATGTGTGGGACACGCCAGGGCCGGTGAAGAATTCGATAACGGTTAATGAATTATTGAAAGATCAGAACCCCGGACAAATTTCATATATATCCTTTCCAATCACTGAACATTTGCAAAAACAATTGGAATCACATCGCAAATACATACCTTTTTCAGGAGAGAGTTACCACTCTCAATAGCTGTAAAGAAAAGCACATTGGGAGGTCAATCCTGAAAATGGCCCAGTGAGGAACGATTCATTTTCCACCTCACATTGAGGCACAGAGGGTTAATCCAAACTACACAGAGAAATACTTTTCAAATCAATAGGGAGAACACAATGCACGCATTTTCGGCTCGTGACCATACGATCTACTCCTTGGTCAAAAAGAAGACAAATCCCAGTTAAACCACTCTTACAAAAAAGATATCATGATGAACACAAGACGCAAAAATAGTGGTCCGCTTGGCATGGCATTAGCCTTTGCTCTCATAGGAGGAGGCATGTCCTTAGCCCTTAGCGAGTCAGGCCAACAAACCAAAGAACTCCTTCTTAATGCCAAGACCCTCATCGGGAACACGGTCATTGACAAGGCGGGCAAAGAACTCGGGACGGTCAAAGATTTACTGATTGATCAAACCACAGGGCAAATATCCTACATTGTTCTCTCGTATGGAGGCACATTCGGCGGCACCCTTGGAATCGGGTCGGAAAATTATTCGATTCCCTGGGCAGAGGTGAAGCTGACCAAACAGGATGATAAGATGTTGATTCAGGTAGCCGAATCCCCTATTGGCGAAAAAAGAACGCCAATAGACCACGCCTCCATGCGCCACGAGCAGGCTGCGACAGCCCAGAGTCAGGATTTCAATCCTGCAACTGTCGAAACGGTAGAAGGGACCGTGGAAAATGTGGATCACGATATGTTGGAGCCCGGAGTGACCGCCACCGATAGTTTGATAGTGTTGGATGTCAAAACGCCATCCGGGACAGAACGGGTTCGCGTCGCCCCTGATAACTATCTCAAGGAGCAGGGAATCGAGATCAAGGAAGGCGATAAGATGGAAGTGACCGGATCACGAATCATGCGGGATGGGGAAAGTCTGGTCATCGCCTCTCACAGTTACCCTGAAAGGAAATGGAAAAGTTCTGGCAGTGCGGAAAGATGACGGCACCCCCAAATGGGACATTAGGGAGTGGAATCCATACCAAGACTTCGTCCGGAAATAAATAAAATTACTCTCGATTGTTCTGTTAACGGGAAAAAGCCATCTGGGCTTTTTCCCGTTTGTTTCGTTCTGCCCTTCCCAATCCTCCTCCTCTTTTTGGATCCTCTTCAAGATCTGAGTTTTAAATCCTGGGTGATATTTCTTGGAACCAGGGTTCTTTCCAGTTCATTTTCGATACAAACGCTGGTACAAGCTGTAGGTAATTGTTCTGTCTTTACTCTTTTTGACACGATTACAAGGAGATCCCAGGATGGCACGTTCGCCCAAAAGGACATCTGGCGCTAGGAAAATTCGGTACGCGGTGGTGGGGCTGGGTTATATCGCTCAAGTCGCCGTACTTCCGGCATTCGCACATGCGAAAAAAAACTCGGTATTAGCAGCATTAATTTCCGATGATCCCAAAAAATTAAAGCAATTGGGAGGAAAATACGGCATCAACGGTCTCTATTCGTATGAACAATATGAAGAATGTCTGGAAAAGGAAGAAATTGATGCCGTGTATATCGCGCTTCCCAATCATTTGCATTGCGAATATACCGTCCGAGCTGCGAAAACGGGCGTTCATGTGTTGTGTGAAAAGCCCATGGCCTTATCAGTCAAGGAATGTGAAACCATGATTCGCACCGCGGACCATCATGGCGTCAAATTGATGATAGCCTATCGGCTTCATTTTGAAGAGGCCAATCTTCAGGCAATACAAATGGTTCAATCAGGGAAAATCGGCAACCCCCGGTATTTTCATTCCGCTTTTAGTCTCCCGGTCAAAGATAAAAATAATATCCGGTTACGTGAAGCAACCGGTGGAGGAACGCTGTGGGATATCGGCATTTATTGTCTGAATGCTGCCAGGAATCTTTTTCATGCGGAACCCCTTGAGGTGTTTGCCAGTACGGCAGGAAAGGGGATCGACCAATTCGAAGAAGTCGAAGAAATGAGCGCCGTCATGCTCCGATTCCCTGATGATCGGTTGGCTACCTTTATCTGTAGTTTCGGAGCCGCCGACGTTTCCGAGTTTCGGATTGTGGGTACAAAGGGACAACTGCGGGTGACATCGGCATACGAATATGTCGAACCCATTACTCATTACGTTACGGTAAACGGGAAAGAGAAAAAGCACACCTTTTCCAAACGTGATCAATTTGCTCCACAACTTTTAAAATTTTCGGATAGCATTTTGAATGGTACGGTTCCTGAACCGGCAGGCGATGAGGGCCTCCATGATGTCCGCATTATTGAAGCTCTGTACCGTTCAGCCCAAAAGGGCCAACCGGTTTCACTCAAAGGAGTAGAGCGAAAACGCCGACCCACGCTTCGGCAAAACCTTCGCCGTCCGCCGGTTAAAAAGCCCCGACTCATCCACGCTCAGAGTCCGTCAGGATCCTGATGGACATGAATTATTTTCATTGTCTTTTACAGGTAAAAGGAAAGGAATTTTTTTATGAATGAACGAGTGAACAACATTGATTCTCAAGGTTCACATTCTTCCGGGAATATCGATCCGTCTTTGCCTTCCTACCTTCTTGAAGCTGCATTGGATAGGGAATGGGAACGTCGCCATCGGCAAGGACAGACTGGAAAAGCTCACAGGAACATCCACCAGAAGAGGGAATGAGCTCATGAATCAATCAATGGGGGCCAAACGATGGGCCATTCCGGAAGGGTATATCCCTGCGGAAAGCCATGGACCGGAGCCGCAGATGACGAGTCATGAAACCGCATGCCTCCTCAATGTCTCCAACGATCCGGCGCATGTTTGTATCACAATTTTTTATTCAGACCGGGAGCCGGTGGGGCCCTACCATATCACCGTCCCCCCTCGCCGGACGAGCCATATCCGTTTTAATGACTTGAAGGATCCCGAACCCATACCCAGAGACACGGATTTTGCCAGCTTCATTGAATCCGATATTCCCATTGTCGTGCAACACACCCGTCTGGACTCACGACAAGCCGAAAATGCTCTTTTATCGACTATGGCTTATACGGACCACCAATAAGGAAGCCTTCCCTGAGCGTTAAACCTCCTATTTGGTTCAATCAGGGGAGCATCAGAGAGGACACACGTTATGACAAAAACCGCCGCGGATGTAATGATTGAGAAAATCCAAAATTGGGGTGTAGATGTCATATTTGGACTCCCCGGAGATGGCATTAATGGAATTATGGAATCCCTGCGTCAACGACAAGATGAAATCCGCTTTATTCAGGTGCGTCACGAAGAAGCCGCAGCCTGGATGGCGTGCGGATATGCCAAATACACGGGAAAGCTCGGGGTATGCCTGGCCACCTCGGGTCCCGGGGGGCTTCACCTTTTGAATGGGTTGTATGATGCAAAAATGAACGGACAACCGGTTTTAGCCATTACCGGGCACCATTTTCATGATCTCATTGACACGCATGCCCAACAGGACGTGGACCTGACCAGAGTGTTTCAAGATGTCACGGTTTATAACACGCGGGTCATGAGCGCCAGTCATGTCGAAAATGTGACCGATCTCGCCTGCCGTACCGCTCTGGGATACCGTGGCGTTGCTCATATTAATTTTCCCGTGGACCTTCAGGATCTAAAAGCGGATAAAGGGTATTCCAAACGCAATATTCCTCACCATTCGATAGAAGTATTTTCTCGTAGCGCGCGATTACCCAACGCAGCAGATTTGCAACAGGCCGCCAAAGTGCTGAATGAGGGAAAACGTATTGCCATCATGGCCGGGGCTGGAGCCTTGGAAGCCACCGATGAACTGGAACAAATTGCCGAACTCCTGGGAGCGCCCATTATTAAACCGTTATTGGGCAAAGCGTCGGTGCCTGACGACAGTCCCTATACAACGGGGGGCATCGGATTGTTGGGAACTGCGCCCTCTCAGGAAGCCCTGGAGGATTGCGATACCCTGGTCCTCATCGGAACGTCGTTTCCCTATATGGAATTTTATCCCAAGCCCGGACAGGCCCGGGCCGTTCAAATCGATCTTGATCCGGCGCGAATCGGACTACGGTACCCGGTGGAAGTCGGCTTGGTTGGCGACTGTCGGAGAACCCTCCAAGAGCTATCGCCGTTGTTGCAACGGAATAAACACCGGAAATTTTTGGAACGGGCACAAACGGCAATGGCCAAATGGCGGACATTGATGGAAGAACGCGGAACCCGAAAAGATAAACCCATGAAACCCCAGGTGGTGGCCTGGGAACTCGGCAAACGCCTTTCTGACCACGCCATCGTTTCCTGTGATTCGGGAACGATCACGACTTGGTGGGCCAGACAAATCCCTGCCAAGCGCGGGCAGAAGCATACGGTATCGGGCACGCTAGCATCCATGGCTTGCGGGCTGCCCTATGCGATTGCCGCCCAAATCGCCTATCCGGATCGTCAATGTATCGCCTTTGTGGGAGATGGGGGATTTTCGATGCTCATGGCCGAATTCGCCACCTGTGTCAAATATCAATTGCCCGTGAAAGTGGTGGTCATCAAAAACAATACGCTGGGCCAGATTAAATGGGAACAGATGGTGTTTCTGGGCAATCCCGAATATGGTTGCGAACTGCATCCCATCGATTTTGCCCTCCTGGCTCAGGCATGTGGAGGAACCGGACTAACGGTCGACGATCCTGCGGATTGTGGTTCCATCATCGACCAGGCCTTCCAAACGCCGGGGCCGGTATTGGTACAAGCCATTGTCGATCCTTTTGAACCTCCGATGCCCGCCAACATTACGATGAGCCAAGCCGCCAAATTTGCGGAATCGTTGGCAAAAGGCGAACCGAACCGGGTGAAAATTGCCATGACGGCCTTGTCAGATCGGGTACGGGAACTCGTGTAACAGAAAGGTGGAGAAATTCGTAGCCTCGAGAAGGGGACGCTAGCGACGCTTCAGAAATAAGGAGGTCCAAAATTTTGTTCCTCCCTCCGTTCTTCTCTGCGCCATTCTTTCCTCGTCAAGGGTTCTGTCTAGTTGCACAATTATTGAAAAAAGGTCAGTGTTTATGTTGCATGGGTGATGGAATTGTAATTACGTTGAGAAATTTTTGAAGGGTCCATTTTCATGAATTCAAATTTGCCGGGTATTGGTTGTGTATCCCTATTTCGATAAATACAGAGATGCTTTGGATGAATGAAAACATCGGAGACATCAACACCATTCTCCCTCAGCGTGCGATGGAGGCGGCCATTTATCTTGCGTACGAATACGTTGAAAGGAAAAGACAAGACCAGGTTTATTGTGGATACGATGAGGCCGGTGAAAAGAAGGGTGTAATTGGAAAGGGTGTTGATAAATGGTAGCTCTGCCGCAGACTGATACCCGGATCGATCGCTGTGAGGTCTCGGCGTTTAGAATTCCCACTGACTTTCCTGAATCGGATGGGACATATAGCTGGAATTCTACCACGCTGGTGGTGGTGCAGATAGGAACGCCTGCCGGAGAAGGATGGGGATATACTTATGCCGATCTCGCTACGGCCATATTGATTGAAAAGACTTTGTGTTCCGTGCTGACAGATCATGATGCGATGGCTATTCCCGAATGTTGGATGAGCATGAGACAGGCCATACGGAATATGGGGAGACCCGGCATTGTTTCCATGGGCATCGCATCTGTGGATATGGCCCTATGGGATTTAAAGGCGCGGGTGCTGAATATTCCACTGGTCATGTTATTCGGACGTGCTCAGGCTGGGATTCCAATCTATGGGAGCGGAGGTTTCACCTCCTATACTGATCAACAGCTGGAGGAACAATTGGGAACGTGGAGCGAGCAGGGAATCTCGCAGGTGAAGATGAAGGTTGGACGTCATCCTGACCAAGATCTTCACAGAGTCCAGGTGGCGCGCAAAGCCCTTCAACCCGGCACCCGCCTCCTTGTGGATGCCAATGGAGCCTATTCAGTGAGACAGGCCCAATGGTTTGCCGAACGATTTGCTGAGTCCGGGGTGGAATGGTTTGAGGAACCGGTGTCTTCCGATAATCTCCCCGGGCTCAGGACAATTAAAGAACATGCGCCGGGATGCATGGAAATCGCCGCAGGAGAATACGGGTATGCCCCCGCCTATTTCCAAAGAATGCTGGATGCAGAATGTGTAGATGTGCTGCAGGCCGATGCATCGCGTTGCGGTATCACCGGGTTTTTACAGGTCGGCGCGTTATGTGAAGCCCGCTCGATACCCCTTTCAGCACATTGCGCTCCCTCACTCCATCTGCATCCGGCCTGTGCATTGCAATCTCTACGGCATGTGGAATATTTCCATGATCATGTCCGAATTGAACAGATGCTCTTTGACGGAGCCCCGACTCCCATTAACGGCATACTCTATCCAGATTTGAACCGTGCCGGACATGGCTTGGAATTTAAACGGGCCGACGCCGCTCAATTTGCTCTCTGAGCCTTGGGGGGTTTTTCTGCCGAGAAGGATCCCATACGGAATTTCGTAAGGTGCACCAGACAAGGACCAAAACTTCATGTTGACCCAATCACTGCCCATTCTGAATAACGCTCAGGTCAAAAAGGACCGGCGGGAGGATTTCACCTATCAGGAGATTGCAGGAGAGTTGTCTTCTCATCTTCAGATCTCCATTGAAGGAGAAGTGCGCTTCGATGAAGGAAGCCGGGCTTTATATGCGACAGATGGATCGAATTATCGTCAGGTACCCATCGGGGTGGTTATTCCCAAAACTGTGAATGATGTGGTGACAACCGTCGCGGCCTGTCACCAGTATGGAGTCCCCGTCCTCTCACGCGGTGGAGGAACCAGTCTGGCCGGGCAATGTTGCAATGTGGCTGTGGTGATGGACATGTCAAAATATCTGCACAACATTGGAGAGGTAAACCCCTCCACCCGCCTGGCCCGGGTTCAACCGGGAGTCGTGCTCGACGTGCTCCGCAATCGGGCGGAACAGCATCATTTGACCTTCGCGCCGGATCCGTCCACACATGATCACTGCACGCTGGGTGGAATGATCGGCAACAATTCCTGCGGAGTGCATGCCCTGATGGGTGGCAAAACGATGGATAATATCGAGGAATTGGAAATTCTCACCTATGACGGATTGCGAATGCGCGTGGGCAAAACCACGGAGGAGGACCTACACCACATTATCCGGCAGGGAGGCCGACGCGGTCGAATCTATGCCAGGCTACAATCCATTCGCGACACCTATGCCTCTCTCATTCGTAGTCGCTTTCCGAAAATCCCCCGGAGAGTGTCTGGTTATAACCTGGATCAACTGCTCCCCGAGCATGATTTTCATGTCGCGCGGGCATTGGTGGGCACCGAGGGCACATGTGTCACGGTTCTGGAAGCGACGGTCCAACTCGTCTATAGCCCCCCAAAGCGAACACTCCTCGTTCTGGGATATCCCGATGTGTATATGGCAGGAGACCATCTCATGGAAATACTGGCTCATAAACCAATCGGGTTGGAGGGGCTGGATGACATCCTCGTAAGGGATATGAAAGAAAAACATTTAAATGTAAATCAACTGTCTCTGCTCCCTGAAGGTGGAGGCTGGCTCTTGGTGGAATTCGGAGGAGAAACTAAGCAAGACGCCGACGATCGGGCGGGGAAACTCATGGAGAAACTCAAAAAGGCGTCACATCCCCCATCGATGAAACTTTATGACGATCTCTCTGAGGAACGACAGGTGTGGGAAATCCGCAAGTCCGGCCTTGGAGCAACCGCCAGGGTCCCAGGCAAAGAAGATAGCTGGCCGGGATGGGAGGACTCGGCAGTCGCCCCGGAAGATGTGGGGAAATATCTACGTGATCTACGAGGCCTTTTACACAAATATGACTATCAATGCGCCTTGTACGGACATTTCGGGCAAGGATGCATCCATACGCGCATTAATTTCGAATTAGAAACGCGGGCGGGAATCGACAAATACCGCAATTTTATCGAAGAAGCCTCCGACCTCGTGATGCGATATAACGGTTCCTTTTCCGGTGAACACGGAGATGGGCAGTCGCGGGGTGAATTGCTTCCGAAAATGTTCGGCCCGGAACTAATGAATGCGTTTCGGGAATTCAAACAAGCCTGGGATCCCGATTGGAAAATGAATCCGGGAAAAGTCATTGATGCCAATCCCCTTGATCAGAACTTGCGGTTGGGAACCTCCTATAATCCTCCACAACTGCAAACCCATTTTCACTATATGGATGATAGGGGGAGCTTTTCGCGGGCCACGTTGCGCTGCGTCGGAGTGGGAGATTGCCGAAAGATGGAAGGCGGAACGATGTGTCCCAGTTATCGAGCGACGCGGGAGGAACAACATTCCACTCGCGGACGGGCACACCTGCTGTTCGAAATGTTACAAGGCAATCCCTTACGCCACGGCTGGCGAAATGAAGCGGTCAAAGAGGCATTGGACCTGTGCCTGGCCTGCAAAGGCTGCCTTAGCGACTGTCCGGTGAATGTGGATATGGCCACCTATAAAGCGGAATTTCTCTCTCACTATTATGAAGGCCGCCTTCGCCCCCGCGCCGCTTTTTCCATGGGACTCATTTACTGGTGGTCGAGGCTCGCCTCCACCATGCCTGGAGTGGTGAATGCCGTGACCCATGCCCCCTTTTTGGGGACTCTTGTCAAAAAATTTGGAGGGATTGCTCCTCAACGAAACATGCCTCGCTATGCGATGGAGTCCTTTACCGCCTGGTTTCATAAACGACCATCTCCTTCTTCTGCAGGGTCCAAAGTGGTGTTATGGCCTGACACCTTTAATAATTATTTTTTCCCACACACACTGCAAGCGGCAGTTGAGGTGCTGGAGAAAATTGGTTTTGAGGTAACCATCCCCGCACGGACTCTCTGTTGCGGACGTCCCTTGTATGATTTCGGCATGTTGAAAACCGCCAAGCTTCTGCTGCGTCAAATCATAGATACCCTGGGTAAGGATATCGCCGCCGGCATCCCTGTCATTGGCCTTGAACCCAGTTGCGTGGCGGTCTTTCGCGACGAACTTCTTAAATTGTTTCCCAATGATGAACAGGCGAAACGGCTATCCGGATTAACGTGTACTCTTGGAGAGTTCCTTGATACACAGGCAGGACCCATTGTCTGGCCTCAGTTCCATGGACGAGCCATCGTGCATGGTCATTGTCATCAAAAGGCCGTCATGGGGATGAATAGTGAAATGAAAATTTTAAAGGACATAGGATTAGATTGCACTCTACTCGATTCCGGATGTTGCGGCATGGCGGGGTCATTCGGATTTAAAGAAGAGCATTATGATATTTCACTTGCCATTGGAGAACAGATTCTTCTCCCGAAGATTCGGGAAGCGGCGGCCCAAGATGCATTAGTCGTGGCCGATGGATTCAGTTGTCGCGAACAAATCGTGCAAACCACCGGACGGAACGCCCTCCATACGGCTGAGGTTCTTCAAAGAGCGATAAAAGGTGCTGAATAAGCGTCTGGGTCTTTCGAAAGGCCGGGCAGAGAAACCCGTGGCGGAAATAATTATTTTCGAAAAAGGCCGGCTCTTTGCCTACTGAAAAAGGAGGTACCAATGCTCACCATCGGCTTCATATTATTTATCCTCGCAGGACTTTGTGCCTTATTTGGATTTGGAGTTTTTACGACCCCTATTTTGGGACCGGCGCGTGTGGCCTTTTATTTTCTGTTCATTCTGTCCCTGGCGACGATCTTCTATGGAGTGGTTCAAACAGAAGTGCATGTCGATCCACAGGTTCCGACTCAAGAACGGAACTAATTGGTTCCGCAAGAAGAAAGGTACGGCAAAAGATCCTGATCCTGATGGAGAAGATAGATACGGGAGAATTTTCCGTCCTTTCAAAGAAGCTTTGACCAGAAGACCACGACACTGTTCCCTCCCAGCTTTGGCCCATGCCGATCGCGGTATATACCAAAGTTATAACTATAATTAACTTCTATTTGTGAACCCCATGGAGCGCCGCTGACGATTCCAGCGCCCACGGCTGGTAGCATATCAACCTGATTGCGAATAGAACCATCTCCGGTAAAACGGGCTCGTTCAATTGCGGACCAGGTTCCTCGGATATACGGATATAAGAAAAACAACGCCTCATACCGGTAAGTAAGGTTGGCAATCACATACTTCCTGGGAAACAGTTCGTTGAAGGCCACTCCGGGAATGAGAGGACGAGAGAGTGCTTCCCATTCATAGCCCGTTGGGCGGCCTGGCAACCGGAATGTAGAAAACCGGTCAAGGTTCTTCCCGATTCCGCCATACATGGTGGCAACCAACCTGTGTCGCTCTGTCGGTACCCAAGGGACCTTCCCCGCGATGGCGGCATAAAAACTGGCCAGCATAAATGTTCCCTCATCATGATTATCCGGTGTCTCAAATGCAGAATCCCCCCACCGACGCCAATGGGCGCGATGTCCATAGAGGGCATCACCTCCGAAAGCCACTCCGTGATGAAGCAACTCCATGAGATTTCGTTCGAACTGATCTATACGAAGCCGGGCATGCACACGCCCTTCATAGGTATTTTGAGGGACTATAAAATTTTTGGATGTTTGTGAACTGCGGTCGAACCAACGGTAACCCGGTTCATACGTCAAAGAAACTTCAACCACATTATCCTGAAATCCGGGGGATACTGAGGTGCGATACCCGAGCCCGATCCCGGCAAATACATAATTCCATTGCAGTTCCACCTCCTTGATAGCCTGTCCTTCGACATACTCGTATCGGCCGAATGGAATGATCACATTTTCAAATGTCATGGCGGCAAACCATGGGCTGGTCGATGACAGGCCACGCTGATACTGGATGTCATTGAATACGCCTGAGAAGGTCCCCCGAAACCGCTGGTTTTCATCTTCCCAATTGCGCCAGATAAATAACGCTCCGAACGGGAGAAGTTCCAACCGTTTAGGACCGTCCGGAATCCAATTCATCCCGATATTCATCGCCGTCACATGCCGACGATCCCGTGGAGGGATATAAATATCCTGTCCAAAAACTTCCGTCTGATGGGGTTGTCCTGCCAGCGGAGTATCGGTTGTCTCCCCGGAAACGGACCGACCGGGAATGACTACCAGACAAAACGCCAAAGCCAACAGGCAAGTATGGATAGGTAATTGGCCTATACGCTCGCACCTGCATGGTCGCTTGAAAATCTCCCTGTAAGCTTGGACCGGAAAGGAGCAGGCCATGGACAGTTTAATCATAGGGAAATCAGAAAATGCTAGGGAGGAGCCGGAAGAGATTTTTGGGGCACTAACTTGGAAAGTGCGTAGGTCAGCATGATTGTGGAAAATGCTCCGAGAACCGCTACCGTCATATCTTTTTGCGCATCCCATTCGTCACCCTGAGTGCCAAGGTACGCCTCTCCCAATTCCGGACGAACCAGAAGAACCACCCACGATTCAATAATTTCAAAGAATCCACTGAGGGCCAATATTCCGCTGATAGGAAGATAATAAGCCCAGAATCCACGCACATTTACGCGACGCAGAAATAATTCTCGCAACGGATAGGCCAGGAGCAACCCGAATGAAAAATGCGCGATGCGGTCAAAATGATTGCGCTCAAAGCCCCACCACTCCTGCATCCAAAACCCCAGAGGAACTTTTGAATAGGTATAATGGGCTCCGATCGCATGAAGGGTCATAAACACGGCGAGGAATACATAGGAAAGATCCGATAAGGGAAACCGTCGATAGGTAGCGACTAGGACAATGATCAGTCCCATCGCTAAAATATTTTCGAGAAACCAGTCATGACGGTCGACGGGGTCAATGGCAAGGAATACCCATACCACCACATACCAAACCAGAAGCACGTGTAAAAGATGATCCTTGCGAAAATTTTTCCGGTTAGGGGCGGTAACTGCAGTGGTCAGACGCATGTGGAAGATCTACCGTCCTTTCCTGTGCCCCAAATGAACAAGTCCCTTTCAATTTCCAGTTGCACAGCATAATCGCCAACCAGAACAGCGCGCCATATAATGTGGCTGCCATATCTTTTTGGGCATCCCAGATATCTCCCTGTGCACCGAGATAGGCCAGGCCTAATTCCGGATGGACAATTCGGGTCACCCATGATTCCAGAATTTCCCACAATCCCCCCAGTCCGACAAGTGTGAGCAGGACCATTCCCGCGCGGATCCTTCCGGACATGCCTGGGATTCTTCTGAAGATTTCCCACAAGGGATGGGCAAAGAGCAAGCCGAAACAAAAATGAACGATGCGATCAAAATGGTTACGAGGTAATTCGAATAGATCTTCCAACCAGAGGCCGAATGGGACCTGCGCATACGTATAGTGTGAGCCAATCGTATGCAGGGTCAGGAACATCGTAAAGAGCACATAGGAAGCGCCGGAAAAAGGCAGTCGCCGATAGGAAATAGTTAATACACCTACGAAAAGAAGAGGAAGGATATTGGCAAAGGCCCAACTTTGAGGATCAAGGGGGGCCCTTCCCATTACCAGAAAGAAGCCGACATACCACAGCAATAAACCGACCATCACCCAATTTTTCAAGCCGATACTCCCTGAGAGGGATGTGAATGGATCATTCACACGACCATTACATTGTCTCCCAGGAATTCCTGAATGACAAGTCAAAGAAGGGATACCTTTTCCAAGACAGAGGTGTGAACGCATCCTTTGATACCCGGCCTGATGAAGTCTGGATCGTTATATATGTCTGGATCAGTCTCTTCTTGGCTCCGTGAGAATGCATCATAATTTTCCTAAGCCTCCTTCACAGGAGAATCCCCGTTCCGCTATCGAGTGGGTTCCGCAGTCGGAGGTCGGGAAGAGGAACCTTCCGCTCGAGCCGGACTACCTTTCATGAATCTATTGCATCCACTGTTGCCGGAAATCAGTAACCGGTAGGGTTGAAGATTCTCATCGATACACAGGCCCATCGTCGCATCTTCAATCTTTGCAGATGGTTCGATTTGCCACCATTGGCAGCTTTTACATAATCCCCATTTGTCCGCCATCTTCGTCTCCTTTCAAAAATATACGTCTTCCAGGTGAATTTTGATCGCGAGAAAACATGCATGCATTTCAATAATTATGCATAATCATCTCTTTGTTCACACTTCCTACATATCCAATCAATTCCTCCGATGGTAAATTAAGAAACAGGACATAAAATTTCGATGTGCATTGTGGTACTACAGCACAGGGAGGTATGGATCAGATATGGATTAATCTGGCAGACGGCTTTCCTAAATGTCCATTTCCCATATCATCGAACGCACCCATCAACAGGACTCACCCTGCCGATATTGCACATGTATCGAGAAAACGAACACGGCGCGAGAAGAATACAGGAAAGATTGCACCCCAATATTTCCAGCCATTGCTTTATCAATCACCAGGCGACCACAAACCAAAAATTCCAATTCTTCCACCTTCATTGACAGCTCACTGCTCCCAATAACATCAACTCGTCTTCTTTGTCATATTAGGCCGGGGACACAGGCGGCCTGGGAAAGAAAGTTCCGAGGGATAGCTGTCAGGACCGTGGAACCAAATCCCCATATGCGGGGAGCCTGGAGATTCGGGACCGATTTCATTTCCGGGGTCCTCCAACTTGACCTTATGTTTCTTCAGATGCTCCAGCGCTTTTTCGAGTGCGGCCATATTTTGCAAATGGAATGACATATGCCCTATCGTTTTCGGTGACGGTTTGCCTTTTGACAAAGCGATCGTCACAAACTCGTTGCCGACTGCCACAACTTCCTCCAACTCAAACTCCTTACGCATTCCCAATACTTGCATAAACCATTTTGCACTTCGTTTAGGATCACGGTCCGCGAGTCCGAAGTGACCGACCGGCCCAATAGTAAACGATATCGTCATATCCCCCATTTCCTGAAGTTCGTGAGCGTTGGTCCCTTTTCGGTCGTCCTCATTTTCTGTTTACACTTTCGTGCCTATCTACCCTATTCAGAGCTATTCAGAGCGGTTCGCTTGAACTCCTGGAGCCACTGCCGATGCTACCAACGGATGAGGTTTCGACACGGCTGTCCCACCGCTGCCATAAGGACGGGTAATGATTTCCAGTAAATGACCGTTCGGATCGTCAAAATACAGCCCGCGCCCATCATCCCAGCCATTGATGTAATTCGGCTCCTCCCGATGGGGATCAGCCCAATACGATAACCGTCGTTCCCGGATTCGCTCAAAAATCTGGTCGAATTCGACCTCGCTTACCAGGAAAGCATAATGCTGGGAAGGGATGTCGCCATCGGCATCGAGATAATCCAAGGAAGTCTCACCTACCCGCACCACGGCAAAGGGCCCCAGGAGCAATGGGGCCGGCAGTCCAAGAATTTCCGTCAGAAACACTGCCGAAACCGTTTTGTCCTTAGCAGCCACGATGGTGTGATTCAATGTCATGGATAGGGTCTTAATCCTTTCTTATCATGACGCGCCTGTTATTGAATTAACTGCCAACAGGGCCTGGTTTCCTGATGAGATAAAAATTGACCAGAGCCTGGTGCTCAAATCTTTCCGACAAGATCCAATCCCGGTTTTAATGTCTTATCTCCCGGTTTCCAGTTAGCCGGACAGACTTCTCCTTTTCCTTCCCTAACGTGGACTGCCGCTTGGAGTTTCCTCAGTAATTCCCGGCCATTTCGTCCGATGCTGTTGTCGTGGATTTCTCCCACTTTCAGGACCCCGTCCGGATCGACCAGAAAACTCCCACGCAATGAGACTCCCTCATCCTCCAGATATGTTCCGAACTCCCGGCTTAGCCGGCCTGTGGGATCGGCTACCATAGGGAACTGAATATTTTTTATGGCAGGCGAGGTATCGTGCCAGGCCTTATGCACAAAGACCGAATCTGTGCTGACACTAAGAACTTCAGCTCCGAGCTTTTGAAATTCCGGATACAACTCCCCCAATTCTTGTAATTCTGTTGGACAAATAAACGTAAAATCACCCGGATAAAATACCAATACCAGCCATTTTCCCTGAAATTCGGACATCTCGAGAGAACGGATCTGTTCCATGTGAAAGGCCTGGTATGTGCCATCCGTGATCATCTGTCCAATTTGCATCATCTTGCTTTTCGACCTCCTTCATGGAAACGGGATGTAATGTTAAGCACAAGTCTTTCAGAGCAGATCTTTGGCCGTATGTATCTGAATATCTGAACTCCAACTCTCAATCACTTAATCAAATCTTATCCCGGAATGCAAAAAGTTGGGACTGCCATGAACCCTTGAGGGAAACTTTCCTGTAACCCA
Organism: uncultured Nitrospiraceae bacterium; assembly: GCA_963730905.1. GTDB lineage: Bacteria > Nitrospirota > Nitrospiria > Nitrospirales > UBA8639 > Nitrospira_E. The sequence goes on along the minus strand of CAVSTN010000006.1, from coordinate 208,038 downwards.
ATAACAATTTTTGCAATCTCTTACCAGGGTTTCTGACAGTGTGGGCCTTTTAATTGTTTCTATATCATCATATGTACTTTAACCGTCACATGTTCACTCACCTATTCATCACGAAATCATCAATGATGAGGAGCAATCCGCAATGGCCAAAAAACCATCCGCTACTTCCACCCCTCCTTCAACCCGTAAAACCGGGAAATATGCTGACCAAACTGTCGAGATCGGCACTGGAGGGGAAGTGCATCAGACAAGCGGAAAAACCAATCCGGTATTAACCACTCAGCAAGGTATTCCTGTCGCGGATGACCAAAACTCGCTTAAAGTCGGAGCGCGGGGTCCAAGCGCATTGGAAGACTTTCACTTTCGGGAAAAGATTTTTCACTTTGACCATGAACGGATCCCTGAACGGGTTGTGCATGCCCGCGGGTTCGGGGCTCATGGGTATTTTCAAAACTACGAATCTCTGGCAGATGTCACCAGAGCCGACCTCTTTCAACGACCACGTGATAAAACTCCCGCGTTTGTTCGCTTTTCAACCGTAGCCGGCAATAAAGGTTCCTTCGATTTGGCAAGAGACGTCAGGGGATTTGCCGTGAAGCTGTATACCAAAGAAGGAAACTGGGATCTTGTGGGGAATAATATGCCCGTGTTTTTCATACAAGACGCCATCAAATTTCCCGACCTGATTCACGCCGCCAAACCGGAACCGGATCGTGGCTTTCCTCAAGCCCAAACCGCGCATGATAACTTTTGGGACTTTATATCGCTCACTCCCGAAAGTATGCACATGGTTATGTGGATCATGTCCGACAGAGCCATTCCCCGCTCCTTTCGATTTATGGAAGGGTTTGGTGTGCATACATTCCGGCTGATTAATAGCCTGGGAAAATCGACGTTCGTGAAATTTCACTGGAAACCTAAATTGGGGATGCAATCCGTGTTGTGGAATGAAGCCGTAAAAATTAATGGTGCGGATCCGGATTTCCATCGCCGGGATTTATGGAGTGCTATTCAGCAGGATGATTATCCGGAATGGGAACTGGGCCTCCAGCTTTTTGATGATGAATTTGCTCAACAATTCGATTTTGATGTGCTCGATGCAACCAAACTCATTCCAGAAGAAATTCTACCAATTCGACGCGTGGGTCGGCTCGTTCTTGATCGCTGTGTGAACAATTTCTTTGCTGAGACCGAACAGGTCGCCTTTTGTACGCAAAATATTGTGCCGGGCATTGATTTTTCAAATGATCCGCTATTACAAGGGCGGAACTTTTCCTACCTCGATACTCAGCTCAAACGGCTTGGCAGTCCGAATTTCACTCACATACCCATCAATGCCCCTAAGTGTCCGTTCAGCCATTTTCAACAGGACGGCCATATGGCCATGCAGAATCCGCAAGGCCGAGCCAACTATGAACCCAATTCCTGGCCCGGCGAAACTTCCGGTCCCCGTGAATCACCGGAAAAAGGATTCACGTCTTATCCTGCAGAGGATGAAGGCCCAAAAGTCCGCCTTCGCTCCGAGACCTTTGCCGATCATTACAGCCAAGCCCGACAATTTTATATTAGTCAGACCGAGGTCGAACAAACACACATCGCGGACGCCCTAGTCTTTGAATTAAGCAAAGTAGAACATCCTGAAATACGGAATCGTATGGTTTCACATTTACTCAATATCCACAAGGAGCTGGCCAACACGGTCGCGAAAGGTTTGCGCATCCAGCAGATGCCCGCGCCCGCAGATGCCGCAAAACCGACTCAGGAGGATCTCCAACAGTCGCCCGCGCTCAGCATTCTTCACAATAGTCCCAATACCTTCAAAGGGCGAAAGCTTGGAGTGCTCATCACCGACGGAGTCGATATGAAATTATTTACATCTCTCAAAACCGCCCTCAAGTCGGAAGGGGCAATCATGGAGATCGTGGCGCCCGGCGTGGGGGGAGTGGAAGCCAGCGACGGAACATGGATAAAAGCGGATCAGAAAATCGATGGCGGCCCCTCTGTCCTGTATGACGCTGTAGCCCTCCTTCCTTCCGAGGAAGGAGGGCGGGCTTTAGCCAAAGAGCCGGCGGCGAGGGATTTTGTAGCAGATGCCTTTGCGCATATGAAATTTATCGGATATGTCGAAGCCGCCACTCCCCTCTTTACAAAGGCAGGGCTGACAGAGATGGACGGGGGAATGATCGCTCTTGACGGAAATAAAGGCACCTCCAAATTCCTGAAAATGTGCCGTCACCTCCGATTCTGGGACCGCACCGCGGCTTCATAACTGGCAGATCGATCAATGAATCGGGTCACATTAATAGGCAAGTAGATAAGTGAGGAGACCGGGAAATTGAGACACAAGGCCGAATAAATGCCGATCAGGTTCGTGCAAAAATTAATATGCCTTCTCAACGGCACCGCATGGTTTACCTAAAAGTCGTTTCTTTTTTACCAAAAAAAATTACATGAGATATTTAGCACTGGCTACTGATTATGACGGCACTCTTGCCCTTCATGGGCGCGTTCACGAATCGACCCTTCGAAGTCTGGAAAAAGTCATAACCACTAATCGAAAGCTCCTTCTGGTCACAGGACGGGAACTGGAGGATCTACTGAATGTATTTCCTCACACTCATTTATTTGATTGGATTGTCGCGGAGAATGGGCTTTTGTTGTACAAACCTTCTTCCAAGGAAACGATCACACTGGCGGATATGCCGTCTAAAGATTTCATCATGCGGCTTCGTTCCCGAGGCATTCCCCTTTCAGTCGGACGAAATATCGTGTCCACCGTCCGCCCGCATGAAACTGCCGTATTGGAGGTGGTCCGTGATCTTGGATTGGATATACAACTGATTTTTAACAAAGAAGCCGTCATGATGCTCCCCGCAGGATTCAGTAAAGCGACCGGCCTGGAGAACGCACTACGCAAAATGGGCCTATCACCACACAATGTTGCCGGAATTGGCGATGCCGAGAATGATCTGCCCTTTCTGGGAATGGTGGAATGCTCCGCGGCAGTCGGCAATGCCCTCCCGGCCATCAAGGAACGCGCCGATATCGTGACGGAAGGAGAGCAGGGAGACGGAGTAGTGGAGTTTATCCGGCATCTTCTGGCTGACGTTTTACAATCAATTGACCCGTCCCTTCACCGGCATTATGTGGTGCTGGGATCCACAGAGACGGAGCAGGAAGTCCGGATCAGTCCCTATGGTTCGAACCTTCTGCTGGCCGGCTCATCGGGAAGCGCGAAATCCACGCTATCAACGGGGATCATTGAGCGTCTCACGGATAAACACTATCAATGCTGTATCATCGATCCTGAAGGCGATTATGAATCGTTGGAACAGGCTGTGGTCCTGGGTGACATGAATCACGCACCCAACTCAAAAGAGGTCATCAATATTCTGGAAAATCCGGATACGAACCTGGTCATCAATCTGGTGGGTCTGGCGATACAGGAACATCCTTCTTTTTTTAAAAACATCTTTAAGGATCTTCAGGACTTCAGAGCACGAACGGGCCGTCCTCATTGGATTGTACTGGATGAGACTCATCATCTGATACCGGCAGAATGGGATACCCCTTTCCCCTCCCCATCACCACATTCCCTGCTGATGATCACTGTGCATCCCGATCAAATGGCTGCCGACGCCCTTGCCGCTATTGATTGTGCCGTGGTGATTGGCAAATCCCCAGGCGAGCGATTGGAGGCTTTCTCCAAATCGGTGGGAGTACCTCTGCCTTTCTTCGAGGATCATTCCGTCCAACCGGAGGAGGCGATATTCTGGAAACGATCCGGAGAGGCTCTGCCGGTTCGATTCCGGATACAACCCAATAGGAGCAAGCGGAGGCGTCATCGTCGGAAATATGCGGAAGGAGAATTAGGCCCTGATCGCAGTTTCTACTTTCAAGGTCCGGAAGGAAAACTGAACCTTCGAGCCCAAAATCTTATGGTCTTTCTTCAACTGGCAGAAGGGCTGGATCTTGAAACGTGGATGTATCATTTGAAGCGCCATGATTATTCTTCCTGGGCTCGAGATTGCATTAAAGATAAAACGCCGGCCTCCGAGATTCGGGAAATAGAATCCACGGAATCGCTAGAACATGGGCAATGTCTGGCTCACATCAAAGCCGCCATTGCATCCCGGTATGTCCTCTCTCCTCACCCTCCCTCCTCATCCTTTCCTCCTTCCCCTTTATCTATTTAGCTTTCAATTTCCGTAAAATTAAATTGTGCCCCCTGTTGGATTTCATTCAGCACCCCAAAAGCCATCATGACTCAGGTTTCCCCATAAGAATATTGATCAACCGAGATCGAAGAAACATACCGTCACACCAGCCTGTGGTTCTGAATTTTGGGAGCAGCAGGATGGAATGCATCCCCAATGACTGAATAAGAATGTAAACGTTAGGGGTAAATATCGCTGATTCACGGGTTTTCACCAGTTAGCGGCTAACGGAATTCTCTTCATAATTTTTCATAATATGCAAGTGGTTTTTACATTTTCTTTTTTGGAGTGATCGCATTCCAAAAATAAGGAGGTCGAATAATGAAGGTGTTACACACAGTGTTGGGCGTCTTAATGGTCATCGTGCAATTGATCGATTTTATTGTTTTCGTACGCCCATTAGTCTTAGCGATCTAATGGTAAGCTTTCGCTCAACATATCACTTTGTTTAGGGAGAGATGTCGATGGAAAATGGATCAAAAGACGAAATGGATCCCAAAGAAGGAGACAAGGTGCAATACCCGTGGCTTTGTCTTTTTCTTTCTACTGAGACCTTTAGACCTTATTTTTTCGAGGCTTGTTGTCCGGTTTCCGCTCAATCTCCATGCAGGTAACCCGGAAACCGGAAAAACCGGAACATGATATCTGTTTTCACGTGAAAGGAGGAACTATGGCACTTTCCAAAAAAATTTTCTCAGACTGGAAAACCACCGTGCTTCTCGGGTCATGTGTGTATCTTTTAGTGGCTATACCGGCTGCGTCAGGAGGGGAAAAAGCCTCTACAGATACATCCAAACCCCAGTCCACCATGGAACAAAAGAAAAAGGATGGTGGCCAGCACCAACAATTTACATTGCTACCCGGCCATCGGGTTATTAAGGGAGTGGTGGAAAGCGTGAAAGCGGATCAGGCAAAGGTCAATTCCGGGGATACGGGAGAAATCAGCCCTCGCTATCTGTCACTGGAAAGGGCGAAGGAGAAAGGATTTACTTTGAAACAGGGTGATAAGGTCACCATCATGGTGAATGACAAAAATCACGTCGTGGATTATCATCTCACAAAGGGCGAAGATCACAGTCATCATCAAGTCGTCAAAGGCAAACTTGCGCAACCGCTCAAGGTTGGTCAGGAACAAGCGATAATTAAAACGAATGACGGAAAAGAACAATCTTTTGCAGTCCGTCCGCTCGCAAGAAGCGAAGTCGCAGCCATTCCTTTCGACACCGAGGGGCTGTTTCTCATCGATGAAACCAATGAAATTGCGAGTGCCGCATTAACCAAGGATGTCACGTCCGAGGACGATTGGGCTCGTTCCACTGCCTATAATGTCTATCGTCATATTGAGGGAGTCATCCAGGAAAAACCAGAAAAGGAATCCCTGACGATTCAAACCAAAAATAAAGAATCCCTGACATTACCGGTCTGGGATTATTTACAGAAAGAGTTAACGGAACTTTCGAAAGGCATGCCGGTGACCCTCTTGGTGGATAAGAATGATAAAGTCGCTGATATTGCCTATATTCCTAGAAGTGAGAAATAGTCTCAGGGAATAGAATGTGGGTGTGAGCCTTGACCAGGAAGGAGAGGGCAAATGGGAGTTCGCGCACCATCGCCATTCTCTGATTGCAATCACCGCGACTGGAATAGGCCCACCTGCATTCTCTTACGATCAAAGTTGAGCCACAGACCCCGATACCCTCCTGGGAGGACGACGTCTCAGAGTCGATCATCAATTGGAGTCAGAGGGATAACAGGACGTTTCAGGAAGACGGATAATCCCACGAGGCTTTCGCATCATCATCGAAAACCATACTCCCCATCTGGGAAGTCCCATATTCACTCTCGTTGATTGCGGAAGCCTCCCCTTCCACGTTCCCATCGCGACTATCAAGCTACCTCTCGAGACGATGGTGTCTACATTTTGATGGCGAAAGCCGATGGGCGCGCGAGTCAGGGTGTAGTTTTCAATTTAACATATGAGGGAATGAGACATGGTCACAGCGGAAGATGTCTTGAGAACAGGCCTGTCATTTGACTTGAATATTATTGAGAACGGAATCCACTCCGGGTACATTGTTTGCGGCCTTTTCCGCCGCCTTTCGGTGTGGTTCTTTTTCCACAAACCCTCCCAAGGTCACCACCCCATTTCGGACTGCGATGTCAATAGGAGCGGCATCCAACCCCTCCTGTACAAGAGCGACTTTTACTCTGGCGGCGATATATTCGTTCCTATCCGACACCTCTGCATCATGGCCAAGCGGAGAACCACATGCGAACGCCGCCAATACAAAGGCCATTAGGCAGACAGCAGGAATATGCCGCCACCCATAGGAAAAGGAATAGGAAGAGAAATGGCTCACATGAATCCTTGAAAAGATAATGCTCAATGGGAATATAAAAACATAACAGATTCAGTGACCCGAATAGCAATCATAAGAAAACATTCTTTCATCTCCCATCATTCCCTAAATGAAATCGTGTGATACTTCATGAAAAAACAAGAAAGACAGCAAGGGTGGAGTGGCAAACTTCTGACCTCGATTGTCATCGTGGCATGCGTGATTGCCATACCTGTTGCAGGGGGAATCATGCTGCTGCACTCCCAATGGTTTCTCCATTTCGCTGAATCCAGTTTGACGGAATCTCTCGGTCAACAGGTGAATATTGGCGCATTGGAGGTAGACCTAGGCCGTATTTCCCGGTTACGAGTTGAAAAGTTATGGGTCGCGAATCCGTCCTGGGCAGCAGATCCTTATCTTGCGTCGGTGGACGTTGTGGATGTGGGGATCGACCTCTTGAAGCTTCTGAGAGGCGATCTGCTCATCACCGACCTGCAAGCGACAGCACCAGTTGTACATCTGGAGTGGTCTGGTCACGGCATTGGCAATTGGGCGCAAAAGAATGAAGGAGATTCTTCTCCAGATAATCAACAAAACGACGGGCAACAGGACAATGCGACTTTTGATTTGCCTCGAATTAAATCTCTGACAGTCAAAGGGGGGAGAATGACCTATCTTGATCCCCGCAAGGATATCTTTCTTGCACTATCGTTCTATGCCGGGAGGAAAGAAGCCAGCACTGTTCCAATCGGTCTGATGGCCAATGGGGGTGGACACCTGGCAGGAGAACCGGTCACGATTGAATTGTCTGCAAAGCCTGCTTCACCTACAACACATACACACGACAATCTTATTCAGTTGGCGTTACTCATCAATGCCGTTCAAACAAGTTTGCATGTTGAAGGAGAGATTGATGCACTGCTCTCTCCTGAGAGGGCAGAGCTGCAAATCCTGGTGGAAGGCAAAGACCTCTCCAGATGGAATGAGGTAATCGACACCGCCTTCCCGGCCTTTCCCACATATCAATTAGCCGGACATCTCATGCTGGCTAATGAAGAATGGACGGTTAATAACCTGAAAGCCATAGTCAAGGAAAGCGATGTGACGGGGACACTGAAAATCATGCCCGAGGCCAATCCTGTCCGGATTGAAGGACATCTCTCTTCCACACGACTGGATGTGGCACAACTTCAGAAATACGTTTCTCAACAACCAAACCCGAAACCACTGACAGTGAAAATCGGCAATATCTTGAATAGTATCGGCCAGGGCACCTGGCAGACCAGTCTCACATATCGAACCGATCTGATTGAAACAGGAATTGTGCCCGTACACGATGCCAATATCGCGATGAGACTGGAAGAGCACAGACTCATCATAGAACCTCTATCGGCGGAAGTGGCGGGTATTCGGCTCAACGTCGAGACGCAGATATCCATGAAAGAAAATCTGGTGAAAGGGCAAGTCCACCTGCGAGCTGAAAACAAAGAAGCTCCCAATATGATCAAGGTCGCCAATGCATCAACATCCGGAACGAACGCCATGCAAGAACTTACCGGCAATCTTGCATTGAACCTTGCCATGAACATACACATGGTGCCTCCACCAGATCAAAAAAAAGGCTCCCCAGTGGGCTCCAGTCCCCATGAACCAATCCATGCCGTTGAGTTGAATACGCTGGACATAGAAAATTTCGATATTCGCTATACAGATCCTTCCACGAACACCCAGATCCGGGCACACATGGATGAAAACATATCGGATGGCCTGGTCCTCAAAGCCAAGGGAATTTTACGCAACGAGCCGCTGACACTGATAGTCTCGGGCCCTACCATCGAAACTCTACTCGAGCCTTCTCCCGATCGTGTCATACGAATACCTCTCTCTGCGAATCTACAACTGCTCGACACGACGGCTGCGCTTTCTGCAATGATTGAGCCCGCCTGGCCGCCAATGTGGATGGATCTGTCAGTTTTCCTTCACAGCGATGCCCCGTCCACAGTCGCGTCTATGTTTGACATGGAAATGCCGACGTTGGGTCAGGTCGCAATAAAGGGAAATCTGTATAAGAGGTCACGGACCTGGAAACTGGAGGACGTGTCGGGCGTGATAGGCCACAGCGATTTTGCCGCAAAGGCTACTGTTGACGCGGGTGAGACAACCCGTTTTAAAGCAACAGTGCATTCGGGAACATTCGATGTGGTTTCGCTGGTTCCCATGTCCGGCATTGGAGAATCTCCGGCACGACAACCCGGAACACAGAAAACGAGAGACTTACCCATCCCCGACTGGCTGACGCATCTGGGAGGCATCCTCGAGATTTCTGTCGGGAACCTGGTGGTCCCGAATGTCACGTTAGAGGATGTTTCCATGGTGACAAAGATCGAGAATGGCCTGCTTCACATCTCCCCGCTGACAGTGAATATCGGTGAAGGCACGATAACGACATCGGCACTGCTGGATTTGCGCGATCCATCGCTGCCCTCCCGTCTTCAGACCGATATCCAACGGGTGGTTCTGGAAAAGGCCATGCAGTCGCTGGGGAAAGAATCCGGTAACCTGGGAACGTTAAGCGGTCGCCTCGCCTTAAGTCTTCCGTCTGCAGAGCGCAACGTAGCCAATCCGCTTGAGATGGGTGCCCTGCTTGATCGCTTACGCATCGACGAAGTACGGATACGCTATGATGATCCCGACTTAAAGGCCAAGTCGGATTTACAGGTCCGGGCGGAAAGCGTCGCCTCCGGCATTCAGGTGAACGGAACCGTGGAATATCGTGAAAACCCTGTTGATGTGCGCTTGTCCACAGGTTCCATTCAAAAAGCCTGGAGAGACTATCAGTCGATGCCGGTGGAAGCGATTTTTTCGGTAAACGACACCGATATCGGACTGGACGCCACGATAGGAAGTATATTTCCCCTGTCAGGCTTTCAGGGACGAGTGTGGGTGGAAGGACCGGATCCGGCTCGTTTAGGCGATGCGTTAGGCATTCCCCTGCCGCATCTTCCCCCTTATAAGCTGGAAGCTCTGGTTCACCGGAAGCCAGCGCCGGAAGGCCAAGAAACGATCTCTCTTCAAAACCTGAGCGGCACCATGGGAGATAGCGATGTCGCCGGCACCCTGCAGGTCATGACGGGCGGCGAACGTCCCATGGTCTCGGCTCGCCTTCACTCACGTAAACTGGATTTCGATGATCTGGCCGGTCTGATCGGTGCACCGCCGGATCCCGAAGAAACCGCTTCGAAGGCACAGAAAGCCCGTGCCGAAAAAACTGAAGATCGTCAAACGGTGTTACCGGATAAGCCCATGGATTTCACCCAGCTCAGGAAATTGGATGCAGAAGTGGAATATGCCGCGACGGACGTTAAGGCACCGGACCTTCCACTCAATGATTTTGCCCTCAATTTGAGGATTGAAGATGGACATCTACAGATGGATCGCCTGGATTTCGGCGTGGCCACCGGAACCGTGTCCATGCAACTTGAGGTGAATGCCCGCAAAGATCCCATCCAGGCGAAACTGTATACGGATGTTGATCATGTGAACCTCAGTCGATTGCTTGCACGCTTTAAGGTGGCTGATGATTCGTTTGGTGACATCGGCGGTCGGGCGAAATTGTGGATGCGCGGAGAATCGATGGCGGAGTGGTTCGGGTCCGCGGACGGCGGTATGTTTGTAACCATGACTGGAGGGAAAATCGATGCCCTACTCGTGGAGTTGGCCGGCATGGACTTCAGCGAATCAGCGGCGGTACTCCTGAGCACGGATACCCTTGTCAAAATAGAATGTGCCTATACCGACTTGCAGGCCCGCAGTGGTATCGTAACCATCCACCCCTTCTTACTGGATACCCAAGACACCAAATTCAAAGGTCACGGGTCGATCGATCTTCGCCAGGAAAAAGTAAATCTGACCGTAGAGCCGTATCCCAAGGACTTTACCATCATGAGTTCACGGGGCCCCTTGCACGTCACGGGCACCTTTTCGAATCCGGAATTTTCTGTCGAACCCACTTTTCCCTCTCCTGAACTTGGAATGGCTGACGATAGTGCCCGCTGTAGGGGCATGGTGAACGCGCTTCAGAACGCCCGAAGGGAGCAACTGGCAAACAAAAACTGATCCCTCCGTTAGATTCACCAGCTGCCAAACCTGCCAGTAAAGAATGAAATCCCAACATACCCCCTTAACCTAAGCGTCAGGTGATGAAAAGAAAAGACTTCAGGGAAATTAACAGGTTTCTACGCACTCTTTCCGTGTTACGTTGATAAGTCAATAATGCAGCCGCCATCCCTGAGCCATTGAAAGGATCATCATGTCAATCACCAGAAATGATCTAGAGGATCTCCTTGAACAAAAAGACAGTCCATGCGTGTCCTTATACATGCCGACCCATCCCGCAGGACCGGAAATCCGACAGGACCCGATACGCTTGAAAAATCTTCTCAAAGAGACTGAACAGCAATTGACGGAACAAGGCATAAGGAGCACGGATGCACGGACCTGGCTGAAACCTCTTTCAAAACTTTTGGAGGATGAGCAATTCTGGCGGCATCAGGATCAGGGGCTGGCCATGTACGTGGCGAAGCATTGGCATAGGGTCTTTCGTCTGCCTCTCAGTCTTCCCGAACTCACAATGGTAGAATCCCGGTTTTATTTAAAGCCCATCATGCCCGTATTCATGTATGGAGGAACGTTTTATTTTCTCGCGCTCAGTCAAAACCATATCCGGTTCTTTCAGGGTTCACAGGAGGGTCTGCAGGAATTACAAATACCGGACATTCCCCGCAGTATGGAGGAAGCCAATCAAACCGCAGGCGTGGAGCAATCGTTGCAATGGCACACCAAAGCTCCCAATGCAGGCGACCAGCGGGCCGCCATGTTTCATGGACAAGGCGGTGGGGATGACGAAGCAAAATCCCGCATTACCCAATTTTTCCAACAGGTGGCGAAAGGTCTTCACGAGATCCTGCACGATGCTCAGGCACCGTTATATCTTACCGGCGTGGAATATTTGATTCCGATTTATAAAGCTACCAATACCTACCCTCATATCAAAGAAGAAGGGGGTCACGGGTAATGCTGATGAAAAAAGTCTTCACGAATTGCACCGGCAGATCTGGCCTGTCGTGAAAGGGTATGTGGAACGCGGAATAGAAACGGCCAAAGCCAATTGTAAAGAGCTCTTGGGAATGTCCAAAGCATCCAATGATCTGAAAACCGTGGTTCTGGCAGCCCATGAGGGAAAAATCGATACCTTGTTCGTCGCCCGGGGAATTCAACAATGGGGGCATATCGACGTCATGCAAAACCAAGTGGAAACGGAACCGATAAAGTCCGGCAAATCAGTGGAGATCTTAGATTTTGCGGTGGTGCAGACGTTACTTAACAAAGGCACGGTGTATGCTCTCCCCCAGGAAGAAATGCCAGATAGCACATCGTTGCAGCTCTTTTTCGTTATTAATGAACCCCCTCCGTTTCATATTCTCCATTTCTGCCACGCCTCTAGATTTCCAGGTCTATCACGGAAAAGAATAGCCGGTTGGGTTTTCCAAATTAGCCGGTCAGTCTGTTTTCTGAAACACAAATTACAAGGGGAATCTGTAGCGTTTGCCCCTGCGGCCGTATTCTCGCTCAGTCGGCAGGGACCTTGGACAATCCTCCTCCAAGGGTCCGGAGAACCGCACGCATGACCTAGCCTGATACCTGGTGTAGGTGCCCTCGATATTTCGCGAAAATTAAGGGTTGTTGACAGTTCACGACTTCTTCCCTGTTGTTTATAAGTTATCTGCACGGCTGCAGATGACTGCTGGAATTGATAATTCGAGAGATTCTTGTATTCAATGGAAGGAGACCGGGATGGCAAATGACATGAGAGAAAAAGCGAAAGAGATAGGGAAACAGATTCAGGAAAAAGCGAATGAAGTGGGAGAGCAGGTTCGAGCGCAAAGCACCGAATTGGCGAACCAGGCTCAAGGTAAAGTAAAGAGCACACTCGAAAGTCAGAAACAAAAGGGTGTCGGGGAACTCAGCGGGCTGGCGGAAGCCGTCCGCCAAACGAGTCATACCCTGCGGGAGCAACAGAAAGAGAGCGTCGCCCAATACGTCGAGCGGGCGGCGGAACAAATGGACCGTATGGCGCAATATTTTGAATCCCGAGATGTCGGAGAACTGCTGAACGAAGCGGAAATGTTCGCCCGACGTCATCCCGAAGCGTTTTTAGGGGGAGCATTTATGATGGGCCTCGTGGCCGGAAGATTTTTAAAGAGTTCCAGAGATCGAAGGATAGACGAATCCTCTTCCTATGGACGGCAGGAATCGTTCCGGAGGGAAGAACCCACGGCGACAACGACACCTGCCGGGTCAACCATGTAACGGGAAATCCTATTATTCATATTGAGGAGAACATAGAAGGAGGGTGTTATGAGTTTATACCAGGAAGAACGGCCACTCAGTGATCTCTTCCGTGACCTGATGAATGAAACAAAAATCCTCATTCAACAGGAAATCCAGCTTTTGAAGCTTGAAATGTCCCAAAAATCCACACAGGCAGGCAAGGATGTGGCCTTTATAGCGGTAGGAGGAGCGCTGGCCTATGCCGGATTGCTGGTTCTTGTAGCAGCGGCCACGCTTGGTCTGGCGTTGGTCATACCCGGATGGGCATCAGCCCTAATCGTCGGTCTTGTGGTCGTGGGGATCGGTTACGGTTTAATTCAGAAAGGCATCAGCGACTTGAAGAACATCAATCCCGCCCCGCAAAAAACCATTGCCAGTGTAAAGGAGACCAAACAGTGGACGACCAACGCACTCAATTAAATTCTTTAGAATCGAAAAAGATTGAAGATCCTGACCGACTTCGCGAACAAATCCGAGAAACCAGAGCGGAACTGGATGAAACGGTTCATATACTGCAACAACGTCTGTCTCCGGATACCATCAAAGAACAGGTCAAAACCGCAGCAATGGATAAAGTCGAAACAGCAAAGGAAAATGCCAGGACGAAGGTGAACCAATGGCAATCCATGCTGGTAGAACGGGTCCTGAACAATCCCCTACCTACCGCCCTCATTGGCGTGGGTCTTATATGGATGATGAAACAAGCCGCCAATTCCTCATCGGAAAGACACAAGTTTGGAAGAGACCGATATGGCGATGGCTATTCCCTTGATCCCTATGAAGAGTGGCCGGAGTATGCTCCAGAAATGGAAGCCGGACGTATTTCCCGTCAACCATCCCGCCGGGGAAGATCTCTGGACGCCATGAAGGTCAGAGCACAAGCCTCGGGGCAACAGGCACCGGAACAGATTTCAGAATGGACAGACCAGGCGAAAGAATCATTGCAAGATTGGAAAGAAAAGGGGTCACACCGGTCTGATGAAATCCGGGAGCGCACACGCGAGCGGGGCGAACGCATGAAGGATGAAGTGTACCGGTATATTCAAGAGAGTCCTCTGGCGATCGGGGCCATGGCATTTGCCATTGGAACTGCTATCGGCCTTTCGCTGCCCCGGTCTGAAAAGGAAGATCAATTGATGGGTGACACACGCGACCGGTTGCTGGAGGAAGCCAAAGCAACCGCCAGAGAGATCATGCCCATGGCCAAAGAAGCCGCTAGTGAGGCGCAGCGGGCAGCCGGTAAGGCGATGAAAGAACAGGTCGGCCTGAGATAAAGAGCGAAAGCCGCATCATCGGGGACATAAGCCGATTCGCCAAATGATTAGTGTGTATAACTCAGTGGTGACAGGTGAGTGAATGCCTGGTGGAGAATTCTGTTCCGGTCCGTTCTCATTAATGAAATGCTTTCTTTGGACCACAATTTTGCAACAAGAGGATACAATATGTCCGGTGACGCAGCTGAAAACAAGCCCGGCACAAGAGGCCGGAATGCTACTCAGCCCAACCAAATCCCCAAGACGGGGTGGTGGGATATCCTCCTGCGCGTGAAGGATCAAATCTCACAGGATAACGTTTCCATTGTCGCCGCAGGAGTGGCGTTTTATGCGGTCCTGGCGCTCTTTCCGGCGCTGGCCGCCATTGTCTCGCTGTATGGACTGTTTACCGAGGTCTCTGAAATTCAGCAACAGATTACTTCGCTCAGTTCCTTCCTCCCGCAAGACACCCAAACCTTGATCGAAGAGCAGCTGACAACTATTTCTGCCAGCGGGGGATCGGCGTTAAGTTTTGGCGCAATCGGGGGATTGCTCTTTGCCATTTGGAGTGCCTCCAAAGGCATGTCTGCAATGATCACGTCCTTGAACATTGCCTACAATGAAGAAGAAAAACGGAGTTTCATCAAAGTTACCGCGCTGGCCTTAGGATTGACGGTTGGAGGTCTTATTTTTGTCATCCTGACTCTCTTTCTCATTACCCTGCTGCCGGCGGTTTTGGGAATGCTGGGATTCGGCCAGAAAATGCAAACGGTCCTTTCTCTCAGTCGTTGGCCGCTCTTGGCCGTGATCGTCATGGGGGGATTGGCCATCCTGTACCGGTATGCGCCCTGCCGGGATTACCCGAGATGGCAATGGGTGTCATGGGGTGCCGGAATCGCCACGCTGATGTGGATAATAGGGTCGTCGGCTTTTGCCATTTATGCGAATGATTACAGTAGTTACAACCAGACGTACGGGTCACTCGGCGCGGCAGTCATTCTGCTGATGTGGTTCTGGTTGACCGCATTCATCGTCATGGTCGGAGCCGAAATTAATTCGGAAATGGAACGACAGACGCGGATAGACACAACGGAGGGTGAACCCGAACCGATGGGCCAACGCCAAGCCTACTCGGCCGATACACTGGGTCGGACAGCTACAACTCACCCTCATTCGACACATTCCTCAGCCCGTTTTGGTTAAGTAGGGTTTTTGACAGTTGTTCGTATTCGCAGTTCATTCTATCTTGATAGTTCACTTCAATTCATTATTCTCACACACAAGGAGGTAGTGTTATGAATCCTGTCTGGAAACTTGCCGCCCCGACTTTTGCATTTACCCTGGGTTTCGTTGGCACCCTTCACGCTGCCGGCGATCAGATGAAACAACCATCAGACCGAACCAGTCAGCAACAGAACCAGATGGCCACAGTGAAAGGCACCGTGGATAAAATCGAAGGCGACGTGTTCACCATCAAAAATGACAAGGGTGAGACAATTCGTCTTCACCTTGATAAGAAAGCATTTCAAGGGAACCAACCGAAAGAAGGTGACAAAATACAAGCCCAAATCCCTGAAGGAGAGGAGACGTATGATGTGGTGTCCGTCAAAAAGGAGGGAGGCTCTCCTGCAGGTTCCGCACAACCTAGTGGAACATCCATGCAGGCGCAAACCTCTTCAAAGTCATCCTCCTCACAGGGCGAAAAATTCACAAGAACCATTCAGGGAGAAATTTCCAAAGTCGATGGAAATGTGTACTACGTACAGGATACCTCCGGCAAAGAAATCCGCCTCCGGCTGGACCAATCCGCCGAACATTCTGGCGAATTGAAGAAGGGCGATAAAATTGAAGCGTTGGTGACGCAGAAGAAAGAATTTCACGTCATCTCGGCTGAACCCATACAATAACCTGGTCGGCGCGCCTTCCGGACTGGGGATTTCCTGACGGAAATCCCTGTCCGGATATTCACGTGACGATTTTCTTTAGCACCATTTAGCCATTCCTTGCAACACGTATCCATGTCTCCCAATGGTTTCATTATGAAGCTTATCAGAATGTCGAACGAGTCATGAAGTTCATCTGCGAACTTGGGAAATCAGAGAAGGGTTCATGTGGGAAAACACGAAATTTGCCTTGGTCTCGTGAAGAGAAAAACAACCGGATCATTTCAGACACTCTCTTCAGGGAACTTCTAAGGCCTACCCAGTTGCCTCTGAATTCCCGAAGGTCTCGGTTCGGGATTTGGGATGACCTTGGAAGCAAAGAGTTTGCAACGACCATAGTTCAATAAGTAAACAGTACAAGTTTACGAGCTGACCTGCGATTACTTCACTGAATACACATACCCGCTCTCCGCTGCGAGCATACAGGTGAAGAAAAAAATGACATTTTTTGACTCTGTCAAAAACAAGGAGGTTCTCATGCCAAGAGGAGACAAATCCAAATACACCGGAAAGCAAAAACGTCAGGCGGAAAAAATTGAAGAAGGATATAAAGAACGAGGCGTATCGGAGGACGAAGCGGAACGACGTGCATGGGCTACGGTGAACAAAATGACCGGTGGAGGAAAGAAACCAGGGGGATCCGGTCGAGGAAAAGGGATGAATACCGCTCCGGCCAAAAAAGGCGGGAAAATAGGCGGCAAAGCCTCTGCTTCACGGTCGGCATCCGCCAAATCCGCCTCTGCCAAGAAGGCCGCCGAGACTCGTGCTCGAAAAAAGAAATGAACGGCGTGAGACAGGAATTCTTCCCCCAAGCGCATAGACCCGTTTATTGGGAATCAGAGAAGGGATCGGGATAGCGTCTGCCGAAGATCAAAAAACCCTTTCCAGGGATCTGTCCTAAGAGTCTGAAGTCGATGAGGAAGAGTGGTAAGAGTAAAGGTCTGTGAACCGGAGATGGAAGAGAGTTCATCCCAACTCACAGGAGTTGAAACAGGCGCTCCGGGGAAAGCTCTGGTGCCATAGGTGGCAATAGAAGTGGCCCCGAAACTGTTACGAAGATAATCAATGAATATTTTCCCTTTTCGTTTGGCTTTGCTCATCGTGGCCACAAATCCCGAGGGATGCGCTTGTGCCGTTTCCATCGCCAGTCTTCGAGTATAATGCTTTAGCTGGTCCCACGTGGTACGGCGTGTCAAAGGGGCTACGACATGTAATCCCTTTCCTCCTGAAGTTTTGACAAAACTTTCTATACCATCTCCCGAAAGCCGAGTTTTTAACATATGGGCCCCTTCAACGAGCTGTTCCCACTTCACGCCGGGACCGGGGTCCAGATCGAGGACGAGGCGATCGGGTCGATCCGTTCGATCCTTCCGGCATCCCCACGGATGAATTTCCAATACCCCCATTTGCACCAATGCGATCAGCCCCTTCACGTCGTCAATCACCAAATATGTACTTTTGGCTTTCGTTTCTTTTTCTCGGATTAGAATGCGGTGTACGGAATCCGGAAGAGATCCCGAGGCATGTTTTTGGTAAAAACATTTTTGTTGAGATCCCTGAGGACACCGCACCAGCGTCAGTGGACGGCCGGCCACATGAGGCAGCACCCACTTGGCGATCTGTTGATAAAATACCGCCAGATTACGTTTCGTAATGCCCTGCTGAGGATACAGGATCTTTTCAGGATGTGTAAGCGCAAGTTCCGGGTTTTCCGTAGAGATATCCGGCGGGGCATTGGATCGCCGGCTGGAAAAATTGATTTTTTCGGAAAAACTGTTGTTCATAGGGTGTGGAGTCTCTTTGATGATTTCTTTTGCCGGTTTATCCTCACGGAGGCCGACAAACGAAGGATGGCGCAGCATCCCGTCACGTGTCCATTCAAAAAACTCCACCTCGACGACAAGATCAGGGTGTACCCAATGCACCTCCCGAAAGTCCTTTTCGGAAGGCAACCGGACAAATGGAGGATGAGACTGCGGTCGCTTGGCCAGAAGCGCATATATACGTTTAAGCCGTTGGTGGGTAAAGCCGGTGCCCACCCTGCCCGCATATTGTAAGTGTCCCCGCTTATCATAGTAGCCCAATAGCAGTGCTCCGAAAAATGTTCTGGATCCCGAAGGGTTGGTATACCCGCCGATGACAAATTCCTGCCGATGCTGGCATTTGACTTTGACCCAGTGCTTTGAACGAGCCTGGCGATACGAACTCATGGCATATTTGCTGACAATTCCTTCCAAAGCCCGTCGACAGGCCTGCTCAAATGCATGTTTTCCATGTCCCTGAATATGATCGCTGTATCGGACGTAAACGGCCGCCCCCTCCGGCATAGATTTGATTAATTCCCATAGCAATTCTTTTCGCTTGAGGAGCGGGGTCCGGCACAGGTTATACCCTTCGCAGTAGGGCAGATCGAAGACAAAGTAGACCAGAGGGTCGGAGGCCTCACCCTTCAAGACATTTTGTAAGGCCTGAAAATCGGAGGTGCCGTTCGATCGAAGTACGACAACCTCCCCGTCAAGGATGCCCTGTTGAATTGGCAATGCCTTGAGCGCTCCGGCAATGTCGGGAAATTTTTTTGTCCAATTCTTTCCGTTTCTGGTCAACAGGTGAATTCTTCTGTTTTTCACAATGCTGACAATACGATACCCATCGAACTTGATCTCGTGCAGCCAATCCTCTCCGTCCGGAGCAATTTTGACCAATGTCGCCAACTGGGGATGAAAGGTTGCGGGTTGGGAAGAGGACACGGCGGAAGGAAGGTCTGACGGATCAGGGACGCGGGAAGTTCCGGAAATCATTTTCCCCCGTAAAGCCGTACGGGAGGAACGGCTTTTTGTGAAACGGTTTTTCGACTTCCGTTGAGAAGCCGGCTTCTGCCAGCTTCTTTTCTGATTCACCTTGGCAATCTCTTCCAGTGATCGTCCGGTGGCAACACTCCCGGGGGCTATGTCAATAATATCGGAATGTTTCCCTTTGAGGGCTGCCGAATCCTTTTCTTTGATCAGCAACCAGTTTTTTTCTTCTTTGGCTTTTGCCCCTCCCATCCGAATCAGGCTCCATCCCCCTTTCAGCTTTTGGCCTTTTAGAAGAAATTTCAATCGTCCCCGGTCGTAGGATTGTTGGGGATTTCCTTGGGGGACCCATTGCCCGCGATCCCATACCATGACCGTCCCTCCGCCATATTCTTCTTTGGGGATGGTTCCTTCGAAGGATCCATATTCGACAGGGTGATCCTCAACATGAACGGCCAAACGCTTGAGTGAAGGATATAAACTGGGGCCTTTGGGAACCGCCCAACTTTTCAACACACCGTCCAGCTCAAGCCTGAAATCGTAATGCAACCGGCTTGCTGCATGCTTATGGACAACAAACGACGACCCCTTTTTCCGGAAGGTCGTCCCACGAGGTTCCGGAGTTTTCTCGAATTGCCGTTTACCCTGATATTCCTTTAATCCCATGTTTGTGACTCCCTGCGAGAAGGCTTGAGTGTCTTAGTCCTGAAAGAACTGAAACAAAGACCCTTCTGCATAGTCAGGCGGGCAATTTGATGAATCGGACTTTAACTGGCCTTACGGGATTTTCGAGGGGAGGCGGATTTTCGTTTTTTGGCTCGGCCGGAGGGTTGGGCCTTTTGAACGCTTTTCTTTAATAAGGACATGATATCAACCACTTTTCCCGAACCTGTTTTCTCTTCTTTCGCGACAGGGGGGACGGATGTTCGTGACTGGGCACTTTTTGATTTCTTTTCGATCCATTTCAACAAGGCATCACGGTAATCATCATGGTAGCGCTGAGGTTCCCACTTGGTGCTCATGGATTCCACTAGCTGTTGGGCCAATGTCAATTCTTTTTCGGAAATTTTGTAGGATTTCACACTCGCCTCCGGCACATCCAATTCTTTCACATTGCGGATTTCTTGATGAAATCGCAGAAGCTCCAGCACCAGAACCTGTCCTTGAGGAATAAGCGCGGCTAAATACTGGCGTGTTCGGATAACGACTTTGGCAATCCCGATTTTGCCACTCCGACGAAGCACTTCCCGTAACAGCACATATACTTTTTCGCCCTTTTTGTCGGGAACAAGATAATAGGGTTTATCAAAGTACTCGTAGCCGATATCTTTTCCATTGACAAAATTTTCGATTTCAACTGATTTATTTATTTCAATGGCAACTTTTTCAAAATCCGCATCATTTAACAGAACATACCGACCCTCTTCATATTCAAACCCTTTCACAATGTCCTGCCATGGAACCTCTTCACCCGTCTCCTCGTTCACACGTTCATACCGCACTCTGGCATGATTCCGGCTATCCAATAACCGGAAATGCAAGTCAAATTGTTTTTCCGCTGAATGAACGACAACAGGAATGGTGACCAGACCAAAGGTAATGTGCCCTTTCCAAATTGGCCTGGTCATATCACTGAATCCTTTTTTCGCCCCGTCATCGATTGTGAAAATATAATACGGGGATACCTATCAACCTCATTACCGTTCCCTTATTGTTTGTTCTGGACCGTTCATGGGCGAACTGCCAGGGGAATTTTTTACTATTCCTTTTTCGTCAGTCCTTCCAACCCTTTCCCTGTTGGCAGATCTGTTCACCAAAATGCTCATATGGGCTTTCTGGATATTTCCTCACGAAACATCACTCGAATAATGCTTTCCAGTTGATCGATAAAAGGGCCAATAGGATCAGTTGGGGTTCTCCCCATGACTTGATCGACCTTCTGATGATGCATGTTCACCATTAATGGACGATTGGAGGGTCCACTGATCACGATAATTTTTCCGCCGAAACCTGTGGCACGCAGATCTTTCAAGAGGGTTACTCCATTGGGATCGGCAATGGACATGTCCAGGACAATGACTTCCGGGGCATGCTTTTCCACCAGTGAAGTCACATCCTGTCTATGTTCCGGTATAGAAAGGGAATAGTCCTTTTCGTGAAAGTGGAGAACTATCGCACTGCGAAGGGCCTCGTCAGGGGTAATGACCATAATCATGATTAAACCAAATTTTTCCCTGGCTTGTGCTTCGTTGTTTCTCTTATAGAAAATTTTTCAGCTACATTCAAACGTTCCGTAGTCGCAAAACCTCCATCAACCAAATGGTGAACTGCTTCTGATCCATGAGGGGTTTGGTTCCCCTCAATTTTCCTGTTAGGCCGGAGGTCTTTTTCCCGTAATAAAACTCAAGGCAAAAATTATCAAAAATACGACAAATAACACCCAGGCAATATTGGTCGCTGTACCTGCCACACCCGTTAAGCCGACCACTCCTGCAATGAGAGCAATGACTAGAAATGTAATGGCCCAACTTAACATATGCAATTCTCCTTTGTTCCCTTCCGGGAGGGTAGGAATGGTTTGTTCATCGGGAATGACTTATTTGCCATATTGATGGTGTGTACATTCCCCATCTTCGGGATTCAGATTCATAGGTGCTGATTAATGCTTGGCTCCATCTTTATGAACTGGTCGAAAATTCACCACCTTATTTTGTGCGTTAACCTCAATCTGGACCATATCTCCAATTTTGAGATCTTCTTTCCCCTTGGAATTACTCAAATTCAGATACCGGGGAGCTAACTCTCCCGCCTCTCCCGCATCAACCCGTATCGTATTTTCGTTCACTTCCTCAACCACTCCTTCAATGAGTCGATGACCTTTGTCCAATTGATGTTCTTCCTGTATTTGAGTGGTAGCCGAACGGTCATGTTCAGGAGCATGGCCTGTGAGATCGCTACCAACAGCAAATCCCGGAACTCCCATTAAAACAGCAAATGTCATGATAAATTTTAACTTCAGAAACCATTTCATATTGTGTTCGGGGGCATTCATGTTCGCCTCCTTCCTATTTAAATTTCCCGCTGAATCCCACTTACCCAACTCCCAACCTTCGTTCTTTGAGCATTCGTACAGCTAACCTTCGTGCCCACATCCGGAATGTCCGCACTGACATTTTCCGCCTTTGGAAGGTTGAGGAGATGAGCAATTATCGGAACAAAACTCCTTCCCTGGAGGGGCGTCGCATGAACAGGCAGGGTGAGCACATTTTTTGGCATTGGCTGTGGTCATCATTTCTCCTTTCGGTCAGGGTAAAATGAAAAATTTCCTGGATTTCAATGACATAATCTCTCCCCGCAAACATTCCCTCATTTCATCATTCAGTGTTGCCTTTTCAAGCCATTCCATTCAATGGACAAAACTTCTTTCAAATAAGGAAAAATGGAGAAACAATAGTTCCCTTGTCAGACAAGAGGAGATTTTTAATTGGCCGAATCCTGTATATTTTCTCCCGCCTGTTCCACCTTTTCCCCCGCTTTCTCCATTGATTCATCTATGCTTTCGCCTGCTCGTTCAGCAGGACCCTCTTGTTCACAACCCACGACAAAAAACAGAGACCCGGCAAAACATGCAAACAACAAAATTCTTTTGACATGGGATTCCATGTGTTTCCTTTCTTCATGATGCCATGAATATATTGAGTTTGGATATTAGGAAAGGGGATATTCTTTATTCTGGAAGGCCCTCTCCACGATCTTTCCAGCTTTCTGTGTCACATCTCCGGCTGTCGCTCGAACTGCCGTTTTCACAGATTCCACTAATTTTCCACGTGAAGGTCCCATCCAAAGGTCTTCTTTTCGACTCATGGGAATCGCAGCTGCGACGGCTACGCCGAGCGCGGCCATTCCTACACCGACAGCGAGGGGATAGGTATCCAAAAGTTGGGTGAATTCTCCTCGCGCAACAGCCCCTTTCTCGGCCATATATCCTTTGACATTTTCCATTTTTTGTTCGGTCTCTTTTTTCCATTCGTCAGCCTGTTGCCTCGCCTGATCCTTCCACTCCGTCACATGGCCTTCAACAATATCCTTCGCCTTTTCCAATTTCTCTTTTACTTGTTCTTTCATCGGAGTATGACCATCTACTTGCTTGCACCAAGGAGAAGATTCAATTCCATCGGACCGTCGGGACGCGAGAGAACCTTCCGAAGAATTTTTACATAACCAGTATAAACCCAATCCAACGAGAGCGACGGGAATAGGAATATTTATAATGGTCTTTCGCATTGACTTCTCCATTTTTTTAAAGTGTGCAGGTTTCATTCATTCCCAATCGTGGGGCTTTCCGTAAAAATCATACATCCTGACTTCATATTCTCTATTAATGGGCTTATTCGGATCATACTCAGGACTCCTTTCAATGGTTTCCCGATTCATGGATACGGAAACCTTGTGTTTGCTCCAATCTATAGAATTCACCCACCGGGGGGCCATGAGGACTTTTTTACCCGGCAACCAATTATGGGTATCGATTACCAGGTATCGGATTTCCCATGAAATATCCTCTACGATAAAATCGTCAACATGGCCGATCTCTCCATCCACTGCGCCGATGTAATACCCTTGAACCTCAGTGGCAGACCGCAGATATGGATTTCCATCCAATGTCCCAGAGGAAGGCATTCCCTCCCTGAGCGCCGGTTCGATGGCTTCTCCGCCAGGCACACTCATCGGAGTAAGGCCGGCAGGCTGGAGAAAAACATCATCGTCCCAATAATCTCTCCATTTGAAAAACAGACGTAATTCCTTTTCTTTTTGAAGCGAAAATGGCAGGTCGGTTTCTACTCCCGGGCTGTCCTCGATTTCTGCGGATGTCAGTGTCACCAGAAAAACCTTATTTTCCCAATCGGACCGTTCAAGGGCTTCCTGACCGATAAGCACATTTCTTCCCGGGAGCCAATTTCCTGTATCTGCCACGAGATATCGGATTTTCCATAACCGGTCGTCAAAATAGAAATCATCTACGCTTCCAAGATCTTTATCGATGGCCCGCAAACCATAGCCTCGCATTTTCAATAAAGTTTTCAACATAACATTCCTTTTTGGGTCATAATAAAAGAGGGTCCCGTTCCCCTAAACTCAAGGAGAGGTCATTCCCTTTGTTTATTAACCACTTTCCAAGGTTTCATTAGCAATATACAAAACTTTTTCCGGTCAACTTGAAAAGTCGAAAAGGTGCGGGAAAGCTTATAGAAAAGGGACCAATTTCAAGGGCCCAAGCACGGGGGTGGAAAAAAGAATTAGCGAAGGATATTCAACATTTTATCCATCAAAAGAAAACTCCGGGTTATTCTCTTATTTAACAAAGCCATGACCTGACGACACCGATCCTCCACTGCCTCTAAATCTATTTCTTGCTGAATAGATTCCCGGCTCGCTCTTTGGACCAGTTCGACATGACGAAGGATTGCCTCACGATCCTCACGTCGCACCACGTCTTCTCCCATACGTCCCAGGCCGTCCAATAGAGAGATGATCACTGCCACATTTCCTTTTCCGTGTTGTCGGATTTGATGAAACGCCGCATTCACCACCCCTTCAAACGTCACAGGCGGAGCAATAACCCGAAGAACCCCGTTCCGGTCGTACCGGAACGGGGAGGGAATTTTGCGTTGACAAAGCTGGCATAAAATCGCGCTAAGATGATCAATACAGTTTATGCACGTGAACGGGTCATTTATTCCAGGCGAAAGTGCCCTCACGGCCACTTCCACGAGCTGAAGCACGGAAAACTCTATATCTTGTTCCTGGGTGCGGTTGGTTCCACAGATCATTTGCTGGTTGATATGTGGGGATACGACATCTGTCATCGGCCCAAGTGCCAGTACTTTGGCTAACGATGCTCCCTTGGTGATAAAATGACCAGGCCGATAATGAAGAAATATCACTAAATTCTGTTCACGGGCGATATCCATAAGGCCATCATTTTCAATTGCCTGAAGATAACCCCCAACTTCGGCCTTTATTTCCATTCCCTCTTTTTCAATTCTGGCCATGAGATGCGGAATAAGGGTTTTGTCTGCCTCATTCCCCTCCGGCATTCCTAAACGCTCTGGAAAAAGTCTGGTCAGGTCTTCTTCCAATTCCCCATAGACCGCGGCGATCAAATTCGGCGCCTGAATAGAAATAGCAATATGATGCATGAAATAAATCAATACCCCTAGACTACACACGGCCAACATGAGGCCCACCAAGGTTCCCCAATATGGGGTATAGCCATTGGGATCCATATGGATGGTTCGCAAGACAAGCAGGCAATAAAGAAACGTCGCCACAAACGTTCCCAACACAATTTGATTACCTCGGTCCCGCAAAAAGTTTCCAAGCAACCGCGGACCGAATTGTGCGGAAGCCAGAGTAAGAGCCACAATGGTGATGGAAAATACCACACCGGCAATGGTAATCATGGAACCGGCAATGGTCGAAAGCAGAGTCATCGCTCCTTCCGGTCCCATATTGCTGAGCCACCAAAGAGAGTCAAATTTCTCGGGAGAAAAAAACTCGTCCAAATACGGAACGGCCAACGAGAGAAAAATGGCGGCAATGGTCATACAAGTGGGTATGAGCCAAAGACTCGATCGAAGTTTAGTCAGCCAATTTAATACCCAAGCCGGCATGAGGCCCTCTTTCTTCAGGGATAATGAGCATTCATCATCCCGACTTATTATTTCGAACCGAAGGGAAATTTGCTCCCACCATTGTAAACTTAACGACTTAAAAATTCTCCAATTGAATTAAGCGGTTCAATTTGATCGCAAATAATTTTAAGGGATGCGACAAAAGGGACAGCGAGCAGCGCCCCGACGGCTCCCCATAACCAGCCTCAGAACAAGACACTCACCAAAATGATCACGGGGTTTAATGTCAGTTTTCGTCCCAATAAGTGGGGTAAAATTTTCTTCAATAGCTGTTAGACATAAATACGTTCCGGACACCAAAGCCACGATGTTCATATGTTCAAATGTGATGGTCGCTGCCAACGTCACCGCTCCTAAACCAATAATGCTTCCCACGTATGGGATGAAATTCAGAATACCCGCCATGGCTCCCCATAAATACGGGTTTGGCATGCCGAGCAGATACATGGCAAAACTGGTCACCACCGCAAGACCGATATTCACGCTGGTCACCGTCACAAGGTAACTGGAGATATTTCCCTCTATTCCACGGACAATTTCCACTGCTCGTCGTTTATCCGAAAACCGTGAAAGAACTTTCACGAGTTTTTCCAGAAAAAATCGCCGAAAGCAAGAAAAAAACAGTAAAATCATGGTTGAGACCAACCCCAGAATAAATTCCGTGGTCCAGTCGATCAAGAGACCTCCCAAGCTGTCGGTTTTCACTTCAATCTTTTGGGCCTTCCGGGATTCCGAAAGACTCGCCATATGTTCCAGCGCTTGAGTCGCCTACCCCATCTCCAGGACCGAGCTTTTGATGGTCCAAATTTTACGATCTACCTGTTGTAAAGCTTCCGGGGCACGGTCTAGCCAGAGAGAAGCAGGAGTCGACAACTGAATAATTCCAAACGTAAGAGTACTGATTAAAACAAGAAGGATCCCCCCGGACGCTAGGGGCGCGGGAATATAATTTTTTTCAACTCCCCGCACAAGAGGAGCTAACAGTAGATTCAGAAATAAAGCCACGAACACAGGGAGCATAATGGCTTTGGCCACATACATCACCATGAGCGAGGCATACAGAAACAGTCCGGTTAGGGCAATGGACCGGATATTGATCGGTCCCTGAAATAATTGGGATAGATGGCCGGCTTCGAATGTGGATGACAGAGGTGGAGAAGAACCCTCATGTTCGAATTCCGAGGGTTCCTTCTGTTGGCTTTCAGGCATCGGAAGGAGCCAAGTTCGGCAAAAGGGGTGGAGGCACCGAACTTAAGTCTGTGTCACAGAAGCCGTCAAAAAACCTTCTGATCCTTTCATGCTCTAGGATTGGATAACTTTTCATCGGCATGAGTCACCTGTGAAAATTTTCCCTCACCATTACCGGACCGGTTGGAGAATGGCCCTGGCGGGAGCACCATCTCCGTTTGGAATTTTTAAAGGTAAACAGATGAGCATATACTCACCCGGTTTCACTCGAGAAAATTCGAGTCCCTCAATAATGACAATACCGGCTTGAATAAGCATGCGAGCAATTTCTTTTCCATATTCGTGTTTTCCTCCAATATACAGAGCATCAATTCCGACGGTGCTCACCCGCCGTTCCGCAAGCCATGCCGCGGCAGTTCGGTCAAGAAAGATCGTATCTTCATGGGGATGTTCAGAGTGCCAGTCAGCCGCCGAATTCCGTGTTTTCAAGAGAATCCGATCATGCGAATAGATCCGGTGTTTTTTTAGTTCTTCCGCTTTTACAGAATTCTTATCTTGGATCTCAATCACTTTGGCCAGACCTATTGTTGCTGAGAACTCTGTTTGTTCATTATCTTGGCAAGAATTTCCACATTTCACCGGAGTACCAATGTGCGTTCCGGCATGAGAACTCATTGATATTTTTGAGACATGAGCCTTATCCCCATTTTGCCTGTCCCTCACCCGTTCCATCTGAAATGGTGGGTCTTCGGGTCTTTGCACCATTCCCGGATACAGAGGCATGGAAATATCAATCCAATTAGATATCATGACCTTCTTCCCATTCCGACTTTCAAGCCCTTCTCTTATCCAACTGGATGTAGACCACTCCCAGCTCTGAACCCTATGACTTTTTTTCAATTCACGGCATTGGATGACATGATTGCCCGATTATGACGTCGTATCTCAATAGACCTTTTTATAAGGCATATTTGAGATTTGTCCACAGTCTGTGGCCAAACACACAATCTATACTGCCAACAGTGAAGGTCCCACTTTAGAAGAATAGTGCACGGTACATCCCAGGCCAAGAGTAATCCTTCGGATGAAATTCGTTCGATGAGGAGGCCATCCTCCATGTCACTGAATTTGGCTATAATTTTCGGATCGGTGAGAACCGACCGGCAGGGTATCAAGGCCGCTCGTTTTATGCTGAACACCTGCCATACCCGCGGCCATGCCGCAACACTCATCGATCCTCTCCTCTACCCTCTCCCGCTGTTGGATAAAATGTATAAGGAATTCAAGCCTGATCAGGTACCTCAATCTCTACAACAGGTGGCTGATCTGATTATTCCGGCTGATGGTTATATTATTGTGTCGGGCGAGTACAATCATACCATTCCTCCTGCCCTCTCAAACGTATTAGACCATTTTCTTGAGGAATACTTTCGAAAACCTTCCGCCATCGTATGCTATTCAGCAGGTGCGTTCGGCGGAGTCCGTGCCGCCATGACCCTCAGGGCCATGTTGGCTGAACTGGGAATGCCCAGTATCCCCTCTCTGTTCCCCATCTCTCATGTTCAGGACGCTTTTCAGGAAGATGGCACCCCTGCTGATCAAAGTTTTCATCAAAAGACCCGAGAGTTTCTTGAAGAACTGGAGTGGTATGCGTATGCCCTCAAACAGGCCAGGGCCGACCCATGCCCTCGAAGTGAGAGTTCAACACAATCGCTTACCTGAGTGGCGCCAGGTTTGATCGAACATGGCATTTCCAAAATTTCTTGAGAGAAGAGATGGAGAAACCACTCAGAACAAGACTGACGCGCGAGCATTTCTAATGATTGACAGCCTTCTGCTCGCGCGTCGCCAAACGGGGATTTGACCAGGCTTTATATTATATTTGTTGCAACGGGAATGCCCTGCCACTCATGATGACAGAGTAAGGTTGTGCCATATTGGCACTAGAAATGAGATTCCCTTTATGCTGGCCAAATGATCGAATGTTACACACCCGGTTAAAACAGGCAAGGATAACTCAGACTCGCTTCCCTAAAACAATTTTTTTAACATGGTTATTGGTTTTATCCCATAAGCGGAGGATCTTCCCGATCTTCTCCGGTCAGAACTTCGGCTTCTGTTTCCTCTAAACTTTCCATTTCACTGACCAATCCCAATAAGACCTGTCGTCTTTGCTGCAAGGACTTTTGTAACAGGTCACGGGAGGTCGGTTCTTGAGCAGACTCAGGAAGATTGACCAAGGCTTCCGCTTCTGCCATGGTGGCAAAATTATAGGCAGCCATTTTAGTTTCTCTTCCGTCTACCCGATTCAATATCTCCTCAGTCTCACGATCAAACTGGTCCAACACTTTGGTATTTACTTGGGAATTACTTAGGTTCTCCAACTTTTTCAATTGCTGTTTCAATTGATCTACCCGGGAAAAGGCAGAAAAAGATGCATTGGTGTTTGGCATAACAACATACTCCCTTCCGTTAGATCCAATTTTCTTCTACTAGGAATAATTTTTCGGACTCAGGTCTTGTGTGTAAACATTTCGGACTCATGCCCAGGACTCTCCATGCCTGTTTGCCGAGGAATAACACAGATCCATATTCAAATGCTCTTGGGCAATTCGGATAGCGCCCAATACCCGGTTAATGGCCAAAGGACGTCCGGCGGTTTGTATAGCACCAAATCTGGAGACCTCAGGAACAATGGGAGCAGAAGATCCACCTCCTAACACAATCGTTTGGCCTTTATACCCGGCAGCTTTAAGGTCCCTTAAAATTTCTATCGTATCAATATGAGGGCAATTACCATCCAGGATGATGATAGCAGGAGAAGTTTGCCGGAGGCGCGTCCACAAATCTTCAATATGTGAAATTCCTATCGAACTTTTTCCCATTTTTCGCAATCGGCCTGTCATCAATTCTAAAAATTTTTGATCCTCTGTCATAAAGAAAATCATCTCCGCCTCCTTTATCCATTCATTTTGACAGAATCAGCGTACCACGTTGTAGCCAATTTGGATGGATTCCGCCACTATCAAAAACCCTTGAATGTGCAAATTTCGTGATCCATGTATAGTCAATCTGCCTTTAAGAATGGGGCTTTGGAAGGACGGTAGACAAAGTGCTGATGGACCATTCGATTTTATCTATTTCAGTGACTGAGATAGAGATCTACATTGAAGAAAACACCTTCCTCTGCCGCAACAGGGAGATCTGCCGGTGTCCTTTTTTATGATTTTTTTCGTTTCCATCCTCCTGGCCCCATTAGCCCCATCTGTAGCCTTTACTCCTAACCAGGGCTCCTACAAAGCCAGTGAGTTGGTTGGAAAATCCGTTAAGAATCTACAAGGAGAAGATATTGGGCAAATTGAGGAATTGGTTATTGGAAGCAATGGAGAAGTCGGGTATGCCGTTTTGTCCTTTGGAGGATTTTTAGGTGTGGGAGATAAGCTCTTTGCTGTGCCCTGGACCTCGCTTGCCCACAAATCCGATGGCGAATATTTGACTCTGGATATTCAGCCGAAAAAATTAGAAAAGGCACCAGGCTTTGATAAAAATGATTGGCCGGACATGAAGGATGAAAAGTGGAAATTTCTCATATGGGAATTCTACTCAACGCCCGATCAAATCCCTCAGAATTTCAAGGCCCGTTAAGCCTGTCTGGGCAATGGGCCGAAGAAGGGGGAAGAGAATGAATGGGGTATCAGCAATCAACCACTCAAAAATACTCACACATGTACAAGAATGAAGTCTGGAAGAATTAAGGGAGTCATCTTGGCGTTGTTAGCCGGAAGCGTTGCCACGGGAATCGGTGCACTGTATTCCATCGGAAGTGCCGACCTGCCTGTTCAAGATCAGCAACCTTTACGTTTTAGTCATCGACTGCATGCGGGAACATTGAACATCCATTGTCAATTTTGTCATCGATATGCCACGCAATCTCCAGTGGCCGGTTTGCCCTCCATGGCCTTGTGCCAGACGTGTCATGAGTCCCTTTCTGAAACGACACCGGATATGAAAATGCTGCAGATCTATTGGAAAGAAAAACGGCCGATCCCATGGGTCAGACTGCAGCGTCTTCCGGATCATGTGTACTTCACACACGAAATGCATTTGTTCGCGGGACTGTCATGCACCTCATGCCATGGAAATGTTGCCCGCATGTCGAGTACCCCGAGAGCTCCCACCTATGAAATGGGCTGGTGTTTGACCTGCCATGAACAACGGGGAGCTTCTCACGATTGTTGGACCTGTCACAAGTAAAAGGACACGGGATTGGACTTATATCGCCGGACCCTCTTTAAGATTCTTGGACTGACAGCAGCCGGGTCATCCCTGCCAGGATGTGAGCGAGAGGTGCATAACCTGGTGCCCTATCTGTTGCCGGACGAGGATATTGTTCCCGGAGTGGCGAATTGGTATGCCTCCACATGTCAGGAATGCGAAGCCGGTTGCGGGACCATAGTTCGTGTGATGGAAGGACGAGCGAAAAAAATGGAAGGCAATCCCAAGCATCCGGTCAATGAGGGGAAACTCTGTGCCCGAGGGCAAGCCGCGCTTCAGGGGCTGTACAATCCCGACCGCCTTCAAGGCCCTCTGAGGCGTGAAGGCCAAAGAGGTCAAGGTCAATTCCGGCCGATTACCTGGGAAGAAGGCCTAACTGAATGGGTGAAGCAACTACGCACGCATGCCGGAAAGTCAGCCATGGTTACCCGTCCGGTGACCGGCACGTTAGGCAGCCTGTTGACCACGATGATGGATTCCCTATCCGGTCGTCTCGTGATGTACGAATCCACTGGGGAACAGACTCTCAGAACAGCCAACCATCTCAGCTTTGGAACCCATGCCCTTCCACATTATGACCTGGCAAATGCGGATTACCTCTTGTCATTCGGTGCGCCATTCCTTGAACACTGGCTCTCACCAGTATCCTTTGGTGTGGCCTATGGAAAATTCCGTCAGGGTCGCCGGTTGGTTCGAGGTCGTTTCATTCAGGTGGAGCCACGTCTGTCTCTCACCGCCTCGAACGCGGATCAATGGATTCCTCTCAGACCCGGCACCGAAGGTTTACTGGCAATGGGCATCGGACAGATCTTATTACGGGATGGCCTGACAGGACTTTCTTCTTTTCACCGGAAATCTTTCCACCAAACCTTTTCTGCTTTCTCATTGGAAGATATTTCGGCCAACACAGAAGTCTCGCAGGAGACGATTGCTCAAGTGGCCCATGAACTGTCATCAGCGAATGCTCCGCTAATTCTGGGTGGGGGTCCGGCCGGGGCCCAGACCAACGGCACATCAACTCTCATCCTCATTAATGCACTCAACCTGATGATCGGCGCTATTGGGCGGCGCGGCGGACTCCAATGGATGGAACCTCAAGACTCGCCGGTGGACCTTGCCCGACCCGGGCTGGCAAGTGACCGCACGCTCATGGATTTGGCTCGGGAATTTGAAGAAGGATCCCGCACGCTGCTTCATTTGTATCGCGCCGATCCTCTGTTCACCCTTCCACCGTCACTGAAGTTTGAGCGGGTGTTTGACCATGCGCAGTTCATCGTGAGTTTCAGCTCCTTCCTTGATGACACGACCTCAATGGCTGATCTGATTCTGCCGGATCATGACCCACTGGAATCGTGGGGCGATGTTGTTCAACAGGATACGATCCCCGTGCCGGCCTGGAGTGTCTCGCAACCTGTGGTGCGTGCTCTCTATGACACAAGGCCCATCGGTGATGTGTGGTTGGACGCCGCCCATCGATTGGGCGGACCTCTCCGTGAACGGGTCCCTTGGAAGTCACTTCACGACATGCTGAAGAGCCGGTGGCAGACTGTCCTAACGAAGCAGGATTCGCCACAGTCATTTGATATCCGCTGGAGGGAGACTTTGCAGGAAGGCGGCTTGTGGCCTTCCAACATCCCCATGCGTCAAATGAACCCGGTCATACCCTCCGTCACCTATGAACCGCCGCAATTCCTGGGGAACTCCTCCGACTACCCTCTGTATTGTTATCCCTACCCGTCCCTGGGGTTGCATGATGGGCGTGGGGCCAATCGTCCCTGGCTTCAAGAATTGCCCGATCCTCTGACCACCGGCATGTGGGGAAGTTGGATTGAACTGAATCCCACAACGGCACAGGGGTTAGGGATTCATTCTGGCGACCGGGTTCGAGTCACGTCTGATTATGGGTCGATCGAAGCGTCAGCCATGATGTTTCCAGGCCTGCATCCCGACATGATTGCCGTTCCCATGGGGCAGGGGCATCGTGCGTATGGACGATATGCCAAGGGGCGGGGAGTGAATCCCTTGGTCTTGCTTGGTCCAAGTTTCGATGGTCAATCAGGTTCTCTGGCCACAGGGGGGACGCGAGTCCGTGTTGAGCGTATCAAAGGCGGTTCGCAGTTGCCGATGTTGGAGCAATCCGAGAAGAACCCTGTCTTCGGGCGTATGCAGGAAATGGGAGGTTTGTAATGAATCAAGATCCTCAAGCAACGGAAGAGTATTCAAAACAAGCTTCATCACCTTATAAGTGGGAAATGGTCGTCGATCTGGACCGGTGCTCCGGATGTGAGGCCTGTGTCGTGGCGTGTCATGCGGAAAACAATATTCGCATCTCCGGGGAGGAGGAAGCGGCCGAAGGGCGAGCGATCAATTGGATTCGCATTGAGCGATATTGGGAAGGAGACTATCCCAACGTCAAAGCCAAATTCCTTCCGGTCATGTGTCAGCATTGTGATGATGCTCCGTGTGAACCTGTCTGTCCGGTCTATGCTTCGTATCATACCCCTGAGGGGTTGAATGCCCAGGTCTATAATCGCTGTATCGGGGTTCGATACTGCGGGAATAACTGTCCCTATGTCGCCCGTCAATTTAATTGGTTCGACCCCCATTGGGACGAGCCGTTGGCGGAGCAGTTGAACCCGGATGTGTCCGCCCGATCCGGCGGTGTGATGGAGAAATGCACATTTTGTGTGCAACGAATTCGAAGTGGAAAGGAAACGGCTCAAAAAGAAGGACGCCGGGTTAGAGATGGAGAAATCACACCCGCCTGCGTGCAGTCCTGTCCCACATCCGCCCTGATTTTTGGGGATCGGAATGATCCCGACAGTCAGGTGTCTCAATTAAAGAAGAGCCGGAGGGGGTTTCATCTTATGGAATCTCTGGGGACGCATCCGGCCGTGACCTATTTACGGAGACTGTCGGAATGACCAACCGGCCAACGGTTTGGGAGGAAATCCCCAAGATTAATCGGGATCTTCTCGCGCCCCTCCAGACGACCACTTGGACCTATTATCTCTGGGTAGGCGTGTTGTCCTGCTTTGTCGCAGCGGGCGCGGGCGCGTGGACCTACCAAATCCAAACCGGCATCGGCCAAACCGATTTGCATCATCCCATTTTTTGGGGATCGTATATTGCCTCGTTCGTTTATTGGATCGGCGTCAGTCATTCCGGAACGTTTATTTCCGGCGTCTTGCGTTTAACGAATGCCGAATGGCGCAGACCGGTCACACGCGCGTCAGAGCTGATGACGATCATTGCGATCATGGTGACGGCGCTGTTCATCTTTTATCATCTGGGGCGGGTCTGGCGGTTTTACTATCTGATCCCATACCCCAATCAACGTCATATCTGGCCAAATTTTCGATCTCCGCTCATGTGGGATGCCACGGCCATTTTTACCTATGCCACCGCCAGCACCATTTATATTTATCTGCCCTTAATCCCGGATTTTGCTCTGGCGCGGGATCGGATTCAAGGGTGGAGAAAAACCGTGTATCGCTGGTTGGCGATAGGGTGGCATGGATCACAGGCGCAATGGCAGACCTTGGAAATGGCGATTCGCATTATCACGCCCTTAATCGTGATGGTCATGATTTCTGTGCATTCCATCGTCGGGTTTGATTTCGGTATGGCGCTGGTTCCTGGATGGCATTCATCAATTTTTGCGCCCTATTTTGTGGTTGGCGCGGTGCACTCAGGCCTGGGCATGGTGGTGATCGGGCTGTATATCCTGCGCAGGGTGTATCGACTGCAGGATTATGTTCGGACGGAGCATTTTGAAAAACTCGGGAAGTTGTTGCTGGTCACAACCTTGCTCCTGGCCTACCTCTATTTTGCTGAGCAGTTAACCGTCTGGTACGGCAAAATTCCCGAAGAGATGGCCGTGCAGAATGCTCTTATTTCAGGAATGTATGCGGTGCCGTTCTGGTTCATGGTGGTATGCATTTATGTCATTCCCCTGACGGCCCTGGTGTGGCCACGATTTCGACAATGGCCGCTGGGACTGATGATGATCGGACTGATCATCAATATCGGCATGTATATTGAACGCATGTTAATTATTGTGCCGTCCCTTGGTCACCGACGGTTGTCCTTTCAATGGGAAGATTATTTCCCCTCCCTCATTGAGTTGACCATTATGGTAGGGACCTTGGCCTTGGCCCTGTTGCTGTATTCCCTTGCGGTGAAATTTGTCCCTGTCATCTCTATCTGGGAAGAGAAATTGGGTAAAAAGCATGCACAAGAACACTGATACAGGGGACCGGCATGTCGTGCTGGGGTTACTCGATCCGACGACCTCTCTCTCTCCTGTGCTTGATCAATTACGAAGCCAGGGGATTCCTGATGTGGGGATGGAGATTATGTCTCCTCTTCCGCTGGAAAGCTCGTTACTCAATAAACCGGTTCGTACCCCGCTTTATCTCATTACTATTGTCGGGGGGATCGTCGGAATTGGAATCGGAATATTTTTCGCCGCGGGGACCGCGCTCTTGTTTCCATTGGTGACCGGAGGGAAACCCATTGTGAGTAACCCGGTGGTAGGAATTATTTCCTATGAAACCATGATGCTAGTGGCAATTGTCGTGACCTTTTTGTCCATGGTGGTAAAAATCGCCTTTGTGCAACAGTCGGGTCTCCGTAATGACCCACGTATTGATGAAGGATCTGTAGGTTTATCCATTCAGGTTGGGAACGACACCGCTAAGGCGCACTCCATTTCCCGGCTGCTTCAAGAAGCGGGGGCTTCTGAGGTAGAAATACGGACCATAGCCAGTGACTCATGAGGGCCGAGGATGCTGCTGACCAATTTTGATTTAAACCGCTCGTTCCGTTCCATGGGTTGGATCATATTGGCTGCACTGTTTCTGGGGGGATGCTCGAAGGATATGGAAGAACAACCTTCGTTTTCGTATCAAGAAGCTCCCCGGGTGCATCCGCCGCTGGAGAGCACTCCGCTTGCAACCCCATTTTCCCTTGGGACATCTCCGTTGAAGCAAACTCAAAAGCCGCCCGATGGCGCACAGCTCTTTGCTATTAATTGCACTCATTGTCATGGACAGCAGGGAATGGGCGACGGACCGGTGGCCGGGTATTTGCCGGACATGCCTCCCAATCTTCATGCTTCGGCGGTGCAACAGAAACCGGATAAAGTCCTGTATACCATTGTGACCCATGGAGAAAACGTGATGCCTGCATTTGAACCATTTCTCTCTCAGGAAGAAAGATGGGTCTTGGTGGCATTTCTTCGGACTTTTGCCGATCATGCGCCATCCTCCAGTCCCTTAATGCAGGAATCGAATCCGGCGAGCTAATTAACGCGCCTTAGTAAATGTGGTGAACATGATGACGGGTTCAAGTTTTTGGATCGGCTTCTTCAGTTTGGCCCATATCACCCTGGCAAGTCTTGGCGTGGGATTCATGGTACTGGCTCCTATTGCGGAAGGTTTGGGACGCAGGCGTCCCTATTTTACGGATTTTGCATATTTGGCCACACGATTTACGCTGGTGACGTATACCTCCAGCATTGTGTTGGCTGTCTTCATGTTGGAATTATTCATCGGGCTTTTTCCTCTCACGAATAGTTACCTGTTTAATCACTTCCGCTATCCCTTGCATCTGGCTTTGGTCGTGTTTTTTATTCAAGTGTTGTGTCTGTATCTCTATTATCACTTTTGGGATCGACTCCGTTCAAAAAGTATCACCTGGCATATCACGTTGGGAACGGTAGCGGCGGTACTCATTCTCGTGTGGGGAGGAATACTCGATGGAATCGGTTCCTTCATGATGACTCCTGTCGAAGGCGATAACGGATGGGCAAGACTCTGGAACCCGACATGGGTTCCGTTGATGGTCCATCGATTTTTTGGAAACCTGGTCATCGCCGGGTTTGTCACGGCGGCCTATGCCGGATGGCGTCTCAGGAAACAATTTGGTCAAAAAAACGATGAAGTCTATTATCTCACCCTGTTGAAAACCGGAATCGGCATCGGCATTGTGAGCCTGATGATTCAGCCAATTTCCGGTTTCGTGTTCGCGCAACACATCCAGAATGCCCACCCGGATGTTCTGGAGGCCCTCTATGAAGGCCAAACGGTCCTGTTGGTGATATGGCAATTCTTCCTCCTGGCCCTACTCCTGTTAGGCAGTCTTCTCATTTTTCGCTCCGTACACCTCGAAAGGGGACATTACTACTGGGCGGAGATATTTTATGTGCTGACGGTCGTGTTAATGGTCGCTTTAGCGCCGTATCCTTTGTATCGGCGTATCGTGAACCTTATCGTGCTTCTTCAAACGGGTTGGTACCTTTTGTATGCGTTTCCTGTTTGGATGCGTGGCTCAACGCCCTCACTCAACAAGCCGTTCATTCATATTATCGCCATGGTCCTTGGTTTGGCCGCGATGGTCCTCTATTTGACAATGGGAACCATCCGGGAAGTGGCGAGAGGACCCGATACCATTCATGGAATTATCACCAGTCAGACGGAATCCACGTTTAGAGGTGAGACGTTCCCATGACTCTTGAGCCGCTTGAAACTTCCATGACCGTCGGACGTGTTGCAATTGCCGCCTCGGCCCTGACTCATAGCTTATTTGCCACGTTCATTGTGGGATCATCCTTGATCGGTGCGGTGACAGCGACCTGTAGTTATATGACGGGAAAAGAATGGTTCCATCGGCTGGCCAAGTTGATTGCGTTTGCCTTAGTCCTTTCCACCGCGACCATTTCATTTTTTGGCGTCGTGCTGGTGTTTGCTCTGAACATCTATTGGCCTCAATTCTGGCATCGTCTGTTCCACGTGATGTTTTGGCCGTTTTTGGGAGAGGCGGCGTTGTTTTTGGGAGAAGCGATTTTTGCTTATGCCTGGTATTATCTTTGGGATTGGGGTCGGCATGGATGGAGACAACAGGCGCATCTGGCCTTTATATGGCTTGCCGCAGGCTGTGCGTTAAGTGCCATGATTCTGATCGATATCACCGCTTCCTATATGTTGACGCCCCATCCGATTTATGAAGCATGGGAAAACATTTTAAATCCCACCATGATTCATTTAGATCTTCACCGATGGTTTGGTAATCTGACGTGGGCGGGTTTTGCCTTGGGGGGCATCTGTGCCGTCCGTTATCTGAAATCGACAACCGATACAGATCGAAACTTTTTCCAAAAAGGAGGAAGTTACTGTTTTTTAATTGGCTATGGAGCTCTGCTGGTCATGCCGGTGGTGGGATATCAATATTTGCTTCATTTGCGATATGGACAACCCCAGGCGTTTTATACCGTGATGTTAGGAGAACGTTCATGGCTTTTTGATCTCGTGGCGTTGTTGTATGGATTATTAATACTGGTCGGTTCTCTGTATGTTATGCAGATGGTGCGGTCGCAGTCAAAACCACCTCCCTCATTCATCGGATTCATCCCCTTGTCACTCCCTGTCATCGTGATCGCCGCTATGATTCTGGCGATGCCCTATCAGTTGCAGCATATCCCTCTTCTCAATCTCTTGATCGATCAGGAAATAAATTCCTTGGGGAAGATGCAGCCATATAAATATTTTGCCCTTTCAAGCCTTGTGATTTTTGGTTTTGGAAATTGGCTATACTCCTTGCGAGTGTTTGGACAAATGCCACCAGCCAGCTCTTCGATGGTCCAGACCGGAACTCCCCGAAGGATGGCGGCAATGTTGATGACGTTGGCAGGGTTGACGGTGATCA
This sequence comes from uncultured Nitrospiraceae bacterium, assembly GCA_963730905.1. Classification (GTDB taxonomy): domain Bacteria; phylum Nitrospirota; class Nitrospiria; order Nitrospirales; family UBA8639; genus Nitrospira_E. Next base: position 169,239 of record CAVSTN010000006.1, on the reverse strand, counting down.
TTCTGTTAGCCATGGGATGGGTTCGCGAATCTGCCCGAGCAGTCAACGGGTACCTCATTTATGATGTGATGCGGTTAGAGGACGAAAAATCGACGTATCAAGCCTCTCCCTCCGATAATGGTATTTTTTCCCAGGAGATTCCTTACAACCCCTTTGAGCGATGATCCATGATTACTCTTAAAAGATATGGTGAATATGTCGGAGTTCAATATTGCCTTAGTCATTTTTGGAACCACGACTCTGGTTCTCGGCCTGTTGACCACTCTGATCAAAGAGAAATTACAACTGTCCGAACCCATCATCGCCATGGCGGTCGGCATGATATTTGGTCCATCCGGACTAGATTTTTTACGTGTAGACCACTGGGGCCATCAGGAATATATCCTGGAGCAGGCAGCAAGAATTACGATCGCTATTTCCGTGATGGGGGTGGCTCTGAGCCTGCCAAAGAGGTACATCCAGGGTCATTGGCGATCCCTGATGATGATTCTGGGACCCGGAATGATCATGATGTGGACAGTCAGCGGTTTGCTAACGTATTTTATTCTCGGGTCGTCTTTCTGGATTGCCATGTTGGTTGGCGCGATCGTATCTCCCACAGATCCAGTGCTGGCGGGAACTATTGTGACCGGGAAAAGAGCCGAGAGGAAAATTCCTTCTCGCGTGCGGAATTTCGTGCTAGCGGAATCAGGGAGTAATGACGGCCTGGCCTACCTCTTGGTATTGCTGCCGATTCTCGTCATACACAAGAAACCGGCCGAAGCCCTCGATGAATGGATCTATCGCGTCATAACATGGGAAGTCTTCGGCGGAGCAGTGCTTGGTATCCTCATAGGCCTAATTGCCGGGTATTTGCTCAAGTGGGCACAACGGCAGGAATTTACAGGGGAGGCCTCACTGATTACCATTACCATAGCTTTGGCTCTTGTGACACTAGGAGCAGTTCGATTAATTCAAAGCGATGGGATACTTGCCGTTTTTACCGCCGGGCTGACTTTTGATCACATTGTCGGTGACCGCAATCAAGCACGAGAGGAGCGAATACAGGAAGCGTTCAATCGTTTCCTGACCATTCCCTCATTGATTTTGTTTGGCATGGTCCAACCATGGGAAGAGTGGGTCGAGATCGGATGGCCGTTAGTGTTTCTCATTATTTCGATCTTATGTTTGCGCCGTCTTCCGATGATTTTTCTCCTCCGGAGAAAACTTCTCCCTCTGCAGACTCAAGGCGATGCCTTATTCATTGGATGGTTTGGACCCATCGGGATTGCCGCCTTGTTCTATTCCATGTTGGCACTCTCTAAAATGGAAAATGGAGAGATCTGGGCCATTACTAGCGCGATTATTACAGCTTCAATCGTAGTCCATGGGGTGACGGCCACTCCTTTAACCTTTCGATACCTCCGTAAAAATCAGTAACGATAAGTGAAGTGTGTGAGGCGGGACGTATTGCCTCGCTTCGATTCTCCGACGGCCCCATTAGACATCACTTTTTCAAACCGAACCTCCAGAAATTTTTTCCTCCGAAACCATTCCGACAACTTGCCACTCATTATTCAAGACGACCAGGCAACTCTTGTGCATTCGTTTCAGACGTCGAGTCATTTCATCGACCGTGAGACATTCGGAATAGGTCATGTCTCCAGCCATCATGGCGTTTAAAACGTGAGTCTTCGTGAGGTCCCAACCCCTAAGAGTATTATCTATATCAATGTCTTGGTTAGTGAGAATTCCAACGATTTGGTTGTGATCGATTACAGTTAGACGGCTTAACTCTCGTCGTTTCATAGACAGGGCGGCCTGATCTAAATCTTCATAGGCTCTTTGGACCTCTGCCACAGGGGGTCATAATATCCTTGACGATCTTCCTACCCCTCATTTCTATTGTACAACCGGACTTTCTTATTTCTTACTTAGTACTTCTTTCCATCAACTATCATCGACGAACCTCACCACGAATACGTTACAGGACGACCCGAACCCTTGTGTTTACTTTGTTGTCTATAATCACCAAACTGAAAATCTTTTTTCATATCTCTGGACACTGACCGTGGGGGTTCTGGAAGAATGATGTTTTCCCTTTATTTTAAAAAATGTCGAATACGTTAACCTCGTTAGTCATTCGCTAGACCGGCTGGGAGGGGTCAAAAATGGAAATATCTACGGTAGAAAAGTTGATTGCACAAGAAAAGTGGGCGGAATTGCGAGAGCCGTTGAATGGCCTTCCGTTTCCCGAAGCAGCTGAAGCCCTGTCGAATATCCCCAAAGGGACCCGCGTCCTCATATGCCTTTTTCTTTCTCGTTCTGATTCCGGTGAACTATTTTCATATCTGAGGCCGGAAATTCAAGCTTCGGTATTGACTGAACTCACCGACAGGGAAGCGGGTGAATTGTAGGCTAAACTGAGGCCCGACATTGGGACAGGAACCGTAGAGAAATTGCCCGCCCACGTAATCAGTCAGTTATTCACTCTTTTAGGGCCTGAGGACCGGCAGGTAGCACAACAACTTTTTGGGTATCTGAATATTATTTTGCAAACGGATTTCCTGGCTGATGGCCTTCATTCTGGTCAATCCGACTGCATCCAGTGTCATCGCCGTGTATGAGGAAACGCTAGCTTCCACACTCGTCTTAACATTTTTTATTCTCATGTTAATGGGAAGCGGGGGCAACACCGGCGCACAAACCGCCATGCTGATGGTTCGAGCCCTGGCAATTAAGGACGTGAAAGCCTCAAAATGGCTGAACACAGCCTGGAAAGAGCTGGCCATAGGAGCACTCTGGGCTTAACAATGGGAATCGGTGCTGGTTGTATCGGTTATGCATGGGGAGAGCTAGTTGTCAGCGTAGGTGTGGGATTAGCAATGATTACAGTCATTGTGGTCTCCAATCTCCTCGGTGTATTATTTCCTGTCCTCTTGACCAAATTAGGTATAGACCCTGCTGTCGCCAGTAGCCCCATGGTCATACCTACGACGGATGCGACGAGCCTTATCCTGTTTTTTTATTGTCCGGCTGGTGATCGATAGACTTCAAGGAAGGAGCCTGAAATGTTTGCTCCGTCGCGGAGCAAAAACAAGCCCTTTCTGTGGCTTATAAGCGTCTGTCCCTGGACGTTCTTGATGAAGAGGTTCAGAATTTGTCAAGTTTTAAGTCATAAGGACCATAGAGTAAAGTAAAGCCCGTCGAATTATTCATCTTGGACAAGGTAAACACCGGTTAAGGGAGAATGTCTATATGCTGACAATTATATTGAAGGCTCTGTTCTTTTCCGCTCTGATCGTCTCTTCGAGTTATGCGGAGGAAATCGGAAGTGTGGATACAAAATTCAATTTTTTGGGTCCTGATCACAAAATTGTGATTGAAGCGTTTGATGATCCCAAGATTGAAGGAGTCACCTGCCATCTGAGTCGATCGAAGACAGGAGGTTTGAAAGGCATGGTTGGTGTCGCTGAGGACACTTCAGATGCCTCAATTGCCTGCCGCCAGGTCGGTCCCATTCGCATTGTTGCTGAACTTGAAGAAGGAGAGAAGGTGTTTCATGAGAGTCGATCACTGATTTTCAAAAAACTGCAGGTGGTTCGATTCTTTGACAAAAAACGTCAGACATTTATTTACCTCGTATACAGCGATAAAGTGATCGAAGGCTCACCCAAAAATTCGATCTCAACAGTGCCGATCAGATCGTGGTCAAGTCCCCAACAACGATAAAAGATTACAGGCCTATTGTCATACATTGTAATGAATCATAGTTTCGCCAATGCTCTCTCAGCATGCGCTTTTGATTGAAGTCCTGTTGAATTGATGTGCACTTTCTAAATGCCTTTTCCCTCAATCCCTCCAGCATGAGCCACTGAGCCTAAAACTACCCTTCGCATCCCGGACTTCCAGGGTTTTGCATAGGACCCTATTTCTCCAATTTCGTTTATAAAGAACAAAGAAGCTACGCGTTTCCCATCATTCCAATAGATTTATTCCAGTGGTCTTCTCGCAAATGGAGTTACTTGTGATTTAAACACCGAACGAGGTCAATTTTGGCCTGAGAGAGAAATCAGGATCTCAGGATAATTTCAACACCCTCGGATAATCCAGATGAAAAACATTTTTCGACAAGGCTTCATACCCCTTCCTTTAAAGGTGATGTTATTAATGGTGGCCTTGCCATCCCTTGGTTTGGCCAAAGTGGACCAAAATGTCATTACGGACAAAGATATTACCGTCGCCATTGAAAGCCGTTTCCTCGTCGATCAGACTGTCCCCTCAAATGGAATTGATGTCCATACGGATAGTGGAGTCGTCATGCTTTCGGGAGAGGTCCCTACCCTGCTGGCCAGGGAGCGGGCAGGAAAAATTGTTGCCAGCATTCGAGGGGTTCAAGCGCTTATCAATACCATCGCCGTGAACCCTACCAGCAGGATTGGCGATGAAGAACTGCGATTCAAGGTGTTTGCCGCATTAGCCGCAGATCCGGCATCAGACTCTTATGAAATCACCGTACAAGTTAGTCAGGGTCGCGTAATGCTGACTGGAACAGTAGAAAGTTGGCAGGAAAAACAATTAACTGAGGAAGTAGTCAAATCGGTAAAAGGTGTTCAATCTCTCAGAAGCCGGATTACCGTTAACCCGATGGCTTCTCGTCCCGACTCCGAAATCGAGGCGGAAATTTTCCGTCGCCTTCAATCCGACGTATGGGTCCATGAAAGTCTAATCGGAATTATGGTCGACCAGGGGCGTGTGACGTTAACCGGTACAGTGGGGAGCCTGGCTGAAAAGAATAGCGCCTTTACAGATGCCTGGGTGGGGGGAGTTAAAGAGGTAAATGTTGCCCCACTCAAAATTGAATGGTGGGCAAGGGACAAGATGCTTCGTCATCGCAAAGACGTATTCACCTCAAACACTCAAACAGCAGAGGCGATACGAACAGCCTTCACATATGAACCCCGCCTTCAGGAGGCTGAAATCGACGTTCGCGTTGTCGATGGAACGGCTTTCCTCACCGGGATTGTGGATAACCTGGCGGCTAAATACGCCGCGGAAGAGACGACACGGAATACGGAAGGCATTTGGCGGGTACGCAATTTCATTAAAGTTCGCCCCCCCGTGCGCCTTGCAGATCGCGATCTGGAAAAACGGGTCAGGGAAGCGTTCAATCAGCACCCCCTCATCAACAGCTACGAAATAAAGATTTCAGCCAATAGTGGAAAAGTCTCTCTCGAGGGATACTTGAATTCTCCTACCGAGATTTCTCAAACCGTTCGAGCCGCGGCAAGAGTAAAAGGCGTCCTCGATGTCGTGAATTACCTCCAGATCCAATCGCCAGGAAAATTGGATGAGGAAATTTGGGAAGAGATCAGGCGTGCATTTTGGTGGGATCCGGGCCTTTATGACCAGGACATTGTAGTTGCGGTATCCAATGGCACCGTAACCCTCAAGGGAACCGTTCCTACCATCGTGGAATGGAGACGAGCCAAAGAAGTCGCGTGGAATTCCGGAGCCGAACGGATTCGAAATCGTTTAAGAGTCCGGTATGGTCCTGATTTTTATTCTACCTAAGGGGGCATTATTTTTTCTTCTTCACCCATTCTAAGAGTATTGAGAAAGGAGAGTATGTATGCCACAGAACATTTCAAAGAAATTATCCCTCTTGCTCATCTGCACGATCCTCTGTATTTTCTTTTTTTTGAATATATCATTCGGGAACACCAGGAGTTTTGACCTGACTCCTCTTCTCCCCATTACATTGGTAAAGGATGTTCAGCAAAATCGGGATCCCTACATTAAAGAAGTCAATCAACAACTACGGAAAACCCGTGAGCTCCTCAATGATCTCAAAAAGATGCGAACACAAACTTCCAGTCAGGAGAAGCAAGAGGATTTGTATGCCCCCATCATGAAACTCACAAAGGATTTGGAACACGCGGAACGTATCTCCAAAAATCTTGATGTCATCGATCCTCAACCCTGGTTGAGAAATAAGACTGAAATGGACGCAGTATTAGCAAACTTGGAAGTCACCTATGACGAAACATTACCCCTCCTTCATGACCAGACGAGATTCCTCCAAGATGCGGCTCATCACGCAAAAATTGCTCGTGAATATGGAGAAGAAGGGAAGAAAGATTTATTTCACAAAAATACATTGGCCGCAAAAAAGGCCGCTTCTCTCGCACAACAGGAAGGGGTTGATTCTGATTTTTTGAGGGAAGGGATTTCGGAATTGGACGATGCCCTTTCCCATATCAAACAGGATCGCATTGCCGCAGCCGCGACATTGACCGAAGGGGCCTATCTCCATTTGAATTCGGCCTTTAAACAGTCTCAAAACTCCGAATAACAGTTGGCCGGAAATACGGAAAACAATCACAATGAAGCCCCTCACGTTTAAAAATTGTCCATATTGGTGTATTGCTAAATAGGGAATTGCAACCCATGCGTCATCTCCGTTTCAACAGCCCAACAAGCACACAAGCCTCGAGGGTGGTTGTCATTTTCCTGACCGTCATTCTCCATTTTTGGCCTATCGCCAGAGCCGGCGCAGAACCAGGACAGCATATGATGATGGAGGCTGAAATAATCCTGGCCATCGAAAACCGGCTGGCGGGAGACGAATTTGTCCAGGAAAATCTGATTGATGTTGTCAGCGAAAACGGCATTGTCACGCTCCTTGGCGAGGTGGACAACATCCTGGCCAAGGAACGGGCAGCGGCACTCACAGGAACCATCAAGGGAGTTCGCAGTGTCATTAATCAATTACTTGTAAATCCTTTAAGTAGCCTCGAGGATCAAGATATTGAAGATCATGTGAAGTCGGCCTTATTAGAAAATCCCGCAACGGAACTGTATGACATGAGTGTGAATGTCACAGACGGTCGGGTCACCCTAACCGGCACGGTTCAATCCTGGCAGGAAAAGCAATTGGCCCTCCAGGTGGCGAAGGGAGTCGAAGGCATCAAAGACATTCAGGATAAGCTGACGGTTCTTACCGTCAAGAATCGTTCTGATAAGGCCGTTGAACAAGAAATCCTGCAACGTCTGCGTCATGATGTGTGGATTAATCCATCATCCGTGATGATAAACGTTCGGGATGGGCAGGTCACAGTATCCGGTATCGTGAAAAGCGTTGATGAGAAATCCAGGATCATCTCGTTGTCCTGGGTGCATGGCATCACATCCGTCAACGGCGAACACCTGAAGGTAGAATGGTCTGCCCGTGAACCCATGCGCCGTTCAGGTTTTCACATAGCATCCGATGAAACCCTCCAAGACGCCATCTATGATGCGCTTTCTTATGATCCCAGGATAACCAACGCGGATATCACGATCGAAGTAAAGGAGGGACTCGTCACACTTACAGGCATCGTCGATAACCTCCAAGCCAAGACCACTGCCGAAGAAGATACCTGGAATACCACTGGCGTTTACAATGTCATCAATCTCTTAAAAGTCCGTACAAATCAAACATATTCCGATAAAGATATTGCCGCACGCGTCACGGCGGTATTTCGCCATGATCCCCTGCTCGACCATAAAAACATTAATGTCAGTGTTTCTAATCGGACCATCTCTCTGAGAGGTACGGTGAAGTCACGCTCTCAGAAATCCCGGGCAGGGTTACTTGCCGCCCGTGTTAAAGGTGCGACAACGGTCGACAACCGACTAAAGATATGCGGTTGAATGGCAGGATAAGTCCGATCCTGAGCTTCGACAGGATATCAAAGACCAATTCTGGTGGAGCCCATTTTTATCGGATCACTCCATTTCTGTCATTGTTGAAGATGGCGTCGCGACGCTCATAGGTTTTGTGCAGAGTTGGCAACAACGATCCCTCGCCGAAGAACATGCCTTTGTAGCCGGAGCCAGATTTGTTCACAACCGGTTAAAGGTGGACCCTTCAAAAAAGACTTTCCATGCAGCGCAGTAAAAAGGATCTGAGGCCAGCACCTCTACGTTCCACCCAGACAAATCTCAACCTGGTTTTAAAAACTTCAGGGAAGGAAAAGAGTGGCGATTCCTCCCAAATAAACAAGTAAAATAAAAAAACTTTCGAATCCGATATTGGCGATACCATGTTCCTCCCGACGCAGCAATCCAAGAAGTAAAATACCGTTCATGAGCATAGTTAAGGCGATCAGATAGACTTGCTGATTCGTCGTGGCATGATAAATCGAACCTTCTTGATACGCGAAATCGGAAAACGCGACCAGAAGCGTGTCAAAGGTATTGCCTCCTATAATTCCTCCTACGGCAAGCGTCAACGCTCCCCTACGCACCGCGGCAAGTGAGGTGATCAATTCAGGCAAAGAAGTACTCATGGTCGTGAAGACTCCCCCCACAAGTGTTTCAGAAAGTCCAGTATGAGTCACAAGAGAGACGGCTGAACCGGCAAGAATCCACCCGGCCGTTCCAATGAGCAAGGCAGAAGCAGTGAACGCCGTCAATAATTTCTGAAGATTTTCATGACAGTTTCCCGCCTCCGGTTCATCGGGTTTCGTGTGGGGCGTTAACTTGGGACTCCATAGTGGCTCAACATGGGAGTGATGCACCAGCCGAAGACCAAAAATGTAAACGGCGACGACACATGGCGTGACCGGATGCACATTCCACAGGCTGAATTCAGGACCCACAATAGCGAGTAAAATGAGCGAGAGCATGCTCATGAGGAGCACCCCGTTCATGAGATTGGCGGAAGACGCTGCGGCATGCTCCAAATTGGCATGCCGATAGGTCATGTCGGCAATGGCAAGAAATGCCGTTTGTATGGCAATACCTCCAAGGGCATGGCTCACGGCAAATTCAGCATGCCCGCCCCATGCGGTTGTCACGGAAGTAACAATGCCCGGCAAGGATGTACTGGCCCCCAGGAAAACGGCGCCCGCAAGCGCCTCGCCAATCCCTGTTCGATCAGCCAACCGATCTACCAATTGGGTAAGTTTCCACCCCACCAGTCCAATGACCGCTGTGGACATGAAAAAAAGAGCCAGGCTAAGAGTGAGAGACCAACGCGAGGATTCCAGTAAAAATTCCTATAGGGTTATAGGTTTGGGATTGAGGCAAATGCCGCTTCCGTTGATAGGCTCCATGCTCTTCCAAATACCGTTGACCCCTGAAATATGTGAATGGTGCACCAGGAGTATTTTTATCCCATTGTTTACCCCATTGGTTGCCTCGGTAGATGGACAAGGTTCGACAAAGTCTCAAAGAGATTAAAATGTCCTTTCCATCGTACTGGATCTTCGAACATTAACATTTCCAGGAGCCTTCTTCTGCTCAAAATTCATCAGGAAAATGGCATCTGTAATAGTGGATTTACCATGGTGATTGCCATCATTCATATAATTGTCCTCCTCCCCACAAATTCGGCTCCGACGCCATAATAAGATGATGCCTGTATTTGATCCGGTTGAAGCAAATACAACCTTTTGCGTGGTAGGCGGTGAATTTTCCTGGAATTCTTTTCCCCACCTTAAGTCAATATTCGAACGACACATACTGGCATTAACCCTGGATGATATATTCATGATCCCTAAGATTCCCATCCCACCTTGGGTCTTAAACGGCAACGCGGTCAAACAGAGAAACATAGCGTCCACCGGCTCGAGTAAGAAATCAAACCCTATACGATCAGATCAATTTCAGTAACATTTCAAGGGTTTTTATGGGTTTTCCAAGGGAGTTCCTGGAGTTATTTTCCAGTCAATGCACCGGTGGAAAGTCTCACCGCATTTACAACTTAAAATATCTCACTTCAAGAAAGGAGGGTTTGTGATGAACCATTCTTATGCACGACCCATTTTAGTTGCAGGAGCACTATCTTTGTTGGGAATGCCATGGGGAGGCAGCGACCATGAGATATCAAAAGTCCATGCAGCCCCCTGGATCGCGCCAGCCCCACAACAGGAATTGTCTGCACATTGGGTTCAGGATGTCGCTCGTGAGTTTCGTAAACCACAATTTCGTAACATTTTTATGAACATACCGGGAGGATCCCCTCAATCAACAATTTTGGATTTATTAAATGAAGCGGCTGCGGGATTGGAGAATGGGGAGCCCGGTTATGCGCGTCACCTCGTTCGCAGGGCGATCAACGTGCTGGATCGAAGTGCAGGACGTGGGTGGTATACGGAATCGGATATTCAACCTATCCAGGCCATGATTTTGAAATATGCCAAACGGGGTTTTTCTGAGGCCGATCAAAATTGGAAATCCCGAAATAGAAATCATCCGGAAAATAGGAAGAGGTCTTCCAATCGGTCACAGGATGAAGGCGTAAGATTATTTAATCCGGATGAACCGAATTTTTCCGGCAACCGGTGGGATGGGTACACCAGCGACCATTGGCAAGGAAACGGAGGCAGCTACGACAGAATTCAAAAACGAAATATCCGGCAAAACACGGAGAATTTTGATCGTTCCCGAAATCGCACATCGAAAGGTTCGTTCCGGGACTGGGAACAAAATGGAAGAAACCAGGATGAAAATCCCCGGATGGAACGCGGAGGCACTCAGCGATATTATTCTGACGATTTTTATTATTCAGATTACCCCTATGAGGATCGTGGGAGAAGGAGCGAATCATCAAGACATAATCGTGATTCCTACAGAGACCAGATGCCTTGGTCAATGGAACAAGATCGACGTCTCCATGCCCGTGGAAATGAGAGGTTTTACAGCGAACAGCCTATGGACCGCGGAAACCAAAGGCCATATGACCGTGGACCCGGCCAGGATGAATATTTTGAATCGACCACTAGAAACCAGTCCAGGGGATTCAATCGCTAACCTATATCACTTTAGTTAAGTCAAGGAGGAACCACAAGATGAAATTGTTACATGCTTTTCACCGAACATCTCTAGCATTCGCTTTTTTGGTGGGTGTAGCCGGAGCCCCGGGTCTCGCACAAAGCCAAGTCGTCTATGAGGATTACGACGTGAACCCGTATTACGAGTACGATCCTCATTTTGATTATGATCCATATTTCGATGATCGTTATGGATACGATTATGATTACGGATACGATTACGATGACTACCTCTTGACGGATTCGGAGCTTCGTCAACGTATTAAGTTAAATCTTGCCATGAGCCCTTTTGTCGATGACGACAATGTACGTATATCCGTCGATTATGGAGTCGTGACCCTATCCGGCACAGTGGAAGACCGGAGCGCCATGATCGATGCCCAGGAAATTGCTTATGATTCGGGAGCCTGGAAGGTTCGAAATAAACTTTCTCAACGTGAGACCGAAGAGCGTCCATGGGCCGACATGGGAGACAGAGAACTAAAAAAGGAGATTGAGGATGAGCTTTGGAGGAGTCCATTTGTCAATTCGGACAACATCTCGGTCGGGGTAAAAAACGGAGTAGCCACACTTTACGGGGGAGTTGAGAATAAAGGTGAGATTGCGGACGCGGTAGAAAATGCGTATGAAGCCGGCGCCAAGCGAGTCAAAAGCCGAATGTGGGTTGATCCGGATCTTTCGTAAGAGATAATTCCTAACTCTGGGAAGGGCTAAATTCACCCTGGTGGGCAAGGCATCGGTTAGAGCCTTGTCCCACCAGGGGATGCTTTCGACAGTTCCGACCATAGATGAGAGCGATGCCAAGCCAACAAAAAATTTAACAGAAAAGGAGGAGAAAGAATGAGCGAATTAATCGTCGTGGCTTTTCCCGATGAGACAAAAGCGGAAGAAGTACGGAAACTTCTTTTTACCATGCAGAAACAATACCTTCTTGATTTAGAAGATGCAGTCGTGGTCGTGAAAAATCACGAAGGAAAAGTCACAATCAATCAGACCTACAATTTGGTTGCCTCCGGGGCGGCAGGAGGAGTGCTCTATGGAGGCTTATGGGGTCTATTAATTGGCGTGCTGTTTTTCAATCCCATACTTGGGTGGGCCGCAGGTGGACTGGCAGGAGCCACGGCAGGAAGCATTACCGGATGGTTAACGGACATTGGCATTGAGGATAATTTCATCAAAGAACTAGGAAACACTATTCAACCGGGACATTCCGCTTTATTCCTTCTCCTAAAAAAAGTGACACGGGATAAAGTGATTAACGAATTGAAACGGAAAAGCGTGGAGGGAACGATTTTGCAGACTTCATTATCCACCGAAGACGAAGCCAAATTACAAAGCTTTCTTACGTCAAAAATTCACCGCGTGGACCATGAAGTGCAATAACACAAGGATTGCTACATGTTTCCCGTAATGAACTAAAGGAGAACTCATTTGAAAGTCAACCAACTGTCCTGATTCGCCAGAAATTCCTATTATATTCTTAGCACATTTCTATGAAACGTTTTTCAGGCGTCATTATCCTTCTGGGCACAATGTTACTTTTGCTTCAGGAACAGGCAGGAGCGGGGTCAAAGTTCCAGGCTCTCTCCGAAATGGTGGCAAATTCTAGAATTCGCCCGTTCACTCAGTCACATGCATTTCCAACCCGAACAGACAATCCGGGTCAAGAAAACTGTCTTCTTTACACACCCACTCCCTTACTCTCTCCGAGAATGATGTATATCATCGGAGAAAGTGAAACACTCTCTCTTGCTGAGGATATCGGACAAAATTTTTCGGTTTTGCAAAAGTTGATGACCGTGAAGGTACGAAGCGTTGAGACGACCCGTACGCCTCCATGGTGGCAGATCTCTCAACATTCATCGATTGCCATCATGAGTGAACCAATGGACGACCATGAGCGGCTGAGGTTCGTGGACCAATGGGGATACGAGCCTACCCAATTGAGGATTGTCGCTGATCCGGTGGTCCTAATCGTTCATCCTTCAAATCCCCTTATACAACGGGGAATAACTCTAACGGAATTAGATACCATTTTTTCTCAAACACCTTCACAGGAACCTTCACCAATTCGGACCTGGAATGATCTGGGGATCGAAGGAGCCTGGTCATCTCTGCCCATAATTCTGCATGGTTATGATGCATCAGTCAGCTTGTATGACTTTTTTAAAAATGAGGCCCTTCATGGAAGGGACTTTCATAATCGTGTTCATCGCCATTCCGGTTCCGGTCAGGTCGTTTTCGCCGTGGGGGAAGAGAAAGGAGCACTTGGATTTACGAGGTTCAGCTCGGTTACTCCACAAGTAGGAATAGTCCCATTTCGAGTAAATTCAGAACTGTTGCCCATTGACAAAAAGTCCAGGTTGAACCCGGCCTATCCTCTTACACATTACCTGTACGGGTATCTGAATCTAAACCCTCAAACACATCCTGACGAGGCAGCGGTCGAATTATTCAAGTTCCTCTATAGTCAACAGGGCCAAACCCTGGTAAAGAATCGAGGATACGTATCTCTTCCCATTTCAATGATTTCACAAGAATGGAACAAATTGAGGAAGGGATCAGACAAGGAATTTCCGGATTTCACAAACGTATGCCTCGCTCACTTTTCAGAAACGGGGGTTTTCTTTACGTATCTTCTGATTGACGTTAAACACAAATCTCCCTCCTGAGGAAACCAACAGAATATAGAGGAGCGTCTTTTATCACTCCTACCATCCTAGTGAAGATTTCAAAACCAGCACGCAGTCCAGGATTTTAAGATTTCCCCCTTCAATCCCCTCCAAGAAAATCAGAGCATTTCCAGGGTTTTCATCAGTTTCGCAAATCCCGTTTTATGAACCATACTATGGTAAATCGCAAATTTCTCAGGTTTTTTGAGCGCTTCGGGGTACATTTAAATTAACTAACTGGGATCCGAAAGGCTCCTCCTCAATTCATGTGAGTTTTATTACAACTAAGGGAGAAACTGCAAATGGGACGACACCAGATGAACCAACAACAGTCTGCTATAAATTTCCGGTGGTTTGCACCGCTACTTTTCTTGGCTATGGTTGCCTGCCAGGATGAAACCGCACCCGTTAATAATCCTCCAGTTGAACCCACGGTTTCCGACAACACGCAGGAGATTCCCTCTCCGCCTGTGAATTCTAATATTCCAAATCCCTCCGCCCCCGACCAACCTTCTGATCATGCCAGATTAATTATAGGAGAAGTCACGTCTATAGGTGACAAAAGTTATATGATCAAGGACTCCGAAAATAAGGAAATACGGGTAGAGACTACCTCCATGACGCTGGTAGATGAAGGAATTGAAGTCGGCGATAAAGCTGAAATCCGTTATTCGGCAGAGGATAAAATCATTGCTATTCGAAAGGTACGGGGGACTTAATACCTTTTATCGAACGTAAGCCTTTACCTGGTCATAGGCAGGAAAAGACGGGCACCTTTTGGGATACTGAAGTGAAAGCTACTTGTGATAAATAGAAATAATTGCCATATATTGAAAGAAAAAAGGATTCCGGCGAAACGGGAAAGCCCCAATTGCGCCGGAATCAATTTGGTAAGACAGGAGTCCTCTGGCTTCCTACATTTAATTTTTCTGATTATGGGCATCATAAGGATGATTTTCCAACCATTCATCCACCCATGCCCTGACTTCTTCTTTTCGCTCTCCATATCGTTCCTGAAGTTTTCCCTCGAAACGGTCTGTACGCCCTTCTATTGCTAGCAGATCATCATCCGTAAACTCTCCCCAGTTTTCCTTAAGCGCCCCCTTGAGCTGTTTCCAATTACCATTGAATTGATCCTCATTATATACCTTGTGGACATACCCATCTTGAATTTCCTCTTCCGCGAAAGCAGAATAATTCATTCCATTTGCCCCCCAAGCAGGAGCACTCATGAGAAGAAAGGCCACTACAGTTGAGGCTATGTTATTTTTTAACATATGTTGCGTCATGTTCATATTTTTACTCCTTCGTCACATGCATCTTTGGTCAATCATTGAAGCATTTATTATCACTGAAGACATTCACCAGGCCCCTTCACCCAGGAGCAGGAAGTATAATCCCCCGTCTCCTGGGAATGATGGGTATCCTGTTTCACCATGAGTGAGAAGAGGGTTATCGGACTGATTGGTTTTTCGCCTGCCAATCCTCAGTCCATTTATTTACTTCGTCTTTTTGATCTCCATATAATTCTTGAGCCTTTCCCTTGAATTTATCGTAATCTCCTTCGATTTGAGTTAATTCATCGTCAGTAAACTTTCCCCACTTTTTCTTCACTTCGCCTTTAAACTGGTTCCAATTTCCTTTGAATTGTTCCTTGTTCATTTTGTTCTCCTAGAAATGTTGTGTGAATTTTAAAAAATTCCAAATTGTCTCTAAAACCATTTCCTTCGCTTTTTCATCCACCTCCTTTTGATGGAATTTTTATAATGTAAAATGGCCGGAAGCGGGACCATAGAGGCCACGTCCTAATGTTTTGTTCTATTCATCCCTTGATGGCTCCGCTCTAAAAAACAAACCTCCCATGTCCTCAACTCAATTCCCATTCCGGCTCAACTTTCACTAAAGCTTCCACCCCCTAAGATTTCCTAGACGTTTTTGAATGTTCTATGGGTGGAAGCCACACTTCTTAAGCCCCTCACTCTGTACTATTTAATATCAAGGCAATCCCCGCTTCACCAAGGTATAAATTGGTTTTCTTCGCACTCCTTTTTATCCAGGGGTTTTCCTCCAGACTAAATTCAGAGGCCATGCCTGTTCGTTTCCGTATTTTTGCCGCAGGATGTGGAAAAGTGCCCAGACAAATGCTAAAGCAGGATTTACCAGGGTGTTAGGCTTTGGAAGGGGAAAGAAGGAACCGAGAGAAGAAGGAGGAGCTCCCCACTCTTGGATTAAGAAATTCTGCCTTTTTATTTAGACACCGATTTTAAGCGGCTGTCCTCTCAATTTTTCGCCTGGGTTTTTATATATCCTCGCCTGCGTCCTCCACAGTATTACACCCGGTTTTCGCCAACAAAGCGATCAAAAGCACTGCCCATACATGATGGTTGACGTTTTCATTTTTCGCCCCATTTGTCTTCAAGAAAATTCCAGGAAACATGTCCATTGAACAGCGGGGGTGAAAAATCATACTTCGCCACACTCATACCCCCCATCCTGTTTTACCCTCTTTGATTTTCAAAAAACATCTTGGATTTAATTCGTAAGTGCACCAACGGGGTTAATACCAAAACATAGTTGATTTAGGGGTTTTGAACCCAAGACTTTTTCGTGGACGATTATTGAGTTTGTTGATCACCAGCTGAAGCTCTTGCGGGGTAATAGTCGTAAAAGGGCGGGGCTTGGGGAAATATTGGGGAATGAGCCCATTGGTATTTTCATTGAGTCCGCTCTCCCAGGCCGGACAGGGATGAGCAAAAATTAGCACACTTGAAGGGCGTTCCCGATGCTCTCGTGATGAACACATTCTTTACCCTTGTCCGACGTCAAATCATGGAGGGGAGGCCTTGGGGCTTCAACAAGGTAATCACGGCTGTGGGGACGGCGTCGACACAGCGGCGTGTGCCCTTGGCGATGAGCCTCAAGCATTATGTGCGTTTGGTTAACGAGACGAACGGTGGTTTGTGGCGGGCCCTTGCAATTATCGTATCCAGTTCCCCATCGCCCAGCCGGAGGAGGCGCTCCACGATGGCTGCCCGGTCCTCAATGGAGATGCGGTTGGGGAAGTGGCCCCGACAACTATACGCCCCATAGCGTTTGCAACGTTGGCGTTGATAGAGCAAATGCCGGTAAAGCGTCCCTTAGGTGCGTTTGTCGCGATACACATGTTGATTGATCCATTCATGACTCACCACGTGCTCCTGGCGAGTGCGCAACCAGCCACTGATTTGCTCCGGACTCCACTGCTCTTGGAGCAGGTGCTCAATGCGATGCCAGGTGTCCACCGGAATGCGCCGATGGGCTTTAGTACGTCGCCAGGTCAGCATCAATCGGTGGGCCTGTTGCGGGCGATAGCTCCGGTAGCCCTGATTCCGTCGGACCACGCGGCTAATGGTGGAAGGATAGAACCCCCACAATGAGTGCCATCTCCCTGTACCGATGCCCCGTTTTGAACAAGGCTTGGACCTGATTGCGTTGTTCCAGGGTCAGTTGTTGTAGGGCCTCATAAGCGCTCTTACTGGTCCGTAAAAGAAGCCAGGATGCTACGCAACTAACCTTGTAAACCGAACCGTTAAGGTGCACTTACAAGTTGAATCCAGGGAACTACAATTTATTCTCACAGGGGATGAATTTTCATTCATCTTACTAAATAGGAGCAGATACGCCTCAAGAGACAAAACAGCCTCCCATCTTAAATTTTTGTCTTAGATTTTCATTTTGCTGCCCTGTATCATAAACAATATCGCAAATTGAAACTTGACAATCTTCAGGTGTTTACATCCGGGTTGTTTGCCTGGCCTCACCCGAATCTGGGACGAAGGCACCCCCGCAACACAGACGAATCGGTCCGATCTCAACAAGCAAAAAAATTATGCCAATATTACTTAACGTGTTTAACGAAATGATGGGTACCCAAACATTCATGGACTCCGCAGATGTATTCCCGCTCTTGAGCAACAACATTCCAGAACTTTCGATTCCATGGATCTGGTAAAAGAAGCCAAGCAAACCGTCAAAACCAGACCCATCGGAAAAATTCTTTCCCCGTTAGAGGATTTTTCAAAACAGAATGCCTCGGGTGGAATCGTGTTGCTGATATGTACCGTATTAGCCTTGGTCCTCACTAATTCCCCATACGGTCAATTCTATTCGGAGCTTTGGAATCTTCCTCTTTCGATTGGAATCGGCCCTAACACATTGGAAAAACCATTACTGTTGTGGATTAACGATGGCTTGATGGCTATTTTCTTTTTTGTCATTGGCTTAGAAATCAAGCGAGAAATATTAGTTGGAGAATTATCTGAGCTTCGTCAAGCCCTCCTTCCCATCGTTGCCGCATTCGGGGGAATGATTGTTCCAGCTTGTCTCTTTCTCTTCATGACGAGGGATACGTCCTTCCTTTCCGGATGGGGAGTGCCGATGGCCACCGATATAGCCTTTGCCCTCGGCCTGCTGGGTCTTTTGGGTTCGAAGGTTCCCTTTTCGGCTAAAATTTTTTTGACTACGCTGGCTATCGTTGACGATCTCGGGGCTGTCTTAGTGATTGCCATATTTTATACATCAGAGATTTCATGGATCAGTCTTGGAGTAGGGCTTGGATTTTTAGGAATTTTGATTGGAGCCAACTGGTTGGGAATTCGTTCACCCATCTTTTATGGCCTTTTCGGCATTGGCGGTGTATGGCTGGCCTTTCTCTTTGCCGGCATTCATCCAACGATTGCCGGAGTCCTCAATGCGTTCACGATTCCAACGACCGCAGCCTTGACTAAAAAGGAATTTGTTCACAAAAGCGATACATTTAAACGAGAGTTTCAAAAATCGGAAGTCCCTGGAGCTTCCATTTTGGAAAATGAAAATCAGGTTCAAGCGGTCCAAGCGTTAAAAACCACCACTGATCTGATGCAGCCTCCACTCCAGAAACTCGAGCATGCCTTATATCCGTGGATCACTTTTGGCGTGATGCCTATTTTTGCGCTAGCCAATGCTGGCGTAGAATTTTCCATAAATATCTCTTCCCTCTTCACCAGCTCACTCACTCTTGGAATTGTCTTGGGTTTATTATTAGGTAAACCATTGGGAGTTTGCCTTGGGGCCTGGGCAGCAATCAAATTTGGAGGTTCATCAATTCCGTCTCCACTGACCTGGCCGCAAATTGTGGGACTGGGATTTATGGGAGGAATTGGATTTACCATGGCCATCTTTATTGCCACCCTGGCGTTTCGCGAGCCAGCTATTCTATCAAACGCAAAATTGGCCATTTTAATCGCATCCTGCCTATCTGCCTGTATCGGCTTACTCCTGTTGTCGAAATCAACTAAACCGCCTAACGGGAGACGGACTTGATAGCGATAGCCCAGAGTCACCTCTCCTTAAGTTCTCCTAAAACATTTTCCCTCCTCTTAAATAAAATTGTGAATTCCAAACCCCGAGTTTTCCCCAGGTCCCCCATCAAGAAAAATTGAGTATATTCCAAATGTTTATACTATCCCTCAACATAAAAAATTAACAGAAGGAGCGTTTCATGCCTTTCACAACCGTATTCCAAAAAACGTCAAAGACGCCATCGGCACAAGGCTCCATGAGATGCTTAGGTCTGTTTAGAGTTGCTTTTTGACTGGATGTCTGGTTATTCCCGTTGTGGTTATTGCCCATGAAGGAAATAACATAAAAGGTAGTGAATCCCTGTCTGGGGAACGTGTCCTAAGTGGAACGGTGGAAGTAGTCAGAGGGGAACACAGGAGAAGGTCAACCGCGATATCTGCCCATGGATCTCCGTGAGGAGAAAGGGCTCCCCCCTCTAAAAATGAGGATGGCGTTGAAATAACCGTCAACGATCAAAACCTCACTGCAGATGTTCATCTGGCAGGAGAGGAGTCACATCATCCAATGGTCCATGGTGTTTTAGCCCAGCCACTGGTGACCGGCCACGAAAAGGCCGTAATTCAGTCGCAGGAAGGTCAGCAGGAATCGCATAAGATCAGTTCAATGGCCAGGAGCAAAGTGGCGTCCATTCCGGTTGGTGCAGAAGCCACATTCCTTTTTGATGAAATGGATCAGATCGTGGACGTCACATTTGAAAATCAGACTACAGTGGACAAAGCCCAACATCTTTGAGGAAAAATCTCCTCTGAAGGGGAACTTCAAATATGTTTCAGGAGTTCTGAAGCAACCCCTGAAAAATAACATGATTGCCGTTCAACCGGATGGGAAAAAGGAACACCAATATGAAGTGCGTTCTTTAATTCAGGAAAAGTTCAAAAAGCTTTCTTCAGGGCAAGAAGTCGTCCTAATTGTCGATGACGAAGATAAGGTCACCGATGTGGCTTTTCTAGAGTAAGATTAAAGTTCTCTCCCCTGATTGGATGAAGGCAAAATATTGGACAAAGCATAATGTTTGTTGAATTCTATAGGAACGTGAAAAAGGCAGATGCACTCCAAAAGCACCGACAATTGGGCGGGATCCGCATTTCTGACCTTTAAGGGAATTTTAATCTGGCTGTTGTTTGCCTTTAGCTGGTTCTCCTATACCAATATCCCTGTAATCATTAGGAATTAGCAGGTTGAAAAACGCCCCCCGGCCATCCTGGGTGTCCCAGTGATAATAGCTGACTGTACTGAATGGAAACCAAGACTCAATGAGTGCAGCCAATTCCAGTCCGTCCTTTCCATTGCCCCCCGATCTTTAACCAATATCGCCAAGCCGAGTCTACCGTCATGCCCAGATAGAGGAAGGCGGCAATGGGCAACACAAAACCATAGGTTGGAGCCAGTGCGTATAGACGCAACGTGGGTTGAAACGTATACATCATGATAAGCCAAGCGAAGAGCGCCAGCCCTCCCCCCAGAGCACTTCCGTGAAGAGGCCAGGTCAAGGCGACAAGCGGTGGAAGGAGATAGACAAGCACCAAACCCATGACGGTACCCAGAAGCATCAAAGGGGAATATCTCAGTTGGGTGTAGGCGGTCCGCTTTACCATGGTCCAGATGTCATGAAGCCCAACATAGGGACGAATGCTGTGCTCTGAATCCGTAAGACCGACCCAGATCTTTCCTACCCGCTTAATTGCTGCCCCCAAGGCACAATCATCAATCACTTCACCACGAATGACGGCTATCCCCCCTATCTGCATCAGCGCACGATTCCTCACGAGGATGCAGCCTCCAGCTGCGCCTCCGACAGTTGAATTGTGATCGTTAATAAGAGGAAAGGGATAGAGTTTTTGAAAGAAATACACAAATGCTGGAATTAGCAGCTTCTCCCAGGCGTTTTGACAATGTAATCGGACCATGAGCGATACAAGATCAAGCCCCTCGCATTCGGCTTTAGAAACCATCTCACGCAGATTTCCCCGGCTGTGTTCAATGTCAGCATCCGTCAAATATCGATAGGCGGCATCGGGCCAGTGCTTCTCAGCATACTGCAATCCGGTATGGAGAGCCCAGACCTTTCCCAGCCAGCCAGAGGGCCGATTCTCGGCGGCTTTCACGGTGAGGTGCCCTCCCGCTGGATGTCCGACAGCAAGCTGACGTGCAATGTCGCCGGTACGGTCCTCACTTTGATCATCCACCATCACAACGTGAAATTCCCCTGGGTAGTCTTGCTCTAAAAGAGAGCGCAGCGTCCGTTCAATGACATCCGCTTCATTCCGGGCGGGAACAACCACGACGACGGTAGGCCATTGTATGGGTTTGAAAGTAATTGGCCCATCCCTACTGAGTCGCTGATCGGCATACCAGAAGCGGCCACGCCCACACGAGAGGTAGAGCCAGGTTGCCAAGGAAAGGGCGGTAAGCAAAAAAAGAGAAACCTCAAGCTGAAAGAAAGGTATGAACCAAAAACTCATGAGTCTCCTCATAGATAAACTTTAAACAATCATCAAGCATGTGAGTTCCCTCAAGAACCAGTATTTTATTAGTTTCGCTTAAGTATCGTCTACTTAAAAAGTGTTACAAAAAATCGATGTGCGATTCCCTCAGCAGCGAAAGTCCGGTCATTACTGTAAATTCAATATCTCACAACATTCCGCATGTGACAACCGGAAAGACGACAAGGCCTTCGATCCCATTTTCGGCTTTCAACATGTCATACCACCAAGGCTCTCAGCCGATCCTCCAGCATCACATAAATATCATCGTGATCATCAACTACCACCCATTGTTGGCGGCAATCGGCCATCGGAACAGTCAGGATTCCACTTCGGCACTCTGGGCTGAATCCACACCCAAGGAATGCACGTACTGCCTTTCACATCGAAAAAGAATTCAGGGAGAATGGGATATTTATTCCAGGGAATCGTGCGTAAGGGCTACAGCTTTGATTTGAGCATGAACTTTCTGTCCTGGATGAAGTTGAAGGGTCGCTAATGATTTTCGGGTAATGGTGGCCAGCAAGGGACAACCAATATCCAATTTGATATCGACAAAGGGTTGACCAGACTCAATGGGTCCGATTTCCAGGACGGTGGCCTCTAAAACATTCAATACACTGGTTTGAAAGGTAGGTGGGTTGGCGACAAGACTGACATCCCGTGCAAGAATTTGTACTCGCAATGATTCTCCTATGGATGAATGTTGATGGGGCACTGACAATTGACCGCCGGAAAAATTGAGGGTGGTGAGCCCGAATTCCACATCGTGTTCCGCCACACGAGTGTCAATGACGGCACCAATGTGGCTGTCCGGAATGACGCGGCGACTGCCTACTTGGGAAAACACTTCAGCAAGAGGACCGATAGCGGCCACGCTCCCGTCCTTCAGCAGGATGAGAGTCCTGGCGAGTTGCACCACTTCGTGCAGAGCATGACTCACGTAAATAATGGGAATCCTGAATTCCTTATCCAGCCGTTGAATAAATGTCATGATTTCCCGCTTTCGTTGAACATCAAGGGAGCTGAGCGGTTCATCCATGAGGAGCAGGCGCGGGCTGGTTAATAAAGCACGCCCAATGGCCACTCGCTGTTGTTCTCCGCCAGACAAGTGGGTTGGTCGGCGCTCCAACAACGAGTCTAAACCCAGGATCTCGACGATCTGATCAAGTGAAATACGGCGCTCCGATTGCGGTATCCGCTTCCATCCGTACAATAAGTTCGATCGGACGCTCTGGTGAGGAAATAAGCGGGGCTCTTGAAACACATAGCCAACCGGCCGTTGGGAGAGTGGAAGAAATATATTGTGGGCTTCATCCTGCCAAACCTGTTCTCCCAGGGCGAGAAATCCATCCGGTGATCGTTCTAATCCGGCGAGACAGCGTAAGAAGGTGGTCTTACCGCATCCGGAAGGACCGAATACGACCGTGATTCCTTCGGCGGGTACACTCGCCTTCACCTGCAGGTGAAATGAGGGAAAGACCACCTCGAACCTGGCTGTCAACTCGCTCATGAGACGTGGATAGGCAAGCGGCGGTTCACCGTATAGACCATAAGAAGGACCAGAAATGAAAAGACGAGAAGTCCTGCCGACAGGACATGCGCCTGGGTATATTCCAATACTTCCACATGATCGTAAATCGCAATAGAGAGTACCTTTGTTCTTCCTGGAATATTCCCTCCCACCATCAAAACCACACCAAATTCGCCAAGGGTATGAGCGAATCCAAGGACAATCGCCGTGAGATAGCCGCGAGAGGCCATGGGAGAAACTATGGTAAGAAATGTGTCGAGCTTTGAGGCTCTGAGCGACCAGGCCGCCTCTAACGGCTTTCGCCCGATTGCCTCAAAGGCGCTATGCAAAGGTTGAACGACGAAAGGAAGTGAATACAAAGCGGAAGCAATGACGAGTCCGGTAAATGTGAACGAAAGCGCCGATCCGGTTATCGCCTGCGAGGCGCTCCCGATCCATCCATGGGGACCCAATAAGACCAGCAAATAAAATCCGAGCACGGTGGGCGGCAATACGAGAGGCATGGCAACAATTGCCTCAATGGCCGTCCGGGCTCGGGATCGGGTATGTGCAAGCCACCAGGCAAGCGGCGTTCCAATGATCAGAAGCACAATCACCGTCACCCCGGCCAGACGCAAGGTCAGCCACAGAGGTCCTAAGTCCACCTCAGATAGTGTCATGGCTTCCTATGTAGCATTATCGCCCATCGAATGAAAATACTTTCCTCATAGGTCGTTATGGTATTTGGTTATGGCAGCTCATAGCCAAATCGCTT
Source organism: uncultured Nitrospiraceae bacterium (assembly GCA_963730905.1). GTDB lineage: Bacteria > Nitrospirota > Nitrospiria > Nitrospirales > UBA8639 > Nitrospira_E. Next base: position 145,618 of record CAVSTN010000006.1, on the reverse strand, counting down.
AATAATGGCCCGGCTTTTATCTCCTTTGACGAAATCCAGAAATGCTCTGGCACCGGCATGATTCTGTCCAGTCACTAACAGGACCGCTTCTTGTTTAAGTGCATCGTGGGAGGAGGGTGGTACGTCCCACCGACTGCCGCTCCCGTTGATTTTGGGATCCAAAACCTGGGAAAGGGCCACAAATCCGAGCTGAGCATTCCTGGAAAACACAAATTGAAACGCTTGTCCGATGTTTTCGCCCTGAACAATCCGATCCTTGAGGGATTCCCAGAGACCCATCTTCTTGAGTGTTTGTTCGGCAGCCCTGCCATAGGGGGCGGTTTTCGGATTGGCAATGGCCAGGTGCTCGAAGTGGCCGTCTGATAAAACCTGTGGTACCTCGCTTTGAATCACGTTTGCATCCGGACTCCATAAAGTCAAACGCCCCACAGAGTAAACAAACCGGCTTCCCTTGACTGCCAGACCTTCCTCTTCCAACAATTGTGGCCGCTCGGCATCTGCTGAAAAGAAGACATCGAACGGAGCACCGTTCTTGATTTGTGCATAGAGTTTTCCGCTCGATCCGGAACTGACCAGTATGGTGTGGCTCGTGTCTGCCTGAAAATTCGTGATAATTTCGTTAAGAGTCGCCAAAAAATTCGTGGCAACGGCCACCCTGACTTCCTCCGCGGCGGCGGTCGTTACACATGCATAAAAAAAGAACATGAAGCCAAAAGTATGGACTCGGAGAAACATCATGCACCTTCCAATACAATAAGTGTGGCCAGATGGCTCATGATAGAGAACGGGCTGACCCTGTTAAAGAACTGAGCCTGTTCACAATCTGATGCGCATGGAAAGATAAAAATAGTCCGTATCCTTGTTCCCGCCTTGAGGCAGATTGGCCGAAGCAGGAAGGCGGTCGAAATACGATCCCTTAAACCAATGATCATACCCGGCATCGAAATCCAGATTTTGATTGACGACCCATTGCACACGAAATTCCAGATCATGCCCTAAATAGTTTCCTGCCCCCCCTGAGGGATCTTGTAAAAGAATCCCCCCATTCACCGCACTGCCTTGAGCCAAGTACCAAAACCGCTGCTTGAGTTGGATTCGCCACCCCTTCGGCCGGTTGGACGATCACCCGCCAACCTGGAGAACTGATGTTGGACCGGAGAAATGGACCGAAAATTCCCGTAGGCATTAAATCAAAGCGACGAGCACCAAACAATGGATCAAAGGTTCCGTTCTGACTTCCGCCCGGGGTGCGGGTGCCACTGGCATAGTTGTATTGCACCAAAAATCGAGGAGTCCAGGGCGCATCAAACGTATACCCCACTTGAGCGTTGGGATTGTAGGCAAAATGATCGACCTGCCCTAATCGTCCTACTTGAACGGCCCCCTCCAATTCATAATCGAATTCACTCATCCTGGGAGACTTGAAGAGGCGAAGGCCGTACGTCCCATACGTACGGTGAAGGTTCGTATTTTTTTGTCGTTGATCGTTTAATCCGTAATAAAACGCATTGATCTTCATCCAGGGGATCTGAAGGTTTTCCACATACGCCCCCCAAAATAAAAATTTGTTATTTTGCTCGTCGAGTTTAACCTCGTCCCGAATAACCGGTTCGATGAGAAAGGTGCGAAATCGCCACAGCTTCTCTTTCCCAATCTGCCAATGGAACACCATCAAAGGCATTTGTGGTATTCCGGAAATCATTGCGGGCAACGTACCGACGGCTTCCGAAATCCAATGTCATGCGACCAAAATGTAAGTCCGTTCGCAGTCCGCTTCCTAACACATTGTCCACGGTCAATGATCCGAATAACTGTAAAATGTCCCATTCATTGACCGTTGTGTTATTGACGAAATCTCCAGTCTTGTTGTTCCAGTACTCCCGGGAATCCTGCCCTTCAAAGAGAAATCGAAGAGGACCGTTGCCCAAGCCGAGGCGCACCCTGGACCGGAGCCCCAACTGGGAATCAGTTCGCCCACCTCCATTTTTTTGGGTGGATCGCCAGGGATGATTGTACGACTTCGAATCGCGTCCGGTTTTCGATTCCCAAGTCCACCCAATCCGGTAACCTCATGGCCGTCTTCAAATATCGGCTCCATTCAACTTCCCTCCGCAGAATAAGACCCGCGTCAGCGGTTTCCATCCACTTTTTTCCGGTCTGGGCTTCTGCTCGCTCCTACGGATGCCATTGATTATTTCCGGATAATCCGAACCGTTCTCCGGCGCGTTGTGGAAGAGGGACAAAACAACCATTGATTCCGCGGCTAGTGCGCCAAACCAATAATGCAATTAATCGTCATCGCCACACCTAATACCGCGATGGTCCAGACCCTACAATTCTTTGCCGACTTTCCCATTATCCCTCACATACCATCTTTTGTCGTCCGCATAATCAAACTCAGCAGCAGAATTATTATTTGAAAAATAATTTGATAATGTAATTTTTAAAATTCTATATGTCAACTATAATTGACACAACTCATCCCCCCTACATGGCTCTTTCCGTAAAATATGCAGAGGCCAGTCATTAATTGTCTTAATGCATCTGTAAATGCCAGATGAATGGACTATTTTGCTCTAAACGCGATCCCCCGTGGCGCATTTTACATCTTTTTCATTAAGAATTCATCGAGACCACAAAAACTTCAAGCGACGCATGGGGAAGGCCTGAAATTCTTTCAACCGTCGAAACATATCTCGCAGAACCTGGAAATGAAGAAGAAGCTCTACAGGAAGAGTTGGAGTCGCTTAACTGTGCCTTAACTCTGTCCAGAATTATAAAGCCGCGACACACGCTCTTGCCAATTCAATCCATCAGAACCCTAGTTTTGCCATAGACACCACCTCACACAATCATACAATACGAGACCGTCAAAAATGCACATGCATGGGGAAGGCCGGAAATTCTTTCAACCGTCGAAACATATCTCGCAGAACCTGGAAATGAAGAAGAAGCTCTACAGGAGGAGTTGGAGTCGCTTAACTGCGCCTTAACCCTGTCCAGAATTATAAAGCCGCGACACACGCTCTTGCCAATTCAATCCATCAGAACCCTAGTTTTGCAAAAAACCCTTGAGCCCAGACTGACACAATTTCTCTCAATACCAGTTCGAGGATGCTGCTTGGGTCCCTACTTGCTATCATAAGAGATATGAACGCAATTGAGAGTCCTATCGCCTTGACAGAATTTGGGAACCGGCACTTACATTCCCGGACCCATACTAATTCCCACTTTGTCATCCCAAAGAGTAACTGATATTTTTAAATACACTGGAGAGGAGTCAACAAATGCATTGCCTCTTATTTCGCCACGGTATTGCGGTTTCCTCTGAAGAATGGAGCGGGTCAGAAGACGAACGCCCCCTCACGAAAGAAGGCATCAATAAAACCGAGCAAGTCGCGGCAGGACTCAAACGAATCGGAATGAAGCCCACACACCTCCTGTGTAGTCCTTTAATCCGTACACAACAAACCGCGAAAATTGCCAAGGAGGCCCTGCAGATCAAGGCAACGATTCAGCTCTGTCCTGAGCTGGTGTATGACCAGTCTCCCATGCTGCTATTTCCCATATTGCAGGGCTTACCTCAAGATGCGTTTGTCATGTGCGTCGGGCATGAGCCTCATCTTGGGCAAACAGCCGCATTGATGATTTTTGGCAAGAACACCTCAGGACTTTCGGTCAAAAAGGCTGGAGGCTGTCTTATTTCTTTTGATGGAAATGTCGGAGTAGGGCGGGGACATTTAGAATGGTGGATGGCCCCTGCGCAGCTCAGAGCGCTACGCTAAGGGCCTTGTGCACGACACAACATTCACCACTCGTCAACCTTATGAATAATCGAACAATTCGCTTTCGAGGGCATGGCTGTCACTCGGTGCATTGGCTAAATGTGTACCCTTGGTTTATGAGACTGCAGGGCGCACCATACCCATTTTCACCAGTCCATTGACGAAGACGCCTTCTTCCAGCAGAAAAACCGGTGCATCGATTTTCCCCTCCAATGTCGCTGGGGCCAGCAACTGTATCTTCTGCAGAGCGACGAAGTCCCCACGAAGAGGACCCTGTGCGACAATGTCTTTAGCCTTCACTGTGGCTTCAAGCTTTCCATCTTTTCCTACTTGAATCAGATCGCTACCATAAATCTCCCCTTCAACAAATCCATCGATTCGCGCCATCCCCTGGACTTTCAAGACACCGCTCAATCGGCACTTCTGGCCTAAATACATTTGATACCCTTCCTCTTCAAGCCCAACTGTTGAAACTTGCAATGCGCCTGTTTGATAGGATTCTGCCATAACTCCTCCTTATGGTTACAAGGCCACGGATCGTGTGAAAGGGAACCCGTGACTCAATCTTTGAACACGTCAGACTAAAGCTAGCGGTGAGAAAGGAACCATCCCCAATTCGAGGGACCGTAGAGCCAACTTCCAGACAACCAATATCTTGAGACGAAATCGATGTGGCTGAATCCAAAAAACCGGGCAGATCAACGATTCCACAAAAGAAGTACAAACAGAGGAGAAAAAAAAGGAGTTATGCCTTCACGTCAAGATTCAAGAAACAGGAAATCTGAACCTATCAATTCAGCAAAAAAAGAATCTTGAGTATCACAGAAACTGAAATAATAACGAACAACTAGAAGAATGCGGACAGCAGGAGGTAAAAAGCAACGGCTAAAAACGCCGAACCGGGAAGTGTGAAGATCCAAGCATAGGCAATTCGCCTGGTGACGCCCCAACGAACCGCCGACAACCGATTCACCGCTCCCACGCCCATGATTGAGGAGGTAATCGTGTGAGTCGTGCTGACTGGCAATCCAATATGGGCCGTAACCATCAACACCACACCGGCCCCGGTTTCGGCGGCGAACCCATGCACAGGATCCAACTTGGCAATTCGCATCCCCAGAGTTCGCATGATCTTCCACCCTCCGAGCGCCGTTCCCAAGCCCATAGAGAGTGCGCAGGAAATAATCACCCATTTGGGCACTTCCGCAGAAGGAATATGTCCGGCAGAAAGCAAAGCCAATGTAATAATCCCCATCGCTTTTTGTGCATCATTGGCTCCATGACTTAACGCCATAAACCCTGCTGACAACAATTGAAGACGTCGAAACAACCTCATTGCCCTTCCTCGCGAAGTCCGAAAAAAAGCCCAGCTCAACCCAACCATGAGTATAAAGGCCGCAAGAAACCCCAATAAAGGAGAAGAGACCATCGCTTCCATGACCTTCATCAATCCGGCACCCTGCAACACCTCAACACCACCATGAATAAATCCTGCACCGACCATGGCTCCAATCAAGGCATGGGAGGAACTGGAAGGCAACCCCATACGTAAGGTAATAAAATTCCAAACGATAGCTCCCCCTAACGCCGAAATAATGACCACATCATTGATCGCGGCAGGATCAATAATTCCATTTCCCACCATCTTGGCTACCGCGGTAGACATAAAGGCCCCGATCACATTCAAGACACCGGCAAAAAGAACAGCCAAGACCGGGCTCAGGACCCGAGTGGACACGACGGTGGCCACGGCATTGGCACTATCATGCCAACCATTTGAAAAATCAAACAGAAGTGCGAGGGCGATAATTAAAATAAGAAGAATGCTGAATTCGGCCACGGAAGTGCTTTGGGGAGGGGTATCAAACAAATCGGAAGGATTCGGCTACCGCTTCATTATCCATGTTTGAGTGCGATCCGTTCCAGGACATTCACAACATCCTCACATGAATCGGTGCCCATCTCAAAATTCTCATAGATCTCTTTCCACTTCATCACCGTCTTGGGTTCCGCTTCTTCCTCAAATAACCGGGAGATCGCTTCTCGACTCACCCGATCAGCTTCGTTTTCCAAGCTATGAACTCGAATGGCACAGTCCTTCATATCCCAGTTTTGATGACGAAGAAGGTCAATCCCTTTCCCGACTTCCAAAGCGGCATCATGAAGGATTTCCGACAACCTGAGTGCTGTGGGCGTCGGGTGGTCAATTTTAAACACCATGAACAATTCGGCCACCGCATCAATTTCGTCCAGAATATCATCGAGCGCACTGGCCAATGCGTGAATATCTTCTCGATCTAACGGGGTAATAAACGTTTTATTGAGTTTATACACAATATCACGAGTGAGATCGTCACCCTTGTGCTCTAAATTTTTGATGTGTTGAATTTGTGTATGCGGTTCATCAAAGGACTTCATTAATGCTTTCAAGCACTGTCCTGCTTCCACGACGTTTTGAGATGCTTGCTCGAATAAATCAAAAAACCCGCTTTCCCGAGGCATAAAACTAAACATAAGGAGTCTCCTTAAACTGGAAAGCGCAGAATGGTCAAATCTCTTTTTTTGGGACTCTGCAGGCCAGGGATCACAATTTCCAAGCCGAAACCAGGTTAGCCTGACGGTTATTCGTTTTTCTTGGTGAGCAGTAATTTGGAGTGACCCGCCACGATCCAGAAGGAGAGGTCGACACCCCCAAGCCGCAGCTCTACATTCGAACCTATCCTGGGAACTCCAAAATGCGCAAGTGTCCCACAAATGGCCGAACAATTTCTAATGAAGGGTTCAGACATAGGGTGACCCGCTAGGCGACAGTTTTCATGGCAATGGGAGCCGGGTTCAATTCAATCCGGCAATGGAAGATTTTCTCAAAGAGTTTCATCCTTCGTTCCGTTGTCCATAATTCCAACTCCGGGTCATAGCGAAAAAATACATGGAGGCGCAGAGGCTTCCCGGGCTCAAGGGAAATTTTCCTGACCACGGAAAAATGACTCCGATCCAGACCATCGGCAATTCGTAAAATCGCACTGAGACTTGTTACAACTTTTCGGTGCTCGCGACTTAAGAGTCGAAATCCTTTATGCTTGCTCGTTGGCTGGCCGCGTCGATGATATCGCGCCACGTTGGCCATAATGTCTACTTCTTCAGACGAAAACCCGGGGAGATCGGCATGGGTGATCAAATAGTAAGTGTGCTTGTGATGTTTGTTCTCACTAATATGATGCCCAATATCGTGAAGTAAAGCCGCATATTCCAACCACTCGCGTTCCCTGTCGCCAAGTTGATGCAACGCTTGAGTCTGATCGAACAAACTTAATGCCAACTTGGCCACATGATGCGCATGGTTTTTTGGATATTGATATCGTCTGGCCAACAATAAGACCTGTCGCCGTCGAACATGAGGAATTTCCTGTTCCGCCCGTAACCCTTCCTGATGCTGTTGGATAAAATCGTAAATGACCCCCTCCCGAATCGCTTTATCACTGATGCGCGCTTGCTTGACCCCGATACGTTCCATCAGTATCCGCAACACCAACACACCGGAATACAGCGTATCCACCCGCCTGGGGTCGAGGCCGGGGATCTTCAATCGCGCCTGTGTATCTTTTGTCCGCAGCAGTTGTTCAACCTCTCGAACTTCATCTAACTCGACCGTGGCCATATCAATTTGTGAGAGGGGCCGTCCGGTCCGAGCCAAATAAATGATTTCCGCGAGGTTTCCCGCCATCCCTGATGTAGCCACAAGTTGATTAAATTGAGAGTCACGTTTCTTTGATGATAAGGATTTCTTCAAGGTTTGACTGACCAGATTTTCCAGACGTTGGATCATTTTTTTATCAGGAATATCTGCCTTGAGGAATTGATCCTTCAACCTGATCGCACCTAATTTGAGGCTTCTCACAAATTTTAAGCGCGTTTGCGTACAAGCCATCAATTCCACGGATCCGCCCCCGATATCCACAATCATAGCGGGAAAATGGGCGAGGTCCATACTATTCCTTACGCCTAAATAGATGAGGCGGGCCTCTTCCTCACCGGTGATGACCCGCACTCTAAGCCCAAGCTCCTTGCGAACGAGCTTTAAAAAATCCCCTCCATTTTTTGCTTCGCGGACCGCACTGGTGGCAATCGGCAAAATAGGATCAAATCCCTTATTCTTTGCCAGCATGGAAAACCGTTTTAGGACAGTCAACCCACGGTCCATGGCCTCGGGAGACAGCCGCTGTGACATAAAGGTTCCATCACCCAACCTGGCCATTTCCTTAATACGGTCCACAATCTTGTAGGCGAATCCTTTTCCAATTTCGGCTAGAACCATGTGAATGGAATTAGTTCCAATATCAATAACCGCAAGCCTTTTCATGGGGCTGAACTCCTTCAAAAATAGATTCGGATCTACCCGTTCATGCCCACAGAGATTCCGTGGTCAATACCGGCATCAGATTTTGCAAGAAGGAAACCTTCAGGAGGGAACAGAACAACTATCAATGATAGGAATACGATACCCCACGCTCCAGACAGTTTCAATAGTGGGGCCTTGATTCCCCAAACGCTGAAGTTTTCGCCGGAGGCGGACTATATGAGAATCTACGGTCCGAACTTCGACAGAGACCTGCGGTCCCCAGACGCGGTTCAAGAGATCCTGGCGATACAGAGATCTGCCCTCGCTATCAAGCAATTGTTCCAATAACCGAAATTCAAGTCGTGTGAGAAAGACCGCTTGTGCTCGAAAGAGGACCCTGAAGGTTTGTGGTTCAAGGACAAGATCCCTCATACACTCACATGACACGCTCGGATCATCTGCTCATTCCCCCATGAACAAATCCGAATCACCCAAAAATTTTACAGGTCTGGTATCCAGCCCTACGGAAACGGTATCTGACAGACATTTCCTCCCCGTTATAAGAATGTGACAAACGGGTAAATCTCAACTAATTGCCTAAGGAGAATTCGAAACACTGGAGGCATTCATATGATAGGCGCCCGATACGGCACTTCGGAAATGCTTCATGGAGAAAAACATCTGCCGGCAAAGTCCCGAAAATTTCAAAAGGAGAGTTCCCGCGCAAGATGTTGAACGAGCAAACGGTTCCCAAATACGGCATCAACCTTTCCGGATACCTTCGAAGGACGAAGAATTGCCACCCCTCCGGCCTCCTCAATTAACACTTGAGTAGCCAGAATATCCCACGGGTTCAATGCTGGATCCACCATTGCGCCAAGGGCTCCACTGATCACCAGGCCATGTCCAAAACAATCGGTATACCCTCGCACATATCCGGACATCCTTAACAGTTGATGATAATCCGCCTCCCGATTAACACTGGAAAACTGAGCAAAATCGCCCACCCCGATAATCGCCTTTTCAATGGGAAGATCTTCAGGAAGATGCAAGGGTTTTCCTTGTCGGGTAGTCCCATGCCCCCTGGCCGCGGCATAGGTGATTCCGAGCATGGGAAGGTGAATCACTCCTAGGACAGGAAATTGTTCACGAGTATCAACCAAGGCGATAATGGTGCCGAATAACGGGATCCCATGGATAAAGGATCGTGTTCCATCGATAGGATCCACGACCCATTGCCATCTTGTTCCTGTTCCCTGTAACCCTTCTTCTTCACCAAGAATATCGAGAGGCCCGATTGCGGCGTTGGAAAGCAAGTGAGTGCGGATGAGTGCTTCCCCCTCTTGATCGGCTTGAGTCACCGGCGAACCATCGCTTTTTTCTCTGATACGGAGATCCTGCTTTTCAAAATAGCCTCGAATCGAAACAGCCGCCACGTGGGCCGCCTCGACAGCGGTTTGCAACAATTGAGTCAGTTGATTATTGGGCAAGCCTTCATACATCAATTATTCTCCTGCGTGTTTTGAACCCCACTTTTCCCCCTGCTAGTATATCGAAATTCCTGTTTTGGTGACACAGTTTCTCTCGAATTCTGGATCACAATATGTTTTTTACTAGTCATATTCAGACTCAATCACCCATCGCGTGCAACAGAGCTTGCAGGAAAGAGGTATCCGTTTCCCTAGATTAAGTGCGCTCAAGAAAAGCATCCCGCGATCACCGGAGCATGAAGGTGGCCGTATAGGCCCTGCAGGGAATAACAGGACATTTATCATGTCAAGACAAGGAGTTACGCGAAAACTTCACACTTTCTTGCGATCCATTCAGGTAAAATGAGCCCGATTATTCCCTTTTCTTTATTAAAGGTTTTCTGAGAAAGTAGCACGTGCTTATATTGTGGGACTCAAACCAATCCCGTGAAGAGTTCCTTCAAACGGCCCACGGCACAATGAATAGTGCAGGATGAGTTGTTATGCCATGGAACATTCACCAAACGATTGAAGACGAAATTAAGTTTCGGATTCCACCCGGCTTCCAAATCCCTCCCGACATGGGGGAACCGATCCCGACCCGCGTCTTCACATCCACCTATTTTGACAGCGAGCACCATCGACTCGGTCAATTGGGTCTCACACTCCGAAAACGAGTGGAACAAGCCCATGGGGTCTGGCAATTAAAGATACCCAGCGGTGCCGTTCGACTGGAGTTGAACATTGATTCCGGCAGTCGCAGCATTCCCTGGGAATTCCAGGACTTATTAACGGCTTTTTTTAGAAAACAGGAGGCCATTCAACTCGGAAAACTCCGGACAAAGAGAAAAGGGGTTCGCATTCAGAAAGACAGCCAGGTCATCGCTGAAGTCGTCCTGGACTCCGTCGCCCTCATCAGAGACAAAAAAATTGTGCATACATTCCAGGAATTGGAGGTTGAATTACAGGAAGGCACAGCCGCTCAACTCAAGCCCATCCGCAAGACCCTGCTTCATGCCGGGGCGGAGGAGAAAGCATTACAACCCAAGATTTTTCAGGCACTACAACTTCCCTATCCGCTTGCCCTCGACCGAAGTGATCCTTCAGCACCAGCGACAGAACACATTCGAGAAAGGCTTCATTCTCAATTTCTTCAGATGTTGCAACATGATCCTGGGACCCGTTTGGGTCGGGACAGCGAAGCGCTCCATCGCATGCGAGTCGCAGCCCGTCGCATGAGAGCCATCATTCGAGCGGTACGTACCTTTCTCGCACCGGAATGGACAGAGCATGTCCGCCAGGAGCTGGGCTGGGTTGGTTCTATGTTGGGCGAAGTCAGAGATGGGGATGTCCTTTTGGAATCATTTCGTCATCATTTCCATGACCTCTCCAGACAAGAACAGCGTGCATTTCAATCGATTCTCAAGAATTTGGAAGATCAGAGGTCTATGGCCCGTGCCAAACTTCTGGAGGGATTGCGTAGTGACCGGTATCTCACCCTCCTAACTCATTTTGAGGACTCACTAACCCGTTTACCATTTCAGCCGTCTCCACTCACGATTACGGAATTAGCAAGAAAAGCCTTTCACAAAGTTCAGGATTTTGTGAAGGCCTCAAACAACTTTTTCCCGAAAACTGAACTGCATCGCACTCGAATACTCTTGAAACGGGCGCGATATGCCCTTGAACTCGCCGAGCCCATGCTTGGCAAGCGTGCCAAACGGTTTCTTGAACAAGCGAAACACACGCAGGATCTTCTGGGATACCATCAAGATGCGGTGGTTGCCGAACAACGGCTCCTCGCCATCAAACAACACTCCCGGGCAACCGGCATCGCTTATGTCACCGGACTGATGGTTGAACGGTTTCGAAACCAGCAATCCCAGGTGTATCAACAAATCCCGAAACAATGGCAAAAGCTTGAAAAACAAGGGAAAAAACTTTAAAGCCTTACGCCCAATCTCATTGAAACCGTATAGGTCGGCATATCCTCAATTTATTGAAATGATAATGGTGGGCCTGAATAACCTCACTCAGGTAGAATGACGCTTCATCCATAACAAGCATAATAGAGGATCTGGTCATGACTCATCAGACAAAACCACAGGCACCTCATACATCTGAAGTCATCGATAACCTTGATGATCCCAAGCTGTATCTGAACCGGGAACTGAGTTGGCTGGAGTTCAATAAACGGGTACTGGAAGAGGCAGAAGATCCGAGCCACCCATTACTGGAACGGGTCAAATTCCTTTCGATTTTCTTTAATAATCTTGACGAGTTTTTCATGATCCGGATTTCCGGATTACGCGAACAATTATCCAGCGGGGTCCTGGAAGCCGCTCTGGATGGCATGAGTCCGTCCGATCAATTGGGGCAAATCCGGGACGCCCTTCTTCGGAGTTTTTCCCGCGTCACCCAATGTTGGCAGGATGATCTGCTGACGCGGCTGGCCCAAGCCCATATTCGCATTCTGGCCTATCAAGACCTCAAGCCCAAACAACGATCCCTCCTCCGCCGATATTTTCGAAAAGAAATTTTTCCCGCGCTGACGCCATTGGCCTTTGACCCCAGCCATCCTTTTCCCCATATCTCCAACCTCACCGTCAACCTGGCCGTCGTGGCGAATGACCCCGAGCGTGGAGAATGTTTTGCCCGCATTAAGGTTCCGTCGTTGTTCCCAAGATTGATCAGAATTCCAGACGAATCACAGGTATCAGACGATGAACAAATGGGGTTAGCCACCGGAACGGAAAGCACCAACTTTGTGTGGCTGGAGGACATCATCGCCGCCAATCTGGACTTATTGTTTCCGGGTCTAACGATTCAGGCCTCCTATTATTTTCGTATTACCAGGGATGCCGATTTTGAAATCGAAGAAGATGAAGCCGGCGATCTGCTGGCTGCCATTGAGGAGCAAATTGATTTACGCCAATTCGGTTCGGTGGTGCGATTGGAACTTGACCGGCATATGCCGGATTCCATCAAAGATATCCTGGTCAGAAATCTGAGTTTAGCTCCCTATCAAGTTTACACCTATGATTTTCGTCTCGGCCTTTCAAATCTCCTTGAACTCACCGCCATTGACCGACCGGATCTGAAATTTTCACCCCATTTCCCCAATATTCTGCAGGACCCCACTTCAAAGGAGTCATTATTTTCAACCATCAAACGGGAAGACATCTTCCTTCATCACCCATACGACAGCTTCTCACCCGTCGTGGATTTCATTCGACAAGCCGCTCTGGATCCGAAAGTGTTAGCCATTAAGCAGACACTCTACCGAGTGGGCATCAACTCCCCTGTGGTAGACGCCCTCATGGAAGCCCGACAAAATGACAAGCAGGTTGCCGTTCTCCTGGAACTCAAAGCCCGATTCGATGAGGAAAACAATATTGAATGGGCAAGAAAATTAGAAGATGAAGGCGTCCATGTGGTGTATGGTGTCCTGGGCCTGAAAACACATGCCAAGGTCTGCATGGTCGTTCGTCGTGAATCAGATGGTATTCGTCGCTATCTGCATCTCGGAACCGGCAATTACAACCCTATCACCAGCAAATTCTATACAGATTTCAGTTTATTTACCTGTCATCCGGTATTCGGCGAAGATGTCACCGATCTGTTCAATGCCTTGACCGGGTATTCCAAAAAAGACTCCTACGCGAAACTTTTAATTGCGCCGGTCGGGATTCGAACGAATATCATCGAGCGAATCAATCGGGAAATATCCCGCCAACAACAACATGGAGACGGCTACCTGGCATTCAAGGTGAATTCTCTCGTCGACAAAGCCTCAATTCAGGCTTTGTATCGAGCTTCTCAAGCAGGGGTCAAGATTGAACTTATGGTCCGTGGGATGTGCGGGCTTCGCCCTGGAATTCCTGGGCTCAGCCAGACCATCACGGTCACGTCTCTCGTCGGACGATTCCTTGAGCATTCTCGCTGTTTTTATTTTCGTAACGGGGGGCAGGATGAATTATTTCTGGGAAGTGCGGATCTCATGCCCCGCAATATGGACCGGCGGGTTGAAATTTTGTTTCCGATTGAGAATCCCACACTCCGAACCTTCATTGTTGAGACCGTCTTACGTCCCTACCTGAAAGACAACATGCACTCGCGACAACTCCAACCCGATGGCACCTATACTCGCGTCAAGCCTATGGAGCATGAAGCCCCATTTCAAGCCCAGGATTGGTTTATTGCAAATTGGAAAGGGAAGCACACCAAGCCGCCTTCCTTCTGAAGACGGCAAATGACAAGTGGTATAATTTTTTCAGCTATGCCAGCACATCTCCGCGCCTCTGCCAAAATTATCTGGTGATTTCGCTAGGCACCAAAAACCAATTTTCAGAAAGAAATACTGTTTCCAACTCCCTCAGCGGACATCCCTCTTGATAATAAGCGGGCTCCCACTCCAGACCACAACTACGGCACCGCAACTGGATCATACCGGATCGGTCCTGAAACGAAGCATTTGGAGCACAGTCACCCTCACCTTCCAATCTAACTCTCCTCATACATTCTCTCCTCTTTTCTTGGAACATCTTTATCAACCAAACCCCAATAACCGAGGCTGGCACTTCACTCTCATCCGGGCCATCAGAATATTTTTCGACCGGAAACCTCATAGGTAACCATCCAGCTAACACATAAATCGCATTGAATCATCAGATTCTTTATCCCATGACACCGGTGAATTCCTCCTGAACCGTTTCCTTCTGACGGGACGTCATCCAAACCCGGCCAACCGATTCGCTATCAACTCCAAAGAGTTCACCTTGTCTCATACACGCGATGGTCTCCTGAATGCGCTCGGGCCTTCCCCAATCACTCCAACAGACCCCGGTCAGATCCATCATGTGTAATTGCTGAGGAATCAGCGATAAGAGATCGCTCGAGAAATTTCTCGTGGGCATCGTTCGATAGAGGTGCAGTAATTGTTGATGTTCGCTTGATGTCCCAATCCCGCCCGCATGTTCTTCAAGAGGCAGCACGACTTCCGGGATACACTGACGACCGGCTTCCCATAAGGTCTGGACATTGGCAATCAACACCAATGTATTCCATTGCCCTCCACTCAGGGCAATGTCCTCAAGCTGGGTACCCTGGGGTTTCTCCACAAATCTCCGCACTTCCCTGACCTGGACCCCTCCCGGATGCGGGAGACGACTACCTGGAATCACCCATCCATAGTCCTGCTCCCGCGACTGAGGAGGAACAGTCAACAACACCATACGATGCGGTTGTTCCTGGACCAGGGCCGCCGCATCACGCACCACCTGAATCATCGGCTCAACGGGGAAAATGAAATGATCAGAAGGCCACAGAACCACCGTGGCATGAGGATCATGCGCTCGAATATAGGAGAGTGGCAAAAACACACCGGGACCGGTTCCTCGATTATCGGGTTGCCAAACCACCCGGCCCAGGGGTTCCTGGATCAATTGTGTCCGTACATAGCCCCAGTGTGATTGATCCATCACCGTCACAACCTGGTGAGGAAGGCAAAGGGCTTTCGCCCGCCTCCACGTATGTTGGATCATCGATCGTTTTCCCATAAACGCACAATATTGCTTCGGTCGATACGAACCGAACCGCTGTTCGGTATATTCCCGAAGGCGCTCCCCATGTCCACCTGCCAGGACCAGAGACCACAGCGAACCAGGGCCCTGTGAACGTAACGGCGTAATCTGACCTTGGGAATATCGTGAGGAACCTCCGCGAGTGTCAATCCATTTTTGCATACCATTCTCCTTCCGCATGCGCTGGTGTATGTTGATGATTCTTCATACCAACACTATACGTTTGAGAAATGACACCCCTGTCACAGACAGGTAAATTTTTTGTGACAGACGCGAAGAGGGTGGAGCGGGAACACACCAACAGGAAAAAATGACGAGGAGAAAACAGCAGGCAGAGAGATGAAGTGTCAGGTTGGATTCATATGACGGATAATTTTTCCTTCAACCATATACACAACCAACTCCGCCACATTGGTCGCATGATCGGCGATGCGTTCAATGTATTTGGAGATAAACGACAACCGGATCGCACGCGAAATTGTTTGGGGATTTTCTATCATAAAAGACAACAGTTCGCGAAATATTTGTTCATTCAGTTCATCCACGTAGTCATCCTCATTGAGGACCCGTCTGGCGAGGACCGAATCCCCCCGTACAAAGGCATCCAAGGCTTCTCCCACCATTTTGATGGCACGCTCGGCCATAAGCGGAATATCAATATACGGCTTTAATTGAGGTTCAGCATGCAGTTCGATGGCACGCTCACAGATATTTTCGGCCAAATCGCTCATACGCTCCAATTCGGTGGAAATTTTCATCGCGGTCGTGACAAACCGGAGGTCTTTCGCCGCGGGTTGGTGGAGCGCCAACAATTCGAGACAGAGTTCGTCGATGACCACATCCATCGTATTCACCTGACGATCATTCTGAATGACCTGATTCGCCACGACATCATCACGATCCACAAGCGCGGTAAGCGCTTGACGAATTTGCCCTTCAACGAGTGCTCCCATGCGCAAAATTCTCTGCCTGAGATCCGCCAACGAATCATCAAAATGTCGCTTCATCGTGATCCTTTATTCTGGTCTACCGGAAATCAGCCGAACCGCCCCGTCACATAATCTTCCGTTCGGGAATCGCCCGGATTGGTGAAAATTTTCTTGGTGCCATCGAATTCGATTAATTCCCCTAACAAGAAGAATCCCGTCAAATCAGAGACTCGGGCAGCCTGTTGCATGTTATGTGTCACAATAACAACTGTGAGCCGCTCTTTTAACGAATGCAGAAGTTCTTCAATCCTCCCGGTGGAGATCGGATCCAGTGCGGAACACGGTTCATCCATTAACAAGACTTCTGGATTCACCGCAAGTGCCCTTGCAATACAGAGTCGTTGTTGTTGACCTCCCGACAAGCCCAAGGCGCTGGTATGCAACCGATCTTTAACCTCATCCCACAATCCTGCTCCCTGAAGACTTGCTTCAACGATTTCGTCAAGAATGGCACGTTTGCGGATCTTCTGCAATTGCGGACCATAGGCCACATTCTGCCAGACTGTTTTCGGAAACGGATTAATCTTCTGAAAGACCATACCAACCCGGGTTCGAAGATCGGTCGCATCGACTTCAGGTCGATAAATATTTTCCTCATCCAGAAGAATGGTTCCTTCGACTCTGGCGCCATCGACCAGATCATTGAGACGATTGAGACAGCGCAAGAGAGTTGATTTCCCGCAACCTGAAGGTCCGATAAATGCCGTCACTTTATTGGCGGGAACGGTCATATTCACACATTTGAGAGCCTGAACATTTCCGTAGTAAAAGTTCATATCTTGAATGATGATTTTCGCAGGTCCATCCGTTAATGAATGTTGAGCCATTTCGGATTCTACAAACGTCTTCTTCATGGGATCCGTCTGCCTTGTTTCAACCACCAGCCTCAGAGGCTTTGCCCCGGAGGTCTTGACCAGAGGCAGAGATTGTTCCAGAAAATTCTGCTCGATTTCCATAATTGTACCTCATTTAGACCGAAGCACCAGCATAGCGCTTCCGCATCCGGGTCCGGAGCGCAATTGCCGTCATGTTCAAAAGAAGGACGACCAGAACCAGGACCAGGGTCGTGACGTAGACCATGGGTTTTGCCGCCTCCACGTTAGGGGATTGAAATCCCACATCATAGATATGAAATCCCAAATGCATAAATTTTCGATCAAGATGCAGAAAAGGAAACTGACTATCAACCGGTAGGGCCGGAGCAAGTTTGACCACGCCGGTTAACATGAGTGGCGCCACTTCCCCCGTAGCCCTGGACACCGCAAGAATCAACCCGGTTAAAATCCCCGGCATGGCGCAAGGCAGCACAACCCGCATGAGCGATTCAAATTTTGTCGCGCCCAACCCCAACGACCCTTCCCGATATTCCCTGGGAACTGCCGATAATCCTTCTTCCGTCGCCACAATCACGACTGGAACGGTCATGAGGGCTAAAGTGAGTGAAGCCCATAACATTCCCCCGGTCCCAAACGTCGGATTCGGCAGCGAGGCAGAAAAAAGTAATTGATCAATCGTTCCTCCCACCGCATAGACAAAAAACCCCAGGCCGAACACACCAAAGACAATTGACGGAACCCCTGCAAGATTATTCACCGCAATCCGGATCATTCGAGTCAGCAGACCCTGCTTGGCATATTCCTTTAAATACACGGCCGCCAGGACCCCGAACGGCACCACCACCACACTCATCACCAAGACCATCATGACCGTACCAAAAATTGCCGGAAAGATCCCACCTTCGGTATTCGCTTCCCGTGGCTCATCGGTTAAGACATTCCAGAAGTTTTCCACATACATCAAGGTCTTGTCCCATACACTCATGGCATTCGGACGCCACGCCTTGACAATGCCGCCAAACGGAAATGTTTTTTCCTCGCCGGTGACATCAACGAGGGTGACACGATACCGGTTCAATCGCTCATACAACCCCACCAATCGTTCGATCTGCTCCTGATAGGCCGCTTCCCGTTGTTGAATCTCCCGTTGAAGCATGTCGGCTGAATCCTGAGAAATTTTCCCTTTTGATTCCAAAACCTTCAGATTCAGGCGCGCGCGTTCCATGTCAGCGTTTATAGCGCCAATTACATCGCGTTCAATATGATGAATTTCCTGGTGAATGAGCTTCGGCCTGCTCCAGGAAGGGATACCAAACGTCCCATTCAATTTCCCGGCCCTGAGCCAGACGCGTATCCCCGTCCCACACTTCCGTGACCCAGCCATAAAAGTTCCCCCATTCCCGTCGTTCAAACGCGATGACATCCTGAGGCCAGGCCCGTTGGGCAATGTCGGCTTCATCAACCCACCGGAAATCCAGTCCGTACACATCCCGGTTGCCCACCTTCAGTTGGATGCGAGACTGCCCATTGGGAAAATCTGCGCTGACGGTTTCCGGAATGCGCTGGGTATCCACGATTTCCCCGAGCACCCGGGTGTCATCCTTGAGCGTCAACTGCACAAGATCTTTCGGCCAAAAATAGCCCATGCCATTAATGAAAATTAAGCGCCAGGAGACCGCCGATCAGGAGCAAAGAACAGGCTAAGGCACCGCCTGCCAACCAGATAAATAATGTGCCTGATGCAAAAAACCGTTGAAGAAACTTCATGGCTGCTCGACTTAAAACTGAGAATATTTTTGGCGGAGCCGTTGCCGGACGATTTCGGCAATCGTATTAATCGTAAACGTGAAGCCAAACAAAATCAGACCGGACAGGAACAACACACGATACAATGTCCCGCCATGAGGAGCTTCAGGCATTTCCACGGCAATGTTGGCCGATAGCGTACGAAATCCATTGAACATGCTCCAATCCATGATCGGAGTATTTCCGGTGGCCATCAACACAATCATCGTTTCGCCTATCGCACGCCCAAACCCGATCATCAATGCCGAGAAGATCCCCGGACTGGCCGAAATGAGGACCAACCGGGTCAAGGTCTGCCAACGCGTCGCCCCCAGGGCCAGAGATCCGGCGACAAGTTGCCTCGGCACATTGGCAATGGCATCTTCAGCAATACTGAAAATAATCGGAATCACCGCAAAGCCCATCGCAAAACTAATGACAATGGCATTACGCTGATCATACGTTAAACCCAAATTTTGTATTAACCATTGTTTGAAGTTTCCTCCAAACAACCAGCCCTCAATCGAATGATTGGCCATCAAACAGGCACTCACCGTAAAAACGATGGCAACCATCATGACCATCAGATCAAGGCCATACGCCTCAAAGCGCTTTACCCGAATAGGAAGAAATTGCCACGCCAGACAACAGACGGCGATCACCAGAGGCAGCAATCCCACAATGGCCACCACCGCAGGGAAAATCTTTTCTAAGAGAGGAGCAAACCAGAGGCCCGCGAGAAAGCCCAATACCACCGACGGGAGAGCTGCCATTAATTCCAGAGACGGCTTCACCACAGCTCGAAGATGGGGATGCATGAACATCCCCGTATAAATGGCTCCCATAACCGCAAGAGGTATGGCCAACACCATGGCATACAAGGTCCCCTTCAACGTGCCAAACATGAGTGGGATAAGTCCTAATTTCGGCTCAAACTCATCCGACCCGCTAGAAGATTGCCAAATCATCTCCGGACGGTCATAGCCTTCATAGGTCACCGGAAAAAATAAGGATTGGAACGTCACCTCCGGATGGGGATTATCAATAGCATAGGTCTGAAGCGTGCCACCTTCCTCCAACCACACCACGCCATCGGCTTTTGGAGCATAGCGCAGAGATTCGATGGCTTTGCCCCTACCAGGAATTTCTAAAATCGTTTCTCCAGTCGTGGAATAATGCAGCAACACGGTTCCCTGATCGTCGGCCGTGAGAAATCCTTTATCCCGTTGGGACACGGAGAGACTTGTCACCGACCGGGCATGAGGGGTGAAGGTATGGACTTTTCTCAAGATTTTTCCGGACGGCCCGGACTGATCCGCTGAGAACGCCCATGTACTCACGGTGCCCGAAGTGGTGCCAACCACCAACGTTCGTTCACCTAACACATATGAGAGAGCAGTCACGCCATCCCCGGCAGCACCAGCACCTACAGGCACGGATTGAGGCAGGGCATCAAATCCCTGCCGTTCCCATTCCCATGCGAGGAGATGTCCATCGTTCGTCCCGGCCACCAATCGTTTTCCCACACTATCCAGGGCCAAAGTTCTCAGATGTGCCTTCGGCGGAAGGGCCAGCCGATTGGTTGTGACAATGACGTCATCCGAAAAGGAAAAATCCCCTGGTTCTTCAATCCTGGTCACCCAAAGCTCCCCGCTTCCGGTGAGAGCCACAACGGTTTGCAATTCATCTCCTCGAGTCACATGCGCATGGAGAATGATCCCCGTTTCTTCAGGAACCACCCGCACAGGATCGTTGACCTTCACACTCGGGAGAATGGTCCGTTGGTCCCCTTGAAAATCCGAGCGATACAGTATCTTGACCAGATAGACGAGTCCCCGATCGGTCCCAACACTAAGGGTATGGCCTTTTAATCCGACACGCACCACAGAAGTGGGCTCACCTTCGATCGACAACTCCCCTCCCGCCTCCGGTATTGGCGTGCCATTGGGTAGGGAAAGAAATTTGAGCTGTTTCCCTTCCAAAATAAATGGAATTTCACGGTATTCATCAATCCCCACCATGATGTGAGTCTGTTCGGAAACTTGAGTCCCGGGATTGGCCACGGGCAGAGTCAGTTCAGGAGAGACAGTCGCGGGTTGAAACAAAGGAATGACTTCCCACACCAGATACACAAAAATTCCTAGGATACTGGCAATCGTCGCCAAGTCCTCCCGCCCCAACGATATATTTGGCCACACGATCAATCAGGTGACGAATCCGTCTTCGAGTGCCAGTACGGGAAACGCCAACCAACGATTGTCTATTAGATTCCAAAGAGGAGGGGGAAGATACGGGTGGCATCATGTGTGGTCGTTGGGAAGGAGAAATGAGAAACAGGGCTGAAATGATATCAGAACACCCGACCGCACTCCAAAAGGTTTCTCCGGGAGGCGGTCAGGTTGTTCCTTGGGACATTCCTACTTGAGGTGCTCCGACTGTTTCCCAATAATCTTTTCCGAAATGGGGAAGTAGCCATCTTTAATGACGACCTTCTGTCCTTCACGGCTATACACATATTTCAAAAATTCTCGAACAATCGGCGACATCGGTTGATTAGGAGCTTTGTTCACGTACACAAACAAATACCGTGACAAGGGGTACTCCCCGCTGGTGGCATTTCCATAGGTGGGCTCCACAAAGGGTTGCCCTGCCTTCATGGAAAGAGGAAGCGCATGGACACTAGAGGTTCGATATCCAATACCGCTATATCCGATCCCTGCCTGATCTTCAGTCACCCCTTGCACGACAGAAGCCGAACCGGGTTGTTCCTTCACTTCATCTTTGTAATCACCATTTTCCAGCACCACTTCTTTGAAAAACCCATAGGTCCCCGACGCCGAATTCCGGCCATAGATGCTGATCGGCATATCGGCAAACATTCCGGTTAAGCCCAATTGGCCCCAACTAGTAAGGTTTTCCTTATATCCGTGCTGCCGGGTCTTGGAAAACACCGCGTCGACTTGCTCAATCGTCATCCCTTGAATGGGATTATCCTTATTGACATAGACCGCCAATGCATCTACCGCAACGGGAAAGGCGGTAGGTTTATACCCGAACTTCGACTCAAAGGCATCGATTTCTTTCCCCTTCATCTTACGAGACATCGGCCCCAATTGAGCCGTTCCCTCAATGAGAGCAGGCGGAGCGGTGCTTGATCCTTTTCCCTCAATTTGAATTTTGACATTCGGATATTGCTTCCGGAATCCTTCAGCCCACAGCGTCATAAGATTATTCAGGGTATCCGAGCCAATGCTATTGAGGTTTCCGGATACGCCACTCACCTTGGCATAATTCACCCAATCAGGATCTTCCATCTCATCCTTGGCCAAAACTGGAGAAACGCCGAGGATCGCGATCCCCGTCCAGCCCAGGAACAGTCCTATGCCCAAGCCCAACACCCACATTTGCCTTCGTTTCTGATTGTGTTTCATCAATCGTGCCTCCTCAAGTGAATAAATAGTGTAGGTCCAACAGGTTTCCTCTATGTAACGGCAATGTTACGAACGTGTTAAATACCCATACGCCGATCTCCCGATTTTGACGGCATAGAGCCCGTCAGGACATCCTCCTCGTGTCCGCTTGACGACGAATGGATGGCCCGGACTTCAAATTGAAACTCCTTCTGGCACAAGATTACGGACCCTTCTTGCAGGCATTCCCCAAGGATGGAAAATAAATGCCCCCACCGCATCCATGGCAAATGTTCCAAAAGGGCTTCTATCGTCACACCCGGACTGGCAGAAATAACCGCTAACACCTGATCATGATCTTTCCGTTCCATCCCAACCGGAGCAATCCATTCTGTGCTTTTGGTTCCCATGGGCTTCTCCCGTCATTGTCGTCTCCCGTTGAGACAGTTCCAAAGCTCGGCAGTCTGATTATTTAACCCTGCAATCGAATCCTAGCGAATGACTATTTCACCTCTGTGAGGTTCGGGTTACAACTGTGTAACGTTTTAAAAAGATTGAGGGAAGAACAACCCAAGCGATAAGATTTCAGAAGAAGAAACTCAGAATCTAACAAAACGTTATTTGAGAGATCTTGGAAGTAAAAATGCGAACAATCCACTTCCGTCTCTCAAATCATTTTTTGATAGTTGGTACCGACCCCTTCGAAACGGATCCTTCATAAAAATCCTCAAACATGGGCTGGGGAGTCGCTATGCAAAAGACCTTTTACCAATAAACTGGCGGCAGGGTCTTCAAAAAACCAAAATTTCCAGGGAGCATACGCGGAGGGAGTCACCTCGGCCTTTGCGCCTATCGGTCGAGAAGCGACTCAAAACCTCTTTTTCTCAATTCGTTTCGTTTAGATATTGCTTTTTTAAAAACAGCGCGGGACACCCCTTAGCTTGCTGTCGGAAGTTTCACCCGTGGCAGGAGAAAGCCTCATAAGATTTCATTCGGCAACGCATGGGCCAACCGCAGCTCCCTAAGCATGGCCCGCTTTTTGGCCTGGTGCGCCTGCATTCGCCGAAGAATACCGTCCAAAACACATACCGCGTTGACAACATAGGGCCCTTTGTTGAGCATGACACACTCAGCTCGATGTCCCATCGCGGCATCCGTGATCTCAGCGCGGGACGGCATCCCTTCCTTGGCAAGGTTTTCCAACACTTGGGTAGCCCAAATCACCGGAACATGAGCGGCCTCACAAATCCAAAGGATCTCCTCTTGAACTTCCGCGAGACGTTCAAATCCACATTCAACGGCCAGATCGCCACGGGCGATCATCACACCGCAATACGGAGCCCGCATGGCCGCAAGCAACATGTCCGGTAGGTTCTCGAAACCACGACGCGTTTCGATTTTCAATACGATGGCAGGCTGCCGACTCCCGAAGCGACCTAGATGCTTCTGGAGCATTTCCACATCTCTGACCGAATTGGCAAAAGATAACTCCACAATATCGGCATGCTTGGCCACAAAGGACAAATCCGCCACGTCCTTGGAGGTCATAGCCGACAGGTGAAGGTCACTGTCGGGGA
Source organism: uncultured Nitrospiraceae bacterium (assembly GCA_963730905.1). Classification (GTDB taxonomy): domain Bacteria; phylum Nitrospirota; class Nitrospiria; order Nitrospirales; family UBA8639; genus Nitrospira_E. The sequence continues at coordinate 121,846 of CAVSTN010000006.1, read as the reverse complement.
GATTGATGCCCTTATCGGCCCGCAACTTCTCAGTCCGCAGGCGTGGGTAAGTCATTCGAACAAAAACACGCATATCCTCGACCTTCTCGATAACGCCGCCGATCCTACCGTCGTCAAACCAGATTGATTCCCCAGGTCGGACGTTCTCAAGAACCTCCGGAATCGTGCAACCGATCGCGGCGGGGGCCAAAACCTTTCCCCCACTGTCGTAGGTTTCCGGATGGCCAGTCTGAAGGTCCCGGCTCAAGATGAGTACGTCGCCTTGCCGCAAAGAGATGGCGTTCTCACGAGGTGGAAGCTCGCCCACAGAGGCCGTACAGACCTTTCCATTCGCTAGACCGCGCTCGTGATGCAGAACCGTGCCCGGGACAACATAAGTCGTCTTGGTTGCCTCCACCCAGCACCCATTACCGGTCACCTCCACGACGGTAAAGATCCTTCTGGAGTTCCGGGCATCAGTGAGTTTCACCCGCTCGCCAGAGCGCAGGCCGGTCAGCCAAGTAGCCGGAACAGGTAGGGAAGCATCTGCCGGCAAGGGTGGCGGGGAAGGAGAAGACTCCGCTGTCAGCCACACCCGCGCAGGGTCGATGACACGCCCATACACATCGCGGCGGGGACGAATCCTGACCACAGCCTGGCCAGGCTCAATCGGCCCGGTACGCAACTTCGGCCCAGCCAGGTCCATGACGATCCGGCAGGATCGTCCCAAAGAGTGTTCGGCTCGCCTCAGATGCTCGATCATCCGCAACCACGCTGGGGCGTCGTCATGGGCGCAATTGATGCGCATGCAATCCATACCTTGCTGGAGCAGATTGTGAACGAGAGTGTAATCATTCGCCGCCTCGGCGGGCATGGTGACCATAATCCGGACTCCACGCTCAGGAGTGGCCTGGCCCAAAAGACCCTCGGTGTGCTCGGAAAGTAGCTGATCCCCATGCCGGAAATCGACCACTGCCGCCTCTTGCGACTCCACCTGCCAAGAACATCCCCTCAGGCGATGCAGAACTTCAAGAACCGCATCGACCGTGGCCAGAACATGCGACTCGGCCCGCCCGAGGGATGAAAGTCCCAACGCGGCTAACTGCAACTGCAACGGGCGGAGGTCCCGACGCCGGAGGGCAAGATAATGCAGGAGGTTTCGAGCGCTCTCTCGATAATTGGTATGAATCTTTTCGAGACGTGCCAGAGATCTGGCCGTCTCGGCGACCATATCCGTACGTATGGCGATGAGTTCCTTGAGGACCCTATCAATTTGCCCATTTTCCGAGTAAGCGCCGTCCTTGGTGTTCCCCATTGTGCTTTTCCAAATATGGAAAACGATGCCTCATCACATACAAGGCAGGTGAGGCAAACATTTTCCAATTTTAACCGGCGGCCTGGCGGAAATCAGGGCTCATGCCGCTTCACGAATTTCCAACTCACCGAAAACCCCGGCATTCCATGTTTTGGCTACCTGCTGCCATAACCCAATCCTCTTTTCGCCGTCCAATACTGAACCACCGCCATCCACCAGATTCTGTGACTAGCGAAGCATTCACCAGAATCCTAGCCCAGAGACTGTTTCGCCGCTATGTATTTTACGTTACAAGTGTGTGACATTTTTAGAAATTTGGGGTAAAGGACAACCAACTAAAGGAGTTACGGAAGAAGAAAATTGAAATACTATAAAAGGTTGGGAGGGAGATCTGGCGGGGAAACGGGCAAAATCACGTCTATGGTGGTGCCTTTTCCCAGTTCACTCTGTATGCGAAGTTTGCCATCGAGCAGTTGAAGCAGATGCTTGACGATGGAGAGCCCAAGGCCCGTCCCGCCTTCTTCACGGGACCGCGCTCGATCCACCCGATAAAATCGTTCGGTAATCCTCGGAAGATCCGTTGAAGGAATGCCCTGGCCGGTATCTTTAATCTGTAGTGAGATCCGCTCATCTCCCATCGGTATGGCCTGAAACGATATGGTGCCTCCGTCAGACGTATATTTAATGGCATTATCCACGAGATTCACCAGAATCTGAATCAACCGGTCTCTATCAACCCAGGCACTCAATTCGACTCCGATCTTATTGGAAACCTGCAGATTTTTTTTCGACAGTTGATGCTGAAACATCTCACAGACATCCTGCGCCACTTCACCCAACGGCACTGATTCACAACGCAATACGACTTTTCCCGATTCAATTTCCGAGAGGCTTCGCAAGTCTTCTACTAACCGACTGAGCCGCACCGCATGTTGGTGGGCAACCTGCACAAATTTCCGATTGTTCGGAGTGTCCAATGAGGGTTCATCCACAAGCGTTTCCAAATATCCGACAATGGCCGTCAGCGGAGTGCGCAGTTCATGGGACACGTTCTCAACAAACTCCGTCCGTACCTGTTCCAAGCGACGCAATTGGGTGACATCGTGCAACACCAGCACACTCCCCTTCTTCTGATTGGAAAAGGGAAAAGGGAGCGCATAGACCTCTAACACCATGGAGACAGGAGGATGCAATTCTACCTCTGCCTGTCGTCGCTCATGCCACGCCAATTCCTGACAACCTTCAACCAGACCTGCCAGCTCTTGATTTCTAATGATTTCCCACAGCGATCGTCCTTGAATCGCCTGAGCGTCCAATCCCAATATTCGATGGGCGCTGGAATTGGTGAACAAGACCTTTCCCTTTGGATCGAAGGCCACCACTCCTTCCACCAGATTTTCCATGATGGCGATAATTTTCGTGCGTTCTTCCTCGAGGCCGGTCATACGTTTCCTCACGTTTTCCACCAGGCGCTGGATATGGCCCCCCAAGGCATCGGATTCCAACACACGAGAAGTCCTCGCCTCATCAATTCCGCTGAGTTGTTCAAGTTCACGAACGCCTGTCATGACATCTTCATGATTTTCTCTCGTCTGATCCCAGGTATCCCGGGTCAGCAACACCGCCAGCCCAACCAGGCCAGCCCCCAATAAAACCAACACCCAGAAAGGCCATGCCCAGGCAACCGCCACACCCGCCCCGATCATGGCCGACACCATCCAGCCCGCAAGAATGAGCGAAGGATTACGCATTGATCATCGTCACGTTCATCATATTCACCTTAGACCGACCCCGATTCAAAACGATAGCCCACACCTTTGACCGTCACAATTCGTGTGCATTCGCTTCCTAACTTTTCCCGGAGCCGCCGAATGTGCACATCCACCGTTCGCGATTCAATATCCACGGCATTGGAATAGCCCCAAACTGTTTCCAATATTTGCTCCCGGTTCAGGACCCGGCCATTCGCCCGCATCAACGCACAGAGCAGATCGAATTCCTTGACGGTTAACTCCACCACGGTTCCCTCCACCGTCACCTGATGCTTGCCTTCATCGACCTCGAGGGTTCCAACCCGTTTGAGGGTCGGCATGTCCTGCCCCTGTCCCCGCCGCAACACGGCTTTCACTCTGGCAAGGAGTTCCCTCGGACTAAAGGGTTTCACCATATAGTCGTCCGCCCCCATTTCCAACCCGACAATCCGATCCACTTCTTCGGCTTTCGCCGTCAGCATAATAATGGCGATCGAAGACGTTTTCGGGTCTTTCCTCAACTTCCGGCAGACCTCTAAACCATCAACCCCCGGCAACATTAGGTCCAGGACCATAAGATCCGGAGTACGTTCCCTGGCCAGCTGCAAGGCCGTTTCCCCGTCACGCGCTTCCAAGCACTTGAGCCCTTCCTTTTCCAAGTGATACTTGACCAACTCCACCAGATCCTTTTCATCATCAACGACTAATACCGTTGCAGCCATAAGACATTCTCCTCAGCAGGGACCGTTGAATAATTGAAGTTTTCATCAGAATGCTACGCCCCGATTCCATTGCGAGGCCATCGGAAGCGATACAGGGACTCTGTTCAAAATAGCCCCTCCAGCCCTCTCCTGAGGCTCCTCGAAGGAAAAACCGCAGGATAGCTTACAGCGTCCCGGAGGGCCCGATCATTGCGGCAAAGCGGATGGTACAGGTGAGGACGTGGGCATGACAAATGGGCGACCTGCCTGCGCGCTTGCGCGTCGAAACGCTTCAGTACCTAGACGTGAAACCGCTCCGGCAAAGGCAGTGAACACCACGGACGGACTTTTTCAACATTCCCCCTCAGTGCGTCTGTCCCTCAGCCATATCCAGACTCTTATGCGCATGATGGTCAAAATATCGGGTGATGGCTGCCATGGCATAACAATCATCCTCATTATATTCCAAAATTCTATTCAGTAGCGCTTCATTGGCCGGATTGGCTAAATACTCGTTATACCAGGCAATGGAGTTGGCGCCGGACGGGTCCACGTCTCTCCACTGAAACCCGATAAACTTGGCGATATGTTTAATCCCATAAGAAAATGTCGGCCAATCAGAATATTCCACAATGAGGTCTTGATACAAATCAAATTCACAGGACTTATATTTTTCAAACGTCTCGGCATCCAGATCATATTTTTCCATCAAACGTTTCAGCGTCGATCGCTCCTTATGGGAATACACATAATACACGGCTTGTTCCGTCGATTGAATAAATCGCCAGAAGTCCCTGACCGCCTGCTCTTCGTCTTCAGGCCTTTTAGCCAGAAAATACGTAAAGTGAGAGGGCCTCTTCCCATCCTGAATGACCATTCCGAACAAATAGGTGACGCCTCGGGTCGGGTCATCTTCAATATCAAAATAGATCTCCCGATCAACCTTCGGGAATCTATAGCCGGAGCGGATCCTCGGCTTCCCCTCTAACAGAACCTGCGCCCGCTCTTTCATTCGGGTCAGGGAGACTTTTCCCATTCGCGGAATCTTATGAGGGGGCTTGAGATAGGTTTGCACATCCATGTGAGCAATATCTTGTATCGTCCGAAGCCCCTGCTCCCTGAGCGCAAATTTTTGCTTGCCCACAAAAAATAAACCGGTGGGATCGGACTCGTCTTTCACCCATCGGTAACATCGGCTAAACCATCCGCACATGGTACAGTGACTTCCCAGCACCGGTTCCGAAGTCTCGTCCCCGGACACCAACTGCTGAACGTCCTGCATGGCCTGGCTAAACCGTTCTTCAAAGGGCGCCGGATCAAATTCTTCAAGCTGTTTGTCCACATTAATAATCCGGCCACCCGCTGGAACTGTTCCCTGAATCTGCTCAAGTAACAGCCGATAAAACAAAATCTGAAAGGCGTAATGTTCTTTAAACCTGGGGTTCTTGCCGTCCGCCTCTTCCCAGCCCTTTCCAGCCTTAATATCAATCGGCTCATAAAGATATTCGCCAAAGCGAGACGCTCCATCCTCACGTTTCACCAACAAATCCGGTCGCCCCACCAAGTGCTCATGGATCAGGCAGCCTTGATAAATCACAGCGGCTCCATGCTCCATAGCCAACAGGGTTTCCTGAAATGCCGGCTCTACCGCATGATTTTGGAGGTCCACGATCTCCTGATCGCCGAGCGAAGTAATATAATCCCGTTCAGTCTGCAACCCCACTTCCCACAACAATTTCACAAATGAGCTGACCTCGGATTTTTCCGAAGGATCGCCGTTGCTATCCAGATACACGCGATGCAGACACTTGGTGTAGTTATAGAGATCTTGGGCGGTGACTCGTGGCCGGGCCATAGACAAGGAAGGAACGAAACAGTCAGTTCACATTTGGGGGAATATTACGTTCATTGTTAGTACCAATACTAGCACAATAGAAACGAAAGGCAGACCAGAAAGAAAAGGGAAAAGATGAGTCGGAGTTCAGGTGCAAGTCTAAGCGGCATGTACCTGACAATGCCTGATAAATACTGACTTTGTCACGCCCTAATCAAGTCCTGGGAAAGGTTATCATCCCGAGCCCTTCGGCAACCTCAGGACAAGTTCCACGAAGGATCTCGCTGAGCGCTGGGGAGGAACGACCTGGGCACAGATTCTTCACCATTGGTTCAGATTGAAAAGTTGATTAAAAACTCAGGCACCTGGGACAACCTTATAACCCTCAATACCCCACTGCAGTCCTCTTTTGAGTCCTCCGGATACACCATCATTCTCGGCATTGTTTACATTGATGTGATCGAGGCCTAACAGACTGGCAACTTTGGGCGTTTACTCTAACCTCCATCAGCACAGACAGGTAAGCCAGAAGACATTCGCATTCCATTTGGGTCCGATTGTCGCAGATGTCTCATCATTAAAGGAGGATCCTCAAAAATGTTTTGGGAAGCGGGAATTAAATTTTGGATCGTATCCATCTATGCATATGTTCGCCACCTGTTCAAGCACGTCAGACATGAAGACCTCACGCAAATTCGAGACTCAAGTTGGGATCTGAAATAACGCATGCATTGATTGAAAGCATGAACTCAATAGTCTTGGGGAAAGGGAATGTGAGGGAGAGTGCCCCATGAAGATCCCGAAAGGACTGGAACCCATCGCAAGCAGGAGGAGTCACTAGCAGCCTGTTGAAAAACTCAAAATTTCTCTGAAGGCTTATCGGGATCCAAAATTTTACGATCGTCCATGAGCGAAGCAGGATGTTCAAAAACGCCCGTCCAGTCCTGTCCCGAGGCTTCTCGAAGGGGAGACCGCAGCCGCCTGGACGGGCGAAACGTACCGAGAAATACGTGAGCACGACCAAGGGGCGAGAACGCCGCTGGCGGACTTTTTCAACACCCTGCTAATCCACCAGCTACATGCATGATTGACTACCCCAATAACCTTCCTCTCTTTGCACGGGCGTAACTCTCTCAAGGCAAACAATAGTAAACCACAATTCCAAATGGAGGATTCTATGACCTTACGTAAGGGTGTTTCGCAACCTTGTGCTTCATGGTCAACCCAAAAGCCTGTCGGACGAGATGTCTTCGCATTCATAGCGGGGTTGGCCATAATCGGAACGACCTTGACCACTCCTGTGCAAGCCGGCGACAGGGAATCCCGAAGTCCGGAGAAATATTTCCGTCGGATTGCCACGTTTCCCGTCTTTCTCAATACCGACGTCAATACAGAAACCGTCGCAGAAATTGTGACAGCTAGTGAAAATGGGCAACTGCTGATTTACACGGACAGTCAAACGCAGAATATCGGATTTGTGGATATCAGGGATCCATCGAATCCCCAACCTGACGGGGTGGTCGCCGTTGGTGGAGAACCCACGTCTGTCGCGGTCGTGCGGAAGTATGCGTTGGCTGTCGTCAATACCAGTGAGAATTTTGTTAATACCTCCGGTGTTCTACAGGTCATTAATCTCAACACACGGCAAATCGTACGAAGTATCAACCTTGGGGGACAGCCGGACAGTATTGCAGTCAGCCCAGATGGAAAGTACGCAGCCATTGCCATTGAGAATGAACGAGACGAAGAACTGGGGAATGGAGAACCGCCTCAATCTCCACCCGGTTTCGTGGTCATCGTCGACATCAAGGGCAATCCCACACATTGGACCACCCGCACAGTGGATCTGGTTGGGGTCCCCACGCTCTTCCCCACCGATCCAGAGCCGGAATTTATCGATATCAACCAGAAAAATATCGCAGTGGTCACACTGCAGGAAAATAACCACCTCGTACTCATCGATCTCCAAACAGGAAAAGTTATCAAGCATTGGGAAGCCGGAACCGTCGATCTCACGGACATTGATACGAATGAAAACGATCTCATCGAGTTGAAGAGCAGTTTGAATGATGTCCACAGAGAACCGGATGCCGTCAAGTGGATTTCAAAACGTAAATTGGCTACCGCCGATGAAGGGGATTTAATGGGAGGAAGCCGCGGTTTTACCATCTTCGATAGAACCGGAGAGGTGTGCTTTACCTCAGGCCATTCCATGGAACATCTGGTGGCCCGTATCGGGCATTATCCTGAGGCTCGTTCGGAAAATAAAGGCAACGAACCCGAAGGAATTGAATACGGAAATTATGAAAAGAACGATTACCTCTTTGTGGGTTCCGAACGCTCAAGTGTGATTACGGTGTATCGACTCAGACACAATCACCGTCCTGAATTTCTCCAGGTCCTTCCTACGGGCAACGGTCCGGAAGGACTGAAAGCCATTCCCCATCGAAATTTATTGGTCTCCGCCAGCGAAAACGATGATCGAAGCGCTGGATTCCGGAGCGTCATCACCATTTATGAATTGGGACGCGAAAATCCGGCCTATCCAACCATCGTATCGGCCGATGATCAATACGGCTTACCAATTCCATGGGGAGCGCTATCCACATTAGCAGCCGATCCCACAACCTCCGACCATGTGTATGCCGCGCAAGATAGTTTCTATAAAGAAAGCCGGCTGTTCAAAGTAGATGTGACAGGATTTCCTGCGGTCATCACTCAGCCTATCATTCTCAGAGAAAACGGCCACACCGTCAATTTGGATATAGAGGGTTTGGCCATTCGACCTCCTGGAGGCTTTTGGGTCGCATCGGAAGGTGGGGGAAGCGTTGATGACCCTGAGCGTCCGGTCACCTCCCTGAATGAGTTATACCAAGTCGCCGAGGATGGAACCCTTCTGGAACGCATTCATCTTCCGGATACCACCAACGCCAAACAACGACGATTCGGATTCGAAGGTGTCGCCACCGTTGAGCAACCCTCCGGCACCGGGGAATTCGTGTACGTGGCCATTCAACGAGAGTGGGTAGACGATCCGGCAGGGAATGTGCGACTTGCCCGGTATGATACGAACACCGGGGAATGGGCATTTTTTTATTACCCCCTTGATCCACGTGAATCGCCGAATGGTGGCTGGGTGGGGCTATCGGAAATTGTCGCGGTCGGTCCCGAGACGTTTTGGGTGATCGAGCGGGACAATCAAGCCGGCCGCGATGCACGCATTAAAAAAATCTATGCGTTTTCTGTCCACGGCATTGATCCGGTTACCGAAGGGGGTACATTTCCTGTCCTGACCAAAACCTTGGTCCGTGACTTAATTCCGGATCTTCAAACACCTCAAGGCACAATTATCGAAAAGGTTGAGGGATTAACCGTCCTTCCAAATGGAAACGCCCTCATTGTGACGGACAATGACGGAGTTGACGATTCAAACGGAGAGACGCAGTTCATCAATCTTGGGCGTCTCAATTAAGGAAATCACCGGAAGTTTCTATATTCCCCAAACAGATTCACTCAACCTCAGTGCCTGTGGAAACCTAACAAGGGAGGCAAGCATGCCCAAATGTGATGATGACAACCAAGGGAGTAATCCTTCTCACAATAATACCTTCATCGAGGTCCTTGGAGCTCGAATGTCCCGCCGCAATATCCTGAGTGGAAGCTTGGCCGTAGCAGCGACACTTTCACTCGGAGGGATTGAGGCCTTACTTCATGCAGTTCCCGTTTCGGCTTACCGATGGGGTCGGAAACACGATCCGGTCCTCGGATTTCAAGGCATTCCCGTTTCTTCGGAAGATACCGTCGTCGTTCCTCCGGGATACACGGCGGACGTGCTGATTTCATGGGGCGATCCCGTTTCCCGCGGGCCATCATTCAAGCAGGATGCAAGTAATACTGCCGACGATCAAGCCTTGCAATGGGGCATGCATAACGACGGGTTAGCATATTTTCCCATTCTCGGTTCTCGACGCGGGCTCCTCGTTCAAAATAACGAGTATACGGATGATGAACTCTTGTTCCCGGATGGAACCGCAAATTGGGACTCGGAAAAAACGAGGAAATCGCTCAATGCTCATGGTGTATCCATCATTGAAATTCGACAGGGGAAACAGGGATTGAATGATGCCCAAACGATGAGCACGAGGAAAACCAGTTTTTCTACCGGCATGATCGACGAAAAATATGGCAGGTCGTTCGCCGGTCTCGTTATGCCCGTCGAATCACCGGGTTAACTCCCATCACCATTGGCGGACCTGCTGCTGGCGATCCTCGACTCGTCACCAGCGAAGATCCAACAGGTCGAAGAGTATTAGGCACATTGAACAATTGCGCCGTGGGATTGACCCCCTGGGGAACCTATCTGGCATGCGAGGAAAACTTTAACGGATATTTTCGAAAAAACGAGCCGCCCACCGAACTGGAAGCCAGATATGGAATAACCAGTGAGGGTTTTGGGTACCTTTGGCATACCACAGACAGACGTTTCCGAGTAGATGAAGAGCCTCATGAACCACATCGCTTCGGCTATGTCGTGGAGATTAATCCATTTCAGCCTCATTCGATTCCAGTGAAGCGAAGCGCGCTCGGTCGTTTAAAGCACGAAGGGGCCAAGGTTCAGGAAACCAAACACGGAAAAGTCGCGGTGTATATGGGCGATGATGAACGGTTCGAATACATTTACCGTTTTGTGTCAAATTTACCCTGGCGCAGCGCCCTCCGACGAGGGACTCACCCTTTAGATGACGGCATCCTCTATGTGGCCAAATTTCATGATACGGGGTTTGGCGAATGGATTCCCTTAACTCCCGACCATCCGATGCTGGCGGGTTGGGCGTTAACTGACATTTTGATCAATACCCGTGGGGCTGCCGATGCGGTTGGGGCCACGAAAATGGATCGACCCGAATGGATCGACACCTTTCCTGAGTCACTGACCGTCATCGCCACTCTCACCAATAACACTCGCCGGGGCACTGGGATGAATGCTCCGATCGATGCAGCGAACCCCCGCAGTCCGAATCATTACGGGCACATCATTACCTGGAAATATCAGCACGACTGGACAGAAAATTCCTTCGAATGGGATATCTTTGCTTTGTGCGGCGATCCAGCGGAGGCCTCGCATGGATCGACCATCTTTGGAGACAAATACGGTTCGCCGGACGGCGTGTACGTGGCTCCCAGCGGCCGGACATGGATTCAAACTGATGTCTCCGCCAGCACCATCAATTCAGGAGAGTATGCCGGATTCGGGAACAATCAGATGCTGTGCGCCGATCCAGCGACACGTGAGACGCGGCGGTTCCTCGTTGGGCCAAACGGCTGTGAAATTACGGGGATATGCACCACCCCCGATGAAAGGACGATGTTTGTGGGGATCCAACACCCGGGGGAGGCACCAACGGTCAACGACCCGGCTGACCCGAAGCACTACAGCTCGTGGCCGGATGGTGAGGCCGGGGAGAGGCCCCGCTCATCGTGCATTGTCATCACCAAAGACGACGGCGGTCCAATCGGGAGTTAGCGTCTCATTCCCTCGGTCCCTCGGAAAGTTGATTCACTTCGAGGGACCGAATCCCCCCCGAAGAGTTGAGACAGGAGTCCGTCTGTATGTTCCCATTCTCATCTGATGGCTCTCTGATCCGACGGAGTCAGAGAATAAAGTGACAGTCCATCACTACCAGACAAGCTGCGGTGACACGTATCACAAACCGGCCGTGAGCTTCCATCAATTTTTTCGACTGGTATATTCGGCAGGCGTATTTCAAAAGAGCGGAAGTCGCTCGTGATCAGACTTGAGAATTAGTAGGCAGTGCGGTAGAAGGCCATGGCATGCTGCTTATTCGCTTTCGGATTGTCCGGCATGTCGGCACTCCAATGGGACGATTCGGCTCTGTTCCACACCTCATCAGAAACCTTCAAGCACAATCTTGCCCCGCGCCGAGCCGCTTTCGAGCTGGGCATGCACCTTGCGAAGCGTCGCCGCATCGATCTTGCCCGCGACTTCGGTCACGGTGGAACGGATGCGTCCCGCATCGACCAGCGCCGCCACTTCGTTCAACAGCTTGCCCTGTTCCGCCATATCCGGTGTGCCAAAGAGCGAACGCGTGAACATCATTTCCCAATGGAGTGACACGGCTTTGCGCTTGAACGGCTTCGCGTTGAGCACTTCGGGGTCATCGATCAGGCCAAAACGGCCCTGCGGCGCAATCAGTTCGACGATATCAGCCATGTGCTGACCGGTCTGAGTCGTTGAGAACACAAAACCGGGAGCGCCAAGACCCAGTGCCTTAACCTGGGGTGCCAAAGGCTGACGGTGGTCGAGCACGTGATGGGCGCCGCATTCCCGCACCCAATCCTGCGTTTCAGGACGCGAGGCGGTGGCAATCACCGTGAGATCGGTCAGCGCCCGCAGAAGCTGGATGGTGATCGAGCCGACCCCGCCCGCCCCACCAATAACCAAAATGATTGTTCCCCCCTGCGGAGTCGGGCGTTTGACATCGAGCCGGTCAAACAGCATTTCCCAGGCGGTAATCGCCGTGAGCGGAAGTGCTGCGGCTTCTGCATCGCTCAGGCTGGCGGGTTTGCGGCCCACGATACGCTCATCGACAAGGTGGTATTCGCTGTTGGTGCCGGGTCGCGCGATGGAACCCGCATAAAAAACCGCATCGCCCGGCTTGAAATTCCGCACCTCAGCCCCGACAGCCTCGACAACGCCGGAGGCATCAAATCCAAGGACCCGCCACTCGCTTCCTTCGGGCGCAGCACCGAGGCGCAACTTGGTGTCCACCGGGTTAACCGACACGGCGATGATTTTGACGAGCAGATCACGGCCTTCGGCTTTGGGTTTCTCAAGGGTGATGTCCTGCAGGGCATCTTCACGCTCAATCGGACCGGGTGTTTTGTAGGCAACGGCTTTCATTGTGAGTCTCCAGTTGTGCTGACATTGCAAATAGGTAATATGCGGTTCATGTAAATACGCATCGGTGAAATGATGCTCGCTGTTTCACGAGCACCCCAAAATGATTATACGGGCTGTATGAAATCCATTAACGCGTCATGGGGTTTTCTATCCAAACCCTTACTCAAGTATCGATGAATAACTCCTGATCCTTTTTTCATTGAACGAGTTGGATTCCATGATCTTATTGCACATCATTATTTACATGGGCTTTGGGTCTCACCGTTTAATACCATAGCCTTGACTCCATCATCACCAACAATCGCAGGTTCCAATTTTTCAGATATCATTAACAGCATCTTCTTATAGTCGGTTAATTCCTTACCTTCACGGTAAATATCTGACAGTTGACGTAACCCTGAAATCAGATCGGCAACTTGAGTGAATATTGAATAATAGCTGTCTGCATAGAATACTTCCCCTAGAATATTCTCCGAATGTTTGAGACTGATACTCTGCTTATGGCCGGCAGCACGCATTACATCCATACCTTTAACTAATTGTGAGAATTTTCTCACCATGTTTTTATCAAAACCATCCATTACAGGAATGATCATTTCATTTTCGATCTTAGGTTTTAAGGATTCCAAAAGCTCAAGCCACAACGTGCCAAGCATCTGCTTATCGTTCTTGAAGGTTTTTTGTATTTTTTGGGTTACATAGTATCCGCATCGATAAACCTCCAATTGATTAATTAAAACAAGGGCTACAACGCCTTCTAAAATATTTATTTTTTTCTCATCCTCTTCGCCTGTTAGTAATTTCCTCCAATGTAGTTCAGGAACATCCATATTGATGGTATTAGGCTCTGGCTTTATCGACCATTCAAGAAGATTGTAGAATTCAGTGCGTAATTCAGCATATCTATGAATTGGAACCAGAACTCCGGTGAGGGAAGAAATAATAGTTTTGTTGTTATCGATAGGCTTGCTACAACTCTCATCCAAGAACAATAAATTAGCGTTCACAATTAATTCTCCTTGCCAAATTTAAATTCATGCATAACGGTGGAATTGTACCGCTTGATGTCGACCAACCTCGAATTTATGGACTGAAGTTCAGGAAAACTGCATTTGAGCTCGGGAATAGAGACTGGTATCGTCTCGGAGAAATTGGCTGCTCCGGCGAAGGCAGGGGAGGACGCTGGCGGCCTGTTTCAACACTCACGCTAATCGAAAACCATGATTTTTCGGCCGTAGACTAGCACCCGATGCTCAACATGGGGCGGATCGGTTAGAACCAGAACACCCCATAGAATACGGCCCTTGCAAAAGGATCTAATTTGCTCGTCGTGGGCATTTCACCTGCAGACGTAGCGTCATGCAGGAAGGCATCCGCATCGAAGAGATTCTTCGGCAAAAGCATTTTTACGCGCCCTGCCCCCTTTATCTGAATTCAATCCTTGAATTCCTCGGACTCAATCCGCTGGATATCGATCATCGAACGGTCAAGAAAAGCTTGGATCTCCTCATCCCACCCGCTCTTGAATTCAGTTATCAGAAACGCATCAACGATCTCCTTGGCTTTGTAAGATGCCGTAACCATGCCACCCATGGTGAGCACGTTGGCATTGTTGATCGATCGGGCTTTGATTGCAGTGGAAGGATCTTCGCACACCGCGGCATAGACATTCGGATGCTTGTTCGCAATGATCGCCATGCCCATCCCTGTGCCGCAGACCAGGATCCCGCGATCACACTCACCTGAACCCACTTTTCCGGCCAGTTCATGAGCGACTTCATAATAGGGACGTGCTTCATCCGTTGTCCCGCCCACATCCACGCACACATGACCGAGTGCCAGGACATGTCGCTTCACGGCCTCTTTCAGTTCCAGGCCAAAGGGATCTGCTCCGACTCCAATTTTCATGTCCAGTCTCTCCTTGCAGTTTCCACCATCGGCACCTCACTCTACGTATGCAACGGCCGCGCGTGAACGCCCTCCCCGGCATATGCACATGAGACTATAGTCCACAATTAAGCTTGACTCCCAACACCTCACAAAATTTCTGCGTGCAATCTACTCCATTCGAAGCCGGATGCGGTACAGGCCGTTACTGGAGGGTGGAGTCCACGGACCCGAACCAGAAGGAAACCGGGCGCACACCACATACAGAAGATTGGCGTCGGCACCCCGCCCAAAATCGAGATTCACGGCGGTCTCCTCGGTCGCCAGAAAGGCCAGTCGTTGCCCACCCGGTGTGTAGATATGGACCCCATTGCTACCAGGAGGGCCACCGACTCCCACGTAGATGTTCCCCTCCCTATCCACAGTCATCCCGTCACCCCAGGTCCCCGTGGGAAATGTCACTACCATATTTCGATAGCGAAGAGAGCCATCGTCCAGGAGATCATACGCGTGAACCGCGCTCGGTGGACCGCCAACAACCGGAGGCTTCTCCAGGATATTGGTATTATAGGTTCCAACCTCAACGACGTAGAGCGTCTTCTGGTCGGGCGAGATAGCAAGTCCATTTGGCTGCCACAGATTGGCCGCAAGAAGAAGCACGCTGCCGTCAAGGTCAATCCGATAGATCCCCATTACCGGTTGCTCGATGGGCTCATGTCCTGTGTATCGCGGATCGGTGAAATAGATTCTACCGCGAGCATCGATCGTCAGGTCGTTTGGAGCGTTGAACCGATTCCCGTTGTAAAGTCCGGCAACAGTGTCGCTCTTGCCTGTACTCATCTCGGTATGCGTAATCCTGCGGCCACCGAAGTCGGCACCTTCGGCCACGATCATATCGCCACGGGCATCAAAAACAATGCCATTCGCCATCCCACTCGGTGAGCGGAAAATGGTCGTCACGCCCGTGCGTGGGTCATACCGCCAGATACGCCCGGCCTGCATCCCGCTCACAGTTGTGTGGGGAATGTCTGAGAAGTAGACAGAGCCGTCCGGAGCGACAGCCGGGCTCTCAAGCCAGAATCCACCGCTGAACACCTGCTCGAACTTGGCTTCGGGGTCCACGATGGGCAATGAATTCTGAGCGAGGAGGGTCCCCACGTTGCCCACGACAAAAAACAGTATGAGGACTACCCAGATTTGTTTCACTGTGATGTTCACTTCCTTCGGAACAAGGCCAAGTGACCGGCTTCTTTGCATGAGGGACCTACAAAAAATCAGGTGAATCCGCATGAGATGCGGACCTTCGATTTCAAGTCTGTCGCATGCCGGCGATTCTCTTGAAGACGGCAAAATATGTCAAGCTGTGAGTCTGCGAAGGGAAAAGGGAAATTCAAACGGTCAGAACATTCTTAACTGTTGGAGAAGCCTTTGACTCAGCTCAGGGCGAACTCCTTCAACATCCTATTAAGGGACTGTTGAAGGCTTCAAATATTTTGCCTTTTCACCAATTCATGGGTTACCGAGATCCTCAGGGGAAAATGAGGGAGTGTTCAAAAAGGTTCGTCCTGTCCTGAGGCCCCTCGAAGGGAAGGCCGCAGCCGCTTGGACGGGCGGAGCGTACGGAGGAGTACGTGAGCACGGCCAAGAGGCGAGAACGCCGCTGGCGGCCTTTTTCAACACTCTTGTTAATCGAACACGACGGTTTTGCGGCCATAGACCAACACCCGATGTTCAATATGTAATCGGATCGCTCTGGCCAGGACCAGCACTTCAAGATCACGACCTTTGCGAATGAGGTCCTGCACGGTATCCCGGTGGCCGACACGCACAACGTCCTGCTCGATAATGGGACCTTCATCCAGTTCCGGCGTCGCATAATGCGCGGTTGCGCCGATGATTTTGACTCCACGGTCATAGGCCTGATGGTAGGGCTTGGCACCCACAAATGCCGGCAGGAAGGAATGATGGATATTCATGACGGGGCACCCGATTTCCTGCAAAAATTTCTCACTCACAATTTGCATGTAGCGGGCCATCACGACCAATTCCACCTGATGCTCACGAAAGACTGCCAGGACCTCCCGCTCCTGCTGCTCCTTCGTTTGGGGGGTGACGGGAAAGTACCGAAAGGGAATATGAAAGAGGTTGGCCCACCATTCCGAAGTCTGGTGATTGGAGACAATCACCGGAATATCGATCGCCAGCTCCCCTCGCCGGTGTCGTTGCAACACATCGACCAGACAATGATCATATTGAGACACCAGAATGCCGATTCGAGGCTTCCGATCCGAAAAATATATCTGAAAATTCATGTTGAAAATTTTGGCGATGGGAGCGAAGGCATCGGCAATCTCTTCTTGAGGAATTTGAAATCCGGCCAAATCAAACACGGTCCGCATAAGAAAGTCTCCCGTTTCCCGGTCCGTATGGTGATCGGAATCCAGAATGTTTCCTCCAAATTCATGGATGAACCCTGACACCCTCGCGACAAGGCCTTTATGGTCTTTGCAGGTAATCAATAAGATGGCCGTGGCATGGGGCATAGGGACTCCTTCAGGATTGTATACAGAGACCTCCAAGACATAGAGGCGGGGCAGCACACTCACACAGCAATCATGAACGTCGGCGAACAGGAAGAACGATGGCCCAACACTCCCTCCCTGGAAAGCTGGGCCATCATAGCGAAAGGCATCGGTAGGGTAAACGTTACTGACTCGTGTTCTGATCGTACTCGGCAGCCTCTACAAAGAAATAGGTATGGCATGCCCGATCGATAAACGTCTTGGAGAGGGTCGGCGGCACTCCGTTAAATTTCGCAATACTGATAATCTGCTCGATCAAATCCCGGGGATGGCAACTCCGCATATTCAATTGATACTTGACATACACACCATCCAATAAATACTGCACGGCTTCAGGATCATACGGCACCCCCTTTTTCCTGCAGACTTCTTCAAAAATCTGTGTAAACCGTTCGGGGGTCGGGTCGGCAATGTAGATTTTATTTCTGATCCGGCGAAGGAACGCTTCATCGGCCAGCTTGGCCGGTTCCAGATTCGTGGCAAACAAGACAATCGTATCGAAGGGAATTTGGAACACCTTACCCGTATGCAATGTCAGATAATCCACCCGCTTTTCCAACGGCACAATCCATCGGTTGAGCAAATCTCGCGGACGGACCAATTGTCGTCCGAAGTCGTCAATCAGAAACACCCCGCCATTGGCTTTAATATGAGGAGGCGCTTTGTAATATTTCGCGGACGCATTAAACGAGAGATCCAGCGTGGCCATCGTCAACTCACCGCCGGCAAACTCGATCGGACGCTTACACAGCACCCAGCGGGTATCTTTTTCCACTTTGGCTTCAATTAAGGATCTGGCCGCTTCTTGTGGAGCGTCGACTTTGACGTGGGTGATCGGATCGAACACTTGGATGATTTGTCCATCGACCTCCATGGCATAGGGGATATAGACTTCTCCCCCGCCTACCGCTTCCAACATCTTCCCAATGGCTTCGGCCAGGACCGTTTTCCCGTTTCCAGGAGGCCCGTACAAAAAGATGGCCCAGCCGGAATTGACGGCTTCCCCGAGTTGGTCCACGGTGCCAGGAGTCAAAACCAGATGTTCCGTGGCCGCTGTCACGGTTCGTCGGTCAATGGTTAAACTATTCACGGGCTGACTTTTGATCATGTCGATATACTGCTTAAGGGGAACCGGAGCCGGTCCCACATACCGGCACAGATCCATAAAAGCCGTGGCTCGCTGACGACCCGCTTCCGTCAACACATACCGGAGTAACACCCCAAGCGATTCTCCATGTCCCTTGACCTCGCACAACTTCTCCCGTTGAATAAGGATGAACAACTCCCTCATGACCCCATAAGGCAATTTCATAATCTCCCCGGCCGATCGCTCAGTGAGTTCTCCCTGGGTGTAGAGGGTTCTGACCAGAAGCTGTACAAGCAATTCCTCCGGCAACCCGGTTTCTTCAATCGTTGTCGGAGCCGTTAAGGAGCGAGCGCTGAGAGGTTGGGTCTTCACACTTCCATGAGATGTCATCGTGGCAGCCGAACTCATTCGTAATCTCCTTTGATTAGTCCATTTCTTGAATAAGGGGACATGGCGAGGCAGACGTTCTTCGAGTCGTCAACTTTCGCCCTTTTACAATAGGGATAATCCCTGTAAAATTAAGAAAACATCGCCATGCATAAATACCCACGCTATTTCCCCATCTCGCTTACACGCCGATTTCCTAAGGTTGCATGAGGATTTCTTTCCATGAATATCGCGATCTCAGTCATAGTCGATCCCCTGTGTGTTCCCCTATCGGTTCTGTCATAAGAATGCTTCATGGCTTTCAAGTGAACTGGCGAATATGGCTGATGATTTTGGGCCTCATTGCAATTGTTGGCTGCACCGAATCGCTTCCCGATTACACGCTGCGTTTTGGATTAGCCAATTCGCCAACGAATTTAGATCCGCGTTATGCCACGGATGCCACTTCGGCTCGACTCAATCGGCTGCTGTATTCGCGCTTAGTGGACTTCGGCGAGGGCACGATCCCGATTCCAGCTTTGGCCACGTGGCGTGAACTCTCTCCCATCCATTATCGATTCGACTTGCAGGAACCAACACCGCTCTTCCACAATGGGGCACGACTCTCCGCTAACGATGTCAAAGCCACCTATGACTCCATTCTGAATCCTGCCACGGCATCTCCTCATCGCGGTATTTTGCAAATTATCACCCGGATCGATACGCCGACGGAGAATACCGTTGATTTCTTTCTGAAGCAGCCCGATTCATTATTTCCCGGCTATTTAGTTATCGGCATTCTCCCCGCAAACCTTATTGCCAAGGGGCATCCCTTCCATGACCATCCCATAGGCAGCGGGCCCTTTCAATTTCTCGAACGGCCCGATGACACCCGGCTTGTTATCGAGCGACGAACGGATGGTCAACGTGTTGAGTTTTTAAGAATTCCCGATCCGACTGTTCGAACACTCAAGCTGTTAGCAAATGAGATTCATCTCCTTCAAAATGATTTCCCCCCTGAGCTTGTCACATATCTGTCCGCCCACAAGGGCATCACCTTACAACGGCGGCAAGGGGCAAATTTTGCCTACCTGGGATTCAATCAGTTAGATCCTGTGGTCGGTCAAGAACTGGTACGGAAGGCTATTGCCCATGCCATCGATCGTGAGCATATTATTCAATTCGTGTTGAGAGGACGAGCCAGGGTCGCGCAAACGCTCTTTCCTCCGGAGCATTGGGCTGGACATGCATCCTTATCAGGGTACGCCTACGATCCGGAGGAGGCAAAACGCTTATTGAAGGAAGCCGGATATGATCATGACCATCGGCCGACCATCACCTATAAAACCTCAACGGACCCCTTTCGATTGCGCTTGGCCACGATCATTCAATACCAACTTGCCCAGGTTGGAATTGATGTCTCCATCCAGAGCCACGATTGGGGCACATTTTACGGTGACATCAAATCCGGCCGATTCCAAATGTATAGCCTGGCCTGGGTCGGCGTGAAATCTCCGGATATTTTCCGGTATGCCTTTCATAGTGACGCCATCCCTCCCGTCGGCGCCAACCGCGGTCACTTTGCAGATGTGGTCGCGGATCGTCTCATGACGCAAGCCGAACGGACCCTGGACAGGCAGGAACAGCAGGCACTGTATCGCACCCTTCAAGCCCGTCTCCTGGACACCCTGCCGTATGTGCCTCTCTGGTTTGAAGACCATTATGCTCTGGCGTCCTCCACCATCACCGGATATCAATTGAGTGCCGATGGCAATTTTGACGGACTCAGTCAGGTCCGGTGGATGGGATCTCCCTCAGTTCCCCCCAAACACCTCGCACGGCTCTACCCATGACCATGCCACGCGACCATGACCCGGGCACGCAGGCTCATTTTTTTCAACTACCGTTTTCTCCGTTTTCGTCATGACCCATTTCCTGGTGACAAGAATCTTGAGCGCGATGCTCGCCCTCCTGGGAGTGATTTGCCTGGTGTTTCTGTTGATTCATCTTATTCCAGGCGACCCCGTAGAAGTGATGCTGGGTGAATCAGCTCAACCGACAGACAAAGAAACCCTTCGCCATGCCTTAGGCTTGGACCTCCCCCTCCATCAACAGTGGTGGATTTATTTCAAGGGGCTTTTACATCTGGATCTGGGCACCTCGCTGTTTTCGGGTCGGGCGATTGTAGATCTGCTCATGGAACGCATTCCCGCCACCCTCTATCTCAGTCTCGTCTCCCTGATTGTGGCAATCGGCTTGGCGCTTCCCCTTGGCCTCGTCGCGGCTGTCCGCCAACACACTCCTCTGGATTATGGCGCCATGGGGTTTGCGTTGTTCGGAATGTCGATTCCCAATTTCTGGATGGGTCCTTTACTCATTTTAATCGGCGCGCTCTGGCTTGGCTGGTTTCCCGTGAGTGGGCGTGAAGGATGGAACGCCGTCGTGCTGCCTGCCCTCACACTCGGAACAGCCATGGCGGCCATCCTGGCCAGAATGATTCGGAGCAGTGTCCTTGAGGTATTGGGGGAGGACTTCATGCGGACCGCTCGCGCCAAAGGCCTCTCTTCAACCCGGGCGGTCTTGCACCATGCACTCCCCAATGCCCTCTTACCCATCTTGACACTCCTGGGCCTTCAGCTCGGAGGCTTGCTTGGTGGCGCGGTGATCACTGAAACGGTTTTTGCCTGGCCGGGACTAGGCCTGCTGATGATTGAAGCCATTCAACAGCGCGATTATCCGGTTGTGCAAGCGGCAGTGCTCTGTATCAGCATGACCTATATCGTGGTGAATCTGCTCACGGATCTGCTATATGCCTGGCTGGACCCTCGCATCCAATTCACCACTGGGGAGGGTTGAAAAAGTCCGCCAGCGGCGTTCCTTTTGGCATGACTCAGGGCAGGGCTGGACGAATCTCTTTGAACCCTCCCTTATGGCTCTTGATTGCCACGCCATAATATGGAGAAGATTGAAATGGGTGGACATCTGAATTATTCAACAGTCACCACTGACTAACCATGCGTCTTTGGCTCCCACTCTCCATCATCGCCGCATGGGCCTTTCTGGCCATCTTCAATCTCATCTTTTCCTTAACCCCTGATGCGATTGATCTCACCAATATTCTTTCTCCGCCAAGCCTGGAGCACTGGTTAGGGCATGATGAATTAGGTCGGCCGGTTGCCGACCGTCTCATCAGCGGCGCACACACGTCGTTTTTTGTTTCGTTGTGCGTGGTCGCCCTGGGGGTGAGTCTTGGAAGCCTCCTCGGCGTGTCCAGTGCGTATCTCAGCGGATGGGTCGATGCAGGCTTTGTGCGAATTGTGGACGTCATGCTCGCCTTCCCGGGATTACTGCTTGCCATCGCCCTCGCCGGGGCATTGGGACCGGGAATCGGCAATGTCATTCTGGCGTTGGGAATCGTGGGATGGGTGGGATATGCCCGACTGGCGAGAGGACAGGTCCTCGCCCTCAAGCACGCCGATCACGTGCTGGCGGCCCAAGCCATCGGCGCACCGCCTTGGCGTATTATTCTCCGACACCTTCTGCCGTTAATCATGGCCCCGCTTATTGTTGAAGCCAGTTTTGGTGTCGCCGGCGCCATTATAGCGGAAGCCGGCCTCTCCTTTTTGGGGCTGGGGGTTCAACCTCCTGCCGCGTCATGGGGAAGCATGATCCGGGACGGAACCCGCTACATGTTGGTGGCTCCCCACCTGGTCGTTTTTCCCGGCTTGACTCTGATGGCGGTCGTTCTCGCGGCAAACATGCTGGGAGATTGGCTGAGAGATCGGTTGGATGTGAAAGAACAGACCTCCAAAAGGCGGTCATGAAACATGTCGACACAGCAGACTGAAGGTGACTGCGGGTTCAATACCCACAGCCACCTTCCTAACTTCGTATTCAAAAATGGACGGAAGTTTTTTTATCGTTCAGGGTGTTTCCTTTTTTTCTGAAGGCAGCGGAAACGAGATGATGATGCCGCCCATCACATCTCCCATTTTGAAATCACGCTTCGAACTCAATAAATGCCCGTTGTGGCAATCCACGCAGGCTTTCGAAACAGCCCGATCCGCATAAATGGCTTTAAAAAACCGTTGATCCCCTCTCTTGATAATTCCACTATACACCTCATCGGGATCCTCAGCCACGACTTTTAATCCGGTCTCTTCAAAGACGGTGCTCGGCCCATTCTCCTCATAAATAGGCCACAGGCTGGCTAGACGATACCGCAGGCCGGACCCGCCCATTTCGACTACTTTCCCACCCATCAAGAGCATTTGCGCCGGAAGCGGAAGCGCCTTCCGTTGCTTCCAGGCTTCGGCGGCAATCACGATTCGATTCTCCTGCATGCGATCCACCACATGTGTCGTATAGAGCGCTCGGTCTGCGGCAATCACCGCATGGATATACCCGGCCACAACCTCTGGAGAAAAATTCACTTCAGTCCCTGGTGCCATCCGCACTTCCGACTCATCTTCACCCGCAGCTTGAGCGCTCTCCCAACCGCCCGTGCACGCCATTGCCCCAAGCACCATTCCTATGAACAATATCCGTAAACCCATGGTCGCCCTCCTTTCATCCGTCATGACTTCAGTGAATGAATCAACATCCTGTTGCCTTGTTTCGAGCGGGCTACCTCAGGAGAGTTCTCCTGTTCTTAGACTATCGGTCTTTAATTTTCCGTCTGCCGGGTGACCATTGGTGCCACACCTGACAGCCCGTTAGGGAATCTGGCGTCGAATCGAAGGCACAATTTCAAGGCCTTCTTCCAATAACTCCAATCCAAAGCGGGGATTCTCCTCTATTTCATGCGTACTACGCCGGCCTTGTGGAGCCTCATACTGAAAATTAGCCACCGTGGCCTTCTGAGCCGTCACCGTGATGGGTTGCTCCACAAACTCCTTCATTCCGGGATGCCAGGCAGTCAGCATATAGTCTCCAGGAGGCACGTCGGTAATTTCAAAGGTTCCATCCTCGGGAGTAATCGCATAATAGGGGTTCTCCAACACGAGTCCCCACGAAAACATATAGGGATGGAATCCGCACTGCATGACAAACACATTCCGTCCTTTTCGTAAATGAACCTTTTCCACCATTGGTTCACCGGGAAGGTGTTTCTTGCCGAATATTCCCGCCACCTTATGAAACGGGTTCATCGGTAAAGGACGATTGAACAACACCCTGGCCCCTCGCTCTCTGGCCGTTTCATAGGCCTGAATATCATGCTCCACCGGATCCATATTGACCACGGTCAGTTCGTCCCCGTCGCGCAAGACATTCACAAACGGAATGAATTCACAGTCGACTGATTCGATCCTGACCTTAGGCATGTGAAACGGTTTTCCTTGGTCCATATCTTTTAGATAGACCACCACATCTTTGAGGCTTTGATCAGGCCCGATAATAAAATCCTCAACAATGCGCCAACCCGTTCCCGTAGAGATCGTCCCACAAAACACCGGATCCGGAATCGTCACCAGATTGAAAGCCATGGGTCTGGGCTTTTCTCCCGTAATCGTCACCTTCCCTTGAATGGTTCCCCCATCAGTCACGGTTATTTCATCGTAGGACCAACCCGTTTGCGCGAAAAGCGCTATAAGCCCAACCCCTACGATCCCTTTCCATACTTTTCGGCCCTTCATTCTCTCCTCCCACAAAAAAATAAAATGATTATCATGCTTATGATCATTCTATCGAACCACCCACTCAAAAAAAAGCGGGGAAGCCGAAGAGTGGCTTCCCCGCTTTCGCTAACCCTCGGAATGAGGATCTGGCTTACTTCGCGACGGTAGGAATAATTCGCGGCTCGCCACTGGGTTCATCAAGAGCCGCCTGTTTGGAAGACATGGCCGAACCATCCAATGGCTGAATCCGTTGATCCGTGCTCGGCAACACCCGGAGATAGCCCCATTGTCCCGATTGGGAATAGGGTAACCGGCCATTACTCCACACATAATCTCCGGCCAGGGACCATTTGCCACCAGCCGAGGGCAGGAAGACATCCAACCCTTCCGAACCCGAGAACTCCACGGTGCTAATCATATCCGCACCGGGCAGGAAGGGTTCGATCGGCCATTCATGCTTCTCCACGGTGAACATCCCGTTCTGCTCACTGCTGGCGCCAAAGACGTGAATCCGCACTTTGTCGCCCGCATGGGCTTCAATCACCGGTGTCGCAGGATCCTGCGGGTTGTCCACTTGGCACGGTTGGAACATCCGGCCCAATGAACAGCCGGCTTCTTCCCGATGGAGATAGGGTTCGGCGCGATAGTTGACGCCGGTCAGCCCTGCCACATTTTGCACATAGGGCATGAAGCTGGTCCCGATAATGTTATCCTCGTCCTGGAAATACAAGGCAACATCCCGGTAGCTCGCCCGGTTTTCATACCCTTCGATCGTCCGATCCACAATCACATCGGCATTCCAACTATTTTTCAGGGAAATATCTTCCCCGGTTTTGGGATCACGGTACTGTGATCCTTTGGGGCCGATAATGATTCCCCCGTACAGACCGTTGCGGGGATTCATGGACACATTCCCCCAATCCCACACCAGGGTTTGCGTTTCGCCATTGAAGGGATCCGCATAATAGGTGTACATCCGGGATTCACCGGGCGCCACGGTTTGGTCCCCGGGATTGTTCCCCAAATTGAGGCCTTGGGAATCTTTGGGATCGAAGGCCAGTCCGAAGGCCGAGAACGACGCTCGCCCTTCTTTGAGCTTATTCGTCAATTTGATTTGGAGACAGTCACCCACGTTCGCCCGTAACGTTAACGGCATGGGCTGCACATCACCCGCAACCTTTTGCACCTCATCTTCGAGGACATAGATCTTGGCTTGCGGATTGCGCAATTCAATCTTGCGTTCAAAGTCCACTTCAATCGTTTCCGGAGCATTGCTATTAAAGCTCATCCCCGGATGGTCCAAAGCCACGACATTGAAGCTCTTCACCGGAGCCTCTTTCGGACAAACCGGCAATCGCTCCGGCATGCCTTCTTTGCCATAGGCTTTATTCGGCAAGGGCTGCAGATCACTCACCGGCTTATCTAAGACCCGAATCAGCCCCCAAGAGCCTTCCGAAAACTTCGAGCTCCGGCCATTAAAGAACATATAATCGCCGGCTTGATGGCGAGGACCGCCCGCTTCCGGAATGACCAGGTCATACCGTTCGGCAATTCCGATATGAAGCGAATGTTTTCGATTGGCTTCCTGCGCATAGCGTTCTGACCAGAACGTATGGCCGGACAACGTGAACACATTACTTTCATTCATCGTCACATCCAACAGCCGGAACACAATGGCATCGCCAAGGTAGGCCCGAATCATGGCCGTACTGGGATCACCATGCACCACACTGCTGAATATTTGCGACGGCTCCGGGTTATTGGCCAATCGTTGCGCGAATGGCTCTGACCGGAAATTCAACGCCCCCCCGGTGGTATGCGTGCCGCCATTCAAGAACGGCATAGGCGTCATTTTAATTTTGTCGTTGGGCGGCATAATGAACGACACCGTCCGACCCGCTTCCAACGCCACGTCCACCGGTTGCCCTGGAGGATTGCCGGCAGTCACGATATTCACCGTGTGCGGCACGGTATCCATGATATGCACCATTAATTCACGGAAGCTGCCGGCCACATCATGCCCCACACGCTCTACCGCATGGATATCGGCGACCGGGCCCGTTCGAATCCGTTTGCCGGTCTTCGGATCGTGCCACGTGGAGCCGAAGGGTTCGGCAATCATGGTTCCGACTGCCCCGTGTGGCCACGTCGTGCCACCAAAGGCATGGTCGTGCCAGAACACACTCCCGACATCCGCATCCACCCAGAACCGCTGCCGCACATATTCCACGGTCACAATATCCTTGACGGGATGCGCATTCTTCAATGGCTGGGCAAAGGTCAACGTATTGCCATTAATTTTGACAATCCGTCGCACCTCCTGGCCTTTGACATTATCCGCACCAATCAGGATCGGAATGCCTACATGATATTGCTTGGCATTCGAAACCTCCAAGGTTTTGTCACCTTTCTTGGCGGCCTTCGTCACCTTCGCATTCATCGGCACCGGCAACCCTTTATCCGACTTTTTCTCGAATTGGGTAAACGGCCGCATGGACTGTTCATACGAAAATCCTGAAATCACTCCATCAGATGCTTGATTATCGAACTGGAAGAAATGGAAATGCGTGTTGATCTTGGACGACTGGAAATTCGTGATATCGTCATCCAACCATTCACTGGTCAGCGTCCAATCGATGCAATCATAGACATTCGCCCGAACCACCAACGGGAATTTTTTGTCGTTGTTGGCCCGCACTTCTTCCTCTTCCTCATGCACAACATAGAGAAGCCCATTGGGGTCGACAATCGCCGGCTCTTTTCCTTCGGCAGCCGACAATTCTATCGGCAACTTAATAAAATGCACCTTGTAATCCTGTGATCCGGCTCGATCCGGACACAGACTCCAAGAGCCATTTTCGCCGGCCTTGGCCGGTTCGACCGACCGTGTCCCATCAGGATTCAATCGGATCATTTCCAACCATGGGGCTGGATTATGATCGTTGGAGAACGGCACACGTTTTCCGAAATGTGGCGTAAGCCACGGCCAGGCCACTTTTCCGGTTGACGGTTCAAACCAAATGGCCCGCCGTTCCCCGGCTTTATATCCCTGCCACTCCGGCCGATATTTGGGATTTTCCCCAAGGGTCGGCTCTTTCTCGCTCATGGCCTTCGAACCATCCCAGACCCAATCCATGACGGTGGCATCATAGGCCTTCATTTGACCGGCTTCATCATCTTTATGTCCGGGCTTGCCTTGATTGCTGAGCTGCATTTCCACCCAGTCTTTGATATTGACGACGGCGGGCTCGGCTTTCCAATCACTTTTGCCTTTACCCACAATTTTGAATTGCTTGCCAAACCAATTGACGGTCTTGCCCACCAGTTGATCGGAAGTCACGGGTTTGTGAATGCGGCCTAACCGGTCCGGCAATTCCCGCAAAGGAGCCATGACGTCATTTTGCACACCTGGCTCTTGCAGGCTGTTATACACACGCCAGTAGCCCCACATTCCGGCCACATAGTGATGCGCCACATGGCAGTGAAAGAGAAAATCTCCCGCCAACCATTGGCAAAGCCCCGAGCCGCATTCCGTCTCCAGATCTAACGCCTCAGACGGCCCAATCACTTCCACATCGACCCGGTCCGATTTTGTCCGAATCACCGGATATTTCACAGGGCCGTTTTGCCCCGTACTCCAGACCGGCATCTGCGTCGCACGTGGGCTTCGTTGCCACCGAATCGACCCGCCGTGAGGATGATGCGAATGGAAGACTTCCGATCCACCATGCACAATACGGAATTTAGCCGGATCACCCAAATAACTCCGGGGAATAGTCGGGGCCGCATCACCAAAGGTATAGGAACTATAGGCCATCGACTCATCTTCAAATCCAAAGTATTCATGTTGCACGTGCATATTATTGATGCCAAACGGCTCACTACGATAATTGAGCGCCCGGGCACCCGGACGGTAGGCATCGGTGAGCGGATCCCGCTGAGGCAGGAAGTCTCCATGCTTGTTCACGGGACGAAACGCTTCATCACCGACTTCATGATAAATCAGGACAAATTCCCGAAAGTCCGGACCGTCCCCATTATCAATCATCACCTGCCAGCCACTCGTGGCTTCCGTGGCCGGTCCCGTGCCCAAGGGCTCGTAGTAATTCGACCCGCGGGGCTCCACGACAAAGACGCCGAAGAGTCCCATGACCGTCAGCTCCCGGTCATTGCTAAAGGTATGAAATTGCTTTCCACCTTCCTGTGTGTCGGGATGGATGTACCATTCCATTTCAATGGATTTGCCTTCAGCCGCCACCGTGTCAGGATTGGTCGTCGTGGCAGGTTGCCCGGTTTGGCTCATCACCATGTCAGACCCATTGATATGCAAACTGACTTCTTCGCCGAATTCCAATTGGTTACGCAAAGTAACCTTGACGCAATCACCTTGATTGCCGCGAATCACCAACGGTTGGATCCACTGATCCTGGATGCCGTTTTTCACAGCCCCCGGATCAGCATGACCTTCTATTTCACGAGCCTCGGCATTTTTGGCTTCCTCCTCACGGATCTTGTCAATATTTTCGGTCAAGGCATACATGTACCCGGGATAATAATCCAGCCATTGATTCAGGCTGATTTCCACATTAATGGCTGACACATCATAATTTCGAACAGGCGCGGTCTTGGGACATAACCCACCTTTCATGGACACCGGTTCCACACCGGTCGTACTTGCCAGAAGGCCATTCGCCGGCCCCGCTCCATATTGGTGAATCATCGACATGGAATCAAATGCACCCGTGTCGGCACCCTTATGCTCCATGTCCTTCTGCATTTGCTCCATCATGCGGTGATGCTGTTGCTCAACCAGGGCCGCCCGTTCCGCTCGCCCTTCCATGGCATCTTCCACAATCGTCTGGCCCTTGAGCTGTTCGGCCCAACCAGGAGATTGCGCAGGCATCCCCGTCTGGTGGGCGTGTGGAGGAGATGCATTTTCAGCACTGACAAAGGATGGGGTCGCCCAGAAGGTCGCCCCTCCCATCAGCGCCAAAAATACAGACGCAGTTAAAAACCTACTCTTGCCGTGATACATTCTCCGGCCTCCTTACTTATGGGGTGAATAAAAATCCAGTTTGTTTACTTTCAACCAGACAACTTGTTTCAACATTTGCAATTTTCTCGAAAAACAGCCCGGCCTCTACGTCAATTATTTGGTCTGTTTAAGTGCCGACGCCAGAAATCCTCTTTGAGAGGTCGGGCATTCCGGAGGCCGGTCCATCACACCCAAACCAGCGTCGGCATCTAATTGCCCCGCAACATCGATGCCAACAAGCACTCATCCATGCTACAAACCGCAAAAGCCCGTACTGGGGGGATTTCAGGACAACAGTCAGGAAGGAATAGAAAAATGCACAACGTGGCAGAATGTCCAACTTACCTTGGACAAACTTTTCCATGCCTTTGCAATTTCAACTAAAAATCAAGTAGTTGTACGTCCAAAAAAATGGACAATTGAACGGTTAGAATGGGGATTTTTGGGGCAATAAATCTGGAAGATTAGGAAATATGATAATCCGGCAATTTGTGGTAGAGGCTGGAACAACAGAGACTCAAGGGATGGGCTGCAAGGAATGATCTGAACTATCGACTCTTTCCCTCTTTCTCGATACTTCTTTGGCCTTCATCTTCACGACAATCCTTTTTTTCCTTACAGATGCACGGGTGAATCATTGAGGGTGTCACTCAAATTTTCCTGAATGGATTTCAAGCCTTATGCACTGCAAAAGGAAGACGTGTCCATCGAAAAAGAAATACGCTGAATATCTCAAGGAACTCCGGCTCTTTTTTAAAAACTCAGACATATCCATTTTTTTAAATAAAATTGCCCGGGGGAGCCGCACCATTTGGGCAGCCCCCCGGACATTCGACCGTTCTTCCCCTCAATGAATGATTAGGGCTTCATCATCGCGGTTGGCAGAACTATTGGCTCAGGTTGCGATTCTACCCGCTTGGCGTTCGACATCGTCGCCCCCAACGGAAGAATCCTTTGATCACCTGTCGGCAGGACTCGCAAATACCCCCACTGTCCAGCCTGCTGATAGTTCAGACGGGCATTGGCCCAAATATAATCACCAGGAATTCCGTATGGTCCACCTGCCCCCTGGCGAAGGAACACATCAAGGGTCTCAGATCCTCCGAATTCCACCACGCTGATCATATCGGCACCCGGCATGTAGGGTTCGATCGGCCATTCGTGGCCTTCAACCTGGAACATGCCATTTTGCTCGCTATTCGCCCCGATTACGTGTATCCGGACAGCATCACCCGCATGCGCTTCGATTAAAGGGGTGACGGGATCTTCAGGCTTGTCGACCACGCAGGGTTGAAACATCTTATCCAGCGTGCAGCCCTGCTCCTCTCTGAATTTATCCGGTTCCGCACGATAATTCACAGAGGATAATCCGGCCACGTTCTGAACATACGGCATAAACGAGGTACCGATAATGTTGTCCTCATCCTGAAAAAACAAGGCGACATCACGGTAGTTCCGCTTGCCGGCGTTCTCCGCCAAAGTATGATCGATGATCACGTCAGCCCGCCAGGCGTTCTTTTGCGAAAGATCTTCGCCTGTCACAGGATCCCGATATTGTGAGCCCTTTGGCCCGACGATCACCGCCCCATACAATCCGTTTCGCGGATTGAGGATGATATTCCCGCCATCCCATACCAACGACGTGGTTTCTTTGTTGTCGGGATGGGCATAGAAGGTGTACGTCCGGCTTTCACCTGGCGCCACCGTTTGATCCCCAGGATTATTTCCCACGTTGAGTCCATGAGAATCCCTTGGATCGAATGCCAGACCCGGAGCGAAGAAGGACGCCCGGCTTTTGGCCATCTTGTTTTTCAGATTCACCTTGATGCAATCGCCGAGATTCACACGTAGGGTCAGTGGATTCGGCATCACGTTGCCCCCCACCTTCGTGGCTTCCTCTTCGAGCGCAAAGATCTTTCCGTCCGGCACGGTCATTTCGATCTTTCGCTCAAAGTCCACTTCAATCGCATCCGGCGCGTTGGGATGCAACTTTAACGGGCGATCCAAAGACACCACATTGAAGTTCTTCACCGGTGCATCGGCCGGACACACTGAACTCGGCACCGGAGGAATCCCGAGAGGGTTGGTGCCTGACGGGAGCACCTGGAGATCAGGCACTTTCTTGTCCAACACCCGAATAATCCCCCATCCACCTTCGGCGAAGTGCGAACTCCGCCCGTTGAAGTGAATGTAATCACCGGGCATGCCTTGGAATCCGCCGGCCTTCGTCACAAGATCATACCGCTCGGCGATCCCCACATGGATTGAGTATTTCCGGTTGGCATCACCTGCAAACCGCTCCGTCAGGAAGGTGTGCCCTGCCAGTGTCCAAACATGTGACTCATTCATCAACTGATGCAACAACCGGAACACAATGGTGTCTCCGACATAACTTTGAAGTAACGGTGTATCCGGATCGCCATGAATCGCGCTGCTAAACAACTTCGAGGTATCGGGATTATTGTTCAATCTCAACGCAAATGGCTCAGCCCGGAAGTTAAATCCGCTCCCGGTGGTATGCGTTCCCCCATTCAAGAAGGGATTGGGGGCATTTTGGATTTTTTCAGGCATTTGGAACGACACCGTTTTCCCGGCTTCCAACGCCACCTCGATGGGCTGTCCTGGAGGATTCCCCGCCTGAATGACGTTAACCGTATGGGGCACCGTATCATGGATGGATACCATTAACTCACGGAAACTCCCGCTGACCCCAAAGCCCACCGGTTCATTGGTATGAATGTCCGCAACCGGACCGCTATAGACCAATTTCCCGTTCTTCGGGTCATGATAGGTAGAACCGAACGGCTCCACAATCGTGGCACCGAACCCGCCGTGTGGCCAGGTGGTCGCCCCGAACGCATGATCATGCCAGAACACCGTTCCAGTATCCGCATCCACCCAATACCGGTACCGGACAAATTCCGGCGTCACAATATCTCCGGTCGGGTGATCGTGCTTGAGTGGTTTCACAAATGTGATCGTCTCGCCCTTAATCTCCTTGATCCGGGCGATTTCCGAACAACTCCGATCACGCTTCAGCGAAGTCGTCTGGTCGTTGTCGGCTTGCAAACAATCCGCACCCACCAACAACTCGGTATTGACATGATATTTGCTGGCGCCTTCGGCCATCTTGATAGTGATGGACTTGGCCCCTGCCTTGACGGCCTTGGTCAACTTGCTATTCATCGGAACCGGCAAACCGGCCTTCTTCGGCTTCGAGAACATGGTAAACGGCCTAACGGACATTTCCCACTCCATACCCGAGATCACACCGTCAGAGGCCCCGGTATCAAACTGGAAGAAATGAGGATGAATATTGATCTTCGACGACTGAAAATTGGTGTAATCATCGTCATCCCATTCGCTTGTCAGAATGGTATCGACGCAATCATAGACGTTGGCACGAAGAACCGCCGGGTACTTCAGATTGTTGTCGGCCCTCGTCAAACGCTCTTCTTCATGAAGCACATAGATCAGACCGTCTTGGTCGACAATCGATTCCTGGTTCCCCTGTTTCGGCGTCAGTTCAATGGGAAGGCGAATGAAGTGAATATTATTCAATCTCGGAACATTGGCGCCTTCCGGACAGAGACTCCAGCGCCCTTGCTCACCCGGCTTAGCGGGTTCAGAGGTCCGCTCTCCATTTTCATCCTGGTGGATCGGCTCCAGCCAGGGAGCCCCGCTATGGTTGGCAGAGAATGGCACACGCTTTCCAAAATGAGGCTTCAAGACCGGCCAGGCAACTTTACCCGTGGTCGGGTCAAAAAGAATATCGGGTCGGGTACTGTCATCCCACTTCACAGCGGTCGGATATTTCGGATGCGGAGTCGTACTTTCCCGCTCCCCTTTCGCCACATTCCCGTCCCATTTCCAATCCCATACGGTGCCGTCATAGGCCATAACCTGGCCCTTTTCGTCATCCGTGTGGCCGGGTTTGCCCATGGCCGGCAGGTACATTTCCACCCAGTCTTTAATGTTCACAACGGCTGGATTGGATTTCCAGTTTGATTTCTGGCTCTTATCAACGATCTTGAACTGCTTACCGAACCAATCGACGGTGGTCCCGATTAATTTGTCGGAACTGACACCGACTTTGACCCGCCCTTGACGATCAGGCAATTCACGTAAGTCCGCCATAATGTCAGTCCGGACATCACCGACTTGTAGGGTGTTATACACCCGACCGTATCCCCACATCCCCGCCACATAGTGGTGTGCGACATGGCAGTGGAATAAAAAGTCTCCCGCCAGGTGTTGGCAACCGCCTGATCCGCATTCGGGCTCCAGGTCTAAGGCTTCGGAGGGCCCGATCACTTCCACGTCCACCCGGTCAGACTTCGTTCGCACGACGGGATATTTCACGGGGCCATCCTTGCCGAGATACCAATGTTCTTGTTGGTCCGCACGCGGGCTTCGTTGCCACCGGATCGACCCACTGTGAGGATGGTGCGAATGAAACACTTCAGAGCCCCCGTGAACAATTCGATATTTCATGGGGTCACCAAGGTATCCCCGGGGAATGGTCGTCGGCGCATCACCGAAGGTATAGGCGCTGTAGGCCAACGATTCATCTTCGAATCCGAAATACTCGTGCTGGACATGCATTTCATCGATACCGAAAGGCTCACTACGATAATTGAGCGCACGACCGCCAGGACGATAGGCATCCGTCAATGGATCGCGTTGAGGCAAAAAGTCCCCTTTCTTGTTCACCGGCCGGAATGCTTCGTCTCCAACTTCGTGATAGAAAATGATGTATTCGCGGAAGTCATGACCGGATCCATTGTCGATGATCGCCTGCCATCCTGATCGCAGTTCTGGCGCAGGACCTGTTCCCAACGGATCCAAGTACTTCGATCCGGCCGGTTCAACAATCAAGGCACCAAAAAGCCCCATGACCGTCAATTCGCGCGCATTGCTGAACGAGTGAAATCTTCTCACTCCTTCTTGTGTTTGAGGGTGAATGTACCATTCCATCTCCACACTATTTCCCGGCTCCACCACCGTCTCGGGATTGGAAGTGGATGCCGCTTTTCCGGTGGTCGACATCACCATGCTTCCACCGTTCACATGAAGACTTCCACTTTCAATCTCCATTTGGTTCCGAAGGGTGATTTTCAAACAATCCCCTTGATTGGCCCGGATGGCAAGAGGCTGAATGTAATCCCCTTGCAATCCCGTCGTGACCGCCCCGGGATCCCAGCCGTCTTTTTCACGTGCGGCTTTGTTTTTGGCCTCTTCAGCACGGACGTTATCAATGTTGTCCGTTAACACATACATGTACCCGACATAATAATCCAGCCATCGATTCAGGGTAATCTCCGTATCGATCATGGAGATATCGTAGTGTTTGGTGGGCACGCCAGCCGGGCATTTTGCTCCCGACCCCGTGGACAGAGCTGCATCAGGATCCACCGCTAATAAATAACTTGATCCATCCTGCCCCATGTACTGATGCATCATCGAGACATTATTAAACACCCCGGAGTTCGCTTGGACTTGCGCATCCTGTTGTACCTGCTCTTCCAGTCTCCGCATGATTCGATGATGTTGCACTTCGATTTTTTCAGAAAGGCCTGCCCGCCCTTCCAATGCATCCTCAACACGGGTTTGTCCTTTCAGTTGCTCTGCCCAACCGGAGGATTCCTGATGAGTCATGCCCGTTTGATGAACGTGTGGAGCAGAGGCATTTTCGGCGCCGACAACAGACGGGGTAAGCCAAAAGCTCGCTCCTCCCATCAACGCCAAAAACATCGACGCGGTTAGAAATCTACTCTTGCCTGGATACATTCTCCGGCCTCCTAAATTTATATTGTGAATAAAAACCCTGATTGTTGGCACTCCATCAACTCACTCATCTCAATTAGTTCAAGATGTTCGTCTTTTCAAGAAATGGCCCGGCCCCGTATTTTTTTGTGCCGACGCAAGGCACCCCTCTTGCGGAGGTCGGGCATTCCGGAGGCCGGTCCATCACACCCTTTCCAGCGTCGGCGATGGAATCCCTGAGCAACAACAGTGCCAAAGAGCACCTATCAATGCTCCAAATCACAACAACCAATACTGGAGAGAATTTCAGGTCACAATCAGGTGAGAAGAGACAACTGAATAATGGTGAGAATTTCCAGGAACTTGGACAGGCTTTTCAATGCGCGTAAAATTCCTGGTAAAAATCAAGCAGTTGCCCGTCTAAAATACTGGACAGTTGAAAGCGGTAAATGAGGATTTTAGGGACAAGGGAAGGGAGCCGTTTAGGTAATATGATAGTCCCGCAATTTGTTGTAGAGGCTGGATCGACTGATATTCAAGGCCCGTGCTGCGCGGGTCTTATCTCCCTTCGCATCCCGGAGGGCCTGGAGGATTCTGGACCGTTCCGCTTCCTGGCGAGCGATTTTCCCGATCGAACTCAAATCGCTTTTATCAGGTTGCAACGAATGATCCGCAAAAAAGTCTTTCACTTCAAGTGTGGAATGCGGGCATGTGACCACCACCCGTTCAATCAAGTTTTCTAATTCCCGGACATTCCCAGGCCACGAATGGTGCACGAGAGCCGCCTGGGCATCCGGGCTGACATGCATCGGCTCACGCCCGTGCTTTCTGGCGCATTGCTCCAAAAAATATTTCACCAACAATAGGATATCTTCTCTCCGCTCCCTTAAGGGCGGGACGGTGAGCGGGAGGACGGCGAGCCGATAGTATAAATCCGCACGAAACAACCTGGTTGCCACGAGATGCTCCAGAGGTTTATTCCCGGCAGAGATGACCCTCACATTCACCTTGATGGATCCATTGCTCCCCACTGGCTTGATTTCGCCTTCCTGCAGGACACGAAGTAGCCGGGCTTGGAATGCAGGAGTGGTATCAGTAATTTCATCCAAAAAAATCGTGCCGCCTTCGGCTTCTTCAAACAAACCTTTGCGATCAGCTACGGCTCCGGTAAAGGATCCACGTACATGGCCAAATAATTCGCTTTCCAGTAAGGTTTCGGGCAATGCACTGCATTCCACCACAATAAAGGGCCGGAGGCGTCGACGACTCAAGGCATGAATGGTCTTCGCCACCAATTCCTTGCCCGTTCCACTTTCCCCTTGAATGAGTACCGTGGCCTCACTCGCGGCGATCAATCGCACCATTTCCACCAATTGTTGAATCGGCTGGCTCTCTCCGATAATCGTGAGAGGTAGGGTCACCGGGAATGAATCCCCAGGCAATGCAGGCGGGTCAGATGAATCCTCCTCCTGTGGAACCATCATAATACTCTCACTCCCCCGAGCCCCCATCAATATCGCAAAATGGGTCATACCGGTCCCGCCTTTCAATGGCACCGCGCGTGGAAACGGACATCCAGGCGTAGCAACGGCGGAAGGGGAAGGACAGGGAAACGTATCTTGAGCTTGCCTGTCAGATTGAAACAGTTCCATGGCATGACAGGGATCACATGGTGTCTGCGGGTTGGAAGCCAGGGATTTGGAAGAAGGAATAAATGGCGAGGGAATTAATGGACAGTCGTTCACCATTTTATTGGCTGAGGGATTGGCATACACCAATTCCTTCTGAGGATTGAAAATCACAACCGGCTCATCCAGATGCTGCGCCAGAAACTTTAATCCTTCAATTCGCGCATTCAAAGACACGTCAGAATCAGAATCCTGATGCACAAACGATCCGGCCATCGTTTACCCTTTCTTTATCTGGTTCACTGCCTCAACAAAACGGAAGGTTCCCGCAGGGATTCACCAAACACATTTGACAAATCCATGCCTTTAAATCAGAGATACGAAGAGGTTTTTCAAAATATCCCTTGACCCCACAGTCTAACGCTTTCGCTTTGGACTGACTATCTCCATACGCCGTCATGACGACAATCGGACATTCCGGCGCTCCTTCCTGGAGCCGCCGCAAATAGGAAAATCCGCCATCCGGCATTTTCAAGTCCGTCACAATCACATTCGGCACCACGGCCTTTAGAACATTCAAGGCATCTGTTCCGTTCTCGGACTCGATCACGCGACACCCTTTTTCTTGAAGGGCGTCCACAAGCAGTGTCCGCATCGCTTCATCATCATCCACGACCAGGATGGTACACGATTGCCCGCTGTGTTTGACCGGTGTGGTCCCAGAGGACATTACCGCACCCTCCTCCGAAACATGACACACCCAATTAGGGAACTGGAAATGCTCATAATACACAAATACTCAGCAAGTTCCGGGCCCCTGACATATATGTTGTAGATGCCTAAATTGGCCCATTTTGTCCTTAAACACCGCTATCAATGAGGGCATCCTGTGGATTTTTTCTACACATGATTGAGGAGCTTTTCTACGCAAACAACGTGCAATCTGGATTGCGCATAATAGAGAATACAATTGAAGATTAATTCCATTTTCAGACTATTCGTCCTCATCATCCTTGTCCTCGTCCTCAACGTCCAACTGGCCCCCACGATGGCACTTCAGACATTGAGCAAAATGCCCGAGTCGATGAGCACCCTCCCCTTTCCGAATTAACCGTTCAACATACGAATTGTGCAGTAATGTACCATCCTGTTTTCCGGCCCCGGCTTTTATCACATGGCAATCCGAGCAGGACGTCGCGCCTGTGGCCCGAAAAATCAATTCTCCATGAGGATTTTCAACCCTACCGATAGTGATGGCCGTTAACACCCCCCGATGCTCCGTATGACAAATCAGACAAGTTTGGCCGGTTTGAATCGCATCTTGATGTAATTGGCGAACATCCGGTTCGGATCGGGATTGAAATGCTTCTAACGTATGACAGGCCAGACACTTCTTCGGTGTGGCTCCTCTAAATGGTTCATGGCAGGACCTACATCTCACAATGTCAGTGTGATGCCGGCTAAGATCTCCAGGGGCCCACAAGGCTTCGGTGTAAAAGGGAGAAGCCCAAGCCAGAGCCACAATGATCAGACCTGTCAAAGCCCAAATAAATGGCGTCACCCATGGTCGACGACATCCCATGACTTAGAAGCCTCCGAAAAAGAGGGCTCCTCCGATGTGCAACAGCGTGAAAAAGACAAAGGACCACGTTAGGGGGCCGTGAAGACATTTCCACCATCGAAGTGTCTCCTCTTGTAACGCAAGACCATGCAGATGCGCCTCGATCCCATCCTCGGTCATCCCTTCAAACGCCAGCTCATGCCGTCGTTCGTACAATGTTCGAAACGCCAGGTAATGCAAGGCCTGCCCGGTGATCCCACTCATCACCACCAGGACCATCGAGATAAGGGCGATGATCGGCACCAGGGCATGGAAATGCACTCCGGCATGGACAAAAATAATTAAGGGCCCGACAATCCCAAAGACGATGTGTACCTGAAACCATCCCTGTGACCAGACCTTATTGGGATACATCCGCCGTTTCAGGGGATACACAAAGGTCAGACCAATGAATACCAGGCCGGTCCAACCAACCAGGTGAGCCACTTGCGTGTGACCGAAGGGCCTGTCTGCTCTCACACTCAAAAGGAATTCAAGAAAAAGGGCACCGGCTACGGTTAGAAAGGTCAAACCGAGTACCAGAGATGTTCGACGGGAAAGAGACCTGATCATAAAGAATTATTCTCATCTCTCATCGTAGGAGATGTTTTCATCCTTCAGAAGTGCTAGTGAGTCAACGCGGGAGAAGAAGGAGGGAGGAGTGCCCGTAATTTTGTTTCAATGACCTCAGGATCCTTAATGCCACGGAATCGAACACTCCGGCCTGAATCCGCACAGTGAACCACAAGGGTGCCGATTCCTAACATCCTGGCTATTGGTCCCTGCATGACTTCAACAGATTTGAACATCCCGAATTCCACGCTGGCCATATCCTTTCCCGAATACCCATTCCTCAGTATCACTCGCTTGGACGTAAGCAGATATTTGGCCCAATACCGAAGCACCACCACTAGCCCCATTAATATTCCTGCGCCGACAACCCATATTTCCCAGCCGGAAAATCCTATCCGTAGTAGGAAGAAACCTCGCAATCCTGTCCACAGGCTAAAAAAATACAGCCACGTAAATTGCCCCCACGAGGGATAGCCTTCCCAGAGAATCCGTTCGGGATCTCCTGGCTCACTCATGTCTTCCATCCTTTGTGTTTAACAACTGGATTTTTCATCTCCTAAAAAAACTCAAAACATACTCCTCATTCCCCGAAATACGACAACATGCCGTCTTCTGATCTTTGTCAGATATGAGGTCTCTCCTGCGACCTCTGTGCCAATAGACCCTATACAGCTGCGGGGCGTTTTTAAGGAGAAGTGGGAAATGGATCCCGTCTCAAGCAAGGCGATTGACGACAAACGCCCCACCCTAGAAAGTCAATCTGTTGATTTCTGCGACACTCGCGAATGAAGAGCAGAAAGGGAAATAGGCCAAGATGACCGGATCAGTTAACCTGAATAAAAAAGAAAAAAAAGAGGAAATTTTTGGGAAAAAAAGATGAGTCGGGGAAAAGAGAAATAATCCCGAGGGAAAAGAGCCATACAAAGGCATGGGAGATCAGTGTGAAGCGGAGCCCTGGTCCATCCTGTTGGGATGGACTGCGTTGAATGATTACTCGCTGGTACGGCTGCTTAGAGTAAAAAATTCCTCTAGACAGCCAAGAAGAATTTCTTCAGCAGCTCAGATAGGGATATCCCATGTCCCTTGGTATTGGGGGAATGGATGGCGAACCTGATCCCATGAAGGCCTCCATTGGAAAAGCAGGCTTTTTCCCCATTGATCGCAAGGTCTCCACAATTCGTTCCGGACGGCCCCAGTCGCTCCACGTGACATCATTAAGCTCCATGACACCTAGTTGACCGGCAAGAGGTTGCAAGACATCACGGGAAAAATTTCGGGTAGGCATATCCTGATACATAGCCTGGAGGGTCGACCCTTCGGCCGGCGTCCCGATTTGCCTTCGTAACCCTTCAAACCGCTCCATCACATCAGGAAAGCACAACCATCCGGATTTCCACAGCGTCTCGACTTTGGTCACCAGCACCAGGGTGTTCCACAACGCTCCCTCCGACATCATTCGCTTGCCGTCAACGGGCTCCGGTTTTTCTACAAACGATTGAATGCGCCGGATAGCGGCCCCTCCACTCCAACCGAGTACTTCTCCGACGGATATCCATCCATAATCAAGCTCCAGATGAGACGGACGAACGCCCATGAGAATCATTTGGTCTGACAAAAATTCTACCGCTCGCACAGCCCGACGCACGGCGGCCACAAAGCGATCTTCGGGACAGATAAAATGATCGGCGGGCAAGAGGACCACGACCGCGTGAGGATCCCAGGCTCTCACGTAAGTAAGGGGAAGAAACACTCCCGGCGCCGTGTCACAATTTCGCGGTTGAAAAATCAGCGTGCCTTCATCTTGCCTCGTGCAATGATGCTCCAAGCTCTGCTGATGTGTTCGACCAACAACCGTCACTTTTTTCCGGGGCATCCCGATTTGGTCGGCCCGGTCCCACGTATGTTGCAACATAGAGCGGGTACCGACAAAGGTGCAGTATTGTTTCGGAATCGGATGCCCGAGCCACTGCTGTATTGAGGGGCGGATACGTTCCCCTTCACCACCTGCCAATACGATGGACCACACGGAGGACGGTAGGGTCTGAACAGTCATGATGGACCTCCTGGAAATTGTAAAACGTAGCTAATGGAACATGCCCCATAGAGCAACACCCACACTCGTTTTTCCAGACACCGTAAACTGATTTTACTTCAGATAATAGGGGAGGAGCCAGAGATTAATATTGCATTTCGGATGATTCATGGAAAGGTAAGCAATTGAAAGGCCAGAGTCGGAAGAAACCGTAATTCGTTGATTTTTCTAACTTTCCGGCGAAGCCCGCAGAGCCAGAATTGTGCGGAACCAAACAGGCTGAAGGGGTCGGCCTTCATCTTTTGTCAAGAAGGATTTCCAGGCCACTATTGCTCTGGCGTGCTGCAGACATGACCTGGCTTTACACCCATACTTTACGTAAGTGCGATGGAAATGTTGTTGACCTCCAAGCTCCCGGGTACATCGCTCAGTCCGCCCTAATCGCAATTTACTAAACAAGCAGCAATCGGACCTGACAACCTAAGGTGGCGGCTAACCGAACCCCTTTCTTCTTTTCTTTTACATAATTGTGAACCGGACAGAATCGGGGAATTCCTGCATGCACAAA
The DNA here is from genome assembly GCA_963730905.1 of uncultured Nitrospiraceae bacterium. Taxonomy (GTDB): domain Bacteria; phylum Nitrospirota; class Nitrospiria; order Nitrospirales; family UBA8639; genus Nitrospira_E. Next base: position 80,602 of record CAVSTN010000006.1, on the reverse strand, counting down.
CCTATGGCATGAAACCAGCATATCCTCATGACCGGGTCTCATCTTTCCAGGGGGCTGGAAATGTTCATAAGGTATTTCTTAAGATCAATTGATTGATGGGTTTGACGCATTCATCTGTATGGACTAATTGACCAAAGGATCGTCCCATGAAATTCATTTCGTATGTTCTCACGTTAGGTCTCAACCTCGTCCTGATTACTCCGGCGTTGAGTTATGAGGAAATCACGGTCTCCAATGGAGGCACCATTACCGGAAAGGTGACCTTGGCGGGGAAAGAACCCCCGGCATTGGCCTACAGTCTGATTACCAATCCCGATACGGACTTTTGCGGGCGTATTTCCACAGGAACGGGATGGCGTCTCGTCGATGAATTTCAAGTGGCTCCGGATGGTGGTCTCCAGAATACCGTCGTCTTTTTGGAGGGAATTTCTCAAGGCAAACCCTTTCCCCAAACAGGTGCAGCCAAAGTGACGGTGGAGGATTGCCTCTTTACGCCCTGGGTCTCGGTTGTACAAAACGAACAACCGCTCCACATCGTCAACATGGATCCCATTATTCATGATGTGCAAATTTATGAAACGGCGCCATTCGGCTCAAAAGTCATGCTTCATCGCCCACTCCGGCTTAATCCGTTCCATCCCAAGAACCGAATCAAGGATCATCAACACAACCCGGGAGAGGCGATGCTCGACACGGTTGAATTCTCCCAGGGCCGCAGGATCCTCTACTTGGAATGCGGATTTCACACCTACATGCAAAGCTGGGGAGTCGCGGTAGACAACCCGTATTACGCCATTACCGATGCGGAAGGAAATTTCACCCTCCCTGATGTCCCCGAAGGCGTCTACTCGCTCTTGGCCTGGCACCCGGGCATGGGAGGATTTATCAAAATGGAGGTGGTGATCTTAGCCAACGAAACATTGAAGACCAGGATGGAATTCCAGAATCCGATCGACCGGCGCATGGCTCATAATACGATGTTCTCCAATTATCGGTTTGGCACCGAGGTCCTGGAAAAGGAAGGAGCGGTCTATGATGTCCAAGCAACTCATGAGACGCAGGACATCCTCAGCGACCAGCATGGGGAGACCGCCAACAAACATTCAGGCCATTGATGCTTCCTAAATCTACGGAGCTGGATCGCCAATTCTGAAAAAGCCTATTGATGCATGTGCTTGATTGGAATAAACGGATCAGTCAGCTATTATCTCTGTAGTGTGTTCTCAACGAATCCACGTGGATCAACCAACCTGGCTTATAGGGCCTGACTGAATAAGTCAGGCCCCATTCTTTTCAACTCGCCTCCTTAAAAAACAAGACCCGCCCCCCTTTCCCCTCTCCCTGATAATTCCTGCCTGCCCTAGCATCGGGCGGGTCCATGTAATTAAAAAGCAAGGCTAGCGCCAACCGGCAAGTTCCGATAGTCTGCAGTTTTGGAAAACATCGTCTGAAAGGCACAGGATATGAAAAAATCGATCAACATGGTAGCCGGAGAAAATATCCCCTATATCAACGAAGCGTTTGCCAGCCTGGGAAACCTGACTTTTCTGCCCGGGCGATCCATCAAATCAAGCGATTTGCACAATACGAACGTTCTCCTCATTCGATCGATCACGAGGGTTGATCACACCTTATTGGAAGGGACTCCTGTCGAATTTGTCGGATCGGCCTCGGCAGGAGTGGACCACATCGATGAAGCCTACCTCAAAACCCGAAATATCGGCTTTACCTCAGCAGCCGGATCGAATGCCAATTCGGTGGCCGAATATGTCCTGGCGTCCTTATTATTCCTGGGCAAGCAACAGGGGTTTTCACTCAAAGGGAAAACCATTGGCATTATCGGCGTCGGGAATATCGGCAAACTGGTCAAGCATAAAGTCGAGGCGCTGGGGATGCTCCCGGTCCTCCATGATCCTCCCCTGGCAGAAACGGGCCAAGTGGAGCACCGTTCGTTAGCCGAAACTCTCAGTTGTGACGTGGTGACGCTCCATACGCCCTTGACCACCGACGGCCCCTACCCGACCTATCACATGCTCAATGAGCAGACACTTAAATGGCTGAATCCATCGGCGATCTTCATCAATGCCGCCCGTGGGGAAGTCGTGGAGACCCATGCGCTGCTGAACGCCATCACAGAAAATCGTATCGGCCCGACCATCATCGACGTGTGGGAAGACGAACCCGCCATTAACTGGGACCTCTTTCAAGCCGTCACGATCGGCACACCCCATATTGCCGGCCACTCCCTCGATGGCAAAGCCAATGGCACCTTCATGATCTACGCAGCCTTGTGCAAACATCTGGGCATCTCCCCCACATGGAATCCCGTCCAGGTACTGCCCGCACCAACCGTTCCCTCCCTAACGATCGACTACCACGAGCAATCTGATGAAGAGTTGATTCAAGAAATGGTTAGCACAATCTATGACCTGGAAGCCGATTATCATCGCATGCAACAACTGCTGGAGATGCCTCAGGAAGATCGGCCTCGTCGCTTCGATGAACTTCGCAAAAACTATCCCGTCCGCCGGGAATTCCACCGAACCAATGTCACGCTCCCCAAAAACCAGGAAAGGCTTCAGCACCTGCTTTCGGAAATAGGATTTATGGAATTCAGCGAGGAGGCATAAAACAGAAACGGGCAGGACAACTGACTAGCACCCGTTCCTACTGAGGACAACCTCCGGCCTGGCAGTCGAAGGGTTAGTCCGGAACCGGACCGAAGGAGAATGGACAATCGAGCTGTCAGCAGAAGAATCGAACTCTAATCTTCTATTTAGGTATCCTTCTGTTGTTGGAAGGGAAAAAGAGAAAGATAGACGGTATCCGCTCGTTTCTTAATCCACTGAAATCGGAATAACGTGCGGATTTGACTGGAGTACTGCCCGATATTCGCCTCTTGCCAGAGGCCTTCTGCAAAATAACGCCGATTCTCCCCCTCACTCAGAAATCCCGCGAACTTCTTATCGGTCACAAAGCTCACCGCCCAACTGTTCGTCCAACTCGGATGACATCGCTGAACATAGTCATCCACCTCAAGAAGCAACGAGGTCATTCCCTCCAGATCCGTCATGATGGATTCGGAGGCGAGGAGAAACAGCACATCATGCCCTTCAGGAATATCAATGAGACCAATGCGGCGTTCCAGAGCCAGACAGGTTTGGTGATCAATGGCATACACATCCGGTTGGCCGGGATCGCCCTTTGGAATGATAAGGGTATTGGGTGAACCGGATTTGCACACAAACTTGAGGTCAGACGGAGGACAGTCCCACTGCAATTGCACCCCGGCTTGCTCAATATCATCTAACAAGGAAGGAATCCGGGGATTTAATGCCACCCTATTCTGAATCGATTCGCCCGGCACAAGCGGAACCATTTGTGATCCGAACCTCCCAATAGGAAGGTTCTGCTTGATAGGACTCTTGTGCGCATCCAAACGGGTGGCCGAGAGCCAGGTAGAACCATCCGTCGGATTCCAGGGCAAATCCCGGACATCAACGCTGACCGGTTCATCACTGATATTGGTTAAATGAACATGCAGTTCATACAGATGTTTGCCGGGCTTCTTTAAAAACACCTCCATCGCCAACGGCAACCGGGGCACTTCCTCAGGATCTTCAGCCGCAACGAGTGTGGAAGGGATGAGATTGCTCAGAGCCCAAAAACCACAACCTATGACGAGACAAAGAAATCGGTTCAAAATTTATCCTCCCCTAAGCCGTCCCCAAATCTCCATCTGATCCAGAGCACCGTTCACAGACCCTCTGAGCAAGATAGGGCCTTTTCAGACAATTGGTCAAATCATTTCTGGTGCTGCGGTAAATCGGATACATTATTCTGGCGAAACAGATCTGCGTGAAAAGCCCTCTCCTTTATAAAGAGAGGGATCTCTGGAACGATCAACCTTCATTATTTACCCATGCGAATGTCGGAAAACTCCAAAAACTCATTGTATCATGCCTCAAGCTCATATCCCGAAACAGAAATTTTTCGTTGATGCCATGCTGGGCAAGCTGGCCCGATGGCTTCGTATCCTTGGGTATGATACCGCGTATGAGCGGAACATTGCCGACGGAGCGATCGTCGATCGAGTTTTGAATGAACATCGATGGCTTTTAACCCGGGATCGATATCTGGTGAAACGGAAAGCCGTTCGAGGCCGTTTTACGCTTATTCGCAGCGACTTCGTCACCGAACAATTACGGCAGATCCGAATGGAACTTGGGATCAGGCTCGCAATTGACGAGGAGACGGTGTGTCGCTGCGTTGCCTGCAACCACATTCTGGAAAACATCCCACTGGCTCAAGCCGGTCCACGAGTGCCTCCTTTTGTCGCCGAACATCACACGCACTTTACCGGTTGCCCAAATTGTGGCCAACTCTACTGGGCAGGTACGCACTGGAGTCATCTTCAAAAGCAGTTGAAGCTTTTGAGTCAGGCGGCAACCAATCAAGTCCCCGATCAATAGCTGATCTCATGGAGTAGAGAAACTCATCTTGAGGGAGTAAGGTGTGCATGGCGGATGCCTCATCATGGCAGCCCTTAAAGTGGCAAACACTCTCCTACAATGTGATCGCCAGACAGCATTCTCTAGGCTTCCGGTGGGAGTGAGTTCCTTCCCACACACATTTGTGCAAAGTCAGATACGTTGACAGTATCCTGCTCATGCCATTTATTCTGATAGCCTGGGATAGTCTGTATACCCTTTTGCGCCAAGGGGCGAATACCAATATTGCATACCAGCGGGCGCGTTCAGCTCAGCATTGCGCCTAAAGCGCTCCACCAGGTCAGGATTACTGATATAGGGGCGGCCAAACGCGATTAAATCTGCGTGACCCTCTCTAATCGCACTGTCGGCCAATGCCCTGTCGTATCCGCAATTGCCCATTAAGGTGCCATGATAGACAGAACGAAATTCGCGCAAGGTCATGGGAGGCCCTAGTTCATGGAAGCCGAAGCCCAGGCCGTCGACGATATGCAGGTACCCCAGATTGCAGGCATCTAACTGAGCGGCTACATACGTGAACTGTTCGCGGAAGTCGGGTGATCCCATATCGTTGAAATTGCCATTGGGAGAGAGTCTCACCCCCACGCGCTGTGAAGGCCAGACAGCGCAAACCGCTGTGACGATTTCCTTCAAAAACCGATAGCGGGATTCAATGCTCCCGCCATACCGGTCGGTACGCACATTGGTCCGTGATTGCAAAAACTGATCGATCAAGTACCCGTTGGCCCCATGAATCTCCACGCCATCGAACCCCGCCTCTTTCGCATAGCGGGCGGCTCTGTGGTAGTCGGCAACCACCAGGGCAATCTCCTCAGTAGACAGCGCGCGCGGAATCTCATAGGCTTGTTTCCCTAGAGGGGTATGAATCGCATCGCCGTTGAGCATAATCGCCGAAGGGGCCACCGGGAGCTCACCATCATGAAAACTGCTGTGTGAAGCCCGCCCCATATGCCACAATTGTAAAAAGATAGGAGCTCCTTCGGCATGGACAGCGTCGGTCACCTGTTTCCACGCGTCACGCATCTTCACCGTGTACATGCCGGGGGATTCATTCCAGCCATTGGCCTGGGAGGAAATGGTGGTGGCTTCGGTAATTAATAATCCCGCCGAACTTCGCTGCCGGTAATATTCAGCCATTAAGGCATTCGCCAATCGTGCCTTTCCGGCTCGCGCTCTGGTCATCGGCGCCAGGATGACCCGATTCTTCAGGTGCAGGTCACCTAATTGGAATGGGGTCAGCAAATGAAGTTGGGTCATTTTTTCCATCCAGGGTTACAGTGAGATACGGGTATCTAACGGGCAATTGTGAGATTCGCATGGTATGTTTTATATTTCATGATGTGAGGCTATTTCAATGAGGTTCAAGACTGTCCATTCTAACTGACAGTCCGCTCATAACTGAGTGTATGGTCAACATCACCGCCTAAGGTCGAAATGGAGCTGATGTTCAAAGCCGGAGGTTCACACATCATACACACACAGCGGATCGTACGAACGAAATTCTGGCGGACCGGTGATGGCACCCCATGAACGAACGACTACCAGGAATTTTTCACTGGCGAGTTACTCACCCCGACATCCACATTGAAGTCGACAGCTACTACGTCTGCTGCCTGAACCCGGCATTTCTGATCGATCCGCTGGTACCTCAGGAAGGGACCGACTGGTTCAGGGAACGGCCGGCCCCGCAACACATTTATCTGACCAATCGGCTCCACGACCGCCACTGCCGACAATTTATCAAAAACTTTGGCGTCACGGTCTGGTGCCATGAGGCGGGGCTGCACGAGTTTGCGGACGGGAGCTTGGCCGTTACGGCGTTCCGGTTCGGCGACGAATTGCCGGGCGGTGTCCGTGCGCTTCAAGTTGGCATACTGTGCCCTGAAGAGACAGCTCTGCTGCTCCCAAGTGCCGGCGGCGTGTTGTCTATTGGTGATGCCATCATCAATGAAGACGGCGAACTCGGCTTTGTACCTGACACGCTGATTGGTGATGATCCATCCGCCGTCAAGCGTGCGCTGAAAGCCGCGTTCCTCCAGATTTGTCAGCAGGAGACCTTCGATCATCTGCTGTTCGCCCATGGGGACCCCATCATTGGTGGAGGCAAAGATACGCTTCGCTCGTTCTGTCAGCGCTGAACCACTGATCGACTCCCCTCTTATTGGTGGAGGTAACTCCCGTCTCCGCAATGTTTCCCGCACCTAAACCATGGTCAATATCTAGATCCTACTGAATTGATGAAGGAAGGATATCTACAAACGGGAGAGATCAAAAGTAGGGGGCCGATCTTGGGAGCATCTATTGCGAGGATGGATCCTGATGTGACCAGCCAGCAATTGTGATCAAATAAACCATTTCTTTTCAACAGCCTGGTCACCATCCTTGATATCCCCAAGCAGGCCGCCAAACAAACAGGCCTCCTCATGCTTGACGGCCGAGGCGATCATACGGAAGAGGGCTAGACCAATTGCAGGGGCACCAATTGAGCAAGATTCGAAAAATCTTTGTCGGTGGTTAAGAGGGTGCAGTGGTGTTGGATGGCGGCTGCGGCGATTTGGCAATCAGGGGTGGAGAGTGTCAACCCTTGTGCTGCGGCCTGGCGGCGAAGTTTGGCTGCCGCAACAAATCACTGCGGTTTAAGGAGAGTAGGGGAAAGGCATCCAGATAGGTGATAACTTTGGTAAAGGTCCCTTCATATTTAAAGCCTTGGAGAATTTCTTGCAAAATGATCCCAATAAGGACAATGTTTTGTGTATCTAAAAGGAAGCTTTGCAATTTTTTGACTGCGGGGTGGTCTGCCGGGTCATCTTTCAGGAGGGCGAGCGACCAAACGGACGTATCGACTAAGACGGTCATTTCCGTTTTCGTGCCGTCTTGTAATCACATGTGGGGTCCCATTCCAGGGTTCCGAATATCTCAAGGATTTTTTTCTGCTTCCGGCGGGTGACATATTCTCGGAGTGCTTCATTGACAGCAGCTCGTTTAGTGGAATGACCTCCTAGACGTTTCACTTCTTGAACAAGTTTTTCATTAAGTGCAAAATTTGTTGGCATGTTCTTCCTCCTTTCCCGCAACGATCTACACATCATGCTACACAACATGTCCTTGTTGGGCAATATTCCTGTGAGTCAAAGGGGTTCCCTAGTAAAGCAGGGATTTGATTGCCAAACCTTATGGAATCGATTACGACCCAGCGGGCTGAGGAGGCTGCCTTTCTAGTTTCCCTGAATGCCCGTTCCTCAGTGTTTCCTCAAAAGCCTTATCAAGAACAGTTCTCGTTATTTCCACTGCGGCTACCTTAACTTTTATTCGGTTCGCGTGACCGATGAAAAAGTCGGATGAATCAATTTGGTTCTTCTGGCTTTTCCGTGGGTAGCAGGATGGGTTAATTTTTTCTATTCCTGCTGCTCGGTTTCGGTACATGATCACTCCGCCGTCCGGTCGACGCCTGACGAAGTCACCGAGGGCTTGATGGGTGAGCGATGCCGTTTCCTCCTCTGGCTATGCGGTGAATGCGGAGGAATGGGGGTGGGGTGGGAAGGAAGAATGCAAATTTTCTCGGGCACTGGATGGTATATTTTTCAAATTGCCTGGAAGTGTCGAGATCTTCGAATACAGGATTCGGGAATTCATTGTTGGGCAGGATAGGATCTGAAAAAAACTCCGTTTTCACGAAATTTTTGATATACTATTCATAATCCGCTTCCCACACAAACCGCTAGCGGTAGACAAATAACCCTTCACATGTTTCGCGATACAATGGCACGATCCCGACTTCGACGCCATTCATGGTCTTTCGAGACGGCATCAGCGGATAGAAACATCCGCGGTGGTTGGGATAGGCCAGCTCCCCTTTAACACACACATATTTCTTTCCATGTAGCCATGCCGGTTTGTCCAATTATGATTCGGGGTTCCTGCGCTCCTGGTCCCCCTTTTCCCTCCCAAACAATCGTCCACCTAAACGACTGTTCCAGTTGGGCCCGGGGAATGGATGTAAAAAGGGTAACGTTGATGGCTCCATCGGGATACGTGAATATAAAGGGACGGTAATACTCATCCCAAAAGGATTCACCTCCCAGAATTCGTTGTCCACCCGGCAAGTCTAAATACAAGTAAGTGCTTCCCTCGAAGGCCATATCTCGGGGAATATCAAAATTTATATCTAGATATCCCTCCTCATCCAAGGGCCCGCCAACATAATGACGAGCAATAAAATACTCATAGGCATCTTTATCTTTATGGAGAGGAATCCTGCCCCGAAAGAAGTAATCAAGGACAGCGGCGGAATAGCCCACGGCTCTGGGAATGAGGTGGCTGGAATAGGCATCGTACACCGCATCATCCAACTGGAGTTGGCCTAACAGATCCAAATTTGTATTGGTCAGTAAAAATTTAGCTACAGCCTGATTTCCTGTAGTTTGGCTGCCCGAGCACCGGAGAATGCGGCGCTTCCTAGTCGAGGAAGAGTCAGGTAAGGGGAAGGGATGGGTGCCGGAACCAATTCGGTGATCGCAGGATATGTAATTCCGGCATTAAAAATACTTCCCTGCCCGGGAATTGCGTCATCACTAAAAAAATTGGCATTGGTATATTCCGTCACACCTACGCTTGCGCCTAGTGTGGCCTGGGGATTTGTCCCGGAATAGACATTGCGATCAAAGAGATTCGAAAATGGTTCGGAACGGGTGGCACCAGTTTGTTCCAACATTAGAAGGATCGGGACTGATAATGCCCCGGCACCGAATAGGAACCACACTTCTTCTTCCATATAGTCATGCAATACCGTTTCATCCCAAAGGGATGAAGATCGTCCCGCACATGGGCGGGATTGGCCAGTCCTGGATTAAATGCATGACCTGGCCCAGCGCGCGGAAGGTTTTACCCCAATATTCATCTCGCTCCGCTTTGGTTTGAGAGGTCAAGGCCTTAAAATAATAATCTCGCGCATCGTTCCAAGACCATTTCTGTTCTCCCACTGATTAAGACTCCAATCGATGGAAGAATCACCCAAATTCTATTATAGTCCCACTATTAGTAATAGGATCATGAAAATGATCTAAGGTATCCTAGGAGCCATTATCTTCATTATTCACTTCCTTGAATCATCAACTCTCGTGGAGTCTTCCTCCCTTAAGGGATTCATTCAATCCCCCTTCCAAGCCCAAGTTGTCTATGAGGTAAGCATTCAGACTCAGCTTCAGTTATTCGATTGCCTGTTCCGTAAGTTCCCTATGAGTGTTCACTTCAAAGGCCAATAGTTAGTAATATGGAGAAAAGACCCTATATGACCAAAATTTAGAGAAAACATAGTAGATTCAATCATATTCCAGTTGGATTCTTAGATAGAATCGAGGGATAAGAAAAATGGGAACCAAAAGAGTCGAAAAAATTTATTCTTGAAGATAAGTATTCAAACCTGGAAAATCCATATATCTCTCTCCTTCTTATTCATAATACTTTCAAATCTAAACGAAAAGTAGGATATCTATTTCAGCCCCAGAGTTCATTTGCATTGAGAACAACTGTCGCTTTTCCTGAAACGCTGTAAAAATACGCATTCCTCAAAAGAATCCGATAACCCATCCCACAAGCCATACATCAAAGTGACCTCCCAAGATAATATAATGACACCTATCCAATTGTGGAAGTAACTACTGGCTAGATCGCCAATTTCACTCCAGAAATAAAGCCAAAGGAAAGATGAAAAGGTATATTAAAGTACTCAGGAAAGCAAAATCTTCTCCCTTTCCCCACTTTAATCCATGGAAATCAGAGGACAATAACACTACGAAATGAAATGCCATTCCGATCAAGGCGTATACAATTCGGAATCGTTATACTGTTCCCAAAATTTCGATGTAACATCTCTTGCGAAATTAATCTCCCACTATGTCTTAAATAATTTCTGATGCGCCATTGGCCGTCAGCATCTAAAACAAATTCCACTTCCAATGGGTATTGAATCTCTCCCAGGGTTAGTGGGGTTGCGGATTTCCCGATCACGCGTCTACCATGTCCATCCGTGAGATGCAGTGGAACATTAAAGATATCGGCCAATTCACCCAAATGATCCTTCAGCACGGTCCAATCATGCCGCATGACTTCCCGTTTTCGGCTATGAATAAATGCGAGATCGCCTGCTCGATCTCACCTTGGGCAAGCGCCCCCATCATGCCGGACCATTCGGCATTGAGCATGATTTCAAATGCCACAGGCATCCTCCACTTGAACTACTGCCGTGGCCTCAAATGTGTTGCCCACGATCATCCGTCACACTTACTTTGGGCAGATACAACCCTGGTTGGGTGAAAGTGACTGATTGTTCATGGAGGTCCAGTCCCTGGCCGTCGATGATTCCATCGCCCTGAAAATCCCATTGAATGTTGGCAACCGGTTGGTCGATATCAATGGAGATCCGAAGGGTAACCTGGCTAGGCGCCACATTCCGATCAGGCGACACTCGCAATTCCACCTGGTTGGTCACCAAATTCGTGGTGTGGACTTGCATGGTGGAAGAGACCTGCTGGCCGCAAGCATTAGTGGCTTCCACGACGACAGTGGTAGGTCCCAGAGTTCCAGTTCCCTCACGGACGGGTACTTGATCGGCCGCGTAGATCGAACCGAAGACTTTGGCCGCTTGTTGATTGACGACCACCCCTACCGGGCTTGAACCACTGGTCATGACCGTCCCTTTCACCAACATGGTTGATTGATTCATCGTAGCATTGGCCAGCGGAGCGTCAATGGTCACAGCCAAACAATTGGCCGTACAGGCGATATAGGCCTGCACTTGTGCGCCGAGCGGACCCATTACTCGCACCTCAAGATTATTCCGAGCTTGCACCACGATGGGCTGGGAAATCTGACTGTGGGCTGCCGTGAAATTTTGGGCACTGATCACTTCAATCCCATTCAGCAGGACGGTCCCCTGAGTCACCCGATTTGCCCCTCCCGAGGTACCATTGATCATGACTAACTGATAGTGGGCCGCCGGTTCGCAATTTGAAAATTTGGCGCTGAAGGTTTCTTCGGCCGTGGCGTGTTTAACCCATGCCACTGGTCCCCAAATGGGTGTGAGATTTGTCGGTGTAGCGGAAAGGGTGACACTAAGATTCATACTATTGGTATGCCCTGCTCCATCCACCCCCCTGACAATCAGAGTATTGCCGCCTTCCTGTAAGACAACGCCATCGGCAAGAAACACTCCACCCGTGACCGTTGCGGAAATTCCATTGACCGTGACGGAAGCATTGGGATCATTAACGAATCCAGTGACCGTAATAGGACTCACCCCCACCACACTTCCTTCTGCAGGGCTGGTAATCAGCAATGCCGGGAATCCGGAAGGTGCGGGGGCAGGGACAACGATGGCCACTGTATCGGGATCGCTCGAAGCCTTTCCATCTGACACCACCACTGTTACGACATAGATTCCAGGAATATCCGGAATGATGGTGGGCTGAGCGAAGGTAGGATTTAAAAGAGTCGCGGCACTCCCTTGAGGCCGGCTCTCCAAGGACCATTGGAAGCGCAAGGCATCGCCGTCTCCATCATGAGAACCGCTTCCATTGAGCGTGACTAATGAAAAGACCGGCACGCTTTGATCTTGTCCGGCATCGGCTACGGGTGGCGTGTTGCCTGCAGTAATTGTCACAGTAACGGGATCACTATTTTCCATCCCATCATTGACGATTAGCTGAGCCACATATAATCCAACCAGATCTGCACCAAATGTCGGTTGAATAGAAGCGGGGTTTGAAAGTGTTGCAGTGCTACCTGTCGGCTTGGCAATGAGTGCCCATTGAAAGGTCAACGAATTGCCATCCACATCCTGTGAGCCGCGTTCCAGTTAAGGCGACGATACTTCCTACCGGAACGGTTTGATCCTGGCCCGCATGAGCCACCGGCTTGGAATTTTGGGTATTGATCAGGACCATGTCCGGTGGGCTGTCTTCTTGCCCATCGTTCACAATCAGTTGCACCTGATAGGTCCCTGCCAGATCAACAAGGAAATCGGGCGTAGGAGAAGTTGGATTGGATAGGGTAGCCCCACTTCCACCTGGAATACTCACAAAGGACCAATGAAAACTCAGCGCGTCCCCATCTACATCATGGGAATCCCTTCCATTTAAGAGGACCGATTGCGTGACAAACACGGTTTGATCCTGCCCGGCCCCGGCCACAGGTGGGGAATTGATCGTTGTTATCGTCACCGTATCGGGATCACTATCGACTGTTCCATCATTCACAATGAGTTGAAGGGTATAGACTCCTGGAGTATCTATCACCAGAGTAGGCATGATGCCCGTAATATCAGAAAGCGAAGCGTTACTCCCTGCGGGTTGTGAGAGTATTGTCCACCTATACGTCAAAAGATTCCCGTCCACATCGGTTGAATCGGCCCCATCAAGCTGCACATTCATGCCAACGTGAACAGTCTGGTCAGGTCCTGCCTGAGCCACTGGTAGAGTATTTCCTCCCTGCCCCAACCCGAAACCTCCTTCCAACGCGATTGTGGAGTGATTTCCCATTCGAACCCATTTACCCACAAACGCGCCGGTAGCCCTACTTTCGGCTCTGAACCGCAGAAGGCCGTTCGGAGCATAGACCTTCGCGCGCACCGTGCTGCCTTCCCCAAACTTCACCGCTTCCGGGGTGTCATCGATAGCACCTGTTGTTCCATTAATCCCGATCCCAATGATAAGGATATCAGCCGCAGTCAGAGTTGCTGCATCCGGAGCTGGTCCTACGACCGTATGTCTGCGAGTATCGATCTGGCCCTTCACGCGAATCTCAACGGCCTTAGTCGCCAGAACTTGGGCATCTTCACGAATATCCCATTCCTGAAAGTGGTAAAGGCCGCCTGAAAGGGTGACAATGGCACCAGGCCGGGCTTTGAGCCGGCCATAGCGTCCAGCCTCGAGTGTAAGGGCTCCTCCCGCCGGAATATCAATGTCCTGAGATCCAGGATGAACCGGTGGGACAGGCGGCATCTCGGAAACGAGTGGGAGTTTAACTGGCGTCGCCATGGTCCCTAGAATCTGTCCCGGTCCTAAGAGGCTATTGACCACAATATTCTGGACCTGAGATCCACTTTTCAATCTGATGGTATCCCCAAATATCTGGCTATTACTGTTTTGAACCACAACATCATGACCAATGGTCATTTCTTGCTCACCGTTCAGATAAGGACCGACACTCGCCTGATTTGCCCCAATATCTCCGCTGAGAATTGTACTTCCCTGCCGTACCCAAACTCCCTCATTCCCTAGCACCACAAAATCATGAGCCGCCCCGGCCTTTCCAGGCACACTCAGAAAAATTAGGAACGCGACAACAATCCATATGGAACTAGTATCTATCCGAAAATTTTTTGTCCAACTCCATGTCATCGAAGGTATTCCCCTCTTTGCTAAGGACCCATGATTAATTAAAAGAGATTTTTTTTGGAGTGAAAGCTCGGGCAGTATGAGAGGAAACCGGAAAAGGGCCTATACCCCGTTGTAGGGGAAGCAATTATCGGAAAAAGTTGAACGCTTTCAGTTTTTGGAAGGAACGTTTGCTCTTAGGAAGAGGTCTTTTTCTCCGACTGCATATGAGGTAAAGCCAAGCCCGTTGAATCAGCGGTTCCATTCTGTCGACTCTAATCGGAATGACTTTCACCTTCACGACAGAGACAAGCGAGTGTTTTGGAATTTTTTGGAAAGATCAGAAGCAGATAGCTTGAATGGCTATCCCTCAAGCATTCGCTTTGAATCCCACAGCACAATGGAAATCATAAAGTGATTGGATGGAAATCACCGTTACGACCAGAAAACACAGATTGGAAAACGGAGCCAATTATGGTTTGGGAAGCATAGCTGCATGATGAATGGCAAATACTCTCCAACGGAAACCCTCCATTATGGAAGGTTTGACCGGCGCGGGATAGCACTGGTTTTTCAAATCCTAAAAATTTTTGATATACCATTGCTGATCCGCTTCCCACACAAACTCCACCTCTAATGGAAATTGGATTTCCCCCATCGGCAATGGGTCCGCGGATTTGGCCACCACTCGAAATCCTTGCCCATCTGTCAGTTGAAGGGGAACGGAAAAAAGATTCGCGATCTCTCCTAAATGATCGGCCAGCACGGTCCAATCATGTCGCATGGCATCACGCTTTCTGGTAGCCACAAACGAGACAGCCCCGTCAATATCCTGCTTCGCTAAGGCCGCCAGCATGCCCCGCCACCGGGCATTGAGGGCAGCCTGGAGATCTTCCGGATTCTCTACCACCACATCAGCCGTCGCTTCAAAGGTTTGACCCTGTTTATTGGTGACAATCACCCGAGGGGAAAAGTGACCGGCACTTGAGAAGGTAACGGTCTGAGAATGGAGATGAGGGCCCTCTACGTCAAATCTTCCATCGCCTTCATAATCCCAGGCTATCAGTTCCACTTCAGGGACCGAATCCGTAGACACCCTCAAGCTCACAGTGCTCGGTGCGACATCCCGCTCCGGGGATGCCCGTATTTTCACGAGAGGCGTCCTGCTGTGATCCATCCCGTAGGCAATGCCGATCCCACACATGAGGACGAAGAGGGCACCAGCCGATTTCCTCAACCATAATACTGGCTTCATTTTTCCGTTCTCCTTTTCATTGTTCTGATGGCCCTTGTTTTCAGGATAACGACTGGCAAGCCTCACCGGGCGACTTCATACAATCCTGTCCGCCTCTCTTTCGGAACTATGTATTGATTTCATGAATTAAATGTTCCTGAAAGTCCGCAACCCAAATGAGAACAAGGAGGACGGTTCGTCCAGGCGGGATTCTTTACCTTGTCGAGGAAATCAGGTATGAAACACTTCTATGGGTTTATGTATTGATCGCGACCAGTTTGACGAAGAGGATTTTACCCGGTTCGGGCAACGGCTGATCCAAAGCTTGAAAGCTCTGAAGCATGTGGTGGATCAACCGGGGTTTGGCGTCGGCCCTCTCTCCATCGGGGCGGAACTCGAACTCTCGATTATCAATAGCGAAGGTCGGGCTTATCCCATTAATCGCACCCTTCTGAATTGCGCGCATGATGCACACCTCCAACTCGAGTTAGACCGGTTTAATTTGGAATATAATTTGTCTCCCGTCGCCTTAGCGGGCCATCCCTTTTCCCATGTCCGGGCGCAATTAGCGAACGCCATTCAATCATTGGAATATTGTGCGCATAAATGGGGAGGACGCATTGCGCCGATTGGCATCCTGCCGACCCTCTGCGCCGAAGAACTGGATTCGCCGGTGATGTCGGATCTCCCACGCTATCGTGCGCTCTCGGCCGGCCTTCGACGGTTGCGCGAAGGTCCATTTGCGATACACATCAATGGACCGGAGCCCTTAACGGTGACCTGTCCGGATGTCACACTGGAAGGGGCCACGACCTCTTTTCAAATTCATCTTCGGGTGAACCCTCAGGATTTCGCTCACGTCTTTAATGCGGCGCAACTGGTCACGCCCGTCGCCCTGGCTCTCAGTGCGAATAGTCCCATATTTTTGCAGCATCGGCTGTGGGAGGAAACGCGCGTGGCCTTGTTCAAGCAAGCCATCGACAGTCGAAAAGCCCAGGAAGGTGATTGGCATCACCCCGCCAGAGTGTCGTTTGGCCATGGGTGGGTCCGTCGAGGAGCGTATGAGTTATTTGCCGAAGCCGTGGCGCTTCATTCCCCCTTGTTGCCGGTGATGAGTGCGGAAGATCCCATGGAATGCCTCAGTCGAGGGCAACTGCCGCAGCTCGAAGAATTACGCCTGCACCAGGGAACCGTCTGGCGGTGGAATCGGGCAATCTATGATGCCAATGCCGGTGGACATTTCCGCGTCGAATTCCGATCCCTACCCTCAGGACCTACCCCGATTGATATGGCCGCCAATGCGGCGTTTGTGATAGGGCTGACGTTAGGCATGCGACAGCAGATCGACCAGCTCCTCCATCAGTTTCCGTTTGAATATGCGCACCGGAATTTCTATCGGGCTGCCGAATATGGGATGGGGGCCATGTTAGTATGGCCGGGTCAGCCAGGGCATGGGTTGCGCGAAATATCCGTGTGTGACCTGGCCGGGGAATTGTTGCCCGTGGCCGAGAAGGGCTTGGAGGAACACGGGGTGGAGAAAGAAGAAATTCATACCATGCTGAATGTGATCCGGGATCGCTTGGAGGCCCGGATGAATGGCGCTCGTTGGCAGGTCCATCGGTTGGAACAGTATGAGAGCCGTGGGCATGACCGTCCCACGGCTCTGACGCACATGCTCGAAGATTATCTGCGAGCCGCACATACGGGCGCGCCCGTTTCACACTGGAGTCTGAATCCCGAATGAACCTCGCACGTCTATACCCAGGTGGGAAGCACCCACACCCCAAGACGTGGGGCCGACAGTTGAGGATTTCCTGATGAAGCTTGGTGAGCCCACTTTTCTGTGGCTTCCGGGCTTGGATACCACGCGCACACGCGCCGTCTGTACCCTATTACATGGCAATGAACCCTCAGGCGTGCGCGCCCTTCATCGATGGATCCGGGAAGGCCGACAACCCCAGGTCAATGTGCTCTGTTTTATCGGGTCCATCGGAGCGGCCTTGACCAGACCAATGTTTTCTCATCGATGCGCACCAGAAGGAAAAGATCTCAACCGGTGTTTTCGATCTCCGTTTGAGGGTCAGGAAGGGACCATCGCCCAAGCCATGCTTCAGGAACTGCATCACGCCCAACCTGAAGCCTTGATTGACTTGCATAACACCTCGGGCCGAAGTCCGGCGTATGGTGTGACCACCCTGAACCGGGAAACCCATGAAACATTGACCGGAGTCTTTTGTGATCATCTCATCGTGACCGACCTGCGGTTAGGCACATTAATGGAAGCGACGGAATACGACTGGCCGACCGTCACCATTGAAGCCGGATGGGCGAAAGATCCCAATGCCGATGAGTTGGCCTTTCGCGGATTCACACGGTACGCCATGGCCAAGAATTTTTCAGATATCTCGTCACCGGTAACCGTGCTCCATCATCCCATTCGGGTGGAACTGCAGGAAGGAGCCACCGTGGCCTATAACGGTGGACCGGTTTCCGAAGTGGATCTCACCCTTCCTTCAGATGTGGATCGATTGAATTTTGGACTGTGGTCTCCGCAGGAGACGCTGGGTTGGGTCGGGGCGCGGGGCTTGGATGTCCTGTGGGCCAAGAATGCGAGGGGACAAAACGTCAGCAAAGCGATTTTCTCCGTGCACAACGGCGAACTTCGATTGGCTCATCCCAGCCGGCTCATGATGGTCACGACAAACGCAGAAATCGCCCAAAGCGATTGCCTCTTCTACATCCTCCCTGATTCGTAAAAAACAAAATTTTTCGATCGACCTAGAGCGAAAGACCGTTCAAATCTCACGTTGATTGTGGTGTCCGATCCCTGGCGTTGGGGCAAAAGCTCTGTTGCTAACAATTTGCCTTGTCGGTGAGGAGGACGGAATTATTTTGTTAGGTAACCTATGCAGCTATCATAAGTCTATGGACAGGATCTAGGTGAAGGTCGTGTAAACATTCCCGTCGTTGCGTTCGCAACTCATCAGACACTAAATTTGAAAGTAACTCCATGATTTGAGGACGCTTACAGAGCTTTCAATTTTTTTATAATTTCCTCACATGCTTTCACTATATCACCTAGTGCAGACTCAAGATATTCTCGTTCTTCGCGTTCGACTCGTTCCAAATATGATGCACTACACTCTAATTTTAGATCCCCTAACGGTAGGTGATCCGTTTCACTTTCCGTCGCTCTAATTTGATTGAAACAGTCCTCATCTCCCAATCCAATATCGTCCTTTAGTCTAACCAGTCGACGACAACCCTCTAGAGGATGAAGAGTACCCTTGATAATGGCCGAGGCAATGTCGATAGCTTCTTGACGTCTAGATTTATCGATATCCATGAGAATTGCCCCGAATATCCATCGTCTGGAATCTCATTGCAAGTTTTCCTAAAATACAAAAACATCCCTTGGGAATAGCAGCCTAAGAAGGACGAAACGGTTATCTTCAAAAATTAATATTAGACTGCGTGAATATTTATTTCTGCTTCTCACTTTACTTACGGAACGATCGTTCGCATGGTTATTCGACCATCCCGTATTGCGCGGTGAAATGTCGGAGAAAGAGCGCTTGTTCCAGAAATCGAAAGGGCTTCAAGCCTTCACGCCGCCGGAACGCTTCTTCCACCACCTCCACGATTAATCCACATGGCTCTGGGTATAGACCCGCCTGGGAATCGCCAACCGAACAAGTTCGCGAGGGCCCGGCTCTTATTTCCCGGTTTCGGCATTGCGCTTGCCAAACATGACGATGCCGATTCTCACCGCTCTCATACTCGCTAAAAAAATACTCAGGGGGGCGTGAGACTTCTTATTCAGCTCAAATCTTCCTGCGAGTTTTTACATTACCACAAAACTATCCCCTCCTAATCTTTGGTGCAACGCGGGTCTGCTTGTTGGATTGCCGCGATCTTCTGATCATCGAACGGGATTGGAGCGCACCCATGCCCCTTTTCACAGACGAAGTCGAACCTGGCCGCCGGCTGATGACAACTTAAGCACGTGACCCCTTGCGAAACATTGACGACGTTGTCTCCCCGATCCGCAATCTTGGTGCCTTCTTTGGAGACTTCCAAAAAGAAAAATTCCCAGCCGTTCGTTTTGGGAAACTTGTCATGCGAATGCTTCACCATGGCTTCATGAGGAACAAGTTGCAGAATGGTTCCAACCGGATACTCGGTCTCCGGCACGCTGTCCCGTAAGATACGCTTGGCCTCCTTCAATTTTTCCGGATCGTCATGCTTGATGCGCGTATTCCTGACCTTCGGCCAATCGAGAATGCACCCGAACGTGTCTTCGGACACCGTCACTTCCTGAGCCGCCACGCTATACACCAGACAAAGCACGAGTCCCACAGCAAGAACGCCCCGCTTACACACACACGATGTGAATCGGGAAATGAGCGAAATGAAGGAACGCATGACCGTACTCCTTTCTTTTTGTTTTCCCCCTGGACTAGCGTTCCGGGAAAATAAAGAACTCTTTGATCCCACTGTATAACAATTCGTCTTTCACCAATACCTGTCAATTGTGCGATGCATCATACCCCAGCGCGAAAGAGCTACGGAACAACTGCTGTGCCCGATACCGCATTTCTGCATTGTTCGTTTGTAGGGTTATTCCACCATTCCGTATTGCGCGGTGAAATGTCTGAGAAAGGGCGCTTGTTCCAGAAATCGGAACGGCTTCAAGCCTTCACGCCGCCGGAAGGCTTCTTCCACCACTTCCACGATATAATCCACATGGCTTTGGGTGTAGACCCGCCTGGGAATCGCCAACCGAACAAGTTCACGAGGGCCCGGCTCTTCTTCCCCGGTTTCCGGCATTACGTTTGCCAAACATGGCGGTACCGATTTCCACCGCCCGAATGCCTCCCAACACGTATAACTCCACACAGAGCGAAATACCTGGCAGATCGAGCGGTTGGAGATGCGGTGCGAAGCGGGCCGCATCCAGATAGATGGCATGTCCACCGGGCGGCCGCAGGGTCGGCACACCGGCTTCATGTAAATGGTTGCCCAGATACCCCGTGGAGGTAATGCGATACTGGAGATAATCTTCCTCCACGCCTTCCTTCAACCCTTCGGCCATGGCTTCCAAATCGCGTCCGGCCAAGCCCCCATAGGTGGGAAACCCCTCGGTTAGGATCAACAGGTTTTGCTCTTGTTGGGCCAACTCGGCGTTGCGTGTGGCAAGAAATCCGCCGATGTTCACAATGGCATCCTTTTTTGCGGACATCGTACAGCCATCGGCCAGATCGCACATTTCGCGAACAATGTCGCGAACCATTTTGCCCGCATATCCCGGTTCGCGCAGTTTAATGAAATAGGCATTTTCTGCAATCCGGCAGGCATCCAGGTACAACGGGCGGTCAAAGGCGCGGCAGACCTCGGCCACTTCTCTGATGTTGGCCATCGAGACCGGTTGCCCTCCACCGGAATTATTGGTGACGGTGATCATCACCAACGGAATACGCTCGCGCCCTTCTTTTTGAAAAACCGCGCGAAGACTTTCGACATCCATATTCCCTTTGAAGGGAAACTCACTGGAGAGATCGGCCAATTCGTGACAGGGCACATCGATCGCCCGGGCTCCGCAAAATTCCACGTTGGCCCTGGTGGTATCGAAGTGCGTATTATTGGGAATCACGTCACCGGCCTTGCAGATGGTGGAGAACAAGATGCGTTCCGCCGCCCTTCCCTGATGGGTCGGGATGACAAGCGGGAATCCCATTAATTCCTGTACTGCGGCTTCAAACCGGTAAAACGATGGACTTCCCGCATAACTTTCATCCCCCCGCATGATAGCTGCCCACTGTTTGGCACTCATGGCCCCGGTGCCACTATCGGTCAGGAGATCGATCAGGACATCATCAGAGTGCAGCCGAAATACGTTGTAACCGGCTTTGGCAATTAATTCCCGGCGTTCGGTTTCTGTCGTCATCCGGATATGTTCGACCATTTTGATACGAAAGGGTTCGATGATCGTCTTAAACATACGCGGTCCTCTGGTTATACTGTTCGCTTTATTTCACAATCCGGGAAAAGACCATGACTCCCGGTCACCGAAATCATATCATCTTCCGGAACAACATCGAAGGATTCATGACTTGACGATTCCCGCCTCTATGTTCATGAAACCCTGAGGCGAACCGGCTTTCCTGAGGAATTGAGTGTGATGAATTCCTGGTATGCCCTCTCCGAACAAGACAAGGAGACCGACACTGCGGGATGTTTTGGAATGGTGTTTTTCCTGCCGGGGCCGGAACTTTAGACCTGGCAGGAATTAATTGGATAGGTCAGGGTGGAGGTATTCGGTAACGAAAACCTCATGTTGTCGGTTGGAACTAGCCTGGAATGGGTTCTGCTTCCTTAGCATGAAGAAGCGCCATCAACTCTTCCCCGGTCATGACTTCGGCCTTCAACAAGGTCTCAGCCCCGTTCAACAGCACCGGCCGAAGCCTTGTCAGCAATTCCCGAACGCGACTGCCTTGTTCTTCAATGAGGCGGCGCACCTCTTGATCAACCTGTTGAGCAGTGTGCTCGGAATAGGTCGGGGTCGCATGCGACTCCATATTTTTCAAAAACGTCGGCTGAACGGATTCATCTAACGCCACCGTTCCCAATTTGTCGCTCATCCCATAATCCTTGACCATCCGTTTGGCGATGGTGGTGGCTTTTTGCAAATCATCAGCCGCTCCTGTGGAAGCCTCGCCAAAGACCAACTCTTCGGCCATTCGCCCTCCTAACAAGACGGCAATGCGATTTTCCAATTCGGAACGGGTGAGTAAATAGCGGTCTTCAATGGGGAGCTGTAGCGTATAGCCCAAGGCGGCAATGCCACGGGGAATGATCGAGATTTTTTGGACTGGGTCACATCCGGGCAAGGACATCGCCACTAACGCGTGACCGACCTCATGATGGGCCACTCGCTTCCGTTCTTCCACACTGAGGACGCGGTTTCTCTTTTCCAAACCGGCAATGACCCGTTCCACAGCTTCCTCAAAATCCCGGTGTTCGGCCGTCTCCCGACTTCGTCGAATGGCCAGTAGGGCAGCTTCATTCACCACATTGGCTAAATCGGCCCCAACCATTCCCGGAGTCATGGCGGCAATTTTGTCTAAATCGACGTCAGGAGCCAGCTTGATGGACTTGGCATGTATGGCCAGAATAGCGGCTCTTCCCGGTCGATCAGGGCGATCAACCAGCACCTGCCGATCAAAACGGCCTGCCCGGAGCAAGGCCTGATCCAGAATTTCAGGACGATTGGTTGCGGCCAACATAATGACCCCCACACGAGGATCAAACCCGTCCATCTCTACCAGCAGTTGATTCAGGGTTTGCTCCCGTTCTTCGTGCATCATGGGCCCCGTTCCCCGGGCTTTTCCCAGTGCATCCAATTCATCAATGAAAATGATACAGGGCGCTTTAGCCATGGCTTGTTCAAACAAATCTCGAACCCGGGCTGCTCCCACCCCCACAAACATTTCGACAAATTCCGAGCCGCTAATGGAAAAAAACGGCACGCCGGCTTCTCCCGCAATGGCTTTCGCCAACATGGTTTTTCCCGTGCCCGGCGGCCCCACTAAGAGCACCCCCTTGGGGATCCGTCCTCCGATCCTGGTGAATTTTTCCGGGGTCTTTAAGAACTCGACGACTTCCATGAGTTCCACTTTGGCTTCATCGACTCCGGCCACATCATTCATACGGGTCTTGATATCACTTTCAATATAGACTTTCGCTTTGGATTTTCCGATTCGCATAAACCCGCCCCCCGCCCCTTGCCCCATCTTCCGCAGAAGCCAAAACCAGATCCCGGCAAAGACCAGAATAGGCACGACCCAGGAAGCCACGTCTTTCCAGAGCGTGCTGACGATCACTCCGGCATATTCCACATGCTTCTCTTCCAACAGTTTCACTAACTCCGGATCATCTACGCGTACGGTCTGAAACCATTGGGGGCTTTCCCCGCCTTTTTCAGATTTTAATTTTCCGTGAATGACTTTGTCGGTTATGGAGATCTCGGCCACCTTATCTTCTTGAACCCAGGTTTTAAATTGACTATAAGGGACCTCATCCATATGCTGCGCCGCAAAATACATTTCCTGGAGAATAATGAGTCCCCAGAACGCAATAATAAAATACCAAATAGAGACACGATATTTTTTTTCCATATTTGCTATCCTAACCCCTATTCCTGCGTGACCCTGAATCGTATGACGTGAACATAATCTTACTGTACCCAAGAATCAGAAATACGTCTATCGAAATGGAACAAAATTCTTCCCTCATCGGTTATTCCTGGCGCCAACCCTTGCCATCGCCTTCATTCGTATATGGGTCAGGAGTTGAAAAACTTCAGGATCTCTTTCAAATCTCCATATTGTAAGGAAGGTTTGGAGTCCGGCTCCATTCTCTCTTCTCAAGCATGATCGCCTCCTACGACCCTCAATTATTGTGGATTCTCCTGTCTGGCTTGCTGGTCGGTGGGACAATCGCATGGGCCATATGTTCCCTTGTCTATCGAGGAAGAAAGATCCAAGCCTTACAAGAGTCCGCCACCCGATTGGCATCGGCCCAAGCCCAAGCAGGAGAACTTCGGGCCCAACTCGCCACCCTGCAGCAGGAACGAGAACGAGTCCATCATGAATTCCGTCTGATGGAAGTGGCCAAAGTGTCAGCCGAAACGAACCTCGAAAATACGCAACGACACTTAGCCGAACAGCGGGCCCTGCTGGAGGATGCGAAATTGACCTTATCGGATACCTTTCGCTCTTTAGCCTCGGAAGCTCTGGCCGGGAACAATAGGGGGTTTCTGACCCTGGCCGAGGAAAAGTTTAAATCCCTCAAGGAAGAAGCCACGGCTTCCTTCGATCAACGGCACACCTCCATCGAATCCTTGTTGCAGCCGCTGACCGAATCCCTACGTACCTACCAAAAAGAATCGCAAGCCTTAGAAGATAAGCGGCTTCGTGAACTCAGTGTCGTGGGAGAACAGTTACGCCAATTGGCTTCCGCCCAGACCACCCTCCAAGCCGAAACAGCCAAATTGGTGAATGCCTTACGATCACCCCAGGTTCGAGGACGCTGGGGAGAAATCGCGCTTCGAAGGACCGCTGAATTGGCCGGCATGTCAGAAAACTGCGATTTCTTTGAACAGGCAAGTGTCTCCACGGAAACCGGGCGTTTGCGTCCCGATATGATCGTCAAACTCCCGGCAGGAAGAGATGTGGTGGTCGATTCCAAAGTGCCGCTCAGTGCGTTTTTAGATAGCCTGGAAACACACACGGACGAAGATCGGGAAGCCGCCCTCAATCGACATCTCGGACAGGTAAAACGCCATATCAGTCAATTAGCCTCAAAGGAATATTGGGATCAATTTCCAGCCGCTCCGGAATTTGTGGTTTTATTTATCCCCAATGATTCGTTCTTAGCTGCCGCCGCCGAACGCGACCCTTCGCTGGTCGAGTCGGCCTTAACGAAAAAAGTCGTCATCGCCACTCCCACCACGTTCATTGCCCTGTTGCGGGCCATCGCCTACGGCTGGCGCCAGGAACAAGTAGCGGAAGGGGCCCAACGCATCAGTATCCTCGGACAGGAACTCGCCGATCGACTGGGCACTCTGGCAGAGCATTTTGGGAGAATTGGACAAGCTTTAGGTCGGACCGTCGAATCCTATAATGCAACGGTCACCTCATTGGAGAATCGGATCTGGCCCACGGCAAGAAAATTCAAATCCCTTGGAATCAGCCCCAAAAAAGACCTCATGGACCTCAAGTCCGTCGGGCACATGCCAAGACCCCCTGGCGAAATGGGACCATCACCCGAAGACCTTCCGCCCGCATCGTCATAAGTTGAGAACACAATTTCTTTCCCGATTTCTTTAAATGAAATGGGTATTCCCTTGCAAAAGGATATTGCTTGCAAAAGGTCTACTCCCTTCCTTCTGCTTGCCTGTGTCCCTTGGGCCGGAGTTTGATCAATTTCATATTAGCGCTATTTTTACGTACCCTGAAATTGTTATTATATCCTTAGCTATTGGAGTATTTATTTGAAGCATTCACCTTTATTTGGAAAGGATGAGGTACGGCCCGTGGGACCAGGAGTTACCAGCAGATCGACAACAGATTGGAGAAAAGGCTTGAAAGTAGAACACAAAGAGTTGTCTGTGACGTTGGGATTGGGTGCGTGTCTTGTGATAATCCTAAGCTTTGTCATCCCTTCAACCTCATCCTGGGCCGCGACAGGTGAAGGCTCGGAACCTCTCCCTAAATTTTTAGAAATTCCACTAAAAGAAGGAAGCATCCCGGATAAACTCAAGTTCCCTCTCCATGAGCAAAATGCTGTTCAATATTTCAGCGCCGGATTAGGTAAAGAGGAACGGAGCCTATCATACCCTCCCTATTCCCTTAAGTTGATCTTTGTGAAGGGCGAACGCGCTTTTTTAGCTGGAGTGGCAGTTGAGGTGATCAACTCAGATCAGACGACACTCGTATCTATACCAGGTGAAGAGGTACAAGGTCCTTGGTTATTCCTCAACCTTTCTCCAGGCAAATATGTAGTCAAAGCAACCGATTCAGGTGGGACCACTATTGAAAAAAGCATTACACTATCCGGAAAAAAGACCACCCCTGTTCACTTTCGTTGGCGGTAAGACGGTTTTTCGCTTCCCGGCGTCCTGATTTTTCGTTTTTTGGCCTCCAAACCATCCGGCTTTTAATAAGAAAACTTCCCCTGGGGCCCATCATCTATGTTTAACTTTACAATAATTTTACTTACATTATACAAACTACACATAAGTACGGTATATCTGTTCAATCTCTATATTTATTAAAGGTTTATTCACATTTATGGAAGTTATTGATGTTTCTCATTATTCAATTATGAGGATTTTTTAATATTGGATTAATCTTGACTTAAGATCAAAGAGCTATATCTATCAACAAGACGCTTTCATATATATGTTATGATAAACAGTAAAAAGGAGATACATATGGGACATTTCGGAATACAGAAAAAGACCCCAACGCTTGGGAAAAGTCCCATTAAACGAGAAGAAGCTCACTCCGCTCCAAGCGCTAAAACGGTGGATCCAAGGCATTCAGACACCTGTACACGATGTGGAGGATTTATGGTCTCCCATTGGTGCATGAATGTGAATTATGATGCCGGTGGAATGGAAATCCTGACCAAACGGTGCCTGCAATGCGGTGAAGTGATTGATCCCGTAATTCTGGAAAATCGCCTCAACCCTCAACGGGAGGCGATGAAGAAGAAGACTCGTCCACTCCTCTCTAGGCCTTTGGCATCATCGAATAAAGGCAAGGGATCAGGGATGAGTTGTACGCCTATAGCTTAACTTTGAGGCATCTCACACTCCAGGGTGCTTTTGAACCACCCATGAGGAAGAGCTGGATTTTGCCTCCTGAGATTCGAAGACTGCTTATGTTTTTTAGTCTATCCTCCCCAGGATAATCCCAGGGCGCAAGCGTCCCCCTCTTCCTTGTGGGTCCCATCTCACAAGAAGAGAAAATGTAAATGCAACGTTTCTGAAATCCTTTTCCCCCGTATTCCTTTTTACTCCATTTACCCTCCCAGCCTTTTTCTCATTTTTCAGAAGAGGAGTGAGCAATGATCATAACTCCCGTCATCATGAGTTTTCTCCTCTTCCTCCTTCCGCAAGTCGCCTTCGCACAATTTGGTGACTTTATGAAAGAGATCGATAAATTGTCTCTGCCTGGCGCAAAAACTCTGGGAGATGACAAAATAATCTCTGGCCTTAAAGAAGCGCTGATCGTCGGAACAGAAAATACGGTGAAACTCACTGGTAACCCAGACGGCTTTTTGAAAAATGAAGCCATTAAAATCTTGCTACCCGAAAAACTTCAATCCATGGACAAAGCGCTTCGAATGGCCGGATTCGGGCCCCAAGTTGATGAGTTGGTGATGAGTATGAACCGGGCCGCCGAGCAGGCCGCTCCCTTGGCCAAACCCATATTCAAAGATGCGGTCACCAACATGAGTTTTGACGATGCCAAGAAAATTCTGGATGGAGGAGATACCGCCGCGACCGATTATTTCCAAGGTAAAACCCGCGATCAACTAGCCATGGCGTTTAAACCTGAAGTGGAGAAGACGATGAGCCAAGTCGGGGTCACCACGCAATACAAGGAATTGGTGGGACAATATACAATGCTACCGTTTGTCAAAGTCCCGGCATTTGATCTGGACGATTATGTGGTTGGAAAAAGTTTGGACGGGCTCTTTCACACACTAGCCCAGGAAGAGCAAAAAATCAGGACTAACCCTTCAGCGCGCGTTACAGATTTACTCAAGGATGTCTTTGGCAAATAAATTACAAATTCACGATCGTCCCACATCATAAAGATCTGAGAGAACATGAACCAACCCATTATCGGATTTCATCAAGATGACATGGATGATTGGGTGGCCGATCTGGCTTGCGGCCATGGGCAGCATGTTCGACACCAGCCTCCCCTTAGCTTTCGTCCTTGGGTTCTGACACCAGAAGGACGTCGAGCCCATCTCAAAACCATCCTCAATTGCAAAAAATGTGACGAGGAGGCTCCCCTTCCTTCACAAAAGACAACCTAACCGCACTTTCCCCCGTCCATAAAACTTTCCCCCTGCAAACAAAGGATGCATCGCATACCATGCGCTCTTAAGGATTCTGCCACATCGCTCCGTCCGCATGGTGATCACCTCCCTGGTGAGTAATTTTCAGAGTGTCCCCATTTTTCACCAGGGCATCCAAGGTGGAGATTTTCTGATTAATCGTCAACATGAGTTCATTGGCCTGGAGAAAAGGCTTTAACCCTTGAAAGTGATCGGGGAAATCCTCCAGCAATTGCCGAATAGTGCTGGCGTTTTCTAACGTAATTTCAACTTCCGGGTCTTCAACCACTTCACGAAGTGCAAGGCCAAATATCAATACTTTTACCATTCGATGTTCCTCATGTAAAAATGAAAATCCATCCCGATTCCAACTATCACATGATATCCCGCCAGAGCACCCTATCTTATACCTTTATTTCCTCCGCGGATGCTCCCGCATGACCTGCGCAATATGCTTGACCTCTGCTATCCCACGAAGTCCATTTTTTAACTGAATCATACATGCTGGGCAACTCGTTGCCACCACTTGAGCCCCGCTCTCTTGAATAGCCCGCTTCTTACGCTGAAAAATCTTCTGAGAGGTTTCATAATTTTTGACGATATACGTACCTGCTCCGCCCGCGCATCGATCAGCATCCTGCATTTCGACAAATTCAAGGTCAGCCACAGAGGCTAACAAGTCTCTGGGAGCCTGGGACACACCCGCGGCACGAAGATGGCACGAAGAATGGTACGTCACTTTCTCCAACTTTCCATCGGCCGATACCCGGGCTGAGGGCATATTGGCTGACGACATCCCCCGTTCAACAAGAAATTCAGAGATATGCTTCACGCGTTTGGATAAATCAATAGCTGCGGCTTCCTCCGGCTCTCCATGAAAAAGCGTGGCATAATCTTTCAGACTTAACGTGCACGAAGCACAACTGGTGATCACGGTGGCATACGATGCCAGGTGAGCCAGATTTTCTCGCGCGCCTTCTTTTACCAAATCCCGTAACCCGTAGGTTTCAATCGGCGTCCCCGAGCATCGTTGAGGAGGGAGAGCCACCTTCACGCCGTAATCCGCTAAAAGCCCGATCACGGCATCCCCGACTCCATCCTCAAAATAGTTCGCCGCACACCCATGAAAATACGCGATTGAGGCCTGCCGGAGATGTTCAGAATGACACAGTTCAGGATACCGATCACGCAAATGCCGTTTCGCAAACGTCGGCAGAACCATATCTCGGGGAATCTTTGCCGTGGGAGCCAACTTTCGCAATAACGGGCGAGTCAGCTTTTCCAACATGCCTCGAAGAACCGGACGATCCCAAAAAGATTGGGTCCATGCCATGAGCTTCAACAGGGGATGAAAAATCCATTGACGGGCATGGAGGGCAAAGACCCAACCGGCCAGCCCGTTGGGATGCTCCGCCCGTCGTTGAAGAATCAGTTCGGACACATCGACTCCGGCCGGACAAATAGTCCGGCAGGACTTGCAATTCAAACAGGCGTCGACCACCCGTTCGGATTGAAGATACGAGTAATCCGAAGCCGTCACAATCTCGAACCACCCGCGCGCACTCATATCTTCAGACTGAAACACATCATACACCGGACACACGGAATTACATTTTGCGCAAGTTGCACAGGGTTTGCCCATGCGCTCCACATCAATATGTTCCGTAAACGAGGTATCACTGATTTTCACACCAGGATTCATCATTCCCTGTGGATCGAACGCCTGCTTCACTCGAACAAAAATTTGATACACCTCTTCCCCATACATCAAGCGAACGGTCTCGGCGCGAATACGCCCGTCTCCATGCTCTCCACAAATTGACCCGTCAAACCGGTCTAACACCGTCTGGTGAATCTCCCGGTGGGCCTCGACCATGGCATCAACATCATGTTGATTGTGCAAATCAAGCAGCGGGACAATATGCGCATTGCCATTTCCCACATGTCCAAAGATGGCGACCGGCACCGATCGTCCTCCAAAGTACTCTTCCAAATACCGGATCAACTCTCCGGTGCGTGAGGCCGGCACGACCACATCATCGACAAAATTGATGGGCTTTTTTTGAGGATCAAATCGATAGAGCATCGGAAACAACGCCTTGCGGGCTTTCCACAATTCCCCTTGCTGGGCTGGATCCGACGCCAGCCTCACCTCTCCGGTGAGCGGAAACCTTTCGCACATCTCCATCAAACGATGACGACGATCTGCGCCTCCGCCTTCATCAAATTCAATGAGCAGCGTCGCCGCTGCATCCGATGGAATGCCATAGCGATTTCGCCCGATCAAATCCAACGAATTTCCATCCATTACCTCCAAGGCATTGGGGTTCAACTCCAATAAGTGGGGAACCGATTCGCCCATACCCTCCAGATGTCGAAAATGGATGAGCCCCGTCACGGTGGCATCAGGTCGTTTAACCAACTTGACAGTGGCTTCACTCATAATGCCAAGCGTTCCCTCGCTCCCGATAAATAATTTTTGAACGTCAAATACGCCCCGTTCCAATCCATCGACCAAATCAAAGACGTTATAGCCGGAACTGTTCTTACTCACCTTCGGACGCCTGGCGCGAATCAACGCTTGGTCCTCTTGAATCATGGTCCACACAGCCTTTAGCGATGGAAACCCTTTCAATAACGAGGTATGAGCCGGGCCTCCAATATGAAACGGACTGAGCGTCAAGCCAACCCTCAGTAAGCAGCCGAATCCGGAGCGTATGAACGTTGTCCTTGACCGATCCATAGCGAAGCGTATGGGGACCAGCCGAATTGTTGCCGAACATGCCTCCTAATTTGCACATATCCCCGCTTGAAGGATCCGGCCCATACATCAACCCCATAGGGGCCAACTGCTTATTGAATTCGGATAACACCAGGCCTGGTTGCACTCGCGCCCACTGCTCGTCCCGATTCACTTCCAGCAATCGATTCATTCGGGAGATATCCACGATAATGCCGGCTCCGATGGCTGATCCGGTCAGATTCGTTCCGGCGGCCCGTGGAGTCAGAGGCACTCCAACCTTGACGGCATACTCCATCACCGCATCAATGTCTTCTTCTGTTTCAGGAAGGACAACAACCTGGGGCGGAATTTTGTAGATACTGGCATCGACGGAATAGGCTTTCAGCGTGGCCCAATCCCACCGAACTTTATCCTGGCCCAATTTTCTGGCTAAATCGGGCCCCAAAGAAGATTTCTTTTCAGGTAGCAACAACGGCATAGGAACTCATCCTGCTCCCTATGAGGATGGCGCACAATCCTTGTCAGAGAGAATACAGGAAGGAAAACAAGCAGACCACAGCGGGACGCGTGGCCCCACGGTCGATTTAAGCAGAAAGATCGGTAACCCGGGCCTCTCCCTCCTGTTCCTCAGGGGCAAAGGGAAGCTCCATAGGGAATTGTTCCGGACTACCCAACTCTTTGAGTTCTTTCAGCGGAGGCAAATCTCGTAAGTCCCGCAGACCAAAACGTTGAAGAAACTGCTTGCCGGTTCCATACAAAATCGGTCGGCCTGGAATATCCTGCCGCCCGACGATTCGAATTAACTTCTGATCCAGGAGGGTACGCAACACCCCGGAGGTTTCTACACCTCGAATTTTTTCAATATCTGCTCTGGTGATGGGCTGTTTATAACTCACAATTGCCAGGGCTTCCAGTGCCGACCGGGAAACTTTGGCTGCCGGTTTGGCCTTGCTGGTCAATCGCTTGATATACAGACTCTGCTCGGGTCTCGTGACCATGACATATCCGCCGGCCACTTCCAAAATCTGCAAGCCACGGCCTGACGCCTCATACTCAGCTTGAAGCTCCTGCATTGCGCTTTTAACAAACGATTTAGGTACCCCTTCGAGAACCAGAGCCAGCTTCTCAAGACTCAAAGGTTCATGCGAAACAAAGAGCAGGGCCTCAAACGCGGCTTTGAGTTCACCAATGTCCAACGCCGGCTCCTGGTCTACGATCTCCAAATCCGTCCCCTCTTCCGCGTCCCGGCCTTCATCTGAGACCTCTGAGGCCTCACTTAGCGTAGGGTCTTCCGTCACCTCGGCATCCTGCATGTCCGAAGCTTGGTATCCATTGGTGAGTGCATCCATGATTATTGAGTCCTCCTCTGCGGACTGAACCCGATCATTCCAGGTTTCCCCATGCCTAATTGCCTCAGGCCATTCCTACATCCCCCCATGCGTCCTCCTCTCACTACCAGGCTCATACCTGTCACAATGAATCCACAGGAAAACTTCCAGTAGAATCAACCCTCCCGGCTGGAACAAAACGCCTGGTCACCTGGATGGGACCCAACCATTCTCCTTGAAACAATCGAACCAGGTTCATCCTGACCAGTTCCAACAGGGCCAGAAATGTGGTAATGACCAATGGCTTGGACCAATGATGGTCAAATAACCCCTCAAAAGGAACGGTGGACTCCACTTCCAACCGCTCCAAGATGACCTGAATACGGTCCTGAACCGTCCAGGTTTCCCTGGACAATTCCACGATTTCATTAGTTGGAGCTCGGTCCAGTACGTCCTGGAATGCACTCAGAAGATCAAATAATTGGAGATCCTCCGTAGCCATATCCTCCTCGACCGCTGACTCTTTGGGCAAGGGGAGAGGATCACGAGTAAAGGACTCCCGCCAAAGACGTTCGCGAATCACCAGGCTCCCGGCTGCCTCCTTGAAACGCTCATATTCGACCAATTGCCGGACCAATTCCGCACGAGGATCCAGCCCTTCCTCTTCTTCCGTCTCCGGTTTTTCCTCTTTGGGAAGGAGCATCCGGGATTTAATATAAAGCAGCGTGGCTGCCATGACCAGAAATTCCCCGGCCAGAGACAGATTCAACGTCTTCATCATGGACAAATATTCCAAATATTGCTGAGCAATCAGCGCCACCGGAATATCATAAATGTTGATTTGGTGTTTCCGAATCAAGTGGAGAAGCAAATCCATGGGGCCGGTAAAGGCCTCAAGTTTGACCTGATACGCATCGTCATCTTCAAGGTCAGAAACAACCAGGGAGGGGACGGATTCCAATCAAGTGCCTTTCGACTGGGTTCCACAGTGCAGATATTTGAATTTGTATACCATCTTTTGTGTAAAGCCGCAATATCCTAACCAAATATAGTGGTTGAGACCTCTCTAAGCCGGCTTCTTTCCTCTGGAAAGCCAGAGGTAACAGAGCACCAGAATACCCAGACCCAAAAAGATCCCGACCTGGCCATATAATCTCCGACCATTCTGAACCGAAACCATATCAAGCGGGAGGTTACTCCCGGTTAATTCCGGCATGGTGCGAAACTCGGCTCCGGAAAAATCTTTGGCTCCATCAAACCTGGCGTTCGAAAAATCGACCACCGTATGAAATTGCGCTTGGGCAAACGTCACCGACTCTCGAAATTCGGTAAATCGAAAATAGATTTCATGAACGGCCGAGATGGCTGAAAAATCGGCAGGGCCTTTAAACACCGATCCTGAAAAGCCTGTCCCACTGGCAAAAGCCGTTCGGGAGAAATCTGCCGCCTGCTGGAACTCGACTTCCAAAAACTCAGCCACTCCGGTGAAATGAGCGTCGGCAAAGGTCACCCGATCACGAAATTGAGCCTGGTGAAACCGGGAATGCGTTCCAAACGTGACGTGAGAAAAATCTACGCCTTGGGCAAATTGCGATCCAATAAAAAACCCCTCAAAATCAATCCGCGCGTCTGCAAAATCTTACCGGGCCCGCAAACACCGTCTTAGAAAGATCAATAGATTGCTGAAAGACGGTTCCCGTGAAATCTACCGTCCCCAATATCAGGAGAGCCCCTTCAACCAGATTCGTGGCAAGGACTTTTTCAAATCGAGAATGTCGTATGGAAATTGCGTCTGGAATGACGCGAACCGCAGTGAGACCTTTCTCGTTCAGGGGTTTTCCCACTGACGGGGGAATGGCGGGATATTCCGAAAGGGCCTGTTGGGGCAGAAGATCAAGCATTACCTGACCAACCACCAACACATGGTCAAGATCAATCCGCTTGCCCTGCACAAGCGCTTCCAGCAGATCAGCCCCCTTTACGGCCAAGGCCGCCTCTTCTCCAGGCAAACAGGGTCCTTCAACATGCACCCAAAATACGTTTTCGCTTCCGGAAGGAGCCGGCAGGAGCCGACAAGCCTCGGCATTGATAGACCACAGTCCCAGCAGGGCAAGCAAAAAGCCGAGCTGCAGAGAATATTTTGCTCCCCGGAGTTTCATCTATGCCCACATCACATGAGCATGATATGGCAAACAGGTAAACCGACTGCCTCCACCCGGGCACATACACAAAGAGACTGATGAAGATAGATGTTTGTCACGAAGTTGTGTCGGACTGAGTCAAATCATTCGATCATTCGGGGCGAGCGGACTTATTGAACAAAAGGATCAGAGAATCCGGCCAAATCCTGCGCAATCGTATCCGTCCGTCTCATCCAGGAAAGCCCCTAGGTGGAAGAGGTGTTCTCAGCAGGTTGAGCTGGCTCTGGCTTAGCAGGCTCAGGAGCTTCGGCTTCCGCAGATTGAGGCTCCCTCACTTCCGCGGGCTTTGGGGTCACAACCGGAGACACGTTCTTAAGCGATAAATAAAAGTCCCGATGTTCATATTCGGTTTTAGCCAACGCTTGATCGACTTCCTGAACGGTCTTGGGCGGTGGCACCACGACCTTTTCCCCTTCCCGCCAATTAGCAGGCGTCGCACAGGCATAGCGGTCAGTCGTTTGCAGGGCAGTGACCAACCGAAGGATTTCATCCACATTGCGTCCGGCATTGAGGGGGTAATACAGCAACGCCCGAATCACCCGCTTTGGGTCAATAATGAACACGGCACGCACCGTCGCGGTGGAACTCGCATTGGCATGAATCATGCCGTACAGTTTGGCGACACGCATATCTACATCGGCAATCATAGGAAACGGAATCGTGGCGCCCATTTTATCGTGAATACTGCGAAGCCAGGCTAAATGGGCATGAATACTATCCACACTCAACCCAATGAGCTTCACCCCCCGCTGACGAAATTGCTCACTGGCTTGGGCAAAGGCCATCAATTCCGTCGTACACACCGGAGTAAAATCCGCCGGGTGAGAAAACAATACCACCCAATGCTGTTCCTGCCATACGCTAAAATTAAAATCGGTCTGTTGCGTCGTCACCGCGGAAAAGTCCGGTGCATGATCCCCGATGCGAGGCAACCCTCGTTCTTCCGACATGAAACCTCCTTCAGTTGGCAAGACTACCCCCCTTCGCCTCAGGCGAAGGGAGCAATCCCGGCTTGTCTATAAAACCGGGAATACGAACAATACATATCCAGTTGGCGAAGAGAATGACCCTGGCACAACCTTTAGGGCCCATGACCGGCCAGAATCACCAGGATCGAGGAATTTCCTCTTCATCATCCTCATGATTGGATTCGGTATCCCGAAAAAACTTATCCGTGCCCAATTCTTCTGATAAGTCTTCCGTCAAATCCAAATCCTCATCGGCATCGTCGGTGGAGTCCTCGGAAAACTCATCATCATCAAAATCATCCGCAAGATCATCCACATCCAGAGGATCAGTGACATCATCGAGTTCAGTAGTCAATGAATCCAGAGTGATATCGGCATCGGTTTCCACTTCAATATCCAATTCGGCATCAATGTCATCCGGCAGAGACGTGTCCTCAATATCCGTATCGGGTTCCTCCTGGCTAAGAATCTCCTCCGCATCCACAACATCAACGGGGAAGGCGTTCTTTCTCTTTTTGGTATCAAGGCCTTTTTCGACAGCCGAGTCTTTTTTAGGCCTTCCCGGTTTCTTTTTGGCCTCAGACGGCGCCGCCTTCTTCGCCGATTTTGTGGTGGGAGCAGCCTTGGTACGATTCCCCCCGGTTTTCGCCGCAGTTGTCGTTTTCGAAACATTGTCAGATGTAGTCAACTTCTTCTCTTTCCCTTTCACCGCCTTTTTCGGCGTCGCTTTGGATCGTGGTTGAGCTTGAGCCACGGTTTTGGATGTCCCCTTCACTCGAGCCTTCGTATTTCCTTTGGCTTGAGCCTTAACGGGTCCCTTGGTCCGAGCTTTGGAGCCGACCTTCGTATTCTTGGACTTCGCTTTGGTAGACGGTGATCGTTGAGGCTTCACAGACTTCTTTGGTTTGGCTTTTGTCTTCGGTTGAGCTTTCGCATGAGTTGTTCGCTTCCCCGTCGGCTTTTGTTTGGGCTTGGCCTTTGACTTGGGCTTAGCCATGGCAGCCATGTGTCACCCTCCTGATTATGTGATCGACAAATGATCCATCTGTGATGGATCGTCTCCTGAGTTGCCCCCATCTAACATGGAGAGCCCCTCTCAAGCAACAGAAGATTTTCAAGAAGGAAATTCTTTGCTTTTTTAAGAAACTTCCGGTCATTCACCATCCCTGTTAGAATCGGGTCTCCCATGGAAATTATTACCACGCATCTTGAGGCGGATTTCGATGGCCTCGCCTCAATGGTGGCCGCTCAAAAGCTCTACCCGGGGGCACACCTCGTCCTCCCGGCGGGAGTCCAATCTCGTGAGCGGGCCTTTCTCGCCGAACATCCCCTTTCCTTCACGGCACTTTCGAGTCTAAATTTTCCGGATATCACCCGCCTGATTTTAGTCGATGCCCAACACCAGGATCGCTTAGGATTACTCGAAAAAGTTCTTAAAAATCAACATATTTCAGTTCATATTTACGATCATCATCCCTTGGAAACCACCAATCCTCTGCTCCAGATGGCAGACTATTGCAAAGTCGATTCGGTCGGGGCCACCATCACACTCCTCTGCGAAGAACTTCAAGCCAGAGCACTCACATGGACACCCGAGGAAGCCACATTCTTTGCCATAGCCCTCTATGAGGAGACCGGTCAATTTGGCTACCGGAATACCACGCCCCGTGATTTCCAGATCGGCGGGGTCCTTGTGCAAACAGGAGCCGATTTAAACCAGGTCACGAAGTACATCGCCCGGCACTGGACGCCGCCGCAACTGGAATTATTCCATGCACTGTTGCAATCGGCGCAAACACTCAACCTTGGACATCGAAGGATTCTGCTCACCACCCTCACCTGGCCGGACTATGTGCAGGACATGGCCCCGATTGTTCAACAACTGGCGCAATTACATGGAGCCGATGCCATCATCGCCGCTGTCGCCATGGAGGGCAAGGTACAAATCATCGGGCGCAGCCGCCATCCCGACATGGACATGAATCAGATTACCAAAGTCTTTGGCGGAGGAGGGCACACCATGGCTGCCGCCGCCAGTATTAAGGGACTCACCATCGTTGAGGTCGAAGAGAAAATCCAC
The DNA here is from genome assembly GCA_963730905.1 of uncultured Nitrospiraceae bacterium. Taxonomy (GTDB): domain Bacteria; phylum Nitrospirota; class Nitrospiria; order Nitrospirales; family UBA8639; genus Nitrospira_E. Next base: position 43,527 of record CAVSTN010000006.1, on the reverse strand, counting down.
GCCCTTTTGCAGGAACAAGCCAAAACCTGGCTCCCCATCAAACGTCTCATGACCACACCTGTCCGGACGGTGGAACCCAACACCACGATCAAACAGACCGAACGCCTCATGACACAATACGAAGTCAACGCCCTCCCCGTGGTGAGTGCCAAGGGCGGCTTCATGGGATTAGCCACACGGGAGGCGGTCCAAAAAGCCCTCTATCACAAACTGGCCACCCACCCCATCGAGCACATCATGCTCAGGGATATCTTTCTGGCCACACCCGGCACCCCGTTTGACGAGGTCCAACAGCATATGGTCGAACGGAATCAGCGGATCGTCCCGGTGCTGGATCACGACCAGGTCGTTGGCATTTTCAGCCGGACCGATTTGCTTCGGGCTATGCACCAGGCACTCCCGCCTCAGGGAGGAGACGTTGAGCCCTCTGCCGGAGCGGCCCCTTCAGCTACCGTCGTTCCCACGCCAAGCTTGCGGACTTCAAATCTTCACAAACAATTGGCAACCCGTTTACCTCCGCCGCTCCTCACCCTCCTCCAGACCATTCGGACACTCGCCGACACCCAGGAGGTGGCCGCGTTCCTCGTCGGCGGATTCGTCCGGGATTTCCTGATGAACATTCCCAATTTCGATTTGGATGTGGTGGTCGAAGGAGACGGCATTCGTTTCGGCAAAGCATTAGCGCAGGAACTGAAGGCCGAATGGACCATTCATGAGCGATTTGGAACCGTCTCGATCGCAATCCCCAAGGCTCTCAACATTCCACAGATGCATCACCTGGACATTGCCACGGCTCGAACAGAATATTATGAATATCCCACCGCGCTACCGACAGTGGAACGCAGTTCAATAAAAAAAGACCTCTACCGGCGGGATTTCACCATCAACGCCCTGGCCATTCGCTTAAACCGGACGCCCGGTGAACTCCTGGACTTTTTCGGGGGCCGGCGGGACATCAAGGACAGAATCGTTCGGGTCCTTCACAGCCTCAGCTTCGTGGAAGATCCCACACGGGTCTTTCGAGCCATTCGCTTCGAACAACGGTTCGGGTTCCAGATCAGTAAGGAAACGCAGCATTTCATTCAACAGGCCCAAACCATGGAACTGTTTCACCGGCTTTCCGGCGTACGATTAGGGAATGAACTGATCCATATTCTAGAGGAACCCGAGCCGGCCAAAGGGATTCAGCGATTGAGTCAATTTAAACTCTTCCCTTTCATTCATCCCAAGCTGCAATGGAAGGAACCGGCTCCGACGCTCTTTGCATCCGGAGAAAAAATTCTGGCCTGGCATGAGGTGGAAAGTGCCAGATCGGGAACCGAGCGATGGCTGCTCTATGCCCTGGCCTGGTTCGAATCATTGGGCAAAATTGAATTGGTCAAAACCTGGAAACGATTGGGATTTCCCCAACGAACCACAGCAACCGTCGGAGAGTTCCTACAGGCCCAGTCCACGCTGCTAAGAACCCTCAACAGAAAGCACCTGGCTCCTTCAGAAATCTACGATCTCCTCACGCCATGGCCGAAGGAACTCGTGTTGTTCCTCATGGCCAAGGCACAAAGCAAGCCGACAATTCATGCGGCCATGGAACGGATCCGGGATTATCTCACCACGTTCCAACATGTCGCCATCACCTTAACCGGCCACGACCTGGAAGACATGGGCCTTCCCAAAGGTCCGGCCTATCGCCGGGTGCTCGATCGCATCTTCAAAGCCAAACTGGATAGCCTGGTGGCCACACAGGAAGATGAATATCGCCTTGCCAAAACCTTCATTGCACAAGAAACCGCTTCAGGAAGCCCATCCAAATCCGCTTTATCGGCAAGGAAAGGCGGCAGGAGGTAGCCTTCCCCCTGGCTCCCCCGGCAAGTAGTCTATTCATTTCCCATGCACCAGCTATCATCGCCCCCCCCACCGTCCCGAATCCGCTGGCGAATTCTTATTCTGCTCCTCCTCATCAGCATCATCACTTACATCGACCGGGTGAATATTTCCGTCACCGCCCGGCAAATGATGCCGGCACTCGGTCTCACCGATCTGCAAATGGGTCAGATCTTTTCGGCCTTTGTCTTTGGCTACGCCCTCTTTCAAATTCCCGGTGGCTGGTTGGGCGATCGCTGGGGACCACGTCGCGTATTGACCTTCGCCCTCATCTGGTGGTCGATCTTTACAGCGCTGACGGCCGTCGCTCCCACGCTCCCACTGGCCAACCTGATCGGGATTATGGGTTCACTCATGGTCGTGCGTTTTCTCATCGGCATCGGCGAAGCCGCCGCGCTGCCCAATTTCAATCGAGCCGTCGCAAACTGGCATCCCCCGAATGAACGGGGCTTAGGCATTGGCATCACCATCGGAGGGATCGGCCTGGGCTCAGCCCTCACGCCACCTATCACCGCCTGGATTATGGTCAATTTTGGCTGGCAAACGGCGTTTTATGTCGCAGGCGGATTGGGTATTGGCATCGCACTCTTGTGGTACTGGTACGCAACCGATCATCCCCGGCAACATGCACATGTCAACTCTGCCGAGGCCGAACTGATCGAAGGTTCGGAATCTCTGCCCGACCCTCCTGCTCCCTTGGAAGGGCGATCCGGCAAGGCCTGGGGAACGGTCCATGATGTGTTCACCGAATTCGAAGCACGTGAAGGACGACCTCCAGCTTCACAGGCGAAAGGCAACGGGACCGGTGGGGAGAAGGACACCCCCAACTCCTCCACCCCAACACGGACAGGAAGGAAAAGCGAACCAGCACCCATTCACAAATCAAAGACGACCACCGTTCCCTGGAAAGCCATCCTCAGCACACCCACCGTCTGGTGGCTCACGCTCAGCTACACCTGTCTTGGCTATGTGGCCTATGTCTATATGTCCTGGTTTTATCTCTACCTCGTCAACGTGAGAGGCTTTGCCATCCTTCAAGGTGCTTTCTTCGCCTCGGCGCCGTTTATCGCGATGGCCATCTTCTGCCCATTGGGGGGATGGGTGACCGATCGTCTCACCGAACAATACGGGGTCAATCGTGGTCGCGCGAGCGTGGGAGGAGCAGGAATGATTCTGGCCGCGCTTTCTATCGTCATCGGCGCCAACATCGAAGCGCCCTATGTCGCAATCGGTTTCCTCTCGCTCGGCGCGGGGTGGCTCTACTTTACCGTCGGCCCGTTCTGGTCTTCGACCACGGACTTATCCAAACCCTACGCCGGCACACTCTCAGGCCTCATGAACACCGGCGCCAACCTGGGGGGAACCCTCTCCCCCACACTGACGCCCTGGCTGGCTGACACCTTCGGCTGGTCGGTCTCCCTCGGCATCGCCGCCGGCATTGCCTTACTCGGTGGACTCTGTTGGCTTCGCATTCGTCCGGAGTATGGGCTTAAACTAAAATTTCCTTTAATTCATGCTTTCCAAAACAAAGAGAAATTCCTCATCGCCATGCTAAAATCAAGACTTGAGTACTACTGTTCTCAAGATCCTAGGAGTATCGATTTTCCTTCTTTTCCGTATACTGTCGAATGCAACATACAGTTCGATAAGGAAAATTGGAAAGTATCGTGCCATCTGAATTCGAGAAATTGAATGGACCGTACCGATTTTTCTTTTATAGTTTCGACCTGCAAGTGAACCCAAACATGTTCACGTCCAACGAGATGCGCCATATCTGGCAAATTTTGAGCATAGAACACAGTATTTCCTTGGCAGGTACATGATGGATTTGCGCCACATGAGTTCAAATCGAATCATCGAAATCCTCGGTCAGGAGATTCGAGGGTAAGCAGAGTCTGAACGGTTCACAATACAGACGGGCACCGAAATGATTCTATTATTTTTGGATCATGGTAAACTGAGTTGCGGCCAGAAGAAAAAAAGAACGCAGGTAGCCGAGGCACTCCCGATTGAAGAGAAAATTTTCGGTGAACCCAACAGTTGTCCAAACAATCAGAACAGACGAGAACCACCGAACATTGACATCCTCCAATAGGGTGCGGGGCCATTCATGGATACGGGTACCGTTTATCGCCCGCATCATGGCCCTCTCTATCTTCCTGCTCTTTCCCTGTCTTGTTTGTGCCACGGAGATTGAAGCGTTCAAAAAGGGCGTCGTCAAAATTACTGCACTCGTAAATGGGCAACCAAATGTCGGGACGGGATTTATCGTGAGGCTCGACAAGGACGCCGCCTATATCGTGACTGCCGCACATGTGATTTTTGGAGATAGCAAGCCACAGGTGTGGTTCTTTCCTCTTCCTCATCAATCGTTTGCCTCACAGGTGTTAGGCATCGATGGCACAAATGAGAATGGGTTGGCCACATTGCGTGTTTCCGATACCCTTCCTGATGGACTCGTGGCGCTTCCGCTCGATCAGACCACCCAAGCATCCGGGGGAGAAACCATTACCTTCATCGGATTTCCACCGAATCTCGCTCCCTGGACCGTCTCAACCGGAAGTATCAGCGGGAGGAAAGGCCCACACCTGATGTTTCAGGCGTTAGTGGAGGAAGGCCATTCGGGTGGCCCCCTTCTGCTTGGTGGCAAAGTGATCGGAGTCGTGACAGACGCTCAGGGACGTCTGGGGTATGCAGTCCCCACACCGGTTTTGGCCATCGCGTTGAAAGGATGGCATGTGGAACCATCGGGGAGCGACTCGTTATCACGAGAGATTTCAGGCGCAGACGGTGCGCCGATGGTTCGGATCCCTGCAGGGCAGTTTGAAACGAATGTAGAATCACGCTCAGGAACTGGGGACATTACCGAAGGGAGTCGATATACCGTCTATGTCGAAGAATTCTTCATCGACAAGTATGAAGTCACCATTGAACGGTATGGGAAATTTCTACAAGTCACCGGTCGGACAGCGCCGGAATATTGGGATCATATCAAGATGCCCCAGGATGCCAATCGCCCTGTCGTCGGTGTGACATGGCCGGAGGCCAAAGCCTACTGCCATTGGGCCAAGAAGCGATTACCGACCGAAGATGAATGGGAGAAAAGCGCACGAGGAACAGACGGACGCATTTATCCATGGGGCAATGAGCCACCGACGAGCCAATTCACGAATTTCGCCACATTTGGAGACTTTGACGTGTCAAAACTTTCTCCGGTCGGGACATTCGAAAAGGATAGAAGTCCCTATGGAGGGTACGACTTTGCCGGAAATGTGAGTGAGTGGACGGCAGATAGCTGGAATGAATCGCGGAATCCAGACCGTGATGCGGATGAGACCATCGCGGGTTCCCCAAAAGTTATCCGAGGTGGAGCATGGAATGCGACGGACGAATATCTGAGAGCGGCATTTCGCTCTTCTGCTTCACCAACCCACACGGATGTAGGTCTTGGTTTCCGCTGCGCTCAAAATCCGGATACGCCCCCATGAAAAAAGATGAGGGGCATGACGGAAGAAAGGATGGCCTAAAAATCGGCAAGCCAGTCGATGGATTGAAAGAGCGTCTAAACGGTTCTCTTATCCCTGAATCATGGTAAGCTAAATCGCTGATCCTGAGGATAACGAAAATCGGCAGCTCACAGAATCGGAACAGTTCGGCCCACCCTTCACGGAAAGACGGTCAATCTTAAAGAGAAAGGAGGTACACCATGGGAGACAAAGGCGGAAAAAAGGATAAAGACAAAGCTCAAAAACAGAAAGCCGACCAACAGAAAAAGAAGGACAAAAAGAAATAGCCGAGGCGCTTTCTTCGAGGGAAGTGGTGGGCTTCGCCTAAGCGAAGCCCACATTTCCTATTCAATGCAAGGATTTCATGATTCGGATCAATGAGTTCAAGTAGCTTTCAAAAGTGGAATGATTTATATCCAAAATTAAAAAGCAACGATTCAAGATTAGAAGAGATCATGAGAACCTTGTCTCCACACTTTCGTCTCATCGCCTGCACATACTTTACGAACCTCCCGCAGGACCATACCTGATGGTTGCAAAGGAATGTACGAACGGCATTTCCCGCAACAGGTAATTTACGGCAATTATATTACCTGAAAAGAATCAGCTGAAATATAAAAAAACGAAATGTTATATTAACAAAAAGGAGTCACTCCACATCTTTTGCGCATCAGGCTAAGGATTGGCATTCATCTCCATGCCCCAACCTTCCAATCAATTCAACGCATTGGCATACTTTGACAAAATCCTTGCTGCAAAATATGATCGGCGAATTCGGCTTTTTTGCCCGAGTTATGACGCCTTGCATCAAATGCTGGTCCCATGGCTTGCCAGCATGCCCGAGCATTCTTTATTTCTATCTGCAGGTGCTGGCACGGGAGCTGAAATTCTCACTCTGGGGACACAATTCCCTTCATGGCGTTTTATCGCTGTCGATATTTCTCCCGATATGCTCACAGCCTGTCGGCAACGCCTTTTGACAGCAGGACTGGAAACCCGGGTAACCTTTTTCAATGGCTCATTGCAAGAATATCAACCTCAAGAGCTTGTGGATGCCGCGTCTTCAGTTTTCGTCTCCCATTTCATCAAGGACCGAAAGAAAAACTATCGTACTTTCGATCTATCGCAACCAATCTTCGCCCTGGAGGCATGTTCATCCTTGCGGACTTGTTTGGCGATAAAAAAACACGGGAATTTTCCACTCTATTCAATACATGGTTGGGCTCTTACGCAGCTCATGAAGTGTCCACCGAAGATCTGGAACAAAGTCGGACCCATATAGAGAAAGACATTTCCTTCATCCCTGAAGCCGATTTATTCACACTACTTTCCGAAGCCGGGTTTTCAGCACCAATCCGTTTTTATCAATGCTATTTATTCGGAGGCTGGGTAGCCACGAAAGAAGCCCAACATTAGGATCCGACTATTCCTTGTGTTCAAACCCCCAATTAAAATCATCTAAAGAATCCAGCCTTATTTGCCATTCCTCAGTCAGAATGTGCTTTTGTGCCGTTAAAATTTCAGAATAGGATGAATTATGCAGCGTTATAAAATTCTTCATCGGACGTATTATAATTTCTCGGGTGCTGTGACACTCGGACCGCATCACTTGCGCCTGCGTCCGAGGGAAGACTATGACCTGCACATTGAGTCGTTAAACCTGAAGCTCACACCGCCGGCCACCCTGCTCTGGCATCGGGACGTGGAAGGCAATTCGGTGGCCACAGCCACCTTCGATGTGCCCGCCAACCAGCTTGTGATTGAGAGCGAAGTCATCATCCAGCAATTCAATGAGGCTCCACTCGACTTTCTCGTCGCCGACTACGCTGTCGCGTATCCGTTTACCTATCAACCCGATGACCGGATCATGCTGCTACCCTACATGGCATACCCTGAGCCGAACACCAAAACTCAACTGACTGAATGGATCGCCGGCTTCTGGCAATCAAATGAACCGATTCAGACGTACACACTCTTACAACGGCTTGGCACCCACATCAACCAAACCCTGTCCTATCGCGTGCGGGAAGAACCTGGCGTTCAAACGGTGGGGCAAACACTGGAATACGGCACTGGTTCCTGCCGTGATTTTGCGTTACTCTTTATGGAAGCTGCACGGTGCTTGGGTCTTGCTTCGCGCTTTGTCAGCGGGTATCTTCATGCCCCACCATCAGCAACCGATTATGGTGCCACCCATGCCTGGGCCGAAGTCTACCTGCCAGGGGCCGGGTGGAAGGGGTTTGATCCCACTGGTGGAACCATGGCCGGAACCGATCATATTGCCGTGGCCGTTGCAAGATTGCCCGAATCCGTTCCGCCCATCGAAGGATCGTTCGTTGGCCCCCCAGGATCAACGCTTCATGTCGGCGTCTGGGTCACGAAGTGTGAGTGAACGAGCGACTTCCGGTTCTTGTGAAACAAGATCGCTCCTCGTTTTCTCTCAATCCAGGTGGACTTTTTAAAAAATCCAAAGAACGCGGTTCTTTTTCACCCCTCAACCATAAAGGTCGACCATGCCAATCTGGGTTGATGCCGATGCCTGCCCCAAGGTAATTAAGGAAATATTATTTCGCGCCGCAGACCGGACAGCGGTGCAGGTGACGCTTGTGGCCAATCGCCTCTTGTATACCCCGCCGTCTCCCTATATTTCGGCCATCCAAGTCGCCGATGGATTTGATGTCGCGGATTCCGAAATCGTCAAAAGACTCGAGGCCGGCGACCTGGTCATCACCGCCGACATTCCGCTTGCCGCTGAGGTGATTGCGAAGGGTGGGCATGCGCTAGATCCGCGGGGGGAGATGCATTCTCCCGATACGATTCAAGCCCGCCTCATGATGCGGGATTTCATGGATACGCTCCGGGCCAGCGGAGTCGATACGGGTGGGCCGTCGGCCCTAAGTCAACGGGACCGGCAATTATTCGCCAAACACCTTGATTATTTTCTCACGACTCTGGTCAAACAGAAAAATGAGAATCCCTAGGAATCGGAAAACACACATGGGGTAGGGTGACAGGCCATAAACAAGTGCTGACCCTACTTGCCCTCATGGACTTGAAACACGGCATCAATAAAAATTTAATATCGCCCGTATTGCCCTCACCGGCAAAACCTCAGGCAACCAAGCCCGTGGGAGGCTGATTCACCAGCATGAGACTCTATCCAACAAGCCTGATTCTTCCATCCTTATGTGGGCTATGTTTTTTGGTATTGTTGATTCCCGTGCTAGCCCATTCTGAAGAAATGCAGCCGATGGAACACTTGGAAAAGATGATCGAAAAACCCAAGGCTGCCCAAAAAAGTTTGAAGGATAAGGGAATCCTTTTGGAAGCCACCAATACGATGGATGTCCTCTCCAATGTTTCCGGCGGCATTCATCAAAAAACCACCCTCACCGGTGATCTGGATCTTCTGCTCACACTGGATATAAAAAAATTAATTCCTAGTTGGAGAGGAACAGTCTTTGTGTATGGCTTGGGTTTGTATGGGGACAATCCCAGCCAATATGTCGGGGACATTCAAGGCGTGAGCAACATTGCGGCCGTGAATACCTGGAAACTGTTCGAAGCCTGGTACCAACACAATGTATTCCAACGCTTTTCCCTGCTTGCCGGCCTGTATGATGTCACCTCGGAGTTCGATGTCATCACCTCCGCATCCACACTTTTTGTGAATGGCTCCTTCGGAACCGGGGCAGAATTCGCGGCTAGTGGCAAAAATGGCCCGTCCACCTTTCCTTCAACCTCCCTTGGGGTTCGGACACAAGCTATCCTGACGGATTCCCTGATGGTTCGCGCCGTGGTCGCCGACGGCATTCCGGGCAATCCCAATAATGCTCACGGGACGCACCTCCATTTGAATAAAGACGATGGCTTGTTCGGTTCCATGGAATTGGCCTATTACCAATACAGCAAAGAGGATTTAACAGAACCCAAGAAGGAAATGCTTAGAGAGAGCCCTCGTCGCCTGACCTTTCGTCGGATTGGAAGATCCGCCCCCATCGAATATGAAGCTAAAGTTGCCTACGGATTCTGGGGGTACACCACTTCTCTGGATCGACTCAACAAGTTCAATAGTTCAGGAAAGCCTGTCAAACAACATGGCACTTACGGCATGTATGGGTTAGCGGAATATGATGTGTATCATGAAAAGGAGGACACAGATCAAGGGCTGACTCTCTTTGGTCGAGCCGGAATGGCTGACCCCAATGTGAACCGCATTTCCCAGTATTATGGCGGCGGGTTCGTCTATAAAGGATTATTTCCCGGGCGAAAAATTGATGGAACCGGGATGGGAGTGGCCATCGCGGTGAATAGCCATGATTATAAACAGTCTCAACGGCGGGCAGGACAACGGGTTGAGAGTTCGGAGATCACGCTGGAATTGACTCATGCCATCTTTGTGAATCAAAACCTCATCATTCAACCGGACTTCCAATATGTCATTAATCCCGGCACGGTTCCCGGCAGGAATAATGCTGTCGTGGTGGGCGTGCGGCTTGAAGTCAATCTCAATAATTGATTCACCCCCTTCTCAGGATCTCGTGATTGGGGAAATAGGGGATATTAAACAGGATCAAAGACGTCGCCCATATAAGAAGGCTTCGATCAAGTAGACACGCGATGCTATAGTTTTTTTGGTTTTTCCGAAATTTTTATTCACCATCTCTGCCACCACCTGACCGGTCTGCCCCTGAGAGTAGGGGTCTGACCTTCTTGGAAGGTCAGACCCCTTTGGCTTTCCTCAGTCCGATCCCTTCGGAGTCAGATGCCTGATCAGTCATCCTCCACGAAATGATCGATCTAATTTTTTATTTCCCAGTCAAGCGATTTCGTACCGGGGGATCCACTCCCTCCCCCCTGCACGAACACTGACACTGCCCCGGTGACGGTATTCCTTATGATGAGGTCCGGCTTCCCATCCCCATTGGTATCTGCCACTTGCTCTATTTCCCGGTCAGAGGCCAGGTTAGCTACGTTAGCGGATGAGGCAATGGTCGCTCCGTTCATGAACCACACCACAACCGCGCCACTACTGGCATTTCTCCAGAACAGATCTCTCGTCCCATTGCCATCGACATCCCCGGACCCCTCATAGTTCCACCCCGAGGGGACAGTGGCCGGAAAGCCCACCGACGTGATTGTGGACCCGTTCATCAACCATAACGCCACGACGCCGGTGTTTTTCCGCCAAATGACATCAGCCCTGCCATCTCCATTCACATCAGCAACCCCCACGATCTGCCACGCCAACGGCACACCGCCGGGGAAAGCGGTGGACTTAATCGCTGCGCCATTCATCAACCAGAGCGCTGTGGCGCCATTAATGGTGTTGCGCCAGACGAAGTCCGCCGTGCCATTCCTGTCCAGATCCCCGACCTGCCCAATCTCCCAATTCGTGGGACTACTTCCTGGGAATCCGACCGACGTGATCGTCAGTCCATCCATCAACCATACGGCCACGGCCCCGTTACTCGTGTTGCGCCACACGATATCCGCTTTGCCATCCCCATTCACATCACCCACCTTTGCGATCTCCCATGCCAACGGCAGGTCCCCCGGGAAACCGGCGTTGGCCAACGCCGTCCCATTCATCAGCCATGCCTCTACACTCCCGCTACTCGTGTTGCGCCAAACAATATCTGCTTTTCCATCCCCATCCAGATCGAAGGTCACAGAACGATCACGGATAAAAATATCCCGTGCCCCATTGGTATCGCCTGCAACGAGATTAGTCGAATCGGAGAACATTCCGACAATATGCCCATCCGGACTGATGGCAGGATTACAACTAAAATCATTGCCCTTGACCCCTGCGGTCGACACACTCATCTGGGTTGTCGTGTTTGTCTGGCGATCGTGGACGAACACGTCTCCGTTTCCACTCGTCCCGCCCGGCACAAGATTCGTGGCGTAGGACAGGAACGCCACAAACCGTCCGTCCCCGCTGATGGCTGGCTCGACACTTTCCTCGTTAGTCTGAGGACTCCCGCCTGTCGGCACACTGACCCGCGTGGTGGTGTCCGTCTGACGGTCGTGGACGAACACATCGCTGACTGCATTCGTATCTCCCGCCACCAGGTTATTCGATATCGACTCAAAAACTACGAATCGCCCGTCCGCACTGATATCGGGGGCAAAGTCAGGCGATGACCCTCCTGATCCAGTGCTCTGTCCCCCACCCGTGGCCACACTCACCCGCGTGGTCGTGCCCGTCTGCCGATCGTGGACGAACACATCGGTGCCTCCATTGGTATCTCCTGCCACGAGGTTAGTGGCCGTAGAATGAAACGCCACGAATCGCCCATCCATGCTGAGAGCGGGTAAAAAACTTCCACCATTGGCCTGAACGCCCCCGGTTGCCACACTGACCCGCGTGGTCGTGCCCGTCTGCCGGTCATGCACAAACACATCGCTGACTGCATTCGTATCCCCCGCCACAAGATTCGTGGCTACCGAATCAAATGCCACAAATCGACCATCTCCGCTCAAATAGGAATTAAAGCTGTTGCCATTAACCTGTCCCCCACCCGTGGCCACGCTCACCCTGGTGGTCGTGGCCGCCTGACGGTCGCGGACGAATATGTCTCGTTTTGCATTGGTATCCCCGGCAACCATGTTGGTAGCATCGGACTCGAACGAGACCAAATTTCCGTCATTACTCAAATCCGGGGCTCGACTGAGGGAATTTCCCTGGGTTCCTCCTGTCGCCACGCTCACCCGTGTGGTCTCCCCGGTCTGCCGGTTACGAATGAACACATCTAGATCACCGTTGGTATCACCCGCTACCAGGTTGGACCCAAAAGAATGGAACACCACCAATTGGCCGTTTTCATTCAAGGCCGGCTGAAAACTATTGTTATTGGACTGCACGCTGGCCGTGCTGACGCTTACCCTGGCTGTCTCCAGTGCATAAATTCGTGGAGCGAAGAGAACGAGCGCGATGAAGCACATGACTGCGGTGATTATTTGGGGTTGAGTCTTCATGGTTTTCCCTCCCGAGTCTGCCAAATAAGAAAGCCCGTTATTTAATCATCACTTCAACACATCACCCGGATTTATAATGGGGTATTTCCCAAATTATGATGAGCATCCCACATGAAATTTTTAAGATCGATTTCTTTCTCTTTGTTGGCCACATCCCAACAATTTCTTCCGGCGATCCGCCCGAAAAAAACCCTAACGCAATTGGTCAATAATATCCACACTTTCTGACATGAAAGGAGTTCAACCCCAATGGACACACAGGAATGGGCATGAGGGCCGGATGGAATGAAAAGCCATGTAACCTGTCACCAGTTTCGACAATTGGCAGGCAACCGGTTGATGATGCAAAGATTACGACGGGTAATCACGCGTTACATCTGCGCAATCCCCCAATGATTTAGCTGGATTTGCCCAATTCATAAATCCCTGCACGGCTCCATGATAGGAAAAATACTCTCCTGCCAGGTGTCCGGCTTGAGTGCAATCTCAATCGGTATAACCCTTCAAGGATCTCATGACGGGGAAAAATAGGAGGCTCCACAAACCATGAAAGAATTTGAATGTACGGAGTCAAGAAAATGATAAAGGTTAGGCCCCTTATCTGTGAACGACCGTTCAAGGTTTGAGATCAGGCTTCAACCAGATCGATCATCAACCGTCGACGCATGGGGTTACCTTCTTCGCTTGCAATAAGCGAATATTCATGGCATTCCCTGTAGGATTTTCCAGACACGCGCGAGAAGCCAGATCATCCCGACTACCGTTCCCACGACTACAAAAGCGATTCCTAGCAATAATCCCACCACGAAGACCCAATCCCCTATGGTTGAGGTACGACGATCTCCAACAACGTGTCGCTCCAGCAGCTCAACATTTCTGACATTACTTTTGAACCAGACAGAGAAAAGATCACCGAGAATGGGAATGACACCGATCATGCCGTTTATCGCAATGTTCAGGCTCATACGGACTAACACGATTTTGGGAAGTTGCGACTGAGCAGCCACGACAAGAATGCATGCGCCAACAACACTCACAATGACATCACCCACATAGGGAATGAGACCAATGATGGGATCCAAACCAATCCGAATGGTGGTTCCCGGAATCGTATAGCGCCGATCCAGCAAGTCCGCTAGAAACTTGGCCATCTCAAATTTTTGGGAATGTCGCATGATAGGAGTTCCCGCCCTTTTCATTCTGCCAATGTATACATTGACACCTTAATCAGCATCATTCGGAGTGATGACCAATATAACCAGATCTGCTTCACGAACAACAGACACAGGAAAGGAGAAATGTACGTCATCTGCAGCCAAGGCTCATCGAAGCATTTTTCCGCTAAATCCTGAATTGCGGGCCATGGAAGGTACGTGGTATTCAGATCCACCATGCATGGCTTTAGCGACAGAGGCAGACCAGCTATTCAAGAGAGGGACGAGCAGAGACAAATCGCGGGAAGACTGCTGCCGGGACTCACCAATATTTTTCGAGAAAAATGAGATGCCGGGCCTTTTGACTTTTCCGGCACTGGCGACGTACAAGAGTCAATCATCATTTGCCTTTACTTAGAAAAGGAGTCGCATATGCAGTGTCCGTGTCAGAGCGGAAAGACCTTCAAACAATGCTGTGAGCCCTTTATCACCGGAATGAAACAGGCAGAGACTGCCGAACAACTCATGCGTGCCAGATATTCGGCCTATACGCAAGTCCAGATGGATTTCATCGAAAAGACCCATGACCCCAAAACCATACACGACATTGACCTTGAGGCTAATCGCAAGTGGGCAGAAACCACCAAGTGGACGGGGTTAGAAATTCTTGCGACCAAACAGGGCGGAATGGACGACGATACGGGCTTCGTCGAATTCAAAGCCACGTTTGAGACCGAAGAAGGCCCTCAAATCCATCATGAGTTGAGCGAGTTTCGGAAACATGAGGGGATCTGGTATTTCTCCGACGGCAAAAGTCCTGGAGTTCGGACCGTCGTGCGTAGTGAGGCCAAGATTGGACGGAACGATCCGTGCCCCTGCGGCAGCGGGAAAAAGTATAAAAAATGCTGTGCGAACGCCTGAATAATCATGGGATGCCGCATCGCGTCCATTTCACGCACTTCTGTCTCGGCATGACATCATCATCTATACCCATGCGCCAAACTGACCGACGCCTGGCCAGGTTGGTGACGGAGCTCCTCCTCTGTGGAAAAGCTTATGCAGTCTTTGCCGCCCCCTGCCATAGCATATCGTAACCGAGTTCTTTCGTCTCAGAACACATCGTCGCCAAAGCGGCGAATGTCTTATTGAACAGTTCATCGGCATGAGATTTTTCGTGATCCTCAAATGAACTCCAATAGGTCACAATCGCGTAATGGTCATCTGCGGTTTTTGATTCACTCAGGGACCCTTCGTCAGATACGAAACCGGAAAATTTGAACACCTGCCCGGCGATGAAGCCCCCTTTGTCCCCGCCATAGGTTTCCTTGACGACCATGCACATCTCCCCAACGGCCAGCTCCACCTGATCGAAGGAAACACCGGGCTTCAATTTGACGGTGTTAAACAACATTTTTGCCCCAAATGGAAGCGTAATAGGACCAAACATGGCACCCTCCTGGTGAGAGCACCCGTCTCGAAGCGGGTGCCTGTAAAAGGAATAATCAGACTAACCCTATCCGCAGAACTCATCATCATCATAACACTTACCGCATAGGGCTCGCAGGCCTCACACCACACGATTCCTCACCAAGCATCGCGAAAGCCTCATCCAACGGTTGACAACGCATCAGGCATGCTCAACGCGGCGTCCATTCAAATCGCATTGACAAAGACCAGGAAAACTTTGAGAATCCTGACATTGAATTCACGCGGCTATTCATCGCTGGCGACAGACCACCACGACGCCATCATTTGAAAGGACGCATATCATGGGGAATGCATACCGGGGTCGTCACAAACTACGACGGCTCCAAAAACCTGCTGTCGACAAACCCATTGACGAACTCCTCAAAGGACTGCGACCCAAGCCCTCAGCCTCGAGCAACAACTCCTATCGGGAACAGTCACTGAAGATTCACGGGCTCATTTGTGCCAAATGCGCCAGAGAATTCGATTTCAAGACCAGACATCTGCTTACGGTGCACCATAAAGACGGCAATCACCACAACAATCCACCGGACGGATCGAACTGGGAGAACCTCTGCGTATACTGCCACGATGATGAACACAGCCGGGGAATCCTTGGTGATTATTTGCGCAAGGCAAAAGAGGACAAGGCTTAGGGAATCAGTCTACAATCCCTGAGCGGACGCAGCACACGTATTATTGGCTAGAACGAATTGACGGAGAGGTTGATCATCCTATGCTGAGGAAAGAATCACTAAGGGGGATACATGGCATCTATGTGGTTGTTGAGGACTTAGGTCCGGAGCTGAAGGGAGTATTAAACCGAAGTGAGTTGCGCAAACGAGTAGAGGCACAATTGCAAACGGCGGGCATTCGCCTGGTCAAAGAACTCGAAGCCGCCAAATTGCCCGGAGAGCCTTATTTATATGTCAATATGGCGGCTCTGCCCTTGGGCCCCAAGCGTTACGCCTGTCGGATCGACCTTGAAGTCCACCAACTGGTAGCCCTTGTTCATAACTCCTCCACGGGACATGCCATCACCTGGGAACAAGGCGTCGTAACGGCGGGTGGGGTCAAAACCATTTTCAACAATTTTGACGAATTGGTTTTGGATTTTATTTGTGATTACCTGGCGATGAATCCTGACAACTAGCCTATCAACTCCATCACCGCCCATCGTTCATTCGAATCTCGTGCTCTTCTACCAGGACTCTTCCCCTCTTTCACCGGCCTTCAGTCTCACACCATGACAGGGCCTCGTCCGCCCGACCCGTTCCTGATCGCCAGAACATTCGTCCTTCCACAATACGTTATGAACAAGAGGATTTCACGGGTTACGCCGGCCGATTCTCATGAAATTTGACCTCGGCTGGTCAATCATGAGAAAAGAACTATTGTCCAATTTTCTAGCCTAGAAGGAGAATGCTCATGGCGAAAGCGCGCGCCCGTCACATTTTGGTTTCAACAGAAGAAGCATGCAAAAACTTAAAAACACAAATTGAGGGTGGTGGAGATTTTGCTGCCGCCGCGAAGGAACATTCCACCTGTCCATCAGGCAAACAAGGTGGCGATCTGGGCGAATTCGGCCCGGGTCAAATGGTCAAAGAATTTGATGAGGTTGTGTTTAGCGGCGAACTCGGCAAGGTCCACGGCCCGGTCAAAACCCAGTTTGGCTATCATCTTCTTGAGATCACCAGCCGCACTCCATAATTTGTTCACTGTTCATCCGGACAAGGGCATGGTCTCGTGGCTATGCCCTTATCCTGACCCCATCATTTTCAAAACCTGTCACAAGCATTGGGGTCAATCATTCTGCCTGCTCGTTCATCCGACAGATTCCAGCCCCAAACGTCTTCCCGGATTCCCAATCAGATATGGAAAGGTTTGGCATCAAGATTCCCCTTGATGTAGACTTCAGTACTTCATTGAACAATCTGAAACACTGTCACATTTACCGATTATGCCAAGCGAACCTCAGCTGCAAAAATCAACTCAATTCAAAAAGCTCCTCTTGTCCCCCCAGCTTGAATTTATCTGCGAGGCTCACAATGGGCTTAGCGCCAAGATCGTGGAAGAAGCAGGATTCCATGGCATCTGGGCCAGCGGACTCTCGATCTCGGCGCAATTCGGGGTGCGAGATAACAACGAGGCCAGTTGGACCCAGGTTCTGGACAATCTGGAATTTATGTCTGACGCAGCCCGCATTCCGATTCTACTCGATGGAGATACCGGCTACGGCAACTTCAATAACATGCAACGCCTCATTCGCAAATTGGAACAACGGCATATCGCGGCCGTGTGCATTGAAGACAAGTTGTTTCCGAAGACGAATAGCTTTCTCAAGGGTGACACACAGCCCATGGCCGACATGGAAGAATTTTGTGGAAAAATTAAAGCCGGAAAAGATGCGCAATCCGATCCGGATTTCTGCATCATCGCCCGGGTTGAGGCGTTCATCTGCGGATGGGGACTGACGGAAGCCTTGCGACGGGCAGAGGCATATCGCCAGGCCGGGGCGGATGGCATTCTGATTCACAGTGCGCTGGCAGTACCGGATGAGATTCTGGCGTTCAAGCGGGAATGGAGCAATCGATCACCGGTGGTCATTGTGCCGACAAAATATTATTCCACTCCCACCGATGTGTTCCGGCAGCATGGCTTTTCCATGGTGATTTGGGCGAATCACATGCTCCGCGCGGCCGTCGCCACCATGCAAACGACGGCTCGCGTTCTGAAAGAACAAGAAAATCTCTTATTCATTGAGGATAACATTGTGCCGGTCTCTGAAGTTTTTCGTCTGCAAGGTGCAGATGAACTCATGCAAGCCGAGCTACGCTACCTTCCCAAAAGTGCCGACCGCGCATCGGCTATTGTCCTCGCCGCTTCCCGCGGTGATGAGTTAGGCGACCTCACCGAAGACAAACCAAAAACCATGGTGAATATTCGTGGCGTCCCGCTCCTTGGTCATATCGTTGACGCCTACAACAGCGTCGGCATCAAGGAGATTCTTGTGGTCCGGGGGTATAAGAAAGAAGCCGTCAATCTTCCCAATCTGACCTATGTCGATAACGATGCCTTCGCGGAAACGGGAGAACTGGATTCCTTGTTGAAAGCGCTTCAATCAAAAGAAGCCCGATTCCAGGACACCATCGTGTCCTATGGCGATGTCTTGTTTAACACGTACATTCCCCAGGCGTTGCTGCAAGCCAAGGATGACTTTGTCATTTTTGTGGATAGCGCCTGGCAGGAAAAAACGAGTTACACGAGGCTTGGTGGATTTGCCGAATGTACCACTCCGAATTCCCGAAAGGCCTTTAACGCCCAGATTCATCTCAAACAATTAGGCAGGGCTGTTCCTTCGGACATGATCCATGGCGTATGGATGGGATTTTTTAAAGTCTCCGCTCAAGGACTCACGCAATTGCATGAGATCCTTACCGAACTTCTTGCCGACCCGAAACACCGGAAAGCAGGAATGGCCATCCTGTTCCAGGAATTATTACGAAGAAACTATCCGATTAGGGTGCTCTATACCGTTGGGCATTGGCTGGACATTAACAGCCTCGATGATGTCGTAGAAGCTGGAAGTTTCTAAACTTCGTTCTCTAGATTTTTTTGAATGGACAAGAGATTCAGGGTTTCAGTCCGGAAGTTGAAAATTTATCTGATGCGTTTCGAAGAGCACGACTTTATTGTGAAGGCAAAAGGACCAAAATCCCATTACATCCCGCTCAGCCTCATCAAATAAGGTAGAAAAACTATTAAACATTAGAGGATCAGGTACTTATCCGAATGGAGGATTCACAATGAACATCTCCGATCTCTCTCAGAAAGAATTCAAAGAACTGGTTAATAGCATGGTGGATGACCGGTTGTGTGAACTGCTGGGCGATCCCGATCTTGGCCTGGCTCTGGATGACAAGGTCCGCGCGCAATTAAAACAAGTCTTGAATTCCCCGGAACGGGTGACGGGAGAAACCGTCGCTGAACGACTGGGTCTCAAATGGTGAGATGACATGCCCTGGTATCGTGTCACCTATCAACCTTCAATCCTGGACGACCTTCAATCAACCGACCAGGGTATGGCCCAGCGCCTGTTGGATAAGACCAAGTGGTTGGCCTCGAATGTCGCCAATCTTCGACATGAAACTCTGGACGACGATCTACCCGGCCTCGTCCAATACGCCGTGGGAGACTGGCGCATTCTCTACTCCATTGACCAGGACGAGCATGTCGTCCACATCCATCGAATTGCGACCAGGCGGGTATTGTACGCCAATCGCACCGCACATCAGGATTCATGAATCGGTCTGAACAGATTGAACAGGAACTCATCAAAGCCGCCAACGGGCTACGGAATGGGAACGATGGGTTAGCCAGAGTCTGCGCACGACGAGCCGTTGCACTGGCCGCCCAACAATGGGCTGTGCAACAGAAACTGGCAAACTGGAGGGGAGACTCCATGCATCACCTTCAGCAGATCCAAGCAGAAACCACGTTTCCATTACCGGTGAGGGCGGCTGCGCAACGACTTCTGACCAAAGTGACTGAACAGACACAGTTGCCCATGACCACGGATCCCATCACCGACGCCCGCATCATCCTTGACCACCTGAATGCAAAAATTTGAAGGCAGGCATTCGGAAATCCATCCCGGTCTTCCAGCTTTTCTCAGAGAACCCTCACTCCTGGGCTAGCCAATGCGTATGGCCAGAATTGAACAACGCTTTCGCAAGGCCAAGTGTCATTTTGCAAAGCACGCAAAGATTAGACTCCATCTCCTGTTTCTGACGATCATGGTGATAATGGCTCACCCCGGGCTGGTGATGGGAGCCGCCTCCCCCCAATTCATCATTGAAGCCCCGGAATCCTTGGAACCGTTAGCTGCCCACTTGAAGGACAGCAACCCACAAGCCCTTCAGCGTATGATGGACTTTATGGGACTTGAACATCCCGGACTTCCCATTCGAGTCATTCTGGCGCCAAAGGAATCGCCTTTCGCACAGGAAGCGCCGGAATGGATGTCTGGTTACGCCGTCAGTCAGACTTCCACAATTGTGCTCCTCACTGACCGGAGTTTGACCTATCCGAATGATTCACTCAACGAGGTCTTCCTGCATGAAATCGGCCATATCCTGTCCCATCGGGCGGCAGGAGAACAGCCTTTGCCTCGATGGTTTGATGAGGGATTAGCGATGATGGCCGCCCGAAGGTGGGATTTGGAAGATCGAGCCCGTTTAGTCTGGGCAATGGTCTCAGACACGCAGGTCTCCCTGAATGAACTCAACACTCTCTTCAACAAAGACGAGACCTCTGTCCGACGGGCCTATGTGCTGGCTTACGCCTTTACGCGAGACCTCCTGGAACACACAGGACAGGATACCCCCAAACGTATTTTGGCAAAAATCCAACAAGGCGTGTCCTTTCCTGAAGCCTTTGCGCAAACCACCTCCATGACACTCACTCAAGCAGAAGAGCAGTTCTGGAGTCGACAGACACTCTGGAATCGCTGGATCCCTGTGGCCACCAGTTCCGGAATGGTCTGGCTCGCGATCACACTCCTCGCCTTTTGGGCGTTTACCAGACAGCGGAAGCGCGCTGCAGCCATTAAGAGAGCATGGGAAGAAGATGACGGTGATCTCTGACGGGTTGTCTCACGACCAACAACTCAGAACCATTCACTAATGCGTTGTTGGAAGAGAGATGAAAATTTCATTCTAAAATGTTTTACTAGAGTGACACGCGAATACAATGCTCTCTATCCACCTTGAAAGGAAATTCATATGCCTCAAAGACTCAAAGACAAAGTGGCCGTCATTACGGGTGGCAATAGCGGGATTGGTTTGGCCACAGCCAAATTATTTCAGGCTGAAGGGGCCAGGGTGATTATCACGGGAAGAAGAAAAGAGGCCGTGAAAACGGCAGTGAAAGAAATTGGAGGAGCGAGTGCCGGTTTCGTATCGGATACCGGGAATCTTAATGACATCGCGGATTTGTATCAACAGATACACAAGACGGCGGGAAGAATCGATGTTCTCTTCCTCAATGCCGGCATTGCGATTTTTGGCCCATTTGACACCGTCGACGAAGCCACATTCGATAGGATGGTCAATGTCAATTTCAAAGGCCTGTTCTTCAATATTCAAAAAGCCTCTCCGCTTCTGAATGAAGGAGCGTCGATCATTATCAATTCGTCCATCGCGGACCAGAAAGGATTTCCCAATTCCAGTGTCTATGGCGCAACCAAAGCGGCCGTTCGGAATCTGGCCAGAACCTTGTCGACTGAATTTCTCGAAAGAAAAATCCGGGTGAACGCTCTAGCCCCTGGGCCAATTGATACCCCTATTTTTGAGAAAGTGGGCGTTCCTGCAGAAGAAGTTCCAGGCATGAAAGCCAGCTTTGGTGACCAAAACCCCATGAAACGAATGGGCAGCTCACATGAAGTTGCCACAGCCGCGCTATTTCTCGCATCAGATGATTCATCTTACATTACAGGGATTGATCTCACCGTCGATGGAGGCGCCACACAACTCTAATTGTTCACAGATGATGGCAGCCAACCAGGGGGGGCGATCAGTTGCTTTTCCCTGAAAGGAGGCCTCTCTTTCCAGGACAGTCGGGCAAATATTTTTCAGGCCGAAAAATAGAGACTGCCATGGCTCAGCAAATCGAGAAGTAAGGAATCATGCCCTTCCGACGGGACGAAGTGCTCCGAACCGATTTGTCGTTCGGCGCACAAGGTTTTCACCAGATCCGTCATGAGCGCAGTGCAGGTGTACTGACGCCCATCAACAAATAACCAGATATTCTGTCCGTGTTCATGAAACGCAAAACGTGACCCTTCATTTCTGACAAGCCTCCCTCCCTCCGAAAGATGGGTACGAACATCTTCCAGACGGTGTTCCTCCGGCGTCGTCTCCTCATCCTGGTATTTCGGAGAGGTCATGTAACAACCAAACCATTGAGCCATCTTGCTCTCATCTTCGACATACCGGGTAAGGATCTGCTGAACTTTTCTAACTGCCTCGGATGTAATCTGGCCGGGATTGGATTGAGGAACCAGATCCGGATCCGCATAGCGAACCTCTTCGCTCAGTGCTTCTCCAACCGATTCGGAATAGTCGAGCAAGATATCCCGATGAGAAGGTGCGCGAAATCCCACCGAACAGGTCATGCAATCCTGACCAACGGCTATCCCGTTATGTCCGACACGCGGGGGTACATACAGTAGATCGCCCGGCTCCAATATCCACCGTTGCTCCGGCTTCCATTCGGACAAGATCTTGACCGGAACATCGGAACGACGAGGAGACGTTTCATCATAGATCCCCCCGACTTCCCATTGCCGACGACCACTAACCTGCACCAGAAACACATCATAGTTATCATAATGAGGACCGACACCCCCCTTGTCGCCGGAATAGCTGATCATCAAATCATCAACCCGCCAACTGGGGATAAAATAAAATTGCGCAAGAAACTCAGCGGCGGCCGGCACCCAATGATCCACAGCCTGGACCAACAAGGTCCAATGCGTGGCTGGCAGAGCGGAAAATGTCGCATCAGTAAACGGACCATGAGAAAGTTCCCATTGCTCGCTTACGGGATCTTGAATGATCAGCCTCGATTCGACTTCTTCTTCACAAGCGAGACCAGCCAATTCATCAGCCTCAATCGGGGCTTGATCCCGGGCAAGGCCTGCCGAATCAACAACGGCTTCTTTTGCCAATAATCCTTTAGAAACGTCTCAAGTGAAAGATCGCCCAGAGGGAGAGTTTTCATACTGTCGTATCCTTCACCATATCAACGTGAGGGATACCATCTTCGAGATATCCATCGGACACTTGGATAAACCCATACTGTGCATAAAATCTGTGTAGGTGGCTTTGTGCCGCCATTCTTATAGGCATCACAGGCCACCAACCCCCAATTTCCTGCAAGGCTTTCTGTAACAGTTGATGCCCAATCCCTTGCTTACGGAAATCAGCCTTCACCACAAACCGCCCCAGATTCACCTCAGGATGACAGAGTCCAGGTGGAAGAATCCGCGCATAGGCAATCAATTCTCCACCTTCACTGCGGCCAGAAATGTGCCTGGTTTCCGGATGCCGGTCATACTCATCCAATTCCCGATAGGTACATTGTTGCTCCACCACAAACACCTCCACGCGCAGCTTCAGCAGGTCATATAACTGATCCGATTCCAATTCTTGAAAAGTCTTAATGTTCCACTGAATATCGTTCATGAACCTCAAAATCTCATGGTACAACAGATATTTTACTGACCGGGAACAAATCCTTTACCACTTTGCAATATGCTCCCTATACATTGAATAAAGACAATTTTACTTAGGGAGGCAACAATGATTGACAAGCTCCTCATCTCAGTAATTCATTTTTTATTATGCTCACGGATTTTTAAATTTTTCATGCCTAACATTCATGCCATTTTAATCCAATTAGTCTTTGCCAATAGTTATCCTTATCCACCACCACATTCTATCAGGGCAAATTCCATTCAAAATAATGTTGGTTCATTCCGGCTAAAGAAGCCTTTCCTCTCATACTCCCCAACCCGAGATTAAACTTAATAAGCTATATGAATGTGGAAGCACAATCGATTCAAGAGTGTGCGATTTCTACATTCGCCCTATCCTGTCAGATGTGGATGAAAAGGCCATCATGGAGATTGGGGTCAAACCGGATGCTTTTAGGGGCACAACGTGATCCGCATCTGCCACAGCCAACGGTTCCTCACCCCTTGTCGGATATAACCAGAAGGCGACTCCATTTAAATATCATGCGTGATACTCGTTAATTGTATCGTTTGAGATTGGGCAATGAGCATACGATCATACCGGTCAGCATGGTGACGGGGTAGGTTTCCGGCAACAAGGCCATGCCGGATTGAGTTTGGAAGGTGTTGAAAACTATTCGACTCTAGGACTTCTTCCAGTTCATCAGGGACCTTGAGCTTTCTCGGTGCCGGATTAATGGAAATTTTCCATGCGGTGACGGCACTCACAAATATCGCATTTTCTCCATTCTTGACCGCCACAGCAGCTTTGGTAGCGAGTGATTTATGATCACTCAGCCACCAGAGCAAGACATGGGTATCCAATAAGAATTTCACCCAGCCTCGCCCCGGAAGACCCGAGAGAGATCTTCGGGAAGTTCGTCAAAATCCTTGGCGATTTTGACTTTGCCCTTCCAGGACCCTGGCTTTCTCGCCTGTTGGCTCACGTGGTAGGGAATGAGTTTGGCTATTGGTCCTCCATCGCGGGCAATGATCACTTCTTCACCAGAGGTAGCTAAAGTAATCAGTTGAGAAAGGCATTCCTTGGCCTCAGAGATATTGACGATTTTCATATAAAATCTCCAACCCTTGGCCTAGCCTAATCCACCAATGCGCATTGCATACGCCCCGACTCGATTAGTCATCACGTAACATATGGACAAACAGTCCATCACGGAGTTTGGGTTCAAACCATGTGCTTTTGGGGGGCATGACGCGATCCGCATCAGCCACCGCCATCAATTCCTCAACCGTGGTCGGATACAACCAGAAGGCGACAGCCCAGTCCCCACTGTCCACTAACGCTGCAAGTTGTTGGGTTCCGCGAATACCGCCCACAAAATCTATGCGTGGATCTGACCGTTGGTCTTTTATGCCTAACAACGGATCTAACACCCGCTCTGTCAATTCTGAAACGGCTAGCGCACGCACCGGGTCCTGCTGACTGCTCAGTGACGGATTCTCTTTAGGTTTCGCGCGATGCCATTGCCCTTCCAGATACATATCGAAACCGGCGGCAGGTGGTTGGCCTGGTTGCGCGGTCACCTGCAATTCAAAGTGTGGAGATAATTTTTCGAGCAATGCTTGGGGGGTGAGCCCATTCAAATCCCGAACAACCCGGTTGTAGGGAAGGATTTGTAGTTGGTCATGTGGAAAGATGACTGCCAGAAAGCCTTCTTCATGCTTTCCAGCAGACAGTGCGCCTGCCTGACCACGGGATGCACGAACCCGACTTGCCGCAGCCGATCGATGATGCCCATCGGCGATATATAAGGCCGGGAGATCTTGAAAGTTCTTCATGACTTCTTGAATGGCGGATGGATCTCGCACGCTCCAGACGGTGTGCTCGATCTTATCATGCGCGACAAAATGTACATCCGGCTTCGTACCCGTCACCTCTTTTAACCACCGATCAATTTTGGCCGTCTGGCGAAAAAAAAGCAAAACCGGCCCCGATTGCGATTCATGGGTTTCGATAATCCGCACCCGGTCGGCTTCCTTGACCGGCCGGGTATATTCATGTTTTTTGATGATGCCCCGGTCGTATTCGTCGACGGATGCCAGTGCCACGATGCCGGTCTGCTCATGCTGACCCCACTTTTGTCGGTAGACACCGAAGAGTGGTTGTGGCTCTTGGGCCAAGACCCCGTCCTTGATGAGCTTCCGGAGATTATCGGCTCCTCGTTGATAGACCTCGGCGGAATATGGGTCGACTCCATCACCAAGCTCAAGTTCGGCCCGACCAATGCGAAGGAAGCAATAGGGATTTCCATCCGCTAACTCACGCGCCTCTTGCAAGGAGACCACATCATAGGGAGGGGCCGCCACTTGACTGGCTAATTCAGATTTGGGTCTCACAGCTCGGAAGGGCGCAATTGTCGCCATACGGTCATTCTCCTTGTTAAATGGATCTTCAAAACTTTTGACATACACCACTGCGCAGGTCCGCAAAGCGGAACCTCGCCTTCAATCTGCCCCAAGGGTAAACGATAGCATGATGAACGAGCAACGGGTTATGCACATTGGCAGGAGAGATATTGATGATCAGAGACAACAGCCGAATAGGAACTATTGGCCGATATACCATCCAATACCCGAGCGTTCTAAGTAGCTCGTCAGAAAAAAGAATGAATTGGTATAGAGGAGACCGCCGACTGCCACCAGTAGCAATCCACTCAGGACGGAGAGCGGCATCATAAAGGTTTGTATCCCCCGGAAGGGGGTTAACAATCGATCGAGACATACAGCCGTGAAAAGCAGTGGAAGTCCCAGCCCAATTGAGTAGAACACCAGGAGGGCCAATCCATCAACTGCAGTATCGGTGGTGCCGGCAAACAAGAAGATAGACGCGAGTATCGGACCCACGCATGGGGTCCAACCCACGGCGAAGGTTACCCCAATGAGAAAGGAGCCCAGATAGCCTAACGGACGGCTCCGAAAATGGAGCCACCATTCTTGGGACAGAAAACCGAAGTTGAACACCCCCAATACATACAGACCAAACAGGACAATCAGCCCTCCTCCGATCTTTCGCAGATGGTCCTGATAATTGATCAGCCATTGGCCAAACCAACCGGCCGAAAGGCCAAACGCGATGAAGACGACGGAAAACCCTCCGATGAACAGCAAGGAATTAAAAATAATGGTTTTGCGAATCTGGTCCCGTCCCGAGTTATCCCGAAGTTGGTCAATGGAAAGTCCCGTGATATAGGAGACGTAGGACGGCACCAGAGGAAGCACACAAGGGGAAACGACTGACAAGAGCCCGGCTCCAAACGCCGCCGACAAGGTCACCTGAGAAATGTTTGTGCCGGACTCCACCATGAGTGTTCTATCCCTGAGGGATCGATTCGTCCCGGTTGAACATTTATGGGTTCAGACTCTTGAGGAATTTCTGATATTGAGGATTCTGGTTGATCCCTGCACCACGGTGGGCAAGGATCATTTCCCCCTGGGCGTCCATCACCACGAATGTCGGGGTGGCATTGACACCGAAAGCCTGGGCCACCGCATTATCCCGATCATAGGCGGTGGGAAAGATAAAGGTGTCAGGGTTGGCTGTGACATATTCCTCCACATGGGCCAGACTGTCCGAGAAGGCCACAGTCAACACCTGGAGTTGGTCCGGTTTGTGTTCCTGATAAAATTTCGCGAGAATCGGCAATTCCATTTGGCAATACCGACACCATGGCGCCCAAAAGACGAGAAGCGTCGGCCACCCCTGTAATGAATTTTTGCTGTACGTATGGCCGTCAAATGCCCGGAGCTGAAATTCCGGAGCCGGGACGGATGAAGCCGCTGGAACCGGCAAGACTCCAAAGAGCAGACTCATGCCGACCATCATGAACCCGGCAAGGGTCCTTCTGATTGCTGAGAACCGTCGTCCCCGGTGGAAGCCTGTGAGGCTTCCACCGGATACGGCTCTTTTGAGGCTCGTCGATATATACAGCTTATTTCGCATATTGGCTCCTTACGGTTTGATATACACATAGCCTGCGCGTTGAAGATCGGCAATTCGCTTCACGGCAACCGGATGCTCGGTGGGTGTGAACCCGGCCAGTAATTTCTCCAGGGGTGTCCCATAGAGTTTCATCGAGACCTGACACATTTCGGCCTTGATCCCTTTGTCAATCACCGCCTTCAATTTATCTTTCAACTCCTGATCAACCGTATCGCTTTCAAACAACTTCAGGGCGGGCCCATGCACGACTAGAACCAGGTCGATCTTGTCAGGCCCACCTTCAGCCTCAATGTGTTTATTGATCAATGCCAATGCATACTTGGCGAGAGCCGGATCGTTACTATCCAGGTGATACAACACTTTCACGTTGTCCTGACCGGGTGTCTTATCTGCCAGAACCAAACCGGGACTCAGAATAAGTCCGTACACACAAGCAAATACCAGCGCAGAGAGCATCAGGAATGGCTTAGAAATGAAATTCAGCATGACGGCCTCCTTCAATTGAACAGTGGATGAAAACAGGCTCCTGGTTGGAGTCTTCATCGTCTGAGGGTATTGTGTATCAAAGTGAGAGCGGGACGGTAGGTGCGAACACCGAAGTCGGGCGACTATTCTTCCCGTATCCGAATAGGGGTAAATGCCCCTAATGGGAGTATTGAAAAATCATGCCCTGAGTTTCCGACCGATTGGGCCCCTCTATGGGACTCTTAAATATTGTAAAAATTTGGCCGTTCCATCAGCTTAGCGAGTCACTGAGGCTCACCAGAACAAATAGTGGAGTTTTCAAAAAGGCCCGTCCAGCAAGGCCGCAGTCGCTTGTACGAGTGTGAGCGTCGGAGGAATACGTGATGCTACGGCCAAGTGGCGAGAACACCGCTGGCGGTCATTTTCAACACTCCCTCTATGGGGTGAATCGGCGGACGAACTCTGCCGCGGCTTGAGAACGGCGGGTCACTTGTAATTTCTGGAAAATATTTTCGAGATAATGACCAACGGTTTTATCGCTCAGGTCGAGTGCGACGGCAATCTCCTTATTGGTTTGACCTTCGGCCACCAGTGTCAGCACCTTCAATTCCTGTGGAGCTAAGGATTCTTTCCTGCCATCGGCGGAAGAGATGGAGAGATGCTGCATTTTGGTGAGGACGCGTTGTGTGATCGCAGGATCGAGAATAGACTGACCGGCAGCCACCGTGTTTACCGCACGGACTAACTCCTCCCCGCTGATTTCTTTCAACAGAAAGCCTTTGGCTCCTGCCATGATGGTCGCCATGACCGCCTCGTCGTCGGCAAATGACGTCAAAAACAACACCCGGATTTCGGGAGATGCATTCCGAATCTCACGGCAGGCCTCAACTCCGCTCCCGTCCGGAAGACGGACATCCATGAGCACCACATCGGGCTGAAGACGGTCGGCTTCGGACACCGCCGCGGCCCTGGTTCCCGCTTCACCCACGACCTGAATGTTTGCGGTTTCGGTAAAAAGCGTTTTCAGGCCCAGGCGAAGCACCTCATGATCATCGACCAGTAAGAGACGGATGGTGTTTGTCTTACGCCTGGGCATGGCTTCCTTTCTTTGCAATCTCAAAAAGGATTCGAGTCCCACGGTGAGGTTTCGACCATACCTGAAAGTGCGCACCCAACCGCTTCGCGCGTGCGGCCATATTTTTCAATCCGTGAACTCCCTCATGGGTATCTTCAAGATCAAACCCCAGACCATCATCCATCACTTCCAAACACACAGTCCCCTCACGCACTTGAAGGGATACCGTACCTGACGTGGCGCGTGAATGTCGCACACTGTTGCTGATGGATTCTTTCACCACATACAGCAGATGAGAGGCTTCCTCCGGCGTGAGCAGATCAGCGGCTTCCTGATCGATTTGCAGGGAAAAGGGCAGGTTCTGTGATTTTTCCACCGTCTGCACAAGGGTGCGCATCTCTTCAACCCATTGCCGTCCATTCATGCATTCCGGTTCAAGACCGCTAATATGTCTGCGCAGGTCTTGAATCACGAATTTGAGTTCCATCAAGACATCGCTGATGCCGGTGAGAGCTTCTTGAGGATTCTGTGGAATGAGCCGCTGGCACCGTTCCAAATTCAGCTTCAAGGCAAATGTCGATTGAATGACACCGTCATGAAGATCCTGGGCCATCCGCTCCCGGGCTTCCAAGACAGTCCGAAGCTGTAGTTCACTCTGCCGACTGGCTTGTTCAGCCTGTTTCGTCTGAATCAATGATGACCGTAACTCCGAGACGGTGGCCAAATACCCTCGCCCGACATACCCAAGAACGAAGAAATACGCCAACAACCGGAGGAAATGCCAGAACCACCATCGACTGCCCCAGATTACGGAATAGGTAAACATCAATTCCGCAAATCCGAACATGAGGGCCAATGAGGCAAACAGGATATCTTCCGATCGACCCGAGGTTCGATAATCCAAAAAAAAACGAAGCGATCCGGCAAAAAACAGCATGCTCGCAAAACTTTTGGGGGCAACCGCGGTTGGCGTGAATACCCCTTCACGAACCATCACCGGCACATATTGCGGAAATCCAATCGTCCATAACCCAAGGGCAAGGGCTCCACCAGTCATTACCCACGGCATCCATTTAATCGTTGTATGATGTTTTCCCGTTGCAGAGAGCCACATCAGCCCGAACCCCAAGCCTCCCAATAAGCTCGCCAGGCTTCGCAATAACACAAATCCATTCCCTGGCATTGATATCGCGTGAAGAATTTCAAGAATACCCATCCCGAGAAAGCCTCCGGCGAGGGGAAAGAATTTCTGCCTGGTATGGTCAGTGGTTCTTTGAAGTAGCACAATTCCCATGGAAATGGCGGCCAATCCACCGACAGTTTCCAATGTGGAATGGAGGGGCTCATGGGCCCAACGCCACCCCGGCAACACCTCCGGAAGGACGACGCCCAACATCAATGCAGCCATACCGCATCCACCAAGGACCAGATACATGGAGTATGGTTTCATATGTCCGTTTTCCCCATGTATCTTCCCAGCCACCATGAAGCTTTGTCTAGCCAAGATGGCACAGGCCAATCATGGTCTGTTCGATGTACGGTCACAGGCATGACACGCGTCTCCACATCTCAAATGTGAAGATTGAGCATCGATGTGAGGTAGTGGAATTTTACGATCTTGATGCGTTGGACAGGTCGAAGACGGGTGTCTATTCCGGAGAATAACAGCGCCAGGGGTAGAACATGCCATTTTCGCCGAAATCCTTTTACTCTCTTTCGGCTCAGTGAAGACTAATCTGGATGTGAGGGGTAAGGCGTGGTGATCACGCAGCAACGACGTTCCGACTTTTTCCTTGCGCGCTCACCTTCCCTTCACAATCCCCATTTTTTTGATACGGGCAACCAACGTCGTGGGTTTAATACCAAGTCGTTCGGCCGCGCCGCCTTTTCCATAAATTCTCCATTCCGCCTGTTCAAGGGCCGCCAACGTATTCTCCCGTTCCCGGAGACGCATTTCTCGTTCCGTCATCACACTCCATGCCATGAGGGAAGCATGGGACTCCTGAGGCTGCGAAGAAGCTCGTCCTCCTCCCGGCTGAGGAATATCGAACGCTAATCCCTGTCGTTCGGAAAGAATCAGACCCCGCTCGATGACGTTTTGCAGCTCCCGAACATTTCCCGGCCAGTTATAACGCTGCAATTGCCCCACGAGGGCTTTCGTCAGTTTCGGTTGCGCACAGTGGAGCTTCTTTGATGTGACCCCGAGAAGATACTCGGCTAAGAGCGGAATATCTTCTTTCCGTTCGCGAAGCGGGGACATTTCAAGCGGGAAAACATTAAGGCGATAATACAGATCCTGCCGGAAGCGACCGTTTTCCACTTCCTGTTTTAAATCCTTGTTGGTCGCAGCGATCACTCTGACGTCCACATGACGAGTGCGTTCCTCGCCCACGCGTTCAAATTGCTGCTCCTGCAAGACCCGCAGGAATTTGCTTTGGAGGTCCAGGGGAATTTCGCCGACCTCATCCAGAAACAAAGTTCCCCCATCCGCCGCTCCAAATCGCCCGGCCCGATCTTTGACCGCGCCGGTAAATGCCCCTTTCACGTGGCCGAAAAACTCACTTTCAAACAGGTCCCGCGGAATGGAGGCACAATTCACGCGGATTAACGGCCGGTCTTTCCGTTGACTGCGTTTATGAATTTCCCTGGCAACTAATTCTTTCCCCGTTCCGGATTCACCGAGAATCAGCACAGTAGCCTCCGTGGGTGCCACGAGAGCGATTTGACGGATCACGTTATGCAGGGCCGGGCTTTGCCCCACGAGATCCCCGAAGGCCCCGGCTTCGAGGACTTCTTCCTGTAAGTACCGATTTTCCGCTTGCAAGCGATTTTGCCGTTCCAGGAGGGCTTCTGCCTGCTTTCGTCCGCTAATATCAACCAGAAATCCTTGATACCACTGCACCGCTCCTTGCGCGTTGCGGATCACACGGGCATTTTCTGAAATCCAGATTGGCGTTCCGTCCGCCCGATAGACCTGTGACTCAAAATCCGTGATGACATCCTGGTGCTCCAGCAACCGGCAAAACTCCTCCCGCTTAGTTGGCTCGACATAGAGTTGGGAGCCGATATCTTTGACGGTTTCCATCAGGGCTTGAGGGGAGTCGTACCCCAACAAATGACTCAGGGCCGCATTGGCATTGAGGAAGGCACCGGCAGGTGTCGCCTGGTAGATCCCTTCCACCGCTTGATTAAAAATGGCGCGATATTTTTCTTCCGATCGCTGGAGGGCTTCTTCGGCTTCTTTTCGCTGAGAAATATCTCGAATGATTCCGCTGAAAAAGAGCCGCTCTTCTTCTTTCCAGGCCGAAAGCGTGAGTTCGAGGGGGAATTCTTCTCCGGTTCTTCGCAAACCACTCAGTTCCACGGTCTCTCCGAGAATTCGCGTTTCTCCCCTGGTGCTGTATCGCTCAAGCCCGGCTTGATGCGCCTGTCGGTATCGATCCGGCATAAGCATGGTGAGGGGCTGCCCGACGGTCTCCTCGCTTTCATAGCCGAAGATGTCTTTGGCCCCCTTATTCCAAAACAGGATGGTCCCTGATTGATCCGCGATAATGATGGCATCGTGCGATGACTGGGCGACGGCCCGAAACCGCATCTCTGCCAGATAACTGTCCTTGGCATTAATCATCGGCTCGATTGTCCCTATAAAGGGTGTTGAAAAATGGAAAAACATGCAGAATTTGATGTACCTCTCACATTAAACAATATTTTGCTGCAATACAGCAAAATATTGTTGCAAAACAAAATATTGTTTAAACCATCTTGAAATACATGCAATTAATTACTTAAAAATCAATACCTTATACATTCCTTATGCTTGGCACAGTATCTGCTATTAACATTGGGCAGGATATGTTGCATCTGTTGGCAAACATAGTCAGGCATCACTCGCATTAATCACATTTATGTTCGTTGGAAAGGATGGAAGAATGAAGAATCGACATTCAGGCCGGATAGGGTTGGGAATTGCGCTAGTGGCAATGACCGGAAGTCTTTTCACATTTGCCTCACAAGTCGAGGCTAAAAAGGTGAAGGTGGAACTCACCGCCGTGGAAACAGAAGTCGTCATTGACGGAAAAGGCACCACTTATAAAGCATGGACATTTAACGGACAGGTTCCAGGTCCCGTCGTCCGCGTGACCGAGGGAGACCAAGTCCATTTCATCCTCAAAAACCACGAGAAGAATAGTCGTCCCCATTCCATGGATTTTCATGCAGCGGAAACCGATTTCCTTGCGAATTATCGTGACGTCAACCCTGGGGAGTCTTTGGAATATGTCTGGGAAGCGAAACGGCCAGGAGTCTTTGCCTACCACTGCGGCGCATTTCCAATGATTCAACATATTGCCCGCGGCATGTTCGGGGCCGTGATTGTGGACCCGAAGGATCCGCTGACAATGCCCAAGGCTGACCGGGAATATGTGCTGATACAATCGGAATTATTCACCTCAGATCCGGATGACGTCTCGGCCATGATGGCCGGAAAAAACGATCATGTGGTGTTTAATGGCGGGATATTTAAGTATGACCCTGTTCATGCTACAAAGGGCGGAGAGTTCCTCACGGCCAAACCGGGTGATCGGGTTCGGTTTTATTTTGTCAACATCGGCCCGAATAATTTCTCCTCCCTCCATCCGATTGCCGAAATTTGGGACGAAGTCTGGCCAAGTGGAAATCCCGGTAACCGTTTGCAGGGCATACAAACACAAGTCGTCGGTGTGGCAGATGGTGCCATTCTGGATGTCGTGGTGGAACAAAAAGGCGTCTATCCGATTGTGACCCACTCACTGAAAGATGCCCTCACGGGAGCCATTGCTCTTCTTGAAGTGAGCGATGAAGCCAAGAAGCTTCCTCTGATGCCATCGGTGGGCCCCAAAGCCATCGACACGGCCAGCAAATAGTCGAGGAGGGAATACCCTCAAACCTCCACTACAACCCAACGCTCATCTCTTCGTGGGAGGCAGATTCATCGCCTCCCACGAAGAACCAGGTTCGCCCCCACCCTCCATTCACGCTCTTTGAGTGTTTCTGCCAAAATGGCTGTGACCTTTTTGTCGGTCCTCGAGAACGCTACTCCAAAATGACCTGTACGTTTTCTTTCCAGTTACCTTTTGGCTCTAGACCCGGACAAGAGAGAACCCCTTGCCAGTCT
This sequence comes from uncultured Nitrospiraceae bacterium, assembly GCA_963730905.1. Classification (GTDB taxonomy): domain Bacteria; phylum Nitrospirota; class Nitrospiria; order Nitrospirales; family UBA8639; genus Nitrospira_E. The sequence continues at coordinate 9,586 of CAVSTN010000006.1, read as the reverse complement.
CAGTTCTCCATCATCTCGAGCCTGGTATCGAACTCATGCCCGCATTGGACACATCGAATACAATCGGATTCCACCAACGGTTCGTCGTCTCGGATCCCCATTCCCCCACAATCCGGGCATCGGGCTAAATGAACCTTTTGATCGTCGACGGTTTCGAATTGCGTTCCGTGGAGGCAAAACACCGGTTGTCCATCAAGAGCCCATGGCTTCCCCGCCTTATCAACAACCGGCAGGACCAGATAATGTTGCGCCACATAGGCCTCCTGCTCGGTTCGTGTCGGAAGACCGTCTTGAACCAGTTTGCCGGTTTTGACTTCATAAAGTGCACCTTCTTTGGGAATCACTTTTGTAGGTCCCATCTTCACCTCCTTTACATGTGAACACACCGTTTTGAAATCAGGTTGACTCTTGCGACGACAACTCGTGTTGCGGTCGTACCAGCGCGCCGCAAAGTCATCGTTGACAGACCATCACGTTCATCCCAAATGCTTCTTTTAATTTTTCGCTGAATGAGGCCGATAACATTCACAAGGAATCACAAGAAAATTTCGCTTGTCATGACTCATCCCCATTAGGGCTCATAAGCATGCCAGCCTTGCCCGTAAGACTTATTATGCTGGTCATAGGGTGGGTCAGTCTTGCTCTCGGGATTTTGGGGATATTTTTTCCACTCCTGCCCACCATGCCATTTGTCCTGCTTGCCGCCTCGTGCTTCTCCAAAAGTTCTCCTCGCCTCCATTCATGGCTGCTCAGTCAACCGCTGTTGGGCCCGATGATTCAGAATTGGCAGCGTGAAGGCAGTATCAGTCAGAACACGAAAGTCACGGCAACGGTTTTCATGATTGGACTTTTCGGGTGTTCCCTCCTGTTTTTTCCTTTTTCGGCTCTCCTCACAATTTTTCTTGTCTGCATTGGCACCGGAGTTTTACTGTGTATCTGGACTCGACCCGTGCCTTCAGGCCATCTTAATCAATTCAGCAATCGCCCCACTGACACCGGCAAAAATCTGGTGGGGCCTGGCTGATCCATACATATAGGCGGGCGTGGTGATGACTTTATTGCTGTGATCCACGACATATTGTTCCACCGCGCAATTCTGATGTTTGGCACCGGTTTTTTCTAACTCAGATGCGGTTCCGGCGTCTTCTCCAATGGTCACATTGACGCCCTTTTTCCCCAAAGCCAATGCCATGATCGCCGGCGCGATACAAATGGCCGCGATAGGTTTATGGCTGTCACTAAATTCTTTCACGATTCTGGCCACCTGTGGATCAATGTGCCCACCACTCCCCTTTTCTCCAAAATCACAGAGATGCAACGCGGCTCCAAAACCTCCAGGAAAGGCCAAGGCATCGAAATCCTTCGCCTTGAGTTGTTCTAACGGCTGAATCTCGCCGCGAGCAATGCGAGCGGCCTCCTGCAAGGCATTTCGTTTCTGTCCGGTGGGTTTTTGAGTGAGGTGATTCGTTTCCTCAACATCTTTATTCGGGGCAAACACCTCATATGCAGCTCCGTTTTGGCCGATGGCAATGAGCGTGCTAATGGCTTCGGTAATTTCAGCTCCATCTAAAAACCCACAACCTGAAAGAATCACGGCTACTTTTTTCATCATTTCCTCCTTTTCCCTGAAGACCGAAGAAAGGACAGCCTTCCCAAGCCGGACTGTCCCGGTATTTCGTCATAGGTGTTACGCTAGTATGACTCTGGGATGAAGGTCAATCTCTAGATGTTCTGAAATTCTCTTCTGGTTCCGTGCGCTCCACTTCTTGGGATGCTCTCACAGCACATAACGCTTCCTCTCAGCTCTCAGCACGCCGGCAGAAAAATCTTATGTATGTTGATTTATTTATTCACCAACAAGCCTTCCCATGGTAGGCTGAGGGGAATTCTCCACATTTTTTGTATGAGGGAGCCCATGAATCATCAGCGTTTTGATTTTCGCGGAACAGGATTCAGTTGTTTATGGTTATTTATCTGGACGTGGGTGTTGACCGTGATCACCTTTGGCTTATTTTTTCCGTGGGCCTATTCCGCTCAACAGCGGTGGATTTCAGAACACACCTTCATCGGGAATCGCCAACTCGTCTTTCACGGAACGGGATTAGGATTTTTTGGGACCTGGCTCCTGATCATGGTGCTCACGATCATCACCTTCGGACTCTATATGCCTTGGGGCTTTTGCCGGTTGAAACGGTGGCAAACGAATAATCTCTCCTTCGCAGACGAGGAATTCCAAGGGTAACTCCAGGTCAACATCAATGACGATTCTGATCCTGGCTGTGGGGAGTTACGGGGATGTCCTGCCCCTGGTGGGGATGGCCAGAGAGCTCCAGCAACGCGGGCATACGGTCACGGTCTTCACCAGTGCCCATTTCACAGATCTTGTTCAAAAAGCGGGAGTGGAGTTTGTTGGCATGGGCACGGCCGAGGATTATGACGCCATGGCCAACAATCCCGCTTTGTGGCATCCCCACAAAGGCTGGCGGCTCATCATGAAACGGCTCGTCTCCAGCGCCCTGGAAGAAACCTATACGTCTCCTCAAGTCAAAGGTCATCCCGGGAAACACCCTGCTGATCAGCTCCACCCTGGGGTTTGCCGCTCGCCTGCTTCAAGAAACCCACCACATTCCCCATGCCACCGTCCATTTTTCACCAGGTGTCTTCCACTCGGCCCACCAAGCACCCAAAATCCCCGGCCTGCCTCTTCCGGATTGGTTGCCCGTTGCATTCAAACACCACATGTGGAAATTCCTGGATCACACGGTCATCGATCCTGTGGTGAAACCCCAACTCAATCATTTTCGCCGTCAGCTCGGCCTACCACCAGTCTCACGGATCTTCCACAACTGGCTGCATTCACCCGATCTGGTCTTGGGTCTGTTTCCTGAGTGGTTTGCCGCTCCCTCAACCTGACTGGCCTCCGGAAACGCATGTCACCGGCTTTCCCCTCTATGATGAAGCCCCGGACAGCGTCCTTCCCGCAACCGTACAGAATTTTTTGGATGCACACCCCGAACCCCTCATCTATACCCCGGGCTCGGCCAATAAACATGGCCGATCATTTTTCAAGGAGGCGGCCGAAGCCAGCCAGGAACTGGGACGGCCGGCGATTTTTCTGACGCGATACCCGGAACAACTTCCTCCGTTTCTCCCGAAGGGGATCACGCACTTTTCCTATGTGCCCCTCAGCCAGCTCCTCCCGCATGCGGCGGCCCTCATTCACCATGGAGGCATCGGCACCTGTTCCCAGGCCTTACGAGCAGGCACCCCGCAAGTGATTCAACCCCTGGCGTTTGACCAATTTGATAATGCCGCCCGGGTTAAAAAATTAGGGGTGGGCAGGATCATTCCGAAACGAAGGTTCAAAGCTTCCACCATTGCCACGGGGCTCCAGACCCTGCTCAGCTCTTCTGATGTGAAAAGGCAGTGCCGGAGCCTACAGCACTATTTTCCGGGAGAAGATCACCTTGGGAAAAAGTTGTCATCTGCTCGAAACGACATTCCGAATGACGTGACGTTTTCACAGCCATACCATGCCTGAAGTGCAGACATTTTCTCTTGTCAACACATATTTCTGTGTTTCCTCTCCACCCAAATGCCCGTGATGCTTGATGAACTTTGCAATCCCTTGGTAAAGTGCCAGAACTGTGACGACACCATCTCCCTTACAATTCAAAAAGAAAAATCCCAAGGCCATTATCTCCACAAAATTCGGGGATATAGAAATCCGATTTTTTACGGACGACGCGCCCCGACATGTGGAAAGCTTCCTCAATCTCGTCAGGCTGAAATTCTACGATGACACGACATTTCACCGGGTCGTGCCGAAATTTCTGATCCAGGGTGGCGACCCATTGAGCAAACACCCTGACCGGGAACTCCATGGCACCGGGGGACCGGGGTTTAGCCTCCCATCCGAACCGAGTGATCGACCTCACCGTCGCGGGACGGTTGCCATGGCCAAAGTTCCACGAAATCCGGATGCCACCCGGGATATCTCCGATAGCGGATCGCAGTTCTATATCATCGTGGAAGACACCAGCAGTCTTGATCGCATGTATACGGTGTTCGGCAGAGTGGTGAAAGGTATGGAAGTGGTGGATCAGATTGCCGCCTTGCCATGCGACAGCCGGGACAATCCGCTGGAACCCGTACCGATGAAGATCAGAGCAGAAGAATAGCCCTTAAGCGGAGTGTTGAATAATACTGATCTCCGAGGGCAAAACGTCGCACAGTCATACGGCCCCTTGGAAGATTCGGGTCGGTTCCAAAAAGCATGCCCTGAGTCTTCCCGAAGGGTCCGTCCAGTCCTGCCCTGAGTCATGTCGAAGGGAAGCCCACAGCCATTTTTTCGCGCGGAGCGTATGTGTAATACGTGAGCACGGAAAAATGGGGAGAACGCCGCTGGCGGCTTTTTTCAACAGACCCGTTAGACAAACACGATACTGGCGTACGTCACCGTCGAATTAAACTGATCGGTAATACCCCGATCATAGCGTAGCACCTGCCCTTTGAAGTCCTCCCCATCACGCTTGAGCAGTTTCATCAGGGAAAAAATGACCCCAAATCCTAAAATGCGCCGCTGATTCCCCTCTTTCAAGATAAACTCTGCAAACCCTTCCGGGTCCGCTTCTTCCACCTTCTTCAACATTTCCAGATCAATCTGCATACATCGGTGAAATGAAAAATCAGTGGGAGGCGTTTTGTCTCCATAGCGAATCCCGATATGCGCCAAATTGGCGCTGCCAATGACACACACCTGTTGCCCGCTGGCCTGAATCGCACGTTTAGTAATCGTGAGAAATTGATCAATGCGGTGAAAAAGCTGTTGATACTCCCCACCCGTCAATGTCTCAGGAGGAAAATCCACGAGAATCGGTACAATGGAAATCTCCCGCCCTTCACCCAGCGCATGCTTGAGAAACGGCAGTTGCAACTCCAGACTATGCTCACGAAGATGGGCAATATCTTCCACAAAAAAGGTTTCACCGGTTTCTTTGCGGATTAAGTCGATAATCGCACGGTTGACCGGCACGGTCCCAAACGGCGTTTCAAAATCTTTATCCGTAAAGGCAATTCCCCCTTCGAGACCGGCATGGCAAGTGCCGATCAACACCAACACATCCGGGACCTGGCCTTCCCGTAATTCCTGATAGCCCCACGCGTAAATGGGCCCGGCATCTTTTAATTCAAAATTCGGGGCGACAAGACCTTTAATCGTCTGACCGGCACATTCCGCTTTCCCTTTTTCCGGACCTTCTTTGGAGGAATAAAACCCATCGATCTGCGCTCGCAATTTGGCCGGATCGGATTCATATTGCTGCCCGGCGAACGCCATCGGTCTCGAGTCAAGCTTTCGATAGGCCTCAAAGGCTTGCGCTTGCACCTGCTTCAGTCGCTCCCCTTCCAAAAACAATTTCTCGTCCAGATCGCTCACCAATTTTGTGAGGCGATCCGGCATCATAAATTCGCCATACTTCTTGAGATACTCGGCACCAACCTGTTCCAGGGAATGTTCTCCATCAAAAAACTGAAACAGATAGAAAAAATTCAGCGGCAATACCAGCTTTTCAGAAGACAGGCCGGAAGGGTCCCACAACACAATATATTGCTCTTCCCCCTGCTTCAGCGGGGAATATTGCAAATTCCGGAGAATCGGGTAGTTTTTGGAATCTTTTTCGACGGTCTCGGTACTCATATGAAGGGTCCTATCCTGGCTGTAAAGGAAAAATTGTCTCAAACCAGACTATTATACGGGCGCATGAATCAAGCCCGCAACCAATCAGGACAAGGGTTTTTGATGAATATCGTGAAAGCGAAGAATGAAAGGGTTTAAACAGGCCGCGATGATGAGACAGGGCTCAGAATGGCAGAGAAATTAAGGCTTTTGTCCTGCCATCCGTTTGGCCAGTCGCTTGGCGACTCGCTTCATGGCCGTTGAATCGGTCACGAGGATCAAGGAGCATATTCAACCAACACATGAACTTGCTTGTGATCATCAACGGCAATGCTCAGGGCCTGAACTAAGCTCCCCAAACGTTTCTACACGATAGGACCCACCCCTCCGCCCAATAGTTCACAGACTTTCTCATACCGCCATTCATGTATGTCATTGAACGGAGCCTTCGAGTATTTCCCGTTCCGTCCTATAGCCATCGGTTATTCAGATATGCCACCACGATGGGGGCCTGTCCATGACGGATGCAGCGTGGACAATTCGGTGCCGTTCATTTGTAATGCCCCATCACCCACTAATACCAGAGACCTCAGCCCAGAATTCTCGCAAACTCCGCGCAAGAGCTGTGGTTCTCCCACCCCTTCTTCACGGTCGGAGACGTCTCCAAGTCCTTCAATATCACGCACTTCCGTTCTGAGATTAAATTCGTCTAATCTTCTTATCCATCTTATCCGTATCCCTCACTATCCTGATCAGAACCACCGACGTCATATTCGATTACTGTCTCCCCAAAAACAACAGATTTAATGGAATGGTTTCGTGCCAGGCTATACAAAGGCGAAAAAGCTTTACTTTAATTTTCAAGAGGAGCAACATACTAATTGTCATGAGGGAATCATAGGATGTGGCAATTATTTTGTGGGTTTAGATTCTATTGTCGAAGTTGACGATGAAGCTCGGAAAGGTATCTATCTTGTGCGAGTTTTAAAGTTTTTAACAAGAGGAGGGCAAAACTGCACATGCCGCCAGTGAGTTCCAGTGCCAGGGCCTTTGACTGTCTGCCGTCCTTTAGAGGGTCTTTCAAAGTGAAGGCAGGAAGGAGGTGCTGTTATGTTCAAAGGAAACTTTTCCAAGGGCACTCTGAAAGCGGTGATTGCATTGGTTGCCGTGGCGGGCATACTCATCGCGCCAAACTAATCCAAAGGCGAAACTGGTGTTCCACCAGATCAAGTGGCTGATTTCATTCATGCAGTCATTGAAGCGGATAGGACTCTGTATACCACGCATGTTGTGAATAGAATGCAGGAGCACTGAGTCACTATTGCTTCAGAATACTGGAAGACCAGAGGGCAACTTCCACTTCCGGCACAGATGGTGTTGCTTGCCCGAATCGAGGTGGAATCGAAGGGTTCAGGGTTGAAGTATCGCCTCGCGAGCCTTTGGCCCATCGAGGAGGAAAATGGCCCAGCCGATGACTTCGAAAAAACAGGATTGGAAGTCGTAGCCGCAGATCCCAACGAGTCCTATTCGGGGACAATAAAAAGAGGGCAACTCAAGTATTTCAAAGCCATTTATGCGGATAAGGCCGTATCCATGGCCTGCGTTAATTGTCACAATGCACACACTCTCAGTCCGAAACAGGACCACAAGCTGGGTGAGGTGATGGGCGCAGTCATCATTTCTTTTCCGGTGAAATAAATAAGATCAAGGAAAAGAGTTTTTTATTGCAGTACGACCTTCGTCCTTGGAAGAAGTTCTCATGATGGCACACAATTTCAACTGCTAAGAAGAAATCGTGTCTCAGGTTCGAAGAAGTGGCCTGATCTACAATTTCTTGCTATCTCGTGGCCTGAGCGGTAGAGAGAGAAGATATTCCAGAAATGCCCCTATCACTTCGAGCCCTTGAGCGAACCTCACCGAAACCTAACCTAATACAACCCCCGAACCAAGAGAATAAGTGTCAAAACTAAAAGCAAACCATTCAAACACTATAAGCTCACAACAGATCAAGACCAATAAAAAATCAAACCATTATTTTTCCTCGTTTGGCCAATCGCTGGGCGACGCGTTTCATGGCGGTGGATCGGTCACGAGGATCAAGCAGCACATTCAGCACGTGGACCTGCTTGTGATCCTCAACGGCAATGCTCAAAGCTTGAACCAAGTCCCCGAAGGTTCCTACCCGATGGCCCACCCCTCCGCCCAACAAATCACAGACCTTCTCGTACTGCCATTCATGGATGTCATTGAACGGACCTTCGAGAATTTCCCGTTCCGTCCCATAGCCACGGTTATTCAGCACCACCACGATGGGGGCCTGTCCATGGCGAATACAGGTGGACAATTCGGTGCCGGTCATTTGGAATGCGCCGTCTCCCACTAACACAAGTGACCTCAGTCCAGGATCGGCAAACCCCGCACCGAGAGCGGCCGGGACACTAAATCCCATGGAGGTGTAATAGGCCGGAGACAGGAACTCCGCACTTTTTCGTACACGCAGATCGGCAGCGGCAAACAGCGACTCCCCGACATCGGCAATCACCACCGTCTTGTCATTTAACAGCCCATCAAGATACCCGAACACATTGCGAAGGGTCACCGCTGCTTCCGGACCAGGTGGATCAAACCGGACGCTGTCCCGAGGGGGGAGCGCTCGTGCGGGAAATGACGGCAAGGGGGACGCCGCCAAGGCTCGAACAAAGTCTTCAAAGCGGACGCCGTCATAGGTGTGATGCTTGATAGCGATGGAGTCCGCCGTCGCATGAATGGTGCGGCCGGCAGCAAGAAGCGTGGCATGCGCTTTGACGTCTTCAACATCAGTAAGCAATGTTCCCAAGGTCAGGAGACAGTCGGCGTGTTCCACGAACTCCAGAATTTCTTCCCGTCCCACCAGTCCACCATACACCCCGATATTCAATGGATGGTCTTCACGAAGGACGGACTTCCCCAGCAAGGTCGTGGCGATAGGCACATTCATATGTTCGACCAGTTTGGTCAATTGGTCCTGAAGGCCGAATCGATGGATTTCGGCGCCGGCCAGAATAACCGGACGCTCGGCACCGGACAAAATGCCGCGAACTTCTGCGACGGCTTCTTTGAGTGCCGCTGGATCACTCTGGCAGGCCGTGACTGTCGGTGGTTTTGTTGAGGCCACCTGCACGGGAGTCATCACGAGGTCTCGTGGAATCTCCAAATAGATCGGTCGCTTGAATTGCATTAACGCCTTCAAGGCCCGGTCAATCTCCCGTTCGGCAGTATGAGGGTCATCCAAAATGACGGAAGCCACGGTAATCTTTTCAAAGACATCGCGTTGGGTCGAGAAATCACGGACCATGTGATGAAGGAAGGGATTATTGACTCGTTCATTCAGGCCGGGTGAGCCGGAGATCAACACCACCGGCGACCGCTCGGCATACGCACAGGCAATGGCATTGACCATATTCAGACCACCGACGCAATAGGTCACACATGCGCCGCCAATCCCATGTATACGCGCATAGGCATCCGCCGCAAAGCCCGCACAATCTTCCCGCGTCGTTCCGATGTGCCGGATAGGCGATTCTTCGATGAGCTTAAAGAGTGTCAGCACATAATCGCCGGGAATGCCAAAAATATGATGCAGCCCCAGCTTGTACAAACGGTCCAGGAGAAGCGTGCCAATGGTGTAGGAATCACTCATTATGTATCCAACCTCATGGTCATTATATCGGATTAAATCCTAATAAAAAGAAGTGACGCACTAATACCTACACTTGCACAGATCTCAACGAAAAGAAAACCGGGAGGATACTTGGAAAAAGTAGATTTCCCCATTCAGAAATTGGACAAATCAGCGTTGACTCGGTGCAAAGCCTCGGTAGTAAAATAAAAAAAGAAATCGAGGATGCTGAAATTGTTTCCAGGAAAGGC
>CAVSTN010000005.1:0-15084 GCA_963730905.1 uncultured Nitrospiraceae bacterium | reverse complement strand
CCAGCGGCGTTCTCGCCATGTTTCCGTGCTCACGTACTGGAAGTACGCTCTGCGCGCAAAAATGACTGCGGCCTTGCTGGACGAACTTTTTTGAATCGCCCCGAGGCCTCTAATAGCCAACGTGCTTGTGGGTCAATATGCCCTTGAAAATTATTATTATTCAACACTACCCTTGTGGCTTAAACGGCCTCGGAAATTCCCGAGTTTCGTCGTCAAAGGGCCGTGCAACTGCACCAACTCGAAGTATTAACGGGAGCAAATCCGGGCACACGGATGTTGTTTGCCAAGCCCTTACGGTCGGTGGTAGTTCAGCCGACGATCCCCGTCGGTCTGCCTTCTGATCTGTGGCAACGGCGCCCGGATATTTTGGGAAAGGGTGAAATCTTGAAATCCGCCAATGCCCGAATTGGAGAGGCGCGCGCCTACTTTTTCCCCAATCTGTCCATCACGGGCACGGGAGGTTTTCTCATCAGCGAATTCGATCAATGGTTCAAATGGGGCACCCGCAACATGACGATTGGTCCGTCGGTCACCCTTCCCATCTTCGAAGGATATGCCAATCTGGCCAGATTAGAGGTAGCCGAAAACCGGTATCAGTAGATGTTGGAGGACTACCATCAAACCATTCTGAATGCGTTCAGGGAAGTGGTCGATGTGCTGGTCGCCCTGCAAACGCGAAAAGAACGACTGGTTAGTCAGCGCCAACAAGTGGTACCCGCTCGGGAATCGCTGGAGCTCGCGGATATCGGGTATCGCAAGGGATTGGTCCCCTATGTTGATGTGTCACGAGAACAAAGGATATTGGCATACTTGACTAAATAGGTTAGTCCATTTAGGATTAATAATTATGGCCACTGTCACTATTCATCAAGCCAAGACGCATTTTTCGAAGCTGATTCAACGAGCCTTAGCCGGTGAGGAAATTATTGTGGCCAAGGGGAAGGAGCCAGTCGCAAGAATAGTTCCTATTCCAGAGGCTCAAAAAACACGGACGTTGGGTGGAGCCAAAGGCATTGTGAAATATATCTCAAGCGATTTTGATGATTCGCTCGAAGAATTTCCGGATGCCCTGGGATGAAGTATCTGTTCGATACGCATGTCATGCTTTGGTTTTTGGAAGACTCTGATGAATTAAGCAAACGAGCGAAACAAATTTTAAAGAATGGCGAACACGAATTATTTTGGAGTGCGGCGAGTTATTGGGAGCTAACCGTGAAACTTTCGTTAGGCAAACTCAAGCTCCAAAAAGGGTGGCAAGGCTTGTTAGAACAAGAAAAAAAGGTGAATAGAATTGTAGACTTGCCGATCTATGAGCGGCATTGTGAGCCCCACGTCACCCTCCCCTGGATTCATCGCGATCCATTTGATCGTTTATTAATCTGCCAGGCGATTGCAGAAAAACTCATCCTACTCACCAAAGACGAGACCATTCGTCAATACCCCGTCAAAACCGCTTGGTAATATGTCGTGGAAATAGTTGATGCTGGGTAAGGAGACGACATTCCCAGCCGAAACCCCGCCTATCAATTGACGTGCGATCCTATCCGGAATTTATTCCTAAGGCACCTATTACCGACCGGGTTCTCGCAACCCTAGACGACGGGGCACCGACCCGTCGCTACAAGAAGAGAATCTTTTTTTTTGTTGATCATGGCTAAACCGATCTCAGGTAGAGACGTCACGATGGGACGTCTATCGGAGGTACGTTCAACCCTTTTTCACCGGCGTTACAGGCCGAAGGGTAGGAATTTTTCGACGGATTTGCTGTAATGGTATTGTGTCTTTTGTTAATTGGGCAAACGAATGGAACGCATATTGATGATCCTCGGCATATATCATGAACTGCTTGTTTCGAAGGAAAACAGGGATGGTCATGCCAACAACATCATGTGAGGAATAAACAATGAAACGTCTTATCGTTCATGGACAGCGTGAGCCGCTCGACCTGAAATCCACCATTCCCGATTTTCCTGCCAATCTGAAGGACCTGGTCACCCTTAAGCATAGTGCCAGGGTCCAACGGGCTCGCGTGGGCCAATCACCTCTGGAAATTGATGATCTGAGTTCAGACGATCTCATCCAGCTGGAATTGGATCAGGGGATTAAATTGTGGGTGCGTGCGGATGATCTGGAGAAGGATTTTGGATTGACTCCCAGCCGTGGGCCTGCCGGTGACGTGGTCGAACTGCCCGGTATGTTGCCTATTGGGGCCGCCAGTCGGGGTATCGTCGGGAATTGGGTGATAAAAGGTTTCAAAGTTTTTGGCCTGGACCCCGTGGGCGCCACCACGGACCTGATTAAGGATAAGGTCGAGGGTGTGTTGAAGCCGGGTCCGGGTCTCTATCGGTGGGAAGGAAAAGAGTCGTCTGATTACACCCGGATCAAATCCCTGGAAAAGGAAAAGACGGATACCCCGTGGTTGGTCTTCATTCACGGAACCGCGTCTTCGACCGAGGGCAGTTTCGGCGGACTCTGGGAGGGAGGCGCCAATGTCCGCATGGCGCAACTCCTGACGCATTACCCCAAGCGTGTGCTGGCCTTCCAACATCGAACGCTTTCGCACAACCCTATTCAAAACGCGTTGGAACTTGCCGGGTATTTTCCCGAAGGGGCTCGTCTGCACCTGGTCTCGCATTCCCGTGGCGGACTCGTGGGGGAATTGCTGTGTCGCAGCATGATGGAGGGCCGATTCCCCTTTGACGAGGATGATCTCAGGGTGTTTTCCCATCCAGATCGGAAGGACGATCTGAAGCAGTTGGAGCAACTCGGTGACTTGCTCCAACAAAAGCAATTGGTCATCGAACGGTTTGTGCGGGTGGGATGTCCGGCCCGCGGAACTACATTGGCCAGTGGCCGGTTGGATCGGTATCTGTCGATTATTCTGAACGTGGTTGGGGCGATCCCGGGCCTGAAGGGCAATCCGGTGCTAGAAGGTTTATCCGCATTCCTGCTGGGCGTGGTGAAAAACCGGACAAAACCGGAAGAGTTGCCCGGGTTGGAAGCGCAGATGCCGGATTCGCCATTGGTTCGCCTTCTCAATCGACCGGGAGTACGGTCGATGGCGGACCTGCATATTTTAGGCGGAGATGTGGCCGGGGAAGGGGTGCTGGGACGACTCAAAACCTTCGTGACGGATTTATTCTATCGGGAAGATCATGATTTGGTCGTGAATACACCGGCGATGTTCGGCGGGACGGAGCGGACAGGAGAGATTCAGTATTGGATCGATACCGGGAAGGATGTCAATCATTTCTCATATTTTCGCAATCCGGATACGGCGAATCGGCTGATGCAGGCCCTCACCAAGGACGTGCCCCATCCCCTCTTTCACCGACTGGAGCGCGAGCCTTCCGAAGTGACGGAAGATGATTACCGCAAACGCGCCGTCGGATCTCCTCAGCCGGTTGTCTATGTCCTGCCCGGCACCATGGGTAGTCAACTCAGGGTGGGAAAAGACCGGGTCTGGTTGGATAAGTTGGATTTAGCGTTTGGCGGCCTGAAAAAGCTGAAGTATACCGCAAAAAATGTGGTGGCTGATCAACCTATTGGGAGCGGCTATAAGGAGCTCATCAGGTATTTGGCCAATTCCCATACGGTCAAACCGTTTCCCTATGATTGGCGAAAATCGCTGATTGAACTCGCTGACGGGTTTCGTAAGGATTTAGAGGAAACGGTCAAGGCACAGGAAGCTGTCGGACAACCGGTACGGATCATCGCGCACTCCATGGGCGGATTGGTTGTCCGAGTTATGATTGCGACGGAGCAGGGGAAAAAGGTGTGGGATCGCATGTGCCGGCATCCCGGTGCCCGCTTCATCATGCTGGGCACTCCCAATGAGGGGTCGCATGCCATCACGGGAATGCTCATGGGGCGTGATCCCCTGGTGCGAATGTTAGATCTTCTGGATATCACCAATTCCCAATCCACTTTACTGGGAATTATTTCCAGATTTGACGGGGTCTTGCAGCTTCTCCCGCATAATGGGACTCTTGATGTGTATCAAGCGGAAACCTGGAAGTCACTCCTGGAGCATGATCGAGATCGGGCGCGAGGATTATTTGGGGCCAAAGTGGCGACCTCAAACACCGCCGGAATCGAATGGCCCGTGCCCGATGCCGGGCAACTGGCTGAAGCCTCCAAGGCTCAACAACTCCTTCAGGTCAGCCCGATTGACCCTCAACGGATGATCTATGTCGCGGGGCGTGCGGATGCGACACCGTGTGATGTCTCCATTGACCTCTCGGCTCCAGCCACGCGGCGAATACGGATTGATGCAACCTCTTTTGGGGATGGTCGGGTTCCCTGGGATACCGGCATCCCCGAAGCACTCAAGCACCGGACGTATTATGTGGACAGTGAGCATGGTGATCTGGCCAATGCTCCGGAAGCGTTTGATGGCCTGCTTGATTTATTGAATGCCGGGGCCACCACGAAGTTGTCCCAAGTGCCTCCCGTTCGTCGGGGGGTGTCCGTTGTCCCCTTTGAGCTCCCCGAGGTTCGGCTCGAGATGTATCCCAGCGAGGAGGATCTCATTGCGTCCGCATTGGGCTCCGCTCGCATCAAAAAGGAAACACCGCCTACCCGGAAAGTTAGGGTGACCATGGTCCATGGCAATTTGTCCCGCGCATCGTCTCCTGTGGCGGTGGGGCATTATGAAGGAGACACGATTGTCAGTGCCGAGGCCTATCTGGACCGGCAACTCAATGGTCGATTGCGTGAACGACAGTGTTTGGGCCTCTATCCGGATAAACTGAATACTTCTGCCGTGGTGCTCAACGATGGGGATTGTCGTCAGGGAAGAACCCATCCAGGGGCAATAGTCGTGGGATTGGGCATGGTTGGGGAATTAACCCCTGGCGGGTTAACGAGCACCATGACAGATGCGCTCGTCAACTATGCGCTCAAATGTATTGAGGTTGAGCGGAAACGCCGCAGTGCCACTGCCGTGGATGGTTCGTGTGGTCCAAGACTGAAAATCCCTTTGACCATGTTGCTGATTGGGACGGGTGCCGGAGGAATGTCTCTGGTGGATTCCTTGCAGTCCCTTCTTCGCGGAGTTCTTCAGGCGAATCGGCGGTTGGATCGACTGGAACCGACTGCGACACCTGAATCCGGAGAGCAGACTCCAAATAAGGAAAGTCTCTTGGCCTCCATTGAGACGGTCGAGATACTCGAGCTGTATCAAGATCGGGCCATTCAAGCCACGAAATCGCTCCTGGAACTGGGGCAATCACGTGATTTTCGTGAACATTTCCAAATCGATGAAGTGATGAACGAAGGGGTTGAGGGGCGCCGCCGTGCCTCCTTTGATGAAGATGAGGGCTGGTGGCAACGACTGCGCATTGCCACCCAAAAGGACGGCTCCTTGAAATTCGAAGCCCTCACCAATCGGGCGCGGGCGGAGACCTATTTGCAGCCGGCACAACGAAAACTCATTGAACGGTTTTTGGAACGGGCCATGGCCACCACACAGAATGATCTGGAATTATCCAGCACCCTGTTTGAACTCATCATTCCAAATCGGCTGAAGGAATATGCCCCGGACCGCCGCAAGATGGTGTTGGTGCTGGACGAGAAGTCTGCCGCCTATCCTTGGGAATTGTTGCACAATCAGTATGATCCTAACTCCCGTCCATTAGCGGTGGAGGCCGGGATGGTCCGGCAACTGGCGGTTCCTCAATTCCGTGAAAAGGTCCTCCATGGGACTGCCCTCAATGCATTGGTCATTGGGGACCCCACGAGTCACGAACCCTCCGGAAAATTTGCCCCCTTGCCGGGTGCCGCGGCAGAAGCCCGGGAAGTGGCGCAACTCATTCGTCACCAGGAGTACCGGGATGTGGTGGAACTTGTTGAGGAGGAAGCGACACCGGATGCGATTCTGACTGCCCTGTATAAGCAACCTTATCGCATTGTGCATTGTGCGGCGCATGGTGTCTTTGAATTTCCAATAGAAGATGACCCTGCCAAGCAAGGCACGGCAGACTCTCAGAAGGCCCCTGGAACGCCACCCAAGATGGTCACGGGAATGGTTTTAGGGGAAGGCCTGTTTTTGACCCCGACCGAAATTAATCAAATGCGGTATGTGCCTGAGTTGGTATTTTTGAACTGCTGCCATCTGGGACAAACCAAAGGCAGTGCCGAACAGTCGAACATTCCATTTCATCAACTCGCTTCAAACCTCGGGACCCAACTGATTCGCATGGGTGTGCGGGCGGTGGTTGCGGCAGGTTGGGCTGTGGACGACATGGCCGCTAAAACCTTCGCCAAGAAATTCTATGAAGAGATGTTTCAAAACCGAACCTTCGGTGATGCCGTACAGCTGGCGCGTGAGGAGATTTTCCTTCGCCAGGGCGGATCCAATACGTGGGGTGCGTATCAATGTTATGGGGATCCGGATTTTTCGCTACACGTTGGAGCGAAAAGCATGGGTATACAACGCCGGATGGTGGCTCCTGTCGAATTGCGAGTGGAATTGTACAATCTGGTTCAAGAGGCCAAAACAGCCGAGCCGAAAGATGAGGCTCGGTTGCGACGCCGATTGCAAGAATTGGTTGCCGGTGTCGGACAAGGGTGGACGGATTCTGCGGCCATGTGTGCGGCACTGGGGTTAGCCTATGGGGAATTGGGCCTCTTCGCGGAGGCGGTTCGATTCTATGATCGAGGGAGGATGCTGCAACCGGCCGATGCGACGGTGGAGTCGCTGGAACAGTTAGCCAACCTGAAAGTCCGATGGGCGCTCCAGCGTCTCGAAAGGCAGGCAGATCCCACAACACAAAAGCTCGACTCACTGGAAAAAGATTTTCCAATCAAGGAACTCTTTGACGATGCGGAACATATACTCGCGGGCCTTCTCACGATTCAACAAACACAGGAACGGTATGCTCTCAAAGGGAAGCTCTATAAAGGAAAAGCCATGCTCTTCAGCACGAAGGCGGAGAAACGGAAAGCTTTACTGGAGATGAAGCATTGTTATGCGGAGGGCTATAACATTGGCAAGGATGCCCAGCGACATGATGTGTATTATCCCTTGGGAAACCGGCTCGCAGCTGAGATTGTGCTCTCGTGGGATCAGCCTAAAGGGCGGTCAACGCGACGCGGGAAGACCAAAGGAGCTGATCCAATCGTAGAGGGGCTTGCCGAATTATCAACGTATGCAAAGGAACTAATCGGAAAAGGACAATCCTTCTGGGGTATGAGTCTGAGCCCGGATCACAAACTGCTCGAGGCATTATATGCACAGCGTCTGACAGCCAACGATCAAAAGGAAATTCTCAATGGATACCTTGAGGCCAAACGACGGGGAGGTTCAGCCAGAGAAATAGATTCCGTGATCAAAAACATCAGGTTTTTTGAATCGATGGTTGCCACTCAGGCCCCTCCGAACATTCGTCAACAGCTGAGCGCCGGACTGAAAACATTACGTGAGAGTCTGGTGTCCGATGGTGGCGCAAATGGCGAGCCTGAATCGTAATGGGTGTTTCAGATGAAAGGCAATCGCCTCTGCTGCTCCCTTGGGAAATTGTCCGATACACCAGCTGTTTTCCTCAACGCCATGGGACCCTTCTATTTACAGCTCCCGATCAAATGGACCTGGTTGAGACGGGCGGTCCTGGGGTTCTTGACTGGTGTGTGAAGGGATTTTGGATACACCACGGATAATGGAGTATTTGAGATCTGGTCACAGTATATCCAGGTGTCCCGGCTTGCAAGTCCTGGAGCGGGTGCTCGCGCAAATCAGTCTGACGGAGAATGCCGCTTTAAAAAGAACATCCGCTTGAGAAGAATATGTTCTGTATCCATGT
Organism: uncultured Nitrospiraceae bacterium; assembly: GCA_963730905.1. Lineage (GTDB taxonomy): Bacteria > Nitrospirota > Nitrospiria > Nitrospirales > UBA8639 > Nitrospira_E. The sequence goes on along the minus strand of CAVSTN010000005.1, from coordinate 7,282 downwards.
GTGATCCGGTTTCTGAAATCCTGGCGAATTGAGCAAAAAGTCAGATACATGTTGAAAAATGCAGACCAAAGATTGGATCAATGGCATGCTTGATTTTGCCATGAACGGCATCCGTAAAAGAGCACGACTTCCGCATGTGTTGGCATGTTGAACTGAGGCGAAGCAGCTGGTCCGGGGGAAATTTGTTTAAGCTGAAAACATGTTGAATAGAATTCGTGATCATTCGTCCAACTTCTTTTTCCGCTCCGATGCAGGTATTCCGCTAGATTCATTTTTTCGTCCGCGGTAGACTCCTCGTTATCTTCATGAGAGTTGTTCAATCCAACGCACTTTACGGAAGAGGTCCCCTGCAAAACGTGGAGGAGTCGCAGGCATGAAAAAAGGAGTTTTAGGAACATTCCTGGTTCTGGTTTTCATCGCTGCGGTCCCATCGTTACCCTGGGCTCAACTGGATATTCAATATCAATCCCGGAGTCAGGATCACTTAGGCAGTTGGAAGGAAGGCGTCAAGCCGAAACCGGTCTCGGGATTGAATATCGAATTGATTTCAGTTTTGGCCGATTACCGGGAACCGGTTTCCTCTGACAATTTTCCGAATGCGGTGAAGCTTCAATTTTATTTAGACGATGAGCATGCGGTGTACCTGACCGTTCGCGAATTGGACTATCGTACCTATTATTGGTTGGATAAGGTGGAACCTGACCGGGTCTGGGAAAAGGGGTTTCAAAATGTCTTTGCCTGGCCGACCGATCCTGTGTTGCAACACTTGACTCCCAAGCTCGGCCTCTATGAATTGGGGGCACTGGTTCGCCTGGATGCGGAGTCGACTTCCAGCATAGAGCGAGTGGCCCCTGCGGTGCTCTATCACAAGGATGCGCCATCGAAAATTGAAGGGTATTTCTTTACCTTCAAAACCGGAGAAGATGCGAGACTCTTGGCCTCCATTACACACAATGCTTCCGGCAAGGAAGTTGAGAGGCAACTCTTCCGGAGAAAACGTGCCGGTCTTCCCTTTACGATTCATTGGGACGCCAAAGATGCAGAGCCAGGCTCCTACAAACTCGACATCAGCGGGTTTTCTCTTTCCTCCAATCAACCCATTTCCAAAGAGATTCATTTCTACCATCAGCCAATTGTGAACCCGTAAAGGGAGGCTCCTCTTCAGCCATGAAGGACGTGTTCATCAGTTACGCCAGCGAGGATCGACCCTTGGCCCAACAATTGGCTGTATCCTTGGAGCAATCCGGGGTATCGGTGTGGTGGGACCGCCGGATTCAAGTGGGAAGCGAGTGGGATAAAACGATTGAAGACGCGTTGGCCTCGGCGAAATGCGTCGTCGTGTTATGGACCGCTCACGCTAAAGGTTCCCGGTGGGTGCGGGCAGAGGCTCGGGAAGCTCTGAATACTGAAAAGGTCGTCCCGGTCATGTTGGAGGCCAATGCCATCCCATTGGCGTTTACCGGTATTCAGGCCTTGTGCTTTCTTGGGTGGGAAGGCACGGCCGGATCCAAGGAATTTGACATTCTCCTTTCTGTCATCCGTGCCAAATTAGAGGGGAAGCCTATGGAGCTCCCTGAGGCCTCCTCTACCAAACCTTCGCTGCTCGGAAAATTGGTCGCTCTTGTGGGAGTCAAGGCCGGGGTGGGAGGGGTGCTTGCCATCCTGCTGATCGGCAGTTCTTTTGTGCGAGTCGATCCGGATATTTCGGTGCATGTGGAAACCACCCGGATGGAATTTCGTGTGGCGCCGGGCGTGGGTGATAAACGACTGACGGATACGATGACCTTTGAGACCCTGACCGTTGAAAATATCGGGAAACTCGCTATCAGTCCAGACCGGCTGTTGGTTGCGGATCCGGCTGACTATGATATGGAGTCGGATAGTTATCCGCCGAAAGCCTGGTTCGATATCCCCGTCAATGGGCGAACCGTGCAATTTGATGTGGGCAGCTCTGGGATGGCTTCGGAAATCACCATTGAACCCACGGATCATCAGGAGGCCGTTGCGGGGCAACTCGATGGTATCGTGCTGACCGACGAGACGTTCGTCACGATGCAGGTTTCCAATGATAATGCGGTCACGTTGGCAATCCGAAAGAAAAAGGGGCCACAGCGAGTGGTGGTGTCCCGCATACATGCCGTCCAATTCATTCAAATCGGATTACAAGCGCCGTCCGAACTTTCCATTCCTTTTCCCCAGGATCAAGAGCTGACCTATCACATCATTTTTGAGAAGAAGCCGGGAACGATGGAACTGTTTGGGCAGGATGAGGCTCTGGTCCTGGTGATGAAAGAAAAGGAGATCACAAGCAAGAAACCGATTTCCAGTTCAGTCTTGCCGATACGATCCATAGACTTTTCCTGGCAGGATCCCGGGACCGGCGAACGCAAACCGCCAGAGGGATTTGCAGGAACGGTGGAATATGTGAGTCCCCAAGGAATGCCCTCGGTGCCGATGGGAACCAATGCGTTTCTGACCTTGGACCATCTGGACCATTTTGAAATCACTTCAATCAGCATTGACCCGATCAGCCATAAATTGGTGGTGGACTTGAAGGGCAAGGCCGGCTATGTCAAAACAGGCACCCCTGACAACCCACAGAATCTTCGGCCGACCCTCTTCGATCAAATCCGGTACAGCCCTTTGTTTGAACCCGTCAGGAAATTAATCGGGCTTTAAGGGTCATTCCTGGACGGGGAGAAAGTGAATAAAGGACAGATGGTATGGGTTGATGAAATTTAAATTTCCCACAAATCAAATCCTCATCGAGGTTTTACGGAAGGGCAGATTCAGGAAAATTTTGGCAGGGACATCCAGCGGATTACTTTTGCCGATTTTTCTCTATTCAATGAACGCGTTCTGAGTGGATGGGCTTGGTTTCATGTGATAGTTGTGACAAGATGGCTGCAAAGCCTGACCTCACACACAGGGTAAAGGATTTGACGATGAGATTCATTCGTTCTCTGATTGTCATGCTTATTGCCATGTTGGGCATGGTCCCACCGGTGTCGGCCGATGTGGATATCGACATGCTGAAAAAGGGTGTGGTTAAGATTACGGCTCAATTCGCCAACGGGCAAAAGGTTGGAACCGGCTTTGTCGCCGGACAGGGCAAAAAACATGTGTTCATTGTGACCGCCTCACATGTGATTGAGGGAGAGGCCGAAGTCCCTCAGTCGATCACCGTCACGTTTTTTTCTCATCAAGAAGAACCGTTGGTCGCTGAGGTGATTAATAAAGAAGGCGGGGATCCCAGAGGGTTGGCCCTGTTGAAAGTTGGCGGAGATCTCCCCGATGATGTGCAGATTTTAGAGTGGGATACCCAGAGTCAATTGCATGGTGGCGAAGAAGTGCGGGTGATCGGGTTTCCCCAGATTGGAGGCAATCCCTGGGCGGTGACCCGGGGGACCCTGTCTGGATTTGACGGTCCCATTCTTAAATTTTCCGGTGCGGTTGAAGAAGGGAACTCTGGAGGACCATTGCTCTACCGGGGGAAAGTCATCGGTGTCATTGTGGAAATCATACGGCAGTTTGGTAATGCCAAGCCTTCTCAAATTGCGCAATTTACGGTTGATAATTGGCCGGGGTTTAGCCGTCAAGTCAGGATCGAACCCCAAAATATTTCACCGGGGAGCGCCCCGGATACCGGTGATTCCGCTGGAAAGAGGTTGGCCGCGTTGGTCGTTACCACCGTTCCTAAGGATGCGGAGGTGTTTGTCGACGATGAACTTGTCGGAAGCACCAGAGTAGGGGTCAGTCGTCGTGAGTCAATTACTTCCCGATGAATACGAGGTGGCGGTCAAAAAGAAAGGCTATCGACCTTGGTCTAAGACAGTCGAACTTCTTCCCGGCGAACGTCGGGAGTTGAACGCGACCCTCCAGGAAGGAGCCGTGCTTGATGTGACGGGTATTTGGAAAAACCCCAATGAACCGACCGTGTCCTATGTCCTGCAACAAATTGGAGATCGGGTGGTCATGAGAGAAGTGACCACCAGTGTGTTGGGAACCATGGTGACCGCGGAGGGAGAAGGACAATTGCAAGGCAACCAATTATCAATTTTCTATCGGACCGTGTTGGGAACGATGGGCCAATCTGCAACCACGATGTCCGATGATGGGAGAACCTTAACCGGAACCTTTCAGGACTTTTCCAATATGATTCCTATGACTCTCTCGTTGGTTCGAACGGCAGATTCTCCCGCCTCTTTTGGTTTACCAGGCAATGATGCGTGGAACGCCATTCAGGGTTTTGGGCAGTAAGGACTGTTCGTTTTCCCTGTATTTCTTTTCGATAATCTCTTTTCTACAGTCCTGCAAAAATACGTATGCGAATGGAAGGTGTTCCGTTCTGCTTGAAAGAGGACTTACTTCAGGATTACTCGACAGGGGTTTCAGATGAAATCGTTGGTCATCGGTGGGACCGGGCAACTTGGAGCGAATTTAGTTCGGGCGCTACTTGAGCGTGGCGACCAGGTTCGTGTATTGCATCGATCTACCAGCAACACCTTCACTCTTGATGGCCTCGATATTGAGCATGTAGTGGGGGATCTCAATGATGGAGAGTCTTTGCGACTGGGTTGTGGGGGCAGGGATGTGGTCTATCACACCGCCGGGTATTATCCGTCAGCAACCATTCCGGTTGAGATGGCCAAAGGGCAGGCTCTGAAAGAAACGGCACTGGTGTTAGAGGCCGTCCGGGCGGCCAAGGTGGATCGGCTGGTCTTTGCCAGCACGCTTACCACGGTGGGATTTCCCAAAACGGCCGGTCATCCAGCCAATGAAACCTGTCAATTTTCCACTCGATATACGAACAATCCGTATCTCATGGCGAAGGCCGCCATGGAAGAGAAGATCCTGCAATCGGCTCGACAGGGCATTCCCGCAGTGGTGCTGATTCCGACGGAGTTTTTCGGTCCCTACGATCAGCACCCGACAAGCGGCACCCATATTCTCATGGTCGCGAAAGGCCGGATGCCGGTGTATGTCCCCGGCCGGGTGAATGTCATTGATGTGCGCGATGTGGCCGTGGCCATGATCCGGGCGGCAGAGCGCGGTCGTGTAGGGGAACGCTATCTCGTGGGTAACTGGAATACGACACAAAAGGACTTGAACGAACTCATTGCGCAGGAGGTTGGAGTGCCGCCTCCTTTCTTTCCGGTACCATTGGCTTTCGCCCGGTGGGGAGCAAAAGTCGGGGAGTGGGTTTCACGTTCTCTCTTACGCCGGCCCCCCTTTGTGCCTGCCTTTTTTGTCGAGGTGATGGCGCACATGCAGCATTACGATTGCTCAAAAGCCCAGCGAGAGTTGGATTATCCGCGGAGTGCTCCCCAAGGGGCGATTGAGGATGCGGTTACCTGGTTTCGGAAAAATGGGTACCTGTAGGGTAAAAATTTTAATTTGATGATTAGACCGTGGATGGGCCAATGGTGATTGCAGGGCTCTTCAAGCCGCCTGTCATCCTGATCCAATGGCGAAGGGGCTGTGCCCGGGTTGTTGAAGTGCCACGGCTTTGCGAGATCTTTCGTTTTCCTCAGGATGACAACTCCATCAAGGCTTGTTCTATTCGGTGCTTGTTCAGCATTCATGAGGCATCGTCTGACAAATGCAGTTCAGATTCTTATACCTGTAGGGAGTCCGTGGAATGTTCCGATGCGTCACTTCTCCTCCAGCGCGTTTCCCTCTGTATGGTGGAGAGCCAGCGTACAGAAGCGCAAGATGAGCACCTGAGAGGAGATCTTGCCGAAGAGTCTTGAGCAAGAAGATACTTGAGAAATTGAGAATGCAGCCGCCCGCAGGGAATGTGATCTTCAGTATCTGGAGTCAAAACAACGGGCGGGCTCTTTCAAGCAGTACCACCTGATTCTTCTTCGGCCTTGTTTAAGACTTGCGAGAAACGACCTCCGACGAGTGTGGTGACCTTTCCCATCACTTCGGTCAGCTCTTTCCACTCTTCGGGTTTCAACTCTTCTTTGAGATTCGGATGGAGTCCCCATTTCGCGCTGACCTGCTTGCCATCCCGTTGAATCACGACATAGAGAATTTCTGTTTCCTGGGAACCGGTTGCTGCTGGTGTCGTCCCCGAACCGCTTTGTGCCATGCCTGCTCTCCCTGTTAAGTATATATTGAGGCGATTGTACTGCATTGCCGTGTCCCCTGTAACCACCTCAGTTCCCCAGGTCGGCCATCGTCCGGCGCTTGTGTGACTTGAGGAGGTGGGGTACATTCTTTCACTGGCAGACGATCTGTCAATGTATGGTTTTTGCAGGAAAAATGCGACAGTTTCGAACTGTCTCAATCCAGGGCGCTGAGCATGCGGATATTCACTTTTTTATGGGGGTAGTCTGATATGGAATTACAACGACCCAAGTTTTGGGCCAATATTAATATGAACGACCTGGCCAGGAATTTTTTCGAAGGTCTCTTAATCCTGGTCCCGGTAGTGACGACGTTGTATGTGGCGTGGTTAGTGCTTCAAACCATTGATGGCTGGTTGAATATTCCTATCCCGGGTGTGGGTTTTTTGGTCACGGTCGGGTTAATCACCTTGACCGGCCGGTATGCGTCTACGGTGTTTGTGCAAAAAATGTTGGATATGTTGGAAGGGGTCTTGGTGAAAGCGCCGTTCGTCAAAATTCTCTATACCTCGCTCAAGGATTTGATCGCGGCGTTTATGGGCGAAAAGCGGCGGTTCGATCAGCCGGTTTTGGTGTCTCTGCTTCCCGGTGGTCATGCCGAAGCGGTAGGCTTTGTGACTCGAACGGATTTGGAATTTCTCGGCCTGCTCGACCATGTGGCCGTCTATTTCCCGCAATCCTATAATTTTGCCGGGCATGTGCTGGTCTTTCCCAAAATGCAGGTTCGTCCGCTCGAGGCGGAAAGCGCGGATGTTATGGCGTTTATTGTGTCCGGGGGGGTCTCCGGCGGGCAGAATCACGAGAAGGTGCTGGTCGGCTAATATCAAGGTGTCGAGACCTACGGAACGAACCACTCCAGCTACAGGAACTCTTCTGAAGACCCTTCAAAAGAGCCCTCTTAGACCCTATTTCCGTGGCTTTGGTTTGCCATTTTGGTTGCTGTCACCTCCTGATCTTCCCTCATCCATGGGTGCTTGATTGATTGTTTACTTCCTTTAACTTCGATGCCTGCCTTTCCGATAGATGAACCAGTATTCCATATTGTAGAATAGGTATTCACCTTTTAGGATGAGTTATCCGGGACGCGAAAGGATTGAACCGTTGATATGAAAGTTGCTACAGATCAGCGATCCCAGCGCAAGCAACGG
>CAVSTN010000004.1:0-545849 GCA_963730905.1 uncultured Nitrospiraceae bacterium | reverse complement strand
ATCAGAATGAAATTAATAAAATGGGGATCATCCTGCAGAAAATCGACTATGAACAATACAAACGACCTTCTTTAGTTTTTCTTATGTCCGTCCATTTTCTGCACGATAGGAATGTTGCGATGGCATTCGATTGCTTAAACGAATGCCAGAACGAGCGGAGGTTGTTGCATGGCACCTTAATCAGGGATTTTTGTATGCGTACCAAGGCGATTTGAAAACAGCGATTCGGTGTGCCGAATGGCAGCCAAGTTGCCAATGATTCCTGACCTTATCGCAAAAATAGAAGACTTTCTTCTTCTTGTCGCTACAACGGAGCCACCCAAGTATCAGCTATACTATTGTGGATTTTTTAACTGGCACGTAAAGGGCGACCTCCTGCAAGCAACTAAAGATTTCGAAAATTTTCTCTGTTTTGGTGAGGAAACTGAATTCGCGAAAGAAAAAGAGTTGGCTAGGAAATGGTTGAAAGAGCTAAACAACGAAAGTGCCATCGCATAGTGGCTGCGGCCCTAAAAAGTCGTTCCAAACAGCACTCTAGTATTGCTAGTAAGCATTCGCTTTAAACCGCTTAGCCAACCGCAAGCCAATGGGGTGGGGCTGGAGTTTTGGTCATTTGATCTATGTATGTTTTTAAAGTTCCCGCTCTAGCTGAAATACGGCGCTGAAATTCCACGACGCCCTTTTCACGTCATTGTGACAACCGTCGCATTAACCTTTTTCATGCTGTGGCAGATGATCACACGCATCATGCATACCTTCATACCTTTTAAATTAAATCAATAGTCAAGTCTGACCCCTCATCTGCACTCCTTCAGCGCCGCGATGGTCAGGATGTCGTTTAAAGAAATCGTCATGGAATCAGGCTAAAAATGTTTAGGCCTCGCGGCCAGTGCTGACGAGTCTGCATTGGCCATGGCGCAGTATGCGTTCACTCCAAGCTTCAAGACCACGAACAAGGCGACCGCTACCAAACCAGCTATGGCGCCGGCTGCGACGCCAACCGCTTGGCCGATAGCCGCGGCTACGATTGCGACCAGAACTTGGTTGCCCTTTTCACCAACAGACTGAAGCTTCTTCCTGACATCGGCATACTTGTGAGACTTTGTGCAGACCAAGAGCCGCATCTCAGCTTGAACGTGTGTCCAGTACGAGCGACGGGCATCGTCAAACTCAACCACCTCTTTCTTCTTGTAGTCTTGAACGAAATCCGATCCATTCCATCTTGCTTCGGTATCCACTTACAGGATTGAAGTCTGGTCTGTAAAGTCTTCGGCTTGGAACCAACTGGACCGATTGCGCCTTGGCTTCACGCACTGCGTCCAAGACATCGTTGATCGAATGCACCCTTGCTAGCGAGACGGATCGAAGATCTGGACACACGTCGAATAACGCGTTGACATCAAGGTTCACGGTGATAGTCATCTGACGCCTCGTGGTGACATGTTTGTGAGGCTAACAGAGTCCGCGGCTGAGTGGCGGGCCGAGGCCCGTCGATTCGAGCCGCGCGTTCGGCTGCCGCAGGCGGCTGAAACGCACGGCCAGACGCGGACTCTGTTCAGCCGACAGCTCATCAATTCCCCTCTATCCCACGTCGAGCAGCCACGGCCCCCTTCAACCCCTGTCAGCACCCCGTCCGCCGCCTGCGGTCGGCTGAACGCTTCAGTTCAGGGCCGCGCGAGCGGACCGTACGCTGCAACCTGTTTTTAGACGCCTAAGCTTGGCTTCACTTCTTAGCTCCGCCGCTGCGTCACGGAGGACCTTCATATATGACCTATCGCGATCACGATTCTCCCAGGACGCCTTGATGTGCGACGCCAGCCCCGGACGTCCTTCTCGGTCGTTGTTCGCCGCAGATTCGCGTTATACTCGTGGACCCGCAGCATGTTGTCTACGTCGAAGATGCGACCGGTCCCAGACGCCTTAATTAGGGCGACCGGCTTCTCGTTCGCCATCTGAATGCCAGGCTCGAACCAGACGTTCGGATTGTCGTCGGTACGTTCTACGATCACCAGATGTGCGTCCATCAGGTCGTTGATGATAGTCGATTCGATCGTCGGACCCTTGGCGGTTCGCGGTCTCCACGCGAAACCCTGCCTCCACGCCTGCTGGAGTAACGAGGCTGCAAAGACTTCAGAAAAGAACCCTCTGGCCGATGCTCGTCCTGTTCAACGAAAGGCATGATTACGAACGCCTTCAGTTTTGTCTTGCCGTTCGGTTCGCCCATCGTCACAGTTGGCTTCAATCACGCGGTTCATCTTGGCTTCCCATCGTCGGTGTCGTGGACGTTCTCTTGTCCGGCCGTGATCTGCAGGTACCGCAGTTCTCCCGGAACAGCCGAGAGACTTCTTCGTGGTGCTCTGGTCACAGGCCGAATTCGCGCTCAAGTGTATTTCCCAGGTACTTCATCTCCGGCATGTCGCTGCCCTTGTCGTGTTCGAGGACCTTCTTGAAAATCTCAACGCGGAAAAATACCTCTTTCTTGGCGGCAGCTTCCTCCTCGGGGGTGCGCGCGTAAACCGCCCGGCGGCCCAGTTCTGTGAGGGATGTCTGGGCAGTCTCTCTTGTGCCCTCGGTCAGACCGAAGTCGCGTGACGCAGCTGTCAAGTAATAAAACTCGTTGGTTTTCGCACTCCTGCCGACCGCAGCCGCGACATCCTCAGTAGCCCATGTGTTCCCCGCGTTCTTCGCTTTGATCTCCTGGGCAATGTTCAGCGCTTGCTCCAGCCTGACCTTAGGTACGGCTTTCAGCGCGCTTTCCGACGAACAGATAGCCGGAGGCATTCTTCCTCGTCGGAGCAGCCTTCTTGGAGCTACGCTTTGCCATCTGGATTACTCTCCATCTCGTCTTGGCGTCTAACAATGTTTAGGCGGATCCGCATAAGAGCCGGATCTGCCTATTTCTGTCCGTATAACACGCCATCGAATTTTCTGAAAATAACGACATGATCGTTGCCATTTCAATGAGTTCACCTGAATGGCATCCGGTAGCATCTTCTTCCCTCAAGTGTTCATGCAGTTCCCTGGCATTTTCGGTCACTCCTGTGTGCTCCCGAAACACCTGGGCCACACAATACAGCCAGTCTCGATGCGACGTATTCTTGAACAATGTTGGAAATAATGTCAAGGATTCTGATCTTCATTCATACCGCTTCCGGAGTTCTTTCTTCGCCTCCTGCCAGTCAAAAATCTGCTCCGGTCCGGATGGGACCCTCAGCGTTGTTTCGCGCAATAGCGTTTCATGCCAGACAGAGATTGAAGCGATGGGCCTTCTTGAGAAAAACAGAGGTCAAGTCTTTTGTTGAGAGTTTCGTGTGCAGGAATGGGGAAGCAGTCCTCAGGCAAAGGCTTCAAGAAGCAGGTGAGACAGGTGGAGGCAGAATTTCGTCAACAACAGATTTGTTCCCATACCCTGCACCCTAAAAGTTTCATCTCCCCTGCTCCGACGCCTGCCGTCCGGCCCAATGAAGGGACGCTCTTTTTCGCTGGCGGGCCTTGTTTGAGCCGAGCGAGTTGGTCCGCCCTCCCCAGGCTTGCGTCCGTTCACTCCCATGAGGCACAGACGGGGCGTCAGTGGTTTTGGCTACTTTTGCCGGAACAAAAGTGGCTCGCCTGCCGGGGCGAAACCCGGCAACACAGTACATCACGTTGAGACGAGGAACAGGGGACAAGTCTGTTGTTGAGAGTTTCGTGCGCAGGTATGGGGAAGCAGTCCGCAGGCAAAGGCTTTAGGAAGCAGGTGAGACAGATGGAGGCAGAATTTCGTCAACAACAGATTTGTTCCCATACCCTTTTAGCATGTTTTCCCTCTTTGAGACTCGAGCTGAAGGATGATTCTGGGTGCGCCTCACGTCATGGTCAGCAGCGCCGATAGGCGTCAGCTACACCTAAAGTTATGCCTTTCACCCGGGGGCCCTAAGCATGAACCGCCTGCGCCACCAGCCGCACCCCCAGCGCCCCACAGACCTTGACGATGGTGTCGTAGCGTGGTTTCGCATCGGGGCGCAGCGCCTTATACAAGGCTTCGCGAGTCAGCCCGGATGCCTTGGCGATTTCGCTCATGCCACGCGCACGGGCAATGTCGCCCAGTGCTGACGCCAGCAGGGCCGGATCATTCGCCTCCAGAATATCCGTAAGATAGGCCGCAACAGCTGCCTCGCTATCGAGATAGGGCGCAGCGTCAAATTCGGGTAAGTCAACCGTCTTAATACGTTTGGTCATGGTTATCTCCCTCAATTAATCTAGTAGAGCTGCCAGCGACTTGGCGCGCTTGATATCCGTCTTCTGGGTGCGCTTGCTACCACCGGCGAGCAACACAATCAAATGAATGCGGCGCCTTACGAAATATATGCGCCAGCCCGCGCCGAAATGGATGCGTAGCTCCGACACGCCCTCGCCAACCGGCACAACATCCCCCATCAATCCGAGCTCAAGGCGCTTGATGCGTGCAATTACCACTCCGCGTACCGCCTCATCAGATAGACCGTCGAGCCACTTGGTGAATTCAGGTAGTGGCTTGACTAAAAACATGGAATAACTGTAATCGAACGATTACATTCCGTCAAGCTCAGAACGAGGGGCAAATATATTGTTGAGAGTTTCGTGCGCAGGTTGAAGAAGTAATCCGCAGCAGGGGCTTCAAGGAGCAGGTGGGAAGGGGGAGACAGAAATTCGTCAACAACAGATTTGTTCCCCTACCCTGACCCTAAAAGTTTCATCTCCCCTGCTCCGACGCCTGCCGCCCGTCCCATGGTCGGACGCTCTTTTCCTGACGGGCCTTGTGTGAGCCCTTCGAGAAACCTTGTATGGTGTTTACGGCTCATTTTTGAGAAGTTAGGAGGAACTGGGGTGGAGGGACATCGAGAAACATCTGCCGCACGGCGGACAGACTTCCTGAGAACTCTCCCACCCACACCGTCAACGTCGATGAAGAATCTCGCGGCAGGGATGCTGACCGCCGATTTGTCCGCAAGCTTACGTTGTGTGTGCCACCCCAGCCCCATTCATTTACTTCTGGAGGATACGCTCATGCCAATCTTGCTGAACGTCGGCGTGGATGTGGGCAAAGACACCCTGGTGGTGGCTTGTGCCGAAAACCATTTTCCTGTCCACAATGTTCCCAATCAGCGTGGCCCCTTGCTGGCTTGGCTGAAATCTCTCCCCAGTGGCAGCCGTATTGGTTTAGAATCCACCGGCCACTATCACGAATTACTGGCTGACTTGGCGCAGACGCACGGGTATTGCGTCTTTCTGCTCAATCCCCGGGAGACTCGGCACTATGCCAAGGCCAGGGGGAATCGCGCCAAAACCGACCGGGTGGATGCCGTCTTGATCGCCCGGCTCATCGCCCAAGAGCACACGCGCATGCGGCCTACAGGCCCCCCACCGCCACTCAACGCAAACTGGATCGGATGATTCGTCGGCGCGCTACGATCGTCCGCCTCAAAGGCACCCTCAAGCTGACGATGCGCAATCTGGGCGGCTTTGCCACCGAACTCAAGGCGGTGGTGGCCCGATTGGATGCCTTGCTAGCCAAAATGGATCGCACCATGGCTGCGATGGCCGCCGAGTCGCCGCACCATCAGGCGGCGCAACATCGGGTGGAAACCATTGTGGGAGTCGGCCCGTTGGTGGGTATCGCCCTGACCAATACCTTGGAACGCGTACCGTTCCGGACGGCGGATGCCTTCGTCGCCTTCACGGGGTTTGACCCTCGAGCGAATGACTCTGGGCACAGAGTCGGTCGCCGACGCTTATCCAAACGGGGGCCCGCGGAGTTACGGCGGTTGCTCTATAACGCCGCGATGTCCGCGATCAAAACCACAGTCTGGAAACCGATCTACGAGCAGTATCGCACTCGGGGCTGGAGTACGACAGCCACGTTGGTCATCATCGCTCGTAAGATCGCTCGAACCGCTTGGTCCATTCACCATTACCACACCACGTTTAATCCAGAACGGATCACACAATGCTTGACATAAACCATAGAATCTCAGGACAGGCCTGGCGAGTTGGTCCGCTCTCCCGTGGTTAGCGTCCGATCAATCAGATGAGACGGGCGGGGCGTCACTGGTTTTGGCTACTTTTGCCGGAACAAAAGTGGCTCGCCTGCCGAGGCGAGACCCGGCAACTACAAGACATCACTAGGTCTGGGCTAAATAGGGAGGTAAACTGCCACGGAAACATCTCCTTTCCCCGAAGCTTATTTACCAGTTGGGCAGGACATCCCAATTCGTGTAAAATTAAAACATCCGTAGGAAGGAGGGCAATTTATGAGTGAACTTGAACAGCTTGAGCAACAGGTCCTGAATCTACCGCCCCAAGACCTGGCTCAGTTTCGGGAGTGGTTCCTTGAATTAGATGCTCGTATGTGGGATCAGCAGATTGAAGCCGATCTCAAGGGGGGGAAACTCGACACACTCATCGCAGAAGCGCGAACTGAATTTAAAGCCGGGAAAGCGCGTGAGCTTTGAGGCACTATGCTTCTTCAAGGTTTTGGAATTTATATCAGGCACTCCCACCGCATGTCCGCGATCTTGCCGACAAGAACTTCCAACTTCTGAAAAGCAATTCACACCATCCTTCTCTTCACTTCAAACGCATTGGTGAGTTGTGGTCGGTGCGAGTCGGAGCCCATTACAGGGCACTGGGCATCGAGGCCGAGGGAGGTATCCAGTGGATCTGGATCGGTTCCCATGCCGAGTACGATAGCATCATTTCCTAACCTTTCCTAACCTTTTGCTCCGGCCAAGGCTACTTAAGCGCAGCACTAGGCCTGAAGGAATCATTTGTAACCCTTGGCCAACCGCTAGAGGATAGGCACACTCTGGTTGATTCATCGTCCGATGAATCAGTGGGGAAGTGAAATAAGAATCTCCTTGAACTCTGCCTTTTCACCTGGGCACAGATCCTTCGCCGCGGGCCCAGGGTGACGTCCTTAGGAGGGTGGACCAACTCGCGGAGCCTGTCCTGAGTCTTCTCAAAAGGCTCACACAAGGCCCGCCAGGAAAAAGAGCGTCCAACCTTTGGGCCAGACGGAAGTTGTCCAAACAGGGAAAAATTTTCTCACCGCGTTTCCAGCCCGAGGATTTAAACCATGAAGCTAAATTATTTTCCCGAATACACATTCTTGGTACATTGACCTTTCCGAACTTTCAAGCGTCGAAAACCGGGAGTTTTCTATAGGCAATATCGACTACGATTCCGAAAGACATTTTGTGGGCATCAACATCCACAATGCTAACCGCAAGGCGCGGCTATACAGCTCACCCTCACCACAAGTTACCGCTGACTGTGCAGACGATTTCCGCTAATCCAGCGCCTCGGACCGATCCCAAGCAACAGCAGCTGAGCTCAAGCGGCAACCGCAAAATCAAATGGAAAATATAAGGCCAGACTTTTTTGGCGCTCTCCAGGAAATGCACGCACAGCCTTCTTCATTGCTGTTTTGCACCTTCCCCGCCGCCTGCGGTCGGCTGAACATTTAAGCGAAGGGTTGGGCCATATGGTTTCACTTAACGTGCGGCACGGAGCATAGGGAAAATCGGGATTGAACTGCCAGCCTGAATTTCTCCCACAACCTCGAATCCGAAGCGCCTATAGAGAGGAATATTGGCCGGGTTGGTCGCCTCAAGATAAGCCGGCACGTGAGCGCCATCACACACTTCAAGGCCCTGCGCCAGCAACGCACTGGCGTACCCTTTTCCTTGAAACATAGGCTCAACCCCAATAGCAGGCAGGTACCAGTGTGCCACCGGCGGATGCGACGCGCCTGCCTGCTCGAGTATGGCAAATACCTCCCCTTGCAGTTCAGTGGCCACGCCTTCTTGCAAGACCTTGACGAGCGACTCTTCGTCAGGACCGACGCCGGGAGGTAGCCAGAGTGCGGCGGCTTTAAAGTCCTCGGAACGATAGGCCGATTCGTGGTCGAAGGCGCGTCCAGCAAAGTACTTCAGTACTTGTGGGAAGTAATGAAGATACTGCTTCGCATCGGGCAACATCCAGCGAATGAACGGATCGGAGATAAACGCGGTCACGAGAGTGGCGATTGACCTATCGTAGTCGGATAGGGATGCGCGTGTTGCTGACGGTGCGGACATTGTGCCTCTTGGGATGATGGCGAGGTGATAAGGTATGTACTACGGCCATGGGAACTGCGAGCAATCGTGACTGCGGCCTAAGGCCGCGTTCAACGGAAAAAATTTTGGCGGAGCGTAAAGTTTGTCTGTGTGCCGTGCTTTGTTAAACTCTTTTGTTTTCGCTTAATCTTTTCCCCTGTTCATACAGTTCCATGCCATTTTCGGTCACTCCTGTGTGCTCTCGAAACACAAGAGTCACACGATTCAGCCAGTCTCGATGCGACGGATTTTTGTATAATGGTGTATATATGTCAAGCATTTTGATCTTTGATTCATCCCGCTTTCGTAGATCTTTCTTCGCTCACTGCCAGTAAAATATCTGCTCCCGTCCGGATGGAACTCCCAGCATTGTTTCGCCCAATAGCGTTTCATGCCAGAAAAGATTGAAGCGATGGGCCTTCTTAAGAAAGATCATTCCCAATGGCTTCCATCACTCGGAGTTTCTCCCCACGAGACACCTGCTTGATCGCTATGATGTCTTTCATCGTCACGATTCCTTTCCCTTCTTACTATGGGCGGACGATCCAGTCATGCCGGCCCTCTTGTCCTTGGCGATTTCTCGGTGAACTATGGAAATTTGGCGGGAAATCTGATGCCTGCAAGATTGGGGTTCATCTTGCCGGCATTGTTTACTGAATTGTGGACACTCGTGGCCACTCTTATGCCATGCACGGGTCATGAGAGGAAATGTCTCCACATGTTGTAGTAATATAGGGAACCTGTGTCCACTAAGACTATGCGCGGCATAACATAAGGAGACCCTGACATGCTTCCAGCCAAAGAAGAGGTGAAACGCATTCTGGAATTACTCCCTGACGATGCATCATTGGAGGACATTCAATACCACATTTACGTGCGCCAAAAGGTTGAAGGTGGATTAAAAGATGTTGCAGAAGGTCATACGATCTCAGAAGTGGAATTAGAAGCAAGGATGGCGAAGTGGCTCGAACCATAAGATGGACTGAAAGTGCCACCAGCGATCTTGAAGAAGCAGCAGAGTTTATAGCGAGAGATTCCCGATTCTACGCTGCAGCTCTTGTTCGAGAGACTCAGGAGGCAGCCCTATCACTAAGATCCCTTGCCGAGCGTGGCCGTATGGTGCCGGAAATCAATGCCCCGGACATACGGGAGCTTTTCATCAGAAACTATCGACTCATCTATCATCCGATGGGTGATCACATTTTCATTCTCGCTTTTGTACACAGTGCCCGTGACCTCACAGCGCTATGGAAGCGTCGTGGTAACCCACAGGAGATGAGCCCTTGATCAGAGCACAATGCGAGGTAACTCATCCAGGACCTAAAGAGGTATAGGCAAAAAATTGGCTGAGGCTGCTACCACTTTATATCCGGCTGACACAAAAGTCAGACTTCTTTGGTGTCCACAAAATCCATACGAAAATCAGAAGGGAATTTTCAGGAATATCTATGGCTGATTGTTGCAATGACAAAGCGTGTGAGATTGAGGCGCTTCGTGATCGCCAAAGTTCAACGCTGAAAATCGTGCTCGGCATTAATGCCGTCATGTTCTTCGTCGAACTCATCGCAGGACTGCTCGCCGGTTCTGTTTCCTTGATCGCTGATTCGCTGGATATGCTGGGCGATGCTCTGGTGTATGGCTTCAGCATTTACGTCGTCGCGCGAGGCGTAAGAATGAAAGCTAAAGCCGCCCTCCTCAAAGGCGGAATCATGGCGGCCTTCGGTCTATTCGTGTTTGGGCAGGCGATGTATAAGATGATTATTCCGCATGTTCCCGTGTTCGAGACCATCGGCGTTATTGGCGTGCTCGCGCTTGCCGCGAATAGCCTGTGCCTTGTGCTGCTCTGGCGCCATCGAGCCGATGACATCAATATGAGTTCCGTATGGTTATGCTCTCGCAATGATATTATTGCGAATGTGTCGGTGCTGTGTGCCGCCGTGGGGGTATGGCTGACCGGTTCAGGCTGGCCTGATATTCTCGTGGGTTTGGGACTCGCGGCTCTTTTTCTACGGTCCGCGGTATTCGTCTTGCGGGGGGCTATGACGGAACTTCACGCAGTCCATAGCTCACATTTGCCATAACACTGGCAGACAAAAGCCCATTTGGATCTCCCTGAATCCTGGCTTTTTCACCTGGGCACAGATCCTTCACCGTTGCTTGCCCTGAGCGAAGTCGAAGGGGCTCATCATGACGGTCTGTTGAAAGCACTCTCTTCTCATGTTTCCCAACCTGTGCTGGCCCCGTACTGCGCATGTTCTCACTGTCGTCTCCACGGAAATCAGGGCGCCATTTGGTCCGTTGTCAAGTAAAAAACCTACTGCAAGTTTTCTCGGGCCTTACGTCAGGGATTGTTCACCCAAAAAGACAACTTTCAAATTCCTGGCTTAATCCGCTCGCAGATCATTGACCTCACTTCGTTCTCAATCCCTTCAGTGCCACATCTCCATTTAAAGATGAGAATAATTGTCGTGCATTGGATCAATTTGTCCTTACGGCTTGGCCACGACGTTCACCTCACTCCAATCAAAGGACCACCAAAAGTTCCTTCGCAGGAGGACGGCATCAGGGTTTGCTGGAAATTTCTCTTCTGAATCAGTTTCCCACTCTGAGAGGCTCACCGGGTTCCTGAAGAGGTATTTTACTGGCACACATTATGCGTCTTATTAAGGACTTGTCAGAAACTGAAGGAAGTTGAGCCGGGCCATTCCAAACATGAGGGGACATATTTTATGAAAACACTATCCGTCTTGGCACTCACCACAACGCTGTGTCTCTCAGCGATCGCCTACGGTTGGGCGGGGGAAAACATCGGGACTGTCCGTCAGCCCCTGGTGGGCGGAGCCGTCATTGATGAGGCACGGCAGGAAGAGTTCGGCCTGCTGGGTTATACCGATGGCAGCGGCACTTGCAGTGCCTCGTTGTTGCGCAACGACTGGGTCATCACCGCCGCACATTGCGTGGATGCCAAAAACGCAAAAGGCGACTTCATTCCCGATCCGACTCGACCCGGACAAAACATGATGAAGCCGATAGCCGGCATGACACTGACGGCCACATGGAAAAATCCTCAGTCGCAAAAGGCCGTGCAGGTGGTCACCTTTCGGCCTTACGATGTCGCGCTCATCAAAGTCGCCGCGCCTTTTAAGGTGTACGGCTCGACAAACGGGTACTCGCGCCTGATTTTCCAGGATGGACAATTTCCGTATTTCGGGGAACCGGTCGGTGCCGATTTATTGGTATTCGGGCAAGGCATCAACGTATTCGCATCGGGCCAAGGCGGTTCCGCCATACCATCCATCAACGACGGAAAATACCGCATGAGTTATGCCAAAGCGACGCGTAACGAAGACAATCGCTTCTGGTATCCCAGCGTGAACGGACAAATGATCGCAGGCGGCGACAGCGGTGGACCGTCCTTTGCCTGGGTATTGTCCGGGTACGCATTGGTCGGTGTGCATTCTCTGACCCACGCCAACTATGTGCCGGGCAAACCGACGACCGGCTGGATGTGGGTGACTTCCACACCCGAAGCCGCCGACGCACCGATTATGCCGGTTTGGAACCAGATCTCCAAAATTATGGGTCCTGCTCCCGCAGGGGCTGCAGTGGGCGAAGCGTTTCCGCCGACCGGCAACGTCGGTGTGTTCGCCAAATCGCCGCCAGACAATCAGCCGCTGTTGATCTATGGCATTCAACCCAATGGTGATTTACTGTGGTATCGCAAAAATTCTCAGGCCTCGGCCTGGCAGGGGCCGAAGAAAGTCGGCACGGGCTGGGCCAATTTCAAAGACGTGATCGCGGCGGGCGGCAACCGGTTTTACGCGCTCACCCAGGACGGCAAGTTATTGTGGTATCAGCATGACGGGTTCAATGACGGCAGCTTCCAGTGGCAGGGCGGCAAAGAAGTCGGCAGCGGTTGGACGTTCAAGCGGATCTTTTCCGGTGGCGATGGCGTCGTCTATGCGATCCGGCAAGACGGGAAATTATTTTGGTACCGCCACCTCGGGTTCAAGGATGGGGCCCGCAGTTGGGTGGAAGCCAAAGAAGTCGGCTCAGGCTGGGGCAATTTCAAAGACGTATTTTCGCTGGGGCAGGGGGCAGTGTATGCTATCCAGCCCGATGGAACCTTGCTGCTCTATCAGCAAAAAGGCTTTGAAACCGGAGAGAAAAATTGGTATCCGGCCCGCACCGTCGGATCGGCCTGGAACCAGTTTCAACAAATCGTGCCAGCCGGGAACGGCGTGATTCTGGCCATTCGGCCCGACGGAACTCTCATTTGGTATAAGCATCTCGGCCTGACCAGCCCGGTGAAATTCGGGCGCCTCAAAGACACCTGGGCCCCCGCCGTCAACATCGGTTCGGGCTGGCAAGGCTTTGGGAAAGTTTTCGCCATGATGCCCGCCACCCCGGATGTCGTTCGATAGTCCGTCTGGTTTCAGGAAGCCGTGGGGAGGGTCGAATACCTGTGGCCCTCCCCCATAGACACACTGGCTCAAGGCTGTGCCCCTGGCTGTTACCCTGAGGCGGGGCTACTGGCTAAGCCCTCTCTCTCAACTCTATTGAAGGTGGGAATCTCCTGAAGGAATCTATGCATCAACCAGACAATCTGAACGGTTTTTACAGGCCAGGATTTACCCGGTATGCCACTAAGGTAAAGACGATCGCCCTTTCCAGCATGCATCCCTCCTTCTCCATACTTTAAGAGAAACCGATGATTACGATGAGTGCATTTAGAAAAATGCAGCGTTTCCCTTACCCAAGAATTTCCAAACAGACTCTCAGCCTTCCAGCCGTCATCAAAATGTGTCACTCCATACCCGGGCACATCCGGCTATGATCTCCCTTTCTTTGACGCTTCTGATCAACCCTCAATTGCTCATACCATGAACAGGAACACCGCATGAGTGCCTTGCAGTTTCTTATCGATTATGGGGCCTTGGTTTTATTCTGGGTCGTGTTTGCCGAGCAGGTCGGTCTGCCCATTCCCGCCATTCCGATGTTGATCGCCGCCGGCGCTCTGGTTGGGGCCGGCAAGATGAGCGTGGTGACTGCGTTGCTGGTTCCGGTTTCCGCGTCGCTGCTCCCTGACCTGGCCTGGTACTATCTGGGGCGAGTGAAGGGCGGGAAGGTGTTGGGCTTTTTATGTCGGATGTCTCTTGAGCCGGAATCCTGCGTAAGGGACACACAGAATCTCTTTCATCACCATGGACCGCGCTCACTCCTCGTGGCCAAGTTCATCCCGGGATTAAGCACAGTAGCCCCTCCAATGGCTGGAATGGTGGGTATGCCTACTTCGACGTTTCTCTTTTACGATACAATTGGGGTGCTCATGTGGGTGGGTTTGTGTTCGGGGGTCGGAGCGCTCTTCAGCAATCAACTCGAGCAACTCGCCTTGCTCGGGCATCAAACCGGAGGCTGGATCCTGACGATCATCGTGGTCGGTCTGACAGGATTCATCGGGTACAAGTTCTTCCGTCGGCAGAAGTTTCTGCGCGATCTCCGGATGGCGAAGATCACCGTGGACGAACTGAAACAGCGTCTGGATTCCGGAGATCCCATCACGGTGCTGGACGTCCGGCATCCCCTCGGCCTGGAATTCGATGCTGAGACGATTCCCGGCGCCTTGAATTTCCTGATTGAAGACATCGAACATCGCCACCACGAAATTCCCCGGGATCGGGATATTATTCTCTATTGCACCTGCCCGAACGAATTGTCCAGCGCCCGCACGGCATTTTTGTTGAAGAAAAAAGGCGTCCATCGCGTTCGCCCCCTCGAAGGAGGTCTCGATGCCTGGCGGGAACGAAAGTTTCCTCTGGAGCGACGCACACATCAGAAGGTCAGTTGACTGTATGTTGGGCCACTCAAAGATACGGACTCATGTTGGTGCCCATATCGCCAATGTTTGATTAAAGGGAAACTGAAAAATGAAAAAATTGTGTATGGCAACCAACCCGATTCCCCGGAACCATTCGGAGTAAGTATGACACTAGGCAGATCAGAATCCACAATCATTTGACAGCCGAGCCATCTATGGGATTCACACTCAATAATGTCGTGCCATGGGGACGGTCTTATGAGGAATACGTCAGCATGTTTGACCTGACGGAGGGCGATTTGCAACTTCGCCTTCTCGGCTGTGGGGACGGTCCCGCTGGATTTAATTCCGTATTGACCAAACAGGGCGGAAAGGTCGTCTCAATCGATCCAATTTATGCCTTTGACGCTACGCAGATCCGAACCCGCATTGCCGAAACCTACGAAACCGTCTTAACCCAACTGCGCAACAACCAACAGGACTACGTGTGGAGCCTTATCTCATCTGTTGAAGATCTGGGACGTATTCGCCTCTCAGCCATGGACATGTTTCTATCAGATTTCGATGCCGGAAAGTCGGCGGACCGATACGTCGTAGGGGAACTCCCTTCGCTGCCTTTTGAAAATGGACAGTTCGACATCGCGTTATCGTCTCATTTTTTATTTCTGTACAGCGCCCACTTGTCAGGTGAGTTTCATCTTCACTCGCTTCTGGAAATGTTACGTGTGGCCCACGAAGTGCGGGTGTTCCCTCTACTGACCCTTGAGGGCTCGCCTTCCCCACACCTGGGTCTGGTCACGACCCATCTTTCCAGCCATGGCTTCAGGGTTGAGTGCAGGCGCGTACCTTACGAGTTCCAGAGGGGCGGAAATGAAATGTTATGCATTACTCCTGTCTAGTCAGTCGATAATTTAGGGGAGGAAACACGACGGTTTATTGCTCCAGGCACTCTCTTCTCATGTTTCCCTACCTGTGCTAGGGTCATTCGCTCATGATGGAAATAGCCCTTTATTAATTATGCGCATTTTAATCTTGAACAGCGGAAGTTCCTCTTTGAAGTTCCGACTGGTTGATTACCCCCCATCCTCGTCCGAGGCCGAGGCCGACGCCAATCCCATCACATTACTGCAAGGGATCGTGACAGGGATCGGGCAAGAGGCCTCCCTAAAAGTCAGTGCTCCCGACCGTACCCCGTGTACCTACACCCGGCAGAACATGCTGAACCATGGGCAGGCAGTGGGTTGGATATGGGAAAGCCTTCAAGGGCTGATGCAACCAGACGGTGAAACCTTAAGAGGACCCGGGATTACCATTGATGCGGTCGGCGTTCGCGTGGTGCATGGCGGACACCGGTTTACCCAATCGGTACGGATCGATGAAACCGTCTTGGGCCAAATTGAAGAATTGAGCCCCTTGGCTCCGCTCCATAATCCACCCTGCCTGGAAGGCATCTATCAAATGCGTGCGCTATTGGGTCCACAGATACCCATCGTGGCCGTATTCGATACCAGCTTTCATCGCACGCTTCCCGAACATGCCCGCACCTATGCCATTCCACGGGATTGGACGATACAGCATGGCATTGAGCGCTTTGGCTTCCATGGAATTGCCCATGCGTCTTTGGCCCACAGCTATGCCCGCTATTCCGGTCAATCGTTGGAGGCCACCCGTCTCATCACGTTTCAATTGGGGCAAGGGTGCTCGGTTACGGCTATTAAGAATGGAACCGTGGTTGATACGTCAATGGGATTCACACCGTTAGAAGGCCTGGTGATGGGCACACGATGTGGAGATCTGGATCCGGCCATTATTGGATACGTCGCCGAACATGGACAACTTTCGATAGAAGAGATCGACCATCTATTGAATACACAATCCGGCCTGTTGGGCTTGTCCGGCCAGACCTCCGATATGCGTCAACTGTTGAAGGCCGTCAACGAACAACAGGATCCTCGTGCGACTCTGGCCATTGAGGTGTTCTGTCATCGGGCGCGAAAATATTTGGGAGCCTATCTGGCTACCTTGGGTGGAGCCGATGCGGTCGTCTTTGGGGGCGGCATTGGTGAACGGGCTCCTGACATCCGCGCTCGAATCTGCCAGGGAATGGACTGGTGCGGTCTCTCACTGGATAGCCCTCGAAATTTCGAGGCCTCTGATGTGCAGGCAGGAGAGGCCATTCCCATTCATCGCAAGGATTCCGCTATTAAATTGCTGGTGATTGGAACCAACGAGGAGTCGTGGGTTGCCCGTGAAACATTTCAATGCCTGGGAAATGCCCGATGAACACACGCGAAATCGTATTGGTCAGACGAAAATGCCCTACAGGAGCTGACAAAACCATTCTCATTTAGTGTGATTATCAACAAGGCAAAATCCATTCTGTGGATAAACTATTTTTAGAAGATCATGATGAGGGTTTGAAGAAACTCACGAGGATCAACTAAATCAAAAAAGTCAAGACATAATCCCCAATCTACCTTTACGACTACGCCAAAAATTTATCACCCCTATATGTAGTGCCTAAAAATAATTTTCACACAATGCCCAAAATATAGGCATTTCGCTCATTCATTTATCAATCCTTCAGAAAAAGGCCTGTCCTTGCCATTAACCACCAAGTTATCCACAAAATTTGTGGACGGCATTTCTCTCTCCTGGTCTGTAATTTGCCAATTATAAAAATGTACTATTTTTTAATGCCTCCGAGTATTATCTCGTCATGATATGGTCTCTATAACAATCGCCGCTCCCTGATTTCAAAGGATTTTTCATTTATCCATGGCCCGGGCACTTCAACAGATTCCCCAACCACCGACTTTTCTCGACATTCGAATCGTGACCTACAACATTCACCGGTGTTGCGGGATGGATCGTCGAATCATGCCCAGACGGATTGCGGAGGTTCTGTCAGACCTTCAACCGGATGTCATTGCTCTTCAGGAAGTCCTGGGGCTTGGCCCAAAGGGCCGTGGACAGGATGAACTGCTTGGTGCGTTGATGGGTATGGGATGGGTCATGGCATCTGCCCGGCTGCGTCACGGATATCCTTTTGGAAACATGATTTTAAGCCGATTCCCGATTGTCGATGATGCGCAACATGATCTGACCTGGAGAACCCGGCGCGGCCGATGTTGTCAACGCGCTGATCTCCGGCTTGGCAATCAGACCTTACATGTCTACAACGTGCATATGGGGACCGGTTTACGGGAACGCAAGTATCAAGCGGAGCGCCTGGCTATGATTCTGGACCAGCATCAAGGGGCCGGTCCGAAAATCATTCTCGGGGATTTCAACGAATGGGGGCGCGGTGTGACCACCGATATCCTGACTCCACGATTTCAGAGCCTGGACCTTCGCCCTTTTGTCAAACGACGCCGAACTTATCCGGGATTTTTGCCCCTATTGCATCTCGACCATATTTTTTACGAGGGTAGGATTGACGTAAACCATGTGCATCTTCCCAAATCTCGTGCTGCACTCATCGCCTCAGATCACCTTCCGCTCGTCGCGGACCTTCGCATACGCTTTTAACTTTCATCCTTCCTTCAGAGCACAGACCCCTCTGTTCAGATTCTCGTTCGGAGGTTCTCATTCCGATTTCTCTTTGACCCCGCCCCGCCTCCTTTTGACCAGAAAGACACTCCACACCAATTGTCCCCGGTTTCCGTGTCGGAAAACTCCGGCCTCAATTTCTTATAAAACTCTCCTGGAATAGATCACATGAGTATCGATGTTGTTAAAACAACACAGTCAATTTGAAGAAAAGAAAAATTGTCGTGCTTTGGATCAATTTGTCTTTCACCCAAAAATATTAAAAAATGTTCTGGCGGGAATCGAAGCATGCAGGAGATTTCTAAACCAAAAAAATGTCATGAGATTTGAGGGAAACTCCCATTTGAATCAATTCATCCGGTGGCATGATCCAGGAGCGCATAAAATGGTTTTTAATTGGCACGCCTTATGCCTTTTGATCCTGGCAGGGAAATTGGAAGCATAGGATATTGGATGACCGGATTGATGCGAATATGACCATGACCAAACCTATTGACAGGCTTTGTATGCAGAACGCTATTAATACCGCAATAAAAATGCTCAGCGGATTCTCCAATTCCAATCAATTTTTATCGGGAAGCCAGGAAAACGATTCGTCCTGTGAAAAGACGCTCGTCAATTCCACCATTCAAGGCCCTAACGTCTGTATCGCGACCAAATCTGAGGAGATTCACATCACTGCTCATCCCGGATCAGTTACGCCCCCTACCGATATTCAGCAATAGGGAACAGGGACCGGAAAATCCGGTGCCTCCACATCTTCCCGGTGAAGCTCAGCATTCATATTGACTGAACACCCCCTTGCACCTGCCCATATAATCATCACGTATTTCTTCTCTCAATCATTTTCTATGCCTCATATTATTTCCCTGATGAAATGCCTATCCGTGCTCTATCCACACCTTCCCATTCATGACTCACAAGAAGAATGAAATCCTGTTTGCTATCCATATAACCTGGAACGCACGTTAAAACCTTCCCGACTCTCTTCATGATTCATATTCCCGCTTTAATTTTCAAATGGATGAAATTTTAATACATAATTTGGCTTTACCACGCTTCTTTATTTCTGAATCACCACTGTAAGGCCATATCGGGATCGGGGCATTTCGGTAAAGGCTTACAAATAAACGCCAATATATAAATGTTCTTGTCGGGAACGTTGGGCGGAGGGGATGCCGGCGTTGCAGGACGAGGCGCCGGCTTCCGCACCGGCGTCGTCGGCAACCGGGTATAGGCCGACGCCTTCAGGGTCACCATGGACCGGGAGTAAGCCGGGCGAGCGACCATTGGAGTCATGACTGTTGGTTTCAACAAGACATTCCCTCTGGTTGGCTGAGTTGGCACTCTGATGGCCGTGGACTTCAACGAGGCCATCGCCTGAGGCCGCATTTTCATGATTAAGGGTTGTACAGGTTGGGCTTTGATTTGTTGTGGTGGTATCGGTGGCCTTTTCATCAATTGCGGTTGCACGGCTTGCAGGACAGCAGGGTTTATCCTTTTTATCGAATTTTGATCTTTCACCGCATAGTTAAACCGTAAATCTACAGACATTTTCGGGTTGGAAGAAGTTGATTGGGTTTGTTTGGCCTCGACGACCACCTTCCGGGCAAAGACGATTGCCGTGACATAGGCCGGACAATCTCCGGAAGGCGGACTGCCACCGTCAGAAAAAACCTTGGTCGAATCTGACAACCGCCAGAACCGTGCCCGAAATATTTCAGAATCAAACCAGGACCGCTTGATGGCCGCAGAACTGAATTCCAAGGTCACAGATTTCATCGTGGACACGGTTCCATCAACCGAGAATCGTTGACGAAGATCTGCCGGCGCTTCATTCACCAATGTTTTGATTTCCGCCTCGCTGAGAGAAAAGGGATTCCACGAACCTTCCTCCAAGGCATTCGACGGGGTAAAGCTGCTTGGAAAAACCGTAAAATTATCCTGCGCAGTGGTCTCGCTGTCGAGATCCTGATTGAAACATCCCTTCCACTCATCCCAGGTCATTGTGGGAGATTTGGCTCCAAGATTCTGGTACCGACTTCTGGCAATATTGACTTCATTCTTGTAACCCTCCAGGATCCACTGATTATCCAGATCCTTGAGCTTTTCCCGAAACGCAGGCTCATCGACCTCCCGCCAGTGTTTTTTCTCGGATTCGTCCTCTGCGGCCTCACCCGTACTTCTCGCCTCCATGAATTCCTGCTCCGCCATGATGTAGGCATCCTTATACTGGTTATAGACCCTGACCTTCGGGCTGTCCTGTAGAAGGCCTCCCTCACCAGGGACTTTCAGAAAGGCCAATGCCTCCTGATAGGCCGCTTCTTCTTCCGGTGTCCGAGTCGAAGATGCAAGCATGCCTTCTCTCAGCACATATTCCAACTCGTCCCACAAAAAGCGTGTATCAGTGGGTAGCCAGGCCTCATCATGGGGGATCAGATTCACGAGCGTTGAAAACGCAGCCAGATTGGCCTTGCTCTTCAGAAGCTCACTCCCGGTTTCCTGTGAAAAGAAATCCAGATCTTCTTTTGTATAGGCCAACGGTGTCACAGGAAAACTCAGAAACGTGCCTTCCTTTTCAAAGACCTTTTTGGCTTTGGACATCAAGGCCAATTGCACGATGGAGTCGATAGCCATGTATTACCTCATCAAGTAGTTATGTTGGTCGAATTGCCCAATTCCCCTGGTAGCCCCGCCCCCTCTTTTAATATTGAGGCGGGGCTACATCGAGAGTTAAATCCAATCAGTGATTTCGCTCAACGGATCAGGGCTCTTTGGGAACACATGGCATTTGAACCCAATAATTTGATGACCCGGCACTCTCATTTCTTGTTTTTCCGAATCGTAGTGGAATTTTGAGGAACGTTCTCCACTGGCGGAACTGCGGCCATGCGAGCCACCGAAATGAAATGGCCCAAAATGCACGGCGCCACCACCACTCGCCGACGATCGTTCCCAACTTTGTGCGGCCTCTGAAAAACCACTGCTATTCCGAAAGCCAATCACGAGATCTTTGATGAAAATGATGGCAGTGGGATAGGCCGGGCAGAGTCCTGTTGCTGGTTTGCCGCCGTCACTAACAATTTGCTTTGATGATTCGGGATTATTTTGGTCAAAGCGCCACAACTTACTATTGATAAAACTTGTTTTAAACCAAGGCCGAACAATTTGGCATTGGGTAATCGAAAAATTCATATAAAATTGGTTGCTGTCAAATGTAATTTTAGATTCCGATTGTCCACTGGCATGGCTGGCAGACCCGCCACCGCCGAAAATACCTAACCATCCCCCTCCGGCACTTGTCTTAGACCGTTTCATTTGGTAACTCGAATTGGAGGAATTATTATAATCCGAAGATTGGAAACTAAAGTTCGTCCATCCAGCCGCCTGCATGGGGTTGCTGGGTACGAGCGAGGTATAGAAAAAATCGCTGCCGGAGGACAGCCCGGTGATTCTGGCCTTCTCCAAATCATCCTGATATTGGGCTTTCAGGAGTGCCATATCCCGTCTCATAACCTGGTCAATAAATGCGTTAATGCCTTCATAATCATTTTTGTACCCATTACTGACCCAATCTCCCATAGCCGCCTTGACCCTATTGCGCAGAATGTTGGCGTTCATTCCCCAATAGTGAACCGCTTTGACATTGTCGGCTGTCAGGGCATCGATACGGGCACTGTTGTATGCCAATGCCGCCGCTTCATATTCCGTCATCTTCTGGTTATACAGATTCACTAAGGCACTAGGCTCTGAGACTTCGATTTCTTCATCAGTCAGAAGATCCTTTTTTATCCTTGTCGTGGAAAGCAGCCCTCTGAATTTTTCAATTTTATTTTTGGTTTTTTCATCCAATTTGGTTTCCATGATTTGACTCATGCGTAAAATATACTCGAAGCGCTCTGAAAGCGATCCCTCATTGTTCATGATACTCATGGCCGCGAATTGATTATTCGTGGTCGCAGCCAGGTCGGGGACAAAATCGACAAGCCGCGCAAAACTTTCCGCATTCATATACTGTTTGCTGGCATCTTGCGCACGCAATCCTTCTAATACTGCCGGTGTCAGCTCTGGGGGCTTCGATGCTCCTTCCCCTCCCTCACCTTCGAGGACCATGTCCTTCAGGGCTTTCTTTTTCACCACACCCGTTAACCCTTGTGTTAAAAAATCAAAATCATCCGGTTCAACAGCCAATCCGGGTGTGCACCAACTAAAAAAATTGTCTTCCGATTTGGGGACGGTATCATCCCCATTGGTCAGCACATTGTAGATTTTCCCCATAATCGAATTAAGCATAACGCTCGGTTCAACCTGTGGCATGACGACTCCTCCTTACAGTAGGACGAACCCTTTGCAGGGTCCGTGGAAGTTAAATAATTGGGCCCATATATTTATTGACGTGAGCAAGACTTATTCCCGATTTGCATGTGGTATGTTGACGAGTGTTGTGCAGGCCTATCCCCTTTGCATTTCAAATCTTTTCAACCTTATCTTCAGTGGTCACGTGAAACAGGCGTTCCTTTCATAACGTTCCCGGTGTATCCGATTGTGAGACATGTTTATCTATTTAGATAACCGGAACCCACTACCTGGCTTGTTGAAAGTGTGGATTGGAGGCAGGATTCAACTTCCGATTAGCACGTGATCGTCCTGCAACTCACGAAGCCAAACGAAAAATTACGAAAGAAATGATCCCAAAGTAATACGTGGGAGACTATGAAGATCAGGCTAATCTAAAATCAGGTGGAACATTCTGGGCA
The DNA here is from genome assembly GCA_963730905.1 of uncultured Nitrospiraceae bacterium. Taxonomy (GTDB): domain Bacteria; phylum Nitrospirota; class Nitrospiria; order Nitrospirales; family UBA8639; genus Nitrospira_E. The sequence goes on along the minus strand of CAVSTN010000004.1, from coordinate 523,608 downwards.
TGCACTTCCAAAACGAGATACGTGGACAGGCCAATGAGCCCTGAAGGCTCATGCCCACTGACTTGGGCTGTAACGAACTACGAAAGTGACGGCAGGAGAGAGAGGCCAATGCCAATCGAATATCTTGGTTAACAATATCTTCTTCGGCCGGCACTCTATAGGTTAACGCAAAGAAGAAATGGTGAGATTACCTGTTGCGTTTCGCAAATGGGGCAAATGCCCAGCTGACTCCAAAATGGAGCTTTGGCGATGTCGAATAGTCACAAAGAATGTTCTATCTATGGTGTATATTATCGGGGAACAACCGATCCATTTCGAGAAAAATGAATGATCAGGTGGAGACATAGGTGTTGAGACGCTGAAGACTAACCCATCGTCTACCCTTTGATATGCGGAAAGGCCATATCCCATCCTGCCCGGATTCCCCTAAGTCTGTAACGGGATTCAAAACAACATACGCCAATGATCGATGTCGGATTCAACATGTCGGGCATGAGGCCGCTGAGGATTGATTCCCAAACGCAGAATGTCGGAAAGAACAGCAATGCAGGTGAGTTTCCACAAAAAAAATGGGGCCAAAAGAGGCGATTGGCCATTTTCATGCAATTCCGTTATGGACTCAATAAAAATGGATAAGGGGAAGACTGAAAATTTTCCATCAATTGGTTGACCTCATCATCCTATTTTGTTAAACAATTAATGTTTCATGCCGCTTTATTCTCCCGCTCCATTTCCCCATTCATAGTTCGGAGGGTGTCACCATGTCTCAGGAGACAGAAGAACTCTGGTCCAGGCGCTTCTTCCTGAAGTCCTCACTTGCAGGCATGCTGATTCTTGGCAGCCGGTTGATGTTTCCGGAATCCGCATCGGCCCAGTCCCTGCCTGAAGGCCGACTTCACCTCTACAACGCCCACACGGACGAACGACTTCAGGTGACGTATCGCAATCAATCCGGTCGCTATGATCAGGAAGCCCTGAAAGACATCAATTATCTCCTGCGATGCCATCATTCCAAAAAAATCTGCCAGATGGACATCCAATTGCTGGAATATATAAATCAGGTAGAAAAGTTAGTCGGACAGGGAAAGGAAATTCACGTCTACTCTGCCTACCGATCGCCCTCATACAATAAATTGTTGATTCGCCTTGGTCGAGGGGCCGCGCCAAACAGCCTACATACGGTCGGACAAGCGATGGACTTCTCGATTCCCGGCGTGCGACTTTCAAAAATTCGCCGCGCCGCTGTGAAGCTTCGGTTGGGTGGAGTCGGCTATTACGGCAGGCGAGGATTCATCCATATCGATACCGGAGCAGTCCGGTACTGGTAAATCCTTCTTTCATTATCACGTTCCAAACAACATCATCCGGAGTTGTCGGGGCTATGAGGAATAGTCCTTTAATTGGGAAATTAAATCCTGCTTACGGGATGGGCAAATTCTATGGGTAAATCCCGCGTGAGACCGGTCACGGATATACGTTTCCAGTGTCAGCTACTCTTCCCTTTTTCGTTACGAATCACCTTGCCATTGGCACAAATGGGAAGCAAACCATTTACAATTTTTACCTTTTTCACGGCATGTTTTAATCCCTTTAACAGCACATCGCGTTCTATCAACTGTCGACATAATTCCAACTGGGCCATCGCCTGACGGCTTAAGACCTGTAAAGACTTCATCTGATTTTAAGTGAGTTCCCGTGGCACTCGATCAATGACGCACAGAGTCTCCAAATTATGACCCTCCGGCGTTTTCAATGGAGCCCCGGCATCAAATCGAAGGGAGGGTTCCTGAGTGACCAAAGGATTATCAGCAAATCGGAAATCATTGATAGCATCAGACACAACCATGACGTCCGATTGCAGGATGGAATGTGCGCAAAACGCCACGTCCCTGGAAGTTTCTCTCGCCGAGATCCCAACCTTTTCACTGACACCATTGACGTTGGTCAGCAAGCAGGCTGGTAAACGCACTAGGTGTTTGGCAAATAGTCCCGGCCAGGAACGTGAGGTCGTCATAGGCTAGCTCGGGGATGGTATCCGGAACCTGATAGGCACTTTACGACTCTAATCGTTGGACCTCATTGTCGGGAAAAAAGGAGGTTTGGCCATACGTACCACTCCAGCCGGGACAATTCACTTGTGCAATACTCAAATCTCTTGCTGCTGGCCACCTTCACCTTCACATCACACGTGTTCAACCTAACCCACCCGGTTCATCATAAGAAAGTCAAACCCCGTATCCTGAGTCTGCAAAGAGGAGCCATTTTCCCCTGGCAAATAGAACCGCACCCACCTCACCTCTGCACATATTTGCTCAACTTGATGCTTCGACGGTGTGGGTCATGCCCTTCAGAAATACAGGTCTCTCCAAACTCAACCCCGTCAATGAAATTTTTTTGATATTGACTGTCCATACTTCTATGCTAGCCTTTTACGGGGGCATTTTTTAAATGGTCTTTTCTCTGAATCCCGCGTTATTCCGGCTCTCCTCCCGAACTATGATATCTTTATGTGAACAGGATGGAGCATGCCCTCCTCATATGAGGAGGGCATCGTATTGTCCGCTTTTTCAAAAGGAACCCTCATGATGGAAGATGGCTTGTCCACCCCGGTAGGAACCCGCCGGTCATTCTTTGTAAAAACCACCGTGTTTATTTCCTCCCTTATCGGAATTTCCCTTGCTGTCCCATTAATCGGATACGTCATCGCCCCTGCGCTTCAACGACGAAATAAAGAATGGGTCTCACTGGGAAAAGCCGATGCGCTCCCGATTGGTGAACCCAAGGCGATGGATTACACCATGACGCAAAAGGATGGATGGCAGGAAAGCCACACCACCAAGGGCGTGTGGGCGGTGAAACAGCCCAATGGAGAGGTGACAGTATTTTCGCCAATCTGTCCTCATTTAGGCTGTGGTTATCGATGGGACCAACAGGACCGTCTCTTTAAATGCCCCTGCCATGGAAGCGTCTATGACATGAATGGAACCGTGAAAGCCGGCCCCGCGCCACGTCCTTTGGACACGCTGCCATCCAAAATCGAAAATGGTGACTTGCTGGTCCAATATGAGGAATTTAAATCCGGTCTGGCGAAAAAGGTGGAACTCTAATCATGGCCTCACGTCTTTATCAATGGATCGACCAGCGCCTGAAATTAAAGCCCCTGGAGCAAACCCTCCTGGACGAGCCCATTCCCGGAGGTGCCAGCTGGAACTATGTCTTCGGCTCGGCCACGCTGTTCCTCTTTGTCTTGCAAGCGCTGACTGGCATGTTTCTCATGGTGTACTACGTGCCGGCGACCGACCATGCCTACGACACCGTTCAGTATATTCAACATGAGGTCTGGGGTGGATGGTTTGTCCGCGGCCTGCATCATTGGGGGGCCTCAGCCGTCATGATGGCCATCGGGCTCCACATGTTGCAGGTTTTTTTTGACGGTGCCTATAAACGGCCTCGAGAACTCATGTGGATTGTCGGCGTCATCCTGCTCGCCATCATGCTGGCGTTCGGATTCACGGGATATTTGCTACCTTGGGATCAAAACGCCTATTGGGCGACCCAGGTGGGAATCAACATGGTCGGCAGCGTTCCCCTTATCGGAGATTTCCTGGTGAAAGCCCTTCGTGGCGGGGAAACTCTCGGCGCCCTGACCATTTCACGGTTTTTTGCCATTCACGTCGCATTTCTTCCAGTACTCATAGCAGCGGGAATCATGCTCCATCTCTTTATTCTCAGACGAGTGGGACCGGCCGGCCCTCATGATGAAAAGAGAGCCAGAGCCGGAAGTGAAACCTTCTATCCACGGCAGGTCTTCATGGATGCGGTGGTCATGCTTGGAGTGTTTGCCGTCGTCGCCATGTTGGCGATCAGCGTGGAATTCCCCTTGGCTGATCGGGCCGATCCGTCAGACCATTCATTTGTTCCCGTCCCGGAATGGTATTTTCTGTTTTTTTATCAGCTTCTCAAATATGCCCCAGGGGCATGGGGACCTCTGGCGACCTGGCTTCTTCCCACACTCTTTTTCATCGGATTACTGCTCCTGCCCTTTGTGGATCGAAACCCCGAACGACACCCGTCCTCACGCCGGGTTGTGTTGGGTGCGGGGTTGGGATTTTTGGTTATCGTGTTCAGCCTGTTGAGTATTTCTTTCCGCGACCTGTACGCCGTCCCCAAACGTGATCCGTCAGTGGCTCGGGGAATGGCGTTAGTAGAAGAACACAAATGTAAAACCTGCCATCGGATTCATGGGGAAGGTGCAAACCTGGCCCCGGACCTCTCGTATGTTGCCGACAGACGACCAGACCGAGAATGGCATCTTCAGCATTTCAAGGATCCGCAATCCGTTTCCCCCGGCTCCTTCATGCCAAAATTTCCACTTAACGAGAAACAGCTGAACGACCTCACCAATTACATGCTGACTCTCAAGAGTGGATAACTCTTGTTGATCTTCTGTGGGAATCCAATCCGGTAATCTCGCTGGGTGCAGCCCCATCAGCATGGTGCTAATTGTACCTTTAACCTGGGGCCGGGGGAGAGTGGATCAGCCATGACACCGGCATCAGGTTACGAATCATTACGGGGATTGGGCCTTCGACTCATACCCACCCGCAGGCACATCCCGACTGAACGAAAAGTGTCCCCCACGGCCATGGACAACAGCCGTGGGGGAGAATGACCCTACCCTCGGCGTTCGCCACGGGCTTGACTGAGCCAATGCTCCATTTGTTTGCCTGCCGCTTCCCGGCCTCCTAGACCAAAGGATAACGCCACTGCCACGGCAATCGCTCCAAGGGTCAGCCCGAACGCCAGATTGACGATCTCATTGGCCAACCCCATGGCTCGTAGACCCATGGCGATGACCAACCCGAGAATGGCGAATCGGGCGATATTGGCCACCCCTCCAGAATTCGACTCCATGAACCCGAATGATGGCGTCATAAGCCAGATTGGATAACCAAAATCCGATGGCAATGATGGCGCTTCCCAATATGACCTGTCCGCCAAATGCTATAAACATGGTCACCAGATCAGAAACCTGATCGAATCCTAGCTGGCTTGTCGCTTCCACCACGGCAAATAACATAATAAAGAAAAGCCGTAATTTTTCCTACTAAGCAGGAAGGTGTGGTTTGGCCGGTAAATGCCTGCCCCAACCCGAGCTTGTCCAGGCAGAGCATCAAACCCAAGCCCGCCCAATAAATTACTCATTAAATGCGAGACTAACCGGGAAATAGCAAAGGCGATTCCTAAAATAATTGCCGCCGCAAAAATGTCGGGAATCGTCGCCATCATTGTATTCAGCATATCGGTCGCAGGTCCCGTAATCACTTCAATTTCCAAGGCTTGCAATGCAGCAACGACCGCAGGGACCAAAATCAGGATATAGACCACCCACGCAACCAAATGAGACAAAGACATCGTTCCCCGCAAGTCCGACTTGTTCACCCAACCGGTCGGTTCCGGCTGCCGTCAACAAGTTACTCACCAGATCCCGACGATTTTGGCCAAGAACCATCCAACAACACCAATTAAGACAGCCCCGAAAACATTCGGGAAGCATGCCTAACATTTCATTGACCATGTCTTGAACCGGTTCAATAGGCCGTCAATCTCCAATGTCCCTAAAATGGCCGGGAGAAATAACAGAACAACCAGCCAAAATACGACATTCCCCAAATTATCACTCATCGGCCGCATCCCGGCTCCCGCGCTGAGTTTTTCATCCATCGTCGTCGATTGCAAAGCCTTGGTCACAATGGTTCGAAGTACGGTGGCAATGATCCACACGATTAATATTAATATTCCACCAGCCACTAATTTCGGGACAAAGGCCATCACCTGATCCACTAAAGTCCCGCAAAGGACCGGAGACCAACTCCAAGTGTAAGGCATTAAAAAATGCCTACTAAAACTAATAAAAGAATTAAATAATAGATGTCCTGCCGCTGTCCCACCTTCAATGTCCATGTCGGTACCGGTGGTGGAACGCAATCGCTGATTGACGTTTCAGACATGCCGAGTCCTTTTCTGACGCCGGCTCTCACCGCCAGAGCCACAAACCACCCCAGGATCAGGATTCCCAATGCCCCCAACACATTCGGCAAGGTTCCCCCAAGAGTCGCCTGTAGCGTTTCAGTCAATTTACTCAAGTCCATAGTTCCTCCTTTCGATAAGGTTAAGCCAAGGCAATCAACCTGCAGATATTTTACAGGCAGATGGTCTAAAAAAAAAGACCCTATGAGTTCAGGATATTCGGTATATGAAAAATACGAAAGGTACAGTGGATCAAGAAGCAGATTTTTTATGCTAACAATTCAAGACGTGAGTGAGTCCACCTGTAGGCATCATGCACTCAAACACCAATTTCACACCGATTTTTCTATGTTCGATCTATGAAAAATTGCAAAAAGCGGCATTCTCTGCACAGGGAATGCTGCTCTTAATCCAAGATTTCACAAAACCCTGTGCTAACCATTATCCCATGGGGCAAAATTTCCTATCTTTCTTAAAGAGGGTACTAGGTTACGATCATCCCCTCGTGTTGATCAATCGCGCATCAGGCATAGGCCATGAATCGGACAATTTGCATTAGGCGGACTTTAGCCAATTCGGAAGTACAATGACCGCAGCTGGTGGCTTGAATGGGAATCGTCATCTGGCAAAATTTGCATTCTTTCGTTGTAGGATCCGCGGGAGGTGCCTCTTTCTTCACGCTTCATCTGGTTGATGGCTTTAATCACCATAAAAACGGCAAAGGCTACAATCAGAAAGCTAATAACCGAATTGAGAAATACTCCATAATTCATGGTAACAGCGCCCGCTGCCTGAGCATCGGACAAGGCAAGATATGGCCCTGGAGGCACTCCGTCCTTAAGGGTGACAAACAGGTTGGAAAAATCAACGCCACCCAACAGGAGTCCAATAGGGGGCATCAACACATCGGCCACCAACGATTTGGCAATAGTCCCGAAGGCCCCTCCAATAATGACCCCGACAGCCATATCGATAACATTGCCTCGCATGGCAAATTCTTTGAACTCTTTAAGCATCACATCCTCCTTATCATGAGCGTGAACGCTAGAACCGGTTGTTTTCCAGAATGATCATAAAAAGACTGCATCATCCTCTCTCAACACCAAAACAAATGCAAGATCCTTCCAGATCTTCCCGTTCTTCGCCTAAACTGGCCTTTACCTCCAATACTTTCTGCAGGCCATGAAACAACAGGACCAGCCACTGTTAAAAAACCTGGGGCGGCTGGCCTATCCTCGCCTATTTCCAGTTGAAGACCCCCTCTAAAAGCCCCAACTGTCAAGATCAGCTCGAATAGGTAGCCGCCCTGGGCGTTCCGCACCCTGGCAAACAGTTCAACCATTACGATCCACCTTTTAATCGCCTTGTGATGCGCATCTTTGTGTTTTCAAAAAAAGACATTCATCCATGAGCCTTCCCATCTGACGATAATCCAACGGTTTTTTCAGCTCACGAAAATGTCCCGTTTCATCCAATGGAGGAAGATCTCCCAATACCACCACCATCGGAGAATCTGAGGCATGGGAGATTTCAGCGCTCATGCCACGCTTCAATCGTTCCAGAGAATGACTTTCAATGAATAGTGCATCAAAATCCTTCCAGGTTTGCTCCATCATGGCCTTTGGCAATTTCTCAAGGTATTCACAATCATACCCGTGCAGTTTCAAGATCTGTCCCAGGAAATCACGAATTACATGATCCCTCGTAACGATCAAGACGCGACCTAACCTGGGGCTCGACCGAAGAACTTCCTTTTTCGCCGTTCCCATAAGGTCTCTTCCTTCCCGGAGGCTGCGCAAAAAAGTTTGGCCTAGACACGTCCCATTCAGAGTTCGTTGCTTAATATTCATCATGTCTAAATACCAATTTGGAATAGGGACAATGCTCTCCTGGCGTTCAGACAGGCCCCCATCTTCCATTTGACTCACTGATTTCTGATGAATCTCGTCTATTCCTAACCCAGCACGAAGCTTCTCTTTGCCAAAGAACATCTGTGTCGGATGCGAATTCCGTGAGGGAGAACAGATCCCTCGACACCTCCGGAACATAACTCCGGACCGTGATGACCGTTCCCTTATTTTTTTGACCACTTCGACAGCTGGTATCCCCGCCTGAACCTTCCCGTCACATTTCGAATGGATGGCTAGCCTCGGGGCAATGTCCTTGCCATTCCACGCAATCCGTGGCTCCAGTCCTTCCGGTTCTATTCCCAAGGTACAAAACAACACGCCTAACATTCCGAATGCACCGCAGAGACTCAAGAAGGAAATGGTATGACAACCGTTGAATGTTCATTGTTTGGGTTCCACCTACTCATTGGGTACCCATATCTATTAACAATAATGATGCCAGATGAATTTCCCTTAAATTCCAACCATTCCCGTTTTTCATAGAAAATTTATCCCATTATGAAACAGCAGGCTGTCTCAAGGTGTTTCAGAAAAAAAATGTTGAATCACGCGTGAGAGAAAAAGGAAGGAGGAAACACAGGAAGGAAAAGCACGTTAAGGGCCCGAACACTCACCATGCTCGGGCCCTCAGCTTAGAACCAAGATTTATGCATCAAATGCATATCCGAGCGACAAAATATATTGCGTGTCCGCTTTTTTGGTTCCGGGAGCCGGGGAGTTATCGTACCGCCAATTGATCTGAAACGTGGTAATAAAGTCCTCCCAGATATTCATACGAATACCCTGCTGAGATGTCACATACCAATCACTGGTTTTATCCAAAGAAGGGAAGCCTTGGTGCTGATGGAACACCGTCAGATTGGGCAGGACCGGCCAATGAAGATTCACCGCCCAACGACCGGTAAAATAACTAACATCTGCCGCCCGTTTAAAATCCTCATTAAAATACCCCAAACCGATTTCACCATGGAGTTGCAATTTGCTTAAATACGGGCTGTCATAATCTCCGACATCAATATATTGATATCCGGGACCGGCAAACACCGATGAACGAAGATTAAGATCTTGAAATGTATCCTGCTCAAACAATACACCGGTATACACATAAAACCGCTTAGTCACAAAAAAATCCATTTTGACGGTGCCATAGGCATTGCGGACATTTAACTGACCATCATTTTCGCCATACAGGTAACGCCCCAATATACTCAGTCGCAACCGCTCGCTTCTCGCGACCAGTTCACCCACAAAACTGAAGTTTTTCACGTCCGTGTTCCCGGAGGTAATCGACCCGCCAAAATTAAAGTTGCCGGTAAAGGCCACTGCCTTTTTCACTGGGGGATTCACCGCCAAAACCGAATCAAGCGGCACCGCTATGGGTTCAGGTAATAAATCGGTTTTGATATCCAACGTCCCGGGCTTCGTCATCGCCGGTTTTCCTTGTAAGATGGTTCCATTACTCAAGACAAAACTCATGGGATCCTCGGTATCGATTCCCGTGACTTCAGACCACTTGATGGTGATGGGGTCCTTCCCCTCATGGAATAGGGTCTTCATCTGAATCTTGCCCTCGGTCATTTCCACAATTTCCCCATAGATTTGACTGCCGTCTTTCAGCGTAATTTTCCCCATTGGTCCCGCCAGACAGAGTACCGGCAGCACCATTAGACTTAGGATCAAACACGCGTAGCACAGCATTAGCCTCCTGCTCATTGGACCTCCTTAGCTTGGAAAGACAACAAGGCCACCGACGGGAAGGTCGGTGGATGTTCCGTGGACCCGGTCCAGGAAATCTATTTTCTCACCTGGATACGAGGGGATGGGCCTGGAACCGATCAGATTGTTCTTTTGTAAATTATTCTTATACTAACCTGATTTCACGCAAAAAAATTTCATATGTCTTATGGCCATGCATATGGGCCGTCTATTGTAGTCGATATTGACGAAAACCCCAACGTACCCTGGGTTTAATCACCGACGAATATTCCGGATTTATCCAGAAATGACCGAATCAGCGGGAGGACTCCTTTTGAGCAATATTCAACTCGGTTAACCGGCGGTAAAAGGTAGAACGACTCATACCGACCAATTTTGCGGCTTGCGCACGTTTTCCTTTCGTTTGTGTCAGAGCATCAAGGATAAGCTGGCGTTCATTCGGTTTATAAAAAGGCGATGCCTGGACACCCGGAGACACCTCACACAATTCAGGAGGCAGATCGGTTGGAAGAACGCTTTCGCCACGGCAATGTATCAGTGCATATTCCAAGGCCCCTTTTAATTCCCGGACATTCCCCGGCCAGGAATAGCGTAAGAACCGCTGCATCGTTTCCGGAGCAATACCCAGAACATGCATTTTACCAAGCGAGACGCGGCTTTCCACAAAAAAAGCCCGTGCTTAACAACGGAATATCCTCGCGGCGCTCTCGCAGAGGAGGAAGCCTTAGTCGCGCAACACGGATCCGATAGAGTAAATCCGCACGGAAGGCACCCTTGTCGACCAATTCTTGAAGTGGCCGGTTGGTGGCCGCCAAGACCCGGACATTCACTCTCCGTGGCCGGGACTCCCCGAGACGAATAATTTCTCCCTCTTGCAGCACACGGAGCAGGGTCGTCTGAATCGATAACGGCATATCTCCGATTTCATCCAACAATGACGTGCCGCCTTCAGCCGACTCGAAAAATCCTGCATGGTCACTCGTCGCTCCCGTAAAGGCACCGCGTTTGTGACCAAATAATTGACTCCCCAACAGGGAATCGGTCAATCCTGCACAATTGACCGGCAGAAATGGATGATCATGACGCGGACTTAAATGATGTACCGCACGGGCGACTAATTCTTTGCCAGTCCCGGTTTCCCCATCAATGAGCACCGGCACATCTACCGTGGCAATGTCTCGAATCCGTTCATATACCATGCGCATGGCTGGACATTTCCCAACCAGATCGTGAAATTGTGTTGGCCCCACCAACTGCCGGCGCAATTCTTCTATCTCGGTGACATCTTTTAACAACAAGATGGTTCTTCGGGAGTCTCGAGGATCATCTTGCACGTCAACTTCCAACGCGCGTGTAGAACGCTTTTTTCCATCCATCACTACCGACACAACCTGACGCTGCGACCCTGGCAACCGTCCCATTTCCTCGACTCTGGCACTGTCTTCTGTTTTCCACGGAAGGGCCTTACTCAGAGAGCGGCCGATCATGCTGTCAGGATCGGTCTGCAATAACTCACGAGCTTTTCCACTAATAAACCTCACCTCCCGATTCGCAGCGACCATGATGGCCCCCAATCCCAACCCGTCGAGCACGGCCATCACATCATCCCGTTCCTGTTCGCTTTTCGCTAATCGATTACCAAGTTGAGCTTCCGTGCGTTCATGATGATTGACGGTCTGACGGTGTGAAAGCTGTTCTTCACGTGCCTTTTGCAGTAAGGGCTGGATCGGAAGGATCTCGGGTCCAAAGCGTTGCAGAATGACATACCGAACAGACCCATGACGGACGGCAATAGCTTCCAGGATAACGTCTTCTCCAAATAATGCCGGTTCACTCCACAAACCGGTTTTCAATTGGCCAGCCTCAGCTGAATCCCACCATGCCTGCGCTTCATGGAGAAAATGTTGCAGAAAAAACGAATGTTCCAATAATTGCCCAGCAGGCAAATCATTCCCCTGGGTCATGCCAGGAGGAGGAAACCAACTGGGAGATCACCCACACGGTCGAAACGGTCCGCAGTTTTTTTTGAAAATTAACGCATCAAAAACACCGAGAAGAGCGGGATCGTGGATGGAACCGGACATGAGTCTCACCAATCTCTGCTAGCAACAAGGGGATGAGGGAATCTCGTTAAGTGTACCGACGAATATCTACCGGTTGACGCGTCTTTCATCCAGCCCGTCTTCAGGATTTCAGCATCGCTTCGGATAACACGAAAAACGCCGCCTCGACACCTTCACCGGTTTTTGCGCTCACCATGGACACCAGACAGGCTTGGGCACTGAGATCAGAAATCATGGGACACTCCACCACCCACTCGTCCACCAGATCATGTTTATTAAGCAGGAGGACAAAAGGGACAGGACCGATGGTCTTCAGGGCTAATTCATGTAAGCTGCACGCCACGTCAACCGTTTCTTGCCTTGTTCCATCAATCACCAGGATATATCCCGATGACCCTTGCAAATATGACGCCCGAACCTTTTGGAAGACATCATCGCCATAGAGATCCCAAAGAACCAGCAGAATGCCTTGCCCCCCTACCGACAAAGATTTTTGATCAATCTTGACGCCAACCGTCGTGAGATATTTTTCGGGAAAAATGCCCGAGACTAATCGTTTCACCAGGCTCGTTTTCCCCACGGCAAACGCACCTAACATACAATTTTTTTTCTGAATCACAACCCGGTCCTCGCTCCCGCTTTCCTGGTCTGTATTATCGCGGGCTCTACCACCTTGAACGACACTCGCCGACTGGCAGAATACGCCTGTCCTTCCCCAGACCCAGGTTTGACTTCGGGATCAACCCCTTTGCCTAGGGCTGACAGTTTTAAGACACGAAAAGGGGTTTCGCTGATGATTTCCAGAACTTTGTTCGCACGCCTTTCACTTAGGGACACATTGGTCGGGTGAGAGCCCACAGGGCTGGAATATCCCATGACATAAATTGTGGGCTCCCGACCGAGTTGCATGGCTTTCTGATCCAATTCCTGAAGAATACGTTTCACCTGCCGAATTTTTACCAATTCCCGATTTGGCAACCGCTCCTGCCCTGACAAAAAGGAAATCGCCTGCCCTTCTAATTCAACTTGAAGTGCTTCAAATTGTTTCATGTCTGTGTCAATGAGACGTTCCAAGGCAATCTCCGAAATCCCCGGGATTGCCATAGCCGATTGCTCTACTTTGGAAATCCAGGCATGAGAACTTTCCCCCATCAGTATGATCCGGCTACCCTCAACGCTTACCTCTACCGATTCGGGTGGCTGTAAAACAGTAACTGCCCGCTTACGAATCATCTCCGGAGTGAGGGCAATGAACGGTTCAAAATGAAACCCGACCGCATGTGGAGAATATCCCACCTCTTCCAGCAACCGTTCAGGGTCAACTGCCAGAGGGTCTCTCAATCCATGGAATACCGTTCGCCCACTTTCCTCCTGAATAGTCGTCACCACAATACCCGGCTCGGCCCCGATGCGCTGCAACAACTCAGTCCACTGTTGATGATTGAGAGAAGCCTGATAGGCCCACCATCCCAAAAGGGCCAGAAGAAGAGCACTTAACACCCAGAATACGACCGGAAGGCCTTTTCGTTTTTTCAGGAATTGTGCTTGGAGACAATCTTCCAAATGAGGTCTGGTCTTTAAAAAAACAGCGGCATCGCCTTAAAAATTCTGCAGAGAATCGGAATATTGGGCATGAAGGGATTCAAGGGTGTTTTGAAGAAAATCCCGCAATTTCACAGGAGGGGTTCCCCGAATCACTGTGGCCAAAATAGCCTTGGCCCCCTGTTCTATCCAGACCGTCAAATCGCCGATCCTGAGCGATTCAAATCCTTCATCCTGCCCTTGCTGAAACGAATCCCTCACTAAAATCTTGAATGGCTGTCAACATGCCCGAAATTGCCGCTTCCCCTGGCTGGAAATCCCTTCCGCCATCACATGATTGAGTAAAAATCCCGTTTTTTTATGAATCAAAAATACCTGTTCCACTCTAAACCGGAGGGTATGCAACAACACCACTTCCCCAAAGGGTCTTCCGGTTTTCCAGGCCTCCCATCGCCACTGAAGTCCTTGCCAGGACATAGTATATTCCAACGTCTGATTGAGAGACTGGAGCATTTCCCGCATGGCCCGGGAAATGGCTTTTCGAATGGCGGATCCCAAGATGGGGGCAATGGAATCACTTATGAGCTGTGGAGATTGTTTGATGGAAAGGGCCAACGCTTCTTGTGTAATCGGGAGCATAGAAGCCAATAACCGATTATCCTGCCGAGCTCGAAGTCGTATCGCATCCGGGAGGACGCGGCTCACCTCCTGCGCATCGACCACGATGCGTATCCAGACGTTGGACATTGGCAAAAAATGGTAACAATACATCAACCCCAGCAAATATAGAGGGGAATTTTCATCCTTAGGTGAATTTTTCGTCAAAGAGTCAAAATCCCGTTTCATTTTTTCGTTACAGCACAGAGATGAAACGGCCACACGTATTTAGAACGACTCCTCCAATGATCAAAGACCATTTCAATTTTAATGCACAATGAATTCATGCACTTAGAGCCATACATCATTAATGATCGTATCAACAAGGACAGAGGGAAAGCCTACGCGTTGGAAGGGGTAAAACCAAGAAACTCGCTATAGAGGCAACTCGAGGATTAAAACCACGATATAGGGGAATGGGAATAAGAAGCTCGGGGAAGGCAGGAAGTTAGATTGGTCTTTTCACTAATCTTTTTCGGGCTCGGCATTTCCATGTTTATGCGTGACTCGATCTTCGTCAAACAAATCGGCCATTTCCTGAGCCATCACATCATTATCATGCGGGAGAGACATAACCGACAATTCTTTTTTTATTTTTTTTGGAGAGACAACCTTAGGATCCTCAGCGTCGGTAAGTTCAGAATCGTTGGGTTCTTCGGACGTGTTATCGTGATTCATGATGACATTCTCCTCTACGATGATTATTCAAAGGATTCCAAATGGGACCGCTCAGGAAACTTGAGCTGACAACCGGGACAGGTCACAAAATAAACCGATTCACGAACTGAGAGCACCGCTCGAAAATCCAGGGACACCCCGCGATGTCGACAAGATGGGCATGGGATTTCCTTGAGATGATAGGGGATATCCGGCTGTGTTTGTACATAAAACTCCATATCGGTATGGACGGGAAACATATAGTGGCACCCAATACAAATCGCTTTCCATTCGCCGTCTTCCGTTGCTGTCCTGGAGTCAATTCCAAAACGGTTGGCCTTACAAATAGGACACTTCACCTCCCCTAACCGTTCTTCAACCTGCTTGATGCTTAATTGTGTCATTCGTCTTCCTTATCCACGCTGTTGAACATTCCCTTTTTAAAGTATAGGCTTCCTCCCAGAGATCCCGCAACCAACGATTCCACATGCTCTTCACACACCAGACACCCAGGGCAGGAGCTGGCTCAGTCCAATCTCATCCCATTGAGCCGGAGTTCATAGGCTTGCCTATCAGGATACCTCATTAAAAAATGAACATGGCGATTCCCAGCGCCATTTGCAACACACTGTTGGAAAAATCAAAATTTTCCTGAGAGCGTATCGGGATCAAAATGCTTACGATCTTTCATGAACGAAGCAGGATGATCAAAATGGCCGGTCCAGACCTATCCTGAGGTTCCTTAGAGGGAAGGCGCAGCCACTTGGACGGGCGGAGCGTAGAGAGAAGTACGTGAGCACGGTCAAGGGGCGACCTGCCTGCGCGCTTGCGCGTCGAAGCGCTTCAGCGTATAGACGTGAAGCCGCTCCGGTGAAGACAGGGAACGCCACTGGCGGACTTTTTCAACGCCCTGCTAATCTGGTACAACCTTCCAGGCCAGAAGGAAAAACTGACCCACGCACGCTCAACTCTTTATTTTCCCCACGTCATCCTCTATGCCCGAGCTCCCTGAAGTCGAAGTCATCCTCAACCATCTGAACCGGCATGTCCTGGGTGGGACCATTGCCACACTCACCATACACCGTTCGGATATTGTGCGCACCGGGCACGACCTCATCCCCTGGTTTCAGCGCTCCACGATCACCCATATCGCCCGGAAAGGCAAATGTCTAATCTTTACCTGCCATCGAGCCAACGAAACCCGGTATCTGCTTTCAGAGCAGGGAATGACCGGACTGTGGTTTTTCAATCCTGCCTTGGCCTCAACTCCTCAACACATCCATTGCCGCATCGAGATTTCCGGAGCTCCGGCCACTGAACTGCATTACTGGAATCCTCGCCGGTTTGGCCGGCTCTGGCTGTTCACCCCACCGGAATTGGAAGCCTTTATGCATCGCCGATTCGGCGTTGACGCCATGGATATAGGTGCGCAACCCTTTATCCAGCTCATTCAAAGTTGTCGAGGCAGGCTGAAGCCCTTTCTTCTCGATCAACATCGGCTCGCGGGGATTGGAAACATTTACGCCAACGAAATCCTGTTTCGGGCCAGAGTGCACCCACAAGCTCGCGGCTATCGGCTGGGCGCCTCAGCCTGTCAACGGCTCTATGACACCATGCATACCGTATTAGGTGAAGCCATTGCCGCTGGAGGATCTTCCATCAGAGATTTCCGTGCTCCGGATGGGTCGTATGGACAATTCCAGCAAGCGCACCAGATATATCAGAAGGCAGGATTGCCCTGCTTGCATGGATGCCCCACTCTGATCACCCGTCTGCAGAGTGAACGCAGCTCGTTCTTTTGTTCGATCTGCCAAAAGAGACGGTAGCCTCTCATTTCATTCCTTGAGCCAAACTGAAACCTTTGCTAGAATCAAGTATCAGTTTAATGGCCGATCACCGGAGGTTCAGTCGAATACGACGTGCGAAAAATTAAACTACGAGAAGGGGTCGATTTAGCCAATCTTTTCGGCCCGCACGATCTGCACCTCAAAATGATTGAAGGGGAGCTCCAGGTTCGAATGGCGGCCAGGGGCGATGAAATTACCCTTCATGGTCAACCGGAGTCAGTTCTGCGGGCCGAACACATTTTGCGGGAGCTAGCCGATTGGACCCGAACCTATTACGAATTGAAACCCGACGATATTTCACGAGCCATTCTGGCGACAGAAGAAAAACGGGATACCCCACTCAAACCCTATACCGTTTCGGCAAGTGCGCTTCCGACAAAAAAAGGGAATGTCCATCCGAAAACTCCCAATCAACAGGCCTATCTGGAAGCCATTAACAAATCGGATCTGGTCATAGCCATTGGCCCCGCCGGGACCGGAAAAACCTATTTGGCGATGGCCATGGCCCTTGCCGCTCTCACGCATAAACAAGTCAGTCGCATCATTCTCGCACGGCCAGCCGTGGAGGCAGGGGAACATCTCGGTTTTCTTCCAGGCGACCTCTTTGCCAAAGTGCACCCCTACTTACGACCCTTGTACGATGCGTTGTACACCATGATGGACATTGATCGGGCCAATCGGCTTATCGAACGTGGCGAAATTGAAATCGCCCCGCTGGCGTTCATGCGGGGACGAACGCTCGACGATGCCTTTGTCATTCTGGACGAAGCCCAAAACGCCACCACCGAACAAATGAAAATGTTTTTGACGAGACTCGGACTGAATTCCAAGGCCATTGTGACTGGGGATATCACCCAAATCGATCTCCCCGATTCGCAGAAATCCGGATTGGCGCAGATTGCCGACATTCTCCTCAATATTGAGGGAATACAATTTGTGTATTTTTCCGAACAAGATGTAGTCCGGCATCGATTGGTCAAAGAAATTATCAAAGCGTACGATCGGTTTGAACAGCAATTGCCCAATAACAGCCCGCACAACATATCACCCGGCCATTCGACCGCATCTCCTGGAATTCATTCAAAATCAGACACCAACGGCCAGAGGCCCACGCGGTAATACCCGATGGCTGTGTGGCTTCGTTCTCACCTCCGGCGAGTATCCGTTCGCCCCAGAACTGTGTGCCGACTGACACAAGCGGTGTTACAACAGGCAGGGTATCCTGCGGCTGATCTGAGTCTCACCTTCGTCGGCAAGACTCGCATGCAGAAACTCAACCGGACGTACCGGCAGCGGGACTATGCAACCGATGTGCTAGCCTTCCCCATGCAGGATGCCTTACAGTCGCCACTGGCATTTGTGGGTGATGTCGTGATTTGTATTCCCGTGGCACTGGCTCAAGCTCCACGGTTTGGCAACACCGCCGATGAAGAAATCCTGCGTTTACTTATTCATGGCATCCTTCATCTGCTGGGGTATGACCATGAAACAACCGATCGGGAAGCCAAACGGATGAAGCGAAAAGAACGCACGATCTTCGGTCGCCTTTCTTCGCCGGCACTCCGTCTTCTTGCATAACAAAAAGCCATGCATCACTTATTTGACGTAATCGTCGGGAACATCAGCTATGAAATGGGTTGAACGTCTTCAGAAGGGGTTAGCAAAAACACGTCAGACCGTGCAAAAGTCATTGCGTCGCCTGGGGCGGGGGCACCTGGATCCCGTCGCCCTGGAAGATGTCGAATCCAGTCTCCTGGAAGCCGATGTCGGCATACACACGGTCGAGCGATTTCTTGAGATGCTGAAAGATAAAACACGGTTATTCAGTGGGACCGATCCGACAGCGGTCCTCCATACTCTCCTGACGGACATTCTTCGGAAGGGCGAGACCGAACCGCTGGAACAACTTATTCGACGCGGCCCTCGTCCCTTTGTGATCTTGATCATCGGCATCAACGGAGTCGGCAAAACCACGACCATTGCCAAACTCGGGCATCGGTTGAAGCAACAAGGGTTACACACACTCTTTGTCGCCGGCGACACCTTCCGGGCTGCTGCGATTGAACAATTGGATATTTGGGGGAAACGCACGGGTATCGAAGTGATCAAGCAGAAGCAGGGCTCCGATCCTGCCGCCGTGGTGTTTGATGGCATGGTCGCGGCGAAAGCTCGAAATGTGGATGTCGTTCTCATCGATACCGCCGGCCGGCTGCACACCAAAATTAATTTGATGGATGAATTGAAAAAGATCAAACGAATTATTGCACGGGAAATGCCTGACGCCCCACACGAAACTCTCCTTGTCCTGGATGGCACGCTGGGGCAGAATGCCATTGCACAGGCCCGACAATTTCATGAGTCACTCGGCGTCACCGGTTTAGCCTTGACCAAACTGGATGGAACCTCCAAAGGCGGTGTGGTCGTGGCGATCGTCGACGAACTCAATCTTCCCATTCGTTTGATCGGTGTGGGGGAAGGGGAAGCGGACCTCCAGGATTTTCACGCTTCAGCGTTTGTCGAGGCCTTGCTCCCGACAGAAAACTTAGAGGACTGACACATTCCAGCTTTCTGCCACCCAGCATTTTGTCGGAAAAAATATGGTGTTCGGAAATTGACCAAGGAAATTGGCTTGTGAGTTCCATTTACCTAATTTTCCCGCAAGCAATACGAGTCCCACCATTTGCCCTCGGGTTCTTGCTGTGCCTGGCGATGGCGAATCCCCTCCAAGCCAAGGCATTGATGCCTATTCACCATGGATTACATATTGAACTGAATCCTGACACCCATGCCATTGCCGGATCGGACACCGTTCATCTTTCTCCATCTCATCGCGCCAACTCATCCGTCTCCTTCATCCTGCATCCTCAGCTCACGATCGATCGGATCGAATTCAACGGCACACGGCTTCCAATCCCCCATCCCTCAGAAGCCGCGACTCCGCCGCCATCAACCCGCCGGGTTATTGAAATTCCCTTACCTCCCCTTGACGATCCGGACCAAGCGGCTGTCCTCACCCTGACGTATCACGGCCAGATTGATGATTCTCCAAAAGCCTCAGGTGGACTTCGCTTCGTCAAACCGGATGACACCAACGGACATATTGGACCCAACGGCGTGTATTTGACCTACGAAACATTCTGGCATCCCACATGGGAACAGACCCTCTCGACATATGATCTCACCCTCAGCCTCCCTTCAGAGTGGGAAGCGATCACCCAAGGCCGGGAAGTCTCCAATACCGTGACTGACCGCCGCCGAACCACCCAATGGAAGGTGAGCCTGCCGAGTGAAGCGCTGACGCTGGCAGCCAATCATTTTGTGGTGCAGAAGCAGGAATGGAAAGGCATTCAACTCGCCACCTATCTTTTCCAGGAAGACGCGCACCTGGCTCCCCAATATATAGAAGCGACCATCGACTACCTTCAAATGTATACCGATCTTCTGGGTCCATACCCGTTTACAAAATTTGCCGTCGTGGAGAACTTTTTCCCAAGCGGACTTGGGCTCCCCTCATTCACCCTCTTAGGCGAGGGGGTTATTCGGCGCGGATATACCCAACCCTATTCTCTCGGTCATGAAATCGTCCATTCCTGGTTCGGAAATTCCGTCTTCAATGACTTTGCCCAAGGCAATTGGGTGGAAGGGCTCACCACCTATCTTGCCAACTACTATTATGACGAGGCTAAAGGGCATCGGCAGGAGGCCTTCAATACCCGACGGCGGATGGTCTACGAATATAATCTGTATGCCGAGCCGGACAAGGAATATCCCGTACGGGCATTTCACCACAAAGAAACCCGTTTGGATAATGCCATTGGCTACCAAAAAACAGCCATGGTGTTTCACATGCTCAGACAAGAAATGGGAGAGGTGGCTTTTTTTAACGGGGTTCGCAGCATTATTCAGGAAGGGACGGGCACCTATCTGGAGTGGAACGATCTTCTCCGGATCTTTTCAAAGGCGGCTGAAAGAGACCTCAGTTGGTTTTTTCATCAATGGATCGATCAACCCGGCGCACCAAATCTGGACATCCAGGATATCTTGGTCCAGGAAGATCCCACGCAACAGGGACAGTTCACCCTGACCGGAACCATCCGACAGGCGGACCCGATGTTCACCATCCGCCTTCCCCTCCACCTTGATCTCCAAGGAGGACTCAAGCATGACGCCGTCCTCAACGTGGCTCAGGCCACACAACCGTTCACGCTGCATCTCCCGGCGAGTCCGACAACACTCGCCATTGATCCCGAACACGATCTTCTGCTCCACCTGCTCCGTGCACACATTCCACCCATGTTAAATAGGTGGGAAACCGACACCCGTCGGATTCTCATCAGACCTCAGACCCTGACAAAAGAGGAGGCTCAAAGCTTGGAAACTCTGTTTCAACGTCTTGAGGAACAACCCGGCATCGAAACGATCCAAACCGATGATCCGGTCATTGCTGAATCGGCCTCCTATCTGGTCATCGGACCCCCTGCCCGTCGTCTGTTGGAATCCGGTTCCTTCACTAGTTGCGAAAGGTTCATGGACATGCATCCGGGACACCTCTCCATTGGGGAACAGACATTCGAGGGCCCGGAGATGGCCTTCCTGATTTCGTGCGCCCATCCCCGGGATGCGAACCATACCGTCACATTCTTTTTCGGATGGTCTCCTGAAGCCGTCAAGCCCGTTTCACGGCTGTTGTTTTTTTACGGGTGGGATAGCTATCTGGTCTTCAAGCAAGGAAAAGTGATTGCCCGGGGGATGTTTCAACCCGTACACTCTACACGCGAGATTATTCGCCATTCACCGTGAGGTTCATGAATGCATCCGACCTTCTCTATCCTTCGATCCACATTCTCGATTCGAAACATTCTCCCGTTAACCCTGCTGTCCTTGTTGCTAGTGTGGAATACCGCCATGGCTGCCGAACCACCAGCGAATCAGGATCAACCGGAACCTCATTTGGCCAATATCCGGCAGCTCACCTTTTCGGGGAAAAATGCCGAAGCCTATTTTTCGGATGAGGGCAACCGATTGGTGTACCAATCAACTTTGGAACCGGATGGCAAGACGCTCAGATCCTGCTATCAAATCTATATCATGGACCTCGATGGCACGAATGTCCGGCGGGTCAGCCTGGGACTTGGGCGGCACCACGTGCGGATACTTTTTCCCCGGGGGCCGGCGTGTCCTTTTTTCCTCCACACATATCAACAGTCAATTTTGTCCACCCGTCCCCGAAAGGACCGAACGCTACCGGTGGGCACTCGATGATTATGACATCTTCTCCATGAATATCGGCGGCCGGGACGTACAACGGTTGACCTCCGCCCATGGGTACGATGCCGAAGCCACCATTTCTCCGGATGGAAAAACCATTGTCTTCACCTCCATACGCGATGGAGATTTAGATGTGTACACCATGGATATCGACGGAAAGAATCTGAAGCGACTGACGCAGGAAGTCGGATATGATGGCGGGGCCTTTTTTTCTCCCGACAATAAAAGAATTGTCTATCGGGCCCATCATCCGAAAACTGACGAGGAGGTGAAGGCCTATCGTGACCTGCTCAGTCAAAACCTTGTGGAACCCTCAAACCTGGAAATCTTCATCATGAATGCTGATGGCTCCAACAAGATACAGGTCACGCACAACGGGCGTTCGAATTTTGCTCCCTTCTTTGCTCACGATGGGAAACGCATCATCTATTCCTCCAACTTGTCGACACCGCCCGATCATCAGGGGCGCCCCTCTTTTCACTTGCATATGATCAATGAGGATGGCACGCACCCCGAACAAATTACCTTCAAAGGGCACTTCAATAGCTTTCCGATGTTCTCCCCTGACGGAAAACAGGTGGTATGGTCATCCGATCGGAATGCCGCCAACCCAAAAGAATTCAACATCTTTCTCGCTGACTGGGTACCCTAATCTGACGGATATCATGTCAACCGGGCACTCCCATTCGTCCCCTTCACCGTCTCTGGTCCAGAGGGAGCATGGAGGAGGGGAAAATGTTCCATAAACGGAAGAAAAATTCGGCCAAGGCTGTTGACGAATCCCATTTCCCAATCCTGTGACTGACCAATCACCCGCAGCTCCTTCACCTCGACGTCCGCAGTTTCTCCTCCGCCAGAATCCCCTCCTGATATTCGGGCTATCCGGGGCTCCTCTTCCTTGGCTTGTTTGCTTTTCTTGCTCAGATAGATGGTCCAACCCTCCAGATCGTTCACAGCTTCACGCATCCTGCCATCGACCACATCGGCAATGTGGGAAACCGATTAGGAGACGGGCTGACTCTGGTGCTCATTTCATTGGCCATTGGGGCCGTGGGATTCCGATTCGGTTGGCCTACCTGGAAGTCCGCCTGTATTCATACCTTACTCGCACACGGAGTCGCCGGACTCTTTACCCAAATATTGAAACACACCATCGGCCGCCCCCGCCCGAGACTCAGACAAGGCCAGGACTGGGAGATCGCCCCGTCACTTGAAAGTGGATGGGACTCTTTTCCCTCCGGTCATACCACCGCATCCTTTGCCGTAGCCACAGTCCTGGCCTATCATTTCCCAAAAGCCAAAATGCTCTGGTTCGGACTTGCTGCATTTAATGGAACCTGTCGCGTCATCACCGGCGCCCATTTCCCTACCGATGTGCTTGGGGGATTGCTGGTGGGGATCGCCACAGGCCTAGCCATCGTCCATGCTCCTCGCACATTAAAAAATGCCTCTCTACAAACCCTCGCACATGGTCTCCCCTGGCTGGTCACGGCCTTTGGCCTGACGTGGATTCTTGTTCCGCACCCAGGCATGGAATTGGAGCCCAATCTTTCATTGTTTATTGGCCTCCTGCTGCTGCTGGTGGGACTGGGCCTTCGCCTGTGGTGGATACGCGAATGGTCAGGGCCCAATCCATCATCTGAACAGAAGGTAAAAACCTGGCCACGCCTGCTCATGGGCCTTGGCTTAGCCACCACTACGGGAAATGTTGTGATTCTGGGAGCAAGTCTGATGGCGGGAATTATCTGGTGGCGGGGGACTCAATTCGAATTAACCACTGAGGTCAAAAACAGCTTTCTCGACGGCTTCAATCCCATTTGGATCGAAGCGATCATAGGACTCGTTATGTTTTTCCTTACAATCCTGATTTTTTCAATCCGATCCGCTTAACTTCTGCCATCCATGACAGAATTTCAGAACCTTCAGCGATTCCCTATCTTGTGAAATCTATCGCGAATCAGCCCTTCCATGTTTTCTGCCGAGGAGGACCATCACAGTCCCCCTCGGACTACCTTTAAAATCCCCGGTTCAGAAAAATTTCCATCAACCAGAGTCCCAATGAGGGTCTCAAAATTGTCCGAGGTCATGGATTAGCCTCTTCATCAATTTACTTCTGATTACCCTTTTGATCTTGGCTCGTCATGTGTTCCTGTCCCATCTTCTGGTCCTGTCTGCCCATCTGGTTCTGGCCCTCTGACTCGTTTGCTCCCATAGCACCGGACCGACGGGTTTCCAGGTCTTCAGTGTATGATTTAGTGGCAGCGTTTAAGGCTTTTTGACCATACAAATTTTCTTGCCCCGGATCATTAGCCGTGGAGACGCCACTCACCGGACTTTTCGATTCTTTCATCGGATACCCTGGATGATCCGGTACTAATGCGGGATTGGCAAAGGCTACGGTGGCCAGTAAACATGTTCCGGCCAAACTACCCAATAATACGATAGATTTATTTTTTATCACGTTTTTCATAATGCCTCCTGATTTGATGTAGGTGTAGATCTCATAGAGCTTGGCATACCCGGAAATTTCCTAGGTCCTCAGACTTCATTTTTCTCTTCCCACTAACTTCACCATGAACTGGTCTCCCGAAGTATCCGGTTTAGGCAGAAGAAAAATGCTTTCTTGCAAGCCTCCTTCCCGAAAAGCAATAAAAAAGTTGAGGCTCCCAGCACTTGGAAATTTAAGGGAACTCGTTTCATCCTATACCCCCCCTCTGGGGATGTAACTGTCAAAAACCCTTGACGGCCATTTTTAGGTATTTCTTTTATGAATTGCCCAAGGGAGTGGCCAAATCTATGGTCAAGCTGATCTGGCATGTCGGGTACGGAACAGAACGCCTAAGTAACTCAACTCATTCAATGTATTGACATTTATCTACAGATGCTCCTGGCGGCAGGCTGGTGGGATTGTCCCAGGACTGGCCATTATCCCATCTTTTCAACAAATGCATGAAGGAGGTCTTTTGGCAAAATCTGGCTAGGATCTCCCTGGTTGACTAATGACCTTTGGTCTGTTATGGATTCTTATTCCACACCCTGGACTCGAATCAGAGCCGTCTTTCGCACTCTCCCTCGGACTGATTGGTAACTATGGTGTCTGGCTTTGGACTCAGACTCTGACGGATACATGAATGGTCCCACGAATGAAACCAATCTCACAGGGGTTTGCGCCTTCAATGGCCGCGTTTCCATATGGCCTTGGTTGAGAGGCCACAACGGGAAGTATTGTAATTTTGGAAGCAAGTCTGGTGGCTGGAGTCGTCTGGTGGGCAGGGAATCCCCTCAATGAGTCGACTCAAAATAAGCAAAGCGTAGAACCTTGCCTTATGCAACACTCCATCTGGACCGAAGCAGCCCTGGGAGCCGCGATGCTCCTCATGGCTTTTCTCACATTCTCCATCCGCTCGCAGATTCTCGTCCTTTAGTCTATTTTGGCTCAAAAAATTGTGCCGTCTACAGACGAAAATGGGAGTCATTCCGTGTCTCCCTAAACAATCCTGCATCGTTGCTGCAGATGTGATATCCCTCAAGATTCACCAAAAACACAGGGGAACTGCAGCATTTCCTCAAGCCATGGGGTCACCTTTTACTTGAAACTCGTGTCCTCAACCGTTATAAAAGTACATTGTTTGCCGTTTACCCCCTATCCCAAAACATCAGGCATAAATGTAAGGATGATAAATATGAACGAATGATCAACGCCTCCAGTACAACCGTCCAAAAGGCCAACGATGTTCTACCTCCTGTTTCTTGCTGTTCTCGCAAGCCTGACCGCAAGTTGCGCGCAGAAAACATGGGATATCAACAGATACATTCACGCTCTTGAACGCCCGGAACGTGATCAGCACCAACAACCCGAAAAAGTCATTGAGGCCTTGAATCTCGCGCCTGGCATGATGGTGATCGATATCGGGGCAGGCTCGGGTTATTTCACACGCCGCCTGGCAAAAGCCGTGGGAGAGAAGGGACAGGTCATCGCCATCGATGTCGAACAGAAAATGTTGAATTACAACAAACAGTGAGCTGGAAAAACGTGGGCTTGCCGACAGAGTCCGTTTTATTCTGGCTGAAAAAGAAGGTCCCATATTTTCCGGGAACAACGCAGACATGGTGTTCCTGTGCGACGTCTATCACCACCTAGAAGACCAGATCGACTATCTGGCTAACACCAAGCCCGCGCTCAAACCAAACGGGCGTGTGGTCATCATCGACTACTACGCCGATGCGCGGTCCGGCACACTCGGCTTCTCAAAACGCCATCTGGTTCCCAGAGAACAAGTCATCAAGGATATGGAACAAGCCGGCTTTACCTTGGCCAAAGAACACACCTTCCTCCCCCGCCAATACTTCCTGGAATTTGTCCCGAGCAAAGGATGGCGCATCCGCTAGAATTCAAGAATTAGGTTGATGCTTAATTGGAAAGACCTTCCTATTTGTCTCCTGGATGCATTAGGAGCCTGCGTCTATACCTTTTGAGTTTAGGCTATCCATTGGCCCGTTGAATCAGTTTGTTCGACATTAGTTCTACATGCTAATGGCATATGATCGACTAAATGCCAGCCAATCTGAGGGCGATCCCAATTTTCATCTTGAACCACGCATCATGTCCCTTGATAGGAATGCGTAATCAATTGTAGGTTTCTCGCGCCTTCTATACATATAGAATGTTGCCTGCTTCTCCTTGCCTTGTTCTTCTCCAGTTTGAGCGTGGTAAAGACTGACTGATCCCCAAATCTTTCAGTTCTCTTACTACATCTGAATGGTTCCACCAGCGATCCCAGGCATCCCAACGTGATTACTGTTAAAATCTCCAATTATGACCGTATCTTGATTTGAAAAATGACTTCTTATTTTGCTGGAGATACTTCCACATTTGACCGATGTACTTAAAAGTCGGCGAATTAGCCTCTCTTGTCCATACGGCTAAAAGAAAGAAGCTGTTATTGACCGAGCAAGGCAAAAAATACTCAAGTCGACCAGAATCTATCGCCATTGAGTTCTAAGGAGATATCCGGCTTGGCAAATATTCCTATTCCCCTGCTCTTATTGTTGCCTATCCATAGATAGTTCTTGCCCCAATCTTTATACTACTTGAACGGGTGATTGTTTTGGATCTTCACACTCTTGAATGACATATATGTCAGCTTCAAACGTGGAAAGCTGTTGCAACTTTTTTCTAAGTGCTCCGTTACAGTTCCAACTGACTATTTTCATAATGACTAACCCCGAATAGGTCTCGTTCGTCTAGGAGATGCGCCTTGTTTTACTGTCAACCCAATAAAGCCATTTTCAGTGCCAAAACTAGGCTAACAAATCCACCGCATTCAAATGATTATCCGACGCCTGCCACCCGGCTCCAAGGGCGGACGCACTTTCATCGAGCGGGCCTTGTTTGAGCCCTCGACTCAGGACAGGCTCCGCGAGTTGGTCCGCCCTTCCGTAGACCTGCGTCCGCCCCATCCGATGAAGCCGGACGGGGCGTCAATGGTTTTGGGTCCTTTTGCCGAAACAAAAGGGCCTCGCCTGCCGGGGCGAAACCCGGCAACACAGAACATCACGTTGATACGAGAGTTGGGGCCACACGTGCGATGCCTTCACCTGCCAGCATTTTTTTTGCTGGCAAACCCCAAGATAGATTCCCGATACACATCGTATAGCTGTAAAGCCAGAACCATTAATTCTATATGTTCCAGAAAAAGGGAGTCGGAAGTTGAGCTGGGTATTGTTCGCCTTTCCTACATCCACAAATTGATGCAGGAGAATTCCTCCTTTCGCGCGGCATGGGAGAGAAAATTCATTCATGCCTCACTAGGACTTTTAATGTGACCGCAGACGCGGAAGGACGACTCGCCTTTTTGGAAGGCGTGTCGCGACCACTCGACTTGGCCTTCTTCGGGGATTGGCTTGTTTTCGAGATGCCCCCATCGTCCACAGCCTCCTGAAGCCGACGCACTTCATCAAGAATTTTCAAAAATCGACGGCCGAACGGGGTGAGTTGATATTCCACTTCAACCGGAGGCTTTAGTCCGAACACCGTGCGCCGCATCATGCCGAAACGGATCATCTTTCGCCATCGCTCATTCATGACTTTTGCCGACAGACCTGGACAGGCCCGGAGCACCATACCTGGGCGATTGTGCCCCTCGGCACAAAGCTGGAGTAATCGGACAGACCACTTACAGCCCACAATACTCTCCACCATCGAGGCCACAGGAATCCGCTTGCCATCCTGCAACTCCGACTCCACCCCCATCGACGGATCATCCTGAACCATTCAGTCACCCCCTTACCAAAAAGTGCCTTCTTGAGAGACTCCTGCAGGCTTAGTATCTTGCATGAAAGACCAATACTCAACCATCAATCACCCAAGGAGACTTTTGATGGAAATCCAGCTAGCTCCAGAATGGCAGACCACTGACTGGTTCAATACCGCCGAGCCCCTCAGCCTGTCCGGGCTTCGGGGACAAGTTGTGCTTCTTCATGCATTTCAGATGCTCTGCCCCGGCTGTGTGTCGCATGGCCTGCCACAGGCTCAGCGTGTCGCCAAGCTCTTTCCCGACGTCCGGGTCATCGGGTTGCATACGGTGTTCGAGCACCACGAGGCTATGGGGTTGTCGTCGCTGCGCGCGTTTCTGCATGAGTACCGCATTCGTTTTCCGGTTGCGGTCGATCTGCCAGGACCGGATGGCGATCCGCTTCCCCGAACCATGCGAGCGTATGCGATGAGGGGAACTCCAACCACGGTGTTGATTGACGCACAAGGCAGACTGCACCGACAGGTGTTCGGAGTGCATGACGATCTTCTTCTCGGAGCGGAACTTGGATTATTGCGGGAGCACGCAACATCCTCAGCCGAACTCCCGGCCACACCCGAGCATCTGTCGAAGCATTCGTGTGCGGACGACTCCTGTGCAATCGGATAAAACCAATATGCTACTTGGTACTATTTGGCCCTGGACTCACCTGTCCAGTGCGCACAGGCTACTTGTCCAAGTAGATAGTCCGGAGACTCCCAACATTCCCTGCCGGCTTTTACAGCAAGGGTTCGCTGGTGAGGAGAGAAAAACCGCCGTGGTCCAGAACGACAGTCCAATGGGCCATGGCTTCGGGAAGTTGTCCTCGAAGCTGAGTTTGGATAATGGCCATTTTTCGGCCGGGAGCAGAGAGGTGTTGGGGAAGCTCTTCGTCATTCACCCCAAGAAAGTACACTTTGCGTTTGGCATAAAAACTGAGGGATGGGCGCTTCCGGCCAAATTGAATCAATCGGTCATCCGGGCCTAAGTTATAACCGGCGATGACGGCTAATTCCTGCGGTGGTCCGATGAAATACTGTTGGTAAATCGAGAGTCCTCACTCGCGCGACCAATACGGTAAAGATCAGCATCATTCCGCATCCCACCCAAAAGGCCAGATGGCGCTTGGTGTCAGATCGCATGCACTGACGCGTGAGCATGGTTCCTAGTACCATGACGAGGCCTACCAGCGAGGGAAGCCACGCCAGATCCACCTGGATCGCAGCCGGGAATTCTTTGGCAATTTGCTTCATGAACAACTGAAAGACCGCCGGCACAAACATCATCGCGATGCCCAAGAGGTATCCCACCCCAATGAGGACACGAGTGGAAGCGGTGAGTCCAATCGGCGTTTCTTCTGTCAAGAAACGCTTCCACCACTGGGCGACCAGCAGGGCTGCGGCCGGAAACAGAGGATAGATGTAATGAGGCAGGCGCGTGGCCGAGAAGGTAAAGAACAGCAACAATCCCACCACCCAGAGGCTCAGGAAACACGCCAAATGTTGCTCTTGCGTGGCAGGGCCTTGTCCCTGCCAGAACGTTTCCAGCGCTTGAACGTGTGATACAACACGGAAGGGAGAAAGGCACTCCATGGGAAAAATCCAACCAACAACACCGGCACATAAAACAAGAGCGTCCCCCCATGGCCTTCCATGGGATTCATGAACCGGCCGGTGGTATTGGCCTGCGCTGCGGCCCAATAGGCTTCCCCATGTATTTGAAACATCATCATATACCAGGGAGCCGCGACAGCGGCGACCAAAAGGATTCCGAGAAGGGGAAAGCCCCGTTGCCAGAAGGTTCCCCATTGACGCGTGAGGGTGAGATAGGGGATCACACCCACCAGCGGAATGATGATCCCCACGGGCCCCTTGACCAACATGCCACATCCCATGGCCAGATAAAAGACGGCGAAAAGCCATCGCCTGGTCTGTTCATGATGGAGCGCGTGCCAAAAACTATATCCGGCCAATGTGGTGAACACGACCAGTTCCGGATCGGTCAGCACCATCCGATTGATGCCCAAAAACTCCAAATTCAGCAGCAACATGCAGGAAGCGAAAAGGGCCACCGTAGGACCAGCCCACTTTCGTACAAACACGTATTGGAGCAACAGCAGGCAGAGACCGGACAAAGCCGAAGGCAACCGCGCGGCGAATTCATTGATGCCAAACAGGGAATAGGACCCGCTGATGAGCCAATACACAAAAGCCGGCTTGGCATAGCGAGGTTCATAGTTGAGAGTAGGGGAAATCCAATCACCGCTCTCCAGCATTTCCCGGGCCGCTTCGGCATTACTCCCCTCATCCCGATCCGTCAGCCCCAGCGCGCCCAGATCCGGGCCAAAGAACCATCCACCATCTATGCCCAATAGCCAGGCAGCCAGGAGCAGCACACACACCACCTGAAAAAGAGGAGATTGCGTTATTGAAGACCGGAGAGAGGACGGAGAGAGTGCTTGAGGGGGAGGGCTATCCACTCATGACTCGCTTATTGGCCTGATGAAGCAGCATGATATTGCGAACATACACCACGGTTCCAACGCTTTGGCCGGCCATGAATACCAGATCGGCAATGTGAATGGCATAGGTAAGCACAATCACACTCCCAACCAGGCTCATGTACCAGAACGACATGGGAATTTGGCTTTCCTCGTTGCGTTCCGACACCACCCATTGCACCAACCAACGTGAGAAAAAAATGCCTTGCCCAAAAAAACCAAAGCCGATCCAGAGGAGTTCCTCAAAAGACATGGCCTGAAGAGAATGCGTGAAGGATTCGAACATTGTCAGTAACGGGGAATGAATCGCCCAAAGGGGTCCATCAATTCAGATCCCTTCCGATGCATTAATGGTTTGCGGCACGTCAATCGTTTTCGGAGATGGTTAATTCAAAATACTACGGTTCGGATTTCTCGGGATGGCTACCCTTCAGGGTGTAGTTCAAGCAGCGTTTTTGCATCCATCTGACTGCGAAGAGATCATACAGACCGGCAAAAAGCCTGTTGCCAATTCCGTATTTTGATGTCCCATGGGCTCTTGGAAAATGCTGAACGGGGATTTCAGTCACCGTAAACCCATACATTTGGGCCAGCGCCGGGAAAAACCGGTGCATGTTTTTAAATGGAGGAAGTCGTTTGACCACAGCCTGCTTAAAGACCTTCAATGAACAGCCGGTGTCTGAAATGCCGTCATGCACAGCCCAATTACGAACCTGGTTGGCAATTTTTGACGACCATCGACGGACCAGATTGTCATGTCTGGCTTGCCGTCGCCCACACACTAAATCATACCGTTCCGCGAATGGAAGAAGTTTAGCAAAGTCATTCGGGTCATACTGCAGATCACCGTCCATCGTGGCAACGAGTTCTCCTCTGGCCTCCCGAAAGCCGGCATCAAATGCCGCCGTTTGCCCGTGATTCCGGTCTAAATGAATCACCCGTATTGCAGGAAACTGTTTGGATAACTCATCCAGCAAGGACCCACTCCCGTCCACACTTCCATCGTCCACAAAAACAAGTTCAAATGCCGCGGAGCCACTTTCAGGCCTTGACTCAAAAAACTTGAGCAATTGGCTCGCTAATAGCGGGATGTTCTCCCGCTCATCTTTAATAGGAATGACAACGGAAATCCAATGGCGCGGCGGGTGGAGACTCATGGATTGCGCGGATTACGCTACAGATTTCAACATCATGACGGAACACACGTTGCGGACCCTCCTAGCCGGTCACCATTTTACTGAATATCTAAAAAATCGGTCAAACAACCCTTCATCACGAGAGGCTCTCCCCGAGATCCCGTGATCGTCATGTTACACTCCACACCGACGCTCACGGTAAGTTGACCACGGGAACAGCCTTTTGTAAGGTGGAAGACATTTTGAAGGAGGAACATTCATGCAAGAAGACATTCTGCAAGCCTATTTGGAAATAGAGCAAGCCATGCAGCGCTATTCCATGTTATTACAGGAGCATGTGAGCCGGCTCGAAACACAGACCGATCCGGAATCCAAAAACCGATTCCATCGAATGAAGGCTGGCTCAAAGGCCATGAGAGACAGCAGTCAGATTTATCTCTCCTATGCGAAATATGTGGCGTATGGAATGCCCGAGGGTGAGGAGCTGGCTGAAGAGGAGGACTTACAAGCCTAGCGAGCCTTCGTACTACCCAATCGACTTTCCCCTATGAACTGACCGAGGAGACGAAGAAACCCTTTCTGCTGAAAAGAAAACATGGTCGGGGCGAGAGGATTTGAACCTCCGACCTCTCGCACCCCAAGCGAGTGCGCTACCGGGCTGCGCTACGCCCCGACATTCACCTGACCAGTCGTATTCCCATCCATCGTCATTGGTCGAAACCCTATACCGTCGTTCGCCCCAAAATTTTCAGAATACCTTGCAGTTCCACCTTCGCTTTTTCCACTCGGTCTTTTGGGACTTGCACGGCTTTTTCTGATCGTTTTTTGCGATACCAATATCGCTTCAAGCCCGCAATCGTATACCCTTCATCATAGAGCATGCGTTTTATTTCGAAGACCGTTTCAATGTCGGCTTTTGAATAGACCCGGTGTTTGCCCTGACTTTTCTTGGGTTTGAGAAAAATGAATTCCGACTCCCAAAACCGCAGGACATACGCGGGAAGATTCGTCAAATCGGCGACTTCCCCTATCTTATAAAAGGCCTTATCCTCGTATTTGGTTCCAACCCCCATACCTGCAATCACCCCACGGTGTGTCTAGCAAGAGAGTGAACGAGACCGAATGCGAGATTTTCGCCAGTCAAGAATTGACATATTTCTTAAAGAGTTGGCTTGGTCGGAAGGTCACCACTCGTCTGGGCGTAATGGCAATTTCTTCTCCGGTTCTTGGGTTCCTGCCTTTCCGCTCTCCCTTGTTCCGGACAACAAAGTTTCCAAACCCGGCAATTTTGACGACCTCCCCCTGTTGAAGCATCGACTTGATCAAATCCAAGACGTGCTCCACCATTTCCATTGAGTCGGTTTTTTGGATAGCGGCCGTCTCTGTGATGATTTCGGCAATGTCAGCCTTGCGCATAAATCAAAACCCCCTCACCAGTGGTCTCGAAGACCGTACATACGGATTGTGAATTCACGCCTCCGACCCTAGTTGCTGGCAGCAACGTAACGGGCGACGCAGATGATGTCAAGAACCGGGCTCTTCAGAGGATTCCCCTTTGTCAGCCTATACTCGGAGAGACCGCTATCACTTTTACGGCTTCTCCTTCATGAGCTTATACTCAATACTGTCAGCCAGGGCCTGCCAACTGGCTTCAATGATGTTCTCCGATACCCCGACCGTGCCCCATTTTTCCTTGTGATCCCCCGACTCAATCAGGACTCGCACGCGAGAACCCGTTCCATGTCTCCCGGTCAACACACGGACCTTATAATCCAGAAGTTTGACTTCCTTTAACTGCGGATAGAAATGCTCCAGCGCTTTCCGAAGGGCATGATCGAGCGCATTCACCGGCCCATCACCGACCGCCGCGGTATGTTCAATCACTTCCCCGACTTTGACCATAATCGTGGCTTCGGAAATAGGGTCTTCGTTCGTTTTCCGTTTTTCCACAATGATCCGGCACCCCAGGAATTCGAAGGATGGCGTATAGGTCCCCATGGCTTTCCGCACTAACAATTCAAAAGACCCTTCTGCGCCTTCAAATTGGTAACCTTCATATTCCAACGTTTTAAGGGAATCCAGTAATTCGAGGACCTTGGGATTATCCTGAGGAAGATCCAGTCCGAAGGTTTCCATCTTTCCAAACACGGCACTTCGTCCGCTGCTATCGGAAATTAAGACGCGGCGATGGTTGCCGACGATATCGGGATTCACATGTTCATAAGTGAGCGGGTTTTTTTGTACCGCATGAATATGCACTCCCCCTTTATGCGCAAACGCGGTATCTCCTACATAAGGCTGCCGTTTATTGGGAGTCAGATTGGCCATCTCGGCTACATAATGAGAAATGGCGCGAAGGTGCGCCAAACGTCCATCCCCCAGCGCTGTTCGCTCCATTTTTAATTCCAAATTGGCCATCACGGAACACAGGTTGGCATTCCCGCACCGCTCTCCAATGCCATTGATCGTTCCCTGGACCTGGATCGCTCCCGCTTGCACGGCAATCAATGAATTGGCGACCCCCATCTCGGCATCATTGTGTGCATGGATGCCTAACGGCACAGAACAGTTCTTGCGAATCTTCGCAAAGATCTCCCCGATATCCCATGGCATCGTTCCCCCATTGGTATCACACAACACGATCCGCTCCGCCCCGGCTTCTGCCGCAACTTGAATGGTTTTCATGGCATAGGCGGGATCCGTTTTATAGCCATCGAAAAAATGTTCGGCATCGTAAAAGACCTGCCGTCCCCTCGACCGGAGATAGGCGATGGAATCGGCAATCAGTTCTAAATTGATGGCCAACGTCGTTTCCAAGGCTTCCGTCACATGGAGTGTCCAACTTTTCCCAAAGATGGTCACAATATCCGTTTCAGCGGATAAGAGGGCTTCCAGCGTCGGATCGGCCTTTGCCGTATTTTTGGCTTTTCGCGTTGAACCAAATGCCACAATTTTGGCGTGCTGCAACGGCGTCGATTTCATGACTTGGAAAAACTCAATATCCTTCGGGTTGGCTCCCGGCCACCCTCCTTCTATGAAATGGACCCCTAGCTCATCTAATTTAAGGGCGATGCGAACCTTATCCTCCACCGAAAAGCTGACATCTTCGGCCTGAGCTCCATCCCGGAGGGTCGTATCGTAGATTTCGATGACCGGAAATTTGGTATTCATATCACGCATTCGTCCCATCGGTTTCGACACACATCCCCCCGCTAGGCCTTTCTGTTCTCCGGAGGAACTTCTAATTCAAACTCCTGGTGCAAGGCCCGAACAGCCAACTCCATATATTTTTCTTCCACCACACAAGAGATTTTTATCTCCGAAGTACTGATCATCATGATATTAATGCCTTCACGTGAGAGCGTCTGAAACATTCTGGCTGCGACACCGGAATGCGAACGCATTCCCACTCCCACCAACGAAACTTTGGCAATGGATTCGTTCACCTCGACCGTCCGCGCTTCCACTGATTTGGCAATGTCTCTGATGAGACTCATACCTCGAGGAAGGTCGGCTCTCGGCACGGTAAAGGAAATATCCGTCAGGGAATCCTGACTCACATTTTGAATAATCATATCCACATTGATGGCGGCGTCGGCAATGGAGCAGAACAATGTGGCTGCAATCCCAGGGTGATCCGGGACACCGACCACCGTGACCTTGGCTTGATTCCGATCGCCCGTGATTCCTGAGACTAAGACTTGTTCCATATCGACATCCTCTTTTACCACGCAGGTTCCAGGCCCGTCTTGAAAACTGGATCGAACTTCCACAGGGACCTGATATTTCGCCGCTAACTCCACCGAGCGGGATTGTAAGACCTTTGCCCCCAGACTCGCTAACTCTAACATTTCTTCATAGGAGATTTTATCCAATCGTCTCGCGCCTGGCACAATATTGGGATCGGCCGTGTATACCCCATCCACATCGGTATAAATAAAGCAGGTATCGGCCTTGAGCGCCGCCGCCAAGACCACGGCCGTCAAATCCGAGCCGCCGCGCCCTAACGTGGTCACATCGGATGCGGCATTGATACCTTGAAACCCGGCCACGATGGGAACAATCCCGTCACGCAAGGCTCCCAGCACCCGGTCCGTATCGACACGGGAGACTCGGGCTTTGGTATGTGTGCTATCGGTCACAATCCCAACCTGACGTCCCGTAAAGGATTGCGCCCTGATCCCAAGACTTTTGAGGGTCATCGCCATCAGCGCAATCGTGACCCGTTCTCCAGAAGAAAGGAGAACATCCAGCTCCCGATCATCCGGATCCACGCTCAATGTCTTGGCCATTTTCATGAGGCGATCCGTTTCCCCGCTCATCGCGGACAACACGACCACCAGTTGATGCCCCTCCCGGTAAGTGTGCTGAATAAGCCGAGCCACGTTTTGGATTCGTTCCAGGCTCCCCACTGATGTACCGCCGAATTTTTGAATATACAGTGCCATAGGCTTTAGTGAGTGACCATAAATCGCTCAAACAGCTTGGTAGCATCACGGAGTGGGCGATTAGCTACCTCACGTTCATTCATTGGTCCCGCATGATTTTCGGATTTTTCCCCTGGCCCCTCAAACACCAGATAGGGCGATATGGAAGACCCTCCATCCTTCTGCCAATTTGGACATGGCGTCACCAGGACGACGATGCGGATAGAGTCGGTGCTGCCAATAGATTGATGGATGGCTCCAATGATCTGTTCGTCCACTTGCCCAAGATATTCCACTAATTGTGAGGGTGGGACCGCCTGTCCATCCTTTAAGCCCCACTCGTAAAAGGGAATGTGCAGACAAACCAGGTCATGCCTGTCCAACGCCGTCGAAGCCTGATTGGCTGCGGCCTGCAACCATGCGATATCTCCCCCTCCCACATGTTCGACCTTGACCGTCTGGAGTCCAGCAGCCATTCCAACACCGATATACGGCCCATCGGACGAAATCACGAGACCGTTGACTGGCCACCGCTCATGTAAATGAGGCAATTCCACAGGTTTCCCCGACCCCCACAACCATAAACAATTGGCCGGTTTCAACCCGGCACTCAGGCGCTCGTGATTCACAGGATGATGGCAGAGGATCAACCTGGAAGCTGCCATGAGTTCACGTAAGATGTGCGATCCATCGCCGGTCGGCAGATACGCTTCGATCGACTGCCCTAAGGCCTCGTAGGGGTTGCGACAGGCCACTTTCCCGCTCGCGCCCACCCAGACCATAAGATGCCGATGATGGCTGCCCATGTAAAATTGAATATTTTCAGAAATCAATTGTTCATTAACGGCATCAATGAGTTCTCGAGCCTCCTCAGTCCCGATTCCTCCGCCATAGGGGTCGGCCATGAATAGGTGAGGGCCAAATTTTTTCTCATCCCCCCATCCATCCTGACCCCGGAGAGTCACCAAATGACAAAGATAGGCCACATCATGGGCGTCCAGAACAACCTCTAATCCCCCTGCCTCGAAGGCACCAGGACCGGTATACCATTTGTGTGGGTCGTATCCCAACAAAGCCAGCAGGGCCATTTCCCCGCAAAAGGGACGGGATTCCCGGGGAACCCCTAAGCGCCCCAGTTCACTATACTCCGCCAATTCATCCAGGTGCGGTGTCCGAGCCGATTCTAAGACGGTTTGGTCTCCTAATTCTTGATACGACTGTCCTGTCAATCCATCGACGTGAATCACGATCGTTTTTCGCACGACCTGAGCCTCACTGTGTTGAGTTAATGAGTAGTTGAACGAACAATCCGGGTTTTCAGAAGACTATGGGGGATTATTGATTCGTTAATTGCGCTCTGACCGCTTCATGTGTTGCAGGAACCGTCACCGGTCGATAGGAAACCGAGATGGCCGTATCCGGATCCTTCAACCCGTGTCCCGTTAAGGTACACACAATGTTCCCCTCCTTCGGCAACAACCCGGCGCGATGCATTTTGTCAATCCCAGCCAGAGAGGCCGCGGAAGCGGGCTCGCAAAAGACCCCTTCTTCACTCGCCACCATTTGGTACGCTCGAAGAATTTCTTCGTCGGACACCATGTCCAGGTAACCGTGTGATTCCTCCACCGCTTCCAGGGCCAAACACCAACTGGCCGGATTGCCAATCCGAATGGCTGAGGCAATGGTTTTCGGCTCCTCCACGACATGACCCCTGACCAAGGGCGCGGCTCCTTCGGCTTGAAACCCGAACATACGGGGCAACCCTTGCGTTTGTCCGGCCTTGTGGTATTCCCGATATCCTCGCCAATACGCAGTAATATTCCCGGCATTCCCTACCGGGAGGGCATGTATGACCGGGGCGTACCCTAACTGATCACAAATTTCCATGGCCGCCGTTTTCTGGCCCTCCAAACGAAACGGGTTAATTGAATTGACCAGTTCAATGGCGGTTTCCTCGCACAAATCTTTTACGATCGTTAAGGCCTGATCAAAGTTTCCTTCAATCTGAATGACCCGGGCCCCATGCATGAGCGCCTGCGTCAACTTACCCAATGCGATATTCCCTGCGGGCACGACGACATAGACCGGCAACCCCGCCTTCGCTCCATAGGCCGCTGCCGAAGCGGAGGTGTTGCCTGTCGAGGCGCACATGAGCCCCCTGGCCTTGCCTTCTACGGCCTTGGAAACCGCCATGGTCATCCCCCGGTCCTTAAAGGAACCGGTTGGGTTGGCCCCTTCTATTTTTAGATACAACCCCAGGCCAGGACAAATTTTACCGGCTAAGCGCTTTGCTGAAATAAGTGGGGTATTCCCCTCCAGTAGTGACACGATCGGAGTCTGTTCTCCCACCGGGAGGAATTTCCGATATTCCTCGATAATGCCACGCCAAGGAATCATAATGGCTTGTCCCCCTTCGTGACGCGATTTGGCCTCATGTATTATTCCACCCCTTCCATCCGTAATAACGTCGTTGGCTCCGATACCATGGGAAGTGCATTTATTTCCTGGAGTGCCGATTGAACCGCCCGCTCCACCGAGCGATGTGTCAAGATGACCAACGGCACCGTTTGTCCTTCCTTACGCCCTTTTTGCAGGACAGACGAGATGCTGATCCCACGCTGTCCAAGAATACCCGATATGGACGATAGAACGCCGGGTTGATCTTTGACCATGCACCGCAAATAATACCGGCTTTCAATGTCGTCCATCGGTCGTATGGCAATAGGCTCACGTGATTCCCATTTGAATGAGGTCACAGGAACCCGTCCGGCAACCCCGGCGATACGATTGCGCGCCAAATCGATGATGTCCCCCACGACCGCACTGGCTGTGGGAAGCGAGCCAGCTCCTTTGCCGTAGAGCACAACATCTCCAACTGCGTCACCAATCAGATGAATGGCATTGTAGACCCCATTGACCTGTGCAATGGGAGATCCGGCCGGCACCAGGGCGGGATGCACTCGTGCCTCAATGGCATGCTCGTGAAGTTTCGCGATTCCCAGCAATTTAATCGTAAACCCGAGTTCACGGGCAAACTCGATATCTACCGTCGAAATATGGGAAATGCCCTCAGTGAAGATGGCTCCCATGGGCACGGGAGTTCCATACGCAAGATTCACCATGATAGCCAGTTTATGTGCGGCGTCCACCCCATCAACATCCAGCGAGGGATCCGCTTCGGCATACCCTTCCCGCTTCGCTTCATGTAATATTTCCTCAAAATCACGGTGCTCATTGGTCATCCGGGTCAGAATATAATTTGACGTGCCATTCATGATCCCCGTAATCGACAAGATCCGGTTTGCCGCTAAGCCTTCGGTAAGCGATCGAATGATGGGAATGCCTCCCCCCACACTCGCTTCAAACCCGAGATCGACGCCTGCCTTGAATGCCGCCTCAAATATCTCTTCTCCATGGTCGGCCAACAACGCTTTATTCGCCGTGACCACACACTTTTTTCGTTCAAGCGCCTGAAGAATAAATTGTTTGGCCGGTTCATGCCCGCCAATTAATTCCAACACAATATCAATAGCCGCATCATCCAGAATGTCCCTGACATTCGTCGTGAGTACCCCTTGAGGTACCGAAACCCCGCGATCGGTTTTCACATCCAAGTCCGCAATTCGCACGAGTGCCACCGGAACTCCAACACGTTTCGTGATGAGGCCGGCATTTTCCTGGAGAATCTTGACGACTCCTGTTCCCACCGTTCCAAACCCGATCAGCCCAACCTGGATCGTCTTTCGCATTACACGTCTCCATCCAGCTTTAAGGCCTGACGGATTCCTCGAACGGCCTGGAAAATCCGGTGCTCATTTTCGACTAATGCAAAGCGAACATAGTCATCGCCGCCTTCGCCAAATCCTATTCCCGGTGACACCGCCACTTTGGCATCTCGCAACAATAACTTGGAAAACTCCAACGATCCCATTCCAAGATAGGGTTGTGGGATTTTTGCCCAGGCAAACATGGTAGCGCGAGGATAGTCGATCGGCCAACCAATGCGATTGAGTCCGCGGACCAGAGCATTGCGCCGTCGCTCATATCGTCCCACAATTTCTTTTACGCAATCCTGCGGACCGTTCAGGGCAATAATACTGGCGATTTGAATAGGCTGGAACATGCCATAATCCAGATAACTTTTAATCTTGGTCAAGGCACCAATGACTTCACGATTCCCGACACAAAACCCTACCCGCCATCCCGGCATATTATAACTCTTCGAGAGTGAGTAAAATTCCACGCCAATTTGTTTGGCCTCAGGAATTTGAAGCAGGCTGGGGGCTTTGTACCCATCGAACACGATATCGGCATAGGCCAAATCATGAATGACCCAGACTTGATGTTCCAGGGCAAACTCCACCACCTTTTTGAAAAACTCCAGATCAACCACGCGAGTGGTTGGATTATGAGGAAAACTGATGATCAACGCCCGTGGAGCCGGTTGCGTCTGCTTAAAGGCCTTTTTCAGATTTTCGAAGAAATCCGAATCCGGCCCTAGTTCAACCCCCCGGACTTCACCACCCGCAATGATCACACTGTACATATGAATCGGATACGTGGGGGTCGGGGCCAGAACCACATCACCCGGTCCCACCATGGCCAGGGCCAGATGCGCCAACCCTTCCTTCACCCCAAGGGTCACAATCGCTTCCGTCTCCGGATCGAGACTGACCTCGTAATTTCGTTGATACCAATCGCAAATCGCATGACGCAATTTCGTAATGCCGCGTGAAGCCGAATAGCGATGATTGCGCCCAAGTCTCGCGGTCTCAATCAATTTGTCTACAATATGACGGGGTGTGGGCTGGTCAGGATTGCCCATGCCTAAATCAATGATGTCTTCTCCCCGCTTCCGGGCTTGGAGTTTTAACTCTTGAACCTGAGAGAAGACGTATCCTGGCAGACGTTGAATTCGGTAAAAAGGTTCCATTGTTTGTGTAAAATGACGAATCGTCCTTGATGGTTTGGGAAGGAAATGGATAGATAATCGTACGATTTAATAGAGTTTTTATTCTAGATGAGGTAACGCGACCAGTCAATTTCAGAGTATGGGAATTTTCAGTCAATTTTTCCCGATTCACTCCCACTGAACTGAAAATCCCTTTATTGCAGGAAGATTTTCCCTTTTGCCATAATGAGATCTCGTTGACTCATCACTCGCCCGGACCTTAAAGGACTTCCATGGCACGACTCGGCGTGAATATCGACCATGTGGCGACTCTTCGCCAAGCTCGTGGAGGACATGAACCAGACCCCATTGTCGCGGCTTCGTTGGCTCACCTTGCCGGGGCCGATGGCATTGTAGTGCACCTCCGTGAGGACCGGCGGCATATTCAGGATCGGGATCTGACCATTTTGCGTGAAACCGTGCAGACGCATCTCAACTTAGAAATGGCCGCTGACGATGCTGTGGCCAAAATTGCCTTGAATATTAAACCCGATCTGGTGACCCTCGTGCCCGAACGGCGCCAGGAACTCACCACAGAGGGTGGGTTGGACGTGATCGAGCATCGGGACCGTATCCAGGCCATGGTGCAATTACTCCATGAAGGCGGCATTCCCGTCAGTCTGTTCATTGATCCTGATGTCAATCAACTTCGCGCCGCCCACAAGGTCCAAGCAGACTGCATAGAAATCCATACCGGTCGCTACGCCAATACCCGCCGTCAGCAGGAAGAAGATGTTGAGCTTGACGCGGTGGTTCAAACGGCCAAACTTGCGTCGAAATTAGGATTGCGTGTGAGTGCGGGGCATGGGCTGAATTACCGGAATATCAGGCGGCTGACCGGCATTTCGGAAATTGAAGAATTCAACATCGGTCATAGCATTATCGCTCATGCCCTGTTTGTCGGACTTGAACGAGCAATCCGTGACATGAAACACCTCCTGGGATAACGTCTACGAGAAGAAACAGGTTCCCATCAGTGTGCACGGGACATGATCCGGAACACCTACGAGTCAATTCAAAAACAGTGTAGAACCCGAATGTCGTCCTAATCCGTCTACGCATGGTTTGCTGTTGCTCATGCATTAACCAACCATTTCTCCTTGTTCCTATGATTTGCCTATGTGGGTCGTGACCGCTGAACAGATGCAAACGCTTGATCGTCGCACGATTCAAG
Organism: uncultured Nitrospiraceae bacterium; assembly: GCA_963730905.1. Lineage (GTDB taxonomy): Bacteria > Nitrospirota > Nitrospiria > Nitrospirales > UBA8639 > Nitrospira_E. Next base: position 481,437 of record CAVSTN010000004.1, on the reverse strand, counting down.
AAACCAAGGTTCCCGGCATCACCTTAATGGAGCGGGCGGGCACCGGTGCGATGACCCACCTTAGCGAAGCTTATGGTTCCCCTAAAGGCAAAAAGGTCGTCATTCTTTGTGGCAAGGGGAACAATGGTGGAGACGGATTGGTTGTTGCCAGGCTCTTGGCAAAAAAAGGTGCAAAGCTGAAGGTAGTCTTGATGGCTCCACTTAAGGCACTCAGTCCCGATGCGAAAATTATGTATCGACGACTTAGCAAAATCATTAGACCATCGCTGTTAACCGTCAATCCCTCAGAGGAATCCCTGCATTCCCTCACCCAAGACGCGGATATTCTTGTCGATGCGCTCCTTGGTACGGGCCTCTCTTCCGCAGTTCGCCCACCCTACTCCTCCGCCATCGGAGCCATGAATGCTTCGCAGGCCTTTACCGTAGCCATAGATATTCCGTCCGGCTTGGATAGCAACACCGGGGCCATACTGGGAGCCGCTGTTCAGGCCGATCTCACCGTGACGTTCGGATGCCCGAAACTCGGCCTGTATGTGGGTTCAGCCATCGACAAAGTTGGAACCATCCAAGTCGTCGATATTGGGATTCCCCAGGAATTTGTGATGGATCTGAACCCCCAGATTCATCTTCTGTCCCAAAAGATGGTTCGCCCCCTTATTCCTCTTCGCCCCCTGTCCTCACACAAGGGGACCTTTGGACATGCAGGAATTGTTGGGGGTTCACAGGGGAAAACTGGGGCTCCGGCTATGGCGGGACTAGGGGCACTTCGAATTGGTGCCGGCCTGGCAACCGTCGCTACTCCTCAAAGCATTTCCCCCATTTTGGAGTCAAAGCTCCTGGAGGTGATGACTGAACCCATGCCGGAATCGTCCCAACACCTGCTGGGAATGGAAGCCTACCCGCGCCTTCTTGCTTTCGCCGCTAAAAAATCGTCTCTGGCTTTCGGACCCGGCCTGGGGACTTCTTCTGAAACAACCGAGGTCTTGCGTCATCTCCTTCCTCAACTGGAGGCACCCTGCGTTCTCGATGCCGATGCCCTCAACGGATTAGCCCAACATCACCAAATATTTTCAGCCTTGAAACGACCGCCAATCCTGACCCCACATCCTGGAGAGATGGCCAGGCTTCTTGGAGTCTCCTCCAAACAGGTCAATGAGGATCGCATCGGCATCAGCAGACGGTTTGCCATGCAACATCAGGTGGTCCTGGTACTAAAAGGCGCTCGAACGATCATCGCCGAACCCCAGGGACAAGTGGCCATTTGTCCGACAGGGAATCCTGGAATGGCTTCCGCCGGAATGGGAGATGTCCTAACCGGAATCATTACCGGTTTATTAGCTCAGGGCTTAAACGGTTGGGATGCGGCCAGGGCTGGCGTCTATCTGCATGGATTGGCAGGCGATCTGGCTGCCGCCTCCATCGGTGAACCAGGACTGATCGCGGGGGATGTGTTGACCACTATTCCTCATGCATTGACCCATACCCTATCTCATTCGTAGAAGCTCATGAATCTGAATCCCTCTCACGCCACACCTCATCAGACCTCAACCGGGAATGCGCTTCAACTACGGATGGCATCTGCCCAGGAAACCATCCGATTCGGTGAACGGTTAGGGCAACAGTTAACAGGAGGAGACGTGCTGGCTCTGACGGGTGACTTGGGAGCAGGAAAAACCGTTCTCACCTGTGGTATCGCCCTTGGGCTAGGAATTCCAATGGATCAAGTCAGCAGTCCCACGTTTACCCTTATTCAAGAATATCCAGGGACTATTCCGCTTATTCATGTGGATTTATATCGTCTTGAAGGGCCATCCGATATATCCACATTAGGATTAGAGGAATATTTCACTCCAAATACCATTGTCCTCATTGAATGGGCGGAGCGGTTCCCTCAGATATTACCCTCCGACCACATGGCCATTTGCTTGGAATACGGGGAGGAAGAAAACATCCGCCTCGTAACCCTGTCTGGAACCGGACCCAAAACTATCCGCAAGGTGGCCAACATACAAGGAAATTTGTCAAACCCACATTGACTCAACTTATCGGTACCGCATACAACTGAACCCACATATTCGTGCGGCCATCCGATCCGAATTCAATTGAGAAGGCACAGCCTCGACCCACAAATGACATAAGCTGCATACTCATTTCAGACGATTTTTACCACACCCGACAATTATCAAACCGAAACAGCCACCTGATGAAAGACCAAGAACTCTCCCCTCTCATGCGCCAATTTCAGGACGTAAAGGCTCAACATCCTGATGCCATTGTATTTTTTCGTGTTGGGGATTTTTATGAAATGTTTTTTGAGGATGCCGAAGAAGCCTCGAAACTCCTTGGCATCGTCTTAACAGCACGAGGCAAGGCCAAAGGGGAGGCCATCCCTCTTTGCGGAGTCCCCTATCACACCTCAACCGGGTATATCGCAAAGCTCTTAAAGGCTGGGAAAATAGTGGCCTTATGCGAACAAGTCGAAGACCCCAAGCTTGCCAAAGGGCTCGTCCGTCGTGAAGTCGTGCGTGTCTATACCCCTGGCACCTTATACGATCATGAGTTGCTTCCCGCAGGAGAGGCCAATTTCCTGTCAGCGCTGTGTTACACCCCGTTATCCTCATCGGAGAATACCACCCTAGCCAATCGCTTCGGACTGGCCTCCCTAGACCTTTCAACCGGCGAATTTTGGATCTCAGAGTCCTGGATGAAGCATTCGTTACAAAGCGTCGTCGATGAACTGGTCCGCCTTGAGCCCAAAGAAGTCATCTTTCCTGCTGGAATACAGGAGGCAATGACATCCGCACTCCAATCCTTGCCTATCGCCCGTATCGTCCCTCGTGATGCCACGACCTTTGGCCTTGAGGAAAGCAAGGCCATCCTTACCAAAATTTTCCAAGTCAATCATGTCGAAGACCTCCAGCTACATGGCCTCCATTCCGGACTTCAGGCTGCGGGCGGCCTTTTACATTACCTGGCTGACACTCAGCCCACGCTCGTGCATGCCCATATACGGCGGCCATGGATTCGACTCCTCGAACATGAAATGCAATTGGATCAGACCACCCTGCGAAATTTAGAAATTCTCAAGCCCGTATCCGAACAACGCCAAAGCCCTACCTTACTCACGACATTGGACAAGACCAAAACTCCCATGGGCACAAGACTTTTGCGGGAGTGGATCGTCCGTCCCCTGACCCAGGTCACGGCCATTCAACTACGCCAGGAAGCCGTGAAGGAATTGGTCCTTCATCTTGGGATTCGCATGACGATTCGTGAGCATCTGAAAACGGTACAAGACCTTGAACGACTGAATAGTCGGATTGTCCTGGAAGTGGCCAATCCTCGAGACCTCATGAATCTCCATCGCTCTCTGGAAAACTTGCTCGTACTGCAACAACTCTTACCGTCTCTCCAGTCTCCCATGCTGCAAACCATCCATGAGGCGTGGGATCCCCTCCAGGATGTCTCATCCTGGATTGCCGACACCATTATTCCCAATCCACCCCTTTCGGCCAAGGAAGGAGGCATTATTCAAGCAGGGGTGAATGCAGAACTGGATGAGTTGCGAATTCTGGCAAAAGAAGGCACCCGGTTACTGGCCGAAATGGAAACTCGGGAACGCAACCGGACCGGCATCGACTCTCTCAAGGTGAAATTCAATCAGGTCTTTGGCTATTACATTGAAGTGACGAAAGCGAATTTATCGCGGGTTCCTGCCGATTACCACCGGAAACAAACCCTGGTCAATGCCGAACGGTTTACTACCGGAGAGCTACAAGACCTCGAAGGTCGACTCTCAAGCGCAGACCAAAAGATGAAAAATCTGGAATGGCAGTTATTTGGTGAAATCCGTCTCCGTGTCGCATCTGCCACCATCAGAATCCAGGGAATGGCGCAGCAACTGGCCAGGCTGGACGTCCTGACGGGTTTGGCAGAGGCAGCTGCCGTCAACCGGTATCATCAGCCAACGGTCCATGAAGGCGGAACAATCCAGATCACGGAAGGTCGACATCCGGTCATTGAGCACCTCCAACAGACTGAAGGATTTATTCCCAACGATACGATACTGGACCTGGACACCAACAGGCTTTTATTGATAACCGGGCCCAATATGGCAGGAAAAAGTACTTATTTGCGGCAGGTTGCCCTTATCGTGTTGATGGCTCAAATAGGAAGCTTTGTGCCGGCTGAATCAGCCAGAATAGGAATCGTGGACCGGATTTTTACCAGAGTGGGTGCAGCAGACGACCTCAGCGCCGGCCAAAGCACATTCATGGTGGAAATGAGTGAAACAGCAAGAATTTTGGACACCGCGACTTCGCGAAGCTTATTGTTACTGGATGAAGTTGGCAGAGGAACCAGCACCTATGACGGACTGAGTATCGCATGGGCATTGGCCGAATATATCTTAGACCGTGGACATCTGGGAGCACGAACCCTTTTTGCCACCCATTACCATGAAATGACTCAATTAGAGGCCCTCCGTGAAGGAATCAAGAACTATACGGTCCTCGTTCAGGAGAAAGGGCAGGATGTTCTATTCCTGAGAAAAATCGTCCAGGGAAAGGCTGATCGAAGTTACGGAATCCAAGTCGCCAAATTGGCAGGGATACCAAAACCGGTACTGGATCGTGCAAAAAATATTTTAGCTCAACTTGAACAGGATGCATCCTCCACCAACTGTATCACTCTCCGATGAGCCGATGACTATCCCAGACGAACACGACTCCCCCAAACCCCATGTCATTTTAGATGAAGTCAAACAAATGGATCTCTTTTCGATGACTCCGCTTGAAGCCCTCAATAGGCTTGCTGACTTCAAAGCCAGATTGAATGCGCGACAATAAATAAAAAAAGGGCCTGCGGATGTCCGCAGGCCCTTTTCACAAAAACCCTTTAGTAAAGAGCTTCTTGTTACTTAATGCTTATCACCTGATGCCGGCACCTTGTATGGTTCGACCTTTTCATACTTCCCTTCTGCAGGGTCATAAATTTGGCCAAGTCCCTTGATCAGAGTAGGGAATGATTCCAGCAATGGCCTGCCCGTCTGGGATCAAAACATCATAAACCATTTTGCGATTATTGGGCCAACTATCAGCCCGTATTGCCTCTAATACAGGCATTGAACGGAGACTATGAATACTTCCGTGGTTTTTCAGGAGTTCCTGCTACTTCTTGAACTGCTTTGGCTGATGAAACCACCCGGTGGTTTTGCTCGGTTTCTTGAACAACAATCTCCACCAACCCATAATTTGATGGCTTCGTGTCTGTCATCACAGCCTGGCTTGAGGAATCTTTCCCTGCCTGCAACAAGAGTTTTCCAGACCTCATCGCTCCCTGGATACACCTTAATGTTTTTTCCAGGGAAATATTTTTGCCAATAATATCCACTTTCCGCATTCCCACCAAATACGGCAACATTAACCCACACGGCCTTATCATAAGGGTCTACCACAGCAACCCGCCCCTGAAGGGTCGTTGGCTTGCTTAAATCACCCCACTCAAACCGCTCCTGGAAAGCTTCGATTGCCATTGCACTCGAGGCCATAGCCCCAACTAGCGCCACGGCTCCAACAAGGGCCAACCCTTTCTTCTTAGCACTTTTCATAATGGCTTCCCTCCTCGACTAAAATTTTAATTCTCATCATGAATTATCGACAATTATTCTTCTTGTAACAATTTAAATCCCGTGACCGTACGACCATCTACTTGCACTTCCATGGCCACGAAATCTTGGGCCGCCTTCGTGATTTGGTCCATTAACGCTTTGTCCTTGACTGCTAAACGGACTGTCGTTTGTGGGGTATACCATCCTGAATATGGATTGTTCTTTTCGTTGCCGCCCTGATAACCCCAGGCACAACAGGAAAACAATGAGTCAGGAAGCGTTTGAATTCGATCATCGGAAGCCCTGCCTGGAGGATTGCCTGTTTCTGCCGGTGCAGATGTGTTCCAATACTGAATTCCGAATAAAATTTCTCCCTCAGGGTTGTCCGCCCAATGGCCAAAAACCCGCCCCTTTAAACTGGTAGCTGGTACACCCTTAAAAGAAATATCACCCTGGTGAGTGATATCATTTGGGTCACCCTTTGACTTGTCAGGACCAGGACCAGCTGCATACCCAACGCTTACTAATCCAAGACTCAACAGGCCAAAGGCACAGAGAGCTACCAATTCCTGACGTAGAGATGACTTCTTCATCTGCTCCCTCCTTACAGTGTTAGAATGACAGAAAATTAAAAACGACTTACCCTTTGTTTATCTTCAAAACCACTTTTCCCCAGTGCTTCATACCCCTAATCCAAAAAGGAAAACAAGGTATTCGAGAGGGTCCAATGCTACTCATCCAGGGCATGGTTGTCAAGCGAAAAAATAGGCGGTTTTGATGATCATCCCCACCTCGGAATTCCTCTTTTGGGGATGGGTCCCAATGCCGTGACCACAAACTGCTGTAGATCAAATAATTTCTGGCTTAAATGACGAATTTGTTCAGGGGTAATCCGATCAATGGCCTTCACCATCTCCTGGAGGGTGACATGACGCCCTTGGTACATTTCGTCTTTTGCCAATTTATTCATTCGCCCGTATGTGCCTTCCAAGCCCAACATCAAACTTCCTTTTAATTGAGTTTTGGTTCGCTCTAATTCATTGGTCGCCACTTCCCGACGACACAATTTCTTGGTTTCTTGACAAATTCGGTCAATGACGGCCGCCATCTCCTTCGGGCGAGTGGCGGCATAAACGGTAAGCGTCCCACCATCCAAAAAACCAGAAAGATGCGAATAAATGGTATAGGCCAATCCGCGCTTTTCCCGGATTTCCTGGAATAATCGCGAACTGACTCCGCCTCCCAGAATTGTGCTTAAGACATGCGCCGCATACCGATCCGGATGCCCCACCGGCAATCCCTTAAACCCAACACACACATGAACCTGCTCCAAGGATTTAACGTGAAGACTTTGGCGTTCCTGCGGCTGATCGGGCCAGGGTGCTTTCTGGACGGTTAAGGAACGCTTGCCGTATCCACCCTGCTTCCACTTGCCAAAATATGTATTGACGGTATCAATGATTTCTGGAAAGGAAAAGTTGCCGGCCACTGCGACAATCGTGTGCTCAGGGCGATAATGCTGTTGCCTATACTGCATCAGCGCTTGACGGCTAAGTCTTTTCATCACCTCAGGCTCTCCCAGAATCGGACGCCCCAACGGGTGAGAGCCGAAGATATCCTTGGCATGCAATTCATGAATATAGTCCTCTGGGTCATCCTGGACCGTACGGATCTCCTCAAGGACGATTTGTTTTTCTTTTGCAATGTCTTTGGCCGAAAACCTTGAATGGTGAAACAGATCGGCGATGAGATCAAAAGCCAGCCTCATCTGCTGATCCAGCACCTTGACATAAAAAGCCGTGGCCTCATGAGTGGTAAAGGCATTCATTTCACCACCCAAGGCATCGATCTCATTGGAAATTTGGGATGCCGTCCGTTTTGGCGTGCCCTTGAACATCATATGTTCAATGAAATGAGAGAGGCCACCCTCACCCTTTCCTTCGTCACGACTTCCCACCGTGGCCCATACCCCTAAGGCCACGGATTTCAAAGATGACATCCGCTCCAGGACAACCCGGACTCCATTATCCAATATGACTTTTTTATACACGCGTTGCGACTCAGGCAGGCTTAAGAGGTGAGCTGATCCTTGTCCGTCTGTTCAGCCATGGCGTCTTTTCGGCTAAGACGGATTTTCCCTTGTCGATCAATTTCCAGAACTTTCACCAGAATTTGTTCCCCTTCAGAAATTTCGTCCGTGACCGATGCCACGCGGTGAGGGGCCAATTGCGAAATGTGCACAAGCCCATCCATACCGGGGAGAATCTCCACAAAGGCGCCAAAGTCTACAATCTTTCGCACCGTCCCGAGATAGATTTTCCCAACTTCCGCTTCTTCAACGATCCGCTGAACCATATCCATTGCCTTTTGGGCCGACTCCCCGTCTACGGCTGCAATCGTGACCACTCCTGAGTCATCGACATTCACTTTTACTCCACAATCGGCAATGATGCTACGAATCATTTTGCCCCCAGGCCCAATGACATCACGGATTTTATCTTGTTTGATCTGGATGGTGGTGATACGTGGCGCATAGGCTGCCAGCCCGGTACGAGGAACAGCCAAACATTCATCCATTTTCCCAAGGATGTGCAATCGCCCTTCACGGGCTTGCGCCAACGCCTGCCGCATCAGGTCGGGGGTAATTCCGGCAATCTTAATATCCATCTGCAGGGCTGTGACTCCATCTCGCGTTCCTGCAACTTTGAAATCCATATCGCCCAGATGATCTTCCATTCCTAAAATATCTGAAAGAATTGCGACGCCACCCTTTTCTAAAATTAACCCCATCGCAATTCCTGCCACCGGAGTTTTAATGGGTACTCCCGCATCCATCATAGCTAATGCCCCACCACAAATCGTCGCCATTGAAGAGGACCCGTTTGATTCCAAAATATCCGAGACAAGTCGAATGGTATAAGGGAACTCTTCCTTGGTGGGAAGCACTGCTGCTAACGCACGTTCGGCTAATTTGCCATGGCCGACTTCACGCCGTCCCGGACCACGAAGCATTTTCGCCTCACCCACGCTAAAAGGCGGGAAATTGTAATGCAACATAAATGACCGGAAATACTCTCCTTCCAGCGCATCAATTCGTTGCTCATCATCTGAAGTGCCCAAGGTCACGACAGCCAATGCCTGGGTTTCCCCCCTCGTAAATAACGCAGAGCCATGAGTCCGGGGAAGAATCCCTGCCTCAGAAGTTATGGGACGAATGTCGGATAAACCCCGGCCATCGGCTCTCTTCTTTTTTTCCAGGATCATTCTCCGGACCTCGGAATATTCTAAATCTGCAAACACTTTTTTAACCTTGGCTTTTCGGTCGGCATCGTCTCCGGCAACAGTCTCAATGGCTTCTTGGAGAATTTGGGCAAACCGATCCTGCCGTTCGGCTTTGGCGGCAATATACATGGCCTCACAAATGGGAGCGGCCGCGACCTGGCGTACGGCTTGCTCAAGTTCAGGGTCGATAGCTTCCACCTGCAATACCCGCTTGGCTTTGCCCGCCTTCGCTTGTAATTCTTCAATTTTGGCGACGATATGCTTAATTTCACGATGAGCCAGTTCGATCGCATCAATCATCGTGTCTTCCGAAAGCCCATCCGCACCAGCCTCGACCATCATCACGGCGTCCTTCGTTCCGGCCACCACGAGATTTAACTCACTTTCCTCCTGTGCCCTCTTATCGGGATTGACCACAAATTGGCCGTTCACTCTTCCAATTCGCACCCCTGCTAATAACCCTGACCCGGGAATATCAGAAACGGCGAGTGCTGCCGACGCGGCCACAATGCCAATGACGTCCGAAGACATGGTCTGATCAATAGAAAGCACCGATACAATGATCTGGGTTTCATAAAAGTACCCTTCGGGCATTAATGGCCGAATCGGACGGTCAATCAGTCGGCTGGTTAACACCTCTTTTTCGCTGGGGGCCCCTTCCCGTTTGAAAAACCCGCCAGGTATTTTCCCGGCAGAGTAGGCTTTTTCTTGATAGTTCACGGTCAGAGGCAAGAAATCGGCGTCAGGCTTCAACGTCTTTGAGGCTACCGCCGTGGCGAGCACCACGGTATCGGCATAGGTCGCCAACACGGCACCATCCGCTTGTTTTGCCATGCGACCAGTTTCCAAACGAAGCGGGCGACCACCAACTTCCATTTCAACGAAATGAATCATGTTTCAACCTTTCTGATCCTTGAGTGGATATATTGATATGGAGTGTGAGGCTTCGCTTCGCATTGAGAACCGGGCATCTATCTCCCATCCCATTGATTCTGCTCACCCTAAAACCTGTATTCTGTCTTATTTTCGTATGCCCAGTGCAGCAATCACGGCTTGGTATTTTCCCTCATCTCGACGTCGCAAATAATCTAATAACTTTCTTCGCTTGCTCACCATTCGCAAAAGGCCCCGTCGCGAATGATGGTCTTTTTTGTGTGTCTTGAAATGTTCGGTCAAACTCGTAATTCTATTCGTCAGCAAGGAAATCTGCACTTCAGACGAACCCGTGTCCTTGTCGTGAATCCGATGCGATTCTATTGCCGCGGTTTTTGCTTCTTTCGTTAAGCCCATAACTCCTCCTCCAGTTTCTCAAGGTTACATGAATTCAGTAAAAAATTCCTTCTACGAATGTCGTCTTATCCCACTCATTCAAACGCATTTTTATATACCCTAGGCAAACACCGTTTCAATTGCTAATACGGGACCTCCCTTGCCTGGCTGAAAAACCGGGCCTCTCCCCAAAGCAAGTAATTGTCCATCTTTCTGTTTCACCCTCACCATATTGTCCCCCATGGGTGAAACTTTTGGCTCCAAATACGAGTCGACCACCCGATCCCAGGAGATCGCATTTCCATGAAGCACCTTTCGAGCATCATCTCTATCGACCTCAACTTCGGGAAACCCTTCTAAGGCCTGGTCTAAACCCAAAAATGCCCCATCCAGATGGGAGAATTCAAGCCCCCCAAGCAGGGATTCTATCTCAAGGGCCTGATCAACATGAATAGGCCCGACCCGTCGTCGTTGAAGCCATTTCAAATGTCCACCCACCTGCAATATGTTTCCAATATCCTCGCAGAGGGTTCGAACATAGGTTCCCTTAGAACAGACAACCCGAAATGCAACCTCAGGGACACTCAGTCTTTGGATTTCCAAATCATGAATCACCACGGTTTTTGCCGGTCGGTCAACCGTTTCCCCTCTCCTGGCTTTTTTATACAAGGGTTGCCCCCCGATTTTCACCGCCGAGTACATGGGTGGCACTTGCTGGATGGACCCTTTAAAGGTCGCAAACACTGAACGGATACGGTCCTCCGTCAGAGATTCCACTGGAGATTCTTCTAATACCGTACCCCAAGCATCTTGCGTATCGGTCCGTTGGCCCAATTGAAGCACCGCGCCATATTCTTTTTCCCATCCCAACAGGTATTGGGCAATTTTGGTTCCTTTTCCAATTAAGACCGGCAATACACCTGTCGCATGGGGATCCAAGGTCCCGGCGTGTCCGACTTTCTGAATACCCAAACCCGACCTGAGGCGTTGCACTACATCATGCGACGTCCATCCATCAGGCTTATTGACATTCAGGACTCCATGTAGGGCCATCCCCTGCGCTGCCTTCCCGGCGTTAGAATGGTCGATGCAAGACGCCACTGGTGCCATTACCCCTCTATACTTTCACTCTTATTGGGAAGAGAGGAGGATGCCTCAGTTTCCCCGGAATCCCCAGATTCCTCGTGAAGGGAATCCAATAACTTTTCAATTCGATTCCCGTACTCTGCACTCGTATCACGATAAAAGACTAATTCCGGTGTATAGCGCAGATTTAACCGTCGTCCCAATTCGGTTCGAACAAACCCTACTGCGCTTTTTAGACCCGGACCAGTCACCTGATCAAAATGGGCTTGATCCAAAGCGGTCACATATATCCGAGCAATTTTGAGATCAGCCGTCATCTTCACCCCTGTGACGGTCACGAATTGGATACGTGGATCTTTCGTTTTTCTGGAAAGAATCTCTGCCACTTCCATCCGGATCTGATCGGCAACCCGTGTTGCCCGACTACTATTAATTTTTGCCATGACGTGAAAAAATAATGGGAGCTTACAAGACTTCAATCTGGGATCGTAAAATCTCGAGGGAGGGATTTGATCGTATAAAGTTGAGGACTTGGTCTAAGACTTGATTGACCCTTCCCGTGTCATTCGCCACACACACCACCCCCAAAATGGCTTTTTGCCAAAGGTCTTGTTCATCAATTTCAGCAACGGAAACATTAAACCGATTTCGCAATCGGGTAATCAAGCTTGAGAGGACCTGACGCTTCCCTTTCAATGATTGGACATCAGGGAATATGGAGTTCGAGCGTGCACAACCCCACGATCATCCCCATTCAGGATTCCCTTATCCATTCAGCATTATAATTTGGTGGCCTCCTCTTCCAATACGTAGGCCTCTAACACATCGCCGACTTTTAAATCATTAAAATTCTCAACTCCAATGCCGCATTCATAGCCCTGCTGAACTTCCCGTGCATCGTCCTTAAACCGCCTTAATGATCCAATTTTTCCTTCATAGATCATCACCTGATCACGAACAACTCTCACTTTGGTATTCGAACGGGATATCAACCCATCATTCACATAACAGCCGGCAATGGTGCCCATTTTCGGAACGGAGAATAATTGCCGAACCTCCGCATGCCCCATCACTCGCTCCTTGATCGTTGGAGCCAGGAGCCCCTCTGCGGCTGAACGAATATCATCAAGAATATTATAAATAATGGTGTACAACCGAATTTCCACACCCTCACGTTCCGCAATAGCAGCCGCCTTCGAATCGGGACGAACATGAAATCCAATGATAATCGCTTTTGAAGCAGCCGCTAATAAGCACATCAGTTTCGTTGATGCCTCCTACTCCACTATGAATGATCTTCAGCTTAACCGCGTCGGTAGAAATCTTCAGAAGTGCATCGCCTAACGCCCCCACCGATCCTTGCACATCTGCCTTGATAAGGAGTGGCAATTCCTTAATTTCACCATCTTTAGATTCTGCATAAAGCTCCTCAAGGGTTCTTCTGGACGTGGATGCGAGGCCTACATCTTTTTGCTTTTGCTGCCGGGCCTGGGCAATCTCTCTCGCAGCCCGCTCATCCTTCACCACGACCAGTTGATCCCCAGCCTCAGGAACCCCCAATAAACCAATGACTTCAATCGGTATCGATGGCCCGGCTTCCTTCAAGCGTTCACCTTTGTCCGATGTTAATCCTCGAACCCGGCCGCTCACTGACCCCACGACAAAGGAATCCCCGATTCGTAAGGTTCCGGCTTGAATCAACACGGTGGCAACAGGCCCACGCCCCTTATCCAATTTCGCCTCCAAGACAACCCCTCGAGCGGAACAGGTAGAATCGCCTTTCAATTCCATAATTTCCGCTTGAAGTAACAACATGTCAAGCAACTGGTCTAACCCCTTGTTTTGCTTTGCGGATACTTCAACAAAAATGGTTTGGCCTCCCCATGCTTCAGGTTGCAAGCCATGCTCGGCCAAACTTTGCTTGACCCGATCAGGATTAGCCCCCGGTTTGTCCATTTTATTCACGGCCACAATAATCGGCACGTTGGCCGCTTGCGCATGATTAATAGCTTCAATTGTCTGAGGCATCGGCCCATCGTCTGCAGCCACAACCAAAACCACAATATCAGTAACCTGAGCCCCACGAGCCCGCATAGCCGTAAAGGCTTCATGGCCTGGGGTATCCAAGAACGTCACACCTCGTTCACCCGCTTTCACAAATGACGCCCCAATGTGTTGAGTAATCCCTCCCGCCTCTTGGTCGGTCACCTGGGTTTGCCGAATGGCATCCAACAACGAGGTTTTTCCATGATCGACATGCCCCATGACGGTCACCACAGGCGCGCGAGGTTCCAAATTTCCTTGCTCTCCTCCCTCAAGCACCTCATCCAAGAGGGCTTCCCCTCCCTTAGCAGCCACCGCTTCAACTGCGAGGCCATAGCCCTCCGCAATGAGCACTCCAGCTTCTAAATCCATGGGTTGATTGAGGGTTTTTGCAATATTTAAATCCATTAATTTCCGAATAATTTCCGTGGGTTTTTGTCCAATCACCTCGGCAAAATCTTTCACGGATATCCCTGCAGTGACCTTCATAACTTTTTTCCGGGGTTTGGTGACTTCACCCACCGAAGGCTGTTGAACCTGACGGGTACGTTCCTCACGTCGCAACGTCGGTAATGGTCGAAGATCTTGCCAGACCGCAGCATCCTCAAACCGTGCGGCAAAGAGATCTTCGTCTTTCACACGCGCAACTTTTTTAATTTTTTTGCCTTTTTCCTCTATGGGAACTTCTCGCGATAAAACCGCAGCTTTCTTGTCGGGCTTCCCTTCGCCTTTCTTCTCTTTTTCAGGAGATTTACCGGAGGGAGGAGTTGCGACACTTTTCTCCTCAAGAACAGGTGGCGGGGATACAACACCAGAAAGCCCGCCCGATTCAGTAGGCGATAATGCGGGGACCTCTTGGTGAGATTCTACGGCCGGTACGCCAGGGCTCTGAGTCGAAACGGAAACCGTCTCCAAAGGAGACTCTGACTCCTCCGGGATGACCGGTGATTCTTCTTCCTCGCCTTCCCCGACTGGAGACAATTCCGCCATCTCTTCCAGGATTTCTTCTTCCGTTTTTTTCTTCTTAATCAGTATGTGCTTTTTTTCGGCTTTTTTAGGTTCTTCGGCCACTGCCTCAGACCGATGCCTTCCAGAAGTCGACGATTCTTTTTTCAGTAGGCGCCCCCCCTCAGAGCTTTTTACACCAACAGGCCCTGGCGCGGATGAATCCCCAGGCTTGGGCGTTGTTTCAGGAGTTTTACCAAGAATAATATTCATCGCCCATTTGGCCATATTGTCTTCCACGGTATTACTATGGGAACTAACCTGAATGCCAAGTCGCACCAATTCAGGAATAAGCAAACGGCTCTCCATCCCAATTTTTTTGGCTATCTCATGAACTCTCATGCACGTCCTTTACTGTGAAGCCGTATCCTTACGATCCCGAGCTCTGCCCTGACTCTGTTGGTACCACCGCTGGATTCTCCACGATTTCATCTTGTGAGGATTTTTCAATTTCTTTGGCGTTGTCCGTCGCCGGCTCTTCCGTAATTTGGGCAGCCTCTTCAGCCAAAGCCGCTTTAATCTCCTGGTCTCGTTCAAGCTTTTGCTTTTCGTATTCTGATGGAGCTAATGATATCAATCTTCCAACCTGTCAATTTTGCTGCCAATCGTACGTTTTGCCCATTCTTTCCTATGGCCAAAGAGAGCTGAGAATCGGCCACCACCACCAAGGCAGATTTCTTTTGTTCGTCAATCCCTACTTTTTCAATGGAGGCAGGGTTCAAGGCTTCCCCGATAAAAACCCGAGGATCATTTGTCCATGGAATGATATCTATTTTCTCGCCATGCAGTTCCCGAACAATGGCCTGAACACGTGAACCTTTGACGCCAACGCAGGCGCCAACCGGATCAACCGCCTTATCCCGTGAAGCCACTGAAATCTTCGTCCGGTCACCCGGCTCACGTACCACCCCTTTGATTTCAACAATTTTCTCTGTAATTTCAGGCACTTCCAGACCAAATAATTTTACCACGAATTGGGGATGCGCTCGGGAAAGGATCACTTGCACGTCCTTTGGAGTTCGTCGAACTTCCAGCAACAACGCCCGCACTCGATCGCCCCGTCTATGGGCTTCCCGTGGAATTTGCTCCTGAATGGGTAGAAGGGCCTCTGTTTTTCCAATGTCGACCAGGTAATTTCGACGCTCCTGGCCCAAAATTACCCCATGAACCAGCTCCCCTTCTTTTTTGGAATATTCCCGTTCAATCGATTCCCATTCAGCCTCTCGAACTTTTTGACAAATGACCTGCTTGGCGGCTTGTGCGGCTATTCGCCCGAATTCTTCCAAATCAATGAGTGAGCCGATTTCATCTCCCATTTCAGCTTCATCATCAATTTTTCTGGCATCTTCCAATGAAATCTCTGTTTTAGAATCCAGCACATTCTCGGCAATCGTCTTTTTCTTCACGATAGAAATTTCGCCGGTTTCCGTATCAATGTCGACTTGAATATTTTCACCATGCCCAAATCGTTTCTTCGCGGCCGTGAGAAGCGCTGACTCCAAGGCCAAAATGACTTTGGCCTTATCGATTCCTTTCTCCCGACCGATTTGATCAATCACCAACATGAGTTCACTTTTCATATGTATTCCTCGCAAGGCACGATGAGCGGTTCAAACGGACATGGGCGGTTGGTGCGCATTTCCAATAAAACGTTAGAACGAAACTTCTAATCTTGCTTTGGCAATATCTTCCCAGGGCACAACTACTTCCTGTGGATTCTTGCTTTTGTCATCGATCAAATGAATCCCCATGTCTGTAACAGTAATCAATTGCCCTAAGACAACTGATTGCTTGTTGATCGAGGTTTTCAGATTGACTCGAAGTCGTTCGCCCACCACTCGTTCATAATCTTTTGGATCTCGGAGCGGTCGATCTAGACCAGGCGAAGAAACTTCAAACCGATACGCGGCTTGCTCTGGGTGGAGAACCTCCCAGGTTCGGCGCAGGGATTGATGGAATTGTTCACAATCTTCAATTCCAACTCCCCCCTTTTTATCAAGAGTTAATCGAACCAAGAGGTTGGCAGGTCTCCCGGTGCACTGAACCTCGAAGATATCCACTCCTAAGGCTCGAGCAATAGGTTCGCCAACTTGGCGAATAACATGCTCAAGATTATCAGCCGAAAAGGCCACCACCATTCCTCACTACGAGCGGCCACAAACCAAGACCAAAAAAAAGTGGGCTCACGCCCACTCTACTCGAAAATAACCTAGCACTTTCCATTTTTAAAGGCAAGAGCTTCCCCGGTTCACTGCAACGCCCTAGCCGAGTAGAAATCCTTCATCTCTTTCACCACCCGCAGAGTCCCGCACCATGGGCATAAGACAGGCCCCATGATAAGCTATTTTCTGAGTAGAGTGGTACTCACTTCAAGGTGAAATCTACGAGAGAGGAGTTCAACCGATGCCTTGTATAGTTTCAGTGGCCTCCGGTAAGGGCGGAGTTGGAAAAAGCATGGTCGTCAGCAACCTGGGCCTCCTCCTCGCCAAAAAGGGGCTTCGCGTCACGCTGGTCGACATGGACATTGGGGGAGCTAATCTCCACATCTTATTCGGGATGTTCCAGCCCCCATCCACTCTCACAGATTTTTTGACAAACACTCTTACTAATTTGAATGAGATCGCCCACCCTATTCCCAGCCTCTCCTCCCTGAAGCTCATTCCCGGTACCGGGGAAACGCTGATTACCGCAAACTTGCAACATGCCAAAAAAAGACGCCTTATTCGGCACGTACAGAAGCTGGAAGCAGATATCGTTCTGATTGACGTCGGCGCGGGCACCAGTTATCACGCACTGGACTTTTTCCTCCTCGCGGACTATTACCTGGCTGTGGCCACTCCTGACCCGACCTCGGTCCTAGATCTGTATCGATTCATTAAACTTGCCGCCATTCGAAAAGTTCTTACGGCTTTTTTAGCCCGCGACCCAGTGGCGGACGCCCTGCTGGACAAAGACTTCCATAGTATCACAGCAGTCCTGGAAGCCGTTGGGAGAACGAGCGAATCAGGTGTGGGGATTGCCCAAGAAGCCCTAAAAATGTTTCAACCGGCCCTTATCTTAAATCGCATGACTCCCAAATCCAGGATCAATACCCTGCACTTGCAACATCTGCTGAAGCAATATGTCGGAACCGACCTTTCTATCTTAGGAAATATCCCGGAAGACATCCACGTGCAACAATCCATATTAAAATTTCTTCCAGTGGTAGAACTGGCTCCCAATTCCCCAGCGACCATTGCGCTGAACCAAATTGCCGACAATGTACTTGGGATGGTGGGGCGAACAGATGGATCAATTGGCGGGATGGAAGAGCCCAGAAAGATCCGAGCATGAATGATTTACTGACGTCATGGCCTTGGCTTTTTTTTTGAAAAAATCCGTCGGTTCTCTTCCTATATAGAAAAGGTTGGAAGACTGCCCTCACGTTTCACTGCTCATCACCTTAAATTAAAGTCACGTTGTCCACGACGCCTGCCGCAAATCACCTGACCTAGTTGGATGCCTTAGATAGTGCTGCTAATGAATTTTGCAATTGTTTGACTTTTCCCTCTAATACCCTGCAATTTTTTTGAGCCACCTCGGCTTCCTCCTTTAAAACATGCAACTTTTTCGTGAGGTTATCAACCATGCCTTCGGCTGATTGCAGGCTCCTCAACGCATCAAGTCGATCTTCCTCTCCCTCCAGGCATTGTGCATTAAGACGTTCAACCACACCTACCCATTCTCGAGCAACCCCCCCGAGCGAACCAGGAACTGGAGGGAGAGTGGCCTCCTTTCCTAAAAGTCCAACGGCTTTCTGTACCCAGTCGATAAATAGGATGGCTTCCCAAAAATTTAAATCACCCGCACCCCCGGATTCCTCGGCATGGGGTGCTTCGGCCCGTCCCCGCAGATCGGAAGGAGGAACCGGGTCCTTATGATTTTCCTTGGCAGTCGGCTTGAGTGAGGAGCCGTTATGGAATTGGTGCAGCAATACCGCAACACAGTGCCGACAAAAAGGTTGCTCAGTCGATGGACAGGAACACCTTGTCGACAAAGTCCCCGCTCGCAATTTAATGATTTGCGTATACACGCCATAGACGCCATGGACCTCGGCCGTGATTTGCGTCTGGTCCGCATCAAGGATCTTGACTCGTTGGGCAGAAAAATATTGATGGCCTTCTTCGAAGACCGTTACCCCAACCACGGATTGAATCATATCAGCATCTAATTGGCTCAGCTCCTGAGCCGAGCAGGAAATTCTGTTTCTCATACAGGTAACACCCAATCAAAAAAATGAGACCGGCCTCCCACCTCAAAGGGTGAGGACGGTTTAATGTTTCGGAAAATATTACCGAGAATTAACCTTAGAGCCAATTACCAAGTTCCATTGCCATGATCTAAAACTACCACGTCCTGGAATTACCGCCTGGCACTCTACCCTGCCGGACGTGCCATCATGAAACCCGCCACTTCCACAGGTCACACAACCCCTGCTTCGTTTCTGGAAAGTCTGCTCGCCGAAGCCCCGGAAACATTGCCTATCCTCAGGCAAAGTTGCATCCAAGTCCTAAATCTTACTCAGGATAAACGCTCAAATGCCAGCGATATTGGAGAAATCATCATGCGTGATCAAGCCATGATGGCCAATGTCATTAAAATCGCAAACAGCCCTGCCTATCATACCCGCACACCAGTCAAAACCCCAACCTATGCCGTGGCCCTTATCGGATTTGACGTCATTCGGGCCATGGTGGTCTCAGCCCAATTAATT
The DNA here is from genome assembly GCA_963730905.1 of uncultured Nitrospiraceae bacterium. Taxonomy (GTDB): domain Bacteria; phylum Nitrospirota; class Nitrospiria; order Nitrospirales; family UBA8639; genus Nitrospira_E. The sequence goes on along the minus strand of CAVSTN010000004.1, from coordinate 462,391 downwards.
GAACAAGCGGATACCTTTGGGGCCGATACCACCAATCTGAAGCACCTACTGGCTCGCGCTCTGGTCGCGGGGACCCAGGCACAGGAACTGGGAAAAGCCATCAATTACGGGGAGACGGGATCGTTATTTACCAATGCCATGCTCTATTCACTGGGAGACCTCATCCTCGCTCTCTGTCGACCCGACGTCGCCGAACAATTAGCAGTCATACGCCGGGAGGATCCCACCAAGATCCAAAAAGCCGAACTCACTCTTTTGGGAAGACCCCTGCATATCATCGCTGCCGCCATGGCCAAGCATTGGAATCTGCCGGACAGCCTGGTTCAACTATTGGAGAAAAAGCCCGTCTGGCCCAAATCCCGCCCCGAAGCAGATCAACAGATCATGGAAGGAATAGTTCGAGCCGCGAATGAATTGAGTTATTGCCTCCTGAACCCATTGGCTGCCGGACAGGGAGAGGTTCTCCAAGGCCTGATCGAACAGTTTCTTCCCCCATTCGGCCTCTCCATGATCCAATTGGAACACACCGTGTCAAAAGCCTTTAGCCAGGCTTCAGAAATCGCCTCGGCCATCAACATTGACCGGCAGCACTTTCTTCCCGCATCCGAGGCTGATGAACTATTTCTTCACAATCCACAGCTACATCGGCTCACTCAAACGATCCATCAGGTTCTAGACCCCGAAGGGATTCTTTCCAGAGAATCAGCAACATCGGCTCAGCAAGCATCCCCTTCCCTCCAGCCCTCTCCGGCCTCCGATAGGCCATTGCTGGATTTCACCATTCAGTCCATGAAAATATCCGAACCCTCCTTGCTGCTTACCTTTGTCACCAGAACTCTCCATGCTTCATATGGGTTTGAACGGGTATGGCTCGCATTGGTCGTACCAGGAAAAGATATGCTCCAGGCCAAAATCGGTTATGGTCCGCATGTGGAAACCATCCAACCCGTGTTTCATTGCCCTCTTTCCCATGGAAACTTCTGGGATCGACTGCTCCATAGTTTTCACCCTATTCAATATTCTTCATTGGTCCAAGAAGGGGAATCCGGAGGCATGCCAACCGCCTTTCTAAAATACTGGGGCAACCAACCCGGGTTTGCCGGAACCTTATATGCGCCCAACAGGCCTATTGGAGTCATCCTGGTGGATAGATATTCTACGGGCAATCCATTGACGGACACCGATTTTGCCGCCTTTGCCTTAGTGTTGTCCCAAGCCAACGCTAACCTGGCTCGCTTAGCCCACAAGCACTAAATTTGTTGCACTTCATGCGGCCCCCTTTTTTTGATAAAGGGTGCCGCACTATTTTTTCTAAATGATTTTCACGGGTAAGGAAATTCTACCCATAGGAGATGTACCAAGAATTCTGGCTGGTTTATTGAGGGGAAAACATAAGAAGGAGATGGCACTTATGGTGAGCCGCGTGCGGCTCGAACGCACGACCCTCGCCTTAAAAGGGCGATGCTCTACCAACTGAGCTAGCGGCTCACCGGGTCGCGATGCTAACAATGGATTCTGTTGTTGTCAAACTTACAGCCGAAAATACACAAAGAAGCATGTAAGTCATTAGCCTTTGCGTGACCGAACCAATGGATTCTTCACAACAATGGTATCTTCACGTTTGGACCCGGTCGAAATCATATCGATTCGGCATCCGGTTAATTCCTCAATTCTGGCTAAATACCGTTTAGCAGCAGGTGGAAGTCCCTTATACCCTTTCAATCCCGTTGTGTCGGTTGTCCACCCACTCCATCGTTCATACACCGGTTCACAACCGGCCAGCACCTGTAGGTCACCCGGCATTTCTTTGTGGAGTTTTCCCTGATATCGGTATCCCGTACAAATTTTCAATTCTTTGCAGCCATCCAGCACATCCAACTTTGTGATGGCCAATGAGGTGAGTCCGTTGATTCGAACGGCATATCGCAATAACACCATGTCCAACCAGCCACACCGGCGGGCCCGACCCGTCGTCGACCCGTATTCATTCCCACGCTGCATGAGTTGCTGACCCATTTCATCAGTCAATTCTGTCGGAAACGGTCCTCCGCCCACTCGAGTCGTATAGGCCTTCGTGACACCTAAAACTCCCGTTATCGTCGTGGGACCGACCCCACTGCCGGTACACGCCCCACCCGAGCAGGAACTTGAAGAGGTGACGTAGGGATACGTCCCAAAATCGACATCTAAATGGGTCCCTTGTGCCCCTTCAAACAACACACGCTTCCCCCGCTCGAAGGCCCGGTCCAGGACCAAGGCTACATCGGTAATATGCGGACGAAGTCGCTCACCATAGGCTTGATAATCTTTAAAAACCTTCTCAACCGTAAAACCATCCACATTGTAAATGCGCTCTAAGAACGCATTAATTTCCACCAGGTTTTCCCGGATCTTTTGTTGCAACACATCCGGATTCAGCAAATCTCCCATGCGAATGCCGACTCGCGCCATTTTATCGACATACGCCGGCCCAATGCCTCGGCCCGTCGTCCCGATTCGGCGAGCCCCTTTCGCCTGCTCCTCAGCCTTATCAATAGCCTTATGATAGGGCATGATGACATGGGCCCGATTACTAATAAGAAATCGTTTTCCAACCGGAATCCCCTTGGTAGTCAAACGGTCCAACTCCTCGATCAACCCGGCCGGATCAATGGCGACCCCATTCCCCAACGCGCACACCTTCCCTCGATAGAGAATACCCGAAGGAATCAAATGAAAAATAAAGGTGCCTTTATTGGTAATGACCGTATGGCCGGCATTGGAACCTCCCTGATAGCGGACAATGATATCCGCATCCTTGGCCAGAAGGTCCACAATTTTTCCTTTTCCTTCATCTCCCCATTGGGAGCCGACAACAACCAATGCGGCCATAGCTTCCTCCACACGCACAAGACAAGAGCACGGGACAAAAAAAAACTCGGCCAGCGGATCAGCCAGAGCTTCAAAGGTGAATCGTAGGTCTCAACGCATAATTTGTCAACGAGGGAGTTCTGCCTTTCTGGCCTTTGATTTTCTTGACCGAACCGTAGTCGCGTGATAGCATCATTTTCGGTGTGGGGCTGTAGCGCAGTTGGGAGCGCGCGTGAATGGCATTCACGAGGTCGCCGGTTCAATCCCGGCCAGCTCCACCAATTCATCCCTCCTTTCCGTCTTTTTGACCATGACAAAGGGGTTTTGACTCAGTTTTCATCTCACATATTGGATGGTGTTTCCGCATGCTGCATATTGAACAAATCTCCAAGAGCTACCCCACGAAACCCCTGTTCATTGAGGCTTCGGCACACCTCAAACCCAACACCCGTGTGGGGCTCGTTGGTCCTAATGGATCAGGAAAAACCTCACTGATGCGCATGATCCTCAATGAGGAGGAGATCGAAAGCGGTAGGATTCGACAACGTCCGTTTCTTCGCCTTGGCTATCTGCCACAGGAACTGGAGTCTTTGCCGGGAAACACCATTCTCGATGCCACACACCGGAATCAATTTCCCGATCACGAAGCCAAGCGGATTCTTGCCGGATTGGGATTTCAGGAGTCGGATTGGGAACGCAAGATTGACACCCTCTCCGGTGGCTATCGCATGCGGGTGGCCTTAGCCCACTTATTGCTGTCAGCCCCCGACGTCCTCATGCTGGACGAGCCGACCAACCATCTCGACAAACCCACGCAGCGTTGGCTGGAATCATTTTTACTCTCTTCGAATTTCACACTGTTGATCATCAGCCATGACATTGGCTTTTTAGACAACATGGTCACCCATATTTGGGAAGTCCGAAACCATACCTTGCAGGAATACCGGGGCAATTATACGCGGTTTCAAAAACTCCGGGCAGAGCGGGACGCACAGGAAGAGGCCGCCGCCAATCGACAATCCAAAGAAATTGCACGCGTCCAAAACTTCGTCGACCGGTTCCGATACCAGGCCAACAAAGCCAGCCAGGTGCAGTCCCGCATCAAACAACTTGAAAAAGTCAAACGCATTGAGCTGCAGCGGGACACGAAACGTTTGCGATTTAAATTTCCGGACCCGCCGGCCAGCGGAAAAGACGTCTTTGAACTCCGGGATATCGGGAAACGCTATGGCGAGAAAATCATCTATGATGGCTTGGATTTTTCGGTTGAACGGGGACAACGCGTAGCCTTAGTCGGGGAAAACGGGGCTGGAAAATCTACACTTCTCAAAATCCTGGCTGGAGTCCTGGAATTCGAAAAAGGGTCCAGAACCCTGGGTCACGGGGTCACCCTCCACTACTTTGCTCAGCACCAGGCCGAAATCCTGAAATCTGAACATTCCATATTGGATTCACTGGAAGAAGCCGCGCCCATGACTGAACGAAATTTTTTAAGAGGATTAGCCGGCGCGTTTTTATTCTCCGGTGATGATCAGAAAAAACCCATCAAAGCCTTGAGTGGCGGGGAACGCAATCGAGTCGCCTTAGCCCGCATGTTAGTCGAGCCAGCCAACACCTTGCTCTTGGATGAGCCGACCAACCATTTGGATCCCACATCCGTGGATATGTTAACGGACGCACTGCTCCAATTTCCCGGGACCATGGTGTTTATCTCGCACGACCCCACATTCCTCATGCGAGTAGCCACGCGCGTCGTGGAAATAGACGACGGACAAGCCCGCGATTACATCGGCGACTATGAATACTATTGCTGGAAACGGGCCAAAGAACTGGAAGACCAGATTCCTCCGGAAGCTACACCCGACAAGAAAAAATCGAAGAAAAAAGAGAAGCCCCACAAAGAAAAACCCACCACCGAGCATTCCACCAACGGGACAGCCAAGACAACCGTCGCTCCTCCTGACGGCTCCATCGCGACGAGACCTCTCAAAAAGCATCGCCCGCTTGGAAAAGCAAGTCGCCACCCTGGAAAAAGAAATTGGTCAGCTCGAAGAACAGATCAAAGCTCGGGACGTGGAACTCGCCGACCCGGCCACCTATCAAGACTACTCCCGCTGGAATACCCTCCACCACGAACGCGAACAATGGGGACGCGACCTTGATCGCCTCACCCACAAATGGGCCGACCTCGGCGCCCAACTCGAAAAACAACAATCCCAAATCTCGTAATACTTTATAAGTGGTTACTCTTTAGACTTTTCATTTTTAAATTCCTCAGCCTTTTTGGCCAAATTTTCCATGCACTTCCTCTGTTCCTGATAGCCTCGATAGAGATTGACAGGCATTAATTCCTGAAACTCCTTCGGTGAAAGCCCTTGATGCTCAAAATATTCTAAAAATGACACATTGAAAGCATTGAGCAGTTCATGTCTTGAACGGCAGAAATACCCTTCAACCCATTTAAAGCATTCTTTCAGTTCCTCCAGTTTTCCAGACTTGCACATTTCTTCCGCATGCCTTTGAAGATCTCCCATAGAAATATGCATGAGATCCTCATTCCAATCTATGCTTTCAGATAAATCCGGATATTTCTTCTTTACCTCCGAAAAAAACTCCTCGATTAGGTCTTTATCAGATTCACCCTCTACCCAATTGGGATACTCAAGATCTTCACTCATTATTGTCTACGATTCTTTCTGCCTTTAAATTACCTAATATTCCTTTATCGGTATTTTCAAAAAACTTCCAAAGTATTCTTCTCTGGAAATCGCATCGTAATCGTTGACCAAACGCTGGACGCCCTTGAAAAATCAGTTCAGACATGCTGAAACCAATCGTGAAATTTACCCTCCACATTCTGGTCTCCTACTGAAGGACATCTGCCGCCCTGCCCCATAGGTGGGCGCTTTTAAGAACCGGCGGGCATTATCTGAGCCAAGCGAGTTGGTCCGCCCTCAATAAGTGACTCAATGTTTCCGCAGTCTCCTCTGGCCTTGTGGTGTGGCCAAGCAGTGCAGGCGACTCCGGGGAAAAGGCGCGCACTGTTTGAGCCCTTCGAGAAGACTCAGGCCAAGCTCCGCGAGTTTGCGCGCCGCCGGAGTCGGCGAACCGCGAAGGGAACCCGAAGGGCCACACCACGGCCACCATAGCTTTGGGTCCTTTTGCCGAAACAAAAGGGCCTCGGCCGCCGAGCCGAAACCCGGCTCTTACCTCTGAATCCCATTCTTACCAGGGTGCGTTGCGATCTTCCTCGTGGTCAGTAGGAAGAGAAAAATTCATTGGTCGATAATCCCGGCGGCCTTCTAGTTCCTTGGAAAGATGTGTTTGGGCTTTGGCACCGCTTTGATTGTCATGGGCATAGACGTCCCCCAATTGCACAATTGCAGATATGATAGAGAGATTTCCATGCTCTTTCTCCTATTTCCTCTCAGTCACCAGCCAAAGCGTTGGGATCGATCTTTCCATTAAAATTGACGGAAAAGCATCACTGACATATACTTTTAATGTATACATTACTAAGGAGAGTTTTATGATAAGGACGCAAATCTACTTGACGGAAGAGGAGAAGGCACAGTTGGAAATCATCGCTCTGACACGTGGAGTAAAGCAAAGTGAGTTAATTCGTGAAGCCGTCGACGAGCTCATTGAAAAATATACACCCTCCCAGCGCCTCACCCGCATTAAACAGGCCCGAGGCCTCTGGAAAAACCGACAGGACCTCCCCGCCTTACGCGACCTTCGAACAGGATGGAGCCGAAGGGCTCAAACGTGAACAGACCCTTCTTGGTCGATTCGGATGTCTTGATCGACTATCTCAAAGGTTTCGACTTAGCCTGCGATTTGATGGAAACGCATATAGACAGGATAGGCCTCTCTGTCATCACGATTGCTGAAATACGGGCCGGCATCAAAGGGAGAGAAGAAGAGCAGGCCTTTGAGCAGTTCCTCTCTGCCATTCCTCACTACGATGTGACCCGAACGATTGCCGAAATGGGCGGAGATTGGGTTCGCCAATTCGGCCGGTCTCATGGTGTTGAAATACCGGACGCGTTGATTGCGGCCACCGCCACCACCCACAACCTTGAACTAAAAACTCTCAATACCAAACACTATCCGATGATTAAAGACCTTATCCAAGCCTATCAAAAGAGTTAGCCAGCAACCGTCCAGCGTCGTGTTAAGTTCACGGCAAGCCAGCAGATTTCATCATCAAGGGGCGTTGATATCTTCTTCATCGGTCGGAGAAAAATTCTTGGGTTGATAATACCGGCGGCCTTCTAATTCTTTGGGAAGATGAGTTTGGGCTATGGCACCGCTTGGATCATCGTGGGCATACCGATAGCCTTTCCCATAATCCAGATCCTTCATCATCGAAGTCACTGCATTGCGCAAATGCGAGGGGAACCGGCAAGTTACCTTTTTCCTTAGCATCTTTCCTCGCCGCTAATAAGGCCGCATACGATGCATTACTTTTGGGAGCCGTAGCTAAATAGGTCACCCCATGCGCCAGGTTGATTTGTGCTTCGGGTAATCCGATGACCTCCACCGCATGAAAAACGGCTGAGGCAATCAAGAGCCCCTGCGGGTCGGCCATCCCGACATCTTCCGATGCAAAAATCATCATTCGCCTGGCGATGAATTTAGGATCTTCTCCACCCTCCAACATCCGCGCCAGCCAATACAACGCCCCATCCGGATCGGAATCCCGCATGCTTTTAATAAATGCCGAAATCAGATTGTAATGCTCTTCTCCATCCCTGTCGTATCGTAAGGCCTTCTGCTTCAGGGCTTGCTCGACTTGCGGTTGATCAATGGTGATCGGTTTGCCTGGCTTCGCATATTGGCCAACGACGAATTCCAGGCCCGTTAACATCGACCGGGCATCGCCATTGCCATATCCAATCAACAGACGCTGCGCGTCGGGAGTAAGGGTCACGCGTGAGGAACCGAGCCCCCGTTTCGTATCCGAAAGGGCACGATTCAAGATATGCCTCAACGCCTCCTCATTTAAGGATTGAAGCACCACCACCATAGACCGGGACAACAAGGGAGCAATCACTTCGAAAGAAGGATTCTGTGTGGTGGCTCCAATGAGTATGATATCTCCCCGTTCAACATAGGGAAGGAAGGCATCCTGTTGCGCTTTATTGAATCGATGGATTTCATCCACAAAAAGAAGGGTACGCTGTCCTGACACCTTTCGGCGTTGTTGGGCCGTTTTCAGCAATCCGCGCAACTCCGGCACGCCACTGAGCACTGCTGAAAACGGGACAAATGTCGCCCGGGTTTTATTGGCGATTAAACTTGCTAGGGTCGTCTTCCCCGTCCCCGGCGGGCCCCATAGAATAAGTGAGGGCACACGATCATGTTCAATAGCCACACGCAGCGGCTGACCTTCGGCCAGGACGTCTTCCTGTCCCACAAACTCATCAAAATCCAGCGGCCGCATCCTCTCTGCTAACGGAGCGTCGCGTATGTCGGAAGATTCCTGAACAGGGAAAAGATCTTCTTGGGACTGTGGTTCAAAGAATTCCATAAAAATACACGTACCCCTAGGCATTTCTGGCAGGCGATTCTGTGATTACCTCTCTATTCTCAGTATGCTATAACCACCGGTCATGCACCCGCAAATGAAACCAGCATATGGCTCTTTGATGACATCACTCGAGAAAAACCGGTGTGGCTCCCATCGACAAAAAAGGAGAGAACGGTGAAAGCGCTGATTCATGGAGTGACCGTCGGGTATTCCGATCAAGGGAACGGCACGCCGCTCGTCTTCATCCATGCCTTCCCACTTTCCAAAACCATGTGGCAACCTCAAGTCGATGCGCTAAAGGATACCTATCGAGTGATCACCATCGACCTTGGAGGACATGGAGAATCCGACATCGTGCCATGGAACGATTCGTTGGACGATTATGCCAAGGATGTCATCCACCTGCTCGATCATCTCGGGATTGCGCAAGCGGTGTTTGTGGGCTTGTCGATGGGCGGATATACCCTCTTTGCAATCTATCGACATTATGCTGATCGGGTACAAGCCATGGTTTTGGCAGATACAAGAGCGCAAGCGGATAGTGAAGAAGGGAAAGCTGGACGTGCGTCGATGGCTCAAGTAGCTTTTAGCGATGGAGCACCAGCCATTGCCGACCTCATGCTTCCTAAACTTCTGTCCCCTTCCACCATTGAGCGTCATTCTGAAATGGTGGAGCAGGTTCGACAGATGATTCTTCAAACATCAACGGGGGGAATTGTCGTCGATTTGGCAGCTATGGCCGCTAGACCTGATTCAACAGACCTTTTATCCACAATCACCTGCCCGACTTTGATCATTGTGGGCGAGAATGATGTCGCGACCCCGGTCTCAGAGTCTCAGTACATGGCCAATCGGATCACCGGCTCAATCTTGGTCACCATCCCTGAAGCCGGCCACCTCTCGAACTTCGAACAACCCGCCGCGTTCAATCAAGCACTTCGGAGCTTCCTCACAACACACCGGTTATAAGTATTGCCGCAACGCCAAACCGATTGGAAAAACATCCGATGCAGGAGTTGGGTTGGAACTAAAGAAATAGAGAAACGACGGGCCTAACGGAAAAGAAATTGAGGGAAAATCAAAAAGAGGTTTTTTCACCCCAGACCAACCACAAAACCAGAAAGAAAAAATATAGGGATGAGACCGGCGCCTCCTGCGCGACATGCCCTTCCATGGGAACACGGATGAACACTTAATAATGCCGCATTAAACCTGATTCCATTTTAAGAATCAACTATCTAAAAAAGTCCGGCCATCAGCTCTTTTTGAACGGGAAAGATGAAATGGATGGAAACATCTATCTAATCGCCGTCACATCCACGCTGGCGAATGAGCTTAAGAAATTCGTTACGGGTTTGTTCTTGTTTGCGAAACACACCCAGCATTTCACTGGTGACCGCCACGGTATTCTGCCTTTCTACTCCACGCATACTCATACACAGATGGCGGGCTTCCATGACCACTGCCACCCCACGCGGCTTGAGCTTCGTGTGAAGGGTGTCTGCAATCTGGACCGTCAACCGTTCCTGGACTTGCAGCCGACGACTAAAGGCATCGACAATCCGTGGGATTTTGCTCAAGCCCACCACATGCTTATTGGGAATATACCCGATATGACATTTCCCAAAAAACGGCAGAAGGTGATGCTCACAGAGGCTAAAAAAATCGATATCGCGCACGATAACCATCTCATCATATACGATTGGGAACAAAGCCCCATTCAATAATTCATCGATATCTTGTTGATAGCCTTTGGTAAGGAAGGCCATGGATTTGGCTACCCGCTTGGGCGTATCGGTTAAACCATGCCGTTGGGGATTTTCACCCAAATTTTCCAGTAGTTGCTTTACAATGATCTCCAGGTTCGCGAGATTGGGCATTCGAACGGGCTGGCTGTTGTCTTGATCGACCGCCCGTGGCTTGATGGATGAGGGCCGCTTCGGCTTGGTCGGCATTAGTTCTCCTTTATCCCGTTTCTGTTGGAAGAATCGCTGGTCACTCCGGGAGTGCCGATATATTCAAAGAAGTTATCTCTGGTTTCAATCACCCCGATTTTCTCCAATTGCCCGGAAGGAATCTGATCAACCAGTAGATCCCAAATCAAACGCGCTAAATTTTCACCAGTTGTCGTGACTTGTGCAAAAGCGGGATCAAAATTGAGATGTTGATGATCAAAACGATCGACAATCTTGTCTTTCACGAGTTGATCCAGGGCGTCCACATTGGTGATCAACCCTGTCCGCCTATCCAATTCCCCGGCCACCGTCACAAGAACCGTATAATTATGCCCATGCCCGTTCAGGTTATTACACTTACCAAAAATCTTCTTATTGGTATCCTCTGGCAATAGATCGGTATGCAGACGATGGGCGGCGCAAAACCGATAGGTTCTGGTGATGGACGATGTAGTCGGCATAGCAGTCGGTCTCAGCATTCCTTCACATTGCAAGACATGTTCTGAAAAATACGGCTGTGGCGGGTACCCTACTCTCTACCCTTACTCTTGAGAAAAGGGCAAAGTTACGCAGATCGTTCAATTTCGGCCTCACCCCATTTTTCTTCGGGGACTTGCACAATCACATCCCCTAATACTCGAGCCTGACAGCCTAACCGGTGGTAAGGCTCAGTCAGTGCTTCCCGATCGAGCAAATCCTGCTCATCAAAATCGATATCAGAAAGATTCCCATCACCCGCAATCACATCCACCCGGCAGGTCGTGCAGGAGGCGTTGCCCCCACAATCATGATTCAATGGGAACCCGAGTTTCTCCGCGACCTCTAAGAGGGAAAGGCCTTCAGGAACCTCACCAGACTTCCCTTCTGGATGAAGAAATGTAACGCGAGGCATAGAGTCTCCTCCTTACTCAGCGCCAACTGGAACCGGCTTGAACGGACATCGTCCCAGGCGAATATGGTCTTCGAATTCGTGACGAAACAGGCGTAGGCTATTTTGTACCAATACCGCAGCTCCCGTCACCAGAGTACAAAATCCGGTGCCTTTGACAAATCCACAAATTTGCAACAGTTTGGCCAAATCGCGCTCTTCTCCTGATCCATCTTCGATTTTTCTCATTAAGATCGCTAATTCCTGTGTACCAATCCGGCAAGGTGGACATTGCCCACAACTTTCCCGTTCAAAAAATCCGGAAAACTTGAGCGTTTGCTCCACCATACACGTCGCATCATCGACAATAATGACGCCGGCAGACCCCAATCCAGTGCCGGCTTTCTTAAGCGAATCAAAATCCATGGGTAATTCCAATTGATCCGCCCCCACCATGGAAAAGGATGGCCCACCGGGGAACACGGCCTTGACACCATGTCCGTTCGGCACGCCCTGCCCACAGACCTCAATCAGATGTCGGATGGACGTTCCCAACGGCAGTTCATACACACCGGGCCGATTCACGGCTCCACTGAGCGAAAACAACATCGTCCCCGGAGTAGTACTGGTGCCGACCTGACGAAACCATTCTGGTCCGTTCCGCAAGAGTTGGGGAATATTCGACAGCGTTTCAACATTATTGACTAAAGTCGGCTTGCCATGCAGTCCAAACTCCGTGGGATAAAAGGGTGGCTTTTGCTTAGGCTGGGCAGGACGACCCTGCATCGATTCCAACATCGCAGTTTCTTCACCCGCCACGTAACTGCCATATCCATCAAAAATTTCAATATCCAGGGTGAGACCTGTACCAAGAAAATTCTTTCCCAATAAGCCCTGCTCTGCGGCCTGTTCCTTAGCTCGCTCAAAGATGGCTCGCTCTTCGGAAAATTCATGGTTTAAATAGATATACGCCGCTTTCGCTCCAACGGTATACGCCGCAATCAGGCATCCTTCGAGAAGTTGGTGAGGATGATGTCGAAGCAAATACCGATCTTTGAAAGTCCCAGGTTCATGCTCCCCGGCATTACAGACAAAGTATCGCTCTTTGACGCGATGATTGACCACCTTGTCCCATTTCAGTCCGGTAGGAAACCCAGCGCCCCCCCGTCCTCGCAGATGAGCCTCTTTCAATTGTGCGATTATGGCCTGCGGATCATTTTTCGTGACACACTGAACCCAGGCTTCATACCCCCCTTGCCGGCGGTACGCCTCTATGTCCCCTGGTTCACCCTTTACCTCCCGCAACACCCGAGGTGCGAATGCGTTATCCACCGAAGCCCCCTTGATCAATTGTTTGGACCCACATGCGTTTTTCCATTAGGTTCAACATTTGGACGATGGTCTTTTTTACAAATCCCTTCCTCGAAAAACCAAATTTCCTTCCATATTCCTCAGGGAAATCAGGCGTCAAGGCGGGTTCAGCGTACGAGCACCACCCACTATACGAATGGGTCGCTAAAGTCGTCAAGGTAACAAGAGGACCAGAAGGCACGGCTATTTAGTGAAGAAAAAAGATGGGCAGGTTCGTCATGCCATCCATCACGCTAGAGTGGTCTTTTTCATCATCTGATCAACATGGCCGCATAATTCCTTAACGGCTTCGGCTGAAACCTCCAGAGCCGCCTGTTCCTCGGGGGTGAGCGCATACTCAATAATCTCTTCCGCTCCGCCTGCTCCTAGTTTCACCGGCACACCCAGAAAGAGGTCGTGAAAACCATATTCCCCGGCGCACAACGCCGCACAGGGAAGGATTTTCTTTTGATCTTTAGAGATCGCTTCAACCATCTCTACGACTGAGGCAGCCGGGGCATAATAGGCACTCCCTGTCTTGAGTAGATTGACGATTTCGATTCCTCCCTCGCGAGTCCGCGTGATCAGGGCCTCTAATGCCTCTGCCGACAACCATTCGGTCACCGGCCTCCCCGCCACCGTGGTATATCGATTCAAGGGCACCATCGAATCGCCATGTCCTCCCAGAACCATCGCATGAATATTTTCGACCGAGACCTGCAAGGCTTCCGCAATAAAGGACCGGAATCGGGCGGAATCCAACACCCCCGCCATCCCAATGACCCGGTTCCTTGGAAATCCACTCACCCGATGCGCAACGTGGGTCATCACATCAAGAGGGTTGGAGACAATAATGAGAATCGCATCAGGGGAACGTTTGGCCGTCTCACGGACTACGGCGGACACGATTTTGGTATTGGTTTCCAATAATTCATCCCGGCTCATCCCTGGACGGCGAGGCACGCCTGACGTGATCACCACAACGTCGGAATCTTTGGTCGCCTCATAATGATTCGTTCCTGTGACGGCGGAATCGTAGGCACAAATTGGGCCGGCTTCAACCAGGTCCAATGCTTTGCCCTGCGGCAAACCCTCGACGATATCGACCAGCACAATGTCGTACCAATTTTTTTCTGCCAACCGTTGCGCGATGGACCCTCCAACATTTCCAGCCCCCACCACAGTCACTTTGATACGGCTCATGAAACCACCCATTCCTTTGAAAGGGTTTCCAGCCATGCGGGTTTAATCATCGTCATGGCTCGTCCACCCTGCGACTTTAAAATTGATCGTACACACAAAATTATCCCCATCATAAAAATTGACTTTGATTTTTTTCTTTCCGTATTCCCGACTCAAAAACTCTTCCGGATGGTCGATAAACTCCTGGTAGGTTCCTGCCTCATACCCTCCTAATTCCTTAAACGCGACAATCATCCCGACCTTGACCTCCTGTAACATTTTGGCCGAACAGCGAGGAAAGATTTCCCAAAATTTTTCACGGATATCATCTTGCGTTGGCTCAAACCGTTCTCCGTCCTCCTGCCGATCTTTCCGGTCAAACTTCGCCTGCCGTCGGACGTAGGGGTATTGATGCCCGGTAAACAACTTATAAAGCCAAGCTGGCACATCAGAGTGTGAAGGTAAACTGGTCATACATCTCCCATATCCGCTCATCTGGCCGTAAGCCGTTGATAAATTTTCGGCAATTTCATCGGAAGTGATTCGACTTCATCGACGACCACATACCCAATCTCCCCATACATCCGCTTCACATAATCGGTCGGAGCCTGATCAATGGTAATGCAGAACGGATGGACGCCTTGAAGACGGGCTTCACGAAGAGCCATTTTGGTGTCTTCCAAGGAATATTCATCCGCATAGTCATCATCTAATGGCTTTCCATCACTGATCAGGATGAGAAGCCGGACTTTCGCCGCTTGCTGGTTCAATCGATGCGTCGCATGTCGTATCGCCGCACCATCACGGTTCTGCTGTTTGGAAGTTACTCCGCTGATTTTCAAACCGACACGCCCTCCAGGTCGCTGGTCAAAATCTTTTAACACGTGAATGTCCACCGATTGCCGGGATTGCCCGGAAAAGCCATATATCGCGTATTGATCGCCAATCGCGGACAACGCTTCTGAGAGCAGGAGCAAGCCTTCCTTTTCAATGTCGATGACGGGACGCGCTCGAGTTCCGATCTGCCGTCCGGTCGACCCGCTCATATCCACCAGAAATGCCACCGCAACCTGTCGATCACGTTTTTGTCTGGTGGCATACACCTGATCAGAAGAATCGTTTCCTTGCCGTCGATCAACCATCCAATTCACCAAGGCATCCAAATCAATGTCCTCCCCATGCGATTGGCGCCCCATTCGACGAAAGGCTTCCGGACGAATCGCTTCAAAATAACGGCGGATGAGTCGCACCATCGGGCCATACGTTTGAAACGTTTCATCGACAAAGTCTGGTGACCCTTCACGGCCTGCCTGTTCGATCACACGACACCATTGGGGTCGATAGTCCCGTACCGTCCCATCCCACTCTTCATACAGATACTCTCCCTCACGGAGACGAGCCCCCTGTTGTCCATGCTCGGACGAAACGTAGGTTGAAACCACTGCTGCATAGGTGATTCACCAAAGGTTGGTTTCTTCGGATCTTGCGAAGGATCGGGTTGGTGAGGAGATCGACGCTCAAATTGGCTGGGTGTGTCCCCCCCAGCCATTTTCCCCCATTATGGCAACTTGATCCTGTTGCCCTCCTGTCTGCCCTTTCGACGCCTGTTCCCCCTCTTCCCCTCCTTTGACGTGGTCTGGATTGAGAATGCCCCGATATCCCCAGTTACTCAAAGGCTGATACGCCTCTTCTAAGTGTTCAGCCGCTTCAGGTTGGCCGCCTGAGTCGGAAACCCCGGAAGTATTGGAAAAGGGTTCAAGTTCTTGATTGTGCTTTCCCAGGGTTCCAATCCGGCGCTCCAATTCCTGGTAGAGCCGGTCGGCAAGTTCAACAGATTCATCGACGGTCGCGGTGGGATGTAAGATCGTTCGGGCGATCTGCCAGATTTCATCAATCACCTCTTGAAGTCCCGGACGAGTGAATTCCTCCTTGGTGAACCCTGCAAACAGCAACAACAATGCGTCCAGCACGATCTCACGAGCCGTCATCCCATGGGAAAGCGTGCGAAGCTCCATGGCTTCCTTTGTCAAAGACGTCAAATCCTCTTGTAATCCTGGGTATTCATGACGGAGCAAAAAGTCAATTCGAGCATCTTCCACAATTTCCCACAAATCCCGGATAATCTCGGGTTGCGGGTAGCGTTGAAAGAGATTCCCCAATGTGTGAATGGCTCTATTGGGGCTAAGAACTTCTTTGTGGTATCGGGTCTGCACCCGGGTAGCCACACGTTGCAACACTTCGGTCGAGAGCGCATACGTTCCAAATTCCACGTGCCCAACTTCATGAGCGACCATGACCGTATACCATCGTCGGTTTCCTTCACGGGTCTCCGATCGCCTCATGACCAGAGGAAGATATACCGTTTTTCCGTCCGCGCTCACCTGAGCTTTCCCGGAGACAGGACTCGTTGACATGTGACTGGCACCGATCGAACCTCCTCCCTCTCGGGAAGCCCCTCTATGGCCACATCCTCTCCACACAACGCCCTGGCAAACATTTTCAACGATCTGGCGACTTGACGAAGCGACACCCCACTCATTGCCTGCTCTACGGCTGAACAGGCCTGCCGCGTTTCCAGACCAAAAAAGGCTCGTCCAGCCTCAACACTATACTCAAGGGCCTCCATCCCCTGGCCAAACCACGCGTCAAACACACCGGAATCGTCTTCCTTGCCGGCCAAGACGACCACCTCGGGAACCTGAGTAAAATACGCGAGAGTAGCCTCGGGATCCCGATCCGCCACAAGAAGGCCGAATTTCAAGATTCGAATCTTCCACTCGACCGTCGAGACCCTAGCCAAAACTTCCGGAGCCTTCGCCAAAAAAACTACCGCCTGTTCGGGAGAATGATCTGCGAGGTTCGTACCTAGATCAATGACCCCTTGCTTGACATTCTCATCATGGATCTCAAGAAACAAACTTGGACTGGATCGAAAAAACTCCAAGGTTCCAATGTAATCAGGCTTTCCAAGGCTGTTTTGAACCATGAGTTTCATGCCAAACCCAATCCAGGACTTTGCCGATTCCAACGGAATAGCTTTAGCAATGGAGGGACACTCCCGGAAAAATTCATTTCCTAACACATAATTCCATTCGGCCAGCTCCATCCCTAGTCGAGCCCATTCCCGAATCTCAGGAAGGGCAATCTCCCCGCACAATTGGGGAAGTACCTTGAACCATTCATACGCACATTGTGGAGCGGCCTCATTTGACCCATCGGCCAACTCCAAGACATGGGCCAACAATTCGTCCCGTTTCGACTCCTTTTCCAGAAATCCGAGAATCATCGGGCTTTCTTTGAAATATCGAAGACCGAGTGCGCCAGAGGCCTGAGCGAATGTTATCCCTAAATCCAACCACGGGATGGCACTGCCTAAGCATCGTTTTCGATACACCTCACCCAGGGCCCATACGGCTTCACCCTGTATTTTTGACGAAATCTCTTTTAATTCAATGAGTAACTCCAGAACAGGCACCCGGAGACGAGGGTCCGCGAGTTGTTCATCGAGACCATGCGCCGTGGTCGCATCAAGTCGGTCGACCAATAACATCATGAAGTTCATCTTTTGGGGTAAAGGAAGACATGTAATTGATTAATAACCGAGGGAGTTAAATGGGTACAAGAAGGGTTCTTACCCAGGCACAATCCCATACCGCATTGTAACCACAACTACGGCTGGGCATTATAAAAGTGGCTTCAAGGGTTGTAAACTCACCCAACTATCCATGCAGGTTCTCTCTTTATACTCCAACACCCGCTTCTATCTACCTGCCTTTAGGTGTCCCGTATCTCATGGATGTTCAGAATTTTTCGAGGAAAGGCTTTCCGTCAGGGCTGCTGCTACGTCGGATAAGGTTTTCCCTTCAATAAAGACTCGCTTCTGTCTTGAACTAACTCCCGATTTCAGCTGCACATATTGGTGGGGAACACCAACATGTCGTGCCAAAAATCGACACAATTCTGCATTGGCCTGCCATCTACCGGCGGAGACGCTACGCGAATCTTCAAGGCTTCCCCATGGAGCCCAACAATCTCGGTTTTTGACGCTCGTGGCTGAATATAAATTCGAATTTCCATACCTTCTGATTTTTCTATCAGCACCTGGCCCATTCCATGTAAAATTCCCTATAACCGATACAAATAATTGAACTTTTTAGTCAGAAAAAACGATTGATCCGATATAAATCAACCGAAAAATAATACCATATAAATAGCAATAACATCATTAACTTTCAATACCTTATACCAGACACCAAGATCTTGACATGAACCCAGCTGGTGGGTAGAATATTTTTAGATTGATAACCGTTATCATTTTCGAAAGGAAATTCATTCAGTAACGGATTTTTTATGTTCATCTGTATCTGCAAAGGGATCAAAGAATCCGATGTCCGTGAACTTAGGACAAGCAGGTGTCACCTGTCCCATAAAGCTTGCGGAGGCCCTCGAACTCAATGACAAACGGCAGTGCTGTGGCCGTTGCATCAAAAAGATTTCAAAATTTGTCGCACTCGCTGAAGAAGAAACGTCCTGCCAACAAATCCCCCATGGTAAGTTAGGGGTTTCCGTTCCTACCACCTCACCCCCGATTCCCAGCAATTCCTCCTCAGGTCTATCACCTGACCTCTCCACGAGAAAAGCATTGTCCCTAGAGCTTTTGGGGGAAGCCATTCTTTCCATGGTCAACGTTATCCAGCCAACGTTTGCCGCATCCCAAAATGGATGAGAGGACTCGTTTTGATGTCATTGCCTATGGAAAGAACAGGTGGGTAGCCTCGGCGAAATGATGCGACACCTCGAATTCTCAAAATCTCATATCAAGCGTTCCGACGCCCTGCCATCGCAACCAAATACCTACCGCCGACCAGAATCAGCATCACACACATGACCGCGTAGTCTTGGTACCTCAATTTCCCGGCAGAGTAAAAATGCCGTGTCGCAAGGGATGAAACCCTTTGGATTCTAAAGACATGGCCAGAAGATTTGTTTGACGAAGGGCATGCCCAATCAATGGGATCACCAAAGGCACATATTTACGAATGCGTTGCAGAATTCCGCCCGTCGACACATCTAATCCGCGTGAGCGCTGCGCTTGAACCACGCCCGCCCCTGCCCCCAACAACATTCCCACCCACCGAAACGCAAGCGAGAAGACAAACCCTGCCCGGGAAGGAAGTCCTAATTGCTGAGAGGCCTGCGCGAGTTCTTCAACCGTCATCGTCGAAAGTAACCAAATTCCAGCCCAGAGCATGATCAACAATCGCAGGCCCATGCCCTAAGCCAACCATGACGCCTTCCCAGGTCACTCCAAGCCCATACAAGAGGGGCACAGGTGTCACACCTTCGACAAAGAAGGGCCAGAGCGCCACGCTATAGACAAAGAGGAGAACCGTCAGCATCCACATTTTTCTCACATTGGCCCACGCGCCAGACAAGGCTAACCCACTCATGACAAATCCAAATAGTACCAGCAAGTAGAACGGATCCGAAAAACAGAGAGCCAGCCCAAACACTCCAAGCACCGTCAGAACTTTGGTGCGTCCATCTAACCGGTGCATCCACGAATTCCGCGAGAGATACAAGGAAACAATCATCGGTCGTTACCAGGCCCTACGAATCTCACGCATCCCAAACACGCTCTCCCTTATCGGAAAAGTATCGGCCACAAGTTTTATGGAAAACCGGGTCTGCAGGAAGCCTTCACTTCTTCCACCGTTAGCAAGGTCTGTCCCCATCGTTGACTAAAGCGAGAAATGGCCGGGATCTCTAATGATGCTGATTGGATCAAGCCCGGTTCAGCAAAAACTTCCCGCGGGGTCCCATCAGCAATAATCCTCCCGCTGTGAATTAACAAACAGCGCCCGGCATAGGCGGCAACAAGCCCCATCGAATGGGTGATCATCACAATCGTATGCCCCTGCTGGTTCAATCGACGAATCATCGCCATCATCCGGTCAGTTTCATCAGTATCAAGCCCTGTCGTCGGCTCATCAACAATCAACACAGCCGGTCTGGTAGCCAACACGGACGCGACCGCAATCCGCTGTCGCTCTCCTTTTCTTAGGGAAAACGGATCTAAGTTCCGGCTGCCCTCAAAGGGCAATCCCACAGCCGCCAGCGATTCTTGCACCCGATCGACAATCTCATCGCTTGAGCAACCCATATTCTTCGCGCTGAAGGCAACTTCCTCCCAGACGGTATCCGCGAAAATTTGATGATCAGGATTCTGAAAGACCAATCCGACGCGCCTCGCCATTTCATTCATCGATGTGGTGCGGGTATCCATCCGTCCACAACAATGGTGCCGTGTGTCGGCATCAACAGGCCATTGAGCAATCGTGCAAGCGTACTTTTTCCTGATCCATTCTGACCCAGCAAAGCCAGAAATTCTCCCTGGACGGATGGTAAATGAGACCTCATTCAGGACCATCTGCTCTTCATACCGGAAAGAAACATCGTCAACCTGAATCAAGGGCAAAGCCATGTTTGACTCTCTCTCCGGCACGGTGACCCAACCGAATCGTGTCATCCAGAACCGCCGCCGGAGGAGACAGACGAAGATTCAAAACCTCAGCCTGGGTCCAGGCTTCCTCGACGGAAATAGGCAAGCGTTCCACGCCCCATTCTTCAAAACATTCTGTCAGCGCGAAGGGTCGAAGACCATAATTCCGCATCAACCGAGGCTGTCGCAACAAGGCTTCAGGTTTTCCCTCCCAGACGATTTGCCCCTGATCAACAACCAGTACCCGATCCGCTTGCAAAAGATAGCCATCATCATGCTCCGTCATAAGCACAGTTATCCCGTCTTGTCGAAGATTACGTAAAACCTCCCGCAATTGTGCTCGCCCTGCCGGATCATAATCTGAACCGGGTTCATCTAAGACCAACAGCGCCGGTTCCTGCACGAGCACAGCAGCCATCACCAAACGCTGCCTCTGGCCACCGGACATCCTCATGGGATCACGGTGGGCACAATCGCCCAACCCGATTTGACTGAGGGCATGAACGACCCGCCGTCGGACCTCGTCAGAAGAAAGCAGGAGGTCACGATATTCCAATGGGTGAAGCAGTTCCCCCTCAACAGTCGTCGCCACAAGTTGCGTATCAAAATCTTGAAACACCAGGCCGACCCGTCCGGCCTGTTTCCACACGGGATCATCCACGGTTCCACGGCCCTTCACCCGCAATGTTCCGGAGAAAATCCCAGGGATCATGTGAGGAATGAGACCATTACAGGCATAGCATATTGTGGATTTTCCACTTCCACTCCTGCCTAACAGGACGACGAGTTCCCCAGAAGCCAGAGAAAAGGAAACATTCCGGAGAACCGGCGCTAAACCGGAGGCATATTGGAAGGAAAGTCCACGACAGTCCACAATGCGTCGTCGAGATGGTCACTTGCCCTTCTCGCTCCCCATCGATTCATGTGCCCGCAGGGTTTTGGAAAGGTGAATATGGGAAGAATCTGATTCTCGAATATCTTCATACCGTAATCGCCACCGTTGCACCCTTGGATAGAGAAAACCCAATAATGGAGGACCGAGAAACAAGCCCATGACCACATTATTAACAAAGATCGCTGGAGCGAGAATAACGAAAGGTAACAACCCCAACCACTCCACTCCCCACGCAATCATTCCGGCACAAGCAGCTGAAGCAATCACACACACCACGCCATATTCCATCATCTGACGCCAGGATTTTCCCAAAGGCGGCTGCCCAGAAGAAAACCACCCCAAATGCCCCCACAATACGTACGGAAGATACCCAAAAATAAAGTTGCCTAATAATCCAAAGACACTTGCCGGCCCCAAGGTGCCGAAACAATCTCCGATGACATTGCCAATACCGGCACCCCAGGCCGCAGCGGGACCGAACAACAGCGATGCGACAATGGGAATAGCATTCGCCGGGCGTAATTCCACAAAACCAGGAACAATCGGAATGCCGGCTTTAAAGGGAATAAGAATCGCCGCATAAATTGCGGCAATCTGAGCCGTCAGAACAATCTGCCTGGTATCCCGCCAGACAGCCAGCAAGTCAACCCACCATCTTCGTGAATCACGAGCATCTTGAGGAAGAGACATGAATCTATGAAAAGCCCCTAAGACGGGAGGTACACAGATGACTGATGAATTATGAATATTTTGACTGTTAATCCAAATATGGCTTCGGAAGTGCCATAAAAAAAGAATAAGAAAACGGCAACGCCCAAATCATATGGACCAAAGGAGAGTAAACGCGGAATTTGAGAACGGCCAATGAACGACCTTCCCGGGCCCTTACACAGCGAAACGCTTCACCGCGTAGCCATGAAGTCGCTCGGCAAAGGCCAGCAACACCATTGAGGTCATTTTTCTTTGTCCCCCATCATGAACACTATACGATGATCAGCCTCCGCATACAGCGGACCTTCAGCTATGGCATTCAGCAACAAATCCCTCAGGGGGATTTGATGATCCGTTCGGTGTGTGACGTGAGTCAACATGTCATAGCCATCCCCGCCGTCAGCCACGAATGCGTCCGTCGCCACGGTATAGGTTTTGGAATTATCTAACGGCACACCTCCAACCATGATGCTTCTCACGCGAGATCCGACCGAAGCCTTTCCTTGATACGTGACCTGGAGACCGGATATCTGGAGGAACCGGCCAGAATGATTCGGCCATTGGCCCACACTATGCTCTAACACCTCACGAAGCATCGCTCCCGTCACATGCAGGGTCACAAGAGCCGAATCAAAGGGCAGTACCGACAGCACATCGCCAAGTGTTACCGGACCGGGTTCCAGACTTCGGCGAATCTGTCCGGCATTAACCAAGGCGATATCCGTGCCCAACGTGCTTCGCATACGATCGGCCAACAAATTGCCTAAATTGGCTTCTTGGGTCCTGATAACCGGTCGATCGCCCTGAAGCCGCACCGACGCCTCCCCCAACACCTTGGTGGCATGACGGGCAAACCGCTGTCGATATTCATTCAGAAGTTGTTGGACCTTCGGCTCTACAGGAACCGCCACCGTCACCGGAATATTCGAGGAACGCGCCTGGATCACCGATCCATCTGCAATCGTCAGATCTAATCGCCCGATTGTCCGTCCTTGACGATGCGTCTTCACATACACCGATCGGGGTCGGGTTACGGTTTCGACGGGCTCCATCAATCCGGGAGCATACAATCCGTCAAACCCTTCGGTATGACCACCGATGAGCACATCCACCCCCTCAACGGTCTCCAGAATTTTCAAGTCTTCCTCACTATCTTGATGCGTGAGGGCAATGATCAGATCAACATGAGCCTTCCGTTCGTAACCGCAGGGCCTCCGATTGAAGAGAGTCCATCGGATCCACCAACGATAATTCCTTTGCCACATCCCGGTTGAAAGTGCCAGGAAAATTACTTTTCCCGACAATACCTAAAACCCCGACGACCACATTCCCCACGCGAGTGACAAACGAGCGCCGGCAAGGCAGGAGGGATCGCTCAGACTGGAGATTCGTGCATAAAATTGGGAAATCGGCCAACTCGACCAATGTGCGAAGATGGTCTATTCCATAATCAAAATCATGATTTCCAGCCACCATCGCGTCATAGCGGATCAGATTCATGGCCCGAATATCCGGTTCACCGCGAAACCAGGAAGACAAAGCCGTTCCAATAAGGATATCCCCGGAATCCACTAATAAAACCGGCACGCCTTCTCGCCGAACTTCTTCGACAATTGTGGCCCGCCTGGCCAATCCTCCAATTTTCGTCTCCCCGGCTTGATCAAGCGGAAGCGCAACCCCGTGATGTTCACTCGAATGTAAAATCACCAAACCGTCAGTCGCGTGGGCTGGATTCCCCGAGAGAATCAAGATAAGGAGGAAATTCCCCCAATACCCTGCTCTGTGTAGGATCTGTCGCATAAAACGGTTCAATTCGAAACGCAACACGGTGGGGATTCAGCGTCATGCATTAGGATTGCACACAACGAAACCCGATATGCGCATAGGGATAACTTTGTCGAAACCAATTTCGAAATGACCGTCGCAAGAGCCGGCTCGCGGTATGAGGACCACCACCTTTCACCACATAATGATCCTGGTCAAAAAATCTGGCGGAATAGCCGGGGTAGGTGGGAAGGGGCGAAAAACCGTGAAAAGGATGAAAAAGAGTCGATGTCCATTCCCAGCCGTTCCCCACCATCTGAGCCACTCCAAAACCACTGTGCTCAGTAGACTGGGCCGTAACCGGAACAGGATCCCAAGATTGAGAATCAACATTTACATGTTGCAACCTTGTCGCTTCATCACCCCAGGGGAAGGGCCGTTCAATACCGGCCGGAGTGCCAAAGGCTGCGCGATGAAATTGCGCCTCGGTCGGGAGGGTCATCCCGACCCAATTAGCATACGCTTGCGCCTGTCGATGCGTCACATACACCGGCCATGATTGCGGTAATGGGATCTCTTGGAACATTGTGCGAACATACCAGGCATCCCCTCGTTTGACCCAAAAGGCCGAGGGTTCGCCACCATCCTGGACAAATCGCAAATATTGTTGGTTCGTCACTTTATACCGGCTGATTAAAAACCCAGGGACAGCCACTTCATGTTGGGCGAATTCGTTGTCCCAGCCAAATCCCTCGTCCGGCTTCATCCCCAAGGTCGCAATGCCTTCCGGGATTTCTATCATCTCATCCTTGGCCATTTCTTCTGAGACTGAAAAAGATGAGGCGGGAGAAAAATCGGATGGGGGGTTCTTGTGCTTCGAATCCAAATGATGCAGTAAATAGGCGTTGGTCTCCGCATGCATCAGACGATGCTCAATCACCATATGAACAATCCATTCCGGAACAGATACCAACAGGCGATCCACTTCTTCACGAGCACGCGCATTATACCGGTACACCTCATTGAGCGTTGGCCAATCGGAGGGTTGGTCATCGGGAAAGCTTCCAAGTGAAGGATCAATACCGGCTTCAAATAATTGATCAAATGATTCATGAAAGGAGGGCATGCCCAAAGTCCACCGACCAATCTGATTCCAGTCAAAAGCCTCAAGATGTCCCAAATAAAAAATTAGGCGGTTCCGCTCAGGAATGGGACGCTCATACATGGCCTCGGCACGAATTAACGAAAATAGTCTATCAGTGCGTGACCTGACCGAATCCAATTCTCTTTGTAATTGTGGCAATTGCGACATCCCGCCTCCTCAGCCAACATCCAGCTCATAATGTCCAAGCAAACTACATTCACAAGATTCTTTGACTCACCAGTCTAACTATACCAACTCGCCTCCCCCTAGAAAAGTTCAAGAAACATGAGTCAAAATTTCAAACAAACGGGAAAAATTCCTTGTCATTGACAAGAATAGCGACAAAGCCTCTCCCAAAGTGACTGATGATGATTCCACCATCTAAAGGCTGTTTGGTTCAAGGGAAAATGGACACCATAGGCGTCCGGATGATCATTTATGATAACGTTCCTATCTCCTCAAGTCCTGATCAACAAGGCCAACACCAAAAAAAAGAGCAGGGGGCGACGAATGTCGCCCCCTGCTCTTCGGGTTCCCCTCTGGGCTACCTGCTTACAGCCAGTTCACCCGCTCCGCCGGGCGGATGTAAATCGGCTCTTCCACTTGCTGCCGCACCGCTTCCTTGCCCGACTTGTTGAAGCCCAACACCGTGTCGTTGTACATCTCAAACTTCCGACCATGGATTTGGGTTTCAAACACTTTCGGCCCCGGAATCACGTCATACCGGAAGATGATCTGCTGGCTCGCCCGCCACAACTGCAACACCGCCAACAACTCCCGGCTCGGCACCAGATACTTCTCAATCGCATTATCCACCCCCGGCCCGAACATCTGCCGGATGTAGCCCCGCGGCGCCTGCCGCGGCGGAATGTAATACCCGTTGGGTTCCGTGCCCCATTGCGGATACAACGGCAACGCCACTTGTTCCACCCGGATGGCATAGTACAACGGATTCCAGCGATCTTCCGCCCAGAGCCCGTCATCGCCCACCTTCACCAACCCTTGCAGCCGGATTTTGCCCACGCACGCCGCCATACACCGCGTCTCCATCGGCTCGCCCCCCGTTAAGGGGTCTTTGCCTTCCACCCGCGGATAGCACGCGATACACTTCTCACTCACCCGCGTCGTGCCCCGGTACATCGGCTTTTTAAACGGGCATTGCTCCACACACTTCTTGTACCCCCGGCACCGGTTCTGGTCGATCAACACAATCCCGTCTTCCGGCCGCTTGTAGATGGCCTTCCGCGGACACGCCGCCAGACACCCCGGATACGTACAGTGGTTACAGATGCGTTGCAGATAGAAGAAGTACGTCTCATGCTCCGGCAAGCTGCTGCCTTGCATTTTCCACGGCTCTTCTTTCGTAAACCCCGTCTTATCCACCCCTTCCACGATCGCCCGCATCGAGGTCGCCGTATCTTCATAAATATTCACAAACCGCCATTCCTGGTCGGTCGGGATGTAGCCAATGGCCGCCTGCCCGATCTTGGCGCCCGCGTCAAAGATCGTCATCCCTTCAAACACCCCATACGGCGCATGGTGTTTGCGGCCCACCCGCACGTTCCACACCTGCCCGCCCGGATTGACCTGCTCAATCAACTGCGTGATCTTCACATCGTAGAACTGCGGATAGCCCCCGTACGGCTTCGTTTCCACGTTGTTCCACCACATGTATTCCTGCCCTTTGCTGAACAGCCACGTCGACTTGTCCGCCATCGAGCAGGTTTGACACGCCAAACACCGGTTGATGTTAAAGACAAACGCAAACTGCCATTTCGGATGCCGCTCCTCATACGGATACAGCATCTTTCGTCCCAGGTGCCAATTATACACTTCAGGCATTGTCATCCTCCGTTTCGGTGAAAATTTCGGGGCTGCCCGGGCGAAGTCCGCCAACCCTCAAGTTGGCAACCCCCCGGTATCAACCCAATTTAACTGTCGCATCTTTCTTACAGCCATCGCTTCCTTCACGATAGAACCTAACACACTCAGATCTATCGTTTTGAGCTGGACTTCGCAGCGCCCGAGTTGCTTCACGGCCTGCAAGTCCACCAGGCCTTCGTACGCCGTAAATATTACGGTAGGAGTGGATGAAACCTTTCTCACTGCCCGAACGGTTTCCACCCCATTCATCCCACCCATTTTATAATCCACCAAGATCACATCAGGTTCATCCCTATTATCTCTTAAAAACTCCATCAAGTCCTCTCCCGATTCAAAGGCACGTACCGTGCAATGCAACCGAGAAAGTTTTTTCGCAATATTTGAGCGAATCACCTCATCATCATCCACCACAAATACATAGGGTTTGCTCACCGACAGGTCCTGGTAATTGGTTGTGATTTACGCCGATCTCAACTGTCATAGCATCCTCCAAAGGATAATCTCCGTAAGATTCGCCACGTAAGTAGAGGGAGGCTGGGGGAGGTATTCGCAATGTTTCTTTCTAGACGGCAATCAAGAAAAAAAACCCCCAGCCTCCAACTCACCTACACTTTGATCTTAATATGATCACCCTTCAGCCATTTGATCATGAACTCATTCTCCTGACCTGGGGTGAACCCGGTCCGGACCGGTTCCCACGGCCCACGCCCGCCGATGCCGCCATCCTCCGCTTTGGTGATTCGGATGAGACATTCCTTTGGCGTCGTATTGACCGCATGGTGATCAATCGCAAAACCCCATTTAAATTTCCAGGCAACTGGATGCTTACCCGGCAACGAGTCGGTTTGATGCATCGGCATCAGCCAACTGCGGGTAAAGGACTGCTGCGCCCCATACCGGAAGTTCGATTGATAGCCGGTGTCCAGCGCAATCGCCCGTCCGTCCGGCCGGGTTTCATGCCCCTTCACCGACTTCGCCGTCGACACAAATGGCGCATGCTTGGCCATCGTGACATGGTACGGGAAGGCCGGGTTGTACTTCGCCCGGATCATCAACCGCGCCACCTTGTAATAGGGATCACTGGGCTTCCAGCCACGATACGGCCGGTCCACCGGGTTCCCATCGACGTAGACATAGTCCCCGTCGTTGATCCCACGATCTTTGGCCGCGGATGGGTTGATATGGATTTGATGCTCACCCACCCCCGGTGTCCGCTTATCCATTCGATAGGCATCGCCAAAGTTGGATTCATACATCTGGACCCAATCGTTCACCGACCATTGGCTATGCACCCGATGCCGGGTCTTCGGCGTCACGCAATAGAACTGATACCCCTTCTCCCAGAGCGGATTGGCGTACCGTTTAATTTCCGCCCACGGCAACTTGATGTTGCGGACGGTTTTGTCGTCATGATGTTGCGCCGTGATCGGCACACCATAGTCATCCGGCCGGATATACGGATTGGATGACATGATCGCATTGGGTAAATATGGAGTGGCCTCCGGTCCTTCACGGTGCACAATGAAGTTTTCCCCATATTCAATGGCTTCCGGCTCCACCCGGTAGGTCTCCACTCGTCCACTGCGGGTCCACATCGGTTTCGATTCGTTGGTTTCCTCCCAAAATGGATGTCGAGGATAGGTCCGGGTCATCACCATCCAGCCCTTTTCCGATTTCAACATCGTGTCCGCGTTATACCCATAGGAGGTATTGCCGGCATCCAACAATCGTTGGAGATACACGTCCACGCGATTGTCATAGACAAATTTGAAGTAATCGCGGAACCGGCCATCACCGGTCATTTCGGTGAGTTTGGCCGCGACGCCCGCCACCGTATCCAAATCGTTCCGCGTGTCATATAACGGCCGGATACCACCCTTCCATACTTGGAACCATGGATTCGACACCGTCGCCGTATGCTCTGGATACGTAAACTCCATCCAGGTATTCACGGCAAACGACACATCAAAATGGTTGACATCCGAGGTCATTTCCACTTCTTGATGCACGAGACATTCATTATGCGGATCCACGTTCTTGACCATGTCATAATGGTGCTTGGAATTATTCAACACATTCACGTTGGCCACCCACCGGAATTTACTCGGCGTCGGCATATGCGTCTTGCCGGTAAACACCCGACGACCATACTTGGGCGTATTCACAATCAACGCCGTATCGCCGTGGTTCCAATAGCCGACTTCTTCTCCATAGTAGTAACTTCTCGTTTTTATTTCTTTTCCATGAGCATTGGGGTCCGTCGTGATCTTGAACGGATCCTCTCCGGTATGCACAGCAAGTCCGGATCCTGCCCACGGCGTGGCTGCCCAGGTACCCGCTTTGTAATTTCCAGACCAGGTATGGCAACCGCTTCCGAATTTCCCCATATTTCCCGTAAAAATGAGCGTCAACGCCGCCGCACGACCATTTTGCGTCATGTGGAAGTAATGACACACACCCTCTCCGTTGTGAATAGCGGCCGGTTTGACCGTACCCATATCTCGCGCCCACCGAACGATCAAATCCTTCGGCGACCGACAGATTTGATGGACAGTATCCAAATCATAGTCCTGCAGATGGACTTGATACATTTGGAAAATCGGCATGACGTCCACTTCCCGGCCGGTAAGCAACCGAACCCGATGAGTCCCCGTCAACGCCGGGTCAATGCCGCTCTTCTTGAAATGCCAACCCACCAATTCACGATGAATGGGCACCGCTTGATTTTTATTCAGATCCCAAACCATGATTCCACCCAACCTGGCAATTTCCGCTTGCGTCAGGGTCTGTACTTTGCCCGAATAGGTCTTGGAAAAATCAGGAAACTGATAATCTTTAATGACATCACGCGGATCCAAATACTGAAGGGTATCGGTACGAACCAGCAATGGCATATCGGTGTTGGCCCGCACAAAATCCGCATCGAACAAACCCTCATCCACGATCATTTTGCACGCCCCTAAAAAGAAGGACCCATCTGACTCGGGACGAATGGGAATCCAGTAGTCGGCTCGATACGCCGTCGGATTGTATTCCGGGGTAATGACCGCAATGCGCGCACCACGCTCAATAGACTCCAGTTTCCAGTGGGCTTCCGGCATTTTATTTTCGACGAAGTTTTTACCCCAACTGGTGTTAAATTTACAAAATCGCATATCACTCAAATCGATATCGCAATTTTGAGTTCCATTCCACCATGGCTGGGAAGGATCCTGGTCACCGTGCCAGGTATAGTTATTCCAGTATCGCCCTCCTTGAGCATTTTCAGGCCCAACTTTTCTGACATAGGAATCCAATAAGGCGCCGCAGCCGCCATTCATCCGCGTAATGCCCATTTTCCCAATGATACCCAAAACAGGCATGCCGGCCCGGAATTTAAATGACCGGACTCCAGAACCTTTCATCATTTCAATCATCTCCGGGGGATAGCCTTGCTCACGCAGTTTGCGCGCCCCATATTCTCCGCTATACCGGTTGGCGATGATGATCATAGCCTTAGCCAAATAGGTAAACGCCGTATCCCAGGACACCCGCAACATGTCGTCCAAATACCGCGCATTAAACTTGTATTTTGTCTGAATAGCAGGAGTAAACTCCGGGCTCCCGTCATCCATCCATTGTTTCCACCCTCGACGCATCAAGGGCCCCTTTAAACGGTATGGACCATACACCCGACGATGCATCGTAAACCCCTTCAAGCACATACGGGGGTTGTGTGCGAACGTCCCACGGTTGCCATAGAGATCTTCATAGGTTTGATGGTCATAATTTTGCTCAACCCGCATCACGACCCCGTTCCGCACAAACGCTCGAATGCGGCAGGCATGGGTATCGTTGGGGGAACAACACCAGGTAAACGAACTATCATAGCGATATTGATCGTGGTAGACCCGCTCCCATGAACGGTCAGGATATTCACCAAGAGGGTTGCCCACTTCAATGACTGGCTGCAAGGCCGTTAAGGCCAGAGCCTTATCGGCAAGTGCGACTGCCGCCACAGTCCCCGCAGAAACTTTCAAGAATTGACGTCTAGAAAGAAACATCAAAAGACCTCCTTTTTTTTAAAAAAACTCATTACGGATCGCCATAATTAATAAAGATTTCCGTAATTGGACTTCAAACCAGACCTGCCTTACACCTCCTTTCTTCCATCCCAATTTAACTAAACAAGGAACAAACACTGGCCGCCAGTGTCACCACATTCTTCCTCACACCTGAATAGCAATCTTTAGTCCAAACAATTATTCTCCCGTTAATTTTCTTAACTCATTGAAAATGAGCGGTTAATTGAAATTCCTGCTTGTTATGGAAAACCAATCAGGCCGCGAAAAACATCGCGAATGACTCGCGAAACCTCGAAATTTCAATGGCGAGGATTCTAGCGTAAGCTTTTCAGGCGTTCTGTTTTTCTGCAAAACAGGGAAAGGTCATATTTCTAAGAATTGGAATACGGGCAAGCCGACTGTTCCAAGCAGAGCTCACACTCGGCAAAAAAAAGACGTCGGTTTGGTGTATTACAAAATAAGGTAGGACAAACTGAGGAAAGGAAATATGCCGAATTGAATGACAAGGAGATCTTTGGGAAACGAAGGAGTTAAAAACACATGACCCAAGACACGCACAGATATACAGAATACTTGAGATGCCGGTTGTATTTTTGTAAGTGGCGGAAAGACATCAGGCTGGTTGAGCGGTCAGGTCTTTACTGAACACGATTTCACTTTTGAAGCTGATGAGCATCTGCCCGACTACGCCAGAGCTTGGGATAATGGACAACATGATGGAATTTAAGACTGCCGACCGGCAGGTTTATTGGGTTTAACAGTCACAATCCAATCGGTATCATTGATGATGCGACGACCGTTCCTGCAATCAAAGTCAAATTTGGGCTAGGATGAATTTTGAAGACGCACTGTGGGAGCAATCTCCACCCCTTCACCTAAAAATTCTATTCCAAAGGGAGGGGAGTCCTGCAATTCATGAACACAACGGCGACCCACGGCGAATGAATGTGCAATATTGGCAAAAAGATTCCCACTGGATTCAACGGTTATTTTGGTTTCAAGACTTTTTTGTTTCGGCCTGCCCAACGGTTAACATAGAGATTCCTAGTGGGAAGGTAGACACCCAATTTATGTCCAGAGGAAAATACGGTCCAATCGATACTCTCCCAATTGGAAACCAGATTCCGTTCTGAGAATCCTATCGAGGCTGGATGAAAAGAGCGTGTATTTCACAAAGAATATGGATTGTTGAGGCAGACATTGCCTGAATGCCATATTAAAATCTTGGAGATTGGAAGAAGAAATCAGCGCGAATAATTTAGAAAACCCTTGCCACAGAAGATCTTATGGAATGCCTAGGAAGCCAATTGAGGTAAGGGAAAAGCCGGTTTTTTTCGTAAAAAGCCTAATGTCTCAATAATCCTCTCCGGCCGACCCCAATCACTCCAAAGAACGCCTTGTAATTCTATGGTCGCCAGGTGTGAGACAATCCTTTCCAGGAAATTTTTTGAAAAATTTCTCTGGGGCATGGCCTGATAAATCCTCTCTAACGTCAGGGATTCTTGAGGCAATCCAATCGCTCTTCTCAGTTGATGAAAAAGTTCCATCATATCCGGACACCAGAGTTCCCCCAAGTTCCATAGTCGGCTTCCATAGGCTGTAACAATCATCGTATTCCAAATTCCCCCGTTCCGACTTAAAGTCTGAATCGTTTTTTGATCCGGTTTTTCAATAAATTCTTTCACCGTTCGGACAGGAAACCCTGCATTCCCTGTCAACGATTGACCCGGACAGATCCATCCATACTCTCCTTCTGGAGAATTGGGCGTCGCACCCAGAAGGATGATCCGTTCTTTCAATCTGGTTACGGCTAAAACCGTCTCCTGTATCATTTTCGTAAATTGTTCCTGAGGAGCAATAAAGTGATCCGAGGGATAAATGGTCACAATGGCCTTAGGATCCCAATGATTAATATAGGCCAATGCCAGGAAAATCCCTGCGGCCGTGTCGCAGTTTCTGGGTTGAATAACGATGCGCCCTTTCGTGTGAGTCTCCATCTGCCGAAAAATTTCCTGGTTATGCGATTTATCGATAATCGTCACCTTATTTTCCGAATGACCGGCTTGGTCAGCCCGATCCCAGGTATGTTGCAACATTGACCGCTCCCCGACAAAGGCACAATATTGCTTCGGTTTGGGATATCCCAACCAACTTTGAATAAAGGGCTTCATTCGTTGTCCGTCTCCCCCGGCCAAGATGACCGCCCACTGATTCCCTTCGGTGCGTTTTTGATCGTTCATGATGGTTCACCTTTTCAGTCGTTATGGCCAGGATTAACAATCACCAAACAAAGCAAATGCACACAGACAATACGTTTCACCGTCGCATCTCAGTGGTAGGAATTCATGGGGCCATACTTCTTTGAGGAGATTGCGTCGATTCCGTGTTCAGAAGAAGAGGAATCTGCATATTGGTTGGAAGAATAACGAATTTAGAATTTTGCGAATCATAGAGTTTATATTGCAAATATTCGGGGGTTAGCGTTTTTAAAATATTCTCCTGGGCTTTTGCCTGCCCTTCGGCTCGGATTCGCAGACTTTCCGCCTCTCCTTCCGCTCGGATCCTCAAGGAATCGCCTTCACCTTTGGCTCGTCTTCTCATAATTTCAGCGTCTCTACTTGCGATAATCAGCTCAAATTCCTTTTGTTCTTTTTCTTGTTCCTTGGCCTGTTTTCGTTCAATCGCTTCTAAGACCATTTTGGGCCAATCAATATCTGCCAGGGCGATACTTCGAATCTCAAGGTGACGCCCCTTTAATTTTTCCTCCAGAACTCCCTGAACCTTATGGGCAATTTCCGTGCTCTTTTCGGGTACACTCACCATGGGATACCCTGAAACCACACTTCGAACCGCCGCAAGAAGCTCTGGCCGTACCACCTGGTGATACCAATCAGGACCGATTTCTTGAGCCAAAAAATAAATTTCTTCCGGTACGGCACGGATAATAATGGCGCTTTTCACATTCACCTGCAAATCATCCGAACTCAAGGCATCCACTTCTTCGGTAAAGGCTTGCCACTGAACGGGATAAACATAAACATCATTCCAGAACGCCCGCCAATAGAATCCGTTCGGGAGAGGGTCGTTCACCAGACCTTCCGTTAAGGGGTACCATCGAAGGCCCCGTTCACCAGGTTTCACGGACACCCCACACCCAACGGATACCAAAACGGCAAAAAGGAGCAACGACCGTAGAATCCAATGAAGGAATTTCATGTTGGCCTCCTTAGGATGACACTCAAACGTCCTCTTACTATGCTCTAACGCGTTTCAAAATTTGGAGAATGAGAATGAGGACTGCCTGCCTCCGCATGCAAGATGGCTAGCCGTTCTCGATTCTGCGCTTCTTTTTCATAAAAATTTTGCAACAACTTGGCGCTGGTGGCCCATTCCGAGTCCGCACCAAAAAGTTGCGCATAACGTTCGGCCTTAATCTTCAAATCTTCCGCCTTTTGCTTCATGAGAGCAGCCTGCCGACGATACTGGTCGGCAATAAGCTGTTGATTTTGGGAAGGGTCCAAACTATTGAGATCGAGAGGAGTGTCAGGTCTGCACCCCACACAGACCAACACTCCTAATAACAGAACTCCAAGAATGCCCGTTGATAATGCCCCCTTCATGAGAGACCCTCCCCAGGCGCACAGGTCTGACTGTTCTTTTTTTCCCGGCCTCTACCATCGGAGAATCCAATGAAGAGGTTTCATGGCATTCTCCTTATCATTCCCCATCCCTTATGCTTAGCGCACTTCAAGCCTTGCAGCATGAAAAGTGACCTTGGCCAATTCAGCATACAAAATGGCTAACGTTCTTGGACCAACCATTCCTTTTCATAATATTTTTCCAAAAATTTGGCGCTGGTGGCCCATTCCGGGTCAGGGCCAAAAAGTTGCACATGCCGTTTGGCCCTAAGATTCACATCTTGTTGTGCATTCTTCACCATGAAGACCCCTTGCCGATCAGACTGGGCGCCCATGGATGGTGGATCTGGGAAAGGGGCGGAATCATGAAGATTGATGAGAGGACTGGTCCCATGACATCCCACTTTGACCAATATTCCTATTAGCAGGACCGCTTGAAGGCTGGCTAGTAATAATCGAGTCAAAGAGTAGCCCTCCCTTGCCAAGTTCCTGAATATACTTTTCTTCTTACCCTCTACCCGTCATGTTTCCTAGACGACTCGTACGTTCAATCCTTAAAATACCCTGGACAGGAAGACTGAATTTTCACTCCGTTTTATGATAATCCAGCATTCTTTAATAACTCCGACCATTATGTAGGTAACTCGCTAATTAATGTAATGATCAAAATTCATACCAGTTGATTAAACGGTTGAGCAGCCACAATAAGAGTTGGACAACAAGGACTTAACGAAATGAGGCGGATCTCAGCCAATGCAATCTGTGCGATACCACACAATCTGGCTCGTTCATATTCGCTCCAAACGGAGGCAAGTCGGGATGAACCGACAAATCAGCAATGTGTGGTTTTATGGAGCCCTTGTGGGCAATAGGTATCTCTATTGCCGGAAAGTGGCACTCGAAGGAAAAATGAGGAAAAGGTGAGGAGCGAGCAGTCATAATCTCCGCCCAAAGGACGGGGCTTCCACGTTTGTGTGAGGGGGTGGATTGCGATCAAGCGAGAGGGATGCGTTACTGCGGCTATTGAATGTTTCAAATATTCGGCCTTTTTCATGGGCATACGTGTGACGAGATCCAGGAGGGGAACATGTTGGGAGTGCTCAAAGCTTGTCCCGAGCCTTGCCGAAAGAAGGCTCATCCAGTGCCGGACTGAAGCTTCATGAGAAAAAGGCCGCAGCCTTTTTTGTGGGGAGGAGTGCGTACGGAGGGGTATGTGCACACGCCCAAGCAGCGACCTGCCTGCGTGCTTGCGGGTCCAAGCCCTTTAGCGGGTAGGCATGGAGCCTCTCCGGCGAAAGCAGGGAACACCGCTGGCGGAATTGTCCAACACCCCCCTTACCCTGAGAGTCGGCATTCCCGCATGCTTGCCCTTCTCCAGGATGGTAACCGGGAAGACGGGCCATCATAAGGAAGTTGCATACAAGCAAGAATTCGATTGTCTAGAAATGGAAGGTAAGAAACAACTCGCCTCAAAATTTCCCTGTTCTTCAAAACAGAAACACCCTCCTACCCCATGCAATAACTTATCCCGGATGTTTGTCATGAGGGATGCTGGAGACGAAGTGAAGGGATGATAACTTCTTCCCCTAATAGGCCCAATCCAAAATGGGGATTTTCTTGAATTTCATGAACACTGCGACGACCCACGGGTGATTGATATTCGAAATTCACTGACAATGCCCCATTCGGTTCAATGGTCACCTCACGGTTAAGGTATTTCTTCATTCCCGCATGCCAGACTGATAAGGTATAGGTTCCTGGTGGAATGTCGGATATCTCAAACCGGCCATCCTCGGTTGTAATCGCATAATAGGGATTGTCCACCACCATCCCCCAGGAAAACATATAGGGGTGAAACCCGCATTGCATCACAAAGATATTTCGATCCTTCTGCAAATGGATTTTTTCGATCATTGGCTCCCCGGGTAAATGATCATGCCTGTTGATCAAATCCAATACTTTATGAAATGGATTCATTGGAAGGGGGCGATTAAACAAGACCCTCGCCCCACGATCACGAGCCGTCTCGTATCCCTGGATATCATGTTCCACTGGATCCATATTAATGACCGTCAGTTCATCCTGATCCCTCAAGACATTGACAAATGGGAGAAAATCACAATCCTTGGCTTCGATTGTCACTTTCGGCAACTCAAACGCTTTCCCTTTTTCAATACCCTTGAGCATCACAATCGCGTCCTTCAGCGAGCCCTGAGAGCCAAGTATGAAATCTTCAACAATACGCCATCCTGTTCCGGTTGAAATTCGCCCACAAAAAACCGGATCAGGAATCGTGACCAAATTGAAGGCCATGGCTTTAGGCATTCCTCCAGCTAAAGTCACTTGCCCACGAATCGTTCCTCCTTGTTCGACCTGACTTTCTTCATAGGCCCAAACCGGGATGGCCCCCATTCCCAGGACACCCAAAATCACCCCAAGCATCTGTACCACCGTGCTTTTCATTTACTCCTCCGCCAGCAAAAATTCCAAATGTTTTGCACCATCTTGTCTAATGGGGTTGTGACCAGCACGGGGAAGCCGTGTATCGGCTTCCCCGTTCCCAAACCCGTCAACTAAAAACTATGCCGGTTTATTTCAGGTCGACGGGTTTAATATGAACCACTTGCCCGTGTGGCAACTTGGCTTCTTTACCGCCAGGAGCCCTTCCATCCAACGGCAGGATTCGTTGATCACTCCCTGGGAGGACACGTAAATATCCCCATTGTCCTGATTGGGAATAGGGCAACCGCTGGTTGCTCCAGACGTAATCCCCGGTGCGTTGATATGGCCCACCTGCGGCCGGAATGAAGGCATCCAACGCTTCCGACCCCGAAAACTCCACGACGTTGATTTGATCGGCTCCTCGCATGAATGGTTCGATGGGCCATTCATGACTTTCAACGCCGAACATCCCATTTTGTTCATTGCTGGCACCGAAGACATGAATGCGAACGGGGTCACCGGCATGGGCCTCGATGACCGGCGTGATGGGGTCTTCCGGGTTTTCCTTAGAACAGGGCTGGAATATCCTATCCAACGTACATCCCTGTTCCTCACGGAACAAATAGGGTTCCGCTCGATAATTCACCCCGACCAGCCCAGCCACGTTCTGCACGTAAGGCATGAAGCTCGTACCGATGATGTTGTCCTCGTCCTGGAAGAACAAGGCCGCATCCCGATAATTTAGTCGGTCTTCGTATCCGGTTACCGTCCGGTCCACGATCACATCGGCAATCCAACTGTTCTTATTGGATATATCCGCACCTGTTTTGGGATCACGATACGTCGCGCCCTTCGGCCCGATAATGATCGCGCCGTAAAGCCCGTTCCGAGGATTGTGCATAACATTGCCCCAATCCCATACCAATGAGGCAATCTCACCTAAAAACGGATCGGCGTAATAGGTGTAGGTCCGGCTCTTTCCAGGCGCAACCGTTTGGTCACCTGGATTCTGTCCGACGTTGGCTCCCAACGAATCCTTAGGATCGAAGGCGAGGGAAAGCGCGGAAAACGAGGCGCGGCTTTCCTTCATGTGATTCGTCAAGTGAATCTTGAGACAGTCGCCTACATTGGCTCTCAGAGTCAGCGGCATCGGTTGAATGCCACTGGCCGTCTTTGCGACATCTTCTTCGAGCACATATATTTTTCCCTCCGGATTCCGGAGCAGAATGTTCCGTTCGAAATCGACCTCTACGGCTTCGGGTGCCTTCATGTTGAAATTCATGGAAGGAAAATCCATCGCCACCACATTAAATGATTTGACCGGAGCCCCGGCAGGACAGACGGGACCAGGCTCTGGAATTTCATTACGACCGGAATAACCGGCCGGCAGCTTTTGTAAATCAGGCACCTCCTTATCCAATACCCGCAGAATACCCCAGGCTCCTTCCGAGAACTTTGAAGAACGTCCGTTAAAATGGATGTAGTCACCAGGCTGGAGCCGAGGCCCGCCCGCCTGCGGAATCACGAGGTCGTATCGCTCTGCGATACCAATGTGGATGGAATTTTTCCGGTTGGCATCACCGGCATACCGCTCGGTCAGAAAGGTATGCCCTGACAACGTCCACACCATGGATTCGTTTGTCATGGTCTCCAACAGCCGGAACACGACCGTATCTCCGAGATAGGCCCTGACCATTGGCGTATAGGGATCCCCATGAACATGGCTATTGAAGATGTTCGAGAAATCGGGGTTTGCCTTGAGTCTGGCCGCAATCGGTTCGGCCCGGAAGTTAAAACTGCCCCCGGTGGTGTGGGTTCCCCCGTTGAGGAACGGCATCGGTGTCATGGGAATATGTTCAGGCATGGGAAATGAGATCGTCTTTCCCGCTTCCAGCGCGACCTCAATCGGCTGGCCCGGAGGATTACCTGCAGTGACGATGTTGACGGAATGCGGCACACTGTCGTTCAACTGCACCATCAGTTCACGGAAGCTCCCGTTCACTCCATAGCCTACCGGTTCAACCGTATGGATATCCGCAACCGGTCCACTTCGGATCGGTTCGCCCGTTTTGGGATCGTGATAGGTCGAGCCCCAGGGTTCAACAATCATCGTCCCGAACCCTCCGTGTCCCCAAGTTACACGGCCGACCGCATGGTCATGCCAGAACACGGTGCCCACATCCGCATCCGCCCAGAATCGTTGTCTTACGAATTCCACGGTCACGATGTCATCCACCGGATGATCATGCTCTAACGGCCGATACAGCGTGATTTGATTTCCATCTATGGTCTTAATGCGCCCGATCTCGTTATCCTTCACGTTATCGGCCCCGATCAGAATCTCGTTCTTCGGATGATACTGCGCGGCATTTTTCACCGTGATGGTTAGATCACCTTTCTTACCCGGTTTCGTAAAGACCGTATTCATCGGCAGTGGCAGACCCTTGTCAGTCGTCTTCTCCATCATCGTAAAGGGTCGCACGGATTGTTCATACGAAAAGCCGGTAATCACACCATCCGACGATTGATTGTCGAACTGCATGAAATGCCAATGGGTGTTGATCTTCGACGCATGCATGTTGAAATTGTCGTCATCAACCCATTCGCTTGTCAGCATCCAGTCGACACAGTCGTACACGTTAGATCTCACGACCAACGGATGTCTTTTATCATTATTTTTTCGAACCTCTTCCTCCTCTTCATGCAGAACATAAATCGTTCCGTCCGGATCGATGATAGCCGGTTCATCCCCTTGTTTATCTGCCACCATCATGGGGGTCTTGATGAAATGCACGTTAAACTTTTTGGAGCCGGCATTGGCTGGACACAGGCTCCATCGTCCGTTTTCTCCAGGCTTTGCCGGATAGGAACTCATCTGACCATCATCATTTAAATGAATCATTTCCAGCCAGGGAGAAGGATTGTGATTTTGAGAAAACGGCACCCGTTTTCCGAAATGGGGCCTCAAGTGTGGCCATGCGATCTTGCCGGTGGTGGGTTCAAACAGAATCGGCAAGCGCTCGCCGGGAGCCGGAGATTGGTATCGTGGATTGGGAATAGTATTTTCCCGTTCGGTCATCGCCCGGTTGCCGTTCCAAATCCAATCCAACACCGTCGCATCATAGGAGAGGATCTGTTCTCTCTCATCATCTTTGTGACCGGGCTTGCCCTGAGGGGGCAACTGCATTTCCACCCAGTCCTTCACCGTGACGACAGCCGGATTGGCTTTCCAATCCGTTGTACCTTTCTCGATAATTTTAAACTCTTTGCCGAACCAATCCACTTTTTTGTCGATAAGCTGGTCGGATGTGACACCCGCCTTGATCCGTCCCTTGCGGTCCGGTAATTCGCGAAGGTCGGGCATCGTATCGTTGTGAACTTCTCCCTGCTGGATGGTATTGTATACCCGCCAATAGCCCCACATACCGGCGATATAGTGATGCGCCACGTGACAGTGAAACAGAAAATCCCCAGCCAATTGCTGACAGAGTCCCGATCCACATTCCGTTTCCAGGTCAACGGCCTCGGACGGCCCGATCACCTCCACATCGACACGGTCAGTCTTTGTTCGGACAACCGGGAACTTCACCGGTCCGTTTTTTGCGGTGTGCCACAGGGGCATTTCGTCGATCGCACGGGGACTCCTGGGCCACCGAATTGACCCGCCATGGGGATGATGGGAATGGAAAACCTCCGATCCCCCATGAACCAGCCGGAACTTGGCCGGATCCCCCAAATAACTGCGAGGCACAGTGGTGGCCGGATCGCCGAAGGTATAGGCGCTGTAGGCCATTGACTCGTCCTCAAATCCGAAATACTCATGCTGCGTTTGCATGTTGTCCACACCAAACGGTTCGCTTCGATAGTTCAACGCCCGCGCGACGGGCCGGTACACATCGGTGACTGGATCCCGCTGCGGAATAAAGTCACCATGCTTATTGACCGGACGAAAGGCTTCATCGCCGACTTCATGATAAATGAGGACGAACTCGCGAAAATCCGGACCGGTGCCGTTTTTGATGATCGCCTGCCAACCACTGGTCATCGGTGTCGGTTCTCCTGCACCGAGCGGATTCAGATACGTCGAACCCTTTGGTTCGACCACAAAAGTGCCCATCAGGCCCATCACCGTCAACTCCCGATCATTGCTGTAACTATGAAACTGCCGTCCCCCTTCCTGCATCGTCGGTGGAATATACCACTCCATTTCCACGACTTTGTCTTCAAGAGCGATCGCATCGGGGTTCGTGGTTGTCGCCGGTTGGCCCGTGGTGCTTACCATCATACTTGATCCCCCGATCTGCAAACTCACCCCTTCTCCGGTTATCAACTGATTGCGGAGAGTGAACCTCACGCAATCACCCTGATTGCCCCGGATCACCAATGGCTGAATCCAGTTATTCTGCAAACCGGTCTCAACCGCGCCGGGGTCGTAGCCTTCCTTCTCACGGGCCGCGGCATTAGCCGCTTCTTCCTCCCGCACCTTCTCGAGATTTTCGGTGAGGACATACATGTATCCGACATAGTAGTCGAGCCATCTATTCAACGTGATTTCCACGTCGATGGCCGAAATATCGTAATGCTTTTCGGGCACACCAGCCGGGCAGAGTCCAGGCTGACCCGAGACGGGTTCAATTTCATTGTCCGAAGCCAGAAGATAGTCTGCCGGGCCGGCTCCGTATTGATGGAGCATCGTGGCGGTGTCATAGGCCCCACTACCCTCCATCAACTTCAAATCGGCCTGCATTTGATGTCCCATTTTCGACATTATCCGTTCATGCTGCCGATTCACCTTCGCCGCACGTTCAGGATTCCCCTCAATCGAGTCCTCCACGATCGTCTGCCCTTTCAACCTCTCTACCCAATTATTCGTCTTTCCTAACGCTGCCGCCACGTTATGACCAGCATGGGAATCCGTTTCCTCCTGAATCTCCTCTCCCGCATGTCCCATGGCACTCATCATGAGCCCCATGCCTGCACACGCGACAACGACTTTCACCCCGTCAAACACTTTCTTCCCTGACAACATAGAACATCCCCTCCTCATAAATAATCGATGCCGGTCCTTTAAGTCATGACGGTCTCCGGGAATAGGAACCCCTTCTATAGCGAGAACATTCTCTTCTTGCATGCATTTCCTCTTTGAGTCATGACAATACTTTTTCGTTTCTTTCCGATAAGCAAATAGCGAGCCGCCAAACGCTTCACCCCCTATCCACCAATTGGCCTTATTTTCGTGGCCTCTTTTGGCACAAAAGAATCAATCGGCTGGAATGCCACGAAGGATCGCTGCCGTCCACCACGATTCCACCACCGCTTTTCGTGGGAAGCAGTTTTACAGCAAGGCTCAACGATTACAGAGCAGGCTTGATTGAAGATTTCTTAAGAAGGAAGAATGGAATTTCAGAATGAGGACCGGGCTCGTTTGGTTGGCCGGCAAGAACAGAACAAGAAGGGGTATGAGTGGCCTTAGACCTTCATCACATAATACAGGAAAGATTGTGGATCGAAGGAAGAAGGCTTTTGTCCTCCACCCTCAAGTTGACGGCCTCCCGGTACATAGGGTTTTTGAACCGACGCGACTCTACCCCTTATGCCGGTTCTGGCCGATCGCGTTTCAAAACAAGGTTCTCCATGATGATCTCTTGTGCCAGTGATTCTGCATCGGTAAGTTCATCGGCATAGATGTTCGTCTCATACTCCTGGGTGGAAGCCTCTGCCAGCGAGACATCCAGAGGGCGTCCCGGCTCGCTCACATGGATATAGGTTTTGGTCGACAATCCCGGGCGAACGGGGTGCTCAAGGATTTCGTCTTTCAAAAAGGCCACACGCACAGGCACGCGTTCCACGATATGAATGAAATTGCCGGTTGCATTTTCAGGAGGCAACAGGGCGAATACACTGCCAGTGCCGGGCACCAATCCTTCGACCATCCCATGGTATGTGTGGTGCTTCCCGTATACGTCCACATTTATCAGTGCCGACTGACCGGGACGGACCTGCTGCATTTCGGTTTCCCGTAAATTTACTTCCACCCACAGATGATCCAACGGCACGATCATCATCAACGGAACACCCGGATGAACCTGGTCACCGACCTGGGCCTTTCGCTTGGCCACATGGCCCGAAGCCGGCGCCCGAATGCGCTGCCGGATGTATTCGAGATAGGCGGCGATGAATTCATGCTTGGCGGCTTCTACAGCGGGATGATCCATGATATTCACGCCCCCCACCTCCGCGGTGATGGATTGGTATTCCTCACGGATTTCCCTGACCTCGGCTTGAAGGGCTCGCATCTTATCAAGGGCATTCTGAAGGATTTGTTCGGAAATGGCCCCACTCGGAAGCGCCTCACGGAACCGGGCCACATCGTGGCGTACTAAGTCGAGTCGAGCCATCCTGGAGGTAAATTTTTGCTGGATCTGCCGCCTCTGGGCGAACAATGACGCGATTCTGCGCACCTCCCCTCCCAGTAAACCCCGCGTCCGGCCCAATTTGGCCTGGGCCTGGTGTTCATCAAGACGAATGAGAAGATCTCCTTTTTTTACATACTGGGTTTCCTCCACGAGGACCTGAGTAATAATGCCCGTTGCCTGAGCCTCCAACGTGACGAGGTTGCCGGCAATAAAGGCATTATCGGTCCAGACCCAGAAACGGGCGTAGTACCACCAGTACCCGCCGTAAGCCAATACCGCCGCAACGAGAATGACGCCAACCAACGCCAGCCGGCGGTTACGTCGGCGACGAATTTCCTTAGGGCGAATTTTCACCATAGGGGTATCCATGATGTCATTTCCTTGCTTGAGAGGATTCTTGAACGATGGGGTACCCCCCACCCAAAGCTTCGATCAAACCCACCATCGACACAAGTTGATCGGCTTCCAGGGCCTTCAGGGCGAACTCCTGATCCAATACCGCATGATGCTGTTTTAACAGCTCACGGCGATCGTCTAGACCGGTGCGAAAGCGGACTTCAACAAGGTGCCAGTCGTTACTCACCGACGTCAGGAGTCGACGGTGTGCCTCAAGCATCGAGCGAGTCTCATGCCAGACACTCAGACTGTCGGCAACTTCCCGCATGGCTTCCAGCAAGGTATCGTTATAGAGTTCCACTGCCGAGTCATATTCTCTCCGTTGCGCCTCTAGTTCTCCACGAAGGCGACCGCCTTCGAACCAGGGAAGCCGCAGACCCGGTCCGCCCCCATACGCAAGGCTGGACGAGGAAAACAGAAGATTCCCTAAAGAACCGGCCCCGCTCGCCAGAGTCAGAGCTCTAAAGCCGACGAACCCATTCAAATCGATAGTGGGAAGAAATCGAGTTTTCGCCACCTTGATCAACTTTGCTGCAGCCTCGGCTCGATATTTGGCGGCGGCGAGATCCGGGCGGTGCGCCAACAATCCGATCGGCAACTCGGAAGGCAAGGGAATTCGCCGGGGCGGAATCACCCTATCAGCGAAGACATGCTCTCCCCAATCAGGCCCGTGACCGCTCAGCCTGACCAGCAGATATTGTTGAAAGTCCATTTGCTCCCGGGTACCGGCTTCGCGTTTATTCGCCGCCTCTAACTCCGCCGTGGCCCGCATGACCGAGTTGCCATCATCCAGGCCGGACCGAAATCGAATCTTCGCCAGATTCAAGAGATCGCGACGAAGTTCCACCATAGCCTCGACCACCTCAAGCTGCTGGCGCAATGCGACCCTGCGAAAATACGAGCGTGCGATCGCAGTGGTTAAC
This sequence comes from uncultured Nitrospiraceae bacterium, assembly GCA_963730905.1. Lineage (GTDB taxonomy): Bacteria > Nitrospirota > Nitrospiria > Nitrospirales > UBA8639 > Nitrospira_E. Next base: position 417,871 of record CAVSTN010000004.1, on the reverse strand, counting down.
CGTAACCGCACCTCTGCCCATTCCGCATGATGGGCCAATTCCCTGCTCATGGCGGATTCCATCATGGCGCGATTCTTCCCCCAGAAATCCAACTCCCATCGAAAACTCAATGGATTGATGAGGCCCAACGCAATATCAATCCCGGCCACCTCAGGATTAAGGGCCGCAAACACGCCATGTTCGGAAATCCGCTCTGCGGTCAGTTCAGCATCGGCCTCCAGGAACGGCAGCAACCTCGCACCTTCGACGCGGACCAGGGCATGCGCCTCGTGGAGACGGGCATAGGCAACCTTGAGACCGGGGTTATTCTTGAGACCTGTGTCGATCAACTCGTCCAGCTCAGGGCTCTCGAACTCTTGCCACCACCGATCTTTAGGCCATCCCGGAATTGGATCCTCCGGTTCGTGGTGAATCGCATGGGAAAGTGTCTCTTCCATGGAATCCGGTTCCAAGAATTCGGCAGGGTCTTCGCCTGGAGGAATCCAGGCACAACCGGCACAAAGGAGCAGGCCGCACATACTGAACGCAAGAACCCATTGCGATCTCACCACGAGGGAATGCCTCATAGCGGCTCCTCAAGGAGTGCTTCGGACCGCATTTCTTCCAACTCTTCATCCCGGCTTGGGTACAACGGGAGGTGAGTGGGATAGGCCAACCAAACGAGCGCGGCTAATCCCATAAACATAGAGCTGGCAAGCAGAAACGCATCGCTCATGGCCAGAATTCCCGCATATTGCCTGACAAGAGCCAGGAGCTTGCCATTGACCATGGCAGTATCGAGCCCGGTGCCATTCAGCTTGTGTGTAAAGCCTCCCAACACCTCGAATGACGCAAACTGCCTTCCTCCAAAATGGTTTGCCAAATGAAGCTGATGGAAGGGGAGACGTCGGAAATGTACAACCTCCTGATACGTAATCCCAAACGCCCCGGCGGAAATCCGCAAGAGATTGGCCGTTTCCGCTGCACGTATTATTTGAACGCCAGACAAGCGATGCAGCATGAGCACAGTCAGCGGAGTAAAAAATGATCCCAGGAATAGACCTTCAAGCAGCATAGGCCAGAAAATCTGATCAAATGAGTGGGGATCGTCGTATTGGCCTATCCAGTATAAAGTCAATGCAAATCCAAGAAAATTTAGACTCGCCAGCACACGAACGTCGAACCGCTTGGAAAGCTCATGCATCAGGGCAATCATCGGAGCCCCCAACAACACCATGGGGAGGAGCGCCATACCGGCAAGTAACGAGGAATAACCCATCAACAATTGAAGCTGGACGATCAGCAGTGTGAGTAATCCCTGGATCGAAAAAAATCCGACCACCAAACAGATCACCCCAATGGTAAAATTCCGGTCGGCGAACAACCGGAGATCCAGAATAGGATGGCGCTCGCCAAACTCCCAGATAATAAAACAAGGCAATGCCACGATGACGACGATGAGGACGCCACGGAGGAATGGCGAGTCAAGCCAGTCAAAATCGTTCCCCATGTTCAGAAGAGTCTGAATGCCCCCCAAAATGACGGCCAATAAAAAAAATCCCACGAAGTCAAACCTGGTACGCTGTCGAGGGAATCCCCGACCATACAGCAACGAACCCATGAAACCGACGACAACCAGGGAGAGGACCACATCCATATAAAACAGATAACGCCACCCGAGATCATCCGCGATCCACCCTCCCACAGGAAGACCAATGGTAAACGGCGTAATGGTAAACAGACCCCAGATGGCCAATCCCATGGACTTGAGCCGATCCGGGTATTCTTTGAGGAGCATGTCTTGTGAAAGAAAAATTGTGAGGCCGCCTGCAAACCCTTGAACAATTCTGGCATTCAGAAATTCCCAATGGGTCTGACTGATGGCGCCAATATACGAAGCCACGGCATACAGAAGAAACGCGACAACAAACACACGGGTATCGCCGTACCGGTCAGACAGCGTGCGACCAATGGGAATGCCCAGCGCCAGAGCAATCATGAAATCCGTCTGAGCCCAGGTCAGGAAACTCGGCAACACCCCTTCCAGGTCGCCGGCGACATGGGGCAACAGCGCAACATAGGACCCGGCATTGAACATCACGAGAATGTGCCCAAGACCGAGTGTGATATTGAACAGAATAAAGTGCCAGCCTCTCAGGCGTTTGGGAAACATGGCCTGCATAGGTTTCCTCTGGCTCACAGACAGATATTTCCGCTTGGCTGAGCAGATATGGAGAAAGAATCATGGTTGACGGCTTGAACCTGTTGAGGATCTAGCTTGGGGGAACCATGTGCACAATACATTGCCAGGCCGGGGTAGAACATTCCTCCGACCAGGTTGCCCAGCATGACCGGAATCTTGTTCAAAAACCTCCAGGGAGACAAACCGACCTCAGCTCCCATTACCATACCGACTGAAATGACAAACATGTTCACCACCGCGTGCCCTACCCCTCTATGAGAAAAACAGAACCGTCGGTCCTCAAATGCCAAATATCCTCCCAATAAAAAACTTAGTGGAATAGGGAACTACCACGGTCCACCCAACCATCCAAAGGTTTGACAACCTCCATGAAGCTTCTTCCTTTGGAAAGATGGTAAACCTCCTTATCTGAATTTCCAGGTCCCGTCGTACTCATCAAAAAAATACCCTTTCCTCATTTGGACTCCCAATGAACGAATCCTTTGTGATGAAAAAGGGTTCTTTATTGTTTGTCATATTTCCAACGAGGAAGAGCACAAGAAGGTGAAACGTATTCACCCCTTTGTGCTCTTCGACCATCCGAATTCCAGCTCTTCGCTAGGATTCTATGGTTTGAGTATTTTCCCGCATTATCTGTCTGGATGGCGAAAACGTTTTGAGGCGGGCCTTTCCCACCTTGGGCCTGGGTTCGTTTCCCCGATTTTGTAAAATCAAAGAATCGACAATTTCCCCACAGTTATAGCATTGCCAACCCATAGACCATAGCTGTCCTGAATCATTCAGGTGATCCCCCATGTTTAACCAATGCATGAGACCGGCACAACGCCGACAATTCATAATATTCCTCCTTTCCGGCTTCTTCCCTTAACAGGGGAGAGACCGGGTAGCGATTGTTCCCTGTTACTTATTTTTCAGTCGCCAGCCGGCCTCCAGCCTCACCGAAAATTGATGGTTCCGGTTATCTCCCCCTGCATGAATAACCATGGAACCTACAGCCAGTTCACCCGCTCCGCCGGGCGGATGTAAATCGGCTCTTCCACTTGCTGCCGCACCGCTTCCTTGCCCGACTTGTTGAAGCCCAACACCGTGTCGTTGTACATCTCAAACTTCCGTCCATGGATTTGGGTTTCAAACACTTTCGGCCCCGGAATCACGTCATACCGGAAGATGATCTGCTGGCTCGCCCGCCACAACTGCAGCACCGCCAACAACTCCCGGCTCGGCACCAGATACTTCTCAATCGCATTATCCACCCCCGGCCCGAACATCTGCCGGATGTAGCCCCGCGGCGCCTGCCGCGGCGGGATGTAAAACCCGTTGGGTTCCGTGCCCCATTGCGGATACAGCGGCAACGCCACTTGTTCCACCCGGATGGCATAGTACAACGGATTCCAGCGATCTTCCGCCCAGAGCCCGTCATCGCCCACCTTCACCAACCCTTGCAGCCGGATTTTACCCACGCACGCCGCCATACACCGCGTCTCCATCGGCTCGCCCCCCGTTAAGGGGTCTTTGCCTTCCACCCGCGGATAGCACGCGATACACTTCTCACTCACCCGCGTCGTGCCCCGGTACATCGGCTTTTTAAACGGGCATTGCTCCACACACTTCTTGTACCCCCGGCACCGGTTCTGGTCGATCAACACAATCCCGTCTTCCGGCCGCTTGTAGATGGCCTTCCGCGGACACGCCGCCAGACACCCCGGATACGTACAATGGTTACAGATGCGTTGCAGATAGAAGAAGTACGTCTCATGCTCCGGCAAGCTGCTGCCTTGCATTTTCCACGGCTCTTCTTTCGTAAATCCCGTCTTATCCACCCCTTCCACGATCGCCCGCATCGAGGTAGCCGTATCTTCATAAATATTCACAAACCGCCATTCCTGGTCGGTCGGGATGTAGCCAATGGCCGCCTGCCCGATCTTGGCGCCCGCGTCAAAGATCGTCATCCCTTCAAACACCCCATACGGCGCATGGTGTTTGCGGCCCACCCGCACGTTCCACACCTGCCCGCCCGGATTGACCTGCTCAATCAACTGCGTGATCTTCACATCGTAGAACTGCGGATAGCCCCCGTACGGCTTCGTTTCCACGTTGTTCCACCACATGTATTCCTGCCCTTTGCTGAACAGCCACGTCGACTTGTCCGCCATCGAGCAGGTTTGACACGCCAAACACCGGTTGATGTTAAAGACAAACGCAAACTGCCATTTCGGATGCCGCTCCTCATACGGATACAGCATCTTTCGTCCTAACTGCCAGTTATACACTTCAGGCATTGTCATCCTCCGTTTCGGTGAAAATTTCGGGGCTGCCCGGGCCAAGTCCGCCAACCCTCAAGTTGGCAACCCCCCGGTATCAACCCAACAATCAATTTTTCGTAAATTCCTTAAGGCCATGACCCCGTTCACCATATGGCTGAGATTGTGAAGATCGATGGTTTTGATCATGACCTCACAATTCCCTAATTCTTTTATTTCCTGTGGATCTACCAACCCTTCATACGCGGTAAAGATAATGGCTGGAACGGAACAAATTTTTCGAATGGCATGGAGGGTTTCCACCCCATTCATTCCACTCATTTTATAATCCACCAAGATCACATCAGGTTCATCCCGATGCTCTCTTAAAAATTCCATCAAGGCCTCTCCCGATTCAAAGGCACGTACCGTGCAATGCAACCGAGAAAGTTTTTTCGCAATATTTGAGCGAATCACCTCATCATCATCCACCACGAATACAGAGGGTTTGCTCACCGACGGGTCCTATTACCTGGTTCATCTTGCTTCCCCCAACAGTTTGCATGCTAAAAGGCTTACAAGAATTTTTGAGGTCCAACAATCACCAAAAAAAAGAAGGAGGCTGGGGGGAGGTATTCATCATATTTCTTTCTAGACGTCAATATAGAAAAAATATCCCCAGCCCCCAACTCACCTACACTTTGATCTTAATATGATCACCCTTCAGCCATTTGATCATGAACTCATTCTCCTGACCTGGGGTGAACCCGGTCCGGACCGGTTCCCACGGCCCACGCCCGCCGATGCCGCCATCCTCCGCCTTGGTAATCCGGATGAGACATTCCTTCGGCACCGTGTTGACCGCATGATGATCGATTTCAAAACCCCATTTGAACTTCCATTTGTTGGCCATTTTGCCCGGCAACGAGTCCAATTGGTGCATCGGCATCAGCCAACTGCGGGTAAACGACTGCTGCGCCCCATACCGGAAGTTCGATTGATAGCCAGTGTCCAGCGCAATCGCCCGTCCGTCCGGCCGGGTTTCATGCCCCTTCACCGACTTCGCTGTCGATACGTACGGCGCATGCTTGGCCATCGTGACATGGTACGGGAAGGCCGGGTTGTACTTCGCCCGGATCATCAATCGCGCCACCTTGTAATAGGGATCACTGGGCTTCCAGCCACGATACGGCCGGTCCACCGGGTTCCCATCGACGTAGACATAGTCCCCGTCGTTGATCCCACGATCTTTGGCCGCTGATGGGTTGATATGGATTTGATGCTCACCCACCCCCGGTGTCCGCTTATCCATTCGATAGGCATCGCCAAAGTTGGATTCATACATCTGCACCCAATCGTTCACCGACCATTGGCTATGCACCCGATGCCGGGTCTTCGGCGTCACGCAATAGAACTGATACCCCTTCTCCCAGAGCGGATTGGCGTACCGTTTAATTTCCGCCCATGGCAACTTGATGTTGCGGACGGTTTTGTCGTCATGATGTTGCGCCGTGATCGGAATCCCATAGTCATCCGGCCGGATATACGGATTGGATGACATGATCGCATTCGGCAGGTAGGGTGTCGCTTCCGTCCCTTCCCGATGCGAGATGAAGTTTTCCCCATATTCAATGGCTTCCGGCTCCACCCGGTAAGTTTCCAGTCGACCACTGCGGGTCCACATCGGCTTCGATTCGTTGGTCTCTTCCCATAATGGGATACGAGGATAGGTTCGGGTCATCACCATCCAGCCCTTTTCCGACTTCAACATCGTGTCCGCCGAATAGCCATAGGAGGTGCTACCGGCATCCAACAACCGTTGAACATACACGTCCACGCGATTGTCATAGACAAATTTGAAGTAATCGCGGAACCGGCCATCACCGGTCATTTCGGTGAGTTTGGCCGCGACGCCCGCCACCGTATCCAAATCGTTCCGCGTGTCATACAACGGCCGGATACCGCCTTTCCAAACCTGCATCCAGGGATTGGAGACAGTGGCGGTCATTTCAGGATAGGTAAACTCCATCCACCCGTTCACCGCAAATGACACATCGGCATGATTCACATCAGAGGTCATTTCAATGTCCTGCGTCACAATCGTTTCGATGTGGGGATCCACATTCTTGACCATGTCATAATGGTGTTTGGAATTATTGAGTATATTGACGTTCGCCACCCATCGGAGCTTACTCGGCGTGGGCATATGCGTCTTGCCGGTAAACACCCGTCGGCCATACTTGGGCGTATTCACAATCAACGCCGTATCGCCGTGGTTCCAGTACGTCGTCTCTTCGCCGTAATAGTATGGGCGGTAATTAATTTCTTTCCCATGGGCATTCGGATCCGTGGTGATCTTGAACGGATTTTCCCCGGTGTGGACCCCGATGCCTTCCCCCGACCACGGCGTGGCTGCCCAAACACCAACCTTATAGTTTCCTGACCATGTATGACATCCCGAACCGAATTTCCCCATGTTTCCCGTCAGGGTCATGACCATGGCAGCCGCACGCCCCATCGACGTCATATGAAAATAATGGCAGACGCCTTCTCCATTATGAATGGCCGCCGGTTTGATGGTCCCGTTATCTCGAGCCCATCGAACAATAAGGTCTTTCGGACATCGATTGATTTGGTGGACCGTATCCAGATCGTAATCCTGAAGATGGACTTGATACATCTGGAAAAGGGGCATGACATCCGCCTCTCTCCCGCTCAGCAACTTCACCCTGAACGATCCCGTCAACGCCGGGTCAAGGCCGCTCTTCTTGAAATGCCAACCCACCAGTTCCCGATGAAGCGGAACCGCCTTGTCCTGATTAAGATCCCACACCATAAACCCTCCAAGACGAGCAATCTGCGAAGGCGAAAGCCCTTGCACTTTGCCGGAGTAAGATTTGGAGAAATCCGGGAAGGCATAATCTTTAATGACATCACGCGGATCCAAATACTGCAGGGTATCCGTGCGAATCAACAAGGGAAAATCCGTGCTGGATCGAATGAAATCGTTGTCTTGAAGCCCATCGTCTAAAATAATTTTGCAGGCCCCGAGGAATAATGCTCCATCTGTCTCAGGGCGGACCGGCATCCAATAATCCGCCCGTTGTGCCGTGGGATTGTACTCCGGGGTAATGACCACCACTCGACCACCCCGTTCAATGGACTCCAGTTTCCAATGGGCTTCCGGCATCTTGTTTTCGACGAAATTTTTGCCCCAGCTTGTATTCATCTTGCTGAATCGCATGTCAGAAAGATCACAATCGATGGCTTGCGCTCCGGACCAGAAGGGTTGCGAAGGATCCTGGTCACCGTGCCAGGTCAAATTGTTAAAATACCGCCCCCCCTGCGCATTATCCGGTCCGACTTTTCTCACCCAACTATCCAACAGGGCTCCGCATCCACCGTTCATCCGGGTAATGCCCATTTTGCCGATGACACCTAACACGGGCATACCGGCACGGAATTTCATGCTCCGGACTCCTGAACCCTTCATCATCTCGATCATTTCCGGAGGATACCCCTGTTCCCGTAATCGCCTCGCACCGGCTTCGCCACTATACCGGTTGGCGATCACGATCATGGCCTTGGCCAAATAGGTAAAGGCGGTATCCCAGGAGACCCGCAACATATCATCCAAATAGCGCGCACTGAATTTATATTTGGTCATGACCGTTGGGTCTAATTCCGGACTTCCGTCATCCATCCAGGCTTTCCAGCCACGCCGCATCAAGGGCCCCTTTAAACGGTAGGGACCATACACCCGTCGATGGTAGGTATACCCCTTCAAACACATCCGGGGATTATGGGCAAAGGTTCCCCGATTCCCGTACATATCCTCATAGGTTTGATGATCGTAGTTTTGCTCTACCCGCATCACGACTCCGTTCCGGACAAACGCTCGGATACGACAAGCATGCGTATCATTCGGGGAACAACACCAGGTAAAGGAACTGTCATACCGGTATTGATCGTGATAGACCCTCTCCCAGGAGCGATCCGGGTATTCACCCAATGGATTGCCCACCTCCACAACCGGTTGTAATGCCGTCAACGCCAGCGCGTTATCCGCCAACGCCACAGCCGCCACAGTGCCTGCTGTAATTTTTAAAAATTGTCTTTTTGTGACCAACATCAAACGCTCCTCCATACAAAGGTTGCCAATTCCGGTTAACGACACAAACCCTTTACTCCTCCTTTCTTTGAGACTGCCTCAACCGATGTCTTTCCCAGACATTCAATTCGGCAGGTATCACTACCGCGGTTTTTGGGGGATCGACCATAAGATTGGCCCATCCCAACACTAAGACTCCCACGAAGCTGACTATCCCGAAGATCATTTCAATCAGAGGATTTGCAACCCAAAATTCCATCATCTCGCTCTCCTTCACCATTCAATCAGTCTGTGTATGCGCCTCACCTTGAATGCGTGAACGCGCCTTTCAGCCCCGATCTGGCACTGGTTTTCTGAATTCATCATTCATTCATCTTTCCATAGCTTTCCCATCTAACCCATCAGGAGCGACTGACCGGTTGAGGTGTGAACTGCGGCACAGCGGGGGATTCCGACACCTTCGGCGTCTCCGGTACCGGCGATTTTTTACCGGCAAATGCCGCCAGCCAGAACACGAATAGAATGGTCGACCAGAACAGCAGAACATTGAAGGAGATCATATTCGCGGCAAACCCGATGGTATGGGTATAGGCCCAGGGGGAGTTATCCCGCATCACCTCGTTGACATGCCAGAAGAGGCGGACAGATGAACGGATGTATCCCATCAAGGCCATCATCCAGGTAAATTCCGTGGCCAGGGCGATCAGCGCATATTGCGATCTCGCCGGCATTTTGCCCCATTGAATGGGGCCCGCCACCTTGGCGTTTTTCAGCATGGCCAGATTCATCGGCATCATTAACAGGAGGCATGACATCGTGGTGGCCACCTGGGGTACCGATAGACCAATCCGCACGTTTGCCGGAATAAAATACCCATAGATGGCTAACCAAATAATATTGAGACTGCCGACCACGAAAAAACAGGTCATAAAAATATTGCCGAATTTTTTCCATTTCACTGCCGGAATCAAATTGCCGCGCTGATACCAAATGAAACTCACAATCGTCACAATGATCAGCATATTGATTCCGCCATTTTTGGCAGACATCACCCCATAGTTCCCTAAAACGGGATGCTGTTGACCTCCCATGGCTTTCAACTCAGCCGGAGTCATGACAATGGTATGGGGCGTGATAAATACCAGTAATCCCACGACCGCAATAAACACCAGATATTTAATATACCGTTGAAATCGTTCCGCACCCGGCATCCGGCCAAAGCATTGCCACAAGTAATAACTCGTACTCAGAAAAAGAGCCCCGATCATGGTGGCCTGAATAATAAACAACCAGGCGAGGAGGCCTCCCATCAGGGTAATTCCCATTTGCTGGCGATAGGCATAGACCTCCCGCATGAGCCAATAGCCCGCAAACGGCAATGGAATGAGGAAAATGACGGCGATAAACATCGCGACGTATCCCATCCAATCGTAATGGGCACGTTCTTCATCGGTTTTAGCGGATAAAAACCGGTAGGCCGCGTAGGCGGCAACGACGCTGCCTCCGAATGCCATATTTCCTAAAATTCGATGAACATTCAGCGGATTCCACAACGCGCTATGAATCGCATGCCAGATATTCCCGAGGTACCGTCCTTGTTCATCCACCCCTGCCGGTGACATCATGAAAGCGATCCATGAATTCGCTAAAAACATCAGCACGGTTCCAATGACATTCAAGACCACGGCGATACTGAGATGCACCCACTTCAGGACGCCTTCCCTCATCCTGTCCCATCCATAGTAGTAGATATACAGCGTTCCGCTTTCGGCGACGAACAGCAGAGCATAGATGTGCATAACAGGACGAAAAATCCCGGAGAGATAACTGAAGAATGTGGGATAGAGCGTGAGAAAGGTGAAAAGGAGGATGCCCCCAAGGATTGCCGTCAACGAATAGGCCGTCAGACTGATTCGGATAAAATCATAGGCCAGCTGGTCGTATTTCTTCGCCATGGCCCTATCCTTTGTCACCATGCCGATGAACTCAATCACCATGCAGAAGATAGGAACCGCCAGGACAAAACTGCCGTAATACAAATGCTGCTGGTTCGCAACCCAAATCAGCACTCGACTTTCAAAATTGCCATAGCGGGGATAATCATGCGTATTGTCCGCGGTGACTGGAGCCGTTTCACTCGACACCACGCCTTCGGTTTTGTAATAAATATCCCGTCCCATTTCGACCGGCGCTGCGCCTTCCTCCCCCTCCACAACCTTCTTCACAGGCTGGGAACTTTGCCCTCCTCCCGAAGCGATGGCTTCACCATTTCCGAATAGAATCGGCATCGCGATACCGATCGGCAGCAGCAACATTCCCGCAATCATGCTGATCAACAAAACTGCGGCATTCTTTTTCAGTTTCATTCCTCCACGCATTCCGCTCATTTCTCTCCCCCCAAAATCATTGGATACATCTAACATCCAAAAAAATTTCCTCCGATAAATTTATCGCACAAGTTTTTCTGATATTGGCGTATTCTGGGTGCGACCGATTTCATTCCTGTCGTTCCTGTATGTTGTTGAACGCTTTGCATGGGCCATGCCCAATCAAAATAATTCAATGCCCCCGGACAAAGCCTTGTAATCCTAAAGTTTCCCTTGTCTTTTCTCTGGATAACATCCGCAGACGGATCATTTGCCCACGAAAGAACGTGGTGGGAGATGGTGGCCATCCACCGCTTTACGTGGCTGGAGTCAGGAAAATACGGGGAGTACCAAAGGGGAAAAACTAAGAGTATGGCGAAGAACGATAAGGTCCCTGCAAACCCGATCACGCTTCGGAAGGGCGGGAGTTCTGAAGAGCACAATTCGGATCGGAGGATGTGGCCAGAACGGACAATTACACCGCAGGATCGAAAAGTTGCTGAAGCATGGGGAATCGCATCGTACAAATATGCCCTCCCGCTAATGCTGCCTCAAGCACATCGTGAGGAGAACGGATACCGGCAAGAAGCACCTGAGTGGAGAGACCATCGTTTCGAAAGACGGTGACAATGTTTCGAATGATGTCGTCTTCCTTGGATTGATTGTCGCCGGTGCGATCAAGGCAAATGGACACACACCAGGCACCGGCTTTGGCAGCAATCAAGGCTTGCGTGAGGGAAAAACACAAAGACACATTCACCCGTATGCCTTCGACTGCCAGCCGCTTAGTCGCCTTGAGACCGGCGGGCGTCAAAGGACACTTCACCAAAACATTTTTGTGGATTTTCGATAATTCTTTGCTTTCCTTGACGATGGCTTCTTCTTCAATACTCAACACGCCGACACTGATCGGACTATCCACATAACGACAGATTTCTCGAATTCCCTGATAAAAATTCAGGCCCTGCTCGGTAACCAACGTGGCGTTCATGGCTATTCCATCCAGAATCCCCAGCCTGCCAATCTCCTGAATTTCTGTGAGACTCACCGTGTCGAGATAGAATTTCATGAGCACTCATTACTCATGAACAGGGATTGAACCCCAAGCCGCAGAAACTTCTGCCGAAAACATGACCTCCTGCTCCCCCATCAGGATCGCCCATAAAACCTGAACTCATGCCCCAAGGCTCTTTGACGAATTGATAAAAAGTAACTGGCTCCAATTTTGATATGCACACACCAAGCCAGAGTTGGATGGAGATGGCCTAAGACGAGAACCCATTGAAAATAGCGTAGATGCCATTGACAGGTACGCAGGCTAAGGAACTGGTCTTGAAACCCCATGAAGGATCGTGGTGGTCTTGGTGGCTCATACCACCACCCACCGTGGTTTCAGCACATGGGATTTCGGAGAAAAGCGTGGGATCTGGTAGAAAGAAGGAATGTGAAGTTGAACAATTTAGAGTCTACTCGGTCGTTGAAGACCTAATTTTTTGATCCGGCTCCTGAGCGTGCTAGGTGCCAATCCGAGTTGTTCCGCCGCGCCGCCCTCTCCCTCGATCTGCCAATTGCTGGCGGCCAGAGTCTGAAGAATATGTTGCCGCTCAAAATCAACTAATCCAGCCGGAGCCTTTGATTCATGCGTCGCACTCTGAAGAATCAAAAGCCGTTCATCGATGCGTAGAACCTTTTGGTGGGAGAGAATGACCGCCCGTTCAATAACATTTTCCAGTTCTCGAATATTGCCCGGCCAGGAATACCGGATAAGTCGCTGCAGAGAATCCGGTTCAATCGATTCGCAGGGCCGTTTGAGTTTCATAGCATAGTGCTCCAGAAAATGCTGTGCGAGTTCTGGTATATCTTCCGGCCGGGCACGGAGCGGAGGGATGGTAATCGGAAATACATGAAGGCGATAGAACAGGTCAGCACGAAAACGACCTTGTTCAATCGCTGAAGGCAGATCGGCATTGGTCGAGGCCATCAACCGAATATCCACCGGGATAGACTGTTTGCCACCCACACGATCAACCATCCCGTCCTGGATCACTCGTAATAATTTCGCTTGGGTCTCCAAAGGAATTTCCCCGATTTCGTCTAACAACAAGGTCCCGCCATGGGCTAATTCAAAACGCCCCTCACGCCTGGAATCGGCTCCGGTAAATGCGCCTTTTTCATGTCCAAATAATTCGCTTTCGACTAATCCGGCCGGAAGGGCCGCGCAATTGACCCGAATGAACGGTTTGTTCGCACGCACGCTCCAATCATGAATGGCTTGGGCAAGGAGTTCTTTGCCGGTACCCGTCTCCCCCGTGATCAGGACCGTCGCCGTCGTAGGAGCGACCTCACGGGCAAGTTCCAATACATGCTGAAAAACCTGACTCCGGCCTACCATGGCCCCGAAGTGTTTTGTCAGTTTGAGTTCCTCGACCAGATAGATGTTTTCTCGTGCCAACTGCTGACGCAGCAGATTAATTTCCTCATAGGCCTGAACATGATCAATCGCATAGGCAATTTGCATAGCCACTTGTGATAAAAACTCAAGTGCATCCGGCTCCGGGTTGCCAGGATCAACGCTCCCAAGATTCAACACCCCCATACACTTTCCTCTGACCAACAACGGCAGGTTGATCATGCGTCCCAGTCCTTCCTCCACATACCATTGATCTTCCAGAAAGACCTGTTCCTGTCTGAGATCAGGACGGACATGCATAGATTTATGGTCGTACACCCACCCCATGCCACTCCCTATTCGCGGAATCACTGAATCACCTTGAAGCACAACCTTCTCCAAATGAGTGGTCACCACATAAAATCTGAACCCGTCAGACTCACGGTCATATAGAGTCACACTAACCCTGGCCCAGGGCATGACCTGTTCAATCTGCTCGATAATGGCTTGCCAGAGACTATCGGTATCCCGTTGTGAATTGAGCACAATCGCGACATTCAAGAGCGCCCGGTAATTTCTCTCGATTCGTTCCACAGACCTTCAATCCTTTCTTGCGACAGATTCAAGCATAGAACCGAATGACCTGTCTAATAAGAGAAATGAGTTTGAACTTAGTCGAAATTAAAAAAGGCAGTACGATTATTTTATGGTTAAGCCGTGAGGGAAAAAGGATTCGTCTTTATCGGATCATGAAAACCATGAGCCAACAATTGACTCAACCCCATACCAAAACGCTAGGATAAATTGAGTCCGGGAGCACCTCATACCATATGCTACCATCAAGGAGCGTTCTCAATGGGAAAATTCACCAAGCCATCCAGTTATCATGTGGCATTGAGAAAGCGTCAGGAAATCGCCAAGAGTACAATGGCGTTGTATTTTGATCGACCGGCTGGATTCACCTTCACAGCTGGGCAGTTTATCGATCTGTCATTACCGAATCTTTCAACATCCGATCCAGAAGGCCATACACGGGCCTTGACCCTTGCCAGCGCTCCTTCCGAACAACAGCTCATGGTCGCCACCCGTCTTCGGGACACCGCCTTTAAACGCATGTTGGCAGAAATGCCTCTTGGAACGACAATTGACCTTGAAGGTCCATTCGGACAATTCACGCTACCGACTGAGGATTCCCGAACGATCGTTCTTCTCGCAGGAGGAATCGGGATTACACCATTCCGAAGTATGCTGGTCGAAGCCGCTCATCACAAACTCTCACATCATCTCATTCTCCTGTATTCAAACCGGCATCCGGAAGATGCCGCTTTTCTTGATGAACTACAAACCCTCCAACAAGAGAATACGCATTTTACGTGTATTGGAACGATGACAAGCCCAAACGCAGGCACGGAAACCTGGGAAGGGGAAACCGGCCGGATAGACCATGTCATGCTTCGAAAGTTTGTCAAAGAGGTGGAAGCGGCTCTGTATTATGTTGTGGGGCCCCCTGCAATGGTTGATGGATTACGAAAGATGCTTGAGTCTACCGGCATTCCAAAGACCAATATTCGCTCTGAAGAATTTGTGGGATATTGAAAATCTCATGAAGATCAGATTTGCCTCTTTTTAACCATTGAGCATAGAAATTTCCTCGACTCCAGAACTAAACAGTCATATACAAACAAACAGATTTCATCATTGATCTGAAAAAGATGGCGTAGATTCCGTATGGCCTTGTCGCATAGGGAACCCTCTCCCACTAGGAGTTGGAAAGAAAGCCGTTTACGTGGGCTTCCTTTCCGAAAAATCGTCCTATCGGGATGACCTGTTAATGACATGAGGGCAAAAAGCATCTTAGCGAAGCAGAAGGACGGACAAAAGGTTCCTGGTCTAAGCCTTTCGTATGCTCACATGTCAGTCGAGGTAGGTTTAAATTGGGTGGGAAAAAACGAGGTCATGCCCTATATCAAATTGTTATCTCCGGACTAACCGGCTTTTCATTCCAATCACACACCCCACAATTGGATGTCTTATTCAGAGTGCCGTTTGATCCCGAATTTTTTCAATCGGCTTCTCAGGGTGCTGGGATGTAACCCCAGATGTTTGGCCGCCCCTAATGGGCCATCAATCCTCCATTCACACGCCGCTAAAGCTTGCAGTATTCGAGTGCGCTCCACGTCTTTTAATTGAGTGGGCGGCATGGCATCCATGTCGTTTGCCGGTGACTGCAACAACGAATCTTCCACATGCATGACCGACGATTGGCAAAGAATCATGGCTCGTTCAATCACATTTTTCAGTTCCCGTACATTACCCGGCCATGGATACTGAACCAGCATTTCCATTGAACGGTCATCGATTTCCTGACAGTTTCGTCGAAATTGCATCCGATTTTTCTCCATGAAATGTCGCACCAGAAGGGGAATATCATGCAGACGTTCCCGGAGAGGAGGCACCACAATCGGAAAAACATGCAGCCGGTAATATAAGTCAGAACGAAAACGCCCCTCGGCAATCGCCTTGCTCAAATCGCTATTGGTTGCTGCGACAATTCGCACATCGACAGCTTTCCCTTCGATACTGCCTACTCGTTCCACGATACCATCTTGTAAAACCCTTAGGAGTTTTGCCTGCGCTTCAATCGGCATCTCCCCGATTTCATCAAGGAACAAGGTGCCACCATTGGCTAATTCAAATTTGCCGGGTCTTCCAGTTTCTGCACCGGTAAACGCACCTTTTTCATGGCCGAAGAGCTCACTTTCCACCAGACCTGAAGGTAACGCCGCACAATTGACTCGAACAAAAGGCTTTGCTTTGCGGGGGCTCAACTCATGAAGCAATCGTGCCAATAGTTCTTTTCCCGTTCCCGTTTCCCCCATAATGAGCACCGAGGTCGTAGTTGGGGCCACGGCCTGGGCCAAGTCCAACACATTCTTAAACTTTTGACTGTTTCCAACCATCGCACCAAAATCGTACGTAACTTTGATTTCTTCTAGAAGATAGGCATTTTCACGGGTGAGCTGTTCCTTCAGGTGGTTGATCTCTTCATAGGCCCGCACATGATCAATGGCAAAGGCAATTTGAGTCGCCACTTGGCGTAAAAACAAGACATTCTCCGGATCCGGATCTCCGGATTCCACACTGCCGATATTCAAAGATCCGATGCAATTATCCCCAATAATCATGGGAATATTGATCATTCTTCCCAGGCCCTCTTCGTGATAAAACGCATCTTCTAAAAATACGGGATTTTGTTGTAAATGGGGACGTATATGAAGACGCCGATGGTTATACACCCACCCCATTGCACTCCCTTCTCGAGGAATGATGGCATCACATTTCAACTTCACCACCGGCATACTCGTTTCCACCGCGTAAAACCGGAAAGCATCTATGTCAGAATGATACAGCGTAATACCCGCACGTTCCCACGAGATCACCTTTTTAATGTGTCCCGTAATGGCTTTCCACAGATCTTCCGTATTCCGTTGGGAATTTAAGATGTTCGTGACTTCCAAGCAAGGTTTGATAGAAGTGACGGGCGAGTTGATCGGTTGAGTGAGTCATATCGACTATCATGAAGCCCTCACACTGAAATATGAGTACGAAGGGTCGTAACCGTAACTTTTGAACAAGAAACCGTTATTAATTGGCAGAGATATTACGCCAAAATTTCTCTAAAGAGGCAGCAATTACTGAGCCATTAACCGCTCTTGTTGTGGTGTTCAAATATCTATTTTTCTTGTCAAAACTGTCCACTCTCCTGAGCTAATATTCATAAAATTATGTTTTATTTTTCAATAGCTTAATAAGTCTAACCACCACCTCTCCCACAGCGTCGTCCAGGTCATGCAATCAATAGGTTTATGTAAGTGAACATTATTAAAAAAACTTCATTTTAATTTTTCGCAATAGAGCGAAAACGAACGGAGACGTCCGTGCTAAATCGCACATCAATTCGTCACAGGTATCTCCGCACCTTTAACCTTTTTTTACCTCAAACAGGCATTGCCTTTGGTAAGTGTCTCCAGAGGGGGCCCCTTCTTCACATGTGGAAGAAGCGATTTGCCTTATATTTTTTGTATCAAGCGTGAAAAGTATGCAATTCCATGTGAGTCAAAAAGGCTTGGAAAAAAAAAGCCTGACGTTTACGTCAGGCACAAGAATAATACAGAGGGAGATTTTATTCTGTTCCAGGAATGAAGAGACTGCTTAACCTCCCCATTCCATGGAACAGGAATGGACATTCACTGGCATTTGCAACTACATCAAGGGATTTACTACTCCGTCAGCTTGGCTTGATCAGCTTGCCTAATATGCCACGCGGTCTTCTCATTTAGAAGATTCGTATTCCCTTTCAAAGTCGAGGACATTTGCTTCAAGGAATTTCTATGAAATCCCTTCGGGTCGAAGTGTGGCTTGCTCTCAAAATGGGCTATGCGCTTATCTATATCCTGAACACGGCTTTCCAGGAATTGGACTTCCCCTTCTGAAGCTTTTGCCGCAGTCATATGATCTTGAATCGACCAACCCTGGGCCTCCATTCTCCAGGCTGAACTCTGCTCTTGACCCTTCTCACCACTAGCCAAGACAAACTGTGGAAGCCCTAGAAGCATACCCACAAGAAAAGCTGAAATAAAAAATTTGTTATTCATAACTTCCTCCTTCCAGCATTTATCAGTTCCAAAAACCCCGTAAACTTGAACCGCTAATGGTGACCTTGCTTTCATCAATACAAATTATTTCTATATCCAATTTATATGCCAAAAAAATAAAAGCTGCATTTGCCTTAAAATTCAATAATTTAATGTTTTTATACCTAAAAATTCCTGTTATGAATGTAACATGTAAATGTAACAAAACTGATACGTAAAGTTACACATAGTTACACTTCTGCTCGCCATGCCTTCGGACATTTCCCTTCTGTTTTGTTGACCAGGATTTTGCCTGATAAATGAGAGAATAGAACAGGCTGTGGTAGATGCCGCTCACCCAGCCTGACGTAACCCATCCGGCCATGATCAGAATTCTGGGGAAACATTAAGAAAATGCGCGGAGTCTTGGCTCTGCTTTTCCGAATCGCGCAAGCTTCTTATCATTCAAGGCTTTGGCCCCGCATGGTTGAGAAGGATGACGCTCCTGTTTCTGCAAAGACCTTAGCGGAACACAATTTTTACGGGGATTCGGAAAACAACCCGGCGTAAAGGCAGACCCTGCCTCCTAAAATGAGAAATGAGTCCAAGCAGAAATTGGTAAGGCCAACGTCATGCTTGATTTCGGTCAGTCGATTTCCCGTATTGGCCGGATGACGATAGAGTCTAGAGTCGACAACCTCCATCGGCGGAAGAGTCAAATTGCTCCTCATCAGTCGATACTGATAGACAGCCGAACCCCCACCCCCACTTTCTTGGAGGTTCCATTATTCCTACTCCGTCAGCTTGGCCTGGTCGGCCTGTCGAAAATGCCAGGCAATCTTTTCATTCAGAAGTTTCTCTTGCTCTTCCAATGTGCTGGAAAGAAGCTTTAAGGAACTTCTGGTAAACCCCTTCGGATCGAAGTATGGCTTTTTCTCCAACTTGCTTATGCGTTTATCCAATTGCTGAATGCGGTTCTCTAAAGACTGGACTTCCTCTTCTTCAGAATACGCAGCAGCTATATGGTCTTGAATGGACCAACCCTGGGTTTCCAGATTCCATTCAGAGACCTGCTCTTTCGTAATCTCACCAGCCAAAACAAACTGTGGAATGCAGAGAAGTATCCCCACGAGGAAAAATAACATCAATATTTTGTGATTCATGGCTTCCTCCCTTCTTGCTGACTGCTTCAAAAGAGCATCTATTGATTCACTGACCACTCTTTCATCTCCTATGTATGTCTATCCAATTTATAGGCCAACAACCTTAAGGCGGTATTTACTTTTAATTTCAACGTTTTAAAATTTGTGAAATAAAATGAACGGGCTGAACTGTTACACCTAAATGCATCAAAAGTGTAATGGGTTGATACATTATGTAACACGTCAGCCTGTCATGCCTTCAGATGCGTTTCTGATTTATCTGGAGGCTGAACGACGCCTTACTCTGTGGAATATAGGAAGAAGCGGGATACTTGTAACTGTTCTAAATGAATAGATGAACAAAAAAAGAAGTGTGGGGGAAATCGCGCAAGCACGCAGACAGGAGACTTCTAGGCCATGCTCGACTACCAATCTGGGCGTTCCGGCCATCCAGATGCTTGCGGCCTGGTCCATGGAAAGCCATGCCTTAGCCTGCCGGGGTTGGCATATTTAAAGCCGAATCTTTCTGAAATCTCCCTTACCCAGATTCGCCTAGGCCTGATAGGGGCAAATTCCCTATGGTTGGAGGATGAGTTATTCAACTGTCTCCCAAACAAGACTTTAAATGGAAGACGTTTTACGGCGAGCAGGAATTCCGAGGCGTGACATGCGACGATACAACGTGAGGCGTGCGATCCCAAGCAGCTTTGCTGCAGCTGAACGGTTCCCTCCCGTCTGCTTTAATGCAGCGAGAATCTTCTCCTTATCATCATCATGGCTTGAAGGTATGTCTTCAGAGGATGCCGCTGGAAGTATTTCATCCTGATTAAGCACCTCCGGCGGCAAATCTTGAGGTCGAATAATGGTCTGAGGACATCGAATGACGGCGAATTCAATGGCATGCTTGAGTTCGCGAACGTTTCCAGGCCATGCATAGGCCATCAACAGCCGGAGCGCTTCATTACTCACGGCCTCAACAGGCCTTCCTGTTGTTGCCCGATATTGGTTCAGAAAATGGCTGATCAACAATGGGATATCTTCCCGTCGTTCCCGCAGCGCAGGCAATAACACTCTTCCGACCCGAATCCGATACAACAGGTCAGCCCGGAAGGTTCCCGCACTGACATCATTGGCAAGATTATGATGGGTGGCCGCAAGCACACGAACATTCACTTTCCGAAGCCGAGATTCCCCAAGACGGGTAATTTCCCATTCTTGCAGAACCCGAAGCAGACTGGTTTGGACCGTGAGCGGAATATCCCCGATTTCATCCAGAAACAAGGTTCCTCCTTCAGCGGCTTCGATCAATCCCTGCTGATCTGATACAGCGCCTGTGAAGGCTCCACGTTTATGCCCGAATAATTGGCTGGCGACCAGTGATTCGGTTAACCCCGCACAATTCACCGCAATAAAAGGAAACTCATTGCGGTGGCTGGCTTGGTGAATGGCACGAGCGACCAGTTCCTTGCCTGTTCCGGTCTCTCCCTCAATAAGAATGGTGGAATCCACACGGGAAAAATCCTGAATCTGCTGAAAAACCAATTGCATAGAATGACTGGCGCCAATAAGATCCTGATATTTGCCGGTCTCTCCCAATAGTTGACGAAGGGTCTGCACCTCCGAGGCATCGTACAAGAAAAACATTTTCCGTTCCGGGTCTCGTGGATCATCTCTGACATCCACATTGATCCAACGGGTGCACTCTCCACCAACCGCAGACATACGCACTAAGACCTCCTGCCGTTCTCCAGGAGAACGATTCACCATCTCCTCTATTTGAGCATGATAGGCAGGGTCGCTAAACAACGCTTGCCAGGGCTCACCTGAATGAGGAACATTCGCTTTTCCGCATAACTGTTGTGCCGCCTGACTCAGAAAAGTCACCTTTCCATCCCTGTCGGTCAGGGCAGTCCCAATATGCAATTGATTCAAAATAGCAATGAGATCATCGTGATTCCGCTGGATCTCCGCAATCAAATCCTCTAATTTCTCTTCGGCTTCTTTCCGTTGTGCCACTTCCCGCGACAGTAACCGATTGGCCGTCGTCAGGTCGGATGTTCTGTCCAGCACCCGCTGCTCAAGCACATCATGCGCCTCACGAAGGGCGGCTTGCGTCCGCTTCCGATCCAACTGCAGCCGGACCATCTCTCCTAGTGAGTGTAATAAATTTCGCTCTTCTTGCAGAAAGGGGCCTTCAACTTCCGTCGGGCGTTCCTCCAGATATACGACTTCAATTTCACCCGTTGTTCCATCTCGGCAAATAAACTCCTCCCGCTGGGTCCACGGGGATACCACAAAATTGGGCGTCGTAATTTCCAGATGGCCGAAACGAATCCGGGCGGCTGTGACTTCCGGGTATTGCCAGGAGGGCGGAATCAAATCGGCAATGCGTTGAAGTAATTCCTGAGTCGATAAATCTTCGTTGTGAAACAATTGCGTGGTGGAATGGAGTGCGGTCAGTTCCTTCACGCGTTCCTGGAGATCGTGCAAGGTCCGCTTCAATTCTTGATCCGAATCCTTCAATACGTGACTATCGGTAGATGACAAGGAACCTTTGTCTTCCATGATGGCTTCCTATGGCACTTTAAAATAAGACAAGTTCCCAAACGACCTGGCTTAGCGCTCTAAGGCATTCGGGACACCCCTCCTTGTCGAACCACTGAAATGGGGCCAATCAATCTCCCATAAAGGTTTCAGCCCAATCAATTGCATGCGGGAGATACTGCACGCCCCATTCTCCTTATCCCGGCATAAAAATGTGTGATATACCCTGGAGATTCAATCTGCTCATTCACAGAGATCTTCTCACTTCACAGGGTGCCTCGTCACCCGTGTTTTGATGGATCCTCTCCAAATACTCCACACCATGAAACCTAATGTGAAACGTATTAACCCATTCTACCTGAACCGAGAGGGTGGAGTGACCAGGCTTCTCCATATTGTTGGCGTCCTTTTGCAATTGCTCAGGTCTATGCCTAAGTTGGATTTGGCTCGATAAGGCAACGGATGGAGGTTGACCAAAACCTCAACTGCCCTCATAAAGAATATTGCCATGAAAATTAATTTCATCAGACAAATAGAACATGCTCATATTGGGAAAGGGATGACTTATCTTCCTTCGGGTCGTGGCGTTTCCCTCGTCGGGCATACCTCACCCCTATGCCTGTTTGGCAAGGATGCATTCACACTCCAATTTCAACGAGAATCAGGAAAAGAGAAAGGATTTTAAAAAGAGGACAGAGCAGGAGCAGGATTCACGACCTGGACGGAAAAATTTAATTATTAAGGCAATTATTTGACCAGAATGGTGGATGATAGATTTCTCCTTACCCCACTCAATCCCATTAGGAATGGATCAAGAACCCACACCCCATTTTCCAGGATGAAATGGATATGCCCTCAATGATGGGCCTCTTGTTTGCGATGTACGACTTCCCGAACCATCTGCAGAATCTTCCTTTGATCAAATGGCTTTGAGAGGACGGCCAATGCCCCGGCATGGGTCGCCCTCATTCGCACAGAATCTGTAAGGTTTCCTGTAACCATCACAGCAGGAGGACAACTGACCGCCGCACTCGAAATGACTTCAAGGAATTCGCATCCATCCATATGTGGCATCTGGAAATCTGTGATGATGAAATCAATCGTTTTTTCCTGAATTAATTTGAGAGCAGCAATTCCATCCTCTGCCTCTATGCAACGATAGCCCTCCCGTTCAATGGCCATGCGGAGTATCATGCGACAATCAACACTGTCGTCGACAACCAGAATAGAAACAGGAGGTAAAGATTCAAAATGCTTCCCATCCAATTTCTCCTTCGATTTCACACGAATATATGGATTTTCCAGAGAATGGTTCTGGGAATCGGGAACCCACCATACAGGAATCATGTCCATACCTCCCTAAATTTGCCTTCCTTCATCTCTCCCACGGCGCTACCCAAACAACCGCACACATTTATTTCGGAGTTCCATGTGATCTATGGGTTTCATAATAAAATCCATCGCCCCATTTTCAAGGGCTTTTATCAGCAACCTCTTGTTTGAAGGGCTCGAGATGACCATAACCGGCGGGACAGGCCTTCTTCCGCGAACCTGAGACACAACAGCTAAGCTCGTCAGAGAACTCGATTCACAGTCCCACAATATGCCATCGACGAAAGCATTATTCAGTTGATCTAATCCTTGTAAAGGAAGAGGAAAGACGTTGAAGCGTAAACCCTAAATCCCAAAGATTCTCCGTCAACCCAGTCCATGTCTTAAGATCGACACCCATAACTACAATGCGTTTACCACTGTCCGAAAGGTCAGGCTCATGCTCCGGATGCCACCCATTACAGTCTTTTGTCTCTAATTCGACACTAGCCACACCGCGCCCGCTCAAGCTATTCACATTCATTGGATGATGCTTTCTGGCCGGCAGCCTTTCTCAATCCACACCCCGAACAAAGTATGGAAAGATTCAATGCCGAGCCCTTCCAGTGCGACTACTCAATACGCCTTTCCCGGATCGATTCATGAGAATAACCGGATCCACAATATCGCCACACTGCAGACAGCGAGCGGACATGAATTCAATTTCATTTTCAACGAGATCAAAAATCGACTCGGCTTTCATGAGTCCCCCACATCGACAACACGTATCGGGTTCTTGGCTAGAGGTCGGGCAGTCCTCAAGATGAGAGTTTCCATTTACGTGTGCATGCATTCGAATCTCCTAGGAAAGTAAAAAGCACACCAATATAAATACCATCATTATGATTATGAGAGACCATTCAAAATTTCTTGCAGCCAGATTTTTCTCTTTTTCTCACCAAGCAGTGCAACCACTATGCCCATCTTAAACATTTCAAGATCTCAGAAATTTCTCCATACATTTCAGCACTTCATTCCAAAGCTAGAAAATCAAGTCACCATGACAAAAAAACCGAGCGTTGGCGCACAGGCAAGTATGAGCGAAATAACCCACTTGCTAGCCATACTTCGCGTTTCTCTCCAAATTTATAGAGGGATTTCCTAAGCCAGCATGGCATCTGACGTCGATAACGAGGCTAGTCTCTCCAGTTGAACCCTGTTATCCTGGCCACAGGTAATTCTCCAGACGTTCATCATGACGATGACGCATCACCACACCATTTGGATCCTCTTATCCCCGGCCCTAAGGACTTCACTCACATGAATCCGTGGGCACTGGAAATCCAACAGGTCAGCAAACAATTCCCGGATGGCACCTATGCCCTTCAGAACATTGAATGGAGTGTGAAAGAGGGGGAAACCATGGCGCTGATTGGTGAGAGTGGATCAGGAAAAACCACCTTTTTGCGTCTTCTGAATCGGCTGATAGAACCAACGACCGGTGCCGTCGTCATTCAAGGAAAGCCCGCCTGTTTACAGGATCCCATTCAACTTCGTCGACGCCTGGGGTATGTCCCACAAGATGGCGGGCTTTTCCCTCACTGGACCATCAGGCAAAATGTCTGCCTCGTCCCTCACTTATTGGGATGGACATTGGAACAGCAACTCGAACGAGTCGACAGGCTCTTATCTCTCGTAAACCTGGATCCCTCGCAAATTGCCGAACGCTACCCCATTGAACTCTCAGGGGGACAGCGGCAACGCGTGGCCGTGGCACGGGCCCTGGCGGCCGATCCGCCCATCGTCCTACTCGACGAACCGTTTGGCGCGTTAGATCCGCTCACCCGCCATGACCTGCAGGACCAATTTCTCTCTCTTCAGGCCCGGTTGCAAAAAACGATGGTCCTGGTGACCCATGACATGTCAGAAGCCTTCCGGCTAGGCGACCGGATTACCATTCTCAAAGAAGGACACATTCAGCAAGTCGGGACTCCACACGAAATTCTCCATGCCCCAGCCACACCCTATGTTCATTTGCTCATGCAGCATTATCAGGCTCATCGAGGTTAACAGAAAGGACATGAACACCGATCGGATCAGACAACGCACTCGGAGAATCTCTAGAGGAATCGTAGTCGGACTTTTTGTACCGCTCTATTCTCTTTCCCTACCGGTTTGGGCCTCTGACACCATTGTGGTGGGATCGAAGAATTTTATGGAAAGCCGGCTCCTGGCGGAAATGTTCGCTCAACTCATTGAGGCCCGTACGGAATTAACCGTCACGCGTCGCCTGGGACTCGCCGGCACTCAAGTCTGCTTTGAGGCTTTAAAAACGGGAGGGATTGATCTTTATCCCGAATACACAGGAACAGGGCTCGTCACCATTCTCGGGGAACCGCCGATGCACGATCGAGTGTCTGTTTTGAACCGCGTTCGCACGGAGTTTCTTCACCGATGGGATATTTGGTGGCTGGCCCCGCTCGGATTTGAGAATTCTTATGCGCTAGCCCTTCGCCGTGATCGAGCACAAACCTTAGGACTCCGAACGATTTCTGATCTCGTGCGTGTCGCCCCTCACATGAAAGCCGGATTTGGGTATGAATTTATCCAGCGAGAAGATGGATTGGTGGGGTTAAAAAAAACCTACGGGTTACAGTTTCAGGAAGTGATCGGCATGCAACAGACCCTGAAATATCAAGCCACAAATACGGGAGAGGTTGACCTTTTAGATGTCTACACCACAGATGGACGCTTAGCCGTGTATGACTTTGTCGTCCTGAAAGATGATCGTCAGCTCTTCCCACCGTATGAGGCCGCAGCACTCGTTCGAGGAGAAATTCTCAAACGCCATCCGGAATTGGGACGGGTCATCAGTTTGCTCACCAATGCCATAGACCCAACACGCATGCGTGAATTAAATCTCCGGATTCAAGAACAGGGAGAACCGATTCCCCAAGTAGCGCATAGCGCCTTACGGGCACTCAATCTTGTGGCCGACAATCACGTCCAACCAGCCGCCACCACGGAATCTTCCGATTCCATTTTGTCCTACATGTGGACCAAACGTTCCAATTTGGCCCTGCGCACAGGAGAACATCTTGGACTTTCCGGACTAGGGTTGTCCCTGGGCATACTGGTCGCCATTCCATTGGGGCTGGCTCTCGAACGATGGCGAAGGGGAGCGGAGGCGATCATCCGAATAATCGGCATGTTGCAAACGATTCCATCCATCGCACTTCTGGCCTTTATGATTCCAATATTTGGCGTAGGAGCCCTCCCCGCCATCATGGCCTTATGGATGTATTCGTTATTCCCTATTCTTCGAAATACCTATTCGGGGTTGCGAGACGCAGCTCCAAATATTGTGGAAACCGGGCGAGCCCTTGGCATGACGGAATGGCAAATTCTCCGCACGATTCGCCTTCCACTCGCCGCCCCGACCATCATGGCGGGCATTCGCACCTCTGCCATCTGGACTGTCGGGACAGCCACACTGGCCGCCTTTATCGGGTCTGGAGGCTTGGGTGTCCCCATCGTAGCAGGGCTCCAGCTTGCGGACGTCAATTTGATATTATCCGGCGCCCTCCCCGCCACCGTATTGGCGCTGTCGGTTGATGGCCTCTTGGGTCGCGTAGAACAATGGGCCCGGCCACGAGGCCTGGAACCGGCTCGATAACCTCACCGAATTGCCATTTGATATATGCCAAAAACACGCCAACCCAAGTGCCATTTTGTCAGACAAAAGAGCCCCTTACTCATCTGATTTCGTCAATGCCCTTGTCTTGCCCGCAATCCTCTCTGCCGTTATAGTGGAACTATTGATGCCATTCCAATGCATTCGCCATCATTCACGACCCCCTTTATAATTTTGCGTATTGAAGGCAGATCAGGGAACTTATCGAACGAAGACTTTCTCTCATTCAGCATCACACGGGAAAACGTAGGCCGAAGGATGTTCATTTTCTGAACATTATCTTCCCGTTTCATTCCAACGATGGCGTCATCCCCGCTGACGTCTGAAGGTAGAGGTTAGAATATTGTTCACGATAGACCCCCCGAGGAGGGCTCATGTCATCACAAACAGATCCATCAATAACCATTGATCTTCCATTAACCAGAGAAGATCCGGACTTAGTCAAAACCCAAATCACCCACGGTCTGCAAGCAAGTCCCAAAACCCTCCCTTCGAAACTCTTTTATGATGAACGGGGATCCACCCTGTTTGAACAAATATGCGAATTGCCGGAATATTATCAAACACGGACCGAGCATCAGCTGCTTACCAATTGCGCCGACGAAATTGTGGCTCTCAGTGGAGCTGACGAACTTGTGGAATTAGGATCCGGCGCAGCCACAAAAACACGAGTACTCCTCGATGCCATGGCCAATGTTGGCCAACTGCGCTATTTCGTCCCGTTTGATGTCGATGAAACCATTGTCCGACGGGTCTCCGAAGAACTGGTCCGCGAGTACCCCGGTCTCCACATCCATGGCGTGGTAGGAGATTTTCTTTTCCATTTGGAGCATATTCCGGAAGGCGGCAAACGCCTGGTGGTCATCCTTGGAGGAACCATTGGCAACCTTCCTGCTCTTGCCGCTCAAGAGTTTCTCTCCTCCGTGAACTCAGAAATGGCATCCGGAGATTATTTCTTATTGGGAGTCCAGCTCATCACGGAACGAAGTCGCCTGGAAGCCGCATATAATGACAAGCAGGGCATTACAGCAAAATTTAACAAAAATATTATTCGAGTTCTTGGCCATCATTTCGGATCTCAGGCTGATCCGGATTCGTTTGACCATATCGCCAGATACAACAATGATGAACATCGCATTGAAATGTGGCTCCGGTCACGAGAAGATCAAATTCTGGACATTCAGGACTTAGGATTACAAGTCCCTCTCAAACAAGGGGAGGAAATCCGCACCGAAATCAGCACGAAATATGACCGCCCCTTGGCGGAAGCACTTCTCGCGGCTTCGGGTTTTGCCTTGGTCAAATGGTACTCGGACCCTGACAACCTGATTGGCCTCGCACTCGCCAAAAAACCCTAAGCCGGATGGTTCGAGAGAGGCACGACCTTTTCCATCAGGATTCAGACCCGACCCGACCTAACCTCACAACCCTAGGGTACTCCGCCAACCTACTCCCATGATTTATCTCAACCCGGCTGGACTCGCTCCGTTCCATCCTGACGTGCAGCAGGAAATTTCACGGACACTCAACACGTTCAGTCGCTTGTTATATGCGGAAGCCGGCATCCAGTATTACCGGGACACGCTTCAGGAATGCCGACGGACCATTTCGGATTGGTTGGGGTTGAACGATGCACAACGGCTCGCCTTCATGCCCAATACCACAACTGCATGCAGCCTGGTCCTTTCTCGAATCAATTGGAAACCTGGAAATGTCCTTCTGACCACCACTCATGAAAATTCCACGATTCTCAATGAAATCGACAAACTCAATGACCGTGGAGTCCGCGTTATTACACTCGACCCGGATGTCCCCTCCGGCTTCCTTCCCGCACTTGAACGCACTCTAAATGAACAACCCATTCAGGCCATCGTCATCAGTCACGTCTCTCATTTTGATGGGCGTATCTTTCCTATCACCGCAATCCAGGACCTGGCGCAGTCACACCACACGCGGCTCATCGTAGACGGGGCGCAAGCCGTCGGACATATTCCGGTTTCTTTTCAGGAAATTTCTCCCTATGCGTATTTTTTCCCTGGCCATAAATGGTGCACAGGCCCAATGGGAACCGGTGCGCTGATTGTCGGAAAAGACGGTCACCAAGCAACACAACCCTATTGGGCCGGATACGAATTGGGCACCCAGAATATTGGCATGATCGCCGGATTTGCCAAAGCCTGCCATCTCAAGGCTCAACAAGATCCACACAACCAAATCCTTGAACAGGTGCGAGAAGAATGGAAAGTCTGCCTCGGACACTATCCTGGCATTCGGATTATCGAATGGGACGGGGCGCAAGCTCCCGGTATCTTATCGTTTGCCTGCCTTAACGAACACACGGAACAGGCCATGCACACCCTTTCCTCAACTCATTCCATTGCCTGGAAAACTCTCACCCATCCCTCCCATCCCTCAAGCCTTTCGATCCGTATCTCCTGGACCACCGACACACCAAGTATCGACATCCGGTCAACCCTTGCGTTGTTTTCCTCACTCTCAAACGAGTGAGGCCCCCTACACATCACAGAGGGGGCCTCATGGAGTCATCACCAAGAAACGGAGTAGCCTTTCGTTGGCTTATCTCATTTGTTCTCTATGGTTGAACCAGAACCGTGACCGAAACCGCCGTCCAATCAGAGACCGGCAACCCAACCGGCATGGCCTGAGCATCCATATGAGAATCCATCGTTTGCTCCGTGTTCATGCCACCCGGCATAGAAGGATCAGGTGGAAAAGATTCCGCAGGGCGGTCTTGAATATATCCGATGCCTTTCGGCATGGAATTCTTGGACGGCAGTTGATCGACCATGGCCAATTGCGGTTGTTCCACAGTACTCATAGCGGGCTGGGAAACCGGAGCCACGGAATCATCAGGAACGGTGATCAACCCTCGAGTCACACTTCCGACTAACTCCTGCCTCAAACTGGCCAAATGGGCCAATGAGTTGGTCATTTGAGAACGTCCCCCAAGACCCTGGGTATTGCCACCCTGCCACCGCCTGGCGAATCCGTTGGGCCAATTCAGGAGTCGTACTCGCAAATACCCGGATCGTATCCACGCCCGGAGGATTCGCATAATCAAAATGGAATCCCGCTTGATTTCCGGATTGCAATGAATCGGGCAACAACACCGTGCGGCCCGCCTTGATGAATCCGTCAGGATAATACCGGGGATTTTGATAAGAATTCGGGAACAACACATTCACATTCCCTTCCGCATCCACATCCACGATCGTGATGTACGCATCCGTATCGGAGGCCACTTCCAATTGCAGACTGTTAGACAAAGACCGGGGTTCATTCGCCTGCCGGATGTGATAGACCGGGGCCTCCATTTTGTCGCTCACCACGGCGATCCCCCGTTCCCCGACCTGAACCACCCGCACACTCACATTCATCTGGCTCGTGGGATTTTCCAGGTTTAACAGTTGCGACGCATTCCGTGACTGCACCAACACTTGAGACAAGGCAGCAATCGCTTGAGTCCCGGGCTTCGCAGGCAATGTCATCAACTCCTTGGTGCCATCCGCGCTCAAGACATGCAGCCCGTCCCCCCGGCTTTCCACGATGAAGCGGGCGAATTCCTGATCCCCCACAAATTTCACATCACCCATTTGCTTCCCCAGCAACTCTTTCAATTGCTTGGCTTGCGCGGGTGGAACATTCCGAAGAGCAACCGGAATGGCCTTGGACTCCGGAGCCGGAGCGACCAGAACCGCACGGCTTTTCGAAGATATTTCGGCTTGTTTCGGCGAAATCACCGCTACGGCATTCTGACCGTCCGCCGCTTGCACCACCGCAAAGGCCTGGGCTTTCGCCGGATCAAATGCCATTTCTCCTTCCGGATAAATTCCCCATACCGAACCGGGATCGGCTCCGAGCGACAGGGCATTCACTAACTGCACATGATCCTCTGTTTGCGGTTGCACCGCCACCCAGGAACGACGGGCGGAACCGGTCTGCTCCTTCACGAGGCCAGGCGGTTCGGCAAGAGCCGAAAAGAATGGCAATTCCATTCTCGCCTTGAGAAGCTTCAAGCTGAGGTTCGGGCATACTGGTCCGCCCGAATTGATTTTGAATCCGCTTGAGTTCCTGTTTGGCTCCGGAAAAAATCTCGCGGGTCGACGCATCCATGGGAGCGGATTGTAAACTCTTGAAGAGGGAGTGGGTAAAAAATCCATGGTATCGGCCGTCCACCGGCCCATCCAAGGCCTCTTCATGAGAAGCCGCTCCACTGAATAGCACATACGAATGAAGATTCACCGGCACAATGGCCCGTGTCGCCACTCCACCTTTTTTATACAGATTCACCCGATGATCCGCCGGAACGGATCGCACCCGCACCTCCAACCCCCTTGTGGCAGTCCCGGAATGGCAGGAATCGAGAACAACGACCGCCTTGGACGTTTTCAATCGTGACAGGATCTCGTCCAACTCATCATCGGTAATATCGGGAACGCCTTCCGTCCGGCCATCAGCCGGAACAATCGTCTCATCCAATTGATCATCCGGTTCATCTCCATTCAGATCCTCAACCTGAGATCCATGCCCTGAATAATGAATGTAGACCACATCATTGGGACCGGCTTCTGTCACAATCTGATGTAAACCGGCCAGCACCCCCTCCCGGGTTGCTGCTTCATCCCGGATAATGTGGATATCCTGCTCGGCAAACCCATACCGGGACAGCAGAACCTGATGCACCAAATCAATATCATTTTTTGATCCAGGGAGCCGTGGCAAAACCTGATATTTTCCAATGCCGATCAAGAGAGCTCTTTTGACCGAAGGCGCACCAGCCCCGAATGCCGCAGGCATTGTCACGATCAACGTGTGCCCGACAAATAGAACGACGATTAAAAGAAGGATCCGTGTGGGGAAGAATGGGCACCTTTTCATGATAAACCTCTTATCAAGCCTGCCGTGGAATGGGTCCATAGTCTATCGGTCTTTGTGTCGTCTCTCAACCTTTTGTTATGTGGTATGTCTCCCCATTTCCCCAAAAGGTTCAAAGGCAACACTAAGAGAAAACCAATCAACCCTTTATCATTGTCGAATTCATACATGACACAGAGGGGAGATGGGCGTATTGCGTATTGCGCATGATTCAAAATCAACGTTAATACAGTCTCTGTCCCCTCCAACAGTCTCGCCTATTGTCTTCTGAAGCCTCCTCCCCTATGCTAGAAAGCCAATTGACATGGTCATGGTCGCTTCTGACAGCCGACCCCCAGGCAGCGCAACGGCTAGATCTGCAGCTGAAATTGAACCACCCGCCCCATGAGCTCGACCAACTGGCAGGACCTCACGGATTCAGACTTGCTCCAATCCTGCATCCCGAATAACCAGGAAGCCTTTGCTATCCTCTATCAACGATATGAAAAACGGGTATTCCAATACCTCATGACGATTCTGAATGAGGCGACATTAGCTGAGGAAACCTTAGTGGAAGTCATGCTGGCCATATGGAAAGGCCTCCAGACCTTTCAAGGACAATCAAAAGTTTCCACCTGGATTTTTGGGATTGCCCATCATAAGGCCGTGGACGCTCTGCGCAAAGTCACCAGCCAGCAACGGGGCGGCATACCATTGGAGGACATCATCGAGACAGCAGAGTCCAATGAAAATCCCTTGAACGATACACAACAGAAACGGATGGCCGAACTCACCAACCAGGGACTCATGACCTTATCACCGGATCACCGGGAGATTTTGCATATGGCATTCTTTGAAGAACTCTCCTATCCGGAAATTGGAAAATTATTAGACATTCCAGTTAATACGGTAAAAACGCGAGTGTACTATGCCAAGCAGCAGCTCAAAAAGAGTCTCCAGCACCAGGGAGTGACAAAGGAAATTATTTAAACGAGATGGAACCGGAACAACCGATTCATACCGAGGCGACCCTCCTCCCGGGCTATGTCAGCGAGACGCTGACGCCCAAGGAGCGCCAAGAGGTCGAACTTCATTTGGAATCATGCGCGTCCTGCCGGCAGGACCTTCAGGAGACCAAGAGCATGCATACCGCATTACAAACCGCCATCGAAAAACGGCCAGGGCCTTCACCAGCAGCTTTTGCCGAGGTCATGCGCCGTATTCAACAGGAACCCCAATCAGCGCCAACAACCGTTCGGCAAAGACACGAGAACTCCTGGTGGGAATCGATTGAAAGAACCTTTCGTTCACTGTTCGAAGTCCGATGGGCTCCGGCCCTTGCCAGCCTATTGATTGTCGGACAGGCAGTCCTCTTGGTCTCAGTTCTCGGAGGGCCGGAAGGAGAGATTACACCTGGCTCAAGTCCGGTGATTGAACGAGGCATTCCACAAGGAACTCCAGGAATCCCGCTCATCAAGATTCAGGTTACATTCGTCGAAACGGCACAGGAAATCAATATTCGTCGCCTGGTACAGGGCCTGGGCGGGCAAATAATACACGGCCCAACACCTGAAGGCTTGTATACGCTGGGATTTGAACCCAAAGGAACCGATTCCGGGGAATCCATCTTATCCGCTCTCAACGCCCATCCAGACCTCATCAACACAGCCACAGCCCTCCACCCTTGAACCTTTGGAGTGTTCCTCTCGACTGACTCTCCAACAACAGCCTCGGGCAGAAAGCCCAAACTGGAATCGTGAATTTGCCCTTTCGGCAAGCAAAACCTAGAATAAAATCGAGCTGTTGCTACTGATTGGAACAACCCATGCCACCATCGCACCGACAGATTTATTTTGGCTCCTATGGCCTAACGATGGCGGCGATGACGACTATCATGGGACTGTCATTCTTGTTTCCATCATCCGGACGGACCGGCTTTCTGGATAACGCCCTGGATTTTGGAAAAGATCTCCTGGGCAAAGCGGCGATCAATTATTCAAATAAATATGAACAAAAATTAACCCGATTGCTCCAATCCCTGCGTCAACCGGGAGTGGGCAATCAACCCTTCATTCAGGGAATCACACCCGGCAACCCCTATGACCCCAATGCGTTCGGAGGTCAAAACCCCTATGACTCGAACAGTTCCTATGGCACAACCAACCCTAACTATGGCAATCAATGGAACCCGTTCGGACAAAATCCCGGATATGATCAGGGAGCTCAACAGGATGGGTATGCCGGGCAACCCCCGGGAACGAGCGATCCGACCGATCCCAATTATGGCGGGTATCCCCCTGGCGATCCCAATGCCTATTCGCAAGGCCAAGGCTCCTATGACCCCTATAATCCCAACCAGGGTTATCCCTCCGGTGGAGGCTATGGGCAATATCCAAACCAGACATCTCCCGTAGATCCAAATTATGGCAATAATCCCTATGGTCAATTACAACCGTACGATCAGGGACAGGGAGGATACCCGTTAAACGACCCAAATAGAGGAAGTTCCGGCTATCCCTCGACCCCTTATCCCCAGCAAGGAGGACAAAACCCCTCCTATCAATATGGTGGAGAGCGATACTCTGGACAGCCGGATCCACTCTCACCGCAAGGCAGGTATGACCCCTATCAACCACAAGCTCAATCTCCGCAATCACCGGCATATACTCAACCCGCATCCCCTTCATATCCTTCCAACCCGAGTGTGGAAGCACCAACACCACCGGCCATTGGGCTCGTTGAAGGACTTAAACTTGACGTCGCCCTCGTCAAAAAAACCTTCGTCAACGGAGCCGAAACCCTTACACCAATTCAAGATGGGGATATTCTGAAAGACGGCCGCGGCAATGCAAAGGCTGGAGAGAAATTCCGGATGATGTTCAGGGCAAATACCGATTGTTATGTCTATGTCATTGCCATTGACGGATCCGCCTGGGCGCAGGGGGTGTTTCCCTCGCTTACGTCGCCTTTCGCCAATCCCATCAAGCAGGGGCAACAATATGTCATCCCGGACAACAATAATTGGTTCAGCCTGGATCAATTCAAAGGAATTGAAACCGTCTTCTTTGTGGCCTCGCCGGACAAACGTCAAGATATTGAAGAGATCCTGGCGAGTATTGGTGGACGGGAACGCCATCCCGCAACCACACCCCAACAGGTTACCGAAGCACCGATCATTCCGGCAGGATTCTATGGACGCCAACAAAGCACCACACCTTTTACCCTTGGGCAGAGCAGCGCATCAGACCAGGATTTGATGCCGACCACCTACTTCACCCAAAAAGCCGGCGAGGCCTTACGAGTCACTCGATGGTTCCGACACGAATAGAGTTTTCAATGAAGACACAGACACGATCCACCATCGCCACGATCCTCATCTCAGCCATGCTGGCTTCATGCTCCACTCCCCAAGGACAAGGTGACTTTTCGCAGAGCATCCCCTGCCAGCCCGGCAGTGCACAATTGACCGAAAGTCCAATGACATCGTTTGCGAAACAGGTCATTCTTAATCCGCTGGCCAATATCGGAGGCACGTTGTTGGCAACCGCTGCCGCGAATTACAGCCAACACTATACAGACAACTTAAATACGCTTCTTACCAAACTCGTCACACCGAAAAAGAAAAAGAAGAAGCAGTCTGATCAAAATTACGGTGACCAGCGGATTCCAGCAGGGACAACAAAGATCGATCCCTATACGGGTCTTCCTATTCAAACCGATCCGAACACCGGCCTGCCGCTCCAGGTTGATCCCAATACCGGACTCCCCATTGGAAACCAACAAGGGTTTGATCCCGGACAATTTCCTGGAGATCCCAACTCCGGATATGGCGGGGCACAACCCTTCAATGATGGAACACCACAATACGGATTTGATGCAAACGATCCAAATGTCCAAGGGCGTGGAGTACCGGGACAGCTTCCCCACGCAAGGTTTCCCTCAACCCCTTGCGACCAGGAAGCGAACCCGCAGGCCTACCAGGCCGGCAATTCGCAGAACCAACTTTACGGCTACGATCCCAATGTGGCGCAACAAGAATATCCACAAGATTCGAATGCGCAGGGCTATCCACAAGAAGATCCTTATGCCCAACAAACCTACCCGCAAGACTCCTATACGCAGACAGGACCGGAGACAGGAGTCCAAACCCAGGAGACAGAAACTCCGATCGGATTGGATGTCATCATGGTGAAGAAAGCTATCCGAAACGGAGCTCCGGTGGTCCTCCCGATTCAAGACGGCGACGTCCTCAGAGACGGGCGCGGGGATGCGGCGGCGGGCGACAAATTTCGGATCATGTTCCGGCCCAACAGCGATGGTCATGTCTACGTTATCGCCATTGACGGTTCAGGCTGGGCGCAAGGCATCTTTCCGCCGCCAACGGCTCCCTTGGCCAATCCGGTGAAAGCAGGCGAGCAATACGTAATTCCCGAAGGCAACAACTGGTTTAGCCTTGATCAATTCAAGGGGATTGAAACCATCTTCTTCGTGGTATCGCAAGACAAGCGGCAGGATATCGAAGAAATCCTCCAAAGCATCACCGGGCACGAACGTCCGGCATCCGAAAATCCCCACCAGGTGACCAAAGTAGCCATGGTGCCCTATGGGGTCGGAGGAACCCGGCCGAGCGCCAAACCGTTCGGCCTCCCGGAAGGGTCAGGTTCGGATCACGCCATTATTCCCACAAGTTATCTGGCACAACAGGCCGGGCAGGATCTGCGGCTCACTCGCTGGTTCCGCCACGAATAGGGTGAAAAAGGCATCGGGCACCAAGATAAGCATGATGTCATTCCATTAGATAGTTGGCCGGAATACACCTGACCTTCAACTCTTCAATGACTCACCCTCCCCCACGACGTCCCTGGCTACTCCTGGGTATCAGCCTTCTCTTCAGCGGTTGTATGGCGCTCCCGTTTTTAATTCCGCCACTCGTAGAATTCGGGGCCAACCTCTTGAGAACAGCGGTTAACAACTACGGGGACGCCCATGAACAAAACATGGAACACCTGCTAGTGGCCCTTCAACAACGGAACAATCCAATGATGTCCCAAGGCATCATTGCTAATCCTTATGGACAACCCGGCGGAGTTCAACAAACGGCGTATCCCGATCAGGGTTACCAGACTACGCAAGGATATCCCGCTCCTGAGGGATATCCATCCTCTCCAGGCGACCCTCAACAACCGTATGACCCTTATCAAAATCAGCAGCCGCAATACGCCGGGAATAGTCCCTCTCCGAATAACCCCTACCCGGACCAAGAGCAACAAGGAAATCTCTATTCCACCAATCCTGTCTACCCCAATCAACAAGCCTCGGTCCCAGGATATTCCTCCGCTCCACAGAATCAATATCCTCAGCAGAGCCAACAGGCCAATGCCTATCCGAATACTCAGACTATGTATCCCAATCAGCAGAATCTCATACCCAGAATCCCTATGGCGCCCAACCTTCCGAATCAACCACCAGAAGACTCCCGTCAATACCAGACCCGCTCAGCCGGAAACAGCACAGACCAGCACCCGTGCCGATCAGCCTGGATGTGCTGCTGGTCAAAAAACATATGGTGAATGGGGTGCAATCCTACCTGCCCATTAAGGACGGGGACATTCTTCTGGATGGAAGAGGCAATCCGCAGGCCGGTGATAAATTTCGTGTCATGTTCCGCGCCAATACCGATTGCTACGTCTATGTGATTGCGGTGGACGGATCGGCCTGGGCTCAGGGCATTTTCCCGACAGCTTCCAGCCCGTTTGCCAACCCGATCAAAGCCGGTCAGCAACATATTCTGCCGGAAGGAACCAATTGGTTCAGCCTGGATCAGTTCAAAGGGATCGAAACCATCTTCGTGGTGGCCTCCCACGCACCGCGCCAGGATATCGAACACATTCTGACGACCATTACCGGCCGCGAACGAAATCCGACCGAAAAACCCCAAGCAGTCAGCGAACCCGCTATCATTCCCAATGGGTACTCCGGTGCACGTCCAGGTTTGTCTCCCTTTGCCTTTCCAACCGCACAAAACCAACAACAGGAATTACTTCCCACCACCTACTTTGTCAAAACCGCCGGCGAAGACCTCCGCATCACCCGCTGGTTCCGCCATCAGTAGAAACCCACCTAAGAATCAGATAGCACTATTTAGGGCTTGCTGAAAAAAGCCTAATGAGTTGATTCGAGCGGGCTTTTGCTTGTACAACCAGGGGCGACGTGCGCAGGAATTGTCTTTCCCACCTCAAAAAGCTTGCACCAGGAGATTTCATGTATCGGAAGCCCCCTGTGAATCAGTTGGCCTTTGAAGATTACGTTGAAGATTTCGTCCTGCCCTTTGGCGGGAAACTCTGTCGTGATAACCGCTGGGTGATGCTGGCCAACCAGATCCCGTGGGCCGTTATTGAAACGGCGTATGCCCAACAGTTTTCTCAAGAAGATCTGGGCTCCCCCGCGAAGTCCTCACGGCTGGCTCTGGGTGCGCTCATTTTAAAAGAACGTCTGGGTGTCACGGATCGTGAACTGGTGGAGCAGATTGCCGAGAACCCCTATCTGCAGTACTTCTTAGGTCTCACGGCGTATCAACACAAGGCGCCGTTTCATCATTCCCTGCTGACTACCTTCCGCAAACGCTTTACCCATGAGAGCTTAGGACTGATCAACGAGGCCATTGGCCGGCTGATCGTCGATGCCCCGTCGACAACGGATGCCCCGCCAACCCCAGACCTCATTTGACGTGAAGGGGGAAGACAAACCCGCTCCCCCGAAAGGCCAGCTGCTTGCCGATGCCACCTGTGTGCCGGCGGACATCACCTATCCCACGGACCTCAAGCTGTTGAATGATGCCTGCGAGAAAACCGAAGAAATCATCGATCACTTACATGCCTGTCGAACGAGCCCAACAAAGAAGCCCCGCACTTATCGGCAGAAGGCGAGACAGGCGTACTTGCGGGTTGCCAAAGCTAGAAAACCAGGGAGACGGAAACTCCGACAAGGCATTGGGAAACAGCTCCGATATCTTCGGCGCAATCTGGCCACCATCGCCAGCATGGCTCAAGAGGGGCTGCTCGTGGCCTTACCCCGCAAGCACTACCGTCAGCTACTGGTGATTCACGAACTGTATCGACAGCAGCTCTGGATGTACGCACACCGGTGTCATCGGATCGCGGATCGCGTGGTGAGCATCAGTCAGCCCCACGTCCGTCCCATCGTACGCGGCAAAGCGGGGAGCCCCGTCGAGTTTGGCGCCAAAATCTCCGTCAGTGTGGTCGATGGGGTCAGTTTTGTGGATTGCATCAGTTGGGACGCCTACAACGAATCCGTGGATTTGGTGCAACAAATCGACGCGTATCGACGACGGTTTGGCCATGATCCAGCCTCGGTGCACGTGGATCAAATGTATCGTACCCATGAGAACCGTCGCTATTGTGCCAGCAAAGGGATTCGCCTGTCGGGGCCGCCGTTGGGCCGCCCACGGATAGTCCGTGAGGCGACTGCCGAGCAGGTGAAGCATGCCCAACAACAAGCTCATGACGATGCGACCGCTCGGATGGCCATTGAAGGCAAGTTTGGACAGGGCAAACGCCGGTTTGGGCTCGGACGCCTGATGGCCAAGCTGGCGCGGACCTCCGAAACGATGATTCAGGTCTCATTTCTGGTGATGAACTTGGAGTACCTCCTCTCCCGAGGTGTGTTTTCTTGGCTGATTTCTTGGTGGCAGCCTTGGATGTTTTCTGGAAAAGTCCTGATGGTGGCCGAGGGGAACACGATGAATCCGGCTTGCTGTGACAGGAGGGCGTGCAATGTCGAAATGAGAGGGGCAAGAATTTTCCAATGGGCTGTATGAGAATGAGCGGATGCGGAAACTGACTTTTTCAGCAAGCCCTATTTACTTTTGGCTTGCATTATTTCTGTTTTTGGTTCCTGCTCTTTCTTGCAAACTCGTTGTTTGACAATTTTCATCTAGAGTACAAAAATAGTTCAAATTGAAGAATGAATATTAAGTTTCAACAAACTTGTTGCAGGTTAAAAAGGGACTATTAGGTGGAAGAGTTTAATTGTAGTAGTTGGGAAGAATTCGAGAAAAAGGTTTCAACCATTGTTCCTAAAAAAAGAAAAATTAATGGATTTCAACTAAAGATTTCTTCTCCTCTTTTTCGAGGTCAGGAATCTGCAGATTGGAAATTAGAGACAACTCTTGAACGATTCCTCCAAAAAAATTTCAAAATGCATGATTATTTCAACATTATTAGCGCAGTGAAACCCGCCGTTAAGTCTTTAACGGAAAAATCTTGGGAACTGCCGCTTGTCTATAACCCTGATATTGAAGGTAAATCTGAGCCTCCTCTTGGATATGAATTCATGGTGTATCTTCGGCACCATGGCTTCCCTTCACCATTTTTAGATTGGACTCGATCACCCTATGTTGCAGCTTTTTTTGCCTTTCGATCTAAACAAAACACCAAAGACAAACACATCGCTATTTATTCCTATGTTGAATTCTGTGGAACTTCAAAGGGCATTACGGATGATGAGGCATTTCTGGTTGAACTTGAGCCGTACATTACGACTCACAGCAGACATTTTGCACAACAAAGCCAATATACCATTTGCAAAAAACGTGTTGATAAAGAGTTTGTGTATTGCCCGCACGAGGAAGCCTTTTCCAGAAATACCGAAGGCCAAGACCGATTGACTAAATTCATCTTGCCTCAATCCGAGAGAGCCAAGGTTCTCGAAAAACTGAATTTTATGAACGTAAATGCTTACTCCTTATTTGGAAATGAAGAAGGACTCATGGAGACTTTGGCTTACCAGGAAATCGAAAAGAGATTCCTTAATAGTCCCTCTTAAAGGATAGGCAGGAACCTACTTTCGGTCCGGCCATCCCTTCAACCTGTTTCTCTCCTCTATTTTCAGTTATTACGTTCAGAGACTAAAAATACCGGTTTTCTTGTAAATCCGGTCGGTTTGTTCAAGACTTCATAAGCCGTGTTCTTTTTTCCCGGTTGATCGTTTTCACGTTCATCTCCTGAATATGCAACCTGGGATGGTGACCGGGTTACTCTTGCAATTGCGGATGTCAATCGATAACTTTCCAGAATTTTGTGGGTCGATGGCCAAAAACTCTTGAAAAACAACGGAGAGCCGGATAGATACCCAATAAAAATGTGCTATAATCGGCCCCAAAATGTCCTTGAGTCAGAATATTTTCTCACGTAGGCACCTAAGCCGTGAATTGCCTCAAGGTATTGCTCAAACTTTCTATGACCATATTTTTGCGTGCGACCATCTCCAATGGCTTCCCTGTCCACAAAGTCCAATGATAGAAGGCGATCAAGGTCCCTTATTTCTGGATTGTCCTACGATAAATACCTCCGATTCCCTCAGTTTTGCATACCCCCATATAGTACAATTCACGATGGAACCCAGATCAAGCAGGGGGACCATCTCCCTCTGTGTCAACGCAGAATAACCTTCCCCATTGATCATTCCTTCTTAGGTTTTTTCCTCAATGGGATATTTTATATGGGCAGTTTCAGTTTCATAATCTTTATAAACGGGAGCGTCAGTGATGAGAATCTTGTTAGCTGGAATGGTCGCGATGTTCTTGATGTTCCCCCTGCATGCAGCAGCGGGCTTCACATTCGATCAGGTGGTTCAGAAAGCGAAAAACTTAGCGGATAAACCCTATGAGGCCCCTCAACTTGTCCCAAAAATTATGCGGGAAATTTCCTATGAGGCGTATAAAGGGATCCGGTTTAATCCTGACCACAGTCTGTGGAAAGAGAGCCAATCGAATTTTCAAGTCATGTTTCTTACTCCGGGGTTGCATTACACCCACCCGGTGACCCTCAACGTCATCGACGCCGAAGGTCTGCGCCCGCTGGTTTTTAAGAAAACCGACTTTCTGTTTGCCGACCCCGAAATCGAAAAACGGGTGCCGGCCGACGTAGGGTTTGCCGGATTCAAGCTGACCTTTCCCTTGAAAAACAAAAATGAGCAAAATCAGTTTTTGGTCTTCGCGGGGGCGAGTTATTTTCGGGGGGTCGGAAAGGAAAACGTGTTCGGGTTAGCAGGACGAGGCCTGGCCATTGATACGGGGCTCCCAAGCGGGGAGGTCTTTCCTTCATTCACGGAATTCTGGTTGGTACGCCCGTCTCCGGATGCCAAAGAGATGGTGGTTTATGGGTTACTGGACAGCATCAGTCTCACTGGAGCGTATCAATTTACCATTATTCCCGGCAGCCAGACGAAGATGAAGGTACGCACCAAACTCTTCCCCAGAAAACCTATTCAGTTATTGGGTATTGCCCCGCTGACCAGCATGTTCTTTTATGGAGAGAATACCCCACGACCAATCGGTGAATGGCGACGGGAAGTCCATGATTCGGACGGATTGCAGATTCATGATGGCCTCACCCGTGAGTGGTTGTGGCGCCCCCTGATGAATCCTGCCAACCTGGAAATGGATTTTTTCAGCACGGACAATGTCCAAGGATTCGGTTTACTGCAACGCGAGGACAAATTTTCTGGCTACGAAGATCTAGGGGCGCATTATGAACAACGTCCAAGCGCCTGGATCGAACCACAAGGTGACTGGGGGCAAGGGAAAGTGGTGCTCGTCCAACTGCCTACCCCCAATGAAACGCATGACAACATCGTCGCGTTTTGGACACCCGTAGCGCCCGTGACCCGTGAGACCCCTTTAGAAATGTCCTATGATGTGAGTTTTGGGAAGGCCACTCTCTCACAAAATCCGTTAGGAACCGTGGTCAATACCTTTATCGGGGACGGCAATCGTATCGGGGGAGGAACTGTTCCGCAGGCGTATCGTATCATTATCGATTTTGCAGGTGGCCCACTGAGTAAAATGCCGCCCGATGCTCCCATCAGCGGCCAGGTCACGGTGTTGGACAATAGCGACATCCTGGAGCATTTTGTGGAATATCATGAACAGATACAAGGATGGCGATTGTCCATCCTGGCCAAACCTCAAGACAAAAAGCCGCTTCATCTGCGGGCATTTCTCAAAACAGATTCGGCCACCTTAACCGAAACCTGGACGTACCGCCTGCCAATGAATAACCACATTCTGGCACAAGAAAAAGAATAATGGCCCGATCGATTGCCGAACATACTCTCTCACGAGCCTGTGATTACCTGTCGGCAATGGGAGTAGAATTAACCCGCGAGGTCACGCTGCGGGCTCTCACCCTGGTTGAGGCCGGACTGGCTTCACAAGCAGGAAGATCCACTGCAATTTGTGATGACAAGAATCCATGACCACTTTGCCCTGCAGAATCCTCCTCTTCCAACCACCGCTCCACCGATCACACGCGGCAGCATGAGTTTTAAATCATGAAAATTCGTGAAGCCACAATCGCCGAAGCCCGGCATTCGCTCGCCACCCCCAGACGAATAAGCTGGAGAATTGCCGCAGGACTCCGGCGTGCCCTGCTGACCATATTAGTCCTCATTCAATCATTAGTGGCCGCTTCGTATATGACGGCCATTCTTCCCTATCATGGGGGGAATTTCCTGGAGTTGGCGATTATTGCCCTGTTTTTTGTGCTATTCGTCTGGATTTCCGTTGGATTTTGGATTGGCATCTTCGGATTTGTCCTCCGGTGTTTCGGCGGTGATCGATTTTCCCCACTGGGACGCCATACCGCTGCAGAGTTAAGCACTCAACCCCTAGCACGGACAGCCGTGGTCATGCCGATCTACCACGAACCCATTCAGCGGACGTTCGGCGGGATCCGCGCAATGTATCGCTCATTGGAACAGACCGGACAGATTGACCATTTTGATTTTTTCATTCTTTCCGACAGCCGCAATCCGGATGTGTGGTTGGCTGAACAAGCCGCCTGGCATCGGTTATGTACCGAGTTGGGAGCGGGCGGACATCTGTTTTATCGTCGCCGGTCTCTGAACCAACATTATAAAAGTGGCAATATTGCCGACTTTCTTCGCCGCTGGGGTTCCGGCTATGAGTATATGATCGTCCTTGATGCCGATAGTCTCATGGGTGGATCCACCCTGGTCACGATGGTGCAACTCATGCAGGCTGAACCTCAAACAGGCATCCTGCAAACCAGCCCCACCTTAATCAATGCCCGTTCAATGTTTGCACGGGTCCAGCAATTCGCCAATCATATCTACGGCCCACTGTTTACGACAGGCCTTGCCTCCCTGCAGCTTGGGGAAGCAGTCTACTGGGGCCATAACGCCATTCTTCGCACACAAGCGTTTATGAAACATGCCGGCCTGAAGCGGCTTCCCGGACCGGGCCTTTTTCATGGCCCTATTCTCAGTCACGATTTTGTGGAAGCGTCATTTATGGGACGGGGCGGGTATGAAGTCTGGCTGGAACCGGAACTCTCTCACAGTTATGAAGAATCCCCTCCCACCCTTGTGGATGACCTGCAACGCGATAAACGCTGGGCCAAGGGAAATTTACAGCACATCTGGCTCATGCTGTTTGAACCCGGCTTGCGGCCTGCTCATCGCATGGCCTTTTTGAACGGGATTATGTCCTACCTGGCCTCCCCGTTGTGGTTAATCTTTTTGGTGTTAACCACGATCGAAGCTGCACGTCTGGTGCTGTATCCCATCAATTACTTTCCCGAACCTCATAGCCTGTTTCCCCATTGGCCTGAATGGAATCCGGAATGGGCCATCATTCTGGCCAGCAGCACGTTGTTTCTGCTGTTTCTGCCAAAAATTCTGTCCGTGATCGATGTCATCCGATGTCGACGGGGCAGACAGCACGGTGGCATCATTCGACTGTTGATCAGTGTCTTCTTGGAAATTGTGGTGTCCACTCTCCTGGCGCCCATTCGCATGTTGGCCCATAGCCGTTTTGTGTTGGAAGCACTGCTTAACACAACATTGCGGTGGGCCGGCCAGAATCGGACAGATGAAACCGGGTGGTCTGCTGCCATTTTAAATCAGGCACCCGGAACGCTGATTGCCGGATCCTGGGCCGCATTCGCTTTCTGGCTTGATCAGATGTTTTTTTTCTGGTCTCTCCCGGTCGCAGGACCACTCGTGTTTGCCGCACCCACCTCCGTCTTTCTCAGTCGGGTGGGACCAGGTGAACGACTGAAGCGCTGGGGATTCTTGCAAGTTCCTGAGGAACGTCATGGCTCACCATTGCTGGATGATGTCTATGCCAGGACCTATCCTCAATTGGAGACGTACACTGAACGTTCTTCTTCCGCCATACAGGCTATC
This sequence comes from uncultured Nitrospiraceae bacterium, assembly GCA_963730905.1. Classification (GTDB taxonomy): domain Bacteria; phylum Nitrospirota; class Nitrospiria; order Nitrospirales; family UBA8639; genus Nitrospira_E. Next base: position 373,153 of record CAVSTN010000004.1, on the reverse strand, counting down.
CTGGATCCGGTGCTAAACCAGGTACATCAAGCCATGGCTCATGCGCATCGAGGTGGCAAAAAACAGGAAATGATCCTCGCGCTCCGCAAACGATGCTTTCAACATGGTCCACACTCCCTCACACAAAAAGAACTCTGTCACCTGGTACGCGACCGGGCCAGTTTGCAATGGCTGCATGAACAGGCCTGGCAGGCTCCACCTGATTCCTACTGGGGCAAAGCCCTTCAGCATCATTTTCAACACTGAACAGAATTGACCGGTCCCTCACCACCTCTGGACTATCCACCACCAGGGCATCTGCCTATCTCAGCACTGCGTTGATCCACCACTCACCATTTCCGGATGGTTTCAATTTCTTTTCTCTTTCGTCTCTACATTGCATGGTCAAAATTCTGCCTTAGCGCATCAGACTGGATTGCCCTACTCTTTTCCGATAAGATCCCCCTTTCCCTTACAACCGGGCGCAAGGAATGGCTACTGTGATGAATTTTCATCAGAGATGAACCATTTCCTTGTTTCTTTCGACAAATAGACAAAAGCACACCGATATTCACTCATTCATGTCACGGAAGGAACCATCATGCGATTTCCTGGAATTCTACGATCTACAGTCCTAATGATAGGCCTCGCGACAATGCTATTCTGCTACACCAGTGTGCAGGCTCATGATTCCCTGAATCACCAAACGATCCAATTAGAAAAGCCGGCCTACTTTACGACGGTTATTGGAGACGAGGCTCTACTCCAGCCCGGAAGCTATGAGATCCTTCCCTTGGCTGACAGCCTGCAAGTGAGTCCCCAAGATGCAAAATCACCCATCCAATTGGCCATCACCTTGGACACGCATGATCAGGACTTGCGTGATCCCGTGGCCGTCTCAGTTCCCGGCATACCGGGGGGAGATTCCGCTGACCGCCATGTGCTGGCGCTGTTCCTACCAGGCGGGCTTGTCTATGAAGCTGAAGGCACGTATAGCGGCATTCGCTCCCGCGCAGTTGATCCGCAATCCATGATCACGGATCCCATGAAAATCTACCTGGAGAAGCCCGTGCATTTTGTGAGTCCTGATGGGAACGGCCTTGAGGTGCCGACTGGAACCTACACCGTGGAGAATGCGGGAGAAGGGATTCGGTTAACGACTTCTGAAAAAGAGGAGGGCCTCCTGTTGGAAGCCCAACAAGACACAAATGATGGAGCTCTCGAGACCTCGGTCGCTCTGTCTTTACCGGGTGATGCCGAAGAAGAAGCCGATCTGCATTATATCGTCCTGATGGCGCCTACCGGAGAAAGCCTGCAGGCTTTAGGAACCTATAGCGGAATTCAACAACGGGGACTCTTTCAAAATATTGCCAAGGGGGCGAAGCGAACCGTGAATCGCGCGAAAAGCACCGTGAATCGGGTTGGACAGGGAGCGAAGCGCGCAACCCAGCAAATCGGGAAAGGCATCCAACAAACCGGACAGAGCGCAGGGCAGTTCGCTCAAAAAACGGCATTGGAAGCCAAGAAAAAGGCTGAATGGCTGGCCAGACAAGCCGCGCAAGGTGCCCTGATCGCCGCCAAAGCAGGATGCAAGGCCGGCCTCACAGCTACACGCATTGCGGCAGAAGTTCAAGCCAAAATTTTAGGGCCAATAATGGGAGCATTGGCCAAGGCCCTGCAGATGGATAAAGCGCAAGCAGCCCTTCGCCAAGCCATCAACACCATCAAACAACAACAGGGACCAGCCATTCAACAGGCCATTACCGCCGGATTGAGACTCACTGATCCCCAGAATGCCAAAGCGGTCAACCAGATGATGGATCCAAACCGGATGTGCGAAAAACCTGCGGCCACAGTCCAAGACACATTTCAGAAGATGGTGGGAGCTCCGTTACGAGCGGCATTGAACGAATCACAAAACGCGAATAGTTCCGGTATCCGCTCTCGAGGATCCGTGGCCTCAGCCAATATCGGCATCGGAGGAAATTTGGCAAAAATCGGAGGAGGCGAATTGGGTGTCAGTTATGCATTTGATTTTGTGAACCAGCCCCACTGGTACCTGGATCTGGCGGCCATGGTCAAAACCAATATCGGTGGAGGCGGAGGAGTTTCAATTGGCATCTTTCCACGAGTCAATCCGGATACTGTCGGGGGATGGTTCCTGGGCGCCGGAGTGGGTTTTCCCTTCCCCCATCCCAAGCTGGCAAAAGTCATGGATGCCGGGCCTGGATGTCTTTTTTGATTTCCCGCTTCGATTCGAAGCGCCCTTTAAGCCGAAATGGGATTTGACCTCAGCCAAATTCTTTTTGGACCATTTCCAGGGATTTGCCATCAGCGTTGGCGCAGGAAAGAGCGCTTCCCCTGTCGATATCGCACTCAAAGGCGGAGTAGGCATCCGTTTGACAAAGCCTTGAGAAGTTCCGGCCTTTGGGCCAAAAATATCGGGAATGAGCGATTTCGTGCCTCAAGAAACCTTCCCAACGGGGAGCCAAAAGGCTCCCCGTTTTTTTGTCGAAATTTCATTGCTGCTCAATGGAAATCGGGAAAATGCTTCGATTCGGAATTACACTTTTCATCAATTATCGTGTGCAGCGGTCCATCTTAAAAAGGGAATCTTCGGCATGCCCTGCAAGCCACGTACATATTTCTCAACATGCTTTTCTTCACACAACCTCAAAAGCGCCTATGATACGAATAATTCAGGAACCGCCTACCCCTCGCGATATCAACCCTTCGATGATCGAGACTCATGCTCTCAACCATGGACAGCCCCTCGTAGCCATAATGTCACTATGCCGACCGGCATACCACGCCAATTCTACGCTGAGGAAACAGTTGACAGACCTGTAAAATCAGACGAGAATCGCGGCATAATTATTGGCCCATTAGGAGAGCAATTTACCGGTCAGCAAACTATGTTTCATGAAAATAGGAGGGAAAACACGATGAGTAGCACTAAAGAGCTATTAGATGAGGCAATGAAACTAAAACCAGAGGAACGGTTTATCTTAGTTGAGGGCTTGATAAAGAGCCTGGATGAACCAGACAAGAAGCTGGATGAAATCTGGGCTGAGGAATCAGAAAACAGGCTCAAAGCCTATCGGGAAGGAAAACTGGAAGGTATTCCAATGCAGGAAATATTTAACGAAGAATGATGCGCGTTATCTTCACCAGAATTGCCAGACAGGAATTGATAGATGCTATCCGTTACTATGAACTCGAATATTCAGGTCTTGGAAGCAAGTTTAAGGAGGAAGTGAGAAAGGCTGTATTACGAATTGTCGCGTTTCCTCACGCATGGTCCACAGAGCGTGGAGATGTAAGAAAATGTCTCCTTCACAAGTTCCCCTACAAATTGATGTACTCTATAGAAACCGATCATATTCTTGTCATCGCCGTAGCCCACCAACACCGAAAACCAGACTACTGGGTTGATAGGAATGAAACATAACGAGAGGCTCTTACCGCAGCATGGGTACTGAGGGTCCGATTTGAATTTCATGAGGGAACCCCCTTTGGTTGGAAATGGCTCCCTACTGATTTTCGAGTAGATTTCAGTGCTGCTCAAAGACGATCGGAAAATGTTCGACTCAGAATTACACTTTCCCTCAAGCATCGTGAACAGGGCCGCAGCCCTCTCCGGTAAGCTTAATCGTTAGGTGCAGAAACGAATATGACTGGTCCCAATAATTTCAATCTTCCCTTCTTTGCGTATGGAAACTTCCGAAAAGGAGAACTCGGCTTTCTCAACATTTCTGAGCTGGTTGATAAAGTTGTGGATCCAGTTTCCGTTAAGGGGGACCTGTTGCTTCGTGATGGCTTGCCGATCATCGATCCGCAAGGAGATTCGAACGTCCCGGGCAGTATGATCACCTTCAAAGAAGGACATCAAAGGGAAGCGTATGAGAGGATTAACCGGCTAAAGCTTGACCTGCAGTACCGATGGAAAGAAACGAATACTCAAAGGATACAGTGTAATTATCTTGTCGGGCGCTCCCCATGCAAAGGGAGTGTTCCTGCGGATGAAGGATGGAATGGGAAAAACGATCCGCTTTTCACTGCTGCTCTGGAGGTCGTGCAAGAGAGTTTGAAGGCCCACGCGGATTTTGACCGGAATCTGAAACCAATGTTTAGGCTGCAAATGGCTTATCTTCTGCTTTGGTCGTCAATCGAACGCTACGCTTCACTGCGCTATCATCTCGGCAACCGAGCTGTCGAAAAGGTGATGCAGATTACAGACGATCTTCAGTTTGCCCAACTTCTGAAACAACGGGTCAGCCGAAAGAACCGTGTGCAACGTGCCGATCAGCCGCAAACCCAATACGAACTCGATCCAGATGATCCTAAGAAGTCCCTGAATTACTATTATCAGATCCGATCGAATATCACACATCGGGGCAAGGGGGTTGTCCGTGATCACGAGATAGTCAGAGATTCACTCAAAGAGTTGGTCGAAATTTTCACGGAACTTCTGCGGAACGCCTTCGAGTCGTCATCAAAAATTGGCACCGCCGTTGGCTAAAAAGAAAATGGATGCCATAGTCAAGAAACCATCAGAATGTACGATGTCCGAATTGGACGCCTTTCAAAAGTTTGTCGTTGAAGGAGGGGAAGTTACACCTCATGGACTTCGTTGGCGTATTGAGCAAGCTGCAGCTCTGGTATTCATTTACAATGGTGAGTGTATTGCGATTGGTGCAATTAAAAATCCGAACAAAGGCTATAAGGACGTCGTGTTTACAAAGGCAGGTGTCGCTGATAAAAGCAAAAATTTTAATTTTGAGTTTGGCTGGCTGTACGTCATGCCTAGAGTAAGAGGTAGGGGCCTCGGCCATAGTTTAATGCAAGCAGTTGTTTCATATCTTGGAAATTCTAGCTGCTATGCAACTACCAGAGAAAATAACAAACCAATGCATCATTTATTTTCTCAGTACAACTTCAATAGGCTTGGCGATGCATACCCAAGCAATAACGGATATTCCTTGATGATCTATGCAAACAAGCCATAACAAGGCGCTTGTTCGGACGCAAACTACGCTGCGCTTCGTTTGCGCCCCACAGCTTCAACGTTATGCAGACGTGAGGAACGATGATGTCCTTTGATCTTCCGCCTGATTTATTGAACCGAGAGGACGTTCTCGATTTCTTCTGGCGTTTTTCGGTTTTTGAGTGCGCGTTAAAACGTGCGGGATTCCTCCGAGAAAACCAAAACAGGAGTATCGCGGAACCGGATTGGGAGAGGTTCGGAGAATCATTGAAGGGACGATTTGATCCGGAACCCATCCCTGGGTTCGGGGGAGCAGTTGAGAGGCTAAGGAAACTTTCTCCTCATAGTCAGGTTGTTGAGGATGGGCAGCTTCGCTGGCGTCCAGTCAATCAAGGGTCGGGTGAGCCTGAGGAGAAGTATGTAATCCGGTTGCTCAAGACCGTGCGGAATAATCTATTTCATGGGGGAAAGTATCCTGATGGCCCGATCGCCGAAGTCAGTCGAAACCGCGAGATTCTCGGCGCCGCCATATCAGTACTAAGGGGTCTCTATGAACTGCATCCCGGCATTAAGCATTGGATCGATGCGCCTACATAACAAACCGCTGCAACCAACGCCGGGCGCTTCGCTGGTCGGCACCTCTGACGACCAATCCGTTATCCACCATGAACCACTGCTGCGGTCGCTTGCTGAAGTCTTGGGAGATTGAATGAAGGTGATATTTAAAATCACGTATCCAAACGGGAAAATCTACGTCGGAAAGGATCTCACGGACAGCATCAACTACTTCGGGAGTGCTGCCAGCGTCTTCATTGAAAAGGACTTCACGCGCGAGCAAAGGCGAGACTTCGTGATCCGCAGGGAAATACTTTGGGAGTCTGAAACCGCCTCCGATGCGGAAGTGAATCAAACGGCGATTGAGTTCATTCGCACACACAAATCGAACGACCCTGCCATCGGCTATAACCGATGGCCGAAGTTCTTCAATGAATGACCCAAAATCCCGACATCGCAACAGGCCTCACCACTTGCTTCAAATCCAACCCCTTCTGCTTCGTCCCCAAAGGCATAACACGTCGTTCAACACGAGCCGGCTCAGGCGGCCAACGGTATGCAAACCGACCTACACCTCATCTCATCTGCACAGGTGGGAAAAGTAGGCCCAACTCGAATTTCGCGAAAAAATTTCCTTTGGGAATCAATTGATTCCATCCAAGACTATTTCGGATGCCTGCAGCCGACTCGATAAGGAGGATCTTGCGTTTATTGCTGATTCGGAGTACCGTCCTCCAGCACCATGGATGAAGGGCTTCTGTTTCTAGTTGGAGGTCCGAATGCCGGCCGAATTAATCCTTCTCCTCATACGTCCCTTCTATCCCTTCCGGCGTTATCGTCACGGGTTTGATCCTCCTAAACGACCAACTCTATTTTCATTTCTTCCCACGACATTCGATTACAAGCAATTTCCTTCCGTTCGCCCTTCCTCTTTCCTCACCCTTTCCTTTTTTGCAGAACAACCCGGCGGGATTGAACCTTCCAGCAATCGGTTTCGACAGACCCTCACCCTGCACTCAAGTGGGGTAAGATCCCAAATTCGCATGTCGAGCCCGTATCAATGGCTTTTAACCTTTTTGTGAGGGAATGCATCATGAATCACCGGATGAACATGACAATTGGATTGGGCAGTTCGATTCTGCTCGTAACCTTCTGGAGCGGGGCATTCGCGTATGTGGGCAGCGACCCCGTCATCACCCCGCAGAGTTGTAATTTTACGACCGTGACAGCCGAATTCGGCCCTGATGGCAGTATCCGGTATAACCTCATGGGCAATTGCAACGGCACACCAATCACCGGACAGATGGCCTATGGGACAAATCAGCAGATGGCGGAAAAGTTTTATTATCGAGGGGCGCAAATCAGTACCAAAGCCACCTGCCCGGCGGACCCTTGGATTTCCGGAGCCGCATGTGAGGATCAGCAAGTCTCCGCAAAAGGCGCGGATCCCGGCTCCCTGCTTTACCAGAGCGCACCATTATCCCTGCGCGTGGGAGGAGCCGCACAACTGTTTCAGCGCGCACATGCCAACGCGGCTCATCCGAAACCACCCGGTCCTCCGGTCAATGCGAAGGCAATCATGCGGGCTGGGTTTAACACGGTTAAGAAAGCCACTGTCTCCTGGCTAGGCCCCGATCAACAGGGCTCCTACGGTCCCTACTTGGACTTCATTGTGGAGGCCAGACCACAACATGCAGAAGGGGCTGCTTGGACAAAAATTGGCGGTATAAAACGCCACGCTGCTCCGAACTACCAGTTAATCGTCCAATTTCCACCTGCCCCTCAGGGAACGGCTGGCTGGGAATTGCGGACATGCTCCACCACGGTATTCACACGGACATGCACAGGCCCCATTATTCCCGAGGGGGCCTCTTTCGCCGATCGTATCGATCGGCTTCCCTCTGGATCGCAACCGGGTACGCTACCGACAGGGAAAAATGCCATCGATTCACAACGGTTGCCAGCCAAAGCCTTTTCTGCACCCATCCAAAGTAGTCCTTCGGCGGCAGGAAAGGCCGCACTGAATCCGCAGCCGTTACCACCCAAGGCCCTGAGTGTACAACCCATAACGCCCAAGTCCTCTAGGTTCGGATCGATTATGCTGCGTGGCATTCCCGAAGGGGAGACGCCACCTGCTGAAGGTTCACCTGCAGACACCACACCGGCTGAGGTGCCACCTGCAGATGAGAAGCCTGCACCCTGACCCCAACACGGGACGCACCTTCTTCTGCCGTGTGAAGTCAGTGAGTCGCGCCCCCTCTGGCCTCTCTCATCGTCTGGTCCTGTCGGGGGTATTAGCCCTGACAGGATCAGCGCTTTTCATCACAGCCTATCCCCCATGGAATCTCGGATTAGTGACGGGCTGGCTTGCCTTAGTGCCGCTCATTGCCGCTGTGGCCGGTTCCCCGCCAATACGAGCCGGGATTTTCGGATGGCTTTTCGGGTTAGCGGCATACCTCGGAGTCTTCAGCTGGCTCTTCGCCGTGCCGGGATTTTACTGGTACCACTTCCTCCTCCTGGACGCCTACCTCGCACTCTACCCGGCTCTGTGGTCTATCCTTGTTGCCCAATTCGTAGACCGTTCAGTCCTGACACAACTGGGATTGGCATCCGCATGGGTATTGATGGATTACGTTCGTGCGCACGCTGGATTTCTGTCGTTACCCTGGATCACGCTGGCACAGTCACAGATCGATAATTCCCCACTCCTCCAGGTAGCGCCTCTGTTCGGGGAATCGGCCGTAACCTTTCTCGTGGTCCTCGGCAACCTGGCTATCTGGCATCTCATGAATGGCTGGCGCACACCAGGTGCTTGGATTTGCGTATTGCCGGTCCTTGGCACTATCACTTTTGGCGAATACCGGCTGCCGACACATTCCGGTACCGTTCATGCACCAACCATCAAAGTCGCTGCCCTGGGAACAGACTTTCCAGCCCACGCATCTCCAACACCTGACCTAAAAGCACGGCTGGATAGCCGGATAGAATTTTTCCAGAAGAATCTTCCATCCGGTGTCGAGATCGTCGCCTGGCCCGAATCCGCCCTCGTTAATCCCAAACAGTTCCCGATTCAGGTCGACAACCTGCAACGCCTAGTCAGGCACAAGGGGGTCACACTGGTGGCCGGCGTCGCTGAAACCACGAAATTTGACCACAGCGTAAAGGAAACTTCACCAGACGACCAAAATAAGTTACATAGCGGTGCCTGGCTCATCACCACGGACAGTGTCGTTCCACAGCAATATAAAAAAACGCTCCTAGTTCCCTTCGCTGAAACGATGCCGCTGAAGGACTGGGTCACCTGGCCAGTCTGGCTGATCCCGCCTATACCGGAAGTCATTCGCGGCCCGGCACCTCGCAGTTACCCTGTGCCGGGAAAAGTGCATGTGGGAATTATGATCTGCTGGGAATCCCTCTTTGCGGAACATGCCAAAATACTCGTGAACGACGGAGCAACCCTCCTGCTGATGCTGGCCAATGAAGGCTGGTTTGCCGACCCCGCTGGTGCCCAGCACAATCTCACCGCCCGCATGCGTGCAGCCGAAACCCGGCGTTCAGTCCTCGTCTCCAGCAATATGGGACCTCCTCTCGTAATCGACCCCTTCGGCCGTGTGGCGTCCAGTCGCTCGTCCAACTCGGGCATGCGCTGGGCAACGGCAACCATTCCACTTGTGACTGATCGAACTCCATACACCCGAATGGGCGACATATTCGTCCTGGGTTGCGGCCTATTCCTCCTGGCACTGGGCGTTACCGGGCGATTTCGACTCCACAAGATGCCTGATGGACAGAGATGACAGGGGTTATTGCGGTTATTATTGATTCGGAGTACCTTTCTCCAGCTAACCCTATGAAGGGACTTATGGTCTAAGGGATGCTTTGGTATGCTAGTGGCATTATTGACTCCTCCCTTCTGTCTCTTCACTCCCTTCGAGCAGTATCGCCACGGGTGTGATCCTCGGAATTTACCAACTTTAATCTCCCTCCCTCACTTCAGCCTGGCGAGCTATGTTCTTTTGCTCCCTATTCAAAAATTTTCCAGTTCTCATGTCTTGCATATCGGCTTAGGGACTTTGAACCTTTTGAAAATCCCTTCCGACACACCACCAGACAGTCAGGATCTCCTGAGTTTCCAGAAATAAGATTCAGAAAGGAAAGGCAAAGATGAACTCCCGATCGTCTTGTTCATTACCTGCTCCCAAAAGAGAACAGCCGAATGCATGCACCCCCTGGGACCCTTACCGTCACGGGTGCGATCCCCCGGTTTCCCGAATAAATGCTTCCCACCTTTTTCCCAACTTCACCGCCATTATTGTCACGATCCTTCTCAATTTTGCGTTACTTTCCTTTTCGGCCTTTTCATCCAGTGCCGCCGAAGAACCGGACACGTCAACGCTGGCAAACGATACGCTGACTCCTCTGTTGATTCAATTGAACCAACCTCTGCATTTTGCTGCCCCCGATGGGCAAAGCGTCGCCGTCTTGCCGGGCATGTATCTCGTCGAACCGAGCATTCTGAAGGAACCCCAACTGATTCTTTGGCACGAACACGGGACAATCACGCTCCAAGCCACTCGAACCACACACGACCAGCCGGTGAGGGCTCCTGAAGCGTATCTGATCCAGGAGAATGACCACGAAGACATGCATCATGTGGTCGTATTTCTACCTGATGGCAACGCTCTTGAGGCCACCGGTTCCATCAACGCCATTCAGACCAGAGGAAACTTCCGTGTCACTAAGCATTACCAACTCGATGCAGCCACGGGAGTCGTCCGGTTTGGCGACGGACAACAGGGCCGCCGGCTTCCAACAAGTCAACCGAATATTTCCACACAATATCGTGAGGGATCGGGCAGTCAGGGTGGGACTGAATTAAGCATGATGAAGTTACAGTCTGCGATCTCTAATCGCCAAATGGCGGTACAGGTAACTACAGCCTTCCTCAACAAACTACAAGGACAATTCCAATTTGAGGAAGGTACCGACCGGCCAGGCAATGACTATGCCCGGCACATGGAAGATAGTCCAGGATCCTGCCGGACGCGTTGCGCAGGAGATGGCAATTGCCAGGCTTTCACCTTCGTGAAGCCAAATTCAGGTTCTACTCAAGGACAATGTTTTTTGAAGCGCTCCGAACCTCAGCCGGTGGCGAACCCTTGCTGCGTGTCCGGAACCCGTAGTTCCTCGCAAGATAAGATCATTCGAAATATAGGGCGCTAAATTATCGAAAGAGCACCGGTCGTTTCTCATGACCGCGGTAAGAGCGAACGAGATGAGGCAACTATCATGAAATGCAGACAAGTCAACGCCATTCCTTTCATGCTTGCCCTTTTTCTCATGGCCGGCACCCTGCCGGCATTGTCTCAATCGCCGGATTCGCCCAACTCTTCCAAAGGAATACCCTTCCTCCAACTGGGCAGTTCGCTTCTGTTCCTCAACAGCGATCATTTGTCTTTGCACATTCCATCCGGGGCCTATGCGATTACGGCGAAATCCCCAGACACCCTTCAACTCACTTCCGCTTCAACAGGGGAAGCGCAGACTCTTCATGCCACGCCCATGACCCACACAGAACCCGTGACTGCCCCCTACCCGTTTCTCATTGAAGATGCCAAGGAGCAGGGACATGTGCACCTGATCCTCCTGCTTCCCAATGGTCAGGGATTAGATGCAGAAGGTCGCCTAGGGCACACTCAAAGCCGGGGGTTCAGGGACACGAAAAAATTTACTTTCACTCCAACACGACAATATACCGGGGTGGTTATGCAGCAAGGTCGAGTAACCACGGATACCGATTTCAATGAACAGGAGTCCGTTGCTTCATCGGCCGTGTCCGGACCTTATTCGAGCGTCGTCCCTTCCTCGGGGCGGGTAACGCTGGAACAGGGACGTATCCAACTCGATGAGGAGGCTCGCCAAGTCTTACTCCGGAGGTGCCGGTTTTGTGCAGGAAAACAATAGAAGGAAAACCATCACATTCACAGACGGTAGGAGATTGATATGTCATGTCGTGAAATGAGCATTCGAAGGAGAATTTGCGGGCTTGTCCTTGGAGGAGTTCTCGGACTTTTCCCCGTTTTAACCAACGCTGAACAACCCTCCATAACCCCGTCAGATCCGGCCTTTCAGCAGGCTGTGGAAGAAGCGGTGGAACAGTACATTCGTGCTCATCCCGAGGTCATCGAGCAAACTCTACAAGCCTTACAAACCAAGCGCGAAGCCGAGGAACGGGAACGTGTCCGCAACCTGATCACGACCAAACAGGAAGATCTGCTGAACGACCCAAATTCTCCAGTGAGCGGCAATCTCAAGGGGGATATCACCGTCGTAGAGTTCTTCGACTACCGGTGCGGGTACTGCAAGCGCGTGGCCGGAGCGGTGACCCAGCTTCAAATGGATGATCCAAAGGTACGGGTAGTCTACAAAGATTTCCCCATTCTGGGAGAAGCCTCTGTATTCGCCGCGAGCGCGGCCTTAGCCTCAAAAGCCCAAGGCAAACATGAGGCCTTTCATGAAGCGTTGCTGGCCTCTACGCATGAACTGACTCAGGAGAACATCTTCACGATTGCGGCAGCGGTCGGATTGGACACTGAACGGCTTAGCGCAGATATGCAGGCCCCAACCATCCAGGCGACCATCGACCGCAATCGGAAGCTCGCCAGAGAGTTGGGTATCAACGGCACCCCGGGTTTCATCATCGGGACAGAACTGATTCCGGGCGCACTGGATCTGAAAGATCTCAAAAGTCTGGTCAGACAGGTTCGAGATGAAAAGAGATAAGAGATGCAAGACAATCAGCAGCACGTTCTTCAGGAAGATGAGACCCGTGCTGCAGAAAGAACAATCGAATAGATTTCAAAAAACCCATCACCGAAATTTTCAAAGGAGGGCAATCATGACACCTGTTACCCAAACTCACATGTGGATGAGAGGTCGCATGGTTCTGGGTGTGTGCGCCGGACTGATTCTGGTGTTGACGTGGGTTGAGGTAAGCCTAGCTAAACCCAAAGGGACCATTTACAAACAATGCGCCTGCATTTGTCAGGCCCCTGGAGACATCATTGGCGTGATCACGGATATTTCAAACACTGGTGGGTTTTCCTGTGGAGCCTATAACGGGAAAACCTGCAACTATTCGGATCCCGCCACCGGTGGCGTGAGAAGTGGCACGACGAAGTATTGCGGTCCCTATAAGCCGGGCGGGACCGTCATTTTTAGGACGCCCCTTAGCGGAAGCACAGGTTCCGTATTAAGCCGTGGCATTGAAGGCGAACAGCCGGAGGAATTAGACATCGAAATCACCGTGCCGGCTGAATGAGGTTTTTTAAGAACTGAAAGAGGAGAGTGTCCACACCGTCACCGCTTTGGGAGAAGGAGGCCAGGTGCAAAAGTATCATCCGCCGGATTGCGGGATGTTCGAAGCCTGCATCGGAAAATGCTCCACGGTCATTCACACGGATGCGACGCAAATCAAAGGGTGGGAGAAATTCAAGGTGATCGATCAGAGCGACTGTACCTATACGATTCAGACCAGCAGCAGATTTTTTGTGGGGATCGACAAGGATTCATCAGGATACACCTTGCTCACCACCCGTCGGGATGCCGCACCAACGACGAATGAGAAGTTTCAGTTGATCGCCCATGGATTGGGATTATCGGTAATTCTACAGTAAATGACGCAGTGCGAATGAAGAAGGAGAGACTCATGGGACAGTCAGCAATATGGGGTACCACCACGATGAAAACAATCTTCACGGTTTTGATCATGGGGCTATTGGTATTCTTCGGTGGAAGACATGTCAGTACGGCAGAAGAAGGGACGCCCAGCGAGCAACTTGGTGCCAGTTCTCCAAAAAAAATTGGACCCTCGGCACAGGAACCGAAGGAGCAACCAGGGGGAGAAATCCAGGAGCGGGGACTGACGAAAGTGACCTTGCGGAAAATGCCACGAGGAACGAAGGTCAAACCGCCACCAAACCAGCCGGGGGAAATCTTCCGACTAATTTATGTCATCAGGAAACACAAATGATGACCCAATGCCGGTGCTCCAATGATGCGGACTGTCAAGTATTATCGACCCTCTGCCCGGGATCATGCCCGACCGGAAGTCACACCTGTCAGTGCAGCCCATTGTTCCGTGGCACCCCTCCCACCCTGCCTCCGAATCTATGCGGCTATCAGGTCCCGTTCACCATAACGAAGTGTTCGTGTAACAACGACGCCGATTGCCAGGTGTTGTCGACCATCTGTCCGGGAGCATGCCCGGTCGGAAGTCACACCTGCCAATGCACCCCCCTGCAAAGGCGGTAGAGATCTCTTTGAAGAACCTAGCCACCGCGATGCGATGCCGGAGGAAGGATGTTGGAATGAACGCTATTCAGGAGAGGAGCACCGCCCATGACACCCATCATCACGATAAAGCCACCGAATAGGTATAACACGGCGCACGGCGGTCCAATCGACAAATCATGAATGCATTTTTACGCCTTTCTTGTGAATAGGCATGAGGGTTAAGGCGGGAGAGTTTTTTATGAACAAACTTTCTGTTCGGTCCGGGATGAACAACTTGGTCATTCCTCCGATCACCTGGTTTCTCCTCACCGGACTAACCTCATGGGCTGATGCGGCGTCCACACTCACATTGAAACCGTCTGCCGAATTTGCGGAATCTGACCGAAGCGATGTCTTGGTAAGGGCCTGCAGGCATGAGGTGGAGACGGTAGTGGGCTCTCGCCTCAAATTGAATACCACAGGCGGCACGACGCTCTTTCTTAATTCACAGGCGACAACCTACAGGAAGGAGATCGAAGTGCCGTTATGGCATCACCGTTGATCCTACAGTAAGCAGGGCGTTGTTCCGCCCCCACGCGCACCTTAGCCGGAGTCGGCACATTGAACTTTTGTCCCTGATACTTCGACCAACGGGTAGGAGGGTGGAGCAGGAGATTCCGCTCACACGTGAAAAGGCCTCGTGGACCGAGCCGAAACCGGGAGAATGATCACTGCCATTGTTCAATAAACCTAACGCCAAAGAAGGAGAGTACACATGACACAGACTAACCACAAAAAGATTTTGGCGGTATGTATCCCGGTCGCCATGGGACTGGCCTTGCTGCTCGGGGGATCACTCGTCAGCACGGCAGAGGAACCGCAATCTAGCGAGCAATCTGGAGTCGCCCCTGCAATGGAGGGGGAGGCATCCCCACAGACACCAGAGGAACCCCAGACGGGAGAGGTGCAAGAGCGGGCGGTTCCTCGCATGATGCCGGGACTGACCAAGCCACAGCTCGGCCGGGCACCAAAGCTCTCCGTGCCTGGCGTAGCGCCGAATCCGCCTGCGTTCGGTGCTCTACCCGGCGAGTTCACCATACGAACTTACCTAAAGAACACTCCCTTGTCCGCCCGTGACGGAGGACACCATAGCATCGATGCGGTGTTTACCGTTCCCTCGGTGATCGGACCATATCAAAAGTTTAAACTTGCGTCTGTTCAACCGGACTTCACCACCATTCAGACAGCCCGGGGCTACTATGTGAGCGCAACCTGGCGGATATGGCGACGGGTACGATGCCTCGCAAGCCCTACAAACAGAACTGTTGTCGCCCCAGAACGACATTGCCCTATTCAGGTTGGACGGCCCCAGTGCACAAGGCCTGATGACCATAAAAACCTTCAGCGGCAATTTTCTCACGGCCTTGGGCGGCGGTGGCAAAGCGACAGGTGCCTTTCATACCGATGCCACCAAAGCGGATACCTGGGAGTATTTCTGGGTGTTGAAATGTGGCGACCTGGGATCCGGGTACACGTATGCTATCAGGCCCACGGGGACAGGAGGCCCCGGTACCGTTGTCAAATTTCTCACCGCGAACGGCGGCGGCGGCCGAACAACCCAGGCCATGACAGCTTTTAGCGGTCTTAACGATGGGTCAAAATTTAAACTCATCCGGCAGGGTGACGGGTCCTATGCCCTCCAGACTTCCAATAGAGTGAACTATGTCACTGCTGTCGGCGGAGGGGGGCTCGCCCACGGAACGGCAACTGCAGACAATCTCCAAACCAATCGAACGCAGGTCCAAGCCTGGGAACAATTTAAGATTGTCGAACAACCCAACTGCGCCTATACCATCCAGACCGTCAGCGGCTTTTACCTCGGCGTTGCCCCGGGATCAGGAGGAACCATTTCCACCCGTATTAGCGACCCTAATGCGGCCCCTTCCATTAACTATACCGCCAAATTCGAGCTGATGATGATTGGCCTCTGATCAAGGAGACACAATTTAGGATAGCTGCAGGATATTCCAAACGAAAATTACGGACATAGCAATTTAGTCACCATATCAAGGGATGGCATTATGAGCAGGCATGATACATACGTCGAGGTAATCCATTCCACGGTTCTAGCTTTTGCGATCGGACTTGGCGGGTCATCGTTTGCTTTGGCTGAGGAACCAGACCAGCCCTTCGACTCCTTCCGACGAATCCATCATTGAGCGCGGGGTGACCCGTGACCACCGCACAAAGCCGGGGACTCTTCACCCCTTCACAAAAGGCTCTAGCTCCGGCAGGCGCAGCCGACCCCGCAAGGGAAGGTCCTGATCCCGCAGGCGGCCCCCTCTTCGGGTGGCTGGTGGGCCACTGCCTGTCGTGGGCGGCACATTCGAACCTGACTATCGATACCCCTGGGTAGTGCGGATGGGTGGCTGCGGCGGGGTGCTTATTGATCCGGAATGGGTCCTAACTGCAGCGCACTGTGTCACGCCTGGAATCGGATTTGGCCAACTCACCTATAAGCGGACCGATCCATACACCGGCGCGGTGAAAACTGAAACACGCGGTCCTGCTCCTGTCGGAGCTAGGCGCGACGGCGTGTTCCTCCACCCGAATTACACTCCGAGCCAGGACCAGGCCAACGACATCGCGCTGATCAAATTGGCGCAACCATTCACGATCAACCCCTATCTCCAGACCGTCGGGTTGCCGAGATTACCAGCGTAACCCAGGCGTCGTAGGAACTCTCGCATCTTTTAGTCACAATGGCACGCCACCTTCAGGACAGTTTGCCATCTTCCGCGCACCAATCCCCCCGATCGACTATGCGCCAAAAATTAACATTCCTGCCACTGCGGCCTCCGCCTCGCTGTGTCCCGGCGACAGCGGATCAGGGTTCGTCACAGTTGAGAATGGTCGTGCGACGGTGCGTGGAATCGCCTCGCAGGGCAACACCGCAAACTGCTTGACGCCAAACGGCGAAGCCGTATTCACAGATGTCTTCACATTCCGCGCTTGGATCCTGCAGACCATGGGCAAAACCGACGCCATCGTTGGTCGGCAACACGCGCGTACGCTGGAGCGGCCGAATGGCGCACGGCAAGATGATTGTTGCCTGCTTCAATCCTTACGGCAATCTGGAGGGCCCGCTCAATGTGGTTGGCGTCGAGGAAGGGACCGTGTGCGAATCAGGCCAGACACAGACTATCATGTGCAACCTGGACAAAAATCAGGGCAACGTGGGGGTGATGGTGCCCACGCTCTCAGGTCTCACTGTGAGGACGACCATGTCAAACGGCACATCCCAGGTGCAAACGCTTCCCCCTTCTGGCAGCACCGCCAGCTTTTTCGGTCTTCTCCCTGCCGGGGCCTCCCGTGAATTCACGTGCCAAATCGGCACAGCCACGACGACAGGCGGCATCGGAGGTGTGGGCGGAATGGGTGCGGTCTTGAGCCGTGGCATTGAAGAGGGGCAGCCCGCTGAGCCAATTATTGAACAGCCGAGTCCCTTTGACCCAACCGAAGGAAGCATACCGTAATCGATTGATCAACGCAACGAACCTTCTCATTGAGCAAGGAGGATTTATGGATATGATACGGACAAATCTTATTCGATTGATCGCCGTAATCGGGTTACTTGCACTCTCATCGCCGGTAAAGGCCCTTATCATCAGAGATCAGTGCAACCAAACGTCAGGAGATGGCCAGGGACACAGCTGCCCCAATCCAAGTGACTATTACTGATACGTCCCGAATACTCTGATGGTACCTGCGGCGACTGGATGTGCTGCCCCCCGAATGGCGACGGCACGTACAACTGCACGAAGGGGACGAACCCAACAAACAGCGCGGTCAGCGGCGCCCTCAAGAACCTATTGGGTCCCCGCGCCGCTGTGCTCGATCAAGGAACACCACCCGGCACGAAGAATCCATCGATTTTTCAAAAGCAGAAAGCCCCGATCATGCGACGCGGGATCGAGGGCGACCTGCCGGCATCTTCGGAGAAGGAAGAAAAATGACGCCGGCCTTTGCCACGAGATTCAGAATGCATCGTGTCGGCATTTCCGGCAAACCTCGGTTCATCATCGGCACCGAACTCGTCGCGGGGGCGATAGATCTGGATGGGCACAAGAAACTGATCGCGAGGCCGGCCATTAAACCATGACCAGGCATGAAACATTTCATCGTGAGGTCAGAATCAGCAAGAGCACAACACAATTACTTTAACCAGGAGGTCACCATGCGACTTACACGCACAATGACGATTGTTGCGCTGAGCTTCACTATCTGGGTATTCGGCCTGCCGCTCAACGCCCAGGCCAAACCCAAGGCCAAAGTCTTCGGATGTACAACGGAGGATCTCAACACTCATTTCGGATCTTCATGCGTAAGTCAAGCAGAGCAGGATATTATGCGGGGCCATTCATATGTACACGTCCTGGTATGCGAAGGTGGCCAGATGAAATGCTGCACAATGAGCTCGACGCAACAAGTTCTTAATTGCCGGAGACCAGCCGGGTCTGCGGCCCTGTCAGGTGGGCTCAAAAGCTTGAACCAAACACAGGTGTTCAGGCGCGGAATCGAGGGCGGAGATGAAGTCGGCGAGGAGACGCCGATTCCATCATGGTTAACGGAGTCCTGGCTGAAAGAGCATGAAGGTGAGAAGCCGTCGAAGTAGGCCGGCAGCCGGGCCGTATAACGGAAGTTCCCAGGGCTTTATGGTGAGCATGGAACTCTTGCCAAGAGCGTCGGATGTGAACGGGTAGAACAACTTGATCACATAGACCAGTAAAAGAAAGGGAGAGGGGGTTGTTGGCAAAGTCGTTCGACAACCCCTAGGAGGGATGGAAAAAACGCGCTGCGGCATATCAAAAAATCGTACCCTCTACAGGCATCCATTTCACTCAACCAGAGAGGCTGAAATCAGCCTGGCGTAGGGGTTCACCATCAGCCCCCGTCTTTAGACCGTCAGGCTAACAAGATTTTTGCGCAACCCAGTCCACTGAGGAGGGTTGCATCAACAAACAGTCACGCCAGCACAACACGAACGGACAAAAAAATGGCTCCTGCATCAAAGTAGAAAAGAGGAGGGTACGGGAAAGTCGGGCAGAGACGAAAAACCTACCATTTCATCCGTATAGTAAAAGCAATGAGCCTTTTTGTCTGGATTCTGGGAGAAGGCCTCGGCTTCCCAGAGACTTAACCGGAAGAACCACCGGACTCTCCTTCTACTGTCCAGGGAAATCTAATCCCGTCGGAGGACGAAGGTGAATTCATTGAACGCAAGATCCGGATTCGCGACCATCGCGAACTTCCTCGACTGTTGCCCTGGAAACCAACAGCCCCTGGCGCACCCGCACCAAAATTCCTCGTGACTTCAGTTGGTGGACCATCAACAGGCGGCACACTCAATCATCGCACCAAGGCGAGTCTGCATTCGCCTGACCTGTCAATACCCTGTACGGCCTTAATTTTTCATCCTTAAAATTTGGACCGGGAATTCATGAAATTCTCTCACTCAAACACATTCCCGAGTGCCGTGCTTATCTTTGCGTTGCTGAGTCACGTCCTCTCCACCCAGACATCGGAATCTGATGACACCACAACCATCACGCTCGATCAAACCATAGATTTCATCGGTACGGGGGGCGCAGTGATGTGGTCGAAAACCCTGTGGGGTATTCCCTTGAGGGGGCGCAGGAATGGCTTCGGCTCACTCCCGGAACCGAACGCCGGGATGAATTGGCGAGGGATTTTCTTTGACCTTCCCCACATCCCTCAGTAAAATTTCTTGAAGTTGCAACACATGCCCACAAAAGGCTTGCTTAGAATCAGGGTCACGGTCATTTATCTGTGGCATTTATCTGACGGAGATATTCGTTCAATGTTTTTTCAACAAACCGACAATACATTTTCTCAGTACACGACATTCTGCCTTGCCATGATGTTTGGCAATCTGCTGACCGGCTGCCTTCAGTTCAATCCCTCTCGCACCTACGATGCCGATATCGTGAACTATCAAGCGTCCTCAGGGATAGTGGCGACCCCCCTGAACGGGCACACCCGCACCATAGAGGCCAATAAACCCTGGCAAGCCTCTGGAGTCACCGTGACCCCGGGTGACACGGTGAAAATTCTGGCTATGGGCAAGTGGAGTCAAGCTCCGGCCTTGAATGTTTGGAGCGGCCCGGAAGGTTTGGATGGCACAGGAAAGGAAGTCCCGTGGATCAACGCCAACGCTCTCATGGGCAAAATTGGTGAACAGGGAAAACCCTTTGAAATTGGAACAGAAACTGAGCTCCGAGCCACAGGAGAAGGGGAAATTTATTTGGCCATCAATGACCCCTTCCCCTGGATCGAGGATAATGCCGGTTCCATGCAAGTCACCGTGTATATCCAGAAAGATTCTCTTCCCCTGGCCAATCTTCAACCCATAGGAAGGACATCACTCTCCTCTCAAGCAAAGCCCGCTCTCGCCATCCCAGCAGAAGCAGGTAAACGTACTGCTCTGGTCATAGGCAATAGCGAATACCAGATTGGCAGTCTTCGGAATCCAGCCAATGACGCGCAGGATATGGCTGACGCCCTGGTGAAACTCAGATTTGATGTGACCCTCGAATTAAATGCTGACCTAGAAAACATGGAACATGCCATCAGTGAATTTGGCAGACACCTCTACCAGGGCGGAGTCGGACTGTTTTATTACGCTGGCCATGGCGTGCAGGTCGGCGGAGAAAACTACCTCATTCCCGTCAATGCCGCCATTGAAAGCGAAAGCGATGTCCGCTACAAGGCCGTGAATATCGGCCAGGTGCTCGGCAAAATGGGGGAAGCTCGAAATGGATTCAATATTGTTATCCTGGATGCCTGTCGAGACAACCCCTTTGCGAAGGAATTTCGTTCATCCAGTCGTGGGCTTGCAGTCGTCAATAGCTCATTCGTGAAGGGAACGTTAATAGCCTATGCCACTAGCCCGGGAAAAGTTGCTAGTGACGGAAAAGATCGAAACGGCCTCTATACTCAACATTTACTTCAACACATTTCCTCTCCAGGCCTGCCGGTGGAACAAGTGTTTAAACTGGTCCTGCAAGGTGTTGAGCGCGACACCAATGGCAAACAATCACCCTGGACCTCTTCTTCCTTTTCCGGGAATTTTTCCTTCCAGCCCACAGCACAATAAAAACACACGCAGATCCATTTAGCTCTCCCTCCCCCTCATCTTGTGTAAGCTTCGGGTTGTGTAAAAAAGAAGATCCATTCCCAAACCTACAGGGAATTTTGAATGTCCTCTCTAAGGATCTTTTACTTCATGTAGCTGACACCAATTTCAAGGAGACAAGAAATGCGTCAGATGTCTTCATGGCAGCGTGACCCAATTGACCATTGCCGTGAATGGCCGGCAAGCATTTTCAAGCAGTCCGGCTTTCTGACGAAAGCCAGACCAAAGGGGTTGAGTTTAGCCACGATTCGCCTGCAAAACCTCAATTTTTCTTGACATTCCTCACCTAATATATTGGGATAGGTCTTCCCTGAGACAATTTTTTATTTCACAAAATACAAAATCTGGTGAACCGAATTCCATTGGATTTCGACCCATCAGGTAAAGACTGATAATTCAATTTTCAATTCACCCTCTAGTTCAAAAGGAAAAAAAGTATGAACATGTCCTTTGCCAGACGAGTTCTCTGTGCGATGTTCGTAAGTATTTTTTTTCAATCCGGTCTCCCCGCTCAAGCCTTGATACCCGATGAAACCACGACTATCACGCTGGACCAAGCCGTCCATTTTTTAGGCACGGATGGCAGTGATGTCGTGGCAGAGCCAGGGAACTATTCCGTCGAAGCGGCGCAGGAATGGCTTCGGCTCATTCCCGGAACCGAACGCCGGGATGCCTTGTTGATTGAAGCGCAACAAGGCACCCACGAGGTGAAAGTAGAAATTCCTATTGTGATTTCCACCCCTGGCAGTGAACCGGACGAATTAGATGTCCACGTGGTGCAACTCCTCAATCCTGACGGAACGAGTATGGTCGCAACTGGAACCTATAGCGGCATTCAATCACGAGGGCTATTTGACGCGGCCAAGAAAGCGGCAGCCAGAGCCAAGGCCGTAGCAGAAGCAGCTCGACGAGTCGCCGCCCAGAAGGCCGCCGCCGCCAGGGCCGCAGCCTTACGAGCCAAACAAGCCGCCGAACAAGCCGCCGAGGCTGCGGCGGCTAAGGCCCAAGAGCTGGCCAGGCAGACCGCTCAATTTACAAAAGTTCAGGCCTGTAAAATCCAGGTCAGTGCCATTAGAGGCGGTCTCAAAGCTGGACAGGCAGCAGAAAGCCTGATGAAGCAAGTGGCAGCCATTCTCCCAGTTGCCAAGCAACGGCAAGGTTCTCTGCAAAATAGACTCAATCAAGACCAGGCCTATCGTGAACAAATCGTGAACACCATGGTGTCTGGGATCAATGCCAACAAATACGTCATTCCGGAAATGAACCGCATACAAGCCAATTTGAATAATCCAGCCAACCGATCAAAATTTATGGATTTACTATTCAGTCCCACCATGATTTGCGAGAATTCTATTGCGGACTTGGATAGGGCATTGATTCAAGCAGGCCTGGCGCCTAGTTTTGCCACCGTGAGAACCCGTGGCGCAACCGATAATCATTTTTACATGGGCTTCCAGGTGACATTGGATGCCGCTTATGTGGGCGGCGCCCAGATCGGATTCTTCGGAGTGACTGATTTTAGGGGAAATGGTGGATGGCACTGGTTCATTGGACCGGAAGCGGGCATCGTCGTAGGGGCAGGTGGTTCCCTGCGAAGTCATTTTCTTTCCAAAGGTTACCCTGGACTCTTTTGCAGGCTGGGGAGCTGGCATTGGAGGGTCGCTTGGAGCCGGTGCCACTGGCAATGCAGACGGGATGTGGGACGGTAGTGTAAAAGAATTTCAGGGTTTTGGAGTCGGGGGAGGCGGCGGTGTCGGATCTAAAATGGTCGGCAGTCTGGCCGCTTCCTATACCCACGCATGGAAAATCGGCAAATAGACTGAAACCCGTTTTCTCAGTCTTTTTTGGGCTATTCTGGCCTGGCACTCTTAGAAGAGCCGGGCCGGAGGCTTTACACCAATAATCCTCATAATCGTGAAACGGAGGTTGTCATGCAGCCCTTCAAAACGTCTCTCATTCTGAGCGCCTTGATCATGATGTGCCTTTGTCTGTCCATCTCTACCGCCTTTGCACTGGACCCCAATACGGGAATCCAAGATCGGTATTCCTCCCCTTCAAAGGGACAGATCCTTTCCCCTTCAGGACGGGAACCCGTCACAAAAAAACAACCGACGACCGAACAAAAATTCAACCTGCTTTTTTCTAAGATGGCAAAACTTGAACAAACCGTGGCGACCCTCCAAAATCAAGTCACCGTACAGGCTCAACACATTGCCCAACTCAGACAGATAATTGCGGTGAATTCTTCCGGCGTGGTCACCATTCAAGCCCCAGGAACCCTTAACATTAACGCCGGAGGGAACCTGAACATGTCCGGCAGTACCCTTGATATCAAAGCCGCAATTACCGGCATCCATGGAATTCTTAAAGCCGACACCATGATGACCACCACGGTCATCGCCAAAAGCTATACCCCTGGAGCCGGCAATATTTGGTAACCTTCACGTTTCATTGTCGTGATCATTCACCTCCCATGGGCGAGCCCCATCACGTTCAGATAACGCACTGGGCGAGTTGTCCCTGAGGACCTCCCGCAATAAGAATGCGGTGACCCTCAAAAAGTCTGATGCAGGCGAAAAATGTGGGTACCAGGAAAAGCAACCCGACGGGTTTCGAGTTATGAGGTGTGAGAATACCGATACAGCGTTTTGATGGACTGAATCCCATCTCTCCAGCGGATTTTTTTGCCGTCCGCTTTACTTCTGGGTAAATAAGAAATCGGCACCTCTGTCACTCGCCAATTCTTTTGAGCCACTTTCAGTGTGAGCTCCAACTCCAATTCAAACCCTGATTCTTCGAGCGAGATATCGCTCAAGACTTCCTGTTTAAACACTTTGTACCCGGTCCATACATCCGTCAACGATAACCCCGTCGCAGCATTAGTTAACGTAGTGAAAATCTTGTTACCCAGATAGGAGACCGGTGGCCAACTCCCTTTCCATCCCCCCAAAAACCGGGATCCGTAGACAACATCAGCCCGGCCTGTTATCACTGGCTCTAATAGACGATGATAATCCTCTGGACTATATTCCAAATCGGCGTCCTGCACGATTACGATGCTCCCTCGAACCTGCCGAAATCCCGTTTTCAGGGCTGCGCCTTTTCCTTGATTGTGTTGGTGAGCCAACACCCTGACCCGAGAACAATCGGCACATGATTCACGGAATTCTTTCCGGATTTCTTCGTTCTCGATAGACCCCTGACCGAACTGTTCGTAGAGCCATTCCAGAGTTCCATCCGTGGACCCGTCATCCACAATGATTAGTTCTTTTGGAATTTCCACCTTTTGCACGCGGCCGACAATCGTCTCAATCGTTTTCCGTTCGTTGTAGACGGGAATAACAATACTCACCAATTGAATTTTTTGATTTATGGTATCTTGCAGCTTTTCCATATCACTTTCGACCGCAGCGGACATGGCCGCCTGGAACCAATTGCTGAAGAGATTGCAGGTAGCCTACCATTAACGTTCAAAAAACCCCTCTCATTTTTTGGGGAGGAAATTCACTCCAAAGGAAATCTCTAATTTTAGACGAGGGGATCTCGCAATTATCTGCCGGAGGTTCAATCCGAACTGACGGATAGCACCCATTTGTGACCGGGTTTCTCTTCGCAATTGCGATTTTTCTCATTGTCTCAAACACCTTTCCTGTCCCATATTCTTTGTCTCATGACACACCTCACGACACCCGATCCCTTGAGACAGATTGACAAAAAATAGCTCAATTTCAATGCGTTACAATGCCCAACCAATCCAATACTCTCCTTGCTTAGTTCATCGGTCATACAAATGGATGAAGCCATACGACAAAAAATGGAGGGAGGCAGGATGAACATGACGGTATCTTCACCACAGACCTTAGAAAGGATATCCGACATCAAGTCTGTCACCATACTGCTCATTGATGATTCCCCGGATAATTTGATGATCCCGGGCGATATCTTAGAACAAATGGGCTATCAGGTTGTTTGTGCAGAAGATGGCGAGAAGGGACTTGAACACGCCCGACGCGTTCAACCCGACTTGATATTTATGGATGTGAAAATGTCTGGGCTTGATGGATTCAAGGCCTGTGAACGACTTCGAGCACAGGAGAACTTTCAGCTTACCCGATTATTCTCCTGAGCGCGCAATCAGAAATCACTCATCGAGACCGGGCCTTTGCAGCTGGAGGCTGTGAGTTTTGGCCTATACCCATAACCCCCAAGAAAATCCGGACCGAACTTCATCGATTTTTAAAATAATAAGGTTCAAGTTAAATCGGGTTTTACCTTAACTGCAAGCGGAATTCAGTCGGGATGTGCCCCTAAGGGGGGGACTTCCCTCTTTCATTGATAATAGAAATTTTCCCATTCAATACACTCATTTATCTCAATGGATACATGCATCTTCCCCAAGTAAACAAAGTCCCTTCTCACATGAGAAGCCCTCCACTCCCCTGCCCCCATTGCTCAAATCATTGCTAGAAGCCCTGATATAAAGACCGGATTTTGACATGGCATCTATTTTGCTGTTTAATTTCTTTATATGGGGTTTCCTTTAAAATTCTCCATTTAAGATACATTTTTGAAGGGAAAACCCCACAGAAAGAGTCATTTAGCAGACGCCAATTTGGCTTATTCACCTTTTACAACCTGGAGAAAGTACGCATGGTCACCGGTCTAAGAAAAAATTCCACTATTCGCCTATCCACTTGGGGCCAACGCGGAACGGCAGGGTTGGTCGAGGAATGGGAACCCCGAATACCCATTCCTGAAGAAAAGCAACAAACCCGTCGCCGTTCATCCATCTCTGGTCCGGACTCAATCGAGCCGACCACGGAGGAGGAAAATCTTAAGAAATAGGGATCTTCCCCTCAAAACGACTCGCTCAATCTTCTTCGTATAAGTAATGTATCCAGCCATCCCCCATGGACTGGGTTTCGGGTGACAAACGTTGAGCCCTCTACCCGAGTGACGTTCTACAGACCCCTCCTCATCATAAGAATCTACCACCCTCTCACGAAAATACTTCCTCGGAGTCTTGGGAAAATATCATTCATCTCAGACAATGTGGGTCTTCCCTTGACCACATGGCTCTTAATCGTTCTGTTTGGGAGGCAGAAAGTAAGAACTTGACGACGATCAATTATTGACTGAGGCCGACTGACAACAGAAGTCTTCTTGAGGTAAACGATATCGTCCGAGGTCAAATATGGCTCGGCCGATAGCTATCAATTCATGTAGAATTACCAGACTTCCGTTTTCTGGGACTGATCTCAGAAATTACACGGTCACTTCTTCATTCCAAGTGGATTCCCGCATGCTTCGGATTGCACAATCTTTTACGATTCCCGTAAGGTAGAGCCTTGAAATTCTATTTTTACCGTATTCTAACGATACGTTTGTGAAAATACTCTCCTTTCTCAGGCTTGGCTTATTGTGGTATCTGGTGAGTCTGTCTCCGGCTCTGCTTTGGGCTGCCCCTCCGAATGTGGTCTTGAGTCGTGCACTCCACTTTTCTTCTCCTGATGGCACTCCCATCACCATAGAACCCGGAAAATATTTCATTGAACAAGCCGGACCATCTAAAATGCGGGTCATCCCTGAAGGGGATAAACCCGGTCTCACCATTCAGGCAGAATCTCTCACTCACGAGCAATACGAATTGTTTTCTCCCATGGCTCTCACTCGGCCCCAAAAGAACGAAGAGGTCTTAATTGAACTCCTATTACCGGGCGGAATCCGCCTGGAGGCCCGAGGATCAACGAAGGCTCCTGTCGAATCACCGAAAATCGCCCTGGTCTCACCCCCTTCTCCATCCCCATTGACTCAAATACCTGAAGCTGCAGCGAGTGTTTCCCCTCCTGTCCCTACGTCACCTCCATCAATGCAAGAGGATACTCGGGCTACTTTGGCCTTATCCCCTGGTGATTCTTCTGCCATGACGAAGAGTTTAGAGACCTTCTTGCCGTATCATGCCCCTCAGGGTTCTGCCCAAGGCACACGGGTTGTCGTCGATGAGCAGGAACCGGGAAAAGACCCGTTGTACCTGTCTGTCTTATCCCCGGACCATATTGGATTGACAATGTTTGAACAGCCCGCTCTTTTTTGGTTTATTGCCCAACTGACGTCGCAACCCGTAGATGTCATGATTATGGATGAGGGGAATACACAAATACTGCTCGATGTCCGCATGCTCCCTCCTATTCAGCCTGGCATTCATAAAGTAGACCTGAAGGATTATGGGATCAGGCTCCAACTCAATACGACCTATCAATGGAAAATCGTTCTTCAGGGCCTGAACCCAGGAGAAAGCCATACAACCAACGGGTGGATCATGCGGGTCTTGCCTTCAGCCAATGTAGCAACTCTTGCCAATCTCCCATCCATTAATGCGACTCCCACGGAACCATTACTTGAAGCAGGGCTCTGGTATGACGCCATCTGGGCCTTATCAGAACGCCTTCACACAGATCCCAACGATGTCCGAGCTCTCACCCAGCGAGCCAATCTTTTTGAACAAGTTGGTCTTCTCCCGCCGGCTAAACAGGATCGTGCCCACCTTCCTCTTCCCTAGAAAAAACCAATAGTGCGGCATTTAGGGATTTTTCTTTCAAAAGTGGACTCCCTCCCTGGTTTGCTTCCAGTCACTTAACTGTAGCCAAATGTACGTATCGCTAACTGGTTGTCGGGAAAATTCCCCATAACGGTCAACAAAATCAGCCATTTTCTTACTTTTTTTGCCTGGCATCGGTACACTTGCAACAGATTTTTCCCGTTCATCAGAGTCAACCAATCAGCAGGTGTGAACCATGAGCCTCATTGGTACGACAAACCCCCACAAGAACGTCCACATCGTCAGACTTGAGATACAAGACGATCATGAAAGGAAACTCCATGAGTTTTCTGATCCTTTCGACATTCACGGTGCTATTTCCGACCTCATCCCTTGCACACGCAGCAACTCCCCAGCTCACCAAACAGATTTTCATCCTCAAACAACACATCGCCTTTCTTCAAAGAGTAGGCTGTTGTAACCAAAGGAGGTCTTTCATGCGAAAAATGTTTATGTCCCTTGCAAGTATTCTGCTCATTTCTCATTTTTCATTCGCTTTTGCCGCTGAGCCGAACATGGGAAAGGTCCAACCGCCCTCCATGGCTCCACAACGGGGAGGTACCATTCCGCAACTTCAATTGACACCGGATTATCTCTACAAACAAATCATGGCACTTCAACAACAGGTTGCCGGCCTCCAAGCCCAGGTGAACGCTCTCCGATCGGTTGTCCAGGTTACTCAAAACGGGGCAACCATACAGGCGGCCTATCTGACCATCAACGGCCAAAACAATCTGGCCATGATTTCTTCAAAAAAAATCAATCTGACCGCTGGAGATGATTTGACCCTCACAAGCGGAAAAGACATGTCCTTACAAAGCCAGAAAGATGTCACGGCTGAAGGCGCAGGCAAAATAAGAATTAAAGCTCCACAAATAAAATTAAATGACGGCTCCCAGCCTCTTGCAGTCGTCGGAAGCTCGGTCTCCGGAGGGAAAGTCATCAATGGGAGTGTGAGCGTCTTTGTTAAATAATAAATCCAGCCATTCTTCGAGGTTCAATTGGCAGGCAGAGGAAAAAAGAGTCAGTCCCGGGGAACCTTCTGTCTTTTACGAGGCAGGCAGGATTTTCCATACTCCCGAATTACCATTAAGAGAGCACGAGACCTGAGACGCATAAGAAACACGAAAGAACTTCATCTCGATATTTCCGATTGACGGCATGTCCAGCACCAATATTTCATTGAAAGGGGGCCTTATGCGAACGATGACTGCGAACCTTTTTTCATTCATGACTAAAACCCTTTTTGCCTTTTTAACCGTGATGGGAGGGACAGCCTACGCCGATACAACCGTGACACTTGAGCAACCGGTCCACTTTACGAACGCCGAGGGAAGTGATGTGATTCTGAGTGAAGGAGAATATGCGATCGAACCAGCCGAAGGGTGGCTCCGCGTCACGCCCAGTGACGGAAAGGCCGTTGATGCCCTCTTGCTCGAAGCGCAAGCGGGTAACCATGAAGAACACCTGACGGCACCCCTGGCGGTTTCCGCGCAGGGAGAACAACCCGACACCCACCACTTGGCCTTACTGCTACCTGACGGAAAGCGGCTGGAAGCCATAGGAAGCTATAGCGGCCTCCGTTCCAGGGGCACCCTTTCTTTACTATCCATTCAACGCTTAAAAACGCTCAGCTCCACTTCTCAGAGCACCACGCCTACGGAGTTTTCCACTCCTTTGTTTGGAGGTGGGGGAGGGAACAGGTCGTATAACTTAGATTGTGGCAACCAATCGGTCCTCGTGGGAGTTATTTATAAGGCCGGCATGTGGCTCGATGCCATAGGGATTATCTGCCAAGAAGTGAATCCTCAAACCGGGGCCTTGGGAAATGAGTTTACCAGAGGACCGGTTGGGGGGAGTGGAGGAGTGGCCCTCACGCACCGGTGCAATCAAGGGAATGTGGTACAGGGGATCTGGATGCGTTCGGGTCAGTTTATTGAATCTGGAACCTTTCTTTGTAGCCCATGGATTCCCGCACAGAAAAGTCCGGCATTTTCGACAAGTAATCATTGTACAGGGGATCGATGCACGACGAATTTTGGAAGTTCCTACGGAGGGCCTAACAGTGGTAGTTTTTTCTGCCCTTCCGGAAAAGCCGGTAAAGCAGTCCGTGGACGGCATGGCATATACATCGACAGTCTCCGCTTTGTCTGCGATTTCTGGGATAAATAAGTCGTCTTTACTGATTCTGTAAAACAGAATGAGTACTCACGTACGGTAGCTAATGTCCCGACTTAAAGTTCTGGAGCACGGAAAATCTGTGGATGAAAATTTATAAGTACCACGCTATCAAACAGCCCTCAAAAATTCGAGGGTTGGCTAGCGGATAAACAGCAGGCCGTCCTCCGCGCACTAGAAGAAATAGGCAGATTCTTTCTTTTTAAACAGGCCTTCGTCAGGTGTATTCTAGACAGCAGATTCGTCCCCCATTTACGTTCATGCCGGATAGGCACCATTCTCCCTTCCTCATCATTTCATCAATAGGGCTAGAAACGGTCGGTATATTCGTATCTGCCACCAATGTTTACGGCATGTACCCCTTTCAGTACTTCCCCACATCACACCAGCCGAAGATTTCCAGGACCTATGATGTATTCTCTCTTTTTTTTCTCTTTAAAATTAATTATTTAGGTTGCATTCCTGGTTGGCCAGAATCAACAACACGACCAACGGCATCAAGGTTGCTTTTGATTGGAATCAGGAACGGGTGACAGCCGACTGACCAAATAGAAAGGCAACACCATGGAAGGTATTTTACTCATCATCATCAGTTGCGTAAGTCTGTTGGGAGTGGTTTCTTTGTATTGGTTATGGCGACCATAGGCATGAACCCTATAAAAAAGCCCATTCAATCCCTAACCATGCCATCTCTCACGACTTCCATGCTCCCGATTCAACTTGTCAGGTGGAAGGACTTATTGCCCACCTTTCCCTATCGGTTTTATGGTGCTGGATATTTGCGTCCCACTGGGCGTGAACATTTTTGTCGGCTGATATCTTTTGCGAACAAAGAAGTCTGTAATTCTCACTGCGTTAAATTTTTAGGGAATTCTGTGGCCTACGGCTTCTAAAGGAGAGACAAGAGATGAACGACACAATGACCATTCGTCGATCATGTGAAGAGGGAATGTATCTATTTCGGGAAGGCGATTATGTGTGGAGAGTGAACGAAGACGGCAAGGTGGATTGTGCCGTTCTAGGTCATACCACCGTGTTTGAACTTCTCACCTTCATTCAGAAATGGAAAACCCCGTCTCGTCGGATCTTTCAAGACTATCCCTTCCAGGATTTTTCTCACTGATTAACGGGACTTTTTTCCCGAACTCCAATTCTCAGCGCCTGCTTATGACTGCCTGGGTCTCCCGGCACTGCTTGACACTGCTCCCTTTTTGACAAGCCGACATGAACATCCATGAAAAGCCGAGGCCATGCAAGATTCCTAGAATCCTGACGGCCTCGGCTCCCAAATCGACGTCCCATTGAACATGCCCGGGGATCCGGCCGAGGCCCATTCCCTTATAGGGAATCAGAAACCACAAGCAGTGTTGTCCCGGGATCCATCACTCACAACCTTCTTCTTTATCACTGAACCCTGATGGGAATATACGCACGATTATTCGAACCATTCACCTCATTGATAACATTGTCCTCATCAACGATGATTCCCAGCCAGTAATTTTGTCCCGCATTCAGATAATTGGGAATGATCACCGGAATTGTGGTGGTTAACACGTCGGCGGGATGAATCGAGCCAAAGGTTCCCCCACCAATACGGGTATCGCTATAGCTAATAAAGTCATTGGTTGAGACATAGATGCCAAAAGTCACATTGGAATGAGTCTGTTTCCCATTATTTTCGATGGTAAATTCAGGCCGGACCACACTTCCCCGATTCACCCGATACCCGGGCTCCCCGGCGATCGTAATACCCGTCAACGTCCCGGTGTTGGCACTATTCCGGACCCGCACCCGGTCATGACTTGAATACTCGCCGCTCGCTCCGGTTCTTCGCCAGTGCGAGGCGGACACATCGTTAAAGGAGGAGATTTGCGAGCCATACAGCACCCGCGCCCCATGCGAAGCATCTTCCCCGAAATACGTGATAGCTGATCCCCCATTGGTGTGATGGTGGCGCCAGGAATCACCCATGACATTGTATTCCCAATTGACATGCATCAGGCCAAGATAGTGGCCGGCCTCGTGCACGATGACGGCATCGATGGGACGGCTTGAGCCGGTATAAGTAAAATTCGCGTTTTTGTTTTGGGAGGTTGTCCAGGACCGCCCTGTGGAATCCAGCACAATATCCACTTCATCCAGCCCATAATGCCACCCGAATAACCAGTAGCAATGATAGCGCATGCGGGCCTCTCCCGGTGGAGAAATACTTGCGGCCCAAATTTCATTTTGTCCATTTCCACTCCCCACCCCGCCGGTTTCGGTCGTATGGTTGATCGTAAACGGCGAGGGATTCGTGTTCGTAATATTCACACCTCGTTGGGCTGCCTGCAAGACACTCCCGGCCGGGAAACTTCCAGTATTGATCCGCGCTGTCGTAGAGTTTCCTCCCCAACGCAATTTCTTGCCACTGTCCCCATTACATTCCAGCCAGGATGCCGAAAATGCAGGAGAACTACATAACACCACGAGAATCATGGGTATCAAAATTTTTGTCATATTCATTATCGAAGCCCCTCCTTGGCATGGATGTCATAGCGTTCTTCATCGCTTATTTTAAGTACGGCCTCATCCTTGGCCTCGAGAGCCAAGACCTCTTGGTCAGGCACTTCAAACCGATCTTTCACATTAGCCATCACTATTGGGGATCGAGGATCGCCCACCCGTTTACTCCACTCACGTATAGCGTCAAAAAATATGTCGGGAGTCAAAGGATCTCCGTAGGCTTCCATTGGAATAGCCTCTGGTTCGTCGGCGACATCTTTTTGGATTGGCAGAATCTGATTGCCCAGATTGACCGTCGTGACCTTTGGAGCTTCCCGCTCATAACGGGCCTGCAGATCTTTCAAGCTCTGTCGGCTCTCCCGGCTCACTCGATCGATATAGGCCTTCATTTCAGGTCGTTCCAGCAGGGCTGTAAACGAAGGGCGAGGTATTTCCATCACATTGAGATCGAACCGTGGTTTTCCGCCAATACGCAACGTTTTGTGGGCTTCCACAACCGGCACGCCCCAACCATTCAACACCTGATTTTCATGTATACGAAATCTTCCCTCGACACATTCCACCAGCTGACAATCGTCGATTTCTCCTCCTTTGACAAACAACACATCGGTTTGCCCAAGGGCAAACGCAGGCGCTGTCGACACCATGTAGACACCACCCTGCCCATCGGCCCCACCGGGAATTCGGAGCGTGACCTTTTTGTCCGGCACGTCACCTCGCAAAACTTCCAAAACCTGGTAAGTCACGAACGTATGGGGAAGACCCTGGGGTTGCTCTTTCGTGGGCTCCGAGTTTCGATATTGGATATCAACAACTGTGCCATACATAATCAGACCCGCTTCACGAACTTTAGATTGAAGACCCTCTTCGCCGGCATCGTTCGGACTATGTCCCCATGCTGATGAATTGATGGCTACCATGCCAAGCATTACCGCTACGTTGAACAACACATTGAGTTTCATAGAATGCCCTTTCTGTTTCCTTTGCGTGAATACAAAATTGCCGGAACCGTGAGGAATCAGTCTTCATTTACGGATCACCGAAAACATTGTGTGTCCATCTCCTGCGTTGCCTCTGAATCTTGTGCGCCTGCTTTCCGAGCATGCACCCTCCTTGGTGAGTGAATGAGAAAAAATATTTCTGCAGCCTGCTAAAGCAACCTCAATGCCAGAACCTTCCATTGACGAAATCTATTTCTACTAACAAAAATTCACCATAATTTTAGGCGGTTAAGGTACATTTCAATCCTGAAGTGCTTCGAGCAACTCCTTATGACCGAGAAATGGAAACAAGATGAGATACGAATGGTATCGGTTTAGATACGCACACCGATTTCTTGAGTGACGATCCATCTGCGCATTCTTTTTTCTCATCGATACCGGAAGGTTATGGAGGGCAGACAGTCAGATGCGTTATCACGATAAGACGGCAACGAAGTGATCAGGCTCGATGGGACAGGTCAACGGGTCCGCTTCACTGACTGGTGGAAGCGCAATGAAACGACACCAGGACGAATGGGACATAGCACCGAAAACAGTTAGACAGCTTTGAGCCATTCATAACGGAAATCATGCCGGGAGTCGTTCACTGCGGATGCGATCGAAGTCATTACTTCAATAGGCGGAGATAGCTTATGGACGGAAGGCGAGAACCTATCAGGCAATCGACAGAAACCTCTTTTCAGGGCAATCTCGGAATGCCAGGGCAAAAAACGGGCGAGAGCAAGAGCCCCACATTGATTCAGCTTTTCAAACGAACATCGGCACCACACGCTCACAGTACATTTCCACCTGAACATACCCCGGCTTCATGGGAAGTCGAACCACACTCAGAATGCCAACCCATCGTCGCATTGATATTCTCAATCGCCACCGCGGCAATTGCCGGCTGAACAACGACCGATCAACAGGGGGCACTGACGGCCGCCAATCCGACAGCACAGGTGCGCTTCATAAAGTCCCGTCGGCAGAGATCAACTTTCGAAAAAGGGAATTCGGTGTCTTTGATTTCATGGCAAATCCTTTATTTTACCTGCGTCCTTAATGCGGGAAGTTCTGAAAAAAACCACCCGTCTCAACTAATCGCCACCCTTTTCCGCATGATCCCCATCAGCCCACGGGTTCATCTATGCACCATGGCCTGCTTCCACTGCACCGTAACCCTTCAATTCTCATACCGATTTGAGTCTGGTGAGGATGACACCATGTTCAAACGCTCCGAATCCAATATCATTGACCTGAACTCTTTGATTATCCAATAGCGTATTGCCAGGTGCCCTCTGTCATTTTAGTTCATCTTATTTTTCCGGATGTTGTCCCGGATATACCGATAACGTGAGTCGGTGGGTTTCATTCCTCCTCCGCACCAACCGTTTTGAAAACAGAGATTTGCCGGCATGTACCAGTGTTCCACGATGCTGGCCTGCTGCTCGACATTATACTGCCCCCAGGACTTACCGACTGTGTACGAATAGGCCGGCGCCCGTCTCCCCCGTTGTTAATGGCACTCAGCCTTTGATGTGCGGCGGAATTGAGCATGAACGGGACCAGGTGCTGACCTTGCCAGACGTGGGTCATTTCATGGATTAAGAGGCGTTTTCGTTCATCGTTGGCAGTCAGATTCGGATAATCGCTACCCACGTTAATCATCTACAGTGGAGGAGTGTTGGTGGTCCAGGGTCTAGCTCCCGCACCAAGTGTATCAGTGATTTTCACCATATCGTAATTAATGGTGTTCTGGAACACTGACTTAGCCAAATTTTTCTCGGCAGTGGAGAGGATCGAATTTTTGGTACCTTGGGAGGAGGCGGGAGTTTTGGGAAAAATCCCCTGGATTGCACCCCTTGATCGTCAGAGCTAGATGGATTCGCCTCAGGCACCGTTTCCGGAGCGAGTGGGGTCACCGGTTTTTCCGCCAGCCCCATGATCGAGACCCGAATGTTAGCAACAGTCCAGTGACACATATTGAGATAATTGTCCGCATGATGCCCTCCTTAAAAATTAGGGGGTTTAATTGGACACGATTTTGCCTATAGCCGGTGACCGGCAAACAACCTTTGATTAAAAGTAAATCACCGTCACCGCCCACTGTTCGCCCTAGCCCAATCATCTCAGGTGGTACATTGATGACATGTTAGATAACTGAGGAAGATATTCGATCATTCCCGGCCTGCTCATGTACCTGTTATTCCATCCAATGCTTCCTTTAATAATGCGGCACACCTTTGGGGCCTTCGATCGTCAGCCAATAGACATACTCCAACTGATCCGGTCCCGGACTGACTTCCCAACTAATTGACGGATTCCAGGAAGTGGTTCCAGGAAGGTCCCGTCTGAGCTTTGCGTAATCAGGCGCATGGATTTTTTCGCTTCCGGAACTTTTCTTTTGCGAGTATTCCACCTTCTTGAACACCCACCCGTTCTTGAGCGTAACTTGGTAACGATCCTTTCCATCATCCCAATCCACCGCTACATCGCAATTGACATGCTGCGCATAAATGGATCCTGTTTTAAAGACAGGGGGGATTCCAGCGGAGAAACAGCTTCCTCCCGTGCTGGTGTTTAACCCATTACAGTAATTTCTGATCACCACCCGTCGAGCAATGCGCTACCTTCACGGCTGGATCATTGTTTTTGAGCTTTTGGGAAGACCGGGCGGCATAAAATTGGACTTTCCAAGCAATTCCGCCAATCCCTTTGGCCGACAAAACCTGGAATTTCGCCTGATGATCGATGACGCCGGAAATATTTCCAGGAATTTTGGCTTTAAGCTTGGTATCGCTCCATTCTTCCACGGACAAGGCCACAACCTGCGGAACCGGATGGCTCAGATGCAGATTGATCTTCCCCTTGGAGGTTCCTAAATGTTCACCTTTGACATAGAGGGTTCCGCCCGGCGTAAGAGCACCAAGCTTGGGAGTCGTAAAGATGCCATTTACTTTGGGAATATACTGCAGCGCGCCAGGACCGAGCTTGAATGCCTTAAACCCCCGAGACTGAATCCCGCTGGATGAACCTACTGCTTGCATCGCTTTTCCATCAGGCAACAACACCAGGACGACCTGTTGATCTTCTCCTTCCTTCAAAGACACCGCTTGGGGTGCTTCCACTGACTTGTCATGTGTCGTCTCTTCGGCCTGGACAATAACCGCTTCGGCTTCTTCCTTGATCAGCCGATTTCAACCGTAAACCGTTCTGAACGGTATCCACGTAATATCCCCCCGCCGGGAGCACAACATCCGTACCATCCTGATTTAAAAAATGCACATCCCGATCAAACTCGACCACCTGCTCAAACTCAACCGGTCCGGCCTCCTGTTCACTGTCCGTTCCCTGTCCCATGTCGGACTGGGCAAAGACGGAATCGGCTTCATTGGTCAATACAGCCACAGCAAAGATCATACAAAGTGAGAGAGTTGTGTTTTTCATGATGTGCCTCCTTTGTTTTTTGATAACCGGTTTCCTGGTACCCGAGTCCTTATTCTTCCAGTAGATTTGTGAATCCAACGCCATACCCTCCAATACCTATTCCTCAAAAATGCGGAATACCATTCGGACCTTCGATTTCCACATAAATGGCATAGTGAACTCTGTCAAAACCTGGACTCACCTCCCAGCTTATACGAGGCGTCCATAAGGAAGTCCCCACAACTGCACTATTAAGCTGACTGTAGGTGGGAAGCGTGATTTTTTCACTGGAAGAAGTCTTCTCATGAGATAACCCAAATTTTTTAAACACCCACCCGTTCTTCAACTCAATGGCATACTGATCACTCCCATCGTCCCAATCAACCATAGAATCACAATTGACGTGCTGCCCATAGATAGCCGGTTGTCTATCTTGCCATGTCGGAATTCCGGCCAGAAGCCCACACATTTCCGCTCCCCCGGGGGGTGAATGTCCATTACAAAGATTCGCATCCCCACCACCCGAACAATAGACCAATTTGACGGCTGGATCATTGAAATCCAGCCATTCAGTGTCACGTTGGGCACGAAAGGGCATTTGTAATGATTGACTTTGAAAACCTCGGGCCGTCTTGATCTGTAATTTGATTTGTTGATCCCTATTCTTGTATCTCAGTTCACGTTTCTCTAGCCTTGCAATTATTTTGGTTGGGCCCCACTCCTCCACGGCCAATACAGTCCAGGAGGCTCCCCACCAAAAATTTCCATAGATAAGGACCTTTCCTTGCCCACTGCCTTCCTTGTACTCTCCAAAATTTTTTCCTTTAATGTATAACGTCCCTCCTGGAGTACTCACCCCCACTGTGGGGGTCGACAAAATACCGGAAATGGTTGGAAACGGTTTGATCTTTGGTTGTATTTTAATATTTTTCCTCACGTCGGGGATCTTTGATTTCAGAGTCAAGCCGCGGGTCTGAATGGCCTCGTAAGAGCCTATTGCTTGAAGACCTTCTCCCCCAGGCATCAGCATCATGACGACCTGTTGGTCCTCTCCTGCCTTCATCACGAGGGGCTCAGGACCATCAACAGATTGTTCATGAGTGACAGGTTCGGCTTGAACGATCACTGCCTCCGCTGTTTCGTTATCCGCGGACTTCAATCGTAATCCATCCTGCGCAGCTTCAACCAAATATCCTCCTGGCTGGATGACCGTATCCCGCCCGTCAGGTGTCAGGAAATGAACCTCACGGTCAAATTCGACTATTTTCTGGAACTCGATGGATCCGGCGTCTTGTTCAATTCCGCCATCCTTAAGATGGCTGAAAGCACATCCTGAAAGGGCCACACTACAGAACATCATTGAAAGTACGCTGAACGAGATACACAACTTTCGCATCAAAAGACCCTCCCTATAATGCAAGTAGAAATCTGGATCAGACCAGTTCTTAGACTTGTGACACAGCATTCTCTCCACGCATTTCTTGGTTTGCATAATTTTTACCGGACCGTTGGATGGACCTGCGGGGTGGAAAAGGTCGAATGGATGAGCTTATCGTCTTTAATCGACACCATGTGGTCACAGCCTTGGAACAAGGCCACGCCCACAGGCACTTCTCTTTTTCGCTGAGCAGCCGCTGTTCATCAAACCACTCCACGGTACTGTTCTTCCTTTTATTTGGTCCATATAACATATGCCAGAGATCATTTGAGCTCTTGCCCAAATAAATAAGATGCAATTGATCGGGATATCCCGACACCAGCGTTGGTGAGGCCTTGGTCAGTCCTCCCGAATCATGACACTCCGTTGCGATTGCCGACCATCATATTGGGTATGGCACAAACTCTGTGGGAGGCTCAGCCTCCCACCTGGCAGTCAGTCAGTAAGACATTCAAGGATTTAAGGAAGCCCGCTATGGACATCCTTGGCTGAATAGGTGGTATGCATAAGCTTCTTGCCCTCTTTGTGAACCATATGGATACATCCTTGGAAAAAGGTCAACCCCACGGGCCCATCACTCGTTTTCCCCAACAATTTTTCGTTGACATGCCACCGATTTTGTTGCGTGGCTGCGGGCAACCGAGGGTTTTTGCCGTATAAGGCATGCCACAGAGTGTCCTCACTCTTGCCGAGATGCACCATAAGCAGTGGGAGCAGGGGCGAAGAGGTTCCGGCCCCCAGCAAAGTGGGTGAGGCTTTACTGAACTGATTCTGGATGGTGTAGGGAGTCGTCCAGCGACTTCCGTTGAATTGCGAATACCACAAATCTTCAGGATCCGGACGCAACCGCTTCGCGGCCCCCAGATAAACCATGTGGAGATTGCCATCGGAGCCTAAGGTAAAGCCCGGCGTAGTGCGACTTTGTTGCCCAATCTTGACGTTCGGCGTCCATTGTGTGCGGGGCGTAAAAGTACAATGCCACAGATCATCCGAACTTTTCCCGTTATGCACCATGTGTAATACACCTCGGCGGACAGCCAGAGCAGGCGTCGATTTACTGTATTGGCCTGGGATTTTGGCGGGTGGCGCCCACTGATTGTAATACCGGCTAAACCATAATTGCTTATCCTTGTCCCTCCAAACTGCCCATAAGTTTCGATCATAGACGGCTAAGGCCACCTTTTCGTTTGTCGTAAATGATCCAGGCGTCCATGATCTCCATCAAAGATGTAATGGTTTTTGAAGCCTGGAACGCCATCAAAATGAAAAGGGGGCAAATAATCTGTCCAGTTTCGGTCTTCCCTATAGGAAACCCTGAGGTGCACTTGGTTCCCAAAGACGGCGAGTGTCGGTTGCGCGAGATAACCGGCAATTTCCCCGATATTCGTGCCAATTTCTCGGGTCGTGACGGGTCCGCAGGTGAGTTGCGGACGAGGGGGCGGCGCTTGAGTTTGGCCAACCGGTCCTGGAAGGGAAATCTTCGGGCGGGCCGCAAGGGTCTTGGGCCTTACCAGTCCGGCCCACAAACGCCAAATTTAATCCACGCGGGCCGAATGCCGCTGACGGTTCCGACCGCTTCCAGCCCAAATGCCATCGGGCATGAGCAAGGCCAGATGGAAGACGTCAGGATTCTCTGGGTTGCAAATAGCCCGAACCAACGGCTCGGTGAGGTTTCCTCATGAGTCCCCTCGATCGCTTCAAGAAGCACCGCCTTCGACCGGGCTTCCCTTCCGGCACCAACTTAAGCCACGACTCCGCTGCCTCCACCTGAAACACGCCAGGCCCCACCTCGATATCCTCTCCCGCAGGAGTGAGAAAATGGATGACGGCTGGGAACTCCACCGTTGGCGCCGAAATGATCCCAGCCAATGGCCATGCGACCCCAGCCCAGATGAAGAAGAATGGAAACAAGACAATGCCATGAATGACTTTCGGCGCATAATTCACCTCTTCTTTCAATTTTCTCGCAAAATTATCTCCTTTTCTTCCTGTGTCGTTCATTCTCCTCAAATGGTTCAATGCCTCACACGCCTTTTTCCCACCTTGAAATATTTTTCTTCTAGCGTGATTCCCAAAGCCTATCCTGCCAATTCAGCACAAATTAAGAAACCCCCATGTGAGGATTTTCAGGAAACCTGTTTTAAAGCTTAGATGCGAGCATCAACATATTGTGGGTGAAATAGAGAAGGAGGCCATGAACTGGGTCCCCCAAAAAGGGGAAGCCCGGCTCTCAGAATGAGTGCATAAGAATTTCCTGATCATTGAGAGTTGTTGCCCACCTGTAACCCGGACCACGATAGATGTGGGATCAATTATGGCGCAAAAAAGGACTTCTAACCCGGCATCAAATTCGTTGAAGCTGATTCATCGCGCCGAAAAACCTTCCGTATGAGGCCCTAGCGATTCGAAAGAGTCATTCATTAAGATGGAGCATTCTCAATAGGGTTTCTCAATCATTCGGTTCTTCCATGAATGAACAGGCAGACAGGCGGGCCCCTCATCGTTTTTCCCCAAGAAAAGAGTTTGATCAGGTGAACCCTTGAGTCCTAAAATCCGACAGACTGGACAACAAAGGTGAACCGCTTCTTATCAAAACATGAGATCATGATTATCGTACCCCCAACTCTTCGCCAGCTTTCACCAGCCTTATTGTGGATTACGCTCCTCGTATTCTAGTGGCATCTTTGGAGACAGGAGTGGGCTCCTTTTTCCTATGGAGCTACTCCCCGCCCGCACGCTCAATGGACATCAAGGAGAAATATTCGGACTGGCCTTCGATCCCACCAGTCAAATCATCGCCTCCGGAAGCGGAGATCAAAGCATCAGACTGTGGGACGTGGAAACCGGCCGTCTCCAAACCGTTCTTGAAAGGGCATACGGCACCCGTCCGGACGTTAGCATTTTCCCCGAGAGGGAATTTTCTCGCTTCCGGAGCGAGCGATAAAACTACCCGGATCTGGGATGTGCAGACAGGAAAAGAAACGGTCTCTTTCAGTTCGGTTTTTGGAAATATTCGAGCGGTAGCCTTTTCTCCGGATGGAGAAATTCTGGCCAGTACGGGCGATGGAGGCAGCCTTCGTTTATTGGACTGGAAAGCCAAAAAGGAATTGAAAGCCATGAAAAGTGGGTTCGGCATTATCTATGCCGTAGCTTTTTCACCTTCGGGATCGAACCTGGCGACCGGTAGCAGCGATACGCATGTGCACATCTGGGATCCCTCAAGCGGTCAACAACAAACGGTCTTTTCCGGACATACCAAAGCTGTGCTTTCCGTCGCGTTTTCTCCGGATGGATCCTTGCTGGCCAGTGGATCTGCTGATGGCACAATCAGACTCTGGGAAGTCCAAACAGGGCGGGAACGAGGGGTCCTTCTCGGCCATGCCGGCGACGTGAACGCGGTTGGATTTATGGCCAATGGGATACACGTAATTTCTGCGGGAAGCGATGGAACCGTCCGTTTCTGGGATAGCTCAACCAG
Organism: uncultured Nitrospiraceae bacterium; assembly: GCA_963730905.1. Taxonomy (GTDB): domain Bacteria; phylum Nitrospirota; class Nitrospiria; order Nitrospirales; family UBA8639; genus Nitrospira_E. Next base: position 331,539 of record CAVSTN010000004.1, on the reverse strand, counting down.
TCGGTCCTTGGGCATTCTTTCCGATTTCAAAGGGCCGGTATGGGCCTTGGCTCTGGCTCATAACGAACCGCTCATGGCCATTGGAGGCCGCGACCGGACCGTCCATCTTCAAACGGCCACCATCACTCCGGCACACACGTCGTCCGGAGCTTCATCAGTGATCCCCAGAGATGCCGATGTCGGGCCACCTCCTGTCCCTCCTCCGCATGCGGAAGCGGATGTCCTGATTCAACCTCATGAACTGAAGCCTGGCGATGAACTCACCGTAGACCTCCGTATCTCCAATACCGGAAAAGGTCCGCTGTACCGATTCCTGGCCAAAACCAGTAGCTCTCACCCTGTGCTGGACGGTCGGACTTTTTATTTTGGAAAAATTCTGGCAGGGCAATCGAAATCGGAAATATTGAAGGTGAATATTCCCAAAGACATGACCACTGAGGAAATTCCGTTAGACATTCAGTTCGAAGAATATAACGGATTTGTGCCTGATCCCCTCAAGGCCCTCATCACCCTCTCCGGACCTCCTCGACCCCGCTTAGCCTATAATTACCAAATTCTTGATAACGGCACCGGGCAGTCGGTGGGCAATGGTGACGGCCGAATTCAAAAAGGTGAAGCGGTTGACCTGTTGTTGACCATCAAGAATGTGGGCGCGGTGCCCGCAATGGACACCTGGGTGGAATTGACCAATCAGGAAGGGCAGCATTTGGACATCCGACCTCATGTCATTCGATTCGGTCAATTGGAGCCGAATGACACCAAACAGGCCCGCATTAGTTTTACGGTGTGGCCCGATTACCCCAAACAGGAACTCGGATTCGGGTTATTAATCAAAGAAAAAACTCAAAATGTGTTTTTGAATGAAAAAGTGGACCTGGTCGTGGATATCCTGCCCCCTCAACAGATCATCGCCACGAATAAAATCGTGATGGTGACACAGGACCATGCCTCCTTGCTCAGCGGAGCAGGAGCGGAAAGTTCCGTGCTGGCCACCGTCGAAAAAGCGCAATCCCTCTCAGCCACCGGAGAGCTTGGCGACTGGTACCGGATCCAGCTGTCAGAAAAAGAGACAGGCTGGATTTCCAAGCAACAAGTCACCGTCCAAAGTTCAATAAAAGGCGAAATGCCCATACCCACCATTCAGGGACTGGAAGCCAATAAGGCGGCTCAATTCATCAATCTGCCCGAGCAGCTTCAGCAAGCAGAGCAAGAACGGGCTCGCATCGAACAGACCTTGAAACAGCGTGAACAGGAAATGGCTCTTCTTCAGACCAAACTGGAGCAAATGACCAGTACGCAACAGTCCACCCTTTCCACCACCCAGGAAAAATTGGAGCGGGAGCGGGCCGAACGGGAACAGATCGAACTGGCGTTACAACACCGTGAGCGGGAAGCGCAGCAGCTCCGGGCCCAACTCGAAGATTCAGCCAATTTAAAATCTTCCGAGCTATCTACCATGCGCGAACATCTCCAGCAGGAACAGGCACAGCGGGAACAAGCGGAGAAAGCCTTGCGAAAATTCAAACAGCAAATGGCCCAGTTAGAAGCCAAATTGAACAACATGAATCAGCCCCAGATTTCCGCCAAAACGCCTCCGGCCATTGCCTTAGCGACCCCGTATGATCAACAAGTTCTGACAGTCGACCGGGTACACCTGGTGGGAGCAGCGGCCAGCGACCGGGGCATTGCCCGAATCGAAGTCCGCGTGAATGATGTGTTGTTGGTCAGACGCCAGGGTCGCGGAGTGGCCGTCATCTCCTCGCAAGGCACGCAACAATCGACACAGGAATTTTCTGAAACGATTCAGCTTCGCGAGGGAGAAAATATTATCACCGTCATAGCCTATGATAATGACCAATTGGAATCTTATCGAACCCTTCGGGTGACCCGGGAGGTGAATAGAGGCCAAATCTGGGCTGTCGTTATCGGCATTTCACAATACAAGACCGTCAGATCGTTAAAGTACGCCGACAAAGACGCGTCAGCATTTCGGGATTATCTCACCAAGAATGTAGGAGTCTTGCCCGATCACCTGACATTCTTAATCAATGAGGAAGCCACACTGTTTAATCTGAAACGATCGTTAGGAACGGAATTAAAACGAAAAGCCGGTCCGAAGGACACCGTTATTATCTATTATGCCGGTCATGGAGCTCCGGAACCGGATGCTTCCAGCCCGGACGGGGATGGCCTGGAAAAGTACCTGATTCCCTATGATGCTGACCCGCAGGATTTGTATACCACCGGCCTTCCGATGCGGGAAGTCGAAACAATTTTCCATCGATTGTCCGCCGAACGGGTCATTTTCATTACAGATTCTTGTTATAGTGGCGCCACTGCCGGGCGGACATTTTCCACCAGCCGCCCGCAGAGCAACCCTTTCAGATGGATTTTTAACCCGATTGTCCAAAGGGAAAGGAAGGGTAGTGCTGACAGCCAGCAGAGCTGGAGAAGTGAGTGAGGAACGGGATGAGTTGGGTCATGGCGTCTTTACCTACTATTTACTCGAAGGTTTAAATGGAAAAGCCGATGTGGACGGCGATAGTATCGTGACTGTTGATGAAGCCTATTCCTATCTTTCCACGCATGTTCCCGAGGCTACGGGCCAAAACCAACATCCCGTCAAAAAAGGTGAGGTTGAAGGACAATTGATTCTCGGACGGATCCAATTTTAAAAGGAATATTTTTTCACCCCAATACAGGAGGCCGCTCATGATGCCACGTTCGCGTTTGACCATTCCCCCTTCAGCCGGTCTGGTTCTTTTCCTGATCGCTTTCCTGACGGGTTGTTCTGTGTTTGCACCTCCCCCCAAACCTGAAGGATTGAATACCCGGGTCTATACGGCAAATGAAAGCTCCAATACCGTCACGGTCCTTGATGGAGACACGTATCAAGTGATCGGTGATATCGAAACGCTGAATTATGGGGCGCACGATTTGGCTCTCAGCCGTGACGGGAAACAGCTCTGGGTGACGAATCTGGCTAATGGACGGGTCTCGGTTATTGATACCGAATCCCGTAAAACGATTGCATCGATTTATACCGGCACTCGCGCCCATGTCGTGGCTCTCACCAACAACAATAAACATGCATGGGTGGCCAATATTTCCGATAACACTATTTCGATCATTGATACCACGATCTTTCGCATTCTCGGGACGATTCCAGTCGGAAAAGGCCCGATGGGCATTGCTTTTTCCCGTGACGGGAAATTTGCGTATGTCAGTACACAGGACAAAATGGTCAACATTATTGACACATCCGCACACCAAGTGATCAAGCAAATCCCGGTCGGACCGAATCCCCATTTTCTCACGCTGGGGCCCGATGGCAATATATGGGGAACCAATACCGGCAGTAATGACATTTATGTCATCGACACGACAACCAATGAAATCGCCAAAACGATCGAGGTCGGCCCGGCTCCGCAACAAATCGCGTTTGCCTTAAAGGGAACTGCCGGCCCCAATGCCTATGTCACGGTCACCGGCATTAATAAAGTGGTCGTGGTTGATGCCACTTCCCCAACCCTTGCCATTCGCGAACAAATTGATGTGGGAGATGGCCCAAACGGAATCTGGGCCAATGCCGTCGGCACCAAAATCTATGTCGGTCACACAAAATCAAACAATGTGATGGTCGTCGATACCGGAACAAGCCAGGTCCTCGCAACCCTTCCAGTCGGAAGAAAACCCATTCGGGTCGTCGCATCCCGGTGAACCACATCATGGGGAAGGGATCATTCCTGCATGATCATTCAAATTGATGCTTTTTCAAATGACGAATAGGAGGCTCACATGAAGGATACCAATGCATCCATTTTACTCAACGCACGACCACGTCTGACCCGCCAACTCATTTCCGGAATGTGTGGGATGGTTGTCTGTCTGGGATTTCTTTCCCTCTCTCCGGTTCAGGCAGCCGAGGAACTGGTGGGGAATGCCGTCAATGCCGTTGGAGATTTCACGGTATTTCGAACCGATGGTATTCAGGAACGACTTGAGGGCAAAGGGTCTCTCGCGTTATACGAAGGAGACAGAGTCAAAACCGGCTCAGGAAGCCAGGCATTAATGGAATTCACTAATGGCATCCAAGTGGCCCTTAACGAAGACACCGATTTTCTTATTCTCTCCCGATGGGAAGACAGTAAGGGATTTACCAGGATCTTACGTCTGGCGAACGGAGAGGTTTGGGTGAAAACCATGGGAGGACCAAAGCCCTTGGAAATCGAAACTCCCGTAGCCACGGCAGCCGTGAAGGAAACGGAATTTGACATCAAGGTCTTGCCGGATGGTCAAACGACTCTCACTGTGGTGGAGGGAATTGTGGAATTTGGCACTGCGTTCGGAACCTGCCCGATCAAAACTTCCACAATCAGCTATGGGAATCGCGGGAAAAAATGCACGAAGCCGGCTCCGGTCGACGTAGCCCCTAATGTCGCGTGGGTCCAAGGTATTCAACAGTAGCAATTACCGTTACGGTATCGCCATATATTGGGCCCGTTCCTGTCTGACGGAACGGGCCCGATTTTTTCGTGTTGGGATCCGGCCTAGGAGAGCCCTGTCGGACTTCGGATGAATCGGCTGCAAAAGTGCCTAAGCGGCCTATATTTCGCCGCCTCCTTGGCCCATAGTCCCACTATGGGCCGGCAAAGTCGTCAAAATTTGCCCTCGCTCAGTCACATTTTCGCTATCGATTCCCAATGTCCGACAGACTCCTAGTGGGTTATCCCCGCCCTTTCTTTCTCTATCATTCCTTTCCACCATTGCCCTTGAAACGTAACCAACATGGTTCCGGGGATTTTAACCTTTCAACACTTTCGATAGGGGTAGGACATTTTCTCCAGACGTTCTTTCCAAGCGCTCCTCTAAGCGCTTGAGGGCTATTTGTGTTTCTTTCAAATCTTTGAGTATCTCTTTTTGTGTGACCGGCCCCTGAAGTTCAGCCAGGCGTTCGGCTTTGGCCTCATCGAGGTTATTGATCACCACGGCAATAAACAGATTAATCACGACAAACGTTCCTAAAACCACAAAACTCACAAAATAGATCCAAGACAGGTAATGAAAATCCATGGCGGTATACATCACATCAGTCCAATCTTCCAGGGTCACGACGCGAAATAGCGTCAACAGCGAGATCCCCAATGATCGCCAATGCGTCGGATCGTGCTCATGAAACAACTGATAACCCATAATGGCATAGACATAAAAGATCACGCCCATGAGAGTCATGACGTGAATCATGCTGGGAATAGATCTAACGAGGGTTGAAACGATAAGGCGGAGCTCAGGAATGGTCGAGATGAGACGAACCACCCGCAACAAGCGGGCTAACCGCGCAATCATGGCAAATTCACCGGTAGCCGGAATCAAAGAAAACACGATGACGGAAAAATCAAAGATGTTCCAGCCATCTCGAAAATACCGATCAATCTGAGGTGCCACGGCAATCATTTTGATAAGGGCTTCCAGAATGAAAATTCCAAGGATGACGTGATTACCCCAATGCATCAGGGCACCATAATGTTCCACCAATGCCGGTGAGGTTTCCAGGCCCAGAATGACCCCGTTAATGAGAATAAAGGCAATGATCCCATACTCAAACCATGGGGCGCGGACAATCTGATTCGCTTGATCTTTCATCGTCGTCAACTCACAGACTCATGGCGCATTCCCACCCTGGAACCAGGAAGAGAACGAGCGCCGATTCATTCATGTTGGAAAATGGGAGGGATGAACCCAGTGAAGGAAAGCCGTAGCACAATTCCTCGGGGAGCTTCAACTCCCCGATGTTTGCAAATAGCCCCGTAGTAAATCTCTTCGCGCAACGATCCCGATCAATTTTCCCTTTGAATCCACAACAGGCACCCGAATCAGATGATTATTTTGCAGGACATCGATCAGCGTCAGCACATTGGTATCTTGCGTTACCGATACCGGATTGGCAGTCATGATATCACCTGCCGTTACGTCTTCCAGGCTTTTTCCTTTGCGCAAGGCCTTAAGTAAATCAAACTCGGAAACGATTCCCACCAATTTCGAGGTTTCGTCGATGATGGGAACGGAACCAAATCCTTCCATCATATAAGAGGCCAGTAACTTGGCATCCGAATCCTTCATGCCCGATTGCACTTCTTTCTCCATGACACTGCCCACCGTTAACTGCCCAAATTTACTGGCCCGCAAAGCTGCCACATCATCGCTCATATGGTTTTTTCCTTTTTTGAGTAAAGGTTCATGCCCACTTCGTTGCTCTTTCGAATGATTCCAGTGCCCCGGCTCACAATTCACTAGGACGTGGTATTCATCTTCACATTTCCCGGGTATTGTACCTGATGAGTTACAACGGGAAAAGATGGTATTTCCCACACGCCACTTCCAACACGCCTTCAGGGTTCCAGTTCTTCAACTTAAGATCGGCAGCCAAATCCGCATCCCATGCCTCCTGCGGAACCAGGCCCACAATTTCACTTTCCTGAATTTCCACACCCAACCGATGTGACTCCCGCTCCACAGCCTGAAATGCCGCTCGCAGGGATGTTTGCCGGAAATCCATCAGATTCATGGACACCTGCACAAGCCCTTTCGATGGCAAGGGCACACCCATGGCCTTGAGCGCAGGCAAACCTCCACCTGAAGACCGGATCGTGCCCGCAATACGACGAGCCACTTGAATGTCCTGACTTTTGAGGACTACGTTAAAGGCAATCAGAAAGAAACGGGCTCCGATTGCGACCGCTCCTGCCGTAGGATGCAATACGTTTGGGCCAAAATCAGGCTTCCAATCTGCCTCTTGATACATCCGTTCCTGTAACCCAGAAAGCCCCCCCCGCCGTATAATGTCCAGCCGGGCCCGCAAAGGCACCAAAGCCGCCTGTTCATAGAGAAAGACGGGAATGCCCAGTTCTTGCCCGACTCGCCTGCCCAAATCTTTGGCATAGTCCGCACACTCCTCCATCGTCACGCCTCGTAAGGGAATCCAGGGCACCACATCAACCGCCCCGATGCGTGGATGCTGCCCTTGATGCCTGCGGAGATCGATGCCATGCTGTGCTTCTTGAATTAACTGAAAAAGCGCCGTGGCCATCGCCTTCGGCTCCCCTGCAAGCGTAAAAACCGACCGATGATGATCCGGATCCATATGAAGATCGAGTAAGGCCACATCGGGTACCGACTGAATACGCTCAGTCAATACAGCGAGGACGGCCTTGTCCAGGCCCTCACTCACATTCGGCACACATTCCACCAACCGATCCATGGCCCCTTCCTTACATGTGCCTACACGGCTAAGAAGCCTGCGGTTCATGCCTCATGCAGGCACAATCCAGAACAGGCGTTTGTTGACATCGAAAAAAATACCATATTATAGTCGAATGAGCGGTAAGCCTCATCCTTGGATAATGCCTCTAAGCAAAATCAACCCTATCAAAGGGCAGGAGCTGCTATACTCCGTAACAATCCGCCTATATCGAGGACTCTTTAAGAGGCGATCCATCATTTTTCTGAGAAAGAAGGTGACATCATGAACGCCACCCACGTTGAACCAGCAACCACCTTAGCCGAGCTCAAAGAAACCAAACCCGATAAAGTGACACTTGTGGTCCTGAGTGGAGACATGGACCGCGTCATGGCGGCCCTGATTATCGCCACGGGCGCTGCAGCCATGGGCATGCAGGTGACGATGTTTTTTACCTTTTGGGGGTTGAATGCCATCCGGAAGGAAAATGTGAGTAGCTCCCCTAAGGATTGGCTCCGTCGAGCCTTTGGATGGCTGAACAAAGGGGGAGCCAGCCGCCTGCCCCTCTCACGATTTCATTTTGGAGGTCTTGGAACCACCATGATGAAAAAGGTGATGAAAGATAATCGCATGCCCGGCATACCCGAACTCATGGAAACCGCTAAAGACCTGGATGTGAAGATGATTGCCTGCACCACGACCCTGGGACTCATGGGCATTTCAAAGGATACGCTCATTGATGGCATCGACCAACTCGCCGGAGTCACCACCTATTTGGCGGAAGCCCGGCAGGGATCCGTAAACTTATTTATCTAACGACCACCACAAAAGGATGTACCATGATACCAGCCGACGTTAAACTCGACACATTGGGATATTTTTGCCCGATGCCCATCATTCTAACCTCAAAAAAAATCAAAGAACTCGCCTCAGGACAAGTCCTTGAAGTGATTTCGGATGACGAAGGGATTAAAAAAGATATGCCGGCCTGGTGCGAGACAACCGGACACGCCATGGTCGGTATGGAAGAAGAAGGTGCCGCCGACAAAAAAGTCTACAAAGCCTACGTCAAAAAGGCTTGAGATTCTGCTCTTATAGAATATCTCTTTCCCAGGGTCTCGTAACGGATCAATTACCGAGGCATTGAACGCTGGGGAAAAATCCGTCAATCTCCGAAATTTCACAATAAATACCCTATCCAGACGGCCCTACTTCACGAAGTGATCCCCGCCTTTCATCGTCCAGTCCTTTTCGGCGGCGAGGGAATATGAATGAATCCCCAATGACACGCCTCAGTTGAGTGTTGCATGTCAGAGTATGGGACTGTTGAATATCGTAAAAATTTTGCCGTTTCATTCGCTTCTGAGTTACGGAGGCTCATCAGAGAAAAATAGTGGAGTGTTCAAAAAGGCCGGTCCAGTCCTGAGGTCACGAAGGAAGGGAGAGGAAGGAGGAGTGCGTGAGCACGGTAGGGGCGAGAACGCCGCTGGCGGTATTTTTCAACACTCCCAGTATTGAAAGCCGTTGCTACAGAAATTTGGCTCCATTACCCACTGACCATCTTGGTTCTTTTCATGCGCACAGCTTCTTCAGTATGGGCATTCACGTTTTTGACGAAGGCAAAGCATTGGAGGAGTGCCCAGCGAGTGGGCTCTTCAACTAACCTTTAATACTACCCTGAACCTTGCTTCACCACTCATCATGCGCCCATAAGCCTCAGCCGCGCGTTCAAGAGGATACTCCTCTATCATCGGCTTTATACCCGTCATCACACTGAAGGCCAACGTATCCTGCGAATCCGACGACGTACCGGACGGCCAGCCCTGAACTGAATGTCGACCCATAATAAACTGAACGATGGGGACTTCCACCGGTTCTTCAGAGGCGCCAACCATAATCAATTTTCCGTCGATGGCCAGTCCCCCGATAGTCGCACTCATGGCCTTTCCACTCGTGACGGTTGCGAGGATTATCTTCGCTCCGCCAAGACCCTTAAGCGCTTCCGCTACATTTTGGGCCCTGCTGTCGATATAGTGCCGCGCGCCCAACTTCTTGGCCAGAGCCTCTTTGTCTTTTCCTCTGGCAATGGCGACCGTCTCGAATCCCATCTTGTTGGCATACTGTACCCCTAAATGTCCAAGGCCGCCGATGCCCAGAATAGCAACCACATCACCGGCGCGTGCGCCGCTCTTACGAAGGGCATTGAAGGTCGTAATGCCGGCACAAAGCAGAGGGGCCGCTTCAACGTCGGAGAGATCCTCTGGTATGCGCGCCAAGGCTTCGACGGGAGCAATCATGTATTCGGCATAGCCTCCATCATAGCTAATCCCCGGAACCAACCCACGTTGGCAAAGGACAAAATCGCCTCGGCGGCATGGCTCACAACGGCCACAATGTCCTCCGTGCCACCCCACGCCAACCCGTTGGCCCTGTTTCCATCCCTCCACACCCGAACCCATCTCCTCGATGATACCGGCAATTTCATGTCCGGGAATACGCGGATATTCAAGACCGGGCCATAGACCTTCCTTCGTGAACACATCGCTATGACAGATCCCGCAGGCCTGGACCTTAACGAGAACCTGTCCTGAGCCAGGATTAGGCACCTCACGCTCCACGAGTTGCAAAGAACCCTTTGCCTGCCGGACTTCCACGGCTTTCATCTTTTTCATGTGAATACTCCTTATTTATTCACTATATAAATTCTCCCGGCTTGGAGAGGATCGAACCACAAGCCTCAGGCGGGTACCGAACATATGCCACGCCATCTATCGTGACAGATCAGGAAATTCAAGGAAAGGGGATAGAGGCGGAACCGGGCATTTGTGTATTCACATTCACCGTTGCTGCCGACACTGCCACAGGGGCTTCCGGTATAACTTCCTGTAAACCATACTGATGGTGAGCCAACAGTATTCACACGCGCCAGCTTAAACCAAGGGTTCTACAGAGGTTAGTCTTCAATTCATCACTGATACCATCAAGTTTCAGCACAGGTTCCGGGTGGCTGCATCTTAATCCTAATCCAACTTTCCTGTGCAATGAGATGGGGGGTTGCGGAGAAGCATGAAAGAAAAGAGGTTCAGGAAAGGAGAAAACTATGGCACGCTTTGTCATTGCCGGGAGTAAAGGGACGGATGATCCAACAATGGCCACACTTCCATTTATCGCCTCACAGGCGGCTCACGAACAAGGGCATGAGGTCGTTCTATGGCTTCAGGCCGAGGCCGTCGTCTTAGAAAAAAAAGGTGTGGTAGATGATGTACAGGGAGTCGGGCTACCGGCATTGAAGGTGTTAGCCAATACCATTCTGTCTCAGGGTATTCCTGTGTGGGAGTGTTGAATAATAATAATTTCCAAGGGCATATTGACCCACAGGCACGTTGCATATCAGAGGCCTCGGGGCGGTTCAAAAAAGTTCGTCCAGCAAGGCCGCAGTCATTTTTGCGCGCAGAGCGTACTTCCAGTACGTGAGCACAGAAAAATGGCGAGAACGCCGCTGGCGGTTTTTTTCAACAGCCCCTTTGTGGGTCTGTTCAGCCTGTGCGACGGCCCGACAAATAAACGAACCCGATCTCGAGGTTGGTGCGGTGATGAAGGGCATGCAGGATTATGTAAAAGCCATTACCGAAAGCGATCGCAATCTTTCGTTTTAAATTCCTTTCCGGAAGGAGCCAGAATGCCGCTGGGGACGTTGGGGTTACTTTGGACGAATCATCTGTTCCGGACGAATCAAGGTGTTGAATTCTTCTTCAGTCACAAATCCGCTGGCGAGAGCTTCTTCTCGCAGGGTGCGTCCATTTTTTAAGGCCCCTTGAGCAATTTTAGCAGCCTTATCGTAACCAATGTGAGGAACCAATGCCGTAACCAGCATCAGGGATTGTTCCATCAGCTCGGAAATACGGCCGATATTCGGCTCAATGCCCACAATACACTTATCGGTGAGGCTCCTAACGGCATCGCCAATGAGCTGAATGGACTGAAGGACATTGTATGCAATGACGGGTTTGAACGCATTGAGTTCAAGATGCCCTTGTGCGCCGGAAATCGTGATAGTCGTGTGATTCCCGATAACCTGCGCACAGACCATGGTCATGGCTTCACATTGGGTGGGATTCACCTTTCCCGGCATGATGGAAGAGCCCGGCTCATTTTCCGGCAGGGAGAGTTCTCCAAGACCGGACCGCGGACCGGAACTTAACAGGCGAATATCATTGGCAATTTTATTCAGACTGACGGCGAGAACATTGAGCACGCCGGAGATTTCCACCATGGCATCATGCGTGGCCAACGCTTCGAACTTATTGGAAGCCGAAAGAAAGGGCAGCTGCGTATACCTTGCGACTTCTTCAGCAAACTTCTCTCCAAACCCGGGCTTTGCGTTCAATCCCGTACCCACAGCCGTACCGCCTTGCGCAAGGGGATACAGTCGTTTAAGACCATCCTGAATCCGATCAATCCCCAATCTGCACCTGAGCCGCATATCCTGAAAATTCCTGACCCAACGTGAGAGGAGTGGCGTCCTGCAAATGGGTTCGTCCGATTTTGATAATGCCTTCCCAGGCTTGCGACTTATCCAACAAGACTTGGTGGAGATGTGCCAAGGATGGAATCAGGACATGGTGCAGTTGTTCAACCGTCGCAATATGCATCGCCGTCGGGAAGACATCATTGGAAGACTGGCTGCGATTGCAGTGATCATTCGGATGAACCGGCGTTTTTGATCCGAGCGTCCCGCCCAGACGTTCGATGGCCAGATTGGCAATCACCTCATTGGCGTTCATGTTGGACTGCGTACCGGAACCGGTTTGCCAGATCACAAGGGGAAAGTGATCGTCCAACTTGCCGTCAATGACATCCTGGGCCGCATCAGCAATAGCCATGCCGGTTGTTTCATCAATGGTGTTCAGGATGATATTCGATAGGGCCGCGCAACGCTTGACGATACCCAACGCCCGGATCAGAGGGCGAGGCAAACGCTCCTGGCCTATTTGAAAATTTTCCAAGGAACGTTGGGTCTGTGCACCCCAATATTTATCAGCTGGCACAGGAATCGATCCAAAGGAGTCGGTTTCAATGCGAACGTCGCTTGGCTTTTTGTTCATTGCTGACCTGTTAGCTTGTAAGCTGTTGATGCGTACTATCCGACAATGGTCCAACTTTGGTGAGACTTGACTCTTCCGAGCCTCCATGCCTTCCGACCACGCTGAATGAAACGTCAGGCTCCATGATAATCACCCTAAATTTTCACCCGCTCTGATTGGTAATCTCCGTGCACACTCCCGACGTTTTATGAGACTCATCTGTATATATCTAATTAAACCTGAGTAATCAGGAACATTGGCTACCACCCAAGCTGAGGGCCAGGCGAAGCAAACATTCCGGCGAACCAGGCAGATGAAGATCGACCGCCAAAAGCTGGACAACAAATCCGTCTATTAGGCCATACGAGACGGCATCCGTTTGGCAATGACGGTTGGCCGATTCTTTGTTATTTCTTGAAATTAGTCAAGACACAAGTCATGACCAGTAAAGCAGTGGGTTCAAAAATGCCTACCAACACGAATTAATCTCCTGCATTCATGTAACCCTTCAGTCCGCTGAGTATTTCAATTGGAGGAAATGATGCACCACCGCTCTATCCTCTCCAAGATACATCCAAGAGAGCGGACAACAGTGGTCTTCGAAAATAGGTCAGGATTTCGGGGGGCATTCGCCCATGCGCACATGCTCACAACGAATGCCATAGCCAATCAAACGGGCAGGGATATTTCGTACGGGACGGAACCGTAACAGCCATCGGAAAATCGCCGGAAATTCCGGTGAGTCTCCCGATCTCTCCAGGGCCTTGGAGATTAGACGATTCTGAGCTTGCACCTGTAGAGCTTGGATGATTCTGGTCGGTAGCAGACGGCGTTGCTGTATCTCGCGCAACAGTGTTTCTTGAATCGGGTTTCCGTTCCGTAGGTTCGAAGCGAGAGCATTCGCAGCGGCGACGGCGTCTTGAATGGCCAAATTGATCCCGACACCTCCGATGGGTGACATCGCGTGCGCGGCATCTCCGATCAGTAGCAGACCTGGCCGGTACCAGCGTTCCAGGCGATCGACACGCACAACCAATGTTTTTACCTCATCCCAGGTGGCCAAAGCTCGGACAGAGTTCTTGAGAAAAGGTGCCAGTTTGGCAACCGAATCGCGTAGGGTCTCGACCGGTTGTGCCCGTAGTGTTTCGTCACTACCCTTTGGCACCACATAAGCAGCCTGCCAATAATCGGTCCGATTGAGCAGCACCATCATATGGCCGGAGTCCACGATAGCGAAGGTATCTTCCGGGTCGCTATGCTTTCGTGGCACACGAAACCATAGCACGTCCATTGGCGCCCCATAGTCCTGCCTTGTCATGTCAGCAGCTTCGCGCAAAGTCGAATGACGGCCATCACAGGCGACGACCAGATCTGCCTGGACCGACACCTCGCCCTCAGGCGAACGCACACGGACACCGGCCACACGTCCTTCTTTTTCAATCAGCCCAATGGCCTCGTGACGCATGCGCAAATCGAAGTGCGGGTACATTTCGCCTTCATCAGCCAATAAATCAAGAAAATCCCATTGCGGCACTAGTGACAAATAGGCAAACGGCCTCAGTCCACGAAAGTCGATCACCTGTTGCAATCGTCCCCGGATGCTCACACTCAAATGATCGACTTTGCGCTGAGACAGTCGATCAAACTTTTCCAGCAAACCGACTTCTTTAAGGATCTGAAGTGTCGATGGATGCACAGTATCTCCGCGAAAGTCACGCAGAAAATCAGCATGCTTTTCCACGATGACGACGGGAACCCCTGACCGGGCCAGTAAATATCCGAGCATCATCCCGGCCGGGCCACCACCAACAATGCAGCAATGGGTGTTAGCAATCGAAGGGGTCATTATTTCCCATACTCAGTGGTTGGGTTGGCTGCTTATTGGATTTCTTGGCTTTCAACCAAATCAAGATCCAATGTCGCCCACTCACCAATAGCAGCAAGACTCTCATGGGCCTGTCATTTTGGGGTCGCTCCTTCGTTCCAAAGAGGCGCGATCCCATTTTGCCAAATTGGCTGCGGCTTCATACGTCGTTTGCAGGAATTCAAGAAGGGTACCATCGGGCGATGATGACTCCCGGACAATATCGTAGGGAAGAATAAATTCATGCAGATCGTTACTATAGAACGCCCCATCCGGTTTTACGAATGCGGCGGAGAAGTCTTTCGGGGCCGGATAGGCATAGGAATAGAAAGCCGCATAGGGAATCGGCCCTCCACCGGGCCAGAACCCGCAACTGCTGACTTCCTCCGAGTAGGCTTCCCGCGTGACCCAATCCGGCAAATTGGGAATCCCGCCGGGATGTTTCGGCGCCGGGCGTCCCGAAAATCTGGTAACGGCCAGATCCGGAGCACCCCAGAAAAAATGCACAGGGCTGCATTTACCGATGAAGCGTGCGCGGAACGTTGCAAGGACTCGATCGGCCTGTACCAGGACTCGCCAAAACCGGTTGGCATAGGCGGCATCGTAGGCTCGATGCGTTTCATCCTCATCAAAGGGAATTGGATCAGAGACTTCATTCGGCATGCGGTGGATATGTACCGGCACATCCAGCTTTCCTAACTCAGCCATGAGAGAGTTATAGAATGTGGCAACCGACTGCGGTTGAAGGAGAACCCGACCGCTGAGGCCATCACTCGTCTGCACGATCACCTGATGGTCAATAAAGTCGAAATCGATTTGGAACGTGCGGTCTCCATAGGGGATAGGGGATGTTGTCAGGCCCCTCGTGGTCACATAGAGTGTGACATGCCAGGAATGGTTGATCCAGGGACTCTGGGCGAGGCGAACCTTACCGACGATCTGTGTCCACATATGCAAGGTTGCATACGTATCCTTCCACTCCTCGAAAGGCAGGGACGGCCATGCTTTCGATTTCGGGGGACTAGTCATCACTCCTCCTTCCACATAACACCGCTACACCTCAACAATGAAATTGTTACATAAGCAGAAAGTTAGGAAGATTCTTAGTTAATGATGACAATTAGTCAAGGTATAAAGTTTGTAACCCAAGCCTTTAGAAATACAAAAAAAGCAGGAAAGAATCTTTCGCCGAAACATTTTTTACAATAGGGTTGGAACGAAATACACATTTACCATTCTGCCTTCCCGAAAGATGCACAAGGCAAATCCATCCCTCCCCTTTTCTCTAAAAGGAAGCCAACGTAGAATGAACATTCTTTGTTTGAAGTAATTGTGTGTGGATTTCCTAAAACCTTTCGTTACATACCAAATATCGTCTGTCAGTAAGATTGAACCCCGCACCACGAAACAGATGCACTCAACAAGATTCCACACAAGCATATGAGAAAGACATCGACATATCTTCTCCGGGCAATGCTGTTTGCCGTAAGCGCCTTCTGTGCTTCTTGCGATCTTTTGGGAGGCGCCTTCGATCAGGAACCCAAGGATTTGGAAAAAGAGATTAGTGCCGGGGCCCGCTCGCTGATCGAACAGGCGTTCGAGGGCATACAGGGTGACGCGCTTCGCGACTATCACGTTCATATGCTTGGCATGAATGAAGCTATTAATGGAACGTTTGTTAACAAGGAATGGCAATCCCCCTGGAGCGGATTCACGCATTTTTTCCAATTTGAAATCTATAAGAGTGCGGCGGTGATTACCGACGAACAGCAAGCCGACGCCCAATACCTTGCTCGCTTGAAAGACCTTATTCAGTTCATGCCGGAACGGGGAAAGTTCGGCATCATGGCGTTTGATTTTTTTCATGACGAGCAGGGACAACCTAATCGAGCACTCTCGACGTTTTATGTGCCCAATGAATATGTGATGACCATTGCCAAGAGGAATCCCGATATCTTTTTCCCTATCATCTCCATTCATCCTTATCGAGAGGATGCCACAACCGCGCTTCGTCACTATGCACAACAAGGCGTTCGGTTTGTGAAATGGCTGCCCAATGCCATGGGTATTCAGCCGGCGTCAGAAGCCATGCAGGACAAACTCGTATCCGTATTACCGCATCATGAAAGAGTACGACATGGTGCTGATTTCCCATACGGGTATGGAGGTTGCCACGGAAGCCGAAGAATTTCAGCGGTTTGGAAATCCCTTGTTATTAAAAAAGCCCTTGGACATGGGAGTGAAAGTCGTGATGGCGCATGTCGCCAGTTTGGGGGAATGCGAAAAACATGAGGAGACCCGCTGTCCTCCCGGCACGCCATATATCGATCTGGCCATTCAGATGCTTGAAGACCCCAAGTATGCAGGCTTGGTCTTTGCTGATATTTCCGCATTGACGCAATACAATCGGCATCACAACCTCGATAAGGTCTTATCCAAGGCCTCCATTCACTCCAGGCTCATCAATGGGAGCGATTATCCCCTGCCCGCAATCAATATCGTGATTCAGACCCGGTCACTCGTGTCCTCCGGTCATATCAACTCTGAAGAACGGGCCGCTCTGAATGAAATCTATGACTACAATCCATTGCTGTTTGACTTCGTCCTGAAACGAACCTTGCGCCATTCTAAGACCGGCAAAAAGTTTCCACCCTCTGTTTTTGTCGAACACCCTGACTTGCCCACTGGGTAGAAACAGGACCGCCAACATGGCACGATAAGTCAACCCAACCCTGTATAGCCGGAAATGAGACTTGTTGGTTGTCTTCACCTGACATGTTCCGTTTTCGGGAACGGGGAACGAGCTCTTCCAGGGTATTCAAGGGCTCCCCGTCATCGTGCCCGACTTTATTTCAAATTTTCAGGCCAAAAGACAGAGTTTGGAGGGCAGAGCTGGACGGTAAGAGGGTACACGGCAACCTCCCATTCGAAATGCAGCTTTACCTTCCTGAGAGGAAGACCTTTCCGGAAATTTGTGTTAGTCTTTCCCTAAAGACGGTACTGCCGCGTTCCCATCTCAACTAAAAAAACCATTCGGCTTTAGTTTTCGCCATACGACGCCCGATATAATAGAAAAACGGCAATAGCTCGGATCCCCCTGTCCCCCTCTGCCGTTATCCTTGCAACAAAGAGGAGTCCTTCCGCGATGCTTTGGTGGCATTGGTCGATAATGGGTTTGATCTTAATAGGGTTGGAAATCCTCACCCTGGGAGGCCTCGGCAATTTTTATTTTCTGTTTTTCGGGGTAGCGGCGTTGATGGTGAGTGCACTCACCTGGTTAAGCTTGACCGAAGCCGCCTGGCTGCAATGGTTGTGTTTCGTGCTCTTCGGCATCCTCTCTCTCCTTGCCATGAAGAAACCCCTTCAAGGAACAGGCTTCATAAGGGAAAAGGATGAGGTTCCGGTGGATTCCATGGTTGGAGAGTTTGCCACTGTTCTGGAAAATCTTGACGCCCAACGAATAGGGAAGGTGGAACTCCATGGAACAAGCTGGACCGCCCGCAATGCCGGAACGTCAACCCTAGGAAAAGGATCGCAGGCCAAAGTTATTCGAGTTGAAGGGTTGACGCTCTGGATTCAGGCGGATCCGATTACACAGGAGGAATCTCATGTCGGGTGAATTACTGGTCATGCTTGTCCTCGCCTTACTGGCGTTTATTATTCTGTCAAAAACGGCCATCGTGGTTCCTCAACAAAGCGCCTATGTCGTTGAACGGTTAGGAAAGTATTCGTCAACCTTAAACGCCGGACTTCACATCCTTATCCCGTTTTTAGATGTGATTCGATACAAACATACCTTAAAAGAAATGGCCCTGGACGTCCCCGAACAAATTTGTATTACCAGGGATAATGTGCAGGTCGGAGTGGACGGGGTCTTGTATATCAAAGTCCTGGATGCCGAACGGGCTTCCTATGGCATTACCGATTACCGGTTCGCCATTTCTCAGCTCGCCCAAACCACGCTTCGTAGTGAGATCGGAAAAATTGACCTGGATAAGACCTTCGAAGAACGGACCACGATCAACATTTCCGTCGTGAACGAATTAGACAAAGCTTCCTCTCCCTGGGGTGCCAAAGTCCTTCGATACGAAATCCGCAATATCAACCCGCCCAAAGATGTGCTCAGCGCGATGGAAAAGCAAATGCGGGCTGAACGGGAAAAACGCGCGGTGGTACTCGCATCCGAAGGTCAACGGGATGCGGCCATTAACGAAGCCGAGGGGGACAAACAGCAGGTCATCAAAGCATCTGAAGCGAAACGACAGCAACAAATCAACGAAGCCGAAGGAGAAGCGTCAGCCATTCTCGCAATTGCGACCGCCACGTCCGAAGGTATTCGAAAGGTTGCCGAAGCGATTCAACTCCCCGGCGGATTTGAGGCGGTTCAGCTTCGTGTGGCGGAACAATATATCGGAGAATTTGGAGAATTGGCGAAAGCCAGTAACACCCTCGTGCTCCCAGCCTCCGTGTCGGATGTGGGCTCGATGATTGCGCTTGGCCATGAATGTCATTAATCAAAAACCAGCGTCTACCTCAAAGCTTTCATAACGACACAGACACGGTCGGCCTCACCTCAAGGGGCAATTCGTTATCGTGAGGCTAAATAGCTTCCCTGATAGGTTCATGAAATTCCATCCCACCCCACGACTCAAGCCGCCAAATTTCGGTGCCCCCTCCCAGTTGACTGCACAGCATGCTTACGTCATGATTCTCACTTTTGTATGCCGAACATGCCAATTTTCTCAATCCCAAACGATGCAAGGAGTCAAGGCATGAAAAAGTCTTATTTGCTGAGTCTCGTATTTCTGTTTGTATTCGCCGACACTCGCCCATGCAGGCTCCTATGCTCCCCTGGCCGATTTTTCCGCAGTGAGCAAAAACCCGCAATGCCGCCTCACCACCATGCACGAATCATTTCTCAATAGCTGGACGCCTCCGGCACAATTTTTCCTGGTCCCTCCCTATCCGAATGCCGTCCTGGCCAGTGCCATGCCCAGCGGAAATGCACAAATTCATGGACACGCCTACCAGACCATTCCTTCAGCCGTGCTCCTCAGCCCGGATCCGCCTGAAAAAATCCTGGAATTTTACAAGAAAAGTTTAGGCGCAACCTGGTTTCAAGCAGAAGATATCGACACGATCTATCTCTATCGCCTGCCACGCCCTGTGGCATCGGGCGAGGCACTCACCCAGCAACTGATGAGCAAACCGGGATCCATTCCCAATATTGCCATCGATACGCAACTCAGCCCCTGCGATCAAGCGATTGGACGAGGGGCACGGACTCGCATTACCGTGGTTTCTCCACCACGGTAACCGCGTTCGGTTGCAGCTTCCTGTGTGCTTGGGTTCCCGTTACTCCAAGATAAACTCCCGGAATGCGAGAGGAGTCCCATACACGGGATCGGTCCGATGACGCACCACCATCACCTGGGGACCACTTCCATCAAGAATGATTCGTTCCCCCACCTTTAAGTTCTTTCCCTGCTCGATCAAATGAGTCGGCAACCCTGAGGACGGTGTCTTTCACCTCTCGACTCGATAGGCCCATGGGTTGAAAGGTCTCGATTTCATCCAGGCCAAATTTCGTGAGGCCCCTGGTATGGAACCACATGCGCGCCCGCTGCACGTCTTCACGATGTTCCACCTGAATGTGATCGGTGATTCGAAAGACCTCCAAATCCCGATCACGCCAATCCGAAGGATTGAGATATGTGCCGGTCGCCACGTCATAGGTCGTTCCGTCGGTGAGCAGGGTTACTCCCCTCGCCATTCTCGCCACATGCAGCAGGGCATCCCGACGATCGGTCGCCGTATTGGTCGGAGGAAACAGGACTGCCAATTGGGTCTGTTCCCACTGTAAGCGACCCTGCCACTGCTCCACGATTGCCGTTGAAGGCTCAATATTGACTTCGGCAGTCCAATTGGTGTGCGCCGCCTCAAAATGATGGTGTCCGTTCGAGGTGAGGAAACGTATGCGCAGTGGCCCGCCATACGCTTCATCGAACCAGGCAGCGATATAGCCTGGCGGAGGTGGATTTCCATGAGTCCACCCAACAAGAAAAGCCGGCACGACTTGAGAAGCCGACTTCTTTTTTTTAATTTTTTTCATGAGTTCGACAACAGATGGGTCTGACAGGAATAACAGGGCATGGGGAATAACGCAAGTGGGCACTGAGGGAAAATCTCAGGCACCGGCACACTCCCAAGGATTATCGCTTCGCTTCCTCAGGTGGCCAATCCAATTCCTCCTGCCGCCCACAGAAAAAACACGTGATGCGATAGCGAGCCCGACGACGTGGATTCGGCAGCGAATGAAAATCCACCGGCGCCTGATCATAGGGACAAACCGGTTCTAAATGCAGAAGATGCTCCTCGGTAATTTCCATCAGGGACCCCTCGTCCCATGGCGGATCGACTTGTTCATCACCCGTTATCGTGTCGTGCCAATCACATTGCTCACAATGCAATCTAAACGATTTCACACGATCGGTGGACTGGGAACGCTCCTCGACAGCCACGGAACCGGAACAATCCGGTATGGGACATGTCATGGGTTTTTTATGGAGGGCGTGAATAAATGCCTCGGGCGCCTTAACCATTTTCATGGGACCTCTCCTTCCTCACACACGTGACGTCATCGATTCTCTCTTCAAGAGACCAGCCGCATCCTGATTGACCAACCATACCATGTGACCTGTGGGAGGATTCACGACTTGGGCAGGATAGCGAGCAGGATCTGCCGGCCCTTCCAACACGACCTGTAACGCCGTCGCTTTATCCACTCCACTGACCAAAAAGACCACGTGCTTCGCCGCATTTAGTACCGGTGGAGTCAACGTCACCCGATGTGTCTGTAATTTCTCGACCCACGGCGCCGACACCAGCTTTTTGGACTCTGCCACAGCCGAGGTTCCAGGAAACAATGACGCCGTATGCCCATCCGGACCCATGCCCAATAAGATCAGGTCGAACTGTGGAATCTCTCCTGATGACAGATTGAATTGTTCCTGCAGGACGGTTTCATACCGTGCCGCGGCTTCACCGGCGGGCACTTCTCCTTCAATCCGAAATACCTGATTGGGGGGGATTGGCACATGAGATAATAACGCCTCTTTGGCCATACGGAAATTACTGTCCTGATGATCCGGAGGGACTGTGCGCTCATCTCCCCAAAAAACGCGAAGATGGTCCCAAGAAATCTGAGTCCGGTAGGGGGCACCCGTCAAGAGCCGGTACAATCCTCGAGGTGTGGACCCACCCGCCAAAGCCACACGACAATCGCGACCGGCTTTCCGACAGTCCAGCACCACCTGCACCACTTCCTTGGCGGCAGCCACAAACAACTCTTCGATTGTTGGGGTAATGATAATCGTCCGTGACAATCCAGACTCCTACGTCCAAAGGACGAGCAGACGGCCTAAAGAAGGAAAACCCGTTTGGAATGGCATATTCAGCAGAACGATCTCCTCAAACCGGACAGATTGGACGGGCACGAGAGTCCTTAGCAATCCGTATAATCATAATCTTCCAGCTTGCCTTCTTTGTCAAAATCTAAATTAATGTGACATTGATTCGGGGAAAAATTAAAGTAGGGGAATCGGGACTCACCTCCGGAAATACGTGAATACACCCAGGTTTCTCCTCCAAAGAATCGAGCGGATTTCCCGCTAGGCTTTCCCCAGTTTTCTTCGAACCAGGCCTTGTCTTTTCCTTCAAATTTGGCGGGATCAAGGGAGGCATCTAAATACGGATTCCCTCCACAACCGGCACACAGCAATCCCAACAGTCCTATCAGCAGATATTTATAGACCACACCCGTCTCCTTCCCCAACAATGGCTGAAATGCGGACATACTTTCTACTCTGTGAAAATTCTAGCCTTCGATCCTCCACCAGTCAAACGACAAGATCCATCAAAATACAGGAGGCCTCCGTCTTCTTCATCCCCGAATGGTAGGACCGCATGAAGATCCTGTTTTTCTAGAGTCATGACACTTTCCCCCTAGGGGACGACATGTCCGGCAGGTTTCTCAGATAAATTTTTCTTCCCGACAATGGGTAAGAAAATTTGTACAAGACAGGGGCGTGGATTACAATGGGACACGAGACCGTTCAGGCAACACCAGCTCAAACAACAAAAAGGGGATTCGATATGAAGCTCTATCTCGATACCGGAAGTGTCAAAGAGATCCGTGAAGCGGCCAGTTATGGTCTGGTAGACGGCATCACCACCAACCCTTCGCTTGTCTCAAAAGAAGGGCGTGATTTCAAAGATCTCCTCCTGGAAATTTGCGGAATTGTGGATGGGCCCATCAGCGCTGAAGTGGTCAGTGTTGAAGCTGCGGCCATGGTAAAGGAAGGAAAAGAATTAGCGAAAATTCACAAAAATATCGTGGTGAAATGTCCACTTATTCCGGAAGGGCTCAAGGCCACGAAGCAATTGTCCAGCGAAGGAATCCGGGTCAACGTCACATTATGTTTCTCTCCAACTCAAGCCTTATTGGCCGCCAAAGCGGGGGCATGGTGCGTCTCGCCGTTCATAGGCCGACTGGACGACATCAGTTCCAATGGCATGGAGCTCATTCGACAAATCCTGACGATCTACGAAAACTATAATTTCCCCACACAGGTTCTCGTCGCCAGCGTTCGCCACCCCCAACATGTCGTCGAAGCGGCTCTCACCGGCGGACATATTTGCACGATGCCCTTTGGCGTATTTCAACAGCTCGTCAAACATCCGTTGACAGATAATGGTTTACAAAAATTTCTCTCGGATTGGGAAGCCAGACCCTCCAACAAGGCCTAATCGGACCATCATGGTCAGAGGAGCCCGCAAAGGTCATGACGGTGCAAGCAGCTTGCGGACGGTGCTAAATATCCCGTGAAACATTGGACGGGTGAGTGTACCCGTAAAGGTATTTTGTTGACTGGGATGGTAAGACCCGACCAAGGTCACTCCCCAGGATAGGGCATATTGGGCCCCATGGCTGAATTTCGGTCGGGGAGTAGGCACCTGCCAACCCATGGTCTGGCAGGTCCGCAAGTATTCATCAAAGGCGATTTTCCCAAGCGCCACAACAACTTTGACCCGCCGCAATAATCGTAATTCTTCCTGCAAATAGGGACGGCAGGCAGCGAATTCGGCCTTTGTGGGTTTATTGGCTGGGGGGGCACAGCGTACCACCGCCGCGACATAACAATCGTTCAGCGCGAGACCATCCTCCCGATGGGTCGAATCCGGCTGGTTGGCAAACCCGAAGGCATGCAGCGCTTCATATAACCAGTCTCCGCTTCGATCACCGGTAAACACCCGTCCCGTGCGGTTTCCTCCATGGGCCGCAGGGGCCAAGCCCACCACGAAGACCTGAGCCTTAGGATCCCCGAATCCGGAAATGGGCCGTCCCCAATATTCCCAATCCCGAAACCGTTTGACCTTTTCCTTAGCAATGGCTTGACGATAAGCCGTCAAACGTTGACAGGTCGTACAGTCCGAAATGATCTTCTGAAGAAGCGTGAACGATTTCATTCTATGGTGATCGTAGCATAGACAGACATCAATCAGCCCGAACCAGGGAAATCCCGATGAAGGCTCTTTGCACCAATGAGGACTCCCTCCCCATCCGCTTTCGCTATGTTCCTTTCTTTATCCCGACACGTCAGTCGTCTTGACATAGTCATTGATGAAAGGCAGGCTATATGCAGAAGGAGGGGTGGCTCCGTCCCGAGTATCCCTTCTTCATCAGGTTGACGGTATGAACGGTCCATGCCGTGGTGCTGTCCATGCCTGGACTCTTTAGATATTGGAAAAGCCTTGATGCTCACTCGGCCGGATCCGACCCCCATGAGATCCTCAGGAACCCCTTCCTCTTCTCACTCCTTCATCGAACTTCGTCGTCAACAGGTTCATCAACTGTTTTCCTTAGTCCCGATGGCCATTCTGGCCTCCATCATTAATTGTGGGCTGGTCGCATTTATTCTCATGGATGTCATTCCGACCAGGATCGTGTCGGGATGGACCATCGGTATTGTGGGGATTAACGTTCTCTGGTCAGGTTTGGTCCTGGCCTATCGCCGCGCATCGAAACCCCTGTTACACCCAAGTACATGGTTGGCCTGGTTTGTTGCCGGTAATTGTGCTTCCGGACTGATCTGGGGCATGGCTGGCATTGCACTCTACCCCCCTTCTTCACCAAGCCACCAAATGTTTTTAGCCCTGGTGTTGGGAGGAATGGCGGCTGGCTCAACCGCCGTCCATGCAGCCTATTTCCCTGCTTTTTTGGCCTACAGCCTTCCCACAACCCTGCCTCTCACCTATCAATTTTTCGCGCAGGGTGACCCTCCCCATCAAGCCGTGGGAATCATGGGTTTCACCTTTCTCGCTGTGATAACGGTCACCGCCTACCGAAATTTTTTCATGATAAAAAATACTCTCACCTTGGAAAAAGAGAATTTTCAATTAATCCACCAATTAGAACAGGCCCACTCGCAGGCCGAAGCGCTCAATCGTTCATTAAGTCAGGAAATCCAGAACCGCATAGACATCGAAAAGGAACTCCTTCATCATAAAGACCATCTTGAATCGCTTGTGGGGATTCGAACTGCCGATTTGCAAAAATCCGAAGCCCGGTATCGAATGGTGGTCGAAAGAATATCCGATGTCATTTGGGTCATGGACCTGGAGGCTTCGAGGTTCTCCTATATCAGCCCCTCTCTGGAACGGTTGTTGGGGTATTCGGGGTATGCACTTGACACGCTTTCGCCGGAAACCATTCTGACCCCTGCTTCCATGGTCACTCTGAGGGAGGCCATCCAACAAGAACGCGTTCACCACCAATCCGGCACTCATGAGCCAAATCAGTCGTTCTTGTTGGTCTTGGAACATCAACATCACAATGGATCCTCAGTCTGGGCGGAAGTGCGAGGAAGCCTTCTGCTCGACAAAAGCAATCTCCCCATCGGTATTACGGGAGTCACAAGAGATGTGACAGAACGCAAAAAAATTGAAGAGGAAAAGCAGCGTCTGGAAGCCCAATTGCTTCGTTCCCAAAAATTGGAATCGGTGGGGAATCTCGCCGGGGGCATTGCCCATGATTTCAACAATTTCCTGACGACGATCCTGGGGAATATTACTCTGACCAAACAAATCCTGCCTTTTTCCAAGGAACACCAATCCTACCTAGAACGAGCTGAACGTGCGGCTCTCCATGCCAAACACCTCACGCACCAATTACTCACATTCTCGAAGGGCGGCGATCCCATTAAGCAACCGGTGGCGTTATCCGAGTTGATCAAGGAATCTTCCGAACTGGCTCTTTCGGGGTCATCGCTTATTTGCCAAACCTGGGCGGATCCAAACCTATGGATCGTTGAAGCCGACCCGGGGCAAATCAATCAGGTGATGCAAAATCTCCTCATGAATGCCATCCATGCAATGCCCCATGGAGGATCCATCACCATTCGCGCCGAAAACATCCAATTGTCCGATCCGGACGTCAGAAGTTCTCTACCTCTTTCTGCCGGCCCGTATGTGAAAGTCACCATCACCGACGAAGGGATCGGGATCGCCGAAGATCACTTGCCAAAAATCTTTGAGCCATACTTTACGACAAAGTCGGCGGGACATGGGTTGGGCTTGGCTTCCACCTATGCCATTATCAAAAAACACGCCGGTCATGTGGCCGTGGATTCCCAGGTCGGCGGAGGCACCACCTTCACACTCTACTTTCCTGCATCTCCCAAGGCCACCTCATCGCCCAAATCCTTGAACCTGGGCATTCGTCGGGGACAAGGAAAGATTTTAGTCATGGATGATGAAGAATCTATTCGAGTCATGGCACGAGAAATGTTATCGCATTGTGGATACGAAGTGATGATCGCAAAGGATGGAGAGGAAGCGGTGGCCCTCTATCAACAAGCCATGGAGACTCATAGGCCTTTTCTCTTGGTGATCTTAGACTTAACGGTGCCGGGAAAACTTGGCGGTATGGGAACCTTGACCCGGTTGCAACAACTTGACCCACAGGTCAAGGCGCTCGTCTCCAGCGGATATTCAAATGATCCCATCATGGCCAATTACGCCTCCCATGGATTCGTCGGGGTGATTACCAAGCCCTATTCCCTGATCGAACTGAGCAATATGGTTCACCAAAGACTCTGGCGTCAGTCTCCCCTCCCAACCGGACAAACCCCTTCCGACCCACCAGGGCGAATGTCCTCTATCTTCCCTTCTTCCCATTAAATGGTATTCTGGGCTATTCCTTCATACACTCGATGAACGACCCCACGACCTCTATCCTCTTTGGAAAAACTCCTTGTTTTGACTAAGGGTGCAGAAGCTCACCTTACATTTCTCAAATTCATTTCTATTGATAGTATGCTACATTGCAGACAACGTTCCCCCAAAAGCCAACACGCTCTTCACCATGAATTCTTGATCAACCACCTCCATGTCAGTATCACACCTCCAAAAAACACGCGTCATCGTCCAGCAGGCCAATCCGCCCGCGAAACGAATGTTGAGATCCCTTATTGATGCGGGCCTGAAGGCGTGCGATCCTGCTCTCGTCATCGCACATTCCCTCCATCTCACCAGGAACCGACTTCAGGTTCATGATCTCCGCTACGATCTGACTCACTATAATCGCATCGTCTGCGTCGGAGCGGGAAAAGCCTCTGCACGGATGGCAAAAGCCATGGAACAGATGCTCGGAGATCGACTTGAAGGGGGCATGGTCATTGTCCCGGACGGACACGATGCCCCCTGCGACAAGATTCGCATGTGTGAAGCCGCACATCCGACGCCGGACGGACGAGGGGTAAAGGCCACAAAACAACTCCTGGCCCTGACTCAATCGCTTTCTCAACATGACTTGTTGATTGTTTTACTTTCAGGTGGAGCTTCAAGCCTGCTCTGCGCGCCATCCATCGGCCTCACCTTAGCTGCCAAACGACGGACCACACAGTTGCTTCTCCGATCCGGAGCCACTATTCATGAGATAAATATTGTCCGAAAACATTTGTCGGCCATCAAAGGCGGGCAATTAGCCCAAGCCACCCCGGCGACGATCCTGACTTTAATCATGTCCGATGTTTTAGGAGATGACCTATCCACTATTGGATCCGGCCCGACAGTCACAGATCCCTCCACGTTCCAGGATGCCATAGACATTCTTCAACAGTATTCGATTTGGCGCAAAGTGCCTGAAGCCATACAACACCACTTACAACAAGGTCTTACCAAGTCCCTTCGGGCACCCAAGAAACCAACCAGAAGGCAGTCGTTACGAAATCGGCATATTGTTCTTGCCAACAACCGCCAGGCCCTCGAAGGCGTGGCCAAAACTGCCAAGCTGTTAGGACTCAAACCCTTCATTCTCCCCTACCCCTTGCAAGGGGAGGCAAAGGAGATCGGCAGCATCCTCGGAGGTTTAGCCAGGGACCTCGTCGAATTCGGCAACCCGTCTCATCCACCAGCCTGTCTCATCGCCGGAGGAGAACCGACGGTCACCGTGAACGGAAAAGGCCGAGGTGGGCGGGCACAGGAATGCGTCCTGGCGGCAGCCGGGGAATTGGCTGGACTCACAAATGTATTTGTGGCAGGGTTTGGCACTGACGGGACCGATGGACCAACCGATGCGGCCGGTGCGGTCGTCGATGGGAAGACGGTTCAGCGGGCCAGAAAGAAAGGGCTCTCAATTGAGCACGCGTTAGATGAACATGACAGCTATCCCTTCTTCCAACAGATCCGCGGCCACATCATGACCGGTCCAACCGGCACGAACGTGAATGACATTTATCTGATCGTCGCCATGTAATAGATTATTTTTCATTTCTGCGCCTTTATAAGGAAGGCCAGAGGAGGTCAAGAACATTGAACGACGCGCAACGCATGGTCCAAGAATTCCACAAGCAATTCGAGATCCACGTGTCTCCTACTCCCTCTATCCCGGATGAACCGACCCAAATCCTTCGGAAACGTCTCATCCAGGAAGAATTCGATGAACTGCAGGAAGCCATGCGGGAAAAAGACTTACCGTCCATTGCGAAGGAACTTGCGGATTTATTGTATGTCGTCTATGGCACCGCCGTATCCCTCGGCATTGACATGGAACCGGTCTTCCGGGAAGTCCATCGGTCGAATATGAGTAAAGTTGGCGGACACAAACGGGAAGACGGCAAATGGGTCAAACCCCCAACCTACTCCCCAGCCCAACTTGATGATCTGTTAGCCGCACAAATGGGTTCCGGTGAATCCCTTTAACCTTGCGGTCATTACCAACATGATATATTGCAATCTGGCGGGTTACGCCTGGACTTCTCACGGAAATCCAATCCCAGCGAGAACCTTCCTGTTAATTGGATTGTTCGTTTCCTTGTTTCCACGCATTTGATGTCTATCTCTTTGGTGGCGATATATTTTGCTGAACTCCAGCTTGCTGGTAAAGGAGAAATGGACGATGGAAAGAATTCTCAAGAGCCTTGTGCTTGGATTGCTCGTTTTGACCTTGTTCCTGAGCGGATGCGGCTATAACGACCTCCAAGGGCTGGACGAA
This sequence comes from uncultured Nitrospiraceae bacterium, assembly GCA_963730905.1. Classification (GTDB taxonomy): domain Bacteria; phylum Nitrospirota; class Nitrospiria; order Nitrospirales; family UBA8639; genus Nitrospira_E. The sequence continues at coordinate 302,800 of CAVSTN010000004.1, read as the reverse complement.
GAAACCAATGCCGCCTGGAGCGAAGTCTTGAACCAATACCAGCGGCGGGCCGATTTAATTCCTAATCTTGTGGCAACAGTTAAAGGATATGCGGCTCACGAAAAGGACACGTTAGAGGGAGTGACCCAAGCGCGCTCTCAAGTCGCCGGCCTGACACTGACACCGGAAGCCTTAAAAGACCCGGCTATATTTCAGAAATTTCAGGAAGCCCAGCAGGGGCTCTCATCCGCCCTTTCCCGCCTGATGGTCGTCGTGGAAAAATATCCTGATCTGAAAGCCAACGAAAATTTTCGTGATCTCCAAAGCCAACTGGAAGGCACGGAAAATCGCATCACGGTGGCCCGTAAGCGCTATATCGACAAGGTCGCGGAATTCAATAAGGGCGTTCGTTTTTTTCCGACCAATCTGACCGCCAAATACCTCCTGGGACTTGAGGTAAAACCAAGCTTTACTGTCGCTGATGAAAAGGCGGTGTCGACGCCTCCCGAAGTGAAGTTCTAACCTGACAACGGTACACCGGACGGCATGAACATGATGAGGCCGAGACCATGGCAAAGCCTTTACCGGTTAGCCTGGTTGGGGCTCATGAGTATCTTCTTCCTGGCATCGTCCGGGTGGAGCCTGGATGTTCCTCCCCTCACCGGTCGGGTGGTAGACCAGGCTCATCTTCTCTCACCTTCTGCCATTTCCGATCTGAACGCCGCCCTGGCTGCCCATGAATCCAAAACCTCGAACCAGGTGGCCGTTCTCACAATTGCGTCGCTGGAAGGTCATCCCCTGGAAGAGTTTTCTCATCAGGTGGCAACGGCCTGGGCCCTTGGCCAAAAGGGAACGGACAACGGCGTCCTGTTCCTGATTGCCGTACAAGAAAAAAAGGTTCGCATTGAAGTAGGGTATGGGTTGGAAGGCACGTTGACCGATGCCAAAAGTTCCCGAATCATACGACATGAGGTGGTTCCACGTTTTCGGGCGGGGGATTTCTCCGGGGGCATCATTGCCGGCACTCACGCCATCCTCGGAACCATTGAAGGGACGTACACCAGCCTTATCTCTTCGGCAGAAAATAATGCTGAACCTGTTGGACGTTGGGAGATTTTTGGCTTAGCAGTCGCCTTAGGAACCCTGGTTGGTTTGTTGTTCGGTTCACGACGGCGTGTGAATGGAAGTGTCATAGGCATGCTCCTTTCGTTTTTAGTTGCCTTTCCTGCGGCTCTCTGGCTGGGTATGCTGGCCAGTGTTGCAACCTCTCTTCTTGTTGGTTTGTTCAATAGTGTCGGTGGTCCATCGACTCGTAACGCATTGGGATATGGCTCCAGGGTTGGATGGCCCGGACAGTCTTGGCCAATGGGAGGATCGGGAGGGTTTGGCGGCGGAAGCGGTGGATTTGGTGGAGGCGGGGGCAGCTTTGGTGGCGGGGGTGCCTCGGGAAGCTGGTAATTCACGATGACGTTTTCAGACCAGGATCAGGAACGCATCCAACACAGCGTCAGAGAAGCTGAACGCCATACTCGTGGAGAAATCGTGCCGATGATCGTTGAACGCTCAGCACGATACCGGGAGACGCAATATCGGGCAGGAGCAGGCTGTGCCTTATTTACGCTGAGTGCCCTCATAACCATTGAATGGGAATGGATGTCCTGGGGGTGGCATGCCACCAATGCCGGTTGGCTCCTGCTGACAGTCATGGCGGCCTATGGACTCGGATTCTGGTTGGGAACATTCGATCCGGTGATTCGGGTCCTCACCTCAGACGAACGAATGGCCTATAAAGCGAACCTCCGCGCCCATCAGGCATTTCTGGAACATGGTCTGCATCGCACAGAACTCGGAACAGGCGTGCTGATTCTTATATCGTTACTCGAACACCGGATTGAGATTCTGACAGACCGCGCCATCCTGGATCGGGTTCCCCCGGAGACCTGGAAGAATATGCTGGCCTTGATTCAGGATGGCTTTCGCAAAGGGAATCCCGTGGAGTCGTTGTGTCAGGCCATTACCTTATGTGGTGAGGTCTTAGGCGAATATTTTCCGGCAGGTCCCACCGATCCCAATCCCAACGAACTCCCGAACAAGCTGATTTCAGGCTAACCGAGTAATCGGGGACAGCGGACCAGCAGATTATCAATCAACCGAATGTTCCCCAGTCTGATGGCTCCTAAGATGACAACCGTTCCACGCACCTGAGTCAGTGGTTCCAGATTCCTGGAATTGCAAATTGCCAGATACTCCGGATGCACATCGGGGTCGCTGCGTAAAAATTTTTCCATCCGGGATTGTATAGTCCGAACATTCCGGACTCCGGTCTTAATGACATCGCCCCCTTCGCGTAACGCCTTCGATAAGAGCCCGGCTTGCAATCGTTGATTGGCTGAAAGGTACCGATTGCGGGAACTGACGGCTAACCCATCGGACTCCCGCACCGTTGGACAGCGGACCATTCGCATATCCCAGTTGAGATCATGTATGAGCTGGTTCACCACCAGGGATTGTTGATAATCCTTTTGTCCGAAATAGGCGCGGTGGGGACGAACCAGACAGAATAATTTCGTCACTACCGTTGTCACGCCCTGAAAATGGGTCGGCCGGGTTTCACCCTCCCAGCGTCGCGTGAGACGATTCACCGTGACGGTTGTTTGAAAATTATCCGGATAGAATTCTTCTGGAGGAGGAGCAAAGAGGAGATCGACACCCGCCTCCCGGCACAAACGCCGGTCGGCGTGAAAACTCCGGGGATAGCGGCCTAAATCTTCAGACTCCCCAAACTGGAGCGGATTCACAAAGACACTGACCACGACGGTCCCACACTGTTTTCGGGCGCGCTGTATTAACGAAAGGTGGCCGTCATGCAAGGCGCCCATCGTGGGAACAAACCCGATTGGCCCGTCCGACGACTCCTGTTTTCTTCTCCAGCTATGCAGATTTCGAACAGAATGGATGACGCGCATGGATCAAGTGGAAGGCCCGGAGCAGGCCTGTCGGGTGCCATACTTCGCCCCGGGGATGACATCCAACTTGTTCACCTGACTGGTATCTGTCAGAGACTCTAACAACTCTTTCGCCGAACGATGCAACACCGGATGAGTCCAATCAGGATCTACTTCCACAAGCGGTTCCAGCACAAATCGTCGCTGATGGAGGCGCGGATGGGGAACGGTGAGTCCTGGTTTTTCAATCACCTGGTGGCCAAAAAATACAATGTCAAAGTCCATCGTGCGTGGACCGCGACGGTTGTCTTCGTCACGGCCCAACGCTCGTTCGGTTTCTTGAAGAATGTCCAGAAGTCGTTGAGGACTGAGCGTGGTTTCCAGCCTCACCACACCATTATAAAACCAGGTGGGTCCCAAAATTCCCTGAGGATCGATCGGTTCCGATTCGTAATAGGAGGACACGCCGGTGACACGAGAAAGAGGGAGCAGATTCATCAGGGCCACCGCCCGGTCGCACAATTCCTGGCGATCTCCTGCGTTGGAGCCAAAGGCGATAAACACGATTTCTTGAGCCATTTCGTTTGTTCGCAGATTCGCCAAAATGAATAGCTACCAGCCGATCTTTTTCATTCGTTCCACCGCTTCTGCTAATTTTTCTTTTGTGGTCGTGACCGTCATCCGGATATAGCCTTCTCCCGGATCGCCAAATCCATTGCCAGGCGTGGTCACAATTCCGGCTTTCTCAATAAGATGCGCCGTGAAAGACGCCGAGGTAAAGCCTTTCGGCACACCGATCCAGACGTAAAACGCCGCCGGTGGCGAATCCAGTTCCAATCCCATGCTTTTCAAGCCGGGCACCAGGACATCCCGCCGTTCTTGATAAATCGTTCGCAAGCCTTCCGTCACCGAATCATCCAGTTGCAATGCGGTAATGCCTGCTTCCTGAATCGCTTGAAACACGCCGGAATCAATATTGGTTTTGACCTTCCCCAAACCCGCGATGACTTCCCTGCGCCCCACGGCGAACCCGATGCGCCAACCAGTCATATTGTACGTTTTGGACAGCGAGTGGAATTCCACCCCCACGTCTTTTGCGCCGGCTGCTTCCAGAAAGCTCGCCGGCCGTTTGCCGTCATAATAAATTTCGGAATAGGCCGCGTCATGGCAGACAATAATCTGATGCTCTTGGGCAAAATCCGCCACTTGTTTAAAAAATTCCTTGCTCGCCACCACCGACGTCGGATTATTCGGGGAGTTGAGAAACATCATTTTGGCTTTTTGGGCAATATCCTTGGGAATGGCAGACAGGTCCGGCAAAAACCCGTTCTCTTTCGTCAACGGCATGATGTAGGAGATTCCCCCGGCAAAACTGGTTGCGACGGGGTATACCGGATATCCGGGGCTCGGAACCAACACGATATCTCCCGGATCGATAAAGGCCAATGGAATATGGCCGATACCTTCTTTCGACCCGATCAATGTCACGACTTCTGTTTTGGGGTCCAGGGTCACGCCAAACCGACGTTGATACCAATCGGCGACCGCAGTCCGGAATGACAACATGCCATCATACGAAGGGTACTGGTGGTGCTTGGGATTCCCCGCCTCGCGTCGTAATGATTCAATGATCGGTTCAGGCGTCGGCAAATCAGGATCCCCAATCCCTAAATTGATGATATCCATGCCACGCTCGATGGCCTTGCGCTTCATATCATCGATGGCGGCGAATAAGTAGGGGGGGAGCGTGCGGATTCTTTCTGCATACTGAATAGGAAACCCTGCCATGAATTCGTACTCCTTTTCAGAAACTGGTGAATATGAGCCTGTTACGGTACCAAATATGGAACCCGTTACGGTACCGTCCCGGAAAAAAATCATGTCGAAACGGGAAATGGAACATGAATTCAGAGGCAGGTGTCACCCTATCCGAACCAAATGTTCCATGAGGCGATCAGCCAATTGATGAAGCCTGGGTAGATGAGGTCGGGACCGGTCTTGAATAGACTCTGGCGTCTCCCCCCCTCGTTGAACATCTTGCGGACATTCACGGCACAAGGCCGCAATTCCCGCTTCCTCCAATTCCAGATGAAACAGGAGGCCATATATTCGATCCGACAACCGGAATGCCTGAACAGGAAAATCAGCAGAAGTCATCAGATGCGTGCTTCCCGGAGGAAGGATAATCCCTTCTCCATGCCATTGAAACACGAGAAAGTCCTGAGGCATGGCACGCAGAATGGGATCGATCTTTCCCATGTCGGTCAGGGACACGGAACTCATGCCAATTTCAAACTTCGGCCCCGGTGCCACCGAACCACCCGACGCTTTGGCCAGCAACTGCGCGCCGAAACAAATGCCCAGGACAGGAATATCACGCGCGAGAGCCATCTTTACAAATTGGAGTTCGTCCTCAATCCACGGATCACGGTCATTAACGGACATCGGTCCCCCCATGATGAGCAGAAAATCACCTGGATCTGCAGGCAAACTCTCAGCAGGAACGACCACATTTCGGACGGCATACCCACGAGTTTCTAGAGCCCGACGAAAGACGCCAGGACCTTCAAACACGACATGCTGGAGGCAGAGGGCAACCTTCATGAGGCAAGTGTTGGGGTTGATTCAGGACAGGGAGCCAATCAACGAGGGACAGGACGCACCCTTCGTCATATAGCTTACATAGAGAAATACGTCAGGAGGTAGGGAGGGATGAGACAGGGCGAAAATGGGTGGAGAGGTCTAAGAATGTCCATTCAACGCAAAACCATTTGTGAACAAAGACTGTTGACCATTCTTTTTATTCACACATTCCACCAAATGCCAGAACCGCAACGGATTCACTTTCTTTTTATTGACCACCATCAGACACGTGCCTTCCAGGACCGTGTGCAATGCGAGATCGGTTCGGAATCCAATATGCTTACACAGGGGAGAAATCCATTTTTCTACCGCCGCAATCACTTTATTCCCATTGCTAAAGTGATTCAGCATAATGATCCGGCCACCGGGCTTACACACTCGAATCATTTCGTCCACTACACTTCGATAATCAGGAACTGCCGTGACGACGTAGGCGGCCATCACAATATCATAGTGATTATCCGGAAGATCCATTTTTCCGGCATCCATTCTCTTAAGGGTCACATGATTCAATCGGTGCTCCTGCACCCGACGCCGAGCATGTTCCAACATGCCATCTGAGAGGTCAATACCAAGGACTTCGCAACAGGAGGGATAGAGAGGGAGCGCTTCTCCGGTTCCTACGCCAACCTCAAGGACCCGATGCCCAGGCTCAATAGGAAGCCCTCGGACAGCCGATTCGCGCGATTGCTGAAATACTTTACCAAAGGTATGGTCATAAACAGATGCGTACGCACTGTATACACGCTCAACTTTCTCAAGATTCATTGTTTCTCCATGATGGTGTCCTTCGCAATCCACACCCCTTCAAGGGAAATTGACGTTCGACATTTATTCCGTGTGATAAGGGATTGCTTACCTGAGGCGAGAACCCCAAATAACTGGTGCCGTAGGGGGACGGCCCACCTATGTATATAATAAACCAAACAGGGCGCTAATCTACCGGAGCGGCATGAGGGAGTCAACTAGAAATCCCATTTCCAGTCTCCCCCCACTCCGACACATGAAGGTGTCCGGATAGGCCCCCTCTCCAACCGGGCACCATCCAGGGATTGCAATGGCTTAAGGTGTCCTCTACAATTCCGGCATTCATCCTGAGTCATGCCTCGAAAGTTCCAAGGAGAATGCGCATGGTTTCATTGCTGTCTTCGTACATTCGTCTCCCTCTCACTCTTTGTGCCCTCACCGTGCTCGGTGTGGGGACTCACCCATCGCTCTCCTCAGCAATCGAACTGTCCATTACCTTAGATCAAGCCCATAAGGCCATGGCAGCTGGTCGCAAAACTATGGAACAAGCCGATTCGGTCGAGGATGTGGCAGCAGTGATGAAAGCCTCTGAGCGTGCGGTTCGGGTCGGGGCTGACCCGGAAGTGGAACCCTGTGGGGCGCATGCCATTTTGAGAACACGCCTCTATTGGTTGGAATATTTTGGGCGCCGCGAAGCGGCAGAATCCAAACGCCAGAAACAAGACATTCGTATGCCAGAGGCCAAAATCCAGGAAATTCTGGAAATGCCCTACCTGGAAGTTGAGGTTCGTCTTTGCGGAGAGGATGAGTTCTTTGCGGAAGGAGCAGAAATTGCTCTCCAGCAGGGTTCAACGCCCATTCGCCCTGTGGATATCGGGCCGGCCGAGCGCGGCCGAAAAAATCCAGGGGATACCGTCAGCTTTCGGTCAAGGTTTACAGCACGCTTCGCCTATGCCGACTTCGATCCAATGGCTCCTGGAACCCTCGCAGTGTTTTTTCCTGATGGAAAATTGATCAACATACCAGCCGACTTCTCAAAAATTCAGTAACCCCATTTTTCACGGGAACAGGATTAACGAATTTTCAACCGCTGCCTATTCCCGTTTCAATGGCGGGCGGGATATTGGCCTGTTTTTCTTTATATTTTTCCGCTTGGCTCTTATGACTCTTTATTGAGGCAACGGTTGGGCTGAGTCTTCCATGGGCTCCGTTATTCCCTCGACCTCTCTAAGTGTATAGAGGTGGTGATAGAGCCCCCGCTTGGCAAGCAGTTCTTCGTGCTGGCCTTCTTCCACAATTGTGCCTTTATGCAGGACCAGAATACGATGCGCCCGCTGAATAGAAGAAAACCGATGCGCGATCATGAGGGTGGTGCGTCCCTTCATCAGTTCCGTTAACGCGGACTGGACCAGCGATTCCGATTGGCTATCCAATGCTGAGGTCGCTTCATCCAGGATCAAAATTCTCGGGTCTTTAAGCAGCGCCCTGGCAATGGCGATGCGCTGCCGCTGCCCTCCAGACAAATTGATCCCTTTTTCACCGAGAATAGTCTCATAGCCATCCGGGAGCGACTGAATAAATTCATGGGCATTGGCTCGGCGTACTGGCCTCAATCATGTCAGATTCAGAGGCATCGGCTCGACCATACCGGATATTGTCTGCAATCGTTCCACCAAAAAGCAGGGTTTCCTGCGGCACCAGCGCCAACTGCTGATACAAACTCTCCACTTGAATGGATTTGAGATCATGCCCATCGATAAGCACCCGGCCTGCAGTTGGATCATAAAATCGATGCAGTAAATTCACAATAGTTGTTTTCCCGGCCCCGGTGGGTCCTACCAACGCCACACATTCCCCGGCCTGAATCGAAAATGACACCGCATCCAACACGGGGGATCGGCCCTCATAGCTAAATTGCACGCGATCGAACTCGACGTTCCCATGAATGGGCGTTAAGGCCTTTGCCATCGGGCTATCATGAATTTCCAGTGGCGTATCCAAGAGTTCAAACACCCTCGTCATCGCACCTTGCACTTCCTTGACCTGAGAGAACATTCGGGCCGCTGACCCAAAAGGGCCAATTAAAATCCCCGCAAAGAGAACAAAGGCAAATAATTCCCCAGGAGAAAGCTGGCCTTCGATGACTTGTTTGCCCCCATACCATAAGACGCCAATCGCCATGACAAAGGTACAGAAGGTGATGACAGGAACAAATACGGCCAACACCGCTGTCCGTTTCATAGTGGTCGCTAATAAAGTCTCTACGGCTGAACGAAACCGCGCGTCCTCTCGTTTACCCTGAACAAACGATTTGACCACACGAATGCCTGACACCACTTCTTCAATCAGCGTGGTAACGTGGGCCGTTTGATCTTGAATTTGCATGGATAAGGCTTTCAACCGCTTCCCAAACATCCTGGCGACGATGGCCAGCAATGGCAAAAGTATGAGAATAAGGACACACAACCGCCAATTCATCACTAACAAAAATCCCACGCCCCCAATGATGGTCACGAGATGCTTCAGGGCATCCATCGGGGTCTCAGTTAATAAATTTTGAATCACCCCGACATCGTTCATCAATCTGGAAATCAACTCTCCTGTTCGCCGTTTGGCGAAGAAATTCAGTGACAACCGATGGAGGTGAGAAAAAACGTGGGTACGGAAATCCGCCATCACATGCTGGGAAGCAAGCGCGGTCAAATAACTATGAGCCATGGATAAGAGGCCCTGCCCGATCACCAATCCGACAAAGACCCATACCATGCTTGTCAATTTCGGCAAATCGCGTTGGACCGTAATAAGATCCCACAGCGAGCCGCCCAACCGGATGAGTAACAGGTTGCAGGCCGCAACACCCATCACCAGGACACCCGCGCCGACCATGGTCATCAGATACGGACGGAGGAAGGGAATGAATCGAGACAGATAGTTCATAGAGACCTTACACGAACAAGTGATAGTATCCGTTGAGAGTAAGAACGGGATGCCCTAAAACCGAAATCGGCAGGCGCAACAAGGCGAGAGAAAAGACGAATGAGCGGCTAGTCGAGTTGAATAACCGATTCGATCTGATTTTTATTTAATGCCACAAACGCAGAATGTTCAGTGTCATTGATCAGCACATCTGTTAAGTTAATAAACAAGACAGACTCATCATTTAAAACATCTGAAATTCGATTTCGCATAGGCGGGATCAAGATATCTCCCACATAAGAGGACAGAGAGGAGCGGACCCGAATACGAGTTTTTTTCCCCTGGGTCATATGCAAACCCTTGACCATCCCGGCCTATGGAAATTAATTACGACGTTTGGCAAATTTCATTCGGCGAAGGAGCTTTTTATGTTTATGCTTACGCATTTTCTTCCTACGCTTTTTGACAACACTCGACATAAAGTTACATTCCTGGGTGAAATCGTTTCTGCTACCGTGGTTCGAAAAATTCTCTCCGCGTATTTGGCAAACTAGCCCCCTACTGCCGGCTGACTACCTATCATAGGGCCAAGAAAGGTGTCAAGGAAAGCAGCTGCATCATACCTGGTCCTTCACTTAATAATCATCAACTTTCTATAAATTCTCTTGACCCCCTCCGGCATTCTTCTTCATTATAGAATTTCATGATTCTACTTCAATTTTTGAACAAACATGTTTTTGTGCTTTTGATAACCTTTCCGGTCATTTTTTCACTTGCCGGAACAGGATGTTCGAAAAAAGCCCCCAAATATCCTGAGGACCACGCCCGATTCCAACGAGTGGTGCAAGCCATCAAAGCACTGGAAACGGCCTATGTCAATCAAGATGCCTCGGGCTTCCAGGAATTACTCCTTCCACTGGAAAATCTTGACCTCCTTGAGGCCCATGTTCGGGAGGACTTTGCCACGTTTTCAAGTATTCGGTTAGACCTGACCATCGACCGCATGGTGATTGATGGAGACCGAATTTCGGCCTTTGTTTCCTGGCAAGGCAACTGGGAGCGCACTCCCCAGGGACCTTCCGCTCAAGCGAGCGGTCATGGAATCCTGTTATGGAGTGGCAATCAAGTTATTCTGCTCCGCAGGATCGAAGGAGACCTGCCGTTTGGTATGACACACCGTCTCAATTTTCCCTCTTAATCATCAATCCTTTTTCCCTGTTTCAGTCATTACCATGCCTTCCATCGTCACATCTCACCATTCCTCTCACGTGATTTCCACGGATTTTCTGATTTTAGGCGCGGGGGTGGCGGGCCTTCGAGCCGCAATTGAATTGAGTCGACATGGACGAGTCACCATGGTCGCCAAAGGTGGGCCCCAGGATAATAATTCCTTTTACGCCCAAGGAGGCGTGGCGGTCGCGCTGAGTGAAGAAGATGACGTGGTTCTCCATTTGGCGGATACCCTGAAAGCTGGCCATCAACTCTGTTCGCGGCCAGCCACCAAAATACTCGTCGAAGAAGGCCCCTCGCGCATTCATGAATTGATCGAATGGGGAGCAAAATTCGACACAGTGGATGGCAAACTGGCGTTTACCCGAGAGGGAGCCCATAGTCGCCACCGAGTGTTACGAGCCGGAGGGGATGCCACCGGCAGCGAAATGGTTCGTGCGCTCAGCGTTAAAGCACAAACGCTGAAAAATCTGACATGGATGGGCAATCATGTTGCGGTTGAGCTCTGTATCCAAGACGGACGATGCTGGGGAGCCTTAATTCTGGATGAACTGAGCGGGCATCTTAAGATCGTCTGTGCCCCGGCCACGATTTTGGTCACAGGAGGAGCCGGACAAGTCTATGCTCGAACCACCAATCCAGCCAATGCGACCGGAGATGGCATCGCCATGGCTTTTCGAGCCGGCGCCATGCTGGAGGATATGGAATTCGTCCAATTTCATCCAACCGCACTCTATCTCCCTTCGAGCCCTCCCTTTTTGCTATCGGAAACGCTACGCGGAGAAGGAGGGATTTTGCGTAATAATCGCTGCGAACGCTTCATGAAAAACTATCATCGGAGCCAGGAACTCGCGCCCCGAGACATTGTATCCCGAGCGATCTGGACAGAAATGCAACGAACCAAAGCTCGCCATGTCTATTTAGATGTGACGCATTTGGGGGCAACATTTTTGAAAGAACGGTTTCCCACCATTTACTCAACCTGCTTACGGTACGATATCGACATCACGGAGGAATGGATCCCCGTCTCCCCCAGCGCTCATTATTTTATGGGTGGAGTCAAAACCGATCTGCATGGGGCCTCTACCCTTCCGGGCCTGTTTGCGGCTGGAGAAGTGGCCTGCTCGGGCGTGCACGGTGCGAATCGACTGGCGAGTAATTCTTTGCTGGAAGGGTTGGTCTTTGGCTATCGCGCAGCTCAAACCGCTTCAATATGTCCGACGACCGGCCCTTCTCCAAACTTTTTGGATTCCCCCCTTCTCCGAAAACCCACCGGCCGGAAGATGTCCACTCAAGATGTGGAAAAAATTAGAAACTCCCTGCGGCGCTTGATGTGGTCTAAAGTCGGATTGGTGCGGACAGGGAACTCATTAAAGAAAGCGGTCGATCAGATTCAGCAATGGTCGCAAAAGCTGTCGGCTGCTCCGTGGAACCGGCCGGGATTAGAAACACGGAATATGGTTCTGGTTGGGCAATGCATTGCCGAATCTGCACTGTGGAGAGCCAATAGTGTGGGCGCGCATTTCCGTGAAGACTTTCCGTTCTATAAAGGCTTAGCATGGAAAACCCATAGCCACTGTCAACAGGAAAATCCTTCCAAGGCCACTGAGGCTACCCGGAAGAAACCAAGAAACACCACACGGCGTTGAATGTTATGATGCCTGTGGGCCCGTGACAACCGGTCCCAACCATCGTTCCAAATTTTCTTGGAAAGCCCGCCATAAGGCCATCGTGATTTCCCCAATCCTGCCTTGGCCAATAGGATTTCTTCCAATTTGAGAGACCGCCATAATTTCCAGACCCGTATTCGTCATAAAGCACTCATCCGCTTGAAGCACATCCGCGGCCGCATACGCTCCTTCTTTTACTTCAATCCCTAACTCCCTGGCTAAGACCATCACCACTTCGCGAGTGATCCCTTCAAGAATCCCGCAAGCAACCGAAGGAGTATGCAACCGATGGTTGGACACAAAAAAGATATTGCTCGTCGTACATTCCGTCACATGACCATCCATATTCAACATCAGAGCATCGAACGCTCCGGCCTGCACGGCTTCCTGCTTAGCCAGAATGTTGTTGAGAAAACTCAGGGACTTAATTTGCGGCGATTGGGCAGACTTTGGATTCCGTCGAACCGAGACGAGCTGCAACCGGACTCCCTGCTCTCGCAGGGAAGCAGGATAGGACACCACAGACTTTGCCATCACGACGATAGTTGGGCTGGGACAGAGACCGGGGTCAATCCCGAGTTCCCCTTCTCCTCGAGAAATCGTCACGCGCAGACCGGCATCCTGAAGCCCATTCCGCAGGAGCATTTCGGTTATGATGCTTGCCCAGGCATTTTCCTGGATTGGCAGAACCAGGCCGATTAGTTCACAGGATCGTCGAAGTCGCGCCAAGTGCCGTTCCAGTAAAAAAATTCGTCCCTGGTAGACGCGCAGAGTTTCATAGACTCCATCACCGTACAGAAACCCATGGTCAAAGACCGAAATCCGAGCCTGTTCTTTTTTCACAAACTCACCGTTGAGAAATATCCACATCTCCTATCCCCGTTTGTCGTCAGCTGTTCCCTTTCAGAACTTGAAAAAAGGCTTCGGCTTTTTGGAGCGTTTCCTGATACTCCCGGTCCGGTTCGGAGTCAGCCACGATCCCCGCTCCCACATGAAGCAATCCGTGTCCTTCCGTGAGCAACAACGTGCGAATGGCAATATTCATGTCAAGATTCCCGTTCCATCCAATAAATCCAATCGAGCCGGTGTATATTCCCCGACGAACAGGCTCAAGCTGCTCGATAAGTTCCATGCAGTGGACTTTCGGCACTCCGGTAATCGTCCCTCCAGGAAAGGTCGCTCGAATGAGGTCGAACGCATGGTAAGGGTCCCGCAAACGGCCGGAAATCTGGGAAACCAGATGCATGACATGGGAATATCGCTCTACCGTCATTAATTCATTGACCCGAACGGATCCATAATCGCACACCCGCCCCAGATCATTTCGAGCCAAATCAACCAACATGAGATGCTCCGCCCGTTCCTTGGGACAAGACAACAAATCTTCCGCCAGGAGTCGATCATCATGAGGTTCTCTGCCACGAGGCCTGGTGCCCGCGATGGGACGCATATCTGCATATCCTTCTGAAAGGCGGACTAATCGTTCCGGAGAATTACACACAATGACGTCGGATTCCAACACGAGGAATGCCGAATGGGGAGAGGGATTAACCTTGCGCAATTGCCGGTATAAGTCGGCTCCGGCTTCGGCCTGGCTTGCAAAACCGTGAGTCACGCCCTCTATCCGAAATCGATGAGAGAGATTGGCCTGATAAATATCTCCCGCAGCAATGAACTGCTGACAGGCACGCACGCGATCCATATACTCCAGAGACGATTGCTCCCCCTCTATGCGAAACGAGGACCTGGCGGAGTGCATCTTCGTTGGGTGATTCTCAGGGTCGGGGATCATCACCCTGGCTTGCAGATCAGACAGGCGCGCCTGGCCTTCGCGATACAAGTGATCCCAGCTCTCTGTCGCCAGGCGGTCTGGCGAAGGCGCAAATATCAGCCAGGTTCTTCCCGGCGCGTGATGATCCACTATGACAAACATCTCGACAAACAGAAAATACAGATCAGGAAAATGCAGATCATCCCGTAGGCGTTCTGGTAACACCTCAAACATGCGAACAAGGTCGTAGCTGAAACAACCGATCGCTCCTCCCTGGAAGGGCGGGAGGTGCAGCCGCGAACGAACAGGCTGACCTACAAAGTTACGCTGCAACAACGCGAATGGATCCCCAATGTGGATTTCCTTCTTATCTACCGAAATAGTTTCATAGGTATGCCCCTTCCCCCGAACGACACGATAGGGATCGCACCCCATATAGGAATAACGATGCGGCACTCCTTCCTGAACAGCATCATGCTCCATGAAAAATGAATGCGGAGCATAACCGGTCACCCGGCCAAAAAGGTCAAAGGGATCATCAAAAGCAGGGGAACAATGCTGAATAAGCGGAAAACACGGATTCGAATGAACCGAGGAAGGAACTCCTCGTTCGGCATGCTTGGAAATGGGGGACAAGGGTTATGGACTACCTGATGGAGGAGATTCCAACGCCCGCATGGCGTCCTCGGGAGACAACAACCCCTTTTGCACCAGGGTATCGAGCAGATCTTTGACGGCTTTTTCCGAAGAGCGCCGAATCCCGCGAACCCGAACACCAGGAGGATAAAATCGAAGAAAATCAGGATTCGTCACTCGTATGGTGACCGCCTCGCTCTCTCCATAGGGTGACAGTTCCGGCCCGGTACTGGGAATCCTGAAAAAAGGTTTTCCATCCTGGGTCATCCCATCGGACCCTTCGATTCTGACACGGTTGATGATCTCTTTTCCGGAAATTTCCAGGACGGAATCCACCACCAGGACCAGGGAATCTGCAATTAACGGCTGGCCCGTTTGGTTTTTGACCTTCACCGTATATTCAACTTCACTCACTGAGGTTAGGATATCGTTTCCAGAGAAGGGGTCGAGCTGCTTATATTGAACGACTGGCACCACCCCACCCGTTAAATCCGGCAAATCATCGACCCCGGATGAAGTGGCCAACACGGAATTCCCACTCGTGGCCACCCCCATGATCAGAAGTAACACAAAATGTTTCATCATCATGAATGTTGGCCAAAAATGAACCCGGATCTAAACCGGAGAGGAGGCTGCATGGTTTTTCTTTTTCCCTGACTGTACCTTACCATAACAATATTGAGAAATGGGACCTTTGTTGCTTGACATGATTCAGGATTTTTTGCTTGAATGTGACCCCTTCCAACGACTCGCCTTGCCGATTGAAAAAATGGCACCTTCTCAGGATCCAATGTTTGCGGGGCTGGGACAGGCAATGCGAGTGGGGACGGACCTTCTTGCCGCCCTTATCGTCGGTGGATTCCTTGGTTGGTTAATTGATTCGTATGTGTTGGATACCACGCCCTGGGGTGTGGCGATAGGACTGGTACTGGGATTAATCGCTGGAGTTCGCAACGCCTACCGTGCGGCTCAGCGTTGGAAACAATGAGTCGCTAGACACAAGGTTTAGTTTTGGAAGATCCGTTACATCCCTTCGAGCTTCATAACTTTCTTCCGCTTTCCATTTTCGGCCTTGACGTTTCCGTCAATAAGGCCGTCTTGATGATGTGGGTCGTGGTGGGGCTTGTGGCTTTCATATTATTGAAAGCTGGTGGCGCCAGGGCACTCGTACCTTCTAAGCTCCAAAGTCTTGCGGAGTTGCTGGTCGACTTCATTCGCGGGATTATTCACGACACGATGGGGGCCCCCGGGATGCGATATTTCCCGCTCATCAGCGCCCTCTTTTTGTTTATCTTATTTTCAAACCTGGTCGGTCTGATACCTGGATCCTATACAATTACCAGCCAAATTATTGTGACCGGGGTATTCGCTGTAGGGGTCTATCTACTTAGTCTTATCGTCGGATTTCAACTCCATGGGGCCAAATTCCTGGGTATACTCGTTCCACCCGGCACGCCAGGGTGGCTCCTTCCCTTCATGATTCCCATTGAATTAATTAGTCAAATAGCCAGACCAATCTCACTGGCCGTCCGATTATTCGCCAATATGACTGCAGGCCATGTGATTCTTGGGGTATTGTTCGGCCTCACCATTGCCGGCGGCCTGCTGATAGGATGGCTGCCTTTTTCTTTTACCATCGCGCTCTATGGCTTAGAAGTCGGGATTGCCTTTATTCAGGCCTATATTTTTACCGTGTTAACCTGCGTCTATATCGGCGACGCCATGCATTTACACTAACTGTCATTCGAACGAAACGATCAGAGGACGTTTTTACAATAATTAGTCCCTTTTAAACTGGGAGGACAACACTACAATGGATTCTGCAGCAGCAGCACTTTTGGGAATGGGCCTGGCAGCGGCGGGCTTTGCGGGTGCCGGTATCGGCATCGGGTATATTTTTGGAAAAATGATTGAGGCGGTTGCCCGTCAACCCGAGGCGGAAGCTCGAGTCGGCAAGTACATGTGGATCGGGTTTGCCTTGGTCGAAGCCATCGCGCTCTACGGACTGGTCATCGCCTTTATCATCATGGGCAAAGGATAAAGGGCTCCTGACCTATGCCACAATTTGACTCACATTTCTTTTCGTCGCTGATATTTTGGGAACTCCTGTCGTTTGGGATCCTCTTATGGGTGCTCTATAAATATGCCCTCCCCCCGATCCTGGAAACACTGGAAACCCGGGAACGAAAGATCAGGGAAAGCCTCGACCAGGCCGAACAAAACCGGCTTGCAGCCGAACGAAAGCTCAAGGAATACGATGCCAAACTGCAGGTGGCTGCCAAAGAAGTGGAAACGATCCTGGCAGAGGCCAAGCAACAAGCTCAACGACTGCTTGATGAAAATGAGCAACGGCTTCGTGCCGAATCCCAGAGAATTAAAGAGGAAACGACGCAAGACATTGAGCGGGAGCGACGTAAGGCCATTCAAGATATCAAGACCCAATCCGCTGAGCTAGCCCTCATGATTGCGGAAAAGGTGATCGGTCGAAGCTTATCGGACGATGATCATCGGCGATATGCCGAAGAAGCGCTCGCAGCCGTCGCGGCCCAATCAAAAAACTAAGGCTTTCCCCATTCTCTCCGAATAGCCTCACGTACAGAGCCATTCTCTTCAAGAATCGCCTACATCAAAACGCCACGCATCAATAAAAAAGAGGGAAGGATCACTTCCCTCTTTTTTTATGGTGTTCACAAGAACACCTGCAAAGAACGGTTTTTAAGTGAGACACTCCATTGAACCGCTTACAAAAATCACGATCTATGCTTCAATCGTTCGTTGAGGAAATATTCCCACCTCCGGCCCGATACCCTTCTAAGTCCAGCGTGACCGTTTGAAATCCCAGCTTCTTAAATTCCTCCACTAAACGGGATCTTCCCGGTTCTTGTGTCAAAATCGACATTTGGGTTGGGTCAATCTCGATTCTCGCCAAATCGCCGTGAAGACGAACCCGCACTTGCGTCACTCCTTGAGCCACCAAAAAGGCCTCGGCACGCTCTACTCGTGAAAGATAGGCTTTTGTAATTGGGAGTCCACGGGCAATTCGTGAAGACAAACAGGCTGCGGCAGGCTTATTCCAATTGGCCAACCCCAAACCTTTTGCCAATTCCCGAATATCCGCCTTACCGAATCCCGCTTCAACCAAAGGACTCCGCACGCCGAGTTGTCGGGCCGCATTAATCCCGGGACGATCTTCTCCTAAGTCATCCACATTAGTCCCGTCTACGATTGTCTGAAATCCCACGGCATCCCGAAGGCCGGAAAGCAACCGGTATAAGTCTGTCTTGCAATGAAAGCACCGGGTTGCATCATTTTTGACAAACGCATCAATTTGCAACTGATCCGTTTCCACAAATTGCAAGGGCGCCCCGATCGCGGTGCTTAATCGCTTGACCTCTTCCACCTCCAGTAATGGAAATGTTGGCGAAATCGCCGTGACCGCTTTGGTCTGCGCACCAAGTATGTCAAAGCCCACTTTTAACACGAGGGTGCTGTCGACCCCTCCAGAAAACGCGATTACCACCGATCCCATTTGGTGAAAGAGTTCTTGCAAGGCTTCGTACTTCCCCTGCAGAGTTGGTTCAAGGCTGAGCATAGAGAGGGAGACTCCTTTTCTTGTTCGTCGTCGTCGTCTGATTTAAGACTTCGGAAGCTGATCGACCCAATTGGCCGCAAGCCCCCAACACATCATCTCCCCGGCTTTTTCGGAGAAACACATCCAGACCTTTGTTTCTTACCATACCTTGAAAGGCATCAATAACTTCTGATGACGGACGCCGAAACGGATTACCCGGGAATTCATTAAAGGGAATCAAATTCACCTTACACCGGATTCCCTGTAAAAGGCGCACCAAACGCCTGGCATCATCCGGTGAGTCATTGACCCCCGCTAATAACACATACTCAAACGTCAGGGGGCGCTCGCTGAATTGGGTATAATCGCGGCAGGCATCGAGCAATTCAGATAAATCATAGCGCCCATTCACTGCAGGCATCAAATGTGACCGCTGCTCATTGGTGGTGCCATTTAAGGATATGGCCAGATTCACGCCTAATCGCCGCACTTCTGGAAATCGCGGAATCCATCCTGCGGTTGACACCGTAATACGTCGTGGAGAAAAACCCAAACCCCACTCAATATTGGTCAGACGCTGGATCGCCTCGGCGACCGGCTCAAAATTCACCAATGGCTCTCCCATTCCCATGAACACCAGGGAAGACAGATGCTCCCCTTCCGGACAGATAGGCTTGGACATTCAACACCTGCCCGACAATTTCATGCGCGCGCAAACTTCGTTTCAGGCCCATCTCTGCCGTTAAACAAAAACCACAATCCAGCGTACAGCCGACTTGAGATGACAGACACAATGTCCGTCGACGACCTTCGGGGATCAATATCGTTTCCACAGCCAGGCCATCCTCTAAATTCCATACAAACTTTGCGGTGCCATCGCTGGCAATCGTTGGAGGTGCCCCCACCATGCGGTGAATGGTCGCCACCTCCTGCAACCTGGCCCGGTCGACTTTTGACAAGTTGGTCATCGACTCAATATCCACTACACGCTGTTGGTAGAGCCATCGGAGGATTTGGTCGGCACGAAATCGTGGCCAACCGAGTTGCTGAATGAAGGCATTCAGTTCATTCGCGGTGAGGGCCAGCAGGTTAAGATGGACGGTATTTTTGGTCATCAGGTCTAAATCCCACAATCAAATATTTCAACAATCATAGCATCCCTACATTCCCAAGCCACCCCAAGAATAGTCGAGAATTCCTCAAAATGCCAAATTAATACTAGGTATTTCTACACCACAACCTGTTGTCATTTCCTCCATGGCATGCTTCAAACGAAGAGTTGTTCCATACCATACTTCCGAACTGTAAATCCTCGTCAATAAACCATATCGCCACCTTATTGCCAATTATTATAGAAATTTTCGTCAATGGCTTCACCCTCAAACATTAAGAAAATAAATACCAACCACGATACAATACCTAGTTAATAAGGCACATTCATGAATCGTAAGGACGAAGAACATACCAAATATTGAATTTATAAAATCATACGGCACTAAGTTTAGGCTTTCATTTTCAACATGTAATTTTATAATGATCTCTTCATAAACATGCCATTGATTTCATAAACAACCAATCGCAATTTGCATATTTGTTTGAAGGCACCCTTTAAAAATAAAAATTTAAAGCTTGCTTGTTGACTTTGCTTTAAAACACGAATAGAATGAGGCTCAACATATGGTGGAGTTTGCGAAATGGAGGACCAAAATGACCAGCTTAAAGATATCAGCGATGGGCTGGAGCAGCGCATCAGTGTTTATGAGCGCAAACTCAAGGATCTCCAAAAAAAACGGGAGCAGGTAGGTGAGGAAATTGCGACGGTTGAGAAATATCTGGAGTTGGCAAAAACCCTCTATCGCGTCGAAGCTGACAAAGCGAAGCTGGCGAGTCTCTCCAGCCAGATCTTCTCGGAAAAAGAGGGACATCTGTCCTCAGCCGACACGGATGTCGCGTCTAAGTCGAGGGAAATTCTTCTAGGCCGAAGCAAATATGTGGGCATGAGCGTCCCTGATGCAGTGTACATGGTTCTCCAGGAGGTAGGTCGTCCATTGCACGCCAAAGAACTTTTTCAACGTCTGAAAGAAGGCGGAATGCCTATCAGGGGAAAAACCCCTGTCACGTCGGTCGCTACATCCTTAAAAAGGGACCCTCGTTTTCGTAAGGTGGGGCCCAATACGTTCGAAGTCAATCACGAAAAATCTTTAACCAAAGCCGTCTGACCCGCATTGACGGACATGATTGTATGATCTGAAAGGGGGTGAGTGAATTGGCAGCAACGAAAAAGAAAGCCGCTCCAAAGAAAAAGGCCGCGGCCGCGAAACCCAAAGCAAAAGCAAAAACCAAGAAGAAGTAGCTGTAGATCCCACCTGCAGTGCCACCGGGAGTGGGGCCACCCACTCCCGGTGTGTTTTTCTCCTCAACTCCCTTAAACACTCACACAACAAATTCACATGATCGCATCCTGACGCTTGGGATTTCCGCAGACTTCAGGTATGCTCAGAAACGGTCTACTTCCCATCATCTATGGCACTATCCCCTACCGAATATCACTCGTTAACCCGCATCGCCATTCAAGCCGCCAGGCAGGGCGGAGCGATCCTTCTCGACTATGCCAAAAAAGGATTTCAGATCCATCAAAAGGATCAAGCCATCAACCTGGTCACCGAAGCTGACCTGCGCTCAGAAGAAGCCGTCATTCAGACCATCCGACATGCGTTTCCCGAACACCAGATCCTCAGCGAAGAACAGGGCCTGCAGGACATCCCCACCCATCCCGTCAAATGGATCGTCGATCCCTTGGACGGAACCACCAATTTCACCCATGGCTTTCCCATGTACAATGTCTCTATCGGGGTGGAATATGAAGGCACGTGCGTCCTGGGAGTGGTCTATGATCCCACACGGGACGAACTGTTTCTGGGGCAACAAGGGAAGGGGGCCACACTCAACGGCACACCCATTCATGTCTCAGCGACACCTCAATTAAACGAAGCGTTACTCGTCACCGGCTTTGCCTATGACGTGCACACCGCCAAAGATAACAATCTTAAGGAATTTTGCGCATTCACCCTCCGTGCGCGCGGGATGCGCCGCACCGGCACCGCCGCGATTGATCTCTGCTACATCGCCTGCGGCCGATTCGATGGCTTTTGGGAACTACAACTCAATCCGTGGGACACGGCGGCAGGCAAAGTCATCCTGGAAGAAGCCGGGGGAAACGTTAACAAATTATGCAGGGCGAACCCTACTCCATCTATGGCAGCACCCTTATCGCCACCAACGGCCATATCCATCAGGAAATGGCTGAGGTACTCAAGAATTGTCGTCAAGAAATAAGTCCGTCATCTCCCCCTTGATCGAAACCGGATCACGCCTTCTTCAAAGACCGGTTCCTCCAACCTTCCCACTACCTATTGATCTTTGCATACCTCTTCACAAACGTCCTGTTAGGTCGGTTCGGCAAGTAGCTGCTGAATAGTTTTTTCGGTTTCTTCATAGCCACCTTCACCGATCTTGGTGTACTGAATATTTCCCGTCTTATCGATCAGATACAGCGTCGGCCAATAGCGATTGCGGTACTGCCGCCAGTTCCGGAATTCATTATCGATGGGCACGGCATAGGGAATGTGGTGTTCCTCAATGTACTCTTTGACTTTTTGCACATCGTATTCATATTTGAATTCCGGCGAATGGACCGCAAT
Organism: uncultured Nitrospiraceae bacterium; assembly: GCA_963730905.1. Taxonomy (GTDB): domain Bacteria; phylum Nitrospirota; class Nitrospiria; order Nitrospirales; family UBA8639; genus Nitrospira_E. The sequence goes on along the minus strand of CAVSTN010000004.1, from coordinate 280,991 downwards.
CACAACCAGCCCTTGCTTGGCGTACTTGTCGTGCCATTCCTTGACATACGGTTCGATATTCCGGCAGTTCCAGCAGCCAAATGTCCAAAACTCCACCATCACCACCTTGCCGCGCAATTTTTCCATTTGTAAGGGCTCGGAATTCAACCAAGTCGAGCTGGTAATTTCAGGAGCAGGAATACCTGTCGCCACACTCATCAGAGGAAAAGAGCATAGCCAACCCGTTATTCCAAAGATGGTCAAACCCATCAGTATGCCCTTCCGTGCTTGCTTCATGTGTTGCTTGTGCCTTCAATGAATGGGTTTTCTACCAAACCCCCATTTGCGACTTTCACTCTTCTCGGGATTCATTCCAGCCTGAGGATGATTGGTCTTTCCTTCTGAGCACCCGTTACAAGTCATGGTAAATCCTATTGAGACAAGAGGACCGCAGCGTGCTGAAGGTGGACCGATAACAACGAATATGTCAAAACAAAAACGCGGGAAAGTCTGAGGGAAATAGGGAGGATTACACTCCTCCACTCAATTACAGAGATAGGATTTTCAGAAAAGAGGCATGACCCGGAACATCTGATATAGAGCAAATTTGATTTTTGACTACCCCATATCCCGGAAGCTGTGATCGGGATTGCGTTCGCCGGCGAAGTTTTTCGACCACGAGCTGCGAAACAGGACGACCGCTCGATCCCGGCTGTCTTTGACGACAAGGGCATCAGAGGGCGGCTTAAAGGTCTTCAACATCGCCCACCAGCCAGGCGCTGGATTCATAGGGCAACACATCCACCACCACTTTGACGCGGTATTCGCTTTGTAAGCGAAATTCCAGCACATCAAACTGAAGTTTGCCGACAGCGGCCACAAAAAATTCCAGCCCGTCCAGACTTCGAAGGATTTGAATGGTCCCTTCCCTGGCGAGTTGCTCGATCCCTTTGTCGAACGATTTGCGCATTCCCGTATCGGTCGGCCGCACACGGGCAAAGACTTCCGGTTGAAATTGTGGAAGCGGTTTATAATTAAACCCGTCCGCCACGGAAATCGTGTCACCGATTTGAAAAATCCCGGGATTGATAATCCCAATGACATCGCCGGGATAGGCCACATCGACCGTATTGCGTTCCTTCGCCACCATACTGTGGGGCCGTGAGAGCCGCACCTCCGTGTTGGTCCGATGATGTTTCACCACCACATCCCGCTCGAATCTCCCTGAGCAGACGCGTAAAAATGCCGTGCTGTCGCGATGGCGCGGATTCATATTGGCCTGGAGTTTAAATACATAGGCGCTGAATGGTGTATCCACCGGATCGATCATCAGTTCACGGCCATCCGGGGCATCGGCTAATCGACCGTGAGCGGAAGGCGCGAGGTCCACAAACGCATCAAAAAATGCTTCCACACCGAAATTGGTCATGGCAGATCCGAAGAAGACGGGCGTGACTTTTCCATTTTGAAAATCATCTTTCGAGAAGGGGTTTCCGGCGATATCCAGTAATTCCAAATCATGCATCAATTCATCCCAGATATAATCCCGCCATACGGTCTTTTCACCGAGGGATCGTCCAATGAGAGTTCCATGAGATCCGGTTTCGCCGCCCCTCCCGCGGCCGTTTTGGTATAGAGCAACACCTTTCGGGTTTGCCGATTCACCACACCAAGAAAGTCCTGTCCGGACCCGATGGGCCAGTTGATGGGACTGGCATGAATGCCCAATACGTCCTCCACTTCTGACATGAGATCCAGCGGAGCCCGTCCCGGCAAATCCATCTTATTGATGAAAGTCAACACAGGAATCTGGCGAAGACGGCAGACCTCAAACAATTTGCGTGTTTGCGTTTCCACACCCTTCGCCGCGTCAATGACCATGATCGCGCTATCGGCCGCGGTGAGTGTCCGGTAGGTATCCTCGCAAAAATCCTGATGGCCAGGCGTATCCAACACGTTGATCACGGCCTGTTTATAAGGAAATTGCATCGCCGAGGCGGTGATGGAGATGCCGCGCTCCTGCTCCATTTCCATCCAATCCGACGTGGCCATTTTCCGGTTTTTTCGCCCCCCGACCATACCGGCGGTACGGACCAGCCCTGAGTAGAGCAGGAGTTTTTCGGTCAACGTGGTTTTGCCCGCGTCCGGATGGCTGATGATGGCAAAGGTCCGACGCTTGCTCGCCTCGGCCCGAATTTCTTGTTTGAGTTGAAGTGTGGTCATACTACCTTTTGGGCGAGATCGCCCTCTCCATTACATTTTTTCCAACTGCCCCTGCGCCCGGGCCAGACTCAGACGCGAAGCATTAAAGGTAAAGAGACCTTCTATCAAATTATCCCTGGCTTGCGCCACACGGGTTTGCGCATCCGTGACTTCGATATTGGTGGCGACACCAACTGCGAACCGTTCACGCGAGAGTTCCAATTCAGTTAGTGAGAGTTTTAAGCCTTCTTCCGCAACCGCGACCTGCTGTTTAGCCGAACTTAACGTGATCAGCGCATCGCGAACTTCCAATCCTACTTGATATTGCACATCCTGCATCTTAATTTCTTCCTGCCTGAGGAGACTGCGGCTCTCTGAAATTCTGGCTTCCCGCATTCCGCCATCGAAAATCGGCACCCTCATGAGCAACTGAACATTGTCTGTGGTCAGGGCATTGGGAATTTGATTGCCGATCTGGCCCACATCGGCCAGGGCCTGAATGGAGGGAGTCCGTTCATGGGTCACAGAACTTAACGTCAGGGAAGCCAGTCGCTCACGATTCTGCTGTGCCTTCAGTTCGGTCCGGTGTTCTTTCGCCACCTGCAAGGCCTCTCCTATGGATTGTTCAGAGACATTCACCAATTTCATTTCATCCGTGAGCACCAGCCGCACCTCGAACGAGAGCCCCATGGCACGAATCAAATTGAGTTTGGCACGATCCCGCTCATTTTCAGCGACTAAAAACCGCTGTCTGGCGTTTTCCAATTGAACCTTCGCCCGCGTCACATCCAAGCTTGTCGCCATCCCGGCGGATTTTCGTTCCGCCGCCAAACGCAGTAATTCCTTATTCAATGCCACATCCGCGCGTCCGAGCATCCACGGCTGCCCTTGCCCGAAGCGTTTCCAAATAAATCAGACCCGTGGTCGCCATGGTGTCCCGTTTGGTGACTTCCGCATCCAACCCTGCCACATCCACTCCGGTTTTGGCAGCTCGCCACCGCTGAATGAGACTCAAGCTGAACACGTTTTGGGTAAGAAACGCCCGTGCCTCGTAAAAATCCCTGGGGCCAACGACCGTGGCATTCTGACCAAAGGATCCCGTAAAGAATCGCCGCCGAGAGTAACCCGCCGTCCCTGAAAGATTGGGCAATAATTCGCCAAGACGGGAATTGGCTACATCCTGCGCCTGGTTAATACGTTCGTTAAACAACCGGACCGTGGGATTTTGATCGACGGCGGCATCCATGGCCTCTCGCAAACTCAGCCGCAACTCGGGAAGGTCCCGAGCCGTTGAAGACTCCGGGGAAGCCGCCCAGGTCACGGCACCGACTCCGCCAAACACCACAAGACACACCACGCATAGCCCTACCATCTTCCAAATCCTGTCCTACCATCATATCCTTTCCCTTCGCCTCCGGGTTACAAAGCGCCGCCCGACGGCTGTTCAGCTAATTGAGGATTTCTGGCCTCTGACCACTTGCGTTGCGTATCAACGACCAGCGTAAACAATGCCGGAATGACAATAAGGGTGAACACCGTGGAGACCAGGAGGCCACCCAGCACCACACTTCCAATACCCCGATACAGCTCGGAGCCCGCGCCGGATGAGACCACAAGCGGAAAGAGGCCAAAGAGCGTCGTGAGTGTCGTCATCATAATCGGCCGGACACGGATTTTGACGGATTCACGAATCGCCTCCCGAAGAGGTAATCCTTGTCCCGATTCTTCTCCAAACGAATCCCCCTCTTCCGGCCCCCTCATGAAATTTAAAGCCTGGTGCACCACCAGAATGGCATTATTGACCACCACGCCGATGAGAATGACGAAGCCTAACATGGTCAGCACATCTAATGGTTGATACGCGATAAAATTATTGACCAGAGAAAGCCCCAGGAATCCACCGGCTGCGGCAAACGGCACCGTAAAAATAATGACCAGAGGATAGAGAAAACTTTCGAACAACGCGGCCATCAGGAGATAGGTGATGGTAAAGGCCAACAGAAAATTCCATTTTAACGCATCATAGGTTTCGGTAAGATCATCGGCCGTCCCCGACAGCCGGACATTATACAAACGTCCTAACGTCCCGCTTTCTTTCAATGGCCCAAGGATTTGCGTTCGAATCACATCCATCGCCTCCTCCAGCGCCATCTCAACCGGCGGGATCACCTGAATCACAATGGATCGTTCCCGTTCGATATGATTAATTTGTTCCGGCCCCGCGACTAATGTGACATCGGCAATATTGCCGACGGTCGTCAATTGACCGCCTTTGGTATAAATCGGAATGGAATTGAGCGACTGCGTCTGATTGGCATATTTATCGACACCACGAATCGTGAGATCAATCTCATCTCCCTCAAATTGGTAATCACTGGCCTTTGCCCCATCGACCAGGGCATCAATGGTAAATCCGAGTTCCTGATTTGTCATTTGCACATCCGCCGCACGATCCCGTTTGACGGTGACCCGGACTTCCGGACTTCCCAAATCCAAACTGGGAATGGGTCTGACCTGTGCCTCGGGAAGCACCCCTTTCACCTGACCGAACACCTGAACACCCAATTGAACGAGCGTGTCCAACTCCGGCCCGGTGATCTCAATATCGATATTTCGCCCTTCACCAAGGCCACGCTCGAAAAGGCCACGCTGGGTGATGATCCCAATCACGCCCGGAAGGTCCGCCGTGGCTCGACGGAACAGGGGGATCAATTCCTTCACGCGGCTCGGATCATTCACTCGACCGCCCATAAAGACGGATCGCCCCCGTGCCACATAGAAAAAATTGGCAATACTGGGTCCATCCAAAGCGGCCTCCTCCGGGGAACCGGGCTTTGCGTCCCAATAGGGGCTTAGGGTCGATTCAATCGGCTTTCCCATTTTGACAAATTCGTGAGTGTTATACCCCGGAGGAGGCAGCAGAATGCCAATGACAAGATTCCGGTTTCCCTGAGGAAGATACTCCGCCTTCGGCAACAAAGCCCAACTCCCCAGTATCGCAAGAGAGGTGAATCCCAGAATCGTCACACTTCGCCAGAAGACACTGCCACTCAAACCATACACCACAGAACCCAACGCCTCTTTGATACGATCCAACCAGGAATGCCGTCCCGCCGTCGAACCACTCTCCGCAAATCCCGCGACAGTCCTCGTACCGGATGCTTGCTCCCCTTTGGACTTTTTCACCGTGGTTAACACTCGTGCAGACAATGATGGAATCACCGTCATCGAAACCACAAGGCTCAAACCCACTCCCGCACTGATCGCAATAGCGATATCCCGAAACAATTGACCGGATTGTTCTTCCATAAACACGATGGGAACAAATACGGCAATAGTCGTGAGGGTACTGGCCAGCACCGCGCCCCACACCTCCACAGTGCCATCGTATGCCGCTTGAAATAACGATTTGCCCAATTCCCGATGACGATAAATATTTTCCAACACCACAATGGAGTTATCCACCAACATCCCGGCAGCAAACGTCATTCCCGCTAAACTGATGACATTGAAATTCCGGCCCAACGCCCACAGCATAATAAACGTCCCCATCATGCTGATCGGAATGGCCAAACCGACCACCAGGGTGCTACTGCCCGTGCGGAGGAATAAATACAAGATGGAGATCGCCAATAAACTCCCGACGATCAAATTTTGCTGGACAAGAGTCAGGGATCGATTAATGTAAGTGGTTTCATCATAGACCTGAAATAACTGAAACCCCCGCGCATTCAAAATTTCTTCATTGAGCTCAATGGCGGCCTCCCGGAGACCATCCATGGCGTCCAACACATTGGCCCCGGTCTGCCGTATCGCGTTGATTGCGATGGCTGGATGGCCTTTTTGTCGCACCACCACGGTCGGATCCTTGTAATCAATATGGGCGGTCGCCACGTCCCGCACATACACCGACGCCCCATCACGCCTGGCGATGATGACATTTTCCACATCCTGGGGATTGAGATATTCCCCCACCGTGCGTACGACATACGACCGTTTACCCTCATCGAAGTCTCCGGCACTGTAATCCCTATTCTCCTGATCTAACGCTCGAGCCAGGTCCATAATAGTTAAGGCTCTGGACGCTAATTTAGCCGGATCGACCGTCACCCGAAGCTCCCGTTCCCGCCCACCATAGACATTTGAAGCCGCGACACCCTGGACCCGTTCGAAACGGGCTTTGATGATATCCTCTGCAAAATCCCGCATGGTTTCGATGTTGACGGGATTCCCTTCCAAGGTGTCTAAAATAAACCAGGCCATGGCGGCACCACGGGTATCCGCGCTGCTAATGACAGGTTCATCCGCCTCAAGCGGGTATTCCTTGACCTGATTCAACCGGTTGGAAACTTGGAGTAAGGCGGTATCCGTATTCGTTCCTGTGGGAAATCGAAGAATGACTTTTCCCTGACCGTAGGAACTTTCGCTGAACATTTTTTCCAGTCCTTCGACGCCTTTGAGTTGCTCTTCCTGCTCATCAATGATTTCACGCTCGACTTCATGCGGGCTTCCCCCGGGCCAGACGGTATCCACGGTGACTTCATGCTTTTCCACATCAGGGGCCAATTGAACCGGGAGCTTCACCAACGCCACAATGCCGAACAACACCACTAAGAGCACACCCACTGCCGTGCTGACCGGATAACGGATAGCGGAATGAACCAGATTCATGCTTTTACCGGCTCCTCTAAAATTCTGACCGACTGCCCGGGCAGGAGGCGCTCATTCCCTTCCACGACGATCTGCATGCCTTCTTCAATGGCTCCCTGTACTTCTACCACGTCCTCAAAATGGGCTACGGGGATCACCGGTACCTGCGTGACCGTGTTATTGGCCACAATAAAGGCGAATTCCTTGCCCCCTTTGAGCACCAGCGCATCCTTGGGGATCACAACCGCCTGGTAAGGGGCACCCACCGCTAACTTCACCCGTGCGACCATCCCGCTTTTAATGCGTAAATCCGGATTGGCCAACACGACTTTAACCGGAAATGTCCGTGCCGACCGATCGGCTTGCGCGATGACCGAAAAGACTGTTCCTTCGACCTCAACTCCAGGCAGGGCATCGAACTCTGCCTTCACTGGATCCCCGACCCTGACATCCCGCACGTATTCTTCCGGGAGCGGCACTTGTACCTCGACCTTTGCCAGATCTACCAATTCCACCACTGGTCCACCTTCCTCGACCCATTGGCCGATTTCGGTATATTCTTTGGTGATCCAGCCGGGAAAGGGTGCCATGATCCTTGATTTGGTTATTTGATCACGTACCAGTCGAATTTCCGCTTCTAATTGAATCAGCCGCTTTTCCAGAGCGCTTTCTTCAACAACCGCATCATCCATTTCTTTTTGAGTCACCAGTTCTTTGGCAAACAACGCTTTGATTCGATCCAAATCCTTCTTCGCCTGTTCATAGCGGGCTTTGGCTTCACGATGCGAAGCTACTGCCGAGTCAAGGCGGATGTCCAGCGTGTCTGTCCGAAGACTGGCAAGCAGTTGGCCTTGTTTGACAAACTGCCCCTCCTTACCGGGAAAGGCTTTGACCAGCCCCGCCACTTCGCTGGCCACGAGGCTTCGCTTGCGTGGTTCCGCTGTTCCCACCAATGAGACGGATCGCTGAACCTTCTTGCTCGAAACGGTCACAACCTTGACCGGAGAGGATGGACGTCCCGTTGGCGGCTGGGCCGCCTCCTGTTCGCTGCACCCCTGCAATCCCTGCACAGCCAGGATCATGGCAAACACCAGCCAGATAGAGCTTTTAGACAAATATGTCATACGTTTACGTTGACCTTTTGAGGGTTGAAGTCCCGAGGCCGTCAAGCAACAACGACCCTAACCACTTGCCTTTGTCCACAAGCGATTCTTTGGGGCCTGACTGGAGAATCCAAAGATAGATGGTGGAGTTTAACATGCCATGAAACGCCAAGGAGGTATCTTTGGGATTCACTTTGCGGAATTCTCCCGTCTTGATGCCCTCCTTAATGAGATTCGCAACAAGATCAATTTGCGCCAAGTACCGTTTCCACACCCGCTCGCCAAACGCGCTTTTCACCGTCCATTCAAACCCGCTCCACTCAGAAACATAAATACGGAAGAACGCACGATTTTGATCAGCGAAGGCTAACTTCACTTGGATCACCGCACGTAACTTCTCCTGGGCCGGGAGACGGCTTTGAGTCGCTTCTTCTAAAAGACGGAGTAATTCCTCCACCTTGGCTTCCACCAGAGAGATATAGATGTCTTCTTTGCTTTTAAAAAACCGGTACACCGTCCCCATGGCAAATTGAGCGGCCTCCGCAATTTCCGCCATGCTGGTTTTAAAAAAACCGTTCTGGGAGAACTTTCGCTCAGCAGCTAAGAGTATTTCCTCTCGCCGGGCTTCATATTCCCGCTGTTTCTTTCGCCTGGGATCGCTTATCCATTGCCTTTTATATCAATGGATCAATCGGCTTTGAATACTCATTCTAAAAGATGAATGACCATTCTACAACATGAATCTCTGATTCATCTATGGGGCTGTTGAAAAAAGCCGCCAGCGGCGTTCTCGCCATTTTTCCGTGCTCACGTACTAGAAGTACGCTCTGCGCGCAAAAATGACTGCGGCCTTGCTGGACAACTTTTTTGAACAGCCCCGAGGCCTTTAATATGCAACGTGCCTGTGGGTCAATATGCCCTTGGAAATTATTATTATTCAACACTCTCATTATCGATCCCCCGCTTCCTTCAGTGGTGGGCAAAACTTACCGGGAACCCTCTTTCATGACCGAGGGCCCCACCTTTTAATTGCTTAGGTAGAATTCTCACCTGCCTTATCCGTACAATTAACAGAGGAAAAAGGCATTTAGAAGGTTATCCACACCTCCCATCCTCCCTTGGTTTCCATGATTTCATGTTTAAAAGAGAAAAAAAGGAGAATACGATTTGGACACGGCGACGGGGACCACACCTTCTCTTCACACGTGTGGAGGCAATTTGCTTCGAGCGACACGAAGGAAGAAAAGATGCTGGGTGGAGACTTGCTTCCTCAAATTCCCGGGAAAGCTCTTAATAGGGATACCCATTTGAAGGAGCGGAAGGGAAATTACCGTCAGTTTATATTGACCTGGGAGAGAAAATGATTGATCTTTCTCAGGCCAGATGGCTTTTGCTTGCATCCCTCCAATCCGGTTGGTTTGGTGCGGAGCTAAATATATCCCGCAACAAGGCCTACAACGAAGGCTCTTCGCGAAAGGATCCTAAAAACAGATTTCCGCAAAGAAGAGCGCCGCCTATTAATAAGCCTCCCACACCCGTATACACGAATATTTCCGTGAGAAAATGTTCATGAGCCGGACCACGTCCGATGGAAGGGGCCAGGAGAAACATGGTCAGCCAAGAAAGTGGATACAAACTGCTGAGGCCGAGAAACATTGCAGAGACTTTTTTGTATCGTGACTTCATTCCAGACAACATGGTGAGTATGATCAGCCCCAGAGAAAAGGCGGCAATGCCCGTGGCATGGAAGTGAGCACGTTGGGCATATCGCCAAATCTTATCCGCACTTTTGGCATCATGAACTGCCGGATTCGCTTCAATTCCCTGTTTAATATAATTCTTATATAGATCTTCATTAATACCGAAGAGAATTCCCATTCCCACACCAAACATCAATCCCAACAGCACCAGGCCCAGCCCAACTTTCACAACTTGAATCTCACGGGTCATCATGTTCACGATCAATCTCCCATCATCCGGTCATAAATAATGACTGCCAGTCACGAATCTCTCAAAATTCCTCTCCGAGTATTATGAAGTCTGCCCGATCCCCACTTGTCAGTTTCCCAAAAGTGTTGAACCCCTTGGCTTGCTCAGTCAGTTGAGCATGGGGCTCGTTGATCACAACAGCTCATCTACTGCGGGCCATTCCCGATTGGCGCACACCCCCCCTAAGGGGAATCGCTCCAGGTGCAAAGAGCCGCCATATAACACGGCTATATCACGAACGATGTCAAGCCCGGCAGAACCCATGCCTGGTATACTCCCGGACAAATATCTACCTGGCTTCAACAACAGCATTTTCAAGTTTTTAGCATTCTGTATGAGGACCATTGGTATGTGGTTGAGGCCCGTGATCCGGACGGCACATGGGTAGAATTGAATGTCACACCAAAAACCAGAACCATCTTTACGTGGAAATTCCTGGAAGAATTCTGCTGAGATCGTTCGCAGGAAAAATTAGTGGCTTAAAGTTGCTGAGAGCCGCCGTATGCAGATGAGACGACAAGGGGGCTCCCTTTCCCTCGTTCCTAATTGCCCTGATTTTTAGGTTTGGCACCTTTTGTTCAGGAAATTGGGTGTCATGAATAATTTCACGGGCCTACTTGAAATAGAAGGTAATTTCGAAAATTCTTACGTACAAGGGGTAGGGAGGTAGATCGTAATGATTGAAGCGAACGACACATTCATTCAGAAACCTTCTCCGGTTATCATACGTCCCGACAATACATTTACCGTGGGTCTCATCCACCTTTGAGATCATGTCCTTAGGCCTACACCCCCTTCTCCATTTTGCCCGCCGGAGACCCCCCCTGACACAATAAACGCCATGACATCCGCGCTTTCCGCCTCGAGCGGATGAACTTGCTCTTTGGGAAAGATCAGGATATTTCCGGCAAAATTATAGGATTGCGGGAAATAGACGGCCACATGGTCGAGCAGGCCGAGAAATTCCAAATCCGTTCGAGTCACAAAGCCTACCGCTTCGGCATGACCACCGGGAACCAGAGACACCAAAACCGGCTGATCGAACCGCCGTTTTTCTCCCATAAACGCCGCAATCAGATCCTTGAGCGAGGTATAGAGAATTTTGACGAACGGCGCTTTCACCAACACCCGTTCCAGCATATCCAACATTTTTTGCACAAACACCGTAGACGCATATCGGCCGGTCAAGGTGATTAACCCGACCGTGACCAAAAAACCCACACCCGGGATGGGAATATTCAGCCAGCCATCAATGGTTTGAAGCACCAACCACGCCACATATAACGTCGTCACTACCGGCACCAGGATTAAGAGACCTTCGAAAAAATTCCTGGCCAGATCGTTCATATTGATATTGTCCCAAAACTTGGGTCGTTGTAATTCCATATCAGACTACCCCCATAAAAAAGTGAATACCCGCATCCTCAGCTCACCAGACCCAGACATTTCGAAACTTCGTATTTTTCCTGCAAAAACCAGGAATGGGCAGATCGTCTGCCAATGAAAGAATGTATCCCACCGCCTAAAGTCACACAAGCGCCGGACGATGGTCAACATGAGGGATGGTGGGTGGTTACAGGGGACAGGGCAATGCAGTACAATCGCCTCAACACATTCTTAACAGGGAGAGCAGGCATGGCACAAAGCAGTTCGGGAACGACACCAGCAGCAACCGATTCCCAGGAAACAGAAATTCTCTATGTCGTGATTCAACGGGATGGCAAGCAGGTCAGCGCGAAATGGGGGCTCCATCCGAATCTCAAAGAAGAGTTGAAACCCGAAGAGTGGAAAGAGCTGACCGAAGTGATGGGAAAAGTCACCACACTTGTCGGAGGTCGTTTTTCACAAGTCTTAAACAAGGCCGAAGAAGAATCAGGTGGTACGGCTTGAAAGAGACCGCTCGTTGTTTTGACTCCAGACACTGAAGATCACATTCCCTGCGGCCGGCGGCATCCTCAATTTCTCTTCCCGTTCGACTTCTCAAGACTCTTCCGGCAAGATCTCCTCTCAGGCGTGCCCAAATTGCGCTTCCGCACGCTGGCTCTCCACCATCAAAGGAAAAGCGCGGCCGAGAGGAGAAGTGACGCATCGGAACATTCCACAGACTCACTCACGGTACAAGAATCTGCACTGCATTTATCAGAGGATGCATCATGAATTCTGACAAGCCCAATAGAATAAGCCTATGATGGAGTTGTCATCCTGAGGGAACCGAAGGATCTCGCAAAGCCGTGGCACTTCAACCCGGGCACAGACCCTTTGCCATTGGATCAGGATGACAGGCGAGTTGAAGGCCCTGCAATCACAATTGGCCCATCCAAGGTCTAACCATGAAATCAAAATTTTTACCCTAGAAGTACCCATTTTTCCGAAACCAGGTAACCGCATCCTCAATCGCCCCTTGGGGAGCACTCCGCGGATAATCCAACTCTCGCTGAGCTTTTGAGCAATCGTAATGCTGCATGTGCGCCATCACTTCGACAAAAAAGGCAGGCACAAAGGGGGGCCGGCGTAGGAGAGAACGTGAAACCCACTCCCCGACTTTTGCTCCCCACCGGGCGAGAGCCAATGGAACCGGAAAGAAAGGAGGCGGCACTCCAACCTCCTGCGCAATGAGTTCGTTCAAGTCCTTTTGTGTCGTATTCCAGTTACCCACGAGATAGCGTTCCCCTACACGACCGCGCTCTGCCGCCCGGATCATGGCCACGGCCACATCCCGCACATCAATGACATTCACCCGGCCGGGGACATACACCGGCATCCGCCCTTTCGCGACCATGAGAATATGGGTGCCGCTTGTCGGTTGCTGATCGTAGGGACCGAAAAACTCCGTCGGGATCACCACCACTGCGGGAATACCCTGTTGAGCCGATTGCAGAATCTTCTCTTCCATGGCGGCCTTCGCCATGAGATACGGATTGTTCGTATATCGGGTTGAAAATTGACAGGTTTCATTGGCTGGATGGCCGGCCGTTTTGGGAAATCCCACCGTCGTGAGCGTGCTGGCAAAGACCAGCCGGTCCACCCTGGCCGCACGGACGGCCTCTAACACCAGTGCCGTTTCTTTCAGAGCCTGCCCTTTGGCCACCTCAACCGGAATCGTCGCTGACGGATAATACCCGGCGGTGTGATAGACCACATCCCTGCCCTCACAGCCCAGACGCAAAGACTCTCCATCATTGAGATCACCCACCACACGCTCAATATTCAGCCCATCAATCGTGAAGGTGTTGCTGGTGGATCGATGCAACACACGAACCTGGTCCCCACGCTCAAGTAGCACCCGAACTAAATTCGCTCCAAGTTGCCCGGTTCCACCGATGACCAACGATTTCATCTGAAACCCCTGTCGAGTAATCGTGGAGAAAGCCCTCTTTCAGGTAGAACGGAACACCCTCTATTCGGCTGGACAGTTGGGACCCGTCCACATACGCATGTTTGCACGATTGGGGAAAAGAAATGCACGAGAAACAGAATAGTCCTTACTGCCCAAAACCCTGAATGGCGTTCCACGCATCATTGCCTGGTAAACCAAAGGAGGCGGGAGAATCTGCCGTTCGAACCAACGAGAGAGTCATAGGAATCATATTGGAAAAATCCTGGAAGGTCCCGGTTAAGGTTCTCCCATCATCGGACATCGTGGTGGCAGATTGGCCCATCGTTCCCAACACGGTCCGATAGAAAATGGATAATTGGTTGCCTTGCAATTGTCCTTCTCCCTCCGCGGTGACCATGGTTCCCAACACACTGGTGGTCACTTCTCTCATGACCACCCGATCTCCAATTTGTTGCAGGACATAGGACACGGTCGGTTCATTGGGATTTTTCCAGATGCCCGTCACATCAACCACGGCTCCTTCCTGGAGGGTCGCGTTCAACTCCCGACGTTCGCCGGGAAGAAGTTCGACACTCTTAGACCAAGGTCGATAGCCTTTCTTTTTGACCGCCACCTCGTATTCATCGGGAGGTAATTGACTCACGACGACTGATCCCTGCTGTGGTGTTTCCGACAAGTTCATCGTCGACAAACACCTCCGCATCCTTGGGAACGGTGGTGACGACCAACGCGGCCAACCTCTTTCCAGCAGAATCACCGGTATCCGGGGCGCTCCCCGGTGAAATATTTTTGGGTTCGATCCTGACTTGACGGCTAAACCCCGGCCAATTATCCACCGTAAATTGAGCAATTTGAGAAGGCTTGGCATTACCAAACTGCCGGATGATTTCCACAATGACACCGATGACTTTCCCCCGATAGAGCAATGGTCCTCCAGAGTTCCCTTCTTCAACCGCACCCGAAAATTTAAGAATGGGACCGTCAAATCCAGACAGGGTCCCCCGGGTCACCGCCCATGGATTGCCTCCAACCTGGGGAAACCCGATCACCCGCACTTCTTCGCCCCCATGCAATTGACTCTGGGTATCCCACTCTAAAATCTGCACGTCATCGGGAAGATCTCCGCCCACTTTCAACAGGGCCAACCCTCTGGGATCCCCGCCTTCTTTATTGATCACCTCAGCGACCAATGGTTCTTCTTGATGAGAAAAAAACGTGACGGTGATCGACTGAGGGACTTCGGCCTCTCCCTCAATCACATGTGAGGCGGTCACAATAAACATATGTTTTTTGCCCTGTCCGGCGACAAAGCCGGTTCCAACCTTTTGCCTGTTGGCGAATTGAGCCGTAATCTTGACCACACCCTTTTTCAGCATGTCGATATCCACATCGGCCCATACTGGTGCAGTCGGAAACACTAGGAGAAAAAGAAAGCAGATTAGAAAACGGATGAAAGCCATCAGTTAAACCTATGTCATCATGTGGAAATTTACCGCAATCTTGGCACATCTCTCATGAGAATCCAAGACCACCTTCAAAACCTGATGATTTCAAACCTCGTAATCCTGAAACAAGGTCCGAGTCCACCCACTGAATAACTTTCTCCTCGCATGGGTTTACAGATTCACACATGGCGCCACCGTTTCCTACAAAGGAGGGGAAATTTAGAGAAGAGGAAAAGGGTAAAAGGTTAGAGGGCATAGGGTTAGGGGGCATCTTGAGCACAACGAACTCCGAGGTACGCACTTCGTCCCGCCGGATCGGACACGCCCCGTTAGGCTGAGCGGAGATTCGTCGGATTGTGGTTCCAGGAACCGCCCCGTAGGGCCTTAAACTCCCCGCTCGAAGGGCCCTGAGGATTACTCTTGGGACTGGCTCGATAATAATCCTCGGCATACCAATCTGCGACCCATTCCCATACATTCCCGGCCATATCGTAGAGCCCCCAGGGATTCGCCTGAAACGATCCGACAGGTGCCGTGCGGGCATACCCATCAACATACGCGTCGATAGCCCAATTCATTCCAAATTCTTCCTTGGCTGACTGTCCGCGAAGTTTGCCACCTGATTGGATGACCGAGGAAGCTCATCACCCCACCAATATGAAGTGGTGGTTCCTGCACGCGCGGCATATTCCCACTCGGCTTCTGTCGGAAGACGTTTACCCCCTCCCACACAATAGGCGTTGGCATCCTCCCATGAAATGGACACCACCGGATGTGACTCTCGACCCGAGGCAAAGACTGATTGCACCCCTTCCGGTTTCTGCCAACTGGCGCCTGCAATTTCTTTCCATTCTTCTTGTGAAGAATATACCCATGCCTTGCCTTCTTGCTCTGCCGTCGTCCTATAGTTGCTGGTCTGAACAAATTGTTGAAATTGTCGATTCGTCACTTCATGCGAATCCAAGTAAAAGGCATTCACTTAGACGGGATGCTGCGGATGCTCATCCTTTTCGCCCTCCCCATCTGGTGACCCCATTTGAAAGGTGCCTTCAGGAATCAACACCATACCCGCTGGCACTTGGCTCACCTTTTCTGACCGGGTGGATGAATCCGCATCGGTAAACACTAATTGCCAATTTTTGAGTTCGTACTGGGCAATGACCGAGGGTTTGGCATATTTATAAGAACCCACAATATCCGTGATCAGACCGATGACTCGTCCACCAAACAGTAAGGGGGCTCCAGAATTCCCCTCTTCCACCGGGCCCGTAAAGATCAAATCCGGCCCCACTAAACCGGTGATCGTCCCTTCCGCGACCGCCCAAGGGACCGGCGCCGTTCTTGGAAACCCAATCACCGTGGCTTTTTCTCCACCTGTGAACTGGGTTTCAGCATCAAACGCAATTGGTCGAATTCCTGAAGGAAGGTCACCTTCGACCACCAAGGCGGCCAACCCTTTGCGATGGCCTCCTTCCATTCCTTTGACGGTCGCGGAATGTGGGTAAGCATCTTGATAAAAGAGCACCTGAGGCGAAGGATCTCCCTCAATCACATGTGACGCCGTGGCAATATAGGCTGTATTCCCCTTTATTCCGACAATCACGCCCGTCCCGATTCGATTGGGATTTTTGGCAGTAATCTTCACCACGCCGGCTTTGAGCGAATCCAGATCTTGGGCCATCACAGATTGACTCCACAGAATCATCCCCACCCAAGAGAAAAATACCAAAAGAACCATGCCAGCATGAATTTTCACTAGAGGCTACATATGTATCATTCCTCTGAATCGAAACTAAGAGAGATGAGTTTTCCCATGATCACAGGCCACCACATAGATTCCCCTCATTTTAGCGGCGTTCCGGTGGAACGTCATCTTTGTCCCACGTCAAACACCAATCCAACATAGACGTCCCACCGGGACGTCTCTACAGTAAGACAGCAAACCGATTCTTTCCGTTCTTGTAGCGACGTGTCGGTGTCACGTTCTCTTCGTTTGATAAGGCCTTGTCAGTAACGCCCTTCATCCCCTACAACCCCATCAACTTCCTGACGGGTTCAAACAATGGGCTGTACCGGATGTGATCGAAGAGGGTCGGCCGAAGATTCTGTGGGTTGTCAGGGGTGCCTGTTTTGACATAGCCGGCCTTGCCCTTCAGGTCCACCACCAATTTATGGCTAAGCGGATCTATGCTGATTGAAGTGATTTCAAAATGGTCCAGATGGTCCAAGGTCAGAAACGCATTGGTTCCCATCGGCACCGAAGGCATTCCTTGGGGACTCACATATTCCACCGTTCCTGCAAATCCCTCTGGCGGTTTGCGTTCACCGGTCCCAGGATCCTGCCAGGAAAAGTCTATGGATTGTATCGGCAAGACTGAACTGGAAATCGGTTTCTTGCCTGTGATTTCCTTTTCTTTCATCACCAGGACCAGAGCCTCATCCTGCCCAAACAGTTCCATCGTTCCCGGCTTCTTCTCAAAAATGATGTGATAAGTCAGCTCCTGATCCTGGGGAAAAGGAATGGAAAGTTCGGGCGGCGCGTGTAATCCGATTTGAATGAATTGGACGGCATGTATGCGGGACACCACCACTCGCTGTGGCCCCTCTTTCTTTCGGAATGCCAAAGTGACCGCATTATCATTGGAAACCTGCATCGTGACGAACGTCTCGTCGGTCAGCACGATACCATCGAGTTGCCCCGCAACGGCCTCCTGATGATCCGTGGGTTCAATGGTGATTTCCGAGGCCATACCAGAGTTGCCCACATCAAATTGCACGGTTCGCCCATTGACGGGGATATCGAACCAGGCTTTCGGCGGATAACATCCGACTCCATATCATAGTCAGCCGGATCCGCCACCAACAGCCGGTCTGGACTGATAGCGAGTTTCCCGATATTTTCAACGGTCAGGGTCTCAAAGGTCACCGTATCCGTCAGTCGTTTATCATCCACGCCCGGCGCCACGCGAAATTCCATCCGGTGGTTTCCACATGCACCGAAATATCTGGATCGACTCGCACAAAAGAACTGCCGATCAGCAGGATG
The DNA here is from genome assembly GCA_963730905.1 of uncultured Nitrospiraceae bacterium. Lineage (GTDB taxonomy): Bacteria > Nitrospirota > Nitrospiria > Nitrospirales > UBA8639 > Nitrospira_E. Next base: position 263,240 of record CAVSTN010000004.1, on the reverse strand, counting down.
GCAAGAACCCCTCCCACCCCGGCCTTGCCCCCCACAAGAGCGACCAATTTTCCGAGCAGAGAAGGTTTGGTAGAAGAGGCCTCAGGGAGCTCAATAGGCTTCCCCTCTAATTTGGCACGGATGACAGAAAGGAGAATTTCAAATTCCTTGGATCCGGCCGTGCCTTCCCACCCAAGAAAGCACAAGGCCTGAATACCGGTAAATGCCAATGGGATGGCATTGGCCTCCAACATGACCGGTACGACCTTTTCCGTATTCAGAGCTTCCCGAGCCTCTGCCCGCACCCACCGGGAATCTTTAGCGTGAGCGGTCCATAACACGACGACGCATTTCGCCGAGGCCAACGCGTCTTCAATCGTTTTATCCCACTCGCTTCCCACTTGAATCCGGCGGTCCCACCAAACCGACACCCCTGATTGCTCCAAGGATGCAGCCAATTGTTGGGCCAAGGGTCGATCCTCGCTGGCGTAACTGATGAACACGTCCTTCATGACTGAAGAGGAGCCTCCCTTTACGGGTTCACGATTGGCTGATGGTAGAAATGAATCTCTTTGGAAATGGGTTGATTGGAGGAAAGAGAAAACCCGCTGATGTCGAGTTTGTAGGAGCCTGGCTCTGCATCTTTGGCGTCCCAATGAATCGTAAAGGGAAGACCGGCACGTTTTCTCCGGAAGAGTTGCCTCTCAACTTCCTTGCCGGAAGCATTGTGTGTAATGGAGGCCAGGAGTCTCGCATCTTCTCCGGTTTTTAAGGTAAAGAAATACCCTTCAATTTTCGATGGCGCATCCTTGTGATAGAGCACCGCAGGGGCCACTCGCTCTACGCTGGAAGTCGACTCCGCATCCAGGCGAACCAGTGCCCCCAATTCATAGAGGCCGAGTTTGGGAGTCAGGTGTTGCAAAACAGGATCGGTCGGCCAGGCAAAGACATTCTGAAACCCCTTTTCCCAGACCCGGGCAGGTTCCACCTTATCCAACCAATAGTATGTGCGATAATCCAGTTCGCGAACGGTCAGGTACACCGCATGCTCATCGTCTAAATAAAATTGAAGCTTCACCGCATTCGGAAAATTGTCAGAGGAAACCGGTTCCCGGTAATCGGCCAAAACTGAAATCAATTCGATATTCAATCCCGAGACCGGCTTCGGTTTGACGCCTTCCTTCCAACTGCCTAAGTGATCCTGACTCCGGGATTGATATTGAATATCCAGTTGAGCCCAGGGTAACGATGGGACCCCAGCGATGAAAACCAGAATCAGAAATAATCCTAAAACACCTTTTTGCATGCCTAACAACTCCTCCACGTTTTTCAGGGAACCTCTTCCGTAAAGTGCGTTCGATTGAACAACCCTCATGAAGATAACGAGGAGTCTACCGCGGACGGAAAAATGAATCTAGCGGAAAACCTGCATCGGAGGGAAAAAGAAATTAGACGAAAGATCAAGAATTCTATTCAACATTTTTTCAGCTTATACAAATTTCCCCTGGACCAGATGCTTCGCCACAGCTCAGCATGACAACGCATGCGGAAGTCGTGCCCTTTTTCGGATGACGTTCATGGCAAGATCAAGCATTCCATTGATCCAATCTCTGGTCTGCATTCTTCAGCATGTATCTGACTTTTTGATCAATTGGAAAGGATTCGAGAAACCGGATCCCGCATGGATATGGAACATCTTCTTCTCAAGCGGATGTTCTTTTTAAAAAGCGGTATTCTCCGTCAGGCTGATTTGCGCGAGCACGCGCTCCAGGACTTGCAAGCCGGGACACCTGGATATACTGTAACCAGACCTCAAGTACTCCAGTACCCGTAATGTATCCAAACTCCCTTCACACACCAGTCAAGAACCCCAGGACCGACCGTCTCAACCAGGTCCGCCTGATCGAGACGGATAGATAGAAGGTTCCGACGGCGTTGGGGATAACAGATGGTGCATTGGACAATTTCCCAAGGGAGCAGCAGAGGCGATCGCCTTTCATCTGAAAACCCATTACGATTCAGGCTCGCCATTTGCGCCACCATCGGACACCAGACTCTCACGTAATGTTTTCAGTCCGGCGCTCAGCTGTTGACGAATGTTGGGAGGGGCCTGAGTGGCAACCATCGATTCAAAGAACCTGATGTTTTTGATCACGGAATCTATTTCTCTGGCTGAACCTCCCCGTCGTTTTGCCTCAAGATATCCACTGAGAATTTCCTTTTGATCGTTGGCTGTCAGACGCTGTGCATATAATGCCTCGAGCAGTTTTTGATCCGGGGTCAGACTCATATCCCAAAACGATTGTCCTTTTCCGATTAATTCCTTTGCATAGACTGATAATTCGGCAAGCCCCTCCGTGAGAGGATCAGCTACTTTTGTCTTCCCGCGTCGCGTTGACCGCCCTTTAGGCTGATCCCACGAGAGCACAATCTCAGCCGCGATCCGGTTTCCCAAGGGATAATACACATCGTGTCGCTGAGCCTCTTTGCCAATGTTATAGCCCTCCGCATAACAATGCTTCATCTCCAGTAAGGCTTTCCGTTGCTCCGCCTTCGTGGTGAGCAGCATGGCTTTCCCTTTATAGAGTTTCCCTTTGAGAGCATACCGTTCCTGTGTTTGTTGAATCGTGAGAAGGCCCGCGAGTATATTTTCCGCATCGTCAAACAATTCCTTGATCGGAAAATCTTTTTCCAGCGGGTCGAGCTTTTGTGCTTTGGAATCTTCCTGCCTTTCGAGACGCTCGAGCGCCCACCGGACTTTCAGGTTGGCTAACTGTTCCAGCGACTCCACCGTCGCATCGGCCGGTTGCAGCATCCTCCCTCGATCATAGAATCTAACCGCCTCCGCGAAGAGGCCCAATTCCCCATAGGCCAACCCCAGTGCCGCACACATGGCCGCGGAATCCGTCCACCCTTGTCCGACACCGGCAGCCAATTCTTGCAATCGGCGTCTCAACCGGGCTTCATCTTTCGGCTCGGCTGTTTTGGCCTCTTGAACCAGATTGTACAATTCCACTCGCAATTCGACAGGAGCCACCATCCGGCGTTGCCTACCCATGCTTTTCGCTCCGATGTTTAACGAAAAATCCGGATCCCCATAACATTGATACGCACCCCACGTATTGGATCCGCCCTGGCGAAGAAAAATCTCCTCACGCGCCAGCCGCACGGCATCACCGAATGTTCGATTTTGGAACATCTCTTCATAGAATTTCTTGGCGAAGGTTTTGGCGGCAATGTCGTCCACTGCCCAACCTGCCGCAACCACCGCCCGCACACCCATGCGAATCAATTGAGTCCCCAGGTTTGAGGCGAGTTGATGAAACGGAATGTTCGATTGTTCAGCACTGCCTTTGGTTTGTCCCAGATGGCAGCAATTCAAAAATACCAATTCGGGCACATACCGCATTTGATTAATTTCGGCCGGGGTCAAAAACAGGCCTTCCCCTAAGACCACTCCCGTGACCGTTTTGGGTTTCGTACAAGGGTCCTTTTTGGTGTCTGTCGCTCCGGGCTTGGCGAACTCCTCCTCTAATGGAAATTCAAAGACGCCATGCGCCGCACAATGCACAATGCGATAGGGCTGTTGATACAGGGCAGTCAGAATCGCATCCGGTGTCGCTTCACCCTCCACGAGTTCCACGACATCACGGTACTCCTGGTGACCAATGAGTTGCGCCACCTCCCGCGCTTCGGCCGCAGCACCTGGCAAGGGAGAAAATTTTCCTGAGGGTTCGTGACTGGTGGGGTCCCCAATGACCAGCGCATTGAGGGCTGTCCCATGGAGGACCTTTTCACGGAATTGAGGAACCGCCATTTGCCGGACCATCCCGGCCTCCACCGCGAGAGGACGCGAGTTGGGATCAAACCGATTGTGCAATAATTCCCAAGGATAGGCGGCAGACTTCTCGTCCAGCACCAGCACCATACTTCGACGGTCCGGAGCATATTCTTTCATCCGATTCGGAATGATGAGCTCAAACAAGGTGCTGGATAATTCCAGATCATTCTGGGTGGTGGCCATGGCCCGTTCTAAAAACCGTTCAATGAGTTTGCGTTGTGCCGGCTGCAAATAGGTTTCCGCCCGCGCACGATTGGTGAGGGCTTCAAATTTCAAGGAGCCGTCATCCTGGGTGGCAATGCGCAAACGTTGCCACCACCCCGCATCTTCATCAAATGAGGCACGGCGGCGCCCTTCAACTCCCTCGACCATGACTTCATGGATATGCAGATGTTCACGAAAATCTTGTGATCGCCCAAGTTCCAGTAGCGACTTCGTGGCTTGAATGGCCAGATCTTGATACAACTCGAGTATCTCGACCGTCTCGATGGAGCCCGTGAGGGTTTCATAATCTGCAGTCTGCTTTTCAGATTCAGGTGTCTCCGTCCGTTCCAGTCGGTCCAAACGCCGATTCGCCTGAAGAATTCCACGAAGGAGCGATTGGAGGGAATCAACCAGGGACAGTCCTCCCGCACCCGTCCCAATCAGCAACATGGTCAGAGGGATTTTCAGTCTTGGACCACACGAACCATCCACCGCCGTGGCACTGCGGCGTTCCCGCTCGACCTCGATACATTTGAGAGCATAGTTGACGATCGCATCTGCCATCGTGCTCGTTAACCCTCCCGGGGTTAATTCCCCAACCATGCCCAATCCCACCACTATGGCCCCTGGATGCGTTCTTCCCTGATGACAATCCCCATCATTGAGCACCACGGCAGAAGTATTGAGTTTATCCGGATAGAGGCCCAAGCACTGCCGTTCACGCAATCGACCATTGAGTTGCCGGTCCAGATAGGCCTCGGCACTGACAATCGTGTCTCCTTCATAATGCCCCACCGCCACAGGAGACGAGGCGCGGGACAAATTGCCATGGACCATGGTCACGGTAATTTTCCGGGTAGGCTGGCGTTTCTTTTTGACCCGAGTCGAGCCCAGAGCGGACGCAATGAGATCCTCCTCGCTGGGATACATTTCGAGCCGAACCTCGGGAAGCTCAAAGGGGACAACGGACACCCCACGACGAACGGGAGGCGCGTGGGACAACTTCGTGGTGGCCCCGGCATTCAATAAATCAAGCAGGCCATCAAACGCTTCCGGAGCATTGGCCAGATCACCATGCTCACTGTCCACATAATACGTCTGGTGTTTGAGTGCTTCGGGAATGCCGGTATCCCATGGAACCCGCCCATCCCCAAAGGAGGTCGCATCGATCCGTATTCGCCGCGTGGCTGGAGCCGAGAGGTCAATGGAGACATCACACGGTGTCGCATCCGCACGCCCCGCGACATAGATCATCCGTTGAGGGTCAATCGGGCTGGCCTGAAGGAGTTGCTGAACCTTGAAGGCTTCAGCCAGTTGCTCGGCATCCGGCACGGGCCACTCGATTCCTGCGGTTTTTGAGGTCGCCACCTTTGCCCCAAATAACCCTCGCGCCCGATCCCGATCATGCTCCAGGAGTGACTTCCAGGTTTCCGCTTGATAGACATCAAGAGTCCCGGTATGCGGGAGAAGCTGCAAAACCCCGTCAAATCTGGAAATAATTCCCAGTAAGGTCGATTGGGAATTGGTGATATCCAGAAGATCTAACATTCGCACCAGGGGATCACGCCCCATGAGCATTCCCGTGATGGCATGCGACCCCTCATTGGGAGTGCCCAGCATGATGAAACGGGCACCGGGATGCCTGGCACATGCGATCCCACACCTTTTTCCCCTCTTCCGTCGCCATCATGACTCGCACCACCAACCCGCCCATGGAGTGCGCGACGATTCGTACCGGTTGTCCGACCGCCTCCTGTGCCTTGACCGTTTCCTCTAAATCCTTACGAAACCGGGCAGCAAGTTCGATCAGCGATTTTCGCCAATCATAGGCAAAGGGTTTAACGGTATGTGAATTGGCTAAATACTTGATGAGGTCCTTATAGCCACTCCCGATAGGTTGATCAGCCACCACATTTTTCGCGGTATACTTCAGCTTTTTCAGGCCGCCAAAAGCTAAATCCAACTTATCCAACCAGACCCGGTCTTTTCCCACCCTGAGTTGACTACCCATGGTGCCGGGCAGGACATAGACAACCGGCTGCGGAGATCCGACGGCGCGCTTGCGGTAATCCTCTTCGGTCACTTCGGAAGGCTCACGCTCCAGTCGGTGAAAGAGGGAATGGGGCACGTCCTTGGTGAGAGCTTGCATCAGCCGATTCGCCGTGTCCGGATTGCGAAAATAATGGAAATGATCTACCTCCTTTCCCGTGTCGATCCAATATTGCACCTCCCCTGTCCGCTCTGTCCCGCCGAACATCGCCGGTGTATTCACGACCAAATCATGATCTTCACGATAGAATAAATCCGTCACGAATGTCTTAAGTCGCCCCACCACCCCTTCCCCGGCCACATCCCCACCTAAAATATGCAGGTCCGCCATCGAACGCACTCCCGGTCGATTGAGGATGCGAACCAATGGCGAATCCGGCATCTGCGCTTCCAACCCGGGCAACTCTTCCGGTTTCGTCCGGTTTTTCACCACGCCCAGCAGGAATGCGGAGAGACCTTCAAGCACCGGATTGCCCTTCAGCCCCGGGATCGCCTCAACCACGTTCAGGATAATCGACAGATACCGATCCAACCGGCCACTGGCCAACGTGGTGCCGCGGGCTGGACATCCCACCCGGACAAACCGCTCAATGATCAATTGCTTTTGTTGGAGCAGGTGACCGAGTTGCTCCAACTGCTTCAAATCGTCCTTTCGATCCGGTTGGGCAAAGATCTGGAGATCATCCTGATCAAAGGGAAATCGGCCCTCCATGATGCTGCGACACAGCAATTCCCCCACGAGTCCGCCACGGGAATGCGAGACCACATGCAGACGTGCCCCTTTGGAAAATACCCGGCAATTCCAACGCGTTTTGAATGGGATTGTGAGAAAGCGTTCGATGTTGGAAGGCCAGCACACGCTTGGGGTAATGAGCGAGGAGTTGCACCATGCGGGCATTGGCGCCTCCCTCCCAGAGTCCGCCGAAACTGCCCTCGGTCGAAGAGGCGGTTCCGTGAATGAAGACCAGCCACGGTTTATCCGTCTTTTCCTTTTCCAGGGATTTGATCCGGGTGTAATCAGACGACTCTTTCCCTTCCCACCGGTAGAGGCCCGGACCCGGCTTCAACACACCCTCGACCTTATCCTTAATCAAGTCTGTGGTCGCGCCGACGGGGTCCAGGCCAAACACCTTGAACCCTTTTATCACCCAATTGCCGACGATACCCCGACTGGAGGCCCCAATAGGCAACACGCTGGGAAGTTCGACCACGTCACCGGCAGGCCCACGGCTGGGAGTCAATCCAAAATCCTTCTCCAGATCATCCACACGGACCCACAATTTCATTCCCTGATCCAGCTCCAACTGGATGAGATCGTCCGGTCTCAAATCATCAATTTCCAGAGGAGATTGGCCCGCGCGAGCCCGTTGGACCCTAGCACTATGTTTAAGGGTGACCAGGTCCTTCAGATTGGCAGGAAAATCGGGAGTTGCGGATTCCGATCGAGCAGCTCACGCTGTCCATGCACGATAAGACGTTTCATTGTCTATTCTCCACATGATGTTGGCACGACCATCCATATTCCTACCGGGACAAGCAGTTGAGTGACCTGTGCGAGTGATGACCGACGTTCCATTCTTTTTCTCCACTCGAGAGAAGATTGCGAGGGTATTACAGCAAATCCGTCGAAAAATTCCTACCCTTCACCCCGCCCACCCACATGTACACAGGTGATCTTATCTCCGACAGACGTCCCACCGGGACGTCTCTACACAGAAGGATCTACAGAATTACTTCGCTTTTGTAGCGACGGGTCGGTGACCCGTCGTCCTCGTATGGTCGAGCCCCGTTTGTTTCACAGATCATTGGAAGAGATTCCGGTGAAGGACGCACCCGGATTGATCGGCAGGATGTTGCCTGGGAGTGTCTGCTTACTCAGCATCAACTATTCCCACTATACCTTACCAAGCGGTTTTGACAGGGTATTGGCGAATGGTCTGGTTTTTGGTGAGAAGAATGAGCTTTTCTGCATTCACTTGGTAGAACAGTTACCAATTACGGTGAATCAATTAAATGCCTCAGGACTTTAGATCCTTGAGTTCTTCGAGCGAATCATCAAAGTCGGGAGAAATGTACTTCACGATTTCTTTGCCGCCTCCCAAGGTTCGCTCATTTTTGAATGCAGTAATAGGGACAATTTTTACGACGGGTTTCTTCTCCTTGTTCACTATAATTTCTTCACTGGCGCGCCACTCCTCTTCAACAACCAGGCTTGCTGGTGAAAGGACCACCTCCCCTTCAACAATTTCTCCCAACACACAGCGTCGATCTTGCGTACAAATAGTCACAAAATACCAACCCGCCTGGGAATAATCTCACCAGGGAAGGCGAAAAGAAGAACTCCGATAACGAGGGGGCACTCATGTCCTCCTAGAATTCCGCTCACATCACCCTTCATAGACGTCCCAACGGGAAGTCTCTACAGGTCAGGGCTTTTCGTGGATGACTTGAGCCAGTTGTTCCTGCTCCCAACCGCCGCCTACGGCTTTGAACAGATCCACCATAGCCGTGAGACGTGCGCGTTCGGTTTGGACCACGCCCAATTCCGCATCGAGCACGATGCGCTGAGCATCTATGACGTCGATATAGCTGACCAATCCCTTGCGATACCGGATGTCCGCGAGCTCCAGCGATTCCCGAGCGGCGTGCCACTTGTTGGCGTTGACTGACCAGTTGTTCTTTTCGCGTTTGCAGGGCGACCAGCACATCGGCCACTTCCCTGAACGCATTCAGAATGGTTTGATGGTAGTCCTCCAACATCTGCTGATACCGGTTTTCGGCCACCTCTAATCTGGCCAAATTGGTATAGCCTTCGAAGATGGGAAGGGTGACCGACGGACCAATCGTCATGTTGCGGCTGCCCCATTTGAACCATTGATCGAATTCGCTGGTGAGAAAACCTCCCGTTCCCGTGATAGACAGACTGGGGAAAAAGTAGGCTCGCGCTTCCCCAATGCGCGCATTGGCGGCTTTTAAGATTTCTTCCTTTTCCAAAATATCCGGGCGCCGTTGCAACAGATCGGAAGGCAGACCGACGGGGATCGTCGGTTGCGACCATCACGGACCGAAGGGTTTGGACGGACAACACCAGCGTACCAGGATTGGCTCCGGTCAACACTTCGAGTTGATGCAGTTGCACAGCCCGTTGACGACGAAACTCGGGAATTTCCGAGGCCGTTTGAGCCACAAGGGTTTCCTCTCGTTTGACATCCAGGTCGGATACCAGACCTGCCTGAGCGCGGCTCCGGATGATCGACAGTGAGTCTTGTTGAAGCGCTAAATTCCGTTCGGCAATTTCCATTTGTTCGTCGGTTCACGAAGCCGGAAATAGGATTGCCCCACCTCACCGACCAGACTCAACAACAGACCACGGCGATTCATCTCACTCCCCAACGCTTCCGCAGAAAAAGCCTCTTGCCCCCGTCGAATGCGACCCCATAAATCCAGTTCCCATCGAAGATCGATGGCCGCACGCCAAATATCAAAATTGGCTCCCGGAGGCGCGAACCCTTGCGGCGCGCTCCTTGTCGGGACGACTAAAATCGTTTCCGAGCGACGGATTCGAGAATAGCCCCCTTCAAGGAAAGATCGGGATATAGACCGGCTCCGGATCCATAAGCCATCGCGCGCGCCTCCTGTACCCGAAACGCGGCTTACCGCAGATCGTGATTGCGATCCAAAGCCTGCTCAATCAAACCCTTCAATTCATCCTTGGCAAACGTTCGCCACCACTCAGCCTCCGGCACTTGCCTTACGGTTATGGGAAGCCGGAAAGATGCGCCTTCCAAGGTCATCCTGCTCCGGTCTTCCGGCACATTGAGATCCGGCTGCTGATAGTGCGGCCCCACCAGACATCCCGGCAGACAAAGGATCAGGAATATCATGGCGACAGGTCTCTTTCCGATCATGCGTTTCCACTTACTGAGCCTCACCTCTCTTCGACAAGGGACGAGAGGAGTCAGATTGCCGGGCACCCTTCTCCGATCCGCTCTGGTCCTGCCCTGAAACTCGTTTAGCCGAGCGCTCGATATAGACATCGACTTGCTGGCCAACATAGACCGGGAAAGATGGTCGTTCAAACCGATAAATGACCTGAAGCACCCGCGTATCGACCCGCTCACGATTGTCTCCAGTGAGGGATCGTTTGGGCACAATGTAGGGTTCAATACGATCGAAGGTGAGAGGAATAGCCTTATCCGTAAACCCTTTGAGATAGGCCACAGCTGGACTTCCCGGCACCACCAACGGCGCGTTGACCTCATCGATATCGGCCCGCACCTGTAAGGTTTCCGTATCCCCCAATAGGATGAGCGGCTCGATGGCATTCACCGTGGCATATTCTCCCGCCCGGATGTTGACTTGAAGAATCGTCGCCGCCCTCGGCGCACGAACCGTGAGGCGGTTTAACAACGCTTGCACCTCATCCCGTTGCGTTCGGGCCAAATGGAAATCGGCCCGTGCCCGAATTAACGCCCGTTTGGCTATTTCCACTTCATGCCATTTCCGCTTCAGATCATCTTCACTGACGGCCCCACGGTCTATGTCTGTGACCGACTGAAGCCGCTTCAATTGGTCACGGACATCCCGAAGGTGGATCTCCTGCTCGGCGATCCGCGCTGCTGCGGACGGGAGCGAATCGGTCTTGGTTTGCAATTGGGCCCTCAACTCTCGATCATCCAACTGAAACAATGGATTTCCCTGCTCAACATGATCCGCCACAGTGACATACACCTTCGTCACCAGACCGGAGACCGGAGGCGCGATCCGGACGTTTTCGTTCACCGCTTCAATAATACCTGCCGCGGCCACCGTGACTGGATAGGGATTCTGAGGAGGAGCTTCCATCGGTGGAGGCGGAGCCACTTTCTTATTAGCGCCCCACAACGTCGCAATCGTCAAAATGATGCCCGCCAATGCGAGCCAAAAACTCAAACGCCGCAGTACCATTTAAACGGGTGTCTCCTGCCCTTCTTGGATCTGACCCACTCGTCCATCTTCCATATGGACAATGCGATCGCCAAATTCAAAAATCCGGGTATCGTGCGTCACAATAATCACCCCCCGATCATGCTGTTTCCCGATATCATACAATTGCCGCACAATGCGGTGTCCCGTCTCTCCATCCAGGTTCGCCGTCGGTTCGTCACACAGGAGTAACTGAGGATCACTCACCAAGGCACGGGCAATCGCCACCCGCTGCTGCTCTCCTCCCGACAGTCTGGTTGGCAATGCCGCCAAGCGCTCTCCCATGCCCATGCTCCCAAGAATCTTCTCCGCTTGAGCCAGGGCCTCGTGTTTGGCGACCCCGCGAATCAATAACGGCACGGCCGCATTTTCAACCGCAGTGAGAGTGGGCAAGAGATGATATTGCTGGAAAATAAATCCCAGATGATCCCGACGGAATTTTGTTTTTTCCGACGCGGACAATTCCAGAATGGATTCGCCCAAAATTCTCACCTCTCCCTCATCGCTTTCTAAAATGCCGGCAATCACCGACAAGAGAGTCGTTTTCCCACTACCCGAAGGCCCCACCAGCAATAAGACTTCCCCGTGGGCGACATTTAAATCAACCCCCTTCAGGACAGGAATCCTGGCCTCTCCTTCCCCAAACGATTTCACCACCCCCCTGGCCTGCACCAGCCAGTGAGCCGAATCATGGTTGAGAGTCGGAGACGGATTCCCACTCACGGCGCTACCCACGAAATACAATCGCCGGTTCAAGTTTGGCTAACTTTCGAATACTAATCGCGCTCGAAATACCACAGATTAAAAAGAGGGCAAACGCCACTCCGACGAGAAGAGGCCATGTTTCTTTAAAGGGCAGCCGGTCTCCGCCTGCAGCGGTCAATCCAAATAGGGTGGCCAATCCCACACCAACTCCATATCCAATGGATCCGACGGTAAAACTTTGCAGGAGGATCATACGCGCCAGCATACCCGTGCTGGCTCCAATCGCTTTCAGCGCGCCAAACTGCGGCAGGTTCTCAACCGTAAACAGGTAAAAGGTTTGTCCGGAAATCGCCATCCCCACAATAAATCCTAATAAGACGGTTGTGCCGAAATTCACGCCAATACCGGTGTTTTGGAGAATCCATCGAATCGTTTTCCATCCAAACTGGTCTTCGGTAAACGCTCCCAACCCGGTTTGCTCATGGATTCGCCTGGCTAATTCTTCCGGGACTGACCCCACTCACCGGACTGGCAAGCACATACGACAATTTTCGCCGTTCTTCGGGTGTCACACTCAAGGCTCGTTCATAGGTGGTGTAGACGAAGGGAAAGTTTTGAAAACTTTTTTGGGTCTGCACGATTGCCACGACCCTGACACGGTGATCATTGATTTCAAAGGTGGTGCCCGAGATGAATATTCTCAGGCCCACCTAACCGTTCCACCCCTAATTGATCGATCGCAACTGCGTCAGGAGACCGCAACTCTTCAATGTTCCCATCCAATACCTTACCGGGTCGACCGATTAACGTACTGGATTCAATCCCTACCAAGGCAATCTGTTCATAATTCCCATCCCGCAGCCTCGCACGTTGGACACCCTTATAGAGAGGAACCGCCCACTCCACCCCAGAAACACTTCGAACCACATTCACCGTCGTATCGGCCAGCGGTTTAATCTCTTCGACTTGATTGATATTGGAATCGGTGACCCACACAGGGGCATTCACATTGGTGATGCCCGATTGCGACCAGGTCATCAACCCCCAGAAAATGGATCCCTGCTGAACAATGAGCATCGTGGAAAACGTGAGCCCTGCCAGCAACATGAGGTATTTGGGGCGATCGCCAAACAACATTTTCAGTGCAACGAAATTCATACCTTCCGTGCTGTCCGCTTCCCAGGTTTTTTTATTTGACCTGCCATGCGGGCCGCTCCCTTCGGTGAAGGGATTTTGAGTCCGTTCATCATGAGGTTCACAAAGGTCCGGGAAATGTCTTCGGCTGTCTGTGGGAGTTGGACCTGAAATAAGACCGTCAGCAACCGATGATAAATCAGCATGCCCATAAAGGCGCGTGCAGCGATAAGAGGCTGAACCGGCTGAAAGGCTCCATCATCTATGCGCTGTTGAATGTAGCCGGCCAAAAAATCGTAAAACACCCTGATGTGATTGTGGAAAAACATATCCGACATCTCATGGTTTTCAAGTGCGCTAAACAAAATCAGCCTCATCAAATCGGAATCCGGAGCCCCTCCGACCACCGTCCGGGCAATCACGGAAAACACCTCAACATCCTTTTGTTGCTCAGCGAGACTTTTTACTTTGGAGAGTAATCCCGGCACGGGCGATTCCTCCGCAAGAATGGCCGCATACAAATCCTCTTTACTGGGAAAATGTTTAAAAATAAGGGCTTCGCTGACTCCTGCCCTGCGTGCAATCTCCCGGGTCTTGGTCCCGCTAAACCCTTTTTTGGCAAATAAGGAGGCCGCCGATTGAATGATTTTGGCCTTCCGGACCGGACCGGATATTCGTTTCGGTGGTAATGGCATCTTCTCCTTCCAATACAGTGATATAGTGAGTATTCACTTACCATGCTAAGATCTCACCGGAAAACTGTCAAGAAATCTGGATCATTTGCAATTTTGTCTGGAACGGTGGAGAATTCGTCAATCTTACCCGGCCAATCCTGTTTCATCACAGTCATCATCACTCCGGACGTTCTGAGATGTTCAGATGGACAGTAGGGAGATTCCACCTCGCACCATGGGCACGAGAGTTCATCACCAACACAGGTGCAGGTTTTCGATTTCGCCCAAGAATGGCTTTTTGACTCTCCCCCACATGGCACAACCCGTAGGTCTTGCCAATCAATTTGACTCAACGGAAAAGATGCGTATCTAAAAGATGCGTACCTTATTGCGGAGAACAAGTATCATGTTGATATACACCTGAAGGACGGTGACGATAAAAATGGATACTCCCCCAGCTGCCGAGAATACACTCATCGTTTCCCTCCCGCTCGTCCCTGTTAAACGAACGGTCTTGTTTCCCGATACCCTTGTTCCCTTCACGATAGGCCGACCCCGCTCGATCGCAGCGGTGGAAGCGGCGATGAACTCGGAAGACAAAGCCTTGGTGTTCGCCACCCAGCGTGACTCAGAAAAGGAGGAACCCGAGTTCGATGACCTGTATCGCATCGGCACGAAAGCCGTCATCAAGCAAATGGGCAAAACCCCGGACGGCCATCTTCAGGTTCTCGCACAGGGGATCGAACGCGTCGTCTTACTGAAGAAGGAACAAGACGAACCCCATATGATCGTTCGCTCCCGGCAACTCGCTCTTGCGCTTGAATCCGACCTTGAACTGGAAGCCTTGCATCGTGAACTGGTTGAACTCATTGGCCAATTACCGGAATTATTGACGACCCAGGGCGTGGTGGAATTGGTGGCGGTGCTTCGAGCCGAAAAAAATCCCCTTTCAGTGGCGTATCGGCTCGTGTCTCTCCTCAACCTCAATGTGGAACGATTGCAGGGGCTTCTGGAGCAATCCGATGCCAAGGAAGTCCTTCGTCAGGTGTATGGCGCGTTGGCCCATGAACTCCATATCCTCAAAATTCGCCATGAAATCGCGAGCCAGGCCCAAGCAGAAATTGGAAAATCCCAACGGGAATATTTCCTGCGCCAACAGTTAAAAGAAATTCAACAAGAACTGGGAGACCTGGAGACCCAACCCGAAGATGGCGAGATAGGAGAATTAAAAGCCCGTATCGAGAAGGCCGACCTTCCCGACATCGTGAAAACTGAAGCCACCAGAGAACTGAAGCGTCTGGTCAAGCTGCCTCCTGCCTCCCCGGATCATCAAGTCATTCGGAGCTATCTGGAGTTGGTTCTGGAATTACCGTGGAACACCCTCACAGAAGACCACCTGGATCTGACTCATGTTCGAACGATATTAGATGAAGATCATTACGGCATTCAGGATGTCAAAGAACGCATCCTTGAGCACCTGGCCGTGTTGAAGTTGAATCCTTCTGCGAAGGCTCCCATCCTGTGCTTGGTGGGACCTCCGGGGGTGGGGAAAACCAGCTTGGGGCAATCCATTGCCCGCGCCCTGGAAAGAAAGTTTGAACGCCTGAGTTTAGGGGGTCTCCATGACGAAGCCGAATTGCGTGGGCATCGCCGCACCTATGTTGGCGCGATGCCAGGCCGTCTGATTCAGGCTCTTCGACGTGCTGGAGCCAAAAATCCGATCCTGATGCTGGACGAGGTCGATAAGGTCGGACAGGATTTTCGAGGAGATCCCGCGTCAGCCTTGTTAGAAATTCTTGACCCGGAACAGAATCATACCTTCCGCGACAATTACTTAGATTTGCCCTTTGACCTCTCTAAAGTGATGTTCATCACCACGGCCAATTCCCTGGACACCATCTCCCGTCCTCTCCTGGATCGGATGGAGATCATACGTCTGGGAGGCTACAGTCATCAGGAAAAACTTGAAATTGCCAATCGCTATTTGTGGCCTCGCCGCTTAAAGGAAGCCGGCTTGGAGTCCAAACCTCTGACGTTAGAGGAACAGGTGATTCCTCATATCATCAAACGATATACCCGGGAAGCCGGCGTTCGCCAATTGGAACAGATGTTGGGACGGTTAACCCGCAAAGTGGCGCTGAAGCTGGCAGAACATCCGCCGGACCAGCCGGAAGAACCTCTCACGATCACCCAAGCGGACCTTCCGGAATGGTTGGGCATCGAACGATTTATGCCTGAGGAAGCCAGAAAGACATTGCCTCTGGGCGTAGCGACGGGAATGGCCTGGACAGAAACCGGCGGGGATGTCCTCTATGTAGAAAGTGCCCTTCTCCCCGGAGGGAGCGACCTCACCATTACAGGCCACATTGGCGATGTCATGCAGGAATCAGCCCAAGCGGCTCGAAGCTATCTCTGGTCGCGTGCCGAATCGCTGGGCTTGGATATCGCGGTGTTTAAGCAGAGTGGAATGCATATTCATGTGCCGGAGGGCGCCATTCCCAAAGATGGGCCATCCGCCGGTGTGACCATGGCCAGTGCCCTGGCTTCACTCTTACTGAAAATTCCCGTTAGGAAGGATACGGCGATGACCGGAGAAATTGGGTTAACCGGATTGGTCCTGCCTGTGGGCGGGATTAAAGAAAAGATTCTGGCGGCACACAGGGTCGGGTTGCGCCGCATTGTCCTTCCCAAAGCCAACGAAAAAGATCTGAAAGATGTGCCTGACACTGTGCGATCTGAATTGTCCGTTGTTTTCGTGGAAACGATTGAAGAGGCCTTACATGCTGTCCTGCTCAAGACGCCGGACATTCGTGAGAGAGAAAAGAACCCTCCTCACACCCAGCCTGCCGGAGGTGAGCAGAAACCCGTCATGGGCAGTCACTAAGCTTTCAGGGATGGTCTTCTCTCCGGCCTTGATTCTTTTCTCGTTATGGAAATACCGCGATGAGGCTACTTCCCACCTGTAAGGAAAGGGGATATCCGTTGCATGGTAAAGGTCCCTCCAGGCTCAAGAGGGTTGTGATCCTGGCCAATGCGGGTATACCACCAACGTCCCTGGGCTACCGGCGGAATCATCTAACCATTTCAGCTCAAACCCTCCTTCCCGATCGTTCCCGGCCTGCATCCATTTGCCCTTCCATACCCCATCCTTCAGTTCATGGGTTTCAAACCAGCCATCCTCCCACTCATAATGTCCTTTCCCCTGTTCATTTAAGGTGATGGTATTGGACCCGGTTTTATCTGCATACTCCCAGATCCCGGCAAGATCTTGAAGTTGTCGAGGCGGATGGTCAAGTCCATTCTCTCCCCCTTGAGGAATCTGATGTGAGAGATCGGCACAACCCACCGCAACAAAAACATTTATGATGATCAGGAACATTTTGACTATACTCTTCTGCATAAATCTTCCCTCGCTCACCCGGGACAATTGAGTTAAAAAAATAACCTTAGGATTGTATCAGATAGGACCGATAGACCCAGATAGGTGAAACCCTGTATCCCGAAAGGTCATCACTGATGAGCCCCATCAAGACGGAAGCGCCTGCTCGATGGAATTAACGCCCGCGTTGCTTTGCACAAAATGCGGGTCGGTCAGAAATGGTAGAGAGACCTGTTCGCAATGTGGAGCCGCGCTTCATTCTCCACAAGAGGAATCGGTGAACCACTCCAATGAACCACTACTCCGCACAGATCGTTCCTTCATTTCATCAGAATCTCAAAAGCCGTTGACCACTCATAGAACAGACTCATCGGCTGAAGGTAGTTCTGATTTGGCCACTTGGAGCCCTGATCAGAGAGACCAAACCCGAGGCCCTTCGACGGAATACCCCCTTCCGGCCCTGACAACGAGTCGGACGATTCCGATTTGTTTCCCATCCACCATCCCATTTTTTGGGGGCGGGGGCGAACGCTCTTTGGCATTTTCATTGTCAATACCTTTTTCACATTACTGACACTTGGCCTGTATTCTTTTTGGGGGAGAGTGCGTATTCGCCAATTTTTGAGCAGTCAGACCAGCTTTGCCCACACTCGCTTTTCCTATCATGGAACTCCTCAGGAATTATTGAAGGGATGGTCAAAAGCGTTTTTGGTATTTGGTCTTCCCTATGCGTTTCTCAGTCTCGCCCCCCTCATATGGGACCAGATTCCGACTTGGATTCCCAATGCGCTTGCAGGGACCATGGCCTTGTGCTTCATTCCAGTCGCCGTGGTCGGATCGCATCGGTATCGGTTGAGTCGAACCTCGCTGGGAACGATTCGTTTCTCCTTCCGGGGACACGTGAAAGAATATACGAAAATATGGGTCCTGGGAAGTGTACTGACCTTGTTGACCGCCGGTATCTATTACCCGTTTTTCGAAAATGCCAGACGAAAATTTCTCGTCGCTCACACCTACTTTGGTAATCGCCCATTCACCTATTCCGGAACGGGAAGCGGGCTCTTGAGGATCTATGTCACATCCCTCGCCTTCATCATGATAATTTTGTTCACACTTATCGGGATTAGCGCCGGACCTGACGGTCTGTCCATCCTCGCCCAATGGCCATCCGATGGTTGGCGAGACCTTTTTTTTAATTCCCTATTCATCACCGGATTGCTCACGCTGCTGCTTCCGTGGTTTTACCTGCAGGTAGCCAAGCAACGGTACCAATGGAATCATTCAGATTTTGGAGACGCGCATTTTCATTTTTCTGCCTCCACATGGAATCTAATGGAGTTGCGGATGACGAACTTCCTCATGCTCATTCTCACGTTTGGATTAGCCTGGCCGTGGGTCCAGGTCCGGAATCTCCAATTTCTCTATTATCATCTGAGCCTTCAAGGCCCGTTAGATTTTCAACGCATCGAACAGGAAGCCCTGGATGCGTCACCCACCGGAGAAGAGCTTGCGGGATACTTTGACGCTGGTTTTGATTTAGGCTAATTTGGCCCTTGTGCATGTTCCGCTTCGATCCTCCCGGCATTCATCTTTCCGTCCATCGACGATTCATGCGTTCCTTAGGCTAAACCAATTCGATCATGGCATACCCCACGGAATGGAAAGGGTCCTATTATGACGGGCAATCGGTAGTTCCACAGTTTGTGACCATTACCGTGACAGGTGTCGGCCTGACCCTTCACTTTGCTGACCACACAACCACGACATGGAACTACCATGAACTTCGACAGACCCAGGGGCGCTATTCCGGAGAAGAAGTACGATTTGAGCGAGGGACAGGAATTGGCGAAACCCTGGTCATCCCCAGCCCCAAAATTCTGCTGGCGATTCATGAACATGGCGGATCACACGCCAGTCATTTTCATCATCCCCGCACACGACACACTCGTGTGTATTGGACGGTGCTGGCCGCACTCGCCAGCATCCCCATCGTGTATGGCATTTTCACCTGGGGTATTCCCTCGTTGGCTCAGCCAATCACCGCCGCCATTCCGCTTTCCTGGGAAATTCAGTTGGGCCAATTTGTTCAACAGGAAATCACAGCCGGGAAACCGGTTTGCCACAACCCGAAACCTGATCCACGCGATCGACTCCATAGTGACGTCCCTGACCAGTTCCATCGACCACCTTCCCTATCAATTTCAGGTGACCGTGGTGGATAGCCCCGTCATCAACGCCATGGCAGCCCCGGGCGGATATGTCATGGTCTTTCGTGGTCTCCTACAAGACACCGCCTCACCCGAAGAACTCGCGGGAGTGTTGGCTCATGAAATTCAACACGTTCTGCTTCGACACACCATGCACCTTATCGTGCGGCATGTGTCGATGGCTTTCGTCATCGCCGCCCTTAGCGGGGATGCCAGCGGCATGGTGGCGTATGCACTCCAAGCCGCCCAAACTCTTCAGACCCTGTCCTATAGCCGTGAGGCGGAAGACCAAGCCGATGAACAGGGATTCCGGTTATTACAACGGTCGGGGATTAATCCCGATGGGATGATCACCTTTTTCGCTAAACTTGGGAAAGAACAACCTGCAAACGACGTCCTTCGTTATCTTTCGACCCATCCAGCGACCCAAGACCGCCTGGCACACCTGAAGTCCTTGCTGCCACCAGCCTCCATGACCTATCGAGCCTTCCCGTTTCACGCTGAGTGGTCTAAGATCAATACATACTGCAAGTGACCCCATAGGGCCTCTTTTAACCCTGTTCGACTCCTGCGGGAGCGGTTGAGGGGATGTTCCACTCACCTTTTTTGAAATCTGCCCCATTGCTCTCTAGCCCTGGAGGCTTCATAATAAACCCATTCGAGACATACCGGAATGTATGGTGTCTTTGTCTGGACCACAACTCCAAATACACTCACACCCCGTCTGTCTAGTCCGAGGCTCTTATCATCAACACACAACAAGGGGTGGGTCACATGGGAACCGAAATAACACGCTATGCCATTGGAGATTTTGGAAAGTTGCATAAATTTACCGGAAAGAATGTACCGGCAGGCACCGAGGCCCTGGTGGAAGAAGACGGAAAAAGCTTAACGGCGAAGGGAAAAACCTATACCGCACGGTTTTCGGATATTCTTCCGAACGTGGAAATCATTCGCGTGCAATTCGATCAATACAGCTCGAACCACATCGGCTTTGCCATGGAAGCCCATGACAAAACCCTGACCAAAATCCCGGAAATGCTAGAAAGCACAAAAATCATTTCTGAAAAACTCAGACATGATTGGATGGCGCAAGACAAAGCCTATCAGGATACCGAAAAAGCCAAAAAGGTAACGCCTGCTGCCGCAAAAGTCACAGCGCCTGCGAAAGAAGCGATTGCGGCAACCTAATCAACCTCTCGGCAATTTAAGAACGTGTCAGGGCCCAAAAAGGCGCTGTCCGCCTCAGGGTCATCACCATTGTTCCCCCTCTGCCCAAAAAAGCAGAGGGGAAACGCTTCAATATTTTTCAATCCTCGAACTAAAGAAATCCGGATGAGGGCCGGGCTAAGCCGGTTGCACCCTGCAGAACCTTGATAACAAGGCTGGAGAAGAGCTAGCAATAGTCATGGCGGTACCCATCAGGCTTTGTTGCAGTCTGCTCAAATGTACGAACTATTCTTCTTTCGAAACGAAATATGGTCTTTATACTCCTGAATCGCCGCGCCCAACGCCTTCGATCCTAAGGGAATATTGGCCTCCAGTGCATTTTCAACCGCTTCATCATCTATGATCACTTCATAACACTCGTGTTGATTGGTGAGGACCATGCCCTTCTCCGTTTGCCGGGGCATATAGATTTCCGTCCACACTTCCTTTTCCACCAAACACACATCCCGAAACCGTTCATACAAAAGCTGCAACCGTTCTTGATCCGAAATTACGAGCGGATTATTTTCCATAGCCATACCTCTCCCTTCACATCGACAACAATGGTTCTTTTTCTACTCCGCTCTCATCAAACTCGTCAAGTGGGTGGCTGGCTATCTTCCGAAAACAGCTACCCAGGGGTCACGGCCAAGAACCCAGAGATAAAAAAACGTGCCCAGCCAGCCATGATAGAGCCCCAGAGGCCAAAGATTCCGATCACGGATATAGAACGGGATAAAAAAGCAGGCCATAAGGCCGGTGGCCAGCATCAGCCACCAGTCGGGAAAATGGACCAGCGCAAACAGAATCACCCCAATGGGCATGGCCACCCACAGGCCATGCTGAGGAAAGATTTTCATGAGATTATCGACACCCAACGCCTGCACAAGAAACTGTTGGAGAATTCCCCACAAAGGATACAGGAACAACAGCAACAGAATATGGCCTTGCCAGAGCCCTTGACCGACTACTATGCCATACCAGGCCATGGCTAATCCCGACCCGGCAAATAATACCGATGGCCACATAAAGGCTTGTCGAAGATTGTCGGTGCGAAATCCCCAATTTTTCCACCTCGTCGGATCTTGCCGAACTTGCCAGACCACATAGCTCATCCAACTGATGCCGGCCAAGGCTATGAAGAGTCCCTTTACATCAAGACTCTTGAATACAAGATGCAGCAGCCCTGTCAGGAAAACCGCAGAGAATTCCCACCAATTGCCAGCCCAATCATCGGGAGAAATTTTCAGAAGATCTCTCCCATACCAATTACATGGTATAAGTCGAAGAGCTTTTCAGAAAGGCCAAGGAGGGATCCTGCGGGGAAACCGAGATGACGGGACAACCATCTAGGTAATGATCTGTCACGAAGCCTAATGCCTCAGACTCATAAGGAAATAACCGGACCACCGCGACAACCGTCTTTCCCAGGGTAGGAAAAACCAATTGAACATCCTGCGGCCGTTGGGTTTTCAGAGTTTTGGTCAGAGCTTTTTTCAAACTTCTGGCTGAATCTTTCGGTAAGGCCTCATTGATGGTCCGTCCAAGCAGATGCTCTCCACCTAAAAGATGTTGGCAGGGAACAGGAAAAAAACAATCCCGATAGATTCCATTTTCATCCCAGCGAAAGATTTTATGGGGAATAAACGAGACATGATCCCCTGAAAAAATCCTGCTCAGCAATTCTTCCCACATAGTTTTTGACCAACGTTCCCTGGACATGGCCCCTCCCTGGTTTCTATCCCCCCTATCATAGAGATGATTCTTCCACCAAATATTTCAGTGCTCGTTGAGTGCTCTTTATAAAGAGTAAATAAGACTTTCCACCTCATGCACAACTAGTGAAATCCCTAGTTATTCAGGGAAAATCCCCTAATATTTCATATAATGTATTAAAAAAGGAACATTTAATACAATTTACCCTCTCCTCCTTGCCTGAAACTTAGGCAGTCTTCTTCGTTCACCGAGAAGGGCGTGGTCCAGCCTTTTCAGCCATTGATATCGGCGAAACCGCCCCGCAGCGCTATCTAAATTCGTACAAGACTGTAGAAAACCAAGGGAAATAAATCAACGGCCTGCGTACCACAATGACCAATGGAATACGCCCATTACAATAGCCGGGCTATCCGTTAGAGACAGTAGGTCCGTAAGGGAGGAAATCCATTAAACCCCACGGAGGCATAACTGCTGGTATAGGCACCGGCGCTTAAAATTTCGATGCGATCACCGATCCCCAAATTCAGGGGCAACTCATAGGAGGTTTTTTCATATAACACGTCCGCGCTGTCGCAAGTGGGACCCGCCAAAATCACCGGTCCAGTTGGACCCTCACGGAGGGTGCGTAGGCGGTACTTAATGCATTCATCCATCGTTTCAGCCAAACCGCCAAACTTACCAATATCGAGATACACCCATCGCCGAACATCTTCGCGGGATTTGTGAGCCACCAGGATGACTTCGCTCTGGATGACTCCTGCATCCGCCACCAGAAATCGACCGGGTTCAATCATCAGTTGAGGAGGCGTGACACCAAATGATTGCCGTAGAGCCTGTTGAATGGTTTGGGCGTAATCCGAAAATGGCCGAAGGATCGTTTGGTAATTAGCCGGAAGTCCTCCGCCAATATTAATCCATTCCAACTCAAGATCCTGGCTCCTCAATTGGCGGTACAATTCCGCAGCCTCCTGAAGAGGCTTGACCCATTGCTGCGGATCGGTTTGTTGAGACCCCACATGGAACGTCACTCCCAAGGGATTCAACCCGAGGTGACGACTCTTGAGGAGCAAATCATACGCCATGGCCAGGTCACAGCCGAATTTTCTAGAGAGAGGCCAATCCGCATGTTTCCCTTGGCTTAGGACTCGACATTGCACTCCCGCGCCAGGCGCCTGTCGACTCAATTTTTCGAGTTCGGCCTCACTGTCAAAGGCAAAGAGCCTGACCCCGCAGCCAAAGGCATACGCAATATCCAGCTCTTTTTTAACCGTGTTGCCATACGACAGCCAGGCGGCCGGGACCCCGAGAGACAAACACAAATCCAGTTCATACCGGCTTGCAATATCAAAGCGTGAGCCCAACGTGGCTAACAGTTGAATAATTTCCGCTGCGGGATTGGCTTTCACGGCATAATGAATTGCTGCATGAGGAAATTCTCCCTGAAGCTCAAGATACTTATTTCGGACCTGCCCAAGATCAAGGGCTAAAAACGGTGTCTCAGGACGACCGGACAGGAACTGCTCGAGTTTTGGGGTCAGACCACGACAATCAGCATTCTGACAACTCATGGCGAAGCGATGGAGCAGATGCGAGAACAGAAACTTTCTCATGTTCGAACCCGGAATTAACCAAACTGGTCTGCACATTCCACTCCTGTGACAATGGTGATTAAAATGGGATCAAAGTCGCCGAGCCGAAAGTCCAAAAGCCATCAACGACATCGACTAAGTATCCAGAGAATCTTAAGAAAATTCCGGAATCATTCATGTGTCTGAAATGAGACTCCCTGATCCCTGGCACCAAGCTTTTCCGGTCCGATGGCAGACTGGATTTTCGGTTGAGAAATTTTGGTAATCTACGCTAGGAAACCCCAAGTCCGGATACACCATAATGGCTGCAGTATTGTTTAGCGGGACTCGGAGGATACGTCGAAAGGGCCCAACTAATGTGGGAAAGGGGCGAGCGTGAACTCGCTGCAGGAATCGATGAGTGAAACCCGATTCCCGGGTTTCAGCTCGGCCATGAAAGAGAACACACGTTCGCGGGATGGAAGTTCCTTAATTCCCTAGGCAGGGGTCACGAAATAAATTTTCAGCCAAGAGCTTATTCAATACAAAACTCTCACAAGACCACGATTCAATCTGAAATATGCTCTTCAATTTGATCGAAGAAAGCATACCACGAGCTTCTCCATCTGTGAATGCCTCCTCCGTCCTTCCAAACAAAATATTTTTGGAGAGGACAATATAGCCTATTTGAGGTTCTATACTGATTTCACAAGAGAGTCGGCATTCAAGCGACTGTAGAGAGGTGCACGTCTCCCTGGCATGACCGGACGAGTATCGGTAGGGGTAGAAGAAATTCATCGATCGGCACAAGAACATTTCCACACAAAATTCGCAGGCTCAAGCCAACGCTGTAATCGGCTGTCGTTTCATTTCACGCCATTGGCATCAGCCCGTACTGTTCCTTGAGCCTTTCCAGCTCTTGATGAAATACCCGGCGTTCATATATTCCGTGAGCAAACCTTATCTGACTCATCAATAAGCCCAGGACATTGGCAAAAATTATGACACTCCTCACATGCATCAGCCCTATCCTTCCTTAAGGATTTGGTTGTGCGTTGATCGATCCTGGCAAGGCCCTTAAATTCCTGGGATCTGGACCAGGAATGAAGGGCTTCTTGCATAAGGAACCTCCTTTGAAATTACTGCGGGGGGAGTTCAGGATCCTCCGGTTCTCCGGAGTCGCTCATGACCGTTCCGATCAGTGGCTGGTCATGACAGGATTCTGCAACATCCATTTGGCAATACATGGCCTGAGGATCATCTTCATTCCATGCCCCACCGTTGTTAAAACAATCCAATTTTTCAATACAGGTGTTTACCTGGTCTTCCTGGCCGGAAACCGCACAGGTCGAATTGCAGGCTGCAAAGACTGGTTCAATGGAGGTACCCGTGCAATCGCTTCCCCCTCCACTTATTAGGCAATTCAACGCGGCGGCGGTTAATTGGCGACCGAGCTGAAGTTTCGAGTCCCCGCCTGGGGATACGCATAACGCTTCGACAACGGGAGGAATTTGGTCAGGGCCATTGGGGTCTACGGAAATAATTTGTCCACAAATATCCATTCCCTCATATCCGATGGGGAAATTACTCAACAGGGTGATGTCATTCTTCTTCGCATCTCGACAGGCTTTCGGACTTCCCGCCTGGCCTGGCGGTTCAAAATTACAAATTACCGTGCCATCCATTTCATAGGTACACTTGTCCGTCGCCGTTTGATCATAGGAATTGACGGTTGACAACCAGGCTCGGATAACTTCTTCAGAAATGTTAGCACTACCAGATTTCTCCTCGCCTGCATGAGTACCCCAGAATCCGGCCGTTCGGCAAATCTCTTGAGCATTCACCTGGTTCGCAACACTTCCCAATCCCATACTAAAAACAAGACAAGCCGCACACAATATCGTGGTTCTCATTGTTAAACCCTCCTGAGAAAAAAGTGAGTGCTTCCTTGGTGAGGATTGTTCAGT
Source organism: uncultured Nitrospiraceae bacterium (assembly GCA_963730905.1). Lineage (GTDB taxonomy): Bacteria > Nitrospirota > Nitrospiria > Nitrospirales > UBA8639 > Nitrospira_E. Next base: position 237,643 of record CAVSTN010000004.1, on the reverse strand, counting down.
TCCCCCAACCTGATGAGATTCCCATAAAACCCTTCAATCAAAGTCCCTCAATAGCGGCATGGAGTGGAAAACCCCATTCCATGCGTTCTTGGGAGTGTTGAAATCTTCTAAGACCCTTGACCAAAAAATTTTGGGGGAATACCCGGAGAACTATGACCTTTGCATTATCGGCCTATGGGAGGACAACTTAATTCAGGCAGGAGCGCTGGCGGGAAATTGAGGAAAAGTGTTCTAGCAATATTCTATAGATTGCATAGCAATGAGCTGTCTTGCCTGCAACTTTTACCAAAATAAAACAATGAACGCGTAAGGGTAAAACATGAAGAGACAAAGATCGTTTTACCCTATAAGAGCATGAAGTAGCAGAAAAGCCAAATAGGAGTCATGATAAGGAAAAAATCGTGAGGGCACCGGCCGGAGTTGAATGGAAAATGAAGGAGTTGTACGAACCCGCTTATTTACATTCACCTATATGTCAGCGTCACCCTCTTGCATTGTGCATTTCACTGATCTTTATCGAAACGATCCTCCCCCTTAATTCATGACCAAAATTTTGGCCCTTTGCCAATGAGGTCCGAGGTACGTTTCCACATAATCAAATGCAACATTACGGCACGATGCATGGCACCACTCCTCTGATATTCGTCCCATTCAAGTGAACATTACGCAATCGCGCTTTTGCCAGGCATTTCCACTTATCGTTTGAATCCTTTCGACCTTCGAGCCGAATACGATAGTGATGGTCTTCCTTCAAATCAGGAATGACATAAAAATTGTTTTCAAATTTTCGAATTTTTTGGTTCACGTCACACGCGTTGGTAAAGGTATCGCCCCAATCTTTCCAGCAAATTTTCCATTTATCATACTTATCTGGCTGCACACTCCAGGTCACTTTGATGTTGCAAGTGCCTTTGTCAAAATCACAGGAATGTCCACCCTCAAATCCGTCAGGACCTGTAGTCAACCAAACTGACCCCCCAATGCCTTTTTCATCATGCGGAGATTCGTAGGGCTCGCTTTCACTCTCCTGCTGGGGAAGGCCGGCGGGACAATCCGGATCGGCAGAGCACGCGTTCAAGTTACAATAACCATCCGCCCCACATGGCGGTGGCCCATCAACAGAATCAAGCGCCACAAGCCGTATCGAAACATCACTCCCATGATCTACTCGTGAATATTTGAATGGAAAAAGGATGCTATCCAAAGCAGCCAGGTATATGAGGTCAGCATTCTGCAGTCGAATCGCCGCATGTTCGGCTTGCCGGGAAAGCTCTTGGTTTAAGCCCACTGCCTGCTCGGCATCCGTCCGTAAACACTGATTTGCATCAATCCTCAATTCGTGTCCTTTGGCCAGAGCAGGTAAAAAGTTCCGTATCTCTGCGGTAAATAAAGGCGGAAACCGCCGCAATTCCCCTATCTGGGTTTCCCCCCCTACCCACTCGCTTTCACTACCAGTCCACGCATACACCGAGGACGCCTCGAATCCCAAAACAAAAACCAACACAATCATTCTAGATATAAATATTTTCATGATGGCGCCCCTCCTTTTATTCATTTCAATGCGTGAGCGAACCACGAGCTGAAGTCGTGCAATTGTTATATTCAAGCAAAAGCCATTCCGCACGCTTACGACTATTGGGCAATTCTCTAACTCCTTAAAAATCTTGTGCTGTTAAGACAAGGGAACGGTGAGGAGAACTTTCAAAGACAAGGATGGGGAGGATTCGGGCAGGCCCAGAGATACGATTTGTATCTATTCGGATACGAGAATGTTGATGGATTCCATGAGGGATTTGTCTAAAAGTATCAGGCGGGAAGACCCCGGCTCTTGAATGAGATTTCTAATGTAAAGTTTTTCATCATTTTGGAGTCTCTCTTCCCCAACTTACCAAGATTCTAGTTGAGTCCATATCCGCCGCCGCCGGGGGTTTCGATGGTGAGTTCATCTCCTGCTTCAACGGGGAATGAGCATTTTCCACTGACATCTTTTTCAATTCCGTTTTGCTTCAGGCTGTTGCGACCCGATTCTCCTGGTGCGCCTCCCTCCAATCCATACGGTTTGGTAATCCGGCGGTCGGACAAGAGGGTCACCTCGGCAGATTGAAGAAATTCGTATGTTCGCACGATCCCGTCCCCGCCTTGATGCTGCCCTTTTCCTCCGGACTTTTCCCGCAAGGCATAACGCGCAATTCGAAACGGATAGGCGTACTCAACCGCTTCCACCGGCGTGTTCAGGGTATTGGTCATGTGTGAGTGGCGTCCACTCGCCCCATCCAATTCAGGACCCGCGCCCATACCACCCCCGATGGTTTCGTAATAGGCAAAGGGCCGGTTGTGTCGTTGATCCCATCCACCGATGGTGAGATTATTCATTGTGCCCTGGCTGGCCGCCGGAATGCGATCAGGACAAGCTTGCGCCAGGGCTCCAAGTAAAACATCCACAATTCGCTGGGAGGTTTCGACATTTCCGGCCGCCACCGCCGCAGGACGTCCGGCGTTGACCAATGTGCCTTCCGGCGCAATGACGTGAATCGGCCGCAAACATCCGCTATTGGCAGGGATATCCAAACCCAACACACACCGAAAGACATAAGCCACGGCGGACAGAGTAACTGGATATACGGCGTTGATGCTGCCGGGCCGTTGCGCATCAGTTCCCGAAAAATCGACCGTGACCTGTTCATCTTCGATCATGATGGCCACACGAATGACGGCAGGTTCCTCTGTGAATCCATCGTTATCCAGAGCATCTTCAAAACGGTAGCAGCCATTGGGTAACGTGCTGATTAACTGACGGGTCATGCGTTCGCTATAACGGAGCAGGGCATCCATTTCCGCGAACAGCGGTTGTATGCCAAATCGTTCAGCCATCGCTCTCATCCGTTCACCTCCAATCTGATTCGCGGCCAACTGAGCCTGGAGATCACCCATACGTTCCTCTGGAGTACGGACATTCGCCAATAACATCCGCCAGATGTCATCATTTTTTTTACCGCCCACCATGAGTTTCACCGGGGGAATAATCAGTCCTTCTTGATAAATTTCCTGTGACAACGGCATCGACCCTGCCGACATTCCGCCAATGTCGGCATGGTGCGCGCGATTGGCGACCAACCCTAAGAGAGTGGGAGGAGAGGTGTCTTCCACAAAAACGGGCGAGACCACCGTGAGATCGGGAAGATGTGTGCCCCCGCGATAGGGATCATTGACCATGGCCACATCGCCAGGCGCCAAGGTCAACGACTCAAGGCAGGCTTGCACAGACAACGGCATGGCTCCAAGATGAACCGGGATATGCGCCGCTTGCGCGACCAGATTTCCGGATGCATCAAACACCGCACAGGAAAAATCACAGCGTTCTTTGATGTTGGGCGAGAAGGCGGCCCTCTGCAGGCGAGCGCCCATTTCCTCGGCCACGGACACCAACCGGTGCTTCATCATTTCAGTGCGAATGGGATCATCCATCGGTGGCTCCAACCTTTATGAGAATATTCGAATAGGTATCAATCGCGGCATGATCCGTGGGTCCAAGATAGATGGTGGTATCATCCAGAACCAGAATGGCCGGTCCATGGATTTCATGTCCCGGACACAAGCGGGTTCCCCAATAATGCGGAACCGGTTGCATCCCCTGAGGCAAAACCACCGGACGATCCTCCCATTGAGCTGCAGTCGGATCGGCTGACCCTAGCGGCCTGGTGGGAATGGTGGGCGGCGTCACATGGCCGACTGCCCGGACTCGTACATTCACGATTTCGATTGGAGTCTCTGTCTGACTATAGCCATAGCGCACATGATGAATTCGATGAAATTCCTCGCGGAACATTGAAGTCAGCGGCACCGCTAAGTCGAAGGATTGACCCACATAACGGACATCGACCGTTCGAGAAAGAACCCATTGGTCAGGATCCACCCCTTCCCGATGTAAGTCCTTTTGCCCCTGATCAACCAACGGTTGCGTGCACTGCTCAAGAATCTCAATCGGCGTGTCTCCCGGCAGCATCACTGTCTGGACATAATCCAATTGCACCTCCGCAGCCAACATGCCCAGAGCAGAAAGCGTGGCGGCCATGGGCGACACCAACACGTGTGGAATACCTAGTGCTCTGGCCAGATCGCAGGCATGTAATCCGCCGGCCCCACCGAATGCCACCAGGACAGTCTCCCTGGGATCTTCTCCCCGCTCCACCGAAATGACACGCAGTGCGCGCTCCATATGGACATTGGCAATTTGGATCATACCCAAGGCCAGGGTCTGCCGGACATCCAAGCCGGGACGAGGGGCCAAAACCATCTGCCGGCTCAGTTCATCAAACGCCTGGTGCGCCGACTCGACATTCAATTTCATCCGGCCACCTAAAAACCCGTCGGTCGGCAATCGACCTAAAACTACATGAGCATCTGTGACCGTCGGGATGGTCCCGCCCCGCCCATAACACACCGGACCCGGTTGAGCTCCGGCACTTTGAGGTCCCACACGGAGATTACCGCCCGCATCGACGGTGGCCAGAGAGCCACCTCCGGCACCGACCGTATGGATATCGATGACAGGCACACGAATGGGATTTCCCCCGACTTGGGCTTCGGTCGTGACGTGAATCGTCTCATTGACCAACGCCACGTCTGTGGACGTCCCGCCCATATCATACGTCAGAATCCGGGTGAAGCCCGCCAACCCTGCCAGGTATCGCGCGCCCACCACACCTCCGGCCGGACCAGACAGAATGGAACGGACGCCATGCCCTCGCGCCTGGGCGACCGAAATACGCCCCCCGTTCGATTGCACAATATGAAACTCGGTCGGTTTTATCTCCCGTTCTAACCGGCCCAAATAGGTATCAAGAACCGGAGACACATAGGCGTTCACCACCGTCGTACTGGTTCGTTCATATTCCCGGAATTCCGGCAGGATTTCGGAGGAACCCGTCACAAAGAATCCTTCGTCCCGCAATCGCTTTGTCACCCATTGCTCATGAGCAGGATTCACAAAGGAAAACAGAAACGACACGGCCACCGACTGAATCGCTTCATGCCGTAACTTTTCAAGAATTGAGAGGAGGCCTTGTTCCTGAAGAGGCGTCAGGATGGTCCCTTCACAATCCACCCGCTCCGAGATTTCGAATGACCATTCACGCGGGATTAAGGGCGGAGAAATGACAGGGAACAGATCGTACAACTCAGGACGATTTTGCCGTCCAATCAGCAGCACATCGCGAAAACCTTTTGTCGTAATGAGAGCCGTCCGCGCCCCTTTGCGCTCAAGCATGGCATTGGTGGCGACGGTGGAACCATGCACAATATGACGACCGGGATGGTGAGGAAGTTGGGCTAATCCTTGCAGGACCGCTTCCGCAGGGTCAGCCGGGGTCGAAAGAATTTTAAATCGCTGGAGAAATTGATCCGAGGAGGAATAGATGACAAAGTCGGTAAAGGTCCCTCCGATATCTATCCCCACCCACACATTTTGACTGGATTGGCCGGGAATCGACATAGAACACACTCTTCTTCAGGGGAGTGTTGAAAAATGCCGCCAGCGGCGTTCTCCCCGCCTGGCCGTGCTCACGTACTCCTCCGTACGCTCCGCTCGTCCAAGCGGCTGCGGCCTTCCCTTCGACCTGACTCAGGGCAGAACCGGACGAGCCTTTTTGAACACTCCACTATGTTTTCTGGTGAGCCTTGAGTATTCATATGCTGATGAAACAGCAAGGTGTTTGAAATATTCAACAGACCATTTAAGAAATGGAAAGAGAGCATACCGGATTATGGGGAAAGTTTGAAGCACAGAAATCACCTGGCGTTATGGGGAGGGAAGGGGAAGGGGCTGTTTCAGCTATACATGCATTCCAACGAACGCGTCCTCTTAACTTTTCACCAGGCCTTTTAACACGACACGTCGTGGACTACCGCTGGCATTATCGTGAATCGTGAGCATGGCATGGTGGGTTCCCGGTTCGTGTGGAGCGAATCCGATCTGGAGCGTGCACGAATCGCCCGTATGCAAGGTCACATCCGCGCAGGTGTTATCCGCAACAGAAAAGGCATCCGCCTCATTGCCGGTAATCTTCACCTCCACAATTTTGAGCAGTCCCAACCCGATGTTGGAGACGCGCATCATGTGAGGAGAGAATGAAGAATTCGCCTCTTGGCCCGACGCCATCTCAAAGACCATGACATCCGTGCTCAGGCTTGGGAGGGGGATAGCCCCATCCCCGCTAAGCAGGACCGACACCCCATCGACATTCGTGCTGGCCGTGGCCAGATCGGGAAATTGGTCTTGATCAAAATCCTCCACCACCACCGCTGAAGGCGTGGCTCCGACACCAAAATGGCCCGCTGAGGTAAAAAGTCCGGCTCCATTCCCCAATAAAATCGACAAACTATTGGAATCACGATTGACCACAACCATGTCCATCTCTTGATCTCCGTCGAAATCCCGAAACACCACTCCTACCGGCGCAAAACCCACCTTAATGGGATCCAATTCGGTAAACGATCCCCCCTCGCGCTGGAGCAGAATGCGAACGGTATCCGAAAAGAGACTGGTCACCGCCAGGTCCACCAATCCATCATGGTTGATGTCGGCCCCCTGGATCGCGCTTAATGTGAAGCCCGGCTTGAGTTCCTTCTCAAGGACAAACTTCCCATTACCGATATTCTTCAGAATGGAAACAAGCCCGTTCGGGGACCGCCAACTCGGCTGACTCCACGTCACCGCAAGGTCGGGCTTTCCATCACCAGTCAGATCCTCGACCAGCACCCCGGTCGGAAACATGCCGTCCCGTCCGTCCTGTTCGTAAGCCACGGGGGCCAGCAGGCCTCCCTGGCCATCATTTAAGAGCACCGCGAGATCAAACGGCGGGTAATACCCAAAGCGTCCACTATTCACCACCACCACATCACTCCACCCATCCCCGTTTACATCCCGAACCGCTAGAAAGGTCGTCCCTTTGCCTGCCCCCTGGCTGACTAACTTCTTAAACAGGCCGGTGCCCTCACCTTTCAGCACAACCACCTGATCAGCTCCGCTTAAGGCCAGAACCAGATCAAGGAGGCCGTCACCATCCATATCGGCGGCAACGACCGCTAGCGGAATTTTCCCGACTCCAAAGGACACGGCCGATCGAAAGGTGCCATTGCCGTTGCCTAATAGCACTGAGACGTCGTCGGATGTGCCGTTAACCGTTGCGATATCCGACAATCCGTCCCCATTGAAATCTCCCGCGGTAATGGCTTGCGGAGCGCGCCCAACCGGATTACTCGGCGTGGGGGAATAGGTGAGATTCTGCGCATATATGGAGAGAGGCCATCCGGTCATACACGCCCAGGCGATACCGCAAATCACAGATCGTTTGGCGAATGACCAGAACATCATGGGGTTAATTCAATGAAGAATCGGTATAGGTTTTTTCTAAGACAATTTCAATTTCGTCCGTAGCTGCCTTCCCTCGATTGCGAAAACGGGCCACCCAGTCAGGGTACTGCTTCCAATGTGCGAAATATACTTTTCACGATATCAGGCTTCACGGTGTCTTCCCAATGTGCGAGCCATGCCCTCTCATCCTCCTCGCCCTCATATTCATCCGGGAAGTTGGCTTCCAGGGAAAACCTTAGATTAAACGATTCCTCCTCTTGATACATCTTTTTCTCCTTCTCCATCATGACCGTAGGCCACGTCCCTTTCGCGAACCTCCATTGTCCTCATCTCACATGATCGCCTATACTAGATGTACCATTTCATTCAAAAGGAGGTCCAGAACCCATGCCGATTTTTGCCTATAAGTGTCAAGAATGTTCGCATCAATTTGAGATGCTTGTCCATGGCTCAACCATCCCGGAATGTCCGGAATGTCAGGCCACTAGACTTGAGAAACAGTTGACGGGATTTGCCGTAGGCGGGACAGGCAGTGGAATGAACATTGTTGATCCAGGCAGTTGCGGATCCTGCGGAGATCCCCGTGGACCAGGCGCCTGCTCGATGAATTAGGCGGTCCGGAAGCCTACCTTAGGTAGTCAGATGAGCACCCTCATTTCCCCGAATCAGGCTCTCTGCCATTGATATGTTCATTACCATTCAGGCCATCTTCTTCAGGATCAATCCAAATCTTTTCGGGAAAACCTAACGAATCTTCACCCACACCATAGAAAAGTGCCTGGGCCGAAAGGATGTAGGTTATCCATCCAATCGTGCCATCCCCCTCAACGATTCGATAGTGCATATCCGAGGCTTCAGGAAGGGATTCCTGTAGTCCAGGAATCACCATCAACACTCGATGCACACTGACATGCGGAGAGGTCTCCTGCTCCGTTTCCGGATACCGAATGGCCATCATTCCATTGGGAAGGAGGGTATTTTGGGTGAAGGTCGTAACCTGAAAGGCTGAAGGATTGAGTAAAGAATCACACGACAACGTTGGAGAGGGGAAAGAAATCAGGAAAATGGATGCGAACCCAAAGACCGCAAAGATCAGTGGACCAGCTCTGAAGCCTCCCATCGGACACCTCCTGCTCGGGAATCTTCACGACGACTTTTAACCCTCATCTTCTTATCGGTCACATCTGCACAGTAATTAAGGAAACGAACAAAGACAGGAAGTTCACGCCCTGGAAGGTGCTGAAAAGGCGAATGGATTGAACAATCGGAGGAGATGGGCCGTCCAGGTCAGTTTGTGCAATGGCGGCACAAGAAGTTCAGTGGATTATGCGGTCTTTGTCTCAGAACTGCATGCGCACATGATCTCATTGTAGGCGCTTTTGCAGCCGATTCATCCGAAGTCCGACAGCCTCCAGCAGACAATCCAAAGGCCTCAAGGCAAATGCCGACTTGTAGATTGGATAGGGAGGACAGGCGAACCCGCGAAAGTCGGGATGCCGGATAGAAGTCTCGGTCGTATGGGGAAAAAGAACCGGTTCAGCATGCCCGGTCAAGAGGTGACCGGGGCTATTCCGAACTGCCCAGCATATCGTCGATGAGGGGACGATTCAAATCTTCGCAGCCTGGACAAATCACGTCAAAAAATGTTTCATGATCCGCCACATAGTTTTTTTCATCCACCAATTTTTCTTCATGAATGCTGTCGTAACATGCCGGGCACAGCATCATGAGGCCGCGCATGACCGATACCGTTTTTCTCCCCTGGCTACGTGGTAACATCCATCCCGTCCTCCCTGCCTAAGGTGGGCGTGGTCTCAACCGACATTATGACCACCCTCGTTGTTGGGCCAACAAAAAGTCTTCCTGTTCCAGATCGATGCCACACGCGGGGCATTCATAGGGCTGATCCTCAGGTGGAATGCCGACCGGCGTGTCCTGGACCTTGTCCCTGACAAACATGATAGAAATTTCCTCGGGCATTTTCATCATCCAAAATATCGGACTCATACTTTAAGAATCATCTTACTCTCCTTCACGTTACCGTCATGGCTTCTCAAGTTATAACAAGGCATCGATTTCCCGGGCAATCCCTATTCCGCTCAATCCGTTCCCGAAATCAGCCATCCCATCTTCCCGCAGCTCTTCATAGGCACCTGGGCCCCGTGATGATGGGAATCGTCATAGGGATAGCGGTAGGGCTTTGGTCAACCTCGGGCTGGAGTCTTTCTGGAAAACCTGCCCCTGTCAAAGGCCCCATTGGATTGCAACCCCTGGTGGAACACGACTTTTCCAAGCCGGTCTTTCTCACCGCCAGTCCGGATCAGACCCATCGCTTGTTCGTGGTAGAACAGAATGGCCGCATTATCATCGTGACTCCAGGCCAACGGAATCCGTCTCTTTTCCTGGATATCGCTGAAAAGCTGTCCACAGGAGGGGAACGAGGACTCCTGGGCCTGGCATTCCATCCTCAGTACTCGGAAAATGGCCGGTTCTTTGTCAACTACACCAGGGCACAGGACGGAGCCACGGTGATTGCCGAATACCAAGTATCAGTCGACCCCGCCCGAGCGGACCCACAAGAAACCATTCGACTCGTCATTCCACAACCCTACAGCAACCATAACGGAGGCATGATCGCCTTTGGCCCCGATGCATTCTTGTATATTGGAACGGGAGATGGCGGAGCAGGCGGTGATCCGGAGAATCGAGCGCAAGATCGAAAGTCCTTGCTGGGTAAATTCCTTCGGATTGATGTGGATGGACCGCCTCCCTACCGCATCCCTGCCGACAATCCCTTTGTCGGACAACCAGGCCAACCTGAAATCTTTGCGCTTGGCCTTCGAAATCCCTGGCGCTTTTCCTTTGACCGCCAGACCGGGGACTTATGGGCCGGGGATGTCGGACAGAACCTTTGGGAAGAAATCGATGTGATTGCAAAAGGGAAAAACTATGGATGGCGACTCTTAGAGGGGAACCACTGCTTCAATCCCGCCAAGAACTGCGAGTCGGCCCAGCATGTGGTCAGCGCCGGTCACAGAATACCGGCACGAACAAGGACGTTGCTCGGTGATCGGAGGGTATGTCTATCGTGGAAAACACGTGCCTTCCTTAGAAGGGGTCTATGTGTTCGGGGATTATTGTACCGGCGAAATCTGGGGCTATCGCGACGGGCAGACCACACAATTGCTGGATACGGACTTACAAATTTCGTCTTTTGGCGAAGATCGTGAGGGAGAGCTCTATGTGATCGGTCATCAAGGCAAGATTTTTCGGATCGCACCCAACATCACGGTTGTCGTGCCCTAGCCAACCGTTAAAATTTTTGAATCTTTTGAAATAAATCGACTTCATCAAGAGCTTTTCCCACGCCATACACGACGGAGGTCAAGGGATCTTCCACGGTAATGATGGGCAGATTGGTTTCTTCCTGAAACCGCGTGGCAATGCCCGGCAACAACGACCCCCCGCCTGTAATCACCACTCCCTTATCGATAATATCTCCGGCCAATTCCGGCGGCGTATTCTCCAACGCATTTCGTAAGGCATTCACTATGGCATGGATGGGGTCTTCCAAGGCTTCTCGAATCTCGGAATCATTCACCACGACCGTCCGGGGAATCCCCGAAATCATATCCCGCCCTTTGACCATCATCGTTTTGGCTTGTTCTAACGGATAGGCAGATCCGACTTCGATCTTCACCTTTTCCGCCATGTGATCACCGATCAGGAGGTTATACCGTCGCTTAATATAACTCATAATGGCATCATCCATGGAATCACCTGCCACTTTCACCGACTCGCTGCAGACAATGCCCCCAAGGGAAATGACAGCAATATCGGTGGTACCTCCTCCAATGTCGACCACCATGTTCCCCGAAGGTTCCGTGATCGGCAATCCCGCTCCAATTGCTGCCGCAACCGGCTCTTCGATGAGATAGACTTCCCGGGCGCCGGCTTGGCTGGCCGATTCACGGACGGCCCGTTGCTCAACCTCGGTGATACGGGATGGCACACCAATGATACAGCGAGGCCTGACGAACGCCCGTCGGTTATGCGCTTTGGTAATAAAATAATGCAACATGCGCTCGGTCATGGCGAAATCGGCAATGACCCCTTCTTTGATCGGGCGGATCGCCACAATATTACCCGGCGTCCTTCCCACCATCCGTTTGGCTTCGACACCCACGGCCAATACCGTGTTCGATTGTTTTTCGATGGCCACCACCGAGGGTTCACTCAGGACGATGCCTTTACCACGAACATAGACCAGTGTCGTCGCCGTTCCTAAATCGATGGCTAAATCACTCGAAAACCATCCTAAAATATCACTCAACCCTGGCATGAGCCCCCCATGTGGAAAGACGGTTGATTCAGAAAATGCCGATCAGGCTGTCGCCTGTTCGGCACTACCGACATATATCGGAACACCATTTGTCAAAATAAAGGAATATTGAGAAAATGTCCGGGAATGTGTTTGTCACCAAGAAGCCACCGGCTTCTTCCATGAAACCAAGCTCCTGATCAACCATTCAGGGAGCGGGAATTCCCACATCATCCATCTGGACGAAATACCTGGCCCGAGAGGAGGGATATGAGACATGAGGCCTGGCTGTGGCCCGGCACAGGCTAGGCGATCATCCTGTCTATGTCAAGAGTACAGAGAACCCATATCTACGGTTGTGAATCAGGCGCACGCGCTTCCCCGTCTCTTCAGACAGATCATACACTTGCTCTGAAGGCTGGGTATGGTATAAGAAGAGGAACATTTTTTGTCCTGCTCGCACCATCCTCTGGAGGAAGAGTTACCTCGATCGTGTCTAAAAAAAGCTTGCTGTTTATCATCGTCCTGGCTCTTATCGCCATTTACCTGGGATTAATTGGGAACGCACGATGGGGAGATTCCACCCCCCCTGAAATCTCACTCGAGCAACCGTTCGAGCTGGTCGGCCCAACCACGCCACTGGTTCTTCGTATTCATGATGATGGGACGGGGCTTCGGGACATCTCAGTCCGCATTATTCACAACTTGGAAACCTTCATCCTGGCTGACCAATCCTTTCCTTCTGATGGCTGGCTTTCGGCAGCCGGAGGATATGATCATGAATTCACGCTGGACATCATTCCCTATGCCAACGGGGAGCTGCCTCGAAGACAAGGCCAGGCTCAACTCATTGTAACCGCACGGGATTATTCCTGGCGAAACTGGTTTGAAGGTAACGGACAACGGTTGGAGAAGGAATTTACCCCACAATTTACACCACCCCGATTGGAACTCCTATCCCCCCCCACGACCATCGTGCAAGGTGGAACAGGCATCGTGAGGTATCGAGTGATCCCGGAAGTGTCAATTCACGGAGTCAAGATTGGAACGGTTTTCTTCCCCGGCTATCCTGCACCGGACAAAGCCGGTATGTTTGCCTTTATCGCCTTTCCTTATAATTTTCCGTCCTCGACCCCGATTCAAGTGATTGCAGACGACGGGTATGGCAATTCCGCTCTCATGGATGTGAATTTCAAGGTCAAACCTCAAGCCTGGCGTACCCGTTCCATCACGATTTCGGACTCATTTATTCGTAAAACTGTTCCAACCATTCTGGCACAGACTCCTGAATTACAGAGTATGGGCGATCCACTGAAGGATTTCCTTCTGGTCAACGACACGTTACGCAAAATGAATAACGAGACCATTTCCAAACTGGCCAAGAGCAGCCGCCATGAATTTCTCTGGAAAGGGGCGTTTCGCCAATTGTCAGGCTCACAGGTCGAAGCCTCCTTCGCCGATCACCGCAAGTATACGTATAAGGGACAGGTCGTCGATACCCAAGATCATTTAGGGTTTGATCTCGCCGTCACCCAGCATTATCCCGTCGAAGCCGCTAATAACGGAATTGTCATATTTGCTGGATATCTGGGAATTTATGGGAACACGATTATTCTTGATCATGGATATGGATTGCTTTCCTTGTATGCGCATCTCTCCTCGATTGAAGTTAAATCCGGTGATGCTGTCACTCTGGGGCAACCCATTGGCAAATCAGGCACCACAGGTCTCGCCGCCGGGGACCACTTGCATTTCAGTTTGATTTTGCATGGCGAACAGGTGAATCCCACGGAATGGTGGGATCCGTTTTGGGTGAAAACCCGCATCAAAGACCAGTTAGGATTGCCCTCTCTGGTTAAACCGACGGATGAAGAACCGGAACCGGCCACAACACACTTAGGCCCCTCGCCCGCGCCAGTCCAGTAATGTCATAAGGCGGCTTCACCCTCCGAGATCCCGAATCCCACATGAATTTCAAGACCCTCTGAGTCATCAAAGGATACGAACGTATGGCCAAACGAACCCGGTCTGGCACCGATAATTCCACCAACAACCCTTCGGCAATCATCCCGGTACTGTTGGATGAAACGACGCGGCAACGCTATCTCAATTATGCGCTCTCGGTTATTACCTCACGGGCCCTCCCGGATATCCGGGATGGATTGAAACCGGTGCAACGGCGCATTTTGTTTTCCATGTTTCACAATCATCGCCTTGTGCCTGACCGGCCTCCCATCAAGAGCGCCAAAGTCGTGGGGTCGGTTATTGGTGAGTGGCACCCACATGGGGACGCGGCGGTCTATGACGCGATGGCTCGCATGGCCCAACCCTGGTCATTGCGCAACACCCTGGTGGATGGCCATGGAAATTTCGGCAGCCAGGACGGTGACCGTCCTGCCGCCTATCGCTATACCGAAGCCCGTCTGACACCCCTCGCACTCGAACTGTTGAATGAACTGAATAAAAACACGGTCGACTTCCAACCCAATTACGATGGCAAAGCGGAAGAACCGCTGGTACTCCCTGCCCGCTTTCCCAATTTGCTGGTGAATGGATCAACAGGAATTGCCGTGGGCATGGCCACCAATATCCCTCCCCATAATTTAGGAGAGGTGATCGAGGCCGCGATCGCCTTGATTGCGAATCGGGATGCCTCTATTTCCGATCTCATGAAATACCTGAAAGGCCCGGACTTTCCGACCGGCGGCGAAATTTTGAACAACAAAACTGAAATCCGGGAAATGTATGAGACCGGACAGGGGTCGATCCGGCTTCGCGGAGAATATGAAGTCAAAGCATTGGATCACGGAAAATCAGCCATTCTCATTACATCCATTCCCTTTGCCGTCGATAAGTCCGCCATTGTGGAACGGATCGGCGAATTAATCATCACCAAAAAGGTTCCGCAATTGGTGGATGTTCGGGATGAGTCCACGACCGAAGTTCAGATTGCCCTTGAGACACAAAAAGATGCGGATCCCCATCTGGCTATGGCCTATCTCTTTAAACATACCCCGCTGCAGAATAACTTTTCCGTTAATTTGACGTGCCTGGTTCCGGTGCCAGGATCGACCGTGGCCCGCCCTGATTGCCTGAATCTTAAGCAGATGCTGGAACAGTTCATCGACTTTCGCTTTGTCACCGTCAAACGAAGATTCAGCTACGATTTGCAAGTCCTGGAAAAGCGAATCCATATCCTGAATGGGTTCAAACTCATTTTCGACGCTCTGGATCAGGTGCTCAAGATCATCCGGCAAAGTGAGGGGAAAGCCGATTCTGCCAATAAACTTCAACAACGATTCGGACTGGAACCCATTCAAACCGATGCAATTTTGGAAACGCCCATCTATAAATTATCCCGAACCGAAATCAAAAAAATGCTGGATGAGCTGGCCGACAAGCTACGCCAGGCCAAGAATCTCAAAACCCTTCTGGCTTCCAATACCAAATTATGGGATGTGGTCACAAAAGAACTAGAGGAGGTCGCCAAGGCTTTTGGAGACAAACGCCGGACCAAAATCGGCCGGCGGCAAACCGAGGAAGTCGAATTTGATCCGGACGCGTTCCGGGTTAAAGAAGATGCGGTGATCACCGTTTCCGCAGATGGATGGATCCGGCGAGTCGGCCTTATTAAAGATCTTTCCAAAGCACGGGTTCGGGAAGGCGATCGGGTCATGACGATTTTAGGCGGGAGCACCCTTGAATCGGTGGTGTTCTTTTCCAATTATGGTAGCGCCTACTCTATTCGCATCGGCGATATTCCACCGGCCCGAAGCGGCTTTGGAGATCCGGCGCAAAAGCTCTTTAAATTCAAAGATGGCGAACGTATTATTGAGGGGCTAAGCTTCGATCCGCGTATGCGGGCAACGGGATTGTCCGCCCTTGCACCGTCAAAAGGTCGCAATCCTGCCACTCTTCGACAGCACCCCATCAGGTTTATACGGAGAAGCCGTTGCCATGACTTCAAGCGGGATGGGGATTCGATTTGAGCTTGACCCCTTCCAGGAACCGTCGACCCGACTGGGCCGAAAATTTTGTAAACTCAAGGAAGGGGAAGAAGTCGTCGGAGTCAGCCAGGTAAGCGCTCCTCTGCAAAAAACCGTCGTGGCGGTTGTCTCCGCGCGAGGACGAGCCTTGCTCTGTCAGGCCGAAGAGGTGGCCCAATTGGCCGGACCCGGCCGTGGAGTCATCGTGTTGAAATTGGACCAGAACGATACGGTGGTTGGATTTAAATTATTATCTTCAAAAGAAGAGGAGCTCGTGCTTGCCAAAGAAGACGGTGGCACCCTTTCCGTCTCCCTTCGCAAGTACCAGGTGGTCGGACGTGGAGGGAAAGGACATCCATTGCTCAGGCGGGGTCGTCTGACCAGCATGATTCCAACTGAATTGACCGTGCCGATTTTCCAGTCAGAAGTTACACCTTAGCTCCCTGATGCATTACACCAAGAACCTGTTTTCCTTTTTCATTTTCATTCACTCACGAGGATCCGTTCATGGGTAAAACATATGATGCCAGTGACATTGTGGTACTGGAGGGTATTGAACCCGTCCGACGCCGTCCTGCGATGTATATTGGAGGCACCGATAAGACGGGCCTGCACCACTTAGTCTGGGAAATTCTGGATAACGCCATTGACGAAGTCATTAATGGCTACGCCACTCACATCATCGTGGAACTGGATAAATCGCGTGAAGGGTCTCCGCATCACGGACAACGGTCGCGGCATTCCGGTGGATAAACATCCCAAACACAAAAAGTCGGCATTAGAAATTATTATGACAACCTTACATGCCGGAGGAAAGTTTGATACCGGAAGTTACATCCATTCCGGCGGATTGCATGGAGTCGGCGCCTCGGTGGTGAATGCCTTGTCCCGTCACCTGGAAGTTCAGGTGAAACGTGACGGTAAAGAGTGGGAACAGACCTATCAGGCCGGAGTACCTCAAGGTCCCGTCAAAGCCTTGGGCAATGCACGAGGAACCGGGACTTCGGTCTATTTTCGTCCCGACCCCAAAATATTCGGCAAAACCATTCAATTCGATCCCGCTGTGTTACAGGATACGCTTGATGCGAAGGCCTATCTGCACAAGGGGCTCAAGCTGACCTTCAAAGATGGGACCACCGGAGAAACCCACCTGTTTCATCACGAACAGGGCATCCAGGAATACTTGCGCAAATTAGTGGCGGATCGCGGTCGAAAAACGACCGTCGATTTCGTCTTTTACCTGGAACGCCAATTAAAAAATGGCGCATCAGGCCCTGAAGGAGGGGCGCAGGCGCTGAAGATGGAAGTCGCCTTGCAATGGACCGATGAACCCGCCGAATTCGTCAAAAGTTATGTCAATGGGGTGGCCACTCCGAATGGGGGCACGCATGAAATGGGATTACGCGGCGGCATCGTAAAAGCTGCCCGCAATTACATCGACACCCACAATCTCACGCCCAAAGGCCTCTCCCTTCAAGCCGAAGACATTCGCGAGGGTATGGCGGCCGTGCTGAGCGTCCTCGTCCTCCACCCGCAGTTTCAGGGGCAAACGAAGGAACGGCTCAATAATCCGGAAGTGCAGGCACAAGTGGATAGTCTGGTCCGGCCGGCCTTTGAAACCTATCTCAATGAAAATCAAAGTATTGCCGAAACCCTCGTGGGTCGAATGATTCTGGCCGCACGAGCCCGCGAAGCCTCTCGTGAAGCCTCCAAAGCCGTGATGCGGAAGTCGGCCATCAGCCATCGTCTCAACCTGCCGGGAAAACTGGCCGACTGCCAGAGCACTGATCCAACCATCAGCGAACTGTTTATCGTCGAGGGCGACTCCGCAGGCGGAACAGCCAAACAAGGCCGTGACTTAAAAAATCAGGCCATTCTTCCCATACGGGGCAAAGTGCTGAACACGGAAGAACTCACCCTGGCCAAAGTGGTTGAGAACAAAGAGCTGGCGGATGTCGTCAAAGTCTTGGGCTGTGGAGTCGGTAAAGACTTTGATCTCAAGAAACTCCGGTATCATAAAATTATCCTGTTGATGGATGCGGATATTGACGGCTATCACATCAGCACACTGTTGCTGACGTTTTTTTTCCGGCACATGCCTGATCTGATCCGGCAAGGCCATGTCTACATTGCCCAACCGCCACTCTACCGGATTGAAATCGGGAAGGAAGTCCACTGGGCCGGCACCGACGAGGAAAAAGAACGGATTGTGTCAGGGGCCCGCAGCAATGCCAATCCCACCATTAGCCGCTTCAAAGGCTTGGGCGAAATGTTTCCTCAACAGCTCAAAGTCACCACCTTACACCCCGCCACTCGTCGCTTACTCAAAGTCGAACTGTTAGACGAACTGCAAACCGACCGGACCTTTCAGGATTTGATGGGCAAACGCACCGAGGCCCGTTATGAATTTTTGATGGCCAATGCCGGGCTGGCTGACAACCTCGACGTGTAACAACCCGTCAGCTGTGAACAAAGAGGGTGGGAACGCCGATTCATCGAGGTAAGGCAGGTCGTATTGTTCCCCCTCACCGCTCACGGTGTTACACTTGCCCACATGAACACCCATATAGCCCAAGCAGGAATCGAAAACAGCCCTTGACCAGGTCAAACAGTATCACGAGCAAACTAAGCATGAGTTCAACCGGTACGCCCGGTCGCTAGGATACTTGGATTGGGCCAATCAGCCCAATCCCTTCCGCCGATTCGAAGGCGCTCCGCTTATTGCGCTTCCTCACCTCACACTCGACGAAGACCCGCTTTCTCCACCGTATGAATCACTCTTTCATCCGCACTCGATCCCCTCTCAACCCATTACCCTCAACACACTCTCTCGCTTCTTCGAATATGGGTTATCACTCACGGCGTGGAAAGCCTACAACGGAACCAGCTGGGCATTGCGGAGTAATCCTTCCAGCGGCAACCTCCACCCCACGGAGGGCTATCTCTTCACGGGTTCCCTACCTCACCTTGCCATGGAACCAGGCCTATACCACTATGCCCCGAAGGAACATGCCCTCGAATACCGTTGGGCTCTTCCTCCTGAACCTGCCCAATCGATACTTCAAGGCATGCCTTCTGAGGGATTTCTGGTAGGCCTCACGTCCGTTCATTGGCGGGAAGCATGGAAATATGGAGAGCGGGCCTTTCGATATTGCCAACATGATACGGGCCATGCGATCGGCACATTGCGAATTGCCGCGGCGACCTTAGGCTGGAATCTGTTGGTGTTGAGTGGCACCTCAGACGGGACGATCGCACGCCTTCTGGGTCTTACGAGATCGCAGGATTTCCAACAGGCAGAACAGGAATACCCGGAATTGCTGGCGGCAGTCTGGCGCAGAGACCTTCAACCCTCTCCCACGCTGAATCTAGCATTCAACGATCTTCATGATACGGTGCTAACATCCGGAGAATGGAAAGGCACGGCAAACCGTTTGAGCAAAGATGAACCGGTCCTGTGGGACATTATCGATTCGGTCACAGAGGCGTCCTGGAAATCGACTCAAGAACCCGAACCCATTGCCTTTCATGCTTCAGCTGCCCCCATGAACGAAGGGGAAGTGATTAAATCCGAACCCTTGGCTGGTCACATCATCCATCAACGACGGAGTGCCGTCGCATTTGACGGACGAACCGGCCTTCCCGCCGATCGTTTTTTCACCATGCTGCAACGGATCATGCCAAGAGGGGAGCTTGCCTTTACCGGATCGACCCATGCCCTGGGATGCCATCCCCTGGGAACCCACGATTCACCTTATCTTGTTCGTTCATCGAATAGACGGCCTCCCGCCTGGTCTGTATTGGGTCAATCGAAATCCAGAAGGCCGAGACCTCATGTTTTTCAAAAACTCGATGCACGAGCAGTTTGTCTGGTCGACTCCTGAAGCATGCCCGGCCAATCTTCCGCTGTATTTGCTAGAAGAGGGCAATGCCCAAAACCTGGCCAAACAACTCAGTTGCGGGCAGGACATTGCAGGAGACAGTGCATTTGCGCTTGGAATGGTAGCCGAATTCGACAAGAGCTTAGAAACGTATGGCCCGTGGTTTTACAAACGGTTGTTTTGGGAAACCGGGGTGATCGGACAAGTGCTCTATCTAGAGGCCGAAGCGGCTGGAATCCGGTCAACAGGGATCGGCTGTTTTTTTGATGATCCGGTCCATCGGGTGCTCGGCATTCATCCTCAAACCAAGTGGCAATCGCTTTATCATTTCACTGTTGGGGGCCCGCTGGACGATGGTCGTCTCACGACCTTGCCACCCTACGGCCCTCATGTCACATGATGATTATTCCTCCCCTCTGTAATGGGTTTAATTCCGAAGAGGACTTAAAGAGGGAGGTTTTTCCCAAATCCTCGATTCCTATTCCTCCCCTTTGTAAGGGGAGGTGTAGGTGGGGTAGAGTTTCTCCAAAAGAAGTCAGAGGTATCAAATTTTTGAAATCTGCGTTAGTAGCCGGAAGTCTCTACCTCAACTAGCCCTCCTTACCTAAGGAGGGAAAAACTTAATCAATTTGACCAAGGACCCATGACCACACAAAAAGGGAAGTCAGCCTTTCTTCCGATACGCCGTCGGCTTCGGTCGAACCAAACCCCGGCCGAACAATTGCTCTGGTCGAAACTTCGCGGCTATCAAATCCAGGGGCTCAAATTTCGTCGACAACATGGAATCGGACCTTACATCGTAGATTTCTTTTGTCCGGAACGAGCGTTGGCCATTGAAGTTGATGGGGATGTACACGCGACAGAAAATAAAATCAAGAACGATCGACTACGGGAAAACCATTTACATTCATTGGGGATCATGATTGTTCGTTACAACAATGACGAGGTTCTAGGCAATTTGGATGGAGTATTAGAAGATATAACCCTCCAAATATCCAAGAGCTCTACCTCCCCTAACCCCTCCTTACAAAGGAGGGGAAGGCAAAACGATGACCCTACTTCGAAATTCCTGCCAGTCATTCCCCATAGACCTCGGACCTTTCTTACCAATGAGCGAAATCAGAATTCTTTCTCCTTGAGCACAGTTCGGCAACTTGAAAATACTCCGAACCCTTTACCGCGTATGTTTTTTGAGCGGCCAACGTTGAAAGTTGCGACAGAATTGTTGGGAAAGGTGCTGATCAAACAGACGCCCAACGGGATCATTCAGGCCAAAATTGTGGATACGGAAGCCTACGTGGGGCCGGAGGATCAGGCCTGCCATGCCTCCAAGGGCCGAACGAAACGTACAGAAATTATGTTTGGCCCTGCTGGGTTCACCTATGTGTATCTGATTTATGGAATGTACCACTGTCTCAATATCGTGACTGAACAAGAGCAATATCCTGCCGCGGTTTTAATTCGAGGCCTGGAAATTTTGGGAGGAGATCATTCGCCGGATTTGCTCAGGCGCATCGACGGTCCCGGCCGGGTCTGCCGATTTTTAGAAGTGAATCGCACGCATAACGGACTGGATGCCACACTCGGCACCACACTTTGGATCGAAGATCACGGCCTAGCCGTTTTGCCAAAACAGATTCAAACTCTGCCTCGAATTGGCGTAGACTATGCGGGAGAATGGGCAAAGAAATTGTGGCGGTTCTGTCTGCCGGCTTCGACTCCCCCAAAAACACGTCGAGTCACCCCGAAGTAAATGCTTTCGAATCCTTTTGCCAGATATCTTGAACAAGATAGCCGGTCTACGTTAGGCTAGGTTACCAGATACGTGTTGGCTACGTTCCGTAGCCCACATGACACAACCCGCTTCTCATTACTACGAACAATAAAGGAGGAAGACAATGGGCAATCCGCTCGATACGATCTCTGGCACCATCACTGCTGGCTTTGTATTGACTGTGGTCCTGTACGGCCTGGTCAAAATGCTGGTGTGACACCTCATCACCTCCAAAGACATAATTAATCAACCTAACGAATACGAGGACATTTTATGGAAAGTTTATTAGCGTGGGGGCATTTCCTCGCGGGTATTACCTGGATTGGAATTCTCTATTACTTTAATTTCATCCAAGTGCCATTTCTCAAAGCCGTCACACCCGAAACCAAAGCTGAGGCCTTTAAACACCTGGTGCCCAATGCGCTCTGGTGGTTTCGCTGGGGAGCTCTATTCACCTGGATATTTGGTGCCGCCTTACTGATGAATCAGCATCGTATGGGAAGTGCATTTATGCTGCAGGGACCGGATGCCGTCATCGGCATGGGTGCCTGGCTAGGGACCATTATGTTGCTGAATGTGTGGGGAATCATTTGGCCCAATCAGAAGAAAGTCCTTGGGCTCAAGGAAGCCACACCTGAAGAAAAAGCCAAGGCCGGACGGATGGCACTCCTGGCGTCCCGTACGAATACGATGCTTTCCATCCCCATGCTGTTCTTCATGGCCAATTCCGGCCATGCTTCCGGTTTGTTCTGATCTCAATCATCCCTTCCTAATCTCAGATCAAAAATCTGGATGACGACAAAAGCCGGGGTCAAAAGACCCCGGCTTTTTCTATACAGCACATTTGTTTTTTTCGTGGCTCACTAGAAGGGCCTGGAGGGATTGTACGCACCAGGAAGCAAAAGCCCACAATCCGGAGCACCAATAGCTATGCTCCATCTATTCCAGAATTCTCAATTCGTCCTGGGGACTGGCTCCAACTTCTTGAGTCCGTCCTCCGCTTCTACAGCAAGGATAATGCCAGCAACTAATCCTGGACGACGATATGCGTATCGGTTTCTTCCACTCCGGGGATGGTGTGAATCTTGGCCATAATGAGGTTGGACAGAGCGCGGTCATCAGGCGCATTGACCAGACCAAAGATATCAGGCTGACCGAAACAGGCATGAGCTTGTTCCACCCCCGAAAGGGCTTTGAGGGTCTCTAAAACATCCTGGACTTTTCCTGCTTTAACTTTCATGAGAATATACGCTTTCGCTGCCATACCCACCTCCTTGATGAATGCGGTTCAGATTTCTGTGATCAATTGCGAAATTAATTTTGGTATACAATATACACAAGGCATGCTTAATATCCCTTTGCCTGATCATGTTGAAAGTATCTTTGTACCATAGATGGATTGGTAGCTTCCATTCTCTTCCCTCTCTCTCCCAAACAGCCCAAGCAACCAAAAAGAAGTTGCGGACGCCCTGCCTTCCTCAGGTAGGATGAGCGATTATTTCTCCCCATTCTATTTACCTTCAAGGAGAATATTGTGGCTTTTCGTATTGTGTCGTTGATTCCTAGTGGGACAGAAATGGTCTGCGCATTAGGTTGCCGTGCCCAGCTTGTCGGCCGGTCACACGAATGCGATTTTCCTTCGGACATTACCTCTCTTCCTGTTTGCACTCAAGCCACGGTGGATAGTGAAGGAACGAGCCAGGCTATTCATGCCCAAGTTTCCGAACGTCTTCAGTCAGCCCTTTCCTTGTATGAGGTCTTGGTCGACCGAATACAGGACTTACGTCCGGATGTCATCGTAACCCAAACCCAGTGTGAGGTGTGTGCCGTGAGCGCTGATGAGGTGCAGCGGGCCCTTCGCGACTTGATAGGAATGTCACCCACGTTGATTTCCTTGGGTGCACAGGACTTATCAGGGGTCTGGGACGATCTGACCAGAGTGGCGGACGGCTTAGGACAGCAAGCTGCAGGAGAGGCATTTCTGAAACAGGCCCACCAACGCATGGGCGAGATTGCGGACCGCTCCCAACAACTTACTCCCCCCACTGTGGCCTGCATCGAATGGATGGAACCGCTGATGGCTGCCGGCAATTGGGTACCCGAACTGGTTCATTTGGCCGGAGGGCAATCGGTGTTTGGACAGCGGGGGACACACGCTCCATGGATAACCTGGGAAGCCTTAGCCGCTTCGGATCCGGATATCCTGGTCTTGATGCCTTGTGGATTTTCCATGGCTCGCATTCAAGAAGAATTGCCGGTCATGACAGCACATCCTTTTTGGCCACAATTACGAGCAGTGCAAAATCAGAAGGTGTACTTGACGGATGGGAACCAGTTTTTCAACCGTCCGGGGCCGCGCCTCGTTGAATCCCTCGAAATTTTGGCTGAGATCTTTCATCCCACTCATTTTCAGTTTGGGCACGAAGGCCAGGGATGGCGGCAGTGGGTTCCTGAATACCGTTAAATACCTTGAGAACGCGACTCACGGAAGCACGTCTTCCCAATTTCGTTTTTGCTTGGCTTCCTGCTGTGCAGCCGGCGTACTCCGGTTGACCGTTTCATGAGGGTTTTGTTAAATAGTAATTATTCCTAAACAGGAATGATATGGAAATTTCTTTTAAAGACATCAAGCATAAGTTTCAGGAATGCGGATTAAAAACGACTCCGCAGCGAACAGCAATTTATGACGCACTCCTCCGCAGTACCACCCATCCGACAGCGGAAGAGCTCTTTGCTGAAGTCGCTCCGCAATTTCCCATGATGTCTCTAAATACCGTCTACTATACACTTGGGGCTTTGCGTACCTCCGGGTTGATCCATGAAGTCAATATTGGCCATACCCGGGCTCGCTTTGATGCCAACCTGTCTCCCCATCACCATTTGATTTGCCTGGGGTGTCAGGCCATTGTCGATGTCATCGATCCCCGACTCAATCGCCTGACCTCTCCAGCCGGCATTCCCAAAGATTTTGAAATTACGAGTTATCAGGTCGCATTCCGTGGACTTTGCGGCTCCTGTCGCCGCCACACGGGGCGCTCCATCAACCATTCATCACCGGGGTTATACCCCACAACCGTCAAAGGAGGACTTCATGGGAAAAGCTCTTAAAGGCACAAAAAGCCACGAAAACTTAAAAGCGGCATTTGCCGGTGAATCACAGGCGAATCGGCGCTATTTATATTTCGCCCGGCGGGCGGACATTGAGGGGTATACCGATATCGGCGGTCTGTTTCGTGATACCTCGGAAGCCGAAACCGGACATGCGTTTGGTCACCTGGACTTTTTGAAGGAAGTCGGTGATCCTGCCACCGGCGTGCCGATTGGCAACACCGAAGCCAATTTAAAAGCGTCGATTGAAGGTGAGACCTACGAATACACCCAGATGTATCCCGGCATGGCGAAAACCGCTCGTGATGAAGGCCTTGAGGAACTCGCAGAATGGTTTGAGACCTTGGCCAAAGCCGAACGATCCCATGCGAACCGGTTTACGAAAGGGCTGGAAACTCTAAAACAGAGCTGATAGCCTCGGCGTCATGACACACGGCGGCGGTCGATAAAAAAGGCTGCCGCCGTGTACACAATCTTTCACAGACTCTCAAACAAAGCCATAACCTGTGCCAAAATTTGACCTTATCACTCCAGGCTGGACCCGGTCTCAACTCGAAACCGAGACACGACGCATTTTCGATGTCTGTGACGGATGTCGACGATGCTTTAACTTATGCCCGTCGTTCAATACCCTTATTGACCGGATTGATGAGTATGAGAGCGACTCAACGCAGTTCACTGCACAGGATTTCACGAAGATTGAACAGGAATGTTACTACTGCAAACTCTGTTTCAACCATTGTCCCTATTCTCCTCCCCATCAATACGATCTGGATTTTCCCAGGCTCATGGCTGCCTGGAAAAAGCAACGGACGGCTGAGGGTGGGGCCACATGGCGCGACAAGCTCCTGATCCAAACCGATTTGATCGGAAAACTGGGAAGCCTGACCGCTCCACTGACCAATTGGGCGCTTCGCACACCGTGGCTTCGAAGTCTGGTTGAGCGTATGGTCGGAGTGCACAAAAACCGCCAAGTCCTTTCGTTTCAATCCCAGACCTTTACCCAATGGTGGGATCAGCGAAAGCCGGCTCCCGCACATGCCCACAGCCAGGGCAAAGTAGCCTTCTTCCCAAGTTGCCTGGTGACGTATCAGGTGACTGATATTGGGAAAGCTGCCGTGCAAATTTTGGAGAAAAACGGCATTGAGGTCGTGGTACCTTCAAATCAGCAGTGCTGTGGGATGCCACGGTTTGACGTGGGTGATACCGATGGAATGGCCAAGATTGCCGAGTCTCAATATCGACTCTTTGCGCCCTATCTCGATCAGGGATATGACATCGTCATTCCAGCACCCAGTTGTAGCCTGATGTTCAAACGGGAATACCCTTACCTCAAACCCACACCGGAAATGAAGCAATTGAGCGAGCGCACGTTTGATCTTTGCGAATATTTAATGCGGCTCAAACGGGAAGGCAGGCTTTCCCTGGATTTTCAAGCTAATCCTGGACGCGTGGCGTATCAAATTCCCTGTCATTTACGTGATCAGAATATCGGCTTTAAATCAAAAGAATTGATGGAGTTGACCGGGGCCACGGTTCATCTGATCGAGAAATGTTCCGGACACGATGGAGCCTGGAGTGCCAAGACCGAATTCTTTGATCTCTCGATGAAAATCGCCAAGAAAGCCGTGCGAGAAATTCAAGAGGAGCCGTTCGACGTCGTCGCCTCCGATTGTCCCCTGTCGGCACTACAACTGGACCAAGCACTTCAAACTGCACCAACTCAATCGACCCTTCATCCTATTCAAGTCGTTCGTAACGCCTATGGATTCACACCATGAAACTGCTCACACCGCAAGATCTGCTCCCGGCTGCTCAATATGAGGAAGAACGCGCCGCCATTCGGCAAAAAATTATTGCCCTTAAAAAACGGCGTCGTATTTCTGTAGGAGAATTAGTGACACTCGTATTTGAGAATCGGGAAACCCTGCTATTTCAAATACAAGAAATGATTCGAATAGAGCGCATTTTTGATCCGGGAAAAATTCAGGAAGAATGTGACGTGTATAATGCCCTACTACCAGATCGTCATGAATTGAGCGCAACACTGTTTATCGAAATCACCGATTCCGAAAACATTCAACCGCTACTGGATTCCTTTAAGAATATTGACCAGGCCAATACCGTGGGCCTCAAGGTCGGCGATACCACGGTTTTTGCAAATTTTGAGGCCGGGCATAGCAAGGAAGATAAAATCAGTGCCGTGCATTTTGTACGATTTTCCACCACCCCAACCTTTCGAGACCTCCTGACCCAGGAGGAAGTCCCTGCCTTTCTGACTATCCTCCACCCTCAATATCGTACAGAAGCCCCAGTTTCTCAGGAGTTGAGGCAGGAATGGCTAAAGGATCTCAAGTGACTCATCATTTTTGCCGTGCATGATTCCGCAACTTCGCAGCTTCCTCTATAAATTGACAAGGTTAAAAGTCGTGCTTTAAGATGTAAGCTCAATGTTGGATTCCTTTCAACCGATTGAAAGGAAAGATGAATCTACAAAAATAATGTGATCATAAGGAGGATACAACGACTATGGTAACAATTACCCCGATCGCAGAGCAGAAAATTAAGGAACTGATTAAGGAAGAAGAAAATTCTGTCGGTTTACGCATTTACGTCAAAGGCGGCGGATGCAGCGGCTATCAATATGGAATGTCGTTTGAAGATAAAACCAGCGATGATGACACTATCATCGAAAAAGGCGACGTGAAGGTCATTGTGGATTCCCAAAGCGCCCCAATGCTCAGCGGCGCAGAAGTCGATTACGTTGATAGCCTGCAAGGGTCGGGATTTGCCATCAAAAATCCTCAAGCGAAGTCCACCTGTGGATGTGGAAGCTCATTCTCGACCTAGAAAATATTCACTCAGAACCCTAACCAATTTGGGCTGGACTTGGACTTCCATAGGCAACCAAGATCCAGCCCTTTTTCTTTTCTATAAAGACTTCATGCCTAAAGCGACTCTCACCAAACGTTTAGAGTTTTGCTCCTCTCACCGCTACCACAATCCTGAATGGGATGACGCAAAAAACCGTGCGGTTTTTGGTCTTTGTAATAATGTAAATACCCATGGCCATAATTATTTATTGGAAGTCACCTTGCGGGGGGACATCGACCCTGTCACGGGGATGATCATCAATTTATATGACTTAAAACTCATTTTAAATCAGGTCCTGGAACAATTTGATCATAAAAACTTAAATCTTGATACCCCGTATTTTTCCAAGAAAATTCCCACGACCGAAAATCTCGCAGTCACCCTCTGGCACATTTTGGAAAAACATCCAGACCTTCCTAATCCGGATGCACTTCGTCTTTATGAGGACGAGACCCTTTACGCCGAGGTGAATGCCAGTTTCATGGATGGTGCCCTCCAACCTGCAAACGGGGAATCGGCCATCATCGCTCGACACTATGCGTTTTCAGCCCTGAATCAATCCAGGACGGGTCATACGCAAGGGCATGATTATGATCTGTGGATTGCCACAAAGGGCCAAATTTCCAGCGACACCGGGCAGGTTATGAATTTACAGACTGTGGATGGAATCGTCAGAACCCAAATCCTGGCACGATTTGACCAGCGAAATCTAAGCCAGGATCAGGCCTTTGCCAACATTCCCGTTACAGACTCCGCACTTGCAAAGGTCATCTGGGAAACACTGGAGCCCCACTTCCATACCCCCCCCCTATACCGAGTCTCCGTGAGCCAACAACCAGATGCCGTGGCTGTCTATACTATATAGCCTGAATCTGGAAGCACTGTCTTAAAGACAGTGCACCGACTCAATCAAGATACCCTGCCAGCTGAAAAACCTTCTGCAGGCCGGACGGAACCAGGAACGGGTGAGGTTTCTCCCAACACAGAATTTAGGTTTGGATAGAGAACGATTGCCGAATCAAGTCGGCCAATTCGGCGGGTTCTAATTTTCCCTCTTTGGTATGCACAAGCGTTCCATTGGAAAAGAAATGGGTGGTGGGATACGTTTCAAATTGATGCCGCTTTTTAATGGCCCGACACCGCCCCGGAACGTGCATTTTAGCCTTTCCAAATCGCACATTCGAATACTGTTGGGCCATGTCCGCAAGAACAGGATCATAGGCTTTACAAGGTTCGCAGGTCGCAATGCCATAGGCCACAACCGCAGCTGAAGCCTCCGTAAATCCTTCATAATTGTCATCGTTCACATCTTCAACGATACCGGACATCACAGCCTCGCTGTTCAAGATTACAGGCCGAAGGGGTAGGATTAGGTACCAACCCCTTCGGTCAGAGCATCTTCTTGATTATTTCAACTTCTGCAACGCTTCCAAAATTTCTTTGTCGTCACGAGCGGTTTTGATATCTTGAACTTTCGCATAGGCCACTTTTCCATTTTTATCCACGATGACGGTAGCCCGCTTTGAGCAATTCAACGGCTCAAAATACAATCCATAGGCCTTAGACACCGTCCGATGCATATCGGCGAGTAATTGATGCTTAAGATCTAAGGAATCCGCCCAAGCTTTGTGGGAAAAAAAGCTATCACAGCTGATGCCAAAAATTTCGGCATTGACTGATTCAAAATTGGGAAAATCATCGGTCAAACATTTATTTTCTCCGGTACAAACTGGGCTCCAATCCAGAGGATAAAATGCCAGAACCACGTTCTTCTTTCCGCGATAGTCGCTGAGCTTAATATCCTTTTGGTCTTGGTCTTTTAATGTAAAATCGGGGGCCACGTCTCCGACTTTAACTTCTGCGGCAACATCTGTAGACATAATGACTCTCCTTCGTTGTTATGGAAATGCCGAAACTTCACTTGACCTTTGGTGGTAACATGGGGTGAAAAAGTTTGTCAATCTGGCAGAAGCCCTACAGAATTGTCCATTTAGCCCTAACGAAATTCCACTCCGGACGTAGTTTGCTGAGTTCGCGAGCCGTATGGGGTTCAAATCTGGTATCTTCCCTCACACCAATTTTCACCACCTCTCATCCCAACATCGTTGACATATGCCATGGCGGCATACTTGCCGTCCACTCGGAAACAGATATCGATCTTGTGTTTTGGTCTATCTCGGGGTATCGTAAATAAAAGGCCAGTGAAATCTTCTTCCTCCTTAATACCATCCAAAATCTTCCCAATCTCTAGGTCATTGTTGGTTACGTATTCTTTATGAGTAAATTTCAGACTTTTTTTTCCATGCTACGCGGCTGGTCCTGGCTTCGAATTCGATGGTCACCACGTTCCTTGTCTTGTGTGTCGGGGTAGGAGGTCTTGCGGGAATTCTCTGGATTGCGACCCGTGACCTTCCCACATTCGACTCCTTTCAAGACTACCATCCGAGTTTAGTATCTAGAGTCTATGCAGATAACGGTGAACTCATTGGGCAATTTTTCATCGAACGTCGTCTGTATACGCCCATCGACAAAATTCCCAAAGCCTTCACACAAGCGGTCATTGCAACAGAAGATACCCGTTTTTTTGATCACCCTGGGCTGGACATTGTCGGCATCGGCCGGGCCGCCTGGACCAATCTCAAAAAAGGTGGTCGGTTTCAAGGCGCTAGCACCATTACCCAACAGTTAGCCAGAGCTCTTTTTCTTTCTCCCGAACGGACGTATCAGCGAAAAATCAAAGAGCTCATTCTCGCAGTGAAAATGGAATGGGTGTTGACCAAAGAGCAAATTCTAGAAATGTACTTAAACCAAATTTATTTCGGCCACGGCGCCTATGGAGTGGCCGCCGCCGCCTTAACCTATTTTGATAAAAACGTCTCGGATTTGAGTCTTCCTGAATCAGCATTTTTGGCTGGTCTTCCTAAAGCTCCAAACACCTATTCTCCCTATCGGAATCCAGATCTGGCTAAATCGCGGAAAGAATTGGTCTTAGGGCGTATGGTAGAAGCCGGATATATCACCAACGAGGAGGCGCAAGCCGCCATGGCCACGACCCTAGTCCTACCGCCACCAATCCATAGAACCGATTGCGGCCTATTTCCTGGAAGAGGTGCGTCAGCACTTGGTGGATCGGTACGGAGAAACCCTCGTGTATAAGGGTGGGCTACGAATCTACACCACCTTAAACATTGCCATGCAGAAAATCGCGGAAGAAGCGGTTCGTACAGGACTCCGCCAATTGGATAAACGTCAAGGCTGGCGAGGACCGATTGAACATATTGACTTTTCCAAAGATTTCACGCCTCCCGATACCTTTCCGGAGCTACAGAGTCCGAAGGCAGCTCTTGTCCATGGCCTGTACCGAGCGCTTGTGACCAACGTGACCAAACAATCTGCTCAAATCTTGATTGGAAATACCTATAAGGGTTCTATCCTTTTCGAGGATATGCGATGGGCCCAGCGGCGATTGGAGAAAAGCGGGGACGTGGGAACAGCGGTCGTTCGCGATAAGGCCTCTCCACTCCAACTCTTGAAGGTCGGAGACATCATTGAAGTCGCCCCGAAAAAAGGCACTGTCGAGTCAGGCGAATTTGTCTTAGAGCAAACTCCAATCGTGGAAGGCGCCCTCATCGCCATGGATCCGAGGACAGGCGCCGTGCAATCAATGGTGGGAGGGTATGACTTTACTCGAAGTCAGTTTAATCGTGCAGTGATTGCCCGTCGACAACCCGGTTCCGCCTTCAAGCCACTCATTTATGCTTCGGCGCTTCAACAAGGCCTGACACCGGCAACCCTGATTCTCGATGCCCCCGTCGTCTATGAAGACGAGGATTTAGACCGGGTATGGAAGCCGGAAAATTATGAAAAACGCTTTTTTGGAACCATTACCCTTCGTGAAGCGCTGCGCCATTCCCGCAACGCCGCGACCGTCAGGTTGCTTGAACAAATCGGAGTTCCCGAGGTCGTCAATATTGCCAGCAATCTGGGAATTCGAAGTCCGCTCAGCCAGGACCTCTCTTTAGCCTTGGGATCCTCCAGCGTGACCCTCCAAGAAATCACTTCCGCGTATGGCGTCTTCGCGAATCAGGGTTTGTGGCTTGAGCCTTACCTGATTACACATGCCAAGAACCTCAACGGGGAGATCCTAGAACAACACCAGTTCGAACCTCGACAAGCCATGACCAAGGAAAACGCCTATTTGATCACCAATATGCTCATGGATGTCATTCAAAGCGGAACCGGAAGACTCGCCAAATCTATTGGCCGGCCATTGGCAGGAAAGACTGGAACGACAAATAGTTATAACGATGCGTGGTTTGTCGGGTATGCCCCGAATTTGGCGACAGGAGTATGGGTGGGATTTGATGGGGTTCGAACACTCGGCAGATTGGAATCCGGAGCACATGCGGCCCTGCCAATATGGACCAAGTTTGTTGATCAAGCGCTTCTACACTCACCGGTTATGACCTTTCCTATTCCTAACGACATTCAATTCGCACAGATCGACACCACGACGGGTGACTTGCCATCCAAGACCAGCCGAAACATCAGTACGGAAGTTTTTCGTAAAGGAACGGAACCAGGAAAAGCGGCTCCTCAGAAGGCGAACCCTATGGATTTTTTTGAGTTCGACCGGTTGAACTCGGATTCATCCAACCAGCTTTCCCCATTTTGATAGAACTCTTCAGCAGGCGAATACACCGTAACACGCGTTCTCAGGACTGGGCATCCTGATACTCTTCATACCAGGCCATTTGAATGGCCTCCAGCTTTTTTTCATTGGACGTTTTGGGATCGTCCTTAAATTCAGGAAGGGCAACCACCCACGCATGTAAATCCGTAAACCTGACCGTTAACGGATCAAGGTCGGGATGCTCTTCCTGCAGCCGAATAGCAATATCTTCAGTATCACCCCACATGAATTCCTGAGCCATGATTTCTTCCCCTTGAATTAATGGGTTTTGCCCATGCCGAAAGTTCCCCTACATTGAGGGATTATTTAATGACATCAGATAATTTCTTACTTTCGAGAGCTTCTTTCAACGTGGCATCCATCAACACTTCAGCCAAATGGTGGGTCGTTTTTTCAACCTCAGCAATTTTCGCACGTATGACACGATGATCATCCCCGTCTTTGACTTCACCAAGCTGCCGTAGAATCTGACGAATGCTTTCCGTTTCCTTTTCACTGAATTAAATTCGCTGCACGCACCAGAGCTTTCTCGGTCGCCACGATGATCGCATTGGCTTCATTCCGTGCTTCTATAATCTGACGGGCTTTGATGTCTTCTGTGGCAAATTGGAAAGAATCCCGAACCATCCCTTCCACCTCATCGTCGGTCAGTCCATGAGAAGGCTTCACCTGAACCGATTGCGCCTCACCGGTCCGGATATCTCTGGCCGTCACCTGTAGGATCCCATTGGCATCAATGAGGAAGTTGACTTCCACGCGAGGGACCCCTGCCGGCAACGGTGGAAGCTTTAATTGGAAGCGGGCCAAACTTCGATTATCTTTAACCAATTCCCGTTCTCCCTGGAGGATATGAATATCCACCGAGGTTTGCCCATCGACATAGGTCGTAAACATTTCCTTTGCACTGGTTGGAATCGTGGTATTTCGACGGATCAGCGCACTCATGACCCCGCCCATCGTTTCGATTCCCAATGACAAGGGAGTCACGTCCAGTAACAACAGATCCTTGGTATGCCCGCCTAAAATATCAGCTTGAACCGCCGCCCCTAACGCGACAACTTCGTCAGGGTTCAGTTCAGAGTGCGGCTTTTTGCCAAACAGTTCTTCCACTTTTCGCCAAACCAGTGGCATGCGAGTATTCCCGCCGACCAGGACCACTTCATCAATCTGACTAGCGGTTAAGCCTGCATCTTTGAGGGCAAGCCGACAAGGCGCAAGGGTTCTTTCCACCAAACCCATCGTTAACGTTTCCATGCTCTCCCGCGTCCATACCTTTTCATACCTCGAATTGGGAAGCTCTATCACCGCCTGAGTTTGGGTTTCATCCGACAACCGGATTTTGACCCGTTCCGCCTCCAACCGAACGGTTTGCATTAAATCCGGATTCTCCCCAACCCTGAGGCCTTGAGTTTGAAAAATATCATCAACCATCACATCGACGAGCAGTTGATCGAAATCATCTCCCCCTAAATGGGTATCCCCATTCGTCGCCAGGACTTCAAAAATTCCATCTTTTAATTTGAGAATAGAGATATCAAACGTCCCTCCGCCTAAATCATAGATCGCGATCAGACCTTGTGTTTTTTTCTGCAGGCCATACGCCAAGGAAGCGGCTGTCGGCTCATTGATGATACGCAGGATCTCTAACCCGGCAATCATACCCGCATCTTTGGTGGCTTGCCGCTGACTATCATTGAAATACGCCGGAACGGTGACCACGGCCTTGGAGATGTCTTCCTTTAAATAATCCTCGGCTCGCCGTTTTAATTCTTTCAGAATCATGGCGGACACTTGAGGGGGAGAAAAGGTTTTGTCTCCAATTTCAATTCGAATGACCCCGTTTTTTTCATGAAGCTGATAAGGAAAATACTTCAGGTCGTCCTTCACGTCATCCAACCCCTTGCCCATGAACCGCTTCACGGAATAAATGGTGCGGGAAGGATCACGAATTAAATGGGCTTTTGCCGGCTCTCCCACGATCATCCCATTATCAGTTAACCCGACGATGGAAGGCACTTTGGTCTGCCCGTCCGGGCCGGGGATGACATGAGGCCCTTCCTTATCCATAAAGGCAATCAGCGAATTCGTCGTTCCCAAATCAATGCCAACAATGCGACTCACAATATATTCCTTTTCAGCTGATGATGATTAGCCCGTGGTTTCGAGCAAATCGTTGACCATATTCCGCACGTATGTTCGATTAGAAAGAATTTCCTGCATAGCACGCAAAATAGAATTTTTTTCTTCACGCGCCTCACCTGGAAGGGGAGTGCGTGCTTGCAACTGATCCCATTGTTTGAACTGTCCCTGCAGGGACTCTTCCATTTCAGCCTGGCGTTTCTCCAAACGCTCTCGTTCGTCCTGCAACTTTTTCCGAAGGGCCTCAAGCTCAGGTGACGCGCCCTTGGGGGCCAGTTGTCGGAATGTTTCCAAATCCTCTTGCAGCTCAAGAACTTCTTCAAACAAATCCGCCGGGGGATTCGATCGAATATCTTTCACCGCTCCAGCCTCCAACCGGATCAAATATTCCGCCCGCTGAATGGGATCCTTGAGTGTGCGATAGCCGGCATTCAGAAAAGCGGAATTTCCTAAACTAATGGCTTTTTCCGATTCATCTTTTGTGGAATAAAAATCCGGATGAAAAGTACGACTTAATTCATAAAATGTCTGCTCCAATTGTTGTTCGTCAATGTTCAACAGACGAGGGAGTTGAAAGCAGGCAAAATAATCCAAGTCCTTTGAAAGCGGCTGAACTTTGACGCATTGCCCACAGAGATATTCTCCCGTGACTTCAGATTGGCAGTGCCAGCACATACTGCGGGCCATGGGAAGTTCTCGGGCCTTTGTCGTCGGTTGGATGTTGGTGTTCCATGATTTTCTGGCTCTGACGACTCGGGCATGGTGAACTACCCCATGCCCGAGTTGTTACGTCACTATGTGATTGAAGAAGATTGGTCTTATGCTGAAAACGACTCTCCGCACCCACATGTCTTGGTGGCATTGGGATTGATAAATTTAAAGGCACCACTCACCATGTCCTTTTGATAATCCAAGGTCATCCCCTGGAGATAAATGGCGCTTTTGGCATCAACGATCACTTTTACGCCATCCACTTCAGTGACGGTATCAAACTCCCCGATCTTGTCATCGAAGTTGACGGTATAGCTCAACCCCGAACAGCCGCCACCTTTCACTCCCAATCGAAGACCACCTTCAGTAATTCCCTGAAGGTCCAATAACCGCTTGACCTCTTTCAACGCCTCATCGGTCATGGCAACCGTTGAATTGCTTTCCGTGGTTTTTGTATCCATCACCATTTCTCCCTACAACAAATCGTGAACAGTTCCCTGAGCTTAGGATGAGGTCGTGGCTCCTTCCGGCTTAAGCTTTTTCTCTCCCGCTTTTTTCTGGTAATCCCCCAAGGCTGCTTTAATGGCATCTTCCGCCAACACTGAACAATGGATTTTGACGGGTGGGAGGTTCAATTCATGGACAATATCCGTATTCTTAATTTTTTGAGCATCTTCTAAGGTTTTCCCCTTGAGCCACTCGGTCGCCAAACTGGAACTGGCAATGGCCGACCCACACCCAAATGTCTTGAACTTCGCATCCACAATAGTGTCGTTTTCGACTTTAATTTGGAGTTTCATCACATCTCCGCATTCCGGAGCTCCGACAACACCTGTTCCGACATCGTCTGCATCTTTTTGAAAACTTCCCACATTGCGGGGATTGTTGTAATGATCAATGACTTTTTCACTATAGGCCATGGACTATCCCTCCCTTTGTTGTATGGTATGACAGTGTATTTTTTAAAACCATTTTGAACATTTCTTCTTTAAGTATATCAATTAATGAGCTGCCCATTGAACGCTTTTCAAATCCACCCCTTCCTTGGCCATCTCATAGAGCGGGGACATCTCGCGTAGATGCGTCACAGCCTTGATCATTCGATCAATGGTGTATTCCACCTCTTCATCGGTATTAAATCGACCGAGCCCAAAGCGGATCGAGGAATGGGCCAAATCCGATCCAACTCCCAAGGCACGCAACACATAGGAGGGCTCAAGCGTGGCCGACGTACAAGCCGAACCGGAGGACAGCGCAATTTCTTTGACCCCCATGAGCAACGCCTCTCCTTCGACGTACGCAAAACTAATATTGAGATTGTTCGGCAACCGCTCAGTCGGATGCCCGTTTAAATAGACCTCATCCATACCCTTCATAATGCCTTCTTGAAGGCGATCGCGCATCTTGGCCATACGAACAGACTCCGTAGACATCTCCTGCTCGCATAGTTCGCAGGCTTTCCCAAATCCGACAATGAGCGGCACAGCCAAGGTTCCCGATCGCATACCCCGCTCATGACCTCCACCATACATCATCGCCTCCAACCTCACTCTTGGCGCCTTACGTCGAACATATAAGGCCCCCACGCCCTTGGGACCATAAATCTTATGGGCGGTAAAGGACATCAGATCAATTCCCATTTCCTGAACATTCACAGGGATTTTCCCCACCCCTTGTGTCGCGTCACAGTGGAAGAGGACACCTTTTTCTTTTGCAACTTTTCCGATGGCCGCCACGGGATTGATCGTACCGATCTCATTGTTGGCCATCATAATCGAAATTAAAATCGTCTGGTCGGTAATGGCATTGCGTACGTCATCAGGGCTCACCATGCCAGCTTTATCAACCGGGAGGAAAGTGACCTTGATACCCTTCTTTTCCAAATATTTCGCCGTATCAATCACCGCCCGGTGTTCCGTCGAACTTGTAATGATATGATTTCCCTTTTCCCGGTACATCTCGACCACGCCCTGCAAGGCCAGATTATCCGATTCCGTTGCCCCACTGGTAAAAATAATTTCTTTGGCATCGGCGTGGATTAGATGCGCAATCTGCTTTCTGGCTACTTCCACCGCCTCTTCGGCTTCCCAACCGAAACTATGATTCCGGCTGGCCGCATTCCCGAATTTCTCGGTGAAGAAGGGGAGCATCATTTCAAGCACCCGAGGATCACAGGGGGTCGTTGAATGATTATCCAAATATATAGGCAACTTCATAATTGAACTCCTTTTGTTTTACGAGATTCCACAATGATTAAGGGGGGCTCGGCCATCATATCTTCAATAGACATGCTACTGAGTAAATGAAAAATGCTTTCTTGGACGCGCAACAGAGGCGTCCGGATATTACAATGCTCAATTTGCTCACAAGAGGAGGCATGTTCATCTTTTTCATGGTAACAATCGGCAATCCCCAGTGGTCCTTCAATAGCTTCCAGCACCTGCGCAATGGAAATCTCCCGTGGCTCACGGGCCAAGAGGTAGCCTCCCTTTGGTCCGTTTTGACTTTCCACCATGTCATATTTAGCCAAGGTCTGAAGCACTTTGGCTAACAACTCCAGGGGAATATGATGTTCCTCAGCGATTTCTTTGGTGTTGACGACCCTATTCGGATTAAAAGGACTGGTTTCTCCAGATCGGACCATGGCCATATATTGGAGAGCCATCAGGGCATAATCTGCTTTTTTCGAAAGCTTCAGCATAATTAAGTAATAATATTTACAGTGTTTATCTTTCCATAATGCCGACTTATATGATCGGGTTTAACATATCATTGACCTCTTGAGTCAGTCAAGACTAAAATGGTCGGAGATCTATTTAGTCGGAATTAGTAAGGGCAAAAATAATCAACTCACGAACAATTTTTAAAAATATAAATTTCAACACATTGATTTATAAGGAGAATTAAATGGGAGGCAGTAATCCATATATTGAGAAAAGCGAAACCGCAGTCGCGAAGAAACCATTCAAACTGACCTTTATCACACCTGAAAAGCCCATTGAAATTGAGGTTGATCCGGAAAAGTTCCCTTATGGGGAGACAGGATTGCCTGGGAGCATCCTCGATATCGCGTTGGGAAATGGGATAGATGTGGAACATGCATGCGGCGGAGTCTGTGCCTGCTCGACCTGTCATATCATTGTGAAGCAAGGGCTCGACACCTGCAACGAGGCCACGGATGACGAAAATGACCAATTAGATGAAGCTCCCGGGCTTACCCTGCAATCAAGACTGGGGTGCCAGTGCGTCCCGAATGGGGAAAAAGATCTCATCATTGAAATCCCGGAATGGAATAAAAACCTTGTCAAAGAAAGTCACTAAGGGAACACGGTTGTTTAAACGAGACAGGGAATGAGGAGTATGCCCTCTTTCACCCTCTCCATATTTTCCTGTCCGAACTTCTTGAACAATGAGGGCCACCCTCAGGTGGGACCATTACCAGATTTCATCAAGGATCAAATAAGTCCCTAGCAATTATTGACTTCTTCCTGTATAAAAAAAACCCTGACAGCCCACAACCTCTTCTAATGAATGCCTTTAACGGCAGTGAGGAATGCGTTGTTTGGGTCAAGGCTCCCTTTCCATTCATCCGTCAAACGGATTATCCGCGTCGTTGATATTGGGAAAAGACTTCCTGTTTTCCTCATCCTATCTTTACAATTTTTTCCGGGAGTAGGACAGGACAATCAACTCTTCGCGCAGGTCCAGCCAGGATTTGATCCCACCGGACGGTTCGGCCAACCCCCGCCTCTAGAGAAAAAAACCGAGCCTCTGCCCCCAAAGCCTGCCCCCGATATCACACTGCCTCCAGTGGAAACCATTCCTGAACTGAAAGGGGCCCCTCCTCAGATTCGGGTTATGGTCCGGAAAATTCAAGTTGAGGGGAGCACCGTCTTTTCAGCGGAGGAACTAGCCAAAGTCACAGCCCCATACGAAAACAGGGAGTTGTCCACCAATGATCTGGAGGAACTGCGCCGGGCCTTAACTCTGCTCTATGTCAATAAAGGATATGTAAACTCCGGAGCGGTGATCCCCGACCAGACACTTCAGAATGGAGTCGTCACCATTCAGATTATTGAGGGAAAACTGACGGACATCCAAATCGAAGGCACCAAATATTTTCTACCGTTTTATTTTGAAGACCGCATTGCCCTGAGCAGCGGACCACCGCTCAATATCAACCCGTTGAAAGAAAAGCTCCAACTTCTTCTTCAAGACCCGCGCACGGAACGGTTAAACACGGAGCTAAAACCCGGACTTAAACCCGGCGAAGGGGTCCTCCATGTGCAAGTGGAGGAAGCTTCACCCTTCAAAGCGTGGGTAGAATTCAACAACTATCAATCACCAACGGTGGGCGAGTCGCGGGGTCTCGGCAATATCGCTGTGCAGAACCCGTTCGGATTGGGCGATGCCTTTCGCTTTACCTACGGCCAATCCAAGGGATTGCAGCCTCTCATCGAAGGCAACTACGTCATCCCGCTCACGGCACGGGACACCACCCTGGAACTGAATTTCCGGTTCAATGACTTTAACGTCGTCACAAAACCATTCGATGTCTGGACATCAGAACCAAATCCCAAATATACAAAATCGCCTTCCGTCAGCCCGTCTATCGCACACTCAATGACGAAATTGCCCTTTCCCTCATCGGAGAACACCTGGAAAATCAAAGTTTCCTTGGTGGAACGGGGTTTTCCTTTCAGCCCGGGGCAACCAACAACGGCAAGGCTATCGTGTCAGCCCTCCGGTTCGGGCAGGAATGGATTCACCGGGAATCCAATCAGGTCCTCGCGGTTCGATCCCGATTCAGTGTGGGATTGAACGTACTGGATGCCACCAACAACAAACAAAACTCGGATGATCCGGACGGGGAATTTTTTGTCTGGTTAGGCCAGGCCCAATATGTCCGACGCATAGATCCTCTCGGCATCGAATTTCTCGGCGGCCTGACCTTGCAGATTGCCAACGACAGCTTATTCGCACTGGAACAATTTGCCGTCGGCGGCCGGTACAGCGTCCGGGGGTACTGGGAAAATTATCTGGTGCGGGATAATGCGTTTCTGTTTAACGTAGAGTCACGAATCCCGATGTTTCCCAACTTTTTTGGTCCAAAGGTGTCGGTGGCACTGGCCCCCTTCATTGATGTGGGGCGGTCATGGGAAGCCAAACGCAATACGCCCGATCCGCAGACCCTGGCCAGTATTGGCGCAGGAATCCGACTGTCCTTCTTCAATCGGGCACATGCCAGTCTGTATTGGGGGCAGCAGTTGAATCACGTGGAGAATCCTCCCGATGGAGGCGTTCAGGATCAGGGAGTTCATTGGGAATTTGTCCTGGATATTTTGTAGCCCTTCTGAATAGAGAGGCGTTCACGAGGCAGCCGTTTTTTTCGGAAAAGCAACATGGCATTTTTCGCTCAATCGAGAGGAAGCCGTAGATAAAACGCTTTCAGCGGAAAGAGGTGAATTGAGGGGACGCGAGTTGAATGCGTTGCAAATAAGGAGGGCGCTTCAAATATCCAGTGGCTCGGTCCGAATCCTTTCCGGCGACAAGACGTAATCGCGCCAGACATCCCCGTTGAAAACGGTCAACAGCCAGGATAGAAAAAATTCGTTCCGCGCGAAGGTTATCCTCCTGACACCGTTCACTCCCGCTCTGACAGGCAAAAGGAGTTTGACCAACATTCACCTGATGAATTCGCCCGGAGGGAATCCCCAAGTGCTCCAAGAACCCGGCAAGGGATCTCAGATGATAGTCGGCCCGGGCAAGGTTATATGCAGACGGGCCTCGCGAATCACAATGTCCTTCAATCCGTAATCCCCACCGATCTTCCTGTTTCAGAAGTGCGACTGTTTCGTGGAGGAACCCTTCAATACCGCCCTGGAGGGAAGAGCGGACGTCATCAAAGTACACGTCGGCAAATACCGGGTCCTGGTACATGTCTTCGACCGACGGCTCCGAACCCCTACCCTTCCCGGAAGATGGCACCGGTATGGATACAGTCAACGCATCATGAATTTCTTCGCCCGCGTCTTCCTGAAAATTCACATAGGGAGGAGCAATGTCCGGGAGTATTGGCGAAGGATTCCTGAACAGACCATATCGCCCCGCACAAAAGGGCCCATCCCAGTAAAAGCGCGTGGAGTCTATTCAGATGGAAGAGGAACATGACAGCGAGAAAGAAAGAGGACCCATTTAGTAGCTCATCGAGAAAACGCCTAGGGTTGATATGGTTTTGGCCACACCCCTTTGGAGTCAATATCGGCCCGACAGGATGAAACTTAATTCGGATGAGAGAAACGAGGGTTCGCCATTCCTGCGGGGTTTCACATGGAAAATCCGTAGCTAAAATGAGGTGTGAGGTCTCGTCTGAGGAGTGCGTAAACTGTTGTCGGATAACAGCCGAGCGGGAGACAATAAACGGAAATAAAAAACCTGTCCCCGCCATAACGGCGGGGACAGGTTCCATAACTGCGGGTACGATGAAAGGGGGAAAGAGAACCTGCTCCCCGAGGACAGAAGGGGCAGACTCAATAACACACGGGCATCACGGACAGGGGGAAATTTCTGGTCCTGTCAACACCCGCCCGGACAAGACCTCTGTGGACTTGTCCATAACAACCTCCAATTCCCACTGTCAAAAAGCCGCAGTTATAATCCATGCTGGCGATCCACCTGCGCCGGCGTATCCAAGTCCACCTCTTCAAGCAA
Organism: uncultured Nitrospiraceae bacterium; assembly: GCA_963730905.1. Lineage (GTDB taxonomy): Bacteria > Nitrospirota > Nitrospiria > Nitrospirales > UBA8639 > Nitrospira_E. Next base: position 196,073 of record CAVSTN010000004.1, on the reverse strand, counting down.
CGACGCCCGCACATTATGCATCTCGGCATCTGAAGGATGAGACTGAATGTTGGTGGAAATCACGCCTATGGCGTCATACCAAAATCCGGCTTGCCCCCATAATCTCGTCGCTTCAACCGGATTGGCGTTCCTTAATTCCTCGGTCAGCGAGGCCGGAACATCACCCACCTCAATCATTCCTCCGCCGATAATATCTGCCGATCGATGCTCGGGATCAGAGACCAGAGACACAAACCATTGGTAGGGTTTCCCTTTCTCCAGTTTCAGATCGTAATCAGCCAACTGAATGATGTGCATCCCGGATTCAGTGGGAGAGGAAAGCCGCTTCTCAATAATCGGCGTCACTCCAGATTCATCAATAAGGGTAAATTCCAAAGGGTAAGTTGTCGGCTTTGATAAATACCACACCAATCGTGGCTGCACCTCACTCGTCAATCCTATGTGATCTGGAGCCAGGGCCAAGAGTAACGGAAGATCCGTCATAGGACCTCTGGTGCCTCCACCAACCCGTCCTCCCGGAGCCCCTCGTTGGGGAGGTTGGTATAACGCTTCCTTACGGGATGAACCCGCCTGCTTGTCATCCTTGTCATCCGATATTTGAACAACCTGACGGTCAACAGAAAGGATTGTCTCCTCCAGAAACCCTGGTTCATTGGGTACAGACCCGGCATCCTTCATATGTGTACGGTTTACCTGGTCTGTAAATTCCGCTCCTCCCATGGCCTGAGCACTAAGACCAAGGGTCACGCCTATGACCAGCCACCCACCTGCATCGTGTCATTATCTGGCTCATTATGGTCCTCCTCTCTTTATCCGGACCGTCCTCCCGGTACATTTTCACGTGAGACGTTCTCTTGATCTGCTCACACTCATGAATACAGCTACATAAAGCAAGCTTCGTTCCACAAGCCAAATTTTCCTCACATGAAGACAATCGCTTCGAACCCTATGCTATTGCAAACGATTTCATGAATAACCTCTCTCACGTGGTCTTTCCCTGTTAAGATGTCTGGATATCTCACCTGTCTACATGGTGTATTGTGTGTCTACTTTGAGAACAATTTCAAGAGAAAGGGGTTCACCCTGACAAGCTGAGCAACCGAAGACCTTCAATGGTTAAAATCCCTTTCCTCCTCCAGACCCTACAGAGAACCCTCAAAGCCCCCATATCAGAAACCCTGGCTTTGACCTTATTGATGGCAATTCCTAGAATGGGACTTTTGAATGAATAGATGACTTCAGAGAAAGGGTCGGCCATGTCCCGAACTTGCGGGTTTCCCAATTTTTCTCGGTATGGTCTTGGGGTTTGGTTCTTCCTTCTGGGAGTCGGCGGGATTGGGATGACGAGTACCGTTGCGGCTGAACTGTCCCCTCAAAATTTGATGGCGGAGGGAAGCCGGCAGTATCAGCAGGGACAGTTGGAACAGGCGGCCCGGTCCTGGACTCAAGCCGCCCAGATCTATGAAAAATCCGGAGATCATCCCAATCACATTCAAGCCCTCATTTATCTCTCGAGAGCCCTGCTCGATATGGGCCAATACCAACGGGCGCAACAACTCCTTCGCACAGCCGTCCAAACAGCACAGGAGACCACCCAGCCCCGCCTGATGGCCCAGGCACTCAGCCAATTGGGAACCTTGCATCTCAATGTGGGAGAATTGGATTCGGCACTCGAGATCCTGCAACAGGGGCTGAAGGTCTCCCGGGAAATCGAAGATCGACCGCTCATGGCTGCCATTCTCAATGATCTGGGCAATGCCCATGCGGTTCGCCAGGAACGACACAGAAGCCCTTGCGGCTTATACAGAATCCAGCATTCTCGCTGATTCACTGGATCTGCAACCTCTCTCCATTCGAGCCATGATTAATGCAGCCCTGGTGGAAATCAGGCAGCAGTCCGCACAAAATGGGAAAATCCACCTGCAACAGGCATTGGAGAAAACACGAACACTTCCGGACTCACACGAAAAAATTCAAAATCTGCTCACCATCGGAATGGGATTGAGGGACCTCAGCCACCAGGTCACAGAGGAACAGGCAACGGTATTCATGCAAGCCGCTGAGTCGTTTCGGGAGGCCATAGGCAGTGCAAAAGAAATTGGAGACTGGAAAAATGAATCCTATGGGTGGGGATTTTTAGGAGAATTGTACGAAGAAGGGGGCCGCCATGAGGAAGCCCTTCAACTCACTCAATTGGCGATTCGGACGAGTCAACAAGGCCAGGCCCCGGAAGCCCTCTATCGCTGGGAATGGAATACGGGCCGGCACCTCAAAAATCTGGGTCGCACGGACGAGGCCATTTCAGCCTACCAGCGAGCAATCGATACGCTCCAACCCATTCGTCAGCAACTGTCTGTCGGGCTCCCCCAGAACCCGGCGTCGTTTCGAGAATCGCTGGGAGCCTTATTTTTTGAAACCGCTGCCCTGCTACTCCAGCAAGCTGACGAAGTGACAGATGCCACAAGAAAAGAAGGGCTCCTGTTCCACACCCGGGATACCATTGAAGCATTCAAGGCCGCAGAGCTCCAGGATTACTTCAAAGACGATTGCGTGGAAGCGAACAGGGGAAGAATTCAAGCCATCGATAAAGTATCCAACACCACGGCGATTATTTATCCGATTCTCTTCCCTGACCGGATGGCCCTGCTGATAAGCCTTGGAGGAACGATGAAAAAAATCACCGTTCCGGTTCAAGAACGTGACCTGACAGAAAAAATTCACCTGTTCCGGACCTTATTGGAAAAACGGACCACCCATCAATATCTGCCCCATGCGCAGTCCCTGTATGACCTGCTTATCCGGCCGCTTGAACCGTATCTGAATGAATTCGGGATCCAAACGCTCGTCTTCGTCCCGGATGGACCGTTGCGAACCATTCCCATGGGGCCCCTCCATGACGGAGAAAAATTCCTCATTCAAAAATATGCCATTGCGACAACTCCGGGACTGACGCTCACCGATGCCCACCCCCTGGACCGGGAGCAGGTCAATCTCTTGTCGATTGGACTGTCCGAAGGCGTGCAGGGATTTTCACCGCTCCCCAATACGCGACAGGAGATCAAGAAGCTTCAAGATCTCTTTGGCGGAAAGACTCTCTTAAACGAAGAATTCCGCATTCCCAATCTTGAACAGGACATGAAAGAGGAAAACTTTACGATTATTCATATCGCCTCACATGGAAAATTTGCAAAGGAGCCCAAGAATTCTTTCATCCTAACGTATGACAAAAAACTGAGCATGGATCATCTCAGAGAACTCATCGGGTTATTTCAATTCCGCAAGGTCCCCCTGGATCTCTTAACATTGAGCGCCTGTGAAACGGCAGCCGGAGACGAGCAGTCCGCACTGGGCCTGGCCGGAGTGGCCGTGAAAGCTGGGGCGCGAAGCGCCTTGGCCACCTTATGGTTTATCAATGACCAGGCTTCCTCAATCCTGATCAATGAATTTTACGTCCGGCTCAAAGAATCATCGCTCTCCAAAGCCCAAGCCCTTCGTGACGCCCAAGTAGCTCTGCTCGACCATCCTATCTATCGGCATCCCAGTTATTGGGCACCGTTCCTCCTGATCAACAACTGGCTCTAGTGGGGCTGTTGAAAAAAGCCGCCAGCGGCGTTCTCGTCCTTTTTCCGTGCTCACGTACTGGAAGTACGCTCTGCGCGCAAAAATGACTGCGGCCTTGCTGGACGAACTTTTTTGAACCGCCCCGAGACCTCTTTATGCAACGAGCCTGTGGGTCAATATGCCCTTGGAAATTATTTTTATGGGTCTGTTGAAAAAAGCCGCCAGCGGCGTTCTCGCCATTTTTCCGTGCTCACGTACTACGCGTACGCTCCGCGCGTAAAAACGGCTGCGGCCTTGCTGGACGGACTTTTTTGAACCGACCCGGAGCCTTTAATGAGTAATCTAATCCTGGGCAAATTTGCCCTTGAACATCCTTATTATTCAACACTCCCTTTATAGAACACTCCCCTAATCGTTTATCTCCCAGACTGATCCCGAGTTGGGCAAGACGTTTTTTGGCCTTGCGTCGAAAGCCGCCTTTCTCAAAAATCACGCCGTCGATCAACCCGCATGTACCAGATCCGGCTTCTACCGTTCCGATAAAACGATCTATCTTCCGCTTCTGTCCGTGTTAATGCCTTGATCCCCTTCCCGGTCACCTCGGCCAGTTCCCACATACCGGTCAGACCTAACTGCTGACATATGCAGCCTCAAGGGGGGACAGTCGTTGACACGGTGCCAACGTCGTAACCACTTAAACCAACCCGAACAAATAATAACCCCCTCATTTTGGGGGATTTTTAGCTCGCAAGTGATTAATTTTAAACATGAAATTCTCACCGCAATGAAATTATCTCCAAACGGCACCATGGTTGCTTTGATAAGAAGTAACAACATCAATTAAACGGAAACACTGAGAAGACTTTCTTCTCAGTTGGAAGAGGTTTCTATCATGCAACTTTACGAGGTTTACCAAAACATCGTCATCGGAACATCGATAACATGTGTAATCGGTCTGGCGGTTGCATGGGTGGTTTTCCTATCAAATCGAGGCAAATAACAAGGAAAAGGGTCGATTTCACCATTCAGCCATTCAATGCCAAAGCCGTAATTCCGTTGGGCCCTCATCACATTGTCATCGTGAGTGAAACGAAGAATCTGTGCCCAGGTTGAAGATACCTCACTTATTCAAGGCCCCTTCTGGAACATGTCCCGACCGAACCAAAGATGCAGGATAAAATAGCCCTTTGTTGAGTAGGATTTTCGTCATTCCTCATGGCCCTTCTCCGTGATACCCATCCCTAACTATCGAGAATCTGTCAGACCTTTTTTCAGCAAGAAGTTAGCGGGGACCCATCCGAATTGAGCCCAAGCCAAAAGTTGGATGCCCGATGAAAAATTCTGCACATGCCGGCGATGGGGCTAACGTCTAATCGCACCAATGACACGTTGTACGGGATATATACCTATACAGAAACATCCAGGAAAAACGACATGTGAAACTTCGTAAGAAATTATTTTAGAGGAGCGGTTGGGTACAGCGGGAAAAAGTGTGTAATCACACAACACATTACGGACAGGCAGAATTATTCCCATCACCCTGCCCGAACAGAACGGGAGGAGAATAGGCCGCCATCTGGAGAGGAGGAGCTTGGTCTTTGCCGGAAACCCCAAAGGGGCTGTCGGGATGACTCAACCCGCCCGCAGGGGATGAACTCACTTGGGGGAGGAACGGACTGGCTAAGAAGGTGCCCGGGGTGGGGGCTACACTGTCGGATTTGGAATCCACAAAGGTACTAAAGTGGCCGCCCTCTCCCGCCACACAGGGGGACGCATAGAGGGTGGACACATTAACCGGCGTACTGGGTAGAGGCGCGATCGTCCCGCTCAGCACTTGAATAGGCGATTCAATCGTGACCGAGCCGCTGATGCCCGTTTTCGAGGAGGCATTCAGGGTACTCTGCGCATCCAATAAAACAGCCTTGCTCGCAACCAGGTCGATATTGCCGCCCTTACCCGCCACGGCCTTGGCCAGGATCTGACTGTTTTGGAGAATGATGAAATCCGGATCTAAATTGATATCGCCCCCGCCCGTTTTCTCATCCCCTTGTACCGAGCTGGAAATGGTGCTGTCGACCAGTTGAATCATGTCGTTGGCGGTGAGTGTGATATTGCCCCCCGAAGCTTGTGCCGCTTCCGTGGTCACGGTGGCCTTGTCAATCAGAATCGTGTCATGGCCAATGATATTAATATTTCCAGCGTTACCCGGGCCTTCGCTACTCGCCGAGACTGCCGCACCATCTTTCAAAAGAAAAGTCTGACCTGCCGTTAAAGATACATCTCCACCCTTGCCCGAACCTGGATCAATCGAACGACTGAAAATACCACCAGAAGTCCCATCGATAAGCGTTCCGGAAATCGAGATATTTTCCGACGCCTTGAGGATAATCGAATTACCTTGGCCGGTACTACTAGTCCCACTATCAATTTGGGCACCATTTTGTAGCATAAACGACCCGGTGGTGATGTTTATTTCTCCGGCATTCCCACACGTTCCACCACACCTAATGGGATTTCCCAGAGTTGAGGTATAAATGCCGCTGGCTAATGGGTGGCCCAAACCAAATAGTCCTTCAGCAGGTTCTTCGAATTGTTGACCATTTATTATTATAGATTGAGCATTAATTGTTATATCTCCGCCAACTCCTTGACTGGCCGTCCCCGTAATTATCCGTGCCCCATCATTTATTTCCAATTCCGGGGTGGTAATAAAAACATTCCCGGCCTTTCCATGAGGCCCCCTAAATCCCAACGAACTGCTAAAAATTCCCGAAGGCCGGTCTGATATTGGTTCACTCCCTGAAAGACTGATTGAATCGGCTCCCACCAAGTGAATGGGTCCGGCATCACTGTTGCCAATGGTGGCCGTGATCAGACGGCCTCCTTCCTTCAGTTCAATTACATCGGCCATCAGGTCAATGCCACCTGATGGAACTGGGTCCAATGCCCCGGATAAAGTGTTGCTCTCAATTACACTGTCTTCTTTAACTAGCAAGCGCTCAGCATTGATATTAATTGCCCCACTTTGGGTAAAACCGGTGGTACTAAGCACACTACTACCTCCAAAGGTAATATTACTACCGTGGATGTTGATATTCCCTCCTTTGTTGGCAAAGGATTGCGTGGATATTGTTGAGCCTTGCAAATCGATGTGATTGGAAACAATCTTCACATCCCCGGCCGGGCCTAAGGGATTCTCACTTAAAAAATTACCTCCCGTCCTTAGATGCCCGCTTTTCATATTCAGTGAGTTCGCATTTATCTCAATTTTTCCACCAGAACCTTCACCCCCCACACCTCCATCAACAAAAATGACTAAACCCTCAGCACCAGAATTCCCCCTCATTTGTAGATCACCTGTGGTGATGTTGACATTTCCGGCATGCCCTTTATTCCAAGAAACGGTATCGATAACGGTGACAAATTTAAGTTCTTCCGTGAAGGCCGTCGTGGTCCCCACCACATTCATATTTTTCGACAGGATGCCAACTTCTCCAGCATCGCCGGAGCCGAGACTGCGCGCTGTAATGGCAGGATTTAAATCCGTTTCAATGGCGAGATCACCGGTCAACTGTATGCTCACGGCCGTGGTTGCTCCGGCACCATCGCCGGTATCGGCTGAGATCGTGGCGTTGGTCATCATCAATTGGCCGCCACGAATGATGACGGTGCCAGCCGCATCTCCGCCCGCCGCTTCGCCGGACACATTCAGCGTGGCTCCCTCCGATAAGGCAATATTCCCCATTGTGGTGAACGACTGCCCGTTGACGTTGGGGGCACCGGCGAACGTATCGGCCACCACTTCTCCAGGAGAGGCCACACTGGCTAAGGCAACCTCCCCCCCCCCGCATTGAGAGTACCGCCGATCGTGATATCTCCACCAACGAGCGAGAGCGTGTGCCCTTCCTCAACGGATAAGGTACTCCCTGCAACGAAATCCCACCGCCGGGATTGGTACCCAGGAAACCGAATGCGGCAACCGGCGCGATACTCAACAAGGTATCCTGCGTACTCGGCATGGCGGTGAACTGCACTCCGTCGCTCAGTTTTAAATAATCGGCTGTCGTGAAATAGGCGGCACCTCCCACATTCAATGAGGCATTCTGCCCGAACACGATCCCGTGCGGATTCATCAGAAACAGGTTGGCATTGCCGAAGCCGTCGGTCTGAATCCTCCCGAGATGCTAGAGGGGTCCCCTCCCGTCACACGGCTCAGAATGTTGGAAGTCGGCTTTCCGGAATCGTTCAGAAAATTGGCTACTCCTGTTGCCCCGACATCAAACTTATCAAAACTATGGAAAAGATTAGTCCCATTACCGGGACGCGTCCCACCGGTTATGTTGCAAACATTGCATCCGTTAGGAACATTCGTTCCCAGTGTTCCGTCAGCAATAATAGTTGTAGGAACTTGGGGACTTGAAGGACGTATGGCCATAAACATTTGGAAAGCCACCCCCATCAGAAAGAAGTATGCCAACTTTTTCCTATGAATGGATAAGGACGGTTTATTCTGATCTCTTAATACAAATCTTTCCATGGGAACAAATAGTCCTTAATTACACCGTTTGCTTTTTATCAAGTATCCGAAATTTAAATCCCTTAGCTTAAAAAGGACACCCACAATAGCAATCTCCTTGGTTACTAGAGATATTCTTAATGCGGTTAATACAATTCATGCCGTAGCAATCCCCAGGGGTACCATGACATTTATTACTTCCTGACCTGCACTTAATGGGAGTGCCAGAGGGCAGAACTGGTCCGTTGTTGTCCTGAGCAACCAGCTGCTGATCCTGACCAGGAAACTGGGCTGTTGCATGCCCCCACCGGCGTTTTTTGGCGGAACACTTTTCTACCCCATTCCCCATGTCCACTGTTACATTGGTTTTTATAAAAGGCTCTGAACATCCTTGAAGCATAATGGCAAATACCAATCCAACAAATAGAATTCGCCCATGTGTCTTGATGAAAACTTTCATTAATTGCATGCAGTCCTCCTTTCATTAGTATTTTATTGGCAGCCTTCCCATAAGCCTCATCATCGTCGGGGAAAATTATAATTTGGATTTTTTGCTTCCTCTGCCAATTCTTTGAACACTAGAGCTGCCGGTCGAAACACAGAAGATTTCAATTTTTGATCAGGCCCGAATTTAATAATTTTGAATTTTAAATCCTCATGATCATCCGGATCTTCACAACCCTGTAGTTTGTAGTTCAGGCTTGGGATTTCAACTTCGAGTGGCCTACATTTTTCTTCATTACTGCCGACCTTGGCATCTATAAAAAATGTTCCTTCACTCGGTGAACTCCATTCTGTTATTCCCCAGTTGGGATTAGGACCATGGGGGTTTTTGTCGATGAGAGTTACAGAGGTGTGGACCTGCCCATCTATCTTGATGGCAAAGAATGTACCGGTGGGAATAAGTAATTTCCAAGGGTTTCTTGCATCATTGCTAACATAATCAAGTAGATGGTCTTTTCGAATATAAAACAGTGGCCAAGGACCTACTGCCTCAATATTCTCAGACAGTAATTCCTTTTTATCCATAAATTCATTCGCTTTTTCATCGGTAAACCCCATAACAGTTAATAGTCTTTTGACTTTCCTTTTCGAATTTTCATTCTTCGCTAACTCATTCAAAATATTGTCATGAAGTTTTTGCACTTCACCTACCACAAATTTACGGTCGGCATTTTTGGCTCTTCTTGACTCGTGACAAAATCAGCCAGTGCCGGTACTCCAAAAAGGGAAAAGGAAGTAAAAAGGATCCATAGAATGTTTTTCAAAATTTTCCTCATTTCTAAATCTCCCTTTACGGGAGCTTTTCGATTTGAACAAGATCAGATTCAATATTGTATTTGACCCCCTTAATGCCAAATAAAACCCTCTGTGAATTCCTGATAGGGAATTACTTTAAACCATTTCCTCAAAGGGTCGAATATTTCGACAAAAATGTCGTCTCCCACTTTTGTAATAGCCGTAATATTCACGACATGTCCCCCATTATCGTCATTTAAAACAATGTGAGGAAATATCCCATTATTACAGAGCTGCCACCGTATTTGTTCAGGCTTTGGAACTCCCAATCTTGCATAATCCCAAATTTTTGGTTCATAGCGGTAATTCTCAAATACATCCTCTGGCCGGCCATTTTTTAGACAATCAATATTTGTTGGCTGCGGACAGCAAATGGGGTTACCATTTCTGCTGCTTCCATTCAGCTTGATTTCTGTAATAATTTCGCACTGACGTAAATCCTTTTCCGGCTCATGAAATTTTATAACCATTTGAGGACTAGCAGCCCAACACCAAAAATCTGTTTCCTGGGCTGTGGCCAAACCTGGATTAACAGTTAACAATTGGTTTTCAAGGTTACATATTGAATCTGCCACGACTATTCCAGTATTTCCAGGAAAAGGAAGATCCGGAATTTCATCCCGGCTTGCAATGACTTTTTTCAGTCTGTTTTCACTATTAATGGAGGAAGCAGTGGTGCCGACAAAGGGTCTCCCCTTTACATTTATATCTACCTCCATACACCCCTCAAACTGAATAAATAATATTAAACAAAGAAAATAAATGGCCCTGCTCATTTTTACTCCTTTTTCCTGATGGCCTTCACGCCGCTACGATTCTCGTAGTGATTGGAAAGACTCATTATCAGCTAATTGAAATTAGGAGAAAGAGAAAAGGGGGAAGATTAGGCTAAGCTATGATGCAGGAATCAGCAATACCGCTATAAAAATATAAAATAGATCACTTCATGGCATTGCAGTTGTACTAAGGACACTTGGCTTCCCTACTTTCCAACCACTCCATTATGAAATTGTGACCTCCCTATATTTTTCTGACATGCTGCACAAAATTATTTCGTAACCAAATATTTATTGCAATAAAGGCAATTGCAATGCCGCATTCAGAACCAGCTTCCAGCATTCTCACCTCAACTCGACTAAGCTTCATATTTTCATAAGAGTTTTCTTGAGGATCAAAAGTTAAGAGGTAAAGTCCTGTTCTTGTTCAGCGTGGGATACGTATCCAATCAGATACGCGCTGTATCTGATTGGATACACAATGATTGTGATTCAGGGAGGGAGAATGCCCTTGGGCACTTCACCTGCGCAAAGTCTGAAAAGCGATGTTGTCCTAAATTTTTTCCTGGCTGCATTTCCCAGGAAAGGAAACGAAGACGAACGGCTCATCCCCCTCCTGAGACGGGCCTCCCTCTTTTAGACAGAGAAATGGGCTATGGTTTTTTTGAGTTTCGAGAGAAAGAGAGAGAAGAGTGAACTTGTGGGACTGGGTGGGATCTTAAGAGAACATGTCGAAGAGCAATTCGGTGATCAGGGGGATTCGTAGACTTCATCCCGCAAGTGATCGACCTGAATGTTATGTCGTTTGATTTTTTTGATGAGTCCCTGCCGGCTTAAGCCTAACCGTTTGGCCGTTTGAACCTGATTAAACCGGCAGGCCAACAACGTCTCCTTAATCATGCGTTGCTCCAATTCATCCACGGCTTGATGAAGACTCCGGCCTTTCGGGTCTATGGCACCTCCGGTCATCTGGACAGGGCATCGGATGCTTCTTCGAGCGCATCCTCGTTTATCGTCGTTCCACGAACCATGACCATTAATCGTTTGATTTCATTCTCTAACTGCCGGATATTTCCCGGCCAGGAATATTCCATGAATCGCTGCATGGCCTTGGCGGACAGTTTTTTCCTGGGTCGATCCATCTGCGAGCTGTAGAGGTCCAGAAAATAATTGACGAGCAGGGGGATATCTGCGGGAATCTCCCGTAAGGCCGGCGTATGCACATGCACGACTTTGAGACGGTAATAGAGATCGTCTCGAAACGTGCCGGCTTTAATAGCGGCTTCTAAGTTTTTATTGGTGGCCGCAATGATCCTGATATCAAGCGGAACCAACTCTCGCTTTCCCACCGGCTCGACGGCTCGCTCCTGCAGCACTCGTAACACTTTGGCCTGGGCGTTTACGCCCAGATCTCCAATTTCATCCAGAAACAGCGTGCCCTTATTCGCCTGTTCAAATTTGCCTATTCTGGCCTCCACGTCCGTCGCAGTGCCTTTGCTGATGCCGAATAATTCACTTTCGATTAACGTTTCGGGGAGCGCGGCACAATTGATCGCGACAAACGGTTGACGGGCTCGAGGGCTATTGTAATGAATGGCTTTGGCCACCAATTCCTTTCCGGTTCCGTTTTCTCCGGTAATAAGAACATCCACTGAACTATCCCGGACCTGATCGATGATTCTGATCAGTCGCTGCATGGGCAGGCTGTTTCCCATCAGCTTTTTCGGGAGTACTGTCCTTCGACCTCTTTCCACAAATGCGCGTTTTCCTGTTGCAACCGTTCGCGTTCCCGCCGCAATTGTTCCATGACATGGAATTTCTGAAGAGGGATGGCGATGCTATCAACCAACGCCTGAGCCACAATTTCATCTTGGGCGGTAAAATCCTTGCCCTTTTTATTCACGGCTTCAAAGACTCCGATGATGTCGCCGGTTCTGTCCCGAACCGGCAGCGCCAACAGGGTCTGCGTTTGCCGCTTCATTTGTGCGTCGATGCCGGAAAAAAATCTTGAGTCCGATTGCACATCTTTGACATTAATCAACTCTCCTGTCGCCACACAGGCGCCCGCAATTCCTAAGCGAGCATCCAGGCGCAGTACCCGCCCACTCACAGGGAGGGGAAACCACAGCTCACATTCCTTCCGATCCAACAGAAACACACTGATCCCCTCCGCCTGCAGTAACCGGCGTGATTCTTTTTCAATGAGTTGTAACAAGGTTTGTAATTCCTGCTCCTGGTTGATCTGAAGCAGAAATGTTTCAGGGAGGTCTATTCTCTGGTGAGAGATTTCTTGTTTTCCGGATCGACTCGCCATGGCGGTGTTCCTGAAAATTCCGTTGACCCCACCCCGCTGGACAGCAGGGAGCATCAACTGTACACATTATGACCAGGTGTGAATGGAGAAGGCAACTACCCAACCAGCCCCCGCCCATTTCTCCGTTCACCTGAAGAGGCCATCTCTGGCTTGTTCTATGGAAGTCACCGAACGTGGTTCCGGACTGCCCGGCTTCGTGAACAGCCGGTAAACGGAAATGCGGTTGGCTTTCCCCCTTAGCGTGATCATCCCGACTTCTTTGAGTCTCCATGGATGGTCCCCGAGGTATTGTTTGGTCGTCTCTCCAATAAGGATCCGGCAGATTTCATCTTTGGACCAGATCTCCAACGAGTCTTTTTGGAAACTTTCTAATCGAGAGGCAACATTCACGGAGTCTCCAATGGTCGTAAATTTCAACCGTTGTTCACTGCCCAGACTTCCGACGACCACCGGCCCCGTTTGCATGCCTATCCGCATTCGCACCTCGGGCAACCCCTGCTGCTGCCATTGAGTATTGAGATGTCGCATTTCCTGTTCCAGAGCCACGGCACAACTGACTGCATTGTTGGCATCCTGCCGCTTGTCGGCTTCCGTTTGTTCCAGCCGGAATACCCCGAAATCCGCTTTGATCATGTCTCCATGATAATCATCAACCATCCCACCATGGTTGGTGATGATTTTCACCATGCGCTCCATGTAGGTGTTGAGCCAGTCCAGTACCGTGTCGGGTTCCATGTTTTCTGCCACAGTCGTAAAGCCTTCAAGATCCGTAAACAACGTCGTCACCACCAATTTTTGTGGGCGCAACCGGCCCTTTTCCAAAAATTGTTCCCGCTTCTCCCAGACAGCCTGGGCCACTCCTGAAGAGACATGCCGGGAAAAAAGCGACATTAGGAGCGCCCGGTCCTGCTTTTCCCGGTTCGAAAGCCAGGCTGTCACCACCATGGCATTGATGACCAATCCAATGACCGGCGGGATAAATGGGATCCACATCCCATACATCATCCCGCTCACCACCACTCCGCTTAGCAGCAGCACCCCCATGAGCACAGCCAAGAGAAACGCCAGGCACCCCGAATCCACACGCCGATGAATCCTCCCCCGAGCACCCATAGCCCGATCCAGGCGGCTTCCAGGGAATCTGGAAATGTCGCAATGGGGGCCTGGCCCTTCCTTCGCTAAGCGGAGCAGTTGGTGCACCATGTATCCATGCAATTCAAGTCCGGGAATTGGGGGACACACCGTGAGTGTTCCGCATTGTGAGGTATAAAAATAATCTTTGACGCCTTGGGCGATCACTCCGACAAGCACGATGTGGTCCTGAACCAACTCCGGATTGAACTTTCCTGCCAGTATGTCTCCAAAGGAAATGGTCGGAAAGACGTTCTTCCCCCGTTCAAGAGCCAACAGATATTGATACCCCTGGGCATCGGCTTCCACATAGCTTCCATCGTGCGATTCGAAAGGGCGAATGACCGTTTTCCCAAGTCGCAACCAATCAGAATTCTCAACGGCCGGTTTTGGGACGATCCCCTCCTGCTGTAAAAATTGGAGGGCCAGCAGCAAAGAAAAGGACCGATAAAAATTGATTCCATCATCAAGGAATAAGAGGCCCCGGCGAACGATCCCCCCGGAATCGACGACCACATCGTTAAACCCGACACGGTCCGTGCCTTGCAATATGGCCGGACCGGGAATACCCCCCTTCTCAATTTTTCCGAATTTCATGACCATTAGGATTTCCGGATGCGCCTCTAGCACCCGGTCCAATTCCTGCCGACCGGGCGGCACTTCCAAATCCCGATAGATATCCACTCCGATCGCTCGAGGGTGATGTATCGTCATGAGGTGCAGGGCTCGGGCAAGGACTCTATCCGTTACCGGCCATTGCCCTAATGTTCGAATATCCTGGTCCGTAATCGACACCAGCGTAATCGGGGGGTTCGGCTGTGTGTTGGTCGGACGAAGACGCATTGACCAATCGTAGGCATCCAGTTCCGCACTTTCCAGAAAGCCTTCCCACCGAAGCCCCATAACACCCAGAAAAACCAGGAGAGTCATGACCCCGATTTGAAAGGCGGGAGAACGAAGAGGTGAATGGCCCACAGGGATCCCCTTAACGCTTAAGTACGATATGAATGAACCGGAAAACGGGAAGATATCTGCTAGGTTTTAATTGTAATCACAAGCGAGTACATGTTTTGGAAGGGACATGAACGGGAAGAACATTGTTCACGCCTCATACCCGTTTTTCAAAATTTTCAAGAAGACACGTGATCCGAAGAAAACGTGGTCGGCACTTCCATTGGCAAATGAATGTGAAGGACAGTTCCTCGATTCACTTCACTTTCTACTGCGATAACTCCCGAATGCGCTTCGATGACATCCTTGACAATTTTTGTTCCCAACCCGGTTCCACCTTGTTTCCGGCTTATCGCCCTGGCCGTGAATAGCGTATCTCAATTTCAGCGGGCATTCCTCGCCCGGTATCAATCACGGACACGTGAACCGTCTTTCCCATGGCGTCCATTGTCCGTTTTTCGTTATGGACCCGCCCTTGGGAACTTCGGAAATGGCGTTATTGACAAGGTTATAAAAGGCATTGAACAGCCGCGATTCATCGGCTTGAATCACCGGTAATTCCAAAATTCCTTCATGAACCAGGGTAATCCCTTTTTCTTGAGCCGCCAGCTTCAAGGTATCAAACACCGAAGCCACCACATGGTGAAGTTTACAAGGGGCAAAGCGTGGGGGGCTCGTCAAACCCTTCACGCAATCGGCAATTTCTTTCACGCGCTCTTGAATCCGTTTGGTGTTATTGGCCACCATCTCGATGACTTCCAGGCATAATTCATGGCTCGCTCGGCCTTTGTCAGGGTCAAACGCTGGAAGGTCGGCGAAAACGTCATTCACCTCATCTCTCAGGAGTGACGTCCCACACAACACCGGCATCAGCATATTTTTCACGTCATGCCCAATGTCTCCCAGGATTTGGCCACTTCCGCTAATTTGGCTTCCTGAAATAATCGCCCTGCTCGATGGCCAGTGCCGTGAACGCCCCGATGATCATTAAGATGGCCACGTCGTCCTGATTTAACCTGTCCTCCCGCTTGTTCATCACCTCAAGGACTCCAATCGGATTTCCTTCCCATCGGTTCAGAGGAATAGCAATCAGGTCCCTGGTGTGGAATCCGCTTAGTTGATCGATTTTCTCAAGGTGACGCTGATCCTCCTTCACATCTTTAATCACCACAGGGTGTCCTGTGGCAAAAACCGATCCCGCAATGCCTTGCGTCCATGGAAATGCCGTTCCGGGCTTGAGTGGTTGGTCGCCAATTGAATGGTAAAACACCAATTCCTTCGTTTCCGGATTGGCCAGCAACACGGAACCGGCTCGGCAATTCACAACCTCCAAGGCTATCTTTAATCCTTGCTCCACCACCTCTTCCACGCTGAGATGCTGAAAAAGCGCCTGGCTAATTTTCCGGCGGCTTCCAGTTCCCGCTCCTTGCGGTCCAGTTGGTTCGAGGGATTCACATCTGGCTCCCTTATGACGTCAATGTTGACCCAATTTCCACCATGGCCGAATCATATGTTGGGAATTATCAGAAAAGGGTAGCAAAATTTTAAAATAAAAGCTTGTTGGGTTTTAAAGGGATCACGCAAGAAGACGGTGTACCTGGTGACAGGCGAACTTTCTCGGACTGGCTCCAGCGATCGCGGAGTCCGAATAAGTATGACCAAAGCATGCAGAGTTTCCTCCTGATCCTTGAAACAGATTCTTGCTTGATGAGTTTGCGTCTGCGGAGGGTCTCGGGTGACGTCAATCTTACCGATGTGGCCCAAGAGCCTGAAGAGGAATGTATTGCAGTTCTTCTTCCAAGTCAGCGTATACAAGTATAAAGCCATCAGATGCCAGGATTTTCGATTGGATTTCTGGACCCAGGGAAACGATTCGATCTGGAAGAGTCATGATCGTTGGCACGAAACGCATCACAGCATGGGCCAGGGCTATTGTTCTCCAGTGTCACCACTTTATCCCATCGTTCAGGAGGTGGATTGTTGCTGTACTGTTCACAGAGTTGGAGATAAAATTCCGAAGGTCCATCTCCCTTGACAAGGTCAAGACACTGAGAGAACAATTCCCGTGCGATTCGAATCTGCATTCTAAATGCCCCGAGACCTTTGGCAAAGATCCCACTCGCGACCATCCGGTTTTGGTCAGACTCCTCCAGGCGACTGATGAGTTCGTGAATGACACACGATTGCTCATAGCCATTGAGCTTAAATTGTCCAAGCTCTCTCAAAAGAAAGGGGGGTTCTCAAGTCCCTGGATGACATCGCCCGTCACGGCGATTGTCGTTCCCATATACTTATTTAACCCTTCCACCCGGAAAGCCGTATCCACGACTTCTCCGGCCGGACCGGACTCAGCATAATCGACTGCCCTCCCCGCGCCGATGGTAAATTGTCCCCAATGCAACCCGATTCTTGTGGGAAGACAGTATGATCCCACCTCTTGGTTAAACCGATCAATCGATTTCGCAATATCCAAGGCTGCGAAGCACGCTCGCTTTCTCAGCCCCAACTCATCCTGAGGCGCTTTCCATATCGCCAGAATCGAATTTCCTCTCAGATCGACAATGAGCCCACCATTGTGGCGAACAGGCGTAAAGAGCGCGTTAAAGTATTTCCCAAGTAAACCGCGCAGTTCCTGAGGGTTCAGTTTTTCCCATAGGGCTCGTATAATTTTCATATTTGGTAAAGAGACAGGTTCCATAGACCACTTGAGGGCCACCCTTGAGATTCCTTGGTGGAGGTCCAGAGGGACAGCGCATCCACCACATCATTGGGCAGGTAGTCCCCAAAAACCCTTGCCGTATCTTCTTCTGCTCCTTATCAATCTGGTAATAGTTCCACGAAACGGCACTCCCGAACGCCAATGGACCCTGCACCAACAACGGAATCACGAAGGGGAGACCGGACTAAAGGCGTTCTCAAATGCATAGGCGGCTCCACCAACATATAAGAGACTTAAGACAAGGACTGCGCCGCCGGCCATCACCGTTGAAACCATCCGGGAAACTACCCCCACAAAAAAAGACAGGGCCCACAGTAGGAGAAGCCACATTTTGGCACGCAGGCCCATAGGTGTGACGGAAGCGTCCTCCGACATGTTGGCAAAAGCCGTGGCGGCTAATTCTACACCTCCCATAAAGACCCCATTCCCCTAAAAAACACGGTGGAAAAACCATCATTTCGTTCTCCCGGAAAATTTTTTGAAGCCCCCACAAAGACGGCTTTGTCTTTCAGAACCATAACTCCAGCCCCTGGAAGGGTCGGGTCGAGAATCCAAAACCTGATCATACGGAATGGTGGTGATGGTCTGTGGAGGTCCATAGAAATTGAGATAACGTTTGTGCGCGTGTCTTCTGTAAACCTTGATCAGGGCCTTGAGCTGCTTGAAGTTCTTCAATTTGCTTCTGCAGCCTACACTCGCATGCCCGAGGGCCTTGAGCATATCTTCCGTCAGTCGCGGATCACTCTCAAAGAGTTCTCTGATCTCCTGCACCAACTCCACCAGCCCCTTGCTTGTTCGTGCCGATTCAAAATCCTTAGGAAGTCGGCCCGTGAATTTGGGGCGGACCTGCTCAAGGAGTTCAATGAACTGTTGATACACGGGGTGAAAAAAACAATTGAAGTGCCAGAATGGGAAAAATTCTGCTTGGCCCGCTCCTTGTCAAAACGTCCAATCCTGGGAGAACTTAACCGGGTTGTTTAGAAGCACAAACGGCCCGGTTCCGGCGGCCGCTTCCTTAAAGGGCACAAATGGCTTGGAGATTTCCACGATGCTATCGGCCTCAGCCAGGGCTCCTGCCCATGGCCATGGACGTCTGGCGATCAACGTATCCGCCAAGACTACATTCCCGGCTTTTTCAATCGCGTTTTCAAAAAATCCATCCTCCTCCGGCGATCGGGCTTCCAGAAATTCACGTCAAAGATTATGACCCTGGCTCCGGCTTGCACCAGGCGCTCCGTCAGCCGCGCATAAAGAAAGCGAGGCCATTCGTCGGGATCGTCAAGGACGTTAAAGTGCGCTGAAGAATCATGATCAATACCAATCATCACGACGTCAGCCGGTGGAGGCCTGACACCTCGCAATTGGAACAAAAGACCTAATCCAACGTCTTCTTCAAAACTGCGAGAGAGGACAATACTGATGACAACTCCAACCATGCCAATGAGCAGACCAAACAAAGCGGCCTTTATTAGTTTGGCCACGAATGACTCTCCTCTGATTCCGGGAATCTCATTCCTGAAGATACCACCAGAACCCTCAGAACCCACTGCTCCATGTGGGCATTTCCGATCGACCTATCCCATCAGCTTTGTCGTCAGCCTCTGAGAAGCACACACCAATCAGTCCTCCTCACATAGAAGCCTAGCTGTCGGGACAACTTTCACAATTTCGGTGGAGGAGGGTGAACAGGAAGATGCAGATAAAACGTTGTGCCCACCCCCAGTTCACTTTCGACATCAATGCGTCCTCCATGGGCATCCACCACATCTTTAACAATTTTGGCCCCCAGCCCCGTCCCTTCCTGTTTGGTGGTGATAGCCTCGGCGTGAAAAAGGCGATCCGCACTCCGGGACACATGCCCCGACCATTGTCCCCAACAGTGACGAGAATCCCTCCCCCGATTATCCTCCTCTCCGGAAACCGTGATCAGGCCTCCCCCGGGAATCTCCGGAATGGCATTGCTGATGAGATTGTAAAAAGCGGTAAAGAACGGTGTTCATCCGCTTCAATGACAGGGAGTGCGTCCAGACCGTCGGTTTCGACAGGACCGCCTGCTCCGCCGCATAGGGTTTCAGGGTTGCGAACACGGCCCTCACCACAGTGGATATCCGGCAGGGGGCAAAATGGGGGGGACTCGTCACCCTTCGACCGCATCGGCAATTTCCCGCACGCGCCGTTGTACCGCCTGCACTCCAATCATCCAGGTGAGTACCTGACAATTGGCATAACTCGTCTCAGCCCCTTTGATCTTCACTTCCATCCAATAAGGAAATTGCTCCTCCAATTCATCCTCCAATAATTCGGCCCCTGATAACACCGGCATCAACATATTCTTGATGTCATGACTCACATCACCTAACATTCGTACGATGACGGCGAGCTTAGCTTCCCGATACAGACGGGATTGCTCAATCGAGTTCGCGGCAAGGGCAGACACAATTGTCAGGATGGCCACGTCTTCTTCATCAAGAAGCGATTCGCGTTTATTCAGGACTTCCAACACACCGATAGGCTTTCCTTCCCATCGCTTTAAGGGCAGTGCGATCATATCCCGTGTGACGTGTTCGGTTAACATATCGATGGCTTGATAATGCCGGTGATCCCGTTTGGCATCCGGAATCACGATCGGCTGTCCCGAATGAAACACGGCGCCGGCAATCCCTTTGTCCCATGGAATCGCCGTGCCGGCCTCTACCGGGCTGGCACCAATGGAATGCCGGAACACGAGTTCTTCGGAATCCTGATTGGCGAGAAGAATGGATCCGCTCTCCGCTCCCACAACCTCCAGAGCAGTGGTGAGTGTTTTTTCAACCAGCTCATCGGTGTGAAGATTCTGGAAAAGCACTTCCGTCATGCGGCGGGCCGCTTCCAACTCCCGGTTTCGCTGTATCAATCGTCGATCTTCTATCCGGCGAGGCTCTTTACGCCGGTCCAGACCCGACATCTGAAAGGAGGACGATGTGCATTCTAATTCCACAAGTGTTTCTCCCATGAGGTTGCGTGAGTCATCCCATACGGACTACCCACATGATTCATAAAATTTCATACAGCTGGGCCATACATGATTTCCTTCCCCGTTGAATGCCACTTCCCTTTCACCCTTCTAATTGGCTTTTTCCTTTGCCGATAAATAAACAAGAAAGTGCTTTGATCACCTCAACAAAATCAGCAAGAGGATGTACCCCACAGCAGACAATTACTTACTAACCAAAAACATTGGTGCACCGGCTATTCCTCATTGGTTCCCTTCTTCAGCATCACAACCATCAACGGATTTGACGACGTGTGGTTACATCAGCACTTGTCCTTTTGGTGAAACGATCGATTGCTCCCCCGCTAAGGAAAAACCTTCCCCCCATTTTTTGGAGACCACATCCGCCTGAATGTTAACGATCCGAATCCATCCTTCCGTTCCGCCCACACCTGCATAGAGGAATAAGAGCGCCCTTCCCCCTACTGCGCGAATGGCACGGGTGGAAACATCGGTGGCACCTTTGATGAGGACGACCGGAACTGTCTGTTCTTTTTGAATTCCTCCCAGAGTGATGGCGGTGTTTTGATCCAACCGGAGTACCGCTCGATTGGCGAGGGCGATATCCGCCTGACTTTCGGCACCTACCCGAATACGATCCCCGGCACAGAAGATATCGTTGAGACTCACCGGCTGCCACTGCTCGACATTCACGCGGCGCACCTCCACCCTGCCCTGAACGGACACGACCGTCGCCACAATCGGATTGCATTCCGCAGCCGATGTGACCGAGGCGGTAAGTCCGACAGCCAAGAAGCTGATACACAATAGCCAAGGGGAACAGACGGGCACGGCGTTCATGGTCATATTTCACCCGTGTTTAGTGTATGTAACAGGTGTGTTCTGTGTTCTCGTCTTTCGATGTTTTGGTGAGCGGAAACCGGGGAATTTTGGGTGAGAATATCCATACAGCATTTCACTCCTCTTTCTCTCAGAGTTTCTCGCAACGATCCCGTTGTTTGGATTCGGAGGCTTTGACGACACGAGGCGTCGAATGACGCGAGGGGAGAAAGCGTACGAAGGTTAGAGTCCATTACGGGTTCATGGTTCTGCCATTTGGATCTCCTTCTTTTTTTTCTGACAATTCGTGGCGCCAAATCTTTGGTCTCAACACCGTGCCCTTTGTGGCTTTTGACATATTCGACTTCATCCACCCATTGTTCCCATGCTTTGAGAATACCTTTGAAGAGACGGATGATCTGCCGGTTAAAGATGACGGTTTCTTGTTGCATGGGCATGTTCCTTCCCTCACATTTCCGCACAACGGGTCATCGTATCGTTCCTCTGTCTCAACGACTTGACGAATCCTGTTTTTCAAAGTCTGAGACATGTGAGGAGGAGGGAGCATCCGTGGTCCGCACCTTCTACCTACCTTTGAATCCGACTCCTTTCGTCATGAATTCCTTGGCGACAGCAAGGCACCAAACCCGGAGAGGCGAGGTTCGTTAGGAAGAAACGATTGCGTGTTCAGAAAAACGAGCCGTAGCTACTCTATCTGTATTGTCGCACACCTAGAATCCTTTCTCATGGATTGGGAGATCGCTGCCATGAAGATGATTGAGACTCATGGTTTTTGTGATTTTGATCACGTTAGTTTTCATTCAGGCAACTTCAATACCACCTATATGTTGGGTGCTCTTATCGTTTTTTGGGAAGATAACTTCTTGGCGGGAAACAGATATTTCCCGTTTTCAAAACATTTCGACGTTGTTATGACCTTTCAGGCGCCACGGAATGGTATCCATTTGGATACATAATTTATCCATTTAGATACATGATCTTGGTTGACGACTGTTGTCTTGAAGTCCCAAGGTCACTCATTGAGGTCTTATGTATTGTCTTTTAGTCCGAATGCTCCATCGTCCCCCACAAATTATTCAGCATAGGCCTGATGGAGTGCGATTCTTTCTCTGAGAGAGGAATATAAAAAATCCGATATGATCCAACGCAGGTATTGGGATTGTTGGAGGCGTGGCCGGTTTGAAAAAAGAAGGACCAACCAAGGTCAACCGATTGCCTGAGAGACGGGGGACGACTTGGAAAATGAACGTGAGGAACAGAAGAGTTAAAAAGAAAAAGGTCATTGCTAGGAGTCTGTCTGACTTTGGGAATCGACAGCGAAAATGTGGCTGAGCGAGGCCAGATTTTGACGATTTTGCCGGTCCATAGTGGGACTATGGGCCAAGCGGCGCAATATGGACCGCCTAGGCACTTTTGCAGCCGATTCATTCGAAGTCCGACAGGCTTCTAGAATTTCAGTTCCTGGCCTTCTTTCAATATGGTGACGTGAGGGATGTCCAGATGGCTTATTTCATCAATGATTTGGTCTCGTACGGTAGGCTTCATATGGTAGACATATAAGGGCAAATCAGGTTTCCCAATTTTTCGATATTCCTGGGCTAAAAGAGTTGGCGTGAGATGTTTACTTCGAGAGGCCATATCTCTCATTGAATCGGGAAAGGATACCTCAATAAAGACTCCTTTTAAATTTGGTATTCGGGCCGCCTCTTGCCAAAGGTTTTCCGTCACATAGGTATCTCCACTATAAATCCAGGCCACCTCGTCATCCTGAATAATAAACCCGGCTGTTTCGACGGTATGGTTAACGGGAATGGGGGTTACTCTAACCCTTCCAGGCAAGCGCAATTCCCGTTTGGGCTCCAATTCCTCGCCACGTAACATGGCATATTGGGATTCTGGAAGATGGAAGAAATTCGGAAAGACCAAATCGTTAAAGACATGCTTCTGAAGTCCAACTAAAACCGAGGGTAAACTGGCTACCACGATTTGATGATCCACCCGCCCGGACATATTATCGACAAGTGGGGGAATGCCCTTTACGTGATCTAAATGCAAGTGGGAAAGGAGGATATGCGTGATCCGTTTTTGCTCATCTAAAGTGAGTCCCGATGCTAATGTTCCAGCATCTACCATCAGTTCTTCATTAACCAAAAACCCTACGCTCCGACAAATATGCTGACTGGTCGGTCCATTCAAGAGCAGGTCGGACCCATGGGCTCCCAATACCCGAATGTTCACAATAAATCCCTCGAATGACAGCAATGATTCATACGCTTGCCTTCATAGTTTGCCATATTCAAAAAATGCAGGGATGAGAGACCAATTTCAAGTCGTGGAATCCTAGGGGGTAACCACCTCTCCGAGAGAAAGACAATCAGAGCATCTTCTCTATTTTTTAATTTATCCCATTCCAGGCCTCCTGTCTGTGATATTCATCACATTCTTGGTGTGATTCTCCTCACACTTCGCCAACGCCATATTTTCTTAAAATCATCAATATCACCAAACCAAATCTGTGGGGTTTTATTCCCATAATCTATTGATATAGATCGTGTTCCGGGTAACCGTAAGACTTCCGTTTTCTTTGAGAGCCTTAAGGGTCCGACTCAAGGTTTCCCTGGAGCATCCTACCATGTTGGCTAATTCCTGGAAGGATGGGCGATTGGAAATCAATAATTGTCCATGAGTCTCCACCCCATCCTGGAACTCTGCTAAATTTAGCAGGCATCGACCCACACGCCCATACATATCAAACATGACGAGACTGCGAACCTGTTCGCTGACTTTTCTCAATCGTTGGGAAAGGTTTTTGAGAATTTTCATAGCAATGTCTGGATGGTGTTTTAAAAGTTCCGTCAATTCCTTTTGCCCCAATAAAAAAAATTCACTCGGCTCCACCGTTATCACTGATGCGGATCGTGGAGCCGATTCCAGAATGGCCATCTCACCGAAAAAGTTCCCTGGACCTAAGTGCGAGAGGATAAATTCCTGCCCGTTTTTTCCGGTTAACAGCACCTTAACTTTGCCTGACAAAATAATGAACAACACTTCGCCTGAATCGCCTTCTTGGAATATCACATTTTTGTCAGGAAACTTTTGACGACTCCCCGAAGCGGCCAACAGACTGAGTTCCTGATCCGTTAATTCGGAAAAGAGTGGGACATTTTTAATCGCTTGGTTGTACATCACCATGACAAGAAATTTCCTGGCGAGTCATTCTTCCCTTGGATTGATCAGGGATTAGCTCTTCTTCGAAAAAAGCACAATAATTCTGACATCAGCCCATTTTAAGATTTCAAATAAGGCCATCATGCAAAAATAATTCAATAAAGACAACACCATTATGCATGGCGACCACTATCCACTTAGCCCCTCCAGGGAAACACGCTTGCTTGATCAAACTGATGACAATCGCCGGGACCATCGTCAGGATGGCCAAATCTTCCTCATGATTTCAAGGCATTCCTTCTCATGTCTCTTTTGTCTGATCATGAGACAACATCAACAAAAACCTCCTCGAAGACTCGAATAATCCCGAAGCGCGTCCCAACATGTCCTGCACGGTAACGTCCTTTTGTCAGAAGGGTCGCAATCCGGACTTGCCCTATGGCCAAACTCCTTATGCTGACTCGCGGAAGGAGAGTTTAGAGTGCACCCGTCTTTCCCAAGTAGGAATTGATGTCGTCCCCAAGGCTTTCTGCCCCCCCAGCGCCACCAAGAACCCATTCCTTTTACCCTGATGGATTGCGTACCTGATGTTCGTGGGTTATTTCTTCCAGATTCATCGCTATTGATATATTTGCGTTCTTTAGCTAGCCTAAAAAACTCGGATGAGTTTTTGGACCATGCAATCATATCGAAGTTGATGATTTCGGGTTTGTTGGTATGGCCGAGCTAAGTAAGGAGCAAATGAAAACGCCTATACTCCTTGGCTCAGAATGTTTATTCAACGTGTGCTTGATCACATAATCCTAAGGAAGAATCGGGCAATAGGCAGAGCATTCCCCCAAAAAATGATACAACGCGACGGGATTTAACCAGAGCGATGACCATGAGTCGATTGGATGTTTCAGCACATACCATTATTGATTAGCTTTATTTATAACGTCCTCATTTATCGTTATGGTACACCCCCAGGACAGACCATCAACGACTTTAAGCTCTAGGCCTACAACGGTAGATAGTGCCTTCATTCCAGCCGAATCGGTTTCAAATCAACCCGGCGCGCCAGAGACTGCACTGGGCCATTCCACAAAACCTCAGTCGGAGTTAATTCGAAAAGCCGACGCCGTTCTCCAAGGCGAACTCGAATCCCGTACAAGTCGGGGGATGGGGGTCCTGCCAGGGAATGACCTCCCTGGCTCACAGGACCTCGAAACCACGCCGGAGCCATTGCGCCAACATCCAGGGACGTTGGTCGACGCCTTCATGGATGTGCCGAAACATCGGCCAGAGCCCTTGGCTCAAAATGCTTCCCAGTTTACCAGGATTGAAAAGCTCCATAGTGAGGAGGATTTCCAACCTATACTCTCGTGAATCTGGGAATAGTTTACAGGCATCAGGCAACTCTTCATCTGAAGGGAGACTTTCTCGTGAACGGCAAAAAGGTGGACGATGCCGAGACGACACTCCCACTCCCATGGGTTCTGAGCGCCGGGCTCGCCGTATGGCCGATTCGAGACGCGGCCCGAGCCTGGAAAGTAGAAGTTGACGTGGATTATGTCGGATGGAGCCAATTTAAAAGTTTAGATATCCGTCTTTCCAACGCGCCAAATATTTCGCAACCTGCGAATTGGGAAAACACGTACACATTCAGTGCCGGCACCGAATACAAATGGCTCAAGCTCACCTCACTCCCCCATTGGGAGATTGCCCTCCGGGGAGGCTATCAACGCTCTAATGCAGCAGTCCCGGCTCGCACATTCACCCCTGCCATTCCTGATTCCAATTGGAACATCTTTGCGACCGGGCTCGGATTGAAGTGTAAACGGGGGTCACACTTTCTGGGGTTCATCAGTTGCGGGGATCCTAACCCTGACTCAGGCTACCTGGAAGCCATTGTTTTGGATCTTGCGTTTCAATGGGCTCTCTGGGAGTCCCGCACAATCGATGGGAACGAAATTAGCCCCACCATCAATGGTAAGTACAAAACGAAAGACTGGTATATCGGATCGTTTAGTATCGGTCTGATCTTCTAAGGGACATATACACATTCTGCACACCACCAGTATATGGAGTTGGTTCGCATTGACTAAGGCTACATTCTTTCATAGAGCACTCGGTGTGAATCTATCTGTATCGTTGTGGAATGCCTTGCAATTGTCTAAGCTCAGGAGGAGATTCGACACCAAACTCATTTGGAAATGGGAAATGACGGATACCACATGAACGTCAAGGAAGTTGGACCGAGGCACAATGACATTTTCCCAACCAGACATGTTAATACTTGTCGATAAAAACGATGAAGTCATCGGCTTTCAGGAGAAAGAGGCCTGTCATGATGGCGACGGCCAATTGCACCGTGCCTTCTCCGTGTTCCTCTTTGACCAAACTGGAAAGCTTCTTTTGCAAAAACGCAGCCACCACAAGCGACTTTGGGGGGATTTCTGGTCAAACAGCTGCTGTAGCCATCCGCGCCCGCATGAGAATACCCGCGACGCGGCCGAAAAACGCGTTCGTGAAGAATTAGGC
The DNA here is from genome assembly GCA_963730905.1 of uncultured Nitrospiraceae bacterium. Lineage (GTDB taxonomy): Bacteria > Nitrospirota > Nitrospiria > Nitrospirales > UBA8639 > Nitrospira_E. Next base: position 169,283 of record CAVSTN010000004.1, on the reverse strand, counting down.
GTCGATTCGTGCCTGCACTTTCTCTTCAAGTTCGAATATCGTGCACGCTACGATGGACGTGGTTCAGAGCACGAACTTTGCTATGTGTACGCCGGTCTCTTAGCCGGAGAGCCGAAGGTAAATGAGTTCGAGGTGGGGGCCTGGCGAATGATCTGCGCACAGTCGCTCGACCAAGAGCTCGTTGAAAAGCCAGGTGCCTTTACACCATGGCTCAAGTCGGAATGGCCGCGTCTGCGAGGCAGTCACTGGAGCGCCGTAAAAGGTCTCTTGTCCCTAGAAAATGGCTAACCAATAGCAACGATCAAGGAAGCTTTAAGATACCCATTATCATTGGGCTTATTCCATTTCTCAGTTTTTGGCCATTATTTTGATGAAATTTGAAGACGGCGTTTGGCTTGGGTCCAACAGTTCTCGATGTCATGAACTTGATTGTGTGTATCTGCAAAAATTTTGCTGTGGTTAATGCGACAGTGCTTGAATTCTGAGACATTCAACACATTGTCGCTGCGCAAGTCGTTGCTAAAGACAATGATAACCAGTACGAGCAATTCCTATATACTCTGCAAAATTGGCTTTTGGCATCGAGAATCCTTTTGATGTACATCCGTCTCCCTTTGAGAATAAAAATAACTGGGCATTTGACTGTGGCACATCGCCCTTGTTGTGCACTACGGATCCACTGAAACATAAGGTGAAGCTGAGGTTCTCAACAAAGAGCTCGACGGGAGGTACTTATAAGCGCAGACATTAGAATGATTTAGGGAAATGGCCCTGCAGAGAAAATCTCAATCTTCTGTGCCATTCCCTTTGTTCATCCTAAATAGGTATCGGATCCGATTCTTTACCGGTCTTTCTAAACGCCACTAGATTGCAAACCCATATGTCTTGTTAGAGAAGGATGGTTATGCAAGGCGAAATGCAATTCCCAAAGGACTTTTGGCGCCTCACTCTTCCACGGAAGTTTGATAGGGTAGCGCAAAAAGAATTCGTGGCTAGAATCCAACAGATCCTATCAGGTGGCTATACTAAGTTGGCGCTGGATCTCAATCTTGTGGCGTTGATTAGTAATTCTGGATTTGGCCAAATTGCTATGACCTGTTTAGATCTCAAAGCAAAGGGTATTCAGGTGAGCTTCGTTGGGATTTCACCAAAAATCAAAGGTATGCTGGACCGACATGGACACTCTGATCTTCTTGCCGCTGCAAAAATCTAGGAGATTATTTCCCTCTTTGGAGACATCAACAATACCATTCTGTTTGATCCTTTTTGGTCAAGTCTGAAAACCGACTCATCTAGACCAATGGAATTTTGACTGATTCACAAACTCATACAATGAATTGATAGCGAAGCTTGTATAGGCGGCAAATGGCTGGATAGGGATGACATGCTGCCCACTTACACCAGATCGGATTCCGAGTTAGGACTGGTCAGCAAAAAAGTAGTAGTATCGGGAAGGGAGTGCAAAGCAAAATGTCTACGCCCGGTCAGACGCAGATAATCAACCGGCGGTCTTAACATGGAGCCCATTGAATTTGGCTCCTCGGGCAGGACTCGAACCTGCGACCATTCGGTTAACAGCCGAACGCTCTACCAACTGAGCTACCGAGGAACGAATATTTGTTTAGGTTCGAATACTTTTCTTGTGAAGGGTGATCATAGCGTGACTGCCGGATTTCTTCAAGAACCGATGAACCCTTTTAACGACTTTTTATGCCTTAGAACTGAAAATCGGCAGAATCCTCTTCACCCTCATCTGCCTCCGACGCCCCCCCCTCGGATAACTTCACATAGTGGCGTGCCCAGGATAAATAAATATTAGCACTGTCTTTCATCGCATCGGTACCTTTGATAAGTTTACCGACAATTTCCTGATCTCCCCCACTGATTTCAATCTCTCGTGCTTTGGTTTCTAACGCATGATGAAAACTTTCCATCTGTTCCGTCAACGTCTGCACATGTTGATTTAAATCGGTACTCATTTTATCTTACCCCTACATCCTGTGCATCCATTAATGGGATGACGGTTCGTCAAACAAATAAAAAAGCCCTACGACCAATCACAAGACGGAGATCGTAGGGCTTTTCGTCTTTTAGAATTATCCCTGATAGGCTTGACCCAACTCCGCAGCTTCTCCAGCCTTATCCATTAAGGTCCCATCTGAATTCACGGCGACCATTTCAATCGCTTCATGTTTAGCGGCGTCACATACGACCTTGCACAGCTCACAACCCTTGCACCGTTCGATGTGCACTTCGGCTATCATTTTGTCTGAATTGAGATCCAAACAATTGGCCTCCGGACAATACATAATGCAGAGCCGACAGCCTTTTTTCGCCACACATTTCTCATCTGTCACTTGGGCAACATTATACATCTATCTCTTTCCTTCGCTGAGGTTCTCGGTATTTATGCGGCCGTGGCTTCTCCGACCATCAATTCCACGTGATTTTTCTCAGCCCATTCGGCTGCTATTTCATAGGATCGGGCTACCGTATCGAGATTCTTTTTTAACAACATTTCTTTTTTGGCAAACTTCTTCTTAATAGCTTCGTCCAGGGTTGCCGTACCACCGGAGGCCACGAATTTTTTCCCGAATCGTTCCTGTAAAGCCAGGTCCAATCCATTCATGGAGACGCACTTTGTGATGCCGGCCACGGAACCAATCATGGTCATGTTCGTTGCCAATTCGGTCCCGGCGATTTCTAAGGCAATATTCGTCCCTGGAATATTAAAGACCGCTACATTCAGATCTTTGAGTCGTTTCACGTCTTCATCGGACAAGAGAGGCATGTCAGTATTGATGATCACAAGCCCACCCTCTTTAATCCCTGAATAAAATGGCATCGTATAACTCTTCCCCATCGTAATGACTTGAGGATGAAACACTTGGATCACATCTGGAAACACAAGCTCGCCCCTGTCGTAAATTTTTCTCAGTCCGATTCGACAATAACTTTCGGCCGGAGCCATACGCTTTTCGGCCCCAAAAAATGGATTCGAAATGGCAAACTTCCCATCTTTGGCTGCAGCCATAGCCATGACATGTGCCGCAGTCACGGCACCCTGCCCTCCCAGACCTGACATTCGGATATTGATTCGACGTATAATCATGGATTAGCTCCTCTCACATGTCTCTCCGTTTATGCCGTTTGGCCGGCGAGTTGCTTCTTGGCTTCAGCTTTTCGTTCTTTTTCCTTCGCTGCCAATTCGGCCAATAATTCCTTAGCCGGTTCGCTTACATACTCTTTATAAGCAAACCGTTCCGTTGGCTTTTCAGAATCACGCATTTCCTGCAAGCCTTCCATGCTGTTTTTCCCAATTTCCAGGATACATGGGCGTATACAATTGGAGGTAAGTCGGTCCAATTTCCCTCGCAATATGCACAGCATTTTTAATCACTTTTTCAATGAGATTTGGTTTGCTGACCGTGCAATTCACCACATAATGGCAGCCGGACTCCCTGGCAATTTCTGGAAGGCGAACTTTTTCAAAGGTTTTGCCTACCGGGGCCATCTTGGCAACAAAACCCTTTTGCATAAGCCCACTCTCTTGACCACCTGTATTGGCATACAGCTCGTTATCGAAACAAATGGTGGTAAATTTTTCCTGACGGAACCAGGCCTGCAAGGTCATGTCTAAACCAATATCCACCGTAGCCCCGTCTCCTGCTAACACCACGACGTCTTTGTGACGATCAGGGAACCGAACCGTCAACGCCCGTTTTAACCCGGACGCAATGGCATTTTGATTGCCGAACAATGAATGGATATTGTGGACCGCCACATGTGGAAATACCAAACTGGTACATCCCGTTGAGCCCACCATGACAGTATCCTCAGGATTCGGCAATGACGCGAGGATATAGCGAAATGCCATGGACTCCGGACATCCGGCGCAAAGAGAGTGCTCTTCAATGAGTTCCTTCGCGTTACCGATATCTTTCCATCCTCGTTGTTCATTCCCATACGTCGCCCGTTTGACCAAATCCTGGTACTCAGCGGGCATGATGTCAAACAACTCCTCTGCGATTTTTATTCGTTCTTTACTCATGAGTTTCTCCTTATAGTCGTGATCTGCTTGAAAGCCATACTCTCACAGAGTGCTTACCGTTGCTGCATCACCCCCCACGCCCAGCCAACGAAGGTGCCTTGACTCCTAATACAGTTTTGATCTCCGCGGCGATGATTTCAGGCGGCATCGTCATTCCACCACACACATGGGGACCCGCATGAATCCGTTCATTATTCGGAACCGTTGCGCTCACTTCACGGGCCAACCATCCAATGACATTAAATTCAGGAACAATAATGTGCTTGGCATGTTTTGTGGCCTCCCTGATCTCCTCTCCAGGCCATGGGCGCAAGGTTTTGACCTTCACCAAACCGACCCTAATCCCTTCCTCTTCCAATATCGCAATGGCTTCCCGGCTTTGCGAAACCGCGGTTCCCGAGGCCACCACAATGACATCTGCATCGGTATTTTCTGTGTCAATCAGTCCATCCATCCAACGGATGGTGTGCTTCCTCGACCGCTCAACAGCGGCCCATACCTCCTGCTGCCAGCTCGCATGGGTGGCATAACTAATATAGTTACTTTTCATTACAAAAGGATCTCGCATCATGCGAACAGGAGGACATTCCATATCCATACACGGAACCGGTGACCGATAGGGATCGTACGGTGGCAAGCACATGTCGACGGGAGTCAGATCAACCATATCTTTCGTATGGGTCACAAAAAATCCATCGCAGCACAAGGCCAGTGGCAAATGGACATCAGGTTCTTCCGATACCATATAGCCCTTGAGGATCCAGTCATAAAAATCTTGGGCGGTTTCCGCATGCCACACCAGCATGCCCGTTTGCATTAAATAGGATATTTCTAGAGTATCCGGCTGAATGGAGAGCGGAGAGTTGATGCCCCGGCAGGTCACAATCATCTGAATAGGCAACCGCGCTCCGGCCCACATGGGGAAATTTTCCATAGCCCGCATGGTGCCTGGTCCGGCCGTGGTGGTAAATACTCTGGCGCCACCAAAAGCGGCTCCCGCGCATTGAGACATGACGGCAAATTCGCTTTCCCCTCGGAAGTAATCACCAATATAGCCTTCAGCAAAGAGCTCTCCGCACAAGGCAGCAGCTTCACTTTGAGGGGTAATGGGATACGCGACCATTATGTCACAGGAGGCTCGCCGTACGGCCTCTTTTATGACTTCACTCCCGGTAAAGAAAGACGGTGTTCTTGGCGCCTCATTCATCATGTGCCAAGGATCGGTATACACCTGCTCTTTTTTGTTTTTTTGTCCTATGAAAGAAGCTTGAGCGGCCATGATTTTGACCTCCTTTGTCTGCTTCAGGGTGAAAGACTTCCGATTTTCTTAAACGATAATATGAATATGTAAAATCATAGATGAAAGTTTCTCAGAACAAGTCATTCATCTCTTTCATGTATGATGAAAACCCAGAACAATTACACTGATTGTTTCGCTGGAGGGGCAACCGATCCCTTCAATTTCTTCACCCAATCCGCCAATCTGATTATCTTATCGGCTGTCGCATCACGAACGGATAACATCGCATCTTCATGACCAGCTTGAGCACACATGGCAATCGTGTAGCAGTTCGTGCCACCACGAATGATCTTGAGAGAAAGATTGGCCTGATGGCAATGAACGCCCACAAACATGCAGGCATCAATTTTATTATGCCAGATAGTCAAATTTGGGTGGTTTGGATTTATTTCGATTTCAGGATTAATTTTAGGATATTTCGGTCTATAGTCCGGCATGGGAATCAGCATGGCATGTCTGACAAGAGGAATCCACGCATTCTTTGATGGTTTCATACAAATGACGGATTGCTTTGGCCTTCTTGGCGGCCTTGTCATTCCATGCCCAAAGAACCAATGGTCCAGGAAAGATCGTGGGCACTTTTGCCGAAAGAAACTGCCTGGCCGCCTCCTCCAACGCTTCCTCTTCGGAAACTATGCTACCATGAATATGTCCTTGTCCTGGATCGGGAAGCCTAATCCCCATTGAGGCCGCAGACGGTGGCAAAAAATGTTCGGGGCCTGGCATTACCCTATAAGAAGTTGTCATCGTACCCTCATGTCTCCATTAAAAAAAAATTGGACAAATACTATCCGCTCCACCTGTCTACTGTAAGAAGGCAATAAGGAAATCTCAAGATCGAAAAAGACCCACCTGTCCAAAATATTGGACTTTTTGAGAATATATCTATGAGTCTTTTGCCCTATAAATCAAAATTTTCCTGAATAACCTAGGCTAGTATAAGAAGGCGCTATAAATATTGTCAATTTGAATATTGTTGATAACAGACGGAAAAACCGATTTTCCACAGTGAGTCCTCATGGCTGGCAACCTGTTCATTGGTTTGAAAAAGAAAAGACCTAAAAGGAATGAGGAGAGAGAGAACCCACTGCAGGCAAAACGGAAAACATGGTCTATCTGGCCCTGACTTTCAAAATGGCATACCGCCACCTTGCTACTCCAATAATTTTTGGAATCGTGGGAAAAGGCATGGTTAGAGAAAAGTCTCTCGCCTGGTTCGGAGGAATTTCCAAAGAGATCTCTGCGGCCTCTTGCCCAACGATTTCACATTCTGTCATATGGCAGTCCTCAATCGTAGCCTGAATAGTCACGGAAATTATGGTAAAGATTTGAGCTGCATTTTCAAGCCTCCCGGTCAGCACAAACGACCGGGAGTTCAGTCCGGGTCGAACCTCCATGTGAGAAAGTTGGGCCTGGCTGGGAGGAATCCGCTGAAATTCCAACTCCCGTTCCTGAGTATCCTGCCAAATAATGAACCCGATAGCCCCAAACATGACCATCAGGGTCATTCCCAGAACGCGACGCAATTTTGGCAAATACGTCGCCATGAAAATCATGATTAATATCAACAGAATAATGGCAATAGGCAGCATAAATTTTACAGGCAGTGGGTGTGAGAAAAAACCCTTCTTCCTCCCTACTCCTTTATCGGTTTCCTGAATCCCCTTCTTTTACCGGAGGAAGCCATGCCAGATTTTTCTCATGAAATTGAAATCGCCTCTCACCTGGCTAGGAAGGCAGGGAAGGTTATCATGAACATCTATAAAAATGAGTTTGCAGTCATGTACAAAGGCATTGACGATCCTGTCACCAAGGCCGATCAACAAGCCAATGACCTTATCGTAGATGAATTACACGCCCATTTCCCACAGGATTCCATCGTGGCGGAGGAAAGCCCCCTCCCTTCCAAATCTTTGACGACAGGCCGAGTCTGGTACATAGACCCCCTGGATGGAACAAAAGAGTTTATTGCACGCAACGGGGAGTTTTCCATCATGATCGGACTGACCATTGATGCTCACACCAAACTTGGCATTGTCTACTGGCCTACACGCGACCACCTCTATGTCGGCCTGACGGATCAGACGGCTTGGATGGAACACAACGGGGTTTACCAAAAACTCTCAGCTCTGGCATCCAAAAGCCCCACCAACCTCTCACTAGTCACCTCTCGATCCCATCGATCCCCAATTCTTTCTATCATTCAACAATCATTGCCCATCCATAATGAACAACAGTTGGGAAGCGTGGGGCTGAAAATTGGGCAGATTGCCCAAGGAAACGCTGACCTCTACATTGAACCGAGTCCGTATACCAAGGCATGGGATGCCTGTGCGCCTGAAGCCATTTTGCGAGGAGCCGGCGGGTGTTTTACCGATATCCACGGGAAACCCATCCAATATGGACTCAATAATTTTCGCAATCTTCATGGGTTGGTCGGAAGTACTCCAGACATTCATCAACGTGTCATTCAAGCCTTGACGGGTCGATGTTACTCGTGTGAAGGTTGACACCTTTTTCCGGCAATTCTTAGAATTCGTTGCTTAATACTTTCTCAGCGCCATTGACCACTATCACTCTCACACAATCATGAGAACAGACCTTGTTATTATCGGAGGCGGCCTGGCCGGATCGGAAGCGGCTTGGCAGGCGGCCAACTCTGGAGCCAGAGTGACCCTGTATGAAATGCGGCCTAAGGAAGAAACAGCCGCACATAAGACCGAACACCTGGCCGAGATTGTCTGCTCAAACTCTTTGGGGTCGAATGATCCTCTCAGCGCTCCTGGAATGTTGAAAGAGGAAATGCGGCAATTGCACTCCTTGATTATCCGAATTGCCGACGAGGTGCGGATCCCGGCAGGAACGGCGTTAGCGGTGGATAGAGACCAATTTGCCTGCAAGGTGACCCGGGCATTGGCCGAACACCCGAATATCAAAATTCTTCGAGAAGAGATTCATGAAATTCCCGAGGATGCTCTGTGCATAATTGCCACCGGCCCCCTGACCTCACCCAAATTGTCTGAAGCAATCATCCAGTTCACCCAATCGAAAAACCTGTTTTTCTTCGACGCCATCTCACCAATCGTGGATGCGGATTCACTCAACACAGACCGGACATTCATGGCATCACGATATGAAAAGGGAACGGCGGATTACGTGAATTGTCCTATGGACGAAGAAACCTATAACGCCTTCTATAACGCATTGATCGAAGCTGAACGCGTCCAGCCAAAGTCTTTCGAGAACGTGCCGTATTTTGAAGGGTGTCTCCCGATTGAGGTCATGGCCGACCGTGGTCGCCAAACCTTATTGTTTGGTCCTCTCAAGCCTGTGGGATTAATTGATCCCAAAACCGGCCAACGGCCCTATGCTGTGTTACAATTACGTCCAGAAAACGCTCATGGCTCCTGCTATAATCTGGTAGGGTTTCAAACCAAACTCACCTACCCGGAACAACGCCGAATCTTCAGAATGATCCCTGGCTTGGAGCAGGCTGAATTTTTACGCTGTGGAAGCATTCACCGAAATACATATATCAATGCACCGATCCTCTTACAAAACACTTTGCAGGTAAAAAAACAGCCACGCATCTTTTTTGCCGGACAATTGGTTGGGGTAGAAGGTTATGTGGAGGCTGCGGCCAGTGGAGGGATAGCCGGAATCAATGCCGCTCGCATCCTATCAGGACGTGCTCCGGTCACCCCACCGCCCTCTACCGCCCATGGAGCATTGCTCCATTACATTACGACTTGTGAGCCAAAGTACTTTCAACCGATTAACTCAAACTTTGGGCTATACCCGCCACTTGATACACCGGTGCGAGACAAACAGAAAAAACGACAACTCATCCAAGAACGGGCCACTACCCATTTCAAAGCATGGATGACGCAATCCGAGCTTTCGTAATGTACCTTCAATTGGAACGGGGAGTTTCGCCTGAAACACGCCGCAGTTATCAGTCCGACCTCAAACAATTCATGGCGCACATTCGACACACGCTTTCCGGGAACGATCTTTCAGAGCCTGGCGCCATTGACTCACTCCATATTCGATCCTATCTCAAGAGCCTCAGCGATCAAGGGTTAAAAAAAACCTCACTTGCCAGAAAACTGGCATGTCTCAAAAGCTTTTTTCGTTTTTTAGTTGAAGACGGACGGATTTCGCGTAATCCAGCATCCACCGTTCGTTCCCCTCGACAAGGGACACGTCTTCCCACCGTCCTCACCAAAGACGAAGCCAATACCCTGTTAGATTCGTCAGCATCCCAGCAATGGATTGAGTTGAGAAACCACGCCATTCTGGAAACTTTGTATGCAAGCGGGGCTCGGGTATCAGAATTAGTCGGGTTAAATTGGGCGGATGTGGATCTAGAAACCCGATCGATCCGACTGCGGGGCAAAGGGAAAAAAGAGCGGATGGTGCCTATTGGCACAGTGGCTGCTGATGCCATCTTGGAATATCAACGTCATCCGCCTCACAAGAACAAGATTAGACATCCCGGAACATCGGCCCCACCGGTGCCCTACTCAGGATCGCAACCTCTTTTTCTCAATGCTCGAGGAGGACGGTTGACCGCCCGAAGCGTGGAACGCATGCTGAAGCAAGAGACCGAACACCGTTTCACTAAGACGGTCACTCCCCATACCCTGCGCCATTCCTTTGCCACCCACCTCCTTGATGAAGGAGCCGACCTGCGAGCCATCCAGGAACTCTTGGGCCATGCCTCGCTCGCCACAACCCAAAAATACACCCATGTGGCAACAGACCAACTCATGGCCGTTTATGACCGGGCACACCCCCGATCCGGCTCTTCTCACTCCATACCCCCAGAAGGAGACCCTCTCAAACGATGAAGATTCGATCCACGACGATTCTGTGCGTACGCAAGGGGCCGATAGTGGCCATGGGCTGTGATGGCCAAGTCACCGTCGGCAGCACCATTATGAAAAGTAACGCCAAGAAACTCCGGAAAATGCATCAAGACAAGGTGCTCACCGGCTTTGCCGGGGCGACCGCGGATGCGTTTACCTTGTTTGAAAAATTCGACGCCAAGCTGGAAGAGTATCGAGGGAATCTGACACGAGCCGCTGTTGAACTGGCAAAAGATTGGCGAACCGATCGGGTCCTTCGACGATTAGAAGCGCTTTTAGCGGTGGCCGACCGCGAACATTCATTTCTTATTACCGGCACAGGTGATGTGGTCGAACCCGAAGACGGGATTTTGGCCATTGGATCAGGGGGACCTTACGCGTTATCTGCTGCTCGCGCCCTCCTGGCTCACACCGAACTGCAACCGTCCCAGGTTGTCGAACAGAGCATGAACATCGCCGCCGGAATCGACATTTATACCAACCATCACATTGTTATTGAGGAGTTATCGTCATAACGTATGGAACAAGAGACTTCACCAACACCCAAAAACTTGGACTCCCTTACTCCACGCCAAATCGTGGAGGAGTTAGACCGCTACGTCATTGGACAACGGGACGCCAAACGCATGGTCGCCATCGCGTTACGAAACCGCTGGCGGCGCCAACAGCTCAGCCCGGAACTCCGTGATGAAATCGTCCCGAAAAATATCATCATGATTGGCCCTACAGGGGTCGGGAAAACAGAAATTTCCCGACGAGTCTCAAAATTAGCAGACGCGCCATTCATTAAAGTTGAGGCTTCTAAATTTACCGAGGTGGGGTACGTCGGCAGGGACGTGGAATCTCTGATTCGTGACCTCACCGATCTATCCATCAATATGGTCAAGACGGCTTATCTGGAAAAGGTTCAAAAAAAGGCTGAAGACATGGCCGAAGAGCGGGTCTTAGATATGCTGCTTCCGCCCTTGCCGTCGAGCCCCTCGTTTGAGAATACTGAGGAGTCAGCAGGAGTTCCCACACAACAGAAACAGGATCAGCAGGACTCCACCCGCTCAAAACTGCGCCTCCAGCTTCGCGAAGGCAAACTGGATAATCGGATGGTGGAAATAGAAATTAAAGAACGAGGAGGACTTCCGGTTGGAATCATTTCCAATATCGGAGGAATGGAAGATCTTGAGCACAACCTTCGGGATATGCTCGGCGGCATGATGCCGGGAAAAAAGAAAAATCGCCGGATGAAAGTCTCAGAAGCCCTGAAATTCATGGCCCAGGAAGAAGCGCAAAAACTTATTGACATGGAAGAAGTCACCAAGGAGGCCATTACCCGCACGGAACAATCGGGTATCGTCTTCCTGGACGAGATTGACAAAATTGCCGGACGGGAGAAAAACACAGGCCCCGACATTTCCAGGGAAGGGGTTCAACGGGACCTCCTCCCGATCGTGGAAGGCTCGACGGTCAACACTAAACATGGCCCGGTCAAAACCGATCATATTTTGTTTATTGCCGCGGGAGCATTTCACGTGGCCAAACCCTCGGACTTGATTCCGGAATTACAAGGCCGCTTCCCTATCCGTGTAGAACTGGAACCCCTCACGAAGGATGACCTCATCCGCATTTTAACCGAACCCAAAAATGCCCTGGTCAAACAATATCACGCGTTACTGAGCACAGAAGGGATCGCGTTGGAATTTACCAAAGACGGGATCGAAGAAATTGCGGCAACCGCTGTGCAGGTGAATGACCGGACCGAAAACATCGGCGCACGACGACTCTTCACCATCGTGGAGCGGTTATTGGAAGATGTCTCGTTTGAAGCGCAAGATCTTCAGGAAAAAGAGGTCGTGATCAATGCGCAGTATGTGCGGGATCACCTTCAAACTATTGTAAAAGACGAAGACCTCAGCCGGTACATTCTTTAAAATCCATACATCTGTTATGATGGCCGCATTTCCATTTCGCCTCTATTATTCCACCCAAAACCCTGGAGTCCATGAGTAGGTTGCATGAACAAACTGATTAAAAAAGCGGACATCCTGATTGAAGCACTTCCCTATATTCGGACCCTGGCCGGGAAAACCGTGGTCATCAAATATGGGGGGAGCGCAATGATTCAGGAGGAACTCAAGGAAGGCTTCGCCGAAGATGTCGTCTTATTAAAATATGTCGGATTGCAACCGATTATCGTTCATGGCGGTGGGCCACAAATTAACGAAATACTGGATAAATTCGGCATTGAGGCAAAATTCCTGCATGGAGTTCGGGTCACGGATCAGCCAACCATGGAAGTCGTCGAAATGGTCCTCGGTGGAAAAATCAACAAGGAAATCGTGTCGTTGCTGAACCAGCATGGCGCCAAAGCTGTCGGACTCACCGGCAAGGATGGTCGGCTCCTGACCACGAAACCATTTAATCCCAAGAGCCTGATTCACACCTACAGCGGATCAACCGACGTGCTGCACCCTGAAGACTACGGCCTCGTCGGCCAAGTCAGCCATGTCGATACCACGTTGCTGCATACGCTTCAAGAGGCGAATTTCATTCCGGTCATTGCGCCAATTGGGGTCGACGCCAAATGGCAAACGCACAACATCAATGCCGATCTGGTAGCAGGTAGCGTAGCTGCAGCGGTTCAAGCCGAAAAATTACTGGTCTTAAGCGATGTCAAAGGCATTCGTGATGCCAATAACCGGCACGTCTCCACCCTCTCCAGAAAAGACATGGAACGCATGGTCAAAAAGCAGGTCATCAGTGCAGGCATGCTCCCCAAAGTTCATGCCTGTTTAACCGCCCTTCAGGGTGGCGTCCGTAAGGCGCACATTATTGATGGACGGGTGGCTCATGCGGTGTTACTCGAAATTTTCACCGACAAAGGCATCGGGACAGAAATTGTGGCATAACGAACATGAAACTTTCCAAGCATTCCTCCCCATCGGATTCTTCACCTTCTCAAACCTCGACCATTCCCCAACCCGATCAGCATTCCGCGCTCCTCTTAGTCGACTTACAAAATGACTTCTTTCCGGGTGGGGCACTGGCCGTTCCCGAGGCAAACAGCCTTATTCCTCTTATCAACGCCTACATCAAGCACTTCAGCCGGCAAGGCTGGCCCATACTGGCAACCAGAGATTGGCACCCGGCCAATCACAGCTCCTTCACCGAGCAACAGGGGCCTTGGCCGGTCCATGGAGTCCAAGGGTCACGCGGAGCTCAATTTCATTCCGACTTAGTCCTTCCTCCCGGGATGATGGTCATTTCTAAAGGAACCGATCCGAAGAAAGATTCGAGATCCGGCTTTGATGGTACGAGCCTGGCCGACCGACTGGAAGATCTCAACGTCCAAACATTGTTTGTCCTGGGACTACCGACCGAGCATTGCGTCAAGCACACGGTTCTCGATGGCTGTCAACGCGGGTTTCGAGTCGTCTTGCTCACTGATGCCACAAAGGGGAGCGACCTCCAACAGGATGGCTCCCCGAATGTGCTCCAGGAAATGACCGATGCAGGCGCCTGTCTCGCGAATAGTCGCGATATCGGAATCCCCGCCTCTTTCCGCTAAACAGTTTCTGCCCCACTCCTTAAGTGCCATGCGGAGGGTGATTTTCCCCATGCTTCGACTTGGGAAAATTGCTCGGTCATCACATCCGCACTTTCGTCATTTTCTCCCAGGAATCCTTCTTTTGATTTTTTAACGGATGATGCACATTTATCCTCAAGAGTTGCAGGGAGAAATCCGAGAAGTGGATTCATGAGGCCAAAGGGTAGTGCAGCAAAACTAGAAACGAGACGCCGATTGGCTGCCAGTCTCTTGGCCAAAGGACGAGGCATTCGCGAGGTCGCACGAACGATCGGGGCAGCGCCGTCGTCCGTCAAACGATGGAAAGATGCTCTCGAACAAGGGGGGAAAAATGCCTTAAAGTCCAAACCCCATACCGGTCGTCCATCCCGCCTTTCGCCCAAACAACGCCAACATCTCCTCCTTATGCTCAAACGAGGACCACAAGCCGCAAAGATGCGGAGTGATCATTGGACCTGTCGCCTGATTGGCCGACATGATTCGCCAATGCTTCGGGGTAAAGTATCACCCCGACCATGTGAGTCGGATTTTGCGAGGATTAGGTTGGAAAAATAAAATGAAAATCAGCCCGATAAAAAAAATCAGGAGGACGACACAACCACGCCTTCGGCGCTTAGGGCAATCCCGCCGCCATCGATAAGAAATTTTTCGATGGAGGTCACTTCGATCCGCCATGACCGAGAGGTCGGTTTCGACTCCTGGCCAATATCTTTTTCTTGCTGCCTTTCTCGATATCTTCTCAACTTTCCCTAGAGATCGTCCTTCCCCTTCCATTCTGTCTCTTAAGAGATCAGGCCAAAGGGAAGAATGCTACATGCGACCCCCCGCAAAATGTGTCGCTTCGCGGAGTACTGAAAGAAGATCCCGGACGCCCACGCCGACTAACAACAACTTCAGGAAACCATTTAAACCAGGTCAGGGCCTCTACCAAGGTGGCTGACTGAGTGCTGGAAAAAACACGTCTTCATTTTCTTCGATTCATTCTTCTTTCCCTTCTCCCTCCTCGACAATGATCGCCCGAGGAAAGTACACCCGAAAGGTCGAGCCTTGCCCCGGAATTGAATCGACTTCAATGTTTCCTTGATGCCGGTCTATGATGCGACGCACAATGGCCAAACCCACCCCTTGACGACCCTCCGGCCCCACGGCAGGATGGGAGAATCCCTCAAAAATTCCGGCATGATGGTCTCCCGCAATCCCGATTCCGTTATCCTCAACAGAATAGACCGACCAACCATGCATCGTTTTACCGGAGATAATAATTTCTCCCGGACGTGCAGGATCGAGATATTTCTGGGCATTATCAATCAAAATCGAAAAAACTTGAGTCACTAACACCTCATCCCCCATACAATCCGGAAGATCCTCAATCCGCACAAGAACTTCCCTGCTCTTGAGTTTCCTCTCCATGGAAGTCACGATTCCCATCACAAGTTGATTCACGTCCAGGCCCTCCCACCGAAGACCAATCTGCCCAAGCCGGATAAACTGAAGAAGTCCCGACGTGGTACCACGCACATGATCCACCTCACCCTGAATACGCTGTACTGCCTCGGGAATATCTTCTGTGGGGAGAGGACCGAGTGCCCCCCGCGCATAATCGGATAAGACCCCCTCCTCAGACAATGCATTCAGCCGACTGCATGCCATCGTGAGTGCCTGACATGCGTCCTGGATAGTTGCCAGTGAAGCAGGAAGATCCTGGGAGATCACCTGTAACAACAGATCCACATCTGTGGAGGAAACCGCCTCAGATTTTCTCTTCCTCTGAAAAGAAAAATCTCCTGGTTGTTTGGGTGGCTCCATACGGGGTGACTCCTTTTCCGCCCACCATCTCAGTCAGTAAGAAATCTGCCTGCCGGAACTAGACAGGACATATGCCAATAGAGAGGGACGCCATGCCCCTCTGAAATTGTAGTCGCTGAAATTCTACAAGTACCGGAACAACGAATGAGAAAAACGGGAGTGCCCCATGGCGACTCTCATGATCACCAAAATAGAGGTCTCGCCCTTAAAAATTTTAAAACATCAATCTTTGTGGTAATGAGGCCGAAAAATGAGGGGAAAAACCGATGGAATGACCATCTTGGTCAGCCACCGCAAATGAAAGAAAAAGGGGATGAAGAGAGAGATGAAAACTGTACAAGGAATGGAATAATGATAAACACAACATCAAAATAAAAATGAAGCCCCCATACAAAGGCAGAGTCAGTTTCGCGATATAACTTAAAATGGAAACACCATCATCTACATCAATCATTATAACAAGGATGAAAGCATTCGGCCCAACAAAACAAAAAGGGAGAACCAGTCCTGTTGGGCGGCCCTGCTCTGTGGACATTACTTTATCAAGAGCCCCCCGTACTGGACGAAAAATGGCACGAACACCAATGACAGAATAGCTGAAAGTTTGATCAGAATATTTAACGAGGGCCCTGAGGTGTCTTTCAGAGGATCACCCACGGTATCACCAACCACTGCGGCCTTGTGGGTGTCCGTACCCTTCCCCCCAAGATTTCCAGCCTCAATATATTTCTTTGCATTATCCCAAGCCCCACCACTATTCGATGAGGAGATGGCGATGACCCCACCGGCGACAAGGGACCCGGCAAGCACACCAGCCACCGCTTGAATGCCAAAGAGGAATCCAGTGATCAGCGGCGTTCCCATGATCAAAATGCCCGGTGCAATCATTTCTTTCAGGGCAGCTTGAGTTGAAATGGCGACACATTGCTCATAATCCGCCTCTGCCTTTCCTTCCATGAGACCGGGAATGGTGCGGAACTGCCGTCGGACTTCTTCGATCATCTTATAGGCCGCCGACCCTACCGATTTCATCGTCATGGCGGAAAAATAGGCGGGCAACACAGCCCCGATAAACAACCCGGTATACACTAAGGGATCCAATAAATTGATACTGCCTAACAAATCAAAATCGGGACCATGCTGTTCCTTCAGCAGTAAGTCCGCCCGGGTGAGAAACGCCGCGAACAGGGCCAATGAGGTCAGGATAGCCGCACCGATGGCAAAGCCCTTGCCAATGGCAGCGGTCGTATTGCCCGCAGCATCCAACACATCCGTCCGCTTACGGACGTGTTCCGGCATACCGGCCATTTCCGCGATACCCCCGGCGTTATCAGAAACCGGTCCATAAGCATCAATAGTGAGTGCAATCACCAGTGTCCCCAACATACCGAGGGAGGCGATGGCCACACCGTACATGCCGGCCAACATCCACGGGATATAGATGGCGAGACCAATGGCGAGATAAGGACCGACGGCACTCTGATAGCCGAGGGCCAGACCAAAAATGATATTCGTGGCCGAACCCGTTTCACACGACTTGGCTACTTCACGCACAGGCGCATAATCATGAGAGGTATAGTATTCAGTCATCAATCCCACGGCGAGCCCCGCAATCAAGCCTGACAGGAAGCAAAAATACACACCCAGATCAGTATACGCCTGCCCACCAATCTCAAAAGTATCCGGAAGCATGGCCTTGGTAACAAACAACATCACCACGGCCATCAACGCACTGGAGATGACCAGCATCTTTTTCAACGCAGGACCAACCTGGTCTTCGGAATTGACCTTGATCATCATCAGGGTGAGAAGGCTCACGGGGATGCCGATGGCGGAAATAAGAATCGGATATAACAAGGCATCAACCATTCCGGAAAAGGCGACCGCGCTAATCACCATCGCAGCACAGGTGCTTTCCGCACAAGAACCAAATGAGATCGGCCCCCATTCCGGCTACATCGCCCACGTTATCGCCCACATTATCGGCAATCACCGCAGGGTTACGCGGGTCGTCTTCCGGAATCCCCGCTTCAACTTTTCCCACCAAATCAGCCCCGACATCCGCGGCTTTTGTGAAAATACCGCCACCCACACGCGCAAATAACGCAATAGACGAACCCCCGAGACCGAAGCCGGCGATGACTTCCATCAAAATATGCGTCGGAAGTTGAGCCGGCATGATACTTTTAAGCCCAAGATAGATAATTAACAGTCCTAAGACCGCCAAGCTGACCAACGCAAACCCCATCACAGAGCCGGAATGCAGGGCAACATTAAATGCGGAGGAGAGGGATTGGTTGGCAGAGACGGTCGTTCGGACATTTCCTTGTGTGGCGATCTTCATCCCGATGAAACCCGAGGCAATCGAAATGATGGCGCCAAAAATGAACGCAATAGCCGTGTACAGCCCTTCATTCACGTAGTCGGTGTGATGATCATCAATTAACACCGCAATGATTGCGGCAAAAACCACCATGAAGATGGCCATAATTTTGTATTCCTGTTTCAGGAATGCCATGGCCCCGGTGGCAATAGCCGAATGGATTTTCGCCAGACGCTTCCGGGTTTCCGGATCTTCGACACCCATATCAATGGGGATCTTCAGGACCGATGAAGAGTAGTAATACGCAACAGCTAATCCAAGAACAGACAGAGCCAGAATAATAGTTACCGACATGTTAGGAATATCTCCATTCTTATGTAAGTGACCAATAGTGAATTATTCGCACCGGCTCAACAGGAACTGTAGGATGAGACCGTCGAATTCCGGCTTAGGGCAAAGACCATATGTCACAACCTAAGACCCGACCGTCTATTTGCCCACAGAGAAATGCCTCATTCTCGAATCAACTCTCTTCTGTCGTTCTAGCTTGGGGACAAAACAGCGCGCGAGGGGTTGCCCTGGACCGACCAGACACCATCATGACATCGGCCTGATTTAAAAATATGTCATGCCGCCGTTCCGCCGGTCATCAACTCATGTTCATTAGATGACGAGCGCTGAATTTTACCTGTCTGGGCAACAATGTTCAAGGTAAAAACCCTAATAACCATTTTTACCGACACCATCACCATGACCAAGGTCGAACATGAGGGATGTTTCAGGCTCCTGTCAATGATTTCATCCGCATGGCTTTTTCCTGTCCACACATGCGATTCAGAAAACCCTAAGACAACCCCCGCAATTCTCCTGCTCGAAGCTCCCTCCATTGTCCTGGCGCAAGAGAGCCCAACCGAATCGGCCCGATGGCGACACGAATAATCCTTAGAGTCGGATGTCCCACTTGAGCAGTCATATGTCGAATTTGCCGGTTCATGCCTTCCTGAATTTCCATCCGCAACCACGCCGTAGGAACGGATTTGCGAAAACGAATAGGGACGGGTCGAGGATAGACGTCTGGCTCCTCATGAAGAAGCTGCACCTTAGCCGGTCGGGTCCTTTTGCCCTTGACCATGACGCCTTCCCGAAGCCCCACGAGGGCTGATTCATCCGGAATACGTTCCACTTGCACCAAATAGGTTTTGAAAACTTTTTGAAATGGCGAGGTCAGACGATGAGCCAGATCTCCATCGGAAGTCAGCAGCAGCAGGCCCTCACTATCCATATCCAATCGACCGGCCGGATACACCCGTGCCTCAGCCACATAGTCGGCTAACGTCGGACGCCCTTCAGAATCGGTAAATTTTGACAGAACCCCGTAAGGCTTATGCAGCATCAGATGCCGATGAGTTAATTGCGAGGATGTCCCGGCTTGAAATTTTGACTTCATTAGTCTGCACGTCCGGTCAATCAACAAACGCCTCTCCAAACTTTCTCCATGATATTTCCACTGCCTTACTCAATTATTCCAGGGAAAACATCCGACAGGAGTGATACCACAAAACTTCACCTTACCTGACGCCGTATCTACCACAAACATTCCTCCCTAAACTCCGTCAACGCTCATTCCTTGGTAACGACCAGGAATAAGATCCTCATTGCTGGAAACGACAGGACCTGAGAAAGCTCGGCTCACCCCCACAACACTGACAAGCATCAAACAGATAACTCATAGTTTTCTCCATGTCGTCATAAACATCCCTCCTAACAAATAAAACTTTTTTCATCGTTGCCATATCACCAAGCCTTCTTCGGCTATTGGATCAACATCAACCTCTTACGGGCAAGTAAGAAACGCCTCAAACCTGGCTACCGTATGAAGGGCTCCTGCCGTTCAACCCAGCCTCCTTTCAATTCAAATATCTTATGAAAAGATCGGACCATACAATTTGGGGCTGTTGAAAAAAGCCGCCAGCGGCGTTCTCCCCATTTTTCCGTGCTCACGTACTAGAAGTACGCTCTGCGGACAAAAACGACTGCGGCCTTGCTGGACAACATTTTTGAACAGCCCCGAGGCCTCCAATATGCAACGTGCCTTTGGATCAATATGCCCTTGGAAATTATTATTATTCAACACTCCCAATTTTGGTATTTTCTTCATTAATTACTGAAAGCCAATTCAAGTCCCTGACAAGGCCCATTAAAAAAAAATAGCCAATAGAACAAATCCATACCCGATAGAGATCTGCAGCACTGCACTCCCTACCCGTTTGGAATAGGATTCATTGATCTTTTATTGCCCCATTCAAAATTTTCTGTTACCGTGGTTCACGTAACTACAGTGATCACCTCGCACGTCCCGCTTGTAACTCAAATATAGGACTAACGTATGGCATGGGAACCTAAAGATCCGTGGGGAGGAAGCGGTCAAGACCCCCTCGATGAAGCGCTTCGGAAAGCACAAGACCAACTCACTCGACTCGTGCCCGGACGAGGTTTCAAATCAATCATTTACATCGTCTTAGCAGTCCTGGCTCTCTGGCAATCGGTGTTTATTGTGGCCCCGGACGAGCAAGGTCTGGTGAAACGATTTGGCGATATTGTTCGCGAGGTTGAATCCGGACCACATTTTAAAATTCCATTTGTGGAAACCGTCGACACCCCAAAAGTTGAAAAACTCCATCGAGTAGAAGTGGGATTCCGCACCGACCGAGGACGCACCCAATTCGTTCCCAGAGAAGCCCTCATGTTGACCGGTGACATGAATATTCTGTCTCTCGAATTCATCGTCCAATATAAAATCAAAGAAGCTAAAAATTATTTATATAAAGTCGCCGATGTCGAGTCCACGATTCATAACGCCGCTGAAGCAGCCATGCGGGAAGTTATCGGCAAAAGTAAAATTGATGAAGCGCTAACGATCGGCAAAGCCCAGATTCAACAGGAAGCTCAAGACCTGCTTCAAGGCGTCCTCGATCAGTACCTGGCTGGCGTACAAGTGGCCACAATCCAACTTCAGGATGTAAATCCTCCGGAAGCCGTCGCCGCAGCCTTTAAAGATGTCGCCAGCGCCAAGGAAGACCGTGAAAAACTCATTAACCAGTCTCACGGCTACCGAAACGATTTAATCCCCAGAGCAAAAGGGGAAGCGGCTCAAGGCATCAACCAGGCCAAAGGAAGCGCACAGTCACGGATTGCACGTGCGGAGGGAGAAGCCAATTACTTTCTCCAGACTTTAAAAGAATACAAACTGGCCAAGGATGTCATCAGTAAACGGGTCTACATTGAAACGATGGAAGAAGTCATGGCGAACACGGAAAAAATTATTCTGGACTCTAAGGCGGCCGGCAATGTCCTGCCCTTCCTTCCTTTAGACCGCCAATCCGGCTCGCGCGGAGCAACAAACACGCAAGGAGGGGACTCCCGATGAAACAAAATCTCCTCATGGGTGTCATCTTAGTTTTTGGACTGCTTTTGGTATTAGGTCTTTCCCCATTTTTTGTGGTCGACTTAACCGAAACGGCTATTGTGGTCGCATTAGGAAAACCTGTCCAAACCATCACGGAACCAGGGCTGAAGTTTAAAATTCCCTTTTACCATCAAGTCACCTTCTTTGATAAACGCTATTTGGACTATGACGCTCCCGCTCGAGATGTCATTACCAGTGATAAGAAATCCCTGGTGATCGACAACTTTGCCAAATGGCGCATTGTGGATCCTTTAAAAGTGTATCAGGCCTTTCAGACACAACGAGGTGCCCTCCAGCGACTGGACGATATTATTTATTCGGAATTGCGGGTTGAGTTGGGCCGCCATGAACTCGGCTGAAATCGTGGCCGCCAACCGTGCATTGATCATGAAGGTCGTATCGGATCGATCCAACGAAAAAGCCTCGGCATACGGGCTTGAGGTCCTGGATGTACGCATTAAACGGGCGGACCTGCCTGAGCAAAATGAAAAAGCGATATTTCAACGGATGCAAGCCGAACGGGAACGCCAGGCTAAGCAATATCGAGCAGAGGGAGAGGAAGAAGCCCAAAAGATTCGCTCCGAAGCCGAAAAAGACAAGCAAATCATTCTGGCCGAAGCCTACAAAACCGCACAGGAAATTCGCGGAGACGGTGAAGCGAAAGCCTACAAAATCTATGCGACCGCCTACCAACAAGGCCCGGAGTTTTTTGAATTTATCCGAACCATGGAAGCCTACAAGAAAACCTTTGCGAACAATACGACGTTGGTTCTCTCCCCGGATTCGGAATTCCTCAAGTACCTCAAAAAACGGTAAAGAAGCAAACACCCACGATCTTCAGCCAGGCGATCGGTTCGTCGTTCAATCCCGACACTCTCCTCATGGCCAATCCTGAACATGTTGAACGCCTCATCAAGGGAGGGGTCGGGGAATGGAACAAATTTCGACGGACCAATCAGACGATTCAACCCGATCTCAGCGGAGCCGATCTTTCCGGGTACGACTTTACCGGGCTTGATTTAAGCCATGCCAATCTGGAAGGGGCAGACCTTTCAGACGCCTATCTCTTTCATGCCAATTTAACAGAAGCTAACCTCTCCGGGGTGGACCTCACCGAAGCCGATGTGCAGGAAGCCAATCTGATAAAGGCTAATCTCTCACATGCCACCATGACCAGGATTGATTTGTCCGGAACCGGGCTCATTGCCTGCAACCTGGAGGGCGCGAATCTTGAGGGGGCCACCCTTACACGTGCTTCACTTCCATGGGGAAATCTAACCCGAGCCAATCTGGCCAAAGCCAAACTCCACTTAGCGGATTTGCGTAAGGCTCAACTCATACAGGCTAATCTGGAAGGGGCTTCCCTTCAGGATACATCTCTAACAGGAGCAAATTTACAGGAAGCCAATCTCCAAGGAGCCACTCATGTCTCCATTGATCTGCTCGCCAAAGCCCAATCTCTGTATCTAACCATCCTTGATCCGGACCTAAAGGGAACCCTTCTGCAATGCCATTCTCACCTTTTCGAAAAACCGGTTGACCTATAAAAAATAGCTCCAAGCAATTTTTATTGTATTCCTTTGGAACGAATAATTTACGAAGTTTTGTCCATGACATTATTATACGTCTCGATGCAAGTCGCTCAGCATTCGAAATAGCCTTGCTCAGCAAGACGGTTGCACTTTGGCAGGCGAAAGGTACAGGTTCGCAAGGGAGCATAACAATGGGTCAAGATCACGGATGAATGACCTTCCCCTGAATCAACAATCCCGCTAGGAAAGAATTCCTTCTGTTTTCGAAATCTTTGGGGTTATCGGTAATTGGATAGTGAAGGTGGTGCCTTTCCCTGGTTCACTATGCACGCTGACCGTTCCTGAATGAGCATCAACTACGTCCTTGACTATCTTGGTCCCCAATCCGGTTCCCCCAGCTTTACCGCTGATCGCATCTTTCGTAAATAATCTGTCACGGATTTCAGGGGGCATTCCCCCACCCGTATCTGCGACCGTTAACACCACAGTTTTTCCATCTAACCCTACTTGACCCACCAATAGTGACTGATCCACCGGCAGGGGTTTCCGGAATGGCATTATTGACCAGATTGTAGAGGGCGTTGAACAAACGGTTCTCATCCGCCTGAATGGGCGGAAGGACGTCAAGACCTTGCGTGTTCAGGGTAACCTCCATCTCGGTGGCATAGAAGCGAAGGATGTCAAAGACGCCTTCGACCACTTCCGACACCTGGCATGGAGCAAACCGTAGCGGGCTGGATATACCTTTGACCGTATCGGCGATCTCCCGCATGCGACCTTGAATCCGACGGGCATTCTTCACGATCATTTCGACCGCCTCGCCGGAAAATTTTCTTGAGGCCGACAATTCCTTCGGAGTAACGTCAGGAAACTTCGCAAACAATTCTTGAAGATCGTCGTCTAACAATTTGGCGCCATTCAGCACCGGCATGAGCATATTCTTAATATCGTGGGCAATATCCCCAAGCATCACCGTCACCCCAGCGAGTTTTGTCTCTTCCAATAATTCTGCAGTCATTCGTACCCGCTCGCTGATATCCTTGAACGTCACCACCGCCCCAATCACAATTCCATTTTCCCGGATCGGCGAAATGTAGTAGTCAACGGGGAAAGAGGTACCATTTTTGCGCCAGATCCCCTCTGTATCATTTTGATAAACCCTTCCCTCCTTGAGCGCGGCATGAATAGGACAGGCTTCTCTGGGATAGGGTGACCCATCGGGTTTCGTATGATGAATCAGCTCGTGCATCGGCTCGCCAATTAATTCCTCGACCTTGTATCCCAGCATAAGAGCCCCGGCCGGATTCACAAAAGTGGTTTTGCCTTCTCTATCCAATTCATAGATCCCCTCTCCCGAGGCGGCGAGGATTCGTGCATAGTGCCTCGCGAGATTTTGGTGTGTTTCCATCACTCTTTGACGTTCAATGGCAGTGGCGATGCGATCAGCCACTAAACCAAGACTGTGCCACGTGAAACTGGTCAGGAAATGCCGGGAAAACACCGCCATGACCCCCACCACTTCCTGATCGATCAGCAACGGATACCCCGCAAAGGACACCAGCCCTTGATCCTTAGCCCATGCCCGTTCTGGAACCCCGGAATCCTCAATGATCGCATTGGTCAGATACGGCCTCTTCTCAAAGGCAATCTGACCGATTTGCGAATGGCCAAATGGCACGGAACCGGCCAAATGAGTAGAAAGCCCCGCACTAGCCTGCAGCTCCAATCCTTCCTCCAGAGAATGCATCGTCCAGAAGCCGGCCCAAGCCCCATCCAGATGACTTATGAACGAATCCGCGCAACCCTGCAGGCGGACACTCAGTGTTTGGTCACAGTTCAGGACCTGCCCCACCTCCGCCTCAAAGGCCAACAATCGGTTCCGTTCCTCCAGCACCCTCTCCGCCTGTTTCCGCTCAGAAATGTCGCGTATGATGCCGCAATAAAATGTCTCATCTTCGAGGTCTGATTTTGAAGGAGCCATCTCAATAGGGAATTCCTCCCCGTTCTTTCTCAAGCCATGCAGTTCGAGGGTTTTCACGATGCCTCCCCCTTCGACTGCTGATCCCACCCGTTCCATTCCATAGCGATGCGCTTCGTGATAGCGAGCCGGGATAATCCGAGTCAGTGGCCTCCCCACGATTTCCTCGCCGACATACCCAAACATCCTTTTGGCACCCTTATTCCAAGACAAGATGGATCCGTGCTCATCCCACAAAATAATGGCATCCGTGGCGGTCTGTACGACAGATTGAAACCGTTCTTCACTCGCTGTCAACTTCTGAGTCAATTCCCTGGATGAATTCCTGGAAGCCGTCCCTTTTGATGTATGAGTGTGGGTTGTTATGATTTCGTTCTCTGTCAATTGAGTGTTTTTCATTGTCTTATGAATCCATTACAAAATTCTATAAAATGAAACCGTCAAAACTGTATTGAAATACCTTTTACGGCGCAGAAGTCCGCCATTTGCGATCAAGAAACCATACGATCCCGTCAGACAACCCCAATATGACAGTCATGACCACCCACCAAGTCCCGACCACTAATACCGGAATCAACACAAGGCCCACCAAACCCATGACGATCCCTAAAAGGGCCCACATGACCAGTTCCATGTTTCACCTCCATTCAATAAGCTCAGAAAATTTTAGATATAAGGCAGGGGGATTTCCCTTTGGACACCCTCACCTCACCCATCCCTTCCGAGGGATTGGGTGAGGGCGAAGAGCGATACTCCACATCGTCAAGACCCCAATTCTGGACTCCTACGCAGTAGGCAGAAACTTCCTTAAGTAAGATTCCCAGGGAAACCGGAAAGGGCCGGCGCCCGGATTATTCCTCAGAAAGTCAGTGAAGCCTGATTGATTGTCCTCTCAGCATTGACGTGTTGGCAGTTTTGTTCCGCTAACATAAGTTGCCCGCTACTGGCATCTTGGGGAATTCTTCCCAGACAGGCTTTTAATGTGTCCTGGACACTTCCCACCGCGATTTGCATGAGACCTTGAGCCTGTGCCTCGGCAGAGGACATCGGTTCGGCTACTTGCGGTGCGGCTGAGGCCAGTCCCGGCAGGATCAAGGGAATAAGCGCCAGGGAGGCAACAAGAATGGTGCGTTTCATCAATAGAGTGTGTTTCATAGTTATTCTCTCCTTCTTGAAAAAAGGTAAAAAAGTGTCTTCCATGTCACATGGGTCCATGTGACGTGGCAAACAAGATTGACAATCTGCCTATGAGAGTAAGGATTCTTACTCCCTCAAAGGCAGATTCCTACACAGCGGATGTTGGCCTCTCGATGAAAGACGCATAAATGGCCGCACCCCAAAAGAGAAACATGAGGCCTAAGAGAGCTTCCAATGGATACATGGTATTCACCTCTTTCCTGGGACCGCAGGGGTCAGGAATGAACTCTCCCGGAACCTGATCTGACGACCAGCGTTACAATCGAAGCCGTTGGACGGCACCGATTGGTGAGAAGAGTGTTAGGCGTAGGCTTGCGGAGACAGAGGAATCAGACGCGCAGGAAGGAATGCTGAAGCGCGAGGGATAGGAGAGTCAACGTAGATTCATACGTCATATACTCACGCTATACCTTAAACAGGAGGGTGTCAAGACAACACTATGCGTGTCTTTGGTGTACCAACATGAATAACAGGTGATTTCCACCAGTCCCGCATGAGTGGGAACCAGATCCACGGAGGGATTGGAAAAGCCGAAGTCTCCATTTTCGTTGAAAGAGCCGAAGTCCCTATTTTCGACGGATGGCGACCAGGCGACCAAGCATTTCTTGGGGAAATTGTGAGGGAGGAGGACTCAGATCAATACGGGGACCAACGCCCTGGACCAGCTTCGGACCTTCTGAGGTGTTGACGATGCCTTTGATGCGAAGAGTGTTGAGTGGTTGAAGTTGTTGGATAAGCTGTTCGGGCGTGAGGTCGTCAGGAAAGGAGAGTTCCTGCGCCTCAAATTCCTCATGCGTGTGAGGAAGGAGTTCAGGCTTTCGTTGAGAGGTGGGTGAAGTCTTTTTCGCAGAGATGGAAGGAAAAACAATCGACGTATCGATTTCACCCTGAATACTTCGAATCACTGGAGCACCAGGGGCCATATCATGGAGAAGGTCTTCCAATCGACCGAAGGAGTCTGGTGGAACTAAATCGACTTTATTGATTACCAACAAATCTGCCGAAGATACCTGTTGCTCAAACGTGCCTTCCAAATCCCGCCCTTGAGCCACTTGTTCGGCATTGACGACAACCACCGCTAAACTTTCGCCCACCCACTCCGTGACAGGCTCCCGCCAAAACGTCAGGAGTGTTTCGAAGGGTAATGCCACACCGGATGTTTCCACCACGACTCGATCCGGATGAATGGTTTCCCACAGATTTTGCAAGGTGTTGAGTAATTCACCGGAAAGCTGGCAGCACACACACCCGCCTTCCAGTTCCACATAGCCTGGACCGCCTTCTTCTTGAAGCAGGGCCCGATCAATGCCTAATTCACCAAATTCATTTGAGATCACAGCCAACTTCAGACCCTGTTGTTGAGCATCGACAATCAAATGCTTGACAAGCGTCGTCTTGCCCGCCCCAAGGAAGCCGGACACCACTAATGCCGGAACGCCAAGATCCGGTCCAACCTTTCCAGTTCGTACAACAGCTTCTTGTTTTTCATTGTTCATGGAGGGAATGCTCATGAGCACTAAGGACCGGAGAGCGGATAATGACAGGATTGATTACTTCTGACTGATTTCATACACCAAGAGGACGGAACCACGTATCGAGATTTCACCTGCCGACACCGATGCTTCTCCACCGCTATCCATTGCCATTGCCATGCGGTATCGACCCTCAGGAGGGGATGGAGAAACGCCACCTTCCGAGACATTGATCATACGAACCAATTTGAGATTCAAGGCCTGAGCCAACGCTTCAGCTTTGGATTGGGCTTGGGCAGAAGCCTGCTTCAAGACTTCAAGCTTGGTGGGTTGTTCATTTTGCAAGCCCCAGGCAATACCTGAAAATCTGTTGGCTCCAACCTGTAAGACCCGGTCAACGACCTTTCCCACCACCTCCAGATTACGCACCTCCACATTGACCTGGTGGACGACACGATAGCCAATGATACGGGGAACGGTGGTCTCCAACGTACCATCGGTTGGACGTCGCGGGGGTGGTGGATATTCAGGAATCACGTTCAATGAGGTCGTTTGAATGAACTCAGAGGGAATATTGAACCGTCGGCATTCCTCCAAGACCTTCGCTACCCGCTTCTGATTCTCCATTTGAACATCGGATAGCTTTTCTCCGACTGTTTCGACCGCAAAACTCAACACCGCTTTATCAGGAGGCACATTGATCGTCCCCTCTGCGGACACGGTTAATCGTGGAAGATCCTCATCATTCGTTCCCGCCCACCCGGATACCGGGAGCAGCAGCAAAAATCCCAGGACCACACCATTCAATATTTTTGAGGCATTCATGGTCGTATACATTGACAAACCCCCTGAATGTTTTTGAGAATGGCTTCTAGTCATGACCAACACTGATTCTATGCCTCCCTCCACGCCTTCCGCCTCGGATCTGCCGGACCGTCTCTGCACCTGGTGCCAAACTTCTATGCTGAAACGTCTCGTTGGCGATGGTCGATTTATTCACTATACCTGCCCGAAATGTATTTTCCAGCATACGTCGAAAGTCGCCGCGCCCCAACCCTAGCCTCACGGTGCGTTGCGTTGGGTTCGTTTTGCTCCTGATTAAAACAAATTGGAAACAATGCGGGTGCCGCCTACCCACGTGCCGATGAGACTCCCAATTGTGGGAAGCAAGAAGGCTAAAAAGACACGCAGGAGTCGACTCTTCCACCACTTTCGTGGAATGGCAATATCCTCCGCCACGGTTTGAAACTCCCGCACCAGAGGCGGTTGCAAATAGGCCTGGACAAACGCCGTCACATACCCGACTCCTATAACGGGGGTGAGACTGGTAAACGGTGCCGAGATAAATGCGGCGGCGATAGTGAGCGGATGAGCCATGGCCAACAATCCGCCAATTCCGCTGGGAATACCATTGGCCAAAATCCAAAACAATAAATTCTCTCCGGCAGCACTTAACCCTTTTTGCCATCCAATCCAGGCAATGGACCCCACTATCAGAACCGGAATACTCCAACCCACCGCTTTCCAGGCCGGAGAGACGGGCTGGATACTTTCCAGCTCCTCCAAGTCCACCTGCTCCCGGCCATTCAATGTGCGGCAAATGCCTTCCACATGCCCGGCACCAACCACCGCGACAATCCGGGTCCCTGAGGCATCGGCAATTTTTTTGGCTAAATAGTGATCCCGCTCGTCAATGAGCACCGTTTTGAGCGTCGGCACCTCTTTCCCTAAGTCCTTCATCATTTCTGAAAGCACATCCTGCTTTTTGAGATTCCGAATCTCCTCTTCGGAGACTTCAGTGGTGTCGAAGATACTCAGCATGAGCGAGGACATTAACAGACTTTTTCGCCAAAATGGGGTGTTGCGCCAAGCCCGACGCATCGTCACCCGCACGTCCCGGTCAGCGAGGGTCACAGGAATATCATGCTTGTCGGCCATACGAATGGCCTCCAGCATTTCGGTGCCTGGAATGACGCCCAATTTATCTCCCAACCGCTTTTGGAAGGAAGACAAAATAAGATTGACCATCAGCGTACTGAGCTGCTGCTTGCGGATGATTTCCTTGAGGTCCAACGATTCCCATCGGTTGGGATGCGAGATGGCTTCAAAACGCTTGGCATCCAATTCGACACAGACACGATCGGGATGCTCCTGTTCAATGACGAGTTTGACCAGATCCACCGATTCTTGTGACACATGGGCCGTGCCAATCAGGATTACGGTCTTCCCATACACGGACAGACACAAGACATCAGCTTCGTACTGTCCCACCAAGCCTGTGGATGCTTCCGGCGACCATTGCCGGTGGGGTATAATCTGAATTTTTCATGGGCACACCATGACATATCCGGCAAGGAACTTGTCAAGCCTCATAGTTATCGACCACAATACTCTCATTAACATTGACTTCAGCGCCTACCAACAGACCCTTTCAGCACGACGACATGGAGGTTTGAGTGCCATCCGAATCTCAACGACCCGTTCAACGTCCTCCCGTCTGGATGTGGATCAGTGCCGATGGAGGACGATGGCGAATTAATCATACACCGAACGGTGTCTGGTCCTGTCGAATCGGTCTCGGGGGAAAACGCGTTGGATCTTGGAAAACCGGACTTCCTCCGAGCCTGGACTCCTGGCCCAAAAGCAACAATCAGGAATAGGGAACTCCCCTTGCACTGAGATTCTCATATGAAACTTACAAGTCAAACAGGAAGTTGACATTATCCCCGCCAAAGGCTTTGACCGTTCCCTCAATCACTTTTTCGTTCTCTGAATACACCCACACCGCCACATCCGATAATCCGGTCAGCCGCTTCATCTGTTCCATGAGGACCAGGATAATTTTCCGCCCTCGTTCGCGATCGGCCGACAAACGATGAAACAGTCCCTGGGTAACATGGAGTTGGAGAAGATGACCCTTTACAATCACATTGGTAATCTCAGGATTTTGCCCCATTTGGGTTTTAATGGCATCCACGATCTCTTCATTCGATTTTTGGGTCTTCATAAATAACTCCAGTTTGACTATGTTGCGAACAGCATGGAGAGAATTGGCGGATTTAGATGAGAGGTTGCGTCGCCTGCTCCAACCAGGCACGGGTATCCGTATCCACGACAGATTGGAGATCCGCCCACACGCGAGCATGATAGGCATCCACCCACTGACGTTCTTTGAGCGATAACACCTCGATGGCAATGAGGGCTCGCTCAAATGGCACGATGGTCAGCGTATCAAAGACAAGAAACCTCCGCGATGAGTTCTTGAAGGACTCATCCTCCACCACCGTCACCAGATTTTCCAAGCGAATCCCATAGGCACCGGTTTTGTAATAACCCGGTTCATTTGACACAATCATCCCCGGCTTCAGGGGGACCGCATTGGCAGATTTCCCGATCCGTTGTGGGCCCTTCATGGACCCCTAAAAAACTCCCGACACCGTGGCCTGTCCCATGATCGTAATCCAACCCCATTGTCCATAAGGGCGCCCGTGCCAGCGCATCCAATTGGCTACCTGTGGTCCCTTCAGGAAATCTGGCCGTGGCCAGAGCAATATGGCCTTGTAACACGCGTGTATAACGATCACGATGTTCGTCCGAAGGAGATCCAATCGCAATGGTTCGGGTGATATCGGTCGTTCCGTCCAAATACTGCGCTCCGGAATCCACCAGATATAATGTCCCGGACTCCAGACGCCTATTCGTCTCCGGGGTCGAATGATAATGCACGATGGCGCCATTTGACCCTGCACCCGAAATTGTAGGGAAGCTGCAATCCTCCCATAACGCCTGCTTTCGGCGACATGCATCGAGATAGTCCACGGCCTCTAATTCTGTCACCTGTCCCTTGGGAGCCTTCCCGTGGCCAGCCACGCCAGAAATTGACACATGGCCACTCCATCCCGTTGATGCGCCGCATAGGCCCCTGCAATTTCTACCGGATTTTTACAGGCCTTCGGCAGCACACAGGGATCATCTTTATGAACAAGATCAGCCCCACTCCGGGTTAATATGGTGAAAATCCAGGAATTGGTTTTGGCTGGATCACACAGCACCCGATTCCCATGTGCTCCCAACTGTTGTAAGGCCGGTTCAAATTCCTCCGGCAGGGCAAAGGAAATGTCCGGACCCAAATGTGCTTGCAAGCCCGGGGCTGATTTTTTTGCGGATCGACGAAGAGGGCGACCCGCCCTGTGACGTATAGAATAGCCCCGCACAATGGTAGTGGAGTATGGGCTACATCCGATCCGCGAATGTTCAACAACCAGGCAATGGAATCGGGAGCCGTAATGATGGCCGCATCGATCCGGTCTTCCAACAAACTTCCCGGCTACTATCTCACGCTTACTCTGGGAACTTTGACCCGAAAACTCCAGGAGATGAGGCTTGATCACACCTAAGGGTGGTTGAGGCCGATCATGCCAGACGCCATCGATAGGGTTCGGTACACAGGGGACGAGTTGCGCACCGACCGTTCAGTTGCTGTCTGAAACCGTTCGAGATCTTGCGGGGTATGAAGCCAGGGATCATAGCCGATTCGATCGGTTGATGTCGCACGAAGCGCGATAACCATTCATCGGGTGAAGTTTCTCCACTATTGTGAAGCGTAAAGTTTTTCTCATCAACCTGGTCAGCCACTTGAAGCGTATATCGGCCATCCACAAAAATTGCGGCTTCATCCCGGAAGACAATCGCCGTCCCCGCCGAACCGGTAAAACCGGTCAACCAGGCAAGCCGCTCTGCGCAGGGAGGCAGATATTCATTCTGATATTCATCCGTATGCGGCACCACAAAGCCCGTCAATTGTTGACGGACCAACTCCGCTCGCAGCGCCAGAAGATGCTCACGTGCCATCACAACTTTCCTATTATCCTAAACATTCCGGTTTATCTCCTTCCCTTTAGCGAGCCCTCGCGAGGATAACACATTCGCTACTGTCTGCCGATTGTTTAAACACAGGTACCCCGCTTAGGGAAAATCCACTCACATCATTTTAAACGATGAAAAAGGGAAGCGCACCCGGAAATCTAATGGATGGCTTGCAAGGCAGTCTCTTCGGTGGGATACGTCGGAACCAGTTCGGGAAAATTTGCGTCTTCGAGTAAGGTTTTCACCGGCTGTTGAGGTTCTACGACGCTCATGGCCATATGATTGTCATTCAAGTCGAGGTAGGCGAGCACCAGCCCCCCCAACCCAATGGTGTCCATGAACGTGACTCCCTCCATATTGAAAATGATATGCTTGGCGCCGGAGAACCTGGCGGATTTCACCATCCCCTGGAACACTTTCCGGGAGTACACGGTCACCCGTCCTGAAATCATCAAGACCAGCGTTGTATCTTGCATTCGTTCGGCTACTTGCATCTCGACACCAAGGGTTATTTTGTTCATTTTCGGCAATTTCCTCCGATTCTTGCTGAATGCCCCTGATTTCCTCATGATGTCGAGGGTCTTGTGCCTACACAGGTAGACAGCCCCATTATGGAAAGAGCATTATGACGGATCTTGAGCCGCCCATTGGCAAAAAACAACATACCGAAATTACGAAGAAACTGAGAGAAAATACAGAATATCGCGCCTGAGCGGCAGAAAGCGGTCGGAGTGGGCAATGAGAAGGCCACCGAGGCTCAATGGGGAAGGCCCCCACAAGATGAGGCTCGCTGCCAGAGCAGAATATCCCTATCAATACTCTCCATCAACATCTCCTACATTTGCGACAACTTCAATTGTGAAGAACCAACCTATCCCCTCAACATACCGACTCCCGACACCTGCACCCCTCAACACAACCTCCCTCCTCTCTCTGTTAAAAGAACATTTTGGTTTCACCGCCTTTCGGCCTTTACAAGAAGAGATCATTCGGGATGTCCTCGCTGAGCGCGACGTGGTGGCCCTGTTACCCACGGGAGGAGGGAAGTCCCTGTGCTTTCAGTTACCGGCGCTGGCCCGCTCGGGCCTGACGATCGTTGTCTCGCCGCTCATTGCGCTGATGAAAGATCAAGTGGATGGGCTCCGGGCCAATGGCATTGCCGCTACGTATCTCAACTCATCTCTGACCGCGCAGGAGTCCCAAGCCCGCTTGCGGGGTCTGCATCAGGGAAACTACCGCCTCCTCTACATGGCACCGGAACGCCTCATGGTCCCCGGATACCTCAGCCTGGTCCGGAATTTTCAGGTCAATCTGCTGGCCATTGATGAAGCCCATTGCATCAGTGAATGGGGCCATGATTTCCGGCCGGAATACCGGCGACTTGTGGAACTCCGAGATCAGGTCCCGAGTCTCCCGATCATCGCGCTCACCGCCACCGCCACGGAGCGGGTGCAAAAAGACATCGTCACACTTCTACGATTGCGGGATCCGGCCTGCTACGTGGCCAGTTTCAACCGGCCCAATCTGACCTACCAGGTGCAGCCCAAAGACAACCCGTTTGGACAAGTCCTCGCGTTTCTCCGGAAACGCCCCAAGGACTGCGGAATTCTCTACTGCCAGAGCCGGAAGACCACGGAAAGTGTGGCGGATCGTTTACAGCATTATGGCCTGAAAGCACTGCCCTATCATGCCGGCCTGAGTGCCGAGGAGCGCACACGGCATCAGGAATTGTTCCTGCGAGATGAAATCCAGGTGATCTGCGCCACCATTGCCTTCGGCATGGGAATCAACAAGCCTAACGTGCGATTTGTCATTCACTACGATTTACCAAAAAACCTCGAAAGCTATTATCAAGAGACCGGGCGTGCCGGCCGCGATGGCCTGCCAAGCGAGTGCGTCCTGCTCTTCAGCGCAGGGGATACGGTCAAGCAGCAACGCTTCATCAATGAGAAACCTAACTTCCAGGAACAGCAGATCGCCAACAGGCAATTACAGGAAATGGTGCACTATGCGGAATGTGCCACATGCCGGCGTCGCACCTTGCTCCAATATTTTGGAGAACAGGTTGAATCCGAAAACTGTGGCGGATGTGATAACTGCCTGACGCCCAGGGATATCTTCGACGGCACGGATGCCGCGCAGACCGTGCTCTCTTGCGTTGAAGAGATACGTGGGACAAGTGGATTTAGTGTCGGACTCAATCACGTCATCGCCGTACTCACCGGAGCCAACACCGAGAAAATCCGTCGATGGCGTCATGACCAATTAACCAGTTACGGGAAAGGGGAAGCCCACCGGAGGCCCGAATGGGCTGCCATCAGCCGGGAACTCATCCGACTGGGATATCTCCAACAAACGGCAGACCCATTCACAGTGGTGGAAGTCACCGACCAGGGTCAGCATTTCCTTCAAGACCCCAAGACGCTCATGCTCACAAAGCCCATGAGCACACCGGAACGCAAGGCGCTCTCTGGCGGGGACCTTGATCACGATGAGATGCTCTTCACTCGCCTCCGTCAATTGCGAAAGACATTAGCCGATGAGGCTGATGTCCCTGCCTACGTCATATTCTCCGATGTGGCACTACGCCAGATGGCACGAGACTATCCGACCAATGAACAAGAATTTCTACAGATTAGTGGAGTCGGAAAGCGGAAATTAGAGGAGTTTGGACCTAAGTTCCTAGCGGTCATCGCAAGACACTTGGAAAACTACGCTCCCCTGACTATTCCAAAAGAATCCAATCCCCCTCCCGCACCACAGGTCTCTTCCAGAAGGAGACCAGTTGGAGATACCGTCCATGAAACCTTGCGCTATTTTCGGTCGGGGCATTCGGTCGAACAGATCGCCAAGAGCGTGGCTTGGTCACCAGCACCATCTATGGGCACCTGGAACAAGCCATCCAAGCCGGTGAGCCGGTAGACCTTACCCAACTGTGGACACCGGAGCAGGAATTAGAAATGGCAGCGGCCTTCGAGAAAACGGGGTTTGGCAATCTCACCGGCGCCAAAGAGCTACTCGGCAACCTCTACGATTACGGCCAACTCCGGCTCTTCCGCGCCGTTCATGGGAAAAACTAATTCACTATTCAACAGGGGACGAATTCTTTGTGACTCAGTTAGTCCGCCATCCGTATGTCCTCCTGAGCCACCGGCGAAGGATCTGTGCCAAGTTTGAAGATAACACGTCACCTTTTTACATTCACCTTGTCTTTCTCCTCGTACCACTAACGGCCCCGTTTTTGATTGACAACTTTTACCATCGCTTATGGCCATGAAGTAATTGAGCCTGACACGGGCCTTGTGCCAACGAGGGGGAAGTAAACTCTCCAAGTCCGGACGCAAAGGCGTTGTTATGGGTTCGCCCAACACCCCTTGCTTTTTGCATCAAAAAACACAACCTCAAATCCATTACCTCCTTTAGTTCCCCTAATTTTATTTTCGACACGGGAACATTTTCTCCTTACATCCTCATCCTCGGACACGACAACCGATACAGCCAGATATTCTAAATGTACATTCGAGCAGATAGCTTTCAGAATGTGGTCGTCTTGATCTCCAATCGACCAGCCAAATATTACAACCCGCGAACCTAAATCTCCGATTACAGATCTATAGACACTCATCAAATATAAACTGCGATTTATCGCCTGAAGTTTTTGCTCAGAAGTACCCTCACTTACAAATAGCGGGGTATAATTACCCCATTCATGTACTACCTTATCAAGCAGATTCCCGGACTCATCTTTTACTATCTTATACTCATCGCCAAATAGGTTGGTGGCAAGAATGAGGTTGCCATGTGGATAGAAGACTAGGGTTGTTCCACCAGCATTCCCTAATGGTTTACGAAGCCACTTCCAGTCTTTTTCGAACTTGCCGTCGACAAAGCAGTCTTTGAACCACTGTTGATCCCAATCACTATTACCAACAAGCATTGCCCAATAGACCAGAAAGTCATAGTTGAGGCTGACAACAGTTTCGAACTGCTTCAGAAATGTGGCCATTTGCAGAAGCTTGTCTGACACTTGGTCATAATTAACGTGAATATCACGAATAGACCGAATGAGAGCAGTGCGGAGATCTTCATAAGCCTTCGAGGTTATCGGGTCATTTATGTCTAGGGCTTTGTTGATATGATAAGCATGCCAAAGCATTTGAAGGACGAGTTCAAAATCTTCTGTCTTAAGGTGCGTGAACACCTTGTCGATATCTTCTGTTATTAGGTTAATTTCCTTAGCTTTGTCTAACAATGAGTCGTATGAAAATGCTTGGTGAATCGCCATACTCGCGCCATTCCCGAGGATGACCCCTTCGGTGAAATCACTTTGTATCTCTTCCCAACGGTAGATTTGTCTGTGACCGTTCATGGCCCCTACCAATCATTAGACTAATCTGCATAAGATTCGGAAATCTGATTTTTTATCCGTGTAACATACTTTAAAATTTCTTGCCAATGGCGTATGAACCCCATTGGCATTCAATTGCTTGTGCGCCCCTTACCTGAAATCTCACTCTCTTCATTAGCAATCTTGCAGGATGTTCAAAAAGGCTCGTCCAGCAAGGCCGCAGGTGATTGGGCGAGCGGAGCGTACGCTAAGTACGTGAGCACGACCAAGCGCCGAGAACGCCGCTGGCGACCTTTTTCAACATCCTGCCAAAGCGCCGAGAACGCCGCTAGCGACCTTTTTCAACATCCTGCTAGTGGTCATGCCCGTGCTCATGAGTATGCCCATGCTCAAGTTCTTGCTTTGTCGCTTCTCGCACACTCAGAACTTTAATATCAAAGTTGAGCGCGATACCGGCCAGGGGATGATTGGTATCAATGGTGACTTTATCCCCATCTACTTTCACCACCATAATTTGCTGCGTCGTGCCGTCCGGCGCCTGAGCCTCAAAGACCATTCCCGGTTCAACCGAATCTACCCCCTCAAACGCAGCCCTTTCGATGCTCTTGATCCCGTCAGGAATGACCTCTCCATAGGCATCGGCAGGCTCAATCCTTACCTTCAGAGCATCACCCTCTCCTTTACCGGCCAGCGCTTTCTCCAGCCCGGGGATGATATTCCCCGCACCATGCAAGTACACCATGGGCTTTGACCCATCTGAACTATCCAACACCTTACCGGCATCGTCAGTGAGCTTATAATTGACGCTGACCACCGAATTCTTCCCAATCAATACAGACATAATCTCTCCTTCCTTTTCCTATTTTTCTATGACCATTCACACACGCAAAGGTGTATCTTCCACGCTCACCACCACACCGTAAATTTTGATCGCGGCCATGGCTTATCCATCCATGACGTGTCAGGCAGAGGTAACTTGGAGGCTTCTTGAACGGTCAACCATCCACCAGGCAATTCAAAATGGGATGTTGTGCCACGTCCGGTTATCCAACTAATCTTTTTCGCTTGTTCACTGGCTTCAGCCACATCCAACGTTAACCGACAATCCTGAGCCACATAATCCAAGACCGTCTGGAAGTCGCCATCTTTCCACAGCTTCGGGGCGACGGAGCCATCCACATTCGCGGGCTTACTCACACCAATGGCCTTCGCCGCGGCGTTGAGCTTAATAGGAAACCCTTTCCCGCAAAAGAAGTGATACATCATGTCCACGTGGCTCATCGCCAATTCACGGCAATCATCAACCTGGCCGGATTCTTCCGCCACAATCACGAAATCGAATCCCAGCCCATTGTGGGTGATGATGGTATAGCCCTCCTGCAATTTGGTTTTGAGATGCTCGACAAAGGCGGTGACATCCGCCTTGGTCATTTGCGGCGCAGGAGATCCATCTGGATTTTTCGAGTAAAACGTCACCGCCGAGGATTCATCGCTGCACCAGGTCGCCATACAGGTGATGCCGAGAGGCCGATGATCATGTAAGTCACCGAAATTTTCCGGCAAAATTTTTGCCGTTTCGATATCAAAGGCCAGATATTTACGGGACATTGGTCAACCCTCCCCACGATTGAGCCGGATGGCCTGATTAAAGGTCATATCGCGCGCCATCCCACGGGTTGTTTTGGGTTTTCTGGAACAATGCGGTGTTAGTGGTGTTTGATCAACACGGCGTTTCAGAAACGGCTTTTTGAATGATACCTTCGGCATCGA
Source organism: uncultured Nitrospiraceae bacterium (assembly GCA_963730905.1). GTDB lineage: Bacteria > Nitrospirota > Nitrospiria > Nitrospirales > UBA8639 > Nitrospira_E. The sequence continues at coordinate 130,726 of CAVSTN010000004.1, read as the reverse complement.
GTTCAAACGTTTTATGACACTCATACGAAGTGCCATACACTTCACCCCCCAATGGATGGCGAGTTATCCGTTGAATAAATTCCAAACGTTGTCCGCCGTCAGGCAAAGCCGTCTCCTTAGTCGGCGCCCCCATCACCCGAATAAGCTCTTCACGATGCACGCCCTTCCATCCATACAGTTGTTCCTGAGGGAAAAGACCGCAGCCCATTGCGAAAATCCCTAAAAATGCTAAAAAAATAAACGACAACCTTCTCACTCGTACGTTCCGATCATCAGATTCGACAGGATTGTTCTCTCTCACCCCTTCCCTAATACCGAGGAAACCTCATTGGCGGCTTGTGACGTATTCGCTTTCTGGATCGGCATTGTCCATCTGCAAGCCATCGTTAGGACCTGATATTTCTCATATCTAAAATTAACAGGTTAAATGGCGGCAAAACCACCATACCCGAGGATAAGGAGATATTTCCACTAAACGCGTTTCAGAATCCTTAGGTGTCGGGAGTTGCGAATTGATAGGAAGACCGGCTAAATCGGGATGAAGTGCAAGGACCTGGGCTTTTGCATCCTCTAAATCAGTTTCCACGGAAACATCAACCAACCGAAGATACGTCGGGGGATGTATTTTCACTTCCCATTTCCCCAGATAATTCAGCCCACCCTGATTCACCTGAAACGTCGAGTTCAATTGGGTCATAGATCGGAATGCCCCTTCATTGATCTGAAGCCGCACCAACTCATATTCGCCTGGCGGAATTGCGAGAAAAAATGGCGAATCCGCAGACTCGATATCCACCCGGAACCGTTCCTTCGTAGAATGATTCATGAGCTCAAAAAATCGAACCTGCGGGGTATACCATCGGGTCGTAGGGCCGGTGAGACTTGCTTGAACCTTCCCAAACACGATTGTTTGATCGGCTGAAAGACTGGCAGGCAACGGCGCCATTTCCGTGGCACATCCTAGGAAAGAAAAGGCTATTCCGAGGACTAACATCAGGCTTCTTATTTCTTTCATGACCGAATGGTCTCTCGTGTTTTTATCAATCCTGTCTAGAAAAGAAGATTTTTGGCCTTATCAATTCTCCATAATTTCTCAGAAAAATATCATCCACACGAACGGCTTGGGGTTATTGTTTTTGAGCCCAATCACATCTTCCGGCACGGGGACCTATTTCGGCAACCTCTAAACGCATCGCCCAGGATACTCCAGCCTCCTGCCCTCCCATCATCCAGCACAGTCGCAGTCTGCTCAGGTACCGCAACCCCCAGGCTGTGTCAGTGCCCAGCCGGTTTTGCTTGCCTGCCAATACGAAATGTGCATCCCATCACCGACAGAAACTCGAACCACTCTGAAGCGACCTCACGCGCCCAGGCCTGGGCCACCTACGATTTCGACGTCCACCAACCGGTGAGGTCTTGTTGCAATTCAACCCTCCTTACCACGATGGCACCACCCATCTTGTGATGTCCCCTCTGGAATTCCTGCAACGCTTGGCCGCGCTCGTCCCGCGTACTCGCGCTATCTCATTCGCTTCCATGGCATGCTGGCGTCCACCGTGGCGCTACGGTCCCAGCTTGTTCCCGGTAAGGCCGACCAAGCGCCGAACAGCGCCGATGGGCACAGCGATTCCCGCTCGGCTTCCCCGCCCCTCTCCCTTTGCCCATTTCCCCCCTACTCAACACACCACCATGAAAACCAAATCGCTGCGCCTCATCCGTGAAAAATGGGCCCCTCCGGTCAGTCTCGAAGGGTCAACTTACGGCTTTCAGACAGCAGGGCAGGAGATTGACCCCTCAGCGGATACTTGGGTACTTTGCGGTCCACTCAAAAAGGCCCTTTAATATTCATTTTTTAATGTGTTATAAGCTTGGTCCGGCTAAGACGAGCTCGAAAATAAAGCCACAGTTTTCGAACATGTGCATTTTATTTAGAGGAGGGTCCCTTGCGTAATTTTTCGCAATTAGTACTGATATTCGCAATGTTGCTCACGCCGGTCTTGGGCCATGGCCAGGCACCCACCGACATCGATGTTTTGGCTCGAATCGTAAGTATTTCCAATTCCGTACATCTCATTATATCAGAGGAATGATTGTGTTCCTGCCATGCCTACCGATGACACTAACCGAGTCCGATTTTTGTTCATGATGATGGATGAATCATCATCATGAACGACGGCGAGCATGCCGAGGATCTGACCGAGTCGGTCGCTCTTTCAACACCCGGCACGGATGAACAACCAGATATTCACTCCGTTTCTTACATGTACGTCGATGGATCACAGCTGGTTGCCGAGGGGTCGTACAGCGGCATTCAGACGCGAGGGGGCCTTGCCGATGCCGCCAAGCGAAAAGCTGCTGCTGCGCGGGCAGCGGCTCAACGAGCTGCTGCAGCGGCGAAACGGCGAGCTCAGGTGGCCGCTGCCGAAGCACAACGACGAGTTGAGCAAGCCGCAGCAGCCGCGCGTCATAAGTCGCCCGTCGAAATATGTGAAATGTTGCAAGACATTGCAAATACTCAAGCGCGAGAAGGTCGTGCGAAAGCTGTCGCCAAAGCTGTGAGATATGCGCCTCGGCCGGCCGCTACGAGTGCCTCGGCACTCACGCCGCATCAAAATATTCAGTTAATCCAGGCAGCGAGGCGAGAGCTGCAGAATCAAAGGCCCTTTATCACGGAAGTTTTTCGAAGAGCAACGGCAATTCGACCATATCTGCGAGATGGGCGTCAGAAATTAAGTGCGATCGAAATACAAACCGTCCGGGATACAATATTTGGAAGTGGCGAGAACGAATTACGGCACCCGTTCGCTGGTCCGGTCGTTAAGTCAAGAGGCCTTGGTGCCGGCATAAACCCGTCATGGTCTACTGGTGCATCAGAGACATTTCTGGAATTGCAGGATTCAGCATCGGCGCAGCACAGTCATTTCCGTTTAATCCGTCGACACCAGGAACATGCACATACGTTTCTACTGCATTCGATTTTGGCGCACAAGAAGAAGCCGATGTTAGCGGCTACATCGGATTTTATTTAGGTAGCCATGATACGCTAGGCGCATCGTCTGTGCAGGGTTGGCTGGATGGGTTTGAGGTCGCTGTGAATCTTGGGGCCGCTTTTATAGGGGGTGTCGAAGTTACTCTCTTGTTCAGCCTACCTTCAGAAGACTTGGCTTATATTCCGCTGACCGGGATTCAACTAGGCCTTGCAGGCGGTGAGGCCGCAGAAGTCGCTGTCGCCTTTGGCTACGGCATACGATTAGCCTGCGCATAGCGCGAGAACAATGGTGAGTGCCGTGTGGCTAAATAAGCCGCAAACTTTCAGCGTTCATTAATATTTTTATTTGTGGTTGAACCACAGAATCAGAGCGATTTCGTTTTCACCAACCGCAGCCACAAATGTATTAAGCGGCATGTTGGCTGGTTCGGCAGCCGGTTGCGCGAGACCAGCATGGTTTGGGCAACCTTATTGCCGCAATATTTGTCAGTGGCGTCGTCTTATTCCTGTTTAAATTGTGATATCCGTCAGGGAAGCCTCTCCTGTATCCCTATAACTCAAGCCCCAAACTTGCACGCTTCCGCCACAGAAGAGAACCACCATCCTGACCATCAGCAAACATCACTATGAAAGACATTTCCTGGTTATTAGTGTTATCGGAAGTGGTAATGGCAAACGGAGCAGCCCCACCTCTATCCTCTATGAGAAAGGCAGGCCTGGGCTCCTAGTCTGTCAGGCAAAACCCTTAGAAGGTTCGGAGGCACCCCAACACCCAGCAAGGAAAATCTTGTCATCGCGGGGCCATAAGGCGTAAGACTGAATTAACAGCCTCGCAGGTTCAACGTGATAATAGGATGGCCTGGTCAGTACACGTGCAGCATTTCATATTACACGCAAACGGACTAAGGCCATTGGTTAATGATGAGCACAGGAAAATCCTTCCGCCTCTCTCCTCCGAGGTCTCACCCTCAGCCTGACGCTTCTGCCTTTCACTCACTCCACACGCCCCGAAGTCTTGAGCGATGGAGATGTAGGAAATCCCAATGTGAATATGACTGAGTAAATGTGAATTCCGTGGGTGACATTTCCAACTTCCCAAAAGGGAAAGCTCAAGGTAGCCCCGCAGAATGCTACGGGAAATAGCTAGCTCAATAGTCCCATAATAGTACTCTTGGAGATGTGAGACGATGCCTACGTCCGCCAGACTTTCACCAGCATTAGGATAGAAAAACTACCGATCAAAGGAATGGGCACATGAGAGTGCCCGGAAAGAAATATCGACTGATCAACCCAACACTGACTTCACCGTCTCGCCAATTTCAGCAGGGTTTTTTACCACTCGCACTCCAGCCGATTCCACGGCAGCCATTTTATCAGCCGCGTGCCTTTCCCGCCGGTGCTAATGGCGCCGGTATGGCCCATCCGTCTTCCGGGAGGTGCTGTAATTCCAGCAATGAAACTTTCTGCCCAAAGTGGTGGGCCTTTTCTAAACCTCACACTCATCGCATCCACTTCGCTAAGAATTGCCGCTATTCCCCATACCATGCGAGGGGAAATCTGTCTGGTTAAAAAACCTTTAGAAACGAATGCAGAGCCATACCTCTATACTCAAAATTCTCTAGATTCGTCCAAAACCAACCACCTTCGTTTCAAAATGGAAAAGTTTATGAAACATTCGCTTCAACATGTCAATCGACTTTGGTGAAATGACACCCTCTTCATAGGCAATTCAGACCATCAGACCCCTCATCATTATTCGCAGTATTTAGCCTCTGACTGGGTTTTTGCACTTTTGGCGATTTGGGCAGTCGCTATCTTTTTTTTGCAGACACATTCTCCGTTTTGGCATTTATCCGATCGACATTCACTCATTCTTAAACAAGATACGCCAAACCCTTGCTCTTAAACCTCGCAATAGTTCGCTGCAGTCACCGTGTATAGCAGTCTTTTTTCCTACATTCACTATCAGATTTGCAGACACATCTGTTACCCTCACAATTATCTGATTTCACTCCCCGTTCTTTCACAGTTTGCGCCCAGAGATTTAGTAGTGCTGAGAATAGTTTAGCAACCCATATGTTTACCACCAGTTTCTTTTCATTCCACCCCCCTTTTAAACGTTATCCATAAACTCTTAACCCTTTCTCACTCTTCACATTTCTTGAACCGTACTCATTCTGGCTTCGTTTATGGACCGTTGCAATTACCCTCATTTCGTACAATATTCTTTTTGGTCATCGGCGTTTTACATTTCTGCGATCCCGGACAATCATTGTCCGACTTACACATACATGTACCTTGTTCACACTTGTCTGAAGCACATTGACTATCCTTGCTACAGCTGGCCCCCAGGGCCTTACTTGTATTCGCGCAATAGTTCGCCTTCCCAACAGGCGTATAGCACGTTTGCCCATTGGGACAATCGCCGTTTGACTTACATACACACTTGTTCTGTTCACACTTGTCCGAGGCACATTGGCTATCCTTGGTACAGCTCGCCCCCAGAGCCTTACTCGTACTCGCGCAATAGTTCGCTTTCCCAATTGGCGTATAGCAGGTTTGCCCATTGGGACAATCGCCGTTCCTCTTACATACACATTTGTCTTGTTCACACTTGTCCGAAGCGCATTGATTATCCTTGCTACAATTCGCCCCCAGGGCCTTATTCGTATTCGCATGCTTAATAGCATTCCGCACTTCCCCCGCATTGGCGTATGCGCCTTCACGATAAAGCAGGCCTGCCCGTTCGGACAGTCGCCGTCCCCCTTACACACGCATTGGTCTTGTTGACACTTGTCCGAGGCACATTGGCTGTTTTTAGAACAACTGGCCCCAAGGGCCTTGCTCGTACTTGCGCAATAGTTGGCTTTCCCGATTGGGGTATAACAGGCTTGCCCATTGGGACAGTCGCCGTCACTCTTACACACACATCTATCTTTTTCGCACTTGCCGGATGTGCATTCCTTGTCTTTAATGCAGCTCTGATTTACATCTTTTGTTCCGTCCGCTAAGCAGCGGTTGAGTCCTAAGCGGTTATTGCAATACCGATCGCCTCCGCAATCGGAGTCCTCCTTACAGGTCTCTCCTAAAATATAGCGAGTAATCGCTATATAATGATAAATGGTATTGGTTTGTTTCCCATAACCATTACACATGGTGTAATCGTCGATAGTGTAAGTGGTTGACCCCGAGATGCCATCAAATTGATCATATTGGGAATGGGCACAATCATTTTTATTTTTACTCCCTGAGCCTTGAGCGTATTCATCATCTAAACCAAAAGCGTGACCGACCTCGTGCTTATAGGTTCCATCATCGGTCATTGTAGAAAAGTTATTCGGTTGCCAGGCGTTTGCCTTATACATTTGATTGGCGCCGGGAAGGAACTTCGTTCCAAAGCGTATCGTTAAATAATCACTATTTTTAATATGATTTATTGATTTTGGTTTTGACCGCAGGATCAAGTCGACCTTCATTATGACCCTTTAAAAGAATATACAGTTCAAAATTGTCAGGAATACTCCAATAATCCTCGGCGACTTTTTCAAAATTATTCAAAATCCAATCCGCCGGCAAGATCTTTTCAAAATTTCCAGTGGCGGGATTGGTGCCATAGAGATGCTCATCTTTTTTCACCCGACAACCATTCATCACCCAATAGTTTCCACTGGAGTTTTTATAAGAGTATTGAATTTTTCCGAGGCTAATATGCTTATTGGCGGGGTCCCTCTTATGGGCATCGACGCCATTTTGCCCATCGTACTTCTTCTCCTTGCCAGCAAAGAACGTTGTGGTGGCACATTTCGTGACGCTAATTGGCTGCGCGGTTGATTTCAGGGTATAAGTCTTATTCGAACCACTCCCTCCTTCGTCTACTTGATCCTTATCGTAAAGGTTCCCAGCGTGGGTCATATCAAAATCGATCCGGTTTTCAACCTCATCATTAATAATCGGATCATAGGGAAGCACCATCTTCCAGACACCACCCTCTTTCCAAATCAAGTAGCTCATTTGAAACCAGGCGATGCCGAAGAACTTATACTTCGCCGAAAATAAATAGGGCGAAAGATCGTTCTCTTTCAAGATGCTCTTCATCTCGGCCCAGTCTTTATTCGTGAGCATCTTTCTCACTTCGTCGCCCTTATTATCGCGCCTACGATTACACTCCAGCACAAAGCCGTTATAGGCATGACTGCCGTGGTAGTCCGCATTGGGAAAAAGTTCCTTATAAACTCAATCTCATCTTTGGTTTCCTGAATCGTCGAAAGATCCGTCACCTTGTCACATAAATTGGCCGACGCCTCATTCACACCAAAAATCACCAGATAATGCAAGACTTAGGATTCGCATCAGTCGCTTTGTTTTTTTAATTTGATAGGCCTGGGAAGTGATGGGATTGCCCGCCATGATCCCTAGACCGGTACAAATCGTGATGAGAGACCACAAGCTTCGTTTCATCGTTCACCCACCTTATTAAACGTTATCCATAAAACTGGCTAGGGGGAAATTTGTGTATGACTCTTCGACTTTTTTTGTGACATTCCTCATTCTGTCATCTATCTTTGACCTTTTCAGGTTGACCCTCATTTCGTACAGTAATTCTTTTTGGTCACAGGTGTTTTACATTTCTGCGATCCCGGACAATCGTTGTCCGACTGACACACACATTCACCTTGTTCACATTTATCCGAGGCACATTGGCTGTTCTTCGAACAGCTGGCCCCCAGGGCCTTACTCGTACTCGCACAATAGTTTGCCTTCCCAACGGGCGTATAGCAGCTTTGCCCATTGGGACAATCGCCGTTTGATTTACATACACACTTGTCCTGTTCGCACTTGTCTGAGGCACATTGACTATCCTTGGTACAACTGACCCCCAGGGCCTTACTCGTACTCGCACAATAGTTCGCCTTCCCAACAGGCGTATAGCAGGTTTGCCCATTGGGACAATCGCCGTTTGACTTACATACACACTTGTCCTGTTCACACTTGTCTGAGGCACATTGACTATCCTTGGTACAGCTCGCCCCCAGGGCCTTACTCGTACTCGCGCAATAGTTCGCCTTCCCGATTGGGGTATAGCAGGCTTGCCCGTTCGGACAGTCGCCGTCCCCCTTACACACGCATTGGTCTTGTTGACACTTACCCGAGGCGCATTGGCTATTCTTCGAACAACTGGCCCCCAGGGCCTTATTCGTACTCGCGCAATAGTTCGCCTTCCCGATGGGGGTATAGCAGGCTTGCCCATTCGGACAGTCACCGTCCCCCTTACACACGCATTGGTCTTGTTGACACTTGTCCGAAGCACATTGGCTGTTTTTAGAACAACTGGCCCCAAGGGCCTTACTCGTGCTCGCGCAATAGTTGGCTTTCCCGATTGGGGTATAACAGGCTTGCCCATTGGGACAGTCGCCGTCACTCTTACACACACATCTATCTTTTTCGCACTTGCCGGATGTGCATTCCTTGTCTTTAAAGCACTGATCGCCGACGACGACTGTTCCCAGGAAACCACATTTCCCGATCGGCTCGCCGTAACACGTGAGGTCGGAGCCACAGACATCGTTCCGGCTACAGGTTTCATTACGTTTCTTGCCTGACTTACACTTGTTAATCCCAATTGTCGCGACAGGGCCTTTGTCACAGTATTGACCCTCAGCACAATCCTCGTCTTCGCTACATGTTGGCTTAAGGGGTTGCCCTGATTCGTTGCTAACCCCAAAAGCAATTTTAAACGCCTTGACCACCGCGTTATTGAGGGTGCCTGCTCCGTAGACTTCCTTATTTCTTGCCCATGTATACTTGCCGTTGACGAGCACGACAATGCCCACCTGCTTATCCCTATGTGCATAAAAATTAGTAGCAAACCCTTGGTGTTTGCCTCCGTGGGAAAACTCCGCACCATTTAGACCAACTCCGAGTCCATACTCAGCAGGAGGCACCTTTGTCAGAACCTCATCAATATCAACCTTCGGTATGATCTGCAGACCCGCTCTTCCCTCAAGATATTCTGCTCCACCATTAATCATCAGCAGAGACTAATCGTGCGTAATCTACAGGATGGCACAACAATCCACCTGCAGCTTTGAGTTCAGAAACTTGGACATCATACAGACATACACCTCGGCTACACCCACGAGCCAGATGGACCATGTCCGAACTGCCATCCTCAAAAGTGCTGTCATTCATGCCATAGGGCTCAAGAACATTCTGGTGAAGATAGGTCTCGAAACGTTTATCGGTGGCGATCTCGAGCATGGCTTCTGCCACCGTATATCCACCTCCAGAATAGTCATATTTCGTTCCTGGTTCATGGATAGGTTTGACAGCATCATGCGCAAGGTTTCGACCAAGAATGACACCCTTAAGAGGATCGCTGGAGGGAAGCCATGGCTTATTCCCGATTCCATGTGTGTCCAAACCTGCTGTATGGCTCAGCAAACGTCGGGGCGTAATGTCATCAGTCCAGGACTTGTGATCTTTGAAAACCTTGTCGACCCATTTTGTGATAATGGTGTCAGGATGTTTCTTATTGAAATCCGTGACGCTCTCATCGAGGCCAAGTTCCCCTCGCCGCGAAGCTGCAGCAAAGCCCAGGGATGACACCATCTTGCTCGTCGAGGCACATTGGTAGATCGTATCTGCAGTAGTCTTTTCCTTCTTTTTCTGGTTACGGTCTCCATACCATTTATGAATGACTGGCTTACCCTTATAGATAATGGCAAGGGACATGCCTGCCACATCGTTTTTCTCCACGGCCTTGCTAATTGTGTAGGGATCTTTATCATACAAAAAGATGGATTTTTCCATTTGTTTGAAGAGGACATCCGCCTCGTCATTTGGAACCACTTCGTAAGCGGCCACGCCCGCACTCATGACGAGAAGTAGACTGATACAGAGTCAGCAAGGTCTTTAATGTATCTCATGCAGTCTCCCATTTTCAGTCGATCATTTCATGGCCCTATGCAGAGGCTCGTTACAGTTTTTTTACTTTTTGCCCTTAAGAAACCTTTTTCTATTCGCGTACATTTCCGTCATTTGCGAGTAGCGGCTCAATGATTTTTGAAAAGGCTGACAGAGGTTGAGTCCCACTCACTTCTTTGGCATCTGTGAGTTCCCCGTTTTCTACTCGTCCAATAAAAAACGTCGGGGTTCCGTTCACCCCAATCTCTTGCCCGTAAACCACGTCCGCATCAACTTTTTGTACTTGTTCATGGCTGTTTACACATGATCCAAACTGATCCATGTTGAGTCCCAAAGACTGGGCCAATTTTTGATACAAGCCATCCCCAAGCTCGGATTGATTGGAAAAGAGCTGATGGTTCATTTGCCAATAGGCATCCTGTTCACCTGCACAATTCGCAGAAATAGCCGCCCCTTTTGCATAGGCATGAAAGTCCAAAGGGAAATCTCGAAGGAAATATTGCACTTTTCCCGTGTCGATGTATTCTTTTTTCAGATTTTCAAATGTTCCTGAATGATATTGAGCACAATAGGGACATTGATAATCGGTAAACTCGACAATGGCAACTTTCGCTTGCTGACTACCAAGGGTAGGATCATCTGGATTGAGTTCAACATTGCCAATAGCAGAAGGACGTGGAGCCGCAGCACGGGGGAGATTGGAGTTTCTCTTTAATTCGCTCACCGAATTACGAACTTCTGCAAGGTCTTTCCGAACATCCCTCAGTTCGTTTTGAATTTCGATGAGTTGCCGAAGGATAAAAACATCTGTTGTGTCATCAGAGGAAGGAATCGGAGATTCCTGAGCAAAGAGCAGGAGAGGCAAGAGGAGAATGGATCCTACTAGCCCTCCACCCATCCGCCACGTGAAATATGTTGTGGAAGTATTGCATTGTTTTGGCATCGGTCCCCACCTTTCAAGTGAGGAACCTTACTATTCTTTTTAAAAAAAATAAAGAATATTGTAAAAATAATGGAACCCTAGCAGGCATTGCATAGAATGACAGATCTTGAGTATATTGAGTCTACACTAATACGTTCAGATTTTCCCTCCTTTTAGGCCTTCACCTAATGTTCTAGATTCCCATAGCAGAGAAATTCTTGAAGAAGGAAAGGTTGGGCTTGAGGGGGAGGGGTTGTGGAAGGAGTTATCAACACTCCTCTAACTCCATGTTCGAATCAGGACGCACCCGCCCACTTAGTATTCAAGGAAAATGATTAAACCAATTAAAAAAATGGGGGCGTCGTTAAGAATGAATATGGCTAGGCATGTAGAACGCTTCTTACGGTTTCCCCTATTTCTGCGGGATTTTTTACCACTCGCACACCAGCCGATTCGAGGGCGGCCATTTTATCGGCTGCGGTGCCTTTTCCTCCGGTGATAATGGCGCCGGCATGGCCCATCCGTCTTCCGGGAGGTGCCGTAATTCCGGCAATGAAACTCACGACCGGCTTGGTCATCTCTTTTTGAATATAGGCCGCAGCCCGTTCCTCGGCATCGCCACCGATTTCCCCAATCATCACGACCGCTTCCGTTTCGTCGTCCTCCTGGAACATGTGCAACAAATCGATATACCCGGTTCCGATGAGCGGATCGCCACCGATGCCGACGCAAGTCGTTTCGCCAAGACCTAAATTCGTCAGCTGATTGACGGCTTCGTAGGTTAAGGTGCCACTTCTTGAAATCACCCCGACCCGCCCTTTTTTATGAATGAATCCTGGCATAATCCCGATCTTGCACTCCTCGGCCGTTATAATTCCTGGACAATTTGGACCGATCAGACGTGTGGTCTTCCCATATAGCGCCCGCTGGACCCGAACCATATCATTGACAGGAATCCCCTCTGTAATGCAGATGATCAGCCATATGCCAGCATCGGCGGCTTCTAAAATTGCATCGGCGGCAAAGGGAGGTGGCACAAAGATCAATGAGGTGGTGGCTTCAGTCTTCTTGACGGCTTCGCGAACGGTATTAAACACCGGGATGCCTTCTACTTCCTGACCGGCTTTACCAGGCGTCACGCCGGCCACCACCTGCGTTCCGTACGCCTTGCACTGGGTCGCGTGAAATGACCCTTCTTTGCCGGTGATCCCTTGAACGACAACCCGGGTATTTTTATTAACCAAAATGCTCATGCCACATCACCTTTCACCAATCAAGGAGAATATTTCCACGATCAGGTTAACTATTTCTTTTTTCTGAGAGCGACAATACGTTGAGCGGCTTCCCAGAGGTCAGCGACCCCTTCCACCTTCAAACCTGATTCGGCTAGAAGCTTTCGGCCTTCTTCCGCATTGGTTCCTTGAAGTCGAACAACAACAGGTAGCTTGATGCCGACTTCCTTCGCCGCATCAATCACTCCATGGGCAATACGCTCGCAACGCACAATCCCGCCGAATATATTAATGAATATGCCCTTGACCTTTTTATCTTTCAACAGAATGCGAAATCCGGCTGCGACCGTCTCTTTTGTCGCCCCACCGCCCACATCTAAAAAATTCGCCGGTTCGGATCCCGCCAACTTAATGACGTCCATGGTTGCCATCGCCAAACCCGCCCCATTGACCATGCAACCGATGTCTCCATCAAGTTTGACATAATTCAGATTATTGCTACCCGCTTCAATCTCCAACGGTTCTTCTTCGTGCAGATCTCTGAACTTTTGAATATCAGGATGTTTAAATAGGGCACTGTCATCAATTGAGACTTTTCCATCCAACGCGACCAGACGCTTATCCGTGGTGATGACCAATGGATTTATTTCCACGAGCGATGCGTTTTTTTCCATGAACAGGCGGTACAGGTTTTCCAACATTTGAAAAAACGGCTTCACCACCGCGGGCTCAAGCTCTGGAAGTCCCAAGCCGAAGGCCAGATTTCTTCCATTGTACCCTTGGAATCCCACCGCCGGATCAATGGACTCTTTCAGCAATTTGTCCGGTGTATGTTCGGCCACTTCCTCAATGTCCATGCCACCTTCCGTACTGGCAATAAACGTCGGAAAGCCTGACTCACGGTCTACCAGTAAACTCAAATACAATTCCTTAGCAATCCCTGCACCTTCTTCAATCAGTAGGCGGCGAACTTTTCTGCCCTTGGGACCTGTCTGATGCGTCACCAGAGTTTTCCCGAGAATTTCCTTAGCCAGTTCCGGCACTTCAGTTTTATTTTTGGTTAATTTGACCCCGCCGGCTTTGCCACGTCCACCCGCATGAATCTGCGCTTTCACCACAAATACGGGGGTATCAAGAACTGAAGCCCACTTTTCAGCTGCTTTGACGTTTTTAATTTCCTTGCCTTTGGGTACAGGAATCCCAAACTGCGCAAAGAGCTGTTTGGCTTGAAACTCGTGAATATTCATAAATCCTCTTCGTAGGTTCTACAGCTCAAATCGGAACATTCGGCGATGACAATATCCCGTTTGGTGATCAATCGACTTGATAATTACTTGTTGGTGTAAGCCGGCAAGACCATAGGTGAAATGATGCCAGCGGACACATGATGCCGTTTGGCTTCGGCTCGAAATCGCTTCAGATGGTCTAAGGTCAACGAGCTTTTCGGCAGAGACTTGGACCGCTCTGCTGCAAGAATACCTGTTCGCTTGCCAAACACCATTAAGTCCAACAAAGAATTCCCCATGAGCCGGTTTCGCCCATGTAATCCGCCGGAGGCCTCCCCCGCCACGAATAAATTGGCCACAGGCGTTTCTCCATTCACATCAATCTTGACGCCCCCGTTTTGGTAATGCAGCGTGGGGTAGATCAGCACCGGATCTTTCCGGATATCGACCTGATAGCGCTCATACTGCCGAACCATCGCGGGAAAATGTTTGTCCAACGTTCCCGGTCCATGTTCCACATCTAACAACGGCGTATCCAGCCAGACGCCCACCCTTCCTGATGGTGTTCGAACGCCTCGCCCCTCTTCACATTCCCGAATGATCGACGAGGACACAACATCACGGGTATCCAATTCATTCACAAAGCGCTCGCCCTTCCCATTCACCAAATGGCCGCCTTCAGAGCGAATGCCTTCTGTCACCAGCGCACCGACTAATTGCTCAGGATACACCCCACCTGAAGGATGATATTGAAAGGTATCGATTTGAACGAGAGGCACGCCGAGGCGATAGGCCAGAACCAGGGCATCCCCTGTCGCCCCGAAATGATTGCTGGTTGGAAATCCCTGAATGTGCAACCGGCCAATTCCGCCTGTTGCCAGGATCACTGTTTTAGCGGCAACGACGATGAACCGATTGTTGTCTAAGTCTTTCAGCACCGCTCCTGTGCAGGCCCCATTGGCATCGCTTAACAATTCCACCGCAGCGACAAATTCCAACAACGGAACCTTCTGGTTCAGCACTTCGTCTTTCAACACTCGCATGATTTCCAAACCGGTGTAATCGGAGCAGGTTAACAGCCTGGCCTTTGAGCTTCCTCCCCCTTTTTTCACATGCAGATTTCCATCAGCATCCCGATCGAATAAGACACCCAATTCCAACAGCCATTTCGCAATAGACGGTCCCTCTTCCACCATGACCTTTAACAACTGGTGGTCATTTTTCATGTGCCCGCCCTTTAAGGTGTCCAAGAAATGCTGGACAGGCGAATCGTCCGAGCCGACGGCAATTTGCATCCCCCCTTGGGCCATGACCGAGTTGGAATCCCCCAGGCGCAACTTCGTGGCCAGTAACACATTGGCTCCCTGGGCATGGGCATGGAGCGCCGACGCGCACCCTGCCCCTCCTCCACCAACGACCAGGACATCCACGGTGTAATCCGGAGTAAGATTAAGATCGGCCGGAACCGGGCTCTCCCCTTCCAACAGAGTCGCCACTTCGGTCACGGTTGATTGCCCCGCATTCGGGCCAAAAATAATCGGCCGGTAGGCATGAGCCCGATGATCAGGATGGTATTTTTTGATAAGGCTATCCCGTTCGGCTGGAGAAAGCTTGGGAAAACTTTTAGACCGACGGGCGTCTCGGGTTTGATGAACTAAATTTCTCTGATCGGTAAGTTCCATGAGAAAAGCAAGAAAAACTGGTTAGGTTGTGGCGGCGGAAGTATTTTGTAATTCCTCATCGGACAACTTGAGGATACGATCCCATTCCTGTTGAAAATGTCCATCAGTAATCTCTTGAATACGTTTCGAGAGGCCTTCAGGTTTTTCGGTGAAATGCACGCCTTGAGCCCGACTGGCATAAAGCGCGACAAGATTGGGAGCAATATCAGCGATACAGACGGGCGCGCACATTCCACACATAACGCAATCCATGAACATTTCAGAAACCGCTTTAAAATCGCCAAACACCGCTTTCCACACCCCTTCCCGCACATCAATATGTTGTGGGCAAGCTTCGGTACAGGCATTACAGTTCCGACATAAGGGGGCTTCAGGATAGAGCGTAAACAAATCCTGCTTAGGATCTTTGAGCTCAAGAAGGTTGTAGGTCGCTTTTCTCGCCGGAAAAGCCGGCATAAACGAAAAGGACATGCCATCCTCGACTGCCATCGAACAGGCCAAACAGGTTTTGACCTTTGGATCGTCTTTCGTACGGTAATAGGTCGCACAGGCTCCACAGAACCCGCCTAAGCATCCAACTCCACGAATCACATCCTGCCCTGCATACCACAAGGCCTTGATCAGGGTGATACCGGCGGGAACCTGGAATGGTTTCCCTTCAATCTCCACCGTAACCATCTTGGGTTGGAGACTCTCTTCTTGATCCAGAGTATTTTTTTTATCCAATGTGTCAGGCATAGCTCAGAGATAGTACCTTATACGATTGACAAATTTCTCGTCGTGCGTTTCAACCACCCGGCCCAATTAAATGGGTATTAATTTAACGCATTCAATGCGGAACCAGCCTTAAACCACGTGATCTGTTGTTCGGTCATACTATGATTGGCCTGAATGACCACTTCCTGACCGTTCTTCTTGTGAAGAACGACTTGCACTGGCTTGCCTGGTGCAAGTCCACTTAACCCTTTCACACTGATCCGGTCTTCTTGTTCAATTTGGTCATAATCCTTCGGATTCGCAAACGTCAGCGGAAGAATGCCTTGCTTCTTGAGATTGGTCTCATGAATGCGAGCAAAACTTTTTGTCAGAACTGCTTGGACGCCCAAAAATCTTGGAGACATCGCCGCATGCTCACGGCTGCTTCCTTCACCATAGTTTTCATCTCCCACCACAAACGACCCCAAACCTTTTTCTTTATACCTTCGGGCAATTTGCGCAAGAGTCAATCCTGACTCTCCGGTTAAGACATCATTGCCTTTTCCCGCCTCGTCTGAAAAGGCATTGTTGGCTCCAAGAAACATGTTGTCACTGATCTTGTCCAAATGTCCCCGGAATTTGAGCCACGGACCGGCGGGAGAAATATGATCCGTTGTGGTCTTTCCTTTGGTTTTGATTAATAGCGGCAACTTTTCAAAATCTTTCCCATCCCATTTTGGGAAAGGCTTTAATAATTGCAATCGCTCGCTGGTAGGAGGAATGTCCACTTGCAGCTTCGAACCATCCTCAGCAGGTTGGACCAAACCTTCTTCCCCTTTGGCAAAACCCTTGGCCGGCAATTCATCTCCCTGAGGCGCCTCAAATTTGAAGTCTTTCCCATCTGCGGTTTTCAATGTGCCCTTAATCGGATCAAAGCCCAGATCACCTGAAAACGCATAAGCCGTGACCACTTCAGGACTGGCCAGGAAGGATAACGTCTCACTCACCCCATCATTCCGCCCAGGAAAGTTTCGGTTAAACGTACTGACAATAGAGTCGGCTTTGCCTTTCACGGCATCCGCTCGTTTCCATTGACCAATGCAGGGTCCACAGGCATTTGCCAGGACGGTGGCCCCCATACTTTCAAAGGTCTCCAAAAATCCTTCGCGCTTCATGGTGTGGTAAATCCGTTCTGATCCCGGGCTGACCAGAAAGGCCGTTTTGGCTTTAAGCCCAGCTTGCAACCCTTGCTTGGCAATATGCGCCGCGCGACCGATATCTTCATATGAAGAATTCGTACAGCTTCCGACTAATGTCGCTTTTAACTGAACGGGATAACCTTTTTCTTTGGCTTCCGCTGCCATCTTTGAAATTGGCCTCGCCAAATCAGGGGTATGCGGTCCCACAACATGCGGCTCAAGAGTGGACAGATCGATTTCGACGATTTCATCAAAGTATTTTTCCGGAGACTGATAGACCTCAGGGTCCGCAACCAACATGCTCCGATTGGCTGCTGCCAATTTGGCAATGTCAGCCCGCTCCGTGATATTCAAGTATGCCACCATTTTTTCATCGAACGGGAAAATAGAAGTCGTGGCTCCCAGCTCAGCTCCCATATTGGTAATCGTGCCTTTGCCTGTCGCACTGATGGTTTCCGCGCCAGGGCCAAAATACTCCACGATCTTATTGGTTCCACCCTTCACCGTCAGGAGGCCACAAATATACAAAATGACATCTTTTGGCGAAGCCCAGCCATTCAGCTTTCCGGTTAACTTCACGCCGATGAGTTTAGGATGGAGGACCTCCCATGGGAGACCCGCCATCACTTCCCCCGCATCGGCTCCACCGACGCCAATCGCCAACATTCCCAACCCGCCACCGTTTGGCGTGTGTGAATCGGTTCCAATGATCAATCCGCCAGGAAATGCATAATTTTCCAACACCACCTGATGGATGATCCCGGCCCCCGGCTTCCAGAATCCGATCCCATATTTTTTCGCGGCCGAGGCGAGAAAATTATAGACTTCCCTGTTTTCATCACATGCGCGCAGAAGATCCTTTTCCGATCCGACTTCAGCCCGGATCAAGTGATCGCAATGGATAGTACTCGGAACAGCGACTTTATCTTTCCCCGCTTGCATAAACTGCAACATGGCCATTTGGGCCGTCGCATCCTGCATCGCGACTCTATCGGGACGAAGAGCCAACATGGCCTTTCCACGTTCCCAGACTTGTGTATCGAAATCATCGGCATGGCTGACCAGGATCTTTTCTGTCAGCGTGAGAGGCCGCCCAAATTTTTTGCGAGCTTTGTCCACAATTCCCGGCATTGAAGCATATAGTTTTTTGACCATTTCTAGGGACATAGCACTATCTCCTGGGTTCAGTTCAACATGGATAAGATTGATAAGATTCAACCAAAAAAGTCCACTCACACCCTCATTACTTTAACGGTGGCACCTCGCGACGCTTCGGGGATGCATAATTTACCAGATAGTCAAATAATCGGATGAGCCGACTCCCTTGCCGCTTTTGATCCGTCCAATGTCCAATCATTCCGATGGTTCGCGACAAAATGAAGAAGCCATTGAGGCTATCAACCGGAAAACCGATATCGACTAACACCGCCGCCATGGTTCCATCGACGTTGAGAATGAGATTATCTTTTTTGACAGCGGTAATTTTTTCGACTTCCAATGCAAAATCCAAGTGCGGAGTGGCCATATTCAAACTTTTCACATACCCAACCAACTCCTTCACCCGCTTATCCGGATTTTTTAAGCTTTTGACTCGATGACCGATTCCCGGAACCGGTCCCACATTTTTCTTCATGTAGACGAGGAAATCATCGACCGAAAGTTTGTTGTCGATCGCGTATTTGAACCATCGCCCCGCGTCCGTCACCGCCCCACCAAATCGCGGACCGATCATAATCATACCGGCCGCGACCGCTTGAGATAATCCGATTCCAGCACAAGCGGCGATAATCGTCGTCAAGGCTCCACTCACGCATGGGCCATGATCGGCCGACAGCATGATAATTCGTTTGATGATTTCGGCTTCTTGTTTGGAGACAAGGCGATTGTCCCATAGCAAGCCGATAATATGGGGGATGTCATATCCGTTATTGATCAGTTCAGAAGCCGGATAACCTTGATAAAGCGGTTCGTCACCTCGGTCGTCACTGATTGTGGAACGAATCAGCGGCGTCACCAGCACTTCCCCTTCCTTCATGCTCTCTTGAACCGTTTTGGGAAGCCTTGGCATGTCCGCTGGAGACAAATCGGGTATGGGCTTGACCTGTCCGCTTTTCAGTAACTCCTCGTGGGTGGCCTTGATAGCCGGCCCCAGAGCTCCAAAGGTATCCGGCACAATCGCGCCGGCCTTTTTCAGGGCTTCAGACTTTGCTCGCGCAGACCCCTCCCCCTTCAATCCTTCTTTCGCCCCGGCATGACCGAATTTCATACCCTTTGGAAGACTCTCTTGACAGAACCCTGATACGACCGCGAGTAATTTAATCCGTCGTTTCTTGGCCCCGTACCATTCGGCGGCCCGTTCTTCCAAATCTCCACCCATTTCCCCGACAATGACCACCGCTTTGGTTTGCGGATCCTTTTCAAACATTTCCAGGTAGCTGACATAGTCGGTTCCCGGGTAGGCATCACCGCCGATACCGATCGCCGTCGTGATGCCGTCTGCAAATTGAGAACAAATCCAAATAATCTCGTTCGACAATCCCCCGGACTTGGTAATCACGCCGAAGGAACCAGGACGATACAGTTTGCACGCCACCAAGTTATCAAACGCCCCCCCGATCACTCCGAGGCGACATTCTCCTGCCGACACTACCCCAATTGAGGAAGGGCCATTAAAGGTCTTCCCAAGCTTACGGGCATGCTTCCCCAAAAGTTTGGCATCTTTTTCCGGCACCCCTTCGGTAATCATGGAGACCGTTTTAATATGCGGGTCATTCAAGGCTTCCATGGTGCCGGCATAGGCCCGATCTGCTCCGATATAGACCAGACTCGTATTAATCTCCGGGTGGTTGGCCGTCGCTTCGGCGACGGTTTTATAGATGGGGATCATTATTAACTCGGTTCCACAAATGATCTCGTTGGTCTTCCCCGCATCGGGGGGATATACGAACGCAGAGACATTTAATGGTTGCTTAATCATGTACCGGAACTCAGCCATACGACGAGCGGCATTCACCCCGGCCACCCCCCCTTGAATGACGACATGCGTGTCTTTCGTTGCAAGAATACTCATCGAAACGGTCTCCTACATCCTCAAGGTCTAATAGGTTATTTTGCGGCCATGGCCATATCGACAATGTCCGTTAACGGCGTTTTGCGGTCAAATACCTGAATATCAAAACCCTCATCCTGGAGCGCACGCATGGCCGCTAATCCCTGCAATTCGTTTGGACCACCCCGGCGCACCCAAATCTTGACACCCTCAAGCTTGCCTTCCGCTTTAGCCTTTCGAAACGCGTTGATAATGCCACCAAAGGTCTTTTTGACATCAGTAAAATTCGCAATCGCTCCACCCACAATAATATGTTTGATGCCAGGCAACGAGCAGACTTTTTCCGTCAGAACTTCCACTGCCCAGTCCGGTGGATCGCCTGAATATTCTGCATAATTCGCAAGTTTGCCACCACGGGCCACCACCGCATCTGAATAATAAACGCTGGCTCCACCACCGGCAGGTAACATCGCAATATTGCCGCCGGGAATCTCAATGAGCTTGACGGAGCCTTTCACCTTGGCATCAACCGCCATGACTTCCTCTTCATTTTTGGTATAGGCACGCCCAAATTCAGCCGCAAACGGAAAGGTCCAGTCCTTATGCCGGAACTTGGCATCACCGTCCAGAAGGGTCACCGCGTCCAGAGCCACAAGTTCTCCCTGGCCACTGAGCACAACTGGATTCACTTCTACGTATTGAGCATCTTCATTATCAAAACAGGCATATAATTTCTTCAAAAATTCCGCCATTTTAGCGGCCGTATCGCCGGAAAACCCCGCATCCTTTACCAGGGAGGAAAGCGCTGAATCCGACAGGGTCTCACCGGTTTCGATGGATACATGCTTGACCTTATCCCAATTAGATTCCACTTCGATGCCACCACAGGTTGCCACCAAGAGGTCCACTCCATCGCGCGTCGATTTGGCCGCAGCATAATATTCTTCTTTGTGATCAACCGCCTCGGAAACAATCACCTGCTTAATCGTCAGGGTTTCCAGTTTTTTACCAAGCATCTCCCGCACAGCCACTTTTGCCGCGGCTAAATCCAAGCCCACTTTGACTAACCCCAATTTAAAACGGGAGCCAAGTGCTTCATGCGCTTTGACTACCAGTTTATTTTTTTGGAGCCAATCATTGACCTGAGATAATTGGTCAAATTCCTCACTCGAGGTCACGACAGCATAGTTGGGAGTTGAAATCCCCCATTTTCGCAATAAGCCCATTCCCGGGCCTTCAAGAACTTTTGCCATAATCCAACCCTTCCTTCAGGGACTCATCATAATGGTTAAGGACAAACGTAGCACAACCCGCCTGCCGCGCGGAACGGTGCATTGTACGAATGCCCTCATCCCGCTGCAATCAATCAAAAGACCCATGAACCCCTTTCAAAAGTCCCAGTGCCACCACGTGGAATGCCCATAAGAACACCACCACACCCTTAAAGAGAAAACCTATTTAAAATTAGTTAGTTGAGATGAGAAGACCACATCCCTGCCCTTAGCCACAGGCTTCCTTAAACCAACCCCGCAATAGCCTACGCTCTCTCCTGCTATGAGAAAAACCCCTGCCATGCCCTAGCCATTCATTTTGTTGCTTCAAAAAGCCATTAACTTTACTCACTAAATTTTTGAACTTCGGGGCAACCTTGTGCTTAAGAGCCTCGTCCTCATTCATAGCCCCTTCAGCACGTGGAAAATGATCTTGTCAGAATGCCTCCTGACTCCGGCGACTTAATTGGTAAAGAAACCCCTTCTTTTCTACTCCGGCATCTTTTCGGGGAGGCCAGTTGAGCGGGACTTCTTCTATTGCCACAATAAATTCCTCTTTAAATCCATGTTCGACGGTATCGAGCCCCAGTCTATTTGGATCACAAAACATGGCTTTCCCCTTTGGGGTAAGCACCTGTCCAAGAATATGAGAAATACCGGCTAAAATTCCCTCGTCATAAAAAACTTCACTGCCTATTACCAAATCATAAAAACACTTTTTTGGTTCAATCTTTTCCGTCCAATTCAACAGGCATGTGTCAAAATTGCTGATATGATTCAGACGACAGGACTCCTTTGTTGCTTCAAGCGTAATAGGCACCATATCTGAAAACATGGTAAATGCCCCGAGTCGAGCAGCAACCACTCCGGCCAACCCTGTTCCGCAGCCAATTTCCAGAACCTTGACGCCTTGCAGTTTTGTTGGGAAAAACTGATGAATGAGACATTCGGATAAGGCCACCTCAGAAGGCCAAATTCGATCCCAGTACCCCCATCCGAGGGATTCGTCATCCCGTGCATCTAATGGGGTTTCACTAGAGATGTCTCGCTTGGTCTTACAGACAATGGGAACATCCCCGATTTTGGGAAGGGTCACAACTTTCACATGACTCACACGAATTATCTCCCCCCAAAAAAGGCGAGCCGGGTTCCGACTGGAACCCGGCTCGTTGCACACATCCCCAGTATAAGAATAATACCGGAAGACCAGCCTACGTTGAGAACCTAGGCTAAGCGACTTAAGATGGCATTGAAAGTCGCGCTGGGACGCATGGCGGCCATCACCTTGGTTGGATCCGGACGATAATACCCGCCAATATCCTGAGCCCGTCCCTTTGCCGCTTTAATCTCTTCAAGAATTGTATCGACTTTGGACTCCAACTCTTTTGCAATCGGGGCAAATTGCTTTTTCAAGTCCTGATCATCATTCTGGGCGGCTAGTTCTTGCGCCCAGTACATGGCCTCGTACACATGACTTCCCGCATTGTCCAATTGCCCCAATTCACGTCCTGGGGCCTTCCGGTTGTCCATGAGCTTTCCGGTGGCCTTGTCTAAAGTGTCCGCCAGGATTTTTGCTTTTTTATTGTTTTTGATTTGACTCAAATGGGCAAATGACTCGGCTAACGCGAGAAACTCTCCGAGGGAATCCCAGCGTAAATGTCCTTCTTTGACAAACTGCTGTACATGCTTCGGGGCCGACCCTCCGGCTCCGGTTTCAAACAGTCCTCCGCCATTGATGAGTGGAACGATGGACAGCATTTTGGCGCTCGTACCCAACTCCAAAATCGGGAATAAGTCAGTGAGATAATCCCGAAGCACATTTCCAGTGGCCGAAATGGTATCGAGGCCGTCCTTCGCACGTTTGAGTGAGAACTTCATGGCATCCACCGGTGCCATAATTTGGATGTCCAGCCCTTTGGTATCGTGATCCTTAAGGTAGAGATTGACTTTTTCAATAACTTGGGCGTCATGAGCCCGATTGTTATTGAGCCAGAATACCACCGGCGTCGAAGAAGCCCTGGCCCGGTTCACAGCCAACTTGACCCAATCCTTAATGGCAACATCCGTTGTATAACAACTGCGCCAGATATCGCCTTTTTCGACATCGTGTTGCAGCAAGACATTCCCTGCCCCATCCAGCACCCTGACTACGCCTTTCCCAGTGGACTCAAATGTCTTGTCATGTGATCCATATTCTTCGGCTTTTTGTGCCATTAACCCCACATTGGGTACGCTGCCCATGGTAGACGGATTAAATTCGCCATTTTCGCGACAAAAATCGACCACTGCCTGATAGATACCGGCATAACTCCGGTCAGGAATGATGGCTTTCATGTCATGTTCTTTGCCATCAGGTCCCCACATTTTCCCCGAGGTTCGCAGGGCAGCCGCCATGGATGCATCAATGATGATGTCACTCGGCACATGAAGGTTGGTAATGCCCTTGTCGGAATCCACCATCGCCAGTGCCGGTCCATTTTTAAGGCAGTCCTGGATATCTGCCTCGATTTCCTTCTTTTTGGCCTCCGGTAAATTTTTAATTTTGGCCACGATGTCCCCTAATCCGTTATTCGGGTTGGCACCCAATTCGGCAAACGTTTTTTCGTGTTTTTCAAAGACATCCTCGAAGAATGCTTTCACAGCATGCCCAAACATGATGGGATCCGAAACTTTCATCATGGTGGCCTTCAGGTGTAACGACCACAAAATGCCCTTCTGTTTGGCATCTGCCACTTGCTCTTTAAAGAACTGACGCAATGCCTGGCAACTCATCTTGCTGGCATCCAGTACATCACCCTTGTTGAGGGTTAATTTATCTTTCACGACGGTAACACTACCATCGTCCGCCACAAATTCAATTCTTCCCTTTCCCGCAGCTTTCTCGTTGATGGTGACGGACTTTTCATTGCCGAAGAAATCTCCGGCCGTCATGTGCGCCACGTGCGTTTTGGAATCTTTTGCCCATTTACCCATTTTATGCGGGTTCTTTTTGGCATATTGCTTGACCGAGGCTGAAGCCCGGCGATCGGAATTTCCTTGCCGCAGCACCGGATTGACCGCGCTTCCTTTCACTTTGTCATATTTGGCTTTGATGTCCTTTTCTTCTTCGTTTTTAGGATCTTCAGGATAGTCAGGGATCGCATAGCCCTGAGATTGTAATTCAGCAATCGCACCCTTAATTTGTGGGAGCGATGCACTGATGTTTGGTAATTTAATGACATTGGCATCTGGCTTCTCAACCAGTTCACCTAATAGAGCCAGATCATCCGGCTGGCGTTGCTCAGGCTTGAGCTTGTCAGGAAATTGCGCAAGAATTCTTCCCGCGAGGGAGATATCTTTGGTGCCAACGGTCACACCTGCCGCTTTAGCAAATGACTGAATGATTGGAAGAAACGATCCGCTGGCCAGCTCAGGCGCTTCATCAACTTTCGTGTAAATAATGTCTGGTTGTACACTCATGGCATTTACCCCGTTAAAAGTTAACTAAGAACACGTTTTTCCTGGAAAGAACTCGCCTCAAACACGCCATTGGGGAATTCTACAAGCGGTTAAGTTGAAATTTGTAAACCAATCCCCATGCCGTGACAAGAAAACCATTGTAAGAACGGTGTCACCCTTCTGCAATCAATCAAAGGACCCATGTCGCCACGAATCAAAAGTCTCAGGAAAGATGTGGAAAAAGGGGAAGTTTGCGAAAACATTTCACCCGAAAAAGTAAACTCAACTAGAAACTGGAAGTTAGAGGAATTATTGAGAGGAAACCTTTCAAGTAAATTTTTTGAGATTTATCAGTCGAGAAATAGAAACGTCTTCGAGAGAGTCTAGAGAAGTTGTTGCCAACTGAGGGTCGCAACCGGAAGCACTCGAAGGGACGCGGCGATCGGACAGGTATCCAGAGTCATCTTCACATCGCCATTCAGTATCTGCACCTGGTCCGCCAAGAGGGCACCCTGAATGACTGAACTCCCAATTCCACCATCAAACGTCACTTGCCCAGAGACAATGATGAGCCCTTCCCAATGAAAAGGCGCGGAAATATTTAGATTTCCCGATACCAAAAGTATGCCATATCCATTGAGATTCTGAGCGGCAAGTCGGCTCGAAAATCCCCCTGCAAGCGATTCGGCATACAACAGGGCAGGATTCCCAGGCACCCCAAGATTCAGACCGACAAGATCTCCTGAAATGACCTGGGCGCCTCCCTTGAGGCTATCTAAAGCCTTGACTAAATCCAGGAATTCCGTGCCCACTTGTGGCGTCGGAGGATTTCCTGTGAAAGTGGCGGCTCCTGTCAACGCACCTGCAGGCCCCAACTGCACTGGGGGCCGGCCTCCTGCCAGGAGCCCACAATTATCAAATCCTTCTATGGCTGCAGTTCCGCCAGCGAATACGACCTGACTATTCGCATATACGGGTGCCAACAATGGGGGACCAGACGGGTGTGCAACCTCCACTTGAATCAGGGACGTGGCACCTTCTACCTGACCCTGGCTGATGATGATTTCGACTGGGGAATATGGTGTTGGATTTGCTGACGTAAATGACGTGGGGATGAGTCCATTTTCTGATGCAAATCCAAAATAGACTAGACTTCCTCGGTTATTTATTGAATGAGTCGCGATTATTCCATCCCCATCTTGATAGTGAGGGGTCAGAGAACTGTGCCCCGCCTGTTCCGCATCATACTCGGTTTTATGACGAATTTTAGTCCAGTAAGGGAGAGCAGTTTGCACACTATTTGGAAGAACTGCCGTATTGGTGAGATTTCCACTCAAAGGATAATAGTTGGTGAAAACCCCTGAATATTCAGGATCATACTGTGGTTTCCACTCAGGGGAAGACAACACATAGGCGGACCAATTTGCTTGCAGGATGGGAGAAGGATCGCCGAGATACCCTGGATTTGACAAGGGAGATCCACCTAAACGAACGGCAGTTTCTGCGATGCCCGCCTCTGCGGCATAGAACGTAGCCATCGCCCTTCGGAAATTTCCACTGATTTGTAGATCGGTGGACGTGGCAAACAGAATCGTCGCACCCATAATTGTGGACATAGCGACCAATAACAAGGCTGCAATGAGCGCTCCACCCATGGAATTGTGATAAGGCCTTATTCCTTCCTTGCTATTGAATCCGATCATGATTGGCCATTTCTCATCGTGATTCGGGAATGGAGAGTCAGCGTTCGATATCCACCGTTTTTGGCATACTGTGGATCAGGCTTTGACGTTCGGGCTGTCACCGAAATTCTCACTTGTCGAATAGCTTTGGAATCTGTGGTCGGATTCCCAGCCTGATCAAGATAGTCTATGGCAAACGCTTCAATGTCCTCACCAAATGGTTGATTTCCTCCACCGGTATTACGCCGGAGCATGTGGGTAGTGGCATCATAGACAAAGACAATCGATTCATTGGCATCGCTGGTGATGCCATTACCATTTATGTCAGCCTTGATAGAGAGCTTTTGGGGATCATACGTAATCCCCTCAAAATCATTAGTAAGATCGGAATCACGATTCACTCCGCGAGGATCATAACCGGCCATCAGGATTTCCCGGGTCACCAAATCCACCACCACGCGAGCCTGTTGCTGCATGTCCAAGATATGCTCTCGCACACCCTGGGCTTTGAGCTCTTGAATATACAGGGCATAGACCACACTCACTGTCAGGAGACTCAGGCCCAGGGCCACCACGACCTCAACGAGCGTATATCCCTGAGGAGACCCTATCGAAACATGTGGCATCCGCATATTCATTTTTACTTTGTGAGATAAGTGGTAAGGGTGGTGGTATGCGCATCGTGATCCCACCGCACTTCGACCGTAACGGTGTGTAACCCGGATATTGGAAAATGCGGTTGAATAGTAAGCGTTCGTTGATGATGACTCGCACCGGCAATGGAGCCATAGGGTTCCGTGTTAGTCCATGCACCGGTTAACGAATTGGGCACCCCAGCCCGGCGCACGTCTTCCAATTTTTCCTGGGCGAGGGTGACGGCTCTGGTCATTTTCTCACTCGCGGTCATACCGGTATGGGCGACAACGGAATAGCCTGCAAATCCAAGGAGCGCCAGGAAAACCACCACCAGGGCCATTAGCACTTCTAACAAAGAAAACCCTCGGTTATTTCGCAGGCAACTCGTCAGACGATATCCCTCATGAATCATGATGTTCATTAAGACTTCACTTTTACCCGTCCGGTTATGCTAACCGTAATGATCCGTTTTCCGGCTGAATTGGACAAGGTAATAGAAGCTAAGCTGGACGCCGTTCCTCTTGGCAGAAAGGAGGGATTGTTGGATGCCGTCATCATGACATCTCGATAGCTCTCCTGAATATCGCGAGCTACAAGATGTTCGCCAGGGTCGGACTTTCCATTATTATTATCATCATCCAATAACACATACCGATGATTATCCTGAAAGAAGACTCGTTGCCTATTCCGCTCAATCACGGCCTTCATTTTTGCCCCTAAAAGGTCAGAGGTCACCTGTCTGGCTGCTCCATTCAATCGCCAATGAGGTAACTGGGATACCAACCAGGTCTGAGCTAACATCAAGACTACCCCGATAATGCCAAGCACGATGATTAATTCAGTGAGGGTAAAGCCTCTGGCACACAAAAGAGATCTCTTCAATCGTCTTATCCCTGTCACAGTGACGTCTTCAACCGACTCCGTGTGATCGCACCTGCCTTGCTGAATTCGTTGGGTACTTATAACAAGCCATGAAAATACCAGTGCCATAACTCCGTTCCCCATACCACCGCGATCAGGCCCCCAAGCGCTAAATAAGGTCCGAAAGGAATGTATTGGCCTTTTTCAAGGACCTTCGTGGCAAGTAACATTATCCCGACAACCGCTCCCACCACTGATCCCACCATCAGAGTAAGTATGGCCTGCTGCCACCCCAAAAAAGCTCCCACCATGGCCAAAAATTTAATATCACCACCCCCAATGCCTTCTTTCCCGAACAAGAAGGGACTGACCCACGCGAGAGCTAGTAAAACCCCGCCTCCCACCAACAGACCGATAAGCGAATTGACCCAGCCCGTCGGTAGCAGGAAGGATGCGCACAAAAAGCCAACCACAATTCCAGGTAATGTAATCACATCTGGAATGATTTTGTGGTCCCAATCAATCCAAGCCACCACAAGGAACACCGACACCAACCCCGCATACACGATCGTGGGCCACGTGAGCCCAAACCGCCAGACCACCAGGAGATAGCCTAAGCCATTTGCCAACTCAATAATGGGATATCTTCGCGGAATACCCGCATGGCAAGCTCGACACCTCCCCAGCAGCCAGATAAAACTCAAAAGAGGAACATTGTCATACCAGCATATCTGCCTTCCGCAATGAGGACATGCCGACCGAGGAGCCACCACAGATTGTCCCTTTGGCACTCTGTGCACACATACCGTCAAGAAACTTCCAATGATCGTTCCCAGAATAAAGACGCTCGGCCAAACAATCCAGTGAGACATAAAGGTCACATATTCCGTAGTTAATTCGACTAGGGTGAGTTTACGTATTCTTTCGGTTTACAATCCTAAAATGACCTGATATTCTCCCTTAGATAATTCGCCTAGAGAAAATGCCTGAGGTACCCATGACCAACCAACTAAAGCCGGATAAATTGGACATGCCACCTATTAAGCGAAAACGCCCAGAGGCCCTGACTCAACGCGAGCAAGAAATCCTGCAACTCATCTGGTCAGGGTTGAAGAATAAAGAGATTGCACAGCAATTAAAAATTAGCGTCAAAACGGTCGAAGCCCACCGGGCCAATATGATGAAGAAGGTTCGGGTTTCTAATGCCGCCCAACTGCTCAATGCCGCAATTCAGGAAGGCCTGATTCAAATAAAATAATTTCCGCATGGCTCTTATGGTTTCTGAGTCCGTTGCCGAACTGCTTCAAAGAGTGTCACTGCTACGGCAACTGACAAATTCAGCGAGTTCATCCTTCCAAACATCGGAATCCTCACTTGTTGATCGCATTTTTTTAGGACAATCGGCCGGATCCCTTCTCCTTCACTTCCAAACACCAGCGCAACGGGTTCTGTGAAGTCTACCTCTGAATAGGATTCAACTCCTTCCGGGACTAATGCGACAGTCCTGATTTCCCGCTTCTGACATGTTTCAAGAAACTTTCCCGTATTGGCTACACGGGCAATGGAGACATGCTCTAAAGCTCCAGCCGATGCTTTGGCCACTCCACCCGTCAGACCCACGGCACGGTGCTTGGGGATGACAATCCCATCTCCACCGGCCGCCTCTACCGAACGGACAATCGCGCCTAGATTATGTGGATCCTGGATTTGGTCTAACACCACTAATAAAGCAGGGATCGGGTTAAGAGAAAGTAGGTCCAGCAACTCCTCTCCCTCCAGATACTCCTTGGCGGAAACCTGAGCCACCACGCCCTGATGATGTCGATCGCCAGCTAAGCGATCTAATCGCTCCCTTGATTCGACAGCCAGGGAAATACCGCGTTCCCTTGCCAATTTCACAATGGGAAGAAATCGACCATCAGCCCGAAGAGTCCAAATTCGTTGGACGGGCCGAGACTGCGAGTGGAGAGATTCTAGAACCGCATGAAACCCGTACACCGTTGCCGGGGATTCATCGCTTCCATCGTGTGGTGCCATCGGGTCGGTCTTCCAGGATGATGCCTTGTTCGGCAATTCTTTTCGGATGTGTATCAGCGGTAGAAAAATCTTTCCGGGCACGGGCTTCATTGCGAAGACGAACTTGTTGTTCAATTAATTCTGATTCATCCAGAGAATTAATATTCACAGCTTTCGAAAAATCCAACAGGAATTTTTTCGAAAGCTTCAATTTTTTTAAATATTCCAAATCCAATCTTCTGGAGAAATTTGGAGAAGTCCAAGAGGTTCTCCAAATTTCTTAAAGATTCTCTAGCTTTTCCTTTCGTCCTATCGGATAACCCTTTCACCAATAATTTATTGATCTCTCCACGAAATTCGTGAAAAGCTGCGAGCACCTTTGGCGTATTGAAATCATCATCCATAGCTTTCCTGAAATTTTTTGGCAAAATGATTCGAGACAGACACTGTCCCACTCTTCGTCGTACCTTGGCATCATCTGCTGTTCTATATTGAGGTACATCGAATTCCTCCAATCGCTGTATCAATCCATAGATGGTATCCATGCCGCTTTAGCCTCGGCAATCGACTGATCCGAAAAATTGATATCGCTCCGGTAATGCGTGGAGAGGAGGTAATAGCGAAGACATTCCCCGGTTACGATTTCTGAATACGGTGACTTCTCAAAGATCTCTCGAATCGTAAAAAAATTTCCCAATGACTTGGACATTTTCTCTTGATCAATTGTCACAAACCCGTTGTGAATCCAATACCGCGCAAACTCCTTTCCCGTGTAGGCACAGGACTGAGCCACTTCATTTTCGTGATGCGGGAAAATGAGATCCTTCCCTCCCCCATGGATATCGAATGTTGGACCCAAGTGCTTGATCGACATGGCCGAACATTCGATATGCCAACCAGGTCGACCTTTCCCCCAAGGGCTCTCCCACCCTGGCTCATCCGGCTTTGCTGATTTCCAGAGAGCAAAATCCATGGGATCTTTTTTCCGATGGTCGACTTCAACGCGAGCACCGGCCAATAATTCTTCCAGATTCCTACCGGATAATTGGCCATACTGACTGAACTTTCTGACTTCAAAATACACGTCACCTTCCACCTCATAGGCAACGCGCTTCTCAACTAATCCGGCAATCATGTCCACGATATCCTGGATATGGTGAGTCGCCCGAGGCTCTATTGTAGGGGGAATAATTCCCAATCGCCCCATGTCGCGATAAAAGGCTTCGATATATTTTTCCGTCACCTGAGTCCAGGGAATACCTTCTTTGTGAGCTCGTTGGAGAATTTTATCGTCCACATCGGTAAAATTTCTGACATAGGTGACCTGGTAACCGCTGTATTCCAAATACCGCCTGATGGTATCGAAAACTAACGCACTCCTGGCATGTCCAAGATGACAATCATCGTATACCGTGACTCCGCAAACATACATCTTAACCTGATTCGGCGTCAGCGGAAGAAACAGTTCTTTCTTTTTTGTTCGGGAGTTATACAGGGTGAGAGGCATGACTTACTGTTCTCGAGTGGGTGTGGGATGTGTGATTTTTTTTCCATGATGTTGGACCAGCCAAAATCCAAGAACCAACATCACCACAAAGATGATGGAAAATAAGTTGAAATACTTCTCTATGAGTTCTTTGACCCATGGGCCCATGAATTGGATAGCACCTGCAACGAGAAAAAACCGACCGCCCCGACTGATAAGTGAGGCCACCATAAATGTTCGAAAATTCACATAAAACGCTCCTGCCCCAATGGTAAAAATTTTGTACGGAATGGGGGTGAACCCTGCGATGAGAATAGCCCAGGCTTCATACCGTTGAAAATACTGATGCACCAAATCCATTCTGGCTTGCCCCATAAATTTAAGCAGAAGAGGCCGCCCCCCAAACCATCCGATTCCATATCCAAATGCTCCTCCAAGCACAGACCCCATTGTCGCAACCGTTGCGTACCACCAGCCCAGGCTTGGATTGCCAAGAGTAAGCGCAATGACCAACACATCAGGAGGAAGTGGGAAAAATGAAGATTCGGCGAAAGCGAGACAAAATAAGGCAGGAACTCCATAGGGAGAGTCAGACCACGATAACATCCACTCGTATAATTGTTTGCCCAATTCCATATTTTTTCAGTAGAAATTGCTCGCGCTTAGTCCCTTATAGACATTTGGGTTATATTGAAGATCGCTTACCTCTCCCAGAAACCTTGATTGGTTTTCGCAAGGATTGTTTTGAGGGAAACAGAGCCTTCTCCCAGCCCTTAAGCGCCTGCATCGCAGAATAATCGGTCAGATCCAAATGAAGTGGAGAAATTGAAACCATTTGATTGGAAACGGCGTCATGATCAGAATGCTTCCCTCTAGCCCATGATTCTCGTTGCCCGGCAATCCAAAAATATCGATTACCCCTAGGATCTGTCTTTTCGACTACGGGATTGAGATAACGTCGCTGACTCAAACAAGTTATTTGAATACCGGCAATGTTCTCCAATCGACGACTCGGAACATTCACGTTCAATATGGTTTCTTCAGGAAGCCCACATTCTAAAACCCGTTTGGCAACCAAAAAGGCAAAATGGCCTGCGACGGCATATTGGCATTTTGGTAAGTCTTCCAGGGAAATGGCAATAGAAGGGATACCATGAAGCATACCTTCAATGGCACCGGCAACCGTTCCGGAATTAGTCACGTCATCACCCAAATTCCATCCATTATTAATACCTGATACCACCAATTTTGGCAGGCACGCCGGTAGAAGATGACACACGGCTAGTGTCACGCAATCCGCTGGAGTCCCATTAACGGCATACCATCGTTTTTTCAGAGGACGCAGCCTCAATGGTTTATGCAATGTCATCGACCGCCCAACGGCATTTTGGGCTTTCTCTGGGGCCACAACCCAAACTTCCCCTAACGGGCTCAGAGCCTCAGCCAAGACTTTGATTCCAGGAGCACTTATTCCATCATCATTGGTAATCAAGATAATTGGTCTGGGAGAAGAAACGATCATCTAAACCTTTTACTCTATCAGGAGCTTGTGCTAACCGACAGCCTTTCCCTTTATCAATCCTTAACTTTTCCTGATGGCAAAGAAAAGCCCGCCCCAATCATTCTTGGGACGGGCTTTTGGTCTTCCTACTCTTCGCTATTGTACTGATCCTAAATGCTCTTCATAAAATGAGCAACCGCTGCTGGATCCACGGTTCCCATAATATGAGACTCTGGAACCGTGTTCGACTTCTTACCGGTTAACCCACATTCCACTTCATCAGTAATCATCTCAACTGGCATGGACATTCCCCCATAGACATGTGGCCCGGCCACAATTTTTGCCTTGGAGAACCCATAAATTGCCGTAGCCACATCTTTAGCCAACCATCCGACATAATTAAACTCGGGAATAACAATAAGCTTGGCTTTGCCACAAAGCTCTCTTAGTTCGTTTGTTGGAAAAGGTCGCAAGGAACGAATTTTGATTAATCCTGCCTTAATGCCTTTTTCTTTACATTGGCGGACCGCTTCGCGGGATTGCGCCGCCGCACTCCCCGAAGCAATAAGGAGAACATCTGCGTCTTCCACATCCTGAGCTTCTAACAATCCATCCATATATTGATTAATATATTTGCGTGAACGTTCCACCCCAGCCCATACTTCCTGCTGCCACACCGCGTGAATGTTGTAGGCCATAAAATTAGATTTTTGAACTGGAGCATCACGAGACAATCGAGCTGGCGGGTTCTCCGCATCTAAAACCGGTACCGACCCTCTGTAAGGATCTCGAGGCGGGAGCTTGAGCCCACGATCCTGCATCGAACAATACCCTCGAGCATGAGTCACAAAAAAACCATCACAACAGACACCTACTGGAAGGGTCACATCATTTTTTTCGCTGATGATAAATCCCTTCATAATAAAGTCGAACAGATCCTGTTGATTTTCCGCATGAAAGACCAACATTCCGCTGTTCAAAAGGTAGGCAATTTCAATATTATCCGGTTGGATAGCCAATGGAGCATTGACGACCCTGCACGTAAACATGCAAACGGCAGGAAGACGGTGACCGGCCCACGAGACAATGGGCTCAAGACCTCGTAATGTTCCAGGACCAGCTGTGGCCGTAAAAGCTCGAACACCTGCGCGGGAAGCTCCAGCAATTGCCGACATGACGCCATATTCTTCTTCGCCTCGATAGAATTCCTTCACATACCCTTCCCCATACAAGACTCCGATTAATTGCAAGGTTTCACTTTGTGGGGTAATGGGATAGGCCACGGACATATCTACATTTGATCGCCTCACCGCCTCTTTTGCACATTCACTCCCGGTAATGAATTCCCGTTCACGAGGAGCCTCAAAAAACATATACTCTGGAGAGACAACCCGTCTGGCGCTTGGCATCTCCATGAGGGTCCTTTCTTCCCTTTCCGCTATCAACCGATGGTGCAGCGGGTGCACTCGTAATTGGATCACCTTGGGGATTGGTTTTAACTTCTGATTCAAGGGCTTCGCTCATGGTTTGACCCCCTTATTACTTAAATGAAAATTCACAAATATACTCATGCTTCCCTTTGCATATGTTCCGCTTTATGGCCAAACGCTGCCGCGTTTCCATCAACAGGGCTTTCAATACTAAAATCCAGCGGATTGGTGTGTGTTTTGCCACCATGGACCTTGGACTGTAGTCCAGTAAAACGAACATTATTGCCATTTTCTGGCAATTTTATCCCCATTTCTTCTCGTACCCGCTTAAAAACTGCTGCAACCCTTCGGATCTTTGTAGCATCAGAATCTCGAACCGTGAACATAGCATCCTCATGCCCTTGTTCCGCACAAATAGCAGATGTCCAGCAATTGGTTCCAGCTCGAATCATCTTGAGAGTCAGATTAGCATAGTGACAATGGACCCCGATAAAGATACAGGCTTCAATCTTATTCCCCCATATTGTCAGATTGGGATGATTCGGATTGATCACTTCTTCCGGTTCAACCTTTGGGTACTTGGGGCGATAATCCGGCATGGGAATGACGAGCACATCGGGTAATTGTGCTGCTAGCTCTAATACAGCCTTAGCCTTATCTGCCGCATGATCATTCCAATTCCACAAAACCAACGGACCAGGGAAAATAGTTGCATTCTTGCGAGTCAACATCGTACGCGCCATGGCTTCCATTGCCAGCTCTTCCGCAACTACATGGCCAAACTTCAAACCAAATCCTTCTTCAGGCGTCAGAACACCAAGCTCCGCAGCCGATGGTGGATGGAAACCTTGTGGCCCTGGTGCCACGATTGCTTCTTCTAGCTCTTTCGTTAATTCCACGTTAGACTCCGATTGATGAGTATGAAAAAGGCTGAAAAATGAAAAAACTTTTTAGACTATCCCCTTAGCGGATTAGCAAGGACCGCTTTGGTATTTTTTTCCAAATAAGAAATATTTTCAGTGAGTGCCGCATCCCCAATTTGATCGATCATTTCCATTTTAATGGCATGATGCTTGGCCATATTGTCACAGACCCATACGCATTGTGCACAACCCTTACAACGATCGACGGCGACATAGGCCGATCCATACTTTAAACCCCTGTCTTTTCCCGCTTCCGTATCATACTGAATCGTATTGGCTTCCGGACAGTACTGTGTGCACAACTTACAGCTGGTTGCAGCACAAATATTTATATCTATATTTGCAACAAGATACATCGCTCTCCCCTTTCAATTTCTCTTTTTTTAGACCGAAACCTTTGCTGCTTTATTTGCTGCATTAGTTGTTTGGTCAGCCATTGAGGAAGCTCCCAATGTCCATCCATTATCGACAGCGTAATCCCACCCAGCTTTTACAACCGCCAAGTTTTTCTCAATCAATTCTGCCTTTTTCTTGAATTTTCTTTCCACCACACTATCCAATGCGGCAGTTCCACCTGACACCACAAATCCTTTTCCGAGAAATCGATCTTTCACCGCCGTACCAGTGGCCTCTAAAGTTGAAAGTCCCGTAATTGCGCCGATGGCTCCAACCATAGCCATATTGGTGGCCAAATCGATTCCCGCCACATCCAGGGACATTTGGGTGGCTGGGAGGTAATATATTTTGGCATTTAGGTCTTTCAATTCCGCAGCTTGATCCGGTTCAAGATTCATAGGAGTATTGCTATTGATAAGAACGACTCCCTCTTTTTTTAACCCATAGTAAAATGGATTCGTGTAACTCTTTCCATGGGTAATGCACTGTGGATGAAAGACCATGAGGATATGGGGAAAGGTAATTTCTCCAATTTCATAAATCGGTTCATTTGAAACACGAACATAACTTTCTACGGGAGCCATTCGCTTTTCAGACCCATAAAACGGAACGATGGTGCTCTCCCCTCCAGCATTAATGACCGCTGTGCTAAAAATGTGGGATGCAGTCACCACACCCTGACCACCAACGCCTGCCATACGAATGTTATAACGAATAGCCATTTTCAACCTCCTCCATTTTCATACCTTTAAGAGCATCCCAACCAAGCACGCAAACTATCGGGGAGACAACTACCCTTTTGTTACTGCAGCTGCAGGCTTCGGGAGATATTCTTTGTACCCATACAATTCCCCTAAATACTGCTTGGCTTCGTCTGTAAGATATTCAGAAAATGCATAACGATCATTCTCGACATCTTTGGCATCTTCCATCACTTTATCTGTTGGAATCGCATATTCAATATTACATGAGGTATAGGCTTGGATATACGTTGGGCCAACTTCTCGCGCAATTAAGACCGCTTTTTTAATGACACTTTCTACTCTTCTTGGGTTATTGGGAACCACTGTCGCCACATACGCACACCCTGCAACCTTGGCCATTCCTAACATATCCATCTTTTCAAATTTTTTCCCTAAAGGCGCCATCTTTAAAACCTGGCCCTTGTTGGTCATGCCACTTTCTTGACCACCGGTATTCCCATATACTTCGTTATCCAACATGATGGTCGTAAATTTTTCTTTTCGAAACCAGGAATGCAAAGTTTGGGCAAAGCCAATATCTGCCATTCCCCCATCCCCTGCCATCACTACAACATCTTTCGGGCGATCTCCAAACCTCAAGCGAAGTCCGCGTGACAACCCGCTGGCCACCCCATTTTGATCGCCGTAATTTCCATAGACAAAAGGAATAGCTGCCTGAGAGATGGCCAGCCGCCCACATCCTGCAGTACCAACCGTAATCGTATCTTCTGGATTAGGGAATGCAATGATAGCCAATCGGATAAACAAGGTCATCGCGCATCCTGCACACATAGGATGTTCCTCTAAAATCTCTTTAAATGTTCCTACTTGCGAAACAGAGGTTTTTTTCCCAAATGGACCATGCTCGACCATATCCCTATATTCTTTTGGCATAAATTTTCCGAAACCTGGCGTGAATTTTACATAATCGAGACTCATATCGGGCCTCCTCCTTGGTTAAAAGCAAAAGTAACCATTAACTATCATTTTTAAAAAAGCTTTCGGCTAGGTAAAATACCCCAGCAAAACAAGAAACTAACAAAGAAAACAAATTAATGTCAATTTAACCGATTGGCTTAAATTTCCAATAAATTTTCCTTGAATGTCACTGAGCATTTCCTGAAATATTCTCCACAAACCAAAAATTCCTCAACATCTTCTAAGGTTAATCTATGCAATTGTTTTAGATAATTCAACACAAAAGAAGGCCCACCCTCTATAAAAGAAGACCCAGTCTCGAATCAAACAGCTTAGGTCTTTTGTCCCAGACTTTTCGAAAGAAGGTGAAAGTGGAAGTGTAGCAGGAAAAATCACAAACAGGCCTGGCAGATGACTAAGGAATCTCCAAGGCCTAACAGGGCAGGCTAATCCAAAATGTAATGAACAGGATCTACAACTCTATCGTTCACAGCCACTTGATAGTGAAGATGGGGTCCAGTTGAAAACTTCCCCGTGCTCCCGACAAGCCCGACAAGATCACCTCTACGAACCTTGTCACCATACTTCACATGGATTTTTGACAAATGCCCGTATGTCGTCTCAATGCCGTACCCATGGTCGATGCGAATAAATTTCCCCATCCGACCATCATAGGCGGCTACGACAACTTTTCCCGCTGCAGGAGAACGAACTTCGGTACCAGTAGGAGCACCAATATCAATACCTGCATGCAAGGCTTTTTTACCTGTAAAGGGAGAGACCCGTGGACCAAACTTTGAGGTTAAGGCACCTTTAACTGGCCAAATAGAAGGGATGGAGGCCCATTGATCAGCTTTTTTCTGAGCTGCGGCAGAAAGCTCTTCCAGAATTTGGCTTTCCAATTCGGTTTGTTGATTTAGCCACTCTAGCCCAGCCTTAATCTCAGTTATTTTTCGGTCCATTGTCGAATTTTGACTAGAGATCTCTGGGGACATCCCTGTTTTTTCAATTGAAGGCTTTAACTCCCAGGACGCCTCTTCTTGTAACCCATCGTATGGCATCTCCTCAAAAGGCAATTCCTCTCCTCCCTGACCAGGAAGACCTGAAGGCAACCCCT
Source organism: uncultured Nitrospiraceae bacterium (assembly GCA_963730905.1). Lineage (GTDB taxonomy): Bacteria > Nitrospirota > Nitrospiria > Nitrospirales > UBA8639 > Nitrospira_E. The sequence continues at coordinate 92,389 of CAVSTN010000004.1, read as the reverse complement.
GAATCTCATCCGCCTCAAGACCAAACATGGTTTGAAGCTTCCGATTGAGGGTCTCTAACACCAACATCCGCCTTTTCATTCCATCTACTTCCGTTGAAAAATTGCTGGTTCGAGCACGCGAGGTCGTTAATTCTTGTTTTATTTCTCCTAATTCACTTAGTTGGCTCCACTGGTAAACATAATGCGTAATAACCCCACCCTGAATCAGCAGCAACACTAACCCCCCAATCATTGCATACTTCACAAGGGATTTTCGGAATTTTAGGCGCCAGGGATTGGAGCGGGCTCCACGAAAGATTATGACTGTCAAGGTATCTTCAGACTCTTTCATAATTCACCCAAATGATAAAATTAAGAGCATCTAAGGTTTTCATTCATGCAGACATCCGGCCCAAAAGCACTTTACCCTTACTCTTCAGTCATACCGACTCGATCTTGGTTGCATCTCGAATCCAGGCTAAATATTCTTTGCTCCCAAGCTGAATAGGGAGAGCAATGATTTCAGGAACCTGATAACTATGATTGGCTTTCACCATCGAGACCAATTGGTCATAGGCCTGTCTCACAGTTTTTGCCAATAGCAAAAATTCCTGTTCCTCAGCAATTTTCCCATCCCATTGAAAAACTGATCGCACGCCTGGAATGATATTGACACAAGCGGCTAATCCGTTCTTCACTAAAATCCTTGACAGGCTTGTAGCCTCTTCTTCAGAACCTACCGTCACCATTACGACGATTTCTTCCATATAAAAATGGCACCAAGTGCCTGAAATCTTGAATGAAAGAAAAAGATCTCATGAATTCATGAGAGACGACAACGAACGTCCTTGCAAGATATCAGTGTTTCCTAATCATTATCGGCCGTTTTTTCAATTCCTGAAGCTTAAAATAATCTTCTGCTTACCAAATATCAACCAGATATTTCATATTTTTTCTCAATTCTTCACATGGCAATAGATTCAATCACTTAGCGTGGCATTAGCCGGGTTGGGTCTTCGTTGGCCAACCCAATCAAATCTGCAATTGCGGGTTTTAAGGCCTCTTGCATGGCCTCCGGATAACTTTCGACAGCATTCTCAAGACCATAATATGGACCATCAAGCTGCTTCCCTTCGAATTCCATTGTCATATTCCATAACACTTTCGACGGATCATTTAGGGGGGTTAATCGAAGATCAAGCTCCAGAGCGGTGGTGGTTTCACTCATGGGAAGGCCTAACATCCAAAAAACCACTCCCACGGGAGCTAATAGATACGAGTACAATCGACGGTTCCAGTCAGTAGAACGGAGACGACCTCGAAAGGCCAAATCCGCCGGTTGCTGCCCTTCGTCTTTGGCAAAATCAACCGAAGAAAAAATTTCTGCATGCTTTAATTCCGCAACGATTGATTTAGCAAGATCATTAGTCGGATCAAATTTGACGACATCGACCTCTTCAGGGTTTGGTACGGCCTCAGGGCGTTGATATCGAGTGTCCCCGTAGGGCACCAGTGGGATAGCGGCCTTCCAATATTCCTCTATTACCTCATTTCCCCTCAAATCTTCTAAGGGAAGAACAATGGCTTTAGCCGGAATTGGGGCGGCGGCTTTTTCGCTCAGAAATGACCCCGTAGAGGCCGGGGGGTATTGCCATTCCCGTTTCCCAAGACAGCCTGTTAGGGTAGAGAGACAGAGAAATACCGTCACCAATAGAGACAGGCGAATTCGAGAGACCCTCATGTAAATGCTCCTTTCAAGTTTGTCAGTGCTCTTGGCATAAAAACTTTGCAGCCAACAGTCCCAGAGGATCCAGAAAAAATTTCCGGCAATTTTTTGAGGATTACATCTCTTTTCTTCAAAAAATGATTCTTTGACACTTTTTCCCCTATATCTCAGCAGGACTTTTCTTCAGCCACCTATAAAACGCCATACATCTAGCAAGTACAATTTGGAAACGCAACAATGGTTCCTCTCAGAAAACCCACCATATATTTTGGCATTAGCCAGAGGCCTCTTGAACGAAAACATGGGGGAAGAAATTCAAACCTACCTCAGCATGACCACGTCAGGAAGGGAAGCCGCCTGCCCGACTAAGGTGTTCCTGGAATTCTGCATACGAACGAGCTACCGGGAATTGGGGAAATTCCTGGACAATCGAATCAGGAGGACAGAAAAAAAATCCGGCGTCGGCCTCCTTTAACATTGAAACATCATTATAGGAGTCTCCTCCCGCCAACACTCTAAACCCGATTCCTTTCATCGCACTGGACAGCATGTCGCTTTTGATCATGTTGGCGTAAGAAATAATCCGTGATAAACCCATGGGAATCAACACCCAATGTATGGCAAAAAATCGTAGGGAATTCGAGCTTGCTTCATAAGTGATCCGACAAACTCATAATACGTGTCCGACAATATAATAATTTGACATCGTTCACGCAGCCACGCAATAAAATCAGGAACGCCAGGGAGGGGAGAAATCGTACTGGCAACTTCCTGAATATCCCGAAGCGTAATGCGATGCACTTTCAGGACTTCCAGTCGTTTTTTCATCAAGACATCATAATCCGCAACATCCCTGGTGGTCAGACGTAGCTCTTGGATACCAACTTTATCCGCCAAAGCTAGCCAGATTTCAGGAAATAACACCCCTTCCATATCCAAACAGGTAATAACCGGCTGCGCCATCAAAACCTCTTCTCGTGATTAATATTCAAAATATGTTCCTCTCCATCAAAAATCTCAATGGATCATAAAAGAATTTCCAGGTTAGCCACAACTAGAAAAATCACGGGGTGACCAAGCCCCTTTTACGGATGTTGTCACTCGCAGAAAATGAATTCAGAGGTGGGAGGAATTAAAACAACCCAAGAAGATCTTTCGGATTTTCACAATAAAAATCAGGCCGTAATGCTGCAACTTTTTCTCGATTCCCATACCCATACCCCACGGCACAAGCTCGAATGCCAGCCGCCTGGGCTGCTCGAACATCATTCGTACTATCCCCAATCATCACCGTATCAGAGGGATCGACGCCCAATCCCTCAAGTGCCCGCAACAACATCACAGGCTCTGGCTTCAATTCCATCGTATCCCGAGGAGCTTCGACATGATGAAAGAGATCCTGTGCATGCAATCCATCCACAATTGAAAGGGTATACTCTAAGGACTTGTTGGTCACAATAGCTTTTCTTCGGTCCTGATAATGATGAAGCACTTCCCAAATCCCAGGATAAAACCGTGTGGTTTCCACGCAATGCTCTAGATAATGTTTTCGAAAAATCTCCAAGGCTTTTTCATATTGATCAAGATTCTCTTCCCCCACCGATAACCGCAATAGCCGCTTCACCCCATCACCCACAAAACTAAATATTTCTTCCCGTGATCGTAAGGCCAATCCCAAATCCCTTAGCGTCAGGTTTACCGAGGTGGCAATATCTATTTTCGAATCGATCAAGGTTCCGTCAAAGTCAAAGAACAACACTTCCGCACGCCATGTAGTCATTTCTGAACATCTTTCTCATTTGTACGCTCTAATTGTTGTTTCAAAGAATTGAGCAGCATTTTTCTTTCCGGCCCAGATTCATTTAACTCCGCCCAACGAACAAAGTCGACCAGACGTTGACGGCCCACATGGGGAGGCAATTGAGGCCCAACAATTTGCCACCGGTCCCCAACCGCCTTCAGATGAAAATATTGTATTTCACGGTGTGGATTGGTCACAAACGTTGCTCGTTCCCAATGCATCGTTCCTAACACCTCAAAGATTACCGGAATTTTGGCCTCTAGCCCATTAATAACTTCCCATTGCGATACATCATCCACCACCTCATATCGAGAAATCACAACGACGTGCCCCCAGACCGGTTCTTCCAGCCAAGCCACAAAGGGCCTCACCACCTGCCAGGAATGCGCCTCCAACCGAACGCCTTTTTTATCGAGGGAAAGATATTTCTGTAAAATTTTGGTGGGATCTTCAGTGATGTGGCCGCCAATGGCCTGAAGAGAGCTTGCACTGAACACCACAATACCCAAAACACACAGCAAGACCCGCAATGAACCACGACAACAGGCTCACAATGAATTTGGGATTGGCGATTGAGCCATGACCACACAAGAACCACTGGAGGAAACAGCGACTTATCCTTTAAACAGGATAACCAGAATTATCCCCAATAAGAGCCAAAGAGGAATGGACAACATTAAACCCCAGGCCAAGCCTTGGGCTGTTTTTAAGCGGCCTTTTAAGGTTTGTTTTTCCAACGCTTTCGTTACCCGCAACCTGACGTCCTCGAGATGGAAGGGTTTGGTAATATAATCATCGGCCCCACGATTAATAGCCTCCACAGCTGTGCCAATGGAGGGATGTCCAGTGATCATCAGAAAAATCACCTCATCATTTTTGACGTCCCGGATACGCCTCAACAACTCCATGCCATCCATATTGGGCATAATCAAGTCCGCCATTATCACGTCAAAGTCACCCTTACGATATTGATTCAAGGCCTCTTCACCATTTTCGGCCATGACAACGGTATAACCCAACGATAGCAAGAACTCTGACAAGGCTTCCCGAACTCCCTTGTCGTCATCCACCACCAAGATGCGTTCAGCCATTTCTTTCCACCTTTTCCTTATCAGAGAACACCATCTAAAACGACAGACCTGATTGTTGAAATCAGGGTAATTCGACCACCACCACATCCGGCGGAACATCGAAAGTCAGCTGACTGGACGAAAGACCCGTATTCGCCTGAATATGGTCAAACATCACGCGGGAGATATTCCCGCTCACCTCAAACAAGGTAATACCCTGAATAAAATACGTATCAGGAAAGAGTTTGAGCACAATTTTCTTGATAGTTGGAGGGCGTTTGGTCGACAGGCTTAGGGACCAGGGTGAGACTTGGGAACTTTCCATTATCCTTCGAGCCATCTGCGGATTCCAGAATCGTAAATTGCTGAGAGAGATTTCCTGCCCCCTGAAGAAGAGCTAGAGGACCCTTGGACGCAGCCATTTGCGTAAGCGCCCCTTTGACCACCTGCTGATGCTCAGGGACATACATCATCACCTGATCACCATTCACATAAATCTGCTCTTCCGATGGGTGAAGATAATCCCATCGAAGCAATCCAGGTTTTTTTAAATAGAGCCGCCCTGAAGACGTAAACCCCGTCGTAAATCCCTCAAGAATGGTTTCCTGGACAAAGTCAGCTTGCAAATCTTTGGTCTGAGCATAACGAGCATCAACTTTCTCAACAATATCCTCCGTGACGGAAACCGATGCGGCCGAAGTATCGGATACAGGCATCATAAAGCAAGCAATGCCTAGAAAGATGGCCCCTCGCAGGAACAGCAGTAACATCATCCTATCTCCGCAATAGCCGTACTTCGAGCGAGGACCTCTCGTCTCCCATCACGCCCTGGAGCACTCACTAGACCTTCCTCCTCCATTTGCTCAATCATCCGGGCTGCTCGAGGATACCCCACACGCAAGCGACGCTGAATAAACGAGGCCGAGGCTTGTCCTGTGGTCATCACCAATTCTCTTGCCCGCTCATAGGTCTCATCGCGATCCTGTTCATCCACCGAGGGTTCTTGTACAGACTCTAAGGCCACGGGGTCATAGACGGGAGTGGCTTGGGATTTCACCCATTCCACTACCCCACGCACTTCCTCATCCGAGACATAAGGACCGTGCAGTCGGTTAATTCCACCGGTGCCGGAGGACAAAAACAGCATATCACCTTTTCCCAAAAGACTTTCTGCTCCATTTGCATCTAAAATGGTCCGGGAATCAATCTTGGAAGAAACCTGATACGCGATACGTGCAGGAAAATTTGCCTTGATCAATCCGGTCACAACGTCAACTGATGGTCTTTGAGTCGCCAAGACAAGATGAATGCCTGACGCACGGGCCATCTGGGCAAGTCGGGCTATGCGATCTTCAATATCCTTAGGAGCCACCATAATCAGATCGGCAAACTCATCAATGACCACCACAATGTAGGGCAACAGAACCCGCTCCTCTTGTGAAGACTCCAAGCACGGGTGCCCCTTCCTCCACATTCATCGATTGACCTTTGCTCAGCTTCTTCAAGGTCTGAAGTGGAGAACCTGTCTCCTGAGAATCGGTAACTTTTTTATTATAGGCATCAATATTTCGAACCCCCAATTCCGCTAACACCTGGTAACGACGCTCCATTTCTTGAACGACCCACCCAAGCCCACGAGCCGCCTCTTTGGGATTGGTGATGACTGGGCGAATGAGGTGGGGAATCCCATCGTACACCTGCAATTCCAACACTTTGGGATCAATTAACAGCAGTTTTACTTCATCGGGATGGGCGGTAAAAAGGATATTCAATAACAAGCAGTTCAGCCCCACACTCTTCCCTGATCCCGTAGCACCCGCTACCAACAAATGGGGCATGGTACGGAGATCCGTCACCACCGGCCGCCCAAAGATATCTTTCCCTAAGGCCAAGGCCAGCTTTGAGCGGGCCCGCGTGAAGGCCTCTGATGTCAACATTTCTTTCAATCCAACCGTTTCCCGCTGAGGATTGGGCACTTCAATACCTACGGTGGATTTTCCTGGGAGAGGAGCCACTACTCGAACTTTTAAGGCTTTTAAGGCCATGGCCAGGTCATCAGCCAAATTCACAATACGGGCGACTTTGATGCCGGGACCGGGAGCAAACTCATACATGGTAATCACCGGTCCGGGATGCACATCCGTGACGCCCCCCTCAATCCCAAAACTTGCCAATGTATTCACAAGAACTTCGGACTGAGATTTCAACACCGCATCGGTCTGATGAGCCGCCCGCGCAGCATGAGTATCCAGCAGATCGGTGGGGGAAGGCATTTGATAGGACTTTGAAATTTTCTTGCGAGAGATAAAGGTGTTGTCGACTTCTTCAATGAGTGGGGGAGTAGGCGCTATATCGATTGTAGCCGGCAAATCATCCCTTTTCGTCTTGGATAACTTGGACTTGGGTTCGAAAGTTTCCAATACCATCGCACCAATACCACCACGAGCAGCCAATTGACGATTAATTCGAATCGATTTATTCATTTTTGGTTGGGAGCCCGAGACCCACCAGTCTCGTTCCCTCACCGATTCCACCATGGTATTTTTGAGGCGCCCCATAAAATTCAAGAGAGTTCGGACAATTTGCCCAATCGATACCGGCACAAGCAAAAGAAAGGCAATTAGTAACAGTGCTGCTAATATGATCGTGGCACCGGTGACCGCCAGATACGACCCGAGTCCGGCCGCTACCCATTGCCCCACAACTCCCCCCTGGCTTACCCCTAAGACATCCATCCCGGATACTTGAGGGCCGGCTGAAAATCGAAGATGTAGCAGTGCGCTGAAAGAGAGAACACCAATCAGCGATCCCAGAAGACTTCCGGACGTTATACGAAGTTTTTCTCCCCACAGGACGCTTAGACCCAACGCCATAAGCAAGAATGGCACCATAAAAGCTCCACCTCCCGCCATGGTAAGAAGCGAAAACGCGAGAGTAGCCCCAATCAGCCCTACAGCGTTTTCGGGAACGGAATTTGACGAAGAATGCTCGGCAAAAAGGATCGGGTCGGAAGGAGAAAAGGTTGCCAGACTTAGCAGCCCAAGAATCCCCAAAGTAGCGACTAAAATTCCTACAACTTGCGTGGTTAAGACAGAAAATCCCTTGGGTTGGTCTTTTGTTGACTTGCTCTTTGAACTAGGGAAGATACTCATCAAAAAATCCTACCATAAGTGTTTCTATCGAGCAAACAACCCTTACGCATATGACAAGGTTACCCAAAATACTGGAGGAGTTAAGAACCGGAGGGCAGCATTGGATTATTGAGCGCTTCACTTAAATGCTGAAACTCCCCAACTGACAGCGTTTCTGCTCGCCTGGTTAATGTGATACCTGTGCGCTTTTGAGCACTTTCTAAGCAGGTCAAAGAAAAACCCGCTCCTCGTAGTGCGTTGAGGAGGGTTTTTCGGCGTTGCCCAAATGCTGCCCGCACCACCAAAGCAAACGCGTCGGCTTCCAGAGCAGAATAAGCCTGATGAACACGAATATCCAAACGCACCACTCCCGAATCGACATCAGGAACGGGGCGAAAGCATTTTCGAGGCACGGGGAAACCGAAACGGACATCAGCCAAGCGCTGCGCCATGACGGATAGCACTCCATAGTCTTTAGTATTGGGCTTGGCGGTTAACCGCTTGGCGACTTCCAGTTGCACGGTTAAGACCATTCGACGGATTTTGGGCCGGGCTTCTAACAACCGAAACATAATGGGCGTTGAAATGTTATAGGGCAGATTTGCTACCACCACTGCAGGTTCCGGGAGTTGATCAAAGGGAAAGCGGAGCGCATCATGTTCTTGAATATCAAGGTTCGAACATTCAGCAAATTCTTTATTCAAGAAATCTACCATCCGGGGATCGACTTCCAAGGCTAACACCTGCTTCGCCGCTTGGCACAACAATCTGGTCAACGCGCCGCCACCCGGTCCAATTTCACAGACATAATCATCAGGCTGGAGGTCCGCCAGATTGATAATTTTTCGAAGCAAATTTGGGTCAATAAGGAAATGCTGACCGAGCCGTTTACGTGGATAAGGAGGGAGGGATGCCATTATAGGCAGGGAGAAAAATGAGAAGGGTCAAACCGGTGCTTCATATGGGAAGGAGACATCAGGGGATGCCGGTGGTCTTAATGTCCTTAACTAACTTCTTAAGATGCCGACGGCACATGTCCACTTCATCGGCTAATTCATCAAATACATCGCCCACAAAATAGGTGGTTTCCAACCACTCCTTGGTAATGTGCTGAAGATAGGCTTCACTCACGTAGGGTTCTAGACCATCAACCACTTTTCTCTTCCATTTGGTGACATGGTCTTTCCCCTGCACCGCATTGAGGGCCTTCTCCGCCTGTGCGTGAATAGTCGTGATTTCCTCTATTTGACTCTGTATATACGCCAATAACTCTGAGGTCTGATCGGTCATCATTGTATCCTTTTCCACCAAAACAGGTCATACGAAAACGCCTGACACCAGAACCCTGGCGGACCCACACAATTACACAGCACAATCGTCCTGCTTCCCCATTGAAAAGGTCATGCCGATGGTAACTCGATGCCCGGCTACATAGTCAGAAACGTGCATGCGTTTTTTATTCTCAGGTTGAATCTCCACAAGATTCAAACATCCCTGACCAGTTTGGACGCTGATGGCCTGTTTCGTGACTGCCGTAATGGTGCCTGGGGCCTGAGAAATGTCCTTGGCAGTATGCCGGATACCTGGTTCTTGATCTTCAACTTGGACTTTCCAAATCCCCCACCGTTCACCCTTCAGGAAAGTATACACACCAGGCCAGGGCGACAGCCCGCGAATGCGATTGGCGAGGGTTCGCGCCGGCCGATCCCAATACATCAACCCATCTTCTTTGGTTAAGAGGGGCGCCATAGTGGCCGCCGAATCATTTTGAGGGATAGGGGGTATTGTGCCCGCGACCCATCCACGCAGAGTCCTGACCAGTAAGTCTCCACCAACCTGAGCCATTCGTGGAGCTAACTCTCCTGAGGTTTCTTCCGGGCCAATAGAAATTTCTTCCTGTTGGAGAATGGCCCCCGTGTCCATCCCTTTGTCCATAAGCATAATGGTAACCCCGGTCTTCACCTCTCCCTGGATGACAGCCCATTGAATAGGAGCAGCCCCCCGATATTTCGGGAGAAGGGAACCATGAACATTCAGGCATCCTTTCGGGGGAAGATCAAGAATGGGTTTGGGCAAAATTCGGCCAAACGCAGCAACCACCACCACTTCCGGCTCCCATGCTCGAAGAGTTTCAAGTAATTTGGGATCCTTCATTTTTTCAGGCTGCAGCACCGGGATATCTTGTGACAATGCCAGCGCTTTTACCGGCCCCACTTGAACTTTCTTCCCACGCCCACTCGGTCGGTCAGGCTGACACACAACACCGACGACAGAAAATTCTGTCTTCAATAACTGCTGAAGCGTAGGAACCGCAAAGGCCGGGGTGCCCATAAACACAATGCGCATGACCAATTTCCTTAACACCGGATAAAGAAGACAATCAATTGCTCAGGATATAGCTTGCTGCCTCTTCAGGACAACAACTATCCACCTTGCTTGCGATTCAAAACCTCTCATACTGCCATGGCCACATGCATTGACTCCCTTTCAATTACTGTGATAGAAGCCCACCCGGGGGCACATTCTGATATCATTCTGATATTATTCGATGCCTTAATTTATAGGAAATGGATCGCGAGCATGGGTGGACATAGTCATTGGTCAACAATTAAGCGCCACAAGGGCGCACAAGATGCCAAGCGGGGGAAAATTTTCACGCGCGTGATCCGTGAAATTTCCATTGCCGCTCGTAGCGGCGGCGATCCCGACGGCAATCCGGCCTTACGCCAAGCTATTGCGAAATCCAAAGAAGTGAATATGCCTGCCGATACGGTCAAACGGGCTATTCAGCGAGGTACCGGAGAACTTCCGGGAATGCAATTCGAAGAATTCATGTTGGAGGGTTATGGACCAGGAGGCACGGCACTTCTTCTAGAAATTTCGACCGACAAACGTAATCGGACGGTAGCCGAAGTTCGAAATATTCTCACCAAAAATAATGGGACGATGGCCGAAGCCGGCGCGGTCGCCTGGCAATTTCAAAAAAAGGGGTTACTGGTCATCGAGAACCAGGGGGTGACTGAAGAACAACTATTCGAGCTGGCACTGGAAGCCGGAGCTGAAGACGTAAAACAAACTCCCACCGGATTTGAGGTCATTTCGGAACCAGCCAATTTTGAAGCCGTCAAAGAAGCAATACAGAAGGCTCAAATTGAAACCAGTCTGTCCGAGCTGACCTTTATTGCACAAAACCATATTCAACTTGAAGGCAGAGATGCAGAGCAAGCCCTAAAACTCATGGATCTCCTAGAGGAGAACGAAGACGTGTCCAAGGTCCATGCCAACTTTGAGATATCTGACGAATTGATGGAGAAAATGGCTGCCGAAAGTGCCTAGGAGGCTGTCCACCGCTAGACTGACCTATTGCGGAAACGCTGGGTTTATCCAGCCTTTCAGATCCGTCTCGTCCAATTGTTCACAACACCTGACTCAAACAAACAGAGCGTCGTTATGAGCGCTAATCTCGGGCAGGCTCTCTGCCTTCCGGGTTCCACTCTGCTCTTCCTTGGCATTATCCTTCATAATTTCTATTCTGCCCCTTCACCGTCCCTGAAATCCCTTCACCATTTGCAGAAAGTTTGAGTTTCGCACAATCATGATCGCCTCCCTGTCAGGAACCCTCTTCTCAAAAACCCCGCAGGAGGCTGTAATTTCTGTACAGGGCGTGGGCTATCATGTGTTTATTGCCCTTTCCACGTATTTCAGCCTTCCTGAAATCAATTCCACAGTGCAGGTTTTTGTCTCCACCTACTTGCGGAATGACACCATTCAGCTTTTTGGATTTTCCACCACTGAAGAGAAACAAGCTTTTTCACTCCTTACCACCATCAGCGGCGTCGGACCGAAACTCGCCCTGAGTGCGTTATCGACCCTTTCCATCCCTGATTTGTGTACAGCTATTGAAACCGGCGATCTTGAAACCTTAGGTTCCATTCCCGGAGTCGGGAAAAAATCGGCGAGTCGAATCGTTCTGGAGTTAAAAGACAAAACCAATCGGATCATACTTCCGGGTTCCCACAAACCCTCACCAGCCCCGACCCAACCGACCAACTTTCTCCTGGAAGAAGCCGCCTCCGCCCTCATCAATTTGGGATATCGCGCCCCAGAAGTCAAAAAAGCCATAAATCTGGCGACGGCTAAATTGGACGAAGCTTACGAACTCGAAGACCTCATCCGCACCACTCTCAAGGAATTAGCTAAAGGTTAATTGAAAAAGTTCCTTTATTAAGAGACTACAGGTTTTGGCCTCACATGAATATCGGGGTATTGGCCAAGGCCAAAGGCCATGAAATTCTTGACCAAAAAACTGTGCTCAAAATGTGGAACCAGGTATTGAGAGAGGAAAGGAGCGTTATTCCGTAAACCAAGACAATTAAGTTATGCCCTCAGAAATACAAACCCAATACGCCATGGCATAATCCTTAGAATTTACTCAGATGTTTGCCATCCCACCGGGAACAGACAATTATTCGATCAGTTCATAAATTATTTGAGTTGCAGAGTTGAAAGTAAGATGGGAAGCTTCAGACGGGCTAGAGGGTTTCGCGGATTTTTTGACCGTTGTAGCCGCTTTCAAGAACACGCTTAAAAAAGCGCAACACATCTGCTAAATCAAACCAAAATCCGCAATTGATACATTTTGCGTTGAACCGGCGTGACACTCGAGTGTACTGACGTTCAACCAGCATGGTTCCTTGGCATCTGAGACACGTCATATCGATACAGACCTACTCCCGGATGAGATACATATGATGAGCGGGTGAGACATCCCCACTTTTTCCCTCGCCAATCCCAAAAACCAAGAAAATTTCAGATACTTTCAGTTTTTTCCTGAAGCTTCCCGGTTGGTTGTCTAGCGAAGTCGATTTAGAATCACCGCCACACAGCCCGCAAGAACTCCACCTCCAAAAATCGTCAGTCCCATGGAAAGTATTCCTTCCCATGTCCCAGAATACGACGAACCATAAATCAGGTCTCTCATGCCTCCCTGAACAAGCAAGACAGCTAAGGTCAACAGAGACCCCATTCCAAACCACCAGCCAAAAGTTCGCACATTCTCCTCACAAGGCTGAATCACGCTTTGGACCGGCGTTACGCCTCTTTCTGAAAGGCAAAGGTACTGTAAACATTGCAAAAATCGGGTGTCAAGAACATCACATTTGAAGAAGTGTTCAAGATGGAGTTGCCGGAAATTGACCCTTCCGGATATTCAACCCATGATGTAAAAAAATAGAGACATTACTTGAAGCATTATTCACGACCGCCAATCCCGGTTCTTCCCCTCGACCGGTTGCAATCGATAGGGTGGTTAATGCAAAAGGGGCATGCGGAGTGGGATAATCTCTTGGAGGATAATGAAAGGTCCCATCGCCCTTTCCAAATAACAACGAAATACTTCCGGATTGAATATTGGCAACGGCCACATCCGGAACTTTGTCGCCGTCAAAATCCTGAGCCACTCCAAAATTTGGACCGGCATCACCCCCCGACTCCCTTCCCTCTTGAAAAGTCCCATCCCCGTTTCCTAAAAATACGGTAATCGTGTTCATTTCACCGTTAATCACGAGAAGATCTATGGCTCGATCAGTATTGAAGTCTCCAAAGGAGACCCCCAATGGCCGCTTGCCAGTTCGATAGTCAGTTGGAGCTTGGAAGGTGCCATCCCCCAAACCCAGCCAGATCGAGACCGCATGACTCATCGGCCCTCCATTGGTCACAGCCAAATCCAAATGTTTATCCCCATTCAAATCCTCGGTAGCCACAGAGGTAGGCGTATCTCCATATTCATATAACGGTCCCAACCGAAATTTTCCGTTCCCCATACCCAATAGGATTTGGATTTTGTCGTTGCGGAGGGCCACGGCTAAATCAGGAAGAAAATCTTCATTAAAATCTCCTGTGGCAATACTCACTGGCGTACGATGAACCAGGTATTGGGCCCCACGCAAAAACGTGCCATCCCCTTGTCCCAAAAACACGAGAGCATGATTATCCCCGGAGCACGCCACGACGAAATCCGGTACGTGGTCAAGATTAAAATCATCAACAGCCACATTCCTCGGCTCCTGACAGGCAGAAATCGTTTTTTGGTCCTGAAAACTCCCGTCCCCTCTTCCCAGGAGCAGTGACAGGGAATTTCCTTGAATATTGCTGGTGATCAAATCCGTAAATCCATCACCGTTAAAATCACTGGCTCGGATTGACGTAGGGTTTTTACCGACTGGAATATCTAAATAATGATAAATCAGATCAGGAGGATCGTATTCCTCACGCGTAGGGCAACCGACCAAAGACAGCAGGCCCAAAAGGCCCAGAGGAATGACAAGCCGAGCCCACAAAGATTGACTGGAATACAATGCTTCTTGCCTTTCTCCAGAATATGTGGGTTGAGAGGGTACAAATATAGGTGCAGGATTAAACCATGCCCAGTGCTTTGAGTATACGAATTTTTCCAAATGATGTAAAACCTGCTTGTAGTCCGAGAAATCTCATTTTTTCTAACAAGCTACCGACTTTGCCAGAGGCAATTTTGAAAAAGGAGACCATAGCCCACTGGATGACACGACTCTCTTTATGTTATAGAGATCCCTTGTCTTTTTGTCTGTTTGTAAGGAGGAAATCATGGCCGAAGAAAAGCAGAAAATTGATCTAAGCATGTATGGGGTAGCCGAAATCATAAAATGGTGCATTACCCGTAACAACGGACGTATCCCAGGAACTGATACCGCAGTCTTCAAAGCACTACAGGCTGCACTGGCGGAGAAACCAGCCACAGGGGATTACTTTACGCTGGATCAATTTTGGAAAAAACGGAAAGTTTTCGAATTTACCAGAGATGAGGTAGCCGTGGTTGATCGATGTCTCTATGATCTCCCGAATTTTGACGGCGCTCAGCTACCACAAATTCGTTACAAATTTTGGCCGGCGGCTGTCTGTTAAAACTAGGAATACTTTTAGGCCTCATGCCTCTTGAACATATTGGCATCACCTTCGATTGCCTGTCTCCACGACAATCCTTGTCTTCAGGATCAGAATGGGGACAACAACCCTTCTAGATGGCCAGGATTAAGCTATGGTCGGACGGCTCAAACCAGCAATCCTGGTAAGCACCTACCTTTGGGGATACAGACACCCGGTAAACGTGGAGAGTGAAAACCGCCTAAGCCAAAATAACTCTTTTCAATCAAAAACGCCAAAGCTGTCCACCCCAGACGCCACATAAGTGGATCCCTTCTTTTGTTAGAGTGGCCTCTTACCGTTTTTACAACGCCAGGATTATTCCCAACGTAACAACCAGGAACAAGGCACCTTTCTAGTGAAACTCTCCTCAGCAAGCGGAGAGATATCCTAGGTCGTTTTTATGAATGAGGGGAGGAATCCTGCTAACTCGAAGCGACAGGGATGCTTACCCTTCCCCCTGAAGCAAATCTAGCGGGGAGAAATCATCAGTCAGAATTTGGCCAGGGTCCAGGACGACCGGCTCCTGTGACATGAAAAATGCAAACCCTTCTGGCGGAAATCGATCACGATTCATCTGACGAGCCAGAACATCCAAAAAATGCGAATCACGCATAACGGAAACAGGTTTTCCACCAAAAAAAATCAGGTTCACGGATCCTTTTTTTGTATCTAACCATTCAGGGCCCGCGACACCGTAGGACACCACATCAGGAAACGCCAGGCGCATCGTGGTCAACACCGCTTGTGCACGGCGAACATTCGCGGGCGAATCGGAAGACGCCAGATTAACGGCAACCGCGCCTTCAGGGTGCACATGCTTTCGTAATTCCTCAAAGAATTCCTGAGTCGTCACATGGAACGGAATGAGATGCCTGGCAAACACATCGACCCACACCACATCATACTGGAAGGGATTGTTTCGTAAAAACGTGCGGGCGTCTTCCACATAAACATGATGGTTGAGCGGTGGCGTATAACCAAAATACTGTTCAGCGGCCCGGACAACAGACGGGTCCATTTCGACCACATCTAATTCCAAATCCGGCCAGTTCTTCCCTAGCCACTTTGCCAATGATCCTCCGCCATGGCCTAAAATCAAACCTCGCTTAGGATTCTCGACAATTGGCAACACACCCATCATGACTTGGCTATAGGGCAAGGCAAGAGATTCCGGCGTCGCTTTCCACATCACCGCGTGGAAGGTATTGTCCAAAATGAGATAACGGAATAAATCATTTTCACTCACTCGAACCTGTTGGTACGGGCTATCCTCCTGATAAATGGCGGGTGGCAAAATACTGACCGGATGAAAACCCATCCAGGTCATTCCGGCTACTCCCGCAAGAAGCAGGGCCTGTAGACTCGGCTGTAGTATTCCAACTCTGAATGTCCACCATAGACCAAGACATACCTGGACCACGCCAAGGATAGCGACTAATGTGGCACTACCCAGCCAGGTTAAAAGATAAAAGGACGTCCCCCAGGTTCCGATGAGGCTCCCGATGGTTGAAACCGCAATCATGCCACCGGTATGACGTCCAAGATGCCCCATATCCCCGATAGCCAAACGCAAGAGGGCCGGGAGAACGCCGCTCAATCCGAACGCCGGAACCGCCAACAAGCACACTGGCTGCAAAACATGGCCCCCAGCGAGGATCCTGTATCCATTGGGCCACTCCAAAAACGACGGGCTGCCCTACCCATGCCAATAACAGGGTCCAAGCGCCGGACAGCAACAACAGCCCAGCCAGCACCCTCTGCGGAGCATATCGATCAGCCAGCCAGCCTCCAGCGGCATATCCACTGCTCATGGCAGCCAGAACCACCCCGATCAGCGCGCCCCAGACAAATAGTGAACTGCCAAAAACCGGCGCGAGAAGTCGGCTTCCTAAAATTTCCAGCGCCATCACCACCGCACCCGTCGAAAACGCGGTCGCAAAGCACCACCATCGTGGCAGACTGGATTGAGTCAACGAAGATCTTGTCATAAGATGGAGAATTGGATGGACAAAAGGGAATTGATGCTAAAGCATGATTTAAAGGGTGTCAATTCAGAAACAAACGAAAAAAAACCCGGATCCAGGCTCTCCGTGCGGACCCGTGCCCTTTTATAACACTAGAGCAAGACAATCGCCCTCTGACATCTGACAGATGAAACAACTCAACCCTTTCCGGTAACATTCCGATTCGGATGTCTCAATCAGCTCAACCTCCACCAGTCCCGTCATCTCCTCAAGGAGAGGCCCATCGTATTAGCCGTGCTGCCGGGCTGATCGGCGGAGCCACTTTCTGCAGTCGGATTCTTGGTTTTATTCGGGATGTCACTCTCGCCAATTTGTTTGGCGCCAACGCTTCAGCAGACGCCTTTTACATCGCCTATCGAATTCCCAATCTGTTGCGAGAACTTTTTGCGGAAGGGTCCATGTCTTCCGCCTTTATTCCGGTCTTCACCGAATATCATTCGACCCGCTCCAAGCAGGAAACCTGGGAATTAGCCAGCGCAGCATTCACCACGCTCCTGACGCTTGTGACCTCTGTCACCTTAATGGGCATCGTTGCCGCTCCAAGTCTCGTCTGGCTTCTTGCGCCAGGCCTCCATGGACAAGCAAATCAACTCGCCACGACCACCCTCCTCACGCAGATCATGTTCCCCTACTTACTCTTCGTGAGCTTGGCGGCCCTGGCCATGGGAATACTCAATTCCCTCCATTCATTCGCCGTTCCTGCCCTGGCTCCTGTCTTTTTCAATCTGTGCGTCATTTTCTTTGCAGTGGCCATTTCGCCCTTATTTGACCAGGCGATTCTCGCTGTGGCCATTGGCATTGTGGTGGGAGGGCTCGCTCAATTCCTCATGCAATTACCCAGTTTACACAAGCATGGCTTCCCATTGTCCTGGAATTTTCATCCGCGCCATCCCGGAGTGAAACGAATGGGTTTTCTGCTCATTCCTTCCTTGTTAGGGTTAGCTGTGACCCAAATCAATCTCACTATCAGCACGATTTTAGCTTCGTATTTTCAAGGGGGCCCCACGTATCTGTTTTATGGAATGCGCCTCATTCAATTCCCATTAGGGATATTTGGTGTGGCAATGGCCACAGCCATTTTGCCAACCTTATCCGCCCAAGCAGCCCGTGGAGCCATTCATGAACTACGGGAGACGGTAAATTTCGGGTTACGCATGGTGCTATTTATCATCCTTCCATCAATGGTTGGGCTGATCCTATTACGCATACCCATTATTCATGTGTTTTTCGAGCATGGCGCCTTTTCGGCCATGGACACGGTTGGAACCGCTTCGGCCCTTCTCGGATTTTCAATCGGATTGTGGGCGTTTGCCAGTTATCGAATTCTGGCAACCGCGTTTTATTCCCTTCAAGATACGAAGACACCCGCCATCGTGGCTGTAGCTTCGGTTGGCCTCAACATTGGGCTGTCATTATGGCTTATGCAATGGCTTCAATACACCGGGTTAGCCCTAGCGGCCGCATGTGCCGCAATGGGGAACACCCTTATCTTACTGACCATTTTGGGCAATCGGCTTCAGGGCTTA
Source organism: uncultured Nitrospiraceae bacterium (assembly GCA_963730905.1). Taxonomy (GTDB): domain Bacteria; phylum Nitrospirota; class Nitrospiria; order Nitrospirales; family UBA8639; genus Nitrospira_E. Next base: position 74,172 of record CAVSTN010000004.1, on the reverse strand, counting down.
CTGTGGAAGACACTCGGCATATCCCTGGTCCGCACAGGAATAGCCCTTCTCCCTGTCATCGCCGTTTCTCTCTGGATTGCAGGATTCCCGCTATGGCAGACAACAGGACAGAGCCTCGAAAAAGTTGCCTGGTTGACTCTGGCACTTGTTGCAAGCACGATTGGATATTTTTCCGTTCACTATGTATTCAAGTCAGAGGAACTCACGCACCTGACGCTCATGTTGCGACGAAAGATACGCAAACCATCTTCTACAACGTAAGCATGCGGACTGACAGACATACCGTCCTCATGCCCGGCTGTCTTTAAGATAGGCGATATCACCAAAGGGCTCATGATTGCCGTTATTCAACGCGTCAGACAGGCTTCAGTCACGGTGGAAGGCCAAGTCATCGCCAATATCAAACGGGGGCTCGTCATTCTGTTAGGTGTGGCCCAAGGCGATACCGAACAAGACGTGTCCTTCATGGCCCAGAAAATTCCTCGCCTACGAATTTTCCCGGACCCACAAGGGAAAATGACTGATGCCCTTCAAGACATCAATGGCGAACTCCTGCTGATCTCCCAATTTACCTTACTGGCTAATACCGAAAAAGGACGACGCCCAAGCTTCGAATTGGCAGCGCCTCCGGAAGAAGCACGCGTGCGATATCAGGAATTACTGGAACAATTCCGAGCCCTCGATCTGTCTGTACAAGCAGGAATATTTGGCAAGACAATGGTCGTGTCATTGGACAATGACGGTCCAATGACTCTCATCCTGGACAGCAGGGCAGGCAAAGGAGTAAATAAGGTTAAGAACCTCTTACATCAGGCCGATAGACATACATAGAAACCGACACACCCTGACGAAGGGACATTCGGTGGAAAGAGAGGGAAGGGCATTGATGACACAAATCCCTGAACAACATCCTCTAAGGCAGTTATTTGGCCGGTTGACAGAACGAAACTTTTCCGAAGCATTGGGATGGCCGGATTTTCAAGTGACGGAATATGTTTCTAACCTGCTTCTCGAATTTATCCATATCGATCAACTCTCCCGTATCAAAGACCATGAGGGAGAACCCGTCGAAACAGTGGTGGAACTCCTATACGCGGCTGAATCCCATAGCCAACAGTCTTCCGCTGAAAAGGAGCGGGATATTCATCGTCATATCGGAGACCTGACCTTGTTCCTGGCCGGACTCTTCCCCGAATATTGCAAACGGATAAAATGCTCCGGGACTTATTCACCACAAAGATTTTTTGGTGGATTACGTCAAAGCCGGCAAACGCTCCTACGGTATTGTCGCTACCCATCAAGATCCTCAGGGCAAAAATCCACCTGCACTCTTTCAAACGCTTTCAACGAATTTTGAACTCTGTGTCGCGGGCCTTGGTTTTGTCCGATTAGACCTGGATCGTTTTCAGGATCCTAGCCTGAATCAAGCGCAAAGCCACCTTTTCCACTAAGAGCTGGTCTTCCACGGCCCTTTGCTTAGCTCGTTCCTCAATATGGTGACCCACCTGGCGAACCTCTTCGCCGCCTCGCTCGATTTTACGGAATGGCTCGTCCCATCATCCACAGAATTTGCAAACCCGACAAAAACAGCCTAGTCATTAGCAATGTGACAAGAACATCACAATTATCTCGAGGCCCGATGTTTTTCACTTGCATTTTCCTTGATCCCGCTTTCTCGCTTCGAGCGGGTCAATCAGGAGGATGCCCTCCAAATTAAAAGGAGAGAAAACAATTTTCCTCTCTCGCCTATTCAGATGACATAAAAATATGCCGAAATGCCTATGATCGGAAAACATCATGAATATATCCTCGTGTTCATGGACCCCGGTAGTATGAAGATTTGTCGATCTTCGGAAACAGAGTCTTTCGAGCCACTCCCGAAGGTCTTCTGACCAAGAGTCCTGTATGACACCAGAACTTGAAAAGAAACTACAATCCTGCCCAAGTCTTCCAAGCCCGACTAACGTCGCAATAAAAATAATCAAATTAGCCAACGAACCCGAAATCGACATCGACCGTATCATTAAAATTCTGCATTGTGATCCGGCGCTGGCCAGCAAAATTCTACGAATCGCCAATTCTCCCTTATATCCTTATTCCAAAAAAATCGAGAATCTTCATCAAGCGGTCATGGTCCTTGGTCTCAACGCGACCATTTCTCTTGCCCTGTCCTTTTCGTTAATGAAATCGCTTCAGACCCATCGAAGGTCTGGCTTGGACTATTCGCTGTATTGGAAACGTGCCATCCTAGCTGGAACAGCCTGTCGTGTCCTTGGAGCGGCCTGTGGGTTGGCTGAAATCGAAGAGTTGTATCTTTCGAGTCTCATACAAGATCTGGGGATGCTCGCACTCGATCAAGTGTTCCTGGACCTCTATAATCCCCCGGAGCTGGATCAAACATGCCATGCCAGCATTATTGCTCACGAAAAACAATGTCTAGCGGTGAATCATGCCGCTGTGGGAAGTTGGCTCTTGACACAGTGGAACTTTCCAGACCGCATCCGATTGGCCATAGCCGGGAGCGATGACTCCTCCCGCATTCCCCCGCAAGATGAACGCGCGAAATTTGTCTATTGTGTGTCGCTGTCAGGGAAAATTGCGGAAATATTTCTACGCGAGTCTCATAGCGAATATCTCCAGGTTGTCAAAGAAGAAGCCCATAGCTTACTGAATCTCACTCCAGAGGCGCTTATGGAGGTGCTGGAAACGACCGAAGTCCTTATTCCAGAGACGGAGAAAATCTTTCAGACAGACCTACAGACGTGGACCGAACCTCAAGCCATTCTGGAAAAAGCCAGGGAGGCACTTCTCCTCCGAAGCCTTCAGACTATCAAGGAAGTTCAGGAACTCCAAATCAACAAAGCGACGATGGAAGCCCAATTCCAAAATTTGGAAGAAATCCACCGTAATGATCCCCTCACCGGCACCGTGGCAAGAGCTTACCTCGATCAATACTTAGACTCCTCTTTTAAACAGGCGCTCGCCAATGAAGAATGTTTGACCCTGGTATTTGGAGACCTTGATAAATTCAAATCCGTCAATGATACGTATGGACACCAGGCGGGGGATAGCGTTCTTCAATCCACAGCACGTCTACTGCTTGCACAGGTTCGCACCACCGATATGGTCGGACGATACGGAGGAGAAGAATTCGTGCTCATTCTCCCGAAAACCTCATCACCCGCCGCTAAAATAGTGTGTAAAAGAATCCTCTCCGCGTTTCGCAATACAACCCATGAAATAGCCAAAAATCAAAACATTGCGGTCACCATTTCTCTGGGAGTCGCAACACACACCCCGGATATGCCCTATCCCAATATCACCGCCCTGCTCCTTGCCGCAGACAAAGCCGCCTATCATTCTAAATCCCACGGTCGCAACCAGTGCACCTATTATGAGAAAATAAGAATTGAACAGCCGGCTTAACACTGGAAGCAGCATCGACCCGTCAGTCCACTTCATTTTTTTTAACTCCTTCGTCCTTTGGCTAATCCCACCATCATCCCGACTCCAAAAGTTCTGATCCATGGGGGCGCAGGATCCCGGCAACCAACCCACAGTCAGTCAGTTTGTCTGACAGAGGCACTCGTGAAGGGATATGAATGCCTTAAGACAGGGCATTCATCATTAGATGCGGTAGAAACCATGATCCGCTACCTGGAAGAATCGGGACAGTTTAATGCCGGGCGAGGATCGCTTCGACAGCTTGACGGGATTCAACGGATGGACGCATCGATCATGGACGGGCAGACCTTATCGGCTGGCGGTGTAGCAGGGCTGGAAGGCTATCTTCATCCAATCTGCGCCGCGCGACGGATCATGACCGACACCGACCATGTATTGATAGTCGGCCCACATGCCAATCGATTGGCTGGGCATTTTGGTCTAGCCCGATTGGTCCATCGGAAGAGTTCGACTCCACCTGAGGAACAAACGGAGTTCACGAAACACGGTTAATCCTAAATCCCAAGCTCTTTACCGTCAGTTAGGATTGTATGACACCGTCGGTGCGGTCGCTCTGGACTGTGCCGGCCATCTTGCCGCAGGGGCCTCAACAGGGGGAGTTGCGGTCATGTTACCTGGCCGTGTTGGAGATACCCCCTTAATCGGCGCGGGAGTGTATGCCGATGATACCGCCGGGGCCATTTCCATGACGGGCTTAGGAGAATCCATCATACGAGCCGGCATGGCCAAACATCTAGCTATCCTGCTCGGGCTAGGCTGGACGCCCGTAAAAGCTGCGAACTATGCACTGAAGGCACTCGTCAGCCGAGTACAGGGAGAGGCCGGATGCCTCATCCTCGATCGCACTGGCAGGTTTGCGATTCGGCATACCACCCCATGGATGAGCGCCGGGTATTGGAATGGCCGTGGTAAGCCTGTAGTCAAAAATCGCTTTCCCTGAAGAGGGTGCTTCATGCCCATTTTTTATTGAACCGCTCAACCTTAGCCATCTATTAAAAACAGCAACATATTTTCATTGATTATCCGAAACGTGCGATAATACTTAAAGGAATTAATAATATGCCCTCTTCAACCTTTCATCTCTCCATTCCGGTTAAGGATATCGATTCCACCAAAGAATTTTATGTTCAAGGCCTGGGATGCGGCTCGGGCCGCCAGTCTTCCGTCGCCATCACATTAAATTTCCACGGCCACCAAATTGTGGCCCATGTGACCGAGGACCTTGGCCCCCAACAAACAAGTATCTACCCTCGACATTTCGGGTTAATCTGCCGGACAGAAGAGGAGTGGAATGAACTCCGGAATCGGGCCCAAACGAATAGTCTCCTTTTTTTCCGTGAACCGCGTCGACGATTTCCTGGCACTCCTCTCGAACATTTGACGTTTTTCCTGGAAGATCCTTCGCATAATCTGCTTGAATTCAAATATTACCTCAATGCGAATGCCATCTTCGGGGAAGAGACTTTTTCGCAAATCGGGGACGCCCATGAAATGCATGGGTAGGAGGTTTTTCCTCATCTGTTATCATTTTTCAGGGCCACACTATCTGAGCGCTTGAAGCACTTCAGTAAAATGCCCGTTCACTTTGACCTTGGGAAATATGTTCCTTATGGTCCCGTCTTCATTAATCACCACTGTCGTTCGTTCAATCCCCATATATTTTCGGCCATAAAGTGACTTCTCTTTCCATACCCCATAGGCCTGAATCATGGCCTTAGATTCATCACTCAACAAGGGAAAATTGAGTTGAAATTTATCGGAAAACTTCCGGTGGGAGGAGACTGAATCCGCACTCACCCCGAACACGATGGCACCGCTCTTTCTCAATTCCTGAATACCATCCCGAAACGAACAGGCTTCTGTCGTACATCCGGGGGTGTCATCTTTCGGGTAGAAGTACACAACCACTTTTTTCCCTCGAAGCTCAGATGAATTCACAATGCGTCCAGTATCATCGGGCAGGGAAAAAGCAGGAGCAGGATCCCCAACCTGCAACTCAGACGTCGCCGCTGTGCGTGGACTCTGTTGCGCAGGTTTTTTCGTTTTAGGGGTAGATGCCGTTTTGATTTTTGTTGATGGATTTCGAGACCCTGAAGACAGCCCCTGACTTTTTGATGAGGAACGCTTGGGTGCTGCCTTCTTTTTTGCAGCTACCTTTGGTTTTGATTGTAACGATCCCTTCTTCTTAGGCTGGGCTTTTTTCACTTTGGATGCCATAGGAACCTCCTCTCATGACTAGTGGGTAAAACGTGCCGTGATAAATCTTTTGCTGAATGAAACTACCATGACTCAATACAGGAAAATCTCCTCATCGCCTTGGTAATGACGGACCATTGTACAATGAATAAGAGGTTTCATTCCTCCATTTTTTCAAGGATGCGGGCCACATCGCCCCCATCCTTGCGGAGGAATAGATCGCATATAGGGTTGATGTCCTTCGAATCCTTTGGGCAGACTATCCTTTGAACCGGTACCTCATTGGATTTTTTCTGACGGTTAATTCTGATGAGCAACGCCAGAATACAATCTGAGTGGCCTAACCAATCAGGCATTTCCCATCCGGTTCACACCTTAATGCCCAACCGACCGGGGATATCCTCGAAAGAAAAACCAAAAACATTGAACGCATTTCTGAAAAAATCCATCTTGTCCAGGAGAACGGCCGGGCATGGGGATGAATCGCTCTCCCCCCAATGAATCCTGATATCACAAGGCTCAGACTTGGGATTTCAACCCTATGCGTATTCCTCTTTATCGTTCACCGGCCCCCTATCGGGCATTGGCAAAGTGGAGGGATCCCCCACTTTTTGGCCCTTAAAAGGCGCCATAATACCAGGAAAGAACCAACGCAGGATCGGGATTTCAAGACATCTCTCCACAATCGGAGGATGTGAGTTGGAAGGTATTCCCCGAGCTTAGCCGATGGGCTTTTCAGCTCGGAAGGATGAAGAAGTTAAGGAAGTGTATTCACGAAGGCGCAATTCTAATGTTTTTATTTCTTCGTCTTTCTGCTTGAGATCCATAACCAGAAGATTATTCTGCACTTCGGTATTCTGCAGCTCATTTTGCAAACTTTGTATTGCCGGATGCACCTGATCCAATTTTTCCTTTGTAGCTTGTAGTTCCCGTTCGAGTCTTTCCTTCGTTTCCTGTAGGTCGCAAGCAATGGACTTTTTCGCTTTCTCCATCCTCGATAAGTCGTTCTCCAACGATTTCAGCCGATCCTCAAGCATCATCTTCTCTTCCCGGATAGACTGGACGATGGTATGGACTTCTTCAAGCAGATCAGCAAGGTCTTTCATCTCATCGGTCCTCATAGCTCCCAAACATTGCAACGGGTGACTTGTATCCTGGGGATTTCCCCAGTCATGGTATCGGCCTATTTTTCCCCAATATTTAATGGCCCTACGATTGTTGTTCAGTTTTTTTGTTTGAATCAATGGCTCCCTGCTGATTAATCCCTCCAGGAGGCAATGGTCCAGGCACCCTTTTTTGCCCGGCACATCTTTTTTGAGTAAAAGAATGACTCATATTTCTTGACAAATGTTTTCTGCAAATTTTATATTGCATATTATTCCTATCGTTTTAGTATGAATTAAAGAATGAACAAGTTTCCGATCAAAGTCACCTATGGAATTATGGCCACAATTGAGCTAGCAAAGCAGGACAGGTCCATTCCCCTTCAAGCCAAAATCATCGCTCAGCGACAGGGGATACCCTCTCGCTTTATTGAGCAAATCCTTCAGCACTTGAAACAAGCCGGGATTATTAGGAGCCTTCGAGGAGCACAAGGCGGGTATACCCTGGCACAACACCCCAGTCAGATTTCCCTGGCGGATTTAGTAAATTCAATGAATGGGTGGGCGACAGAACCATTGCTGCAGCATGGGCCAACCAACGGCCATTCGGAAAGCCGACAGGTTCCGAACGTCTTACTTTCAAATATTTGGCAACAGGTTCAAGAGGCGGAGCAGGCCGTTCTGCGGGGCATTTCCCTACAAAAATTGGTCGAACAGTATGAAACGCTCGAAACCCAGCGCTGCCTGATGTATCATATTTAGCTTTGGCAAAGGACGGACCATTCCAGGGTCGAACAGAAATTAGGGCATTTTTTAGCCAACCCTAGAAATTTACCCCTCTATACGGGATTTGGAGAATTACCATGAACACCTCACCGGTCACCACCCGCCCTCCTGTTCACACGGTTCCGATACCCCAGGAGATTCTTGAAGAAATAGAAACTTTCGAAGATGAGGTCAATCGCCTGCAATCAGGTGACACTCCAGCCGACGTGTTCAAACCGTTTCGACTCCAATACGGCATTTATGGTCAGCGCCAGGCGGATGTCCAAATGGTCCGGATCAAGATTCCCTTTGGTGGTCTGAACGCCAATCAACTGCGCCAAGTGGCAGACATTGCGGATACCTTTGCCACCGGCGTGGGACATGTCACGACGCGGCAGGATATTCAACTGCACTTTGTTCCCCTCCGCCACGTTGGCACCATCATGCGAAAACTGGCGGAAGTTGGACTCACCACTCGGGAAGCCTGCGCCAATACCGTCCGGAATGTCACAGCCTGTGCGTTGGCAGGAGTATGCCCCGGCGAAGTGTTTGACGTGACCCCCTACGCGAAAACCGTGGCTTATCATTTATTACGGAATCCTCTCAACCAAAGTCTCCCCCGCAAGTTTAAGATTGCATTTTCCGGCTGCAAGCAGGACTGTGCCCTCACCCCCATCCACGATGTCGGGCTTCTGGCTGCTCGCAATACCGAAGGGGTTCCGGGATTCAAAATGGTCGTTGGAGGCGGATTGGGGTCCACTCCGCGCCTCGCCAAGGTGCTTCATGAATTCGTGCCCATGGAAGAATTAATTCCCGCCATCGAAGCCATGCTCAAGGTGTTTGATAATTTAGGCAATCGAAAAAACCGAAGCAAAGCCCGGATGAAATTTGTCATTGACAAATTAGGGTTTGAGGAATTTTCTCATCGATGGAAAGAGACCTACGATGCCATGTTGCAATCCGGCGCCACCAAACTTGGATTGAAAACAGCCCCGTATCCTGATGATCCTCCCTTAGTAATGCCGACGAAATCCGGGAACGGCACCTCCACTCATGGCAATGGGAACAACCGCCCTCATGGCTCATCAACACATGAAGATCCCTCATCTCAAGAGGCGTTCGATCATTGGTGTGCAACCAATGTGATTACGCAACGCCAGTCAGGCTATAGAACGGCGGTGGTGAGACTCCCCTCCGGTGATATCACGTCTGATCAAATGTTTGGACTGGCCGATCTCGCCGAACGGTATGCCAACGGAAACCTTCGTACCACCATCAATCAGAACATCATGGTGCGATGGCTTCCCGAACTGCGTCTCCGGCAATTCTATGACGAATTAGTCGCTCATGGGTTGGGCGACCCTGGAGCTGAAGGCGTCGCAGATATCGTCTCCTGCCCAGGGACCGACACCTGCGGACTGGGAATCACCTCTTCTAAGGGGCTGGCCCGAGCGCTGGCAGAAGTGTTCCCTGCCGGAAAAATCGCAGAAGACCTGGAAGGGGTGAACGTAAAAATCAGTGGCTGCCACAATTCCTGCGCTCAACATCATATCGCTACAATCGGATTGCATGGAGTCGGCAAACGCATTGGAGACCATGTGGCGCCAGTGTATGAATTGCACCTTGGGGGACGGGTCAACGGCACAGCCAAAATTGCCCAACTCATTGTGAAGGTCCCTGCGAAAAACGTCCCCGCTGCCGTTCAGCATCTGCTCGATCTCTATCGCCGGGATAGAAAAAATGGGGAGTCCCTCCTGGCGTTCATTGATCGCACTGGAAAACTCCGACTAAAAGATGAACTGATCCCCTACACCATTCTTCCCACATATCAAGAGGATCCACAATTCTATATTGACTGGGAAGGCGATGAGGAGTTTTCGGTTGAAGACCTCGGACCCGGCGAATGCGCCGGGGGCGCATTGGAAATGATCGACAATCGGATTCTCGAAGCAGAACAGGAACTCTATCAAGCACGCCTGTTGGCTGAAAAACACCAATACGCGTTTGCCATTAACAAAGCCTATCGAGCCGTGGTGGCAGGAGCAAAAGCCATCCTTGTCACAGAAGGGATTGATCCGAATACGGATGCCGACACCTTAGCGGAATTTGACAAGTTGATTGTGGCCAAAGGTCTCATGCCGGCGGAATACCACAATCTGGCCATGACAGTGGGCGACCTGGGAAACAAAGACGCCTCGGCTGACCTGACACAAGGGAAAATCGCGTTTACCAAAGGGTTCGTGGATCTCTGCCGGACCGTTTCGGACCAAATCGGCCAGGACCTCAAGTTGGCTCCTGCTGAACCGGGACAACAATCCACTGAATCAACCAGGACGGCACCCGAGTCACCTGACAAGGCATCCTCCCCGTCAGGCATACCCGTCTACGACCTGCGGGGCGTGGCCTGTCCCATGAATTACGTGAAAACCAAGTTGAAATTAGAAATGATGGACCACGGTGACCAGTTGGAAGTATGGTTGGACGGCGGCGATCCGATTCGCAACGTCCCAGTGAGTCTTCGAAACGATGGGCACAATGTGCTCAAAGAGGAACCCATAGACGCCGAGGAGCAGCATTTCCGAGTGTTAGTGGAGAAAGTGGAACTGTAAAACGCCATGGCTCTTTTCCTCAATACCTATCCGACTCCGGAAGAACTCATCGCGGTCAATCGATCCATGGAGGGCCAGACTCCTCAGAAGATTGTCGAGACCGCAATTGCGGAATATGGGGGAACGATTATTCTGGCCTGTAGTTTTGGGGCCGAGGATGTTGTCCTGGCCGATATGATGTTTCGCTCAAATCCAGGCAGCACACTCTTTTATTTAGATACCGATTTTTTATTTCCTGAAACCCATGCAGTTCGGGATCGGATGATTCAACACTATCAGTTAAAGGATGATCAGATTATCCAGGTCAAATCAACGCTCAGTCCTTCCGAACAAGCCACAAAGTTTGGGGAAGCCTTATGGCTTCGGGACCCCAACCAATGTTGCACACTCCGAAAGGTTGAGCCTCTCACATGCATCCTGGCAAAGTATGCGGCATGGATGACGGGTATTCGGCGTGATCAATCACCCACGCGTGCCAATGCCGCTATTGTCGAATGGGATACAAAGTTTGGCCTTGTAAAATTCAACCCCTTAGCCGCCTGGTCATGGGAACAGGTCTGGGAATACATTCGCACGAATGCCGTTCCCTATAATGCATTGCATGATCAACACTATCCCAGCATTGGATGTACCCATTGCACGGCACCGGTCATGCCAGGAGAAGACCCACGCTCCGGACGATGGAAAAATTCGGAGAAAACCGAATGTGGGCTTCATCGATGATCATCCGGCCACGTGACCATGCCGTCATTCATGACATCATATTCATTTTTTTCAATCAAGTAGCTATTGGAGACCGCCAGTGAAAAAAATTGCCGTCATTATTACGAGAGGGGGATGGAATAACCTTTTCCAAGCCTGTGAGTGGATAGCCCTGGCAGCGAGCAGTGGCATCGAGGTGAGTGGCTATTTCCGTGACGAAGCCGCGGGTCGAATGACCAAAACCAAGATCAAAGAACTGACCATGTCCCCGGAGTTTAAAGGGCGGGAAGGCTTTGTTCGTGAACTCTTGAAAAAGGAGGATAAAGCGGACCTCTCGAAACTCATGCAAACCTCTAAAGAAAAAGGAAACGTCAAATTTTCGGTGTGTAAGGATTCTCTCAAATATTTTGGAGTGAAAGTCGAAGAACTCATTCCGGAATTAGATGAAGTGCAAACCGCGGAAGCCTTCTGGAATGAAGCCGTACTTCCCGCTGACCAGGTTTTGACCTTTTAACCCGGAACCATGGCATGGATCATCTGATTGCAAAAATTGGAAAAGGGCTTAAGGGTGCCAAGGATTTGACCTGGGACGAGGCCAAGCTTGCTCTGAACGCCATCATTGAAGGGCAAGCCACTGACGTTCAGGTGGGAGCGTTTTTGATGGCCATGCGTATCAAAACCGAATCCATCAGCGAACTCGCCGCGTTCACCACAACGGTCCGCAGATGGGCGCCACCGATTCCACTCCCGCATGCTGAAAACATTGTGGACCTTCCCCTCTATGGAGAAAAACACAACACCATCCATGTGGTCATCGCCGCAAGTCTTGTCGCGGCTGCAGCCGGCGCAGGTCTCTTCATGCATGGCGTAGAAAACCCCGACCTCCCCTACGATCTCCCTCAAGTCCTTCGTCACTTACAGCTTCCTATCGCCAATACTGCGGCTGAAGCCATTGAACATGGCACACAATCGCCCTGGGTGTACATGGATTTAGCAGGATATCATGCACCGTTAACCAAATTACTGGACCTGCGTCAGGCATTCGGATTGCAAAATCTGTCCCATCAGGTGTCCAGACTACTGAACCCGGCCAGGGTCGGCTCACAAGTCATTGGGATTTCCCATCCTCCATACCTGGATAAAATGGTGGAAGCTTTGGATATGCTGGGCGCGAAGCGGGCATTGATTATTCAAGGAGTCGAAGGATTTCCTGAACTGTCCCTCTCCGCCCCATCCCTGGCGCGCGAATTACGAAGCGGGCATATTTCATCGTTAGTCTTTCGTCCCGATGATGCCGGATTCCGGTCCGGACCGTTTCAAGCCATGAGTTCGACCATCAATGGGCCGGGATCCGGGAACCCCCAACATGAAGCCCAATTGATAACGCAATTACTCGTCGATCGCCAGAAAGGCGACCGACGGAACTGGGTGATCATGAATGCCGCCTTACTAATGTATGCCGCAGGGTTGGCTTCCTCTCTCGCGCAAGCCACACCGCTTGCCCAGGATACACTGGATTCCGGAAAAGCCGGAGCGTTCTTTACCGCCTTGACCCAAGGACGCCCTCCAGAGTCCAAATTCGTCGTCCCCCCTGCACCGGCGGTGGTGCCCGTATGAAGCATATCCGCCAGTTAGAAGATCAAAGCGTCTATATCCTGCGGGAGGCGTACAAAAACTTTGATAACCTGGCCATGCTGTGGTCCATGGGCAAAGATTCTACGGTGTTATTGTGGCTGGCAAGAAAAGCCTTTTTTGGCCATGTCCCCTTTCCCTTACTCCATGTCGACACCAGCTATAAAATTCCTGAAATGATTGAATATCGGGATCGCCTCGCACGCGAATGGCGATTAAATCTGATCGTGGGCCAAAACAAAAAAGCCCTGGCCGAAGGGATGAACCACACGAAGGGACGAGTGGAATGTTGCACGGCCTTAAAAACCCTAGGGTTAAAACAATTGCTGGAGGAGAAGGGCTACACGGGGGTCATTTTGGGTGTGCGATCGGACGAAGATAGTACCAGGGCGAAGGAGCGGTATTTCTCCCCGCGGGACAAAAACAATGAATGGGATTTTCGCGATCAGCCCCCCGAACTTTGGGATCAATATAAACTTTCGTTTCCTCCGGGCACCCATATCCGGATCCATCCCCTGTTGGATTGGACAGAGATCAATATTTGGGAATACATCAAATTAGAAAATATTCCCTTTCTGGATAATCTCTACCTGGATCAAGGCACCGGCAAACGCTATCGCAGCCTGGGATGCGCCCCATGCACGACACCAATTGATTCCACCTCGAAAAATGTGGATGAGGTCATCATTGAATTACGCAACACCAAGGTGGCGGAGCGGGCAGGACGCGCACAAGACGAAGGACGAGGGATGGAACAATTACGCAAAGATGGATACATGTGAAGATGACGGTCACACCAGCCACAGGCCAATCTCACAACACTCCCCAGGACAATTCCATCCGGGAGAGAATGAATATCGTGATTGTGGGTCACGTCGACCACGGCAAATCCACGCTGTTGGGTCGTCTCTATGCCGACACCGGAACCTTACCAACCGGCAAGATCGAAAAAATCCAGGCCATTTGCAAGCAACAAGGCAAAGAATTCGAATACGCCTTTCTTTTTGATGCGTTTTTAGAAGAGCAACAACAGGGGATCACCATCGACACAGCCCGAACCTTTTTCTCCTGGGGCGGGCGACAATACATCATTATTGACGCACCGGGACATAAGGAATTCTTGAAAAACATGGTGTCAGGGGCCGCTCGTGCCGAAGCGGCGCTCCTGGTCATTGATGCCCTGGAAGGCGTGCGCGACCAATCAAAACGCCATGGGCTGTTGCTCTCCATGTTAGGAGTCAAACAGGTAACCGTGGTGGTCAATAAAATGGACCTGGTCAATTACCGGGAAGACACCTTCCACGCCATCGAAAAAGAATACCGGGAATTTCTCACCCAATTGAACGTCATTCCCCAATACGTCATCCCCGCGAGCGCCAAACAGGGCATCAACATCATTAAATCAAGCCCGGAAACCCCCTGGTACACCGGACCATCCGTCTTGGATTCCCTGGCGCATTTCCATCTGGAATCCAAGCGTGCCGAACAAACGCTTCGTCTTCCCATCCAGGACGTGTATAAGTTCGACGCCCGCCGGATTTTAGTTGGCCGGATCACGGCAGGAAAACTCAAGATTGGGGACCGGCTGGTCTTTTCCCCCTCCAACAAGTCAGCCAATATCGAAACGATTGAAGCGTTTAATATCGATCCACCGCCAACTCAAGCCGAAGCCGGCCAATCCGTCGGCATTACTCTGGATGAACAAATTTTTGTAGAACGAGGGGAAATTGCGACACACGAAAATGCCAGGCCGCTGGTCTCCACGCGCATTCGTGCCAACTTATTCTGGTTAGGAGGGCGTCCTTTAGAAACCCGCCGGCCCTATGTCTTACGACTGGCCACCAGGGAAGTCTCCTGCGAAGTGGCAACCATTCATCGCATTGTGGACGCCACCAATTTAGACGACCGACAGACGCAAACCACCGTGAAACGGAATGAAGTGGCCGACATCACGCTTCGGACCAAATCTCCCATCGCCTTTGATCTCTATGCGCAGTTCGAGACAACCGGCCGCTTTGTGTTGGTGGACGAATACGATGTGGCAGGAGGGGGAATCATCACGGAACTGGTCCAGGATGACCAGGAAGATTTTCGAACGGAGGCACGCGAACGGGATTCCGCATGGGTCAAGGGAGATGTGGGAGCCGAAGACCGGGCCCAACACTATGGACATCGAGCGGCGGTGGTCTTACTCACCGGGCCCGATGTGACTGCGAAAGGATTTCTGGCTCGGAAACTGGAAACCATACTCGTCGCGGAAGGCCGGCATGCCTACCTTCTCGCGCCGGAGAATCTGCAACGGGGACTTGATGCCGATCTCGTTGACACGAAACCGGATGAAATCATCCGACGGTTTGGCGAAGTCGTGCGGTTGCTGACCGATACAGGCTCACTGGTGATTTCCACAACCAATGCCCTCAAAGAACCGATGAAACACATCGTACAAACCGTGCAAACGTTGGTAAACCCGATCCCGGTCATCACCATCCACATGGCCAAAGATTTACAAGGACCTCAACCGGATACCGATCTGATTTTTGCAGGGCCGGAAAATTTCGACGACTGCACTCACCAAATCATTGATTTACTCAAATCCAGGGGGATTCTCACTGAACCTCCCAGGGGCCGTGCCGACTTCCAGTACTCCATTTAAGAACTCCCCCACCCCACCGAAGCATCTCCCGTTTCCAGCCTTCCTGCCGGCAAAATGGTAAACCTACGCCCTTTCTTCAGATGCGGGCTCTTTGCGAAAACGGGAAACTCACCCCTCACATATTCCTAGCCACTCCCTTTACACATAAATCACAGGGCCATAAGAAAAAGAACGCACAAACGCTTTTTTGATCAAGAAGGATCGGACAACTTTAACCCCGCAATGCCCACAATAATGAGGGTAATACAGACTAATCTGACAGCATTTTTCGGCTCATCAAATAACAGAATACCCAAGAGAACCGTGCCCACGGCACCAATACCCGTCCATACCGTGTAAGCGGTTCCCATTGGGATTACCCGGAAAGCCAACGACAGGCAAATCATACTGACGGCCATGGCCACCAGGGTGCCAACACTCGGCCATAACCGGGTAAACCCATCCGTATATTTCAATCCCGTGGCCCAGATAATCTCAAAAATTCCTGCCACCACCAACAACGTCCACGCCATAGGCCTCGACTCCTTCCTCTTCTCTGCTTTTTACATTGACTCTCATCACCCATCACTAAAAAATCATTCTCCACCCCTACCAGAGGGTACGAGAAAAATCACAACTGAAGGAGATTATCTCAAAAGAAGGATCCCGGAACACTTAAAAAAACTTAGCCTGGAATAAACGGAGCCTGAGAGTGCCTCAGACTTTAAAGGGGTACAGGGTTTCAACAAAAAAGATGACGGAGGTAAAGGTCTTGGCCGCTTGTCACACATTTGCTTGATCTTTCTTCTTTAGTGGCTATCTTATAAAAAGAACAATCCTCCCAAAGATAATGTTTGTGAATTTAAAAGTGGGATCAGTGTATAATGAAGGAACTCTCTGATTGGCAGGGAGAAAAGGTTGAACTTTAACAAGGGGGTGACTGGCTTCGACGGGAATCAAGAGGTCAACAGAGCGTGTCGAGCTCTCGGAGTCTCGTAAAACCTTCGGGAAAACATTAAGTGCCAACGATAACTTGGCTCTCGCGGCTTAATTGACCGCGACGTCCCTCCTCTCTTTGCCTGCGGGTGGGGAAGGGGCGTCACACTGCAGGCTGGTCCAATGCCGGTGCTCAGCGGCGGCGGACGAGAACATTCTGAGCTAGCGGGTGCTCTAAGCCGGTCGGTGGGCGTGGGCAACTGCGAATAACAAATCATCGGCTACACACGTAGGGCTGTTGCGCTGAATGTTCTCGGACAGGGGTTCAATTCCCCTCACCTCCACCAATCGGCCTCTGGATCACACGATCCAGAGGCCCTTTTTTTGGTCCCATCCCTGGAACAGAGTCGGTCTCCTTCTTCACCCAGGGGAGAGATCTATTCCCGAGGCAAAGGCTTAAGCTAAACCCTGGCGAAAAGCTGCAATCAACTGGAAAATAACCCGCCTTCGTTCATCTGAAAACAGACGATTTTCTTCGCGGAGCATGATGTTGATCATACTATGGTGCTCATCTGTAATTTTGGCAATGAAATCTCTCACCAAGTTCAGAGCCTCTGCAGAAGTGTTGAGGCGAACATCTTGGCCCAACAAAAAGGCCCCGGCGACCTCATAGGTCAGCCCGTCTACCGCTCCAGTGAGACCAAATCGGCGGGAACTCTGGCCAACATGTTCATAGTGTTCCAAAACATACACCAGATCATGAAGATCTCGCGGAAAGTGTCGGTCCGAATACGCGACCACCTTCAGAACGGCAAAAAGCCAGAGCGGCACCACCGGCAGGGTGACACCGGGAGTCACTTCTGTCGAGGTGGCAAAGTGGAAAACCTCGCCAAATCCGGTCATAATCATGCGATTCCCCGACTTCGGCCAAATGAGAACATCACCAGGACCATCCAAAATCCCAAACGGGATGAGATCAATCTCCGCGGTTCGGTAATATAACCGGTGCTCCTGTTCGCCCCGGCCTCTCGTAAATCCGAGTCCTTCACGATCGGCTATCACCTCATGCCATGCTGCCCAAGACTGGAGTCTGATCACGTGGTCGGCATCACGTGTCTCCCTGGCTCCAATGTCCGAAGACAGCAAGAGAGCCGGCACCAGAGCTCCTACTAAGGCAAATGGAATCTGTCTTTGCTCGAAGTAATCGCGGAGCACGCGCAAAGCTTCCGCGAGATCTCCTTCAATCTTTGGCAAGGGATTGTTCCAGGAATGTGGTAAAGAGCTGGCGAGCCGTTTCGAGTTCGCGGTCGCCGCCTTGATAGAGAAGCTCGGCATAGACGAGCAACGGATGAGCCACCGGGTGCCCGGTCTGTGCGTCGAGGGCTTCGAACACGGTGGGAGAGAAGCTTCGAAGGACTTTCACGGCACCCCCTTTACGGGGAAGGAAATGCAAGGCTGCGAGAGCAGTAGCAGACATCCAGTGTTCAACAAAAATGGAAAGGATTTGCCCCCGGTAATGGTGGAGGAGTTCAAAGGCACCGAACCCCCCGGTGAGCGCCCAGTGCATTTTCTGCTCACCGGCATACGCCTCCAAAGCCTTCACGGTCACGTGGAGGTCACTGGTCGGTTTTTCGAATTCCCCGACCAGTATTTTGGGGCGAAGACGCGTCGCATAGCCATCTACCCAGCGGTCAAGCAATTCTTTCTTGCGGATAAGATGGAGTCGGTCCTTCCCGAGAGGTTCGACATACCCGTGCCCACGGAGGTCGCGCATAATCCAACCTACCGTCCCCAACGCCACCCCGTTCGCTCTAGCCAGATCACGATAGGGCCAATTCACTGACTCCGGCGTCACCAGAAAACCAAAGAGCAGGGTCAGCCCACTCGGTTGAAACAGGCGCGTTGGTGACTCTTTTGAAGGAGTTGCGGGCTTCTTCCCCTCAACATACAGGTGCAGGCCGGGCTCCTGCCGTAAGAACACGTTTCCAGCCGTATCGACGAAGTTAATATCAGCCTCCCTGAGTTGTTGCCCCAAGGAAGGATTGACGTAATCGGCCAACAACAACAGTCCTTTGAATTGGCCATGCTGCTTGCGGAATGTCTTGGCCTGAATGAGGAGGTGTCGAACTGCCTGGGGCCTCAGGTGTGACCTAACTTCAAAAAAATAACTATCCATGCCCTGGGCGGTTTTCAGAGTCACCTGGCCGTCCCAACCGACCACAGCCCGATCGCTCTTCACAAATCGAAGATTCTCGACCTGGACTGGATGGACGGCCTTTAACCGCTCCAGCGCCGCGTTGACAATCTGAGTTTCCTGCACTTTTACCTTCATGTTCGTCATAATACCATGTTCATGAAACATGAACAATGTAGAATAGTGAACGAATTCCAGTTCTACAAGTTATTTAATCCATCCAGAATCGTTCTCATACGTGAGAGGTCTCTGTTTCAATGCCGCCATTTCTTCAAAATGGGTTGAATGCACCCGCAGCAATATTCTCCCGCCTGAAATACCACCTAAACTCCTGATCGTAGGTTTTTTGTGGAGGGCATAACTATTTCTCATGCTGTTTTTAAAAAAGCGAGGAACCCAAAGGCCTGAATTCACTTGCCTTTATCTTCATTCTATTTTATTTTATGAAAAGCATTTAACCTAAAATAGTAATTACGTTATTTTAGGTTCAATTTTAATACCGAGAAAAAGAAATGAAACGTGACCTGCAAGGCCACTACATAACGGTGACGGCGACCGGAGAAAAAGTACAGGCCTTTGTCCCTGACTCACTTCCACCGCGTCCGCCAATCGAATGGACACCGGACTTGCGCAGTAAATTCGACCAGGCGCTGTTGGCGATTGGGCGATTGGACAGCGTCTCAACGCTCCTGCCGGACACCTCCATATTCCTCTACATGTATGTCCGCAAAGAGGCAGTGCTCTCTTCGATGATAGAAGGAACACAGTCGTCCTTATCGGACCTGTTGCTATTCGAGCTGGATCAGGAACCCGGTGTCCCGCTAGACGACGTACGGGAGGTCAGTAACTACGTGGCGGCCCTCTATCATGGGTTGCGCCGTTTGGCGGAGGGATTCCCCCTCTCCCTTCGGTTAATCCAGGAAATCCACGGTGTGTTGCTGACCAAGGGTCGCGGCAGTACCCAAACCCCCGGAGAATTCCGGCGCAGCCAGAACTGGATCGGCGGCACTCGTCCCGGCAACGCCATTTTTGTACCGCCTCCAGCCGAAGAGGTGTTGTCGTGCATGGGTGCCCTCGAACTCTTCGTCCACGACAAACCCGAACCTACGCCGGTGCTACTCAAGGCGGCGCTGACGCATGTGCAGTTCGAAACCATCCACCCGTTTCTGGATGGGAATGGCCACCTTGGCCGTCTCTTGATCACGCTGCTGCTCTGCGAACGGAAGATGTTACGGCAACCGATGCTGTACCTGAGCCTCTATTTCAAAACACATCGACAACAGTATTACGAATTGCTCAACCAAGTCCGTATGACCGGCAATTGGGAAGCCTGGCTCGATTTTTTTGCCGAGGCGGTCACGGTCACCGCCACCCAGGCGGTGGAAACGGCCCAGCAGCTTCTCACCGTGGCCAACCAGGATCGTGACAACATCAGCAGCCTGGGCCGTGCCACGGCTTCTGCCCTCCAGATTCACCGGGCCTTGATGGAACACCCCATCGCCACGTCCAACTGGCTGGTTGAAAAAACCGGCATAACCCCGGCCACCGTGAACAAGGCTTTGGCACACTTACAGAAACTCGGCGTCGTACAGGAGCTCACCGCGCAAAAACGCAATCGACTGTTCAGTTATAGGGGATATGTGGAGATCATAAACCGGGGCACGGAACTTCCGTAGCGATAGTCGATGGGTAATCACAGAAAACAGAAGCTTAAGGATTTGGGAACTGACGCGTTGGCGGAGGCCCTGTTGGAACTGGCCCTCGCGATGAAGCGGCTCATCATCTAGTGGAACGCCTGATGTCCACCACAAAAGAAACCCTCAAACGGGCAAAATCCAAACTCTCCGGACTCAAACGCTCACGAAAGTTTATTCCCTGGCGGGAATCCTCCAAGTTTGCCCAGGAGCTGGAAGCCTTACTGCAAGACATCAAGGCGGGTGTGAAGGATTCACGCACCGGGGCGGAAATGGTGGCGTCTTTTTTTGAAACCGACCACGGAACACTCGCTCATTGTGATGACTCCAGCGGCCATGTCGGCGATGTGTACCGTTTCACTGCCAAGGATCTGTTTGTGGAGTATGCCGCACGATGCGAGGACAAGGATTGGCTAGGAGAACTTGTGCTCAACCTGAACCGGAAAGACGACTACGGTGTCCGAGATACGTTAATCGATTGTGCGAGGGATTACCTGCCTGAACCGCATATTCGAATAATGATTGCTCGCCTCAAAGAATTGGCCGACGCGGAAACGGAGGAATATCAAAAGCGACACTGGGTACTCCGGATCGAATCCCTGGCCCGCCAGATCAAAGATGCTCCGCTTTTTAAAGAAATCCGGCTCGCCACCTGGGGCAAACCATCCACAGCCGCCTGCGTGGACATCGCCCGTGTGTATCTGGAAAGCGGCGATGCCGAAACGGCCTTGTCATGGCTCGAGCGAGTTCCAATGGACGAGACCTTTCAGGCCCACGAACGTGCTCAATTGCTACTCCAAATTTATGCCCTGCTCTACCACTCGAAAAGGGAAGCCTATGATCATTACTTGCCCAAATTTCTGTATCCCTTTAACTCGATGAATTGTAAAAATCTGGTCCCTGCATGTCATCACTGCAATAGCACCTATAAATCCAGCCAAGACCCAGCGTATGCACCCAAAGATCCAACTCAAGCAGCTACCAGGCGAAAGGTGTTCTACCCTTACACAATCAACGGCTATCACATAGACATTAAGATTGAGCTCATGAAGGCGGATGTCGCGCATTTGGTGCCCAACGATATCGCAATTGAGTTTGGCCCGGCGGCCCTGAGAGAGGAATTAGAAACCTGGAAAGACGTTTACGGCATTGAGGAACGCTATAAAGCTAAGTGCTGCTGTGAAAGTGATGGAAGGTATTGGCTCACGCAAGTTCTTGATGAGTGGCAGGAAGATGGCCGCTCACCTGATGCTTATTTGAAAACACTCACTAGAAAAACCGACAAAAGCCCATTTACCGACAGCAACTTTCTGAAAAAAGCCTTCCTTGAAGGCTGCGACCGTGCAGGCCTATTTAGCCAAAACAGGGGTGTGACTGGATAAGGGAAACCTAACCATTCCCAGTCGCCTTCGAGCAGACTTTTCCGATTTACGCGATACCCTATTTTCTTAGATGGTTTACCAAACCATTTGTATAAAATGAAGAGGAGGGAATGAATAAAGTTCTCGGCATCCAGGAATTTTTTCTGTACCTATTCTCCGATTGCATACCCATCGCACGGTCTAGCAACAGAACATTTCCTTATACGACACATAACCTTTCATTTGGACGGCCTCAATCTTTCAATCTGCGCCTTTGCCAATGCCACCGGTGAGATGATCCCGACCGGGGTCACCAATGGGGGCCAGGTGGAGAGCGTGGGCTAGACGCTAGGGGCACGGTTCAGCCCAAAAAAAAGCAAAACCTCCTGACACGAGACAAAACAACACTTGCAATCAGCCGAGCCTAAAACTGTCAATCAGCCGCATTAAACCTTGCAATCAGCCGATGCCTGCTCAACACTTTTACTCACGTTTCGCCGAATCAAGGCCGTCGCGTCACAGTTACTGGCCCGGTTGAAGGAAGAAAAGCTGCGGGTGGATCAGTGGCGCGACAAGGAAGCCACCCGGGATGCCGTGCGCCAGGCTATCTATGATTTTCTCTGGAACGAGGACACCGGCCTGTCGGTGGATTGCTTTGCCGAACAGGATGTGGAGGTCAAAGCCGAGGAGGTCTTCCACCATATCTATTGTGCCTACCCCACCCTGCCTTCCCCGTATTTCACGGCACATGCCGCGATATGACCGGGGATACCCGCTAGAAAACCCTCGCTTTAGTTCGCAAGTTTCCTCGCAAGCATTGGCTGTTAAATCTCGAAGAGCTTGGTGAGATTATTTCCAGAAAAAGGAAGGTTGACCCATCCTAAACACGACGAGAAAAGTACCGTGATTCGTTTTTCTCAGTGCTCCTTCCATCGACATTGGTCATTCCCCTATTTTCGTTGCCATGTTCTGCACATTCGACATTCCCCGGCTCTCATCTTTTCACCTTAACCACCCAGTCAGATCAGCTGAAATTTTTTCCTTTTTTGTGATCCGCTTTCTAGTCCTTTAGACGTATTTTTGTTCAAATTTTTTACTGCTTCTCAGGGGTTATGCATGAAAACAGATGAAGTGAAAACCATACTCATGGAGGGCAAACCCTACAGTGAATGGTCATGGGAATTTCAAAAGATTCTCCGGGCCTAATGACCATTCAAGTAATTGTTTTGTAAGTGTTTTTTGTGCATTTTTTTATTATTTCCTAGAGGTCATTTTACTTTTGGTGAAATTATTAGAAATTCTTCATAAATTCACCAGGCAGAACCGTTACATTTCATCAACAAAAACAATGTGTTACACGAATGAGTTTTCACTAATTCAGGGAATGATTTTTGCTCACTAAGGCGGTCCTGTGGGTAGTTAGAATTATTCTCCCAGGATGATCTAGGGAGAGCGTGGTTAACCTTTATTAATTTTGGAGGGCTGAATCATGGTTAAATTATTCACTGCTTTATTGACCTTACTTGTTGCCTTGTCCTTTGGCGGAATGACCTTCGCCGGGTCCCTGGCTGACAATTCGTCCATTCAGAACACCTTTCCCTTGAGCGCAGATGGGGATAAGGATGACCATGGCGATAAAGGTGACGACAAAAAGATGGACGACAAAAAAGACGATGAAAAGGATGGAGAAAAAGGCGAGAAGTAGTTTTTGCCTGGTCTACATAAATTTTCTTTTAGTCTGATTGAAGAACGACCTTCCAGGGCTTATCCCGGAAGGTCGTTTTTTTATGGAATATGTTTTCTCAATTCAACCCTAACCAACGTTCTTTACCAATCAGCTCCCAGCCGATCCAGCACAACCTGATGCACAACCGTATGGTATCCCAATGTCGCCAAAAACATGGCGGTTTCTGCCACATCATAGGGACTGATTTTTTCACTGTTGAGGATTTCTTCAGGGGTCGCATCCACCAATTCATCGGCCACACCACCCGGGCAGATCGCACTCACTTTGATATGAAAGGCACGCCCTTCATCGGCCAGCGACTTGGTCAAGGCCATGATGCCATGCTTTGAAGCGCTGTAGGTACCTGTTCCTGCCCAGGCCTGAACGCCGGCGACACTGGAGATGTTGATGATAAGCCCGCCTCCCTGCTTTTTCATGTGCTGAAACCCGGCTCGACAACAGAAAAAGGTCCCCCGCAAATTGGTGCCCACCACCTCATCAAACAGTGCTGTGGATGTGTCAGCCACCCGTCCTCCCCCAACCACCCCGGCATTATTGACAAGAATATCGAGACGACCGAAGCGCGTTATGGTCTCCTGCATGAGCGCGTCGACTTGTTCTTCCTGTGAAATATCCGTTTGTTGAGCATGGGCGGTTCCGCCACCCTCTTGTATTTGCGCCACAGTCTTTTGACATAAATCGAATCGCCTGGCGGCCACCACCACCGTTGCTCCCTCTTCTCCGAATCGAAGGGCAATAGCCTTCCCAATCCCGCTGCTGCTTCCCGTGACTACCGCGATTTTCCCTTCTAACCGTTTCATAGTTCTCTCCTTCTTTAGGACGCTCCTCTTTAGGCCGATCCTCAACATACTGTTTCAGTCCCTTTCGCCAGACCAACCCTTCGAGTGACTGTAGACCACCCCGTCAGTCCAGGCCAACCATGATGAACCATACCCGGGACTGTTGAAAAAAGCCGCCAGCGGCGTTCTCGCCATTTTTCCGTGCTCACGTACTGGAAGTACGCTCTGCGCGCAAAAATGACTGCGGCCTTGCTGGACGGACTTTTTTGAACCGCCCCGAGGCCTCTAATATGCAACGTGCCTGTGGGGCAATATGCCCTTGGAAATTGGTTTTATTCAACACTTCCTACCCCGACGGTGAGGATGAGATCTCATCCAGGTCTCGACAGACATACGAAACCTCCTTGAGAGGATGGCCTTCATTTCAGAGAAGTCTTTTAACTGAAAGACTTGGTCGCAACCCCACTCTAAGCGGACAGGGATGAGAGAGGACTCCTTCGGCCAACAATAGAGGGCCGTCATTCCTCCCGCTCATCGGCGAGACCCCGACACGTTGAGCCTGGAGACCCTCCTCACCCGGCTCCCTTTTTCATTTTTTAAACCCGATACCCGGCATAACGGGAGCATTCTCAAGGTTGTTTCTCGAAAACCGACAAGTTGAGACATGGCTCACTCTACGATCACGCCTCTTGCACAAGAAGAGAGGGAAACCCTCCGTTCCTTCCTCGCCGGTCAATTGGAACGAGGCAACCTGGATCTCCCTCTCCTGCCCGTGGTGGCCAATCGGGTTCTTCTGCTTTCAAGCGATCCGGATGCGGACGCCTCAAAGCTGTCTTCATTGATTCAACAGGACCAGGCCCTTGCAGGACAAATCCTCCGCATTGCCAATTCCCCTGCCTATGCGACTCGCACCCCAATCGTCTCGCTGCAACAAGCCATTACATGGTTAGGGTTGACGATGTTGGCCGGGTTAGCATTTTCGGTGTCGGTTCAAAGCGGCGTATTTCATACGACCGGCTATGAGAAGGAAGTACGGAACCTCTGGCGGCACGCCTTGGCGACAGGGCTTTTCGGAAAGGAAATCGCCAGACGAATGCGTCATAATGTGGAAAACGCCTTTTTGTGCGGGCTTCTGCATACCATCGGAAAACCCGCCATTCTTCATCTGCTCTCCCAATCCCCAGACAAATCAGCGGAACCGGTTCCCTGGACCACGGTTGAATCTCTCTTCGAAGAGTTTCACGTCATGGCAGGCTCTAAATTGGCCGCCGTCTGGCAACTGCCCGATCCGGTTCAGGAAACAATCCGCTACTACCAGGACGACCACTACCACCAAGGCACTTTCCCCCACGAAGGGAGCCATGATCACCTGCCTTGCTCATCATTTGGCCTCTGTCATGCTTGGGGATTCAACACATGACGAAGATACCCTGCTCACACTTCCCGTCGTACAGGATCTGAATTTTTACCCTGAAGACATGACGGCCCTTCTGGAATTGCGGAAACCCATCAAGGCAAGCGTGGAGTGTTTTTTGCCATGACGTCACCGACCCCATTTGATCTCATTGTGATCGGCAGCGGCCCGGCAGGACAAAAAGCCGCCATTCAAGGCGCCAAAGCAGGAAAGCAGGTGGCCCTCATCGAGCAAACCCGGGAGGTGGGAGGGGCTTGCGTCTATCAGGGCACCATTCCCAGCAAAACGTTACGGGAAAGCGCCCTCCAAATGGTGCGATTTCTCCAGGCAACTGAAGTCTTTGAATTCCGCATGCGCGACGATGTCAAAATCACCAGCCTGATGACCCGCTTGGACCGGGTCGTGCGCGCGCATGGGAAGTTCATGAAGGACCAACTCACCCGAAATGGTATCCACTGCTTTCATGGTCGCGCGGGCTTTGCGTCCGACCATGAAATACGAATCCAAAAAATTGACGGCACGGCCGCCCTCGTCACAGCGCCGATGATCATCATCGCCACCGGCTCGCGCCCACGCGTCCCTGACAATATTCCCATCGACCATGAACATATTCTGGATAGCGACTCCGTTCTCTCCCTGGTGTATTTGCCGAAATCCCTGACCGTGTTGGGAGGTGGCGTCATCGCAAGTGAATACGCCTCAATTTTTGCCTTGCTGGGAGTGCAGGTCACCATGGTGGATACGGCGGACCGCCCGCTCAAATTTTTGGATCAAGAACTCACCGATGAATTTTGTGAAGCGTTTGAGAAAACCGGGGGGCACTATCGGGGTGGACAAAAAATCGGAACAGTCCAGTGGGACGGATGTTCTAAGGTGACCACCATTTTAGAAAACGGTGAAACGCTGGAAAGTGAAAAGGTGCTGGTGGCTCTCGGACGAGTGTCCAATCTGGAACATTTAAACTTACAAGCCACCGGCATACACCCGACGATTCGTGGGCTCATTCCGGTCAATACCCACTGCCAAACGACGGTTCCCCATATCTATGCCGTCGGTGACGTCATTGGCCCCCCGTCGCTGGCATCCTGCTCCATGGAACAGGGGCGACGTGCCGTCTGTCATGCCTTGGGCCTCAACCCCGGCGGCGCTCCGGAGCATATACCCATGGGAATTTATACGATCCCGGAAATGTCGAGCGTGGGATTAAGCGAGCAGGAAGCCACGGCCAAGTATGGCGGAGTCACAGTGGGAAGAGCGAGGTTTCATGAAATTGCACGAGGACAGATCTCCGGCATGACCAATGGATTGCTTAAAATGGTCGCCGACCCAAAAGGCGAGCAACTGTTAGGTATTCATATCGTCGGGGAGGGAGCAACCGAATTGATTCATATTGGCCAAATGGGATTGCTTCACCATATGCCTATCGACCGATTCATTGACAACATTTTCAACTTCCCGACTCTTGCCGAAACCTACCGGGTCGCCGCACTCGATATCGCCAAACAACGTCAGCACTAAACAGCGATTTTTCTTTATTCGGATTTGAATTTTCCCAGTGTAGAAGCCGTCATCAGTGTGATGATGAATAATTCGGCCATTGAAAGAAAAACAAGATGAAACGGGAGGACCTTAACGGCGGAGCACTACCCCCATGATGGCAGGAATCTTCTCAAATACCCTCAGAACCGATAGCTAAGCTCGTACAAGTGCAGATCCACTCCCCGATTATTAGACCCGTAGAGGGCCGCATCAGAAATATGATGAAATCGCCATCCCAGGGACATATGCCAGGGAAGGTGATAGGTAATACCAGCATGGGCAGCAATTTGAACGGGTCCTCCAATATCCTGACGACCATATTTTTCCCTACTCAGATAGGCCCCACCACCGCCAATATCGAAGGTGAGGTTCCAATTGGGCTTTGTAAAGGCCAGCCCAGGGCTGACCTCTCCAATAAAGCCGGCCTCTCCCGCCGCCCTCAACGCCCCTGCCGCCACATTCAATCTAAAACGTATCTCCCATCCGGCAGGAAAATCCCAACTCCAAGGAGTTCCAACAACCGCAAATACATCATATTGCTCAAAATCTTCCTTTTCAGTTGGCGGAACGCCTAACGTATTAGAATTGAGTCCTCCCCGTATCCCAACGGAGAGTAATTCAGTCTCTTTGGTGTGGGCCAAGCCCGCATTCATTACCGTGAGCCCATACGGTCATCACCAGGATACCGGTTATCGTCACTGGGAATTTTGACACGATTTTGCTTCTTTCCACAGTTGGTCCTTTTGTTGAATTATGACAACAGCAAATCACATCACCACTTGTCAGCAAACTGCACGAGCCCTGACGTAAATACTGCATGGTCTTTTCCATTGACACTTCGCCACTTGAGGCCATGGCGACGGCTTTCACGGTCTTTCCACACGTGAAATTTTTCTCTGCTCGTAGCCGAAGTCTGTGAGAAAAAAATTACAAGAGGAGATTAAGAAAAGAATGCCAAGGGTGCGATGAGAGGGTAAACACTGAGGGGAATATATCATATTCTCATGTGTCTGTCGTCCCCTTGTATGTTTTTAGAGAGGCAGCAATCCCGCTCAATGAACCTTCCGATTCTTTGGAGGCGGTCCATCCAGAATATGAATGTGGTTGCGTATTTCCCTTTCTTTTATAAGAAGCCTACCAGGTCTTCTTCACTCTGACAAAAATTTTGTTGGTTAGCCAATGCCAGGGGCTAGATCTTCATCAAGCCGCTCTTTTTGAGACTCGTTATAGGCTTTCTCGGCATCCTCTAACGCCGTGGATTGTTGAATTTCCAAGACCTCTTTGGGAGTGAGATATTTTAATGCCGTGGCTCCAAGCACCTTTTGCTCAGCGGTGCCCTTTAATTGAATATGAATCAAGGCATCTGCCCCCATACGCTGCGCCTTCTTCACAAGGGCAAAATGGAGCTCATCCCAATTGACTTTCGATTTATCAGAAGATTGTTCTACCTCTATTTCATCCAACGTTTCATAGGGAACAATGGGTTTTTCATCAAGTATTTCAACAACTTTATTGAGGTAAGCATGATCCTCGGTTTGGGGAACATCTTCAGCAACGGGTTCCGGGCGTGGAAATCGGGCCACCTCCACATCGAAATCTTTCAATCGCATGGCGGCCAAAGCCGCCTCGTGGGGATTGCTGCTTTCTGACAACCGTTTGAGTTTCTCCACTCGTGCAAGGGCTTCTTGCAGACTCATTCGCGCCCCAGGCTTTCGCAGAGCATTCACCGGCATTGCACAACTCCGTGATCGTGTAGCATAGACCTTCCGACGCTCATTTCAAGAAGAAAGGAAATCGCTCATTAAGGTGGCTTTAAGTCCTGAATGACGACGAGAATGCCCAATAGCAGACGGACCTAAGCTTTTGGAGTGTTTTTCTACCTGTCTAGGATTCAGGTTGTCAAATGATCTTTTGGCAAGGAAAAAACGACTCCATACGCTGTTCACTTCCCCTAGGGCCTTCTCTTCCTAAGGCTGGTCATCAAATCATGGCGAGGGAAAAATGAGGCGCTGGTCTGAAGCCACAGCGAAGACCCTGATCGACTTCGATTGATCAGCAAACATGTTCTTCTGACTACAATGGAAATAGGCTTTTTCTTTACCTATAGAACCCATTGTGGATTGAGCACCGGTTTCCTGGAAGCCTCTATGAGGTCAATTTACAATGGTGCGGCAAACCGGATCAGCCCAAATAACCTCACCCCCTAAACAGATACCCTATGTTGCACATTGGCTTATTCTAACTTCCGCTCTGGAATTGTGCACCGAACTTGGTGATGTCTATAATTGGTGGCTTGAATGGGGATATGGTATGACCTCACGATTCCCTGGAGTTCCCTATACCATCCAACATAATTCATACAGATGGGAAGAAAGCCGGTTTTCCCTGGCACAAGTCAAGAACAGGGTGACAAAGGCAATCCACCAGAAATGTTCAGAATGGAAGGAGGAAGCAAATGAGTCTAGCCGATAACACATGCGTACCTTGTCGTGGGGGCGTACCTCCGTTGGAACCTCAAAAAATCCAGGACCTGCTTGGTCAATTAGAAACGGGATGGGCGCTCAATGCTCAAGGTCATATTGAGAAAACCTATACTTTTGACAACTTTGCAGATGCCTTGGCTTTTACTAATCGAGTAGGAAATGTGGCGGAACTTGAGGGCCATCACCCTGATATATATTTGGCCTGGGGCAAATGCAAGGTAGAAATTTGGACTCACAAGATTCAAGGCCTCACCGAAAGTGATTTTTATTTAGCCGCCAAGGCTGATCGCGCCTTTCACCTTCCTGCTACCTATTGAAGGCTCTTATGGCCACCAGCCCGATTTTGATCCACCCGGTCGCTTTAGAAGCAAAACGAACCCAGACTGCGGCCTCTCAGGGCACCACCGATTTCCGATCTTTCGGAACGAAGGTCGCACTGGTAACCATGCCATTTAGTTATTCGAAATTTCCCTCGATCCAATTAGGGACCCTCTCGTCCTTACTAAAAACGCAAGGGATTGGTACCCAAACCTATCATTTCAATCTCCAATTCGCCCATAAAATCGGGGTACCGTTATACGAAATCTTATGCGAAAAACGTGGCCTATTTGGCGAATGGCTGTTCTCTGCACTCCTGTTTCGGAGCAATCCGAAACACAGGGAATATCCTATTGTGTTTAAACCCATCTTCGAAGACACGGCTCGGGAAGCCGGCTGTTCGATCAGTCATTTAGAAGAGATTGCTCGGTCGATCGCTCCTCAATTTTTAACCTGGTGTCTGACATCAGTGGATTGGAGTCAATTCGACGTGGTGGGCTTCACCTCCACGTTCGATCAAAATGTCGCAAGCTTGAGTCTGGCCAAATTGATCAAGGACGTATATCCCGATGTTCGAATTGTTTTTGGGGGGGCAAATTTCGACGGAGAAATGGGGCTGGAACATTTTCGGGCATTTCCCTGGATTGATTATGTCGTGATCGGAGAAGGCGAACAAGCCTTTCCTCCATTGGTTCAACGCATCCTCCTGGACGATGAAATGGATATTCCTCCCGGAGTGGCCTTTCGACGGGAAGGACAGATCAACTTTACCCCTCAGGAAACCTTATTTACCAAGTTTTCAGAAACGCCCCCACCTGATTACGACGATTATTTTGCAGAGCTCCAGGAATTAGCCAAGCAGGGATCCACCGGATTGAACCGGATTCTACTCTATGAAGGATCTCGCGGGTGCTGGTGGGGAGAAAAGCATCATTGCACCTTTTGCGGATTAAATGCTCAAGCGATGGAATTCCGCGCAAAAAATCCTGCTCAGGTCGCTTCAGAGTTGGACTATCTTTCCAGCCGCTATGACACCACCCGTTTTCGCTTGGTCGATAATATTATTGATATGAAATATGTGGACGGTGTCTTCGGGCAACTGGCCCAAGAACACGTGGACCTGGACGTGTTTATGGAGACAAAAAGCAATCTCAATAAACGACAAATTCAGACACTGGCGAAGGGTGGGGTTAAATGCATGCAACCGGGCATTGAAAGCTTGAGTCCGGCGCAACTAAAGGAAATGGATAAGGGTGTTACCCCACTACAAAACATTGAATGCTTGAAATGGAGCCGATATTACAATATTGACCTCTCCTGGAATATTTTATTGGGCTTTCCACAGGAAACAGATACCGATTACCAACAACAAATCGAACTCATTCCCTCATTGATCCACCTGCAACCTCCGGAATCCACGGCCAAACTCTGGCTCGAACGGTTTAGTCCTTATTTTAAATGGCCTGAACGTTATGGGATTTGCCGAACAGGACCGGGGTTAGCCTATGCCTATGTGTATGACGAACGGCAGGTTGATCTCAACAAAATCGCTTATGATTTTGAGTACACAATCGATTGGAAAGTCGATCCACATCTTTATAAGGAACTCGTCAGACTTGTTGAAGAGTGGAAACAGCGATATCACTCTTCTAATCGGCCCTTTCTCTTCTTTGCAAAAGCCTTGAGCTATCTCACCGTTTATGATGGGAGAGGCTTAACTCCGACAAGCGAACGATTTGAAGGACCCCATGCCTTCATCTTAGAATTTTGCAATGAGCAACCCAAGTCCGTCGAACAGATTCGTAAAGCCTTGCAGAGTTGCTCCTTTCCGGGATCGGAGAAAGACATTATCGTGCCCATCACTGATATCCTCACGACATTGCAGGGGAAAAGGTTATTGCATAAGGAAGGGGGACGGTATTTTACTCTGGCCCTACCGGTCAATCCTCATCGTTGACATTTTTGCCTAACAACTGGAATAAAATCGCCACTCTCATTCACCGGCCCACCATATTTTTTTCTTCTTTTCATACACTTATTTTCTGGTGCGGTTTGTGCAAGATTTCTACCCATCGACAAATGTCAAAAATTCATGAATATGTTTGACAATTTTTTCTTACGAGGGTAGCCTATCAAGTTGTGCACAGATTTGCCGAAAACTCTTATAAAATGAGCCACTTAGATAAAACGTTACAAGTTCAACGTTCCTTCATGCCTTTGCGAGCTGCTGGTTTTGCCCGCAACGTACTGGTTGGCTTCAGTGTGAGTTTGATCACGTTAACTCTCTGCCCTCAACCAACCCGTGGCGAAACCTCTTTTTTACCTCCCAATGATTCCACTGAGACTCTTACGTTTAATTATGCAATTGCGAATCGCTACTCTCGCCCAGCGACCTCAATTGAGGCTCAAACTTTTGAGACGAGCACCAACCATACCAATCAACAATCGTCTATTCTCATAAATCAAACTGGGGAAACTCCAGGCAGCCCAGGATTACCTACCGAGGATGACCCGAATCAGTCCTCTGCAGAAGCCCTAGCTCAACCCCCAGAAAACCAGATTCAATCATCGGATGCTGGAAAACCCGTTGTTCCCTTATCAGTTGATGTCTCTCAGGAATCTAACGTTTCCCAGGACCAGCGGATTGTTTTGTCTGACGAGAACAAGTTTGAAGCCCTCGACACTCAAACTCAATTTTCAATTGACTCCTCTACGAAATTACGTTTTTACCCTGCTGACTCATCTGAGCAACGGTCGCAAGTTGCCTTGGCTCGATTTGCCAAAGTTTTCGATCAAACATGGGAAGCCCCTCACCAGAGAAGGCCGGGGACATATGGCACCATTCCCCTTGTCCTGAACGATTCCGTAGAGAAAAATCTTGAATATTTCCAGTATGGAATTCATGAACGATTTCAATCGTATCTTGACCGCTTTCATCATTACCAAGATCTTGTGGAACCCGTTTTTCGTGAACTGGGTCTCCCGCCGGAACTCATGTATCTTTCACTCGTGGAAAGTGGGTTCAACCCACGTGCATTTTCTCGATCCCGTGCTTCCGGCCCCTGGCAATTTATGAAAGGGACGGGTCGTGTGTATGGCCTGGATGTCGACTGGTATTTGGATGAACGGCGGGATCCGATTAAATCCACTGTTGCTGCGGCTCATCATCTTCGTGATTTATATGACCAATTTGGCTCCTGGCCTCTGGCCCTTGGGGCATATAATGCGGGAAGCGGAAAGATTTCGCGGGCCATCAAAAAAACGGGCACCCGTGACTTTTGGAAGATTCGACGGTCACGCTACATAAGACGGGAAACTAAAGACTATGTGCCTCGCTTTATTGCGGCAACTCTTATTGCCAAAAATCCCACGGCCTATGGATTCACGACTCCGGACGGTGATCGCCATGAATTTGAAGAAGTCCTAATTACGAAACGCGTTCATCTTTCGGCCGTCACCCAACAAACTGGGATTCCGGTTGAGGAACTTAAACGACTGAACCCTGAACTTCGACGCAGTATCGTGCCCAACCTTACGGCTCCTGGTTATTATCTGAAGGTACCCCTTGGAATGGCCTCGCTTGTTGAGGAACTCCATCCGACACTCGCTGTCTGGACACAACCTCCTCCCTCACCAACCGAATGGCATACGGTCAGACGAGGAGAGAGTTTATCGGTTGTAGCCAAACGATATAGAATGAAAGTGAGTCAACTGAAAGAAATGAATAACTTGCGGAGCAACATAATTCGAGTAGGAACCAAACTCCGGGTTCGTGGAGAAGTTGGTGACGATGATGCTGACTCTGAAATCACCTGGTACCGCGTTCGATCTGGAGATTCTCTTGGAAGCATTGCCACTCGATTTAGAAAATCCGTTAATTCACTGATGAGACTGAATAATCTCTCTAGCCATATCATTCATCCAGGAGATCGGTTACGCGTAAAAGGGAACCCTTCGGTCAGCTCTCCGAGCAAAAACAACTCTAAATGGTATAAGGTCAGACGGGGAGATAGTTTATGGACGATTGCCAAACAATTTAGTATGAGTGTGAACGATTTGCGAGCACTCAACAACCTCTCTTCCAGCATTATCCAGGCTGGCCGCATGTTAATGGTGAGCCAATAACCCACCAAATCAGGTTAAGCGACTGAACCCATACTATTTTCCCTCTTCTTTATCCTGAACCTGTGGAGTTTCAGGACTGCCCTTCTCAATTCCGCCTTGGTCATTTGTTTCCGATGAAGGAGAATCTGTGGCTTCTTCGGGCGCTAATACCTTCACCCGGAGAGCGGCTTCCGAGGCAAACGGAGATAAAGGAAATTCCTGGATCACCTTTTTATACTGCTCCACGGCTTCAGCAATATTTTCATCCGCCTCTGCAATCTTCGCCAGCTCAAAAACTACCTGGTCTTTATTTAACGCATGTGGATTGGCCAGCACTGCGTCAAAAGCTTTAAGGGCGGCCTCTCGATTGCCATTAAGTAAATAGGCAAAACCCAATCGTTGCTGAACTAATCCGAGAAGGATCTGATTTTGCCCATATTCCTTGACCCAAGAAGTATATACATCTATCGCCCCTTGGTAGTTTCTCTCCTCAATCATACTGTTTCCCAATAAAAATGAGGAGACTCCCGCGCTAGGCGTACCTGGGTATTGATTAAGGATGTCTTTGAACATGCCTGAAGCCTTTTGAATATTCTCTTGGCCCTTTTTGACATCATCCAGAGGACGATCCAAATAGACGGTTTGCGCTTGGCCTTCTAATTCCCAGGCTTGCTCTTGATTATTTTGATTGAGCCAAATCAATGTCACAATCGTCACAATCACCGCCAGAACAAGAAAAATTCCTCCCCATACCAAAGCTCGGTTCTCTTCGACAAAAAACAAAAACCGTTCTTTACTAGACAGAAACTGAGCTGGTTCCGCTATTGGAGTTTTATTGCCAAGGTCTTTAATTTTATATCCCATAATTATTTTTCCCTCTCGTCACTAGGACGACCACATATTTTTTCTGGCATTACGCATTGATTACGGCGTGATGCCTTATACCCACGTGCCCTGATCATGTCAAACAGTATTCCACACTATTCCACTTGAGTTGACAAGGCCTAACTCACTGTTATAATAGAACAAATGTAGTATTTTTATTTTTAGGCGGATAGCTCAGCTGGCAGAGCGCTGCCTTTACACGGCAGATGTCGCAGGTTCGATCCCTGTTCCGCCTACCAAATATATTTTTTTGGCTTATGGTCTTCTTGATCTGATATATTACCAAATTCTTCATCGACTCCATTTCCTCTTTTGAATGAATGTGTGGGCTATTTGCCCAAGATCAAAAAAATTTTCGGGGCCGTCGTTCAGCTAGGTTTAGGACGCCAGATTGTCAATCTGGAGGTCGCGGGTTCAAATCCCGTCGGCCCCGCCATACCTCATCTCCCAGTGGTTTATTTCTGTATCACTTATCCCCTGTTTAGATTCTGACCAGCCTAGAGGAGGTCGAAACACAATCTATGACCTTTGCCGCCAATCCTTCTGAGTTCTTTGGATCTTTGGGCCTGCTATCCATTGTCATTCTTTTTATCCTGTCAATTTTTTCCGTGATTTCATGGGGAATCATTGTGAACAGATTCAGGCGATTTAATCGCATTCGACAAGAAGAATCACAATTTCTACAATTGTATGAACAAAATCCCATCGACCAGCACACCTTAAGAAGCCAGGCTCAAGCATTAGCTTATAGCCCAAGTTCAGTGGTTTATTTGGGCATTACGGATCGCTTGCCAGAATCCTCCGATCTCTTTACCTCGAGACCTCCCATGGAGGCAAAACACGCAGAGCACTCCCCTAATCGACAGTATTTGGAAAAGGTCGCTCAATACATCATCCAGAACCAAATCGGCCAACAGGAAGCCTATTTGCCTTTTTTGGCGACCACAGGAAATTTGACTCCATTTATTGGTCTCCTCGGAACCGTCTTGGGCATTATCAATGCCTTCCATGAAATCGGCCTTCAAGGGTCGGCAAGCATTGCCGCAGTTGCTCCTGGCGTCTCTGAAGCACTTGTGGCTACGGCTGCTGGGCTATTTGCCGCAATTCCTGCTGTGATGGCCTACAACTATTTTCTCTCTAGAATTCGAAGGATGTCCTTCAGAGTTGAGGCGTTTACAATTGAATTTCTCAATACGATAGAAGAAGCGGAAAAAGCCTTTGAGGTGGAAGTCACCCGATGAACATTGGATCAAAGCCTCGGCAATTTCTCTCTGAAATCAATGTCATTCCTCTCGTCGATGTCGTCTTAGTTCTCCTGGTGATTTTCATGGTTACCGCCCCGATGCTACATCGGGGCTTAGATATTAACCTTCCGACGACAACTGCCAATAACATAAAAGCCGAAGAACGATTGATTGTGACAATTCAGCGGGATCACACCTTATCCCTCGGTAACGACACCATTAGTTTGGTCAATTTACGAGCCAAACTTCAAGAAGCCAAAACCTTAAATCCCTTGATTTCAGTGTACCTGCGAGCGGACCAAACGGTTCCCTATGGAACCGTTGTGCAGGTCATGGATGAGGTCAAAGGGGCCAAAATTGAACGTCTCGGAATGATTACCGGCCCGAAGATTGAAACACTAATCGAGGACGAGACCATCGGGATTTCCCGCTAAGCCTTTGACCAATGGGACATGCTGAATCCCCAAGTCTAATTTCCCTTGGGCTCGCTACTGACGTTTCTCAAAAAGACGCCTCATTCCGTTGGGGACTCGCCACCTCAGGTCTTTTCCATGCTGTCGTCATCATGATGGCCCTGTTCCTACGATTTCAATCAACAGTTGAGGAACCTCTCCGAGCCATCGATGTCACTCTTATTTCTGTACCGGAAGCCCAAGCTCCTGCTCCAAGCCAAAAAAAATCTTCTCCCCCGGCGCCATCTCAACAAAAATCCCAACCAACAAAAGCAAAACCAACAAAGACTCAACCAATAGAAGCCCCCCTTCCTCCGTTGCCGGTCCCAAAAGCATCCGAGCGATTATCGGAATTTTTGGAGGGGGCTGTTGGCTCAATCGTGATGCCTCACAAACAAGAAATGGCTTCTCCAACGCCACCTCCCCCAGT
The DNA here is from genome assembly GCA_963730905.1 of uncultured Nitrospiraceae bacterium. GTDB lineage: Bacteria > Nitrospirota > Nitrospiria > Nitrospirales > UBA8639 > Nitrospira_E. The sequence goes on along the minus strand of CAVSTN010000004.1, from coordinate 37,488 downwards.
CAACGAACAACCTCCCTTGAATGATCAGTCACCGTTATTTGAAAACCTTCGAATGCCCCCCATTGCTCCACAAATTTCGCGCCCGGAACGCTTACATCCCTCACAACCCTTAGTTATTCCCAAACCTGCTCCAGTTCCAGCGCCATCTCCTAAAGAGGCTGCGCCCCTAACAACGGTTCCTCCCGAGCCTCAAGGCTCTGTATCAGAACCGCAGCTTCCGAAAATTGAACCAACGGTCAAGCTAGCTCCTGTGGTACCGGAATTGAGTCCGGTGACCCCATTTAGGGCATCCAAAAAAGAAAGAAAACCCAACGACGCTTCTCCATCAAACAATCTTGAGGAATCTCTCAAACGATCCATCCCAACAGTTCCGATACCTGCGTCAACCCCAAAAATCAAAAAACAGCCAAAAACATTTACACCAAAACAGGAAAAACCTTTCGTCCCTGAAGTCTCCCCGCCCCAATTGGCCCAAATCTCTCCTTCCCCACCACTGGAAAAAGCTCCCCAACGTGAGAAAATGTCAGATATGATGAAGCAATTACTGGAAGAAGCTAGAGTCCCAAACTTACAATCGTCTCCACCCGCACCACCCTCTCAACAACCATTGCCCTCTTCTTCCACATCAACCCAGGCGGTCCAGTCGGAAATTGATCAACAAATTGCAAAATTATCTATTCCCAATGTCACACCGGTCGAATCAATCAAAGAACGACTCCAACGGCTAGAGGTGCAGCCCAACTCAAAACCAGGCCAATCTTCGTCTCCGACTTCCCCTGCCAAAAACCAATATTTGGCGATGGTCGAAGACAGAATTGACCACGAATGGAGAGCCCTTCCACTCGTAACAAACCCTCCGGTTGTGGTCCTCAAATTCCGCATTTCCCGATTTGGGGAAATTTCTAATATTCATATTGATGAAAGTTCAGGAAACGGGAACTACGACTCCGCAGCCAAACGAGCGGTATCTGCCGTGAACCCATTACCACCTTTTCCACCAGACATTTCCGATCCATTCTTCGAAGTACGATTTCGATTCATCAAAAAAGATTAGAAGGACACCAGCTATATTATGAAGAAATCACTTAATCCTTTGTATGCCATTATGGCTCTTCTCGCCTTTTCTGTTATTTCGGCATCACCGGCCTTTCTGCATGGGGAGGAAGCGGATCTCAAAGCCACACGTTCAGAGTTTCAAAAAATCCCGATTTGGGTAATGGGGTTCTCGCCCGTTCAACGAGATACCGGCCTTTCAGAAGACCTCGAGTCTCAAGTCGCGTCGGTCCTAAAAGCTGATCTCAAACGCTCACAAATATTTTCGATTGCGGAATTACCTCCTGCCAAAGGGGATTTTTCTGACAATAAATGCATGAGTCTTTCTTCAAATTTGGCTCCGCACTTCCAAAAGGTGACAGTCTCTACCTGGGGAAGAATAGGTGTAGGAGGGACATCAAGCGGAGTTCAGGGACTCATCCTTGATGCCTGCGCATTTGATCCCGGACAACAGGATGTGTTGACCGGGAAACGGTACTTTTCCCTTAAAACGACAGAAACCCTCACTCGCTTAATGGCTCACCGGTGGGCAGACGAACTGGTTTATCGGTATACCGGCGAACAGGGCATTGCCAGAACCAAAATCGCATTTGTAGGTCAAAAGGACAATGGGCGAGAGCTTTTCGTCATGGATTACGATGGATATAATCCGCAACAGGTTACCGCTGATGGGTATTTAAACCTCATGCCTACCTGGGCCCCGGACCGGAAATCACTTATTTACACCGCGTATCGTGACCGGAAACAACTGATTATAAAAAGGGAGCTGGCTACAGGTCGGGAGGAAGTTTTGGTCTCGCCAGCCAGTCTGAACATTACCGCCACCTTTGCTCCTAATGGAAAATCTATCGCCTATTCCGCGGCCCAAGATGGCAACTCGGATATTTATCAGATAGAATTGGACAGTAGAAGCGTGAAGCAGTTAACCTCCCATAATAGCGCAGATTTGTCCCCGTCATGGTCTCCCGACGGGCGGCATCTGGCCTTCACCTCAGATCGGGGAGGCCGCCCCCAAATTTACATCATGGATGCCGATGGCTTGAACGCCCGTCGATTAACCTATGATGGAGACTATAACGCGGCGCCAGCTTGGTCTCCCAAAGGAGATTGGATCGTCTATGTGTGTCGGATACCAAACGAGGGATTTAAATTATGCCGCATCAGTCCGAATGGGGAACAACGGAAACAAATCACCAACGGGCAAAGTATTGATGACTCGCCTTCCTGGGCTCCAAATGGACGCCATATTGTCTTTAGTTCGATTCGAAGAGGAGAGAGTCAATTATACATCATCACTAGCGAGGGGGCAGGATTGGAGAAAATTTCCTTGGCAGGCGAACATCTCAGCTCTCCCTCCTGGTCACCGTTTCAACCATAATTAACGAGACAACAACCGTGATAGTTCAAAAAAGGAGTCGTTCCATGCGCCCAGCCATTCATATGATTTCACTACTTGGCATTCTCAGTCTTTCACTCCTCAGCATTTCGGGATGTGGAGAAAAACGGATCCACGTCTCCACCGCTTCCGGCTCCCCAGGCGAAGAAACCGGGACATCAGCATCAGGCACCGATACGGCAGGGTTAACAGGATACCTCCATTGATGAATCCCCCCTGCCAGGGCAAGGCACTTCCACCGATGAAGTTCGGGCAGAGGCGGTTCAACCACCCGCTCCGGTTGAACCCTCCCAATTTTGGTTACGACCCCAACCACATGGATGAATCGTTCAAGCAGAATCTCCAAGCTGGAATTCCTTCTGAGAAAGACTCGGAAATTGAGAAAAGCAGTGCCAGCTCATCGACGCCGTTCAACGGTGGAAATGACATCTCAACTCAATCCAGTTCTTCAAGTATGAACGGCTCACCTCACGACCAAACAGAGACATCCCCCTTTACCTCCCAGACGGAATTCCAAAATGATCTTTCGAATTTGCCAAAAGACATGGAACCAATTCCTGAAACGTTTCAAGTAGCGAAAGCTGAACCGTCAGAAATCATTCGAGAGCAGTTGGATAAAATTCAAGAGGAAGAATTGGCCACCGTATCCGCCGGCTTAGAGGATGTATTTTTTCATTTTGATAGTTGGTCTCTCACCGCAGAAGCCAAGGATTCCCTTGAACGAGACATGGCGTGGCTCACCAACGATCCCTCCTCACTGTTAATTATTGAAGGACATGCCGACCAGCGTGGAACGCAGGCCTATAACATGGTGCTCGGGAAAAAACGAGCCATGGCTGTTCGGGATTTCCTTTCTCAATTAGGGGTCGATCCTTCGCGATTGACCGTCATTTCTTATGGCAAAGACAAGCCCTTTTGCCAGGACACGACAGAAGTGTGCTACCAATTGAACCGACGGGGACATTTGCTTGTTCAAAATTAGCGACGCCTTTCAATCGACCAGTTTTCGGAAAACATGGAGGGATAATTCCAGAGTGAACATAGGGCTGACCTTGCAATATATTTCAAGACTGTGGCCATCGTCTTTTTCTCTCAATTGGATAGTGGTCTATGGCGTCTGTAGTTTATTGGCTACGGGTTGCGTGGCTCAACAAGCTGATCTTGCCCGAATTCAAAAGGACTTAGAACAACAAATTGCCAAGATCAAAGAGGAAAAAAAGACCCTTGGCGTACAAGTTGATGAAACCAAGGCACAACTCATCAAGATGAATGAGGAAGCGCAAAAAACACGGGGCAATCTGGCTTCTATTAATCAAAAAGCCACGCTCCTCCAAGAAAAGGATGTGGCGAGTTTATACGGAAAACTTGAAGAAACTGAAAAAAGTATCCAGGACCTCAAAAAGGATTTCACCAACCAAACAGGCGCTTTGAAATCTGACGTCCAATCGATTCAATCAACAATTCAAACACATGGGGAAGACCTCCAAACGGTCAAAACCCACAATACAAGCCTCGCCCAACAGGTGGATGAAAACAATTCAGCGTTAACCACAAACATGGGCGAATTTCAGAATTCCCTTACCCAATTCAAGGAAACGCTGACCAGCCTCGGAGCGACGATTGGACAGGTCCAAACCGATTTGTCAGGACAACGGCAAGACCTGGGAACCGTGCAATCTCGCACAGAAAATCTGTCTGTTTCGATGCTCCAGGTTCAGAAAGGTCTAGAGAAATCCGGAGAGTTGTTCAATGCCAGACTTGAAGAGCAATCAAAACAGATCACTCAGCTGGAAAATCAGGTCACGACCCTGCAAGAGAAACTTACCGCCGATACCCAAGCCCTTCGTTCCTATCTGGAACAAGACGTGAAAGCCTCTATGGCGGGGTTAGTTGCCGATATAGACGCCCACCAAGGCCCAATACTTAGCGCAGATTGATTCCTTACAAAAAGATATGGAAGCTCTGGGAACGCACGTGCAAGCGGATGCCTCTCACGTGCAGGATCTATCCCAATCAGTTCTCAAGCTTCGCGAAGCCCAGGAAGTCATGGGAAGTTTACTCGGGAAACGCGGAGATGAAATCATTCAACAAGCGGGACGAATTTCGGAACGCATGAATATGATTGAATCACACCAAACCGCACTGACCGAACAACTTCAATCCAATACCCAAAAAACGTCAGCCCATCTAGCCGAGGTCAATGCCAGCCTCACCTCCATTACTCAAGCACTTGACCAAACCAGGCAATCCCTCTCCAGTCGCCTGGCCAAACAAGAAGAAACAGGACAAACACTCAATCAGTCGGTTCAACAAATCCAACAGTTGAAGCGAGATGTCCAGGACCAAAAGCAACAAGCGCAGGCGGTCAGCCAGGTTGCCGATCAGCTCAACCAGACGGTCGAGCGCATTGGCTCACGATTAAAAGACCTGGAGACTCATCAATCTGGGCTGGTAGGGAAAATTGACTCTGACACCCAGATGACTAATACCCATCTCCAAGAAGTCAACAGCGGAATTCAATCGGTCGCCCAAGCATTGGAAAATGTCAGTACGAAGTTGAATGCTCGCATTGAAAGCCAGGAACAGCGGCTGAATCGAGCCATGACCTCTTTCCAACAGGTCCAGGGAACCGCTGATACCTCGCAAAACAATCTGACTCACCTCAATCAGCTAACAGAAACCGTCAATAAGTTGCGCGATGTGATTAATACCATTGGGACCAAATTAGGCGAGCGGGTGGACCAGCATGAGGATCGTCTAGGCCAATTGGCCCAGAGAGTCAATCGCTTGCAAAGCCCCAAACCGCAAAAATAGGGTGCATCATTACTTAATATTTTCAAAGAAAGGCCGACTATACCTCTATACTGTCATAGACCCCTTTGTCTAAACTCCCTGGCAATTGATAAGATACGATTCGGAGGGTAACTGATTCCCTAATTTCAAACATTATTTGTTGCCGAAGCCGGAATTTTATGACTCCCAAATTTTCCAATATAGCCATCTTTATTGGGCTAGCCCTCACGGGTGGATGGGGTTGCGCAACAGAACCCAATCTGACCGACATCCAAAAACAAGTCCAAACCCTCATCATCCAGCAGGAAGCATCTCACAAGCAGGAACAACAAATTCTCGACCGCATGGAGACGGTTGAATCGCAATTGGACGAACATGATTTCTTAGTGGGAGAACTCATCAAAACAGAAGAAGAAGCCAGTCTGGATACTCGACACCTTCTGGAGAAGCTGGAACGGACCAGTGCTCTGCTCCGAGAACAAATCGAACAAACCCGCTCCACCACCCAACGCCGGGATCAGGACCTGTCCATCCGGGTAAAGGCTCTGGAAAGCCGAATAGACAATGTGATCCATCAACCTCGATCTGTGTCAGAATCCCTTGAAGTCACGACTCCTAACCCCACAAGCCCTTCTTCCGATCCGAAAGCGACCCAGACAGGAATCCCGACATCACCTGCTTCCCCGGAGAAAGCGCGGGAGCGGAAAACGAGGCATCGGCCTTTCGGTCAGCCTATAAAGTTTACCTTAACGGAAATTACGACCGGGCCTCGGTGGAATTCCAACGATTTGTCACAAATTATCCTTCGACCACTCTAACCCCCCAGGCTTATTACTATCTTGGGGAATCGTTCTACGTACAAAAACAGTATGACCCTGCCAAGAAAGCCCTAGAGCAAGTCATCAGCCGCTATCCAAGCAGCAAATATCGGAGCCACGCGTTGTACAAGCTCGGACAGATTATGCTTGAAATCGATCAACGATCAAAAGCTCAGGAATTGTGGAACTCCATCATCCAAGATTACCCAGATTCACCAGAATCCACCCAAGCGAAGGAACAATTAAAAAAATCTGGGCTGTCTTGATTCTCTGCAAGTCTTCGCATCCTATTGTTCACCCTAATCACCCCGTGCTTGGAATCCCATGCTTTCGACCGTAACTGGAAAAGTTCAAATTCTTCCAGACAGCGTGTCATGTCGTATTGCCGCAGGAGAAGTGGTTGAACGACCAGCCTCCGTGGTGAAGGAACTGATCGATAACAGCCTGGATGCTGGCAGCACATTGATCACCGTGGAGGTCGAAGAAGGTGGTCGACGTGTCATTCGCGTCATCGATAATGGGACAGGCATGACGCGAATGGATGCCCAACTGGCCTGTCAACGTTTTGCTACCAGCAAACTTCGATCCGAAGACGATCTCTTGACACTCATGACGATGGGATTCCGAGGAGAAGCTCTTCCCAGCATTGCCTCCATTGCTCGTTTTTGCTTGAAGACAGTTCCACGCGATAGCACGCTTGGCACCCAAACACAGTCCACGGGAGGCGTGGCATGGGAGGTTCAAGACTATACCGGACCTCAAGGCACTCAAGTGGAGGTACGTGATCTCTTTTTTAATACTCCAGGACGGCTGAAATTTCTCAAGACCGTTCCCACTGAATTTTCTAAAATCTGTTATGTCGTCCAACAGGCGGCAGCCGTGCATCCGGAGATCCACTTTCGACTACGCCACCAGAACCATAAGGTGCTGGAGTACCCCGCCGTGTCCTCGCTGCAAGATCGATTATTACAGATCTACGGACCAGACTTCCTTGAACGCTTTCTCCCCGTCACCTATAACGCTGGTTCATTTCAACTCACAGGGTATACTGTCAGTCCTCACCATGCGCGAGCGTCTCGTGCGCCACAGGAAATTTTTGTCAATGGACGCCCTATAAAGAATTCGACCATATCCCATGCGGTGCTATGAAGCCTACGGATCCTTTTTACCAAAAGGGAAACATCCACAATTTATTGTATTTATCCATCTTGATCCCCAGTCAATCGATATCAATGTCCACCCGACGAAACGGGAAATTCGCTTCTCCCATCCAGAATTTATTCATACGGGCGTTCTTCGTGGCATCAAAGCTCTCTTTTTCACGCAACCCTCATCCGACACCTTATCCGATGAACACCAGGAGAAGCCTGGCCCAGTCTCCTCATTCTGCCAGGCCACCATCCGGGTCACTCACCGTCGCCCCGGCTCCATTCCAGCATGTTGTTCTGCATTCCCTGGAGGCGGCACCAATCGCCATCCCACTCTTTCTCTATTTGTCCAGGAACCACCTTCTGTCTATACGGGCAAGGAGCAGCCATAGCGAGGTATATCCTCTTGGGCAGATTCATCACACGTATCTTCTCGGACAAATCGATCAAGACCTATTCATTGTCGATCAACACACCGCCCATGAACGGGTTCGTTTTGAGAGACTGCTTCGGTCATGGAAGAAAAAAGAAATTCTTCAACAACCCTTACTCATTCCTGAGCCGGTTGAACTTCTTCCCCACCAGGGAGAATTATTGGAAGAATGGCTACCCCTCCTGGCTCAAGCGGGATTGGAGGTGGAGCGATTTGGCACCACATCGTATGTTGTACGAGCCATTCCAGCCATATTAGGAAATATATCCGTTGGTCCCTTGGTCCTGGAATTATTGGATGAACTCTCAGAATGGCAATCAACAGATTCGCTGGACAACACGATTAAACCCATTCTGGCTACCATGGCCTGTCAAAGTGCCGTTCAAGCTGGACGACCCATGACGCAACCGGAAATCATCATCCTTTTACAGGACTGGGCACAGGAAAATTTTCCCATGACTTGTCCTCATGGAAGGCGAGTGGCTGTTCGACATTCCTTGGAAGAATTGCACACCATATTTGCCCGTCCATTAAAATAACTTTCATTCGCCGATTGTTCATGAAACAGTCCGACATCATCTCAGCATGGAAACCCGTCGTCGCCATTGTGGGACCCACCGCAATCGGAAAAAGCCGTATCGGGATTGAAGTCGCTAAAATTCTTAACACGGAAATTTTAACGGCAGACTCCCGACAGGTCTATCGTGGGATGGACATCGGCACCGACAAACCCTCATTAGCCGAGCAACAAAATATTCCCCATCGCTTAATCGATCTCGTCGATCCCGACCAATCCTTTAACGCAGGTGATTTCAGACGTCACGCCATCCAAGACATTACCCGCCTGCATCGCCTGGGTCTCCTGCCCCTTGTCATCGGAGGGACCGGACTCTATATCCGAGCCCTCTTACGAGGTCTTTGCCCTGGTCCACCGGCTGATTGGCTGATTCGGAGTGAATTGGCCCAAGAAGCCAAAATGCAAGGACCTGCGTTTCTTTATGAAAAGCTTCAACAAGTGGATCCCGAACTCGCACAACGGCTCCATCCCAATGACCAGCCCAAGGTCCAGCGCGCACTTGAAGTGTATCGCATTCTTGGAACGCCCCTATCGGTCATCCAGCAACAACACCGATTTGAGGAGGCGCCCTATCCATATTTATTGATTGGGCTCACCATGGAACGCCAGACCCTCTATCAGCGAATAGAAACCCGCGTCGATTGGGAAATTCACAAAGGTCTTGTGGAAGAAACGCAATCCCTCATGAATCAAGGATTTCCTCGAGAACTCGGTTCCATGAAAGGGCTGGGCTATCGCCAATTTTCAGGATTCTTAGCGGGGGACTATTCTTATGAAGAGGCTGTGCGATTATTAAAACGCGATACCCGTCACTTCGCCAAACGACAAATGACCTGGTTTCAGAAGGAATCCGAGATCCAGTGGATGACATTGGAAGAGTCAGACATCCCTGATCGAGCGGCCGCCAAAATCGTGGACCACATCAATCAGTTTCTCTCTACCTTCGTAAATTTACCACTTCCTGCAGAAGCAACGTCCCATTTAAAATCCACTCAATCGTCGGGTTAACCCTACAGGACAGTTCATGATACAATGGCCGGAAATTTTGTTCCGTTGAGACATAAAAGACTCCCCATTAGTTGGGGTCAAATCAGCATGCCACCAAAACCACATGTCTTTCCCTTTTAATCAGAGAGACCTTTTCACATGACGGAGAACGAGGAAGCGAAGACTAAACGGCCCTCTTTACCTACCCAACAGGCCCAAATCGGGATTATCGGAGGCAGTGGACTGTATGAAATGGACGGGTTCACCAACCTCAAAGAAGTCCGGATGGCCACCCCGTTTGGGAAGCCTTCGGACGCCATTATTTTGGGAACCTTGCATGGCATGCGAGTCGCCTTTTTGGCTCGCCACGGTCGAGGACACCGCACGCTACCTTCCGCCATAAATTATCGCGCCAATATTCATGCCCTCAAAGCCCTGGGTGTGACCCGAATTTTTTCCATCAGTGCGGTGGGAAGCATGAAGGAATCCATTCGACCGGGGGATTTTGTCCTGCCTGATCAATTCATTGACCGAACCACCCAACGTGCCAATACGTTTTTCGACCAGGGGATTGTCGCGCATGTGGCTTTTGCAGATCCCCTGTGTGGGACCTTATCGAGTGTGTTAGAAAAGGCTAGCCTGGGGGTCTCGGTCACGGTGCACCGTCCGGGAACCTACCTCTGCATAGAAGGCCCACAATTCTCCAGTCGAGCCGAATCGTTTCTCTACCGGCAATGGGGCGTTGATGTCATCGGGATGACAAATATTCCTGAAGCCAAATTGGCTCGTGAAGCCGAAATTTGCTATGCCACCCTTGCGCTGGTCACGGATTATGATTGCTGGCACGAGACGGAAGATGCGGTTTCCGTTGGGGCCATCCTATCTATCATGCATCAAAATGTCGAAACCGCTAAAATCGTTCTGCGGCACGCGCTAGAACTTGCAAAAGACCTTGGGCCTTGCTCCTGTCAGACCGCATTGGAACACGCCGTCATCACTCCGCTCAATCGAATCAGTCCGGTCTTGCGAAAGCGGTATCAGCTTCTATTACGGCGTCATTTATTATCGACCACCCTACACTCCAAAAAAAGGGCCTAATCATTATGGGTAATTTATTAGTCGTTGGATCCGTTGCCTTTGATTCCGTACGAACGCCGTTTGGCGAAGCCTCGAATGTGCTGGGAGGATCCGCCACGTATTTTTCTACTTCGGCCAGTTTTTTTACAGATGTGAATCTCATTGCGGTCGTTGGTGAAGACTTTCCAAAAGAACATCTCGATTTCTTGCACAGTCGGGGCATCAATCTGGACGGATTAGAGCAACGCCCTGGAAAAACCTTTCGCTGGCGAGGAGAATATTCCTATCAACTCAACGAAGCTCAAACCCTGGAAACCCATCTCAATGTTCTAGAAACGTTTCGCCCGAAAATTCCCGACAGCTACCTCACGCCATCCGCCTTGTTTCTGGGCAACATCGATCCGGAATTACAACTGGATGTTCTGAATCAAGTGAAGCGGCCATCTATCGTGGCCTGCGATACCATGAACTTTTGGATTGAGGGGAAAAGGGAAGCGTTATGGAAAGTCCTTGAACATATCGATATCCTCGTCATAAATGACGGGGAAGCCCGTGCATTGGGCAATGACGCAAATCTTGTACAAGTGGCGAAACGGATCTTATCGCGCGGCCCAAAAACCCTGATTATTAAACGCGGAGAATATGGCGTCTTGATGTTTCATCAGCAGGAAATTTTTGGGGCTCCAGCCTATCCACTGGAAGCGGTAAAAGATCCAACCGGCGCAGGCGACACCTTTGCCGGCGGCTTTATGGGGTACCTTTCTGCCACGGAGAATTACTCCCAAGCTGGGCTTCGACAGGCCATCATTTTTGGAAGTGTCATGGCGTCCTTCAATGTGGAGGAATTTAGCCTGGACCGACTCAGGCATTTAACCCGTGAAGAAATTGACAAACGATTTACATCGTTCAAACACTCTGACTCATTTTGAGGATTTGTCATAGGCCTCAGGATTTCGGAAAGCACACCTTTTACATGACGTGTGCCTTCCCATGACAAGTCAATCACATGAATACCGGAAAGGCCTTTCCCATTCAGGATAACGCCATGGAAACTCTTGGTGGATTATTCCGACAGACCCGGGAACGACAACGTTTATCTTTGGAGCAGATCGCTTCCAGAACTCGCATTCAACAACACCACCTTCAAGCGCTTGAGGAAGAGGATTTCGCAAGGCTACCGGCCAAAGTGTTCGTCAAAGGATTCGTTCGGTCATATGCACGTGCGTTGGGACTGGATGAAGATAATGCCATTCAGCTTTTCCTAACCTCCTCTAGCAATTTCTATGATCGCGCCCAAGAAGAGCAACAACATATCCAAGTCACCTTACAAGCAGCCCATCGTAAACGATTCAATTGGAATTTTGTGGTCATACTGTTTCTCGCCCTCGGTGGAATCCTCTTTTATCTGCTACCCGAACAGCAGGAACCCCTTCCACCCACATCTGAATCCGAAACCCCTTTAGCCATCAATGAGAAGCAGAAGGAAGCCCTAATTGAGCCCCCACCCCCCATTGAAAAATCACCCGATAGCGTTGACAGTGTTTCATCAGAAGACCCTGTCACCCACTGAGGTACAGCTCACTTCTCCTCCCCCACCCCCCTCGCACCCGGCATCCCACCTCCACCGCAACCCCCTGAAGCCTCAAACGATAGCCCCTACCTTACCTGTTTCCCCCGTTCCTGAGAAGACCACAGGAACCGATGGAACACTGGTCCTGGAAATCGAAGCCACCCAATTGACCTGGGTGGTGGTGCAGTCTGACGATCAGGCTCCGCATGAAGCCTTACTACAACCGGGACAAAAAAGCACCTGGAAGGCGAACACACAATACTTGCTCACGCTTGGGAACGCTGCCGGTGTGGTCATCCGCCTTAATGGAGAACTACAAGGTCCATTTGGAAAGCCAGGGCAGGTGGTCAGAGACATTCGCTTGAAGCCCTGACCTCACAAAACGAATGCCAAGGGCTCACATAATCTTCCTCCCTTCCTCTCGCCCTCCAAAATTTTCTTAAATTCGCAATCGCCTTATTTACTTGATAAAGGTTAAAACACCCTATTCCTGCCAATTGCGCCCTTCTCAAATGTTCGAGTCGAGTGCCTCCTCAATCTATGTCCACAGCAACCCATATTCACCTTCTTGACAGTCTAAAAAAGTGATTGATATGATGTCGGAGTTTGGGTGGCTTAAAGTCAACCTATCTTATAAATATGTTATGATTATGAGTTAGGTGCACTCAAACGACACCACTCCAAAGAGGAAAAAAAGGGGAAGCGATAATGCACCCTCATGTTCTTTTACGGTCTCATCAACTCTGTTTAACCTAGGAGGCTTACATGACGTTTTCGATGAAAGTGCTTGGAACTTTAACCGCCGCCATGTTTTTGACCACGGGCTTGGCCATTGCCGGACCAGAAAAAGATCCCTTACCAGCCCGTGTTCCAGCTGATAAACGTGGTGAAGCTAAAAAAGATAAATCCCCTTATACGACAAAGCTGAAGATGCTTCGCCGGAAATCGTGGCGGAAGGAAAAGCTTTGTATGAGGGAAAAGGGACCTGCATTAACTGCCACGGCAAAGAAGGCAATGGCCAAGGTCCGGCAGGAGCCGTCTTAAATCCTGGTCCCCGCGATTTCACCAATTGCAAATTTCACAAGAAACGGAAAGATGGCGAACTCATGTGGGTCATCAAGAATGGTAGCCCGGGCACAGGTATGGTTCCTCTAGTCCCAGCCACTATCAGTGAAGAAGAGGCCTGGAAGGTCATTGCGTACGAAAGAAGTTTCTGCAAATAGTAGTAGTTATCTTCATGAAAACCCCCGCTGGGCTTGACCCGGCGGGGGTTTTTTTTTGAGAAGAACCTTACCCCTGCCAATAATGGCGGTTCCCCGTTGACACCATTCAAATCCCTTGACTAGACTCAACGTGGTAGAAGGTAACCCATACCACTATTCGTCAATCAAATTTTTAGAGTAAGGAGAGCATAATCATATGGCCAAACGACGATCACTTCAGGAAGACGCAACCTCTCTAAAAGCCAAGGTCACGAAATCCCTAGCCAGTAGCGACAATCCTGAGGGAGATTCAGCCATTCGGTCATTACGAAAACGATTACGACGGGTGCAACGGAAGGTCCGAACCGCCAAGCGGCGCGAGGAACACCGAAAATCAAAGAAAGTCGTGGCAGAGGCCTAAAGTTCTGCAGATCGACCCTGAAGAGTAATTTGGAGGAATTGAGTTATGCGAGACGACCAAAAAAATATCGATGATGCATTTTCAGATCAAACGGAGGAGTTTGTATCGCTGGAAGGCAAGACCACCCTGCCTCAAGACGAACTAGTGGATGAAGTCTCAGAAGCCATCACGGCGGAAGCAGATGAAGAAACAGCCGACACCGTCGCCTCTGCTGAAACCGAAGAAGGCGCAGAACAAGAAGAAGAGTTGGTCGAAGAGCAGGTCAAAGATGAAATCGATATTCAGATCGATCTCTTGAATGACTCAGAATGGGTCGTCCGACGTGAAGCAGTGATTACCCTGGGCGAAATGGGCGATGAACGCTGTGTCGAGCCTCTCGTTCGCTGCCTTCGAGACGGGGATTGGCAGGTTCGGGATGCCGCCGTTGAAGCCATTGCCATGATTGGGTCACCGGCCGTGGACCTGCTCCTCCGCTATATACGAGACTACGATGCCCGGAAATCAGTGATCAAAGCGTTGGGGAAAATCAACGATGAACGAGTCCTTGATCCATTAATTTCGATGCTTCACAATGATGAATTTAAGGACGATGCGACCTGGGCGCTTGCAGAACTTGGACAACCCGCTGTGGGACGGTTACTCGAATGCCTGAAGAATCAAGATGAAGTGATTAGAAAACAGGCCATCCTGGCTCTCGGAGAGATTAAGGACGCCAGTTGCGTGGATTTATTGATCGAACGATTACAAGACCCTGACTGGTTCATCCGACTCTCGTCAGCTGCCGCGCTAGAAAAAATTGGAGATCCTCGTGGCCGTGAGGCGATCAAACCCTTGATAAAAGATCCTGATCTGGTTGTGCGCTTACGCATCGAACGCATGTTGGCAGCATGGAAAAAGCAGGCTGTCACGGCTTAATCCTGTTTAAGCCGTCAGGGTTGCGAACAAACCTGAGCCCTCAATTGTCTGGACAATTGAGGGCTCTTTTTATGGGATGAGTCCCATCACATCTTCCCGCCAGCACTCTTCCATTCCACATAAGGAACCGACGAAGGGAGGATCAGAAAAGGACGAATCCGGAATAATAAGATGGGATTAAAACCAACAAAGAACACAACCGGCGGCGGGCGATTTGAAGAGCTCGATCAAGGCATAACGGATTGCAATTCTTGACGAAGGTCGTCCAACAAGTGAGGAGGAAGGCTATGGCCTTGAGCCAGACTTTGCTGAGCCTCTCGAATTTTCTGTTTAACGATTTGGATTTTTTGAGCCATGGGTCCTTGAGGGTCCAACTCAACCGCTTGATCTAAATGGTGAAGTGCACGCTCAAACTCCTCTGACGCTTCCTTGAAATGATGATCTAACAGATACGCTCGCCCTTCCAAAAAGCCATCTTTTGCTGCCAGCATTTGTCTCTGCAAGCTGGTCTTCTGATCAAATCCAATCGTGTTCTCCAGGACTTGTCCCGACAAGTCTCGCAATCGTTGCTTCACCTCGTCTGGTTTTTGCCCCGTGTAATAGCCCAATCCAAATACAATACCCAGCAGGATCAATATTCGTAAAACTTTCATAGTGGACCTCGCCGGCTCAGAATGCCTTCTGCCCTTCGCTGAATAGACATCGACCCTTGTTCACTCCATGAATAAGGCCGGAAGGGAAACTCATATCGATCGAGGAGGAACCGATGAGACAGGGAATGATACACCATACGTAAGTCGATGGTATCACTGCATGGCAGAAGGTACAACTCTGACACGGGATACTCCATGACCTTCTGGGCAAAGAGTCAGCCTACCGCACATGAGCCGAAAATTTATAGAACACGCTGAGAGATTCAGGCCAGCTTTGCGTCTCGTGCCTTCCCTTCTTCCGAAAACAACGGCGTATAGGCACGCTTTACGTATTCTTTGAGCATGCGACGGGCACTAAACCGTGGAGCCGATGTCCGAATGGAATTTTTGACGACAGCACACCACCCATGTGGAACCCCATCAACACCACGGTCGTAAAACAACGGAATCACCTCGTTTTCAAGTTTAGTGTAGAGGCCGACCATATCCAGGTCATCCTGTGCCCAATCACCAAGTGGCTCTTCAGGGAGAGGCACTGCCCAGCCATTGCTTCCATCATAGCCTTCTTTCCACCACCCATCTAGCACGCTCAAATTAGGCACGCCATTTAAGGCGGCTTTCTGGCCGCTTGTCCCGCTCGCCTCTAACGGCGGGCGAGGATTATTGAGCCAGACATCGACCCCTTGCACCAAAAATTTGGCCACATGCATATCGTAATCTTCGACAAAGGCAATATGGCCGCCCAGATGATGTGCTTTGGCAAATTGATAAATACGATGGATGAGTTCGCGCCCTGCCTGGTCGGCGGGATGAGATTTCCCGGCAAAGATAATTTGAACAGGCCGCCATGGATTTAACAGAATCTGTTTCAGCCGCTCCAGATCTGAAAACAACAACGTGGCCCGTTTGTAGGTAGCAAATCGTCGCGCAAATCCCAGGGTCAACGCATGCGGCTCAAGAAACGCCCCGCTCGCCAACACCTGGATAGGCTCCATCGTCCCATCCATCCAGCCTATCCGAGCACGCTGACGGATAAAGCTCAGCAGCTTTCGTTTCAGAAATTTCCGGACCTCCCATATTTCCTCATCCGGCACCTCCTTCATCCTCTGCCACATGTTGGGGTCGTCACATCGTTCCCGCCAGTCAGATCCCAGATATGTTTGATACAACACATCCATTTCCTGAGCAATCCACGTGGGGACATGCACCCCATTAGTGACACTATGAATAGGCACCTCATGCAGCGGCCGTTCCGGCCACAGAATGTGAAACATCTTTTTTGAGACCTGTTCATGTTCCTTGCTCACGCCATTAATGAACGAGGCCAGACGGATAGGCAATGTCGTCATATGGAATTGATCCGGTGATAATTCCGGATGACGACCCAACGCCATAAAATCTTCCTGCGTGAGTCCTAACTCTTCCCACCACCAGTGACAATGCTCACGAATAAGGTCTCCCGAAAAGACATCATGCCCGGCCGGGACAGGAGTATGGGTTGTAAATACAGTGCTCTGGCGAACCTGAGCGGACGCCTCCGACAGGGACAGCCCTTGTTGAAGGTGTTCCCGGATCCGTTCGACCAGAAAAAAGGCCGGATGTCCTTCATTGGCATGCCACACATCGGGATCACGCCCCACCGCACGAAGGGCCCGTACACCGCCGATGCCCAACAACAACTCCTGACAAAGCCGTGTGCGATGATCTCCTCCATAGAGCCGGGCCGTCAGATGACGATCCTCTGGTGAATTTTCCGGTGTATCGGTATCCAAAAGATACAGCGAAACCCGGCCCACTTGGATCTGCCAGATCACACAGGCGACCATTCGGGAACCCAATTGGACTTGAACCTTTGCCAAATCTCCGGCCGGTGTCCGCGCCAACTCAATCGGCATCATCATCGGATCGACGGAATCATACACCGCTTCCTGCCAACCGTTGGTATCCACGACCTGCCGAAAATAGGCCTGGCTATACATAAATCCGACAGCCACCAGCGGCACTCCCAGATCACTGGCTTCTTTAAGATGATCACCAGCCAGAATCCCTAATCCCCCGCTATACAGGGGAACGGAACGATGCAAGCCAAATTCTGCAGAAAAATAGGCAATTGTGCGATCCTGCCACTGAGGATATGTTCGGCCAAACCAGTGGTCCTTGGCTTCCATATAGACATGAAATGCCTTCATCGCCTCGCGATACAGGGAAAGAAACACTACATCCTGTCCGAGAGCCTCCAACCGATCAGAGGCAATCTTCTGCAACTGCTTAATGGGATCGTGATACGTCAGTCGCCAGAGCGTGGGATCAATATACGAAAAGACGGCCCGGCCTTCAGGAGACCAACTCCACCACACATTTTGAGCTAACTCAGAAAGATTACGAAATTCTTCCGTCAACGTACGAGTTTGATTCATAGGATATACTCACAAAAAGATGGCATCATCCAATGGTAAACAGTGAAGGATCTTCACCAACCCTGGACACATGTTGAAGTGGTCAAAGAGAACACGCAGAAGAGTCAGTTAGAGAGGGTTAGGCATTCCCAACAGGTTGATTTGGATTCGTCCCCGATTGCGCCAACGAAGCCACAACCGCAAACCGCTCGCCCACGATCCGGGTCGCCCGGTTCATGTGCTTGGCCAATTCCTTGGCTTCATCAGGGGGAAGGTCGCGCCGAAATTGTGGATGAAGCCCCCACCAGGATTCGACCTCCTCTCCCTGTGCGCGTGACACCACGCTGATCAACTTGATCAGGTTTTTCCCCGCTGTCTCCGGGCCACCGGATTGTGTCGAAGGGCTTCCTTCTTCAGTAGCCCCAGACGAACCGGCCCCTTCCGCCACGGAGTGAGCCGCAGACGTCGCCGGTTGGACTTTGGGTTTAGTCGCATCTTCAAATAGGCTTTTGAGGGCCGGGACGACCGCGCTTCCACACAAAAATGCCGCAGCAGTAATTTCCTGCTTGCCCGGGGCTCCGGCTTTAGAGGCAATGCGTTCCGAAAAAAACTGGAAATATTGATCCCGCTCTTTGGTTTGGTCTGTGACCACAAACTTAAATTTTTCATAGGTTTTTCGACTATCCGCCACCACCTGGCCAACGGACAGCGTCACTTCCATGTCATCGACTTCACTTGAACTCAATGAGGGGGCCAGGACCGTTTTTAATTGATGGGCCACGGAATCTTCCAAACTATTCATAAATTCCTTTTGGCCCTGAATCGGGATATAAAATCCAGACAGGCGATCCACCAGGTTAAACAGCATACGCAGGAATTCCAAATAAATTTCCCATTCCTGCTTCCGCTGCAGCTTCATGGCCAGCTGTTGGTCAGACCGTTTGATCAGGCCGACCGATTCCCGGGCCACGCTCATCATGGTATGAGCAAGATCCTTCAGCACACTCTCGTAATTTTCTGCAGATTGTTTGGCCATTTTTAACTCCGTAATTGGCTAAAGTATAACCGAGGGCTCGTGACCTGTCCAAGCCTAATATCGCCCGCGTTGCAACCCACCACCACGTATGCTATACACGGCCAAAGGTCTTCGAAAGACGAAACTCGGGTTCATATCTCCCGTCAATTCCTGCCCATGGATTCATGGATTCCACGTCGCCACCATCCAAAGTCTATGTCCTGAAACGTCCCCTGGAGGAGTCCACTCCACCAAAATTATCGCGTAATTACGCGGAAGAATTGAATCCACAACAACTCGCCGCCGTGGAAGCCGTACAGGGCCCAGCCCTGGTCATCGCCGGGGCCGGCAGCGGGAAAACACGCACGCTCGTGTACCGGGTCGCCAGGCTCATCGACCTGGGCATTGTGCCCAGCTCCATTTTACTCCTGACCTTTACCCGAAAAGCCTCACAGGAAATGCTCAGCCGGGTCGGACTCCTCATCGGACTCCGCGCCCAGCAGGTCGGCGGTGGAACCTTTCACTCGATGGCCAATATTCTTTTGCGACGATATGGCCGCCCCGTCGGACTGGAACCAGGGTTTACGATACTTGATCGGGGAGATTCCGAAGATCTTTTGAGCCTCCTCCGTGGTCAATTGGGGCTTAACGACATCGGCAAACGGTTCCCCCGCAAACATACCCTGGCCGAAATATTCGGGAAAACAGCCAACACACTGGAAAGCCTGGAAGACATTGTCATTAACGAATACAGCCACTTCGGGGAGTATCTGGGAGAACTCCAGAAACTCCAGGCCGCCTATGAGGCCGCCAAGCGCCAACGGCAACTGGTCGATTACGACGACCTGTTAGTCAAACTCCTCGAACTCCTGGTCATCGACCAACAGGCCCGGGAAACCATTAGTCAGATCTTTCGCTATATTCTGGTGGATGAATATCAAGACACCAATCGCCTGCAAGCCTCACTGGTCCGCAATCTGGCGGCCACCCATGACAATGTCATGGTGGTGGGCGACGATTCCCAATCCATCTATGCCTTTCGCGGCGCCACCTTTCGCAATATCATGGAATTTCCTGACCTCTTCCCGGGTGCGACCATCTACAAATTGGAGGAGAACTACCGGAGCACGCAACCGATTCTCCAACTGGCGAACAAGCTCATTGAAGCGGCGCCCGAAAAATACAGCAAAACGCTCTTCACACGAAAAGGAGAGGGCCCATTACCCACCGTCGTGGAGGCGATGGGAGAGAACGCCCAATCGCGATTCATCGCTCAAAAAATTCTGGAATTACGGGAAGAAGGGATCCCCTTACATGAGATCGCCGTGCTGTTCCGATCCAGCTTTCATGCCTTTGACCTCGAATTGGAACTCACCCGGCGAAACCTCCCCTTCATTAAACGAGGCGGGTTCAAATTCATCGAAACCGCCCATGTCAAAGACCTCATGGCCCACTTGCGGATCATTCACAATCCTTTGGACACCGTCAGTTGGAACCGGCTCCTCTTGCTCCTCGAAGGGGTCGGCCCCAAAAAAGCCAAAGATCTGATCGCGTCCATCCTCCAAGCCCATGGCCAGTATGAAGTCCTGAAACACAGCACCGGCCGCTCCGCCTCGGGATTGCGGCACCTGGCCGCCACACTGGACCAATTAACAGAAAATCCCCTCACCCCTGCCGTGCTGCTCGGGGAAATGATGGAATACTATGTCCCTCTCCTCAAAGATCAGTATGACGATTACCCCAAACGGATTCGAGACCTGGAACATTTATCCGTCATGGCGGAACGTTACGAAAGTCTCAACGATTTCCTGGCCGATCTCACGCTCGAGCCCCCGAATGAAAGTGTGGTGGACGTCGAAGCCCCCGATCGGGACGACGAGCGGCTGATTCTTTCCACCATTCACTCGGCCAAGGGATTAGAATGGCAATGCGTCTTTGTCATCTGGCTGGTGGACGGACGGTTTCCCTCCGCCTACTCCTTCATGGGCCCCGAAGAACTGGAAGAAGAGCGCCGACTGCTCTACGTCGCCGTCACCAGAGCCAAACATCACCTCTTCCTCACCTACCCCATCAATGTGTACGATAAAATGACGGGGTCGGTCCTCACGAAACCCTCACGGTATCTGGATCACATCCCGCCATCCTATTTCGACACCTGGAGTTTAGTTGAAGAAGATCAAACCTATTCCTGGAGGTAATTTTTAGTTGTATGTCGAAAAGCCTAAAGAACTCTAAAATGCTCAACTTTATTCAGTACTTCACATTATCTTATCAGCGGTGGCAGAGTGTTCAAAAAGGCTCGTCCATCAAGGCCGCAGGCATTTTGGCGAGCGGAGCGTACGGGGGAGTACGTGAGCACGGCAAAAGGCCGAGAACGAAGTTGGCGAACTTTTTCAACACTCTGCTAGTGACATATTTCGGTCGGATGGTCGGCCTGGCCATTCTGGTCAGCCTGATAAGTGTGAACATGCCAAGCCAAGCCTGGTCCGCTGAGAACACCACCTCAAGTCGTCCCAACCCCCGTCATCCGTGGCCTGCCCTCCTGCAGCAAGCCGACACCCTGGGGCTGCCAACGGGGTTTCTCAAACACATCGACCCCAAATTTGTCACCGTACACTTCGAAGACCTCCGCACATACGCCGCAGAATATCATCCGCACGATCACACCATGATTCTCAACCTGCGGCTGTCCTTTAATGAAGCCGGCGGCGCGTTGGCCGATCTGGCCCGGATGACCCATCATGATGTCGCCCTGCTTTATCATGAACTCCTCCATGCCTATCTGGACTATCTCTACGCCACCGACCATGGCCAAGCTCTGACCGCGGAAGACCAGCGGGTCTTGGAGGCAGCCAACAACCAGATGGCCTGTCATTACCGCTTTGTCCGGATCAATCCTATTCGCCAGCTCAAAGGGGCCACCGAACTGCGATTTCTCTCGGATCAGGATACGTGGGAAGTCATGAATGAAACCTGGGCGGTCTTTGTCGGCTGGGTGCTATGGACCAAATTGGAACTCTTCCAGGATCACCTGACCACAAAAAGCTGGACACCGCGCACTCATCGAGCAATGGACCCAACGGTTAACGGATGCGGTGAAATCCGGAGAATTATTGGGCTATTACGAACCCGATGATCCGGAGGAACGCCAGATCGCCCGTAAACGCTTCATCGCCCCATCCAATGGCCTCACCCCGCAAGATGTCGAACTGTTGTTAACCACAGTCCTAGGGGAACCACCCGAACTGGTCCAGGCCTCCACCGCGGTCTTTGAGCAGTACCAAACCAGCATGGAACCGGCTCCCTCCTGCGAATAAATTCAGGGCCTCCGGCAGGTAGACATCACCTAAACATCCATGCTAGCTTCAGAACTTTTCCGGGGCGGTTGCCCTCTGTTTTTCCTCTCTCATGGCTGAGAGGCCACAAGAACTAGAGGCCGGATGTAATTGCACATGAACACAATCTTGCGCCTGTAGCTCAGTGGATAGAGCACTTGCCTCCGGAGCAAGGGGCCACAGGTTCAAATCCTGTCAGGCGCACCATGCACATGAATAATTCGACTTTCCCCATTCTTAAAAAAAGGGCCTAGGAAGAGGTAGATTCGAAATTCTCTCTCCTTATGTAAGTTGGGCAACGAAAAAGGGTTCAAAATCCCCCTCCTTTGTAAGGAGGGGCTAGGGGAGGTAGAATTTTCCGATAATCAGCAGTGGTTCTGGAAAAACCGTAAATACTTTTCATAAAATATCCTTCATCTCGGTGGGGCCGTTAGCTCAGTTGGTAGAGCAGCTGACTCTTAATCAGCGGGCCGTAGGTTCGACCCCTACACGGCCCACCAAAATCAATAGCTTACAAACCACAGACCTCCGTCAAGTCGCCGCCCGGACACCATGTACCGGTGGAAGGCAACCATTTTCCGTCACTGCAACTCTGGCCTTCTCTCTCTTCAATCTTTTCCAGTCTCAAATAGTTCTTGCAAAGCCCGGATTACTTTGGAATGATAATGCCTATTTTCTTCCAAGAAACTTCCGCTTTGAAAGTCGTCCTACATTCAGGAGCTTTTGAATAATGGGAGTGTTGAATAATTAAGATTTTCAAGGACAAATTTGCCCAGGATTAGATTACTCATCAAAGGCTCCGGGTCGGTTCAAAAAAGTCCGTCCAGCAAGGCCGCAACCGTTTTTACGCGCGGAGCGTACGCTTAGTACGTGAGCACGGAAAAATGGCGAGAACGCCGCTGGCGGCTTTTTTCAACAGACCCATAATTCCCGCCGATTCCCTATAAACTGCCCAAAACATGCCCTCTTCATTACCGGAAGGGAATGGTCCAAAAAGTCCCTATCCGATCGACTCGGAAAAATGAAATCTGCCATCACGGGCATCCATCCAAGTGGTAATCTGACCAGGGAGATGACGATCGTGCAGCAGAAACCACAACCCGCCTATTCCATCACTGTGGCGATGGTGGCGGATATTTTGTTAGAAGGCACGGCCGGGGTTACCGCGCAAGTGGCAATGGAAACCCATACCACGCCGGGACAGACGCCCAACAAGACCTCAATCCTCACCCAACCCCCTACCCAGAGGTAAGCGCGTCTGGCATGACCTTGTCGACGTAAGGCTGTTTCGCCGCGATATCGTAAGAAGAACTGAGCTGTCCCTGTTGTTTGGCCACTGTGAATTTTAGGTTTAGCGAAGGTGCTTAACGAAACAATGCCGGGGAGCCTCCTACTTTTTCCAAGACATCAGAAGTGATAGGATTTCTTTATGATCCGCCATGTCCTCCTACTCGTATTTGGTCTGTTTGCGCTGTTGGGCCAAGAATTGGCAGCCCAGACCGAGGGCGTAGTCCTTGAGCGGCGATACTTTTATAAACAAGGGATTGTCGGGGTGTTCGGTATCGACGGAGAGTTTAACCCGGGTCGCTATAAATGGTCGATTCTTACGCCTTCACAGA
Organism: uncultured Nitrospiraceae bacterium; assembly: GCA_963730905.1. Lineage (GTDB taxonomy): Bacteria > Nitrospirota > Nitrospiria > Nitrospirales > UBA8639 > Nitrospira_E. Next base: position 14,080 of record CAVSTN010000004.1, on the reverse strand, counting down.
ACTCGCTCCCGGGATTACCCGCATATGTAGATCCCAATCGCATTCTCCCATTCCCGGAAACCTCCCAACTGCCGGAGACATCCACCTTTTCTGCACTTGTGTACCAGGGCTGCTCCGAGAGTGACCAGTGCGAATTTTCTTTCCAACAGACGAACGCGCCTGCGGCGAAACGCCTAGTCATCCGACTGGCGGGCATCCGAACTCCGCACATCAAGGCGTCCTGTGAACAGGAAACGTTGTTGGGCCGACAGGCTCAGCAACTCATCCATGGATTTCTTTCCTCCGCCGTTCACATTGAGCTCATTTCCTCCTCGATAGACCGGAGAGAAATCGTGGGACGGTTGGTTGCTGATGACCAGGATCTTTCCGAGCTCTTAGTCAGCCAAGGACTTGCCATTCCCGTTAGGGAAGGGAAAAGGGATTGGTGCTCATAGAAATCAGCATCGGTTCTGGTGAAGAGAAAAAAAGGAACGTTCCACGTTTTCGGTAACGCGCGAGTGCGCCACCGTGGTCGCAAGCGGTATGGTCCGCTGAAGTCAAATTTCGCCTATCCCTTCTATTCATTCATCCGCATGGAAATACATGTGTTTTGGGTTTTCCTAGGCTGGATGAGTTTTTTGACCATCGCAACGTCCTCAGCAGCCTAGCCTCCATTGATTCTCATCTGCCGGTCATGGTCATCACCGGACTTACCTAACTTGATCAGAGGCCCAGGACAGATCAACACGGCGCTCTTGCCTTCCTCCACAAGCCTTTTAATGGCGTAGAAGTTCCGGCGAATCCGGGGTTGAAATCTCCCTTCCAGCAGACCGGGTTTTTATTCGATGATATCCTCTCACTCACCTCTGTCCGGCTTGCCCTCAGACTCTTACCTCTCTATCCTTTTCCTTCCCATGGAATCTGAATTGAATTTGCCTGCATCCGATCATTCGAGCACGTCTCCGCTTGGGGGGATCCTCTCGGCTATCCTTCCAGGACTTGGGCTACTGGTCCGAAGGTATCCCGTTCAGATGACCTGGGTGCTGATGGTGGGAGGGCTGCTCGGGATCCTCACCTGGGCGCTCGGAGCAGTCGGGGGACCGGGAGCGGGCTGGTTCTTTGGCATGTTGATGATTTTGCCGTGGTGGTGCCTTCAGGCCTATCAAGCGTATCTTCCAACTCCACAAGGCCAAGTGGCCACATTACGCCTTGTCTGGAAACGTGGTCACGACATCCGATTTCTTGGCGGGTTATTTCTCTGGACAGCCCTCATGGACCTGTACATTATTTTGGCGAACCCTGAATACCACCTGTCCGTATTTTGCACCAAACCTACCGGCATCTTAGGGCTCTTGTTCAAAGTGCAATCACCAGTGCTGCATATCGCCATCGGGTATGGCTTTCTCACACTCCGTCGTTGGGCCTTATTGGTCTTCCTGGCCTATGCCGGCTTTGGCATTCTCAATGCCACCAGCAACTTCGTATGCTTTGGATTCGGACGCATTCGCACCGTGTTCTTCATCTCACTCCTGGCCTTTACGGCATACGTCATCTGGCGCAGAGACTGTTTGGTCACACATTCCCGACGATCCTAGAAATGGGAGTTGGATGACAAAATGTTCGCCCAAGCTCTTGGCTAGACTTTCTGCGTTTCTCCATCTCACGCCTCCTCGCCTAGTATGGCGCTTTTCAGATGTGTCCACCAAATCGAGGATAGACCAGAAAGCCATGACAACATTCTGGGCGTGAAAGGCATTGGCAGGCTGGCTTTTACACTCCCCGTATTCGAACTTTTTATCAGCGGCCCTAGGTTCGACCCCCTACACGGCCCACCATTATAATGTAAAGGCCTCCTTACCCCGACACCATTACTGTCAATAGGCTAGCCCCAAGGTCAAACTGACCAGAGGCATCGGTTCGGAAGACAGACGTGGCCGCAACTATCCAAACCATGCAGCAGACCGTGAACATACTGCCCGGCAAAAGGCCCAATGAGACTCCCCGCAGACACAACCATCGCCGAAGACAAGCTGACGCACTACTTCCTTTTGCCACAAGCGCGAGGCGATAAATCGGCCTTCCTGGCAAAGGCAGGGTATAGGCTGGAAAACCCTGCCCAACTGCTACAGGGAGTGCTGAATAATTATTATTTCCAAGGGCATATTGACCCACAGGCACGTTGCATATCAGAGGCCTCGGGGCGGTTCAAAAAAATTTGTCCAGCAAGCGCTGGCGCCTTTTTTCAACAGCCCCCTACAGGATTTGCGCACACAGATTTTGCCATGTGAAGCCATTGAGCTGGAATCTAACAAATTTTAACGGTACCATGAGATTCGCGCCACGCTCACCGGTCCAAACGGGTGAAGCTGGCTGTTTGCACGATCGGGATGACCGAAACTTGTCGGGTATCACAAAGTTTATTACACTCATACCAGACAAGCGGAGGAAATGATGAAATTTTGTACACTGATGTGGCGTTGACGTGTGACCTACCGGAGCACCGTCTCCGTCGCGGCGACATTGTCAAACTCGTGGAACACCATTCGTACTTGCTCGTCCAGAAAGATTTTCGAATCATTCGGCCCAGCCTGCCCTGCCGATTTCAGCAAACCATCGCATATCTTCAAGGCCATCAAAACTTACCTAGCATTCTCTAATAAGATGCCCCGGTTTGTTGCGCGCGGACATGTTGAGATAGAAATCCCAGCCACAAAACGGGAAAGGGGATGCTATGAGCAAGGAATCTGAAAACAATGAAATGAAAGGGAGTATGATTTTTCACAGGGGGTGAGAGGAAAATATGCTAAGGCCTATCATCAAGGATCGGACGTGTTCGTTTTGGCATTAAATTTGTTTAACTGGGGAGAATTATGATTATTAATGACTAATGACCACAAAAAATCCTAAAATAATCTGGGAAAAATCGAGATAATAATTTTAACAAGAATTGCGAAATTTAACACCCATACTTGTTGGAAGAAAAATATTGTTTTTTAATCATCGCGTACAAAACCTCTACCCATTGTTAATCAAGGTCCTTCGAAAACACCCTCTATTCTAGTCATGACCTTTATTTTAAGCGCTGGAAGGTATGAGGGTTAGGCGTTCTGAATCGTGACGAAATTGTTCCTGATCAAGAGGGCATGCCTGCTCTGAGGAAAACTAATAAGGGTCCAAGTTTAGCTACTTATCATGTTCTTATTTATTAATGATAGCCGTCTTTTGAAAAAATCTGCTGCTGCTTCAATGCTGGGAGCTTGGGGCTCTCCAAAATTTTTTGATATGGGTGGCGCCAGACTTCTTATGCTCGAAGATGGGTTCACAATTTTTTCTGAACATGAGGGTGTCTGGGAGGTTGGACACCATCGACCAGGCATTGATTCGCAGCCGATATGCGGATTTCGATGGCGTGCTGCCTCATACAGCGGCGAGATGTATCGTCGCTGGTCTGGTGAGTTTGCCCTTTACTATAACTTTGATGGTTTTCTGTGTGTTGCGTCTCACCTGAAGCTAATAAAACTACTAGATCATCGATTCAGAAAGAAAGAAAAACTCCTGGAGGCAGGGTGTGAGGTTAATGTCAAACGAAATGTCACTGGATGGAGCGAGAGTGGGAGGAACGTTTCGAAATTCTTTACCAAATTTCAATACGATTTTGACACCACGGTTCGAAAAGTTCGCACTCTGGTGCACGATAGCGTTGATGCACTACCCGACAATTCAGCACTTCTGCTGAGCGGGGGGATCGACAGCTCAGCAATGGCTGCAGCTGCAATTAACGTAGGCAAAAAATTTCAAGCCTTTACGTTCTCAACATCCTATGAAAATGAGCCAAAAAACACTCTGGAAAATGATCGTTTATGTGCGATTAAAGTTGCCCAACATCTCGGCATACCCCTGCAGAAAATATCAATTGAGCCGAAGCACCTCATCCGTAATTTGCCATTAGCAGTCTTCCTGTCAGAGACGCCGCGTGGAACGATCATAGACGAAAGCACAGCACTTATCGAATTGGCTAGGCATATACGAAACGCAGGATATCGTCACGTTTGGATAGGTGAAGCTGCCGATGATCTCTTTGGGGGGTTTAAGTTCACTCTTCGGTACTATCAGGGCCAGCAATTACGCAAGTACTATCGACAACAATTGAAACGTGATCTTCCGAACGAACTTGCAATGGTGCAGAATAATTTTTCGCCATGGGGGATTTCTGTAGTCGACCCGTTTTGGACCCCTGAGCTCATGAGTATCGGCTACAATTTACCGCTTCGATACAGGATTGATCCACGGCGATTGATGAAGCTAGTTCTTCGAGAGGCTTTTAGTGGAGATCTACCAGAACAGATCGTGACTCGTCCCAAATGTGTGACTCGCGACGCAACCGGTGTTCGGGTCATTCTAGAAGACGATTTTGGAACCTCTAGAGATCGTTACAGATCTATCTTCAACGAGCTGTTCAAGGGAGAGAATAAGTGGAACAAAAAATTAATTCGGACCTTGAGTAGATATCAACGCAGACAAATGCCAAGAGGAAGCTGATTTGCGCTAATCAAGCGTCGATTCGTTAGTTCGAGAGGGTGCTTGCTGAAGGCTGGCTAGCGAATCGCGAGCTTCCGTGTCGTCAGGGAAATTCTCAAGAAATCGTTCCAAAACCTCTCGTGCCTTGATGGGCTGGTTTAATAGTTGCAGCGTCCGGGCAAGCTTCTTCTGTGCGCGGGGAATTTTGTTGGACGCTTTGGCAAAGTCCTCGGCTGCTCGTTTATACTTTTTTGCTTCAAAGGAAATTTCACCTCGGCAGTAATATGCATATTCAACCTGCTCTACTCCATTTATGAGCTCAGTGAAGAGAGCTTCAGCCTTGTCAACCTGACCAAGTAGTTTCCAATTCATGCGTGCAATATTTGCTTTCGCAGCGGGCCAGTTTGGTTTCATGCGTATAGCTTTTTCAAATTCTGCTATAGCCTTGGCGGCATGTTCTCTGCTCACCTCAGGCTGTTCAATACTATAGAGACTGGCGAGGGATTCTTCAAACGTTGCCTTGGCGTTCCAGTAATCTGCTAGAATTCCTTTCACTCCCGAATTATGTCCAGGGTCGGCCAAATTGAACTCCTTCCAAAATCTGTCAAGTTCCTGCCCTAGTTTTTCAATGGTAGATCCCAGTCCTTCCAGGTTATCTGGCTGTCTCTTTTCCCATAAATCCCGATGGATTCTCACATATAACAACAATGCCCAAGATTGAAATAAAAATTCATCTACTTGAGGTTTGTTTTGAATCCTGAGAAGTGTCAGGAATCTGGTCCATAGTGTTTCATTTCTCAAACTTTTTTTTTCGCTCAACTCCGTGATGACCTCATCAAGAAGTTCCTCAGCCCGCTGCATATCTGTATCGTTGTATTTCTCGATATAGCTGGCAGCCATGTTGTACTTGGTAGACAACCGTAGTGTGTGAATGTTAATTGACTCAACGCTTCGAAAGTAATTGATTGCCTCTTCTAGGTGTTGCATGTCACCGAGGAAGGACTTAGCAATTCCTAGGTAAAATTTAGGCAACACATCAGCCGGATACTTGTTGACACATAGTTCCAGGCGCTGGTTTGCTGTCTCAAGACAACTCTTTTCTGCACTTTGTTCATAAGCAGTTAATGCTTGCAGGCCTTCTGAAAAAAGCCGAAAACTCTCGGAACATGAAAGCGCTAAACAATCAGACATCCCAGGGTAGGGCCGCGATGAATATGTCTCGACTTTCATGATTTCACCCAACCTTTTGAAAAGATTTCATATGCTAAAATTCTCCCTGCCTCCTGTATGGAGGCAGGGGGTTTGTCACCGGTGCTTGAAATGTGCCACATTCTCTCAATTCGTGGTCCCCAGCAAAGCGAGGCATATGCATCAGTTTTCTTAGCAGCGACTTGGCCATTCTGATAGACACGAATCTCCAGTTTCCAAGAGTAGTACTCTAATAATTTTTGAAGGGTACCGATCGAGGCTCCGATGTCGACACTCCCCAATGAGATTTGCCCTGGCTTAAGCACTTCGGCAAAATCTAGTGGGAATACAAACCTATCTAGGGAATCTCCCTGACCCGCAAATCGTATTGGGAAAGATTTGCCCTCGAAAATCCTTCCTAGCTTCTCAATCTCGTTAACCCCAAGGAATAATTCCTGTAGGAAAATTTCAGATGGAACTTCCGTTGAAGGTTGCGGCATCATTTTTATTTTCCATGCGGATTTGAATGGCTTACGCCATAAAAATATTTTAGCAACTTTATTTCTCCACATAAAGAGAATAAAAAGCCCGATGATGCTAAATTCCAAATAATAATTTCGGCTCCATTTAGGAATAAACCACCTCAGACCAAAGGACTCCTTATTTTTTTCAAGAAAAGCCAAATCCAGTGATTTTCGCGCTCTTTCTGATATGGCAGTGTTCCGAGAAGCCAGCGCTTTTTTGTAAGCCGTGATGGCATTTGCATAGTCTTCTGCGGCAAAGAGGACGTCTCCTTCGCTTAAATCCTGCCGATGCTGGGTTCGGCCCTCCTCAAGCAAGGCTTTCGTCAGCTTTTTCTCTGCTTGTGTAGCCACTGTGGTATCCCGAGAAGCCAACGCCTTTTTGTAAGCCGTGATGGCATTTGCATAGTCTTCTGCGGCAAAGAGGGCGTCTCCTTCGCTTAAATCCTGCCGATGCTGGGTTCGGCCCTCCTCAAGCAAGGCTTTCGTCAGCTTTTTCTCTGCTTGTGTAGCCACTGTGGTATCCCGAGAAGCCAACGCCTTTTTGTAAGCCGTGATGGCATTTGCATAGTCTTCTGCGGCAAAGAGGGCGTCTCCTTCGCTTAAATCCTGCCGATGCTGGGTTCGGCCCTCCTCAAGTAAGGCTTTCTTCAGCTTTTTCTCTGCTTGTGTAGCCACTGTGGTGTCCCGAGAAGCCAGCGCCTTTTTGTAAGCCGTGATGGCATTTGCATAGTCTTCTGCGGCGAAGAGGGCGTCTCCTTCGCTTAAATCCTGCCGATGCTGGGTTCGGCCCTCCTCAAGCAAGGCTTTCTTCAGCTTTTTCTCTGCTTGTGTAGCCACTGTGGTGTCCTGCGAGGCTAGGGCCTTTTTGTAAGCCGTGATGGCTTTGCCATAGTCCTCGGCGGCGAAGAAGGCATCCCCTGCACTCAGGTTGTTGCTTTTCTCAAGTGAAGCCTTTTGGGAAGGGACAGTCGAAAGTGCTGTTGGCGTCTTACTATCAACCCCATTGGGTGCTGGGTAAACATAATAAGGCACAGAAAGGGTGAGAGCGAAAACTATTGAGGTTGCTCTTAACCGCAAGATAGTATCTTGAGGCAACGAAAGGTACAGGAGGTCTTTGGGTGTCAACCCGTATAACATACCGTCACCGTGAACTTGCTCGCTCCATACTGCAAGAGATAATTGCGACTCAATTTAAGGGAGTTGAACTGTCACCCGAGGAAGCAATTATAGCATTTGCGGACAACTGTTTAAATATTATCGACGTGGTCCCACTAAAATGCACCAGTTCTATGAATGATAATTTACAGAGACGGATGACCAAGTTGATTGAGAAAGTATTAACTTGTAACCCTAGAGACAAACCCGCTTGGGTGGCGAAGACCGAAGTTGTCCTGCATTTGAGCGAACGAATGCTGGGGATTCTTCCATCTGGGAAAACATTTCCCTCTCTTGATCCGAAGACAGTCGTACATCGGCAGCGAAGTGTCGCGATAGGGACATATTCGACACCAAACCTTATAGCTGACAAGATGTCTTTGCATTTGTTATCAGCACTTAAAGCTGACGGCCCCCTAGACATTGATGTAGCGGACCTCTCTCTCGAGGCCGGCCATTTTCCGATAAGTCTCCTTGCCCAACAAACAGGATCCCCGGTGCGGTTTTTTCGGAATGGATAGGGATCCGGTAGCCCTTCAATTAGCAAATCGAATTTTTAAATTTGCAATCGATAGATCCAAATGCAACCACTATGAGTTTTACACAAAAAAACTAGACAGCTTGTTAGACCCTCTGCCGAAAAACTGGCCCGGGAAGTTTGACGCTATTATCGGAAATCCACCTTGGAAAACACGTCATTCAACAGATACCCAGGCATTACGCAATTTATTTCCTTCATACCTTTGTGGAGATTTTGATGTTTATCTCGCCTTCATTCTTAAGGCGCACCAGTACTTGAAGCCCAATGGGCTCTTGACTATGGTGATTCCCAATCAATTTTTGTTCAATCAGAACGCTGAAAAAGTTCGTAGCCTATTATTAGCAGAGTATGAATTCTTAAGGCTAGACATTTACCCTCGACGATGTTTTGTTGAATTACCCAGCGTGGCTCCAATTTCATTCCTCGCCCGAAAGCGTGAAACAAAGAAAAAAGTTTCTTTTCGCACAGTCGTCTCTTTTAACCATGAATTCGTCGGCCTTTTTGATCGGACAAATTCTAGAAAGTCTTCAATTGGGTTAATTTGGAAGAAGCTTCCAGGAAATGTTTTTCACCCGCTTGCGTCAGAGAAACCCTCTTCCTCCTTAACATCAATAACGGATTGTCTCTCCAGGAACTGGGTAACCTTTCTTGCGGGGCAAAACTGGGGAAAAAATATTTGACTGGCTCGCCCGAGTCGTTTGTCGGCTTCCATGGGAGGCATATTCGACCATTTCACGCGTGCCCGCGTAATGCTATTCGCTATAATCGCAGCCGAAGGGTGTTCGCCCAACCACCACCCATAAAGTATCTCTACCTTCCTAAGATTCTATTTCAAGACATCCGTTGTGTGACCCTGCCAATTCGTTTGATTGCCGCCGTTAGTGGCAGCGGAACCCTGGCCACCAGCACCGCATCAATGTTCGTGCCGTACCTGGCCAGCAACATCTATTTCTTCGAGGCCTTGTTTAATTCTCAATTCGTAAATGCTTGGTACAAGCTGCGCGATTTGAACCGTTCCGTGAAGCTGTCTGTCTTAGCACAGTTACCGATTGTGGTAGACCAAAAAAAATGGCAGCAAGTTGCTGACATTGGGCGAAAGATCTCCAAGATACGTCAGGGACTGCATCAAAATATTGTGTCCTGTACACATATCAAAGATCAAGGCCTTTGCAGCGTACAATTCTCGAAAAGCTGGAAGAGAATTTTGCAATTACAGGAAACATTAAACTCCGAAATTTTCGATTTGTATGGGTTAACCTCCAAACAAAGGAGTACCGCTGCCAAACTATCTGAGGTCCGAGTTTTCTGAAATTTCCATCGTCTTTCCTAAATCGAAGCAAACAGACTTCCAGCTGTCGATTGGGATTTACCAAGAGTATCTTATCTAAAGAAGATATTCCATCATGAGTTACTGTCTATGCCATTTGACCCGAATACCAAGCTAGCAAAAGTCCGAGAAGCAATGATCAATAAGGACTGGGAGCTTGCCATTAGACTTGCGGCCAAGCTTCGTTCTCTAGGAAAGCATGGGAAAGCCATACGCAGAGCAAAGGATGCCCTTAACAATCCTGTCTTGTACACCGAATTGGGATATGATGTCATTGCTGTCAAGAGTGATGGAATCGCTGCATTGAAAGATCGATTTAGTCGGTCATGGGAAGCAGTCAAAGATGTCAATAACCCCGAAACGGACAATCTGCAGCATTAGGAATTACGGGGCGACACCGAAAAGGCTCCATTTCAAGGCATTTGTCTCCTTGTCAGAATTGTCAAGTTGAACTATGACTGACATGCTAGGTCAGGATTACCAAAACATTCAGCTTTTAGAGCTTTTGTTTTTCCTCTGCGATAAGCAGCCAGGTCGTCTGGCTATACCATAGTTTCTCACTGGGTTTAAATGAAGTCCATGAGCTGCTCACTGAAGTGAAATCACCGAAATGTGTGAGACAATTAGTCAATGGTCGTATGGTCAAAAAACCCGAAACCTCCATATCAAGGGAACTTATCTCACAAGCCTAGCACTCGCTCTACCTGGTTTTCCCCCGGCCCTATGCTTCATACTTCACCCCGCTTGGTATCCCGTCATAACCATTTGGAGAAACTATGGAGTGGAAGACTATATCACAAGGGCGGCATCGTTTCGGGTGCTATGCGTTTGTCTTGATGGCCAATCAAGTCCATTTGCTGGTTGAAACCGAAGAGATCCCGCTTGGGCGCACGATGAGACGACCCAATTCACCTATACCCAATGTTACAATGAGCGCTACCAGAAGACGGGGCATTTGCTCCAAGAGCGCTATAAGGCCCTGCCCTGTGATCGAAATGCCTATCTTCTGGAGTTGGTCCGCTACCTGCATTTAAACCCGGCCCCACTTCGGCAACCGCAGGACCCCTGGCAGTATCCATGGAGCAGTCACAGGATGGAATCTCGGGGAAATGGGCCTGGTTCAGGTCGAGACCTCGACTATTCTGGAGCAGTTTCATCGGCAGGTGGGGCCGGCCCGGAAAGCCTATCGCCAGTTTGTACAGGAGGGGCTGGGCACAGGGCATTAAGCGCACTACTACGAGGCCGTGGATCAACGCTTCCTGGGGGATGAGCGGTTTCTCGCCGAGATCCAGCAGCGGACGGCGGCAAAACACGAATTGAGGGTGAAGGGACTGAAGATCCCTTTTACCCACGTCCTTCAGGCTGTGGCTACCGTGACGGGCTATTCCCCCGACCATTGCTTCGAACAGGGCGGCAGGGTAACAGAGGGGCAGTGCGCGCGTTGTTCGTTTATGGAGCTCGGAAGTTGGGCGGCCAGAGCGTAAAAGAGGTCGGGCAGCGCCTCCCTCCCTCGTGTACCCTCGATGGTCAGCCGGCTGTATGCCCACTATGTGGTGGGGCGCATGCCTGCGCTGGAAAAGCAGATTCGCATGATCTTGAAGCCACTAATCAATACTCATGCCTGACCCCTTATCTGACCTCCTTATCCTGGAAAATTTCCAATTAAAAGCTGAGGCTTCAAAACCTTTCCATGAGACTACACAGTGTAATTCTGGATTAATGTCACATTGGTGGAATGGTCGATTATCAGTCACAAAAAGTAAATTTTCGCCCGCTAGAAGTAAAAGCTAAAGCATATCATAGAAGTCATTGGCATCTTCCTTTCTATAGATTACCCAAGGTTTTTTTTAAAAGGTGGACGAAGTGCATTGAAAGAATTCCCCCACCCGGGTTTTTAAGCCCAAAGAAGTCCCGGACGGGCACTTTCCCTTCTCCTTCCAAAGCCGAAAAAGAGATTCTTTCCTTGCTTGCTCAACAAATTAAAAATTCATAGAACTGGCCAAGGGAATTTCACCCATTAGGACTGATATCTTGCGTAATTTGGGGGATGCTCCAAGGAGATCGAGCTTTTTCTATGAATCTCAGAAACCATTTTTCATCTTGTTTGCGTAGATCCTTGTAGTGTTTAGAACTAAAACCAGCTTTTTGGAGTTCCTCTAGAGTTGTAGCTTCTGAAAAATTTAATTGTTTCAGCCCATCCCGCGTTAACTTCCCATTTTGGCTCAAAATAATGATGTAAACATACAGCTTTCATAAAAATGGATTCATGGCGAAGGCAAAGGATTCAAATGGAATAGGCTTGGCATTTTTTTTTAAAACCATTTGGAATTTTCTAAATGGGCTTAAAACGTTTGTACTAGGTTCATCCCCAAGGTGAGAAGCCAGTTCTAAAAAATTAAGCATCGAGTAGCGGTAGGTGAATCCTTTTTTAATTTTGAGATTCCCTAATTCTGCTCTCCCCCTTGGGTTTAAGCCGATAAGAAAATGAGTATCAAAAAATACCTGAGGCGGTTTTTGAGGATTATAATCAATTAAAATGTCGTTGGTGCCATGCCTTGTAACAGTGAGTTACTTGTTGGTCAAACTTCGCATTGCCCACTTCCAATTTCAGAAAATTGAGAAAGGAGGACGGACCAAAAAAGTAATTGCCGGCGTCACCGGCCTTCGTCTTTCACGGCCACAGCGATCACGATGAGAACCGCATAGTCTTGCTTCTTGCAGCCCTCGACTGGAGGCATCGCCCCACCTGGAGTGACCGGAAACGCAGTCTTCTGCACGTTTGCCGGAGAACACGAACCATCACCGGTCGTCGGTGTATAGCGCGCGGAGCGGCACGCCAAGTGCGTCACGTCATAGAGCGTCGCCTGGTCATCGAGCTCCCAGCGGCTATTTCCATCCTTGTCAGCGGGATGAATGGTCAGCACGGTCGTGACCTCGCGGTCACCCGTGACCAGGTATTTGCCGGGAGGGATCGGAAATGTCGGCTGCTTCGCTGTTTTTGACCATGGAAAATTCTAGAATCCTTGGTGAATTCAACTTGTAAGCGAAACTCAACGGTTCGGTTTAAAGGGTCAGATGCGGTAGCATCCTGGCTTCTTTTACCGGCCAGGAAGAGGAGCCCTTATGAGATCCTACACACACCTGACCCTGGAACAACGCTATCAGATTCAGGCTTTGATGAAAATGGGACACTCCTATCAGGAGATTGGCGACGTGATTGGTGTCCACAAATCTACCATCACCCGTGAAGTGCGGCGGAATCAGGGTCGACGCGGCTATCGTCCGCAACAAGCCCACCGATTCACGCTGAGCTCGGCGACGCACCAAAATTCGCCGGCGTATTGCCGCTGCCACGTGGCACTGCGTCAATGACCTGCTCAAGGCCGAGTGGAGCCCGGAACAGATCAGTGGCTGGTTGCGCACGCAGCAGGGGACGTTCATCAGTCCCGAATGGATCTACCAACATGTCTATCGCGATAAGCGCGCACAGGGCACGCTCTACCGGCACCTGCGCTGTCAGCGCCACCGCCGGAAGCGGTATGGTACCTACAGTCGGCGGGGTCACATTCCGAACCGGGTTTCAATCGAGCACCGGCCTGCCGTGGTCGAACGCCGCAGCCGGCTCGGCGATTGGGAAGTGGATACCATGATCGGCGAAGGCCATCAACAGGCCCTCGTCTCCTTAACGGAGCGCAAATCCCGCCTGAGTCTCATCGCCAAGGTCGCACGGCGGAGCGCCAACACCGTCGCCACGGCTGTCATAAACTTGTTGAAGCCTCTGGGGCTCCCGCTCCACACGCTGACGTCAGATAATGGAAAAGAATTCGCACATCATGCGACATGGCGCAGGCGTTGAAGGTCCGCTTCTTCTTTGCGCATCCCTATGCGGCTTGGGAACGCGGGCTCAATGAAAACACGAATGGGCTCATTCGGCAATATTTCCCCAAGCCGCGGCCCTTTGCCACCATCACTCAGCAAGAGATTCAGCACGTCATGAACAAACTGAATAATCGCCCGAGGAAAAGCCTTGGGTTTAAAACCCCGAATCAAGTATGTTTTGGCATTCACCCAATCGTTGCACTAGCGAGTTGAATCCAAGACTTGTATCTAAATGCAATCAAGACATTTGGTCATCCCTACCGTTATAGGATTTGGTTTTGGGGAATGTTGTGACGGCAGAACCCCCTATTGCTGACCCCCAGCCCGATTGGCTATGCAACCGAAAGTGTAACCATTTTTCCTCAGACCCCTCACATCCTACGCAACGAGATGCAACTTTATTTTTTGGTCTTTGTCCGCTAGAATCAGCCGAATATTAATTTTGCCAGGACTAAATATCATAGCTCGGTTTTGGCATCTTCGAGGCCTTGAAAACCGGCGTGGTGAAAGCCACCGTGGGTTCGAATCCCACCCCCTCCGCCAGCCTTCGCCAAGGCTTCGGCTGGCTTGCCACGGAGACCTGACAAAGGCTTCAGAATGAATGGAAAAGGCTCATGTACTGAGACGAATGGCTGGTCGCACCGAAGCTTTAGCGAAGGAGGACACAGCCACTTTTCTCACAATGAAGAATGTCTTATCTCATCAAAAGCGAACCACATCCTAAGCAGAGTTACATCGGTATCACTTCCGACTTGAAAAAACTACTGCCTGTTCAGAACAGCGGTGGGTCTGTCCATACCTCGAAATTCAGCCTTGGAAGCTCATAACCGATCTGGCTTTTTCTGAGACTCAAAGGCCCTGGCCTTCGACCGTTACCTTAAAACGGGTTCGGGACGAGCATTGCCGGAGAAGACCGTGGTAATCGGGACATTTCCCTTGATGGGGTGACCGAATCAACGCGAAGGCACG
>CAVSTN010000003.1:0-9057 GCA_963730905.1 uncultured Nitrospiraceae bacterium | reverse complement strand
GCGGAGGTGGATCCTGATCTAGGCGCTGTCCTGGATCGACTGGGAGAGCCTCCGATGTGGGGGCGAGTACCAGGATTTCCTGCTCTCATTCAGATTATCTTGGAACAGCAGGTGTCGCTGGCGGCTGCGCGCACGATGTATGGGCGACTTTTCCGCCATCTGGGTGCGATGACTCCGGAAGCGGTCTATGCCATACAGGTCAACGGGTTGAGAGATGTCGGGCTGACGAGGCAGAAAGCCGGCTATTGTTTTGGTCTGGCCGCACGGATTCTCGACGGTAGTCTTGATCTCAGTTCGGTGGCCAATGGTCCGGATGATCGGGGGCGTCAGATCTTATTGGCGGTTCCAGGGCTCGGGGCCTGGAGCGTGGACATCTATTACCTTATGGCGCTCCGACGTCCCGATGTCTGGCCTCAAGGGGATTTGGCGCTGGCCGTCGCACTCCGTGAAGTGAAACGCCTCACTGACCTCCCGACGAAAAATGAGCAGAAGCTCTTGGCCAGCCATTGGGTGCCGTGGCGATCCGTTGCAGCGCGAATCTTGTGGGCGCATTACCTTGCTGCGCGAGGTCAGTACCTGCCGGATAACAATGGGATGCGTGTGTTGGGCTAGTGCATAACCATTCATTCACGCCGACGCCGTAGCGCGGGTCGGCTTTATCCAGGAGTGCGAGCGAATATGAAACCAGGAGCAATCGTTCGATCATGGGTAGAGGCATTTAATCGTGCCGATGCGGAGGCGCTTGCCGGCTTGTACGCGGAAGACGCGGTCAATCATCAGGTGGCGAATGAGCCCGTTGTGGGTCGAGCGGCCATTCACAAGATGTTCGCGGAGGAATTTGCCAAGGCAGAGATGCGCTGCATCGTTGAACGCATTTTTGAAATCGATGACTGGGCCATTCTTGAGTGGCGGGACCCGCTTGGATTGCGGGGGTGCGGATTTTTTCAGGTGCTGGATGATAAAATTATTTTCCAACGCGGATATTGGGACAAGCTGTCATTTCTGCGACTACATGGCTTGCCCCTTCCTGACCAGCTATGAATATCAGAATCCTGCCCTTTAGCATATCGTTGTATGGAACGTCTTGCCGTGCACCATGCCCATGGTACAGGTGTTATACGTCCGTATTTTTTTAACAATATGAGGTGTCGACATTGTGAATCATGAACATCCCTCTTCGAGCACGTTAGGACGGGGCGCCACCGCTGTGATTACC
The DNA here is from genome assembly GCA_963730905.1 of uncultured Nitrospiraceae bacterium. Classification (GTDB taxonomy): domain Bacteria; phylum Nitrospirota; class Nitrospiria; order Nitrospirales; family UBA8639; genus Nitrospira_E. The sequence continues at coordinate 7,841 of CAVSTN010000003.1, read as the reverse complement.
CATCGCGTGCGGGACGGTCAACAAGAGGGCTATGACGCCTGGTTGAACGAAATCGGTCCGTTATGCAGAAGCTATCCGGGTCACCTGGATTTGCAGATTATCCGTCCGATTCCCGGACTCACGGCAACCTATACGGTCATCATCCGGTTTGATACCAGGGAACACCTCCAGAGATGGATGAGTTCACAGGATCGGAAGCGACTCATTGAACAGGTGCGACCGCTCCTTGCTCAAGATGATGATTTTTTTATACGCAGTGGTTTGGATTTTTGGTTCACGCCCGAAGGCGCGAGGGCGAAGGTACCTGTCCGCTGGAAACAATTTCTCGTAACATGGTCTGCCATCTTTCCGTTGGTGCTCGTCATTCCCCTGGTTGTGGCATTGGGGCTGCGGCAACTGGGCGTACCTCACAATCATTATCTGGACTTGCTGCTTAGCACCGGTTCGGTGGTATGGGTCATGGTCTATCTCGTGATGCCGCACTACACCAAACTGATCCAACGCTGGTTGTTTACCTGATTTCGAGAAGCACTCGCCTCTAAAATCCCTCCATCCGTGGCCACGAGGCTGCCCTCAACTTGGTGTGGTCTTCGTATGCCACAGAGACATTTGCTGCCGGCGGATCGGACCGGTAGACTCATAAGGAACCAAATCATCCATAGAGAGGTAGTTGGATATTGTTCCAGCTTGCAATTAGGAGGCACACCGAATGCGCAAAAGAGTCATCGGCCAGATTGAGAAGGGAAGCGAACCGTCAGGGGATTGGCTGAATGTGGAGGAGCTTGCGGATGTGGAAATCACCTCGGAGGACGTCGCCTATCCCATTGAGGCAGCGTTGGTGCCCGGTGGGACTTCCGGGTGGCGTGCCGCAGGGCCGGGCAAGCAGACGATCCGGCTTCTCTTTACCAATCCCCAACCGCTCCGGAGGATCTGGCTGAACTTTCTGGAAACCTGCACCGGGCGTACGCAAGAGTATGTGTTGCGGTGGTCGTCTGATGGCGGGCAGTCGTTCCGGGAAATCGTGCGCCAGCAGTGGAACTTCAGTCCCGACGGCGCAACAAGCCAGACGGAAGACCATCACGTCGAGCTCTCGGCAGTCACGGTGCTCGAGTTAAGCATCATCCCCGACACCAGTGGGGGCCCTGCGCTCGCGTCGCTGGCGCAGTTGCGGCTGGGTTAATTCTAGATTCTAGACAAAACCGCTTGTCAAAGCCTGGTGACACATCATCCCAACTGATTTTGGCCGATTCCACCTGAGGAATCGACCAGCCTGGTATAAACCAGATTGAGTTGCACCATGCACCCATTTGGTCGTAGGAAGACTATTTGAAATTACCTTTTATTTAATGCTGCATGAGATGGCCAGCGTCATTTTGCACAACGGAAACGGATCCCAGAAATCTTTCTCATAGATTCCCCCTTTTGAAAAATGAAACCCCAAGTTTTTTAGAAAATTTGGAAAATCGGGTAGGGGTTGGAAAGCAGGCCGTGCGAATGGTTATGGATGTTCACTGCTATGAGTAGCGTCCTGGTTGATGTGTTCCTGTTCTTCAGAATCGGGTTGAGGTCGGGACCGTCTCTTAGAGTACTGACTGGTCAATTGGTACAGGATGGGAACAACGAATAAAATGAGGAAGGTGGCGGTCAACATGCCGCCCACAACCACGCGGGCCAAGGGCTTTTGAGCCTCCGAACCGATACCACTTGCGAGCGCGGCGGGAACTAAGCCCAGCGCGGCTCCCAGGGTGGCCATTAGCACCGGTCGCATCTGCAGTTCCGCTCCTGAAAGGATAGCCTCCTTGAGGGGGATGCCGTTTTGTTCCAACTCTCGGATACTGGAGACGATTAAGACGCCGCCAAGGATGGCGATCCCCAATGTGGAAATGAATCCTACGGCGGCGGAAATGCTAAAGGGGGTATGGGTTAGGACGAGAGAAAGGACCCCTCCGATCATGGCAAAGGGAACCGTGGCGAGTACGATGAAGGCGTACCGGAATGAGCCAAACGTGAGGTATAGCAAAAAGAGAATCAGGATCATGGTCAGGGGTACGACAATCATCAGGCGTTGTTGTTCTTTGACCAATTGGTCATATTGCCCCGCCCATTCGAGATGATAGCCTTCCGGGAGTGTGATCCGGTCTTCCAGGTGTCGTTGGGCTTCTTGAATCGTACTCACCAGATCCCGGTCACGGATACTGAACATAATAGGGATATATCGCTCGTGATTTTCTCGATAAATCATAAAGGCGCCGGTTTGCCGAACGATCGTGGCCAATTGTTTTAGGGGAATGCCGACCCCTTCGGGAGAACTGACCTGGATCTGCCCAATCGTGGTTTCGTCTTGTCGATATTGGGGAAGAAACCGAACCACCAATTCAAATCGCCGGTCTCCTTCGATCACTTCCGTGACGGCTTCCCCACCGATGGCGGCCTGAACCATGGCATTGACATCGCCGACTTGTATGCCATAACGGGCACAGGCTTGCCGGTCAACTTGAATCAGCAGGTTGGGTTGTCCCATGGTCCGGTTGATGCTGAGTTCCTTCACCCCGCGGATGTTTTTGAGTTCGCCCTCTACTTTTTCCGCAAGGGTTTGAAGTTCTGTGAGGTTGTGCCCGTAGAGCTTAATGGAGTTTTCGCTCTTCACGCCCGACATGGCTTCTTCCACACTGTCTTGGATGAGTTGGGAGAAGTTGACTTTGAGGCCGGGGATCGTTTCAAGGCGTCCCTCAATTTCTTCGATGAGCCCTTCTTTAGTCAGGCCGGGGCGCCATTCAGCCCGGGGTTTGAGATTGACGTAATATTCCACATTAAAAAAACTTTCGGGGTCGGTGCCATCATCCGGGCGTCCGAGTTGTGAGACCGCAGTGGTCACTTCCGGGGATTCCATAAACATTTTCCGCATGCGGCTGGCCAAGGCTGCGGCATCGTCAAACCGGATATCGATCGGCATGCGAATCCGCACCCAGAGATTCCCTTCCTCTAACGCCGGCATGAACTCTCCACCCATGAAGTTGAGTGCTAAAACGGTCACGGCTAATAGCATTCCCACCGCGCCTAGCACCTGCTTCTGGTGATGAAGTCCCCAGCGAAGAGCGCCCAGATAGGTTTGCCTGAGCATCGAAACCAGTTTGGGTTCCTGTTCGCGCATGGGTCCATTGAGCAGGAAGGAGCACATGGCCGGGGCGAGGGTGCAGGCCAACAGCAGGGAACCGGCCAGGGCCAGGCCGTAGGTAATGGACATGGGCGCAAAAATTTTTCCCGGGACCCCCGTCATGGTGAAAAGGGGAATGAACGCCACCACGATAATCACCGTCGAAAATAAGATTGGCCGTCCCACATGCCGGGCGGCCCTTGCAATGAGCTGAGGAGGGGTGACTCCGGGTTTGGCATGGTGGCACAGGTAAAAGAAAATGCTTTCGACCATGACCAGGGGGGCATCGACGATAATCCCGAAATCAATGGCACCCAGAGAAATGAGATTCGCGGATTGTCCCATGATGACCATGGCGGAAAAGGTGAACAGGAGGGCAAGTGGAATGGTGCAGGCGACGATCAAGGCGGTCCGGAAATGTCCCAGGAAAAAGAGGAGAACGATGAGCACCAATACCATGCCGTTGATTAATATATGCACGACCGTCTCAATGACGGTGTTGATCATGGTGGTGCGGTCATAAATGGTTTTGATCTGGACCCCGGCGGGAAGTTTTTTTTGGTTTAAGTCCTGTACCTTTTGATTGACGCGTGCCAGGGTGGGCAGAGCCTGGGTGTCCCGTTGCAGAAGAATCACCCCTTCCAGAGTATCTTCTACCTCGTTAATACCGACTTGTCCCAAACGGATCGCATTGCCAATGGACACTTTTCCCAGATTTTCAATAAAGATAGGAGTGCCGTCCTTGACCGCTACGACGACCTTGGCTATGTCATCCAAACTATCGATAAATCCCACTCCCCTGACATTGTAACTTTGGGGTCCCAAGGCCAAATAACTGCCACCGACATTGGCATTGCTATTGGCGAGGGCTGCTTTGATCTGAGCCAGAGTGACTCCATAGGTGAGCAGGGCGCCGGGATCCAGGTCCACATGATATTCTTTGGTGGTCCCTCCAAACGCCGTCACATCAATAATGCCCGGGACCTGTTTAAATTCACGACGGACCTGCCAGTCCTGGATGGTTTTGAGGTCGGTGAGAGAATAGCCGTTCCCACTAATTCATATCGATAAATTTCTGCGATGGCCCACCAGGGAGAGAGTTCCGGTTTGACGCCATCGGGCAGATCAACGGTGTGGAGCCGATTCAGCACTTCTTGGCGGACGGCATACCAATTGGTGCCAAATTCAAAATAGACCTTGAGTTCACTTAATCCAAAAAGAGACAAGGAACGCACATTGGTAAGGCCGGGAATGCCCTGGAGAGCGGTTTCAATGGGAATGGTGATGATTCGCTCCATTTCCTCGGCGGACCATCCCGATTTTTGAGAAATGACTTCGACAAAGGGTGGCGAGGGGTCCGGATAGGCGACTACGTCAAGGATATGAAAGGCATAGAGCCCTCCAAAAAGTAGGAAGATCCCGAATGTGCAGACCAGAGCACGTTGGACGAGTGACAGCTCGACAAGTCTGCCGATCATGATTTCGGGGGGGAAGTGGGGGCAAGGTGTTCCGAGGACAATCCCTCGTCCTCGACATTCATGTCCTGACCTTTAGGAGTACGGCCCCTTTTACGACGATGGTTTCACCCGCCTCGAGACCGTGGAGGACGGGCATTTGGCCTGAGGAGGGGAGTCCGGTCTTGATCGAACGTTTCATGTAATGATTTTCTCTATCCGCGACATAGACATACATCTTGCCATCAATTTCCAGCACGGCTTCTTGAGGAATAAGAGGATAAGGGAGGTTCTCGCTCAGTTTGACATTCAAACGAGCAAACATCCCCGGCTTGAGTTTGCGTTCGCTATTGTCCACGACCGCCCGGAGTTTAATGGTCCGGGTTGTCTGATCCACGACATCCCCGATGGCTGAGATGGTGGCTGGGAATGCCGTCTCGGGATACGCTTCGACGGTTACCGTCGCTTTCTGTTTGATTTGCACAAGTCCCAGGTCTCGTTCGTAGACGTCCGCAATGACTTGCACGGTGCTTAAGTCCGCTACCGTAAAAAGCACCTGATTGGGATCTCCGCTGACCGATTGGCCCGGGGTCACGGCCCGATCTACGATGGTGCCGGAAAGGGGGCTTCGGATTTGATAGGTTGACGTAATCGTTTGGTCGGCTATGGGTTTATCGAGTTCCTCCTTGGAAACTTGAAGAGCCAGGAGCTTTTCCCTTGCTCTCCGGAATTCCGCCTTGGCTTTCACGAAATCGTTTTCGGCCTGCTTCAAATCTTTTTGAGGAAGAGCTTTGATCTCATACAGGTCTTTGGCCAGACTCGTAAGACCGTTGAGCGTAAGATAAGTCAGAATGTTCTTTGATGAATTCCGAATACGCCGAAGTAATCTCTGGACTTTCAATGGTGACCAGAAGATCTCCCGCTTTCACGAAATCTCCCAACTGTCCATGAATTTTTTGTACCCGGCCGACCAGGGCTGAAGAGACTTTTGAATATCGATCCTCCCCATAAGACACTTTCCCTGCTAAGGACAGGACGGGGTGGGAGGGCCCAATGGTCACCAGGGCGGTGACGATTTGTGTTTCCGCTTTTGATGGGGAGTGGTGTGCCTTGTCGCGTGTCGTAGGGGCCAGGTCCGTTGTCGCGGAGGTTTCTGATGGGCTTTCCTGGCTGCAGGCGATCCCGCTGAGAATCATCATGAAAAGAAGGCACGGGTATATACGAGGTCCGGATGTCATAAAATATCCTGGCCGGCGGCTCGTTCTAAAAGGAATAGGTTGCGTTGGTACTCAAAGAGGGCTTCCAAATAGTTTTGCAGGATGGTTTGTGAGGTGCGGGCGGCATCGAGCAAATCTATGAGTGTGACTCCACCCTTTTGATAGGCTTTTTCGAGAATGGAGAATGTCGTTTTGGCATTGTCCAACACTCCCGCCTGATAGGCCTCCACCAGGTGTTGGGATTGGGTTAATTCCGGAATTCACTTCAATCTCATTTTGGACTTCCAACGTCGTCTTGTGAAGATCGACTTGCGCGACTTGGATGGCGATTTCGGCCTGAGCAATGCCTCCCTGATTGCGGTCAAAGACCGGGAGCGGCACTTCCAAAGTCAGTCCATACAGTTGTTGGTTGTTTGGACCATCCGGCCCTTGCAGGTTGAAATTGCCCCCGACAATGGGATCGGGAATCCTGCGGATTCAGCCAATTTTAAATTGGCTTGTTGTTGGGAAAGGACGAACCGTCTGGCTTGAAGGTCCGGACGTTTGTTCAAAGCCTCAGTCCGGAGTCTTTCCATATCGGGTGTCACCCGCTTATAAATGAGGTCGGAGGTTAACACCAGGTCCGTAGTGGGTGGGAAGGCCAGGAGTAGTCGGAGGTCGGCGAGTGCCGTTTGGACTTCCTGGGTAAATTTGATGACCTGTGCGCCGAAGTCTACGGCCTGGAGGCGAAGACGAATGAGATCCACTTCGGCAATGAAGCCTTTTTTAAAGCGTAATTCCCCAATAGTTAAGATCCGGTGAAACCGCTCCTGATTATCTTTCGCGAGATTAAGACGCCGGGATGCCAATTGGACCTGGTAATACGTGTCTTTTAGTGTGAGCGTCAGTTGACGAATGGCATCCATGAATGTCGCCTCGGAAGCCTGGATGCCATAGCCCGCGCTTTCCATCCGATAGCCCCGTTTCCCGGCAAGCAAAAACATCTGTTGAGCTGTGGAGTAATATAGCGAGTGCCGGCAAAGGTTTGCTTTGAAGTAAATGCGGCCCCTCCAAACAGAGAAAAAGTCGGGTTGGGGAAAAAGTTTGGCCGTGATGGCGATTCCCTTAGCATTATCGATCCCATATTTCGTCATCAAGAGATGAAGATTTTTTTCCAAGAAAGGATAAGGAATCGTTCAAGCTCAAGGTCACTGTGGTGGGAGTTGCGGCTGATGCCTGCTTTGAAGCTTTGCTTGAATCCGGTTGTGCCCATGCAGTTTCGAATTGAACCCCAACCATGACGACCGTAAGAACCAGGGCGTGGATGAAGGGTATGAGCAACGTCATGTTGGTGGCTGAAATTGATAATCCCGGGGACGCCTGGATCACCATGAAGGGGAGGAGTGTGGAGAACAAAAGCTACCCAATGGCAACCTTCCTTTTCCGTATATCAAGACCCGGGAACCGGAGGTAAAAGAAAAAATCCCAGGTTAAAAGGGAGTGTACCATATCGCCCTAGAACCCCTGAGAGCAAGATGATAATTTTACGACTGTCGGAGAATCTGCCGAAGATAAGCCGCACACGTTTCCCTCTCCCATACTATTTTTGGAAATAGCTTTGATGAAGAAGATCCTCACATGGACTTCGTGAAGTCCATCTTGCAAGAGGCATTCCATGGGTTAGGAACATTTGTAAAGATGAGGAGGAACGAAAACCTCCAAAGTAAACAACCGGTTTTTACAGTCTAACGTTGAAATGAAGGGTTTCCTGGTAGGCGCGGGAAGAAACTCCAGGGAAAGTCTGTTCCGGAAAAGGACAGCCTGTCGTCACCTTGTTAGGGTCGATGATTGGTAGGGTGGCTATGGGTGGGTAATCCGCCTGCGCCTCTTGGGAGATCTTGGGAAACGATTGGGGGGCACTGAAGGCAGAGACGTATCAGTTGAACCTCAAGAGTCTACTCCCCAATGTTTCCTGAGGGAGGCAAAGGGATTTCACGCTCCCGTAAGCGGATTGGATCCTTTATGCGCATAATTTTC
>CAVSTN010000002.1:0-1582295 GCA_963730905.1 uncultured Nitrospiraceae bacterium | reverse complement strand
GGAAAGGAAACGAAGTATTTAATGGGCTCTGGTCGTGTAATCCCGCCATCCGTTTGCGACTTCACTGATCCGACCCCCCCGCCTGACAATTCCCTGTAGCATGGCAAGACCTAACCCAGGCCCCTTTTAAAAGCATCGAGACTTTGGCACTGCAACAGACGCGACATTCAGCCGACCTTGCACCCAGCTGCCAACCACTCAACCAAAAATTTGCCCCCCCCTTTACAATTATTCCACCGCGAACAATCCTTTGTCGTATTGCAAGGACTGACCTCGAACACGACTTCGCCGCGCGAGTGCATTGGATTATTACATCGCAATTAGCCATTGCGTATCAATTCAGCAATTTCAGACGCGATTTCCTCGATTGTGTGCGTCGAGGTGCTTCGAGCAACCTTGTCTGCAAGAGACGGACTGTATTCAACTACCTCGTTTTTTGAAATATTGTGCCAGATTGGAAGCAGCATTTGTTGGCCATCGACACTACGAGTAACGATTCCATCAAGTTCGTAGTTCGTCCAGCCCTTCGCAATGAAGGCGTGTGACAGCACGACCAAACCAACCTTGGATTTTGCGAGCCCGCGATCAATTTTCCGACGAAGACTATCGCCAATCCGAAGTTCAAATTCGTCATACCACACGGCAAGCCCTTGGTTTACGAGCGCGGTTGCCATAGGGCGAACGATGACATCCTTGTCTTCGGAGGCATGTGAAATGAAGACGTCGTATTCTTTGGCGGAATCAGGGGAATCATCGGGGGGCCCGTTTAGCAATCCGGGAACGTCTGTGAGTCTCATTTCTTGCAGTGGCGGAAGCGGATTCGGAAGCAAGCGGACGGATGAACGAACATTGCCGCGCAACCCTTGCATATCGACAGTGACGTGCCAGTGGCCAGAGTGCGGTATCTGAAGCCTGACAGGAGACCGTTTTATGAGGCCGCCGTAGTACCGATGATTGCGTCCGCTCTTGTAGCTGCTGAAGTTTGAGCTATCCATAAGCCGGACTTCGCGGCACTACCAGAAAGCGTCACTTCGACGATTTCGCCCAATTTGCGATTGCCCAGATCGTTGTGAATGAACTTCATGCTTCCATTCATTTAGCGATGTAACGCCTCGGTTCAGCGGCGGGCCGCGCACCGGACCGTCCGCTGCAACCTGTTGTTAAGGCGCATTGTGAGGACCCAGGAACCGTGCGCCGTTGAAGTGTATGAGATGGGAAGGAGCGTTAGCTACCCACACCTCGGTTTCCCATGCAATGTCCCCAAGGTAACGGCTCATGAGCGCGCGGCTCGGAAACGCAGTGACATAGACCAACCCGGCGGTCGAGGCAGCAAAGAGCTTGGCAAGCTCCGAGTGCCGCTTGCCGTCGACCGGCCCATGGCTGGTGACGGACTCGACCAGCAGCAACCAGTTTTTTAAGGTGTAGTGAAGCACCACATCCGGCATCTTGCCGTGTGACTCCACATCGACGCCCAAGTTGGCCAGAAGAGGGGCATCAAAGTATCCCCACTTGTCGCCGGTGTCACCAGCATAGACCAGCATGCTTCCCGGGGCGAACCGCGGAGCGAAGTCTTCGATAATGGCCCGGATCAGTTCGCTGTGTTCGCCGGGACTGAGAGTAATTTTTTTCCCGGCGCAATCTTTACCGGGATCCGATTCTGCTCCCGCTCTTGGGCGTAGCGGGCGACCAACGTCTCGCGCTCGGCTAAATAGTTCGTCAGCGCGTCATGCCAAGCGGGCGTACCGTAGGTACGCAGCAAAGATAGAGCGGCAGGTTCGATCTGATAGACAGCCTGGGGCTGTTCACCGGGCGGCCGGGCTGGTCCGGGTTGTAAACCGCGATTCCCGCGTCACAGAACTCGTGCATTGTTGGCGGCGGACAGTCTCTCGCGTGTTCGGCGCATATTCCTTTCCGTAATATTCGCCAGCCCACTCCATGATGGGCGTAATGCCAACGAGCGGATTCTCTGCTTTCGACCACGGCTTCCCCGCGGTGAGGTTGAGAAGCGCCACAGGCAGAGTGCGGAACGGTCGTTCTGTTGTGCCCGCGGCAGCCCAAGCGAAACAAGAATCTGATGCGCAGCCTTGATGTGGCGACTCTTCTTGCTGGTCGTCATGCGGCCACGACACCGAACTTCTCGTCGATCATTGTCTGGGTGAGGCGTCCTTGTTGCATAGCCCATTCGCCAAACTGCATTAGGACATCGCGGCTGGGATAGTTCATGAGCGTCAGATCGGTTGCGTTGACCTGTGTGTGGCCATTGAAGCGACGGAAAGCCTCGTCAACTGCAGTCGTGTTCAAGAACACGGTCAGCCCATGGGCGAGTGCCTGCGGCAAGGCGCGCTTGGCATCGTGAAAACGTTCAGATGATTCTCGAAGCCCAGCGCCGCTACGTCACCGGACGCCAGGGTCCACAACGCTCGCCAGGACCCGGCGCGTTTCCTCCTTGGATGAGAAGCGCCGCACTACGCCGATAAAATCCGTTCAGATAAAGCCACTTATCAGTGTCGGAATTCTGTTCAATGGCGTTCGGTTCTCTTCAAACCCTCGATGGGCCATGTGATCCCGCCGGCAGCGAAATGGCCTGGATAGAGCAAAGGCACGGTGCCCGGCGCGGGCATTTCGCGCAGGTGCTGCTTTAATCTGAAGTCGACCACCGGCCCGGTCAACACCTTGATGCCAGAGTCGGCCAGCGTATACCGAATAGCTGGGGCTAGTTCGATGACAGTCTTGTCGGGCGAGGTCGGCACATCAATAAACTGCTCCGAGTCGTCTGTAAACACGATCCGCTCGAACGGGTGCTCATGGCTAACAAGGTCGGAGAAGGAGTCGTCTGTCGAGGTCGAAACGGTCACCCGCCCCTGCCGTCCGCCACGCTCAAGGCGGATATGACGTTCTCCTGGAGGACTGCATCATCCTTGAATGCCTTGGTGCGTGACTCGAACAGGTGGATGTGTTGAATGGCTGCCTTTTCAAGGATGAAGTCACGGAATGGGCGGTAGTACGGCCCATTGCAGAAGCTGCGGGGATGATCGCCACGATCTGCCCGCCTGATGCGGCCTGTGCCACCGTCAGCGCCACAAAAGCCGAATACAGGTTTACCGTCTCGATACCCACGCGACGCAGGGCGAGCCGGTGGGCTGAAACGCTCCCTATCTTTTTGTAGGGTGGATTGAGGATAGCGTGGCTATATCTTGGGAGGGACGTCAGAACAGGCCACCGGAAAGCGCGTCGACGGCGGCATGGATGCAGTCTTCACCATGGACCGTCGCGGAAAACTTGTCGTCTCGGTACTTCGACAGGGTCGAGCAAGTTCAGCGTGCAAAGAACTGTCGACCTCGAAAGCATCAAGCTCTACGCGCTGGAAGCGAAGACCACCGGAACGCCAACGCTCCAAAAAGGCTGCGGCAAGCGAGCCAATTCCGGCGCCCGCATCAAGCAGGCGGCAGATACCATCAGCAGGTGGGAAAAGCCCAGCCATAAAGGCAGTGGTCCCTGACGGCGTCAAGAACTGGCCAAGCTGAGATTTCTTCTTCGCGTCCGTGTCCTTCGATAGCCGCAACCGAGCTTGTTCAATCTCTGAGAGCACTCGACGATCTCCTGTTCTGCGCCCTAAAAAATGTTTAGGCGGATCCGCATAAGAGCCGGATCGGCCCATTTCTGTCCGTATAATACGCCATCGAATTTCCTGAAAATAACGACATTATCTTTGCCATTTGAATGAGTTAGACCCTATCGCACGTTTATGACGGGTTCTTATGCGGATCAGTATAACAGCCTCGTGTGAATTGCCTCAAAGCCTGGCCTGCGGATAAGCATAGGCCAGGCGGATTCTTGTTCAAGAAGCGAAATTAGTCAAGCTGTAGCCCACCTCAGCGAGTTAGAGAATTCCCAGAAGGACTCAAATCTGGAAATCTTCTCTGTTTTTCAGGTCCGACGCCTGCTGCCCAGTCCCAGGGTCGGATGCTCTCACTGATCGGCGGGCCTGGTTTGAAGCTAGCGGGTTAGCCAGCCATCAGAAAGGGACTCAATTTTTCGGCAGCTTACTTTGGCCTTGTGGTGTGGCCGAGCCGTGCAGCCGGCACCGGAGACAAGGCGCACATTGTTTGAGCCGAAGACTCAGACCAACTCCGCGAGTTTGTGCGCCGCCGGGGTCGGCGAACCGCGAGGGAACCCGAAGGCTACGCCACGGCCACCATCGACATAGGTAGGCGGTCACCCGCTTTCCCTGTCACACCACCGTACATACGGGTCCGTATACGGCGGTTCGGCGGGTTAAGCGATCGGCTAACCAGTAGAGACTTCTCGCAACTGGTCACCTCTCGCCGGGCTTTCGACTGCGCGGTTCGCCGCGAGCGATTCGACACTTCCTCGTCAGCCCTTAGGGCTTCACCCATATCCTCTGTCGGGAAGGCCAGAGTTAACTGGTTATTCAGCCGCTTGTCGCTCATGAGTTCCGCTCGCCTACTTACCACTCCGCACCGTTCAGGCCTTCATCCCTACCGAGACTACTATGCCCTCTGCTGACTCCTCCCGCCCGGTCTGGACCAATCACTCAGTCCTCAGTCTTGGTGCCAAGACAGACGAGAGGCCTCCCGAGGTAAGTTCAACCGCCTTCAGCGTACGACCGCCAGATTTACAATCCGCGCCCTTATGGATACGGACTTCGCGAATCCATGCTCGCTCGTCCGACACGGTCTGCCTCGTATCTGGTTCTTGTCCATCGGCCCACGCTTTTGCTCCACGCTGCCTTCAGACCCCGCCTCACGACGACGCCCTTGCGCTTCGCTATGACTTCACCTCCATCAGGTTGTCAAAGGGACTTCCACCCTCAAGCTGTTGAACATGCTCGGCGCACATGGTTTTGGGTCCTTTTGCCGAAACAAAAGTGGATTGGCTGCCGGGCCGACCCCCGGCAAGAAAATTCATTTAAGCATACAACCCCTTTTCTGTAGGACATAGAGACTCTGAACCTGCAACCGACACCTCATTTAGCCAAAGTTCCACCGAGAGGCAACACTCTCAACAAAAGATTGGACCCAAATTCTCCAACTCTGCAGGTCAAGAACAACTCCCGCCACAGTTAACGTTTTAGGCCATTCACGAACCAGAAATCGACAGAATTAAATCTGGTTAAATTTTTCCCTCTTTACTCCTCGTTACCAAACTTCCACCAACATACCTAACCCCAGAATTTGGGGGTAGTGATGTTGAATTTCTGTGACGGTCGCCCATAAGAGAATAGGTATCTGATTCGATACGACGTGTATCGTCATTGATACGCACAACGCATGTGGAGTTGAGAGCAGCAGTATCAGCAAGGATGTGAAGTCTGGTGGCAGTAGGAGCTATCAATTAGATACCGGAAGAGTCTCTCTCGCACACCCGTTTTGAGGGGAATGGGTTTTGCTTATCCCGAGCAACACAGAGGATGTTTGGGAATGAGAAATGAACGGAATGTTCGCAATGGATAAAGTAAGGTCAGAAAGGGATCACGCTATGAGAATGTCTCGTGAAATTTTCCTGTCGACACTCTGCGGAATGCTCACCGCGATGAGTTTCTGTGGGATAGTGGACGTGTGGGCTCAGTTGACCGGTTCAGAAAAACTGGTGCCGGTAGTATGGAATAACGGCAAGGTCTATTTCTTTCAGGGAAGTGAGTATGCCCGATACGACATCGCCCAAGATAGGGCGGACAGTGACGATGGTAGTGGCAATCCGTACCCTCGCCCATCCGGAACATCTGGCCTGGACTTTTTCAGAGAACATGGACGCGGCAGTCTTCTGGCCTGCGCCGCCTCCGGGAGGAGCAGAAATCAAAACGGTCGCCTACTTCTTCAAAGGCAATCAGTTCATGAGGTATGACGTGGATGCTGATCGGGCGGATGCGGCGGATGGCGCCGGCCGGGCCTACCCCCAGCCGATCTCATTGAAGTGGCCTGGGATCTGGACGGATCGAGTGGATGCCGTTGTGGTTTGGCCTGTCCCGAGGAGCGGCAGGACCGTCGCATACTTTTTCCGGGATGATCAGTATATCCGCTTTGATGTGAAGAGGCATCGGGCTGACCCGGGCTACCCGAAGCCCATTGCGGGCAATTGGCCAAATTTCAAATTTCCGGATGGAATCGACGGTGCGGTGGCATGGCCGATGAAGATTGAGGGGAAGTCGGTTGTGTATTTTTTTAAAGGCAATCAGTATATGCGGTACGACGTTGATGCGGATCGTGCCGACGATCAAACGGGGGAGGGCTGGGCTATCCTGCGCCTGTTGCCGGGAATTGGCCTGGGCTCCTCACCACACCGGGAGGAACGGATGCCCTTGCAGCCTTTGCCCAGGAATGCGATCAGGCCATCGGCGTGTCTGTTCCCGATTTCGATGTCGACAGCCCTCTGGGGACAACGGTTCCAACCGATCATCTCACTCCAGCTAGCTGCGACCTATCCAGACGGCACCTGCGGTTTTTTTTTTTTTTTTTTTTTTTTTTTTTTTTTTTTTTTTTTTTTTTTTTTTTTTTTTTTTTTTTTTTTTTTTTTTTTTTTTTTTTTTTTTTTTTTTTTTTTTTTTTTTTTTTTTTTTTTTTTTTTTTTTTTTTTTTTTTTTTTTTTTTTTTTTTTTTTTTTTTTTTTTTTTTTTTTTTTTTTTTTTTTTTTTTTTTTTTTTTTTTTTTTTAAAAAAAAAAAAAAAAAAAAAAAAAAAAAAAAAAAAAAAAAAAAAAAAAAAAAAAAAAAAAAAAAAAAAAAAAAAAAAAAAAAAAAAAAAAAAAAAAAAAAAAAAAAAAAAAAAAAAAAAAAAAAAAAAAAAAAAAAAAAAAAAAAAAAAAAAAAAAAAAAAAAAAAAAAAAAAAAAAAAAAAAAAAAAAAAAAAAAAAAAAAAAAAAAAAAAAAAAAAAAAAAAAAAAAAAAAAAAAAAAAAAAAAAAAAAAAAAAAAAAAAAAAAAAAAAAAAAAAAAAAAAAAAAAAAAAAAAAAAAAAAAAAAAAAAAAAAAAAAAAAAAAAAAAAAAAAAAAAAAAAAAAAAAAAAAAAAAAAAAAAAAAAAAAAAAAAAAAAAAAAAAAAAAAAAAAAAAAAAAAAAAAAAAAAAAAAAAAAAAAAAAAAAAAAAAAAAAAAAAAAAAAAAAAAAAAAAAAAAAAAAAAAAAAAAAAAAAAAAAAAAAAAAAAAAAAAAAAAAAAAAAAAAAAAAAAAAAAAAAAAAAAAAAAAAAAAAAAAAAAAAAAAAAAAAAAAAAAAAAAAGAGCATGCGTATCTGATTCGATACGACGTGTATCGTCATTGATACGCCAACGCATGTGGAGTTGAGAGCAACAGCATCAGCAAGGATGTGAAGTCTACTGCCGGTAGGAGCTATCAATCCGATACCGGAAGGGTCTGTCTCGCACACCCGTTTTGAGGGGAATGGGTTTTGCTTATTCGAGCAACACAGAGGATGGTTGGGAATGAGGAAATGAACGGAATGTACGCAATGGATAAGGAAGGTAAGAAAGGGATCACGCTATGAGAATGTCTCGTGAAATTTTCCTGTCGACACTCTGCGGAATGCTCATCGCGATGAGTTTCTGTGGGACAGTGGACGTGTGGGCTCAGTTGACCGGTTCAGAAAAACTGGTGCCGGTGGTCTGGAATAACGGCAAGGTCTATTTCTTCCAGGGAAGTGAATATGCCCGATACGACATCGCCCAAGACAGGGCGGACAGTGACGATGGCAGTGGCAATCCGTACCCTCGCCCCATCCGGAACATCTGGCCTGGACTTTTTGAGGAGAACATGGACGCGGCAGTCTTCTGGCCTGCGCCGCCTCCGGGAGGAGCAGAAAACAAGACGGTCGCCTACTTCTTCAAAGGCAATCAGTTCATGAGGTATGACGTGGATGCTGATCGGGCTGATGCGGCGGATGGTGCCGGCCGGGCCTATCCTCAGCCGATCTCATTGAAGTGGCCTGGGATCTGGACGGATCGAGTGGATGCCGTTGTGGTTTGGCCTGTCCCGAGAAGCGGCAGGACCGTCGCGTACTTTTTCCGGGATGATCAGTACATTCGCTTTGATGTGAAGCGGCATCGGGCTGACCCGGGCTACCCGAAGCCCATTGCGGGCAATTGGCCCAATTTCAAGTTTCCAGGTGGAATCGACGGTGCGGTGGCCTGGCCAACGAAGATCGAGGGGAAGTCGGTTGTCTATTTCTTTAAAGGCAATCAGTATATGCGGTATGACGTTGTTGCTGATCGTGCCGACGATCAAACCGGTGGAGGGCTCGGCTATCCTGCCCCTGTTGCCGGGAATTGGCCAGGCCTCCTAACCACACCGGGAGGAACGGATGCCCTTGCAGCCTTTGCCCAGGAATGCGATCAGGCCATCGGCGTGTCTGTTCCCGATTTCGATGTCGATAGCCCTTTGGGGACAACGGTTCCAACCGATCATCTCACTCCGGCTAGCGCGACCTATCCAGACGGCACCTGTGATCGTCCGAACGTGCTCAACGGAAAATGCGATCGTGGGAGCCGCTTCCGCGTGCTGATCAATACGCCAGACGCCTATGTGGTGGCGCATGCCCGAAAGATGGGCCTACCCCAAGGGCAGTATGGCGACGTGGCAATCATCCAGCACAATAAAGTCAATGGCAAAACCTGTTTCTATCAGGGGGCACTGGAAGACTTTCACTTGAGCCATGATGGTAAGGTCAAGGCACCTTCCAAGGGCGTGGGCAATCCACCTTTCTGGATGACACCGTCACAAATTGTCAACAGCAAATTCCCCTGTGTCAGTTGCCATGACAATGGGCCAATCATCCGATCCCCGTATCTCGCCCAGCTATCCGGCCCCAACCAGTTGCCCGGTGCCGGTGATGTCACCTTCAACAGCGACCCCGAGCCCTATTCCTTTGTCGGCGCTGAATTCGCCACGTGGAAAGCCTATAAGGTTGAGGTCAGCGACAATCAATGCAACGGCTGTCATCGCATGGGGGTCAACAACGTGAGTAACACCGGCATTGTCGGTAACAATGGCACGGCGCTTGATTTAGGTATCAAGGCCACAGCCATTTCCCAGGAGAGCAAGAACCCCCACTCATCCACTTCGCCGATATGGATGACGCCCGGGCAGATCACCTTTGACCAAGGGACTGCTGATGCTGCACTGGCAATCAAGCATTGCGCCGAGCAGTTCCATGCAGGAATGCCATTCCTGCCCAATTCACCAGGTTGTAAAATTACGCAGTTTACTACACCGTAGACGCCCATATCGTTGACGATCGAACGGAGGGTAAGAGTACGGTCGGGGAAGGTCTGGATAATTCTTTCCTTGTCTTTCCAAGACTGGTAAAGGACAGCACCATGCTACTCCTATGGACGGGCCTACAGCCCGCTAGACATCATGCGGTTACTGGCATACGATCAGCTCCATTTTCTTTTCCACATATGACGTGGTTTCGGTGGGTTGGTGCCGAAGCGGACTGTGAATCACCCCTACTAAGCGGAACGCCCTCATCCATAGAAGGCCGAGCCAGCAAAACAGGGAGAGAAAACGAAAATTTTATGCAGTCGCCTTGATTATACTCAGGGACTTAAGAGTCTTCCCGATAGACCAACCAAATTGTCACTCTAGACAAACTTTTCTTCTGACCATACCGTAATCTGTACATATAGGAGGAACATAACTATGGATGCCGTGACGTATACTACTATTCGTGCAAACCTGGCCAGTGCCATGGACCGGGTGTGCAACGACCACGAACCCCTGATCATCACCCGCAACGGAGAACAGTCTGTCGTGATGCTTTCGCTGGAAGATTATAAGGCGTTAGAGGAAACCGCCTATCTCTTGCGTACGCCCTGCCAATGCCAAACGCCTCCTTTCGGCCGCCGCCCAATTGAACGCCGACAAAGATGTTGAGCGGAAGTTGGCCAAGTGAAGCTGATATTTATGACGAAGGATGGGAAGACTATCTCTATTGGCAGAAGCAGGACAAACGCATGGTCGAACGAATCAACAAATTGATACGGGAGACACAACGCGAACCCTTCACAGGAATAGGTAAACCCGAACCATTGAAGCATGCCCTTTCAGGATTCTGGTCCCGCCGCATAACTGATGAGCATCGCATGGTCTATTGCATAGATGGGAGACGCACTCTTGATCGCCCAGTTGCGACTTCCACTACTAAAAACCCGCCGTCAGAGTCCATGGTGTGCCTATCCCTCTCACGGTCGTTTCGCAAATTCTTGTCTAGTTTATCGCAATGACATTCGACGCGAAATAGGTGAAGGGGACAAGAATTTATTGTGAGTTCCTTTAGCGTTATTTCACAATCGCCTGCCCATTTGCATAGGAAGAGAGGAGCTGCTCTACCGGGTGGACATCCGACGGAGGATGAGTTCTTTTTTCTTTTCCACATATGCTGTGGTCTCCGTGGGTTGGTGCCGAAGGGGGCTGGGAATGACCGCTGCCAGGCGGGCGCCCTCATCCATAGAAAGCCGCGAGGCCGGCTTGTGGAAATAACGTTGGGCGGCGGCCTCAATGCCGAACACGCCTGGTCCCCATTCAATGATATTGAGATAGAGTTCCAGGATACGTTTTTTACTCAAGGTCGATTCCAACATCCAGGTGATGAGGAGTTCTTTGCCTTTGCGAATCGGATCCCGGGAGGTCGAGAGGTATAAATTCTTGGCCAATTGCTGGGTTATGGTCGAGCCCCCCCGAACAATCCGTCCTTTCTCCAAATTGGTTTCAATAGATTCCAGGACCTCATGCCAATCCACGCCGGTATGAGAATAAAATGTACCATCCTCGGATACCAGAATGGCCATACGAACGTGACGCGGAATGCTTGAGAGCGGCGTCCATCGGTAATCGATTTTCAGCGTGGTGCCTTGAGCGTGTGCTTCGTCGATGCGTTGCCGCATAAGCGCGGACTCTGTGGGATTCTCCGTGGGCAACCGGGCGATCGAGAGAAACGGAAAGGTGAGAATCTCAAATAACACATAAAGGCCGAGAAGAATAAATATCGCTTTAAATGGAATGATGCGAATCCACCGGAATCGCCGAACACGAGGCTTTCTCTGCGAACCGATATTCCAGAGAGGTTTGGGGCGACGGGTTTTTGCGGCTTTCGGCCTTGATCGCTTCATGCTGTGTTCTTGACTGCCCTTCACCTGTCCCGACGGATACGATATGATGAGGCCCTGGTGGACAGAACCGACTCGATGTTGCCCGAAGTACGTATCAATTTAGCGAGACAGTTGTCCAATGATTTTTCGAAACAGTGTGATCCCATCTAACAAAAACACGAGTAAGGTAAAACTCAGACCGGATTGCGTTTTATGATATCGTGGCTCCACCTGGGCACAGATTCTTCGCCATTGGCTCAGAACGACAACTCTGCCGTCATCACCGGGTCGTTGGCCGGGATCTATCCGAAATAGGATCAAGATGAATTCCCGATCACGAATGTCGGGAATGACCAGAAGGGACAGGAATGCAGAACTCGATCCACAAAGACGACTTTGTTCTATGATGCGGCAGCTTCACCTGGGCACAGATTCTTCGCCGTGGGCTCAGAATGACAATTCTGGAGAGATTATCATTACCAGTTCGTCCAATGCCTGAATGGGATAATCTACATTTTCACCGCATAGGAGTGCATGATGAATGCCATGATCCTCGAACAGGACGCCGATGTCGCGACGGGTCCTTTACGGGCTCGCGATATCCCCAAACCTGAGCCGGGTCCCGGACAAGTTCGCGTCAAGGTTCATGTCTGCGGAGTGTGCCGCACTGATCTGCACGTCGTCGAAGGCGAACTGCCCCCGTCTACGCGTCCCATTGTCCCCGGACATGAAACCGTCGGCATCGTGGATCGAGTGGGACAAGGAGTCAAACAGATCAAAGAAGGTGATCGAGTAGGCATCGCCTGGCTCCAGGGAACCTGCGGGGCCTGTGAATTCTGCAAGGCAGGGCGGGAAAATCTGTGCGCACAGGCCACCTTCACCGGTTATCACGTCAACGGTGGGTATGCCGAATACGCACTGGTCTCTGAACAATTCGCCTACCCTATTCCATCCGTGTTTACGGACGAAGAGGCCGCCCCCCTATTGTGTGCCGGCATCATCGGCTTTCGTGCCTTACGCCGCAGTCAGGTGAAACCCGGACAGCGACTGGGCTTGTACGGATTCGGTGGCTCCGCCCATATTACGATTCAAATCGCCCGGCATTGGGGTTGTGAAGTCTACGTGTGTTCCTTACGGGAAGAACATCGCACTCTGGCTCGTCAACTGGGAGCGGTGTGGGTCGGGACGGCCTCAGAGATGCCACCAAACTCTCTTCACTCAGCGATCATGTTTGCCCCGGCGGGTGAACTGGTGCCTCCGGCACTTCGGGCATTGGAAAAAGGCGGCACCCTTGCCTTGGCCGGCATCTACATGACGCCCATTCCATCCTTGGACTATACACTCGATCTGTTTCAGGAGCGGACACTCCAAAGCGTCACCGCCAACACCCGGCAGGATGGATTGGACCTGTTGGAGGCCGCCGCTGCCATTCCCATTCATACCCATACGGTTCCCTTTCAATTAGAAGAAGCCAATCTGGCACTCCAACAATTAAAAGCCGGAACCATCCAGGGCGCCGGAGTCTTACATGTGCTGTAAAGGCCTAGGAGTCTGTCGGACTTAGGGGATCGAAAGCGAAATAGCGGCTAAGCGAGGCCAGATTTTGACGATTTCGCAGGCCCATAGTGGGGACTATGGGCCAAGAAAGCGGTGAAATATGGACCGCTGAGACACTGTTGCAGCCGATTCTTCCTAAGTCCGACAGGCTCCTAACATCCTCGCTCGAAAAACAGGCCGCGATTGATATCGCCGATGCTGACCATTCCCATCAGTTTGCCGTTTTCGGCGACGGGAATTCTCCTGAAATTCTTCACACCCATGTAGGAAGCGGCCTCTAATATCGGCGTGGAGGGCGAGACGGTCAAAGGATTCCGGCTCATCACATCTTCAACCTTTTTTTTCAGGACTTCCGGATATCCTTCCTCCATCTCGGTGAAATCCCGGCTGTGAACATTGTCATGGATATAGTCACCAAAATTCGGGAAAAGTGGTAATATGACGTCTCGAAGCGCCACCAACCCGATCAGATTCTCTTCTTGATCAATGACCGGGATCGCCCCGCAATGCCGACTCAACATTTTGATCACAACCGTTCGAACCGAGTCCGTCGGAAACGCCGTCAACACTCCTGTGGACATCACTTCACGTACAAGCATACCCACCTCCTGCGTTGAGGGTGATTGAGATCAATACTGGGTCTGTTGAAAAAAGCCGCCAGCGGCGTTCTCGCCATTTTTCCGTGCTCACGTATTAAGCATACGCTCCGCGCGTAAAAACGGCTGCGGCCTTGCTGGACAGACTTTTTTGAACCGACCCGGAGCCTTTGATGAGTAATCTAATCCTGGGCAAATTTGCCCTTGAAAATCTTTATTATTCAACACTTCCATACTGTACTCCCCTCAAATTGACATTGTCAGCTTAATACCCGGCGGCCAGGGAGTCCGGTTTGCGAGGATCGGATGCCCCATAAAATCCCTGCGGCCCCTTAAGAATGCTTTGAGCCCCGCCCATGGTTTCCCCGACCGCGATGGTGTGACCCCATTGTTCAAGAAGGGTCAACGTGTCCGGACTCAATCCGCGTTCCACTCGCACTTCGTCGGGCATCCATTGATGATGGACACGGGGAGCCGCAGTGGCAGAGGCCAGGTTCATCTCATGATCAATGACATTCAAAATAATTTGAAGGGTCGTGGTAATGATTTGACTTCCTCCCGGGCTTCCGGTGGCGAGAAACGGTTTTCCTTTGTGCAGAACCAATGTTGGGGTCATTGAGGAGAGGGGGCGCTTTCCGGGTTCAATCGCATTGGCCGCCGATCCCATCAGGCCATAGGCATTGGGCGTTCCGGGTTTCGCCACAAAATCATCCATTTCATTGTTCAACAGAATTCCGGTTCCCTCAGCCACAATTCCGCTGCCAAAGCTGAAATTGATGGTATAGGTGTTCGACACGACATTGCCGTCTTTATCCATGACCGAAAAGTGTGTGGTATCCCGCCCCTCGTAAGGCAAAGGGTTGGAGGGCCGAATACTCGATGAAGGACGAGCCTTCTGCGGATCAATGGAGGCATGTAACTGTTTCGCATATTCCTTGGAGATCAGACCTTGTACGGGCACCTCGACAAATTCAGGATCGCCCAGCCATCGGCTCCGGTCCGCATAAGCAAGCTTCATACTCTCAACCAGCCAGTGAATAGTCCTGGCGCTATTGTGGCCGAAAATCTTTAGTGGCTCGTGTTCCAGGATGTTCAGCATTTGAATCAAATGAACGCCCCCGGAACTGGGCGGTGGCATCGACACGATGTCATACCCGCGATACGTTCCCCGCAGCGGTTGCCGCCAGACTGCACGATAGCGACCCAAGTCTTCTTTGGTCATCAACCCTCCGTGGGCACGCATCTCGGCGCTCACACGCTCCGCGATTGGACCGTCGGTAAAAAGCACCTGGTCCCTGCTCGGAAATTTGTTGAAGCGACCACGCCAGATCGTTCTGGATCAACCGATCCCCGGACCGGTACGTCGTCCCATCCGGTTGAAAAAAAATGCGGCGAGTGGAGGGCCATCGAGAAAGCTGTGTCGCATGCTCTTGCATCGCTGCGGCCAAATCAGAGGAGACGATGATTCCTTCCCTGGCAAGTTGGATTGCCGGAGCCAGCACGGCCTGCAGAGAAAGGGTGCCATATGTTTCAAGCGCTTCCACCAAACCCGCGACCGTGCCGGGAACGCCCACAGATTGATGGCTGTAGCGAAGGCGTGACTGGTCGACCGTGCCTTCCGCATCAAGAAACATCTGTGGCAATGAGGCAGCAGGAGCGACTTCGCGGTAGTCGAGGGCCATAGCAACAGGCTTCTCTGCTGTGTAAATCAGCATAAACCCGCCGCCCCCGAGATTCCCGGCCTGGGGAAGCGTGACAGCCAGCGCAAATCCCACTGCTACCGCGGCGTCAATCGCATTCCCTCCGGCTTTTAATATGTCCACACCCACACGGGTTGCCATGGCCTCTTGACTGACGACCATTCCGTGTTCAGCATAGACGGGATGAAAGATTTCCCGGTGGGTAAAGATGGGCGTCTCTTGGGCCAACCCATCATCCAAAACACTTCCCAGCAAGACACAAGAACACACTATCCATGCCAGATAGGCCCTGCCTGCCAGTGCCCAATGAGATGTATGGTTCATGTGGGGAACCTTGGACTTCATCATGCCGGATACCTTTGGATACCTTTCACCGAGCCAACAACAAACCACGTGGGATGGTGGGACGCCTCCATCTTGCTTTGCACCTTCAAATTTGTGGAGGAACCGGATCTCAGAATACCTTGAAAAGTTCTGAAAACAAAACCGGGTCTTTCACCCAACCAAGTACCATTTCCCCTGTCCCCCGAGGCATTTTCTATTGAGCCCGCTTCTTGCTTCTCACATCATATTAAGTGAGTATTGGGTGAACATCTGATAGATGAATGGTTCGCAACCGTTTACCCTTAATTTCCTGTTTCAATAAAACCTGACCATGATGACAATTGAAGAATCCATTCTTGGCTTTCTCGTGGCCCTCGCCGCAGGGGCTTTGATTGGCTTGGAACGGCAGCAGGATCTGGGCGCAGAGCGCAAAACCGGCATCGGTGGCGTGCGAACCTTTCCCTTGATCGCCCTTGCCGGAGCCATGTCGGCGTTTATCTCCCAGGTCCTTGGCGTGTGGCCCATTATTGCCACACTCCTGATTCTTGGCGCACTCCTGGCTGTGGCCTACGACAAGGAATGGGGTCGCAAGGATCCCCCCGGGATCATCACCCCACTCGCAGCCCTGATCACGTTTCTACTAGGAGTTCTCGCCCTACTCCCTGCCCTCCCGATTGATGCTCCACATCGGTATCTCCTCATTGTCGGCAGCGCAGGGGTCGTCATGGCCTTGCTGTCGTTAAAAGAACGACTGCATCATGTGGTGCAACAGGTGTCCGATGATGATATCTATGCGACGGCCAAATTTGTCATTTTAGCCCTGGTCGTCTTGCCTCTCCTCCCCAACCGCACATTCGGTCCTCTAGATGTCCTCAACCCCTTCCATACCGGCATCATGGTCGTCCTCGTTGCGGGCATTAGTTTTTTGGGGTATCTCTGCACTCGAATCATCGGACCCAATAGAGGCCTTGCAACCACGGGCATCCTGGGAGGATTCGTGTCGTCAACCGCCGTCACCATGAGCATGGCTAATCAAACACGGGAGAACCCACGTCTGGCCCTACCGGGAGCGATGGCCATCCTGGGGGCGTCCAGCACCATGTTTGCCAGGATGCTGGTCATCGTCAGCCTTCTTCAGCCGGATCTGTTCCTGATGCTACTCGCGCCGTTGGGAGGCATGGCCTTCTGCGGGTATGTCATGAGTTTCATTTTGTATGGCAAGGCGCAACGCATAGTGTCCGATGGTCAAGACATCTCCCATCGTAATCCATTTGAATTACGTCCAGCCCTGGGATTTGGTCTATTGTATGCCGGAGTCCTATTCATCTCGAAAGCTGCCCAAACCTATCTGGGCGATCAAGGCTTGTATGCGTCCAGTGTGTTAGCGGGCACCACCGACGTCGATGCCATCACCCTGTCGGTCATCCGGTTACAGCAGGATGGACTCCTGGCCTGGACTGCCGCCACGGCCGTCACTCTTGCTGCCATGACGAATACCGTTGTGAAGACTCTGTTAGCAGGATGGTTTGGAGGAAAACCGCTTATGAAATATGTGGCGCCGGGGATGATCGCCATTTTGGCAACCGGCAGTCTCATCCTGATCGTTTTTGGCTTCACGCACCCTTAATTATTTGAATTGGTAAAAATTGTTCATGCACCCTCAGCCGAACAATCGCACCCATACGATCCTCAAAGTTCTCGTGGGCTCCCATGCCCATGGCTTGGCATCCGACAAGAGTGACCGGGATTACCGGCGGGTCTATGTCATGCCGACGGAGGAAATGTTTCAGTTGGGATTTAAATATCCCGGCTCGCAGTGGACCAAAGGTGATGGGGATGAAACGGCTTGGGAGATCGGCCAATTTCTTCTGCTGGGGACACAAGGCCATCCCCTGATACTTGAAACGCTGGTGGCCCCCGTCATCACAACCGATGCCTGGGGAGAACAACTGCGCATGCTGCTGCCGGCGCTTTGGTCGCCCCAAAAAGCCTTTGAGGCCTTTACCAACTATGCCAACAATCAACGCACCAAATTGCTGGATAAGAAAGATGGACGTCCGGCAAAGTATGCAGCGGCCTATATCCGGGTTCTCTACAACCTGTGTGAATTGCTCAAGTCAGGAAGCTTTCACATCCGCATTACGGACACATCGGCAGGAGAACGGCTGGCTCGCATCAAAAATGGACAATACCGATTAGGAGACGTGATGGATTGGGGAGAAGAACTCACCGCACAGGCAGAGCAATTAATTGCTGTCTGCGGGAATGAACACGATTTACCACGCATCAATGAATTTCTGGTGGCCATTCGCCGGGCATTTCTTACCCCTTAGCGGTTACGCACAAAACATGTTCCTGCCATCGGCAGTAATTCAGCTTCTCGTGCCTTTCGACAATCCCACATAAAAAGAGGGGATCAAATGATCCCCTCTTTCGATTCCCCTGTTCCTGACTCCGGATTGCTGGTGACATGGATGATCGTCATACCGCAATTCACTTTTTGCTCTTATCATTATTAGCCGATCCCATAGGGACAGCCCTCTGCTCGTCATGAACGACATTTGGTCGAATCTCATTCATGGGGTTGATAGCATGAGCATCATGAAACGCTGCGGCTTGTTTCAATGACTCTTCCAGTGATGGTGGGCTCTCTCCCGGGTCATTCGCCGTCGGCATACCTAAGACGGGGTCTTTGAAATCACCCATGGGATAGCCCGGATGCTTCGGGAGTATTCCGGGATTTCCAAATGCCAGTGACCCAATCAACACCAGACTGATAACTACTGTTGCAACAACAATAAATCGTTTCATCATTGACATCCTCCTTTCTCTCTTGGCCGAAGCAGGAACAGGAGCGAGAAAAAAGGGAATCATTACAGGCCCGCTATGAAGCAGGCCTGAGTATCTCTACGTTAGGCAGCAACCCGCTCATCACTGGGGAGAATGGTACGGGAGTTTTGGTAAGACCCATTCAGCTCTGATGAGCTTGGAGCATTTCCAACTAACAAAGCCGTGAGGGCTATCATCACACCCGCCGTTAGTCCCATGATGGCAATCACGCCTTCAATAATACCACCCATAACATTCACCTCCTCTCATCGTAACTTTTCAATCATTCCGATTGATATTTTTAAAATAATCTCAGGTCCAAAAAAGTCAAGGGGCACGAAAACCGCCTAGGTTACGTCAGCAACCGGCTTGGTGTTACTGCCGCCCTGCCTCCACCCCCACTCAGATGGCTTGACTTTGTCGAAACCTGAATTAGCTCTATTATAGATAAAAGATCTTTCGTCAGCGGATGTTGGTGCTACTGAGGAAATAAGTCTCGGATGCAGAATGCGATAACCGGGGCACCAGGCAGGAAAAACCTTCTTATTTAAATTATTCAGACGAAAGGAGGGCACACATTATGGAACTCAAAAATCTTCTTACCCCCTGGAATTGGTTCAAAAAAGAAGAAGAACAATCTCAATCAGCACGAAGTCAGAACGTATCCAGATCGAGCGACCATCCACTGGCTCGCTTCCATCGTGACCTCGACCAACTGTTTGACAACGTCTTCCAAGGATTCCCTCTGTCGCCGGGACGAAGAGAAAACGGAAATTCTTGGGGAGGCTTCATTCTGCCGCACGTTGATATCAGTGAAGACAAGAAGCAGTACACCATCACCGTGGAGGTTCCAGGCGTTGCTGAGAAAGATATTCAAATGACGCTCGCGGACGGGACCTTGATGATTCAGGGCGAAAAACGATCCGAGCAGGAAGACAAGAATAAACACTATCATCGAGTCGAACGTTCGTACGGGTCGTTTCAACGTATGCTGTCTCTACCAACGGATGCGGATGAAAATAGCGTCGAAGCAAAATTTAAGAATGGCGTCTTGACCATCACTATCGCGAAAGATCCTCAGGCAAAATCACCTGTGCGCCACATTCCCATCACCTAGGAGGTGAAAGTCTTTGGCAGGTCCTTATGACCAAAGAAATAGGGTTTTTCCCTCTCTCATGAACCTATGAGAAATCAAAAGGGAGGTGGTTATGTTTGAATTGCTCATTATCGGTTGTATTAGCGCGATCATCTTGATAAATGCGCTGATTCTAAAATGGTTCATTACATTTTTTGAATGAACTATCCAAGAAACAGGCCCAAACTTTAAAAAATACCAGAGCTTTAAGGCTTGGTCGTTCTTGATGTGAAACAAGACTGCTTGTATGAGAGTTCGTTTCACATAATCGAATCTACTTCGTGAGGTCCAACGATGAGTCAATCACAACTGAATCAAAGATGGAATGGACGGCGCTTGGGCACCTTCACCTTCATTGGTATAGGCCTGCTGATCGCCGGTATATGTCTAGGCCTGGGAATCGCCGGGGACTCCAGTTTCCTGCCAGACCTCTCACCACAATTGAAAGTTAGCAGTACGCCTCTTTCGGATTCCTCCCCACAACCCTTGGTGTCTAGTGCACTCCCATTTGGGCAACAAGACGCCCAGGCTCAGAGCACCGCACTTATTCAGGTGGCCAAGCTGGCGCGTCCCGCTGTGGTCAATATTTCCACAACCGGCACCGCCAAAACCCCGGAACCATTGCAATCACCATTTTTTGATGATCCCTTCTTCCGTCGATTTTTTGGGGATGAATTTGAGCGGCGTTTCGAACCGCCTCCCTCCCCTCGTCAAGAAGGTGGAGGGTCAGGAGTCATTGTGAGTGACGATGGGTATATCATCACGAATAATCATGTGATTGAAAATAGTGATGCCATTCAAGTGCTGTTATCCGACAAACGGACTTTTTCAGCCAAGGTCATAGGGACTGATCCCAAAACAGATTTGGCTCTACTCAAAATAGATGCCAAAAATTTGCCTGTCTTGCCATGGGGAGATTCCCATCAATTACAGGTCGGTGAAATTGTGATGGCCGTTGGCAATCCATTTGGGCTGAGCCAAACCGTCACCATGGGAATTGTCAGTGCGGTGGGGCGGGCCAATGTGGGGATTGTCGATTATGAAGACTTCATTCAGACCGATGCGGCGATCAATCCCGGCAATTCGGGTGGGGCCTTAGTGAATCTCCAGGGAGAGTTGATCGGGATCAATACAGCCATTTTTAGCCGCTCCGGGGGATATATGGGAATTGGCTTTGCCATTCCCAGCAACATGGCCAAGTCTATTCAGGCCAGTCTTATTCAGCATGGGAAGGTGGTCAGAGGATGGCTGGGTGTTTCGATTCAGGACCTCACGCCGGATCTCCAAGCCCAGTTTGATACTCCTGATACGCAGGGGGCCCTGGTCAGCGAAGTGATGGAGGACAGCCCTGCAAAAAAGGCCGGTATCCAACGCGGAGATATCATTCGAAAATATGATTCGCAGACTGTGGCCGACACCCGGCATCTCCGATCTTTGGTGGCGGAAAGTGTGCCCAATTCCCCCGTAACATTACATGTCCTCCGGGATGGAAACCCCCGTGACTTACAAGTGACCCTTTCGGAAATGCCTAAAGATGTCAGGGCACTCACCTCGACGGGAGAATTGAGAGGCCATCATGCCTTATCGGGGATCCTCGCGGAATCCATGCCCTTAGGGGAAAAGGGCGTTAAAGTGGCAAAGGTTGATCCAGAGAGTGCCGCTTTCCGGGCCGGCATACGGGAAGGCGACGTTATTCTCGAAATTAACCGTGAAGCCGTCAACAACGCAGATGACTTTCAACGGTTAACAGGGAAACTCGGATCCAAAGATAGAGTTTTGCTGCTCCTCCAACGCGGACGGAGCACAATCTTTTTCTCGGTTACCCCCTAATGTTGAATGGATGAAGGTTTCTGCATCCTGGGAAATGGGGGCACCCATTGAGTGCCCCCACACCGAAAAACCGAGCCACCACAAATTTTGTCATGAAATTTAGTGTCATATGAAAAAAATTTCAAATTGAATTTCATTGTTTTTTGCTCCAAGAGGAGGTGAGATCCCGCCATTTGGTCGAAAAGAAAGGACTTAAACAGGCTCTGAACCAGATTGTGATATCCGAGGCTGATACACATGAAGCGTGCAAATCCTCCTTCGGACGATACGAACGATCATCTGAATCCTCCGGCCCATAGCTACTCCGCTACGATTTTTTTTCAAAGAGGCGTTTACGGTATCATCCTGGGCTCTTGTATTCTTTTAGGGAAACACGCTAGCTTTACACCTTGTTGTTCTTCATGAGCCTAGCCCTTTCTTAAATTAGTCAAGGATTTTTATCTATGGCATCCGCACAACGCGATCTTTACGACATACTGGGGGTCAAAAAAACCGTTGACGCCAAAGAGCTCAAAAAAGCCTATCGTCGACTGGCACGCCAATATCATCCGGATTTACATCCCGGCGAAAAAAAGACGGAAATGGAAAAGAAATTCAAAGAGCTGAACGAAGCCTATGAAGTCCTGGGGGATGAGGAAAACAGAAAAAAGTATGATCAATACGGCATGAACTGGAAAGAAGCCGAGGCCTATGAACGGGCCCGCCAACAGGGCGGCGGAGCGTATCCGGGAGGAGGTCCTGGTGGATTTACCCAGGGGGGCGCTGATTTCAGTGATATTTTTGAGAGCATGTTCCGGCAGGGGGCTCAACGGGAAGGGGCCGGTTTTCGCGGTTTTGCGATGGCGGGGGCCGACCTGGAAGCCAATCTGCCGATCTCACTCCGGGAAGCCTTCACCGGCACGCGCCGAGCCTTAAATCTTTCTGATGCCGGGGGAACGCCTCGCTCAATCGAAGTTCGCATTCCAGCCGGAGTTCGAGATGGCGAACGTCTTCGGGTGAAGGGAAAAGGCGCGCCTGGTCGCGGAGGAGGACCACCAGGGGATTTATTCTTTCATGTACAAATTGCCCCTCATCCCGTGTTTCAACGCAAAGATTCAGATATTGTGGTCACTCTCCCGCTTTGGCCGTGGGAGGCCGTATTAGGCACCGACATTCCGGTGCCCACGTTATCAGGAACAGTCCGCCTGAAAGTTCCCGCCGGAAGCCAATCCCAACAACGAATGCGATTAAAGGGCAAGGGACTGCCCAAACGAACAGGAGGGCATGGAGATCAATTTGTGGTTCTGGACATCGTCACCCCTGAAACTCCTTCTTCCGAGGAGCAACAACTCTATGAGCAATTAGCTAAATTCGATCACCCTGATCCCCGTTCAACTCTTCTTCGTGAGGCCGCCAATGACTGACGACTCAGATCCATCCTTAGAACAGGTTACCGCGGAAATCATCACCTTCGGAAGAATTCGCCGTGAAGAAGTCTGTACCCGATTAGGGATCGGCGAAGACATGCTGGAGGTCTGTTTGCAATGGGAAATTATTCAACCACCGGAACCGGACCCGGAAGGGATGGTGTTATTTCCCGAAGACGCCATTGACCGGTTAAGCCGCGGGCTCCGGTTACATCGAGACTTAGGGATTAACTGGCCGGGAGTCAGCGTGGCTTTGGAATTATTGGACCGCATCGAAGAACTGGAACAACAGATTCACAATCTTTCCAACCAGTAGACTCCAGCGATGCCTTAGTTCTTGAGAACAACCCTTAGATCGACTGACCAAGACCTCCCACCATAACCGCCGATCAGAGAACGATCCGGTCTTCCCACTTCCCTTGTAGATGTCGAAAATGAACACAGAGCAATTGCTCCGCCTACCGGTGTGGCCAATCTAAGAAACCATCCCGAAAAGCGAATCCGCTCTCTACTTCTCCCTCTGTCAGTTCTATCTGGAATGTCTCAAACCTCCATCCGGTTTGCCTCCCCTCAATCCCGAAACTTCCCCGAACTCCTTAGCCAGCACACACGTGACCAAAGTTCCCCATCTTTTGAGGCATATTCATGTCAGTCTCACCACAGCTATAAATTGTAGCCAATACAGCGCTTCATTGAATTGGAAATCATTTGAATTTCACCTGGTCTTTTGGCACTCAAGAAAATAATGGAAAAGCCCAATGAGATCATCCAACAATCAACCCGTACGGTATGGCCATCATCAAAATAAGGAGCCCTTCATGAGGTTTCTCTTCATCATTTTCATCGGCATCCTGTTGTCAGCGCTGGTGGCAACAGCCGTCGGCTCCCTATCGGGCGAACTGATTAATCGACTTTTTTCAACCGTGAATGAGACATTGATCCAATAAAAATATTGTGCCTTTCTCCCCAACCAAGACAACTCATATATCAGCACCGCTCTCCACGAAGTCCAGACAATAGCTCTCACCAAAAATCTTGACAGCCGTGACATCCTGAAGTCTGCGATTCAAGTCGACGGTGGGCCATATCCCGCCATTGGCAGACTGCCTGATGGGACAGCTCCCTTTCCAAGTTCAACAAACAGCGGTTGAAAGATCATCACCCTCCACTATCCGGATTGGGGCAAAGTGGGACGGATGAACCCTTTCGGCATGTGGCAGGATGGGACATTTTCAACCGGCCTTCTCCTTCAATAAATTGCCAAAGGCATCAAAAAAATTTTTGTGGGTGACATTTTCGTTCTTTCTTATACAGAAAGATTTGATCACACACGACGGCATGAATCTTGGACTTACTTAAAATTGGCGTCACACCAGTAATGAATTCACTATGAAAAGCGAGGCACTCATGATGGCAATATCAAAACGGCGAGGTTATTCCACATCATACAAAAAGAAAGAACTGACAGGGGATGATCCCTATTCAATGAAATCGGCCCCCAAGGGATTCCTTCAATGTCCGGAATGCCAGGCCGTGTATCACCGAAAACGTTGGAGCCTTCCAGGAACGTCCTCGCCTCGTTCGTCCAAATCCACCGGTGCTGCCCCCAAAAAACCAACCAGGCAAGTCATGGTTCCACAGAGTTTTGTCTGTCCGGCCTGCCGGAAATTACGAGACGGCTACGCGGAAGGCTACCTCGCCATTCACTGGCCCAACTGGGGCACACACAAAGCTGAAGTCTTAGGTCTCATTCATAACGAGGAAAGTCGGGCGAGTCGCAACAATCCTCTGGAACGGATCATGGCCATTCGCACGCGTCCTGACGGAGCGGATATCGAAACAACCACGGAACACTTTGCACAACGCCTGGGCAAACATCTCGATAATGCTTTCAAAGGAAAGATCACCTACCAATGGTCACATAAGGACAAATTGGCGAGAGTCGAATGGCAAGGCCCCAAACGCTCGGTACGTCCGGGCCAAAAATCCAAAACATCACAAACTCAAAAATAAGGCGGACCGCTTTCGCGTCCCGGGCCTCACCCGATTATGCCTTATGGACACTCACAAGGAGAGACATCTCATGAAATCTCGCATCATGGTTTGGAGTCTGATACTGCTAATCGGGTGGCCCTTACACACTATAGCCCAGGAACCGCAAGTCGATCCCTTACAAGGCGAGGTTGTGTATCAGGCCCACTGCGTGAGGTGCCACGGTATTCAGGGAAAAGGCGATGGACCGGACGCTGCCGCGCTCGTCGTCCCCCCCGCCAATTTTCAACGCATGGAATCCCGGGCCAAATCGGAGACGGACCTCCGTTCAGCAATCATCTGGGGACTGGCCTTCAGTCCTATGCACGGGTGGTGGGACAAACTCAGTGTCGAAGAAATTCGCGCGGTCACCGCCTACATCAGACGAATAGCGCCTTATGAACCTTCGGTGCCATAAAATTTGGCAGGAAAAGGACCGCCATGAATCTGTAAGAAAGGGCTAGCTTTAGGGGATTCACTCAGGGTTAAATACAACATCCTTGAAGTAGGTATGGCTTGTTTCTCATTTTTATACCAGAGAGGAATTCCTATGAGACTCACAATTCTACTCCTTATCATGATGGGACCCCTTGCCGGATTCGACAACCTCTGGATGACCGAGGCAAAAGCCCAATCAGGCCTTCCCTCCCAAATGGCCACCACCGAATCATCTTCGGTCTCTAGTGAGGAAACAATCAAGGCGGATCCCGTTTGCGACCCAAGCCGCCGGCCAAAAATTACAAAGATTGAACCCGATGAGTTTGAGCCAGGCGCTAAAGTGGTCATCAGTGGAGAAGATTTTGGACAAAAAAAGGAATGCCTGCACTCGGTCACGTTCGGGTACGAAAATGCGAAGGATTTCACCCTCAAAGGAAATGAGAGAATAGAAGCAACGGCGCCCGACAATCTTTCCACAGGAATAATTTTTGTGAATGTGGAGACCGGTGGCGGTTCGGTACGGTCTGCAGTGCTCATCAAGAAAAAGGAATAGGCCCTAACCGCAGCGGATTAGTAGTGACCCGGAGCAAAAAAATTCCCAGTGGAACATGAGCCGCCAAATGGCAAGCAGGCCACCGGGGTGACGATGGATAGGCCTCATAGGTTTTTGAAGATGTGGGGCTCTGAACCCTTTATCTTGATAATTATCCAAATGAAACCTTTGAACACATCTATGGGAGCGATCATGGTCTCGACGATCATGAGCCTCATACCCTTTCTCACGGCTCTAGCCATGGAAGAGCAGGCCCAACCCGGCAAAACGCTCTTTCAACAATATTGTCAAGATTGCCATGGTCCTCAGAGGGACGGGAGAGGCGCTCTACGTCCTTTCCTGGAACAGGATCCTGCCAATTTGACCTCGCAAATGACACAGACCAAAACCGACCAGCAACTCTTTTCCATAATCAAAAAAGGGGGAGGCGAAATGCATGGCTGGGCGGACACCTTCACCGATGAACAGGTCCTGGACCTGGTGCATTACATCCGTGCACTCTCACCGTAAAGGTTTTGCCGCACACCATCGGTGTCACGCATGAAGCGGGCAATGGAGTTTTCCACAACACTCACCTACCCCACACCCCATTCAAGATACACGGCGTAGACCAGCGTTTGGAGAATCGTCAGCGGCACTCCGATCCAGGCAAATGTTCTGAAACTCAAGGTGTAACCTTCCTGCTCCGCCCGCTGGATAATAATCACATTACTGGCCGCGGCAAGAATCATCAGATTACCCGCGATCGTACTTCCGACAGCCAAAGCCAGAAGGCTTGTAAGGGCACCACCGGCTTCGGACACCAGAGGCAGATACAAGGCCACGAAACATTCATATACCAAAAAGTTATGTTTAAGAATTCTCAGGTGCCCTTAAAGTTTTTCCACGCACACTCAACCACACTATAATGAGCCCTGCATCCATTATTCAGAGGGAGGTTTGCCTTTACCGTCTATCGAGAAATTTCATGATATCGTCTTGAATATCCGGGGTAGTGACCAATTCGGTATGTCCAACCTCATAGTCCCGTATGGTAGGTTGAAAGCTCTGACGAAAGGCCTCCGGAAGCCAAGCGGATGACACCGTCACGGTTCCATCTCCATCCGCATAAACAGTGGGATGATTCCCTGCAAGACCTGCGGCTACCGGATCGGGATTCTCAAACAACAAGGATTCAGAGCCCTTTCCAGTACTTCCCGTCCACACCCCCTTGGCCAAGGTCGATGTGCCTTTCGCATACAGGTACAGAAGGGAAAGTTGATGCGGGTTTGTCGAAGAGAGAGGTGCGTGAAGAAGTTCCAAAAACTGTTCCGATCGACGAAGCCAGAAGGACAGGTAGGCGGCACGCCTATCAACGACTTCTTTGGATAAGGTTTGTTTATTCTTGAACAGTCCCCATTCGGACTGTCGCCATTGTCCGGCATTTCTGATCACACCCTGTAAGAGCTTCAGTTCCGGTGTGATCAGTTCATCAGAACCGGCAACCGGTAAGAGATAGTAACTGGCCGGGAAAGACGCGTAAGCCTCATAGCTTAGAAGAGACGAATTCCAACCGATGGTCGCACCAAAGTTCATATTCCGAAACGAGTTCATGGCGCCCAGAAAGGGCACCCCGGCCATCACCACGCGGCTGAACTCCCCTGCTCCCTCCCAGGTCTCCACGGCAGTGTCAATATTCTGTGTGCCATACCGTAAATAGTAGCTGACAATCAGACCACCCATACTATGGGCAACAACAGAAATATCTTTCTTGCCCTGGGTCCCGAAGTCTGCGGATAAGGCCATCAAAACTTCGGACGGCATCCATTAGGTCCCCCCGCCAATCATAGGTAAAGGGAATCACCTCCCCGCCCCTAGGTTTGGAAACCCGTAGTCGGTCCAGGAGGGAGCCATACACGTCAATGGAATAGACAAGCGGGACGACGCGAAACGTCTCAAAGATGCCCTCGGGTTGCAGATCGATCGTTTCTTTAAAGCCCAAGCCGGGCACAGGAATGGTCAACGACTGATCTCCAAACAGCACCTGGCTGAGCGTAATAAACACCAGACTGCCATCCGATTCTCGAACCAACTGTGTCCCATAATAGCCGGGGACGAAAATGACTGCTGAATCGCCATTCTCGGGATAATCAGGCGTGGGAACTGAGTTCAGACTACAGCCTGACAACATCAGGATCCCCATTAATAACGGCAGACATTTCATGAAGAAATTGATATCGCGCCTACATATAGGGGGAACCAGCGGTTCATTCATGGCGAAAAGAACCTGGATAGAAGAGGATTACCGAATGTGGAATACAAGCAGTAGGCCGGTGTGAACGATCGTAAGAACCACCATGATGTAAGGTTGTCGTTGATGGCCTTTGCCCAGGATTCAGCTAATCCAAAGCGTCTTGAGGCTGTGGGAACAGAGCACAGATGGCTTGGTA
Source organism: uncultured Nitrospiraceae bacterium (assembly GCA_963730905.1). Classification (GTDB taxonomy): domain Bacteria; phylum Nitrospirota; class Nitrospiria; order Nitrospirales; family UBA8639; genus Nitrospira_E. The sequence continues at coordinate 1,554,370 of CAVSTN010000002.1, read as the reverse complement.
AAGTTCTGTGACGGTGCCATTTTTCTGCAGATAATCGACCGCGCCGGCATCGAGCATCGCCGCCCGAATCTCCTTCTCATCGTACATGGACAAACCAATGACTTTAATAGCAGGCCATTCGCGGCAAATCCGTCTTGTGGCGTCAATGCCGTTAAGTTTGGGCATATTGTTATCCATCACCACGACATCCGGCATGAGCTGAGGGACCACCATCACCGCTTCCTCTCCATCATTGGCCTCTCCCACAATCTCGACATCCTGATATCGCTCCAGTAATTTCTGCATACCTTTTCGAAACATCACATGGTCGTCGACTAACATCACCCGGATCCGTGGTTTTACTGAAGTATGTCCGATGCTAGCGACCTCTTCGAATTGTGGATTGACGGCCGTGTGTTTCAATCCGGGCGACTGTGTAATTTTTCTCTCGCGCGGCGATTCCGTGTCAATCTCTCCTAAAGACTTGTGAATCGGCAACACCAACCGGGCAGAAGTGCCTTTTCCCGGAGCCGAAGTGAATTCCACTCCCCCTCCCATCGCCTCCATCCGCTCCTGTACCGCAAACAAACCCAGATGGCCGGGTTCCATGGCTTGCTGCATCGCCTCGGCATGCAGTCCCTTTCCGTGATCCTCCACCGCAATGCACACCTTGCCGACCTGTCCCGAAGACATCCGAACTGTCGCCTCATCCACGCCGGCATGCTTGAGCACGTTAAATAATAATTCGCGTACCGACTGAAACAACAGGATCACCCGCTCCTCGGACAGAGGGATAGCCTGATAGTCACTGGTGTGGACCTCCACCCGTAGACCATGTTTTTCCATTCTTTCAGCCAGCCACTTCAATGATTCCGCCAACCCGGTTTCATGCAAGGCGGGAGGACTCAATTCCGCGATGGTCGTTCGCGAATAGTTCAACGCCTGCTGCAGCACGTCCTCCACTTCCCCGGTCAGCACCTCCGCCTCAGGCAAGAGCGACACATTCTCCTTCAATTCATGTAATTTCATTTTTCCCACCACCAGCAATTGCACGAGATAATCATGCAAATCACTCGCCAGTTTTCGACGCTGGTGCTCTTCCGTCAAACTGAGTTGAGCAGCCAATGAACGCAAGCGATTCTTGGAAGACAGCAACTCTCCGGTTCGTGTTTGCACACGGACTTCCAATTCATCCTTCAACGTCGCAAAGCCTCCTCAGCCTGCTTGCGCTCGGTAATATCCTGAAAAACGATGACGACACCCGCAATCTTGCCATTCTGGTCACGCAGGGGTGAGGAGGAATAGGAAACCGGAAAATAGCTCCCGTCTTTTCTGATGAAGCTATCTTCGAAGTCTCTCAAGACTTTGCCGTTGCGTAAAACTTGAAAGCCCGCGCATTCTTCTATCGGGAATGGTGAACCGTCCGGATACTGGTAATGTGCCATCTGGTGCATTGAGCGACCCAGCAATTCTCCGGATGTCCATCCTAATAATCGCTCCGCCTCCGGATTCACATAGGTGACGAGACCCTGGGAGTCGAGGGTGTACAGACCCTCCCCCATATTCATCATGATTGTCTCATTCAGCGCTAAAAGGCGGCGGGCCTCACTCTCGCTTTCCAGGAGCAACTGCTCAGCCTGCTTCCGCGCGGTAATGTCAATAGCCATTCCGCCGATCAGGACCGGCCGCCCGTCAGCCCCCAGTATGGGAAATTTGCTCACGATCGAATGATGGAGCACCCCATCCTGATGCTTGAGCGTCTCGACCACCTGCACACCCGTTTCGTTGATCAACGCCTCCCGGTCGTTTTCTTTAAATCGGTCAGCGACGTCCTGAGGAAATATTTCCTCATCGGTTCTTCCATAGAGCCGCTCACGCGGAGTCTGAAACACCAATTCCGCAGCCTCATTGGCGTAAACATAATGTCCCTGCAAATCCTTGATCCAGGCCAGACCGGGCAAATGCTGCATAAATTTGTTGAATCGGTGTTCGCTCTCCTGCAAGGCTTTCTCGGCTTGCGTACGGTCTTCCACGTCAAGACATTTGCCGATCCATTCCCGCACCGTACCATCCGCATTCCGGATCGGCACACCCCGCGCTTCAAAATGACGATAGGCATGGCTTGAGGCATGCCACAACCGCCCGGAAAATTCATAGAGCGTTTCAGAAACGCACGCCGCATTCCAGACGCGTTGAATGGTCTCCCGGTCATCGGGATGAATAGCCTCGCTCCAGCCGAATTCCCGCAATTGTTCCCAGGACTGGCCGGTATAGGCGGTCCATCCCGGTTGAGGTGTTACGAACCGGCCCTTGGCATCGGTGGTCCAGACTATAGACGTGATCGCCGCCGTCAGCGAGCGGTAACGCTCCTCGCTTTCGCGCAGAGCCTCTTCCGCACGTTTCCGTTTAGTAATGTCCGTTAGGGTCACCACTATGCGATCAAACGATTGATCGGGGGGAGGAAAGGTAATAGTGAACAAGACATGGAGACGATCACCCCGAAGCGTTTTCACGACCGTTTCCGCTTCAAAAAACTGTTGATGCTCAGCAATGCTAACCAATTCCTCTAGAAACATTTCATGGGTCTCAGGCAGAAAAATTTGGTGAAGCGATTGCAAGAGCTCCACACGGCTTGTCGCCCCAAACATCCTGACCATGGCAGGGTTCACATCGAGTATGGTGACCAGTCCAATTGCTCGTTCCACCAGATCCGGATGTTCAATAAAATAGCGACGGAAATCTCTCACTCCCTCTCTAGCAAGGCCATCGATCAACGCTTTGACGCGACTGAAGTCTTCCTCCCAGATGGAAATTCCCACTCTCTCAACAATGTTGCGGAAATGTTCTTCACTCACGGGCAAACCTGACTCTTACAGTCTGGAGCTTGTACGAGTTCATCTCGACAGACTTTCCACAAACGATACGTCCGGCAAGAGATAACAAGAAAGATTCGAACGTTTTAGGAAAATGGGAAGTGAAGGACTGCCAGGATTGGAGAGAGAGGAAATCCGGTAGAGTACAATCCATGGCTATGCTTCCTACAGGAACCTGGCCGTACTCCGGAAATGTCCTTTCAGAATGTTGCCACGGACACATAGATCAAGGCGATCTTAAAACAATGCCCATTGGCCTTTTCAATGGGGAAGGCGCGGTTATTGTAAATGTTCTCCCAATTAAACACAATCTGTGTTGATCCGGGAAACCCAACTACCAGCCAGGATAGGAGAGACAAGGGGCGGAATGAAAAGAAAATTCATTCCGGAAACCCACAGAGGGACTGTTAAATATTATAAAATTTTTGCCGTTTCATTCGCTTCTGAGTCACGGAGGCTCAGCAGAGAAAAATAGTGGAGTGTTAAAAAAGGCCGGTCCGGTCCAGTCCTGAGATTCTATGGTTCATGTCAAGCATTGTATGATCCGCTCTGGATTAAAGGTTGTACGGTAATGATGAATAGACCAAGCGGCCCTGGCGATTTTGCGAGCGATGATCACCAATGAGGCCGTCGTACTCCAACCTTGGGTGCGGTAATGCTCGTAGATCGGTTTCCAGACTTTAGTTTTGATGGCCGACATCGCGGCGTTAAACAGCAAGCGGCGCAACTCGGCGGGGCCACGTTTAGACAAACGCCTTCGACCGGCTTTGCGCCCCGAGTCATTCGCTCGCGGATCCAACCCGGTGAAGGCGACAAAGGCATCCGCCTTGCGAAACGGCACGCGCTCCAACGTATTGGTCAAACTGATGCCCACTAAGGGACCAACGCCCACAATGGTTTCCAACCGGTGTTGCGCCTCCTGATGGTGAGGTGAGCTGGCGGCTAGTGCGGACATGGTCGCATCAATCTTGGCAATCAAGGCCTCCAATTTGCCCATCACGGCCTTGAGGTCGGCGGCAAAGCCGCCTAATTCGCGCATGGTCAGCTTGAGCGTGCCTTTGAGGCGGACGATCGTGGCGCGCCGCCGAATCAGTCGATCCAGTTTGCGTTGAGTGGCTGTCGGGGGCGTATAGGGCCGCAAGCGCGTGTGCTCTTGCGCGATGAGTCGGGCGATCAATTCCGCATCGACCCGGTCGGTTTTGGCCCGAGTGCCCATGGCCTTGGCGTAATGCCGAGTGTCCAAGGGATTGAGGAGGAAGACGGTATGGCCTTGGGCCTGCGCCAGGTCCGCCAATAATTCGTGATAGCCGCCGGTGGATTCCAAGCCAATGCGGCTGCCTGCCGGCAGCGATTTGAGCCAAGCCCGCAACGAGCCACGTTGATTGGGAACACTCTGGACCGGGAAGCATGACTCGGCGCAGGCAACCACGACGGCATCTTTGGCCACATCCACGCCGACATTCAGACAGGTGTGCATGATGGTACCCTCCAAAAAGTAAATGAACGAGGCTGGGGTGGCACACACCAACGTGAGCTTGCGGGTAAATCGGCGGTCAGCAGCCCTGCCGCTAGATTCTTCATCGACGTTTGAGGTGTGGGTGGGAGAGTTCTCAGGAAGTCTGTCCGCTGTGCAGCAGATGTTTCTCGATGTCCCTCCACCCCAGTTTTCCTTAGCTTCTCAAAAAGTGAGCTGTAGACACCATACAAGGCTTCTCGAAGGGAAGGCCGCAGCCGCTTGGACGAGCGGAGCGTATGGAGGAGTGCGTGAGCACGGCCTAGGGGCGAGAACGCCGCTGGCGGCATTTTTCAACACTCCCACATAAAAGGATGAGCAATTGCAGATCCGACCCGATACCTCCTGCAACAACACATCATAGCTCAAACCCTCTCTCCATGCGAAATATTGATCGACCGTCTAGGTTTCCTCATCGCCCTCAAGACAATTGGTACATTCATCCAATTTTGGGTCACCATGACGGCTACAAAAATGACGGGCGCATTGCCGGCAGGTCATAAAACTCATTCGAATTAAATCCGCATTCTCACACACATAACAATTCTTTTCTCGTTTCGCTTTTGGCATCGCTCTTCTCCTTAAATAGCAATCTTCTCAAAGAATCTCAAGACATAGGGCGCACAAGCCACGCCCCGAAGACAACAGATACGGCGCCAACGATTTCAGTGTGTCATGGCCAAGAGTGGCCTTAGACCATCTTCATGAAATTGGCATGAATGTCAGGGAGGGCGTGCATCTCGCAATGACGAGGGGAGCGGACGCTGATCCGTAACAGGGAGGGGGAGCCTACCGCATGATCGAACCTCCTGGCAATGTTTCACGAACCTTTGACACCTCTAGCCCCTTCATACGGGATCGGGGCGGGCAAAATTCCTCAGAGGGGCTCTTGGCCTCCTGCAGAGGATGGGTTTACAATCCGAACCGCCCGGAGCGTTCGAAAGACATCTCAGCCCTTCTGCGGCATGTCGACTTAGGATTGCCGGATCTCTACGGATCGCTCAATTTTTAAGGCAGCGCGTCATTATTCGATTGCAAATTGTCGACATTTTGGGTATGTCTATCCATCCTGAAATGGTCCCTGTTTGGAAAAGTTCTCACTTGTTCAACGATATTCACGAAAGGCAAAGGCAGAAATTGGTACAGATCGGGTAATTCCCCTACGGTGGCCTTTATGACGTATGGCCACATGCCGGCATAGAGCGTGACACTGACCCGTTGTTTCCGGGTCCATGCCATCAACAGTTGGATCCCTAAGAGAGGGAAAACCGCTTCGCTCTCCATGTGCATTTCACGATCATCAATTGCAATTTTCTCAATGGTTCACAGAGGAATGGGGAACAAGAAACCTTCCGGTACACCTGTGCCACTTTTGTATCGGTCGCCTATTTCTCAATAGGGGTGATTTCGGGCTTCAGTCTTCGGGAATGCCCGACATCAGATCAGGGAAGATCTCAGGGAAGGACTCGAACAACATGAGGCACGACCCTGTCACAACAAATGTCTTTATTGAAGAAAGGAAGTTCTTTATGGCCTGTAAGCGATGTGGCGGACTGATTGTGAAAGAGTCCGTCTATGATAGAGAGGGCAGCAGTCAGTTAGTCCTCATGGACCGTTGCCTCCAATGCGGAAATATTGAGGATCCCGTTAGCGCGAGTAATCGCTCGAAATCGCCCGTTCCTCCGTCCCAGAAGGGCAAAGTCCGTCGAATCCCTGAGCATCCCAGGACTCCACTGGAGATGGCCGAGGGATAAGCATGGAGCTACGGCGGCACCAGAGGGAATTAGCGGACATCTGCGACGAAATTCTAGGCGGGCGAGGCCTGACAGACATTGTCTGTGCGGTTACACCCGGTGGAGGCAAAAGCCTGCTGCCTCAGATCCTGGCGTCCCGCTTGATTCCAGCGATTGCCGACGCCCTGTGCTGGATTGTCCCTCGCAGTGTCTTACAGGACCAGGGTGCGCGAGGTTTTCAGGATCCCAGCCACCGGGCTCTCTTAGGCCATCGGCTGGAGGCCATGATGACCACCAACCAGGAACATCCAACAAGAGGATGTGCGGCCTATGTCACGACCTATCAAGCCCTGGCTGCCGATACCCGCAAGATCAACGCCAAAGAATTCCGCCGCAAGCGGTATATCCTCGTTCTGGATGAACCGCATCATCTCGAAGAGGGTGGACTGTGGCATGAGGCCATTCAGCCGCTCTATGACCGGGCGGTTCTGCGAGTGTTGATGAGCGGGACCTTCGAACGTGGTGAAGGCACACCGATAGCCTTTCTGCCGTATTCCACCACCGACCGGGGAAACCGGCTTGACTGGGACAGCACGGAATCCCGCGCCGTCATCCACTACACCTTAGCCGATGCCCTGCGCGAACATGCCTGCATTGATTTGACCGTCCATTACGCGAACTGTCAGGCAACCTGGTTAGACGCTCAGGGAACCGAGCACCATGTCGAAAGCCTGGCGCATGCCGGGAAACAGACGGCAGCGGCACTCCTGACGGCGCTAAAGACGGAAGCAGCCCTGGAACTCTTGAGCACGGGCGTGAAGGATTGGCAGGTACATCGCACCACCCATTCCCGATCGAAGCTGCTGGTAGTGGCCGCGAACATTGAGCAGGCGCAAAAGTATACGGCCTGGCTCCAGGAACGAGGCGTGCCTGCCAGAATTGCCACGAGTGAGGATTCCACGGCAGCCTATCAGGCGATCAAAGCGTTTAAACGACAGGGTAGCGGAGCCGTGGACTGCCTGATTACGGTGGCCATGGCCTATGAAGGCCTGGATGTGCCGGCCATTACCCATCTTATCTGCTTGACCCATATCCGGACCAAGCCATGGATCGAACAGGTCGTTCATCGAGCCACACGCATGGATCCGCTGGCGGGACCTTATGCGGAGCAACGGGCCTATATTTACGCTCCGGACGACCGGCCATTCCGGGAATGTCTGGGATACATTCTGTCCCAACGCACAACCGCAATCGCCAACAGTCCCTCATCAACACAGATCCTCGGAGAAGGGGCATACCCCGATGCACAGGGCCTCCTCCCGACGGATCGGGCGGAATCAAGCATCCAACCCTTGCGGTCCGGCGTCCTTGAAATGCGCAATCAAGGGTTGTGGGCGAACCTGGCGACACAGGGCCAAACAGAAATCCACCAGGAGACCCCGAAAGAACGATTAGATCGATTGCGAAAAACAATCGAACAGCATGTCCGCGCGCACGAGCAATCGCGGAAACTGTCACATGGTACGGTCAATCGGGCGGTCTATTCGAAATTTCGGAAATCCCGCGCCGCCATGACCGAATCTGAACTCCATAAAGTCATGCAATGGGTCCATAAGATCTATCCCCTCTGAGATTATTTTTACCAGGAAGCCTCTTTCACATGTCCATACAATGGTTTCCCGGCCACATGAATGTCGCGCGCAAGGAAGCGGCCAAAGCGATGGAAGCCATCGATGTCCTGGTCGAAATACTGGATGCGCGCATGCCGGACGCCAGCAGCAACCCGTTGATCACGGAACTGCGGCTGCACCGCCAGCGCCCCTGTTTGAAAGTGCTCAACAAAGCCGATCTCGCCGACCCCGCCGTCACTCAAGCCTGGCTGAACGAATTCAACCGGGAACCTGACGTCAACGCCGTCGCCCTCTCCTGTCACCAAGCCGGCCAGGCCGCCAAAGTGCCCGGTCTCTGTCAGCTCCTGGCCCCGCATCGTCACAGCACCAGCAAGCCGCTTCGCATGCTGATCATGGGCATCCCCAACGTCGGCAAATCCACGCTCATGAATAGCCTGCTCAAACGCCGCCTCGCTAAAGTCGGCAACGAACCCGCCGTGACGAAAGTCCAGCAACGCCACACCCTGAACGACCACATGACGCTCATCGACTCACCCGGCCTCTTGTGGCCAAAAATCGAAGACCCCCTGGTGGGCCTCATGCTCGCTACCATCCACGCGGTCACCGCCAAGGTGATGGTCGAGGAAGAAATCGCCGAGTTTCTTGTCACCATCCTTCTCGCGCGCTACCCTACTCTGCTGACGAAACGCTACGGCTTCCTCACAGACGGGTCTGGATAGCACGGGCGTGCTCGAAGCCATCGCCACAAAACGGGGTTGTCTGCGGAAAGGAAAGGGCGGAGAATTGGATCGGGAAAAAGCGGCAAAAATTCTCTTGACGGAATTCCGCAATGGCACGCTGGGCCGGATTAGCCTGGAGACGCCGGACACTCGAGACGCTCGCCTCTAATGTCAGACTGCGTTAACGGCTTTTCTGTAGACAAAGAATTTTACTCAGTCGTAAGAGGGATCAACCTGGACACAGATCCTTTGCCATGCCTGCCTTGAGTCCTTCGGCTTTTCCTCAGGATAAACTCCGTCGGATGGGGTTCAGGATGGAATCAAAGATTATTTTACTGAGAAATTGGCCTCTCATGAGCTCAATGGTGGAAGACTGACCTTTTCAGCACCCTCTAGGGAGTGTTGAATAATAATTTCCAAGGGCATATGACCCACAGGCACGTTGCATATTTGAGGCCTCGGGGCGGTTCAAAAAAGCATGTCCTGAGCCTTTCGAAGGGTTCGTCCAGTCCTGCCCTGAGTCATGTCGAAGGGAAGGCCGCAGTCATTTTTTCGCGCAGAGCGTACTTCCAGTACGTGAGCACGGAAAAATGGCGAGAACGCCGCTGGCGGCTTTTTTCAACAGCCCCCCTAGGTTTCTTCGTTGCCTTCCAGGCATTTGATACATTCATCCATTTGCGGGTCTCCATGAAGACGACAAAAATGCCGGGAGCATTGTATACACACCAAATAACTTAGACTTTCCGACCCTGCTTCCTTACACAAATAGCAGGGCTTTTCCCGTTTCGCATTGGGCATATCTTTTCTCCTGCAATGGGATGGGGTGAGCATATCTCCGGACACCCGAGATACCCGCTACTCTACAGAGAGGACCGGCATTCCACCAAAGATCAGTGCGAGTCATATCCAAGAGAAAATATGGAAGGCATTGCTGAATGCACGTTCGGAGGGAAATAGCATCACAGTAGGATGGGACAGACCGGAGTCTCATCAAGCCAAAGACAGATTGTCTGTGACTAAGTGGTCTCCTGTGACCTTCATGGAAATCGCTATTCAACATGATCGTCCCAGGCGAAATCAGAGGGAAAATCTGTACAGGATTCTAGCCGAACCCCTCACGCTAACTTTCCATCATCTCCAATCGGGTATCAAACTCATGGCCGCAGGACACGCACCGGATACAATCTGATTCAACTACCGGTTCCTCATCCCGGATGCCCATACCACCACAATCCGGACATCGTGCCAGATGCAACACTTCGTCCTTGAGGTTTTCATAACGGGTGCCACGTAAGCAAAAAATCGGTTGGCCATCGAGCAACCACGGTTGACAATCTTTATTGACCACAGGGAGCACAAGATAATGATGAGCAGCATAATCCTGGATCGACTCAGGGGTAGGAAACCCATCCTTAATCAAATTCCCGGTTTTCGCATCATAGATCCCACAGTCTTTTACGACAGCTTTCGTTGGCCCCATAAGATACCTCCTTCCGGCAGGATGAATCTGTTCGTCAACGGTGATCCCCGACCATTATGCTCTACAAGATGTTGAAAAAGTCCGCCAGCGGCGTTCTCGCCGCTTGGCCGTGCTCACATACTTCTCTGTATGCTCCGCCCGCCCAAGCGGCTGCGGCCTTCCCTTCGACATGACTCAGGGCAGGACTGGACGGGCCTTTTTGAACATCCTGATTCCCCTCATGGAAGATCCTAAAATTTTGGCTCCTGATAGATTCTCAGAAAAGTTTTGAATTGTTCAACAGCCTGTTAAAGATCCGATGAAAGATTATGAGGGCAAAAGGCCTAGCTGCACAACCACGAGCATGCCATGAAACGGATACGCAATGGAAGGCAATCTAGGCCTCGCCCCTTGGAGATCAGAAAAATCACGCATTGCCCGGCTCGATGGCAAATAAGTTGAAGAGAAGGTCACCCTCGCTTCTTCTTTTTGGATTTGCCCCACGTTTCACTCAGGACCGATTTCCACTCATCGCGGGATACCGCCGGCATCGTCTTAATGCGAATATGTCCCATTGAGGCATTGAGCACAGCGGCCTTCATGGCCGCGCGATTATTGGGAAATTCTAAAATGGCCACCACATCATATTCCCCCAGGCAATAAAAGGCATGCAGCATTTTCCCTCCCAGGGATTCGACATTTTTCTTTACCATGTCCGACCGCTGCACACCCTTGGCCTTCATGGTCATCAGCCCGTCATGGGTGAAATTCACTAAACTCACATAGATCGGCATAATGTACCTCCCCTGGAAACAGTGAATAATGATGAAGATATTCGGCTTAATGTCGAGATAGACTTATCCTAATGAAAAGAGGCAATAAAAAATAGTCCTTTTCTGATATCTGGCAATGACCACGCGCGACATTTGGGCACATGATGTCATCGTGAGGGAAAACCCGCATTGAATCCCAAAGGGTTCAATCCTTAAACATCATGAGGCAGGAGAAAGCTCCTCAATGGCATCCATCTTCTCGGGATAGAAAGCCACGTAATCTCGAATGTCAGCCACGGAGGCGAAGGGCGTCTCATACGTCCAGACGGCATTCTCGGCTGTTTTACCCTCCACGCTCACGCTGAAATACGACGCGTCACCCTTAAAAGGGCAGTGCGTGGAATGAGTCGTGGGGCGAAGGAAGGACATGGTTACATCTTCACGCGGGATATATTGAGCCGGTGGCACAGGCCCTTCCCGCAATGTCAGGGCTCGCCTGGTATCCGCAATGACCGTCCCGTTAAAGGTCACCTTGACCCTATTCGGATTGGGCGTAATGGTAATGGCATGAGGATGGCTTTGCGCAGTCATGGTGATCATTCCTTTCCTGGGTTTAAAAATTCCGACAGAAGCCACAGCGGTGAGAAGCAGTGGCAGACAACCTCTGATGTTAAAAAAAGCATGATCCGGCTTCCTACTGAAGCTGTTGAGCAACATCCAGGAATGTCTGAAGATTAGCAGGGCTGCTAAACCGATGATCCCCTGTCTTCAAAAGCAGTTCGATAGGATATTGAGAATCTTGCGTGAGCAGGTGTTCGGTAAATTCCCAGCTTCCTTTTGGAAGGATGACCACGTCCTGAAGTCCATGCACAATGCGTGTGGGCACCCTCTTGGGTGAATCTAATCGCCTGGCCCATAAGGTCTCGCTTTCTTCCACCCATTTCCACGAGAGCGGAAAGTCTTTATGCAAGGCGTCATCGTCCCAGGGCATCCATCCGGTCTCCTGCCACCGTTGGCGTCGTTCAGGAGAAATATCCTGCGCGCGTTTTCCCATCATATTAAACGCCGGAGCCAGGAGGACCAATTGTTGCACGTGAGGAAATTCCTGTCCAAGGAGCCATGCCAGCCAGCCACCTAAGGATGATCCGATAATGGTCACAGGCGGACCATCGGCCAGCATCTTCGTCACGCATCGCGCATCCGCAAGCCAATCAAACAACGTATAGTCCGCGAACACGCCCTCTGATTCGCCATTACCCCGAAAATCAAAACAGCAAAATCCCCATCCTCGCTCCTTACACAAATCGGCCAGAGCCTTGCTTTTATTGCCCCACCGCTTGGAAAGAAAACCGGTCACAAAAAGTAATTGTCGTTCCTGCCCGGAAAGGCGGTCACCGACAATGCGTTTAGAATCCGCTCCGGATATTTCAAATCTGGTCGATTGATTCATCATGTTCCCTATGCTATCGGGTGAATAAGAAATGAACGCGTTCGTGAAGAACCTGAACGGAAAGATCCACAGAAGGAGTGGGAACCATCATCGTGCAGTTGCGCAGCGAAGAGCCTCGACGCAGGTGAAGGGAGATTGGCCATTCCAATGCGGAACCACCGGAGTGATTCCCAGAGCGCACGCGCCTTCCATGGCCTGCCCGACATGATCAACCAATACAAAGTCCACCCCACGGGCGAACAGATCCTCCAGGTCTTGGCTGAGCTCGCTCTCGTCTTCATCCCCGAGCCACGAATAGTTCACACGGATTCCTGCCTGCTTCAGTGGATCAATGGTCTCAACGTTGGGTCGCCCGCGAAGAAAAGACAGCTGGATGAACTCGTCACAGGAATGAATGGTGGTGTCAACGTACTGGGAGCGAAAGACCTCCCGGCTCATGTTGGCGACCCAGCTCTCTTCATCGGCCTCCCCTGCCACACGGCGCACGGCCGAACCGGTAGCGTCACGCGCGCCGAAGATAACCTGGTCGAAGCGTTGGGCTTTGGCGACCATCTCGGCAACGAGCCTTCCAACCAGGGGATTGTTCTCTTTGATATCCACATTGATCCAGATATTGTGCGGCATAACCGCAAGAGCCTCTTCGAATGTGGGAATACGCTGTCCGGCCTCCTCGCCTGCACACGGCTCAAGCCGCAGGTTCCGGACTTCGGTGAGAGTCGACTCGGAAATGCGCAGCGTTCGGCCCTGCTCGTCTGTCACGCGATCATCATGTGAAACAACAAGTACGGCATCCGCAGTGGATCGCACATCCAATTCAATCTGGTGAACGCCAAGGCAGATTGCCCGCTGAAAAGCACCGTTCGTGTTCACCGGACATCCCAACTGCCCCCCGCGGTGCGCGGAAATGCCTCGCTCAGGAAGGTCGGTTTTCTGCAAGTGAGAGACCTCACAGGAAACCGGAGCCACTCCGGACGGCGACGAAGCACATCCCAGGCAGAGTGTCATGCCGGCGAGTGCGGCTCCGCAGAATCGCCAGGTGGCTTGCGGGGACTTCGAGCGTGGCCCGGAGTATGGCATCACACACCTCGGGACAGCCGATCATTTACAAGAGATCTGTTGAGAGAGGTCACGGTTGCTCCAGCATGAGTTCAGGCACCCCGCCCATCGTTGTCACCAGTAACGCAAGCAGGATAGCCTGTATAATCCATCCAATAAGACACACCCCAATGGCGCGGTAGGTGCTCTGATAATCCAAGGCTTGGCGCACTGCAATGATCATGGCCACGAGCATCCATACACCGGCAAGAAGATTCACAAACCCGCTCAGGCCCGGAATAATGCCGAAAACCCGAATCAGGCCAGGGGCACTCGAAAAGCCGATCGTCCGTAAGAGTTCACCATGATCCGCGTGGGTTTGCGGTTCGGGAAGAAGTTTCGTGCCAATGAGGTAGGTCATGAATGCCCACACATACCATCCGAGGAGGGACCCGACCGTACCAATGACCAGTCCCATCAGACCGGCCTCTTGCATAAACCCGATTCCACCGGCCAGGCTGGATAACAGCACGACGCCCATCGCCTGGCCCATCGAACGCCTATCCGCTTCCACCTCTTCATAAAGGTGAACATCCAGTTTAGCCGCGCGCATCATCCGGTCAACAAACAGACTCATATGATCTATCTCCTTTCCCTGAGGAGGGATGAATTTCATGACAATTGAACAGGATTGTGCCCGAGGAGGAAGACCACAAGCAATTGTGGGGAAAATTTGTGCTTTCTTCTTTACTAGGAGGCGTTAGGAAAATTCGAGTTCCACTTCACTATCTGAACTTGCGCTTTTTGAAAATGGCGGGAAATAGGCTGTCTGATAAAAATCCTGAAGGAGAAATACCTCTAAGAAGGGAGCAAGAGCTCATTCATGAACCAGGAGATGAGCCGGAGATTTCGTTTGTATCTAGTAAGACTCCCTTGTTTTCAAAGGGTAAGCGGGCACCTTGGCATAGAGGACACCGTCGACCTGATAGGAGACTTCCTGCCGTTGGGAGAGCTTTAGGAGGTGTCGTATGACATCGAGTGTGGAGGTCGTGGTCTCCACGGAAATGACGGCATCCCCCAGCCTCGGAATGGTCGAGGTCTTATTTGTCAGGCCACGGGCAAGTCGTTGATCATTGAGGTGCAGGGTAAAATCAAGGCCGGTGACCTCCAGATCAAAATCATTGGGATTCCGAACGCGCAAGTCGACTTGCAACCGTTGTTCAAACATCGTGGCGTCTAACGGAGTGATATTGACCAGCAGAACTTCCGGCGATTCAGGCTGGACAGACAAAGCCGGAAGAGAAGTGCACCCGATAAGAAAAAGGATTCCACACAGGAAAGGGATTACAAGAGAAAGTCGTTTCATCATCATAAAGAATCATACCTCAATCCAGAGGGCAAAGCGATGACAATCGCACGGCGCCCAAGGTGCGTTTTAGGAAATTCAAATCGGTTAGATTTACTCATCAAAAATCGGAATTGAGTTAATACTGTTGAATTTACGTGTCTACATCATCGAAGATTGAACGCGAGTCAGCTTGTCCTCCTTCTTGGATACTCCTGGCGTAGAAATCATCAGTGTCTGGTTCCGACGGCATCTCTGAACGCAATTCTTCGATAGCGTCATCGATATTCTCCATTGCTTTCTCAATTTCGGCAATCGAATTGTCATCATTCTCGTAAACTTCTAAGTAATCTTTTAGTGCGCCTTTAAGCTCACCTGAAATAGTCTTCAGGATCATCGTCGCCATTGTAATTAGAGCGCCAATTATCAATATGATCAACGAGATTTGGTAGGAATTCTTGCCTGATGTGAACAAGGATTTCATCAAATTCCTGTTCCGTGAAAAGCTGACGAATCCTATGACGTAGGAATCCAGAATCAGGTATATCGACGGCTAAGTCCCGAATTGTAGCCACAACGCTATTTCTCTTGCTCTCCGGCAACAAACCGAATTCATGAAAGCGCACAATCACATTAACATCTGATACCGCATAGAGATAAGAGCCAACACGCAAACTTGGGATGAAAGTCGGATTTCTTACGCTGTATTGAAGGAGAAACTCTCGTTCACATCGATAGGATAGAAAACGGTTTACGCTATCTTCGTTTTCTCTCCGAATTTTGTAGAAGTTTTCGATCCGTGCCATGAAGGATTCGTATCGATCAGACGGGACGATGACCTTTACGCCTTCTAGGCCTACATCACCACAGCTCACCTCGCTGAACAATTTTTCTATTGGTGTTCCGGTAAGATAGATGTCCATCAACTCGGGATCTTCGGCCACTAAGGAGGCAAAGGCATCCCGAATGGTCGGATGCTTAAAACGCCAAAAAAGTCCGGCTCCTTGGCGCACCTGTCTGAGCAAGCTTCCTTCCAAAGCACCAAGCGCGTTCCGAAGTTCTGCTTGTGATCCACCCAGGAGGGTGACGGCCTTTTCTTCTTCGCTCGTTATCCTCATCGGACTTGGCATTGTTCCCCGCGCATGAAGACAAGGGCAATGGCTGAACGACTACCTGCATCAAGAGTCCGAATAATTTCCTTTAATTGCTCCATTGGTCGGGCCACAAAATCATCTAGCCCCGAACTAGAGATTGTAATATTCTTCGTAAAGAGTGGGCTGCCCAGTCGTCTTGCAACCTCGGACTTAAAATATTCATGCAATGCAACATCTGGCAAATGCGATTTGATATTTGCCTTAAATTGCCTTGGCTGTGTCCCAAGCCGAATGTGGTTGTAAGAATTTGTTCCCGCTCTTCCTTGGTCAAACGTTCGACCTGAATAATCACTTGAGATTCATGAATGAGAGGAAAGGCGGATTCTTTTAGATAATTTCGTGCTGATCGATAAATATAGTCACGAGAAGTGAGCACGACCCGTGCACCACGACGAATTGCCGCGTTCACATGCGGGAATACACCGTTCCACCGTACGGCACTTGACCAGTCCAATTGAGTGACACCAAAGGCATCGTCTACCCAAAAAAACTGCTTAGGTTCATGAGGGTTCGAGTGCCTAACAAAATCATCAGCGTCACGAATTTTTACCGTCGAGCAACCCCACTCGTCTAGTGCCCCAACCGCTAATCCGGCTGCGATCGTAGATTTTCCACTTGCCGGTTCACCGAGTAAAAGGACAAACCCA
This sequence comes from uncultured Nitrospiraceae bacterium, assembly GCA_963730905.1. Classification (GTDB taxonomy): domain Bacteria; phylum Nitrospirota; class Nitrospiria; order Nitrospirales; family UBA8639; genus Nitrospira_E. The sequence goes on along the minus strand of CAVSTN010000002.1, from coordinate 1,538,059 downwards.
TGCTCTACTAGGGCTTTCGCACTTTTTCGATATGCGTCGGTCATTACAAATTTAGCCAAATCTTCTCCAAGTGCACTGAGAATCTCCTGCGCTTGGGCGTAAGCACGCTCATCTAGTATTTGACCAAGGTCGCCAAGACCATAGACACGGGGAACCAACATGCGAAGACGAGGAGATTCCAGAATAATTTGAGAGATTCGCTCGCTACCAAATGCCACAAAATGCTTGATGCCCGGAATAGCCTCGAATTTATTTTTAATCCCTCGTCAACCTTCCCAGTTAAGCGCATGTTGGTGAAAAGAATGTAATTATCTGCCAATCCTCGGGCTGCAAGGCGCTTTGCCTTAGTCAATTCGTCTGTTAGGTCCGCGAGCCGAAGAGCCTTATTTGCCTTTGCTGTAAACTTGCATTGTGCAGTAAAGGCACCATAATAGGACTCGCCAGCGCTTGGCTTCCAGGTGCCGTGAAATGCACCATCCCTCCCACCGTCTCTGGAGTCAAAATAGCTTTGTACAACTTGCCCCCATATCTCTGCGGCTATTGTGACACAAAGGTTTTGAAATGCTTTCCACCCAAGCGAATGAAGTTCGTAATTTACCTCCATAGTTTGAGTCGTAGGCCGCCTAAGTTTAGGCATGGTTAGCTATAAAATGCGGTGAAAATAATTATGCGAAAATTTTCGAAAGATGAACTCAAACTCTGAACTAGTTTTACCTGTGATAGGGCATTTTTGCATGGGGCTTAAAGGAAGAATTTGCTCTTTCTGATTAAATGCGTTTCGAAAACCCTGGGCCTTTGACGGTTTATCGGACCCTTCAATTTCATTGGGGTAATAATCTTCTAACGCACCCTTTTCCAAGACAAAGACCCCATCTTTTCGCAGCTCCCAAATCAAGGCTAATTTGGCCATCTTGACATCTATTTGCTCTGCCCTACGAATACATTCTCGCCGAATGTTGCTTTTTTCCCACGCGAAAAAGGTAGCAACTGCCGAATCGAGATCTGCAAATGGGTTCCATCTGCATCAAAAGCTATCTTTGCAGCACGTACCTGAGCCCAGAGCTGTTGAAGCCCTGGGGACGCTTGGGCTTGCTTGATTGCTTCTGTTTTTACAATAACCGATTGGTCTTTTTCACCAGAAGCCAATCTGCTTTCTGAAGCAACTCGGAACGTAATTTCTGGGCTACTTGAGTTGGCTCTAACTTATCGAACCCGTCATCGATCGTGTCTAAGTCGGTAATAACAAAGAGCGGAACTTCGAACCGCTTAAAGAATCTACGATATCTCGCGATGCTCCCCTGCCGCTAATCCTCACGAACACAACTGAATTCGTTCGACAATTCCATTTTGGATCAAGTGTTTCAGCGATGTGTGGTAGTACAATGAGATCACTATCCCCTTCTACCAAAACAATTCGTTTGGCAAAGAATGCAGCATTATTATTCTCAAAGCAAATAATCTGGAACTCATCGCGGGGACTAATCCCAAACAACTCGACAGGACATGCCTTGGTAAAGGGCTTTGGACCACTTCCTTTATCAGATTTTGAGAGGCGGACAAAGGTTGCCGTCGCATCAGGACCCAGGAATAGCGGCGAATGAGTAGTGACGACAACATGATGTTTTTTAGAGAAAACGCCGAGTGCATCAAATAGAATTTTCTGTGCGCCGGATGAAGGAATAATTCTGGCTCTTCAAAGAGCATAAGATACCGCGTTCTGAAACACCTTCTAAAGCATCCCCTTTGGCCGCAGCTCGTGCAAGCTCAACATAGGCGCGAAGTATCGAGAAGACGACTGCGCGACGTAACTCCATCCCCTTTAAGTTCAAGCGGGCCCTTCACTCCATCATCGGCAAGAATACGGGCAGTCGATAAAACACTTTTCAGATCCGGCGGTGGAATCTCAATTTCAAGACTAACACTCGCAAAGCTCTCACGGACGTAGGTTTGGATTGTGCTTTCGATATTTTTGATCCCTGGCAGCCTATCATCTTGCACTTCTCCATCAACCCCAATCAAACGTGTTAATTTTCTGCTTAGCTTTTCGAATAGGTCTTGCTCTTCATCTAGGAGAGGCTCAATTGTTTTCATTACAATGGCCAAGATTTTCCCAAAGGAACTGCTCTCTGCGGTCTTCGTATCATCGGATAAATCTTTAACAGCAGGAATATAGATACGCTCCGGGAGCATCGGCATCACACTTTTATCCAAACCAGTAGGCAATGCCACGAAGCGGACTTCTTTGTCCGCATCAGACAGACCTTCTCCAAGCTGCTGAATTAGTTCCTTTGCCACAGTCTGAGTTGTCGAGGCACTAATCCGGCCCTCAGTCTAGGGAATGCTCCCAGCACTGCCCCTTGTAGTTGCCCCCCCTTTTTCCCAGTTACAAGACTTGAAACCTCTTCAGCACTAAAACGAGATTCTTTTGGAACAAGTTTCAAATATCCCAGTTCGCTTTTCCCATTTGTTCGATATTTACGAACGAGCACCAGACTTCCATCTATAACTAACTCCTCTATCCGTCCACGATGCTCCTCAACAAGCAATTTTAAATCCTCCAATGTAATATCGGAGAGAGATACGGTAATCGTTATTTCCATTGTTGGATCAAAGTAATCTGCCGGCTTCAGACCTGAGCCAGAAAGGAATAACGACAAGCTTTGAAGAACGCTTGACTTACCGCTGTTGTTTTCTCCCGTGATACATACAAACCTTGAAAGGGGAATTGGGATATCTCGTAGACCCCAATAATTTGAAACCTGTATACTAGAAAACTTCATATTTAGAACGCCTCATGTGAAAGGGCATGCCAAGAGTTAAACGCCTGTTGTAGAAAGACTTCCTGAAATTGCCAACTTTCAGTTTTGGCCATGCTGGGCAGAAACATCAGCCGGTTAAAAGAGTACAATCAGTCCGCCAATATTGACCACCATGTAGTGCTGTTCAAAGAAGGATTTCATGTTAGTGAAATTCGTGGGCTGAACATGAAACTCCATTTAATAAAACTCAAAAATTCACATTTTGAATACAAAGCACAACACTGGGAATCCTTCCCGGATTTCGACACAAAATATTCTCTTGGCATGCTAACCAACAATTAGAAATTTGTACAGAATTATTGACGTGAAATTTATATCGTGGAGGTGGAGAGCATAAAATCTGATTCGGGGATTTTAAAAAATTTATTTCTGCTAAAATCCACCGGATAAGAGGAGTTCCCCGCGAAATTTCGAGAGCGAGAAAAACAGCCCAGGCAAACCGGAGTCAAGATTGATTCACTATAGCAAGAGGTCAGCTTCCTAGCAGAAGCCCACAGGAATGAGAAGGTGAAGATAGATTCCCGATTACCAATGTCAGGAATGACCTATGCGAGGTTTATCGCTGGGCACCTTTTTCATTGGACTGTTTTGGGATCATACAGAATATATGGTTCCTCGCTCTTTCATGTGTGTCCCTGAAAGGTTCGTCTCCCATGGTCCGACGCCTGCCGGCTGGCCCAAGGGAGGACGCTCTCATCCGCTGGCGGGCCTTGTTTGAGCGGAGCGAGTTGGTCCGCCCTCCTAAGGTTGGCGTCCGTCCGCTCCAATAAGGCCAGACGGGGCGTCAATGGTTTTGGGTCCTTTTGCCGAAACAAAAGGGCCTCGCCTGCCGGGGCGAAACCCGGCAACACCGAACATCACGTTGACACGAGAGTTGGGGACACAATTGCGATGCGTTAACCTGCCAGCGCTTTTTTCGGGCAAACCCCAAGATGGATTCCCGATACACATCGTCAAGCTGTAAGGCCAGAACCATAAATTCTGAATTGACCTAGTTTTGACTCCTTCAACTCGGAAGATCCGAATCGGCCTGACTCCATTTGTTTAGGAGAGTTCTATAGGCCTGACGTGTGGCCTATATGGCCCTAATTGGGCGGCCGAATGAAAGAAAGTCGCTGCTTTCCAGTGAGTCAAATGGGGGAATGAGGGATCACCTCTTTCCCCATCGAGGAAAAATAGTGGTCAAAAAGCAAGATAAATTCATGACAGTGAAATATCCCCCCTGAGTTTCTGCCAGGGCATAGAGTTGGTCTCCCCTCTTTTCACTCTTGTTCATGCATATAAGTTAAATAAAATTTGACTTTTTTGCAAACTTAGAAATAATTCAGACAAAAACCTTACATTTTATGTAAGGTTTTTGCACGACCCGTCTGGCCCCGTAATAACAGAACTGGATTTGGAGAATGTAAATGGCTTCTCTTAATTGATCGGGCTGACTCAGTGGTTGGCAATCGGCAACCTGCTTCAACCAACTTTGGAAGAATAGTCTTTCAGCAGGCAGCAGATTGAGCGATCATGACATCGGTTTCAGCGAGTAATGAAAACCTGAGCAAGCTACCCCCAAAAGCAGTTGGAACTTGGAAAAGGAATCGAAGAGAAATTCCCGTTTAAAAACTAGCGGGCCCCATGCAAGGATTATTGCTGGACAGCCTGTTGAATGAACTGTTTCGCCTCGTTCACCTCGGGGAGATCCGAGTCGGCCTGATTCCATATGTTGAGAAAATTGCTATAGGCTTGCCGAGTCGCCTGGATATGGCCCAATTGAGCTGCCGCCCGTGCCAGACCCAGGAGTGAACGTGCCCGATTGGGATGCCATAACAGCGATCGTTCAAATTGTTCTTGCGCCTCTTTGGGCCGATCGATGCCCAACAGTATTTCGCCATACAGTTCATGGGTGGGCTTGATGAGATCGGGTGGGCCGGAAGGAGGCGGGAGGGATTCTTCCAGGGCGGTGGCCTGATCAAGCATGCGTAAGGCCTGTGAATGGTCTCCGTTGATGAGATGTTTCAATGCCGCGATTTGCAACTTCCAGATTTGTGCGGTAACCGGTTCAGTTGACTGCATAGAAGGCTCGGGGACCGGCGAAGCTAAACCAGGGTATACCCGGTGGGCAACTGATTGATTTCTCAGTGTTGACATACTCTGCGCGAATTCGCGGATATAAACGGACATGGATGGCGACTCGTCACCAAAGCGATAGTCATTCACGTTCCACGCCTGATCGGCTAGGTCCCATCGTTCGGTTTCTATAATAAAGGCAGCTACCATTTGATCGTAATTCCGGCTGACTTTGCGGTCATAGCCAAGGACCTGCGTTTGTTCGCCGGATGACGATTGCGCCATATCCTGTTGCTTCTCCAATATCAGGGCGGCAGCGGCGTTATATCGGCCCTGTTGGAGATAGGCATATTGCAACCAGTACAAGCTATGATAATCCTGCAGCGATAGGGGCAACTGTTTATCCTTGACCCAGGCCTGGGAACTTTTCCAGCCGGCTTTGTTGGAGGCCGCTGCCTGGTCCCACATGCCCAGTTGAACAAATATGTGGGCCGGCATATGTTGCGCGTGATGCGCTTCAGGAGCGATCTTGGCATAGCGACGAGCTTGAGGCAGGGCCAGGATGGCATGGATCGGATCGTCAAAGGCATGAATGGTGTAATGCGCGGCGCACGGATGATTGGGATTCACTCCATACACCCCTAAGGCCAAGGCACCAGCCTGGACGCGATATTTCTCCTGGAGATACGGTTCCTCATCATAATGGACGGCTAACCCGAGCAGGGACAGGGCATAGAAGCAGGTGGCTTCCAGATCTTCGGGATATTCACTGGCAAGGCTTTCCATGCGCGCCGCATAGGCCTGATCGCGGGCAAGCTTGTCTCCCTCCCCAAATAACGTATTCACGGCCTGGAGATACTGACGTTCTCTGACCGTTGCCGACGCCGTATCGGAAACTTTCCCCAACGCCGCCCGTGCCGCCTCAACATTTTCTTCCTGCCAGACGGGATGATTATTCGCCATCGCCTCACCCCAATATCCCATCACAAAATTTGGATCAATCGTGGTCGCTCGACGAAAAGCCTCGATGGCTTCTTCATACCAGAACGAATGCAGGGCCGCGACGCCCCTTAGGAAATGGGGATGGGCTTCCCTGGACCCTGACGCGGGAAATTCAATGCTTCCCAATTGGCCTAATGCCGCACTCCCCTCCGATGAAGACGACGCGTCGTCCATCTCCCCAAGGCTTAACTGTGGAAGTGCCATAACAAAGATGGCGATGAGGAAGTACCGGAGACAGGATCGTCCCAACACATATTTCGACGGATATCGCTTCGTGAACATGAAGACTCCTTATTTAACGGTTGCCCTTCATTGCTCTCTTAATGCTGCTGTTTTCACTTTATCATTTTTTTCAAAATAGAATAAGACAAGAATGAATGATAGGAACGAGTGTTCATGATTTGAACTCACACTCAAGATTGTCATTCCGAACAAAGTGAGGAATCCTGAAATTCGAGACTTAAATCCTTCCATTGGGGATTTTCGCCATTTACTAAGGAGTCCTTTTTCTCTCTCCTCCATTTTTTTATTTCTTTTTCTCGCATGATGGCTGCATTCACTTCTTGAGTTTCTTCAAAATACACGAGTTTGTTTATGTTGTATTTTTGGGTAAACCCTTTCAAAAGTTTCTTCTTATGTTCGTACATTCTGCGTTCTCAGTTGTTGGTCATTCCTACATACATGACATGGTTGTTCCAATTGGTCAGAAGATAGACATAGTCGGTATGTGCCATAGAAAGGATTTCTCCCTCTGGTCGAAATGACAGCAAGGCCAAGAAGGGAGGTTGCTAGGGAACCTTGGCGCGACCGATGGTGTTGGCATCCGTGCCGAACCAGATGGTTTTGGTTGGTTGATGATAGACCATATGTCGGACGCTTCCGCCGCCGCTGGGGATATCGGTCAGACTCATGAACGTGTGAGTTCGTGTGTCGAATCCGACGAGGCGATTCGGATGCGCGCCGGTTTCCACAAACCACACCCGGTCCTGATCATCGACGGTCATCCCGTATGGTTTGGCATCGGCTTCTCCCGGCGCCAGCCATTCCTGAATGTCGCCTGTTTTGGCGTTGTAGGATCCAAGGTATCCTTCGGCATAATCCACATACCAAATAACACCGTCCGAGGTCACCGCCAGTCGTCGTGGTCGTGCTTCGGTCCGTGAGAGCGCGAATTCCTGAACGGTCATTGTCGCCCGATCTACCGTCCCCAACTTGTTGGTACCGAATTCAGTAAACCATGGGGAGTGGGTGGGATCCAGGACCATGCCATAGGGGCGAGCCTGTGCGGTTGGTAGCGGCATGAGTTGAATCTTGCCGGTGGCCATATCGAGATGTCCCACGAAATTCCCTTGTTGCACCGTAAACCAGATGTCCCGATCATAGCCAAACACCAGAGTATGCGGATCGTGGGCTTTGGGATCGGGCATGGGATATTTAATGATCTTGCCGGTGGATGGATCAAGTTTGCCGATGTGGGCGGCACGATTTCCGGCATACCAGACCTGACCTTCCTTATCCACAATCAGATTGTGCGGACCAGTGCCGGGATCTAGTTTGAATTGGTGAAACTGCCCGAGCTCAGGGTCAAGCACGGCAATATAATCACCTCCCTGCCCCACGAACCACACGCGTTGCTGTTGATCCACATACGGATCACGCGGTCTGGTCTGGTCCCAAGGCACCTGCCATTCTTTCATCTCAACCGGCTTAAGGGAGGCGGCTTCGGCTTTCGTGGGATAATTGGTGCATCCGGAAAAAACCAGTGGGATGATCAGCCCAATGATGATGGTGCTTGTTTGGTGTAGACGATACACAATGGTTCTCCTCTTTAAATCATCATGGATGACGCTTTCCACAATCTCTGCTGCATATGTTGGCATGTCTGGAAATATTAGGCAATCAACGAACTACCGAGCCGGCGGGATGTACTGGATAACTTAGGTAAAGGGAACGGATGCCGGGTCTCCAGCAAACCATTTCTTTTTTAACCAGAGCGCGACATGGACGAGAGCTAAGAGTACCGGTACTTCAACCAAAGGTCCGATGACGGTGGCAAACGCGACGGACGAGCCCAGGCCGAATGTGGCGATGGCCACGGCGATAGCCAGTTCAAAATTATTGCTGGCTGCCGTGAAGGAGGTGGCCGTAGTTTTGCCATAATCGGCCCCGATGAGTTTGCCCATGCTAAAGCTGACGAGAAACATGATGACAAAGTAGAGAATGAGTGGCAGGGAAATACGAACCACATCTCCGGGGAGACTGAGCACCATGCCGCCTTTGAGCGTAAACATGGCAAAGATCGTGAACAGAAGTGCCATCAGCGTGAGAGGAGCAATCTTCGGGAGAAACCCCCGTTCATACCACTCGCGGCCTTTTTGTCTGCTCCCGATCCAGCGTGAGAGGAACCCGAACACAAAGGGAATGCCCAGATAGATGAAGACACTTTCGGCAATCGTCCGAAAGCTGACGTCGACGACTTCCACAGCCAGGCCTAATACCCCCGGCAGGATGTCCATATAGAACCAGGCCAATCCACTGAAGAAGATCAATTGAAAGAGGCTGTTGAAGGCCACCAAGGCTGCCACATATTGATTGTCGCCTTCGGCGAGTTGATTCCAGACCAGCACCATGGCAATGCAGCGGGCCAAACCAATGAGGATGAGCCCGGTCAGATATTCCGGCGAATCGTGGAGAAACATGACGGCAAGGCCAAACATGAGCAAGGGGCCGATAACCCAGTTTTGGACGAGTGACAGGAGGAGAATCTTCCAATCGTGAAAGATCAAGGGCAGCTCTTCATACTTCACACGAGCCAGCGGAGGATACATCATGAGCATGAGACCGATGGCGATGGGGATATTGGTGGTTCCGACAGAGAGGCTGTTCACCAATGCCGGAACTTCGGTGAAGACCGAGCCGATTGAGACGCCGGCTGCCATGGCCAGGAGGATCCACCCCGTGAGATAACGGTCGAGAAATGATAAACGGCGTGGGGGGCACGCGGTCATAACAGGAGCTCTTCGATTCTTGACTTGAGAAGGGCAAAGGTTTGGTCAAAGGCCGCGCTCATCTCGTCTTTTGTGCCTATCACTCTGCCTGGATCGGGAATGCTCCAATGCAGCTTTCGGGGTTGGCCCGAAAAGTTAGGGCAGGACTCCCCGGCGGCTTGATCGCAGACGGTGATGATGAGATCGAAAGGCTGTAAGGTCAGGTCATTCCACGATTTGCTGAACGGCTGGCCCGGATCGACTCCATGCCGTTTCAATGTGGTGATGGAGCCAGGGTGCACATATCCGGCCGGATGACTTCCCGCACTCCAGGCCTGGTATCGGCCCTGCCCCAAGTGGTTGATCAGAGCTTCAGCCATGATGGAACGGCACGAATTACCTGTGCAGATAACCAGAACTTTTATTGGCTCAACAGACATCAGCTACAGCAGCCGCTGGATTCCTGTACCGGTATGTCCATCTCGGCACTCACCGGGAACGCCGGTGCGCAACAGGCGGTTTCCGTGTCCGCCGAATAGGTTGAAAAGGTTTCCGCGTCTTCCATCGTGCGGTAGGCTTCCCACGGGACTCCGGCAGGATCCACCACCCAGGATTTATCCGATTTTGCATAACAACAAAGAGTCTCGCCTTCCTCGGCCACCGGGAGACTCCCGGCTTGAAGTCGTTGCCTGATCTCGTCCAACTCCTGTCCCTCCTCAACCTGAATGCCCAGGTGATCCACGCCTTTCGTGGATGTCCGCGTAGAGATGGCCAGGTTCACGCGGGGATCTTCGAGCATCCATTTGGCATAGTCCGGTTTACGCTTAACCGGTTCCGCCCCAAACAACCTGCTGTAAAACCCGATGGCTTCTTCCAACTGCTCCACGCCGATATGAATATGAAGACGTTTCATGGATGGGTCTCCTTGTGAGTGGATTAGCAACAATTGGAAAGTTCGATAATGCTGCACTTCTTTTTTTTATTGTCCCGGATACTGGCCATATCTTCGCGGCAGCAGTCTTTGACCATATAGCGAATCAAGTCGGTAAAAAATTCAAAGTTGGCGCTGTAGATGATGGACCGGCTTTTTCGCTGAGAAAGGACCAGCCCCGCTTTGCTCATATGCGAGAGATGAAAGGACAGAGTGTTATGGGGAATGGCCAGGGTCTCGCTCAACGTCCCGGCGGGTGCCCCTTCCGGACCATATTCCACGAGCAGGCGAAAGACCCGTAGCCGCGTTTCCTGGGACAGGGCATTAAAAGCTAGAAGAGCTTCATTTATTTCCATATGTCCAGAATAATAGACATGATTTAAAAAAACAAGGCCCCCTGAATTTATCAGGCTGGAGAGGGATCCTGGGATGTGTTGCACCAGTTGTGGGAAAAATAACAATACGGGTCAACACTCAGAGGAAAGGACTGTGGGTATTTTCCATCCATGGCCCAAAGCGTAGAGGCCATAGGTGTCTGGCCTCTTTGAGACAAAAACTAAAGAGGTTGTGGCGAAGCAGGCTAAGGGCATAACAGTTGGGCGACCATGGAGCGCAACTCCCAAAAATCATATGGTTTGCCAATGATGGCATACACTCCTAAGCGGATGGCTTCTTCACGGATTTCATCATTGAGCAACCCTGTGACCATAATGACCGGGACATACGGGCTTTCGGGTCTGAGTTGTAAGCGGTTCAAAAACTCCATGCCGGTCATGACTGGCATGGCATTATCAAGAATAATAATGTCAAAAGGCTGCGATTCAATTAGAGACAACCCCATAGCCCCATTCTCCGCCTCCACGCAATGGCATCCATCATATTCCAGGACCAGCCTGAGCAATCTGCGATTCATCTCATCATCATCAACAATCAGTGTATTTTTGGACATCAGGGCACCCTCTCTTGGCAAACGGCCAAATCCACCACCCTGATAGACAGACCCGACTGAATGCCGGCTCATCGTTTGGGGCCTGTTGAATAATAGGGGGGGGTTGTCGAGCTTTCTGCTATCCACTGCCCAATTGACCTCCCCATCCACCTTCTCCCATGGAGTCGGTCGTATCCCAACTCAAAATGGTGACTCTCGATAGTCCATAACCGTCAACCCATTCCCATCGCCCTCCAATTCATGGAAGACTTTTCCGATTCGTGAACCCTGCGCTATTTGTAAAAGACCCGGGCCGCCTAATGGGTTTGGGGCTTGACCTTGTCCAGGTCTAGGCCGGACGACAGCCTTATCACCCCTGCCTACCCATGCATTAACCCTCTCACCCGTTTACCACGATGCTGAATCCACTCAACCCTGCCAGGTCGATGAGTACAGTGTTCATCTTTGAGGGATGTTATGCATAAGATGGCCAGGGCTACTCTGGAGGAAGAGCAGGATAAGGCCTTGCCACAGACGTTAGATAAGCTAAACAAGGAGGTTATTCCCAAGGTGGGAATCCCCAAACAGAGCTGGTGGAATGGCTGGAAGGAACATGTCAATGTGAGCAGGCAATCCGGACTCATCAATACGATGGCCACAATGTGACCTCTCCATTTCATCCAGAGCATTGAACCGGATACCCAAGGGATCTCTGCGAAGAAGGGAAACCGCTTCATCACCCCGGGCATTCAACCGGCTCACACTCCCAAAACCCCTTCCCTCGGATAGGTTATCTGCCATTCTTCAACATGCCCTGTTTACCCTGGAGTCGGATTTCTCTCCATCAGCCCATTCATTTTTCCCCACGCCATTCAGAGTCAAGACCTCTTTTGCCGCCTGAAACCAGTCCGCTTGATCATGGCCATGTTGCCACCCTCGTTGTTCATACAATTCATACGCGCGCTTGGCAATTCGCTCCTGCAATTCCCATTCTGAAAGGCAACCAGAATATTCTGTTGGGAGGTGCATGATTCCTGCGCCATTCTGGAATTCAACCGGTTGGCCCAAAGAGTGTGATTTCCCTTTATTCCCGGACTTGGATTTTGTCGTGCGAGCCACCATCTTGGATTTGGGAAGTCGGGAGGCCGATCCCTTTGAAGGACTCTCTTCATTGTCAGATTTTTGAGATCTCATAACTCTCCTTTATGTGTGTAGGCTTGCCATAAGTTCACCATGAATTTCTTTTTCGTTCGCCAACGCATTCTTTGCTTAGACGGGCCGGGTCCGGATCTCTACGCTGTTGAATCCCACGGTCATATTACCCGTATGACCGACCTTGCCACCGAGGAGCGGAGCCACTGCCTGTGCGTGCCATCCGAGGCTTCGCCTCATTCACGAGCAAGGTCCTCCCCTCATACACCTTATCATTCCAAGCTGCAATCGCTGCCTGAACCTCCTCGTCGCGGGACATCTCCACAAAGCCAAAACCACGAGACCTCCCTGTCAATTTGTCCATAATCACCTGAGCGGACTTTACCTCGCCGTGAGGAGCGAACAGCTCGCGTAATTGAGCGTCCGTCATAGCAAACGGCAGTCCACCCACAAACATTTTCAAATTCATACAATTCCTCCTAACAGGTTGCGGTTAGAGCCAATGAAATCCCATAAGGAACGAACATGAGAAAGGCCAACACCAGAGATGTGATCATGTCTGTGACTCAGATCCACCTCCGATCCACTATTCCTTGACAACCTCACAAACCTCATGAAGGGACAAGGATTCCCGTTGCGTGAAAGAGCCCGGCTTGGCGGGCACCCTTCTTTTCCAAGAGAGACCTTTTCTCCACGGACGTTCGACAAGAAAAATGACGAAGTGATTTCTGCAGCAAGAGATAGGGATTAAATGGTTTCACCAAAAAATCCTGGGCACCCTCATGAAGTAATTCCCGGAGTTTCGCTTGATTCGCCTCTTGGGACATGACAATGACCGGAACGTCGTAGCCCTGCCATCGCAGTTCATCCAGCATGGTCCACCCATTCATGACCGGCATCTCCAAATCAAGCAAAATGCCATCGAATGGCATAGTACCAAGCACCGTGAGCCCTTCACGCCCATTGGAGGCAGTCACCACGTCAAATCCCAACCAGGCTATTGCATCGGCTATAATCCGCGCACTGCCTGCCTCGTCATCAACAACCAGAATCCGCTCAGACATTATCATGCCCTCCATTCAAGATTCGATTCACGGAGTTTTTTGCATTGGAGCCCATCATGTCGTGAAAAGCGGCATGAACTCCCTGCCGGACGATTTTCGCCATATTCGCTCTGCTCTCTGTCCCAAGGGTGGTAACGGCAAAACGGGCCTTCTCGTTTGTCCAATTTTTTCGCAGGATTCGACGGCAACAGCGTTACCCCGTCATGGAGTCAGCCCATCCCCTGCACTCGAACCATTATGTTCCAGCTCTGCCCTGTCGTTTAATTAAAAACCGCTTGGGAACCTTTCCCCCACCAATGTCTGACGGAATGGCATGAGAATATTCTCTTGATTTCCGCTGATTATCAGGCAGCGACTCTTTCTTCATTGGTACGGACTTTCCTGTTTCTGGTGATTCCCGTTGGTTCATCGTACTCCCTTCTCTCCACATAGCGGTCGATGTGATTCAAGTAGAACAGCCTCTTGCTCTCAACCTGTACTGGCATACCAGAATGCCAAGCCCCATCATGTCTGGAGGGCGCTTGCCGGTTCCATGTCCAATAGGCGAGGCTTCCTCATTTGGCCCGCTCTTTCCAAGGGAAAATTCGGCTGTAGTCCAAAGCGGTGAATATCATCCAGGATACGCTCCGGACTTCCCCAATCACTCCATGACACCCCGGCCATTTCGAGCATCGCGAGGTGGTCTGGCACACGCGCCAGCAGGTGTGAAGAGAAATTCCACGCAGGCATCACGCGATAAATCGATTCCAGCACGGTTCCTTCGTATGAGGTGCCAATTGCATGGCCCAGCCTTTCAAACAGCGGCATCATTTCCGGGAAACACTGCCATCCCAGTTTCCACAATGTTTCTGCCTTGGCCGCTATCACCATCGTGTTCCACCACATGCCCGACCGGCCTTGGGTTCCCCATTCGGTGAGATCCGGCTTTTCGAGGAATGAATGAACCGCTCGAACCTTTTGACCAGAGACCCAACCGATTTCCCGCCCGACCTCAATCCATCCATAATCCGGCTCTGTCCTGTCAGGCTTCACTCCAAGCATCACGAGTCGGTCCGTCAACCATTCTGTTGCCGAAACCGCTCGCCCCACGATTTCCAAAAATCGTGCCTCGGGAGTCACAAAATGATCCGACGGATAAATCACCACCGTAGCTTTGGCATCACGGGCGCGCACATAGGTCAACGGGAGAAAGATTCCCGGCACCGTATTACGATTGAGAGGTTGACTGATGATGGTACCGGCTGCCCGGTCTGCCATTTGCTCCCACGCCAGGTGTTGATGAGCTTGCGAAATCACCGTCACCCGGCGTTCCGAAGGTACCAGGCGATCGGCCCGGTCTATGGTATGTTGCAGCATGGACCGGGTCCCGACAAACGTGCAATACTGCTTCGGCTTGTGATCCCCAAACCAGTGATAGTTGGCAAGTCCAAGGCGCTCCCCATTGCCTCCCGCTAAAATAATCGACCAAACATGGTCATTCTGCTTTCCCGAACCCATCATAAACATCCTCCTCGATTGCCCCAATAATGGTGCTATGGTCAATCCGACAATTTGGTGATACGCCTAACACATCCCTCATTCTTCCGATGGTCTCTCAACTGACTCGACCAAAAGGGAGAGAAGCAGGAGACGGAATGGTCGTTTTTGGTTGGATGTGGTTTCCAAACTGACGATTGGCAAGAATCTGCGAATCAATCACTTCCCCGCAATTCACACATTTCCATATCCCGGCCGGATCATCCCGACATACGGCTTCACCTTCCACAAACGTCTCGATCATCCATCCACCACATCGGAAACACTGTCCTCTCATGCTTCACTCCTTCATGCCCTTGCTACTGTGGATGAAGGTATAGCAATCCGATGTTAGGGCCACAATCACCAATACGGCGATTTTCCCTTCACATTTCTGACGATTACGTTGTCGTGGTTTGTACTACAGAGGCAGGGATGACCGAACCGGTTCCCCAGGAGAACACGGTGCCCTGTCGGAATGTCGGTTCAAGGAACCAACTGATGCTGAAAGGCGTACCGGGTTATTTCCGCATTGTTCTTCATTTTCAGTTTCTGAAGAATACGTGAGCGGTACGTACTGACGGTGCTGACGCCCAAAGACAATTCCTGCGCAATATCCCGTGCGGTCTTGCCTGAAGCAATCAGACTGAGGATCTGATACTCCCGGTCGGACAATGTGAGATGAGGAGGGCTTCCGAGGTCATCGGAGAGGGACATGGCTAAGACTTCCGCAAGTGCGGAACTGATATATTTCCCCCCAAGCAAAACTTTTCGGATAGCCGTTACCAATTCTTCTGCCGCACTCTCCTTCGTCAGGTAGCCGGCCGCTCCTGCTTTTAAGACACGCACAGCGAATTGATCTTCCGGATGCATACTCAACACCAGCACCGGAAGCTTGGGATTCAATTGCTTCAGATCCTTGAGGGCATCCAAGCCGCTTCGACCCGGCATGGTCATATCCAGGATCACAATGTCCCATTTTCGCTTCCTGACGAGGTCAAGGACCTCATGGATATTGGAGGCCTCACCAACAACCGCATCCTTGAAATCCTCGGCGAGAATTTGCTTTACCCCTTGCCGGACCACAGCGTGATCGTCTGCAACCAGAATTTTTACCATACCCCTCCTCGAAACATGTGATTTCCCTTCATCACTTCGAGCGTGCCGACGGGCCAGCCTCCTGACAGACCTTTGCCGATCACCCCTCACGGTTGAGCGGCAATTCCAGGAAGACCGTCGTGCCTTTCTCTGGGTCACCGACGATTGTCACCTCCCCACCCCAAAGCAGGGCGCGTTCGCGCATGCCGACCAGGCCCAGGGATTTGGGACTGGAAATCTGCATGAGGGTAATGCCGCGACCATTGTCCGTAACTTTTAATTTCAGATGCGTCACAGACCGATTCATGTGTATGCTGACACTTGTCGCATCGGCATGGCGGATGACATTCGTTAAGATCTCCTGGAGGATTCGAAAGACAGCCGTGGCGCGATCACCGTCGATAGCCAGACTCTCAGGATAAATGTCCAATCTACAAGTAATTCCGGTCCGACTCTGAAATTCTTTGGCCTGCCATTCGATGGCCGGGCCAAGTCCAAGTTCATCCAACACCGCTGGTCGCAATTCTGTACTGACCTTTTGAACCAATCGGACCATCTCATTCGCAAATTTTGACATTGAATGAATTTTGGGAGCGAGTTGAGCAGCCGTCTCCCTTGAATTCGTCATGGGGATTCGCTTGGCCATCCAGGCCAAATCCATTTTCAAGCATGTCAGCGCCGAACCCAACTCATCGTGAATTTCGCGGGCCACCCGCGTCCGCTCCTCTTCCCTGACCGTCTCCAGATGCGCAGCCAGATCGCGCAACTGTTCATGAGATTCCCTCAAACGCTCCTCTGACCTTTTTCGTTCGGTGATGTCCCGGAATGTGACCACCGCTCCCACGATCCTGTCGTGTTCCCAAATGGGATTGCTGGTATATTCCACCCAGAACGGCGAGCCATCCTTTTTCCAAAACACATCCTCCGGAACATGGTGAAGTGTTCCATCCCGAAATGCCTGATGGATCAGACACTCCTCAACCGGGAAAGGCGTGCCATCGGATTTACTGTGGTGGAGAATATCGTGCATGGACCGGCCGCGCAATTCTTCCCTGGTATAGCCAATCATGTCTGCAGCGGCCGGGTTCATCAATATCGTTTTTCCCTCCAGATCAATTCCATAAATCCCATCATGGGCGGAATTCAAAAGAAGTTCATACTTGTAGCGAAGTCGCGCGAGTGAGGCTTCCGCCTTCTTGCGTTCCGTAACATCCCGCGCGATTCCCACTGTAGCCGAAAACTGATTGCGATGATCGTAGATGACCGTCGCATCCACCTCAATCTCACGGATTTCACCACTTTTCATCAGGAAGCGTATGCTTGATCCACTGGTGGCCTGACGTTCCATGCCTTCTTTGTGAAACCAGTGCGCAGAGCGAGGGAGGTCGTCGGGATGAAGGAAATGTGAGACAGGGACCCCCTTCATTTCTTCCGGGGCATATCCAAGGATGGGAAGCACGGCCGGGCTGACAAAGCGAAAGCAGCCCAACGCATCCAGTTCAAACACGATGTCGGTGATATGTTCAATCAGTCGATGATAGCGCTCCTCCGTGTGCTTGATCCTGAGCCGCAAATGGTGCTTTTCAAGCACTTCACGCACCACCATGGGCAATTCCAGCAAGAAGTTGGTGGATTTTCGGAGGTAATAATCGGCGCCGGCGAGCATCACCTGGACTGCTGTCGCCTCATCACCATGTCCCGTGAGAAGAATGATGCTGGATTCTGGACAGAGAGACCTCAACTCCCGGAGAATCTCCAGCCCGCTTTTCCCCGGAAGCTTATAATCTAAAAGAATCAACGACCAGCTCGATGCTCTGGCCTTCGCCAAACCTGCTTCCGCCGTCCCGGCTCCTACGATGATGCTGCCTGGCCAGACTTGCAGAAGAGCTTCACCGGTCAATTCCACATCATCGGGTTCGTCGTCGATGATCAAAATTCTTTGTGTGTCTTTATCAGGCATACGTACCTCTGCACATTCATTCAGGCATCATAGTATGAGTCGAGACACACCATGCCTTGACTCCCGCCCTCTCACACCCTGTTTCGTGAACATGGGAAATCCATGCCATTCAACGTTTCAGAGTTTCCCCACCTGGGAGGAAAAAACGGGAAATGGGTTGCAGGATCCTACAAATAGGGGGGCGGGGTATTCGTCAAAACCCAATATAACTCCAGCGTCTTGACCGTCTCAACAAATTTGTCAAACAGTACGGGCTTCTGAATATAGGAATTCACTCCAAGGTCATAGGACCGGACAATATCCTCATCGCGTTTCGACGTGGTCAACACCACCACTGGAACCCGGCAAAGGACAGGTTCCTTTTTGATTCGCCTCAAAACATCAATGCCGTCCACCTTGGGTAATCGCAGATCCAAGAGAATGAGTTTGGGAAATCGCTCAGGTGGAAGCGGCGGATCCCCGTTACCGAACAAGTGTCTAATGGCTTCCTGTCCATCGCGGATCACCGTGAGATTATTGGCGATTTTGCCTGCACGCAAGGCTTCCCTCGTCAACTCAATATCGTCTACATTGTCTTCAATCAGCAAAATATCAATGACGTTGATGGTCATCTCTCCTCCTTATGACACCGCGGGAATTTCCATTTGATGGACGTTGAGTCTCCTCTCTTGCCCTTCTAAAGACGTGTCGGGGCAGCCGGAGTTGGCGCGGGAATACCCGCTGGCAGTGATTTTCCATACCCTCCTTGATTTTCCGGAAGCGTGAAAAAGAACGTGCTCCCTACCCCCTCTGCCGAATCCACCCAAATTTTCCCTTTGTGGAACTCGACAATGCGTTTGACGATCGCCAGCCCGATACCTGTGCCTTCAATCTGGTCTTCCGTATGCAGTCTATTGAAGACTCCGAAAATTTTCTGGTGGAACTCCGGAGAAATGCCAATTCCCTTGTCGCGAATAAAGAAGATAAATTGTTCCGCAAGCTTCTGGCACCCGATGCTGATGACCGGAGGCTCCCCGGGTTTGGCATATTTGATGGCGTTAGACAGGAGATTGGCCCAAAGCTGGGCCAGCCGAACCCGATCTCCATAGACCCATGGCAAGGGGCCCTCGATCCGTAACTCTGTGTGTGTCTGACGGATGCGGTCTTCCAAATCCATGCGAACCTGGAGAACAATTTGTTCCATCGACACTAATTCCCATGGATGCGTGATGCGTTCGATGCGGGAATACTCTAACAGATCCCGGATTAGTGCCTCCATTCGCTCGGCGCCTTTTCGGATGCGCTCCAGGTAATGCCGCTCTTGGTGTTCCAGTCGCTCGGCGGCTCGTTTCAGGAGCAGGACGGCAAACCCCTGTATGCCCCGCAAGGGTGCTTGCAAGTCATGGGAAATGGCATACACAAAACTCTCTAGTTCTTCATTGCTGATTCGCAGAGACTCTTCATTTCGCTTCGCAGCGGTGACGTCTTTGCATAATCCAACGGTTCCGGCCGGTTGCCCTTCTGCGTTCCGAAGGACAGAGAGGGTGAGGCTGATATGGACGGGATCCCCCTTGGGATTCCGAAATACAATCTCACGACCAATGACCTCCCCATGGACAGTTAATTCGTCCACCAATGGCTTCCAATGACCTGGATCCATGAAGAGTTCCGTCACGGGTTTGGAGACCATGGCTTCCGCGGCATATCCAAGCACATTCTCGGCTCCCCGACTAAACCTCGTAATGTTTCCCTCTGTGTCGGAAAAAAAGATCGGATCGGGCGCGTGATCAAGCACATCCGCCAACTGATCCCGCGCCGCCCGATATTCCTGCTCGGCTTTGACCGCCCGAACCGCCTCGGTTTGCGCCTGACCATATTCCTGTCTCAAGCGGTATGTGAGCCAATACAACAGAGCCACCAGCGGGAAAAAGATGACGCCCCCCGCGAGGCCCAAATTCCAAACGATCCGGTGGAGGGGTGCCAGGATCGCACTGCGATCCAGGTTGACGAGGACGGTCCAATTCAGACCTGGAAACTCGCCTATTCCTTTGGTGCGGGCATATCCTCTGAGGATTTCCACTCCACGTCGTTTATGCATTTCTTCGACGTAACCAGGCTGCCCAGACGCATTCATGAATGCCGGTTGAACTCCTAGCTTTCTCAGGTTGACTTTTCCCTCTTCCTGTAACAGAGAATCGGCTAGTAGGTTGCCATCCTTGTCCAATAAATGCCACTCCCCCATCGCGGAAGGGCCTTCAGGCATCTGTACAGGGATCACTGTCCGGTCGAAGACTTTTCGGAGATCGGGCAGCCCCACCCGTGCCGTCACGGCACCCAAAAATTTCGCATCAGCATCAAGGATCGGAGCCGAAAAGGCCACCGCCAAGATCCCTCCAGCATCCAGGGAACGTTCTGCATCTTGAATATGAATACCACCTGTATCGCGCACATCTTGAAACCAGGTTTCGCGACTGCGGTCTTCTCCTACGTTGGAGCGATTGGAGGCGGCAATAATCCTGCCCTGCCGATCGGTCACCGCTATCCACCGGTAGATAGGGTAGGCTTTTTTAAACAAATCCAGATAATTGTTTATGGTGTGGACATCCCTACCATGAAAAACTTCTGATTTGGCAATGGTTTGAATATCCCCATACCGCTCAAACAGGAGCAGGTCCAACTTATCGGCAATATCGACCGCAACCCTGGTCAAACTCCTTCCGGCAGCTTCCAGGGTTTGATTTTCAAGCTGATGAACGGCGACAGCCCCATGAACTAATACCCCGACCACGATGAGGATGCGAAGCCATGACAACCATTGGTAGGAACTTTTTGGTAGCTGCATCATCGCATTTCGTTAAAACCCCTTCCGGACCATAGACCAGAACCCACATTTCCCGGCCTTCGCCATACTGCTACACACAAAGCGGATACGGTTCCGCCGCCTGGCATCCTCTTATGGCTCTTCAATATTCGTCTGTTTAGCCTAGACACAACTTTGAGGGATCGGATCACCACGAAAGATGTGGTCAATGCAGGCAAGTGAAAAAGGCACTGAGGAAGAATTCAATATCACGACCCTATGGTCGATGCTAATTAGCATGCTCATAGAGCCTGGTCAATAGGATGGATTCCTTACCCGGAATTCCATCAGAAAATAAGGATGATGTATGGTTTGCGTTATTCAATACCCCCCTGAACTCAAAACCCTGATAACGTCCAACCCACCACGCGCAAGCGAATTTGTCTCATCTGATTCTGTGACAAGACCTGAGAATCAATCCACAAGCTCAATAATACCCACAGAGGGTACATTCGGCTTCATGCTCAGAAATCAAAAGGCTCGTTAAAATGAAAGAATTGCGTGATGGTGATAGAAAGATGTATGGGCCTGTTATAGTGGTTTAACTTTTCATTAGTACATGGCGAAGATCGTATCGATAGCCTTTTCCAGTGTTTGGTGAGGCTGATGGTGTTTCCTCAAACGGGCTTTGAGGATTGCCCATTGGGGTTCAATGGGGTTCAGATCAGGCGAGTACGTGGGAAGATATTTCAAGTGACAACCTTTACTTTCGATGAGCGCCTTGGTGGCAGGGGACTTATGAAAGGATGCCTTGTCCATCAATACGGTCTGCCCCGGACGCAGCTCAGGCACCAGCGCGTGCTCCAGCCACGCATTGAACACCTCTGTATCACAATAGCCCTCAAATCGCATGGGGGCCAACAGCTGTGACCGATTGAGGGCGGCGATGAGACTGATCCGTTGAGAGGTGGAACCGGCAATATCGCCCCCCGCGGTTGTACCGCGTGGGGCCCGCGCATAAGGGCGGTGCAGGGCCTCATCGTTTCCACTTTCATCAAGATAGACCAGGTCATGGGGGGCCAAGTCAGCCAGCTCGGCTTGGAATCGTGAGCGGGCGAGCTCGTCTCGCTCAAGGTATAGGAGCGTTTTTTTTTCGGGTGATGTGCAACCGACGGCAGGCTTTCCACATGGCTACAGCGCTGACAGCAAACGCCTCTCCCAGTTCCGCCAGCGTTGCGTCGGGATGCTTCGCGATATACTGTGCCAACACGACATCATCCAGTTTTCGCGGGGCATATTTCCCCCGGGGGCGTGGAGCCAAACTGCCCTCGGTCTGATACTGCCGGAGCCAGCGAGACAGCGTATCTCGACCAATCTGGAAAATACGACAGGCCTCTTTTCTGTCTCCTCCTGCATGAACATACGCGACCACGCGCTCTCGAAGATCAAGGCTATAGGCATTGCTCATGCCCCGAGAATAGCATGAAAGAAGTATTAGTTAAAAGTTAAAATACTATAGTATAGGAACGCCTTCCAATAATACCGGACAAGCGACGCATTCCTTCTTACGTCAGACGATATTTTCCGGGCTTGGGGCATGCGTTGGGGGATATCGCTTGGGAATTAACACCTATAAATTATGGAAAATAAGTCGAAGGTAATGCGAGCAGGGAGTAGGATATTGCCGACATACTTAGAAACGTCGGTCAACTATTGATTTGGCCAAGGTGATCTAACCGACCACCAGTGCATTCTTGACATCGTTTGGGTGTGCATAGAAAGTCATTTCTCTGGCGCAAGTATTCCCGCAACCAGGCTCCTCCTTCTACCCCACTTCTTTTGGGGTCAACACGTCGTGTTCCGCCTGAAACCAGTCCTCTCGATCATACCCATGTTGGCGGTCTCGTTGTTCAAACAATTCATAGGCCCGCTTCGCGATTCGCCCCTGCAATTCTTCTTCCGAAATGAAATGGGGGAGACCTGATTGAGCTTGCCTGATCTTTGCACCCTTCCTACGCTCAGCCAGTCGAGACACCGCTTTTGGATTCCCTTTTTTGGAGTTCGTCGTGGAAGCCCCATCCTTGGTAAGGGGAAGTTGAAATGGTAAAACTTTTGAGGTCTTTCCTTCATTGTGCGATTTTTGAGTTCTCATCATTCTCCTACAGTTGGTCCAATGGACACGAGTTCGGGTTAATAATCTTTTTACTCCTTAAGCACGCCTTCTAAAACGTGTGAAAACCGATCCCTACATCATTAAATCGCTCGGTTGTACTTCCCACATATCGTTGCTTCCCAGTGACTATCAAAAACAATGTCCAACATTCCCTGATCGGTTCACTCCACATGGTGAAAAGAAAAAAATTCATCCGCATCATGTAAGCAAGGGCATTGAGGAAGCATACAACACAAGGGCGGATGACTCTTGCGACTCAGGCCACCTTCCAATCGGATTTCTCCGCAGGCACCCAACAACTCCTTTGGACCAAGAGCGCTCCTTCTGCCAGAGAAATCTTGGCCTCCTGAGTTTCATCTTTTACTATTGCCGGTCTTTTTCCCATGCTCGGTTGCCAAGGGAAATGCCGAAATGTTTTCTGCATCAGAAGAAGATGATTGAACGGTTTCACCAGATAATCCTGGGCACCTTCTGCAAGGAATTTTTTGAGTTTCGCGCAATTTCCCTCCTTCGACATGACAATGACCGGAACCGCGTTCCCCTGCCATCGCAATTCATCCAGCATGGTCCATCCATTCATCACCGGCATCTCCAAATCAAGCAAAATGCCATCAATAGGCGTGGCGTGAAGCACGGAGAGACCTTCACGCCCATTTGAGGCAATTTTCACCTCGAATCCCCACCCCTCTATCGCCCCGGCTACGAAGCTGGCACTGTCTGCCTCATCATCAACGACCAAAATCCTGGTCGACATCGCTTCCTCCATATTCAAAAATTGGCTCGGGGTGTTGCTCGCAGCCGCAACCCCCACTGAAGGCGCAAAACTCGATGCCACAAACCGTCTGCCCCATAATCAACGCGGTCGGTCTGGCCTTGGAACTCAAGGATAGCAACGGCATATCGGGAGTCCCTGGTTTCCGAGTCTTTCATACCGTCCATTTCCAAAACCGTCAGACATGGGCAGAGAGGGGACATTCCTCTGTGACGGAAATATCAAGTCCCAACTTTTTCCCGACGTTTAATCAAAAACCGTTTGACAACCTTGTCCATGCTCGCATTTGCGGAATTGGGTCGAGAATAGTCACGTAAGACCTGGGTACGATCGGTCAAAGCCTCTTTCTCCGTTGGCGCAGACAGTTGGGGTCTTCGTGTTTCTGGTCGATTCATCATTCTCCCTCCTCTCGAATTAGCGGTGGATTCAATTCAAGCGCCAGAATTTTTTGGAATCAATCTGTTCGAGCCCACAACTCGGGGCCGGCAGGGAATTCGTCTTCACTCGCTTCAATAAAAACACAATCCCTCCTTGTCTCATTCAAGCCTTCATAGCATAATTGATACCATCGAGCCTCTAGAGATATCCGCATCCAACTTATGCCTCTAAATACATGCTGGGATTTGGATTGGTCCATCAACGGTCATAGAACCGAATGACATTCGGGGAAGGATGACGGCGAGTGAGGCGGCATGAAATGGGCGATTTCGCACTGAACGCACACGCAAATTCACTCATACATGCGAAGCATGGGCTAAGGAATTTATGAGGAGCCGTTGTCGCGACTTGACGAGTCAAATAACCAAACTGATCTATGAACCACGCTCGAACGATTAACCGAGTAAGCATGGCATTCATACACAATGCCCTTCCACCTAACCGTGCGTGACCTACGCATCTATCAATTCAATGATGTAATTTAAAAGCCTCGTTGCGCGTCACTCTCACCTGAACGCCGTGGGGAAACAGGAGTCAAACGGAAAGTATGAGGCACTGGAACTGCAATCAGGAAATATGCCAGGGACCTATTAGGCAAGGGATTCAGGCGGGATGCCTTCTATGGGTTCAATAATTTAATACGACCGCTTCCGGAGCGGGGATGCAGATGAACGTCGGGGCAAACCCTAATGAAATTCTTTCCATCTTAGTCTTCCGTCTCGGTCCTCCGTTTCCAGAGAGTGCCAGATCTAGGATTTTTTCTGACATGCGTTCCATATGACAAAGGACAGGGCAAATTAAGAAAAATATCGATTTCATGTCATCCCGATCATTCTCCAACTCACATTCGTAAACTGCCATTGCATGAACCAAGGAGAGGTTGGCCCATTACGGTGGTATTTCCCCGAACGTTTTGATATACGCCAAGACTTCTTTCATCTCCTCCTCCGATAAGGCATATTCCCACTTCCCCATGGCCGTGTTGGGATGTCCGTTCCGGATCGTGTCCAATAGTTCCTCATCCGTTTTCTTTTGCGTTGCCGGATCCTTTAAATCTGCGGGTGGTGGTTCAAACAGCCCATACCTATTTCCTGTTCCCGCTTTTCCATGGCAAGCGCTGCACAATCGTTGATAGATTCCCTTGCCTTTTTCGACTGATACCTCCTGACCCTTTACCTCCACACCCGGCATCAACCAGAGCGTCAGCCCGATCAGAGCAATATTCCCCAATTGCCGCCAAACAGAATTTGGATGTTCAGTAACCATGTTCAGCCTCCCTCCGTCCCCCCGGAAGAATAATGACTTAGCAGTGCGACACTTGGCCTCCTTGGAGACAGCCCTGCAACCAGTGCTGTAGCTCAACCAACAACTTCCCAACGACATTTTGGGCAGCCTGCACGCCACCATAGGCATCTTCGGTGAGTGCATCCTCATGAAATTCAAAACTCCGCGTCCCGATGACACGAGGCGCAAACACCGTCGTCAGTTGTGCCCGCAGGGCCAATCGAATTCGACTCGGTTGTTGCGTGAATTCCTGAACCAACACCACCTGGGAGAGGTCCAAGCGATAGTCCCCTCGAAGCATGGAAGGCAGTTGAATCACCGCACCCCATTCCCCACTGCTTTCGAGTGCATTCATAATTAACGGGGCCAGCATGCGGGCGGGGGAATCCACCCATTGGCTGGTGGCAAAATAGCCAAGTTCATAGGGAACCTGTTCATAGGCCATTCGTTGCGATTCATAGCCCGGCGCAGGCTGAGGGAGTGAGACCAGCAGACTCGGCAAATTCGATGGACGGAATTCGTCAGATGCCCGGAGTTCTCCCCTCTCATCTATTTCCAGGATATACGACCGCATCGGCTCATCCGTCCCTCGAGAGAGTGCACAAGCGGAAAGTGCGGTCGCAAGGAATATGGCCGCCAGCAGGAACATAGCCTTCATGTCTTTACTCACCGGGACCTCTGGGTTGAGATGGTCGACCATAAATCAGCGAGTCGGGTTCCTGCTCGATTTGATGAGCCACTCGTTGCAACATGTTTGTCAGCTGCCGGAGTTCGATGACTAATTGCCCCGTTTCACCCAATGTCTCGCGTGTGAATTGTTGGATGTCCGGTCGGCTTTCCTGCACGACGGCCTCCAACGTCTTTCCGGTTCGAGCCAATTCTTCCGCCACCGTCTTGACCGCTGTGACACTCTGGTGAATTCGCGCGACCAGTCTTGGCAAGTCATGGTTCACCGTTGAAGTCAGCATGGCCAGATTCTCGGCAGCTTCGGACGCCCGGTCAATTCCCTGTGCTATCGATTCATTGTGCCGCGTCAAAGTGTGAGACACTAGGGAAAGATCATTCAGAATCCCTTCCATCTTTAAGCGGTTCTCCGCATTCATGAAAGCCGCAGTGTTTTCACTCAACCCCTGCAGGCTACTCAAAAGCTTGGAAAGCCCCTGCTCCGAGAGAAGACGCGAAATGGCCATATCCAAACGAAAGAAGAGCGAGGGTTTCGTCTGAATGACTGGATATTCTTGACCAGGCTCGGGTTCCAATCTCGGAGCCTCGCGGCTTCCTCCTTCCAAATTCATCGTCGCCAATCCGGTTAATCCTTGCGTTTCCAACGTCGCGATCGTATCGGTCTTGATGGGTGTGCCCTGAAGAATATCAAGCGTCAAACGCACCTCCTCGGGATTATCCGGATTCAACGCAATCTCCTTCACTCGCCCCACGTTCACGCCCCGATATTTTACCGTCGAGTCGACGCTTAATCCGGACACGGATTGCCGCATGTAGGCATGGTACTGGTCGTACGCACCGCGGTAATCTGATTTCCCCAACCACAACACCATTCCCACCGCAATCGCACCCAGCACAAAGACAAACACTCCGACCATGACATAATTCCCTCGCGGCTCCATCATGAAACCTCATATTGACTCTGGGCCGCCCGCCCCCGGGGACCATGGAAATATTCATGAATGATCGGGTCGCGTGATTCCGCCAGTTCGTGCATCGTTCCGACACCCAGGATGGTGCCGTTCCCGAGCACGGCGACCCGATCTGCGATGCGCCAAAGAGAATCAAGGTCATGCGTGACCATAACCACCGTTAACCCTAGTACCGCTTTCAATTGCAGAACCAAGGCATCAAAGCCTGCCGCAATGATGGGATCCAAGCCGGCAGTGGGTTCATCCAAAAAAATGAGCTCTGGATCCATGACAATTGCCCGTGCCAACGCCGCTCGTCGCCGCATACCCCCACTCAATTCACTGGGGAATTTATCGCCACTGTCCATGGGCAATTCGACCGTGGCAATTTTCACAGCCACAATGTCGCGAATGAGTTCCGGGGAGATATCAGTATGCTCCTTTAACGGCACGGCGACATTTTCCGCCAACGTCAACGAACTGAATAATGCGCCCTGCTGAAACATGACTCCCAAACGCCGGTACATATTCTGTGCGCCCTGCTCTCTTAACCCTGCCACGTCCTGTCCGAACAGGCGAATGGTTCCTTCAGCCTGTGCGTGTAATCCAATCATTTCTCGCAGGAGTGTGGATTTCCCTGAACCATTGCCACCTGCGATGGCAAAAATCTCCCCCGACAAAATCGTTAAATTGACATCCTCATGGACAACGGCGTCACCAAACCGGGTACACACGTGGCTCACTTCAACAATAGGATTTGCGTGCTGAATAGTCCCTGAAGCCATCGTTAAATATTCCACCAACTAAAGACAATGCTGCACAACGCATCAAACACGATAACCAGAAAAATACTTTGGACCACGCCAATCGTGGTTCTCTTTCCCACATCATCGACATTACCCCGGATCTGAAACCCCTGATAACAGCCGACCATGGCGATGATAACGGCAAAACACGGGGCTTTCCCAATCCCGATGAAAAAGTGCCGGAGTGCCACGGATTCTTCAAATCGCCCCACAAACTCCACCCCGCTGACATTCAGCTGACTGGAGGCAACCAATGCACCTCCAATGACTCCCAGAATATCCGCATACACCGTCAAAAGGGGGACCGCGATGACAAGCGCAAGGACCCGCGGAAGTACCAGCAATCGCATGGGCGAAAGTCCCAGGGTCCTGACGGCATCCAACTCCTCCGTCACCTTCATCGTTCCAATCTGAGCGGCATAGGCTGATCCCGAACGCCCGGCAATCAGAATGGCCACGATCAAGGGAGAAATTTCACGAAACAATGAGATGCCGACGAGATCCACCACAAAAATATTGGCTCCAAACTGACGCAATTGTTCGGCACCCTGATACGCAATCACCACACCCATGAGAAAGGCGAGCAATCCGGTTATCGGCAACGCATGATAGCCATCCCGGTCCAGGCTGTGGAACAACGCCCTCCATCGAATTAATGAAGGTCGTCGGAGTGAACGGAACATTTCAACCGTCGCCTCTCCGACAAACGCCAGAGCTTTCACCATATGGCCGGTATGCCGGGACACCCACCATTTGAAATTTTTCTCCGTATGCTCGTTCACGGGCAATGCGGGATGGACTCGATCCCAATGGCTCGAGACTAATTGCATCAGTTCCTCAAACTCCGGACGTAGGCCTTCAAGCGAGACTTGGTGCCCTTTTGAACGAAGCTCCATAATGGTCCGATACAGCACAATCGCACCACCCGTATCCATGGCCCGAATATTCACCACATCCCAAACCAGATTTCTCACCAACGGCCACTGGGTTTCGGTCAGTAACGTATTCAGCTTGGTCAGATGAGGTATGATCCATGATCCTTCACAACGAATGATGGAATCATCCATGATGAGGACATGCGGCGGTCTATTTTGATGTGTTCCAGTCATAGGTAACCGGAAAAAATTGCGTGAGAAGATAACCAAAAGGTTTTGGGAACCAAAGCCAGGCCTTGCGTTCTTTCTCTAGGATAACCCAGCTGCAATGGGAATGCCTGGGAACATGGACAACGCCATACACTTTCCTCCCGCATAGTGATTTCTTGAAAAACCAGTTTTGCACCGAGGACTTGGGATGTTTTTCTTAAAATTACCACCTCTAGATACCCTACCAAAAAGTCATATTTCTTCCACATTGGGGACAGTGGCGCGAAATGCTACATCTGAGATGTTATCCATTTTCTAAATTCGCTGAAAAACCCTGAGTCCTGAGTGTTTTACTCTTTGAGCACAACCCTTGCTGTCATTTTTCTCTCAGGAGTAAAGATGAATAATTTTCGCCACTGGTATCGATGACCACAAGCATTCCCCCTTTGAATATCACCATAGCCCAACGGCTGAAAGAAGTGGCTGAACTTCTGCGCACCCAGGGAAGCAATCCCTTTCGCGCTCAAGCCTATCAGCATGCCGCCCGGACACTCGAACAGTTAGAACAGCCCGTCGACGAGCTGATCCGCACTAAGGGGGTTGAGGAGCTGAAAACCCTTCCCGGTATTGGAGAAAGCCTGGCCCGTGCCATACGGGAACTAGTCCTCCGAGGAAGATTACCGATGCTCGAACGGTTACGAGGTGAAGCAGAATCCGAAAGTCTATTGGCCACGATTCCCGGAATCGGGAGGAAACTGGCCGCTCGCCTCCATCATGACTTGGAAATCGATACACTTGAAGAACTGGAAACGGCCGCTCATGACGGGCGGTTACGGCAGGCAGGCGGTATTGGAGAAAAACGGCTGGCCGGGATTATGGCCTGTTTAACCGAGCGATTGGGACGCGTTCGAGCGACAGTTCATCAGGATACGCAAGACACCCCTTCCATCCAAGAACTGCTGGATGTCGATCGGGAATACCGGGACAAAGCCGAAGCCGGACTGCTGCATTGCTTTGCTCCACGCCGGTTCAATCCCACCCATGAAGCCTGGCTCCCCATCCTTCATACACAACGCGGGGATCGGCATTACACGGCCTTATTTTCCAACACGGCCCGGGCGCATCAAAAAGGGAAAACCCGCGACTGGGTCGTACTGTTTTTCGACGATAGGGAGAAAGAGTCCCAATGTACGATCATCACTGCTGAATGGGGAATCCTGGAGGGGCGACGAATTGTGAGAGGCCGGGAAGGGGAATGCCTGCGCTATTATGAAAAACAGACAGCCCCCGAACAAGAGACCGCCACCTCTTGACGATTTTGATAGGAAGGAAAGACAACCGACATGCCGTTGGTCGACATTCAACATCTTGTGTGTGAAATTCATGGAAAGACGATCCTTCAGGATCTCACTCTCCCTATTGAGGAACAGGAAATCCATGCCTTGTTAGGGGCCAATGGCTCCGGGAAAAGCACATTGGCCTATGTCTTAATGGGTTGCCAGGGCTTTGCTCCAACCAGCGGACTGATGACCTTCAAGGGGAAGGATCTTGGGCCTTTGCCGATGTTTGAACGAGCACGATTGGGCATGACCCTCGCGTGGCAGGAACCGGCTCGCTTCGAAGGCATGACCGTCTCTCAATACATCAGGATAGGAAAACCGGACATCGATCCCGCGCCGTATCTCACCAGGGTGGGACTCTCCCCTGACACCTATGGGAACCGCTTGGTTGATACATCATTGAGCGGAGGCGAACGCAAACGTATTGAGCTGGCGTCCGTTCTGGCCATGAAACCTCTATTCGCCATTCTGGATGAACCCACTGCCGGGATCGACATGCTTTCGGTCCAGGACATGATGCATGTCATTCGTTCGTTTAAGGAGGGGGCGCCTCCGTCCTGCTGATTACTCACCAGGAAACAATTGCCTTGATGGCCGATCACGCCTCGCAACTCTGTGGGGGACGGATTATTGCCTCGGGCAATCCTAAGGACATTGCCGACCAGTATAAAAAAGGTAGTTGCGTTCGATGTGATGGTGAACGCTGTATACCATTGACCATTGCCAGGTAGGACCCTATGCGCGAACTCAAAATTCTGACTGACACATTCCAATCGCTGGGCGGGGACCCTGAGGTTTTTCAGGATCGGCACATTGCCCATATGGCCGCCAGCGGCCATCGGCTGGTCAGTCAACGGGAAATTCCCGGCGTCACGATTGACGCGCAAGAAACGGGAGATCGCATTA
Source organism: uncultured Nitrospiraceae bacterium (assembly GCA_963730905.1). Classification (GTDB taxonomy): domain Bacteria; phylum Nitrospirota; class Nitrospiria; order Nitrospirales; family UBA8639; genus Nitrospira_E. The sequence goes on along the minus strand of CAVSTN010000002.1, from coordinate 1,507,328 downwards.
CCAACACCATCATCATTGAGAAGGGAAAGCGCATAGAACTACCGATTCATCTCTGTCTGGGCATTACCGAAAAAACCGGGATTCAACGCATTCAGACCAGGCTGGTTATTGAAGAAGGCGCGTCGGTTTCATTTGTCGCCCACTGTCTGTTCCCATTTGTGGAGTCTGGAGAACACCGCATGGATGCCACGATTGCGATTAAAGAAGGTGCGCATGTGCGATACCACGAAAGTCATTACCAGGGAACGCGTGGAGGCATGGTTGTGGTCCCCCAGGCCATGGTCTCAGTTGGACCCGGCGCACAGTATTTTTCCGATTTTTCTCTGGTGAAGGGCCGGGTCGGACAGTTGAACATCGATTACGTCGTGGAGGTGGCCACATCGGCTGTGGCAGAACTCACCTCCAAAGTATTCGGACGAGAAAGCGACATCATTCATATCAAGGAAAAAATGATACTGGCCGGTGAGTATGCGAGGGGGCTCATTACAACGCGTGTGGCGTTAGAACATGACGCTCAGGGTGACATGACCGGCATCATGGAAGCGCATGCCAAAGGAGCCCGCGGGCATGTGGATTGTCGGGAAATTATCAAGGACCGTGCGATCGGCCGCGCCATTCCCATCGTAGAAGTGACGCATCCAGAGGCAAAAGTCACACATGAAGCCGCCATCGGAACGGTGGATAAAAAGGAGTTGGAAACCTTAATGGCGCATGGACTCGACCCGGAACAGGCCACGGAACTGATTGTCAGCGGCATGCTGCAATAGACCTTCACTCTCTGTTCAGGAAGCAGAGCATCAGGGAAAAAGCAGTCGGCAACGATCTCTTCAACAAAAGTTGCAGATACACCCCTTCAGAGAGCCATCCCCTCACATTCCATAGCTCTGCATGCCAGGCACCTCATGGCACCATACAGTGCCTGGCCGCATGCTCAAGAACCTGCTGGACATGCACCTCGACCTGTCTCAGCACCGACGGCGAGACCGCATAGCCGTCGCTCTCATAGGTCAGAATTGGCATCCCCTGCTTAATGCTACACGGCTTAAGGATCGCCTCCGAGATCCGGTATTGCAGACAATTGAATGGCCCCAGGAGGATAATGCCGTCATAACCTTCACTGGCGGCTTCAAGCCCCTTGCCCAAGGTCGGAATAATCTCGCCATAAATGGTCGGCGAAATATGCTCTGCCGCTTTCTCAAATAGGGAGGCGACATTATTGGCTCCGGCGACCAGCAATCCTGTTCGACGGAAAAGGCCACGGTAATAGTGCTCGGACCATTCTACGGTCTGGTGACCCAGCCACTGCTGCAGATACTCCCTGCCATCGGGCTGAAGGATTCTTGTGCACGCCTTCGCCATGGCCAACCCTCCTGGCTTCATTCCCCACCCATCGGCATTTCTTGTGATCCGGTCATAGGAGTCATAGAGCACGAGGTCACCCAGATCAACCGGCTTGAGAATAATGCCTTTTTGGTTATACCGGTCACGCACACCGTCCATAAAAAAAGGACTGAACCGGGTAAAAAAATCGCCTGTGACCACCACTCGCGGACAGGTCAAGGGATCCCGTTCACGTGGAAAGGCGGCAAGCCGATCAATCAATCCAGGGAGTCCGGCTTGAAACTGATCGAATGAGCGAGCAGCATCTTTAAATCGCTGCCACTCGGCTTTGAGCTGGTCCACGCTTTCAGGTGTACCCACCACCCGCAGAACCTGCTCGATTTCCACGAGGATGTCTGCCACATGCATCGTCGGTAATAGATGCTTCGGCAGGGATGCCAGATCCAATCCTCCGTAATTATTTTCCGGTCCGGGACTTAAGAGAAAAATGTCGGACAGTCGTTGTTCGGCAATAAACCTCTCAAAATACCCCATGTAACAATCGGTCACGCAAGGGGCACCACCACGGATCATATAGAAGCCGGCAATTTCACCGGGACGACGGTGCTCAGCCACCTGAAGCAACTGTCCAATACAAATGGGCAGGGGGAGACACTCACGACCCGAGGTATGTTGAAGTCCCCGGTCAAGCTGGCTTCGATCCAGAGGAATGAGGTCGCCGACATGCAGCCCTAACCACCGGGCCGACATGGCCGCCGCCTGGGTATGGTAATCGGAGAAATTCGGAAAATAAATTTTTACCCGGGGATCGTCTAACCGCACCTGCTCCCCGTTCGAGCGGACAATGTGCCCGCTGGACGTCAACCGGCATGGGATAAACAGTTTGCCGGGGCAGGTTTGTGCTTCACGGTAATTCTCGACGATATCCAGGAAGGCCTCCAGTCGTGTCTGCACGCCCGCATCAGCCGTGTGCGCGTCAATCTCAAGAATCAGATAGGGCTTGGCGCCCATCTCGGAAGACAGCACGGAATGCGTGAAGGCATCGATGGTGCAACTAAAATTACTCACACAGAGCAAAAACAGGTTCGGATGTTTTTTGGTCACGGCCATTGCATTTAAAATCTGGTTTGCAAAATGCCAGGACGTGGATCCGTCTTCGATGGACGCAAGGCAATCGGCCGGAATCACAGGAACCCCCATACTGGATAACTTCTTCCCCACCGATTGAGATGCCTCCTGGGTAAATGCACTGTAGCTGTGCCCGGCCAGTAAAATCGCGGGCTTTCCCGACGCCACCGCCTCGTTCAAAGCCGACTGACCAAGGTCCCGAAGGGCCTGCTCGCTTTCTCTCTGAACCCGGATAGCCGCCTTCCAGGCCTGCTGCGCCAACTCGCGCGGCATATGCAACTCCTCCACAGCCATATCCACAAGGGCCTACACGCCTCATAGCCATTCACAAAATCTAACACCGGCGAAAGAAAGCGAATATCGGAGAAGGCTTTAGACATAAAATACGGACAGGCTTGGGTGATCGGACACAAATAACATTCCCTACAGGCATTTTGATGAGGCATGCGCGTCACCTGAGGCAGAAAAACCAGATCCAACTTCTTTCGGGAAAGATCCAACACCGCGCCGTGGGCAATTTGTATGGGAAAGCAGAAGCCCGCGTTCGACTTTAGATCGCCACGCGGGTCCACATCCGATAACACCACTTCCATTCCCAGGCTGGAGAAAAAGGTTGAATAGAGCGGATAGAGTGAATGCGTCATGAGCGCTCGTGGAATCCCGATCCGTTGCCTCTTTTCCTGCACACCGGCGGTCACGGATTGAGGGTGGCCGAGGGAGGCTTCCACAAGTGACTTCGCGCTATCAAAGGCCCGCTTAACACCCCAGCCAATGTGGTTCCCCCCTTCCTCATTGAGATGTGGTGGACATAAGCGGTGGGGCACTGGCGAAAAATTAATTTGGCCCGCTTCTCGACCAGGTCGGGAGCCGCAACCGTCCGGACCTTTCTTTTCCACACGCTCTCAAAAAGGCTGCATCGACCGCCGAAGGGAAACCGCCGGCCGGCGACGATAAACCGGTCGATACTGCAATACATGGCACACGCCCCGCAGGTAAACCGCCCGGCCAGCGTCATTTCTGGTTCGGCCAAGGCCAGCAGATTGGTTGCCGTGCCGAGTGCGCCACCGGATCTCTGGAGTGCGAGCAACCCGACCCCCAGGGCCCCGAGTAATTCAGGACTGGGGGGAATGACGATATCGCGTCCGATACTATGGGCGAAGGCGTGGCCAATTGCGTGGTTCAACGCGACCCCGCCCTGCAGAAACACTTTCTTCCCCACATAGCGCGGCCCCTTCACTCTGTTGAGATAATTACTGACGATGGCATAGCACAATCCGGCCACAATGTTGTCACGTGGGTGCCCCCCCTGTTGCGCGATGCGGATATCAGAGTTAATGAAGGCGGCGCAGGTCGCCTTGAAATGGACGGGCGAAGGCGCGCTAAGGGCGATGGTCGAAATTTCCGACACATTCATGCCCAGATCACCATGAGCACTCTCCTCGAGGAACGAGCCGGTCCCCGCCGAACATGCGTTGTTCATGGCATAGTCGATGGGAACGCCGTTGCGCAGATAAATGTACTTGGAGTCCTGCCCACCAATTTCGAAAATCGTGTCCACGCCGGCATCGAAATGGTTCGCTCCCGCAGCGTGAGCCGAGATTTCGTTGTAGACATATTCGGTACCCAAATAGGCCCCGACAAGTTCTCGTGCCGAACCGGTCGTTCCCACCAGACCCACGGCACGATTTCCAAGTTGATCCACCAGGGCTTTAAGGCATTCACGAGTGGCCCGCACAGGATCTCCCTGTGTGCGCGCATAATGGGAAGCCACCACGCCATATGTGGCGGGATCCAGCAGAATCGCCTTGGTCGTTGTCGATCCCGCATCGACTCCAAGGACCATCAGGCCATCGGGGGGCGCTTGATGTGGCAAGGCCGGAATAATTTTTACGCGATCGGCATAGCCATGAAGCGGCGGGAGATGGCCAAGGCTGGCCTGAGCCGAGATATGAGGCGAGGTGTAAACCGGCTCATCCCTGGCGATCAACGCACTGCCCCAGGCTTCAAACCAGGGACTCTCCGGCAGCACGACAAAATCCGTGGCCGGAAGCTTTTCGCGCAACGCCGCCAACATGGCCGCATTACGGGTCACCCCGCCGGTCAGGAGCACCCGTTTCGGCTCATGCATTCCTTTCTCCAACAATGCAATCACCTTGTTAGCCATGCTGTCATGAAGCGTATGTAAAATGTCTTCGGGGGTGGCCTCGTTCCGATTCAACTTATGTGTGATATCCGATTTGCAGTGCACGGAGCAGCGGGAGGCCAGCGGCACAACTTTCCCGCTGAAAGAACGCTGGATTGCCTCATCCGTTTCCAATCCCATCCGGCCGATCTGCTGCATGAAAAATTCCCCGCTTCCGGCCGCACACTTATTATGAGACAAGACATTCGTGATCTTTCGGTCCACGAGGAGATAAACCAGGAATGATTCGCCCCCAAGACAGGCCACCGCATCAAACGCACCTTCCACCTCACGAAGGGCTCGCTGGATAGCGGCCACTTCGGGAATATGCCCAAGCTGACCGGAGACACCATAGTATTCCGCATCTGCGAACTCCGGGCCGGCGAGCAATTCCTCAAGCACCTGCAGGGGACGCCCTTGATGAGCCACCACCTTGGCATCCCTCGTATCGTCCCGGAGCACTGCCACCTTCACAGTCAGAGCACCGATGTTCACACCAATATAAGACATGGCAAAACCTCCCGAAACCAGAGAGTGGGTACATCCCTCAGCTCGCCACAGGGCCTGAAAGACTCATCATACGCTGTTTGCCGAAACAGGCTTTTTCTCTTGGATGACATTATGAGGGCCAATCATCAAAGTGAACGCTTCTCTTGCTGAACTCTTCATCTCCCATTGAAGTGCTCGATATCAGAGATGCAGCACTCTCTGAGATCCTTGCTTCACAGAGAGGTGCAGGAAGGGAGCCAGAAAGGTCAAAAAACATCTTTGGGGAAGATAGGGAGAAACAAGGGAGATTTGAGAGGACGTGAGACCCGCTCATACTGCTGTGACGCGTTTAGGGGCAGAAGATAAATTGCCCTGTAGTCAAATGCGACAGACAGTCAAAGGTCTTAAGCAGAAAAGTTTACCCCCTGACGGCTTACGACTGTGCCGCTGGTCAAACAGATAGGCTGGGTCTGCTTGAAAAAAGCCGCCAGCGGCGTTCTCGCCATTTTTCCGTGCTCACGTACTACGCGTACGCTCCGCCCGTAAAAACGGCTGCGGCCTTGCTGGACGGACTTTTTTGAACCGACCCGGAGCCTTTGATGAGTAACCTAATCCTGGGCAAATTTTTCCTTGAAAATCTTTATTATTCAACACTCCCAGGCTTGAATGGAGGGAGAGGTTTGTTGAAAGGAAAGACCAAATTTCTCAATCGGAGTTAACTGGTTGGGGAGAGTGGAATCCAGGCAGTCACGGTAGTGCCTTTGCCCTCTGAGGCTTTAACCTCAAATGTGCCTTGCACCACACGAATTCGTTCTTTCATGCCAATCAGCCCTAACCCGCGAGTGCCTCGCAAACCGGACTCAGGGATGAATCCTTTACCGTTATCCGTAATGACGAGTTGGAGGCCACCCTCTACCCCTCTCACCTCCACAGACACTTGAGACGCCTGCGCATGCTTCGCCACATTCCGTAAACATTCCTGCGTCACCCGATACACACACGACGCAATATCCTGAGGCAAGAAGCTGAGGGACATCCCGGGGTTGAAACGTGACCGCAATGTTCTCCCATTGAGAAAATTCTTTAATAGAGGACTTAAGGGCGACGACTAACCCCAAGTCATCCAAAATCGAAGGATGAAGCTGATAGGCCAGATGCAGGACGCTATCGGAAAGCGCAGACACTTGATCATTCAGGTGATGAAGAGTCTTTTGCATCGGATCCGACTCCGGCAGAGACCTCTGAACAGAATCTATCTCGAGCGCGACCATGGCTAACCGTTGATTCATATCATCGTGCAGTTCACGGGAAAGACGGCGGCGCTCATCTTCTTGAGCAGAAATGAGTTGCGCACCAAGAGCCCGGAGCTCTTCCTGGCTCTGCTCAAGTTCCCGCTCTCTGCAATGAAGAGCCCGTTCTGTCTTCCTGCGTGCTGTGATATCCCGGACAATGCCGGTAAAAAAGATCTCTCCGTGCTTGTGCCAATATCCCAGAGACAGTTCCAGAGGGAATTCGCTGCCGTCCCGTCGAAGTCCCATCAGCTCAAACATCTCTCCCACAACTGTCTTTCTCCCCGCTCGCGAGGCCCGTAAAATTCCCTGTTGATGAGCCTGGCGAAACCGTTCAGGAATGATGCACTCTAAGGTCTGACCTTTCATCTCCTCCATCGAAAAGCCAAACAAGGCCTCCGCTCCTGTATTCCACAACATGACCTTCCCCTGACTATTCAATGAAATGATACCCTCATCGGTTGATTGCACAATCGAATGTAACTGTTCCCGGCTTTCCCGAAGAGCCACCTCTGCCTGTTCACGCTGACTGATTTCGCGTTGTAAGGCTTGGTTGGACTTGCCCAATTCGAGATTTAAAGTCATTGAAGCCATCGTGACGGTATGGTTGCGTCGTAAGGTGACAAACATCATTGTCAGGAAAAGGAGACACATGCCTCCCATGGCCATATGCCGTTCTTCATTCAGGAGAAAGAATTGAACGATGAGGGGGGTAATGGCCGGGAGAGCATAGGCCAGAAAAGCCCCTTGCAAGGGCGCATAAACTGCGGTCGCCCCGGCAATCATGCCTCCTAACACAAAGGCCAAAAAAATCTGATGCGGAATGGAGCTTTCGGGAAAGAGTACGACACCGGTTGCCCCCCAAAGAACGCCGGAGGCAAGGGTCCCTCCTAAGAAATCTACGCCCCCATCGGTGGGAATCCTGCGGATGTCGAGATGCGTTGCTAAATTGATACCAGAGCAGGGTCCATGCCCCGTTGAGCAGAAACAGGCCGGCCAACCAGGTCAGTAACAGGCCATGTGAGATCACGTTCCATTGGATAACAGTCAGAATGGATCCATTAACCAGAGAGGCAATGATCCCAACCGGTGCAAGGGCATAGAGTTGTTCTATCTGCTGCCCATACAAGAGATCGTGCTCGTGTTTAGCCAACACAGACCCTCCACAAACTCTCCAGGGAACCTTCTGAGACCCTCTTCGGTTTCCGCCGTCATACGGACATTTGTGAGAACAATTCTGTGTCTTTACGAGACAACGTTACTTTAAAACTCTTATTCATTAATCACAAGGCTCCTTCAATTCTTTGCCTCCGACAGGTTAGAATAATTGCTTTGGAGCGAACAGCAAAAGTAAACCCAATCCCAGCATTACCAATCCGCTGATCAGTTTAAGCCATCGGCCCTCCCGTGCTTGCAATTTACGATGACTTAGGGTAACCACGGCGATCGTCACCATCACCGCATCATCGGCGACATAGGCCAGATTGTAGAGACCGAGATATCCGTAATATTCAAACGTGGTCAGGCCCTGTTGACTTAGCACTTGGGTGAACATGGCCGGAAAGCCCGCCGTACAGACAAACTCAACCATGTTCACTAGAGTGGCCAACACCAGAATGCCGATCATGGCCTGACCGACATGCTCGGCCGCTAAAATTTTTCGAATTCGGGCATAAAGCCCAGGCTTCACCGACTCGGGAATGGTAAGTGAAAGGCCTTGCCCAAAGGCCCAAAACTCCTTGACATTCAGCAGGCCGATGCCGACGGCCAATCCACCCATCAGCACTTGGATGATTCGCACATACCCGATGAACAGAAAGACATTGAGCCACGCCGCCATGAACGCAAAATACACCACTCCGCTGACCAGGACGAATGTGCCCGCCAGGAGAAACATCTTGCGCCGATCCCGAAGGTTAGCCAGCAACGCCAGAAGAAACAGCAAGACCCACATCGCACAAGGATTGAATCCATCAAGAAGTCCGAGAAAGAGTGTAAAAAGCGGTAGGCCGAGTTCTGGAAGAGTCCGGTCACCTAAAAAAGGAACCTGAACACTCTTTCCCCCGGCATCGCTTTGCGTGGATACCGGGGGACAGGGCATATCAGGTTCAACCGGACAGGCACCTTCAGGGGAAGTTCCCGCATCCGGTGGGGGACGCCCTAACAGTTCTTCCAGTTGCTTCCCGGTTGTCTCGGCAGACTCAAACCCGATCAAGCAGCTCCCCTCGCCCATAGAAAGCCGGCACACCCAATTGTGTGATACCGAATTTCGCCGCCAAGGTCTTCAATCGAAGTAACGCCTGGGGATCTTCCCCAATATCGCGAACATTTACAGTAAGCTTGGGATATTGCTGCTTCAGTCGGGTCAGGTAGCTTTTCGCCTTTTCGCAATGCGGACAGCCTTGGCGGACAAACACTTCAAGATCACTCTCAGCCTGCTCCGGAAGCACGTCAGGCTTCCCTGACAGACCAAGCATCCCCACCACCACAAGTCCCACGCACAACAGAACGAAAGGCCATCTAAATTCCATCAAATGAGTTGGGCTCTGCTGCCCCCCTGGCTTTCGGAAGCGGAGGGAAAGAGGAACAAAATTATTGAGTTTGGGGATTTTCATCTATGAGATATCCTCGATAGGTCAAGAAGGAATGCTATATATTTCCCGCAGCTTTGGAAAAGGTTGATCCCTAGTGAACAAATTATTGGAAAAATAAATCTAGCACAGAAAAGGTTTGAGGTGACACATCCTCAATTCCTAGGTGGCCTTTAGGCCCTGTACCAATTAGAATTGACCGCACCAATAATCCGGCTCTGGCACTAAGACCGCATACACGGCCTGAAAATTTGCCATCTTCCGGCCTATAGATCACTTATGACCCGTCCCAGGTTCACCTGTCGCAATACTCTACAACGACTTCGGGAAAATTATGATGAAAGACAACGAAAAGAGGAGAACACGACCAGGATGAAAATCGCTCGCGTGGAATATACGGTGAAGGTCAAGGAAGAGGATGGGACGATGGTATCGGTGAACAAAGAACGAATCCTGTCCGAACTGAATTCAATTGATCCCGAACATATCCAAAAGCTTCTTGAGCAAGAGGAACACGCAACAGAACAACCATCGCCTGAGCAAACTCCCATTCACTCTTCGTTAGTGGTGACCAACATCACAGAACTCCAACCCACCGGTGACGACGACCAAATGTAGCCAGGTAGGACTTCGGATGGTTCTTCAGTGAATTGTCCCATTAATTTTGGTGAACCCAGCCCCTCGCACATATCTCGCAAATCTTTATTCCTCGAATCAAATTTGTCTAGCCTTCAGGCAATGTGGGCATAATTTTACCCCACCATATAAAGTGATGAAATTTGACTGAGTTTTCAAACTTCGCTCAAGGCACAACCTTTACATGCTCGCCCATGTTTTGACCGACTCTGTCATCCTGAGCAGCGCGAAGGATCTCGCTCAGCCCACCCTCGCGAAGCCTTCATACGGGAGTTCCTCCAGTCTGGGGCTTTCCAAAATTCCAAGAAGTTTGTTGGAATGGAGGAGGTAAGGGCCTGGTTTGACAAGTGATAAACGGTGAGTCACAATGTTGTTGAAATTTTCAACAATGGAGAGATTTGATGGCCACGATGAATTTCAGCGTTCCGGAAGATGTCAAAAAACAATTTGATAAGGTCTTTGCCGGGAAGAACAAAAGTGCGGTGCTGACCCAACTGATGCAGCAGGCGATCGAAGAACAGCAGCGACTTGGACGCCGCAAACGAGCCATTGATCAATTACTCGCATTGCGTGAACACGCGCCTCGGGTGACGGACAAGGATATTCGCCTTGCACGAACCCAGGGACGTCCATGACCACCTGGGTGGTCGACGCCAGCGTGGCCGTGAAATGGGCTCTCCCTGGCCAAGACGGTGAAACTCATCAGGAACAAGCCCTCGCGCTGTTGACGGATATTCAGCAGGGCAAGTGTCAAGTCCTTCAACCTCCACATTGGTTAGCAGAAGTGGGAGCCGTGTTGACTCGATTGGCGCCTAAGCAATCAATCAGCATGCTTCAGACTTTTCTGGCGATGGAATTGCCTATCACCACGGAATGGAACCTATACGAGCAGGCCTGTCGTCTGGCCGTGGAACTCAACCATCATCTGTTTGATACCCTCTACCATGCAGTAGCCTTGCATGTTCCTGATACCCTTTTCATCACAGCCGACACCCGGTATTTTCGAAAAGCAGCCAAGCTGGGGCACATCATCGAGTTAAAAAACTTTCCCCAAACAGGGTGATCCGAAAGGCCAATACGGGTTGGAGAAGTGTGGGTAACAGCATGGGGTCACGTAACGCCATACAGGCGCGCACTTGCCAAAACTTTCCTAGCAAGGTGTTGAAAAAGTCCGCCAGCGGCGTTCTCGCCTCTTGGCCGTGCTCACGTACTTCTCTGTACGCTCCGCCGTCCAAGCGGCTGCGGCCTTGCTGGACGGGCCTTTTTGAACATCCTGCTTCGCTAAAAGACATCCTGACAAATTTTGAGTCCGATAAGCTCTCAGAAGAATTTTGAGCTTTTCAACAGCCTGCTAGATGAGGAGCGCGAAGGATCTCGCTCAGCCCACCCGATCAATCCTTGACAAAATTTGCTCATTACTCAAGAATCCTCTTCATCGTGGCCGCCCTCTTTGTGTGGAGAGGAGTGCCACGGCAAAATTGAAATGCCAACAATCATGTCGGTATTTTCAGAAAAATACGATGGCGTGTTATCCGGACAAAAATGGGCAGATCCAGCTCTTATGCGGATCAGTCTAAACATTGTTAGGCACACCCACGAGGAGCCAGTATGCCCAAACCGAACATCTTCGATTTCGCAACATCTGAGTTGTCGCAGGATGCCGTTCTTTGCTGGCTTGCCTCGTGGGCAGGTCCTGAAGCAGCGGGCTCCGACCCACGCATTTGTTCCCTCGGCAAGGATTTTCTCAGAGCGCTCTTCGCGAAGCACGCTAGAACGCTTCCAGATCCCATCTCGGCGCTTGAGCTGCGCCGGCAGTACAAGAACATCGACGTACTGCTCATCGTCAACTCCCGCTACGCTCTTTGCATCGAGGACAAGGTCGGGACGACGGAGCACTCAGATCAGCTGGCCCGCTACGTCGAGGCTCTGACGAGCGAGGGTTTCTCTGAGGACGACATCATTCCCGTCTATGTCCAGACGTACGAGCAGGGCAGCTACGCGGGCGTGAAGAAGGCCGGGTACAGCATCTTCGATCGCGAAGATTTCCTCAGCGTGCTCCGTCCCTACGTGGAGAGCCAGGGGTCAAATGAGATCGCTCGAGATTTCCACAGCCATCTGGATAGGATCGACAAGCAGGTGAAGGCGTTCGAAATCCTCCCCTTGGCGGAGTGGCCCTGGCTGTCATGGCAAGGCTTTTTCTCCGAACTGCAGAGGCAGCTATTGGACGGGGAGTGGGGATACGTGCCGAATCAGTCCGGCGGGTTCCTGGGCTACTGGTGGAACTGGCGCAAGAGTACCGATTCAGAGCAGTACCTTCAACTCGAAATGGGCACTCTCTGCTTCAAGGTGTCAGTTGACGATGCCGCGAGCCGATCGCGCGTCCGCGACGGCTGGGTCGCAAGGGTGTTGCAGGCAGCGCGAGAGGTGGATCTCGATGTCGTGCGACCAGCGCGGCTCGGATGCGGGCAGACCATGACTGTCGCGTATCTCAACGGTGACTACCGGCTCGTGGACTCTCGCCGCGCTCTCGACATGGCAGTAACTTTGGCCCGCCTCCGGAAAGCCGAAGCGGTCCTCAGCCGAGCGACAGCAGCGGGTGCCTAACAAGCGCATCGAGACCGACGCGCAAGAAGACGCGCGCGGCTCATGCGCAAGGCGTTAGGGGGCCAGAAAAATGCATAGATTAACAGACTTTATGGTTGACCAGGACAAACTGAATACGCTTCTTCACTACATGAACGCGATAGAGCCTTTCTCTGTAATTTTTAAGTCTCTGAATCGCGGGTCCAAATCGTGGTGTCCTTTTACCCACCAGGATACTGGGGTCGATCCCGACTGCTATACTGCACATCCTGCAATAAATTCTATCCTGGCATGGTCCAATAAGTACGTGCAGTGTGCAAAGTTCCTTGATGCAGACAGGTACGCTATTGACCGTATGACAGCGATCTTACATAAACTCTCTGGCCCTCATGAGATAGAGAATTATCGTGTATTTTCTTCTCTCACGCAGGAATTCCAATCATGTGTTGGGTTTGTCGAAAACGGGCTGATTAAGAAACTGACCCGTCTGCACTGCGCTGAGTGCGTGCGTCTAGACGAAGCACTCAGCTGCTTTCATAATTATTGTTTCATGGCGAGCGTGACTATGGCGGTTAGCGCAGTCGAATTCAGGCTCATAGACATGCTGAAGAAAAAACACGAACGCCTGTATAAGAAAGAATTTAGTCGCTTTACCCTTGGGCAGCTCATTCAAGTTTTTGACAAAAACCAGTACAATGCTCGAAAGTACGCTCGAATCAAAAAGCTGTTGCCGGTTAAGCATCAACCCCTGTTGTTGCTCTTGAACCAATACAGAACCTTTTCGGTTCATCCGAAAGATGAGTCAGTTACACCACAAGTCGCAGAATCTATTCTTCATCTATCTTTCACCTTTCTCATAGATCCAGAAACCTGTGCTTATACCGCAGAAGAATTAAAATGCACCGGCATTTAACGAACAAACACGCCGGCGCCTTCTTGATATCTTTTTATGCCGGGGGTTCGTCCCGGCAGCCGAGGTTCCTTCGATGGGACTCAGGACAGGCCTTTTGTTTCCGCAAAAGGACCCAAAACCATGGTGGCCGTAGCGTGGCCCTTCGGGTGCCCTGCGCCGTGCAGCCGACTCCGGCGGCGCGCAAACTCGCGGAGTCTACCCTGAGCCGTGTCGAAGGTCTCAAACAATGCGCGCCTTCCCCCGAATCCGGCTGCACGACTTGGCCTCGCCACAAGGCCACGGGATTCTGTGTTGCTCTAATCTTCTGGAACGAATCTCAGCAACATCAAAACTTCGATAGATACCACGGCTAGAAAACCCGACTTACACACCTTCCCAAGGTCTGACGCCTTCCGCCCGGCCCGGACGCTCAGATCATCCGGCGGGCCTTGTCTGAGCCCCGCGAGTTGGCCCGCCCTTCTAAGACTCGCGTCCGTCCCCTCTAATTTGGCCGGACGGGGCGTCACTGGTTTTGGCCACTTTTGCCGAAACAAAAGTGGCTCGTTCGCCGGGGCGAAACCCGGCAATACCAATAACTACTTGGATACTTACGTTGGTTCAACACGTACCCCGTATTCCAGCAGATGAAACGTGTTGAAAATACACGGAGGAAAAAGAAGAGGGATTCGTCGGGTTATGTCGTCTTGAGGAGTCGTTTTGTTTTGGGAAGGAACCGTCTGAACTTGAGGCTTTCGATGATAGGGTTAGAGATCCTCAGGATGCAGCCCGGTGGTTTTGGCAATTCGAGCCAATATTTTTGCATCCTAGAGTTTCGCCATCATGAAACGCAAACACAACGTTTGGCCAACCTTCCCGTGTGAGGATTTTATGCGACCCGGTTTGACGTTTGATGCGCCACCCGAGCCTGAGAAGTGCCGCCAGCACCCGTTTTCCTGACGTCGATGCCCATTGACTCATGCGCCAACAAAAGAGACGTTCATTAATTCATCCGGCACTACCTCACCGTGATCTAATCGGTCAGCTAACACACGCAAAGCCAAGGCCTGTACGGCTACCAATGCGTTTTCCCTGGTTGGCCCGTAGGCGATCACCCCAGGCAGGGCGGCGATCTCACCAATCCATCGCCCGTCATCTTCCTGCTCAAGTTCAATTTTGAAGGATTCTACATTCGACATTGGGGTTCTCCTCCTTATGGTATCATTTCGGATTTTATCACACTGCTCTTCTTCAGGTAATGGGGGAACTTTCCTCGGGAGGAGGAAATTTGAATATGGCCGAAACTGTAAGAGGTGACCATTTCCCAAGCTTACGATTCACACGAGCAGGCCAAAAAGTGCTGACGGGGAAAGACCCCTCGTTGCGTCTTGTGAGCTAAGAGATACCGCAACTACTTGGACACTACAGGTGGCTCAACACGAGCCCCATGTTCCAGCAGTTATTGAAGGGGACAAACCAAAATGGATTCCCAAAAAAGAATGTGGGGAATGACGGGGGAGAAAAGAGCGGAGCAGCCAGGAGTTCACGCAATACACCGGCGCTACACACCCTTTAGGTATGTGCAGCTGTGCACAAATGCTGCTCAAAAAACTGTCTCACTCGCACCTCATATCGAGGCCCCTCAAGCCCATGGGCAAAGCCATGGTCAGCCCCGCGGACAATCCAGAGCGTTGTCTTTTCGGGATCGGCGTTGGCGTAAATGGTCTGCGAATGCTCAAGAGGGATCTGCGAATCGGCATCCCCATGGATGATCAGCAAAGGGGTGTTGAGATCCCGCACGACTTCGGCCGGGGCCGCATCATTGACTCGTACACCCAGGAAGAGCCGGGCATAGAATTTTGTCAGTGCGACAAGCGGCCATTTCGTGAAGCCCGGAAAGAAGAAAAATTGCCGGGCAATGAGTCCTTCCAGGGTGGCATAGGGACTATCGGCCACAATGGCTTTAACATCCGGGATGCCGGGCCGTGATAAAGGCTGACGCGCTCATGGAAAATCCCAGCGCCCCGATTCGTTCGGGATTCACATCGCTCCGACTTTTGACATACTCAACGGCGGCCCGGACATCACGGGTTTCCAAGAGCCCTGCCGTGGTATAGGCACCATCACTCTCACCGAAATACCGGAAGTCAAACAGGAGAAGATCAAAGCGGGGATGCAGGAAGAGCGCATGCCGAAGGATATTGGCTTTATCAAAGGGATAGCCATGGCCCACCAGGACAGTCCCACACGTATTCCATGCCATTTCTCCTTGCTGTGATCTTTCGCGCAATGCAGAGGCTGCCGGGATAAACCACCCTCTCAGGGTTAACCCATCAGAGGTGGGGAATGAAACCGACTCATAGTCCAACCCGTAGCGCTTGGGGTCATCATCCGTTTGAAACCTCGGCGGATGCACACCCAGCAGAAAATTGAAGAATGGCAGGAGAACAATAAGCCCAAGGATCCAATACAGCAATTTCCAGCTCACGGGACTCTCCTCAGGGGCAAGAATAGCTCTTTATTCAAGGATTACATATAAAGGAACCAGGAACATTTTCGAAACCGTGATGGGATTGGGGTTATTTCGTGACCCGGAGGATTTAAAAGCTCACAAACAGGCTAATCAGCAAATGCCTAGAGAGCAATATGACGGACGGTTACGTTCTCGGCTGTGGCGGCCTGAAGCAGCTGACTATCGGAAGACACAAATAGGGAGGGCTCGCCGACCAATTGCTGAAGCTGGAGGACGGAAGCAAGATGGATCGCATCCAGAGTCCTGAGTGGGTGTCGTTCAATAAGCTTGGCAGACAACATAATAATTTCTTCTTCGAGCTGGACTCGAACGAACGCCGGCCAATCGCGTTTAAAGAGATCTATGGCTGTACGATAATGCGCTGCAGGAAGAAATCGCTCTCGCACACGGCGTCGCAAGGCGGAATAGGTTTCAGAATACGTGATCATGGAGGTGGCGTGAGGCAAATCTTGAGTTCGAAGGGAAAGCACTTCTTCACTTCCCACCTCAGCGAGGAATTGCTTCACCAGCGCGCTCGTATCCCAATAGATCACGTCGCGCGCTCACGGTCCTCGATCACCGCTTGAGCCGCGGAAGGCCCCTTGTAGGGTACAGGCTTGAGCCGCGTGGCCAATTTACGTGAAGGGAGACAGATCTTACCCTGTGCAGCTAATTGGGCCAGCCGTCCTTCCCGGGTCAAGACCAGTTGATCTGAAGTGATTTGGTGAATCACCGCAACAGGTTGCCCCCTATCGGTCACGATCACCTCCTCCCCTTTTTGGGTCAGGCGCAAGTAGTGGGTGAGACGGTTTTTTAGCTCTTTAATGCCGACTGTACTCATGAAATTATTCCGATCATTCTGAACTCAAATTTGTAGCTACCGTAGCTACTTTACAAAGATACCCGAAACTCTCAGTCTATTCAATAGCGAAATGGTGATTCTCCCAGTTCTGCACAACTCTCATCCTTTGATTGCGAAGGGCACGCTACCAAGAAAAGGGAAATAGGCGGTCCAAATAAAGTTGGTTGGCAGAAATCATCTCAGCGTGCAAAACCCAACAGGCTATTGGCTGACAGCGGATTTTGAAGTAATTCAAAGTTCTCCGACCATTGCTTGTCCTCAAGAAACTCCTGACCCATGCAGAGCATCCGGATGCCCTGGAGCGGTCAGACAAATGCGGGTCGCCACACGGGCGGGGCGCGGCTGCGGGCAAACCACGATCGGGAGTTGATCCTATCCTCGACGGACAGGGATTCCGCCGTTCACCGTTGTCAATTTGAAATTTTCCACCAGCATTTTGCTCATTGTGCATCGAAAAAGTATGCGTCTTATCCCCTAAGAGACCATTCTCTTGTCCGAAGGCTACTGTAAGGCAGACCTGTGTAGAAATTTGCCCCACAAATTGTCTGGGTGGGCTTCCTAGGCATTCCTCAATTCATGAATTCTCACCCTAGAGAAATTTTTATTGAATGGCCCTCATTGCGGAAAAAGGGAAGCGGGTCATGGAATTGATTGCCTGACACTGGAAGGCAATCACTTGGCACCATTATTGCGGAATCAATATTACAGAACCCCTTGGAGAATTTATTTTCAATCCTATGTGACTATTGGCATGATTTTAAAAAGGACATCCTCAGGAGTCACCCATGAACACGTTCAATAAGTTACGACAGGACATGATTGATCATCAGTTAGTGGCTCGTGGCCTCCACGACCAAAGGGTGCTTCATGCCATCAACGCCGTCCCTCGTGAAGAATTCGTCGCGGCAGATCTTGTTGAATTTGCCTATAGTGACTCGCCCCTACCGATTGAAGCCAGCCAGACCATTTCTCAACCCTATATCGTGGCGTTGATGACTGCTGCGCTTGAATTAAAGCCGGAAGACCGCGTACTGGAAATCGGCACCGGTTCCGGATATGCCGCGGCAATATTGGGAGAAATGGCTCAAAAAGTCTATACCATCGAACGACATAAAATACTCGTGGACACCGCACGCAAACGCCTCGCGGAATTGGGTTATCGCAACATTCAGGTACTGTATGGAGACGGGACCCTTGGATGGCCGGAACATGCCCCCTATGATGCCATTGTTGTCACCGCAGGCGGACCCGAAGTACCTCAACCCCTGAAAGACCAGTTGGCCATCGGTGGCCGTCTCGTAATCCCCGTCGGCTCGACCCTGCGCACACAGAAACTCATCCGGCTTCGACGCATAAGCGAGCATGAATATCAGGAAGAGGATATGGGCGGTGTCCGTTTTGTCCCGTTGATTGGCGCGGCCGGCTGGGAGGACGAAGCTGGACAAACACCCGCCAGGGAGGATATCGAAGCAAGCCTCCCCGAGTTGATTGGCCAATCGAGTGAACACTTTGCCAGCATTGAACAGGTGAAGCTGGAACACCTCATGAACCGCATCGGTAAGAGTCGCCTGATCCTGCTGGGTGAGGCCTCGCATGGCACCGCCGAGTTCTACGATATGCGTGCGCGAATCACGAGGGAATTAATCGAAAGGAAGGGCGTGAATGTTATTGCGGTAGAAGCCGACTGGCCTGATGCAGCCTCTATCGATCACTATATTCATGGTTCCTCGCCCGATCCATTCCTGAAAAGTCAGCCATTTTCCCGCTTCCCCACCTGGATGTGGGCCAATCATTCTGTCCTGAATTTTCTTTCCTGGTTAAAAGCCCATAATGCCACCATGAAAGATCCTCATCAGCAGGTGGGATTTTACGGATTGGATCTGTACAGCTTGTACAGCTCCATTGAAGTCGTCCTGGATTATCTGGAAAAAGTGGACCCCAAAACAGCAGAAGTGGCACGGGTACGCTATGGTTGCCTGATGCCATGGGCCAGCGATCCGGCAATGTATGGCCGTGTCACCATGACCAGACAGTACCGGGAATGTGAGCACGAAGTCTTGGCGATGCTGAAGGATTTGCACAAGAAGCGCATGGAATATTCCCGGGCAGACGGAGAACGCTTTTTCAACGCCGAACAAAATGCACGCCTGGTAAGTAATGCCGAACGCTATTATCGTACGATGTACTTTGCCGAAAATAGCTCCTGGAACCAGCGTGACCAGCACATGTTTGAAACCTTGCAGTCTGTTCTGGACTTCAGAGGCCCGGATGCCAAGGCCGTGATCTGGGAACATAATTCACATGTCGGTGACGCACGGGCCACGGAGATGAGTGCTCGTGGTGAGTTCAATGTCGGGCAACTGGTGCGGCAGGCCTATGGCGATGCGGCCTATCTGATTGGCTTTGGCACCGACCATGGTACCGTTGCCGCGGCATCAGAATGGGGGGGCCCGATGGAAATCAAGCAGGTTCGTCCATCGCATCCAGACAGTTATGAATATCTGTGTCATGAAGTGAAGGCGGACAACTTTCTCCTACCACTCAGGGAACCACTCAAGAACATCACCCGCGAGAAACTTCTGCAAGAAAGACTGGAACGCGCGATTGGGGTGATTTATCGGCCCGAAACCGAGTTGCAGAGCCATTATTTTTATGCTTCATTACCACACCAATTTGATGAATATATCTGGTTTGACGAGACGCGGGCTGTTGAAGCACTCACCAGAGAGACAACTAAAGATATGCCGGATACCTTCCCCTTTGGATTGTAATTGTTAGGGAAAGACTACCCAACCATGCTACAACAGCCCCTCATCCCGGTTGGTACGATCATGCAGGGCTGTCCCTTAAACATCGCTGTGCACACACATTCTTCCTCCAACAACACTCTTCCCTTTTACCGTTTGAAAAGTTCAGCAGACGTGATAGAAACTTACTGCAGCACATTTTTTAGGGATTATACAGAAAGTATGGCTCCACACTCTTTCAGCAGGATACCTGAAATGTTCATCTCCCAATGTCCAACGCCTGCCGCCCGGCCCTCTGGATGGACGCTCTCATGACCAGGCGAGCCTTGTTTGAGCGCCGCGAGTTGGCTCGCCCTCCTGTGGCTTGCGTCCATCTCATTTCGTGGGGCCGGGCGGGGCGTCAATGGTTTTGGCTCCTTTTGCCGAAACAAAAGGGGCTCGGCTGCCGGGCCGAAACCCGGCAATACAGAAAAGCACGGTGATACGCGAGTTCGGGAAGAAGGGACTCATTCACCGACCAACGGGTCTCAACTCGAAGACCTCAAAATAGATTTCCGATATAAATAATATTGCTGTAAAGTCAGAACCATAAATTGTTTATGATCCTTCTCTAGCCATCACAGACGAAATAATCCAGGAGAACACCAGTCATCACTCAAAAGATTCACAAACGTTCCCAAACATGAGGAGGTCCCCATGCCCAATTCCGTCCGACTTGCCAAGTATTACAAAATGATGGTTCCCCATAAATCGGGACAAGGCATCAAGCTCCTGGAGCACCTACAACAGTCCCAGGTTAACCTGTTAGCCTTTCTGGCTTTTCCGAAAAAAAACGGGAAAGCCCAAGTCGACTGTGTGCCCGTCGACCCTGCAAAGTTTACGGCCGCCGCCAAAAAGGCCAAATGGAATATCAAAGGTCCCAAAGCCTGTTTTGTCATCGATGATAAGGATCAAATGGGGGCCTTCGTTCCGTATGCTGCAAAACTCGCAGAAGCGAAAATCAACATACGGGCGGCCGCGGCCGTGACAGGTGGCGCAGGACGCTGCGGGGCCATTTTGTGGGTCAACCAAAAGGATGTGAAAAAAGCAGCCAAAGCCCTTGGCGCTGAGTGAGGACTTTGAGCCAAAAACAAACGGCAATATTGCATCCAGGATGGTTTTTGGAATCAGGGAATCTTTAGAATCCTTGTTATGCTCAAAGAGGAAGGTATGCCATTAACTTTAAATGAACGCTGCTTAACGCAATCAGCAACTTATTGCAGACCAGGGCAATACATTTTTACGAGTTGCGAAATTTTTTGTTGAGAAAAGCTTGTTTGGGGACCGACCCAAAGCGGCCACAAGGCGGTCGCCGGTTGTTTCAACGACTGCCTGTATTCGCGAATAACGCAATGTCTGACAAACTTCAGATTCGCGAGAGTGTGCAAGGTGATGTCGCTGCAATTGAGTCATTATATCCCGAAGCGTTCCCGGACGAGGATCTGGTTCCGCTCGTGCGAGACCTTTTGCAGGATGCGGCAATTGCCATTTCGCTCATCGGGACGATTGACTTGTTGTTTGTAGGACATGCCATCTTCACGAAATGCGGCATGATCGGAAGTGGCGTCAAAGCTGCCCTGCTCGGGCCACTCGCTGTCGCGCCAGCCTGGCAAAGACGTGGCATCGGGAGTGCAATGGTGCTTGCTGGCCTAAAACGGCTTGAAGACGCCGACGTAAACTTCGTATGTGTACTGGGTGACCCTGCATACTATGGCCGCCTTGGGTTTGTGCCAGAGACTCTTGTAGAGCCGCCATTCCACTTGCCAACTGAGTATAGCGGAGCATGGCAGTCACAATGCTTGGGCGGGACAACCATACCCTATGACGGAAAACTGTCCGTCCCTCCCCAGTGGCTCAAACCCGCCTTGTGGTCTCCTTAAATCATCTCTTTCTGGCCGATACCGGGACATTCGGGCACGGGTTTTCCGTTCAGGATATCAAATGGGTTGTCTGGATATTTCCTTGCGACGCTTGTGCACATCTTTCCAGCAAGCTGCCTCCCGCTGTCGACAAGAATAGTTACGTTCCATATAGGTCCCTTCTTGCAAAGCATTGCCAACCTCAAGACACTCAACTGGTTCAATTTTGCAAATTCCCTGTTACAGAATTCTCCTACGAAACCGGTGATGCGAGTCATCTCTAAACTGGTCGCTTAGCATGCATTATCGTAGCGATACGCCCGGCACCCTAACCTTGTGGGTCGCTGATGAGGAATTCGCCAGGCATAACCAAGTCGCGTGATTGTTATTGAAGAACCAAATGCCCATCCGGGGCCAGGCTGGTCGCCAGTATCACGCTGTTAATATCACAATGCCCGGTCCAGGTGTGACTCTGTTGATTGCCCGGCTCAAGCCAGAAGTCCTCGATGGATTTGATCAATGGAAGGTATGGTGCGAGGCCCGACAGCCTGACACGGAATTCGTGTTGGCAAGGAAAAGGAAAGAGGGTTTACTCAACCACCCAACGGCCTTGGGATTTGATTGCATCATACATGGCATCGGGAGCCAAGTCGGCCCCATTAGCCCATTGGACGGCTCCCATCACTACTTTCACCTTCGAAAAGGCCACAGGATCACACAACGGTTCGAATACTGTTCCCCTGACATTGGCGTCATTCAGAATTTTTTTCAGATCTACTTCACCTGTTGTTCCGTCTACAAAGGTCACCTGTAAACGCAGGTCAGACTTCGTACTGACGGAAACTACACGCCACGGCACGACATGTTGGATAGCTGGTTCTATTTGAGAGGGGGAATTGGTTTCGGATGTTTGAGTTGGCTGCATAGATTCCAGTCCCCATAAGTTCATCCCGATGCTCCGCTGCCCATTCCAGCACAAGTGCCATAGCACGCCTGGGTAACGATCCCCGCAACACGCGGAGTTCCCGTACATCAATGAGCGCTTCATGCTCACCGTAGAGTGCATGAAAATGCGGTGGGTTATGCTCCCTCCAAAACATTTGAATCAGGATACCATAAAAGATGCTGATCGTCGGCCTGAATAAACGGTGCTTTATTATGAATCATCTGTGAATGACAGATAGAATCACATCGCTTGTTTTCAACCTTCAACCGTTTACAGGGGAACAGTTTCCTACTCTCGAATTTGGTCCCATCTCAAAGTTTTGGTCATGTAAGACTTGAAAAAATACTATGGAAATCATGTGGACTATTCAAGATACTGGATCTATCAAGAAAGTTAAACCTTAAATTCCACTTCTTGCCAGGGCAGTGTCCGGCAGGATTGTGCATAGTTCACTGAAAAATATGCTGGGTTATTTAATGATCCCTATTGAAGTACCAGATACCCATTCGGGGCCAGGCTGGTCGCCAGCATCACGCTGTTAATATCACAATGCCCGGTCCAGGTGTGACTCTGTTGATTGCCCGGCTCAAGCCAGAAGTCCTCGATGGATTTGATCAATGGAAGAAAACGCCCAAGGCCCGACAGGCTGGCCTGCAACTCCTGTGGGTTGGAGAATTTCTCCGGATGCTGTTCGATGGCTTTCTGCATCTTCATAATGGCATGGAGGCCGATGGATAACCCTAACTCGCGAAAGGCCAGACGGTAATCGGCAGAGGCATTCAGGGACCGGCTCCGGACAAAAGCCTTCAGGCCAACCTCAGCATCTCGCAAGAGTGAGACCAATCGTTCTGATTCGCGCAAATTGGCACTGATCATTAATTGTGTCAGTCTGTAAGCATCGGACAGAAGTCCACCGATTCCCAATGGATCATCCGTCGTCCAGGTCATGCCTTCACACATCGCGGTCATCTCCGCAATCTCTGACCCAAGAGGGCTCTCTACGTGGGGATCGCCCAACTTCACAGCCGTCGCCTGAAGTTGCTGATAGGTGATCAGCCCATCGAGCGGATCGTGCTGGCCCATGGACGGGACCAGGGGATAGGAGAGGTCGATACTCATCTTCCAATACATGCGCTTTGGTCCACCACCCCAGGGTGTATAGGTGAAGCGGGCATGGGCGGTCTTGGCCAGCTCCACCGCCCATTGGTTATACACGGAATCTCCCGTCACCCGTGCCAGACAATCGAGGGCATGCATCCACTTGGTCAGATAATGGAAATACTGACCATCCCGTTCCCATTCCAAATGGTCATCATACGGTTCATCCGGTCCGCGCTCCCCAAGCTCTTTTCCAATTCTCAGACCGCCTCGGGTCGGATGCTGCTCGCCTTCCTGTTCATCCAATCCACTGATCCATCCATGGCGCGAATCATCCTCCCGATGTCGCCCCAGGACTTTGTGGACTTGAGAGACAAGACGCATGGCATCTTCCTGGTAATGTTCCTCCCCTGTCTGACGGAAAAGTTCCAGATAGTTGCAAACGGCAAACGCGTCGGTCCAGAGATAGCGACGGGGCGATCGAGCCGGGGGAATTAGACCTGTCCGCTCAGCGAACCCGGTCATGATTGCCCTAATTGTAGATGTATCTTTCATAGACCAACACCAGAAAGCCTGCTCTCAGGTCCTCCTTCCATCGACGCTCCCAGCATAAGCACCCAACAGGCACCTGAGGCTGACGCCTGAACAGAAGAAATCCTCACCGCAAGGTCGGTTGCCGCCAACCATCAGACAAAACCTGCCGTTCCATGAGCGGTCATTTTCTCCATCAGGTCAAATATCTTTGTTACAAGATGATTCAGAAGGGAGTGTTGCCAACACAAGTCGGTTTTTGCCTTAATCAAAGATTGTGAAGCGTGTACTCCATTCCTCCCCAGCCTGTGCGCATCAACTGTAGCACTCCGGGACACAGGAGGATATGCGCATGTGAATGTTCTCAGATCCTACAATTTATTGTGCAGCCCTTCACCCCACAGGCCGAACCAGTGTAGAATTAGAGCCGATTTTACCAATGCCCAGCAACCTGCATTCCCAGGTCTAAGGCGACAGTGTCCTGGTGGACAACTTGTTTCGGGTCAAACAATCGTCCCCATACCTAGCCAATGCCTGGAGGCGTTGAGGAATACCTCCTTAAGGGAATAATCTGGTGAAGGCATTCAGCTCGCTCAGACCGGCAGGCGACATCGTAGAATGCCCTTTGAATGAACAAAAACCGCCAACTATCCTGGTTAGGGGGTAGCGAAATTCACGTCAAATGAAGGGAGTGATCTATGGTAAGGGATAAGACATTACTCGTCGGCGTCGACGGGTCGGATTCTTCCATTCGAAGCGTCTCCTACGTGGCTGAAATGATTGGGGCCCGTGAAGATTTTCATGTCGTGCTCTTTCACGTCCTTCCCCCGATTCCTCCCGAACTCTTGGAATTCGGGGGCGCGGAAGATCCGGTCATAGAACAAAAGCTGGATGAGACCTTAAAAAAAGAGCAGGCTCAATGGATCGAGAAGGCAAAAAAGGATGCGGAACCAATCTTAGATAACGCCAAAACGATTCTGTATCGGATTGGGATATTACCCGCCATGGTCAGCGTCGTGTTTTCTCAATCCATCCACCGGCCGGATATTGTTGGTGAATTGATCGGGACAGCTCACAAACAGAATTGCGGAACCATCGTCGTTGGACGGGAATCGTACTCAAGCTTCAAAGAAATATTTCATCACCATGTGGGCGAAGAACTGGCAAAAAAAGGTCAGGGCTTTGCCGTTTGGGTCATTGCCTGATGGTGAATCAAGAAGCCCGGCCTGAGAAAAATTTTTCCATTATCGAGGGTTCCGGTATTGGTGAATGACCAAAACTATCCGACAGGCGACACGGGAATTCGGGCCATATTTCAGCCATGATTGGACATAACCATCGTGAATAAAAGAAGATGCTCTTCTGGGTTTTGTGTGAGTCAGCCATTCTGTCACGTATTTGCGACCAAAAACGCTACCGGTCATTCCTCCCCTTTGTAAGGGGAGGACTAAGGTGAGGTAGAGTCTCGGATCTTTAGGCATCTTGCTGGCAATAGGAAAATTTGGCCAACAGTTGCGATATGGTGTTTCTACCTCCCCTGCCCCCTCCTTACAAAGGAGGGGAATTGAGAACCGGAATGAGGGTTCGCCCACACGATTTTCTGAAGAGCTAAAAAAAGGAGTCTTTCATGACAGAAAAGAATCTTCAAGAGGTGGATCTGCCTTCTCTCAGTGACCGGAAGTTTTTTCCTTCTCCCGCCGCATGGGAGGATCAGGTCTTATACTTTTTAATGCTCGACCGTTTTTCGGACGGACAGGAAAAAGGCTACAGAAGCAATGACGGAACCGTCGTCCGGCGTGGCTCGACCCCCCTCTTTCAGTCAACCGATGCGGGCAATGCGGATGCATCTCATTGGAAGGCAGCGGGACAGAAGTTTTGCGGAGGGAATTTATCCGGATTGACGAGCAAGCTGGGATACCTTGAACGTCTCGGTGTGACCGCCATTTGGATCAGTCCCATTTTCAAGCAGGTGTCATTTAAAGACACGTATCATGGATATGGCATTCAAAACTTTTTGGATGTCGATCCGCATTTTGGTCAACGGGAAGATCTGAGAACCCTTGTCCGGACCGCTCACGCTCACGGGATCTACGTTATTCTGGATATTATCCTCAACCACACGGGAGATGTGTTTCGCTACAATCCCAACCGCTATCGGACCGAACATAACGGGCAGATCTTCAACGATCCTCGCTGGGATGGCCAACCCTATGACGTGCAAGGATTCCATGATCAATTCGGAGAACCGACTCTCCCCTTCCAACAACTCGACATCGCAAGCCATCCTGCCGCCTGGCCGCATGGTGCCATCTGGCCACAGGAATTCCAGGACCCTCAGGCCTTTACCCGAAAAGGCCATATCACCAATTGGGATTTTTCACCTGAATTTCTTGAGGGGGATTTCCTTGACCTGAAAAATATCCAACTCGGTTCCGGCGACGTCGATCAGTATCAGCCGTCGGATGCTCTTAAGGCCCTGGCGGAGGTGTACAAATTCTGGATTGCCTTTGCGGACGTCGACGGATATCGGGTTGATACCGTCAAACATATGGACCTGGGAGCGAGCCGGTACTTCGCCTCGGTGATCCATGAATTCACCCAATCCATCGGCAAAGAAAATTTCTATCTCATTGGGGAAATTACCGGGGGCAGAACCCGGGCATTTCAAACGCTGGAAACCACGGGCCTGGACGCCGCACTTGGCGTCGACGACATCCCGGACAAAATGGAATACCTCGTGAAGGGCTATCGCAACCCGGAAGAGTATTTCCAGTTATTCCGGAATTCCATCCTGGTTCAGAAAGAATCCCACGTCTGGTTTCGCAATCGGGTGGTGACCCTGTTTGATGATCATGATCAAGTACGAAAGGGAGAAAACAAAGCCAGGTTTTGTGCTGATCCTGACGGGACCGGACGGACTCTTGAATGTCCTTGCGCTGAACGCCCTCACGATGGGCATCCCCTGCATGTACTATGGCAGCGAACAGTATTTTGACGGGCACGGGCAGAGTGATCAATTCATTCGCGAATGTATGTTCGGAGGAGAATTCGGCGCCTTTCAAAGCCATCAACGGCATTTCTTCAATGAAGAGAGTCCGGCATACCGGCAACTCTCGATCCTATTAGGCATTCGCCGTAACAAGCTTGCGTTACGACGGGGTCGACAATACCTGAGAGAAATTTCCGGAAATGGGATCGACTTCGGGCTGCCGCGCATGCTGGGTGGGCAGATTCGTTCGGTGATTCCCTGGTCCAGGATTTTCAATGACCAGGAAATTCTCCTGGCGATGAATACCGACTATGCTGCCCCCCGAAGCGCCTGGGTGACGGTTGATGACGGACTGCATCACAGCCGGCCACACACTCACATGTCTCTATTCAACCAATGCGGGACAGATCGGTCAGGAGACGACCGTAGAGTCGAGAAATGGCAAAGCAGTCGTGCTCACCCTTCCGGCTGGCGGATTTGTCATCTATGAATGAATGAATGTGGTCAACGGGAGAGAAGTTCGTCAAGGCTCGGTTGCGGGAGGATTCGTTAAGGCTTCGCCCGTCATGGGCACAAACACCACGGGCAACAATTCGGTTTCCTGGTATCCCTCTTCAGTGCGACGAATCAACAGAAGACGTTGAGGGTAGTCTCCGACGGGAAGAATGAGACGTCCGCCGATCGCCAGCTGCTCTAAGAGTGGTTCGGGAATATGGTTCGGCGCCGCCGTCAGGATGATCGCATCAAACGGGCTTTCGTCCGGCCAACCCTTATAGCCATCACCAGCCCGCACAATCACATTGTCATAACCAAGTTCTGCCAGTGTTTTTTTCGCTCTTACGGCAAGCGGTTCGACAATTTCTATGGTAAACACTTTTGAAACTAATTCAGCCAGGATGGCGGCCTGATACCCGGAACCCGTGCCAATTTCCAAGACCTTCTCATCCGGCTTCAACTTCAGGGCTTGCGTCATATACGCAACAATGAAGGGCTGAGAAATCGTCTGCCCATAGCCGATGGAAAGTGGAAAATCTCCATAGGCATCTTCAGCATGTGACTCAGGCATAAACCGGTGCCGGGGAACCCGGCGCATGGCCGCGACAACGGCTTGATCGGTGACACCCCCCGCCACGATTTGTGTATCCACCATCGAATCCCGTTCAACCTGTCGTGAGTGATTATTTTGTTGGGTCATAGCCTGATTTCCATTTCCACATCCGGACAGAATAAACCATACTCCACCAAGTATCACAAAGAAGGCAAGTGGATGTATTTTGCTCCTATGTGTGATCGCTATCTTCATGTGGCCCCGGATACTCCATTATGCTTTCTCATCAGGAAGTACAGGGGAATACCAGCACTCAGGGTCAGGCAGGCCCAAAGCGTTTCAACCGGTTTTTCCACACTGAGAAAAAGCATGATCACTCCGGCAACCAGGATATAGCCCACGGGCAAGACAGGATAGAAGGGAACCCGGTAGGGACGAACGAGTTGCGGACGCCGTTGACGAAGAAGAATGACCGCCCCGACTGTCAGCGCTGTGAAGGCGGTGATCACCATTCCGCTGTAAATCACCAACTGCTCAAAGGATCCTGAAAGCACTAATACCGTCACCCACAGACTTTGGAGAACAATGGAACGAACCGGGGTGCCATGATGCTGTTCCGTATCCGAAAAGAAGTCCGGCAGAAACCCGTCTCTGGCCATGGCATAGTAGACCCGTGGCCCGGTCCATATCATGGCGCTCACCGCGCCGGCGATGGAAATGCACAACATGATGGTGACAAAATGAGCGGCCGCCTGACCAAACATTCCCACCGCGACTTTTTCCGCCACCGGCATGAGCGGAGGTGCGGCCAAAGCTTGAATCGGTAAGCGCGTAGAAATATACCACGTTCAGCACCACATAGACCGTGCCAACCAGCAGAGTCCCGCCTATCATCGTTCGGGGTATAGAACGGGTCGGATTGAGTATTTCTCCGGCAATGTACCCTGCGGCATTCCATCCCGAATAGGCATAGGTCACAAAAATAAAGGACACTACCAGTGTTCCCAGTCCGATATCCGGCTTTCCCGGGGGCATGACCAAATGTTGCCAATCACCATGGCCTACCGTGAAGGCCCCAACTATGAGAAGCAGAATCGCTCCAATCTTTTAAGACGTGAGAAGCTGTTGAAGGAGCCCCGCCAGGGCCAACGCCTGCCACATGAACCGCAGTCAGGCTCCAAATCAAGGCCAGGGCAAATCCCTTGATCAGGAGGGTGGAATCCGGTTCATGTGGGATGAGTTGGACCACATAGGAGGCAAATCCCATGGCGCCTGCGGCAATGGCGGCTCCAAAGCCCACGGTAAATGAAGCCCACCCACTTAGGAATGCGAAAAAGGGATGGTAGGCTTCCCGAAGATACACATAGTCTCCCCCCACAAAAGGGAATGCTGCTCCCAGCTCGCTGTAACACATCGCCCCCATGAGAGCCAGTAATGCGCCCGCTCCCCATACCAGAAGAATCAGCCATGGATCCCCAAGGTCTCGGGCCATAAAACCTGTCGTGGTGAAAATCCCGGTGCCGATCACACTACTGACCAGCACACACGTCGCCGTAAACCCGCTAATGCGACGGGAACCTTCTTCCAAGGGTCCGTTATGAAGTGGACATTCAACCAATGTGTTGTCAATCAATCATGCTTCCTGTCAGGCGATAGCATCTATCTGATTAGAATTTGAAATCGTTGTGTATACCATTTCGATGATTGTCATGATGGCTGTCAGCATATCCGGAATTGCCCTTTGGCCAGGGCCTCGCAAAAATGTTCCATGTCAGCCAGCTCCTGCTTGATCAGGGCTTGGACCTCTCCCGAGATCCGCTTTAGTGAATATCCCTTCTTCACCCCGACCTGAGCCGAGACAACCAGAGGTTCGTTCACCGGTGCACCGATCCGACTGACCATCCATACGGTGACATCACGCACTCCGGGTATCTGTGCATATGCCTTCAGAGCGAGTTCACGAGCCCACACATTATAAATTTTCCCAACATGGCTGACGGGGTTTTTCCCGGCCGCAGCCTCCCCGCTCATCGGTCGATTCAGCGCAATGACCCCGGAAATCCGGTTCCCCCGTCCCACCTGTCCGGAATCTCCCTGCTCCGCAGAGGTTCCCAATAGCGTCAGATACATGCCCTTCAGTCCTTGACCCGGGCGATCAAGCGCATTCACGACCACCTCCACCCGTTTACAGGAATGAGGTTGCTCATGAATAAAGCGCTGCACATTCTGAAGGACCTTCGCCTTTCGGGCAAAATAGGCTTTTTCTGTGGTGATCCGTTTGGCAAGAAACGGCATGGCCACCGTCAGTGACAGCATCCGGTCCATTCGAACGGCCATGACTTTGACGTCCTCCCCGGTTTCGGGAAATGCCCGCTTAAACCGTGGCCCGTTTACATACTGTTCAAGGTCCACCACCAATTGCTCGGTGGGAGTGAGCGGGGCATAACCGACTCCGGCTGAAGTATCGTTCGCGGGAAGCAACCCCGATCCATGTTCAAAAATCGCCCCGAGTTCAGCGGAAGTCGGTTGCAACTCAATTTGATACCTCATATGGGTATCGGGATTCACATTGGGCAAATGGCTCTTGATCCACGTTCGCGCCGTCTCAACGGCGATGTCGGACACGGGGATCGTTTTTCCCGGAACGCCGAAGGAAGCCCGGTCCCCAAGGATCAGGCGCATCGGATGGGTGACCCGACCACCGCCCAGATGCAATTTCACCTGACCCGCCACCAGCAGGCATTTATCGATATTATGGTGCAAAATACGACCAAAGGTTTCTTGATACGCCTTGGACAGTTGAATGGAAACAGCTTCAGCAATGGCATCACAAATGGTATCGGGATGCCCCTTGCCTTTCCGTTCGACAATTTCAAGAGGTTGCGCGTCGACCGGCACAGCTGGTCCCTGATGAATCAGAATACGCGTCTTCATACTCAAGAATCCCTCAGGGGGCGGTGATGTCACCGGACTTGTCTCGCAAGGTCTTCACCAATTCTTCGTAGGAGGAATCCCGAATAATGCGATCGAATTGAACCCGGTAATTTTTCACTAAACTCACTCCATCGACCACCACATCGTACACCCGCCAGTTGCCATCCTTCAGTAGGAGCCGGTAATCGAGAGAGATTTCCGTTTTGTTTGACACAATGGTGGTCTGCACTTCTGCATAGGAATCTTTGAGCCGTTCCTTGAGATACTGGACCTTTTCTCCGGAATAGTTCTCAATTTTTCCCGCATAGGTTTTCGAAAGAAGCGATTGAAACAATGTGCGCAAATTCTTGATGTTCCGCCTCACTTCGATTTCTCCAATGTGCCGCCAATGATCGTTTGGCCATCTCCTCAAAATCAAAATGTTGCCCAATGGTCTCCTCCAACAATTTCCGGCGATGGGTCCTCTTGATCCGGCGTCTTGAGACCTTCGTCGCTCACCAATCGGATGACCTCATCGATGGTGCCTCTGACCACCACGGTTGGAGCTTCCACACCCAGGATAACACTCGCCACAGTGAGAGCCATCAAAACACATAGGACTCCAAGAGAAATCCATTTCACCATGAACATGGGGCGGTCACGCGGAATCTGCTTTACTTTCCAAACTCATACACCCTCCTCCTGGTAATTGTTGGGTGAAACACCCATTCATTGACTTATCAAAAAAGAGGAAATCACTGGTCTACTATCTTCATCGCTTCATCCGCGGTCACACATCTCCATGAACAACCATCCCAAACAGCGTGAATAATGTCCAGGGAATGAAATGCAACTTATATACCCTTCCTCACGATTGACGGGAAGAGGAAAAAAGTCTGTCATGCCCGCCAGTATTCATCCGGCATCCCTCAGGTCTTCATTGGGGATGATTCACCGCTGATAACCGGCGGGATGACGAAAGAGAGAGGTTGTCCATAAAGGCACGAGGCTTGCTTCAACTCATGTAGGAGCAAAGATTCTGATTTCATGGTGCTTACGGAAACAATACCATGCACACGTTATCAACCATTACAAGACAGAGGCCAACACATGAAACAAGATAACGTAGAACGGCTAAAGGTAAAAATTTGTGGAAAAACAATCGTGTCTGTTGAGCCATCCAGATGGTCGGGGGAAGTCAAATCTCTCATGAAGAATCAAGAGTTTTTATCCATCACCTTAAGTGACGGAACAGTTCTGGAGGTTGGAGGGTTGTATATTCGGGATGGAAGTCATACCTGATTTCGTCTCAAACCGTTTAAATTTTCATTCACTCCATCCCTGTGAAAAGACTTTTGTGGGGTTATGAGTGAAAGAGAGAGGAGGAACACATGGGTCTTCATGCGGTCGCCACCGTCGGCCTCAGAACAATCCAACAAATCGCCACACTCCATGATTTCCGTTTTCATCAGGATCAGAATGGATTGGCCATAACACAAGAACTTCTCACATCTTCCTTGCCAGGCGCGCCGGTTGTCGATCCTAACGGGCACTGCGTTGGGTTCATCAGCCAATTTGATGTGCTGGCCGTGCTGGAAGCGGGGCGGGATGTCAGCCAATTAACCGCAAAGGAAATCATGGTGCCGGACCCTATCGCTATTCCTACTTCCACCACATTAGCGGAGGCCGTCAAACTCATGAAAGACCATCATTTTCTGGTACTTCCAGTGGAGGAAAATGGTGTGGTGATAGGATGCCTGACCCGGCAGGATCTTTTACGGGCATGGGTAGGTTTGGGATTAGAGCAAAAAGACTAAGTGAAAATTGAGCACACGAAAAGTGTTGCAATTTGGGTCCATGGAAAAGGGAAGGGGTGTTGCAAGATGCGACAAAATCGCATTTCCATGAAACTTACTGGCTTCACCCGATGAAAAAAGAACAATGCCTTCTCAGTCTGGTCATATCCGTTATCAGTTGTGTCTGCATCGTGTTATGGCTTGGAGAAGTCCGGGCTCAGCAGACCACTATGATCTCTGCGGGAGAAACAATTTATCGTCTGCATTGCCTTCGGTGTCATGGGAAGGCGGGCGACGGAAAGGGACCGGATTCATCCGCATTAATTGTGCCCCCAACAGATTTCCATTCTCCGGAATCCACCGCCAAAAGCGAGTTAGACCTTCGTGCGATCGTTATTTGGGGCTTGGTCTTTAGCCCCATGCATGGTTGGTGGGATCGATTGAGTTCAGAGGAGATTCGAGAGGTGATCGGCTATATCCGGCAATTAGCCCCCTATCAACCCGATATTTAAAAAGAGAAGTGGACAACTCAAAATAGGAGGGATCGTTATGCCTCTCTACGATTACAAATGTCTCAAATGTGGCAAGGAATGCCTTCTAGCCCTCACGCTGAAAGAACATGAAACCGGGGCCGCAACCTGTCCCTCATGTGGAAGCAAAGAACTAGAGCAACTGATCACAAGCTTTATTGCAAGAACCAGTTCGAAAAGTTGACACCTTCAGAGACTGCTGGGCGCCAGAGCAAAATCCTTCGCCTGAAAACTTGGAGTGGGGCGACGAAATGAATTGCTTCACCTTCAATCGCTCGAAGGGTCTTGTTATTTTTTCTTTTTCCATATTTTCCCTTCTTTTCTCCCACAGAAAAGATATGACATCCGAAAGGATCGAGACGGACGTACAATCCTTTTTGGAAGAGATCCTCTCGCCTAGCCTCAAAGGATAGATCGCTGAACTGGTCATACAAGGTGTAGTTGGGGGAGGTGTGCGATTCCATTCCAAGCTCTCCGTTCAAACGAATATACGCTTGGGCAACCATGGGGCTCAGGTTCACCGCGATGAGTCTCCAATCCCGGTCGGTGGTCCATTGATACGCCACGACATTATTAAAAGAATCGTCGCCGGCAGAACGCACAGTGAGCATGGCCCATTTCCCGGCGTGAAACACGTCTTCATTGGTGATCGCCAGAATTCGGTCATAAAACGAGACGGTCGCTTCATCAGGAGGTTCATCCTGGGCTCGACAGAGTTGAACCGGAATCCGGATGCGTTTTCCAGTGAGTTGCCCTTGATGATATAAACGCATGCCCGGCAATGTGGCCATCAGGACCCCGACCGCAGGGAGACGGACGTTACCAAACGCCACCGCACTTCTCGGCTCATCGTGATTTTCCAAAAACCGTACAAGTTTGCTTTGAAAGTTCGTATCAGCCTGAAGATGCAGAGCGACCTCATGTGGGGTCGAATGGCGAAGCCGATCATACAATCTTTTGTCGTAGGTAAACTGAAAACCAAGTTGTTGAAGCTCCCATTCACGATCCCAATAGACCTCTGCAATCCACATACAATCCGGCAGGAGGGAGATGGCTTCTGTCCAGAACTCCCCGGGAGGGAAGACATCGCCCTTCACATGATTTTTCCACGTCTGTGCAAACACCTCATTGAGCACCAACATCGCCATATCACAGCGAACGCCATCACAATAATTGGCAATTTGTTGCAACTCGCGCATCAGCGCCTTACGCGTATCAGGATTGAAGTAGTCTAATTGCGCGGTGTCGGTCCATGCCGGGCAATTGGGATCCTTGCCATGCGCCAGATATCGAATGCCTTGTGATGTTTCGATGGGAAAAAACTTCGAAGGGAAGTTTGTGACATCCCTGGAGGTCCCTTGAACATAGTACTCCGGATGTCTGGTGGTCCACTCATGATCCAATGCGGTGTGATTGGGCACAAAATCCAGAATCAATTTAATCCCGCGGTCATGAAGTTTTTCTAATACGTCCTTCAGTTGCTCCCAGGACCCAAGCTCAGGATCAGGTTGATACGCCCGAATGGCATAGGGGGAACCCACGACTTCGTATTCCTGCCAATCGGGAAGCGCTTTGGTGTATTCCTGCTGTAAATCAGCATGTTGTCTTGCAATCCGCCGGCCAAGAGGACTGCGTTCCCATAGCCCCATGAGCCACAGACAATCGAATCCCTTTGCCTGAAGCTCATCCCATTCATGATCAGGCACGTCACCAAGACGAATCGTTCGGTTCATTTTCTGAGAGAGGTCATGCAACCACACCCAGGTATTGATTTCATAGAGATGCGGGTGTGGGCGAGATGAAAAAACCGAAGATTGCGGTTTCATAAGATTCCATCCCCTCCGTCTCATTCAAGTTGACTGAGGGATTCTACACGATCAGGGATTTGATCGCAGCGACAGTCCTCCCGGCCATAAAGGTATGGGAGGAGAGACACGAAATCCAACAGATAAACCGGACAGTCCCTGGAGTAAAAAATCCATTGTGAACAGACGATCGGGGGGCAAGGATCTCCTCATAAATGAGACACCTTCCATAATGCATAATGATAACCGAACCATATTTCCCGGAAGATCTGCTCGATAGGAAAGATGTTAGTGGAAATCCTATCCCTCATGATGACCGGCAGCATGAACCATCACGCGTTGCCCCCGGCCGGCTCAGCTAATCGTTTTTACGTCTTTACCTTAACACGTTTCCATGCTGGTCATGTGAACCGATAGAGGCGGAGAAATTTACAGGTGGTAATCTCCCGCAGCCTCAGGCTGATAGAGGATCTCTTCAATTTTTAACTTCCTCGTCCCTATAGGGACCTGCCATTCAATACTGTCCCCGACCCTATACCCGAGAATGGCCGTTCCAACCGGGGCAAGAATAGAAATCTTTCCTGTCGCAGTATCCGCATCACGCGGAAAGACCAACGTATACTCCAGCTCTTCCCCTTTGCTCATGTCTGATAGCCGGACGCGTGAGTTCATCGTGACGACATCAGCCGGAATATCCTTTGGGAGAACGATATGTGCCCGATCCAATTCTTCCATTAAGCTTTCCAGATGAATGCTGGTGCTCTTGCTACCGTTGAATGTTTGCCAGACTCCTAAGAGTTCCGTGAGTCGATTCAGGTCGAATTCCGTAATATAAATATCCCGGCGCTCCATCGCATGACTCCTCAAAAGAACAATCAGGGTAAACGAAAACATCTCAGGCATCCACATGAAGGAGGATACCGCAACAATCTAGGTGGCTGAATGATGGTAACGGAGCAGGCCATAGATCGACACACTCGTCGTTATCTCAAGGGAGCGTGAAAACTAATACGGCCATTTCCAATCTTTAATTTCCGGCATATCGTCGCCGTACTTGGCGATGTACGTTTTATGATCAATCTTTTTATCGCGAATCGCCTGTTTGGCATAAGCCGCAAGATATCCCAGTTTCGGCACACGATCGATCACATCCGCCACCAGATGATACCGGTCAAGGTCATTAAGAACAACCATATCAAACGGGGTGGTCGTCGTGCCTTCTTCTTTATAGCCTCGAACATGAAGATTTTTATGATTCGTCCTCCGGTACGTCAAACGATGGATCAACCAGGGATATCCATGAAAAGCAAAGATGACGGGTTTATCCGTCGTAAAGAGCGTATCGAACTCCTTGTCGGACAACCCATGCGGATGCTCGCTCTGCGGTTGAAGCTTCATGAGATTCACCACATTCACCACTCGAACTTTCAGATCGGGGACCTGCTTGCGAAGTAGGTCCACCGCAGCCAAGGTCTCCAGGGTGGGAATATCTCCCGCACAGGCCATGACCACATCAGGTTCTCCGCCTTTGTCGTTACTGGCCCATTCCCAAATCCCGATACCGGCGGTGCAATGCTTGATGGCCGCATCCATGCTGAGAAATTGCAGACCCGGTTGTTTTCCAGCCACAATGACATTGACAAGATTTCGACTTCGAAGACATTTATCCGTGATGAATAACAAGCTATTGGCATCAGGCGGCAGATAAATTCTGATGACTTCGGCTTTTTTGTTGGCCACATGGTCGATAAACCCCGGGTCCTGATGAGAAAATCCATTGTGGTCCTGCCGCCACACATGGGAAGTCAAGAGATAATTCAGTGACGCAATGGGTCTCCGCCACGGAATCTCACTCCCCGTCACCTTCAACCACTTGGCATGTTGGTTGAACATGGAATCGATAATGTGAATAAACGCCTCGTAGCAGGAGAAAAATCCATGGCGTCCAGTCAGCAGATAGCCTTCCAGCCAGCCCTGGCAGGTATGTTCACTGAGAATTTCAAACACCCGTCCATCCAGAGCCAGATGATCATCTTCAGGTATGGTGTCTGCCACCCATCGACGATTCGTCACTTCCAGCAGGGCGCCAAGGCGATTGGACGCGGTTTCATCGGGACCAAAGACCAGGAAATTCCGATTGCCCATATTGCGTTTCATGACATCCCGAAGAAACGTGCCCATCACCCGCGTCGCTTCAGCCACGACCTTTCCGGGTAGGGGTACCTCCACCGCGTAATCCTGAAAATCAGGCATCCTGAGATCTTTGAGCAGCAACCCACCGTTGGCATGAGGATTCGCACCCATTCGCCGTTCCCCCTTCGGGGCCAGTTCCGCCAGTTCTGGAATGAGTTTGCCGGTCTCGTCAAATAATTCCTCAGGCTTGTAGCTCTGCATCCACTTTTCAAGGAGTTGAATATGATCCTTCTTGGTCGCCATCTCCGAAAAGGGGACCTGATGCGAACGCCAGGAATCCTCGGTTTTTTTCCCATCCACCTCTTTTGGACCGGTCCAACCCTTGGGGCTGCGCAAGACGATCATCGGCCAGCAGGGACGGGAGGTCTCCCCCTTTTCCCTGGCCCGATGCTGAATGGCATGAATCTCCTTCATCACCTCATCCAGCGTGTCCGCCATGACCTGATGCATGACCTCCGGATCATCCCCTTCCACGAAAAACGGCTTATAGCCATAGCCGATAAATAAGCTGTTCAATTCGTCATGGCTGATTCGCGCCAACACCGTGGGGTTGGCGATTTTGTACCCGTTGAGATGCAAAATGGGGAGCACGGCGCCATCCAACTTTCGGATTCAAAAATTTATTGGAATGCCAGGCTGTCGCCAAAGGACCGGTTTCCGCTTCGCCATCTCCCACCACACAGGCGACAATCAGATCGGGATTATCAAATACCGCACCAAAGGCATGCGACAACGAATAGCCAAGCTCCCCTCCCTCATGGATAGACCCGGGAGTTTCGGGAGCCACGTGACTGGGAATCCCGCCTGGAAAAGAAAACTGTTTAAAAAGTTTTTTCATGCCTTCGGCATCCTGGGAGATGTTGGGATACACCTCAGTATAGGTCCCTTCTAAATACGTGTTGGCCACCAAACCCGGACCGCCATGTCCGGGACCGGCAATATAGATCATGTTGAGATCATGCTTCTTAATAACCCGATTCAGATGGACATACAGAAAGTTTAATCCCGGAGTCGTCCCCCAATGCCCCAGGAGCCGCAATTTAATGTGGTCGAGCGTCAACGGCTTTTTGAGTAAAGGGTTATCATGAAGATAGATCTGCCCCACGGACAAATAATTCGCCGCACGCCAATAGGCATCCATGCGCTGAAGCTCTTCCCTGCTCACTGATGATTTTTTTGACACACCGGTTTTCATCTTCTTTCCCTCCATTTCACCCTTTTAGCAAAATCAGTCTTTTCCCTTTGTACGAAGCACAGATTATTGTGATGTCTCCTCTCCGGGTATTCCCAAATCCTTTCCGATGCCTACTCGAAAGCCATTCTGACTCACGACCCATTCGTCAAATTTTCAGATCGGGAGTTCTGAGTTTCAGAATAATCCGAAACACATATTTTTCCAATTCGACCAGCAAAAATATCACCGCGCCAATTCCAACAATTCGAAGCCAGGCAAGTTCATCAATGCCGGTAGTATGAAACAGCGTCTGCATCACTTCGGTATAGGTAAAGAGGCCTTGAATGCCTAACACCATTCCTATGGTCAGGGGAACATAGGGGTTTCCAAACAATCCGTTGCGGGACAAAACCGAGTTATAAAAAAACCGCGCATTCAAGACATAAAAGGCTTCAAAGACCACCAACATGTTGACGGCTATCGTTCTCGCGGTTTCGATAGAGGCCCCCTGCTCACGCTCCCACAGGAATAGTCCAAACGTGCCCGCCACCGCTAAGATGGCTACAAAGCCGATTCGCCACAGTAGAAACCGTGACAAAATGGCTTCGCCGGGGTTCCGAGGGGGACGTCGCATAACAGCCGACTCAGGAGGTTCAACGGTTAAGGCCAAAGCCAATGTCACGGCGGTGATCATGTTGACCCACAGGATTTGTACCGGCGTAATCGGCAACACGGTCCCTAACAGAATAGCGGCCACAATCACTCCGGCTTCAGCCACATTAGTGGGAAGAATAAACAGAATGGACTTTTGAATATTGTCATAGACCCGACGGCCTTCCTCGACGGCATGAGCAATGGAGGCAAAATTATCATCGGCCAGCACCATTTCCGCTGCTTCCTTCGCCACTTCCGTCCCCTTTACTCCCATCGCCACACCCACATCCGCCCGCTTGAGCGCCGGGGCGTCATTCACCCCATCTCCGGTCATGGCCACCACGTCCCCGCCAGCTTGGAGGGCTTGCACAAGCCGTAACTTATGTTCCGGACTCGTCCGGGCAAAAATATCGATATCCCGAGCAACACGCTTCAATTCCTCATCGCTCAAGGTTTCCAGTACCTGTCCCGAGATAGCCTGTTTTCCATCTCCGATATGCATCTGCAAACCAATCGTTCTGGCCGTGACCAGATGATCCCCGGTGATCATTTTGACTCGAATCCCGGCTTGTTGGCATTGCCGGACCGCTTCAATGGCTTCAGTCCGGGGTGGGTCAACAATGCCAAAGAGGCCTAACATCGTCAGGCCCTGCTCCACATCCCGAAACCGTAACTCTCGATGTTCGTGATTGGTCGATGCAAAGGCCACCGCCAGCACTCGCTGGCCACGACTCGCCATCTGCTCGATCCGATCATGCCACGACCGGCTATTCAACGGATGATCCTCCCCCAGACTCCGCTGAAACGCGCACATCTCTAATACCCGTTCAGGGGCACCCTTGATATACATAAATCCATGCCCGGCATGGTCATGATGTAACGTCGACATAAACCGATGTTGAGATTCAAAGGGAATCACATCCGTCCGTGGCCACATCTCATGTTCGAATCGATAATCCAATCCGGCTTTTCTCCCGAGGGTAACCAAGGCCCCTTCCGTCGGATCTCCGTTGATCTGCCAGATCCCCTCCACTTGGGTCAGATCCGCGTCGTTACACAACATTCCGGCTCGAGCAAGTTCCATCACTTCCGCGAGATCACCCAGCACGACCGGGTTGCCAAGCAGAGAAAATCCTCCATGCGGATCATAGCCGACACCACTGACCTCCACGGTATATGCCGCAGTCGCCAGCGTTTGAACCGTCATTTCGTTTCGTGTCAGCGTGCCGGTTTTATCCGAACAAATTACGGTCACGGATCCTAAAGTCTCCACAGCCGGCAGCCGGCGAATAATCGCTTGGCGTCGCGCCATCGCTTGAACACCGATGGCGAGCGTGATGGTCATAATGGCCGGGAGGCCTTCGGGAATAGCGGCAACGGCTAATCCAACGCTCGCCAGAAACATGTCACTGAAACCATACTCTCTGAAAAAAATTCCGAAGAGAAACACACCAACCGCTCCGGTGATGATTGCCAGGCTTAACCGGCTACCGAATTCTCCGATCTTTCGGAGAAGTGGCGTGGTCAAGGTCTGCACCCCGGCCAGCATGGCGCTGATCCGTCCTATTTCCGTGGAATCGCCGGTCCCGACCACCACCCCGGTTCCCGTTCCATAGGTCACCAGCGTTCCCGAATAGGCCATACCTTTTCGATCACCAATGGATGCGGTTTCCGGCACGGGTTTCATGTGTTTCTCAACCGGGACGGACTCACCGGTCAAGGCGGCTTCTTCAATACGCAAATCCTTCACCTTCAGAAGACGCAAATCGGCCGGGACTTTATCCCCGGATTGGAGAAACACAATATCCCCAGGCACAAGGCTTTCCGCCGGAATGGGGCAACGGGTTCCATCACGAAGCCCGCAGGCCTGAACCGACAACATCTGGCGAATGGCATCCATCGCCCTTTCCGCTTTGCCTTCCTGAAGGAATCCGATGAGGGCATTGATGATCACCACGCCCAGAATCACACTGGTATCCACCCAATGACCCAGAATGGCAGTCACGACACCCGCTCCCAGAAGGATATAAATTAAAATATTGTGGAACTGGGCGAGAAACCGCTGCCAGGAGGATTGCTTTTTAGGCGGACGTAATCGATTGGGGCCATAGAGCGCCAGACGTTGGGCAGCAACATCCGGCGTTAAGCCCCCAACCTGACTGGCCACTGCCTTGAGGACGGATTCTCCATCCAAGGCATGCCAGCATACGTCTGACTTGTTTTGATCGGATACCGACATCGCGCGCCTTTTAATTGAGGATAGGACCACACAGGAGAAACAGGTTCAGCATTCCCCACCTCACTGCCGGACGACCATAACAATTGCGTCCTTTACCCTTTGATGGCCTTGAGTCTTCCTGAAGAGGGAAAATTGATCACGCATCAAACTTTTTTCTCGGATCTCCCCGGGCGGGTAAGCAACACCGAACATGGAGCATAGCGAGCAATTTTTCTGACGACCCCTCCCAATGGGACCGGCTTGCCCCCTATGAATCCTTTTGATCCAACCATGATCAATTTTGTCTTCGAACGCTCGGCAATTTTGACAATCTCTTCAGCAGGATCACCTTTGGTCAACACGGTTTCAACTTCCATGCCGAGTTCTTTGACTCTTTGGCCCATCTCTTCCAGATGCCTGGCGCCTTCTGTTTGAGCGTTCTCCGATACTTGTTCGGCTAATTGTTTAAATGCCGCTTTTCCTTTTCCCCAATACCAGCCCTCCAGGTAAGCCGGCCTTCCCACCACATGCGTCACCGTCACCTTTGGAGGGGTCTTGCAGGTCAACAGACCGAGCATCTCCACAGTACTCAAAGCCACCGATGACCCATCGGTAGCCAAAAGAATTTTGGCTGCGGATTTTCCCATCGTCACCTTACTGAGTTTTTCACGAACCAATAACACTGAACACGGGGCTTCCCTCATCACCCAATCACTGGTACTCCCTAGAAGAAACCGTTTCACATTGGAAAGGCCACGGGTTCCTAAGATGACCAGGTCGATTTGATAGTCCTCCACCGCCTGTAAAATTTCCGCGCCCGGAAGCCCTTCCATCACCAGGAACTTAATGGTCACAGCCCTTTCTTCGAGAATCTCCTTCTTCGTGTGCTCAAGAAGACCCTTCGCTTCGGTGAACAGTTTTCCCCTTGCCTCGGAAATGACCCGATCCCAACTGGAAGGTCCATCCGACGGTATCAGAGGAGACGCATGTTTCATCTCGATCACATGAATGAGATACATTTCTGATGCCTTTGGCCAATCCATCGATTTCACAAATCGAATGGCCTCCTGCGCATGTTCGGAAGGATCAACCGCTACTAAAATTTTCATTATCATCTCCCTTTCTCAGCAAGGCTTTTATTTTTTAGAATTCCTAAGGCATGGGTGTTGGCAGCCGATCAAATAAACCTGTCAGGTCACGGAGTCGGTTTCCAACATTCTCCGTCAACTGCCCAGGATGAACCCGCCACTCCCAGTTCCCTTTGAGCGTGCCGGGGCGATTCATCCGGCATTCACTCCCCAAACCCAATACGTCCTGAAGCGGAACCATGGCGAGTTGGGCAACAGAGCTCATGGCCAGTCGAATCACATCCCAATGAATGTCCCGCCCGTCGGTACCAAGATAGCGCAACACACTCACACGCTCCTTCTTGATCTCCTCTTTGGATTGGGTGGTTTCCTTCCCCGGTTCAGCGGTAAACCACCCGACCGTCGTATTATGGTCATGAGTGGCCGTATAGACGATGGAATTCTGAGTATAGTGATGGGGTCGATAATGATGGGCCTTGGGATCGTTGCCGAAAGCCATTTGTAAAATTCGCATACCGGGAAACCCACAGGTATCCCGTAACGCCTCAACCTCCGGAGTGATCACACCAAGGTCCTCGGCGATCGACGGCACATCACCCAGTGCGGCTTTCACGGCTGCAAACAATTCGCCTCCAGGACCTTTCACCCATCGACCATGGATGGCATGAGGTTCAGAAGCCGGGATTTCCCAATAGGCTTCAAACCCCCGGAAATGATCCAATCGAATCATATCGACAAGAGCAAGATTGGCACGAAATCGATCGATCCACCATTGGTAACCGGACCCGGCTCTCACGTCCCAGCGGTAAATCGGATTTCCCCACCGTTGTCCTGTTGCGCTGAAATAGTCCGGCGGCACCCCGGCCACCACGGACGGTTGACATTGGTCATCCAAATAAAATGAATCAGGATGCGCCCAGACGTCTGAACTATCATGCGCAATATAAATCGGGAGGTCCCCGATAATTCTGACCCCCCTGGCATGCGCATACTGTCTCAGGACGGACCATTGGTGAAAAAACAGATACTGAAGAAACTGATGATAATCTATGTTTTCCCTGAGGCGACGACTGCATTCCTGCAGGGCTTGAGGATCTCGAACGATCAATGGCTTTTCCCATCGGGTCCATGCTTGCCCCGCATAGCTTTCCTTCAAAGACATAAAGAGGGAGAAGTCTTCTAACCAGGAAGCATGTTTCTCACGAAACAACAAAAAGGCTTGGCGATGTTCGGCTGGAGGATTGGCTTTAAACTGCTCAAAAGACTTTTCGAAGATTAGGCGCTTATGCGCAATGACCAGAGGGTAATCCACACGTTCGGCTGGAAAGGGCGGAGGCCGCCTCGCATCGGATGCCGATACAAATCCATCCTCCACAAGTTTTTCCGGGCTAATGAGTAAGGGGTTTCCTGCAAAGGCGGAAAAACACATGTAGGGGGAATTGCCATATCCGGTCGGACCCAGTGGCAACATCTGCCACCAACTCTGACCGGCGGCCTTTAGAAAATCGACAAATTGATAGGCCGCGGGTCCTAAATCCCCAATGCCCCATCCCTCCGGGAGAGACGTCGGATGTAATAAGATTCCACTTCCTCTAACCAGATTCACCATAAACCGGAGCTACATGCGCTGACAAACTGTTGAGTAAAAAGATTAAGATGAACCTCCGGCTTGCCTGACTCTTGATCACACCTGCAAGACATTGTTGAGATGGTCAGCAGGCAATCTTGAGTTGGAGGTTCGCCTTTCAGGGTGCGTGCTTTTGGGTCTTTTTGGGTCGCTTCTTGGAAACGCTTTCAGGTGCAGATTTCACTTCGCTTTCCCC
The DNA here is from genome assembly GCA_963730905.1 of uncultured Nitrospiraceae bacterium. Classification (GTDB taxonomy): domain Bacteria; phylum Nitrospirota; class Nitrospiria; order Nitrospirales; family UBA8639; genus Nitrospira_E. Next base: position 1,463,375 of record CAVSTN010000002.1, on the reverse strand, counting down.
TGATGACAACGTTTTGACTTTATGGAAAATTTCCCGCTCAGCCTCAAGCCAATCGTCCAGGTCCTTCCCTCTCGTCCGGCCTCGTGCCTCATACAATTCAAATGCGCGTTTGGCAATGCCTGAGCGTAATGCCATTTTAATCGCAGACTCCACCTGATCAAGATTCAGTGCCCCGCCATCGCCTTGAAATCCTCCAATCACCTGGTCCACGCCAAGCTGAGATGCCTGTGGCATTAAGGAACGCACCGAGGTTCCGGCCAGCGCCACAATTTTTCCCTGATAATGTTGGGCTCGTAGCTCCTTTAGCACGTCTAGTCCGTTTGGTGCCGCCACATACATATCCAACACGACCACTAAAGGGGATTTTTCCTTTACCAGGGAAATCACATCCTGTCTATGAGGAGGAACACAGACTTCATAGCCTTTCTCAGAGAGAAAAGCGGAAATCTTTCCTCGAAATTCCTCGTGAAATGTTACAATCATTATCATCGTTTCAAGCCCTTCCCTTCCTTCTCCCTATAGTCAACCAAGGGACCTTACTCTCAGGAATTAGAAGATCAAAAGTTATACCATATTTCTCCTCACAGATTATCCAGTCGAACCCCCCTTCGCATCAAAGACTTTGTGGCCATAAATTCATGATACTGTGGGTCAAGAACTTTAGTATGACGCATTACTCTACGGGCCCCAAAAAACCTCTGCCCCAAAATGCCCCACTTCAAGCTCTTTTCTATTTTTGCAGGCAAATGATTGTCAAAGTGGAAAGATCCTGGAAGTGAGCACCAATCAAACAGGAAAATACCGGCGAAAAGAAAACGGGGGCTGAGTCAGAGGGCGAAGGAAAAAACGAAAGCATACTTTAAGAGCAGTCACCAATAAGAACAGGAAATGCGTATGCCTGCCATTTGACCAGCGTTTAAGTGGAGTGAAGCTCCCCCCAGATTGCGGGGGGGGGCTTCACTCATTGACGGTTGCAGGCAAGACGACCTTCTCTGCCAACCCTGTTATTGTTCTTCGCACATTTTGTCTTTTCCATAAATGCTGCCAGTTCAGGATTGGAATAGAAACCGTAGGCATCAGCAATGGCTCCACGTATTCCATCACTGGTTTCGATCAGATAGATAATAGACTCATCATCTGGATCACTGCCCCCTTCAAAGCGATGATGTTCCAGAATAGAAAGTTTTTCGGCATTGAAGGTTCTTCCGCTGTCAACGGCGTAAAAGGTATTATTGGGAAACTCGAAATTCGTGGTGAAGCCGCGAGACTTAAGCCCCTTGAGGGCTTTGATCATTGATGTGTATTCATGTCTTTGCATCATTAAAATTAAAACTCTTCTCGCTGTCTAATTGGGTTTTGTCGATGTTACTTTCAATCGAAAAATCCATTGTGGCTTATCAATTTTCAACGACAATCTTTTAGGAAGAAATGTACCCTTTAGATTTTCCTTGCAACGATATCCATCTCAATTGACCAATGGAAGAATTTCATAACATTTGAAGATGAAACACTTCCTAATCATTCCTTTTCTAATCCGAATTTTATATATAAAGCCTTAAGGGCTTCTCTCGCTTAAGAATAGCCCTGCGTTTCCAGTTCAGAATTTTCCTCCCCTAACCCTGCGAGGCTTCTACAACTCTGTTTTAATTGCTGAAGTGGCTCATGAGGATAACGACTATCGCTCTCTTTGGTGTCCAAATCTGCTAAGTCTTGGATCAAAACACGAATGGTGGCAAAGGCATGGACTCGTTCACCTCTTTCACAAGGAGGCGGATTTGCCATCCCACTCGCCAACACTTCAATTACATCCAGTACCGTGCATATGTTTCATTCTGATTCTCTTCTTTAAGGTGAATCTGCCTTTACCGCATCATAAATCATCATGATAGTCACGCCATTTTTGGTGGAAATTTTGGGAACTTCCGCGTTTTTTGGGAAAAGATGATAAGAACCGGTCTCGAAGGTTTTTCCCTGAGTTTCGTATTGCCCCTCGAGCACAAAATGTTGGACAACTCCTAGATGGTTATGCGGGAGGATCTGGCCACCTGCTGGCAATCGGATCACTATCGTTTTTGCCCCACGATTAGATTCTTCACGAAGGACTTTGACTTCTCCCGTGCCCGGGAATTCATGAAGTTCGCGCCAACCGGTGTATAGAGTATGATGAACAATTTCCTCGGCCATGATCGTTCTCCTTATCCTAGGGTCGATTCATCAATCTAACGGTCATGCCAAAAAATTCCTGACTTGAAGGGCTTGATACTCCTAAAATAAGCGAACCCTCAACTTCGGAATCGAACGTGAGACTTTGAGTGAAAGACAATGAAACCCCCGCCGAAGCAAGCATGTAGCCCGAACCCTTCTTAGTGATGTCTTCTGTGGAGATGAAGACATCGTGCCATGCTGAAGGCTTCACCTCTTCTGTAAAAACCAGGCGGTTCGGCGCTCTAATGCCTCAATCGGTTCACAGATCCTCCGGAGAACAGCTGCGCTTTGTGTGCCAAGTAATCTATTTCTCCTGCGACAAACGTTGGCGCAGGTTCCGCATCAGACAGTTGTGACGTAGTGGCGACCCATGAAAGGCACATGAGATACGGATCAAGCGACCCTTTTGTCGGGCTTGAAGGAAAAGACACGACCTCTCCGAACCGCACCACATCCCGCTCCCTAAAGTGCCTGACGAATCACGTCGAACGGAATCCTCGATAGATCAAGCACTGGGTTCGGACAATGAAATCGTTTCAAGGGTTTTGGAATAAACCGATCACGAACGCTGGGATCGAACTGGCACAACAATTTCGAAAAGTGTACTGGAACCCTTGCCGCCCGAGACAAAGCCGCCGGACGCAGGAAAATCCTCTGTGGACACTCGAGACGAAACGGTGGCACAGATTTTAGCGTGAACCCGCTTCGTTATCAGGACCCTGTCTGACTATATTTTTGCATTTCGACAACCCGGATGGCATACGCCAAGGCTCCCAAAATAGGAGATTCTGTATTCCGGTTCCCCTGGGCCGCCTCAAGCAATGCTCCAAATATCCGTATCTGCCGTTCCGAGATACCTCTGCGATGCCCAGTTTTCAGGGCTTCCTTGCCATGTTTTAAAGCCTCCTCAATATAAATAAGGGAGCTATTAATCGCATCACAGGCGTTAATAGGTTGGCAACCCTTCAAGGCCTCATGGGCCTCCTTCAAATAGTTGATGGCCCCATGCCCATCTCCAGGGTTCTCCACCTTCTCATCAAAGTCCGGACCTCCCTTGCCTGATAAAACATTCATGGCTCTCTGGACATTGTCTCGATGCCACCCTGATCCCGGTTGATTTGGGGAAAGCGCAAGTTCCCCATATTTCATGGCGACGTCTAATTGGCCATTCGCCTTAAACAAGATGCTAAGGGCATCTTCTTGAATTTTTTCGCCACCATGACCAGGAGTCGGAGCAATAATCGGAAACAGCAGCAGGCTCCCCAACATAACAATCGAAAGCCCTCTCCCTAAGGAATTTGTGACGCATTTTTTTCTCATCAAGTCATTTTCTCCCATGTTCGACCTCCTCATGTTTATAGATTACAAATTAAAATTGTTAAAAAAATTCCATCTTCATTATTTCTATTTCAGACCTTCATCACATCATTCCGCATAGGCCTCATGTTATCTCCACGTCACTCTCCCCATTCCGGGAGGGGTTTCCCGGCACGACCAAACTACATTGTATGGTGATCATGCCTTTATCAAGCTTTAAGCTTCCTCACCATCCCCTCCCCCTACATGGCTTTACTAAACCTTCAAAAACCCTCTTCCTTTCTATGGGGATGAATGGCAACCCGGAACCAAGCGGAGACAATAGTTTTTGAGATTTTCAAAAACCCCCGCCCTTTGAGAGGGAGTTTCACTGTAACCGCACCTTCTTCCATCAGCTCTATTTTTAATCAATGCCGTGTTATCCGATGTGTACGAGCACTCGGCAGGGGTGGTTCTTTCTCTAACTTCTGAGCGGAAACCCCACTCAGATGTATGTTGACCTTTTGGCCTTCCGCATTGACACAATGAAATTGATCAAAGGTCACATGAAGCGAGTACCTTCCCGAATGGTCACGCCCCACCGACAGAAGATGCCATCCTTCAATGGCCGTTCCATCCGGCCCAAGAAGTTCCCATTCACAGGGATCTGAAGCCTCAAACACCCTGACTGTGACATAGCTGTTAGATTCTGAAATCATGCACCACCTCTCATGGCCTCAGGAAGACCAGGATGCCTCACTTTCCACTTTCAGTATGATCCAACCCCTCACCCTCTCCCGCATCTCTGAGATTTCCCCCTCAATAAACATGTCCGCCTTCTAGATTCCGTGGGCTATCCCATTCAGGAGCAAACGCCAATTCATTGATCTACTCATTCCCAGATTCTATTCCTAATCCTAATCCAATCCAGGCCCGCAAAAGATCATGCCTCGTCACGGTATACATCACCTCCCCATTTCGCTCTACCGGCAAACTCAACAATCGTTGCTCTTCCATGAGATGCACGGCATCCTTGATTGACGTCGTATCGGCAACCGCAATGCGATCCTTTTTCATCACGTCTTCGACCGTCACTTTGCTCAGGTCTTTTCCCGCTTCCAAAGCACGGAGGACATCAAATTCGCTGATAAAACCGATAAAATGGTTTTTTTCGTCGACGACCGGCCCCCCCGGGGTATGATGAGAAAGTATCTCGATCGCCGCAGCCAGAGCATTCAGTTTCCTACCGAATTTCAATTCATTGGTTGGCACAATCTGCCCGACGGTTTTAAATCCTGAAGGGGGAACTCCTTGAATAGCCATATGACCTCCGTGAAATAAGATGCCAAAGCAAATAGGCTTTTGGCGGAATGATTTCTCAAAATATTTCTTTTTTCTTCCACATGTATCCGACCGCTTTCAGAAATTACCCTTCCCTTCACCTTACGCTTAAGCAAAACTGACACCAATTGCTTGGCCGATCTTCCAACCCCATGGTTTTCCCTTTGTAGACAGCATGAAAAATCCGATCCCCTTGTCGGTAATAGGCGTTCAGCTTAATTCCCGTGTTTTGTGATTGTGGTGATTTGGGACAAGTCACTGCAGACGAAATGGGGAAAGATTCACCAGCACTTGTTCATTCTATATCAATGCTTCACGGCCCTCATTTTTCGGTTCAAGGGTAATCCACAAACCTTGCTCTATACCTAGTCCGGGATGGAGCAAGACCATGCCGGACCGGCCAGGCCATCGGCACTGAAGATCCTCTACCGTTTTATGGGGAATAATGCCAGAGCCTTATTCCTGGGCTTCACCAGCAGGGAAATGGTTAACGTGAGTAAGGGAGGAAATGATTCAAAAAATCGACGCGCTGAGCAAAGCTTTACACATTGCTCAGCAAATTGCCCAAAAGAAACTGAGATAGCGTCTGACAGGATCAATAAGCTATATATCCGACTTTCTCGCTCTGTCTATGGAGAAATTCAATACTTCCAACATAGACCTAAGCACGAACCGAAGCTGGCAGCAAAGCACCACGCAAAGAAGACTCCAATTCCGCTGGCGACATTCCCCCCACACTTCCTCAATTAATCTTGAGGTGCCGGCGCATCGTCATCCTCTTCCCAATTGTTAGGAAATGGCGGTAAATGGTGAAGTGCGAGCTTGATTTCCCTCATATGCGCCTGTTCTTCCCTCCATAGAGAATGAGCTAACTCCCGTGCCTTGGGATCGGTGAGGGTTGCCTTCAGATGATTGTAGAAGGCACTAGCCCGTATTTCAGCACGCAGGGCTGCCTCGAGGACATGAGTTGGCGTCATTTTGTAGTGAGCAGTTTCGTAAGAAAGCGCTTCGATGGAATCAAAAAACCGGAGTGGTTGAATCGGTTCCTGGCGAGCCAAGGTGGGCTTACGCTGCAGTTGTAATTGTGCTAAGTGTCCCAACTCCCGGGCTTGCATTCGGCGAAAGAATTCGGCTGCTTCAGGGTTATGATGAAGTTGCATCTGGTCCGCAAATTCACCATAACGATCGCTGGCCTCTTCTTCAGCCTGAATAGCTAAATCCAGAAGATCAAGGTCCGTCAGCCCTGATAAATCCTGTGACTTCATCCCTTTTTCACTTGGAGTGGCTGAACCCATGTAGCCAGAATATCCGCTAATCCTGTGCCGGATCCTTTCCAGGCCTTAGCCTTCTGTACCTGGTCGTGCCACTGGTCCTCATAGGTCGGTCGATTCTCCTCAAAGAAAATTCCCAGAGAATGCCCTTCATGAGATGCCGCTAATCGCATGGCTTCAAATCGATCCTGACTTCCTACCTCAGATTTTATCCAAGAGACTTGGCCTCTCAATGTTGAGCGGTCCTCTGGGCGAAAGGTGACACAAGGAGACAGCACATCAATGACCGAGAACCCTCGATGCTGAATTCCCCGAATGATGAGCGCAGCCAGTCGCTTGGCGTCCCAACTCAAGCCTCGCGCGGCAAAGGTGGCGCCTGCCCCAAGACCCAGAACCAAAGGATGAATGGGCTGCTCAATAGCTCCGAATGGGGTCGTGGCGCTTATTGCTCCTAGAGGAGTTGTGGGGGACATCTGACCTTTGGTCATCCCATACACGCGGTTATCCATAATCACACAGGTCAGATCGAGATTCCTTCTTGCGGCATGAATGAAATGGTTCCCCCCAATCCCGTAGGCGTCCCCATCCCCCATCGTGACAACCACCTGTACATCAGGACGAGAAAGCTTGAGTCCCGTGGCTACCGGGATCGCTCTTCCATGAATTCCGTTTAGTCCGTAACAATGAAGATACCCCGGCAGTCGACTGGAACAGCCAATCCCCGAGATGACGGCCAAACGTTCTGAAGGAAGCTCAAGGGTGGCAAAGGCCGCACATAAGGCATTCAGCACGCCAAAATCCCCACAGCCTGGGCACCAAATTGGCTTGAGGTTAGCCATATACTCTTTAGCCTGCAAACGAGGCATGTGATTCCTTACTCCCTATAATTCTGGCTTTGCCCTAAAAACAGAGAGTAATTCTTCTGTCCGAAACGGCACCCCACCGGCACGGGCAATGGATATCACCGTTTCCGGCAGCCGATAGAAGGCATGAAGGTAATGATAAAACTGTTTCATGGAACTGAGTTCCACAACATAGAGCCTATGCTTGTTGGCAAAGCATTCGTTCAACAAATCAACTTGAGGAGGAAATAGGAGGTGAAGGATAATCCCCTGCACTAATCCGCCTGCGGACTGCGCCATCTTTACCGCTTCCCGTACGACCCCTCCCGTTGAGCCCCACGCGATGAAGGCAGCAGTGGCCTCAGGAGCCCCGCACGATTCTATCCAACCTTTTTGGGTTCTCAAAGGGTCAAGCTTTTTTAACCGTCGAGTCGATTGCTCTCGATGGTTCTGAAAAGAAGCATCGGGTCGACCTTGGACATCATGTTCCGATCCGGTGATAGAAAATTCACCTCCCGGCATCCCAGGAATGTTCATAAGAGCGATGGCTCCATTGGATGACTCAACACGATAAAAGGGTGATGATTCAAGATTATCTTTGAGCTGCCGTGAACACACCGGAAGTTGTTCAAGCGGAATTGGATCAATGATTTCAGACCGGGTTCCCAAGAATTGATCGCTCAGGAGGATGACCGGAACTTGGAATTCCTCAGCGATATTGAACGCTTTGACTGTCATCATCAGGCAGCCTAGAACGGAATCGGGGGCCAGTACCACACGTGGATTATCTCCATGGCTCGATGCTAGGGCTGCCCACAGGTCTGCTTGTTCCGTCGTTGTGGCAATTCCTGTAGAGGGTCCTGCCCGCTGAACATTCACCACGACTAATGGAATTTCAACCATGAGGGCCAGGCCTAACCCCTCAGCCATTAACGAGAAGCCTGGCCCAGAAGTGGCCGTCATAGCCTTTTTCCCTCCGAATGAGGCTCCAATCGCCATGGTAATCGCGGCCAATTCGTCCTCAGCCTGGACCATGACTTTTTCCTGCCGCGGAAAATATCGACTCAATTCTTCCATAATGTCTGTGGCTGGGGTAATGGGATACCCAGCAAAAAAATCGCAATTCGCGACCAGACTTCCAAGGACAATGGCTTGGTTGCCGGTGAGTTGCCAATGCGAGACGCGATGCGTGGGTTTGACCAGCGACCATTTCAGGTGATGCTGATCGTTCCAAGCCCACCCTACCTCAAACACCTTTTGATTTGTGTCAACGACCATCGCCCCTTTTTCCCGGAACCGTTCTTCCAACGTCAGGTGACTGGCCGCGCTGTCCAATTCCAAAAAGGAAGCCAGAAGTCCAAAAAGAAAGATATTAGGTTTCCCCCCTTCAATAGCCTGGATGTCGGCATTCCAAGGGACCGTCACGCAATGTTTCACATCTGCAAATCCTGTCATTGCGGGTTCTTCTGCTTGCTCACAAAACACCCACCCATCAGGGTTCACGAGAAGAAACTCTTGAAACCGCGAGGTATTCCTCCAATCCAATCCCACCAGGATGTCAATCCTATCAGCCTGTTTTTCAAATGGAGACATTCCCAGTCGAAGTATACAAAGGCTTTCCCCCCCTCGAATTTGGGGGCCATATTGCTTAGTCATTAGCCCATAAAGCCCGCAACGGGTTGCGGTACCAAAGAGCAAATCCCCAAGCATCATGACTCCAGTCCCACCGCTGCCAACAAGGCCAATCCCTATTTCATCCATGGCTGTTTGCATACAAAGTTACCGAGCTTCCCCCTCTTAAAACGATTCCCTCCCCCACCCCCTAGTTTGTCCGGGATACCTCATGTCCCCATTTCTGATACTGCTCTTCTTTACTTGGAAACCGGGTCATAGATCATGAGGATGGTCACTCCGTCTTTTGTGGAAATAGGAGACACATTACAGTGTTCCGGCATCATCCGATAACTGCCCTGTTCACATAACTGGCCGTCCGTCTCGTATTGTCCTTCAAGAACAAAATGCTGAACGATGCCTCGGTGGCTATGAGGCGTGATCCGGCCGCCGGCAGGAATCCGAACCAGCATGGTCTTGGCGCCAAGGGATGGGTCTTCCCGAACAATCTTGACGTCTGCGGGCCCCGGGAACTCTTGAAGTTTCTCCCACTTCATTTTTGCGGTATGGTGCATGACTTCTTTGCTCATCGTACTATCCTTCCTTCGTTTTTACAGAATGGTTGCATGAATGAACATCGTTTTTCTCTAAAAAACTCACACAATGCCGTCGATTCACGTGTTTCACGATTCGATTTATTGAAACATCCTTTGGATCTTCACCGATCACCTTCCTCCATATCATCAAACAGTAGGATCCCGTTCTCCGACCGATCCCCTAGGGTTCGGAGGAGGATAATGGCGGTGACCAGGCAATCTGGCCGTTCTGATTAAAGAGGGTCAGGACAGGACTTCCATCCAGCAACACACGGAGCCGTGCGCGTGGAACGTCATTTTTGTCTCTGAGAGTGAGGGAAGGCAATCCATCCGGCTGCAGATCCAGAGCCGCTCGTTGCTTACAGCCTTTATCGTTGAGAATTAACGCGGGCTGTGCCTCATTAAAGACACCGAGGAACACACGGTTATGACAGGTTTCATCAGCAAGAGTTAACGCTGGGAGATTACCATTCCACAGAAGCAGCGTGGCCCGTGGTTGGCCATCCTTCGTCACGAGGCGGAATTCCTCCGCCGTGACAATTTTCTTCGGCCCCTTGGATTCCTCTGCCGATACTCCGGCATTCATGAAAACAAGGTTAGACAAAGCCCCACCCATAAGCCCGGCCAGAAGCGTCGTCATGACCAATATGCCAAACTGACGTGTATTCATTTCCTATACCTCACAAAACATACAGTGTTTGACTCACCATTCCCTCTCACAATCTGTCTTGAGATAGGCAAGCCTCCATTATTGGTTTTGGCATCGATATCCGGAAAGAACGGGGGATTTTTCAGGTCCCCCGTCAGCTCATTGCCAATTAGTTCGGTTGAGGAAAGTGCACACCAAGCGATTGTGGGAAGGTCACAGTTCCGTCCGGGAACGCCTGTCCTTTTTGCCACAGATGATAGATGACCCCATCGGTTTTGCCTGCGGCTTCGGCAATTTCTTTTTTCTTATTCTCATCGTCGACGTCGAGAATAAATAATCGGCCGGTTTCAATCTCCTCCTGGTGATCATGGAAGTACCGGTGCCACTGGATGAGCGGAAGCGTTCGGGAGACCTTCTTGGCCACGAAATATTCCACGGCGACGAGCGGAGCGTTGGCATCGGTGCTCTCAAACAAGAGACACTGAAAAATGGTGTCTGAAATACCCTTACAGAAATGGTGAAAGGGACCACCAATCTCGCCATTGGCCATGAGATGCGGCGCTTGGACATGAAGATCATAGCCATCTGCCGGGCCGGAACCAGCGCTCATCGCCGGCACAGACATTCCTCCCATCATTACAACAGTCAACACACTCGTCAGTCCAAGAATTCGATAAAAATGAGACATAGCAACCTCCCGGCTAAATGTGAACCATTACTCCCCAAATTGAGATATTGGGATTTTTTGTTTGACCACTGGTCATTTCCGACATCTGTGACGGGAAATTCATTTTGGGATCCAGTGGCAGAGATCTCCCCTTACTACCGGCGGGGATGACGGAGAAAAGCTTTTTCATTCTCCCCATGTTCAATCAGGAATCCATCCTCACACACCTCGTTTCCGCTTATTCTCAGCAGGAAGCCATTCATGAAGTCCTTTGTGTTGAACACGTCAGTTTTCTCATCCTGTAGCCAATATCTGACGTTCAGCTTCGAACCAGTCGGCTTGATCTTCCCCATGGCAGCCTCCTCGCTGCTCGTAAAGTTCATGCGCTCGCAGGGCAATCCGAGCTTCGAGATCCTGGACCGATAATGATTCCCGCCGGGCAGAAGAATCCGCGCAGATGACAGTATCGTTGTCTAAGTTGACCGACCTTGAGGGTTTAGCGCCTCTCTTTTTAGAGACAACGGCTTTTCTTGAGCCCGAGGTGGAAATGGGATTGGTTGCGTCTTCACGGCTCCCTGGTTCTTGTCTCCTTCGCATCACAAGACCTCCGTTAACTGATTCTCATTGCGTGCACGACGCGATTCCCTCAGGCATTCCAATCCAAAAGCCGGGGTTTTTCCTATCGCGCGAATAGTGTCAGCGATACGATCAGGCCGACCCCAGTCGCTCCACAGGACATTTTTGAGTTCAAGCACTCCAACCGATTCAGGGGCACAACCCAAAAGATCGGATGAAAAGTTCCGCTTCGGCATATCATGATAGATTTCACGAAGAGTCCGACTTTCCTGAGGTGTGCCTATAACTTTTTCCAATTGTTCAAACCGTTCCATGACCTCGGGCAAACATTTCCACCCCGATCTCCATAAGGTCTCCACTTTGGCGGTCATGATAAAGGTATTCCAAAGCGCCCCATTAGCCTGAGCGGCCAGCCCCTGGATCGCGTTTGGTTTCTCGAGAAAGGCGTCCACCCGTCTCACGCAAAGTCCGCCACTTGATCCCAGGGGTCCTCCTGGTTCGATCCATCCATACTCGAGCTCAAGAGACGTGGGCCTGACACCAAGAAGCATGATTCGATCTTGGAAGATGGCGGTCGCCTGCATAGCCTTCTCAACCGTGTCCATCAATCGATTTTCAGGGAATACAAAATGGTCTGCTGGATACAGCACCACCGTCGCATGGGGATTCCGAGCCCGAATGTACGTTAACGGAAGAAAAACCCCGGCAGCCGTATCACAGTTCCGAGGTTGTCCAATCACCTGGCCACAGGATCGATTCGCCGACTGAGATACCACTTCTCGAAAGTGGTTCTGAGCAATGACAGTTATTTTGTGTTCAGGATTCGTCAAGAGGTCCGCACGATCCCACGTATGTTGCAACATGGAACGATGACCCACAAATGAACAATACTGTTTAGGCTTGTGATATCCCAGCCACTGCTCAATAAACGGACGCGTTCGCTCCCCTTCTCCTCCAGCCAAAATCACTGACCAGCGTTCTCCCTTTGCCGCGCTTTGATCTTTCATGGAGTCCCCTTTTTCAGTAAACCCAAATACCCTTCTCAAAATTTTTGGTTCTCCGAATGCACACAGAGTGAAGATCTTTCAGTTCTTCTAATAGTTTCGCTCACTTGATTGGTGTTTCCTCCCATTCTTTTCAAGTTCGGTACCATTATGAAAATTTCTTTTATATCGGGCTTCCGACGTCAGACATCATTTACCGATCACAAACCGATGACCCATTTGGCAACAAAAAATTTTCTACGGACGTGGCAAATATCTACAGTTCTTTTCATGGAATATATAAAAAGCGTGAAAAGGATCAGCCCAACATAAAGTGGAGGATGAGTCTTCCTCCCACAATCTAGGGACATGCACATGAAGGGGTGGAAATCGTTGGCATGCTTTAAGCATCGCCGCAGAAGAGAGGAAATCACGGTGTCTTGAGCGGGTCGGTTGTGAGTTTCCCCGACTGGTCAAAAGATGGGAGGTGCTTCACATGCTTGATGACCACACCAAGGCGATGGTTCTGGAAGCGCTGATGGATGAATACAAAGCGCGGGCGTTCTATCGCCTCGTGCTCAACACATTCGGTGAAATACGTCCGTTCAGCAATATCGTAAACGCGGAGGAAACCCATGCGCGAGCGCTCGAACTTCTGTGCGGGCACTTTAGAATTCCGTTGCCCAAAGATGACTGGGAAGGGAAACTTGCGCCTCCTTCGTCTGTGCTCGAAGCCTGTCGAGCCGGCATTCAAGGGGAACACGACAATATCGCAATGTATGACCGCTTTCTGAGACAAACGAAGGTGCCCGAGGTTCTCACGCTATTCCAACGCCTGCAGGCCGCCTCGCGCCAGCACCATCTTCCAGCATTTGAACGCTGTGCCGCCCGAGGCGGTCAGACCGGAAGAAGAGCCATGTCGCTTGGGCGATTACGAGCCGGTCGGCCCGGTCGACATGGCAGGCAGGACGATGACAAACCGGGTCCACATCATTTGTAGATGCTGCAATGTTCCCATTAAGGAAGGGATGAGCCATTTGTGATAAACCAAATCCTTACCGGCCTGTCATTTTGATCCAACGGCGAAGGAACGATGCTGTCGTTGGAGACGTCAAGACCTTGCAAGATGCTTCGCTTTACTCTGGATGACACGGTCTTCCATGGCTTGCGTTACCAGACCTCGGAATTTTTTAAACATGAAGACAGGGTTTCGCCCATCCTCGCACCTCAAAAATCCCGTCGCACTTCCCCTTCATCGGGATCAGGTTCCGATAACTGAGTAGGACGGTCGCTGGACCAGGGACGCGAGGCGGGCTTTACCGTGTGAGCTCGAATTGGCTAACGTCTTCCTGGCCGGCATAGTGCCAAATCGGGAAAATGTGCACCAACACCAAATCCCTATCCCAGGTTAACGCTCTTCAGCAATTGTGTAATTGGCTCGTTCAAATACGAATTCATTGCAAATCGGGGGAAAAAGCGTGGCCAGGGTATAAGAGCCAGGACCCGCTGATAATGAAATAGTACCGATATTGGTTTATGGGGACAGAAGATATCCAAGGGACCACGGTCCTGGACCCGTTTAGCCGGAAGTGGTGGTGGCCGGCGGTGCAGAAATTATGGAATTATGATGGTGAAGCGGGGTACAGTAGGGCGGACTGAGAAGAGGGCCTTGTGACAAATACGGTCGGAGCCGGAGCCGGGGAAAAAGGCCGGGGGCTCGATCTGTTCACGGAACCGGGTGCTTTCAATATGGATCCTGTTAAAGTGGGAATATTTTTGGAGAGGCAACCTAATCGATGAATACTGAATCTGATAATTCGAATCCACTCGTGGCGATTATCATGGGGAGCAGAAGTGATTGGGAGACCATGCGGCACGCAAGTTTGATCCTCACGGAATTAGCCGTTCCCCATGAATGCCGGATTGTGTCAGCCCACCGCACACCGGATTTTCTCTTTGAGTATGTCGGCTCGGCCCAAAGCCGTGGCATCCATGTGCTCATTGCCGGGGCAGGAGGAGCCGCACACTTGCCGGGAATGGCCGCAGCAAAAACGATTCTTCCGGTTCTCGGAGTGCCGGTCCGGTCTCGAGCCCTGCAAGGCTTTGATTCGCTCTTATCAATAGTCCAAATGCCAAAGGGCATTCCGGTTGCGACCCATGCGATCGGCGAGGATGGAGCGGTCAATGCCGCATTACAGGCAGCAGCCATTCTTGCCGTATCTAATCGCGGCATCGGCCAGCGACTCAAGGCCTATTATGACCAACGACACACCCCGGCACTGGAGAAACTCATATGAATATCATCCTTCCTGGTGGAACGATCGGGATCTTGGGCGGAGGCCAACTTGGTCGTATGCTGGCCATGGAAGGCCGCCGGATGGGATATCGCATTGGCGTGTTAGATCCCGTTGAGAATTGTCCGGCCGCCCAGGTTGCGGATTTTTTTGTGCAATCAGAACTGACAAACACGCAACGCGTGATGGACTTTGCCTCTCAGGTTGATGTGGTGACCATTGAGACCGAACTGGTGCCTTGGATGCTTCTTGCCGACATTGAAACGGGTCAAGCAACCCGTCCATCCTCTTCCGTGCTCGCTCTCATCCAGGATCGACTGGTTCAACGAGAATTTCTTCAAGATCACAGTTTTCCACAAACTCCTTTTGCCTCGGTCAAAGATCACGCCACCTTGACCGCTGCGGCTCAACACGTGACATTCCCGGCTATTTTAAAGAAGCGCCGTTCAGGATATGACGGGAAAGGCCAAATCCGGGTTGCCGGCGTGGACCATCTGAATGAGGCCTGGCGAGAATTAAAGGAAGCCCCGTGTGTTTTGGAAGCCGTCGCGCCCTTCAAGATGGAACTATCGGTAGTGCTGGCCCGCAGTCTTCAGGGAGATATTCAACTCTATCCCCTGGCTGAGAATGCCCATCGGCAGAACATCCTCCATACCACACGCGTTCCGGCCCGGGTGGCAGACACGATCCGTTTACGGGCGGAGGAGCTTGCCGTTTCCCTCTCAGAAGCGCTTGACTACTGCGGAGTCATGGCGGTGGAGCTGTTTCTTCTCGAGGACGACACCCTGTGGATCAATGAGATCGCTCCCCGCCCTCATAACAGTGGACATTTCACGTTTGGGGCCTGCGTGACGTCCCAATTCGAGCAACATCTCCGCGCCATTTGCGGATTACCATTGGGGGATACCTCCCTCATGCATCCCGTCGTGATGGTGAATCTCCTCGGAGATCTATGGCGAAACGGACCGCCCAGGTGGGATCGACTTCTGGCTCATCCGCAGGTCCGGCTTCACCTTTATGGAAAAACACAC
This sequence comes from uncultured Nitrospiraceae bacterium, assembly GCA_963730905.1. Lineage (GTDB taxonomy): Bacteria > Nitrospirota > Nitrospiria > Nitrospirales > UBA8639 > Nitrospira_E. The sequence goes on along the minus strand of CAVSTN010000002.1, from coordinate 1,448,013 downwards.
GCCGCGCCAGGACGCAAAATGGGGCATTTTCTTTTGATAGCGGACAATCCAGATCAATCATACCAACAAGCCGAGTGCCTCCTTCAGAGCATGATGGATGCAGATTCTCAAGAGAAAGATTTTCTGATCAAGAATCCAGCCAATGAGCCCTTCCAAAAGCCAAACAGGCCATTGGAGACTCCGGCATGACCGCCGCCGATTTTCACTCAGGGTTCATAATGCCGGCCCTACCTGATAACTAGCATAAGGCAGAAAACCATAGCGCTGAATTTTCCGTGACGGAGATTGTGGGCCTGTCGATCCAATTACCTTGACGGGCTATGTCGGCGACACCTCAAGGCATGACGCGGCATTCAAACAGCCGACACAGAACGATGTCCTTGGGGATCCTCTCGTTGGTTTCCACTGCCAACCTGTTCATGCTCTTTGTGTATTGGCAATGATTAAGTTGGATGCGGTATCTGTTGCACGCCTACAACTTTGGGTATCCGCTTGCCATCCGCACGTTCGCTTCGCCTTTACAACTCTGATCGTGCATCATGGGGAGGAGTGGCATGTGAGAGCGGTATTCTTCTGAGCTATCATTCTTGTGGAAACTCTGGAATTTTCCCATAGAAAGAGCGCCACAACCCGCACGGTTGACCCGCCTCAGGAGGAAACCCGCTTGACGATGGGTCGGGTGACCATGGGAGTCGTTGGTGAAAGACGAATCTCTTCCTCTTCGTGTCGGATCACCAGACCATCGCCCTCCCGTAGTGTATAGGTGGCTAAATCCGGGCCGAGTTCCACATCCAGGATTTGGCTGCGATAGGTCAGAGGAAATCGTAACTTTGCCGGTTGGTCCGGGGCGCGTCTGGGTCTAAACGTAAGAATCCCATCGTCATCCCGCAACCCGCCAAACCCGTAGGTCAGGGCCATCCACGTCCCTCCCATCGAGGCGATGTGGCAACCATCCTTAACGTTTCCACCGATATCAGCCAGATCCATCAGAAGGGCGGCCAGGCCTAATTCAAATGCCTTTTGCGTATAGCCAATCTCCGCCGCGACAATACTCTGGATGCATGATGAGAGCGAAGAATCTCCTGTGGTTAGAGGGTCATAATAGTCAAAATTGCGTTTCTTCTGTTCCGGAGAGAAATCCTGGCCAAGGAGAAACATGGCGAGGACAATATCCGCCTGCTTAATCACCTGATATCGGTAAATGACCAACGGGTGATAAAACAACAGCAGTGGAAATTTCTCTTGGGGTGTATTCTGTAAGTCCCACACTTCTTTGTCTAAAAAAATATCATCCTGTGGATGAATTCCTCTTTTCTCCTCATAGGGGATGTACATGTTCTCCGCGGCATTCCGCCATTCCTTGACTTCATCCAATTCCAAAGTCGTCTTGCTGACCAAGGCGGCGAACACATCGGGCTTCTTTTCGCACAACAACTCGATGGTCGCCGCGGCATATCGCAAATTCTCCCGAGCCATGAGATTGGTATAGGTGTTATTGTTGACGACGGTATTGTATTCATCCGGTCCGGTCACGCCATGGATGCAAAACTTCCCATCCTTTTCCTCCGAAAAGAATCCGAGGTCACTCCATAATCGTGCCGTTTCAACCAACATTTCCGCTCCATAGTCATACAGAAATTCCTCATCGCCGGTGGCGTTCACATACTTTCTCAGCGCATACATAATATCGGCATTGATGTGGTACTGAGCTGTTCCCGCCGCATAATAGGCCGAGGCTTCTTCCCCGTTAATGGTTCTCCAAGGGAACATGGCCCCTTTCTGATTCAATGCTCGGGCTCGCTCTCTGGCATTGTCCAACATGCGATACCGAAACATGAGGAGGTTCTTGGCAAGGCGCGGGGAGGTATAAATCAAGAAGGGAAGGAGATAGATTTCAGTGTCCCAAAAATACTGGCCTTCATAGGCCTGGCCGGTGAGCCCCTTGGCCGGGACACCGAGGGTATCAGCCCGCCCCGCTGCCTGCAGGATATGAAATAAATTGAAGCGAATGGCCTGCTGGATTTCAATGGTGGAGCGTTTGGCCCACTTCGGGTTTATATCGCGAATTTGGACATCGCTTCTTTTCCAGAAATCATCCATGTAATGCTCCTGATCCGCCAAAATGCCATCGAATCCATGACCCATGGCTCGATCCAAGGTCCGTTCGGCCCTGTCGCACAACCCTTCAGGAGAGGCAGTGTCCGTAGTATGATAGGTGATATATTTCAAAAGATGGACCTTCATGCCCGGCTGGGCCTCGACCGAAAATACGACTGCTCCGAAATCCTCAGAACCCTTGGATTTGTAGGATTGAAGGCATTCGGTCTTGAGTTCATGGTCGATGGCGCAGGCGAGTGTCAGGTTGCTGTTTTTCGTTCCATGACACAGGATCACCCGACGATCATTGACAGCATGCTTCCGTGGGTGAAGCACCCGCTCCATAAAGCCTTTCCCCTGACGGGGGTCACCGTTGTGCTTGTATTGATCGTGAAGGTACAGCATCTCAGAAGAGATGACGATCGGGGCCTCGGCATTCAGCATGGTGACTTCGTAGGAAATGGCCGCAAGGTGTCGATGCGGAAAAGAGACGAGACGTCGCGATTTGATTAACACCTGCTTTCCTGATGGCGTCTCCCACACAACCTGCCGGTCCAGCGTGGCGGATTTCATATTGAGACGACGGTCGAAACTCAGAAGGGTCGCGTTGGAAAGGTGAAACGGTTCATCGTCGACATAGAGTTTGATTTTTTTAGCATCCGTCACATTCACAATGGTCTGGCCGGTTTTGGCAAAGCCATAGGCCTCCTCACCATACAGAATCGGCCATGATTCATAAAAGCCGTTCACGAAGGTGCCATTTTGAGCGGCAGGCACTCCCTCTTCCGGACATCCACGCATGCCAAGATAGCCGTTGCCAATAGAATAAATGGTTTCGGCATGAGACAGAAAAGCCGGATTGAACTGTTTTTCCACCAGGTTCCATTCATCGGGTGGGTAAATGTGGGGAGGTGGAATCAGGCGTTCATGGTAAATCATGCGTCACGGCCTCAAAAATGTTTGGTGAAACAGTCCATTGAGATCCTGTCGGATACACTTGACTCTGACATACAGAATTCCTTCTTTTCATGGCAAGCCAACGCATTCACCGAACGAACTCGCCCAGGTCGGTGACCACGAGATGGGCGCCATGTTTTTTGAGTTCCTCCGCATTGCCTTTCCGAGCCACCCCGATAACAAGCCCAAAGCCCCCTTTGGCTCCGGCTTGCACACCGGAGATGGCATCTTCGACCACCACCGCACGCGCGGGCTGGACGCCAAGCATTTCCGCCGCTTTCAAAAAAGAATCCGGAGCGGGTTTCCCCGCCAAATGTTGCCGGACAATGGTATTCCCGTCGACTTCCACATCAAAGAGATCTCCGATGCCCGCAGCGTTGAGGACCGCTTTGCCGTTCTGGCTGGAGGTCACCACAGCTGTTTTGATTCCCTTATCCCGGACATGCCTGAGGAACGCGACGGTCCCCTCGTAGGCCTCGACCCCATCTGTTTCTAAAAATGCCTCAATCAGTTGGTTTTTATGATTCCCCAGCCCGCACACGGTTTCCTTCCGGGGAGGATCATCGAGGGTTCCTTCGGCCATCCGGATGCCGCGAGATAATAAAAAATCTCGTACCCCATCAAACCGAGGTTTCCCATCAACGTACACATTATAATCTGTGACAAGATCAAAAGGACGAAACGGTTCACCCGTTGTGGCGGAGCGCTTCTTCAGATACGCATCAAACATGTTTTTCCAGCATGTCGCATGCATCTTCGCCGTGTTCGTAATGACGCCATCCAGGTCAAAAAGCACCGCGTCATACTTCTTCCGGGTTACGGGATTATCGGGATGTCCTCGGTTCATCATTTATCTCGAACTGAATAAATGAGAAAAAAATTTCCCAGTCATGAATCATTGGCCTCCCCCTGGTAGAGGCATGGAAATATTTGGAATGGGATTATCAAAGTAAACTTTTGATTGCATAATTTTTTCATATTTTTGCCCTATTGGTTGACCGCAGTGCCGCTCAAGCTACGGAGACAAAGGTTGTCGGACACTTGCCAAGGATTGGGTGTTCATCGGTTCATCAACGGGCGGCGCGAAAATTGTCATCCGTGATGTCGAACGCAACCCCATCTTAGCGCAAGGAGCTACCAAGGGCCGAACCGGCCATTCCGTTACCGTTAATAACAGAACCTCGGAAAAGAGGCATTCCACTTTCAGATACTTCAACCGTTAAATTTAAAGCGAAAATAGACCTTACGAACGCTCTCCTCGTTGACGGCGACAAATTCAGTCCACACGACGGCAAAGCCTGCTCTGCAGCCTTATATCGCCGCACACACTTGGACCCGGCTTTCCGACTTTTGCCATCCACTAACATAACTGGCTCAAAAGAATCTTCCCAGCCTCGGCCAATTGCACAAACTCCTGACTGCCCAAGATGAGCGTCCTTTCTGCCCACGGCTTGTCGAACTCCTGCCTAAAGGATAGAGCCGTAGCATGCACTGAGGCCCAAAGTGTTCCCCATGTCTCCACTAGGCCTGGTACCGAAACCCTTAGTCGATGCAACCCAAAGGGTAGTGGCGTTCTGAGATATCTTAAATGAAAAGCACGATACGATCGTACTTTCTTTGAACGATAAAGAACTTTTTTGAGGCGAGGGTTATTGTCGTACGCGACCCGCCATATCGCTTATTGAGTAAGCTCGGCCCCCAACCAAGCCCATGCCTCGCTTTCCCGATCTTCCGGAAATGTCCGCATGTCCATATCCGCAAATGCAGGATTGACGGTCTCAATGACCTCGCACATCCAGCCTGGCGCACCGACGATGGCATAGCGCTCGACCTTCTGTATGGCCGCCAGCTTGATCGAAAGAAGGCCGCTTTGCATAAATATTGCCGGATCGATCCCACCGAAGTGTTTGATCCGGTTCAGCAAACGCACCTTCTGGTGCCGTTCCATAAATGTCTCGAATGTTTTGATGACCTCGGGCATTTCCTTTCCCGAAATCACTCCATTAATCTCAAAGGCCAGGACATCGGCCTTTGATGTGGGGAGGAACCGGAAAGCCGGAGGTTGAAATTTGTCTGCTTTCGGCAGCTCCGAGGCCCACTTCATGGCCTCATTGCGCTCATCGGACGGGAAGACCTTCATCTCCACAGTCGGAAATAAAGCGCTCATGAACCCAATCAGGGCTTGGGGCCATTCCTTATCCGAAACAAAGGCAAAGCGGGTGAATTGATTGATATGCCTGAGAAGCTCGAGATCGGCCTTCGTACCCTCGACACATGCATCGGCGTTCATGTCCGACAAGCCTGTGAAGTCCACCACCATGCCAAGCTGATCATGGTTGAGCAGTTTTTCATCAAGAATACCCTTATACGTTTTGATGTCGTCGCCCGTAAGTTTCCCGCTGAGATGCATGGCAATCACGTGATCCGGCGCAGTTACTTGTTGATACATAATGATGGCCTCCAGATATTTGAGGTGTGTTTGAGGCGATTCCTTCTGGAAATTCTGTATGGAAGACCGGATAGGTTTTCTCTATATCAAGGTGCCCACACATAATCCACCTGCTCAAGCGTAACAATGGGGAGAATCATTCCTTGGCCTTCAGTCTCAGTGGAAAAATCATATAAAATGGATTCCTCCGGGATCAAAGTCCCTTGCTAAAGTATTATCACATCAACGGATTCCCCTTTACCCCTTCGTTCTTGTATGGCTTCTAATATAGTAGCAGGAGGAACTGCAACCATCTCAAACGGATCCTTCGCAATTTTAAATCTGACAATTCCCCAACTGGTTTTGATTTTGGCTGGACCGATGGCAATGCCGAAACCCTTATGCTGCGGCCGATAGCCGGTAAGACTTCCATGCCAAAGAAACGCAATTCGTCGTTTCAACATTGGATGGCCTATTCTCACTGCATCACGCTTTTCCATTTCTGCAAAGAGCCGATCATACCGTTCATCGACATCTGATCCATACAGATAGTTCCAATCCGGGGGACGACTCTCCAGTTCCTTGAGAAAGGATTCAACCGTTGCAGGATCATTGAGAAACAGTGTGTTTTTCGTGATGAGCGATTCCCAGGAATCATCTTGGGTGACATGAAGCGGCCGAACCCCATCCGGCAATGCATCACCCAGTCCAGAAGAGAGACCAGGAATCATCACGAGCCACAGAACACAGAAAAATACAAGACCATCCCTACTTTCATGAAACATGCTGTACCCCGTTTTTCAGATCTTCGTTGTATATGCCACCATTCATTTATCCATTACAGGATCTGTGCGATCGCAACCTTTTAACAAAATTTCCCCCATCGACCAACATTCCGATCCACCTGATGGAACAGTCAAGTTCAAATGACCGCCATGTGCCCCTCCCTTTTGAGAAGGTCTGCCTGTAATTCCCGGCTTTCCCGCCAACACCGGCATGCTTTTATTTTCCATTTCACCCTGTCCGATCATCCGTGCCATTCCCCGCTACCGGCACCACTGGAAGACGAATGAAATCGTTTTAGGAAAAGACTTCTGCCTGCCAAGATTCTTGACTCAGAATTTCATGAAAGTAGACTTCTGAACCCAGAAGACCGAACAAATCAGGATCTTGCGCACCTGCCTCAAACCGTGCTTTCCGGACACTAGACTCAGGACCAAATCCGCCAATCCCTCAAACACCGAGGTTAAGGGCCTCGTTAACAACAACGAAGAGGTCGCAATGGGATCACCCATATTCAATGGCGTTTTCTCATTATTTTTTGGCATGACTCACCGTCCGGATTTCTCCGGCGATCCCCTTAGTCAAACTGCTTTCTAAATCTCCACACGCCGAACCCGAAGGTCGCGCTTCCTAGCAGCCCCATGGGCAACACTAAATGCCAGAGACTGGCAAGCCCGGCTCCTTTAAAAAATATCCCATGGGTAATTTCTATGTAATAGCGTAAGGGAGAAAAAATCATCACATATTGTACCCACTTCGGCATAGCCTCCATGGGAGTGGTAACCCCGGACAAGAGCAGAATAGGCACCAAAACCAGAATGGTCATCATCCCAACTTGGGCCTGGTTTCGAGCCAGCGTTGCGGCAAATAATCCAATACCGGCCGTGGTGAAAACGTACAACACCATAATGCAGAAGTATAATGGCAGACTGCCGGCAATCGGGACATGTAAGATGGGACCAAGCACACCAAAAATACTCACACTGACCGCCCCGACGATCATCAACGTCATGGCCAGGACTTTTGACGCCATGATGTGAAAGGGCGTCAGAGGCGAGACCAGTAACTGCTCAATCGTCCCGCGTTCTTTTTCTCTGACCAGGGCCGCCGCGGGCAATAAAATCGCAAAAAGAGTCGTCATGCGAAGAATATGGGAGGTCGATTCGAACCAGGCATCTTTTTGCGCAGGGTTATACCACACCCGATATTCGGCACGGATTTGAGGGAGAACATTCCCAGCCCCTGCCTGCAGCCCCAATCGTTGCTCAACCAGTTCTTCACCGAACTTGCCAACAATCTGAGCCGCATAACTCGCTGCGGAAAGGCCTTGGGGGGCATTCGTCGTATCAATTTGCAGTTGCACCTCCGCCTGTTCTCCCTTGGCCAAAACCTCCTGAAACCGGGAGGGAATATCCAAGACCATCATGGTGTCCCCCTGGTCCAACAGGCGCAGCCCTTCGTGGGGATGGCTGATCTCTCCATCAAAACGAAAGTAGGGTGGATGAAACCGATAGATGAGTTCCCGAGACAATTGACTATGATCGGCATCGTACACCACAAGGCTGGCATTTCTTAGTTGCGCCGTGATCCCCGTTCCCGTGATATATACGGCCAGAGTGAAGGAATACAGAAAGAAGATTAGCAAGGGAAAGTCTCGAAACAATTGCAACAACTCTTTCCTGGTCATCACCACAAGGCGACGCCACCAGATACGACTCGCAGGAAACCATAGGGGGACCGGGAACCTCATGCCTTTGGCCTTTTCCTGAACCAGAAAAACCCCAACCCCAGCAAAACCAATGTGTAGACTGTCAAAATCATCAGCTTCATTCCCAATTCTTCGAAGCCAAGTCCTTTGAGAAACACTCCCCTCACAATATCCGTATAGTACATCGCTGGAAACAAATGGGCTTGCATCTGGGCTCCGCGACTGAGAGACGAGACGGGAGTGATAAAACCGGAAAATAAAAATGTCGGAACCGTGGTCAGAACAAGCGTAATGAGGAGGGCCGCCATTTGGGTATTCACCAACAGAGACACGAGAAACCCCATGGCGGCACAACACACCACAAAGACAACCGAGGCCAGCGTAAAAAAGAAAAAACTGCCTTTAAAGGGCACTTCAAAAAGGAAGACGACCAACCCCCAGAGCACGATGGCGTTACACGAAGCAATGACCACAAAAGGGAAAAGCTTCCCCACTAAAAACTCCAAACGGGTTACCGTTGAGCTATAAATATTCAAGATCGACCCGCGCTCCTTTTCCCGTACCACACCCAACGCGGTTAACATCGGAGTGGAAAAAATAAGGGAAAACATCACAAGCCCAGGCCCCAATCCCCAAATACTTTTGACTTCCTGGTTATACAGATACCGTACCTTTAATTGAAGAGGTTGAATCAGGGCGCGAGCCTGTTGTCGCGCCAACCCACGCGTACGAATAAGATCATTCACCACCAGCTCTTGACTGAATGCCCGATTGATCGCAATCACATACCCTTTGGTAATATCCGTGCGCACGGGAAAAGTCCCGTCTATCAGGATTTGAACGGAGGCCGGAAACCCGGCGAGAAGACGTTCTTCAAATTTCTCAGGAATCACCAGGACGGTTCGGACGGAACCCTGCTCTAATAGTGCATCAGCTTCATCCTCATCGTTCAGGGAACCCTGATACGCAAAATACCGTGAATCCACAAAGCGATAGAGATAATCCCGACTTAACGCCGTTCGGTCACGATCCAAGACGGTGAATGGAATATTCTCGACATCCAGCACTAGGCCGTATCCGAACACCACCATCCATAACACGGGCAACAGAAAGGCCAAAACAAGAAATAACCGGTCGCGAGTGGTTTCCCGCCATTCCTTCAGCGCGAGTGTGGCTACACGCTTCAGGTTCATGACAAGCCTTTCACCCGCCGACTTCGGTCTTGTTGCTCCATTTTCATAATACGATATACAAACACATCCTCAAGCGTGAGCGAACGCGGGGACACATCCTGAAAGATGATCCGGTGGGCATCACAGATTTCTCGAATACGTGGTATATCCCGTTGCGGGTCAACTGACAACACGTGAATATGCGCCCCGAAAAGTCCCACATGACGAAACCCCGCTTGTTCAAGATGCGAAACCGTGGAAACGGGTTGATCGGTGATGAGTTCCAACAGCACTCCGGCTTCCTGTTCCACTTCTTCTTTCAACCGGGACGGGGCGCCCTCAGACACAATCCGCCCCCCATACATCAAAGCCAATCGATCACAATGCTCCGCTTCGCTCAGGTAATGGGTTGTCACAAGGAGCGCGACCCCCTCTTCCCGCGCCAGATGCAACAAGATCTCCCAAAACCGGCGCCGGCCGATGGGATCAACTCCTGAAGTCGGCTCATCCAAAAACAATACCTGCGGCCGATGAACCAGCGCACACCCCAGAGCCAGGCGCTGTCTCACGCCCATGGGGAGTTGCCCGGCAGACGTCTCTTCGAATCCCGCCAGGTTGGCCATCCTGAGGATCCAGTCCAATCGGATCTGTGTCTCCCGGCTCCCGAGACCATACACTCCCGCAAACAAAGAAATATTTTCAACCACCGTTAAATCCAGATAGAGCGAAAAGGCTTGGGACACATAGCCGATACGTTCTTTGAGAGCCCCCGCCGCATGATGCATCTTGACCCCGGCGACCCATCCCTCGCCTCCGGTCGGTTGAAGAAGGCCCGTCAGCATTTTAATCACCGTCGTTTTTCCGGCACCGTTGGACCCGAGAAGGCCGAAAATTTCTCCTTCCTTAATCTGAAAACTGACTTGATCAACAGCTCGAAACTCACCAAATTGCCGAATCAACCCCCGGGCTTCAATCACCACCCCATCATGCCGTGAAGAACGGGAAACACGCGTAACGGGGAATGGCTCCTGCTCGCGATCCGATTGTTGGCGACAGAGGAGAGCAACAAAGACATCTTCCAGATCGGGGGCTTCGGCCCGAAGATTTTTCACTGTCACGTGTTGCAGAGCCTCTTTCACCATGTTCAGCGCTTCGTCAGTGCCTTCATGGTCTACAAAAACGCGCAGAGCCGATCCCAGGCCATCCACCTGCGAAAAGGCCTGCTTCAGTGCGGACAACGCCTCAACCTGAGGCTCAGCATGGACGGTTACCAAGGTTCCAGGAGTCAGCGCATGAATACCCCATGGGGTCTCCGAGGCTAGAAGGCGGCCCTGGAACATCAGGCTCAGGCGATGAAATCGGATAGCTTCATCCATGTAAGATGTCGAGACCAACGCCGTGAGCCCACGTTCCTGAACCAGCTCAGACAGAATGGTCCAGAAATCCCGCCGAGAAACAGGATCAACACCAGTGGTAGGTTCATCCAAAATGATCAACTCCGGTTCGTGAATGAGGGTACAGACCAAGCCCAATTTTTGTTTCATGCCACCTGAAAGATCTTTCATGCTCCGGTGACGGAACGGTTCTAAACGGGTCATGGACAGGAGACGACGTTTCCTCGAAAGGAGATCGTCCTCAGGCACCAACCGAAGACGCGCAAAAAAATCAATGTTTTCTTCGATGGAAAGATCGGGATACAAATTCTGACCAAGGCCCTGGGGGAGAAAGCCCATACGCCCTTTAATGGCTTCAGCCTCTCGCTCAGATTGGATTGCCCTGCCAAACACCTCCACACTTCCCTTTTCATAGGACAGCACACCGGCGATCGCTTTCATGATGCTACTTTTTCCTGCACCATCCGGACCGATCAATCCATACAGTTCTCCCCTCCGAATATCGAGAGTCACCCCCATCACGGCCTGATGCTTCTTATAGCGTTTATGAAAATCCGTCACGCGGACGAGAGGTTCAGCAGCGGGAGGGGTGTGGGACCTGGTCATTCTGTTTAATGCGTGCAACGGTAATCTCGTACCAAGGTGAGTTCGATTCACCAAACACACCGGGAATTTTCAAAAAGACCCGGTGGCTATCGGTCGAATCCTGACAGAGGCATCGCAACCCCTTTGACAATCCCGGCTACCATTGAGGCGTTCTCCACGCAACATCCTCCTGCCAGCGAATGACCGCATCGGCGGGTATCCCCGGCGTGAGACGGTGATCGGGATTTTCCTTGAGGTACAACTTGACGGCATAGGTAAGCTTAACACGTTCGTCAGGCGTCTGAACTTCTTTGGGAGTGAACTCGGCACGGGAGGCGATATATCGCACAACGGCCGGAAAGGGCCGGTCAGGAAAGGCATCGATAAAGATTTGTGCGGGTAAGCCTAATCGAATTTTTCCTATCTGGATTTCGGGAACATAGACTTGTAAATACAGACGATCAAGATCGACCATCTCGAATAACGGGGATCCGGCAGCAACCACTTCACCGATATCGACCAGGCGGGTTGTGAGAGTTCCGTTTGAAGGCGCACGAATGGTCAAATCCGCTAAGATGCTTTCTGCTTCCTCCAAGGCCGCTTCCGCTTGATCCCGCTGGCGTTCCAAAGCGGCCACCTCGGCTTCTTTGGCGCGAATTCGTCGCCAACCGAGTTCGGCCTGTCCCAAATCTTTTTTAGCCTGTGCTAACGAGGACTGCATGGCTGTGACATCATGGTACGCCACATTCCATTCTCGCTGTTTCACATCAAGTTCTTGGCGGGAAATATCCCCTTTCTCATACAAATGACGCAGCCGACTCAAATCGCGTCTGGCTTCCTTTTCAACCGCCAACGCCTGTTGCAATTTGGCTGTAACTTCTCGAACCTTGGCCTCAGCCGCTTCAATGGCCAAGGGTACCTGAAGATTCAAGACCGCCAGCTCTTCATGCGTTCCCTGAACGCGAGCTTCAAGCGCCTTCCATCCCTCTTGGGCCTGCTTCACCTGCGCCCGGACCTGAACATCATCAAGTTGCACCATCACCTGCCCTGTGGTCACCGTGTCTCCCTCCCGGACCGCCAGCTTATTGATTCGGCCCATAAATTTGGTGGCCACGGAGATCAGATCTCCCTCGATTCGACCATTGGCTTGAATGAGGCCTTCAGGCCAAGCCGAACGATTTTTCCACCACGTCACCGCAACCAGCACACCGGAGATGGCGAACACCAGGAACAAAACAATGAAGAATGATTGTTTTGACTTAAGAAACATAACGAAGTGTTTCAGGTAAATCTAAACCCAAATGGTGGGAAAGAGGGGGTCAGCACGATAATATCTTGTCAATTAAGCCAATATAACCGCTGAAAAGAAACCCTTAAATCGAGTATTGAGCAAGCTCGACTCCCAGCCATGCCCATCTCTCGCTTTCCTGATCTTCCAAAATTATGCGCCTATCCCTATCCTTAGACACGGAATTCGCGGTCTTGATGGCCTTGCGTCTCCAATCTGGCCCACCGACGATGACGTAACCCGTGACGTTCTTTCTGTCCGCCGGCTTTATCGCAAGAGGGTGGCTCTGCCTATAGGCTGAAAATTATCCTTGGAGCAGTGATCTTGCCAGCAACCTCTCTCCATTATTCAGAGGGCCTTCCGGACGTGAGACTCAGCGAAATCTCCATCGCATCTCCCTCTGCTGTAAGTTTTTTGGTAAATCCGGTGCGCCGCGCCAACTCCAGCATACCGGTATTGTCCGTTAAGACCTGTCCGATGATCTGTGCCATGCCCCGCTGCCGGCAATACCGGATCATTTTCTCCAACAACAATCGTCCCAACCCCTGACCCTTCATATCAGACCGGACGATAATGGCAAACTCGGCCGTGTGATTGTTGGCATCATTAGCCGTGCGAACCACACCAAGGGTCTCAGACCGGTTCGCCTCATCCTTGCCTACCGCAATGAACGCCATTTCCCGGTCGTAATCGATCTGGGTAAAGCGGGCCATTTGTGAATGGGGTAATTCCCGAATGAGTCCGAAAAACCGGAATCGAATATCCTCCTGGGACAACCGTGAAAAAAATTCGTTATGGGCCGGTTCATCTTCCGGACGAATGGGCCGACACAGGATCCGTTTCCCCGATCGTAGCGTCATCCACTCCTCAAGTTCTTCCGGATAGGGACGAATGGCCAAATGATGCGGACCGGAAATGCGAGACGGGGCGATTTTCATTCTGGCGTCCAACGCCAATACCCCATTCTGGTCTGCGAGAAGGGGATTAATATCCAGCTCAACAATTTCAGGAAAATCCTGCACGAGATGAGAAATTTGCATCAACGTCAGACAGAGCGCTTCAAGATCGACGGCAGGATGAGTCCGGAAGCCTTGCAATAAGGAAGCAATTCTCGTCGCCTGAATCAGATCTTTGGCTAATTTCATGTTCAAGGGAGGGAGAGCCATGGCATGGTCCCCCAACAACTCAACGGCAATGCCTCCCTGACCGAACACAATGACCGGGCCAAACGCGGCATCGACAGTCACCCCCACCAATAATTCGTATGCACCAGGCCGACGGGCCATCGGTTGGACCGTCACACCACGCATCTCCGCTCCCGGATGAAGTTGCTGCAACCGGTCCCTCATTCCCTGAAACGCTGTTTCAACGGCCTTGGAGTTTTCCACATCAAGCACGACACCCCCAACATCCGTTTTATGAGTAATGTCGGGAGAAAGAATTTTCAATGCCACGGGAAACCCCACCTGTTCCGCGAAGCGAATGGCCTGCTCGGGGGTCGACGCGATATGGGTCTCCACCGTGGGAATCCCATAGGCAGCCAGAATGGCCTTTGCCTCCGGCTCATTCAACAGAGAACGCCCCTGCGCTAACTCCTGTTCAATCACGTATCGTGCAGAAGACGTGGCCGGTTGAAATTCACGTGGAATGGATGGGGGAATTTCCATCAGCATGCGCTGCCGTTGGGAGTATCGAATCAGGTGCAGGAAGGCGCGCACCGCCTTTTCAGGTGTGCCATAGGTGGGAATATTGGCCTCGGCGAACATGCGCCGGGCCTGCAGGGTGGTTTGGCCACCAAGCCAACTGGTCAACACATTTTTCTTGGAGGACGAGGCGCGAACCGCTTTCACCACGGCCAGCGCAGCCTCCTCGCTGGTGACGACTGCTGTGGGAGCATGGGTCACGATGACCGCGTCCACATCCGGCGCGTTCAGGATACTGGTCAATGCCTGCGCATAGCGGTCCCCTCTCGCATCCCCGACGATATCAACAGGGTTTCCGTGAGACCAGCTTGCCGGCAACAGGGCGGTCAATTCTTGGATGGTGGCCTCTGACAAGCCGGCGAGGGCACCCCCGCCTTCGGCAAAGGCATCGGCGGCCAGAACTCCCGGCCCTCCTCCGTTCGTCACAATCGCTAATCGTTCTCCCTGTAATGGACGGGCTCGCTCCAGGGTTTCGACGGCATCGAACAATTCATCGATTTCGAACACCCGCAAGATTCCAGCCCGGCAGAATGCGGCATCGTACACCTCATCACGACCGATGAGTGCCCCGGTATGGGAACTGGCGGCGGTGGCCCCTTCCGGATATCGTCCCGCTTTAATCGCCAAGACCGGTTTATTCCGAGCGGCGGCTCTGGCCGCCGACATAAACTTTCTGGCCTGCGTGATGGATTCGATGTACAAAAGAATGGCTCGGGTATCGGGGTCGCTGCCCAGATAATCCAGCACATCACCAACATCGATATCCAGGCTATCCCCCAGGGAAAGAAAATGCGAAAAGCCGATTCCCTTGGATCGTGCCCAATCCAACACAGCCGTGCAAAGAGCACCTGACTGAGAAAGAAACGCCAGCGAGCCCGGGAGCGCTTCCACATGGGCAAAACTGGCATTGAGTCCTAGCCGGGGAATGAGCATGCCAACGGTATTCGGACCCAGCAGGCGTATACCGAATTTACTTGCGGTTTCCAGCATGTCCGTCCAATCGGTCGCGCCCTCCTTCCCGGACGCATCCCGCCTGATACCGGCTGTCAGAATGACCGCAGCCCGGACTCCGCGTTCCCCTAGTTCGTGCAGCAGAGGAGGAATCGTGGGTGGAGGGGTGCAAAGAATGGCGAGATCGGGATTGACCGGCAGGGCCTTCACATCGG
Organism: uncultured Nitrospiraceae bacterium; assembly: GCA_963730905.1. Taxonomy (GTDB): domain Bacteria; phylum Nitrospirota; class Nitrospiria; order Nitrospirales; family UBA8639; genus Nitrospira_E. The sequence continues at coordinate 1,432,732 of CAVSTN010000002.1, read as the reverse complement.
GGTAGGCCAGCACTCCGCACACCGCCTGATACTTTGGATTCACGGGCAGAATAGGCCCTTCGAATCCCCCTTTCAGAAGATTCTGCATCACCACACTTCCCACTCGATGAGGCCGATTCGATGCACCAATTACCGTGATAGCGCTTGGCTTAAACAGGTACTTGAAATTTCGAATGCTCATGACACACACCTTTATTCACAGATGAATACTGTCAAACACTTCCGCAATACCAGCTGCTCCTGAGGGTACGGGATCGCGTGAGGAAGGAGCAGTGGGTCCATTCTGCTGTCCACTTCCGTTGGCACGAGGCGAGCGCCACCCGGAACAAGTTCATGCAACATTGCAGCTTTTTTGTCCCAGGTTTCGAAGTACCACTTCCTCTCTTAATGCCGTATGACCGCCACCGAACATCCGGCACCGCTGACCACCTTGTTCGATACACTGCCCAGAAACACCCGCTTGACCCCGGTCGAGCCACGCGACCCCAAGACAACAAGATCAGCTCGCACATATCGAACAGCTTTAAGAATTTCATCTCCTGGATTGCCAAACACCAATCGCTCCTGAATGTGAAGGTCAGGAGCACTCAAGGCCTTTCGAGTCTGTTCAAGGAGTTTCGCTCCTTCCCGGCCTCGGATCGCCAGGAGTTCTTCGGCCAATTTGGCAAATTCATCCTCCTTCTTGCTATCGGCAATCAACGTTTGTTCAGTTTCGAACACATGTTTTTTGACGACATGGAGAATGGTGATCTGTGAGGAAGGGGGTAAGGTCAGGTTTTTAATAAATTCGACGGCCGCTCGTGAATCGGCAGATCCATCAGTAGCCAGGAGAAGCTTCATGCCTCGAACAGCTTTTTTCTCCCGCGCCATGGGGCGAGCGATCAACACCGAGCATGGCGCTTCCTGTAACACCCATTGACTCACACTCCCGAGTAAAATCCCCTTCGCCTTGGAATAGCCCCGTGATCCGAGGACCACCAGATCGACGTCTTTCGCATGAATGGTTTTTAGAATTTCCTCTCCAGGAAAGCCCTTTTTCACAAGAGGAAACACCTGCACATCCTGATGACTCAACCTTTTTTCGACTCTACCCAGAAACTCACGTGCCTGCTCAAGCGCCTGTTTTTGAACCTCTTGTACCTGCTGGGAGATTTTCAAAATCCGTTCCTTTGCCAGACCCGTAATTTTTTGTGGAACAGGGTTCACATGGAGAAGAAACAGATCGGATCCACTGGGCAGTGTCAACCTGCTGAGAATTTGAATGGCCCCTTCAGAAATACGAGTTTGCTCTACCGCCAACAACACTTTCATCTTTGCGCTCCTTTCAACCCATAACAACAGAAACCGCCTTCCCACTTCCAGTTTACCTGATGTCTCCCTTTCCTGTATTTTCTTTTCTCAATTCCATTTTCCCCAGGTGGATGACAGATCGCCGAAGCAACGACACACGATCCCACGGCAGCCGGACCAATGGAGCGTCAGGGCCCAAGCATGACAATCCGCCAGTAAATGAGGTGAAACATTTCTTTGATTTTTACAATGAGAAGTATCGCATGACGATACAGGTTTTTCGATGTCATACCCCATCAGCACTCATGCCTTTTGTGGCCGCTGAGCATTGAGAGAGTGACATGTTCCGGATACGCAGATGTATGAGAGGGACCAACAAATAGATACCCGATGCTGGATTATACTGAATATCTGAAAATGTTTGTGGCGCTGTTAGCCGTCATCAATCCCTTGGGGGCGATCTCCATGTTCATCGCGCTCACTCCGGGAAAAGAGATAAAAGCCCGGCAAAACATTGCCAGAATCGCTTCATTCTCGGCCACTCTGATCCTCTTGGTAGCCTTGGTCGCCGGGGAAGGAGTCCTTGCAATTTTCGGGATCAGTGTGAGTTCGTTCAGAGTGGGTGGCGGGATCCTCATTTTACTCCTGGCGATTTCCATGCTTCAGGCACAACGGAGCCTCACGGTGCAGACCAAAGAGGAAGCTGAGGAGTCCGACAGGAAACAGGACATTGCCATCGTCCCGCTCTCAACCCCCTTACTGGCGGGACCCGGTTCGTTGAGCACGGTCGTGCTACAGGCTCATAAAGGAATCGGCTGGATTCATGAAGCCCTCATTGCCCTTGCAATCGTTGCAGTCGGCCTATGCATTTGGGCGTCCTTACATTTGGCACCGTGGATCTCCCGGCACTTAGGCCAGACCGGCATTAATATCTTTACACGTATCATGGGACTCATCCTGGCCGCCATCGCCGTAGAATTCATTGCTAACGGATTGAAAGGGTTGTTTCCGGTTTTGGCGGGATGAGACAAAAAGAGTTTTGTGGGTCGACATGCATTCTCATTGGGTCAAAGCCGACCGCTATTTCCGCAGCTCTATCCCGCTCGACTCAACAGGAAATTGCGTGTGGATCGCTTTCAATCCACTGTCTGCTCTTCAAGGCGTTTTGCCTTACCGGACCTTTTTGTGAATTAACAGAAACGACCCACGATTCGGTAGGGGGTTGTCCCATATGATTCATATGTGGGGTTAAAACGCTCTTCCGGGAAAGGAGGAAGGAACAAGGGAATGAGAGGTCGTATTCGTCCCATCTCATGAGATTCCACGAACTCAATTCAGACGTGAGGAATTCCGGAATCTTAGGACGATCATGTGGACGGTGAGAGGTCGAACCTAAAACCATTCTGACTGGAAAAACGGGCAAAAACAGTATCTTGAAGAAGTCCAGAGAACGGGATGTAGACCATTCGCGCTTGGCCATCCCATTCCCTTAAGGGAGGGATCTCTCCACGCACTGAGGGCGTGGGCAAACACCCTAACGTGGATACAAGAAAAATCCCCAATATGATCAAAGCCCATCTTGAACCACGCATCATTTCTCCTTTAAGAAAGAAGACATTCCAATTCTGTTTCACGAGACAGACTCTTATTCAGCCCAGCAACATCCAAAATGGGGGAACAGACGCAAAAGAAAACCGGGAATCGGGACTGGACCAAGGACTACCCGATGAACGCCGGGCTCTGGTTGTTCTGCGCATAACGCTTTGGTTCATGGATTTTCTTCATCCATGGCAGCCGGAAATGGGTCTTGCTACCTACCGTCCTTGCCGACCCATACCGCATCCTTTTCCCATTGATGGAGATTGACCTTTCCCGGTTGACCTGTGGGAATGAATCCTTTTGGTCTTTCGCGCCAGGTTCCTTTCGTGTTTTGTAGGCTGCTCGTTTTCTCAATCCCGTTTTTGCCGCTGAGTTGCGTCCTTTTCCCGTTGTTGAAGGTCATCCGGAATCTGAAGTTAGTCACGTCTTTGATCTTGAGACCAACTAAAACCTTCAAAGCCCATCGATTAGGAAGACTAACGAGATGAAGGTGAAACCACAGAACATCTTCGTGCATATCATACAAACACCTTCTCTTGAGAAACAGTAAAGGCGACATGATTGTGAGCCGGCGGCAATCTATCGACAGAAGCCGCGAAAATTATTCCAGGAATCCTGGCTATCATTCAGAACAAACGGAGAAGATGTGCGAACGGGAATTCCTGCCACTCAACTGATGAACAGATCTCCCGGGCGATGATGATCTATGCTTTGGCCAATATCTCTTGCTCAACAACGACCCAATCATCGAGATCCTCCCAAGGGTGTCCGTCTCGATAGTGCATGACTTCCTATGTCCGCCGGGTGATACCCGCGTGCACATTCCCAATGGGAGATTGAGAATTTATGGAATCGGTGCCACCAGGGATCATGCTCTTCTGAACTTCTCAAGAGACCTTTCTTATATGATGCCTTTTTTCTCACCGCGCCATTGAACCTACCGGCTGAGGGGGAATTTTGAGATGTATCGGATGGGTGAATGAATGGCATTTTCGCCATCATGTCACCTCTATCTGAGAAATGGCATCGGTGGGAGCCAAGGACCTTTCTAAAATTTCGGAAGGAAATGCCGGTTTTTTCCCGAGAGTTTTGAGTGTATGGGCAATGCGTTCGGGTTGCCCCCAATCACTCCATAGCACTTCTTCGAATTCCATCACTCCCAGATGCTCAGGAATCCGTTGAAGCAATTCACGAGAAAAGTCCAGGACTGGCATGTCTCGATAGATCTCCTGCAGCGTCCTATTTTCGTGCACAGTTCCAATCGTCGCGCTCTAACTGTTCAAACCGCTCCATCATAACCGGAAGGTTTTCCCAACCAAGTTTCCAGAGAGTGGTCACGTTGGCCACAATCACCAAGGTATTCCAAAGAGCGCCACTTGCCATGACCTGTTTCCCTTCACGGAGGTCTGGTTTTTCAAGAAAGGAACCGACGAGGCGAATACATGACCCATTGGTCCAGCCCAGGACATCGCCCAGGTTGATCCACCCATAATCCAATTCGGGATGGGAAGGAGAAACGCCAAACAGGATCAAACGATCCTGAAGAAAGTGACTTGCGCGAATCCCTCGCCTCACCGTCTCGAGAAAACGAGCTTCCGGAAAGACAAAATGATCGGATGGGAAAATGACGACTGTGGCATCCGCATCCCAGGCTCGTACAAAGGTCAGCGGAAGGAACACTCCTGCGGCTGTTCCACAATTCTGGGGCTGAACAATCACGTGCCCGGACGTATCTCCATCAATGGCTTTATTCAAAAACTCCCGATGGTTCCGACCGATCACCGTGACCTTATGCTCAGGTCTGACCAATCGGTCTGCCCGATCCAGCGTATGTTGAAGCATGGATCGTTTTCCGACAAAGGTACAATACTGCTTGGGTTTATGCCCCCCCAACCACTGTTCGATAAACGGGCGGGTTCTTTCCCCTTCCCCACCAGCTAAGATGATCGACCACAACGGATGAGCCCCGGCTCTCAGCATGTTCTTCATCTCCCTCCCTGGATCATGTATGCCAAAGTACAATGAGGGTCTTCCCCCATTATGGAATGTTCCTTGTAAAACATTTCACCCAAGGAAGGAACTAGGAATTTCCCTAGTCAACCAGGAAAAAGTCCCTAGGATTCAGCAGGAAATCCCCTCAAACGGTATCGGGGCTGCCAGGCTAACGTCTTCATCACCGCCAGGGGTTAACGGAAATGGGTCCGAAGCTGACCAAGGCCACGTTAAATAAAGAAAAGTAGGGATTTCACCTCAAACGGCTATTTATCCACAATTGCCACACACTCATTCACGGCCACCCGCGGAATCCGGATGACGCCTGTTGGCAAGCGACTTGAGCCCCCTCACCCCTTTACCCAATGCCAGGCCTCGTCCGTCTGGTCTGGTGTAAAATATTTACATTGGGCCCTTGGCCAGGGAACAGAAACATGTCGTCCGCCCTCCAACCATCGTCGGCTTCCGACCACCGCAATTCGTTGATAATCTTGAGCGTTCCGAAGATGATCGGTTATTTCCTTCCATAAAGCTTGCCCATTTTCGCCTTCAACGGTTGCCATATCGCATAAAAAATTAATCGGCCCAACTTCCTGCATCAGATGCTCCAGGTACGCATTCAAAAGATCATACTCTTCGGCTGATAATTTACCCTCAACCCGTATTCCCACACTTCCGTCTTCACTTTCATCTAAAATTCGATACATATTGTACCTTTCACCCCCGAAACACTAATTCGTAACAGCCCATACGCCGTACTTGCCACCGAGAAATCCGGGCTCATGGCTTAATATCTTTTTCCTCTTAGGTCCAGCACCTCCTTTGCCCTAGAAGCATTTCATCTGCCCTTCCGGGATAGAGCCGCTATTCTTTGTCTAGCGAGGGTTATGCCAGGAGAGGGCCTCGGACCAATTCTTTCTGTTCGCAACGGGTTCTGAGGAAACGGACCAGGCCGGGAAAGGTCTGCTTGACCAAAAAGCTACAGGGATGAATGGGGAACTGTTGAAGATTGCAACAACAAGGGGGGAAAAGCGGAAATCAGACCCATTGGTCATTCCCAGGATTTATTATCCTAAAAACGGCAGTTGGCCATCTCGGAACCCTTCGACTGCCGCGGAAGGCGCGGCGCTCAGGGCGAACGGACTCTCACCCAACGGGTGACCACTTCGACACTCCGTTCGTGCTGAGGCCCTCGAAGCATGAACGGGCTCGCGGCCCTGTAACTGCCGTTTTTAGGATTATGAGGAACCCATCAGGATCGGCGGGGGAAACCGGAGGAGAGTCGGCGCAATTGATAGTGTATCGACAACCGAGTCCCATCGTGGACAGCCCTAACCTTACTAACCCTTGCCTTCGCCCTTCGCTAATCCTTCAAGTCTTAATTTAGAACGGAGCTCTGCCGACCTCCGCGCGATAACGGCGCAAGGCTGGCTGTCCCGGATTTCGCTCTATGGTTCAATATTTTCCCATGATTCTTCAGCCATGACCTCTTGCTCCGCGAGGAACCAATCATCAAGGTCCTGGCCGTGGTGGCCTCCCCGCCGCTGGTAGAGCTCATAGGCCCGTTCAGCAATTCGCGGGTGAATATCCTCATTCGCGAATGGAGTCTCGCCCTCGTGTTCCTCCTCCGGCGGAAGAGGCTTTCGAGTCTTGCCCCTGGAAGATGTCTTGGCGCCTGGTGGCTTACCCGACACTCTCCTGCCTTGACGAGTTGCGCCAGCCTGTTCTTCCGGTTCCTTGGAGTCACTGGTTGTGAATACGCGTTTAGGACTCATCGGGTCACCTCGAGTGAAGAGAGTGGATGAGGTGAGGAACAGGGCATGGTGACAAGCTCAGAGGGGAACGCAGGCTCCTTTCCAAGAACATTCAGCGTGTCACGAATGCGGTCTGAGCCTTCCCAATCACTCCAAAGCACGTCTTCCAGCTCAATCATCCCCAGGCGTTCCGGAACGCGCTGGAGTAATTCGGAAGACACATCTAATATGGGCATTTTCTGATATAACTGACGAAGCATGCGACCCTCATGAGTGCTCCCGATGGCTTTTCCTAATCGCTCAAACCGTTCCATGATGACAGGAACGTATTGCCAGCCAAGCTTCCAGATGGTGGAAACTTTCCCCACGATCACCGATGTGTTCCAGAGTGCGCCTTTGGCCATGGCATTGAGGGCCTGAATGGGATCGAGTTGCTCAACAAAGGAATCGACTTGCCGAACACAGGATCCTCCACTCCAACCCAACACCCCACCCACATTCATCCAGCCATAGTCCAATTCGAGATGGGTGGGACGTACCCCCAATAACAGGAGGCGATCCTGAAAAATACGACTCCCGCGTATGGCACGCCGAACCATTTCCAGAAAACGAGTTTCCGGAAACACAAAATGGTCAGCAGGGAAGATGACCACTGTGGCACTTGGATCCCATGCCCGGACATAGGTGAGAGGGAGAAACATCCCGGGGGCGCTGCCGCAATAGTTCGGTTCAAGAATCACTTGGCCTGCCCGCTGGCCTCCTAAGGCCTCCCCTGCGAACCCTTGATGGCTTTGGGCTACCACCGTGATTTTTTGATGAGGGGCCCCAAGGCGATCCGCCCGGTCTAAGGTGTGTTGCAACATCGACCGGTTTCCCACGAATGTACAGTACTGTTTGGGTTTGGGATAGCCTAACCATCGTTCAATAAACGGACGCGTTCGTTCCCCCTCCCCACCGGCGAGAATCATGGACCATAAGGCATGGGATTGAGACATAGGGCGGAGCTCCTTCCTTGGCACGAAAAAAATTGTATGAAAGCTATGTATCTATGCGGTCCCTTATATCGTGAAAGACGAGTGAGGGATACTGGGTATTTTCCTAGGAAACCAAGAAATTTTTCCTAGGGTTCTGATGGATGTCCGAAACAACATACCGAGCCTCTCCCTCCTCCTTGGTCATCCCCGCCCTCGTGGCGGAGACCCAGCTTCTGGAGGGAGTTAAAAAAAAGATTATTGATTAAAAACGTCAGAATTCCAGCGTGGGGATGAGGACCCGCATAAAACCGTCGAGCCCGGCAAACAGGCTTTAGACAGTCAATTGCGGCCCTTCAGAATCCTCGGACAAAATCTCCCTTGCGGCTTTCAACCAACTGGATAAACTCGGGCCACGAGGCTCACCTCCCCGCTGGGAAATCTCATGGGCGCGATTGTCAATTTTGATCTTTAGCGAATCAGAAGAACCATCATGCCTCATCTCCTGGTTTTCATTGACAGAAACTGGCAAGCCTTCCATTTCTCCCTGTTTGTTGGACACGAATGAGACATCTTTCATTGGATCAACCTCCGCCTTGTATTCCCTGGCTACCAGTTCAGCACGACATCATCTCAAGACAGATGAGCAAAATACGGACGTGCTCTTTACGGCAATTATCAAACCTGATTGAACCCTCATGGGTGAAGACATATCAAATCGTTCAAAACACCGTGTGGTCTGTAAGGACCAACGCCATACCCCCTTATCTTTGACACCTTCAGCGTCGTGAAGCACGAGAAGCATCACAGGCCTTCTCCCTCTTTCCACATGAACAAGGAGATGACATTCATCTCCGTCAATTTCAGGCTTCCATCGGATTATGAATAACCTCACCACATTCCAGACAGACCAGGTGCCCCGTTTTCTCGCCTTTTATGTTGACTTGTTCATCTACCAGACGTTGATGGGCGCAGACTTCTCTCATACCGGTTTTAAGGGTTCCATTCACACGACCGGCCTTATGTTCGTTCATGAGTCCCCCTTTCTGAAAAATGCCCAATTCCTCATTTGAAAATCCATCAGCCCCAACCGGAATCGCGTCTTCCATCAGGCCACATGGAAACGAGAAGAGGCCTCTGCCTTGACCTCATCGTTTTGAAAGATCTTACGGCAGGCTTGTTGAACAGCAGCGAGATGAAACGGTTTAAGGAAAAATCCTTGAGCACCTTCCTGCAACATCCGCCGGAGCAATGATTCCTCCGACGCGCCCGACATCATGACCACCGGCATCTGATGTCCCAACCAGCGTAGTTCATCCAACATGGTCCGCCCATCCATAATAGGCATGTGCATATCCAGTAAAATTCCATCCACGCAACGGCCGTCCAACAGATCCAGACCCTCCCGCCCATTTCTCGCAACAAGCACCTCATATCCCCATTCCTGAAGAGCTTGATCCAACAACCCGGCTACGGAAGGATCATCATCGACCACCAACAAACAGGGACGGACTTCCTGAGCCCGGGCCTCGGTCCCGGCACGCGACACACCCGGCGATGTGGTTTGGAGCGCTTGAAGAATTTCCAAACAGGAAGGGCAATAGGTTTGTGCAGGCTCGATATCGGAGAATGTGAGTTGATGCCTTGACAAATAGGCATCCAACACTCGCCAGGCATCTGTTCCGACCAGCCCCTCCGAGGGATCATGAACCCGTTCACACCAGGCACAGGAAAACACGAATTGGGAGGTAGGCGAAGATAACGGGAGGCTATGCCTTAAGACATCTGCCCGGGAAATGACCCCGACAAGCTGCCGATCACGAACCACAGGCATCCGCAGAACTTGGCTGTGAACCATTTCCTTCATCACGACATCAAGCGGATCCTGCTCAAACACATATACCGGTGTGGTCATGGTGTCTTCGACCCGCAGTTCATCCAGGGAATTCACGCGTGAACAGGCTTGCAACAGACGGAGTTCGGTCACGACCCCCAGAATTTCTCTGGTGGAATCGACCACCGGCCATCCGCTGTATTGACCCGAGAGAAATTGCAAAGCCAGACCCTTCTCAAAGCGACCGGGTCGAAGAGGAACGGCTGCGGTGTTCATCAGATCTTCCGCCAACGGGGAAGATGAAAAAAGTTGGTTCATCCGAGGGCCTCTCTTTCACATCGGTTTCAACCATGAAACCGTCAGAGTCAAGGGGGATTTTGCCGCTAAGGTGAGGGTGTAAAATACCGATGGACCTAAAAAAAAAGAACTAGGGAAACCCCTAGTCCTTTCGGGAAATTATCCTAGGATGAAGGAGGGAAAGATGACCGGAATCGTCTACTTCTCAACCAGGCCGTGAGCAACCGCAAACTGGGTCAACTCTGGAATCGTATGCATCCCTAAGGTTTCCATGACCTTGGCTTTATGAAATTCCACCGTCTTGGTGGAAATTTTGAGAAGGCTGGCCATGGCTTTGGTGGAACGGCCTTCGGCGATCAACTGCAAGACTTCCCGTTGACGAGAAGTGAGTAGCTTAAACAACGACTTTTCCCCTCCCAGGAAGACATTAAGCGAGACCTCCCCCCGCAGGGCAAAAGGCGTGACATACCGGCGGCCCGCCAACACCGTCTTGACCGCCAATTGCAGTTCTGAACCGGCAGACCGTTTCAAGAGATATCCAGAAGCTCCGGCCTCAAATGCCGCGGTAATATAGGCGGAATCCGCATGCATCGTCAGGAAAATGATTTTACAACGGGGAACAAGTTTTTGGAGATGGCGTGCCGATTCCAGCCCGTTTAAACTCGGCATCGAAATATCCATGATCACCACATCCGGGTTCAGATGTGAAGCGACTTCAAGCAGCGATCGTCCATCCTCCACTTTCCCCACGACCTCGCCAAAATCCTCCACAAGCTTGGCCACCCCCTCCAGCACCATAGGGTGATCGTCCGCCAACACAATACGGGGAAGTTTCGTCAAGGACCCTTTGCCACATGAAATATCATGAAGATGAGGGACATGAACGGCCATCTAGACGTTTCCAGACAATAGGTCGCACCCTTCAGTCTGCCGTATTGTATACAAGGGAACCCCACGCACCACTAGGCAAATCCCTAGTTTTTGAAGAAAAACCGCCTAGTTCCCTATCCATCGTTTCACGTGCCACAATATTGACTCAAAGCCTCTCGAATAAATCACCACCGCCCGGTGCGCTTAGTCAGATCAGATAATGAAGTAGGCCCGGAAGCAATATGAACAACCGGTTATTCCTCAGAGGCGATGAGGCCATGCGCGATGGCATACCTCGTTAATTCCGCCGTGCTATGAAGCTTTAACCCCCGGATAATCTGAGTTCGATGAAATTCAATTGTTTTAGGACACACATGTAACATCGTCGCGATCTCTTTGGTGCTGTGACCCTCGGCGATGAGTTGAAGAACTTCCCGCTGTCGCGGCGTCAAAGATTTTTTTTCGACCTGGGGTACCGGACTCGTTTGAGTTATTGTACTCAGAAAATCCTTGGCAATGGCGGGGGTCACATAGTACTGCCCTTTCATCACGGCATGGATGGCTTGCATCAACTCTGAAGCCGCAGAACGTTTCAAGAGAAAACCGGAGGCCCCGATTTGAAAGGCTTCCTTCGCATACAGAGGATCCGCATGCATGGTCAGAAAAATCAGCTTGACCGAAGGAAGTAATTTCTTCAGTTGACGGGCGGCATCCAGTCCATTCAATTTTGGCATGGAAATGTCTAAGACAATCACATCCGGTTCCAAATTCGGAGCAACCTGAAGAAGGGCCCGCCCATCCTCCACTTTCCCCACAAGGTCACAGTCCTCCGTAACCAGTTTGGCCAAGCCCTCCAGAACCAATACATGGTCGTCGGCTAATAAGACACGAGGTCGGGTCACCATGGAACGTGTCCTATGCTTTTGATGCACGGCCACCTTGGCCATGCAGATATTCCTGACCTTTTCCCATGCCCTGGCATTAACACCTTATAATCTGACCCTCATTCCCGACAACCTGTATCGGGAAATTTGGTTGGCTTTGCTCATCTGTATAGCCTTTCTGCCATTCGAAATCAGGAATCTCTCTTTGAAATCTTTCGGACCGATCCCCGAATCTCATCTGCAAGGATGACGGCATAGAAAGACAAACATGAGTGACGGAGTATCCAACTATCCCGAAACCTGGCGTCACAAGCCGATCTGTGTCACACACCAATCATTTTTTCGCTACCCGGAATTGACACCTTCACGGTTGTGCCATGGCCGGGCTGACTCTCCACCAACAGGGTTCCACCCACCAGACGAACCCGTTCTCTCATGCTGACAAATCCCAAACCTCGAGAAAGAAGCCCGTCCACTTCAAATCCCTGTCCATTGTCCTGAATGGAGAGAGTAATTTCCTGCTCATCCTCCCTCAAAATGAGATGGACTGCCGAGGCCTGAGCATGTCTTGAAATATTTCGCAGGCTCTCCTGGACCACACGGTACAGACATGTGCCCACCCCTTGGGAAACTTTTCGTGCTCCATCAGGCAACTCACACGTGACCGAAATCCCTTCCCACTTCTCAAAGTCTTCGCACAACGAGCGAAGAGCCGAGCCCAATCCCAGATCATCGAGAATCGACGGGTGATATTGGTAGGCTAAATGCCGGATATCATCGGACAGATTGGCGACGCTTTCATAGAGTTCCTGGATCATTGGCGTGACGAGGTGATGTTCCGGAAGACCGTCTCGCACAGCTTGCAGCTTCAAGCTCAGAAGCGCGAGCCGTTGATTGACATCATCATGCAGATCACGGGATATACGCCGGCGCTCCTCCTCCTGTGCAGTCAGGAGTTGGGCAGCCAGTGAGCGAAGCTCCTGCTGTTGAATTTCCAGGCGCTGAGAGGTTTCCTGAAGAATGGTTTCCGCTTGTTTTCTTTGGGTAATATCCGTGGCAATTCCACAGAGCGCATAGGGTTTTCCTTTGGGAGTCGTCAACAAAAATTTAAACACATGTTCGGTGTGTATTCCATCCGAACGATCCGATATTTCATCGGATTCATAGGCCTGCCGGGTTTGAACAATGGTTTGGTCAATTTCCCAAAACCGGGAAGCCCGTTCGGAGGGAAAAATTTGCATATCAGTTTTGCCCAGTATCTCCTTCTCGGACAGACCCGTATTCTTTTCGAACTGCCGATTGACCTTCAGATACCGACCCTCAAGATCTTTGAGCCATATGGAGACCGGACTATGATCAAGAATTGCCTGAAGCTGCTCTTTGCTCTGTTGAAGCAGCCGTTCAGTGTCCCTGCGCCGGGTGATATCGGTGCCGGTCACAATAAAATATTCCACATCGCCGTTTTTTTTATAGCTGGCGGTTGTGTTCCACTGAATCCAACAAAGCTGACGTGCCTTATCCAGAATGGCCGATTCAAAGGTGCAAGGGAACCGGCCTGTTTTGTAAGACTCCAGCACCTCTGTGGCTCCTTCTTTGTCTTCTTCGGAAGGAGTCAGGAGATTCCAGAATGGCTGTCCCTTCAAGTCTTGAAACGCGTGCCTGACCGTCTGCTCACAGGCCCGATTCATGCGAAGAATCCGCCATTGGGGGTCCAGGATGATCACCAGGGCTCCTGTCGTATTTAACACATTCGCAATGAACCGCTGTTCGTGTTTTAACGCTCTTTGCGCGTTCCGTTGTCCGGTGAGATTCATCCCTGTCACGATCACAAAGTCCACCCTACCCTGGTCGTCCCTGAGCACCGCATAAGACCACGCAATCCAGCGCCGAATATTCTCTTTCGTGACCCAATAATTTTCCTGAAAATTCGGGGCCTGGCCTTGGAGAATGGCCTGAAAATATTCCTTCACGTCCTCCACCCCCACCATGGGCGGTTGGAGTATATCCCAAATGAGCCTATGGCGAACTTCTTCAAATGAATACCCCGTCAGCCTTTCACAGGCGCGATTAAACCGGATGATCTGCCCGTGGCGATTCATGACAACCACCAAAGCACCGGCAGTATCCAAAATGGCCGCAATAAATTGCTGGTCTTTTTTCAGCATCTCCTGAGCGTATCGACGTTCGGTGACGTCTCGTAGCACAATGGTGAAGAACTTCTTGCCTTGTTTTTTAACCTGCACTTGTGAAATGGTCGCTTCGATAGGAAATTCCTCTCCGCCGGTCCGAAGTCCGAAAATCTCCCTTGCCGAACCCAACTGACGGAAGGGCTCCGGGTCCCGGCCAAATTGTTGAAAATGTTCCTGATGGGCTCCACGAAACCGCTCCGGAATAAACCGGTCTATCGGTTGTCCAAGGGCGCTTGAGACAGGACAACCAAACATGTCTTCCGCCGCTTTATTAAACAGGACAATTCGTTGACTTTCATCGATGGTCACGATGGCATCCATGACTCCGCCCATCACGACTGCCATCAAGGCCCTTTGCTCATCCTGCGCGCTTTCTACTTGCTCCTGCATGGTCACATCCTCGACCGTGATTCGAAACACCCTTGGCATACTTGAAGATTCCTTGGTCTCCAGACAGCCTTCTAATCGGACCCGACGGGGATTGTTGGAATGCTGCAGAGTTAGAAGATCGGAACGGTGCGTGCCCGGGGTCTGCCTCAGAAAATCCAAATACCGGCGAAACGCTCCTTGATCATCCGGATCCAGATATTTTTCAAATTTCTTATGGAGAATGTCTTTGCGTGACAGACCCAACACATGGCAGAAGCTCAAATTGGCTTCCAGAATTTGCCCGATCCCATCGAGTGTGACATATCCCACTGGTGTAAAATCATACAGCGTGGCATACCGATCACGGGCCAACTCCAGGTCAACCTGAGTCCGCCGAAGTTCTTCATTTTGCATCTCCAGTTCGATCTGATGCACCTGGAGTTCATGCACGAGGTGCTGGACCTCGTCCAGCGTCATCTTTTTTACCTGCGCGCGAGTGGTTGTCAGCGCGGTTTCGGCCCTTTGACGAAGCCTATTATTCCCGGTAGCCGGTGTTTTTCTTTGGACTCATTTGTTGCCTTCTTCAGAACTTCGCGCGAAGATGGCCATCACGGGTAGGCTGTCCGTCTACCTTCACCTTCATGCCCGATAGGTGTTCACTGCAATCCCTCCCAATGCTGCCAAGCCCGACAGGTGTTAATGAGAATGCGAGTTTGTTTTTTCTGCGGTGACATCCTCCATCACAAGAAGAATGAGTCGGGAATCCCCGGTCGCCTGTTCCAGACGACGCCCATTCAGAGCCATACACCCGGCGTCCCACGCGTGCAAAGGTCTGATCAACAAGAAAGTCCTGGAACGTGCTGTTTTGAGGGAGAATTTCCTCGAGCAGCCGACGCAAGGCTGGAACATCCCATTCATGTTGCCCTACCTCAAAAAAATGGCTGTGCACGACCTCTGCAGGGGAGAGATGAAACGTTCGATAAAAGTCCTGATTGGCAGTCACCACTCGCAATTGCCCGTCTAAGACAATAAGCGGTTGGCGGACAGTTTGAATAATGCTCTCGGCAAATTCCTGGGCCTGTTTGGCCACAATCTCCGCTTTTTTCGATTTCGTGATATTCAGAAAGGTGAGGACGAGACCATCAATCGTGTTTCTGGCCGTCCGATAGGGAAGGATCCTGAGAACGTACCACTCCCCATCGGTCGTTTGAACCTCCCCATGGTAAAACACGAGAGTGCGAAGAACCTGTTGAGCCTGCTCGATGAGTCGACCATCGGGTAATTTCGAGGCGATATCCGTCAATGGTCGGCCGACATCCGTCGCAATGAGGTTGACAATCTGTTTGGCTTCCGGTGTAAACCGTTTAATATTGAGATCGTTGTCCAAAAAGATGGTGGCGATTTCGGTGCTGTTGAGTAAATTGCGTAAGTCATCATTGGTCGCAGACTGTTCGTCGATCTTGCCTTGCAATTCGGCATTGACCGTCAGCAATTCTTCATTCAACGATTGCAGTTCCTCTTTAGACGTCTCCAATTCTTCATTCGTGCTTTGCAATTCCTCATTGGTAGATTGGAGTTCCTCATTGGTGGATTTCAGTTCTTCATTTGACGTTTGTAATTCTTCGTTGGTGTGCTGCAACCGTTGCTTTGTATAGCGCAATTCTTGAATGACGTTGAGGGAAGACACCGTGTCCTGTTTGTCTGTGCCCATCTTTTTCCGTTTTCCAGGGACGGAGGCCGTGCCTGGCCTGGATTCCAATATCACGTGATAGAGCCCTCGAAGCGCTTCCGGGTCCTCTATCCGCTTGACCGTCAGATCCACCAACGCATACGTCCCATTGGTTTTGACTCGAATGCCTTGGTGCACGACTTCCCGTTCCTGAGTGGTGACTTGATGCAACGCCGCAGCCAGGTCATACCGTAACCCCTCTCGGGCCATATTCACCAGAATCAGGTTCGGTTCCCCCGGCGCCGGTTCCAAATAGGTGCCCGTCCGTCCATGGATATACACGATCTCCCCCCGGTCATTTACGATCACACTGGATGGGGCATACTGCTCCAACAACATCGTTTCAATCAAGGCAGGGATGGAGGGGGCCGGACTCGGAAGCACATCGACCTCTCCGGTTGAGCGGTCACGCACCCCGGTCATTCTGTTCATCGGAAATCCCTCAAGTGTGGTGCGATCGGTGGATCCGGCTTTTCGTCGATACAGCTTCCATTTTCGTTCGACGGTCTCAAAATGCCCTTCTTCAAACTCCCCGATCGTTTCTGAAGATCCCAGAAACAGCAACCCTTTCGCCTTCAATGCATAATGAAAAAGAGGAAACAGGCGACGTTGGGTTCGCGCCTCTAAATAAATAAGCAGATTCCGGCAGGACAACAGATCCAATTTTGTGAAGGGAGGATCGGCGAGGAGATTGTGCGTGGCAAAGATCACGAGATCCCGAATGTCCTTTTTGACACGGTAATTACTGTCTTCTTTTATAAAGAACCGCTCCAACCGTTTCGGGGTCACATCATTGGCGATCCCCGCCGGATAGATCCCTTTCCGAGCAACCTCGATGGCCTGGGCATCCAAATCAGTCCCAAAGACCTGGACATGAAACCGGATCCTCCGGTGGGTCATATATTCCCGAAGGAGGATGGCCAGCGAATAGGCTTCTTCACCGGTTCCACAGCCGGGCACCCACACCCGCACGAGATCCCCGTCCGGCTTAGAATCCAAGAGTACAGGGAGGCCCTGATTGCGCGAGAATCTCGAATGCGGCAGGATCCCGGAAAAAACTCGTGACGCCGATCAGTATTTCTTGAAACAGCGCATCCAACTCGTGCGGATTTTCTACCAAATAACGGAGGTACTGTTTGGGACTCTCAATCCGGTGAACATTCATCCGTCGCTCGATACGGCGGCGGATCGTATTCGTTTTATACATGGAAAAGTCGTTGCCGGTTCGATCACGCAGGAGCACAAACACTTTCTGTAAAAACGGTCCCACATCTTTTTCTTCACCCGGTCCCGATGGCATAGGCGCCAGATAGGGACCTCGGATATAGGCCAGAATTTGCTCGGGCATCTGTGTCGGAGGGCAGACATAATCAACGATCCCGGTCGCGATGGCGCTTTGTGGCATACCGGTATATTTGGCGGATTGCGGCTCCTGGGCCATGGTCATTCCCGATTCACCTTTAATCGCTTTGAGACCCAATGCGCCGTCGGACCCCGTCCCTGACAAAATGACGCCAATCGCCCGATGCTTTTGATCTTCAGCCAGGGAACGGAAAAAGTAATCGATAGGTAAGGGCAGTCGGTCTTGTAAGGCCGGTTCCATTAATTGCAACCGACCGTTCAGCAATGCCAGGTTTTTCCCGGCCAGAGCCAGATAGACCGTATCGGGCTTCACCACCACACCATCTGCGACCTCCAGGACCGGCATGGTCGTACACTTTTGCAAAAGACCGGGGAGCAAACTGATATGACTGGGAGACTGGTGGGGAACCACCACGAAGGCCAATCCGCTATCGGGAGGCATCCGGGTAAAGAACTCCTCAAAAGCTTCCAGCCCACCGGCCGAGGCCCCGATTCCCACTATCGGAAAGGCCGTCTGGGTTTTTCGGGCTTTTAATGAACGAGGGCTTTTCTTAAGCGGGGTTGGAGGCTTGGGACTTGATGGTAAAGTTTTTGATGAAATTTTACCCGAATTTCCAGGAGGGGTCTTCTTTGCAGGAACCTTTTTTTTAGTTGGCTTTGCAGGTTTCCCCTTGAATGAATTTGGCTTTGCTGGAGTAACCATGCAAGCTTTTCCCCTAGGGGTAAGGTAGACAAGCACCCGGACGGAAGTCCGAATCATAGGCATTTTGGCTCAAAAGGTACAGCCCTTTCTGCCTCTGCCCCCCTCATTGACTCACCTACGACCCATGGGAGCGGGCATTCATCTTTTTCAGTTTGCGATTTGGGTCCCCGCTCACCAGACCACGAGGATGACAGAGACGTGACATGTCCGAACCGTCATGAGGAGTGAGGCATGATTCTCTTACCAGGGTAATTTTTCTTATTTCCTAGGAAATACCCTAGTTCAAGCCATAGTGCGCTTGAGTTAACCTGATCACCTTGATTCCTTTTTCGTCTGGGAACATTCTCGGATGTACCATTCTGTTTTTTTTTATTTTTTCTTCCAGGGAGGTGTATCATGAAATCTTCATGCCTGTTCGGGGGGTTCGTTGCCTGCCTTGCGATGGTGGGATTCGGTCACTCAGACGCGGATGCCAAGAGGCTTTTCAACAAGGGGGTCGAGAAGGCCACGGCCGAAATCGCCGGTTGTACCGATTCCGCTATCCAGGGAAGAGCGACCCTGAAAGAACGTTTCACCGAAGAAGGCATCAAGGAAGTGGAAGTTTCGATGTTTGTGAAGGGATTGTCGGATGGCAAACATGCGGTCCATATCCATGAAGCCGCGGCATGTACACCATGCAGCGCGGCCAAAGGCCATCATGATCCAGGAGCCATTGACCTCTACAGCGGCAACCCCAACGCACCGGACAGCCCTTATTTCAATCACCCGTTTCATATGGGAGACCTCGTGAATATTGAAGTCCGCAACGGGATAGGTGTCATGCATACCACCACGAACCGTATTACCCTCTCAGAGGGGCGCCTCAGTATTTTTGATGAGGGTGCGGGAGACGATGCGGGCAGTGCCTTCATCATCCACACCAACCCCGACCTCTATTGTGACTTAGTGGGCGAGGATGAATTGGTTGCGGGCTGTGCAGGTGGCCCTCGAGATGCCTGCGGCATCATTGAACCGGTCACTCGCCCTGATCGGCATGATCGCTAACCAGTATCCGGTGTTGACGGGAATCCCCCTCCATACGTCCTCTTCGATAGCCTGGCCCGGACAGATATTTTTTATATGTCGAATGGATCAAGGGTGAGGAAGACTGGGACCACCGGTTCGAAAGGGCTGGGGAAAGATGCTACAGTTCGGTGGCGGTTCCACTGACATTTGCATCTTTCCCCGAACTTTTCTCGACCGTGCCATGTCACGTTAACTAATTTTGCAGTTCAATATTTCCCCGCTGGCTATTTATGGTTTCGCCCTATTCTCAATGGGATTGGGCACCCCTTCCCTGCCTTATTCTCTCAACATTCTTTCCGTCCTGACTCCATATTCCGGATTTGGCATAAGGTTTGATAGTTCCTCTTTGTTATCGAATCCATGTTCTCCCTCGCTCACGATTTGAGACGGCATGGTTCGAAAGAGGGATTAATACATTCATTGCTTTAGGAACATACCTTGAGAAAAAACTGATAACGGGAGGTGACATGATGGAATGTTCCCGCTGCCATGGGTTAATGGTTATGGATACCTGTCTGAATATGGAAAATATTCATAAGACTGTTTGGATTTATGAATGGCGATGTGTGAATTGCGGGGAAATCTTTGATTCGCAAGTCCTATCCAATCGCAAAATTTTCCAATACAAATCCTCCCCCAGACATGCTCAAGAGGTTGCCTGAATGTTTTACACCCAAAGGATACCCCATGAATCATTTGCTTAGCCTTCTCCTGCGGAATGGAAGCCTCGCCTTGCTGATCCTGTGGATGGGAATGAGTTCGGGATGGGCTCAGGAGCAGGATGTCATAGCCGGAGGGAGGCAGCTCTTTCAAAAATTCTGCGCATCCTGTCATGGAACCCAGGCCAAGGGGGATGGCCCTCTTTCTGAATCTTTGAAGCCCAAGCCGGCAAATCTGACCAGGTTATCAGCCAACCATGGTGGGACATTCCCCTTTTGGCACGCGTACCGCACGATCGATGGGCGCGATCACATTCCGAGTCATGGCACGCGTGATATGCCGGTGTTTGGAATATGGTTCCGGATCCCGGATGATGAAGTCTCGATTGAAACGGAGTGGGCCGACCAAGTACGAGGGCGAATCTGGCAACTGTTGTCGTACCTGGAATCTATTCAGGAGCCATAAGGATGAAGAGGAAGACTCTGACCGTCTATAGATGAATATCCCTACAGATAAACGAGCAGGAGGACATCATGCATCAACCACACAAATACCTTGGGTTTCTCAGTTTCATCCTCATCATAGCCTGGCACATTCTGGCGTTCAGCCAAGAAGTTCCAGGCAACCCTCAGAATGGGAAAATCCTGTTTGAAAAGCATTGCGCGAATTGTCACGGAGAAAAAGGAGCCGGTGATGGGCCGGATACCCAATTCCTGTTGGTACAGCCCGCGAATTTTCACTCGTTGGAATCCCGATCAAAAACCGATTGGGAATTAATGAATGTGATCACCTTTGGAGCCGTCTTTTCTCCCATGCATGGATGGTCAGAGCGTCTGACGGAAGATGAGCGCTGGGATGTCTTGCGCTATATCAGACTCCTTGCTCCCTTTAATCCCATTGCCAAACTTCACCGTTCAGCAGAGAGGCACGGATAACAGCTCAACCACTGTATTCAGGTCATTGGGTTATCATTCATTTTCACATTAAGGAGGTTCAGCCATGTCAGACATGTTAAAAGTGATCGAAGTGTTAGCAGAATCAGATAAGAGTTGGGAGGATGCGGCTTCGTACGCCGTGACCAAAGCAGCCAAAAGCGTGCATGGCATTAAATCGATTTACATTAAGGACATGGAAGCCAAAGTGGAAAACAACAAGATCACCAAATATCGCATTAACGCCAATATATCTTTTCTGCTGGATTAGACAGAAACAAAAGGCCGATGGCTTCCTGCTCCTTGTCATGCTGACCCATTCGGCAAGTCTGTCCTGAGCGCAGCCGAAGGGGCTCAGGGCAAGGTTCATGGAAGGATGTGGCTGAGCTATGTTTCCGTCAACCTGGGGACAGGTCCTTTGCTTGAAGCTCAGGCTAACAACCGGCCAATGACACACATGGACGGCCTTGAGTCTTCAAGCGGGTGGGAGCATTTTCCCCATGAGGCGGATATGGGAATTCGTGGTTTTGGAATCACCAAACCCCAAGCTTTTGAACAGGCAGCCGTAGCTCTGACGGCTGTCGTGACGGATCCCCAACAGGTAGATCCTCAGCTGGAGCGCCATTTCACCTGCGACGCGCCGGATGATGAGCTATTACTGGTTGATTGGCTGAATGCCCTCATCTATGAAATGGCATGCGGTCACATGGTATTCGGCCGGTTTGACGTCACGATCACGGATCATCACCTCAAAGCCATTGCGCGCGGGGAACCAGTCGATCGTATCAAACATGAACCAGCCGTAGAAATCAAAGGGGCGACCTATACCGAGTTATCTGTCCGGCAGATTGAGGGAAACGGCTGGATTGCCCAATGTGTCGTGGATGTCTAGGAGCCTGTCGGACTTAGGGGATCGAAAGCGAAAAAGCGGCTGAGCGAGGCCAGATTTTGACGGTTTTGCAGGCCCATAGTGGGACTATGGGCCAAGAAAGCGGTGAATATGGACCGCTGAGGCACTTTTGTAGCCGATTCTTCATAAGTCCGACAGGCTCCTGTCTGAGTTGAACATAGCATGCATGCTGAGCCGACGCTGTCAACGTACCCATTGATTCACCATTTTTTCTTGCGACAAACCCTATGGACCTGAATCTCTTATCCCGTGTCTCTGCGTATGAGTGGCACATTCCTCAGAAGGGAACGATGCGCGTGCCGGGAATTATTTACGCGGATGAGTCACTCATTCGTGACATGGATCTGAAGGTGTATGAACAGGTCGTCAATGTGGCCACACTCCCGGGAATTGTCCAAGCCTCGTTTGCCATGCCCGATGCTCACTGGGGCTACGGGTTTCCCATAGGCGGAGTCGCTGCCTTCGACCCTCAACAGGGCGGGGTGGTGTCTGCCGGCGGTGTTGGGTTTGATATTTCCTGCGGCGTACGGGCCCTCTATACGGGTTTACGTGCGGAGGATATCACTCCTCCCGTGAAAGAAAAACTGGCGGACCTCTTATTTGCACAGGTGCCCGCTGGCGTGGGGAGTACAGGTCGATTGCATCTGAAACCCAAGGAAATGGATGACATGCTCGCCGGCGGTGCCCAATGGGCGGTCCAACGAGGCTATGGGACCGCGAAAGATTTATCGCACATTGAAGAGCACGGCTGCATGACCGGGGCAAAACCCGCCTACGTATCTGATCAAGCCAAGAAGCGCCAGCAGGACGAAATGGGCACGTTAGGATCAGGGAATCATTATTTGGAAATTCAGGAGGTCGTAGAAACCTATCACGATCCCTTGTCGGAAAAACTCGGTATCCATTCCGGGGATATCCTGGTCAGCATTCATTGCGGATCTCGAGGGCTTGGGCATCAAATCGGCACCGAATACCTCAAGAAAATGGTGGTGGCGGCAAGCCAATATGGCATTACGTTGCCGGACCGCGAATTGGCCTGTGCCCCGATCGACTCCCCCTTGGGCCAGGAGTATTTAGGGGCGATGCGGGCGGCGATCAATTGCGCCTTAGCCAATCGGGAAATCGTCACGCATTTAGTGCGTCAAGCCTTCTCGGAGATCTTTCCTCAGGCGTCCCTACCGCTGCTCTACGATGTGTCACATAACACCTGCAAAATGGAGGAGCATCAGATCGGCGGCCGGAGTCGCCGCGTCTTTGTCCATCGGAAAGGTGCCACCCGTGCGTTTGGTCCAGGACATGCTGACATCCCTCCTGACCTCCAAGCCTTCGGTCAACCGGTCCTCATCGGTGGAACCATGGGAACAGCCTCCTATCTTCTGGTCGGAACGAAAGAAGGCATGGGTCTGGCCTATGGGTCCGCCTGCCATGGAGCAGGACGCAGTATGAGTCGGCATCAAGCCACCCGCCAATGGAAAGGTCAGCAGGGTGATTCAAGAATTAGCGGCTCAGGGAATCCTGATCAGAAGTCCATCCGCGCGAGGGGTCGCCGAAGAAGCGCCGGGTGCCTATAAAGACGTCACCGCCGTGGTCGATGCGGCTGAACAGGCGCACTTGGCCCGCAAGGTAGCGAAAATGCGCCCGTTAATCTGTATTAAGGGATAAGGACTCGACCATCTCAAACGATTACAACCAGGACATCGCATTCGCATCGTTCATTAACACAAGGGGAATTTGTTATGGATCACGCAAAACGAGAACAGAGTCTTCTCCAGGTCCTGGAAGCCTTCACGAAAGGGTTGACGACCTTAAAGGAGGCGATTGCCCTCGTCCATTCCGCAAACGATCAACTGCCGGCAGGCGAACCACGAAAAGCCATTCAACAAAAGATTGAAGAAGCGGAACGGACGATCCAGGTTGGTCATGCGGCCATGGGGCAATCCCTGGGCTTTCAACTCTGTCACTGCACATGGCCCCCTCAGGTGATGGCCAGCAGCCACTATTCAAACGAAACGAAGGTTGAACAATTCACCTGTCCCAATTGCGGGAAAACACTTTCGCTTTCCGGTCGGCAGGCACCGGGTACGGCCATGACCGCCTTTGACCCTTACGATGTGTATTAAGTGGCCATGCCCTTTTACTGGTTTTGAAATAGTAAAGAAGGAGAATCATCGGGATGAAGCCAGTTGCCTCAACACCTGAATCCTACATCCTCTGGTTTGAAGAAATTGGCTTACAGGATATCAGTCGAGTGGGAGGCAAAAATGCCTCTCTTGGCGAAATGTACCGGGAGCTCACTCCCCAGGGGGTCAAAATTCCCAACGGTTTCGCCATCACGGCTGAGGCCTATCGCTATGTGCTTCGTGAGGCCGGACTCGACACCAAAATCCAACAGATCCTGGGCGACCTGGATACCGGGGATATGTCCAACCTCCGTCAACGAGGGCGACAAATCCGACAAGCGATTATTGGTGCACACCCTTCCTCCAGCACTGGAACAGGCCATCGAAGAGGCCTATGACCGACTGAGTGCCCAATCAACCGAAGGAGCCGACGTCGCCGTACGAAGCAGCGCGACAGCGGAGGATTTACCGGATGCCAGTTTTGCCGGGCAACAAGAAACCTATCTCAATGTGCAGGGCCATCAGGCACTCCTTGAAACCTGCAAGCGATGTTTTGCGTCGTTGTTCACCGACCGGGCCATTTCCTATCGAGTCGATAAAGGGTTCGACCATCTCCAAATCGCGCTGTCTATCGGGGTGCAACAAATGGTGCGTTCCGATCTGGCCTCAGCAGGCGTGCTCTTCACGATTGATACGGAAACGGGATTCCCTGATGTCGTTCTGATCAACGCCTCCTATGGGCTTGGGGAAAATGTCGTGCAAGGCGCCGTCAATCCGGATGAGTATTATGTCTTCAAGCCCACCCTCAAGCAGGGCTTTCAGCCCATTCTTCATAAAATTGCAGGAAGCAAAGAATTCAAACTGATTTATGATATCGGGGGAAGCAAGATGGTCAAAAACGTGCCGGTCTCCCCTGATGACCGAAATCGTTTTGCCATTACCGATGAAGAAATTCTGACGTTGGCCCGATGGGGTTGCCTCATTGAAGACCATTACAGCGGGAAGAAAGGCCATGCCTGTCCCATGGACATCGAATGGGCCAAAGACGGACAGACAGGTGAGCTGTTTATTGTTCAAGCCCGGCCCGAAACGGTTCAGTCCAGAAAAGATCCCGATGTGATGGAAACCTATCACCTGACCAAGCGGGGACAGGTTCTCATTCAAGGCCGGAGCGTGGGAGAGAAAATCGGTCAGGGCCCGGTTCGGGTGATCACCCATGTCCAGAACCTTCAGGACTTTCGAGAAGGAGACGTGTTGGTCACGGACAAAACCGATCCGGACTGGGAACCGATCATGAAAAAAGCGTCCGCCATCGTGACCAATCGCGGAGGACGGACCTGCCATGCGGCGATCGTCAGTCGGGAACTCGGTCTTCCGGCTATCGTCGGAGCAGAGCGGGCGACCGAAGCCCTCAAGGACGAGCAATTGGTGACGGTCTCCTGTGCCGAAGGTGATACCGGTTTCGTCTATGAAGGTCGGCTCCCGTTTGACGTTGAACGGGTTTCTCTGAAAAATTTGGGTCACCCCCGCACCAAAGTCATGATGAATATCGGAAATCCTGAGGAAGCCTTTTCGCTTTCCGGTATTCCCAATGACGGCGTCGGGTTGGCTCGCCTAGAATTTATTATCAGCACCTTCATTAAAATCCATCCCTTGGCATTGCTGGAGTATGGCCAAATAAAGGATGCCGGCGTGAAAGCTGAGATTGATCGTCTCACGACGGCCTATCCCGACAAAACACAGTACTTCGTCGACAAACTCGCCGAAGGGGTCGGCATGATCGGGGCAGCCTTTTACCCCAAAGATGTCATTGTCCGTATGAGCGATTTCAAATCGAACGAATATGCGAATTTAATTGGCGGCAGGGAATACGAACCGACGGAAGAAAATCCCATGCTCGGATTTCGTGGCGCGTCCCGCTACTACGATCCCCGCTACCGGGACGGCTTTGCCTTGGAATGTCAGGCCATGAAAAAAGTCAGGGAGGAGATGGGACTCACGAACGTGAAACTCATGATTCCATTTTGCCGGACCGTTGAGGAAGGCAAAAAGGTTCTCGAGGAGATGGCCAAGCACGGACTGAAGCGTGGCGACAAGGACTTGGAAGTCTATGTGATGTGCGAAATTCCGAGTAACGTCATTCTGGCAGAAGAATTTGCCGGGATCTTCGATGGGTTTTCCATCGGCTCAAATGATCTGACACAGTTGGTGCTGGGCGTGGACCGGGATTCAGAAATCGTGGCCCATGTGTTTGATGAGCGTAACCCCGCAGTCAAAACATTCATCGCCCAGGTCATAAAGGCCGCGAAGGCCAAAGGGCGGAAGATCGGCATTTGCGGCCAGGCCCCCAGTGACTATCCCGAGTTTGCGCAGTTCCTTGTGGAGCAGGGCATCGACAGCATCTCCCTGAATCCCGATGCCGTCCTCAAAACCACCGTCAAAATTCTGGAAATGGAACAGGCTTTAGATAAGAATTGATCCTAAGGCGCCTCCTTCGAAATGGTCGCCCAAGAACGGGGCCATCACTCTCCCACGTAGCCACTAAAAGAGAAAGGAGCCATAGACACCATGTCACATCCTGAATATATGACCATGACCGAAGCGTTAAAGGGACTAAGGAGCCGGGGCTTTACCACCAACTTCGCCTTTCTTCATCATGCCTTTAGTGCTGTCGAAAGCGGAAAGACATTCAAACCGGAAGAACTCACAATCCGAGAGCATCATCGGTTTGAGGGCATCAGTGATCCCGATGATGAGTCGGTGGTGTATGCCGTCGAAACGCATGATGGTTTGCGGGGAACCATCGTGGATGCTTATGGTATCTATGCCAATTCGGAACTTGAGGCGTTTTTGGAAAAGGTCAACATGCGTGAAGAACGGTAAAAAGGCTTCCGAACGGAATGACCGTCATTCCACTTGGCCCTCCGCCATTCGTAGGTGCAATTAGATTTTGACTATGCCCCCTCCAGGTCTTCACAACGTCAACCTCATTGACCTATCCGATTGCGCATTCAACCGGATTGCAGTCATGTAGGAAACGGAATCCACGTAAATCGGGTGCCCCTTGCCTTAAAACTTGGGAAATGGCCTGAGTGCTTCCCTCTTAAGACGGGTCCGCAGCACAGCCGTTTTGGCACGCGTCAAGCTGATACTGCACAATGGCCCATATTTGCTCATCGGAAAGCAGATAGGTAAAAGGCATATGGGATGTCCCTGGCACACCGAATTTAATAATGGAAAAAAGTTCTTGCCGGGTAAGGGGACGTCGCAAGGCGGTCTGACCATGACAATGAACGCACCGGGCAAGCCCCTCATATAAGGCCTTACCCTGTTGAATGCGTTCTAAGGAGGGAGCCGGAGGGCTCGGTCTTTCGATTTCCTGAGCAGTTGTGATATTGCCGGGTTCAACAATACCAAAAGCCACCATCAACACAAACGCCAAGGTTTTCCCAAAACCTTTTTGATCCATCCCGCCCATTTTGATCAATCCCATCAGAGTATTTTCCAACTGAATCACCCAACGTCAAGTTCGTCATACAGGCTTCGAAAATTGGAGTTAGCCATCTTGGTCAACCATCCTGCCCTCGAAGGATCAGCGCATTCCTCTGATCGATCCGCCAAATTTTCAGCGACATACCGGACCTTTGCCGTTTGAGCCATCTAGACCGACCTACCCGTTCTTATGCCACCGGTCCGGAGGCCCTATCGTCGAATTTCCCGGCTCCACAGAAGGGAACCCAGTTGACATCATTAAAAGGACTTTCAGGAGATTTCCATTGGTTACTTTACAGTACCTACTTTACTTTAGTAACTAGTTACTTATCTTAACCAATAAAGAAGGTCGAGGCAAAAATGGTTATAATTTAACTGAAGGTGACAAAATGGGAGAATGCGAACGCTGCAAAGGATTCATGGTCAGAGACAGTATTTTTAACGTGGACGGACAATTTCTAGAAATTGAAATGGGGAGATGCCTCAATTGTGGCCATGTCGTTGATCTCACTCTTTTGAAAACCCGACAAGTGGAAAAGAGTAAGGTGACTTCTAATCAAGAGGAGGTCTTGGTCTAAACACCTCATTTTTATCATTGCGAGTTGGTCTCATGAAAACCGGAAAGGAAATTGCCGATGGTAGAAATTTTCGGAGAACTTAGCTTTCAGTACTTACTCATGGCCATGATCCTGGCCGGTTTCTTTTGCGGACCGTGCTTGGCCGCCAGGATGATCCCGTTAGTCAGGCGTAGACTAACGCAACATCCCCATGGATTCCGATGATTCGTGTGCCTAAAAACAGCGCCCTTCATGAATTTGATCAAGAAGGAAAATTCTTTTATTTGGGTAAACCAATTCCTGCATGAATGTGTCCGGCTATAAGGGAGGTAATGATGATGAACATGATTCGTCCGACTATCCAACCTCGAATCCACCGGCTCGGCAGACGACTTGCTCGCGTAGGCCAAGGTGTGATTGCGAGCATGATCTTGGCTTTCTCGTTGGGAACCCCCTATTTGCTTCATGCCGAAAGCGCTTCTCACGCCATGACCAAGGAACAGGCCGTCAAGCTGGGAGAAGACTTCGGCATCATTGTCGGAGAAGTAGACGAAGAAATACGGGATTTTCTGGGCTTAGAGCGCGCAAAAGGCGTGGTCGTCTTTGAGGTGATCGGGGGAAAGCCTGCGGCCCTTGCCGGCATAAAACCCCGGGCCCTCATCAAGGAAATTAATTCTGTCGAGGTGACCACCCTGGAGGATTTCGGCCTGGCTTTACAGGACGCGTTGCCCACAGAAAATTTCTCCGTGGCAACCTATGAACCGTCTGACCCCGACAACCAGGGCATCAGCGGCGGAATTAACTTTCACTTTGTCCGGGTTGAAAAAAGCTAAACCGGCTAGCATTCCTTCCTGAAATCGGGAGTGGACTTCACGCTTCAAAAACCGAAGTTGGCGGGATTTTTAAAAAAAGAGATAAGTACTTTTCTATCCGAATTCCTTCATTTCTCTCCCTTTCGACTTGATCGACTGCTGTCCTTTTTCGTCCGGGAGAATCCTCAGCTCAGGAAATTTCCAGCGAAAGCTGTTCGGGTCTGGCCGGACATACATTGCCTCCATTGGCGGTTGACACCTTTCCACGACAGTCAAAGCCCCCCGACGATATAACGCATTCCTTCCAGCAAGGGATTGGGTGAGGAGGATTACTCGGCAGATGACTTTCAGACTGATTTAACGGAGAGTTGTCTCACATTCCCGGGGGAAATTCCCATGTCCGGTTGAATGCCAAGACCAAAACAATCTTTGGCGAAAACCGTGTTCACCTAATTTTTCCGTTCAGTTTTTCCTTTTTGAGAGGAAGGAATCCTGGAAAATTGAGCTACCGTTTTTTTTCCTTTTGTGTCTTTCACCTGAATGTTGGTGTTTGCGGTCTTTTTGGTCTCAAGATCCTGCCATCGGCCGGCCAATGTATTAATTTGATCAAGAATCGTGGTGAGTTCCCGGCCTTCTGTCGTGAGCCCATAGGTCACCTGGGGAGGAATGGTCGGGGCTTGGTGACGAAAGATAATTTCAGCCTTTTCCAACGATCGCAATCGCTCCGTCAACATTTTTGAGGAAATACCCGGCATTTGGCGCTTGAGCTGGCCAAAACGGGTTTCACCATTGTTATGCAGGCGGCAGAGGATGTAAATCGTCCACGGTCCGGCAAGAACACGAAGAAGGGAATCCAACGGACATCCGAAGGAACTGGGAGGCAATTTCATGGTTACTTTATAGTACCTACTTTACTTTTGTAACTAGTTACTTATCATAACTAGCATGGGGTCAAGGTGCAAGTAAACGCTTCCAAAAGGAGGAAATAATTTTATGACAACTGAACAGATGGGTGCAGAGATGATGAAATGCCAACGGTGTAAAGGGCTGTTAGTACGAGATAGCATTTATAATCTCGACGGGCAGTTTCACCATCTAGAAGTATTGAGGTGCCTCAACTGTGGAGAAACGGTAGATACGACCATTCTCAAAGCCCGCGGAATGAAAAATGACCAGAGTGGGAAAAAGGAACTCCAGTTTGCCTCAGGGCACGTCAATTGAAGGAAATGTTCGACGGGATCCGGTTGTGGAGGACAACTCTGAATCCAAACTGAAAAAGAGACCGGAATAGTTTGGATATGGGCGTGAAGAATGAGTGGAATGACCAGTGCGAAGAATTTGCATCATGCGCCAAGTACGATTCGGTTGCAAGTGATTATTGTGCGCAAGAGAAAGCGAGGCCACCATGGCATCAAGTGAATTGTTACATCAACCCTTGCAACGCTCGGGAAAGAAAAACCGGACCTTGAAAAATTACTCCCTCCAGCAGGATGGCCTGATGCATTCATCCGGTGCTTCTTTGGAATTATCAGCCTCACTTCAGTCTTTTCGCTCCTCTTTTTTGAGGAAAGGGGCCGAAAGACCGGCATGAAGATGCCAGACTCCTATCCTGACGAATTCATGGAACCCACCCATCAACATCATGAGGACCCCGTCACCGCCAATATGACGATCCCCCTCTTCTTGAAAGACATTGGTCGAGTTCCGCTGTTGACACGAGAGACCGAGCTCCAGCTTGCTCGACAGATCAAAGAGGGGACCAATAACCTGGTCGTCACTCTTTTCAGTTTACCCGTCATCCTTGTTCGTCTCCTTGCGCTTCGAGATCAATTGCACACCGGAGACCTCCGTGTCAGTGATCTGGTCATCATGAGTTCCGCAGCTGGGTCAGAAGGCGAAACTCCTGCATCCGAAACCCGACACGAGGCAGGACAAAATTTCCACAAGACCCTCAAGCATCTTGATGCAATCGCCCGGTTAGCCAAACCATTTCTGTCTCATTTTGCGCAACGTCTGGCCATGCATGGTACCGCGCCAGATAATTTCCGTACTTCTGCCTCCTTCAAAAAACCTATTCAACAATTGATAAAAAGAATAGACGCCCTGAACCTGCGCCCCGACGTACAGGAAACCCTGATTCAGGGAATTCACCAGATTAAAGAAGAAATTCTCACTCACCAACAGGTCTTGGAAACCACCGACAGCAAACAACCCGGGAATGCCTCCAGAGAAGCGCTGGCACGTATTCGGGAGACCGAGGAGTCTCTTATTTTGATGCCGTACCAGGAATTTTTGCAATCCTGTGAAATCCTTGATCAGACCGTCGCCCACGTTCATCAGGCCAAAGCGCAAATGGTTGAAGCCAATCTGCGATTAGTCGTGAGTGTGGCCAAGCACTACACGAACCGCGGGTTACATTTTTTGGATTTAATCCAAGAGGGCAACATTGGGTTGATGAGAGCGGTCGATAAGTTTGATTATACACGTGGCTATAAGTTTAGCACCTATGCCACATGGTGGATTCGACAGGGCATCACCAGAGCCATTGCCGAAAAAGGGAACACTATTCGAAGGCCCGTCCATATCTATGAGATTACCCAAAAAATCAAGAAGACCTCACAGCATCTTACTCAACGGTTAAGACGGACGCCGACTCTTCAAGAACTGGCCGAAAACACCGGGCTATCTGTTGCAAAAGTGCAAGGAATCTTGGAGGGCTCCTATGATCCCGTTTCCCTGGACTCCCCGTTGGATGAACAGGGTGAGGGCACACTCGGAGATATTCTTGAGGATCACGATGCGCCTTCGCCGTTAAAGATTTCGGAGGAATACAGCTCGAAAGCCGCCATCTCCCGCCTCCTTAAAGCGTTGAACCCACGTGAAGAACGCATTCTTCGCATGCGGTTTGGCATCGGGTACGACGAAGAATCCACATTGGAAGAAATCGGACAAACCTTAGGGGTGACTCGAGAACGGATCCGGCAGATCGAAACCATCGCCTTAAAAAAATTGCGGGAACCGGTTGTTCGACAACAATTGGAGAGTTTACTAAACAATTGAGCGTATTGATTTCGTTTCACAGCCGGATCAATTCCTTTTATCCGCGGTAGGGAAAGACATACGCCTGTCACTCCCACAAAGACGAGAAACAAAATCCCCCGCTTGCCTTTCATGCTTTCTTGTACAACAATCGGGCCGGCCTCATTCTCCTTGAGGCTCAGCAGCCGTCAGAGCCTCTCAACATGATCTCTCCCACCAGGCGACAAGCTCTCCATGTCTGTTCTGTCCATAGTGGTTGGATGCTTCGAATATCCTTCGAGCCGCACTTCATCACATGTATTTAATTTCTTTCTAGAACGCCCCACCTTCCGCGGCATCGTTTTCTGATAGCCGGAAAAACAAATTGAAAAATTTGCAATGCATTTCGGGGTAATTTCTTATCTTTCCTTCAGGTCCTTAACTCTTCCTTAACCGAATACCCTGCATTCAACGATACGACGTTCTGTTTCGAGGGAAAATCGAATGCCCCATTTACTGAAACCTTTTCTCCAACAGTGTTCTCTGCAACAAATTGAAAGGTGCCTTTAATCCTACTGGCTTCTGGAGATAGGCGGTCAGGAGTGAAATTATCCAAAGTAATGGTTCCCTCCGTATTCGTTTGGTAGGGAATGGATTGCCCTTGTTCTACCGCTTCTACCTGTACATCAAAATTCTGTCCCACCTTGAGAGGATCGGGTGTCATCAAGTTATAGTGGCCAGGCTGGGCTCCATCAGATATTCGAAATATGATGACCAATTCTCTTCCTTCCATAGCATCTGTGGGTAGATTGTTAAAGAGCATATAGTAACCGGGACGATTTCCGGTCACGGGATCCCGTTCCTTCGGTAGTAGGTAGGTCACAATTCCATCTCCCGATATTTCGGCATGAACAGCCCCGTCTACATTTGCCATGAATCCGGGATGTTCACTCGTGGACTCGGGATGACTTTTATCGGTGGATGAATCGGAACACCCCCCGAGGAATCCTATCGTGAAAATGAAACTAAGTATGGTCAGCTTGAAAAAATTTATAATCATGCTTTTTTTCCTCTAGGCCTTCCCGATCATGCCGCTCTTCTACAGACCTCATCTTTTTTCCATGATCGAGGAATTGATGGGTAAATTACTTATTGTTCACTGAGCTCGTTGCAGTGCAATCATAAATTCCTCCTGAAGTTCAGGCTCACTTTGGATCGTGTGAAAAATGAAATTGTAGTCTTCAACAGAAAGCCCATGATTCGTGACAGCCTGAGTCATTTTTTGGTTTGCTTCCTCCTGCAACACGTCAGCTTGCTCCGGCTCGGATTGAATAATCCGCTGTGCATAAGTGCTACTCAGCTCAGACACTTCTTTGTAAGCTCCTGCAAAAGGCTCAAGATTTTTTCGAACCATTTCCTCAGGGGCAGATTGGGAAAACTCCATCAGCGGCAGGTAGAACAGCCGCTGGCATCACTAAACAGGCGCCGACGAAACAAGCCATAATTCTAAAATTTTTCAAACTGGATTGTTGTGATTTCATAGTCTCCTCCTTCTGAGTTAAATAATGAATATCCTATTTTTACATGCCGTTATACACATACTTTTTTCATATCGTTCAATCAATCTTACTGACTTATTTTTCTACGCCCAATCCGGCTCCTGTTAAGGCTCGAATAAGATCATGTCGAGACAGGGAGCCAATGACTCGTCCCTCTCTCGTGATTGGTACTATCGGTAATTCTTCGTCCTGAAATAGTGTGACGACCTCAGAGATGGGTGTCATTTCCGTTACCGTTGAAGTCCGATCTTCTGTCATTATGTCTTCAACTTTTACCTGATTAATATCTTTCCCGGAATACAAGGCATGAAGGATTTACTGACTCTCCAAGGAATCCCGCCAGATGCCCATCGTCGTCGACCACAGGAGCCACGACCGCATGGCTGGAAAGAATATCCATAATGGCAGTATTTCCCTCTGATTGAGCATGATAGATCGACATATGAGTCGGTACGATATCTCCAACCGTTGAATACCCTGTTGCCGACATTCCCGCTATAGTCATCACTCTCTCCTTTCTCTCTTTTCAAGGTTTGCTGACCTACTGTTATACTTCACAGCAAAAGGTGGGCCCAAAACATACTCCTTCCGCCACATTTAAATTATTTCTTATTTTTCATAGAATTGCGAAAGATCTGTCTGGACGGAATCCTCTTCAAGAAATATTTAAGAGGACTCAGTTAAAGTAAAAGCTACAGGAACTCGAGTAAATCCTACAGATAGGAAGGTGAAACAAAAATCATGTATGGTTTATTGCAATCATTGATTATTGCATTTGATGTGTCCTTCCCCTGGTTCTAACCCATGACAGGACAAGCAGCTTCAACTCGCCCCGATTTACCATCGTGAATGCGATGTAGAATGCTCAGGTACCGATTTCCATCATTCCCTACTCACATAAATCTTATTCGAAGTCGGGATTGGGACGATGAAAGACGCTCCATTTTGTCACTTTTTTTCTCATTAACTTCTCATTAAAAAATTCATCTTGTCTGTTCTGAATATCCTGTCTGTATGGGGAATCTATTCCTTCTCTGTGTTCATTCCTTCTCAACGCTTCCTGGCACATATCAATTTAAAAACAACTTAATTATCTCAATTGGCGAAAACCTTTTCGTTCCTATTTCACAAATTATTTCTTTTATCTCATTCGTGTAACCCTTACACGCCTTTGGTAGTTTTTACATTTTCCATTTTGATCTGATTTCACTTTTCTTTGGAATTTTCATTTCATATCAAAAAAAATGGCCAAACAATCAATCACTTACCTGGGCATTTATTTAAGAATTTTTCCGGCATCAGGTTTGCTGTAAGACGAATACAACATAAAAATTTTTCCCCGATTTTTTAATTTTGTCATTTCCTCGAAAGGAGTTTCCAATGAGAATCGCCCAACTGGCTCCCTTGGCTGAAAGTGTTCCACCCAAACAATATGGAGGAACCGAACGGATTGTTTCATATTTAACCGAAGAACTTGTTCGTCAGGGGCATGAAGTCACCCTGTTTGCTTCCGGTGATTCTCAGACCAGCGCTCATCTCAAATCAATGTGTCGGGAAGGCCTTCGAAAAACTAATGGGGTTTCCAATCCCCAGGCTCCCTTCACTATGATGTTGGAAAAAACATTTTCCTCTGCAACCCAATTTGACCTCTTCCATTCTCATTTGGATTTCCTAGCCTTTCCCTTAGCGCGGCGTTGTGGGACTCCGGTCCTCACCACCCTTCATGGCCGCCTTGACCTCCCCGAATTGAAACCTATATTTGCAGAATTTTTAGATTGCCCGCTTATTTCCATTTCGAATGCTCAACGGAATCCCCTACCCTGGGCAAATTGGCAACAAACCATCCACCATGGTTTACCCGAAGACCTGTATAGTTTTCATCCTCAGTCAGGGTCTTACCTTATCTTTGTTGGTCGGTTAACTCCCGAGAAACGACCCGATCATGCCATTGAAATTGCCAAGCGTGTGGGCATGCCTCTAAAAATAGCCGCGAAAGTCGATCCGGTTGACCAGGAATATTTTCGTGCCGTCATTAAACCGCTTTTATCGGATCCCTTGGTGGAATACGTGGGTGAAGTCACGGATGCCGAAAAAAATGACTTAATCGGCAATGCCTATGCTTTGGTTGCACCTTTTGATTGGCCGGAACCTTTCGGCTGGTCTTTATCGAAGCGTTGGCTTGTGGCACACCGGTTTTAGCCTATCGGCGAGGTTCCGTTCCCGAAATCATCGATGACGGGCATACCGGATTCATCTGCGACACCATGGAACACATGGTCAAAGCCGTCCCCTGCATTTCCTCCCTTGACCGTCAACCTTGCCGACTGGCCTTTGAACAACGATTTACCGTTAAACGAATGGTTCAAGACTACATAAGGGCCTATGAAAACCTGTTGAACTTACCGGAGGAGACATACCAACCTTCATTTACCAGTCGTGAAACGGTTATGAATTTTTAGCCTCGTAACTTTGACCGGAATTTTAGGAACCATTTCATGTAAGACCAGGAAAATCATGGCTACCTCTAATCATTTTGACATCTCACCCAATAGATGGGATTTGTTTAAAAATAGAAACTTCCGCATGCTGTGGGCCTCACAGGCGGTCTCACAAATTGGAGACGGATTAACCAAAGTGGCTCTCTTATGGTTTGTGTACCAACTGACGGGATCAGCCTTAAAAATGACGATCATCGGACTGTTACAAACCATTCCCCCGCTGGTCCTGAGCCCCATCGTGGGTGTGTATTTAGATCGATTGCCTAAAAAACCCGTGATGGTGATCCTTGATGTCATTCGAGCTTTTTTAATTGCTCTCATTCCTGTCCTGTATGTTTTTAATGCCCTGACCTTGGAAGTGCTGTTTATTTTGGTGTTTTTCACAGCCATCTTCTCAACGGCTTTTGGGCCGGCCCTGGCTGCATCGCTTCCCCTTCTAGTCAAACCCTCTGAACTCATGTCCGCCAATTCCCTTCTTCAATCAACGACAAATGTGGGCATACTCATCGGGCCAGCCATATGCGGAGTGTTGATTGCATGGCTGGGCACCCAGATGTTCTCTATGTAGATGGAGCAACGTTTCTGTTATCCGCCTTGTGCCTATTGCCTATCAAAGGCCATTTATTGACGACTGCTCCCAGGATGGCCAATGTCGCGTCGAAAGTGAGTCAGGACTTGGCTGCCGGAATGCAATTTGTCTTTAGAGAAAAACCCATACTTCGCGCTCTCCTCATTACTACAGTCTTTTATACCTTGGGAGCCAGCGCCTTTATCTATGTGCTTCCACTTTTCGTCACCGATCACATTGAAGCCGATCCTCGATGGTTGGGGTGGCTGTGGTCTGCTATGGGGGCAGGAATGCTGGCTACCTCCTTTGGCCTGAGTTGCGTAAGAACCTGGGACTAAATAATCGGATCTTCCTCATAGCCATTTCAATGGTCGCGGGAGGAGGTGCGTTGCAATTTCTCGCTGATTCACACTCGGTCGTATGGGGTTTTATCCTGTAACACTTATTGGGGCCAGTACGGCTGCCTTCACGCCTATTGCCTGGTCTATCATCCAAGAAACAACCCCCAACCATTTAATGGGACGAGTGTTTACATTAATCAATACTGCGAGCATGGCCATGGCCAGCGGAGGCATGGTGGCCTTTGGAGGGGTGGCTGATAACTTTGGTTCAATGGCTGGCATTTCGATGATTGGTTTCGTATTTATGATAACAGGCATGGTGGTGATTTTATTGGAATCGCTCCTCCATTCAGGGAGAAAAGCCTTCTCCCATGGAAGAAAATGGAACCTTCGGCCTATGATGATCCGAAAAGAGTATGGAGTCCTGTCAGAATTTCCTGTTCCAAGCCACTCGCCATCCATAGATCAAGGAGGAAGAACCACCCTTGGATGTTGGATATCTCACCATATTCCTCTGAGAAAATACCGAATATTTCCCCACCACGTGGGTCTCGCGCACCACCATGGCCAAAAAAATACACATAATAAATCCACGGGCTATTCCATGAGAAGGAGAGGTTTAGGATGAAACATCACTCTCGTGACCTTCTAGGCATGAGTCTGGCTGTGACGCTAATTGCCTGGAGTCAGGTATTCGGCTTACCAACCCTCGTGGAATTGGTTTTCTCTGTTCCTGAGAAGAACCCCCGTTTTCCAAGTCCAAGACCATCAAGGGACACCCACCCCGAAACCGGAATCTCCCGAGGAAGCCCCGCAGGAACCATCAGACAAAGACAACATTGTCCAATCTCAGAACTTGTCATTAAAACTGGCATTTATGGAAGATCCTCGCCTCTTTCCATACGATATTGATTGCCAGGTCCAGGAAAAAACAGTTGAGTTGAGAGGTGAAGTTTCTGTGGAGGAAGAAAAGGCCATAGTCACAGCCGTCACCACCAGTCTGACCAAGGGAAAAAAATTATCAATCACATCGAAGTGCGCCCCTCTTTGCGCGCTAACATACAGACCAAAATGGATGCTCGCCTGACTGAATTGGTGAAACGACGGTTTGCCAATAGTCAAACCCTGCGGGAAGCCGATTTTGAAATCATGACGATTCGGGGAATGGTATCTCTGAGCGGGCGGACCCGATTTCAGGTGATTGCCTTGGAGGGGGCACAAGCCGCCCGTGAAATTCCTGGTGTCATCGCAGTCAATACTCAAAATGTTCGTCTCGAGGCAGGGAATGAATGATTGAAGGGACCCAATCGCCAAGTCATGTCCAGCCTCCCTCTATCTTCTTCCAGCATTCCTCAATCTCTTGCTCTTGCCACCGATTCACCCCTTTTATTTCAAAGGAATTTTGGGCTCCTTTGGTGGAGTCAGCTAATTTCCCAAATCGGGGATGGGGTGACCAAACTGGCATTGTTATGGTTTGTTTATGCGGTGACCGGTTCCCCGCTCCAAACCACAGTCATTGGAATCTTGCAAACACTCCCTCCGATTGTACTCGGTCCCTTCATAGGGGTGTTTATTGATCGTTTTCCAAAAAAAATCATCCTCATCAGCACCGACCTCATACGGGCCCTGCTTATTGGACTCATTCCCTGTCTGGTCTCCCATGAGGCCTTCACGGTTGAATTTTTGTATGTATTGGTGTTTTGCAATGCCGTTGCGACTTCCTTATTCGCGCCGGCCTTATTTGCCACCATTCCATTCATCGTGAAGAAATCGGCTTTAACGGCTGCCAATGCTTTACTGCAGAGCACCATGAGTTTGGGGGTGATTTTCGGCCCCTTGTTGAGCGGGTTGGGGATCGCCCTGTTAAATTCCCAGGAAGTTCTCTGCCTCAACGTCCTGACTTATATCGGATCGGCCATATGCCTTGTATTTATTTCCATTCCGAAAGTATCTCACGAAGTGCCTTTCCCGGAGGCGACCATTAAAACTTCCATCAGCAGCTATGTCAAAGATCTGCAAGAGGGCGTTCAATTTACCTTCTTCCGTCAACCTGTTATCCGTCTGCTTATTTTGACGGCTGGATTGTATAGTTTTGTCATCAGTGCCTTTCATACATTATTGCCGGTCATCGGTCGGAATATGTTGAAACTGGGACCAGTAGAAGTCGGTTATATCACTTCAGGGGTGGGTATGGGCCTATTTTTGGCCTCCGTATTCCTTGCCAAAGTCGCGCTTGGAGCACCATGGCAACGCATTCGCCTGCTGGGAACCACCAGCCTGCTGACCGCATTCGCTCTTTGGGGATTCACCGGCGTATCGGAGTTATCCCTCAGCCTCCTGGTCGTCGTCCTTATTGGAATGGGAAGTGGGGTCCTGACCCCGATTGAATGGGGGATTATCCAGGAAATTTCTCCTCCACAACTTATCGGACGAGTCCTAGCCCTGTATGGAACGCTGGCCATGCTCGCTGCCATTGGGGGAATGACCACATTTGGTTGGGTGACGGAACAGTTCGGAGAATTTTGGACCCTACTGGGGATGGGGATGGTGCTATTTCTGACTTCCTACATCGCGTTCCAAATCTCCTGGCGAGTCCAAAATTCAACCTACGAGATGAATAGTCTTGAATAATCAACTCCCTCTCCTTCTTTTAGTCATTTCCCAACCTGCCGCTTCTTTGCCTGAAACTGCTGTAACCGCGGAGATATCCTTCCATGGACCACCGTCTACCAGTAATTGGATTAATAGGAAGGGTGAATTGGTGAAAAAGAATTTCAAAGTGGTTTATCGAGGAGAAGGGAGTATTTGAATCCTTTCCCGGTCTCTCCTTACCTCCAGTTGAGATCCCTTAGTTTCGCCTAATTAGGGCTTACTGAAAAAGTCGCTTCCAACTATCCGCTCACCATCCTGCTGCCAATTGGGGAATCTCGCCACGCTGGCGGCAAGACCGTCACTACTCCTATCACTGCAATCCGTATTCATCTGGAGCCACATGGCCACCAGCAGGCCATTCCAAGTGCCCATCCAGTTCGGCCCCAAGAAGACAGTCAAGAAAAAACACCTCGGGCGAGGAGATGCTCCGAGTTCATCACCAGAAATGAGACCAGAATCATCACTTCGGAGGTCACAGCCAACTTGGCCATCAAGCGGCCTAACCCAAACCGGCGTTTGCCCTGCCCAAACTTGCCTTCCACCGCCATCTTGGCAGTGGCGTCATCACGGCCTTTTTGCTTGTGTTGCTTCACCTGCTCGGCGGTGACTTCGCTGACCTTCCATGGGCGACCCAAGGGTGGCCCAGAAAGGCGAATCCCTTTGCTGTGGCAGTATTGGCGATTCTCGGGTCCGGTAGATGTGGTCCGCGTGGACTGATGCCGGGTCATGT
This sequence comes from uncultured Nitrospiraceae bacterium, assembly GCA_963730905.1. Lineage (GTDB taxonomy): Bacteria > Nitrospirota > Nitrospiria > Nitrospirales > UBA8639 > Nitrospira_E. The sequence continues at coordinate 1,392,975 of CAVSTN010000002.1, read as the reverse complement.
CCGAACCGTCGATGGTAGGCTTCGATCTGCTCCACTATATCCACGGATTCGTTGTAGGTGTCCCAACGGATTCGATCCACAAAGCTGATCCCGTCCACCAGACTCACCGAGATGTTGGCGCCAAATTCAACGGGGTGCCCCGCGTTGCCTCGCACGATGGGCCGGACGTGGGGCTGGCTGATGCTCACCAAGCGATTGGCGATAGGATGATAGCGGTGCGTATACATCCGGAGCTGCTGCCGATACAGTTCTTGAATGACGAGCAGCTGACGGTAGTGCTTGTGGGCTAAGACGATCAGGAGGCCTTCTTGGGCCATGTCAGTGATCGTGCGAATTACGCCGGAGAGACCGCAATGTCGTGTCGGAGTTTCTGGCTCCTAGGCTTTTTGAGGCTTTTTGGTCTTTGCAACCCGCAAATAATCCGTCGTGCGTTCTGCCGATAGGTCCGTGGCTTCTTCGTGGGAGTGGCTCGGCAGGCGGGCATGTGGTCGATGATCATTTCGGTTTTCTCCAGGGCTCATGCAGGAGGTGGAGATATAGGCGGGCACGCAGGTGGCATGGATGAGCAGTTGGCCGTTCGAAGGAGCGAGCTCGCATTCTCCCTCCACTTCGACCAAGACATTGTTTGTCAGGGCATCATTTGTGGGCTTGGCGTCGGCGATCAGGCGGGCGATGGCATCATTGATCTTGGGTCGATTGTTTACAAAACGTGTCAGCAGGGAATGATGAAAGGGGCCTTCTCTTGATGTGCCGTGAACCCTAAAAGGTACGGTAGATAGTGATTTTCGGCTATCTGCTCCACCAGGTCACGCTCTCTCACGCCAAAGAGTTCTTTAGGAGGAGGACGCCGGGAGCCACGCGTTACGACTTGGCAGGAGACCCCTATCCTCTTGCGAAAAAGGTTGATGCAGCAAACGGTAGCACCAAATTTTCAAAGGCCAGCTGATTGGCATGGGATTTCCCACAGGGAACTCCTGGCGCAAGGTTTGCGGAGGAGGGATATCCCTGTCGTCCCTTTTTTTTGTACAGGCAGCAGCCCGCTTCAACTGGTTGCCCTTTTCCAGGAAGCCCATTTACTTCTGAAAACCACACGTTGACTCTCAAATCATTCTGATTCTAAGAAGTTCAACTGTAGGCCTGGTGCCGAAAAATTTTCAAATATTATTAATCACTTCTTTAACTTCTTCATCGATAAATCAGAGAGAGAGCATGGTTTTTCCAAAATGGCATAAACCCCTGCCTGTTCCGCTTTTTTTCGAATGGCCACACTTACATCTCCTGACACAAAAATAATGGGCACGTATCTGTGAGTTTGCTGCAGCCAATCGATTAATTCTAACCCATCCATCTTGGGCATGCGAAAATCAGTCACCACCATATCGACATCCCTTTTTTTCAGTTGTGCTTTGGCCTCCTCCCCATTTCCTGCTTCAACACATGTCAGTCCTCCTCGTACCAAACGGTCGCGCAAAAGTAATCGAAAGTCCTTATCATCATCAACAATCATGACGGTTTTTCCTATCTGATCCTTTCTGAGATGCCTTGTTTCCCTTGTCGTCACGGAACGATCCCGATTGAATATGTTCAAAAGTAACTCCGTTGCTCATCGCGTGTCTCCTTTAATCTCTTATTTTCCATTTTCCTCCCGACAATAACAATTCCGCTCCAACCGTAGAAAGTTTGATTTTTACCCGAAAAACGGTTCCATTAAAAGAATATATACAATCTTCGAAGGATGCCATCTAAATGGACTTCGGAACCAGGGATCTTAGCGCACATCCTCCGAATTTTACCGATCTGATGAAGGCACTCATTGCCCCTATTCAGGCAACGCTTCCAATAAAGGACACTCGGACCGATATCTTATCGCATTAGTTAGAAGTTTGCTTCTGCTTCTCCTTTTAATTCCTGAATCTTAATCCCATATCCAGCCTCTCCTAACTGCGCAACAATCTTGCTCCCCTCTCGAATGTTTCCTTCAAGCACACTCTCCGGTATCAAGATGCACTATTTCTGTGTGGTCCCCTTGTTTCACATAAAGAAAATTTCCCTTCCTTTTTTCGAGCATCCCTTTGATACTCCGACGCACCATTGCGTGTGTGGGAATTCGCCTTAATTCTGCTCAATTTTTTGGACGGTCTGAAGGGCACCATCCTTGCCGATACTTGCCCTCACCTGATCCCCTAAAAAAATGTCCCCTATTTTCCGGAGTGTTTTCTCCAAAATGAAGATCCCAGGCCCTCCCAAAGGGCGTCTCCACTCTGTACCGCTGATCCTTCATTTGAGAAAAATCTTTTCCTACAAATTCTCCCTGCACCCTCGTGACCTCTCCTTCAATAATGGTCAGGCCGTTTTCTGGATCTCCTTGAATGACATCCTTCCTGTCCTCGGAAATTAATCCCATACTCATTGAGGTATTCAAACCCAAAACTCCGACCACGACCATCAGGACAAACCCTTTCCTCACCGAAAAATGGTGTTTGGTTTTTCTAAAGTTTTTTCTATACATATCACCCTCCTGCTATTTTGGTTCTTTCCCCGAAATTCGAATAAATTAAAAAAAGGAGAGCACTTTCAGACCTCACTTTTTTTGAGCTTTCCCCGATTCCAGGAATTTCACATCTTACTCCGGTATCACTTTCACTTCTTTGGCATGACCGCCCGGTTCTATCAAGGCGGCAATCGTGACACCCGGAAGAACATTCCCTATAGTTTCCGTATAGTTGTCAACTTGGATTTTCCATTCAGTCCCTTCAGAATCTTGTACAACGCACCAATCTCCTTGTACGTCTTTAACTTCTCCGCTCAACATGGTCATAGATAAAATTTCCCTTTCTGTATTCTCTGCCACCCCTATTTTTTCCGCAGCCTGGGCGAACGGTGCGCCACAAACGAAAATGAAAAACCCCATGATGAAATAAGAAAATGTTTTCATAGGATCTCCTTACGTTATTGGGTAATAATTGAGTTTTCGTTTCTTCCCTGGTGAAGTTCTCATTGGAAAGCTATTATTCTTCTAAGCGCAAACTTCAGGCCAGAACAATTTGAGCCATTTTTTTCAGGTTAATTCCTTGCAAAATCGGTTATTCGAACCGTTCGAAATATCAGGCACACGAGAGAAAACCATGTAATAAATCCTCGGATGGGGAAAAAATTACAAAAAATGGTGAATTTTTTACAAAACCATGAAAGATGGAAAAGATAATGAATATTGGGCAAGGTCCCGCTTAGAGGGATTGAGGATATTCGGAAAGGATTAGAACAGAGGAAATTGAAGAAAAGGCAAAAAAGAGACAAATTTGCAGAACCATTAAGATTTCAACCGAATTGAATCAGCCTAGTGCCTCCATGAGAGATTTAAGATGGGATGGCCGAATGGGCTTTTCCAAGCATCCGACCAAATTGAAATGTTGAGCTCGGGATTGAATGTCCTTTTCTCCGCTCACTACAATGATATCGATAGTTGGGTTATACGATCGAAAAATCCTGATTAAATCCCACCCGTTGATTTCTACGTTCAACACAGGGGGAAGGTTGATATCGATGACGGCAACTTCAAAGAATTTTTCTTTTATTTTCTTGATGGCTTGCAACCCGTCCTTGGAGGTGTCGGCATTATACCCATACATTCCAAGCATGGCCTTGAGGCCCTCACGACTATTCATATCATCCTCGACGATTAATACGTTTTTTTTGGCCATTCGGACCAATTGATGGGGCATCTTTCTTAGCCCAATAAAAAAAATAATCTTCTCTTCATTCCCTAATGTTCCATTGCCAATCCTGTACGTCTTCCTCGTCAATTTTCAACACTATTCTCCCTAAGGTTTTGTGGAATTATTGACAATTTCCTTGGTCAAGGTATGGGCTTTTTCCGATAAATTCAATGCCATTGACAGATCATTTTGTGAAAAAGCCTTTTCGGCTTTTTCCAGAAAACTATTAATAGAAACGTAGGTATCGTGCTGTTCCTTGGACAGTTGGCTTTCAGTAATGGTACGCAACAAATTTTGCGTCTCATCTATTTGAGTCTTGTAGGTCACAATTTCCTGACGATTATCTTTATGAGGAATCTCGGGGACAAGGATGGTCGGTTTTTGCTCTTGAGAAGGCGGAACTTGTTGTTGAGGCATATCGGATAGGACTTCATTTTTCCCGGGAATTGGCTTAGAGGTCGTGGGATCGTTCACAGAAACCTGCTTCAGAGGAGATGAATTGGAGGAAAGATGAATGAATGACGGGGAAAAGGCCTCTATCCTTTGTGTAATCTGATTAGGATACCAACGGTCCGTTCCTGGTATAACACCATCAAATGAGCATCCACTACAGATCACAGTCATTCCCAACATTAGTAATTGACGACCACCCATAAAGGCCCCCTGCTGAAAACATGACAACGTACATGTCACTTCAGATTTTTCTTGGTAATCGGATACTAAAGGTGGTGCCTTTTCCCATTTCCGTTTGAACATCAATGACTCCTTCATGCAATTGAATAAAGCGATAGACCAACGAAAGACCCAGACCGCTTCCATGATGTTTGGTAGTGTAATATAATTGGAAAATTTTTTCTTGCATTTCAGGAGGAATACCAGGACCTTGGTCGCTGATGGAAATCCGTATTTCATTATCTTGATGGGTCGACGTGGCAACCCGAATATCCCCGCCTTGTTCTTCCATGGCTTGACAGGCATTCAAAATAATGTTGAGAAAAACCTGACTTAAGAGATCAGGATCTGCGGAAATGGCTGGCAGATCAGACTCACAGTCCAGGACAAAGCGGATGCCCTTAATTCCCCATTCCATTTCTACTAGGCTCAACTCCCTCTGGAGCAACTGATTGACATTCACAGAGGAAAGTTCCAGCTCTTGCGGACGCATGAATTTCAAAAAACCAAGTACGACACGATCCAAACGATGGACTTCCCCTTCCAGGACCTCCAAACTTTCCTGGAAGTCTCCATTGAGGCCTTTGGCTTCCTCCTTTAAAATTTCAAGATGAATAACCATTGCGTTCAGAGGATTTTTGACCTCATGGGCGAGCCCTGAAGTCAGTTGCCCCAAAGTCGTGAGCTGGGCAGCATATCGAACCAACGATTGGAGAGTTTTCATGGATTCTATATCTCTGCATAAAATCATCGCTCCATGAAACCGTGGGGAAGATCTTAAATAGATCACCGAAATATAAAAAGACTTCATTTCTCCTTTTCTGGGCAAAGAGCAGGGGACGGCCTTCAGGTCTTTCTTTTCCGCTAACGATTGGTTAACCAATCGAATCAGTGGGGTAAAGGATTCTCCCAATGACTCCAATCGATGTCCTGGAAGATGAGCCCCAGGGATATCCACCATAAATTCCATGGCTTGATTGAGAAATAACGTTTTTCCTTGATCATCAACGACAATCACCCCATCTTCCAAATGTTCGATCACTCCTTGAAGGTGTGTCTCCTCACTCAGGGTTTTGAGACGATCCGATTTCAGTTGTTGCCCCAACAACTGAAGCTGCGAAGCCAATTCTCGAAATTCATCGGTCCGGCTTAAATCCGTTAACACATCAAAACGTCCTTGACGAAGTTGCTCCATTTGCTCGGCCAGGGCATGGATAGGGCGCAAGGTCAACGTCGCCAGGCCCATGGTTAACAACCAGGCAATTGGCAAGGCCACCAAAGCAAACACAACACTGGTTTTCAAAGAAGAGGTCATTCTTTCCCGAAGCAGACTGGTATGGATTCCGACAATGACTTTGCCGATGGGGACATTCTCCCAGGTTATGGGAAGCGTACTGTCAAAAATGGATCCTTCCTGATAAAGCACCGTGAAACGGTCAATGGGTCCCAAGGAAAGAAGGTCTTCGAGTTTGGGCCTGGTCGGATGCGGGCGCTCAGTTTTAGCCCCTTCGGAATGTAAAAGGGTTTTCCCTTGAGGATCAACAATGAGGGCATAGAGGAGATGGGGCGAGTACCCCACGCTGGCTTCAAGAAATTTTTTGAGTTCCTGATTGTTGGCCAGCAAGGCAACAGGATGGATATCGGGTGACTGAGCATTCAGCACCACCCGCTTACTGTACTCAAAAATTTGTCGTTTAATGAGAGAAACCTGCTCCGAGGTTTCCTGGACGATGACACTGCTTAACTGAGAAAGATTGAGGAATGTACTACCAACCACCACCACCAGGGTAAGGACTGTAACGCCTAACGCTTCCTTTCCCTTAACGTTCAATCGCATCGTGTAATCCGTACCGGTGAAGCTTATTGTGAAGAGTTTTCAAACTGACACCAAGAATCTCCGCTGCCCGTGTCTTATTGTTTTGATGATGTTTTAAGGTCTGAATGATAAGTTGGCGTTCAGCATCTTCGATTGTCGATCCCATGGGCAGTCGCACCGCGCCCTCCTTCTCCTCTGAACTTTCACTGTCCGCTTTTTTGGCAAATTCGGGAAGATGCGCAGTCGTAATCACATCAGCCGTACACGTCATCACGGCCCGTTCAACGGCATTTCGCAATTCACGGACATTTCCGGGCCAGGTATGATTCATTAAGCGCTCTAAGGCTTCATCATTCATTGACTGGACGGTTCTCGAATAATTGACATTAAATTCTTCAATTAAGGCCTTCACCAATAAAGGAATATCGTCTTTTCTGTCCCGGAGAGGCGGGAGATGGATGATACACACATTCAAGCGATAATAAAGATCTTCGCGCAATGATCCATCCTGCATGGCCTTCAAAGGATCCTTATTCGTCGCCGCTACGACACGAACATCCACCTGGATGGGAACTGTTCCGCCAATCCTTTTGACTGAAGAATCTTGGAGAATTCTCAGAAATTTGGCTTGAATGGAAGGACTCATTTCGGCCACTTCATCCAGAAAAAGTGTACCGCCATGTGCCAGTTCGAAACACCCCGGTTTTCTATCCAAGGCCCCTGTAAAAGCACCTTTTTCATGGCCGAAAATTTCGCTTTCCAGAAGGGTTTCAGGGATGGCTGAACAATTTACCGGAATAAAGGGCCCTTTACTTCGGTCGGATAGTTCGTGGAGACTTTGCGCGACCAATTCTTTTCCTGTGCCACTCTCCCCGAGGATAAGGACCCTCGCCGGCGTCGGAGCTGACAGCTCAATGAGACTGTAAATTTCCTGCATGGGTTTACTCTTACCCACCAATTTACCCAGTCCCCACAAACCTTTCAGTCGTTTACGCAACAAAACCATTTCTCGGTGGGTCTCTCCTCTTTCCAATGCTTTTTCCACCATAATGCGAAGCCTGGCCACATCCAGGGGTTTAGTCAAATAATCGTACGCACCCTGCTTGATAGCCGAAACCGCCGTTTCAATGGTCCCATGACCAGTCAGGACGATGACCGGACTGAATATTAATTCTTTCTGAAGAAACTGAATGAGCTCGAGTCCATTAAATCCAGGCATAACCAAATCCGTAATGACCACATCAGGATGCAAGTGAGGGATTTTAGTCAGAGCTTCCTTCCCATCCCCAGCTTGTTCCACTTCATAGCCCCATTTGGTCAAAAGGATTGCCAACCCTTCACGAGAAGCCTCTTCATCATCGACCACAAAGATTTTTTTGGCCATGTTTCGTCTCGCACCGCTGCATTTATAATCCTTGGTCATTCAGACTATAGGTTTTCGCTTTTTTATAAGGTCATCATGTAATTTCTTCAAAATTATATCTTTGGCCGAAGAATCTTCACTAAAAAAGAACAGCTATGAGTATTACCAGCCATTCGTTGTTCTCAAAACATTTTAAAGTCATTTGCTGCCTGGGACGGGAAATAGCGTAGCGTTTATTCGACAAATTTCCTTTTTGCCACGTTTTCAATGAATGCGCCATTTGAGATACACACGGAGTTGAAGCTCAAAAATAGGCATTTTTAGGAAATTAATGATAGGTATATGTTGATTAATCAATTTTGAAAAATGTCTGATTGAGCTTCCCACCTCTGCTTTGGAGGCAAGAAGGAGAAGGGCAAACCTATACGATCAATCGTTGGGAAACGACCCGGACCCATATCTGCAGAGTAGCCCTCAGAGCACGTCAATTGAAGGAACTGCTCGACGAAATCAGATTGTGGAGGGCAGTGATGTAAAACTTACAGGGAACAAACAGGAATAAAAGAAAGTCAGGATTTGGGCCCGAAAGCATGAGTGGAATGACCAGGGGCGAGGATGGCTTAATGCGCCAAAAAAGAGGATCCGGTGACAAGTGCTTATTGTGCGCAAGAGAAAGAGAAGCCACTATGGCCCTAAATGCTTTCCTTGTTTTATCGGAAATGGAAACATGTGCTTGCTCCATACTACTTGACTTTGTTTGGGGAGAAATTATTTTATTCACCAACATGGTGACCATTTCTTTGAGTGGCCCAAACGTTTCAAGCTTTTTGTCGTTAATCTTCTGTGACGAAACGGTCACAAACCTGGAGGTAAAATTCCCGACTTGGGCCGAGAATTAAGAATTGTTTATATATTTCGTGCATTTTCCGCCGCAGAGAGAACCCTGGTTTCTACATACTCTGAAGAAAATCCAGAAAAGGATATCTGTTTCCCAAAAGGCTCTCATGTCTATCGATATGCCGCTCACCTCTATTTCCTTTTCTCAGCGAGAACGCCTTGACATGGGTTAATTGGGTTGGGAATGATTATTATGGCTTGCCTGCGGAGCACTACACCTTCCGGGAAGAGCCTGGTGAGTATCGAGAAAGACTCTCTTGACCTCTACTCCTCACTCATTCACCTGGGGCCTCAATTGGAGGCAGCGTAATCACAACAACAACGCAGAGCCTGAAGGTATTATTCATGACTCCCTTCTTCATTTTAGTGCAGGGGGAGTAAAGTGACCCAGGCATGTCCATAGCCTCACCACCTGATAACGAAAAAAGCTACCGAGCAGAGCACCCGAGGTTTTGAAAATATTCTTCTTTCTTGAAGTTTTTTTGACCACATCCTAAACATCCCCACGCACTATCTTGGCAAATTCTGATAGGTAATCAACTATGTTTGGAATATATCTCATTTATTCACAAGGGTATGCCCCTATGTTCGTGAATCAACCATTTTGAAAAACTATAATGAAATTCTAAAATGTTTCATACAGTTTTTATCTGAATATCCACCTTTTGATACTAAGGCTATGAAATTGATCACTTTCCCTTCCCATTCAAAGGATATTCAATGGATAATAAAATAGTCCGGATAGGAGATGAGCATTATATTCTGGCGACATCCGCCCTTGCCGATGCCCGAACGCATGTCTTAAAGCATGGAGAAACGTTTGGCATTTTTAATCGGTACGGTGATATTCAACGCATTGGGTTGGGCGAGCAGGGACTGTATCATGAAGGAACTCGGTTTCTTTCCAAATTTGAATTTAATCTTGAAGAATCCTATCCTTTTCTTCTCAGCTCCACCATCAAAGAGGACAATGCCTTACTTGCTGTGGACCTGACTAATCCTGATCGGTATCAAAATGATCTGACGTTCCTCCCGCGGGGCACCCTCCATATTTCTCGAACAAAGCTTCTTTGGCAAGCTCGGTGTTATGAGCAGTTTCAGTTCACCAATTACTCATTAAATCCGTTAATCCTGAGTTTTTCGATCCAATTTGAGGCGGACTTTCGCGGATATTTTTGAAGTACGAGGGGAACAACGTCCTCAGCGAGGGGTGATGACCGCGACGCTCCTGAAAAGCAAAGCCGTCGTTTTTGAATATCAGGGGTTGGATCACATCAAAAGGATCACGTACTTACCGTCGACCCTTCTCCAACAACAGCCTCCACAAAGTCGATGGTTTTTGAGGTATCACTTGCCCCGAATGAAGAAAAAACTTTTCATATCAATGTTGCCTGTTCGGTGGAGGGTCAGGTGCCGGAGCCAATGAATTTTTCCACGGCTCGAGTCCATGCCGCCCATGCCTTGCAAACGGCCAAGGCACAGTACTGTAAGATTTATACAGCAGGAATGAACAATTCAATGACTGGCTTAATCGGTCTCTCGATGACATCTGCATGATGACCACTGATCTTCCCCAGGGTGCCTATCCCTATGCGGGTGTACCATGGTTTAGCACCGCTTTTGGGAGAGATGGCATTATTACGGCGCTGGAATGTTTATGGATTAATCCGGATCTCGCTCGAGGGGTATTGACCTTTTTGGCTTCCACCCAAGCCACGGATATTATTCCGGATCAAGATGCACAACCGGGTAAAATTTTGCATGAAACCCGAAAGGGCGAAATGGCGGCCCTCAAGGAAATTCCCTTCGAGCAGATATTATGGAAGTGTCGATTCGACCCCGCTTTTTGTGCTCTTGGCCGGAGCATATTTCGATCGGACGGGAGACAAAGATTTTATCGTCTCGCTCTGGCCTCACCTGGAACGGGCGCTGGCATGGATTGATGAATATGGAGATCAAGACAAGGACGGATTCGTGGAGTATTTTCGGCAAACCCCCAACGGCCTCGCTCAGCAGGGCTGGAAGGATTCCAATGATGCGGTGTTCCATGCAGACGGCACCATCGCCGAGGGACCGATTGCTCTCTGTGAGGTTCAAGGATATGTGTATGCGGCAAAACGGGCGGCGTCTCATTTAGCGAGACTTCTTGAATACCATGATCGAGCAGAATCACTGTTACGTGAAGCTCAAACACTCCGCCACCAATTCAATTTGCAATTTTGGTCAGACGAATTAGGCACGTACATCCTCGCCCTTGATAGAAAAAAACAACCCTGTGCAATTCGATCTACCAACGCCGGGCATACGCTCTTTACTGAAATTGCCACACAGGATCGAGCCGAACGCATCGCGAAAGGATTATTAGAGGAGGATTTTTTTTCTGGTTGGGGAATCCGGACAATCCCGACCAGTGAAATTCGATATAACCCCATGGCCTACCATAATGGATCGATCTGGCCACACGACAATGCTCTCATTGCCTTAGGGATGAGTCGCTATGGCTTGACCCAAGGTGTTGAACGGCTCTTAGGAGGACTTTTTGATTTGAGTATTCAGGTGGACCTTCATCGACTCCCTGAGTTGATTTGCGGGTTTCCTCGAAAACCTGGAGAAGGTCCAATTCTCTACCCGGTCGCCTGCGCTCCTCAAGCATGGGCGGCAGGTGCCGTGTTTTTACTGTTACAGGCCTGTCTCGGCATTTCTTTTCACGGTACCGATCGGGAAATCCGATTCACTCATCCCTCTCTTCCCGAGTTTTTACCGGCCATCCAGATTAAAAATCTTCGCATAGGAAATGTTTCGGCAGATCTGGAATTTACACGAACAGAATCAGATGTCATGATCAATGTGACTCGAAAAGATGATCTACTGAGCATTGTGGCAGTCAGATGACGCGATTTCTGTTTAGCACTCCGTTCAATGCATTTATGTCAGAGCTCATCCAGAATTTTGAACAAATTTCCTCACCCGAGACCTATGGTTTGCACACCGACAAAAATGCAAGTGAGAACCTTTGATTTTGACCCGTTTACAATCTGCCATACTCTTAATGTCGGGGTAGGTGAATGTAATCACTCACTTATTCTTTTCCACATTTGATTTTTAATGATTCGATATTGTCAGACATGTCTAAATCCGCTAAATCACTGTTTCGTTGATTTGCTACAAACACTACTTCGGTTCCGGAAAAATCCGGATCCTTATAGGCGTAAACCATGGCATTTGGTCCTACAATCAAACTCTCGATTTCATTATTCCAATTCTGACCAGCCACATCCTCTAACGTGGCTGACTGGAAAGGTCCCGCGACACGGACATGGGGATCGTCAACATCAAAATCAGTATCCTCAAATAACTCTACCCAACAATTCTTATCGACAACTTGCATTTCCATATCACTCGCACCTGCGACCATGTTTTCTTGGCCGTAGGCCACTCCCGCGATGAAGGTCAGAGCCAATGCCCCGTTAAGCATGTGAGTGAATTTCATTTGACACCTCCGTATTAAGTTATAAGGTCAATTTGAAAATGAATTGTTATGGCTCATATTATCCTTCGCCAAAACTCTTCCACATTGGATTTTAATGATTCGATAAGGTCAGAGATGTCTAATGAGCCGAAATCAGCAATATTCCCGCGACTCAAGCACCTCCATAGACATGCCATCGCTTGAGTCCCGTCAAACAAGGTAGGATAGAATAAGAGGATTCTGAATGATGCTGGCACAAATACGATTACACCATGTGCTTTCCGCGCTGGCGAGTTTATCTGTCTGTCTTCATGGTTTTCGGTGTAAGCCAGGCCGTCACGCAGAAGCCCATCGTGTTTGTAGCCCCCATTGAGGGGGTCATCGATCTGGGGCTGGCGCCATTTGTGCAACGGGTATTAGACGAAGCCACGTCCGCCGGAGCCAAAGCCGTCATATTAGAGATTAATACCTTTGGCGGTCGGGTCGATGCCGCCGTGCTGATTCGTGATGCGCTCCTGAACTCCAAAGTTCTCACCGTCGCGTTTATCAATAAACGAGCCATCTCCGCCGGGGCGCTTATCAGCCTGGCCTCCGAAAAAATTGCGATGGCAGACGGCGGCACCATCGGTGCCGCCACGCCGGTGCAGATCGGTCTCCCGGGTTCACCGGCCCAACCGGTTGAAGAAAAAACCGTCTCGTATATGCGCAAAGAGTTCCGGGCAACCGCCGAGCAACGGAATCGCCCCCCGCTCATCGCCGAAGCGATGGTTGATGCGGATGTGGAAGTTCCAGACCTGATTGAAAAAAGTAAACTGTTGACTCTCACCACCAAAGAAGCCTTACAGGCCAACATCGCCGACTTCCAAGCCAATTCGCTGGAAGCTGTGCTACAATCTGTGAACCTCGCTGATGCTGAGATTCGCTACGCGTCAGAAACTTGGGCTGAGTCTCTGGTGCGGTTCCTCACACATCCCGTGGTCAGCTCCTTATTGATGACCGTTGGGATTCTGGGAATTATGCTGGAAATGCGGATGCCCGGCTTCGGGATACCCGGCGCCCTGGGGCTCATCAGCCTTGCCCTCTTTTTTTGGGGGCATGGGCTTGTTCAATTGGCCGGATTGGAAGAATTTCTATTGGTCGGACTTGGTCTGATACTGGTTGGACTGGAAATTTTTGTCATCCCCGGCTTTGGCATTGCCGGAATCTTAGGAATCATGGCACTCATGGGAGGACTGGGGCTGAGCCTCATCGGGACCGGGGCAACATGGGACTTCATGCTGTCCGCATTGGGGCAAGTTGCCCTTTCAATTCTGGTGGCCATCCTCGCCACCCTCATTCTTCTACGCTATTTCCCACGCCTTCCATTTGGAAGGCGACTGATTCTGGAGACCAATCTTCAAGCTCAAGAGGGATACGAATCAAGTCCGCCAGAAGACCATCGCTGGCTGGGAAAACAGGGAATAGCCGTTTCAGATCTTCACCCTTCCGGCATTGCCCGCTTTGATAGAGAACGAGTGGATGTGGTATCCGACGGAACCTTTATTGATGCCGGTCAACCTCTTGAAGTCGTGCGCATCGATGGGAATCGGGTGGTGGTTCGACTCGCACCACCCCAATCGGAAAAAGACACGGTCTGATCGAACGAGAAGGCTTGGGATTCATGAAATTTCCATGAACTCCGTGCTATTACCCTGCACACTTGTGACTTCTCCGTTCGTATCGCGCCGTGACCGTTTCAAGTTTATTTACGCCTTCTTCCATCTCTCTTTCTATTCCCAAGAAAAATCCGTCATGGTTCTCATTTTTCAGTTTCCTGCTGAAATATTTCCCGGAATATGGTCTCTGCAGCAACGGCATGGCCCTTTTTGTTCCAATGATCATCGTCTCTGAGATATAAGAGTTCCTTGTCTCCATAGGTCGAGAGAAATGGGAGCAAATTGAGCGTTCTGAATCCCTTCTGCTCAGACAGCGTGGCGATATAATCGATAAAATGAGGATTGTCGGATATTGGTGGGAAATTTTCATAAAACCGTCCGTGAAGCCTTACAGCCGTCGGTGCAATGACCACAATGACCTTGAAAGAAAATTCTTTTCCCAGCTGTGCCATTTCTTCAAAAACTTGATCCAAACCTGGTCTGTTGTTGTGATTTAAAACATAAGAGAATGGTTTCCCTGCCCTATCGATGTATTCTGGAATAAACAAACGCGGTCCAAGGGTAGTAGAATGATAAAGAGGGTACCACGATTGTATTCCGTCAATGACATTGGGGTTAGACCTATCTTTTTGCAAACTTGGAAGCCGAAAAACAATTTCTTTATTTCGTATTTTCGTGATCATCGCTTGCTCTTTAATGAGGAAGGGAATTTGGTACAAACTTTGAAGGACGGTTCCCTCCATTAATTTCTTCATATTATTGGGTCTGTTGGGCTTAGTCCAACCTTTATCTCTTGTGCTATCTTCAAGATCGTTTCCCTCGTAGATCATCCAGAGCAGCGTGCGTATTTGCATTGATTTTCCCGACGTTCGTATCAGATATTTCAGTAGTTCGAGTTCCTGTTTTGGCGAGGAATCATGTATTCCCAAATTGTAAATCGGGCGATGTATGGCATCTTCGAGAATTCCAACCCAGGAGCGTGCGGAATCAATGGCCCATCCGAAGGTAAAAGAATCTCCAAGTGTAAAAATGTCAGCTTGGTCCAATGGTATAGTATTGCGAAATCCGTGCTGGTCGATGATACAAGAAAATTGTTGGAGTTCGAACACAGATTTGGCAAGAGTCGGTGATTGCATCAACTCGGGACTATATAAAACCCCATAATGTTCCCCACTGACCGAAAAATTGGCTTTGTGTAACCGGAAATTGCGATCCGTGGGATAGTAGAGGGGAGGATATAACTCGCTCCAGGTCATCGCAGAATCAAATCGTCTCGATTCCTCCAGACGAGGTTTTCCGACGGACTGGGACTTGAGGTGAATAGCATATATGATGTCCACAATGAAGAGGCTACCCAATGACACACACACTACTAGGCTGAGGTTTACAAGCTGCTTTGAGGAGACCAGCCCGCGAGCCATCATTGTTCGAATTACAATGAAAAACACGCCAACAGCAAACGGAAGGGAGAGGCCTATCAGGCCCAGCCCTATGCCCTTCCCGCCGATAGACCGGCCTAAGAACATGACCAGCACAAAATATAACCACAACAACCCAAGACTGGCAGTCGCGAACACCATGGCGTAGCATTCTCTTTTGTTCATAGGTTCCCTTTCAGGGATAAGGCCTTTTCATAATGGTCAAAAAGAATGGGGGTCCTGGACCAAGATGGAGATGTTCCCATATTACCTCCACCTGATGTCTGTTGTTTTTCATTGAATTGGAACGGCATACGAATCTAGAAGGGTATGAAGGAGAAGGGCTAAAAATTGCGCCAAAACCTTGACCATTGTTGTTATACTTTATACTGGTTCTCTGTCAAGGCTGTATTAAAGTCTTCTCCATGAAGTCCTGGAAAATTCACCGATCGAAAATCATTTCTGTGCACGTTTCCTGTTTCCTTCTTTGACGAATTTTCACAATCAGAAAAGGACCCCGCATAATGGAAATTGAAACACAGGCATTCGGTTCCCTCGGACTTCTCGTCTTGGTTCTGGTGCTCATGTTTGGCTTTCTCTATGTGATACCCATCCCGCTTTGGATCGCCGCGTGGGCTTCAAACGCTTATGTTGGACTCTTTACGCTCATTGGCATGCGGTTGCGCCGGGTTCCCCCGGTTACCGTGATCAATGCCAGAATCAGCGGGGTCAAGGCCGGACTCGATATTCCGGTGAACGACCTGGAAGCCCACTTTCTGGCCGGAGGAAATGTGGTCAAAGTCGTCAATGCCATGATCTCAGCCGACAAGGCCAATATCCCCATGACCTTTAAACGCGCCGCCGCCATTGATCTAGCAGGACGTGACGTCTTAGAAGCCGTCAAAATGTCGGTCATTCCTAAAGTCATCGAAACTCCCCGTATCACCGCGGTTGCCAAAGACGGCATCCAGCTGATTGCCGTCTCACGAGTCACCGTTCGAGCCAATATTGACCGGTTGGTCGGCGGAGCCGGTGAAGAAACGGTCATTGCGCGGGTGGGAGAAGGCATGGTGAGCACCATTGGCTCATCCGCCACACATAAGGACGTGCTGGAGAACCCGGACCATATTTCCAAAAATATATTGGGAAGGGGCCTGGATGCCGGAACAGCTTTTGAAATTCTGTCGATCGATATTGCCGATGTCGATGTGGGAGAAAATATCGGCGCAAAGCTGCAAATCGACCAGGCCAATGCGGACAAGCAAATTGCTCAAGCCAAAGCCGAAGAACGGCGGGCGATGGCGGTCGCATTGGAACAGGAAATGCGCGCCCGTGTCGTCGAGGCGGAAGCGGAGGTTCCCAAGGCCATGTCTGAAGCCTTTCGTCAGGGAAATTTAGGGATCATGGATTATTATCGGATGAAAAATGTGCAAGCCGATACGGCTATGCGAGGAGCTATTGCCGGAACGGAAGAGGAATCGCCGGGACCTTCAAAATAATGAGGTGATGATGAGCTTGGAAGCATTTATATCTTTCACCATTTTTCTTTTTCTGTCGTTGATCGCTCTTGCCATTCGATGGCTGAACGAACGAATACGGAGAGATATCGCCCTCAGAGATCTGAAGGATCTCTTTCTTTCAGACGGTGACTCCGCAAACCAACGTGCCCCTGAGACACCCGACATCACGAACATTTCTCCGTCGGCACAACAACCGCCCATACAGAAATTCAGACCCACGACCCCTCCGAAACGCCGGACCGCCAGCCGGCTTCGTTTACGCAATAAGGCGGATCTTCGACAGGGGATTATCATCATGACGGTTCTTGGTCCCTGCCGGGCGCTGGAACATCCTGATGAGTAAAACAGGGAGTGTTGAACAATGCCGCCATCGGAGGGCACGGCAACGATCTGTCCAGGAACCATCCAATCGCGAGAAACCTCTTTCCCTCCGAGTTCAACCTGCCATTCAACACTAATAATTTTTCTATCCATACCGGCAACGAAATGGTCTATTTGAATGGGGCTCGATTGAGGCATAACCGATGTCCAATGAAGGTGTGACCACAGTCAGCTATCCCGTCCGTGGGCCGGTCCTCCTGAAATACTTAGGCCAGCTCGGGCTGATGCTGGCCATGCTGACCTTAGTACCGTTCGGTGTATCACTGTTTTTCAATAACGATACTGTCGCTGGACGATACTTGATTATTATCCTGGCATTGCTTTTCCTCGGGACACCTCTCTCCCGCGTACGGGTTCCTCCTACTCTCCAAACGAATGAAGCCCTGGCCATCACGGCCATGGCCTTTCTGATCTCTCCCCTGTTGATGACCTACCCGCTCATGGGAGCAGGGCTGTCCTTCGAAGATGCGTTGTTCGAAGCCGTCTCCGGCGTCACCACAACCGGTCTCTCCGTCCTTCCCTCGGTGGAAGATCGTACCCCATCATTGATATTTGCCCGGGCATGGATGCAATGGTACGGCGGATTAGGCATCGCCATTCTTTCGGTGGCATTGCTGATGGGACAAGGCATCGCCTCCAAACGATTAGTGGAACCGGTACCTGGAGATAATTTCGTGACCACCACCCGGACCCACGCCCGCCAGGTCCTTGGCGCCTATGTCTTACTTACCGTTTCGGGGATCGTGATTCTCCTGACCCTTCAAGTGGAACTTTTCCATGCGATAACCTTGACGCTGGCATCCATCTCCACCGGAGGCTTTTCCTCATTCAATGACAGTCTGGTCGGACTGGAAGCAATGCCGACGGCCTCCATCGTGCTGTTCATTTCCTTCTGCGGGGCGATTTCACTACCACTCTATGCCCGCACTTATCGCGACGGATTTCAGAGGCTGACATCCGATGTGGAATTGCCAACCCTTCTTCTTCTTTGTATCCTGGCCACCGGGCTCATCAGCCTTTCCCTGGGATGGCATACCAACCTGACCTGGCCAGAGGCTGTGACCCATGGCGCAGCCCTGGCTGTTTCAGCACAATCCACGACGGGATTTACCACCTTGCCCCTTTCCGACGTGGACCCGACCTCCAAGTCTCTGCTCATGGCTTCGATGATAATCGGAGGAAGTGTGGGCTCTACCAGCGGCGGAATTAAAATACTCCGGTTCCTGATGGTGCTCGCATTGTTCCGTTTTATCTTACAGCGGGCCTGCGCCTCGCCTCACGCCGTGGTTGAACCATGGCTGGGCACCAGGCGTTTGGAATACGAAGACCTCAGCCGGGCCCTATTTCTCACCGTACTGTTCGCAGGTGTAATCTTCATATCCTGGACACTGTTCCTGGCTGGAGGATTCGATCCTCTGGACGCTCTCTTTGAAGTAGTATCGGCGACTGGAACAGTTGGCCTCTCTACCGGCATCACCACCCCAGAACTGCCGGGATGGCTGAAAGGTGTCCTCTGTTTTGATATGCTGGCCGGACGCATGGAAATCATCGCCCTGCTGATGATGGTGTATCCTGGAACCTGGCGTGAAAGGAGGACGCGAGCACAATGAGAGCGATATTTATAGGAGCCAGCTCGTTGACGGTGATGACCGCGGAAATTCTCTTAAAGCGAGGGCACGAAGTTGTCATCGTCGAAAGCAACAAAGAACGGATCAATGAACTCAGTAAGGACCTCGATTGCGGATTCGTCCATGGGGACGGAACCACGCCGGCCATTCAACGAGAGACAGACCCCGAGCATTCAGATTTTCTGTTTTGTTTAGCCGGCAATGATCAAGCCAACATTATTGCCAGCTTAGTCGGGCGGTCCCTGGGTTTCCCGCGCGTGGTCACCAAGATTGTCAATCCGGAATTTGAACACATCTGTGTGGAGCTGGGCCTTGAGGAAACAATCATTCCGGCCGGCACCATGGGACGGTATTTAGCCGACAAGTTCGCCGGCCGGGATTTGCTCGAACTGTCAGGGATGATTAAAGATGAGGCCCGCGTCTTTTCCTTCGTGGCCCGTCCGGAAGACGAAGGCCCCATAGAAAAGATTGCCATCCCGGGGCAACTTCACCCCATCTGTCTCTACCGGGATCATACATTCATCCTGCCCGATACGGACACGGAAGTGAAGGCAGAGGATGAAGTGGTGGTAATCACTCACCAGAAACTTCTGGCTCAACTCAAAGATCGTTGGGCCGTGAAGAAGGAATCGCACCAATCCTCTCTTTCCGGCGGCCAGGACAATCCGGATGAAACACCCGTGTAAGTTCTGAAAACCCCACGACAGGTATGTAAAAATCTAAGCGTCATGTGTCAGACAATATCAGATCCATGGTGAACAGGTTGGGTGTTGAACAATGAAGGCCTTCCGTCAAACCGGCATTGCTCATACAAGAGTGAAATGGGAGGAGTAAGGGGAAACGAGGCGGGAGGCGAAATGCAGCGAGAGGCGGGTGCCGGTTGCGCATTCCCCCTTTGTCAAAGGGGGATACAGGGAAATTTTTTAAGAGAGAGGCTGTGGAGAAAAACATGCTGAACGAGGACTTCACAAACCATGCACACACAACGGCTTAACACTTGAGTCGGTGCTGGCCGGGTGTTGTCCCATGATGACCTGAATACCCATGCAGAACATCGGCAGAATCCATATCGGGACTTCAGGCTGGCATTATCCTCATTGGGTGGGACCTTTTTATCCGTCCGGCATGGCGAGTGAAGAGTTTCTCCCGTTCTATGCCAGCCACTTCAGCACTGTCGAGATCAATAACACCTTTTATCATCTGCCCACCCCTCACACACTGAGAGAGTGGAAGAAGGAAACACCACGAAATTTCCTGTTCACTTGCAAAGGCAGCCGGTTCATTACGCACATGAAAAAGCTTAAAGATCCCGAGCAGAGCTTTGCACGATTTTTTGGGACCATCACCGTGCTCCACCACAAACTGGGGCCGATTCTCTTTCAATTGCCACCGCGTTGGAGAATGAACGTACACCGGCTGGAAGAATTTCTGAAGGCCCTACCGAAAACATTCCGGTATGCATTCGAATTCCGTGACGAAAGCTGGTTGGCGCAACCCGTCTACGACCTGCTCACAAAATATCATACTGCCTTTTGCCTGTATCATCTGGCCGGTCGCTGGGCACCGGAAATCGTCACCACGGATTTTGTGTATATCCGGCTTCATGGCCCCGGCGAAGCCTATCAAGGAAAGTATCGTGCCCCAACTCTTCGCCTTTGGGCCAACAAATGTCACAAGTGGGCCCAATCCGGCAAAGATGTCTACTGCTATTTTGACAATGACCAGGACGGGTATGCTCCGATCAACGCACTCGCCCTACAAAAAAACGTAGAAGCCTTGCTGGAGAAACCCTAGTAAGGGCACAGAACCGGCACTTGAGAAAATTCACAAGGAAGTCCGTCAAGAAACCAAAGTCGCTGAAAGGAGAAGAAGCTCATGACGGAAGAACCCTTTGTCAATTTCGAAGGAACCTGGAAAAACCAACATCAATCCATTCTAGAATTGACGGTGGTGGAAGGATTGGTTAGAGGACGATTTCAATCAGGGGTCGGAGAGGATGGGCACCTACTCTGGGCAGAGGTCAATGGCCGCATTCTGGGGGATGTCATCACCTTTCATGCGGTGTATCCACTCTATCGGACCATCGTCACCTGGATTGGACAACACATTGTGGAAAATGGGATTGGAAGTATTCAGACACAATGGCTGCACGCGACGGACATTAAGGAGAGAGAGGAACATGAATGGATGTGGTACTCCAATCGCATTGGTTCCGATGTCTTCACGAGAGTCTGAACAATCGTGAAGGAGAAAACCAACTCATGCAATTACCCACGCGATCAGCTTGATCCTGGTCTGTACTGATTTGGTTATCATCCCGAACGTCGGATCAAGATAAGAACCCCCATGTGGTCTTGAGTTGAGCCGTAGGAGGATGGTAGGCCCGAATTTTCCGAAATCCCTCACAATCGTCTTTTTCCTGTTCAGGCCAAATCTCAAAATGTTCCCTGGTTGGTGGGGTTATCGATCGCACATAATCCCACACATCCCCATCGCTAAAGACCACAATCCTCCATCCATCGCTCGTCTGATATTCAACCTTGCCCTCTAAAATATCTCCAGCGACTAATTCCACGCTGGCCTCCTCACGTTCAATTCGCTGAAGTTCATTGAAGGCGGCATCGCAAAAGTCTTCTCTGGTCATTGAACTCCCTTTATCGATAGGATAACCATATCAACCGAATTCATGAAGTCTTGCCCTTTGGGGTCGGGTCAACAACGACTGCTCCCAACCAAGGAAAGGCTCAAAGGGAAAACCCTGTCCCGCCAAGAATCCAGCATGAAATAGTACAAATTATCAGGAGGCAAGTCGAGAGAACCATTCTCACAACTTTCCCTAATCTCGTGATTCACACACATCATGTCTCCCTCCACCACCTTCAGCAAATCCACCCTCTTTGCCCTTTCGTATCTTCTTCTGACGGTACTTTTCTTTCAGCTCGGATCAGGGCTCCAGGGCATCCTTGTGCCCATTCGAGCTCAATGGGAAGGCTTTTCCACCCCTTCAATCGGTCTACTGGGAACCGCATTCTATTTGGGCTTCGTCATCGGCTGCCTCTTGATCCCCACTCTCATCCAGCGAGTCGGACATATTAGAGTGTTCTCAGGATTCGCGGCACTGGCAGCCACGGCATTTCTTCTTCATGATTTCGTGACCACCGTCTCGGTCTGGCTCGGGTTACGGATGGTCATTGGATTTTGTTTTGCCGGCCTCTACATGGCTATCGAAAGCTGGTTGAACGACCAGGCGACGACCCACACCCGCGGACACATCCTCGGCATCTATATGTTTGTCAGCTGGGTTGCGGTGATCGGCGGTAAATTGCTCTTCGCCTGGATTAACCCTGGCGGGTTATATCCCTTCGCATTGGTCAGTATTGGAATCTGTCTTGCCGTTATCCCGGTAGCATTTGGAACCGGTCCGGCACCGGCACCAGCCACGGAAAATCCCCTTCGCCTCCGTGAACTCTACCGGATCTCACCTGTAGGATTTGTCGGTTGTGTGAGTGTGGGTGCCACGAATGGAGCATTTTGGACGCTGGGGCCAATCTATGCACAGTCCCACAGCCTTACCCCGCTCCAAATCGCTCTCTTCATGGGTGCGGCCGTTTTAGGCGGGGCCCTCACTCAATGGCCGTTGGGACGCTGGTCGGATTGGATCGATCGGCGCCGGATCATTGCGGGATCATGTCTCATGGCAGCACTGGCAGCAGGAGCCTTAGCCATGGCAGACCAGAGCCATGAACTCATCATTCTGACCCTTGCCCTTGTGTTTGGGGCGGGGGCCCTCCCTCTCTACGCACTCTGTCTTGCCCATGCCAACGACTTTGCGCCTCCCGAAAGCTTCATTCAAGTCAGCCGCGATTTGCTGATGGTATTTGGATTTGGAGCTATTGTCGGTCCCTATCTCGGGGCATGGTTCATGACCATAGGCGGACCTATTGGCCTCTTTCTCTTCACAGGGAGTATTCATTTGGCCTTGACCGCGTACACACTGATACGCATTTGGCAACGCACGCCGGTACCTGAAATAGAGAAAACGGCTTTTGTCAGTATTCCAAGGACCACTCAAGCCATTTTGACGCTTGATCCACGTTCGGAGGAGACAGGTCGTATGGCCTCCACCCAACAGATCCAGGGGGAATAATGTCGGTCTCGCGACCCACCTCAACCTGATAGCCAGGAACATGTACTCTTTACAAATAGACATGTCATCATAGGAGACGGTCCGCAGCCATGTCAGTGCATAACACCGAAATTGCCGAAATGTTCAGCCGTCTGGCTGAACTTCTGGAAATCCAAGGGGCCAATCCCTTCAGGATTCGAGCCTATCGTAAGGCCGCTCAGACGATCGAAGGTCTACCACACAGTGTGACATCAATGTTGGCTGAAGGTTCGGATCTTTCAGACCTTCCTGGTATCGGCAAAGATTTAGCAGCCAAGATACAAGAGATTGTGAAAACCGGTCATCTGTCACTGTTAGACCAGGTCAGTTCTCAACTGCCCGGTCAACTTGCGGAACTAGCCAAGATCCCAACTCTTGGCCCCAAACGCGTGAAATTGCTCTACGACACACTCGGCATCAAGGACCTGAAGGGTCTTGCAAAGGCAGCCCGAGCCGGGAAAATCCGGGAGCTTCACGGATTTGGGCCAAAAACCGAAGAAAAAATTGTCGCAGAGACGGACAAACGCTCAGGCACGGAGCAGCGGATCAAAATCAGTACAGCCGAAGAATTTGCGAAGCCGATCCTTGACTATCTGAAAAGCGCGAAGGGAGTGAAAGACGCCATTGTTGCCGGCAGCTATCGCCGGAGAAAAGACACGATTGGCGATCTCGACATCCTGGTGACATGCACACAGGCGAAAACTATGATGGAGCACTTTGTGGCCTATGAGGAAATTGAGACCGTCGTCTCCAAAGGGCACACCCGGTCAACCGTCATACTCCGATCCGGTCTCCAGGTCGACTTGCGCGTAGTCCCCGAAGAAAGTTATGGGGCTGCTCTGCAATACTTTACCGGGTCCAAAGCTCATAATATCGCAGTCCGGTCTTTGGGTGTTAAAAAAGGCCTCAAGATCAATGAATACGGAGTTTTTCGAGGAGAAACACGTATCGCGGGACGGACGGAGAAAGAGGTCTATGCCAAGGTCGGTCTCCCTTATCTTGAGCCGGAGCTACGAGAGAATTGGGGTGAAGTGGAAGCCGGGCTCCATCACGCCCTCCCCCACCTCGTCACGCTCAACGATATCCGTGGCGATCTGCATGTGCATTCCAAAGCCAGCGACGGCCATTTCTCTATTGAGGAGATGGCCCTGGCCGCCCAAAGTAAAGGGTATAACTACCTCGCCATTTGCGACCATTCCCAACGCGTGACGATTGCCCACGGCCTTGATGCCAAACGCCTAGCGAGGCAGATTGAGGAAATCGACCGGCTCAATGACACAATGAAAGGCTTCACCATTCTCAAAGGGACCGAAGTGGATATCCTGGAAGATGGGTCCCTGGATCTCTCCGACGAACTGCTGCAACGTTTGGACCTGACGGTGTGCGCCATCCATTACAAATTTAATTTGCCACGGGCGAAACAAACCGAGCGCATCATTCGGGCGATGGATCATTCCGCTTTTTCTATCCTGGCACATCCCACCGGCCGCATGATCAATGAGCGAGAACCCTATGAGATCGATATGGAACAAATCATGGCCGCGGCCTTGGAGCGCGGTTGTTGCCTGGAGGTCAACGCCCAACCGGTACGCCTCGATTTAAATGATCGCCACTGCAAAATGGCGAAGGATATGGGAGTGAAAGTGGTCATTTCCACCGACGCGCACCGAACGACCGATCTGGATTTCATGCGCTTCGGTGTGGGGCAAGCCCGTCGGGGTTGGCTGGAGCCAGAGGATGTCCTGAATACCCGCAGTCTTAAAGAACTCAAGAAATTTCTTCGCCGGACCTCATCATGAACCATCGCTCAGACGGTTGATAAGGTTCCCACGTATGCTCAAGCGCACAGTCACACTGTTTCAACTGCTGGGATTCAAGGTCGGCATCGATTGGACCTGGCCCTTTCTGGCCCTGCTGATTGTCTGGTCCCTGGCCATGGGATTCTTTCCGCATGAATATCCGGATTTGCCCGAATCCACCTATTGGCTAATGGGAATTTCCGGGGCCATCGGACTATTCGGGTCTCTCATCCTGCATGAGTTGTCTCACTCCCTGGTCGCAAGACGATACGACATTCCCATTACCGGCATTACCTTGTTTATTTTCGGTGGAGTGGCGCAAATGGACAAAGAGCCGCCGAATGCCACATCCGAGTTCCGCATGGCTATTGCCGGGCCACTGGCCAGTTTCTTGTTAGCAGGAGTGTTCTATGGGGCATACGCGCTAGGACACCTGCTTAGCCTTCCTCTTCCTGTTTTTGCGGTTCTCGGGTACCTGGGATTTATCAACCTGGTCCTGGCCGTGTTCAATCTTTTTCCGGCCTTCCCCCTGGACGGAGGGCGCATGTTTCGCGCGATGTTATGGCACTGGAAGCGCGATCTTCGATGGGCGACACACCTGGCCTCCCGCATCGGATCGGGTTTTGGATTCCTTCTGCTATTTCTGGGTGTCCTCAATATTCTCCACGGCCGGCCATTGAATGGCATATGGTTCTGCGTGCTGGGTCTCTTCCTCGACCGGGCCGCCAGCGCCTCCTACGATCAACTGCTCGCCAGGCAGGCTTTCGAAGGAGAACCGATCCAACGATTTATGGCAACCGATGTCGTGACGGTTGCACCCGATCTCTCCATCCGAGCATTCGTGGACCAGTACGTCTACCGGCACCTCCACGATATCTATCCTGTGATCAACCACTCACAGCCCGTAGGTTGCATTCACGCACGTCACGTCAACAACTTGAATCGCGAAGAATGGGACCATCGCACCGTCAATGACCTTCTCATTCCGTTGAATGATCACAACACCATTGCTCCCGATACCGACGTCATGCAAGCCCTCTCACTGATGAACCGGACCGGAAACAGCCGGCTCATCGTCATGGACGAAAATCGTCTCGTCGGTATTGTGGCCTTGAAAGACATCTTGAAATTTCTTTCGTTAAAGCTTGACCTGGAAGGAACCCGATACCCTGGAACTCCCCCCCTCAGCAAACCGGAGACATCTGTCAAATGATTGCTCTGCTGACCTTCTGCGTATTCCTCTTCTAAGCAACCTGAGAGTTTTCCTCTACTATCGTTATTAACACGACGCCAAGGTGATCCCGATCCCCGGCGACTTTCCAGCCGGTATTTCAAACCCAGGTCAGATTGTTATGGGGCCTGTCTCTGAGGCTGTCGCGTCCAGCACCCCGTAAGCCCATAAGGGGTGGGACATTCTCATTCAAATTGTGGTAAAAATTTCCCTCGCCTATCATAGGATCAGTTGATGGGCCGTTGAGCACATTGGGCGAAGGCAATGGAGGGCCTTTGAGGATGATGAAAGCCTCAAAGGCCATTTTTTTGTTCAACTTCAACAAAGGAGGGACTCCACGTTTGAACCGGAGATTGTTTTCGCAACACATCCACTAGCTGGAACGACGACTGAAAGACGAAGAAGAACTATTCTCAATCACAAGCAGGAAGTGACAAAGGTTACGAAATGGTCTCGGCATAGCTCTTACAATTACACACACGGAGGACCCAAATGAGGCACCTTTCACCAAACAAGAACGTTTTTGGAATAGCGCTGGTACTTGGAGGTCTGACCGGAGTCTTTTTAACCGGGGAGGTATCTGAAGCCCAGAAGATCCCGTTTTTCAATCGGAATGTTGTTCTTTTGGATTGCGTCGAGAATGCCACAAATACTTTTGTGGTTGATAATATGTCTTCGACCGTCGATGTGGAAATCAATAGAGGGCTGGATTGTGCAGCAGCTGTGCAAAAGTTATTGGGCAAAGGTTATGTGTTGGGACCCGGAGCCGGAGGTGTCACATCGGGTGAGGCGACCTCACTGGATCACTTCTTGATGCTATTTCTCCTGAACCCCAATGATTTGCTTGAGCGAAGGATCGACCCTCAGACGTTAAACCCTTCACGAGATTGCTTTGCTGGACAGAACTCCCAGGGATGCTCCACATATATTCAAAGGCCGGAAACACAAAATCCGACTGTGAATAGACCGGCGCCCCTAAGCCCGATATTACAAAGTCCTCGACCCCCGATATTACAAAAGCGTACACCTTAAAGCCCGCCCGCAAGAGAACCACCCATAGCCCGACGGCACCACACGGCCTCGGGCTTTGGTGTGATCCGGCTACCTGATGACGGCCTCGACCCGGGAGCGGATAGTTCCTCCGTCGTGGGCGGAGGAGCACCCTCAAATGGAATCACCGGAAGAATAGCCCTGTTATTGTAGAAGTTGATGGTTGGGCTAGACTGCCTGCTTTGCGAAGGGGAACATGGGGTTGTATTTCGGTTATGGAGGTTACAGACAAATGGCCCTGTATGGTCCATTTCTGTCCGCATTGCGGGGAACGGAACAGGACACCGTCCAGACCGCATGTTCGAGATTATCCGGAGAGCCCGCCTCTATCTCCAAAAAGAAAGTCTTGCCTTCCTAGTGGACACGGTCATGGCCCTTGAAGAGCAGGGTCTGGGGTTGGTGCTGAAACGGCCTAGCCCGGTTGGACAGATCGGGAACCAGCACTCGCTGAAAGAAGTCCGGCTACATGTGGTCGTCTAAACAGCAGGAGTCGAACTTTTAGCCGCCCAAGCCCTCTAAGCCGGATCGAATTCTTTGCCAAATATCCCTCTGCGGAATGAGCAGGGGGCCCAACACGATCACACTACACGTGCATGAATATCATTTACCGATTCAATGCGCAAAAATCCACACAGGCATTTCCACAGAGCAGAAATTTCCTGCCACTCCCAAACACCGAGCTTCCTCTCAAAAGAGGAAAAATTCCTCTGAAATCAATGCCTTTTTTGCTTTCTTGATCAAACCGCTTCAAGAAAAGGCAGCTTTATCGACGGCTCCCGGGACACTGGGAAGCGGATTAACCGTGGTTGCCTGTGGCCCCTTCTCCCCATCTTCCACGTTGAAGGAGACCTCCACCCCATCCTCAAGCTCCTCGAATTTCATTCCGTGTACCGCATTTTTGTGAAAGTAGACCTCGCCTCCTCCGTCCTGGAGAAGAAAACCGTATCCTTCTTTGGGAAATAATTTAGAGATCACTCCGCGTAACGGAATAGGCGGGACCCGAATTTCTTTGGAGGCCCGTTTGTCCCGAAACTTCTTGACTTCGATGGCCATGGCAAAGAACGCCGCGCGGATAGCCTCTTCGAACGTCTTTTCCTCTTTTCTCGCCGTCAGGGTATGCCGTCCAGGCATCGTGACGACCACAAGGGCTTCGGCCACATTTTGGGATTTTTTGTGATGGGCGTTTTTTGTGAGTGTCACCCGCCCGTGGATCAGATCCTCATGGCCGGCCTGGAGATCGGCCATCCGACTTTCAATCTCCGTTTTCCACCGTGGGGTCATTGTCACATTTCGACTGTCAATTTGAAGATCCATAGTATTTTCTTCCCTCTCGATTTGAGTATTAAAGACAACAGACACTCACATCACCACAAACCAGGCTTTCAGTATACTCATGGACGCTCACGAGGGAAACATGGGAAAATTCCCCTAGCACAAGGCCACGTGACGAAGTGCGGTCATTGGTCCACAGGTTTTCAATCGATCAAGCTGCGCCTCATTCTTCACCAAAAAGCCTCCGGCAAACCCCAGGGCATTCACGGAAATGTCTTCAAAACACTCTGTGGACCGTGGCACCAATAACATCCACTGTCGTGTGACCAGTAAATTGTAAGGACCAGGGCTTCTGGTTTCCTCTCCCGTTCCACCGTCCGCCAGGCCGAGAGTCTGCAACATATGCAGATATTGCTTCAGCAACTCTTGTGCCCCTTTCAAGGGAGAAGCAATCCATTCCGGATTCATCCGGACCAACACATGGGAAAAAGGAAGCCCGGGAGATCTCCCAATCGTCCCCTCGAATCGGGCTGTTTCCAAAAGAGGTTCAATGGGAAGATGAGACACTTCAGCCGTCAGGGGAAGTGGGACCATTTGCAAATGCTTATGTCGTTGACTCGCGCCAGCGGCTTCCCCCGCGTTATAAAAAGCCAATCCTTCGAATTCGGTCAAACACAATAACACGGCTTCGATATCACTCAACGTGAGGAAGGATTCCTGTTCCTGAAACGATCGCGTCACCATGAGGATGTGATGATCCAAAACGTTAAATTTATTCAACAAACACACATGGGTATCGGAAATGTCCGCTACGAACAGATCCTGATCGTAAGGCAGAAAGGGGTCCTGATCTGTGTTGGCAGCCTTAGAAGGATGCCGTTGATCGACGTTTGCCTGAACCTTCCTGACCAGATTGGAGACAATTCGAATGAGAAAATTGACCCCGGCTTGTTCCACCAACTCGAAACGGGTGGGAATCGTATGTATCGCACCTCGGTGCATGGCGTGGGCGGTTCTGGCTTGCACCTTGGCTTGCAAGGTTCCTGGTTCGAATCGCTGAATGATAACAGACATGCTTATTCCCCCTCCTTAGGAGGGCGCCATCCCCATAAATGGGGTATCTCGACTCACCTGGACATCTTTCTTGAGAGAGTAGTCTCACTTTTCACAAGGTCTGATGATTTTTGTTCAGAACATCTCTATTCTGCCAGATTCAGTTCAACCTTCAAAACACCAAAACCAGAATTCCAATTCATGAGTCAGGAATCATGATTGGCGGCCTACCGAATGCCCTTTCAGACATGGCCCGTGCCGGGTGAGCCCTGCTTTGTTTACACTTTTTTCTCCTGAATTCCTACCTGCATGAGACCTCAGGCCTCGCCATTTTGTATAGTCATCGTTCGCATCCAATCCCTTCATAGCAGAGAGGGGATGGTGACAGAGAGAATCGCGAGAAGAACCCGGAAATCGAACAGCTCGATGTTTTGCTAGAACCACTGTGCGGGATTTAAGATACACGTCCACATGGTCCTATACAGGATCGCCCCATAAGGAATTTCTATTCATCTATTAGGAGGTTTCATGGCTACACCGAATCTTCACATTAAAGCCCGTGATCTCATGCAAACTCGTATGGTCGCGGTCACTCGGCAGTATAGTGCTCGTGACCTCTCGATCCTCATCCATTCCGGCACGTTTAGCGGAGTACCTGTCATTGAACCCGGCAATCATCTGGTAGGAATGGTCACCGAATTTGATGTGTTGAAAGCCCTGGTCGATGGAAAGGATTTGCACGAGCTAAAGGCCGAAGACGTGATGACCATGAACCCGGTGACGGTTGAAGAAACGGCAACAGCGGAGGAAATCGTCCAACACATGATCAAGCATCAGATTATCCGGATTCCCGTCGTACGTGATGGCAAGCTTCTGGGCATGATCTCCCGCACAGACTTATTGAATCACCTGATTGATAACCATTTGATTAATGTCTATGGAGGCTAACAGGCAGAGGGTTTGATTTATCAAGCACCCAAGAGGCCATATCCCCCAAAATAGGTGGCATTAACGGTGCTTCTATTTGGGGGCGTCATCTTTCTCGCATTCTGACCCACTTGGGTTCTTGCACCTCCAGGAAAAGACCAGGAAAGGACCTCATGAAAGGAGATGACAGACAGCCAACTCTCCACTCATGCTAAAATGGGAACATCCGAAAAACATGAAGATCTTCAGAAGTAGTAGCTCAACTCAAGCATGTGGAAATCCACACCACGACTACTCCCATAAATCGTGGCATCAGACATATGATGGAATCGCCAACCCACCACCAGATTCCAGGGAAGCTGAACCCCGACACCTCCATGTGCAATAAATTGAAAGGGGCCGCCGATATCTTGCCGGCCAAATTCCCACTTGCTGATCAGCGCTCCTCCGACTCCACCGTCAAAAATCAGCCGCCAGCTCGGGATGTTCACAGCAAAACCAGGCGTGAGTGTCGTAATGAAACCGGTATCCCCGGCTCCCCTCAAGGCACCAGCAGAGCCCCACACCTGCAAACGGAGATGCCACTTAGAAGGGGATTCCCACTCCCATGGAAGTCCCATGATGGCAAAGACATCAAATTGTTCAAAGTCTTCCTTTTCGCCAGGTGGCAATCCGGCATCTTTAAAATTCATGCCACCTCTTATCCCAATGGCCGACAATTCAACGTCTTTGGCCCATCCAATTTCTGCACACCCCACTATCAACAGACAGAGCAATAACGTCCGCATTGTGATTCCACTCCTCATGGAAATTGTTCCCAGGGATCCACGCTTGCACAGTCACCACACCGTGCCTGCCCGCATGCCACAGAAGTATTTCTCGTATTTTTTTTGTTAATGACGATCAACGAGTATGAGAGATACGGGGAAGATTATGACATTATAAGATCCCTCAGAGCAAAACGCTCAATTTGTCAAACTGAGGCCAAGCGCTACACCTCTCCCATACCGAATTGAGGATTTTTGCGCCACATCCTGTTATATCAAAACGCTCTTTCCTGTTAAATCAAGGTGA
The DNA here is from genome assembly GCA_963730905.1 of uncultured Nitrospiraceae bacterium. Classification (GTDB taxonomy): domain Bacteria; phylum Nitrospirota; class Nitrospiria; order Nitrospirales; family UBA8639; genus Nitrospira_E. Next base: position 1,361,869 of record CAVSTN010000002.1, on the reverse strand, counting down.
ACGTTTCTTGCCTTTTTTGGCACAGGTCTTGATGCTTTCAAAGGTTGTACAATATGGAGAGTTGGATATTCTCTTATGTTACTCATCGCCACTATCGATCCGATTTTACGAAAAAATTTAGAGGCAACCTTAACGGAAAAAGGCGATCCCTTTCTGTTACTGGATGAGGGAGAAAATATTATTGAATCCGTGTTACGCCATAACCCTTCACTGGTCGTGGTGGATTTATATCTGACCCATCCGAGCGGTCTGGAAATTTTACGACAACTCCGCGAAAAAGGATTCTCAGGAAAGGTGGTGGTATTGGGCGGGCAATCTAACCAAAGCCTCACTCCAGAAGCCAGTCAACTGGGTGCCATTCAAATTATCGGACGTCCGTTCAATGCCAACCAGGTACTGGGCGCGGTACGAGTCGCCAGTGGCGACTTAGACTAAGTGACCTACTAAATTGGCTTTCCCCATCTGAAGAGGTGTGATATGAAAAAGTATCGTAACATCGGACACCATGAACGAGTAATTCGCGTCGGGGTTGGGTTTCTCCTGCTTGCCTTATCAGGATTTTCTTTCCTACCGGGGTGGGGGGATTTAATCCTCATGATTGTCGGCCTTATCGCCTTGTTGACCGGCATTATAGGATACTGTCCGGCGTGGCAAGCTTTGGGCATAAATACATGCCCACTCCAAAAACCTGAGCATCCGCTTTCACGCTCTAATCCGGCAGTTCACGAACAGGCGGATCCCTCATCCCACAGATCGTAAAGAAGCGGAGTTTCAACTTGATGATCAACTCCCCGGCAAGAAGAACAAGATGAGGATGAATTCTGGAATGTTCTGCGGAGGGGAATTGTTCGTCCACGAGGCAAAACTCAACAACAACTGTCCGCAGATTATTGGGACTGGAAACGATCATCAATCATAGACGAATGCTGGTCTACCACAACTCCACATGCATGATCCTCTGACATGATTGGCGCTCGAATGCCATATGCTCCGAGGTTGAAGACCAACAGATGTCGCTACTCATGAAACCGTCATCAGAACCATGCCAGGATACGACTACAGATGCTTCTACCAGATGACACGGACCTCACCCGGCAGTCTGGTGGGGTCCCAATAACACCAAAGACACATGAAAACTCCAACCGCGCCAGTGAAATCCAAAACGATTTTGATTCCTGTGGATGATTCGTCACAGGCGGAGGAGGCTGTTCGAAGCGTAGAGGCTTTGTCTCTTCCAGAACGCGTGCTGCTCCTTCACACCATTTCCATACCCCAACTTGCCTATCCAGGTACAGGAATGAGTGTCGGTCATGATTTTTCCAGGACCGCAGAAAAGGCGTTGCGAGAAGAAGGCGCTCGAATCCTCGAAAAGGCCGTTTCCCTTTTGCCGCCGGAATGCGGGAAGGTCTCTCAACACCTTGAAATTGGGATTCCCGCATCGGTCATTCTCTCGATGGCGGAGCACGAATCAGCGGACCTCATCATCATGGGGTCGCGCGGACTGGGAACCATTAAAGAACACCTGATCGGAAGCGTCTCGCACCGGATCGCAACCCACGCATCATGCGACGTCCTTCTCGTCAAGGCTCCCGTCGTCCCGTTTAACAACATTCTACTTCTCATCGAACATCCTCTTGATGCCGAATGGGCCATTGAGTTTTTATCCCAGAAGCCTTTTCGAGGCACTCCTCATGTCTCCGTGCTGCATGTTATCCCCTTTGCCCAGCCTCTTCTCCCAGTTGGCGCACTCCTACCTGACTCCTGGAAGAAGGAACTCCAGGATGGAGGAGCCCGTTTAACGAAAGACGTCTCGGACAAACTCTCAAGCCTGGGATATTCCGTAGAGAGTATAGTCGAACCAGGGGCTCCTTCCTCAGTCATTCAACGACAGATCTCACGTCTTCAACCCCAGTTAGTCCTCATGGGTACTCCCGGTCGTTCACCGCTTCAACGACTGGCACACGGGAGTGTGTCTCATGCGACCATTCACCACTCCCCCTGCTCTGTGCTCTTGATTCGTGAACCAACTTCACACGCTCCGGCTTGATTACTCGAAGAGCCTCTCCCTATGATGATCTGCTATAACCGTTAGCGCGAGAAACGACACCATGGATTCCCCATCTCCTAAATTCGCCATTCTAGTCGGGGGCGGACCTGCTCCCGGCATCAATAGTGTCATTGAAGCCGCCACGATTCGAAGTCGTCTCTGTGGGGTGGAGGTGCTTGGGATTGAAGATGGATTCCAATGGTTAATGAAAAGCGACCTTTCCCACACTCAACCTCTTACCCGCGAAACGGTCAGCCACTTGCACTTTCGTGGTGGCTCGTTATTGGGCACATCTCGAGCCAATCCGACCAAACGTCCTCAAGATTTATCGACAACCTTGAACTCCCTTCAAAAATTGGATGTGACCGGCCTCATCAGCATTGGGGGAGATGATACGGCTTTTTCCGCATTAAAATTGGCTGAACTGGCCAGCGGGCGATTGCAAGTTGTTCACGTGCCAAAAACGATTGATAACGATTTGTGCCTTCCTCATGGCATGCCGACCTTCGGGTTTCAAACGGCCCGGCACATGGGAGTCGAGCTGGTCAAAAATCTCATGATTGATGCGAATACCACCTCCCGATGGTATTTCGTGGTCACCATGGGACGTAAGGCCGGACACCTGGCCTTAGGCATTGGCAAAGCAGCCGGAGCGACCCTCACGCTTATTCCCGAGGAATTCAAGGGATCGACGCTCAAGCTTGGCGCACTTGACCAATATTCTGGTGGGATCCATCACCAAACGTCTGGCCCAAGGCCGCTCAGACGGTGTCGCGGTGTTGGCTGAAGGACTGTCGGAGTTTTTGGATCAGGATGACCTCGCCCTGTTAGGCGGGGTTGAACGCGATGAACATGGCAATATCCGATTAGCGGAACTGGATATCGGGAAAGTCCTGAAGGAGACCGTCACTCAGAAGCTGAAACACTCTGACATCAAGACCACGATCGTGCCCAAAAACATTGGCTATGAACTTCGCTGCGCCGATCCGATTCCGTTCGACATGGAATACACGCGGGACTTGGGGTATTGCGCCGCCCAATTTCTTCTGGATGGAGGCAATGGAGCCATGGTCTCCATCGTGAATGGACGCTTCACCCCGCTGCCGTTCAAAGACATCGTGGACTCCGCGACGGGCCGAACCCGTGTGCGCATGGTCGATATTGACTCAGAATCCTATAAAATTGCCCGCGCCTATATGGCCCGATTAGAACCGGAAGATTTGGCCAACATGGAAGCCGTATCGCAATATGCAGCAATATTAAATATGACTCCCGACCAATTCCTCGCCGGGTTCCAAGGAAGCTCAAATACGTGATCTGCAGGCAATGGGCCTTCTTCCGGTCAGCCCATACGTTCCAACCATTGCGAGATGGTGATTTTTAACTTCTGGGATCGTAAACCATACTTCCCAACAAACAGAATCGGCCAGAGAAGGTAGTACAGGAACGTGAGAGAGAGGGGCAATGACCGTGAAGCTCGCCCGGTAATGATGGGGTCCCTCGCCACGCACAGACGGAACACATACCGAACTTGATCGCGCCAGCGTTCCCTCATCTGCAAATAGAAGAAAGACGGCTCAATGGCACCTGCGGTGGTATCGCCCTCCATGAACAGCTGCGATCGTAACTGCCCGACAAGTGACTGTGCCACCGTGTCCTGTTTCAGTCTTTCCAAGACTTCTGGTGAAAGAGTGGTCCCAAGGACATCATGGGCAAACAAAACTCCCAACGCCACCATACGTTGACAACCGAGCCGGCTGGCGTAGTCGTTGACTCGTTCCCAATCCAACTTCGGATAGGCGCGGAGCAGTTCGGCAACATCACAGAGCCATTGCAGTTTCGTCCAGAGGTGCTTAGAGCCATGAACACAGAGGATCAAGAGCACAACCTCTGGAGAAAAAATGAAAATCGACATGCCCGTCATGGAAATGGGGACAAGACTGGCTCGCCAATCCTCATGATCGAGGTGGAAAGAAAATTGAGAGTCGGCGATCATCCATTGAACATCCACTCTGACCAGACCATCCTGTCCGACGAATGAATGATATTTCGCCTGAAGAGGGTCCCCTCCCTCTCCATGGTGTAATTGATCTGTTGCCCGATAGCCGTGAGACACAAGGACCTCAGAGGCCCGTGAAAGATCACACTTGGAAACGAAGAGGTCCAGATCGCCAAACTGTCTGAACGAGAGATGGCCATAGGCTGAGGCCGCCAATGTCGGCCCTTTGAAGGGAATGGCGGAAATTCCGTGTGTCCTGAGCAAATTCAGCAGCGTGACAAGTTCCCGGGCCAGCATCTCGTTGCGCACCAGATTGGTCCGGAATGAATCCCGAAGTTGATTAAGAATGGCAGGAGGGAGCACTTCCGGGCAGGTCGCCTGCAAGCTCCGATATACAAGGGGCATCACCCCATGATACAGAGCAGCTTGCAGCAGGAAGGGCCAGTTGATGCTTTTCGAGAGAGAAAACGAATCCGCTCAGCATGTTCCGCATCCATGCAGATGCGGGCACAGCAGACCAGCAGCTGATGTTCAACGCCCATCCGCTCGCTAGGAGGCTCATCACTCCTTCAACTGCACCAACTGATGAGTCGCAAGCTCCTGAATGAGGGACAACACACTCTGATCTGCGCGGTCGGCCTCGATATCAAATTCCTGGCAAAGATGTTGGCTGATTGAGTGCAAGGATTGGCCTTCTTTCAGGCCCTTCCAGATCCGTCTGCCGGTCACATTCAGGCTAAAGTACGTTTTGCTTTCCAGGTGAAGGAGCACAATTTCTGTGCCATCGAGATCGGTATCCACCACCTCAGGATGCGGTTGAACCATTGAATTCAAACTGAACATTGATCTGCTCTCCTTGTTGAGGGGTATCCGTCTGCTGCCAGGATGGCGGCGGAAAATGGTGACCCGAAGAAACTTTCTTGAGATAGTTCACGCAATACCAGCAGGGAAAGTGATCCAGTTCCGTGAACTCCCCCTTACGAATGGTTTCCTGCTTGTCCGCTAAATAGGTGGCCACCCGCCGGCGAAACTGATCACAGGCCTGGGAAAGGCTGACCTCATGGAGATTTTCCACAGCATCAGCCCCTGAATTCTCATTGGAATACCCGGATAGCTGGCAGCAGAGCGTGAGATTCCCACGGTAGTCGAGATTATATTCCTCAAGCTTTAGAGGGCCACAAGGGAAAAATGGGTCTTTGCTAAAATACCCCGGAGCCATCCCAACGGAGATGGGCGAAGACTTTTGGAGGCGCCAAATTTCTGCCTCCACGTCATGCCGCTCTTGGGGGGAGAGATTCAGCCCACCCGAGACCGTTTCCGGGGTGAACATAAGATGGCCAAAGCGAACGCCACCACTCCCCAATTGCTTGGCCAGATCGACCATTTCCTCAACCTCGCCCCGGTTCCTGGCGGTTAGAACCATATTAAACGTAAAAGGAAGATCCCTGACAACACAGATACTGGCCGCACGCATGACCCGGCGGTAAGAACCCGCGCCGCGCAGATGGTCATGGGTAAACTCGCGTGCCCCGTCCAGGCTGAAGGTGATCCCCTGAAACCATTGGCGATGTGGAATGAGCAGTGGATAGATCTGCAGAAAATTCATCCCATTGGTGACAAAGCTGAAGGTGTAGCCTGCTTCGCTCACCCGGCGGATAATGTCGTGAAATTCGCGATGAATCGTCGGTTCCCCGCCGGTAAAACACACATGATCAATGCCGCACGCCTTCCCATCCAGCAGCACCTTGTCGAGAATCGCCAGGGCCAGATCCCCCGTGGCGGCATGCCGCTCCTCAAAACAATGCAGACAGGAGAGATTACACCGATTGGTGAGTTCAATCACAATCCGGGACATGGACTCTTTCTGTTGCTTCGCTCACGAGCCGATCAAATGTCCCTGGTTCCCGATACAAATCAAGGCCGGCCCGCAGCTCAAAGATCCGGCAATGGGATACCAGTCGATTTAACACTTCCAAATGATGTGGCATGGTCCTTTTGTCGAACAGTTGGGGACCGCTTTGTGACAAGAGCCGCCCGAGTGCAGACAGGCGACCGATGGGATGCAAGGTACTCTGCAGCTCCGGAATTATCACGGGGAATATCACCATCTGCGGAACACATCCTGTCACATACTGCTCAGGATAGGCGTCTTGAATGTCGACCCGCCGTTTTTTCTTGCCAGAGGAATGGGGACCATCCTCTCCACCAAGTGGAAGATCGGCATACTCGGGATCATTGTCGGTATTGATCGAGAAGGGCTTCCGGAAAGCCAACGCTTCGACACCTTCCGGTTGCAGGCGGAGGAGCACGGTATCGTCTGACAAATAGCACCACCCCTCGCGAATCAACCGGATGGCCAGGGTAGACTTTCCGCAACCTGATTCCCCGACCACCAAAAGACCCAAACCTGTCGGGGACACCACACCGGCTGCATGCAAGCCATACAGTCCAACAGAACGCAGCAGCTTGAGCAGTCCAAACCCCCAGAAACGTTGCTGTAGAAGTGGTGGTTGTTGAAAGAACGAGGAGGCAAGCGTCGCTTCACCTTCTCCCTTTGAAACCTGGAGATGGAGGATCGAGGTCCCTTCCGTCAGGTAAAAATCGCTTCCCTGTTCTCGCCCACACAGCCCATCCATTCGGAAAACTTCCCGGGCTGCGCCCGAAAAGTTTACGACCTGATCACTCATTCGGATGGAAAGACAAAGAGAAGTTTTCTCTTCCCCTTCCTGAAGGCTCACAAATGACATATCCTGAAGAAGGGGCAAGAGACCCACACCCGTCACAGGCTCTTCCTGACTCACCTCCAGGGAAAGGTCATGAAAGCGATACAGGGTCGTCTCCGCAGATCTTCTCATATGTACACCCTGAGATTTCACCATTCAGGCATTAAACGAACACCTTATGGCTCCCTGAAGTCCGCACCACATTTTCATCCTGCTGAGCCAACGGCGAAAGATCTGTGCCCAGGTGAAACCGCCAGAGGTTCAGCACAGTCCATCCTTTTGGATCGCTCTGGACCGGTGCTGTTCATTTATCCTCGGGCATTCAGCAGACAGTGTCTGTCCTGTGAAACTCAAGCATTTACACCTCAGCCGAAAGCTCTACACGCTAGGGGGCGTAAACGAGCCGAAAAAGCCCGCAGTAATCTCTTGCAATGCTCCCTGTTTGGTCAACGTAGGCTCAACAAACGCGAGCTTCGGTTCTTCCCATACCTGTTTGCTCTCCGCTTCTGCTTGCCCTTGCAGATCATTTTCCTGGTTCATAGAGTCCTCAATTTTTAGAATAGTGTTACAAATACGTGTGGTGTTAAGGAAACAGAACTGCTGGTATTACTTGTCCCTCCCCTTTTCCCGCGAATTCTCTCTCTGCGGTTTCTTCATACCACCCTCTCCCGAAAAATGGCAGGTCTGGGTATGAGAAGGAGATCTTGCGATATTGTCGCACCAAGCTGGCCCCCGCAGGCACCGTTTGATCACGCACATTGGCAAATTCAAAATCTCAGTCACAAAAAGGCCACACCAAAAAACCCCTCATTATTAAATTAGCGTCAGCTTAAATGCAGGATCGAAGGTAGAATGCCTCCCTGGAATGAAGTGAGCCGTGCACCTGGTTATCTCATTAATTATTTCGTTTGTCACATCCCCCGATTTAGGGTCAATTTCTGCATCCCATCTTAGTCAGCAGGACACAACGGACTCTTGGCGCCGCGCCAAATAACAGATATGGCTATGGATTCATTCGGAGACCAGGTCCACCCCGGCCATCCGGCTTGGCGTTGAGCCAGCCGATGTTTTCTCCCCATGCAAAGGAATCAGGATCATCCAGAATATCAACCAGGAATGTGAACCGTGCTTGGGTCTTCAAGCCGATGTCGAACCGTATGTCAAATGACTCTCCATGATACAGCTTCCTTTTTGACAAATCGTCGCCCAACGGAACGGTGAGAGTGGCCCCAGGCCCACCCGGACCCTCATCGGCATTGCACAGAACATTGCCACCGGTCAGAGAGACGACCTCAAAAAATGGATTCGAGATCGTATCAGCCGAAGTATTTTTAAACGTGGCGACAATGGTAAAAGTACCGGCCGGGCCAGCCATGGCACAAGGAGTCAGGCTAAAGCCGGCACTCACATCGCCAGACCCTAACGGCGGAAATTTGCCGTTCACGATCTTGGCTCCATCCACAACGGCGCCATAATCATGCGTCGGCGTCCCACGCAGACGAACCCAACCCCCATTCTCACTCCACGCTTGTCCGCTCAGCTGCCCGCTGGCCGGATCAAGTGTAACACCCCCTCCTCCCGACGGCGCAAAATTCACCCAGCCAATATTCTCGCCCCAGGCAAAACCCGTCAGCTTCCCCTTCCCCGCCTTTTTCACACCAAAATTCACTTTCGCACAACTGGCCGTATTTTCACAGGACAAACTGATCCACCCCACATTCTCCGCCCACAGGAAGCCCGCTAAGGCCTGGCCAAATGCTGGGGGAATTGACAGACCGAGCATACAGGCAGCAATACCACTGATAAGCACCATGCGACTTCGTGTTTGCTCCATCAGTATTTTCTCCCTTTTTCCCCGACAAAAATACCATTGCACGAGATACCCTCCCACTTCCTTATTCGAATCTATAGATTTTCGCGTACCTGACCGTCAATGCTCTAATGATCAATCATAGGCCAGGACATTATCTGATTCTTAGTATTCAGACAAAAGAACAAGGGAGATGCCTTTCCCTGAGCAAACGATCTTCACAGCAGAAAACGCTTGTAGAGCAAGTTGTTTGACGACAGAGTAAAAAGGGAAAGAATAAATGCAGCTGAAGGTGGGTGTAAGAAAAAACGGACAGAGGATGGTCCGGATCGGTCTAGTCACTGCCCCTTAATGCCACAACAGAAGAGTCAGCCGATTGGAATGTCTTTGACCTATCTAACGAAGCACAGGGTCCTTTGCCTGAATGAATGGGAAAAAGATTGATTTTGGTCGGTCCCTTTCGGATGGATCCCGCTAACAACCGGGGGGATTACGGGGGGGGGGGATGACGGAGAAGGGGGGAGTCAGGCTTGACATTCGGTATCGGAATTCCATGGTTGTTTTGTTTGGGATGGATCCCCGCTGACTAATTGCGGGGAGGACAAAAAGGAGGCGGATCCCCCACTGAAGACCGGCGGGGATGCCGGAGAAGAATTGTTATTCCGGGAATACGGAAAGCCAGGTCCGCTCCGGTGCTAACTGGCGCCACCTCGCTAAGAATAGGTCTATGATCATAATGGATACCTTGTTGTATTGTTCTCTCAACGATTGCCCCTTTAATACCTGTTTACCCACATGGGCTTCAGAACAACTTTGCGTGCGATCCAAACATCTCTGCCCCATCTCGAGCAGAGCCTGGTTGGCTTGATGGATACGAGTAGACAATATGATGACAGGCACCTGGATCTCCGTTTTCTGCTATGGGCTTGCCGTCCAATGTAACCCAACTATGCCCACGCAACTCCTCCCCCATCTTGAGAATGCCAAAATGGATGATCACGGCATAACCCAGATACGTTAACATGTCGTAAAGCGCCAGGGCCTGCCGCAGGCAGGTCCGTGGAAAGAATGGCCTACGAAACGGGCGTAAATGACAGACCCGCACAATTATTTGCACCGCGCGGTCGAGAGTAGGCCGTATTCTTTTCCTCCTTTGCCCTTTTCTCTGGGTCAATTGCTCAAGGAGTTCCGGGAGCGTGCGGAAGCGCAGCAAGATCGGCAACCAGCAGCACCGCACCATCACTTTTGCCGCGAACCAGCAATCAACCCATGGCTTCCTCAGTTGACTAAACTTCATCGCCCTCTCTCATGTTGTTCAATGAACGGCGGTTTGCAATGGAATATCGCCTGGGATGATTCCTACTATAGACCTTTTTTTCAACGGCGCTTCCACCATACTCGCCATTTCTTATCAGCTCAATACACGTTTGGGTAAAAGATGAAAAAGGCACAACTCAAAGACACTGTCCCTTGTGAGGATACAGCCACCTTGGTAGACTGATTGTGAATTTGCAACAGGAGATCGAGAAATGTCGGATACCGCCATCCAAACTCGTCTGTGGTCCCGTGAAGAATATGACCGCCTCGTATCTGCCGGGATGTTTCATCCTGACGAACGGTTAGAACTGATTGAAGGAGAAATACTTCAAATGAGTCCTCAAGGCAGTGCGCACGCCACGGCTGTCACCCTTGTCGAAAATGCGCTACGGAAAGTTTTTGGCACCAATTATGTTGTGAGAGTGCAAATGCCATTGGCGTTAGAGTCTGACTCGGAACCGGAACCGGACGTTGCCATCGTGATTGGATCCCCGCGGGATTACCGTCACGAACATCCTCACACAGCCGAATTAATCGTTGAAGTCGCCGATTCGACCCTTGCCTACGACCGGGAAAGAAAGATGAAAATCTATGCGCACGCCGGCATTCCGGAATACTGGATTCTTAATTTACTCGATCATCAACTAGAAATATACCGACAACCAACATTCAAGCAGGCATCCGCCCCATTCTACCAGGAGCATATGATTCTCACCACTATCGAATCAATATCCACGCTTCGTTATCCCCGGCATTCAATTTCTGTCGCTGAGCTGACTCCTTAAGTCGTTCCCCCAAAGCCTATTCTGCCTCGAGGATCTGCTAATCAGGCTTCAGAATTCATGAGGTAGAGAATCTGCGTTCAGAAAACCGGAGAATCCATAAGGTCTCACCCCCGTGCTGTTAGAATTGCCGGGTTCGTTCCCACGAACGAACGTCACTCACACCATTGGTGTGAATATCCGGTACCGGATATCGGGTATGACCCACTCTGCTCCGTCATCCCCGCCGGTCGTTAGCGGGGATACATCCGGAATAAAGAGGGGATACATTCCCGATACACAATGGCCGGAATTACCCCAATGGAGAGATGCCGGATGCCGGGCAAGACCCCAGTAGGGATGCGATTTCCTCTCTCTACCCACTGATCAAACTCGGGATGGGCGCCCAGGACACCCAGAATAATGTCACTACCGTGCCTATTGCCCCTCTTCGTATGGGCCATACGAGACTGAAACCCTAGGCAAGAGGCATGAAGGGAAATAAGAAGGCGAGCCTTGGCAGGGGATAAACCAAGGACGTGTTCTTATTGATGCGTTTCGTGTTTATAGAGGGATTCCGACACATCCATTGAAAATCCCCCCTCATCCGTGAGCACCAACCCTCCATCCTGATCGACAGTAAATCTCATCGAATCCAAGAGAGCCGTCACCGGCAATTGATACACAATAAGGGTCCCTGAGACAATCGACATGACCTTTGTGCGAAGATCGGACTTCTTTTGCATGTTTCCGCTAAACATATCTTTGACAAACGTATAGCCTTTCACCTTGACGATCCCGGCTTCATAGATCAGCACCTCTCCCACAAAAAACCGTGGCGTATCTTTTTCAAATAGTCGGCGATGGACGATTAACAATTTCTCTCCTTGGTTTAGCATGCGTTTCCTCCTTTAACTCGGCAAAAGGATAAGAGAGGAATTGTCCGCTTCCTCACCATTGGGCTGAAAAACCCCTTTCTCTTATACCCATTGGTCAAAGTCAGGATGGGCAACCAGGGCACGCAGAATATCGCTTCTGGTAATCATGCCCACTAATAAGCCCACGGCTTCAGACACAATCGGCAATGCGCCAATGTGTTCCTCCAACAACACCCTCGCCAGTGCGCGAAGCTCCGTTTCAGGGGATGCGACGAGGACCGGGCGACTGACCAGACTTCGAATAGAACCCCCGGCTTGTACATGAGACTCGGTTGCCCCCGAAAGAACCGACTCCATGGTTCCCCGGAACAGATCGCGATCGGACAACATCCCGACCACGACGTCCTTTGCGTCGAGAATAGGAATGTGTCGAAATCTCCTGGAATGCACCACAGCCCAGGCTTGAGGAAGCGAGGAATTCACAGAAAGCGTGACGACAGGGGAGGACATGATGTCCCTGGCAAAAATCTTTGCTCGAGAAGATTGCGTGAACGATTCAACCTGTTCATATAAGCGGGCCTGCAAGGGAGATGGTCCGGCATTCTTCTGAGAAACCGAAGGAGGGTTTTCCTGCCCAACCTTCACCCGGCCGGTGGGAGAGGCCTTCGAAATTTTCTCGACATGTCTCTGCCGGAACGAACCCGGCACATAGGGGACCCGCATGCCTCCCGGCTCAAATAGGGTGAACATTCCGACACTCCGTGTCTAGTTGAATGGATTCACACTCTAGACTCGTACATGAGACATTGAGCATGTTTGTTGAACCCTTGCCCCCCACCACCGTTTTGCGAGGCCCAAATTTTCGTCCTCAGCGCAGGCATGGAGACGGTCCCAGCAATCCTTCCGGCAACCGGGTTCGTGCATCGACACAAGCCTGATTCAGTTGTGCCTGGTTAAATCCTTGGGCATACCGAATGGCCACACCCTCCAAATGCGTGCCTTGAAAAGAGGCTTTTTCGAGATTCGCTCCCCGAAGATCGGCCCCGTACAACCTCGCCCCATCCAGTTTGGCCTCTTGCAGATTGGTACGGAACAGCACGGCAAATTCCAGATTGCTCTGTGAAAGATCCGCTTCAACCAGGTTCGCCCAGGAGACATCGGCGCCTTCCAGATTTGCCCCATGCAAATTCGCCTTCGCGAGATAGGCTTCATCCAATGTCGCCCGCAAGAGATGGCTATTCGCTAAATTCGCTTCAAGCAAGTCGGTATTCTGAAAACTTGCCCCGGCGCAATTGGCTCCTTCGAGATTGGCCTGAAACAGGACGGCCCTGTCCAAATTCGCTTCACGGAGATTGGCATGCGTCAGCACGGCCTCATTCAGATTGGCTAATCCCAAATCCGCACCGGACAAATCGGCCGAGCGAAGATCGGCTTCTTGCAAATTGCTTCGATTTAAATCTGCATCCAAAAGTTTGACATTGGCGAGTAAGGCTCGCTGAAAATTGGCTTCTCGGCCATCCGCTCGAATAAGAGACGCTTCCGCCAAATTGGCCATTTCGAAGTCCGCCCTGACCAGATAGGCCTCCTCCAAATCGGCGCCTCGTAAAATACCCAGGCGGAAACGGGACTCTGCGAGATTCGCTTCTCGCAGATCGGCTCCTGTGAAATTGGCCTGGGTCAAATCGGCTTTTCGAAAATCCGCCAACCGGGCCCTGGCACCTGAGACATTCGCTCCGCGCATATCCACCGAATAAAAAGAGGCTTCGGTGAGGTTAGCTTTTTGAAAGTTCACATGGACTAACTTGGCCGTGGTGAACACGGCACGCGTCAGGTTGGCCCCTTGAAAGTTGGCCCCGCTCAAATCTTCTTCCCGAAAATCGACCCCGGCCAGATCGGCCCCGCATAAATCGGCCTGCATCCCTTTCGGATCTTGATGATCGGCGAGCCATCGGGCATGTGCGGCAAATATCCGGATCAGCGTCTCTTCCGGAACCTGTTTTCCGAGGAATGCCCCATGACAGTCCGGGGAGGTGCCTGCAAGGTCACCGGATACATCCAGATGCTCCCCATAGGCTCCGGTGGCCATCAGCCATCCGATGAATACGAATCCCATCAGCCCTCCGATCCACGACCCTCCTGGTTTCATCGACCTCACATGCACATGACCTGTCTTTCCTGTGTTCAACAATATCCCTCCTTTATGTTTTTTTATGTCGGGTCAAGTCCGCGCTTCATCAGATGATCATCTATAAAGGCAGACAAAACATTCGGCATTCATGCGATTGAGGTTAATGCCGGACGACCAGCACGGAAGAAGGCGCATACGCGCTCACCCATTCCGAGACACTTCCCATGGTAAATCGTTCCACACCCGTAAGCCCCTTGGATCCCATGACCACCAATTGGGCGTGACAGGCTGGAACCGACTCGACGATTTTCTCCCGTGGATTCCCCTGAAGACGTTCTCCCACCACTTGAAACCCTTCCTTAAGAAACAATTCTCGATATTGCTCAAGGCATTCCTGAGCATGCTGCCGAAGGGGAGCCACCAGGGTCTTCAGCCGTGATTTCGGGAATAGCTTCTTAGACGCATCCGTCAAGATATCGGGCACAACCGACACCAGGTGAAGTGTTACCTCTTCAGGAGAGAACCATTCTTTCACCCGGTTAGCCGCAAACCTGGATGGCTTGGACCCGTCCAGGGCGAGTAGGACGGAAGCCGGCACGTCGAGCGGACTCTTGACTGTCAGGACGGAGCAGGGGCCATGGGTCAGAATCGTCCTCGAAATACTCCCAAGGAGATATCCCGGGAGATCGTTCATTCCGCGCGATCCCACAACCACCAAGTCAGGCCGGCTCCGCTCGGCATAGGTAATAATCGAATCAGCCACATGCCCTTTCACCAAGGCCGTCTTAATCGCCGCGAAGGGTTTCGTCGTGGCCTGGCTTAATGCCACTTCGATTCGGTGCGCACAACCCGTCAAGACCTTCTGACCCGCTGCCTCCAGCTTTTGAGAAATATCTTTGGTTCCTGACTCATGCTTTTTGGGTCGCTTCCCCCCACCACCTCTCAAGATCCGTGGATCAACCGCATGCAACAGCACCAACTCGCTTACCGAATGGCGAAACAGCTTGCCTATACATTCCAGGGCCCAGAGAGAAAACTCCGATTCATCAACCGCACACAGGATTTTCATTGGCTCATCTCCTCAATCTCATTCACACAGAACACTTCACACAAATCCATTGTTCATGACGACACACTCTTCCACTCGCAGGAATCCTGCCAAGTGGAAAAGTATTTGACGGATATTTTTCTGGCCGGAAATTTGAAATTTAACCTCATAACCCTTCACCCAATTTCCACATGCCCTTTTTTGGGACTATTTTCCTTTATCATGGTGTAGCTTTTTTCCGCTTTTTCCAGGAGCCCAATAAACTTAATTGGGCACGAGCCAACGTTTTGAATCGTCTACGTCTCACTCAAACCCAATTCTCAGGAAGAGAACATGGTCTGGCATTTTCTTTGCTGAGTTCTCATGCATTATCGTAAATATCTACGCTATGACAACCACATCACGAGGTCAACAACATGGGTGACGGTCTGTTTCAAAAAATTCTGATACCCGTCGATTTTGCTCCATCCTCACGAGAGGCGTTTCTGGTTGGTCTTCGTCTGGCACGAAGTTTTCAATCAGAGGTCATACTCCTTCATGTCATCGACACCAAATCCCTTGATGCCCTGAACGCGCTCGGGCTCGCGCTGCCCTCGGAGGAGAAAGTCCAAAAAAAACGATTACATCATCAGGCTCGTCTTCTGGCACGGGGCCTCCTGGCGTTGCCCGAAGCCAAAGGGATAAAAATCACGCGTTTACTCAGCGAAGGGAACCCTTTTATAGAAATTGCCCGTATGACACGAACAGAACAGATCGACCTTGTCGTCATGGGTAGTTATGGCGGGCAAACAGGGGATATTACCAGGATCTTTTTTGGCAGTACGGCCGAAAAAGTGGTTCGCACCGTAACATGTCCAGTGCTTTGCGTCCCGCATCCTTATCATAAACGACAGCCCTTCACCGATGTCGATGCGGTATCCAAACCGCTCAAAACGGACACGAAAAAGAAGCGCACCAAACCCTCATCCGTTTCAAGAAAAAGGAAATAATTGCCGACGACGACCTCAACCTTCTGCATAAACCAAGGGCTTCCTATTGCCCGGGACGCCGGTTCCAACCCTAGCCGTTCCTCCTGTCTCCTCTCCCTTTTGTCATTTTTGCCTTATGGACGTCAGGCCACGTCCCTCCTCATAATCCCCTCCATCCCCTCTTCTCCCTTATCCACACTCATGCCTGGCAGGGTCTGTCGCTCGCGACGTTCTGATCTTAACCTCGTCACTGATCGATTCTCGTCGTCGGAAGCATTCGAACTGCTTACCCAAGACATCAATGTGATGGCCCCGGTCATTCAGGCAGGAACGGAATATTCTTGGATTGAAGGCTACCGGCTTTTCTTAAGTTTTAAGTTCGATTCCTTATCAAATCCGTCGTCAACCACTTTGAGCATTTCTTGAGCAAAAACCGATGGACGATATTCCCCAAATACTGGTTACACTTGGTGGCCATATTCCTATTGGGACTATTCACGGACCTGTTGGGACGCCGGACTTTTTTACCACGAGTCACGCTCTTGCTCCTGGCCGGATTTGCCATTGGTCCCTCGGGGTTCAATGTTTTGCCGGACTTCAGGGAGGATTGGTTTCCGGTTGTCACCAACATCGCCTTGTCCATGGTGGGATTTTTGATCGGCCACCATTTGACGCTTCGATCTCTACAAAAAAGAGGAAAACCGGTTCTCTGGATTTCTATTGGGGAAGTGGTCGGAGCGGCGGCAGCCATGTTCCTTGGCCTTCTCCTGATGGGGTTTTCCCCGAAAATCGCGCTTCTTCTTGCAGGCATTGCTCCTGCCAGCGACCCGGTGGCCACCATCGATGTGATCCGGGAGATAAAAGGCCAGGGAGAATTTTTTCAAACACTGGAAAGTGTTGTGGGCATCAACGATGCCTGGGGGCTCATCGTGTTCAGTTTTTTATTGGCCATGGCTCAGGCGCTTTACGGAAAGGGAGAGGGATGGAAACATTGTTCTCCTCGGCATTTGGGAAATTGGTGGAACCTTACTGCTGGGACTCCTTTTGGGTAGCCCTATGGCCTATTTAAGGGGGCGACTTCAACCAGGAGAACCCACTCAAGTCGAAGCATTGGGCATCGTCTTCTTGTGCGGGGGAATGGCCGTATGCTGAATGTGTCCTTTATTTTAGCAGGAATGATGCTGGGAGCCACGGTGTCAAATCTGGCGACCCATCACCGACGTCCTTTTACGGCTATCGAAGGAATCGAATGGCCCTTCATGATCCTTTTTTTTATTTTGACAGGAGCCTCACTGGAATTAGAATCCTTGCAAGCAGCCCGTGTGCTGGGTCTCGCCTATATTCTTTTGCCCCTGATCGGGCTCGTGGCGGGGGCATGGGTAGGCGGCATCATCAGTGAGGTCCCACATGTCTGGAGAAGATGGATGGGAATGGCCCTTTGGCCTCAGACCGGCATCGCATTGGGCATGGCGCTTCTGGCCAGCCAACACCTACCCGAACTCAAGAAGGTAATTCTTCCGGTGACGATTGGATCAACCATGGTCTTCGAACGTATTGGACCTGTCATGACCCGGAAAGCCCTTATCAAAGTCGGCGAAGATCACACGCACAATTGAATCGAGACCTGGCTATCAAACGAAAAATGCTTAGATTGGAAACATTGACTCATATGACCGCTAAGGAGTTGAATTAAAGAACATGTTAAGGGATCCTTCATCCACAGGGAGAAGCATAAGGCCGGATCCCTCTTGGAAGCACAATGGCTCGGGCCAGGCACTGCTTCAGTAGAACCGGAAATTCAAGGAGTCAACGCATGGAGCATACCACCATCCCTTCGAATCTTGGCGCGGTGGTCTCCGTGCGCGGCAGCGTGGTGGATATCCGGTTTGAGGACCATTTACCGCCTATCTACTCATTATTGCGCACAGGACAGGAGGGCCGAATCGCCATCGAGGTGTTGGCCCAACTCGATGCCCATCGCGTGCGCGGCATTGCGCTGACGCCCACACAAGGCCTCGCGCGCGGCATGGTCGTTGAAGACACCGGCGGACCCCTGATGGCGCCTGTCGGGAAAGGCATTCTCTCCCGCATGTTCGACGTATTTGGAAATTCCATCGACCGGGAGCCGGCACCAACAGATATTCAATATCGCACCGTCCATCGAGCCCCGCCAGCCTTAGCCCGGCGCTCCACCAAATCCGAGATCTTCGAGACGGGAATCAAGATCATTGATGTGCTGTTACCGCTGGAGCGCGGAGGCAAAGCCGGTCTGTTTGGGGGAGCAGGCGTGGGCAAGACCGTCTTGCTCACCGAAATGATTCACAATATGATCGGGCATCACCAGGGAGTCAGCATTTTTTGCGGGATCGGCGAACGCTGCCGTGAAGGAGAAGAACTCTACCGGGAAATGAAGGAAGCCGGTGTGCTGTCGAATATGGTGATGGTCTTCGGTCAGATGAACGAACCACCGGGCAGCCGGTTCCGTGTAGGCCACGCGGCACTGACCATGGCGGAGTATTTCCGTGACGACGAGCATCGGGACGTCCTGCTGCTGATCGATAACATTTTTCGGTTCATCCAGGCGGGCTCGGAGGTTTCAGGGCTGATGGGACAGATGCCATCACGTCTGGGCTATCAACCCACGATGGGAACCGAATTGTCCCGGTTAGAGGAACGCATCGCCAACACCGATTCCGGAGCCATTACCTCGATTCAAGCCGTCTATGTGCCTGCAGACGATTTCACCGACCCGGCGGCCGTGCACACCTTTTCGCATCTTTCCGCATCCATCGTGCTTTCACGCAAACGGGCCAGTGAGGGGCTTTACCCGGCCATTGATCCCTTGCAGTCAAATTCAAAAATGGCCACGCCGGGCACGATTGATGAACGGCATTACCGCATTGCGCAGGACGTCAGGCGGACACTCGCGCAATATGCGGAACTCAAGGACATCATCGCGATGCTTGGCTTGGAACAACTGTCCCTGGCGGACCGGAAAGTGGTCGCTCGCGCCAGACGTCTTGAGCGGTTTCTCACCCAACCGTTTTTCACGACCGAACAGTTCTCGGGTCTCAAAGGACAGCTCGTCAGCCGCAAGGACGCCCTGGACGGTTGTGAACGCATCCTGCGGGACGAGTTTAAGGATTACCCGGAACATGCCCTTTACATGATTGGCAGGATTGAAGATGCCCAGGAAAAAGGCGACATCGGGCAAACCTCCTCTTCAAGAGGGACGGAGGCCACACGCAAACCAGCGGGCGACCCGAACTTAATGCGAAACCCGAACGGTAAATCGAAGCCACCGTCCAAACCGCAACCGGAGGTCAAACATGCAGCCGAGGCTCATGACTCTGAAAATTCTTCTGCCGTTCAGGATTTTTTCCGAACAGAACGCGGTGACACGGATCGTGGCAGAGACCCGTCAGGGCGCGTTTGGTATTTTGCCTCAACGGCTTGACTGCGTAGCGGCGCTTGAGCCGGGAATTCTGATTTACGAAACCAACGGGGATGAAGAGCAATATGTGGCCCTCGATGAAGGGGTGCTGGTCAAAAATGGCCTGGAGGTGTTGGTCTCCGTCGGAACGCCATTGCCGGAACCGACCTCCACCAATTGCGGAAAGCAGTGGAACGTGAATTTCTGACTCTGAACGAAGAGGAGCAAAGCCTCCGCTTCGTGATGGCCAAGTTGGAAAGTAGCTTTGTGCGCCGCTTCGCGGATTTTCGCCATGACTGAGGACCCGGAAGAGCAGCCTCTCAGGGAAGAGACGCCCATGGCCCGGCAGGTCGGCACGAAAGCTGCGCGCAAACTCAAGGCGCAACGTCACACAACGCGGACCATCTGGTTTGGATTGGGCATGATGGGGCTGATCGGTTGGTCGGTGGCCATTCCGACGCTACTTGGCGCATCGCTCGGTCTCTGGCTGGATAAACAGTATCCCGGACCCCACTCATGGACGCTTACCCTGCTCTTCATCGGCCTGATCATCGGCTGCGTGAACGCATGGCATTGGGTGACCAAGGAAGACCAGGAAATACGTGCCGAACAGGAGAATCACCATGAATGAATTCTTTATGATGGTATCGGCGCTGGTAACGGGAATTGTGCTCGGAGGGATATTTTTTGGCGGCCTATGGTGGACGATTCGGAAAGGCGCTATCGTCTACACAGCCGGCTCTTTGGTTCATCGGCAGCCTGCTGCTACGAACCTGCCTGACCCTGGCCGGGTTCTATGTGGTCTCAGATGGCCAATGGGAGAGGCTGCTGCTGTGCATCCTCGGATTTACCATTGCACGTCCGATCATAACCCGGCTCACCGGCTTAGCCGAAAATCCAAGCCGGCCTGGAACAGGAGCCCAGCCATGCACCTTAGCTCGGACGACATCATTTTCTGGCAATACGGGTTCATCAAGCTGAATGCCACAATTGCGCTTACATGGGGTTTGATGCTCCTGTTGGCTATTGGATCAACTGTCATTACGCGAAACCTGTCCACCGGCCTGAAACGGTCGCGCTGGCAGAATCTTCTGGAAATCGTGGTCACGGCCATCGAGAAACAAATTGAAGAGGTCGGCCTGAGTCAGCCACAGAAGCATCTCAGCTTTCTGGGAACAATCTTTCTGTTCATCGCCCTGGCCAGCCTCTGTACGATTATTCCCGGGTACGAGCCGCCGACAGGATCCCTCTCGACCACCGTGGCACTTGCGCTGTGTGTCTTTGTTGCCGTCCCGCTTTTCGGGATTGAGGAGCAGGGAGTTGGCGGAGTATCTCAAGTCCTATCTAAGCCGACGGTCATCATGCTGCCATTTAACATTATCAGCGAATTCTCCCGCACGCTGGCCCTGGCCGTCCGCCTGTTCGGCAACATGATGAGCGGAGCCATGATTGTCGGCATTCTCCTGACCATCACGCCATTCATCTTCCCGATCGTCATGAGCCTGCTCGGGCTGCTCACCGGGATGGTGCAGGCCTATATCTTCAGCATCCTGGCCACGGTCTATATTGCCGCGGCGACACGAACCGACAGCGTGAACCGAACCCGATTCTGGAGGACAAGATTGACACACACGCCACCACAACCAAAGGAGACTCTATGGACAGCATGACGCTCATCGCGATGGCATCGATTGTCACCGCCGGCTTCACCACCGGCGTCGGTTGCATTGGGCCGGCACTGGGGGAAGGAAAAGCCGTTGCAGCAGCGTTGACTTCACTCGCCCAGCAGCCCGATGCCTCAAACACCATCACACGGACGCTCTTTGTCGGCCTGGCGATGATCGAGTCCACGGCCATTTACTGTTTCGTGGTCTCGATGATTCTGATCTTCGCCAATCCCTTCTGGAACCACGTCCTCGCCCAGGCCACAGGAAAATGAAACGATGTTAATCGATTGGTTTACCGTTGTTGCGCAGGCACTCAACTTTCTTATCCTCGTATGGCTGTTGAAGCGTTTCCTGTACAAACCCATCCTCAATGCTCTGGACGCAAGGGAGAAACGGATCGCCGCCGAACTCGCAGACGCCGATGCGAGAAAAGCCGAAGCCCGACAGGAGCGCGAGGTTCAAACGCAAAAACGAAGAATTCGACCAGCAGCGTGCGGCACTGCTGACCAACGCGGAGAATAAAGCCACAGCCGAGCGTCAACAACTCATCGACAACGCGCGGAAGGAGTCGGACGTCTTGCGCGCCAAGTGGCAGGAGGCGCTGAAGAAGCGAACATCAGAACCTCAGCGAAGAACTCACCCGCCGAACACGAGAGGAAGTATTTGCCATCGCGCGAAAAACATTGGCGGACCTCGCCACAACGAACCTTGAGGAACAGATGGCGGACGCCTTCATCCGCCGATTGCACCAACTGGATCCTGTGGAGAGAAAGGAGCTGGAGTCGGCATTCAAGACCGCCTCTACTCCCGCAATCGTGCGCAGCACCTTCCGCCTGCCTGCCACTCAGCAAGCGGCAATTGAAGATGCGGTCAGGAGACGTGCTCGCCATCGATACCCATGTCCAGTTCGAGACAGCCCCGGAGCTGGTCAGCGGAATCGAACTCACGGCAAATGGACACAAGATTGCGTGGAGCATCGGACATTATCTCGCATCGCTTAAGCAACGCGTCGACGACCTCCTGGACGTTCGCCCAAAAGCGGCAACAAAAGCCGCAGTGCATCCCGAACAATCATGCCAATGAATAACCCGTTTGAAAACCTGCACAGTCTCTTCGACACAACCTTCGCGGGTATGAGCCACGCACGCGAAGGCTTCGCGCCCGGCATGACAGCCCACGAGGTAGGGAGAATCACCAACGTCTCCACCGGTATCGCCAGGGTGTCCGGACTTCCCCGCGTGGGGTTTGAGGAGGTGCTGAAATTTCCCGGTGATGTGTATGGCATCGCCTTCAACGTCGATGAAGACGAAATCGGCGTCGTGCTCCTTGGCGACTACTGGCAGTTACATGCGGGTGATGAAGTCGAACGGAGAGGACACGTCATGGACGTGCCGGTATCTGACGGATTAATCGGCCGGGTCATTAACCCATTGGGACGGCCCCTGGATGGCCGCGGGCCTGTGGTTTCCACCGAGCGCCTGCCTATCGAACGTCCGGCACCGCCCATCATGAATCGTGCTCCCGTCACGGTGCCGTTACAAACCGGCATCAAGGTCATCGATGCGCTGATTCCCATCGGGCGAGGCCAGCGCGAGTTAATTCTTGGTGACCGCCAAACGGGCAAAACCGCCATTGCGGTCGACACCATTCTCAACCAGCGCGACCAGCATGTACTCTGCGTGTATTGCGCCATCGGTCAGCGCGCGTCCGGCGTGGCGAAAGTCGTGGCCACCCTACGCGAACAAGGGGCGATGGAGTATACCGTCGTCGTCGTGACCGAAGGCAATGACCCGCCGGGGCTCGCCTATATCGCGCCGTATGCCGCAACCAGTATTGCAGAGTATTTCATGGAACAGGGACGCGATGTGCTGATTGTCTATGACGACCTGACGCATCACGCCCGCGCCTATCGTGAGCTGTCCCTGCTCTTGCGACGCCCCCCCGGTCGAGAAGCGTTTCCCGGCGACATCTTCTACATCCACTCGCGCCTTCTGGAGCGCGCCACCCATCTCCGCAAGGAACTCGGGTGGCGGGTCCCTGACTGCCCTGCCCATCATCGAAACCGAAGCACAAAATATTTCCGCCTACATTCCGACTAATTTAATTTCTATCACGGATGGGCAGATCTATCTCTCACCTTCCCTGTTCGAATTAGGGGTGCTCCCTGCGGTCGATGTCAGTCGATCCGTTTCCCGTGTTGGAGGCAAAGCACAACGGACGGCCTACCGGGCCGTCGCGGGAAATCTCAAGCTGGCCTATGCACAATTTGAGGAACTGGAAACCTTCGCCAGATTCGGTGCCCGGCTTGATGAGGACACCAGAAAGATTATCGAGCACGGACGGCGGATCCGCGCCATCCTCAAGCAGCCTGAATTCACCCCGATGTCCGTTCCCGCTCAAATCACCTTGCTATTGGCGTTGACCGACAAATTGTTCGATTCTGTGCCACTTGACCAGATGACGGAGGCCGAACAGACTTTACACAGGGCATCCCTGGACATCCCGTTTGACGTGTGCAAACGATTGGAAGGCACAGCCAAATTGAATGCCGAAGATCGTGAAACGATTATTCGGATTGCCCGTCAAGCACTGGCATGCTTTCAACCCACCCCGGAACTCAAGGAGAAGGCATGAGCGATACCATGGTCAGTTTGCGGCGACAGATCGGCGGAGCCGGAGATCTCCAATCTGTTGTTCGCACGATGAAGGCCTTGGCCGCCTCGAGCATCGGACAATACGAGCAATCGGTGAGCGCATTGGCAGACTACGCTCGCACCGTGGAGCTGGGGTTAAGCGTCTGTTTCCGGGAAAACCCGCCGGTGGGCTTGATGGGAGAACAGAAGAAGACACACACATCAGGTGCGATTGGCGCAGTCGTGTTCGGTTCAGACCAGGGACTGGTCGGCCAGTTTAATGAGGTGATCGCCGATTATGCGGTCAAGACCTTGGCCGCTCTGTCTGGACATCACACGGGTATGGGCGGTCGGTGAGCGCGTGCAGACGCGCCTGGCAGACGCAGGTCTCCGTTGCTAGGATTCTTTTCCGTCCCGAACTCCGTCAAAGCCATTACTCCGCTTGTCGGAAAGATTCTCCTGGAAAGCGAAACGCGCTCATAGCCGGGGGAAATCCCGGAACTCCACCTCTTTTATAACCGCCCGACGTCCAGAGCGGTGTATGCGCCGGTCAATCAGCGCCTGTTGCCGCTGGACGAAACCTGGCGAAGCAAGTTGGCCATACTCCCGTGGCCGACGGGAAATTTGCCGGAGGTCATCGGCAGTAGTACGGCAACCCTGCGGGCGCTCATTCATGAGTATCTCTTCGTCTCGCTCTTCCGGGCATGCGCCGAATCCCTGGCCAGCGAAAACGCCAGCCGACTGACCGCCATGCAACGGGCCGAAAAAAACATCGACGAGCTGCTGGAGGACCTCAATCAACACTTCCACCAGTTGCGCCAAAGCGGCATCGACGAGGAACTCTTCGACGTCATCTCCGGCTTTGAGGCACTGGCCAAAGAATAAACGCCTCGGAGGGCGGTAAAAGTGGACCGCACATCGAATCATGAAAGAAGAACGACGATGAGAATAAGGGTTGGAGTTTTTTAACGCCCCTATCTTTGCTCAAAGCTTTCCAAGAAAAGAAAATCAAATGGCTCCAGGAAAAATGAATTGGGAAATCCTATTGAGTAAAAAAAGGCAAGGCCGGCCAAATGAAAAGGACACCTCATCAATAGGCCGTTCCGTCTTTCAGCGTGACTACGATCGGATCGTCTATTCCTCAGTTTTCAGAAGACTTCAAGACAAGGCTCAAGTTTTCCCTCTGTCCAAAAGCGATTTTTTCAGAACCAGGCTCACGCATAGCATTGAAGTTTCCTGTGTAGGGAGATCGCTAGGATCGGAAGTCGGTGCCAAATTACGTGAAAATGGAAATCTCCCTGAACGGATTGAACCCTCGGATATTGGAAACATTGTAGCCGCAGCTTGTCTGGCTCATGATATAGGGAATCCGCCATTTGGACATTCCGGAGAAGATGCTATAGGTGAGTGGTTCAGCCAAAGCAAGAGTGGGAAAAATTTAATCCGAAATATGAAATTCAACGAAAAGGAAAAGACAGATTTCGTAAATTTCGAAGGGAATGCTCAAGGGTTTCGAATACTCACACAACTTCAAAATCCGCATAACCCTGGGCTTCAACTCACTTGTGCCACTTTGGCAACATTTACTAAATACCCGAGAGAATCATATCTTGGCGATGAAGTTTTCGAGGGAGATTGTTGGAAAAAGTATGGCTTTTTTCAAGCGGAAAAACCTATCTTTGAGGAGGTTGCCAAAGAAGTTGGTCTACTAAAAAAATCTACAAAATTTTCCGTTTGGGCAAGACATCCTTTAGCCTATCTCATGGAAGCAGCAGACGACATTTGTTACAGAGTTAACGACCTTGAAGATGGCTTTAGGCTGGAATATATCAGCTTCAATGAAACGCAAAAGCTACTCAAATCGCTTTTGCCTTCAATAGAAGATACTGGTAAATTTGAAAATATTGCTCATCCCCACGATAAGATCGGATACCTCAGAGCAAAAGCCATCAATGCGTTAATCGGCCAAACAGTTGAATATTTCATGCAAGAAGAGGAAACCATTCTACGAGGAGGGTTAAAAAACAGTCTGGCCAAAAATATACAAAGCGCTCAAGCTCTAAAAACCATTTCTGCAATTTCCAAAGAAAAAATATTTAATTCAAGAGAAGTATTGGGCATAGAAATTCCAGGATTCAGGGTATTTGCTGGGCTACTGAAAGTTTTTCTTTCAGCAGCTAATGATGTAGCCAAAAATGGCAGTAAGGCAACAAAAAAGAGCCAACTTATTCTTGCGCTTATTCCAGAGCAATTCCTTGGCGAGAAACACCAACCAGACAACATAGCCTACAATCGTACAATAAAAATAACTGATTACATTTCTGGAATGACCGATTCATTTGCTGTTTCTCTCTACAAGCAACTTATGGGTATTTCCCTTCCTGCAAATTAGATCACAATTTCGAAGAGGCAAAGTGGTCCGGAGTCTTTCGACGTACCACACGCATGGAGCTTTCTTTGGACCTACATATGACTGAATCAAACTCAAGGAATCGGCTTTCGAGATTTTCATTGACAACAATGCGTGGGCATAACGGAGGCGCACAAGCAGTCAAAATTCCCCTTGAAAGAAATAATGATTACCGCTTCCACCTGTTGCGCCAAGGTGGCATCGACGAAGAGCTGTTCGAAGTTATCTCTGGCTTTGAGGCAGATGAACATTCAGACCAAAGACTTTTCCGTGTGGCAATGGAACCACATAAAATATATGCCTCCTCGCTCTTTCATGTTTGTCCCTGAATGGTTCATTTTTCATGTTCCGACGCCTGCCGTCTGGCCTAAGGGATGGACGCTCTCATCCGTTGGCGGGCCTTGTTTGAGCGGAGCGAGTTGGTCCGCCCTCCTCAGGTTGGCGTCCATCCGATCCCAAGAGGCCAGACGGGGCGTCAATGGTTTTGGGTCCTTTTGCCGGAACAAAAGGGCCTCGCCTGCCGGGGCGAAAACCGGCAACACAGAGCATCACTTGGACACGAGATTTGGGGACATTGATGCGATTATTTCTTCTCTCAACACTTTTTTATTGAAAATCCCAGGATGGATTCCCGATACACATCAAATACAACAAATCACTTCCATCAGTTGCGCCAACCTGGCATCGACGAGGAACTCTTTGACGTCATCTCCGGCTTTGAGGCGCTAACCAAAAAACCAGCCGCCACGGAATACCATGCAGATGTCCCACACATCGAATCATGAAAGAAGAACAACCATGAACATTCATACCAAAGATTTTCGGGTGCCCGAAGGCACAACGGTCGATCTCAACAAGTGGCCAACCAGGGTAAAGGACCTCTACACATCAAAAAAACAATACAAGAAGCGTCTCAACGAACACATTGAGGAACTCAGCTCGCTGCAACGTCTCCACTACGCCTACAACCGCTATGCGTTGCTGCTGATATTTCAGGCCATGGACGCCGCAGGCAAGGACGGCGCCATCCGGCACGTCATGTCCGGAGTCAATCCACAAGGCTGCCAGGTATTCAGCTTCAAGCATCCCAGCGCAACGGAACTGGACCATGATTTTCTGTGGCGCACCACGCAGTCTCTGCCTGAACGCGGCCGGATCGGCATTTTCAATCGTTCCTATTACGAGGAAGTTCTCATCGTGCGAGTGCATCCGGAGATTCTGCTGAGCCAGGGGCTGCCGGACGAATTGCTTGATGAAAAAACTCTTTGGCAAGATCGGTACCGCTCCATCATGGACCTGGAGAGCCATCTCTACCGCAATGGCACACGGATCATCAAATTTTTCCTTCATCTTTCAGAGGAAGAGCAGCGAAAGCGCTTCCTTCAACGCATTGATGAACCGGAAAAGAACTGGAAATTCAGCCTGGCCGACATTAAAGAACGAAAATATTGGAAAGAGTACATGCAGGCCTATGAGGCCTGTTTAAGTGCGACAAGCACAGAAACTGCTCCCTGGTATGTCGTGCCTGCCGATGACAAAAAGAACGCCAGGCTCATCATTTCGCATGTGATCGTCGAAACCTTAAAGAGTCTCAACATGAGTTACCCGACCACGACCAAGGCGCGCCAGAAAGAATTGCAGTCTATCCGTAAACGCCTGGCGAAGTAAGATGGATCATACGGAAATTATGGCTCGAGCCCTTCGACGTTACTCTCAGGACAAGCTCTAGAAGGCTCCGTGCCTCTGCTTGTCATCATGAGAGCAACGAAGGATCTGAGCCCAGCCCAACCCAGGCCATGGCTCAGCCAGATGCTTCGCGCTGCTCAGCATGACCATTCTGTTGAGGGTATCTCCCACCTGGTTTTCTTGTCATCCTCAAACATTTCTGGACCCCATCAGGATTCATCTGTTCAGAATGATGAGCGCTATGGAGCGTAGAACCCTATATTTTGTATGATCCAGTAAGATCTGAAGCCCAAGAGTAGAGGAGCAGAGATAGATTTTCAGCTTCTCATTTCCCGCGATGAATAACGTTTAAAAAGAAACCTTTCAGCCGTGAGCGCCTGAGGATAAAGAAAACTCGGACACATGCGGATAAGACATAGGGAACGTCACCGAACTGAACGCATCGGATGGCTCCGGGCAGCGGTCTTGGGCGCCAACGACGGGATCGTGTCGACAGCCAGCCTGCTGCTCGGCGTCTCGTGCGGCAAATGCCACTCACAGCGATGTCTTGATCGCGGGAGTAGCCGGCCTGGTCGCGGGAGCCATGTCGATGGCTGCCGGTGAGTATGTGTCTGTCCAATCACAGGCAGATACCGAAGAGGCCGACCTTGCACTTGAGCACACGGAACTCCTATCGGACCCTTCAGGTGAGCACAAGGAACTCGCCGCTCTCTATGTTGGGCGAGGTCTCGATCCAGCGCTCGCGAAGCAGGTCGCCACACAACTCATGGCCCATGACGCCATTGGGGCACATGCACGCGACGAACTCGGCATTTCCGAAAACCTCAGTGCGCGTCCGATTCAGGCAGCCCTGGCGTCGTGCCGGAAGCTTTGCTGTCGGAGCCGCCTTGCCTCTTGTGACCGCGACCATCGTCCCAGAGGCCAGTCTGATTCCCGTAGTTTCCGGAACCTCACTGGTATTTCTCGCGGGGTTAGGAGGATTAGCCGCTCACGCGGGCGGTGCGTCGGTGATGACGGGCGCCATACGCGTCACATTTTGGGGTGCACTGGCCATGGCACTGACCGCAGGAGTCGGAACACTCTTCGGTACAGCGGGGTAAATGAGAGCAAGCGAACCCAAACCGGCAGACCTTCACTGACCTTCCCAAAGGTTGCGGACCGTGGATAGCGACAACCACTTACAGGATACTCCAGAAAGGGCATCATGACGGATTCAGACGCAGGGCCACACCGCCAGATTTTGCAACGTATTGCCCGTCGGGCGATGCGTGAAAGAGGGTTGCTTCCCGATTTTTCCCGCCAGGTCCTGGACGAGCTTGACCATATCCTTGGGCCGGCGTCGCGCATGGAAGAATCGACGCGTGATCTCACGACCCTTCTCTGGTGCTCCATCGACAATGATGATTCGCGCGATCTGGACCAGCTGACGGTTGCCGAACCCCTGCCAGACGGAGCCGTCAAGATCCTTGTGGCTATTGCCGACGTTGACGCCGTCGTCAGGAAGCCATCGGCACTTGACGATCATGCCCGGCATAATACCACCTCGGTCTATACGGTGGCCGAGACGTTTCCGATGCTGCCGGAGAAACTCTCCACGGATCTGACCTCTCTCAACTTTGAATCAGACCGCCTGGCTGTCGTCATTGAAATGGTTTTCGACGTGGATGGATCGCTTCAGCATTCGGACATCTTTAAAGCAACAGTGCGTAATCGAGCCAAGCTGACCTACAACGGCGTTGCGGCCTGGCTGCAGGGTGACGGTGCCATACCGCCAGAGATCAACCGAATCACCGGCCTCGACGAGAACCTTCGACTCCAGGACCGCATGGCCCAACAACTGAAAGGGCTCCGGCACCTTCACGGCGCCCTTGATCTGGAAACCATAGAAACCCGTCCGGTCTTTGCCCATGATGAACTCACGGATTTGGAGAGGGAAACACCAAACAGGGCAAAAGACATTATCGCGGACTTCATGATCGCGGCCAACGGCGTGACCGCCCGCTATCTCACAACCAAGGGTTTCCCATCCCTTCGGCGGGTCTTACGCTCACCTGAACGATGGCAGCGGATTGTGGACCTCGCGTCATCACTTGATGAACGGCTTCCGGCTGAACCCGATGCCGGTGCTCTGGAACGGTTCCTGCTCAAGCGCAAACAGGCCGACCCCTTAGGATTTCCCGATCTGTCCCTCACCATCATCAAACTTATGGGAAGGGGCGAATACGTGCTCAACCTGGCGGGAGAAACGCCTCAAGGGCATTTTGGACTGGCGGTGAAAGCCTATACCCATTCAACCGCCCCCAACCGGCGCTTTCCCGATCTCATCACGCAACGGCTGATTAAGGCAGCCTTATCGGGCGATCCGGTTCCCTACCGGAAAGAAGAACTCAAGTCTCTTGCCGCCCATTGTACCGCGAAGGAAACCGATGCCGAGAAAGTCGAGCGCCGGGTCCAGAAATCAGCCGCCGCATTGTTACTGGAATCGAAGGTGGGACAACGGTTTGACGCCATTGTCACGGGCGCCTCCAACAAGGGAACGTGGGTTCGACTCTTATCACTGGCCGGTCGAGGGAAAACTTGTATCCGGTTTTGATGGCCTCGACGTGGGTGACCGAGTGCAGGTTGATCTTATCAGCACGAATGTGGAACGGGGATTCATCGACTTCGCCAAGGCTGGACCATAACGGTTTCTCACCCATCCGGAAATACTTCTTCACCTGGGAGGATTCCCTCTTCGGTTTCTCGATCACCAGCAAACTTCTTGATATAGTGAGGACGGTATGCAGCCGATGATATCCACGTTTTCACCCGGACAACAAATCCGCTTTTCGCCGCCTTGATCGTTGTACGCTATCCATGAGCCGACTTCGAGAAATTCGCCGGATTCTGTGGTGGATCCTCATATTAAATCTGGCTGTCGCTGCCGCAAAGTGGGGCTATGGCGTGGTGACGCATTCATTGGGCATGCAGGCTGATGGCCTTCACTCAGCCTTCGATGGCCTCTCGAATGTGATTGGTTTGATCGGGCTCTGGCTGACCGCCCCTCCTCCCGATGCCAATCATCCCTATGGTCATAAAAAATTTGAAGCCTTGACCGCCGGATCCATCGGAGGCTTCCTGGTCATGACCTGCGTCTATCTTCTTTGGAAAGCCTATCAGTCATGGGCCTTTGATGTGCACCCTCAGGTGACCGGCATCAGTTTCGTTCATCATGATCGGAACCATGGGGGTCAATATTTTCGTGACCCGATGGGAGCGGCGAAAAGGCACCGAACTCAAAAGCGACATTCTCACAGCCGACTCCTATCACACCGCGAGTGATGTCCTGACATCATGTTCAGTCCTGGCAGGGCTCTTGGCTATAAAGCCGGGTATGCCTTCGTTGATCCTTTGGTGGCGGTTCTGATTGCCGGCGTGATCGCCTGGACGGCCTTTATCGTGCTCAAAGACGTCCTGTCTTCTCTAACGGACGCCAGTTCGATTGGACCCTGGTGAAGTTCACACGGCTGTGATGTCGATAGCCGGCGTCCTGCATTGTCACGATATCAGAACACGCGGGCTGAACCATCATGTCTTCATGGATCTCTCGGTTCACGTTGATCCAACCCTATCAGTCGAAAAAGCCCATACTCTCGCGACCCGGATTGAAGAGCATCTCATTGATCATTTTGAATCGCTGGAGGACGTGGTCGTCCACATCGAACCGGAAGGACACGAACGAAAGTGATGGGAATCCTGAAGGGTAAATCGTGAGGAGTGAGAAGTCAGGGGTCAGGAGAAAAGGAAAAAAGAAGCATTCAGCAGATTCAATCTTCGACTCCTCTTCAACCTACGCCTCACGCCTTGCTTCTTCAGAATAAATGGGCAGGGAAACAATAAAGGTTGTCCCTTGGCCTGGCACACTCGTCACACGGATGGCACCTTGATGTTCCTGGAGAATGCCATGAACCACGGTGAGCCCTAAGCCGGTCCCCTCCCCCACGGCCTTGGTGGAAAAAAACGGATCAAAAATCTTTGCGAGTTGCTCCTGAGGAATCCCACTCCCGGTATCTTGCACAGTGAGTTCCACCGTGTCATCGGTCGGGTGAAGAGCCAAGCTCAGAGTGCCTCCATCACCCATCGCCTGACAGGCATTCAAAATAAGATTTAACAATACCTGATTCATGTGATCCGGATCCGCCAATACCTTTGGCAAGTGAGGGCTAACTGTTTTCTTCACCTGAATATGCTGTTTACCCAACCTCTCCTGCAGCACATCCAGAACATCGATCATCACGGCCTCTAAGTTGACACCCTGCCGAACAGCCGGACGTTTCCGGGCAAAGCTTAATAACTGATTCATAATTTTGGTAATGCGTTCCACCTGGGTCACAATTGTTTCCAATCCCCGCCTGGTACGCTCATCCTGAGCTTTACGCATTAACAATTCCGCTCTCCCTAATATCACATTCATTGGTGTCCCGATTTCATGGGCCATGCCCGATGCCAACGTGCCCAACTCGGCCAATCGTTCCGTTTTTCGCAGTTGATCCTCCAACGCACGTTGTTGGGTAATATCCACCACGTACCCTTCAATCCCGACAACCTCGCCTGTTTCTGAAAAGATCCCACATCCCTGTTCCCACACCCATTTGACGGTTCCATCCGCTGTTCGAATCCGATAGCTGGACTGAAACGGCTTACGGTCCTTGAGTGCCTCCTGCACCTCCTGCCAGACCCGCTCACGATCTTCTTGAAGCATCACATCCCGGCCATACGACACCTCTCGAGACTGGACAAATTTATCAGGTGGATATCCCGTCAGGTCTTGACAACTCGGGCTGACGAACTCCATGGTCCAATCCCGGTCATTGTCGCAGCGATAGACCATGCCCGGCAGATTCTTCAGAAGGGTCGATAAGGTCCGTTGCGCCTCCTGTAATTCCTGTTCGGTCGCCACCCGTTCCGTCAAATCCATGATAATCGCGAGGAAGACCCGACGACCCTCCTCCTGTAAATATTGAAGATGGACTTCAACCGGATACGTCGTTCGATCTTTTCTCCGATGAGATGTCCGGAAATTCACTTGTTCCCGTTGACCGGTCTGAAGAAGTGCCAACAACTCCAGAAACTGATTGTTCGGAAGATCCGGTTTCAAATCCAGCGGTGTCATAGCGCACAATTCTTCCATGGTGTATCCGATATTTTCCCTCGCGCCTTTGTTGACTTGAGTGAATCGCAGAGTCGTGGCATCAAACACATAAATCTCATTGACAGACTCCTCAAGAATTCTCCCCAGGTAAGACAACCGCTCTTCATGTTGCTTTCGCTGGGAAATATCCCGAAGAATCACCGTCAACCATCGCTTCCCCCATCGTTCGGCTTGAGAAATTGAGGCTTCCAAAGGAAAGGTCTCACCATTCCCTCGCAGTCCGGAAATTTCCATGTTGGCCCCCATCCGTCGGGAAGTTGCTCCAGTTTCGGCAAATCGGCGGATGTGTTCACGATGGGCGGACCGGAGAGGGAGCGGAATAAATTGGTCGAGGGTATTCCCCAATGCCTCTTGAGCCGAACACTGAAAAATTTCCTCAGCGGCCGCATTAAAGATGACAATCCGTTGATCGTCATCAATGATGATAATGGCATCCATGGCCGAATGGATGATCCCTGCCAGTTGCTGCTCAATCGCCTCCAACCCGTCCCTGGCTTCCTGATGCATCGCCTGGACGGCTCGCAATTCGGCCAATTCCTGACGGAGTGCATGAACTTCCTGATGAAGGTCTGGGGGTCGTGGATCGTGACTCATCGATTGACCGGGAGGGTGATTCTGACAAACAGGAGACTAAGATTCAATGAATGGATGAGAGAAGGACCAATAAAACATCCCTCGCGGGGCTGAACCCGGAGCATGAGGGAGCCCTGCGGTCGCACCATGATTCAGCAGATCATCCTGACGCTTGGTGCTCTCATACCACTTCCTCCATTTCAGCCAGCTTGCGATATAACGTCTTTCGATCAATGCCGAGCACATGCGCCGTTTGATATTTATTCCCACCCATTTTTTCCAGCACCCGCCGGATGTAAGACTTTTCTAATTGCTCAAGGGGAAGTAACCGCTCCGCGGCATCACCGATAAGTTGTCCATCTCCTTGGATGTTCCGAATATTGGAGGGAAGATCATCCAAACAAATCTTTTTCCCTTGCGTCAGGGTCGCCGCACGCTCCAGGATATTTTCTAACTCTCTCACATTACCCGGCCACTGATAATCCATCAGCCGGGCCATGGCCGGTTCTTCGACACTTTCAATGTGTTTTTGCTGCGCAGTGACACTTTTTTGAAGTAACCCCTGAACCAGGATAGGCAGATCCTCTTTGCGATCCCGAAGAGGAGGTAAATGCAGTTCAATCACATTCAAACGATAATACAAATCCTCCCGAAACCGCTTGGCCTTCACCTCCTCACGTAAATGCACGTTCGTGGCCACCACCAACCGGACATTGATCGACATGGAGCGAGTGGCCCCTACCCGCCGGATTTCCCGCTCTTGCACGGCACGAAGCAACTTGGCTTGAAGCATCATGGGCATTTCACTGATTTCATCCAAAAACAACGTGCCATCGTGAGCCTCTTCAAACAAACCGGGTTTATCCGACTTCGCATCCGTAAAGGCGCCCCGCACATGGCCAAAGAGTTCGCTTTCCAACAACAGCTCAGGAATTGCCGCACAGTTCACCGGAACAAAAGGCGCGGCCTTACGTTGGCTATTAAAATGAATGGCTTTGGCCACAAGTTCTTTTCCCGTCCCACTTTCTCCCGTGATTAAAATATTCGTCTGTGAATCGGCCACTCGCCGGATCAGATCAAAAATTTCTTTCATCGGTTTACTTTTCCCGAGAATCTGGTCAAAGGAAAATTCCCGGCTGACCTGTTGCCGTAATTGCTTGACCTCCTGGCGAAGCAGCGCCTCTCGCATGGCTTTCGCCACCGTCACCGATAATTCATTGCTCTTGATGGGTTTGGTGAGATAGTCGAACGCGCCTTGCTTCATCGCATCAACGGCCGACTCAACGGTGCCAAATGCCGTCATCATGATGAGATTGGACTCCGGATGCTTTCGAAGGACATGATCCAACAATCCCAGCCCGTCCATGCCTTTCATCCGTAAATCCGTCACGACCACGGGAAATTTCTCCGTTTCCATCCGGATAAGCGCGTCGTGACCATCTGAAGCCACCATAACTCGATAGTGCTCCTCCTCGAGAATATCCCGTAGTAATTGCCGCATTTCGGGTTCATCATCGACGACTAAGACAGCTGGAGAATCGTTGATCATTGCCATATTCCTTGTGTTAACTCAGTAACCTGAGACCACGATTTATCGAAAATAACAGCCTCAGCCCACCCTGGATTAAGATACATTTCCCTTCATTGGCTCCCCCCATCCCCTCCAGGATTATCGACGAGAGGCGACCATAAACATTCAACATCTGTAGCCTTTTTCACCAATCAGAAATATCTCTACTGTAGCAATTTGCGCCACCTGGTCCAACTCAAATCATGGTAGGTCGCCACATTAGTCAATCAGCGGTGCCTCACTCCTTACGACCCTTGGAATACTTTGTCATCAACAGGTAGAGCCCATTCCTGTGGTTGTTCGTCACCGCGATTCCCTTCTTCTTGTTATCAGGCTGCAACTTGGAAAATAAGGGAAAAGCACACCTCTATGAAGATTAGGTGGTATCACGGTGGCATTCCTCTTGCTGTCTTTCAACTATGGTAGGGCAAGAAGAACAACATTGAAAACGGAGATCCCATGAGAATTGTGGTTCCAGTTGATGGTTCATCCTGTTCCACCTCTTCTGTTCAGACTCTTGCACATTTTACGCCGCCTGAAGAATTGACGCTGGTTCATGCTCTCCACCTTCCCGATTTCAACTACCCGATGATAACGCCGGATCTCCGAACCGAGGCCCAGGAAGCAATCAAAGACCAATTGCGAAAAGAAGGGGAGGGAATTCTCGATGAGGCCCAGAAACACCTGCCTGCCAATTTCCCCCATGTGCAGCGAGTCCACCAAATTGGACATCCGGTCGACGTGATTGTGGAAACGGCACGATCCGCACAATCCAACCTGATCGTGTTGGGAGCCAGAGGTCTTGGCCCAGTCAAAGAACTGATTCTCGGGAGCGTGTCTCATCGGGTCCTGATGCATGCGCCGTGTTCAACCATGATCGTCAAAACCCCTATGACTCAGTTAAAAAAGATTCTTCTCCCCATTGAGGGTCAAGAAGACGCAGAAGCAGCGTTACAGTTTTTGGCTCTCAAGCCTTTTCGACAACCGGTTGAGGTCGAGGTGTTTGCCGTCTGGCCACAACCCCAACTGTCATGGCCAACCACAGTAGGACAATCGGACCGACTGGAAGCTCAAGCCATAGAAGAGGCCCAGGAACGCATGAAAGGCATCACTGACCGGCTCACCCGGATGAACTTCGCCTGTCAAGCGCATGTCGGGATTGGCGATCCCGCCTATGCCATCCTCGAACAACGCCACGCCTCCCAATCCGACCTGATCATCATGGGTACGCATGGCCGGGGAGGGTTCTCCCGATTTTTGATGGGGAGCGTTTCGCATTCCGTCTTACATCAGACCCCATGTCCGGTATTGATTGTCCGGTAAGCTTTCAAAAATAGGAGGACCGGATTCCTTTTTCTGCTGATGACATCTGCTACAGGCCTGGTCGCTTTGAATGAGGCGCTTTGCCACGAAGGATGGAGAACAACGGGTTTTTTCCAAGGCTTTTTCCTTAAATCTCAGTCGCCTTTCCTTCTAAACTGTTGGCATATCCATTGCTTTATATGAGATTTAGAAATGATCAATATTTTCTTTCTAGTGTAAAAAAGGAGGTTACGAGATGAGTGCCATCACTCGTTGGGATCCGTTTCGAGAATTGGATGAGTTACAGGGTCGGCTCTCAACCTTGTTCGGCCGGTCACCGGTCAGAAAAGAAGGGGAACGTCAAGAAGCGTTGCGCGTTGCCGAATGGGCTCCTCTGGTAGATATTACAGAAGACCCCAAAGAATATTTGGTCAAGGCCGAGCTTCCGGAGGTCAAAAAGGATGAAATTAAAATCAGTGTACAAAACGATGTGTTAGTCATTTCCGGTGAACGAAAGTATGAGAAGGAAGAGAAGGATAAAAAGTACCACCGGATCGAGCGAGCCTATGGGAGTTTTTCACGAAGTTTCACCATCCCCGAAGATGCCGATCCCGAGAAAGTCTCGGCGGAATTCAAGGAAGGGGTGTTGCACGTCCATTTACCGAAAAGCGATCGGGCCAAACCGAAAAGTATTGCTGTAAAAGTTTCATGAGTACCCGGGTTCCCCTTTCTGAAT
The DNA here is from genome assembly GCA_963730905.1 of uncultured Nitrospiraceae bacterium. Classification (GTDB taxonomy): domain Bacteria; phylum Nitrospirota; class Nitrospiria; order Nitrospirales; family UBA8639; genus Nitrospira_E. The sequence goes on along the minus strand of CAVSTN010000002.1, from coordinate 1,324,989 downwards.
TGAAAGGGGAACCCGGATACCTTCCAATGACAAGACGATCAGCAGCAGCAAGTTGAGTGAAGTCACTTCAAGGCAAGGGAGATAATCCACGCATGCCCAACCTTTGAAAATGCCTATTTCGCAGGGTTTGGATTCTATCCATTGGATTCTTTCTCCTGGGAGGCATGTCCTCCTCCAGCGCGCAACCCGTCCAAGAAGTGATCGTGACCATTGAGGGATACACGTTTCAAACCACCCAGATGCCTCTTCAACTGGATACAGAGACCATGATCTACATCACAAACAAAGATACGGTACGCCATGATTTTGGATCACGACATGTTCCTTAATACTCTGACCCATGTCGATAGCAACGGCGTCGTAACCTATGGAAAGGGCGTGGAAGGCGTCCTTCTTGAGCCCGGCCAGGAAGCCTCAATCCGCTTGATGCTTAACCACTCCGGGCGATTCCAATTTCAATGTTCGATCCATAAGGAGATGAAAGGGGAAATTCTCCTCCTGACCGTGGACGCCGTGTAATCGGCAACCTCTGAATTCCCTACGGGTTGTGGTCGGATGCCCAAGCTATTAAAATTTCTGAGAGTGCTCTCCTGCTTTCACTCTAAGGCGAAAGGCCAATACAGTTATGGTCAAGATCGTAACCCATATCCTGGTTCCCACCGATTTCTCACCAAGCTCCACTCCTGCCTTTCGATATGCCGTGGAGTGGGCAAAAGTCTTTGAAGCGCAACTGACCCTTCTTCATGTCCATTCCCTGCAACCAGGTCTGGATATCGACGCCGGAGTTGCCCAACAATTTCTGGATGAACAACGAAAGGTGGCACGGGAAGAGTTGGAAACACTCCTGGCCGAGGCTCGGCAACAAGTTCCGAGAGCATCCATGGAACTGCTGGCAGGCCTCCCCTCTGAATGCATTTGCGAGGTCGCGCGGGAGAAAAAATGCGATTTAATTATAATGGGAACCCACGGGTGGACGGGATTTAATCGAGTCTTATTCGGGAGCGTGGCGGAACGGGTGATTCAACGAGCCCCATGTCCGGTTCTGTCCATTCCTCACCGGGAATCAGAGGATATCTCCGCGATGCATGCCTTGCAAATCCTCCCGCGCCAAATCGTTCTGCCGTTAGAATTCTCCGATTGCTCCATGGATGCCTATGAATACGCGGTCCAAATGGCCAAATGGTTTGATGTGCCTCTGACCCTGGTCCACGCCATTGAACCATTGTCTTACAGCTTGGACTTTACCCTGACGCATCCACTTCAAGAAAAAACCAACCGGGATAAAGTCGAAAAGCGATTGGCTGACCTCACCGCTGTCCTGTCGGAACAGGGTCTATCCGCCCAATATGAGTTACTTGATAAGCCAACCGTTGATGGCATCCTGGAAACCAGTGCCATTCAGCAGGCCGATCTTATCGTCATGGGAACCCATGGCCGAAAAGGACTGACCCGCATGATCCTGGGGAGCACCGCCTATAAATTACTCGAACAAAGCCCCTACCCTGTCCTTACGGTTAAAAGTCCAAAATTCGAAGGAGGACATCATCCATCGCTCGCCAATGACAAGACCACATCCCCTCCAGCATAAACCCTGAACCTGTGACGATGGCAGACAATCACTCTCATCCTGTAGTCGGATCGGAAGAAGGCCTTCACAGTCTGTTAACCCGATTGGAGCATCAATCGCTCCAACCGGACTTTCAGATACAACGACAACTGGCATTAAGCCACGCCCTACAGCCCTACTTCCATCCACTTATGGTTCCGCCCTTGGCTCCCTTGCCGGAAGAAGAGGATCTAGCCAGGTGGTTCGTCTATGCCGATTATTTGCCGACTGACGGCCATGCTTCTCTCATCGAGCAAGTGCGAGACCTGGTAACGGAACATGTCCCGGAAGAGGAACGGGTCTGGCTGGATTCCGTGCGACATTCCTATATGGATCTGCTCGAGGTGCAAGCGCTGGATCAGGGGAAGCAGGCTACTCAAACCCGTCTGCAATCGTTGGGAGACCAACAGATATTTGATGTTCTCCCCCACACGCGACCGGTTCCCTACAAAGTTGGACAGGTCCTGCTCACCCGGCTCCTTCGGGGATTGCCCGACATACGCCTGCCTGGTCCCCCGCTCATCCTTTCCTCCAGCATGGGCAAAGCGGTCTTTGAATTGACCAATGAGATGCGACGGGACATCGAGATTGACACGGGCAATTTTGCCCTTTCAGAATGGGCAGAATTCGCCAAGAGCTTCGGATATATGATCATGTGGAGTGTCGCCAAGGTGCGACGAGGAGCCTGGACGGTCGTTGACTCACAGATTGACTATCAAAATACCCAAGGCGAAACATTTCTCTATGCCATCGCCCTGTATGAACACCATGACTTCCGCGCAATGGCTGGAGGGCTTCGTGAACTTGATCAATTCACTCCCGGGCAAGAACACGCCGGCAAGCCCGCGTCAACGGCTTCACAAACCGATACCTTCACGTGGGTATGGCTCCCACCACAGGACCCATCAGGTGCCGGAGCATGCCCCGTCGCCCGCCTCACCTTGACACCCACTCAATTATTTGTCGAAACCGATTCTGCAGACCGGCTGGATACCGTCAAGCACCAACTGGCCGCAGCCTTTGGCTTCTTACTACACTTCCAGGGGGAGACCACCGCTCCCCCTCAACATCGGACTCCTGAAGTGGATCTCTTATCAGACAGCTACATCGCTCCCCCCACCATTGTCTCCAAAGAAGAAGAACAACAGATCCTCGCAGCGTGGCTTGAGACCGTGTATTTGGAATGGGCAGAAAGGCCTTCGCCGCTTCTGAAAGGACAAAGCCCCCGGCATTTCTGCTCTGCGCAACAGGACACAAAGGAGGTTGCAGCCATCATTGATCAAATGGAACAACATGATCTGGGTCTGCGACGCACAGGCCAATCCGCGTATGATTACAACATTCTCCGTGGTCACATTGGGCTGTAAGTTATAAGGCAATCATGGCCACCGAATCTTTTGAACCTTCTCCGCCAGGACTCTTACCCCGCCAGGATTTTGCTCATCTGATTCGCATTCTCCAGAACCTTGGCTATCGGATCCTTGGGCCGGTCCTCTCCAACGGCGCAATTCAATGGGGCGAAATTACCCGGGGAGAAGATCTCCCGATCGGGTGGAAGGACCAGCAACGTCCAGGAAGTTATCGACTGGAACCAGACTCCAACCACCGGTATTTCAATATCGTTCACGGCCCACAATCTCTCAAGCCACTGGTGTTTACTCCACGAGAAACCCTGTTAGTCCTGGACCGCAACGGAAAAACATTTTCTGCCAAAGAGACCGTTCCTGAGATACCACGAACCGCCGTGCTGGGAGTACGAGCGTGCGATCTTGCAGGACTCGGCATTCAAGATCGGATTTTCCTGAAAGGTTCCTATCCTGATCCCTACTATCAACAGCGACGGAACAATCTCCTCCTCATCGCCGTCAACTGCACGAGGGCTCTGGAGACGTGCTTTTGCGCATCAATGGGGACCGGACCAAAAGTCCAAGAAGGGTACGATCTCAGCCTGACCGAAGCCGATGAAGACTTTCTGATTCAAGCCGGAAGCCCCACAGGACTGGAAATATTGGAGCATCTTGCGTGCGGTGTGGCGTCTGAAGCCCGGATTCAGCAGGACGATGAACGGATAGCCGCCTGCGCGGCCAGCCAGACGAGGACCCTTCCACATGCTTCGTTACCCCATGGCTTATATGAAGCTCATGATCACCCCAGATGGGACGAGGTCGCTGCACGATGCCTGGCCTGCACCAACTGTACGATGGTTTGCCCTACCTGTTTTTGTCATGGGGTGGAAGAAACTCCAACTCTGGACCACCAACAATCGGAACATGCTCGAGTTTGGGATTCGTGTTTCACGTCCGATCACGGCTACATCCACGGAAAAAATTTCCGGCCCACCATCAAAGACCGCTATCGAATGTGGTTGACTCACAAATTGGGGTCTTGGATCGACCAATTCGGCATGTCGGGATGCGTGGGGTGCGGACGCTGTATCACCTGGTGTCCGGTGGGCATTGACCTCACCGAGGAAGTCCAGGCCCTCTGCCAGCCAAACCACTAGCCCAACAATTGGGCAGCAGCTCGAGGTTCACATGACGTATGCCTCTTCGCCGGATCCGGCACCTCTGGAAGCCCATTGAACGCCGCAGACCTACTTGTGTGCAATGGGTTTCTCCTTAAACAAATAGTCCTTTAATTCCTTCGAAAAAGCAGGATCCTTGCGTCGAATCCATTCAAGCACCATAGACGCATGCTCCTTCTCCTCGTCTCGATTGTGCTCAAGAATCGCCTTGAGTTCCTCATCCTTGCATGCATCGGCACGCTGGTTGTACCAATCAACCGCCTCCAGTTCTTCCATCAATGAGACAATAGCTCTGTGCATGTCACGCGTGTCATCGGATAACTCCTCAATAGGCTCGTGATACCCAACGCTAGCCATAGGCTTCTCCTCTCTGAATTGAAGTTAATGGATGATGGAAATGCAAACCTCTCCCCAACCAGACACCCGAATTGAGTTCCTGGTTTTGGGCTACATGAGGTGGACTCTACCAGAGACTGTTGAAACCGCCATTTTCTCTCATGGGTTTACCCAAGAACCTGGCTCCGAATCGTTGTCGAATGGCCTAAACCATCGCCTTCCCCGATTGTAGCAAGGTTGGTCAGTTTATTGTTCTCTCAGGCCTCCGCGAAGGCGTTGTCGATGACAAACAGCCAGGATCCATCCGGTTGTAGCCGGACGACTTCGGCTGTGCGGGACGAGAGTTCGAATGGTTTGCCATCCGGACCAATCGCGGAAAGGCGCCATTTGGCTTGTAACAACGCAAGATCACCTGACCGAATGCACGAAAGCGTGTCAATCTCCATGCTACCTTTCAGATTGAGAAAACCCATCAGCGCTTCCCGAATGGCAGAACTGCCTGCCACACGCTGCCCGGGCTGAGGAATCAGCACAGCATCCGGTTCATACAGGGCAACCAAATCTTCAAGGTTGCCGGAGTTATAGGCTTCGGCAAATGCGGCATGCATACTTTCCGGATCAAGTTTTTTCATAGAATATCCTTTCCCATACTTTCACATGAATTATTACTCTTCGCGGAACATACGATTAATCCCACTCCACCGGCAACAGTGAATACAGAGTGCATCCCTGATGAGAGAATAGGATCCCCATGCATCCCCCTCGAACATATGGTATTCACAAAAAAATGTCGAAGGGCCATCAGATCCGTGGACACCTCCTCAGATCTTTGCGGACTTTCCGATTTGCACTTCCAGGGAACAGACCCCGCCAGGACAGCCGGAGGCAGCTTTACCTTTTATGGCCACGTTAAAATTAGGAGGAACACTGAAGGTCCTAACGACTTCCTGAAACGTTAAAGGCGAGGTCCGGTTCCATGGGAGCAAGGAAAGCCCGCGTGCCAGCAGACAGTACCCGGTGAAACACAGGATCAATGTGCCAATAGCCGGAACCCAATAAAGGAATCGAAGTGGCGGCAGATACAGCACGACGAGGAGAAGCAGATATGCGAGACGAAGTTGCGCAGGAAAAGACGAGGCATGTTCTTCGCGAGCAAAAAAAACCAAGGCTTGGATGGTGGAAATGAGGATAGCCAGAAAGAAGTAAGTCGGGTCAACGAGCAGGCCGGCCAGTAAGCACCCGGCGAGGCACAACCAGATCCACCAGGTGTAATCGGACAGACGGATAAATTGCATCATGGATCATAGAATAGGACATATGGAAAAAAATGTAAAAACCTGGATTTCACCCATCCAGCCCTTGGACAAACAAATAATGATTTAGTTAAACCTTACATGGTCATCCTGAGCAGTCGGTAAAGGATCTGTGCCCAGCAGAATACCCTCGCTTTCCAGAACATCTGTGTGTCATGAATCATTCCTCACTTCGCAAACAAGGTCTACCGGATGGCATACAAACTTGCATGCTCTCAATCATACCCATACAACCATGTGGTCGTCGCGTGATGAATATTTTTTACCGAATGACAGGTTTCTTTCGGAATGAATACCTCATCTCCGGGTTCCGCGATCATCTCTTCACCCTCAATGGTCATTCGTAATTTCCCTTCAACAACGGTGACCAGCTCGTTGGTCGAATGAACGAAATCATTCCACTCCCGCCCGGGAGGATCGATAAACACATCGCACGAATACCCCCGCTGATTCCATGACTGAGAAACCTCTTGGCGATTCAGAGGAACAGCAAATTTCTTAGGGGTGCTATATTTCATTGGGATTCCTTCTGAGCAGAGCAGTCAACTCAGGGACGCAATTTGAGTGGGTATCCTGCCCAACAAAAAAAATTAATTGCTGACCCAAAACACTTCACCCTCTTTGCCATTGGCAACAATTCTAATAGCTTGGGTATCAAAGGACGCAAATCCAGTGAGCGGTTACTCTGTGCCCGCAAGATCATGACGGCCAGATTGAAACGAGGAAGATTCTGTTGAAAGGAAAGGTTCCGATCTACGGTAAGGAAGACGTCGAATTCTTCTTCAGCAAGAGTCAGCAATTCACCGTTTTTGATAGTCGCCCATCCCATTTGCGGGACCGTCTTAACTTCATACCCTTTAATATCTTTTGCCAGCCGCCGGTCAATACATTCATCAAGGAGTATCCTCACAATACAGCCGCAACCATTCGATCTTTGGCCTCCTCAAGAAAGGCCACGACTTGTACTCGGCTAACTGTTGGAAATCCTTCAAGAAAATTATCGATAGTTTCGCCAGCCTCAAGATAGTCCAACAAAGTTTGAACGGGTACACGTGTCCCCGCAAATACCGGGGTACCCCCCATCACATCAGGCGAACAGCTAATAAGTGATTGAGTCATTGAAAAACTTTATCTCAGAATTGGCCAGAGATCAACAATGGACAACTTGCGTCGTCAGAATGACAGTATTTTTTTCATCACGCCCCCTCCCTGCTTCTTGCAGAATTCACTAAATCCCTAATGGCTTAACTGGATGAACTTAATGGTCAGACCCCTATGGCACTTCAAACGCCATAGTCTAGCCCGCATCCCAGTGAAAAACGACTGCCTCAATTTCCATTTCATAAGTTACTCATATCCCGCCAGGGGTAAGTGGAATCCATTTTCCTCTGCAGTTTATCTAATTTACTTTCAGCCCAATCAGAGACCTCAGTTAGAACTTGTACCGGGATATCAGGATCATAGGCAGTTTCCAGAATAACGTTGCTCATATGTGCTGCGCCCGCTGTCATCCATGAGCCTCCCTGACCTTTAGCCCGAAGCAGGACGGTCACCCAACTATTCGTTTTGCAGAGCTGAACCTCCAGAAGGTGCCCAGACTTCGAGGAGTCATCGACTACAACAAAACGAGCAATAGCTCCAACCGCCACTACCTTTTGAGATAAGTCATGATATGGGTGGTCAGGAACATCTTTGATTAGCAGTGGCTCATACCCAAGATTTCCCAAACAACGCGAGATGGCCTGTAGGCGAATCCAACCAGCAGCATCGTAATCCCCTAGCACAAGAACCGTCCTTTTCTTAAACTTGTCAATGTAATCCGATATCTCTAGCTGTTTTTCCTTTGCTCTCCCTGCTTCCACTACTGCTATTAGAACTTCGTCCTTAGCTCGTGCCACGGCTTTTTCGGAAGTCCAATTTTTCAGAGAACGATCTTCGAATACTTCAGCATAGGGAACAAAACGTTGCCAGGAGCCTGCCTCAAATGTAACTTTTTTGAAAAAGACATTTACATCTTCCCGCCTCAGTCGGAAAGAAAACCTTCCAGAAACTGAAAGGCCATAAATACCCAAACCCACGGCTTCGATTGAGAACATAGGACTTACCTGTGACAACCACCGAGGTGCTTGAACAAATAGATCTTCCAACCGTGCACTTCCTCTTCGAATTTCAATCTCTTTAGCTTCCCCCGGTACATATTCAATCGCCACCCCCACTTGAGTAGAGACATATCCTATAATTTTTGAAGGCAACAGGGATAAATGCAAAAGGTCCTTATGCAGATTCGGTGCAAGGTATTGTGTGGCGGTTTTCTCCAAAGTTTCAGTGAAAATCTCAATGTAATTCTGAAGATCCTTATCTGTGATATTCATGTCATAAAACTTTCCATTCAAACGCCTACCAAAAACACTTTAATTAAAGTCACAAATGGATCTCGTTAAACACTAAAGATGCTTAAACCATGGCATATTAAATTTTTGGGTTAAGAATTGCTATTACAGGGGATCAGAGATATTTAAACTATCTGGCGTTTGAGGAGAAAGGCTACATTGAATTTATCCACAGTTTTGAAAAATTCAAAACGAGGGAAGATCCAATGGACTCATTTTGTTATGATGAAACATAAATTGGTAAAACCTCCCAAAATGACGGATCAGTTCAATCTGGATAACCCACCGCATGCCACATAATCCCTACCTTATCCATCCGGCTGTGATCGTGGACAAGAAACAGGAGTCCACCGACATCGTCACCTTTCGACTGCAACTCACCAACCCTGATCACCGGAAGTCATTCCGGTTTGAGGCGGGGCAGTTCAACATGCTCTATGTGTTTGGTGTAGGCGAGGTAGCCATTTCCATTGTCTCGGACCCTGGCGAGCCGGATTTCCTGGACCACACCATTCGTGTGGTGGGACGGATCACGCAGGTATTGGGCGCGATGCAAGTGGGTGAGAGTGTGGGCGTTCGTGGGCCGTTTGGGATTGGATGGCCCATGAAGGAAGCGCAAGGAAAGGACGTGGTTATCGTCACCGGCGGATTGGGTTGTGCCCCGGTGGTGGGAGCCATTGAATATATGTTCCGCAGGCGGGAGGAGTATGGCGCGATGACCATTCTCCACGGGGTGAAAACCCCCCATGACTTGCTCTACCGGGAACGCTTCGATGCCTGGCGCCACCAACCCCGCACACAGGTACTATTGACCAGCGATGAACCCGGCAAAACCTGGCATAGCCATGTAGGCGTGGTCACCGAATTGTTTGACCAACTGCAGTTGGACCCTGACAATACGCTGGTCATGATGTGCGGACCGGAGATCATGATGCGGATTGCCTGTAATACCTTAACTCATCAGGGTCTGCGCCCTGACGCCATGTATGTGTCGTTGGAGCGGCATATGGAATGCGGCATCGGACTTTGCGGGCATTGTCAGCTCGGGCCGTTCTTTGTCTGTAAGGACGGGCCCGTAATGCGATTAGACCGGGTGGTGCCGTATTTCGGAAAAGTGGGGGTGTAGGAGAAACTCAAAACCAGATGGCCTCCCCTTTGTAAGGGGAGGATTGAGGTGAGGTAGAATTGTCAAAGGAAAAATCAGTCGCAATAGGAGAACATCTTTCAGCCTGGGAAACTCTACCTCCCCTTCGCCCCTCTTACAAATGAGGGGAACTTGAGTTAAAAAGATGGAACCGGTGATGAATATGGACACAACTGCCCCAACTCAGAATCCTTCAACCAGGCCTCGCCCTCGGATTGCGGTGGTGAAGTTTGCTTCTTGTGACGGATGCCAGTTAAGCATCCTGAATATGGAGGACGATTTGCTGGCGTTGGGAGAGGCTCTCGACATCGCCTATTTCCCCGAAGCCTCCAGCAATATGCAGCCTGGCCCGTATGATATTACATTGGTTGAAGGCTCCATTACCTGTCCTGAAGATCTTTCTCGAGTTCTCGATCTCCGGCAACAGACAACCACCTTGATCACCATCGGTGCCTGTGCGACTTCCGGCGGCATTCAGGCTCTTCGGAACTGGGGCGATGTGGAAGCTTTCAAGCGAACGGTATATCCCAGCCCCGAATACATCCACAGCCTAAGCACATCGACTCCTATTTCCGAACACGTCAAGGTGGACTATGAATTGTGGGGATGCCCGATTGATAAGCCACAACTCCTTCGAGTTCTCACCGATTTGCTGAGAGGCGTCACACCCAGTATTCCCGCACACAGTGTATGCCTGGACTGTAAACGCCAGGGACATGTCTGCGTCCTGGTCGCGAAGGGACTGCCCTGTCTTGGACCGGTGACGCGTACCGGGTGCGGGGCCATCTGCCCCGCTATGGGCCGGGAGTGTTATGGGTGCTTTGGCCCGGCCGAACAGGATTCAGTGATTCCCGGAGTACCCCCAAATACCGGATCTCTGGCCAAACAATTTCATGAGCATCTGCAACTCATTCCCCTGGAAATGGTTCGCCGTTTTCGTGGAATCAACGGATCGGTTCAGCCGTTCCGGAAGGAAAGCGATGCCTGGGACTCCAGATAGGGAATGTTGAAAAAGCATGCCCTGAGTCTGACCGAAGGGGCCACCAGCGGCGTTCTCCTTGTTCGTAGGACTCTACGTACTAGTTAGTACGCCTCGTCCTCCTCACGGCGTGCGGCCTTGCTGGATGGACCTTTTTGATCATTCCCCGAGAATAGAAGGTGGACAAATGAACGATCCTCTAACAAACCCGGATAAATCAAGGACCATCAAAATCGACATGATGGCCAGGGTAGAAGGGGAAGGCGCCCTTCATATCACCGTCCAGGATGGTCAGGTCCGGGATGTGCAACTCCGGATTTTTGAACCTCCTCGTTTTTTTGAAGCCTTCCTCCAGGGACGTCACGTCAACGAAGTGCCCGATATCGTGGCCCGTATTTGCGGTATCTGTCCGGTGGCTTATCAAATGAGTGCGGTCCATGCCATGGAACAAATCTTCGCAGTGGAAATGCCACAAAGCCTTCGCGATTTACGTCGACTCCTGTATTGCGGGGAATGGATCGAAAGTCATGTTCTGCATATTTATATGCTCCAGGGTCCGGATTTTTTAGGATTCGACAGCGGGCTTGAGATGGCCCGTTCCCACCCCGATCTTGTGAAGCGAGGGCTTCGAATGAAGAAGGCGGGCAATGATCTGTTAACGCTGTTAGGGGGGCGATCGGTGCATCCGGTTTCGGTGAAGATCGGCGGATTCTCCCAAGTGCCGACCAGGAATGCCTTACATGGGCTGAGGGACGAATTCCTTTGGGCCAGAGATGCCGCTGCGGAAACGCTTCGGTGGGTGAGCGGGTTTGAATTTCAAGATCCCGAACAGGCCTATACCTTCCTGGCCCTCCGGGGACCTTCTGAATATCCGATGAATGAAGGCGACGTCGTCACCAATCAGGGACACCGCATGGCCGCATCGGAGTTTGAACACCATTTCCATGAAGAACAGGTGCCCTATTCCAATGCCCTCCACTGCACGTTGAATGGACAATCTTATCTCACAGGGCCGTTAGCCCGGCTCGCTCTCAACCAGGACCAGCTTTCGTTGTTGACCAAAGACGTCTTACAGAGCACGGGATTAGTCCTCCCGTTCAACCGCGCGTCCATGGGTATCGTGGCACGATCGGTGGAAGTGCTCTATGCCTTTGACGAGGCCCTTCGACTCATTGACCAGTATGAGCGGCCACCTGCTCCAGACGTGCCAGTGACACTCCGCACCGGAACCGGCATGGCCGCGACCGAAGCGCCGCGAGGCCTTTTATACCATCGTTATGAGGTCAACGCTGATGGAACCATTCGGCTCGCCAAGATTGTGCCGCCAACCTCCCAAAATCAACGCCGCATGGAGGACGACCTTCGAAACCTCCTGCCAGGCATCCTTCACCTCAACGATCAGGAAACCGCGATGAAATGCGAAGAATTGATTCGCAGTTATGATCCCTGCATCTCCTGCGCAACACATTTTTTAAAATTCACCAGAGAACAGGTTTCCTGATTGATGGCCAATATCAAAATCATCGGGTTGGGAAATTGTTTTGCCGGGGACGATGCGGTCGGCAATGTCGTTGCCCGCCAGCTTCTTTCTTATCAAGGTCCCTCTGTCTCAATTCTGGAAGGCGGTCTGGCAGGACTGAATCTCGTTCATGAAATGGAAGGGACGAAAAAACTCATTTTGATTGATGCGGTTCACAGCCAATCTGAAGCAGGGAACATTGTTCGTTTCACCCTCCCCCATGATCTCGATACCATAGGTCAACTGACATGGGGCTCCTCGACATCGTCGACCCACGCATTCGGGTTAGGGGAAGCGCTGACCCTGGCCAATACCTTGCAACTTTTACCACAGGAGGTCATTCTTTATGGCATTGAATTAGGCCACATCCAACCGGGCGAACTCCTCTCTCTCCAGGTATCCCGGGCCATACCGTCTGTAGTCTTTCGAATCATCCACGAAGAATTAGGGCTTTCGACCTCCGCAAACTCCAACTAATGCATCAGATGGGAGTAGATCGAACAATTTCTTCAATATCCGGACTCGGTGCCCCCATTACTTGAATGAGTCGCTTCTCCACTGCGGGCGAACTGGGCAAAATTGGGTCAGGTTTGAAGTCGCTCTCTGAGTTCGGCATTTTCGTTCCCTTTGAAAGTATTCTCTAGAAATATACAAATATATGGTGGTTCACTTCTGTTGGCTGTGTACCGAGAAGGGTATTTCGAATATTTTCCATGGAAAATTAAGCACTACATTGCAAAAATTTTTGCCTTACCATCCAGATTCTTTTATTTCCCTTTCGCCCTATCTCCCTTTTCATCAATTTTTCTTCTGTATCAAGTAGTTTTCTAAACTGCCGACAAAGGTTTTCTGAACCCCTCACCATCTGTCTGTCCGATTCTTTGAGTCTTTGGAATGTTTGGTTGTTTTCATTGCCGACAACTTCTACCCAGGACACTTACACCAAACTTGAGGACATTGATAGGTCGGCGAAGGGTCATGCGAATTTTCAATCTAAATGAAGGAGGTCTCATGCAACCAAGCAGTTCTTCATGGAAATCAATTCTGATAGCCGCTCTTGCAGTTCTGGCCATACAACCAACCTTTTCTTTGGCGGGGGAGCCCACCGGATTAGCCAAAGCGCTGGCAGCGCAAAAGCGTCATACCGAAGTTCTCATGAATCTGCCTGGAGTCGTCGGGACGGCAGTAAGTTGGACCAGCACGGGCCAACCACTGGTAAAAATCTACATGGAAAGGATAGGAATTGGCGGACTTCCCAAAGACTTGGACGGTGTCCCCGTGGCCTTGGAGGTCACGGGTCGCATTCAAGCATTGGGAGCCCCTCCCTGCAAGGGGCCTAATGCCAATGACCCGGAATGCCAAAATTCCGGCGGCGGAGGAGGAGGGGTTGATCCCACGTCGAAATTTCAGACTCCAGTGCCCATTGGCGTATCAGCGGGGAATATGGAAAGCATCCAACAGGTGTTGTCCCTAGTCAATTGCACCACAGGAACACTTGGAGCACGCGTAAAGGATAGCAATGGAAATTTGTACGCTCTGAGTAACAATCATGTTTTCGCCCTTTCAAATACGGCCATTCCGAACAGTCAGATCGTGCAGCCAGGTCCGGCAGATGCGGATCCCGTTTGTTCACAGGATCTCAGTCACTACAATCCCCTTGGTACTTTGGAGCCATTTGAATCCATCAATTTTTCTCAGGGAAGTACAAACACCATCGATGCAGCCATGGCCAAGGTAGATTCCAATACAGTAGGCAATGCCACTCCATCTGATGGGTATGGAATCCCCAAAAACGCCCTGATGACCTGCAATAGTGATTGCTCCAACCTCTCCAATCTTGCTGTACAAAAATACGGGCGCACGACGGGACTCACCAAAGGAACCATAACGGGTATTAACGTCATCATATCGGTGGACTATAATGCGGGCACCACTATCTTTACTGATCAAATTGAAATTTCAGCGATAGGAAAGGGGGCATTCATTAAGAGCGGAGACTCCGGTTCCCTCCTGGTCACCGACCCGACCGCCCAACCTGTAGGATTAATATTCGCAGGCGATCGACGAGGCAAGATAGGATTTGCCAACCGGATTGATTTGGTCCTCAATCGTTATCATGTCATGATCGACGGCCAATAAATCCTCAAAGACCTATAATGTTCGGCAGGTTTCATTCGGCAGGGAAGGGCGGAAGCCTCCTCCCTGTCGGATAAAACCAAGACACTTTGCAACCGGGCATCTCCTTTTTTCCCAGTAAAACCAGATAGCGTCACTCGCCGTATGACCCAGGCTAACCACTCTTTCACACTAACTTTTGTCAACCACTGCCGGACAGCAAACAAAACAAAATGGGTACCAAAACCATTAGCCAGGTTCTTCAGGAACATCGAATGTGGATATTGAAATTGCCCGACGTCACTGGCCTGGCACAAGGCGGAACTTCACAAAACCCTCATATCACTATCTACCTGCGATCCCACAACAAAGAGACTCTTCAACAGATCCCCCGCACTTTGGAGGGATTTACGGTCACTATCATCGAAACCGGTCCAATCCAAGCATGTGACCCATCTTGAACATTCATCAACATCCTGCCCCTGACCGTTCATTCACATATTTCTAGTCTTTCCCTTCTGTTTTTGATTCATTTCCATGCGTGGTTTAAAATACGCCAATTTTCCCAGCACAAAAATTTCAGCTATTTGCTGCTACTATAGACAAGGACCGTATCTTTCATCAGCAGGATGAACCATGCTCAACATCATACTCAATTTAAACCTCCTTAATGCCAGACCAAAATGACTTATGGGATCGTGAATACCACCCCTCAGCTCACCTCCGGCCCAATTCCCAAATCAGAAGCTCATCAAGCAACATTTTGGCAGTTATGCAAAGCCAAACTCATTCTTGAACAAATAGAAGAATGTGCCTGCACACGCTTTGGCCCGCCACAGTGATTAACAATTTGCGGTAGCGTCAGGTCGGGGATTTCAGAAAACCCATCTCACCTAAAGTGAGTGAACGCATGCTATACCATCTGGCAGGACAATATGATCAAAGGCTGACACTATCAACAAATATTGGATCACCAATATGCAAGCGGCCATTTATGAAGAGGAGCGGGATAGGTTTTGGCCAATGTGCATGGGAGCTGATTCTCACGCCAAAATCGTTAAAAAAGGCCTGGGAGATTGCCCTCATCCAGCTTCTCAAAAAGAAGGTTGAACAACCGGGTGATCATGCGTTTGCAATTTTTGGCCAAAAAGACGTGGATTTTATTGTCAAAAATTCCTGGGGACCCGCTTGAGACACCAGGCTTTGCACATTCAACCTATCCGAATGTGTTGCAACATGGCATGGATGCATGGATCACCTCCATGGGACAACCCATGATTGGAGCCAAATTCCGACGATACCAATTCATTCTGCAGAGCCTCAATACCAGAACCTCTACAGCTTGCACCACCCTCTTTGCGCTTCACCTTTACAAACCCGCGATCGAGTCCAGAGTGACGAATGTGAACGGGGAGATTCTGTTGCTCCCTATGGGAAATCATTACTCTAAATGGGGAGACCGCAAGCCCCGCCTCAACATGCACACAAAAAGATTTCCTTTGGACAACGTCAGAATCTGCGATGGGGAACAATGACATTCACACAACGCCTCAGCTCTCTATCGCTGCAATAAGATTGAGAATTCATCTTTGACATTCTCCGAATCACCCCACGCCGCAAATGGTGTTAAAAAAATGGAAAGAGAATAAAGGAGAGAATTATGGAAGAGACAACCAAATGATGACCGGTCAGCCCAAAGTAGGCTTCATCGACCGTCCCAACAGGGGAAACCTGCATCAAAAACGGGGTACGCCAATCTCCATCCCGTACATCATACTCGCTGGGAACCAACACACGCTCAAAGTGATTTTCGTAGGCAGCTAAGATTTTGAGTTGAAGCCCTCCCACCGCTCCGATCGATCCTCTTTCCGTGATCGTTCCGGTGAGGGCCCGACCTTCCAGGAGATGATCTCCCTTGATCATGGACACTACGCTCAGACCTACCATGGCCGAAAGACTTTCCCCGTACACCGTGAGGCCGTTATAGGGAAATTTCAGGAGGACCGTCCAGGATTCCGACGGAAGATTGGCAGCAGCCAGCGCCCGAGTGATAGCTGCATGGATCGACTGACGGGCAAACAAGGAAAAATTTCCTGGTTCGGTATGAAATTGGATTTGAAGGCCATTGCGATCCTGGCGTTCATAGACATCAATCACCACCTGGCTCACCATGCCCACCGGCCTAAAATGTTTATTAAGAGATGTCCCCAGGATGGGAATGATCAGATGCGGAATCTGGTGAACAGACGGACTGGCCCCCAGACTGCTGGCACACACCACATTAAGGGTCAAAACTAACCCAAGAAGCAGTGAGACCATTTTTCTGACCGATTTATTAATCATGTATTAATATCCTTCTCAAAAGAGAAAATATCCCCCTTTTTTCATCCTTTTTATATATTATAACGGACAATCTAGTTTTTTGTCGCCTGTCAGCTTTTGAGGGCCTCGAAGGCTCCACCAACTTATACGGCCCCCTGTCCTCCCCACTCCCTCTCTATGTGGGGCCGGAATGCCTCATATGAACAAATATGTAAAAGAACTCACTAGCCCCAATACCTAAACCCAGATTCTTCAGGAATGTGGCCTGAACAGGCCGAAAAATTCGTCAGGACCGGGGAGCCAGTTTCCAGTCTACCACTCCAAAGGGACCAGATCGACCTCATCGGGGAGTGTAGCCGGACAGGGTTGCACAATCGACAAAAAATGTGTCGCCAGCGGATGCAAGAGGACGTGCGACTGAAATCGAGATTGCCCTTAATGGCAGGGGCTGGGACACCAAAACACCAGATAGAGAAAAACTAACACGCCTATCGCAATTGCACCAATAAGGTACCAGGTTTTATGCATACAACCTCGGAAACGGATTATTTGTCCAGATTGATCCTTTAAACCGGGTCATTCACGTACAAACAAAATTGAAGACTCAATGTGATGCACCACGGAATGGGAGACGCTCCCCAAAAGAAAGCGACTCACCCCGGATCGGCTATGTGTTCGCATCAGAATCACATCAGCAGCATATTTGTTCGCTTCTTCAATGATCGTGTGTGAGGGTGCCCCGACGACGACAACCCCTTTGGCCTCATGCCCCATCTGCTTCAATTCCGCGCTGAGCCCGTTCGTAAATTTCTCCCCATAGGCGATCATCTCTTTTCGAAATTCCGGAGAAATCATCGCACCCACCGGCCAGACCGGTTCTGAAAACGGAATGACATGCAAAACGGTTGCAGTGATCGGCTCCCGGAATGGCTTCTTTTTCAAAAACCGCACCACCACTTCGCCGTCCTCCTGACTTTCAACAGGAATTAATACCTGCTGGATCTTGCGAGTGGGCTTCTTAATGATCAGGGTTGAACACGACGCATGTGTCATCACACGATGCGAAACACTCCCGAACATCTGCTCTCGAATCTGACCAATACCCCTGGCGCCCAATACCACGAGATCGATTCCCTTCTCCTTGACCATGGCAAGAATGACTTCGGCAGGAGTACCCATTTCCAGTCGTCTCATGACCGATCCCGGATGAAGAGGCAGGAGGGACAATGCCTGCTCAATGATCCGTTCGCCTTCTTCCCTCATCGCTTTGTCCACCGCCAACCTCAAATCTTTCGCGATCCCCGCCCCGATGGACGGATAGGGGATACCCGGCACATTCACCACATGTAATACCATCAGGCTCTCCGCCGGGCTCAGTGCTTCAAACGCACGTATCGCATCGACCGATTGATCCGATCCATCAACTGCTAATAGATATTTCATACATCGTCTCCCGGGTGTGACACATCCTTTGTGCCGTGTGTATTGCCGTCAAATGACTCTTCGTACCTGTTCCAACTACCAAACTCCGGTGTGCGTATAAGTATAAATATTCAGTTCCTATCTGACTTCCTTCTCCATATCGATGGCGCCGCAGGGACATTCTTCCGCGCACACCCCACATCCTTTGCAATAGTCATAATTCACTTCGTACCGTTGACCGGGACCCAATTTGATGATGGCGTTGTCCGGACACACGCCATAACAGGTATCGCACTCAAAGCAATTTCCGCAAGAGAGACAGCGTCGGGCTTCGAGCAAAGCCGTGTCCGTATCCAATCCGCCAACCACTTCTTCAAAGCTGGCGCGACGCCTGGCCAGATCCAGGTAGGGCTGCCGACTCTTATCCGCATCGGTGTAATACCAGGTATTGAGCCGGTCATACGTCGCAACGGTATTGGGCGATGGTTTCCGATACTCACTTCCGCGGAGATACGCATCAATATGCCGTGCCGCTTTTTTCCCATGGCCGGTGGCCACCGTCACCGTGCGCTCTGCAGGAACCATATCCCCCCCGGCAAACACTCCCGCACGCCCGGTCATCATTGAGGCATCGACTTGAATCACCCCATCGGACGAAATATCCAATCCCGGCACATTCTCTAAAAACCCGGTATCCACTTCCTGGCCCACCGCCAGAATAACCGTGTCGGCTTCCAAGGTCTCAATCCGGCCGGTGGGTTGAGGGCGCCCCTGCTCATCCAGCGTCATCTCTTCAACGGTCAACGTCGTATTGTCCACTTGTCTGATGGTATGCAGCCATCGGGTCAGCACCCCCTCCTCCAAGGCTTCTTCCACTTCAAAATCATGGGCGGGCATGTGCCCTCGATCACGCCGATAAATCAGGATCGTTTCCTCGGCACCCAGGCGCTTGGCGGTTCGCGCAGCATCAATAGCCGTATCACCTCCACCATAGACGACGACCCGCCGACCGATCTTGGGAACAGTCCGGCCATCCATTCCTTTAAGAAATCCCAAGGCATCGATCATCCGGCCGGCATCCCGGCCGGGAATATCAACCCGCTTACTCAGATGAGCCCCAATGGCCAGAAACACGGCATCGAATCGGCCCTCTTTGATGGTCGTTTCTAAATTGTCGACTTTTTGATTCAAATGGATCGAGACGCCCATGGCCACAATTCTGGCAATTTCGGCGTCCACGATATTTCGGGGAAGACGATATTGTGGAATCCCGAACCGCATCATGCCTCCCGGTTTTGGCCCCGCCTCAATGATTGTCACCGCATGTCCCAAACGGGCGAGATGATACGCAGCAGAAAGACCACTCGGTCCCGCGCCGACGACCAGGACCCGCTTTCCGGTGGCCACCCCCGCCTCCACCTGCCACCCCTGCTCAATCGCGTAATCGCCTAAAAATCGCTCAACGGCATGAATGCTTACGGGCTCATCCAGTTGGCCCCGATTACAGGCCGTTTCACACGGGTGATAACACACGCGACCATGAATCGCCGGGAAGGGATTCTCTTCCATAATTTTTCGCCAGGCCTGTTCATATTTCCCTTCCTCCGCCTCATACAACCAGCCTTGAATATTTTCGCCGGCCGGGCAGCCCTGATTGCAGGGTGGAAGGTGATCAACATAGATCGGACGCATCGTCCGCCAGTTGCCGGTATGATTGGCCAGGCTTGAAGCGGGGTTCAAGGTAATGGCAAAGGGTTTCTGTTCCATCATCATGCCTTTACAGGAAGGAGCTGATACCGATCAATATTCGCATCCGCCATCGCTTGAATCGCTTCAAGAGCACGCTCATCCCGTGGATGCAAGAGATGTTTGAACCGACCTTGAAGTTCGAGGTATTGCTCGACAGGAACTTTTTTCCGAATAGGTGTTCGATCGGTCACTTCTCCCCCTTCGGCTTCAAACAAGGGAAAGAGGCCGCTTTCCACCGCCAGGCGGGCGACCTTGATCGTATGCGCAGGATCGGACTTCCAGCCAAGCGGACAGGGCACATGGATATGAATATACCGTGCGCCCCTGAAGTTCATCGCCTTCGTCACTTTGGCTTCCAGATCATGGAGATCGGCCACCGAGGCCGTGGCCACATAGGGAATACCGTGGGCCATCGCAATGCGTGGAAGATTTTTTCCAATGCCCATGGGATTGCCGGGGTCGGTTCCCACGGCCTGCGTGGTATTGGTCCAGGCTCGTGGCGGGGTGGATCCCGAACGCTGAACTCCCGTGTTCATGTAGGCCTCGTTGTCGTAACAGACATACAACACGTCATCATTGCGTTCGAACATTCCCGACAAACACCCGAACCCGATATCAACCGTCGCACCATCTCCGCCCTGGGCGATGACTCGGATATCCGTCCTGCCTTTGGCCCGCAGGGCTGCCGCCACGCCGCTCGCCACCGCCGGTGCATTCCCGAATACCGAATGCAGCCAGGGAATCTGCCAGGCACTTTCCGGATAGGGACTGGAGAACACTTCCAAACAGCCGGTGGCATTCACCGCAACCATTTGCTGATGCGTGGCGCGCATCACCGCATCAAGGGCATAGCGGGCGCCCAGCGCTTCACCGCACCCCTGGCAGGCGCGATGGCCGGAATTGAGTGAATTCGTTCGATCCATCCCGGCTTGGACCGTGCGATCGGATTCATCCAGTAACCGGTTGCCAACCGTGAAGGTTCCCGTTTGATAAAATTTCACTCGTTGATAGGACATACCGGCCTCACGACTAAAAATTAAATGGGCGATGCGCCGGGAGCACCGATTTCCCGGAGAATATTTTCTGCGGTGGGTCCCGAACGCCGCTGCGCCTGTTGTCTGGTCAATTCCCGATTAATGGCGTCCCAATTCAAATCGAGAAAATGAGGTTCCTCCAAACCCTCCAGACATGCTTGCTTCACCGTATCCATGACCGAGGCTTTAGGAATCGGGCGACCTCCAAGTCCCGGCGATCACCGTATCCACGATAGTTGGTAATCCCCGCAGTGCCATCTTCACATCGCTGGACACGATGCCCCCCTTACCCACCGCCAGGTCTTTTTCAAAAACAATGATCCGCTTGGCATCCTGAACGACATGACGAAGAGCATGGGAGGGGAAGGGACGAAATGCACAGAGCGCAATAGAACCGACCGGCCATCCTTCTTTCCGCAAATCATCCACCGCGTCTTTAATCGTACCGTTCACCGATCCCAGTGCCAGCAAAATCGTTTCCGCCTCATCCGTGTGATAGGCCTTCAACAGTCCACCAGACCGACGCTGAAAAATATCCTGATAAGCCTGAGAGAGTCGTGGGATCGCCTCTAACGCTCGCAGATGCTTGTCATGCGCGAGATAACGCACCTCGGCATAGGCTTCCGGTCCGACCATCGCGCCAATGGATACCGGGTCTTGCGGATCTAACACCTGAACGGGCTCAAACGCCGGCAGGTACGCATCCACCTGCTCTTGCGTGGGAAGATCCACCACCTCATAGGCATGAGTGAGAATATAGCCATCCATGCAGACCATCACCGGGCAACTGAGTTCCTCCGCCAGGCGAAACGCTTGAATATGAAGATCGACGGCTTCTTGATTATCTTCCGCAAACAATTGAATCCAGCCGGCATCCCGCATGGACATGCTATCCGAATGATCATTCCAGATATTGATCGGCGCGCCGAGGGCGCGATTGGCAATGGTCATGACAATGGGAAGACCCAATCCCGCCGCGTTATAGACGGCCTCCGCCATGAACAAAAGTCCCTGGCTTGTCGTCGCGGTATAGGTTCGCGCGCCCATGGCCGAGGCGCCGATCAGCACGCTTAAGGCGCCGAATTCCGATTCGACATTCAGGAATTGGCAATTGCCGATTTCTCCGGCTTTCACCTTACGTGAAAGGGTTTCGACAATATGGGTTTGAGGAGAGATCGGATAACAAGCCATCACTTCAGGCCGGCACAAAGCGACGGCATGGGCCACGGCTTGAGATCCTTCAATATGCTGTTTCATGGTCGTCTGTTGATTCCTCGATTGAATTACACCTTGGCCAGATTTGCCGCAACATAATCATACACTTCTGCGGCCACCGCCCCGTTCAATTCTCCAATCCTTCCCGGAAACTTTTCTGTGATCGCCTGATTTACGCAAGCTTTGCTGACTTCCCCGGTCAGGGCCGCATAACCGGCCACCATCCCGATATTGGCAAAGGGTCGCCCAAGATGTTTCAGGGCCAGATCGGATGCCGGGAGTGTATGCATCTGCACTCCGGGATGTTGGGTGACAAAATCCGTGAGATGAAGCGCGTCGACATCTCGTGTGGAATTAATCAGAACAAAGGCTGACATAGCCAATCCGGCAAAGACATCCACCTGATGCAGCAGTGTGGAGTCCTGTATGAGCAAGACATCCGGATGATAGACCGGCTCCCGACTGCGAATGGGTTGAGAATCGATCCGACAGAATGCGGTCACCGGCGCACCCGTCCGTTCAGATCCAAAACTGGGAAAGGCCTGAGCTTCCTTCCCATCCCGGAAAGCCGCTAACGCAAGCAGCTCCGCAGCAGTCACCACGCCCTGCCCTCCCCGGCCATGAATACGGATTTGGATCATCGGCCTCGTCTCAATTCACCTAAATAGTATCCCTCTCGTCAACACTCACTGATAATGTATTTGGCAAGAGATATGCCTTATTTCGTAAGAGCTTAAAATGATAGATTCAACTAGCAAAACCTCAGCAATCTTGAATAGGCCCAACGCCAGTGAGCTGGAACATTGGGGAAAAGAGGTACAGTCGAAATCATTGGTCATGTAGAAAAATGCCCCAGTTGATTCCCTAAATGAACTCCATTCCTGAACGCAGCAAGACAGATGTCCACAGGTTATTAAAAAATTAAGGAGACTCCAGTTGTCATCTTCACCATTTTCCTCAAAAAATCTTTGCCGGATTGCTCTCATGCTCTGGATAGTCAGCGCCGGCCTGCTGGGCTGGTTTTTTTTCAAGGGGCGACCACCCCTTCAGCCGATGGCCGAACTGTTGTGCATCTTGCTCCAACCGAACGTGACTTTATCCTGACGGAAATGCGACAACTCCTTCAGGCCGTGCATGGGGTCGTGACGGGCCTGAGCGATCCTGACCGGACCCAAGGACATGCTCAGGCTGCAGCGGCGGCCCGTTCGGCCGGAATGAAGATGGCCGTGGATGACAATCCCTCGCTCATGCTTAAACTTCCTCTTCCTCTCAAACAGCTTGGAATGTCCGTACATCGGGATTTTGACGAATTGGCGGATGCGATCACCGGGGGCACGACATCACAGGACATTCTTCAACGCCTGTCGACTATCACGACCAGATGCCTGGCATGCCACGAGATGTATCAAATTAAAGAGGGATAACATGCCAAGCATTGGGTGAATTCCGAGCAGAAATCCTCTGCTGAAAGGTGAACCTACGATGCAGGGCACGCGTTCCGGGAGACATTGTCATATATGGACTCCCCCTTGTTTGCAAGCAGGAATTCATGCTGATGAGAGAAGGGTCTGCGGTCATATATCCGGCTTCGTGAGGGAACGGTCTTCGTTCCGAGCCTTGATGGTTGTCGCGCGGCAGCTCCTCTGCATCCTGGCGGCTTGATGACTCAGCCGATGACAACGCTCAGGGTTTGCTCCCGCGGGGGGTGACCACTTCCGCCCATCAGTTGGTGTCTCCTGCTACGCACTCCTTGGAAGCGCTTCTCCGTTTTCCTTACACGGCCCCGCACAGTTTGGCGACATCATACGGCTGGGCTTTGTCTATGAGGGCGAACGCCATCCGCGCATTCTTGTTCGCCAAGGCCACCATCGCCTTATTCATCCCCCGTCGGGCCACCAATCGCCGGATCCACCCGCTGAGGCGATCAGGTTGCTCCCCCACTTGTCGCACCACTGCCCGGGCCCCATGAATCAGCAACTGTCGGAGATACCGATCTCCTCGTTTGCTGATCCCGCCGAGCCGGACCTTCCCCCCGGTGCCGGTGTGCTTGGGTACCAACCCCAAGGCGGCCGCGAGATGGCGGCCATTCCGATAGGCCTGGCCTGCCGTTTTGGCCCAGAGGGCCGAGGCGCCTAAGGGCCCAATCCCCCGAGCCTGCTCAAGGCGCTGACAGATCGGCTGCCGCGCATTCTCCCGTTTGATCTGGGCCGTCACCGCCTCAATCTTGGTATCCCAATACAGCAACTCCGCCTGTTGGTCGGCCAAGAACTGCCGGACCAAGCCCGACCATCGATCCTCAGTCAGGAGGAGAGCCAGCGCGTGCCGAACCGAAGCGACCCCCGTGGGAATGGCCACGCCGTATTCCAGTAAGATCCCACGGGTCTGATTCACCAGGGCGGTGCGATTGGTCAGGTAGCGACGCCGGACCCGATGGAGGGCTTGCACGGTCTGCTGCGCTTCGCTGGCCATCCCGACAACCCGCATGCCCGGCTCTTGCACCGCTCGGCAAATGGCCCGGGCATCGGCCGCATCACTCTTATTGGTCTGCACCCACGGTTTGACATACTGCGGGGCGATCAGGCGCACCTCGTGTCCCAGCTTCGTCAGCTCCCGCGCCCAGTCATGCGCCCCGCCACACGCTTCCATGCCGACGAGGGCCGGGGGACGAGTGGCCAACCACGGGAGCAGCTTCTTGCGCGCGAGCCGTTTGCGTTCGATGACGTCTCCGCTTTCAGCTTCCACATATACCTCAAAGACATTCTTGGCCAGGTCGATTCCCATCGTGGTACCCTTCATGCTGACTCCTCCTTTGTGTTGATGACTGGTCGTTGACTCTTCCAGCTTGGCACACTCGATGCCGTCCTTAAAGGGGGAGTCCATACCATTATCCTGAGGAAAACGAAGGATCTGGTTGAGACATAGCCTCATCACCCTGGGCACAGATCTTTCCCAGCCTGCCCTGAACGAAGTCGAAGGGGGCTCAAGATGCCAACATGGTCAGGGGAAAACCGAATCATCAGGTGTTCATCCCATGTCTGAAAATTGAAATCAACGTGATAACGGCATTCACGTTCCCCAACAATTGAAAAGTCCACTAGAGTCACAACAGACAAGATGACCAACGAACCCAACCAATAGCGGAGAGACTCCTCGCCCATCGCCAAGCGACACGGCCTGGCATACTCTTTCTATTCCGGATGTCACTCAACGACTGGAAGTCGATCCTCACACGGGACTGAATGCCGGGGAAGCCCGCCGCCGGTTGCGAACAACACGGCCAAAACACCATTCCCGAACATCGCCAACGCAGTCTCGCGCGAATCTTCGTTGATCAATTCACCGATTTTATGATCCTGGTGCTCATTGGGGCCGCCATTGTCTCGGGCATATTGGGGGAGCGTCTGGATGCCCTGGCGATTATCATCATCGTGGTACTCAACGGCATCATCGGGTTTGTGCAGGAATATCGGGCGGACCGCGCCATGCAGGCTCATCAAGAAGCTCGCCACGCCCACGACGCACGTGAGGCGTGAGCAACAGGTCGCCTCGCTCTCCACGCTCGATGTGGTACCGGGCGACATCGTCCTGCTGGAAGCCGGAGACCTCATCCCTGCCGATCTTCGATTCATCGAAGCCGTTCAACTCAAAGTGGATGAATCGGCGCTCACAGGCGAGAGCGTCCCGGTGGACAAACAGACCGACCCGCTGGACGACCCGAAGCTTTCCCTGGGTGATCGCCGGAATATGGCCTATAAAGGCACGCTCCTGACATATGGCCGCGGCACAGGGATCGTCATTGGCACCGGCCTAAAGACCGAGTTAGGACAAATCGCGTCGCTCCTGCATAAGGACGAAGACATCAAAACGCCCTTGCAACAACGCCTGGCGGTGTTTGGACGACGCCTCGCGCTGGCCGTTCTGGCGATCTGTGTCGTGTTGTTTGCTGTGGGCGTCTGGCGGGGTGAGCCGCCGGTGCTCATGTTCCTGACGGCCGTGAGTCTGGCCGTGGCCGCGATTCCTGAAGCCTTACCAGCCGTCGTCACGATTTCGCTGGCCTTGGGCGCACGAAAAATGGCGCGAAAGCAGGCGTTGATCCGGCGACTGCCCGCTGTGGAAACCTTAGGCTCCGTCACCTATATTTGCTCCGATAAAACAGGCACGCTCACACAAAACTCCATGCGGGTGGAGCAGATGTCGGTGGCCGGGAACATCCTGCGCCCTTCTGCAAGCAGACAACCCGACATCGACGCCGACCTCCACAATCCCATTCATCTGTTTTTTCTGGCGATTGGCGCTCAACAACGATGCAAAGGCTCACAGACCGATGGCCCGACATTGGGCGATCCCACGGAAGTGGCCTTGTATCTGGCAGCCAGCGAGGCCGGGTACGACAAAGACACATTGGAGGCCACGAACCCCCGCATACAAGAAATCCCCTTCGACTCAGACCGGCAATGCATGACGACGCTGCATCGCATGCCGGAGGGCATCATCTCCTTCACCAAAGGATCGCCGGAAAAACTTCTTCCGCTTTGCCAATCCATGCTCACACAGACCGGCCCTGTGGCACTAAACATCGACAGTCTATTAGAGCAGGCCGAACAGATGGCCAATGAAGGCTTGCGGGTTTTGGCGGTGGCCTATCGGCAATGGGATCAAGCTCCCACGGAAATGACTTCCTCGACTGTCGAACGCGAACTCACCTTCCTCGGATTTGCCGGCATGATGGACCCGCCACGGGAAGAAGCCGCGCAGGCGGTCGCCCTCTGCCAATCAGCAGGGATCACACCCGTCATGATCACCGGCGATCACCCCGGCACAGCCAAAGCCATCGCCTCACGCGTCGGCATCATCAATAAGGACACCACGGTGCTAACCGGCCAGGAGTTGGAACAGCGTTCCCCTGAAGAACTGGCCCAACTGGTTGAGCATACCCGGGTCTATGCCCGCATTACACCCACGCAAAAAATTGCCATCGTCAAAGCCCTGCAAAACAGAGGAGAGTTTGTCGCAATGACCGGTGACGGGGTGAATGACGCCCCCGCATTGAACCAGGCCAACATCGGCATTGCGATGGGGCAAACCGGCACCGACGTGGCCCGGGAAGCCTCCGACATGATTCTGCTGGATGATAACTTTGCGACCATCGTCACTGCGGTCCGGGACGGACGCCGGATCTATGACAACATCCGCAAGTTTGTGAAATACACGATGACAAGCAATTCCGGAGAAATCTGGACGATTTTCCTGGCCCCCTTATTCGGCCTGCCGATTCCCCTGCTCCCGATTCAGATCTTATGGATCAATCTCGTCACCGACGGCCTGCCCGGCCTCGCCCTCGCCATGGAACCCGAAGAACGCAACATCATGCAGCGCCCACCCCGCCCGCCGAATGAAAGCATCTTTGCCGGTGGCCTCTGGCAACATATCTTGTGGGTGGGCCTGCTCATGGGCGGTGTGTCGCTTATCACCGAAATGTGGGCCTATCAGGGTAATCAAGACCAATGGCAAACCATGGTGTTCACCGTTCTCACCTTGTCCCAAATGGGCAATGTGTTAGCCATTCGTTCAGAGAAGGAGTCGTTTCTGCAGCGAGGACCATTAAGTAATCCGTGGTTATTAGGAGCCGTGGTCCTCACATTCGCCCTTCAAATGGCCACCGTCTACCTGCCCTTCCTCAATCCCATCTTCCATACCATGCCCTTATCCCTGGACCAATTAGGCCTCTGCCTCATCCTTTCAACAATCGTGTTTTTTGCCGTAGAACTCGAAAAATGGGTCAGACGATTTTGGTTCTCCTTGCCGTAATCTGGAACTTGGTTCCTCATCCCACCAGTACATTAGCTCACTTTGAAAAGAGCATAGGGGATTTGTTCCGCTTGACATGATCTTATCCGTGGCCTAGCCTTAACCAACTTTTCTATCCAAAATCTAAGTAGCGAAATGTAGTCGTCTATTGTGAGGAAATTCACGTCCATCGGAACGATCTGGCCAAATACGAACAAAAGAATAAAACCGTGATGTTCAGATGTTTAGTGGTCATTTAGTCTCAAATAACGAGGAGGAAAATCAATGGGGACAAGTAGCTATACCGCGGTTGTCGAAAAAGAGGGCGATCTGTATGTGGCGCTTTGTCCTGAGTTGGATGTAGCCAGCCAGGGAACCACCGTGGAAGAAGCGACAGCCAATTTAAAGGAAGCGGTAGAAATGTTCCTCGAATGCGCGGACCCTGACGAGATCGGGCGTCGTCTTCACACCGAAGTGTATGTGACGCGATTTGAAGCCGCGCATGGGTAAGCTGCGGGTTCTCTCTGGGAAAGAAGTCTGCAAAATACTCGAAAGACAAGGATTTTCTGAAGTACGCCGACGGGGAAGCCACATCATCATGCAGTGCCGCACTGACGCAGGAACAGTCACAGTGCCGGTTCCGGATCATGCAATACTTGCCGTTGGGACGCTCCGCTCCATCATCCGGCAGAGCGGCCTGGTCCGCGAACTCTTCGAATCCTGATACATCCCATTTTCGACATCAAAACTGCTTATGGGCCAGGGACTATTTTCGTGACCCATCAGCCAGGTCGCCGTGGATCGTTCCGGCTATTTTTCTTTGAAGGAACTGGACATAGTCACGGTTGGTTGACCAGGTCATAATTTGGCAGTCCCATCTCTGTCATCATGACGAGAACCTTGCCATCATTGGAGGAAAGACGCTTAATGCCAAGTGAAGTTTGATTTGAGTCATGGCAGATTAAACATATGACGAAACCACCTAGAGATTGTATCCGCAGACGATTCCTCAACCTGGAGCGAAAAGCGATCCGGATTTTCTGCTCGAGCGTAAGAAAGACGAACCAGATGATAGGTCTCTTCAATCTGCTGACGACTTGCCTGGCGATTATACCCATCCACTAACGATTCCATTCTAAGGGGTCGAGGAACCAACTCCGCCGCAATATCCGGCAAGTCTGCTATTCGTAACAACCCCCGAATGATGGAATCTGCTGGATGGTATAGAAACCGTTCATTCAGCAATGCATCAAAACTTATAAGTCCTCCATGAACGTATACCCCTTGTATCTGTGGTTCGAAAAGTGCGGCAAGGAGAGTTGCCACTCCACCTAGCGGCTCACCTCGCTCTGGAAACGGTGTCGCATCCAAGGGTACAGCTAGTTCGTTTCCAGCTACGTTATTGGCAGCAAGAGAATCACCCCATAGGCCTATCTGCCTTCGATCGACATCCTCCCGGTTACTGAGATAGTCAATCACGGTTCGCAGGTCACGAACCCGGGAACTTCCCAAACTTTCCCCCAGCATCAGACTTGTTGCAGCGACACCGGCACTCGGACTGATTCTGCCTCGGTACAATTCGCCATGGCGACCATCACCTATCCCCCGCAACTCGGTTAAACAGACGGCGATCCCCTGCCCTAACAGACTCCGGATCAGCGAACGACGTTCTCTCCGCAGAGGAAAATTCCCCTCCTGCGCAATGCCAATTACCACCGGTAGCTTGGTTGTGTGCAAACCCGAAGGCCACAGAAGTTGCAAGCGTACAAAAAGGTTCTTTTCAACTTCCAACACAACATATTCGGACCGATTAAAACCTTTTCGAATGGATCGAACTCGATAGGGTGTGAAGGGAGTCATTGGCCCAAGAACCTCGACGAGCTCATGTTGCAATTGCACAGCCCGTGCATGTGACTCTTGTAATGCTCTCACCCTGCGCACGCTGTTGAGCTGTTTTTGGCAAATCTTCTGCGTCACCTCATGAACGGAATACAGGCTGAATAACCTGCGCGTATCCCTTGTCAAACATGCAAGTTTTTCCTTGGGAAGGGGTTCGTTCACTTCTTGATCTGGTATGGGAATGCCAAACCATTTCTGAAAAATTGGATAGAGCTGCCCACGGTGAATGGGGCCGACATTCGTGCAGTGGGTATCCATAGGGCCATGCCCTGATACTCGGCCGGAACCGTGAATCGTTCGAAGGAAATCGCGTTTACCATAAAGCTCATACACTTTTTCAAGACGCTCCCAAACGGGATCATGTTCCGGGTTCCAGGCAAATTCGTGCCCATAGACCAACCGGCGAGGGGCCAGGGAGGAAAGAATGGTCCATGGCCAAAAACCAGATTGCGCTGTATTAGGAAGGTTTCTTGTGGAGTCCCAATCACCCATCGACAGGCGCCCAAAGTTGAACGCAACCAATGCCGCCACACGCTCATCCAAGGCTCCAACGACTGCCGCAAGATCCCCTCCGCCTGCTACGGCCCCGAGGACAATAATTCGATCACGGTCAATCCGTGAATCAGCCCATAACAGGTCAATGCCACGCTTCACGTCTTGAACCATCCAACCCATCAAACTTTCGCCGACCAGATTCAATTGCATGCCAAGCACAGACCGGAAATAATAGTCTTGCCGATCAACACGAAAGGAGCGGCCATAGTCTGTCGGATCAACAAAGGGATGCTGTCGGCGCTCGCCGTGCCCGAGTAGGTCCATCACGAAGACCACACATCCCTGCTGTGCCCAGGTCATCCCCATACATTGCAATTCCTCTTCGGTTTTTGCATCGTGATGGCTGTGACAGATGACAATTGCAGGGATTTTCTGGCTGGTTCGACCAGGCCGATAGAGATTGGCCGTCACTGGCAGATCCCTATGCCCCTGAAAAACGACATTGTCAATCCGGCACCCGGCATGGTTCAGAGTGCCAGTGACCATGGAGGAAACCGTGCGCAAATTCTCTGAATGATCTGGTAACGAGCGACGGAGTGCCTCCAGGCGTTCTTCACGATAGATCTCCCACTCGCCATTCGAGAGAACACGTTCAAATTGGATGAAATCCTGTTGCGCAGCCTGATGAATCCGATTTGAGAGATGGCAACCAAGCTCCCGGGTTCGGCGATTCCCAAACTCAACCTTTCGCGCCCAGAGCCAATCACGAAACTCGCGTGGGAGCCGTTCAGCTAACCATCTTTTGAACTGCATAAGGCCTATTATGCTCTTCCAACAATGTGTTGGCCCATTATCTCCAGAAGCTTCTGATTTTCCCCGCTCGGACGAAGGTATAGTCGCCTGACTGATACCTGAAAGCTTCAGTTTTACCACCGCGTCCAATCAGTTCAGAAGCATCCACTTGCCTTCTTCTTTAACTCATTAGGCACACAGAAATTCGATCTGACCCATCCAATAAACCCCATGCAATGCCCCCTCCAGATGAAAGTATTGTTGCGGGCAGGCTCTGGCACCACATCTTGTAGATCGGGCTGCTCGTGTTCACCGTCCTCACCTTATCCCAAATGGGCAATGTGCTGGCCATTCATTCCGATCAGGACTCGTTTCTCCAGCAAAGGCCGTTGTGCAATCCCTTGTTGCTTGAAGCCGTGTTCCTCACGTTTGCCCTTCAGATGGTCACGGTCTACCTGCCGTTCCTCAATCCCATCGGTCATACGATGCCTTTAACCCTGGACCATTTAGCCCTCCGGCTTCTTCTTCTCAACCGTCTTGGTTTTTGCGGTGAAATTCGAAAATTGGGTCCGGCGTCACGGCTGGCTGGGCCAACAACCTGAAAACCTAAATCTTCAATTTTCCAATGAAGTACCTGCTTAGGAAGAGGGGCATCCGAACGGGCCGCAGCTATACTTCGGAGCCGGTGCAAACAAAGACGATGGACAGAATGCACGGGACACGTTTTCTGAAGTTATTACGAACGAAGATTACCTGGGCACATCCGGTCTGGGATCCGGCACGAAGCCGTTGCGGTTCGGCATGTGAACAGCGGGCAGTGTCTCGGCATCCAGCACCGTCCCGGTCGAGATGATGTTGTTTTGATACAGCAACCAGGCCACGACTGCATACACTTCGTCATTCGTGAGGGATTGTGGCGCGTTGAACGGCATCGCGCGACGAATATAGTCATAGAGCGTCGTAGCATAGGGCCAATAACTGCCGATCGTCTTGATCGGTTGTCGACTGGCAAGCGTGCCCTGTCCACCGACGAGACGATCCATCGGCCCTTCCCGGCCGGTCGCCCCATGACAGGATGCGCACTTCCCGGCAAACACGGTTGCGCCCTGGCTCACCGTTCCCTGGCCGGCGGGAAGGCCGGCACCGGTCGGGCGGACATCAATATCCCAGCCTTGCAGTTCACGGTCGGAAGGCGCATGGCCGAATCCATAACCCGTGATCGAGTGCGCTTCAGCGGCCGTAGCCAACCCCTTCTGCCATCCTATGCCAAGCGTGATCACAAGAACCGCCGCAACTAAATTAAACCTGAACATTGGTGACGTGCCCCTCTCGCGAGATCTTCCAGCTCTGAATCGCGTTGTTATGATAGTCAGAGTTCATTCCCCGGACTGCGATTAACGCTGTCCGAGCGGGTTGCACGTAACCGGTTTCATCGATACAGCGGCTTTGCAGGATTGTCTCTTCTCCATCCCAGCGCCAGGAAAACCGAAATCTGGTGTGACATTTGGGAAGAACCGGTTCCTGTAGCTGCGCCTCTTCCCACGAACGTCCTCCGTCCGTGCTGACCTCTGCCTTCATCACCGATCCGCGACCACTCCAAGCAAGACCCCTCACTTCAATAAAGCCGGGGCGGACCTTTTGGCCACCGGAAGGAGTGGTGATGACGGACTTGGCCTCCATGACCATCGTGAATTGTCGTGCGCTGCCGTCGGGCATCAAATCGGTATACCGGGATGTTTCCTCCCTTGTCATGAACGGTGCCGTTCCCAGCTTCAGTCGACGCAGCCACTTAATACAGGTGTTGCCTTCCCAACCGGGAATGACCAGTCGTAACGGATACCCTTGCTCCGGCCTAAGCGCCTCACCGTTTTGCGCATAACAGAGAAGGCCCTCCTCCATGATGTCGGCCACCGGCAGACTACGCGTCATGACCGCCGCGTCACTGCCTTCCGCCAACATCCAGGTCGCCTCCGGTTTTAGGCCGACTTCTTTGAGGACTGTCGCCAGCCGCACCCCCGTCCATTCACTTGTACTCGTAAGCCCATGGGTCTGTTGGGCCGTCTGTCCGGTCGGAGCACGCCATTCAGAGCCCGGAATTTCCCGAACATTCGATAAAGACGAGTCGCGAGACGGAGGGAAACCGTTTCAGGTCATCCATGGATAGAATCAACGGCCGATCGACCAGACCATGAACAAGGAGCTTATGGTGCGACGGATCGATCAACGGCACCCCATTGTGGTGGCGCTCGAAGTGTAAGGAAGCGGGAGTGACCACGCCATCAAGATCCTGCAGAGGGGTAAGAGACCCCCACCAGGACTTCACCACACGCTCACTCTTTTCGAACGGCGAGCGATGACCGTACAGGGTGGGCGGGGTGCCGGGTACTCTGGTCGGGTCGGTCGGCACCGATGACTCTTCCGCCCGCAAAGGGCTCAAGATGGCTTGAGCCGCCGTCAGTCCGACGGCAGTGACCGCTTGGCACAGCAGGGCGCGACGACTCAGTGGCCGGCTGCCGGGAGTATCGGCGAGCGGCTCCTCTCGTGTTTCTGAAATAGGATCCTCGGGTGCCGGGTGCATGGGTACCCCACCATAAACCGGAGTGATGGACCGCCTTGAGTTTGAAAAATCCTGCGCCCCATCGAATGGACAGATTTCAATCCATCCTACAATCTTCTTCTCGGATGAACAAGCCAGCGCCGCGCGTCACGCGATCGGCATTATCAATAAGGACACCACAGTGCTGACCGGCCAGGAGTTTCGTGTTTTTTGCGTCGAACTCGAAAAATGGATCAAGCGTCGCGGTTGGTTTATCCGACAATAATCAATCGGTCTTTCGCGAGATGAAATTCCCGCTTTGACAAAGTGGTATTCAGGTGAAAATTAGAGTGAGCGCTTAAGAATGTTGGGAAAGGAGAACAAAACTTGATAGTGAGGTTTATTCTTACTGAAAAACCTAAACCCCAGACTAACCAACAAGTTTTCTTAGTCGAGCAATAATTGGGTCATTTCTTAGCCTGTTACCAATTTTAGTCGCATCTTGTTCGTTCTCAACCTTGTTTAACTTCCTCAGTTGGGATATTACTGCGTCAATCATCTCTTCCAAAGTACTAGGGATCTTCACATCAGATATATGATTTCTAACCGCCTCAACACCATTCTGCATTAAGTCAGCAGGCAAATTTGTCTTTGCTTGGGTAAGTCGCTTGTCATCTTCCCACTTGCATGCACCATCCAACAACTTCGATATCCTCTCGGCAAAGTCCTCCCTTGACTCAACCCTAGGGACCCAATCTTCAGTACCAACTCTGGAATACATATCACCAACTCTCCATCCCAATTTGGCTTGGTATACGTTGTTCAATGAGAAGATGCGTGCCTGCTTGCATGCTTCATAATGCAAAGATGATTTGATCGAAACAGACAGCCTAAGAAAAGCACAGTGGGGTTCAGGGAAGCCCAAGTTTGCCTCAGAATGCAAATAAAAAACTCTGGCTCAGAGTAATTATGCAACCTCTGTAGAAATTGGGTGAGTTCGAGGCGGTATTTCTTCGAGCAAACCATTCCCGCTTTATCAAATTCATCTTGGTAGTTTTCAATTTCTCTCTGAATCACAAGATTGAGCGGTCGAACCGCGGCTAGAGTGATATATCTCGCCTTGCAAGCTTCTCTTTTTCTACGAACAAGGTCGCAGGATTGAGTCAATACAATAAAATGAGTGTAGGCGGATTTTAGGTAATAAGGGTGAACTATTTTAATGATAGACTGAATGGCATCAGTTTTTGCGAGAAGATCGCCCTGCTCTAAATGCTCAGGAGAAAACTCTCGGTAAGCAGGGAAGAACTCTCCACTTGCGGAGGAAGCACCATTTGTCATGAACCTACAATTTTACCCTTCATGATTTGCAGTTGTTTCTAAGACTGCCGGTCCACGGTTAGCTGCAAGATTTTTCTGTATAAATGCCTCGGAGGCAACGTTCAATGAAATAGTGATAGTGCAAGCATTTGTTCCTCTCACAAGTATTTCCTTAAAGTAACCAACTTGATTAGTTGTGCTCGAAGTCGAAAGCAGTGGCTTGGTCTTACTCTGTTCAACCGATATGCCTTCGTAGGAAGGAAAAGAGAGGCAATAGATGCTATCTCAGCAGTAGTTGATGTCTCGGTATCCATAACTATATGACTCCTTCTCCCTGGAGATTAAATACCGCACTCAATATATCAAGGGCCTTATTGCGGCAATCGAGAACTCTTCCCTGAAGAAGATCTGCAGCCTGCTGGGAGGTAGCAACCTGACTTGTAAAATTGAAGTGAAAACGTACAGTGCCCTCATCACTAAGACTCATCTTGAGCTTAAGAATTGTAGAGTCGATATCTATACTTCTAGTTATGTCGGTTGCCCGAACTTGATAGCCAGCATCCGAAAGTGCACCAGCGTCAGCCAGATCAAACGTTCTCAACATCTCTGTGGGCGGATCGCTTTCAATAAAACCAAAGTTTATTCCCAATGCCCGAATAGGGGTATGGCCAAGTAACTCAAGAGCAGCTTTTGAACAGCGCTCCATTTCCAACAAAGTTGCTTCCTCAGCATTTCGACCTCCAACTATGAGCCTGTCTTGCTGGGGAATAACGAGAAGGGTTTCTGTTTGGTAACGCACATTAGTTACGACTGGTCCAACTGCTAGCTGTGCCTCTACGTTCTCAATATGTAATAGGTTATGCGCTACCCAGTCAGGGGAAAATATGGCAGGGTTCCACTGCCCAACCATTACAACTGTCCACTCACTAAGGTTGGGGACCATTTGCTACCTCAAATTGATATTGGTTTGGAATAGAGATTGACTGAGGCCAATCATTGCGTTTGATAGTATAGGATCGCTATCAAAATAATAATGAATAAGAAGACAAAATTGCAGGGCTTGGAAATTTTGGAAATATTAGCCTTTTCCATTGGAGAAAAGAAAGCTGTCGTCAATTTCTTGTTAATATTTCGCTATGTTTCCTGATAGCAGATAAAGGTGTTGTCCGTTTTTATCCAGGTCGATCAGAATGTTTTCATTGCTATCCTTCGTCTCCGCCACTTCTTGATTACTGAATTCGATATAGGCGGTGTCCGTGTCAGAAACCTATTTCACCTTCATTGCGGTCTCCTAAAGGATCGATCAAAAAATGCGTGGTGAATAGTTTCCCTATCGGCCAACAAAATGACCCTGAGAACTTTTAAACCGACTTCTTCAATTTGTCCCCATCAACGAATTCGTCCATCAGACTGAACCGTTTCATATTCAGGCTCCATAACCACTGCACCCGCAAGCACCCGCCCTCAGTCTGGTCATATACTCTAACAACCAACCGCCTCTTGAATGATGGAACATGATCAAGGGCGGTAGACTTCTTTTCTGTCGCCGATCTTGAGAACAAGGACAATAAGTGCCTTCTCGCGGATCGTATAAATGATGCGATAGCTTCCCTCCCGAACACGGTACAGGTCATCTTCACCAGTCAGCTTCTTGACGCCCTGTGGACGGGGGTTGACCTGCAGCGTCTTGAGACGTTTAATCAGACGCTTTTGAACTGCTTGGGAAAAGGCCTTGAGCTGCCTTTCCGCAGGAGGGGCGAGGAGAATCGAATAGGCCATCGGAAGGGGTTAGAGACCCAGTTCCTTCAGAATCCCATCAAGGGACTTCGCGCCTTTCTTCTTGGTTTCAGCCAAGGCGGCTCTGGCGTCGACGAGGTCCATTCGATCTTCCAACTCTTCCAACAATCGCAGGTCGGCAATCGGGACGACGGCTGCGACTTCTTTCCCGCGCCGGCGCAACACCACGCGCTCGTTGCCGTATGCCACACGATTGATCGTATCCGCAAACCCTTCTCGTGCTTTGCTGGATGGTAAATGTGCCATAAACTACCTCTTTTCCCTTCCTCTCGAATGAACGGATCGTACGAATTGTACAAATAGTACTTTTCATGAAGCGGGAAGTCAATCGGAGAAATCTGAACTTACAGAGCTGTCAGGAAGGCAGAACTCCTTCACGTGCCAGAAATGGGCCCTGACGCAATAAGACACGACTGCCTGTAGGGAGGAATACACATTGACAGAGGATAGATACTGACGCCAGACACCATCTACTTAAGTGCCTGGTGTCTGAAAAACTTCCCGGTCTTGGCGTTGATGAGCGTGCTTCTGCCTTCCGGCTGATCACTGACAATATTCCAATAGGCGCCTTGACTTTTGGTGCCTTGGAGCATGACGTGGAGGGTCATCATGGCTCTGCTCTTCCCTTTGAGTCCTTTCTTTTTCGCTTCGGCCATGGCCTGGACACTATCAATAAAGTCTCCATCCACCGCATCAGTGAAGCTCGGCGACACTTCAAGTGTTTGGTCAATCTTGCTGTTCTTCACGTCCACCTTGTAACTCTTTTTGGCCTGAGGTGAATGGAAGAGAAAGCTCCATTTCTCCGCGGTGCCGTCCATATTTCCTGATACGGTGATGATTTGGACCAGAACCGCGTCCGCCTGCCATTTGACGCCAGACGCTTGCGCTTGCCCGAGCCCGGCCTTTGCGGTTTCCCCACCCGCAAAGGCCGGGGACGAACAAAGAGACAAGGCGATTAGGGTCAGAAGCGGGAACAGGATGTATTGTTTCGATTTCATAGGAGTTTCTCCTTCAAGGGCATTGCTGAGAACACCTTTAAGACCTTCTCCCCATTCACTCACACGGTTGCTTCAGTCGAACGCTGCCCCGGTATCGCATTGAAGCGTATGCACGTCGCTTCACAGGACGCCCGATGGTGACCCTCTGCGATATCTATCATCGTTCCATCCTGAATCGGGACGCGAGCGTAGAAGTATGGGGCGCCTTCATCGTCAGTTGACTCGACCACTGTTGCAGGAGCGATGTCGGTATGCGCCACCATTCTTTCTTGCTTCCTGAACGGGAAGCGCCATGTAATGGAAATGGAGACATGTGAATCGGATTGGACGGTGACACGAAGGCAATGTTTGCTCGTGGAGAATGCGGTGAGACCTACCGCGCCAATCCATAAGAGCGCCAGTGACGATGATCGGAGAATAGCCGAATGGTGTGCCGTTGCGGATAAACACATACGTCATGGATCGCATGGCGACAATCACCAGGAAAATTGATGAAAAGACCCAAAGAAACGCGGCAACATTATTGAGAAAGGTCATAGCTAGGCTGACTCCCAACTCAAGCCTTCACCTGTCCGGGCCGCCACCGGAAGCCGTGAAGAGAGCTCATGCTGCAGGCGCCACGACCAGCTCCAGCTTTCGGATCAGCCCCTGCGCTCCTTCCCTTCCTGCGGACCTGACTGGGTCATCCCGGATCCATGCACTGCTTCCCGGTATTGGGGAAGTCGAAAGGCAAAACAGGCCCCCTGCCCCACTGCGCTTTCACACCAAATCTGGCCCCCTACCTTTTCGATCAGTTCCTTGGCGACCGCTAAGCCGTACCCTGTTGAAAGCTCTCCTGCCGTAGGCCTCGGAGTGAGTAGTGCACCGGGTTGGAAGAGTTTGGCCTGGTCTACCGGACTCAGACCCGGGCCTTCATCGCGGACACGGCAAACTACCCAATCCTGCTCCGGCTCCACTTCGATCCAGATCCGCTTCCCAGGGAATGAGTACTTCACTGCATTCGAGAATAAGTTATCCAGCGCGGCGGCCGTCGCCACACGATCCGTCCACACCGAAGGAACATCCGCAGGGGCAACCGAGAGACACTGAATCTGTTTTTGATCCGCAATGCGTTGATAAAAGATGCGGAACCGCTGGGCCATGATCGGCAGTTCCACCTTTTCGAAACGCAGCGTCGCATCCCGTCCTGTCTCGGCATTCACCATTTGGCTGACGGTGTGCGTCATCAAGTGAGTAGCATGCTTCAACGCTTCAAGCCCGGTGCGAACCTGGTCGTCCGGATGTTTCGCCAGCATTAATAGAAGCAATTCGACTGTCCCCCCTACCACGGTGAGAAAGTTATTCAGTGCGTGCGCGGCAAAGTGGACAGCACTTTCACTGACGACCGGCAGTTTCTCCAGGTCATACAACACCTGCTCTAATTCCGCCCTGGCCTTGAGAATGCCCGACACAATCTGATTCTTGTCCTCCTGCATGAACTTTCCTCCCTGCGATGATGGGCAATCTTCCCGGAGTCAGCGAAACCCAAACAATTTTGAACCTGAACCGTCTCTTCTGCGGAGTGCTGTTTTCCTCAATATCATCAGGTACATTGGGATTTCATGATGAAGGCAGTTCAGCCTCTTTTTCACGACGATGATGAATCAACCTTGGCGCGAGGCCTTTCCACATTCGTTTTCCTGCCCACATCTCAATGCGTAACAACTGCACAGCGTAATCAATTTTTCTTCACCCAACGAATTAAGTCAAGAAAAACCAAGCGGTTGGCTACTTGGCTTTGGAAAGGTGAAAGCCCAAAGATCCAACCCTCAATAGCTCACAAATTTTGAAGGCTGTCAGTGTTGTGGGATACGCCGTTCGAATCCGGAGTTGGCTGAACCCTTCATGGCAAACCTGCACGGCAACAGTTGGGTGGCTTACCATTTACAAAGAACCGCCATCCCCTTGATCTCTGGCCAAACGACCTGAAGTGGATGTTCAAAAAACGCTACACACCATTATCCCTTCGAATACAGGGGAGTGACCACATTCAAAATGTGCTATTCCGAAATCACCGGAACATCCCGCTTTCTCCATGCCTGAATTGATCGGTAGAGAGTTTTCTGTTTCAATCGAAGGACAGGGTACGGGGAAACAACGGAAGGATTATTCAGACCTTTCGAAGACTTTTACGACGAGAGCATGAGCGGGTACGTATAGGCCTTTTGGCTCAAGGACCTGCAGGCTTCTAATTTGATACCTTGCGTCTCCTATGGAAATTGGCATCGTCGGTCTACCCAACGTCGGCAAATCTACGATTTTTAACGCGTTGACCTCTGGAAACGCGGCCGCATCGAACTATCCGTTTACGACCATCGAGCCCAACGTCGGGGTCGTGGCCGTTCCTGACGCACGTCTTGGGCGCCTGACCGAGTTGGTCAAACCCAAGAAAACCGTGCCGACTTCCTGCCGTTTCGTCGATATCGCCGGTCTGGTTAAAGGCGCCTCTCAGGGCGAAGGGCTGGGGAATAAATTCCTGGCGAATATTCGGGAAGTCGACGCCATCCTTCACATGGTACGACTCTTTCAGGATCCCGATGTGGTGCACACCATGGGCGGCGTGGACCATCGTCGTGATATCGAGGTGATTGAAACGGAATTAATGCTCGCGGACCTGGACAGTCTCACCAAACAGTACGACAAGGTCACGGCCAAGGCGAAGTCCGGGGACAAGGCTTCGAAAGAGGCTCTTGTGGTGCTCGATGTTCTGAAGAACGGCCTCGAAGCGGGTAAACCCGCGCGAGCCCTGGGCCTCGAGCCGGAAGTCCTCAAGAACTTTTTCCTGCTCACGACAAAGCCCGTGCTCTATGTCGGGAATACCGATGAGAATCCGGATCCGGCCATCCTTGCCGATTTTCATGCATTCGCGAAGGAGCGCGGCTCGGAATCGGTCGTGATCTGTGGCAAACTCGAAAGCGAAATCGCCCAGCTGTCCGGCGAAGACCGCGAAATTTTCATGAAAGATTTGGGCATGGAGCAGAGCGGCTTGGAGAAGGTCGTCGTCGCCGCTTATAAAACACTCGGGCTTTGCTCGTTCCTCACCTCCGGAGTGCAGGAGGTCCGAGCCTGGACCATTCCCATCGGAGCCAAGGCGCCACAGGCCGCCGGCGTCATCCACACCGACTTCGAGAAGGGCTTTATCAAGGCCGACATTTACGCCTTCGCGGACATCGACAAATACAAGTCGGAAGCCGCCCTGCGCGAGAAGGGCCTGATCCGCTCGGAAGGCAAAGAATACGTCGTCAAAGACGGCGACGTCTGCCACTTCAAATTCAACGTCTAGACCGGCTTTTCCTTGCCGCCATGTTGGCGCGCACATTCGGATTCAACAAACAACGCATTCATCCTTTCCAACCGCTATTTTCGGCCTATCAGGCATGGCCGCAACAAGGGCCTACCGTGACGGATGTCATCCTCAATAAGATGAAGAAACTTTCATGTCCGCTTCATATCATCTTCATGTAGACCGTCTATGCTGTATTCATGAACAGCCGGTTGCTTCCATTAATTTTTCACTAAGGAGGATGTATCATGAAGCAGTTGCACACAATCAGTCTATTGGGCGCCTCAGCGTTGTTATTGACATCTGTTGGATTGGCCATGAGTCATGATGGCAAAGACAAGGCAGCCGTGGCCAACCTGGCCACGTCGGTCACCATGGAAGAAGCCATCAAAACTGCGACGACTCAATTTCCAGGGAAGGTGCTGGAAGCCGAGCTGGAAAGCGAAGACGGGAAGGTGATGTATGAGGTCGAGATCGTCAACGCCGCCGGAGAGATCAGGGAATTTGAGATTGATGCCCAATCGGGAAAAATTCTGAGCTCTGAACTCGAGGACGAGGAAGGGCACGAGAAGGGCGCTTCTCACAAGGATTCTGAAAAATCCTAAGAGAACGGCAAGGCCCCATACGCAAGGGCGTATGGGGCCTTCTTTCGTTTCCCCACGCTGACGACACACAGGAGAAATTATGTTTGAGTTGCGATTCCATCCCATGTTAGTTCATTTCCCCATCGCCTTACTCTTCACCAGTGTGCTATTTGATGCCGCAGGAGCCTGGTTCAAACGTGAGAACTTTCGTGACGGCGCCTTATGGCTTCTTATTCTCGGTCT
Source organism: uncultured Nitrospiraceae bacterium (assembly GCA_963730905.1). Classification (GTDB taxonomy): domain Bacteria; phylum Nitrospirota; class Nitrospiria; order Nitrospirales; family UBA8639; genus Nitrospira_E. The sequence continues at coordinate 1,283,551 of CAVSTN010000002.1, read as the reverse complement.
TCTCGGAGGGGTGGCTGCCGCCATTGCTGGCAATTGGGCAGAGGAAGCTGCTGAAAAAGCCGGAATTGCCGAATCGATGATCGAGACTCACGAGACGCTCGCCTTCGTGACCTTGGGTATTTTTGGAGTCCTCCTATTGGGACGCCTGGTGTTGCGAAACCAATTTACGCGAAAGACCATAGTCCCGTACTTTTTGATTGCGGCGATAGGATTAGGCACACTAAGCGCCACGGGTCACTATGGCGGAGATTTGGTCTATGAGCAGGGAGCAGGAGTTGCCCTTGCGCACAAAGCAGGACTCAATGTGCCGGAGAACACCCAACCTTACCGATTGTAATTTTCAGTGGGAACCCCATGCGTATTCTCTTAGTGGAAGATGATTCAAGTGTGTCCGGGTTTATTGTGAAAGGCTTGCGGGAAGAGCAATATGCTGTGGATCTCGCCACCGACGGTGAGATGGGATTGGCCATGGCCGAGACCACGCGTTATGACGTGATCATTCTGGATATTATGCTCCCCAAAATGAACGGCATTGACGTCTGCCGCCGACTTCGAGCGAAACGCCACACAACCCCGATTCTTCTCTTGACCGCACGGGAAACCATTGAAGATCGAGTGACCGGTCTGGATACAGGCGCCGATGATTATTTAACGAAACCGTTTGCCTTTGCCGAATTACTGGCACGCATCAGAGCGCTTCTCCGTCGGGGCAGTGCCCAGCCCAGCCCTCGCCTCACGATCGCGGACCTGGAGCTGGATCCTGTGACCCACCGTGTTTCACGGGCAGGCCAAACCATCATTCTGACCAACAAAGAATATTCACTTTTGGAATATCTCATGAGAAATACAGGACGGGTATTGACCCGGACAGCCATCACCGAACACGTGTGGGACATTCACTATGAGTCCGTGACCAATATTGTGGATGTGCACATTAAAACCTTGCGCAGCAAAATGGATCGGGACTTTTCTCCACAGCTGATCCATACGGTGCGGGGGATCGGCTATGTCTTAAAGATCCCGGAGGCCTAAACCATGCAGGCCTTTCGCACTCGCATACGTCGTGTTGCCTTAGGTTTTATTGTGATCCTCCTAGGCCTCTTTAGCCTGCTCCTGTATCTGGGACTATCCACAATTTTGCACCGCCATATCGATGGAGAACTGATGGCACTCGCACAGGAGGAAAGTCTCCGCGTGGACCTGGCAACGGACCATGTTCGTGTGTCTCCTCACCGGAAACATGAAGAAGACGAATTAGAAGAATTTGATGACGAAGAGGAGTTACAGCAGGCTATCCGCTACAGCGCTATTCTGGATCCCGCCGGCCGTATTCTTTGGAGTGGGCAGAGCACAGAGAACCGCCTTCCTGTGACATCCCAACTCATCATGCAGGTCCTCAATGGAGAAACCGTTTTTGAAACCTTTCACAAGCCGGATCATCCTCCCATTCGCCGTATCTCCATTCCTCTCATCATCGAAGACCATGGACGGTTTATTTTACAAACGGAAAAATCCCTGCAATTTGTTCAGGAAACCCTTCAGTGGTTGGCGTGGCTACTTTGTGGCACCTCCGCGGTTTCCCTCATGTTTGCCTTATGGGGAAGCGGACGATTGGCCGATGAAGCCCTCTCTCCCGTCAAGGCATTGAGTCAGACGGCGGAAACCGTGTCCGGGCAGACGCTTTCCACTCGTCTCACACTCAGCTCGCCCTACACCGAATTTCAACGCCTCGCCCACACCTTTAACGGCATGTTGGACCGCTTGCAGCAGGTCTTTGAAGGACAACGTCGCTTCGTGGCCGATGCGGCCCATGAACTGAAAACCCCGTTAACGGCGATGAAAGGCAATTTTGAGGTCAGCTTGCAACGGGCACGGTCGGCAGAGGAATACCGGGAGACCATTCTCTCCAACCTGGCTGAAGTCGACCGACTCACCGCCATGACCAAATCCCTCCTGACCCTGGCACAATTCGCCGGCGACCGACCCCCGCTCGTCTTGCAACCCCTTGACCTCCCGCCTCTTGTCAAAGAAATCGTAAGCGAGTTGTCCGTGTTAGCTCACGAAGGCGGGATCCATCTGCAGACGGAGTTTGAACCTGTTCCTCCTCTCATGGGAGATGCCTCCCAGCTCAAACAAGCCCTGATCAATCTTCTGGATAATGCGCTCCGGCATACGCCTTCAGATGGAACCATCACCGTTCGGGTCGAGTCTCAGGATAGATCCATCCGGTTATCCGTGGAGGACACCGGGCCGGGAATTGATTCCCAACATCTCCCTCATCTTTTTGGGCGATTCTATCGAATCGACCAGGCGCGTGATCGCCAATCAGGAGGAACAGGTCTGGGATTGGCGATCGTCAAGGAGATTATCGAAGCCCACGGAGGAACTATTCAGGCGCAGAGTCAAATAGGAACCGGCACCACATTCACGATCACACTCCCAACCGGGGAAGAACCACCGCTAACAGGAACACCATGATAGTATTTTATGGTAGGAGATTTTTTGTCCATTTGGGCCATTCATGAAGAATCTGAATCATAGACACTGGAGATGGCTCTTTGTTCTCTGTCTTATCGGGCTGTTCCCGTTGGGATGTTCCGACACCCAGCCACCAACTGGCAGCTTACCGGACACAGACGTGACGGCTTCCTCGCCTGATCTCGCTCCCTCTCCGGGACAACCCTTTCATGTGGACCATGTCCCTGAACAAGCGCGTCAACGAATCCGCATTGAAGAAGTCAAAGAACGCCTGACCCCACATTCAGTTTCGGCTCCGGGAAATGTCGCCCTCGATCTCGCGCATGTGGCAAAAGTTTCCTCTCGCATCCCCGGACAAGTGGATAAGGTGATGGTGCAATTGGGGGATCGGGTTAAAAAAGATCAGCCGCTTGCGGCCGTGGAAAGCATGCGGTTGGATGAATTAGTCCAGGAATACCTGGTGGCCAAATCCAAAGTGGATGTGGCCTCCAGCAACTTTACGCGAACCAAACAACTCCTGGCTGAAAACATTATTTCTCAACGTCGGTTTCTGGAAGACCGTGGGCAGCAGATTGAAGCCCAGGCCGTCTATCAGCACGTTCGGGAAAAGCTCCTGAACATGGGACTCAGCCAACAAGAACTCCAGCAACTGGAACATGGCAGTCATCTGGAAGGCCACAAATATTTGCTCCGGGCCCCACTCAGCGGAACCGTGGTAAGCCAACAGATCGTGCTGGGCCAGGGCGTAACGGCAGGAGACGAGTTCTTTGAAATTGTGGATACCAGTCGCGTGTGGGTGTTTGCCAATCTGCCCATCGAACAAGCCCGTCGTTTCCAGGAAGGCGATGAAGGCCAGGTCCTTCCCCGTGGCGGAGAGCCCATCACCGCCCGACTCACCTATATCGCCCCGGTTGCGGATGCCACTACTCGGACGATCCGCGTGCGATTCGACGTCGAAAACCCTAAGGGCCGACTCAAACCCAATGAATATGTGGAAGTACGCTTGATCGATCAACAACATCCCGCGCTATCCATACCGTTATCGGCCTTAACGATGTTGGATGGCGTGCGCGGCGTGTTCGTCCAACGGGACAACGGATACGATTTCGTGTTTGTCGAGACCGGCCAGGAAGGCGGCGGACTTGTGGAAATCAAACGGGGCTTGAAGTCAGGAGAACACGTGGTCACCGAAGGCGTCTTCGACCTGAAAAACGCCATTATGAAAACCTCCATCCAGGGAGAATGAGCCGTAAAAAGAAAACAGGTAATGGTAAGGAGCATCCCCTGATCTTTCCACTTTTCCCTTTTCACACTATTGAGCCCTGTTAATGGAGCGTCTTCTTACCCTCTCGCTTCGGTATCGGTTTTTTACCGTCGTGGCCCTCTTCTGGTGATCGCCTCCGGAGTATGGTCGCTGACCAATCTCACGATCGACGCCGTCCCCGACCTCACCCCTGTCCAGGTGCAGATCCTCACCCGTTCCCCCGCGCTCGGTCCGATTGAGGTGGAACAATTCATCACATTTCCCATTGAAACCGCACTCAGTGGCATACCGGGGTTACAGGAAGTGCGCTCGGTCTCCCGTTACGGCTTATCGGCCGTGACGGCGATCTTTGAGGAACACCTCAATCTCTATTTTGTGCGACAACTCGTGAACGAGCGACTGACGTTAGCCACCGAACGGATTCCCGCCGCCTATGGACGACCGAAAATGGGCCCCTTATCAACCGGTCTGGGAGAAGTCTACCAATTCACGCTCACAGGCCAGGGGCACAGTCCCATGTTCTTGAGAACTCTTCTGGAATGGGATATTGGCAGGCGGCTTCGGGCTGTTCCCGGTGTGGTGGAAGTCAATATCTGGGGGGGAGAAACTAAACAGTTTCAGGTGGTGGTCGACCCCAGCAAGCTCCTCGCCTTTAATCTCACCTTAAAAGCCGTGTTTGATGCTCTGGCGCAAAACAACGCCCTCGCCGGAGGCGGGTACATTGAACATGAGCGGGAACAATATCTCATCAAAGGCGAAGCGATGGCTTCGACCATTACCGATTTAGGGCAAATTGTCGTGAGTCATGGGCCGGGTGGCGTTCCCATTTTCATTAGAGATCTGGGAGAAGTCAAAGAAGGCGCCGCCTTGCGGATAGGCGCGGCCACACGGATGGGAGAGGGGGAAACGGTCATCGGGATGGTTCAAATGCTCGCAGGCGCCAATGCCCAGCAGGTGGTCGAACGTGTGAAAGAACGCGTCCAGGAAATTCAAGCCACCCTTCCACCGGGAGTGGTGATTGAACCCTATTATGACCGGACCCTCTTCGTCTCAAAAGTCATCAACACCGTCAGAAATAATTTACTCGAAGGGGGTCTGCTGGTCATCGCGATTCTCTTTTCATTTTTAGGAGACGTTCGGGCCGGATTTATTGTGGCGTTGGCCATTCCTCTTTCCATGCTAATGGCTTTCACCGGCATGTATCACGCCGGCATCTCCGGCAACCTGATGAGCCTGGGAGCGATCGACTTTGGACTGCTCGTGGATGGATCGGTCGTCATGATCGATAACATTTTGCGACGGCTCGGAAACGTTACCCGCCAATCGAAGGAAGAGAAGTTGGCGACGATTCAGGAAGCCGCACGGGAAGTCTTGAGGCCCATTGTGTTTGCAGTCGGCATCATCATCGTTGTGTATCTTCCTATTTTGTCGTTGATCGGGTTAGAAGGCAAAATGTTTCGGCCGATGGCCATGACCGTCATTTTTGCCCTGGCCGCCTCACTGCTCTTTGCGGTAGGAGGCGTGCCTGTGCTGTCGTATTGGTTTGCCCGCGCCCGGCCGAACCATGAAGAAACCTGGCTCATTCGGCGTTTGCGCCGGCTCTATCGACCCATGGTTAGCGGTCTCTTTGAACCGGCCGGCGCTGGTGGTCATTCCTGGCATCCTCCTGTTTATTCTCAGTCTGGTGATCGGATCCCGCTTAGGGATCGAGTTTGTTCCTCGATTAGAGGAAGGCGATATGGCCATTCAAGTCTGGCGGCTCCCCAGCGTCTCCCTGACCGAATCCGTGGAAACCGCCTTGGGCGTGGAACGGGCGTTACGTCAATTTCCCGAGGTCGTCCAGGTGGTGACCAGAACAGGAAGTCCGGAAGTGGCCACCGACGTGATGGGCATTGATATGTCTGATGTCTTTGTCATCCTGAAGCCTCGAAACGAATGGACCACAACCACTTCGAAGGAAGCGTTGATCGAAAAATTTAAAACCGCGGTTCTGGCAGCGGTCCCCGGAGTGGGACTCAGTTTCACCCAGCCGATTGAGATGCGATTCAATGAACTCATTGCCGGGACCCGATCCGATCTCGCTATCAAAATTTTCGGAGAGGATCTTGTGGTCTTACGCCATCAGGGTGACGAGGTGGCACGTGCACTCGAACAGGTACCCGGCGCGGCCGATGTGAAAGTGGAACAGGTCACCGGTGTCCCCAGGATTCGGATCATCGTCGACCGTGACCAAATCGGGCGATACGGGCTGAGCGCCAAAGACGTGCTGGGTATTATTGAATCCGTCCGGGTCGGCCAAACTGTCGGGACCGTCTTTCAGGGGCAACGCCGCTTTGATCTGATTGTCCGCCTCTCTGATGAGACATCGGCCGGGCCCATAGCTCTGGGCAACATCCTGATCCCTACCGCGCATGGTGAACTGGTTCCCTTGTCCCGCGTCGCGACGATTGAAGTCGATGAAGGCCCTGCGCAAGTCAGTCGAGAAAATATTCAACGCCGTCTGGTGGTCGAAGCTAATATCCGTGGTCGGGACCTCGGCTCATTTGTCACCGAAGCCCAACAGGTTATCCGCGACCGCGTCTCCCTCCCACCAGGGTACTACCTTGAATGGAGTGGACAATTTAAACATCTCCAGGAGGCCTCACGGCGGTTGGCTGTAGTGGTGCCGATTACCTTACTGCTTATCATCGCCATTCTTTCGGTGATTTTTGGAACGATTCGTCCGGCCTTGCTCATATTTCTGAATGTGCCCCTTGCGCTGTCGGGCGGGATTTTTGCCCTTTGGATTCGAGGCCTGCCGTTGAGTATCTCGGCGGTCATCGGCTGTGTGGCCCTCTTCGGGATTGCCGTCTTAAACGGTGTCGTCTTGGTGAGCCGTATTCAGAGACTGGAAACCCAAGGGCTTCCGACCCGGGACGCCGTGGCACAGGGAGCCATGGATCGTCTTCGCCCTGTCTTGATGACCGCCCTCGTCGCCAGTCTGGGGTTTTTACCGATGGCCGTTGCCACCAGTATGGGAGCGGAGGTCCAACGGCCTCTGGCCACAGTCGTGATCGGCGGTTTGATCACATCCACGGCCTTGACCCTATTTATTATTCCAGCGCTGTACGGCACCGTCTGCCGTTCCAACAAACAACCAGCCATACCCCATCAGGCTCACACCAACACCACCCCAATCTGAGAAGGATGGCGTTGTCACAAGAAGGGAACATGTCATGTGGTTCAAACAAATCCTTTGGCTCATCACTCTGTATGGTCTCTGCTGGCAACCTGTGTTGGCAGCGACTGGCACACCACCAAAGATCGCTGCCCCGACCTATAGCCTGCAAGATATTCTGGCCATCGCCTTAGAGAAAAATCCCCTCATGGCGGAAAGCGAGGGTGTCATCGAACAAAGAGAAGGGAACAAAATCTCCGCCTTTGCCTATCCCAATCCCACGATTTACCTTCAGAGTGGCCGAGGAACCGTCAGAGATCCTACCGGCATCTCTCTCACTGAACGGTATGTCACCCTCTATCAGCCCATAGAATGGCCGGGGAAACGGGCGGCACGCCAACAGGCAGCCCAGGCAGGATTGGACGGCGCCCTGGCCTCAAAAGAAGAAGCCAAACTGAATTTGATTGCGGCCACCAAACAGGCTTTCTATGACCTCTTATTCGCCGAACGCCAAACGGAATCGGCTATCCAAAATGTTCAAACGATGGAAGAAGTCCGAAAGGCCGTGATTCGTCGGGTTGACGCCGGTGAAGCGCCCCCTTTTGAAGCCGTGAAAGTCAAGGTTGAAGGCATGAAAGTTCAAAAAGAGGTCGCCCGGACCAGGGGTGTCGTCCAGTCCATCCAAGCCTCACTCAATAGCCTCACTGCCGGGGCGTTGGGGCTTGAATTCTCCATTCAAGGTGATTTCGCCGTCTGGCGTGGAGCCTTACACCTCGAGACCCTTTTGGAGCAGACTCTGGCGAACCATCCCATCATTACCAAATGGAAAAAACTCATCGTACAAGCGCAGCAAACCCACCGTCAGGAGCAACAAGCTCGCGTGCCCGATGTGACGCTGAGTGGAGGATACCAACGAGACGCAGGGCGGGAAGCCTATATCGCTGCGGTTTCCATTCCTTTTCCCTTGTGGAATCAACGCCAGGGGGATATTGCCCGAGCCAAAGGCGATTTGCGGCAACGGGAAGCGAGCCTCCTTCGGGCCAGGCAGGAACTGCTCAAAGGCATCGCCCAGCAGATCCAACTTTCTCAAGCCGCGGCCGCACAAATTGCCACATACGAAAAAGGCCTGCTCAAGCAGGCACAAGAGGCGCTACGCATCGCCCAAGTCAGCTTTAAATACGGGGAGGCCAGTCTGCTGGATGTGCTGGATGCCCAACGGGTCTTGCGGCAAACACAAGTAGACTACGCTCAGGCCAAATACGACCTCTCGATTGCCCTGACCGAACTGGAACGCGTCACCGGCGGAACCGTACAACCCTGAAGCACACCGGTTATGCCGTCCATTCCGCATAGCACCATCGGATCTATAAATTAATGGGTAATAGTGCCATTATTCCGCTACTATCTTTTACTTTCCTTGTGTGCTACGATTTTTTAACTCATCGCCCTGGGCTTAGCTTTGAGAGTTCAATCACTCAAGCCCGTAACCGGTGTTGTTTAGCCCGAGAGAATAACTCGGAAGTGTCTGACCTGAGTGGCGTGGAAACAGCGTCCGTGGCCTACCTCTTCCAAATGTTTTACCCTTCTCGAGCATCAGACAATATCATCTTTTTAAAAGGAGGAACCCCATGGGTTCAAAATTGTATGTAGGTGGGTTGCCGTATTCAGCGACTCAAGCAGAATTAACCGACCTGTTTTCGGCACACGGCACCGTCGAATCAGCTAACGTCATTAGCGACAAGTTCACCGGCCAATCGCGCGGATTCGGATTTGTTGAGATGTCTACCGGAGAGGAAGCACAAGCCGCAATTGCAGCCTTGAACTCTACAGAGTTTGGTGGCCGCACATTGACGGTCAACGAGGCCAAACCCCAAGCTCCACGAACCGGTGGCGGCGGAGGCGGCCGTGGTGGATTCGGTGGCAGTGGCGGAGGCGGAGGAGATTTTGGAGGAAAGCGGCGCAGCCGATTCTAACGATTACTCTCTACGTCTGATAATAAGGGAGAGGTCCACAAGGCCTCTCCCTTTTTTTATTCCATCCAGGATTTCAGGCCGTTATCCTCAGGATCTCACCATGATGACGGCAGACAAAAGCACTCCCAACCCTAACAACAGGGTCAGTCGGCCAAGCAACGGGGATAATCGGAGCAGAAGCTTTTCCCCAACCGATAATTCTGAAGCAGCCTTGCTCTTCAGGGTTCGTACTTTTTGTGCCATTATCCGGTCGTGACTGAAGGAAACCACCGCTAACAGGAACACCAGTATCAGTTTCGTGAAGACAATAGGTGGCCATGAGGAAAGGGGAGCCCGGAAATTGATGACATTTCCAAGAAGGACCGATCCCGTCACCACCAGAGTGAATAGAGCGCTCCATACGAGCGTTCTGAATCGACGAGCAAGGTTTATAAATCCGCGTTGAGCGGAAAGAGGGTCTGAGTCCTGTCTCATGAGGGGCACTGCAACAAGGGAGAGGAACAGCATCCCTCCAACCCAGAAGGTTGCGGCAATCAGATGGATCCAGACCAGAATAATGTATAAGAAATTCACCCCTGGAATTGTAGCGGGATTAGTGTGTCCTCACCAGATAAAAATGTGTCCGATCTCGGAAAAAGAACCATTTCGAGTGAATGGGATAATCTATCAGACGTAGCGACCTCTTCAGGCAGGCGAATACTCGAAACAGCCTCTTCCTCTTGTTGAAGCCGGATTATGACGAACCCAATGATGTCCCAGATGCTGCTCCTCTTATAGACGGCAGAATTTCCCTCTCCAATGGCCCTTGGGCCAACCAGGTTCGATCGCCATTTCATCTCTTCCGCTTCCCATGATTCCCTGACCGATAATTAAAACGCAATGCCGACATACGCACCGGCGGTGCCGAAATTATTCGTCGTATCTGTTTGGCCGGTCGCGAGATGAAATCGGCCGTCCACTCCGAGATGAATGGCTTTCCAGATTCGATACTGCGCCCCGACGGCAAACTGGACACCGATATCCAGGACGGTCGTATCATTTGAGGGAGGACTGATGACATGGAAGTCCAGCCCTACCGGAATTACCCAGGGACGGAATCGGCTGCCTTCCATAAACATGATTTTCGGTGCCACATTCACCGTCAACATCGTGATTTGGACCTTTTTATTCGTTTCGACCGAGCAAGTCGGGACTCCTGCGAGGGCACAGGTGCTGGGAACCGCCTGCGTCACGTTTTTGGAATTAAACCGTTTATATTCCACCCCGATTTCCCCCAACACCCAGGTTCCAGGAAACATATCCCAAATATCTCGCGTGAGAACCAGATCCAGTCCAGCGCCAACATAATAACCGTTATTACTATCATTGGTCCCACTCAATCCAAAGACATCCGTCTCTACTTCATTCGAACGATCATTCACTAACCCTGCCCAGCCTCCACGGAAAAACACCATATTCCCGGTTTCTTGTTCAGCTCCTGGGGATTGGGAGAGCGTTTTCTGCTCCAAACGCTTCAGCCTTTCGTCCACGCTTAACCCCTGGGCGAGACTCGCTTCCGGTACTGCCCACAACATACACCCCACAAACCAAACCAATAGGCCCAATTGTGCCACCAACCGGCTTCTGCTCATCATGTCTCCTCCCCATTCAAGAATTGTGGTAGAACTTCGACCCGGCATGCCCATTTCCTCGACTTGTATGTCACCTCTGCGTCCCTCATCTTTTGAGTTTTGGGAAAACCATTGAACGGGCCGTAGGCTATACGATTCCCGAAAGCGGGACCTTGTTGGAAAACAATGGCCAATCAGATAGTTATCAATCTTTTGAATAGGCCGAATGGCCTAAAGACGGGGAGAGCACGCAGATCACGGGAAGGGAGTGTATAAGAGTCGTGGCGAGGTTAAAGAAAACTGAGCAGAGCCAGTGCTAAGGAGGAAATGGAAAAACCAATAGATGAGAGAGGAAGCCTTGAGAAGGAATACTTCAACGAGAGAGAGGCATACCGGCAATTTTCGTCAAGCGCTCGACATTTATAATCATCAATTCCCGTCCATGCACCATAATGAGGTGATCTTCCTGGAAATCATGAAGAAGCCGGACTACGGTCTCTACGGTGACTGCCGTCATTTGCGCAAGATCTTCCCTTTTGAGTTTGAGAGTAATACGAACCCCTGCATCATCGCTTTTACCGAATCGATCGCTCAACTCCAATAAGAGTCTGGCTAATCGCTCCCGTGCCGGAGTGAACGCAAATTGATCAGCCGCATTCAACACAGCCGTCATTTCTTTACTGAGCACCTGAACAAGTTTGACCGCCAACTCTCCATGTTCTTTCAGAAACGAGAGAAAACTGGTGCGATCCAACAGGCAAATTTGCGAAGGCTCCAGGACTTCACAAGTGACCTGATGAACCGGTTGCTCCTGAAAAGCCTGTTTTTCCAGGAGTTGGCCGGAATCTAAAATGTCCACCAAACGCTGTTGCCCCTTGCGATTGAGCCTGGTCAATTTCACCCGCCCCTGGCAGAGAATGTATAGACCCAGGGCCACATGCCCTTCATAGAACACAAATTGGCCGGCCTGATACATGGCCCTGCGTTTAATGAGCCCGAAGGGTTCTTCCACGGAAGGGACGAGTTGGCAGATATCGGACGATTCCCGATTGGGGCAGGCTGCACATTCAGGAATAGCTGGGGAAGTGGGGGCTTTCATCGCTCACTCCGCTACAGTTTGCTCCGTTGGACTATACCCGATTCCGGTTATTCAACCAACCCCTTCGCTCACAGACCGGCTGTCTTCTGAAGTTCGAGTGTCCAGCCAATTTCTATAGCAAGAATATGTCCGCGTATTCGGCTCAAGCAGTTTCAAATGGCTTCCGGGATCTTTATAATCTCTGTACGTTCCTCTTCGTGAAAATTGTCTGTGCCCATGAACAATTTGCCTCAAGCAAAGCCTTCTCTTCTATCTTCTCCGGCATACATACGAGCGGACTCCGACCTGGATTTTTTGCAACGAGACAACCTTAGGGCTGTCCGGCTCCAACTGGAGTGGTTTAAACCGGAACTGATCCAACAGGACGAGGGTATCGAATCCACCATTGTGGTGTTCGGCAGTGCCAGGCTTCTGGAACCGGCCGCAGCCAAAGCCAAGCTCTTGATCGCGGAAGAAGAGCTGGCCGCCTCACCGCACGATCCTGAAAAAAAACGGGAAGTGGCCATTGCCAAAAACCAGAAGGCTTATTCTCCCTATTATGAGGAAGCAGGTGAATTCGGCCGCCTGGTGTCTTCCAGTTGTCAAATAGACGGACGAAGAAAATTCGTCATCATCACCGGCGGGGGTCCCGGTATCATGGAGGCAGCCAATCGAGGTGCAGTCGATGTAAAGGCCAAATCCATCGGACTGAATATCGCGTGACCACATGAGCAATTGCCCAACCCATATATTACCCCTGAACTGTGTTTTCAATTTCGTTACTTTGCCCTTCGGAAAATGCACTTTCTCAATCGAGCCAGAGCCTTGGTGGTCTTTCCCGGCGGATTCGGGACCATGGACGAATTATTTGAGACCCTGACCCTTCTTCAAACAGGAAAAGTACGTGACGTCTCAGTCGTACTCATCGGACGACCCTTTTGGGAAGATCTCATCAATTGGGAAAAATTTGTGGAGAATGGCTTGATCGAGGCTGAAGACCTGCAATTGTTTCATTATGATGAAACCGCAGGAGAAGCCTGGAACATTATTATGGCCGAACATCCACTTGAAGCCCCATCATGAAGATTTCGTTTCATGGAGCCGCCAGATCCGTCACGGGGAGTCGTCATCTCATCCACGCGGGATCCTCCCGCCTGCTTCTGGACTGCGGTATGTTTCAAGGGCGGCGAGACCAAGCCGCCAAACTCAATCGCCAACTTGGCTTTGATCCAAAATCCCTGACGGCCGTGTGCTTATCCCATGCCCACATCGACCATTCCGGAGCACTTCCAGTTCTCGTAAAAGAGGGCTTTCGCGGATCGGTCCATATGACGTCGGCCACGGCAGATCTGACAAAAATTTTACTGGAAGATTCCGCCAGGATTCAGCAAAGTGACTGTCGGTACGTCAATAAAAAAGAACGACGGAGGGGCCCAGCCTGTGTCACCCCCTTTTATTCGATAGAGGATGTTCGAATCATCGGCAATCAGTTTCGAGGAGTACGCTATGGGGCCAACACCTCTGCGGCTCCCAACCTAAAGCTGCAATTTCATGATGCCGGGCATATTCTGGGATCGGCGGGAATCTGGGTTAAGCATCAAAGTCGTGGGAATAGCACCTCGGTCCTGTTTTCAGGAGATCTGGGGAGGGCCAATATGCCGATCCTTCGGGATCCTTATACGCCTCCCTCCTGTGATGTACTGATCATTGAATCAACGTATGGCGACCGACTGCATGAGGACGATCAAGCCAAACGAAAAGCGATCGCGAGAGAACTCGTGATCCATGCGATTCAACACAAAAGCAAAATTGTCGTTCCGGCCTTTTCGGTCGGCCGCACTCAAGAAATCATCATGCGCATCAAGGAACTTGTGAACAATGGAGAAGTCGACCCTATTCCGATTTATATCGACTCCCCCCTCGCGTTGAAAGCCACCAAAGTTTTTCGCCAACACCCCGAATGCTATGACGAAGAAACCTATCGAACCTTTACCTCGACCGGCGATGTCTTTGCCGCAAAATACATCAATTTCATCTCAACGGCTCAAGACAGCAAACTCCTGAACCGCCGCAGCGGTCCCTGTGTGATTATTTCGGCTTCCGGCATGTGTGAAGGGGGACGCGTGGTGCATCATCTTAAGCATACCATTGAGGATGAAGCCAATGTGATCGTCCTGGTGGGCTGGCAAGCCGAGCACACCTTAGGACGCAAACTGGCGGAGGAATGGGACACGGTGCCTATTTTTGGAGTCCCTACGCAACGGCGCGCTCAAGTAGTCCGGTTGAATGGATATTCCGCTCATGCGGATCGTGATGATCTCCTCGCCTATGTCCGGGCAATCACACCACTTCCTCCAAAAGTCTTTGTGGTGCATGGTGAAGAACGTCAGTCGCTCGCCTTTGCCATGAGGCTGACCACTGAATTTCCCGGCATGGAAGTAGAAGTCCCACGGCCTGATTCTATATATGATGTGTAAATTCATGAATCTGGGTTCCTGCAGGTTTCGGGCTCTCCCAGGCGTGTGAAGACTTGGGCAATAAACAGTTGTAGTTGTGCCTCAGATAGTTCCATGATTTTTTCATTCTGAAACAAGAACATAACAACCATATGTCCCTCTATAGTCAGACTTCAGTTCCTTGCCTTGAAAGTGCCACATGTCGACTATGAGCGTTCTGGATACCTTTCACATACAAGACGGGAGATGCATCGCCATATTTGCCTATGATGTGGGTGCGTCCATTCAAATTGAGGAAGCCGAGCAACGAATTACGGCCATCAAAGAACGAGGACGGATTAAACGAAAACGGCCTGCACCGGAATACTTTGATTATCACCCCGCACCGCTCCGCATTACGGAAGAACTTCAATCGATCAGTCTCGGAACGCACGGCACACTTCGCACGGTCGAAACCGTCCTCTATGACTTCGGCGCGATCATGGTCACCTATCAGATTCCACTGGCGGGACCGTTTGCATCGTTGCTTTCGCTCAGTGAAGCGCTCTATGAAAATGTTCAACTGCTCGAAAACACATTCCGACACGTCCAATCTCTCCTGACCACATTAGGTTCAGCCATTGAAAAACCGAATATCTCCAAATTTGTCGAGGACTATGCGATATTTCATATTTTCTCAACGCAACCCGCTTTGGATCTTTCGCAATTTGTAAAGCAACACGGCACCCTTCTGTCTCAAATCCTCCGTTGTGAGGATCAACCGTTGTCGGACCAGGAAATTCGGGATGCCACCACGAGTCAAATTGCCTTTGGAACGCAGGACCTGACCCTCATTGATTGGAATGCGGCGCTGATGATCGGGCAAGAGATGGATGACGTACTGGCGGTCTTAGAATTTGCCAATGTGGAATTAGTCGAGCGGCGATTTCTCGATCACCAATTAGACGAGGCGCTTGACGAAGCGTATGGCGCTCTCACACAGGAAACCCGGCACGGGTTTCGTTGGCCGGGATCATCCGACGCCAATCTTCGCCGAATCGCACGCATGCAAGTCGATAGCGCGATTCTCTTTGAACGGGTGACCAATACCCTGAAATTATTCGGCGATCAATATCTGGCAAGAGTCTCGCGGCTGGCGTCTCAACGCTTTCATTTGCAAAGCTGGGATGCAAGCATTCTCCGCAAGTTGAACACACTGGATAATTTGTATGACAAAATGGCCGGTCAAACCGGCAATCAGCGTATGGAAATCCTTGAATGGATCATCATTATTCTCATTGCGATCTCCATTCTCCTTCCTTTTATCCCGGGTTTCCCCGGATATTAGGCTGACTGCTTTAATTCAGGATTCCCCACCTGTCGTCACTCCCAACAGCTTTCATGGGCACAACCATACGACTCAACATTCTCAGTTGATTGAAAAAAGTTGCAAGACAAGACTTCTGAGAGCGAGATTATTGGGACGCCTTAACGAGAAATCGAAGAGGATCAAGATTGAAAAGAAAGGCGTTTATTCGAGTGTCATTTGGCCGTCGATATTCCGGATGATTCTGGCGCGACCGGACTGATCGAGCTGCGCTTCAATCCAATCCCCCACATGCGCCGGACGATCAATCTGGGTATTTTCATCAAAAGGCAGTCGGGCTTCAATCTGATCGTTTACGTGCACGACATAGGCCGCGCCTTCGATTTTAAACACCTGCCCCTGAATCCTTCTTAGATGCCTATTGGCGGACAACGCTTCTTGTTGAATTTGTTGATAGCCTTTGGTGCCTTCGACAATGCCACGCCCCATAGCCGCTTGCTGAGCGTCCACGAATTCCTGCTGTCCCACACATCCCATCAGTCCGATGATGGACAAATGTCACGCTCACCCAGCACTGATGACTTGATGCCATTCCCGGCTTTCCTTTCTCCTACTCACTCAGGTACATCATAAACAGTGCCAATATGAGTTATCCTATCACACGCGCTCAGAGAGTCCAGGGAATAGGCCTCATCCCAGACCGTGTGACGTCAGCAACTCCGCTTCCATTCATTCACTTCCCTCTTTCATACCCACGATATTTCTCTCCGATTCCACTATGAAAATTGACCTTTGCATAGAATTCTTTTACCCTTCCCGTGGACATGTTCACACCATGATTGATCCCCATTCATCGATCCGTTCAGCCATGTCATTCAGAGGCACGCCAGGCTTCATCCTGCCAATCAACATATACCTTCCTTCAACCACTCTTCAATCTTTTCATTGAGGTCAGGAACCTTCGATTGATGCTTCAAGATTTTTGGCAAGAAATTCTGACGGTCTGGCAAATCGGCATTTTACATACCACCCTGGGTGATATCTTCCTTGCCTTAGGAGTCTTTCTGGCATTCTTGTTTATCCGTCGGATTTTCTTCCGTTTTTTTTCCCGTCTCTTGCAACGGCTGACCGGACGAACCAAAACGGACATAGACGATCGCATCCTGGAAGCCATTGAACGCCCGCTTGAATTCACGTTTGTCATTATTGGGCTGTACATTTCCGGACAGGTCATCTCCTTATCGCCCGCGTTGGGTGCGATCTTTGGACAAATCATCCGGTCCTTGATTGCCTTCACGATCTTCTGGACTATTTTTCGAATACTGGATCCGCTGTCAGCGCTACTGGATCGATCCATCACGCTTTTCGGCAGCCAAAGCATGCACGAAACCGTTAAAGGGTTTTTCCTCAAGGTCGCAAAGTTCGTGGTGGTCTGCTTAGGCATCGCCGCGGTGTTTCAGGAATGGGGATTCAATGTTGCGGCAGTCCTCGGTAGCCTGGGACTGGTCGGCATGGCGGTCGCCCTCGGCGCCCAGGATTTCATTAAGAATATGTTTGCGGGATTTACGATATTTTTGGATAGGGTTTTTGAAAAAGGCAACTGGATCAAAACGCCTGACGTGGAAGGCACGGTGGAGGAAATTGGATTTCGTGCGACAAAAGTCCGTCAATTTGACAAAGCCCTCGTCACACTGCCCAATTTCAAATTGGCCAATGAAGCGTTAATCAATTACTCCCGCATGACGAACCGGAGAATTTATTGGAAAATCGGGATCGAGTATCGTTCGACTCATGATCAAATTCGGAATATTATCCAAGCCACCTCGACCTACATTTACGAATGTGGTGACTTTGAAACCAATCCGGAACAGACCAAAACGTTTATTTTTCTGGATTCATTCGGCAACTCGAGTATTGACATTATGCTGTATTGTTTTACGAAGACGATTGTATGGGGTGAGTGGTTGGAAGCGAAAGAACGATTGGCTTACAAAATCAAGGAAATCGTCGAGGGCGAGAAAGCCAGCTTCGCGTTCCCATCGAGTTCCATTTATGTCGAAAGTCTGCCATTCGGCACACCAGAATCTTTCATGCCTCCCCGCTCCCGATCGCCTTCATCTCCCTCGCCAACATAGTTTCTGTAGTTAGGCATAGACTACCAAACTGGAAGAGCCTTCTGTTTTCCCGAGAGAAACCACTCCCTCCACGCCAGAGAATGTGTGAATGCCTTCGAAGACCTCCTTCTTAATTCCCTTCCACACCATTTGCCTCATTTGGTCCATTTTCCCTCCTGTCCACAGGACCGGATGGTCTCCGTTCATCTTTCATATTGGTTCACGAATCGATTCCATCCTTTCCCACATTCCTTCCCTAGTCGAGCATTTCGTTGGTCGTGTGAAAAAATTTTCAACCAATGGCCCTCAGAGCGATCAAACTTCGAAAACGTTCAGAATCCTTACCCGTTCATTCCCCTGTTTCCTCGTATTGGCATAACTGCCAAAATTGGATCTGACCTTCCAAGCCATGAGACAATTGGATTCCAGTCTTGCAACGGAGGCCCAAGCCCAGGGCCAACACTTTTTTAAAATGCTGGTTCTCTATTCTCGCCCGCAGGAGAAAGAAAATCCTCTAAAATGTCGACGGATCCTGCGAAGAGACACCGAAATGCAGAAGCTAGGAAAACTGGAGCATTTCCAGGCGGGCTTCAGAAGCAATATTGGGCATGCCCGAGCGATTTACCCTTTATCCGGCTTTGTCATTCCCAATATGCCCAATATTAAGGCCAAATTAACCCTTTCTCTTATTGGTAGATTACGATAATATTGTGCTTTCAGAAGAGATAAGAACATTTTTCTTTTCCCTCTGACCATTTGAAAATCTAATCAGGCTACTCACCTAACAACAAAGGAGAAGAGTAATGGCAGAAACAACGGCAGCAATGTTTGGAGGACACAAAACCAACGGCCTGGTTCTCGTCGTGGACGATGAGCCCGATGTCCGAAAAGTTGTACGGATGACGCTCGAAAAGGCCGGATATGATGTCATCGAGGCCGAAGACGGGGAAAAGGCTATCGAAGCAATCCATCAAGGCGAAAACCCTTTAATGTTGGACGTTATTATTTCCGATATTCGCATGCCGAAAATCAATGGCGTGGAAGCCATTAACTATTTCCAACAACAATGGCCACGTGTTCCCCTCATTGTTCTGACGGGATTTCCGGACATGGAAATGGCCACGGGATTTCTCAATAAGGGGATTGTGGATTATCTGGTGAAACCGGTTGAAAAGGAAAAACTACTTAAATCCGTGGCCACCGCCATGGAAAAACGAGATCTCAATCGCCTGTAATCTGACAGGACTAACTTTTCAGATTTCGAATTTCTTCTCGCGGGAGAATCATCCCCCATGAAGAAGACTATGGTATATCGAGTAAAGCCCTATCCTCTGGATAGGGCTTTCTACCATATGAATGTTGAGACTTGGAGAAACATCTCATACTCCCCACCTGGCCCTAGCCTTCCATCCTCCACCACTCCAACAATCAAGGAGGGATTCCATGGCGACCGTTGAACCTCCCATTACCATTGCCATTCTGGGCGCCGGCAAGGGGGGAACGGCCATGTTGGAATCCTTTCTCAATTTACCCCATATCCGTCTTCTGGGCATTGCCGACACAAATCCCCACGCGTTGGGTTTTCAACTTGCCCGACTTCACAATATCCCGACAGTCTCTCATCCTCTGAAGCTTATTCAGGAAGACCAGGTGAATTTGATCATTGACGTGACCGGGGATCCCATTCTTCCTTCATACATTACGGAGCACAAACACAGCGGGGCTGAAGTGCTTGGAGGGACCGCCGCCAAAGTTCTCTCAGAGTTGATCCAACATCAAACCTTTATCCAAGCCCAACTGTTTCAATCGGAAAAATTAGCCAGCATGGGAACCTTTGCCTCGGGGATTGCCCATGACATTAATAATCCGCTGTATGTCATTTTGGCGATGGCCGAAGAAATTCAAGAGGAAAACAACCTTGATCGCATTCGACTCCATGCCGCCAGCATCCATGAAGCGGCTCAACGCATTCAAGCCATTTCACGAAATATCACTGATTATGTTCGCACATCCGGTCATCAGGAACTCGAAAGAATCGACCTCCATGCCAGACTGGATGAAGCCTTAAGCATTTCCAGGTTTGCGACAAAATTTCGAGAAATTACGGTTCAGAAACATTACCAAAACGGCTTGACCGTCCAGGCTAAACCCGAAGAAATACTCCAAGTATTCATCAACCTTATCACCAACGCCATTCATGCCATGGAAGAAAAAGGCAGCCTCACCATCACCACCTCACACAGCAACGGAACCGTTCAGATTGCAATCAGCGATACCGGCTGTGGCATTTCTCCGGAACACCTCCCAAAGATTTTCAATCCCTTCTTCTCAACGAAACCGAAAGGCCAGGGGACCGGCCTCGGACTCTATAACGTCAAAACCATTGTCAAAAAATATCATGGGGATCTTCAAGTCGAAAGCGAATTAGGGAAAGGCACCACGTTCCGATTGTCTTTCCCCGCCATTCCTCCTGTAGAAGGTACGGTGTCCGATGGACAACCCTGAACCCAAACCCGCCAAAAGAAAAAAAGGACTGACCAAAAAACTGGTTCTGTCCATGCTGTTGGTCGGCGCACTTCCCTTGATCATTGGACTCCTGCTGGCTTTCTACCAGGGCACACAGGAAATTCGCGAGGTCAATGGATCCAGCTTTGAAGCTCTCGCAACAGAGACGGCCAGAAAGCTTGATCTGGTCATGGCAGATGAACTGGCCCGCACGTCCTTACTGACAACCGATGTTAAAATCATTGCACGGCTGGAACACATCCGCGATGCCCTCAGTGAGTTGAGTCCCCAAGAGCTGGCTCGCACCCTCAAGCAAGAACAAGAAGCCTGGAACGCCAAGGATGCCGACATGCTTCAACGAATTCTGAAAGGACCATTTGCCGAGATCCTGCAATCACATGTGGGGGGAACCTTTATGGACCCGGGCCATCCCATTCCGCTGATTACCCGATCTGCCACACGTGGATTATTTATCACCGATCGTGCAGGACGGGTTGCTGCGAGCCTGGATTCCGACATTCCCTACCTTCATCGGGAAGAAGTATGGTGGCAAGGCGCCTTCCACAATGGAGTCGGTCAACCGTATATAGGCCAGGTAGCGTTTGATTCACGACGGGGAGTCTATACGTTTTCTCTCGCGCTACCCATCATGGATAGCTTGCGGTATGAAGCCATCGGCGTCCTGCACCGGATTTATGACGCCAAGGAGTTCTTTGCCCCTTCCATCGACATTATTCGATTTGGCAAAACCGGTCATGTCATGCTCATTGACAGCCGTGGCGTCGTCTTGAGCTGCCCGATCCTTCCCACCGGGACCTCAATTACTGACACCCGCCTTATACCCCTCGTCACCCCCCTTAAGGCCGGATGGACTCCAGCCCCAAGCGATGGCCATGGGGGCACTGCAGCCTCCATCATTGGATTCGCCCCCCTGAGTAATACCAATCAGATTACCAAATTCTCCACCGGCCAGACCTGGCATATGTTTGTCTGGCAGTCATCCGAGGAGGTCTTTGCCCCCATAGAGCATTTTTTCAAATGGACGGCCGCTTTTGGATTACTCGGAGTGGCGCTGCTCGTCACATTGGGATATATAGCGGCCAATCGAATTGCCGCACCCATTCGTCGCCTTCAGGAAGCAGCCCGGCAAATCGGCAGAGGGGAATATCGTGAGCCCCTAACATTGTCCACCGGCGATGAAATTGAGGAATTAGCCGATGAAGTCAATCGGATGAACCAACAGCTGGCGTCACAGTTCGCCGGATTGGAAAGCCAGGTTGAGTTGAAAACCCAGGAAGTGAAATACCTTGAAGAGTCGACCATTAAAATTCTCGATAATGTGCCTGACCCGGTCCTCATGATTGGCCCAGAGGAACACATCGAATATTTGAATAAGGCCTCGAAGGAAGCCTTTGCCCTCACGAACGGCGAGATCATCGGCACGCCACTATTCCAAATTTTCTCCTTGGATCCTGCGACACGAGACCGCCTGAAACAAGAAATGCACGCGGTCCAGGTTCTGGAACCTCTATCTTCTGACAATACGAAGGCCAAGCCGGCCAACAACTCGTTGCAAGATCCCCTGGTTCCCACGAATTGGGCTCAATCCGGCACCAATCGCCAGGAAATTCGGATCAATCAGCGAACGTTCCGGTACCGTTGGTTTGGTGTCCAGGCCCGCCCGGGAAGGGGGCCGAGTGCCGGATTGGTATTACGAGATACCACGGAAGAAAGTATCCTTCAGGACCGTGTCATCCAAGGGGAAAAACTGGCAAGCTTGGGCGTTCTCAGTGCCGGGATTGGACATGAGCTTAATAATCCTTTAGTCGGAGTTATTGGATTAGGCGAAGCGATACAAGAAGAGACCAATCCCGAGCAGATCAAAGAATATGCCAGGGGCATCGTTCAACATGGAAAACGCATGGCTTCCGTCGTTCGGGACTTTACCGGTCAATCCGGAAAAAATTTGACTGAAGGGCAAACGCTCATTAACCTCAATGAACTGTTGGAACAATCCGTGACTACGGTCAAGGATCTCTTTCCATCAGTCCGGATTGAAATAGAGACTCACCTTGGCCCCATCCCTTCCATTCAGGGAAAAGCCTTGGAACTTGGACAGGCCTTTACCAACATCATCACCAATGCTTTTCAAGCGATGAAAGAAGGGGGGAAGCTTACTATTTCAACAGAAGCGTCAGGGCACGATCTGGAAATTCACATTAAAGACACGGGGCGCGGGATCGCCCCGACTCATCTGCCCAGAGTCTTTGACCCTTTTTTTACCACCAGGGGGCAGGGAGAAGGATCGGGCCTTGGACTCACCGTGGCCTATCGAATCATCAATAAATTAGGCGGACACATTCGAATGGAAAGTGAAGAAAACCGGGGAACGACCTGTTTGATCACCTTACCCGTCTCGAATGCCCACCTGGCGAAGGAAAGGAGTACGACGTCATGACAAGCCTACGGGGTCGTAGGACCGGCTTATCCATGGTTTTTCTTGCCACTCTCCTCATAGGAATAGGTGTTTCTTCATCTCTTCAAGCAGGTGATTCCAACGCCATGAAAAATCTATCACCGGAGAAAGTTGCAGACTTTATTCATGCCATCGTTGAGGCGGACCGTCACGTCTACACGACGCATATCGTGAAAAGGATGCAGGAGCAAGGTGTCGTCATGGCGCGAGAAGATTGGGAAAACAAAAATGCCATTCCTCTTCCCGCGCAGTTTCTCCATATTTCCAGCAAACTGGTCGCGGAATCAGGACACGGCATTCGATTCCGCTTAATTAGTCTATGGCCAATTTATCGTAGGAATGGGCCTGCAACAGATTTCGAACGAAAGGCCTTGGAACAACTTTCGCTCAACTCCGACACGCCTCAACGTGGAATTGTGTCCACTGGGAAAAAGCGATTATTTCAAGCCATATATGCCGATACGGCGATTAACGATACCTGCACCACATGTCATAATGCTCACCCCTTAAGCCCCAAACGTGACTTCAAAAAGGGCGACCTCATGGGAGCCATTGTCATCACCATTCCTCTGGAGGATTAACGCCCGGCACAGATTCCGCCACAGGCTCCATTTTTCACACATTCGATTATACCCTTCCCCTGTTACACGTATTCTTTCGATCTCCGTTTTGACAAGGAATAGGTAAGAAACTTGTTACGATTTCCCATTGTCCAATTTTTAATAGGATTTGCCCTCACAACTCCTGTTTTGGGCTTTGACCATCAGCCCTCCTCTTCTCCATCCATACCCCTGGTTATTGGGAATATCATCCAGGACATTCGCGAACTGAGTCATCCATCGTATCAAGGCCGGCAGGCCGGCACGGATGGTAGCTTGCAATCAGCCAACTATCTGGTTAATCGATTTCGATCTCTCGGCTTGCAACCGGCTAACCACGTTTCAAAACACGAACAGGATTTTCATTGGTTGCAACAAGGGTTCATGACCGCGGTTCAATTGCTAGAGCCATCGACCATCACCCTTTCCCTTATTGGCGCGAACCAGACCGTCAATGACGATGTCGCTTGTCCCAGGTCAAGAGTTTCTTCCAATTTTGGATTCTCCTTCCACCAGAACCACAGCCAGAGTCGTCTTTGTGGGATACGGCATTGTCGACCCTGCCCGCGGAATAGATGAGTATCAGGGCATGAATGTCGACAATCGCATCGTCCTATTTCTCCGGGGAAAACCCCCTTCCTACCCGGGGTGGATCACGCATGAAGAAAAAGCAGCCATCGCCAAAGAAAGAGGGGCGGTAGGCTATTTAACGGTAACCGGTCCGCTACTTGGCCGTTATGAAGCCCGCAAAGGTCTGGGGCAGGGTCCTTTAGCCATCTATGGGGACACACTTGATAACCGCCCCATCCCTGGGGCATGGATACATGGAAAACTTCTTGACCAGGCCTTGAATGCAGCCAATGACTCGCTCGAAGCCTTGCAACAGGCCGCTAATGATATCGGGACATTTCGTAGCAGACCCCTTCCGCTTCTGGTCCAATTTCATTGGGAAAGCCACAGTCAGCCCGGAACGCTAACCAATGTCATTGCCATGTTACCCGGTCGTGATCAGGAGCTACGCAAAGAACTCATTCTCATCGGTGCGCATCGCGACCATTTTGGCCAGCAAGCCGGCTTGCTTTTTCCTGGAGCCGATGACAATGCATCCGGAACATCAGTGATGTTGGAACTGACCAGAATGCTCTCCCAAAGCGCCATCTCACCGAAACGGACCGTGCTCTTCGTGTCATTTGACGGGGAAGAACGGGGCCTACTGGGATCGACGCTCTATGTCAGCCACCCCGCCTTTCCATTGGATCGAACGGTCGCCATGATCAATCTTGATCATCTGGGAGCGGGGGATGGAAAACTGACGGTTGGAATTACTCGAATGGATAAAATGCTGGCTCAGCAGGCAGCCGACCGGGCGGGATTAGGCGACAATATTCAAATGTATGGTTATTTCCCCGGTGGCGATCATGTCCCATTTTTTGAAGCCGGGGTGCCGACCGTGACAGTTGTCAGCAGCGGCAGGCACCCCCATTTTCATCAACCATCTGATTCCCTGGAGTCCATTCAACCCGAAAATTTGGCCATCGCTACCAAATTTCTCTTCTCTCTGATTACCCTGTTAGCTGACAATGACAAGCCTCAATCAGCCTGTCATCCTCAGCTTACCCCGAAGGATCTGTGCCCAGAGTGATGGTATCTGGAACTTGCCAACTCTTTTAAGGAAAATGCTCTGAGCTTGCCAATTGGCTTACCATAAAATATGGCGGCACCGAACCTTCCTTTTCCGCCATTCCTTCACTGCTCAGATTTCCTCGTGAATTCTCACAGGGAACATGCAGACTGTTACCACCAATTCCCCCCGATCACGTTATTCTTTTTCTTGTTTCACTTTTTCGACTGTCTTTTCTTTGATTACTTCAATTTCCAGAATGATTTTTACCTCATCACCCACAAGCATTCCGCCACTATCCAATAATTTGCTGAATTTCATGCCGAAATCTTTTCGATTCAGCGTGCCGGAAGCGCTGAAGCCAGCCCGTGTATTGCCCCAAGGATCCTGAGAGACCCCATTAAACGTTCCGACTAATGTAATCTCTTTAGTGACTCCCAACAAAGTCAAATCTCCGACAGCGGTGTAGTCGTCTCCGGTTTTCTTATAACTTTTCATGGTATAGGTCATGGTCGGAAACTTTTGAACGTCAAAAAAATCCGGGCTTCGTAAATGCTCATCCCGTTTCTGATGATCCGTCGTGACCGAGGCGGTCTGGATGACCGCTTCAATGGTTTTAAATTCCTTCTCCTCTGCGTCCATCTCCACAATTCCTGAATACTCCGTAAACCTGCCGTTGGTTTTGGACACCACCATATGGGCAACTTGAAATCCAACCCTGGAATGATCATGATCCAGTTTCCATTTAGCCATTTCTGCCACCGAAACCGTGACAAACCCAAAACCAACGATCAGAATCATTCCAATCCCAAAATACACTTTGGAAACCTTCCGCATCACATAACCTCCTGTGAAAATTGAAGACATACTGGTTGTATGGTCTTCGTTCATGAATAAACAACAGCACATGATCTACAAATCATCCCTCATCCTATACTGAGATAATGATCTATCCGATCGACGCACTGCCGTTGCCGGAAGCCGGATCATCCAGCCATTCGTTAATGAGTGGAACCATCACCCCTGTAGGTTGATACCCCTGCGTCAATCTGATGAGGGCATTACCATTTTGACCAAGCAGCGCTGGAAAGCCACTCACTCCCAATTGGCGAGCCCGATCAAATTCCTGCCAGACCGATTGTTTCATCGCAGAATCATGAAACCCTTCCAGAAACCGGTCTTGGTCAATACCTTGCGTACCGGCAAGATCCGCCAAAATCTCCTGGTGCGTAACATCCTTGTTCTTCACGTAAAATGCTTCCTGCACAGCATGTAAAAACACAAGTTCCTTATCCGGAGCCAATTGCCGAATTACCATCATCGCTCGTGATGGCGGTTCAGTGTCATACATGAACGAAGGCTCAGGATGAAAATTAAAGTTAAATGGCTGACCGGTTCGTTCATGGACCGCATGCCAATGGCTGAGAATATAGGCACGCCGTCGCTCATCAAACCGTTCAGTATTGCCGGGGCGCAACCCACCCAACAATACCTCGATCGTGATCCGATCTCGATATCGCCGAACGATCTCATCAATGACTGGTGAAAATCCCCAGCACCACGAACACATGGGATCAACCACATAGATGAGCGATTTCTTCATCATGTCTACCACCTGGCTCACTCGGTGACCTGCCAGACATACCCAACAAGGTCATACCCTACAAATGAAACCAAAATACTTTACCACATCGGATATATGGAACTTATCAATGTTCCCTCAAGGTTTCTGTTAAATTTCATGTGGGTTCATATGCGTCTAAAACAACACCTGGGAACTCCCTCCCCTTCCAAATCTCATCAACCGCTGTACCTTTCTATCCTGTAAAAATCCAGCATCCTCGAACCTATAATAGCCCAATCTTTACACGTTAAAAACGAATGGATCATAATAAGTTTCTTATTTGGGAGACGCTATGGCAGGGTCCCATCACGATTTGTTAACGAACCTCAACGAAGAGACTGCACTCCGAACTATCCTGGAGGGGACCGCCACTGTCACGGGGGAACGATTTTTTGAAGCCCTGGTGGAAAACCTGGCCAAAGCCCTGCACACCCATGCCGCCTGGGTCACGGAATATTTTCCGGAATCCCGCCATTTGAAAGCTCTGGCCTTTTATTTAAATGGATCGTTTCTTAAAGATTGGGCCATGGACCTTGCCGGCACGCCGTGTGAGCATGTTATCGACCAGGCCCGTCTCATCCATTTTCCGGACAACCTCTTGAATCTCTTTCCCATTGATCCGGATATCGCGGGGCTCAAGGCCGCCAGTTATATAGGACTCCCGCTTACTGATACAGCCGGAAAAATTCTCGGACATCTCGCGGTCATGGATACCCGCCCGATGCCGGCTCAATCTCGCATAGAGGCCATTATTCGGATTTTTGCTGCACGGGCAGCATCAGAACTTCAGCGGCTCCAAGCGGAGTCCGCCACACGGGAACGGGAACAGAAATTACGCCGTCTGGTAGACAGTGCCATGGATGCCATTATTGAATTGGATGAAGATCTACGAGTCACCCGAATCAATCCGGCTGCCGAGAAGGTGTTTCAATGCGAGGCAATTCATCTTGTTGGAAAGGATTTTTGTCTCTCCCTTGTCCCGAATGACCGGGAGAAATTACGGAGACTCATCCAGGATCTCAACACGAGACCTGCAGGCCGGCGATCTCTCTGGATTCCCGGTAGCCTCAAAGCCGTACGAACAGACAGCACTGAATTTCCGGCAGAAGCCACCCTATCCCAATTCCAGATGCAAGGAAGGATCTTTTACACCCTGATTCTTCGTAATGTGAATGAACGTCTGGAAGCGGAACAAAAGATTCGATCCCTGACGATTGAAACGGAATTCCTCAAAGAAGAATTACATGAACTGCAACATTTCGGCGAAATTCTTGGAAACAGTCCCGCGTTGATGCGCGTCCTCCGGGACATCCAACAGGTCGCCGATACCGAAGCCACGGTGCTGCTTTCAGGTGAAACCGGGACCGGCAAGGAGGTGATGGCCCGCGCCATTCATGCCAACAGCCGGCGTCGGAATCACCCATTCATCAAAGTAAATTGCGCGGCCATTCCTGCCACCTTAATCGAAAGCGAATTTTTCGGACATGAACAAGGGGCCTTTACCGGCGCCACGAAAAAACGGGAAGGACGCTTTTCATTGGCCGACGGAGGGACCATTTTTCTGGATGAAATCGGGGAACTGCCCCTGGATCTTCAAGGGAAACTATTGCGCGTGCTTCAGGAAGGGGAATTCGATCCGGTCGGCAGTTCCCACACCAAAAAGGTAAATGTCCGTGTCCTGGCAGCCACAAATCGAGATTTACAGAAGGAGGTCCAAGACGGAAAATTTCGTGAAGATCTTTATTATCGATTGAATGTCTTTCCCATCCATCTTCCGCCTTTGCGGGAACGCGGAGAGGATGTGGTCCTCCTGGCCAACACATTTGTTCAGCATTTTGCTCAACGAATGGGTCGGACGGTGGCCCCCCTATCCCCTGACGCACTCGGACGCCTCACGGCGTACTATTGGCCGGGAAATGTACGGGAATTGCAAAACATCATCGAACGGGCTGTCATTACGGCCCAAAACGGTCAATTAAATCTTGACCGTGCCCTCCCTGATGTTGAAGAGAAACTCTCCTCTTCTCCAGAAACTCTTACACCGGAGCCAACCACCTGCATTCGCACTCTTCAGGAACTTCAGAATTTGGAGCGGCAAAACATTCTGCTCGCTCTGGAACAAAGCGGCTGGAAAGTATCCGGTGAACAAGGAGCGGCCAAACTGCTGGGCATGAATGCTTCAACCCTTGCATCTCGTATGAAAACTTTGGGCATTACGCGCGCGAAATAATTCCTGCACCGATTTCCACCCTAATTTTTTCAATTCTTCACGATTCCCTTTTCAGCATTTCTTCATTTCCAGGATTCTATTGTATTTGCGAACTTTCGCAAATTCGTCTTATGAAATTTCGCAATTCGGCAAATTTCGCGAGCGAATTCCACCCCTTCATCAAATTGTAACAAATTGTTTTTATTGATTTTTATTTAGAATTTAAGCCTGGCACACCCCCTGCAAAATATCTTTGGCATGGAAGACATCACATATCAAAAAGGTTCTCAAGGAGAAGGTAAGAACAACATGACGAGTCAGGATGAGCGAGATTTAAATTCTCAGACGCCAGCTGAAAAGCGGAACCTTCAGGATATGTGCCGTCAGGCGGATCAACTTTTTTTTCACATGCTGTTTCACACTCAACCAGGAGGATGTGCCATGTCATCAGTCGCCACAACATCAATCATCAATGGGGTCAATGTCGAACAATTAGAGGCTAATATCCATGCCATTCAAGGCGAACCAGGTCTGGCCAAATTTCAGTTCCGGGCCACCAACAACTGGATCAATGGGGGGCACAATCGCACCACGATCAAGGAGTTTTACGGAGTGGGCAAAGAAGATACGACCCGAATCGAGCCGTTCGTGCTGGATGCCGATGAACCGCCCGTCTTGTTAGGAGAGGATCAGGGAGCCAACCCGGTGGAGTTTGTGTTGCATGCCCTGGCGTCCTGCTTAACCACGTCGATGGTTTATCATGCGGCCGCCCATGGCATCAAAATCGATTCAGTGGAATCCCGGCTAGAGGGGGATTTGGATCTTCGCGGGTTTCTAGGTTTATCGAAAGACGTTCGTCCGGGCTATCAAAACCTCCGGGTACACTTCACCGTGAAAAGTGATGCGCCAGCCGAGACACTCCGGGAATTGACGAAGTATTCACCGGTTTTCGACATTGTATCCAATCCCGTCCCGGTGGCCATTTCGGTAGATACAAAAGGGACCAACTGACAAGAGACATAGCTGATTGCCTCAGACCCAACCTGAGGCAGTCGGCCATTAAACGTCCGAAACAAAAGGAGCTACGATCATGAAACGTATCGTGTTTTTTATCTATGGCACCCTGTGCTACCTATCTTTCCTGAGCATCTTTTTATATGCCGTAGGCTTTCTGGGAAATTTTGGCGTCTCCAATACCATTGATGGCCAACCCGGGGTTCCAGTCTGGCAGGCCCTGGCCATCAATTCGTTTCTGTTGGGGATTTTTGCGGTCCAGCATAGCGTCATGGCCCGGCAGACCTTTAAACAATGGTGGACACAATTTATTCCCAAACCCATTGAACGTAGCACCTATGTGCTCTGTACCAACATTGCACTGGCTCTTCTGTTTTATGCCTGGCAACCCATGGGAGGCAGGATTTGGCACATTCAAGACCCAGTCGGGCAGGGTCTGCTGTATGGCCTGTTTGCGGCGGGTTGGGGATTAGTTCTCATGGCCACATTCCTCATCAATCATTTTGATTTGTTCGGTATGCGGCAGGTCTGGCTCTATCTGCGAAAACAAGAGTACACACCATTACCGTTCAAGACCCCGGCCCTGTATCGGCAGGTGCGGCATCCTCTCTATGTCGGTTGGCTCTTGGCTTTCTGGGCCACCCCTACGATGACGGTTGCCCATCTGGTCTTTTCTCTGACGACAACCATCTATATTCTGATGGCCATTCAATGGGAAGAGAAGGATTTGGTGGCTCTCCATGGAAAAGCGTATAAAGATTATCAAGAACGAGTACCCAAGCTTATTCCACGGGTCTTCAAAGAGAGCCTCATGGGGAAACCACAATCCCCAAGGACCATGGCTACATGAAGGGCAGAAGTACACAATCCGCTGCGTGAAAAACCCACGCAGCGGTGGGTTTCATCTTTTTATCAGGGAAGGGAAAACAACCATGCGCACATTCAAAACCGAGAAATTTCAGGATCCTTTCCAGGAATCTACCTGGATGAAAATTTTGGATGGTATGGAGTGAGTTTTTTATGGTCAAAGGAGCATTCCGGCTTATCACCCCATTTATTATCTCTGCATTCAACGAAATCTTCTCGCCCGTTTTCCGGGCCGCCGACTCATGAGCACGTTGAGCAGTGAAACCCACACAAAAGAACCTATCCAACGGGATTAAGGTTGAACCCCGGCAAGGCTCAGTCCTTCCAAAACACTGCGAGCCAGATCGTATCTTGTTGGGGATCGGTCCATTCCACACGATGCCTGGTATGCGCGGAAAGATAAAGCGTATCCCCAGGACCAAGCATCATTTCAGGTTGTCCCTCAATTTTGAGTGTGGCTTTTCCTGCCAGGACCACAACGCATTCATGCTCGGCCTGGTCATACCAGAAGTCTGGTGGAGACGCCTGGCCCCGTGACACTATACGTTCAATTCGTACAGAACGACTCCTCAAGACCTCACTCGTCAATTCGTGGTCAAAGTGTTCAGGAATATTAGCGAAGAGATTTTGAGATAGTTCCATTCCCTGCACCTTTCTTGACAAATCGGCCATATAAATGAAGCTCACAGAAAGGTTTCGGCCTTATGACATCCCCTTTCTTAGGCCTGGCTGACTGCCATAGGTGCATTGAGGCGAGCTCTAATCATGGGCAATAATCCGGGCTCAGCCATCTTTGGTTGGGAAAAACCAAATGACGGATCAGCGGCTGGATACGAAGATGTAAAGGCCCAAGTAGAAGAATCAGGAGCCTGCCGAAAATTTAAAATGGGGGGCTATAAATGACGGACCAGACAGACTTTCTAAAAAGAATTGAATCCTCTGTTCTACATTCCAGACGCTTCCCCCAGGCACGTCTTTAGCCAAATTGACTTACAACCTTTACTGCACGACAAAATGACCACGTCGGTTTTCCTGCCAGCACTCTTCATTCTGATCGGTGCAAAACGGCTTCTCTTTTCCATAACTCACAACCTGCAGATTTTCACTGGGGACGCCCAAATCAACTAAATATTCCCTCACCGCATTTGCTCGTCGCTCACCAAGCACCATATTATAACTTTCCGTGCCACGCTGATCACAATGTCCTTCGATCACAATCTTATTATTCGCCAAGCCGGAAGCCAGTGTTTGCGCATTTTTTTGCAGAACGGAGATCGCATCCGCCCGAATAGAAAATCGGTCATAATCGAAATAAATATCTCCCAACGATTTGAGCAGAGCTTCCGTCTTCTTTTCAATGACTTCAGGTACCCCTGAGGCTTGCTGAGCTGATTTGTCCACCTCAGGTTCCACCCGAGCGATCATTTGTTCCGGCGGAGCCGCCTCTTCCCGAATTACCGGTCGTGCGGGCATTTCCGGTTCAAGCGCAATCGGCGGGATCCCAACCACTTGTGATTCTTGAGGAGAAGCCTGGCCTGGCATGGTTGGTAAGATAGGAGACGGAGTAATGACGGGTTCAGCTACCAGGGGAGCTTCTAGAGGCGAAGAGGCAGCAGGTTCAACAACTGTCGTTCGAGGAGTTGCAAAAATATCAGCTGGAGCCGAGGGACGAATAACCGGGCGGACAGGCTCTTCCACAGGAATATCCATAGCGGGAATCCCATTTAACGTTTCAGCTTGCACGGGCGGCAGGACGTCCGCCTCAACAGGTGGCGTCACAGGTTCAACCTTTGCCACTTGGGGCGTGGCAGGCGGTTCAGTCACACTGATAACCGTCGTTTGTAGTTTGGAACTACACCCTGCCATTATCGCAATCAAGCATCCGCCCAATAAGCCAATTTTCCCTACTCTCCTTACATTCGAAAAAGACAATACTTCGATCATGTTTAACCTCCACCATTTCCCTTTCTTGACTGACGGATGCCTCGGTGCCATCCCATTCAATTTGATACCCCATGCCCTTCAAGAATTTCTCTAAGCAAGGACTCGGTCTTTCCTCATGATAATCTTATGCCAAAACTGTATGCAGTCCCTTCGAATTGTGTCAAGAACTCAAATGTGGCATTCCCGATCACCACTCCAGTCTCCTCACTTAAGAATGCCCTTTGGTAGGATCCAGGTCAAGGATCCTGCGAGCAAAGCTACATGAAATCCCTTCGTAAAACAACCTTTTACTCTGATCTTTGCACGTCCAATGGAGCAAGCCCTGCTCTATCGAACATCCCTTTATGTTGCATCACGATAGGCTGGTGTCTTCCCCAACTATGAAAACTGTTTTTTTGTTTATCCAGAATATCTATCGAGAACTCGGAGTCCCCTCCGTCAGGATTTTTCAGAGAATGGTATTCACCAACTATTTGGCAACATGAGACCAGAAGATCTGAGGGATTTTTGAGTTCACTAAAGCTCTCCGAGTCCGCCGCAAAAGATGATTTCCCGAAGGGCGAGCCTCTATCCAATCCTCAGTGGAACGTCGAAACAGTGCCCAAATCAATACGCCTCAGTTCATAATAAGGTTCCCTACACCGTCATCCCCAATTTGAAATTATTTTGAACCCCATCAACTCTATAAGAATAAGAACCGGCACTTTCCGTTTCATGCTCACGAATCACCTCTCGTCATGACTCATTCATCCATTTCGGGATTGTGGGTTATTTCTCATATTTTCCCATTTCAATATGTGAGTGCCAGAACCCCTCTATTCTATTCCCGGCGTTCGTAGTGAGTTCTTTCCAAGCTCAAGCAGGCTATCACATGGTTCCCTTCAAGAGGCGATTGATGAATATTATCCATTGATGAATTAATTAAACGATCAAAAAGTCCATGACTGGTTCTTACCCATATGCTCCGCTACTTCTGAAGGAAGTCGACTGCGTCCTGTAGGGTTTCACCTGCATGACTTTTATCAAATCTTATACCAAGGCAATTCATAACCATATGAATTTTTTCAACTTTTATGAAAATTTTCATCTGGAACACCCCTTGCATTTAAATCCCTTAATTATTGCAACTCACCAACTATTGGGGCCAGTAATTTTTTGAATATGCCGTTTCATTAACCAGCTCAACGATATGGAGCAAGACGTGGCTTGGATGTCCTAATAATAAAAGTTGAAACATGGCAAGACTGGAATTGATCGGCATTTTATGAGCCTCGGCGGAGGGACTGGTTTCAGGGGAACTACGATTTCGACCGCACCCGAAGTCTGGTCTCCTCATCAGCCACCTTCTCAAAAGTCCCTCCGCCACCTTTTGAGAGAAATCATTTCGACACCAATAATTGTAAAGCATCATGAAAATTTTAGGCGTGTATCAGCATTCATCAAAATCCGGCCCTCCCAAGGTTCCCATCAAAGACCGAATCCTGTTAGTTGATGATGATCGACATCATCGAACCTGCCTGAAAGAATTTTTAGAGCTTCGGGGGTATGTGTGTTCAGAAGCAGGAAATGGTGTGGAAGGGCTAGAAATTTTGCAGAGAGAGTCGGTCTCCATCATCATTACCGACAACAATATGCCACAGATGGATGGACTTGATTTCATTGAACAAGTCAATCATAAATATTCACAGGAAATTCTCTCCATTTTTCTCATCACTGCCGAATTATCCCACATCGTCCGTCTTCGCGCATTTAAAAACGGAGTCAATCGAGTCTTTGAAAAGCCCCTGGATTTTCAAGAGCTCTGTAATGCCGTGGACTGGGTCACGAAATTTGACATCCATCAATCGACGACTAACAAATACTTCTCCCCAAGATACCTCTAAAATTCTTTTCTTTTCAAGATGGAGGGCTGCCACCTGAGTTCCCCCAGATTGTTCAGGTAATTGTTCATAGGATGCCAATAAGACTGCTATTTTAAAAAAATCGGAGACCTTTTTTTAAGGACTGATACACGACAACACCCGCTCAATCTTTCCATTCGTCACCGACTCGCTGTTCACCTCCGACATGAGGTGCTCTTGAGAGAGACTTCTTGTCCAAGGTGAGTTGCTGACACCGGAAAAACTGTTGCGCATTGTTTGAATTACCATCCCTCTTCCCATTACCTATCGGCGCCTACCGCCCAGCCCCAGGGACGGACGCTCTTACCTTTCAGGGGGCCTTGTTTGAGCCCCGCGAGTTGGCCCGCTCTTCCGTAGTTCGCCTCCGTCTCATCCGATGAGGCCGGACGGGGCGTCACTGGTTTTGGCCACGTTTACCGCAACAAAAGTGGCTCGGCCGCTGGGCCGAACCCCGGCTTAATAGGATCTCTGAAACTTTTGTACATATACACATCGGCGAAAAACTTCCCAAGACTAAAATCTCGCAATAATAACTTCGTTCGCGTGAGCTCCCTAACCTTCGTCGGTTTCTAGAGCCTGTCTCTTCCAGATTCCCACCAGACTCATTTCAGATTTCATTGACAACGCCTACCAATTGGTACCATTCGCATTGCGTGCTTCATGGAAGATGGGTCTTCATAATTTCTTCGGTAATAATCCCCAGGCTGAACTCCATTTAGAACACCTCATACACCACACCTACACGACACAGGAGCAAGGTGCAACGTATGAAGTCCTGT
The DNA here is from genome assembly GCA_963730905.1 of uncultured Nitrospiraceae bacterium. GTDB lineage: Bacteria > Nitrospirota > Nitrospiria > Nitrospirales > UBA8639 > Nitrospira_E. The sequence continues at coordinate 1,248,576 of CAVSTN010000002.1, read as the reverse complement.
CTATTTCAAGCGGCCCCCCTTGAAGCATAATCGCTATGAGAGGGTTGTTGGCCTCCGCCGGAGAAAATTGAGGATCTCAGCTAAGGAGAACCTCTCCGCCCATTGGCGACATCGTGGGGTCAACGGTTGAAATAATTTATGCCTTGTGAAAAAAGACGAAAGGCGACCAGGTGCATGACTTTGTCGACGGCTAATATCAAAAGTGATTTAAAGAATCTCCCTCCGGGAAATAGCACATCATGGTCACAGTGGCCGATTATGACCATACGTTTCTTGCCACATCGAATTCCATCGAGATTGAGGTGAAATAACCAACGACAGGAGGAGAATAACCGGCCAAGGCGCCGATGAGTCGTTGACATGCGGCGGAGGGGTCGACAATTTTCAGGGGAGGATTTACGAGCAGGGAACAGAAACCATGACGGGGATAGTGGTTATCGCCGGATTTTTCCTCATGCCGTAGGGGTCGAGTCCGGAGGGGAACCCTTACCCAGGATGTCCCGGAGCGCAAGAGCCAGAGACAGTCCGTTGACCGGCTTCATCAAAAAGGCCCGAATGCCGAGTTGCTTGGCTTTTTCTTGAGTCATCGTGTGGCTAAACCCCGTACACAACAGAATGGGAATATCCGCTCGAATACCTAACAACGCACGAGATAAGGCCTCCCCGCTCATCGTCGGCATGGTTTGATCCGTCACGACCACATCAAAATCCGACGGATGTGCTCGAAACAGATCTAACGCTTCATACGGATTGACGCTCGCCACAACGGCATAGCCTAAATGGCTGAGAAATTGTGTTCCCCAGCGCGTCAGCATTTCTTCATCATCCACAAATAAGACCCTTCCCGATCCGGTCGGCCAGGCAATGACTTCCTCAGGTTTTTCGGGCGCAATCACATCCAAGCGCGGCAGGAGTACCGTGAAGGTCGTGCCCTCTCCCGGACGACTGGACACCGCAATCCCACCCCCGTGGTTGTGGACGATCCCGTGGACAACCGCCAGCCCGAGTCCCGTGCCCTCCCCGGCAGGTTTTGTGGTAAAAAAAGGCTCAAAAATTCTCTCGACCATTTCGAGAGGAATGCCCTTTCCGCTGTCACGAATCACCATTTGAAGGTAGGAACCGGCTTTGCATAAGCCCAGGCCCGGCATTCCTTCCTCAGGAATACACTCATGGTCTAAGGCTATCTCCAACAGACCGCCCTCTTCCCGCATGGCATATTCCGCATTAGCACACAGATTCATAATCACTTGTTGCATTTGCGTCCGGTCACCATAAATCACCGTGGACTCAAGATCCAAAGACGTTCGAATTTCAATCGAGGAAGGAAAGCTGGCACGGACCATTTTCAGGACATCCCGAATGACCAATCGCAGGTCAACGGCCTCTTTATCCTTTTCCGAACGGCGGCTAAAGGCTAAAATTTGCTTCACAAGATCACGGGCCCGATTCCCGGCCGCGACCACTTCGTTTAAATACGATTTTAAGCGTTCATCCTGGTTGGCATAGGCCATCGCCAATTCGGAATATCCCAGGATCGCACCCAAAATATTATTAAAGTCATGGGCAATGCCCCCGGCCAAGGTCCCGATCGCCTCCATTTTTTGGGTATGCCGCAATTGCATCTCACTCAATAATAAAGCCTCTTCGGTCCGTTTCCGCTCGGTAATATCCTCACAAGACAGCAACCACACCCGAGGCCCTGACTGTTTCTCAATGGCCTGTATCGTCTCTTTCACCCAAATGATGGTCCCATCCTTTTTTACTTTTCTAAATTCAGGAAGAATACCTTTGGTGGATTCACGCAACCCCTTCTCCAGACCTGATTGAAACAGGTCACGATCCTCCTCATAGACCACGGAAAATGCAGAGGTGCCCAGCAATTCCTCAACCCGATATCCCAACACTTGAGCCCCATATTGATTCACGGAGAGAATGAGGCCCTGACTATTCACCGTGAAATAAATTAATGGAGTCTGATCGTAGAGTTCACGATACTTGTCCTGGCTGTTTTGGACTTCTTCCTGTGCCCGCTTGCGCTCAAGCTCCGCTCCTGCCCGTGCGGCAAAAATCTTCAAAAGATTGTGGCCTTGAGAGGAAAGAACAAGTGGATTCGTATCTAAAAGCGCTAGATTTCCCACGACCTCATTCTGAGCATTAAAAAGAGGAATCCCATAATACGCCTCAACCCCCAGAGCTCGAATCGTTTCACTCCGGGGAAAGAGGTGTTGGACACCGGAAGGCTGGTCCACCGGATTACCCTGAAACACCTGTTCGCAAGGGCCACCAAGACAATCATACTCGGAGGAAGGCTCAAAATGGTCTTGCTTCCAAAAAGCCAATGTCCGGGCTTTGCTGGTATTTAGCTCAATCCGCTCTGACAAAAACACCATGGGCACCTGAAGCGCTTTCGCCAATTCACCGACAAGGACTTCAAAGAAATTTGGAGAGCCGGGGATCACATTGCCTTTGACAATCGCCTCCAGTGCATCTTCCCATTGTTTTCTCTGTGTGATATCGCGCGAGATGACGACAGCGCGCAGTTCCCCAAGCGCCGTTTGAAAGGCCCGTCCGGTGCTTTCAAACCAGTGGTACTCCCCATTCTGATGCCGATAGCGGTAGACCGAACGACCGGAACCGTGGGTCTTCATGCCTTGACAAAATTCCTCCACCACCCTGTCTCGATCTTCAGGATGAACCGGGGCAAAGACACTCGTGCCAAGCAGATCTTGGGAGCAGTACCCAAGAGATTCCTTGAAATTTGGGCTCACATAGAGGAACCGTCCTTCTGCATCGGCTTCCGTGATCAGATCATAGGCATTTTCCATAATGGCCCGGAAGCGTTTTTCTCGTTCCTGAATGATGAGCTCAGCGGCTTTTCTGAACGTAATATCGCGAGCAAAACCCAAGACCCCGCTCTGACCATCCGGTAAAGATCCAAACGAGTCTTTCGTCACTAAAAACGTTCGGGACACCGGATGCTGCTCCTGAACCTCAACCTCAAAGGTGTGAGTCCCCGCGGATTGCATCACATGGTCATCCCCCTCGACAAACAACGCATGCGGCTGGGTGCCGAATATTTCCTGATCGGTTTTTCCGATGACCTCATGAATGGCCTTTCCCATAATCTCCGCGCCCGAAGGATTCACCAGGAGGTAACGACCATCCTGGTCCTTAACATAGACCACATCACTCATTTCTTCGAGAACAGCATCTAACAGAGCGTGGTTCCGCCTCGATATGTCCTCCGCCAACTTGCGCTCCGTGATGTCGCGTATGGTTCCTCCTCCTCGAAGTAACCGGCCATCGGCATCAAAGGTTCCCTCCCCGGTGGCCTCAAACCAACGATAACCTTTTGATTTCGTGCGTAACCGGGACTCCACATGGTAGGGAATCCTCTTTTCAATATGATTGGTTAATGCCTCAAACACTCGCTCCCGATCGTCAGGATGTAACCGTTGCTCCCAACTCCCCAGTACTCCGGGGAACTCAGATTCCTCATACCCTAACATCGCGATAAACTGAGGGGAGTACCACACCGGACACTCTGGAGAGTACCAGGGAAGACCCGGACGAATTTCAGCCACCCACAACCCCTCACGAGACCCCTGAGAGGCCAGAATGAACCGCTCAACTTGCTGTCGGAGAGCATGCAACTCCTCTTGCAAATCTGGTTGTGGAGTACCTGGGGACATCTTGGATTGGCGAGTCTCAGGCAATCGGGTATTATGGCTCGAAGCTTCCGATTTCGAAGATAATTGTCCAGGTGACCCTTGGGAAGACCCAAGGGAAAGCGTCAGATCTCCCAGCCGCTTTCGATGAATTTCTTCATCGGAAGGAGGAGAAGACTTTGAAGGATGGGGAGATTCCATACAGCATCTATCCTTGAAAAGCCCGGAATGACCAGCTCCTCAAGGAGTGACTCTATAAACAAACACCATGAAATATTTTTCCTATAATGTCAAGAAAAAATACGCAAAAACACCTGATCCTCAGACGTAAGCTGGAACAGCAGGATTTCCACGCGTACCAATCATGAGAATGCGGCATCCCTGGATCATCAGAATATGACATGCTAGACTCACCGTTCGTCCACACAATCTTCATTCGCTAACACTCATGAAAAAAGCTGTTTGCACCATCGCCGGCTCTGATTGTAGTGGAGGGGCCGGTATTCAAGCCGATCTCAAAGCCATGTCCGCGAACGGGGTGTTCGGGATGTCGGTGTTGACATCCATTACCGCACAAAATACGCGTGGCGTCTCTGTCGTTTTTCATTTGCCTATCTCGATCATTTCCGCACAACTCGATGCGCTCTTTTCCGATATTCCTGTCACCGTGATTAAAACCGGGATGCTGGCGACCTCCGACATCATCACAGCAGTGAGTCGGAATCTGGCCAAACAACATCTCGAGCACCTGGTTGTTGATCCGGTTATGGTCGCGAAAGGAGGGTATCCACTGCTGGAACAGGAAGCGATGGCCACACTGAAAAGCGAATTGCTTCCTCAGGCTTCCCTTCTGACCCCAAATATTGCCGAAGCCGAAATGTTATCCGGCCTCTCCATTAAGACTCTGGCCCATGCCAGAGAGGCTGCGAAAGTCATTCATCAATTCGGCTGCCAACATGTCCTGATCAAGGGCGGGCACCTGCTGGAACAGCCGGGAACCGACCTACTCTATGACGGCAGGTTTTTCCGCATGTTTAAGGGGGAATTTATTCAGACGAATACGACTCACGGAACCGGCTGTACACTGGCCTCTGCCATTGCCGCCAATCTTGCCAAGGGGAAACCCATCCCCGACGCGATTGAAGCCGCGAAACACTATACGACTGAGGCCATTCGTCACGGACTTTCTCTTGGCCAGGGAAATGGCCCTACCGACCACTTCTACTTTCTGGAAGCATAGCCAACTCGTGGAGACCGCATCGCCCACAGAAAGCTGGGACGGGAGGACTGAAGCTCCTGTCAGCTTTACCGGTTCATCAGGCATCGTGACGACAGGGATTTTCGCTCAACCGGCTTCTTCCACGAATCGAGCCGTAATCCTTTGCCATGGATTTCCCTCCGATAAAAATAGTCGAACCAATCGGCGGCTGACAGACCTTCTCATTCCTCAATCCATCGCAACGCTTCGATTCGATTGGTATGGCATGGGTGACTCACCGGAGCCCTTGTCACAGCTACGTATCAAAAAATGTGAGGAACAACTGGATGCGGCCGTCCGCTTTCTCACCGAAAGATCCATGAAGGCACTCGGACTCATTGGATCCAGTTTTGGTGGATTCATGGCCATACTTTCGGCCCCCCGGTATCCTCACCTCAAGGCCCTGGGCCTGAAATGCCCCGTGGTCGATTTTTCTGAAGTGCTTCGCCTGGAATTGGGAGCAGACGCCATGGACCGATGGAAACGCACCGACCACATACCTGACGTCTTCGGTGGCGACCGTCCGACACCCTTGCCGTATGCCTTTTTCGAGGAATGTCTCACCTATAATGGCTACAACTCCGCTTCGCGCATTCAAGCCCCCACACTGATTGTGCATGGGGATCAAGACGAAATCATTCCCGTCCATCAGATTGATCGATTACTGACGTCTCTGAAGGTGCCCAAGGATTTTCGTCTCATTCCCGGTGCAAACCATCAATTCGGACGGCCTGAAGATTTTCGTCTCATGACCACCCATTTGGCCAAGTGGATGATCGCTCATCTGCCTCTCTCTTGAGGCTAGCCGGACCGGATTTATGCCTGACCCACCACACACCAACCGGGAATTATCCCAAGCGCAACTCGAAACCATTCGTATGCTCTATCCGTTATTTAAAAACGAGGTGCTCCGGCGGCGGGAATCACATGAGCCGGTTGTCGGTATTCCACAATACCGTATTAGTGTTCCTGTTCATGATCATCGCGGTGGTTTCCCCTGGACACCCAGACTCCACCATGCGATGGTTAACGATTTCCGGTGTGGTCATATTGTCAGGCTTTGTGGTCTATCTGATTCTTCAACAAGCCGACTCGACACCGAATGGCCAAACAACAATTAATTGAACTCGAGAAGGGAATGGGACTGTACCAAGAAGGCTGGATGTTTTCGGGAAAAACCACCTATCCGCAACATTGGCAAACCGATTGGCTCTCAGACCGGAGCGTGGCGATATACCTCACCATCCTCATTGTTCTCACAGGACTGGCTATCTGTACCATGCTCATTCGCCTCTAACCTTCACCTCACGTCCTCACATGGAGATACCCTATTCGGCGAAAGGACCGCGCTCATGTTAAGAACGTATCGAGGGATTGCCCCAACTATCGCCACCAGCGCGTTTATCGAAGACACGGCCGTCGTCATCGGGGATGTGGCCATCGGATCGGAATCGAGCGTCTGGTTTCATGCCGTCATACGCGGAGACGTCCATTCTATCCGCATTGGCCATCGGACCAATATTCAGGACCTCTGCCTGTTGCACGTCACGCATGACACCCACCCCCTCACTCTTGGCGATGACATCACCGTGGGCCATCATGTGGTCCTCCATGGATGCACGATTCATGATCGGGTGCTGATTGGCATGGGCGCTATCATCATGGACGGCGTTGTGATCGAAGAAGACTGTGTCATTGGCGCTGGAGCCTTAATTACGGGGAATATCCACATCCCCTCAAGGAGCCTGGTCATGGGGTCTCCGGCCAAAGTGAAACGCCTGTTGACGGATGCTGAAGTGCAGTGGATCAAAGAATCTGCCGCGAACTACATCCGATACGCTCAACAATATGTCTCAGAACAGAATGAGTAATGTCGGAATTCCATCAAGCCCCAATCAGGACATGCCCTGGCTCTTGAAAAATTTCTCTTCCCAACCACACATTCGGATAAGACCTCTTCCTTGAGCCATTCTTCATCTTCAACACAATCCACTGGTCATTTTGGGAGCGGGCTATACCGGTCGACGGCTCTATCACCAGGCTTGTGAAGCAGGCTGGAATGTTTTCGCGACAAGCCGAATGCCGGATGTCCATCTCTCAGATATTTCACCTGCACATCGGATTCATTTTGACCTGACCCAGACCTGAAACCTGGCGATCCATTCCCACCCCGGCCCATCTCATCTGGTGTTTTCCGGCGACGCCATTGAATGTAGTCCAGGAATTCTTTGCCGGCCGCCCCAGGGAGTCCGGTAGAATTCTGGTGATGGGAAGCACATCCGCCTATGGCACGAACTGCGGAGCCGTCACGGAACAGACTCCGGTCAACATCGAACCTTCCACGGGTTCAAGGAGAAGAATATCTTCGGACACAATTGGGCGCTGTGGTCATTCGACTGGCAGGATTATATGGGCCAGGTCGTCATGTATTGGATTGGATGAGAAAAGGCAGGATTCGCAATACTCCGAAATGGGTCAATCTCCTCCATGTAGAAGATGCGGCAGGCATCTGTTTGCGAGCCCTTGAACGGGCTCAGAATGGTACCACCTATCTGGCTAGCGATGGGACCCCACGGACCTGGTCAGAGATTTTCTCAATTGCGTCAGAAAAGTGGAGCATACCCATTCCCCCACCCACGCCCCCTCAAGAAATCGGCAAACAGGTCTCCATTCACAAACTCCTCACCACCCTTCACTATACCCTTCGATTTCCCGACCTCTATCAGGCCTTGGACGACATTGAACGGCATTCATCAACATGAAAACACATCACTCCAAGCAGCCACATGATCATTCTTAACGGAAAAATGCGACAAGAGAATACACCACCACCCCGTTATTGACGGCATGCGCCACCATGCCGGGAATCACACTCCCGGTTCGTTCGTATGCCCATGCCCACAACAACCCACTCCACAAAACCGTCAGAAACGCGATGAGCCCATAGCCATGGGCTAAGGCGAAAATCAACCCACTTGCGACCATGGCGAGCGGAAAACTGAATTTGGTTCGAAGTGTCGTAAAGAGAATTCCCCGGAAAATAAGTTCTTCGAAAAAGGGCGCCAGAAGAACGAAGTCGATTGTGGTTTTGATAAGTTCCATCCGCGTTCCCCAAATCAGCTGCGGGACAAACCATTCTGTCCAATGCACAGAAGATTGAAACGCATCCCCCCCGAGCACAATCAGCCAGTCCCCAACAAGTCCAAGCGTCACCAACATCACGACCAATGGCAGACCGGATTTCAATCGTTGCCACACATTCGAACAGCCCACGGCCTGCAGGAATGATTGTTTCCTGGGTCGACACAATAGCAGGGAGGTCAGGACGACGGGAGGAAGATACAGTAAGGCAATCCCGAAATCCTCAATAATTCCTATACCATCAGGCATGACCGCCACCAGCGCCATCAACAGAATCGTCAGGGCACCTCCACGGGCTAAGACCGCGATCCCCTCCCGGAATGTCCATGGAATACGCCAGGCAGCCAAGTCGGTTTGGGACTGTGAAATCCGGCCTTTCAACCGGGCGAAACCCAGACGAAGAAAGAACACCACCCCAATCCCAATCACCACAACCTCACACACCAATAGCATACGCCATTTCCATAATGGTGGGTCCGTCAACTGATACTCTTGTAATTGAAGATTTTCCTGTAAATCTCGATCGCCGGCCTGAACGGCTATTCGTCGCGCAAGATGAAAATAAAACCAATTTGTGGGGACCTCTTCAGCTAACCTTGCTTGCAAGAAGACATAATCAGCAGGCGACGTTTCGCTCTGCCCATATCCCACTTCCAACAATCGACGAAAAAGAGCAGCCGGATTGCGCTCCATACTCCAACTCATCACAAACTGGTTGAATTGGTCGGTCAATCCGGCTTCGCCATAGACCATGCCCAAATACAATTTATCCAATGGTGAGGATTGATCATCCACCCTTTCTTCATACCAGAGCTGGATTTGATCCAGTGTTTCCCCGTCCTGTCCCCCCAAACGATACATCACTTGTTCAAACGAGGAGAGCTCAGGAAGGCGAGATTCAAAACCCAACATCCGGCTGGCGATCCGCTCAAGGTCCCGGCTTGCAGGTGAAGCCAGGCGCACATCATCAGAAAGCGTCACCGCCCAAAACAACAATCCCAGCCCCCCTATGCAGAACAACAAACACAGGCCGGTCAGCCAACGGGAAAATTGAATTTCTTCTTGAAGGTCCGAGGAGGTATCGGATGGGCCATCAACTAATTGTTCTGATTCCATGATCATGGCTCACAGGTACAAGGAAATTTTGCTTTCGTCAAAGATCAGAGACGATACTATGATCAACAAATGACGTGCTCGACACTGAGGCAACCGGGAAATACCCACAAGGAATCCGGACAACCATCTCATTGGGTTCAGAGCTGTCCTTGCAACCCAGTCCTGCGCTCCACACCAAGAACTTCGAAACCGAGAGGAACCCCAGTAGCATTATCCCTAAAAATAGTAATCAATAAATTTTCAAATTAGATTTTCGCAATCTCGGTAAGAATTGGATGGGCTTTTCAAGAGCTTCAGCTCATTACTTTAAAAGATCAAAATTTCATTTCTCTAAAAAATCAGGGTCAGCCCGCATCTCCTCTACAGCCACCAAATCAAAACCTCATGCCTCTGCCAGTTCCTCGTGTGATATTCCGAGATTTCCCACTTGAGATAGATTAAGCTCATTTGGTTCCAGATCAGTTGGAGGGATGAATTCTCTGTGGGAATTTCCCAGAGATCAAAAGGATCGCAATGCACTATCTGGCAAAGATTACGGACCACATAAAGATCTACGGTTGATCAAAACTCATCTTCTGAAATTCTCTATCTCCATATTCATAGTTCGTTATTCCTACAACGGCGAGAAAACTCCACATCACTCTGAGGTCACAGGTAAAACGAGCCTGTTTAATACGTTCATTTTACTGCATAATAAGGCAAACTCTTCCCGCGGAAGTACCAAAAACGATCATGACCGAAACCATTCCTTACTATACGGTTGTTAACCCACAACTGTATCGGCCAATCCATCCGCAGGGTAAACCGACAAGGCGAGAAGACCCAATAAAATCTAACAGTTCTCTGAATTATTTATCGGCCCATTCGGCGTGGCCGAGACGCGGAGCGAAATCCAGAGTCATGGCGAGCACTTCCTGAGCAACCTGAGTTGTGCCGCCGCTGGTTTCGTCGAGCATCAAAAGGTTTCCCACAAATTACGCCCAGGGCCACGGGTTTTAGGCCCTGTTGCCGAAGGTAGAGTCGCGCCCATCGGGACGCCCCTGATAAGTCGGCCTCGGCGGGAGGAACTCCGGCATCATTTCTATTCTTCCCTAAAAGCTTTCCAGCCTATGGTAATGGCTCATTTCCAAGCTCCAGCACATACCCCTAACTTGGATAATCCGATACAATATAAGAAAAAGGTCTGTAGCCTATGGGTAACCCGATCAAGATTGATCCATTGCGCAACTGAAGAGGAGGGACTCCTTGGTGTGGAATTTTTTTAAGCGACAGCAAAATGGGCAAAGTTCCTCGCAAGATATCGGCCCCTATTCCAATTACCGGATGGCCGTCCGATTAGAATTGACTCAACGCACCGGCGTCTTCGCCCAATTAGCCACCGCCATCGCGGAAGAAGGCGCCAGTTTGGGCGCGTACGATATGGTCTCGGCCACTCGCACCAAAGTGATCCGGGATATTACCCTGGATGTCCAGAGTGAAGAACATGGCGAACGGGTCATGAAACGCCTGAATTCGTTGGCCGATGTTCGGGTCATCGCCTCATCGGATCGGATTTTCCTCATGCATTTAGGCGGGAAAATCCGGGTGGAGAGCAAGTTCCCGGTGAAAACCAGAAATACCCTGTCCATGGTCTATACGCCTGGAGTCGGCCGCGTCGTCAAAGCGATTGCCGCGGATGAGAAAAAAGCCTATTCCTTTACGACGAAAAATAACAGCATTGCTGTCGTGACAGACGGATCGGCCATATTGGGCTTAGGAAATCTCGGGCCTCTCGCAGCCTTACCGGTTATGGAAGGCAAAGCAATGTTGTTTCATCAATTTGCCGGTATTGATGCCTGGCCTCTCTGTCTCAATACCCAGGACTCAGAAGAGATTATCCGGACGGTGCTCGCCATTTCTCCGTCATTTGGAGGCATTAACCTGGAAGACATCAGTGCCCCACGATGCTTTGACATTGAGCGCCGACTGCAGGCCGAACTGGATATTCCGGTCATGCATGATGATCAGCATGGAACGGCTGTGGTCATTTTGGGTGCGCTTCTCAATGCCTTAAAAGTCACACGCCGAACCATCAATGAAATTACCGTGGTGGTCCTCGGATTGGGAGCCGCAGGCACAGCCTGTTGTGAATTACTTTTAGGAGCCGGAGTCACCAGGCTCAAGGGGTGCGACAAACAGGGACTGGTGTTGGATCGACCAGTGGAAGAACTTCTGCCGAATCGCCATACGCTTCGCAGCATCATTCCGTATGATCAGCCTACCGGAACCCTTCAGGACGCCCTGAAAGATGCCCATGTCATTATCGGTCTTTCCACGGCCAACATTTTAAAACCCGAAGACTTAGCCCTCATGGCCAAGGATCCCATTGTGTTTGCCTTAGCCAATCCTGATCCTGAAATCCTACCCGAGGCCGCCATTCCCCACTGTCGCGTCTATGCCAGCGGGCGGTCGGATTATCCCAATCAATGCAACAATCTCTTGTCGTTTCCCGGCATCTTTCGTGGAGCCCTTGATGTGCAATCCAAAACGATTAATGAACCGATGCTCATTGCTGCCGCTCATGCCCTCTCGAAGATGATTCCTGACTCCGCGCTCAGTGAGGAATATATCATTCCCAGCGTGTTCGACAAACAGGTGGTACCCAAGGTCGCCAAGGCGGTCTCTCAGGCTGCTATTGACTCCGGCGTGGCACGCCGAACAAAGAAGGACATGGAAGAGGAGATGTAAGACACAGCGAATGACCGTGGTTAAGGAGACAGCAGGGTTTATTTCAAAGAATCCCAAAGGAGGATGCTTATTCCGAGTGGCCACAGATAATAAGCGAATAAATGGAAGTGATCCTGTCTGACGAGTTTAATGATCAACGAAATAGATCCATACCCCACCAAAGCCGCGACGACCATTCCGACCACATAGACACCTATCGGGTCATGAATCTGATCCATTCCTTTCCCAATTTCTAGGATCGTCGCCCCCACAATAGCCGGCATGGAAATCAGAAGAGAAAACCGGGCCGATAACTCACGATCCAAACCCAACAACACTCCACTGGCAATGGTTGATCCGGACCGGGAAATCCCGGGAAGGACCGCCACACCTTGTACCATGCCAATCGCCAGTGCATCCCGAATGCTCATGTCCTGAATACCCCGGGCACTGCTTCTCCCGTGGCCCAACCAGAGAATCACACCGGTAACCAACAACATAACGGCCACGACGGAGGGCTGAACCAGCGTTTCAAGACCGATCGATCGAATACCTAATCCAATGATCGCCGTAGGGATGGATGCGATCAGAACATAATGAATCGTGCGTCGCTCAAATCCTTGAAACAGGCTGCCTTGTGTTGTCGTCCCTCCAACATATCCCAAGCCCAGGGTGAGGAGATCATGACGAAAATACACCAGGATCGCGGTCACCGTCGCGAGATGCAACATGATGTCATACAACAAATTGGTCTCACTAAAATGACCAAACCAGTGTTGAGCCAGAACTAAATGTCCGGATGAGGATACCGGGAGGAATTCCGTGAGTCCTTGAATGACCGCAAGCACCACCGCTTCGATGTAGCCCATCGTTTAGGAATGCCTTTCTTTTAGCTGATGATCAGGGAAAAGATGATTCACAGAACAGATGACGACCCCTAGCCTTTCCACTGACTGGCAAAATCACGAACGCCCTCTTCCCAGGGCGGCAACTTAATCAAAGGGTCCTGTAAAGAGGTCAGCACGGCATAGGATGGCCGTCGGGCCGGGCGAGGAAATTGAGCCGTGGCGATCGGCACAACCGAGGTTTGAATATCCAACGCCTGATAAAGTGTTTGGGCCAATTCATACCAACTGGTTCCGCCTGTACCGGCCATATGATAGGTCCCAAACGCATCGGTCTCACCCAATTGGAATACCGCCTGGGCAAGATGAGGGGCAAAGGTCGGTGACCCATACTGGTCGCTGACGACTTTCACGACCTCTCGGCCCGCCATTCGACAAATCGTATTGGGGAAGTTCTTCCCTACAGTGTGGTAAAGCCAGGCGGTCCGAACAATAAAATGCCGTGGGTTCGCGACCCGCACAGCCTCTTCACCGGCTAATTTACTGTGCCCATAGACGCCTAACGGATTCGTACGATCAAATTCATGATAGGGCCGATTCTGCTGACCATCAAACACATAATCGGTGGAAAAATGGATAAGAGTCATCCCCAAATCATTCGTCACCACGGCAAGATTTCTCGGGCCCAGGGCATTGCCCCGGTATGCGGCATCCTGCTTCACTTCTGCCTCATCGACCTGCGTAAATGCGGCCGCATTGATGACGATGTGTGGTCGTAGTTGATCAAGGGCTTTCCTGACTTCCTCGAACTGCGTGATATCCAAATCCTGGAGGTCCCAGGCCGTGACCTCGTGGTCGGCATATTGCCGTTGGAGCGCCTGCCCTAATTGCCCTTGAGCCCCTGTGATTAAAATTCGATTCTGCCTCATGGTTGATAATCCGGAAGCTGGTCGCACAGGTCATCAAGTAACTGCCCGGCAGCATCCTTTGTGGAGAGAAGTGGCTGTTCGATCGGCCATTGAATGCCAATACGGGGATCATTCCATCGAATGGTCACTTCACCCCCAGGTGCATAGACATCGGTACATTTGTACTCCACTTCCGCCACATCGCTGAGGACACAAAATCCATGGGCAAATCCCATAGGAACATAAATTTGTCTGAAATCCTCTGCCGATAAGGTCACCCCCACCCATGAGGCAAAGGTCGGAGACCCCTTTCGAATATCAACCGCGACATCAAAAATTTCTCCACGGATCACCCGAATGAGCTTTCCTTGTGGGCGAGTCATTTGAAAGTGTAGCCCACGAAGGGTCCCGAGAACCGACGATGAACAATTATCCTGCACAAATGGAGGCAGAATCCCTGCCTCCTGATACTTTTGCACATGATACGTTTCTAAAAACCATCCGCGTTGATCTCGGTACACATCAGGCTCAACAATCAGAACCTCCGGGAGCCGCGTTGGGAGAAATTTCATATCCGGTTACTCCTGACCCTGATTGACCAAATGCAGCAAGTATTGCCCGTACCCGTTGTCTTTCATTTTCGTGGCTAAGCGCAACACGTCACCTGGCTGAATGTATCCCATTTTGTAGGCGATTTCTTCCGGACAGGAAACCATCAGGCCCTGTCGTTCTTGTAACACTTGAATATAATGGGCCGCTTGCATGAGAGATTCGTGAGTCCCCGTATCCAACCAGGCAATGCCACGCCCAAGCACCCGCACCTGCAGCGATCCAGCTTCTAAATAGGTTTTATTCACATCGGTGATTTCGAGTTCATTTCTCGCCGAAGGCTTGAGAGAATCGGCGATACCCACGACCCGATTGTCATAAAAATATAACCCGGTTACGGCATAGGGCGACTTGGGACGGGAAGGCTTTTCCTCCAGGCTGGTGGCTTGCCCGTGATCATTAAAGGTCACCACCCCGTATCGTTCGGGATCCCGTACCTGGTAGGCAAAAACTTGAGCCCCTGTGGCCTGAGAGGCCGCTTCCTGAAGATAGCGAGACAGCCCATGCCCATAAAAAATATTATCCCCAAGAATGAGCGCCACCCGATCCTGTCCTATAAACTCACGCCCAATCACAAAGGCTTGCGCAATTCCTTCGGGCCGGGGTTGTACCTGGTAGCGGATCGTTAACCCGAGATGACTGCCATCACCTAACAACCGGACAAACCCTTCCTGCTCATGCGGAGTGGTGATCACCAAAATATCCCGGATTCCAGCCAGCATGAGAGTCGACAATGGATAATAGATCATCGGTTTATCAAAAACCGGCATGAGTTGTTTGCTGACCGCGTGGGTTAAGGGATAGAGTCGGGTTCCCGATCCACCCGCTAGGATGATTCCCTTCATCGTACCCCTTCGCATCCCAATGTTTTCGTCATCCTCATGTTACCTTGCCACAATGAGAGAGCGTCCATGCCCCTATATCGATGGGACAGAAGCTAACCCGAGTCGTTCCCGTTGATAGGAGTTCGTTGTCACAGCCTGACACCATTGGCGATTGGCAGCATACCATTCAATCGTCTGTTGCAACCCAGACTCGAAAGAGTGGCGTGGGCTCCACCCCAATTGCGAGTGCACTTTGGTGGTATCAATGCCATAACGAAAATCATGCCCGGGACGGTCAGCCACAAATACTTTCAGGTCTGCGTATCGTGTGATACCCCGTTGAGACAGGAAAGAATTTGAGCCACCCGGGGCAACCTCTTCCAAGATCCGGCATAGGGCGTCCACGACCTCAAGGTTCGATCGTTCCGATCGCCCGCCCAGGTTATATTTTTCTCCAGGCGTTCCTTCCTGAAGGACCAGGAGTAGGCCCTCACAATGGTCTTCCACAAACAACCAGTCCCGTATATTCTGCCCGTTCCCATAAATCGGAAGAGGCTTCCCTTCTAAGGCATTCAAGACCATGAGAGGAATAAGTTTTTCGGGAAATTGATAGGGCCCATAGTTATTGGAACAATTGGTCATCAGGATTGGAAGACCGTACGTGTGATGAAAAGCCCGCACCAAATGATCAGCGCTGGCTTTCGATGCCGCATAGGGTGAATTGGGGGCATAAGGGGTCTCTTCGGAAAACAATCCTGTCGGGCCCAACGTCCCATACACTTCATCAGTTGAAACATGCAGGAACCGAAAACGTTGGCGATGATCAGCATGTCCTTGCTTCAGAAATCGCCGGACCACGTCTAACAAGACCAGCGTACCCGTGACATTCGTATGAATAAAGGGATAAGGGTCGTCAATGGACCGGTCCACATGCGATTCAGCGGCAAAATTCAGCAACCACCTGGGAGAAAATGAATCCATAATCCTGGTCATCTCACCCGCATCGGCAATATCTGCCTGGATAAACACGAGACGAGGATGGTCCCACAATCCATCAAGATTTTCTCGATGCCCCGCGTACGTCAATTTGTCCACGACGACAATTCGTGCCTCGGTCTTGTGAAGGGCCATCCGGACAAAATTGGCGCCAATAAAACCGGCGCCTCCGGTCACAATCATGGTCTCCATGATTCAATACTCTCCACTTGATAAAAGCGGTGAGAACCGTGCAGGAAAGACTCTGGTGGGAGATCGGAAGAATGCCTTACTCAACCGTCACACTCTTGGCAAGATTTCTCGGACGGTCAATATCTACTCCTCGCAACACCGCAATATGATAGGCCAGCAGTTGAAGGCCGACGGTAAACAGAATCGGGGTCAAGAGCGCATGGACAGCAGGAATCGCGAACACGTGATCGGCAACCTGATCCAGGGCATGATCCCCTTCGGTCACAAATGCAATCACGGGGGCACTCCTGGCGCGCACTTCCATCAGATTACTGACAGACTTTTCGTAGAGCCGATCTTTCGGCGATAGCACGACCACAGGCATGTCTTCATCAATCAATGCGATGGGACCATGCTTCATCTCCCCCGCCGCATATCCCTCGGCATGGATATAGGAGATTTCTTTGAGTTTCAAGGCACCTTCCAGGGCAATGGGATAATTAATCCCCCGACCCAAATACAAAAAATTTCGTTTTTGATAATACCGCTGGGCAATCGCTTGGATCGACCCTTCCTGCTTGAGAATATGCTCGACTTGGCCGGGAAGCTTGAGAAAATGATCCAACCACCATCGCCCTTCCTCCGGACTTAAGGTGCGACGCACTCGTCCCACATGCAAGGCCAAGAGATATAAGGCAATTACCTGCCCGGTAAAGGCTTTCGTGGAAGCCACACTAATCTCAGGACCACATCTCGTGTAAATCACCCCATCGGCTTCGCGAGCCAGCGTACTTCCCACCACATTCACAATCGCCAGGACACGTGCCCCCCGGTGCTTAGCTTCCCGTGCCGCCGCCAATGTGTCCGCCGTCTCGCCTGATTGTGAAATGGCAATAAACAAATCGTCCTTTTGAATCATAGGCTCCCGGTACCGGAACTCTGAACCGATATCCACCTGAACGGGGCGTCGAATCATTTCTTCGAATAAATATTTCCCGACGAGCCCCGAGTGCCAAGACGTCCCACACGCAACGATCCAGATTCGCCTGGCGTTGAGCAACTCCTCGTCGGTCATGGCCAAATCGGGAAGATCCGCTTCGCCCGTTTCGTATTGAAATCGGCCCCGAAGCGTATCCATGATCACTTGTGGCTGTTCGTGGATTTCCTTCATCATGAAATCCGGATAGCCCCCCTTTTCAGCCGCCTCAGCATCCCAATCAATGGTAACCGGATTGAAGTCTTTTGGTTGGCCATCCGAATCAAAAATGGTGATACCGGATTCCTCTAAAATGCCCACATCTCCGTCTTCTAGGAACACCACCTCCCGTATATGGGCTAGGAGAGGCGTGACATCAGAGGCCAAAAAAGCTCCCTTTCCATTCTGACCAATCACCAGTGGACATCCTGAACGACTGACGACGATGCGTCCTGGCTCAGCCAACGACATCACGGCAATGGCATAGCTCCCATGCAGTTCATTGGCAATTAATCTGACTGCCTCTTGAAGCCCATGCCCTTTTATGGTGAGCGAGGATAAGAGGTGCGCAATCACCTCGGTGTCGGTTTCAGACTCAAACCGATAGCCTTCTAATTCCAATCGATGGCGGAGATCTAGAAAATTTTCAATAATTCCATTATGGACGAGAACAATCTCTCCCGAACGGTGAGGATGGGCATTTTGTTCAGATGGCCGGCCATGCGTAGCCCAACGCGTATGACCGATTCCTATTGTTCCGGCGACAGCCCCGTTTTGCAAAACGGCCTGAAGATTGGTGAGCTTGCCCACCGTCCTTCGAATGTTCAACTCTCCATTATGTTGAATCGCAATCCCGGCGGAGTCGTACCCTCGATATTCCAGCCGTTGTAGCCCGGCCACTAAAATAGGGGTCGCTGATTCACCTCCAACATATCCGATGATTCCACACATACTCTAACGCTCCTTACATCACATCGTTTTTTCCAAATGGTATTGGAAAGATCGGGATGGTATCGATCAGCCTGGATGAAAACACATGAGCCCGGTCAGATATCGCTGGACTTCGTTCATCAAAATTAGCCACTAGACAGGGTCTTTTTGTTCCTGAGGGTTCGGTCGGAGTGACGACTCTGCCGGGTCACCATGCTCTTTGTCCTGAACATGGGCGGCTGAGGAAGAAGCCAGAATTTCTCGCCGTTTCGCCGCCGTACCTTCTTTATTGACTTGCGCGACTCGAGAAATGCCCAATGCATTGGGCGGAACATTTTTCGTGACGGTAGTCCCTGCCGCAATCAACGCCCCTTCCCCTATCGTCACCGGGGCAATTAATTGCACATCGCTCCCAATAAAGACATTGTCATCAATCTGAGTCCGTGCCTTTCGAAATCCATCGTAATTGCAGGTAATGGTCCCGGCGCCGATATTCACATTCCGGCCAATCACGGTATCTCCGAGATAACTCAAATGATTGACCTTAGACCCCTCTCCAACTTCCGTCTGTTTCAATTCCACAAAATTACCAACCTTGCCTTTTCGATGAATATGGCTCCCCGGACGCAAATGCGCAAAAGGCCCGATGATCGCCCCCTCTTCTATCCTGGCTTCCAGCAAGACGCACGAATCCTGAATGAGGACATTATTGCCGACCAGGCAATTGTTCAGCCTCGAATTGCCGTGAATTACGCAATTGGGTCCAATGACGGTCCGGCCTTCAAGTATGACTCCGGGATAGAGACTGGTATCCCTTCCGACCTCGACTCCATCGTCAATAATCACACGTTCCGGATCCAGCATGGTGACACCTGACAACATGAGACGCTGGCAAATTCGTCGTCGCATTTCTTTTTCGGCTATGGCCAGATGTTCCCTTGTGTTAATCCCAGTCGTCTCCAAATGGTCATTGGTTATCCATGCCACAACTTTCAGTCCTTGCTGGACAGCCACTTCAATCATATCGGTGATGTAATATTCCCCTTGGGCATTTTGCGGTCGCAATTGGCTCAACGCCTTTCCAAGGAAGGTGCCATCCACGACATAGGTCCCAACATTAATTTCCGAAATACTTCGTTCTTCTGCTGAGCAATCTTGATCCTCGACCACACGACGGATCTCGCCTGATGGCCCGCGAACCACCCGCCCGTATCCACGTGATTCTGGAATGACCGTCGTTAAGATTGTCAGACAGGCTTTTTCAGATTGATGATAATCAACCAGGGAAGTCAGAGTGGCCTGCGTTAATAAGGGCGAGTCGCCATTAAGAATCAAGAATTGGTCGGCCTGCTTGGCGTCGTTCCTGGTACATACTGGATATGCCTGTTGAACGGCATGCCCCGTCCCCAATTGTTTCTCCTGGATCACCACTTCAAACGGCTCAAAATTAGCCTTTTCTTGTTCGATGTAGGCCTGGACCTGTTCCGATCCATAGCCAACCACAATGGCAACGGTCTGGGTTGCCACATGCCTGGCTAAGTTCCCGGCATACCACAGCATGGGACGACCGGCCACACGATGCAGAACTTTGGGCAAAGCCGATTTCATCCGGGTTCCTTGTCCCGCAGCCAGAATCATGGCGGCCGTGCTTTTTTTACCACTCATTATGACTGTCATACCCTTCGTTAAAGGTCTCTTCTCATGGGGTTTGGACTTTTGGTGAGTCCTTGAGGGTCATTCTATCCCGTTTTTTTGCAATTTCAATGCTAGAGGATTTATCCGGAGGAGAATAGAACCCTCCTGAAACAATAAGCTTCATGGCTTCCTCAACCCCCATATCTACAGGAATAATTTCACTCTCGGGAACCAGGAGAAAATAGCCAGAAGTTGGATTCGGAGATGTGGGGACAAACACATGGACCAGAGGCTCCGGAGCCAGATTCTGGATTTCCTTTCTGGTTTCCCCCGTGACAAACGACAAACAATAGTTCCCCTCTTTGGGAAATTGAATCATAACCACTTTGTTATATTTTTCGCGTTGTTTGAATGATAAGATGTCCATCATCGACTTCAATGTGGCATAAATACCACGTACAATCGGGACACGATCTAAAATTTCTTCCCACCGGACGACCAATCGTTTTCCCAAAAAATTTGTGGCAAAGACCCCTGCTGAAAAAATCAACACCAATAATGCCAAAATACCCAGACCGGGAAAGTAATAATCCGGTAACACCAGGTCCGCTAATGCCGTGCCAAGGATACTATCCACGGTCACAAACAACGTTTTTAAAATGAGGATCGTTCCCCAAATTGGGGTAATTACCAACAGGCCTGTCAAAAAATAACGTCTGAGAGAGGCGCGAAGGGTATTCATGAGAAAAATCCGCCTTATACCCGCCACACAAAGCAGGCACGGTCTATACGGGAGAGGTAGGAAGTCACCGTACTACTACCGCATCTTACAATCAGGATGGGACTCCTGCAAGACTTTTCTTGCGAATTTCAATGACTTAGACTAGGATCGACCAGGATAAATTTCTATGAAACCGAGAAACCACGCCAAGGGAAAACAGGGCCTGTCTTCAGGGTTATTCATCACCTTCGAAGGCACAGAAGGCTCTGGAAAGACCACACAATGCCACCGGTTGGCACGAGCACTTCGAGCTCAGGGCTATCAGGTATTAGAAACCCGTGAGCCTGGTGGGACTCCATTGTCTGAGGCCATTCGTCGCCTTCTGCTTTCCCACTCTAAATCGAAATCTAACAAGGAAATCATTACTCCAGAATGCGAAACAGCTCTAGTCCTGGCTGCCCGGTCCCAACATGTGGCTCATGTGATTCGGCCCGCCCTGTCAAAAGGCATGATTGTACTGTGTGACCGGTTTTTTGATTCAACTCTGGCCTACCAGGGATACGGACGACACCGTGATATCTCCTTTCTAAAGCATTCCCATCAATTCGTCACGGAAGGACTGACTCCACACCTCACGTTTTTACTCGATCTCCCAACCCAAGAAGGGTTGGCGAGGCGAAAACAGGCCCGACACCAAAACCGACTTGACCAGGAATCCTTGGATTTCCATCAACGAGTACGTCGAGGCTTCATCGCCCTCGCTAAACAGCATCCCCAACGCATTCAAAAATTGGATGCCGGGCAATCCCCCGAAATCCTAAACACTCTCATTACATCCATGATGGCACGCCTCATTGAGTCGTTGCCATCGACATGCCTGGCTCACGTCACTCCTCAACCCAGACCCATCATCAAGCGAGTCCAGACGAAAGGTACCCCTCAGCATGGCGTTTCGAGATCTCGTCGGGCATCAACGCCCAATTAAATGGCTCCAAACAGCGGTCTCCACCAATCATCTGGGGCATGCGTATCTCTTTCACGGAGAACCGACCATTGGGAAACGACTCACCGCTATCGCGCTTGCCCAGTATCTCCATTGCGAGGTCCCACAAATCGCACCAACACCCGATGCCTGCGGCCACTGCCGGTCATGTCATCAAATCGCCCAGGCCACCCATCCCGACTTTTTGTTGGTTCAACCTGAAGATACGCAAAAGCAGAACTCCAAAATTACCATTGATCAAATTCGGGACATCGAACATCTGGTCATTTATCGTCCTCTCCTGGGGTCACATAAGATTTGCCTCATTGATCAGGCGGACTCAATGACCACCGAAGCAGCCAACGCCTTGCTCAAGACATTGGAGGATCCGCCAGACCATTGCCTCTTTCTCCTGATCACCAGCCGCCCGGAGCACCTTTTGGCAACGATTCGGTCTCGATGCATTACGTTGCGATTTGCCCCGCTGCCCTCTGCCAGCATTTATGAATTTCTGAAGGAACGGACGGACAGGGAAGACCAGGATAACCGGTTAATCGCGGCATTTGCCGAAGGCCGGTTGGGTTCAGCTTTGGCCTGTGACCCCGCAGAGTTAAAGGTGAAAATCCGTCAGTACTGGGCATTGTTATTTGGGGAACAGACTGCGTCGGCTTCACGGGTGATGGATATGAGTGAAGGGCTGGTCAAATCGAACCAAGTACAGGAAGCGATTCATTGGTTTTGGGCAGGGCTCAGGGATTTGCTCTTGCTGACCCTGGATCATTCCTTGTCTCCCACCTTGTACCAGGATCAAGAAACGGCGCTTCGCGAGTTGTCTCTACAGATCACCCCTTCTTCTCTTTTGGACTTAATCCATGAACTCAACCAACTCGAGCGAGGGCAACAACGAAATCTTAATGTACAAATCGGACTGGAACAATTTTTCTTTCATCTCCACGACCAATTGGAATTCTCGCATTCAACAGGGCTCGCTTAACCATCAATTACCTGCTTACCCCGGTTCTGCGACCACCCGAGTCGTTTGGCACATGTGGGTTCGGAGCTAACAGAGGATGTCTTGTCATGTCCAACACGTTTTATGTCACTACCCC
Organism: uncultured Nitrospiraceae bacterium; assembly: GCA_963730905.1. GTDB lineage: Bacteria > Nitrospirota > Nitrospiria > Nitrospirales > UBA8639 > Nitrospira_E. Next base: position 1,225,981 of record CAVSTN010000002.1, on the reverse strand, counting down.
TATCTATTATGTCAATGATGTGCCTCACATTGGCCACGCCTACACCACCATCGCGGCCGATGTTCTAGCCCGGTTCTATCGGCTAACAGGGCACGAGGTTTTTTTCCTTACCGGATTAGACGAACATGGGCAAAAAGTCCAACAGGCGGCGGCCAAGGCCGGGATCGATCCGCAGGCACATTGTGACCTCCTCACGCCGAAGTTCAAGAATCTCTGGTCGCAATTGCATATTTCCAACAATGGGTTTATTCGCACCACCGATCTTCAACATCAGGCCATCGTACAACGGTACCTTCAAGCCCTCTATGACAAAGACTTGATTTATCAGGCCGAATATACCGGTTGGTATTGCACCTTTGACGAGCGATTTTGGACAGAAAAGGATGTGGAGAACGGCCTATGCCCGGATTGTCGGCGACCAGTAGAGCAGGTCAGTGAACGAAATTATTTTTATCGCATGAGTCGCTTTCAGAACCGGTTGAAGGAGCATATCCAGACAAATCCCGACTTCATTCAGCCGGACACCCGTCGCAATGAGGTCCTAGGGTTTCTGCAAAAACCCCTTGAGGATCTGTCAATTTCCCGACCCAAGTCACGGCTATCGTGGGGCATCGAATTGCCATTTGATCGGGATTGCGTGGCCTATGTGTGGTTCGACGCCTTAGTGAATTACCTGTCAGCCCTGGAGTACGTCGCTCCAACTCCCAGCACCTCAAAATTCTGGCCCGCATCGCTCCATCTAGTCGGAAAAGATATCCTGACCACCCATGCCGTCTACTGGTCGACCATGTTAATGGGTTTGGAACTGCCGCTCCCCCAATCCATCTTTGCGCATGGCTGGTGGACGGTGAATGGGGAAAAGATGTCAAAAAGTCGAGGGAATGTTGTCGATCCCTATGCCGTGGTCAAAGAATTCGGCGCTGATGCCTTTCGCTATTTTCTGTTAAGGGAAGTACCATTCGGCCAGGATGGAGATTTCTCCATCACGGCATTCGGTACCCGGTATAACGCTGAATTGGCAAACGATCTTGGCAATCTGCTGTCTCGAACGCTTACGATGTTGGCGAATTTTTCCAACAATACCGTTCCTCAACTCCGACGCCAAACACGAAACCGATCAGGATCGTCAACTCCAGCATGCGGCTTCATCACTTTTCCCGTCCATTGACACGCACCTTCGCCACTTAGAATTTAATCGCGCACTGGAAACCACGTGGGGTTTGGTCCAGTCAGCTAATCAATATATTGATAAGACCGCTCCGTGGATGTTGGCCAAAGATCCTGGCCATACCCCTCGCCTTCACACGGTCCTGTTTCATCTCACGGAGGTCTTGCGATTTCTCACGGTGGCCGTATACCCGTTTATGCCACAGATCGCCGAAACGATGAAGACCCGACTGGGTTTATCGATGGATTTTTCCACACCCGTATTGCAAGAATTCCCTCGTTGGGGAGCATACCTCTATACGGGGCAAACCAGTAAAGGCGCTTCGCTATTTCCCAGAAAAGATTCCCGTCCATCGGACTCCCAAAAGAGTCCCGAACAGAAAATGCCTATTCACCCAAACAGGACACACATGGAAACACCTCAGCCCGTTCCATCCACCCAACCGCAATCCCCACCCAGCGACGTGATACAAATCGGCATTGCCGATTTCCAAAAAGTTCAATTGAAGGTGGCCAAAGTCTTAACGGCAGAACGTGTTCCAAAGTCTGAAAAACTGCTCAAGCTCCAGGTGGATATCGGAACCGAACAGCGTCAGATTGTGGCTGGAATTGGGAAAAAATATGCCCCCGAAGAAATGGTGGGCCGAACCATTGTCGTTGTGGCAAATCTCAAGCCGGCAAAACTGATGGGGATTGAATCCCAAGGCATGGTATTAGCTGCAGGAGATCAAGAGGTCCTTGAACTTCTTAACATGTCCCAGGAGATCCCTGCCGGGACAAGGATCAAATAATACCCTCTATGCTTCTTTCACTCAAAAAGTCGTGAGGGACATCTCCCCCAAATCTTTTTTGAAGAAAGACTCGCTGACGCCCTTTCACGCAATGAAGAAAATACATGCTCAGAGAAATGTCAGGGATAATCACGAGGAGGGAAATTCAACCCCATTGGCAAAGAGACTCACATGGGAGAACTGCCGCGTTGCCACACGAAAAGTGAAAGGCTAATACGCCTCCCGATGGATCAACCCCTTCCAAAGAGTCATAATCATAATCTTCACATCCAGCCATAAGGACCAATGCTCAATATAATACATGTCGTAGGCTAAACGTTTTTCCCAAGAGGTATTTCCACGCAATCCATTAATTTGTGCCCAACCCGTAATTCCGGCTTTCATGGTGTGACGCAGGTTATATTGGGGAATCTGGGCCCGGAATTTCTCGATAAACTCCGGTCGCTCGGGACGCGGCCCCACAATACTCATCTCTCCCTTTAAGACATTCCAGAATTGCGGCAATTCATCCAAACTGGTCCGTCGCAGAAACGTCCCGATGGGCGTCCTGCGTGGGTCATGGGCTTTGGCCCAGACGGGACCTGTCTTTTCTTCGGCATCCATACGCATGGTCCGAATTTTGACAATATTGAACGATTTCCCATCGAGGCCAACACGAGTCTGCCGGTAGAAGACAGGACCTGGAGAGGTGAGCTTGATGAGTACCGCAATCATCAATGCGATTGGTGAGGCCACCACCAGGGCCACGGCGGCACCACAGACATCAACCATCCGCTTCAGAAACAAATTCCACCCGTAAAGAGGAGATCCTTGGAGGGTAATAATAGGAAGGCCCTCAAACATTTCGGCTTCCGCCCGCAACGTCACGAACTCATAAATGGATGGAATGATCTTCACTCCGGCTGTAGTGGCAGACAGGATTTTCATCAGTCCCTCCGCTTCACATTCCACTTCCGGAGGCAAACACAAAAATACGATGTCCACATGGCTGGTTAAAATATCTGCCGCCTGGTCAAACGTTCCGATAACGGGTATTCCGTCCAACATTTGACCAACCTTTTCGGCATTCCGTGTCAAATACCCGCGAACCTGGAGGCCAAGTTCGGGATGCATTTTGAGGGTATCGCCAACGCGCTGCCCAAGTTTTCCCGCGCCGATAATTACCACCTGGCGTTGGTTGTATCCCATTCGCCGGAAAACCCTGAGAATTTCCCGAAAGACCATACGGGAAAAGCCCAACACCACCAGATTCAACAACCAAAAATACATGATCACCAAACGGGAAAATTCAAACGGCTTCGAGAAAAATGTCAATGCGACCAGGATCAGAATACTCAGCGTATTGGCCTTGGCAATGTCCACAAATTCCGCCAGATGAGAGCCCATTCTACGAGGCCGATACAGATTAAATGAATAGAAACAAATTCCCCATACGGCGACAATTGGGAAAAGAAGCCAGAGATACGGGTCAATAGGAGGAATGCCTTTGGTGATGGGAAACAGCGGCACTGAAAAGCGAATGAAATAGGCGCCCACCCAACACACGCATATCACAACCAAGTCGGAAAGGAAGAGCAGATTTTTTAAGAATTCACTGTGGCGTTTCAACATGGTGGGGTACGACGGAATTCGCGGTAACGAGACATGATCACTTGCTGCATCCGCTGCTTAAAATGAGAACGATCGAACGGTTCAACATGTGCCCGAATGGCATCCGGATTGAAATCTGTGAGGTGCTGCGTGAACAATTGAATGGCTTCAATTATGGCTTGGACCGACTGTTCATAGTGAAAGACCCCCGTTGGAGCAGAAGAGAATCCACTTCCGTGAACACCACGTTCCATATAATTTTCACCTTGCTTAGGCAAAGGATTGAGAGGGACGATTGTTTCAAGGGCCCCACCTTTTCCATAGGCAATTACCGGTTTTCCGGCAGCCATGGCCTCCAAAGGCACAATACCAAAATCCTCTTCACCGGGGAAGAGAACGGCCAGGCACCGGCTGTAAAAGTCTCTGACACGATGGTCTGGCTGCCAGCCAAGGAATTCGACACTTGGACCGGCCATTCGTCTTAAGCGTTTCTCATCTTGTCCCCGCCCAATAATTTTTAATGGAAGCCCAAGCTCATTGGCCGCACCAATGGCCAGGTCGACTTTTTTGTAGGGCGCAAAGGCCGTGACCATCAAGTAAAACCCTTCATCGCAATGCGACACGTGAAAGGTCTGCCAATCAACAGGAGGGTAGACCACGCAGGCCATCCTTCCATACTGCCGTGCAATTCGCTCTGCTACGTTATGCGAATTGGCAATAAAGCAACTCACATGGGCATTGGATTCCACATCCCACTGCTGAAGTCGCGTTCGAAAAAGGCCCATGCCCAGCCTGCCAAAATTCCAAATCCCTGTGTTAACAAAATAGGTATCAAATCCATCCCAGATATATCGCATGGGGGTATGAACGTAGGAAATATGACAGGTCTCGCGAGGCACTCGAATGCCCTTGGCCACGCAATGGCTCGAACTGACCACCAAATCATACTGATGAAATTTCAATCGCTGGATGGCTGAAGGAAAGAAAGGGAGCAAATACCGATATCGATTTTTTGCAAATGGGACTCGATTAAGAAAGCTGGGAATAATAAGATGCCGCTCAATCGTCTCCGACACACTGCCCTTCACATGGAACAGCGTATAAATTGGCGCATCAGGGAATAACTCACACAACGCCTCAAGGCACCGCTCACCCCCTCGCATACCAGTCAGCCAATCATGAACCAGCGCAACTTTCACTTGTGCCCTCAATGGCCTGCATGTGAGGCAGACATTTCCTGATATATTTTCAGAATCGAAGCCATCATGGTTTCGATGGAAAATTTTTCCTGTATAGTCTCCTGTGCCTTCTTAATGAGGGAGATCCTGAGATCCTCATTGTTTGTGATTATTTTGACCCTTTCGGCAAGATCTTCTCCTCTCCTTTTCTCTACCAGCATTCCGTTTACCTCGTCATGAATGATTTCTTCCAATCCACTCACCTTCATGCTCACAACCGGAACTCCCATGCCCATAGATTCTAAGACCAAAACCGGCAGGCCTTCCCACCTGGAGGTTAAAACGACCACGCTGAAAGTAGCGAGAATTTCCAGAGCCTCTCTATGAGACAACTCCCCCGCCATGTGAACCCGTCCACCTAACCCCCGCCTGGCTATTTCCTGTTTGATCATGGGAGCCAAAGCCCCATCACCAACAATCGTGGCCGAATACTCAGGCAAGAACTCCATCATCTCTACAAAAAGGAGAGGATCCTTCTGAGGTTCTAATCGTCCGATAAAGCCAATATGCAGGAGCGCCTGAGGCAAAGGCGGTGGAAGATTTTTCAAAGAGAGACCTGGATAGATGACTGACCTTTTGGCACTGCCTGGTAGCAATTGAAAATTTTCTGCAAGAACCACATCATATTTCGACACAAAAATAGAATGACACGCACGTCGCAGATTCCAACGTTCGGCCATTAACGCCATCCGGCGAATGCTCGGTGACTTTTCAATAAAATGAAATCCATGGACGGTATAGACCATCGGGACTTTCAAGAGAGATACCGTAAAGAAAAACCCTGCACGCCCACCATGAACATGAACCAGATCAGGTTGAAGGGTCATAACCAACGCTCGAAGTTGAAAAGGGATGGCAGGATTGAGCCGACTAATGAAAAACCGAAGCCCCTGACAGGGAATTCCAAGAGCACCGGCTTCCTTCATTAAATATGATTGTTCTTCGGTAATGAGTTGAAAAGAAACAACATGCCGTAAGCCTTTGAGAATCTGTAGAACATGCGTGGTTCCTCCTCCTGGCTTTCCATCGGCAACAATTTGGAGGACCCGCATTACGTCCCAAATTTCCCAAGTAAAATTTCTGTGATTCTTAGAATACGCACTATAGCAGAGCACGACCTATCCGATCGGTTCCAAGGCCACGGTACATACCTAATCGTGCATAGATACTCTGCAAAACCCACAAGGCCCATGCGACCGGACGACCAAAATGTTTCCGGAAAAAATAATATTGATTAACATAATAAATTTCTTTTTGTTTAGAAAGATCGCCCCCAAATGAAGCTCCGGACTGATGCTCGACAACTGCCTCAGGAACGTGCCACACCTCCCAACCAGCCTGCGTGGCCCTGAGGCACAGATCAACATCTTCATAATACAAAAAAAACTTTTCATCAAAGCCACCGATTTCATTCCAGATTGAACGCCGGCAACAAAGAAAAGCACCCGACACCCAGGCCACAGGCTCCGCTTCATGAGGGATGCAAAATTTTGTCGAACACCGGCCGACCACTCGACGAAAGAACCCTCGAGGCCCTACACGCTTCGCCACCCAGGCCAACGGCTTATCCAGCACAAGGCCAGTCAAAGAAGGCGTATCCCCCATTGATTGCAAAGGCCGGCCAGATGGATCAACAAGACGGCCCCCGACAATTCCGACTCGAGGATGCATTTCATAAAATTGGATAAGAGTTCGAATGGCCTTTTCCGTCGCAATGGTGTCCGGGTTCAAAAATAGGGCAAAGGATCCACACGAAGCCGTCAACCCGATATTACACGCACGCCCAAAACCAATATTCTCTTGAAGGGCAATAAGGGTAACCTGCGGAAATTCTTTCTGCAATTTAGCTGTAGTACCATCCTTCGAATCATTATCCACCACCACGAGTTCAACATCAGAAATGTTGAGTAAGGGGCTCAAACAGACACCGATGCAGGAGCTGGAATTATAGGTCACAATGATGATGGAGCATAGCTTCGGCGTATGCAGGGTACCCTCCTTTGATCCAGAATTCGTCATGGCATCCTACGACGTCACGACCAACGCCCATTTTCCAGAAAGCTTCCTGACAACCATCCCATCCAGTCGTTGACATCTCTAGACTGTAGACATGAATAACACTTTTCTTGCTTCTGCGGCATGCTTCCCTTCCCATCCTTGCCCATCCGGCGCCATTGCTGCCGATAAAGTGGGAGCCTGCCGTGTTCGTCCCAATGGTTCAGCAGGGGGCAGATGGCCGTTTTCGCAGATAAGGTGTTGAAGTCGAGCGAGGCATCTGTGGGTTTCCCGTCGACAGTTTCTCCAGGACAGAAGAGTGCCGTTATGCCTTCGGTATTGGCATCCTCAATTAACACGATTATTGTTCGAAAGACTGCGGAACCAAACTATCACCATAGCCTCAAAGGGGAAAAATAATCATCAATTGAATAGGGAACGCTCTATCAACATCAGACTCAGTTTCTTCATAGCTAATTTATTTCCAGAATCATTTAAATGCCTATCACTCGGTGAAACGACAATTTCGTTCCCCCCCGGCAAATCAAAGAAAACTAAGTCTTCAGAGGAGATGACGTCTTTCAATCGGCTTGCATAGTCCAATGAAACTCTAAATATATTTCCTTGAGAATCCATCACACACTTAACCATTTGCATACCTCGCTTATCAAAATCTTCTCGAACAGGATAGAAAACAAAGAATATTGAATGGTGCCTTTCGACTTCCTCTTTTACATGCTGCAATAAACTTTCAGTAATCGCCACCAGATATTCATCACGCCTGGATGGATTCATCATAAAAGGAGAAAAGTGGCTTCTGCTGTTCAGAAAATCTTCCCCGGACCTTATGGTGTAACCAATTTCATTATTGAGATTAAATATCGTATTAAAAAACTCTACTTGATTAATAACTGTCAGTCCCTCACATACATGTTCATTTTCGGCATTGTGAGTTCTATGGGACGACGGCATTTCTTGAAGCCAACGACGAAGAATGCGTTGTTCTAATGTTTCTTTCTGTAAATTTGCTATCACCGTCTCTATTAATTGGGCAATTGCACTATTATGCAAGTAAGATTCTGTTGTAAAATAGGGGCCATAGAGCTCACCATCCATAAGCCTAAAGGTTGGCTTCAAGGGTCCCGCCTGCGGAGTCGCACTTCTATCAGGAAAGGCATTTTCCCAAAAATCATTTCCTGGGGTTGCCCACAACAAAACCAAGTCTGCCCTATACAAGTTGAAATACTCTTGTAAGGCGAGTAGCTGTTGATCCTGACCCCACCCTGACGAAGCAAGGGAAAACACTTTGACTGGTTTATGCAATTGAATCGTTAGAAATTCCTGAAGAAACCGTTCAGGCATGTGTTCCGGCCGGTTGGCATACGCTTCGACTTGGCTGTCGCCCACAAGCAATACCACATAATCCTCGATCTGATAGTGAATGCTTTGTCCTCGATATCCAAATTGATTGGTTGTTAAAGCATCATATTTAGATAATTTTCTACCCGCAGAATTTTCCCACCCCCACCCTGAGTTCAGGGTAGATGGAATTCCCATACCACGCAATAAGGCCTCCATTATGAAAATCGCAATTATTGTCGATCCAACAACAAGGGCCAAGTTCTGTTTCATCTGCTTCCAGTCTTCCACCGTAAGCTCACCCCCGAGGAGACGGGAACTTAACGTTAATTTCGAATATTCATGTTCGATTCAATCATCATCAAAAGGATGCTTTAGGAAATATGTTGGGGCAACCGGTTCAATCCCCTGGCCCGGTTTAATGAGCAACATTCGCAGCGGGAACAAACTTTTGGTTTCCAAAATCAGACAGACCAACCCGAGCATATCTTCCATGAAATGCAGGCCAAACGATCCCACAAAACATGCCCCACTCATTCCGACGTCAAGACGCTTCCCTGAAAATCCTAAAAGGGCTCGATCCAGGCGCCAAGCCCCGCACTAAAGCAAATGCTGGAACTGTTCCTCACATAATCCAACGGGTCTATGGGGTTCCGGTTAAGCGACAGCTTGGGTTTGTCACGACTAATGACTGGATTTGCCCTTATCGGCCTGGTCATTGGCTGAAATTCTTTTTCTCAAGCGTGGAGCGAATAAAATCCAATTGTTTGGGAGAAAAGGAGAATTCCCATGCTCGATTGCTTAATGAGACAACAATGAATGTGAGATCACTTGGATAAGGCTTGAGAACTTTCACCGGGATTTTAATCCTGAACCCACTGTGGAACAATGCCTTCTGTTGATGAGCCTCCACGACATCCTGCCTGGAGATTCCAACTTCTGCACTAGCCGTCAATTTTCCGTTTGTGAAAATGAGAACCTCTTCAGCCGGTTGATTCTTTTCAAGATCAGCAGCCCATCCCTCCACAACAATTGACTCCTCTGAAAGAAGAACACGATCCAGATTCCCAGTCAGATGTTTTTCACCCACATCAACCACGATCTCCCGCTCACCGGGAAACACCAGTTTTGATTGCCCCGAGGCTTCGTGATGCAAACGGATCATTGTCTGCTCATCACTCAAAGACCCCTGAATTGCCAAGGGTATGGGAGTTAATTTTGTATCCTGATCTCCAATCAGAAACACCCTCACTTGGTTCTCGCCTGACTGGAAAGCTGAAGGAGGAAATAAAACAGAAAAATAGTTCCGTTTCCCATCCCATAAGGATGCCTGGGTAGTCGCCCAAATTCGGCCATTAAGAGAAATGGCAATCGGTAAGCTTCGGCGACTTGTGTTAATAATTTGTCCGCTAAAAAGGGCAGGGAGGTTTCTGCTTTCAAGGTTCACCTGATCTAAGTGACCAGGGTTTTCATTGATATATCCTAGTGAAGACGAGTGACCAATATCCAAATCGCCAAATTCTTGTCCAATCAAGTTTGAAGCCGGCCCTTTTGGCACAAGTCGGTCGAGTGAGGTGTGCTCTCCAAAATGATCGACCTGCCACTTAAGACGAGGAAATCCCTCCAGGTCCTGGGCTTTAATCTTTCCTACTCCGAGAAAATCTATCTCGTCCCTCGGTGGGATTTCATTGTTCAACATGGAAAACCCATCTATAGCCTTGGGGATCTTTAAACCAAGTACATCGGCAATGGTTGGCAACACATCAATTCCGCTGACAAGCCGCTCATGAATGCTTCCCTCACGTTGCCCAGGAAGCTTGACGAACATGGGAACCTTTAGAATGTCGCTCTCATTTCCCTTTTGTACCTCTCGCATGGATAGCCCTCGCTGAAAGGAAACACCATGATCTGCCGTGACAATAATGAGCGCCTTATCGAAAAGGTCTTCCCTTTCAAGTGAACGTCGCAATTTCCCGAGGAACTGATCAACATATCCAATTTGCTGAAGGTATTGGTAGTACGCCGTGAGAATCAAGGATTCTTTTCCAATCCACCTCCCCCCCCAACCAGGGCCATCAATCCAACCGGCAGGAATGTGTCCGCTTTTGCTTACATATTGATGACCGGACTCCAGATACTCATATTTCGTATGAGGTAGGACGACATGAAGGAAATGGAGGACAGGGCTTGAGGTTTGCTTGATTTGAGAAAGGAAAGAAGTGATTTGAGATTCTCTTGATTTTTTTTCCCCAATGGCAAGATCGGGATGGATACGACTCTCGTTCTGCCCAAGAATCCCTTTCTTCAACAATTCCTCACCGAAACCGGTCCATTGAGCGTGGAGCGGGGGCAACTGTTTTCCTAATTGTGGCGGGGCAATAATATGTAAAAATATCACTGCCAGATCTGCAAAAAAGGACTTGTAACGAAGGGACGAACCAGCAGCAGCATCTTCTTCCTTGCATAGTGTATGGGGACAAAGTCTTGTCACAGACTCCACGACATTAAGAGCATAACGGTCTCCCAAGATTGTGAACAGATTTTGCGGATGATCTGTTGCCGTCGGGTTAAGCCGAATATCACCTCTCGGTTTCCGACCCGTCAAAATAGCAGACACCGCAACTGCGGTTTCTACATAGGTTGCAGCTGCATTGGGATACCACTGACTTTGGGAGGCCAAGGCGGCAAAGTTTGGGAAACGCACCGGATCGATTCGACGTTCAGCGTCCAATAACGCGGTGATGTTGAATTCATCCAGCACAATAAGGACAACCGGGACAGGATTGTTAATCTCAATGTCAGCCTGTGCTTCAATGGCATCCGGCATGACAAGCCGACCCACAGGGGTAAACAACAAAAACCACAGTGGAAATGCCACCACGACGGGTGAAAGCACCGTAAGAAACAGCCGGACCGCCTGCCAACGAACATAAAGGACCGAAAAGAGAAAACCAATCAGCAATGCAAACCCGACAATCAAGAGATCAGATCCATTCACCAATCGCTGCACCGGAGGCAGGACTGTGAGGAACGCCAGGCCAAAGACAAATACCAAATGCAGGCTATTCCGAACTCGCTCACCAACCGGCCAAACGGCAAGTTCAAGAAGCACGAGGCCTAATGCCATCCCGATCGAAAGGACGAAGACCATACCGATGATAAGCTCTGGACCGGCCTTATAAGAAACAAAAAACTCGGGGTTCTGCCCAAGAAGATCATAGAGCGGCTGGGCAACGGCAAAGCCAGCGAGAGCAAACAGGTGCAAAAATTCAATAAGGACCATCCGCATACCAGTTATATTTAGCTCATCTGACGAAGTGGTCATTTAGGTCCCTGATGACAGAGATGAGGGTCAATTCAGATGTTTATGGTGAGGAAAAAAGGTGTCTTTGAGGAAAGCGTGCGGAAATATTCAAGGCGTTTTTCAGCGACATCTCAGATTTTTTTGATGGTTCAAATGCTCACGTACATTCAACCAGGGTTCAAGTTCCTGAATTACATTCGTTTAAACCACACCAACATTCGTCCACTTTTTGAGACGATTTCATTTTTAATGATCACCGCCTGTTTTTCCAAAAGCGCCATGAAATGTTCGGCGGTGTAATCAGGGAAAATATCCTGACGCAGACTTAACAATTCTTGCACCATAGGATCATTTTTCGGAACAAATTCGATGACCCCCTCTGGCGCAAGCGTGATCAGCCAATTAACAACCTGAACCAACGGAATATTCCTGGCAATAGCTAAGTGATGAACAAGAGCCAAGGCAAGGATGGCATCCGCTGAAGCCCGTGCCTGCAGACTTTCCCGCTCGTGACCATTCCACCCCTGGTTTGGACTCGGATTAGCCGCATCCATAAAGAGAGCTTGAAAAGAGAGACGCCTCTCGGCGGCTCGACGGTAACTGCCATCCAACGCTCCCTGATCAAAGTCAAACCCCACGACGTTCCGTGCCCCGCCTTCCAACGCCGCCTCCGAATATTCACCCGTATTACACCCAAAATCCCATATCAGTGTGGGCTGGACCGTTTGGGAAAATTCAAGAATGAATTGTTTCTTAGATTGGATCTCCGTTGAAGAATAACTACAGGTCTTATCGTAATCCCCCCAAGTGCTTGCACCCTTATTCAGAGGTGTCAATTGGCTAATCCAATGAAACATTTTTTCCAGCATCGCCTTGAAAGAAGAAAGGGGGAACGAGGCCTTGGCTAATGAATGATCCTGAAGGCTTTTCGTATTTTTAGTGGAAGTTTTTTGGAAAAGATCTTGCAAAACGACGTGGGTCAAGACATTCCACTTCAAGCAGTGTCGCCACTTGAGTAGCTTTCGGATCTCTCCAGTTGTAATTCCTTCCTGCGTTCCCCGATACCAGGCGTTGTGAGAGATGCCAAAAAATGCGCGAAGTAAGAGAGGGTTCAGGAATTGTTCGCAAAATTGGCGATGCCCAACCCACATTTCACCAGATTGGTAGCGCCTAAAGGAGAGGTGATCAATAAAAACAGGCTGATTTCCCTGAAATTGAACATTGTAAGCCGAGGCATCGGAAAGCGTGACACCGACTGCCAATGATTGCAAATGGACTCGTAAATGCAGGAGTGCGGCGGCCTTCAGTGCCGGAAATGACCATTCATAGGGATAGGAGATAAATGGGAGCCTGGGTGTTTCCAAAACATACCGAGGCTTTGGATCTGAGTGCCCCAGAACGTCTGACGACACGACCTCAAACGGAAGCAGCAAGCCTTCGGTCGCAAGCTTTTGGAATAATCCCGTGGAAGTGACAAAATTGAAATCCTGAGAAAAGCAATCATTGACCGTCCTAAAGATACGCCCATCAAGCTGATACACGTTTCCACTGGGATCTCGGAAGGATCCTGGAAGGGGTTGGACACCACCCATTACTTCTGATCTTCGGAAGAGGAATGTTCGGATTCTTCTCGAGCATTTCCACGAAATAGTCCGACAAATCGCCTCCAGTACAATTTGAGAATCACCACGGCCCCGGCAATGCCGCCCAACAAGAGTTGTAACACCATACTTCCGGTACCGGGATCAAGGTAAGCCTGTGCCGAATTTACGAATCCGAACACTATTAGAGTAATACTAATTGCAAGAAAACTCCCTAAATGTCTCATTTTGCTATTCCCTCCCTGGCCTTTCCCAACACCTTGGTCATTTCAGGTTCGAGCCTTATTGGCACATTAATTATCGTCAAACAGTAACAGGGCAGTTATCCTCCGGGACAAACTCTGAAGTGACATCAGGAAAATTGTAAATCAAAATCAGGAAGGCTACTTGAATCCTGTTCTGTTATTTTTCCCAACACTCGTTCTTGAACCTGATAGAAGGGATGGCCCCCTGCCGACTTATACGGATTATTTGATTTAGTATTATAACAACCGATTAAGGCGATTCTGGAATGGGGAGACGCGTTATCATTGGAACCATGCAGGGTATTACAATGAAACATCACGACATCTCCTCGCTTCAATTCTACGTATACTTCCGGCAAACGCGTTTCAATGACAGCCAGGCGGTCCTGACAAACACCGCTGTCAGACACCCCATCATGAAACACATGGTCAATCCTGCCCATCTTATGAGACCCCTCGAGAATTTTCAAACACCCGTTTTCCCTGGTCATCGGGTCAACGGCAATGAGAACCGTAGCCATATCCGGATACAAATTCCCCATTCCATACCAATAGGCATAATCCTGATGATAGCGGAATCCGACCATACCGGGATATTTCAAGGTAATTTTATTATGATACACGTATATAGAATCGTTAAAAAAATATTCCAATCGATCGAAAATCGACGCACGTCGGGTGGCTTTGGCGAAGACATCATTTCCCGCTGTATCATTCCACACAAAAATGGTTTCAAAAGAGGGCCGTTTTCCCTGAGAAACTTTATCCATGAGACCTTCAGTCCGCTGTTTCATCCCCTCATGATTCACGATGATATTCTTCAGAATATGCATCTCTTCCTGGTCGAACAGATCAGGAACAATCAGGTATCCCTTCTTCCAAAACTGTTCGAACTCTTTCTCAAATCCCATCCCGCTCTCCATAATGGCAAAACTATTGCCGAACCAATGCCGTTCAGTTGACCCGAGTAAAAATCACTTCCCTCTGAGCACGTTCATAATCGCTTGGTGTGCCAATATCAATAAAATATCCTGTGGTGACGAATGCGCGTGGCTGCAGCTCTCGACAATACGGCTGGAGGATATCCGTCTCAAAGGAAAAGTGCTCTCCGCTTCCATATTGGGAAAAGATTTCAGGTCCAACAACGTACACACCTGCGTTCACCAGGCCGGGGCCTTCCTGACCCTTTTCTTGAAACTCTACGACCCGTTCACCCAGGAGCACGACGGCACCATACCGACTCACATCCGGAACATGCCGAAGTACGATCGCGACCTCCGTTGGGGTCTGTGCATACCAGGCCATCAGGGCCGGATAATCAATGTCAACAAGCGTGTCGGCATTAAGGACCAAAGCCGGAGAAGACTCATCGCCTTTTAGCGCTAAGGCCATCGCTCCTCCTGTTCCTAAAGGATAGCTTTCCCTTGAATATCTGATTTGAAGTGAGCGGTAAGCCTGACCAAAATGCTCTTCAATGACCTCCGCTTTATACCCAACTGATATAGTAACTTCGGTCAGCCCAGCATCGACAAGTCTATCGAGAATATACTCCAAAAATGGCCGGCCTCTAACAGGCGCCATGGGCTTCGGAAGATCGGGAACGACAGGCTGAAGCCTTTCGCCACGTCCCCCAGCCAGAATAATGGCCTTTCTGATTCCTACTTGAACCACATGAATCACTCCTGTCTTCACACATCAGTCGAACACATGCCAGAGGAGGATAACCCGGCCCAAAAATATCAGCGACTCAGCTTCTCACAGAATAATCCAGTTAAATACGCAGCCCAAAAACTTACAATCCCTGTCCGTCGTTGTTCGGACCAAGTAGGTCCTCAATTTACCTCACCAACACATTCGGTTTGTTCAAACAACCATGAAAAGAGGTCAACCGCGGTCTGCCGTCTTCCACACAATTCAATTTATTCTATCTTCCAACCTTGCATCCCGTATTTGGTAAAATGACAGTTACTGACTTGGCCGGAGAAATTTTTTAACGCAAAAATTACTTCCATGCGTTTTTCCGGTGGGACAAAAAACATCATAAATCCTCCACCGCCAGCCCCGGACACCTTGCCGGCCAAGGCTCCCGCTTTGACCGCCGCTTCGTAGATTTCATCGATATGCGCGTTGGACACACTCTCGGCTGAACGTTTCTTGCTGACCCATCCCTCGCGCATGGACTCAACCAGTCCAGTGAAATCCCCTTTCAACAGACTCTCCTTCATCGTACAGGCCTCACGCTTCATGGCATGCATGGCAGAAACCGCCAAGTCAGTGCCAGCCTCAACATTGGAACTCTGATCACTGATGATCTTTGCGGAAGATCTGGACACACCAGTAAAAAAAAGCACTAATGAGGCCTCCAGCTCACAGATGATCCAGTTTTTGATACGCAAGGGATTGACGATTACCCGATTGTCTGCATAAAACTCAATAAAGTTAAACCCCCCAAATGTCGCGGCGTATTGATCCTGTCTCCCACCTTGTAGACCACAATCGACTCGCTCAATCTTAAACGCCAAATGAGCCAACGCATAATCGTCAAGCGGGACGTTCAGCAATTCCGCAAAGGCCTTAAGCATTGCCACGACCAGAGTCGAGGAGGATCCTAACCCAGATCCTACAGGGGCATCGCAGTAAGTGGTAACTTTCACAGGCAACGGCCGTCCTTCATTATACTGCTCGACCATGTACAGATAGACGGCTCGATGTAAATCGACACTTCCATTGCGGGGAATGGCTTCTCCCAACTGATACTCACTAAAATGCTGGCGATCAGCAGAACAAAACTGCACCTTATGGCTCGTCAACACCTCCAGCACCGCATAGGCATATCGATCAATCGTGGCATTGAGCACACAACCGCCATACAAATCACAATAGGGCGACACATCCGTCCCGCCGCCGGCCAGGCCAAGCCGAAGAGGCGCCCGAGCGCGGATGATCATCGAACCCTCCAAATATCAAAGTGGCTGGTCATTGTGAAACGGCGGTCTTTCCCGGTTGAAATGTTTAAGCGTTCGAAGATCGTCACGGTACTGGTTCAGATGAATCCGCACTTCGTCTCGAGGTTGGTCTGAGGACCGACACCAACGCCCACCTGCATCCACTTCCGCAATGGGACGCTTGCGAATAACAATCTCGATCCCGCATTCGCCAACCGAACTCAAGGTCTGGTCGTATCTGGGAAGATTAAACCGATACGTCGAAATGAGCTGTTCAATTTTGACCGGCTCGGCAGCAGAACCAAGGTCACGCACCAAATCCAGAACATTCAGGGACTGTTGACTCCATGACTGCGTCTTGAAAATGGTAAACGTCCATTTATGATCGGCATTAAATGTGCTCGGAAACTGCCCCTGTTCATATAAATCTTCATCCGGCACGGTAATGACGAGATGGCCGCCTGGCCGCAACACTCTAAACCAATTCCGGAGTCCTACGACAGGATCATGCAAATGCTCCAGGCAATGACTGCTATGCACAAAGTCGAATGTCTCATCCGGCACCCCCTCAAGAAACTGTGCGTTGCCATCAACCAGGTCCCATGTTCGCACATCCTCCATCCGACAGAACAATTCCTGATATAACCCCAAGGGATCGGGATGGCCACCGATATCCAGACCCTTCCCGACGAAAAACCGGTTAATGAAATTTGGCTCGGATAATCGCCGAGCAATCGACTTGCTACATTCTTTCATAATTATGTTGACGAATAATGGAAAGGATAGATATCACACTCCATGAGACCGAAAGACAAACTGCGGGAAAATTTGCTCACTATGCATTCGGTCGCGACGAATCACCAATTCTTCTACCGCTTCAGTCGCTCCTAAACAGCTTGAGGTGGTCGCATCATCAAACACCAGATACCCACCTGGAACCATGAAGGGCTTCACGAGATCATAGGAAAAGGCCACCGCGGAATAAATATCACAGTCGATATGGGCCAAGACAATGCGTCCAATCTTGTCGACGGCAGAGGGGCCGGTTTCCTGGAACAACCCTTTGATAAACTCAACATTTCTCAGGCCCTCCCGATCAGCAAATTCTCGTAACTCCTGCAAATCGACGTCTTGAAAATCTCCTGCTCCGTGGGCATCGATAGCCGATTCGGTTGCCGGCATTCCTGCAAAAGTATCCAGCGCAAAGACTTTCCTGCCAGGATACAGTTGATCGACCACATAGGCCATAAACAGCGCATTCCCCCCTTTATACGATCCAAATTCGACAATGTGGCCAAAGGGAATATAAGGAAGAAAATATTTCAGGATCAGAAAAATATTCATCCGGTTATCTTCAGATACCACAGTCCGGCCAGAAGCCAGTCTGTATGCCTCTTGATATAACGCATCCTTCCGCACCGACTCGCGCAATTGGCCGCATTGCAATCCCCATCCTCTGGCATAGCCATCGCGAACATTCCGGGACTTCCGGACGGGGAAGCCTCCCCCCCCCCGACGGGAGGGACAAATAAATCAAAGACCATTTCCACTTCTCTCAGATCAGGCTTCATTTCTCTGTCATCCCTGGGTCACACATCATTCACAGTCATTTCGCGGCACCAATGATGTACAGTGGCTATCACAATCCATTCACCCTATGAAGGGGAAGGGTCTTTTCCTTCACAGTTCGTCAAGCAGGTTTAAAGCCACAAGTCGAGCTCGATATTTGGTCCCCACGGCCAATGGACTGTGATAGGTTTTAATAAAGTCCGCGGCATGTTGACCAATTGTTTGCGCATAATGCGGCTCAGTGACGACTCGCTTCATAAACCACACGGCATGCTCAATGTCAGGGTCCGCCCATTTCTGCCCCTTTGCAAACGGATACTCCTGGTCCCCGACTGGAATAAGCCGATAATCGACGAGGCACGAATTGTGGGCGTTGGTAAAATCAAGATTTCCCGAATATCCAGTCGCAATCACCGGCTTCCCGAGATACATGGCTTCCGCCAGCCCCCGGCCAAAGCCTTCCGACCGATGCAGGGACAAAAAACAATCGCACAGCTTGACCAGGGACTTGGTTTCCCGGTCAGTCAATACCTTATCCATCAGGATGATTCGAGGATCCTCACAATCAATGGATTCAAGAAACGCCTGGTATTCCTTCGGTCGCAAGCCCATGCCATTCATCTTAATAACCAACCCGACTCGCGTATCCGAAAGATCCGGAAACGCCTGCAAAAAAGCCCGAATGACCGCATGCGGGTTTTTTCGATGCACATAGGAGGTAAAATCGAAAAAGAAGAGAAACAAAAATCGATCCTCAGGTAACCCAAAAGCTTCCCTGCGCACGCCGTTGGGCTCAGGAAAATCGACGGCCAAGGGCATCCTGATGACCGGGGAAGCGGTTTTATCGGCAATGGCCTGTTCAATAAATCGTGACGGAGCCCAGATCTCATCCACCAGTTGAAGCGACGGATGCCACGCATCGGGAAAATGGCTTAACTCCCACGACCAATATCCAATATTATACCGATCCGCAAATAGATCCTTGCCCAAGAGCTTTCGAGCATTTCCCATCTCATCCGCATTGAGATGAAAAACATTAGTCCGATAAGCTCCAGCTCTGGAAATCTTATCCATAAAAAGAAAATCCTTATGGACCTCGGCAATGTGAACCCCATGCTCTCCATAAACACTTCGAATACCGAATGGGATTTGTGCCGCCGAACATGCTGCCGCAGACAGCCGTATATTCTCACCTATACCAAGCACCCCATAGGGATGCCCGATTAATAACACGCCGGGCGAGACCACTGGTCTAATGGACCCAAGGCCATTTCCCGGCTCGATTGCCGTTATTGAAGGCATTACCCCGATGGCCGCATGCCAAGACGACGTCCTCTCCCCAACAATTTCCCCTTTAGATCTCTGCCCCACCCGATGTAAATCGAAGGATGCGATCCAACTTTCCATCACAGGTATGAGTCTTCGTTTCAGACCACGGAATCCTTCGAAAACTAGGATCTGCCATATACTCCGCAAAACTATCGTAACCCCGCCATGGGAACGAACAGTCTGTTTCGTCATACCAACAAATTTAAGGAAAGTTCCCATTGTTTATACCCGGACTATAGCCATGTCACTCTCACCTCTATGGCCTGTAAATTTCCTCGCTCCTTATGGGGGAGAAGCCTCCATTAAGAGGAGTTTATCGAACGGACAATACAAGAAAAAAATGATCTATACTCCTACGGGACTCGTTACATGATTTTCAGGGCGGCAAGCCGAGCTCGATATTTGGTCCCCACGGCCAATGGACTGTGATAGGTTTTAATAAAGTCCGCGGCATGTTGACCAATTGTTTGCGCATAATGCGGCTCAGTGACGACTCGCTTCATAAACCACACGGCATGCTCAATGTCAGGGTCCGCCCATTTCTGCCCCTTTGCAAACGGATACTCCTGGTCCCCGACTGGAATAAGCCGATAATCGACGAGGCACGAATTGTGGGCGTTGGTAAAATCAAGATTTCCCGAATATCCAGTCGCAATCACCGGCTTCCCGAGATACATGGCTTCCGCCAGCCCCCGGCCAAAGCCTTCCGACCGATGCAGGGACAAAAAACAATCGCACAGCTTGACCAGGGACTTGGTTTCCCGGTCAGTCAATACCTTATCCATCAGGATGATTCGAGGATCCTCACAATCAATGGATTCAAGAAACGCCTGGTATTCCTTCGGTCGCAAGCCCATGCCATTCATCTTAATAACCAACCCGACTCGCGTATCCGAAAGATCCGGAAACGCCTGCAAAAAAGCCCGAATGACCGCATGCGGGTTTTTTCGATGCACATAGGAGGTAAAATCGAAAAAGAAGAGAAACAAAAATCGATCCTCAGGTAACCCAAAAGCTTCCCTGCGCACGCCGTTGGGCTCAGGAAAATCGACGGCCAAGGGCATCCTGATGACCGGGGAAGCGGTTTTATCGGCAATGGCCTGTTCAATAAATCGTGACGGAGCCCAGATCTCATCCACCAGTTGAAGAGAGGGACACCACGCGTCGGGAAAATGGCTTAACTCCCATGCCCAATATCCAATATTGTACCGATCCGCAAAAAGGTCCTTGCCCAGGTGAATTTGAGCATTTCCCATCTCATCCGCATTGATGTGAAATACATTGGCCCGATAGGCTCCAGCTCTGGAAATCTTATCCATGAAAGGGAAATCCTGGTGGATGTCGGCCAAATGGATGCCATACTCTCCCTGAACATTTCGAATACCGAATGGGACTTCCGCCGCTGAACATGCCGCGGCAGACAATCGGACATGCTCCCCCATCCCAAGCACCTCATAGGGATGGCCCAGTAGAAGGGCGCCAGGGGCCAGGGCAGCCCTCGGGGAACTGGAATTTTTTTCAATATTGGGTGTTGCCTCTAATCGGATCATTCCATCTGATTCGTCACTGGACGCGAAGGCCTTTCGATTAGCCAGCAACTGCTTTACTTTTTTCTTCAGCCCGAGAAACCCTTCAAAGGCTAACACCTGCCACAGGCGTCGAAATACCATGGTGATTCCTCCATGATGACGAACAGCCTGTTTTGCCACACCCACAAAATCCGCAAAAGTACCCATTGCTTAGCCTACGACCTTATTCCTATGTGTCCTGAACACCCATTCCTCCCGTTGCATCCGGAAGAATCTACTTAAATGAACAAAGGAAAGCATAAAGAGAAACCTACCTCCAATCCTTCAGTCCATTCACAATCATGAAGGAGAGAAGAAATTGTTCTACTGTGTTATGACATACTCATCGTCGGCGTTCTCTAGCCGGCAACGGCTATTGAAATGCCGTTTCTCCTGCGAGAGCATAATTCCGGCCCTGATAGGATCCGAAGGCATAACGTGGTGGAGGAAACCCGGGGTCCTCAAACTGAAAAAAGACATCGTGCTGATAGACCTGCAACGTCTCCGGTGCGCAATGAAATACCACACTTCGCCGAGTCCTCTGTGGATTAAGTGCAGGGGCACCACCGTGAGGCAGTTGAGGATGCCAAATGGCGACATCGCCCTTTTGCAACACAGCCTGCTTCGTTGCTCCGATGGCTCCTGATCGGGCCATCACTTCCCCATAATAGGCTTCGAGAGCATGGCGCACCAACCAATCATCCGGCTGACCAGGGTTTTCATCACGAACCCGTTTATAGATCGCATGCTGATCACAAGGAAATCGATGACCTCCTGGCACATACATCAATGGACCGGCATCGGGCTCTATGTCTTCCAGGGCACACCAGGCGCCAACAAAATAGTTGACAGGAAAGGTATGAAAAAAAGGGGCATCACGATGGATGGGCTGCTCGGTGCCATATTCAAAGGTTAACGACGTATAAATGCCGGCTTTATACCCGAAGAAATAATCTAATACCCTCATAATTTCATCGTGACATCCGATTTTCATGGCATTCTCGGAGGACATATGGAAATTTACCAGTCTGTGATGGCGCCCCTTGGCATCGATATACTGATCGGCATATCCCTTATTGGCTTCAAGGTATCGTTGATAATCACTGACCACCGCATCGCAAAGACCGGGCTCAATCACCCCTTTTAAAATGGTAAATCCCTCGGTGATCATCTCCTTGGCCATCCTGGGATAGTGAGAAGGATACCGAGCGGCTCGTGATACAGCCTCCTGCTCCGCATCAGGCAGATCCAGCCACAAGGCCCCCATCTCACCTCTCGCGCTTACCGGTTGTGCAGATAAATTGACCATACGCAGGATTCTCCTGAAGGAATGATGAAACCTTTGCCATCCCGGAAGACTCATCAGACACACATCACAATCTGTCAGTTCGGAAAGCCACTACTTCACCGCACGAATAATAATGGGAAGCATATTGCCATATTCATACTCGGGATGATTATTCGAGACCAATCCAGAAAACACATCGTAATTGACACCGACACGGACATCGCGAAAACCGCACAGGACTAAATCATCCAACAATCCCCATCCATAGTGATAAAACGTCAACGCCCCCTGAGGGTTAATCGGATCACCATGGTATTCAGGCTCCATCAACAACTGGAGAGATCCATCCGCCAGGACCCGGGCCTTTTGAATCTCCCGGTCAAGCCTGAAGAAAAAGGGGCAGGTAAAAATGAGAGTTCCCCCTTTCCTCAGAACCCGATAAAGTTCTTCCAAGGCTTTTTTATAGTCAAAGACATGCTCAAGCACGTCATTATGAACAATGACATCAAGCGAACATGATGAAAATGACAACCCCGTAATAGACTCGTGCCTGACGGAGATCCCGCCAACCGTATGCATAGTTCCTCCCTGGACATCCTTTCCGATATATTCAGATCCGATAATCCCAGGGTAGATTTCCTGAAGACGTTGATATAAAACAGAGGTTCTCTCCAATATGGCCATCTGCGCATCAGCAGAATTTTCAGTCTCCAATGCAATGGCCGAATAGATCAGGCGGTTGCGATTTCCCAACCCGCACTCACAGACTAATCCTTCCCGGAGATTAGGGAGAGGTCCGAAATAGACACCAGCATTTACCGTGAATTTCCTTACCCCCCGACATGCGGCACAATACCCGGAAACCTCACTTTGCGAAGAAAGATAGTGCTCGGCCTCGAGTTGATACGATTTAATCTGAGTCACATATTGAAGAAAATCATGTTTTCCATTGAACCACGTAAACATAGTCATTTTTACGGAAAGTTGAGAGCCGTCCGTTATCCGAGACCATTTTTGGTGGCCACCAGATATTGATGACCGAATTGCCGATCAGGCTCCAAGTGGTTCCCTTCGGCCCATTCATTCCACGCATTAATAAAGACCACTCGTTCATCACCAAAATGGAGTCGCCGTGTTTGTTCAACGACCTGTCGCAACCAGTATTCGTATCGTTCGGGAGTCGCACCCACAAAGACATGAGAGACATCTTGCCGACGGGCAGTATTGTCCCACGAAGGCATCACGCCTTTAAAGAGTTTGTAGGATGGCCAAGTTCTTCTGTATAAAGTTTTCGGATGTCTGGACATAGTCAAACAACACGCCCTGATACTCAGGATTGATCAAGGGTTGTGAGAGCTCAGCTTGCACCGGATACCGATGAGGCGGAAATTCAATAGCCGCATCAAACCCATAGAGACTTGGATCGTCTCCCATCGGCATCCGATCAAAGCTCTGGACATAGGCTAAGTAAATTTCTCCAATCCCCGCGTTCACACAGTATTCCCGCCACAAATCCGCAGTCCGTTTTGGCTCCGGAATCTGGCCGAGCCGATACACAATCACCAAAGGCTTTCCATGGATCCTGACATACCGCGGATCCATCAACGCAGGGGCAATCTCCGCAATAAAGTCCCGCATGATCCCCCTCGGTATGACTCTGTGCGATGAGGATATCCTCCTCACACCCGTCCCATCGTCTCGTCCAGTTCTCATTGGCCCAACAGAGGCAGAACGGAAAGTCCGGGGCACCGGATTGCAGCACTTCGTCAAAGGGACGGTTCAGCAGTTTCTTTCCGGCAAACCAATAATAATAATAGCAGAAGGCCGAAATGCCATACTGGCGAGCCAACCGCGCCTGCTCTTCTCGTACCTCAGGCATACGTAAATCATAAAACCCTAAATCCGCTGGCAGATGGGGTTGATAATGCCCTTCGAAATTCGGTCGCGCTTTCGTCACATTCGTCCATTCCGTAAAACCTTTTCCCCACCACCGATCATTTTCAGGAATGGGGTGATATTGAGGAAGAAAAAACGCGATCGCACGAACCTCATTCAGCTTTTTCAGCTCATCGCTCCATCGTTGCACAAAAATCCGACTATTTTTCGCAACGAGAGGCATTTTCGCGTGCTTGGAATCATTGGTACTGACGCTGAGATGGTGAACGACCACGGAACGCGGTTGATAAAAGACCCGCTTCCCCATCTTTCTGACCCGGAAGGCTAAATCCGAATCTTCGCAGTAACAGGGTGCATAGATGTCATCGAATCCCCCCAAGGTCTTGAATAACTCCGCCTCGATGAGCAAGCAGGCCCCCGAGCAATAATCGACCTCTCGCACCACATTATATTCAGGCCTGTCCGGATCAGCATTCAACCCTACCAGTTCCGCTGAACCATCTGGCTTAATAATGGCCCCAGCCTCCTGGAGCACACCATTGGGATACAGCAACTTTGAACCCACAAGGCCAACATCTGATTGTTCTTGAAACGTGTTCACCAATTCATCAAGCCATCCTTCAAGTACCTGCGTGTCATTATTCAGAAACACCAGATATTGGCCGCGAGCCAACGTTGCACCCCTATTGCACGAATGGAGGAATCCAATATTTTTCTCATTCCTGCAATAACGAATATTCTCGAACATCTGGGAGAATATTGGGGGTCTCATCCTGAGACCCATCGTCAACGATGATCACCTCAAAACTACACTGAGGCACATGCCTCAAAATCGAAGCCAAACAACAGACGGTGTATTCCAGGTGATTGTAGACAGGGATCACGATGGACACCAAGGGCTGCTCCACATAGTGAAGTTGAATGACTGAATGAGCGTAGTCATCCCACCCGGCTCAAGCTGAATGAGAGAAGCCGGCTGACGAGGAGGATTCTGAGTGGAGAGATGCAGATTTCCAGATTCATGAAGGACAGGCAATTGCATGTCCTTCCACCGCCGATAACTTTCCGTCTGTTGAAAGAAAGAGCCGAACCGTCCAAAGACAAACGACACCAATTGATGTTTTCGGTGAGGGGATAACGGGCAATAGGGATTTTGCGACTCGTTAGCACTCGATCAAGCGACCCACCAGGGGATTGCCGACTTTCGAGTCACAGGACGATCTGACCTCTTCAACCAATGCACAAGACTTGCGCAAACCCTTCCACGCCACGAGCCCTCTGGACACAGCCGTTCCCTCAGGATCCTTATCTTACTGATGTTTCGCCAAAGCAAGGATGAATGCATGCGACGTAATTCTTCCTCTTTCGTCAACAGTCGGGTATACAGACTGCCAAAGCGCTGATCCCGGTCCTCAAGGACACGGGCATGTTCAGCCATGGTATTCATGCAACTGGCTTTGAAGATGCCCAAGCTGTTGATCGCGTTCTTCAATACCAGCCTGCAAGGCCATGATGTTGATGCCAATACTCGGGAACTTCGGGAACAAATATCCCAGAAGGAAGGACAGGTAACTCTCCGTTCCCGACGATGGCCACGAAATAGACGGGCTCAGGAATACTCAAGAAACTTATGGGCTCGCCCTTGGGATAATCGAAAATTCGCTGGAGGCGTGGAGGAGTTATGGAGCGGACCAATACATGATCCATAGCGGACTCGTCTGGCCATAAAACTGCGCATGCCCGAAATAATTTAACAACAGTTCTTGAAACTCTTCGAAATAGAGTTCCTTCACATGAAAGGAATTGACGAACTGTGGTTTATCGGAATATTCAGCCTTATCCGGGCTGGAGATTAAGACCAGACCGTCTGGGCGTAAGACTCGAACAAATTCCCGCATCATTTCATGATGCTCATCATGGTGTTCGATCGTTTCAAAACTCACAATAAGGTCTATACTGGCATCAGGGAGCGGAATGCGACCACACGCTCCATGCTTAAACTGGACGTTCGAACGCTGATAGCGTTCAGCCGCATAGCGAATTACCTCCTCAGAGGCATCCACACCCACGACACTCCGGGCAACCTCAGCTAACAGCGCGAACCATATCCCTCCCCGCATGCGATATCGAGCACATCCTTTCCTAACGCCAGTTCGCGGGCGAGGTAATAGCGATGCAAATGCTCTAGCTCAATATCTCCAATGACTCCCGGAACATAACGTTCGCCTGTCCACGGAAGCTTTGGCTGTTCTGTCACGTCCGCCATGATATCCTGCTTTCTTTCAGTAGAAGACAGAGGGCTTGAATCAGATTCAATGATATCCATTTCCTGGCCTGCGCCCCCTAATAATGGTTTCCTCCCTGGTGAAACTGGCTCCTCAATTTTTTTCATGATTTGGCTCTATGTAAAATTGACCGCCACCAAGCCAAGGTTACAATGACGTCTGCTCTCTCCAAAACCACCGAAATGTGCTTTCGGCGTTGCGCAATATGGACCACCTCTAAATTTGACCCCATATCACTGAGCTCTTCTTACGATGAGGCCAAGGGCATCACCGAGGATTCAAATTCAATCGCCAACATTGGAATCCCAATAAGTCCCCGTTGGACATGGCTTGAGTGGACTCGGAAAAACAGGGCATCATCGATCCAATGATGAAGAGCATGATTCTCCGGTGTTCCCTCGGCTATCGCCGCAATCACCGAATAATCGCCGGTTGGGAGATACGGTAACTGAAAACGAAACATCGCGTGAAATCGCTGCCCCTTTTCAAGAGAGCGGTCCACGTCACGATACATCAAATACGTATTGTCGCCAAACAAATACTGACCTAAGCGATCCTTCACATAAAACCCCAGAATGGGCCGTGCTAAGGGTCGTTCCGACACACACCGGATGGTCAGTGTGACTTCCTCTCCACCATCTAACGTTGTCAGGAGTGAACCATGTTGATCGGAAATCGCCACTTCGCAAATACTGGCTCCACGCTCACCAAACCACGGAGCATTCGGATCAAAATCGAAAATCTCCAACTCATTTCGACGTGAAGAGTTCTTTAACATCTCACTTCGTGGATCTTTCACCCGCATAGCTCGATCTGTTGGGGCTTTGCGGCTTCCGCCAATACGAAAGGTATTAGCATTTTCCTGTTCGTGATACAGCGCAGCGAGAAAATTATGACAGATCTCTTTTGCAGGACCAATTTCCCGGACGACTCCATTATCAAGCCAAACAACCCGGTTACAAAGATTTGTCACCGAAGCCGTATCATGGGAGACAAACAGAAGCGTACCCTTTTCCCTGAATTGATGAAGAAAGCGCATACATTTTTGAGTGAACGCAGCATCACCCACGGCAAGAATTTCATCTATTATCAGAATATCGGCATCCACATGAGCGACCAGGGAAAATGCCAACCGCGCATACATTCCACTCGAGAAAATTTTGACGGGATGATTAATGAAATCTCCAATGGCCGCAAATTCCGTTATGGATTCATACCGAGCATCGATCTGTTCACTGGTCAGACCAAGAATGGAGGCAGCCAAATAGACATTTTCCTTTCCCGTAAATTCAGGATTAAAACTTGAACCCAATTCCAGCAACGCCGCGACTCGGCCTTTGACCGTCAACTCCCCACAGGTCGGCGCTAACGTGCCACACACCAATTGCAAAAACGTCGACTTTCCGGATCCATTTCGACCGATAATCCCGACCGTTTCTCCTCGATACACGCTCAGATCCATACCTTGGAGGCCCCAAAACTCTTCATAGAACTGTCGGTGTCCCCTCCATAGCATCTGCTTTAACCGATCCTCAGGCTTTCGAAAGATCTGATAGGCCTTCCCAAGTCCTTGTACGCGTATAGCCAGATCAGACGACATCAGCAAATCCTTTTCGGGTTTTTTGGAACCATACAAAGCCCAACCAACCGACGACCCAAAAAACAACCGTATACAGGAGCCAGTCTACCCTTTCCGGCATTTGTCCCCAAAATATGACCGATTTCGACGCATTCAGGACAGGGGTCAACGGATTGAGCTGAATGAATCCTCGATATGTTTCAGGAATAGCAGATAGGGGATAAAAGATTGGACTCAGAAACATCATCATCGTGGTCATCACGCCTACCAACGGCTGGACATCACGCAGAAACACCCCCATGGAAGCCAGAAACCAACCTAATCCCACAATCAATAGGACAAACGGAAAAAGCACCACCGGCAACAGCAACACCGTTAGGTGTGGAAGACCATGGACTATGAGGTAAAAAACCAACAAAATCAAAAGACTGACGGCAGCATTAAAAAGTGCCACCAGCATCGATACCCAGGGCATTATCTCCAGAGGAAACACCACCTTTTTAATATACGACACATTTTCGAGCATAAGGCCGGGAGCACGCGTGACACATTCGGAAAACAGATTAAAAATAATCAACCCGGAAAATAATATCAGAGCAAAGGCACCGTTTTCCTCCATAGGCACCTCCCATCGAATCCGAAACACGACCGAAAAGACAAACGTATATACCCCTAACATCAGCATCGGGACGACAAAGGCCCAGATTACCCCAAGCACCGACCCTCGATAACGAGCATCGATCTCTCGCTTGGCAAGGCGAGCAATCAAGATTCGGTGCTCCCAGGCACAGATCAATGGTGAAAAAGGATTGTACGTATTATTCATGCATAATGATCAATCTTAGCCAAGATTGTCTTTGGTTCTGCAACTGGGGGAAATTGCCCAAGTGTGAATTCAAAGGCTAATTATCCCTCAGGCAACCCATTTTTTTTCAACACTACGCTGGCAGATAGCCCAGCATAAAATTCTCACACTCATAAGACCTCGACTCGAACCATCTACTTAGTTTCTCAATGCCAGTAAATAAACCGACGAAATCACAGGGGTGGGCGACCAGGAAGTAGAAAAAATTCTAAAAATAAATTTTGGGGTATGCGTCAGAAGGAAGTGACCTACTCAAGCTTCGGGAAGATTCCAGTTATATTACTGAGGGGGGAAAAGGCCAAATAGAGCTAAGGGACCTTATATCAAAATCAACACCATGCCATCAAGCATCCAGCCTGAGATCACCCAGCATTTCAAGGCTTTTTCAATATTTTATTGCCGTATTTTTGATAAAAAGAGATATACCTACAACCTCTGAGGCCTAAATCCATCCTCGTCCGCGCATAGACCAACTCACAACCAGCCATGGTATATAAAAACAAATACGTAACCATCACAATATGAGTTGGCCTCTCAAACCATTCGACCCTCATCTGTCAATCAGGCGAGAATTTTTGGCCATCTGAGCAAGGAGCCACGGTGACTTTTACAGCTCTACACATGTCGTCACGATAACCACCAACCAGACTAAGGCAACACATCCTCATAGCCTTCTCCCAGCGGCCGGAAGCCTTAGAATAGGACACCCCTAATTTCAGGCCGATCCCGAACATTCACCAAGAAACCTAGTCAAGTCCCAGAGGATCAGCAAAATAGCATTTCAGCGGCCCCGGGAGGCAAAGCCCCCTTTTGACCTGCACACACTTCCGTGACCAACACTTCGCTGGGAGGTTATACGCAACAAAATTGCATTTCAATCATATATGCGGAAAAACCCCCTTGTGCTGGACGTAGACGAGCGGAGAAAGTTCAAGCCCTTGAAGGCACTTAACCTGCCTGCTGATGAAGAAATGTCACTGCCGAGCAATCGCCCACCACGAATCGTACTACATTACGACCAAAAATGACTGAGCTCCCCAGCCTACTCGACTGCAAGATGTTTGAAGTCACCAGGCCACATTATCAGCATCAAGAAATCTTGGCCTTAATTTAAAATGTGGACAACAATACTTTGGCCGAACTCAATCTGCACCTCCATGTTAACAATTATGGGACACACAGGTATTTCGCATGAAGTCCTGGGTTCGGCAGAATCTCGGGTTCTATCGATACTTTATCCCGACCTCGAAGACCTGGTTGAATGAGCAGGAGCATATATTTTGCCAACCCACCGACAGCCGTATCCGCCGCTTGAGACTTGGGAAGGTACATAAGTTGATCGCCACCATGAAGAACAATTTTGGTAGTCCCAATTGAACCTTCAGTTCATCTCATGGACCGCATTAATCAAGCCCATCTTGATTAAAGTCGCAAAAGATCAAGACATGATCGAAGAAAAACCAAAAACTGTGCCCATTCATTCCCTAACCTTTTTCAGAAAAAACAAAGCCAACACCTAAGCGCTGTTGGCGGCAACCATGCCGATTGTGAATGTTTTTTGAGAGATTAAAAAAAAGGTCTCACTGTTATAGACTGCCCATCAATCAACCAATAGTGCCTCAGGGACGGTTGAGGCAAATATCTCCATAAAAAACGCGGATTAAAAGACTCAATTTTTGGACACCCCTTTACAAATTTCTCCAGCCAATTTTTCTTATAAGATTTTAGAACTTAGGGCTCATAGTGCCAAACATTCCTATCTTGTGGCTCAACTTTCCGGTCACGGTTGCATATTCCGAAGCATCTCCTCCTGCAGATAGCTGGGCACCGGCTCAATCTCCATCGGTGGATAGGCTGTGGCTGGAATGATTGGCATGTCCGGTGAATTGGCCGGCGGCGTCACCTGCATTCCACTACTACCACTACCTGGCGGCATCATGGGCATCGACGTTCCAGCGGGTACCGGCTGAATATCCATGGGAACACCCACCACCGGAGCTCTTAAGCCAGGGCTCTCTCCGTGAGATGAGAAGGATGAGGACGCCGGTGAAAATGTTTCACCAGACTCTCCTTCATGAGACAGGAATGAACGGGTATCCACCTCTTCCTGCACAGGCTCCATTTGCCGATCTGAACTCAAACCCGATTCACCCAACACATTCGAGGACCCAACATCTGCTGGGTTCCTCGTCTCAGAAACCGCTTCTCTTGGTGGAGCTTTTGCGGTTACATAAAGAAATTGCAAGCGTCCAGCCGCATTGACCGTAAACGCGTAATCCCACTGTGCCAGAATTTTGGCCAAGGCCGGAAGGATTTTGTCCTGCTGCAGATCGACCGAAATGACTTTATTCAGTTCTTCAACAGGAGCCTCATATTTTATACCCAACTGTTTCTGTAATTGCTCCAGCACCGTTCGTAAGGTCACCTGTGAGAGATGACCTGTTAGCCGATCACCCTCAACATGGAGAGGCCCCTCAGGGGTCAATGCCATCCCTTGTCCTACGAGAGCCCCCAATAACAAGAAGACCACCAGCACCAGCCCACTTATCCATCTAGACATTATTCTTTGTCTGGATCTCATTGTGCATCTCCTTTATAGCAGTCCACACGAAAAACACATGGACTCACCCCATTGACAATAACACAGCTATTTTCCACTCCCTCCCTAGTCATTTTTGATATTTTTCTTGTTCCACCAAATGGATCTGAATCTCGGGAACATACGGAAAAATAGGGGATTTCTGAATCTAGCAATTGGTAGAAATCCTTACCGAGGATTTCTATCCCATGTTTTTCAAACGGGATAGGAGGACTTTCGCCACAGGGCGATCTCAATAACTCGCAAAAATGTTAGTCCTATAAATGGCGAAGGTCAAGAAACAGTATCGAGAGAATTGGATAATTGAAAGGTGCATTCCGTTTTACTAGATAATTCCTTGGATCGAAAGCATGATCGTATTACTATTGAAATTAAAATTGGCTATGTTTGAGCTTCTCTTCTCGAAAATATAATCTAAGCGAAAGCCCAGCCATTTGACCGTACGGTATTCCGGTCCAATCCGGAAGCGAAATCGATCATCCGTTCTATTCGTATTGAAATTATCGTTGGCGTAGTAAAAATTTCCTCTGAGGGCAAGGCGGTCCGTAAACGACTGTCTCCCAAAAACGTTGACGCCTATTTGTTTATACGTGGAAGTACCCTGAACCGCTGACTGATTTATTGTTGAAAAGGGCTGGATACGAAAACTTAACCGAGACGTAGGGTTCCAATTCAAATTTCCTCGCATGTAAAAGAAGGTCCGCTGCCCCGATCCTAGGCTTAAACCCTGTGCAAGGAGAGCTTGGCCACGGGCTGATGCTTCATCGATAGGCGCATGGTCAAAATTTAAAACCTGGTACCCTATATTGAACTCTCCCGATAGCCGTCGGGTAGGTGCCAAGCTGAAGCCCGTATACGCCCCGTAACCGAAACTATTCTGCTGCGTATTCGTATTATAATCATTATTGACTATTCGAACACCAAGAAGGGCGCGGGTTGAGGGGGTTACCCTTACAAATACGCTGAGATTGGCACCAGCCTGCGTCCTGTCCCGCGGGGCAGCCTGCCCATTGTTGGTGTAATTTAAATCAGCAAAGTTTGTGCGTAGACGGATACCAGCCTTCTGTCCCGTGAATTCAACCTGGCCCAAAAACTGATTCATATTCCACTTGGTAATATTCGTTTGTTGGGTATCCACTTCCGACCCTCTTGGGTCAAACCCTTCTACATGGCCTCCCTGCAAGTCTATTGCGAGACCACCCGGATAATTCAAGCTGACGTGTCCAAGAGCATCTTGAGCCAGGGCATTGTTTTGATTAAATTTTTTGTAGAGAAATTGGGCAGCGCGGTAGTCAAGAAGGACTGAATGTTTACCTCCGCCAAACGGCATGAACGCCTGAATGCCAGGCGCGACGGTCGTAAGAAAGTCACTTTTCGTATTTTTATCTCTCCTAAACACATTGTCGGTATACACTTCCGCTACGCCTAAAAACGGATGGAGCTGGACCGGACCGACTTTGATACCATCCCCTACACCATTTCCCGTCATAAATTCACGAAAAAGCCCGCTCTGATTCTGAATAGGCCGGTGGGACCCTGTGAAATAAAATAGTCCCATATCCGAAAAGGATTGAGCCTGCCCCCTGACCGGGGAAAATACCTCACAGGCACCAAGAAAAGTCAGAATAAGAGCAAACGGCCATTTCCGCTCACGCATTATGGAAAATGGGAAAAGACACACCGCTCTTGTTTTCCGCCATACAAAATCAATCATCACAATTACCTTAGTCTCATTCGATGGAAGTGCGGGGGGTGGAGTCAGAAGAACATTCAATAATTTTGGGTATGACTAACTCTTAAATATGGTGCCCTCATCAGACTGTTAAGTCAATTCCAAGGTGAGTTCCCTGACAAGGATCGGACCTTACCATAGGAGCCGGCACAAGAAACAGTCACTCTAACTTAATAAGTGGGATTTTTTTCGCAGACGGTTTTTCTAGGAAGAGATGAATACCAAAATTACAAAATAAAGTCGATCACGGTGGGGAAACCAAAAAACTCTACAGGGAATATCGAAATTTTAGGTACTGGGCGGATGATGCCGGACTTCATGTGAAATTACTTGAGGACAGGTAGAAAAAATCAATGGAGTGGGATTTGAGAAAATCGCAGAATACTAACGAGATTTCAAGTCACTGTCTCTGTCCTCAAATCCAATCTTTAACGAACACCGGGGAAGAATTCTTTTTAAACGCGACATCCCCAGAACCTCCCCGTTCTGCAAATTACTCTCGAGACAGGTGGCCTTCATTATCACAAAGCCCACCTCACAAAACCCGGGAGAATACGACTTACGATATTTCCGTTGATGCACCCCATCCCTAAATACAATCTACCAGTAAACATTTGTCGCAGAGGACAATGTTGAAATTCAATAAACTCGGACATCCTTAGGAGGAGCAGGACGCGCATTAACGATTGGCAACGTGACACTCACCTGATTCGAAAACGGGCTTTCAATTTTACGAGCCCGGTCGTAAGCTTTTACCGCAAAATAATACGTTTGACCGGGATTCAGGCTTGTCACGGTATAAATGGCCTGGGCTCCGACATCTTGAGTCTCCGTATAACTGCCACTTGAAGTCCCGTAGGCGACAATGAATCCTCCATATTCCGCGGAAGGCGGATTCCAGGCTAGGGTGACTTCTCCCGCCAGTGCATTGGAGGAAAAAAGACAGAGAAAAAGAACCATGGTCCATAATGAACTAAATGCGGATCGAAAGGAATGGGGACGGGGAAAAGTTCTTCGGGAGTAACCTTGATCGTCTGCCATACGAGATCTCCTTTATGCATGTGAGTCATGCCGAGCGAAGCCACTCCGCTCATGATCAAGGAGACTCTGTGGCTTGCCTGGCAACCTGGCAACCGTATCTCGAACTCCGAGACGTAGGCCCATGGCTTTGCGTCCCATCCTTTCAGATGGTTTGCCTTTTTCAGGATACGAACGTTTTTAATACTGGATGCTTCATCGGAACATTTTCCAGATCCTTTAATAGCGGAGAGGAGAACTTCCCAATTTCCCAAGAATTCATGAAGGCTGCCAAACCCTAATCACAAAAGAACAAGAATAATTAAAGAAAATGGATCACATGATTCATGACTCAATCTTATGATTGAGCAGACGCAATGCTTTAACGAACCTCTAATCTCATGAGACCACACCTGAAGCACAGGAAACTTGGCCAGTTGCCCAAAACCTGTTCACCAGGAAAATCGGCCTCACATGAGTCGGGCTCTAAGGCATCAGTACAGGAATCCAATTGCTCTGCTCAGAGGGCTAACACGTTCGTTACGATTACTAATATCGACAGGTCTGTTTATGTTGCCCCGCGCGATTGGATCAAAATCAATTTTGCGTGCGAGATAAACGCTCTCATAGAGATTGAAGGAGATCACTGCTAATGCATCATTGTGATCAGAAGTGGCATCAAGTATTCAACGGGAGGGGGCTCGCAATCTACCGCATCGATAGGTTTCAAACGCCCAATGGTTCTCTTCTCTACTTTTTGGTTGAGGGGGCGCGATAATGCTTTAAAACCAAGGGAATGACTATATTCAGTGCTTTAAAGTTAAACTCTTACCATCCAACCAATTGCGAAAACACAAGATAGATCCAGGCGGCACCAAAGATATAGGTGATTTCTTTTTCACCGATCTGTTGATAGAACAGACGATATCCCAGAATCGGCACAATGGCTAAGATCAAGGCAGAAAAAAAATGACCAATCACATCGCCTATGATGGCGCCAATCTCGGAATGCCCAGGTACCGCAAGCAAGATGCTGCCCCCAAGCATAGCTACCCACCACCATTTCACATTGGCCATCAGCATATCCATACTCACCTACAAGGGAAAAAGTTTGTCATCACCAGATCATGCATTCCCAATTGGACTAATCTCAACCAAGAATGGCTCGAAATAATATGACCGCTTAGAAACAATGCACCCGGAAACAATAACTTGCCATTAGGAAAAGGCAAATTCAAGCATCAGCGGGAAACAGAAACAACCATTTAAGGCATCATTTTCAATGTGTTGCATTGACAGTATAGGAACACAGGGTTGTAGATTTCTTTTTTAACCTTCCCTAATATTGGATTTTCCAATTGATTGAGGTACTGCCTGGAAAGCCAATCGACATGACGGTGAGCCCATTCATCATCCACACCGCCACCGTACCCGTCTGCTTGTTACGCCAAATTATATCTGCGCTCCCATCCCCATTGACATCACTGGTGCTCGCAATCTCCCACCCCTGAGGCACCACGCCAAAGAAACCCGGCGAGCTGAGAGTCACCCCATTCATCAACCAAATTGCAACCTCCCCGTTACTCGTTTTACGCCAAACCAGGTCCCCCATCCCGTCATCATTCACATCACCCACACCTGCAATCTGCCAATCCGTGGAAGCCTCTCCAGGGAAACCTACTGACAGGACCGTGAGCCCTTGCATAAGCCACACTTCCACTGCGCCAGTCAGGTCATTCCGCCAAATAAGATCCACTTTTCCATCGGCATTCATATCTCCGGTCCCGGATATTCGCCATTCCAACGGCACGGCGCCCAAGTGGCCGGAAGAACCAATCATTGAGCCGTTCATTAGCCAAATCGTCACTTCCCCACTACTCGTGTTTCGCCAAACGAGGTCCGCCCTCCCGTCGCCGTTGACATCACCTACACTCGCGATTTGCCAATCCATAGAGGCACTACCCGGAAAACCCACCGACATGACAGTGAGACCATTCATCTGCCACACCGCTACCGATCCTGTATCGCTGTGACGCCAAATGACATCTGCTTTCCCGTCCTCATTGACATCTCCGGTACCGGCAACCTGCCACTTCGACGACACCACGCCCAATGAACCGGAGGAAGCAATTGTAGAACCGTTCATCAACCAAATCGCGACAGCCCACGTGCTCGTGTTGCGCCAGACGAGGTCTGCCTTCTCGTCACCGTTGACATCATTCCGAGTTGGGAAACTCACGCCAGCCTCAAATATCCATCCTAAATCTTGCAGCAGAGGTTGAGCTAACCCGAGATCATGAATCGCCCTTCCGGAAGCTATTCCAGGCTCCATAAGCTGATCAGGCTTAATCGTGTTCGTGAAATGAGACACCGATGAACCCAATTGAACCGGGTTTGGAGCGTACATCTGAACATGAGTGTCTGTTCGTCCAGCCGTCAGTGTCCCGGATGCCCCTTGAAGATTGACACCAACAAAATGAAGATTCGGACTCGCGACATTCGCATATTGTCTTTGGCTATCGGTCATTAAGGGGTAATTGGCCGGACTGGCTCCATGAAGCTCCAACCAACGCATAAAAACATCATCGGTTCCTAGGAATTTCTCTCCGGTTTGCACATCAACAAGTGACAAAAAACCAAGACCATGAATAATTTCATGAAGCACCACGGTAACAAAATCAAATTGTCCAGATGGGGGATTGGCATCCAGCCCAAAATACCAATTCGTAAAATTTGCACTGAAGGTGGCACTTATATCACTGGTAGTAAGATCCAGGTCCTGTTCTGCAAGTTTATTGGCGAGGGATTGGACATACCAGGTATTCGCCACAGGAGCATTGGGGAAATTCCGATGGACGGTATTAGGACCAGCCGATCCCAGTATTCCGGTTCCCAAGGAATCAATTCGAGCATCGACTCGAATGCCCACCGTGCTCACCAGCACCTGCGCTAAAATATTTGCCGCATACTCAAATGCTTTCAACCGTGCCTCCCCAAGAGTGGTGGCCGTATTTCCACCCACTGGGGTAAAAGGCGCAGGATCGTTAAATCCTTCCCCGGGACTATCTTTATTCACAATAATAATGGTGGCAGCGAAGGTCTCGGTCAAGAGGCCAAAGCAGCCAAAGAATAAGACGACCAGAAATCCAGACACGCAGAGGCCGAAGGGCATCGGTAACTGAGAAGGAGAAGGGCCTCTCAGTATGTCGGCCTTAGAATATTCATGGATGAAAAAGGGTCTTATCCAACAATCTTCAGGGTTTCAATGGCTCTAGGTACTCAGGTTCATGCTGATGAATCGCATGGTCCGCTCCGTCAGGCACCTTCAGGATTGACTGAAACCGACCCTCAACATTCACCATTGTTCCTCCCCCCGCATCCGGAACATCCCGTAAGCCCTCCGTACTCATACGACTCTCGGGTATCGAGCCAGATGGAAGAGGTCGTAGCGTCCCATCCGGCTCTTCAATCCGCATTGGGGCTTTACCTGGTCGACGGTTTCCCTGACGATGTTCAAGAGACTTCGCTTCCTCTTCTCCGCCATATGTTTCAACAATAACCTCTGCTTTCAGGAGCGGGGCACTAATCAGCATTATCCAAAGCATGACAGATACCGGCATCACGATTTTCATTGTATTTCCTCCTTTCAACAGCTCCATTTATTCCCTCTGAAAGAAAATTCGTCGGGAAGCCGATCAAAAAAGTTATGCTGCCACTTCCATTCAATCTACTATTCCCCTTTCGTCCATGACAACTAAAGAAGAAAAAACATGCTCTTTCATTGAAAAAGTATGCCATTTTTCCGACGAGTTGTGTGTGTAGTTATGTATTGGATGCATGAGCGAGGAACATCAGTATATCTCAAGAGTTCCAACCACTCCATAGAAAGAATCTGTGCAAGGCTTGTGGATGCCACGAATTTAGTCCTAAAGCAACGGATTCGGCCAATTGGAATCCCCTTGAATTCATTAGGGAGAGGTAAGTCCAAAATTTGCTTGGCCTTAGGATTTCGAATCTGAAGGATAAAAAAACTACCAATACACCATTTGAAGGCAACCCTTCTTGATTTTATTAGCAAGCGAAAACGGGTCAATTGGTATTGAGGAATCCCAACAAAAACATAGAAAATCCGGCATTTTTTATTTTCTAGCCATTAAAAGTTCGAGGCAGGATTGAGAGTGCATCCTATGTTGGGATGTTTGAATGCCTTCAAATAGGATAGCAGTTGAATGGCCATTGCTTCATTCTGATTGGAACATTCTTTGTTGTCCGACGGGGGTTTGGAAAAAGAGAAGAGTTCCCTTTCTGAAGATGGAAAGGAGCACCGTCTAGGTCAATTTGATTCCAAGGACGGCAACGAATAGCGGGGTACATATGAATACGGTTTTTTTATCGACCATATTTTCTCTGAACTTTAGGCGTGATGTGCATTTTCAAGAAGGGATGGACATCCAGTCACATGACATCTTCCCACGTTCCTTCAGGATATGTACCGAAGGGATTTGGGTATGAAAAAGATCCATTTACCTCCTTCAGTTCCAGGCCTACTTGGGGCATAAACCTTACCGCCTTTTCCTGTCCCATTTAAGCGAGCTGTGATTTATCTTAGATTCAAATTGTACATGCCACAAGATTGGTTAATTTGGGCAACTGGGGTAGACGTGGCCTTGTCTCACCAACCAAAAAAGAGGAGAACACATGAACAGCGACATACAGCTGACCAGCGAACAAGGGTATAAAATGCAGGTCCGTCTGAACTCCGGAACCAAATTCAAATTGTCACGATGATGGGGGTACATAAAACCACAATCAGGTGGGAAATCCGACTGAGCCTGGGCTTGCGTGGCGGTTGGTCTCACTAATGCTATCACCTGACCCAAATCCCAGAAGGTGACCAAAGACGCCCTTGGTGAGCAAAGATTTTCGGTCGGAGGGAAGTGTAGGCAAAAGTGAAGTGCAAATTTAATTGAGACAAGACTTACTGCGAATTTAAACGCCAGCGCTTCCTCTTTTCATCCGGCTCGGCCTCATCAACGAGTTTAATCTTGCCTTCTTTATGGAGCAACCGCAACATTTCACCACAGGTGTGGTCCAATTCCCCGGTGCCCATATTATGCAATCCTGCCCGACGGGCGATTTCTTCCTGTAAAACTCCCGTTCCTCCCGGCTCTGCATCCGGATGCCCATGAAGGACCTCTAGTAAATGGCCCTTCAATGAATTAATCAGCTCCGTACCGCGTTGATGAAGATTCATGGCGTCCCCTCTTACATGATCATTCTTTGTAATATGACATAGGGTCTTTTCTCATCCGACCCCGGACACTCAAACTTCATTCAGAGTTGATCATTCCCCCTCTGCCCTTTAATTTTCTCAGGATTACTTAACCAGTTCAACAATCAGACAGAAACGTTTCTTCCTATCCTAAGCCTTCCGTCTCCGTGGGTTGAGTGAACTCAAGAAATTACAAAAATAAGAGACCTCGAGTCCATCCGTCCATTGAAGTTAAAACGGGGGGAATTATTCCCTGATAGCGATGTATTTGGGCGTAGAAATTCGGAATCTTGAAAAGTTGGCTGGGGGACCAGGGATCGAACCTGGGCAGCCAGATCCAGAATCTGGCGTCCTACCGCTAGACGATCCCCCAACCTAGGCTGAGCTTAATTCACTGTTCAGAAGCAGTCAAGCGAGGGCAGAAAGACAATCAGGAAGGCTGGTTGTTGGCAATCATTGGCTCGCTCAACACCGGCACGGATGCGTTGAAGTGACCGCTCTTTTCCTAACAACGCCATCACCTCATAAATGCCGGGACTGACAGTCCGCCCAGTCAAAGCCACCCGTAACGGTTGAGCCACTTTGCCCATTTTGAGCCCCTGACGCTCGATTAGGCCATGAAGGATGCGCTCCAGAGTCTCCTTGGAAAAGTCCTCAGCGACCTCCACCTGATCGGCAAATTCCTTGAGAATCGGAGCGATCGTCCGGGTGAGATGTTTGTTCGCAGCCTCTTCCTCCATCGTCATGGGCTCTGCCAGATAGGGTACAGCCCCTTGCACAATGTCCAACAGCGTTTCCGATCGCTCTCGCAAGGGTGGGATCAAGGCCTCTGCTCCTCCAGGAATTCTAGACAAAGCGGCATGGTCATAGCCTGCGCTCTGCAAAAAAGGCAAGAGAGCGTCGGCCACCTGTTTAGGGTCGCTGTTTCTAATGTACTGCGCATTGACCCAGCGTAATTTTTCAGGATTAAAGACGGCTGCCGAGGCTTGCACATGCTTGAAATCGAAAAATTCGACCATTTCCTGAATCGAAAAAATTTCCTGATCTCCATGGGACCATCCCAGACGGACCAGATAATTGATGAGCGCTTCCGGCAGATACCCCATCTCTTTATAGGCCAACACCGATGTGGCTCCATGACGTTTGGACAGACGCGTTTTATCAGATCCCAGAATCATGGGCAGGTGAGCAAACTGAGGCACCGGAAACCCCATGAGCGGAAAAGAGCGGGACCTGTCGCGGGGTGTTGTTGACATGATCATCCCCGCGAATGACATGGGAAATGTTCATAAGTCCGTCATCCACCACCACCGAAAAATTATAGGTGGGATAGCCATTGGACCTGAGGATGATGAGGTCGTCCATGACCGTGTTATCAAACACAATCTGGCCTTTAATGAGATCATTGACGACTGTCTGCCCTTCCTGCGGGGTTAGAAAGCGAAGAGCCGCCGGTTCGGCAGGGTCGGAAATACCTCGATTTCGACACCTCCCGTCATATTTGATGGATTCGCCCTTAGCCTGAGCTTCTTTTCGTCTCGTCTCTAATTCCTCAGGCGTACAGACGCACCAGTAGGCCAGCTTTCGATTCAAGAGATCCATCGCCCGGTCACGATACAGCTCTAAGCGGTCGGTTTGGCGGAAAGGCCCTTCATCCCAATTCAACCCGGTCCATTTCAAGCCATCCAGAATGACCTGAATAGCATCATCCGTGGACCGGTCCCGATCGGTGTCCTCAATACGGAGGATAAAGGTTCCACCCTCATGACGCGCAAATAACCAATTAAACAACGCTGTCCGCACCCCACCAATATGGAGGAATCCAGTCGGACTTGGCGCAAAGCGAACTCGAACCTCACTCATGTGTTTTCACCGATCTTTCTCTTGACCACCCACGCCCATATTAAAAGAGACCGCTCCGGATAGGTGCCATTGATTTCTCATGGCGCCAGGATGGCCTCTCCACGCCTCTTTCCCCTGAGAATCAAAGACAGCCTTTTCCGGGGCATCTTCATACGGCATGAAGGACGACCTCCCAAGTCATATTTCTCATTCTCCGGCCTGTTGCTTTACCATGCCGCCTTACCGATGTAAAGAACTGAATTGGCACGGCCTGCTCACTTGCCTTTCCCGTTACCGGCCCTTAAAATTTCATCATGGTCATCAAAGAAATTCTGAGGAGGCAGGACGCATGATTCGAATTATACGCGAGGGTTCCGCTAAATATCCCTGGATTCTCAAGTTACTCATCCTGGGCATCGCTGTCACCTTTGTCATCGGCATGGGTTGGTATGGGTACGAGTCCACTCAAGGCAACGCCGTGGCAACCGTCGGCCCCTATAAAGTCACCAAGGATGAATATCTCCGGACGAAGCAAGGCTATTTCCGATTCTATCGCGACCAACTCAAACAAGAAGACGTAAAAGAAGAGACCATTAAGCAACTCGCTCTCGAGGGATTGATCACTACAAAATCCTGGCAATTACTGGCGGATGAAATGAATTTAGCGGTCTCGGCTCAAGAACTCCACGATGCGATTGTGAACC
The DNA here is from genome assembly GCA_963730905.1 of uncultured Nitrospiraceae bacterium. Lineage (GTDB taxonomy): Bacteria > Nitrospirota > Nitrospiria > Nitrospirales > UBA8639 > Nitrospira_E. The sequence goes on along the minus strand of CAVSTN010000002.1, from coordinate 1,184,201 downwards.
AAAAAGACTTTCAAAAAGATGGCGTCTTCGATACGGAATATTACCAGCGACTTCTGGCGGCAAACCGGATGAAACCTCATCAATATGAGGAGCAACGCCGGAACGAATTGCTGGCGGAAAAGGCGAGACTCCTTGTCTCTGAAGCCACAACACTCACCCCGACGGAAATGAAAGAAGTCAAAGAACTCGCTGACCGCCAAACGCTTGATGGGGCAGAACCTGACCCCAACGTCTTAGAACAGATTCGCCTTCAATTCCTCATGCAAAAGAAACAACGAGCCATGCAGGCCTTCCAGACGGCTCTTCGAGCCCGTGGAGACGTCACGATTCACGAGGAACTGCTGTAAGAAAGAGTCTCCGGCCTTACTCCTGACAATCTCATCTGTATGGAGTCCCCCACTGCGCCACCCTTAGAGGCTATCCGTAAGCACAGACTCCTCCTTCATGTTTCCATAACCTCAGACCTTTGCCCTACGTAAAATAGTCTTTGCAGAGAAAATGACTTCCGGATTTTTCTCTATTTCTGCCAACGCCATTATTCAAGAATAAGCATGGCATCCCCATAGCTATAGAACCGGTAGCGCCCACACACTGCATGGGCATACGCCTTCCTGGTCTCCTCTAATCCCGCAAATGCCGCAACTAACATCAAAAGAGTCGTTTCGGGAAAATGAAAATTCGTCAGGAGCCCATCAATGACCCGGAACTTGAATCCCGGCAGGATAAAGAGGCGGGTCTCTCCTGAACAGGGCCTGAGCTCGCCGGTCTCATCTAGAGCGGACTCAAGACTTCGTGCCACGGTGGTCCCGACAGCGATAACTCTCCCGCCTCGCTTCCGAACCTCACGAATCCTCTCAGCGGTCTCCTCTGACACCTCGAACCATTCCGGATGCATGATGTGGCGTGTGATGTCCGTTGTCTTGACCGGTTGAAAAGTTCCAGGTCCAACATGCAGGGTAACCGTGGCCGTCCCGATCCCCTTCTCTGCCAGTTGCGTGATCAATTGTGGCGTAAAATGCAATCCGGCGGTTGGAGCGGCAATAGCCCCTTCCACTTTGGCAAAGACGGTTTGATAATCCTCTTGATCGCGTGAAACCGGTTGGCGTTTCAAGTACGGAGGAAGGGGGATTTCTCCATGGGACAGTAACCATGTCCGCAATGGCACCTGGACCAAGCCAATGAATCACCGTTCGACCAGGCTCTTTTTCCACTACCTGCGCACGGGCAGATCCCTCACATTCCACAATCTGTCCGACTCCAACTTTTCCCTGAATGAGGACTTCCGCGTGGTCTTCACCAATTTCTTTAACAAACAGCAATTCCACCCGGCCCCCACTTGGGACCTTCTTCGCCCAGAGGCGAGCCGGAATGACTTTGGTATTGTTCACCACGAGCAAATCCCCAGGTCGTAATATATTTGGGAGGTCTTTGACTTGCCGGTCGATAATATCTCCAGTAGATCGGGTCAGCACCAATAATCTGGCATGATCGCGTGGATGAACCGGATATTTGGCAACCAGGGTCTGGTCAAAGGGAAAGTTGAATTGGGAAAGATCCATGACCCGGCAAGAAAAGAAGGTAAAAGAATTAGTCGGTAGCAGTGAGGAGCACACGGTCGATAGGAAGCAGTATCGTGTGTGGGTAATAATGTCGGATAATCGATTGGTAGTCATACCCTAACTCGGCCATCTCGCGCATACCCCACTGACACATCCCCACGGCATGCCCCGCTCCATGACCCACCACGACCACTTCCTGACCCAATGATTCGATGGAAAATTGGGTGCTGAAAATTTTGGAGTATCCGACCACTCGTCGCAAGTCTTGTCCACGCAGAATAATTTCTCCACGGGAATGAAGCAGGCGCACACGATCAACACGACCCGAGGGCGTAAAGGTATAGGGCGTAAAGGTCGCGATGTTGCCAACGTCATACCCTTCTTTCAGCAGTTGCTGCTCAAGAAAGTCGAACGTAAATGATGTACGCCAATCATATCGTGGGGCTTGCTCATCAAACGGGCAATCGACACCTTTGAGATAGGGAAGATCCAATGCCCACACATACAACGCATCCTCGGTGGGACCAGCCGCCGTCGACGAATAGGCCGCAAAGATGGGGCGATTTTCATACGTCACCACTTGGCCCCTGGTGGCTGCAACGGCCTGCAGCACGGATTCAGCTTGTACGGAATGGCCATGATAGACTTGATCTTGCACGCCGGCGACCACATCGAAGGATTGCAATTGGTTTTCAACTTTTTTGTACAACACATAGGTTCTGGCTGCAACGGCTTGAGCTTTCAGGGCCTCTAAGGGCCACTTAGCCCCGACTTCACCCGAGACCACGCCTGCGACATACGATTCAAGATCAACCCAATTAATCAAGGTTAATCCGGATGGGTCCAATCGAATTTCAAGCGGGCCGCGAACCACCCATTCTGGCCGTGAATTCCGGAGCGCAGCCTTTTCGTTGTTCGTCTCCACTCCTACCTGATAGATGCCTGTAGATCCCTCAACCCGCAGACTCGACTCAGTCACGACACGTTCATTGAGAAGAAGACCAGCGCCTTGCCTTCGAATAGTCACTCGACCTGAAACATGAAATCTTTTCCCGGAAGGCAGAAGGAGGGAAAACGAATCCGCAGATTGAATGGAAAGAACCTGGGCAGCCTGGGCAAGACCCACGCGAATAGCCGGTTCATCCGCCCAAATGACCGGAGAATACAACATCACCCAACTCACAAGGAGGAGAACTAGGCCCAAGCGATGTGTCACACATGCCATAACTCTTGCCTACCGCCGGAAGAAAAGATAGAAGATCACACTTCCGACCACACTGAGAATGAGACTGGTCGCAAGAGGAAAGTAAAACGTCACATGGTCCCGCTTGATGATAAAATCCCCGGGCAACCGGCCAAGCCAGCCCAAGCCGCCCTCACCGTCGGACCATTTCCCCAAAGCCCAAAATATTCCCCCCAGCACCAGGAGAATAGTCCCCAGCAGCATCAGGGCTTTTCCCACTCCACTCATCATCTTGACTCTCACGCATTACCGGATAAGTTCCTCGGCGATTTGTACGGCATTGAGCGCGGCACCTTTTCGCAAATTATCCGCCACAATCCACAGATTCAGTCCATTAGTCACCGATTCATCTTCCCTTACCCGCCCCACAAATACCGCATCAGTTCCCACCACATCGATCGGCAGAGGATACAAATTGCGACTGGGATCATCGTAGACTTGAATGCCCGGAGCGGCGGACAGTAAAGCGCGTGCGTCATTGGCACTCAGCTTTTGCTCAGTTTCAATATTCACGGATTCCGCATGGCAGATAAAGACCGGGACCCTGACTGTCGTTGCCGTAATCGGCAACGACGATTCACCCAGAATTTTCCGGGTTTCGTTGACCATTTTCATTTCTTCTTTGGTGTACCCATTCGGCAAAAAATCATCAATATGCGGCAAACAATTAAAGGCAATTTGATGCGGATAGACCGACACCTTGGCTTCTCCAAAACTGAGTAGTTGCCGCGACTGATCAATCAATTCTTCCATCGCATCCTTGCCGGTCCCGGACACGGATTGAAACGTCGTGACAATGATCCGTTTGATTTGGACTGCATCATGCAGCGGCTTCAAAGCCACGACCATTTGAATGGTGGAACAATTGGGATTGGCAATCAGCCCCTGATGCCCCGAAAGAGCATGGACATTCACCTCAGGCACCACGAGTGGTACGCTGGGGTCCATCCTCCATGCGGAACTATTGTCCACCACCACGGCTCCAGCTTTGACAGCCATCGGACCGAATTCTTTGCTGACACCGGCTCCTGCCGAAAACAAGGCCACATCCACACCCTCGAACGAGTTGTGTTCCAACACCTTGACGGGAAGGGTCTGGCCGCGAAACATCACCTCATTGCCTTCGGAACGGGCCGAGGCCAGAGGGATTAATTCCTCGACAGGAAAATCCCGTTCTTCCAGGACCTGGATCATTTCCGTACCAACGGCACCGGTTGCTCCCACTACTGCGACCGTATAGGCCGATTTTTTCTTTATCATGTCAGGCTCACTCCCTTAAGAAAAACACGGATGGCATTCAGTATTAAACATCCTATCAGTTCAAAATCCTTGACTCAAAAATGACAAAAGGGAAATCCATAACAGGAGAGCGTCCCAGCCAACGCCCGAGGCCGAAAATTCTGAAACCCCCGTAATGGCTTCCAGGACTCTTCTTAGACAGGAATATAGCGGATGCGGTGATTAAAGGTATCGGCAATCGCAATATTGCCCAGGGCGTCAACAGCCACACCAAACGGAAAACTGAGGCTACTATCCGAAGACGGACCTCCATCACCAGCCCATGTCGATTGGCCATTGCCGGCGACCAGGGTCATTTCTTTATTGACGGCATCCCACTTCCGGATTAAGTGATGATCGGAATCCGTGATAAGCACATGTCCTTGTGGTGTGATCGCGATGCCATAAGGCCTGGCCAAGGCCTGAGATTGTTCATTCGCCCCACGCTCGTAGCGAAACTCGGCGCCATCCCCCGCCACCGTGGACAGAACCCCCGTGCGGTGGTCAAGCATTCGAATACGGCCATTAAAGGTATCGGCAATATAGAGATTTCCATGGCGATCAAGTGCCAACCCGCTCGGTCCCGCAAGCGCAGACTCAATCGCAGGCATGCCATCCCCGGTATATCCGGACTCTCCGGTTCCTGCGATGGTTGTGATGACAAACGATTCCAAATCCAGCATACGGATGCGATTATTACTCTGATCGGCAATATAGAGTCGCGTACCATCCACGACTAATGCCACCGGTTCATTCAAGGAAGCGGAAGCTCCGGGACCGCCGTCCCCCGTCCACTTTGCCTGGCCGGTCCCGGCCACGGTCTGGATCATCCCCGTTTTGGAATCTACACGCCGAATGCGATGGTTCCATGTGTCGGCAATAAAGAGATTGCCTGCCGCATCAACGGCGACGGCAGAGGGAAAATTTAATTGTGCTCTTGTGGCCAAGGCTCCATCTCCCGCAAACCGATCTTTGCCCATCCCCTGTCCAACTATATACCGCACCGTTCCACTCAAATCAGGCGTTTGAGAGTAGGCCTGGCCAGGAATCTCATCCACATCCGCAAGAGGATCAATCTCCTCCTCGACGTGAGAAATTTGAGATGGGGTCGGAGACTGTGGATTTTCTCCTCCGGCGCGGCGCATGACCATGCACCCGGCTACCGTTTCGATGACACCGGTCGAATGGCGCAAACGGCGAATGACATGATTTTCAGAATCGGCAATCAGGAGATTGCCTTCAGCGTCAAAGCACACATTCTTGGGTTCATTCAGAACCGCTTGAGTCCCAAGCTTTCCGTCGCCCTCATACCCGGGCTCCCCCGTTCCCGCTATCGTGAGAATCTGCCCACTCTGTCCTTGCCCAACCATCTGTTTAGTGTCCTAACTGCTTTACGATGTGATCGCCCATTTCAGCGGTTCCAACCAGCGTACACCCCTGACTCTCAATATCTTTCGTGCGGTATCCCTGCTCGAGAGTCTTCTGGATAGCCGATTCAATCATCTCGGCTTCGTTCGTCAATTCGAACGAATAGCACAACATCATGGCTGCAGAGGCAATGGTCCCAATAGGATTGGCAATGTTTTTTCCGGCAATATCCGGAGCGCTTCCATGAATCGGTTCAAACATCCCCACTGTCGCTCCGACGCTGGCAGACGGGAGCATGCCTATCGACCCGGTCAGCATCGCCGCTTCATCACTCAGAATATCCCCAAACAAATTGGTCGTCACCACCACGTCGAATTGCTTGGGATAGCGAACGAGTTGCATAGCACAGTTGTCTACATACATGTGACGCAATTCCACATCTTGGAAGTCCTGATGCACGTTGATCACTTCTCGCCGCCAGAGCTCGGACGACTCCAGCACATTGGCCTTATCGATTGAGTGAACAAGACCACGCCGCTTCCGGGCTGCCTGAAAAGCCACATCCGCGATCCGTCGGATTTCCTCCGTCGTGTAGACTTCGGTATTGAATCCCCGATGTCCTGTCGCCGTTTGTTCAATGCCTTTCGGTTTGCCAAAATAAATCCCACCGGTCAACTCCCGAACAACCAGAATATCAATACCTTCCACGACCTCCGGCTTGAGACTGGACGCCCCTACCAACGCTGAATACATTTTTGCCGGCCGGAGGTTCGCGAAAAGCCCTAGCTGCTCCCGCAACCCGAGTAAGGCACGCTCCGGCCGACGCGCATACTCAAGGCCTTCCCATTTCGGGCCACCCACAGCTCCCAAGAGGACGGCATCACTCGACTGAGCCAATTTCAGAGTCTCGGCCGGTAATGGAAAGCCTGTCGCGTCGATCGCCTCCCCGCCAACCTGTCCATAGGTAAAAGTAAATTGATGCCCACACTTCTGACCAATGGCCTCGAGAACCCGAATCGCTTGTGGCATGATTTCAGGCCCGATTCCATCACCCGGCAATACGGCAATCCGTTTCTTCATGATTCCCCCAATAATATGATGAACATCTTTGGTTTGATTTTGGCGATAAACGCGCACCATAAACGGTTTGAGAGAAGGCACCCACCCATGGACGAAGAAAATGGCAGGAGATCAGTGGCTCATTGACTTAGATGAAGGGAACGCGTTCTTCAACACAACCCGATTTTTTGTTCAGCTCTGGCATGTCGTTCCGCCAAATCCGCCAATTTATTGAGCGCATTGAGGTAGGCCTGTGCAGAAGCAAGAATAATATCCGTATCTGATCCGTGACCGGTAACGGTTTCACTATTTTCCTCGACACGGACCGACACTTCTCCCTGGGCATCGGTACCACCTGTAATCGCTTTCACGATATAGGCACGAAGAAGACTTTTCGTTTCAGTCAAGGCTGCAATGGTCCGGTACACCGCATCTACCGGCCCATCACCCGTACCCGTCAGTTTCGCGATTCGCCCATCCATCATCAATTCCACCATGGCGGACGGGCGCTGGTCCAAGCCACTTTCCACATGCAACCCCTTTAAGGCATAGCGCTCAGGAACTTTGGTAATTGCCTTATTGACGATTGTCTCCAGATCTTCTTCAAATAATTCCTTCTTTTGATCCGCCAGATGTTTAAAGCGTTCAAAGGCCTCTTGCAATTCCTGATCGGAAAGGGTGTATCCCAGATTCGCCAGTTCTTCACGAAAGGCATGCCGACCGGACAGTTTCCCCATCACCAACCGACTTTGAGTTAATCCGACGGATTCCGGTCGCATGATCTCATAGGTACTTTTGTCCTTGAGCAACCCGTCCTGATGAATACCGGACGTATGCGCAAAGGCATTGGCACCCACAATCGCTTTATTGGGCTGAACCACCATTCCGGTGATATTGCTGACCAACCGACTGGCTTTGGAGATTTCCTCCGTGCGTATGTTGGTATCGGACTGGTAAAAATCGGTACGCGTGCGCAGTCCCATCGCGATTTCTTCTAACGATGCATTGCCGGCTCGTTCACCAATACCGTTGATCGTACATTCCACCTGGCCCGCTCCCGCATATATGGCCGCCATGGAGTTTGCGACAGCCAACCCCAAGTCGTTATGGCAATGGACGGAAATAATGGCCGTCTCCATCCCCCGGACTCGCTCTCTTAATGTCCGAATAATCTTTCCAAACTCCTCGGGAGTCGTATACCCCACCGTATCCGGAATGTTCACCGTTCCCGCTCCAGCCTCCACCACGGCTTCCACCACTTCACAGAGATAGGTCAAATCGGAACGGGTGGCATCCATGGGAGAATATTCCACATCCTCAACATAACCCCGGGCATGGCGAACCATCTCCACTGCCCTCTTAAGAGCTTCATCCCTGGTCATGCGAAATTGATGTTTCAAATGGATATCCGAAGAAGACAAAAACGTATGGATACGGCACTTTGGTGCGCCTTTGAGTGCCTCCCAAGCCCGGTCAATATCCTCCGGTTTCGCCCGGGCCAGACTGCAAATAACCGGACCTTCCACTTCCTGGGCAATACGATGAATCGCTTCAAAATCACCAGGAGAGCTAAACGCAAAACCGGCTTCGATAATATCCACATTCAACCGGGCTAATTGCTTCGCCACGAGGATTTTTTCTTCGATGTTCATGCTCGCGCCAGGAGACTGCTCTCCATCCCGCAAGGTGGTATCAAAAATTCGAATCATCCGTGTCATGGCTCATTACCCCCACATTTGGTCTTCATCCAATGCCCCCTTCGCCTCTGCATGGCCGTTCATTCATTTATGGAGTCCATCCGGTCTAATCTCTTCCGCCGGCTTTTTCCCCATCATACCTGCCACCAGCTTCCATCCTTGCTCCAATACGCCCGAAAGCGCATAGGCTGCAAACACGACAAAAAGCATCGCCTGTGGATACGCTAAAACCGCCATGAGAATGAGGACTGCATACACCAAATAATTAAAGTGGTGGTGTTCCTGCGTTTTCAATTCTTTCAGACTACGATAACGAAATGTACTCACCATGAGAAACGCCAGCACCAGGGTCAAGATAATCCCAAGAATAGGCTTCACCTTCTCCCCTAACGGCGCAACATGCTGATCAAAAATCACCAACGTGGCCATTACCCCTGCTGCACCGGGAATAGGAAGCCCGGTAAACGGCTTGCCGTCTCCACCTGTTGTCGCCAAAACGTTATGCCTGGCCAAACGTAGGGCACCACATGCGACAAAGGCAAACATCACAGCAGCGCCCAACATCTTCGGAGCACTCAGCGCCCACGAATACATCAGCAAGCCCGGAGCCACGCCGAAAGCTACGACATCTGCCAACGAATCATATTGCAACCCAAAGTCACTCGTACTTTTCATCAGACGGGCTGACGTCCCATCCAATACGTCAAACACGATCGCCACAAGGATCGCAATGGCCGCAGATCCATACTCGCCTCCAAAGACAAACAGGATAGAGGCCAGGCCGCTAAAGAGATTTCCCGTCGTCAGCAAATTGGGAATTAAATAGACGACCCGTCGTTTTTTGGGCTGTTTCATGAAGGCTCCGCGCATAGCAACTCCGCCACGATGGACGATCCTCCCTTTACTTTCTCGCCAACCTTGACTTGAATGGCACTATCGTGAGGAAGATACAAATCCATTCGAGATCCAAACCGAATAAGTCCAAACCGTTCGCCTGCCTCAACCTGTTCACCAGGGGTGACCCAACAGACAATTCGTCTGGCAATTAACCCGGCAATTTGGACACACAGTATTTTTTTCCCATCGGAACGCCTGAGCATCAACGCATTTTGCTCATTTTCCGCTGTAGCCTCCGGACGACTCGCTACTAAAAACTTCCCGGGAGCATAGACGACATCCTGTAGCACCCCTGCAGCCGGCATTCGGTTAATGTGGACATTGAATACATTTAAAAAAATGCTGATTCTGATACTGGGCTCTTTGAGGAATCGATGCTCGAATTCCTCTTCTACCGCTACGACCGTCCCATCCCCTGGAGATACAATCAGGTTTTTCCCCTGAGGAATCGTTCTGACCGGGTTTCTAAAAAACCAGGCAATAAACAGGGTTAACGATCCCATCAGACAAGTGAGCCAGACCGATCCGGCCACCCAACACCCAAGCGTCAGAAGCCCTCCCCCTGCGATAAAAGGGATGCCTTCTTTGGCAACAGGAACTCCTTTTGCCTGATCAGCCATTGGGAATGGGTCTCACGTTCGGCAACCTTCTCATCAATTTTTCTGTTTATCCACAAGCTGATCTTTTTGCAGCCAGGGCATCATCCCTCGCAACCGTGAACCGACCTCTTCAATGGGGTGCTCCTCTCCCCTTCTTAAGAGAGCATTATACACGGGCCGGTTCGCTTGATTTTCCAGCACCCACTCTCTGGCGAATCGACCGCTTTGGATCTCTCCTAAAATCTCCTTCATCACTTTCTTCGTTTCATCGGTCACCACCCGTGGCCCTCGTGTCACATCGCCATATTTGGCGGTCGTGCTAATAGAATAGCGCATATTGGCAATACCACCCTGATAGATCAGGTCCACGATAAGCTTCACTTCATGTAAACATTCGAAATAGGCCATTTCAGGCGAATAGCCTGCTTCGACCAAGGTTTCAAACCCTGCCTGAATCAGTGAGGTAAGCCCTCCACATAAGACCGCCTGTTCTCCAAAAAGATCCGTTTCCGTCTCTTCCCGAAAAGATGTTTCAATGACACCAGCTCTGGCTCCGCCAATCGCACAAGCATAGGCTAATCCGACCTTAGCTGTCTGCCCGCCGGGATCCTGGTGAATGGCTAACAAGCACGGTACGCCCGTCCCCTTGGTATATTCCGACCTGACCAGATGCCCGGGACCCTTCGGAGCCACCATAAACACATTCACGTGGCTGGCAGGTTGAATTTGCCCAAAATGAATATTAAACCCGTGCCCAAAAGCCAGATAAGCTCCTTGTTTTAAGTTTGGACCAATATCTTTATTGTAGATGGCGGCTTGGGCTTCATCAGGAGCTAACAGCATCACCACATCGGCACCTTTGACCGCATCCGCGGTCGGCATGACTTTCAACCCAGCCGCTTCCGCTTTGTTCCATGACGAACCTTCCCGGCAGCCTACGACCACTTGAAGACCACTATCCCGCATGTTTAAGGCATGGGCATGCCCTTGGCTACCGAACCCCACTACGGCCACAGTTTTTTTGGCTAAAATCTGTCGATCTGCGTCTTTTTCATAATAAATTTTCATCATGCACTCCTCATAAAGATAATATAGTCCTTAGTCGTTCCGTCGATCAGGGTGGACGGATCCCCTCAGTCTAAAGGCAGATGTTGGTTGGCCTGATTAATTCGCTTTCGCAAGCGGTCGGGATTGGGGTTGTGTCGAGCGTGTCGGTTCGCGCCCAATGGCAATCCTGCCGGTTCGTACCAGCTCTTTGATGCCAAGTGGCTGCAGGAGATTGATGATCGCCTGGACTTTCCTCACATCTCCAGTGACTTCAATGGTATAGCTGGTAGGAGAGGAATCCAGAACATTAGCTCGAAAAATATCCGCAATGCGAAGAGCTTCCGCTCGATCCTCTGGCCTGGTATGAACTTTAATTAGCGCAGTCTCTCGTTCAACAAACTCGCTTTCGCTAATATCAACGACTTTAATCACATCAATGAGTTTGTTTAACTGTTTCAGGATTTGTTCGATAATCGGGTCATCCCCCTTGGTGACCAGGGTCATCATGGACACCGAGGGATCCAGCGTCGGGGCAACTGACAAACTTTCTATATTAAAACCCCGCCCGCTGAAGAGGCCCGCTACTCGGGACAAAGATCCGAATTTATTCTCTACCGTCAACGAAATAATGTGTTCCATAACACCCTTTTATGGTTGTACTCTAAGCTGTGATGACAGAATCCGAATCCGCCTGAGTACCAATTTTTTGCATGGCATTGGGCTTCTTTAAGTCCGGGGGATCTGCTAATAACATTTCATGATTACAGCCTCCGGCCGGAATCATGGGATAACAATTTTCAAACTGGTAGGTCGGGACATCAATCACGACCGGACCCTTAATGGAAAGCGCTTCACGAATGCCGCTATCCATTTCCGAAACCTTTTCAATTCGAATACCTGCAGCCCCATAGGCTTCCGCTAATTTCACAAAATCAGGAACGGTCCCCAGGTAACTTGACGCATACCGGCCCTCATAAAACAAATCCTGCCACTGCCGAACCATGCCATGGAACCGGTTATTAATAATAAAAACTTTAACCGGTAGTTGCTCGACGACTGCGGTCGCCAACTCTTGGGTATTCATTTGAATACTGCCATCACCGGCGACACACAGAACCAGTCGATCCGGAAACGCAGCTTGCGCACCCATCGCGGCCGGCAATCCAAAACCCATGGTCCCCAGCCCCCCTGATGTTAACCAGGATTGAGGATTCTGTAATTTAAAATATTGAGCTGACCACATCTGGTGTTGACCTACGTCTGTGGCCAAAATAGGATTTCGGTCGCTCGTCAGCTGATACAGGCGATCAATAAGAAATTGTGGCTTAATTTGTCCGTCAGGATCTTGATCATAGCGCAGAGGGTGCGCTTGCCTCCAGGCATTCAGTTGATCCCACCAGGGCTTTCTTTGCTCTTTTTGATTCCCATTCACCGTGGCCCGAAGAATATTATTCAATTCGATGAGCACTCGCTTACAGTCACCGACAATAGGAATGTCTACATGAATATTTTTCCGAATAGAGGTCGGATCAATGTCAATGTGAATGATTTTCGCATCGGGACAAAACTCTGAAACCTTGCCCGTCACCCGATCATCAAATCGTGCCCCAACGGCAATAACCAGGTCAGAATAATGCATGGCCATGTTCGCAACATACGTTCCATGCATGCCCAGCATGCCCAATGAAAGGGGATGTGTTCCGGGAAATGCCCCAAGTGCCATCAACGTCATATCCACCGGAATTTGCGTCAGCTCGGCCAGCTCTTTTACCTCCGGAGAGGCCCCGGATAACACGACCCCTCCACCCACATATAAAATTGGACGCTTGGCTTTCATGATCGCGTCCGCCGCTTGTTTAATTTTCCACCGACTTCCGTCGTACGTGGGGTTATATCCGCGAATGGAAACAGACGTCGGGTAGTGAAAGTCCGCTTTATCGAGCGAAATATCTTTAGGAATATCGACTAAAACCGGGCCAGGGCGGCCAGTGGTGGCAATATAAAACGCCTCCTTAATCGTCTGTGCTAAATCTTTCACGTCCTTGACCAGGAAATTGTATTTGGTGCATGGACGACTGAGACCGATGTTGTCGGCCTCTTGAAAGGCATCGTTGCCGATTAAGGCTGTCGGAACCTGCCCTGAAAAAACGACTATGGGAACTGAATCCATATACGCGTCTGCGAGAGACGTGATAACATTTGTCATGCCGGGGCCGGATGTAATCAGCGCCACGCCGGGTTTGCCCATGGCTTTCGCGTATCCGACGGCCATAAACCCGGCACCTTGTTCATGTCGTGTCAGAATTACCCGAATATCTTTTTGCTGGTGCAAGACATCGAATATTTTGAGAACCACTCCGCCTGGTAAGGCAAACATGGTTTTCACGCCCTCACGCTTTAATGCTTCTAAGAAGATTTCTGCACCAGTGATTTTCATGATTCTCACCCTCTGGTTAATTTGACGACGGACGAAACCTGGTGAACCACATCGTCCCGGTAAAGCCCCTCAAAAACCTCTCCGACAAAAATTATTCCCCATTTGTGGTAAATTTATTGTCTGCATAAATAAACCATTGTAATCATTATGGTTTTTTCAAGTCAATATTTATTGTAACAGGGTTGATCCCATTACGAAATACCTGTGGACGACAGATCCTTTAGGTAAAATTTCAAAATCCTACGGCCCTCTCAATGTTCAAAGAAGACCTCCAGGCCTTAGCGCAACAACATCTGTTGAGGGAATTATCTCTCATCAACTCCCCTTCGGCTCCGGTTATTTCAGTGGAAGGACGGGAAGTCCTTCTTTTTGCCTCCAATAACTATCTTGGGCTGGCCAACCATCCACAGGTAAAAGATGCCGCCATGAAGGCCATCGAAAAATTTGGAGTAGGATCTGGAGCCTCACGGTTAATTTCCGGGAACGTCACCCCTCATCACGTTTTAGAAGGTGAATTGGCCAGTCTGAAGGAAACAGAGGCGGCCCTCACCTTTTCTTCAGGTTATGCCACCAATATAGGAGTCATACCGAATCTTGCCACGGCGGATAGCCTGATTTTGGTGGATCGGTTATGCCATGCCAGTCTGATCGATGGTTGCCGCCTCAGCCGGGCCACACTCCGCGTCTTCCATCATAACGACGTCAGCCATCTCAAGCGCCTTCTGGCAAAACCACGCTCACGGACTTCGACGCTCATTCTGACTGAAGGGGTGTTTAGTATGGATGGAGATGTGGCTCCGCTGCCCGAAATAGCCAGATTGGCAGAAGAGTATGGTGCCACCCTGCTCATTGATGACGCGCATGGCACCGGGGTCATGGGCGCAACCGGTCGAGGCACGGTGGAACATTTTGGATTAGACTCCCGCCACATCCTGCAGATGGGTACGCTCAGTAAAGCCCTTGGGTCCAGCGGCGGTTTTATTGCCGGGCCGAAAGATTTTGTGTCCTATCTGGTTAATACCGCACGCTCATTTATCTATACCACCGCCCCACCACCCGCCATTGCCGCAGCAGCGAGCGCAGCCCTGACGGTCATCCGGCAAGAACCCCAACGCAGGGTGATGCTCTGGCGCAATCGAGAGTTTTTGCATCACGGCTTAGTGACCATGGGATTCAAGCTGACCGACACTCAGAGCCCTATTCTCCCGATCATGGTGAACGACCCGGAACTCGGGGTGCGGATGAGCCAATACTTACGAGCAGAGGGTGTGTGGATTCCGGCTGTCCGCCCCCCTACGGTCCCTAAAGGGACCAGCCGCCTCCGCATCACGGTTACAGCCGATCATTCCCTTGAGCATCTTGAGACCGCCCTCCGAGCATTACGGAAGGTAGGAACAGCCCTTAAGGTTCTCTGAGCAAAGGATTGTCCCCCCTGAACTCCTCTTATTCCTGCCAGCTGATCCTGAAAAGCGCCCTCTCCCTATGTTTACATCCGAAATCCAAAGAGATCAATAATCCCCTCCATTCAAGAAAATCAAACGGTATTCCGACTAGATGAGCAGGAATTCAATGGCTCCGAGATTTCCGCATTGATTGATAGGGTGCCTTCGTTTCAATGTGCCACGACCACCAGACGTACTCATTCATGACAAATTTTCTTTAAAGAGCTTGGGTTTTGTATGAATACACAACTGTTGCCTGGAAAAATTGAAATACAGGGAGAAATTGCCAAAGGCCAAACCGGTACCATTTACTTTGGCTATGATCTCGAACTGCGGCAGGAAATGGCGATTAAAGTGTACCATACCCATATCAATGGTCGGCTTATTCGTGGAAAAGCCTTCGTCGAAAAAGCCAAATCGCTCCTTCAATTAGAACACCCCAATCTCATTAAAATCTTCAAAGTAGAAGAGCAGGACGGCACCCCTGTCGTCTGCATGGAATTTTTTGATGCTCCCAGTCTCCAACACGTCATTCAGAATGAAGGACCGCTTTCAGTCGAAAAAATGCTCTTATTGGCTCGTGAAATTGCGGAAGTCTTAGTTCATATCCACTTCCAAGGCATCATTCACGGCACACTCCATCCTGGACACGTCCTGGTCGGCCCTCAAGGCCAGATCAAAGTCATGGACCTCGGATTATCTTGGATCCTGATGGACATCCTGAAAAACTGTGACGCCGAGTTACTCAGACCATTACCCTACTTGCTCCCGGAAACTGCCAAAAGCGAGCTTCTGACCCTCGGCAGTGATTTGTACTGCTTAGGATTCATGATGTACGACATGCTCACCAAAACAGTGCCCTATTCCGGTCTTCCGAAGACATCGATTATGGGGAAACTGGCTTTCGACCAGGCTGACCCGGTTTTTGATTTCCCGGAACATGTCCCGAAAGCCATCTGCGAGCTTATCCGCCAAATGACCCGGAATCAGTCCTCACACCGGCTTCAAGATGCCACCCATGTCCTCACCATTTTGAATCAGCAATTGGCAAAATTTGCCCCTGAAGTTTTGAGGACGCCAGCAGCCCCTGCAGAACCTCAACCAACGCCAGAAATCCAAACAGCCAAAATAGAGACACCGAACCTTCCAGCACAGGCACCGGTATCAGTACCCCCTCCAAACCAACCGCCTGCCGTGACTCGGCCGAAACATTCCACCGACTATCAAGGAATACACCGAGCCAAGACGAAAAAAAAATTAGGCGTCACGATTGGAATCACCTTACTTTTCATTATTGGTGGCACCATAGGTTATATGTATAAGGAACAGCTCGGCATCCCTTTCCTGGCATCGAATCCACTCTGGGTCCCCGAGCAGCCACTCATCAACCAACCGGCTCCCAACGTTCAACCAATAGACTCATTCACGACCATACCTCCTGACAACCCAATTTCTTCTCCGCTCAATACCTCAACGACCGGCGTGCCGCAGGGGAAAACTGATGGCACACCAAATAGCGATACCTTAAACCGGGCAATCCCAATACCCCCAGCGCCGACAACATTGGTGACAGAGGATCACTCCTTGCAATCTGATGCAGCACACCACCCGCAAACACCATTGCCTTTTCCTACGGAACGCACCAGTGCACAATCTCCGAGCCCGAGCCCACAACATACATCTGAAGGCAACCAGGTTCCGGATCAACCAAACACGGCGCCCCCCCAAGACCATTCCACCATGGCCAATCCACCATCTTCCAAAAAACCGGTTACTCCGGTCACAGCACCCGCGCCGACCACAAATTCTCCAGCAACGGGGCAAAGAACTGTCCCCACAGTCACGGAGAAACCCGCGTCACACTCTGAACAGTCTTCAGCGCTTTCCCCCAAGGAACCGCAACCATCACAGGACCCAACTGCTCCCTCCCCGAACACCGAGCCGTTAGACAACAATGAAAGCAAGGAACTCAAAGACATATTGGATTCGGTTCAGATCACTGAGAACGGAACAACCCTTTCCACGGAGGGACCAAGTCCTGTACCTGTTCCTCCATCCCCTCCGAATCCACCGTCTCTTAACCCTGCACCGAAACTCCCCGCTCTTTCATCGCCCGTATCTCCCCCATAACCACTCGCTCACCGTGTAAATTTTCAGAAGCCCGATCCATGAGCCAATCACACAAGGCCGATATCTCTGAACCTTTATGGACGGCAGAAATCCTCAGCAGGCAGCAGACGGAATCCGCCACATTATTTGGTTGAAGTTTCCCAAAAACCGTGATCTATAATCCGTGAATGCACACCCACCACACGTCCTAAAGGGGAATAGATGAAGAAGGCATGTTAGCCAAAATTCAAAGTGTGGGATTGGTGGGATTAGAAGCCAATCTCATCGAAATTGAGGTGGATATTGGTGGAGGCCTTCCACAATTTTCCATCGTGGGGCTACCCGATGCGACCGTTCGTGAAAGCCGGGACCGGGTTCGATCCGCACTCAAAAACACAGGATTCCATTTTCCTGCAAAAAAAATCACCGTCAATTTGGCGCCAGCCGGATTAAAAAAGGAAGGGGCAGGTCTTGAGTTGGGAATTGCCATCGGCATTTTGGTAGCCGAAGGGGTCCTGTCACAAGACGCCGTCACCTCCTATATATTTGTGGGGGAACTGGCACTGGATGGCAGAGTCAAAGCGGTTCCCGGGGCGCTGTCCATGGCTATTGCCACCCATCACCCCTTTTCATTGATCCTGCCTCACGACAATGCCTCGCAGGCTGCCGTGGTCGACCACGCCACCGTATTTGGCGTCTCGACCCTCCCGCAGGTGGTGGAATTTCTTCAGGGGGCGCTCACTCTCCTTCCTGCAAAAAATACCTTCTCCCTCATGCAACCCGGACTCTCCTCCACTGAGGAAGATTTTGCCGATGTGGTGGGACAATATCAGGCCAAACGTGCCCTGGAGGTCGCTGCCGCTGGTGGTCACAATCTTCTCATGGT
Organism: uncultured Nitrospiraceae bacterium; assembly: GCA_963730905.1. GTDB lineage: Bacteria > Nitrospirota > Nitrospiria > Nitrospirales > UBA8639 > Nitrospira_E. The sequence goes on along the minus strand of CAVSTN010000002.1, from coordinate 1,166,580 downwards.
GGGTCCACCAGGATCAGGGAAAACCATGTTAGCCCAACGGTTAACAGGGATTCTTCCCCCCATGAGCTTTCAGGAATGTTTGGAAGCCAGTCAGGTCCACAGTGTGGCCGGAAACCTTCCACCTCATTCGGCCCTCCTCGCCAATCGCCCCTTTCGTGCCCCCCATCACACCATTTCAGAAGCCGGCCTCGTTGGAGGAGGATCCATCCCCCGTCCCGGAGAAGTTTCTCTGGCACATCATGGCGTCCTCTTTTTAGACGAGGCATTGGAATTTAAGCGGTCGCTCTTGGATAGCTTACGCCAGCCACTGGAAAATGGAACCGTCACGCTGACCCGCGCACAGGCCAGTTTCACGTTTCCCGCTAAACTCATGTTGATCGTCGCGATGAATCCCTGCCCATGTGGATATTGCGGAGACCCCACCCATGAATGCGTGTGTACGCCCTATCACATTCAACGATATCGAAGCCGTCTGTCCGGTCCACTCCTCGACCGGCTGGATATCCACATCGAAGTCCCCGCTGTCCCGGTCAAAGAACTATCGGGCAGCGACAACCGGTGAAGCCTCTTCAACCATTCGTCAACGAGTGATCCAGGCACGACATCGTCAAATCGACCGCTACCGCGCTGAGCAGACCCTCAACAATGCACAGCTCAAGCCTCGCTTGCTCAAAAAGTATTGCCAATTGGATCAAGCCGGAAACACCCTGCTGGATCAAGCCGTCACCCGCCTGGGATTGTCCGCACGGGCCTATGGACGAATTTTACGTGTGGCCCGAACTATTGCCGACTTAGGAGAATCGGTTATGATTTCATCCACACATGTCGCCGAAGCGATTCAGTACCGAACATTAGATCGACCCATTCTGACATAAGGACATTTCATGGAATCGTTTAAAGTGTTTCGATGGTGGTTCATGATTGGCGCCCTCATGGCACTGGCTGTCATCATGATTCAAGGCGGGATTCGCGATCTGATGCTGGCTAATGAACCTATATGGGAAATCAAACTGGTCGAATTGGGACCGCCCATCTTTGGGGGAGGCCTCTTGGGTGGATGCCTTGCCCTCATCCTGAATCGAATCAAGGATAAGTCCTAACTCCAGTCACGCGTGACGGCCTCTTCGCATTCTCTCCCAGTCATCCCAAGCCCCTCACAATTGAGCGCTCAAAGCCCGTTCTGTGCCTGGCCGAAGGAAGGCGCGTTCAGCCCTTTCCTGAGGCTGCTCAAAAAAGCCGCAGCCCGCTTGGACGAGCGGAGCACACGAAGGAGTATGTGAGCAGGGGCAAGCGGCCAATACGCATCCCTAAATCCATTCCGAGGTGCCACACGTGTTTTCAACACTCCTCCAAGGAACATTTCCTCTAGCCACCAGGCTGATCCGGTCAGTACAATACGGGTCAGTTTTGAGTCTATTCACTGAAGAAAAAAGGAGGCATGGTGGGCATGGATGTGAAAGTCGGACCGCATTGGTACCGCAATTCCAATGGAATTGTAGAAATTGACGGACTCCCCCAAATCGAAATGCAGCTTCGAAAAACCGGAGGAACCCCTGTTCGAGTCAATTTTGCCATTTTCGATAAAGTTGGAAAAATGCACGCAAAGATAGAAGCCAATTCCCTGGTCATTAACGAACAAGGAGCCTATCAACTGGAACGGTTGGAGAACGGCATAATTTTATCCAACAGAGGAGATAAGAAACGGGTGCTGGCCATTAACGTAACTGGCACGGATCAGGTGGAAATACCGGAAGGCGAATTCTATACGCTCAAAGGGCATCTCCTAAAGATTACGCCCCATGAATGGTCAGTGGAAAAAACCACGAAACAGTCAGGCGAGACCGACATGAAGGGACAACCCGTGGCGGTTGGCTCTCAGTAAATGAGTCAGGGAAGCGTGGGGTCGTTGAGGCCAAACGCTTGTCTTCCCCACACCATCACGGTCGTTAAATTTCAGCCGACGGGGCGTGACATCGCCCCTCACAAATTGCACACATTCGTCCGCGGACGCCGTCCCCAACCATGGCCGGGCCCAATGAACTGGAGAGGTCCAGCGCCACGACATCTGACCCTTGATACGTCCACAAGCGGCCACATTCCTGACAACAGTACCAAATGGTATACCCAGGCCACTCCCGATCACGCACAGCCATGAGTACGGTCTCCTTTGCCTACCTCTTTTAGTTACACGATGTGTCTAATCGGAATCAGTCGTCCGGCATTTCCGCCTGAATCTTTTCAGGCAGTGTCTGTACCCAATCATCGAAGGGCAGATCGGCATCGACGACAATTTCCAGCTTGCCATTGGACAACCGACGAACCACCCCTGGACTTGCCGGGGCCAGGGGAATTTCCACTGCCTCCCGGGAAATATCCAACTCATCCGTCACTTCTAAAATTCTCGTGATATGCTGAAACGAAACCGTATCCAATAAACTCACGTTGGCTCCCTTCATCAGGCTGATCAATAGAAATTGTAGGAACTGTCCCAGACCCTGTCAACGAACTCAGGGGAGGCGACATTCACACCGCGGCTGAAAAAACACTGCCTGAAGACCCGCCCGGCAGCAACCATATCTTCATGATTGACATCCAAATGCGTCACCACCCGAAACGCCCGATCCCCCATCGCATTCAACAGGACTCCGGCCTCCCGGCAGTCAGCTAACAACATGTCGGTCGTTTTAGAAGAATGGGGGACCTGAAACATCACCATATTGGTCTCCACTGCCTTGACATCAACGACCACACCGGGGATGTCCTCCAAGAGTGTCGCCAGATAATGCGCATTCACATGATCCTCAGCCAATCGGGCAATATGATGCTCAAGTGCATACACACCGGCAGCGGCCAGAATGCCCACCTGCCGCATCCCCCCGCCAAACACTTTGCGAAGACGGCGCAATGTTTGAACACGTGCCGCATCCGACACCACCATCGACCCGACGGGAGCCCCCAAACCTTTCGACAAACAAAACGACACCGTATCAAAGGGACGAGCATAGTCAGCAGCCGCCACACCGGTTGAGACCACCGCATTGAACAATCGAGCACCATCCAAATGCAGGGACAGTCCATGGGTGCGGGCCACCTCTGCAATTTGATGGATGACCTCCAAGGAATAAATCGATCCTCCACCCACATTATGCGTCTGCTCCAGACACACCAACGTGGTTGGAGGGTTATGAAGTCCCTTTGGCCGAATAGCGGCTTCAACCGATTCCGGCGAAAGGCGACCGCGATCACCCGGCACGCAAACCAATTGGACACCGGAGAGCGAAGAAGCCGATCCCCCTTCATAGCGAATGAGATGGGAGGTACTATCCACGATCACTTCATCACCGGGCCGCGTATGCAACCGGAGAGCCAATTGATTGCCCATCACCCCGGATGGGCACAAAGACCGCGGCCTCCTTGCCTAACATTTCAGCGGCCATGGCTTCCAATCGATTCACGGTCGGATCTTCTCCATACACATCATCGCCCACCTCGGCCTGAGCCATCGCCTCCCGCATGGCGGGTGTCGGTTTTGTCACGGTGTCACTGCGCAAATCAATCTTCTGCATGAGCCGATTCCTTCCAAAAATATTGACCCTGCAGGTATTCTAAGGAACCGTCTGCCATCACACAAGATTTTCCTTTTGGCCTTGGTCTACAATGCGGGCAATGAAAACACGTCTCCTCGTCACCGGCGGAGCGGGCTTTTTAGGCAATCATCTCCTACGTCGGGCCAATCAATTTGTCGCAGCCGGAACGCTGCACGCCACGCCCTCCACATCCCTTCCCGGCGTAACCTTTCATGTGTGTGATCTCCAAAACCCTGAGGAAGTTACGAATCCTCATGGATCGGGTACAACCAGACGTCATGATTCACACCGCCTGCTCGGAGCAGGGAAAAGGAATTGAAGCGATCCTCCCCGCAGCAGGACTCCTCGCCATGCAATCAGCGGAACGAAACATTCGCTTCATTCACCTTTCGACCGATCAAGTCTTTGATGGGACTTCGGCGCCCTATACCGAAGAGAGCCCCACGAACCCCATCAACCCCTACGGCAAGGCCAAAGCCCAGGCGGAAGAACTCATCCGCTCCCTGAACCCGACAGGCCACCATCGTCCGCACCTCGTTGCTCTATGATCTGCGCACGCCGGACCGCCAGACGACACGCTTAATCGAGTCCACAAAAACCGGCGAACCGTATCGCTTGTTCATTGATGAACTTCGCTGTCCCGTCTGGGTGGAAAATCTTGCCGAAGTGTTACTGGAAGTCGCCACCAAAGATGTGCCAGGACTCGTACATCTCGGAGGCCCTGAAAGCCTGAACCGGTGGGACTTGGGGATGGGATTGCTCCAGCACTTTGGGATCACACAGACATCGAACATTCAACAGGGAACCATCGAGGAATCCGGACTGGTCCGCCCCAAGGATCTCACCATAGACTCTTCCCGAGCCAAACAGCTTCTCCAAACCCCATTGCTCTCGCTACAAGAAGCCTGTAGGATAGCCGTCACATCTGAAAGTTGAATTCCATTTTCACCCCACAAATTCCCATGGTTTTCCAGGAGACTCCTAAAAACGCAGTCCCACCTGCCCACCGCCTGCTGATCAGCCAACCGGGCTGACACTCAAGGCAAGGGCGGACCTTGTCCGAGCCTGGCGAATTGGTCCGCCCCTCCGTTACTTGCGTCAGCACGATTGAATGTGGTCGGCCTGGGTAAAAATGATTTGGGGTCCTTGCTGCAAACAAGGGCCGGGCTCTTTAAGATGCACCATACCAAGTATCCCTCGGCCGGCTTTGAAGACATACATCCCCACCAGGCCCCGTTGACATTTTATTTTTAGGAAATTAGCCTAACCTCATTTCAAACCTCACACGAGTATGAAAACAAAAATTTCCTTCAATCGCCTTTTATTCGGCGCGAAACGAGGTGCCAGATGCCGTTTCTGAAATCGTTGTTCACGCTTGAAGGAAAGAACGCGATTGTCACCGGGGCTGCTTCGGGTTTGGGCCAGCATTGTGCCGAGACGCTCGCGCGGGCAGGTGCCCGAATCGCGCTGTTCGACATCAACCAAGATGGACTTGCTGAGACTGCCGCCCGAGTTGAAGCGGTGGGAGGTCAGTCGCTGAGCCAGGTCGTCGATATCTCACAGACCAAGGCTGTGGACGCCGGCGTGGCGGAAGTCATCGAAGCGTTCGGCGACATCCACGTGTTAGTGAATTCGGCGGGGGTCGCGTTGTGGCGACCAGTCCTGGAAGTGACCGAAGAAGAGTGGGACCTGCTGCTCAACGTCGATCTCAAAGGCACGTGGCTGATGTGTCAGGCAGTTGCCAAGCACATGATCGCCAACAAGATTCACGGAAGTCTGATCAACATCTCATCCGCCACCTCACACCGCCCCCAACCCAACTTGGTGCCATATGCCACCGCGAAAGCGGGAGTAAACCATCTCTCTCGAGCCCTTGCCGCCGAGCTAGCGCCGTACGGAATTCGAGTGAATTCGCTTGCACCCGGAGGCATTGTGACCAATATGGTCAAGGAGTTTCTAAAGACTCCGGATGGTAAAGCCGCGGTAGCATCGGTGCCACTGAAGCGTTTCGCAGAGGTCGAGGAATACGACGGTCCACTACTCCTGCTGGCCTCCGATGCCTCAAGCTACATGACCGGCGCGGTCATAATGGTCGACGGCGGCCTCGCATGCGCTGCGTTGCAATTCCCCGAGCACGATCTCAGTCGAACTGAGGAGATAGGCTCCTGATATCTGACCTTAAACTCTCAACAATAGATTTGCTTCCTATTCTAACCCCTAATCCAAAAGACCCTATTCGAAATCCCAGAATTTTCATGTACTGTCGAATATTGATGATAATCGACAGGGCATTCATAATAGGAACATAAGGAGGCCATATATCTATGAGTAGTAGTCTTAACCTGAATTTGACCGATGAACTTCGAGCCTTTATTGATCGAAACTGCGGGGATGGAACACTCTACGCCACGCCGATAGAATTTATGAGGGATGTCCTGCGCGAGAAAAAAGAACGCCTTGAGGCCGATGAATTACGCACCGGCCTTCTTGAAGGGTATCAAGATGCGATCGCAGGTCGAACAACTACGTTTTCGGGAAACCTGAAAGCCGATATGGCTCAGTTCAGAAAACGTGGCCAATAATTGTGTCGGTTATTATAAAAATCACAGACCGCCGAGTCCGAGCATTCCTTGAGTTACTGGAAAACGAACAACCCGCCCCTGAATCACCAGGCTACTGTATTCTCGGTCCAATCCGTTTCATACCAAACAAGAAAACTCTCCCCAAAAGACTTGCCCTCTTCGCCCCCTATTCCTTGCTCTCTCCAACAAACAATAAAAGATCTGACTCGTATTCAAGCGACAAGAAAAAGCCACAGTCCATTGAGGAGAAGAGAAATTTTACAAGGAGGAATGGAACCGTTCCCATGCTGCAGCGCCTTGATTAGGCGTTTCGTTTGTGAATGCCGAGTTTGTTCCCGTCGGGATCCAGGACAATTGCTGCCCGGCAGTGAGGAAGGTCGAATGGCTCAAGGGCGAACTGCACGTTGTGATGTCTGAGATGTTCTATTGTCTTGTCGAAGTCCTCCACTTCCAGCACAAGCTGAGGACCGTCGCCCGATGGCTTCAGGAATGGTTCCTGTCCGATTGCGAGCGTGTGAGGACCGATCTCATACTCGACCCAGAATCCGTCGGCGAGATTCATGGAAGTCGCACTGGTGAGTCCGAGAACGCCCTCATAAAAGGCGCGGGAACGCGCCAGATCCGTGGCAGGATAGACGATAAAAGCAAATTCGACGATTTTCATTGGCGGTGCAAATCGGGTGATAGCCTACCAGAGCACGGGACTTTCGGTCTCCTTGCCAAAGAACCTGACTCCTGCCCCCATCGTATGATCCGACCACCTCCAGTTAGGCCAAACGGTCTGACGCCCAAATCAAGGGCGGCCCTTGTTTGAGCCCGGCGAGTTGGGCCGCCCCTCCGATACTTCCGGAAGCACGATTAAAAGTGGCCGATCTGGGTGAAAATGGTTTTGGGTCCTTTTCCCGAAAGAAAAGGGCTACGGCTGCCGAGCCGATAGGAGCTATACTTGCTAAATATCGTATGGTAAGACCTAACCACGACCATGAACCTAGCCAAAGGAACCTCGGCTCTTTAAGTTTTCAGCTTGAGGTAGTTTCATTTTTATTCTAAAACCACTTCTCGCGCCCCGGCATTTGCCACTGTTTGCATGAGCACCACACGCTCATATCCACCGAAAATCTCTGACACTGGATTCCCAAGAACAATTACCGCCCTCGGTCGGACCCAAGCCCGCCGACCTGCTAATTGAGTAAATCCAAATTGTAAAAACCCTGCTAAAGCATTCGCTTTGTCTACTCCCTTGATTTGAATTCGTTTACCATCAAAGAGGTTAATGCGTTCAAAGGGTTCGGTGAGATCAGTGGAATTACCAAATGAAAGAACTCGAGTAGAGTCAACTGCCAGATATACCACAGGTTCAAGACTTAAACTTTTGTCTCCAGATCGAAAATTTACAACGTCTTTGTTCAAAATAATTTTAACTTCATTTGCTGCAAATTTGTAAATCAAAAAATCAAGGAGGCCCATTGTCTTTATTCCTTAAATTTATTCATATGGCCTAAAGCAAGGGTAATTTAAAAATTAATTTCAGAATTGAATTTAACCAAATTTCCTGCAATCTTTGATCTTTAAGATTTTACAGAATTTAAGAATTGGGGTCAGGCATGAGTATTGATTAAACTCTCAACAACAGACTTGCCCCTAACCCCCGTCTTCACTCATCTGCACCACCGCATGTCAATCCACGATCTTCTTACTAGACCTACCCCACCCCCAATCGCATTACCACCCCACCTTTGCAGATCGGCCAACCTGGCTGACGCCAAAATTAAAGTGCGGACCTTGTCCGAGCCTGGCGAGTTGGGCCGCCCCTCCGCTCCCAGCGTCAGCAAGTTCAAATGGGGCCGACTTGGGTGGAAATGGTTTTGGGTCCTTTTGCCGAAACAAAGGACCTCGCCTGCCGGGGCGAAACCCGATTTTTTCAAACGCTATGGTCACGCCACAACACATTTCGGAGAATGGAAATGCCATGCGGAGAAATGACTTCGTCCCTATGGGGCTATACTTGCTGAATATCGTATGGTGAGACCTGACCACGACCATGAACCTAGCCAAAGGAACCTCGGCTCTTTAAGTTTTCAGTTTGAGGTAGTTTGATTTTTATTCAAAAACCACTTCTCGGGCGCCAGCCTTAGCCGCTGTTTGCATGAGCACCACGCGCTCATATCCTCCGAAAATCTCTGACACTGGATTCCCAAGACCAAATGCCACCCTAGGCCTAACTAAAGCCAGGCGACCCGCTAATTGGGTGAAGCCGAAATGTAAAAACATTTCCAAAGCATTAGTTTTGTCCAAACCCTTGACCAGGATTCGTTTACCATCAAAGAGATCAATGCGTTCAAAAGGTTCGGTTGGATTAGTGGAATTACCGATTGAAAGGACTCGAGGATTTCTAGAGTCAGCTGCCAGATATACAACAGGTTCCAGACGTAAGCTTGCGTCTCCTGATCGGAAAGTAACGACGTCATTATTCAGAGTAATTTGAATTTCATTGGCCGCAAATTTGTCAATCAAAAAATCAAGGAAACCCACTGTTTTTCATTCCTTAAATTACATTCTTGATAATACAGCGCATGGGTAATAAATATATTTAGGATTGAATGTCACCAATCTTCCTCCAATTTTTGATCTTTAAGATTTATCACAATTTTTACTTTTTCCTTCATTATTCACGGACCCATAAAGAAGGTTGGGCAAGAACCACTTCAAGTTGCTTTCGGGTTACTGCACCATCTCTGAGGATACGGAACTCTGGTTCAACTTGTAGCACCGTGGAGGGTTGGCCACCCGGCGTAGGTCCGCCATCGACAATCACATCAACCACTGACCCTAATTGTTGCATCACATCTCCCGCAGATTGCGCCGGCGGCTGCCCGCTTCGATTGGCACTGGTGCCGGTGAGCGGACCGGTGTGCGTCAAGAGTTCGCAAACTCGTGGATCATTGGGCTGCCGGACACCAATGGTTCCCTGTCCGCCGGTCAGGATAGGCGAAAGAGTTGAACGAGCCTGCAGAACCAGCGTGAGCAAACCCGGCCAGAACTCTTCCATGAGTGTTCGAGCGACATCGGGGATATCTTCCGTACAGTTGATTCAGTTGGGACGGGTCACCCACTAACACCGGAAAGGGTTTGTGGCTGCGTTCGCCTTTGATGTGCATCAGCCGCTCTAATGCCATTTCATTGAAGGGACTGACCGCCAGCGCGTAAAAGCTGTCGGTCGGCACAGCCACGACTCCGCCATCCTGCAGACATTGCGCAACCTGATGAATCAGTTGAGGCGATGGAAGGGAATTGAGTTGGAGAACGGTGGCCACGACAGAGGGCCCTTGAATCAGGATGGAACCTGCAGCACGCGGTGGCCGATGTCTGAACGGAAATACCGGCCTTCAAACTGAATCGGGGCGAGTGCCTGATGGGCATGATCTCTGGCTCCGGCCAGGGTCGAATCAATCCCGGTTACCCCTAGGACCCTCCCGCCATTCGTAACAATCTTTTCATTGGCATAGGAGGTCCCGGCGTGAAACACCATGACCGACTTCGACTCTTTTTCCGGCAGGCCGGTGATCGGCAATCCCGTTTGGTAGGACCCGGGATATCCGCCGGAGGTCAACACCACGCACACCGCTGCCTGATTGTGCCACTCCACATGCAGTTGGTCCAAACGATGTTCGACCACGGCTTCAAGCACATCCAATAAATCTGTTTTTAAGAGTGGCAAGACCACCTGGGTTTCAGGATCGCCAAAGCGGGCGTTAAATTCCAACACATAGGGTTTGCCATCCTTCACCATAATCCCCGCGTATAACACGCCGTAAAATGGACTCCCTACCCGGGACAACCCTGTGACCGCCGGAGACAACACTTCATCAAGAATACGCTGACGGAGTTCCGGTGTTCCCAATGGAGCTGGCGCATAGGCCCCCATCCCTCCGGTATTCAAACCCGTGTCCCCTTCACCGATTCGCTTATGATCCTGGGCGGGGATCATGGGGATGACCGTTCGACCATCGGCAAAGGCCATAACGGTGAGTTCTTCTCCCTCAAGAAATTCTTCCAGCACCACACGGGCGCCGGCTGACCCCAAATCGCTGCTCTTCCAGCATGCTGCGAACCGCTTCACGGGCATCCGCCCTGGTCGCACAGATGATGACCCCCTTCCCTTGCGCCAGGCCATCAGCTTTCACGACGATCGGGAGCGGGCAGGATTCGAGCCAGGCCAAAGCCGGCTCCAACTGGTCAAACGTGCGGGAAGAAGGAGTGGGAATGTTTTCCCGCACCATGAGTTCTTTAGCAAACGATTTGCTGGATTCAATAAGAGCCGCATTGCGAGTGGGACCAAAAATCCGTAAGTGCGATTTTCTGAATTCGTCGGCGATGCCGAGGGAGAGCGGCAGCTCGGGTCCGACCACCGTCAGATTGATCTCGTTGGATTGTGCAAAGTGCTTTGAGGCCTTCAATGTCATCGACCTGAAGTGGCACACATTCGGCTACCTGGGCGATCCCTGCATTGCCCGGGGCACAAAAGAGTTTCCCCACACGTGGCGATTGGGCAAGCTTCCATGCCAGGGCATGCTCGCGGCCACCGTTGCCTATGATTAATATGTTCACCGGAAAAATTTGTTCCTCCCGTCATCCCTTCAACATATGGAGGTCAGGAACGTTGCCCCAGCCTGCTTACTTTCACGTAGGCTAGGCATTGATAACCTCTTCCACCACAATTCCCTCACCAATCAAGAAAGCGGAAAAGAGACGAAACAACAGAATTAAACACATGCCAAGTCAGAACAAATGAACTTCAGAAGATGGTGAAAAATGTCGAGGTTGGATCTGTTAATGACGGAAGTGGCGCATGCCCGTCATAATCATGGCCATCTTATGCTCATCCACGGCTTGGATGATCTCCTTATCCCGAATAGACCCTCCCGGCTGAATCACGGCGGTAATCCCTGCGCCTGCGGCGGCATCAATGCCATCACGAAATGGGAAAAAGGCATCGGAAGCCATCACGCACCCTTTGATGGGAAGATTCGCTTTCATTTGAGCCAGTTTCACCGAATCAACCCGGCTCATTTGGCCGGCGCCAATGCCGACGGTTTGGGTCTGCGTGGCAAAGACAATGGCATTGGACTTGACGTGCTTGCAGACTTTCCATGCAAAATCGCAGGCTTGATACTCGTAGTCGGTCGGCTGCCGTTCACTTGGCATGGATAATTCACCCATCTCACGCAACGAGCCAAGATCCCGGTCCTGCACTAAGATCCCGCCCACAATTTTTTTCATGTCTAAGGCATCACGTTGAGCACTTTCCAACGCACCCACCGCTAACAGCCTCAAATCTTTTTTCCGTTGAAGTTCGGCCAGGGCCTCTTCCGAAAATGCCGGCGCAATCAATACCTCCACAAACGTAGAGGTGATTTCTTTCGCCATGGCCAGATCGACATTTCGATTACAGGCAATGACCCCGCCAAAAGCCGAGACCGGATCCGTTTCTCGCGCCCGGACATAGGCCTCCACCGGCATATCCCCGATGGCGACCCCGCAGGGATTATTGTGTTTAACGATGACGACCGCCGTTTCATCAAACTCCTTCACAATCTCCAACGCCGCATTCGCATCTAAGTAATTATTGTAGGACATGGCTTTGCCATGAAGTTGTTTGGCCTGACAAAGCGAGGCTTCTTTGGTCTGCCGATCCCGGTATACCGCACCGGCCTGATGCGGATTCTCTCCATACCGCAGATCTTCGACCTTTTCATACGACAGACACAACAACGAGGGGAATTTTTGCTCTGAGGTATCGGCTAACTTGGAGGTGAGATAATTGGCGATCAGGCTGTCATACCTGGCAGTATGGTCAAAGACTTTTTTGGCTAACTCGCGTCGCAAGCCTAAAGAGACCGTTCCCGACTGCAAGGCCTCTAAGACCCGCTCATAATCCTGAGGATCGACCACCACCAGGACATCCTCATGGTTCTTGGCCGCTGACCGGAGCATGGACGGTCCCCCGATATCAATGTTTTCAATGGCTTCTTCAAACGTACAGCCAGGCTTCGCAATGGTCGCTTCAAATGGGTAGAGATTGACGATCACGACATCAATGGGCTCAATTCCCTGCTCTTGCATTTGTCGCACATGGGCATCCACCGAACGCCGCCCTAATAATCCACCATGAATCTTCGGATGTAACGTTTTCACCCGCCCGTTCAAGATTTCAGGAAACCCGGTGTAATCTGCCACCTCGGTCACGGCAACGCCGGCGTCCCGGAGCATCTTGGCGGTTCCACCTGTCGACAAAATATCCGCATCAAGTGCCGCCAACCCCTTGGCCATTTTCTCTAGACCGGTTTTATCGGATACGCTAATCAGCGCCTTTCCCAATTTTGCCATGTGTTCTCCTGCCATGCGTCTCTGTTGATGGGTAAAAAAAGGAAAGTCAGCTTAGCAAATGACCTCAGGAACTTCAACGAATCCTGAAGATCATGCCCCAAGGACCAGCACCCTATTTCTGCTCGTTCCCCTAGTCCACACCAGCGAGATTTTCTTTTGCGAATCTTGAAGTTTTAATGTTTCAGCACCCTCATTTTCTTTTAAACCTCGCATTAGGAAGAGGCTGATTTTCATCCACAACATATTTCTTCATACACCCATAAAGCCAAATTCCGATTTTGCCGAAATAATATATTGAAAGCCGGTTCGAATTAATGGCTGTAGCATCATTTTGGGCATCCCCTCTGCTTTTTTGGTTTCGATAACAAAATTTTCTCATCATATGGTACGCAAAAAGGAGCGCCATGAGTACCAGGGGACTGCTGCATGCTCTCCCTTATTCTGGCCGGCGAATGCCACCTCCGGCTTAAGATGACAAGCAAAATTGCACAATACTCACGAATCATATCCCGTTTCGATCTGTTAACAACACTGTAAGGACTCTCATAGTCATAAGGATTCATCGATGGATTTCACCATGATGTTCGTTGTGTTATTGGTATGTCTTGCATTCGGTGCCATTATGCTCACAGTAAGCATGGGTCCACCAACAAAGAATAAAAAGGAAGAAAGCCGGATCCAGGGCACAAGCTTCATTCCATCACAAATGTTCATGGGTACCGATGGCGTTGGAGGCATTGCCGTCAACGACCAAACTCTCCAAATTTGCCTGTTACATAGTCCTGCTGTCCCACCACGATTGATTCATATTTCAAGCCTGGTCGGTTTGTTCTTAGTGAAAAATGGAGAAGTCCTTAACGAAACGTTACGAACTGCCCCAAAATCCCTCATCTCATTTCAAGAACTCATGCACCCAAACGCGGAAAGACTGATCAAGAGTTGGCAGAACTCCCCTTCCCAAAAGGACAACCAGCGAATCGACCTCATGGTGTGGATCCATGATGAAGACGAACCGTTCCATGTTGTGAATTTCCTCAATATGGAAACCAAAGAAGGGGGCATTCTCTTTGAAAAATCCTTAGATACGGCAACACATTGGCACAAGGTTTTGAATGGACTGATACTCCAAGCCGACCAGCTCGCGCGCCTTCAGAAGGAATCAGACCAAGATGACTCAGAACAGCCGAGAAAGAGCCCAGCTTTAACAAGCGCAGCCTCATAGTTTCCGCGCTCCTGCCTCACCCACCGTATCCCCAGACTCCATAGTCTCCTCTCTTCCCCACTTCCGTAAATTCCTCCTTTTTGCGTTCGTCAAGAACTTACAGTGTTATCCGTACCCCCACCCATTCGTGAACACCGGGTCTGACCTACCCGGCTCTTCCAGGATTTCCAAAAATCACTTGTTATTTTTTTCAGCATAGATTCCCCACCCAATCCACAGACACACCAAAAAGAGCGCGAGGAACGCTCCCCTTCAAATGGGGAATGGTGCAGGCCACCGCTTTGACGTTCGCTACATCTTGATACTCATTGGGCCCACTCCTGATGCCGTTTGCATTCATCTTTCAAGCAAGGAAATCTTTCTCTCATGCCGCAACCACGTGAATTCACCATAGTCAAATATGTGGTGGTATGTATTGGCATTCTTCTGTCCTATGTATTGGCGTCAGAGTGGAACACCTTCTCCTTCTCCCAAGAACCCGATCTTATTCAAGCCATCCAAAATCGCAATTTGCCCCTGGTTCAGAAACTGATCGTTCAGGGATCCGATGTCAATCAGCGCACCCCACAAGGAGCGACGCCTCTCCATTTTTCCGCAAGATCCGGGCAATTTACGATGACTCGTCTTCTGTTACAAAAAGGCGCAAACCCTGAGGCGATTTATCAGTCCGAATGGACGCCTCTCCATTTCGCCGCGAAGGGAGGACATGTGGATATCGCCGACCTCCTCCTTCAACACGGTGCGCCCGTGGATGGCTTTAAAGGAAACATCACGCCACTCCACATTGCCGTGCAAGAGCATCACCACCGGATGGCGTCTTTTCTGTTAGCTCACGGCGCAACGGTCCAATCCTCATTTAAGGAAGGCTGGACTGCGCTGCACATCGCCGCACAAACGGGAGATGCCGACATGACTCGCCTGCTTCTGGATTCCGGCGCGCCGATCGATGCCACCAATGCCATTGGCCTGACGCCCCTCCATTCCGCGGCTCTCTCCGGCCAACGGAATCTGACCCACTATCTGCTGTCACGTGGAGCCACCTGTTCTCTTCCCTCACAACCACTCCAAAGCTCCACGTCTGCCACATTCGGTCAACTGTATGCGGCTCTTCAGGAAGTCTTCCAGCACTGTCCTAACCCTCTGGCGTTCCTAAGTCTTCGCCGTAAGCCCCCTGATTCCGGCCCCTTTCCTATTCGTCTCCCCATCTTCCCGGTACCATCAGATGAGACCACTGGTGGCATCCAGGTATTCATTGTAAGATCCTGGAGATACGTTCCTAGCAACGTGCATTCAGACAAAATTTGTGATCAATTTTTTTACCTCGAAATCGTCTGAATTGGGGATCCCTGCATGAGCTGGATGTATTTTGCTTTATTGGCAGCACTCAGCGAATCCCTGAAAGACCTATTGAGTAAGCAGGGACTGCGATCCGTCTCCCCTCAACTGGCGGCTTTAGCCGCTGGTGCGACTCCCATTCCCATACTTCTGAGCATTGTGCTGCTCACGGATTCAGTCCCTTTGCTGGGCCCCAGGTATGGATGGGCACTGCTCATTGGAGGAACCTTGAATATCCTGGCCCTGTTCCAATTCATGAGAGCCTTACAAAGTTCCGATCTGTCCCTGGCCATTCCCTTCGTTTCATTTACTCCTCTTTTTTTATTGATCACCTCACCTTTCCTGGTCGGGGATATCCCAACGACACAGGATATCGTGGGCATCTTCTGTATTGTGGGGGGAGCGTATGTCCTCCACATTCAGTCAATACACCATGGTCTTCTTGCGCCATTGTTCGCGATCTTCCGGGAACCGGGTCCCAGGCGAATGCTTTCCGTGGCGTTCATTTATAGCCTCACGTCGAATTTCGACAAAATCGGCGTGCAGAATTCCTCTCCTCTCTTTTGGAGCCTCTCCATTTCCAGCGTGATGACTATCGGATTTGTGTTCTTGCTACGATTCCTGCCGGGAAAGAATATTGCCGCTCCTCGCCCGACCACTCTCGGCATTCTTTTGCTCGTCGGCCTGTTTCAGACCATAGGGCTCCTCGTTCACAATACCGCTCTCAGTCTGGGGCCTGTTCCTTCCGTCATCGCCATAAAGCGATCGAGTATTCTCTTCGCCGTCATGTGGGGATATATATTTTTGAAGGAAAAATACGTAGGAGAGCGGTTGATTGGTGCAGCCTTAATGATGATCGGAGTTGTCGTATTAGGTTTCGGGCAAACGGACTAACCTTGTCGGCCCGACAATAAACCGAAAGACAGGAGTTGAATCACACAACCGAGCGTTATTTCAGGGAGAGAGAGGAAAGGTCTGCAACCGAAACCAGCGGACCTGGAAAGATCCCGAGCAAAACCACACCGGCAACGGCACAGGCCAACACAAACGATACCTGGGGAGAAAGGATCAATCGGGTATGCAATTCCTGTTCGGAAGATGGCTCACGCATATACATCACCATGACAATGCGCAAATAGAAAAAAGCTGAGATGGCGGCAAAGATCAATCCAATGATTGCCAGCCATGCCAACCCGGCATTGACTGCCGCCATAAAAAGATACAGTTTCCCAATGAACCCGGCGGTGGGAGGAATACCCGCCAAGGACACCATAAACACCAACATGAGAAACGCGCCACCCTTATGTCGCTTAGCCAATCCGGTGAAATCTTCAATTTCCTCGCCTTCCAGGCCACCTTTCCGCAAAATGGCCACCATGGAAAATGCCCCTATCGTCATAAACGAATAAATGGCCAGATAGAGCATCAGGCTCGAAACGCCCTGAGACGAAACCGCCCCTTCTATCCCTGCCCACCCGGCGACCACGACACCAATCAATGCATAACCCGCATGGGCAATACTGGAATAGGCCAGCATCCGTTTCACGTTGGTCTGAACAATGGCCACAAGATTGCCAAGGGCCACCGTGATAATACATATAACCAGGATCAACAGATTCCAATCCGGCTTGATTCCACCGAAGGCTTCCAGAAGAACACGAAGGAACGCGGCAAAGCTGGCCGCCTTGGAAGCCACCGCCATAAACGCCGTCACAGACGTCGGGGCCCCTTCATACACATCAGGCGTCCACATATGAAAGGGCACTGCCGCGACTTTAAATCCAAATCCCACGATCAGCAGCATGAGCGAAATAAAGACTAACGGATCATCAATCCCGCGCCCATTGACCACGGCTGCGATTTCCACCAGCCTCGTACTTCCAGTGACACCGAAAATAATCGAAATCCCATAGAGCAAAATTCCTGAGGAAAAGGCTCCCAACACAAAATATTTAGCCGAAGATTCGATTGACCGCAGCTCAAATCGCTTGAACCCGGCCATAATATAGAGGGTAATCGACATCAGTTCGATTCCCAGATAGATCGTGAGCAAATCAGCCCCCGATACCATCACCATCATTCCGGTCAAGGCCAACAGGACAAATGCGTAGTATTCCGCGAGTTGGATCTTTTCCTCTTTGAGGTACCCCATTGACAGTAAAATGGTCAGACCACTCACCAGATACAGCAACATTTTCCAAAATACGGCATACGAATCCACGACCACTAAATCACTAAAGGCCATCACCCGCCCACCAAACCCGCTCACCGTCACCACGCTGCCGACCACGAGAATGCCGAGACTCATCCACGCCAGGAGATCTTTTTTGTGTGCAGGGGTAATGGGATCAAGAACGAGAATCAGACAGGCCATGCCCACAATGAGCAATTCAGGAAGAATGAGAACAAGATCGGCGAGAGGAAGCGTCATGGGGCAACATCACCCTTCATGATGAGCCGATGCCCAGATGGCTCGGCCGTCATCGCCAGGGTGTGCCCTCGGCCATCTCCCCCCTCCTGAACCATGACTGATGTAGATTGAGACGCGATGACCCGCGCCACGCTCGCATGCATCACATCCAACAACGGTTTCGGATAGAGCCCGATCCAAAACACCAACACCACCAACGGAACCAGCATGCCGAATTCACGGACATTCAAGTCAGTTAATTTGGGGAGCATCTGCGGAGAGGCCGGCCCATAGATCATCCGTTGCACCAAATACAAAATATAGGCGGCAGCCAAAATAATCCCCAAAGCCGCGAGAGTCCCTGTCAGCTTGCTCCAGGCAAAGGTTCCAACCAGTACTAAAAATTCTCCGACAAAACTGTTCATGCCTGGAAGGCCAACCGAAGACAACGCAAAAATCACAAAAAATGTTGCGTATTTGGGCATTGCGTTCGCCAACCCGCCATTATCGGTAATTTGCCGGCTATGCGTCCGTTCGTAAATGATGCCCACACACATAAAAAGCGCGCCGGTCGTAATTCCATGGTTGATCATCTGAAGGATCGCACCTTCAATACCCTGGGCATTTAACGCAAAAATTCCCAATGTGACAAACCCCATGTGACTGACACTGGAATAGGCAATAAGTTTCTTGAGGTCCGCTTGCGCTAATGCCATATAGGCGCCATAAATAATGGCGATGACCGACAGGGTCATGATGAACGGGGTATACGCAACCGAGGCATCAGGCAACATGGGCAGGGAAAATCGTAAAAACCCATAGGTTCCCATCTTGAGCAAGACACTTGCGAGAATGATGCTCCCGGCAGTGGGTGCTTCAACATGGGCGTCCGGAAGCCACGTATGAAAGGGAAACATGGGAACTTTCACCGCAAAAGCGGCAAAGAAGGCCCAGAACAAGAGGGATTGCAAGCCAGGGGCATAGGACGCGTGCGTTAAAGCCAAAATATCAAAGGTTCGCCCACCTTCAAAAAACAGCACCAGAATCGCTACCAGCAGCAAGATACTCCCGGCCAGGGTATACAGGAAAAACTTGATCGCCGCATAGACACGGTTCGGCCCACCCCAGACGCCAATCAGGAGATACATCGGAATCAGCATGGTTTCCCAAAACACATAAAACAGCACAAAATCCAAGGCCGCAAACACGCCGATCGTCGCCGTCTCCATCACCAACAGACTGATCAGGAATTCTTTCATTCTGGTTTGAACCGACGTCCAGGAGACGAGGATACAAAGAGGAGTGAGAAAGGTGGTTAAGAGGACAAGCGGCATGCTGATCCCATCCACACCCAGGGAATAATGAATGGCGGGAGAATCGATCCAGAGATGCTTTTCCACAAATTGCATGCCGGCCTGAGCATTGTCGAACGCAACCCACAGAGGCAATGAGACCAGCAAGGTCAGGATGGAGACCGTCAACGCAATAGCCCGTGAAAGTGCCTCGTGAGCGAGCAAAACCGCGACCACTCCGAGCAGCGGGAGGATCAGCACGATCGTGAGCCAGGGAATCCCACCTGTGGGAATGACCATCTCGGTCACGATTGAAAGATCTCCTGCCATACGGTTGTCTGTTGAACCATCACGAGTATCCCATCATACGTTCGGCCATCCACACTAATAAAAGATCATCGCACCTAAAATAACCGCCGCGCCGACAGTCATGGCCAGCGCATAATTCTGTGCTTGTCCGCTTTGAAGTCTTCGCGTCACCCATCCTCCCCAGGCCACGGCTCGCGCCACTCCATTGACCGCACCATCAATCACTGCAATATCCACCCGTTTCCATAACCGATCCGCGAGATTTAATGTTGGCATGACCACGGTCCGGTCATAGGCTTCATCCACAAACCATTTATTCAAGGAGAACTGATACAGCGATCGCCACTGATTCGCCAAACGATCCGGCAAGCCCGGCGACTTGACATAGACCCAATAGGCGCCCGCAATCCCTAGCAGGCCCATTGCGGTGGCCGTCGCCATAATGCCCATGGCCGCAGATCCTTCGTGATGACCTCCACCACTCCCGGCAGCTGGAAATGCGGGAGCCAAAAATTCTGGAATTCCCATGTATCCTGCGAGAATACTCAGCACGGCAAGAAACAGAAGAGGAATCGTCATTGTTTTTGATGGTTCATGCACATGTTTGGCATGGTGAGGATCCACTCGTGATTCTCCCCAAAACGTCACAAACACCAATCGAAAACTGTAAAAGGCCGTCAGGAGGGCTGTCAGTAATCCTAAAACGGTCAGAACCTTACCCAGACCGCCGGACATCCAGGCCGCCAGGAGTAATTCATCTTTACTGAAAAATCCCGCAGTGAGCGGAAAACCGGACAGTGCCAGAGCCCCAATGAGAAAGGTCCAATACGTCACAGGCAGTTTATCTTTGAGTCCACCCATATGTTTCATATCTTGTTCATGATGAAGAGCAATAATCACCGACCCACACCCGAGGAATAACAGGGCCTTAAATGCTCCGTGGGTCAGCAAATGATACATTCCCGCAATATAGCCACCCAGCCCACAGGCCATCATCATGTACCCGAGTTGGCTGAGGGTGGAATAGGCCACAACCCTCTTGATATCGGTTTGGGTCAGCGCGATAGTCGCGCCAATAAACATCGTGGCTCCACCAACCACTGCCACCACATCCATGGCCACGGGCGAGAGGTTAAATAACGGAGCAAATCTGGCAACCATAAAGACCCCTGCCGTCACCATCGTCGCGGCATGAATGAGTGCTGATATCGGAGTGGGACCCTCCATCGCATCCGGCAACCACACATGCAGAGGCACTTGAGCAGATTTCCCGACTGCCCCAACAAATAAAAAAAGGCAGATCAAGGTCATCACCGATATTTCCCAATGACCGCCGACAGAACCAAGAAGATTCACCAGGCCACCAGCCTTTTGATCCAACTGAGAAAACACCTCCTGGTAGTGCAAACTGCCGAAGGTGACAAAGACCAGCAACATACCCAACATGAATCCGAAATCCCCGACTCGATTTACCAGAAACGCCTTGGTAGCGGCTGCCCTGGCTGACTCGCGCTCATACCAATGGCCGATTAACAGGTAGGAGCAAAGCCCCACGGCTTCCCAAAAGATAAAAAGTTGCAGGAAATTATCGGACATCACCAACATCAACATGGAAAAGGTAAAGAGCGCGATATTGCTAAAAAATCTGGCGTAGCCAGGCTCTCCATGCATGTAACCAATCGTATAGACATGAACCAGCGAACTCACAATGGTGACAAGCAACAACATCGCGACCGTGAGCTGATCGATGAATAACCCTAAGGCAATATGAAGATTTCCCGAATCCGCCCACGTATAGAGAGGAATCTGAAGCGTCTGACCACCCGCCACGTCGGCAAGCGCCTTGATGGAAAGAAGGAACGATCCCAGGACGGCAGGCACGGCCACCCAATGGCTTCGGTCTTTGATCCAATGGCCGAACAGACCGAGGATGACAAAGGCCAGGAGTGGGAGGAGAGGAATTAAGGCGTAGAGCATCGCCTTACCATTTCAGCAACCGGAAGTCGTCAATGTTGGTACTGGCCGAATGCCGATAGAGAGCGATGATAATCGCCAACCCTACCGCAACCTCCGCGGCGGCCACGGTAAGCGCAAAAAACACGAACACCTGCCCGGAAAGATTCCCCAAATAGGAAGAAAAGGCCACAAAATTAATATTCGTGGCATTCAACATCAACTCAATGGATAATAAAATGATGATGATATTGCGTCGAATGAGCACTCCCACCAACCCGATTGAGAACACGATTCCGCTCAGCACAAGATAGTAGCTTACTGGAACGTCCATTAACCCTTGGCCTCCAAAATCCCCTTTTTGGTCAGGATAACCGCACCCACCATCGCCACTAAGAGAATGAGAGACGCGATTTCAAATGGAAACAGATACGTGGAATACAGGAGCTCACCGATCGAGTCCGTATTGCCCTGCATCAGCTGAGCGGGCTCCCTGGAAGTGGAAAGACTTGCCCCCAATGACGGTTCGCCTTTCACCACCAGCAGGACCGCCTCGGCAAAGACCATACATCCCAGAAAGAGGCCTATGGTCAATTGGTGATGAAAACGTACTTCACCCTTTAAATTGAGCAACATCACCACAAAAAGATAGAGCACCAGAATGGCGCCCGCATACACCAGGATTTGAATCACGGCCAGGAATTCCGCATGCAACGTGACAAAAAGCCCGGCGACGTGAAAGAACATAACCAGGAGCGCCAGAGCACTAAACACCGGACTCCTCAGGGCCACGACAAGAGCCGCCGTTACCACAATCACACTGGCAAAATAGAAAAAAACTATTGTTCCCATCACCGGTTCATTCAAAAATTTTGGCGATATCCCTTGGCCGGCATGTGGACCGAGTGCACCACCAGGCCAAACGGCTACAGTTCTTTTTGAGGAATCTCTTTAAACCCTACGTTAAAATAGGCCACATTGGGGTGTTGAAATTCGAGTCGCTTTTCCCGAACTGGAAAGTTGCGATCGCCAATAGCCAGAAGCTGCTCCTTATTTAATTGAAGCTGGCGCTTATCATAGACCGCCCATTCATATTCTTGGGTCATTCCCAACGCATCAACCGGACATGCCTTCACGCACAACCCGCAAAACAAACATCGGGTCATGTCCATGTAATATTCCTTGGAATACCGCTTCGTGGGTTCTCCCGGAACCTCGGCACTCACCACACGGATGACACGGGAGGGACAAGCCGCCTCACATAAATCACATCCCACGCACTTTTCTGTTCCATCATCGTAGCGCAGTAACGCCAACATACCGCGATAGTTGGACGGCAACTGTTTCTTTTCATGCGGGTATTGCAAGGTGATCGGCTTATAATGAAGGAAATGGGATAAGGTCGCCTTCATCCCTAACGCAATCTCATAAAATAGAAGCGTTTTGACCCATTCCTTGAGTTTCATACCATTCAACCTTCTTAGCTACCAGGAAAGAGAAATGCAACAATCGACGTCACCACAATATTCGCCAACGCAATGGGAAGGAGGACCTTCCACCCGAATCGCATGAGCTGGTCATATCGTAATCGCGGTAACGTAGCGCGCAACCAAAAGAACAAAAAGAGGAAAAACGCCACTTTGAGGACAAACCACATGATGCCCTCAATCCAGAGGAGATGGCCCACCCCGATGTACTCCATAAGAGTGCCTGGATAGGGAGGATGCCAACCACCAAAAAATAAGACAGTGGCCACGCAAGACACCAAAATCATATTGCCGTATTCGGCCAGAAAGAAGAAGGCGAATCGCATACCGCTATATTCCGTAAAGAATCCGGCCACCAACTCACTTTCCGCTTCCGGCAAATCAAACGGGGTTCGATTCGTTTCCGCTACCGCGGAAATAATAAACACGATGAACGCCACGGCTTGAGGGAATCCCCCTCCCCCGAAAAAGTACCAGTTCCAAAATCCTCCTGCCTGCGCATTGGTAATCGTCACGAGACTCAAGGAGCTTGAAAGAAGCAACACGCCGACAATTGACAGCCCCACATTCAATTCGTAACTAATCAACTGGGCCGCAGACCGTAGGCCTCCTAGAAGCGAATACTTACTGTTCGATGACCACCCGCCCAAAATAATGCCGTATGCCCCGATTGAAGCAAACGCCAGGATATAGAGCACGCCGATATTGATGTCGGTAATTACAAACGGTTTAAAGTTGACGCCGCCGACATCAACCGTCCAATCCGGGCCAAACGGAATCACGGCGAATCCGATGAGGGCAGGAACTAATGACAATACCGGCGCCATACTAAACATGAACTTATTCGCTCCGGCTGGGATGATGTCTTCTTTAAAAAAGAGCTTTAAGCCGTCGGCGACCGGTTGCAAGATGCCATAAGGCCCGACTTCCATCGGACCCATCCGATCCTGCATCCAACCCAACACCTTTCGTTCCAGTAAGGTGAGTGCTGCGACAGTCAGAAGCACCGCCACCATCACCACACCAATTTGGCTTAACGTTAAGGCTAATCGAATTCCCGTATCCATGCCGGATTCACTCCTCTCCTCTATATACCGACCCACATGCTGAGAACCGCCTCATGTTCCCACCACTTTTTCAACCAGAACGCGACCCACTTTGAAATAGGGCACCTGCGTTTCCGAATCAACACTATACGACAAGAGACGGCGAACCTCTTCATCAAAATGCTCGGGAAACATCACGACCCCTTGCGGGATTCGCTCACGAAGCCCGGCCGGGGTGACCACCTCACCCAAATGATTGCTCACCTTCACGGTGTCCCCTTCACCAATACCATGTCGAGCGGCGTCTTCCGGATGCAGATAGAGTTTGCCCGTCGCTTCAACTTGCAGTAAGCCTTTGGCTTTTCGCGAAAATTTCCCGGAATGAAACAAGGATTGCGAAACCTGCAAGATCATGTCTTCACCAACAGCAGCGGCATCCTCTGCCGGCAATTGATACCGCGTCGCGATATCCCGCTGATAATCGGTCTTAAGATATCGGTCGATGACCCTCGAATCCGGTTGAGCGGGCAAGGGGGCAGGGCCCAAGGTACGTGTACCGGGGAGAAGATTATGTATCTCTTTCCCAATTTCCTTGACGTCTCCATATTCCATCGGATCATTCATCATCACCGACAGCGCGGAAAACACTTCCCAGTCCGGTCGACTTTCCCCAACCAGATCAATGGCTTTTCGTATTGACTGAATGTGCCCTTCCGTGTTGGTAAAGGTTCCGTCCTTCTCAGCATAGGAACAGGCTGGCAGAACAACATGAGCTTGCTGGGCCGTTTCGGTGAGAAACAATTCCTGACACACCAAAAACTCAAGCTTCTCCAATGCCGAATGAATACCCGAGGACGGAGGCAAGGAGGCCAGGGGATTTTCACCAACCACAAACAAGGCTTTTAGCTTGCCCTGTTGCGCATCTTCAATCATTTGAGGGAGTGAAGATCCTGGTGTATCGGGAATTGGCCGACCCCACGCTTGCGCCAAGCGCTTCCGCACGTCCGGGTCACCCAGGGATTGCCCACCAGGCAATACCGACCCGGTTCCTCCCATTTCAAAGGCTCCTTGATCATTATTTTCTTCCGCCAGAGGAGCAAGTCCACAGCCGGGTCTAGTGAGTTTTCCGGTTACCAACAACAGGTCCAACAAATTCATGGTCATGCCGAATCCACCCACAGATCGCAGGACTCCCGGTCCGACAAGAATCACAACCTTCTGTCCTTTGGCCAACACCTGGGCGGCCTGAGTAAACACATCAGAAGCCAGCCCGGTTTGCGCGTGAATCGCATCCCAGGACAGGGCTTTCAGTCTGGCGGTCATGTCGTTGACATACGACTGGGCGCTGGCCTGAATTTCCGGATCCACCATTTGCTGATCAACCACCGCTTTCAGCATGCCCAATACCGCCCCGGCATAGGCCGTGGGTTTAACGCCCAGATGATGATGGGCCAGATTCACAATATTGCTGATGCTCCCAATAGCAGGTTCCAACGCTTCAATGGTGATGAGCTTCGCTCCTCGCCGCTTTACCGCTTCTTTGACCTTCAACCCTGAAATGGGATTGGTTTCCGTAATATTGGTCCCGACAAGTAAGAGGGTATCTGCGGATAGAATATCGTCAAAGCTCACGGCCCAACGATGAGTGCCTTGCACCCGTTGCATGGCATGCACCGCATTCAGGTGGCCATACCGCACACTACTATCAATCCGATTGGTCCCCACCACGCCGCGCATGAATTTCTGAAAAACATAGATATCTTCATTCGTACATCGTCCCGTAATTAACCCGCCAATCGCATCGGGACCATAGGTGGTCTTTATTTCCATTTAAACGCTGCCCCACCAACTCCAAAGCCTCTTCCCATTGCACAGGGTGAAAGGCATCCCCACGACGAATAAGAGGCGCCGTCAGCCGATCAGGATGAACGCTGACATGGTAGCCAAAGTAGCCTCGGGCACACAGATCACCATTATTGCGGCCGGCCCCGTGGGTGGAATTCACTTCGATTAAGTCATTATTCTTCGTTTGAAAGGTAATTTGGCACCCATCTCCACAATAGCCACAAACGGAATCAGTCCGCTTCAGCATCCAGGGACGAAATTCATACATGGAGACTCGACTGGTAATGGCTCCGACCGGACAAATCTGGATACATCCACCACAAAACTCACAATCCAGTTCATGGGCCCCGAAGGCTTTAATTTCCGTCATGGTGCCGCGTCCCACAGGCGCCAGGGCTTTCACATCCATGACCTGATCACAATAGCGCACGCATCGCAAACATTGGACACACCGGTTCATCTGCGTCTCAATCAGCGGACTGAAATACTCCTTCGGAAAGACCCGTTTGAGTTCCTTAAATCCGCTGGTCGTCGCGGTATATTCATGGGAAAAGTCCTGAAGATCGCAGCGCCCGCCTTGATCGCAGACGGGACAATCCAACGGGTGATTGGCCAAAATAAAATCCAACACTGATTTGCGGGCGTCCTGCACCACCGAGGAAGAAGCCGATTTCACCACCATGCCCTCCGCCACTTGCGTACTACAGGAGGTTTGCAACCGGGGCATTTTTTCAATTTCCACTAAACACATCCGGCAATTAGCGTCCGGGGTCAGTTTCGGGTGATAGCAAAAGTGCGGCACCATGACGCCAACCTGCCGCGCAGCCTCTATGACCAGCGTCCCTTTGGCAACCGTTGCCGATTTTCCATCGATCGTCAGCGTAATCATGTCTGTAGTCGTCGTTGGGGTTGTTGCCATTTTGGTTACACTCAATGCGTGAAAACTGGAATTTCCTTGTTGCGAGGCATTGTCTCTTGAGCCTCACGAATAAGGGCCTCATATTCCCCACGCCAATGGTGCAGCGTGCTCACAATGGGAGATACGGCCGCATCACCAAACGCACAGACCGTCCGGCCGGGGATATTTCCGCAGAGTTCATCAAGGACTCCAATATCTTCAGGACGCCCTCGTTTGTTCCAGATCCGCTGAAGAGTCTGCACCAGCCAGGAAGTTCCTTCCCGGCAGGGTGTACATTTTCCGCACGATTCATGGTAGAAAAATTCCATCAATCGCAGAGCAGCCCAAACCATATTCGTGCCTTCTTCCATCACCGTGACACCGCCGGATCCCAGCATAGACCCCGCTAAAGCCACCGATTCAAAATCCATTTTCACATCTAAATGATCCGGCGTCAGAAATGGAGCCGATGCTCCCCCAGGGATAAAGGCCTTCAGGGGCTTATCCGATCGCATACCCCCGCCCAAATCATAAATCAACTCACGGAAGGTGATGCCCATGGGCGTTTCATAATTACCAGGCCGCTTCACATGTCCGCTTAAACAAAACACCCGCGTTCCGCAACTTTTAGGCGGAGAGCCAATCGAGGCAAACCACTCTCCCCCTCGATTGATAATATGAGGAATATTCGCCATCGTCTCGACGTTATTCACCACAGTGGGGTTTTGATACAATCCATGCGTCGCAGGAAACGGGGGCTTAAAGCGAGGCATGCCCCGTTTGCCCTCTAACGATTCGAGCAGTGCTGTTTCTTCCCCACAAATATAGGCTCCGGCACCAAGGTGAACATAGATATTGATCGTCAACCCGCTCCCGAGAATGTTGTCGCCCAGATACCCGGCCGCATAGGCTTCCTGAAGAGCCTTCTCCAGAATCTTCGCGCCGAGACGAAACTCTCCACGAATATAGATGTAGGCTGTTTGTGCGCCAATAGCGAAACAGGTAATGGCCATCCCTTCCAGCATTTGATGCGGATCACGTTCCATAAGTTGCCGGTCTTTAAATGTTCCCGGTTCGCTTTCATCCGCGTTACAGCACAAATATTTAGGACCAGGATGATTCTTCGGAATGAACCCCCATTTTACGCCGGTGGGGAACCCGGCTCCCCCACGACCACGCAGACCTGACTTTTTTACCACCTCAATGACCTGATCGGGCTGCATATCCTTGAGAACTGTCCGAAGAGCTCGATACCCACCGGTCCCTTCATAGTCGGCCAACGAACCGGTGTATTCCGGTTGTTCCATATTCTTCAATAAGATTTTTTCGTAGGTGGCCATAAAGACACTGTTTCGTGAACGAGAAGTTATCGATAACCCATGAATTGCTTATCCAGGTCTATTCCCTGCAAAAGACTTCTGTCATTTAGCAAGGGGCTGAGGATACATGAAGGGTCCTGATTTAAGCGAACAGGTTCCGTCTCGTTTCAAATCGTCCAGGACACGTCCGACCTTTTCTTCGGATAATTGCTCATAATAGTCATCATTCACTTGCATCATGGGACCGGTACCACAGGACCCAAGGCACTCCACCACGCTGAGCGTAAAGAGGTTATCTGCCGTTGTCTGACCCTGTGCAATGCCAAGTTTTTTCTGGATCCATATCACCACATCATCAGATCCGACTAACGCACACATAAGCGATTTGCAAACTTGAAGATGGAACTTCCCGATCGGCTTGAGATTGAACATGGTATAAAACGTGACGGTCTCAAACACTTGTGCCGGCGTCAAATCCAAAATTTTGGCAATCTCCTGCATGGCCGATTCACTCACAAATCCCTCTTCCCGCTGCGCCAAATTCAATAACGGCAACAACGCCGATCGCTTTACGGGATAGCGGGAGAGAATATCATCCACTTCGTTTTTGAATCGCTCAAGTAGCATAGAACACTCGTGAGTTGAAGCGAGCCGTCAACGCCCAATGGCCATGGTGTCCGTAGGCTCTTACCTCCATCACACCATTCTCCATGTTATCGATCGCATTCCCCCATCACAATATCGTACGTTCCGAAAATCGTGACGATATCCGAAATCAAATATCCACGCGCCATATGATCAAAGGCGCCCATATGAATAAAGGAAGGAGAGCGGATTTTCAACCGATAGGGACGCGAACTCCCGTCACTAATGATAAAAAAGCCCAATTCACCTTTAGGCACCTCCGTCGCACAATACGTTTCGCCCTTCGGTGGCTTAAACCCTTGCGTAAAGATAATGAAATGATGAATCAGGCTTTGCATATCCCTCATCACCTCTGGCTTGGGAGGTGGAATGGCTTGAGCATCGACGGCCATGATCGGCCCCTCAGGCATTTGATTGAGGCATTGCTCAATGATGCGGGCGCTTTGCCACATTTCTTCCATTCTGATCCAATACCGGTCGTAGGTATCCCCGTCTTTTCCAAGTGGCACTTCCCAATCCACACGGTCATACACGCCATACGGCTCCAACTTCCGAATGTCATAGGACACTCCCGACCCCCGCAGAACCGGCCCTGTGCATCCGAAATTGATGGCATCCTCCGCAGAAAGGAGTGCCACGCCTTTTGTGCGGGCGACCCAAATCCTATTTTTTTGCAAGAGCGTGTCGTATTCCCGAATGTGTTCAGGAAACGTTTTCAAAAAACCCCGGAGAGCCGTAATTATTTCCGGCGTGAGATCCGCATCCACGCCTCCAATCCGATAATAATTCAATGTCAGACGAGCGCCACACAATTTCTCAAACATATCCAACAAGATTTCACGTTCCCGGAAGGTCCAGAAGAACACGGTCATCGCCCCAATATCCAGGGCTTGTGTTCCCAGCCAGAATAAATGACCAATGATACGTTGCATTTCGGCAACGATGGTCCGCACATATTCCGCCCGTTCCGGAACGGTCATATCTATCAGTTTTTCTACGGCCCGCACATAGGCATAGTTATTGGTCATGGCACAGACATAGTCCAAGCGATCGGTATGCGGGACCATTTGCATATACGTCAGGCCTTCAGCCAGTTTTTCCACTCCCCGGTGCAAATATCCAAGATCGGGCGTGGCCTTGCTGACCCGCTCACCATCCAACTCCAACACGACCCGAAGCACCCCATGCGTACTGGGATGTTGGGGACCCATATTGAGAAGCATTTCCGTTGTGCGTTTGGTGTCACCTGGATGATCATCCGCCATGAATTGATGGCGTTGATCATCGGGCACCTCGGATTCCGACCATTCGCCGATCGGTTCATCCAACCTGGGAAGAAAATCAAACCGGCTCCTCCATCCTTTCCCTTCGGCCGGAAAATCCTTTCGTAACGGATACCCTTCATCATAATCATCAGGCATCAAAATTCGACGAAGGTCGGGATGCCCGGTAAAGCGGATGCCCATCAAGTCGTACACTTCACGTTCCAGGAAATTGGCCCCTTTCCAGATCCCACTGATTGAGGCGATCTCCGGATGATCCTCTGTCACGCGCGCTTTAATTCGGATGCGGGTTCCATGGGGAAGGGAGAGAAAGTGATAAATGACTTCAAATCGTTCGAGGGCATCAGGATAATCCGCCGAACAGATATCGGTAATATGATCCAACGCCATCGCGGGATCGTCATGGAGAAATTGCGCAATTTCCAGCCAATGATCGGCTTGTACTTGTGCCCACAAATCCAACCGCACGGGATCCTGCTGCGCCGTCAGCACAGCCTGAGGAAAGCGGTTGACCAGAGATTCGAGAAAAGCATGCATAAATCGGATTTGTTGCTGAATCGTGGAATATCGAAAGACCGTCTACACAACTTCCAGAGCTATTTCACGAAGTATTTTTCTTTCTGAATTTTTTCTTGGAGTTTAATGAGACCATCCATGAGCGCCTCAGGTCTTGGAGGACAACCTGCGATATAGACATCCACAGGGACAATTTGATCCACACCCTGAACCACACTGTAACTATTGTAATGATTCCCGGATGTCGCGCAGGATCCCATGGAGATCACATATCTGGGCTCCGCCATTTGATCATAAATTCGACGGATCACCGGTGCCATTTTCCGACAGACCGTCCCAGCCACAATCATCAAATCGGACTGACGTGGTGACGCACGAAACACCCCGGCCCCAAAACGATCGATGTCATACTTGGAAGACACCGAGGCGATCATTTCAATCGCACAACAGGCTAACCCGAAGGTCATCGGCCAAAGGGCTGATTTCCGACACCAGGCAATACAATAGTCCAGGTTGGTCGTAATAATATTCGGTTCAAGCTGTCGTTCAAGCATGCCCATAAGATTATCCGTGGGTACCTCAATGTTCTGTATGAAGCTCGTTGCCTACCCCCAAAAGATGGGGGTGCCATTGTACTGGGTGGACTCCGGTTTTTTCCAGGAGAAAAGAACTATTTTCTTAATCCCAATCTAACGCACCTTTTTTCCAGGCATACCAGAACCCCACAATGAGAATGGCCAGAAACACTCCCATTTCAACAAGGCCAAGAAGGCCAAGCTTCTTAAACACCACCGCCCAAGGAAATAAGAACACGACCTCAATATCAAATATGACAAAGAGCATGGCAATGATGTAGTACCGCATCGGAAACTGAACCCTGGCGTCCATAAACAACGGAGCGCCACTTTCGTAAGGAAGCAGTTTCGCCCGATAGGGCCGGCTTGGACGGACAAACCACCCCACAACCAAGGACCCGACTCCAAACAGTGCCCCAATAACCATGAAGATGATGATGGGGAGATAATTAAAAGGAACCGGTTCACTACCCATTGATCACTCTCATTCCAAAATGAGTCATACTCACTACCCTAACTCCGCTTACTCATCTTTCTTCTCCGCCTTCTTCAATTCGAGAACACCACGTCATCAAAAAAAGCCGGATAACGCAACCCTTGAAGGGCGAAAGCCTCCATCCCTTTTCGCTGAACAAGAACCTTAAACGTTGTCCCCATACCATGCGGACGTAATAAATGCGCTAACGCCCTTACATCATCAGACTCCTGATCCTGGTCTCGCACCAATTCTTCGACTCCTAACCCGATCAGCCAATTGGCCATGGTCGTCAATCCGACGAGGTCCAACCCATTGGTCATTCCAACGCTTGCCAACGCGGAAAAGTTGACGTGAGCCGTCATATCCTGCTCTCCAACCCTTACATACGGATCGGTCGAAATGGCATGGCGATAATAACATAAGAAGGTCCCGTCCTTTCGGTCGGACCGATAATAATCACGATGCGTATGACCATAGTCGATAGTCACGACGATACCGCGGTGGAGAAGGCGAGCCACATGCTTCATCCAAAGCTCAGCGGCAAGATGGAGTTCGGAGGTTTGCCCTTCACTCAAGGCTACCTTATGCGTCTCGATGTATTCGATCAATTTCGGAGACAGACGATGATCCAGACATTCAACAAAACGCCCGCTTTTATAGGCCACACATATTTCATGAAGGCGTTGGTCAGCCATTCGGACTCGGTGGACAGGTAACGCATCAACTAATTCGTTGGAAAAGACAACTCCGGTTATGGAATCCGAGTCAACCTCCTCTATGGAAGACTTCCAACTCAGGTGACTTTCCGCCCAGTCCCCCCCTAATGTGCTGAGCCTGGCTGCCTGACGCGATTGGAGATGGGAACTCCGCTCGATGATTTGATAAGAGAGGCGGTGAAAGAAATCAGAAGCGATCGTTCGGCATTCTTGAATGAAATCGAAGGCAAAGGTTCCGTTCCCTGCACCAATCTCCATAAAAGTAAACTGAGGGGGATGGCCTAACTGGTCATCGATAGCCAAAATCTGACGAACCAATGTTTTCGCCAAAATGGGAGAGAGTTCGGGTGCAGTAAAATAATCACCACCCCATCCGATTCGGTCTGAGGAGGAGAGGTCAGGTTCAACCTTTTTGGTCATATAATATCCGTATGGAACATCGTAGAGGGCCAATTCCATGAAACGCGCAAAACTCATGGGCCCATGGAGGCCAATTTCAGACAAAATCTTCTCGATAAGGTCTGGCTTACTCTGTATTTTCTGTGGTTCGGATGGCACGAATGGACTATGGTCACTCCTTCAATATGCCTATTGAGAATCGGTTACGATAACGGCCTACCTTCAGCCAAGTCAAGCAATTTCGTACTTTTTAAGGCAATAAAAAACAATAGATTCAATATGTTATGGACACGAACCTGGCCAGGAGAGAAAGGAAGAGTAGTGGTAAACAGAAAGGGAGTGCCGTCACAATAGGACCGGCATCAATGAGCAGAGCAAGGAGGGCCTTTCAGGTGTTAGGTCCCATGGCATTTCTTGTATTTTTTCCCGCTCCCACATGGGCAGGGATCGTTCCGTCCGACTTTCTCTTCGGCACGTTGAACGGTGCGTTGTTGAGGAGTGGCAGCGGATTCACCTCCGCGGTTCAAATTTAATTGTGCCGGGCGGGGCGCTTCCCGCTCAGGCTCAGGCCGTTCCCCGCGAACCAATTGAAATTTAAAGAGCCGTTCTAAAGTATCATTTTTAATCCGTTCCATCATCCCTGCGAACATGTCATAGCCTTCACGCTTATATTCGGCGAGGGGATCCTTTTGCCCATACCCGCGCAGGCCGATTCCATCCTTCAATTGGTCCATTCCCCACAAGTGATCTTTCCAATGATGGTCAATCATTTGAAGCAGAATCGTGCGCTCCACATAATGCACTAAATCCTCGGTGGCGCCATGCTCATGAATTAAGGCTTGGACTTTGTTCCGATAGGCCTGCTTTAATTTTTCTGGAATTTCTTCCTTGAGCGCGTCTCGACCGACGTCTTTGATCTCATCAGCTTGAATCACATCCACGCCGAATTGTCCCTGCACCGATTCGACTAATCCCGCAATATTCCATTCCTCGGCATATTGCTCCTCAGGACAATAGATATCGACGAAGCGCTCGCCCACTTCCTCGATCATACCGAAAACGTCTTCTGTCACATCGGTAGCGTGTAACACATTCTGTCGATGTTTATAGATAACCTCCCGCTGCTTACTCATCACATCATCATATTCAAGAAGATGTTTGCGAATTTCAAAGTTATGGCCTTCGACTTTCTTTTGCGCGTTTTCAATGGATTTGGTGACCATTCTATGCTCAATGGGCACCCCCTCCTCCATGCCGAGCTTGAGCATGAGGTTTGAGACCCGTTCAGACGCAAAGATACGAAGCAAGTCATCTTCCAAGGACAGGAAAAACCGCGAGGAGCCAGGATCTCCCTGCCGACCCGCCCGGCCTCTCAACTGATTGTCGATCCGACGGCTCTCATGACGCTCGGTCCCGACGATATGTAACCCTCCAGCAGCCAGAACTTCCTTTTTATTCTGATCACAAGCGGCTTTAATCGTGGCGTAAGCCTTTTGTTGCTCCTCTTCCGTCAGATCTTCCCCCCGATAAATAACCTGTTGCTTGAAGAGCGCTTCAGCATTGCCTCCCAATAAAATATCGGTGCCTCGGCCGGCCATGTTGGTCGCGATAGTCACCGCACCCTTTTGCCCTGCCTGGGCAATAATTTCGGCTTCTTTTTCATGGAACTTGGCATTCAAGACATGATGCTTCACGCCCCGATGCTTCAATAAAGCCGCAAGACGCTCGGATTTTTCAATGGAAATCGTGCCAATCAGAACCGGTTGGCCCTTCTCATGATACTCTTTGATCTCGTCGGCAATGGCTTCGAATTTTTCCTTTTCCGTCCGGTAGACCACATCCGGATTATCAATGCGAATCATGGTGCTATTGGTGGGCACCACATTCACTTCGAGGTTGTAAATTTTCGCGAATTCCGCGGCTTCGGTATCCGCTGTCCCGGTCATGCCCGCCAGCTTATTGTACATACGAAAATAATTCTGGAATGTCACGGATGCCAGAGTCTGGTTTTCGTTGGCAATTTTCACCCCTTCTTTGGCTTCCACAGCCTGATGAAGCCCATCACTCCAGCGCCGTCCCGGCATTAATCGACCGGTAAACTCATCAACAATCATCACCTCGCCATCTTTCACCACATACTCGACATCCCGGTGATAGAGCACATGGGCCTGGAGAGCCTTAATGACGTGATGCACCAAACTCAAGTGTTTCAAGTCATAGAGATTATCGACACCCAAGAGTTTCTCAACATGCGCATTGCCTTCCTCGGTCAACGACACCGTTTTTGTTTTCTCTTCAACCGTATAATCCTCTTCCCGTTTGAGGTGAGGAATGATCCGATCCACTTGGAAATAGAGGTCTGTGCTTTGTTCGGCCGGCCCGGAAATAATCAGCGGCGTTCGAGCCTCGTCGATGAGAATACTGTCAACTTCGTCAACAATGGCATAGTTCAACTCCCGTTGAACGCCCTGACTCAAATCCGTGACCACGAGATTATCCCTCAGATAATCAAAGCCAAATTCATTATTGGTCCCGTAGGTAATATCGGCCCCGTATGCCTCACGTCGAGAGCACGGTCGAAGGAATTGCAAGCGTTTATCCGGTGCATCATAGGTCGGATCGAATAAAAACGAGGCGTCATGTTGGATGGTTCCGACTGATAAACCTAAACCATGGTACAGCGGTCCCATCCATTGGGCATCCCGCTTCGCCAGATAATCGTTGACTGTCACCAGATGAACCCCTTTTCCCTCCAACGCATTCAAATAGACGGGAAGGGTCGCGACGAGGGTTTTTCCTTCACCTGTGCGCATTTCAGCAATGCGGCCCTGGTGCAAGACCATACCCCCTAACAACTGCACATCAAAGTGGCGCATGCCAAGGCGGCGCCTGGACATTTCCCGGCACACGGCAAACGCCTCGGGAAGCAAATCGTCTAAGGTCTCTCCGGCTTCCAGTCTTTTTTTAAAAATTGAAGTCTTTGCCGCTAATCCCGCGTCATCAAGGGGTTGCAACGAACCCTCAATTTCATTGGCTCGAACCACCAGTGGCTTAAGCCGCTTTAGCTCTCGATCATTTTTGCTTCCAAACAGGATATTTAATAGACGAACAAACATATCGACCTTACACCTCGGGTACAGAAATAGGGTTGGAGAAACTCACGATAGATAGGGATGGAGGACTAGACACACCTTTCCATGCCGTACAGTTTTCTTAGTATACCGAATTACCGGTGGGAATCAACTCAAGAGAAAGTGATTTATGGCGACAACGGCTCATCATATGACAAACGACGACACGATGCGGAGGACAGCCATTTGCTTGACAGAATCTTTGGTATTTCCCTAGCATAAGCTTCCTTTATTATTCAGGGTTTCAGACGTTTCTGGTCTGTAGATACCATGACCTATCGAAAAAGTCTCACCATAGTTTTTATTCTGATGCTCTTCCTTATCATGGGGAGCATGCATCGGACCTACGCTTCGCATATTACGGACCATACCCATCACCACACACCAACCACCCACAGCACGGGAGTCTGTTCCTGGATGTGCGCTGCCGCACAAACCATTTCCGGAGACAACCTGGATATTTCCCCCAGCTTTCAACTGCTTACCATTATGGAATGGCCCTTTCCTCCAGTCCCTTCTCTCATTTCCACTCATTTTCTTTCAACCAGAGCTCCACCCCGGTAAATCAGATTAAGTTTGGCTCCTAAACCGCTTTCGCCAAAACCAGTTAAGTTCGAGAAGGGTTTCACAGAGCGCGATCAGATGAGGTGGCTGCGTCCCTTTTCCTGGTCAGGAGAGACTGAACAGGAGGAAAACTTCTTAAGGGGAGAGTGAATTTTTTACGGGCAAAAACGCCAGCTGGCTTTATTCCCGATATGCCGTAACCCGAAACAATCAAAAGACAAACCGTGGATATAAAAAGCAACACGACCGGTCGTCAAGTCACTTTAGGGGAAGAGGTCTCATGATACGTCGGCACAATCTGATGTCCTATATTTTTTTATTTCTCTGGTGCACACTGACCTCCAACCCAATTTCTTTGGCAGGAAACCCACCTGAAAGCTCAGAACCTATTGAAACATTAGAGGTCATTGAAGTGACTGGGACAACGGTGACCAAAGCCAGTATAACCTATTCATTTCCGTTGCCCTCTTTCAACCACTCATGGACACCCACGACCTTTCACCACCTTGCTGTTCCCGATCTCCATTTCGTCAACCTGCCACAGCCGCCCATGCCCCGTATTCTCCTGGACCAGATCGGAACAACACGCGGTCGAATGACAAGTGTCAAACCCCTAAAAACAGAACGTCCCCTCTATCCGCGAATGGCCAGAGAGCAAGGTTGGCAGGGGAAGGTGGTGCTACGAACGCAGATAACCGCCGATGGCATAGTCAAGAATGCCACCGTTCAGGAAAGTTCGGGATTTTCTCTCCTGGATGAGAGTGCCGTGCAGTCGGTAAAAAGCTGGTTGTTTGAACCTGCAAAAAATGGAGAATTCGCGGTTGCCTCCACTGTGGATTTGCCCATTCGATTTGATTTGCTTCAATAAACCTTTGGAATATTGCCACTATTATTAATAAGGTTAGCCCATGACAACTCTTTTCCCAAAAATCAGACTCATCGCGGTTTTTCTCCTCCTCACCCATATCGGCATGGGCAGCCTCTCAAGTCAGGCTGGAGAAGCCCATGACCTTTTGGCTCAGGCTTTTTCATCCTATGAACACCAACAATGGACTGCGGCCATTGCCCCCTTAGAGCGCGCGCTGACCTTGTACCCGGGATACGCTGAAGCGCACCATCTGTTGGGATTGATCCTCAATAATCTTGATCAGCCTGCTAAAGCCATCATGGAGTTGCAACGGGCGGTGGAGGCCTATCCCCAATTTGCTCAGGCCTATGTGGATCTCGGTTCCATTTACCAGCAACAAGCCCAATTCCCAAAAGCCGAGCAATCTTTCAATCTTGCCTTAAAGGCGTATCCCAAGTTTGCGGAGGCCCGCATCGCGTTGGCAGCCTTTTATGATCAACAACAACAAGCGCAGCAGGCCATCAAGGCCCATCAGGCCGTCTTGGAACTCGAACCTCATCGCGTCGATTCGTTATACGGCATCGCGTTTTGGCTGGCCCAGGAACAAAAGCCTGATGAAGCCCAACATTACGTCGACCAACTGGTCTCCCTCCATCCCACGTACGTAAATGGATGGTTAATGGCGGGATCACTCGCTCAACAATCCGATCACGTGGACAACGCCATTCAGGCCTACCAACATGCCGTCAAATTAAACCATGATTTAGTCAGCGCTTATTTCAACTTAGGCATCCTTTACCAGCAAAAGGAAGACTTCAAGGAAGCGGCGCAAGCGTTTGAACAGGTCACGAAACTCGATCCCAACAATTCCGAGGCACACGTCAATCTGGGAGTCGTCTATGCAGCCTTATCAAAAATTGATCAAGCAGAGAAGGAATATCAAACAGCCCTTTCCTTGAATGATCAGTTAGCCGAAGCCCATTATAACCTTGGCATGTTGTATGAGTTTCATCGCAATGCTCCCCAAAAGGCTCTCAAACACTACGAAGAATTCTTGAAGCTCGGGGGACAGGACGAACGAATTCAAACATTATTACAACGGAGCAAATCGTGAACTCCACGTTTGAAGATTCCTCTTCCCATCTGAACAATCGGATTTTTCTCCTGAGCGCCCTGGGCAGCGCCATTCTTCATGCGGCAATTCTTGCAGCCCTGGCCTATATTCCAAGTCCTCCCACATTCAAGGACCCCACGCCAACGGTTCAGGTAACTTTGGTTCCGGCTCTCCAAGAGATCAGTCCCACCCCACAACCGATCACGAAACCCCTCACGCCAACCAAACCAGATTTTGCGCAGCCAACGCCACCGTCCCCCCAGACCCAGCCTACGCCGTCCATGCCTGCGCCACCGATGCGAGCATCCATCAAACAGACCCCATCCAAACCTCTGGCTCCTCCGCCGCCTCTTCCTCAGGCACAACCGATGCTCAAAGACACGCGAACAGAGCAGGCCATGAAGAGTCGTCAAATGATGAAAATGGCAGTGCCTTCTCAACACCAGCAAAGGCCTCCGCTTGCAACAGCGCCGCCGCAGCAGGAACAACCCACTGCCAGAATCCCCTTACCAATGAACAATCGCGAACAAAGAGCCCAACACACACTGCCGCCACCGCCAAGCCCGGCGGCTCGTCCCGCATTAAAAACTCCACCACGAATGGCGGCCGGGTCCTCCACTTCAAAGCCGAAAATCGTGGCCTCATCCAAACCATTGTATCCCCGTGTGGCCCGGGAGTCTGGTTGGGAGGGCACGGTAATTGTCCGAACATTGATTACCGCCGATGGCGCTCCGAGTCAGGTAGAAATTCGAAAGAGCTGCGGTCATGAAGCCTTAGATCTGGCTGCGCAAGAAGCCATTAAAAACTGGAAATTTCTGCCAGCGAAAGACGGGAACATCCCCATCGCCAAATGGGTCGATATCCCGATTAAATTTGACCTGAACAGTTAAGCCACGCAAGAAGAAGGGAACCGAGGCATGATTCAATTACTCATGGGTGGCGGATGGATGATGATCCCCATCTTAGGCTGCTCATTGTTAGCGCTGACCATCAGCATCGAACGGGGATTCCAATTCCGCTCGTTGCGCTTTAGCCGGTTGGCGGACCGGATGATAAAACTGGTCGAACAGGGAAAATGGACCGATGCGCTGGCCTTGGCGGAACAGCGTCAAAGCCCTACACTCCGCGTGCTTGCGGCAGGGATATTCCATCGAGACCAACAGCCTGACAAAGCCATGGAAGCCACGGGAATCGCCGAGATATCTCGATTGAAGCGCGGGTTATCCGTCCTGGATACGGTCATTACGTTGGGGCCCTTACTGGGACTGCTAGGGACCATCATTGGAATGATCGATTCATTCGGCATCATGTCCAAAACAGGACTAGGCAATCCCCACGCGGTCACAGGGGGAGTGGCTGAAGCACTCATTTGTACCGCGGCAGGAATTGGGGTTGCCGTCATTACGCTCATTCCTTACAACTTTTTTCTGTCCCTGGTCGAGCGTGAAACCGAGCGTATTGAACAATATGCCACAAAACTCCAGTCGTTCCTGGGACATTCCTAACTCTCAGATTGGAAGTGTTGAATAATAAAGATTTTCAAGGGCAAATTTTCCCAGGATCAGATTACTCATCAAAGGCTCCGGGTCGGTTCAAAAAAGCATGCCCTGAGTCTTCCCGAAGGGTCCCTCCAGCAAGGTCGCAGCCGTTTTTACGCACGGAGGTACGCTTAGTACGTGAGCACGGAAAAATAGCGAGAACGCCGCTGGCGGCTTTTTTCAACAGACCCATATTCAGAATACGTACGGTCATGATAAACCCGGGACCACAACGCAGCAGGATCGCGGTCGACCACCGGAAGGTTCACTCAAACTCAATTCTCATGTCTGAAACCAACCGAGGCGCAATCGTTGAGCCTGAAAGACAATGGGATCTCAGCAAGCAGGCGGCTCATGCCCTATTGTATATGACCACCCTGTTCCTTATTGTTGGACTAGGATTGGTGGGATGCAGCACGACCACTCATCCGCCACCAACTCCAAGTCTCGAATCAGTACACAACGGGAATACGGCCAAGACCTATGCATTTATCAATGGGCAGTGGTTTGATGGGCAAGGCTTTAGTCGGGACACATGGTATGCCGTGCAGGGCTCACTCACCCGCTTCCGGCCCGAGTCCGTTGAACAGACCATCGATCTGAAAGGCGGTTTTGTCGTGCCGCCATTTGGTGAAGCCCACACCCATAATGTCGAAGGAGCCTGGAACATCGACCAGGTCATCAATCATTATGTGCGAGATGGTATTTTTTATGTGAAAAATCCAAATGACATTTCTGAATTTGTGGAACAAATCCGCGGCAAACTCAACACCCCAACGACCATTGATGTCGTCTTTGCTCATGCCGGCCTCACCGGGCCTAACGGTCATCCCATCGATCTTTACGAAAACATGCTTCGCACCCATCGATATGAACCGGTCATTGGTAAACGTGAAAAAGGTTGGTTCAACGGTCGGGCCTACTTCCCTATCTCTTCACTGAAGAATTTCGAAGAGCAGTGGCCGACGATCATGGCCACCAAGCCGGATTTCCTGAAGCTGTATCTTGCCGACTCAGAACATTTCGGAACCGAACCCCATCCCGTTACGCATGGGTTTCGGAAAGGGCTGGATCCTCAGCTTATCGGCCCGATTGTCGCACATGCGCACCAGCAAGGCTTACGAGTTTCCGCACACATTGAAACAGCCGCTGACTTTCGGACAGCCATCCAGGGACAGGTCGATGAGATCGCCCATCTTCCCGGGTGGTATCTCCCTACACCCGCTCAACGATCGGCCGTGCTGTTAACTCAAGAGGATGCCCAACTAGCCGCCGCACACCGGACCGTGATCATCACGACGACCGTCGCAGAGCACTTTCATCCGCCAGGGCACCATCAGTCTGATTCGGAGGCACATCCCCACTCGCCTGCGAATACCGGCAACCACAAAGGGCAATCAACCGAAAATATCCGTGAGGTTGCCCGTGCAATTCAGACGGATAATCTCAGGTTACTGCAGCAAGCCGGGGTCACCATTGCCATCGGAAGCGACCATGCGGAAACGGCCCTAGCGGAAGCCCTGCACCTTCATCAAATGGGGATATTTGATAATCTGACCTTACTGAAAATGTGGAGTGAGACCACCCCTCGGACGATTTTCCCCTCAAGGAAAATTGGACGATTAGACGAGGGATATGAAGCCAGCTTTCTTGTCTTACAGGGCAATCCGCTTGAGGACTTCACACAGGTTCGAAACATTATCTTTCGTCTCAAGCAAGGTTCCCCTCTTTCCTGGAGCAAACCTCAAAATGCAGATGACACAGGCAAACATGCGCATTAACCTGCGAGTCGTTCTGAGATAACCGGGATTTTTTAAGGCACAAGACATACAAGCTTTAACATGCCTAACAAGCCATCGAGCCTTCCCATGATGCCGCGTCAACTTAAACTGCCCTCCATCATCTTGGCAGTGGTGTATCTCGCGCTGGTGAGCATAGCCACATATTGCGTGGCATCTCATGAGATCCAACATTCTCCAATCAATCATCATTCCAAAAACGCCAGTTCCCATTCCTCGCTCTGCTCATGGGCCTGTCAGGTCAGTTCGAAGGCGAACTCGGCTGACACGACCCACAAGGCATTTCTTACCCTCACCCTATTCATTGTCGGAGTCGTCTACCTCTGTTTCGTCATCCCGACGCAGGCGACTCTGAGTCCCACTCTCGCTCGCGGCCCTCCCATCTAACCAAAGTCCCGCGTTTCACAACCAATCCATAATTTTTCTCCATCAGGGCTAGGGCTTTGTTTGCTCTGATCATGATTCATAGGTTCCGGAAAGGATTTATGCACCGATGAACAACCACAAATGTATGATATTTCCTCATATAATCATAAGCGTGATGATTTTTACGTTGACGGGGTTGCTTCTGATCCAACCTCCATTCAGCAGGGCTGACGAGCAAATTGAAACACTGCCGACTCTCACCGTGGAAGGAAAACGGATCGAGAACATCGATGCGGTCAAAGAAGAACTGGCTCGTCGGCCTGCCAGCACCATCCTGATCCCCGAAAAAGAAATCAAGGAATCCCGTGCGTTTAATTTAACCGACGTCCTTCAATTTGCCCCTGGCGTGCGATTCCAATCCCGGTTCGGTGCCGACGAGGGACAATTCCAAATCCGGGGAACTTCCCTCAGGAACAACTTTCATCATCGTGGCATTAATATTCTCATCAACGGGATCTATTTCGGCGATGCGGACGGATTCTCCGATTTCGAATCCATCGACTTGATGGCCTATGAGCGTATCGAGGTGTATAAAGGGTCCAACGCCCTCCGGTATGGAGCCAATACCCTGGGAGGAGCCATCAATTTTGTGCCCCGGACAGGCTACAACGCCTCCCTCTACCAAGCGCGTGGATTGGCCGGGAGTTTCGGACTCTATTCCGGACAGGTCTCCAGCGGCCAGGTGACCAAACCATTTAAGGTCGGCACCATGGATACCACAGCCGATTACTATATCAGCGCGTCGGGCAATCACCAGGACGGCTTCCAGGATAATAGCCAGCAGGCACGCGGACGGTTAAATGCCAACTTCGGATTTCAGATCGGGGATCACCAGGAAGTGCGCGCCTATATCCTGGGAGCCGAGGTGTCAGAAGCACTCCCCGGGTCGATCACCCAGGCGCAATTGGATTCCAATCGAAGACAGGCGAACACCTTGGGGGGAATCAATCCTTACTCCTGCGGTCCAAACGAGCCCTGTAAATGGGGGCGATACTATAGTTATATCCGGGTCGGGGCCGCCTATCGCAACGAATTCGCCGCCCACCAGTTTTTTGAGATTATCCCCTATTATTCCTACCAGTACCTGGATCATCCTATTTTTCAAACGATCGTCCAGGACAACTATAATGTGGGAGGGGAAATTCGATACGTCAATTCACATCCTATTTTCGGGCATGAAAACAAGTTCCTCATTGGCAATCAGCCACGATACGGGGACACGAATCAACGGCGTTTTGTCAACAATTTAGGCAAACGCGGAAATCAGACACAAAATCTCACGTTGGAGACGACTAATCTCAGCACCTATCTTGAAAACCAGTTCAACGTCACCAAGGAATTCCTTTTCATTGCAGGCGGACGCTGGGAATATGGGATCCGACAGGGCAGAAACCAACTCTACAGTCCCTTTACAGGGGATTTAACTACCAACGATACCGGCGTACGTCATTTCAATGCTCTTATCCCCAAGATGGGGCTCGTGTACCAAACCACCCCGACGTCGCAAATTTACGGAAACGTCAGCCGTGGGTATGAACCCCCGGTTAATGTCGAATTGACCTCATCGATCAACCCCGACGGTTCCGTCCCTACCAGCCCCTTCATTAACCTGGATGCGCAACGGACCTGGCAGTTTGAAATCGGTACACGAGGCAGCACGGCGGATAACCGCTATACCTGGGACCTCACCTTCTATAATCTGGAAATGCAAAAGGAAATCCTGACGTTTAATGTCAATAACCAACCCACCTATCAAAATGCCAAAGGAACGCGACACACAGGAATTGAAGCAGGAGGCAGCATGGTGGTGGCCCACGGATTGCTGGCTCAGGGTCCCAAAAACCAAAGCGACACGATCACCGTTCGAACCGCCTATACGTGGTCGTTATTTAAATTCACAGATGATGTGTACGGCGGAGGAGATGGCACTCCAAAGTTCTTGGTGGCCAAGGACGGCAATCGGGTTCCCGGCGCGCCCGAGCACCAACTTGCCGGGGAAATACGTTATGACCATCCGGTGGGATTT
Source organism: uncultured Nitrospiraceae bacterium (assembly GCA_963730905.1). Classification (GTDB taxonomy): domain Bacteria; phylum Nitrospirota; class Nitrospiria; order Nitrospirales; family UBA8639; genus Nitrospira_E. The sequence continues at coordinate 1,122,851 of CAVSTN010000002.1, read as the reverse complement.
TTTATCGCGCCGAATTTTGAATGGATCATCGCTGGATACTACGTGGACAGCTTAAACACTGCCAAGAACTCGGCCTATTTTATCGTCAATCTGAAAGCAGGCTATAATTACAGTAAGAATCTGTCCATTTTCGCAGAGGGACGAAACCTGTCCAATCAAACTTATGCGGGTGCTGTCGTCGTCAATGACAGTCTGGGCCGGTATTTCAACCCCGGTCAGGGGATCAGCGGGTTCGGGGGAATCGAATGGAAATTCAATTAATCGATTCATTCTAGACATCATCGTGCAGGTATAGGGAATATTGAGGTTGTCACACCTAGTTCGTTATTCTAGGTGTGACACCCGATGGCTTATCAACTGAAGATGGATATTTTTAAGATTTCCATTCACGTTATCTGATAACCTTTTCGCAACGACAGACTGGGCATTGAGATTTTCATGAGACTATCTGCCACCACGAAGAAGAAAGCCCGCATCGAAATCATTCCGATGATTGACACGATGTTCTTTCTCCTGGTGTTCTTTATGATCGCAACACTATCCATGACCATTCAACATGGGATGCCGGTGAATTTACCGACGGCCGACTCGGCAACGGATAAGGTTCCCGATCAAATTTCCCTCACACTGACCCATGAAGGAACGCTGTACTATAATAAGGACCGCATTGAACTTTCGGAACTGGAAATCCGGCTGACAAGCCTTCGGCAAACCGACTCGGACCCCTCGGTCGTCATTAACGCCGATGAACAGGTCCCCCATGGCCAGGTTATTAAGGTGATGGATATCATTCGATTGGCCGGCATTCCCAACATGGCAATTGCCACAAAACCCAATTCGGAACCCTAAACGCCCGGATCCCATGAAGCACCCCTCATCAATCCCACTTACCAATCTATACTCTCGATTGGCACCTGGCCTGATCGTGCTGTTGATTGGATTACACGTTGTGCTCCTGGGTGCGGGAGCCTTCTGTGCTTCAAGGTCTTTTGATCCCAATCCCACCCATCATTCCCACTCGGCCGAATCCCTCTCTCTTCTTTGCTCATGGGCCTGTCATGTCGCCCAAATTGCTTCAGGTGCCGGTTCGATTCCTCAATGGTCGGCACTGGTTCTTCCCTTTCTGCTCTGGACTCTGAAACCCGCATTCACCTTTCCTCGAATCTCCCCCGTGCACACCTTCTCTCCTCGCGGCCCGCCCCTTCGTTTGTTGGTTCATGGATAGATTGGGACTCTCAGCCAGTCCATCCTTGAACACATACCTCAAGGGCAGCGTTTCGTCGTGAGCAGAATGGTTGATGTTTGAATAATCTCCATTCCCCCCTTGATTCGATGTCTGGCGCTCCAGAAGAAACCACGCTCAAGCCCGATTGAAAACATTTCGTGCCGGACTCCTCTGCCAACAACCGGACACGAATACATAACGTTAATCGTATGACACAGCATATATGCTGTGGAAGGAGACCCCATGGACAAACAACTCTTGCGTGTCGGTGAAGCCGCTCAAACCCTGAATGTCAGCCGATGGACTATTTACCGATGGGTTGAAGAGGATCGCCTGAAGGCGACAAAAATCGGAAAAGGCAGCTTACGCATATTTCGTGATTCCATTGATACGTTGATTAAACAAAATCGAAAGGACCACTGGGAATTCGCGATCACAGAATGCCAATGAGCATGAAGTGAAATGTTGCATCGATGAGTATTCGTCCGTAGACACCTTGCAAAGGAAAAGCTAGCCTGACGGGAGAGGTCATCGACATTGATGCTGAAGCCATAGACCACGATGAGGAAAACCACTCCCACACAGTCGCTTGCCGCGTGCATGCTCAGCATGTGCTTCCTGCTCGTAACCGGAGGCCTTGCCTATACGACTCCGCTCCACATACACCACGGTCATCATGATCAGGAGACTCATGGGAACAGTTGGTGTAGCTGGACGTGTCAAGCCGGGCAAGGCCTTCAGACGCTGTCAGCTGACATTCCCCGTACGTTTTCGCTGTTGGGCGCTCTGCCGCTCTTCAAACCAACCGCACCGGATCTCTTTCGCCATCACCATAAACCTTCTCGTGCTCCTCCCCGTTTTTTCTCCGCCTAGATTTGTCGTCTGATCCATAACCGCTCCTCTTTGGTGAAAGAGGAAGTTACGGTTCTCGCATAGTCTCAATCCAATTGTGTGTCTCGAACAGACGCAGACACGCATTCATTTCTTCTATGGGACAGTTGAATATTTCTAATATTTGCCTTTTCAGCAGCATATGATTGACAGAAACCCACATAGGACAAATAAGGGTGTGTTCAAAAAGGCTCGTCCAGCAAGGCCGCAGCCGCTTGGGCGAGCGGAGCGTACGAAGGAGTATGTGAGCACGGCTAAGCGGCGAGAACGCCGCTGGTGGCATTGTTCAACACTCCCTCTATGCACTCTTTGTGGATAGGAATGGAGGCACTCTCACATGTGGTATGGTTACCTCAACTTTTCCCGGCTCCCCTTCCGTTTCATGCTTTTGATCGTCCTTCTCACGGTCTGTCCAGGCCACGGGTTCGCGAATGATCAGGACATACTTCCCCTTCGACTCGATCCACGCCCCTTCAGCCCCGCCCTCTGTCAAAGCAGCGGCCATGACAAATCCATAAGGATTCAAGTGGCAAAATATCGGGATCTCGTCATTCGCCGGGTTCCCGGACAATTTATCCCTTCTGAGTCAGGTGAAGCCAGAACCAAACAGTATGTCCATTTCATCAGATTGCAGGATTTAACCGACGGAGTCGTCAACCAGGGAGCGATTGCCTTTGATCGGAATTATGCCGTGATCTTTACAGCGGAGCATCCCGAAGGAGTAGCGCGGAGCAAATTCCTCACCTCGCTCCCCGAACCACAACAAGGACTAGGGAACGCCGCCCTTAATACGTTTTTACACATCCGTCAGGTTCTCTACGCGGCCATCGATTCCTGCCGTTCGTATCCACCATTTGTCGTATACGGTACGGACGAGGAAATTGACCGGATTGAAGCCGCCAGACAGACATTCGCCCAACGGGTCCATCAATTCAATAGTGATCCCACCGCATCGTCTGCATTCACCTGGTACGAAACCGGGATAGCCGATGGGTTTGTCGATCCCGATGCGGGCATGGGCACAAATGTCAGCTACCAGGCGATGAATCCACTAAACTTTTATGTGCCATCGAAATATCCCTAACCCAAAACATTCTGGAAATGAGGGCGGTATACAATACGGACCATCTCGCTGTAGCAACAAGCAGTACCCATCTGTAGACGGACTATAGGGTCCATCGTATGCTGGAGCTGCCGTGTCAATGTTCTGAATCTGACTTGTCACAATGCGTCGGTTCCATCAACCGGACAAGATATCAACAAAGGAGGGGAAGAAACATGGAGAGAATGAGAATCACGTTTCTGGCTTTGGTAGTTTTAGGGTGTGCATCCACCACCATGCCTCTTGCGGCCCAATCCGGCTCCACACCGAAAGACGGCGAATTAGTCTTTCCGGCCGATTACAAATCCTATGTCGCCTTTCTCCACGGGATTCAAAAACCGGACGCCGTCCGAGACCTCTATATCAACCCCACCGGGGCGAGCGCAGAAGCGGGCCAACCGTTTGCCAATGGCAGCATCCTCGTCATGGAAATCTACAACGCCAAGAAAAATGCCGAAGGGACACTCGAAAAAGGGGCGGATGGAAATCTGGTGAAGGCGGATTTAGCCAAGGTCTTTGTCATGCAAAAAGAAGCCGGATGGGGAAAAGGCGCCCCGGAGAATGTCAGAAACGGCGACTGGATTTATTCAGCGTTCAAGGCAAATGGAGAACGGTTGGATGTCGATTATACGACCTGCCGGGGGTGTCATTTACCCCTGGGAGCATCCAAAGACTTTGTGCACCGGTATGATGAATATTTTGAGAAACGAATGCAGGCAGCTCATTAACCAAGCCCGTTCATCGTTTCCTGGTTACGGGCAGAACGAATCGGCATAGAACATCCAGGGACGGACCGGCCTCCAACCTTGGACGAGTAGGGTGAAGGTGGTTTGCGCACCTGCAGCCTCCTAGGCCTTCACCCTACTTCTATGCGCACCCCACCTCTTCCTTTCTCAACACAGTTCAACAGCGCCCAAATGTTTCTAGGTTAGGTACTCGCTGCTCCGACATACAAGACTCAGGACCATCGACTGAAAGACCACAGCCACTTTACCGGCCTTAATCGAAACGGCAGACAGGAGTTCGGTCCTTATCCATTTCTCTTCATTTCGCACCACCCGATTGAGCCTTCCAACCTGCCAAGTGTTCCTACTTTCCCTTCGTGAGACAACGCGGTCATCCCATTCAATGTTTTCGTATTTTTTTCTCAACCAAATCTGCCGCCGGCCTGTCCCTATCCTGATCACCGGCAACGAAGATTTCACGCTGCAAATGTGGAGAGAATGTGGCATCAATCAGTAACCATCCGTAGACTCACACTTCAAACTTTTCTATCGTGAGAAAAACGAAAGGGGGAATGCATGGCACGATCGCTTCAATTGTTCGACACCGCCACAATCACTCAGCACCACAGGAAGTTCAAAGGCCTTGACCCATTTCATGAGGAACGAATTCTCCTGAAAACTCCAACCAGAACCCGTGCTCTTCAAGCAAGCTGGAAACAGGTCAGGAACCTCTCCGAAGCGGAGCTGATCCTTCTATGGAACGACACACGGAAAGAACTGTTTCCATGCGGATGCGGAATTTCGCAAGGGGAAACTCGCCGAATCAGTAAGACCCCCACCACCCATAACCTCTTTTCCGAATTCCTTCGATCCTAAAATTCGGATCATCCTGGACATGCACGTTCATAGAATCATTGGGCTGATGAACCTGTGGCTTTTCGTCTGCATGGCGACAGTTGCCACCATGATCCCCAGATTGGCAGGGAGCACGGCCCCCCACCCCATTTCAGTCCCAGGTCAAGAAAACCTTCAGCCCAAGCCGATCGCGATGGACATTTATATCGATTTTTACTGCCCCCATTGCCATGACTTCGTCACCACGATTCTTCCCGCACTGAAAGAAAAATTTGGCCCCTTTCTCAACATCCAATATATCGGACTGCCCGTGGTTGAAAATGCCTCCACCTTGGCCTTTGAAATCCACGAAGCCGCACGGCTTGAGGGTAAAGGGGAAGAAATGGCGCACCTGCTTTTTGAAACACTGCAAATCAAGCGCCGGTCCATTCAATCAGTCGAGATCAGAGAATCGTTGTATCAATCATTAGGACTCGATGGTGAGCGAATGAATGCCCATCTCCAGTCCGGACGAGCCAAAGATCGAGTGGAACAACAGCTGAGGCATGCCTTGAAGATCGGATTGGATATGACGCCGGTCGTGGTACTTGACCGCACATACCTGGTCATCGACACTTCGGCTGATAACCTCAGTCTGGTTCTCGACGAGCTCCTCTCTCACACATTCAAACACACGCTCTAACGAATTCTTCACATCTCGCAGTAAATTGCGACGGCATAGAGCCTCAAGATCCCTCCCTTACGTCAGATCTTGAAGCCACATAAGCCTTTTAATGTGTTGACAATGTGATGAGCAACCTCTCGTGAGAAATAACGGCCTGAGATGGTCTTGGCAAAAGTATCCGCTACGGTCGGAAGTATTTGGTCCATTGTCGGGATTTCAATGGCAAGAAGCCCATGATACACTCGTTCAAAAGGCACGCAATGGCAAAATCCAAACGACAGCCACAATCAGTCGGTCCTGAAACAGCAAGAAAGACATCGAACCCTTCGTCTTCCATGTTCTCAGGTTCGAAAACTTTCCTTGACCTCCTCATTATTATTCTGGCCGGTGCCGGACTACTGTTAACCGCTTATCTGACCTATACGGCCTCATTCGAGGTTCATCCGGCATTTTGCAGCGAGGGCTCGGGCTGCGACATTGTGCAGAGCAGCCGATGGGCCACCTTTCTGGGTATCCCCATGGCCTTGTGGGGCTTCGTGACCTATGTGGTGATTGCGGGGCTGGCCTGGTCCGGCCGTGGCAAATCCGGTAGCGGATCGGTCTTGATTTACGTGGCGATGAGTGGATTCGCCGTCAGCGCCTACTTGACCATCGTCTCGGTCGTGGAGATCGAAGCCACTTGTCCATATTGCCTGACTTCATTTGCCATCATCACGACAATCCTTGGTCTGGCTCTCGCTCGACGGCCTCCCGATTGGACGAAATCACTGAAAGAGGCAGCCGTGATCGGCCTTGTCATCGTCGGCGGACTTCATGTGCATTATAGCGGGGTGTTCGACGCAGCCGCCGGCCCGGAAGATCCCCAACTTCAAGCCTTAGCCATCCACCTCAATGAAACCGGTGCCAAGTTTTACGGTGCCTATTGGTGCCCACGCTGCCAGGAACAAAAAGCCGAATTTCTTTCGTCCGCCAAACGGCTTCCTTACGTGGAATGTAGTTCTGGAGGACGAGGAAGCGCTCTCACCACTCCCTGCGTCAAGGCTGACATTAAAAGCTATCCCACGTGGATTATCGGTGAACGCCGATTAACCGGCCTCAAGTCCCCGCAAGAACTGGCACGGGCCTCCGGCTTCGATTGGCAGGAGTAGACGATCCGGCTTTGCCTTCCCCTCTATCTCATCAGGCCCCCGTTGCCGGCCTTCCCTGTACCCACGCATTCCCGGCCCCGGAAATTACCGATCCACCGCATCAACCCGGAGCAACCTGATCCCGAGACATTTCCAGGATTGTGTGCACATGGGATAGCTGTTCGTAATATAGAGTGATATTCGTCGAAAGATTCGCCTGCGATGACAAGGCAACTCTATCAGGAGGTGGTCATGAGACCGGGATGGATCTCTGCTTTCCTGCTTCTGAGTATAGTCCTAAGAGGTTGTGGAACGGGTAGCCATATGATCACTCCCGAGGTGCTTGCTCGAGTAACCATTGGGACGACAACCCAACAACAGGTACAGAAACAACTTGGAGAACCAAAGGAAAAAATTATTGTTTTCGAGAAAGGGAGGAAGTATAGAAAGTGGAACTATTTACTCACGACACAGGTTCATGATCTTCAAACCGGTGTCCCACCCATCGGGGTGACCCAAGTTCCGATTACCCGTGCTCACCGCCAAACCACGAAAGTGGAGATTATCTTCGATCAGAATGGCCTCGTCACAAAAATTCGGGAAAGCCTACAACAGGAGGGCCGTCATCGCTACTCCCAACACGACCACCCCTCAGAACCATGATGAGGGAGAACACGCATGCGCGAATTCTCCCCTCTCACCGCCGTCAATGACGAAGCGCCAATGATGGGTTTCAGTCTGGATCGCGAAACCCGTGGCTACGCGACTCGCCATCCCTGAAAAATTTATTTCTATCATCGTCCTGATACCCATGGTGGTCTATCCCTCGATGGTCAAGAATACCTTTGGGGAATGTCTGCGGATCTGCCACGCAGGCGAACCGGCGGCCTTGGGGATTTTGCGTTCCGGCCCCGCAGACCCATACTTCATCAAAAAATAATGGCCCGGCTTGCGGGTCGCTGAGATCATTGATCTCCCCCCTGACTCTGAACCCATATGCCCCGTCAATCGTGAGTTTGAACCAGGCATTGTACCGATTGTCCGCTCCGAAGGCCTGCTCGGGTTTGGCAAGGCGATGCTCCTGAATGATTGCGGAAGCCACGCTTTCTTCCTTTCGAAACTGGACCTGCGCTTCAATATCCACCACGTCTCCATTACTCACGCTGATAGGCTTCCCGTCTGATGTCCGGGTCACAAAAAAATCAAGGGCATTGACGACATCCTCAAATGCCGGTTCGATCCTAAACCCGACGGCTAAGGTATAGGGCCCGACTTCTCTTGGCTCATGAGGATTGGCCATGGCGACCGATTGCATCAACAATCCCACTGCCATCACGACACACATTCCCGAGCCCACTCCATACCATTCACCAACTTGCGTACACGGCATACACGAGTCATCCTCTTTGGTGAACATAAACATGAACATGGATACGAAAATTTTCGGACAACCGGGCGGGAATATATCCTGTGATCGAAAAATTCCCTACTCAACCACGCTTTCGCCTACCAATGATTACACCATTATTTTTTCACGGGAGATTTTTTGAATGATAGCTAGAGCCACTGACATAGCCTCACGAAAGATTGGAAAGGAAGGAAGATCGTAAAAAGCTGTTTTTCCGAGTCGGTTCTGAATGTAGAAATATTCCAATTTTTTTTAAACATGATGGCTAGGAATATTCCCGGCTGTTGCACCGATCAGTAGGGATCGGTAGAAGAATCTCACCGGATCGGATACATTTTTCCTTGAAGCTGAAAGATCATTGCACTCTTCCAGCGGAACCCGGAGCGGCGTGACTCATCCCGGACCTACCCCGCTCCACTTCAGGGTGAAGGCATTTGGACTTGCAACCTCCTTGGCCTTCACCCTGTTTTTTATTCCAAAATTCATAAATGGATATTCTTTTTTCTCTCCATGATGCGCGACCTCTTGAACAAACATTTTTCCTGGCATTCAAACTGCCTATTGAAAAATTGCTCATTCGCCGGGTTCCTCTACTTCCCCATTGGCTGGGGCTTGAGAAATAAGTCTGAAGTGCATCACTCTGTGATTTTCTAGAAAAATTGGTTGAATGGTTCGAGTTTTTTCATTTAACAAAAAAACTGTAGCATCGATATGCATCCGGTGCGGTTATGACACACACTCCACATCCTTAAAGTAGCATAGACTTTCCCCCTTCTGGTAAAACTACACTCTCTCACAGTGAGAGATTATGAACGTTATTTTTCTTCCAACATTCGAATATCCGTGGAGGCACCCATGATAAGATTGGTACTTTTTGGAGCCACCTCTCTAGTCCTTTCGATGGGCCTGGAAGGTGAAATATCCGGAGTCCTCGGGGCGGACCCATCTATTTCGATGGTTCAGGCCGGGACTAAACACATCATCGACCATCAAGGCATGCAAACCACCGGCCCAGCCGCCCAACTGGATAAAGACGGGACTCTTCACCTCGCCTGGGGCGGAGAGAAGCAGGAAGATCGAGGAGTCTATTATCTCAAGGTCCCACCTCGACAGGAACAGTACCCAGAACCCATCAGAGTCAATCCATCCAGTCCTCCCGCCACTTCCCTCCACGAACCACCGGCCTTGGCGTTAGGCCGCAACAACGATGTGTACATCACCTGGACAACACCTCACCCCGATGCCGGCGGTAAATTATTTACCAATCTTCTTCTCCTGAGCCGGTCACTTGATGGGGGGAACACCTTTCTTCCTCCTGTTCGAGTCAATGACGACGACGCCGTCACCGGCCATTCCTTTGACCATTTGACCGTCAGTCCGAATGGTTCCGTCCATATCTCCTGGCTTGATGCCCGGGAAGGGAAGAAAGATCCGGCCACCTACACGGTCTTTTCCCAAGACCAGGGCAAAACCCTTTCACCAAACTTGAAAATTGACGAATCCAGTTGTGTCTGCTGCCGGACCCATATGACTACTGCCTCTGATGGCACTGTCTACCTTGCCTGGCGCAAGGTCTTGGCCGGAGCGGTCAGGGAAACGGTGGTGTCCCGTTCCACCGATAACGGGAAATCGTTTTCTGCACCGGTCATCGTAGGCCATGATCAATGGGTCTACGAGGGATGTCCCCATCGTCCCGCCACCATGGGGGTCGATCAGCAAGGGCGCCTCTATGTCACCTGGTATACGGAAGGCCCTGATGATACTCCCGGTGTGTATCTAGCCTATTCCGATGATCAGGGAAAAACCTTCACGCCTCGACGTGTATTAAACATGTCCAAAGGGACGTTTCCGGATCATCCTCAACTGGCGGTGAATCGAGAAGGCCATCTACTCGTATCCTGGGAGGAGCAATCTCCGGTGCGGCGGGAAGTCGTGTTCACCTATTCCCTCGACCGAGGACACACCTTCAGTCCCCCGAAAAAGGTGAATGAGAAAAAAGCCAAAAGTCCGGCTGTGGCCTTAAATGACCAGGGACAAGCCGTCATTGCCTGGTCGGAGCAGGTGGCTTTCCCGGGATGGAGTACGGTGGTCCAGCATCTTTCTTTCCCCACCCCACGGACAGTTCAATGACACCAACATCCATGACACCGCCTTCTCTGCTCGCTTCAAGAATCGTGGGAATGGCCGTGGCCTTGGGAAATCCTTCATCCTCCGATCCTTCTTAGCCAATTCGATACCGGTCAATCCCTCCCGCCTTTCCAGCTCAGCACCCTGCAGGGCACATCAATTCATTCGAATGAATGGGAAGGACGAGTTCTCATCTTGAATTTTTGGCCACCTGATGTTGACCTTGTAAAGAAGAAATGCCGTCTTTGGAACGTCTTAGTCAGAAGCTTCTCTCCAGATCAATTAGCCATTCTGGCCGTCACCACCGACATTCGCCCACGAGAAATCGAATCATTTTGGCAGCAACTCGGCTTACATTTCGATCTCCTCCTGGATGAACAGGATGCACGCTCTCAAACGCGAATGGCCAGAAATCGAGCCACAACCGTGATCGTGGATACTCACAGGCAACCTGAACCAATGAATCCTATGACCCAGGGAGTGGGATAGCCCTGAATCCCTCCCGTTCATCAAAAACCTCTTCAACCCGAAGTCCATGCGCCAGCGCCTTCAACCGATTGCCCTCCTGACCTCAAGCCTGTTTCTCGCCATGCTCCTGGCTTCCACGGTGTGCATGACCGTGCAGGACCTCTCTCACGATTCGCAGCAATCCCATCACAGCAATACGAAACCCCTTCATGGGGTGCTTTGCAACTGGGCTTGTCACATCGGAAAACTTTCGTCAACGTCACTCACCACCTCTCCATCGTGGCATTCGCCATTCCAGGAAGTGGGCGCCGTGCTTTCTCTCTATTCCCTGCCTGGCTCGCTTCCTTCTCTTCCGAACAAATCTGCCAGGGCTCCTCCACACGTCCTCTTGTTGTTTTCCTCTTAAATGATTCTCAAGGCTCCGTTGTGAGTTGCGGGAGATTCACGCCTCCTTCCCCATACTCATTGAATCCTAACCTGGGTCTCACCCGAAAATTCCTTCAGGAAGCCTAATTTTTAGTTGCTGGCCACATGCATAGCCGGTTGGCTCATGCATGTTCTATTTATATTTTTTTGTAAGGAGAGTATCTCGTGAAACAGTTTCTTTCTGTCTGTCAGTGGAATTGGTCATGGCGTTTTTGTCATAGTCATCTTGAGCCTTCCCCAAATTCTTAGCGTCTCCTCTCCAACGTTCGCTGCATCAAGCGACAGTTCCGCAGGTGAGCCAAGAAACTCTTCTTCAGCAACAACAGGAGTTGGAGGGAGAACTCGATCGCGTCAACGCCCGACTACAAGAAATCAGGAAACAACTTAGCGAATTACATCAGACACCTGTTTCCCAACAATCAGATGAACAACGGCAAACCCAGGCGACCTTAGAAGAGGAGGAAGTGGAGACATTAGAAGAAATGAGTATCGTCAGTACCCGGATTTTAAAACGGCCGGAAGGCCTGACCATGTCCTCCACCCCTCAATCGGAAACCGATTCCCAACCGACCCGAACCATGAAAGAATCCATGGAATCCCTTCCCGGGGTGGTGCTTCGACAGGCCAATGGCCCCAGGGACTTCAGCATTTCCATTCGAGGTTCAGGAATCAAAACGTCCTTCGCCATCCGGGATATCAAAGTCTATGAAGATGGTTTTCAGCAAACGCAGTCCGACGGATTATCCCGACTCGACATACAAGACCCGTGGTTCATGCGATCGACCGAAGTGATCCGTGGAGCGGCTTCCTCACTGTATGACAATTATGCTCTCGGCGGGATGGTGCATTTTAGAACCCGGCGGGGCAGCGACATCCAGGGAGTCGAGGGGTTCTTTAGCGGAGGATCCTACGGATATAACAAACAAGCGGTCGCCCTCGGCACCCAATACAAAAATCTGGACGTATCGATATTTGCCAGTAACGCGGCTGAGAACGGGTTTATCCATCACAGTGAATATAACACCCAGACCTTGAATTTTAATTTCCGCTTCACCATCGACGACAAACAAAACCTATACGTAAAAGCCATGACCAACTGGCTGGATACGAACGTGCCGACCCGGCTCACCAAAAGCCAATTTAACGCAAACGATCGCCAGGCGGGAACTGGAACGGAGGCCAGAGATCAAGGTCGCCTCGACCGCCGCACCATCATCGGGTTGATGTATGAACGGGAATTAACTCCCGACCTCATCTTGACCATGGAAGGGGATTATGACGTCAAGGATATTAACCAATATTTCAACCAAATCACCGATAATGTGAATACCAATTGGAAACATTATACTGATTTGCGCCACAGGGGGCAGATCTCCGGAATGCCGTTGAACAGCTATCTCGGGTTTTTTGTCAATAACATGGAACAGGAGGGTCAGACCTTCCAAAATTTAAATGACGGCCAGGGTACGCGAGGCACATTGATCCAGAATAACCGGGGAACCATTCGAAATATCGGGGGACGATTCCGAGAAGAGCTGACATTCTTACCGAACTGGACCCTCGCCGCCGGGCTGGGATTCGAACAGTCTATCGTAAGCATCCAGACAATTAATTATACCAATGGGGTGGTCTCCAGCCGTCCCAGCACCACCAAAACCTACTATAACTGGGCTCCTGAAATGTCACTGACGTGGAAACCCAGGGCAGGCTATCGGCATTGGATCAGGGGGTCCACCGGATATGGCATCCCGCAATTCAGCAATTTAACCCGAAACCCCCTCACAGGTCTTCCCGGCTCCAATTTCGACCTGAAGCCCCAAAAAAATGTGAACGTGGAATTCGGCCACGAAGCTCAGCTTCATAATACCTTCAATGTTCAACTTGTGGGATTCTGGATCTTCTTTCGCGATGAAATTATTTCGCAAAACATTTCAGGTGGGAATACGGCCTCCACCAATGCCGACTCTTCGGAATATCGGGGTGTCGAGGTCTCCGCAGATTGGCGACCGATACCCGGCTGGCAATTTCACGGTGCGTACACTCACATTGATGCCAAGTACATCAACTTCACAGACCGGTATCTGGTGAATGGGGTGGCGACCGATGTCAAACAGGACGGCAATGACGTCCCCAACGTTCCTTCTGATGTCCTCAACATGAAGGTCATGTATGATGATGCAAAGAACGATTGGGGAGCCTGGGTCGAGTCCAATTATTACAACAGCTACTTTCTGAACAATGGCAATACCGTGGGAATTCCTTCCTACTGGATCCTGAACATCAATCTTCACAAGACCTTTACCTTCAACAATGATTGGGTTCGCTTTGCGAAGTTCTTTTTTGAAGTGAACAACATCGCGAACAAGACTTACGCAGCGTCCGGTCAAGTCGTGTCGGACTCCACACCCGATGCCAACAAGCAACTGTTCTTTGCCGGGTATGGCCGCTCTTTCTACGGAGGCGTGACAATCGGAGTGTTCTAGATATTCAATGGTTGTTTTCGGATGGTCCGTCATGGGTGAGGGAGGCCGGAGTGCTCCCTCCCCTGGCAGATCGTCACCGGATCGGCCTGCAGCTAATATGAAGGAAGGCATGATCAGGATGGAACCAGGTATCGCCGACCTCAACTCTTCACCTTGATTTTCGCTCAAAAAAAAGGCGGGTCACTGGATATGACCCGCCTTTTCATGTCTGAAATTGAGAAAAATTTAATGTCCCTGTTGGAGATGCTTCAAAGCTTCCTGACTATGCTCGCCCGCGACCTCGCCGTGTCCCTGTTTGCCATGGTCCACCGCTTCGCCGAGATGACTGATGCCCTCACCAACATGGGCATTGGCACCTTCCTGTTTTGCAGCATCGGCATGCGAAAGGGCCTCCTCTGCATGCTTCGTCGCTTCACCGGCATGTCCCATTTCTCCATGAGCTTTGGCCTCACCGGCATGTCCGATCGCTTCGTGCAAATGCTTATCGGCCTCCGCCAATGTGACAGCCGGAACCGCCAAAAAGCCCAATACTCCCACACAACCGACAATTCGAATGAGTGTAGAGACTTTACTGATCATACTCTTCCCTCCATTGATTAATACCTTACCACCATTCACCAGCCTATTACCTCACGGTACGCCCCGTTTCATCTTCTAACACCATGTTGGTCATCATCTTCTATGCCACGTACATCAACCCACATGTATGACTCTTTACCCGACACACAATGTCAACTGCAAGCTAATTTTAATTTTGGGCCACAAGGACCCCTTATTCATAACTGCGTCGCTCTGGCGTATGTATCATTGTCCACACATCAGATTTTCTGACTCTTCATAGAATGCAATGGAAAATGTGTTGCATGCATGAGCAACGGTCTGTAGACGATTTTTATGGCTAGTCCTATACTCTGCCCAAGTCAGACAGCTCTTTATGTGTTTCTGTTACGACCTGACCCAAAAGAAAATCCGGACGAAGGTTACAGTGTGTTGCTCTTTTGGATGGAAGGTGCGATAGGGAACCCTGACCCCCTAGAAAAACCTTCTTCCTTCTGTGGAGAACGATCGGGATGAAGCCTGGTATCGCCTACCTCCGCTTTTCATCCCGGTCTTCACGGAACTCGAAACCGGCACACGGAAGCATAAGATACATGCCGATACATGAATCTACTGATGTGATTTTCTATCACCATTTGGTTTACAAAGGAGGATTTATGATACGTGGCTCTGTCATTCTTTCAGGATTTCTCTTGTTTGACCTCTTGTGTGTTGGATCACCCGTGTTCGCGCTTCAATCGGGAGGCGTTGAAATCGGTGATCTCGAAACAGGCTCTGTGACAGGACAACCCTTTAAACGTCTTGATGTCGATCTCGCATTTACGGCGATGCAGATTGCCGGGAAAAATGTCTGGTACCCGCCGACCGCTATTCTTAGCCTTGTTGCAGGTGGAACCGGAGGACGAGCCGGACGACCGGTATTATTTCAAGTGACCAATACACTGACCACAGACTATACGTTTCATCTTTCAGCTGACTCGGCAATGGCCGGGCCAACCTCCTTAAATACCTCCCTGGTTTTAAAACCAGGAGAAACAAAGTATATCGGCATTCCGACGAGCGATTTGACCTATATCACGGCCAACAATTTATTAATCTATGGCAATCCAGCAGACAAGGGAGGTCTTTCCGGGCAATTACTGGTTATCCGATAAGTCCCAGGGAGGGCCGGCAACCGATACAGCAGATGAGCTCTGCCATTCATCTTGAAGGCAGAGCTTATCTGCGTGAGCGACAGAAGATGGTCACCCATTAAAAAATAAAAAAAGAAATCTCCCCTGTTCGAGCCTATTTGTCAGGAGGGCAATAATCCCTGGCTGTGAGGCTTATTTTTCCATCCCCCTGATTCACATTCTGGCAAATCCGCAGGCAATACGATACAATTTTCAATCTTAGTTCTTCTGAATCTGCCCGATTGAAAACCCTTCGACTGAAAGAAGATCCTCATGCTGAATCCGAGTCATGGCATTCTCCCCCGCACTCACTCCCACAGCATACCGTGGCAGAGAATCTTCCTATGCCTTCTATTCCTCTGGCCCTTGCCAGCGTTCGGGCACCAGGCCGGAAATTTTTATCGTGACGCTCTTGCAGCCATTGAAAATCAGAATTTCAAGAACGCCCAATCATTGCTCGAACAGGCGATCCAGGAATTTCCTGGTTTTCCCGAAGCCCATCATCTGTATGGTTTGGTGAAGTTTCAACTTACCCAGCAGCCTGAACAGGCGATTTCCGCCCTTCAAGAGGCTATCCGCCTTAACCCGAATTTAGCTCAAGCGCAGTATGACTTGGCATTGCTCTTTATTCAGCAAGATCATATGGAAGAAGCTCAAAAAGCCGTTCAGCAGGCACTCGCTGTCTATCCACGTTTTTGGGAGGCTCGGCTCACACTCGCAAAACTCCTGGATAAGCAGGCACTCACGAATCAGGCTATTCAGGAGTACCAAGCAGTTCTCACGCAACAACCCTACCAGGAAGAAGCGCTGTATCATCTGGCTATTCAGTTTATGCAAGCCCAGGATTACGACCAAGCACAGGTCCTTCTTACCCAATTGACAGAACACCACCCACACCAGACAGACGGATGGTTATTGCTTGGCCGGATTGCGGAGCGGCAGAATCACCCCTCACAGGCCTTAGATGCTTACCAACAAGTGATTCAAATCAATCCGGAACATTCGGAAGCCCACTACAATCTTGGATTTCTTTACCAGCAACAAGGAAACCTGCCAAAAGCCATCGAGCATTTCCGACGCGTCAGTGAACTCAGGCCTCAGGATGCCGAGGCCTTTCTCAATCTTGGGGTCCTCTTCGCAGGAAACCATCAGTTCGTGGAGGCAGAAGAAGCGTACCACGCAGGAATCGCCTTGCAACCGAATTCCCTTGAGGGCCATTTTAATCTTGGCGCCTTTTACGAATTCCACAAGAAGGATCTTCTTCAAGCACGAATCCACTACCGGAAATACCTTGACCTTGGCGGAACGGACACTCGAATCCAACAATTGCTTAACCAACTTGAGCAATAGATCATTCCCATTCGCTCAAGAAATTTCCCGAATTCTTCTTCAAGACCTCTCCTGCCGAACCACTTGCGATCCACTCCATTATCTTCGTCATCCCGTATTCTACCTCCTTAGGCTCATGGGCTTCGCTCGTTAACACTTACAAATCCTCAAAGTTCATTCAAAACTGTCTCATCTCCTCAATCCATATATCTGATTCATCTCCTGAAAGCCGATGACCACAATTGGCCTTAAACAAGGGGCAGGAAACCAACGTTTTTTTCAAAAAGACCTGTTTGCAATTTTCGAAAAGTACTCTCTTCCAAGCACAACTCGACACAAAATGTGAAAAACTAACCATTTGTACAGTATTTCCAATCGGCAAGTTTTTCAAGATTCAGTCGATATTCTCCTACCAAAGAACTTCCGCGTTGAATCAGTGAAAAATGATTCATTGGTGTGAGGTTTGCGAGTTTATTGATCCTTTTATCAAGGGAAACACGGAAAATGGGACGCAATCCACTCAAAGGGATTAAGAATCCATTACGAAACCAACAAGGTGCATATATCCTGATTACCGGCATCGCTATTGTGGCCCTGTTTGGGTTTGCAGCCCTGGGTATTGAAGTGGGACGGTGGTATGCCATCCAGGGGGAAATGAGTAAAGCGATCGATGGGGCCGCCTTTGCGGGAGCCAAGAATGTGAACAATCCCAATATTACGGACCTACACGGGTTTGTCGAACAAGTGGCTCAAGCCAACTTTCCTCCCGGCCTGTTAGGGACGGACACACCAACATTCGTGGTGACAGACGACGGAAACGGGAAAATTACCGTGCAAGGCACCACGAATTCCATCAATTCACTCTCGAAAGTGGTTGGGGGAAACCATGGCACGACCAATATCGCAGCAGACGGGTCCGCCAAACTTCGTAACGCGGAAATCGCCTTAGTTCTTGACGTGTCGGGGTCGATGGGAGGAAGCCCCATCAGCGATTTAAAAGATGGGGCGAAGAGCTTTGTAGAAAATTTTACCGATCAAGAAGCTGATAATAGATTCGCCTTGTTGACCTTTGCCACAGGGGTCCAAAAACCATTTCCTATGGACCACGGATACGTCTCCCCTATGACTTCAGCCATTAACGGATTAAGTGCTGGTGGGGGGACCAATGCCGAAGATGCGTTAGCCCAAGCCCTGACCCTTCCTTGGTCCGATCAATCCGGCATTCCCGCGAATGAACGCACCAAACAAGTTGTCATTTTTTTCTCGGATGGAAATCCATCAGCCTTCCGAGGCCAGTTTAAACATGAAGGGGTGACTTATGATGGAGTGGCGGCTCTGGACGGAGGCTATGTCAATGTTTATGCGTCTATGGGGTACCCCAACCCACAGGCATCCTACGAAAGTTCATTTAAAATCACTGTTACCGGAGATGGGAAAAAATCGGGGACATCTTGTGCCCCGGTAAAGATTGGTTGTGCAAGGTATTACTCGGTCAAATGGTACATTTTCCAAGATCGCACATATGGACTGAATAGCTTCGGCCCAACTTACGGGATGGACCCTGAACACTGCACCATAACCAATCCCACCTCCATTGGGAGATTATCTGAATTACCTGGTTCGTCAAATGGCCATAGACAATGCACAGGCCATCAAAAACAACGGAATTGAAATTTATACCATCGGCTTGGGAAATATAGACCCGAACTTCTTGAGTGCTCTCTCCAGTGGGCCAAATTTTGTCTATTATACCCCTGATTCATCCGAACTGGAGGGAATTTTCCAACAAATTGCCAATATTCTCAAACTCGTGCTTATCAGTTAGGCAACCACGATGCCACACGATGAGCAGACACAATACGCATGACTTGGGATGTATGGGTACACATGCAGGAGGATGCCCCAATGAACAGCTGTGATCAGGTCTTTTCGGAAACTGATGTCCCCATGCCAGGCCGAAGCAGGAATCTCAGCCGTGGAAGTGGGAGCGACCATGCTGGTGTTTCTCACCGCTCTCTTTGCCGTAGCGGAAATGGGTTGGTTTTTTGTGCACCAGAATACCCTCACCTCTGCAGTACGAGAGGGCATTCGTATTGGAACCGTTGGCGCGACTTAAGTCGATGGCAATGGGAATGCCTTATCCCGTGAAAACTCAATTAAACAAGCGATTCAACAAAGTGCCGCAGCAGTCATGGATATCGACCCGTCAAAAATTTTTATTTTCCCCGTCGATGCCGATTGGACCGATCCCGATGATCCGGCCGTTGTTGGAACGGCAAGCGCAGGCGGTGCAGGAGCGTTTATGCGAGTCAGGGTGAATTTCACCCATCAATTTTTCACACAATTGATCGGTGGGTTATTTGGAGCAGGGGATACCATTGTTATGTCTTCCGAGGGGACCTACCGCAATGAAAATTTCATCTTAGGAGGCGGCTCATGATGGCATCATTGTTACAGACGGGGCGGAATGAACGGGGAACCGCTTCCGTCGAACTCGCCTTTTCCCTTATGATTTTCCTCTTCGTCGCGTTTGGCATCGTCGAATACGGAAGCACTCATCAACGAACGCAATGCTCTTACACAGCTAGCAAGAGAGGGCGCAAGCTTAGCCTCGCGAAACTTGACGACTTCAGCCAGAACATGATGGATCTTCTCGGCTCCACCGATAATGCACTGGATTTTAAAAATCAGCCATCCAAATATCATATTTACCTAGCCCAAATCACCGCTGGAACCGTCGCGAACAATAATCCTTCCTGTACGGTCGTTGAGCAAGGAGGCTTTAACGGCTCCGGGGTCGCGCCTCCAGCGCTTCCGAATTGTGATTTACCCCAAAACCTTTACGACTATTTGGTGTATGTGCCCGGTACCGGTGCAACAGTACAACAATTTACCGTCGTAAAAGTCTATTACGAACATGACCCTATGACCCCTGTCGGAGCACTAGCAGCTCAATTTGGATGGGGGGGCAATCTGGGAGATAGCGTGACCTTGTTTAGCCGGGCAATTTTTTAATCTATCCCGTCAGGAGTCTATTCAGGAACATTCATTTGCACCCTTCTCAGTACTTTCTCTCATGTCTTCCACCGCTGGGATGAGAAGGCCTAAAATTCATGTCGGTTATGAAATCTTCCCGTTCAGTTCTTTAGGAAGGTCTAAAAGATTAGAGAATTTGGACCCTGCACAAGCCAGCCAAACACTTCCTGAATTGACTATAGCATGAGAACACCGGGCCAGGACTAGATCATCGAAACACTTTCGCTTCACAATGTTGGGGTTAATTTGCCCTATTTCTTCGTTGTTCAATGAGACTCTTTATCGTAAGTCTGACCACCTGCAAATCGGTTGAATCCACGCGAATGGTCATGTCATGTTCGGCCTCGGTTAAGGGCTCCTCTTTGGCCTTTTGCTGCTCCATGACTCCAATCGTTGCGTCAGAGGCATCAGTCTGTTGCTTGGCCCGACTTGCTATTCGATCCACCAACGCTTCGTCCGGCGCCCAAACGTCAAATATGACAACATCCACGTGCCGTTCCTGAGCGAGTCGGATGAATGATTGTCTTTGGGCCCCCTCAAGGAATGTAGCATCCACAATGACGGAATAGCCCGCCTGCAACATGGTATTTGCAAGATCCCTTAACCGCTCATAGGTTACACGAGTCATGTCTGACCCGTACAAGCTCTTTGAGGTTGTATAACCAACGACGATTTTACATTGTTCGGCATGAATCCGTTTCCGTTCCACATCAGACCGTACGCGCATGGCACCCAAGGCTTTCACCAATTCAGTGGAGACCGTCGTCTTCCCAGTCCCCGATACTCCATGCATCAGCATCAACATTGGAGGAGCAGGCATCATCAATCGATGGGCCAACTCCACGTATCTGATTATTTCTTTAAGGATATCCTCCTGTACCGGGCCTCCTGTTTCGACCTGAGCCAGACGCAAGCCAGCCACTTTAGCTCGAACGAGTGCCCGATAAACCTCATACAGCCGGAACACACTCATCCCGGCATAGTCACCAGTCACTTCCAGATAGCAGTTTAAAAACCAATAGGCCAAATCCACTCGGTCTTTGCTCTCTAAATCCATGACCAAAAACGCGACTTCACTGATGACATCAATCCAACGCAACCCTGGTTTAAACTCCAAAGCATCAAACACACAGATCCGGCCCTCAAATAGGGCAATATTTCCTAAATGAAGGTCACCATGACATTCTCGAATCTGCCCTGAAGATTTGCGTTCTCTGAGTGTTGGCCTTAATCGCTTCCATTCCTGGTTTGTCCATTCCTCGATATCCTTCATACAGAATTGAATCCGCGCAGGAAGGGCTGACAGAGGGATGTCCTCAAAGCACTCAGCTATAGGTCCCCGTACCCTATCCGGCTCTCCATAGGAAAGGGAATCTCCTGCAGATTCAATCCGGCCATGGAATGTTCCAATCTCTAAGGCCAGTTGACTGACTACAGATTCATGCAGGTTGCCCGTCTCAAGGAGATGGTAAAACTCCTGATCGGGAGGAAACTGTTTCATTTTGACGGCCCATTCAAAAGGGCTTCCGTCGCCATCCATGCGAGGATCTGATGGGGACCCGGTGATGGAGACCACACCCAGATAGAGCTGTGGGGCTAACCGTCTGTTGAGACGAACCTCTTCTTCACAAAACCATCTCCGTTTTTCAAGGGTCGAAAAATCAACAAATGAAAACAACACCGGCTTTTTAATTTTGTAGACATACTGACCGGTGAGCAACACCCACGAAATATGCGTTTCCACCACCGTAACCTGACTCACAGGGTGTGAATAACATTTCGGGTCCTGCAGCGATGCGATTAGCTGAGAAGAAGTCATAGCCATCAAATAAAGGCCATCGGCCACATGAGAGGAGATAAAATTACATCGCTTCGGCCCGCAATCACTAAATGCATTTGCCCATACTACCCAATTTCACTTATTTCCCCAACCAGGAAAAAGCATCCACTGATGATGAACGTTCGTTTGACTTGTGAAGAAAATCCCCGAAGAGGTACACTATGAATAACTGACCAATTATGTTGAGACGAATCAAAATCTTTTTTATTATCATTCTTCTCCTGTTGGTCGGGTCCACCTTGGCTGCGCTCTGGTTATTACCGGGGACGTTCTCCGCCAAAGCCACGCCGCCTGAGTGGGAAGTGAAAGCTGCCAGGTTTATTCGCCATCTGGCAACTCCAAGCCACTTTCTCAAAATGTCAAACCCCGTCCCTTTTTCTCCTGAAAATCTTGCACAAGCTCGACATCATTTTGCCGATCACTGCGCCACCTGCCACGCCAATGATGGAAGCGGAAAAACCCATATGGGTCCGAATTTCTATCCTCCTGTTCCTGACCTCAGGGACCCTGCGATTCAAGCTATGGCTGATGGAGAATTGTTTTATATCATCCATTACGGCATTCGATTTACCGGAATGCCGGCCTGGGGGAAAGGTCTGCCGGAAGAAGATCTCGACAGTTGGAAATTAGTACTGCTTATTCGACATTTCCCCAATATCACTCCTGAAGAAATCACGGAGATGAAACAATATAATCCTCTTACCCGCGAAGAACGGGAACAACAAGAAGCCCTTGATCGATTTTTATCAGGAGAAGATGTCTTCCCCCAAGAGCACCATCATTGATTTTATAATCCAAGGAGTCACCATCATGAAATATTTCAGCATTCTGGCCGTTTTGTGCTCCATGTTTCTGGCCACCCCCGTCTGGGCCCATGGCGATGCCTCTCATGTGATGGGAACCGTCACCGAATTGGGAAATGACCATGTGGTGGTCACAACTCCAAAAGGAGAATCCCTGACTCTCGCCTTTCATCCTCAAATTACATTTCAACAAAATGGCATTCATGTCGAGCATGCCCGGCCGCAGGTTGGGGACCGACTGGTGGCCGAGGTTTCAAAAAAGGGCGTCCCTGAAAACCGAGACTGGGTTGCGACCGAAATCACGTTTTCCACACCCAAAAAGAAACCTTGATTGCTGAATACGACTCACGACCAAGAATGAGAAACACAAGTCATATCGATTTTTTAGGGAAAGCCGAATTTATGCTTCCACCCTGATGGAATGAACAAAAACTTAATCCTTCCCGTATCCTCATTATCTTTTCAAGATAATTGCCTTTTTCGATCCCCCAGGATTTTAATCATTTTTCCCTGCCTTTAAATATCCATGACAACATCATGCCCATGACTGGATCCCAGATTCATAGCGATGTCTCAGAACTCCCTGACGACCGGCCTCATAAACAAGCAGGACAGAGAGCCAAGATTGAGCAAATGGGCCGGAGTGGATAATCACCTAAACGGAAGCCGGTCTGAGATCCCATCCGGGAGAAATGGAGCCAGTCCGGCTACCAAAGAAGACTCTCGGGTCAACAGAATCATCAGATGAATCTGTTGTATTTGCATCTCTTCATGGTGGAGGAATATGCTGTAAAAAGATGATGAAGGAGGAAGATGACTTACTTGCGGGCCGTTAGTCTCTCATCTGTTATTTTTCCCTATAAACTGGTTTTTCTTGTATTCCTTACCGTGCTTTGTGTCACCGGATGCTCCACCCCCTACAGTAGCACCCTTCCTCCAGATCTGGCCGAACAAATCGACCCACTATTACTGTTCCCACGCATCAAAGAGGATCCTGCCAGCTTCAAGGGAAAACTGATCATACTTGGAGGGCAGGTCCTGGCGGCAAAACGCTTAAAAGATGCAACCCAACTCACGATCCTTCAATTACCTCTCATCAATGACCAGGAACCCACAACCGAACTTACACAATCCCAAGGACGATTTATTGCGGAACAGGAACAATTTCTAGATCCCGCCACAGTCCCTCCCGGAAGCCGGATCACCCTGACCGGAGAACTGTCCGGCTCCGTCCAGCGGAGTCTCGATGAAACCATATATACCTATCCCACTCTCATCATTAAACATTTCAAAGTATGGCCAGCGTATCCGCCTGATTACGCCATTTATGGACCTTATCCTCAACCCTTGCTCTATCCCTATGGGTTTCCGTACTGGGGAGGATATGGCCCTTTTTATCCCTATTACCCTTTTGGATATTGGTAAGACCCTCTCCCCAAACCACAGACTCTCTCTCCACTGATTTTCCAAAGAGGCCCAGGTCTTCAAGCACCCCATCATTTCGAAAGATTGGAACCGTCCAAGAACTCCACTATGCCACGGCAACCCGATTCATTATTTAAAAATATTAGAATAAAAAAAGGAGGAGGCATGGCCTCCTCCCACAATACATGAATATTACAACTTAGCTGAAAACCGAGCAGCGAATTTACAACTTTGTGTCCGGTTGATTTTCCTGTGATATGGCTTCAGTTGGCATCTCTTCCCCTGACGGGACTTCCATTGCAGGGTCTTCGCTGACAGAGATTGATTCAATTGTGGTCTCTTCCACAGGATGAATTTCCTCAATCACCTTGGCTTCCATTGAAGCGGGAGCGATGACTGCCACGCTATCGAAATCAGCCATTAATCCTATCGTATCCTCTCCTCCGTCTAACAGGAGCGTAATATTCGTGGTATCGTTCCGCCATTCCGCCACCATCTTTAGATGGCCACGAAGCAGGGCTTGTCCCCAGAGACTTTGATCATATTGGTACAAGGAATCTAACCAGATTTCCTGAACCGATGTTGGCATGCCATAGGACTGGGTTATCCAATTTTGCAACGTATGAAAATCTTTCACATAGTCCGCCGCATCATCATGGTTGGGTTCAAATAAATAACTTGCCTGAGCAAGCTGGTCTTCATAAAACGTGTAGGTTAACGACGCGTCAATTCCTTCGATTTGACGACGGTACCCTACCCGCTGCTCGTAGGGCTCCAATACCGGAGATTGGAGTTCCCAAACCGGTTGCACTGGTTCATTCAGCTTGACCTCCTGGGCATTCATTCCCCACTCCGTACTTCGCCGTTCAAACGTCTGAGGCTGTGCAGGAACGACCGTTTTTTGAATCACGGAAGGTTGCGATTGATGGTGGGTTGGTCCCGCCAGCAAATGACCATTAGAATCCCGGTGACGGGTCAACAGCAAATATTCTGAGGCCTCATAGCCAAAACTTGTCGTCAACAGTGTTGTTCCCATCATGATAACTGCGGCCGTCCAGATAGAATGTGTTTTCATAGCATTTCCCATTGCCCCCAAGGTTTTCAATCGCAAGGAATGATCAGAGGATCCCTGATAGGATGAATACACAAGTGGATCTCCCGTTATCACTACTCGTTAGTCAATATAGGATAGTGTCGGTTGTTGAGGTGAGAACTTGAGGGGGGGGGGAGCAGAAGCCGCTTATCTGGACAGAGCGAACCCTCACCATCCCGGGCTAGGATGTGAAATGTTAAAAAGCAGGACTACTGGAAGAGAAGAATGCATGTTACAAAAAAAGGAGGAATCGGTCAGTTATGAAAAATTCTAATTGAGTATTCAGTTCAAGGCATTTCGCCTACCGAGCCAGACTGGGGCTGAAAAACCAATCTAGAGCAGGAGCAGTCGCATGGGGCGGAGAGAGAAGAAAGAACAGGTACCAAACTTTGGCTGGAAGAATGGCAAATACCCCACGGCCCCGACTTTTAACACCAGGCAACATTGGTCGAGGAATCCCCGCCACTTCCAGCCAATGGTTGCGCAAGAATTTCCGCCCAATATTTTCTCAAATTGGTAAACATCCGGAGATACCCGGTATAAGAATTGGGTTTTTGTATGTATCCATTCACCCCCATCCTCGCGGTATGACAGATATCCCTTGGAGCTTTTGACGTGGTCAACACCACAATGGGTATAGATGCTAAGAATGGATCCTTCTTGATTTCGGTAAGAACCTCCCCTCCGGTCATGTGAGGCATATTCAAATCCAGGAGAATCACACTGGGACGTGGTGCGCATTCTCTGCTACTAAATTGACCACGGCAATACAAATAATCCAGCAATTCGGTGCCATCATTCACACACCGCAATTCCTGTCCTACCGGCATCTCGTCCCATGCCTCTTTGACAATTTCACAGTCATCGGAATTATCGTCAACAAGCAGGACCGTATGGATAGGCAGAGTCATCATCAGATTATGGGAATTAGCTAAATAGGAAAATCAAAATCTGTGCAGGATGAACCCGCTTCTCAACAGCAAAGAGCCTCTCACCTGTATCGGCAATTTCCTTTAAACCTTTCCTGCACCGCCCAACGCTCGCACGCTTACGGCTGTGCGAATCCCGTCGAAACACCGGCCGCGGTCAAAGAGGAAACATTGAGATGAACTGAGAACAACTGTCGAAAAGTAGGAGATTCCGGAATATGTTTGGGCCAACTAGGGAGATGTCGGACATGCAACCACTGCACGAGAGCATCCCAACCACTCACCCGAATAACATCAGCATGAGGGATTGCACGGTTCCAGGGTTGATCCATGACAAAGACTTGTCTATCGAGGGCACGATAGGCCTGAATATGGTGAGGATGATCGTCAATCGCGGCTGTTATCGTTTCGGGGATTTCGGTTTTCTCCTCAGTATGGTACAGCGCATCAAAAGGAAGACCATGTCTTTCTAACCAACGAAGAGTCTGAGGTCGGGAATGCGGACGCCGCGCCGTCACGATAATAACCCGATAGCGACGATGAATGAGGGTCAAGGCCTGTTTTGCCCCAGGAAACAGAGGTAACCGGGGGATAGACTCCTGGTGAAACCGGGAGAAAATCTCCTCAAGGAGCTCAGGCGCAAATTGGCTAGCATCTAACCCACCGGCACTGCCATACAGACCCACAGGCCATAACCTTCCCGTCAATTCCTGGAATAAACGCTGCACTTCAGGCTCCGCCCGGCCTAAGACATTATCAATATCAACCGCAAAACATGGTTGGATCATAGAAGATTACTCCATCGATATTTCCTTCACCACGTAAACCTGCAAAGAGAAAGCCCCAAGACAGAAGTTGTTCCTTTCCCTTTTTTCTACCATAGAAATATTCGAACCAAACAAGCAAGCAGAAGACAAAACCCATTCACCCACCACACAATGGGAATATAGGTCTCCTCCCTCACAGGGATCACCTTACACAGGAGGGGAATGTTGAAAAATGCCGCCAGCGGCGTTCTCGCCCCTAGGCCGTGCTCACGTACTCCTCCGTACACTCCGCTCGTCCTAACGGCTGCGGCCTTTCCTTCGAGGAGCCTCAGGACAGGACTGGAACGGCCTTTTTGAACACTCCATTATTTTTCTCTGGTGAGCCTCCGTGATTCAGAAACGAATGAAACGGCAAAATTTTTACAATATTCAACAGTCCCAGGAGGGAATATTCAGCAGGAGGGAGGTTAGTGGGCTAGGCTAGCCGCAAGGGACTGGTCGTTTAGATGGCTTCGAAGAGGCCGATGGGTTAACGCGAGATAGGCATGTTTGATGGATCCCACCGGTGTTACTTCCATCAGAAACGGGGTTTCCCAATCATCATCCGCCACGTCCGGTTCCTCTGGAATGAGCACCCGTCGATACCGTTGTTCATACGCGGCCAAAATCTTTAACGGGACTCCTCCCACAGTTCCCACATGGCCATCCGCCGTGACGGTACCCGTCAAAACCGTCTCCTCATCCACGGGCTCATTTTTAGCAAGGGCAACGACATTCAGGGCCGCCATAGCCGATAAACTTTCCCCGTACAACGTGACTCCCGGATAGGGCAAAATAAACTTGACCGTCCAGGAATCTGGGTTCAGCCCGGCTGCTTCAACCACCAGAACTAAAGCATCTTTGACCGATTGTTGGGCATACGGTGAAAACTTCCCTGGCCTGGACAGAAATTGAAGATCCAAACCTTTGTGATCCCGGCGCTGAAGAAATTCCAATTGAATTTCCGCAACAATGCCAACCTGTTCGGATTGTGCATTCATCGTGGTCCCAAGAATGGGAATCACGGTTCGAATATGTTTGATTGGTGGACTCGATTCTGAAGCGGCATGGCTGGAGGAAGGAAGACCCCATGACAGGAACACCGAGAGGAGGCTACCTATGAGGAAAGACCAAGATGTCGAAAGGACATCCCGTTGAGTGCCACGCCTAGCAGAAAAGGAATCTGCCAAACCCCCGTGAAATGATGCTCGACATCCACCCATCGCCATCCCCCGTGAAAGCTGTCTTCTCCTTTTCGGCCTGGCAAGGAGAACACTTAAATTTCATGAGGTCAGGCACTATATTTTGCTGGCTCTGATGGTCCCTGGTCCTTATCAATTCACAGAATTTTCCGTCATTGCACCCCAGAAACATTCCCCTCTCACAACACATCCTTAGGGATGGCAAGCCCTTCACTCTCATCACGTGTTCACTACTGAGGATGAGGTAAAGAACGGCCGAAAGAACGCCGATGAGGACACCAGACATTCCCCACAATGAAGAAATGAAATTTCCTTCCTAAGAATCCCTCATCGGTTTTCATATGGCCATCAAACGAATTCCAACAACTTCCGCTCAAGTGGGAATGTACCTCTGTGGAATCGACCGCTCATGGCTGAAGACTCCATTCCTCGTGCACCGGTTTCTCATTAAATCTTCCAGCGATATTGCCAAATTAGAACAGGCGGGAATTCAAGAAATCACCATTGATACTGATCGTGGGCGTGACGTCGTCCAAAATCCTGAACCGCCACACACCCATGATGATGTCTCATCCACCCCGAATTCACCAATACCTGATTCCTCCCGCCCGCCCGAAGTCGCACGACTTGGTCAGCTTTCACCCTCTGTTCAGGGAAAATCACTATCCGGTGAACTCACTACGATGAAGATGGTGCGGATGTATATGCTTGAAGGCGTCCAGGATATCCTCCACACACTGAAGAAAACCGGACGGCTCGCCATGGAACAGGTTCATCAGATCACTGAATCCGTCATGGCTGAATCCCTCCGACATGAAGAAGCCTGCATCGCAATGATTCGGACCAGGGATTTTTCTCCGGCCTTATTCGATCACGCACTCGCGGTCAGTACATTAGCCGTTTTATTGGGACGAGCTGTGGGTTTGGACAATACAGCGTTACAACACCTGGCAAGCGCGGGACTTCTCCATGACGCAGGGCTCTTGAACATTCCACAAATCCTTCACCGACCTCTCAACCAGTTTTCTGACGCAGAATTAGTCCTTTACCATAAACATCCCCATCGGGGGATTGAGATGTTGTCCCAACAGTCGAGTCTTTCAGACGAGGTTGATACGTTAATCCGGGAACATCATATTGCCCTGGATGGCACAGGATACCCTGCGAATAGTGATCCAGCCAAAATTCAAACATCCAGCCGAATCCTTCGTATTGTCGACGAGTATGATGAATTATTAACCGGTCATCACACAGGAAATCCCCTCCCGGTCAGAAGCGCACTCCAATCGTTATATCAACAAGGCAAGAAAGGTCTCTTGGATGGCGCATTAGTGGCGACATTCATTAATCTTATTGGAATCTATCCCACCTATGCCCTGGTGGAATTGAGTACCGGGGAACGGGGAATCGTCACAGCGAACTCCAGAGATAATCTGCTTCAACCCACGATCCTCCTAATCCAGGACGCAATTCATCAACCTTTGCCTGAACCGATCCCGTTCAACTTCTCTGTACTCTCCTCTCATGAATCACGGCCAGAAATTGTGCGGGTCCTTGCTCCCGAACAAGTCGGCATTGACCTTGATTCCGCTCTGGAAAATTGGATGACGTTATAGCCATCACTGCCTGTCGGTCAGATAGCGGAAAACTCCCTCGGTCCAACCGGGAAGAACATGTGCCCGCTGAAATCAACCGCAATCCACGGCAATGTCAAGGAAGAAACACCACTGAGCCCTCCCGCAAGTTTCAAAAAATAATGTCGATACAGGCCCAAGCATGACCCAAGGATGTCTCACCGCATCAGCGGCGGAACGGAGGGCCCGAGAATGGAACAGATCCGCCAGCAACCGACAAGAAAAACATGGCGTCTCTTGGGCCTCACAGGCCTGGCCCTCTCGGTCGCGTTCGCCCTGAATGAAGGACAAGCCCGAGAGCTGCCCTGGCCTTCCCCCATTCACCCCCTCAACATCCAAAGTACTCACACCACCAACATGACATCAAAGGCCCACCCTTTAGAAAAACATCGTACTTCCCAACCAACAAAATTCACCAACAACAGTGAGGCAGGTTCAAGAGAAAGAGATACCGAAGATAAAACACAAAAGAAAAGATTCGGGTTAGCAATTTTATTTCTAGGAACGTTGGCCGAAAAAAGCTCACACGGTTTTTCGTAACGACCGAGCATTCATCCAGAGCGGGAGCATGCCCCCTATCCATAGCTACAAACGATTGAGGAAAGGCGGATCGGGATTTGCACTACGTTGACAAAGCGTGAGGAGAGGGATCTGCAGATAAAAATGTCGGAGATAAATCTTCCAGCGCCAACAACAACGCATGCGTCCCGGAACGCCCGTGACCATTGGCTTGAATCGCAACATAGAGCTTTCGAACCAGTGAAAGCCCTGTCAGAAGTAAGCCCATTCGGTTGGCTTCATCTAATGCCATACCCATATCCTTAATAAAATGCTCTACAAAAAATCCGGCTTCAAAATCCCGTTTCAATATCCGAGGTGCCAGATGGTCAAGTGTCCAGCATCCCGCAGCCCCACTGGATATGGAACGCAACAAGGTTTCGCCATCCAACCCGGCTTTGTGGGCATACAGTAACGCTTCACACACACCAATCATTGTGCCCGCAATCGCTATTTGATTACAGAGTTTGGCATGCTGCCCGCATCCGGCTTGGCCTTGATACACTACAGTTCTTCCAAACACCGACAAGATCGGCCTGACCGCTTCAAATGCCATCGAATCTCCACCCACCATAATGGACAATGTGCCATCTCTGGCCCCAACGTCACCGCCAGAAACCGGCGCATCCAGAGCGAATGCGGATTTTGAAGCCGCCAAACTGGCTAATTCACGAGCCAACGTCGGCTCAGAAGTGGTGAAATCCACAAAGACCTGACCAGGGCGAGCCTGGGGCAGCAGCCCATCAGGTTGGAGATATATCCGACGAACATCCTGAGGAAACCCCACCATCGTACAAACCACATCGGCCTCCGCAGCTACGGCGGCCGGAGACTCTCCCCACCCGGCGCCCTGATCCAACAACACCTGCGCTTTAGAAGGGGTGCGGGTATATACCGTCAAGGGATACCCCGCACCAAGAAGATGTTCGCACATTGGCGCGCCCATCACTCCAGCACCAATCCATCCGATTCGAACAGGAGAAGGAAGTATAAAAGGATCGGATGTAGGGAAAGAGGTATTCATGAACGCTCCTTGAGGATCGATAATTAATCAGAGGCTGGCTGTTGTTGCGTCAAGCAATGAATGGTCCCAAATCCCCAGACCAGATCCACGGCATGAATACCGACCACCGTTCGATCAGGAAACAGGTCAGATATAATCCCTACCGCCACCCGATCGTGGGGATCATTAAAGGTCGGCACCAACACGACAGCATTCCCGATATAAAAATTGGCATAACTGGCGGGTAGCCGCCGTCCTTCAAAATAGAGCGGCTCAGGCATCGGCAAGGGGACCACCAGTAACTTTCTCCCGTCTTCCACCCGCATGCCCTCTAATCGCTCGGCATTTTCAGCCAAAGGACGATAATTTTGATCGGCTGGATTGGATTCCTGACACAGCACCACCGTATAGGGATCCACGAACCGGCATACATCATCCACATGCCCATGCGTATCGTCACCGGCAATGCCTTGTCCTAACCAGAGAACCTGTGAAACACCTAAATGCGCCCCAAACAATTCCTCATAATCCTGTCGGGAAAACCCGGGATTCCGCACCTGCACCTGCTCATCCAACAAACATTCTTCCGTGGTCAACAACGTTCCTTGCCCATTCACATCGATGGCGCCACCTTCCAGAACAACCCCGACACGATTTCTCTCCACAGGAACCACGGGAATCTTCAGTTTCGGACCCAACCGAACCGGGATACGATCATCCAATTGCCAATCTGGATATTTGGCCCAGGCTGTAAAACGAAAACGGGCAATGGCCACCTGAGGATCAGACTGATCCCGTTTCACGAAAATGGGGCCAAAGTCCCGCGCCCACCCCCGATTAGTCGGAACACGAAAAAATTGAATGCGGGTCATATCGACCCCAACTTTGTCCAACACCCGCCTGGCTTTCAATTCATGATCTTTGTCATTCACAAGAATCCGAACAGATTCTCCTAAAGACAGCCTCCGAACCATTTCCCCATACACCCAGGAAATCGCTCCCATTTTCCCAGGCCAATCTTTCGTATTATGGGGCCATCCGAGCCAAGTCGCCTCGTGTCGCTCCCACTCTGCGGGCATTCTCAATCCTAATTCAGCCCTACTCTCTCTATGAGGGTTTTTCTCTTGAAAGGAAAAAGTACCAGACGGAAACACTTCCGCTTCTTTTTCCCTGGAAGAGCTTGACCTCGATGAGAGGACAAGGTCAGGGAGAGGGTTAAGGCCTTCAGAACGTTCCATGACTCTCACAATTTCCTCCACCACATCATCAATCTTCGTTAGAACATCATCATTGCAAAATCGAAGAACCCGAAATCCCAACGCCGTCAAATAATTGATGCACTCCTCATCAGGTTTTTTCTGTTCTGGATGGTGTTCCCCTTCCAGCTCAATAATCAGCATTCCTTCCAAACAACAAAAATCAACAACACTCCCACCGATAGCGTGTTGCCGCCTGAACTTCCATCCCTTAATCTGACCATCTCGAATCCGACCCCAGAGCCGTTGTTCAGCATCCGATTGATTCCCACGTAACCTGGCCGCAATGGATCGCCATCTCGGTGCAATCCGCTTCATCTCTTCCCTCACCTTAATCCTTTCCCCAAAAAGAGGAGGAATATTGCAAAATTGGATAACAGGCTACCACTTTGGAAGGTACAGCGCTTCCCTCTTCCTAGAAGAGCTCGACCTCAAAGAAAAGAGAAGACTAGGGTGAGGGTCAACATCGCAAATTTGTTCAACGGCCGGATTAATATGACTCATCCAAAAATCGCTTTGTGATCCCCCCATACGCATCAATGCGACGATCACGAAGAAAAGGCCAGTTGCGACGGACTTCTTCAATGCGCTTGAGATCAATATCCACCACCAGCGTTTCTTCTTTTTCAACAGACGCCTGCGCCAAGACCACACCAAACGGATCGCACACAAAAGAACTGCCCCAAAATTCCAGCCCATCCCCGCCAGCCGGAGCCTCATGGCCCACCCGATTCACAGCCACCACAAACACGCCGTTCGCAATGGCATGGCTGCGTTGAATGGTCATCCAGGCATCACGTTGGGCCTGGCCTTCTTCAGTTTTTTCTTTGGGGTGCCAGCCAATGGCCGTGGGATAAAATAATATCTCCGCTCCCTGTAGGGCCGTCATCCTCGCCGCTTCAGGGAACCACTGATCCCAACAGATCAACGGCCCGACCCTTGCGTGGGTGGTCTTGATCGCCTGAAAACCCCGATCCCCTGGAGTGAAGTAAAACTTTTCGTAATAGGCCGGATCATCCGGAATGTGCATCTTCCGATACAGGCCGGCCATCTCTCCCCGCTCGTCCAACACGGCAATGGAATTGTGGTACACCCCTGCCGTCCTCCGCTCAAACAACGACACCAAAATCGTCACACGATGGGATTTGGCAATTTTGGCAAAGGCCTCTGTGGAAGGCCCAGGAACGGATTCTGCCAAATCAAACAGAGCCGCATCTTCCTTCTGACAAAAGTATTGGGAGCGAAACAACTCAGGCAGGCAGATAACCTGCGCCCCGTTTCGCACGGCGATCTCAACCTTGTCCACCGCTCGCTCCAGATTCTCAGCAGGATCGGCGGAGCAAGCCATTTGAATCAATCCGATTTTCACCACGTCTTCATCCTCATTTTTACGAATTCATACCCCCTCATTTGTGAGCAGAGTTCTCCCCTGCAGAATGCACAATTCAGTTGAGGAAGGTAGAAATATCAAAGCCGTACCATCAACAATTGTAAAATATCCTATTAATAGTTCATAAGCCACATCGCACTTCTGGCCCACCTGGCGGCTTTGTCTTCTTCACCCCCCCTTTCAAGAAGAGAAAGAAAACCTTGGGAATCAGCCGCACAAAGGGGAAAAGGCTTTACTTTCAAAATACGAGGAAACAGGGTATCGGTCCCAAGAGCTTCCACCGGCAATCGATGTTCATTTTTTCGAATGGATCTCCGGAAATTTAGGGATACCCAACACGACCGTCAAGGTTATGTCACTATAGATGGGAACCTATTCGTTAGGACGGAGCATAGCACAGCCGGGATCACGAGCCACAAACATCCCGGCCACTTTCCGGTCTTGCTCCTTGAAGGCCTTGTGCCACCAGCAGGCCGCATTCCAGAGATGCTCGGGAGCGCTATTACGTTCCGAGGTACCCGGCGTCACACCCAAACCCAGCCCTTCAAAGATAAATTCAATATACGACGAGGCGGCGATGGGCATACCCTCTCGCAACGGGTTGCGCTTGGCCCCTTGCGACCAGAGATAGCTTTGCCAGGCTCCCAACATCTCCCAAAAATTGTAACGCACACGATCCTGATTCCAGTCCCTTGCACGTTTTTTAAGCTTTTTGGCCTCTTCATCCGTCATATCGACCGCCACAAGTCCGACATTCGCATCGATGTCCTTGTCCTCATACAGCCCTAATGTGCCTTCATTAATACCATTACATTCCGGCCTTGGGAACATCCCATTGCGTGGATGCAGCGGAACTTCAAGAATCGGCAGAGACCGCAACGACGTGCGAGAGGTCACGGGTTCGGCCACCACAAACACATGCGACCAGAAACTCGGGCGTAAATCCCAACGCAACATGGACTGTGCCGTTCGCAAGGTATGTCCGGGAAGGTCACGACTGCCGATCATTCCCACGGTCATCAATCCACGATTGCCATTGTCCTGTTTTTGCAAGGCCGCAAATGCATCATTGAAAAATTGCAGGTTGGTCCGTTTTCCATATTTGCTGGTCCAGTCTTTAATAGCCGGATTTCTGGTCGAAGTTTGAGAATGGCGCATGATGTATTCCTTTCTTCACATCACTCGAAGAACGATCTCAATGGATGAATTGGTTCTGTGAAAATCTTCCGTACTGCTAACGAAGCAGCAACTCCTTCTTAAAGACACACGCTAATGGACCTCCTACTCCTTGAGGAGGAGGGACTTCATCCCAATCCAATTCAAGGCGCTTAGCCGGCAACCGCCACAATTCCAGCTCGAATCGCACTCGTGGCGTTCCTCCAACCTGGCTGCCGGGAAACATCCGCACAATACCGACATTGTTCTGAATGGTCATAATCTCGACATTTTTCTGTGGATCAATATTCCAGACAGATTCACCGCCCTGGGCATTCGGCTTGACCCGAATTCGTTGAGGAGGCGCCTCCGGTCGAGTATTACCCGGACTAATCATCGCAGCGGGAGAGGCGATGAATTCCGGCACACCATAAGGCGCATCGGGGAAAGGACCATGTGCTTCAGCATATCGGCCGGTGTGAATATCCCCCGAAAGGATCAAAATGTCGTGTGGCACTCCCTGCCTGTTCTTTCCGCCTAAACTCCGCTCAAGCACGCGCCAGAGACGAGCATAATCTTCCTTGAAATTAGATAAAGAATGATCTTTGTAATTCCCGTCTTTTTGAAAAAGAGGTTGACCTAATACCAGCACGCCAGGCCCCTGCAACCCTTGTTGCCAGTCTTCCAGTGCTTTCCATTGATCGTCCAAAATGAAATGTCCGGCTCCATTGTCGCGGCACTCCCCCCGAGTGGACCGGGTATCGGCAATAAAAAAAGAAACCGGATCGATCACATAAGAATACCAGCGGGCTTCATCAGGATTCAGGCATTGCTGATATTGATAATAGAGTTGATCAGCAACAGGACCATAGATATTGCGATGTGAATCATCCCATGCCTGAATCAAATGTTTTTGCTTTTCAGGATAATCGTTCCAATATTCATGATCATCACACGTGATAAAATTTGGGTTGAGTTGAAGGACTTCCCGGTAATGTTCGTCTTCCCAATATTGCCGATATCGTTTTCCAAAAAGTTGAATCGCCTCCTTATCAGCAATATCCCAATAAAGAGGCCAGTCGAGATAGACCTGGTCCCCAATCAGCATTTTAAAATGCGGCTGACATAATATTTTCAACTCCCTCATGCCTGCGCGGTAATATCCATCCCGGTCGTTGTTCTGCCAAAAACAGGAGGAAAAGAGAAACGTGACCCCTTTGTCAGTAACGCTCTGAGGAAGGGTCGACCAGGAAAACGTTTGAACCTCGGCGTCATTGTTAGTTCCCACCTGGATCTCAAAGATTGCACCTTGGGGTGGCGGGGAGTTTTGTAGCCGCACAGACATTATCCCCATCCGTCGTTTCAGCCCTGATAATGGCGGCAACAGCTTCCATTCAGTGTGAACGGGAACCATGGTACCACCTTGTCGCACTTCAACAGCGGGTGGAACAAAACTGCCTTCCCCTTTTTGCGAACACCAAATCCGCCAGCCTCGCCCATCCAACAACGGGGCACCCGGGACAATCCACATATTCATCTTCTTACCCTTATCAGCATACGTTCATGACCTTTCCCTCCCTTTTCTGACGACGGGGGGATCGGCTTGAATGGTTTCCTTGGAGTAAGCCCGGAGGACAGGGAGCCTCACCCTCCGACTCAGGGTGAAATGCCCCACCGGGATCTTGACCCTGGGCATGGTCCATTCTTCCGTTCCCTTCTTCAACGACTTCAGGTTGACGTCGTACTAAATCCCGCAACGTCATGCCTTCTAAAGCGGCCTCCACCGCCGCATCCCGGCGTATAAGGACCCGACTAATGGAATCTGAACCCACTGTAAATGCCTGGGGCCCGCCATGGGGTTGATGCTGCACCACTCGTAACACCTCGACCACCGGAATGTTTTCTGGTGCCTGCGCCAATACCAACCCTTTGGGTTTATCGCCTTTCACGACCATCTGCCCTTTCACCAGATCATCGATGAGCGATTCCACCAACGTAAGAGGCACACCTTGTGCACGGGCTAACTGCTCTGCCCTGAGAGGCGGCTTCCCCGATAAAAACCGGCGGGTAATATGGGTGAGCAATGACAGGGTGAGATATTCTCGAAAGAGTGGAGTCTGGTGCTTTCGACCCAAATGTAAGAGGTATGCGGATGGATGCTGATGATAATAGGCAACTTGAGCTCCTGCCAGTACAATAAGCCACCCGACATAGAGCCAAATGAGAAAGAGGATAAGCACGGCAAAGCCTGAGTATATGGCGCTATATCGTCCTGTCCCTACGACAAATGAGGCAAACGCCAATCCGGCCACTTGCCAGAGCAGTCCTGCCGTCACCCCCCCGATCAGCGCGGAGTTAAAATTGACCTTTGTATAGGGCAGAAACTTGTAGATAAACGTAAACACCAGGCACATAAAAAAGAAGGGCAGGAGGTTGGTGAGGACGACCATCAGATGGCCAAGGGGCTGGACTTCCAGAATTTTTTGGACAAGCCAATGACTTTGCGCCGAGGCGGTGAGTCCGAAGGCGGTAAAGACAAACACAGGACCCACAAGGACGACACTTAAATAATCGGTGACCCTTCTGGCCAACGGACGCCCTGCATCAACCCGCCAAATCGAGTTCAATGCCTCTTCAATTTTTTCAATCAGGGAATACGTCGTATAAAACAGTCCCGCAATGCCCACCGCTCCCAAGACCCCGACTTTCATGTTGTCGACAAACTGGATGATATTCGTGGTAATCTCGATTCCTTTGGGACCGAGCGGATCCAACGCTTGCGCCAGAATCGGTTGAATCTTTTGATGAATGCCGAAAGCTTTGAGGACCGAAAATGTGACCGCCAAAAACGGAACCAGAGAGAGAAGAGTGGTGTAGACCAAACTGGTGGCTCGAATACTCAGGAAGCTTTCCTGAAATTCGGCGACCGCCACCAATACCAGACGCAGAGCTTTGACCCCAAACTGTCGAAAACCAGTTAACGCATTGACATCTTCCTTCCACACGTCATGCTGGCAATATCGCAAAACCTGGTCAAGCATCTTCATCTCCGTCACGGGCCCTGCACCAGGGTACCCTACAAAGAGTGGCAGAAAATGTCCAGATTGTCACAGGATTTCCCCATTATGGTTGCCTTATTCTAACGCGAGGTTCCCTTCACTCACTTGGCCCTTCAGTTAGGTTAGATATGAAGGAGCGTCCGACACTTATGAATCACATCGCAAACCGAACATTGATTATAGGGTGGCTGCTTGCAGGTCTCATCTGCCTGCTCACCGGATGCCCGACATCGTCCGAATGGGATCGGCAATGGGAACAGATCCATGCGGCTCTCTCTCGTGGACAATTGCAAGAAGCCAAAGACCGGCTTCATGGTCTGTTACCATCGGTTCGAAAACAGGGGCCGACCGATGAACGATATGCCCTGGTGATTTATCAGCTGGGAGAGGTCGCTCGGTTGGAAGGACAAGAGAGTCAGGCCGAAGCTTATTACTGGGAAGCCTTGCCCCTATTGGCTCAATCTTTGGGTTCTGAACATCTTCGGATGGCCGATCCTTTAGCTGCCCTCGCCTCGTTATATCAGCGAAAAAACCAATTGGAGATGGCCCGCCCACTTCTCAAGCGAGCCTTAGCCATCCGTGAAAAATTCTGGGGATTTTCTGACCCGCAATTACTCCCCACCCTGCAAACTTACCATGCCCTTCTACTGGCTGGTGATCACCCGGAAGAAGCGACGGAGATTGCCGGCCGCATTGATCGGATTCTCAAACGCTCCTCCTAATCCTTATCCTGTTTTCCTCCTAATTGCCGGCCTTCTCTTGCCCTTTTACGGGAATATCGTTACCATTGGCGCCATTCTATCCAGTCCCCGGTTGATTGGTACCCATCTGTACATCTCACGTCTTATCTGGTGCGTTTTATATCCCCTTTTGCCCAACCTTGCACCATGAATAAACGTATTTCTATTCATGACCTGCGGCCTGGGATGTATATCACGGGCATGGACCGATCATGGTTTAAAACCCCGTTTCTCCGTCACAAATGGACGATCAAACGAGAGGATGAGATTGCCCTATTGCGCAATTATGGAATTAAGGAAGTCCAAATCGACACGGAAAAGGGATGCGATCTTGCCGAGGTGGGTGACATTCAGCACACCTCAGAAGACCAAGACCTTTCTCCCTCAACCTCGTTAACATCCCCCAGGGTGGGGTCAGGGCCCAATCCGGAAGATATTGAGGCCGCGCGTCTCCTTCGCGCGGAAGCTATCTCCACAATGGAGGTATTTTTCCGTCAAATGAAGACGCCCACTCCCCAACACATCCAGGAAGTCCGAAGTGTGGTCAGCATCCTGCTTGATGGAATTTTAGACCACCAGGCGGCCATGGTGTCACTGATTCAAATGCGTCGATTCGATCCTAACCTGGCCTCTCATGGGGTAGACACGGGAATGTTAGCCATGGCCATCGGACAAGAACACGGCTGCGATCCGACACAATTAAAACTCGTTGGGCTTGCCGCTCTTCTCCACGACATCGGACAACTTCGTCTCCCGTTGAATATGATCCGTAAGGTGGAACGATTCACACCGCAAGAGCAGAAACTTATGCAGGCGCATTGTGAAATGGGCGTGGCCATTCTTAAGCAATTCCCCGATATTCCTGACGAGTCGAAACGGATGGTCTTGGAACACCATGAGCGGCTTGACGGATCCGGTTACCCCAAGGGATTACGAGGCCTTCAGATTTCGGAACTCACCCAAATACTGAGCATTGCCGACACGTATGACGCGCAAATTAGTGGACGATGCAGCTGTCCGCCCGTGCCACCTGCCCGGGCTTTATCCGAGCTGTATCAGGCTGCTGTCGGAGGGCAATACCATCTGTATCTCGTCCAACGATTAATTCAACTCTTAGGGGTGTATCCGATTGGTTCCCTGGTTCGGCTGAATACCGGCGAACAGGCGGTCGTCGTGTGGGTGTCTAGTCATAGTCGAATGACCCCTACCATTAAATTACTCAAGGACTCCTTGGACCAACCCTATCCTGAGCAGGAAATCATTGATCTGGCGGCACAAAGTCCAACCACACCTCATCGATCGATTGAAAAGGCCCTGGACCCTATTCGGGAAGGATGGGATATGTCGAAAATCCTTGAAGCCTTATGGTAAGACGAGGTATCGTTCACACGATGTCGTCACTATGACAGGAAGGAATCGCTGAGTGGATCGGCAACATTTTTTTCAAGAACTCAAACAAATGGATATCCCTGGACTAGAGACGGCCTTACGTTCCTCCCAAGCCTTTGTGCATACCCTGATGGATTCCATTAACATTGGCATCTGCCACGTGAATACCCAAGGCCAGATTCTTTCCCTCAACCTGGAAGGCGCCAGGATTCTTCATCGAACCGAATCCTCATGCCTCGGGCAATCCTTTCATGCACATGCGGAATGTCTTCATATTGATCTTGTCACACAAGAGGAACATTGCCCGATCACGAGATCGATCACCACGGGAAAATCCATATGGAGGCCTCAACTTTTGATCCGACGGCCAAGTGGGGAAACCCGTTGGGTGGAATTCCAATCCACACCACTGACCAATCCGCGCCACTCAGGTGCGCTGATTATTTTTCGTGATCTCAGCCAGGAACTCCGGCAACACGAAGCGCATCAACACCTTGCGTCGATGCCAGAAGAAAGCCCGAATCCCATCGTGGAAGTGGACGCCCAGGGACACCTGGCCTATGCCAACCCTGCCATGATCCGCCTCCTCGACACCTATGGATTTCGGGAAGACGGTGTGCCAATGGTGCTTCCAGCCACACTGACACAGCTCGCCCTGGGATGCCTCAAAACTGCAACCCCCGCCAGAGGTCTCACGGTCATTGTTGAACACCACCACTTTGATTGGACCTTTTCGCCTCTCCAGGAAAAAGGTCTCGTGCGGGGATATGGCCTGGATATCACGCATCATGTGCGGGTCAGCCAGACAATGACCGAACTCCATTCTCAATTTTCCTCACTGGTGGACTCCGCCCATGAAGGGATCATTTCTGCCGATTTACACGGAACCATTGTCTCTTGGAATCCTGCAGCCGAGTCAATTTTCGGTTATCAGCCTGACGAGGTCCTGGGACACTCGATTGTGACCTTATTGGAAGAAGGCTATCGAGACATGTACCGGAAAGGACTGGGAGACATCAGTTATGGTCGATCTTCGACCTTTCCTCTTCAGCAGCCATTGGAACTGACCGGCCTACGGAAAAGCGGCGAATCATTTCCCTTGGAGATTTCTTCCACAAGTTGGAAAGTCGGCCTGGACACCCATTACGGCTTTATCCTTCGAGATATTTCAGACCGGAAACGCCTCGAACATGCCCTCATTGCTGAAAAGAATCATCTGGTCACCACGCTTCAATCGGTCGCGGAAGGGATCGTTACGACTGATCGAGAAGGACGCATTTCTTTCTTAAACCCTTTGGCGGAGCAGATAACCGAATGGACAACCCAGGAAGCCTTGCACCGACCATTCCAAGAAATTTTCCGTCTGACCGGTGATAGCCAAAAAAATGATGTGGAATCGTCTTTGCAGTTTTCTTCCAGAACCCTTGTCCTCTCTGAGCTGGATGCCCCTCATCAATTACTGACCAAACATGGCCGGCAACGGAAGATTACCCTGAGAGAGGGACCGATCCGCGATCATAGCGGTCATCTGGTAGGTACGGTGATAGTTTTCCGAGATATTACCGACCAATCCCGTCACCAAGAAGAACAACAACGAATCAGCAAACTCAACTCTTTGGGAGTCTTGGCAGGAGGGCTGGCTCACGATTTCAATAATATCCTCACGACTATCTTGGGGAACGTGTTCGTGGCCAAATTGCGAATGGTGTCCAACGACCCTCTGACGCAAAACCTCGAGCAAGCCGAGCAGGCCTGCTTGCGCGCCAAAGAATTGACCCAACAACTCCTGACCTTTGCCAAGGGCGGAGCGCCGATAAAGACATCCATCGCGTTAGGAGATCTGCTTCGAAAAAGTACGATTTTTGCCCTCTCAGGGTCATCAATCAGTTGTCATTTCGACATCCCCGAGGACCTTTGGCCTCTTGATGCGGACCCCGGTCAAATCCGGCAGGTTTTTCAAAACATTACCCTCAATGCCAGACAGGCCATGCCTCACGGTGGGCATTTAAGCGTCAAAGTAGAAAACGTCGGACTGAAAGATCCCTCGGCCCTTCCTTCATCCTCACTCATCCCTGGAAACTATGTGCAAGTATCTTTTGAAGACCAGGGGAACGGGATTGAGGCCCGCCAACTGCCAAACATTTTTGATCCGTATTACACCACCAAACCGGGCGCATCCGGGTTGGGGTTAGCCACCGCCCATAGCATCATCCAGCAGCATCATGGACACATCAGCGTGACATCAAAAGTCGGAGTCGGCACGACCTTTACCGTGTATATCCCATCCACATATGTCACCCCCGAAAGTGAGGCACAGCATATCCCAGCCATTCCCCGAAAATGCAGAGGACGGGTCCTGGTTATGGATGACGAACACAGCATTCGCCGTATGGTTGAGGATGCGCTGACGCAGTTCGGCTATGATGTTGTCAGCGTCCCGGATGGACAAACGGCTATCGACCTGTTTTCCAAGGCACTAGCGGATGGAATGAAATTCGAAGTGGTCATCCTTGATCTTACCATCCCGGGCGCGATGGGAGGAGTTAAAGCCATTCAGCATCTTAGAAATTTAGACCCTCACATCAAAGCTATTGTCACCAGCGGATATTCAGACGATCCCATTATGTCCCATTTTCAAGACCATGGATTCCAGGGAATCTTGATCAAACCCTATAAAATTTTCGACCTCGCAAAAACTCTTGAATCCATGTTTTCTCGAAACTAGCGTAAAACAACCCACTGACCTCCTCAAGACCCTCATGGTATTTAGTAGGTCATCCGACTCAAGTCGTATCCTAAACGACGGACGGCCCAACCCTCATATTCAAAATAAAACAGTGCCACAGAAAGAACAAAGCAGGAGGCATGTATCTAATTTAAGGACTACCAGATTCGACTTAGACGAAAGATTCCTAATTATTCCCAACCGAGACATCACATGTTTATCGTCTTGATCCTTTGATCCAAAGGATTTACGCTGAAACAGCTTAGACCGATCAACAATCCTGTCTTTTATGATCTCTTTGAAGGATGCGGCTCCCGTATGTTTGCCTCAGTGTAGTCCCGGATATTTCTTAGATTAGGTTAGATTCGACCACATCCAGTGAGACCATATACTGGTCGTCGTTCATGCTCAAGTCTGGCAACCACCTAAACGTCACTCTATTCCCGTTGAAGTTCACAGCCACACACAAGTTGAATGTCCTTCATGACTTCGGAAGAAAAAAAGAAGAATGCGTAGATGACAAAGGAGTTGTGAAAAATCAAATATCCAACCATGTGGTTTTGGATACGTAATCGGGGCCCACCGTATCCCCGGTCTTAAGCAAACCAGGAAAAGGCTCATACCGGGAAACCAGAAGGCTTACCCGTCAAACCACATGCACAAGCCTACAGGACAGAAGCAATTGAAGTCATAGAGATTCAACACGAAGAGTTGAAAGGATGGAAGAACTACCAGCGAATTTTCATCCTGATAGGAGCGAATTCCACCAGGAGGTGACTCGAAAAGGATCCTCGGAAGGATCATTTCAACTAATTGTCAGAGGAAGTCCATTTCTCACATAACAAATGCACTCCCGATCACCCCAGCCAAGAATGACTCAAGCCGGGCGATTAATTCTGGGCAGAAGGCCTTGCCGGGACGATTCCATCAATGAGATCGGTCAAATTGCCCCGACACACACAGGATCCCGTCGGATTAGTGCTTGCTGCTGAACCATAGGAAGTTTCGCCAGCATCCGATTGCTGAGCATTAAATTCTCTTTGGCCTTTTCATAAAAGGTCGGTTGGGTTTCAATGGCTTTCTCAAAACAACGGGAAGCTCGCGCAAACTTCCCAACTTCCAAAAATGCCACACCCAAGTTATTATAGGCCTTGGCCGAATCCATTCCTCGGGCATAGGCTTCGTAGGCCAGATCGAAATGCCCAAGTTTGGTAAGAGCTAACCCAAGATTGTTCGAAATTTTGTCGTTGGATCCACCAACCTGAATCGCATGTTGAA
Source organism: uncultured Nitrospiraceae bacterium (assembly GCA_963730905.1). Taxonomy (GTDB): domain Bacteria; phylum Nitrospirota; class Nitrospiria; order Nitrospirales; family UBA8639; genus Nitrospira_E. Next base: position 1,078,970 of record CAVSTN010000002.1, on the reverse strand, counting down.
AAGTTCTGACCGCCTCTTCATATTGGTTATCAAGGTAATACGCCATACCTAAATTGTTCAAGATCGAAGGATCATCTGCCCTCTTTTGCAAGGCGACTTCATACAGGTGGATCGCCTCTTTATGATCATGACGCCGATCCGCCACAATACCAAGGTAATTTTCGGAGGTCCACATTTCAGCGTCATACAATAAGGCCGCCTGGAATTCCTGCTCCGCCTCCTGATCCTTCTCCATCTTCAGCAAGGCCCGACCCATCCCCTCATAGGCTGGAGCAAAATTCAAATCATAATCCAGGATTTGGTGAAATTGGTCATAGGCATTCTGAGGGGATCCCTTTTCCAAATAGATCACCGCCAACTTGTACCGTGCAGGAATCTGTTCGGGCGAGGCCTCTAACACTTTTTCATACTGAATTTTTGCCGTCTGAAAATCGCCTTGTTGGAGATGGGCATCTCCCAGTTTTTCAAACTCGTCGCTGTTCATAACCTGAGTAAGATCCACAGGCGCTTGAGATTCCGGATTGATCCCGGCCTTTTGTCGTTCCATGATTTGCTGGTAATGTTCATCCTTAAGGGTGAACATGGATTGTTCTTTTTGGGCACACCCAACGGCACCCAAATTCAATAATATGAATACAGATACGAGGAGGCTCGCATTCTTCATTGTGTACCTCATCTGAAAGGTTTCGTTTACCGCCTGTAACGCAATCGACCCAACGGTCATATTCGCTGTTGAAATTTCCTGTTCTGTTGTTTCGTGGAATGGAACTCCCATGTCTTGTTTTCCTCTACGCTCTTGAAATGTTTGTCGAAACTATCGCTCGTGGCTCTCTTACGCGTTCACCCTCCCATAGCCGGCATTAAATTTCGGAGCAGGCTGATAGCACCAGGACCAATAATCACCACCATTAATGCCGGGAAAATAAACAATATAAGAGGAATCATCAGTTTTACTGGAAGCTGTGCCCCTCGCTCTTCAGCTTTAAGCCTTCGTTTTAACCGCATGGAATCGGAGTGAACTCGAAGCGCCTGGCCAATACTCGTCCCAAATCGATCCGTCTGAATCAGCAAGGCTACCAAACTCCGAATATCCTCGAGGTCCGTCCTGTTGACCAAATTTCGAAGTCCTTGTTCCCGGCTTAAGCCAGCACGTAGCTCCAAGTTTAACAGAATAAATTCATCACCAAGATCGGGATGACCTTGCTTGACTTCCTGCCCCACCCGAGAAATTGCTTGATCCAGCCCTAACCCCGCTTCTACGCACACCACCATCAAATCCAACGCATCAGGAAACCCATTCACGAGGCGTTCTTTTCGTTTAGTGATCGCACTGCTCAACCACAGTTGGGGACCGTAAAATCCCACCATCATGACACCAATCAACGCCAAGGGGAAAAACACGGGATCTTTTCCCTGCATCACCTCGGAACCAAAAACCAGAAAGGTCAGGCCTAGCAGAATGGCCAGAAAAATTCTGGTTCCCAAAAACACCACAATCGCTTGTGGGTTTCGGTACCCTGCCGTGGCCAATGAGGCACGCAAACGAGTGGTGACGGCTTGGTCCTTGGGCTTATTGACCTGCCCCAATCGCTCCAGGAGCTTCATCCCTTGATCTTTCAAACTCGTTTTCTTGTCAATCTTTTGCGAGGAACTCTGCGAAAGGGACTGGCCCTTCGCCCGTATACTCCAGTCCTTGACCCTTTCCTGAGACTGCATGTAACTCCACGCACCCCAGCCGAGAACGAGAACCCCCAAAAAGACCAAAAGACTGATCAAGAATAATGGATCCATGATGCCATCCCTCTAGACTTTAATGTCACACATATTTTTCATCACATAGGCTCCTATGACCATTAACAGACCTGAACCTAGAGCCATCATTCGACCAATCTCATCCTCAATCAAAATACGCATGTAGGCTTCATTCAAGAACCACAACAGAACACTCATAACAATCGGCATGCAGAATAAAATAATCCCCGACATCCGGCCTTCAGCCGAAAGCGCTTTGACTCGCCCAAGTAACTCGAATCGTTGGCGAATGAGTCGAGAAATCGCTTCAATGATTTCTGCTAAGTTTCCCCCTGTTTCTCGTTGGACGACTAAGGCTGTGACAAAGAACTTTAAATCAGTACTGATTACCCTCTCATTTAAATTGTTCATCGCTTGAGGGACATCGATTCCAAACGAAATTTCCTCAACGGTCCGACTAAACTCAGGACCAATCGGATCCGGGAACTCATCTCCGATCATCTTCATACCCACGGAAAAGGCATGTCCCGCCCGAAGGGCCCGAGCCATCAAATCCAATGCTTCGGGCAATTGGCGTTCAAATTCTTTAAAACGACGCTTCCGCTTCCGTTTCATCTGTAGCAAAGGAAGACTCATGCCCATTAGACTCAGACCAAGAGCAGCAAACATCCCATTGTCTTGAAAGGTGGCGACCAGTAACCCTGCTCCGCCAAGCACTCCGGATAAGAGGAAAAATACGCCAACAGACATTTGACTATTGGCCTGTTGGAGCAATTTTTCCAGTCCCCCCAAGTTAGTCATAGAACCCAACATATTTTGGATCCACGGAATATCGCTCATTTTCCGATTTCGAAGAATTCCGGGTGCGTCTTGGGTTTTTTGAAGATCTCCCGGTCTTCCTGATCCACCCCGCAAGCGCCGCTTGAGATTTTTATTGTGGGGATTCATATACTGGTGATAGCAGTAATAAGCTCCTTCCACAAACAGAATTATGGACAGAAAGATTCCAATACTAATGGCCACGGTCATGATACGTCCTCCCAACAAATCGACGAATCAGCAAGACTACCCACCATGCATAAGGCCATCGTAAAAGTGGAGCAATTGAAATAACGGTTATTACACTTCATAAATTTTCTCGGGGTCGAAGATACTGGGGTCACAAGAAATTCCTAATGCTTTAAACCGTTCCACAAATTTCGGCCGCACTCCAGTTGCTCTAAATTGCCCATGCACCTTTCGCTCTTCATCCAGTCCGGTTTGTTGAAACAAGAATATCTCCTGAAGAGTAATGGTTTCGCCTTCCATCCCCACAATTTCGGACAAACTGGTCATTTTCCGGGAACCATCGGACAAGCGGGTCATTTGGAGAATGACATCGATAGCGGAACTGACATAATGGCGAAGCGCCTTCGTAGCCAGATTTAACCCGGCCATGGCCACCAATGTCTCCACCCGCGTCAGACAGTCGCGTGGGGTATTGGCATGAATCGTGGTCAAAGATCCATCATGCCCCGTATTCATGGCTTGAAGCATGTCGAGACATTCCCCACTTCGCACCTCACCCATCACAATTCGATCCGGCCGCATGCGCAAACAATTTTTGACTAATTCCCGCTGACTCACTTCTCCCCGCCCTTCCACGTTTGGAGGGCGGGTTTCGAGCCGGACCACATGCTCTTGACGCAATTGTAATTCCGCTGAGTCCTCAATCGTCACAATGCGTTCGTCGGAGGGAATAAAGCCTGACAGAATGTTCAGAATGGTCGTTTTTCCGCAGCCCGTTCCTCCCGAAATCAGAACATTCAGTCTAGCTTCGACAATCCCACGAAGGAGCTCTGCAATCTCGGGAGTCAGGGAACGTTTGTTCACCAAATCCGAAATCTGCAACTTATCCTTGGAAAACTTTCGAATGGAAATGGAAGATCCATTCAGAGCCAATGGCGGAATAATGGCATTCACGCGAGACCCGTCCAACAACCGAGCATCTACCATTGGCGACGATTCATCAATTCGTCGCCCCACGGCGGACACAATTTTTTCGATAATTTTTCGGAGATGGGCTTCATCACGAAACTTTACATCCGTCAACTGAAGTTTTCCGGCCCGCTCTACGTATATTTGGTCGGCCCGGTTGACCAGAATATCGTTCACGGTTTGATCTTGCACCAAAGGTTCAAGTGGGCCTAAACCCATGACTTCATGCTCAATGTCGGCAATCAGGCTTTCCCGCTCCTTCATACTGAGAGGGACGGATTCTTTTTCCAACATTTCCTGGACGAGCTTAGTCAGCTCGACCTTGAGCAGATCGTTATCCAACTTCGCGACCACGGCCAGGTCAAGGGTATCAATTACCTGGCGATGAAGCCGTTCTTTCAATGGGCCCAGATTTAACGCCCCAATACCCGTCCCCGCTCCCACTTCATCCCATTTTGTTTCGTACATAGACGACTTACCTCAATCGCGTGAAAAGAATACTATTATGCCCCTGAAGGGGATGATTGGACATTCCGACTTTTAAAGGGATTCAACCAACCGGCTAACGATCCCTTCCTTGCGGGTTTTGCCGCCTGCCCGCCAAACGAACTGGCCAGATCCCGATAGGACTGTGCCACTGCCGACCGGGGTGCCACATCGATCAAGGGCTTCCCGCTATTCACGGCCTGACTTGCTGAAGGATAATCGTTGGGGAGCAGCCAGAAGGCTTTTTGTTTTAGGATTTCTTCCGTCTCTTTTAACACGTCCTGTTCCGCTGACAGGAACCGATTCATCACCAACCGGATTTTTTGAGCAGGAAAGCCTGATCCACGCAGCAATTCTAAAATTCGCTTCGTTCGATGAACCACGGGGACCATCAACGTAGACGTCACCAAGATTAAGGTCGCAAGCTCCAATGCCTTTTTTGTCGTCAAATCCAACACATGTCCACAATCGAGAATGACGTAGTCGAAACTGGCTTGAAGCAGTCGAAGGGTCGCTTCCACACAATCCGGACTTAATCGACCTGTGCTGAGATCGTCATACCCCGAAGGGAGCACTTGAATGCCCAATTCCGTTTTGGTCAGGACACGAATGAGAAAAGCCTGGTCCAGTCGGGACAAATCAGTCGCAATATCCCGGAAGCTATGGTTCGGTTGAAGATCGAGATACAAGGGAAGATCTCCACCATGCTGATTGACATCCACCAATACGACGGACGGGTTGTTCGGACCTTTTTTGATCGCGGCGGCCAAATTCACCGCAATACTGGTCGTTCCCACTCCCCCTTTTCCCCCAAAAAATGCAAGGACTTTTCCCGCCGCCCGTTGCCCGTTTCCCTGACGAACCGGAGCAGCGCCTCGCTCCAAAAATCGCATAATCGCATCGCTCACTTCTTGCTTTTGGAGCGGTTGAGCCAAAAACTCTTTGGCTCCAGCCCGCATGGCTTCCAATAAAATATTTGATTCCAATCGTGCAGCGGTAAGGAATATCTCCATCCCTTTATTCAATTTCATCATCTCTCGAATAAGGGAGAACGTGTCTTCTGGATTCTCTTCAAGTTCCATAATCATGAGTGCGGGAGCGCCATGATCTTGGCTCTCCTTAAGCCGCACTCCATCCGTCTCCCGAATTATGGCCTCAAGAGCGACCTTACACTCTGTCGATCGAATGGAAATCTCAATGACCGGCACATCGGATGAGATACCGGAGGACTCTCCACCTACACGTTTTGGCTTCCAAGCTTTATCCTTCATTTTGTCGTTCCTCCTGCCCCCATGCCTGTCGATGAGTACCCAGTTGACGCACTACTACCAGACCCGCCCTGCAGTTTAAACTCTGAAAATGGCGGACTTTGAAACATCAACTGATAGCGAGTCATGCTATTTTGAATGGCCCGTGAATCGGCTGCTCCAGGTATGGGATCAATATTGTTTGATGAAGCGGGATTCACGATTTGATTCTCAAGGGCCTGACGGTAGGCCAGTCCGTATTCCTCATTCAAATGTACGGGCTGAGGCGCCCACGGCGAGAAAATCTGATCGCTTTTCCCCATCGCTTGAGGACGCCGACCATTCTCCTCCGTCATGACCGGCCACACTCCACAGCCACCCATCCCCACCAGAACCAGGCCGATCAGACCGACCATTGTCACAATTGATTGGCGTTGCATACTCTGCTCCTTTTTCATCAAATTTCCTATGGGGCCAGATGACCAAACATCCCTTCCATTCCACCTTTGCGATACGGCATTCTCCCGACCACACTCGATGATCCAAGGGTGTAGCCCTCACCGGGCCTGGCGACATTTGGCTCCGGAAACGCCCCTTCCACATAACCCATCAGCATCAACTCAAAATCGTTAGGTTCTAGATAGTGATCAGTGGGTAAGGTCTGCTTCACCATGTCCAGAGGTTTCACCAAATGAGGGGTCACAATCACAATCAGTTCGGTCTCATTTTTCTGGAACGAGGTGCTCCGGAATAAGGCACCCAAGATCGGAATATCACCTAAGAAGGGATACTTCGAGACCGTTTCTTTAATATTATCTTGGAGAAGTCCCGCAATGGCGAAACTTTGGCCATCACCCAATTCCACCACGGTCTTCACCCGTCGGGTCGTAAGGGCCGGCACAGAGAACCCGTTTAACTGAACCCCATTTGCAAAATCTAATTCTGACACTTCCGGATTCACAATGACGGAGATGCGTCCCTCCGAAAGAACAGTGGGCGTAAATTTCAATCCTACTCCAAATTCCTTATATTTAATCGTCACCTGGCCGAGTTGCTGCGGAATAGGAACCGGATATTCTCCCCCAACCAGGAATTCTGCGGCTTGCCCGCTCTCGGCGATCAAGGTCGGTTCGGCTAAGGTTTTCGAGAGAGAATGTTCCTTCAGCATATCTAAAAAGAGAGTCCATAAATCATCACCAATCCCGAATCCTAAAATCAGGTTCGAGGCCAGCGTTCGGACACTCGGAAACTCCAGGGTCGTCGTTTGTGAGGATTGTGCATGTGCAATTGGTTCGAAAGCATCAACCGTGGATAATTTATTAATGAGTCCGATAGAAAAATCGCGGTGGTTTTTTTGAGCCCGTTTAAAATTCACCCCGAGGCGCCTCATCAACCCGCGCTGCATTTCCGCAACTTTGACTTCCATCATCACCTGTTGCACACCACCCACCTGCACCAGGTTAATGATTTTATCAGGAGCATAGGGCTCGGCCAGAGTGAGGGCTTTCGCCAGGGACTCCATATTGGTGACATTGCCCGCCAGAGTAATGTGCTCGTGACTATTCATCACTTCAATACCAGGCTCTTCCGGCATCATGGTATGAAGCTGCTCCTTCAAACGAGTGACATCAGGAGAAACCCGAACCTGAAAAACATTGGACACCTGTCCATCTTGTCCCCATAGGGTCAAGGTGGTCGTCCCAACTTCAAGCCCGGTCAAATAAATTTGCTTGGTGGAGAGCACAATTTGATCCGCCACTTTAGGATTGGCGACCGACGCACGCTTAAACGCCGTCTCCCGCTCCACAATTTTTGATTCTCCGACCGTGAGTCGTAGGCTCTGAGGCTCATTCACGTGGACCGCCTGAGTGGTGAGACCTTCCCCCAAGGCTCCCGTGTAGCCCACAAGGACCAGGCCCAGAGCCATCAACATGCTCCTGAATGGAAAACCGTGAGTCTGATTCATATCCCTGCCTTTCCTAACGATCATCGCGTCACCCTCGACGACCCTCTTAAAATTTCATCGTTTTTCGATCCGTCCCTTTAATCACCTCGACCTGATTTTCAGGCTTGCGAACTGCTTTGGGCCGCGGAGGAATGAGTTGGTGTGAACTCATCAAATCCTTAAAGTCCGCCCCCTTCGTCTTCTTCACCTCGGGATTGAGGGGACTTCGCAGGGCCAAACGTAACTTTCCACCATTTTCAGCCATGGCCAACTTCTCAGCTTCTTCCAACGACACTTCCAACGTTATGACTTTCACGGGAGTGGGCTTTTCCTCTCCGTTGGCTCTCTCCATTTGCGTATCGATCGCCAACACCAGGGTATTCTCAAGAACCACCTTGGTGACTTCCTCTCGGCTACCACTCTCTTTCTTCTTCCCCCTCGGATCATCAAACGTCGCCATGACATCGACCCGATCGCCTGGCTGCACAAAACCCGGAAGCCCGACGACTTCGTTGACTTTTACGGCCATTGCCCGTTTATTGGGATCCATCACGGCCGACACGCCGCCCGTTTTAAGATCGATTGGAGCCAATTTCGATTCTAATATGGGCTCATTTTTTTTCAGGTTTGTCAGGACTACACGACCATTTAGGGAAGCCGTGTCCTTAAAGTGGCCCGCCGGGACGCCTTCTTCAGGATACATCATCACTCGAACGGCTTTTGCACCGAGTGGTGTCCCCCAGGGGATATCGGCACTGGCCACTGCGACACTCACACCCTCCATCACCACTTCAGGGGCATCAACTTCGATCATGCGTTGCCCCTGTAGCCACCGATACACCATGACCGTCGTCGCCAGGGCAATAATCATCGCAATTCCTAAAAATACGAGTGGCCGTTTTTGTCCCATGAGACTTCCTCCCCCTCCTTCACCAAATCCAGACCGAAATTTTTAATCATGCCTATCAAACCTGAGGTTTCAACTTGTCTACCTCTGCATATCGGATGGCAAATGCCGTTCTTAATAGACAACGAGAAGAATCTACTCCGATTGCTCATTTCCAACTCGTAAACCTAAGTAAACACGAATCACAACACATCATAATAAAACAACGTTTTGGCGATCACGGTTCCCAACCCTAAAACTAGGGCATACCGTAACTTTGGCTCGGTGGGCATTGAGACATCAGAAACCGGAATGGTCTTGGTTATCTTCAGGGTTGACAGAAGGAGAAACATCCGATCACAGGCATGACGCATACCACCCTGAGTGGACAATAACGCGAGGCTATACAGTCCACCCAACATAGCCGCAAACGCAAACGCAAATACCACCTGGCCCGGACCCAAGATTGTTCCAATGGCTCCAAGCAATTTCACGTCTCCTGCGCCCATTCCCCCTTTGAGATAAAAAAATATCAAGCAGACCAACCCCATGATCAGACCTCCGAGACCGAACAGGAATCCATCCAAACCATACTCCAGGCTATTCACTCCAATTCCAAAAACTGCCAAGGACCCCGTCAGCCAATTGGGGATCCGCCCCTCCCGCACATCAGTGATGGCTGCGACCACTAACCCCAAGGCTAATCCAAATAACAGAAATGAAGAACTCATAATCTCAGGTTATTCCCTCAATTAAATTGATAGTCAATCTTTCAAGCAGGTGCCCCGATCACGACACCTCCCAATGCGCACGCAAACCACTATCGGTCATGAAGCGCAAGCACTGGGAACAGTTCATGTTTCGGTGGGTTGCCTGACTTTCTTAAGGCTTGCCTTCAACAAGTATGTATGATTGAGGACCGGGTGCATGGGTATGTGTATTTTTTAGATTTCCCCGGTCAGACCTGAGACGGACACGAGATACGCGGGCAAAGCCATCACTGCACCGTCATCTTGAACCAAGGAAAAGAATCGCCTTCCCGAGGAAGCCAACAGCGTTCGAGGAATTCCTTCGTTTTCCTCAGAGACACAAGTGGTCTCCAAACCATGGCTGCATGTATCTTCTTTTATTTATGCGACCGTCTCAGCAAGATAAAGATTGACGTTTTTCTTGTGGGAGGGGGGAAGCTTTAGGCCAACAAATTAGAAAGATCGAAAAAACGGTAATGAACTGGGTCACAAAAAAACTCTCCAATCGTTATGCTCGACTTTAATTCTGGATACGCCATCCTTTTGTCTCTCCATCATTTCCGTACATCCATTTTTCTTATCCCGTCTTCCTCATTCCCACCAGTCATCAGCAGGAATCCATCAGAAGTTAGTGATAGATGAGTTCCCGATAACAAATGTCGAGCCTAACAGGAGCAGATGAATGCCCTCTGGTATTTGAGCTCACGTCGAACATATCTTCGCCCATCAAGTGACCGCGATGAGCGGCAACCTGATTCGCACCGTCAGGCTTATGCGGGCTCGCATGAAGATTGGGATGAAGAATTTCAGGCATAATTTCCACACGGTCCTGGGACTGGCCTCGCCGAAGAAGGCCCAGGGCACGTAAGACAAGGACAACCAACCAGGGTGAATGCCTCGACGCCCCCCGTCATCCTCATTCCCAGGGCCTTCCGGAATCCGTTCTTCCAAGCAAGAGCATGGAATGCGGACAAGACAAATGGTTTATAGAGGTGCCCCTTATCCTGCTGGTATGATTTCCCCATTCGTGGGCATCTGGAGGGACAGACTCAAGAAAACGGCTAAGCAAAATAATGGGAATAGGCCTGGAGGGAAAGACGGAGACGTGGAAGGGAAAAATTTTCTCTGGTCGCGAAACGCAACGACAAGGAGTCCTTCGTCAGCTTATTCTTCAAAAGGATTACGCCTTTGGGGGAAATAAACAGATGTATTTGAACTCTAGGAGTCTGGGAGAGGGAGCCCATAAAAAGTCCCTTTGAGCCGGCCTCAAACACGACCGACCCAAAGGCCCAAAGTTCGTGGGAGACGCTCTTATGCTCCCGACTGTTGACTCGTCATCACGATACAAGCCTGGCAATCGGCGAGATGGGACTCGTCGGCCCGCCTCCGCCACCAGGATTGGGGCTGGGAGCGGCATTAAAAAAGGTGTTACATTCAATGTGTGCCTCAATATAGGACTGACCTTGCCCTTGGGGGGGAATGACCTGGGTCACCACCACATTGGCATAGGCCACAATTGTTGTCCAACCTGTAGGATTTGCGCAATTCGCGCCACCTTGATAAACCGGAACATGGATATGCCACTCACCGTTCGAATCTTTATGATTATTAAATAAATTTTTTAAATCTGTAAAAGCTGTAGACACTTGTCCACCCGTAAAATTAAATTGTGTCACCCCGGGGACAATCGGAGGGCTGGTATAATTTCCGGCATCAAGACAATTGATCACGTTTCTCATGAGCGTCGCATTCGCTCCACCAGAGCCTCCGTTGCCTCCACTCGTCGTTGAACTGCAGTTTTTCGGCTTATTCCCTCCACCCGTCTGCTCATCGAAGACATGCCACCCCGCACAACCCGTCTGAGTTCCTGTGGGAGAAAATGTAATGAGGTCCCCGCATCCCGTGCTCCCCGTAAAATAATCTTCCGAAATTCCAAAGGGGGCATCCACCGCGCCCGGTGCTGCCGGCCCCCCGACGGTTCCTAGCGCCGCAATGGCCGTGGCATTTACATCCATGGCCGAAACACCCAACATTCCGGCAAAAAATGTCGCAATGGGCCCGTTCTGTGTCCCTGCAGCTCGCGAAACGGTTACCTGAACCGCATTAGGACGCGACAATGAGGGAGCAAAGGTTTTTGCTGAAAAATCCCATGTGCCAAATTCCACGCCACCCGCCTCAAGCGCCAGACTTGCCACATTGGAAGCGCTATTGGCTGCGGCTGTTAAATCGCCCATGTCGTTAATTTGAGCTTGTTCCCCAGATGTCAAGTTCCGATTCATGTCCTCCTGATCGGCTTCCGGCATGCCGAGATAGACCCCACCCATCTTGGTTCCTGCCGAAAGTGCGACGGCATCCGCGGCATTCTGTAATTCGGCTTGCGTGAGCAGGGCATGCCCCACATCAATCGCCACCCCAGCCATGATTGCCATTGCGACCGCCATAAACGCCCCGTTGATAGCCGCGATGCCCCGTTGGTTCAAGAGCGGTGAAACAATGGACAATCCTTTTATCTTCCACATGTTTGTATCTCCATCACATTGAAGTTTTGACCAGGACAATTCTCCCTCGTCTTATTCCATCATCATGGTCACAGAGGCCTGTAGGTTAGGAGTCGAAATCGCAGGAACGAGTTTATCGATGACAAAATAATTCCAGGGGATGGTGGACACTACAGTTAACGGCTGTCCCTGTGGGCTTCCGACCCCATTGGCCACCACCGAGAGACCGGATGGATCCACCCCTCCTGCAGCAAGAGAAGCCGTGATGGCTGCTTCAATTTCTGCCTGGCCATTGCCGGAAGCAAATAATGTCCCCTGGCGCGCTCCCACACGGGTCGCATTCACCAGGACTTCCTTAAACCACAACATGCGCCCAAAATCGATCGCTCCAAATGCGATGGAGGCCAGAATCGGTAAAATGAGGGCAAACTCTATTGCCGTCGAGCCGCGCTCGGATTGTCTTAAACTTGAAAATCGTTGACTTGGACGTGTTTTCATAACACTTTGCCTCATCCGGCTAAATGGTTTTGAGGTAGCGATCAGACCATGTCCACGCACGTTTAAATGGTGTCAACCCTCACCAGACATTTCTGATAGATCTCGTGTCATGTCCCTCAAATACCATTCCACCTCACCTTCCCCCTGAGCTTTTCGAAGGGTGAAAGATTTTAGTTGGTGTGATGCATACTTCGATTGGTTCTTCGACAGACTGAGCATGAATGAATGATAGAAAGCTGCTAGGGAAAAACGACACTAGCTCCCCAAGGCCGCTGTGATGATCCCCATCGCCCCCTCATACATATTTACGACTGCCGTTCCCATGGCGGCTTGAGCTGTCAACACCGTCGCGCCGATGAGCGCAGCCAAGAGACCATATTCAATCGCCGTGGCTCCTTCTTCATCAACAAGAAGGTTCTTTACCCAGTGGTGATAATGATTCAGGAGAATTGTCTGCATGATGTTGGCCTCCACTATCTCTTATCTGAATCTTCACATCTCTTTGTACATCAATTCGGTACTCGTTCTCAGAAGTAGTCTCCCGCTGGAGTGCCGTTCCGGTGACCTGCCACCAGAACGGCACTTCCAGGCACCTTGCGAGAAGCAAGCCCTCTTTTAGCTCGGAGCAACGGACGAAGCAATTTGTTGAACGTTCCGCTGAGGGCAGTCCCTACAGCAGTCACGGCAGTCACAATCACCGCGGCAATCAAAGCAGCCAACAAGCCATACTCAATCGCAGTGGCTCCCTCTTCATCATTCACGAAACGCATCACTTGGTTAACCATAGCGCATCTCCTTAACGGGCGAAGGTAAATACGTGCGTTACGCCAGACTGCCCGGAATATTCTGACGCAGACGTTGCCCCTTGGCTCTCCGTGCCTTCGGCAACCCGGCTATCAGGGACCAACCCTGACCCGTGGTTTTGCGCCCACGCCTTACGACGTGTTCGCCGTTCTCGGGAAGGGGCACCCGACCGAATCCATGCTTCATAGTTATGCATAAATGTTCGTGGACCCAAGAAAGTTTTCCACTTCGCATTCTGTGGCTCCTCGTTTTCATGCTTCCTTATCGACTTACCCAGAAAAAACTTGCCGATGTTTTTTGTTGAATATGCTTCATATTCGGTAAGGGTAAGATGGATTGCCTCCCTTTGTTGACCAAGGAGATCGAAAATGTTCAGAACGGCTTAAAATTTTGGATGGAATGCACCTGAGGAAACGTAAAGGGTGAGGAGTAAGACAAAAAGAAACAGGAGAAATACACCGTGAAACCTCAGACGGAATGTGAAAAGCGGCCGCTGACTCTCTCTTTGGCCAAGGGGATGAATGCGGAATTTTCACAGAGAAAACTTTGCCATATTATCAAGATAATGAGGAAAGATCCCGAAAAGTTCTTCGACCGAAGACTTCGAAGCGCCTTCACGAATGCCCAGTCTAAAACACCCTAGCCATTTCCAATGTCATTTCTTACTCCAACTCCGACTATGACCACCCTACAGAACGATGGGGTAGATCAGTTGAAAATTTTTGCTGGTTTCCGCTTCCCCTCCAAGTCCATTGTCTTGAGCTCACAGGTCGGCTCAACATCTACAGGGATGAATGCAATTGGTTTGAACACCGAATCATGCCTTCCCGCTCTTCACCAGGTTCCGTGCAAACTAACGGTAGGACTACTGTTCATGATGAAGATTTCGAATTCCGTCAGGACAATTTCGTCGAACCATACACAGCCGTATAGCCTCTATGTATCCGGACGCTCAGTATCTGCGCACAACAACAGTGGCCCAATTCGGAACCGAGGAGGGAAAAGATGAGGTTGGGAAACTTGATTCTTGGAAAGCCATTTTTATGGCCAGTTGAACGTTTTTTACGCAATACCATTCTCGTGCTGGCGGTCTTCGATCTGGGCATGATCCTTGTTCGCAATATTGGCTTTGATTGGTTTTCCTATACCCTTTTTTTGCCCTGGGAATTTTCATGATTACCGTGGGACTGTTCTACCGTTCAAGCGGGCGTAGTGAGCGTATTTCTATGACGCTGATGGCCACTGGGTTGCTTCTTCTGTTTACAATTGTGCTATCAGTTTTCGGTTATCTATTGCTCCCGCTTTGGCGAGAACCCATTGATCCGTTTCTGGCCCAGATCGATGCTTGGTTCGGGTATTCATGGCCAGACATTGTCGAATTTGCCGGTCGCCATCCATATTTTAATGAATTGACGCGTTATGCCTATTTATCTTCCATACCGCAAATGGCATTACTTTTTCTTATTTTAGGATTTGGAGGCAAGCAAAAAGAACTCCATGTCTTCATCCTTTCAATAACCGCATCAGGTCTGGCGACGCTTGGATTTTGGGCGCTGTTTCCGGCATTTGGCACAAGCGTGCTCTATGACATTTCTGGCACAATTGAGCAGGCGGCAAGACCGCTTGTTGGCTCGTCCTATGGTGCCGAATTATTGCGTCTGGGGGCTGAAGGGCCTAAATTCATCTCTCCAAGAGATATGGAAGGCCTGGTGGCCTTTCCCTCGTATCACACGATCATGGCCATTTTGGCTATGTATTCGGCACGCACCACTCGCTGGTGGTTCCCCATACTGGTCGTCATCAATCTGTTCGTCCTCCCAGGAGTGCTTATTCATGGAGGGCATCACCTGATCGATGTATTCGGCGGACTATTGACTGCCTGTTGCATTATTTACGTGGCAAGGCAGGTTGTGACTGAAAAGGAAATCCAGGCTGACGGAGTATTTGTCGACCCCGAACATGAGATAACGTTTGTTAAAAGTTCCACAGACATGCCGGGATTACACCCGTAAGCCTTAATCAAAAGATCCCGGCGGTAAGGGGTTGTCTGGTTTCGATAAGGATCGGGGTCGAAATGTTTTTTTATTATCTGCCGGTTCAGTACGCCAGGTTCAAGACGCCACGACCCGTCACGTTCTGAAAGCGGGTGAATCTTGATTTCCCCTTTCCTGCCACCGAACCGATTCTCCCACCGACCCATCCCCCTGTCCTTCCCCCACACTTGCACCGGAATCCATTATGAAAGACATATTGTCGGGTAACACGTTGCTATCCTGACCTACCCTTCAAAAATGTGAGTTTCTGCGCCGCTGCGTAGTTGCACAGGTCGGGTTAGGCTGTCTGCGGTCGTAACCCGACAGACGCATGACGTAGGGAGACGGCAAGTATGAGCCATATTTGTCGGTTTACGCTTTGCTCGCCCGACTTTCCGACAAGTTACCAGTGTCCCCACCATTCCCCGTCCTGCCCGACATTGTTTATCGGGCCATCGTTGAGGTTCTTCGGATGGATCCTTGCTGAGGACTGGGCGGGATGATGATGGCAAAGAGGACTAAAGTGTGATTTGAAACTTTTAAAGGTTCTCCCGGTTTAGACCGAACAACATGTGAGATCGTTTTTTTGTAACGGGCTTTGTTTTCTAATTCTCCCCAATGATTCAAGAACCATTTCTTCTTTCTCTGGAACTTTTGCGATCTGTTCAACTCCCAAACGGAGGTTTTCCTTATCACTCCGGGGAAGAGGCCAGGCCGGATTCAACCGCTTGGGCTATCATGGCGCTTTCTTCCTATGCCTTCGAACCTGAAAGCTGTAACCGGGGAAGGGCATATTTAGCGTCACGACAGGCGGACGACGGACGCGTGAGCATCTCTCCCTCACACCCGGAAGCATCTTGGCCAACACCACTCGCCATCTTTGCCTGGGACAGCATTCCCCAGTATCAAGAAGCGCAATCACGGGCTGTCGATTATCTGATTGGGTTTACAGGACAACATTTCTCAAACCCGGATCCTTTGATTATTGGGCACGACACCACCATCCTGGGATGGCCATGGATTGCCGACACCCATAGCTGGGTCGTACCCACTGCTCTCGCCCTCCTGGCGTTATATAAGTTGGGGTTGGGCACCCACCCTCGTGCCATAGCCGGACGACAGATGCTTCTCAATCGTCAATTGCCTAGCGGTGGATGGAATTACGGAAGTACGACCGTCTTCAACCGGGAGTTACCTCCCCTCCCGGAGTGCACGGCCATTGCTTTGCAAGCGTTGGCTGGCAACACCCCTATTCACGAAATTGAACGAAGCCTCCAGTATCTCTCACATGAGCTTCCTCACCTGCGGACTCCCATCTCACTCGGCTGGACACTTCTGGGCCTCGGAGCATGGGGCTTAAAACCCACGAATACCGAGGAATTGGTCTCAGCCTGTTTTCAACGTCAAGAACGTTACGGGCCCTATGCCCTTCCCTCTCTGGCATTGCTCTTGTGCGCGGCGAAAGCCCAACAGGGACTGTATTCATTATTCCCAGCATCACTACCACAAACATCCGCTTCGTTTGCCCACCACCAATAAAGAAAAAGGCGCCTTCCATGACCACCGCTTCCATGCAAACAGATCAACTTACGCTTACGAGAAGACAATTCCTGCAGGCTTGTTTGCTCGGAGGGGGATTAGCTGTCTCAGGATTCTCCCTTCTTCATTGGCTTGATGGGCCCACGTTTGACCGCGCAGACCTTCATCGGTCAAGCACAAACATATGAGGCTGATTTTGCGAAACTCATTCGCCAAGGATTCCAAGAATTGGAGATCACCCCATTAGAGATCAAAGGTAAACGCATTTTGTTAAAACCTAATTTGGTTGAGCCACATCAATCGTTATCTCATATCAATACCCATCCCCTGGTCGTTCGAGGAGCCGTCGAGGCGTTCCTTTCCCTGGGTGCGGCATCTGTCGTCGTAGCTGAAGGGCCAGGACATCGCCACGATACTCTTTTAGTTTTGGAGGAGTCCGGCTTGGCAGATGTGCTGTACGAAGATCGCATCCCCTTTCAAGATCTGAATACAATGGAAGGGGTAGTTATGCCTAATCTGGGTGGTCAGACAAGGCTAGCCTCATTGACCTTTCCTCGAATAGTCAAGGAAGTCGATTGGATTGTCTCGCTGGCCAAGATGAAAACGCACCATTGGGCCGGAGCGACCCTATCAATGAAAAATTTTTTTGGCGTGATGCCCGGAAATTATTACGGATGGCCAAAGAATGTATTACACCAGGCTGGAATCCCGCAGTCCATTTTGGATATCAATGCAACGCTCAAGCCACATTTCGCTATTGTCGACGGCATAATCGGAATGGAAGGGGATGGTCCAATAATGGGGACACCTGTCCAATCCGGCGTCCTGGTCATGGGAAGGAATCTCCCAGCCGTCGATGCCACCTGTTGCAGGATTATGGGAATTAATCCAGATAAAATCGAATACCTTCGAAAAGCCAACCAGTGGTTAGGTCCCATTCAGGAATCGCTGATCGAACAACGCGGAGAATCTTGGCGAACAGTACACCACCCTTTCGCCCTGGTCCCCGAGATCCCCGCCCACCAAGGCCTTCGTTCATCTAAGGTTTGAAAATCCATTGATTTGTTGACACCTTTCCTCCAGCATCCCATACCCCTCCCGTCATCCGGCATATTAAAGTTTTCATTCAGGCGCCTCGTCCTGAACATTCCGACCTTCTTCTCACTCACTCCCGCAGATCGGCATCAGAGGTCCATCCGAAAGAATATCCCCTCACTTTTTCCGTCTTCTCAAGAGGGATGCCCGATCAACAATGTCGGGCCTGATGATCCTGGGGAACGAGCGTCGACCTTCCGCATCCCGCTTCCCGCCTTCTGCCTCATCTCTTTTTCAAATGGATTCCAACCAATGGCTGGCCGGTATCGGTAAGGAACGATGCAGAGAGACTTCCTCCCCCAGAAAAGAACACCGAGGTTACTTAAAACAGACGACAAAGTCAGATTAGACGCCAGGAGCCAACGATAATAAAAACGACACTGGGAAAATTAAAAGTTTAGGAAGGATTATCGAGGAAGGCATTCACTTCTTGAAGACGACCATACGCTTTCCCGGCTTCTGGGCTTTGGGGATGGGTGCGTACAAGTTGCTGAAAAACTGACCGAGCCATGGGTAATTCGCGTAATTCCATATGCGAATAGGCGATTTTTAGTAGAGATGCCGGCACTTTATTGCTGGAAGGGTAAAAGGCAAAGACTCGTTCAAATTCATCAATGGCTTCTTGAAACCGTCTTTCGCCGTAATAACATTCACCCAACCAATATTGTGCATTTGAAGCCAAAGGAGAGTCTGCAAATGTCCGCAAAAATGTCGAAAACCCGGTGGAAGCTTCGGCAAAATTCCCCTGCCGAAGTAGCGACATCGCTCGGTCGTACAGCACCTGAGCATTTCGCGTATCGACATGACCGGAAGAACCCGCCTCTGAAGTCCCTCCCGGAGCCGGCAACGTTCTCGATAGTTGGGATGAGGGAGCATACGCGGCAACCGACCCGGTCACAACTGGACGAGAACTTTCCTTTGAGGATTGTGAGCTAGCCATCGCATCCGACCGAGGCGATAGTGGAGTCCGTTGAGAAAGGAAATCTCGGGTTACCCCTGACCCCGCCGACGAATCGAGATTTTCGTGCATTGGAGCATTCGAGGAATGGGAACTACCGGGTTGTCCAGCTATGCGAGAGAGTTTTTGCTCGTGTTCATCCAATCGCCCCCCGAATGTGACACTGAATTTTTCTAACGTCCCTACCACCGACTGTATACTTCGCCGAACCTCTTCAAAATTCGCCTGAACTTGCTGCGCCTGGGCATCACGTTGTTGAGACTTGAGATCAAGTTGTTTGCGTAAATCTGCGACTTGCTGTTCCTGATGGGTAACTTGTTGGCGAAGAGAAGACAGCACCTGTTGGTAATCCACCAACGAAGTCCGGAATTCGCCTAACTTACCTCCTTGCTCTGTCAGGAGTTGCTCTTCCCCTGCTAAACGATCTCGAAGTTGATGGACTAGAGGCTCAGATTGTTGAAGCTGGGTTTTGACTTCCCTCATATCTGCGTCGTACCGCGCCACTTTTTTTGTTAATTCTTGGACCTGGTTATGATTACTTTCAAGCCCTCCACGAATCTGTGAGAGATCCGTCTCCTTTAAGGTAGCAACTTGGTCCATCACTTCGGCACGAGCATGCAGTAACTCCTGAATCTCAACCCGCTGTTTGGCAATAAGGGAATTCGCTTTCTCCAAGGCCGCATTGGCTTCACTCACGGCTTGCTGAAGTGATGTTTTACTCTTATCCAACTGGCCGATCTTGGCGTCCAATTCCCGTTTGATTCGTACCACATCCGCCTGCTGAGCCACACACCCTGCCAAGATCACACTCAACCCCACAATGATAAATCGAACACTCAACGATACGAAAATGAATAAGGGCTTAGCATAGTCTTCCTTAATCCTCTCAGGACCCATTAACGGGCCATGCCCGGCAACAAACCTCTACCAATCCCGGCGGTCGGCGACATAGGGCATTGGGGTCGAGGCCACACTGATATCGAGAACGAGATGAGCGCGCCGATTCTTCTGGAAACACGGTTCGGTTGAATCCCAACAGGCCGGATTCTCCTTGCCGAATGACATCACATGAAGTCGCTCTGCGGGGACTCCCAAACTAGTGAGGTAGGTTTTGGTGCGAAGGGCACGCTTCTCACCTAAAACATGATTATAGGAAGCCGTTCCGCGATCATCGCAATGTCCTTCAATGGTAATCTCCGCATACGGATGAGCTTTTAGCCACTCCGCGTTGGCCACTAAGGTCGCCTTAGCTTGTTCATTGAGTTGAAAGCTATCAAATTCAAAATGCACATCTCGCAATCCGCTTTGTGCGGTCAATTGTTCGGCACGGGTTCGATTCCCCCAATAATCATTGGGAGAGTCAGAAGGCGTGAGACCTGACTCGAATGTGTGGTCCTCCCGAATCAAGGGATCTTCCGCAAGCAGGTCGGACAAAGCTCCAGCCCCTTCAGGAAAATACCCTTCCCCAATGGATGTCTCTTTGTTTAATGCTTGTTCCGGGGCTCCTGCTGAAAAATCTCCCTGTGAGGCCACCAAAGTTGGCGCACCGGATTTTTTGCCATATTTATGAACTCCATGTGTGGACCGATGTGCACACCCGGTGGCCAGCAACATCATCAGGATCACTATTCCCGAAACATAGATTCTGCGGGTCGATGAATGAACAGTCATATTACGAACTCCTTGTTCAACAGCTACTCCGAACAAACCATGAAATACCTCTTAAAAAATCGTCTACAACCATATAAAATTGCAAAAACAAGGCCAGGGAACATCCCGAATACAAGAAGAACTCCTCGTCGGAGGTCACGGTGACGGAAAACTCAACATTTCCGAACAGTCTGAAGAAAAGTGACCACATCAAATACCTTAAATTTCATAATTGTACTGCAGAGTTAGAGATTTCGCGGCCATGATCGGGTTAAGAACCATCATTACATCCCTCCTGACAATATGGCACAGGATTCGGGGGGTCTTAAGTGAAGATTAAAAAAAACCAACACACCAAGAAGAGGTGGGTGCAGAACTGAAGCAGCATTTACTCAACAATCGTGGCATTTCCTCAACGCTTTTGAAGGGCGCTCTGAGATGGGAGATGCCCTGGGCGGGATAAGCATGAGTAGGATCAATGAATTTTTGGAGGAGACGCGACAGGCACCGACGGATTGAGACAGGGATGAACGAAATCCATTTTTGAGAAAGCTCCCTTAATGAGATACAAGAAAAATACTGCCTAGAATATCGCTGGATATTAGCTCTCGGGGCGGATTAAGGAGGAGTGAAACAGCCTAATAACGCTTATTCATCATTCCATTCAGGGGTGGCAAAATACCAGCACTGCCCGCCACATTCTTTAGCCCGATACATCGCCTGATCGGCAATTTCCACCAACCGATGGGGATCCGTGGAATCCTTGGGATAGACCGAAATACCAATACTGATCTGTATAGGGATTTTTTCTTTTCCCAATCGAATGGGCGGGTGAAGGCACTCTAAAATTTTCAGGGCCACCTGACGAATATCCTGAATATGTTCAAGCCCTTGAAGAATCACCGTAAATTCATCCCCGCACAAACGCGCGACGGTATCGGTCGATCGCACACAAGTTGCCAAACGCTCCGCCACGATACGCAAAACCCGATCTCCAGTTTGATGACCATGATAATCATTGATAGTTTTAAAATTATCGAGATCCAAAAAGAATAAGGCCAGTAAGGTCCCATTCCGTCTGGCTTGCGCCAACGCCTGTTCCAGGCGGTCGTTAAACATTATTCGATTCGGAAGATCCGTTAACGGATCGTAATAGGCATGATGCTTCATCAGCAGTTCTTGAGTCTTTCGAGCGGTCACATCATGCAAGATCACCACAAAATGCGTTGGGTCCCCCTGCTCATTGAGCAAAGGAGTAATCACTTGCTCGAAAACCAGAGATTGGCCATTGCTTCCCGTTTGCATCACCTCGGTCTTCAGACAACCGAACTCTTGGGCAGATGGATCTGACAGAGACCTCCTGTCTTGCAGTTCCTCATGAGGGAACGAACTCAACGGAGAACCCAACATCGATTGCATCGAGGAACCACGCAAGGCGGCATAGGCATCATTCACCCATTCCAGACGACCCTGCGCATCTGTCACACAGACGGGATCAAATACGGAGCCCATAGCCACACTTTGCAATCGCCATAGATCCAGCTGTCTTCCACGTGCCATCAACCGTTCGATCTCACAACCTAATACTTGCAACCATCCAAGCACCGTCGGATCAACCGGCTGTGGACCTTCAGAACACACCACCAGCATACCGAAACCATCCTCATCCAAAGCCAGTGGAACACCCCAGGTTTGATGACACCGGAATCCAGGCGGAAACCAGGCCATGGCACTTGTGGAAGGACAACACGGAGAAAGCAGGGATATTTCAGAACCCTCGCAGGCCTGAATTAACTCACCTTGCTGCGAAATCTGGCTCCACCACAGAGCCCCTTGCGCCTCCCAATCAAACTCCCCAGTCATTGCATGCGCGCGTAACTGGGGCACACATCCCTTTCGCATAGTGGTCAGCCACACAAAGGCAAAACCAAAAACCCGCACAAGGCCATCACAAATCTGCGTCAGACACACATCCATACTCTGGCCGGCAAATAGTTGCGATTCGAGACTCTGCACCAATTGGATAAAAGGCTGAACGGAAGAGCGTTCCGCCTCCAGAGTCAATCCCCAATGCCACGCAACCACCTTCTGCGACTGATCGAGCATGGGCACTACCACACATAGGATCTTTTGCGATGGTCTCCCTGTTGGGAGAATGGTCAGCACTCTATTCAAGGGCTTCGGAGGAGCATCAATTGCACAAAGATGGCTTCGCAGAATCCTCCATTCCTCATGAGCAACATAATCGGCAATGGACACCTGCCCTATTTCAGCCAGGTCCATTCCCAGGATATCACTCCCAACCTCATTGGCCATGAGGATCACACCATCACACGAAGTCACGAAATGGATCTGAGATGACTCTGGAAGAGAAATCGGAGCCGTCGAGCGAGACCGTCTGATCGCCGAACCGGAAGTAAATTAGGCAATAGGAGGTGGGTCGGAATTTGTCGAAAGAATTTGGGTGAGTCGGCCCCTCAATCGGTGAAGCGCCTGGGTGAGTTCCTGCTCTTGCGTATCGGAAAGGTCACTCGATTCAGCTTGAAAATCCCTCAAGGACTGTTCGAGTAAGTGATGGAGTCGTTCAAAAGTGGCCACAATTACCTTCACCCTGGCACAAGAGAAATGGGAAAACCACGGGTAGTATTTAGATAATAAACCCGATATCGATATCTTTTGGCAAGGTTTCCTGGACGTCAACCCGTCAAAAGAGGTGCGATTATTGGCGCCAATTCCTCACCAACCTACTCAGAGTACCAGCCAGGCAACTCAATCCATGGAGGGAATGCTGCGCAGCCTAACAGGCGACCCTTCTTAGGTCTTAGGGAAAATCACTCCGGCCTCGGCATCGGCTTGCGCCTGAGCATAACGGGCCACCGTTCCAATATCGGACCAATAGGCGGTATGAAGAAATCCAAATATTTTTGAACCCCGCGCAAGCGCATTCGTATAGGAGTCGATGATGGAAAACGGCCTATCCGCAAGGGCATCGTGGAGGACAGAAGGATGGAGAATATGAACGCCTGCAAACATCCGTTGAACCAGGCCGTTAGGCAATTCAGCTTGGCTCATTCCCCGACCATTTATTCTGAAAATACGATTTTGTGCGTCCGAATCTACGGCTCCCCATTGGGCTGCTTGCGGATCATCGCGAAGCACTAACGTGGCCACACCACCATGAGTCCGATGAAACTCTACCAGTCGCCTTCACATCCAACTCGATCAATGTATCCCCATTAATAACCAAAAACGGGTGCTGCTCAAAAAACCACTCAGCCGCTTTTAATCCTCCACCCGTTCCTAACAGGGTCGGTTCATGGGAATACCTCACCTGCATATCCCAGCGGGATCCGTCCCCGATCGCTTCTTCGATCATATTTCCTAAATAATGCAGATTGATGATGACGTCACGTATTCCATATGTTCGCAACAACAACAAATTCCAAATAATGAGCGGCGTTCCCGCAACCGGCAATAACGGTTTGGGTATCGTGTCGGTCAACGGACGAAGGCGAGTGCCAAGACCCGCGGCCAAAATCATGGCCTTCATATGCAAGAAGCTAACGCCATTCAGGGATATACGGAGACAGATGGGTGAGCAGTCGATGGAGTTGAGGATATTTTTCCAAATTGGCACGAACATTCTTTAATGTCTGGGGAATTGAGGCCAAAAAATTTGAATTACCTTTTACTCGATCAATATATACAAACCGACCGGCAGCCTTCAGATTGCGCTGAATACTCGTAAAGTCAAATAGCCGGCGAAACGCTTCGGGATCATGTAATAGCATAGCCGATTGTTGCGAAAATGAGAGATTCTGGCGCATCCCTTCTCTGTAACGAGCAATAAGACGATCGATTACCCCTTCATCGAGAGCGACGTAGGAATCCCTCAGCAGGGAAGCCAAATCATAGGTTACAGGGCCCATCAAGGCATCTTGAAAATCAATGACGCCCAGCCGTTCCCCATCCACCATCAAGTTACGGGAATGATAATCACGATGGGTAAAAACCTGCGGTTGCGAGGTCAACCATTCCCCCATTTTCTGAAATTCCTCACGAACAGGAACACAATCGTTGGCACACATAAGCCGTCCCTGTCTCGCCACAATGCCATATTCCAAAAAATGGTCGAATTCCCATAGATACAGAGGCACATCAAAAGACCGTGTCAATGCCACACAGGGGACACTGGAAGGATGTGAGGCCCGGAGATGAAGCTGAACGAGTTGATCAACAGCCTTGCAGTATAGATCCTCCCCGATGGCCGGGGTAGATTCCTGAAATGCTTGGGCCAACGTCACGTCCCCAAAATCTTCGAGGTAGAGCAAGCCGCAGGATTCATCGTAAAAATATAACACGGGAACCTGAACGCCATTCTTCTGCAGATGTTTCAAAATATTCGTGAACGGCAATTCAGTGACGTCTCCCCCGTGCCCACTTACGGCCTCCTCAGAAGCTTTAAACCCTTCCGGATCGGCTAACTTCATCAGAATCACAGAGGAAACGGGAGCCATGGAAAGGTGCAAACGGTAATAACGACGATTCGAGGCATCCCCCGCCATCGGCACACATT
Source organism: uncultured Nitrospiraceae bacterium (assembly GCA_963730905.1). Lineage (GTDB taxonomy): Bacteria > Nitrospirota > Nitrospiria > Nitrospirales > UBA8639 > Nitrospira_E. Next base: position 1,054,277 of record CAVSTN010000002.1, on the reverse strand, counting down.
GCTCTAGTTCGGCAGTGAACGGAAGATGTTTACGGAGAGTAGAGGACACATCCGAGAGATCGAGGCCCGTCACAGACAGGGAAGTTTGAGGCATCATTGCTTTCAATTATACGGGCATACCAACTTCTTGTCATCAAGAGGAAATGGGAGACACTCATTTTGACAAGTGAATTCCCCTGCCTAGCAATGTCTTGGATGCGCGGAATGGAAGAAAAAGCCCGTGCATTGCCAAATGACGACCTGCCTGCTTGCTTGGGCGTCGAAGCCCCTTCAGCGCAAAAAGGCGAAGTCTCTCCGCAAATGATGGGAACAGTGCTGCGACATCTTTCTATCTATACCTCCGTTTAAGATTGAGAACCTTTTGACGATAAGTAGTATGAAGAGAGGGAAAATTCTCACAAGTCACCATAATCACCCACAAATGTAAAGGTGCTCTATGGAAATCACCAATCTCCCCCTGCCCACTCTCCCCTCCGCTCAATCTACCTCCTCGATCCAGGATGGAGATGTCGGCCAGAAGGGAAGTTTTTACAGCCGAAACAGAAAAAAACAACAACAGGATATTGAGCAACACTCGGAAGAACCACCACCCCGCAAAGATCGCTCAACACGACTCATTGATATCCGCGTCTAGCGCTGGTTAGTTTTTGGATTTTCATGTCTCCTACGCGCCGAAGCCATGACGTCTCTTCGGATTTTGATCACAGGATTCCATACTCTGCAGATGCGCTGCTGATGTATGCTCATAGTGGGGCTCTCGTTCTTAATTAAATCAAAATCTAAATATTGAGCCCTATCGATAAATTTATCCCTATATATAGTGTTTATTGTTTAATTTTGGGTATATTGGCTTTGGGATTTCTTGATGTAGCCATTTATCCCTTAATGAGAACGGTACATGAGTTATAAAAACATCGGTGATTACGGCATTATTGGAGATCTCCATACCATTGCCCTTGTTGGGATTGATGGATCGATTGATTGGTGTTGCCTGCCACGATTTGACTCCCCAAGCCTGTTTGGAGCCATTCTTGATCATAAAATTGGAGGGTATTTCAAGATTGCCCCCGTCACAAAGGGCAATACCCGACAAATGTACCTGCCGGAAACCAATATTCTGCTGACCCGGTTTCTGCAACATGATGGTGTCGGCGAACTCACTGACTTCATGCCCATCGAATCGGACGAAGCCGGATACCGGCCTCGCCGTCACCAAATTATCCGAATGCTCTCCGTGGTCCGTGGAACCGTCACCTTTCGACTTGAATGCGCGCCCGCATTTAATTTCGGCCGGGACCCTCATGACATCGAGACCAGACCGAAAGGCATCATCTTTCAATCCGGCGATCAATCCGTTGGATTGGTCAGCCCCATTCCCCTTCAAACGCGGGAAAAGTTCGCGTATCAAGAATTCACACTCCATCAGGGCGAAAGCCTGACGTTTTTTTTGGAATACCTGGAAGTCAAAAACGGCGACCAGTTGTTATCCACCCCAGAATCCGGCGACGAAGCCTTTCGAAATACATCCGCCTTCTGGCAGCGCTGGCTGGCACAATGCCAATACGATGGGCGATGGCGGGAAGTGGTTCACCGTTCAGCCTTAGCCCTCAAACTGCTGACCTATGCTCCCACCGGAGCCATTGTGGCAGCTCCCACAACCAGTCTTCCTGAAAATATCGGGGGTCCCCGAAATTGGGACTATCGTTATACCTGGATTCGGGATGCAGCCTTTTCTATATACGGGCTATTACGCCTGGGATTTACGGTGGAAGCCAGTCGATTCATGGATTGGCTCAATGCCCGTTGTTGCGAACTCAATCCGGACGGATCCATCCAATTGATGTATGGGATCGACGGTCGTCGTAATCTGACCGAAGAAGAATTGCCCCATCTGGATGGCCACCGCCGTTCCCGCCCCGTCCGCATCGGAAATGGCGCCGCCGCCCAACTGCAACTGGACATGTATGGCGCGCTCATGGACGCGGTGTATCTCTATAATAAGCACGGCGCGTCGATTTCCTACGATCTCTGGGTGAATCTTTGCCGCCTCTTAGATTTCGTCTGCGACAATTGGGAGCAACCCGATGAAGGCATCTGGGAAGTGCGGGGTGGACGCCGTCATTTTGTTTATTCCAAAGTGATGTGTTGGGTGGCCTTAGATCGCGGAATTCGTTTGGCCGACAAACGAGGATTTCCAGGCAACAGAGCTCGATGGATGGGAGAACGCGACCGGATCTACCGGGAAATTATGGAACGGGGTTGGAATGCTGACATTGGAGCCTTCGTCCAATCCTACGATAGCGAAGCGTTGGATGCCGCCAACCTGATTATGCCTCTCGTCTTCTTTGTGTCTCCAACTGATCCCCGGATGCTCTCAACCATTGACCGCACACTCGAACAGCTGTCATTAGGGAGCCTCGTGTATCGTTATGAAAACGGGAAGGCCGCCTCAGATGGCCTGGACAGCGAAGAAGGCACCTTTAGCATGTGTACCTTTTGGTTAGTCGAAGCCCTGACAAAAGCGGGGCGATTGACGGAAGCACGACTGATCTTTGAAAAAATGTTAAGTTATGGTAATCATCTTCGTCTATATGCCGAGGAAGTTTCGCACTCGGGTGAACAGTTAGGAAACTTCCCCCAGGCCTTTACACATTTTGGTCTCATAACGGCGGCCTGCAATCTTGATCTGGCTCTCAATACGAAACGTGCTGCCCACACTGTCGTGAGGCGTAATCGACCGTCAGTATCACCCTCACGCCAGGCTCAGTGACGACTGAAAGAACCACCACTCGACATCACAGGAGGATCGCATATGGATATCGGTTTCATTGGACTTGGCAAAATGGGAATGAACATGGTCACCCGGTTGAGCCAAGGAGGACATCGGGTCGTTGCCTATGACCGGTCGGCCGCCCTGATCAGTGAGGCCGAAACAAAAGGGGCGAACACATCTTCATCCTTGGAAGACCTGATCACCAAATTACCCAAACCGCGAGTCGTCTGGGTCATGGTCCCCTCAGGTCAGCCCACCGAAGACACCGTACAACACCTCGGAAAAATCTTGGAGGCCAACGATATCATCATCGATGGAGGTAACACGAAATTTCATGATGATGTTCGCCGGGCTGCCGACCTTCACACCCGTGGCATTCACTATATTGATGCCGGAACCAGCGGGGGTATTTGGGGATTGCAAATCGGCTATTGCTTGATGGTCGGTGGAAAACAGGAACCCGTCAAGCGATTGGCCCCGATCTTCACAACCTTGGCACCGGAAAATGGATGGGCACATGTCGGGGGACATGGCGCTGGACATTATGTGAAGATGGTTCACAATGGCATTGAATACAGTATGATGCAGGGATACGCGGAAGGCTTCGAACTAATGTCCAAAAGTGACTATAATCTGAATCTCGCCACAATCGCCGATCTCTGGATGCATGGCAGTGTGGTCAGGTCCTGGCTCCTTGAACTAGCCGCCGGAGCGCTCAAAAGGGATCCTAAGCTGGAACAATTACAAGGCTACGTGCAGGATTCGGGCGAGGGACGGTGGATGATCATGGATGCCATGGAAAAGGACGTACCGGTTCCCACTCTGACGACCGCGTTATTCACCCGATTCCGCTCGCGGCAGGACAGCTCCTTCGCGGAAAAAATGTTAGCCGCACTGCGGAAAGCTTTTGGCGGACATAGCGTCCGACCATAACCGGATTCTTGCGAGGTCGATATGTCACCGATTGAACCTTCTCCTCGGAACGAAGCCCCCGTCACCACCAACCGAACCACAGCGACTCAACCGTGCACGATTGTTATTTTCGGTGCCTCGGGCGACCTGACCCAGCGCAAACTTCTGCCGGCCCTCTATAACCTCCTCCTGGACGGCTTGTTACCGGACAATTTCGCCGTACTGGGATTAGGTCGGAAGCCTCTTTCGGATGAGGATTTTCGCGGGATTGCCCGTAAGGGCATTGAACAATTTTCCCGGCAAACGCTCGAATCCGACAAGTGGAAAACATTTCAAAGTCGATTGTTTTATTGTGCAGGAGATATTTCCGCCTCCGACTATTACGGGCAAATCCATGACCGGCTGAAGGACATTGAGGCACCATTCAAGCTACCCGGCAATCGCATTTTCTATTTAGCCATCCCGCCAACCTCCTTTGCCCCCGCATGCGAGGGGCTCCAGAAGGCCGGGTTAGTGGCCGTCCCTGACCAAGCGGACACGTACTCCCGGGTCATTGTGGAAAAACCGATTGGACACGATTTGTCTTCTGCCCGAGCGATTAATACGGCCATCGGGAATGTCTTCGATGAATCGCAAATTTATCGCATCGATCATTATCTGGGGAAGGAAACCGTCCAGAATATTATGGTCATGCGGTTTGCCAACTCCATTTTTGAACCGCTATGGAACCATAAATATATCGACCACGTGCAATTGACCGTCAGCGAAGCCGTCACCCTTGGAACCCGAGCCACCTACTATGAGGGGGCAGGAGCCCTTCGCGATATGGTGCAAAATCACATTTTGCAACTGCTCTGTCTGATCGCGATGGAGCCCCCCTACTCACTGGATCCGGATGTGGTGCGGAATGCTCGAATGGATGTGTTACGGGGACTGCGCCCAATTCGCGGACAAGACGTCGAAAAGATGACCGTTCGCGCCCAATATGCCCATGGCAACATCAAGGGCCAGGAAGTCCCTGGCTATCGACGAGAGGAAGGGGTACAACCTGACTCCACCACGGAGACATATGTGGCCTTAAAAGTTTTTGTGGAAAACTGGCGCTGGGCCGGAGTGCCATTCTATATTCGCACGGGAAAAGCCATGCCGACGCGCGCCAGCGAAATTGCCGTCCAGTTCAAGGACATTCCTCAGATTTTATTTAATGCCAATCCCCAAATTCCCCAGGCTCCGAATCTGCTCACGCTTCGTATTCAACCCGAAGAGGGCATGGCCCTTCGCATTATTTCCAAAGTTCCCGGAACTAAAGCCCAAACGCATCCGGTTGATATGGACTTTCACTACGGTGATGCCTTTAAGGCACCTTCCCCGGAAGCCTATGAACGATTGCTGTTGGATGTCATGGCGGGGGATACGTCCTTGTTCATGCGACGGGATGCCGTTGAGGCTTCGTGGAAATGGGTCACGGATATCCTCGAAGGGTGGAGTGCCTATGAAACCAAATGGTTACCCGAATATCCCGCCGGTAGCTGGGGGCCCGTCGAAGCTGATCGACTGATTCATGCAGGCGGGCACCATTGGCGAAAAATCTAGGCCATCCCTGCTCTTAATTTTTCTCGCACAAATGGCGCGACGGTAAAAGAGTATCCCCGCTTCCCTGTCCACCAAACCGGTTCAATGTCCTCGTACCGGAGCGCGACTATGAGCCTGTCGAACTTTAGGGATCCAGGTCAAAATGTGGACCGATTGGCACATGTGCAGCTGACTCATCCGAAGTCCGACAGGCTCCTAGTGAGCATGCGAACCGATGCTGGCTTCAATCAATTGCTCCAGGCGAGCCAAGCCCTTTTCAACATCGGCCTCCAGATGGAGACGGATGACCCGTCGGTGACGACTGCTCAGGCTTTGCATATCGCCCAATGCTTGCGCGGCTTTCAACACGCCAAACGAATATGGTTCACCAGGAATGGGAAGATCCTCCCGATCATCGCATGTCACCTGAATAAAAACGCCAGAATTGGGTCCACCCTTATGCAATTGCCCCGTGGAATGGAGAAATCGTGGGCCATATCCTAACGTGGTTGCCACCTGTTTGTTCTCACGAATGTTGGTACGCATGCGTTGAAAAATGGCATGAATCGGATCGGTTCGTTCCACGTAGGCATTGATGGCAAAATAATCACCTGATTGAATACGAGCAAGATGCGCGCCCAGCACGGCTTCCAAGGAAGCCTTGCCTTTGAGGACAGAGGCGTTCTGTTCATCGGTATAGACGGTCACATTGCCATCGGTAAGGAAAGAGGGGGAATCCGGCAAGGTGCCATTCCTGGTGAAGGCTTCTAAATATTTCTTTGTGTAATCCTTACTTTCCTGAACGTTTGGCTGATCGAACGCATTAATTTCTAACAAAGCTCCGGCGACCGCCGTCGCCATTTCCCATAAGAAAAATTGCTCGCCAAGATTAATCAGGTCGGCAACGTTGATGCGAATCACCGGATGCCCGGCTGCCTCAAGTGCCTTTACTTTAGCTTCCTGGGTGACATCAATTCCTTGTTCATATCGGATATAGGCAAAGACCCGGTCCTGGTCGTAGACCTCAGGGTCTCCTAACGATTCCCCATCAATGGGAATAATTCCCTTTCCTTCTTTCCCTGTGCTTTCAGCCACCAATTGTTCTAACCACGCACCCAGATCCCATAGTGCCGGCGAGGTCACAAACGTCAGCTTGTCCTTTCCAGCCTTGGCACACATGCCCAGGACCGTCCCGAGGATCACACCTGGATTATCCTGAGGGGGCACGCTGGCCCCACAGGAATGACGCATGCGTTCCGCCCGATACAAGAAATGCTCAATATTCACGCCCATCAAAGCCGCAGGGACCATACCAAAATTAGAAAGAGCCGAATATCGCCCGCCAATTTCTGGAACACCCGGCAGAATATGTCGGAATCGCAGCTCCTTGGCCACTTGCTCCAGCAACGAGCCAGGATCGGTAATGGCCACAAAATGATTGCCTGCCTTCTCCCCGACAACCTGCCGCATTCGCTCAAAGAAATATTTTTGAAACACGAGGGGTTCGGTTGTGGATCCCGATTTACTGGCTACCACACACAACGTTTTTGCCAATTCGACCCGATGCTCAAATGCCCGCACCTGCGAGGGTACCGTGCTATCCAAAACATGTAATTCGGGATATCCGGGAATTAAGCCAAAGGTCATCCGGCAGACTTCCGGACACAAGCTGCTTCCCCCCATACCCAGGATCAGAACATGTTGAAACCCCGCTTCCTTGATCTCTTTGGCCAAAGCCAGCAATCGGGGTATCGAGGAAAGTTGTTGTTCTGTGATTCGCAACCACCCCAAGGCATTCCGAATGATCTCCTGATGAGCGGGATCGTGATGCCAGACAGTAGGATCTTTACTCCACAAACGGCGAACCAGATTGGTATGCTGAAATTCGTTGAGCGCCTCGTCAATCGTCGGCTGCAGAGGGCCAACCGAATAGGTAACCCGGTCCACTTTTTCCCCTAAGATGATGGCCCGTTTCCGGCTAATCACGCCCATTAATTGATCAAAGGCATCCAAAAACAATTGTGCGCCATCCTTCAGGAGAGTGTCGGTGACCTCCTCCATGGAAATTCCAGCTTCGGCCAACTGCTGCATGGTTATTTTCGCTTCAGCGAGGCCCTCCTGAATCGTATTCTTCACGGTTCCGTGCGTCCGGAAAGCCGTAAACGTCGCTTCAGGCATCGTGTTCACGGTATCCGGACCGATGAGATTATCAACATAATAGGTATCCGGGTATTTGGGGTTTTTCGTCCCGGTGCTCGCCCAAAGGACCCGCTGGACTCGTGCCCCTTCTGCTTTGAGGGGTTGAAATTCGGAACTCGCAAAGACTCCCTGAAAGATTTGATAGGCCAGCTTGGCATTGGCAATGGCGACCTTTCCCAGAAGACCTTCCATCATCGCTCGTTGGGCAGGACGGGATTCTTTTGAAATTTTTGCGTCTAATGTTTTATCAATCAGCGTATCAATTCGACTGACGAAAAAACTGGCCACCGAGGCGATACGATGCAAATTCCCTCTATGCGCCGCCAACCGTTTCAACCCACGGATATAACTCCAGGCCACCTGCTCATATACCACCACACTGAATAAAAGAGTGACATTGATATTGATGCCTTGGGACAGAAGCTCCTCAATGGCGGGTAACCCCTGAGGAGTTCCCGGCACTTTAATCATGACATTGTCCCGGCCCACGGTTTGCCACAAACGGACCGCTTCATCGATGGTGCCTTGTGTATCAAAAGCCAAATCCGGAGAGACCTCCAAGCTCACATAGCCATCACGACCGTCCGAGGTCTCATAGACCGGCCGCATGAGATCGGCTGCATCCTGGATGTCTTGAATGGCTACTCCCTCATAAATCTGTTTGACGCTCGTCACCTGAGACGCGACTTGTGCAATCGCTTCATCATAGTCCGCACTCCCCGCAATGGCTTTTTCAAAAATCGAGGGATTCGAGGTCATGCCCATGAGACCGTCCTTCTCAATAAGCGCCTGAAGGTCCCCAGAGGTGATCAAACCCCGACGAATATAGTCGTACCAGGGACTTTGCCCCATCTCACGAAGTTGGACGAGTGGATTCATGGCGAGATTCTCCTTGAAAGGATGAAGTTAGCGGTCAGCGGTGATGGCATGAGCTTGATGCCTTGCAATCTGCGCCTTGGCCGCCGCCACCACATGCTCAACCGTAAAACCAAATTTTTTAGCTAATTCCTTGAGCGGAGCCGAGGCGCCGAACGATTTCATCCCTATCGAATGGCCCTGCGTTCCGACATAGCTCCCCCATCCAAAGACCGAGGCTTGCTCGACCGATACCCGCGCGGTGACATCGGGGGGAATAACCGAGCGCCGATAATCTTCCGATTGTTGTTCGAACAATTCCCAGGAAGGCATACTGACGACCCGACTTTTTATCCCTTCGAGCGCCAATTGCTCATGGGCTTGCACGCATAAGGGCACTTCACTTCCCGTTCCGAGCAATAAGACCTCGGGACACCCATCGGGAGGGTCCGCCAAGACATAGGCACCTTTGGCCACGCCCGACGCAGACGCATATTTCATTCGATCCAATGTGGGAATGGCCTGCCGCGAAACGAATCATAATCACCGGTTCATGCCGCAATTCCATAATCACCTTCCACGCTTCGGCAATTTCGTTGGCATCTCCAGGGCGAAACACGATTAACCCGGGAATTGCGCGAAGCGAAGAGATTTGTTCAATGGGCTGGTGAGTCGGTCCATCTTCTCCCGACCCCAATGGAATCATGGGTAAAGATATGCACGACGGGAATTTCCATCAAGGCACTTAGCCGGATAGCCGGTCTGGCATAATCGCTAAAGATGAGAAATCCCGAGCCATACGGGCGAACTTTTGACAAAGACAGGCCATTCAAAATCGCGCCCATTGCATGTTCCCGAACCCCAAAATGGATATTTCGTCCTGATGGATTGCTGCCGGTCAAATCCCCGGCTCCCTCAAACGTTAATCGAGTCTTCGTGGATGGAGCCAGGTCTGCCGCCCCACCGAAGAGCCAGGGAATCGTGGCCGCCAAGGCATTCAACACGATTCCCGACACTTCCCGACCGGCAAGCCCCTTGGCATCAGGCGGGAAAACAGGAACTTTACGGTCCCAGCCATCGGGCAATTGTCTATGTTGCATTTGATACAAGTGGCTAGCCAATTCGGGATATTTGGCTTGATAGTCTGCAAAACGGGCCATCCACGCGCTCCGCAACTCTTTGCCCCGTTTCCCGATACCCTGTTGGAAATGAGCCGGGACCTCATCGGGCACAAGAAACCGTGCGTCTTCCGGCCAACCATAATAGCGTTTGGCTAACCGGATTTCTTCTTCACCCAAGGGTTCACCATGAGCCGAATGCGTATCCTGTTTATTCGGAGCTCCATACCCGATATGGCTATCGACAATGATCAGGGTCGGACGATCTGATTCCTTTATAAAGGTGCCAAATGCCCGATCCAGCATATGGAGATCATTTGCATCCCCCACACGAGTCACATTCCAGCCATAGGCAATAAACCGAGTGGCCACATCTTCAGTAAAGGCCAAGTCCGTATGGCCTTCAATGGTGATTTTATTGTTGTCATAGATCCAACAGAGATTCGACAATTTGAGGTGTCCGGCAAGAGATGCCGCTTCCGAGGACACCCCTTCCATCAAACACCCATCACCACAAATGGCATAGACATTATAGTTAAACATTTCAAAATCCGGACGATTGAAATACGCGGCCATCCATCGTTGCGCAATCGCCATGCCGACACTGGTTGCGACGCCCTGACCTAATGGACCGGTCGTCGTTTCGATACCCGATGTCCAACGATACTCAGGATGACCAGGGCATTTACTCTCTAATTGCCGGAACCGTTTGATATCCTCCAGCGTCACCGAAAGTTCACCCAATTGCTCATATTGCCCGTTCACCGATTTCACACCACAGAGATGCAACAGAGAATAGAGCAACATTGACGCATGCCCGGCCGAGAGAACAAACCGATCACGATTCGGCCAGATGGGATCGTCCGGATCAGAACGCAAGATCCGATTCCAGAGCCAATAGGCGACAGGAGCCAAGGCCATCGGGGTACCGGGATGCCCGGAATTTGCGGCTTGCACCGCATCCATCGCTAAGGTACGAATGGTGTTAATACAAAGCTGGTCCAGCGAATCGCATGCGGGTTTCATTCTTGCTCCTTCGTTATCCATAATAAATGGGCTATCTCGCGTGACGGGTGTTCAATTGTGAGAAAGGTAAGTACCTGCATCCTATCATAGGTTTTCCTTTCACTCTACATTATTGCCCACTAGGTTGTTCGGCAAACGGACTTGCCGTGAAGGCATAAAAATTTTCCTCGGGCGAAGACAAAAAGTCGGATAATTAAATCAGTTGCCAATCCCATGAACCTGTCTTTATGATTTGAACCTATGAAAGTCCATCTCAGCCATCCCACCCGTGACATGGTCATCCAAGGCCCCAAACGGGTTGCCGACATTTTCAAAGAACTCAATTTAATCCCTGAGGCTTTCTTGATCATACGCGGGCAGGATCTCATGACCGAAGACGAAACCGTGGCGGATGGGGATAGCATTGAAATCCGCCCGGTCATATCCGGAGGGTAAACTCATGCGCTGCCGAAAATGTCCGAAACGGGCGGTGCTGGGACTACCAAGGCACAATACGGCGTTTTGTGGGGAGCTGTCTCACTGAATTTGTCCGAACCCAGGTGCAACGGGCCATTAAGGCTCAACAGATGTTTTCCCCTGAAGATCGCATTCTGGTTGCCGTGTCCGGAGGGAAAGACAGCCTGACCCTTTGGGAAATTCTCCTGAAATTAGGCTATCGGGCCGATGCCTTGTATGTGGATTTAGGCATTCCCGGTTATTCCAGCCGGTCAAAAGAAAAAGTCGAACAGTTTGCCAAAGTGGTGGCTGAACCCTGCGGATCCCAACTGACGATTCATACCGTGGAAGAAGATGCGGGAGCGGGGATTAAGGAATTAGCTAATCTGATCAAGCGTCCCACATGCTCAGCCTGTGGCACGATTAAACGGTATCAATTTAATCGGGTCGCGTGGCAAAACCACTACGACGTGATGGCCACCGGCCATAATTTAGATGATGAGGCGGCCAGACTTCTTGGCAATGTCCTGCAGTGGCAGGAGGAATATTTGCAGAAACAGTCGCCAAGCCTTCCCGCCTCCATGGAAGGTTTTGCGAAAAAAGTGAAACCGCTCTACCGAATGACCGAACGGGAAATTGCCGCCTATGCCGTGGTCAACCGGATTGACTACCTGGTCGAAGAATGCCCGATGGCCAAAGGCGCGAAGATGTTGGTATATAAAGACGCGCTTAATCGCTTAGAATCCGAATCACCGGGCACCAAGCAACGGTTTTATTGGGGATTCCTTGATAGACAGGAAAAATCGTCCTCTGTGTCCCCATCTATGAGCCAGATCGACCAAGCCACCTTGCAACCCTGTACCGTGTGCAGCCAACCCACGACTGCGGGAACCTGCTCCTTTTGTCGCATGATGGCACGCGCCAAAACGGCCGTGAAGTAGGCTCACTCTTCGCCATGGCCATTTTCGATGGCCTTCAGAATATTGACGGCAGTTTCGCCACGACCCCGCAGAAATTCGCTGCCGTTTGCTCACCGAATAATTTGGCTCCAACACAAAAGTAACGAGCACTTGACTACACGAGCCGGGAACGTTTTCCATGGCTTCGCTTGGCACCTACCCAATGAGCAAGAGGAACGAGAAAACTTGGCCCGTCGCCTAAAAAACGCAGGGAATTTGGTGATGTCCAGTTATTCGGGGAGTTCGATACTGCCCCCTTCGAGGTCGGCATCAATGCCGGTCAGCTCCATTTTGTTCCCAACCCGCCACCATTCCGCGGAGATTTCAGACAAGGTGCCTTTCGAGGTATAAAATTTTGCAGCAGGGATGGCCACTGCCTGGTGGGGCTTTTTGTGGATTTCCATGACGAGGGTCTTCAAGGTCGTATCTTCCACCTTGACGCTATCCGGCAACTCCGTAAGGACAAACCGATCGCCAGGGTTGTGTTCCCAGACGTTGCGTTGCAATTTGGCCACTTCCGTTCCCGTGGGCATAAACACACCCATACTCAATGCCAGCTTATTCTCCTCTTCCAACCACTCAATACGAAGTTGTTCTTTGCCGTGAGCAATAAAGACGCCATCGGTATTTCGAAGAGTATTCTTTCCCAGTTCAATATCCATCGTTACCTCATCCTTTCTCGAGCAACCATCCGTGAGGGTCCGATTATTCACAATAGACCCGGAGAGTTCAAGTCACCACTATTTCCACAGAATCATCCGGTTTGTCCCCTACCGTTTCAACGAAGTCATCTGGTCCGACTCACCGCCCTGACCTTTCAAAAACATCAGACAAACAAGACCAAAGACAATCCAGAGTATTTCTCGCATTCGTCGAATAAGCGCAAAGGTGATTCCCGTCACTTCCGAATAACCAAACGTCATCAACAGTAAGGTATATCCCCCTTCTTGTGCGCCCAGGCTTCCCGGAATAAAAAATGTTCCGCCTTTAATGAGCACCGTAAGCGCCGCAATTGAGAGGGCGACCCACACATCGATCTTCACACCGAGGAAGTACAGAATGGCATATACCTCAAGCGTTTCCATCATCCACGCCAAAAAAAATACGGCCAACGCCGCATAAAAGGTCTGACGGTGCTGAGAATAAAATCCACGGATCGTGCCGTCCAGCTCCTGTAGTTGAAGTTCCCGTTTTTCAAGAAAGGAGAACCTGATACCGCATGCCCGTAATAGGCCAAGACACCCCATACCCAGACCGTGGCGTTGGAGCAGCACAAACAGCCCGACGCCAAATACTAAGACTCCCACACTGACCAGCATCGCCAGCCAGGAATGACCTGAATCGCCAAGAATCCAAAAAGCCACCGCCAATCCCAGCAAGATAAAAAGCACTTGGGCGAAGGTCATAGCGGTCTTCGCGGTAATCACGGACGCCAACCCATCCACCATTGGCACCCCGTATCGTTTGAGAAGATACGCCTTCAGGGGCTCCCCGCCGACATAGGCCGTCGGAGTCGTGACATTTACGGTTTCGCCAGCCATCCGGATGGCAAATAATCGCATGAACCCGACATGGCGAGCCTGAGAACCCAGAGTGAGTTGCCATCCCAAGGCTTCTAACCCGTATACCAGAATCATAGGCAGGAGGATGAGCCCGAGATGGAAGAGACCTAATTGAGAAACGGTATGCTGAATCGGTTCGAGGCCGATGTGGAGAACAATCCCGACCAGGGCCGCGAGGCCGACGACCAGGAAAAGCAGTTTAAGCACGAGGGATGAGACTACGGCGAAGCATCCAGGCCATCGACATGACAAAGAGCCACGAGCCAATCGCGGCCAGGGCCAAAAACCAGTGCAGGAAGCCAAAACCAGCACTCAGTAATATCATGATGGAAAAATCGCGATTGGCGACATTGCCCAACATAAATTCAATATTGGCCCGTTCTTGTTCTGTGAGTTGACGAATTTCACGAGGACGGGATCGCAATTGCCGCGCATGATTGACTAACAGCAACGACACGACATTCGCTAAAACCGCTGAGGCCCCAAGCAGAAGGGGAAGGTGCGTCTGCTCCCACGGCCCCTGGAGAAACGCCCCGCAGGCGATGGCAGCAAACAACACAATGTGCACAACATTATCTGCCCAAATATCAAGTTCTTGCCCAAACTTGGACTCTGAAAACGTCAGCCGGGCGACCTCCCCGTCGCAGCAATCAATGATGACAGACAATTGCAGGATCAGCCCCCCGAGAATGGCAAGTTTCCAGGACCCAGGCACAAAAAACCCCGCGGCCACGAGCCCCACGACCATGGATAGCATCGTAATCATGTTCGGTGACCATCCCAACCGCAAGAACCCATGCGTGAGCAGACCGGAACATTTACGATTCACATACCGGTCCACCAACCCATCCAAGCCCCCCTTCATTGTTTGGAGAGCCTCCAACAGGGTCCGCTCAGCGAGTTGGGGCCCCTTAGGCCCACGGACATCTCTGAACCAATGAGAAGCGCCGCCAATGGTTTGAATCGTCCCTTCCACTGCCGCTTGCTCCAATGCCAACCGAAGCGGATTCGTGCCATTAGCCTGTAATACGCCTGAAATACCCAAGAGCCGGGCCGGGAGAACCAGAAGGTCTCCAACCAGCGGCAACCGGCTTCGATCAGGAGTCGGACTTTTCGTTGAGGACTGAGATGTCTGGGATACCGCCTGGTCATGAAAGACCACCGTCGAGGTTGACCGTCCCTCCAAGCCCTCAGGCCGGAACGCCACCCCGGGATTTCCACGGTGATATCCCTCCTCAGGTTGACCAACCACTACGACTGCCTTCCCTTGAGATCCTTCTGCTCGCAAACGCTGGATCAATGCGGGAGAGTACACCGTATGGCAACCCACGATCATACAGGCTCCATTGATTTCCTCCGCAAGCGCTTCCCAGGTCTGAGGATCATGGGGTGGGAATTCCCGAACCGGCAGCCAACGAACAGCGGCCTGTACCCGGCTATCTTCACGAAGTAACTGACGAAGAGCTTGTTCTTCCGGCCCAGCTAACACCCAAATTTGAGAGATTCCGCCTCGCTGCAACGTGAACACCGCCCGTTGAAACAGCGTCATGCCGCCGACACGAGTCAAGGGACTGGGAACCGCGTCACCGGTCCCGACGGCGCCCGGATCAAAGACCCCGACCGACGTCAATAAAATTGCCGTATCGACCGCATGGGTGGCTTCTTGTTTAAGTATTCCGTCCATACACTCATTCCTACGGTCTCAGTGTGGTGGCCCTGGTATTCTCCTCTAAGTTTATCACGGCGGGCAAGATCTCAGACTTCGCTCGATCGATATCTTCAGGAAAATCAATTTCTATCCACGGAAGCCCCCCGATTTTTTCGTATCCCACCGGCACTTTCTCAAAAAACTCTTTTAGCGCGTCCTCATATTCCATATCAAGCTTCCCGGCTGCAACATAGGCCTGAACCGATTGCAACAGTGCTGGAATATCCTGTTTTTGGACTTTGAGAAACCCGACCCCCTCGCCGGCCTCATCATAGGCAGATGGCAAGGTTTTACTTAAGGTGAGGACTCGACCAGCCTTCGCGGCAATCATACATTCTTCCGATTCCTGCTTCACCGTCTCATCCATTAACAAGGCCGTCGGAAAGGGAGAATGAACCAAACGAGCCAGAATCGATGGGGCGTAAAGAACATCGGCATCCATGAGCACGACATCATCGTCCATTTCAAACCGTGCCGCCCACAATGACGTTATGCTCCCACGAGTAAATTGTTCATTCACCACCCATCGGACCTCTTGAACAAACGGGTCGGCGGCCATGGCTTTGCGAATATGATCCTGAGCGTACCCCACCACCACCACAACCTGGCACACACCCAATTGCCCCAGAACTTCGACATGCCGGGATAATAAAGTCCTTCCGCCAAGATCAACCAGGCATTTCGGTCGCCCCTGTGTCACACCTTGCAACCGCTTCCCGACACCCGCTGCAAAGATAACTGCCTTCACGCTCTGGCTCCCGAAAGTATGGACTGAAAAGCGGAGAGGAATCCTTCAATATTCTGATTGGTGAGGGCACCAATATTGGCAATACGAAACACTTTCTCTTCCAATTGGCCCTGCCCCGCATAGATCACGTATCCGGCTCGTTTTAATTCGTCATGCAGCCTTTGATAGGCACACCCTTCAGGCAGATAAAACGCGGTTAAGGTATTACTTTGAAGCGTAGGGGCCAGTACCGGCTTGACGCCCCACTCTTCCAGACGCGTCCGAATGGTGGTGGCATAGCCCTTAAATCGTTGAATCCGGTTGTCGAGGCCTTCTTCTAACAGTTCATTAATAGCTTCGCGGAATGCATAATAGACCTGCACGGCCGGAGTAAAGGGAATCGTCCCCCGCTCCTGTTCTTCATAATAATTAGCCAAATTCAAATACCAGGACCGCTTGGGATATTTCATCATCCGCTCCATAAAGCCTTTGCGGACCAACACAAACGCGGCACCTGGAAAACCTTGAATACATTTCTGAGCGGCCCCCGCAACCATGTATAATTTGTTTCCGGCAATATCCAGGGCCTCTCCTCCCAGCCCGCTCACAGAGTCCACCATAAAGACCCGATTATACCGGTCCACGACCTCCGCAACTTCCTTCACCGGATTAATCAATCCCAGGGTCGTTTCATGATGCACCATGGCGACGGTATGCACTTCCGGATGTTGCTTCAGCGCCAAATCAATCGTCTGCGGATCCGGGGCGATTCCCCAGTCATACTTTAAGTCCGGCGTACCCAAACGCTGCATCGCCAGCATGGAAGACATCCGTTGGCCATACACCCCATTGTTAATCACCATCGCTCGCTTGCCGGTAGGGATACTGGACATTAGCGCCGCTTCCACAGCCGCCGTGCCCGAACCCGTCAACACAATCGCGGTGTACTCGTCTTCTTCACCAGGAACGAAGACCTTCAACAATTTTTGCCGGATATCTGTCAATAACTCCGAAAACTCCGACTCCCGATGACAGATATCCGGTTGAAGTAAAGCCTGACGGACTCTTTCAGACACATTGACGGGACCGGGATTGAATAAAATCATGAATCCTCTTCCTTTACACGCTTACAGGCTGGCGATTAGGCTTTCACGCGAATACATGTGCCGTTAGGTGACACTCCCCTTAAACCGTTTCGTCAGCTCAGCTGGACTCAAGGCAATCCGATCCGCATCTTCAAGCTGTTCATTCACCTTGACCAACAAAAAACTCGGCCCGTCATCCCCTAACATGGCCTTAAACTCATACACAATATCTTCTCGCTCCCAGACCCGCTCAACATTCTTGTATCCTGCCGCTTTGGCCATTTTATCCAGGCCGACAACCCTGGAATAGGTGGGCTGGTTTCCGGTGGTTCCATACACCTCATTATCAAAGACCACATGAATGAGATTTTTCGGTCGCAACGCACTAATCGTGGCCAAGGTGCCAAGACTCATCAGCACATTTCCGTCGCCATCAAAGACCACCACCGTTTTGTCCGGCTGGGCCAGAGCCAATCCTAATCCGATGCCCGCCGTCGCGCCCATCGAGCCAATCATATAAAAATTTTGAGCCCGATCACGAAGTTTACAGGCTTCACGTGAGGGAAACCCGTTGCACACAATAAGCAGTTGATCGGTCATCAGTTCCAACATGGCCGCCATCGCCTGCGCCCGGCTCTGCATGACCCCTTCTTCCGGTCCAATCATCGTTGCATCTCCAACACAATGGTTATTTCTTCGCGTTCACACCCAACCCGTTGCCCACAGACCGGGCAGAAATTGCAGATTGGCCGCTTTTCCCTTACGAGACCAAATCGGAAAATCCGTACAGGACCATAGGACATCTCTTCAACATCCCACTAGGGCTGAATGGTTTTCACGATGCCCTTTTTCAACAATAACGCGACAGGGATCCGCTTCTCCATAAAGGTGGTGGCTGTCCATTTCAGATCATCTACAATCGTCTGCTGGGACAACGTCCTGTGGGGAATCCGTACCGTATCCAAAAGCGTCGTCATGGTTTCCCCCATCACCAGATGTTCAGGTGCGTCCTTACCTTCGAAGCCACGCCAGGATACCAACAGCAAACAGGGAATCTGATAAATCAAATTGAGAGAAGCCAGGACATTCAGGGCATTACCTAATCCGGAGTTTTGCATCAACACGACCGGAATTTTCCCACCCAGGTAGGCTCCTGCGGCCATCGCCACAGCCTCATCTTCACGAACCGCCGGGGTATACAACCGTTCTTCCGTCAAATGGGCAATAATGCCCCCCAATATCGTGTCGGGCACACCGGTAAAAAAATCGAAACCTATGCCTTGCAGGCCTTTCACAAAATCGTCAGCTTCCAATACCGTGTTACTGCTCATCGCCTTAGACAGACCTCACAATTCCCCCCGATTTTTCGACACGTAAACCTTGTCACACACAGAATCGGGGTCAGGGTACGTTTGGATGGTGGGAGTGTTGAATAATTCAGATTTTCAAGAATAAATTTGCCCAGGATTAGATTACTCATCAAAGGCTCCGGGTCGGTTCAAAAAAGCATGCCCTGAGTCTTCCCGAAGGGTCCGTCCAGCAAGGCCGCAGCCGTTTTTTCGCGCGGAGCGTACGCGTAGTACGTGAGCACGGGAAAATGGCGAGAACGCCGCTAGCGGCTTTTTTCAACAGACCCATGGTGAATAACAACCGCTTCGGTAAAATACCAAGCGCGCCACAAATGACACGCGAGTATAGCCCAGGGTAGGGGTATTCTCAAGAAACCGGCGGCATAAGGTTGCGGGGAAATTTCAGAAAAGAGTAGACTGGGTGCCTTGCTGAACCATCCAAGGAGACGAGCCTTCAACGCATGAAAAAATCACACAATTCCTCAAAATCGGGCTATTCGGAACGGCATGCCAAGAGCGGGATTGCCGATAAATTGCCAAAAATCGAAACCTGGCCGAACCAATATCCAGGCTACGAAATTACCATTGAAATTCCTGAATATACGGCTATTTGTCCCAAAACAGGACTCCCTGATTTTGGCACAATCCGGTTGACCTATGTGCCGGACAAATCCTGTCTTGAATTAAAATCCCTCAAAATGTATATCCACGCCTATCGAAACCTGGGAATCTTTTATGAAAATGCGGTCAACAGAATCCTGGCCGATTTCGTCAAAGCCTGCCGTCCGGTCTCGGCAACTGTGACTGGGGAATTCACTGCCAGAGGCGGACTCCGCAGCGTCATCCGAGCCAGCTATCCTTAGTCGTTTTTCTCTTTTCTCCATCTTGGAATAGTAAAAAGGTATTGGCGATTATCCCACTGCAACCAGTTATAAATAATTGAGCCCTGACGATTTCAATGGTAATAGAAGGACCCGCGCCCCATCTTTTGCGCAACACCAAAGTCTGGTCGGGTTGATCTCCAGAGCCATAGTTTGCGAGAAGAAATAGCCTGTTCTCACATTGCTTGGTACGAGTCAGAAGGGGTAAAATATTTTCGTGCCAGAATTTTGTCGGTTTTTTGGAATTATCATTCGTATGTATTTTGAAGCCCTGGAACCGTATCATACACCACATTTTCACGCATACTATCAAGAGGAAGTCGCGGTCTATCAAATCACTCCCATAGAATTATTGGCTGGCTCTCTTCCTAAAAGGCAGCAACGACTCGTAGAAGCCTGGGCGGAACTGCATCAGCAGGAGCTCCAGCAGGATTGGGAGCGGCTCCAGACGGGTAATCCCCCGCTACCAATAGCCCCATTGAAATAAAGAAGGAGCGTAAACTATGGAGCACCCCATCCACCGGGTCACCAATTTTTCAATTGCGGGTCCCTATACCCTTCACGTGGAGTTTGACGATCACACCCTGCAAGTAATTGACTTCCAACCCATCCTCGTGGGGAATTTCTATGGCCCCCTGCAAAACCTCCAACTCTTTAATCAAGTCCGGCTTGATCGGGAGGTTCACACGTTGGTCTGGCCTAACGGAGCCGACTTTGATCCCGCCACCCTTCATGATTGGCCTTTAGTTCAAGAAGCATTGGTCCAGCGCGCAAAAACATGGGAACACGCGTCAGCCTGACCGCAAAACAACCCCGACTTTTGTAACCTATTGGTCCTGCCAGGATTTTTCCTGGAGGTAGTCCCTCCATTCGGCATTGGTCCCCTATACGCCGAGAGCATATCTTCCCCATCATAGACATGGCACGTTAATGCCATCTGCTTCCTTTTGAAAATACTTTTCGGCAACCCATCGGAACAGGACGCCCGATTGAGCTCAGGGAAAAGAAGGTAGAGGGAGGCAGAAATTCTTGGATTGAGAACGCGGCGAGATGACTAGCACATTTCAGTTCCAGCAGTAGTATATTTTTTCTTCGTCATGGCCGCCACTGCGAAAAGTTCAGGACATCGCGACTGCCATGTAGCACACGCACGATACGAATCCGATCAGTAAGAATCCGATAGAACACCACATGCTGTTCTTTGACCAGACTTCGTAAACCGACGCGGGTTTCTAAAAAGCGGAGGGTGGATACAATTTTGCCAAAATTTTATTGGAATGAAGTGGGCTAAGGGCTAATAGGGATTCTTCTATTTATTCATCACTCATGTCATAGCTTTACAGTATCTCTGATAAAACTTCGAATCCCTCTCCTCCCCCTTCAAGAACCGCAAAGTAAAACCTTCAGTCGAAGTTGGCCACGGTTCATCATAACTATAGCCTTCAAGAACATCGAGGATTCCATTCTCAATATAAAGCAAAAATCCTGCTCCACCAGACAAACCTGGTATCTCCGCTATGACATCACCAAATTTCACGGAATGTCCAGCTCTTCGAGTGAGATCTTCTGGTGACGGCAATGGTTGTGTAGAATCCAAATCCTGTTAGCTCCCGTTTTGCTACTGTGGATTCGGCCAATTGCTGCCTTAGCTGGAAAAGCGAAAGAAAGGTCCCCATCCAGAATCTTTTCAAGCACGGCCCGTTCCAAAGGAGTAAGCATAGGGGTCAAATCTTTTGTAGACTCATTGCTGTCTCCACCTGCTCTACCCGTTTCTTGAAGCGGGAGTCGCTGAGCTGTTTCGCCCGGACCTGCGCACCGGCCCACCCTACCACCCCATAGCTTTCCACCCCAAAGTGCGTCGCCGTTTCCTGCAACTTAGGATGCCGCATGACGCGCCCCAGATTCCCTGCGGGCGTGCGCACACACAGATGATAGTGATTCGGCAGCAAGCAATACGCGAGGACCTCAACTCCCCAAAGCGTATGGGTCTCATGCAGCGCTTGGAGAAACATCTCATAATCAGTGAGGGCCCGAAAGATCGCCTGACGAGCTAGCCCCCGGTTCATCACATGATAGACCGCACCGGGATACTCAAGACGCAGGGGCCGTGCCATACCCGCAGCCTAGCATCAACGAACGAAACTCTCAACAAAAGATTTGACCCCTATTGACCCTGAAGTCACCATGGCTATCCCTAGGGAGCAAAGGCTTCAGGCAAATTTTTTTCTAGCCTTTCAATTTTTTTTTTGCCATTTCTAGCCCTTTTGTAAAAATATCTAAATCGATTTTTCTCCAAACCATTTCCTCTTGTACTTCTTTACCAGGAAACTCGATTTTGAGTTTCTCAGGTCCTTCATCCTGATTTAACAATGCTATAAATTTTCCATCATAATAAATTTCAGCAACTAATTTTTCATAATCACAATCACTGGATAAGAGTATTTCAATCCCCGAATTCTTCATCATGGCTCCAAAAATCCTTTCATCGTACCATCAGCATTAAATCTAACGCCTCGACCAGTATTATTGTCAAAGATATCTGTACCTCCAAATTTGTTCGGGCCGCTCGTTCGGTTACTGCTATTCAAAATGTCTTCTAATACCTGTTGGCCTTGTTGGTTCCTTTCGGATGCAGTTCCAGTTGATTTTGGAAAAGCACTGTTCGGCCTGTCACCATGCTTCTGAAGCGCACGTCCAGCTTTTGTAAGTCCATTTCTATCCAATTGTTGTCCTGCTTTTTGGAAAGCCTTGGCTGCTCCGGCAGCCGCCCCTTTTCTCCAAGCCCCCCCGGCCCAAACGCTCCCCCTCCGGGAAGAAATCCTATAGTATCCCAAGGATCGGGGGGAGGGGGACTATCACCGCTCTTGCTGGAATTTCCACCAGGAGGGGGCCATCCCGGATAGACGAAAAGGCCACTGGGATCGGTAAAGTTTGTTGGGCTGTTAAACACGTATGCATAGAGGTTGGCATCTCCCCCTGCAAACCCAATGGGATCTTCCGAAAGAAACCGCTGCAGGACAGGGGAGTAGTACCGTCCCCGATAATAGACCAAGCCCGTGCCGTCGTGTTCCCTTCCCGTAAACTGGTAGGAATTCGTGCTGCCGGTGCCGGTGACCGTCGCCATTCCAAACGGGTCGTACGCATATTCGGTCTGAACGGTACCCGTTCCATCCGTTAGAGGCCAATCGTCGAACCCAACGCATTGGTGAGAAAGGTCGACGTTGTGCCCCCTTCCGTTCGGCTGATGAACTCATCGATGCCTAAGCCGGGTAAGAGATTGGCGACCGGTGAGCCAACAGATAATTTCTGCACCGGATTCAATCCATCATAGACAAATTGCGGTGCTCGTGCTATTGACGGTTTTGCTGCATCCGGCGTCCCAGGCCGTCATAGGCAAAGCTCGGCGGTGGTACCGCCTCCGGAAATACCCACCAATTGCTGCCGCGCATTCCACGTGTAGGTGATTGTGGTGAACGATCCTTGGCGTCGGGGCAAAAGCTCTGTTGGTAACAATTTGGCTTGTCGGTGAGGAGGGCGAAATTATTTCGTTAGGTAATATATGCAGTTATCATAGTCCATGGACAGGATCTAGGTGAAGGTCGTGTAAGCTTTCCCGTCGCTACGTTCGCAACTCGTCAGACAATAAAAATGAAAATAAATAACATGATTTGGGGAAGCTTAAAGGGATTTCGCTTTTTGGATAATGTCCCCACATGTTTTCACTATATCAGCTAGTGCTGAATCAAGATATTCTTCTGTTTTTCAAAGTTGGACACGTTCCAAATATGATGCACTACTCTCTAGTTTTAGAGCCCCTAACGGTAGATGATCAGTTTCACTTTCAGTCGCCCTAATTTGATCGAAACTTTTATCATTTCCCAATCCAATATAGTCCTTTAATTCAAACAGTCGACGACAGCCCACTAAAGGATGAAGAATACCCTTAATGATGGCCGAGGCAATGTCGATAGCTTCTTGACGTTTAGATTTATCAATATCCATGAGAATTACCTAACGAATTTTGTTTTGAATTCCACTTGTTGACCAGTGCTAGTATTTTCAATGAGTCTAAAATTTAGTTCCGTCAGGAGCTGTATGCGGGGCGATACTTCTCTTAGCCCATTCTGATGGATGTCCACTTCTTCTAATTTAGGAAAGCTGATACAAAAGCGATGGTAGGGCAATTATTCTACATTTTCTTGTTGAACTAAAAAGTCTTATTTTCATTTTCTTGAATCCACTGGCGAACCTCATTTTTTGAAACAAACAGTGCACCATTTTGGTAAATAAAAAATTCAAATGCATCAAAAAGGTCTTTGTCTTTGTAGAAATAAACTCTAAGTTCTGATGTATAAGTTTTTGGATTCTGATCCAATACCTCAAGCGTAGGCGTTGACTAGGAAATATCATGATCTCTAGCCTTTTTTTCGTAAAAGTTTAGCGTTCATCGGTGCCTCTTCTTTTTTGTCGTGAGCTTTATCCTCGATTTCCATTTTGATAACCTCAGGGAATTGTTGGATAATCAACACACTCATTGGGGAAATTCCTTTGAATCACATCTTCCCCACTATGGGTTTAAGGGGGCAAAATGATTTGAGTGGTGAAAACGAGATCTCCTTTAGTCTGTCGTTTGTGTCACTTCGCGGCATTCTCTTTGGATTTCAGGAGCCCGATATTTCTAGACAAACAAAAAATTGGTTTAAACCATGGTCTCAAATGCCAATATCGTTCTCGAGATAATCGTTTTTTGAGGCGGAATGCGTATTTTTTCGCGAAAACTTCCTCTTTGACAAATTTAACGTTAGAGATTATCTGAACATGATGTCCAATCTCGTGATATAAAATCTTCGCGAACATCAAATTTCTGAACATGGGTAACCTGAGGTCATACCAGGATACATCCCCCAGGATGTTATCCACGTAAAGTTCAATATACGCTGGTTGGTCTTTCCATCTTTGGTAACACCGGCCCAAAACATCGGAAAGAGGTGCCCGAGAGGATCTTCTTTTCCGCTTCCTTTTCCGGGATAAAGCGGCGGTATTTGTAAGAACGATAGACTCTAAATGGGCCAAATCTTCTAGTGGCACATATTCAAGAAGAACATGAAATGTCTTTTTCACATTCACCGGAGGTTTAATAGTCCCTGTACGCTTCCTGAACAATTTGTTTTTTTTTTTAAGCTCATTCATCTCTAATATCTATCAATAATTCCTTAGATACATTCGGGAGGACCACATGAAGGTGGTTTCCCTCTCCCTCCCGAATCCCCAGATTCTCCTGAACCTCCCAAGATTATCCTGAGGCCGCCGGGCCTGCCCGAGACCTTCACGGTCCGCACAGACCTCCCAACTCCACATAAATCTTCCTCCATCAAGTAGGTCGTGCAATTTTCAAAATCTTCACATGTATATTTTCTGAGAACTTTATTCGGCGGACGCGCTGCTTCTGCATTTTCCTTCGTTAGATTTTAGTATTTCTTTTCCAGTTTAATTAATAGGCAACCGTTTCTTGTGGTTTTTTTGAGTATAAAGGGAGGTGTAGGCCTTGGAGCGGCAGCGGGATATGGCCCTGGCCGCGGACTCGCAGGTCTTACATAAGGGAAAAGAGACGGTCCACAAAAGGCACTTTCACACATCGGATCCGAAAAGTTAGATCGGACTGTTACCCTACATATCCATACAGATTCGAATCACCCCCTGCAAAGCCGATGGGTCTTCACTTAATAAATCGTTTCTGTATGACAGGAGAGTAATAGCGTGCCCGATAAGAGAGCAGGCCCTTGCCGTCGTGTTCCCTTCCCGTAAATTGGTAGGATATTCATGACTGCTGGTGCCGGTGAGCCGTCGCCATTCCAAACGGGTCGTAGGTATATTCTGTTTAAACGATACACGTGCCATCCGTTAAGACAATCGTACGAACCTAAAGCATTGGTGAGAAAATGGTCGAGATCGTGGCGCTTCGCCGTCCAGCTCATGAACTCATCGATGCTGAAATTTTACTTGAAGATTCGCCACCGGTGAGCCAGCGGATAATTCCTGCATCGGGTTCAGCCCATCATAAACAAAATAGTTTTCGCGCTATTGATGATTTTGCTGATCGAGCTCCCATGCCGTTACACGCAAGAGTCGCAGTCGCTCGGCCTCCATAAATACTCACCAATTGTTGACGCGTATTCCACATGTAGGTAAACGTCGTCCCTTGCCCGGTAGATTGGAGCAGGAAAAACTGACACTGCCTTGGAGGGTGGTTTCCTCGGTGAGGCGGTTCAGATCGCCATAGATCCGTGTAATCGTGCCGGAGAGCGAGTCAACGATCTGGACCAGCCGGTTTCCCGCATCGTAGGAATCAGCCCGCCGTCGCCGTATCCCCCTAAATGACCTTTTTCGACGGGTCAGAATATCATAGGTAATGCTGGTGACCGGCCTTTGCGGTCCGTCACCTTTAATGAGATGGCTTGCACGGGTGGAAGGAAAATTGCGGGGAACAACAGCCAACAACAGAAGGTAATTAGGGCGTTTCGTAACCAGTGTGTGCTAGAACAGGCGCATGGTTACGGGACGAAACACGGTTTTTAGTTGTGCGGCCAACTTTTTGCGGGGCCGGAAGTGTATTTTCTGTGGCTCGTTTAAGGTCCTGCACACCAGCCGAGGGTATGTGAAATGCCAGCTGTGTGGGAAAAGCAAAAGTCTGAGTCGTTTGCGTCGAGAGATTGCGATCCTTCAAGGCTTCTCTCAGCTCCAACCCGCCTATCGGTTGGCGCAGGACTTGGGCGTCGATGTCAAAGTGGTCACTCGCGTCTATCAGCGCCTCCGAGAAGCGTTGTTCCATTTGGCCGAATTGGAAGGAGGCGAATTGAAAGGTGAGATCGAAGTGGACGAAGCCTACTTTGGGGGCAAACGCAAAGGGAAGCGAGGACGAGCGGCAGCTGGTAAAAGCGTCGTGTTTGGGCTCCTGGAGCGCGAAAGCCGTGTCTACACCAAAGTCGTCGAATCCGTCAGTGCCGACGCGCTCATGCGGCATATTCAAGCCAAGACGCGGAAGGGCTCGGTCTACTACACGGACGCTTTCCGCGGCTATCAGTCCTTGAAACGGTATGGCAAACATCATACGATCAATCATTCAAAACGCTTCGTGAGCTGTGGCCACGTGAAGAACCATATTAATGGCATTGAAGGATTTTGGAGTTACGCCAAACATATTTTGTATCATTACCGGGGCGTCTTGAAATATCATTTTCCTATGTACTTAAAAGAAATTGAATATCGGTTTAATCATCGAACGGAGAATTTGTTTAAACAATTCCTGAAGATCTATTTTGGTTACGTTTCGCCCTAATTACCCAACAGAATGGCCTCTACTCAATCCATTTCAAGTACCATATCCGAAAAAAGTCTGGCAAAATTCCCAATTTTATCAATAAACTTAAAATTATAATTATCCCAAGAGGTATGCCAAATATTATCCATCCATAGCAAAGAATGCAGGCTGTGCCTCGTTCTTCCGGAATCGACCAACGGCGCTTCACATCCCAATATATATACCAACTTCCCCATATCAAGAAGACCACCAATCCAATACCTGACAGTATATCTATTATATAGAGTACATCCATCGTATCTAACCAGATGAAAACGTCTTACCATTCTTATAGTTGAGATCCTGACATCTTCACATTGTTCATTTTTACATGCCAGCTGAAAACCACGAGCGTATCTCCAATATCGGGAGGTGGACACACACAATGCCGTTTCACTCATGGAAGTGTATCGGAAGACGCAGGATCTTGCTCTCACCCCCCACTTAATTAGAATTTGTTTGCTTTTAGGTATCAATCGAGAAATGGTTGATGAATAATGACAGCCTTTTTTTCCATTCAATTCATTTAGACGGGCTGCTTCTGATGTAGCTTCATCCTCGTTTTCAAAAACCTTAACAATCGAAATAGAATTCCAAGGGTCTTCTTCATTGATCGGAAAATCAAATCGAACAACGGGAAATACATGTTGATAATTTATGGATTTATTACCAATTGTCACTTGAATCCCTCTCATAATTTGTTGGTAAGACTCCCCATAAATTCACCTGTATTGGCATTATAAACATCACCTGTTCGACCAATGATCACATTATTTGCGGGCCCAAGGCCTGCTTATCCAAAAAAGGCTTTAATCGTGTCGACCACATACTGAAGTTGATCCTGGGTGAGTTCGGGATAGATGGGAAGAGAAAGCACCTCTTGGGAGAGCTGTTCCGAGACCGGAAAATCGCCTTTATGATACCCGAGATCCTGGTAACATTCCTGAAGATGAAGGGGGACAGGATAATAAATGCGATTACCGATTCCATGGTGGGTCAGGTAGGCACTGAGTTCGTCTCGCTGCCGCGTGCGAACGGTGAACTGGTTGTAAACATGACTATTGCCGGATGCCACGATCGGCACGGTCACGTGCTCATCAAGACCGTATGCCTGAAACATCTGCTGATAAGAGGCCGCATGCGATTGGCGCTTCGCGGTCCACTCAGCCAAATGCTGAAATTTTACCTGAAGGATGGCCGCTTGCAGCGCATCCAACCGACTGTTTATCCCGATTAAATGATGATGATATTCTGATCGGCTCCCATGCACACGCAAGAGTCGCAGTCGCTCGGCTACCCGCGAGTCTCGCGTGGTAATCAACCCGCCGTCGCCGAATCCCCCTAAATTTTTCGACGGGAAAAAGCTGAAGCCCCCCGTGCGTCCGAAGGCTCCGGCCCGGATCACCGTTTCGAGCCGCCCCGATGGCCTGGCAGGCATCTTCAATAACCGGGATTCCCTGTGCATCGGCAATCTGAAGAATCGTTTCCATATCCGCGCATTGTCCAAAGAGATGGACCGGAAGAATGGCTTTGACGTCTGAAGTGAGGCTATCCGCTAACCGTGTGGGATCGAGATTAAACGTATCAGGCGTCACATCAACAAACACCGGACGCGCATGAAGCCGGGAAATCACTCCTGCAGACGCAAAAAATGTAAAGGGGACCGTCACGACGCGATCGCCCGGTTGAACCCCCACCTCCATCAACGACAACAATAACGCATCGCTTCCTGATGCCACCCCAATCGCATGATCTGTGCCGATATATGTTGCCAGGTTCTGCTCCAGGTTCTGAACCTGGGCTCCCAGAATAAAACTTTGCTCGGCACATATCTTTTCCAACACCACCTGAATGTCCTGTTTGATACTGGCGTATTGGGATTTCAAATCAAGAAGGGGAACGTTCACGATATGACGACTCCATAATAGATTGGATACTCTAGAGGAATTGATCGTATGGACAGCAATTTATCAAAAAGGAGGCAATTGAGAGGCAAGGCCAACCATACCAACAACGTTTTCTGAATGCTATAGGCAGACGCCTGCGTCGTTCACCCGCCACTGGTGGGTAACAGGGCGAACAAAACCACATACCGGCACCCTTTACCAATCCCAATACACAATAGGGCACGCACCCAGCCCATCCGCAACCATCCTGCCGCGATACACAGCGGATCCCCAATGACCGGCACCCAGGACAATAACAGCACCGGACTACCCCACTTGCGAACCCGTTCCACGGCAAGATGGTGGGCCGGCTTGGTGAACTCATGGAGTGGATACCACCACCCGATAAGCCATCCCAAGGCCCAGGAACTCATCCCACCCAGGGTATTGCCTGCCGTCGCCGTGGCAAGCAGACTCCAGGCCGGAAGATGCCCCTGTGCGGCCAAAATGAGGAAGACGACCTCAGAGCTACCCGGCAATACGGTTGAGGAAAGAAACGCACTCAGAAATAATCCGACAAGGGAATACTCATCTCCGGTCATAGCGGCAGCACTCACCTGTCGTCCTGTGCCAGGCGAATCGAATGAAACTTCAAACTCGCATCGAAGGTGATCTCGAAGGTCCCCTGAATCCCCTGATGCGAGACAAAGGGACGAAGCACCCGGGCGGGAAATTGGATCGTTCGACCATCGATTGACTGAGCCACCACAGATTCCACCACACCCTGGTAATAGGCCTGAAAGCGTTCCGGTGAAATTTTCAGCCTCACGGTCACGGTTTGCATAGTACGCCCCTGAAGTGCTCCCCACATCTCATTCCATGCACCCGCACCCTTTCACTCCGCCATCCCCACATCCCCACATAGTCAATCTAGCCTCAGGCGCGCCTCTCATGCTATGAACTGTTAGGCCCGATGCCTTAAATAAGCCCGATTCACACTTTACCGATGGTCTCGGGTACAATATTAAGAAAGGGCATTTACTCCTTATTGTCAATGCACGACATCCACTTTGATCATGACTGATTATCGCCAAGAACTCTCCATCATCCGACAAGCCCTGGTCCGCGCAAGTGATCGCCTTCAAAGAATCCAGTATGAAGGATTAGCCGTCCAGATCAAGCCGGACGGATCGCCAGTGACCAATGGCGATTTGGAAGTCAATCGTATCGTCCAGGAAGCCTTGTTCGCCGTCTATCCTGATGATGGCTGGCTCTCGGAAGAATCGCCAGACAACCCCATCAGACTGAAAAAAAACCGTGTGTGGATCCTGGATCCCATTGATGGGACCAAACCCTTTATGAAAAACCTCCCACAATTTGCGATCTCCCTTGCGCTCATCGACCATGGACAGGCTTCAATCGGGATTATCTTCAACCCCGCCACCCGGGAATATTTTTGTGCCGTCCGAGGTGAACCGGCGACAGTCAATGGCTGCCCCATTCATGTCAGCCGGACCACCGGACACCGCTTGTCGTTCCTGGTGAACACGGGCCCCATGGACCGCTCGATCATTCGCACATGGCGAGAAACCGCCAATTGCCGCCCGATTATGGGTTCCATTGCTTATTCATTGGCACTGGTGGCTGCCGGACAGATTGACGGAGTGATCAATATTGGCACACAAAACGAATGGGATATCGCGGCTGCGCTCCTTCTGGTTCAAGCGGCGGGAGGAATCGTCGTGGACAGAGACCTGAAACCCATTCAATGCAACCAACCTCAGCCCACCGTCAATGGCATCATCGCCGCTCGCCCTGATGCCATTCCGGTGATCCAACAACTTCTCGGCAACCTTACCTAGCTAGAATGTACATCCGGCCGGAGACGTGTCTTTCTCTCACCCCATAGGGGAAGAGGGTATCCCTATTGGCTTGACATGTTTCATGTTTGTTCATATTGAGTGAGATTTACGCTATTTGGTGTACCATTTTTTCTGCTTCATGAGCCTCGATCCATTCTGCAATCAACAGAACTGTTCCAGGCATCGGGACTCTCCTCCTCATCTTCCTCACCGCCTGTTTTCTCTTAATCTCAGCAAGATTCAACCGAAAAAACAGACAGGCCAACACACGTACTTTCTATCGCATATCAGACGTCAACCCTTCACCAAACTGAAGTATGGGCAGCCTGCTTCAACCAAGAAAATGAGCATCGGATCATGCGCGGAGCCGTCAAAAACACATTTAAAATCCTGACCATCGAGGATGATATCGCTCAGATAGATGCCCTCAAAGAAGCACTGACCGTGGCACAAATCATCTGCGTGGAAATTCACGAAGCCGAAGACGGCGAACAAGGCATGGCCTTTTTAAATCAGGAATATCCCTTTATGGATGCCCCACAACCCGACCTGATTTTTCTCTCCAATCACCTTCCCGATGTGTCGGGAGAAGAAATTATTAAGGGACTTCAACGCGACCGCCGCTTACAGTCCATTCCGGTGGCCTTGTTTTCGGAAGAGACTCCATGTCACTCGAAAGATTTTTCTTTCCCTCCCAATTGCCATCTTTTCAAACGACCGAAGACCTGCGACGAATGGATTTATGTGCTGCGATGCATTGAAGATGTCTGGGTCTCGCTCTTAAACATGGCAGGAAAACCTCTCATCTAAGACCTGGCCTGTTCACCGCCTGTTGCCTGGCCTGTCTTGCCGATTTGCGGTTACCTCCAGCCACCATCTGAAATTCATACAGCCTCGATTCCAACGGGCCATTGAACAGAGGGATTTTTCGTGACGGCGCTAGGTGAATCAGTTTAGGAAGACGCGAATCGGCCGTGAGCACATAGACATCCCACCCCGCAAACCGCTGCTTCAACAGATTCCCAAATTTCGGATACCACTCCTCCAGCTCCGACCGGTCTCCCATTCTCACTCCATAAGGAGGATTGGTGACCAGAAACCCCTTCGGTGCAGGAGGCATCACATCCAACACATCAACCTGACCCAATTGAATATCCTCAAGCCCCAAGCCTTCAAGATTTCTTCTGGCCATGGTCAAGGCATTCGCATCCTCATCATACCCCACAATAGAAAGACCCGGACCTGGGAGGATCGATTTGATCGACTCTTGGCGTACATTGTCCCAGATCGTGTCATCAAAGTTCTGCAGGTGCCGAAAGGCAAATTCCCGCCCCCGGCCCGGGGCAATCCCTTTGGCCATCAACGCCGCCTCAATTAAAAATGTGCCGGCGCCACACATCGGATCAAGCAAGACCTGCTCACCGGTCCAACCTGAAAGCCTGAGGATGCCTGCCGCCAAATTTTCTCGTATCGGGGCGTCTCCCGCCACCTTTCGCCATCCACGCTTAAACAGCGGATCTCCGGAGGTGTCGATATACCACACCACATGCTCTGCATCGACAAAGACCACAATTTGAATATCGGGTTGTCGTTTATTTACCTCGGGGCGCGCATGTGTCGCCCGGACAAATCGGTCACAAACGGCATCTTTCACTCGCAACGTCGCAAACTCCAGGCTCTTCAGTGGAGAATGTTGAGCCATGATGCGCACTTTGATCTGACAGTCCACGGAAAAATATTCCGGCCAGGGAAGACTGGAGGCGAGGCGATACAGGTCCTCCTCATCCCGGTACCACCCCTGCCCGACCCGCCACAAAATCCGGCTGGCAATCCGACTTTCCAAATTGAGCCGGTAGCAGAGAGGAAAAGCACCCTGACATTCAACGCCGCCCGGAGTCGATCGAATCTTCTGTCCGCCTAATTCTTGAAGTTCTTGGCTCAGCACTTCTTCTAAGCCACGAGGACAGGTCGCAAAAAATAATTCCATCATATGACCAATCGCGGGATGTCTGGTTATCGGTCAAGCTTAGCAAGAATCATTGATGAAGAATATTCCCGCAATCGGGTTCAACGGATGCCCAATCCCATTCTGTCTGCCTCATTCAGGTAGGATCAGGTTTAACTTATAAGGATCGGGGGGTTCCGGGTGGTGGAAGCTGAACCCAGCAGCCTCCCCATAATCAACCGTGACGCCCTCCAGACGTTGTGCACAGGAGCCGTCTATGGCAATGATGAGCCCTTCAATATCTAAGACCGAATCCTCCTGTGTCACGGCATCTTCAAGAGTAATGGAAAAAACAAGGACTTTGTCATCCCGGTCCCGAACGGCTAAACGCACAATGGGATCCTCGGGGTGCTCTTCGATCAAGACTTTCAATTTTTCCACGGCCGGTGGTGTGATGTGGATCATGATCTCTCCTCTTGACGAAACCGCCAACCGTCACATTGACCTGCAATGTCTCGCATAACATCGAACTCCTTTCCAAGCGGAAACAGTCATCCAGCATTTTCCCGAGGGATTCGAACCATCCCGGTCCCGGAACTGCGTTACACGGGGTAGACTTCAGGATTGACACAGTGTGGCAGCGCATCCCCCCGTAACCCGGCAACGAGATTCTCCGCGGCCATGCAGGCCATTCTGGTCCTTGTCGCCACAGACGCACTCCCCAAATGTGGGATAACCAGACAGTTGGGAAGCGTAAGGAGCGGGGATGTCACAGGAATGGGCTCCGGATCCGTCACATCCAAGGCTGCCCCACCAATATAGCCATGCACTAAGGCGTGATACAGGGCCTCTGAATCAACCACGCTTCCACGAGCCGTATTGATCAGAATACTTGATGGCTTCATGGCTCGAAACTCGGCTTCCCCAATCAAATGATGCGTGTGGGGAGTCAGGGGGACATGCAGACTCACAAAATCCGCCCGGGTTAATGCTTCCTCCAGATCAACCTCATGGAATGCCGACCCTACGGGTTCGCCCTGACTGGTCCCTTCAAAAGAGTCCTTCCGGTGCATTGTTGGTTTAGCAATGGGCTGAGTGCCAGGCCCCAGTGAGATCGAAGACTGCGGGGATCCACTCACACCCTTCGGAGACGGCACCGCTAGCACATCCATGTGGAATCCTTGCGCGCGCCTGGCCATAGCCTGCCCGATCCTGCCAAATCCCACAATGCCTAGCGTCGCACCATGCACATCCTGTCCCAGCAAGAGATCGGGGCTCCAGGTTGTCCACTGTCCCTGTCGCACATATTCAACCCCTTCGACGATTCGTCTGGCTGCAGAAAGGAGCAAGGCAAAAGCCAGATCCGCCGTTGTTTCGGTTAAAATACCCGGCGTGTGCCCAACCGGAATGCCACGGGCTGTACAGGCTCCAACATCGATATGGTCATATCCGACAGCCATGGTGCTGATCACCCGAAGCCGTTTCCCAACCTGAATCACCTCCCGATCAATCCGGTCCGTCAACAGGCAATACAGACCCTCTGCCTCGGGAAGATGATCCAACAACCATTTCCGGTCAACGGGGCAATCGTGCTCCCAGCACACAAGATCGGCCTGTGCCCCTAATACCTCCCAAGCCTGTTGAGGGAGACGTCGCGTAACAACAACTGTCGGAAGGGCCATCGCTATGCTCTTTTTCTTTGGCTCATTATGTTTGAAAAACTCAATGACCAGGCATTACCAGAAGAGCACCGAAACCACAAACACCACATAACACAGACCGTTCATAACCAGGTGAATGGGCTTCAACACGCCCCGTCGCACCACCCAGGTCAAATAGCAGGCCGCCACCAACGTCATCGCCATTCCCATGAGAATTTCATGTTGCGGCACCCAGGCTGTCAGCATAATTCCCAAGGCCGGCAATAAACTCCCTTGAAAGACCATGGCCCCGGTGATATTCCCGACAGCCAGGGTATCCCGATCGCGCCGGATCCAAATAATGCTGTTCACTTTTTCCGGCAATTCAGTCGCAATTGGAATAATGAGGAGAGACAGGGTTAAGGCCGAAATTCCCCACCTGGGGGCAAGCTGTTCAATCCCATACACAAAGCCTTTCGCCCCTAACACAATGAGGCCCAGGCCGCATCCCACTTGGAACAAGATCACCATTAAATTATCGGGAAGCCCCACTTTGGTCATATACAGCGGATGATCCGCCTCGGTCCCATGTCCATCATCCACTAAATTGGCTGAAGATCGAATGGTTTGATACAAATACACCACATACAGGATAACCAGCGCGCCCGCAATGGCAGGCCGCACCCAACCCCACTCTTGGGGAACAAACACGGCAATCACTCCCAGACAAAACGCCCAGTTAAACCAGAGCAGATCACGGGCGAATCCGATTGGCTCAGGATTCAACGTGCCATGCCACCCTCTTTTCCGTGCGGCAAAGAACCCCATCAGAAAGAAGGCTAATGTGGCCAGCATCAGGGGCGCCCCGAGAATAGCCCCCACCCCCACTTCGTGCCGCAACGTTTCAGAACCCGATGACAACAAGATGGCAAAGATGGGCACCATCGTTTCCGGTAATGCCGTTCCCACCGCCGCAAATACCGAACCGGTAACGCCTTCCGAAATCCCGAGACGCTCTCCAAAATGTTCTAAACTGTTGGTAAACGCCTCGGCCCCCAACAAAATGACGACCAAAGATGCGAAGAGAATCAGGATGTCCATATGGAAAAGGTACGATCCCTTTTTATTATGAGAAAATTCCAAGGAGCATGCTAAATTTCATAATACTTTCATATAATTACGCACACGAAGGTATCGCTATTCTCCCTCAGAGACCGCCCACCGTTCCCAGGACGTCCCTCCCACCTTGCCATCTGGAAATTTATTCTTCTACACTCCCTCTATGGACAACATCACAACAGGCTTCTTGCTCGTCCTAAGTACCATTGTGATCTATGCTCTAATCGTTCGTTGGTGGCGCCATCGCCGGGCCGCCAAACTCGCCGATAAACTCCTCGCGGAAGTCATCCGGGGTAAAGACGCCTTTCGTCGATAAGGCTTCGGCCTCCTTCATTCCACCCACACACAACATCTGCACAGCCGATTCATCCTCTGCCTGATGTCCTCCCCGATTCACGCCTCCTCCGCCCATCGATTCCTCATGGGTTTTTTGAGTGTGATGTAACTCAACTTCGACAAGTTTTCCTCGACATCGGCTACAAATATGTCGACCCGGAATAATCGTTCGTCGTTGCCGATGATAGGCCATTCCGCATTGAAGGCATTGCCAGGCATAGCGATGATGTCTTTGAACAGCCACATTCAACTGATGGCGAACGGTCACCCCAAGTCCCGCCGCATTCATCCGGTGCATCATTTCTCGAAATTCCGCTCCATGGGACGGGCGATGCTTCCGAATATCAAACTGCCATTGATGAATCATTTCATGCGCCAACGTTCGTCGGAGCTCTTCTTCAGGTTGATCGCGAAGCAAGGGGGCAGACAGCCGGATCACTCGAGCCGCACCTTGTCGATACTCACGTGAGGCCCACCAGCTTCTTGGGCCAATCTGACTCACAAACAGCCCGGCCGATGCGGTTAATCGTGTGCTCCACTCAATGGTAATCAGAGGTAACCGGTTCTCAAAAAAGCGGTGAGCAAGACTCTGCCACATGGCTTGCACCTTTTCCAAAGGAACGAGCCTCTGACACACGATACTGGCGGAAGATTTCACCAAGATTTCCAGGTGGGTTGGCTATACATCAGATAGTGGCTATGTTACCATTTTTTTTGCCTTTCGGAACAAAAACTTTCATTCACACCATCATCATTCAACTGTATTTTTTGATATGACCATGGAGGTATTGAATCCAACCACGGATAGTCAATTCATGCGCATGGCCTTGGACTTGGCGCATCAGGCCTTTCGTGCGGAAGAAGTCCCGGTTGGAGCGGTGCTGGTCCAGAATAAAAAAATCCTTGCGACGGGCTTCAATCAACGGGAGAGCACACAAGATCCGACCGCGCATGCCGAACTCATGGCCATTCGATCCGCTTCGATGGCACTGGGGTCCTGGCGTCTGACAGACACCACCCTCTATGTGACATTGGAACCCTGCGCCATGTGTGCAGGAGCCATCATTCAGGCTAGAATTGCCCGTGTCGTGTTTGGCACATGGGATCCGAAGGCCGGCGCCTGTGGGTCAATCTGCAATCTCACGGCAGAGACCAGGTTTAATCACCGGGTGAAAGTAGACTCAGATATCCTGGCAGATGATTGTCGAGCGATCTTACAGAATTTTTTTCAGCAACTACGGAGTAACCAACCAGTTCCTACCGCATAACATAGACGAACACGGAGAGGTGCGAGAGTGGCCGATTCGGACGGTCTCGAAAACCGTTGTCCTCACAAGGGACCGTGGGTTCAAATCCCACCCTCTCCGCCAGCTAATCTACAGCAAAACATCTCTCCATATTGCGGCAATTCTGGTGTAACAAGTCTGCGTGTTAGGCTTCCTGGGGGCCACGATGGACGCTGTCCCTGGCGAATTTCTAATCGCCTTTGCAGAGCGCTCCTCCGCGCGCCTTGATCTTCATTTCACCTATGCGTACGGTCCGCAGCCATGAGGAATATGCTCATGTTTTTCACTGACCTCTTGTTCGTATTTTTCAAAGGACTCAGGGGCGGCGGCATAAGGGGCAGATTGCCGAGACCCTCCTGCTGAAACACCAGCTGTTCCTGCTCACCCTTTCCCGAAACCGTGCCTCCGATCGATTCCTCCTGGGCCTCTAAACCTTCGTTCCTCATCTTCCCCCGATCAAGCGGGCTGCCTTTCTCGTCAAACCCTCTACACTCCTGAGATATCATCACACACCGATCGACTGGAAAGATCGCCTACTATATCTCTCCTCGAAAAAGCAGGAAGCCCGGCCCTAAGGGCCATGCCCGTCAACTGATGATGGATGTACTGATTGCGGTGAACCCGGCCTGTATAGTTGTGAATAAGCCTTGAGAAAGCGCTGATTTGGAATCTGAATGTTTGTCGCACTAGCGCCCCTAGCTTTGTCTAAATTACCAAGTCTTACAAGAATCATCTTTTTGCGAACGCAGATTGTTTTGGCTTTCTTTCTCCTGTGGTTCGAGGTAGAAGGCCTATCCCTTCCCCCGCTTAACGATTTCCCTTCACCCACTTGATTCAATACTTTTCGGGGAATTCTTTCAATAGGGCTTGAAGAAAGGCGTGAATTTCTGGAGAACTCATCTCAATGCCGTGAAATTCCGGCGATTGAAAGCTCGATAAACTGGACGTCTTTCCCGTTGAGCCTCCGGTAATGTTTAGGATTGTCTGCTGCGAACTGCACAACAGGAATCACGGCGTAATTGGTATTCCTCCCAGCTTTGATCATGACAGGTCCAAGGGTTGAAACGAAAAGATCCTGCGTTTGTCGAACGTGTTCCGGAAACGCCCAAAGACTCCATGAATCCCTTTCAAAATCCAGCGTGTTCCCAGGTGAAAGAGCTTGACGTCTCCAGCGCTGGCGCTCTCTAGCCTGCTGAAGCGACGCCCTCATGTTTAGGACACTATAAATCCCACCTGTCTCCTCTTTGGAAGGGGAAAGTCATTTTGGTTCCTTGGCAGGAACACATTCTCGGATACGACTCCTGGGGCGTATTCTGGAACGCCTCTTACCGGGAACGGCACTTCTCTCCTTAACCTTGCCTGATAGTGAAGGGGACCAATGGCCATAGAGTTCTCAATCCACTGGGTATCTTTTTTATATCGCTCGTTAAAAAGGAAAATAGGAATGATTTCGAATACTCCCGCATCCTCGTTTGTCATATGCAGTTGGCTTTTCCATTTATTTGGATTCAGGGGAAAGTCCGTCCATCCACCGGGTCCAGGGTAATTCTCGTATGTTTGATATTCAAAAGTCATCGACGCTGTTAACCCGATGTGTAGGAAAAACTCTGCAGCCTTCGAGGCTTCCGTGACTTTTGGGTTAATGCATTTGGCCCATTCCAATTGTGATATTAGTTCTTGTCTTTCTTTAACGGCATGACATTCCTCAACCTCCTGAGTGGTTAAGGGTTCAGGCTTTTCATATTTTGCCTGCCTTGAGATACAGCCAGACAAGAGCAGTGTTGCCAACCAAACAAAGAGAATTTTTTCCACTGAAGGCAAAGTGATTTTCAAGATGTACCCCTGTATTCCTTATCTATTCTGGTCTGGAAATTACTGTGACAAAATCGCTCAAAAAAACCTAGAGATGACTTGATCCAAGGAGCTTGACATCAATCTTTAGTCCGCCATTTTCCTGTGGGTCTCGAATGCCTAATGCAGGCCTTCAATGGAGCTTCCGTCGCCTTGCCGCTCACCGTTCCCGTTCCCCTTCCCTACACCCCTTCAGGGTAAGGGCTTAACCAAAAGCTGTGCAGCATCTTAATCTTTTTTGTGAAATCTCACGATTGTCACTGCCGAAATCTCGCGAATTGCGATTTTTCGTAAGATCGAATAGCTCTTCACTTTTTCCATAAGACATTGAACCAATTGATGAATGTAGCTGGAGATGCATTGGCACACATGCTGCTATAGCCATGGCAGAGGGAAAAACGGACAACGTAGAGCGGAAAAAACAGAATCCACCACAAGTGTAGTACCAAGAGACGGTGGACATTCATTCAAACCATGAGGATCCAATAACCACTTACTCGCTCATTTTAACCGTTCACCATTTAACAAAGGAGGCATTGCCATGACTGTTCACACACTAGCCCTACCCCAGAGGGGATCGTTAAGCGAGGATGGAAACGCTGTTGCTCTCAGGGCAGTCAGCAAGGAAGAAGCTTCTACTGATCCCTATGCCCGTTGTATTGCCGCCTCCCAACGTGTCAGGTGGGAGATCGACAAGGATGTCTTGCGCCACCGACAGTTCGATGTCGAGCAAAAATTTCTCCCTGATGGGTTATCGAAAGTGCAGGAGCTTGAATTTTTAACGTCCGAAGAACAACGCTACCTGAGCCAGGTGCAAGGTCGGACCTATGCCAATGTCTTTGGGTTGGTGGAACGATTTATTAATGCCAAGGTCCTCGAGGTGAGCCAAGAGCATTGGTTGGGAAACCAAACGGCGCTCGAGGCCCTGGTTCGTTTTAGCGACGAAGAGTTAAAACACCAAGACTTATTTCGACGCATTGAACGATTAGCCGGCGCCCAAATGGCCCCTGGGTATACCTTCCTGCCAGATCCTAATGCCGTGGCCAGGGTAGTCTTGAGTAAAAGTACATGGGCCGTATTAGCTCTGACCCTGCATATTGAATTATTCACTCAATTGCATTATCGGTCCAGCATTGATCCCGATCAAAACGTCTCCCCGCTTTTTAAAGATGTGTTCCGATATCACTGGTTGGAAGAAAGCCAACACGCCATTATGGATGAATTGGAATGGAGGCGTCTCGACAAGACCCTGTCATGGGAAGCCAGAGACCGGGCGGTCGATGAATTTATTGAATTGGTGGGAGCCGTCGATGGACTCCTGCAAGTCCAGGCCAAGGCTGATGGAGAGTACTTTGTCCGTACCTGTGGCCGGCACTTGCCTGGAGACCAGCGTCAAGCTGTCGAAAAAGGACTCCTCAAAGCGTATCGGTGGCAGTACATCATCTCCGGGGCTCAACATCCCCATTTTACGAAGATCCTCACCAGCTTCATCACGGAACAACAAGGGGCCAGGATTCAGGAAGCCCTGGCAGGCATTTCTTGAAGAGAAGTGGGAGAGGAGTCTGTACGAAACCAAGCAATGAAAAGGATTGGAGAAATACCCCCCCTCAATTTTGAAGGAGAAACCGTCATGAGCCAACAACATCTTTCCGTAAAAAAGTGGTGGCGTCATTACCCCGCCGAACCAGGCGAGCCTGGTCATGCAGATAAAGCGTTTCCCCCTCTGCAGGCATTACAACCCGAAGAGGACTCTGTTCAACCGCCGGGGATCTCGCGACGGAATTTCCTCAAAAAGGGGGGAGGCCTCCTGGCCGCCTTAACCCTCCTGGATTCTCCATTTGCCTCTCAACTCTGGGCGTCAACGAGTGGCGAACAGGTTATCCCCTTCCAAGATCAACCACCTCCACCGCCCAGGGAAGCGATCCAACAGTATGGGGAGCTCAGCAAAATCAATTGGGAAAAACTAGGATCTTGGATCACCCCCAACTCCGACTTTTTTGATGTCAGTCACTATAACCGACCCATGATTCGTCCTGAAGATTGGCGATTGGAAATCGGGGGCTTAGTCGATCGCCCTCGCGTGTTTACCTTGGAGGAAATCAAAGCCCTTCCGAGACAGGAGGAAATATTCACCATTGAATGCGCCGGCAACCATGGGTTTGAATGGTTTGTGGGAGCCGTAGGGAATGCCAAATGGACGGGCACACCGTTGGCCCCCCTGCTACGACAGGCCGGTATTCAGAAGAAGGGAGTTGACGTGGTCTTCTTCGGAAGTGACGAAGGCGAAGAAGAAGTGCGAAACATGAAGATGCCACAAAATTTTAGCCGCAGCATGTCCATTGATGAGGCCCTGGCGCCCACCAATCTTCTCTCTTATGAAATGAATGAGGCTCCGCTACCGCATCTCCATGGCTTTCCGGTTCGATTGATTGCACCGGGGTGGTATGGAGTCGCTAATGTGAAATGGATAAAACGCATTGAGGTCATTGATACCAGGTGGGCAGGTCGTTTTATGGCAAAAGACTATGTGACCATTCGGGAAGAATCGTTGCCGAATGGCCAAACCATGTGGACGCAAAAAGTGGTCGGGCGGGCGCTGCCAAAATCCGTCACGGCACGAGTCACAAAGAAGAATAGCCAGTATCGCATTTTTGGGGCCGCGTGGGGTGGACCCATCCAACAGGTCGAAGTCCGAATTGATAATGGACCGTGGCAACAGGCTACCATCGAGCGTGGCCAGGAACACGAATTCGCCTGGAAATTCTGGCACCTCGATTGGAATGCACAGCCCGGTGAGCACACCATTGTGTCTCGTGCCATCGATAAAGCGGGCAGAGTGCAACCGGCTGCAGATGATCCGCGCATTGCGCAGAAGCATACCTATTGGGAAAGCAACGGACAAATCACCCGGAGGATTCGGATTGCCTAATGCAGTGTAGGCCCAATGAGAGGAGCAATCATTGTGCATACCGCACCCTGCCCAATCTCAAACGAATTTAGCGTAAGAGCCGATAATGCACCCCCTGCCTCAGGTGGCGGGCGAGCGGAAAAATTTCTGTGGGAGTCCGTGCAGGATCAGAAAACTTTGAGCCTGAGTCGTGGAAGAAGACCCGGGCATGCGATGTGCCATTTGCTGGATCGGTTTATGCGAGACTACTGCCCGCTTGTTCGCATAAACCTGGTTGTGACTCACTGACGGCATATTGGTACGGTGAGCGACGTCAGAGATTTGGAGGTTATCGGTGACCACCCACCCGGGTTCACCGCATTGACCTTTGATCAAGGGACGAAAAAAGGGTTCAGTCGCACGCTGATTCCGCCGGGGTCGTACGAAGATATCATGGTATCGCCTTCTTGGCCTGTGGCGGGCCACAGATACTGCCGTTCCCTTTGGATGGTCACAAACTCTTCGTCAATATGCCAAGTATCCCCCACCCGCCCTTGTTGTTTCTTGAGCTTGCATGCGTAGGAAGGCCAAAACTTCTGACACTACAAGCGAACCGTTTCATAAATCACTGTGACTTCACGTTCAGCGAAATGGTCTTAGATCTCATGGAAGCTGAGATAGAATCGATGGTAGGCCCAAACGGCGTGTTAATATTTTCAGAGGGAAAACGGTATCGTTGATGACCGACAGTTGGTTCTTTGATGCAGCGCAGTCAGCCAAACCCGCGTTAAATTGACAATACCCGCGTCAACAATACACCCAGAGAAATGAAATGAAACTCATAGCGCGCGGGATCGACCGCGAATCGCTTCGCCATCCGGGCATACAGCTCGTCGATGAGCTGTGGCCGATCCGGGGTGTTCGGCAGGCCGGACGTCACAACGGGCTCCGAGAACGCGCGAATGAACCCGGCGTAGCTTTGGGCCCAGGCGCGAGGGTCCCCACTGCGGGCAAACTCCTCGTTGAAGGGGACTCGGCAGTCGCGGGCCTCCGCCTTGTCGACGCGAAACGCCGGCGGCTCCCCGTTCTCTCCGGTCGGCGGCAACAACTCCGGAAGCGATCGATAGTAGACGGGAAAGACGAAGTTCTCATAAACGTCGCGCGTCAGGCGGCCCTCCTCAACCATGTCCAGCATCGCGTCGCTTAGACCGTCAATAATTCCATTTGCGGTGTCGTGCTCGTCGTTGCGTCCGAAGACTTGAACGAGTAGCTTTCCGCCGGGCTTCAACTCGGCGGCACGAGCCCGGTAGAAACTTAGGATGTCTTCATGGGCTTGTTTAGTGAAAGCCGCTCTTTCCTCCGGGCTTACGGAGACACCCTCGCGAAACGCACGCTGCGCCGGTGGCGAGGGAGAGATGAACCGCGGCAGGCGCGTCGGGGGCAACGCCGACAGCCAGCCCACCGCATTGAAGGTCGTCGCGATGTCAAGGCTCGAAGCCGGAGCGACACGCTCGAAGAGCGACCCACCGACGGCAGCGGGATAGATACCGGCAGTGCGACTCGAGAGCGTCGCATCGGGAAAGAGGTTGGCGAAGAGTTGATTGAAGTCGTTTGTCGGCAGATCATCGAAGAAAGTCCAGATGTCGGCCGGGGTGCGATCGCGCAGCGCCTCGATGATCGCCCCTATCGCATGAATCGCGTTGGCGCCTTCCGACGAGCCGAGGTCAAGCAGCGCGATCGACGTGCCGTTCGTCGGCAGGGGCAGATCGGCCATGGCATCTACGATCCAGGGAAGGAATTCGTCCATCGCCGCGCGCTGCCCCGATGAGTGCGCATCGTAGAAGCCTCCCCCTCTCATACCGGTTGTGCTCGCCATACTCAGGTCTCCTGCCCATCGCGGGGCATTGTTCATTGAACTTGATGTGAACACATTGGGACGGGTTTTCTCTCACCCATTATGCACACACCCATTCCTTCCAGACCTGAAAGGCCTGGTTCCCCGTAGGCAATAATTGACCGCCTGTATTCGCATGCGTCGGATTTGCAAAAGCCTATCAATTCTATCACCGTCTTGGTCCACGGCTCGCCGCAAATAGTGCTGTTGTCACTGAATGACAATATACATGCGAGTTGCCAAGTATCACCCGAACGATCTTGTCGTTTCTTGAGCTTGCATACATAGGCAGGGCAAAACTTCTGACACCATTGTCGAAGGGTTTCATAGCTGGAGATAAAGCATCGTTTTACCAGAAGCTCCTCCACTTCCCGAAACCTCAGACAGAATCGATGGTATAGCCACTTCGCATGACGAATAATTTCGGTCGGAAAACGATGGCGTTGATAGTAGCCGGGCGTTTTGGATTTCATACCCCCGAGAATGCCAAATATGCGTTTAATTAACAATACCTGCAAGAGCCCCTGAGTTGAGACACTCCATCCAGACCGGGAAGCGCGTTCGCCAGGAAGGCTTTGGCAAGAGGAATATTTCCAGCTCAGGGGATGACGCCG
Source organism: uncultured Nitrospiraceae bacterium (assembly GCA_963730905.1). Taxonomy (GTDB): domain Bacteria; phylum Nitrospirota; class Nitrospiria; order Nitrospirales; family UBA8639; genus Nitrospira_E. The sequence goes on along the minus strand of CAVSTN010000002.1, from coordinate 1,010,439 downwards.
GCTATGCGAAGGCACGAGGGGGGCATGGCTCCCTAGTGGGAGTGCGGGAGGAGATTCCCACCCGCGAAAAGACCTCCAACATGCCGCAGCATGAACAGCAAGGTGCGAAGGCGTGACACTTTCCTTTCATTACCTATTTGATGAATTGCCTTTCATTGCGAATCTTGCCACGCTACCCCCTGATTCAAATGAAAGGCGATCCGGGAACATCTTTGTCCCCATTTACAGGAGGGCGAACGCATGCGAGCAATAATATTTTTTGGATGTTTTCTGGGTATGGCAGGAAGTACCTGGGCCCAATTTGGCGATGATCCCTGGCGACCGACTTCACAGCTTCACCCGACTCCTCCAAGATCCTTCTATGACCAAACCCCTATCCCCTCTTCCCCAGAGTCGTTGCAAAACTTCGATACATGGTACCAACAACAGCGAGTACAACTTCAGCAACAACACGATCGTTACCGGCAGGAGGCATTACAGCATGACTTAAACCAAATGAACCGGCTGCGGACATATGATCGACTGCGTTGGGGACCCCTCCAACCCTATTCACCATATTAAGGTGTGGCGGACAGGTTCTTGCTCTACCTTCTTCTTCTCTGCCCAAGCATGGAGAATCCTTAATTGCCTCTGACAACGCGTGCTCTGTGAGGGGTTTTGACACCGTAAGACAACCTGAGCTGATTTCCTACCTCGATTCGGCAATCTGAATGTGGGTCATTCAACAAATTTTGAATCTGTGCGTGCCTGATTTTTTGAATAATTTTAATTAATTTGACCATACCCACTCAATGCTCGCGAGGGCATGACTCCCAAGATTGCCGCAGGGGCCAAAGGCCCCTTCAACAGTAGGCCCTGCCAGTTTTTAGAATACACTCTTATCTTTTGCACAAGTTTTTGGTTTGATCTGCCCACTGTCCCGTATAAGTCCATCCACACACAACGCCGTTATTGTCATAATAAAAAATACGTTTTGGGTGGAAAGAATCATCTGTTGAATTTCCTGAATCCACCCAATGGCAGAATTCTCCATGTTCATCCCACAGCATGCACATCACAGGATCACCCATTTTTTGGATTTGTTCTTCCTTGCTTTTCCCCAGCCACATGTCCAAATCCTTCTCAACACCGGCAAGGGTGGCGACGCCCTCCATTTCGTAGTACATACGACAACCAAAAAGAGAAAGCCCCAGAAGGGTAAGGCCCAACACGATGATTCCTATCCAAAGCATAGAGAAATTCTGAACACGGCATAATTTCGTACCCATCAGGACCTCCTCGTCGCGACCGTTTTTTTACCGGCGAAACCTAGACCATCTGTGGATTGGTGGATTCTTCCATCTTGTTTTTTCCCTGGTGGGGCGTCGGAAGAGACAACAAACACATTGCAGGAATAACTAGACATCCCACAGGGCTTTCGACCATGGTAGAGTGTGGCTCCCTGATTCCTGGTCAGCATCTGCTCCGCGTCCGTGTTACCAAGTTCTGCCCCACCTTTCAAGGGACTATGAAGGCGGATGGGGTCACCCTCCTCAAATTACCCGCACGCATTCCGAATCTGAATGACCATCCCGAACGCTGGGTGAGTTCTGTGGAGGAGGAAGTCCGGTCAGGTGTCATCCAGTTTGGTGAAAGTGCCATCCGAAAAGTGTTCAACGAGTATGGTACCCATTATCATCAGAAACGCCACCATCAAAGGAAAAGCCCAACCGCCATTTGTAGACCCATTTCATGATGTGTGGCCGCCTCACTGTTAGGGATTATGTCAATTGCCAAAAGCGGCATGACCAGCAATTCACCTTGGATAGATAAAGAACGGTGTGAGTTCATGTGAGGAACACTTGATTTTTAATCTGAGGTAAGTAAAGTAAGGGCGGTTTAATTGTGAGAGTTGGATACCCTCGTTCCTCTGATGAGGTCGTTGTTATGAATACGAGTTCGGGGATAGAAAAGGAGTTGTGAACTATGGCCATACCAAAATGCTTGATAAAGATGGTCTTCTTACTTAGCATTTTATTGATGAATTTCGGTTACGAAATTTCAAGGGCAGACGGTTTTACACCACGAGAAGTATGTTCTCCGGACCAATCGGAGTCATTGACACCTGTGCCCTGTACCGTTCGGTTTCTGTCTTACAATGTTCACGGAATTTCGCCGATCCTGAATTCCATGTATGTCGGGATACCTGTGAGGAATGATGATACCCGAAGTGGCCTGATGGCCTGGTTGCTCATGGATTATGATTTCGTATTATTACAAGAGGATTTTGAATTTCACCGGCAAATTGTCCATGAATTCACCTATGAGCTCGTAGAGCAGGGGAACGGGCCACGGATAGCGCTGGCCCCATTATGGCTGGTAACTCTTCCCATCAAAATCGTCAATGTCGGGTTTCAGTTATTTAATAGTCCCGGCATTCCTTTCCGTGTCCCCTATGGGTCGGGGCTGACCATAGCCTCACCCTACTATAAGGCAGTGGAAGAGGGAGTCACACAAGTACCACTTCCAGATTGTGAAGGATGGTTGAGTAGGAAAAATGATTGCTGGTCGACCAAGGGGCTTCTTCGCGTCCCGGTTCGTCTTCCAAATGGCGCAGAATTTGACGTGTACAATACACACCTGGATGCCGGGAGAGATGAAGAAGACCGATCCGTTCGGAAAAAGCAGATTACATTCCTTGCAGGATGTATCAAGAAATTATCGAAAGATCGGGCCTTCATTCTCGGGGGTGATTTCAACTCACAATATGACCATGGGGGAATTGAGGCCTCAGGAGAGGACTACCGAATTTTAAAAAACTATCTCCTTGATGAGTTGGCTCTCAATGACAGCAATGCACGTCCAGAGCCCGATGGATATTGGAAAAATCGAGTGGACTACATTTTCTATCGAGAAGGTCAAGGCGCGAGGATAGAGTTAATCAGCCCTGGCTCGGAAGATCAACGTTTCCGGCATCCTGTTAACCGAGGCAGACAATCTCCTAATGAAAAGTACGAAGATCTTCTTAGCGACCACCCTGCCATCCGCGCGGAATTCAAAATCTCCCCGTCGCCACTCTCCGCTCATAGTTCACAGGATGGGGAAAGCGATTCGTGTGCAGAAGAACCTGTGAAGGAGAAGATGGAGGTTGTCTGGTAGGACAACCTCTAATGGGTCTGTTGAAAAAAGCCGCCAGCGGCGTTCTCGCCATTTTTCCGTGCTCACGTACTAAGCGTACGCTCCGCGCGTAAAAAACGGCTGCGGCCTTGCTGGACGGACTTTTTTGAACCGACCCGGAGCCGTTGATGAGAAATCTAATCCTGGGCAAATTTTCCCTTGAAAATCTTTATTATTCAACACTCCCCTAATCGACTTTTTCAGCTCGTTCATCATAGGTAGTAGAATCGCTGGACACGATATCGCCAATTGGCCCAAAGACACCTAGAGTGAACCTTCCTGCTTCCCTTTTTCGGCTACATTCATTCTCTGGCCAATAAGACAAATCCTGGCTATATTAAAATAAATAACCGTTAAGGCCCGTTTACTGCTCACTTGCTGTTGGATTGCCTCGATGCCTTGGCACAGAAAGCGAGCTTTTTTATTCAATCCCAATCTGCCGGAAACCGGTTTTTGAAGAATAGACATCAAGTAAATTCGTAAGTGTAAAAGCAGAGATGGGAAAAGATTCATGCCGATTATTTTTCTTCATGAAACTCCTGGTGCGGAAAACCTACCCCTTACTTGTGGAGGTTTTGTATGGGGTTGTTAAAAAAACTACGGGGTAGGTTCAATCGCAGAAAAACAATATCCACCAATCCCCTTTATGAGTTTGTTCTGGCTTATTTACAAAAAGACATTCATGAATCACCCCATGAGTGTATTCAAAAACTTTCTCACGCATCGAAGGAAAAGATCCTCCAGGAAATTGGCAATGTGACAGAAACCCTCTGGCAGGCTCCCGATAGAGTATTGGCCAACCGCGAAGGATTGCTTGAGTCCATGTTGCACCAGGTGGATTGTGAAATATTCATGATTGAGCCCGGCCACAAGCTATTCGGTTTCAATGGTATTTCCGGGGAATTGAAAGACTTTCTGCCTGAATTTGTCCAAAAAGGCATAGACACTGGAGAATTTGACTGGAAACAAAAAACGAAACCGACAAAAGATGAGGCCTATATGTTGGTGTGGGGCAAATGGTTGAGGGCCAATCACTATTGCAAAATATTTAATGCAATACGGCTTTATTTAAAGGATTATCATACCAATCAGGAGCGAGACTGGTTCTTTCCCCTTCAATGTGCCTCGGCAGCGTTTACCGAATATAATTTTCGTAAAGAATATGGCCTACAACAGATCATTGATGGTGCTCGAGCCCTGCAATATGGCTCATTTCTTGAAATCGTTTCAAAAGGCTACAAAGACCCCTTAGCAGAATGGGAAAAGACCTATCAAGAACTATTCCCTCTTCATTCCTCATCTTATGCTGAGTCCGGGTATGGGAAAGACTAGGCCAATAATTTTCTCTCAGCTTAGAACCAGGTCACCAGCAAACAACTATCCTTCCATCCATCTGCATCTGGCCCCTCTTGCCGGTTCTTACAAAATCTCCGTCATATGCATCTAATGAAAAACGAAATCCTTTACAAAAATTTTCAGACGGTGAGTCTGGGCTTTTGGTTTATCAATGGGTGGCCTAACCCCCACGTCGTGAAGGAGGGATGAGTTGACGGCGGGGGGCAGGTCGCGAAGGGAAGCGTTGGGGATCGGAGGTCACAATTATGTCACCTATAGAGAACTTTCCATTGACCCCATTATCATTCGTCATATCTCCAAAGCCGATTCTGGGTATACCCACCCAGTCATTTCGTTTCAAAGCAGGCTTTCCATCAACGTACACCTTGGCAAATCTTCCACCCTCAACCGTCAACGTGTAGGTGTGAAAGGTATCAGTCGTATCCATTTTAAACATTTCTTTCTCGTCTCCCCATCCAATGGCATCCTCATCAAAATAGATCATATGACTTCGTGGTCCTTCTGCGAAGGTCCCATCAGAGATGTCGACAGAACCGTAAAACATAATGCCCGAATCAAGAAAATTATGCGGTTGCTCCACTTTGTGTACTTGCAAAGTAAACTCAATGGAGAATTTTGTTTCGAAGTCAAAAGGAATGTCTTTATAAAACCACATGTACGCTTTCCCTGGAAGTTGATCGATCGCCCTTAGGACTCCAATTGTGTTGAGCGTGACATGACTCCCGTTTGTCACCACATCCAACGGGCGAACAGCATTGCTGGAATCCTTCCAACCTTGCTTTTCGGGCAACTGGGAACCTTTCAATACGGTAGTTTGTCCCGACTGCACTCCTCCACATCCGGTAAGGAGAAACACCGTGACGAGCATTAATTGCATAGTGACTTTTTTAATCCGCATGACAGACCCCTTTGCAAGAAGGCTCAGTAAGAAGGCAAACCTACCGGAGACCACCCTATGGTTCTTCCTGGACTTTAAATCACAACAGCGAGGTCCATGCTCTGCTATGCATCCGTTTGCCACATGTCCCATAGATGGCCCCAATTGGCTAACTCGTGTGGATTGAAGGCATAGATTGCCGGCACACACATACAAAATAATTTGCCCGTCCACTTTTGGCTTTTGACAAAGGATTCTACTATAGATCGCGCAGATTAAAAATAAACAATTTTCGGTGGAGACGGACATTGAAATACCCGGAACTCCTCCTGAACCTTCTCCGCTTACCTGAATCGATATCCGGCCATTGCCCATCAGCTAAAAAAAATGTCCCCGGATTTCCCCGAAGATAACGGAGTCAGGACCAGGCAAGGGTATCGGATGAATCGTAGCTGAAACAGGAATGATCAAAGGGTATTTTAGAATGAACAGGAGGAGCCGGGATACTCGGCGGAATGCATGGCCGGACGATTGAACGATGAAAAGATGTTCCACCAACCGGCGAACCACGCAACAACTGGCTGGTTACCCCATCACATGGGATTGCTTCTCATCAGATGCGAAATTACCTTCGATGGCGCCCGGGTATCGGGGCAGAAACTCCCGTGGTTGGGTACGATGAACCTTCGACTTGCCTATTGACTCGGATGTTCGGCTTGGTTGTGGATAACGAAATAATCCAATTCCAAAGTTCCAGTATCCGATTGCACCTCCAATGAGATCGTATGGGAACCGGCGGGGAGCGCCTGTGATAATCGCATCTCTTGCGTCACCTCATAATCACCCAGAGTGCCCCCATCCTCCATCTCAATCGTCGCCTGGCGCCGGCCATCCACGGAGATCGTGACCTGATCACCCGCACTTTTGCCCTTGGTATATCTCAGGCGAATGCTTGGATTCGCAATGTTCTCGGTCAGATCCAACACATAGTTCGCTTCTCCCGTCCCTCGTATCGTTTGTCCCCCGGACGCCGTCTTGCGGGGCGATTTCAGCAGGGTACCCGAGCGATAGTCCTCAGCCTGCCGGGTCACAAAGTAGCCGAGTGGGCGCAGCACCTCGACTTTGAAATCCGGGCACGAGGTATTGTGCCGCGAATAGGTAGGCCGGTCAAAACTCCAGGAATCGCCCGGGATCGTGGTCCATTCCTCATGCGTCGGATCGATCGGGTATGTCTGCACGACACCGGAGGATGATTCGGCCTGGATGCGGGAGATATCGCTATTATCATTGGCCACCCACATAGAACGCATGGTGACAAACGGCGCGGTGAGGGTGTCATATGTCACATCCGTCACGCGCACCGTCGTCTTGCCCGGTTCGGCCTGGAGCTGCAACACCGCGGACGATCCGTTTTTATATCGCACCGTGATGGACATCGTGTGCGGATCGATATCCAGCCTCTCGATCGGAATAAACGGAAACAAGGGGTCCTCTGCCGCCGGCCCGATAATCATCGAGGATCCGAAACAGACCCGTTCCTCCCGTCCTACCGGGGGTTGCGTGATAATCCGTGCGTATCCATTGGCATAGAGCACAAATATTTGCGGGGGGGCATGAGCGTCGTCCGTCCGTTTAAGAAACTGGATAAAATCGTGATCCGGCTCTGATTGTCCACCCACGATATTGCACGGCCATCCCGGATTCATAGGGCCACCCCGACACATCCATGACTCGAACCGCCACATTGCCGTCGTTGTAAATGTCCTTACCGTCGAGATCCGCGATGTCCACAAAACCCGAGGTCACCAAACTCGCATACTGCACGGCGGCACCGGATGCAATGACCTGAGGATTATCCCACTGCGGCGCGGTCGTTTTCGTCTTCGCCAGAAATTTTAAACTCTGGTTGTCTGCATCGTAATAGGCAATATTCGGATATCCTCTTGCCGTCACCCCCAGCGAGGCAAACCGGCCAACATCCCCCACCGCATCAAGAACGATCCCCGCCGGCCATGATGCTGCGGCGGCGTCTTTATGAAGGTATTTTAAATCCTGATTCGTGGCATCATAATACGCCACATGTAGAGCTCCATCAGGACCAAACGCCGTCGACGTATATTGACCGACATCTCCCGCCGCATCCAACACCACCGGCGCTGACCACCCCTGTGCATCCTGATAGATGTATTTTAAAGTTCCGTTGCTCGCATCGTAATACGTGATATGCGGATATTGCCCTTCATACGCCCCGTTCATTTTCTCCGTCCACCCCTCATAGTACACGCTCATTGAGGCGTAGGTGCCGACATCGCCGACGGCATCCAAGACCACGGGCGCCGACCATCCATGCGCGTCATCGTTGGTGACATATTTCAAATCCTTCGTGTCCGCATCGTAATACACCACATGCAGGCTGCCTCTGGGACCTATCGCCATGGCGGCATGCTGCCCGACATCGCCGTTTGCGTCCAGGATCGTTGGGGTCGCCCATCCGCCCACCATATCCGGATTGCTCTTATAGGTATATTTTAAATTTCCATGATCCGCATCGTAATACACCACGTGATGCCGCCTATCCCGACTAATACGCAACGAGACGTATTTCCCGACATCGCCGGTGGAATCGACAATCTCCGGCTGGCGCCACGTCCCCTTTTCATCCCGGACAATATACATGAGGTTTTGTTTGAGCGCGTCATAATAGGCCATGGCCGGTGGCGCACCTAAGCCCACCCAATACCGGTCTGTCGGCGGATACGCCAACGACACATATTGTCCGACATCCGCGTTGTCCGTGTCCGGCGTTTCAATCGGATACCAATAGAAGCCGGGCGACTGCCAGACAAATTTCAACGTCTGTTGCGCCGCATCGTAGTAAGCGATCTGCGCCGTTGGCCGCATATCCCACGCCTGTTCGCAGTTGGTGAGATCCCCAACACAGAGATCCTGCTGCCCGCGTTGAAGGGGATAATAGGTGGGAAAGGTCGCGGTGATTTGATAGTCGGACACATAGCCGCCATAGACCGGAATATTCACATTGTCTTCTTCGGCGCACTGTGACGGAAAGCTCATATTCTTGGCGTGACGCACCGTGGTGACTCCCGCAGCATGAACGCTTTGCAGGCCCACCACCACACACAGCATCCCGAGAATCGCCAGATTTTTTGTCTTACATGAACGCCAAGCCATAACCATCAAGCAATCTCCTCAGGTCTCATTAGATTTGTGAATGGTCATGTTGACCGGGCTTTGACAGAGAGGGTGACCAATACCCACACGCCCGACTCCTACAATTTTCGTTGTCCATTGGCAGGCGGCGGCAGGATTCTTCCACAATTTATTATACGACCGGGAATATGAACTCCGATGGCTGGTGAACGACAAACGACAAAGGAGAGTCCTGAAAAAGCAGGTCCTGAGCCATGGCAAAAACGCCGCCAAAAGTCAGGAGGAATACCCTCATGACAGGGGCATAGACGACAGTCTTTCATTTCACCCCTTACGCCTCATGCCTGACTCTTAGCTCCTTACACCAATCCGGCCATTTACCATTTGGCCATCAACTTGAACGTATGGCCTGAGAACCAGATACCGTGATCATTCACACGGTAGCTGTCATCGCCCTCAACGGCCACTTGCTTAGGCTTACCCTCCATGTGGATTGGCCAGCGCACATAAATTTTTCTATCCGTGTCTTTTGGCATATCCACATTCAGATTCAGTCTCTGATCGGTGTCATCCCACTTCGCCTGCATCATCAGGTTTCCGAAATGCGTGGGAAAATTCGAAAGGGCAATGCCATCGCCCACAAGCCATTCGCGTGGGGTACCAAACAGCAGGTTCAAGGTTTTACTTTTATCCTCTTCCATCACGATAAGGCCCCGGACAGAATTCACATAACCCGCCCCGACCCACGTATGGGGCATATCACCAATATACACACCCTTCCGGCTGTCGGACAGCACAACCTCCGCAAACTCATTCCAATTGGCCGGACGCCTGCCCTTGAACAAAATTTCATGCAGGTCGAAAGCTTCCTTGCGATACCCCAGGGTCGCGAGCGCCAGAATATTCCGCACCTCGTAAGGCGTATAGGAATAAGGCGTCGAACCGGCATCCCGTTCTTTCGCCATCCGGTAATAGTTCCGGAACGTCCGGTCCAGGATATCTACAGGCAGCACATGCCAGGCTTCCGTGGGAAACATGGCAATGGCAATGGAGGTCGGATCAGGAGTGCCTTTGTCCGCATCCACAGGGATATAGTCCAGAGATTTCCAGGCCATCGTCTTTTCAATCGATTCCCTGACGCTTGTGGTGAAATTTTTCGACTCAGTCCTCGCCCAGTCGGCCAAAAATTTCCGGCCCAGGATTTCCGCCATTTCAATCCCGTCCGCCCAACCGCGAATAGCCCAGAAATCATCCCAATAACTGTGCATCGGGGTAATGAACCCTTCATGACTGATCGACGGAGGTAATATGCCCTTCAGGCGCTCACCGGCCTCAAGATGTTCATAATATTTCGGATCAAGTGTACGCTCCCGCAATGTGACAATGTACTTCATCGCCCGGTGCACAGCATCAAAATGCTTTTCCAGAAAGTCTCTGTCACCCGTAAAACGATAGTATTCCATGATCGCATAGATAAATTGACCCTGGCTGTCCCATTCGATATTCCTCCCCCAGCCGTCATACACCTCACCGCTGGTGAAGAGAATAGGCGGCACGAGACCATCAGGCTCCACGCGTTCGGCATACCAGTTCAGAAAATCCCTGACCTCATCGAAAAAACCAAGCCGCATGAGCGTGGCGGAAATGATCGCGCCATCCCGCATCCAGGTCCGGTTGTAGCTGCGCGCGCCTGGCTGGATGACCACGCCATCGTTGTTCAAGAGGATATACGCTATCTGCGACTTCACGGTATTGACGACAGCCTTGTTGGCAAGCTCGAATCCCACACGGTTAAGCTTGTCAGTCCAGAAGGTCACATACTCCTGCCGCAGCTTCTCGAAGTCCCCGGCCTTTTTCAGATGGGTCAGGGTCTCATGCAGGGGAGCCGCAAAGACTACCTCCTTGGATTCACCGGGTTTCAATTCGAATGCATAGGTCCAGGCTGCCGAAAGCAGACCGGTCCCGGTCTGGTCTTCAATGGATTTGGCATCGCCCTTGCCGTCTGCACCGGCGCTCAACATGACCCTGCCTCGCAGGTGATTGGCAATATCCCCGTGAGCATATTGCGAGCCAAGAAAACTGTCGGCAGGCGAAAGGGCCAGGTAGGTATTTTTGTCGTTGACCATGACCAGTTTTCCGGTTTCATGCACGTACCGGATCGAATGGATAGGCGACAATCCGCCATGTTGCCACTTGGGATTGATCTGGGCGGGCCTGAGCGTGACGATAAGGTCGCCTTTCCGTACGGTGTCGGAACGATTTTCAAGCCGATGTCGCACATAGGTCATGCTGGCATCGACAGGGCCGCTGGTAATGGCCTCGGACCGGAAATGCAGTCCATTCCCCGTCTCCCATTTCACGATAGGAGCCGGCAGATACCCGTCCTGCAATTCCTGGCGTATGTTCGCCGCGACCGCAGCCGAATACAGATTGTCACCCTCTTTGACATAGGGCATCAGCATGGGACCGTCGCGCCGGGATTCCAGATTGCCATACTCATCAAAGAGACTTTCCTCGGTATCTATGGGAAGCCCAACCAGCGTCCAGTAGGTCTGATAACCCCTGACATGCGGGGGATAATCACCGAAAGGAGCCCTCCGGGCATCAAACTGATACCGGATAAAAGGGGTGAACACTTCCTTGGGACCACGCAATGAAATATCGCTAATCGCGAAACCGCTCCCGGCTTTCATAGGGTTAGTCAGCACAAGCCTGATGTAGCGTACCTCCGAGGGATCTTGCGGAACAAAATCGGACTGCCCCTGTGATCCTGCCGAGACGGAGATGGAGGAGACCTCCTTCCATTCCTTTCCATCCAACGAAATGGCCATATCGACCGCACCGGCATATTGCTCCCCCCAGTCGACACGCAATCCGGATATCGTTCTGGACTTGCGCAGATCCAGAAGCAATTCTGCCCGGTCAACCGCCTCGCTTTTCCAGACGGTATCCTTGCGGCCATCCATCAAAGCCGGGGTATTCGCTCCACCACCCGCGATCACCGAGATATCGACAATGTCGTCAGTCCCTTTGATATCAAATTCCCAGAGGGAATTCCCCCAGCTTGTCGCTCTCTCCCGTGTATCCAGCCGGACATATCTCGCAGACACGGGCCGGATAAAAATATCATCCATCTGCCCGTCGCCCTCGTCGTTAATATACACCGTCGTCCACACCTGGGCATCGGTCGAAACCAGGAGGTTGTATTTGCTCGAATACCCGTTCTCCCAATGCAGGGTAAAGCCGGTGATCTCAACAACCTTTCCAAGGTCAATAAGCGCCCATTCCTCATCCTTTGCCTGACTGGACCAGCGGGTCTCCATGTTGCCATCCGCCAGATAACCGGGTTTGAATTCATCGCTCTGAATCGAGGACGCGGTCACCCGCCATGTATCCTTTGCGGGGATATTGGATGCGGCCAGCGCGGCGGTCGCGGCCATCATCAGCAGGACCAGAATAGACAACACGGTCAACACACGTCTCTTGCAAAAGGTCATCAGTGATCTCCCTGACTTGTCATGAGGTTTTCGGAAGGTTTGTGCCGAAGCTGCCTTCCGTCTTTCCCGAAAAGATGGCAGTGGTCTGCCGCCATACCTACCGTCAGCCGGTCGCCTTTCGCGAAACCGAAATCGCCGGATGCGCGGAATATCAGCAGGTCCTCGGCATCCGGTGTGTCCAGATAGACATAGGAATGGCTGCCGAGTGGCTCCACCAGCATGATCTGCGTCTCGACGAGGTTGTGATCACCCCCCGTCGCCAGATGCTCGGGACGAATGCCAAGCGTGACCGGAGTATCAGGGGGCAATGCTCCGGCAACGCCATTCACCTGGATCGTCGCTCCACTGTGAAGTCGGACCGTTGTGGTATCCTGGCGATGATCAACCACGACACCGGCCAGGAAATTCATGGCCGGCGATCCGATAAAGCCGGCAACAAAGCGGTTGGCAGGATACTTGTACAGTTCATTGGGGGAACCCGTCTGTTCAATACATCCATCTCGGAGTACCACGATCCGATCCGCCAACGTCATCGCCTCAACCTGGTCATGCGTGACATAGATCATGGTGGTTGCAAGCGTCTCGTGCAGTCGTGCAATCTCGTGGCGCATCTTCACACGAAGAGAGGCATCCAGATTGGAAAGCGGTTCATCAAAGAGGAAGATTCGCGGACGCCTGACGATCGCCCGGCCAATAGCCGTGCGCTGACGCTGTCCACCGGAAAGCTCTTTCGGTTTCCGCTCAAGCAGCGCGGTCAGGCCGAGTGTCTCGGCAGCCGCGCGCACCGCCTGGTCAATTTCTGCGGCTGAAGCTCCGGCAATTTTCATCCCGAAGCTCATGTTGTCATAGACCGTCATATGCGGATACAGCGCATAGGACTGAAACACCATCGCAATACCGCGCTCGGAAGGGGGAAACCTCGAGACATCGGTCTCACCGATTGTGATGGTCCCCGTATCGATCTCTTCGAGGCCCGCAATGGTACGCAACAGCGTTGACTTGCCGCAACCCGAGGGACCGACAATGACCGCAAACTCGCCATCGGCGACATCAAGGTCAATTCCCGACAACACGGCGGTCTTGCCAAAACGCTTGTGAATATTTCGCAGGGTCAGACTGGCCATGTTAGGCATGCACGGAAAGAGGCAGAAAGGGTTCGTCCAGAACCGCACCATTGGATTCGATAATTTTCGAATAATACCGGGCTGTATCCTTCGGCGTGCGCTCAAGAGTCTCAAAATCGACATGAACAATGCCGAATCGCTTGGCATACCCGAAGGACCATTCATAGTTGTCCATCAGAGACCAGGCCATATATCCCCGCACATCGACGCCTTTCTCAATCGCGGTCCGGACCGCGCACAGATGCTGGTTCAGGTAGTGCATCCGTACCGGGTCAATGACCCGTCCATGAATCGCTTTCGGCGGATCAAAGAAGGCCGAGCCATTCTCGGTGATATACAGCGGCATCTCACCATAACGATTCTTGAGCCAGAGGAGCGTATCGGAAAGCCCGTCCGGATAGACCTCCCACCCGGTTTCCGTGTAGGTCTTGTGGGGCTGGCGAACGGTCCTGGCCCTGACAGGCAAACAGTCCGGGCCGATCACCTGTCACGGCACGCGTGTAATAATTCAGCCCGACAAAATCGATCTTCTGACAAATAAGCTCGAAGTCCTTGGCAGGCCATTCCGGCCAGGCGTCACCGAAGATCTCCGTCATTTCCTCCGGATAGGATCCCAGGAGCGCGGGATCAAGAAACTGCCTGTTCATATACGCATCCGCGCGATTGGTAGCCGCCAGATCTTTCGGATCATCCGACGCCGGATACTTCGGCTCGATATTCACCACCAGGCCGATCTCATGAGCCCCGACCGCACGATAGGCCTGAACGGCCGCACCATGGGCGCGCATCAGATGATGCGCGGCAACCGGCGCTTCATAGTGACAGGAATGCCCCGGGGCCAGGACACCATGCAAATAGCCGCCATCCGTGACCACCCAGGGTTCATTGAGTGTCGTCCATTTTTTAACCCGGCCATCCAACCGCCGGTACATCGCGTCGCCATAATCGGCAAACCAATGCGCAATGTCCGGATTCAGCCATCCGCCAAGATCGTCCAACGCTGCGGGCAAATCCCAGTGATACAATGTCAGGAGCGGTTCAATCCCGGCTTCCAGAAGGCCGTCAACAAGTCTTTCGTAGAAATCCAGGCCCTTCTCATTCAGGCTTCCTTTGCCTTCAGGAAAAATACGCGCCCAGGCCACCGAAAACCGATAGGCCTGTAATCCCAGCTCCTTCATAAGGGCGATATCCTCGCGCCAGCGATGATAATGGTCACAGGCGACGTCGCCGGTATCGCCATTCAGGATATTTCCCGGCGTGTGGGCAAAACGCTGCCAGATGCTTGGACCTGCACCATCGGCCAGCGGTGCCCCCTCAACCTGGTAGGCCGATGTGGCAGCACCCCAGAGAAACCCTTCAGGAAATGTCGCTTGTTTTTTCATCTACTCTCGTCCTTTATGGTAAATATGACTCTTCCGAGGTTTGCGTGGGTACATCCTGTACCCCTGGGTCTTTGAAATTCACTTTGTGCTCCCTCCCCTCTTTGAGAAGGTGTCATCCTCTTGAGACGGGACAGACCGATCATCCTGAGGTCCCTGGAGACAGCGGCTCAGCGCGAGTCTTCTCGTCCTTCTCTTCCTGAACATGAACAGTTGCTGGGCCACCAAGCCCGTATCGGCATGCTGGTCGCCGGAGCGCTATCTTTTTCACCAAGGAGCATCTATGTCTACCTCCGAAAGTTTCATAGGGGTTGATATTTCGAAGATGCAACTGGATCTGGCAGTCCTTCGGTCCAGGGCGCCCTGGCAGGTGACATACGACTCTGTTGCGCTCAAATAGGTCGTGACGTATCTGCGGACCTTTGCCCTCGCCTTGATTTTCCTCGAAGCCACGTGAGCGTTGGAGACCCTCGTGGCCAGTGCGTTCTCTGCCGCTCATATGCCCGTGTGGTGGTCAATCTACGCCAGGTTCGAGCCTTTGCCCAAGCCACAGAGATCCTCGCGAAAACGGATCGGCTGTATGCGCAGGTGTTGGCCCACTTTGCCGCGGTGATGCAGCCCATGCCACGGCCATTGCCGGATGCCGCTACCCAGCAGCTGAGTGCGGTGCTGACGCGCCGCCAGCAACTGGTGGACTTGGTGACGGCTGATAACAATCTGTTGACATCGCAGCTCAACTCGGCTCTGCGTATACGTTTCCGCGTACCTATCACTTTGCTTACTCAGGAGTGGGGCTCACCGAGAAGGAAATGTCCCAGTTGATTCAGCACAGTCCCGTCTGTCGGGTCCAGGTTTATCTGTTGCAAAGCGCGCCAGCGGTGTTCTCGATTTTTCGCTCACGTAGCTGGCTGAAGTACCCTAGTTCTGCCTATTGACCGCAATCAAATGGCGGCCTTGATTGCGTGGACGCGTTTATCTGGATAGTTGGAGCCAGCGAGGCAAACGTCGTATTTGGGGTGGGCGCGCTCGCGTTCAGCTGTCCTGTACATGGGAGCACTGGTAGCCACCCGCCATAATCCCTTCATCAAGCTTTCTATTAGCCTCTCCTTGCTTCCTGTAAGGAGAAGACTAAGGTGGGAGATTCTCAATCGATCAAAAGCAAATTGTATCCCGGGCGAATGTCGGATGACATAAAATGACTGACTGCTACCTCCCCTTTGTAACGTAGGTGTAGGTCGGGTAGAATTCAAGCCCTATATCTGTCATTATTCCAGAGTCTCTCTCAAGAAATCCTCCATTCGCAGTCAGCTGGTTGTTATGGGGATGTCCAGCGAACGTCCAGATGCCTTCCATTGAATGTTACCCTGACGTCGCCCTTCAGTGAAGCTGGTAGAACAAAACCGCCGGGCGGCATCGTCGATCCTTCCAGATCAACGCGCACCTGCCCGCCTTCATCACGTGCCGCATAGGACACTTCGCCATACGGGGTTCTCAGCCCCTGCACCCGGATGCCTTCACCCTGCAACCAATGTCGCGGCAGACCCGCGCCGATGACCAGTGAGCCGGTTTCTGTATCAGCATACACAAACAGATCAAGCACCGCCCGGATGAAATCCGATCCCACCCAGGTATGGGGCATATCACCAATGAAACGCGGATCCCGTTCAAGCCGGCCGATCACCTCGCTCCATTGGTTCCACGCTGCCGGGCGGCGATCCCGCATATAAAAATCAAGCAGGGCATGGGCACGTTCCAGTTCACCCAACCGCACAAGCGCGCTCACCTGACGGAATTCATAAGGCGTATAGACCGCCCACGCCTTGGTGCCATCGCGCCGCGCCACAAACTCGGACCAGGCTTTTTCAAATGTGGCTATCAGCAACTCTCGTGGCAGGGCTGCCGCCGCCCCGGTCGGCGAAAGCGCGATCGTCGTGGATGTCGGGTCAAAATCTTTTCGGTCTGCGGCCCCCGGCACATACCCGAGTTCTTCACCCAACAAACCGACAGACGCGCTGATATCTGCCGGCAAATTCAGCGGCATCGGCTTTGATGTCGGCTGCGCGGTCAGGGTGACCCAGTTCCTCAGCAAGAAACGCCGCATCATTCAATCCTTTCAGACCCCAGAAATTATCCCAGAATGAATAGGCCGGACGATCCAAATAACCTTCATGGCTGACCGATGCCGGTAACAGACCATAGAATGCCTGGCGATCATCTTGACGGTTATGCTCCGTGCGTTCCGACAGCCTCAAGGTATCGAGGGCCGCCGCCGCCTTGTCCACATGGGGCCACATCATCTCGGCAAACGCACGGTCTCCGGTGTACCGGTAAATATCCACAATCAGAAAAATCAATTCTCCATGGCTGTCATTCTCCACAACCGGATCCGCGCCACGCTTGTCCACGCAGCAGGGAACTCTGCCACTGGAGAACTGGTGCGGTGCGTACCAGCGGGCATACTCAACAGCAGGGTCGTTGTGCCCGAGACGCAGAAAACTTTCACTCATCATCGCGCCATCACGTATCCACGAACGGGCATAGGTTCGTGGACCCGGACGCAGTGCCGGTCCGTCGCGCGTGATCATCATATGAGCCAACGCGGTTTTCAGACTATTGAGCATCGGCATGGATTCAGGCGGGCCCGAAATGTTCACCTGATTGAGGATTTCCCGCCATTCCCCGGCTGCGGCCTTTTCTCCGGCATCAATGGCCTCGCGGTTCAGGTCGGGCGCACGCCCGCTATCGGAACCGAGCACGGTGACGACAGAAACTTCGCGAACCTCACCCGGCTTCAGATCAACATGAAAATACATGACGCCGGAACCGAAGCCTCCCGGCGCCACGAGGCTTTGCGAAACCGTGCTTGCCCCGGCATCCTGCACATGCGGGAACCCGGCCCGTTCAAATTCCGCGAGCGAAATATGGTCCGGCTTCAGCTCAGGATACACGGACCAGTCACCATTCACCTGAAACGCGGCACCATCCCAGCCGATCTGATCAATGTTGCTGACACCACCCACAAGGTTCAGAATCTGCGTAGGCGGATCGACCTGCATGGGGCGGATGGCAAGAGCCAGGGTGAGCGTTCGAGGGATCGTGCCGGTATTGACCACACGATATCTGGTCACCACATCCCGGGCATGGCCGTCCGTTCCCCCTTCTCTTCCAGCGGGAACAGGCGGACGATGAGCACTGATCTCCAATGAGAGACCCTCATGGGTCCGGCGCACGCGCGGCAAGGGGAGATAGTCATCCAGCAGACTGTGGTGATGTTCGCCGTCGGCCCAGCTCAGCACCGACCCATTCTCAAGAAGAAACGGTTCAATCGAGAACGCGCCGGGGCCCGGTTCCATGGCGCCATCCTCAGACAGCAAGGCCGACCGGCCACCCTGTGGAGGGCCAACGATGGTCCAGTAAATCTGCTCCCCAAGGAAACTGCGCGGATACGATCCCTTGTTGGCTTCCCTGGCTAAGGACAGGAGAAACCGATTGTCATCCTGTCCGAATTCCGGTGGTTCTATCCGCGCTTCCAGCAAGCCGACCCGTCCACCTGATGACGGAGTCAGTGAAAGACGAACAAAACGCCCGAACGCCTCAGCCGTTCGCAAATACCCGATGGTTCCTAGCGAAGAAGGCCCGGTTCCCAATTCCCAGTGCGGCGTGGTCCAGGCTATTCCATCTTCGGAAAGGGCCATGTCCATCGCCTCCGGCATCTGACCCTCGGCCCATCGCAAGGTCAGTCCGCCAAGATCGCGCAAATAGCCCAGATCAAATATCAGATCCGTGGGTGTGTCGACGGTCCAGGTGGTTTCCGGATTACCGTCAACGACGGCAGGGGCAGGGATGTCGCCGGCCATTGCCACGACCGGCGGAATCACGGCGGGCGGCTCAGGAAGTGGCCGCATCCGGAGGGTATCGAACTCCACTGTCCCCTTGTCACCGGTTTCGCCAAGAATCACAAATTCAAATTTGGCGATGGTGTTCAGTTGATGGTCCTTGATCGGCCCCCAGGCAAAATGGATATCGCTTCGCCGAATACGAACGGTTGTCCAGTCATCAGGAAATTCGTAATCATGAAACTGCTTCCACCAGACATTCGCTCCACTGTCATCAACCAGCCGAATCTCAAAAGTAGACTGTGGGGCATGCCCCCTAAGCGTGAATGCGATCTCGAAATTGTTCGACAGATCAAGCTGAAGGGGCCGATGGACATTGGCGGTCCCGGCGGTTCGGAGTTCATAGGACAGTTGAAGCGCATTGCCCTGCACGCCTTCTGTCATCCTGACCGAGGCCTCGCTGTATTCCGTCGCGATGGTCTTCCATTCCCCGACATGCTCAAAACCGTCAAGTAACCGAAAATCATTGTGGCGGTCTTCTCCCCAAACGCGCACACCGGCAATAACACCCAGGCCAGGCCGACAAAGAGGAAGCCGGCTGCACGCCATACACCTCTCATCCTTTAACACTTCCCGCAAGATTTCCACTCATATAAAAACGCTGAAGCATCAGAAAAAGAATCAGGACCGGGGTCACAGTGATCACCGCACCGGCCATCATCAGTTCGACATCCTGCACATGCTCCCGTGACAAAGAGGCCAGCGCAATCGGCAGGGTATATTTATCGCTGTCGGTCAGGACGATCAGCGGCCATAAAAAATCATTCCATGCAGCCATAAAAGTAAACAGCCCCAGTGTAATCAGAATGGGTGTCAGTAACGGCACCACGACCGACCGGAAAATGCGTAGTTCACTGGCCCCTTCAATCCGGGCCGACTCGATCAGTTCCGTCGGAATGGACAAGGCATACTGCCGTACTAGAAATATACCAAATATGCTGGCCACAAAGGGGATCAGCACACCGATCCAGCTATTCACCAACCCCATCCCTTTCAACATCAAGAACAGCGGAATCATGGACACCTGGGCCGGAATCACCAGGGCACTCAAAAGCCCGCGGAACAACAGATGCCGCCCCTTGAACTCCAGTTTGGCAAACGCATATCCGGCAGCCACATTGAACGTCAGTGACAACAGGGTAGCCGCCGTCGCGACAAACAAAGAATTCAAGAAGTTCCTTCCCATGCTGGAATATTCAAAGAGCTTAATATAATTGGCGAGGGTCGGATGCTCCGGCAACAGCGGCGGCGGAAAATTGCTGGCCTCTCCCGGAGCCATAAAGGACACACTCAGCATCCACAGCAACGGGATCAGGGCAAACGCGGCCAGGAACGACAGGCCGACATTCACCCCTGACCCTCTCCACAGATGTCTCACGGATTCACCGAACATACAAAATTTATAGATCCCCTGCGTTTCATGTACATATTTGAAAAGTTTATCTCCCTTCTAGTCCGACGCCTGCCGTGCTGGCCCAAGGGAGGGACGCTCTTATATCCCTGGCGGACCTTGTTTGAGCCCGGCGAGTTGGGCCGCCCTCCGCAAGTTTGCGTCCCTCCCTCTTATGAGCCCAGACGGGGCGTCACTGGTTTTGGCCACTTTTGCCGAAACAAAAGTGGCTCGGCTGCCGGGCCGAAACCCGGCAACACAGAACATCACGTTGACACGAAATTGGAGCCACCAGTGCGATACGTCTCATCACAACTCGTGATTCCAATGAATTTCCCAAGTCTTCTTATCCGTTGCCCCTCGCCGCTCCCTGACGCCTGCCGTCTGGTCCATGGGTCGGACGCTCTCATCCCTGGCGGACCTTGTTTGAGCCCGGCGAGTTGGCCGCCCTCCGCAGTTTGCGTCCGTCCCATCTTAATGAACCAGACGGGGCGTCACTGGTTTTGGTCCTTTTGCCGAAACAAAAGTGGCCTCGGCTAGCCGGGGCCGAAACCCGGCAACACAGAATGAACCAAACTCACACTCCACTCCCATACCTGCGCATCACCATAAGCTGGCCAATCGCCGCCACAATCATAAAAACAAAAAGAATAAAGGCCACGGCGGATGCCGAACCAAGACTCCACCATTTAAACCCTTCTTCATACATCAGATAAATAATGCTGAGCGTACTCTGGACGGGTCCGCCCTGTGTCATCACATAGGGTTCGGCAAAAAGCTGGAAGTATCCGGCCATGGTCAGCACCCCGACGAGAAACAGTGAAGGAACAAGAGAAGGCAAGGTGACATGGAAAAAACGCTGGAGGGCATTGGCCCCGTCAATGCGTGCAGCCTCATACAAATCGCCGGGTATCGCCTGGAGGCCCGCCAGGAGAATGATCATATTGTAGCCAAAGTTTTTCCAGACCGCGAAAAGAATGATGGACGGCATGGAAAAATGCGGATCGCCCAGCCAGTCCACAACGGGGAGGCCCAACCAATCGAGGGAATAATTGATCAAGCCATAACGGGTATGCAGGAGATATCGCCAGATCACCGCCACCGCCACAATCGTCGTCACCACCGGCGCAAACAATGCGGTCCTGAAAAATCCTTTGAACCGTACCATCTGCCCGTTCAGCAACAGGGCCCCCGACAGTGACACTAAAACAGAGAGGGGCGCACCGACCAGCACGAAATACAGCGTATTACCCAGGGCCTGCCAGAACAGCGGCCGTTGCAACAGCTCGATATAGTTTTGGAAACCCACGAATCGCAGGTTGGACAGGTCGGCCAGGGCATAGATATCAAAATCCGTCAGACTGAGAGCCAAGGCCGCCAGCACCGGCAAAAAGAAAAAAACGGCAATGATCGCCAGCGCCGGCCCGGCAAACATCCAGCCTGCCACAGACGATTTCACGCCCCGTCTTCCCCATCCCGCGCCAGCCTCCAGCGCCGTGGCTTCCACGAATGCGATCGATCCGTTAATATCTAGTTCATGCCCCACCTCTGAACCTGTCCATTTCTCGACCGCCCTGTCACCATGCGCAATTCTTGCACGATGCGTTCCCCACTTCCTAAAGCCTTGTCGGGTCATGGGAATCACGAAAGCTCATCACGTATCACAATGTCGAAGGTGGGATGTGTCCGATCAAGTGACTGTAGGATTTAAGGTTTCAGGAAACAGCGGTGCACTTCGGAGTGGAGAGCAATAGGTCGTGGGCTGACATGGGCAAGTCTCCCAAAAAGCCGGCGGGACCGACGTACTTATAAGTATGGTTTTCCCTGACGAGGGCCAGTAGGCCAAGTGGTTTCTGGGGCTAATGTTCGATCTTCCATGAGATTCAAGGCTAAGAAGCGCTGGTTCACCGATTCGGAATTGGAATGTTCGGCTAATCAGGGGCTAAACGACCACGTGACCAGCAGGCTTTTGCATACTTCCCTCACACCAGTGAAATCATATTCTTTCTCATCGTCGTCATGATTCCTCTCTGTAGAGGAGTTCCACTAAATCTCATATTGGCCGGTTAAAACCATATCACACGAAAAACCGATTGCCAGACGAACATCATGGTAGAGTCCAGAATAACCAAATTGACACTAGAATGCCTATGGTTGTTCTCGTGACGCCTGCCGTCCGGTCCTTGGGTCGGACGCTCTTATGAACGGGCGGACTTTGTTTGAGCCCTGCGAGTTCGGCCGCCTCCGCAAGCTGCGTCCGTCCCAACTGATGAAACCGGACGGGGCGTCACTGGTTTTGGCCACTTTTGCCGAAACAAAAGTGGCTCGGCTGCCGGGCCGAAACCCGGCAACTTACCGAACATCCTCGTTGTAACACCAAAATCGAGCCTCCAGTGACAATGCGTTCTCATCACAACACATTCTACCGATAGTGATTCCAATTAATTTCCAAAGGCTTCTTTATCCGTGTGCCCTCCTCGCCGCTGCCTGACGCCTGCCGGCCGGCCCAAGGGAGGGACGCTCTCATCCCCTGGCGGACCTTGTTTGAGCCCGGCGAGTTGGGCCGCCCTCCGCAAACTTGCGTCCGTCCCATCTTATGAGGCCAGACGGGGCGTCACTGGTTTTGGCTACTTTTGCCGAAACAAAAGTGGCTCGCCTGCCGGGGCGAAACCCGGCAACACATGAACTCTAAAAATTCCAGTTAGTGATGCGAACGACACGCTCCCATTCAAAGACCCTGAGTTCCACAGACAACTTCACGCCCCGTCTCCCCCATCCCGCGCCAGCATCCAACGACGTTTCTCCAAAATGCGATCGATCCGGCTATCCAGTTCACGCGCCGCCTCGGCAGCCGTCCATTTCTCATGCACCGCACGCTCCGTCACCATGCGTAATTCCTGCACGATGCGTTCCCATTCAGGGATTTTCGGTGCCGGTAGCGCGCGCTCAAGCTGCTCCCTGAAGGCCACGAGATACGGATCTGATTCAAGCCGCTCTCCGCGCCAGCTTGACCGCCGCGGCGGCAGATTGCCGCTGATCTCGTAAAACTGTTGCTGGATTTCGGGACGGGACAGGAATTCCACCAGCCGGAATGCCGCATCTTTATGCTCTGAATGTTTAAACACCACCAGACTGGAACCGCCCGCTGTCGAGGCACCCGGACCCGAAGGCCCCGGCAGGATGGCCGTCATCCAGTCATCCTGCAGATCGGCAGGCAACCGGCGGCGAAATTCGCCAATATTCCACGGCCCGGTCAGATAGAAGGTAAAGTGGCCGCGTGCAAACTCATCCCACACATTGGCAATGTCGGTTTCACTGGAAGGCGGTGCCAGCCCCTTGCGGAAAAAGTCGAGATAAAAATCAAGGGCGGCCACCAGCTCAGGGCTGGAAAAATTGCCATACCGATTCCCGTCCCGCAGCAACGGCACCCCTTGCTGAAGAGCAAGGGACACCTGCATCTCATATTCATTCAGTGGCACGTAAAAGGCAAAGTTGTCTTTCCCAACATGTTGCTTCACGGCCGTTGCGGCCTGCATCCATTCAGCCCAGTCACGTGGAGGGCGAACAATCCCGGCAGCCTTGAGAATATCCTGCCGGTAAAAGAGCAGCCGCGTATCCACATACCAGGGCACCCCGTACAAGGTCTCGCCAACGACGTTCGTCGCCCAGATCCCCGGGAAATAATCCTCTTCCTTAATCACGGAAGAAGCACCTGCCATCTCGTCCAGCCCGGCAACGGCATCAAGCGCCGCAAAC
The DNA here is from genome assembly GCA_963730905.1 of uncultured Nitrospiraceae bacterium. Taxonomy (GTDB): domain Bacteria; phylum Nitrospirota; class Nitrospiria; order Nitrospirales; family UBA8639; genus Nitrospira_E. The sequence goes on along the minus strand of CAVSTN010000002.1, from coordinate 986,840 downwards.
TCCGCGATCCAGGTATTGCCCATCTGGGCGACATCAGGCAGGGCGTCTCCGGCAAATGCCGTCAACAGTTTTTCATGGGCCGAGGTCCAGGGAATCTGCTGGACAATGACACGAACCCCCGGATTCTCGCGTTCAAACTCTTTAAGCACCTCAGGAACAATCTCCCCTTCACGGCCCATCGCCCAGAACTTAATTTCCAGAATGTCATCCTCCCGCTCCCGTTTGTGCATGCGGCAAACATGGCACCCAGCACAATCACGGCAACGACAAACATGCCCGCTGTTTTTTTACACGATATTTTTTGGCTCATACAGAATATAGGGGTCCTCGCTCTTTCATGTGTGTCTCTGAAAGATTTGTCTCCCCTGCTCCGACGCCTGCCGTCTGTCCCAAAGGAGGGACGCTCTCATCACAACTCGTTTTTCCTATAGTGATTCCAATTAATTTCCAAAGCCATCGTTATCTGTGTGCCTTCCTCGCCGCTGCAGTGACGCCTGCCGGCTGGCCCAAGGGAGGGACGCTCTCATCCCCTGGCGGACCTTGTTTGAGCCCAGCGAGTTGGGCCGCCCTCCGCAAGTTTGCGTCCGTCCCCTCTTATGAGGCCAGACGGGGCGTCAATGGTTTTGGCCCTTTTGCCGAAACAAAAGTGGCCTCGACCGCCGGGGCGAAACCCGGCAACACAGAAAATCACATTGATACGAGAGTTGGAGCCACCAGTGCAAGTGCGTTCTCAGTCACAACGCGTTTTTATTAGTAAACCCAAGATGGACTCCCGATACACATCGTCAAGCTGTAAGGCCAAAACCATACATTCTGAATGATCCTATTTTTCCCGCCCTGTTGTCATGCTGTACAGTCTGCTTTTCGAGAGGATGAAAGAATAGGTCGAGCATCACCCGCCACTCCGGAGATTTCCCGGATATACGTGTAGCCTCACACGCGGCACGGTTCTGTCAAGGTTCTGGGGGGTTGACGGACTGGTGTGTTGGATACCCAAACGCGCAGCTACATTTGTTGCATGGGATAATTCCCGTTTTTCGCGGTCTCAGGCATTTCAGCGCTTACAGGATGAGATACCGACTCTGTGAATACGCCACATTTCCTTCGCAAGCTGCTAGGTTAACAATTCCTCTATTACCGTTAATGCGGATGTACTATTGCAATCCACCCGCAATCAGCTCCTTGAGCCTTGATACCAAATGATTCGCCCGGCTGAAGGGTACGGCGCATGGCACGCGGTCGGTCTTGGGGCCCGGTGGGTGGGATAACAAAGCCGGTACCATCGATGAAGAGATTGACGTTGGCGGTATTAATGACTTGCACGCTAACATCGATCGGGTTAGTAGACCCGTTATCGTATACCCGTGGGATATCCCCTTGATTCTGTGTACACGGATTGCCGAAATCACTGGAAAGAAAAATAAAGCCGTAGCCTTCCTCATTAAGGGTGGCACATCCGGCAAGGAGTATGAACGCGGCGAGTGGTAAAAGGCATTTCATTTGTCCTCCCAAGCGCCTTGCACGAAACGACTCAGATTGCACGCTATTCTTTTCCTTCTTCATTGGGAGATCGGAGCATCGGTAGTGCTGATTATTCTGCAATCAATTGACCGATCCGTACAGGTGTCGCGCAGGTCAAATGGTTTAAAGATACCATAACAATCGACCCTTCATTCTTCAACCAAATCATCCTACGGGTTATTAGTTGGCGATGTTACAATCGAACCCGTGGTCGGCTGGTGGGGAGAAGCAACCCCGATGGCTGGTGACCGACAAATTCCGAAATGTTGATTCGGCTCATCGTACTCCCAATTCCTTCGCGGCCAGCTCAGTTGAGCATACCATTTTTATCCCTCGTCTCGAATATGGACGAACAGTCTTCTCTTAGTTATTGCGAAATCAGATGGCTAATCACAATATCCTTCTAGCCTAGCTAAGAATTCAAGCAGGCGAAAAACGATCCTGTTACCTTCGCCGTTACTGTTTTCAAATTTTTCCAACTCAATTTCAAGAATTTGGTGTTATTTTACCCCTATCTTGATATGATTTTATTTCTTGCAATTAGGTGAATAGTATCTAATTATGCATGATCGGGGAATACCAAAAGCATTATTGGGAAAAAGGTAGGAAAAGCTTCAAGCACAACGGCACGAAAGTCGTGCGGAGTTGAATGCAAAACAGAAGAAATACCAACAAAGAACCGAAAGAGAATATTAAAGGTTATGGCGAAAAGAGAACGGGGATAAAGTTCGGGGATACATAGAAAAACTAAAAAATTCCAGAAAACAAAAAAGATGTGGTGGCAGTAACTAAAATTTCATATTTTAAAAATCGGGGTACCTTCCCTGAAATATTTCGGAATTTTTTGTAAATAATGCCTTTTCTTGATGAAATCTTTTCTTGACCGCCAAAATTTATTGATAAATGTGCACTTTTCTTATCTTAAGAAAGCTTAAATGATTCTTCATTTCATCCTTACCTCTCTAATTTTTTTGTTTTTAGTTTTTATCCTTTATGGTGAAATTTTCTACGCCATTCTAATATATTTTATTTTAGGCATCCTTACGGTGATGCTTTTCAGCAAAAGATCACCATTGCGTCAACCGATGCTAATGAACAATTTGATTGGGAGAATTTTCATTATAATTCTTTGGCCAATTTTACAAATTCAAAGCCTTCGTGAGTATTTCATTTTAAAAAGAGAAAGGTATTTAGTCGGATGTGCAGAGAGGGGTGATTCATTAGATCCGATGATTAAATTTGCTTCATGGAAGGAAGCAGTGAATTATGCAACAGAAAAATCGGCCAGCACAAAAAAAAAGACAATTCGAATTTTCGACTTATTTGAAAGTGTTAAATCTCCAATTCTCAAAGAGTATGTCGAATTGATTTATGAAGTTTATCCCAATGGCGAAATTTTTGAAATTTCGTCTTCAATTGAACCAAGAAAATTAATATAACTTCATAGCGGCTACCTGTAGCTGAAAATCGACCTAATGTTAATGGTAGGAGGAATGGTGGCAACTATTCCAGATCCACTTGGTCAACTCTGTACAAGTTACTTTACGATGAAGTCACGGGGCTCCATCTGAAATGGAAAGATTATCGTGCTCTTTTTGCGAGTAGTCCAGAAAGGGTTAAGCTACTCAATAGGGCAGCTCCCGATTTTTTTGGTAATTTACAAAGAATGATGTGGGAGGATTTGGCCCTCCATTTATGCAGGTTAATTGATCCTCCCCAGACATTGAAGCATGACAATCTCACACTCCTGCAATTTCCTAAATTAATCTTGGACCCGAAGCTTGAAGTCAAGTTCAGGATAGTGTGGATTCGGCAAAACAGAAAACGAAGTTCGCCAGAGATTGGCGTAATCGACGGATGGCTCACACGGAACTTCCTCATTCCAAAGCAAAACCCCTTCAAATAGCTAATCTTCAAAAAATATCAAGACCCTTCTTGGATAAAATTCGACAAGTAATGAACTGTATCGAGCTGCATTATCAGGATTCTACGGTATCCTACCACCTTTCTATTGAAGCATTGGGTGGAGTTGATTCGCTAATACGAATAATCGAAAAAGGTATCAAACCATAGGTTAGGTCAAAATCCCCTGTATGAATTTTTCAGAATTATCAACCTAGGATCAACCAAATAGAATGTCACCACGGTAATTAAATATAGAAAAGAGGTCAAACCTTTTGTTGAGACTTGTTCAACACTTGGGAAAAAGGTTTCATAATCAGTGGGAATACGAAAGGCCGCCTGGCGAGCTAGTCCACGGTTCATCCCATGGTAGACCGCATCAGGATATTCAATCCGCAGAGGCCGATCCATTCACACAGCCTGGTACCTGCGAACAAAACTATAAACAATAGACCTGCCCACTCACCTAACAAAATAAAAACAGAAATTTCAATACTAAATAAATTTCGTCGACTCTATTTGTCACTCAGCTTGACGTTGCATTTTAGGATATGAATACAAACAACCCCATTTCCTGTTGATTCTTATTGAAGATTACAATTCGGTTAGCTATTGTCAGATCAAAGTATGATTACTTCATCGAAATATGTCGGTGTGTTATCGCCATTTGATTTGCTCCAAACGTCTCTCAAGCGTGAAGCTCTATTTTTTGACTCCATTGCCATTCCAAATATCAAAAATGAATTTTTCCTAAACACCCATTTAACTCAATGCCCCATTAAGGCAATTACGTATTTAATTGATAATGGGATTGTAAGCGATCCAGTGGATGAGTTTTTACGGAACAGACTATACTTTAAACAAATTGGGCACGACCTTTACGACTACCGCTTAAAAGAAATTGAAGCCAAGGATGCTGTTTTCTCAGATCGTTTAAAGAACATCAAGCTTCCAGATTTGCCTCCAACCCTTCTCTATTTCAATTTTTAACCTACCCCTGGTCCGACGCCTTTAATCAAGGTCTTTTAACCTTGGTAAAGAATTTTGGTCTCCCCTTAGAGAAATTCGGAGCATCCTTGGAACTTTTCAGGAGTCGCGTCGATTATGACAGAAGACGATTGGCCCACGACCTGAAAAATATGCATGGCATTAATGCCTACCCTATTTTTTCTAAAGATGTAATCCTAATGGATGATTTTATTAGTGGCAGGGAAGATGTGCTATCCGTGGTGTTCAAATCTCTCCCCGAACCAGATTTTGATAATACACCTTGGGAACAAATACTCGAATTCAGAGAGAATGAAAATAATAAAAAACTCTTAGGCTATCTTCGTCATTGGACTAATACTGTTTCCAAGTCACAAATGACATTCCAGGAAATAAATGATGAGTTGGAATACCATTGCGCAAAATATGAGGAATATATTAAAAGCCAGAAAACGAAGATAAATTACGGTACCCTTGAAACTTTGCTAATGATACCAGCGAAAATGTTGGAAGGGGTTATTAGACTAAAGCCAACGAAAACCGTGGAAGCCCTTTTTGAATTCAAGCATAGGAGACTTAAACTAAATGATGCCGAAATTAAGGCTCCCGGTCGGAGCCTAGCTTATCTCATATCGGCAAGGAAAGAATTCTCCAAAAAATGATAAAACCCCAACCCCCTCTCCAAGTCGGCTAATACGGAATTCTTTACTAGATTGGTATGAATGATCCAGAATGGGGTTGATCTGCGGTCGGGTTCATACCTGCGCACAGGCCCAGCACTCAACCCCATAAGTCCCAATCCCAAAATTCACTACCAATCGAGGCATTGGCATTCCAACGTGAATGCCGGGGTGCAGAGTCTTTCGTGGGTTACTCCTTCGAAAGACTTTTTTTTGCGAAACGACCCATAATGCTTCCTTCACGCTGCAGAGGTTTCTTGCTGACCCCTTGGGGGCTCTATCGGCATGGCTGTGATCCGCCTGGCCCAACCCTGCGAACCTTTGCTCCTCTACCGAAACCTCCTTGCCCGGAAACGGGTGGGAAGGTTTTTTTGGGCTATACCCTTTTTAAATAGAAAAGCGTAGAATTTCCTCTTACTTATTGAGAGAAGATATCACGGCATGTAGGCGGTCTATCTTCGGTTGGGCACATATATACCAATTATGGTTCAGCAGGATTCTCCATGTGTCACCCCCATTCCCGTGCTCCTCTTTCGCCATGAAGCGACTTTAAATTCCTCTCCTTTGTAAGGAGAGGGTAGGTGAGGTAGAGTCCGTAAGTTATCGATCAACCACCACTGGATTAAAATGGAAGGCTCCGCCCAGGCTACCTCCCCTTCGTCTTTGTTCCTCTTCGGAACAAAGCCTTACAAAGGAGGGGGCTTTTGAAACGATCAACCTGAATATTTACCCATGGGAATGTCGGAGACCCCCCAAATATTAACAATAGGGTTGACTAATTTATGGAGGTGAATGGCCATGGCTGAAGCGCAAGTCATCAATGGTGTCAATGTCGCAGCGGTGAACGAGCTGGTGAAAAACGTCGAGAGTGATCCCAAACTGGGTGAATGCAAGTTTCACATCAAAAACACCTGGAGTACGTGTGGGCAAAACCAATCGAAGGTCTCAAGCTTTTATGCGGCCAAGCAGGAAATCCCTCACGACGATCCCTTCACCCTGAATGCTGATGAACCCCCTATTCTGGCCGGGCATGATACCGGTGCGAATCCCGTCGAGCACCTGTTACATGCGCTGGCAGGCTGCCTGACGACGACCTTGGTGTACCATGCGGCCGTGCGGGGCATTAAAATTGAGGCATTGGAATCGGAACTTGAGGGCGACCTGGATATCAGGGGATTCCTTGGCCTCTCGAATACGGTCAGGAGCGGGTTCGAGAATATTCGCGTCAACTTTAAGGTCAAAACCGATGCGGACAACATCGAGAAACTCAAGGCGTTGAGTAAACTCTCACCGGTGTTCGACATGACCTCCCATGGCACCAATGTCCAGGTGAATATCGAGAGAAAGTGAGCGTTGAAAAAGGCCGCCAGCGGCGTTCCCTGCCTTCGCCGAAGCGGCTTCGCGCAGGCAGGTCGCCCCTTGGCCGTGCTCACGTACTCCTTCGTACGCTCCGCTCGTCCAAGCGGCTGCGGCCTTTCCTTCGAGTAGCCTCAGGACAGGACTGGACGGACCTTTTTGAACACTCCACTATTTTTCTCTGGTGAGCTTCGTTGACTCCTAAGCTGATGAAGCGGTGAAATTTTTCCAATATTCAACAATCCCAGAAAATAAACCGTCGAAAGAGAGAGATTGAAGGAATTGACAGCAGACGGAATCGGCGAATGGGTGATAAAAACACTGCCCCTCGAGCTTTGGTTCCGTTGGTTCCGAAGGAGCAAAGCGACTGAGGCGGGCTGGGTTAGGACCCTTATGCTAGGTGTCTTAGCTTGTGAGAGGCTTCCACCGCGCCTGAATCGTATCGGCAGAAAGGTGGGCTTCACAGTCCCACTCAATACAATACCCCGTTGTGAATATGCTCGAATGTGTTTCGATCTTTCAACGGAGCGAACGCTTTCTGCTTCCAGATAGGGTGTGATGTCAAACAGACCGGCTTGTCCATCATCAGCTTTGATATAGAGTAGGTGATGGTCTTTTGGAATAACTGCTGTAATTTCCACTGCAGGTAGAGCACCCTTGCATATTCCCCTGCTTTGGATCTCATTTCCACACCATAAAACGATTTTCCCTAAACCCTTGCTTCTTCCCGGACCGAAGCCACCGAACGAACTTTGATTTTTCCCCGTTCTACCTGGGCGAGTTCATACGCTTGCTGAAGCGCTAACCAGCTTTGCGCTGTTCCGCCAAAAGCCTTTTCCAAGCGCACGGCCATCTCCGGTGAAACGCCGGCCTGCCCATTGATAATCCTCGACAACATATGCCGGGTAATCCCCAATATTTTAGCTCCATCCGTAACCGTCAATCCGAGGGCTTCAAGGCAGTCCCTCTTGATCGAGCGACCCGGATGAGGCGGATTATGCAGTCCCATAACCTACTCCTTTCTAGCATGGTAATGAACCAAATTCACGTCCAAGACGTTGCCGTCTTCAAAACGAAAAATAATGCGCCAGTTTCCTGTAACCTTAATGCTCCAAAACCCTTTCAACTCCCCTTTTACGGATACAGGCTCCGTCCCGCCAAAGTGCCTCATGGCCTTCACTCATCGGGCCATTTTCAACACGCCTGACCATCTTCAATGAAGTCGGCACCATGTCGGAGTTAAGCCAGATGGGTCTTCCTTATAAAACCACCGTTTCAGACCCCGATGCTTTATACTGACAATCATTGCCTATAGTGTGCACTCTTCATGCAATCAACCAACATGACTCACAGCGTATCAACTCAAGACGCCCCCAGGTCAATTCATTAAAACGAGCCTGAACTCAATACACCGGGGGATCGTTATGGGGCTGTTGAAAATTTCAAAAATTTTCCCACTTCCTCAGCATATGAGTACCCGCAAACCACTGCTCGGTCATGGGATCGATGGCAATGGGTGGCTCTGTCATACCTGCTGCCTGATAGACCATCATATGATCAACTTAATGTCTCGAGGGCGGCGAGGAATGTCGTCGAACCAGGTGCGCTCTTCAAAGAGGGGAATGACCGGCAGGAGCTGAAGCCATCGTCCGCAGGCGGTCACAAGTCCCGCTGTCACCGGACTGGCTCATGATGTCGCGAATCTGTGGTGGCGAAAAACGTGAGGCCGCGGCTTGGATATGTTGATACCAGTTCAGGACCGGTTCATCCTCATTGGTGACCGCCTGTTCGTACACCAGCTTGCATAGGGTGAGGAACGCGGCGTAATCGCGAGAGAGCCACGAGGACGCCAATTCCGGCAGTCGCGCATTTTTGATATTGCCCCATGACCAGGCGCGCGGGAATCCGTACTGGAGAGGTGAGACCACTCCACTGCTTTCAATGACCAACGGGGCGATGATGTCTGCCACGGTCTGCTCGCCACACACCGTTGCTTCCCGCACAAAGACGCGAGTCGGATGCTCGAGCAAGGCGGGGATCGTGGCGAGATCGATCTGGACATCGATGACATCTTTGTACAGTTCCCGGATCCGAACGGCTTCGACCACGGCTGCCGCATTTTCCTCGGCATCAGGCAAGGAACCGTCAAGCGTATACGCGGCCCGCCCGACGGGTTCGAGCGGATGGAGCTGCAACAATTTGGCGCCTTGCTCAACCGCAAATTCTGCGACCCACTCCAACTCGTTGACGTTGTGAAACGTGAGCGTGAAGATGAACCCGAATCGAATGCCGGATGCCCGCAAGCCCTCAAGTTTCGCGCACATGTCATCGAATGCCCGGGGAGAATTTCGCATGAGGTTATGCGATTCGGGTACGCCATCAAGGCTGATTGCGATGAGATCGCAATCAGCCTGTAAAATGTCCAGATGGCGTTGATCCAGCAACATGCCGTTCGTGGTGACCGTGGTGGCCAATCCCGCCTCATGCGACACGCGAAGCAGTTCCCCTAGCGCAGAATACAAGAGGGGTTCCCCGCCCGACACCGACATGACCACGTATCCGAGCGTGGCTGCATCAACCACGACTGTCCGCAGCACATCGATATCCAATTGTTCGGAGACATCCGGCCCGGAATCCGAATAACAATGCAGACACTGCAGGTTACAGCGTCTGCCGGGGTGGACCTGCAATGCGGGATATTTACCAGCCGGTCCCTGCATGAATCATCTATCCTCGTCCGAGCGTGAAATTCACCTGGACGACCTCAGGCCGTGGTGGTTGGCCGTGAATGAGGATGTTCAGATCGCGCAACTCTTTCAACTTCGTCAACGTGGCCACATGAGACCTGAAGTTGCCGATGTTCGCCTGGACGGTGCCAAAAATCACATCGGGCCCCGGTTGGCCGACTTCATGCCAATCAATGATTTTGACACCCTTTAATTTTTTCTTAATCGTTCCCGCTGCCGGACTTAATTTTGCAGAACCACGTCCTGCCAACTTTACCTTTGCAGACGGGCGCTTCCTTGGAACAGCCATAGATACCTCCTTGTGTTGGTTGGTTCATGTCCAAAACATTGAAATGAACAGTAGCAGTTGTGAAACCTTACAACTTTTTAATTTAAACGGCAAGAATATCAGTGAATCAAAATATCGATCGCACATATTCACAAACGCGGTGCATCGCCATATCCATTTTCTTCAGGAGGTGATGGATGGAAATGTGTTGTCGGAATTTCAATCACAAAAAACATACTCGCATCTTTTAAAGGACAAGGTCGGTCTGCAAGCCATCACCCTTGGCTTACGGCAGAATCATGACCGCATCGGTCGGTATGAAGACGGAATCTCCGGTGTGGGACACACGCTGCGCATCTGACATACAAACAACCCACGGCAATTCCGGCAGGAGAAAATACTGCACTGCGTGATCGTCCTACAGTGTATGAAGATAAGGAGAAGAGACCGGTGGGAAATTACGGGGTTAAGAGGCAAGCATTCTCGGCGTATTCAAAGGACTTCTCGAATTCATTTTTTGCCTGTCGATAGTCTTCTTCGGCTTCAATTAATTCCTTCGTTTGCGCCGGGGCCTTCCAGGAGGCCTGGTTGCAGGCCACGGCTCGTCCCACGCTAAAGAGTCCACCTCGTGCACACACCGCTAAGTCCGCATAGGCTAAGCGCTCCCGGCTCCTGGCTGATTGTAATGCCCGTTGATAGGCACTGAGATTCTTTCGAGCCTTGATCACTTTTTCTACTGCAAGGCCACAGGAAGGAGAATACGGTTCACTGCCGGCAGGACACGTCCAGGCGAGGAGAAGCAGAAGAGGAAGACCGATACCATACAAGGATTTGACCATCACACCTTGATTCCCGATAGAACGTTCACGACCTCGGCTGTGGTTATGGCTCACGCAGACAGATCTGCCTGGCCTGTTGAAATAATTCTTCAAACGTTTTTCTCTCCTGCCGGTATTGGTCTATCGCCGCCAAGGCGAACGTATCTGGTTTCGGGCTGTGCCATTGCGACTGAGAACAATAGACGGATTTGTCCCCACCACGCCGACTCCCGGCCACACAGGCCTCCGCTTCACCATACGCGCCGGATTGGTGGGCTCTTAACATTTCCATGGTCCGCCGAAAGGGAAGGAGCGCTTTCCGGGCTGTTTCAACCCTGTCTAACACGATCTCACAGGATGGCGCATACGGTTCGGCGAACGTGGGAGTAGAAAACACGAACGCAAGGCTGAGGATGGCGAGAGAAGAGAAAAGCTTCATCTTCAGTTCCGGTTAAGGACAACTCGAAGAGGCCTTATATTATCACTCCTGTGACAAGGAAGGACAATACCTGGGTAGAAGGCCGAAGTTTATCGGATGCTCTCATTGAAAAGTATGCGAGTCATTCGTGATTTGTGAGCCGAATGATCGTCAACGCAGGGTGCTCAACATGATTCATTCGCATCACAGCCCTCGCCTCATCTTGAGATGTTTTTGCATCAATTCTTTCCAAAATCTTCGACAAGCCTGCCCCTCCCCTTTCTCTCACCGGATATCATGTAATTGTAAACGGAATATGGCCCTTGGAGGGCATACCCGTCTTACTTAGCAGGTCAACATAGAACAAGGAGGAGGTCATGGAACTCTTCGGAATACTTTCCATTATTTTGGGGATTATTGGCATGATCGTGATGCTGAAGGGGAAGCGTCCTCAGGACCCTTCTTCCACCGATCCGGACACGATGTCGTAGATCAAATAGATACCTTGAGAATGTTTGAGGATTTGCACCTCCCCCTCGTCGGTATCAATAACATGGTTGTCGTCAAAGACCTGGAAGGTTGAGACCTACCAGCGTGGATGAGAACCAGAAGAAAGGCGTGATCAATGAGCACATTTATTTTGGCGTTGACCGTAAGCCTTGGCATCACGGCCAGCTTTGTATACCTCGCGGCGATCGTTGTGGGCAGTGGCTGGATATGAACGTCCAGCCATGCCCTAACTCTTATATTAGTTAGCCCATAATCTGAAAAAATGGGCTGCTACGCCCGCCTTTCAAATTCCTGCTTCAAAAACTAAAAAAAATCGGCTAAAGACTCGGAGTCGTTTCAGGGGCGATTCAGATTAATTCTGGTGGAAAAGTGGGCATTTGCTGGAACACTGGCACTCCGTGGTCTTCGATCCTGCCTGGACTACGAAGGTAAACCATCCTCGACCATGAGAGTAGAGCAGCTATGGTTCAACGGTGCCTCGCCGTTCAAAGCAGGCGGAGTCGGTACTTTGTGATGCCAAGGCCTGACCCATAATTTGTTTTCTATTGTCCTGGACGAAAAAGAATCCTTGAAACTCTACAAGTGCTTGATCTGTTAGAAAATAATAGCTTCCCATAGCGACAACTCACAACGCCCTTACGTTATTGGTACCCTTCTTTGCCTAAGTTTTAACCATAAGGGTTCCCAATCGGTGTTTTATTTGCCAAACAGTCGTTTAATGGAGGGTTGGGAAACCGGATTAGGCCGGGAAACACATTTTACAGTCTTGGATTCCATGAATGCTTAATTTATCTTGCCCCCTCTGCAACATCCTTCAAAAATTTTTGTCCCCCATATTGCTCTTGAAAGTTATACGAAAAGATACAAGGTGTATCTCTTCGTATAAAACAATAATTTAATCTTTTTTATCCACCTCTTGAATTATTTTCGCTGCAAAATAAAAGGGCCAATTTCTCAATGGCTTAGGCGTTCCCCCCCCTCTTCCTAATATTGTTTTTAATTGTTGCACTATTTTTGCAGTTTTGCAGTGATAACCCTGAAGGAGGAACCCAATACGCAACTACCCATAAAAATATCTGAAAGAGCAATGGGCTCTCATTTGGTTGGCGACCTTGTCAACCAATCACATTTCCAGGTGGTAGCGAACAATGGCTTTGGATGTATTCAAACGATCGTCGAATGGAAATGTTTCTAAATCTCCGATCATATCAGCTTCGCTAGCTTTAATCGGGTACCTCATAATTTTATGTGGGGCTGGAGTTTGGTATTACCTGTATGTTGAAGATCAACGGGCGTTTTTGACACAGCGGAATTTCCGAATTTTAGCCGAAGCCGGTCAGAATATATCCGACGCGGTTGAAGGATATGCAAAGATACTTACGGCATTAGAACCGGGTTTGACAATTGTGGAGTCTGGTATTTCTGATAAGAAATACCCATCAAGCCAAAATTGCGACCGTCTACTTGGCCATCTCCTTTCTGATAACCATTTCAAGCAAATCAAGATAGAAGGTTTCTCACAAGGTGTACCCTTGAACGTGTCATGCTCAGGAAGCACAAATAATACAGAACCAGATACTGTTGAATCACCCAAAGGCAAAAAAGGGAAAAAAAGCCCAATTTCAAATACGGCAAGAAAGAAAACATCAGATATACAGACAAACTTCAAATTAGCTTTTGAACGCACATCACATGGAGCCAAAATTTTAATCTTTAAAGAAATACCAGGGGAATGTCCCGAAGAGACACGAGGCATATTTGAAAAAAAATGTTTTCTTCGCTTAACAGGAGAACTTGACCTGGACACGTTATTGCAACGACTCCCGATTGAAGAAATCTTTGCCGATTTACTTTTGGCGGATAGTGACGGAAATGTTATTTATCAAAAGCCTTCGAACAAGCATGCGACGTCGCTTAAATTCCAACTGCTGGACATTCTCTTTAAACATCAGAACTCACCTCCCTCAATCCCGACCGCAGAGCGCGCAAGTAGTTTTCCATCCAAGGGTAAAAGAGAAGTAGAGATTTCGAAAGCAAATCTACTCAGGCAAGTCCCTGCAAAAAGCAGTATTCCCTTTGGCGATGAAACCTTCCTGTTCTTTACCCAACCCGGCCACTTGCCTTTTCCGCATGTAAAAAACGGAACAGAGGACATCGTTTTTATTTTGGGGGGGCTTGTCCCTTCTCGTACCTTCAGAGCCCACGCAATGGAAATTCCAACGCCGATACTCCTGCCTAGCGTTTTCGCATTTTTTGCCCTTACCTTTAGTTTACCGCTCCTGAAACTCTGGGCCATGGGGCCCAAAGATCGTTTGACTATTATTGATGTTGTCTCGCTCATGTTCTTTTCACTGATGGGCACCGCTTTACTCACATTTGGTCTTGCTGATTTGTATGCATACTTCTCTGCCGAAAAAAAACTCGATGTTCAACTTGAGGTCGTCAGTAAACATATTAAGTCCGGGTTTGTACATGAACTTCAGCTTATCCTGAACGAGCTTGACCACCAGGATGAGAACTATGCCTCTGCATATGAGATATGCAGTGAGGATAAGGGTAGTGAAATCGTGCGACCGGATTTCTTAAAGTACTTTTGGACGAATTCCAATCCAATTTTGGCCTCTTGTCTTGATGGCAAAGAAAATTCTGCACTCGAAGGATTCAATGAAATTCCTGCAGCCAACGAAACAAAAGAACCCAGAGAAGTAAATGATGGGAATAATTCCAACCTCGAGTACCCATACTTTAATGGTTTATTTTGGATTACTTTGGGTGGGAAGGTTTCAAATTATTTCACAATAGCTAAAACTGGAGTTAATTCTCCTAATCTTAAGGAGAGACCATATGTTCAACGTGTTTTAGAAAACCGCCTTTATGATCTGAATTCTGGACATCAAGAGACACCTAATCCATCCTTTTTCATCCAACCGATTTATTCCTGGACGAGTGGAAAAAATGAGGTGATCGTCTCTATAGCAAGCAAAGCTAATGAGGCGGGCAACTCTAAGGAAGGTCAGGATCACGTTGCGGTGGCTGCTATGGAGGGAAAACTTCTCTCCCTGATGTATCCGGTTGTCCCGCCAGGCTTTGGATATGCCATCATCGAGGAAAATGGAAAAGTGCTATTTCATTCCGATATAAAGAAAAATTTAAGAGAAAACCTGTTTAACGAAACTAATCAAAATCGCCGGCTCCATTCGCTTGTACTGGCCAGGAATACCGCTTTTGCTGATGTCAGATATGCGGGAAATGATAGCCAATTCTATATTGCCCCATTAGGGGACGAAGGCCTCACGCTGCCTTGGACCTTAATCGTCTATAGGGACAAGAACTTGCTCAGAACAGCTAATGGAGTGGCGCTATTTATTGCGACAGTATTATTTGCGCTCTATGCAACCGTCATTCTCGGAGGAGTTTTATTTGCTTTTTTAATTGTGGGAGATCTGAAGAGTGGGCAAGCAGCATGGATGTGGCCAAAGAAAGAATACCACAAGCGATATACTGTCATTGCTTCAATTAACAGTTTTCTCGTTTTAAGCTTTGGGGGGCTATTACTTCATGGTGATCAGCAAGCCATTCTATTTCGCTCTCTAGCATTCGCTTTTATCGGCATAGCGGTCATGTATCTCATCCTGAACCAAGAGTGGCTACTATCGAAGGCTAAACTCGCCGGACTTTTTCGATGTGATGAACTTTTTGAACATGATTCACCTCGGTCGCATACCATTAGCTATACATGGATGGTGATGACCTTCATGCTAATTTTTTCAGCTGTTCCGAGCCTGAGTATTTTCACAGTTGCTTTCGATGAAGAAATGCTGCTGTTGACCCAATACGTCAAAGGGAACCTCGAGCAATCCCTTGAACAACGTAAATTGGATATTAAACATTTCTACATGCACGGCAATTTTGGGAAAACCGATGAATATTTAACCAATGGTTTACTTGAAAAGGGGTCGAACCTCGGAATAAATGTATTTGAGAAATTCTTGCCGAAACCGTCCCTCATAGCCTCGATGAAACACCAACCTCCAAGAGAGGACGATACACTAGTTAGCCTCCGTGCAGGTTCATGCGGTGTTGAAACCCGTCGAGCCCAATTAAGTGTGTTCCCGGAAATGATGAACTTTTCCCGTGAATGTAATACAAAGGAAGACGATCAAATAGAGCGCGGCAATTTAATTGAATGGCTTCATGCGAAACTGAGGCCCATCTATAATGATAGTTCTGAACAGACCGGAGGATTTCTTCCAACCTTATCTGAGCCTTCCGCGTCGAAGGACTCAAACGTGAATAGAATGATAAAAGCATCAACATTCTCTGCGGAGCGTCATACTCACATGGGTATGGCCTTAATCTTTGTTGCTGCCATCTCAATGTTGTTCCACGTCTATAATCTCATGAGTAGAGAATATGTGGTATTCGTGGCCATATTGCTAGGCCTTTCCTTATCCGGATTACTGATCTACTTTGCCATTGCTCCCAACAGTTTCTTGGCACGAGCAAAAGGGTTTGACGAGGGCTTGGGATTCGTGTGGGGATTCTTAGTGCTTTTATTTTTGATGGTGCTTTATCGGTTTCCTAATTTTATCTCACAACGAATCTTTTATCTGGGGTATCAGAGGCCGGAAGAATGTCGGCTGCAGCTGTTAAATAATGCAAAAAACCAAGATCTTATTATCCGGCTCCAGCCGCCAATATTTCCCCACGCCATCAATAAAGCATATAAAGGCGGGCTCCTGAAACAGATGCGGACTGATGCCACAAGTCGAATAGGGAAATCCTTTTTTACCAAACTTCCACTATTTCAGCCGCACATCGAACTGATTGATCCACTGAAGCACATGGAGGAAGAGCAAGATAAAAACATTTCGACCCTCCGGAGACTCGAAAAATATCACTTGAGTGGGAAAAAGGTTTGGGTGCTATCATCGATTGATTTGCTGAATTGGTCTTATAGGCAATTTGCTGAGGATCCCAATTCTAAACACACTCGAGAATATCGTGACCGGTGGGTCAAAGTTCTTGAAAACTTCCACACGGTCTTTTATACGCCTGAAAGAGAGCAGGGGGAACAACGAGAATTTGAAAACCTGGTGTCTGAGAGCCCATTTAAGGCTAAACTGAGCGATGAACAAATCAGGATTTTTACTGATGAATGTAAAGTCAGTCCCGAGCACCGGAAGTATGGAGCCGCTCTCCTTCAAGATAAAAATCAGTTGATCAATATGTTGGCCTGCCCTCAAGCCACGGAAAAATTTCCTGCTTTCCTGTTGGATGCCCTTGCCATTAAGTATCGTGCCTGGTGGAGCATTTGTTCCGACACAGAAAAACTTGCCTTGTTTCATCTGGCGACAGATCGTTTTCTGAATTCCCAAAATCCAGGCGTGAGAACTCTCTTGCAGAAGAACTTGATTCGTTTGAATCCGGATCTTCAAATGATTAACGAGAGTTTTCGGCAATTCATTTTAACTGTATGCGAGGAAGAGGAAATTTCTCTCCTTGAGAGAAAAGGGCCAACTAGCACTTGGAGGAAGCTGGTGTGGCCGATGGGAGGCTTTATTATTCTTCTCGCCGTCTTTTTAATTTCCACCCAACAAGATTTTCGTGGGTTAGTCTTAGCGTTTATCCCGGCATTACCCGCCTTATTTGGGATCCTGATGAAGAGGTTAGGGTCGTCTACCCCTCAGGGGACAACTTCTATGGGCGAAGCATAAATTTGTATTTACTCCAGTATAGGAAAGGTAAGGATACGGGCAGCCTTAAGCAGAAAGAAAAAAATTTGAGGAAAAATAGTGTCAGGATTCATGTGCTCTGGATAGGAGGGCCAAAAGTTTAAAATGGGATATCCATTAGGAGGTGATTGAGAGAATCAAACAGTCTATAAAAGGCGGGGGCAGATTGAACGGAAAAAAATGGCGTTCCAAAGCTCCTCATCAAGTTTCTTTACTTCCAAAAATTTTGAACGCAAGAGGATGCATTGGGTTAATTCAAAATTAAAGAAGATTTTGGATGAGAGGTGATTATGGGAAAGAAATCCAGTGCTCGCGTCGAAACGACTCAACCCCTTCGTGACCAGCTTCCGTTAATTCTCATACGGGGGTTCGGCGGTTTAAATGTTGAGGATGAAAAACAACTTGCCTACCAAGGATTTAATGTCGGAACAGTTTATCCCCAAAAACGGGGACAAAACTATATTTTCGAAGGAATGATCCTCAAATTCATGAAATCGGATTGGCAATATCAGGATGCCACAAACGTCGTGAATTATTATGTCAAACCGATCACCGGCATGCTGCCCATTGCTCCCGAACTTAAGCAATTAAACCCAAGCTTTTTTTCCAATCATAAGATCGTCATCGATCCGGGCATGGCGCTCCAATTAGTGAAAAGCTCTCCTGATCCCTGCAAGACGTTATGGGTCTTTCGTTACTATGATCTTAATGATCGCACATTTGCTACTTATGGAGAAGCACTGGTCCGGTTAATTCAATTTATTCAGGCCTTGGGGAAGCTTGCTGGCAAACCCAACGTACCGGTCAACATCATTGCGCATTCAATGGGAGGACTCCTCGCCAGGGAAGCCATTCAACAGACGTATCCAAGCAAAGGACTTCATGCAGACCAGTTCATTAATAAGATTGTCACCTTAGGCACGCCGCATCAAGGCATCACCTTTCAAGTCCTCAAGGAATGGAGCAAGATTGATGCGGAGGAAGAATTAGAGCATTTTTCTCCTAAATTTCAAAAGAGAAAAAAGAACCAGACATCCTTCGTAAATTTTCATAAACACTTCCCCCTTGAGAGATTGCTGACAGTGGTAGGAACCAATTATCGCAGCTATGGTGTTACCGTCTCCTCGTGGGCCAATCGCCTATTTAGCGTCGATGGGGAGGCTGGACCGAACTACAATCGCAGTGATGGGCTAGTGCAGCAGACTTATGCACAAATTCCAGGGGCCCCACGCACTTTTGTCCATAAATGTCATGGCGGGTTTGATTCTCTGGTGACCGCCAGGGAATCGTATGAAATTGCGACACGGTTTTTTTTCGCAAACTACAAGGTGCGCCTTCGCCTGATGCGCGCGACAGTCCTGCGAGGAAAAGACTGGATTGGAAAAAGTGAATTTTTCTTTGGCGTCTCCGTTAAGCCGAGAGGAGTGGATTTCGAACTGTTTCATCAAAGTGCCGCAGCCGAAAATTGCTATGGTCCATTTCACACCATTGACCTCAGTGACAAAAAACTGACTTTTGATTGGGCGGGAAAAGACCGTCTGATTTGGGAAGGATATCTTAATACGGAATTTATTAAAACGGGGAACGATATCGTATTTCGTTTAGATTTTTATGTAGGAGAACGCGATTTATTCGGATTTGGATTTTCCGACAATGTCATATTTCGCAAACAATATTATATTCGAGCCAAATTGGATAGAGGGCTTGAGCTTTTTTGGCATACCAGTGAAGATTTTCAAGATCAGGATTCTACAACGCAAAAAGATTCGGACCCTTTGACAGGGCCCATGAAATCCGTTGCAAAAGGTTGGGACCTGGATGTGAAGGGGACCGGCTTCAAAGGAACCTGTCGCGTAGAGTTTGAGCCCATACCTTGAAAAGCTGATTTTATATTGAGGTCACATTAGTCTCCGGCTCCTGCCAGAAGCAGGCTCTTTCAAGTGGGCCCAATTCTCTGCTTGTGATTCAATTTTTTCAGCCACTTCTCCTTTCCCTCTGCTGTGATGGCCCCGATTCGCACCTGTTTCGGGCGAATAATCGTTTACCTTTGCATTTAAAAGTAGAACAAGGAGGAGGCCATGGGACTCTTCGGAATACTTTCTATTATTTTGGGGATTATTGGCCTGATCGTGATGCTGAAGGGGAAGCGTCCTCAGTATCCTTCTTCCAACGATCCGGTCAAGATGTCGTAGATAAATAGATACCTTGAGATTGTTAGAGGATTTGCACCTCTCCCTCGTCGGTATCAACAACATGGTTGTCGTCAAAGACCTGGTAGTTTGAGACCTACCAGCGTGGATGAGAACCAGAAGAAAGGCGTGATCAATGAGCACATTTGTTCTGGCGTTGACTGTAAGCCTTGGCATCACGGCCGGTTATGTCTACCTCACGGCAATCGTGATGGGGGGCAGTGGCTGGATGTGAACATCCAGCCATGCCCTTCCGCTCAATATGGCCAGCCCATTCCCTGAAACCACGGGCTGGCCCGCACGCATTTTACATTCCTTCCTCCAGAAACAATAAGAATCTGTTCACAACTCCGGGTCGTGTTAAAAACCGTTCACGTCAATTCCGGTGGAGCAAAAGGACACAAATTTATCCGGCTTTCGAGGAATGCGTGAGGCCGCATCAGCTTAAGGGCAATTCACAACATGCCTCGGCATCCTCCGCACCTCCTGTTTTCCAAGACCCGCGATCGTCCTGAATCATTCCATAGCTATCGCTCGGCAATATCCCCTCAAGCCTTCCACCGTCCAGGAAATTCCTTGGAGCGTCGTGCTCAGCTCGTGAAGCCTCTGCTCACCGGGACTGCAAGCATCTACGCTTTTATGACCAGCGCCGGATAGCGAGCCTGCACGGTGTACCAGTTCCATTGCCCACCCCCCGTCTGTGTGAGGGCTCCCCAGACCTCTGCCGATGGCGGCACGTTCCTGAGCACCAACGACACCGTCGTCTGGCCGCTCAAGGTGCGCGAGCCACTGTTGGCGACCGTGCCACCCCCGGCGAACCCGGACAGGTTGAAGGTGGATGCCTGTCCAAAGACCTCAATCGAGAAGACCATGACGTATGTCGAGACGGCCGTAATCCCATAGGCTTTCGGCTCAAAGTGCATGGACACGGCGGGATCCCGATTGGGCGACTCCCGACGGTCGAATCCGGCATACGGCGTGGTCGCATCCACCTGGACGATGGTCGGTCTGATGAGCGTCAGATTTGTGCGGCCACGCCCGACGGTCCTGGCCGGGCTCAATGTCTCTATCGGAAATATAAACAGGCCGACATTGCGCCAGCCACTGACCGGTTCGAATAAGTCTTTGAGATTCTTCAGCGGCAGGTCTGAGGGAAATTTGGCGGGGTTCACCTTGCGTTTGTTGAATGGTTCAGGCTCGGTCGGCTTTGCAGGTTTCCTGGATGGTTTTTTGGATGATGGTTTCGTTGCCATGATGACTCTCTTTGTGGTGGGTAAAGTCTGTTTTTCTCCCATAACCTGACCGGGAGATGGCGCTACTCTACTCTTTCCGTCTTAAAAATCAACTCCCCCGCCAACGAGAGCAATCGTCTGTGAGATGGCTACGAACAGTTTAGGAAGCAGGAGTGCTGAATCTTGTATGGCTTACGATTTGTGCAGATGCTCTGCCCTTGCCCGTACGGGAAGGAGGTCAGTCAACGGGAGGGTCTGAGTAGATGAAGGACTTCTTGTAGCATCGCCTCCGGGTTTTCCATGCAATCATGACCCGCGCGAGGAATTTCCTTGATAGACACGAGGGCATTCCCTGCCTCTTGTGCAATGCGTTGTAATGCTTCGGCTTCCCACGCCTCGATGAGCGGATCATGTTCCCCCCGAAGCAGCAGCATGGGCAATGTGACGCGGCTTATCTGTTTGTAGGCCATGGCAGAATACGCCTCGGGTCCCATCATGTGCCACCACGTTTTATAGGTAAAGATTTCATCGTGCAATGGGCTCCGGCTTGGTCCTCGGGCTTGGTAGATCACCACCATTTCGTCATGCTCACTGTGAGAGGGATTCTCGCCGAGAATGGACCTGGCCTGGGCATATAATTCCTCATAGCTGGGAATACTTTCCCATTTGGCCAATCGCTTTCTCTGTGTATCGGGAATGGCATAATGCGTCCCCTCAAGAATGAGCCCTTTGACCTGGGGAACCTGGCGCTGCCCGGCCCAGTGCAGGACCATACTGGCACCGAGGCTATAGCCTAAGATGAAAATATGATGAAAACCTTCTTGAGTCAGGAAGTCCACTGCTGCGTCTATATCATGGATCGTCTCATCGAAAATTCCTCGTCCATTTATTTGCCCGGCGAATGCCAGCCTGGTGTTAATGGAAAACGACGAAATATCCCGCTCCCGGAGTGCCTGAGGAAGAAGGCGAGGAGTTCCTCGTGCCAGGAAGTTCCCTAACAAGCCATGCACTTCAATGACAATCGGCGTCTTGCGGATGTTCGTATCAAGATCATTTTCTTTGATGACCAGATACCCACTCATCATAAAGCCATCGTGCGTTCGAAGCCGGAACAGTGTTTGGTGGGGGTGGATCATCTGAATCGTTGGGGGATAGATTTTCGGACAGTCCCGTAGAAGGCAACCCTTATTCAAATCGTTCCTGAATCCATTTCACCACCCCTTGTCCGAGCTCCTCGTGCTTTCCAGAAAGATCGTGCCCGGCTTCAAGCTGGAGCATGGTCACATCCGGGTTGCCTGCTTTTTGGGCCACATTTTGAAGTGCGTCACATTCCTGTGCGTCGATCATCTCATCATATTTACCGTGAACCAACAGGACCGGCACCTTGATACTCCCTATATGTTGGTAGGCTTTGGTACCATCGGCTTCAGGCCCTGCTAAGGCCCACCAGGTTTTCAACGTATAGATTTCTGAATGCTCCGGTCGGAGTGTCGGACCATGCGCCCGTTTGACGACAATGGTTTCATCATCCGGTCGATCTTGACCGGGCTTTGGTTTATAGAGTGCTTTGGCCTTTTCATAGACTTCCCGGTAGGAAGGTTGACTGCCAAATCGTGTCCATCGTTTCCGGATCGTGTCGGGCAAAGAATACGCTGTGGCAATGGCAATAATTCCTTGAATGTCAGGAAATGGGAATTGTTCCTGGTGCAACGCGCCATAGCGTATCGCCATGGCTCCTCCCAATCCATGCCCTGCAATAATAATTTTCTGAAAGCCCAGCTGTCGAAGATACGTACAGGCAGCATGGATTTGAGGCATCGCATCGTCGAAAATACCAAACCCAAAAAATAGGCCCAGGTTGGCCATGATGGTATTGATGGTAATGGAGGAATACCCATACTTCGCCAGAATGTACGGAAGATCATGTTCGGTTTCATCCAGGAGATTCCCTAAGAGTCCATGGAGTCTCAAGAAGACCGGCTTGTTCCGGACATGTTCATCGTGTGTGACAAGATGATAATACAGCCCATCAATCTTGTGGTTTTGGAAAGGAATGGAAATGATGGTTCCAGACCAACTATCGACCTTCATCTTTCACTCCTCAATACTGCGATGGCCGTGTCTATTGTATTTCACGTTACCAAAACCTGCATTCCCTGGCCATGACTTCCATCAAAAAACCGGATGGGACTTTTCGGGAAATCACAGAAACGGATGTGTTGAAGATTGGAGAGTGGGCTTTAACTGACGTTCTGGCCTAATTCCCAAATACCACTTGTAGGAAAAAACCTCTTGTAGGATTTGTACGTATAGGCCGGAGTTGAAAGGACCAAGCGGCCGGATGGGTTCACTTAAAGGGAGTGTTGAATAATAAGGATGTTCAAGGGCAAATTTGCGCAGGATTAGATTACTCATCAAAGGCCTCGGGTCGGTTCAAAAAAGTCCGTCCAGCAAGGCCGCAGCCGTTTTTACGCGCGGAGCGTACGCGAGTACGTGAGCACGGGAAAATGGCGAGAACGCCGCTGGCGGCTTTTTTCAACAGACCCTTAGAGTCAAATTGAGTTGACTTTCCAGCTCCGGCCAGTAAGCTGACTATTGAAACATCCCTGAGTGCTGAATCCTGTATCGCTTACCATTTGCGAAGATGCACGTAACTTGCCCATACGGGTCAACCGAAGGATCTGAGTAGATCAAAAACTTCTTGTACCATCGCCTCCGGTTTTACCATGCAGCCATGTCCGGCATGAGGAATTTCCTTTAAAGGCACGAATGGAAACGAAAATCCAAAATGCAATACACCTATTACCTCCGATTCACAAATCACGGAATCTTTGGACTCAGCGGTGGTGTCCTGAAGGTTTGTGCGCGGTAGTAGTAGTAGTAGTAGTAGTAGTAGTAGTACCGGGCTGCCGGCCTCTCATAGAATTTGATTATCCACGCAGAACAGGTCCTCACTCAGGATATGAAGATTCTGCTGATTAGCGATTACAGCGTACCGAGAGGCGGCAACGAAATTGTCACGCTGGCACTGCGCGATGGTTTGCGGGCACGTGGCCACGACGTTCGCCTATTTTCTAGCCGCGCGCATACCAATGGGGGTAGCGATCTGGCCAACTACCACTGTTTTGGGACAGCCTTACCATTGCGCGCGGCGCTTTGGTGCGGCAACCCGTCGGCCTTCTTCAGTTTGCGTCGCGCATTGAGAGAGTTTAAACCCGACGTCGTGCATGTGCGATTATTTCTTTCTCAATTGTCGCCATTAATTCTGCCCTTGTTGCGCGACATTCCTGCCATCTATCACGACGGGTGGTACCGAACCGTTTGTCCGATTGGATCGAGAGTCTTGCCCGATGGGAGAGGATGCAATGAACCAGCCGGCTCCGTCTGCTATCAACACGGTTGTGTGCCCCTCGTTGCCTGGCCGCTCCTGATGACACAACTTCGCCTGTGGCGCTACTGGCAAGGCGTATTTGATGTGGTCGTCGCGAACAGCCGATCAGTCGCAAGATGGCTGGAAGTATCAGGCACCACCCCCGTTGAGGTGATCCACAATGGCGTCGTGGCACGTATACGGCGGCCGCCGCTGGAGGATCCGCCGACCATCGCGTTCTCGGGTCGCTTGGCGCATGAGAAGGGAGTCGATATCCTGCTCGATGCGTTCAAGCTCGTCATTCAGTCCCTGCCCCAAACGCAGCTCATCATTGCCGGGGAAGGACCGGAAAGTCGCCGATTGCGGAAGATCGCAAAACAGCTTGGCGCCAAAATCGACTTTCTCGGACACCAGCCACGCGAGACAATCGAACGTCGTTTCGATGCCGCCTGGGTACAAGTCGTGCCATCGCGCGGCGCGGAGGCATTCGGAAACGCAGCGGCTGAAGCGATGATGCGAGGCACGGCGGTCGTCGTAAGCGGAAGTGGCGGCTTCACTGAGTATGTGAAGCATGAACAGACAGGACTCCTCGTGCCTCCCGAGGACCCTGCAACCCTCGGCATGGCGCTACTAAAAATTGTCAGCAATCGGGATTACGCCGAATCTCTCGGACTCGCCGCCCGTCGCTTCGCGCTCAAGGCATTCGACCAGAACCTATTTCTCGATCGTTTCGTGGCCATCTATGAACAGCTGACCAGGAACCGACCCACACAATCGAAAACCCGTCCCCGCCATTAATATTCGGTGACGTTCCCGTTCTCCAGGACCGGTGCGATCGCATCGGCACAATCGGCAATACAAACCGGTCGGCGTGCACTGGCCGACTGAGTCACCGCAAGGGCCACCCGGGTTGCCTCCCGACCATCGACAAAACTCGCACCTGCCGGTTTTCCGCTTTCAATAGCGTTCAGAAAGCCAATCCACTGATCGCGGTAAGCGTGAGCATAATATCCCCCTAGAGAAATCGCTCGTGCCGCACGGAGCAATCGACCGGGCACCGACCGTGCCTTCGGCCATATTTTCTTTAACCCCTTATACCCCGCCGGATCAAAGACCAGTCCGTCTAATGCATAGCCGGAGATCCGCAACCGGCCGGCCGAACCATAGATGTCAATCTCCAGATTATCAACCGTGCCCTGGCAAAAACCCGCGGTCGCCACAATGCCGTTCCGCAGACGCGCGGTCACCACCGCGGTGACATCATCGTGTTCGGCGGAGCGGCTCATGACCTGTACCTCATCAACCTCACTCCCGGTGAGGAAACGCCAGAGGTCATAGTAGTGAACGCCCGATTCGATGAGCACGCCACCACCTGCCTGTCTGCGTGTACGCCAGGCTGGCAGGTTCGCGCGCCAGCGAATACCACTGGTAAACACCGTGCGGATCAATTCGACCGTGCCAAGCCGTCCATCGGCGATCCACTCATGCGCCTCACGAACCAGTCGATGCCAACGAAGGTGGAACCCGACCGAAGTCGTCACGGGCGAGGATTCAGCCGCCTGCACCAAACGGGCGCATTGCTCCAGCGAGAGGGCCATCGGCTTCTCCATGAAAACGTGCTTGTTGGCTGCCATGGCTGCCAGCCCGATGACTTCATGCAGTTCCGGTGGAACGCAGATGGCAACCGCATCGACCGCTGGATCGTGTAATAGATCCCGGTAGTCGTGGTATCGGGCGGGAATGGCGTAGCGATCGGCGACTGCAGTAAGAGCTTCGCGCGTTGTGCCGGCGATAGCCGTCACCCGGGCACCCCGCAGACGTCTCAGCACGGGAAGGTGAAGCCGTGACGCAACTCCAGAGTACCCGATCATACCTACACCGATAGACATCATGCCTTGCTGTCGAGATCGTCCGTTATTCCCAATCCTTCGACTGACGACGCTCGCGTTAGTATTTTGGGGATTGCTGCTGCTATCATAAATGCTTTCTTCAATACGAGTATTCTATCCCTCTTGGGATCTATGGGACGTTACGCATGAACCGGCAACGTGAACAGGGACCACTCGTCGTCCTCGCATTGGACGCCGCCGACGCCGGGTTGATCGAGCAATGGGCTGATGAGGGGCACTTGCCAACCATTAAGAGATTGCTGGACAGTGGGGTGCAAAGCCGCCTCACTGGCCCCGAGCTTGTCAGCGAAAACGGGATCTGGGTCTCCCTGTTCTCCGGCCTGTCGCGGGCCCAACACGGATATTACTACTGGCGTCCGCTCAAGCCGGGCACTTATGAGCTGGAACTCTCCAACCAGCGGGTCGACAGCGCAGTCCCCTTCTGGGGACACTTGCGCCATACAGCAATGCGGGTTGCCGTCGTCGATGTGCCGGAAACGCATTGTACAGCAGGAGTGCCCGGGGTGCAGATAGCCAACTGGGCACCACACAACGCACGCTTCGCAGGGTATTCGGTCCCGTCGTCGCTGTTCGCTGATCTGAAGACCAGATTCGGATCGCCCCTCGGTGTGGAAGAACAAGTCGGAAGCACGTTCGATGAGGATGTACAAATCTACAAGGGCCTGTTGAAGCAGATCGAACAGAAAGCGGCTATCTGTCATCATCTGCTGTCCCGCGATCGATTTGATCTGGTTGTCCTCGGGTTTCACGAATCACACATTGCCGGTCATCAATTCTGGAAGTATTCCGATCGATCCAGCGTGCCTGTGAACAGTGGAGGTCGTCTGACGCATGCGACGCGCGATATCTATCAAGCGATCGACAGGGTATTTGGTGACCTGCTTGAACAATTACCCAAGAATAGCACGGCTCGTCGTCGTGTCGAACATGGGGTTACAGGAGGACTACCCCAACCTCGAACTGACGCAGGCATTCTGCCGCCAACTCGGCTACCACCGGATGCAACAGCATTCGAACTCATGGCCCGCAATTCCTCGACTAGCCCGGCGCATGATACCGCAATCCTGGCAACGAGCCATCAGCTCCATGCTGCCGGACGCCTTTCATGGCCGAATGCTGTCCCGGGAATGGCTCGGGGGTACTGACTGGTCAACAACGACTGTGTTCCCGATCCCGTCCTATTTTCTCGGATTCCTGCGCGTCAATCTTCGCGGTCGGGAGCCGCAGGGCGTCGTCGAGCCAGGCCCGGAGTATCGACAACTGTTGGAGCGAATCGAAGCGGACCTGAAGCGTCTGATCGATCCGGAAACCGGCAGGCCTGCAATCGGGTATATTGCCCGCACAGTCGATCACTACAATACCGGGCCGCATGAATCCCTGCCGGATATTTTCTTCGACTGGGCACCCACACCCTACCCGAAACGGCGCATCGAACATCCACGCACGATCCTCGAACAGAAAGACATGTTCTTTAATCGGGACACCCGGCACAACCTCTGTGGATTTTTCGCAGCCGCTGGACCAGGCATTACCCGCCAGGGACGGGTTCTCAACTTGTCGGTGCTTGATGTCGCACCGACCTGTCTGCGCCTGATGGGCCAGATGGTTCCCGAGTCCATGCAAGGCACCGTTGCTTCGGACATACTCGCCTAGGTGCCTGCCGCCTTCCGGCTTGGAAGAAAAGAGTCGGCACCCTCGCAA
This sequence comes from uncultured Nitrospiraceae bacterium, assembly GCA_963730905.1. Classification (GTDB taxonomy): domain Bacteria; phylum Nitrospirota; class Nitrospiria; order Nitrospirales; family UBA8639; genus Nitrospira_E. The sequence goes on along the minus strand of CAVSTN010000002.1, from coordinate 959,496 downwards.
TACATCCGATCCTTTCATCAATGGCAGTAGGAGCGCCATGATCGGTGGTCGTCAGCATCGGTACATCAGACGAGCTACAGGCCATTGGTGACATCAACTTCCATCGAAAAGTGTCTTCAAATCCCACGGATAACTTCTCAGACGGAACAACCCCTTTCGCTAGACCAATTCGGTGCCGTGCATGCGCGCGAACAGTTCCCAATCAAAGGGCTTGGGTGCCACGGCATGCAGAGGAATGGGCTGAATATTTCCGGGATCGCGGTAGGCTAACATGCAGCCTATGACCTGTTCCGGTTGTTCGATCAACCGCCGAATGGCTTCGTAGGCGAAGAGTTGAGCCATGGTTTTGTCGGCGGGAGTCGGGAAGGCTCCTCGCAAAGTATGGCCAAGAATGGTGGCCTTGGTCGCCACCGAGAGAGGGTAGTGCCCGGATCGGGTTTGCAGATGCGTCCATTGGGAAATCCTACTCCCGAAATAATCCACCAGGCCATGGACTCCGCCCTCAGGATGATACTGGTGCGGGGTGCGTTCGGCCACGATAATAATATGGCTTTTGTTCCGGACGCCCAACGTCTGCTTCAGTGTGCCCAGAACCACTTCCTCGATATAGGCATTCGGATCAGGATGTTCATTGACCAACAGGCCTTCAGCTCGTGCCTGATACGCACACATGAGCGCCAGGTGACCGGATCCTGCCCCCATGACCTCCACAAAAAACACACTGCCCATGGCCGCGCTCGTGGCTTTCAGCGACTCGATGGATTGGTTGGCCAGGGCGACGGCCGAGTGGACCCCGAGTGAGGTGGTCCCGGCGATATTGTCGTCGATTGAACCGGGAATCCCCACAACCTGGATACCGAACCGTTCATAAATGGCGCGAGCCCCACGCATGCTGCCGTCACCGCCCATCACGATGAGCGCCCCATCCTTCATATATGGCTTGAGATGATGAATGGCGGCCAGTTGGACCTCCTCATCTTTAAAATCTTCAAACCGGCTGCTGCCGATCGGGCTGCTGGCATGATTGCTCATGCCACGTGTGTCCTGTTCGGTCACCAACTCAATCCAATTATTTGCCAACCCCAGAAATCCGTGTTGTACGAAATAGACTTCCAGGCCTAATCGATTCCCGGTCACACGGAGTTCCTTCAATGCCGCACCGGCTCCGGCAAAATCCCCACCGGAGACCAGGGCGACAATTCGCCGAATTTGACGTGGCTTCAGCGTCACCTTCTCCCGGCGGCTCTGCTCCACGGTCATCCAGGCCTCGCGGACAGCCCGTTCCCGTTCAGAAAGACCGACGGCCGTGGAGTAGCCCGATAATTGCCCATGCTCATAGGTGAGGAGGACGACGTTGTCCTGTCCTTCCTTATAGGCTCCAAATTCGGAAAAGGCTTCACTGAACGGCCGCGGGTCGAGAAAAATTAAGAGTGCTCGCAGCGTTGAGCTGTGCGTATAGAGACACAATACTTTTCCCTGGTGACTCTGGCCTAATTGATGAAACCCATCAACCAACTCCACATACAGTTCAAAGAAGGAGTGGCCTCCCGGATAACTGTACAACGGATGCTTAATCAGACGCTGGGCCGTCTTCGTATCGACCCCAAAGGCTTTGGCGGCTTCTTCAATTTCAATCGTTTTCTCAATGCCGGTGGCCCATCCAAAGTCTTGTGATTCCAACGCCCATTCCGTGACGGGCTCGGTGGTCCCGGCTGTCTCGGGAGACAGGATGGAGACGACCCGTTCAAAAAGCTGTCGGGTATTGGGGCTTTGACTCACCATATGAACAAATGATTTCGCATCCAGGTAGTTATCGAGCTGAAGGAAATCCAGTTGTTTTCCGACCAGGCCTAAGGTCCGGACCAGGGCGGTTCCGATGGCGTCAGCCTTGGGAATTCCCCGCTCGGCGTCAAGGACATTCTTCAACCGTCGCCCCACACGGAACTTCTTACTATCCATCTGAGAGACGCCGTGCCGCATCGTAAAAAACAGCGTGCGGGCACTTAAATCCCTCGGCATCAACCAATAGCGGTCATCGCCGATATCAAGGACAATCCGACCCTCAGCCAGATTGGGCGTCATATGCTCACGCGGGACGATCGCCACGGGTCGACGTCGGATGGGTTTATTCGTGGCCCCGATTGGTGCCCGAAATAACGGAGAAAGCTCGCCCTGAGCGAGCAGTTGGTTCCACGCAGCAAAAAACACCAACTCATCTCCACCGCAGGCCTGCTGAATCAGCGCCTGCCTTGCCTCTCTGTAAGCCGCAGCATTGGCAAACCCTTTTTGGGCATCCCGGACAAACAGTCGTAGGGCGGCCATGGCCTCCAACACCCGTTGCGGACGATCTTCCAAGGAAGCTAACGGGGAATGAGGCTCTGCTCCCTCTACCGGCGGTCGGCTCGCAATGGCCTCGCCATAGGTTAGCAGCCCATTAATTGTGACAAATTCCAAAGTCTCGGCTTCCGCTTTCATCTATTCACCTCTTCCAATCCTTCAGCGATTCTTGATCTGCTATGAATCTCCCTAACCTTAATTTTATCCCACCTGATCGACAACACAAGTCCTCGCCATGAACGTCTGATCTGTCTCCTGCCGACACGAGCATTCTCTGCATAAGTGTTCTCACGGTTCGTGGGAATGGCCCCCTTGGTTCACGCACCAGGTGTGGAGGACCCACCCCAATCGACCCTGATCAGTGAACGACCCTGCTAGAGTTTGATACGAAAGTGGGCTACACTTCATGAGAACCCACAGGGAGGTGGGATATCGTCCGCACCAAACAGCACTCCAGCAACACGGGTACCTCTAATCCTATCAATTTCAAACAGGAGTTGAGCGCCTCCGTATCTCCTTGGACGCCTGCGTCTGATGCCGCTCTCACAGGAGGCACCCCTGCCATGGGGTCCAACTGACGAATTGGAAGATGATGGGATTGTTTTCACAATTGACGTTTATTGACAACTGATAGGGACACCTTCATGCAAAAGACCAAAATCATCTGCACGATCGGACCGGTGACCGAATCGTATGAGATGCTGCGCAAAATGTATGACGCCGGCATGAACATCGTGCGGTTGAATATGTCACATGGCACCCACGAATCCCATGCCAAAGTGATCAAACATATTAAGACGCTCAATACCAAAGTCCCCTTTCCTATTCCGATTCTTTTAGATACCCAAGGCCCTGAAATCCGGACCGGAGATTTATCGATTGATCTCAATCTCAAGGAAGGCACGATCGTTTCGATTTCTGCGCGGGGGCCGATGGATGTGGAGGAAAGCTCTATTCACATCAACTATGCCGATTTAATGGAATCCGTGAATGTCGGCGATAAGATTACCGTGGACAATGGGTTGATCAATTTTGAGGTCCTTGAAAAACAGGATCGCCTCATGCAGTGCCGGGTCCTTGATGGGGGGGTCTTGAAAAGCAAACGCCATGTCAATTTACCGGGGATCCGCGTCAATCTCCCTGCGATTACGCAAAAGGACGAAAAGGATATTGCTTTTGGTTTAGCCGCCGATGTGGATTTCATTGCTCTATCCTTTGTTCGGGAAGCGAAGGATATCCAACAATTGAAACAGTTGATGGGACACAAAGTGGGGAGGGTGAAAATTATTGCCAAGATTGAAGATCAGGAAGGGGTTCGCAATCTGGAAGATATTATCCGGGAATCGGATGGCATTATGGTGGCTCGCGGAGATTTGGGGGCAGAAATCAACCTGGAGGATCTGCCGAATGTGCAGCGCAGAATTGTGCGACTCTGCGCGGAATCCGGCAAACGCGTGATTGTGGCAACCCATCTCCTGGAATCGATGATCCATAATCCCATCCCCACGCGTGCCGAGGTCACTGATGTGGCCAATGCCATCTATGAGGAGGTCGACGGGGTGATGTTATCCGGAGAAACCACGGTCGGAAAATATCCGCTGAAATGCATCGAGTATCTGCGAAAAATCTCCATCAAAACCGAAGCCATTCCAGGTTTGCAGTTTGCGAAACAGTTAAAGCTGACAACGGACAAACAACAATTAGCCACCGCTGCGGTCCAGCTCGCGGAAGGTCTACGCGCCAAAGGGATTGTCGTGATCACCCGACGAGGTATCATGGCGGATTTGGTCTCGAATTGTCGTCCATTTTCCACGAACATTTATGCTTTCACGAACGGGAGTCAATCCCGTCGAACGATGACGCTCAATCGAGGCGTCTATCCCTTTCGGATCGACTTTAGTTCAGACCCGGAGAAGACGTTACAAACCGCATTTCGAATTTTGAAAACCCGTGAACATTTCCAAATAGGAGACAAGGTCGTGATTATCTCAGACGTGTTGGCTCAAGAGCGGGTCGATGGGATTCAAATCCGAGCCATTCCCTAAGGCAGGCCATTTGGTCAGCCCAGGCAACCGTCAGGAATATCGATTCAGGCGGTGCCCTTCCCCTGACACGTTCCTGGTGGGAAGGCTTCAAAGAAAAGCCGATACTTTTTTCTGAACCGGGCCGGGGAGAGGAGCTAGATTCTTCGGATAGCCAGAAGAATCATGGAAATAAGCCAGGCGAAAAAGACGATATTGATGAAAAATCCTTCCATGCTATTCTTATCGGCTTATCAGCTCCTAAAGTTAAGTTTTTTCTTGTTCTCTGAGATTCCTGCTTCATTTTTCACTCATTTTCGCCATCTTAGCCCAATAATCCACCGGCAGGACCCTTGACCATTCACCACAGAAGAGATGTCCTTTGGCTTTGGAGACGTTGTTCCATCTCAATGGAAAAGGGTGAGGAGACACCCCATCAGGTGAGCACAAACTATGACGTCGGTGAGGACAGGGTCTTCTGCCTGAAAGGCTGAACCGGAAGGGACACGATACGATCTAGGAGCGTATCCGCAAGCTGTCGTTTCGGCATTCGCGGGATGTGATGCGGGGCAGCACCCGGCGTGAGCACATACACCTCATTGGTATCATTTCCAAAAGCAGACTGCTCGCCGCCGACGTGATTCACAATCAGCATATCCAGATGTTTGCTGGCAAGCTTGGCCTGTCCATGCTCAATAAGATGATCTGTTTCGGCTGCAAAGCCAATCAGGCGTTGGTGTGTACGCTGGGCGGAGAGTGCCATTAAAATATCCGGCGTCCGTTCCAAATCCAATCCTTCGCCCTGCCATTGGTCTTTTTTTACTTTCTGTGCATGCGCCTGTTTGGGGCGAAAATCTCCCACCGCCGCGGTCATCAAGAGCGTGGTCGCCCATTCAAATCGTGCCGTGAGCGCCTGTAACATGTCTTCTGCGGTGACCACCGGAATCACGGTCACGTTCTTCGGAGCCATTAACTGGGTGGGACCCGTCACTAAGACGACCTCGGCCCCACGTGCGGCGGCTGCCTCGGCCAAGGCAAATCCCATTTTGCCTGATGACCCGTTACTGATAAATCGCACAGGATCAATGGGTTCCTGAGTAGGCCCTGCCGATATCAAGACACGCTCCGCTTGCCAATCCGTTCGGCGACGCAACAGGTCAACCGCGGTCGACATGATGCTTTCCTCCGCAGCTAAACGCCCTTGTCCCCATTCTCCGGAGGCCAACGCCCCGACTTCCGGCTCGACCAGAACGACCCCTCGATGACGGAGGGTCTGCGCATGGGCTTGGACCGCCGGATGGGCCCACATTTCGCCATCCATCGCCGGACAAATCATGACCGGACATTGAACGGTGAGCGAAAGGGTTCCGAGCAAATTGTCGGCTAACCCCAGAGCCAATTTGGCTAACGTGTTCGCGGTACAGGGAGCCACGACCAACAAATCGGCTTGTTCCGTTAAGGACAGGTGCTTCATGTCCTGATGGCCGGCAAAGACATCACTCGCCACCGGATTCTGGGACAGCACTTCAAACGTCAGAGGGGCGATAAACCGGATGGCTGAATCCGTCATGACCACATGCACGCTGGCACCGGCTTGCGTCAACAGACGTAGGAGCCCGACCGCCTTATAGGCCGCAATACTTCCCGTCACCCCCAGGATAATCCGCTTGCCCGCTAACCCGGTGCTCATCTTCTGCATTCTTTCGCCAAGTGATTTTAGCTATGCTTCTTCAGGTTCGACCACCGTGCCAAGATGTTGAGCCGTGTCATCAATATACACACTCAATTCTTTTTTGATCTCTTGCGCGTTTTCATCCGGCTGTGCGTAAAGAGCCGGATCAATGGGGCGTTCATTCGCGCGTTTGGCATTTTTAATGGCCTCTTTGGCTTCCTGGCCAATTAAATACGGAACCTGCCCGTTGAGCACTTCTTCCAAGGCTCTTGAGGTGTCTTTCGAAAATTTACTGGCTCCATACGGCTCTCCACCCCGAATCAATTGTTTAGCCCGCTGGGCGGCAATCAGCACAATCCGATACCGCGAATCAAATTCTTTTTGGTGATGTTGGGGTAATAACGATAATGCATCCATGGAATATCCTCTTTCCTTTCTGTGAGAAACACACGTTCAGAGTGATTAGTCTACACAAAACAATCCCATCAATGCAGCAATTATCGAAACACATGCGCGGCATCGATATGGGTGGTTCGGACACGTTCAGCCACAATGACGGATTGGAGTTCCTCGATGGCCTGCTCCAAGGTTTCATTGCGAATCGTATATTGGTATTCCGAATAGCTCCGCATCTCGTCCTGGGATTTCTGGAACCGACGCTCCTGCTCGTCCGTTGTATCCGTCGCTCGTTCGACCAGACGGGTCCGAAGCACCTCTAAGGAAGGAGGCAGAATAAATATGGTCACGGCTTTTTGCAGGGTTTTCATGACCTGCCGCGCACCCTGGACATCGATATCCAACAAGATATCCGTATTCGAACCGGACTCCTGCTCCAACTCCTTCCAGGGTGTTCCGTATAATCGTCCATAAACTTCGGCATATTCAGCAAACGCGTGCTCGGAAATTTTTGTGTGAAACTCCGTTTCCGAAATAAACTTGTATTCCTTGCCATCCGTTTCGCCTGACCGGGGCTTCCGCGTGGTGTACGAAACCGAAAGGCGAATGTCGGGAATCGTCTTCAAAATATGCCGGCAGAGCGTTGACTTCCCCACTCCAGAAGGACCTGATACGACAAATAACAATCTTTTTCCCGTGACTCCCACCATTCCTCCGACGTTAAGACATAGATTGATTATTCAATATTTTGGACCTGTTCACGGATTTTTTCTAATTCACTCTTTAACTCCACAACCTGCCCGGAGATCTCGGAGTCGCTCGCCTTTGATCCAATGGTATTGACTTCCCTTCCCATTTCCTGGAGAAGAAAATCGAGCCGCTTTCCCACCGGACCTTTGGATTTGAGGGTGGAACGAAATTGTGTCACGTGACTTTGCAACCGCGTTAATTCTTCCGTCACGTCTGATCGTTCTGCCAACATGGCTATTTCCTGAGCAATTCGATCGTCGTTTACCCGCTCCCCCTCTAATAACTTGGCGACACGAGCTTTCAAACGATCCGCGGACACCTGCAGTGCCGAAGGAATACGTTGCTGAACCACATGAAGCCGTTCCTCGACTATCTGAACCCGCTGCAAGAGATCTTTTTGTAAGGCAGAGCCTTCTTTCTTGCGCATTTTTTCTAAATCGGTCAAGGCACGCTGGACCAACCCCTCAACGACCTTGGGGACATCCTTGATCACCAGGGGCTCCTCACTAGTGGAAAATAGTTCCCGAAACCCTGCCACCACATTCACATCCACCGTTCCACTCAGCTTGAATTCCCGTTGCAATTCCCGTAACCCTTGAATATACCGCTTCGCCATGGGGCGATCTAATTGCACAATCTTCGTCGCTCCAGACCCGCCCCCATTCATGGTCACAGTTAACTCAATGCGACCACGCTCGCAGGTCCGCTTGACTTGCTCTTTCAGTTCCAGCTCCATATGAGACAGCACCTTGGGCAGACGCACCATCAGCTCGCAAAACCGATGATTCACAGATCGCACTTCAACCCCCACCATGGTTCCCTGACAAAGCGATTCTCGTTTTCCAAAACCGGTCATACTTTTCATGTTGGCTTTCGTTTTCCTTCCCATCCACAGTCTGAATCAAGCACACAATGAGCACACTTTGGCGTTCTGGCCAGACACACATATCGCCCATGAAGCAGGAGGCGTTGAGCCCCGTTCGTCCATTGCGATTTGGGTATGAGGCGTTGAAGATCCTCTTCAATTTTGGTCGGATCCTGGCTTCTGGTCAATCCGAGGCGATTGGCTACCCGCTTCACATGAGTATCGACCACCACGGCAGGCTCTCCCACAGAGCTCCCCAAAATAACATTGGCTGTTTTTCGTCCAACGCCGGGCAGAGTAGTTAAATCCTTCATCGTTCCGGGGACCATTCCGTCAAAACGCTGCACCAGAGCTTGGCCACAGCCAATGAGATGACGCGCTTTATTTTTGTAAAATCCCGTTGTTCGAATAAGCGCTTCTAATTCGGCTGGATCCGCATTGGCATAATCCTGTGCCGTGCGATAGCGGGCAAACAGGTTCGGGGTCACCTGGTTGACTCTCTGGTCTGTGCATTGGGCCGAAAGAATTGTGGCCACTAACAACTCAAGCCGGTTGGAGGAATCTAACTCTACTCTCACGTCAGGTACGGATTGATCCAAGGCGGCAAGGATCCGACGTACCCGTTTTTTCGCTTCTACCGGCGATTCCATCGGAGTCCGTGCTGTTCTGAGACGACTCATTGGTGACGCAAGACCCCTCATGGAAAGGTCTCGGCTGGAGCCGGAAGAGTATAGAAAGGCATCTCCTGACACTTCCCCGTCCTGCCACCTTCTGCCTGAAGGCCACGAAGCAGGGACGTGAGTTCCTCCTGAATCATAAGAAGTGACGCATCTTGTAACGCCGATCCCCCCATTCCTCCATATCGCTGACAGAGGAGCTGCACATCTTCTTCCGCCATCAGATCGGCTTTATTAAAAAAACGCAGGCATGGAATGTTTTCAAGCCCCAATTCCTTCAATATCGTGTCTACCGCAATAATGTGCTGCCCTGGATCGGGGACATGGGCATCGATCACGTGTAGCAACACATCGGCCTCTTGCAATTCCAACAAGGTGGTCTGAAATGCCGCCATGAGGTCTTTTGGCAAATCCCGGATGAATCCTACGGTATCTGTCAGAATGACGTCGCCTATTCCAGGTAAATACCAGCGGCGATTGACCGTATCAAGTGTCTCAAAAACACGATCTTTTACAGAGACCTGGCTCTTTGTCAACGCATTTAACAGAGTCGACTTCCCCACATTGGTATAGCCAATAATGGAAATGATTGGAAGGCCTCGCTTCATGCGCATTTTTCGTTGTTCCTGACGACCATGTGCCATAGACTCCAAGTCCCGCTCCAATCGTTGAATGCGCTCGCGGGCTCGACGTCGATCCGTTTCCAACTTGGTTTCTCCAGGCCCTCGTGTGCCAATTCCTCCCGCTAACCGTGAAAGAGCCGTACTGGATTGAGCAAGTCGTGGGAGCAGATACCGCAGCTGGGCCAGTTCAACTTGAATTTTTCCAATGGAGGAATGGGCCCGCTGTGCAAAAATGTCGAGAATCACTTGTGAGCGGTCCAAGACCCGCAGGTCCGTGATTTCCGAAATGCCCCGTACCTGAGCAGGCGTTAAATCTTGGTCAAAAATCAAGGTATCGGCACCGGATTGGAGCGCTCGAATCGCCAGTTCTTTCATCTTTCCCGAACCAACGACAAACTTCGGATGAATCGCTCCCAACCGTTGAGTGATACACCCTAACACTTCCACGTTCTGGGCCCGCACCAATTCTTGTAATTCCTGGAGACGACCTTCTTCCGAAGCGGCATTCCCTGTGCTGACACTAACCAGAAGCGCCCTCCCCTCCCGAACACCTTCTCGTAACCCTGGATTCGAGCGAACAATTTCTTGCTCCAATGATTGAATAAATTGCTGGCAATCCAACTGAAACGAGTGAAAAGCACAAGGGGGTAACTCCACCGTGGTTCGTCCCTGAATGGGGTTCGAAAGGATGTGCGCCACATAGACATCCCGAAGGCTCCCATCTTTTCCCACACCGAGCGCCACAATTAAATCCAATCGAAGAAGAGCCAGATCGGTCAGATCATCCTGGGTCAGGGGTTGATTATTGAGGTGGGTATGGACTAATCGAACCCCTCGCAATAACCGAAGGCCTGACCGGGTCCGCGAAAGATGGGGAATAACCAATTCGTGGTGGTCACCGATTAAAACCGATTCAATTTGGCCCTGTCGATTGACCAAAAGCCCGATTTGCCGTCTCGTCTCATAGGTGAGTTCGGCACATTCCCGAGCCACCTCCGGGGTCACAACTTTTTCTGGCGGGATCCGTCGACGATAGAGACGCTCCATTCGGCTAATGTGATTAGCCTTTAACCCATGAAGATTACCGAGAACAACAGGAATGATTCTTCTCCTTTTGCGATATCATCTGAGTCATTGAGAAGGAAGTCCAGCCATCGCCAACCCGTCCAATTTACATTGCAACGTAGAGATCGCATCCACATCCCATGCTGCTCTCTCCTTGCGCTTAAGTTTTTCCAACCCCGCAGCTGCAATCATGGCACCATTGTCCGTGCAGAGCGCGCGTGGAGGTAGCGTCACATGCAGCCCCAATGTGCGAGCACGCTCCTCAAGCCTCAGGCGGAGGCGGGAGTTTGCAGCCACTCCTCCCACGACAGAGATCCCTTTCACATCATAGTGACGGGCAGCGCGACAAAGCTTCTCCACCAACACATCCACAATAGCCTCCTGATAACTGGCCGCGATATCAGCGACGGGCAATTGAGAATTCCCCTTTTGTTGCTCATCCCGCACGAAATATCGAAGTGCGGTTTTCAGCCCACTGAAACTGAAATTAAAATTTGGACTTTGAAGAGTTGGGCGGGGGAATGAGACATATTGTGCATTCCCCTGTTGGGCAAGCCGGTCAATTGCCGGACCACCAGGATAAGGAAGCCCGAGCATTTTGGCGCCTTTATCGAACGCTTCTCCCGCTGCATCATCCATCGTCCATCCAATGAACTGATAATCTCCACGATGAGGAACCAATGCCAGGTGGGTATGCCCACCAGACGCAATCAAAACCATGGCCGGGGTTGGAAATTTGGGATTCGATAACCATGCGGACGCCAAATGCCCCTCCAAATGATTGACTGTCACCAAGGGAATTTTGGTGGCAAACGCCAGAGCTTTGGCAAAATTTACTCCAACGAGTAAGGCCCCGACCAATCCTGGACGATTGGTGACCGCTATCCCGGTTAATTGGGAAAGAGAAACATTGGCCAGACCCAAGGCTTCCCTTGTCAAAAGTTCCAGGCACTCTATATGACGACGCGAAGCCAATTCCGGGACGACTCCCCCGTAACGGGCATGCACTTCAACCTGAGAATCCAAAATATTTGAAAGGATGTGACCTTCGCCATCCAACACAGCCACGGCCGTTTCATCACATGAAGTTTCAATTCCTAAAATCACTGTAGAATCCTTTTCAGCACCAAAATTCATTTGGCAAAAAACAACAAAACCCCCAGGACTGGCGGTCCTGAGGGTTTCATCTAGGATTTGACCATCCCTATATCCAATCAGACACTCGCTAACACCTCTTCTTCAATGAAGTTTGGAGTTTGATCGGTCAGGACAACCTTAATCTTTTTGGCATCCTTAAACCGCCCCTTAATCAGTTCTTCAGAGAGGGGATCTCCCAGTCGTCGTTGAATAGTTCGGCGAAGGGGACGGGCACCATATTGTTGTTCAAACCCTTCGTCAATCAACCACTGCTTCACCTCGTCGGTGACATCTAAAAACACTCCCCTTTCCACAAGACGAGCATTGAGTTCACCAATTAGAATATCAACGATACTCACCAAATGTTCTTTCGTGAGTTGGTGGAAGACAACTAATTCATCGATACGATTTAAGAATTCAGGACTGAAATGACGCTTTAACTCGGCAAGGACTTCGCCTCGCATACGTGAAGAATGCTCAGCCTCCACATCACGCTGGAACCCAAGGGATACCCCCTTTTGAATGAATCGAGTTCCCAAATTTGAGGTCATCACCAAAATAGTATTTTTAAAGTCCACCTTCCGACCTAAACTATCCGTCAATACTCCATCATCAAGGACCTGCAGCAACACATTGAAAATATCTGGGTGGGCCTTTTCAATTTCATCAAATAATACGACTGAATAGGGGCGACGTCTTACTTTCTCCGTCAATTGCCCACCTTCCTCATACCCCACGTAACCCGGAGGGGCTCCAAACAGCCGTGAACTGGTAAATTTCTCCTGATACTCTGACATATCCACCCGGATTAACGCATCATCAGTATTGAACAAGAATTCCGCTAAAGCGCGAGCCAACTCCGTCTTACCAACCCCCGTCGGTCCAAGGAAAATAAATGACCCAATGGGTTTTTTTGCATCCTTCAAGCCAGCCCGGGAACGACGAATAGATCGACAGACCGCAGAAATGGCTTCTTCCTGTCCTATAATACGTTTGTGAAGGTATTCCTCCATGTGCAGCAATTTTTCAGATTCTTCTTCTTCAAGTTTAAAGAGAGGGATCCCCGTCATTTTCGAAATGACATACGCCACATCCTCCCCTGAGATAACCGGTCTATTTTTCTCTTGCTTTTTCTTCCAATCACGCTTGGAATCATCTAATAATTTGCGGAATCGCTCTTCCTCCTCGCGAAATTTTACGGCTTCCTCAAAATTCTGAAGCCCGATTGCCACTTCTTTTTCACGAGCGACTCTTTTGAGTTCCTGTTCCAGGGACTTCAATTCAGGGGGGAGAGCATAAGTTAGCAACTTTGCTCGCGAACCGGTTTCATCGATAAGGTCAATAGCCTTATCAGGCAAAAACCTGTCGGTGATATATCGTTCACTCAGCTTCACAGCCTCTTCCACCGCCTCATCCGTAATTTCAACTCCATGATGTTCTTCGTATCGATCACGAAGCCCTTGAATGATTTGTACAGTCTCTTCTACTGAAGGAGGCTGAACATAAATAGGCTGAAACCGCCGCTTGAGTGCCCCATCCTTTTCAATATGTTTTCGATATTCATCCAGGGTCGTCGCACCAATGCATTGAATTTCCCCACGGGACAAAGCCGGCTTTAACATATTCGCAGCATCAATTGACCCTTCAGCCGCACCCGCACCGACTAACGTGTGAAGTTCATCAATAAAGAGAATGATGTTCCCCGCTTGGGAAATTTCTTTCATCACCACCTTAAGACGTTCTTCAAATTGCCCACGGTATTTGGTCCCTGCTACCAAGGAACCAAGATCCAAGGCAATGACCCTACGATTTAATAAATTGTCTGGGACATCCAGGCCAATGATCCGCTGAGCCAGTCCTTCCACAATGGCTGTTTTCCCAACCCCGGATTCACCAATTAATGCCGGGTTGTTTTTCGTTCGACGGCTGAGAATTTGAAGAACCCTCTGGATTTCATCTGAACGTCCAATAACAGGGTCCAGCGTTCCCTCCTGAGCCAATTGCGTCAAATCCCTGCCAAATTCATCCAACGCAGGTGTGCTACTTTTTTTATCTCGCTCCCTGGTCCCTGATTTTCGAAGGAATGTAACGGTCAATTGACGAGCCGTTAAAAGATTGGCCCCGAGACTACGAAGAACTTTCCCCCCAATGCCTTCTTCCTCACGAAGAAGACCGAGTAGCAGATGTTCGCTCCCGATATGGTTGTGTCCCAGCAGTCTGGCTTCCTCAACACCATACTCAATCACTTTTTTCACTCTGGGGCTAAATGGGATTTCACCGAAGGTAACCGTTGTACCACCTCCTGGTAGATTCCGTTCTATCTCAAGGCGGATTTGTTCCGGCGAGAGACCCATTTTTTTGATGATCATCAATGCTATGCCATCTGACTCTCGAAGAATCGCGAGGACCAAATGCTCGGTACCTAGATAATCGTTTTGGTGCCGTTCCGCTTCTTCTCTGGCAAGGATGATGATTTTTCTACCACGATCCGTGAATCGTTCGAACATTGGACCTCCTCTAGCCGATTATTCGCGAAACTTTTCGCTCACACATTCGTCTATTATCCACAAATAAATTCGAGAAAAATTCACAATTTCAGTCTATCCGTGATCCTTCAAAACTGTCAAGTCAGATAGCTGGGGATGAGAGACCCCGGCAACAAGAATAATGATTTAGTCTACCAATCAAAATATGCTAAGAAAAGCCTCTTGTTTACACACGGATAAAATTGCCTAAGCCATTACCGAAAAACTCCTCGCTTGCTATCAGATCAATGAAGACACTACCATCCTGACGCCTGACAACACCATTCCTTTCTAAGCACATGTCTATCTTCCAGACCATTGGGATCATCACCAAACCTAATGCCCCTAATATTCAGAAGGAAACGTCCTATCTTTGTGATTGGTTGGTAGCTCATCACAAAAGAGTGATTCTTGATTCCACCCAAGGCTTTCCTACCTCGGATAGTCCTACCCGTCTTCAGATTGCCAAGGAAGCCGACCTCCTCATTGTGTTAGGTGGCGATGGCACGATGTTAAGCGGAGCAAGGCTTGTTGAGCAACGGGGGATTCCCATCCTGGGAGTCAATATGGGAGGTCTGGGTTTCCTCACTGAAATCAACTTCGACGATCTCCCCACAGCCTTAGGAAAAGTCTTCGCAGGAGAATGGCAACTGGATAAACGCCTGATGCTAAAAGTCCAGCTACAACGGGGTGACCAAATTCTCTGCACCTACTCAGCCTTAAACGACGTGGTAATAAGTAAAGGCCATTTAGCGAGAATGATCGCCACGAAAATATGGGTAGATCGGGCATTTATGACAAACTTGCGTGGTGATGGACTGATCGTCGCTACCCCCACTGGATCGACCGCTTACTCCCTTTCGGCGAAGGGTCCGATTTTAGATCCACGGCTGGAAGTGTTGCTGATCAATCCAATCTGCCCGCACACCTTTTCCCATCGCCCCTTCCTTGCCCCGGGTGATGTGCCGATCACCATTGAACTGACAAGTCAGGAACCAGCCATGGCGACCATAGATGGCCAAGTGGGAGTGGAAATGCTGACGGGTGATCTTGTACAAGTGCAAGCCTCAGACCACCGCACGCATCTTATTCGTTTTCCAGAGCGAAGCTACTTTGAGGTATTACGTACAAAATTAAAGTGGGGAGATGGGTGACTCCGGCCTATAAGACTCTCTACAAACAACACGACCAATTTTATTAAGCATCCCATTATCTCTTCCTAGCCTGGTAAATCTGAAATTTCACGTATTTTATTCGTCACGGCAGCCTGCCCCTACTTATCAACAAACAGAGGATTGGATTCAAAAAAAAAGAAAACGGAGAATGTCCCGTCAAGTAAATTGCTGGGAAGGCCCTAATTTCAACAGAAACTTATGGTGCGCACTCCGGACATTCTTTCCGCTCAACAGGGGCATAAAATTCAGATGCGGTGAGAGGAAAAACCTGATCGCAGGTTTCACAATAGCGAATTTCAAAAAAGGGCACGCCGTCCTCGTTGATCTCGCACGGCAACAATAAATCAATGGGATCGAACCCTAGGGATTTTTCATCGGGAAACTTGACTACTGCAAGCCGAACGTTAAAAAATTCAAATACCCCTTCCTTGCCCTTATATCGATCTTCATGACCCATCACATACACGGGCTGACCTTTACGTTTAATCCGAAGATCCTTTAAGGTTCGCTCCGTCTCAGATGCACAAAAAAAGTCTTGAGCTGGGTTTGGCTCGCTCATTCTGGCAAAATCCCTCTGTCGTATGTATACATCAGACTAATCCTTCCGCTAACAGCTGGACCAGCTTGTAGCATGGCCTCAAAAAGGAGGTCAAGGCTGATGGAATTGACAGACCATTCACAAAGGAGGCGTATTTATGGCTGACATCCTCATTTATCACAAACCAACGTGCTCCACCTGCCGACAGGTCATCAAATTGGTGGAGGAAAGCGGACAACCCTTTACGACCATTAACTATTACGAAAAAACTTTTTCCAAATCCACGCTCAAAGGGCTACTCAAGAAAGCAGGAATTAAATCGTCAGAAATCATCCGTAAAAAGGAAGAGATCTACAAAAAGCTGAACTTACAAGACTCAGAATTCACCGATGATGAATTATTAGACATCCTCATCAAACACCCGGACCTCATCCAGCGTCCTCTGGTCCAAAAAGGGGATCAAGTAATCCTCGCCCGCCCTCCGGAAACCGTCACCAAAATTCTTTAACAAAATCTTCGCGTGAGAATTGAGGCGGGCCACTCGTCAAAATGGTCGCTGGATAGAATCTGAGGCCGTACTGCCGAAATAGTCGGTTTTGAGAAATTGGTAGGCTTCAATAATACGCCGCAGTTCCGGCTCGGAACTGCGGTCACCTTGCCGAATATCAGGATGTATCTTCTTCGCCCGCTCTCGAAAGGCTCGAGTGACCACTGGCAAAGGACTTCCAAATTCAACACCCAGCACTTCATAGGCTTGGACAGACGAACGAATTTCCCCACGAACAGAAGTGGGCTCTCCCTCCCCTCCGCCTCCGCCAGCAGCCTTGAAAAAATTAAAGAGATTGATCTTGTGCCTTCGACGGCGAGGACGCTGCCTGATCTCGCTTTCAAATTCTTCAAACCGGTCCTCAATAAATTCTAAGCGCGATTCTAAGCGCTGTGCGGTAGTCAATTCGGTAATATCCTCCAACTCCCCCTCAACCAGCCCCAACATACGATCAACTTCGATCAACCCCTGCTCAACATGCAAATAGGCCTCTGTCCGCTCTTGAAACATCGTTTCAATAGCAAAGTCTAAGCTTTGCTCCGATTGATCCCGAAGCTTAGCAATCCGCCGACTCATGCCAGCCACAAATTTCCGTCGATTGTTCTCATTTAAGGCCATAATGCCAATACTCAAGAAAAATTTGGGGCCAATTGTACCACAACTGACCACCATGCAAGGATGTTTGTTATGACTTGAAAGGGAAGCTCCCGAGTGAACATTGTTAATAAACAGCTGAGATTGCCCCCCAGCCTGATGATTGGTATCCTGATGACCTTTGTGAATCCTCGAAGATCTTAAGATGTAAGGAACCCGGGTTGTTCTCTCAAATATTTAGCTTTTTTCAGCCTTTCCCAAATCTTATTGAAGGAGGGTTTCATGAATCACTACCTGCTTATTTTGGGAAGTAGCTTTTTTCTCTCCATCATCCTTACGCCACCAGCCTGGTCAGTCAACCCTGCCGGCTATGGCAGCGCAGGTGGTGAATTCAACATCAAAATCTCCAGGGTCCCCTCGAATGAGATAGCCAAAGCTAAATCGGCGAAACCTCCCATTGAGCCCACTTCGGAAATCCTTGCCGAAGGAAAAGAAATCTTTCTGGGACGTGGAGGCTGTATAAGTTGTCATGGGGCCGAAGGAAAAGGGAATGGGCCGGCCGCAAAAAACCTTCCCATTCAACCAAGAAATTTTACCAACCCGAAGTTTAACACCTATCGAACACCGGGTGAAATGATGTGGGTCCTCAAAAACGGAAGCATGGGACAGACAGGCCGGGTCCCTGGAACAGGAATGCTTCCAGTTGTCCAGCCCAAGGGTTTCATTTCGGAGGAAGATGGATGGAAGGTGTTGCTGTATGAACGAAGCCTCGGAGAGCAACAACCATAATACTTCTTTTTCCTAACGTATTCATTATTCCAGAGTATATCGCCTCTATTATTAATTTCCTGCATCACATTGAGTGAAAAGCCTTTATGTCTGAATCCACAACAGAACGCCAACCCAATCGGCTAAGTCACGAAACCAGCCCTTATCTCCTCCAACATGCCTTCAACCCGGTAGATTGGTTCCCCTGGGGAGAAGAGGCGCTGAATCTGGCAAAAAAAGAAAATAAGCCTATCTTGCTCTCCATAGGCTATTCAGCCTGCCATTGGTGCCACGTCATGGAGCGAGAATCCTTTGAAAATCAGGCCATCGCGGATCTGATGAACCGGTACTTTGTGAATATTAAAGTGGACAGGGAAGAACGTCCGGATTTGGATGAAATCTATATGCAGGCCACGACTGCCATGAACCAGGGACACGGCGGATGGCCCATGACCGTATTTCTTACTCCTGATCAGGAACCCATTTTTGCGGGAACCTATTTCCCTCCCACCGACCGCTATGGTCGTCCGGGGTTCGGATCAATCCTGACAAACATTGGGGAGGGGTGGAAGAAAGATCAATCTAACATCGCCCAACAAGCCAGTCGATTCACCGCACGCCTACGAAACGCCCTGCAACCCGCATCTCCCCTTGCCGTTGGTGCAGCCCAGATTGAAGATGCCGTCAAGCAATATGCCCGTGATTTCGACGCACGTTATGGGGGATTTGGACGTGCACCCAAATTCCCACCGGCCACCGGCCTCTCCTTTCTCCTGCGCCAATATCACTGGAGTCGAGAGAAAAAAATACTCGCCATGGTCACCAAAACCCTTGATGGGATGGCCGAAGGGGGACTGTATGATCATATCGGTGGGGGATTTGCTCGCTATTCCACCGATGACGAATGGTTAGCCCCGCACTTTGAAAAAATGCTGTATGACAACGCACTCCTTGCACGGACATACGTCGAAGCGTTCCAAGTCACAGGTGAGAATCGATACCGCCAGGTCGCCACAGAGACCTTAGATTACATTTTGCGAGAAATGACTGCACCGGAAGGTGGTTTTTATTCAGCCACTGATGCGGACAGCGAAGGAGTAGAAGGCAAGTTTTTCGTGTGGACGCCGGAACAGATACGTGAAATTCTGACAAACGAACAAGACGCCACTCGCTTCTGCGCCTATTTTGACATCACGGATGAAGGCAATTGGGAGCACACCAACATCCCTCGCACAAAAAAATCTCTAGAAACCGTAGCGGAGGAATTAGGCTGTTCCCCTGGAGACTTACGCGAGACAATCATGCGTACAAAATCCACCGTGTATCAGGCTCGCCTGAAACGTGTACCGCCGGGACTCGATGATAAAATCATTACCGCCTGGAATGGCATGATGATCGGAACGATGGCGGAAGCCGGTCGAGTTTTCAACCATCAACCCTATCTGGATGGTGCCATCCGGGCCGCCGATTTTCTGCTGACCACGCTTTCACGGCCTGAAAGCCGGCTGTGGCGTACCTATCGGGCAGGCCATGCTCACCTCAATGCCTGCTTGGAAGATTATGCCTATGCGACCGAGGCGATGATCGATGTCTATGAAGCCACGGGGTATGAACGGTATCTCCATGAGGGGGTCTCATTAGCTGAGCGCCTCCTTGAAGACTTTGAAGATCGAGACCATGGAGGATTTTTTACCACAGCCGCCGATCATGAGGCCTTAATTATCCGGGGGCGGGAAGGCGCCGATGGTGCAACTCCCAGTGGAAATGCGGTGGCCGCATCGGCATTAGCCCGCTTATCATTTCACCATGATCGCGAAGACTTTCGGAAAGCCGCGACCAATGCTATTCGTGCCTATGGACAACAAATCGGTCAGGTGCCACGAGGGTTTCCCAAAAGTCTCATGGTCGTCGATCTTTTATTACGAGGGCCGGTGGAATTGGCTCTCGTGGGATCTCCCGCAGACAAGGGATATAGCCAACTCCGTACGGCGGTCAATGCGTGTTTCGTACCGTATCGCATTTTGGCCTATCGGCAAGAGCTGGAGGCTGAAACCCCTCATCCTCTGTTAACTGGAAAAACCCTGGTCAATGGGCAAGCCGCGCTCTATGTTTGTAAGAACTTTGCCTGCCAGGCTCCGATTACCGACCCTCAAGAGGCCATTGACGTATTGACCTATCCTCAGAGGACCATCACCTCACCAGAACCACCCGTACAAGCACTGACCAGCCAGGGGCTTTCCGGACATGCCACTCCTCAAGGGACGGGGCAGTACGTGGCCAGAATCCTGGCCAGCCCACAGGATTCGCGCCCTTCCTCTCATGGATATACGTCTTTGGGTTCAACCGGATTGACCACTTCTCGCATAGGCTTTGGTGGTTACCGAATCAACCTTGGAGTGGAAGACCACCGAAGAGCACTTGAAAAGTCTTTACAAGGCGGGTGCAACCTTATCGATACGTCCACCAATTATGCCGACGGTGGGAGCGAACGCTTGGTGGGTGTCGTGCTCAAGGATCTCATCGCTAAAGAGGTTGTCTCTCGTGATGAAGTCATCGTGGTTTCAAAAATCGGCTATGTGCAGGGAAATAATCTTACGCGCGCTGAGGCCAGGGAACAAGCCGGCAAACCGTTTCCCGAGATGGTCAAATATGGCGAAGGCATCTGGCATTGCCTCCATCCTTCGTTTCTAGAAGAACAACTCATTCTGTCCCTTGACCGCCTGGGACTGGAAACTCTGGATATCTGCCTCCTGCACAATCCAGAATATTTTCTGTCCGATGCCAAGAACAGGAACTTGTCGATTGATCCCATCAGACTTGAAGATCTCCGGCAGGAGTTTTATCGCCGCCTGCAACAGGCTTTTTCTTATCTGGAGACACAAATCGTCGCCGGCAGGTTGCAATACTATGGAGTCTCCTCCAATACCTGCATGGCCAAACCCGATAATCCCGAAGCCACCTCACTCTCTCGCATGCTCAATGCCGCTGAAGCTGCAGCAAAACATGCCGGCATTCCGCACCATCATTTTCGAATACTGCAACTCCCGATGAATGTGTTTGAATCGGGAGCACTGTTCACGCCCAATACCGGCCACGAACAGGCGCAAACGGTCTTGGCATTCACCCAAGAAGCCAACATTGCTGTTTTGGTGAACCGGCCCCTGAATGCCATTCCGGGAAAAGGCGGAGGCATGATCCGCCTCGCAGACCCTCAGGTGGAAATTTCCAATACAAACTTTGATGCCCAGCAACCAAAAGTTGCCGCACTGGAGCACGACTACAAGCAGGTGTTAGCACCCCAGGTCCCCAAACCCGCAAAAGGAGCTGCTCCGCTGGACTATTTCAACTGGGCCGAAGAACTGAAACGAATTCGTCCGTCCATCCAAAATCTCGAGCACTGGGACCAAATTGAATCACAAACGATTGCCCCACATGCCAATCAGGTCTTCCAACTGCTCACCCGACATTTCGCCGGCAAACAGGAAGAGGAACAAATATGGGAATCGTGGCGCGATCGCTATGTCCCTGAACTCGTCTCCCTCCTCAAGGTCATGCGCATGGAGGCTGCCCAAAAAAGTGCAAAGAAACTCTCTGAAATTCGTAAGCTCGTTGACCCCCTCATACCAGAATCCAAACGGGAAGAACCCTTTGCCCGTAAAGCCCTCTGGGCGGTTGCCAGTATCCCAGGTGTAACCTGTGTGCTCAACGGCATGCGACATCCTGTCTATGTCGATGACTCACTGACGATCCTGAAATGGGAACCGCTCTCTCAGGCCCGAGCACTATTTGAGACCATTCATACATCCGAATCTCCCTGATACTTGATCCCATAGTATCTATAACTTGAAAATGAAACCAAGTTTCATTATTGCCAACAAACTCTAATATTTGATAAGTTTATTTTATGGAAACAATTGGATCATTAATCGGGCTTGGCGCGATTGCGGGGGTTTTCCCTATTTATCTTGGCATCGTCTTGGCCTTAATAATTGCAAAGGCCATGAGCAGGGCTTGGGAAGGCTATTTAACTGGAATCGCCACCGGTGTACTTGTCTATCTCTTTTTTGACCTCATGCACGAGGCCGTGGAATTCACGGGCGCGACAGATGTCCTTTCGTGGGTCGCCTTTCTCGGAAGCTTGTTAATCGGATTTGTGGGACTGGTCCTCATTGAGCAACGCCAGCAGGGTCGGAACCGGACAGAGCCATCCAAGCTATTCCTCCCCTACATGATTGCCCTAGGAATGGGCCTACATAATTTGGGCGAAGGCTTGGCGATCGGCGCCGCCTACATGCAGGGCGAATGGGTCTTAAGCGGGGTCCTCATTATGGGCTTCGCTCTTCACAATGGGACAGAAGGATTTGCCATTATCGGCTCGGCTGGAAAATCAAGGCCGAGCTTCAAAGATATCATTTTGATGGGATTGCTGGCAGGTCTGCCAACTTGTCTGGGAACTTTAATCAGCGGATTCGCGGTGTCTCACTACTTTACCATCATGTTTTTTGCGTTAGCCGCGGGCTCGCTGTTATACGTGATCTTTTCTCTAACCACGATTTTCTATACCGCCACCCGACGAGTCCAATCGGCCTATGGGGTCTTCACCGGTATCAGTCTCATGTTCCTCACGGCCATGGTTCTGCAGATCGTCAGCGGCATCCGCACATAAGAAGGCGACAGGCTGAAGTCTAGCACTCCTGAAAATTCAAGATTTCTTGATACCTCACAATGTTTCTTACCTAATCCTTCCCACATACATGAGGATACTCCCTTGCAAGCTGTGCATAGATTGGTGGGTCTAGTCGAGCCTGCCGCAACGATCTGGCTTTTGACAATTGGAGGAGAGTCATGTTGAAAAGATCCTGAAGATTAGCCTCCTGCAAATTCACCTGAATCAGTGAAGCCTGCTCAACATTCGCACCCCCTAGATTCGCTTGCTTGAGATTGGCCTGCGCCAAATCAGCACGACCAAGATTGGCGCTAGCAAGATCCGCCTGACCCAGGTTTGCCTCTCGCAGCTTACATCCCTCCAAATTGGCCTCAATGAGTTTTGCGCCTTGCAAATTGGCCAAGAGAAGATTCGCTTCAGTCAGATTCGCTTTTGTGAGATCTGCCCCTGTTAAATCCGTTTTGGCGAGATGCGCCCGCTCAAGATTCGCCCGTATGAGTATGACCCGGAGAAGATCAGCGTCACTCACATTCGCATTTTTCAAGTTCGCGCCGGTCAAATTCGCTTCCAACAAACTGGACTCAGTCAAATTAGCCCCGGACAATATGGCACCTGAAAGATCCGCATGATTGAAATTGACATCTTGCAAGTTGGCACCAGCCAAATCGACACAGGCACAATTCCAGTCTGGAAAAATTTCCACCACTCAAATCTATTCGAAGGGAAGGATTGGCTTTTCTCCATGCATTCCAGACATTTACACCCGCCTTGATGAGCTTCAATTGCTCTTGATTCGCCATGGGACTCCTTTAGTGGCAATAACCGATCTTGATAAACTTTTTACCTGGGGCCGACACGTCTGTCCTCGACGGTCGCTTAAAACAGTGATACAAAATTTGACACACCTCTCGTCCTCATATGCGGGAATAGACCCACCCCCGCACCAGTTATCGAATACGGCAAATTTATCGTAAAACGTCCACGACGGATTCGCAATGCGGCGAGAAGGCCAAACATGAGGAAGATCCCGAAGTCCACATGGCAGGTTGCAGGAAAAACCTTTTTATCGATTCCATATTCGAGTCCAATTGCCCCATTCCTCTCCCCACATACCCGGGCCGGCTTGAACCTGGAGCAGACTTCCCTCTCTTGCTGTTCGCACCGTCATGTCGTCCGATCCGAGACTTGCGATGAACCAGACCGCTCCATCGCGATCAGTCCGGTATACAGGAAGGCCTCGCTGTTCATACGCATCCAACACCTCAGGAGCCGGATGTCCATACCGGTTATGGGCACCCACCGAAACAACCATCGCCTCAGCTTGAAGGCGATTCACCCATTCACGATGCAGAGAACTTTTCGCACCATGATGCGGTACTTTCACGATGCGGGCAGAAAGACCATTAGAAACCTGCAGCAATTCACTCAGAGATTGCTGTTCCGCATCGGCTGTGAACAAAAATGAATGCGGCCCGCATTCGAGCCTGGTGACCAGCGATTGATTATTAAGATCCCTTCCACTAGACACTGTCCCAGAACCATAGTCCTCCGTCCCTTGGCGGGGGGAAGGACCCAACACAGTCAGAGAGCAAGGTCCTGGGCTGACAATGAGAGTTCCTGCTGTGCTTGTCCGTTCCTGAAGTCCGGCAGATTTCACCGCCAGGTGGAGGCGAGAAAAAAAACGTTCGGGGCGAGAGATGCCATTATCCCAATAGTGTCCCACCTCAAACGTATCCAACACCCACGGCAATCCACCCACATGATCCCATTGCGGATGCGTCGCAACCACATGATCCAGCCTTCGGATACCCTGATTCCAGAGATACGGCCCGATGACCGCACGTCCCATATCCAATCGTCGATAGGATGGCCCACCATCGATCAAGACGTTTGACCGTCGGGTAATTCAATGAGTGTGGCATCACCTTGTCCCACATCCAGGAACGTGACTCGTACGGTTCCCGGATCCCACCCTGTGCGTGGGGACCATCCCCACCACAGCAGAATCGCGAGCAGGATTGTGCCACACCCCCATCGGATCAGCTGCCGATGCCACATAGCCACAGCCACGGCCAGCATTCCCCAAAAGACGATCATCGAACTCATGCTCGGCGATGCGACATACCAGGCCGCTCCGGGAACATGTGAGAGCATCATCACGACCTGCGCGAGCCAGTCAAAGACCCATTGATTCAGACTGGACAAAGGAAGAGCTGCTCCTCCCCCCACTAAGACGATCATCCCTGACAACAAACCTAGAGGAATCATTATTGCACCGACCAAGGGCACAATCACCATATTAGCCAATAACCCCATCCACGGTATTTGATGAAAGTCATGGGCGACCAAAGGCAACGTGGTCAAGCTGACTGCGAGGGTTATCAGCAAGGCTAGCACGGCCTTATGCCAGAGACCCAAGAGCCATGTCGGTTTTGCTGGTGGGAAGGCTGCATCTATTCCGGATAGATTGGATTCCTTTTCTTTTCGGGCCTGGGCCACGAGGGCAATTGCAGCAACTGAAAGATAAGATAACTGGAAAGAAATATCCTGAATGGCTTCCGGATGCGGCAATACCATAAGAAGCGCGGCTAGGGCTAACGCCGTCACCAGATTGCGTTCCCTTCCCAACCATATGCCGGCACAACACACCACGATCATGATCCATGAGCGAATCGTGGCCATTTCCGCTCCCGCCAGTAAGGTATAAAAGGAGACGGCCGGCAATGTGATAAGGACCGCAAACCGTGTGGCGGTGAGTCGTAACGAAAGTCGTTCCAGCCAAAATGTCGGTAACTGGCGCAGGCTCCATCGTGCCCCGGCAAAAATCAACAAGGCCAATAACCCTAAATGAGACCCGGAGATCGAGAGAATATGGACGGTTCCGCTGGCCATAAAGGCATCTCGAATATCCGACTCAATATAACTTTGCTCTCCCAATACCATCCCTAGGAACAATCCTAATGCAGGATTTGTGAGACTGGAAACCGCCGCATGATGAATCGATTGGCGCCATCGATCGACCACACCTAATATAAACCCACGGGGAGTCAGCTCTTGGGTGCCATGAAGCCTGATGGCTTCCGGGCCTTGCACGGTCGCAACAGCATGAATTCCTTGCCGTTTTAGATATCGTCCATAATGAAACCCGCCAGGGTTCATGGTTCCATAGGGTTCGCGTACTCGGGCAATAAAGGCAACATGATCGCCGTAGATTAATGTAGAAGCACCTGGTTCCCGCCAAGTGAGACGGATTCGCCCATGAGCCATCTGCTCCTCTCCTTGTTTCACCATATGGGTCGCCTCCACCAGCAAAACTAGCCCATCCGGAGTCTGCCTGACCGGTGCGACAATAGTTCCTTCAAGGAAGATGGGCTGTTCATCAGCCTCCAATAACTAGATTCGAATCCCATTGCGTGGTCGATGCCCAATGAGCATGGCCGATTCCTCCCACCACAAGGGCAAACAGGATGAACCCGGTCTTTCGAGTGAGGCGTCGCTGTTGTTCAAACCAGGTGAGAAGGCACCCAAAAATAAAAAGAGCCCCCAAAAGTGATAGGGGGAAGAAGGTCAGAAACGGGCCAAACCACAGCCCAGTGAGGTAGGACACTACTCCAAGGAGTATCACATAGGACAGTGCATATGGTTAATGAAACTCTTTAGCAAGACCGACGACAGCGGTTGCCATTCCCTCAGACCCCATAACAGAATACAGGTTATGGTAATTCACGGCTTCGGTAGAACCTTGTCCGTAAAAGAATCTAGGATTCAACACAAACTTATGAAGCTAGTCAGAAACGGACCTTACCATCTTTTGTGTCTGCTTCTGGCTAAATGCTAAATCTTTCAGTGAAGCGAACAACCGAAAGATGAAAGAGGAATCCTGATCCTTACTGAATGCAGGACTTCACCACTGTAATTAAATCTTCTGCAATCTCCTGAATGACCTGATTATCTTGACCTTCAACCATCACTCGCAGCAACGGTTCCGTACCGGAATAGCGTACAAGAATCCGTCCGGTTCCATTCAGCGCCCGCTCTTTGTCTTGAATAGCCTGCTGTAACTGTGGAAGGCTCTGCAGGTCAGGCTTGCGGGGAACGGTGACCCCCACCAACACTTGAGGCGTAGAATGCATACACATGGCAATTTCCGACAGAGGTTTTTGAGCCCGCTTCATCAGCTTCAGCATTTGCAAGGCGGAGATCATTCCATCACCGCTCGTATGATAATCCAAAAAGATCATATGGCCGGATTGCTCTCCACCCAGATTAAAATCTTCAGCCACCATTCGCTCCAAGATATATCGATCCCCGACAGCCGTTCGTACCAAATTGATACCAGCCTCTCGCATACAGACCTCAAACCCAAAATTACTCATCACGGTTCCGACCACGGTATTGTGCCGTAATCGGCCTAGCCGTTTAAGGTCAAGAGCAAAAGCCGCCAAGGCATGATCTCCATCGACCACCTGTCCCTTCTCACAGACAAACAAAGCCCGATCCGCGTCTCCGTCCAGGGCAATACCGAGGTCGGCCTTCCGGTCTCGAACCATCTGCTGTAATCGTTCCGGGTGCACCGCGCCACACCCGTCATTAATATTGAGACCGTCAGGTTCATTGCCCATCACCCAGACCTTCGCGCCTAGTTCATGAATGACCTTTGGGAAAACGTGATACGCTGCTCCATGGGCACAATCCAAGACAATTCGCATATTCTGAAAATCCATTTCACGGGGAAGCGAACGCTTGACGAACTCAATATATCGTCCTTCAGCATCATCAATGCGATAGGCTTTTCCGATGGCTTCAGCAGTCGGTCGAATATGCTCGATTTCATTGGAAAGAATAAGATTCTCAATACGATGTTCCAGTTCATCCGGCAATTTCATCCCGTCATTGGAAAAAAACTTTATGCCATTATCCTGATAGGGATTGTGAGAAGCAGAAATCATCACCCCGGCATCTGCTCTCAAGCTACGGGTCATGAACGCAATTGCCGGGGTCGGTAAGGGTCCGACTAATAAAACATCCACACCCATAGAGCATAGTCCGGCAGTTAAGGCCGATTCCAGCATATATCCGGACACACGAGTATCTTTGCCAATGATGATTTTATGTCGTCCTTCACGTTTACGGAAAACATGGGCCGCCGCCCGCCCTAATTTCATAGCCATTTCGCTAGTCATCGGATCCAGGTTCGCGACCCCACGCACCCCATCCGTACCGAATAGTTTCCCCATGTGGTTCCCTTTTTTAATAATGAACTCAGACCATAAAACGAATTGTGTAGCGAAAAATATATTTTGTCGCACCGCTCATAAGTGGTGCATCACAGGTCTGGAAAGACAATTCAAAAATTCTGCTCCAAGCACTGTCGTAAGCCGGACAAAGCGGTGAAAACGCCGCGGGGAGAGATCTTACCACCGACTCTATTACTTGTCGCACAAATTTTGTAAAGCTTGAGCCACCTGAATAGCATCGTGCATGGCTCCCACCTCATGAACTCGTACAATATGCGCTCCCTGCCAGACAGCAGCCGCCACCGCAGCGGCATTTCCGAATTCCCGTTTACCAACCGGCTTTCCCGTTAATGTGCCTATAAAGGCTTTCCGTGACACCCCAATTAAAATAGGGTGTCCCAATGGAAGGAATTTCCCAATGTTACCAAGAATTTCTAAATTATGAGCAAGTGTTTTCCCAAACCCGATTCCCGGATCAACCATAATATGATCTGCCTGAATCCCCATCGATCGAGCCATGGAGATCCGTTCAGATAAAAAGTCTTTAATTTCAACTACGACATCTTTATATTGTGGGGCATGCTGCATATTTATACTATGCCCTTGCCGGTGCATGAGGACCACCCCCGCTCCGGTTTCTTGAATTAATTGAGCCATTTGAGGATCATCTTGAAGAGCGCTCACATCATTGATGATATCGGCCCCTAAATCCAATGCAGTTCGAGCCACAGCTGCTTTGCGTGTATCAATAGAAATGGGGATATTGGTGAGTTTTCTCAACACTGTCAGAATGGGAGCAATGCGCCTTATTTCCTCATCCTTGTCCACATATGACGCTCCAGGCCTCGTCGATTCCCCTCCGATATCAATCAAGTCCGCTCCCTCGGCAATCATCTGTTGTGCTCGTTCAATGGCTGTCTCAGGGTTAAGGCAATGTCCATCCTCAGAAAAAGAATCTGGGGTCACGTTCAAGATACCCATGATTAAGACCTTTGGCCCAATGGGCATCATCTTTCCCCGGCATCGGATTGTAGGAAAAGTTGGCCCTGAGACAGCTGCGGGTTTCATGCGCTTATGCCGTTAACCAACTCATGGTCATGGTGGGTTTTAACCATCAAATAGGACATTCCACTTTATAAATTTCAACGAATTGATTGATTAGAAAAGCCAGCGAATGGACAAAAAAAGAATAGTGGGGGTAACGTTTGGTGGATAATTTCTTAAGGTGAAGCTCTCATTATAGTGGGGAACCCGATTAACATGCTCTACACCCACGTTGGATAAAAAAACATGATTTCAATGAAAACAAGGGGTTTAACCTATTGAGGGTTTCACAACTAAAGGGGGGGGGTGGAAAATAATACTACTTCGGCTGGAACGAGAATTATCCGGCTATTCTGAATGAGGAAAAAACCAGGAAATCTCGTTACACGGCCGCAGCTTGCTCAAGGGAAGATGACTGCTGAACAATTTTTTCAATTTCTATGCCGTCTAATACCTCTTTCTCCAACAACGCTTCAGCGATGGCGCGTAATGTATGAATGTGTTCGGTGAGCATCCTGGTCGTTCGTTCATAAGATTCAACCACAAGCCGTTTGACTTCCTTATCAATTTCTAAAGCTACTTGATCACTAAAATCTCGACGTGAACCAAAATCACGCCCTAAGAAAACTTCTTCGTCTTTTTTCCCAAATGTCAATGGACCTAATTTTTCACTCATACCCCATTCGCAAACCATTTTTCTCGCCAAATCAGTGGCCCGCTCAATATCATTCCCAGCCCCGGTCGTCACGCTTTTAAAGATCAATTCCTCCGCCACGCGCCCGCCAAACAGAATAGAGAGTGTATTGTACAAGAAGTCCTTCGAGTAACTATGTCGGTCATCGATGGGCAATTGCATCGTCATGCCCAAAGCCCGTCCCCGAGGGATAATGGTGACCTTATGAACAGGATCCGTTCCTGGTAAGAGTTTCGCCATCAAAGCGTGGCCGGCCTCATGAAACGCCGTCGTGCGCTTTTCTTCCTCAGTCAGAACCATGCTCTTACGTTCGACACCCATTAAGACCTTATCTTTGGCGTTTTCAAAATCTACCTGGTCTACAGTTTTTTTATCCAGGCGAGCGGCCCACAAGGCCGCTTCGTTAACCAGGTTTTCCAAATCGGCCCCTGAAAAACCTGGAGTCCCCCTGGCAATTTGTTCCAAATCCACATCTGATGAGACAGGAACTTTTTTAGTATGAACCTTGAGAATTTCCCCTCTCCCACGAACATCAGGACGATTCACGACAACTTGCCGATCAAACCGGCCTGGTCGTAATAAGGCAGGGTCCAGCACATCAGGTCTATTGGTGGCCGCAATCAGGATCACGCCTTCCGTGGTATCAAACCCATCCATTTCAACTAATAATTGGTTTAGTGTTTGCTCCCGTTCATCATGCCCTCCCCCAAGGCCTGCGCCACGCAATCGGCCTACCGCATCAATTTCATCAATAAAAATGATACAGGGCGCATGCTTCTTCCCCTGCTCAAAGAGATCTCGAACCCGGGAAGCCCCAACTCCAACAAACATTTCCACAAAATCCGATCCACTAATGCTGAAAAACGGCACACCAGCCTCGCCAGCAATCGCTTTGGCTAACAAGGTTTTTCCTGTCCCTGGAGGCCCAACAATCAAGACTCCCTTAGGAATACGCCCACCTAATTTTTGGAATTTGGCAGGGTCTTTCAGAAAATCGATGATTTCCACCACTTCCTCTTTTGCCTCATCCACGCCCGCGACATCCGCAAACGTGATTTTTTTCTTCTCTTCGGTTAGGAGGCGGGCACGGCTTTTCCCAAATGACAGAGCCCGGTTGCCGCCCATCTGCATTTGACGCATCAGGAAAAACCACAATCCCAAAAAGAGCACAAACGGTCCCCAGGAGAGCAGGAAGGTGATGTACCAGGGATTATCTTCAGGTGGTTTGGCTTCAATTTGTACGGATTTTTCCTGCAAAACCTTAACCAGGTCTGGATACTCAACCGAATAGGTTTGGATCCGGGTACCATCTTTCAAAATCGCACTGATGTTATTGTTTTTGATGATAACTCGTTCAACATCCCCTTTTTCCAAGTGAGCCATGAAATCACTAAAGATAACCGGATCTTCAGGGTGCTGGTTGGGCACCGTAAAGAGGTTGAACAACAAAATCATGAACAAACACACAAACACCCAAAACAGTAAGTTTTTCACCCGAGAATTCATACCGAGGGTAACCCCCTTAGCAATTCAAATGTCATAAAGAGCCGTACCGTTCAGCCATGAGCTTAACCAATTGATTCTATCACGCACTTTTTAGAACTGACAACCGCATCAAGACTGCGAGTCTTCCCGAACCAACTTTGGGTCGAGTTTGGCCAGGTAAGGAAGATTTCGATATTTTTGCTTAAAATCCAGCCCATATCCCACAACATAGGTCGAAGGCACTTCAAACCCCACATACCGCAAATCAACTTCCACCTTGCGATTGGCAGGCTTACTAATCAACGCGCAGACAGCCACAGAGGCTGGCTTCTTTTTCATCAACGTTTTGACTAAAAACTGGGCAGTCACTCCAGAGTCCACGATATCTTCTACCAGCAACACATGGCGATTATTGATCTTTTCGGTTAACTCTGACCACACTTTCACCTTTTTGGCCGAACTACCGATGGTTTTGTGACTTTTGGCAATCAAAAAATCAATCTGAATCGGCAATCGTATGACTCGAACCAGGTCGGCAAAAAACACATAGGCCCCTTTGAGGACCCCGACAACCAAAAGATCCTTGTCTTGATAATCCTGAGAAATTTGCTTTCCCAGGTCCTTAATGCGCGCCCTCATGGCTTCTTGTGTAACCAGTGGTTTTCCAAAGATTTGATCCATAGAGACTTCCATATTACATGATCATCCTGGCCATAACGACCGAGGTCGTAGATGATGAAACCTGGAAACGTTCATCCGCTCGTAACCCAGCAACCCAGACAATTCCCTCAGGCGCCACCAGTAAAGGCACCTTGTTCCGCTTGGAACGGGGTAATTTAATATCTGAAAAAAAATCCTGGATTTTTTTTTGTCGGCCACCAAGTCCCTTGGGGCAAAAAATATCTCCAGGCATCCAACTTCGTAACATTAATTCAGGAGTAAATCTCGCCGGATCAAGATAAATTTCTGAGTGGTGCGCATGGTCATTCATTACCGGATATGATTTTCTTGCAACCGAAAAACGGTGCCCCGTGGGGAGCCAAACCACCTCACCAGGGATGGATAAAGGCATCGCGCTCATCCCAAAATAGTCCCTTCCAGGTTGATGCATTTCCTCACAGGAGCAGATCACCAGACGATCATATTCCTGTGTAACCCGCACGCCGTTATCTGCGATCGTCCAACCCGACTGCCCATGCTCTAACCGATCTAATACCCGCTCCACAAAGTCGAACCTCGGACTCTGCTGGTGTCCTGCAATGATCTGAAGACTCTGGCGGACCACCCTCCGACGAATGGGTAACGGTACGTTTAAAAGCGCCATACGGTCAAATTGCCGTTCTCCCATGGCGTCTGACACACACGTGCGCTGGAACGCTTCATCCGCTAATGTCTCCAGGTATGCATGATCATCCCGAAGTATATGTGCCTGCCGGGTCAACACATTCACAATCCCTGGCGAATACTGTTTCAATTGAGGAATCAGGTGCTGACGAATGCGATTCCGGAGGTACACCGGTTGAACATTGGTGGAATCCAATCTCGATTCTTCCTGCCTCTCCTCCAGATACGCCACAATCTCGCTTCGATGGATATCAAGCAATGGACGAACGACATACATTCCTCGCCTGGGTGGGATGCCCCCTAATCCACCTGTTCCACACCCACGTAGCATCCACATAAGAACCGTCTCGGCTTGATCGTCTGCCGTATGGCCAATCGCTAACTTTGTCGCCTTTCGGTCAAGAACCATTTGCTCTAATGCCCGGTACCGCGCTCCTCTGGCATACTCCTGGAGTGATTCCTTCTTCAATTTCGCATCGTATTTATTCAGATGGAGCCGGCGAACTATAACGGGTACTCCAAATCTCTCACCTAAATCTTCCACGAACTTCGCATCCCCTTCACTTTCTGCTCCGCGAAATCCATGGTCCACATGACCGATACAGATGTCCCAATGCCACCGGGTGCGCAACTCCACCAAACACCGAAAAAGGGCCACAGAATCAGGACCGCCGGAAACCGCCACCACGATCCGATCTCCCGACGCCAACAACCCCTTAGCCCGAATAGCCTGGTCAACTTTTCGTTCCATTCCAACAACCGGACCTAGACGATTCATCTATACACTTTCCCCCTGAACGACCGCAGGAATTCGGGGTCCTCCTGAATAGTTCCGCAAAATCTCCCTGGCTCGCTGGCCATCCTGGTCCATTTGACTCACGAGATCCTGGGAATTGGCAAACACCATATCCCCTCGCACTCTTTCAATAAAATGCACTGAAATGTCTTCTCCATATAGCTGAAGAGTCTTATCAAACAGATGCACTTCCAATAAACGTTCCTCTTCAGAAAAGGTCGGCCGCGTGCCGATATAGGCAATGGAATCCAGACATTCCCCTTTCAACACTGTCAGGGTGGCATACACACCATCCGCAGGAAGAACACGATGTCCGGGGAGTCGAAGATTGGCCGTCGGCCATCCAAACTGTTTTCCTCGCTTTTCGCCGGGAATCACAACCCCCTCTAACATATAGGGGCGACCCAAACATTGTGCACCCTGCCCCACGTCTCCAACGGTCAGGCATTGGCGAATGCGCGTCGAACTCACCACCTTCTGTCCCACAATGACGGGCGCTATCGGCTCAACAGAAAAATCTGCTTGTGTCCCCAATTCAATCAGATCCTTCACGCCTCCACTTCGTCCCTTACCGAATACAAAATTTTCTCCAACAAACAGCTTTCGGATTCCAAGCCCGTCATGGAGAACCTGACGAACAAACTCTTCCGGCCTCAGACCGGCTAACTCCTTGGTGAAAGGGAGAATCACCAGCTCCCCGACTCCTAGACATTCAAAGAACGCAATCTTTTCCTTATCATCAGATAAAAATTTATGGACAGATCCGGGACGCAATACCTCGACAGGATGCGGAGCAAAGGACAACACCATAGGATATCCATTGATCTGCCGGGCGCAATCCACGACAGCCTGTACAAGAGCACGGTGTCCCAAATGCTGGCCATCAAAATTGCCAATGGTGAGAACAGGACAGGAAGCGGGACGAACGGTCGGTAATCCTCTAGAAATTTTCATACACCGTCACGGGTGAGGAGACATGCAGCCTCTTTGGCAAAATACGTGAGGATCAGATCCGCCCCTGCGCGTTTAATTGCGAGTAAACTTTCCATCATCACCGACGCTTCATTGACCCAGCCTAACTGCGCACCGGCCTTGATCATGCTGTATTCCCCACTTACTTGATACGCCGCCACGGGAACGGCCGCAAGTTCGCGAACTCGTCGCAGAATATCCAAATAAAACAAAGCTGGCTTCACCATCACGATATCGGCCCCCTCCTGAATGTCCAGTTCCACCTCACGCAACGCTTCCCTCGAATTGGCTGCATCCATTTGGTAGGACCGTCGGTCCCCAAAAGATGGGCTCGAAAAGGCCGCATCACGAAACGGGGCATACAAGGCCGAAGCATACTTGGCAGAATAGGCCATGATAGGCATTTCAGAAAATCCCTGTTGATCCAATGCCTGTCGAATCGCGGCAACCCGGCCATCCATCATATCGGAAGGAGCAACCATATCCACTCCCGCTTCCACATGACTCAGCGCCATTGCCTGAAGGCACTCTAGCGTTTCATCATTGAGAATCCGGCCGTCTCGAACGATTCCGCAATGACCATGCGAAGTATATTCATCAATACACACATCGGTGATCACCATTAAATCGGGCAAATGGTCTTTAAGCGCCCGAACTGCACACTGAACAATCCCATCCTTCTCATAGGCGGAAGATCCACGCTCGTCTTTGTGTTCAGGAATCCCAAATAAGATGACGGCCGGAACCCCTAATTCCCAGGCATCTTTGGCTTCCTGAACGACCCGATCCACAGACCACCGCCATTGACCAGGCATCGAGGCAATCGGTTCTTGCTTATTCTCCCCAAAGGTCACAAACAAGGGATAGATGAAATCAGCCGGATTCAGCTGCGTCTCTCTCACCATGCGGCGAAGTGATTCATGTTGCCGCAAACGACGTAAACGATGAACGGGGAATCCCATACTCGTCCTTACTTTCGAGGAAGATTTGTTAAAAAGACCACTAGATCCCGAACAGAGATCATCCCCACCATGGTTCCAGCCTGGGTAACTCCCAGGTGCCGAATATGTTCTTTAGCCATCAAA
The DNA here is from genome assembly GCA_963730905.1 of uncultured Nitrospiraceae bacterium. GTDB lineage: Bacteria > Nitrospirota > Nitrospiria > Nitrospirales > UBA8639 > Nitrospira_E. The sequence goes on along the minus strand of CAVSTN010000002.1, from coordinate 924,483 downwards.
TCATTTGCATCCAACAGGGTTCGATCGGCCTCGATACTGACAATCGGAGCGGACATAATTTTTTCGACCGTCGTCCGCATCGGATCCGCACCTGCGGCGACCACCCGTCGAACCAAATCCGTATCAGTTAAAATGCCGATAATTTCCTCTCCACTGGTCACAATTACACTCCCGATTCCATTATCCCGCATCATTTCTGCAGCGGTCTTGACTAAAATATCCCGGTCAACTTTGACAATTTTGTCTACCGGGACCATACAAGATTTTACAGGAACCATGACGCTACTCCTCCCATCAATCGGTTAACAAAACGTGGTGTCTAGAACTTCCTCCACCATAGAATATTTATGAAGACGATACCAATCGCGTATCCTTCGGATTGTGCTGGGCGTGAATGATCATGGCATCGACCAATGCCGGAACCGTATTCTCCAACGCCATGACATCCACTGACAGCCCTTCTTCCTGAACGGTTTGAGCGGTGATCGGGCCAATGACAGCCACGATCAAATGCCGTGTTAACTCCTGCAATTCCTGGCGATTGTCAAACAACTGACAAAAATTTTTCACTGTTGAAGAACTGGTAAAGGTCACATACTGAATTTCCCTGTTGCGCAGCCGATCACGAAGAGGGCCCATATCGACGATAGGAGGAAGAGCTTGATACGCATGAACCACATGAACGGTGGCACCCATGGCCTTCAACTGGTCAGGAAGAATCTCGCGTGCCACTTTGGCTCGAGGAATCAAAATCCGTTGATTGGCAACGCCTAACCCGCCGAGGGCCTGCAAAATCCCCTCGGCCTGAAAATCTTGAGGAACCAGATCCGAGGCAATCCCCCAACGGGCAGCCTCTTCCCGGGTCCGAGGACCAATACAACACACACGGATTCCGGCCAAGCTCCGCACATCTTTGTGATGAAACCAGAGACGTTCCATGAAGGATTGCACGCCATTCACACTTGTGAAAATCACCCAGTCGTATGTCGAAATCGACGCAATTGCCTCATCCACAGGTGTCCAGCTATCAGGAGGATGAATCTCCAACGTAGGACATTCCACTGGTTCCGCACCCTGCGCCGCCAGCAAATTTGAAAGAGCCGGCGCCTGAGCGCGAGGTCTGGTCACTAAAACCCCTTGGCCAAACAAAGGCCGTGATTCATGCCAGTTCAGTCGTTCACGTAACCGGACGACTTCACCCACGACAATCACAGATGGCGGACTCATGTCTGCCTGAGAGGCTAATTCCACAATGTCGGATAACGTTCCCACCACTGTTCGTTGACGGGCATAGGTCCCCCATCGGATCACCGCCACGGGAGTCGTTGCAGGCTTGCCTTCCTGAACGAGCCGGTCCGCAATCTGCGGAAGATTTTTCATGCCCATCAAGAAGACCAGGGTCCCTTCAGCCGAAGCGAGACGCGGCCATTCCATCGCGCTCGATGGTTTGGTCGGATCTTCATGGCCGGTCACAAATGCGACCGTTGAGGCGAGAGTCCGGTGTGTTACGGGAATGCCGGCATAAGCCGGGACAGCCACCGCAGCCGTCACTCCAGGTACGACTTCGAATGGGATCCCAGCGTCAGCGATCACTTCGGCTTCTTCACCTCCACGGCCAAACACAAAAGGATCCCCGCCCTTGAGTCGCACCACACATTTGCCTTCTTGAGCTTTGGTAACCAACAAGGCATGAATCTCTGCCTGATCGCGATAGGCACCACGCCCTTTTCTGCCGACGTAAATACACTCGGCGTGAGAAGGGGCAAATTTCAACAACTCTGGATTGGCCAAGTGATCGTAGAGCACCACGTCAGCCTGCTCGAGACACTCTTTCCCTCGTAAGGTCAGCAACTTGGCATCTCCTGGCCCGGCCCCAACCAAAAACACCCGACCATGAATGGCAACTGACTTGGTCATGCCATACCATAAATTTCCTGGAGAATGGGCTGCGCCCCACCGTCCAACAATTGTTCAGCCACCTGCGTGCCAATTGATTCGGCTTCCCCCGCCGGGCCCGATACCACTTGACGAATATATCGTTTCCCATCAAGGCTTGTGACTAACCCATCCAGAGTCAGGGTGTCCCCCAGGAGGGTCGCATACCCTGCAATGGGAACCTGACATCCGCCTTCCAACCCTGCAAGCAACGCCCGTTCGGCAGTGACCGCAATCCGCGTTGGAGGATGTTCAAACTGTGCGACCAGATCTCGAATCCACGAATCATCTTTCCGTCCTTCCAGACCCAACGAACCTTGGCCAATTGCCGGCAGACTCACATCCACGGACAAATACTCCGTCACTTCCTGATCCCATCCTAAGCGCTTGAGCCCGGAGGCGGCCAGAATAATGGCATCATACTGACCCTCGCGAACCTTGCGAAGTCGTGTATCAACATTCCCACGCAACATCGCAATCTCAAGGTCCGGACGAGCATGTAACAACTGCGCCTGTCTTCGCAAACTACTGGTTCCGACTCGTGCACCGATCGGCAACGTCGCCAAGGTATGGCCTTCACGGGCAATCAACGCATCCCTGGGATCCTCCCGCTCGGGAACACAAACAATTCCCAGTCCTTCAGGCAATTCTGATGGGACGTCTTTCATGCTATGCACGGCCAGATCAATATCTCGTCGGAGCAGGGCTTCTTCGATTTCTTTGACAAACAGGCCTTTTCCTCCAATTTTGGCCAAAGGCACATCTTGAATTTTATCTCCGCTGGTTTGAATACGCTTCAAAATGACAGAAATATCAGGAGCAAGGGCTTTGAGCTGACCTTGCACCCATTCGGCCTGCCATATAGCCAATTGGCTTCCTCGTGTTCCCACAATGAGCGTAGACCGCGTTCGACTCTTCCCCTGATTCATACGCCATCCTTCTGCGGCAGGGGCTCCTCGCTGACGCCATCACCGGTCTCATCTTCCAGGAGCGGGATCTCTCCTGAGTGAATCTCCCGCTCACGAAGTTCAAAAAACCGGCGGGCGGCTTCAATAAACGCAAACCCATTTTGAGATTGCGCTTCCGATTTTAAGGTCACGACCGGGCCATGGAGTAATTTATTCACAATCGCCGAGGCCAGCCCCTCAATAGCAGCTCGCTCCTTCGGCGACAATTCTCCCAGACGACCGAAGACTTTCTCCAACTCGGCTTGTTTGATCTCTTCCGCTTTCTTTCTCAAGGCCACAATAGTGGGCGTGGCTTCCAGGCCACGAACCCAGGACACCATACTTCCGACTTCTTCCCTCACCATGTGCTCGGCGGTTTCGGCTTCTTTCAATCGTTCTTCCTGATTATGCCCCACATGGGCTTTGAGATCATCAATGTCAAATACATAGGCGTTATCAACATCCTTGACCGCTGGATCAATATTTCGAGGCACCGTGATATCAATCAAAAACATGGGACGGTTCATTCGATGATACACCGCCATTTCGATATCATCTTTGGTAATGACATAGTGGGGAGCACCCGTGGCGCATATCACAATATCGACCTTGGGTAGCGTGCTTCGAAGCTGTTCATAGGGAACCGCCTGTCCATGAAAGCGCTCGGCCAGTGTGAACGCACGATGATGATTCCGATTGGTAATGAGGACCTCCTTCACACCCTGATTCACCAGGTGTTGCGCCGCCAACTTCCCCATCTCCCCTGCACCGACTAACAACACGACACGTTGTTTCAGGTTCGAAAAGACTTTTTTGGCCAATTCCACAGCAGCATAGCTGACGGAAACCGCATATTCCCCAATCCGCGTATTCGTCCGGACACTTTTTCCTACCGAAATCGCTTTTTTGACGACCTTATTAAGAATGACCCCGGACGAACGATGGGTCAGAGCCAGCTCATAGGCTTCCTTGACCTGCCCCAGGACCTGGGGCTCTCCCACGACCATGGAATCTAAACTAGCCGATACCCGAAATAAATGCGCAATGGCTTCATCATCGCTATATCGATACAGATGAGGAAGTAAATCCTCAGAAGATAAGGAGAAATGGGTTGAGACCAAAAAATCTTCCAATTGACGAAAACCCCATTCTCCCTTTTCCACGACGGCATATACCTCAACACGGTTGCAGGTCCCCAGATACATGGCCTCTTTAATTTCGGAATACGCCATGAGCCGACCCAACGCTTCTCCCATCCGGCTATCCTGGATTGCCAGTAATTCACGAAGTTCAACGGAAGCCGTCCGATGATTGAGGCCTAAAACGATAATATTCATAACGGTGACATCGGTTGAGGACTTTTGATAAGGATGCCGACAAAAGTCAAAATTACTCCGGCAAATCCCACAATGGTTAGATAGGCAGCTTTTTTCGCCCTCCAGCCGGCCGTCACCCTTCCCATCAGGACTGCGAAATAAAAGAACCAGGTAATTAATGCCCAAATTTGCTCAGAGTTCCAACTCAAATACGATCCAATCGTTAATTGGGCTGATACGGCTCCTGTCAGAATTCCTAAGGTCAATAAGGGAAACCCAAAAAGGATAGATCGTTGATTGAGAGAATCCAAAAAGTCCAGCGGGGGGAGCTTGAAAGCTAACACATTAAATTGCTTGGACTTCAAAAGACGCTCCTGCATCACATACATGAGCCCGGCCACAAAGGCCACAGCAAATCCGATGGTACCCAGGATACTCAGGGTCACATGCACCCATACCGTCTGAAAGACCGGGGCAATGGTGTCGGCTGACTGAGGGGCCAGGGTTGCCGAAACAAGAGACAGAAAGGCCAGTGGAAGAATAAAGGCGCCCAACACTTCTAAGCCCCGCTTCAGGCCAACAACCAAAAAGACCAGCACTAACCCCCAGGCGAAAAAGGACATCGCGCCCTTAAATGTCATGATAGGGACATGCCCCGTCGATACCATAGCCATGATGAGTGCCGAGGTATGAGAAATAAACCCCAAACCTGTGGCCACAAGGGAAATTTTTGAGATAGCATCAGAACGGTGCCAGAGATACAAGAGATAAAGGAGCGTGCCTCCAAAATAAAGGCCCATGGTGAGATATGGCAGTAATTCAGACATTGAACAACCTAGTAAAGAAACATGCACAGTGAGCCATGTCGAGTATAGATCTGCATCTAGAGAAGGTCAAGAAAATCAATGAGTTACCAGCATTCCTTGATTAACCAGCATTGGAAAATCACACCGCGCATCCGCTTATACAGTGCCTGCAGTCGTTCCACCACAAACATTTAAGGCTTGACCGGTTATTGCACTGGCCGCATGTGAGCAAAGATACAGAATGACACTGGCCACTTCCTCGGCTTCCACCATTCTTTTTATCGGAATCGTACTAATCGCGGTTTCACGAAATTCATCCGGTGAAACCCCAAGGCTGGCGGCAGTTTCTTCGATCCCCTTTCTGGCCATAGCGGTATCCACCCAGGTTGGGCAAATGGCGTTCACGGTTATGCCCTGGGAGGCGACTTCCAGTGCCAGAGCTTTAGTGAATCCTAAAATGCCATGCTTGGCTGTACAATAGGCTAAATACCCTGCCACGCCAAATCGTCCCAAGACGGAGGAGATATTAACGATACGTCCATAATGGTGGGGGAGCATATGTGGAATAGCGAGTTTCGAAACCAAGTAGCTGCCTGTTAAGTTCACCTGAAGAATATTCTGCCATTTGGAATCATCCGGATCATGAATCGACGTTTGACCTGATGCTCCTGCGTTATTAACAAGAATGTCCAGCCTGCCAAACTTCTGGATCACCCTCTTCATGGTACGCTCAACATCGACCCGTTGGGTCACATCGCATGGTACCGAAAGCACGTCTCCGCCAGCTTGAATGAGATCGCCTGCTGTGCGCTCTAATTCTTCCACACGTCTTCCACAAATAGCGACTCCCGCCTGTTGTCCCACTAACGCCTGGGCAATGGCACGTCCAATACCCACTCCACCTCCCGTAACCAGGGCCACCTGACCTTGCAAACTCTGGCTGTCACCCATCCTTCATATCCTTCTCATTTGGCAACTGAGTGAGGAGGCGAGTACGACTGGATCCTCCTGGACAATGGCAGGTTCACGCAGTACCATCTCCAACCTTGCCCTACATCATTTTCTCTCAATAGGCCATGACCGGAACGCTCTATATTGTCAGCACACCTATCGGAAATCTGGAAGATATGACCTTCCGGGCTATCCGCATTTTACAAGAGGTAGCCATTATTGCAGCTGAGGACACACGTCGCACACAAAAACTCTGCACTTATTATCACATCGGCACACCACTCACCAGTTATCACGATTTCAACAAGGAAGAGAAAACCGACATTCTCCTCCACCGGCTCCAGGAAGGAAGTTCCGTTGCCTTAGTTTGCGATGCGGGGACCCCTCTTATTTCTGATCCCGGGTTTTATCTGGTTCGCCAGGCGATCAAGTCAAATATTCCACTTATCCCAATTCCAGGACCATCCTCCGTTCTTACGGCATTATGCGTGTCAGGTTTGGCAACGGATCGATTTATTTTTGAAGGATTTGTGCCCAGAAAACCAGGGGCCAGAGAAAAATTTTTCCAAAATCTTAAAGAAGAAAAGGGTACCATTATTGTCTTTGAAACCCAGCATCGGATTCTCAAAACATTACAAGTCATCACTGCCGTCATGGGAAACAGACACATCGTACTGACACGGGAACTGACAAAACTCAACGAAGAAATTCTACGGGGAGAAATTGAAGAAGTGATTCAACTGTTAAAAGGCAAATCGATTAAAGGAGAAATAACGCTTTTAATTCAGGGGTTACCTCAAAGGAGTAAAAGGCAATTGGAACCATTACCCGAACATTCCAGCTCGACCCCCCATCACACACTTACCTTCTGAATAACCACACGGTAATAATGGTCAACTTTTTCTTGTTCAAGGATCTGGTGACCCTCGTTGGTAATGCTTTGCGGGACATTTCGAATTGGGTCTCCTTCATCCAACAAGACCCTCAAATGATCCCCGCTTTCTAAAGATTCCAGCTTTAGCTTCGTCTTCACAAAGTTATAGGGACAAATTACACCTCGAAGGTCCAATTCCTCCATGGTCTCTCAATCCTCTCCCGCCGACGGCTTATTACCAGACGAAACTTACTTTTTTATTCCTAATTTATTTCATAGGCTAAATAATAAAAGAGCGTGCCGGATATTGACCGGCACGCTCTTTTTAACTACAAAAGTGGCTTGTAATCAGAAACCTATTGAACGGTACCCTTGTTAAAATTCTTGCGATCATCGCCATAATCAGTGGCAATGGTTTTATCTGTCCGCTCATTGACTGTGGTCGGCTGGGGGGCACATTGCCAGCAAGGCGCAGCACCGGTCACTATACCAACTTCGCTGGTAATTCCAGACTTGACTTCCCCTGGCTGGACTGAACCCTCCGGCATTCCAGTGTAGGAGCCACTCTTTACGGTGAGACCTCTTGAAGCATAAGGATCTGGCTTTTGACCAAACCCGCCACCAAATCCTGGATTATCCGCTCCTCCCAGCAATTGACTTCCCTTTAACACATACACATCACGAACCAACTTCCGCCCAGTTCCAAACTTTTGATCTTCGGTTGTTTCATTCGCGGCTTGGATCGTGACGTAATCACCCTTACCAATAGCCTTGAGGTTCGCCATGTTGGTCTTGCCGTCAAAATACAGCTCTTTTAAGTTCAAGGCACCACGAAGAGTTTGCCGTTCATCGTGGGAACTTCCTCCCATGTCGAGCCACAGCCTTCCCCCTGCGTAGTCAATACCGACAACTTCACCCTGAATCGTTTCATCTGCTGAGAGGTACCGCAACATGTCGTCTTGGTCCATGACTCGTGACCTGTCGCCTACACCCTGAGAGTCTCCGACACCAGTCCCATACCCTACATGCTGAGGTGGACGCTCTTGCGCCACCGCCACGCTCACCGAGCCTGCAAAAATCATTGCTAATCCAAAATACCCTACCTTCCGCATGTGGCTCCTCCTTGGAAGTGTGAGTGAATAATCAAAAAAACGAACGAATTCAAATATACGATTTTATTTCATGATCAAGGGCACCAACTATAGTCAAGGCGGTAGCCCCTGTCAAGTCAATTCTTGGCTTTCCATCATGGATCAACATACCCGAAATTTCACTTAAAGACTTACACTGTCTTTCCCATTTTTTCTCAATTTTAATTAAAGACAGTAATGGTGCCCGGAGGGAGGGTCGAACTCCCACTCTCGTGAAAGAACCGGATTTTGAGTCCGGCGCGTCTGCCAGTTCCGCCATCCGGGCAAGTCCATTTTCACTTGCGATATCTACCATGAACCTCTATGCAGGTCAAACAGGAAATGCTGATCCCCTTCTCCAATAAATAAACCATAGCGGGGCATTCTCATTTCTTCCTCATTAACAGCTGTCCCATATTTTATCCAATGGAACCCAGCGCGAATTTTTTACCCCATTTTCGAAATAATGTTTCCTTGAGGATGCGATGGTCGGGTAGCGTCAACCGTGGATCACCTTTTAATATTTCTCCTGCCATTTGTTTCGCTTTTATTAATAACACGGTATCTCGGGCCAAATCCGCCACACGAAAATCCATTTCCCCCCATTGCTTCACCCCTAAGACATGCCCAGGCCCACGAATATTCAAGTCTTCTTCCGCCAGTGCAAAGCCATCTTCACATTGCGCAAACACCCCAAGGCGTCGCCTCGCGATGGAAGGAGAAAACGCATCCCCCTGGGAACTCCTCCCGATCTTATCGAGTGACAATCGACTGGACTCAAGCTTTAAGGGTATTTGCTGGGAATAGGGAGGAATTTTCCCCAGGCCATGAATCAACACACAATAGCCTTGGTAAAGACCTCGTCCGACCCGGCCGCGTAATTGATGCAATTGCGCCAAACCAAACCGTTCCGCATGTTCAATGAGCATGACCGTGGCATTATGAACATCCAAGCCGACCTCGACGACAGTGGTGGCAACCAACACATCAATCTCTTTATTTTTAAACTGGGCCATGACCACTTGTTTTTCGCGGGATGGCAATCGGCCATGTAGCAAACCGATACGAAATGGAGCACATTCTTCCCGTAATTGCTCGGCGGCCTCAATGGCTGCCTGTAAATCAATTTTTTCTGATGGTTCAACGAGCGGATATACCACATAAGCCTGCCGCCCCGCTTCTAATTCTTTTCGCATCAAACGATGCGCGTCTTTCCGTTGACCGGTCGGGAACAACATCGTCTTTACCGGCTTTTTCCCTGGAGGAAACTGATCAATCACCGACACATCTAAATCCCCGTAGAGGGTCATTGCTAAGGTCCTGGGGATAGGCGTGGCGGTCATCACCAACACATCAGGATGCCATGGCGCTTTCCCACGAAGCTGCGCGCGCTGCAGCACACCGAATTTGTGTTGCTCATCCACAATTACCAACCCAAGCTTGGCAAAATGCACATCCGGCTGTAACAACGCGTGGGTACCCACCACCACCTGCACCTGACCTGACTGAATTCCTGCAAGTATCTTCCCTCGCTCGCGTCCGGTCTGCCCGCCTTTCAACAAAAGGCACCGGATACCCAGAGCATCAAATAGGGGAAGCAACGACAGATAGTGCTGTTCGCTCAACACTTCCGTAGGGGCCATCAGGGCAGCTTGATATCCGGACCCACAGGCCATCACGATGGCATGAAGAGCCACCACGGTCTTCCCACACCCTACATCTCCTTGCAGCAAGCGGTTCATACTGGTTGGCCGTCCCATATCATGGCTAATTTCCTTGATCACCCGGTCTTGCGCCGAAGTGAGCAGGAAGGGCAATACGGTTTTCAGCTGTTCAACCAACGGGTTGCCAACAGCAAATGCGATGCCTTCAATGTCCTGAGTCTGCTCTTGACGCCGCATGGCAAGTGCTAATTGCAGGAGAAACAATTCTTCAAACGCCAGGCGTTGGTGCTCTGGCGTCGCGAAGGCATTCAATGCCTCCACTGAACGCTCCTGATTGGGAAAATGTAAGACGGGTAATGCTTCTGGAAGGGTTGGCACTCCGAGCTGTGCTCGCATGGTTAAGGGCAACATCTCTTGTAACTGATCGGCATAATGGTCAAAAATTGATCGAATAATTCGTCGAATCTGCTTGGAGCTCAACCCATTCGTCTCATGATAGACGGGAACAATCCGGCCCCCACACATGTCCGGCAATTCGTCCTCATCCAACAATTCATACTCCGGCCCGCGCATGGTCATCGGTGAACTTCCAGAAGAATTGGACAAGACCGGACCGGTCAATAACAGAGATACACCAGGCACAAAGGTTTTTTCCAAATAGGGCTGGTTAAAAAACACGCATTCGATAAGACCCGTCTCATCCCTCACCGTCACCGTGACCACGACCAGACGTCTTCGATAGGTGGTTTTCACCCACACTTTCTGCACTCTGCCTTTAATGGTGGCCTTCATGCCTGGGAGAAGATTCCCGATGGGCAACACTTCCAATCGGTTTTCGTATCGCCAGGGTAAAAACCAGAAAGCATCCTCTAATGTTTGCACGTCTAATTTTTCCAGCAAGCGAGCCCTCCGGGGTCCCACCCCTTTGGCAAATTGAATGGGAATATCAGAGAGAGAGGATTGAGTCGGCATGATGATTACAAAAATCCTATTACATCAGAACTCGCAAATTTAGAAAGAAAAAACATGAAACCATTTTTCCCCAATGGGCGCAAATGGCTTAGGGAAAATAAAAGAGAGGGAAATGAAGTTGTGATGCCATCAATGCAAAGGCTTCGCAGAACCATCTCCTATTGATGGAGAGAGACTACTTCGGTCCTCGCAAAGGTTTCAGGAGTTTGGAACGATACGCCTTGGCCGGATGGCCCGGAGCTGTTTCTTTTGCCGTGAATTTATCAAGAATGTCATCGAAACGTTGTGCACAACCCTTCACATCATGAGGGTCGACTCGGCAAGAGACACAGGCGGCATAACTCAATGCATAAATGCGATTGATATCTCCAGCGTCCGGATAATTTCTTTTGAGGGCATTTTGTACATCGGCATCCAGCTTTCCTCCAGCCAAGCCGGACATGAGACCTGATAGTTCCGCACCAAATTTCTTGACCTTATGTTGATCTTCTGTCGACAAGTCTTCCGGAAGTGGGCAGGTGTTGGGTTTAATGACGATCGTATCGACTCTGGGTTGCTGGCACCCCAGGGTCAAGAACAGCATGCTCATGATCGCGAGACCTATCGCAAACGGAAAACCCCAATCCCTTGAAGGAAATTTTAGATTCATCGTGAATCCTCCTTTGTTGAAAACTAATAGGTTAGTGTCACACATTTAAGAAACAGGCGGTTTTGATAGGCGTGTTAATTCGGACATTCCAGCTTTGATCCCCCGGATTCAGTGATCGCGAACACAATGGCCGGAGTGGAGAGAAGAATGTCTGTGGCTCCGGTTTTTGTCAGGTCGTGGCATTCAGGATGATAGTTGCCAAATGCCGTCGTGTGAACAACTTACGGATGACGTCTTGTATCCCTTCTGAATCATTAAACACATTCGGATTGTGTATGCCGCTGAAATGAGCGATAGCCACGCCCGTTCGGGCGCCTGATAGCTGTCTGCTTACCTTCTCTTTGAGAGATTTGTAGATGTAGTCCCTCAACGCTTTCGGGGGTCTTACGCGGGCGACAACACCGAAATGAAACAGGTTCCACCCCTGATTCGCCTCCGTGCTTGGACCGAAGAAAAATCAATTCAGAACGCTTTTTAGCCCGTGCGAGATCGCCGAATTCCTCCCGTGTATACTTTGGACTTGGTGCAGGCTTGAGCGTCAGAGTTAGTTGCACATCAGGATCATACGCGCATCACCGACCAGCTCACGAATGTCCGGTGGCCATTTATTCGGCAGGTGGATGCCGTTGGTTGTTTTCTGGTCGTACAGGCGGAACGCAAAGAGCCATGGACGCCGAATTTGGGCCAACTGACGGTAGCAGCCGCCGTGATGCGTAAGGTCCTTATCAAGATCGGCTTGTGCCTTGGCAAAAGCTTCGTGTCCCAGGAAACTTTTGAGTTCCCGAACATACTTGGGAATCTCCGAATCCTTGATTCCATTAGTGCCTCGCCGGAGTGGGAGATCTTGTGGAGTCATCTATACCTAGAGTCCTTGACCGCAATGAGAAAATCACTGACAATTTGCTTGAATAGTATGGCCAATCCTGTAGGTGGAGCAATAACGTAGCATTGGTGTTGACTGACTGAATTTTGCCCCAAACAATAGGGGGCGGCGAATGCGGCCGACTCGGCAGCGTCCGCTTGAGCCTTCTGCGTTTAGATAGCTTGAACCTCGAGGGCAAATTGCATGTCTTTATGGGTCTGTTGGAAAAAGCCGCCAGCGGCGTTCTCGCCATTATTCCGTGCTCCCGTACTAAGCGTACGCTCCGCGCGTAAAAACGGCTGCGGCCTCGCTGTACGGACCCTTCGGGAAGACTCAGGGCATGCTTTTTTGAACCGACCCGAAGCCTTTGATGAGTAATCTAATCCTGGGCAAATTTGCCCTTGCAAATCTTTGTCATTCAACACTCCCTTTATCTAAACCAGGAGCGTTCATCTTCCGTGACCGAACAAAGGCGTAATGGCCATCTGCCTCACCGCAATGGTGCAACACCGGCACTTCTACAACTGCCACAACGGGCCCAAGTTGGAGTAAATCCTCCGAGCTGAAAGCAGCCATTCGTGTCTCGCGAGGATTTTTCAAGGGATTGAATCTCCCAGACGGCCATAACGGGAACTATTCCCAATGCTTTGCTCCGCAAGGGCGACCTCCAGTGACCTTCTAGTTGGCAGGTGGAACAACAACCGTTTCATCGTGGTGGCCTTTCCGCGGCAACAGAAAATTTTCATTATCGAGCACTTGTGTGTACAATAGCAGCTGTGGTAACAAACAGACTCAAATCGACAATTCTGTCCTTTTTAAATATTCAGGGAGAAGACCATGGCTTTTTCATGTGACGTATGCGGAAAAAACCGCTTAGTGGGAAATAATGTGAGTCACGCCAATAATCGCACAAAACGTGTCTTTCGGCCGAACCTGCGCACGGTTCGCGCTCTCGTGAAGGGTGCGGCCCAACGCATTAAAGTCTGCACCCGTTGCCTGCGGTCCGGATTGGTCCAAAAAGCCGTCTAGTCGGTTCTCAGGCCGTTCATGCGAGGTGAACGGTATTTGCCATTTGATGTTCTTGTAGCCCTGAATCGAATTCACCAATTCGATTGTCATCATTACTTCATTCCTTTCCAGCCGATATCCCTACTGATTCTTGGGTGTCATTCTGAAATACGCCCACACCTGATAAATCGGCAGGGCTCGCCCCTGGAAACGACCACTGGTCCCTATTAACGTGGGGAAGACCATTCCAACTTCATTGTTTCCGTCCCGCAAGGCGGCAGCCCCTTTTATCGCTCTCGCCTTAATCGGGATCCTTCATCCTCTGAGCTTCCCGCCCTTTGATCTCGGATGGCTGGCCTGGTTGGTGTTGGTTCCGCTCCAAATTATTATTCATGATCTCCCGCCAAGGCGGGCCTTATATTATGGCTGGCTGGCGGGGACCATCGCCTTTGCAGGGACTGTGACATGGGTCATCACGGCCATGCATCAATTTGGTCAAGTGCCGTTCATCGTGAGTGCCTTGTTGATGCTCCTTTTGGCTGCCTATCTTGGCCTATACATGGGCCTTTATGGATGGGGATATGCCAAATTCCAACACACCTGCCCAAATCTCTTGTGGCTGGGAGCCCCCGCATTGTGGGTCGCCTTGGAATTTGTGCGAACCCATGCGTTGAGCGGGTTCCCCTGGGCGCTTTTGGGCTATTCCCAATACCAATGGCTCCCGGTTATTCAATTTGCCGACGTGACGGGAGTCTATGGGGTGTCATTTTTAATTGTCATGGGGAATGTTGCTCTAACCTCTCTCCTGTTATGGATCCACGGCAAAAGACGAGGCTTGGCCCTGCCAGGACCATGGGTGTCCGTGGCAGGCTTTGGCTGCGCACTAAGTCTCGTCCTTGCCTATGGAACCTGGCGGATACAGGAACAGGCCAACCTTGACGCCTCGGCACGCACGCTGTCGATTGGTCTGGTCCAAGCCAATATTGATCAAGCCGTCAAATGGAACGAGGCCTACCGGGATGAAACACTTCGACGCTACGCCTCCCTCAGCCAAGAAGCCGGGAAGAATACCGATCTGCTCATTTGGCCGGAAGCGGCCACACCCTTTCTCTTCGAGCAGGAGCCCGCCTATCAGAAACAGGTCCTTGATATTGCGAAAGACACGCACAATTCGTTGCTATTTGGCAGCCCCACACTTCGATTTCAACAGGACGGCCGTCCGTATTTGTACAATAGTGCCTTCCTGGTGACGGCTGAAGGACGGGCCTCAGACCGGTATGACAAACGGCATCTGGTACCTTTTGGGGAATACATTCCCTTGCGATCAATTCTCTTTTTTCTGGATAAGCTCGTTGTAGGGATCGGGGACTTCAAATCCGGCCAGGGAGTCATGACCATGCAAGTCCCAACAGTGCCACCCGGCAGTGGTCCGAGATTCGGAGTGGCTATTTGTTTCGAAGTGATTTTCCCCGATCTAGTTCGCCGGATGGCCAGGGAGGGTGCTAATTTTCTTGTCACGATTACGAATGATGCCTGGTTCGGAAATTCTGCTGCGCCGTATCAACATTTCGGCATGGTCGTGTTTCGTGCCGTTGAAAATCATTTAGGTTTTGCCCGAGCCGCCAACACCGGCATTTCCGGCTTCATTGCCCCGGACGGACACATTCTTTCCCAGACATCAATTTTCTCAGAACAGGCGGTGACGGGATTACTTCCACTCCGCTCCTCATCACCCACCTTTTACACTCAATTTGGGGATGTCTTTAGTTGGGGTTGTGTTATAATGACCGGTATTTTGTTCACTTGGTGTCGGTTTACCACACCGCTTTCCACGCCCAAGCCACGGTCTTTACCGATATAGCCACGAGAGGAGAGCTGCCCATGCTCGAAGATATTCGCATTCGAATGGAAAAAATCAACGACCACATTCTGGAATTCCGGAGGTATCTTTGACGTTCCTCGGCTAACAACTGAACTGGAAGAACTCGAGCGGGAGACCTCCCAACCGGATTTTTGGAACAATCCCCGTCAGGCCGCCAAAGCCGGACGACGTCAAGCCGAGATCGAAAGCCAACTCGCACGCCTTCACCAACTCGACCAGCAACGGGATGACCTTCTCGCGATTCTTGATCTGATTGGCCAACAGGGGGATCCGGAATTGGAAGCCGAGTGGAGCAAGGGCATCAAAGACATTGAGGCCACGCTGGAAGCCTGGCGATTGGAACAATTGTTATCGGGCGAACATGACCAGAATAATGCCATTCTCAGCATTAATCCTGGAGCAGGCGGAACCGAATCCCAGGACTGGGCACAGATGCTCATGCGCATGTATATTCGATGGGCTCAGGAACGGGGGTACAAAGTGGAAACCATCGATCTGCAACCCGGCGATGAAGCCGGCATCAAAAGCGTGACCTTGGCCATTGCCGGGCCATTGGCCTATGGATACCTGCACTCAGAGGCGGGCGTGCATCGGCTGGTTCGCATCTCCCCCTTTGACGCCAATAAGCGTCGACATACCTCGTTCGCCGCAGTGGGGGTCTATCCGGAATTGGACGACGACATTGACATTGTGATTGATGATAAGGATCTGAAAGTCGATACCTTTCGCGCGGGTGGCGCGGGCGGGCAAAATGTGAACAAGGTGGAAACCGCGATTCGCATGACCCATCTTCCCACGGGAACCGTGGTGCAATGCCAAAATGAACGGTCCCAATTGCAAAACCGGATCGGCGCCATGCGGGTGTTAAAAGCGAAGCTATATGAGCTGGAACAGCAAAAGAAAGACGCTGAATTTCAAAATATTGTTGGGGAAAAGAAAGATATTGCCTGGGGAAGCCAAATCCGTTCGTATGTATTCCAACCGTATCAAATGGTCAAGGATCACCGGACCAACTACGAGTCAGGCAATGTCGCCGCGGTCATGGATGGAGCGTTGGACCCTTTTATCGAAGCGTATTTAACCATGAAGGCCTCGAAAGCTTCACATATGCCGGCCAATTAACACGCATCCACATTCGATAGTCGGCCTTCATGATTCATCACCCACAGATTCGTGTTCCACGTGCTGATGAGACGACCATCGAGATATTCACTTCTAAGAACCAGTAGAGCCATGTAAGTTATGGAAGAATTGAACGAACAACAACAACAACGGCTGGAAAAACTCCGCGCGCTTCAGGATGGAGGCCTTCATCCCTTTGGGACACGTTTTCCCACCACCCACACGCTTGAGACCATTCTTCAATCGTATACGGACTCGACCAAAGAAGAGCTTGAAGGCACACCGATTTCGTGCACGGTGGCCGGACGCATTGTAGCCATGCGCCGTTTTGGAAAGGCCACTTTCGCGGCCCTACAGGAAGAAGGCCATCGTCTCCAGGTCTACCTCAAGAAAGATCTGCTTGGGGATCAGTCCTACGAACTTTCGCAGTCGTTTGATTTAGGGGATTGGATCGGAGTCGAAGGCAAGTTATTTCGCACCAAAACCGACGAACTCACGGTAGAAGTCCATCGCCTCACCTTTCTCACGAAGGGGTTACGGCCTCTTCCGGAAAAATGGCACGGGCTCACCGACATTGAAACCCGGTATCGGCAACGGTATGTGGATTTGATTGCCAATCCGTCGGTACACCAGGTATTCCGCACGCGCAGTCGAATTATTAATATCATTCGTTCGTTTCTCATGGAACGAGAATACCTCGAAGTGGAAACGCCGATGATGCATTCCATCCCTGGAGGAGCCACGGCACGCCCGTTTGTGACCCATCACAACACCCTCGACGTAGACTTATATTTGCGCGTGGCACCGGAATTATACCTCAAGCGCCTCATTGTCGGGGGATTCCGGCGCGTCTTTGAAATTAACCGCAATTTCCGCAATGAAGGCATTTCCACCATTCACAATCCTGAATTTACCATGTTGGAATTTTATCAGGCCTATGCGGATTATCATGATCTGATGGACCTGACCGAACAGTTGTTTCACACCTTGAGTCTGGAAGTATGCGGAGGCCCAACGGTGGCCTACCAGGGCCAAAACATTTCTCTGGCGCCACCCTGGCGCCGAGTGCCGTATTTGGACTCGATCGTAGAGGTCAACCAGTTGGATCCTGAGTGTCTTGTCCGATCAGAAGAAAGCCGTGGACGCGGCAAAACGGTTAGGTGTTGATTGTGCGCCGCAAGCCAGCCATGTCGACATCCTCGTCAATCTCTTTGAAGCCACAGTCGAGCCAACCTTGATTCAACCAACCTTCATAACCGATTTCCCTATCGAAATTTCCCCGTTGGCCAGGAAAAAAGAAGCCAACCCGGCCCTGACCGACCGCTTTGAACTCTTTATCGGTGGACGGGAATTAGCGAATGGATTTTCGGAGTTAAATGATCCCTTGGACCAGCGACAACGCTTTGAGGCCCAAGTGGCGTTGCGGGATGCGGGAGACGACGAAGCCCATTATCTGGATGAGGACTTCATTCGAGCCCTCGAATATGGCATGCCTCCCACAGCAGGAGAAGGTATTGGGATTGATCGACTCGTCATGCTCCTCACCAATCAGGCCTCGATTCGCGATGTCATTCTTTTCCCCCAACTTCGACCGGATCGGCCTTTGTGACCCTCCCATATGAGATATTAGTCGGACTGCGATATCTTCGGGCCAAGCGTCGGCAGCGAACGATTTCGCTGAACACGTTTATCTCCATCACCGGGATCACGCTTGGTGTCGCAGCACTCATTGGCACGCTTGGCATCATGACCGGCTTCAAGGAGGATCTCCAGTCGAAAATCCTTGGCACCACTGCGCATGTGATCGTCCAGGAACGTGGCAGCAATGACATGAAAGGCTATGCGGACCTGGTCGATCAGATTGAAGCCGTTCCCGATGTAATAGCCGCTGCCCCGTTCATTTTTAAACAAGTGCTCGTCACCTCCAAAACAGCCGTGCAAGGGATCATCCTCCGTGGCATTCAACCCTCGCAGGAAATACGCGTGACCGATTTAGAAGCCAACATGAAATTTGGGGATTTGGCTGACCTGACTCGCCCTCTTACCCCACCCACATCGACATCTCCTGATTCCGGTCGGGACAATCCCACTCCCTCAGCCACCAATCCGCCCGGAATTATTTTGGGGAAGGAATTGGCCTTTCGGCTTGGCGTGTTTATCGGCGATACCATCAACGTCGTCTCACCTGTCGGTCCAATGACCTCGTTGACCATGACACCGAAAATCCGACCCTACAACGTGGTCGGCGTGTTCGAATCCGGCATGTTCGAATATGATTCTTCGTTGGCATATATCAGCCTGGCAGAAGCCCAGAAATTTTTCAATCTCGGTGAGACGGTCACCGGGATTCAAGTCAAGGTCAACGACGTATTTTTGGCCCAGCAGATTGCCCAACGATTAGAAGCCACACTCGGTCACATCTTTATCGCCCGTGATTGGATGCAGTTAAATCGAAATTTGTTTTCGGCATTAAAACTCGAAAAAACCATGATGTTTCTTCTGCTGGTCTTGATCACCCTAGTCGCCTCGTTCAATATCGTGGGAACCTTGACGATGATTGTCAACGAAAAGCAACGAGAAATTGCCATCCTCAAAGCCATGGGCGCCACGCCAGGAGCCATCATGCGGATTTTCATGTTAAACGGGTTGGTAATCGGAATCGTGGGAACGGGCATTGGGGTCCCTCTCGGCTATACCTTTTTGTGGCTCATTCAGAACTATTGGACCTTCGACGCCTCCGTCTATTACATATCCCGCATTCCCGTGCACATCCTGCCATTGGATGTGCTGTTAGTAGCCACTTCGGCCATCCTAATCAGTTTTGCCGCCACGTTCTACCCTTCATGGCAAGCGGCGAAGTTAGACCCGGTCAGCGCCCTTCGTTATGAATAACCCAATCGACTCAGAGTTCACGCCCCAAGTGCCATTGATCTCTATCGACAATCTTTGTCGTTCATTTCAGATGGGCAAGCAAACGGTGCATGTCCTCAACGGCATTACCATGACGTTAGCGCGAAAGGAAATGGTGTCGATTGTCGGAGCATCAGGCGCAGGAAAAAGCACCCTGCTCCACATCATGGGAACCTTGGATCGCCCGACAAGTGGAAAAGTATTGTTTGAAGGAAAGAATATGTTCCGGGTAAGCGAAACCGCGTTAGCGGGATTTCGGAATCGATCCATCGGATTTGTCTTTCAATTTCATCACCTTCTTCCGGAATTCACCGCGTTGGAAAACACCTATCTTCCGTCGCTCATCCAAAAAATTCCCAAACAGCAGGCCATGGACGCAGCAAAATCTCTCCTATCTGAAGTGGGGCTTTCTCACCGTCTGCACCATAAACCAGGGGAATTATCAGGAGGAGAGCAGCAGCGTGTCGCCGTGGCCAGAGCCTTAATCCGGCACCCTGACCTGGTGTTGGCGGATGAACCGACAGGCAATCTGGATACGCATACCGGGGATGAATTATTTGAGCTCTTACGAAAACTCAATCACACGCATGGAACAGCCTTCGTGATTGTGACCCACAACGAAAAACTCTCCCTTCAGACTGACCGGCTGATTCAACTGCAGGATGGACAAATTATCGAGGATCGCTGTCTGAAGGATAACTCAACCACAACTGACAGGTCGTAAGACAACACCGAAAAAAAATGGGGAACTCCATCTCTGTTGATGAAGTTCCCCTTCTTGAGGCATTTTCTATTCTCTAGCCGATATCCTACTTTTCCCGGACTCCCTCCTGTTTTACCTTGAACCCTATCTTATGCCATCAATGGCCTCACCCATTTCACCAATTGCCCCTATTACGGAGAAGCCGTGATACGGTCCTTGATCTCATCAAATGTGGCCTTGGGAATAATGTTTTTCGCCACAAGTTCGCCACGGAGCCGATAAGGCCGGTTTGAAACCACTTCCTCAGCTACCTCCCGAGTTAACCCCAGCGTCAACACCAGATCACTCACTGGCGCCTTATTAATATTGACTAAATCCCCCCCGATTTTGGGCAGGGTTGGGGGCGTCACAATTTTGGGCACAGGCGGTTTGGACGAAACCATCGGGCTGGAAGTCACTGGCGGGGCGATTTCGCTCTTGGACATATCAGGCTTCTCCGAGGGCTTCATCACTCCGGCAGTACTCCCTATGGAAGATTCACGGGTATCTTTTAATTCTTTCTGATAGCGCAAAACCGTCTCTTTCAGGGCTTTGTTTTGCGCTTTCACTTTTTGATATTGGTCCACGACCACACGCAATTTGGACGTGAGCTGCTCTTTTTCCTGATCTAATTCCCGCTCACGTGTTTCCAATAAGGTGTGCTCATTTTTTCGCCCTTCTTTAATCCGTTGCACCTCGGTGGTCATCGTCTCCAAATCCGTGGAAACTTTTTCGTTCAACCCCTTTAAATTGCGTATTTGTTCTTCAAGGGCTTCCTGATGCATCCGGCTTTTTTCCAACTCGGCCTTGGCCGACTCCATATCCGCCACCGATGCCTCATATTTCGACTTCGAAACCATGCACCCTGGCAATCCCAACAGAAGCACGACCGAAATAACCACCCACCTGTTCATAATATCCTCCTCGTCCCTGCCAATAGAAAGATTCATCCTTGAAAAACTCTTCCTGCCCCTGTCTGGCTCTTGGGTTTACACCCTTATTTCAGGATTTATGGCATCCTCACGGTTATGTCAAGCCCAGCGGCGCCCTGGCTTGTGAATTCCGCTACCGGGGCTGTTGAAAAAAGCCGCCAGCGGCGTTCTCGCCATTTTCCCGTGCTCACGTACTTGAAGGACGCTCTGCGCGCAAAAATGACTGCGGCCTTGCTGGACGAACTTTTTTGAACCGCCCCGGCCTCTAATTGGCAACGTGCCTGCGGTTATATGCCCTTGGAAATTATTATTATTCAACACTCCTCTACTTACAGCTTACAAAACATACCATTGAGGACGTCGGTCTTTGAGCAAATCGTTATAGGGATTGATTCGTTTGTCGCGGGCTTCCGCCATATCCATCTCGTACAGACCAACCTCTTCGTCTTTGAGGGAAGACCGACACAAAATCCGTCCATTGGGGGCCACAATCTCACTCATGCCAATAAATGGCAATGCGGGTTTTTCCCCACGCTGTTCCCGACCGACTCGATTGGCTGTTATGGCAAACACCCCGTTTTCCAAGCATCTCGTCACCATGGCATCAGGACAATAGGGCAACACTAAATTGCTGGGGTGGCATAAAATATCGGCGCCCTTCATGGCCAGACTTCTTGCGGCTTCAGGGAAAAACCAATCAAAACAGACGAGAAGGCCCACCTTAGCCTTTCCAATATCCCAGACAAGAAATCCCGTATCTCCAGGATCAAACCAGAGGGTTTCCTCAAAAAACAAATGGGTTTTTCGATATTTCCCGATATACCCTTTCGGGCCGATCAGCACTGCTGAATTAAATAACCGGTCATGGTCTCGTTCAGCCAACCCGACCACGACGTGCAGGTCACGTCCCCGAACGGCCTCCTCCAAGGCTTTGATAGCGGGACCGGAAGGAATGTCTTCAGCCAGCTCCCGGACTTCGTCTTTGGAAAGAAATTGATATCCCGAGAGGGCAAGTTCGGGAAAAACAAGGAGATGACCTTCAAAGTTATGGATGGCGTTCAGGATGGTTTCTAGATTACGTTGAACTTCTCCAAACACCGGAGAAAATTGAAAATACCCTCCACTAATCTTGGACATCACCACCCCACAAAAAAAAGCGGGCAGAGGTGGACTCTACCCGCTTCTTCCATCAGATTAAGGCTTTATGATTACTTAACCTCTTTCAAATGCATGACCGCACTCTTCGCATGCTTGGTCCCTTCTGCGACATGGCCCTCTTTTCCATCTTCCACCGCTTCCATGAGTTCGTGAACGCCTTCATCTAAATGAGGATTCTTCACGTCCTTTTGAGCGCCTTGGGCGTGGGTCAAGGCTTCTTGGGCATGCTCAACCAGCGCATCAGCATGTCCCTTCTCGCCATGTTTCACGGCACCCTCGGCATGGGCAATCGCTTCAGCCACATGTGGGTTGGCTCCTGCAAGGGCGACAGACCCCCACGACCCCGCAATCAGTAACCCTAGAATGGCGAACAGACCAATTCCCCTAATAACCGCTTGCTTTTTCATCCCTGACCTCCTTGAAAAAGTAAATAAATTTTGAGCTGAGAGATTCGAATATCCTCTCATCCCTCACACACAAGATCAAGATGATCTCATCTGATCCTGATTGGTGACCCGATATAATAACTTCACGTCTTTTTCCGCCGGTGCCGCGAAATCACGTGACCATTCCCACCATGACCCTGGATAGACTTTCACTCGTGGAAACCCGACGTATCGCAACAGACAAAACACCCAAGCCGCCCGCACCCCACCCAAGCAATAGGTCATGATTTCCTGATTGTCCCGTAGACCATGGTCCTCAAATATTTTCTTGACCTGCTCCGGAGGTTTCACCGTGGCATCCGGTTGTAAAAACCGATTCCACGGGATATTGATGGCAGAAGGAATATGGCCGGCCCGAGGCAACCCATCGATCTCCTTCCCCGCATATTCCTCAACGCTTCTGGCATCAAGAATGATGGTATCCGGATGAGGTCCTTTGACCAGTTTTTTCAATCCATCCTTATTCACAATGAGGTCCGGATTGGCCTTGATAGTAAAATCGCCCGGCTTGGGTTGAATCGCTTCGTGTTCGAAGGGACGCTGCTCTGCGGTCCACTTGACCCACCCCCCGTCCAGAATTCGGACGCTGGAATGTCCCAGATACGTCAACATCCAAAACATGCGTCCCTCATCACCCCAATTATCGAAGGGGTTGCAATAAATAACCACGTCGCTGGACTGGTTAATACCGAGCGCTCGAAGGCGCTGTTCAATTCTCCCAAGGTCAGAATCTAAGACCCCCTTTGCCACGGCTGACGGATCGCTGTACTCATGCCAAGTACTATGAACGGCACCGGGAATATGTGAGGAATAGGCCGCACGGCCTCGTACATCAAGAATGACCAAGTCTTCGCGGCCCAGGTTTTGGGCAAGTGATTCGGTATCAATGAAAAAATTTTCGGCCACAGTGCTTTCCTTTATGAATGAAGTGAAGACGTGCCTGCCGGTGGATGAGGAGTAAGCCCATCGGACGGTGCCTTACATCCTACCCGAAGATCGGGTTCCTGATCCTGTACAACCGCAGACAGGGTCGCATCCAAGGGGAACTCCCGTTCATAGATCGTAAAGACATATGGATCATCAGCCGTCAGACCATACTGATCTCTCAACATCTGATTTTGACCATCGGTCTGAATATGATACCGAATCCGCGCCTGAACGATCCACCCTTTTTCATGTTCCGGAATTTCATATTCAAAGGAATAATCCCGGCTGGCAAGGGGCAACAACCGGTTATCGTATACTTCCACAATCACGGGCTGCCAGAGGATCCAACGGCCCATGGTATCAGATTGCTCATGCACCACCGTGCGGTTCGAATCACGCACGGTAAATTCAACGGTAAAAAACCGGTCAGGGTCCCCTGTCGGGATTTTGTGCCCAGCCCCCGCATTAATCAGGGTCAGCGTCAATTTGACATCATCACCTGGTCGGGGTGTGGGAGGGTCTGCCTGCACTTGGACAGCGACCGCTCGCTTGACCATGTCCGGATCATGACCTCCCCGCCAGAGATGCCGTCGACCGTATCGGATAGGGCTACCCTTGGCAACCGGCCGCTCGACTTCCGGCATATGACAACTCTGACAAATCAGTCCTTTTTCCTTCATGAAAAACTTGCCTTCATACTCCGGGTACGTGCCACAAGGCCCCGCATTGTAAAATTGCATGGGTCCCGAAACCACATTATGGCAGCGATAACAGACTTGGGTCGTTCTGAAGGAAGGATCAAATTGGGTGGGATGCGGCGCCGCCGAATCGTCATAGGGACCGAGAATCTTCCCATCCCGAACATGACAGGCTGCGCACGTCACACCTTCTTGCTGATATTCCGCATCGTACCGGTAATTAGGAATTTGAATGGCTTTTTCGACACGCCCACGGGGGAGGTCTTGAATAAGGGTCGGTTGCTGATTTTCCAGTGGCGTATGGCAATTCAAACAGACCCAGATATTGTCATCTTTTTTCCAATAGGCTTGAAAAAACGGATCGTGAAAGGCCTTGGCATGAATACTGGATTTCCACTCTTCGTAGATTTCGACATGACAACTTCCACATTCCTCCGCTTTCAAGCTCTGCAATCCCACTGGAATCTGTTGATAGGGAATGGGTTTCGCGTAATCCTCTCGTAAACCGAATATGACGGTGGGACGAATCTCCGTATAAAAAATGTAGATCCCTACCCCCAGCACCAACAGGAGCAACAGCCACGCTTTTCCTCCCCATGATCGCTTGGACTTCATCACGTTAATTATCCAATAGCGCCTGTAGATGGCGGTCCACCGATCCCGCCAACGCCTTGAGGTGATACCCACCTTCTAAACATGACACGATTCGCCCACGTGCAAATTTTTTTGCAATCTTCGAGACAATCGTTGTCATATCGGCATACCCTTGCTCCGTTAAACCCATACTCGCCAACGGATCATCCCGATGACCGTCAAATCCGGCGGAAATCAGAATACATTCAGGTTGAAAGTGTTCGGCGGCCGGGACCAAGACCTTCTGGAATATTTCGCGATACTCCTCATCTCCTTGTCCTCCCGAGAGCGGCACATTGATGGTCAGACCTTTCCCTTGACCTGCCCCGGTTTCCGTCGCCCGGCCCGTCCCGGGATAAAATGGAGCCTGGTGGGTACTAAAAAAAAGGACAGTGGGATCATCATAGAAGGCCTGTTGCGTGCCATTGCCATGGTGCACATCCCAATCCACAATCATCATCCTCTGTAGTCCATATTGTTGCTGAAGATAACGGGCGGCAATCGCGATGGTATTAAGGAAACAAAACCCCATCGCTTGATCCGCCTCGGCATGATGCCCGGGAGGCCGCACAGCGCAAAACGCCTGATCAATCTCGTGGTTCATGATCGCATCCACCGCCGCCAACCCCCCGCCGACCGCCAGATAGGCGGCCTCCAGCGTACCTGGACACATCGACGTATCAGGATCCAAGGAAACATAACCAATTGAGGGGGAGCGTCGTTCAAGACTCTTCACATAGGACGAGTCGTGGACGAGTTCAATCCATTTCCGCTCGGCCCGTCGTGGGGCGACCTGATGCAGTCGGGACCACGTTCCCGAACTCTCTAATTGCGCGCGTATGGCACGAAGACGTTCAGGTGACTCCGGATGGGTTCTGCCCATCTCATGGACGTTCATAGGCCGGATGAGAAACGTATCCAACACGTCCCATACTCATACACTCTCACAATGGGAAATGGAAAAGGAAATCATGCACAGAGGAAAAATTCGATCACCAATGTCGGCCAAACAATACCTGTGAATACTGACGAACCGGAAGGAAAAACGTCTCAGATCCTAGCATAGGGAGATGGCTTAGACAACGCATACACCCGCATGATAGGCTCAATTTCATTCACGTTCCTACACCTTCATTTCTGATCGGATCTCAGCCATGGCCAATCCTAAGATCGAACAATTCAAAAAAGTGCTCCAAATGGACCCGAAGGACGAAACCATGTGGTTCGGCCTGGGAAAAGCCTACATGAATGACGAAAATTGGAAAGAGGCGATTCCCGCCTTAGAGCAATGCATTCAGGTGAAACCTGAGTATTCAGCCGCCTATTTTGCGTTAGCTCAATCGCTTCACCAGACAGGCGAATTTGAAAAATGCCGGACAATATGCACCCAAGGCATCACCGTGGCAACCAAGAATGGTGATCTCCTCGTCATTAAAAACCTGGAAGCCCTCAAAGCGTCCCTGCCTTCATCCTAACCGCTCGTACCTGCTCCAATCCTTCCCCTCAGCTTCGCTTCACATCCTTTCCTTGATACTCGTGAGTTCTTGAGAGCTAAGGCGATATCGAGCAACCGGGTTCACGGCCAACAATCGGATTCGAGGGTCGCGTGCATCCCCTGGTGGTCGCGTAACCCACGTGACCTGGCGAATACGAATGGGATTACGTAATTCCTGCGCCGGTGCCTTCCATAGGGTCAGCAGGACCGCACTGAACTGAGGGACGTCGACGACCACTCCAACCAACATCGCAGCCAATCGCTGAAGATCCAAGGGAGGAATGTCCTGAGGGCGCCCTTTCCCCCATGGTAAATCGGGAACACTAACCGCCAGCAACACGGGTGCACAGTACCGTTCTAATTGCCTGGCTTTTTCGGCCATGCGTGACAACAATCGCCTGACCAAAGCCTGTTCAAAAAACTCATCCGAGGATTCCAAAATCTGGTGCGGTTGTAGACGCACCGCCGGTGATTTGCGAGCAGGTCCTTGGGTCGATTGAATCACCGTGACCTCCACAAAAAATCGATGCGTACCTTCATAACACTCCAAGTCCGCGGTACGACCGCCAGAGGCCTCTAAAAATGCCACGGAAAAGCCCGCTTGTGCGAGAAAATACGCGGTCTCGATCTCGGCATGGGCGGACGCCGCCTGCCTGACCGGAAACCGATTAATGTGCTCCCACAATATCGCCAGTCGAGTCTGACTTTCTCCGTCATCACAGGCTTTGGCAAGAGTCTGCCATTGGTGGAGAATCAAATCAGACTTGGGTTGTATCTTCACACTCCTCCCTCATGAGCAAGGAAATCGAACCAACAAATGCGTGTTTTGGCAATCGCGGCCCATGCATACCCGCCGACACTCAGCCAGTATATCAATTTGAAGCGGCAACAGGCTTTCCCTTAGGCAGGAAAATCAGGCAATAGCTTCTACCGCACAGGCATTCACTGCATATTAATTAAGGGGAAAAGGACGCGAGAGGCTCAAGCCGATGGCCTGCTCGGCATTATGCGTTGGGGGTTTCTGAATGATGCTTCAACTCTTCGAGTGTAAAATGCTTCGGGAGCATGACCGGGAACACCACACCAATGGGATCGCCACGCAGAATGGTCGTGGTCTTGTCCGGAGAAGGGTCCAATTGCAGCAGGAAATTCGTCACAAAGGCATCGTGGTCAGGCAGAAAATCATAGGGATTCGGGGTCAGTTTATATTCTTGCGTTTTAATTCCTTCCCAGATGGAGAAGGTCCGGTTGGGGAAATGATAAAAATGATTGGGAAGATCCTTCATCATCATGCCGACTTGCTTGGGGTAATAAAAACGAATGCCACAATAGAGCTTGGGAAACCCACTATTCAAAATCGTATCGACATACATTCCCGAAAATGACTTATACCCCAAGAGCCGCTCTTCTGGAAGAATGGGCGGAGACTGCCATTCAAAACCAGTGCCTTTCCTACGAAACCGGCAATCCGCCGGTGAACGGATGAGCCAGCCATATTGCCCCACGGCCCGAACCGGCCCGCAATCATCCGGAAGCACCTTGTATCCGGAGGCCGCTAACTCCCGTTGCTCAGGCAACGGCATGTTGGTCATCAAGGGACGGTGGGGATGGAAATCAAGTTTGAGTCGTTCCGGAGCAAAGGCGGTGGAATACTCCCGCTCCCAATAAATAACCCATTTATCGTCTGAGTTTCCCGGTATCGAACTCATGGAATGCCCTTCATGGTTGCCCTGGAATCGCCTGCCCTCGCTTGATCATCCACGCCACTTCAGCCACACGCTTTCCCAACGCCCATCCATCGGCACGCTCCGCATCATTAATGCCAGGGCTGTCGCCTTCCGTCGTCGCTGAAGCGCCAAACGCTCCTCCGTCACTCACGACAATCATCTTGTTCCCAAGCATGGCTGCAAGGATGGTCAACATCGTCACTTCTTTTCCGCTGGATATTTGCCCACCGGTCGCAAAGGCTGCTCCCACCTTATTACGCATTTTCCATTCAGGATACACGCCAAATTCAAACTGCCACCGGTCAAAAAACGCTTTGACTTCACCCGCCATATTCGACCAATAGACGGGCGAACCCACGATGACGGCCTCGCTACCAAATAACTCATCGGCGGTCACCTGTCCCACGGTCTTCAGGAGGACAGTGGTTCCTGGTATCGATTCAGCTCCTTTTTTCACACTCTCGGCCATCTCGGCCGTATGACCGGACAGGGAATGATAGGCGACTAAGACCTGAAGCCCATCGCTAGCTTGAGGAGATGCTTGGGGAGATGAAGGTTGAGCGGAGACTTGCACACACCCACTCCACCAAACAAATGCAAACAGCACCACCCACAGGATATTTCCCCGAGATACTTTCATAAGGAGAATTGAATTGGAATAAAGGCACCGACTATTTGCACCTAAAGAACCAATCCAGCAGGCAATCAATCTTCGCTATCGTCGTTCAATTTCTTCGTCCATTTGCTCTTCCACCGATACATGGGTCAATGCCCCTCGATAATCGCACTTATGACAGCGTACCCGGAATTCCTCCAACCACTTCTCTTGCACAAAATGTTGATGGCATTTTGGGCACGCAAACACCCCCTTCACATAATGCACCTGCTTTCTATACTTCATTACCAACCCCTCCAAAAATTTATAAAATAAAAGCTCAGCGCTAGCCTGCCATAGGCCTTTTTCCAATTGCAAATTGGGATCAGTCCATTCCCGCAGGGTGGCATCCGGGCAAATACCTGCTCAAGACCCAGTATCATGGGGGGCTCCAATGACCCTCGTACGGTGTTTGCGGGGAAAGTATTGGTCATGAACCTTTTTGAGGCGGGCTTGCTCCACATGGGTATAGATTTGTGTCGTGGCAATGCTGGCATGGCCAAGCATCATTTGGACCGAACGAAGGTCGGCTCCATGATCCAATAAATGCGTGGCAAAGGAATGGCGAAGCATGTGCGGTGAAATAGGCTTGGTGATGCCTGCACGAGCCGTTCGATCCTTGAGAATTTTCCAAAAACATTGCCGGCTCATGGCCCGACCCAGCCGGGTAAGAAATAACGCCGAAGAGGTTCGCTTTTTGACAAAGGCCGGGCGAGAAGACTGTAGATATTCCGAGACCAACTGGCGTGCCTTGTCTCCGATCGGAACAATTCGTTGTTTGTCCCGCTTGCCAGTCGCTTGCAAAAACCCCACATCCAGATTGAGATGCGCCATTTCCAAATTGATAAGTTCCGATACCCGAAGACCGGTGGCATAGAGCAGTTCCACCATGGCGGCATCACGTAGATCTTCCTTGGTATCCATCACGGACAAGTTGAGCAATCTGGTCACTTCGGCTTCGGACAACAACTTTGGCAATTGACTCCATTGCTTCGGCGTCCCTTTCAATATACCCTCAAAGGTCGGATCATCCTTTCCCCTCTCAAACGACTTATAGAAACCCCGGATAGAAGCCAGACACCTGGCAATTGAAGAGGAGGACAGCCCTTCGGCTTTCAAACTGTTTAAGAATTGAAACCACAGTGGCTTGGAAAGATATGTGGGATCGGCAATGTCGTGTGTTCGAAAAAAGATCTCGAGTTTCCTGAGGTCCCGGCGATAGCTCTCAATGGTATTCGCCGCATAGCCCTGCTCGACTTGCAACATGGTGAGATAACGATCAATAAATTCCTGCATCAGCTCTTTACGCCACCCTCATCTTCATGATGGAAGAACCTCAAACCTTTTCATGCCCCCACCGGCCATAATCCTATCCAGAGATTTTCTTGCGTTCTTCTATTTTGGTAAGCGAACTTCCTGGTATACTAAACAAGAAAAGCATTGTCGTCACCGTATTCTGCTTGTGAATTATCCACCCAAGCATTCGGGTGTTGGCCTGTTTCCATACGAACAATCCCTTCCATTTCCAAGGCGTTTAGGTAAATTCCCTTTGACGACTGTCAGACTCAAATATCTGTTGCTGCGAACCCTATTGTGTCTCATCCTGGGAAGCTCGGGATCTGCTGGTGGACCAGGGATGGTGGCCCTTCTTGGGCGGAGACACCAACCTCGCATTTGCTCAACAAACTTCAACTTCCCCTCTTCTGGATCAGGCAAGATTGGAGCTGGAAGCCGATAATCCTGCAGCCGCCATTACGACTCTCGAGAAGCTGATTGATTCATTCCCTCCTCCAGAGATCCTGGAAGAAGCCTATCTCTTGCAAGCCACCGCACTGAAACATGATCACCAGCCGACTGATGCCCTTACGGTTTTGAAGCAACTCCTGGAAGAATTTCCCTTTTCGCGTTCCACGAACCCGGCTCGGGTCTTAATGGCCGAACTCTATATCGAGTTACAGAACTATGAGCCTGCCCTGGATCAATTGTATCAGGCATTGGATTATGCCACTGATCTGGACCTGCGCCGGTCCATATTCCAATTGATTCGTCAAACCGAGTTAAACAATCACAACCCGCTGGGCGCGGTAAAAGCCCTGTTAAATGAAATGAGTCTGGCCGACCAGACCGAACGGCTCGAGTTAGAAAGCCTCACTCAAACTCTGATTTTACAGCAGTTAGACGAATCCGCGCTCCAGGAACTGGTTGAGAGTTATTCCTCCCGGTATCCAGGTGACATCGCAACCATCCGGCTAATTGAACTGCATACCGCCCACGGGGATGAGGTCCTCGCCGAACGGGATATCCGGGGATTTCTCAAACGCTTTCCCACCCATCCCTATGCTCAAACGGCGATGGCCCTCCTGCAATCATTTATCAGCAAGATCAAATTTCATTCGCATATTTTGGCAGCCGCCCTGCCTTTTTCAGGTCCCATGAAAACCTATGGCACGGATTCATTAAACGGCATTCGACTCGCTCTCGAAATTGCCAAGGAACAATGGGGACTGACCTCGGTTGGGCTGGTCGTAAAAGACACCACAACCCTCACTGCCCCGTTACGCGTCGAGATACAACAAATGCTTGATGAATTTCGGCCCCTTGCGGTCGTAGGGCCCTTATTGTCCCGTGAGATACAGGGACTCGGCCGACTCCCTGATGACTATGCCACGCCGTTTATCACCCCTTCATCCACGCTCTTAAATGTGCGGCAGTTTGGATCATTTTGGTTTAGTACCGCCATGACGTCATCCGTCCAGGCCAAACGTCTGGTGGAATATGCCATTCTAAAACTGGGATACCACCGCTTTGGCATTATTTATCCCCAAACAGCGTATGGACGAGAAATGGCTGATATGTTCGCGAAGGAAGTGCTGCACTCGGGCGGGGAAATTATCGCCTCAGAAGGCTATGCTGACGACCAGACCGATATTGGTGAACAATTACGCCTCTTGAAGGAGAAAGATCTGGCCAAATACGGCACCACCCAAACTGAAAAAACCCGAACCGGAGAAGATCGCACGGTCTATACACCAGGGTTTGACGCCGTGTTTGTCCCGGGACAGCCCGTGCACTTGGCCCTCATTGCGGCCCAACTGGCATTTTATGACATGAATGTGCCGATTTTAGGCGGCAATAGCTGGCATAATCCTGAGTTGTTTCGGTGGGCCAAACACGATCTGGACGGCGACATTTTTGTCGATGGGTTTTTCCCCAACAGCCCTGACCCTAATATTCAGATGTTTGTTCAGCGATATCGCAGTCAGTTTCAAAAAGAACCATCCCTCTTTGCCTTCCAAGCCTATGATGCGGCAACCATGGTGATGGAAACCATCCGCCAGGGCGCTCAATCCGGACAGGGGGTCTGGGACCAACTTGTGCGACGCTCTGACTTGCCGGCATTGAGCGGATTTGCCTCTTTTAGTTCCGCCGGCATACTAAACCGAAGGCTCTACCTCCTCCAAGTCAAAAACAAGACCTTCACCCAACTCAACTAAGTTAAATGGATTCTCTTTCCTCTTTTCTCTATAACCTCTCTTTCATGCTGGTTCCACTCATGGCCGCGGTGGTCTTACACGAATGCGCCCATGGATGGGTCGCAAATTTCTTTGGTGACCAGACGGCCAAAAACCTGGGGCGACTCACCATTAACCCCCTTCCGCACATCGACCTGTATGGAAGCATCATTGTGCCACTGATGTTGTCTCTGATACCTGGAGGGTTTGTGTTTGGTTGGGCCAAACCCGTTCCAGTCAATCCCGCACAACTCCATAACCCCAGACGAGACATGGCGTTTGTGGCCGCAGCGGGACCACTCATGAATTTGTTTTTAGCCATTGTCAGCAGCCTGCTGCTCGCCCTGTTTCTTTATCTCGACCCCACCCTCCAAGCCAACTGGCCTCCTCAGCCGGGTGTTGAACCACGCCGCGATCTTCTCGGCATGATCCTGGTTCCCCTCACGGCCATGGCCTTATCTTCCATGATCATTAATATCGTGTTATTTTCGTTCAATCTTCTACCGGTTCCTCCTTTGGATGGGAGCCGGGTTCTCCGTAGTCTCCTCCCGGTCAGATCCGCGGAAGTCTTAAACCGGTTGGAACCCTATGGGATGTTTCTTATTTTAGGACTCTTGATGCTGAATTCCTATATCCCCATAATCAGCAGCTTTATCGGAATGGTGTTTCAGATATTTCAACGCCTCTTTTTCCCTGCTTTCATAACTTAACGAGAACCGGAATACTGACTATGACCACACGAGTACTCAGCGGCATGCAACCGAGCGGGCTCATGCATTTAGGTAATCTTCTTGGGGCGCTGGAAAATTGGAAATCCTTACAAGCCCAATACGAATGTTATTTTTTTGTGGCCGACTGGCATGCCATGTCGACCAATTATGCCGATACCGGCCGGATTAAAGAATTCACTCAGGAATTGCTGATTGATTGGCTGGCAGCCGGCATTGATCCGGATCGGGCTACGGTGTTTGTCCAATCCAGCATTCCCGAACACGCCATTCTCCATTTGCTGTTCTCTATGATTGTGCCAATTCCCTGGTTGGAACGAAATCCTACGTATAAGGAAAAGCAGGAGGAGATCAAAGAAAAAGATCTTTCCACCTATGGATTTTTGGGCTATCCGGTCCTCCAGGCGGCAGACATTCTGTTATACAAACCCGATATTGTCCCGGTCGGCAAGGATCAGCTTCCCCATTTGGAACTCACACGGGAAATTAGGCCGCCGATTCAACAATCTCTATTCCCCGGTATTTCCTGAACCCAAGGAACATCTCACACAGTTTCCCAAAGTCATGGGCACCGACGGACGCAAAATGAGCAAAAGTTACGGCAATACGATCAATCTTTCCGATACCGAGCCGGTCGTTCGACAAAAGCTCAAAACCATGGTGACGGATCCGGCACGCGTTCGCCGGACCGACAAGGGCAATCCTGATGTCTGCCCGGTATTCGACTTTCACAAAATTTATTCATCATCCGACGTCGTCAAACAAATTGACCAGGATTGCCGCACCGCTGCCATTGGATGCATCGATTGCAAGCGCCAAGTTGCCGACGCCATGGTGGAACGCTACCGACCTATGTGGGACAAACGGGCCACAATACTTCAACATCCTGAACAGACCCAGGAAATGGTAGAAGAAGGACGAAAACGCGCCTCTCACGTGGCACAGGAGACGATGCAGGAAGTGAAAACCGCGATGAAAATTCTCTAGCAACCTCAAATCGCACAATCCTCGAGCACCTTCTGAAGTAGCATTTTTCTACTACCAGAGCGGCCGATAAGGAGCACAACCTCACGTTCCTCGGCCCAAAGTGCGCACACAGAAACCCTGTTCACGGGAATAGCGTGACTTCACAAAGGCTCATTGCTCTCACAACCCAGGCCAACGAGGAACTTTCTTGAGCCAGACTCGCGATATGTTCTTGACTTCATGCTATTGTGAAATTACGATCATATACCTATAAAAGATTCCCTTATTTTCATTTAGTTAGGTATATCAAACTATGAGTATCCGCGTTGCCATTAATGGGTTTGGTCGCATCGGAAGAAATTTTTTCCGGACCTGTTTCAATGATCCTGCCATTGAGATTGTGGCCATCAATGACCTGACTGACTCAAAAACCCTGGCCCATCTCCTGACCTATGACTCGATTCATGGAAAATTTCAAGCCGATATTCAACACGGACCAGACTTTCTGACAGTCAATGGGAAACAGATTCAGATCCTGGCCATCAAAGACCCTCAAGCCTTGCCGTGGAAAGAACACCAGATCGATTTCGTCATTGAATCCACGGGTCGTTTTACCGACCGGAAAAGCGCGGGACAACACATTTCAGCCGGAGCCAAACGGGTCATTATTTCAGCACCTGCCAAAGACCCGGATATCACGATCGTGTTAGGCGTGAATGACTCCGACTACAATCCTCAACAACACACCATCATATCCAACGCCTCCTGTACGACCAATTGTCTTGCTCCTGTGTCAAAAGTCCTTTTACAGGAATTCGGCATCAAGCACGGATTTATGACCACCATTCATTCGTATACCAACGATCAACAACTGCTTGATTTGCCTCATAAGGATTTACGACGGGCACGGGCGGCCGCCTTATCCATGATTCCTACATCAACCGGGGCGGCCAAAGCGTTGTACCTGGTCATCCCGGAATTGAAAGGGAAAATCGATGGCATGGCCATTCGAGTGCCGACCCCCAATGTATCGCTCATTGACCTTTCAGTTGAAGTCGAACGCGATTGTGATGCGGCAACGGTGAACGCGGCCTTTCAACAAGCTGCCCAGGGCTCGTTAAAGGGTTATTTGCAGGTCTCTGAAGCCCCCATCGTTTCAAGTGATCTTAATGGGTGTTCATACTCAGCCACCGTGGACGCACCTCTCACTTCCGTCATTAATAAACGGCTCGTTAAGGTATTTGCCTGGTATGACAATGAATGGGGATATTCGTGCCGCTTACACGATCTGATCAATGTTCTCGCTCAACACCGTTAAATATCGCATCACCGCAGTGTTATCCGGCTTTCCCCCGCGAAACCATCGGCATCGGAAGGGAAAGGAAGGCATGAAGCATTTAAAAAAACAAACCATTGATCAGGTTGACCTTCGCAACAAACGCGTACTCATCCGCGTGGATTTTAACGTTCCCCTCGATGATTCCTGCCAAATCACGGACGATTCCAGGATTCGGGCCGCCCTTCCCACCATCAACCGTGCTGTAGATGAAAACGCTGTCGTCATTCTCTGTTCCCATCTGGGACGCCCGGATGGAACCATCAACCAGGCACTCAGCCTGGCTCCCGTGGCCAAGCGACTCCAGCGGCTATTAAATAAACCGGTTGAATTTGTTGGCGATTGCATTGGGCCGGCCGTTGAAGCTGTCGTCAACAAAGCCAAGCCCGGCGACGTGGTGGTATTAGAAAACCTGCGCTTTCATCCGGAAGAAGAAAAAAACGACGACCAGTTCTCGGCACAATTGGCCTCATTGGCAGATGTGTACATCAATGACGCATTTGGAACCGCCCACCGGTCTCATGCCTCCACTGTTGGCATCACCAAATATGTGAAGGTATCTGCGGCAGGATTTCTGATGAAACGGGAAGTCGAAGCCCTGGAAGGCACGGTGGAGAACCCTGTTCGTCCGTTTGTGGCCATTTTGGGAGGGGCCAAAGTTTCCGGAAAAATCGGGGTCATTGAAAATCTTGGCAAGGTGGTCGATAAAGTCATCATCGGTGGCGGCATGGCCTTTACCTTTATCAAGGCTATGGGATTGGAGATCGGCCAATCTCTCGTCGAAAAAGATATGCTGGACTTTGCCAAACGCATTCACGAACAGGCGATGGCTCAAAAAATCAAATTCTATCTCCCCGTCGATTGTGTCGTCGCCGCCAGTCTCGACCCTGAGGCGGAAACAAAAATTGTCCCGGTGCAGGAAATCCCCGCGGGCTGGTATGGGATGGACATCGGGCCCGCGTCGGTCCGCCTGTTTAGCGAAGCGGTCGAAAACGCCAAAACCATTTTGTGGAATGGCCCCATGGGAGTCTTTGAGCGTGATGCATTTTCCCGCGGGACCTTTGCCATGGCCCATGCTGTGGCCAATGCCTATGCGAAAACAATTGTGGGAGGAGGAGATACGGCTCTGGCCGTATATCGAGCGGGAGAATCGGAAAGTATGTCCTTCATTTCAACCGGTGGTGGTGCGGCACTCCAACTCCTGGAAGGCAAGCATATGCCAGGGCTTGCAGCCTTACCCGATCGTCTTTGATCCCAACGCCCCCCTTTTTTTACTTCCAAAAGTTAAGAGGTCCTCATGCGTCGTCGATTCATTGTCGGCAATTGGAAAATGCACAAGACGATTTCCCAGGCCGAATCCCTTGTGACCGATATTCTCCATATTTATCAACCGCAAGATTCGGTAGAATTGGCTATCGCTCCCCCATTCGTGTCGTTGCCAGCAGTTGCACGCCTGCTGGCTTCGACTTCCATCAAATTGGCTGCTCAAAATACCTGTGCGAGTGACGAGGGCGCCTTTACCGGAGAAATTTCGCCACCCATGCTACGGGACGTCGGCTGTCACTATGTCATTATTGGGCATTCCGAACGACGGCATATTTTTGGAGAAACCGACCAGGACATTAACAAAAAAGTCCACGCCGCCTTCCACCATGACCTCCTACCGATTTTATGTGTCGGGGAACGTCTGGAAGAACGTCAATCAAATAAAACGCAGGCCGTCATTCAACAGCAATTACAAACCTGCCTTGAAGGTCTCGAATCCAAAGATTTTGCAAAGATCACCATCGCCTACGAACCTGTCTGGGCCATTGGGACCGGCCAGGCCGCTACCGTCGACCAGGCAGCCGAGGTCCATGGCCACATCCGGTCTTTTCTTGCCACGCAATGGGGCATCAAACCTGATCAAACCAGAATCATTTACGGTGGGAGCGTGACCCAGGACAATGCCAAAAGTCTCTTTCAATCTTCACAAATTAATGGGGCTCTCGTGGGAAAAGCTTGTTTGAATTCGGAATCCTTTGTTAAGATAGCCGAACTAGCTTCTTCCAATTAACCAGGAACACTCCAACAAACACGTACACATTATGTATACCCTGACTGTCATTCTTCATCTCATTGTCTGTTTTCTCATGATTGCCGCCATCTTGCTCCAGGCAGGAAAAGGCGCTGAGATCGGTGCTTCGTTTGGAGGGTCTTCTCAAACGGTGTTTGGAAGCCGAGGCCCCGGTACATTTCTAAGTAAGATCACAGTGGGAGCCGCTATTGTGTTTATGCTGACATCACTCAGCCTGGCCCTACTTTCTAAACAGGCCAATACCTCGTCCACCGTGATAGATCTTCACCCAACCTCACACCATGAAACGTCTTCTCCAACGACCCCGGAGACTACTCCTCCAACTGAAACCAACGCAACTGAACCCGCGTCAGAGACGACTCCCGCCCCGACTGCTCCATAAACTATTTTTTTACTGAGTCGGCAACTATTTTGACAATTGGTGGAATGGCCCAGGATTGTGGGGCAGCCTGATTAGAAGGGCAACTCCTAAACAGGAGTCAGCCAATTGGCATACGCAGCTTCTTCGCCACGCACAATTCTAAAGAAATCATCTTGCAGGGATTTAGTGAGAGTCCCTGGCTTACCTTCGCCGATTGTTCGATCATCCAATTCGCGAACCGGTGTCACTTCGGCAGCGGTTCCGGTAAGAAATATTTCGTCTGCCACATACATCGCATCCCGGGTAAACCGCTCCTCAATCACCGGGATGTTTTTGGCTCTCGCCAGTTCAAGGATCGAATTCCGGGTAATCCCGTCCAGGATCGAGGTCAAGGGAGTCGTTTTTAAAATCCCCTTTTTCACAATAAACACGTTTTCTCCCGTTCCCTCAGAGACATATCCATCAGGATCAAGCAGAATACATTCGGCATATCCGGACTTCTTTGCCTCCCATTTGGCTAAAATCGAATTGACGTAATATCCCGAGATTTTTGCCCGGGTCATGGATACATTCACATGGTGCCGGGTGAAGGATGAAATTTTTGCCCTGATGCCTTGCACCAAGGCATCCTCCCCTAAATACGATCCCCACGGCCAAGCCGCAATAGCCAGACGAATCGGGTTG
Organism: uncultured Nitrospiraceae bacterium; assembly: GCA_963730905.1. Taxonomy (GTDB): domain Bacteria; phylum Nitrospirota; class Nitrospiria; order Nitrospirales; family UBA8639; genus Nitrospira_E. Next base: position 886,378 of record CAVSTN010000002.1, on the reverse strand, counting down.
TCGCCAGGGTACACTCCCATTGCGCCGTATCCCACATAGGCGATCGGGCGAATGTAACAGGAGGCCAATTGATTGACCCGAACTGTCTCAACAATGGCATCCGACACCTCTTTTTTGGTAAAAGGCATGGGCATCATCGTAATATGTGCAGACTCAAAGAGCCGGTCCACATGCTCTTGTAATCGAAAAATGTTTGATCCTGCCTTGCCCTCATAACAACGGATCCCCTCAAAGGCCGCCAGACCATAATGGAGAGAATGGGTAAGAACATGAACCGAGGCCTCATCCCAATCGACGAGGGCTCCATCCATCCAGATTTTTTTTGAAACAGTTACCATAGAAATATTTCTCCGATTGACAGAAGCTGAAATAGACAGGATATGTGAGCGAAGGGTATCACGGGTTTTTTTGCCAAGCATCAAGAACGCGTGATGATATACTAAAATCTTGACATAAATGTAAACATACTGGCAAAATGCGCGTTTGTTAAGGAGCTAAAAAACATGTATGCAATTATTGAAACAGGTGGAAAACAATACCGGGCGGAACCGAACGGTATCCTACAAGTCGAGTCACTTGGAGGCGATGTCGGATCCATCGTTCAATTCGACTCAGTGCGATTTGTCCAAACCGACCAAGCGCCTATTGTCGGCTCTCCCATGATTCCAGATGCAATAGTCAAAGGAGAGATTATCCGACATGCGCGAACCCGGTCCATTACCATTTTCAAAAAGAAACGACGAAAAAACTATCGACGGACCAAGGGCCATCGTCAGGGATTCACGCAAGTTCGAATCACTGAAATTGTGGCATCTGCTTAATAAATATTGGTCTTTAGAATTCTTTGGAGGTTTGACTCATGGCACATAAAAAAGGTGGCGGATCATCCCGCAACGGTCGCGATAGCAATCCACAATATTTAGGCGTCAAAGCCTATGCGGGCGAAAAGGTGAGCGGCGGAAGCATCATCGTTCGTCAACGCGGAACAAAATTCTTTCCTGGGACGAATGTCGGACTTGGTAAAGACTACACTCTCTTTGCCAAAGTAGACGGGATCGTTAAGTTTGAAGGAGGAATCGCCCGCCGCAAGGTGAGCGTCTATCCGCCCGTCTAGCTTCCCTTCCCATTTCCTGCTTTTTCAATTCATCGCCTTCATTTTTCCCTGGTAAGTCCGGTAGGATTTAAGGATCAGTATGTTTATTGATCAAGCACGAATATTCATCAAAGCGGGTGACGGTGGCACCGGACACTGCAGCTTTCGACGAGAAAAATTTGCCGAATTTGGTGGTCCCAACGGTGGGGACGGCGGTGATGGAGGAGACGTGGTCTTTGTGGCCTCCAATAGAGTCTCAACCTTGCTCGACCTGCGATATCAAAAACATTATGAGGCCACTTCTGGCGTAAGAGGCCTCAAGGCCAACTGCCACGGAGCCAATGGCTCCGATATCGTGATTCCCCTTCCTGTCGGAACCCTCGTGAAAACCGAGGACGGTGAGATCATCGCCGACCTTATTGCGGAAGGACAAACCGCCGTTGTGGCCAAAGGAGGCAAAGGCGGAAAGGGCAACGCACGTTTTGCCACGTCAACGAATCGAGCACCACGTCAATTCGAGCCAGGGACTCCCGGCGAAGAGCGATGGGTGAATCTGGAATTGAAACTGTTAGCCGATGTCGGCTTGGTGGGCTTTCCTAACGCCGGCAAATCCACTTTGATTTCAGCGATTTCTTCTGCACATCCAGAAATTGCGAGTTATCCCTTCACCACCCTGCGGCCTCATTTGGGAGTGGTGGAATGGATGGAACATTCGTCGTTTGTCGTAGCCGATATTCCAGGATTGATCGAAGGCGCTCATGAGGGGAAAGGGTTAGGAATTAAATTCCTGCGACATATCCAGCGAACCGCTTTTTTGTTATATCTGGTCGATATCACCGAATGGATTTCAGAAGATCCCGTCGAGATCGTTGAAACCTTACAAAGGGAACTCCAGGCCTTTGACCCCGAACTCCTTGAACGGCCATTTGCCATCGTGGCGACAAAAATTGATTCTCAGGGAAACGGCCAGCACTTGGAAGCCCTTCGGGAGTATTGCCGCGCACACCACTTTCCATTCTTTCCCATTTCGGCCGTTACCAGGGAAGGCCTTCCATCACTCGTGACCTATTTAGGGAAAGCCGTTCTGGAAGCAAAGACCTCATGCGCGAGCAAGTGCTAGCGGCGTGCAAGAGGATCGTCGTCAAAGTGGGAAGCAGCCTGGTGGCTTCCTCGCAAGGCGGTCTACGTCTCGACCGCATCAACCGTTTAGCCCAGGAATTGGGCACCCTGCAGGCTCAGGATCGACAAATTGTCGTGGTTTCCTCCGGAGCCATCGTGGCGGGCATCTCACACCTCGCCATTTTTCCCTATCCCACTGAATTACCCCTTCAGCAAGCCGCCGCTGCCGTCGGACAAAGCCGGCTCATGCGAGCCTATGAGATGGCGTTTGAAGAAACGAAAAACAAGATTGCCCAGGTCCTCTTAACTCACCAGGATTTATCCGACCGTCGACGATTCCTGAATGCACGCCATACCCTAAATACCCTTATTCAGCTAAGGGTCATTCCGATTATTAATGAAAATGACACCGTGGCTATCGAGGAAATCAGATTTGGTGACAATGATACCCTCGCTGGGGAAGTGGCCCACCTGGTTGACGCAGATCTGCTGGTGATTTTATCAGATGTCGATGGGCTCTATAGCCAGGATCCTCACCTCAATCCTTCGGCAGAATTAATTCCTCTGGTTGCCAATGTCACCAAGGACATTGAAGACCTCGCCGGCACTTCCCGAACACAAGCCAGCCGTGGAGGCATGGTCACCAAGATCAGAGCCGCCAAACAGGCAGGACGCTTTGGAGTCCCGACCCTCTTATTAAACGGAGAAACTCCCCATGCGTTGGAAGATGTCCTGAACGGAAAGCCCGGGGGAACGTTTTTTGTGTCAGACCAATCACCCCTGACCAGTCGAAAACAGTGGATTGCCTATACGCTTCGACCAAAAGGGGAGCTCCGGTTAGACGAAGGAGCGGTGGCCGCCCTCACCCTTCGAGGAAAAAGCTTATTACCCTCAGGCATTCTGGACATCACAGGCATCTTTCTGACAGGAGACCCCATCACCTGCGCCACCCGGGAGGGAATGCCGTTCGCGCAGGGACTCACGAATTATTCTGCCGAAACTCTCCACCGCATCAAGGGGAAAAAAACGTCAGACATCAGACAACTCCTGGGCTCGTTGGAGTATGAGGAAGTCATTCACCGGGACAATCTGGTTCTGACTAAGCACCAGGTCTCATAAGCGACGTGACTCCCGGCTCATGCACAATGCTCCATTGGCACAGGTATGGATCGCCTTTATCTCTTTAAAAATACACATGGATCTGGGGAATATTTCAAAAATATTGCTGTTTCCTCAGTATAGGAGTGACCGAGCCTAGCAGAGAAATTATGGTGGAGTGTTTAAAAAGACCTCTCCAGTCCTGCCCTGAGGCTTCTCGAAGGGAAGGCCGTAGCCACTTGGACGAGCGGAGCGTACGGTGAAGTTCGTGAGCACGGCCAAGGAGCGACCTGTCTGCGCGCTTGCGCGTCGAAACGTGCTTCAGTGCGTAGACGCGAAGCCGCTTTCAGCCTTCATAGCTACTTCGGCGAAGGAGGCCCGGCGAAGACAGGGAACGCCGCTGGCGGCCTTTTTCAACACTCTCCACATGAGAAAAATCTAAACTGATGTTTATCGGCCTCTTAGGCGGCTCATTCAATCCCATCCATAATGGGCATTTGCATATTGCCCAGTATGTCTACAACGCGATTCAGCTCGATCGGATCATTTTTGTCCCGACAGGAGATCCTCCCCACAAACCATCGGCCTCCCTTGCGCCAGCCCATCACCGGTTAGCAATGGTGCAGCAAGCGGTTGCCCCGTTTCCCTACTGCACGGTATCCGATTACGAAATCCAATCTGAGGCAGTGTCCTACAGTGTCGACACCGTCACTCATTTCAAAAAAGAATGCCCCGAGGGAACGGAGTTGGGGTTTATTGTGGGGCTTGATGCTTTTCTGGATTTCTGCAGTTGGAGGCAGGTGGACCATTTGCTCACCCTGTGTCATTTTATTGTCTGCTCGAGACCCGGGGTTGCCTTCACACAACTTCAATCCCTGCCGTTCCTACCTGCGGCAAAGCCTCAAGCATTTCAAAGCCTTGACCAACAGGACACGAACCGTCTGGACATCCTTCTTCCCTCCGGCAAGACACATTTTTCTCCTGTCCGTACCACCGTGCGAGATCTCGGCCTCGACAATTCGAGAGCAACTGGCCCTTGGTTCTCGCGTAAGCCAGTGGTTGCCGCCCACGGTGGAGTCCTATATAATTCGCCATCGATTGTACCAATGGCCCGTCTAACCCACCCGAAACCATCTCCTACCCTCGAACAGGCGGTCTTCATCGCTCAAGCGGCTCAAGAAAAGCAAGCCGGAGAGGTGTTGGTGCTTGATGTGGGAGCGATGACGTCAATAGCAGACTATTTCGTCTTTGCCTCAGGGGATTCCGAACGCCAGGTGCGAGGGATTGCCTCCTTCATTGAAAAGGTCATGTCCACACGCTATGAACTAAGCCCGGATATTGAGGGAAAAGAAACGGCCAATTGGATATTACTCGACTATGGAGACATCATCGTCCATATATTCAAATCAGACATCCGGAAATATTATGCGTTAGAAAGTATGTGGGCGGACGCTCCACAAATTTCTATTCCTGAAAGCCGTAAACCTTTTCCGCAGGTCGCACAAGCCCCAAAAGCACCCGGAAAAGTCGCCAGGCTTTCATAAGCAACGAGAAGGTTTTATCTTTTTATCCGTAGGTTGGAAATCGAATTTTTTAGGAAAAATAATGGAGAACCCCATGACCGCATTTCAAGATTTGGCAGACCGCGTGCTGGAGGGAATCAGTCCCAAGCCGGGAGGAAGGCTTGGCCATTCTGGACACCCCTCAGGACAAACTGCTCGATCTGGTCAATGCGGCCTATCGGATTCGGTCACGATATTTTGGCAACACCATCCGTCTGCAAATGTTGCTCAATGCCAAAAGCGGAGCCTGTCAGGAAGATTGTCACTATTGTTCCCAATCAACCATTTCCACCGCCCCCATCGAGCGGTACGCACTCGTCTCTCCGGAAAAAATGCTGGAAGGCGCTCGACGGGCCGCACAAGCCAAAGCCCAGCGGTATTGCATTGTGATCAGTGGCCGCTCCCCGTTGCAATCGGAAATCACACACATCACCAGCGCCGTCAAACAGATTAAAGAAGAACTGCCGATTCAAATCTGTTGTTCACTAGGCCTCTTGAATGGCGAGCAGGCCAGCCAGTTAAAAGCGGCTGGAGTCGATCGCATCAACCATAATCTCAACACCAGTGAAGCCTATCACCCTGCTATTTGCACGACACACACCTACCAGGATCGTCTCGACACCCTGAAACATGCCCGCGCAGCCGGATTGGAACTCTGTAGCGGCGGTATCGTCGGCATGGGCGAACGGGACGAAGATCTGGTGGACCTTGCCTTGGCGTTACAGGACATCCAACCCGATTCCATTCCGTTAAACATGTTGTACCCGGTCGAAGGCACACCATTTGACGAAATGAAAAACCTCACACCGGTCCGTTGCTTAAAAATCCTCTGTCTCTTCCGGTTCTTCCACCCCAAAACGGAAATCCGGGCGGCCGGCGGACGAGAAAGAAATCTCCGCTCGCTCCAACCCTTGGCGCTCTACGTGGCCGACTCCCTCTTCGTGGATGGCTATTTGACGACACCGGGCCTTGCCCACCAGGAAGTCTGGAAAATGATCGAAGACCTGGGCTTTACGGTGGAAGTGAAGTACGAGGGCGCCGAAACCCAAAAACCGAAACCTGTTCACACTGATTACTCTTCCTAATCCAACAAAGATTCAAAATCTCTGTATAGGCCACTTGGCTGATTCCGAGCATCATTGCACCGGCCCATCCTAGGGTTTTGTTGCTCATCTCGACGTACCCTCGCACCACGGGTTTAAGACAACATCCCCATTGGAAATCCCGAAGTAATATCCCTAACCCATTGTTCGGTAAGTAATTCCCCTGCTTTTCAGAATCCTGTTTTGATAGCGTTTTTCGCCCGAAAAAGCTGGAAAGGGGTACGGCCCTATGGTATTCTGATTTTAAAATAATCTTTTGCAATCGGAGTGATTACAATGTCTCAGGATACCGGAAATGTAACAGTGCGAATGCCTGTGAAAACCCAGAAAAAGCTGGATCAAATTGCCACCGAGGTTGATCGATCCAGGAATTGGCTCATCAACGAGGCGATTGGACAATATCTGGACGTGTACGAATGGCAGGAAAAGCGAATTCGGGAACGCCGTAAAAAAGCTGAAAAGGGAGGAAAGTTCTATACGAAGTCTCAGATCAATGCAGTCATTGAGTCCTTTAAACGATGATGGAAGTGGAGTGGCTCGAAGTAGCCATTTTTGACTTGAAAGAAATAGGCCAATTTATTGCTGCCGATGATCCTAATGTGCCTACCGGGTTTTAAGCAAATCGAAACCACCGCTTATTCCCTTGAACACCATCCGCAACTCGGCCGTCCAGGACGGGTTCCAAAAACGCGGGAATTCGTTGTTCCTAGTCTGCTTTCATTCTTCCCTATTACCTCAAGCGGAATAAAATCCGAATTCTTGCCTTCATGCACACTTCCAGAAAATAGCCGGATGAGTTTACAAATCTTCAATAAGAGGGCATGGAACCAAGAAGGTCTAATAACAGTTATTGAGAACAACTTTGTGTCGGCGTCTTCCAAGGAAAATAACGAATAGTAGGTTCATTGTGGCGTAAGACAATTTTTATTTCTTCGATTTTTTTGGCATAGGCAGGTAAAGTTTTTGGCATTTGAGACTTCAAGCCTTTGGGAACTAATACTTGTCAAACGTCATCATGACTGAATTCCCGATTGACCTGATTACACCACTCTCACTCCATATCCGTGGTTGTTTTCATGAAGCGAGTGGGAAATCTAACCCTTGGCGCTCTACTGGCCGACTCCTCTTCCTGTATTGCTACTTACGACGCCGGGCCTTGCCCACCAGGAAGTCTGGAAAATGATCGAAGACCTAGGCTTTACGGTGGAAGTGAAGTACGAAGGCGCCGAAACAGAACAAGCCGAGACCTGTTTGCACTGATTGCTTTCCCTACGGTGTATTCTTACTTTTTCAACGTCAATTCCTACTTGCCGCTTCTTCTCTTCCTCTACTCCAACAACACCCCTCTTATTGGGTATCTACCCAACAATCGAGGCCTAAGGGCTTACCCGTTTCCAGAGAGCGCAACCTCCCTAATAAATTTATTTAATAAATACCGAATTCCCACTTTCATTTATTGCTGTGGATAAATGATAATCATCCCATCCTTTCACCAACTTAATCTGACAGGTCACCTATGGCCAAAAAGATTCTGGTTGCGGATGATGATTCGGACATCCTCCTTGCCCTCACCGACCGTTTAGAACAACAGTGCTATGAAGTCCTCACAGCCAATGATGGCCGGCAAGCCCTAAATCTCATAGAACAAGAAACGCCGGCCCTGGTGCTGTTGGATCTGAAACTCCCCGGCCTATCCGGCATTGAAATTCTCACGCATCTGCACCATAAACACAATGTGCCCCCCATTATTATGTTGACGGCGTTTGGCACCATGGAACAGGCCGTGAAAGCCATGAAGCTTGGGGCCGAGAATTTCATTCTCAAACCATTTGCGAACGAATACCTGCTGGCGGTTATCGAAAAAGCCTTAGAACAAGAGACCATCAAGCGGGAAGCCGAATTCTGGCATGCCCAGGTCGATGCCCGATATGACACCATCATTGCCGATAGCCCGGCCATGAAAAGCATCATGAAGATGGCCCAACAAATCGCACCAACGAATGCCACGGTGCTCTTGCTGGGAGAGACAGGCACAGGGAAGGAACTCGTGGGAAGAGCCATTCATCGATTGAGTCCACGACATGACCACCCCTTTATGGTGATTAACTGTGCCGCCCTTCCCGAAAGCCTGCTGGAGAATGAATTATTTGGGCATGAAAAAGGCGCGTTTACGGGAGCAAATGAAAAACACGAAGGGAAGATTGAAGCCGCCGAGGGGGGGACGGTCTTCCTGGATGAAATCGGAGACATGCCCTTGGCCATTCAAGGCCGGTTTCTCCGACTCCTCCAAAACAAGGAACTCTACCGGCTGGGAGGCACTCGCCCGATCCGTGTGAATGTCCGCTTCATGGCCGCCACCAACAAGGACCTCCGGGAAGGCATCAAAACCGGTACCTTTCGCGAAGATCTGTTTTTTCGCCTCAACAGTTTCCCCATCGCCCTTCCCCCCTTACGTGACCATATGAGGGACCTGCCTGCCTTGGCGAGCTTTACCCTGAAGCGCGAGGAAAAAGAGAACAAAACCGGCTTCAAACCCTTGAGCCAGGAGTCCCTAGACTTGCTCATGAATTATCAATGGCCGGGCAATATTCGAGAGCTCGAAAACGTCCTGGCCAGAGCCAATATTCTCTGTGATCAAGAGGAGATCGGCCCGGAATTAATCTGTCTGGGACCGGAAACCATGGCAATAGAAACACAAACGATGACCCCTGACGTCGGTCATACCACCTATCATGAGGCCCTGGAAGCCTATAGCAAATCCTTACTCCTTGAGGCACTCCGAAAAACAGGCTGGAATCAAACCAAAGCCGCCGCTCTCCTCTATTTAAACAGAACGCATTTCACCAAACTGCTTAAGCAAAAACGGATTCCCGCCAAACTACCACCCCTCGAACAAATTGGTTGATGATGCCGGCTGGTAATTAACGATCTTGCTACCCGGTGTTAGCGCAGCCGGAAACTGCTGAAGCACAATTAATTATCAACTGCATCTCTGCTGCCTCCAAAACTCCACTCCCTGAGTTACCGTGCCTGCATAATCAAAGACCGCCAGCCTCCAACACTGCTGACTCCATCCAGAGTCACCTGACTCTCTTTTGCGCCTCCATTTTTGAGACACCCGCGTGACCACAGCTCATTGCCGGCAGGGCTGCTGTCCAAGCCCCTAACCAAAAACGCGTACATTTTCCGCAGGATCTGCATTAGGCTTCTGCCCTTGTGAGGCCTGAGGCACTGAGCACCAATATGGTGCAGAAGTTGCTAAAAACTCCCTGGGAGGTCTTCCCCACTTTCGTTCTTGTTCGATCTCGAACGGTTTCAAGGAAATAGATTTGGAACTTTTTCAGATTTTTTGGGCCTCACCACTCACCACAAGGGAAAACGGTATGACAAAGAAGCGCGATCCCATGCAACTGAAAATGATTTTGTTGAATGTCCTTGTTCTTGTTATGGGGATATTTCTGAGTCCGGCAGGCGCAACCGAGACCCTCACCCTCCAGGCCACCCAGGACAGCTTCCTGAGTAGCCTTGCCCAAAATCTCAACCTCGGCGGGGATCGTGAGCTGGAAGTGCAGACCATCGGAAACAACCGAACACTGGTAGCCTTTAATGTGTCTGGCGTGTCGCGTGAGGGCCTGATCAAAGCCACGCTCGTGTTGACGATTAAATCGAAGCCCATTTTTTGGAAACCCTCTGGCAGCCTGGTACTAGCCTATCCGTTGCTTCATCCTTGGGCTGAAGGGATGGGCTCCAACCTGATCAAACGTAGTTCGGGGCCGGGAGTGACTTGGAATTGCGCCACGGACCAAAACATCCAAAACCTCAAAATGGATTGTTCAGGAGAGGAGCGGTGGAATGGGGGACGCTTCGGGGCCGCGAGTGGTCCGGGGGTCGTGCACACCAATGGCCTAATGGGAGAAGTGGTCTGGGATGTCACAGCGGATCTGGTAGCAGGCGCCGAATTGGGATGGCTGCTCAAAAAGGAAAATGAACGTGAGTTAGGATTTGTCCAATACTATTCCAAGGAAGGGGCTGCAGCGGCAGGGAAACCAGCATGGGGGCCGCGCCTGGTCCTTGAATATGAAGACACGGTTCCGCCTCCCGTTCTAACCAGTGTGGAACCCAATACAGGTCCCTCGGGCACCTTGGTCCGCCTAACTGGCTCTGGCTTTTCTGCTAACTCTGTGGTGACCTTCGAGGGAATCCCGGCACCTATCATCAAGCCGCCAACAGCGACAGAAGTGGTCGTGGCCGTGCCGGTGAGGATAGCGGGAAATATTATTGAGCCGCTCCGCCAGGTGGTGCTTCCGTTCGTGTTGACGGAAGCGAGCCCCTCACGTTTACGGTTACGCCGTTGCCGGACAACCCCCATCCCCCCGGCGTGGTAGTCAACAGTATTATTAATGCCCTGGTTTCAGGATTTTTTGCAACGCGGCCCTTAATTGAAGTAGCGCTTGCCGAAGCAAAACTTAACGCAGAAGATCCTGCTGCCGTTGCCATTTTTAATGAATTTCAAAACTTATTGGATCCGATTTACCTTATGCTCTCCACACAACTAGGGGTAACATTCTCAAGTTTGGATCCAGAAAAAATGGCACTTCAGGAACGAATACTACTCCCACTATTCGACCAATTACCGGAAATCAATCAAGTGATCACGGCACAAAGGAACGCCCCGGGAAAAAGCGGACAACCAGTCTTAGTGAAAATGCATGGCCAATCCCTTTGGGCGAGGTCGGCTCCTAATCGCTCGATTATTAGGCTGGTTCAAAACACCTCTGCTGGAGAGACTTTCCTGAAGTGCAGAGGGCCTTACATTCTATTGGAAACCATCGTTGAATCTTTGGCCACAGCCATAAAAATTACGGTCCCACTGACCGATGCACAGCTATTGGTGTTCAATATATTCAAGGGAGCGGCCGAGAGTATTTTGAATGTAGCTAGAGGCACAAATGAAGAATGCAAAGGGGATGTAGAAGGAATTAGTATTGCCGGGGGAATCATCACACTACCACTCGCTGGCCGCCAAAACGGAGAACCACTACCAACCCCATTCCTTCTTGTAAAAAATCCAAGTTTATCAGGCCTCATGGCCGGCGTCGCTAATAATTTATTGGACGTTCAGGAAAGTCTCAACGACGCAATTGCCGCGGATATTCCGATCCCACTTTCCCTCACAGCTATTACCACGATACTTAGCAAAATTAGGGAACTGATTCCCACCCCTGATGGGGAGAGGATATCTGTGGCCATCGAGTATTCGCGAATGCAATTGGACAATGGTTCCTCCCAGAAATGTTCGACTTCTAATGGGGAGGCTGTATCGATTTCTTTTTTAGCAGGCAGGGTTTTTCGGGAATCGTTGGATCCGTCGGATACACAGGCGACATGCGCTATTGAGCCAAATGTCCATTTTTTAGATATGGGTCCAATAGAAAATCTTAAACTCGCTTTCACCCCTTCCTCTCCTACTAGGGTAAATTTGCCCCCTGTCTATAAGGTGCGATGGGCAATTGAGGGGAAGGGAACTTTACTGAGTTTGGGGGTAACATCGGATAAACAAGGGGAATCATGTGAAGGTGATTGTAAGGTTTTCGATAAGGGGGTCAGTGTGACACTCACTGCCACCCCATCGGATGATTCCGTTGTCGAGTCCGTTGACGGCTGTGATGGGGGTAATACAGGAACATGTACCGTAACGATGAACAGCGACAAGATGGTGAGTTTCACTCTTGCTAATATATATTCTGGAACATATACCATATCTGCAGGAGGGACGATCACCTACGATTTTACTGGAGAAAGTTTTACCGCTATTGGATCCAGGGAAAAATGCTTCAATAAGCATTAGGGGCAGTAGAAATGGTACCTCTCTCTCTGGTTCTGCAACTATTACCATTTCTCCCCCACCCCCGGCTGAAGTGTGTACTGAAACCGTACCATGGTCTGGTACGATTTCAGGAATAACAATTTCAGTAACACGCGGCCCAGCTTGCGGCGAACCAGGAGAGGTAAACGTTACACATACAAAACAGTGACAAAAAAAGGAATCAGGAGTCATTTCTAAGAGAAAGAGTTGAAAAAACTATTACAGAGAGAATTCTTTTTGTAACATCCACTCCCAACCTACTTGAAAATACACCGCCTTAAGAAGAAGGTTGAACAGTCCCCCCAACGACCACCCGGTTCACTTATACCGCAAACCGGAAGAAATCGCCTGGTGGCCAGCCCAGCGGGCTGGCCCCCAAGCCCCCATGAGCACCGCTATTCCAGCGACCAGACAGGCCATGCTCATTAGCTCAAGCGACACAGTCCAGAGAATGGTCCAACCAAATGATTGCTTATTGATGACCGTGTTTAATAATCACGCGAGCGCCATCCCGACGGCTAAACCAATACGTACCCCCAAAAACGCCAGATAACCCGCATACATCAAAAAGGGTTGGACGACATAACTTAAGGCTCATGAACATGATGGCGGGGAAGGAGCCCTGCGAAACACAGCAGAGGGAAATCTTTAAATGACTGGATCCAATAGCAAGTCAAGTCGCACTATTTCTCCCGATAGACCTCTCGTCTATGGCCTACTTTGACCACAATCATTACCAGTTCTTTGTCCTGTATTTCATACACAATTCGATATTCTCCCTGTCGTACCCGGTATCTTTCCTGACCTGACAATTTTTCACTTCCCATTGGTCGGGGATCATCAGCTAAGGCTTCCATCCGCTTCAGAATGCGAGAAAGGTCGTTTGGCGGGATCGATCGAAGATCTTTGGCAACCGATTTCCTAAAAGTCAGCCTATAATTGGCCATGAACTTTCAGGTCGTTCAAGAGTTCTTCATAGCTGAGAGTCGGCTCCCCAGCTCGCTGTTCAAACGCAGCAAGGTCTTCCTGATCTTCGGCAAGAGCCAATCGCACGGCATCATTGACGATGTCCGATACTGACCGGTGAGTATGTGCAGCCTTGAGTCGCAGCGCTTGATGAAGATTCTCATCAAAATAGACCGTGGCCCGTTTTGAAGATGCTCCCATATAGACTTACCTCCGTTTACGGTACGTTATAGCACTATAACCACTTGGCGTCAAAACGCTTAGTAATTTGTGGCTTTAGGATTTTTAAAAGTTGCTAATTGGACGATAAAAGGTCTCCATCCCGCAAGCTAAAAGCAATAACCTGGCTGGCGACCCATCGGGCTGGCCGCCGAGCGCCCGTGAGCACCGCTATTTCATTGATCACCGTCGGCATGGGATCAGACTTGGTGGTTAAGCCACCACATTGCCAAAATTCAGACCAGTCTATATACTAGTCTATACAAAATTTGCAAGGGAAGCGTCATTTATGAAGATAGAAATTGGTTCCTATGAAGCAAAAACAAAGCTCCCTGAATTGCTCCGGCAGGTTAAAACCGGTAAAAGCTTTACTATCACTAATCGCGGAGAAGCCATCGCAGATCTGGTGCCTAGCACAGGTGTGAGGACGAAGGACAAAGTTGCGGCAGCAGAAAAACTCAAGGCATTCATGCTGGCTGATCCCGTTCGTGGCATCAACATCAAGGAACTCATCGAGGAGGGGCGTGCGTGAGCTTCGTCCTTGATAACTCGGTGACCATGCGTTGGTTTTTTGGTGATGGCAAACCACAAGAACTGACCTATGCAGGCAAAGTGCTTGATGCGATGAAAGATGCCAACGGATTTGTACCCGTGACATGGGGACTCGAGGTGGCAAATGTCATTGCCAGGGCAGAAGCAAAAGGCTTGGTGACAGAAGCGCGAAGCGCGGCATTTCTTGAAATGCTGGAAGACGTAGATATTGAGGTGGACCCGGAAACTTTCACACACGCGCTGTCTGATACCCTTCAACTGGCCCGGCGATACACGTTATCCGCTTACGATGCCTCTTACCTCGAACTCGCCTTACGATTAGGTATAACGCTAGCCACACTCGACGTAGATTTGCAGGCGGCTGCGAAGAAAGCTGGCGTGAAAAAATTTGCGTGAAACTCAAAACGGAACCAATCGTTTTCCAATTATCCTCGAAATGGCGATTGGGCAAAAATGGGTCGGATTATTTTCAAGAGAACTGGTAAAAAGCTATTAACTAAACCACTTCTCCTGCAACCATCCACTCAGGACCGTACAACCACAATGTTCATTCATACCGTAAATCGTCGGCAATCGATTGACGACTGGCCCATCTGGCTGGCCCCCATGCCCCCAGCAAAGCGGCCAACAATGCCACAAGCACGGCCATCCCCAACGTTTCTAATGGCAGGGTGAACTGAATGGTCCATCCGAATGATTGCTTATTGATCACGTTGATCAACAACACCGACAACGCCAATCCCACCAGAATGCCCAAGCCGGCACCCAATCCGGCCACATAGCCGGATTCCCAGAATATCAGACCTTGGATTTGCGGGCGACTCATGCCCAAGGCCCGCAACGTGGCCAGTTCCCGACGGCGTTCGGTGATGGCGGTCATGAGGGTATTGATAATCCCCAGCACCGCCACGCTCAGGGCAATCAACTCCAACACATAGGTGACACGAAACGTCCGATCAAAAATCTCAAGAATCTCTGTTTTCAATTCTCCGTTACTGATTGTGACGATGGGGACGTCATTTTTTAACACCTGTTCGATTTCACGTCGCACGACCGAAAGCGACTGACCGGCCTTAAGATACACCGCAAAGACGGTTGCGTCAGACTCCCCCCAATACCGACGAAAAAGATCTTCGTCCATTACCACCTTTCCACCATCGGTGGCATAATCATAAAAAATGCCCTTGACCGGAAATGCCTCTGGTCCTGAAGGCGTCTTCACGTCAATATGACTTCCTACCGTCAGCCCCAGCCGCCCGGCTAATACCTCAGACACAATCACGCCTTCATCTTTGATCGTCTCTTGTAAGATGGGAGTGGAATCACCTGTCACAAACAGATATCGGCTGCGCCCGGCATGAAGGGCCATGTCGCGTGCGACCAGCGACACCGTCTCCCCTGAAACCTCCCCCACTGTTTCCAGATATGGATCAACCGCCTCGATCCCTGGGACCATCATCACCGTCCTGACCAGAGCCAATGGCAGAGCGGGCTTGCCGTTCTCGTCCTCTTGGTCCCCTAGCCAGGACACCGGCGCCACGATGATATCCGCCAGCATCGTTTGCTCAATCCAGATGTCTACCGTATTCCGGAAACTCTGGATCATGATGCCCACCCCAACCATAATGGCCAGCCCGACGACAATCGCCGCCATGGTCACACTGGTCCGACCGGGATTGCGGCTGATCTGTTCCGCCGCGAGGGACGGAAGGAGGCCCCATCGCCCGCTTTGCCATGTTCTCCTCCACTCATGCACCACTCCACAGAGCACAGGCCCCAGGGCCGTTCCTCCCACCAGAAGACAAAACGCCGCGGCATACCCTCCGACCGGAATACCGTCCACGGGAGCCATGGTACTCAAGGCGGCACTCCCACCAAAGGCGATCATCGCGATCCACCCTGACTTCCTGTACGAACCAGATTCTTCATCTTCGGATTGGCCGACCGACAAGGCTTGAACCGGGGCAATCGTGCTGGCATCCCAGGAAGGGCGGAGCGCTCCCAGAAGGGAAACCCCGACCCCAATCCCTATCGCTTCCACCAACAGCCAGGGATGAACCTGTGACACCGCCAAAGACGTGACCCCATATAATTCGCCGACACTTTGCCCGATGAGCGTCGTCAACCCGCCGGCCAGGAAGACCCCGAACCAGCAGCCCAAGACTCCACCCACAAGGCCGAGCAGGCCAGATTCCAAGAGAAACAATCCCGTGATGGCTCGCCGTTCCATGCCGAGTGCCCGGAGAATGCCAATCTCCCGACGATGGTGTGCCACCGAAAATGCCATCGTGTTATAGACCAGAAACACTCCCACTAACAGCGCAATTCCACTGAGCATGGTGAGATTAAACTGGAAGGCTTTCAACATCGATTCCACTTGCTCCGTCCGTCGCGAGGATTGAGTGATTCGAATATCCGGCGGCACCACGTTTTGTAAGGCTTGAATAACCGTGGTCCCCGACACGCCAGGTTCAGTAACGACCGCAATGGAATGCAGACGTCCCAACCAATTGAACACCCATTGGGCTGCAGCTATATCCATGATTGCCTGTCGCTCGGAGCCTTGGAGAAGAGCATCGGAGGATCTCAACAGACCTCCCACGATCAGATCATGGGAATTACCCTGACTCGTCACAGTCAGTGTCTGCCCTTCGCGTCAACCCTAATTCCCCGGCAAACTCTTCCCCCAAAAAGACCGTCTGCGGCGAAAAGACCTGTTTCCACTGATTGTCCGTGATCGCATTTGTCGAATCCCCTGATGGCCTAAGCTCCTCATAGTCCAGAAGATCGACTCCCCAAATCACGAGCGTGTGACCCGTAGAGGGGCCTTCCTTGGATCATGGACTCAATTTTCAGAACGGGCTGAGCCGATTGGACCCCGGGAAAACGTTGAATCTCCTCGATAATCGACTCATCCATCCCCTCCGACCCGCGTGATAGGGTAATGGACGCCTTTCCAACAACGGACGCCACCGAATCCTCAAAGGATTGATACACTGCGCCATTGGCCAGACGAATGGCCAACCAGGCCGAAACCCCGATCGCCACCCCGACCACTGTGAGAAAGGCTCGGAAGGGCCGATGGCGCACATGGTCAAGGACCAATAGAAGAAGAATTCGTATCATGGGAGCGGTTGTCGGAAGTAATGGACGTATGTTAAAACAACTAGAAAATTATGCGTGGGGCACGGACTCAACATGCCAAAAGGGAAAGTGACTGAATCGGAATCAACAGAAGAACTCTTGGAATCAAATTCCGAGGGACAATCTCTCACCGCCCGCCAAAAGGAAATCTTGAGCCTGGTGGCTCAAGGCTTTACCAATCGTGAAATTGGTGAAAAGCTCGACATTAGCGTGCGAACGGTTGAAGTCCACCGCTTCAACTTGATGCGCCGGTTACGGGTCAGAAACGTGGCCCAATTACTCCGGCAAGCCATTGCGCTTCGCATCATCCCCCAAGGCCCGACGACTCCAACCACAAAGACCTGAGAGGCGTGCATCTCGACCCGGCCTGCTCATTAAGCATTGAAAACGCAGCTGAACGCATATATTGACTTCACCCTGTGAAGGCGTTCAATCGCATTGCTCTTCACTCCATCTCCCGTAATTTCCCTCGACACGCCATCAATGACGGATAACCTTTTGCCTTGAAGGCAATCGGCAATTTCCCGTTCGAGCCTTGCAAACACCTCACAACCTTCCTCAACCAGCACTGTGCCTATCTGAACCGCCGAGGCGCCACACAACACATGCTCGAACACATCCACGCCATGTTCCACCCCACCTGTGCCAATAATAGGAATCTGATCGCCCCAGATCTTCCAAAACGCGCGAACATTGGCCAAGGCCACAGGCTTAATGATCCGTCCACCTAATCCGCCAAATCCACCTTTGGGCTTAATCACCACCATTTCCCGTTCCGGATCGACCACCAGGGTATTCCCCACTGAATTGATGACCGTAACAAAGGCGACCCCACTTCGCTGAAGCACCTCGGCAATTTTCTGATGATGGATCGGATCAAAGTAGGGCGGGAGTTTCACTCCGAACGGCACCGTCAGCAACGCACGAATTTCTGTTAATAACCGTTCCGTTTCCTCAAAGTCATAGCCGATCTGTGGCTTACCGGGAATATTGGGACACGACAAATTCACTTCCACCAAATCCGGTCGAGCGATCTCCAAGGCCTTGGCGCCTTCTAGAAAATCATCGGGATGAAGGCCGGCCAGACTGGCGATGACAGGTTTCCCAAACCGCTTCAACTCTGGAATGAGTTTCGCGTAGACGGGAAATCCTAAATTGGGAAGGCCCATCGAATTGATCGAGCCGCCGTCGAAGGCCACATACCTCGGTTGAGGATTCCCCTCACGGGCTAGCGGCGTCATCGATTTGGTCACAATCGCACCGGCATGGGACATGCCCAGCGCCTCCAGCTCTTCCGGCGTCACGCACAAGGCTCCTGACGCGTTCATCACTCCAAATGGAAACGACACACCGGCAATGACTGTTGAAAGATCCATTTCGTATTACTCCAATTGTCCGTCTCGAATCGCGACGATCCGATCCGCTGTCTGAGCGGCGCGTAATGAATGGGTGGCCAAGAGCACCGTCTGGCCAAATTCCTTCGCACATTGACGCAGCAACGACACAATTTTCTCTCCGGTTTCACCATCCAAATTGCCGGTGGGTTCATCCGCCACAATCAGTCGAGGGCGATGCCCAAAGGCCCTGGCAAGCGCTACCCGCTGCTGTTCTCCTCCGGATAATTCATGCGACCGGTGACCCAGCCGATGACTCATCCCTACCCGCTCCAGCATGTCAGCGGTCCGGGTTCGGATCGTTCCGGATTCCTCCCCTCGTAAACGCAAGGGAAGTGCTACATTTTCTTCGATCGTCAATCCCGGGATCAGATGGAAAGCCTGAAACACGACCCCCACCTCCTCCCGACGCCATCGGGTCCATTCCTGATCACCAAACCCCAGACAGGAACGCCCATCCAGCAGGATATCTCCGGAGGTCACCCAGTCCAGCCCGGCCACCAAATGCAATAGCGTGCTTTTTCCACTCCCGCTGGGTCCCATGAGCGCACAAAATTCTCCCTGCTGAATTTCCACACAGACATCCCGCAGCGCCACGACCGAAGTGGGTCCGCGCTGATATTCCTTATAGACATGTTGAAACTGAATCACGTGAACCTATCAGAAGTTTCTGCCCTCAGTAACGCTCTTGAATCATGGCATATTCACTATCTCTCCTATATCATAACGAAGGTAAATGGACCAAGGCGCCCCACGATAATTAGACATACTTCACGGTTGACCTCAGCTTGGAAAGTTCGCCTCTATGGCTCAACCATTTACCACGACACGTCTACTCCGAAGGCTCCTGCATGTCATTTTTCCCACCGCCTGTGCCGGCTGTCAGAATCCCTTGCAGGACGATCCCGTTCCGTTTTTTTGCCGCCGGTGTTGGGATAGGCTGAAACCCATTCCAGGCCCGGTTTGTCCGCGATGTGGACGCCCCTTTGCCTCCTCCATTGCCCTATTACATAGTCCCACTCATCAGTGCGGAGCCTGCCGCGCACGACCAATGGCTCTTACGCAAATCTGGAGCCTCTTTCCCTACCAACCCCCACTAAAAGAAGCCATTACCCTCTTCAAATACCGGGGAAAACTGTCCTTGACTCAACCACTCGCCCAAGCCATGGTTGAAGCGTTGCCCACTTTACCAGCCGTTGATGCCATCATTCCCGTCCCCCTTCATCCGCAACGCTTACGAGAGCGTGAATACAATCAATCCCTGCTGCTGGCAAACCGACTGAGTCACCACCTGGGAATTCCTCTTTTCCTGGCGTGTTTACTCCGGATTCGTCCCACAGTCCCCCAAACCTCGTTATCAAGGAAGGAGCGACTCACGAATCTGCGTCGGGCTTTTTCTGTCTCCAAGCCGGCCCGTATCAAAGGCAAACGGATCTTATTGGTGGACGATGTCTTAACCACTGGCACAACCCTGCATGAATGCGCCAAGACGCTTCGACGTGCCGGCTCAGGCCCGGTGTATGGGCTGACACTTGCCAGAATGGTGTAAGGGGTTGTTGAAAAAAGCCGCCAGCGGCGTTCTCGCCATTTTTTCGTACTCACATACTGGAAGTACGCTCTGCGCGCAAAAATGACTGCCGCCTTGGCTGGACGGACCCTTCGGGAAGACTCAGGGCATGCTTTTTTGAACGCCCCGAGGCCTCTGATATGCAACGTACCTGTGGGGCAATATGCCCTTGAAAATTATTATTATTCAACAATCCGTTTAAGGAATTTGTTGCCAATCCCTAATGGAGATCGAGGCAAATAGTCTGCCAACATGGATCTACGGCTGGCTGTTTTCTCTGAATAAAACCCCACCTCACTTCCTTCTCCCCTTGTCTGTCTTTTCTCGATTGGCCCTTTTCACCAGCCCCTTCCAGGAGGGTCTTAGAAGAAGTAAGTCCGATACCTCCGCTCTATTAACGTATTTGAGATCTTTCGAATTCGCATAAACCAATTTTCGACTCTTCCCAAAGAGACCATTTTGCGATATATACAGCCCGTACATTGCGATCAGGAGGAACGACTCAATGCCCATTTACGAATACCGTTGTCAGGATTGCCGGAAACGCAACACCTTTTTAATCCTCACCTCGAACGCTCCAGTCCCATCCTGCAAGCATTGCCAAAGTACCAACCTGGAACGCATCATGTCCCGCTTCGCTGCACCCAAATCGGAAGAAGCCAGGATGGAAGCCTTGGCCGATCCCAGTAACTTCGGGGACCTGGACGAAAACGACCCACAGAGCATGGCCCGCTTCATGAAAAAAATGGGAAAGGAGATGGGGGAAGACCTGGGAGAGGACATGGACGAGGCCATGGACGCGATGGACACTGACGATATGGATATGGGGATGCCTGCCACCGAAGGCGATTAGCTCGACTACTCAAGCAAAACTACTTGACTTTTCTTAAACTTTCGGTAAGCTACACTCACAGATAGGACTTTCAGGAGATCCAAGGAACATTCTGCATGTTTGCTGGACAATACTATTGTAAAATCGACGAAAAAGGACGATTTGTTGTCCCGAGTCCTATTCGTGAAGAAATCGAAATACACGGGAATAGTCTGATGTTCCTCAAGGGGCAGGATATGCCCGTTTCCGCCTATACCAATCCGGAATGGGCCAAGATCCTGGAAAACGCCAAACAATCTCTTGATGAAGACCAACGACGTCTTTTCATGTATCACATGGTCTCGGAAGCCTCCGCATCAGAAATGGATAAGGCAGGTCGCATCCTCATCCCGGGCCGGTTTCGCAAACTCGTCCCGGTGGATGAGGATCAAGAAGTGGTATTAGTGGGCATGTTTCATCGCCTTGAAGTGTGGAATCCATCGGAATGGCGACGTTTTGTCCATGTAAACGAAGACACCTTTGAACACAGCATGAGCAAAATTCAGAGCCTCCTCTAACAGACCCTTTGTTTCTCGTTCCACCACCGATACCATACCCCTTTCATAGATGCCCCATTGAGAACTATTCGTATTCCCTCCCTTCCCAAGCTTTTGCAGTCCAAAGGGAAGGGTGGCCTGGTCCTCCTCCACAGCCATAAACGAAAAGCCAAAACTGCAGATTCCGGCATGGATTGGTCGAATTTGGGCGGCGATACTCTGTCGACTCGCGAACTTTTTGTTGTCTTACCGCTTCCACCCAGCATCAACCATCAATACGCCACCGTCAACGGACGGAGGGTCCTGGCCTCCCCAGGGCGGCATTATAAGACCGCCGTGGCCCGACACTTACTCACCATCTTGCGGCAATCATCTCATCGGACGGAATTTTTAGAGCAATTGGAGAACCACACCCTTAGCCTCTCCCTCCGCTTCCACTTCAAAACAGCCCTGCGACGGGATCTGGATGGCGGGCTCAAAATCGCGCAGGATGCCATTTGCCAAGCCATCGATTTAAATGACAACCGCATCACCGAAATTCATCTACACAAAGACCTGGATTCGGTCCGTCCCCGCCTAGAATGCTTATTAGCTATTCAGGAACCCATCGCCCGGACAATCCGATCCCCCAAAACTCTCTCGATGGTCACCAAAACAAGTCCCCGAACTGTCCCTCAGTCCTCAACAGACCATAATCCTCGTTGAAATCTAGACCCGCCCGTTCCTCATCTAACGGCGGATATTCCATGTGCCGTTGGTCCTTCCAATCCTCATTCGCCAGACTTCGCTTTTCTCAATTAGCTGAAGACGGAACCCGTCATGGGTGGTGCGTTGGACGAGGACGCTTCATGCTGATGCCGTTCTGTTCAGTAGTCAGATGAATATCTGCTCACGATCGGCGACATGGCTGAAATGATGGAAAAGAAGAAGAAATTAGAGAGAGGTGACTGCGCGGGAGAGAGAATGCAGAACGATGGTCAATGGGTGCTTGGCCGCTCTCGTGGGATGGTTGGTCAGGGCCGGGAACAAAAATCCCATCTTTTGGCCCTTGCAGTGCCGGACAAGTCCAGGCAACCAAATGCTATCGCCGAGGTAATGCAGTTTGACAGACACCTGGGTACCCCTTAGCACAGGAGGAATTTGATTGTCGGGGAATTCAACGAGCATGCCCTGAGGACTGAGATTGAGCACACGGCCCCGACACACTGTGTCTTGCCCATAACGAATGGCAACCGGAAGCACTTGGTAGGGTTTGACGGACATCCGGCGAAACGACCGTCGATCTCCTTGAGGAATTGGTATCGGTTGCCGGAGATCTTGTCTCAGTGCGGTCGATGTTCCCATCGTCACGACTCCGCTGGATGTTCTTTGCTAGATTCAAAGATCTTCAAGGCTTCATCCTCACTGGAAAAGATGGGGATCCATTCCCCAATTTCAGTGATTTCCAAGACATCCCGAACAAACCCTATCGGAGAAATAATGGCCAGCTTGCCACCAATTCGCTGAAAGCGCCGTTGGGCGAGAACCAACCATCCGAGGGCAGCGCTGTCAATAAATGATACGGCCACCATATTTAACATCACAAACCGATACCCTTGCAGAATGGCATGATCAATCCGCCATTTAAAATCCTGTCTGGCATGTTGATCAAATCGACCCATAAAAGTCTCCACCAGGGTATCGTGGCTGAGACTCCGTTCGGAAATAACCATAGAAGATTCTTTCGGGATGATATTGGGTGGTGTCTTCCTGTATCGGTTTTCCTCGCTCCAGTCTTAACCCGGCATTCCGGCAAAGAACATGCTTTATCTTCAATAAGCTTAAAGGGCCCTTTCAGGGCTGGGAAAGGAGTTCCACCATGACATCATCTATAAACTGAACCGGTGACGGCTTGCCGGCACCGCTCTGAAAGGGACGGGTCACACGAAGCTGGATGGTATGACGACCTGCTGTCACAGGGACTGTTCCAATGAAATGGTGCTGAACCGTGCGACCATCCTCCATCGGACCGACATCGAGATCGGCTATGACTTGATCATCAACGACCCATTCAAACAATCCCCCGTTCAGATTCCTTTTATAATCGGGTGAATGGTAGGTGGCCCCCACACGGGCCGAAAGCTGGATGAGGCCGGCATTTGTCATTGTGGTGAGACTAATCCCTCCACCTTGTTGCACTTCATGGGCAGGAGCAAAATGAAGCTGACCGACTTGGACCTGAAGGCAATAAGAAACAGAACCTGGGTTTCCAAGATCACACTGAGCAATGGTAGGAAATCCCTTGCCCCCTAAGGTTCCATTGGAGGTAGAAAACACCGTCCAGTCAGAAAGGGTCCCCGATTCAAAATCCGTGGCCATGAGGACCTCGGCCGAAACAGGGCAAATCCCAATCAACACCATGGCAATGAGAAAAGAGAAGCCCAATCGTTGAACAGCATGTAGGCACAATTCGACTTTTGAAACCATAGCGATATTTCCCTCCATAACCTGCACCTTTTTGCCTCTCATAGTTTTTTTCAGACTTGAATGCCTGATAAGATATGTAAAAACGGGTGGCTAGTTCCAGGTTTCTCCGTTTGAGTCTCTACTCAGACCACAGATTCTCCCCTTAAGAACCCTCTTTTTTCCGTTCTTACCGACGGTTTCAAGGACAGAGTAGATTCGTGCACGACACAATTCATTTTTTCATTCACCCGAACATCAAGGTCCGTACCATATGAGCACACTCTTCACACCTCTGTTCGTCTTTTGGCCAATAGTCGGAGGAATTTCCTGTCTGATGGGTCTTTCCTCACCGTCCTGGGCTCAACAAACACCACTGGAGGCTCATCCGGTTCATCCCCTGATATCAGCCCAAGTCTTAGTGGTCGAAACCATCGCGCTCACGGAGCGAGGACTCCAGGACTCCACGGCTATCACAAAGACCGTCACCGACCGATTGGCCGACACAGGATTTACCATCGTCTCTACTCCAGAAGAACCTCACGATGCGGTCATACGGGTGAAATGCGAAGAACGACAGACATTCACCGGCCCGAGTCAACATCGGAATACGAGTCCGGCCCTTACTTCGCGATTATGGAAAGGCCCTGCCTGTCATATTTCTTATCGCTATGGAGAGCAATTTCCTCCTTGGAACTGGGATGTTCACACGTCATTTGAAGATACAAGTGAGGCTGCGGAAATCGCAGGAGCCTCGGATACGGGAACCTTCGCCATGGCTGCTCTCAACACCACACTTCAACAGGATGATTTCCCATTGTATCTAGTGGCTGAATGGGAACAAACCGACAGATTGCTGATGCTCTTTCAGAAGTCCTCAGACAATATTGACCGGCAAACGACAATCCTCAAACTTTTGGGAACTCTGGCTTCCGATCAAGCCTTCGAAGCCCTCAAGCAAGCGCTCACCAACCCCGCCCTGACACCGACGGCACTAGCGGCCCTTGGGCAACAAGGGGAAAAGGCTATCCCTGCCTTGGCTTCATTTCTGGAATCCTCCACGAACTCAGACCACAGATTAGCCGCTATGCAAGCCTTGAGCGCCATTGCCACCCAGAGCAATGCTCCCGCCTTATTCACTCAGTTTATGAAAGCTTTGGATACAGAAGATCCCAAGATACAAACGGAAGCCGTCAAAGGCCTTGGGAACCTTGGGGATCGACGTGCGATTGAACCTTTGGAAAAACTTAACCTAAAAACCTGGACAAATCCTTCCACCAGTCCTGAAATGATGGCTCTCCGTAAAATGCTGAGTTGGAGCCTCTGGCAACTGAGTCCAAGCGCTCACACCGCAGAATGAATCACACGTGGATATTTTAGCCTGGTAGAAACCATGTCTAAAAATTTCACCAGAGACTCTTCTAATTTTCTATACATGAATCAAAAAAATTCTGTAAGTCGCCTTTTCTCTATCTCTTCACCAAACCGCATCCGTATAAGGTCCTCGCCAAATTGACTACCTGTTCAACAAATTTCCCAGACTTCCCAACAGCAAAACACTGAGAGACTCAACCCCTTAACTGTTTTTCAGAGGATCGACAATTTTATGGATAGAGCAGGTCTGAATTTGGATTCCCCCTACTAGGCCAAATTTACCAAACCAGCTCGCAGGCTGGTGACGGATCGGAATTAAGAAAGACTCTTCGGCAGCCCATACGCACAAGAGCAAGCAAATGGCTCAGATACCTGGAGGCCCCTCAATCTTGGTCACAGCAAATCAACACGTCGGGATTCGAAAAAGACATGTGAGGGGGTTCTAAAAATGAATAACCGATGATGGTGCGCCCGACAGGAGTCGAACCTGTAACCTCTTGATCCGTAGTCAAGTGCTCTATCCATTGAGCTACGGGCGCTATGTGTGATTTATCAATGACTTAGGTGAGTTCGTCAAGCAGGGTCAACTGACTAGCGTGAAATTAATGCTAACCCGAAAAAACCTTCCCCCTTAATAGTCTCGGTGAAACCCACTCTACCATTTACTAACTTTTCCTGTCTTAATTTTATGGGCGAAAATTTTAAAAACTGGTAAGTGGTCAATCTCTCTCTATCCTGCAACAACCAGCCTTATACCCGTTCTTTCCTAAACGCGTCAATTCGTTGGGTAGGATCAGGACCACCCATCCTTGGAAGTTTTGATGCTTGAATCATCTGGTTGGTATTTGGGTAGCTATGAATAGTAAGAAGATCCAGATAGGCCAATTCTTGTGTGTGGAGGCTACAATTTAATTAGGAGAAATGTCCGATCATCTTGGATTCATATTTTTCTTGTGGTGTCAAAGATTAATTTCCCGCCTGAGGTTATTCTTCATTCGTTCTCCCGTTAATCCGACCGCCGATCCCTCCTGAACTTCGTGGCTCGAGGGTGGAAACGCAAAAATCCTGCTCAAAATTGAAACTCGCCGCACATAACGGGTCCCTTCTTAGCATCTGATGGCACCCTGGTTATGGGCCATATCCCCGAATGAGGCAACCGGAACCACTACGAAATACAAGGGTTTTCTATGCTTCGTTCAACAGGAGATTCTCCGTTGTGAATGGTTTTTTCAATCAGAACGCTGATGCTCCTACCTGACACACGGGCAAGTATCCATAAATTTGGCACATGGGTTAGGCATCCAAGCCTTGAACCAGACTATAAGACTGGAGAGGATCCAATCGGTTCGGCAAGCGGACGGAATGACAATTCTATTGAATTTAGACGAATTCGCCTTTTTTCATTGATGGAGTTCCCCGATGGAATATATGTATTTTCATTTAACCTGCCTGGGGAATTGATGCTCATCTCCTGGGAGCGTCAACTGTCAAGAAAACATCACCAAGATCTCTTCACGATAGGCCCAGAAAAGAACAGCATCAGCAAATTAATTTCCGCTAGTCATATGGGAATCAAAAAAAGAAGGGAGGAAGTACACATGCTTGCCGTTAGAGAGCATTGTCAGCACAACACAAAAATTCTGGACCTCTCAGGAAGTTTTGACGCCAGTTCCAAGTTAGGCCTTGAAATCGCCATACTCGGAGCAAAGGAAATGGGCTGTCAACATATCATTTTAAATTTTTCTGAGATTACCTGGATTGATTCAATGGGATTAGGACAATTATTCCTTTGGTATCACAAGATGAGACCCAATCACGTGCACCTCAGTATCGTCAGCCCGCAACCGACGGTCAAAGATCTCTTAGAGTCGACCCACCTCTCAGAAATTGTTCCTATCTATCAATCTGAAAAAGAAGCTGTGGAGGCTCAACCCCAGACTTCTTATGTATGAAGAATCCCATTTTCAGCCTTTCAGAAAGAGCGGGAGACCTCCCCTTGAATTACCCTCCCCACTTTCTTGGAATACCTATTCCCGCAACACTTGATTTTACTGAGCAAGAAACCGGACCACAGTCGATGAAGTCAGTAGAGGTGAGCCATCCCTTTCCCCATTGGTGTCCAGTCATTTTCCAGACAAGTACTCTCCCTACATTTGTTACTGATGCTCCAGGAAAAATGCTGAAGAACCCGCAATTACGAACACCCGATTTCAGATGCATAGGAGCAATTCGAAAGAATACCCTTTTCTCATGCATCTGTTGTCTTCTTCTCGCCATATGACAAATAAAATGGAGAATCCAGTAATGAATGCATCAGACTCAACCCATGATTTCGTGAATGATTCCTTGCATACCAGGAAAACCCGGCCGTGTTGGTGGTTGAAGATGATCCTTCAGTGGCAGAGTTACTAAATACATCGGGTATATCACGTCTGTGTGGCCAGAAATGGACGGGAAGGTCTGAATATGGTCGTGAATCATACGGTTGACGGAATTTTGCTGGATATGCATATGCCCGTGATGAACGGGCGGACCATGCTCGATGAATGACGATGGTTGGGATATCAAATGCCGGTACTGGCAATGTCCGGTGGGTTAGACCTCCCAGCCCTTCGGCAGCTTCTAAGGGAAGGCGCTCAAGGCTTCTTCCTTAAGCCGTTTAATCTGCAATCCCTCAAACAATCCTTTCGACAGATCATTGAAAAGGAAGGATCATCTTCTTTCCACAACCACCTTCATCTGACATAAAAACCAGAAGGAGAAATCAAATATGTGGCATCAAGATCTGTGCGGTCAAACAACTTATAGCCACTCAAGATGTATTGCAAAACCTTTCTCCTTTATAAGCGGCATCACCAACTTTCTGTCAGGCTGGTTTGCTCCAGCACTAAGTCCTGCACGGCAAAATTGGTGTAAAAATTCTGGAACGCATTTTTTGCAGCAAAAGTATTTATTGCCTTTTGATGAAAATAAGGCCAGTGAATAGATTGGTCGTGATCATGGCTTGTGGTTTTTTTCTACAATTGCTTCCGTGTCTGAGTTGGCCGGTTCTTTTTCTAATTTTGTAGCCAGGCCGTTTTAGAAGCGATTTTCGCCAATGAAAATCATTCCCCTAGAAAAGGCCTATTTTTTGCTCTTTTCATATTTACCTATTACAAGCGACTGAGAAGGATTCAATAAGGAGAGCTAGTACATGAAGCGAAAAAATTGGATACATTTACTGATGATAGTAGGTTTAGCGAGTGCCCTTCTTTTGACGTTGACCTTGAAGAATCTGCATGCGGCGACAGTGCCGGATATTCGAGGCACCTGGAAAGAGGGCCCGAGTAGTGGTTCAACAACGGGATGTCAGGATCCGGATGATAATGGGACCAGACAATGATCCAGGAGGGGACACTTACAATATTACCAACCAAACTGGCGCCAACTGGAGCGTAACACAGGTGGAGACCGTCGTGCTAACGGATTTACCACTGTGCAAACAGTGACCTGCTCAGGAACCTTAGCAGCGAATGGAACAGTGAATGCGTCATGTCCGTATGTAGTTACCCTCAACGGCGGGTTTTGGTATAGCGGCATATCGACACTTTAACCGCTTCCCTTGTGGGAAATTCCTTGACTTACACGCTTGCCGGTCAGGATCTCGTGGGAGATACCTGTCAGTGTAATCAGACGGGAACAGATACCAGGAGTGGGGCTGTCCCTCCTCCGGTTGTTTTACCCATTAATACGCCTTATGACCTCAATGGAGATGGGAAGGGCGACCTGATCTGGCGCAATACAAACACCGGGAGCACGGCCATCTGGTTGATGAACGGGATAGTCCGGGCCTCTGTCGGCTTCCCGGGCGGGGTGCCGCTCAACTGGCAGATCGCGGGGATCGGCGATGTGACAGGGGATGGCAAGGCCGATGTCATCTGGCGCAATAGCATCAACGGCACGGTGGCAATCTGGCTGATGAACGGCACGATTGTGACGTCCACGGGTTTTCCAGGCAGCGCGCCGACCACCTGGGTCATTCAGGCCGTCGGGGATGTCAACGGCGATGGCAAAGGCGATCTGATATGGCGCAATAGCAGTGACGGCAACACAGCTATCTGGTTGATGAATGGGACCGCCATGGCCTCGGTTGCCTTCCCGGGCGGGGTACCGCTCAACTGGCAGATTGCGGGGATCGGCGATGTGACGGGGGATGGCAAGGCCGATGTCATCTGGCGTAACGGCAGCAATGGGGCCGTGGCCGTGTGGGTGATGAATGGGACCACTGTGACCGGCACGGGGTTTCCCGGCAGCACCTCCACGGATTGGAATATTGGGGGTGTTGGCGATTTTAACGGCGATGGGAAGGCCGACTTTATCTGGAAGAATGACACAAGCGACATCGTGGCCATCTGGTTGATGAATGGGACCTCTATTGCGTCGTCTAAAGTACTGGGCGGCATCGCCTCGGCGTGGAAGATTGAGCAGGTGGGGGATATGAATGGAGATGGGAAAGCGGACGTGGTCCTGAAGAATACGACGACAGGGGAGGTGAAAGTCTGGCTGATGAATGGGGTAGCCCTGATTGGAATCGGCTCTCCCGATACAGTCTCCCCCTCCTGGGACATCCAACCCTAGAGCGATGACCACGCACTTGCTGAATCACTGAGAGAAGGGAACAAGGCTCGAACACGAAGAAGTCCACGCTTACTTTCGTTGGTCTCCCAAGAGCCTGGCCCACATTGGGGCAGGCTCTTTCTTTCTCACCCAATTGTTCATTGTGGAAAGGCCCACCCCACACTAGCCCATGCCTGGAATGTAGGTCCTAAGTGTAATAGTCAGCATGAACATACGCATGTATTTTGAAAATCCTCACCTGAGGAGATATGAAATGGACAAACGTTTTTACTACGAAAGCGAGGGAGAAAAGCTCTCATTGAGTGTTCGGTGGTGGCTCTTAGTTTTTGCCGCGATTCTTGTGTGGATTGGGAAATAATCCTACCTCCATCTTCACGTGATGATTCTCATTCCCATAGGCAACTCTTTCCCAATTCCAATAACGAAAGTAAAAAATCAGACTTTTCCAACGAATTCTTTCCTCTTTGACTCATGAGTCCCCTTGACTCATAGCTCTCCTTTCAGATTCAACATGGCACTTTCCGCCTGCCCTTATGAACCAGGGTATAAGTGAGACTTCCGTGTGATCAAATCCCCTAGCAACCCAATATTTTTTGGGGGATTCTCCACTCTTCCGGTGGGTCAAGCCAAACACGGCACCAAGAAATATGTCAATTAGCTACAAATCTTTGTACACATTTCCTTTACCCTCCAATTTTTGTATGGTGTAAGAAACCTTGTTTGATTGGAGTTAAGCCCAGCCTTATGCGCCACGCCCAAGGAGAGGGCCCTGTTGAAAGAAAAAGAACAAAGGGCATTTTTTCGAGGGAGAAGTTCTTATTTCTGCCTCATAAATCAACGGGATAGGTACAGCTGAAGTATGTCGGAACGAAAAGACCATCAGAATATTGTCATGCCTGAAGGCATTTCTTTCTTGCCCCCTATTCAAGTCGGATATGAAATTTATTATGAAAACCTTGAGATTCAGGGAATTCAAGACCGGCAGGCCATTGTCTGGCAATTTATCCAAGGCTCCAAACACCTGTTGGACTGGGAACAAGAACCGAGCAATCCTCAAGACCCTCATGCCATCAAGATATTTGGGGTATCGGAGCAAATCTTTTCTACGAAACGGGATATGCTGGGCTATGTTCCGGGTGATGTAGCCAAACAGATTGTGACTAGCGGGCTCTGGCCATTTTTGCAACTCAGGCTGGATTCCATCTCTGTCGCAAATCAAGGGTTCGTTGCCATCAAATTTCAAATCCTTGGGCCCATTAGGAAAAAAAACGGTGATGAGCAACCACCTGGTGGACCAGGCATGAAGGGAGAACGAAGGCACACTCAGGCCACGAGATCACCACTCTTGTTCGGTAGAGAAGCAGAACGTCCAAAAGCGCATCGAAGCAAGGTCAAGCATGTCGCATTCTTCATTGTAAGGATTATCCTGATCACACTTGGCACCGCGTTGGCTTTTGTGGGCGGGACAATGGGCACTGCCGCCTGGCAAGCCAAGGGAAACCTCTTTGTATTGATGCTCGTTCCCTTGGCATTGATCATGATTGGAGGCCTGCTCATCTGGACGGGAATTAAACCCTCAAAATCAAAAGAAAAGACCTCTACTTAGAAATACTCTTTTGGGCCATCAATGCGTCATTCAGGCACTACTCGACAATTCTGAAAGGTGCGCATGGCAAGCACCTACCACCTCTGGCTGACACCTACTGGTCAGGCCTACGACATTCTCATGAAGACCATTACCGACTTGAGCAAAGCGTATCACGCTCCAATCTTCGACCCGCATATAACGCTCCTGGGTTCTCTTCCAGGAACAGAGGAGGCTATATCCCTTCGATGCGTCAAACTCGGAGGATCGCTTGCACCTTTTGATATTTTTCTGGCCGAACCAGCCTATGGTGATCAGTACTTTCAATGCGTGTTCTTAAAGGCTCAGGAAACACCGGCCCTCATACATGCGCATGAACTGGCAAATAGACTGTTCGTCAAGACACCTAATCCCTTTATGCCCCATCTCAGTCTCTTGTATGGTCTTTATTCCCTTGAACTGAAACACAAAATCACGTCCACCTTATCTCAAGCATTGTCCCTCAAATTCACAGTCGACACGATCCATCTTATCCATTCCAAGAGCGAACATCCCATGGACTGGGCCTCAATCCTGTCAGTTCCTCTGACTGGATAAAAATTTTTCCCTCTACACATTCGCGAGCGACTGTCACCTTGTGCCTTAAGAACTCCTAGCAGTCTGTCGGACTTTGGGAATCGATAGCGAAAATGTGGCTGAGCGAGGGCAGATTTTGACGATTTTGCCGGTCCATAGTGGGACTATGGGCCAAGGAAGCGGCGAAATATGGACCGCTTAAACACTTTGGCAGCCGATTCATCCGAAGTCCGACAGGCTCCTAAGTCAGGTCCTCCGCCTTTCCTGGTAAATCGACGAACTTCTCCCGCCATTCCTCTAACACTCAGAAGCCACGTGCAAATCCATTCGGCTAAT
The DNA here is from genome assembly GCA_963730905.1 of uncultured Nitrospiraceae bacterium. GTDB lineage: Bacteria > Nitrospirota > Nitrospiria > Nitrospirales > UBA8639 > Nitrospira_E. Next base: position 854,397 of record CAVSTN010000002.1, on the reverse strand, counting down.
TTAAGCGAAATCGGTTAGATGCTGGGAGACACTCAGGAGAAATTTGGAAGGAACCACTGACTTACATGGCAGGGATGGGTTCTGAAATTTCTGGTTGAGAGATGCCCGTTACGATTTGTATAAGATAATCCAACACTTTTTGAATGTCTTCGGGTTTACCCAGGCTGATCTGGAAAAAACTGGACATATCGGGAATTCCGTCAGCAATTTGTTTGGCCACTTCCACAAGTCCGTCAGGTTCAATTTTCAAAAGCTCCTTTGATAATTGAATGGCCGATTGAATAGCCACCTCGGGTTGTTGGTGGCACCACATATCGGCTAACCGCCCCGACAAGGCCACGCATTGAATAGTTAACCGGGAAACGTCATCGCTCCCTGACGCCAAGGAGGGGTCATGGCTCCCCTTGACGGATTCTCTCAATAATTCAGGCAATTCCCACGTCTCCGCCAACCATGCCCCGATCTCGCAATGATCCGTTTTCCACCGATCTTGTTCCAACGCCTGAAGTGCCTGATGATCCTGTGCAGCTTTTTTATAAAGCAACCCATATTCCATGCCTAACGCCTCGCTCATCACCAATACGCCCAAGTCCTGCAATAATCCGGCAAGGAACACCTCTTCTTCGTTTGTCACCCGAACGCGCTTGGCCAAAATCTTCGCGGCCAAACTCGCCAAAATACATCGATGCCAAAAGTGGGTATGATCAAACGCACCACCACCTTTTTTCCGCAAGTCCCGATATAACGAAAAGCAAAACGCTAACGTGGCAATAGAATTCATGCCCAATAAGGTCACGGCATGGGTGACCGTCGTCACTTTATGTCGACTGCCCCCGTAAAAACTGGAATTTGCCACATTCAAGAGCTTGGCGACAAAGGACGGGTCTTTGCTAATGACGTCACCAATGCGTTGGGCGGTCGTCCTCTCATCCCGACACAGTTGGAGGACTTGGAGAGGCAACGCCGGAATCGCCGGGAGGGTCTTGCAATTTTTTATACGCTGCAGAATCTGGGGATCCATTATTCGTCAAACCTCACACCTTGTATCACCATGTCCCACAATAGCATGCCTTCGAAAACCAAACATCCAGACTTATCACCGTATAGGCTTGTTTTCATAGATCGATTGGATAGGGAATTCTTTTCCGAATGAGCACCAGGAAGTTGAAGGACAATCCGTTCCGGCATACGACCGGAAATCCACAAGTATTCAAAGATTTTATCGGACAATGAGTACCTGACTTGAGGTAGAAACCAGCTTACGGCTTGACGAATTTCTCCACTGCAAACACCGGCTCAACCGGGAAAAAGAGACAATTTAGGAGAAGCCGAGCATAGGGAATGGCAGGAAAATCGAAGATTTATGGACGGAGGGTGGGGTTAACAATGTTTTTGCCTTCGGGAACACACGAAATCCATCAGGATTGGACATGCCCATAAAGCGTCGAAGGCGAGGCATCCATGACACGAACGGGCACAAGGTCTCCTGGTTGACGGACTTCGTCATCCTTGGGCCAGACAACAGTCACATTGTGGTCGCTATGGCCCATCCATTGAAGATCGGATTTTTTGGAATGCCCTTCCAGCATAACCTCAACCGTGGTGCCGATGAGTTCTTTGTTTTTTGAAAGGGAAATTTCTTTTTGCAACTCCACGATCTGATTGGTCCTGTATCCCTTCACCTGCTCAGGAATATCGTCCGCAAATTTTCTGGCCGCAATTGTGTGCTTTCGTTCAGAATATTTGAATACGAACGCCGCCTGATATTCCACCTCTTGCATGAGACGATAGGTCTCCTGAAACTCCTCATCGGTTTCTCCACAAAATCCACAAATGATATCGGTGGTCAAAACAAGAGGACCTTTTTTTCGAATGGCCTCAACCAGCTTACGGTACTCCCGTTGAGTGTAACCCCGCCCCATACGTTCCAGAATTCGATCATTAGCCGATTGCAGCGGCAAATGAATCGTCTTACAGATGGCGGGATGCTCCGCAACGGCTTCAAGCAGGGCGGGAGGAAAATCTTTAGGATGGGGAGACATAAACCGCACACGCTGAATCCCTGGGACATCCCCAACGGCGATTAACAATCGGGCAAAATCCCATTCCCCGGACCGGTAGGAATTGACATTTTGTCCCAATAACGTGATTTGCCGAACCCCCTGACTGACCAATTGATGGGCTTCCTGAATAATCCCCTCAGGGTCCCGAGAGCGTTCTCGTCCTCGCGTATAGGGCACCACGCAAAAGGAACAAAAATTATCACAGCCACGCATGACGGCGATCCATCCATTAATTCCATCCGGCCGGTCCGGGACGATATGGGCATACGTTTCGTATTCGGACAGATCAACGGCCAACCCTCGTTTACGATGCTCCAGCGCATCGATAAGAAGATCGGGCAGTCGCCGGTACCCATCTGGCCCGACCAGCACATCAATGAACGATCGGGTATCCATCAGCTCTTGCTTCAGATTCTGGGCCATACAGCCTAATACCCCGATGACCAAGCCACGTTCTTGTTTTCTATTGGTATAGCGGGCTAAATGGCCATACACGCGATTATGCGCATTCTCACGAATGGCACAGGTGTTAAACAGGATCACATCGGCTTCATCATCATGCGGCGTAAATTGAAATCCTCGGGTTTTTAACAGCGACCGAACGATTTCCGAATCATATTCATTCATCTGACACCCAAAGGTCTCCATATACACCTGATAGCCACTTTGACCAGAGGAACGGGTTCGGGCCTTCAGACTGGTAGGGAGGAGTAAAGGGGGTCCGCTCACAAACATCACCTTCCTATGAAACGCACACAAGTGAAGAAGCAGAAAAAAGATCCTGGACCGGCGGAGGACCTTCAGAAATTGGCTCCAACAGTCCCAACGTGGTATCCGACATCATGCCGGTCACGACAACCGGCTGAATAGTATTCCGAAGCATGTGCGGAGAACGAACGGTGACACGAAGAAAATTGTCCGTGAGCCCCGGCCAATACCCGTCGGTTTCCGCTGCTTCAAATAACACCGAGACTCGTCGCCCTACAAACCGCTGCTGGAAAGCCATTCGCTTGTGATCAGACATTTCCCGCAAAGATCGACTCCGCTCTTTCGTCGTAACGGGAGACACGGGATGCGGTAATTTGGTGGAAGCCGTACCGGGCCGAGGCGAGTAACTGAACACATGCAAATACGCAAAAGGAAAATCCCTGATCACCGCTTCCGTATTCGCAAATTCTCGTGGGCCCTCTCCAGGAAATCCCACCAGCACATCCGTGCCGAAACACAGGTCTGGAATTCGTTTCAGCGCTGATTCCATGGCCTCCTGGTACTCTCGAACGGAATACCGGCGATTCATGGCCTGCAATATACGATCGTCACCACTCTGTAAGGGAACATGTAAATGCCGGCACAGCTTCGTGGAACTACTCATATAGTCCAGGAGGCTCTCAGGAACCGTGGTGGGTTCAATAGAGGAAATACGAATCCGCTCCAGGCCTTGAATAGCTTCAAAGCGTTGAATGAGCGCCAGGAGATCGGCAGCTCCATCACGGTATTGCCCGATGTTAACTCCCGTCAGCACTAACTCGCGATGCCCCCTTTCCACCAACAACTCGGCCTCACAAACCGCATCCTCCAGAAACCGACTCCGCTCCCGGCCTCTGGCAAAAGGAATCAGACAAAACGAACACATAAACTGACACCCGTCTTGAATTTTTAGATTTGCGCGAGTCGTCAAATAGGCTCCAACGCCTTCTATCGAAAAATTCTCAGGATCAATCCGTCCATGATGCACCACCGGCACAGGTTGTTTTTTAAGCCGGGGAAATGGCGGAATGATCTCAGGCAGCTTCATTTTGAATTGATTGCCGACAATGAGGTCAATATCGGCCATGCGACGAAGCACTTCCAAGCCGGTCTGGGCATAACACCCGGTAACAGCGACAAAGGCATGTGGGGAATGACGGAGGACCTGGCGAACGATTCGTCGACAATCCACCTCAGCCCCTTCCGTGACCGTGCAGGTATTGATCACAAAAACATCCGTTTCCTGGCCAAACTCTACCGGGATAAACCCGCTTTGCTGAAACCCGTCTTTAAGTAGAGCTGTTTCAGCCTGGTTGAGTCGACACCCTAACGTATACAACGTGACACGTGGTTGGGGTTGTTGGAAATCATCAGAATTCATAGGGAAAGCATTATAAAGAAGGCCTTTCCGCACAACAAGGCAGGGTAAACCAGGTTTCCATTGCCGACCGAACATGCTAATATTTTTTCTATCCTAGAAGTAGCCGGTCACATTCGGGGATTGCCCTACAGGTTTATATCGTCTTTCAATCTTGTCTCCCGCCCACTTCTATTTTTTATAACACAAGGCCTGTGCTTGGATATGAACCACAGCTTGGCAGTCCCGTTGGTTCGAACACAATGACCTTCTGCGCCTGTCGTGATTCACGTTCAATCGAACCCTCTCCCCTCAAGCAATGATTGACGGTTTCGGAAGACTCCTGATAGCTCGTTTTGTCGGCTTTCGGTTACTACCGGGCCAGATTGTCGCATTAGCCGCCCTCGGGCTCATTCTCTTCGGTGCCTGCCTGCTCATGCTTCCATTCGCCACTCATCCCGGAGTGAACATTTCATTCCTTGACGCGCTCTTTACGGCAACCTCTGCGGTCTGCGTGACGGGTCTTATCGTCGTTGATACTCCCCAGGATTTCACTTTGTTTGGGCAAGGCGTGGTTCTCGGATTGATTCAGATTGGAGGTTTAGGATACGCCTTGATGGCCACAATGATTTTACTCATTTTAGGGCGTCGCCTTGGGTTACGAGACCGCATGATGCTCAGCGAATCCATGAATACGATGGATTTACAGGGATTGGTCCGGTTCGTGAAGCTGGTCGCCATGATTACCTTCGGGTTGGAGGGCCTTGGCGCGGTGTTGCTCACGCTTCGCTTTGCCGTCGATTTGCCTTGGGGGACCGCCGCCTATTACGGGATATTCCATTCCATTTCGGCCTTTAATAATGCCGGGTTTGCCCTATTTTCTGATAGCTTTAAGTCCTTTCAAACAGACTGGACCATCAATGGAATTATCACCATTTTGGTGATCTTCGGAAGCATCGGGTTTTTTGTCTTTGAAGATCTTCTGGGCAATCTTCGTGGGCAACGCTTTCGGTTACAGACCCATACCAAATTGGTGCTGGTCACCACCGCCCTGCTTATCGTGGGTGGAACAATAGGCATTACCATATTGGAGTGGAACAATCCCTCCACATTCCAATCCGCCTCCATCGGGAAAAAACTGACAATTTCCTATTTTCACTCCGTTTCCCGTACCGCAGGATTCACCTCCATCGATATCGTCGACATGCGCGATGCCACCCTCTATTTCCTGTTATTATTGATGGCCATCGGAGGATCGCCCGGGAGTATGGCGGGAGGCCTCAAAACGACCACTGCCGCTATCGTATTTCTGACCATCTTAAACATGCTTCGTCGAGATAGAGACGTCGAGGTCTTTAACCGACGAATACCCCAGGACCTCATTACCCGAGCCCTTTGCTTCACCGTCCTGGCCATTGTCATGATTACCGGCATGACCCTCCTCTTGGATTCTACCGAATCACAACCGTTTTTATTTCTGATGTTCGAAATCACCTCAGCCATGGGCATTGTGGGTATGTCATTAGGAAACGGCGAAACACTGAGCTTATCGGCTCTTTTTACCGACTTTGGAAAATTGATGATTATGCTGTCCATGCTATTGGGCCGGTTCGGGCCGTTAATGATCGGGTTATTTGCCGTGAAAACGGCGGTAAGCAAACCCTATCGTTATGCCAAGGCCCGTGTGATTATCGGGTAAATCGACTCAGACAATCCGTCGCTGAAGCCTGAAAATAAAAAATGCCAGCGTCGGAAGCGGAAAGAAGACATAGGGCAAGACCCACAGCCACACATTCTTTCCTCTCACCCTCGCTTGATCATACATCCAGACAAAGATCCAAATCATGAGCAACACATAATTGGCCGTAATCCATTGAGTCGTTCGGACATGTAACTGGCTTTCCGCCTCCTCGCCGATCAGGAAGAAAAACATTCCCTCCAACAAGACCAACGCCAGCACTAATCCAAGAACCAAGGGCTTACTCCACACATACATGATTTGGCTCCTTCTTCAAAAAATAGTTTTCCCGGTCTCCTAGGGACCCTATCCGGTTCACCTGCGACAAGTCCTAACGTGGCACAAGATACCCTCGCAAATCAAAACATTCTCCAAGGGACATTCTATCGATTCCTTCCTAACCTCTTTCACACTGACACACTGAACAGATTTTTTCTCCATAAAGTTTCGGATCATTCATTGTTTTTAGGAATTGTCCTGAAAATTTCAAACGGCAACCTGACATTTTTCTAATATTTTTTTCTTTCAGTCTCGTATTCATGTGCATAACTTATTGGATAAAAATTTCAGGCTGTTGATAACCAGGAAATTTCATTCAGAACTCCGCACGAAATATTAGGTTTTTTGAACTCACATGTTCTGCACAGAAATCCCCATTTATGAAGTACCAGTCACAACATTTAGTATTGACATTTTTTTCGATCCGCTATAGATTGTGGGCCATTGGTTTATACCAATTATTTCTTCCGGTTTTATTTTTTCCTATTTTTCTGATGTGTGCAGGCATTTGGCATACGCCCATTTTTTCCTGCTAGAGGCCAGTCATTCGCCGATTCGCTGCATTGATGGCTTCTGGTTGCACTGCTTGTTGTATGAACTCCAGGATCCCTGAGAGAATACTAGGCAGTGGAGAGGCACAATTCCAATGTGCTCTCTTGGAAGACAGGGATGCCAGATGAGGCGGAAAAAATGACCGAAGAATTACCCCTCAGGTTTGCAGTCTCTTCCAAAGGAGTCCAACATGAAAATTGACCGTCGATTCACAAAAACCGGTGAAAGCCCGTATCAAACCATTCCCTTCTCACACCGATCATCAGAAATCCGCAACCCGGATGGCTCGGCCGTGTTCCATCAAGACAACATTCTGGCCCCGGAACATTGGTCTCAATTAGCGGTCGATATTTTAGCCCAAAAATATTTTCGCAAAGCCGGAGTTCCCCAATTTGACGACCAAGGACAACCACTCCTCAATGACAAAGGCGGCCCCCTTCTGGGAGGGGAACGGGATGCCCGGCAGGTATTCCATCGACTAGCCGGATGCTGGACGGAATGGGGTAAGACCCATCACTACTTTGATACCCCTGAAGACGCCGAAGCCTTTAAAGACGAACTCAGCTACATGTTGGCCTGGCAAATGGCCGCTCCGAACTCTCCCCAATGGTTCAATACCGGCCTGCACTTTGCCTACGGCCTGTCTGGACCTTCACAAGGACACTTCTACGTAGATCCGAATACCCATCGGGTCAAACAGGCCCGCAATGCGTATGAGCGCCCTCAAGTCCATGCCTGCTTTATCCAATCGATCTCTGATGATTTGGTGAATGAAGGCGGGATTATGGATCTGTGGGTTCGGGAAGCCCGCCTTTTCAAATACGGGTCGGGTACCGGCACCAATTTCTCCAAGTTACGGGCCGATGGAGAATCGTTATCGGGAGGCGGCCGCTCGTCAGGACTCATGTCCTTTCTCAAAATTGGCGATCGGGCTGCCGGTGCCATTAAATCAGGAGGCACCACTCGCCGCGCCGCGAAAATGGTGTGCCTGGATTTAGATCATCCCGACATTGAAGAATTTATTGACTGGAAAGTCATAGAAGAACAAAAAGTCGCGGCCATGGTCACCGGATCAAAAGTCTGCGCACGTCATCTGAATGCCATTTTAAAGGCCTGTCACGTCCCACGTCAGGACGGGACCACTCAGGTCGATACCAATCCCCGAGATAACCATTCCTTACGGGAGGCGATCCAAGCCGCACGGGAAGCCGCTGTGCCTGAACCCTATATCCACCGGATGTTCAGCTACGCACAGGAAGGATTTACCCATTTTGTATTCCATGAATATGACACCAATTGGGATAGCAAAGCCTATCAGACGGTCTCCGGGCAAAACTCGAATAATAGCATCAGAATACCCAATGAGTTTTTTGAGACCCTTCAAGCCGGCGGGGATTGGAAGTTGACCAGACGTACCGACGGTGCAGTCTGCAAAACCATGCCGGCAAAAGAATTATGGGATCGAATCGCCTGGGCGGCCTGGATCTGCGCAGATCCCGGCGTGCAATACGACACCACCATTAATGAATGGCACACCTGTCCCCAGGATGGTCGGATTAATGCCTCGAATCCTTGCAGCGAATACATGTTTTTAGATGATACCGCATGCAATCTGGCCTCTCTCAATTTAGGACGATTTCTGACATCGGAAGGACAATTTGATATTGACGGCTTTCGACATGCGGTCCGGTTATGGACGATTGTCCTGGAAATCAGCGTGCTGATGGCTGGATTCCCAGGTCGCGCGATTGCTGAAAAAAGCTTTGCCTATAGAACCCTCGGCCTGGGCTATGCCAACTTGGGCTCCATTCTGATGAAAATTGGGATTCCCTATGATTCGCCACAGGCCTTAGCCTGGACTGGCGCCATTACGTCCCTGATGACTGGGGAGGCCTATGCCACCTCCGCAGAAATGGCCAAGGAATTGGGGCACTTTAATGCCTATCCCCGTAATGCCGAAGCCATGCTTCGAGTCATGCGGAACCATCGTCGAGCGGCCTACAATGCTTCGGCGGATGAATATGAAGAACTCACAATTCCCCCAATGGGCATTCAACCGGACCAATGTCCCCACACCCTCTTACAAGCCGCACAAACATCCTGGGACCGGGCATTGGCACTGGGGGAACAGTACGGGTATCGAAACGCACAAGCTACGGTCATCGCACCGACCGGCACGATCGGCTTAGTCATGGATTGCGATACGACCGGGATCGAGCCGGATTTCGCCCTGGTCAAATTCAAAAAACTGGCCGGCGGTGGTTATTTTAAAATCATCAATCAAAGTCTTCCTCCCGCGTTACGGCATCTTGGATACAGCTCAAGCCAGATTCAAGATATCATCACCTATGCAACGGGAACCCGAACGCTCAAACAGGCCCCCTTTATCAACCATGACACGTTGCTGGCCAAGGGATTCGACCGCGAGGTGCTGGAACGCATGGAGGCCACGCTGGACGGAGCCTTTGATATTCATTTTGCGTTTAACAAATGGACCCTCACTGAGGAATTTTGTCGCGAAAAATTAGGTCTAACCGAATCTCAGCTTCAGAGTCCTCAATTAAATATTCTCAAAATCCTAGGTTTTACTCAGGAAGAAATTCTTGCGGCAACGGATTTTTGCTGTGGCACCATGACCGTCGAAGGCGCACCCCATCTCAAACCTGAGCATTTGTCCGTGTTTGATTGTGCCAACCGGTGCGGACGTATAGGACAACGATTTATTTCTCCTTCGGCCCACATCCGGATGATGGCAGCCGCCCAGCCTTTCATCAGCGGAGCCATTAGCAAAACCATCAATATGCCGGCAGAGGCGTCCGTGGACTCCGTGAAGGAGGCCTATATGCTGTCCTGGACTTCCATGGTCAAAGCCGTGGCCCTCTACCGGGATGGATCGAAACTGAGCCAACCGCTCAATACTGTGAGTGAATGGGGCGATTTATCCGCCCAAAATGAGCACATCGCCTCCGTGGCGAAACAAGCGGCTTCCCGCGTGCTGGTCCGTTACCTGGCGAAACGCCGTCCCCTACCGACCCGTCGAGGCGGGTATACCCAAAAGGCGATTGTCGGTGGTCACAAAATCTATCTCCGAACCGGCGAATATGAAGATGGAACTCTGGGCGAAATATTCCTGGATATGCATAAAGAGGGGGCCGCATTCCGAAGTCTGATGAACTGTTTCGCCATTGCGATTTCCCTAGGATTCCAACATGGTGTCCCTCTTGAAGAATATGTGGACGCATTTGTGTTCACTCGATTTGAGCCAAACGGACCGGTCAAGCTCAACGACCATATCAAAATGTCCACATCGATCATCGACTACATTTTCCGCGAACTGGCGATCACCTACCTGGACCGGCACGATTTGGAACAAGTCGCCCCTGAAGACCTTCGAGTGGATGCCCTTAAGAAGGAAACGGATATGCCGGATGATGGCGAAGAAGGCTTAGTGGACCCACGCTCACTCAGCTCAACCTCAATCAGTCCCGAAGTGTTTCCCTCCCGAAAGCCCGTAGGAAACGGGGTAGGAAAGAACGGAGAGCATGGGAAAGTCGCCAGAAAAGTGGAAATGAAACGCGAGACTCTCACCATCACGGAAGTCCAGGAGGCCCGCCAAAAAGGCTATGAAGGCGATCCCTGTCCGGAATGCAAGCAATTTAAGATGGTAAGGAACGGAACCTGCTTAAAATGTGATAACTGCGGATCAACCAACGGGTGCTCTTAAGATTGGCCTGTGAGGGTTATCTTATTACCTCAGGTCTTTAGACACCGCCTGGGTCCCACACGTGTCGCGTGGTTTCCGATTCCGGTATGTACCATAATGAATTTTTTGAAGAGAACTATAAAGGAAATGGATAAAATGCCTGAAAGACAAAAATGCCAATGCCCTTGTGGTGAGATGTTTTATGGAGAACTTTACAAATCAGCTTCGTTTTCGGGTCTGTTGTTTAAGAACTTTCAAAAAATCCGATTACAAAGTACGATTTGACCTAAATGCGGGAGAAAGCTTTCATTAGATGATAACCCCTTATCTCTTGAAAAATAGAACTCGTCATTTTTTAACTAATTTCTATTGCGGTATGCCTGAATAAGGAATCAGGCATACCGCAAATATTAAATCTAGTTAAAGGTCGTGGCATTACGGAAACGCTGAGAGATTAATCATTTTGATCTGAAGGATACCTTGCAAGAGTCTTCACCTCATCTCCTGACATCTCCGAAAAACAAATAACCGCACGTCTAAGCTCATGATCGCAAGGGAAGTGGCAACTCCTTCGGTGCTGGTTTCTCTTCCGGCTTTCTGACGAGATCGGGTCGGGCCTTCAGTATCCATGAAATGGCCTGCTCGTTATAGCTTCTCAGCTGGCCGTAAACAATCCATCGCATGCTGTGAACCGTATCAATATAATCATTAAAATGGTCCTGCGTGATTTCATTTGGGGCCAATTTCAGCAATGTTGGCAGCAGGCAGCTTTCACAACCGGAGGCTTGCTCCTGAAATGACGGGTACACAAAGTGTTTCGCCAAATCAAGCCGGTGACACAAGATACGGGCGAGTTGGTTGTAATTTCGTTCTTTGTTTTCCTTCCCGGCAATCCCGAGAATCTCTTCTCCATAGAGGTAGATTTTTTCCCATGTCAGGGCGTACGGCGCTTTTTCTAAGAGCCTGTCGAGTAAATGGGTATTGACCCCCAACAGTTGCTCATCAAACGCCGACGTCACCACATGCTTGGCCATTTCCGGACGTTCGCATAAGATATCGGCCATCCAGACAAAACACCTTTTCTGGGTACTTCTATCAAGATAATCGATAATGGATTCGATCAGCTTCATCTCTTCTCTGGTAATGAGCGATCGATCTCGGAGAATGATGTCTTTGGCTTTTCTGACCCGACTCCTGACGAGTTCAATTTTTGACCCGCCGTTCAGCATATACCCGTTATCGTAATCAGCCCGTTTTTCTTCGTGACTGAGCACGGCATAGGCTTCGTTAATCCTGAACATCCTTTCCTTGGCGGCTTGTCGTTCTGATTGTGGGACGACATCCTCATGATTTTCTTTGACAAATTTCCGCCATGCGCTCTGCACTTCCTTCAGGAGTGCATCTTCAGGAATACCCAGAATTTGATAATAGTTCAATCCGTCAATCATGTTGTTGCTCTAAGAGTTCATCCTCGATTTGGACCATTTTCGCGTAAAAATATACGCGAAGGACAGGGCTACACACCAGAGATTCTGTTGTCAGAATTAGGAAATCAGCCACCTTTTTTCCGATTACTGTAGATGGCACGCTGGTGAGAACCAATAGACCTGGACACCAACTACCTCCTACCTCAACCATACGTGGTATTTGGCTTGCCTCACTCTCATTTTCCAAATCCTTTAAAAAATATTTATCCCCAGAATTCACATAATGAATTCCCTTTTCACAAAGGACATTGTGACTTCTTCACAGTGAAATTATCCACCACCGTTCACACCTTTTCCACATATTGTGACATTGACAGAGGTATTTCCCCTCTATATAAGAGGACGCATTCATAGAAAATTTAACTCCCTGGCATTCTTTTCTCTCTACCCCCATGAATGCACAGCTGATGCATTTCCCTGACTTTCCTTCATTAAGAGTGACTGGTGTATTTTCCTGCCAGTCTTGTCCCTCTCCGCGCTTCTTCCTCACCAGGAGTCAATGCCTAAATTTCGGCGGTCATCAGCGTCTTCATCGGAAATTTTTATAAGTTTTGGATTTCTTAAGAGGCCTATCATGGAAAGCCGTCCCATCATCGACCGCGCAATCGTTGCAAAAAATTGGCATGCTCGCGGATTTTCCTGTGGGGTGTGGATTGATCATGCCGGACGTGAATGGAGAGCCGCCACCCAGGATATGGAAGAAATATTTATGGCAATGTCAGGAGAATTGGAATTAGAAATAGCAGGAGAGCGTGTTCAGACATCTGTGGGAAAAGAAGTTCTTATTCCCAGCGGTGCACCTTATACCATTCGTAATATTGGAGGCACCACCGCTCGTTGGCTCTATGGGCAAAAACGGTCGCCTTCCGCTCCACTCCAACCGGTCGAATCAAATCGCGATCTTATCCATATCCCTCGGTAGAATTTGACCGAATGTGGCCACTTTTATGAGTAGCCACGCTGTCACTTCGCATCCTTGGCACAACGAAATCCTGTGGTCAGATCCTGAAAATCAACTTCCCCTTTGGAGCGAGCAGTCACCCGCAAGTTTACCGGCTGATCTTCCCACGAGCCCCCGCGTAATACTTTATAATCGCCTTCCGCCGGCCCTTGAGGATTCTTTTTAGGGCTCTCTTCATAATAAAAACGTTCATACCAATCATTGACCCATTCAGCCGCATTTCCCGCCATATGGTACAAGCCATAGGCACTTTTTCCACCCTGCTTTAACCCGTGACGAATACTCATGCCCCTGGTCCCACTGGTGACCGGGGAAAGCGTCAATTTATAACTGACCCACCCCGTCGTCCCCTGATTATAGTTGGCAATATCCACAAATGGCTGCATGTGACCCCATGGATACCTCCGCCCATCTGTACCCCGAGCGGCTTTCTCCCATTCGGCCTCCGTGGGCAGGCGTTTTTCCACCCACTGACAGTACCGATTGGCATCGTTCCAGGAAATGCCCACGGCCGGTCGAATCCCTAATTCTCCAGAGGCAACGCTGTCATCCCACAGCGGTGGCGGTTCAATGCTGTAATCGGCATCTAATAATTTCTGATATTCCGCCATGGTCACTTCGTACCGATCGATAGAATAGGCATCCAACCAAACGGTATGCTCCGGTCGTTCGTTTCGAGGACCGTCATTTTCTCCCATGAGAAATTCCCCTTCAGGGATCAGCACCATTGAACCCGGCGGTCCATCATCTTGCACCGGAGCATCCAGCCAGGAATTTCCTGAATTGGGTTCTTGAGCCAAGGTTGGCTGGCTCTGACCATTGAAAATGAAGAATACCGCCAGTATGCCCAATAACCATGTGTGCGTCATAACACCTCGCCAGAAATTTGAATAATTAAATTTTGGTCCGCAACACGCGTCACTTTCCGTCGCCAAACACCCACTGGAATCGGAACTGATCATCACACACATTTAAGTACTTTCGTCGATACCTCGGCCAGTCAAATATCAACTGGCCGGATTCAATGACGACTTTTGAGATGATGCTCGTTTACAACGTTATGTGGCAACCAAAATATAAATCCCTCTCTCAATCAGTAGAGTAAGATTCGACAAGCCCCCAAAAATGTACGACTATTATGCTTACCATATCGAACTTGACTGAACGAGTGAAGAGGCCACAGTCGATTTCCTTCAAGACCCGTTACATACTCTGTAATCAATCACTGGCAATGATTAAAAAAAAAGCCGTTGAAGAAACCTTCAACGGCTTAAGCTATGGCGTCCCCAACGGGATTCGAACCCGTGTTGCCGGCTTGAAAGGCCGGCGTCCTAGGCCAGGCTAGACGATGGGGACGCAGTAATTCAGGATGTGTATTAGGCCTTTGTATGATAAACACGGAAGCGATGGACCCGGCATTCTATCAATGGGGAAAACACGAGTCAAACCAGGAAGTTATTCTCAACTCCCTGAATGCGATCAGCTCACAGAACAGCAGGTGGGTCCGACCATAACCTTGCCTCCCATTTGTGGGATCTCCCGGAGAACGCCTCGACACCACGCAAGAAAAACCACTATAATTTTGGTCAAACCCATAATCAGTAAAGATGGTGAAGGAGTGGGCCTGTAAGCCGGATTCTGTACTAGATGAAACGAATTTCATCCAGTGGTGACCATTTCTCTGGAACCTAGGTTACCCTAGGCTTCAAGCAACCTACCCGAGAACCTCGACCGGGCCGGTCTCTCTCCCAGTCCGAGAAGAAATCGCTTCCTTCGACAAACCAGGAATCGTCCCCCTATTTGGTTTTGCTCCAGGTGACGCTTACCCTGCCACCTGTGTCACCACAGGCGCGGTGGGCTCTTACCCCACCATTTCACCCTTACCTGGCAAAAACCGAGGAATTTGCCATTGGCGGTATATTTTCTGTGGCGCTGGTGTCGGATTGCTCCGCCTGGGCGTTACCCAGCACCTTGCCCTTTGGAGTCCGGACTTTCCTCTCACGAAAATTTCCGTGAGCGGCCACCCGGCCCACTCGCACCATCAGTAACTATCGTAGGTTGAGAAAATGATGAAAGCAAGCGGCGCGTCACATGGAGGAAAAGCTATTCGGTCGTTTCCTCTTCTAGATGCCGAGCCATATAGAGAATTCGGTGGCAATAGGAACAGTCCAAGAGTTCGTCACCGCGTTTCACCTCCGCAACCAGTTGCGGAGGAAGCTGAAGCTGACACCCTCCACAGGCTCCGTCACGAAGCTGGGCGACGGCATATCCTTTTCTCAAGGTCTTTAATCGGTTGTATCGAACCAGGAGTGACTTATCCACCAGTAGGGAAAGAGTTGTTTGCTGACGGTCTAAATCGGCTAATTCATTCGCCAAATTGGCAAAATGCGTCTCCAATCTCGCCTTCTCGATATCAAAAACTTTCTGGGCTTCTGTGGATTGCTCTTCCAGCTCCTTAAGGGCCTGCTCGTTCTGTTCCACCCGCTCCATGATTTCCAGCACATTTTCCTCAATAGAGTCTTTTTTCTTCCGAGCTAACTCTATTTCAAACAGATGCGCCTGGTATTCTTTGTTCGTTTTTAATTCAGAAAGCCGGTTTCTGATCTTCTGGAGTTGTTCTTCTTGAGTAGCGAGTTCCCGTTCTGAGCTTCGTCGTTGTTTGAGGAGAGATTCACCGGTATTTTTAAGGACTTGCAGCTTGGCAAGAATATCTTGAAGGGGGATTTCAGCGGATTTGAGAAGCTCTGGAGCTTTCCGCAACTGGTCTTGAATCTGAAAAATTCGAAGATCAAATTTTTGAAGATTAATCAGGTATTGCAACTGCAAATTCACAAAGTCCTCAATATCCTAGAACATGTTTGCTCACCGGTTACTCAAGTCCGGCCCTGTCCCCATGGTGGGCCCACCAGGACTTGAACCTGGGACCAACTGATTATGAGTCAGCCGCTCTAACCAACTGAGCTATGGGCCCCCGAGATCATAACGGCGCACACACTCTTTTACCATAAATGGCGGTCAGGAAAAACTCCCCCTGCGAATTTTATTCCCTTGCAGGGGTGGAACTCAGGTGGAAGCCGTTAATAAGGCCTTTTTCTGACGGAGCTCATTGGACTCCGCGACCAAAGCATCGACCAAGTCCTGGCGTCCCTCCCGTTGTGCAACCTTAAGTTGACTAATCACCTCGTCCATGAGGCGTTGGATCTGGTTTTTCTTTAAAACACGGAGACATCCGGCGACATGAATAGACACTTCGTCACAATTGTATTCCCCCACGCTCAACCGGGAAATGACCGGTTCATAAGCCGGATCCTGACTGAATTCCGCATGCAGTGCATCGAGGTTCAAATGCCCTTCTTCATCCGTATACTGAAAAGCCTTGCCCACAATATGGCGATACAGTGGGACAGTAAATACACCCTCATCAAGTTGACGAATCTGGTTCGGTTCCAGACGACCTTGCAGTAATAACACAATAAGATCCCGTTCCTCCGGCTTGCCTTGAGGAATGACCAGATTCGTGACAGCTTGTTCCTTCCCCTTACCCGAAGGGGCGACATTCAGCGGCCGGGAAATAGTCGGGAGACGTTTACGGAGTAATTCCGGTCGAATACCCAATCGTTCTGAGACCACTTTCAGATATTCTTCCTTTTCTATGGGATTTTTAGTCTTATGAAGAATCGCAAGAATGTCATCCGCCCGCTTGACTCGATCCTGAATAGAATCATTTTTGGCTTTATTCAACACAGACATGATGGCAAAATCCAGTAACGTCCCGGCTTTCCCCTCCAACTCGCGAAATGCGGACACCCCGTTTTTCCGAATAAATGTATCAGGGTCTTCACCAGCCGGGAGCAGCAGCACTCGGACTTCAATGCCAGAATTCATAAACAAATCAAGCGTCCGTAAGGCCGCGCCGATCCCTGCAGCATCTCCATCAAAGACGAGCATCACCGACGGGGCCAATCGGCGTAAAATCTGGACATGATCGGAAGTTAAGGCCGTTCCCAATGGTGCCACGACATTTTCAATCCCGTTTTGATGGAGAGCAATGACATCAAAATACCCTTCTACCAAATAAAACCTCCCGGAAGCGGTGGCTGACTGCCTGGCCTTGTCCATTCCATAGAGGGACCTTCCCTTAAAGAATAAGTCGGTTTCCGGTGAATTGAGATACTTGGGAGAGGCCCCATCTTTCAGGATCCGACCCCCAAATCCCACTACCTGCCCACGTGGATCAGTAATGGGAAACATCACCCGATCACGAAAGCGATCATACGTGGATATTCTGGCACCATCCTCAGACTCTTTCCGCACGACCAATCCAGCCTGTATGAGTTCTGCCGGCTTGACAGATTGCTGCTCCAGCCATTTGGAAAGGCCATTCCATCCTTCCGGAACGAATCCCAACTGGAATGTGTTCCAGGATTCCCTGGTAATCCCCCGCTGATCCAAATAATCCCGGGCGACTTGACCTTCAGGATTCTCCTGAAGATTACGGTGATACCAGGATGCGGCCAATTGATATAGATGAAAATACCGTTCACGAGATAAGCCTGATGTGGTCTTCCCGACTGTTTCCCGACGTTCAGGCAGGGGCACCCCTGTCCGTTGGCTCAACTCACGCAGAGCCTCCATGAAATCCATGCCTTCTTGTTTCATCAAAAAGGTAAAGGCATCTCCTCCGACACTGCAGCCAAAACAATAAAACATTTGTCGAACGGGGTTGACCGAAAATGAGGGAGTTTTTTCTGAATGGAAGGGACACAACCCTTTAAAGTTTTGCCCGGCCTTGGAGAGACTCACGTAGGTGGAAATGAGATCGATAATATCAATGCGATCTCGAATTTGTTGAAGAATCTCTGGAGGAACTCCTCGTTTTTCGCCTGTCATCTCACTTCTCACCACGGACTGCGTTAGGGACACATCACAAATGTCGTTCCCTTCGGATACCAAATACTCTCGGGGCGCTTTGTCCCCGGCAACCCAGCTTTAACCTGGAGGCCACGCAAATGTTCGCCCGCCCATGACGTGAAAGTGCAAATGAAAGACACTCTGCCCGGCTTCCGGTCCGGTATTCGCAACGACCCGATATCCGCCACCGGCAATGTGCCGCTGCCTGGCCATCTTGGCACAGACGACCATCAGGTGACCTAACAAGGCGGCATCCGTCTCTTTCGTATCATCTAAAGACACCACGTGCCGCTTGGGAATCACCAACATATGCACCTGCGCTTGAGGATTGATATCGTTAAACACGACCGTGTGTTCATCCTCATACAGTGTGTCGGCGGGAATAGCCCCCTTGACGATTTGACAAAAAAGACAATCACCCATGTGGAGAGCCTCCTTCCGGCTGTCGAATTCCTGATTTGCCGAATCGCTTGCCAAGCTCTTGATAGACGTCTTCAGGAGGAATGGAAAAATGCCCGAGCATGATGAGGGTATGAAACCACAAGTCAGCCATTTCATAGATAATTTCTTCCCGATCGCCATTTTTCCCCGCAAGAAGGACTTCGCCGGCTTCTTCCGCCACCTTTTTCAACATACGATCGAGGCCACCCTCCATTAATTTCGACACATAGGAATCAGGGCTCGGGTGGGCCTTCCGATCGCCAACCATTTCATACAGGCGCCGGGTGATCCCTCCCCAGGCCGTACCGGAAAAGAGAGCGGCTGGCTCTTCAGAAGTCGAAGAAGGTAGGGGAGAAAAAAAACATGAACGGGTTCCGGTATGACACGTTGGTCCAATGGGCTGGGCTTTCACCAAAATCGTATCCCGATCACAATCCACAAACATTTCCTTCACAAGCAATTCATGGCCGGAGGTTTCGCCTTTTTTCCATAACCGTTTTCGAGATCGACTCCAGAAATGAACCCGTTGGGAATCGCAAGTCATCTCCCACGCTTGTTGGTTCATGAACCCTACCATCAAGACGGTCCCGTCCAACCAATCCTGCACAACACAGGGGAGCAATCCATGTTCATCAAACTGGAATGTGCTTATCGAAGAGACTTCGCTCATTGGTCGTTATGCAATTGAAACCGGAACGGTTCCCGGCCGCACAGGAATACCCTGTTGAGCCAAATACGATTTGGCTTGCCCGATGGAATACGTTTGATAATGGAAAATAGATGCCGCCAGCACCGCATCTGCTTTCCCCACATGGAACGCCTCATACAGGTGCTGAAGCGTGCCAGCCCCTCCGGAGGCAATGACGGGAATAGAGACGGACCCGGAAATAGCCGCCGTTAAGGCCAAATCATAGCCATCCTGCTTTCCGTCCTGATCCATACTGGTCAAAAGAATCTCTCCGGCGCCATAGTCCTTCATCCGTTTCGCCCACTCAACGGCGTCAAGGCCGGTCGAGTTCCGCCCTCCATGGGTAAACACTTCCCATCCGGGTTCATCCCCTTCACATGTGGTCGCCCGTTTCGCATCAATAGCCACGACGATACATTGCGAGCCGAAACGATTGGCTGCGGCTTTTACGAAGTCCGGATGTTCCACCGCAGCGGTATTAATGCTGACCTTGTCCGCTCCGGCCTCTAATAACCGGCGAATATCCTCAATGGTCCGGATTCCTCCACCAACCGTAAGCGGCATAAATACCTGTTCCGCCGTCCGAATCACCACATCTAAAATCGTATCCCGTTTTTCATGTGAAGCGGTAATATCCAAAAAACACAGCTCGTCCGCACCTTCACGATCATACACCTGCGCAATGTGAACCGGATCTCCCGCATCGCGCAAATTCACAAACGAGACCCCTTTCACCACCCGCCCGTCTTTAACGTCCAGGCAGGGTATGATTCTCTTCGTCAGCATGATGGTTGAGACGCTTCTGCCGAGGCCACCATTTCAAGAGCCGCTTTCAAATCCAAAGTCCCTTCATACAATGCTTTTCCGATAATGATTCCGGAAACTCTTGCTCCCGAGAGCCTGAATGGTCTGCACATCCTTCAGAACCGTGACTCCACCAGAAGCAATAACGGGAAACGGCGAGATGTCCACAGCTTCTCGTAGAGCTGAAATATTTGGTCCTGCCAACATGCCGTCCCGGGATATATCCGTAAAGACCATGCCTCCCAAGGGTAAGTCTTTTACTGATTCAAAGACCTGTCGTGGGGTCAGACTGGACACAGTCTTCCACCCATGAACCGCGACTAAACCCTGCTTGACATCAATCCCGATTAAAATCTTATCAGGAAACTCTGTCGCGGCTGCCGCCAAAAAATCAGCATCCTGTAAGGCCGCTGTCCCGATCACCACCCGGTCCACTCCACAGGACAAATAGGCGCGAATGGTTGACGTGTTTCGTATGCCCCCACCGACCTGCACGGGAATGGCTAACCGTTTGGTAATGGCTTCAATATGTGATAGATGTTGAGGTGTTCCGGTCACCGCCCCGTCTAAATCCACCACATGAAGGTAGCGGGCCCCAAGACTCTGCCAATGTTCCGCCATCGCCACAGGGTCATCGGAATACCTGGTGACCTGATCCATCTCGCCCTGTCGCAACCGGACACATTTCCCGTCCTTCAGATCAATTGCAGGAATCAGTAGCATCGGTTAGGGATTCTCCTTCAAGGATGGAGCAGGTAGAGGAGGCCCCTGTTCGCCCAAGCCGACCGGAAAAGCCTTCATCACTTTGTTGACGCCCAATTCGGCAAGTGTATCGGCAGTCACAAACCCTCCACCCTTTTCAAAAAACCCGACTACATCCTGGTTAAGCGGTTTTTGTTCTTCAAAAAATTCCCCGGTCCACAAGACCATTCCATCAGACGGTCTGAGGAGGTACACTTCAAACCCTACTGCGGCCGGCTTGGCTCCAAGCTTGCTCCCTTCACGCTCACGGTATGTCCGGACGAGTCCCGCAACAACTCCATCCACCTTTAAGCGGGTTCCGACCTCTTGGGCCATGACGGGCAATGACGATTCTCCTTCCGGGCTTTCCTTGCCTATCACGGCAGAAGACTCCTCTGGACCAATCACCCGTAAGGAAGGCCGGCCGGCCAACACAGAAGCCACCTGTGTCGTAATTCGATGTGCCGCCGTTTCAGGCACCACATAACGAACTTTTCTGAATTCTGTCCCATCCGCCTGATCAGTCCCCGGCAACCGAAATTGTGTTCGAATTTCTTCCGGATCCCTAATGCCTCCACGTGTCGAGCTACTCGCCAATTGAGGGGTTTTGATGGTCTGAAAAGGAAGGATGGCGAGACTGGATATACGGGAGGGATCAAATTGTGGAGCAGCCTGAATCTGAACTTTAGGGGGAACACAGCCTACACCGAGACACCACCACCCGATAAGGCTCATGACCAGGAACCGGGAAGGCAACGGTCTCGACCGCCCATTGATCGCAAAACACATTCCCCTCATTGCCAATCACCAAAATTCTTCAAGACCTGCAACCCGACGGCCTGACTTTTCTCGGGATGCCATTGAGTAGCAAACACATTGTCTTTCCAGACACTACTCGCAAAAGAAATTCCATAGTCGGTTTGGGTACTGACGAGAGCACAATCCGTCGGTTCCACATAGTAGGAATGCACGAAATACACATAGGAGTCGGAGGCAATGCCACGTAAAGGCGGAGCAACCGTGTTGACCTGAATCGTATTCCAACCCATATGAGGAATTTTAAACGAGGTCTCTCCATCATCAGACGGACGGGGAATCGCTTTCACCTTCCCGGCCAGAATCCCTAACCCTTGATGATATCCAAATTCTTCGCTTTCCGAAAACAGCAATTGATACCCTAAACAAATGCCGAGAAAAGGTTTTCCCGAAGCGATGGAACGGTATATGACATCCATCAACTCAAAGCGAGCCAGATTGTCCATGCAATCCCCAAACGCGCCTACACCCGGCAACACCACATGACTGGCCTGGTCAATCACGAGAAGGTCTCGAGTCACGACCGCTTCATGGCCCACGCATTCAAACCCTTTCTGCACGCTCCGAAGATTTCCCATCCCATAATCAATAATGGCAATCATGTTCTGGCTGTTTTCCTCTCTCTCCTTCCACTGATTCTCACCTTTTAGAGCGACCCTTTAGTGGAGAGCACTCCCTTAATTCGTTCTTCCCGCCTAACCGCTTGTTCCAAGGCTTTCGCAAACGCCTTAAAAATCGCTTCCATGATGTGATGAGGGTTTCTGCCATAAAGCACATTCACATGAAGGTTTAACCCTCCCTGACTCACGAATGCCTGAAAAAAGTCTTCAAACAATCCCAAATCAAACGACTTGATATAGCGTGTGGGTAACGCTACATTGTATACGAGGTATGGACGGCCACTCAGATCCACGGTCACCTGGGCCAAGGTTTCATCCAACGGCACCGTCGCCCACCCGAATCGGGTGAGGCCTTCTTTGGTCCCGAGAGCCTGCGTTAAGACCTGCCCCATGACAATCCCCACGTCTTCGATCGTGTGATGGTCATCAATCTCGATATCCCCTTGCGCTTCCACCGTCAGATCAAAAAACCCGTGTTTGCCGAATAAATTCAACATGTGATCTAAAAACGGTATCGAGGTCTTAATCTGATTGTTGCCGCACCCGTCGAGGCCCCATTCCACCCGAATGGCCGTTTCCGCGGTTTTCCGTTCTTGAGAAGCCGTTCTGGGAACAAGATGTTGGTTCATGTCCATCGACTCTCCATTGATCGCCCATGTGCATCCAGGCCTTCCAGCATAGATAGCCGCATCACTGGAGCATGGGCTTTGCGCAACGCGGCCTTCGAATAGGCCACCACATTGCTGGTTTTCATGTACTCATCCACACCCAAACACGAAAAAAATCTGGCACTCCCACCAGTTGGTAACACATGATTGGGCCCTGCCACATAATCCACCACCGCGGGAGGTGTATAGCGCCCAACAAAAATGGCACCCGCATGACGTATACGTGACACATAGTCTCCCGCCCGATCCATATTTAATGATAAATGCTCAGGAGCAATCCGATTGGCTAATTCAAACGCCTCATCAAAGGATCGCACAACAAACGCCATGGCATGATTTTGAATGGATCGGGACGCAATCGCCTGGCGTCCCAACTGTGCGAGTTGGCGGGTCACTTCAGTCACAACCCGTCTGGCAAGAGTCAAAGAAGTCGTCACCAGATAGACACAGGCTTCCTCATCATGCTCGGCTTCACAAAGAAGATCAGCCGCCACATGCCGTGGGTTACTGGCGGAGTCGGCAATGACCAGCAACTCACTCGGACCCGCAATCATATCAATGTCGACCTGGCCGTAGACCAAGCGTTTGGCCGAGGCCACATACATATTCCCCGGACCGACAATTTTATCTACGGGCCGTATTGTCGAGGTGCCAAAAGCCAAGGCCCCAATGGCCTGGGCTCCACCGACCCGATAGATTTCATCCACTTCAGCGACATCCGCCGCCACCAACAAAGCGGGGTGGATGATACCGTTGGGAGTCGGCGTACACATGACGACTCGCTTCACTCCAGCCACTTTCGCAGGGATGGCATTCATGAGCACCGATGACGGATACAGGGCTTTTCCGCCTGGAACATACACACCGACGGCATCTAACGGGGTGATCCGTTGGCCTAATTGAATCCCCTGTTGACGATAGACCCAGGACTTCCTTCGTTGTCGCCGGTGAAAGGTCCGAATACGATTCGCCGCGTATTTCAGCGCTTTAATATCCGAGGACGGTAGGTCGGCGTAGGCACGCTCGACGTCTTTCGACGTCACACGAAGACTGTCAGGACTGATTCGGACATGATCGAATTTCCAGGTCAATCGCTGGAGTGCCTGATCGCCCTTTTGCCGAACAGCATCCAATATTGTCCTGACGGCTTTTTCAACCTTGTCGTTTTGTTGAGCTGCCCGCTGACAGACACGATTCACCGCTTGCGAAAACTCTTGGTCCTTGTGGGAAACAATTTTCATGCATGAACCTTTTTGGAGCGGGAACGGGAAAGAATGTTCTTCACCCGAGCAATCAGTTCTGTAATCACGGCATGTTTCATTTTTAAGCTTGCCCGATTCACAATCAATCGGGCAGATGACCAGGCGATCACTTCATCCTCGACCAGATTATTGGCTTTCAGAGTGTTTCCCGTCTCCACCAGATCGACAATCCGATCGGCCAATCCGACCAATGGCGCCAACTCGATCGACCCGTAGAGCTTAATCAATTCCACAGGCAACCCTTGCTGGTTAAAATACCGTTCGGTAATCGTGGGATATTTGGTTGCCACCCGAAGCTTGGAAGACATCCGTTGCACAAGCTGTGGCCCGTTCGGCCTGGCCACCACCAGCCGACAGACTCCCAAGTTCAAGTCAACCGGCTCATAGACATCCGGGCTCTGTTCCAACAGGACATCTTTCCCAACCACCCCTAAATCGGCTGCGCCATATTCAACATAGGCCGGCACATCACTTGGGCGAACAATTAAGACCCGGTGCCCATGCTCCGGGAATTCCAAAATTAATCGACGGTCGTCCGCTCGGACATGATATCCCGTATAGCCTGCCTGGCGGAACAATTCAAGAGTCGGATCAAGAAGTTTACCCTTGGAAAGGGCAATGGTAATCCCTTCGCTCATGCCACCTCGCGAACGCGAACAATCCTCGCACCCAGGGCCTGAAATTTTTCTTCCAGCCGTTCATAGCCGCGGTCTAAATGATAAACTCGGGACACAATCGTTTCGCCATCAGCCGCTAACCCGGCCAGGACCAAACCTGCACTGGCGCGTAAATCCGAAGCCATGACGGGTGCACCGGTGAGCAACGGCACACCTTTGACGACGGCATGAGGGCCATCAATCTCAATCGACGCTCCCATCCGGTGAAGTTCCGGGACGTGCAGAAATCGTCCTTCAAAAATGGTTTCGGAAATCACGCTCACGCCTTCTGCCACCGACATCAACGCCATCATTTGGGCTTGGAGATCGGTCGGGAAGCCGGGATAGGGGAGCGTCTTAATTTCCACCGCTTTGAGCGGACCGGACCGGCGGATTCGCACACCGTCATGGCTCTCGGTTAACTCAGCACCCATTTCCTGAACTTTTTTCAGGACGCTGCCTAAATGATCTGTTACGCACCCCTTTACCATCACATCCCCACCGGTAATGGCTCCAGCCATCAAATAGGTGCCGGCTTCAACCCGATCGGGGATCACCCAATGCCCTGCCCCATGAAGTTCCTTCACCCCTTCAATTGTAATGGTGTCCGTTCCCATCCCATGAATTTTGGCACCTCGCTTGGTTAGGAAGGCACACAGGTCCGTGATTTCCGGTTCCCGTGCGACATTATGCAAACTCGTGGTCCCTTCCGCCAGGCAAGCCGCCATGATCAGGTTTTCCGTGCCCGTGACCGTCGGGAAATCCAAGTCAATCCTTGCCCCTTTAAGACGACCCGCTTTTGCATGGATATATCCATGCTCCACTTGAACTTCAGCCCCCATCATCTCCAATCCCTTGAGGTGAAGATTGACCGGTCTGGTGCCGATCGCACATCCGCCCGGCAGGGAAACCTTGGCTTCTCCCAGCCGAGCGAGTAATGGGCCTAAGGCTAAAATAGACGCTCTCATCGTTTTGACTAAATCATATGGCGCTTCAATCGAATGCACCTGAGCCGCATCCAGCCTGATTCTGGCACCTTCCTCCTGAACCGTCACTCCCAACAAGGCCAGTAATTTCCCCATGGTCATCACATCACGCACGTGTGGAACATGGTCAATGACGCATTCCCCGCCCCCTAACAACGTCGCTGCCAAAATCGGCAAGGCGGCATTCTTGGCTCCGCCGATTTCCACGGACCCCTTTAATGGCAATCCACCTGTGATTCGAATTTGATCCACTGACAATATTCCTTGTCTACACAAGCCGCCGTTGCACGCATACCACTCGTGGAATGCCTTGGGAATCCGGCAGGACCTTTACCACCTTAAACGCATTCGTCAGGGAAGGCTCCCGGCACAGTTGGTCAGCCTGACCAACTCCTACTTCCATCAGGACATAACCCTTTGGGGAAACAAGTCCCGGCGATTCATTTAATAACCGCCGGTACACATCAAGTCCATCCGGCCCTCCATCCAACGCCAGCCGTGGTTCAAAGTCTTTGACATCTGGAGAAAGGTGTTCCCATTCCGCATGGGAGATATACGGCAGGTTAGCAATAATGGCGGTCACTTTACCTGCTAAATTTGCGGATAACAAGTGGGAAAGCAGGTCACCAGCCACCCACAGAATTCGTTGCGCAACTCCATGGCGCATGGCATTGCCCCGCGCAAGATGTAGCGCAGAGACTGACTTATCTGAGGCGATGATCACCGCTGCAGGAAGGTTGACCGCTAGACTGATCGCCAGGCAACCAGATCCCGTCCCGACATCCAGAATCACCGGACGCACGTCAGCCCCTAGAAGTCCGATCGCCTCTTCCACCAGCAATTCGGTCTCAGGTCTGGGAATGAGCACCCCAGGTTGGACGAGAAAATCCAAACCAAAAAAATCTTGATTCCCTAATACATATTGCAGTGGTTCATGTAAGGCACGGCGCTGAAACAAGGCCTCAGCCCGCCGACAGATTTCCGCATCGACGGGGCTATCCGGATTCGCATGCAATTGCAATCGCGTAATACCAAGGGCATCCTCGAGAATCCACAGCGCTTCATGGCGGGCGTTGGCAATCCCCGCGTGAATCAGCGTCTCAACCGCACCACGATATAACTGTGAATAGGAAGTGAAGGGGGGCATCTGAGCCTCAAAAAGCACACGCGCGTTGAACCGTTAAAAGAGACGAAATGGCGTTACACGAAAGACATCACTGGGCTTTGAGGCCCGCGATTAACCCGTCAAGGTCGCCTTCCATCACTCGATCCAATTTGTGCAACGTCAGCCCGATTCGATGGTCGGTCACGCGATTTTGCGGAAAATTATACGTGCGGATTTTCTCACTCCGTTCCCCTGTCCCGACTTGAGAACGGCGTTGTTGGGCAATCGAGGCTTCCTGTTTTTCGCGCTCGGCATCACCAATTCGTGTTCGAAGGGTTCGCATGGCCTTCGTTCGATTTTTTAGTTGGGATCGCTCGTCCTGACACGTCACGACCACTCCTGTCGGAATATGAGTAATCCGGATCGCAGAATAGGTCGTATTTACACTCTGTCCACCAGCCCCTGATGAACAATAGGTGTCAATCCGTAAATCTTTCGGATCAATGTGCACCTCCACCTCTTCAACCTCCGGCATCACCGCGACCGTCGCGGTGGACGTATGAATTCGTCCATTAGCCTCTGTGGTCGGAACCCGCTGCACCCGGTGCACTCCACTTTCATACTTAAAATTTCCAAAGGCTCCCTTGCCTTCAACCAGCAAAACCGCCTCTTTGACCCCACCAAGACCGGTTTCTTGAAATTCCATTAATTCGACCCGTAATCCCTTAGCCTCGGCAAACTTCGTGTACATCCGAAGCAGATCGCCGGCAAAGAGTGCGGCCTCACTTCCACCCGTCCCTGCGCGAATTTCAATGAACGAATTTTTATTATCCCCTTCATCAGCCGGGCAGAGCAATTCAATGACCTGGGACTCCATGGCCTCACGTTGACTTTCCAGGCTTTGCAATTCTTCACCGGCTAACCGGCGCATGTCGGGATCTAATTGCAGATCTTCCGTCATCAGGCGAGTCTGAGCAATCTCGTCGACTACCCGTCGGTACCCGCCAAACAACTGCGCAATGGGCTCTATCTCTGATCGCTCTTTCGTGAGCGCAACCAGAAGGGTCGGTTGAGACAAGACGGCAGGATCTGACAACTGATCGTTGAGCGTGTCATATTTATTCGCAATGGCCTCCCATTTGCTATATAAACCGCCCTCTTTAAGCTCTGTCTTAGTAATTGGTGGCATAGGTCTAGTTTAACAGGAAATTACATCACACGACATGTACCCTTTACACCCATGACCGCAAGTCTCATACGAAAAATTTCATAGAAGATGGGATTGAATGGAGGGGAACCGTGTCAACACTCAGGGGAGCCGCTGCTGGGAAACCCAGTCTTCTCGACCGCAACTCAAGAAAAGCAACAGCCAGGACTGCTTCAACACCATGCACAGACGTCATCCCCTGGAGGATTGTTTAGGCAGGACAATGGAGAAGAAAGAGAAAAAGGTCTTAAGCTTTAGCGCTTTGGCTTTGGGCTTGGCCGTTTTGGCGTATTTTTTATTGAAACGTTCCACCCGTCCTTCGGCATCCACGATTTTCTGTGTACCCGTGAAAAACGGATGGCAACTTGAACAGATATCGACCTTTAAGTCTCCCACGGTCGTCCGGGTTTGATAGGTCATACCGCACGCACAACTCACATTTGCAAATTCATAAGCTGGATGAATACCCTTTTTCATACTACCTCCTTCAACGCCATCTCTCGATTCAACATCTCAATATGAAAAGCCCTTAACGCCAAACCGCTATTGTGAATTATCGATTCATAGATTGCAAGAACTCATTATTACTTTTGGTTCCGCCAATTTTATCCATGAGAAATTCCATCGCCTCCATGGTCCCGAGAGGGCTTAACACCTTTCGGAGGATCCACATTTTGTTCAGACGGTCGCGATCAACCAGCAACTCTTCTTTCCTCGTGCCGGATTGACTGATATCGATGGCCGGGAAGAGCCGTTTATCCGCTAACCGACGATCCAAGTGCACTTCCATATTGCCCGTGCCCTTAAACTCTTCAAAAATAACATCGTCCATTCGACTTCCAGTATCCACCAATGCTGTGGCCAAAATCGTCAAACTTCCACCAAATTCGATATTTCTGGCGGCACCAAAAAACCGTTTAGGTCGTTGCAGGGCATTGGAATCCAATCCTCCGGATAACACCTTTCCACTGGGAGGGGAAATCGTATTATAGGCACGCGCCAATCGAGTCACACTGTCTAACAAAATCACCACATCCCGTTTATGTTCGACCAGCCGCTTGGCTTTTTCCATGACAATCTCTGCCACTTGAGCATGACGCTGAGGTGGCTCATCAAATGTAGAGCTAATGACTTCGGCGGCTTTGACCTGGCGCTGCCAGTCGGTGACTTCTTCAGGTCGTTCATCAATCAGGAGGACAATCAAGACAATTTCCGGATGATTCGCAATAATGGCCCGCGCCACCGCCTGCAGGAGCATGGTCTTTCCCGTTCTGGGAGCCGCCACGATCAATCCCCGTTGCCCTTTGCCAATGGGCGTCGTGAGCTCCATCACTCTCGTGCAATACTCTTCAGGATCAAATTCAAGGTTGATCCGCTCTTCAGGATACAGCGGAGTGAGGTTATCGAACAGAATTTTATCCCGCTGCACCTCAGGCTCATCATAATTAATTTTTTCGACTTTCAAGAGCGCAAAATACCGCTCTCCGTCCTTCGGTGGACGAATCTGCCCTGAAACAATATCACCGGTTCGCAAATTAAATCGTCGAATTTGAGACGGAGAAATATAAATATCATCGGGTCCTGGTAGGTAGTTGGAATCCGGGGCTCGGAGAAATCCAAATCCATCTGACAGAGTCTCCAGGACTCCCTCTCCGAAAATGACTCCGTTCTTGTCGCTCTGCCCTTGAAGAATAGAGAAAATCAACTCTTGCTTTCGCAAATTTGGCGCGCCATCAATTTTGAGGTCACGCGCGATTTCATTTAATTCTCCAATGGACTTTTGCTTCAATTCGGCAAGATACATTAGGTTACTCCATTCATTGGCCGGAAGGGTTTTCTCGTGGGCTTAGCCTGTTACGAGGGGTGGAAAGGATACGAACATTTTCATCTGGGTTCTGCGCTGCGAATTTTGGCGATCCCCGAAAAGGGAACCGCACCAGACTTTAATAAAGTTAAAAGATTTAGACCGGTATTGTGTGTTTAGGAAGAATGTTTAGAGAAACTGAAGAACCACACTTGTCAAAACCACCCGTGTTGTCCTATCTACGATTTGAAATAATACGTGAAGTCCGAGAAGTTAATTGGCGGAAATGGATTTTGCTATCAAATGGGCAGGTCTTAAGTAATTATTTATCTCACTATTGAACAACTTGTCAATAGGCTCCTTTCGGAAGTTGCGACAGGAAACTCAAATTTTTCTCCAAACCACTCATCGAAAAGTCACCCCCCTCTCTCAAGGTTGGCACCCTTAATCTTATTATGTTAAACCATCATGACAGCAATTGAAAGTCAACAAGGAAGGGTCCTCTCCCATGTCTGATTCAGGTTTTCCCTTTTCCAGTGAACGGATTTTCACCCTCTCCGAAGCCAACGGATTAATCCCCGAGCTGGAACAATTTTGGGACAATATTAAGGCAGGACGCCAAATACTTATGGACACGAGGGAAGAAGTCAAAAAAGCCAGCGCCCAAGCGTCATCCGGAGGAGGAACGGTCATGGGCGTCCAATATATCAAAGGGTTACAAGACATCAACGGCAGCCTGCATGCCATTCAGGAACTCGGCGTGGTGATCAAAGATGTCGAAATTGGATTATGTGATTTCCCATTTTTGCTTGATGACCGCCTGGTATTTTTATGTTGGAAATCCGGAGAAAAACAGGTTCGCTGGTGGCACGATATTGACAGCGGATATGCGAACAGACAACCGCTAGAAGATCCGAATCCATAGACCTGCCGTACATTCGCCTATTCGGTTCAAACACACTCTCCAGACAACCGGAGTTTCCGCCTCGACATGTTCATACGACTGCCTTCTGATATGATGAAGACGTCATGCCCTTTGTAGAAGAAAGGCCATTGATGCGGCTTCGGAAAAGGGAACAAGGAGAAAGAATGAAATTCGTAATTTTAGGTAAAGACGGTCCTGAGGGCGCACAAAAACGACCTCTCTATCGGGAAGCCCACCTCAAACGACTTGAGGCGTGGGCACAACAAGGCAAAGTTATTTTGGCTGGGCCTCTGACCGATAAAATAGGGAGCTTAATCGTGGTTGAAGCAGAATCCCTCGAAGAAGTCCAAGCATTTGCCAAAGATGATCCCTATACCCTTCATGGGGTTTTTCAGGAAGTCACCATCCACCCGTTTTTACAGGTGTTTCCCAAAGCGAACCTTTCACTTTAACCAGGAAGAAAGTGAAAGAAGCATGTACGCCAACCCTTGAAAAAACCCTGATGGTCTACTTTGGGGTGGACGAATGCTTTGTATTTTTCTGAACAAAATCCAACACCAGTTGCCATTCCTCCGGACGCACTGGTTGAATCGAGAGCCGGGAACCTTTACGAAGCAGTTCCATTTTTTCTAATCCCTTAACGGCTCGCAACTGATCCAAATGCAAGGCCTGAGGAAACTTTTTGACGAACTGGACATCCACAAGGAACCAACGGGGCGAATCCGGCGCACTACGCGGATCGAAATATCGGCTCCTTGAATCGAATGCAAAGGCGTCAGGATAGGCGGCCTTAACCACTTTAACGATTCCAACTATGGCTGGAGGGTCCGTATTGCTATGGTAAAAAAACCCCAAATCCCCAACATTCATGGATTTCAGGAAATTTCGAGCCTGGTAATTACGTACGCCTTCCCAACATGTGGTCTGACGGGGAGAGTTAACCAGATCATCAATGGAAAAGGTTGTCGGCTCTGATTTGAACAACCAATACTGTACCATCATGCCTCACTCATTCATTCATTGGCTTTAAAAACCACAAACACCATCAAGCAATTATAAAGTGTACATTTTTCAGAGTACAATTGGACCCTTTCCTAACGCATCTTTCGCATGATTGCTTAATATTTTTGAGGCATCATGACCAACCATGATTGATCAATTAATTCAGTTTGCCGAGTCCTGGGTTCCCAGGGAAATCTGGGTCGGCATGATCACCCTTTCCCTGATTGCGTTTGTCGGAACCCTTATTGCGATCCCTGCTCTGTTAATTCGCCTGCCACCTGATTACTTCAACAATCACAGCCACCGCAGGTGGTTTGCCAATCATCATCCAATTATTCGAGCCATTGGGTTGATGGTGAAAAACGGCCTGGGACTCATTTTTCTGGTAGCCGGAATTGCCATGCTGGTCTTACCAGGACAGGGTATCCTCACAATGGTTCTGGGTATCTTGTTTCTGGATTTTCCAGGGAAACACCGTGTCGAACAAAAACTCATTCGCCAACCCCAGATTCTCAACGCCATCAACGCCATGCGAGTAAAAGCAGGCAAACTGCCGTTTGTGTTTCCTGAAAAGACTACGACCTAAACACATGTCGGCCTGAACCTTCCTCAGTCAACACCCGTTTACACTCTTTTCTCCCATTGATAGGATGGCCCGCATGTCTGTATGGAATAAAATCGGATGGTTAGGACTCGCCGGACTCTGTGCCGTGGCCTTCGGCCATGTCGTAGGCCTAGTCAATCCTCACGAAAAAGTGAACGGACTCTGGCTCGTAGTCGCCGCCTCTTGCTTCTATGTGTTGGCCTACCGGTTCTATGGCCGATTTTTGGCGCAGCGAGTCATGAATCTGGACGATCGACGTCGCACACCCGCGCACCGGCTGGAGGACGGCACCAATTTCTATCCCGCCGACAAATACATTCTCTTCGGCCATCATTTTGCGGCTATCGCCGGAGCCGGCCCATTACTCGGTCCCGTACTGGCGGCACAATTTGGCTTCCTCCCAGGCTTTTTATGGATTGTCATTGGCGCGGTTCTGGCGGGCGCCGTTCAGGATTTTATTATCCTAGTCGCCTCCATGAGGCGAAATGGCCGTTCACTTCCGGAAATCGCCCATGCTGAATTAGGTCCCATCACCGGGATGGCCACGGCGATTGCCGTACTCTTTATCGTGGTCGTCGCGCTAGCCGGATTAGGCCTGGCGGTGGTGAATGCGCTGTATCACAATGCCTGGGGCACCTTTACCATCGTTATGACCATTCCCATCGCCTTGCTCATGGGACTATACCTTCAAAAATTTCGCCAGGGACAAGTCGGGGAAATGACGCTGATCGGGTTAGGACTCTTGATCCTGGCCATTCTCGTCGGCCGAACCGTGGCACAATCAGAATGGGCTGAATGGTTTTTATGGGACCGCACCACGCTCACATGGTGCCTTGCGGCATATGGATTTCTTGCCTCAGTCCTCCCCGTCTGGATGTTATTAGTGCCCCGGGATTATCTCTCAACATTTATGAAATTGGGTGTGATCGTTCTTCTGGCCGCCGGGGTCATAGTGCTCGCGCCCACCATTGAAATGCCTCGCACCACCATATTTACGGCTGGCAATGGACCGATCATTCCAGGAACGTTGTTTCCATTTCTCTTTATCACCATTGCCTGTGGGGCTATTTCCGGCTTTCATTCCCTGGTCTCATCAGGAACGACGCCCAAGCTGATTAGTCGGGAATCTCAGGCCATCGTCGGCTATGGGGCCATGCTTCTGGAAAGCTTTGTCGGAGTAGTGGCGCTCATCGCCGCCTGCCTTCTGGTTCCCGGCGACTATTTTGCCATCAACACCAGCCTGTCCGCAGACACCCTGCAAACCATGGGCTTTCCAACCGCCCACATTACGGAACTCTCCACGCTTGTTGAGGTAGATGTATCGGGCCGTCCGGGAGGTGCGGTATCTCTGGCCGTTGGCATGGCCTCGATTTTTTCAAGCTTGCCGGGGATGTCCGGGCTCATGGCCTACTGGTATCAATTCGCGCTCTTGTTCGAAGCCCTGTTCATTTTGACCACGATTGATGCCGGGACACGGGTCGCCCGGTATCTGGTTCAGGAATTAGGGGGACGATTCTTTACCCCGCTCAAGCAGATCAATTGGTGGCCCGGAGTATTAGGCGCCAGTCTGTTGGTGGTTGGAGGGTGGGGGTATCTCATAGGCACGGGATCCATTGCGACCATCTGGCCTATGTTTGGCGCAGCCAATCAATTACTCGGTATGCTCGCACTCTGTATTGCCACGACCGTGCTCATCAAGATGAACAAGACAGCCTATTTGTGGGTGACGGTGATCCCTATGGTATTTGTTGGCGTGATCACCCTGGCCGGATGCTATGAACTCCTGGTGATCTTTATCAATCGGGCCCTCTCAACAGAGGGGTCGCAAAGCCTGACCATGGCTATCAATGCCTCTCTCGTCGGCCTGGTGGCCATACTCGCACTCATTGTCCTCACAGATAGCGCCAGAAAATGGTACGGCTATCTTATACACAAACAACCACTGAACAGCACTGAAGTGATCGAAGGCGAAGGCATTCAACTTCCCGCAGGACGGTGCTGCTAATCCAGGGTCCTGTCACAACAACTTGAAAGGAGGCTTATGGCAGACAACTATTCCTTCGACGTCATTTCTCGCATCGACATGCAGGAAATGAAAAATGTGGTGGATCAAACTGAAAAAGAAGTCGGACAACGCTTTGATTTCAAAGGATCCAAAACCGAATTGACGCTAAAAGAAAAGGACAAACAATTAGTGGTGATTTCGGATGATGACTACAAACTCAACGCGGTCTTGGATATCCTTAAGGCCAAATGCGTCAAACGTAATGTGTCATTGAAAGGCCTGACCTATGGGAAAGTGGAAGAAGCCTTAGGCGGAACCGTACGCCAAACCATAACCATTCAGAGCGGGCTTCCCGAAGACAAGGCCAAAGCCATCACGAAATCGATTAAAGAGGCCAAATTCAAGGCCCAGGGACAAATTCAAGGGGAACAAGTCAGGGTGCAAAGCAAAAGCAAAGACGAACTGCAAGCCGTCATGAAACATCTCAAAGAGCAGGACTTCGGACTCGATCTGCAATTTGAAAACTACCGGTAATATGTGACCGTCCTGACGTCTTAAGCTGACAGGCCAACCCTACATGATCCAGTGCCCGATCTAAAGCGTGCTGACCGGCTCGGGCTCTCATAATATCACGAGCTTCTGTTGCGGCATTTCATCTGCATGTTGAACCAGGCCAATTTTTATCACCTGCGGCCCCCTCATCACTTTCAGTTGGAAGTCTCCTGAATGTAAAGCTGTACTCCCTAGCAAGATCAATCAGTCAGAGCGTGGGGTCTGGCCTCCATTCCCGAAAGGATTTACCGTAAAAACACGTCAAAAATATTGTTGAAGTGTCATCGAATCATGTTGTCTGATTCTTCTTCCATAGTTCGCTTAAATGCATGACCGCTTCAGCAATGGCGTCCTTCCCGGAAACCCGGCGAAGCGTCTCATACTCCTCACCCTCTGAATTGGGGTAAATAGGTGCTTGGGTCTGAGCCCTCCGGACAACGGGATACTCATTGGATTCAATCGGAACAACCAACCGTTCAAGATAGGCCCATGCTTGGCCATCGGTTTCAACCATGGGTTGGCTCGTCTGGGCATCCAGCAGCGCGAGTTCCAGCCGCGCATAATTTTCCACCCGATACCCTGGCAATCCCCCCTCTCCCTCATCAACCATCGTAAGACGAACAAAGACCTCCCATTCGGAACTGGACAAGACCGCCAAGAGAAGATAGGGAACATTCTGGGCCTTGGCCAATTGGATGAATTGATCCGCCGAGTGATTGGCCTGCAGACCCTCTGGATACAGGACGGAAGTGATTTGAATCGGCACTTGTTTCTGAATTTCCGTTTTCAGGAGTTCTCCGAGATTCTCCAGCGTCCCACGGCGAAGTGCTGGAGCTGATTTTTCATTAAATCCCGAATCGTTCAGCACCACCAAGACACTGGTCACCCCTTCGGCTGGAAGCGCCATATTTGCGGCGGGTCCCGCTTGACCGGTAAGTTGGGGGAGGTAGGCCCCTAGCCGCTTGGGGGTATTGTCCAGCGAACAAGCAAAGTAAAACAACGAACCCAGCAAGCCAACAATCAACCAGAGATGACGCCACATGATGAAGCCTCCATTGGTTTACGGTAAAATTCGTCATATAGGAAAAAATTGTCATTCTCCGATTAGAGATCCTCAAGCTAGAGAAAGCCCCGTAGGTTGTTGTTCGAAGTTGAAAGTGAAGACGGGATAAATCTGCCAATCTGTTGGGAATTCCAAGGTGATGACTATTCTCCAGATTCAGACTCAATCGTCCGACAACCCAGTGGCCGCGATTCATTATCCTCACTCAACATTAATCCTTAATCCCGCTTGGTCTCGGCAGAATCTATCAGATGCTAACTCTCCCATGGTTAAAACCCTCATCCAGATGCAAAAAGACCATGTTGGAATCCAATACACGAAGAATGTCCTTCTCAGCCATCACTTAATTTTCAAGAACGGTTCCGCCCATTTGCGTCATCATCGTGCCTTTACAGATTGTTTCAGAACCAATCTTCTCAGGACTTTAGAACATGCCCTCAATGTTCTAGGGGACATGTAACCATTGGTCTTGGCCGTTCAGTTATTGGGAAAGGAACACTGCCTTGGATACTGGTTAAACAGGCACGATCTCTTGAAAATGGCAACGCTGCCTGAGAAATTCTTCAGTTCGTCGAGTAAGGGTCTCCAGATATCCGGACAGGATCGCCGGAGCCACTTTTTGAGCCGAGGCATCCGAATGCACTACCAGACCGATTTTTGCCATCTGCCTCCACTCATCATTCTCAGGTGGAAGCCCGCTGTTAGCAAAGGCGTCTTCTCCGACAAGGTCCATCAGCCTTGGTGTGGGGCCTGCCCCACACCCCGCAAGCGCATAACCTACAAGGCAGGTGAAAAATAACTTTGAAAGTGTCATCAAATCAGGTTACCTGATTTTTCTTCCATAATATTTCTAAGTGCATCACCGCCTGGGCAATGGCGTCCTGCCCGGATACCCAGCGAAGCGTCTCATACTCCTCTCCCACCGAATTGGGATAAATAGGTGGTTGGGTCTGAGATCTCCGGACAACGGGATACAAGTTGGATTCAAGCGGGACAACCAGCCGTTCAAGGTAAGCCCATGCTTGACCATCCGTGGTGACCACCGGTTGACCTGTCCGGGCATCCAGCAGCGCGAGTTCCAGCCGCGCATAATTTTCCACGCGGTACCCCGGCATTCCCATACCCCGCATACCCGTCCCCTGCTGCTGATCGCCGGCCAGAGAAAAACGATCAAACACCTCCCATTCGGAACTGGACAAGACCGCCAAGAGAAGATAGGGAACATTCTGGGCCTTGGCCAATTGGATGAATTGATCCGCTGAATGATTGGCCTGCAGACCCTCTGGATACAGGACGGAAGTGATTTGAATCGGCACTTGTTTCTGAATTTCCGTTTTCAGGAGTTCTCCGAGATTCTCCAGCGTCCCGCGGCGAAGTGCTGGAGCTGATTTTTCATTAAATCCCGAATCGTTCAAAACGACCAAGACGGCGGTCACCCCTTCGGCTTGAAATGCCATTTTTTCAACGCCCCCGCCTGACAAACCGGTAGGTTGGGGCAGGTAAGCCGGCAACCGTTTGGGAGTGTTATCCAACGAACAGCCCAAGAAAGTAAAAGCAGAGAGGAACCCGACAACCAACCAGATGTGACGCCACATAATGAAGCCTCCATTGGTTAAGAAAAAAAACGGCCGTCTGAATGTTGAATTCTCTTCCCTTTGATCAAGGATCGTCAAGAAATGGAGGAACCGTGAGGGTGATATCTGTCAAAAGGTGACAAGCTGAAGGCCAGGATCCATTGCCCCTCTCAGGATCATCCATACTTTTTGCTTCCCAGGACCTTCCTCCCTGGCTCCTCATGATTTTCACTGTCTTTCCTTCTAAGACTATTTATTGTTTATCTTGCCAACCGGATACCCGCCTAAGATTCGAACCTGCCGAAGCAAGAGGAAAGTCTCTGGAAAAACACGGGATCCAGTTGCCATCTTTCAGGATCTTGGGGTAGGGTAAGGCGGTGTGCCCACTGCTTAAAAAAATTTTCCATTACCTCTTACTTGTGGTTGTCGTATCCGTTTTTCCCGCCTGCGACAAAATCTCCATTCCCCGCCTGACTTACGAAGATAAACACGAACCAAGAATTCCTGTCACGATCACCTACGCCTTTGCACCAAATCTGCTGACCTATACTCAGACCGTGGGTGGGTGTGGGTTACCTTATACTATTCCAGTAGGCGAGATCATATCCAAAACATTTCTCCAAGTCGGCCAAGAACGATTCAATGGCGTGAGAGCCGAACCCCCCGTCGGAGAGGCGCAAGGCATTTCTCCCGATGGCTATCGAATCGTCCTGAGTCTCCAGCAATTTGGATTTGATCCGGTTGACCGTTCGGGACAAGAAGATCGGTACGATGTCTTTGTGGATCTGAAACTCCACGCCGTCTATGAAGACGCGAACGGCACCGCCCTTGCCCAGAGTCCCCTGACCTACCACCAGAAAGTCAGGCTATGGGTGCCGGAACTCACAAGCCAATCCATCTCATGTCACACCGATCAAATTGACGGAACGGTAGAAGACGCCGCTGAAAATCTGGCTAAACAAATGATCGGGGTTTTCCCCCAACTGGTCCAACTCAATACGGGTCAGCAACCCGTCCCCCCGCAACCAGGTTTCCCGGCACCGGCTCTGCAAGGTCCGGCTGTAAGCGTGCCGTCCCCGGCCCCACCCGTTGCAAGCCCATCGCTTCAATTTAGAACCAAATTAATTGATGCCAACCGCAATTTGGTGTTGGAGGGGGGAGAGGCCATCATCCTTTTGATTGAAACGACCAATACCAGCGAAACACCCATTCCATCGGCCTATGTGGAGTTACGGGGGACCCCTACCTTGGTGGAGGCCTTTAAACGGGTAGCCCCTCTTCCCGTCCCGCTAGGATCATTTAAGGCGGGCGAAAAGCGGACCGCCGAAATAAGAGGCCGATTGGGTCAGGTGACCGAACACATCCAAGGTGAGTTGATCATTGGAATCATCCTCTCTGAAGGCCTTCCGCCAGGAACCCATACCATCCGCGCTGAACTTCAACCAGGACCTACCCGAAAACCTTCCTCCAGGTAGCCACCAGCCGTTCTCCAAAAAAATTTTGTGAATCCCAGCCACGGTAACCTGTTTGAGGGTACAACCAATTTATAAACGATTGGTGGGGTAAAACCCGGTTTTGAGCCTGGAGCATCATCCAATGGGCAGAAAAACCGGATGGGATTCCATATGAATGATCGAAATGACATTAGTTCGTCCCTTGTGGGTGCTTCAATCCCAAATACTTCAACAAAGCCCCAAGCAGTTTAGTCTTCGAAGTAGTCTGAGACTGCTCATCCCCCCTGATCCTGAATCTCCCTGGCTAACTGGACCTCGGAATGAAAGGCGATAGGGCCAAATAGACTGGCAGCTTTCGAACCTGTCTGAACAGAATCCACCACTAAAGACATGCCCTCTAAAGTTGAGGGCTCCTCTCCAAAGATGCTGCGATAATCGGCAAGCACATTCCGCTCTTCTGTTACCCACCTTCCTAACTGATTTGGCCCGCTACGCACGACCACATAAACTGACGGATCCAAGGGACGCACAAGGATTGTCCCGACCGGACGAGCATTGTCCCAAAAATATATCCAAGAATGGTTTTCTTGCTTGGCGCCTTCCTGGATGAAAAGAAACAAGTATAAGGCGGCCCCGTGATCGTCTCGTGAAGATTGGCTACTCGCTACGGCATTAGGCAGCGTGAGCACGCTCCATTCCCAGGAGACGACAGGATTTGCTTGAAGATTTACCGTCAGCGAACGGAGCAGACTAATACATCCCTGCTCGGCTTCAAGACGTAAGACTTTTCGATGACCTTCTTGCCCCACCTGAACCTGCCCGAGCCCTTCCCACACTTTCATAGACCACTCATGAGGTAAATTCTTCAAACGTGAGGCGGATGTCGGGTCATAGAAAGATGGTATGGACATAGTGGCGCCAAGAGTCGTCGGTACAATCCCCAAAATAGCAGAGCTCAAAAACACCCTCGACTCGCAGGAGAAAGGTTACATAAATTTTATTAGTGGGTCTGTTGAAAAAAGCCGCCAGCGGCGTTCTCGCCATTTTTCCGTGCTCACGTACTAAGCGTACACTCCGCGCGTAAAAACGGCTGCGGCCTTGCTGGACGGACCCTTCGGGAAGACTCAGGGCCTGCTTTTTTGAACCGACCCGGAGCCTTTGATGAGCAATCTAATCCTGGGCAAATTTGCCCTTGAAAATTTTTATTATTCAACACTCCCTTAGTTGGCATTGCGTTTCGAGTCTGTCCGATAAAATAGTGGAGAGAGGCGCTCTTTCACATGTCTGATCAATACAAGCCTAATGCCAGCGAGAGAAAACACTTTGTATCACAAAAATTTCAAAGACTTATAGAAATTAGAGGACTGTTCGTCTCGGCGATGATGAGATCTTGTGACACAGAATACCGTTCCACGGATCCGGCGGAAAAACAGAACTTAAGATGAAACAGAGAGTTCAACGCACAGGAAGGTAAGACCGACAGGCTTTTGACTGCGTGAGGAACCCATTTCCCAAAATGGGATCAAACCCTTGGAGTGTTACCGCGGCCAAATCAAAGCCTACCGGCCCAAATTTTTTCTGAATGGAATTGAAAAATTTTAATAAAAAAAAAGGCCAGGAAGAAGCGTTATAGATACCGGGATCATTGCGCGCATACGAATACACCTTAAACGCTTGCAGATCGGTAGGACCAGATACAATGGTGCCCGCTCAAATAAACAGACCCGGAGTGGCGTCATAGTACCGTGATTCATAAAAGTAAAGATCCTGTTGCCATCCAATTCCTTGCCATTGTATTCGTAAGCCATATTGGCCACACCCTATTGGGAAGCGACTCGCCATAAGATAAGTAGATCACTTTTTCTTCCTTCACCCTCTGTTATTAGTGATTATACAGATTGAGCCAAAATGATCGGGATGGAAAGACAACTGTGGCGAGCCAAAGCTGATTCCTCAACGGGTCCAGACTTGAAAACTATCTGATGACCCCGCCCAACTGCAGACTGGCTAACTAGACGGACACTCAAACCAAATGGCGAACTCTGCCTGAGCCTCGCGAATTTGGCCGCCCCTCCAAATAGCCTGCGTCGGCACGAATGAATGTGGCCGGTTTGGGCGACAATGATTTTGGCTCTCCTCCCGAGAGAACAAGACCTCAGCTGCCTTGCCAAAACAGGGCCCTGCCTGGCACTAAGCGAGGGCTAAGAAAAAAAACGCCCCGGCTGGGAGTACCAACCGGGGCGCCTAGGATAACGGGGAGGGTTAAGTCCCCTTGTTAATGATAGACTTCTTAGAAGTTGATCCAGAGTTGGGTGTAGCCCCAATTCTGATCAGCCGTGCCAAAACCATTCTTCTTCAGGTAATCGCCCGTGAAGAAGTGGCCGTAACCGACTTGCCAGCCCACTCTATTATTTTGGAAGAACAAGGTATACACCACGTCAATTTCCCCACCAAGGGACTTTTCTTTATTCCCGGCAGGAGTGGAAAAGAACGTGGCCTGGCTAGCCGTGTACCAGTTATCATTTTTGTTCGCCAACCGCATGACATGGCCGGCAATTTCAAAATGGCTCTCTGCCGTGGGCCGCATTTGCAGGTTTCCACCATACGTCAACATGTTTTGCCAGGACATCAAGTCCATGTACCCGAAGTGAATGTGGTTCGTCGGGAACAATTGGCTGAAGGTATGTCCACCGTTTTTCGTTGAGCTACCGGTGGCATAGTTGATTTCTCCGCCGATACGGGGTTGCATCGGAACCGGCAACGTCACACCAGCATCAAAATGCCCGGCCAACGCATTGATTCTGGTATTGCTTGGCAGACCAGGTGTTCCTAATTCACCAAACTGCCAATACCCTTCACCCGTGGCATCGATCATGCCCTGCTTGAACGCGACACGGCCACCGACCGTGCTTCGTTGTTGATTGGATTGTTGACCACCCACAGGACCCGTGGCTGTTCCACCGCCGGCAGTCAATGGTCCACCAGTGGTCGAACCCCCAGATTCGTAAATATAGGCAGGTTCCACAGCCACCGCTCCGAATTTCATCGGCATTCTAGCAAATAAAATATCACCATCACCCCTGGACGCTTTACCAGTTAGTGCACCCGCCGGCATTTGACACGCAGTTGCCTTCCGCCACGCGCAGCCAACCCAATTCCACAGGGAATTGTGCATGGTTATACCGCATGGTGATACCATCGAAGGCAAACCCGACGTTGTTCCAGTCAAAGTGACCGAAGATCCGGTGGTTTCCCCACACCATTAATTGCCGCCCGGCTTTTAATGTTAAATTCGGAAGGACGAAATTCCGAATTAACATGAAGCCTTGACGAAGGAAGAGTTGTGTATTCGTCCCATTGGGATTGCCTGCTCCAGTCACATTTGTAGTGGACGGGTTCGACCCAAAGTTATTCGAAACCTGCGGCTGCATGAAAAACACGACATCCGGAGAAATATCGTAATTAAATCCCAGCCGGATTAATTGTTGAGTAAACATCGCGTTGGAACTTGAGTTGTTGCTAAAATTACCATTGGTCCGGAACTCCGGGCGCACACGCATATCCCCTGAAATGGTCAGCTTCCGGAGATCAAACGCTCCGATCCTTGCCGGCGGGGTAACCGTATCAATGCGTTCATGGAAAATCCTCGGTTGAGGTGGGTCAAAATTATGATACGGATTGAGATCCGGGATGGCCCGTGGCACTGCAGGCACATTGGTGTTTGAGTCGGTCGCCGGGAGGCTCTTGGTCTTGGGAAACACCGGGGGGGGGGCTGGGTCTGGTCGGCGGCCAACACTGGTGCTGCAGACATGGCCACAATCAAAGCCGCTGCTGTCAACCTGGTAAAGGATCGGTAAAAAGTCCTCATTGCACTCCTCCTGTTAGTGAATAGCCCTCTGGATTCAAGATCCAACGCCCCGTACCCCTTTCAGAGCTGCTGGTCTCTCTCATCCGCTTCCTTCTTGACTTCGTGATTCTTGCCGTCTCGAGCACTAACATCTCATCTAAGATCTAATGGTTGCCCTGTTCTACGACTCTTCCGATCTATTATTGTTTGCCATTTAGATGCCAAGTCACATTATTTGTCGTAAATCATTAAAAAGTAATGTCTTTTCCCTGACTTTCTCGATGATTTTGGTTCATGGCCCTATCGCTTGAATGCTACGATAGTTGCAAAAACCACACGACAGAAGATAACCGTAGACCCGCCCGCAGTGCGCACAATGAACAGTCTGATGACCGTCCGGAAGGATTTCGTGATGACAGATAAACTTTAAAAATCGAAATAAGGCTTGGGTGTCAACGAAACGATCCAGCAGTCAACGTCCTCACGGAGTCGCACCTCCCCTGGCTACCCCATTTTGGATCCACCGGACTCGGTGGCTTGTTCTGTCGCCCCTTTGATCTCTGCTTCGGCTTCTTTTATTGACGATTCCAAATCTTGTTCAACAGATTTGAATTCCTGCGTAATCATATTGATTTCCGGCTCAACCGATTGCCGAAGATCTTCCGTTGTTTCTTTAAACCCTTTGACCGCTCTCCCGACCTGCTTGCCGATTTCAGGTAATTCCTTAGGACCAAAGAGCAGGAACGCGATGACGAGGATGATCAAAATTTCCATCGCTCCTAAGCCGAACATCTTCGCACTCCTCTATAGTCTGCCCGCTGAACATATACCTTGAGCGTTGATCAGGCTTAGGTCCATGCTGCCTGTCCCTTCGGTGGGCGGTCTTCACCGTGTCAATCTCACCCGCGAATTATCCCTGTTTGGATTGCGTGGATTCCGTTGGCTGCGGCACCCCTTGCGCCGGTGGCGGAGGAGGAACCTCTGCCGTCTGGTGTTGGCTCGCCAATTGTTCCGGTTGGGGCGGTGGGGCCTGACCGCCTTCGGCTGGCTCATTAGGCGTCACATCCAGCGCATCCGCTTCGGCAACAGACTTTTTAAAGCCCTTGATCGCTTTGCCCAAGCCCTCACCAAGCTGCGGGATTTTCCCTGCACCGAAAATGATGAGCACAATGATGAGGATGAGCATAAGCTCCATCCATCCAAACGATCCAAACACAGCTACCTCGTCTTATTGTGAATGAGTGTTTACGTTCTTTACATTCTTGGAAAAATCCGCCGCAGTATACACAACCCTTTTCAAAAAATCTACCTGATTGCAAATTTCCTGCATTCGGCAAGGACTTTTTTCAGATTGCGGTTTTGCCTTTGCAGGATCCACTCCTCCGTCGAGAGACTTCCAAATACACAATCATGATGACCGCGTTCCGCCCTAATCAATGGCACACGACAAAACGCATCCCGCAACCGTCAGGGTGACTATGAATCCTACAAGGCAAAAAACATGTGGATGTAATCCACCGGCTGCAGGGGAAGCTCCAACATGCCTTTGATGCCTTCTGAATCGTATCCCAATTTTTCCAAATCGGGCATGGCCTTCCAAATTTCCGATTCGGTGAGATAGGCAATGGTATCCGGCACACCATGTGGCGGTAACGATTGCACCAGCTTTTCTAGTCCGGCGCGTTCGTGAGCGGGAGTACTTTCGGAAAGCGGAAATTCGATATGACGTTGGTATGGACTCCGGTACGTGCGGTTCACTGCCTCCAGGGTTCGAAGAATCAACGCATCCAATTGCCAGGCCTGGCCTTCCGGCGGCGAAGGATGTGATGCCAGCAGATCCATGACAGTGATCACATTGGTTGACAAGCTCCGTCCCACAAAATCCCGTTGCGATTCAATCACGCCCGTGTGAATATTCAAATGCCTGGCCACGTCTTGCATCAACTGAAAGTTCACCATAAAGCTGAATTGGCCACCCTGAACCGTATAACAGGGCTTTTCCGGGTCATTCAGCACCTGCGGATCGACCGTCCCTGCGTCAAAACCGCTAAATCCGATCGCGTTCGGGGCCAACAATCGTTTGGCTTCCTTGAGGCTCTGACACGCGCCCACGTTGTAAGGCACGAGGACTTCTTCGTCGATCTGCTTGAGAAACTCGACGACTGTGCGGCGAAAGGGAAAGTCCTTGGTCTCGATGGGGCGATATTCCCGCTCCCAGACGAGATCTTCAAGAAACGAGGGTAACGCGGTGAGAGATTCAATGTCCTGCTGA
This sequence comes from uncultured Nitrospiraceae bacterium, assembly GCA_963730905.1. GTDB lineage: Bacteria > Nitrospirota > Nitrospiria > Nitrospirales > UBA8639 > Nitrospira_E. The sequence continues at coordinate 809,503 of CAVSTN010000002.1, read as the reverse complement.
CCAAAGGCCTCAATAAACTTTGGCCAATCCGGGAAATCCGCCAACCGCTTTTCGTTCAAATTGGGGCGAAGCTGTTCCTCATGAATCTCACCCCCTTTTCGAAGAATGAGCTTGGTTGGCAACTCGCTCCAGAGTTCATTGCAGATAATCCGATCAATACTCCCATCCGGAAAGTCCGAGAGATCCTCGACAGACACAAGGTCAAACGTGACCCGGTCACGATGCTTAGCCAGATCCGTGTTGGCTTTGGCTTGCTCCAACAGAACCGGCTCGCGCTCTATACAACGATAGGTGATTCTTGGAAATATCCGTTTTTCCTGATCCAACTCCTGAAGACGATCCAAGAAACAGGCCGCGAGATTCCCATTCCCGGCGCCCCATTCCATCACGGTCAATGGGGTGGTCGCTTGATCGGCACCTTGAGTTTTCGCCCGTTGTCCACACCGACGCCAATAGTCCTCCGCCAAGGCAAAGCCTAACCGGAAATCGGCCGCAGCCACCGTTTGGTAATATTCTCGAACACGACTTCCCCTCAATCCGTAAAATAGACGATTAATGTGGGCTTGCCACCTATCAACCGGTTGAAAATCTCCTACGAGTTGCGGCAATGCATCGGGATCCATACTTGGTGAAGCACCCATAGTTCTAACCTATATTCCTTAGAAAAAATGAATGAAAATGCCAGTGGCAACAAAGTAGATGAAAATGCGTAGACCCGGCCGGAATCTTAACAAACACCTCATGGTGCTGCAAGGCAAGATCGAAAGTCCTTGACTCAATGACGCCATCGAAGGTAGAGAACGTGGATTCTTAAAAAGAGCGGAAAAGATTTTTGGAAATAACGATTGCCGAGTCACGGCAACTCTACACAAAAACCTGCATGAAACATCCTTTGCCCGTCATGCCGCGCAACCTCCTGCTTGGCATCTTGATGTCGATCATGCTCTTTACGATGCTCGGCACCACTTGGGGCGGTGATTCTCCCGGTCAGACCGACTCCCCTTCCGTATTTCAACCGAAAGATACACAACACGGGTTTTCGCAATATGATACTCCACCCGATCATTTTTCTAATGCTCCCTCCCTCTATGATAGTTACTCCCAATCTCCTCTGATCCCCTCATTGGATAAAAAACCCGGGGGAGTATTTCTGGATTTAAATTTCGCAGAAAGTTTCGAGGTCAAACCGACCACCAGGGGCGGCCATACACACATACCCGTCAGGCCAACCGAGACATTCCTGCCCGACGTCACATCAGTGTATCTGGTGTTTACCGTCCATGAACATTTATCGTCCTATCAAATCATTGGCCGTCTGTTCTCTGAATCAGAAACCGGAATGAATGCTTCTCAATGGCTCGACGAAGATATCGTCGATCTGGCTACGGAAGACGAGAGCGGATTTCTGAAATTTTTCCCACCGGACGGAACCTGGCAACCAGGCCAATACCGCGTCGAAATCTTCGTGGGGTATATCGCCAATGATGTCAATAAATTGGGCACCATGCGATTTACCATTGCTCCGCACCCTGTCGCACCCGCTTTACCCTAAACACGCTCTTGGGGCCACAGACCCTTTCGCGCCGGGTTATTTCTTGACTCAATTCAATGTTTCTTGTAAGGTATTCAGCAGTTTACCCTAAGCATATTTTTGGGCCATTCCAGCCGTCATTTCGTGCAAATTTCTTATACATTCCAGAGATCGCGTACACACAATTCCCTGATCTCCAACAATGCGCCGGGAGGCAACGGGTGTTAAAAAAGAGTGGAAGCTACTTACTCTTATTTATTTTTATTGGCGGACTGTTAGGCAGTATTTTAGGGGAAATTCTTCAGGTCGTGGCTCCTCAGGGCACCGTGCAAAATATTTTCGTTCAGGCGTTAAACTTAGGCTTAGACCCACCCGTGACCGTCAATTTGGTCTTGATAAAATTCACACTCGGGTTTCTCTTGAAAATGAACCTCCTCACCGTTTTGGGGATGTTCCTCGGCGCCTACGTTTATAAACACATATAGGCGAACTCAAACGCTCGGACCGTATCTCTCGACACTCGCTTGCCAGCGTGGTCATGCCAGCCAGTCTGTATGGTGAATCCCTGGTGGGCTCGTTGCGGATAGATCACCCCTTGCTACCGGAGGGGTAACAGAAGAGAAAAGGGAGCGGGTCACTATCCCGAATTTCAAATAAGAGAAAATGAAAGAAGGCGATGGTTCTGATTTAAATTCCGACCTGGATCTGCTTTTGGCGGAGAACACGAATGGTATCCCGCAACTGAGCGGCTCGTTCAAATTCCAAGGCCTTGGCTGCCGCCTTCATATCTTTTTCCAATGCGGCGATATTCTGTTCTAAATCCTTTTCGCCCCCATACGCCGCAACCGCCTCTGCCGCTAAGGACACATCCACATAATCGGCTTCCGCCAATTGGTACTCCAAATCGTGGATGCGTTTTTTGATCGTCTCCGGCGTGATCCCATGCTCGGCGTTGTATGCCAATTGAATCGTTCGTCTGCGGCCGGTTTCGTCCAACGCTCTTCGCATCGAATCCGTGACCACATCGCCATACAAAATCACGGTGCCTTCGCGATGACGGGCCGCGCGCCCGGCTGTCTGGACTAAGGCACGATATCCCCGGAGGAACCCTTCCTTATCCGCATCCAGCACCGCCACTAAACTGACTTCCGGCAAATCCAATCCTTCACGCAATAAATTAATGCCGACCAGGACATCAAACACACCCTTGCGCAGATCCCTGATGATATCCGCTCGCTCAAGAGTTTTAATATCCGAATGCAGATAGCGCACCTTTAACCCCTGGTCGTGATAATACTCGGTAAGATCTTCCGCCATGCGCTTGGTCAACGTCGTCACCAGCACCCGCTGCCCCTTCGCCACTCGCAGCCGGATTTCCCCGAGCAACTGTTCGACCTGGCCCTTCGCCGGCTTCACGTCCATCACCGGATCAATCAAACCTGTGGGTCGAATGATTTGCTCAACCAGCGCCTTGCCGGCATGCTTCAGTTCATACGGTCCCGGAGTCGCGGAGACATACACCACCTGATTCATGCATCTCTCAAATTCGGGAAATTTAAGGGGCCGGTTATCCATCGCCGAGGGTAACCGAAACCCGTACTCGACCAAAGTGTTTTTGCGTGAACGGTCTCCTTCGTACATCCCGCCAAACTGTGGAACGGTGGCATGCGATTCATCCACAATCAGCAAAAAGTCTTTGGGGAAATAATCCAACAGGGTCGGCGGTGGCTCGCCCGGCGCCCGTCCGCTCAGGTGACGGGAATAGTTCTCAATCCCATGGCAATACCCCATCGTGCGAATCATCTCCAGGTCAAATCTCGTCCGTTGTTCAATCCGTTGCGCTTCAAGCAATTGGTTTGTCCGGCGAAAGTAGGCAATACGTTCTTCCAGCTCTGCTTCAATGCCGGCAATGGCCTGTTCATAGCGATCGGGCGCAATCACATAATGGCTCTTGGGATAGATCGCAATTTTCGGCAGCTTCCGCAATGACATGGCCGGTCAACGGATCGATTTCATACAGCGCTTCCACTTCGTCGCCGAACAATTCCACCCGGACGGTATTTGAATCGGACGAAGCGGGATAGATCTCAATAACATCCCCGCGTGCCCGAAACATCCCACGCTGCAACTCGAGATCATTCCGCGAATATTGAATGTCCACCAGCTTGGCCAGAATGCGCTCCCGGCGAATCTCCATGCCCGGCTCCAGATACAACAACATGTCGTGATAGACCTCAGGCGATCCCAGGCCATAAATACACGACACGGATGCCACAATAATAATGTCATTGCGTTGCAGGAGCGCCGTCGTGGCCGCATGCCGCATCTGGTCGATGGTGTCGTTGATGGCGGAGTCTTTGGCGATATAGGTATCCGTAGTCGGAATATAGGCTTCCGGCTGATAGTAGTCGTAATAGCTCACAAAATATTCGACCGCATTGTCGGGAAAAAATGATTTAAATTCTTGATATAACTGGGCCGCCAACGTCTTATTGTGGACCACAACCAGTGTAGGTTTTTGCACGTTGACGATCACATTGGCCATGGTGAACGTCTTCCCCGAACCCGTGACCCCCAACAACACTTGATGCTTAAGCCCTTGCTCTAAGCCATCAGTCAACGCGGCAATCGCATTACCTTGATCACCTTTGGGTGTGTAATCGGACTTGAGAGAAAAGGTATTGGTCGCTTGCATCATCCCAATGTATCACAAGGCAAACAGGAGAGGCAGGTATGGATTACACGACGTGATTCAAAAAACTCTCAACTCCCACATTTTTACCGGGCAAGTAAATTGGGGTGAACTCAATTCCCAAAGGAAGGACGGCGAACCAGCGAGAGAAGCTCTTCGTAGACATTTCGACGCTGTCCAATAAAAATCACATCAATAGTCCGCTCGTCGTCATTGAGTCGATAAATTATTCGGTAGGACCGCACACGGTATGATCGATAGCCGAAGAGTTCTTGCTGAAGGGAATGCCCTGTTAAGGGTGCATCCTGCAATGTTCGAATGGCATCCCGGATTTCTTGTTTAACCTCAGGATGCAGTTTGCGGATGCGGCCCCCGGCCTCCGGGGTATACCGAACACGATAGGGCGTCATTCACTCTCGTCGGCAAAGACGGATTCATGTGTTTCCCAACGACCGGATTGAACCTGCCTGAGGGACTTCCGAAGCGGGCGCATGGTCTTCTGATCACTCAAAATGTCCAGGGTTTCCATCAATCCTTCGAAATGCTCCATGCTGAGAAGCACAGCCGTGGGCACTCCGTCCCGTGTAATGCCTACCGTATCCTGACGCTTTTGTAGTTGACGGATCAGTTCAAGGAGTTGCGTCTTCGCTTGCGTCACTGACACATATTGATCCACATGCGGCATCAGAAATCCTCCCCTCCAAATAGTTCGATATCTAACCATTATACTGGTCATCCAAAAACCAGACAAGATGATACGATCCGAAGACAATCGAGCAGTGGAGTCCGCTCTTCAGAAAGCAAACATAGTATAAGTTATGAAGGCTTGCGCCGCGATCGAAGAGTAACACCATGGATTCTCTTGACGCTCTTATGCTGATCAGTCCAGGATAATTCCAGACCACACGGAACACCCAGGCTACATGAGAGGAGAATGTATGGCCACAACCACCATTGCGGAGTTTATGGGACAGGATCATGACCGCCTGGATGAAATATTCAACCGGTTTCAGGCATTCAAGAAACAGGATTCTCAAAAAGCCCGATTACTGTTTCAAGAATTGTTCACCGGACTGCACCGGCATATCAGGTGGGAAGAGGAGATTCTTTTTCCGGTCTTTGAGGCCCAAGCGGAAATGGTCAGGGACCATGGGCCGACCGGAGTCATGCGAAATGAGCATCGGCAGATCAAGGACTTTCTGGAACAGATTCAGGCAAAAGTGGCAGAAGGAGACCTTACCACTGAAGAAGCGGAAGAAGGGTTGCTCCAGGTTTTAACGGCTCACAATGTGAAGGAAGAAAAAATCCTCTATCCGTGGATTGACAATTGCGTCAGCGACGAAGAGCGGGCCTCCCTGCTCGCCCGGATGGAAAACTGATCCCCCCGACCGGCACACCCCCTACGGCCAGGCACGGTCACGTGCGCCTTTCTAAAACAACCCCACAATATTCCCTTTTGCGTCGATGCCGATCGATTGAGCCGCCGGGACCCGCGGAAGGCCGGGCATCGTCATCATATCCCCGGTAATGACCACCACAAACCCTGCGCCCATCGCGAGGCGAACCTCTCGCACTGGAAGCGTAAATCCGGTCGGGGCTCCCTTTTGGGCAGGGTCGGTGGAAAAGCTGTATTGCGTCTTCGCCATACAAATGGGGAAATGCCCGAACCCGTTTGTTTCGAGTTCAGCAAAACGGGCATGGACAGCCGGTGGAATCTCTACATCCTCAGCCCGGTAAATCTCCCTGGCGATAATTCGCACTTTTTCTGCCAGCGGCATCGTATCAGGATACAGCACGCGAAAGTCGGCGGGTTCCTTTTCGATGACCTCACGAACGGTTTCGGCCAAACACACAGCACCAGCGCCGCCTTCAGCCCAATGATTCGCCAGAGCCATTTTGACCCCATGATCCGCGCACGCCTGTTCCACCAGTTCCAACTCCCGCTTGGTATCACTCGTAAATTGGTTGATGGCCACGACCGCCGGGACCCCGAATTTTTTCACATTTTCCAAATGGCGCAATAAATTCGGCAACCCTTGCCGGAGCGCGTCCAGATCTTCTTGCTCAAGGTCTTTTTCCTTGGCCCCTCCATGAAGTTTTAACGCCTTGATCGTCCCGACCACCACGGCACATGCCGGCGTGAGACCGGATCGTCGACATTTAATGTTAAAAAACTTCTCGGCCCCGAGATCGGCACCAAACCCTCCTTCTGTCACCACATAGTCCGCGAGTGTGAGAGCCGCCTTGGTCGCCACGACGGAACTACAACCATGGGCAATGTTCCCGAACGGACCGCCATGAACCAGGGCCGGATTATGTTCCAAGGTCTGCACAAGATTGGGATTGAGGGCCTCCTTGAGTAACACGGTCATGGCTCCCTCCGCCTGGATATCTTTTGCAAAGACCATTTCCTTGTTGGCCGTTCTCCCCACTTTGATATGCCCTAAACGTTGCTGAAGATCCTGGAGGTCGGTCGCCAGACACAGAATGGCCATGACCTCTGAGGCCGCCGTGATGTCAAAACGGCCTTCTCTGGTAAACCCGTTGGATTTCCCCCCAAGTCCCGTGACCACGGATCGCAGAGACCGATCATTCACATCCAGCACCCGACCCCACGTAACCCGACGGGGATCAATCTGGGGTTTGTGCCCCCAATACAAATGATTGTCTACCAGGGCCGCCAACATATTGTGCGCAGACGTGATCGCATGAAAGTCCCCCGTGAAATGCAAATTGATGTCGGTCATGGGAACCACCTGAGCATACCCTCCCCCACATCCACCGCCTTTCATCCCGAAACAGGGCCCCAGACTTGGCTCTCGAAGGGCCGCAACAGCCCGTTGACCGATCTTATTCAATCCATCCACCAGACCGATGAGCGTCGTGGTTTTGCCTTCTCCGGCCGTCGTCGGACTCATGGCGGTCACCAAAATAAGCTTGCTCTTGGGTTTGCTCGGAAATGGTGGGAGGGACGCTAAGGGAATTTTGGCCTTATACCGCCCGTACAATTCGATTTGACTCGCATCCAGTTGAAGTTTTTCCCAGGCCACTTCGGCGATGGGTTGCAAGGGGATTCGGTTGGCGATGTCGAGATTAATGGAAGAATGGCTCATCAGGCTGACTCCTCAAAAACGTGCATGGGGTTACGGTCTGGATGTTATATTCATTATCGCATACTCGAAGCGGACGGCGGGCCCTTTCTCCTACCCCGTCGCCTGCCGGCCTGAAGCAACAACCTCGTTTCGGCATTCAATCATACCAACCCGATGTGATGCAGCGGGGACGTCAGGACAACAACGAAAAATAACAGGTCTATTCCCGATGACCATGATGGGATTTGACCGGGAGACAACGAGAAAGAAAATCGGCCTCAGGGTCTATTCCGGCATAACAGGCACCCCGGGTCCCGATTGGTATTCTATCCCAAGTTTTGGTAAGTAGAGGACATGCATAAACTTTTCTATACATTCGGCTTTGTATTCTGGTTCACCATGTGTGGCTGGACCATCACCTTCGCCCAAGATTTTGAGGTTGGGCAATCGGTAATTCTTGAAGCCACGAAGCCAATTGGAGTTCCTCTCCATCGCAACCCGTCCCCGAGCTATCTGAAACATGTCCCGACGGGCACTCCAGCCACCATTGAACAGACCGCACAGCATGGCCAATGGCTCTACCTTCGCTTGCCCAATGATGACAAGGCCTGGGTCCATAAAAAATATCTCCAAGCCGGTTCACCGCAGCCGAAACCACCTGCCAAACCCGACCGTCCCCTCACCGCTGAGGGAGGAGAGCACGAAGTATGGGCCAGCCGGGATCAGTGCGAGACCGCCGTCAAGCAAGGCAGCCGTATGGCTGCGGAATCTTCTGCCAAGATCCGGCTGGCTACATGGAATATTCGATGGTTTCCCATCGGTCAACCCAAAGACCAAAGCGAGGATCATGCCGATCCGACCGACATCGACTGGCTAATCTGTGCGATCCGTTGGATGCAAATTGATATTCTCGCGGTCCAGGAAAGTCTCGCGACCCCGGAGGCCACCAAAGCCTGGGACAGGATCATCGCTTCGCTGAATCAACAGACGGGGGACACATGGCGGTGGTATCGCCAACCGTGCGGCCGGCCCGAAGACCATCATGTCGGCCTGTTGTGGAACGACACCCGCGTGTCCTTGTCTCAGTTTGAAAGCTTGTGGCAATTTAATGCGAGGGCAAAATCGGCCAACAACGCCTGCACTTTCGGGTTACGCCCGGGACTCTATGCCTGGGTACAAGCCAGAGAACCCCATGGCGTTGATTTTCATCTGATCGGACTGCATTTAAAATCCGGTCCCACGGTGTTTGCCGTGGAGGATCGGCATCACGCATTAAACCGGATTGATGAAGCGGTAGATCCACTTCTCGCTCGCGATCGGGATGTGATCCTCCTCGGCGACTTCAATACGATGGGCGCGGGCGATTGGCAATCACGAGACTCCGAGCTGAAAAACTTGCGTAGAAAAGTCGCCAAAGAAAAACCCGGTTTTGCTGATCTGACCTTACACCCGCAATGTTCCCACTATTTTCGCGGACGCGGAGGCTGGCTGGATCATGTGCTGGTTCCACAAGAGATGCAAGAAGTGACCGTCACCACCGTCCAGGTCACCGGCTATTGCGCTGTAGCAGGCTGTGAACGCATACGAGGAAACTATCCGCTCGCCTACCGACACCTCTCCGATCATTGTCCGGTGGTGTTGGAAATCAACAATCGTGACCAGGATTAGGACATCCTCCGCCCATCCATCCTTATCCGACGAAATCTTAACGCTTACGTTTCTTCGATTGTTTAGGGGGCACTGTCACACTCATCGCCGCCATCGAAGATCCCGCGGTGATTGTCAAAATCCTCGCACAGTTGGGCTTGCCCACCCGGGCCCCACCCCGCTGCACCGGCCTGGACCGACGATCTCTTTCAAACAGCCTGAGGCCAACTGAAGGCCATCCGCTTCCGTCCGGTTCCATCTGAGCCTACTGTCCCCCTCGGCCTTCACTCACCTAAAATCCGCAAATGTGTCGCCATTCTTGATAACATCCTTGGCCAAGGACCGCTCAGCCCCTTCTCGCAGCCTGAAACCCCTCATTTTGAGACCGCTGATTAGTCGATTGCCCCTCCGCTGCTTCTTTGGTACGTTTTCGATTACCCCAAAATATAGCGTTTAAAGTTCCTATTCCTGGTTTTTTCACTCGCCAAGAAAAGAAAGGAGATAGGCTATGAAACTCCCACTCCTGATGTTCGGTTTTTTGCTCCTTATTCACAGTTTTTGGGGAAGCCATCAGGTCGCTTTCGCCGATTACCAGAATGCTGATTTGGTAGAAGGCCCGACCCCAACTGCCTTTTCCGTTACTGGAAACTCCGTCCATTACACCCAACTCAGCCCACAACAAGATATGCAGGCCAAGGTTTTAATCAAAGCCCACGCGGGGGTCGCAGGCCGGGTAACAGAGGTCAATGCTTATTTGGTTTTAAAAAATCAAGATTTTCAAACCTCAGTGTTATCGGGGCGACTCTGGGGATACCACAAAAACTATGCCAATATTCGCAAACGGACCATCGACAGTACGGTCGCCGTTCGCATTCCAGCCCGCGAACTTCAACAATGGTTGGCGACGCAATGCAATACCCTCGTCGATCGCTTAAAACGCAATGGCATGAGTGACCGAGAGATTTGGGCACAAGATCGAACTATCACCATTCTCGCCACCTACCAGTACGGGGTCGGCTTTACGGCCCCGCGAGGAGCAAACGCCACCGAAGTACCCCCCGCTACTGGTTCCGGTCAAATTTCTCCAAACGTCCGATTGACATGTAAGAAATTTGCCGGCGCGCAGGGACCCGGCGTCGGGGGTGTTGGCTCGCAAGCCAGAATTGATCGCGTCGAAAGCGCCATACTGAAACACGCGGTCGTGGCGGGCCATAGCGGCGTGTGTCGGCTGAAGCTTGATTACGCCGTACGGACCAACCACAAGAATGTCGCAGTGAAGTTCCGTCTGAAGGATGATAGGGGCCGATCTAGCGAAATTAAGACCCTTACGACCAATGATCTCAAAATTGCAGTGGGAAACGTCTCCTATAATATTCCCAACAATGTGGGGGCCGAGATCGGCAAAATCCGGATGCATGGGATTTCCCCCGAATTTGTATCCAATCACATTGAGTACCGGGTGGTATGTCACACGCCCCCTGCGAAAGGGCTCACCACTGGCTCCGGTTCAGGCGGGCAATCCACTCAACAGGGCACAACCAACCGGCAACAACTTTTAGAGCAAATACAGGGACATCCCGCCTCCCAAGGACTGCAGGGGATAGGAGGTGGGGTACGCAGTCGTGGAATGGATACTCTGCCACCGCCGATTATTCCTGATCCCGAACCTCCGGCCCTGCCAAGAAACTAGCATTCCGCCATGCCTTTATACAGCAACGATGGTTTGGGGCGAGGTCCCGTTAAGAAGTGTCTAAAAAGAGTTAGGCAGCCACCATGAGCATTTTCCAAATGACCCCTCTGGCATTGGCCACTTTCTTGAACCGCGTGTCGGCATCTGTCCACAGTCGAACTGCCGCAAAGGGGGATTCTACGGGAGTTGTCGTGCGCAGATGTTGCCAGTGCGGCTGCGGAAAATGATAGAAGGTCATCAGGCGTTCCCAATCCCGCTCGAGCCAATGGGCGGCGGCCATATGCCCGCGCTGTTCACACCAGCGCATAAACTGCGCCTGCCGCCGTTCGGCCTCCCGTTGAGGCGGGGCAAACGCCATCTGACACAGGAGAGGCTTAGCCGCTGCCTCTTCCCGAGTCGGCAGTGTATTCGGCACATTGAGAATCTTATGATTCCAACACCGCTGTTCCTTTACCGCAGGCCTTCACACACCTACAAACCCCCAAATGTGTCGCCAATCTTGGTAACATCCTTGGCCAGGGACCGATCAGGCCCTTCTCGTAGCCTGAAACCCCTCGTTATTTTGAGACCGCTGCTTGGGTGATTGCCCCTCCCTTTGGTACGTTTCCGATTACCCAAAAATAGCGTTTAAAGTTCCAATAGGCTCCCTTGGGATATCCCATATCAGCGGCTTTCTTAAACCATTGGATCGCGAGCGCGCGGTTTTGCGGAACGGCCATGCCAAATTCATACATGCGCCCTAAGGCAAACGCCGAATCTTGAAATTTCTCCGCGCCCTTGGCGTATAGCCGAGCCGCTTCGGTCCAGTTTTCCGGCACGCCCTTTCCGAGTTCATAAAGAAGTCCAAGCGTTTTTTGTCCGATGGCATTGCCTTGATCCGCAGATTTTCGATACCAGCTTGCCGCTTGCTTCTCGTTCTTCGGTACACCCTCGCCGAACTCGTTGAGCTGACCCATGGCAAGCTGACAACCGTCGTTTCCCATGTCCACACATTGCTGATCCAGTCGTCACTGGATACTGTACCGTCGCCAGGTGCCAACGCATACGGGGAGATTATCCGCTCGCCTATCGACACCTTTCCGATCATTGCCCAGTCGTGGTTGAAATCCAAAATAAGGACCAGGATTAGGAAGCATTTCCTCAGCCATTCACTGACTGACGAGGATTTAGCGCTTGCGTTTCCTGGATTTTTTCGGAAGGCTGGCTTCACCCCAACAGGAGAGAAAGGCCGTGAGAAAGGCATGCTCGTTTGAAGCCTCTACAGCTAGCGGTGCCAAGGCCAATCCCACGGCCAATGCAATATGATAACCAACCGACCGCGTCGCCACCGCCCGTTGATAGGCAGGATGGGCACGATTCACCCACACCGTCGACTCCACTAACCGCCCGATTTCTTGATCATCTTCCCGGTCTTCAAATTGAATACCGAGCCCAAACCGGGCTGGAGCCCTCCGGCTGCCTCGGTCCGGCAGCAGAAAGTCAGACACCACCGAGGCATCTTCTCCCGGCTCGCGAGGCTCACCTGGGGTCTCTCCACCTGGAAGTTCATTGCCGGGAGGTTGAACGACGAGTTCTGGTTCCGTTTCCTGATCCTGCGAGGCTTCTCCGGGAACCATCACCGCGCGCATAGCCTCGTAGGGGCCAGGCGTTCCCAACGGTAACCGTTTTTGCCCACCCTTCCGATGTTCGACCAACGAGCCCAGGAGCGGAAAGAGATCGGAGAGATCTTCCAACACGCGCTCAAGATCCCGTTCCAGCGGTCTGATTTGGCGAGGTGGCGTTTCCTCGACCGGACTATCCACCACGCCCCATTCTGAAAGTTGACGCTGAACGGCTTCCTGGATGGCTTTCCGATAGGCCAAATATGTCGCGCCTCGCGCTCCCACACGAATGAAATCACCCTTATTCAATGTGAGGCTGGCCGCCAGACCAGGCACCTCAATCAGTCCGGAAATGTGTTCCCGTGCCTGCGGGGTGATCCCCAACCAATCCCACCCGGACTTGATGACTTTGCCAAAGGTGCTAATGGCTAATCCTTGGAGATCCTCGGGCAAGGGATTTCCGGTTCGCACCAGATATCCCACCGCAGAGGGTTTCCGTTTGCGCGCCAAGCGAATTTCCAAAGGCGCATGAACCGGCGCCTCAAAGCGTTGAGGCGGCAGATCCACCCCATTGATTTCAAACGTCACCCCGTGGGGATAGTGAGCATTCAGGATGGTGGAAAACGTGGGATCCAGCAACGGTTGGAAATGTCTGGAGATGGCCGCCCCGATAAATGCCTGATCCAGGAGTGGAGAGAGAATATTGTGGAGTTTCAGACGAACAGCAGTGCCTTGTTGAATCACCATGCCGATCGGAGGGACCCATTTCCAGGGAGCCCGATGCCGTGACGACAAATGCCACGTGGTAGACACATGCGTGTGTCCTCGCTTGGTTTCCGTCAGGACTTCCTGACACACCAACAACCCCAGCTTAATACCCACACCGGCAAAGCCAATCCCCTGTCCCCGTCGTTTGGTGCTGGAGGCAATGTCATGATAGCGGGCTAAGTCTTTCCGTTGCATGCCCGACCCGTTATCTCTCACCATTAACGTGCCCGCGGACGGATTCACTTCCATCACAATCCGGCTGGCTCCTGAATCCAGAGCGTTCGCAATGATTTCTGTAAGAATGGTGTCTTCGAGCGCGCCCGGATAGGCATCCCGCAAATCTTCAAGCAAATGAAGCAAATCAACCCGGGTTTCACCCATCGCGATCGTGTATCCCTTTACTTAGGCCTTAAGCGCATCTTTGCACTTTATCAACCAAAGACCATGATATATTATTCCGGATTCTTGAGGACCCGTCTGGCTTCGGCTTCCACAAAGACCCGTTTCACGAGGGGATGCTTCACCTTAATATCCTTATCCAATGTGGCCACGCCGCGTTCCACCTCTTCGGACGTGACCCCGTCTCGAAAGTCCACACTCAGATTCACCAAAATAAAATTCGGTCCCATGTGCATGGTTAACACTTCATTCACATGCTCAACGCCGGGAAGCTGATTGGCCATGTCACGAATGCTCTGGACCACTTCCTTATTGGCGCTTTCGCCAATCAACAATCCCTTGGTTTCATAGGCGAGCCACATGGCAATCCCCGCCAAAATCAACCCGATGATACAGGTCGCAATGCCGTCAATATAGACAATACCGGTCACCTGTCCCAACCAGATGCCGACAAAGGCCACCGCCAACCCCAGCACCGCCGCCGAATCTTCAAAGAGGACCATAAAGATGGTCGGATCCTTTCCCCGTTGAACCGCTTGCAAATACGACCACTTTCCTTTGACACGGGAAAATTCCCGGAAAGCCATGAACCAGGCGCCACCCTCAAAGACGAGGGAGAGACTCAAGACGATATAGTTGACCATGGGGTTGATAATCGGCTCAGGATGAAGGATGTGCAACACGCCCTCATAGAGAGAAATTCCCGCGCCCAAGGCAAAGACCAGAATGGCCACCGCAAAACTCCAAAAATAGATTTCCTTCCCATACCCGAATGGATACCGCTCATCAGCCGGTCGTTTGGCGCGGTGAAGACCATAGAGCAGCAGACCTTGATTGCCGGTATCCACCAAAGAGTGGATGCCTTCGGCCAGCATCACTGAACTGCCGGTCATCGCCGAAGCGGCGAATTTGGTGACCGCAATAAGACTATTGCCGATCAACGCTGCGTAGATAACTTTTTTAGAGGATGATGCCATTAGACCTGGAATTATACGAAAAACATTCCCAGCGAGAGAACGCGCAATGTTACCTGATACCCCGGATAAAAGTCCGGCCTCTGTTGTCTCACTGGGAACCCTTCCCGCCCGTCTTTCTGATGACGCGTACGCACAACAACCAGACTCCAACAGGTATCCCAATCCACACCAGTTCACTGAGCAGCACTCCCAAGCCCGCCTGGGATAAAAAGGCCGAGAGCCCAATCGGCGAAACGGCTATCGGTCTCAAGGGAAAGAAATATCTGGTCGAGTCGAATGGCGCAAAAAAGGCAATGCCGAGTCCCCCATTGGTCAGGGCATCCAGAAAGCCATGGGACAGGGTGACGAGAAAAAAATACACGGCAAACACCCAATACGGTCTGGTCCCCAACGCAAGAGTTGGAATGGCCCACCGGGGCACCACCAATCCAACCAACATGGCAAACACAATGGAATGCGTGAGTCCACGATGCCCCAACATATGTTCATACGGAATCCCGAACGCCAGTCCCAGCACATCCACATCCGGCAAAAGACAACAGGCCATTGTGAACCACCAAAACCTTGCCGTGTGAAAAGGAGTCCTCAGGCTTTTCCCCATGGCATACGCCAACACCACATGTCCAAATGCTGAAGCCATTACCTTCTCCTTCTCTTCAGACTCTTGCTATCATAAACCCATTGGCGGTTCCACCGGATCATTGATGCTTCCTTTTTGACACTTTGGAGTTCGGTGTCGATGAGAACAATAGGGATCATACAAAATATATGGCTCCTCACTCTTTCATGTGATCCCCTGAAAGGTTTGCCTCACGGAAGTTTTGAATAATAATTTCCAAGGGCATATTGACCCACAGGCGCGTTGCATATTAGAGGCCTCGGGGCGGTTCAAAAAAGTTCGTCCAGCAAGGCCGCAGTCATTTTTGCGCGCAGAGCGTACTTCCAGTACGTGAGCACGGGAAAATGGCGAGAACGCCGCTGGCGGCTTTTTTCAACAGCCCCCTCCCATGTCCGACGCCTGCCGGCTGGCCCTCAGGGAGGGACGCGCTTATCTCCTGGCGGCCCTTGTTTGAGCTCTGCGAGTTGGGCCGCCCTCCTTAAGTTGGCGTCCGTTCGCTCTCCTAAGGCCAGACGGGGCGTCCATGGTTTTGCGCTACTTTTGCCAAAACAAAAGTAGGCTCGCCTGCCGGGGCGAAACCCGGCAACGCAGAAAATCACATTAGACACGGGAGTAAACAAGTGCGATGCGCTCTTCACAACGCGTTTTACTGGCAAACTCCAAGAGGGAATCCAGATACACATTCTAAAGCTATAAGGCCAGAACCCTATATTCTGTATAATCCGACACAATGTTCATTACAGCTCGCTCAATCATCATCGCTACTATGTGACGCAATCTATTCATCTCCATATGTATAAACTACACGATCACCCTATCCAATCTGTCAACCGCCTCTTTCGATTCACTCTGTTCGGACTCTCCGTTCACAAGTGGGCACTTCTCATCCTGCTATGGTTCACTTTCCCGTGGCTGACGAGTTGCGCCAACAATACCGTTGAACGTGGCGTCCTACCTGATGGCAGGACACCATCCTCTGCCATCAGTAGCGTCGAATCCAACGGGACATTTCACCGTACTTCGCAGTATCTCACGATGCGGGACGGGGTCAAGATTGCGGTGGATTTCTATCTCCCCGCGGACCTTAAGCCAGGCCACACCATTCCCACCCTCTTACACCAAACCCGGTATTGGCGGGCAATCGAATATCGATGGCTGGTCTCCGCCTTCAAAGATGACGGTCCACGGGGGCTCATCGGGTCCTATGCCAAACGATTCCTTCAACAGGGCTATGCGTGGGTCGATGTAGATGTGCGTGGCTCCGGCGCGTCATTCGGGACACGCCCGATTGCCTATTCCCCTGCGGAAATCAAAGACGGCGCAGAAATTGTGGACTGGATTATTGCCCAACCCTGGTCGAACGGAAAGGTCGGGGCCATGGGTATTTCCTATAGTGGCGGGACCGCAGAAATGTTACTCGTCAATCAGCATCCGGCCGTCAAGGCGATTGCCCCGATGTATTCTGGCTTCGATCTCTATTCCGAAATTATCTTTCCAGGTGGCATTCATCTCAACTGGTTTACCGAAACCTGGAGTGCGATTACTCATCGTCTTGACCACAATCGCCTACCCCACGGTGGCGTCATCGCGAATCTCTTTGTGCGTGGAGTGCGGCCGGTAGATGGCGATACGGGCCTGGACCTCTTGGCACTCGCCCTGCAGGACCACGAGACCAATTGGAGTCCGTACCGGGAAGCCTCGGAAATTGTCTTTCGGGATGACTCTCCACCATCGGGACAGGCCGCCAACATCGATGCGCTCAGTACGCAAACCTATGCCGACGACATTGCCAAATCAGGCGCAGCCATCTATAGCTACAGCGGGTGGTTCGACGGGGGATATCAATTGGCCGCCATCAAACGATACCTACACCACCAACAACCGTCCCATCGGCTCATAATCGGGCCATGGGATCACGGAGGGAAACGCCGGATCGATCCCTACGCGCTTGGACCCGCGCCATTCGACCATGCGGCGGAACTGCTTAAATTTTTCGATGTCCATCTGAAAGGCGTGGCCACCGGCAAACCCGAATGATTCACCAATCCGCTACTACACCATGGGCGAAGAACAATGGAAAACATCGACTCGCTGGCCGCCTGAGTCCACTCCCACTTCAATGTATTTCCAACAAGAAGGGGGGCTCTCGATGAATGCTCCTCCGGCACAAGACAAGCCCGATCGATACCAGGTGGATCTCACCACGGGAACCGGCAAGCATTCCCGGTGGAACACTCTGGTGGGTATTTCTCTGAACAATCCCTACCCCGATCGGAAAGAACGAGACCAAGATTTGTTGGTCTATACGTCTGAGCCGCTTTCAGAGGCGCTCGAAGTCACAGGGCATCCCGTAGCCACCGTCTACCTCGCTGCCACGACTCAAGACACGAACCTCTTTGTCTATCTGGAAGATGTCACACCCGAAGGAGACGTGCATTACGTCACCGAAGGCGAGTTGCGCGCCATCCATCGACGTTGGCAACCAAGCGACACCATCTTTACCTCCACAGGTCCACTCCCCGTTCACACGTTTCGCCGTGCCGATGCCGCTCCACTCATTCCGGGTGAAGTAGCGCCACTGCTAGTCGAGTTGCTTCCCACGTCCTATCAGTTCAAGAAAGGGCATCGCATCCGCATCGCCCTGGCAGGAGCCGACAACGATCATTTCCAGAACCTGGATGGACCGGCACCCACATGGGAAGTCTGGCACACCCCCGATCGCCCATCCCATATTGAACTGCCCGTGGTTCATTGAGGCTGCGTTAGTCCTATCGAGTTGTCATCTTGAGTGAAACGAAAGATCTGAGCCCAGCCAACATCACACTCGCATTTTACATCGTCGAGAATCCCTCTTGGGGTTGGTAAACGGTTGGCATGGTGACGCATTCTTGTGTGCCCAACTTTCGTGTCAACGTGATGTTCTGTGTAGCCGGGTTTCGCCCCGGCAGGCGAGGCCCTTTTGTTTCGGCAAAAGGGCCCAAAACCATGGACGCCCCGTCTGGCCTTAGGAGAGCAAACGGACGCCAACTTGAGGAGGGCGGACCAACTTGCGGAGTTTAGCCTGAGTCTTACCGAAGGGCTCAAACAAGGCCCGCCCAGTGAGGAGAGCGTCCCTCCCTTGGGCCAGACGGCAGGCGTCGGAGCGGAGGCAATGACCAAGCAACCCTAAGGAAACCAAAGATATCGAAAGCAGGAAACAATATGGAAACGAATACAGGAGGAGGCCATTAAAAGTAGCAAAGCATATTAACCAGACCTGATTGAAAGTCTGCGTGATGCCGGTGAGGCCGAAGAATACTTGAACGCGGCGCTGGAGGAGGGCGATCCCGAATTGTTCCTGCTGGCGTTAAGGAATGTGGCCGAAGCTCAGGGCGGGGTGGCCCAACTCGCCGAAAAGGCCAAGCTCAACCGCGAAAGCTTGTACAAAATACTCTCCGAACGGGGCAATCCTGAACTCAAAAGCCTCGATGCACTCCTCCACGCGTTGGGATTCCGCCTCGCCGTAACGGCAAACCGCTAGACCTGAAGCATAGGAAACGGAGAAGGAATCGCCACCACCCACGACGAAATTTCTTAGATATGGGGTGAGGTGAGACCTGACCTCAAGCCGCTACTGGAGTTACCTCCCATGTCCTATCAGTTCAAAAAGGGCATCGCATCCGCATCGCCCTGGCAGGAGCCGACAACGATCATTTCCAAAACCTGGATGGCCCGGCACCCACTTGGGAAATCTGGCACACACCCGATCGCCCATCCCATATTGAACTGCCTGTTGTTCGCTGAAGAAATCAGTTATTTTGGAGTTAGAAAAGCTGACACTAGAGTTGGAATGTATTCAAGTCCAGTTTTGTTTTCGGCTTAAAGCTCGTAACTAACAAGTGCATCTCTTCCGGTAAATGAATATTGAACGAAGAGAGCAGACAAGTTAATATCAGCCGCTCCTTTTTCCCCTAAACCTCACCCGAAATTCCGAGGTCATAGTGGCAAACAACCAAATTAGTCGATCAGGTGGAACCCGAGGGATTCAACTCCAGCTGATCGCACCTTTACCCCGTCCTATGCCTTTTGCGGTAGTCGAGCCGAAAGGCGTTGTATACACAAAACGTTGGGTCGTTGAATTGCTACTTGATCTGAGCGGCTATTGCTCGGATAAAAATCTGGTAGATGCACTGGCAATCGAACCAGCAGCTGGGGATGGCGCATTTCTCGGTCTTATGGTCAAGCGCCTAGTGGAGTCCTGTCGAAAATTCGGTCGATCGTTTTCAGAATGCCAAAATTCCTTACTAGCCTATGAACTGAATGAGAAAAGTGCTGCTCGTGCACGAATTTTTGCTCAAAACCTCCTGATGAATCAGGGCGTAGAGCGTCCTGTAGCCAAGCAACTGGCCGAAGCGTGGATATTAAACCGGGATTACCTTTTGGACACCGGAAGCAAGCAGGCTGATTTTATTGTCGGGAACCCTCCATACGTGCGTCTTGAAGATATTCCCGAAGAAACGGCTTTAGTCTATCGCAATTCGTATCCGACGATGCGCGGTCGAGCTGATCTCTATGTGGCCTTTTTTGAGGCGGCACTGCGACAGCTCAAAACTGGCGGTGTATGCGCATTTATCTGCGCCGATAGATGGATGCGGAACCAGTATGGAGCAGAGCTTCGGCAGCTTATTACCTCAGCATACAGTGTCGAAATGCTCCTGAGCATGCACAAAGCCAACGCCTTCGATGATGAAGTGGATGCCTATCCAGCAATCACAATAATTCGACACAAAAAACAGCAGTCGACCATTGTGGCAAGTGCCAGTCAGGAAGCTGAGAAAATTCAGCCAGGACAATTGGCCAGGACCCTTCAGTCAAACGGCGGCAACATATTGCCTCAGAGTATCCATAGGGCAGAAGTAAAAACGTGGTTCAAAGGCTCAGACCCCTGGGCCTGCCATTCACCCGAACAGTTGTCACTCCTCCGACGCCTGGAAGATCAGTTTCCTCTTCTCGAGATGAATGCCAAAGTGGGAATAGGTGTCGCCACCGGGAACGACCGTGTCTACATCACGACCGATCCAGACCTTGTGGAGCCGTCTCGCCTCCTGAAGCTTGCACTCGCAAAAGACCTAGCGGGAGGAACGGTGGGATGGTCTGGGCACTATCTAGTTAACCCATGGGACTATGACGGACTCGTCAATCTGAAAACCTATCCGAAGTTGAAAGCCTATTACGAGGGACATGCGGCAGTCCTTAGAAAACGCCACACAGTGGAGAAGAATGCCGGGAAGTGGTACAAGACAATTGATCGCGTAAATCACGCCCTCACCGACATTCCCAAACTCTATATCCCAGATATAAAGAACACGCTCGAGCCGGTCTTAGATCGAGGTGAAACGTACCCACACCACAACCTATACTTCATTCAGTCGAACGAGTGGGATCTGGAAGTACTAGGCGGGCTGCTGATGTCGAAAGTCGGACAGTTTTTCATCGAATCATATGGGGTCCGAATGCGAGGTGGTTATTTACGCTTCCAGGCACAGTATCTGCGCCGAATTCGAGTCCCTGCCCCTACGACCTTGTCTAAAATGCACTCTCATGAACTAAGGGAGGCCTTCCGTCATCGGGATAGATCCCGTGCAACCCACGCCGCTTTGGATCTGTATGGGATTAATTTCCGAACTCTGGAGGCGGCGCTTGAACATTGACAAGAGACTGCAAGCTGCCATCCAAAGCTACTGGGACGCCAGAAGACGAAATAAAGAAAAGCAGGTCCAATCTGGAAAAATCGATGCCGGAACGCGAGGTGAGGTCACAGGAGGCACCCAGATGGGTGCTTTGGAGGTTTTAGTTTCGGACATCCTTTGCGAAGCTGGATTGAAGAAGGTCGATGTTCGCACAAGAACCGCACTTGAGCTTCCAGGTTATTTTAGAGCCACGAAAAAATGGGATCTTATTGTTGTCTCAGACGGCGCGTTGGTCTTAGCGATGGAGTTAAAGTCCCAAGCTGGCAAATCAATCGGCAACAATGTGAACAACCGTTCGGAAGAAGCGGTGGGCAGTGCCAAGGATATTTGGACAGCATTCCGAGAAGGCCGCTTTGGTCAGTCTCCCACTCCCTTTCTTGGCTACTTGTTTTTGTTGGAAGATCGCGTCAACGTCAAAACTCCTGTCGGCAACAAGGAGCCGTACTTCCAGGTAGACCCTGAATTTCGGGGAGAAGCTTATCTTAAAAATACAACACCCTTTCAACGGTATAGAGGAGTATCCTATAGCAAGCGCTACGAGCTACTGTGTCGCCGCTTGGTGCTAGAACGACTATATACCTCAGCTTGTTTCATGATGGCCACGAACGCACGAAAAACCAAAATCACGCAGCCAGCTGAAGACTTAAATTTTCAGCGCTTCGTGGCCGCTCTACGAGGTCACGTCGTAACTTTCCTAGGTAGCCGTAATTAATAGCTAGAACGACGTTAGGGCGAATGATAGCCCGAACACAGCTATCCGCGAGCGAACGAGTCGATCAGAAAAGTTGAATGTCTCTGCTCTCTATTCTCTTCAGAGTTTCCAATTGTCTTCCCACGAATTCAAATCCATTTTCAGCAGTTTCACACCTTAACCCATATCTTTTCGAATCCGACGCTCTTCTCCCTGGATCGGTAGAGAAAGATAGTTAAGTGCAGCGGCTAGGTTTCAGTTGAAAGCGATTCGCCTGAACTCAGCAGATATTTCCTGACAGTTCGTTTCAGCTCAGGTAGATTCTCCTTAGAAAGTTGGTCCGCTCGTACGCCAAGGCGTTTCTGATACTCCTCTTCGCATCGAGTCCGTTGGCTCGCGATAAAAAATTTAATGCTGTTTTCCACTGAAACAAAATTCACTTCTTCAGAATCGTCATGTGAATTAGAGCTTTGTACATGACCCTTCAGAAGACAACTATCAGACAAAGGAAACCAGACTTCCTGGGGTTTTCCATGAAATATTCGCCCCCACTCCGGGGAATCATCTCCCCTAACGAGCGGACCAATATCTCCCAACACTAGAGAGTGTGGCTGATACATCTGGACATCCCACTTGATCTTTTCTAGGTCACGGATTCGGTTATAAAGGTTTCGCTCGTCTTCGAGAACTTGTCTTTGAGCTGATCGCACAGATGTGTTTATGTCTATTTCAGCAAGAGCTGTGGGGATCATCTGGCGGAGCTTCTCATGCATGTCAGGATGAAGAAGTATCTCTCGCAAATCCGCTTCCAGCAAAGGCCTTTCTTCTGGAGACACTCTGCTCAACCGTTCTATAAATTCCGGTTGATTCATGACATCATTTACAATATTTCCAAGTAGATGTGGTGTATCTTCTGGGTTGAGAAACTCAAGAGTACCTTCATTCATAACGCTTGCTGTATTAGCGTGAACGCTGTCTCTGAACGTTTGAGTTCTAACGAGAGAATGTACTACAAACCTATCAATCAGCGGCTTACTTCTAAGGTCACAGCTTCCTTCGCGGAGACGAAGAACTAAATCACTAAACTGAGTTTCGGCTTCAGAAAGAATTGACTCGATACTCTCATCTCCATAGAAATTTCCCTGGGCAGCTATATTCGCCGTATTGGTGGAAAAAGGTGCGCATCCCTTTCTAAACACATGAACGTATGATCGATTCCCCCTACGACGGAACGCAAATCCCCTCAGCAAAAACTGTGGGATGAAATGAGAATTGATACCCATGTCCTTTTCTATCAGTAAGATCAGTAAGAGTTCTTAAGATCAATGATTGATTGAAAGCTTATTGTGAGATACGAATGGAGTCAATAGAAGGAGGGTGTAGGATGGGCATAGGTGTCCACACAAAATGGGATAGGACGCGGTTTTCTCGGAGGCACCTTTTTAATTTTGACTGCGAAACGAAAATCTTTATTTTCTGGTCTGCGCATTCGTACAGAAGCAGGACAGAGCGTCTTTCCCTACTTATGTCAAACAAAGTTCTTCTGAGGGCGCGCGTTCTGGAACCCAGGACCAACATGGGTGTCCTTCCTATCCTTTTTATCGTAGGGGCTCTGCAAGCAGAAAGATGGTTGCCTCCTCCTTCTTAAACTTCCGAGCGTGCGAAGTCCGCGAGAAGAGGCCTCAAGAAGCCTTTCATTCCCTTTTTTTTCGGGTATAGTGAATATATGGCGTTGAGATCCACTCGACCGACTGCCAAACAACCTCACCGATCCAAGAGGCACAAACGTCGAACGACGCTCACCATGCTGTGGGGTTTCGTGCGCCAGGGTTGGCGTGTGCTCCGTGCGATCTTGCGAGCGGTGCTGGCCTCCCATCCGATCGTTCGGGTCGTCGTGATTCCGACCCTCCTTTTTCTACTGTGGCTGGGCCTCAACTGGGCTTTTCATACGTTCAACAAACCCACCGAGATCTTCTTTCCCTTAGACCAATCACTCAACAAGAGCCCGGTCCAGACCTGGAAGGAATACGAATCGCTTTTTCGGGAGCATGCGACTGCGGTCATCACTCCGGAGTTTCTGGCTGCGCTGGCGCAGGTCGAGGGCGGAGGAAATCCTGTGGCACGGACCTACTGGCGGTGGCAACTGACGTGGAATCCCTTGGAGCTGTTCAAACCGGCCTCGAGCGCGGTTGGCATGTACCAGATTACCGACGGGACCTTCAGCGAGGCGAAGCGCTTGTGCATCCACGACCACGAGGTGGTCGAGGACGGCCCGTGGCACGATTGGAAATCGTGCTGGTTCAACAGCCTCTATACCCGCATCCTGCCGAGCCATGCCATCGAATTGACTGCGGCGCTGCTCGATCGCCAAGTCACTCAGACGTTAGGACCGAAGCGGATCGGCAAGGTCACGCTCCAGCGGAAGCAGGATCTGGCCGCCGTGATTCACCTCTGTGGAGCGGGAGCCGGCCGCGCTTATGCCGCACGCGGACTCAAGTTGACCCGTCATCAACGGTGCGGCGACCACGACGTCAGCGACTACCTGGCACGCATCAATGAGTTGAAGTTCGAGTTTGCCAAGCCGGCGGCAGGAGACAAAACAATCCGACAGGGGCGTTAGAAACCGTTATGGGAGAAAGATCTACACTCCACTCATTCAGACATTGGCGGAAGATATTGGATGGACACCCGGTCCTCAACCTAAAGTCCACAAAAGAGGATCGGTGCCCAGGTCGAAAATCCCACTGCTCTGCTAGATCCTTCGTGGCACTTCAGGATGACAATTTTTCAGACCTTGGTCTAGTTGGTAACACACACTTGGCGGGGCTTTCGTTGCTGACCGACGCCTGCCGGCTGGCCCAAGGGAGGGACGCTCTCCTCAGCGGGCGGGCCTTGTTTGAGCCCTGCGAGTTGGACCGCCCTCTTAAGACTGGCGTCCGTTCGCTCTCCTAAGGCCAGACGGGGCGTCAATGGTTTTGGGTCCTTTTGCCGAAACAAAAGGGCCTCGCCTGCCGGGGCGAAAACCCGGCATTCTCGCTAACATTCAACGAATCTCCTGGATAGTGAATTGTGAATACAATCATGAATGTCCGCTTTGACTACACCGTAAATGCCTTGAACTAAGATAAGAGCGTGGACCCTCTTCATCATTCTGATCTTGCCCACACATCCCGTCGTTCGATGATTCTGTGATTCGTTTTATTGCCGGCACGTATTGGGTGATCATCCCGGGAATTCTACTCCTGCCAAAGGTTGGGAGTTTTTAAACCGGTCGTTTCTCTTCGTATTCACCATTTCATATTCATGTCGCCTCCGGCGTATTCGTACAATTAAACCAGCGTTTTTCAGCCTCACTGTTCTCCGCTACGATCACATGAGGAACCTCGGCTAAAGAGTCCGGGTGTCGATCCATGTGACGTTTCCGGTTCGTCGTTTCACTTCCGCATACATATGCGCGGTACCGCCCTTTCCATCACCTCCGCCTCCATCCCACAAACAGATGAAGTGCACCTTCTCCACCCCATACCCAAAGGCGGTGCGAAGCAACCAGAGATTGCACCGTTCATACGGATCGACACCTTCGGGAAGCGGGCCAAGGTGCTCGGGGGCCGAGCGGATTGCGGTCGTGAGCCTGGCTTTGGCGGCCACATACCGATCACGCCAGGCTTCGTCTCTACAGATGACAGACTTTTGAATAAACTCCGGCTCGGGGAACGGTTGCATCCACTGCATGATCACCTTGCGTTGCTGACAGGCCTCCGTGAACAAAAGGTCGCCTCCACAGGCGCCTTGCGTGAGCGCAAGATCATCAGGGCCTGCGCCCAGTTGGTCTAAGACCTCGGCAATTTTGTGTGCCGCCATGGCTTCTTTATCCTTTGGAAAACGCGGAGGGTGTCTTCCCGGTGCATCGATCATGTGACCGCTAAAGAGCAACACCTGCTGGGGCTGCCACTGATCTTCAGGCTCCACTATCTGGTGGCTTGCGGGGTCAAGGTTGGCTTTACCCATGTTTGTCTGATTTACCTTGTCCTGTGTGATTGCTTCTGGATCGGATTCGCTGAGAAACCTGTCAGTGCGAGAAGCATTTCCGGGAAATGTTTTATTGTTGGACTTGCTGTTGCGCTTGACCGTGACCTTTCGGGAAGGATTGTGGCTTAATGAAGAATATCCCATCGCGAATGGTCAACAGGACCGCTGAGACCCGCGGCTCGGCATGCACCACTCGATTCAGTTCTTGAATGGCGGCCGTATTGGTATCCGGAGCAGGATGTGTCAGCACATCTCCATTCCACAGAACATTATCAATGAGAATGACGCCTTGATCCGATATCAACTCTAATGCCTGACGAAAATAATTCACATAGTTGGCTTTGTCGGCATCGATGAAGATCAGGTCAAACCTTCCAGTCACTGTCGCCATCGTTTCCAAGGCGGGACCGAGGCGGAGATGAATCTTAGAACCATGAGGGCTCTGAGCCCAATACCGTTTGGCCATAGCCGTGGACTCAGGATCGATATCGCACGTGATCACCATCCCATCATCCGGAAGACATTCCGCCATGGATAAGGCGCTGTAGCCGGTAAACGTGCCGATTTCCAACACCCGCCTGGCTCCCACACTCAACGCCATGACCTTTAAAAATGCGCCTTCCAATGGACCGACCACCATCTGGGGGCAGTCCATCTTTCGATACGTTTCCTCCCGAAGTCGCCGACACACCTCCGATTCCGGCAAGGAGTGCGCTTCGGCATAGGCTTCAATGTCCGGCAGCACCAAGGATTTCATCTTGTACCCCCTTTGCAGTCAACTCATCGCCCTACGATTGATCTTCAATGACCCACATTGTCCTTCCCTTCATCCTCCTGCCGCAAGCCATCTCGTCCATTCTCATATTTTTCCTCTCTCTTGCTTGGTCCGTCTTTCTGTGTCCGGGCAAATGGTCACAGGCTTCCACGCCCGGCCGGTTCTCTTCACTCATCGGCGAATGCTTCTTGCCAATTTCTTAAGGGCTGCCTTACAGTGGTCCGGTTATCCGCTGAACCTTTTACCACTCTTTGAGGAAACCGCTCATGTCCGCTGACGCTGCTCTTGATCCCCTGAAACAGACCTTGCGACAGATCCATCACCTGCATGATGCCGCAGCCGTGCTCTCCTGGGATCAGGAAACCTATATGCCTCCAGGAGGAGGAGCGGTTCGCGCGGAGCAACTGGCCACTCTTCAAACGCTGGCCCATGACCAATTTGTTTCGCCTGAGATGGAATCCCTGCTTGGAACGTTTGTGGATCTCTCCACCGGCACTCTTCATTCTCAGCACGCGTCTGCTTTGGACGAACCCTCACAAGCTCTCCTTCGCGAGACCTGGCGGGACTTTTCCCGTGCGAAAAAATTGCCGTCGGCCTTCGTCAACCAGCTTGAGCGGGAATGCTCTTTGGCGCAACAAGTATGGGCGGAAGCCAGGAAGACGAATGACTTTCAACGGTTTCTGCCCAATCTGCAACGGGTCGTGAAACTCAAGCAACAAGAGGCGGACTATTTGGGTTACGCGGATTCTCCCTATAATGCGTTACTCGACACCTACGAACCGGGATCGACCGTGGCCCAATTACGTCCACTCTTTGCCACCTTGCGGACGGAGCTGATTCGTCTGCTGGACCACATTCGACAGTCCCCTGTCCAACCCGATACCCAACTCCTGACGCAATCGTATGAGCACACCCCACAAATGGACTTTGGCCGGCTTGTGCTCAAGCACATGGGCTACGATTTTCAACGCGGACGCCTGGATTTGTCGGAGCATCCGTTTACGACGGCGTTTCATCCAACCGATGTGCGGGTGACCACGCGCGTCTTCGAAAGCGATCTTCCCTCCTGTCTCTTTAGCTGTATTCACGAAGGAGGGCATGGCCTGTACGAACAAGGATTACCCGCCAAACAATATGGCACTCCATTAGGTGAAGCCATTTCTTTGGGTATTCATGAAAGCCAATCCCGTTTATGGGAAAATTGCGTGGGACGGTCCCGCGCATTTTGGCAATATTTTTACCCGAAACTTCAAGAGGTTTTTCCGACGCAGTTGGGGCAGGTCAGTGCGGAAGATTTCTACCTGGCGATCAACCGGGTGGCCCCGTCGTTTATCCGGGTCGAAGCCGATGAACTGACGTACAACCTGCATATCATGGTGCGATTTGAAATTGAGCTGGATATCATTGAAGGCCGCTTGCACGTTGATGATCTGCCGGAAATCTGGAATGCCAAAATTCAGGACTATCTGGGGATCGTTCCACCCTCCGATGCGGAGGGTGTGCTGCAGGACGTGCACTGGTCCTTTGGGGCCTTTGGCTATTTTCCCACGTACACGCTTGGGAATCTGTATGCGGCCATGCTATTTCGGCAGGCACACAAGGATCTTCCAGACCTGGACCAGGCCATCAGTCAAGGTAACTTGCTTCCGTTGAAAGGCTGGCTGAATGATAAGGTGCATCGTTGGGGACGACAGTATACGGCAGCTGATTTAATCACACGCGTGACCGGGCAGGCCCTGACTCCTGAACCATTTATTCAAGACCTCAGACAGAAATTCGGCACCTTGTATCAATTTCCGACAACCGGTACACCGCCTTCACCTCAGTAAATTTTCACATTTATTGGGCTTTTGACATTCCCAAGATACCACCTTCGACAGATTGCTCTTCAATCCTTCTGCTCCCTAGCCTCACTCATTCATTCGTGGCCTTCTCCCCGTGAAGGGAAAGAACGGCAACGACACGTTTCAACCATTTTGAAAGGAGTGTGTGCCGTGAGGCTTTATTTACAACCAGTTTCGGTCTTCATGTTTGCTCTGGTTCTGTCCGTTGGCCTGTTGTTCCCCATGTCCTGGGCGGAAGCGACCGTGAACAAGATTGACATTAACACTGCCAGTCTTGAACAACTCGAAGCCGTCAAAGGCGTGGGACAGGATATCGCCCACAACATCCTCGCCTACAAAAAGGATCATGGCGCCTTTAAATCATTCGATGATCTGGGGAAAGTCAAAGGCGTGGGGAAGGTCAGACTGGAAGCGCTGCGGGAAACCTTTACCGTTGGCTCAACAGCTTCGCCTGAAGAAGCCTCGCCTACCAAGTAACCACAGAATTTTCAATTCACAAGACCGAGGTCGGACCCATGTTCGGCCTCGGGACCTCTCATGCTCTCCTTACCCTCAATGATTGCACAGCAAGGATACACCGTCATCCGGATGTCGATTGGGCCTTAATACCCCATCGCCGTATTTAAGGATTTTACCTGTGCGGGTGACAAGCGTGATGGCTTCGGTCGTTTCAATCCGGGAGGGCACCAGCATAATGGTGTGGAAGGAAATATCCCGGATGGCAAGTTTTTGCTCCGGATTATCAGCGGGACCTAATTCCACTGCCTCCACGGCACTCATGATGGCGCTGGTATCCATAGGCCCGTATTTTTCAACCACCGTGTGAATAATTTCCATGACCTGTTGATTGGCTTCAGGTTCCTTCATAATCTTATCAACCAAGCCCACAACCCCCTGAGCCTGTTCCGTCACATCAAAATTCTCTATCCGTTCCTTTTTACGCAAGAAGAGCAAATCATTATCCACATCCTTGCTAAAGGCCCCATAGGGAAATCGTACGAATTCAAAATGCAACCCTTTCAATCCTTTCCCCAACATTTGCAATTCACAAAGGAATAATAATTGTTGAAGTTTCACGTCACTCATCAGACCCATGGATTCGGTCAAATGCAACGTATAAATTAGTAAAGCGCGGTCACCGGTCACTTCTGAGGGTTTTCTCATAGGTTCTCCCTAAATTTCTTCACCAAGACCAAAACAGACAAAATAATTCTTGATTACCCAGGATGATTGGGGTTTAATATATTTCTTCTTCATCTTACGAAAGATTCCACCATGTCTAAACCGGTCAAAGAACTCGAAACACTCAAGCATCATCTCCAAAAAAACAGCCTCAAACTGACTCGTCAACGCGAGTTAATTCTGACGACCTTCCTCAAAATGGAGCATGTCACTGCCGAGCAGTTATATCATATCCTTGCCAAAAAAGACCCGCATATTGGCCTGGCCACCATCTATCGCACGCTCAAATTATTCTGTGAAACCGACCTGGCACAGGAACGCCATTTCGGCTCGCAAACGCAATTCGATAATGTGTCGCATAAGGGTCATCATGATCACCTCATTTGCACCTCCTGCGGAAAAATAGTCGAATTTCAAAATTGCCAAATCGAAAATTTACAAGAAGAGGTGGCGAGAAAAAACGGCTTTACCATTCAAACCCATAAGCTGGAACTGTACGGCCTCTGCAATACCTGCCAAAAGGCCTGATGAGACTGGCTGCCTCTTTCCCTTCGTCCACAGCTTTTTCCTTTTGATAACGAATACTTCTTACATTGACTGTGGTCCGAATCCTTATCGAATCACAAACGACATTACCCACGCACTCATCCGCCTTCCTTGTAACCCAGAGCAGATTCTCATGTTCAATGGGGTTGTGTAACCTCTTGAATTTTTGTAATAAGATAGAGGCTCACGTACTACATTTTTCGCATTCCAGTGTATAATTAGAATTAGTTCAGGGAACTCACAGATTATCATGACTTGTCCTCTCATTTTTTCTTTCACCATAGCGTTTTTCTCTTCGCGAAAGGAGGCTGTTCACATGACCATTACAGACAAAACACGAACCACACACGAATGATTCCACTTTGGTCCGGTGTCCTGTCCTTAATTCTGGGATTCCCTGCCATGGGTCTGGCCACGGGATATGCAGGAGATGCGCACCACCCATCCGGGTACAGCACGTCCCCACACGGAGCAGGAACCTATGGCCATGGCCAGGTTCATCATGGCACGAGCATGTCGGGTGGCTATGGCACAGGAGGAAGCTCTCACAAATCAGGACATGGGCCTCATCAAAGTGCCTCTGAATTTATCGAACACATTTTGAAATTCAAAGAAGGCATGGCCCTTACCGATGATCAGGTCGCCAAACTTCAAACGATTAAAACGGATTTTGAAAAAAGCAAAATTAAAATGAAAGCTGACATGCAACTGACCAGCTTGGATTTGCACGAGTTGTTGCGAAATGACCAAGGGGACCTTGGGCGCTGTTGAATCGAAACTGAAAAGTCTTTATGAGATTCGTGCAGGCCTTTACCTGGCTTCAGTAAAAGCCGGGCGGGACGCCAAGGCCGTATTAACGGACGAGCAACGCTCTCGCATGAAAGCGGTCCATGATCGCATCAATGCCCATCAAGAGGGCGGAATGACGAAAGGCCATCCAGGCGGGTATTCCCACCATTCCAAGGACAAACAAAGCTAAGCAGTCCACTTCTATGCTCAAAAAAAAGGAGGCTTCATGCCTCCTTTTTTTTGATTGAGTGTTGAAGGCCTTGTTACGGCTCGAGGCTTAAGCGATTCTTCAGACCCGATGAGACAAGCACGGTTCCTTCCTGATCAACAATCACCCCTTCAACATCCGGCAAAGACTCAATGAGGGCCATGCCTTTGTCAGGACCCATGACAAAAATGCCGGTGTCCAACCCATCGGCCATCACACCATCTTTGGCTATGACCGTGACACTTTGACACCCTCGAGCCGGCTGAAGGGTCTTGGGATCGAGGATGTGGTGAAAGCGAACCCCGTCTTTCATGAAATACCGTTGATAATCTCCTGCAGTAGAGACCGCTTCATCTTCCAATTCAATCCGCCCTAAGACTTCGCCCTGCTCCTTTCGGGGATGCTGGATACCAAAGACAAAACGTTGGGCATCCGGCATACGTCCGAACGTTTTAATATCGCCCGACAAAGCAACCACGCCTGCGGTCGCCCCTGTCGTGCGCATCACCTTGGCCGCGAGGTCCGCCGCATATCCTTTCCCGATCCCCCCAACATCAATAGACATGCCAGAACGCCGCAACCACACACTTCGCGTTATTTCATCCAATTGCACATTTGATAACTCTATTTGCGGGCGAAGCGCTTCCAGATCTTCCTGAGGTGGAACCTGCCCTTCCCCGCTGGCATTCCATGCATTCACCGCTGGGCCAAGTGCGATATTGAACCCTCCTTGCGTGAGTTTCGCCACCTCCAGCGATCGCGTGAGAACCTCAAAGGTTTCCTGACTTACCTGCATCGGATTCCCGTCCCGCCGCAGCATTCACCTGTGATAATTCACTGGTTGGAATCCAGGTGCTCAGCAACTCTTCTAATCGCCGGATTTCATCAAGCCCCGCCTTGGCTGCCCTCTGCGCAATCCTCTCATCTGCTCCAACCGCCGTGACAAACACCACGGTTCCCATCAGCATCTGACTGCGCTTCACCAAATGAGGCGTGCCCTGACAGCCCGCCAGGAAGAGAATCAAAAAGCAGAGTCCAAGGATATTCTGTATTCGCCCCATGATTAATCTCCTATCCTCAACAATAACGTTGATTTCCAGAACAGCCGGAGTTCGCTTGAAAGAATTTATGTGGAATTATGACGATTGAAGTATCGGAATCTGGGGTAGGGTGTGACTTCAAACAATCGTGCTCGTAATACCGGAGGTTCCGCCAGGGAGGACAGAACCACATTGGAAGAAAGAGATGGATAACGAACCGTCATTTCCACGATGGCTTTTACTGATTCGGAGACAATGGTTACCTCTAACTCTCTTGTATAATTTGGGGGATCAATCTGGAATCGCCAACCGCCAAGATACACCACTCCCCGGTCAGGAACCTCAAAGGTTAAGCGGAACTTCCGCACTGGATCGAAACCCGCCTTCCACAATAAATACTCGGGTCACCTGATACTGCCCCGGCTTCAATGACAGAAAAAAATAGGAGGAAGCCGCCTCAATTTCCACACGATACCGCCTTTGACCATCCCTGGAGCTGAATTCAAGTGAAGCTAATTCCGGGAGGTAAATTCTTCCTGACGGCTCTTCCTGCCACACGTGAATATGTCCGAACACCAGAGGCTCTGTGAGGTCTTCTTGAGAGGGATGAGACGGGAGCTGGTGCGCGCATCCCATGCTCATTCCAACAAGAATCCCTAGAAACGCTAGACGGCAAGCAAGAACAGTCAGCATGGCCATCCCATTATTATACTGTCTTTAATTTCCTCAAACTCGGACACATACAAATATCCGAAAAAATGAGCCCTTCTTGACAGACCCCAAACGCGTGGGGTATTAAAAGCGTTATTAATAACAGTTATCAATTTCAAAATTAACAATAATTACATTCAACATCAAGATGACACAAGGAACAGAAATAGCTTCCCCATGCACCACCACCTCAGAGGCGCGCTGTCATTGCGGGCAACTGATGGCCATCTTAAAAAAAGATGGAGTGGAATTGAAATGCAAACGCTGCAAGCGTCTTGTTTTTATTCCCTTTACCTTATTGAGCGACTAATGCAGGGACTGACCCTTCGATTGAATCCGCTCTTGAACATGCGTCGCGTTTCGATTTCCGTTTTATCATGAGTTCCTTCCATTGAGGACCCTGAGTCCCCTACCCTTTTCCTGAGGACCTCCGCGTCCCAATCCTATGTTAGGAGGTTTTCATTCATGAAGAAGTTCACCATCGGGGTCCTTATGGCCCTCTCTGTGTTTCCAACTTTTCCGGCCTTCTCCGCCTCCGGTGAAGAGGGACTGACGCCCGCTCAGCAGGAAGCGGTTCGCCAAGCGGTCCAAGACTATCTGAAAGAGCACGAGTCCCCAGGGGCAGCCATGCCACCGATGGCCCAACCGGGGACCGCACCGGACCCTCCTACTTCGGGGAAACACCTTCAGGAACTTGGCACGGTTGAAGGAAAGCGTCAAAAAGCCGATTCCTCCATGACAGGGTCAGGTGGTCTGATCTATGCCCGTCCCTTCGTCTCTTCACCCAAGGCCATTGTCGGCGGCTATATGGACTTTGAATATTTAAATAAGAAGAACTCGGGCCCCAGCACATTCGACATCCATCGATTTGTCCCGTTCATTTATGCCGACGTGAGCGAGAATGTAAAAATGGCTGCGGAACTCGAGATTGAACACGGCATTCGGGAGGGAACCGAAACCGAGATCAGCCTGGAATTCGCCACAGTTGACTACCTTATAAAAGAACCGTTCAACTTGAGGGCCGGCGTACTGCTCTTGCCCGTCGGAAAATTCAACCTCCTGCATGACAGCCCCTTGCGCGACCTGACTGAACGTCCTTTGGTCGACACGTACATCATCCCCACGACCTTGTCGGAAACCGGCGTCGGGTTTTACGGAACCGTCTATCCCAGCCGTCTCTCCAAGTTGGACTACGAATTTTATGTCACCACAGGGTTCAATGGATATTCGGGAGACGACGGGTGCGTGTCAGGCAGTGATTACAGCACCTGCTCCGGCGTGATTACCGAAGAAAAGGGAATCAAAGACGCCCGGCAACGGAAATCAGGAGTTGGTGACGGGTTTGACAACAACAACGGCAAGTCAATCGTTGGCCGTTTGGCCTACAGCCCCGTCTTAGGCGTTGAAATAGGTGGATCGGGTTACTATGGAAGCTACGACCCCAAAAGCAAACGCTCCTTAAGCATCATGGCGGTGGACTGGACTCTTCAGCGAGGACCGTTCGAATTGATCGGTGAAGCGGCGTGGACCTATGTCAAGGATAACTCAAAGA
Source organism: uncultured Nitrospiraceae bacterium (assembly GCA_963730905.1). Taxonomy (GTDB): domain Bacteria; phylum Nitrospirota; class Nitrospiria; order Nitrospirales; family UBA8639; genus Nitrospira_E. Next base: position 775,391 of record CAVSTN010000002.1, on the reverse strand, counting down.
GCCTGACCGGGGGCCCAGCTATTGACCCCAATACTGGGCGACCACTTCCCCAACGCATGAACGGGTATTACATCCAGGGAAACTACCACTTTCTTCCTGAGTGGCTGACGAGGCTTGCGCCAAGCCATTTTCGACCTGAAGTATCGACCTTCACCGCGGTGGTTCGTTGGGAAGAAACCAACACGAACCTTGACCATAAAAAAGGACTCGGACAGTATCAGCGCCTGACTTTTGGCCTGAACTTCCGTCCAACAGAAGACACCGTTTATAAACTTGATTATCAATATAGCCCAGAAACGCCGATCTCTAGAGATGGAGAAACCGTCCGCGGACACGATCATGGCTTCGTGGCCTCCGTAGCCACATACTTCTAGCCGCGGCTTTATGAAGAAGGGAGAAGACCGATAATCTGGTCTTCTCCCTTCCTCGTTATCGCACTTTTTGCCAAAACGATTACTTCCAATGATTGGCCTGCATTCCCACTCTCAACACTGGTTGACTGGCATCTATCATGGTGTTAGCATATGCCCGTTTTCATTATCATAATAAGAATCATTTTCAAATATACTTATTCTCATTTTCGTTATTTTTTATGATGTTCTTGCCCGTATCTTCCATTTCTCAGCCGATAGCCCGTTGGGTAGTCATGGTGCTGTGTTTTAGCATTCAAGTGGGATGTGCCTCGTTAGGGGGCACCGATAAATTTTCCGAACGATATCTGGCTTGTCCGATGGATTCGGTTTGGGATTCCTCCTTGCAAGCCCTCAAAGCTTACCCGGTGAGTGTGAAAGATAAAACCAAAGGTCTCATTGAAACGGGATGGCGAGTGCAATACGTTGAGGGGCCGCAATATGGGCTTTTCCGCCGTGAAGGCTTGACCAATAAAGAACGCTCACAGCTCAGCCTAACCCTCAAACCCGTCCAATCAAACGTGATCCGGCTTCAGCTTGCTGAACGCCGGGAACATTGGGGATTTCGTGGAGGAGCCAGGATTTATGATTGGTATCCTGTTGAACCTTCTGAAGAAGAGATCAATCAGATTTTGAACACGTTAACCAAAAAACTTGAGGCTGAAGGATGCTTCGTCGAATCTTAAACATCGCTATTTTTGGCAGTCTTTCTCTGGGGTTTCTAGCCACATTCGCCCATGCCCAGAATGACCCGGTCTGGGATGATGAACTAAAGCGGTACCTGACTGCACAGGAAATGGGCCAGGAAGACGTTTACCTGACCCCAGAGGAAGCAGCAAAGTTAATGTTTCCCGACTCCGATCACATCCGCAACGAAGTGATTACTCTCTCCCCGGAACAAAAGAAGCTCATCCAAGAACGTATCGGATGGAATTTCCCAGAAACCTCCTTTGATTTTTTTATTGGAGAAACGAAGGGCAAGATCGACGGGTGGGCGCTTATTCAAAATACCATTGGAAAACACAAACCCATGACCTACATGGTAGGTGTCGACCCTCAGGGGGAAGTCCTCAACGTAGAAGTCTTGGTATATCGTGAGTCCCGAGGCAGTGAAGTACGGAAAAAACGGTTCAATTACCAATATCAAGGAAAAACTCCCTACCATCCTATCCGTATCAACCGCGACATCATCAATATTTCCGGTGCCACCATGTCCGTTCGTTCCATGAGTGCCGGCGTCAAACGCTCGTTGGTCTTGGTTGAAGAGCTGTTCTTAAAACCATTAGGTAAAGGGAATGCCATCAATATGGCCAACCGAAGCGATAAAGGATTCTTGGAGTCCCTCTTAGGATTCTAGAGCCTGTGCGATGAAATGCGAAATTTCAATGCTCGATTTCGATTACGCGATACCGACCGCCACATTCGCCTGGTGTATACCTGGTTTCTCCTCTTAATGCTCGCCGGGTTTATTTTTACGTTTTTTTGGGCACACAGTATGACAGAGCTAAGCCCCCAAGGCCTCGCCGAGCATTACCGAGGGTCCGACGCGACATTCGGTGAACCTATGCCATTCGGACAATTGTCCGAGACCACGCATTTTCACCTCTTTACCATGCCCGTCGTGTTCATGATTATGGTGCATGTGCTGTATTTGACGATGATCAGTCCCACATTGAAAGTCATCACCACCTGGATATCATTTCTGGGCGTGACCCTCGATCTCGTCTCCCCCTGGTTGATTACCTATGTGTCGCCGGTATTTGTCCTGACCATGCTCACCGGTGACCTGCTGATGCTTGTCGGATTTTTGATTATGTTTATTGTCCCAATGTATGAAATGTGGTGGCAAAAAGCAGCCTTTATGATGGAGGAATCTGACGACTAATCCACCACTCACAACATAACGATTGTAGGCCAGAGACTATAGTCCAGAGCCCATGAGTCATAAGTGTGCTCATGGGCTTTTTTTATGTCCCACTATCGTTCGTTGTCTTGAGGTTTTGGGCTTATCGATTTGAAGGCGGGCACTCCTCATTTGTCCGTCTTTAAGGGCGGGGGATCTTCTCCTGGGTCCCTCGCCAACCCCTCTCAGCAAGAGGTGTGAGGGAGACCATCACGAGAAAAATGGGTAAGGCACAGAAGAATGTCCTTTCCCACCAGGCCGAAGAGCCACCAATTTTCATTCCTATTTCATTTCTGGGGGGAATTTTCATGAGTATATTCGCAATGCGCTCCACACAGGTTATTCGCATCCTACTTATTGCGCTATTGACAACTTTCTCAGGAGGGGGATGGATCATCCCTCACGTCTTTGGCCAAGAAGTAGAAGAAGCTGATCCACCGGAAGTCACCAACGGAGAACGGTTGTTTCTGGAAACTCGATTTGCTCAATTATTTAAAATCTTTCTGGATGACGGGGGCGATGTGAATGATCCCTTGCCCCAAGGCGATCCTGCTCTCAACAAAGTCGCGAATTGGCAACTCCCGCCCGATCAATATGCCGATGGCCCGTTTGCCGGTCAATCGATGAACTGCCGGAGTTGCCATTTTGTAGATGAACTCCTCGATATTCCGAACTACGGAATGAATACCTATTCGGATTTTGCACGACGGAGCCCTATTCCAGCCCGTGAAGATGGAAAACATACTTCGGTCCGAAACGCGCCACCGCTCGTCAATGCCGCTCTTCCTCGACAAATGTTTTTTCTACATGCCGATGCCGAATTCCCGACGATGGTGGATTTGGTCAAAGGCACACTCACCGGACGGAATTATGGATGGCTTTCCGACGAACAGGAAGCCGCCATCTCACATATTGCCAGGATTATTCGAGAAGACTCGGGAACCGGAGATCTGGCGCGGGAGTTTGGCGGGCTGTCCTATCGTGTCCTGTTCACCGGAACCGATCCATCTATCCCTCAAGAATTCCTGATCCCTGAGGATTTTCGCGTAGAGGTTTCTCAAGCCACCGACCGACAACTTGTCCATGCGGTTTCACAACTTATCGCTGCGTATACGGACCAACTCCTTTTCTCACAGGATGACGAGGCAAGCTTCAATCTTTCTCCTTATGATGTCTTTCTTGAAATTAACAGTTTGCCCCGTCAACCCGATAAGTGGGAGTCCCCCAGTTCATATGCTCGTCGATTGCTTCAACAGATTAAATTTCTCGAATCATACGATTCCCAAAATTATTCCCGATGGCCTTCAACTCAATCTCACGATACCCCGATTCTTCAGTTTGTGGAGAAAAACCCCCATACGGCAGATGGCAAGTTTCAGTTCCATGACCAACCCTTCACCTTTGGACCTGAGGAATTACAAGGCTTGAAAATATTTTTTGCTCAACAGGGTCGACACAAGCATCGTCATAAAGGCCGTCAAATTCGGCCCAGTGATCAAGCTCAGGGAGGAATTGGGAATTGCATTGCATGTCATACGCCACCAAATTTCACCGACTTTCGTTTTCACAACACGGGAATTGCCCAAACGGAGTATGAACGCATCCACGGCCCCGAATCGTTTTCCATGCTGGAAATACCCGGATTGCATCATCGAAATAGTAATATCGAAGCCTACCTGCCTGCCACAGCAAAGCATCCTCATGCTCAAGAACCATTCCGCGCTATTCCCTCGCCAGACAACCCCCAATGGACCGATCTGGGCATTTGGAACATTTTCTGGAATCCTGATTTTCCCGAATCTCAACTGCCCATTTGGTCAATCCTCTGCGAGGACGCCCTCAATGAACATTTTGGGGTATTTCGTGGCTTCCAAGCCTGTCGACCAGATCGACTCCTCCCGAGAACTATTGGCGCTTTTAAAACTCCCGGGCTCCGGGATTTGAGTCATTCGGCTCCCTATAGTCATGCCGGTATCGCCGATACGCTTAACGATGTGATTCAGGGGTATATTACAAATTCGGATTTAGCGCGAAAGGGCATGCTTCGCAATGGTGATTCCCATCTGAAAAACATTGCCTTAATTGAAGAAGACATTCCGGCCTTAACGGCTTTCCTGCGATCCTTAAACGAAGACTATGAGTAAACGACGAACATATCGCCTCAAACAAAATCTTCCACACGGAACTCTACCAACTGGAAGAAACCGAATTTCCTTAAGCCCACGGTGAGTCATTCACCGTGGGCATTATTTTGACTACTTTATCTTGCAGGAAGCTTCTATCCCGTCCACTACTCGAACAGTAGAGATAACAATCGCCTAAAGGCATAGATCGACAGGAACGAACCAATGCCAGACCTTCATATTCGACCCAATGGGAGTGATCAGAAACAAACGGATTCATTCGTTCAACTGCCATGGCATGACCCTCCTATTGGGCATGTTGAAGCAATGTCAGGACTTTTCGCCTCAGCCACCTCAAGAACATATCGATAGTCCTGCCACCGCCAGTTACATATTTGCTGAACAGGGTCTGAAAGCAACCCTGCGCTGATACTCCCAAATCAACCTCATACCGCTCAGGAGACACCTATGCCACCAAGTCAACAACTCAAGCTGAACGTCTGTGACTGTAGTCGTATTCATCTCACCTATGGGTCGATCACCCTTCATTTCGAGAAAGAAGAGTTCCTCGCCTATGCAATGCAATTAACCAGAATGGCGGCTCACGTATCAAACACCGCTGGGCTTCGAAAAGCACAAGGCCTCGCCGACCCAAAATCCACGATTTGTCATTGAGGAAAACATTTGTCATTCATCAAGTAGGTTCAAGGAAAACGTACTTGATGACCCTTAATCTAGTGAAGAAATTCAAAGAACATCTCATGAAACGAGATTCATTGATCATCGAAGGGGAAAAGCCCGTGTTCATTAGTTTGTCGGTATCCTTGGGATTCGTTTTTCTCAGCATCATTGGCCTTTGGGCATTGCCCGGAATCATGCTGCTCATAAGCCAATAGGATCATTTGGAAAGGATTAAGGAATGGGAAAAAGTTGGCTGCAGGCTTTTTGAATTCATTTGACCGGTTTGGGTTGCCAAAGCCAAATCATGGCTAATAGACAAACGGAATGTCCGATTCATGCCATGCTTTGCGATCCCCTTCCCAATGATTTCATGGCCCTGGCCCATGATCATACGAAAAATGGTATTCCTGATAATTTTTTTCCTGCACCCTATTACGTGGTCGTAAGGGGCAGTACAAGGAATCGCGAAAATTGAACGCCAACCCAGCATGGATGAGCAATGGGTTTTCATTGTAGGGGTATGACCAGGATCAAGACGTCTCCTTTGCCTAGCCGAATCCTGCGTTGGTTGGTAGTCCTCCTATACAAACAGACTAATGGATGGCTCAAAAGGTGCGCCCCACTAATATGCAAGTATCGCAACATCTCAAGTCGACAGCTCGAAAACCTGCTCTTGGCTTTTTCCCATTGGCAGTTCCCGACAACATCACAAGCCATGCTCTTACTCAAACGATCCAAGAAAGAAGAGGAGGTTTTTATGCAATCAGGGTCTAGACCAGCCAATGAGTAGACCATTGCGTGGAGGGAAACCGGGGGCCTTCCCCCGGCCCACCCCAGGATCTTGGGCAAGGTTTTTTATGAAACCATTTGCTCGGTATCCGGAAGGGTCTCATTTGCTTCACTTCAGTCCCTCTCAATCCTCAAGATGGAGCGAACAGTACTGAACCAGCCAACCCAGTCATCCGGTCATCATACTATGAGGGGTTAAATATGGAGAGTGCATTGATGATCGGAAATTTGGCCGCCCACTGATAATGAAACCTCTGCAAAAAAGGCCATCACTCCATATCTCCGTTCAGGGAATGCAGCCCTCAAGAAAAACAGCTTTTTGACTCCCCAATCATGAAATTGGAGGCCTAACGTTGAAGAAGGGCACCTAACCTTTACCTGCTTTTATTTGGTCAAGGGAAAAATGACCTGTCAAAAGATGGAATATGCCGAAGCAGAAAGTCAACCAAGATTTTGCACGGAAGAATAGCGTAACCCTACTATGAAATTTGCGAAAATGGAGGTAAAAGATACTGGCGGAAATATGGTGACTGGTTGGAATGGAGAACAACAGCTGCTACAACTTTTTTCTAAAAACCTGTCTGGCAGAGGAGGTCTTATTCATAGATCTCCTATAAATGCAGCGCCGCATCCAATAGCGCGATTTCCTATATTCATTCGGTTATTCATTCGTTCCATAAATAACAAGGCGAAATCTCTATTCCACCATGCCTTACTCCTGGTTATTCAATTTTCACCACACTTGTTTTACCCTTAAATTGATTCCTCTCAAATGAATAACAGCAAAATTGACAACTCTTTCTCTTTTTAGTTATCATTAATGATAATGATAATTGGTTTCAAAATCATAAAAATAAACGAGAATAATTTGGCACTCCAACCAAATGCTCACAAATAAATGTCCGGACACAACGTTGCCAATGCCTGATTTGTTCGGACCCAGAAGGTTTTTACTGATTACTAAGGAGGGAACAGCATGAAGATCGGAACACGCGCCCCCATATGGAAAACCCCATGTTTGCTAAATGGCAGATGGCAGTATCTTCCACTGACAGCGTTTCAGGGAACCCAATTTGTGCTCTGCTGCCTACCTGCCTTTACCGAAACCGATGCATGGTTGCTGGAACAACAGGTCAACCGGTTTTATGCAGGTGGGATCGTACTCGCGGCCTTAGTACCGGACAACGCCTTTCTGGGGAATTCCTGGTGTCGTCATCCTCAGCACTTTGGCCTTCCATTTCTGACTGATCCTCTCAATCGTTTGGGACGTACCCTACACCTCGCAGCCTCCTTACCGCCCCATCGATGCGAAACATTATTTTTTGACCATCGCTGCTGCCTACAATTTCGCCTATTCCATGACCTCAACCTCCGAGGTATCACCACAGTGCTGGAGGTAGCAGAAAGTGATTTCTGCCGGAAATCCGCTCAAGCTGGTCTTAAGTCCAGGCTTCCCTTCGACCAACTTCTGCCACACTGTTCATCATTTGAGGCTCCAACAGGCTGAAACTCCTCCCCCACCAATGGAATTCTGTAGCAACCCTTGAAGGAGAAACTTTATGATGCTTACGCCAGCCTCTGCGTTATCCCCCGCTTCAAAAACCCCATTTCTTTCCATTCACCAATGGCTGTATCTCTTCTTGTGTCTAATGGTGGGAATGTATGCTGGTTTTGGCCATACAACCTCTCAGTGGACCGATGCCCTTCCAGACATGGTTGTCGGGGGCTTCACAGGCTTATCAGTCGGCTTCCTGGCTCTGTGGTTAGAACGACATCTGACGGCATGCCACCGCTCTACCTTGATTGGTGGTAGTCTTGGCCTCATCGTTGCCCTGACGACGATCGGTTTTGTATTGATCATGGGAATGGGGACGGGGCTGCTCCAGATGTCTTCTCTTACCCCGTGGATCAGGCTGCCTATCTTTCTTCTCTTTCCCTACCTCGGGCTGATGGTCGGTATTCACATCTCCAACATACTGTCGCTGGCCCCAAAAGCGGAACTACCAAAAGATACCCCTCCTCACGCTTCGCTAACCCCATCGAACACCGTTCAAAAATTGCTGGATTCTAGCGCCATTATCGATGGCCGCATATTGCCACTCTGCACCACAGGTTTTTTGGAAGGTCCTTTCATCGTTCCCAAAAGTATTTTGCATGAACTCCAGACATTAGCCGACTCGGCCCACCTCTCTAAACGAACCAAAGGGAAGCGTGGCTTGGATATCTTATCCCAGCTACAGCAGCTTCCAAATATGGATATGGCGGTAATCGAGGATTGGGAACCCGATATATCAGCAGTTGACCATCAACTGATCGCCATAGCCAAGAACCGTAAAGCCAAGATCGTGACCAATGATTGGAACCTGGCAAAAGTCGCAGAGCTTCAAGGCGTGCCCTCCCTCAACGTGAACGAATTAACCTACCAATTACGCCCCTTGGTATTGCCTGGAGAAACCATACGTGTCTTCATTCACAAAGAGGGTCAGGGGCACGAGCAGGGGATTGCCCATCTAGATGATGGCACGATGGTCGTCGTCGACGACGGTGCCCCTCTGGTCGGTCAAGCGATTGAGGTGGTGGTGACCCGGTTCATGCAAACCAACACGGGAAGGATGATTTTCTCAACTCCCCAGTCCAAAAACTCTCCATTACTAAACAATCTTCAACCGGCTCTCAAGAATTCAGAGGTGGCTTCGGGATACTCTCGCAGCCTCGTGGAGAAACATGGATGAGGATGGACAGATGGCAAAACCAACCAAACACGTTTTTATGATACGACATCAATATTTATTGAGCTGGAGGTCTCCACTAACCCAACTGTCAGTCTATCCCGGAGAGGGCTCTTCCCCTCTTCAAGCTAGTGGGGGGCCCATCCGCACTCCTGGGTCCCCTACTTTCTTTGATGCTGACTTTTGACACGAATCACCTTAAGAAAGGAATCAACCATGTCATTCCAACGTTGTCCTCAATGTCAGAACAGCACACTTGCACCAACCGGAGCATTTTGGTGCTGTACGAATTGCGGATCTGCAATTACTTCCCAAGCCCTAGCCGCCCTATGGGAATCAGTCAAAACCAGAGGCCATCGGCACGCCGACCTCATCCATGAGATCCTCTAATGCTCTATTGACGAAAATAGGTTATTCTTCAGAGAGGGTGAGTTCATCGCAACCACTGTGCCACAGCAGACTCCTGACACCCATACGGAATGGGCCAATGGCTAGACGCGACCAGTTTCATCTTTTACCCATGTCGCCACGAAAACGCTCGTGGCATAACAACCGATCAGGATCAAAGCCAAGCTCCACCTTCTGATCTCTTGGATGAGAAGCATTCTTTTCCCAGAATGACCTATCTGTTATGCTGGCCACTATGAGTGATTTCCTCACACACGACTTCCCCCGTCAAGAAATACTTTTTGCATTGATCCTCCTTTCCATTGGCTGCACAACTCAACTGTATTGGGCTAAATCAGATGCCCAACCAGGTGAATTTGAGGAGGATGTCAGGCAGTGCCGCCAATCATTAATATCCAACCCTGACGATCAGGGAATTTCCGAAACCCTCTCCCGTGTATTTAAACTTTCTGAAGATGCCGTGGGGCAATGCTTGATGGCCAAAGGCTGGTTTTTGGCTGAAAAACCCTAATCTATGCCAAATGCCCTTTTCGATAATTCACCAGCCCGGCAAATGGTGCATATACGCAAGAACGACCGAAATTATTCATCCAGAAATTGATCAACCGCGGCATGAAGAGTATGTTGAATTTGCTCACAGTCTTCACCGGACAGAACTTTTTCTCCCTGAGAATTAGTCACATAAAAGACATCGGCCACCTGATCTAATCTGGTCCCGATTCTGGCCATATGAATTGAAAGACCCAATTGAACCAGCGTTTTGGCGATCACAAAAAGCAACCCTTGCTTGTCATCGGCAAAAACGTCAATTACCGTAAAGGCATCTGAGACCCCATGATCAATATGGACTTCCGTGGGATGCCGGCCAGTAGGAAAGGGACGACCAAAAGCCATGCGCCGTCGTCGTTCAACCATTTGGTGAACTGATTCTCTTCCCTCCACGACCTCTTGAATTTCCTTCGCCACTTCCTCAAGACGCCAGGCAGATGGCGACCCTTCATAGTCTGAATCATGTACCGAGAACACATCCCACACCGTGCCATCCTTCAGTGTCATAATTTGCGCTTCCAATACCTGCAAACCCATGGCGGCTAATACTCCGGCCACTTGCATAAAAATACCTGGTTTGGTCTGTTCACGTGTGATCAGTACATACTCCGAAACTCCTGATGCCTGATTGAATCTGGCTTCCACATGAGTCGGCTTGACAGGTAGAGAACGAATGGCTAAGAGATACGCCGCCATTTGTTCAACCGGTGTCGACTGAACATACCGGCTAGGAAGTTGTTGAAGTTTGGTATTCACCCATTCCGACCAGTCGGGTTCAGGAGAATGTCCCTCGCTTCGAGCGGCCCTTAAAATTTTGATAAGTTTGTCTCGAGTTTCTGGCAGAAGATTCTTACTTCCATCACCGGAATTCGATGAACCTGCATCCCCTGCAAGCTCTGCGTAGGTCAGGGAATACAGTTCCCCTAATAAGGACTCTTTCCATTTCGTCATCACCTCAGGTCCCACCGCTGATATATCTGCAACAGTCAGAATAAACAGCTTTTGAAGCATCCCGACAGTTTTTACCAATCGGGCAAATGTGACAATGGTTTTAGGATCGTTAAGATCTCGACGAAAAGCCGTATGAGACATCTGCAAGTGATGGCGAACCAGGAAAGCGAGAGTCTGCCGTTCCTTCTCAGATAAATCCAACCGATCAGCTGTTAAATGGGCAATCTCCTGACCGACTTCACTATGATCCCCAGGACGCCCTTTGCCTAAATCATGCAGCAACAGCGCCAGATGCAAAATGTCTTTATCAGGGATGTTTCGGTAAACCGCTCCGATGATCCCTTGATGATTTTGAAGCCGTTCCGCTTCCCTCACGGCGAGCAGACTGTGCTCATCGACCGTGTATTTATGATATTGATTGAACTGCATGAGGCCACGTACTCGAGAGAAAGCCGGCACGAGCTTTTCCAGCAGACTAGCCTGATGCATGGCCTCAAGAATTTGAGCTATCCGACCAGGGCTTGACAGAATTTGCCGAAAAAGGCTACTCACCGGCTTGGTATGAAACCCCTCATTGGGTAGGGTTCCCATGTGCTGAGACAATTCATTGAGAATGCGCGAATCAATGGGGACTGCTTGACGATGAGAGGTCACAAATAACCTCAGGAGCAACATGGGGCTTTCCATCACCTCAAGGAGTTTATCCGTCTGAATTGTCAGCCGATTTTCCAGAATACGGAAGTGCCCCTCAATTAATGGGGGAGGCCACCATTGGCGAATCCGGTCCAGCCAGGATTCCTCCCTGGCTTGATCTAGAAACCGCCGCCCACGGTCAAACAACCCGGTCGTATGACGGAAATACACTTGCATAAATTGCTCAACGGCCAATAAATGAGGATGATCCACAAATCCCCAAAGTGCCGAGAGCCGAACCTGATCGTCAAACGTGAGGATATCTTGAGCCCGTCCCGCTTCAAAATGTAAAAAACACCGAACTCGCCAAAGAAATTCCTGTGCTTCCTGCAGAACCTGATAATCCTGAATAGCAATTATCCCCCGATTCGAGAGCTCTTGAATCGTCCCTGCTCCATATCGAGCCTGGCCAACCCATTGTAGCAAATGCAGGTCACGAAGCCCTCCCTTACTTTTTTTAATATTCGGCTCCAGCATAAAGACCGTCTCACCAAATTTGGCATACTCTCTCTCACGCTCTTGAATTTTATCCAGAACAAACCGTTGCGCCCGTTTTTTGATGATCCGACGTTCGAATTTTCGTTGAAATTCCTGAAACACTGAAGCACTACCGATAAGAAATCGTGATTCCATCAGTGAGGTACAGGCAGCCAGATCGGCCTCTGCAATCGTTAGACATTCTGCGAGGGACCGCACACTATGCCCAACTTGAAACCCAAGATCCCAAAGCCGGTGAAAGACTCCCGTAGACAGTGCCTCAGCAACCTCCCTTTGATTGCCCTGAGTAAGAATCATCACATCAATGTCGGAATAGGGAGCTAACTCCCGACGCCCATACCCCCCCATGGCCACTAAACAACACTGCTGCCATCCAGCTCGCACATCTGCATTACCTTGCTGAATGACCTCCCGAAACCGCGCGATCAGTAAAGCATCCATGAAATCCGAAAAAGCCTGGGTGATCTCACTGCCGGTCGCCCCTTCAATTAACCGTTGTCGAAGAACCTCGCGCTGGGACTGGAGAACATGAAGCCCCAGAGAGGCTTCCTTGTGTCCCGTCAGACCGTTAGGGGGCAAAGACATCCCTTCACTCATCCAGGGCAACTCCCGTCAACACTCACCATGTCACACACTCAGATTAAGCTCCCGGAAAATATCGGTTCGTAATCGGCATGCGCCGATCCTTTCCTAACGCCCTCGAGGTAATTTTAATGCCCACTGGCGCTTGTCGACGCTTGTATTCGCTCCGATCCACCATCCCCATGACAGTTCGCACAATATGAGAATCATAGCCCATCTTCACAATTGTACCCACTGACTCATTGTCCTCAACATAGGCTTGTAGAATGGCATCTAAGACCGGATAGGGAGGGAGGGTATCCTGATCCGTCTGATCAGGCCTCAACTCAGCGGAAGGAGCACGCACCTGAATTCTTTCAGGAATAATCACTCGATCAAAATCAGAGCCCCTATACTCACTTCGCCATCGAGAAAGCTGATACACCTTCGTTTTGGGAATATCTTTGATAACGGCAAACCCACCAGCCATATCCCCGTACAGCGTGGCATAGCCCACACTCATTTCACTTTTATTTCCCGTGGTCAGGACTAAATACCCGAACTTATTGGAAAGAGCCATCAGCAGTGTTCCTCGGATGCGAGCTTGCAGATTTTCTTCCGTCGTATCAGCTTCAGAACCCTGAAAGGACTTGCCCAACACCCCAAGTAAAACCTTGAACGCCCTGGTTATCGAAAGGTGCCGCATCTCGATTCCCAATTCTTTTCCCAGCTGACGGGCATCCTCACGACTTTCCTTAGACGTATAGGGGGATGGCATCATTACACCCATCACATTCGACGCACCTAGGGCATCTCGGGCAATCAATGCAGTCAAAGCCGAATCAATCCCTCCGCTGATACCGACAAGAACTTTCGAGAAGGCATTCTTCCTCACATAATCTTGCACTCCTAGCACGAGTGCCCGGTATATCTCCTCTAACTCACCGATTACCGGTGTAATCCTTCTGACACCTGGAGCGCCGGACTTCGGCCACGTCGGCGTCCACCCCATGCGGACCATCGGAACCCGAACATCTTCGCCATCAACTTCAGAGGCTTTTCCAGGCACCTTTGATTTCCCCTTTCGTGTCAAAGGAATCTGAAGGTCGGTCAGCAGGAGATCTTCTTCAAAGGCTTTTGCTCGCGCAAGGACCACACCGGTGGAATCCATGACGAGACTATTCCCATCAAAAACCAATTCATCCTGTCCTCCGACCATATTGGTATAACTGACCATGACATTGTTAGCTTTCGCCCGATTGACTAACATACGTTCACGATTGTGGGTTTTTCCGACGTGATAAGGGGAGGCATTAATGTTTAGAACCAGGTGAGCGCCCCCATATGCTGCCTGCCGGCTGGCCGGACCATCAGCAAACCATATGTCTTCACAAATATTGATGCCAATTCGTAACGGGCCCAAGCAGTAGACCGGACTGGTTCTTCCCGGTTGAAAATACCGTTCTTCGTCAAACACCCCATAGTTGGGAAGCTTGCATTTGGCATACGATCTTTTTACCTGACCATTGACCAGAACCCACGCCGCATTCAAAGGCTTCCCTCGATCCTGCCCGGGATCCCGGAGGAGATGTTGAGCCGAACGATCAGATTCCATTACGCTTCCCACTACCGCCATAATCCCCGTCGTGACTTTGGTAATACGGTCCCGCATCCGACTAATATCGAATAGAAACTTCGGCATGAGGAGCAGATCTTCTGGAGGATACCCACACACGGCCAACTCCGGAAAAACAACCACATCGGCTTTGGCTTTCCTGGCCTCTCGAATCCATCCGCAAATGGTGCGGGTATTCCCCTCAAGATCCCCAACCACCGCATTCATCTGCACCATCGCTAATCGAATCATCATGATAAAAAAAACGTCCTCTGTCCCATCGGAACCGAGGACGCCATTGTCCTTTTCGCTAATATATACGGGAAGACGTCGTTGTCGCCCCTCAAGGTATTATACAAGCAATGAAAAATCCGTTCAAAGAATCTCTCCTCAAATTCCTATTTCAATGATAAATCGTCCTAGGGATGCTTATTGAGTCGCCCGTTGAAGTTCCTCCGCGAGAATAATCGCATCGGCAATTTCCCTCATGGATTTTCGAAGATTCATGCTTTGTCGCTGCATAAGACGAAATGCTTCAGGCTCTGACAATCCCCTAGAGGCCATTAAAAACCCTTTAGCACGCTCTACCAATTTTCGCACTTCCAGAGCCTCTTGCATCTCAAACGACTTTTCCATAAGCCGAGTGTGCTCAATGGCGACGGCAGATTGATTCGCAATGGCTTGAAGCGTGGTAACCTCTTCGTCCGAAAACGCATGATAACTGGAAGTATATACATTAATAACCCCAATCGGATTTTCCTTCATGAGCATGGGAATGGACAATAAAGAATGCAAACCTTCCTGTTTCGCCAAATCCCGATAAAAATACCCATCTTCTGCCTTCACATCCGAGACATATACCGGATGTTGGTCCTGCACCGCCCGGCCGCTCATGCTCTGCCCGACCTTCAACGGTGGCTTCCGCCGATACGCATCACTCAGGCTTTGAGTGGCTGCAATACGAAGTTCCCCCGAAGCCGGATCGACAAGCATGATCGAGCAAATTTTTGAATTCATCAGCTGAGCCGTCATGGTGACAATTAATTGCAGAACATCCTCTATCAGTCGATTAGAGGCCACCGTTTCCGATACTTGGGAAAGGGTTTCAAGTCGACGCGCTTTTTGCCGCATATCATCGTACAATCTGGCATTGGCAATGGCGCCGCCGACTTGATTAGCAATGGTCAGTAAGAGGGCTAGCGTTTCTTCGGCATACCGCTTTGACCGTTTATGCTGAACATTGATGACACCGACCATTTTTCCCTTACTCGTAATGGGAACTGACACAAACGCCTGATACCGGTCTTCCGGCAGACGATGAAAAAACTTAAATCTGGCATCATCACTTGCATTGCGAGGAATCACCACGGGAATTTTTTCTCGTGCCACCCAGCCGGTAATTCCTTCTCCCAAACCGATGGATATCCGCCCGATAAGACGGGGATGCGGATTTTTCGATGCACGCAAAATAAGCTCATCTGTTGTTTCAGAGATCAAGTACAACAGACAGGCATCTCCCTTCGTCACTTCCACAACCACTTCCACGATTTGCTTTAATACCGTTTCCAGCTCCAAAGTACTACTAATGGATTCGCTGATTCGGTGCAGAATCTGCACCTCACGGGTCCGCTCCCGAACAAGGTGCTTGAGGTCTTCTATCGTCGAAGGACGGATCGCAGCCATGTTATTTTTTCTTGGATAGACGTGGACGGCTCACTGCCTGTGGAACAGGATCCAATCGTTTCCCACGAGATGACTGACTGGCAGTAAACCATTGGCGAATACGTTGTCGAACCAGGGGAACGACCTTGACCTTCCCGATTGTGGTAGGTAACACGCAATTGATTTGCCCCTTTACCACCTTTTTGTCGTGTTGCATGGCCCCCCAGAGATCCATAAACGTCATGGAAGGCATGACAATGGGCAACCCAACATCCTGAATCAAGTCGCGTTGCCGCTCAACCAGCTCCTTCGTACACAACCCTAAAAAGTGTGCCATTGCGGCCTCCTGCACCATGCCAATTCCCACCGCTTCTCCATGGATCCATGTTCTATAACGACCCCAGGTTTCCAATGCATGGCCTACGGTGTGGCCATAATTCAAAATGCGTCTGCGTCCCGATTCCCGTTCATCTCCACCCACAACTTCAGCTTTAATTTCACAACACCGCCGAATCACGGTCGGAATGACATCCTCTGCTTGTTCTCGTAAATCATCAACATGTTGTTCTAAATATTCAAAAAACTTCGGATCCGCAATCATGCCGTACTTAATCACCTCCGCTAACCCTGCTACCCATTCACGTTTTGGAAGAGATTGCAATGACTGCGGATCAATAACCACGACACGAGGCTGATAAAACGCCCCAATCAAATTTTTCCCTATTGGATGGTTGACCCCTGTTTTTCCACCCACGCTTGAATCTACTTGTGCCACCAATGTTGTCGGCACTTGGACAAATGAAACACCGCGCAGATAAACGGAGGCCGCAAACCCCGCCACATCACCCACAACCCCTCCCCCTAATGCTAACACCACTTCCTGACGTTCAAGTCGTTGCATGACGAGTTCATCCAGTATTTTTGACAACCAATACATGGATTTGGCCTTTTCTCCATCGGGTATCACCACAAGAAATGGAGAGAATCCACACCGCGACAAGGCACGGAAAACTACCCGCCCGTAGAGTTCATTGACGACTGGATTGGTCACAATGGCAACACGCCCTGACAATCCAACATCCTGAAGCACACGCCCTATTTGAGGCATTATATGCGGTTGAATAAGGACTTGATAACTCCGATCTCCCAAGGAAACCGGAACGTGTTTCGAGAATTCAGAGGTCTTCATCTAGCGGAAATCACCACAAAGCAGTTTTATTCTAAGAAACAATAGAAACCTGTCCCGGGAGGATCTCAGGACAGGAGGATCAAAACGTGCGGACATACTCTTGATAAGCCTCAAAGTTTCTTTTCATTTCATCCAACGTATCTCCACCAAATTTTTCAATCAGGGCATTGGCCATTTCATAGGCAATCACTGCTTCGCCCACGACGCCGGCAGCCGGAACAGTGCAAATATCTGAACGCTCTACCGTGGCCTCAAACGGTTCTTTTGTTTCGATGTCCACGCTGTCTTTGGGAGTATAGAGAGTCGCAATGGGTTTCATGGCCACTCGCAGAACGATCGGTTGCCCATTCGTAATGCCGCCTTCCAATCCACCGGCATTGTTCGATTTTCTGGTAAATTGACCTGTGGCTTTGTCGAAATAAATATCGTCATGCACTTCAGATCCAAAACGGCGGGCCGACTCAAATCCCATGCCAATCTCTACCCCCTTCATCGCTTGAATACTCATCGCAGCAAACGCCAAGCGAGCACTTAGGCGCCGATCCCATTGAGCATAGGTTCCCAACCCAATCGGGACGTTCGTGACCACAACCTCAAAAATGCCGCCTAAGGAATCTCCTTTATGCTTGGCTGCCCGAATCTGTTCAACCATTTTTTTTGCCGTCTCGGGGTCATGACATCGCACCTCAGATTGTTCTGCATGTTCATATGCCATCAAGGGATCATTCGGACTGGGAGCTGCGACCCCTCCAATGTCCATCGTATAACTGACCACGCGCATGTCAAACTCGGCCAGCAACGATTTCGCCACACCACCAATGGCAACCCTGATCGCTGTTTCCCTGGCACTGGCTTTTTCTAGGACATTGCGGATATCGCTATGACCATATTTGATAGCTCCAACTAAATCTGCATGGCCCGGCCGTGGACGAGTCACCACTCGTTCAGTGGAAGGGGGACCAGGTTCGGACGCCATGATGTCTTTCCAGTTTTCCCAATCTTTATTCCATATCAAGAGTCCTAGCGGATTTCCCAAAGTTTTCCCTTTTCGAACTCCACAAATAAACTCAATCCGGTCTTTTTCAATTCGCATCCGACCGCCACGCCCATATCCGCCCTGGCGGCGAATCAAATCCGCATTAATCCCTTCGGCCGTAACCGGTAATCCAGACGGAACCCCTTCGACCACAGCCATTAGACCTCTTCCATGAGATTCCCCCGCATTTAAATATCGCAACATGGCATTCCTTTTTGGTTCATTAAATACTCATGCCGGTAGCATGTTCCCTCTTAAGATATTCCCACCCTTACTGACCAGGACGGTCTACCCAAGCCTGTAGCTGCAGCCTTGGGATACAAACAATGATCAATCACCAGCTCCCATTGCGGAACGAGTCAAAGAGTCCTCCGCCGGACTGTTAGCGTACAGATTATGAAGGTTTTTTCAGGCTTTCTCAACCAGAATATTCATAATGATTATTGGATGGTGGGAAAGGAAAGAATGAAGGTTCTTGGCGAAGAAGCGCCCTTCAATGAGGCGGCTGAGGAGAGGTACTCAAGGAGCACCTCCTCCTCACTGATGGTCTTAATCGTCCATCCTGATCGAGCGAGTTCAGATCCCGTTTGGACCAGAACTCGCTTCGATGGAGATACTTGAATGATCGCCTGGCGCCCATCTCGGCCATGAATCACGCCAAGAAGTCTCCAATCCGGATTATCCAGCAAGGGAACAATTTTCGAGTCCTTATCTGATGGTGTCCTAACTTTAGGAGTTGATAGACGCGGCTGAGGTATCCGCTTAAAAGGGTCTCGACGACTCCCGTCATTTCGTCGGGAATTGTCCTCAACGAGACCGGATCTAATTAGCCTGTTTTGGGAAGAAGTCGATGAGGAGGTGCCTTCCGCAGCCATCACTCCTATCCCGCCCCCAAAATTAAGCACAACCCAAACAAAGACCGAGTGGCACACGAACGCTCTCAGGTAGGCACACATTGTGGAGACCCTGCTTCGAATGTCTATGACTCCAGGACCTCGCAATCCCGCCTGACATTGATCGGTTCGATTATGTTTTAAGCAGCTGCTGAACATGTTCAATCCCTAAGGGAGTTAACCCGTGCATCACCAGATTCGTGCTGACGAGAGGAGAATGTTCGTTGTCTGGCTTTCCGGCCAGGGTAATGGAAGGGATACGTTCAACCCATGCAAGCTGCCGCAAATCATCCAAAAATTGAACGGTCCCCTGGAAATTTCCTTCTACTCTGAGGACAATGGGTATCGAAAATTCAGAATGCTGAAGCTCGGTCAAAGGAGGTTCAGGTTTCCACACCCGAACGGTCAAATTCCTTCGCTTCGCAATTTCGATGACATTCCTTCGAAAGATTTTTGCTTCTATATTTTCAGGAAATTCTTGAACTCGAGCGGCTAAATTATCACGCAAGCTGTTGACTTCCTTCTCTATGGTCTTCAGTGATTCTGTTTTTTTGGTGAGCCCGCGACTCTCCTGATCTAGGCGAGAAACTTCCTCTTGCAACTGCTTAATCGAATCATTCATCCTATCCCACATCACGAAGTGAATACCCAAAAGACAGACGAGCATCACTCCAACCAGAAAACTGAATCGACACCAAAGCGATAATGACTTCCAGTGTTCCATCAAGTAGTCACCTGTTCATCCCATACAAAACGAATCAAAAATGAAAAGACATCTGATTCTCCTCCTGGGTGATCAAGAATTTCCACTACAGGTAAACTCACAATAATTCCATCATTCTCCAACCCCTCCATAAATTTCCCAATATCTTCTACTGCCAATGATTGTCCCCGCAATTCCACCACCCGTGATTCAAGTTGTACCCGCTCCAACCAGATATCAAGCTTTTCAACATTTCGACTGACTCCATCCAGCATTTTGACCGGCCAAGCCATTTCTCTCTCCTGATCACTGAGCTGCTTAATGGAGGTCATAAGGAGGACTTTTTGTTCATTAAAACGCTGCAATTTATCGAGGCTTTCCTTTATCTGAGCCAGATCCTGTATTTTGATTATTTTTTCTTGAAACAATGCATCAACCTGTTCCTGCAAAGATAGCGTCCACCACCAACTCGCCACTCCAAATCCCATGAATACCGCCACACCCACCAGCCAACAAAACAGCCTTGAATTCTCATGGGGATTACCTTGCCGCTGAAGTGAACGAGCTAAATTAATTTCAATCATGAGGGACTGCCCCACGCAATGCCGCTCCAACCGCAACACCAAATAACGGCAAAGCTTTCTGAAAGTGAGAATCCTGTTGCATCTCCTGAGGGACCTTAATTTTTTTAAACGGGTTAACGAGGGTTACAGATATGCGCAATGAATCAGCGAGTCTCGATTGAAGTCTTTCCAGCATCGAATACCCTCCTGACAGGAACACACCCTGTACCATTCCCCTGTCAGGTCCTTCTGAAGCATGCTTGATAGATTCGGTGACCTGCGCAATCGTTTCCTTGAAAAATTGTTCAAGAAGTAGAGTTTCCGAGGCCCCTAGCTTAAAGCCATGATCCGCCGTTGCTAAAGCCGCTTGCACCCCGTCAAGGAAATCTCCATACCACTCGACCTCGTAGGATACTTGATGCATATCCACCAAACGCCCTTCTTCCATCATCACCGAAAGAATGCCGGTTGGTCCGAGATGAATAATCATCCACGTTCCTTCATGGCCATAGTTGTAAGCAACCATATTCACCAGTGAAAAGGCATCCACATCGACAAATTTGACGTGCATCCCTTGCCCTTCAAATTGTCGCATTCGCGCCTCTATGAATTCTTTTTTTGCTACAACGAGAAATGTCTGAACTTTTTCGTTATCCAGGGCATCAGAATCTTTGTGTCGATAGACGTCCCAAACCGCACCTTGAACATCAAGAGGAATATACCGGTCAAGCTCCAAAGCTAGGTGTTCTCGAAGATCCTTTTCCGACATACAGGGGAGTGCCAGCCTCTTTAACAAGACGTGGGGACTCGAAACCGAAATTCCCACCGCACGGGGAAAAGAGGATAACTGGTTTCTAAGAAATTGGACTAGATGTCGATCATCCTCAAGATCAATTTGAGAATTTGGATTAGGTGTAAAGGGAAGCGATTCAAGCACAAAACCCTTTAGGATAGGGGATTTAGAGCCCGGCTGCAGAGTCACCGCCTTCAACAATCGAGACCCCACATCCACGCCTGTTACATTCTGGCTTTTCCACGAAAATCCTCTGACCCTTTCTACAATGCCTCTACAGACTGTGTTCATCTTTTTTCAGTCCAACAATAATCGGCAAAGGGCCCTTGACCTCAATTGGGTTTTATCGGGATTCTCCCTGTAAATGCCATCCCCCAATATGATGTCATGTTTTTACCTAGATTTGTTAATCGTTTTCCCTGGTGGCACTCACAACATCTTAGCGAGACACCGCGAGTCGCATTCCCCTTATATTAGGAATGGCTCAATGACTCTAGACTCCTTAATGAGGGGTCAGAATATTTGTTTCAGATAAAGACTATAAAAAACAGATGTTAAATACAAAAAATTCTGAAATTGTAGGAACTGATTCCGGCGAAAAGTCTACTCAAGGAAGAAGGGAAACTACCCTGGGGTAGCCGCTTTTGAAATTTCTCGGTGGTGAATCGTGACGTCATAGCCCAATGTTTTCAAAGTATCTTTCATGCATAGGACGATCGCCACCGAACGATGTCGCCCGCCCGTACACCCAAAAGCAACCGTGACATAACTTCGTTGTTCCCTTTCGAATAATGGCAACAAAAAAGTAAATAATTCCTTCAAGTGCTCGAGAAAGACCTTAGCTTCCCTTGTGTCCAAGACAAAGCGTTGAATATTGGCATGCTCCCCCGTTAATGGCTGAAGGTCAGGCACGAAATGAGGATTGCGAAGGAATCGAACATCAAATACCATGTCCACATCGAAGGGCACTCCAAATTTATAGCCAAAACTCATGAGACTAATTTTCAGGGCTTGGCCTTCACCACGTTCTCGATAATGCTTAATCATCCAGGCTTTAAGGTCGTGGACAGAAAATTCTGACGTATCCAGCACGCGATGGGCTCTAGCCCGAAGGCTTTGTAGCCGTTCACGCTCTAATTGAATGCCCTCAATTATCGGCCGATGTGGGAGTAATGGATGCGGACGCCGTGATTCAGAAAAACGCCTGACTAATATATCATCCTGTGCCTCTAAAAAGAGCAATTCAACCTGACAGCCATCACTTTGCAAGGCCTCAAGATTGCTCAACAAATCTTCAAAAAAAGCCCGCTCACGAATATCAATCCCCAAGGCCACCTTCTTCACATCTTTGTCTGGTTGTATACACAATTCAGTGAATTTTTGAAATAAGGCCGGCGGAAGATTATCCACACAGAAAAAACCCAAATCTTCCAAACACTTCAAAGCCTGGGTCTTGCCAGATCCCGATGTTCCCGTCACCATCATCAATCGAAGAGGCAACGGATCGTGTTTCAAAGAAGATTCAGGTATTTCCTTCGGCATCATGACGCTTTCACAATCATCGGGCATGAACCTACTCATTGACCACCAAGGTTAGCAGGAACCAGAAACTCAATGAGAACAATTATCTGAAATATTCACAATTGAGGCTAAGGCCTGAAGTCCGCTCCATAAAACTATGTGGGAATTCGCTTTCGTTGGCTAGCAGAAGCAATATGTAATTCAGCTCGATATTTAGCTACAGTTCGACGAGCAATTAAGATATTTTTATGACGGAGTCTGGAGACGATCTCCTGATCTTTCAACGGATTGGCTGCATCTTCCTGCGCCACCATCTCCCGAATCATCTCACGAACAGTGACAGAGGACATATCCTCTCCACGATTGTCAGCCCGTTGAATCCCTGCATTAAAAAAGAATTTCAGTTCAAGAATGCCCTGAGGGCAATGCAAATATTTATTGGTCGTCACCCGGCTTATTGTTGACTCATGCATACCCACATCTTCGGCCACCTGCTTCAAGACCAATGGCCGAAGATACTGAACCCCTTTTTCCAAAAACGCTTCTTGAAACTTCACAAGGCTTTTGACGACTTTCACAATCGTTTTGTTACGCTGATCAATACTCCGAATAATCCATTGCGCGCCTTTCAATTTCTCTTCAAGATAGTTTTTCGTGTTCCCAGCATCTTCTCCTGAATGGGAAAGGAGTCTCCGATAATATGGACTAATTCTCAATCGAGGGAGACCATCATCATTCAAGAGCACGACCCACTCCCCTTCATACTTGACGACGTAGACATCCGGAATAATAATGGAGTTACTATCCGAAAAATAAGGGCGACCTGGCTTTGGCTCTAAACTCTCGATCACCCGAACAGCTTCATAGACTTCCTCTAGTGTCACGTTCAATGTTTTGGCCACAGACTGATACCGTTTTTTCTGAAGATCGACTAAATGATCTTTCAAAATAGCAGCCACCACATTCATCGGGACCGCAGTATGCAGATGAGAGGTGAATTCCGTCTCATCATGTTGCAGATGATCCAGTTGGATCAATAAACATTCTGCTAAATCCCGTGCCGCCACTCCTGGAGGATCAAATTGCTGAATCTGGCGGAGCACCTCTTCAACATGTTCAACGGAGCATTTGGCGTCTTCAGCTAATTCGGGAAGAGGCACGCGCATATACCCGTCTTCATCCAAATTGCCAATAATCATTCTGCCAATATCCCGGTCATCCCCTGCGAGAGAAGAGAGACGCAGTTGCCAATCTAGATGCTCTTCCAGAGAAGTCGGTTTGGTGAGCGTTTGCTCATAGGAAGGAAATTCTTCATCTCCCGAGTAAGCTTCATCCCGCTGAGCAGGCCGCCAGTCATTCCCTAAAATATTGTCCCACTCTTCGGAGGACAATGGCTCACCTTCCTTGACGGTTGGTTGAATTTCTACGCCCTCACCTGAAGCCTCACTTTCGGCATCAGACTCTTTCGCCGGCTCCGAGTGCTCCTCCCCCACCGAAGCTTCTTCATCCAGGGATTCCAATGCCAAATCTTCTAAGAGAGGATTTTCCACTAAGTGTTGAGCCAGCACCTGCTGAAGCTCTAAACGAGAGAGTTGCAACAGCTTAATCGCTTGTTGCAGTTGGGGGGTCATCACCAACTTTTGAGATAACCGAAGGTCTAACCGAAGATCCATTGCAGAAACCCACTTCCTCTTTATTGGAACATTTTGAAGCGCTCGCCCAGGTAGACAGCCCTGGCTTTTGGACTATTTACAATGACATCAGGTGGACCACTTTCTAAAATGGTTCCTTCGCTTATTATATAGGCTCGGTCGGTAATGGAAAGCGTGTCTTGGACATTGTGGTCTGTGATCAGAATGCCGATATTTTTCTTTTTTAAATTGGTCAAAATATCTTGAATATCTCCCACCGCAATTGGATCAATGCCGGCAAAAGGCTCATCTAGAAGTAAAAATTTTGGGTTCGTGGCTAAGGCTCGCGTAATTTCCAATCGCCGACGTTCTCCACCTGAGAGGGTAAAGGAACCATGCGTACGAAGCCGAGTCAGATCCAATTCCTCTAACAATTCATCTAATCTAGTTTTTCGGGTAGAGGTGGAAAGATCTAATGTCTCCAAGACAGCTAACACATTGTCCTCAACAGAAAGCCGCCGAAAGATTGAAGCTTCTTGGGGCAAGTAACCAATGCCTTGCCTTGCTCTTTTGTACATCGGCAGGGCAGTTATTTCATGGTTGTTGAGAAATATTTCCCCCTGATCTGGTTGACAGAGCCCTACGACCATATCGAAAATTGTAGTCTTACCAGCACCATTAGGTCCAAGAAGGCCAACAACTTCTCCTCCCAACAATTCCAAACTGACGCCTCTAACGACTTGGCGCCCCTTAAAACTCTTTTTTAAATCTTTAGCGAAAATTTTGTGAAGAGAATTCGCCACTGTTTCAGGCATTGGAGTTCCTTGATTCAATCGTGCAGCTACTGATCATAGCGAATCCTGGTGCTCAACTTGATGATCAACCATCAGGCATCCTATCTGTTCGATTTCACCTTGAATTCGTTGACCCACCCTTTTAAGTCACAATCAAAAAGACATTTTTTGTGAGCACTTTGAAATACTCTGGACGACCCAATAAATCTAATTTGACACTTCTGCAATTTTCAATTTTGCTCTGATTCTTCAATAATCACTTTGGTTCCACCTTCCACAACGCTCCGGTTTTCTTTTAAAAACATGGTCATCTTTGGACCACTAATCCTCGTCCCGGCCTGCCAGGCCACCGGAGATCCCGTTAAAATAACCTTTTCCTCTGCTTTGTAATACAAAGCATGTTGACTTGTAGCCCGACTTTCCCCTTTTTCAATTCTAACCTTACCCTTCGCTTCAATATAACTTATTTCTTTCCCCGATTCTGATTTGGCTCCTGAAGGTGTGGACGAAGAGAGATCTGAGGCTGACTTTTCCTTAAAATACACGATCATCACATCAGAATGTACTACCAGTTCGCCTTGAACCATTTTGACCGACCCCTGAAAGATAGCTTGGTTTTTTTCGCTACTGGCTGTCATGGTATTGGAAGTAATGACCGTAGAGGTTTTCGGCCCTTCTCCTTTTGCTACGATGGGACCAAGAACCAAAATTAGCCAGAATATCAACCACCCAAGTGAGATCGGCGACGAAACTCTTATGGCGACACCACCTCAGCACGAACATTCTTGAGCAAATGAAATTCATTCTTATCCACGTCTCCCTCTAAACCTGTTCCAGTAATGATTAACCCATCTCCCTTAATGGTCACTTGATCCGTGGTATAAATTTGTCGTGCTTCTTCGTTCCAGGTCAATTTATCTGAAAATACTTGAAAACCAGACTCAAAGGTGATTACGGTTTTTTCGTTTTTGCTTACCAGCTCAAAGTCATTATTGGAGGTATTCATGACACCTTCTTCAGAGGTGATCCGCAATTGTTCTTTCTGAAATGCACTATCGAAAAGCCGCACCTGAACCGTCTCCAACTTAGCTATATGCTCTTTGTCAAACACCTTCGCCTGATTCGCATTTACAACCCATTTGGTGGATCCAGATCGAGTTTGGCGGTAAGTAAACCCATGAATCCAAGCATCCGCGCCTTGCTGTTCCTCTAAAGTTACAGAAGTGGTTTCCTGGCTTCGCGTTTGCATGTGATTCACCACACGATATCCGATAAATACGGCCATACCTAAAACAAGCAAAGTTAAAATGGCCCTCGTACCATAAAATTGCATTAATACTTGCTTGGTCGAAAGACCACCCTTAGGGTAAAAAACCCATAAAAAAGAATAGCACAGGGTCCAGGCCAAGTAAATAAAAGACCTTAACCCTGTGAAGTATCGATTGCGGAGAGAAGAAACTAAATTGAAGAAACGGGAGCAGTGAGAAATTTAATTTTAAAAGACGAAGTCCCGGTCATTCCTAACTGGATGGAGAAGAAACTACCACCTTCTCAGGTTCATTCCCTTTTTCGACCAATTCAATAGCCACCAGTTTTGCGGCATCACCTGGTCGTTGGCGAGTTTTAATAATCCTTGTATACCCACCGTTCCGCTCAGGAAAGCGCTTGGCAACATCATCAAAAAGTTTTTGAACAGTTTGCTTGGTCCGTAACACACGCAAGGCCCCCCGCCTGGCTTGAAGAGTTCCCTGCTTCCCCAGCGTAATTAATTTATCGGTGATACCACGTAGTTCTTTCGCTTTGGCTTCCGTGGTTTCAATTCGCTCATGCTCCATGAGTGATGTCACCAAGTTCCTGAATAATGCCAACCGATGTTTGCTATTTCGTCCTAATTGTCTTCCGCGTTTTCGATGACGCACAATACACGTCCTTTGAAAAAAGTTAGGTATGGGATTCTGTTACTTCGCTCACTTTGGTTCCTAAGGCCAACCCCATTTCCGCTAGGACCTCTTTAATTTCATTTAATGATTTTTTACCAAAGTTTTTGGTCTTCAACATTTCATTTTCGCTTTTTTGAACTAAATCACCTATAGATTTAATATTAGCATTTTTTAGGCAATTTGCAGCGCGAACCGAAAGCTCCAATTCATTCACACTTCGAAACAGATGTTGATTAATCAACATTTTGCTCTCATCTCCGCCCTCTTCTTGAGCTGGCTCACCCCTCTCCTCAGATGGGAGGCAAATATCCAAATGGTCGCGAAGAATTCCTGCCGCTGAAGTGACTGCTTCCTGTGGAGATATGCTTCCGTCCGTCCACACTTCCAGAATCAATTTATCATAATCCGTAATCCGACCAACCCGAGCACTTTCTACACTGAAATTAACGCGTTTAATCGGAGAAAAAACTGAGTCTACCGGAATGACCCCTATTGGCAACCCCTCTTCTTTATTTCGTTCTGCGGGGACATACCCACGTCCTGGCTTCACAATCAGTTCAATATCCAATATCCCATCTTTATCTAAAGTAGCAATATGAAAATCCGGGTTCAAGATTACCACATCCGGGTCTACAGACAAATCTGCGGCTAACACTTCGCCTGGCCCTTTCTTTTTCAAACGGATGGCCTTAGCCTTATCGGAATGTAAACGCAACCGCAATGCTTTAATGTTCAAAATGAGAATCGTTACATCCTCGGTCACACCGGGTATGGTCGAAAACTCATGATATACCCCCTCAATTTTTACGGAGGTGACAGCCGCCCCAGGAAGCGAAGAGAGTAAAACCCGCCTGAGGGAATTCCCCATGGTGGTTCCAAAACCTCGTTCAAATGGCTCAGCTGTAAACTTGCCATAAGTAGGTGAAGCAGTGTCCTTTTCCAATTCCAGCTTCGTTGGTATTTGGAAATCCTTCATGCTATTTATCATAAGGATCGCGTCTCCCTTTCTTGGTCCCAAGGCCATGTAAGTGATCAATTCGCAACATCCGCTCTATCTCCGGCAGTACAATTACCGTGAGTACAGCTCCACTACAATTTGTTCATTGACCAATACATCAATGTCCTGCTTAGTGGGAATGGCTTGGACGGTACCCTTTAATATATTTCGCTCCATCTCTAACCAATTCGGCACTCCTCGGCCACTAGTAATTTCTAGAGCGGCTTGGACCGGTACAAGCTGACGACTCTTTTCTTTGATTTCGATAATATCCCCAACATTCACAGTCACCGAAGCAATTGTGACTTTTCGGCCATTCAACATCACATGGCCGTGATTGACCAACTGTCTGGCCTGACCACGTGATGAAGCAAAACCTAGGCGATAGACAACGTTATCAAGTCTGCGTTCAAGCAGGCTCAACAAATGCTCGCCTGTAATTCCCTTCCGGCGAACCGCTCGGTGGTAAGTATTGAGGAATTGTCGTTCCTGCATACCATACACACGTCGAAGCTTTTGTTTTTCTCTAAGCTGAGTGCCGTATTCCGTCGCACGCCCTCGGCGCGACTGCCCATGCTGCCCAGGTGGATAACTTCGGCGCTCAATTGCGCATTTCTCAGTCATACACCTGGTCCCTTTTAAAAATAGCTTCACCCCTTCACGCCGACATAACCGACATACAGGACCAGTATATTTGGCCATGGACTTTCTCCCCCTATCTCCAGTTCACGAAAAACCGATAATTTAAAAAGATCCCTCTAAAAAATTACACTCGTCTTCGTTTTGGAGGCCGACACCCATTATGGGGAATCGGTGTCACATCACGAATAAGATTGACCCGCAAGCCAGCGGACTGAAGTGCCCTCACTGCGGCTTCACGTCCAGATCCAGGGCCATTCACATAGACATCCACTTGTCGAAGGCCAAACTCCATAGCCTTTTTTGCAGCCACTTCACCTGCACGCGTAGCGGCAAAAGGGGTACTCTTCCTGGATCCCTTAAATCCCTGGCTACCTGCACTAGCCCAGGTTACAGCCCCACCGGTCATATCCGTGATCGTTACGATAGTATTATTGAAGGAGGCCATGATATGCACGATCCCAACTTGTAAAACTTTTCTTTCCTTCTTTTTTCCCTTTTTAACACTCATGAGAGATCCCTTTCAGCAACTTATTTCCTGACTTTTCCGCCAATCGCTCCACGTCGTCCTTTTCTCGTTCGTGAATTTGTCTTCGTCCTTTGGCCTCTCACTGGTAAACCCTTCCGATGTCGTAACCCTCGATAAGTGCCAATATCCATTAAACGCTTGATACTCATCGTGACCTCTTTCCTTAGGTCCCCCTCTACGTCGTAATCCTTGTCAATTGTCTCACGTAAACGGACGACCTCATCTTCATGCAGGTCCTTTACCCTCGTTTCAGGAGCCACTCCTGTCTTTCGTAATATATCTCGCGAACTGGCTGGACCAATTCCAAAAATATAGGTTAATCCAACGTCAATCCGTTTTCCTACCGGCAACTCTACGCCTGCGATTCGAGCCATTGCTTACTTTCCTCTCTTCTTTGGGGATTAGTTAATCAATCCCTCACCGAACATCAACGCATCTCAGCCTTGTCGCTGCTTGTGCTTGGGGTTTGTACAGAGCACCCTTACAACCCCTTTGCGGCGAATGACCTTACATTTAACACAAATAGGTTTTACTGATGATTTGACTTTCACGATAACAACCTCTATTTAAACCGATAGGTAATCCGTCCACGAGTCAGGTCATATGGAGATAGTTCCACTGTCACCTTATCTCCTGGCAAAATTCTTATAAAATGCATTCGCATCTTCCCAGAAATATGAGCTAAGATTTTATGCCCATTTTCCAACTGAACCCGAAACATCGCATTCGGCAAAGTTTCCGTAACCGACCCTTGAACTTCAATAATATCTTCTTTCCCCATGAGGAAATTTACTTGGCCTCCAACCTAGGACCATCCTGTTAAAATGCGAGGTGGACCATTCGCTTCGATTGTGATCGTGTGCTCAAAGTGAGCGGAGAGTGATCTATCGCAAGTCACTGCCGTCCATCCGTCTTTAAGGACTTTGACTGCAGATCCTCCTAGGTTTACCATGGGTTCTATAGCAAGAGCCATCCCAGGCTTCAAACGTGGGCCCTGCCCTGGTCTCCCATAATTTGGAACTTGCGGTTCTTCATGCAACTGCCGCCCAATACCATGGCCAACAAAATCACGGACAACGGAATACCCATGCCTTTCTACATGCGTTTGAATTGCAAATGAAATGTCAGAAAGGCGATTACCCACCACAGCCTGCTCAATTCCTTTACGTAAAGCTTCTCGAGTGACTGCAATTAATAACTGAGTATTCTCAGGCACCGCCCCAACTGAAACCGTCACAGCTCCATCTCCGTAAAACCCATCCACAATGGCACCCACATCTAACCCAATGATGTCTCCGTCCTTCAATTCACGCTTTGAGGGTATTCCATGCACCACTTCTTCATTAATGGATGCACAGAGGCTATTGGGATAGTTCCTATACCCTTTAAATGCTGGAATTCCGCCCAAATCCAAAATACATTCCTCTGTAAGTCTATCTAATTGCAGTGTCGTTATACCCGGCTTCACTTCTTGAACCAGCAATTGATGACATTGAGTAACAATTTTACCGGCACGAGCAATGAGTTCAATTTCCTCAGCCGTTTTTATGATGATCATTCTATCCGGGTTGCGTTAGGAGAGCTACCAATCGCTCCCGAACTGCAGAAACTGCCCCTGATCCATCTAATTCGGAAAGAATTCCCCTGTCCTTATAATATTGGATTAAGGGCTCTGTTTGTTTTTGATAAACCACCAATCGGGATTGAATGGTTTCCGGCTTATCGTCATTTCGCTGTGTAAGGGGTATTTCACATACATTGCACACCCCCTCTTTTTTTGGTGGGATGGACTTAAGATGATATACGGCCTTACATTTGGGGCAACTTCGTCTCCCGCTTATTCGTTCAATTATATCCGCATGGGGAAGAGAAAAATACACCACCCGATCAATGGTCTCCCCATTCTCTTCTAAAAACGAAGACAACTTATTGGCTTGGGCTACCGTCCGAGGAAATCCATCTAACAGAAAACCATTTCGACATTCAGGAGAGCCTAATTTTTCTTCAACTAACCCAATCACGACATCATCAGGTACTAACTCACCACGCTCCATAAAAAGCTTTGCTTCATTTCCAAGTTTAGTACGCCGTTCAACACTCTCTCTCAGCAAATCTCCTGTTGAAAGTTTTTGAATGCAGAACTTTTTAGCAATAAAATCTGCCTGGGTCCCTTTTCCAACTCCAGGAGGGCCTAGAAAAATAACCCTCATTCCGTTACCCACTTCTACCCTTTAAGGAACCTTTTCCAAGAAAACCTTCATAATTCCGCATGAGCATATGATTTTCTATTTGTTGTGCGGTATCCAACCCCACCCCAATGACAATCAAAAGTGAGGTACCTCCAAAATAAAAAGGCATATTAAGTCGGTAAATCAGTAATTCTGGAATAACGCATACAATAGCTAAATAAATAGCTCCTGCAAATGTAATTCTGGTTAATACCTTATAAATAAAGTCTGCAGTCTTTTGCCCAGGTCGAATCCCTGGGATAAACCCACCATATTTCTTCATGTTGTCAGCCATATCGACGGGATTAAGCACCACAGCTGTATAGAAGAAACAGAAAAAAATAATCATTCCAACATATAACATTGTATAAAGTAAGGATCCTGGAGCTAACTGGGACCCGATGCTTTGAACCCACGGTACTTGTATAAAACTGGCTATGGTAGCTGGAAACGCAATAATTGAGGAGGCAAAAATGGGCGGAATAACACCAGCCGTATTTATTTTCAAAGGAATATGAGTATTTTGTCCCCCATATACCCGTCTCCCAACTATTCGTTTGGCATATTGGACGGCAATTTTCCTTCGTCCACTTTCTAAAAAAACAATAGCCCCCATCACTGCCAGCATAACGACACCAAGGACTAATAGTAAAAGGAGACTGATTTGCCCGACCTGATATAAATCGAAGGTTTGAACCACTGCACTAGGAAGGCTGGCAACTATGCCGGAAAAAATTATAAGGGAAATACCATTTCCAACCCCCCGTTCAGTTATTTGCTCTCCTAACCACATAAGGAAGGCTGTTCCAGCTACCAAGGTTATCACTGTCATCAATCGAAAAGACCAACCAGGATCAAGAACAAATGCTCCATCATTCATTCCTTCTAAGCCAAGAGCAATACCAAATCCTTGAATCAAAGCAATTAGAATAGTTCCATATCTGGTGTATTGAATAATAGTCTTTCTTCCTCGCTCACCTTCTTTTGCTAATTTCGAAAGATGCGGAACAACGACCGTGAGAAGCTGTAATATAATCGAGGCGCTAATATAGGGCATAATGCCCAAGGCGAAAATCGTGAGCCTCGATAAAGCCCCTCCCGAAAAAATATCAAGAAAGCCCATGAGGGCCCCACCTCTTTCGGTAAGAAACTTGAAAAGCTCTTCATTATTGATTCCGGGGGTGGGTACATGAGCCCCAATCCGATAAACTGCAAGCATAGACAAGGTAAATATTACCCGGCTACGCAACTCCGGAATTTTGAAGATATTTTGAAGGCTCGTGATAAGCCGCTCAAGCACGGCCGATCACCTTTACCTGCCCGCCGGCACTCTCAATTTTTTGTCTGGCAGTATCACTAAACTTATGTGCTTCAACAACAATCGGGCGGTCAATTTCCCCAGTACCAAGTATTTTGACATGTGGATTTCGCCCTTTAGTTAACCCAATTTCATTAAAAATAATTGGGTTAAAATTCACGGTTTTTTCCAGTGAAACGAGATCCTTAAGATTTATCACCGAATATCGTACCCGGAAAATATTTGTAAACCCACGTTTTGGCAATCTGCGGGCAAGTGGCATTTGTCCACCTTCAAAACCAGCTTGATTAGCCCGACCAGAACGGGCTAATAACCCTTTATGACCTTTCCCGGCCGTCTTCCCTAAACCTGAACCAGGCCCACGGCCAAGGCGTTTTTTCTTGGTTTTTGAACCTGGAGACGGGTGTAAATCGTGTAGTTTCATGAAACAGCAACCTCAATTAGATGCCTGACTTTATAAATTAATCCACGTACCTGTTTTGTATCCGGACGACTGACAGTCTGTCCGATTTTCCTAAGTCCAAGCCCCAATAAAACCACACGCATCTTATCTGGATGGCCTATTGTGCTTCGCTTTAATGTGATTGAGAGATTGGTTGGTGACACCATGGTTTCCAGGTTTCCTCACTGGTTATTTGAATATCTATTAATCATCCATCCCGACGGCGGTTCGACGCATCTCTCTTACTTCATAGGGATCACGCAATTGGCTCAAGCCTTCAATAGTTGCCCTAACCGCATTAAACGGATTCCCACGACCTAGGGTTTTTGCAACGATATTCTGAGCACCAGCCACCTCCAATAATGAACGGACAGCCCCTCCGGCGATGATACCCGTACCCTGTTTTGCGGGTTTTAGGACAATGTGCTCTCCACCAAAATACCCATGCACCTCATGGGGGATAGTATTAGATTTAAGTGGAATCCTGATAAGATTTTTTTTTGCATGAGCCACGGCCTTAGCTATGGCAGATGGAACTTCGGTTGCTTTACCTTTTCCTACACCCACCCAACCATCGCCATCGCCCACAACAACCAAGGCAGAAAAGGAAAACCGCTTCCCCCCTTTTACCACTTTGGCCACACGGTTAATTACCACTGGCTTATCTTTTAGATTGAGCTCTTCAACATTAACCCTCACAGAAGTGAATCCTTCCCTTTAGCTAAATTAGAGGCAGGGCCAGATTAGAATTTCAAACCACCTGAACGAGCGGCATCCGCCAATGCCTTGACCCGGCCATGATACAATCTGCCACCTCGATCAAATACCACTAGTTCAATAGGTATGGCCTTTGCCCGTTCTGCAATGGCCTGTCCCACCATCTTAGCTGCTTCAATATTCCCACCAGTTTTTAATTTATCCTTTAAGCCAGGGTCACAGGATGATGCCGACACCAGGGTACGACCATCCGCATCATCAATGATTTGGGCATAAATATGAGAATTACTTCTAAATACACTTAATCGTGGGCGAGAAGATAATCCTACAATGCGCAAACGCACCCGCCGACTCCGCTTATGTAATCTTTTTTGTTTTTCCAGTATATTCACAGGTTCAACCTACTTTTTCCCGGCTTTGCCGGCTTTTTTACGAAGGATTTCACCAACATACTTTATACCTTTTTGCTTATACACATCCGGAACTTTCATACTTCTGATTTGAGCTGCCACCAAGCTGACCATTCGTTTATCAATTCCCTTAAGAGAAATTGATGTTTGCTTGTCAACAGACGCCTCAACTCCTTTTGGTAATTTTATTGACACCGGATGAGCATACCCGACGGAGAAGCTTAATTCACTTCCTTGAATTTGCGCTCGGTATCCAACCCCCATCACTTCAAGGTTTTCCTGAAAACCATCCTTGACTCCCTTAAACTGATTAGCGAGTTCCGCCCTTGTCAGTCCATGTAGCGCCTTAAGTTTTGCTGAATCATCGTTCCTCGACAATGAAACTACTTCCTTTTCTACACTCGCTTCTATTCCCGGACTCAGATCCCACTGGAGTTGCCCCAGCGGGCCCTTCACTAAAACATTCCTATCAATGACCCGCACTTCGACGCCTTTGGGAATTGATATCGGCTTTCGTCCAA
The DNA here is from genome assembly GCA_963730905.1 of uncultured Nitrospiraceae bacterium. Taxonomy (GTDB): domain Bacteria; phylum Nitrospirota; class Nitrospiria; order Nitrospirales; family UBA8639; genus Nitrospira_E. The sequence continues at coordinate 740,955 of CAVSTN010000002.1, read as the reverse complement.
TCCTCGACATGATTAACCTATTAATTAAAAATTCAAGTAAATAAGGTACCCAAAATCACCACACATGGCATACTACTTCACCGCCGATTTGCGAACTCCTGCATTCTTCATCAGTCAATAAACCTCGATCAGTAGTCAGAATAGCCATCCCCAATCCCCGCATCACTCGTGGCAGATCTTCCTTCCCGGCATATACTCTACAGCCTGGCTTACTGATCCGTTTTATCCCAGTTATAAATGATTTTTTTTGGCGACCAGGAGCATATCGAAGCGAAACTTCAATAACGGGGTGCCCATTGGCACCCGTAGCCTCTTTGTAATCACGAATGAATCCCTCTTCCTTAAAAATTCGTAAGATATCTTTTTTAACCCGAGAAGACGGGATTTTAACCAAATCGTGGCCACGGCGTCCCGCATTTTGAATTCGCACGAATAAATCTGCGAGAGGATCAGTCATCGACATGCTAAAAACCTCGTATTGAATTATTTGCCAATTACTACCTAAAACTGTTTACTACCAGTACGTTACCAACTGGATTTGGTTACCCCAGGAATATCACCACGCAAACTAAGGAAACGAAAACATATTCGACACATAAGGAAGCGACGTAAAAATCCTCTCACGCGCCCACAAAGTGGGCAACGATTATAGTGACGGCAAGTAAATTTTGGCTTTCGCTTGGCCTTATTTTTTAGTGCTAACCTTGACACGTTCGCTCCTTTCCCTCCTTAGGGTTTCCGAAAAGGCATTCCCAAGTGGGCCAATAAAGATTTGGCTTCATCATTCCGTTGAGCGGTAGTAACAAACGTAATATCCATCCCATGGATTGATGCAACATCATCATATTTTATTTCAGGAAACGCCAGCTGTTCTTTTAAGCCGAGCGTATAGTTCCCTCGTCCATCGAAAGCTTTTGGGGAGATCCCACGGAAATCACGAATTCTAGGTAAAGCCACCGATACCAACCGGTCCAAGAACTCATGCATCCTTGCGCCCCTTAAGGTAACCTTCGCTCCTATCGGAATTCCTTCACGCAATTTAAATCCAGCGATGGCTTTTTTGGACCGAGTCAAGACAGGCTTTTGCCCGGTTATTTGTTCGAGTTCGGCCGCGGCGCTTTCCAATAATTTTACATTTTGAACGGCTTCCCCCATTCCAATATTTAAGACAATTCTTTCCACTCGAGGAACCTGCATTGGGTTTTTATACCCAAACTCCTTCATCATGGCAGGGATAACCTTTTCATGGTATATCGCTTTAATCCGTGGAATATAATCCTTCGGTTTGACCGCGGTTGAACCTACCGGCTTCTCTTTTGCTTTGACCGCTTGTTTGGGTGCAGATTTTGTTTTCATCAGCTTTTATCCAAAACTTCCGTTGGAGCTTTTTGATAAACACGAACCTTCCGTCCATCATCAAAAGTTTTCATTTTAATTCTTGAAGGTTTCTTGACGGATTCACAAAATGCCATGACATTGGAAATCGCCATAAAGCCTTCACGCTCAAGGATTCCCCCCTGCTTATTTTTTGCGTTTGGCTTTGTATGCCGCTTTATTATATTAAGCTTTTCCACTGTGACTCTGGCATCTTTTGTTTGAACCTGAAGCACTTTCCCCGTCTTACCACGCTCCTTGCCAGCGATAACCATAACCATATCGCCTTTTTTTATCCGAAATTTTTCAGCCATAATAACCCACCCTAAATGACTTCTGGAGCCAGAGATATAATTTTCATATACTTTTTCTTTCTTAATTCTCTTGCAACCGGCCCAAAGATACGAGTCCCAACAGGATCACCCTGAGCATTAACTAAAACACAAGCATTCCGGTCAAATTTAATGTGAGAACCATCTTCTCTTCGACGGCCTTTTTTAGTTCGAACAATGACGGCCTTCATGACGTCACCTTTTTTAACCGATGCCTTTGGGATTGCCTCTTTTACCGCCACCACAATGATGTCCCCTAAAGATCCATACCGGCGCTTCGTTCCACCCAGCACATGAAAACACATTACATTTTTTGCGCCTGAATTATCGGCCACATCAAGATAAGTATAATTTTGTATCATTAGTTATCTCTACTTCTTATTAACCGAAGAAATATTCAAAACACTCAATCCAGAATTCTAGGAAGCCACTCGTTTATTTAAAACCTCAGAAACTCGCCAGTGCTTGGTCTTACTTAAAGGTCGCGCATAAACAATATGAACCTGATCTCCTATTTGGCATTGATTCACTTCATCGTGAGCCTTTAACTTTGTTTTTCTTCTCAACACTTTTCCATACAGAGAATGCCGCTCTATACGAACAACTTCGACCACAACGGTTTTTTGCATTTTATTACTAACTACTTTTCCCGTAAGTGATCGAGGCAGAGCCCTGGTCTGTGTCATAATTAAATAACTTCCTTCAAAGTCTTGGTTGACTAATTAGCCTTTTGGCGAAGAACAGTTTTAACCCTGGCGATATCTTTTCTTGTCTCACGTATTCGCATTGGATTTTCCATGCGTCCTAATGCCAATTGACTCCTAAAATGAAACAACTCCTGCTTCAATTTATTGATTCTTTCAAACAATTCACTTTTTTCTAAATTTTTCAATTCGTCCATTTCAATATCCAATACCTACAAAACCGGTATTTCTCCACGAATAACAAATTTTGTGGCCACCGGTAATTTATGCCCCGCCAAACGCAATGCCTCTTCAGCAACGATTTGCGTAACATCATCCATTTCAAACAAAATTCTTCCGGACTTTACCGGAGCAACCCAATATTCTGGATTCCCCTTCCCTTTGCCCATTCGAACTTCCGCAGGCTTCTTGGTAATAGGTTTATCAGGGAATATTCTGGTCCATATCCTACCACCCCTTTTGACATGTCTGGTCATCGCGATACGAGCAGCTTCAATTTGCCTGGCCGTAATTCTTCCTGGCTCCATAGCTTTAAGCCCGAATACTCCATAAGCGATTTCCCCGCCACGGTAGGCCTTGCCACGCATCCGGCCCTTTTGAACCTTTCTAAATTTAACCCTTTTCGGAGCTAACATCTTTCAAATACTCCAATCACTTAGATCATTACCATCTCTTATAAAAACCCTAACGAAGGCTCCGAGTTTTCCAAAGAAGGAATTTGAGCATCACCTTTAAATATCCAAGCCTTAACTCCAATTTGCCCCATGGCGGTTTTTGCCTCCGCAAATCCATATTCAACATCCGCCCTAAGAGTATGAAGTGGCACTCGACCCTCTCGATACCACTCAGTTCTGGCAATCTCATGTCCTCCCAGCCGACCAGCGCAATACACCTTAATCCCCAAAGCTCCAAGTCTCAGCGCAGAAGCAACGCTTCGCTTCAACGCACGACGGAACGAGACCCGCTTTTCCAATTGGGTGGCAATATTCTCAGCAACCAGCTGAGCATCCAACTCTGGCTTCTTAATTTCCTTCACGGTTACAAAAACTTCATTGCCATACTCTTTTTCAAGAGTGGCTTTCAATTTATCAACCTCAGCGCCCTTCCTCCCTATGATAATACCGGGACGAGCAGTATGAATGATTAATTTAAGTTGGTTACCAGATCGCTCTATTTCCACGCTGGATATGCCAGCATGATACAAGCGCTTTTTAACCACGTCCCTAATCGACAAATCTTGGTGAAGCAACTTCGCAAAGTCTTTTTTTGCATACCATCGCGAATGCCATGTTCTGGTATAACCCAATCTGAAACCATACGGGTGCGTCTTTTGACCCATCTATTCTTTCTCCCCCTTGACTCCCAAGTTTTGAAAAATAGGCACTACTAACCAGCCGGACTCACAACGATCGTTATATGACTCGTTCTCTTATGAATAGGGTTAGCCCTTCCCATTGATCGAGGGCGAAATCGCTTATATATTGGACCACCATCCACATATGCTCTGGCAATTCTAAGATTTTCAGGGTCCCCCAAATCTTTCTGACCGGCATTAGAGACTGCCGAAAAGAGTAATTGCTCAACCACCCTGGCCGCTGACCTAGGGGTATATTTCAATATGGCTAATGCTTCAGCCGCATTCCTTCCCCTAACCATATCAACAATCAACCTTGCCTTACGTGGGGCTAATCTTACATGTCGAAGAATTGCTTTAGCTTCCGCCATATTTTTTCTACCTTGTTCGAATGCCTATGACTCAAGAAAACCGATTTTTTTTACTTTAACGCAACTGCCTTTTCACTCCTAGCATGACCATGACCCTTAAAAAATCTTGTTGGAGCAAATTCACCTAATTTATGACCCACCATATTGTCGGTTATAAAAACTGGGATAAATTTTTTCCCGTTATGAACCGCAAAAGTTAAACCGATCATATCTGGAACAATTGTCGATCGCCTGGACCAGGTTTTTATAACCTTGGACTCTCTTCCCTCCCTGGCTTTGTCAACTTTTTTCGCAATATGGTCATCCACAAATGGACCCTTATGTACTGACCTTGGCATCGATTCCCCCTTAAATTAACGGGACTTTTTCTTTCTACCTGCAATTATAAAACGCGAGCTTTGGTTTCGCGGCTTCCGTGTTTTAAACCCCTTTGTCGGCTGACCCCATGGTGATACCGGATGGGGATTACCTTGACCGGACTTTCCTTCACCACCGCCATGGGGATGGTCAACCGGATTCATCACGACTCCCCGTTGATGCGGTTTACGCCCTAACCATCGAGACCTACCAGCTTTCCCAATGGTGACGTTATTATGGTCGGCATTCCCGACCTGCCCGATCGTGGCCATACACGTTCCGAGTATTTTTCTCATTTCACCAGACGTTAAACGAATCTGGACATAGCCCTCATCACGGCCCATCACCTGAGCTGAAGCCCCGGCACTTCGAACTAATTGGGCCCCCTTACCCGGCTTTAACTCCACATTGTGCACTACTATCCCAAGAGGCATTTCCATAAGGGGCAAAGCATTTCCCACCCTCACGTCTACCCCTGTACCAGCTTGAACTGAATCCCCGACCTTCAAACCAAAAGGAGCCAAGATATAGCGCTTCTCTCCATCCGCATAATGCAAAAGTGCAATTCGCGCAGATCGATTAGGGTCATATTCAATTCCGGCAACTTTGCCCACAATATTTAGCTTATCCCGCTTAAAGTCAATCTTCCTGTAGAGGCGCTTATGTCCACCACCTTTAAATCGGGAAGTAATTCTTCCAGAGTTATTTCTCCCACCTGACTTAGATTTAAAGCTGGTAAGGGCTTTTTCTGGCCTTTTACGCGTTAAACCCTCACCAGTGACAGCCGACATTCCCCTTCGGCCAGGTGACGTTGGGTTATATTCTTTTATTGGCATAAACTAACTCTCTTTATTTCAGAAATTGACACAAAATTAATCCACTAGGCACTTTCATACAACTCTATTTTTTCGCCCTCTTTTAAGGTAATGAACGCCTTCCTCCAATCGGATCTCTTCCCGGTAAAACGACCTTGTCGCTTTTTTTTTCCTCTAACATTCATCACATTCACCGATGCCACCTTAACGCTAAACACCTTCTCCACCGCTCTGCGAATATCAATCCGAGTAGCCTGACGATGCACGGAAAACGCAATACCATTCTTTATCTCACGGATTGCGGTAATTTTTTCTGTTAACAAAGGACGAATTAAAACATCATGTGGATTCACGTTACACCCAAATTTCTTGAATTCGTTCTAGCTCTGCCTTGGTTACAACCAATTTTTCACACCAAAGCACGTCATATACATTAAGGTCCTTACCATGAAGAATTTTTAGATTCTTTACATTTTTCCCGATACGAATAATATCAGCCAATCCCTCCTGAATGACTAAAAGCACCTTCCCACTCGCCCCGACATTGGATAAAAACTTAACCAATTCACGAGTTTTCAATTCAGGAAGTTCCAAGTCAGCCAACACCACCAACCCATCTCCAGCTTTGGCCGCCAGAGCTCCCCTCAAGGCCGCCCTATACATTTTCTTTGGCAAAGTGGATGAATACGATCTAGGCTTCGGCCCAAAAACGGTGCCGCCCCCCCTCCAAATCGGAGAACGACTTGATCCGGATCTTGCCCGACCCGTATGCTTTTGCTTCCATGGCTTCTTACCGCCGCCCCTTACTTCCCCACGACCAAGCGTAGACGCTGTACCCTGCCGAGCACTTGACCGCTGCATAACAACAGCGCGGTGGACCAATGAGGGACTCACCGACGAACTAAAAACGCCATCCGTCAAATCAACTTTATCTACAGGCCGAGAGTCTGGGCCAAATACAGGAAAAGCATCAATAGATTGCATCAGCTAACCTTCCTTACGATGACCACCCCTCCAACCGGACCAGGGACAGAACCTGTAACTAAGAGTATGTTTTCCTCGGCCTTTATTCCAAAAACCGTTAATCCTCTTATAGTAATTTGTTTATTTCCCATATGACCGGGGAGTTTTTTATTCTTTAAGACTCTTGAAGGGAAAGAACTCGACCCGATGGACCCAGGAGCCCGATGAAACATCGATCCATGGGATGCTGGGCCACCGGCATAATTATGCCGTTTCATAACCCCCTGAAATCCTTTTCCTTTAGATACTCCCTGAACATTGATTAATTCGCCTTCAGAAAATAAATTGACATCAACCTGTGAACCCACTTTCGCTTCACTGACTGAGCCAAACTCTCTCAAATGACGCCAAATCTTATTTCCTGCTTTTTTCAGGTGCCCTAACTGAGGCTTCGTTTGCTTTCCTTCCGGCACTTCATCAAACCCAATCTGCACGGCATCATAGCCATCCGTACTTTTCTTCTTTACCTGCACAATTCCGCAAGGGCCAGCTTCAATAACCGTCACAGGAATAAGGCGTCTTTCCTTATCAAAAACCTGAATCATGCCTAATTTTTTACCTATCAACCCTTTAACCATAATTCAATAATTACCTAATTTAAGTTGACTGTAACTAAGGGAAGCCTTGACCAGAGACCTACAGCTTAATTTCTACATCCACCCCGGCAGCCAAATTAAGCTTCATCAGGGCGTCCATAGTCTCAGGAGTTGGCTCCATAATGTCCAGCAATCGCTTATGAGTACGAATCTCAAACTGCTCCCGTGATTTTTTGTCAACGTGAGTCGATCTCTGGACGGTCCACTTCTCAATTCTCGTAGGCAGAGGCACAGGACCAGCAATGCGAGCGCCGCTCCGACGCACGGTATCCACAATCTCACGAAGAGATTGATCTAATACCCTATAATCAAACCCTTTTAATCGAATTCGTATTCTGCGGTCTCGATCCACAAAAACCTACCCTTTCCACTTCACCAGTATTTCTTATGCGATGATTTCCGTGACCACCCCGGCTCCGACCGTTCGGCCCCCTTCTCGCACTGCAAATCGCACCCCTTGCTCCATCGCAATCGGGGAGATCAGCTCACCCTCAAACGACACATTATCCCCCGGCATCACCATCTCGACCCCCGGGTTTAATTGCACCACGCCCGTGACATCCGTCGTCCGAAAGTAAAACTGCGGACGATAGCCATTAAAAAACGGCGTATGCCGCCCGCCCTCTTCCTTCGTCAAAATGTACACTTCCGCCTTGAATTTCGTATGCGGCGTAATGCTCTTCGGCTTGGCCAACACCATGCCGCGCTCCACATCCTCTTTCTTCGTGCCCCGCAACAGCGCCCCAATATTGTCACCCGCCTGCCCCTCATCCAATACCTTCCGGAACATTTCCACGCCCGTGACAATCGTCGTCTGCGTCGGCTTCAGCCCCACAATCTCAATTTCATCCCCCACCTTGACCACGCCGCGCTCCACCCGGCCCGTCACCACCGTCCCTCGCCCGCTGATCGTAAAGACATCTTCAATCGGCATCAGAAACGGCTTATCAATGGCTCGCTGCGGAGTCGGGATGTAACTATCGATCGCCTCCAATAACCGCATAATCGACGGCACGCCCACCTCACTCTGATCCCCTTCAATGGCCTTGATCGCTGACCCGATGACCACCGGCACATCATCGCCCGGAAAGCCATACTTCGTGAGCAACTCCCGCACTTCCAATTCCACCAACTCCAGCAATTCCTTGTCTTCCACCTTATCCGCTTTATTCAAAAAGACCACGATAAACGGGACCCCCACCTGCCGCGCCAACAAAATATGCTCCCGCGTTTGCGGCATCGGCCCATCGGCGGCACTAACCACCAATATCGCGCCGTCCATTTGCGCCGCCCCCGTAATCATGTTCTTCACATAATCGGCATGCCCCGGGCAGTCGACGTGCGCATAATGTCGATTGTCTGTTTCATATTCCACATGGGAGATCGCAATGGTGAGAATTTTGGTCGGATCCCGTCGCCCCTGACTCTCACTCGCCTTGGCGACTTCATCATAGGGGACAAACTTCGCCTTCCCCGTATCGCCCATCACTTTCGTCAAGGCCGACGTCAGGGTCGTTTTCCCATGGTCAACGTGCCCGATCGTCCCCACATTGACATGCGGCTTCTTCCGCTCAAATTTCGCCTTCGCCATGCCCTACCTCCTCTTGAAATACTTGTCTTACCGAATTGAAAAATATACCAGAGAAAAACTATTCCCCTTGATTCTTTTTTATAATTTGCTGAGCCATGAGCTTTGGCACCACTTCATAAGACTCAAATTCCATGCTATAAGTAGCACGACCCTGGGTCTTGGACCGCAAATCCGTGGAATACCCAAACATTTCACTCAACGGGACCGCAGCATCAACAATTTGAGAAGTTCCCCTTGCTCGCATACCGTGAATTTTCCCACGCCGACTATTTAAATCACCAATCACATCACCCATAAAATCCTGAGGAACAAGAACCTCAACCTTCATTACCGGCTCCAACAAAACCAAATCAGCTTTTTGACAGGCACTTACTAGCGCCATTGACCCAGCAATCTTAAAGGCCATCTCACTTGAGTCCACTTCATGAAAAGAACCGTCAAACAAAGTGACACGAAGATCGCGCAATGGGTACCCAGCAAGAATCCCACTCTCCATTCGCTCTCGAACCCCTTTTTCCACTGGAGCGATATATTCCCTGGGAACCGTTCCCCCTACAATTTTATTTACAAACTCTAAACCGACCCCAGACTCTGCCGGCTCCACCCTTAGCCACACATGACCGTACTGCCCACGACCACCGGTCTGCTTTACATACTTTCCCTCGGCTTCCGCTTTCCCCTTGATGGTTTCACGATAAGCTACTTGAGGCTTCCCAACATTCGCCTGCACTTTAAATTCACGAAGAAGACGATCAACAATGATTTCTAGATGCAATTCACCCATACCAGAAATGATCGTTTGCCCGGTCTCCTCATCTGACTTAACCTGAAAGGAAGGATCCTCCTGAGCAAGCTTTTCCAATGAATAACCCAACTTATCCATATCTTGCTTGGTCTTTGGCTCAACAGCCAAAGAAATAACCGGCTCAGGGAATTTTATAACTTCCAGCAAAATTTGATGTTTTTCATCACAAAGAGTGTCACCCGTTCGAGTATCCTTGAGACCCACGGCTGCCGCAATATCACCAGCAGAGACCTCATCGATCTCCTCTCGTTTATTTGCATGCATTTTCAATAGGCGCCCTATTCGCTCTTTTTTTCCCTTTGCGACGTTATACACATAGGATCCAGCGGACAATTTCCCTGAATACACCCTAAAATACGTCAATTGACCGGAAAAAGGATCAGACATTATTTTAAATGCCAAAGCAGCAAAAGGTTCAGTATCCTCTGGCTTTCTGGTTATCTCTCCTTCGGAATGAGGATCAACACCAACCACGGGAGGAAGGTCTACCGGAGAAGGGAGATAATCTACCACACCATCAAGCAACGGCTGAACACCTTTATTCTTAAATGCCGATCCGCAAAAGACCGGATTAATTTTCAAACCTATCGTCCCTGCCCGTATTGCCCGCTTTACCTCATCTACGGCTAAAACCTCCCCAGCCAAATACCTCTCCATCACCACTTCATCAAACTCAACAACTGAATCCAACAATTTCTCGCGATATTCTTTAGCCAATTCTAAATAGTCATCAGGAATTTCCTGGACAGAGTAAGCCGCACCCAGAGTCTCATCATCAAAAACCAGCGCTTTCATAAGCAGAAGGTCAATTACCCCTCGCAAACCATCTTCTTTTCCTAATGGCAATTGCACGGGAACCGGTTTGGCTCCGAGTCGGTCGATTAAAGACTTAACGCTTGCAAAAAAGTCAGCGCCCACTCGATCCATTTTATTCATAAACACGATTCGAGGAACTTGATATTTATCGGCCTGGCGCCATACGGTCTCCGATTGAGGCTCCACTCCCTGAACCGAATCGAAAACAGCTATAGCTCCATCAAGCACTCGAAGCGACCGCTCTACCTCAATAGTGAAATCCACATGACCAGGAGTATCGATAATGTTAATCCGATTATCCTTCCAGAAACAGGTTGTGGCCGCGGAAGTAATCGTGATCCCGCGCTCACGCTCCTGCTCCATCCAATCCATCGTCGCGGCGCCCTCATGAACCTCACCGATTTTATGCGAAACCCCCGTATAAAAGAGGACCCGCTCGGTGGTCGTAGTCTTGCCGGCATCAATATGGGCCATAATGCCAATATTCCGAGTACGACTTAAAATAAAATCTGTGGACACAAATTCCTCACACAACAATGCCGGCAAGGGCAACGATCATTCTCGATAAACAGAGAAAAAACATCTCCATTCAGGAAATGACAAGTCCCCTGCAGCACTAATATTAAAAAGCTACCACCGGTAATGAGCAAAAGCTCTATTGGCTTCAGCCATCCGGTGCGTCTCATCACGCTTCTTTACCGCCGAACCGTTATTATTAGCAGCATCCATAAGTTCCGCTGCCAACTTCTCCCTCATACTCTTACCACTTCGAGCCAGCGCACTTTGCTTAATCCACCTCAACGCCAGAGCCACCTGACGCACAGGACGGATTTCCACAGGCACCTGATAAGATGCCCCCCCAACCCTTCTTGACTTCACTTCAACCATTGGCTTGACGTTTCCCAATGCTGCATGGAAGACCTTAAGCGGCTCATCACCCGTCTTATCCCTGACAATATCAAATGCCCCATAACACACCCTTTCAGCCGTACTCTTCTTGCCGTCCTGCAGAAGAATATTCAAAAACCTACCAACAACTTGATCCTTATACCTGGCATCCTGGACAACCTTTTGACGAAGAACGAGTGGCCTACGTGGCATTTTTTCCCCTAAAGAATTAACGAATTTTAAATTAAATAAGCGAAGGTTAAAGCGCGGGACCTACTACTTGGGGCGCTTTGCACCATACTTTGATCGCCCCTGCTTCCTGTTAGCAACCCCAACGGCATCCAATGCCCCACGAATCATATGATATCTGACACCAGGAAGATCCTTAACCCTACCACCACGCACCAAAACAATAGAATGCTCCTGAAGGTTATGACCCATACCTGGTATATATGCAGTTACCTCAAGCCCAGTCGTCAATCGAACCCTCGCTACTTTTCTCAATGCCGAGTTTGGCTTCTTAGGAGTCGTAGTATATACACGAAGACAGACCCCCCTTCGCTGAGGACATTGATTTAAAGCCGAACTCTTGCTTTTTGCTTTAATAGCCTTACGGCCGCCACGTATTAACTGGTTTACTGTAGGCATATTATTTCCAATTACAAATTAGTTTTAATAAATTCAAAATTCATGGCGAACCGGGTGATCTTATAGATTCATTTTCATTATGTCAAGATGCCGTTTCATCCTAAACGCAGCATTTAAAATTATTTTTCACTTGACGAATGAACCTTACTTAAACTTGACTGATCCTCCGAAGATAGTGCTACATCTTCCTCTGTCCGCTTTGGCACAAAAGTTTCGCGATACTCCCCCCAACCTGTCCCAGCCGGAATCAACCTGCCGACGATCACATTCTCTTTTAATCCACGTAAATCATCCGTACGTCCATTAATAGCAGCCTCCGTTAGAACTCGGGTTGTCTCCTGGAAGGAGGCCCCAGAAATAAAGCTGTCAGTACTCAGCGAGGCCTTTGTGATTCCCAATAAGACAGGCTTACCTAACGCTGGCTGCCCGCCCTCGGAAATGACCCTCTCATTCTCATCATCAAAAACAGATTTATTGACCTGAGTGCCAGGCAAGAACGCGCTATCGCCAGCATCTTCGATTCTTACCTTTTTCAGCATTTGGCGGGTGATGACCTCAATGTGCTTATCGTTAATCACAACTCCTTGAAGACGGTAAACCTCTTGCACCTCATCAACCAAATACTTTTGCAACTCCCTCGGTCCCAAGACGCTTAAAATATCATGTGGATTAGCTGACCCATCCATTAATGGCTCACCAGCTCTTACCCAATCACCTTCATGAACATTTACGTGCCGGCCACGCGGGATAAAATATTCTTTTACATCACCAATCTTGTTATCCACGACGACCTTACGTAAGCCTTTCACAAAACCACCAAAAGACACCTCTCCATCAATTTCGGTGACAACCGCATGCTCCTTAGGCTTTCTCGCCTCAAACAATTCTGCTACCCGAGGCAAGCCTCCCGTAATATCCTTAGTCTTAGTGGTTTCTCTAGGTATTTTTGCCAGCACATCTCCAGGATATACAGTTGATCCTTTTTCCACAAAAATATGAGCTCCTACTGGCAGGAGGTATCGTGCGGGAGATCCAGAGGAAAGCTTTGCGGTTTTTCCTGACTCGTCCTTAACGGACAACCGCGGACGCAAATTGGTCCCTGCCTGCTCGATGACGACCCGGCGCGATAAACCCGTGACTTCATCCACCTCCTCTTTCATGGTGACTCCTTCGGCAATATCACCGAAAGCCACCTTCCCCCCTACTTCGGTCAAGATGGTAAGTGAATACGGATCCCACTCCACAAACTTCTGTCCTACTTCGACCCTTCCTCCATCGGGGACTTTTATCTTTCCTCCATACACCACCGGATATTTTTCCCGCTCACGGCCAGTCTCATCAATTACCGCAACTTTGCCATTGCGTACCATTACAACCCAATCCCCTTGTCGAGTCTTGACGGCCATGCTGGGATTATAAAAATCCGCATTTTTCTTTGCATCAAAACTTAAAAATTTAATCGTACCATCATGCTTGGATGCCAGAACCGTTTGTTCCACAACCTTACTGGCCGTGCCTCCAATATGGAACGTCCGCATGGTCAACTGGGTCCCTGGCTCACCGATAGACTGCGCCGCAATGACCCCAACAGGTTCACCCTTTTCTACCAGACGGCCGCGTGCTAAATCTCTGCCGTAGCATTTGGCACACACCCCCCATCGAGATTGGCATGTGAGAACGGAACGAATTTTCACGTGGTCGATTCCCGCCTCAACAATTGTCTTACAAAGCTCTTCCTCTAATTCTTCATGAGCTTTAACAATGACTTCCTGCGTGACAGGATCGAGCACATCCTCTGCTGTTAACCGCCCAAGAATGCGTTCATCCAGGGGTTGAATCACTTCTCCACCCTCTACTAACGCCGAAACGATAATCCCGTCCGTTGTAAAGCAATCAGGCTCACTGATAATCACATCCTGAGCCGCATCTACAAGGCGCCTAGTGAGGTATCCTGAATTTGCCGTCTTGAGTGCTGTATCAGCCAACCCCTTCCGTGCTCCATGAGTCGAAATAAAATACTGTAAAACCGTGAGACCCTCTCGGAAATTAGCGGTAATAGGAGTTTCAATAATTTCTCCTGAAGGCTTGGCCATAAGACCGCGCATTCCTCCCAATTGCCGAATCTGCTGCGAACTTCCCCTAGCCCCTGAATCCGCCATCATAAAGATAGGATTGAGACCTTCTGTTGCGCCGCGCCCGCCTCCCTCTTTAATTTCCTTCATCATTTCAATGGCAACTTCTTCGCCAACATGTGCCCAAATATCGATAACCTTGTTGTATCGCTCCCCATTAGTAATCAAGCCTTCACTGTATTGCTCTTGAACTTGAGAAACATCGCCTTTGGCGCGCTCGATCAATTCCTTTTTGCGAGACGGAATATGCATGTTATCGATACAAATGGAAACGCCGGCTTTGGTGGCATAGGAGAACCCTAAATCTTTCAATTGATCAAGCATGACGACTACTTCATGCAGACCGGCCCGACGATACACACGATCAATCAGTTTCGTCAGCTCCTTTTTCGTCATAAGCTGATTTACATGTGAAAAAGGCATACTCCCTGGCAAAACCTCAGAAAGAATCACTCGTCCAACCGTCGTATCAATCATATCTCCATCAATGCGTACTTTTATCCTCGCCTGCTCTTCCACTTCCTGCGAATCATAGGCAATTCGAACTTCATCTGTAGACGAAAAGATCTTCCCCTCGCCACGGGCACCGTCACGATCCTTGGTCAACCAATAACATCCTAAAACCATATCCTGAGAGGGGATAGAAAGGGGTCGGCCATTAGCCGGGGAAAGAACATTATTGGCCGCCATCATTAATACCCGAGCCTCAATTTGGGCTTCCACTGAAAGCGGAACATGCACAGCCATTTGATCCCCATCAAAGTCCGCATTAAACGCCGCACAGACTAAGGGATGGAGACGAATAGCCTTCCCTTCTACCAAAATAGGATCAAAAGCCTGAATGCCAAGACGATGAAGAGTTGGAGCACGATTCAACATCACTGGATGCTCTCGAATCACTTCATCAAGCACATCCCAGACTTCTGGACGCTCCTTCTCAACCAAACGCTTAGCGCTTTTGATTGTCGTTGCTGCTCCACGCTCTTCCAGTTTATGAAAGATAAACGGTTTAAATAATTCCAAAGCCATTTTCTTGGGCAATCCACATTGGTTAAGCCGTAATTCTGGACCAACCACAATCACCGACCGCCCGGAGTAATCGACCCGTTTTCCGAGGAGATTCTGCCTAAATCGCCCCTGCTTTCCTTTGAGCATATCGCTCAAAGACTTGAGAGGACGCTTATTGGCGCCACGGATGACCCGGCCCCGACGCCCATTATCAAACAACGCGTCGACCGCTTCCTGGAGCATTCGCATTTCATTGCGGATAATGACACCGGGAGCCTTCAATTCCACCAATCGCTTGAGACGGTTATTGCGATTAATCACTCGACGATAGAGATCATTAAGATCCGAAGTGGCGAACCGTCCTCCATCCAAAGGCACCAGTGGGCGAAGCTCAGGGGGCAACACCGGAATGGCATCCATAATCATCCACTCTGGATTATTTCCTGATTTATGGAACGCCTCAATGACCTTCAATCGTTTCGTAAGTTTTTTCCCCACCGCTGCGGACGTCGTACTCTTAATCTTGACATGCCGTTCATCCCACAAAGCATTAATATCCACTTTGCGCAATAATTCCCGAATAGCTTCGGCACCAATACCCACTTTAAAAGAATTGGCCCCATACTCCTCGACGCACTCACGATATCTTTCCTCAGTCAAGAGCTCTCTTTCTTTCAAATTCGTATTGCCCGGTATCCAAGACCACGTACGCCTCAAAATACAGAATCTTCTCCAACTGCTTTAAACTCATATCCAAAAGAATCCCAATCCGGCTGGGCACACCCTTGAGAAACCAGATGTGAGCAACAGGAGCAGCCAATTCGATATGGCCCATTCTCTCGCGTCGAACTTTTGACTGGATGACTTCCACGCCGCACTTATCACACACAATCCCACGGTGCTTCATCCGCTTGTATTTACCGCAATTACATTCCCAATCTTTGGTTGGCCCGAATATTTTTGCGCAAAACAGCCCATCCCGTTCAGGCTTAAAGGACCGATAGTTGATCGTCTCTGGCTTTTTTACCTCGCCATAAGACCACGAGCGAATCTTCTCAGGCGAAGCGATACGAATTCGCATGGCATCAAATGAAACCGCATCACGAGGTTTTTCAAAAAGCGAATAGATACTATCCAAGTTCGTTCCTCCGATTATGTTGAATGATGGGACCGGACAACCACGCTAATTCTCTAATCAGCAGATTTGATCAACTCCACATCCAACCCTAAACTTTGCAATTCCTTCACTAAGACATTAAAGGACTCCGGAAGACCAGGCTCCAGAAAGTTCTCACCTTTCACGATCGCTTCATACATTCGAGACCGTCCGGGCACATCATCTGATTTCACGGTCAAAAATTCCTGCAAGGTGGAAGCCGCCCCATATGCCTGCAGAGCCCAGACCTCCATCTCTCCTAGACGCTGACCGCCAAATTGCGCCTTTCCTCCAAGCGGTTGCTGCGTTACCAAAGAATATGGCCCGATTGAGCGAGCGTGAATCTTATCGTCCACCAAATGGTGAAGTTTCAGCATATACATGTATCCCACCGTGACCGGACTCTTAAACGGTTCGCCTGTCCGTCCATCATAGACCACCGATTGTCCTGACTCAGGGAGATTCGCCTTTTTCAATAATTCTTTAATTTCCTTTTCCGAAGCTCCATCGAATACGGGAGTTTCCACCTGAATTCCCAATGCTTTTGCCGCCCACCCCAAATGCGTCTCAAGAATTTGCCCCACATTCATTCGAGAGGGAACTCCCAACGGGTTCAGGACAATCTGAACGGGCGTCCCATCCGGGAGATACGGCATATCCTCTTCAGCCATAATTCGAGAAACGACACCCTTGTTTCCATGACGGCCGGCCATTTTGTCGCCCACCGCAATTTTTCTTTTAATGGCTAAATACACCTTGACCAGTTTAATAACACCGGGAGGCAATTCATCTCCACGTCGAAGACGACCAACCTTCTCATCGTATTGAGTCTGTAAAATTTCAATTTGGTCCTTTGCTTCCCGTTCAATTTCATCCAGCTTTTTTTGTTCTTCAGCGTCAGCCAGAATCACCCGACGCGCATCATCATCTGATAACTTGCGAAGAACTTCGGCGGTAATACGCCCCTTTTTCTTCAGTATCACTTCCCCACTATCAGGATCCATTAAATCCCGTCCGACAAATTGCCCAAGCAAAAGCTTTCGAATCTTACGATTCCGTTCTTCCTCGATGATCCGCAATTCTTCCTGGTAGTCCCGCTCGACTTTGACGCGATCATCCGTCTCGATTGTCCGAGACCGTTCATCTTTATCTACGCCTTTTCTGGAGAAAATTTTAACGTCCACGACAATACCTTCAATGCCTGGAGGAACCTGAAGCGAGGTATCCTTCACATCTCCAGCCTTTTCCCCAAAAATCGCACGCAATAATTTTTCCTCTGGCGTCAGTTGGGTCTCCCCCTTAGGCGTGACTTTTCCCACAAGAATATCGCCTGGCTTGACTTCCGCCCCGATTCGTACGATGCCACTTTCATCCAAATTTCGAAGAGCCTCTTCCCCAAGGTTGGGAATGTCGCGAGTGATTTCTTCTTTTCCTAACTTTGTATCACGCGCCTCCACTTCGAACTCTTCGATATGAATAGAAGTAAACACGTCTTCTTTAACCATTTTCTCACTTAAAAGGATGGCATCCTCATAGTTGTATCCACCCCATGGCATAAAGGCAACGAGCACATTTTTTCCCAACGCCAATTCTCCTCGATCCATAGCTGGACCATCCGCTAGCACTTGGCCTTGCTTAACCGGTTGCCCAATTCGAACAATGGGAGTTTGGGTGATACACGTATTTTGATTCGTTCGCTGAAATTTGATCAAATCATAGGTATCCAGGATTCGAGAACCTTTTTTCTTATCATCTTTTTCCTTGAGGCCGGTTCTGACTACAATTCTCCTCGCATCGACCGATTCAACAATCCCATCTCGTTGAGCGATAGCCAAATATCCAGAATCTCTCGCTACGACAGCTTCCATTCCCGTCCCGACCAAAGGCGACTCACTTTTAATTGTAGGCACTGCTTGTCGTTGCATATTCGAACCCATAAGGGCCCGGTTTGCGTCATCATGCTCCAGAAATGGAATTAACGCTGTCGCCACGCTAACCACCTGTTTAGGAGAAACATCCAGATAGTCCACCTTATCGGGAGTCGTGGTCACAAATTCCCCTGCTTCTCTGGCCGTTATCGTTTCCGATGTGAGCATCCCGTCCTTATTCATGGCTGAATTAGCCTGAGCGATAACAACCTGATCTCCATCCAATGGTGAAAGGAATTCAACGTCGTCTGTGACACGACCTTTTCTCACTTTCCGGAAAGGAGCCTCTATAAACCCGAACTCATTGATCCGAGCATAGGTTGCCAATGACGTAATCAACCCAATATTGGGTCCTTCCGGCGTTTCAATAGGACATATACGACTATAATGAGAGGGATGAACGTCCCGAACCTCAAAACCTGCACGCTCCCTGGTCAAACCACCTGGCCCTAAAGCAGACAGCCTACGCTTATGGGTGATCTCGGCCAACGGGTTAGTTTGATCCATAAACTGCGAGAGTTGACTTCCAGCGAAAAACTCCTTAATGGCACCTACGATCGGCTTGGCATTGATCAGGTCATGAGGCAACACGGTTTCCATATCGAGCAGATTCATCCGCTCCTTAATGCTTCGCTCCATTCTAGCCAGACCAATACGGATTTGATTTTCCAATAACTCACCGACTGATCGGACACGACGATTTCCTAAATGGTCGATATCATCAACCGCACCTTTTCCGGCTTTAAGATCCACCAGGCATCTTACCACCTCGACAATATCTTGAGCGGATAACGTCCGCTGTTCTAATGACAAATCAAGGTTGAACCGCTTGTTCATCTTCAACCGACCAACAGGGGAAAGGTCATACCGCTTGGGATTCAGAAAGAGATTTTCGAACAACAATTTTGCCGACTCAATGGATGGCATTTCCCCAGGGCGAAGGCGTTTATAAATTTCCACCCAGGCCTCTTCCTTTGAATTAGTCCGCTCGGCTTCCAATGTATCCAGAATGACAGGACTGGTCGTAGGGCTATCCAGGTATATCACCTTAAATCCTTCAACTCCGCTTTCCAGAATTCGCTCCATCACCGGTGGCGTGAGTCGTTGATTTTTTTCTAGAATTACTTCCTGAGTTCCAGGATCCACAAGTTCGGTTAACACGGCTCGACCAACCAAATCTTCCTGCTTGATAGGAATTTCTTTGATTCCAGCTGCACGAATACGCCCCATGAGGGTTTTATTAAGCTTGGTACCTTCTTTTACCAACGGCTCATTAGATCCCTTCTCAAAGAGGTCTGCCGGAGATCGCAATCCTGCATGAATGTCGGGATCAAGCTTGCGAAGCAAACCACCATTCACGACGCGCACTTCCTCTACAGGGTAATACATCTTAAGAAGGTCATCAGTGCTAAAACCAAAACCTTTTAATAAAATAGTGGCAGGCATTTTCCTGCGGCGATCAATTCGTACATACAAAATATCTTTGGCATCATATTCAAAGTCGAGCCATGACCCTCGATAAGGGATGATCCGACCTGAAAACAAGACTTTCCCGCTTGAATGAGTTCGGCCCTTGTCATGGCCAAATGAAGGCCCAGGAGATCGATGCAACTGACTGACTGCCACCCGCTCCGTGCCATTCACCATAAAGGTGCCACGCTCGGTCATCAATGGCAATTCCCCGACATAGACTTCTTGCTCCCTGACATCCAGGACCCTGTTTTTTACACTTTTATCTTGTTGATCAAAAACGACCAATCGCACCCGAAGCTTTAAAGGTGCAGCAAAGGTCATTCCCTGCTCAATACATTCCCTTGTGTCATACTTGGGCGTTCCCAGGGAATAGCTGGAAAATTCTAAAATGGCCGAATTGTTATAATCCATAATGGGAAACACACTTTTAAACGCTGCATGCAATCCCTTGTCCTCACGACGATCCGGCAATGTCTCCGCCTGCAAAAATTCCTCATAGGAACGGCGCTGCACCTCCACTAAATCCGGAATTTCAATATGTGAGCGAATTTTTGAAAAGCTATGTCGCTGAACACTGCCCTCAAAGGCTGGTTGTCCCATTCCTGTCTCCTTAAGGATTAACGGCCACCTCAGCTTCCTGCTGGCCCTCGAACCTTCCTAAGTCTCTACTCCGAGTCCTCAAAATGAGGAAAACACTACTTCACCTCGACGGTTGCACCAACCTCTTGAAGTTTCTTCTTAATAGTTTCCGATTCCTCTTTGGACACGCCCTCCTTTACCGCCTTCGGGGCCGCCTCAACGAGATCCTTAGCTTCCTTCAAGCCCAACCCAGTAATCTCTCGCACCACCTTGATGACTTGTATCTTTTTATCCGCTGGGGCACCCCCCAATACTACCGTAAACTCGGTCTGTTCTTCAGCGGCAGGAGCCGCCGCGCCCACTGCTGCAGCCATAACCCCAACAGGCGCCGCTGCCGTCACACCAAATCGATCCTCCAGACCCTTCACAAGATCCGACAATTCCAGGACACTCATGCCCTCTATAACCTTAATGAAATCTTCCTTTGACATTTTTGCCTCTGTTGCACTCATCTCCCCTTCTCCTTTCTGCGTTTTGTTTTCTTGTATTGCGGCTAATACCGCAACAATACTTCTTACAATTTGACCTAAAACCCCGACAAACCCTCGAATTGGCCCTTGGAAGGCCGACAACAACATCGACAACAATTCTGCCTTTGACGGCAAATCCGCCACAGAAGAAAGACGAGCTGGATCTAACTCGACCCCGTCCAGAATTGCCCCTTTGAGCTGCAATTTCTCTTCACATTTTTCACTTTTAATAAAATCCCGAATAACTTTCGCAGGCAATACCGGATCATCGTATCCAATAACCAATGCCGATTGACCCTTAAAAAATGGTTGCAAAGGAACAAGAGCCGTTCCCCCAATAGCTCTCACGGCAAGGGTGTTCTTCACCACATGAAAATTTGACTTCGCCTGACGAAGTTTTTTTCGCAAATCATTAATTTGATTCACGGGCATACCCGCGCATTCCGTTACAATGGCTATCCGCGCTCGAGCGAATTGCTCATGCATGACCGCCACAGCTTCATTTTTATCAGTTTTTTTCATACCTCGAACTCACCTGCTGAGATTAAAGTTTCAACTGACCTGCTTTGCAATCGCGGCTCCGTCCAGATGGATACCTGGTCCCATCGTGCTGGATAATGTCGCACTTTTCACATACTTTCCTTTACTGGAGGAGGGCTTAGCCTTCATGATGGAATCAAAAACCGACTGGGCATTTTCTCTAATTTGTTGCCCCTGAAAAGACACCTTTCCAACAGGAACATGAATGTTGCCTGCCTTATCAACCTTATACTCAACTCTCCCCCTTCTGATCTCCTGAATGGCTTTCCCGACCTCAAAGGTCACCGTTCCAGTCTTAGGATTTGGCATTAATCCTCGTGGCCCCAACACTTTCCCCATTCTTCCGACAGCACCCATCATGTCCGGGGTCGCAATCATGGAGTCAAAGTCCAGCCACCCATCTTGGATTTTCTGCAAAAGGTCATCGCTCCCCACAAAATCGGCTCCAGCCTCTCTGGCCTCCTGCTCCTTCTCTCCTTTTGCAATCACTAAAATTCTGACCTTTTTCCCCGTTCCGTGAGGAAGGACCGTAGTCCCGCGAACCATCTGATCCGCACGCTTGGGATCTACCCCAAGGCAAAGTGCCAGCTCTACCGTCTCATCGAATTTGGCAAAAGCAGCCTGCTTTACCAGGTCACTTGCCTCCTCCAATGAATACAGGGCCTTTGTTACCTTCGCTAAAGCCGATTCAAATTTCTTTCCCACGGCGCATACCCTCTGTTAAAAGCCTCACAATATTTATTTACCCTTCAACCGTAATGCCCATACTTCTCGCGGTTCCTGCAATCACATTCATCGCAGCTGGAATATCACTGGCATTCAAATCTTCTACCTTCAACTTAGCAATGTCCTCTAGCTGTGCCATGGTGATTGTCCCAACTTTATTTTTATGGGGAATCCCTGAACCCTTTATGATACCTGCAGCCTTCTTCAGTAAATCTGATGCCGGAGGAGTCTTGGTCACGAAGCTGAAGCTTCTATCCTTATAAACAGAAATGACCACCGGGATAATGCTACCCTCTTGCTTCTGAGTCCTAGCATTAAACTGTTTACAAAACTCCATAATGTTCACTCCATGCTGACCCAAGGAAGGCCCAACAGGAGGAGCAGGATTGGCTTTTCCAGCCGGAATCTGCAATTTAATTTGACTAGTTACTTCTTTGGCCATGCCTTCACCTACCTTACATCGACTTGGTATTGCTTAAATTAAAAAAGGAATACTCCACTTGTCTTTAAACACGCTCAACCTGAGAAAACGCCAATTCCACAGGGGTTGAACGACCAAAAATACTGACTAGCGCCTTGACCCGGCCATGATCCTGATCCACCTCATCCACCAATCCATTGAAGCCCAAAAACGGGCCATCCACAATTCGGACATTGTCACCTTTTGAAAAATTGGCCAACTCCCTTGGAGCCGTTACGCCGGATTCCAACTGCTTCAATAGCGTTGCCACCTCCTCGGGATCAAGCGGGATTGGCCTGGTTCCGCCTCCAATAAAACCAGTCACCTTGGGGGTCTCCTTGATCATAGCAACGACCTCATCCCCAAGCGGGCCGTTCGCTTCAAGCAGAACATACCCGGGAAAGAATTTTCGTTTAGAGGCCCGGCGTTTTCCTTCTTTAAATTCCACCACATCCTCAGTAGGAACAAGGACTTGCGCCACAGAATCCGCCATACCCAATTGATTCGCCCGCTCGACAATTCCGGCCCGAACCCGCCCCTCATATCCCGCATAGGTGTGAATGACATACCAATGACTCGACATGAATTCCCTTCTAATAGATGCTAAATAATCCTGCTAATTAACCAAACAAGAAATGAATCCACCACAGAGAGGTACAAGGACATAATCACGCAAAACAACAAAACCACCGTGGTCGACCCGATCGTCTCAGACTTAGTAGGATAAGAAATTTTTTTAAGTTCCCCACGCACGTCAGACAAAAACTCGGTAATGGAAAACCATATCTTCTTAAACACGACTTACCCCCTCAGCCTTTTTGGAAACCCGGCCACTAGGCCAGCAAACGTCTCTTGCTCATTTTTGCACATGACATTAACTAACAGCCAAGTATGGCAGGGGCACAGGGATTCGAACCCGGACTTTCGGTTTTGGAGACCGACGTGCTAGCCGTTGACACCATGCCCCTCCAACCTGCACGCAACCTAAATGACCCATACCATCAATCACTTCACCTCTTTGTGAGGGCTATGCTTTCGACAAAATCGGCAGTATTTTTTTACTTCCAACCGATCTGGATCGTTTTTCTTGTTTTTCATTGTCGAATAATTTCGGCGCTTGCAATCTCCGCACGCTAGAGAAATAATGACTCTCATCGATACACCCCTATGTTCTTACGCGACGATTTCCGTGACCACCCCGGCTCCGACCGTTCGGCCCCCTTCTCGCACTGCAAATCGCACCCCTTGCTCCATCGCAATCGGGGAGATCAGCTCACCCTCAAACGACACATTATCCCCCGGCATCACCATCTCGACCCCCGGGTTTAATTGCACCACGCCCGTGACATCCGTCGTCCGAAAGTAAAACTGCGGACGATAGCCATTAAAAAACGGCGTATGCCGCCCGCCCTCTTCCTTCGTCAAAATATACACTTCCGCCTTGAATTTCGTATGCGGCGTAATGCTCTTCGGCTTGGCCAACACCATGCCGCGCTCCACATCCTCTTTCTTCGTGCCCCGCAACAGCGCCCCAATATTGTCACCCGCCTGCCCCTCATCCAATACCTTCCGGAACATTTCCACGCCCGTGACAATCGTCGTCTGCGTCGGCTTCAGCCCCACAATCTCAATTTCATCCCCCACCTTGACCACGCCGCGCTCCACCCGGCCCGTCACCACCGTCCCTCGCCCGCTGATCGTAAAGACATCTTCAATCGGCATCAGAAACGGCTTATCAATGGCTCGCTGCGGAGTCGGGATGTAACTATCGATCGCCTCCAATAAGCGCATAATCGACGGCACGCCCACCTCACTCTGATCCCCTTCAATGGCCTTGATCGCTGACCCGATGACCACCGGCACATCATCGCCCGGAAAGCCATACTTCGTGAGCAACTCCCGCACTTCCAATTCCACCAACTCCAGCAATTCCTTGTCTTCCACCTTATCCGCTTTATTCAAAAAGACCACGATAAACGGGACCCCCACCTGCCGCGCCAACAAAATATGCTCCCGCGTTTGCGGCATCGGCCCATCGGCGGCACTGACCACCAATATCGCGCCGTCCATTTGCGCCGCCCCCGTAATCATGTTCTTCACATAATCCGCATGCCCCGGGCAGTCGACGTGCGCATAATGTCGATTGTCTGTTTCATATTCCACATGGGAGATCGCAATGGTGAGAATTTTGGTCGGATCCCGTCGCCCCTGACTCTCACTCGCCTTGGCGACTTCATCATAGGGGACAAACTTCGCCTTCCCCGTATCGCCCATCACTTTCGTCAAGGCCGACGTCAGGGTCGTCTTCCCATGGTCAACGTGCCCGATCGTCCCCACATTGACATGCGGCTTCTTCCGCTCAAATTTCGCCTTCGCCATGCCCTACCTCTTCCTTAAAAACGCGACGCAATAATTCTAAATTGTATCGTTGCTGGAGCCCACGACGCGGATCGAACGCGTGACCTCGTCCTTACCAAGGACGTGCTCTACCAACTGAGCTACATGGGCTCTATCACTTCCTCGCGAAGATCTTTGCCTCAATCAGGCACACAAATCTAAGCCCACCCAAAACAAATGGAGCGGGCGACGGGATTTGAACCCGCGACAGCCAGCTTGGAAGGCTGGAACTCTACCACTGAGCTACGCCCGCAGCTTGATTTAAACCCTATATACCGAGAAACTTTTGCCTCAACAGCACATCTTGTCGTATCCACTAGATCCCGTCCTTTTCAGTCAATCATGGTGGGCAGGCAAGGGTTCGAACCTTGGAAGCCGATGGCAGCAGATTTACAGTCTGCCCCCGTTGACCGCTTGGGTACCTGCCCTTTCAATGAGTAGGACCGTCTTCTACTTAAACCGCTTTGGAATTACATCATGGAAATTATTAAGATGAAGATCTTTTTGAAGTGAAGACAAACAAGGCAGAAATTAGCCCCTGCATGTACAGATCATCAACAAAAACATTCGTATTTTGTTCTAAAAACAGGAGCAGAACAAATTCACTCTTCTTGTAAACGAATCATTATAATTTCCAAAGATGGTCTGGTCAAGACCCTCGTGTGGACTTTAGGTGCTTAAGACAAGAGAAAATCTTATTTGACAAACCCGCTCTCTCCACGCCACATTCCTAAAAATGGATTTCCTCATGAGGCACCCTCCCCTACACTTAGCATGCCGGCAAAGAAGCCAGGTGAAGTTTCATTTCTGGACCTGGATCGTCATCCTGCCCTTTTGCTTAAACATGGGCTTAGGCATTGAATCTCCCGTAAACGCTTTTGGCGAAATGAATGACCGAAAGGATAACGGACTGGCAAGCATCACAACACCCAGGGGAGAAATGATCTACGCAGAGGTGGCAGATACCTCAAATAAAAGAGCTCAAGGCCTGATGTACCGGACGGCCATGGAAGAGAATCATGGTATGCTCTTTATTTTTCCAGAATTGGGGTATTGGACCTTTTGGATGAAGAATACCAAGATCCCACTTGATATACTCTGGTTGGACAAGAAGGGGACCATCATCCACATTGAAGCAAACGTCCCTATTTGCACGAGAGTAGATGATCACTGCCCACGCCATTATTCATATAAACAGTCATGGCAAGTCCTTGAACTTAATGCCGGAATCGCAGAAAAGCTCCAACTCCAACCTGGAAGCCGATTGACCATCTCATTGCCTACCCAGAACCATACCCCCTCTTAGTTACCCTCTAGCATTCCCGTTACCATCCTCGCACGCGCTTAGCAGAAAGAATACCGTCAACTCGTTGAATTTCCTGAAGGATAAGTTCAAGGTGGGCAGTATTTTTGACTTCGATAACGAAGTCCAATACAGCCTTTCGATCCTCTCTCGTAGAAATCTCTGCCCTGGTAATATTAGCCTGACACTGAGAAATTCCAGCGGAGACCTTTGCTAACACACCAGTTCGATCCATGGTCAAAACTGACACTTCAACTGAATGCGTGCCGTCTAGCTCCGAATCCCACTCCACCTCCACCAAACGATTGTGATCCCATTCTAATGATTGAAAGTTCGGACAATCGATCGCATGAATGGTCAACCCTCTCCCCCGAGTAATATATCCACGAATCGGTTCACCAGGAACAGGCTTACAACACTTGGAGAGTTGCATCAAAACATCTTTGGTTCCCCCAAATTTCACAGATCCCTCCCGAAGGAGTCCAGGGAGCTTTTGCTGAGGAGAGTGAGGGACGCCCTTCGTGGGAGACGAAGCCCCTTGTTCAGCACCTTCGTAAAAGTGACTGACAATTTGATCCGGAGACAAACGGCCGAATCCAACCTGCCGAATCAATTCTTCCACCGTTTCACTGCCCTTTGCCTTAGCCATTGATGAAAGGCGATCAGATTTCAACGATTGTGCGACAGGAAGATTATGTCTCCGAAATTCTTGTTCCAACAGC
This sequence comes from uncultured Nitrospiraceae bacterium, assembly GCA_963730905.1. Lineage (GTDB taxonomy): Bacteria > Nitrospirota > Nitrospiria > Nitrospirales > UBA8639 > Nitrospira_E. The sequence goes on along the minus strand of CAVSTN010000002.1, from coordinate 714,327 downwards.
CGTCGCCCAAGCTCCAGTGCCCGCTTTTGCTCTTCAACTTTAAACCAATGCTTGATTTTCGTTTTGGCCCGGGATGTTCGGACAAATTTCAACCAACCTCGATGAGGTACCTGCGAGGGGGAAGTAAGAATCTCTACCATATCCCCACTGCTTAATTGATAACGGAGAGGAACTAATTTCCCATTTATCTTTGCCCCGACACAATGATCTCCGATTTCCGTATGAATCGCATATGCAAAGTCTAATGGAGTGGCCCCGACAGGGATCTCCCGGACTTCCCCTGTCGGCGTAAACACAAACACAACATCATGGAATAAATCCAATTTGACCGAATCCATAAACTGGCGGTTATCGGCAAGATCCTTATGCCATTCCACAAACTGCCTGAGCCAGCTGAAGACCTGTTCGTCCCGTTCGCCAACTTTTCCAGGCTCCTTATAGAGCCAATGAGCCGCCACACCGTATTCATTAATTCGATGCATATCCGCCGTCCGGATTTGGAATTCCACATACTCTCCTTGTGGGCCAACAACTGTCGTATGTAACGATTGGTACAAGTTCGAACGTGGAGTCGCGATGTAGTCCTTAAAGCGACCAGGGACGGGAGGCCAAATGGAATGCAGCAATCCCAAAATGGCGTAACAATTCATTTTGGTATCCGTCACAATACGAACCGCCGTCAAATCAAAGATTTCGTCAAAAGAGACGGACCGGCGCTCCATTTTCTGATAGATACTAAAGAGATGCTTGGGGCGGCCATCGATCTGTCCCGGCAGCCCTGCGTCCAAAAGGGCCTGCTGAGCCAGGTGAATCAGGGATTGAATATATTCCTGACGCTCCTCATCCTTTTTAGCCAACCGTAGCTTTAAATGAGACCAGGCGTCCGGTTCCAAATATTGGAAGCACAAATCCTCTAGCTGCTGCTTAATCCAACTCATACCAAGCCGGTTGGCTAGCGGTGCATAAATTTCCATTGTTTCTTGTGCAATTTTTTTCCGTTTTTCGTCCGACAACGCCTCAAGTGTCTGCATGTTATGCAATCGATCCGCTAACTTGATAAACACCACTCGAATATCATCAGCCATAGAGAGAACCATCTTGCGGAAATTTTCCGCCTGCTTCTCTGCATCGGTTTTAAAAGGAATTTGCCCAATTTTTGTGACACCCTCCACTAAACGAGCCACGTCACTTCCAAATTCTTTTTCTAACTCGGCTCTTGTCGCTACGGTATCTTCGAGCGTGTCATGTAATAGTCCAGCGACAATCGCGGGAACGTCCAATTTCAAAAAAGTTAAAATCCCAGCGACCGCTAATGGATGCTGGACATAGGGTTCGCCAGTTCGTCGAGTTTGCCCTTCATGAGCTTTCGCGGAATAGTCATAAGCTCGCTTGATGAAGTCCGTATCAGCCTCGGGGTAATAGGCTTTCACCTGATCCATAAGTTGTACAATATCGGTCAAATGCGTCACACCCATTTTTCAGTCCTTCATCCAATTGTCTCGGGACATTGCCAACGAATCATACCAAAAAATAGAGAAAAATGCTCCGCCTTTTCCTTCCAGAAGCGGTAATCGGCGCCCCACATTCCGAGGTGGCAAAAGAAGGAAGAGGCTCCATTTCCCCATGAAAGACAGGTCATTCAAGAGGCCCATTCATCGAACTGAACCAGCAAAATATGATGCGTAAGGTTGTGAGGCCGAAAGACCTCCACTGAAGATGACCCTGAAAAGAACAGGGAACGGCAAGAGGGGTTAGTATATCTGACGAATGAAAGAGGGCAGGAGAGAATTTCTAGGAATCAACGGTCCTATCGCATTTATTCTCCACCTTTTTGTACATAATTTTTGACAAATTCAGCCGCATTTTCTTCTAAAACTTTATCAATTTCATCAACCAGTTCATCCATTTCTTCTTTTAGACGTTGACCGGTCTCCGCAACATTCGGATCAGCCTGAACGTCCTCTGTTTCTTTCGGAGAGCTTGGTTTTCGAGATTCGTATTTACGCTCTTGCTTGTCCATGGTGCACCTCCTTGGTCAAGTCGATGAAACACCTTTTTTCAGCCTACTCCACACTTTCTCCTACCGTCAAGACAACCATTATCACCCTCGCGGACTTCGTTGCTCCATTCCCAGCATTATGATAAATTGGCTCCCGCGGGCGATTAGCTCAGTGGAAGAGCGCTTCCTTCACACGGAAGAGGCCACTGGTTCGATCCCAGTATCGCCCACCATGATATACATCCTTTCTGGATCAATTTCTTCCCGGCACTATCGTTGTTCACATCCGCAGCACATAAAAGCGAGACCTTTTTGATCGTGCATTTTTCACCCACGACCTAATTCGGACTTCATAATCCTTTCGCAGTTAGATACATCGATCGTTTATCCTCAAGAGCCGGTAGTAATGTTACAACCGATCAACCATCATAATCGACTCCACGCAAAGCCGACAATTCCCCTCAAAGTGTTTTTGCTTTTTTTCTTACTCCCACATTGCGCCAGCACTCCCCCTGCCTCCAACCTTCCACCTTCCGAAAGCGACCTCAACCTCTTAGGAAAGGCCGCCTTGTGCCAAACCAAAATTGAGGCTCAAACGAGTTGGCTGCAACCCGTGGGACAGGAATCTCCTTGGGGAGGAGGCACGCAAGTCTTTCGTGAAACCGCATCACCCAAGAAACACGCACAATGGTTCATGTTTAATGAAGATCAGACCCTTGTGGGCGTTATCACCGTATTCCCACGCGGTCTGGCTTTAGAAGACTATCCGAAACTTCGTCATACCCTCAGTCAATTACCACCGGCTCGTGAATTCTTTTTTCATTCTTCACAGCTCCTAAAAGAACAAACCCCCGATTCTGGCACCCTGCATCGGACCGGAGAAGCTACGACCACGCATCAATATTTCATGCGACACACTCAAGGGAAAGAAGACCAACTGGTCATGGCCGTTTTCGTTCTTGATCCTTATGAAACGCTTTTAGATGGCAGCCATTCAAAATTTCTTTCCTATATTGAAGATCCAGATCCCCAGGAGAAAAACCTCCCGGGCACAAAAGGACAATTAGGATCAGAAAAGGAATTTTTAGGACTTCAGCAATTTGCCAGAGGAGAGATAGCCTTATTTGCCTCGTGTGGCAACAAGCAGCCGGAACTCGCCGTTGACGCCTACCAGAAAGCCATTCGATATGGTTTATCTGATCCGAAGCAGTTAGCGGAAGCCCACCATCGTCTCGGATTGGCCTTACGAAGCATGGGAAGACTTTCAGAAGCCTCAACTGCCCTGGAACAGGCCCTGACCATCCAGCCCTATTCAGCAGTCATCCTCAATAGTTATGGCTCAGTCCTAACGCAATTAGGAAAAGTACCCAAGGCTATCGAAACCTATGAGCGGGCTTTGTCCCTGCAGCCAAACTATGCTCAGGCCCGATTCAATTTGGCTGAAGCTTATGAAGCACATAACCCCAAACGCGCCATTCAAGAATATGAAACATTCCTGATATTGGCAGAGGACAATCCTGAGGAAATGACAAAAATTGACCTGGCCAAAGGTAGAATTAAGGTCCTACAAGGCGGAGCCAGACAGTAATCAAACTAAATTTAATGCTTATGGGACATACCCGGTTCAAGCACTGTTCATATCGAAAGACCTTTGTAGAAAATAATCCACGCGTTAAACTTTCATGAAATTCTATGCCGTCCGCCGTGGCCGCACCATTGGCATCTTTGAGAGTTGGGATGCCTGCCGTGCCCAAGTACATCATTTTCCCGGAGCCGAATATAAAGCCTTCTCCAACCGAGAAGACGCGGAAGCTTTTCTGTTATCTCGTTCAAGCAGTCAACCAATCAAAAAGAAGCGAACAACCACAGCGACATCCTCCTCCATTATCGAAGTTTGGGTCGATGGATCCTGCTTCCCTCAGGGCGATGGCACTCTTCGACTGGGATGGGGGGTACTGGTCAAAAAAAATGGTGTAGAAATTCACCGGGACAAGGGGAACGACATTCCGCAGGCAGCAATGAATCACCGAAATGTCGCTGGGGAAATTCTTGCCATCCTCAAAGCCATCAAATGGTGCCAATCCCAAGGGATAACAGAAATGACGATCTACTTTGACTACCAAGGGCTGGAAAGTTGGGCAACTGGAGCCTGGCGCACCAAACTACCATTTACCCAAGCCTACGCACAGGCGGTCAACGAATCAGGCATCACGATTCACTGGATCAAAGTGAAAGCTCATTCCGGGAACCCGGAAAATGACCTTGTCGATCAACTTGCGAAAGAAGGGGCCAGGGGGAAGTAAGAAAGTGGGAATTTCACAAGGGTTTCCAACCGCACAACAGAAGAGGACAAATCGAATATCGGCTACAGCTTTCCTTCTCCTTTTAAATAATTCCGGAACCGGGTCATGAGTTCATCACCCAATACACCAACATCAGGCTTTTTCTTCATGTAATCCCTGATCTCATCCAACCGATGTTCCGCCTGCTCATTTCCCTTTAATCGTTTAACTTTTTGCATAGCATCGCCGAACGCATCAAAGGTCAGTTCTTGATAGCCAAAGCTTCGAATCCGCTTGACGGCTTTCATCATTGCCTCATTTCGAAAGGTGGTGAGGTGTTCGGAGTCGATAGTGGTGAGCCCGAGTTTTCTCGCACGGCGTTCTGCGGCTTTTCGAATGCCGCTTCGGACAAAATCGGGTGAGGTATGAAGACGTTTCCAGGCCTCATCTGTCCATGCCACCTGTGTGGGCGGATCCTCCCAGAGACGGATCAAGGTTTCAGCATCAATCTTCGCGATCCCTTGTTCTCTGGCTAAATCCTCGGCATCCCGCTTTAACATATCCGTCACAAATTCCATAGCAATGGGAGGTGAATCCTGAATACGCTTATTCAACAAAGCCAAAGCTTCCTCGGTCCATTCCATGGCCACGCTTTTCTCGATCGGAATATCCCCTAAGGCTTCAACCTTTTCAAATAATTCCACATTCACTTCCATATGACCGCGTTCTTTAGCCACATCTTCAGCGATCCTGCCAATCATGCTTCGCATGAACTCTGGAACGGCCCCTAGGCGCTTCCGTGCCTCGGCGGTCCAGGGGAGTTTGCCTTGAGCCATGTCCTCCGCAGCTTGTGTCATGCCGGCCGCGCCCCCCATCGAGCCCATCATTTGCTGCTTAAATTGGTCTAGAGTTTCAGCCGTAATTTCTGTATATCCCAATTCTTTGGCTTTTTTTTCTGCAAGACGGCGCACCATGCCTCTCAGGAACAAAGGAGCACGTTCCAGTCGAGACGAAGCCTCTTCCGTCCAGGTGATCTCGTGTGCTGTTTGAGATGGCTCGGTAGTAGACATGGTTTAGACAGGTGGTAACTCAGGGTTTAACAATTCTTTGATCTCTTTACCGGCTTTAAAAAACGGCATGCGCTTTTCAGGGACCGACACCGATTCTCCAGTCTTAGGGTTACGCCCTTCTTTGGTCTGACGGTGTCGAAGACGAAAACTTCCAAAACCACGGATTTCTGTTTTTTCTCCACGCTTTAAAGAATCACGGATAGAATCAAAAATGGTGTTGACTACTAACTCGGCTTGCCTTCGACTCAATTGGGGAGCCTTTTCCGCCAACTTTTCGATGAGATCCGCTTTTGTCATCCGATCCTCCTTCTCACAGAGACTCGCTTCTTCAACCTTGAATTATGCCAATGAGCATCGCTTCTCAAAAGGCACAATTGATCCAATTTTCTTGTCCGGATCAAGCCACCCAAAGGTACAGCAACGGGGTGGGAAAATAAGTCGTGGCAAAGGTGCGAACGCTTCCAAGGAATGTGTTTTCAAGTAAATCCCTGAATGAAAACGGCTTTCTCACCTCCATGACCCGTGGCTCTCCCTCAATCCCGCCTAATTCTCCGGCTAACTTAATGGCATCCTGCAAATCACCGATATCATCTACTAACAAAATTGACTTGGCCTGCTGCCCCGTAAAGACGCGCCCATCGGCTAGCTGCTCGACCTCCGCCACATCCAGGGATCGCCCATCGGCCACCGCATCGATAAATTGACGATGGACATCATTCATCACCAACTCTAAGACCTTGCGATCTTCATCATTCATGGGACGAAAAGGAGAGCCGATATCTTTATATTTTCCACTTTTGACTACAAGGTTCTTGACACCGATTTTTTCAAGTAATTCGTGAAAATTTGCCAATTGCATAATGACGCCAATACTCCCCGTCAAAGTACCCGGATTAGCGAGAATGCGATCGGTGCCCACGGCAATGTAATAGCCTCCGGAAGCCGCCACCGTGCCCATGGATGCGATCACCGTTTTATTCTTTTCTTTTCTCACTCTCTTAACGGCATTATAAATTTCCTGAGAAGGCGCCACGCCCCCACCTGGGCTATCAATTCTCACCACAATCGCTTTGACCAAAGGATCGTCAGCAAAGTTTTTTAGTTCCTCGACAGTCTGATAGGAATCAAGAATGGGACCCTCAACCCGAACAATGGCCACACCATCCTTACCTGCTAACAATAATTCCGGAATCAGGCTTTTCCCAATACTAAACAGGACAAGGCCTCCGAGAATCATCCACAGCACGCGCTTCCATCGAGGATACTCATTACTCATAATATTCGGGATTGGCCATAAGTTCCGCGCCCATCCAAACCATCCCGCCCATGAAGCCTATTCGCCTTCATTCCCTTGATCTTTCTTTTGGACAACTCGCCCAAGGCTTTGATCAACAGTGCCTTGGGAGCTATTGAATTCTTCCACCTCGGTTTGTTCTAGGTCCTTCAAATGCTCCCAAAGACTTAACGCAATTTTTCGATCATCACAATCAACCTTGACGATTTTCGCCGCGACTTCCTGACCAACAGCAAATTTTTCCTCAAGGCGCTCCTGCACATCCGGCCCGATCTCACTGATGTGAATCAACCCTTCTACACCGCCTTCCAATTCTACGAATACCCCAAAGTCGGCGATTTTGGAAACTTTGCCGGTGGTGACTTCACCAACATGATATTGCTGGGGAATTTCAGAGACCCATGGATCCGAGATCAACTGCTTATACCCCAGAGATAACCGTTCTTTTTCTTTATCAATTTTTAAAATAACGGCTTTGACCGATTGGCCCTTCTTAAACAGCTCGGAAGGATGCTTTATATGCTTGGTCCACGACATATCAGAAATATGGATCAACCCATCGACACCTTCATCTAAACCGACAAAGGCGCCAAAATCGGTGACACTTTTTACTTTGCCTTCAATCTCCGTGCCTTCAGGGTACTTGTCCTCAATAATATCCCATGGGTTAGGAGCAGTTTGCTTCATCCCAAGAGAAATCTTCCGGCTATGCTGGTCCACATGGAGCACCTGAGCTTCTATGGTATCGCCCACAGACACCACCTTTGACGGGTGGCGAACCTCATGAGTCCAAGACATTTCCGACACATGAACCAAACCCTCAACGCCTGGCTCCAATTCGACGAACGCACCATAATCGGTCAGGCTCACAACTCTCCCATTTACACGACTTCTTGCCGGATATTTTTCTTCAACTTTGGTCCAGGGATCTGGAGATTTTTGTTTAACGCCCAAGGAAATACGACCCGTTTCCCGATCGTATTTCAACACTAAGACTTCAACACGATCCCCAATGGAGAACATGTCGGATGGATGCCCCACGCGGCCCCAGGAAATATCGGTAATGTGTAACAGGCCATCAATGCCGCCCAAGTCCAAGAACGCCCCATAATCCGTGATGTTCTTCACAGTCCCTTCAATCAACTGCCCTTCAGACAAGGTCGACAATGTCGATTGTCTTCGTTTATCTCGGGTTTCTTCGAGGAGCGCCCGTCTGGAGACCACCACATTGCCCCGACGATGGTTAATTTTAATAATTTTAAAGTTATACGTTTTCCCGACCAGACCATCCAGATCTCTGACCGGCGTCAAATCAATTTGCGATCCTGGCAAAAAGGCCTTCACGCCGATATCAACGATCATGCCGCCCTTAATACGAGAAATGACTTTCCCTTGCACTTGCTTTTCATCTTTGTGAGCAACTTCCAAATCCTCCCAAACCTTCATCTTGTCGGCTTTTTCTTTGGAGAGGAGCAAATTGCCATCCGCATCCTCACATTGCTCGATATACACTTGAACCGGGTCATTCACCGCCAGCTGTTCCAACTCTTCCGTGGAAAATTGGTCGGCAGGAATCATGCCTTCGGACTTATACCCAATGTCCACCACCACTCGATCTCGCTGGATATCAATCACCCTGCCCTCGGTAATCGTTCCTTCTTCAATATTTTTAAACGTTTCATCATATAAAGCGGCAAGGGTTTCGCGATCCATTTTTTCAGGTTGTTGAGTAAGAGTATTCATCCGAATTTTGATACCTCCAGCAGAGTTGGGCGGGTTAAATGGTGATTGCCATGATTATTCTTCACAGTTTACTTCTTGAATCGGTCTTAGCCCGCTGGGTTGGAGAGGGAACGCCACCCAATTGAGCAATATGATCCATGACCGTTATCGATACGTCCTCATAAAATTTTTTAACACTCTCCCCCTCATTTTTACAAAATTTCAACGGTTTTCCAAAGATGACCCTTGTCGGAACAAACCGTGGCCATCGTGCCTGAATGGGAAGAACTGTAAAGGTACCAGAAATATACGCAGGAATCACCTGGCATTGTGATTCAGCCACTAAATAGCCTAAGCCTGGCTTCCCAATCTGTAAAGATCCGTCCTCCGTTCGAGTTCCCTCAGGAAAAATAACTACGGGTTCACCTGCTTGCAAGTGAGAGAGCGCCTGCCCAAAGGCTTTCCTGTCCAGTCTGTGGGGTTTCAAAGGGATCCATCCAAGCCTTTGTATCGCCCAATTCAGATACCGATAGGGGAATAAGCTCGCTCTCCCTAAAAAAAAAACCCGCCGCGGAATCGCGCAGCCTAAAAGGGGAATATCAAAGTAGCTGGCATGATTTGCCGCAACGATGATCCCTCCCGTCTTGGGAAAGTGTTGGGAACCCTCCGTCCGAAATCGAAACAGAAGGCGCGCCAACCCATTAAACAGGATCCATAACAGCCCGTAGGCCACTCCACTCACGAACGATCCGCTATGAATTGCATCATATGGCCGACAACTTCTTCAACAGATTGCCGAGAGGTATCAATCATGATCGCCTCAGGCGCCGGACGTAAAGGGTCGACCCTTCGTGTCCGGTCACGATCATCTCGGACGGCCATGTCGTTACGCACGGTCTTCAGATCAATAACTTTCCCTTGTTGACCCAATTCTCGTTGCCGTCGATTCGCTCGAACCTCCAATTCCGCATCGAGAAAAAACTTCACATCAGCACTAGGGAACACTCGCGTCCCCATATCCCTTCCTTCAGCAATAATCCCAACTTCACCAACAACTTTTCGCTGAATCGGGAGTAACCAGTCCCTAACGGACTGAATAGCTGCAATGCAGGAAGCCAACTGGCTAATGTCTGGTCTTCTGATGACCTCTTGATTTATGGCCTGCCCATCGACCCAAATGGAAAGGACATCCTTACTCAGCATCAGTCGCAGATCGGTCCGCCCTAGAAGTGCTTGGATGTGAGCAAGATTGTTCGGGTCAAGCTGTTCTTGTTGAACCTTCCAGGCAATGGCGCGATACAAAGCACCCGTATCCAGGTAAACATATCCGAGTCGGGTAGCCAAACACTTAGCTACAGTGCTCTTCCCGACTCCAGCTGGACCGTCAATAGTGATCAGTAACCGACGACGTTGAACGGCCCTGTTCTCCTCTTACGAACTAATTTCTGGAGCATTATAATGCTCGCTCAGAATTTGTCAATAAATCCAACAGCTTATCTTTGAAGCCCGGAAAGGATGTCTCAACGCATCCCACATCCTCGATGGTAATCGGAGACTCCGCCACTAATCCGCAAATGGCCAGCGACATCACAACCCGATGATCGCCATAACTCTGACAAACCCCGCCCTTAATCAGAGAACCGCCATTGATGACTAAACCATCCGGCTGTTCCTCAACTTCGACACGGAGACGGGATAATTCTGTCGCCATAGCTCGAATGCGATCGGTCTCTTTCACGCGAAGTTCCTGTGCTCCGATTATGCGTGTCTGGCCATGGGCCAAGGCGGCAGCCACACACAATATAGGCAATTCATCAATCGTTTTTGGAATGAGTTCGGGCCCAATGGTCATTCCCCTCAGCGGAGCAGACCGCACGCGGATATCACCAACCGGTTCCCCCGATATTTCTCGTTGGTTGACGATGGTGATATCAGCTCCCATCTCAAGAAGAATATCCAGAATGCCCGTTCGTTCCGGATTCAATCCTATATCAGTGAGCCGGATATCCGAATCGGGAACGATCGATGCCGCAACCATAAAAAACGCCGCAGCCGAGATATCTCCCGGGACCTCAATCGGCTTTCCATCAAAGGAGGGTCGGCCTTGAAGTTCCACGGTGCACCCATCAACCTGAAGGGGAACTCCCAAATAGGATAAGAGACGCTCCGTATGATCACGGGATCGTCTAGGCTCCTTCACAATGGTCGTCCCTTCGGCAAAGAGCCCGGCCAAGAGGACGCACGATTTAATTTGAGCGCTTGCGACAGGAGATTCGTAGAGAATCCCCTTGAGCCCGGTTCCTTGAATAGCCAAAGGAGCCAACTCACCGCCACGTCTTCCCAAGATGACGGCCCCCATTTGACGGAGAGGGGTGACCACCCGGCCCATCGGACGACTCCTCAGAGAGGAATCCCCAGTCAGAACGGAAAAGAAATTTTGCCCGGCTAAGACGCCAGCCAATAGGCGCAAACCCGTCCCGGAATTTCCACAATCCAACACATTCGAAGGTTCCTGCAGGCCCCAAAGTCCTTTGCCGGTCACCTCAAGTCCCTCAGGCGTTTTCTGTACCTCAATGCCTAAGGCACGAATCACAGCAAGGGTATTCAGGCAATCTTCGCCAAGGGAATAGCCCGCAATGCGTGTTTGGCCCTGCGCTAAGGCTCCAAAGATGAGGGCGCGATGCGTAATGGATTTGTCCCCCGGTACCGACAGGCTGCCACGAAGAGGTTTTTTGGTCGGAAGGATGGTGAACTGACTCATATCAACCGTTCTCGTGAGGCTTTGGCCCGAGCAATCGCCTCGTACAATCCAGGTGCATCCCGTTTGCTCAACAACTCCCGAAAATTTTTTAGCTGTTGAATATACCGATCAACCATCTCTACCAAATTTCCATGATTGGCTACACAAATATCCCGCCACATTTCAGGAGAACTAGCCGCAATCCGCGTGGTATCGCGCAACCCTCCGCCAGAAAAGTTCAGCAAGTCCGCCGGCTGAGATGTTCGTCCTTGCAATGTCTCCAAGGTGTGCATGAGAGAAAAAGCCGCGATATGAGGCAGATGACTCACCGCACCGAAGACCCAATCGTGGTCCATGGGATCCATCGACGCCACTACAGATCCGACAGTTTCCCAAAGGTGACGAATCCTTTCCAGGGCCTGGGCATTCGTATGGGGAGTCGGAGTCAGAATACATCGAGCGCCTTGAAACAAATGCGAATCGGCGTGGGCCACCCCCGATTTTTCTTTCCCGGCAATCGGATGGGCGCCGACAAAAAATGTCGAGGGAGGCAACCGGGCTTCGATTTTTGAGACCAGTTGGCCCTTCACGCTCCCCACATCACTCACAATAGCGGACGGGGCCAGATCTTTTCCCCACAAGTCAATTTGGGAGAGATAGGTCTCTACAGGAGTGGCCAGGACAATTAAATCCGATTGGCTCACCGCCCGATGCGGCTCCAGGGCAAATTGATCAATGGCACCCATTCGAACGGCTAATTCGAGATTTTCTTGTCGACGACCGATGCCCACGACCGTTTTGGCCAGACCCTGTTCCTTCAGTGCAAGGCCGAGAGAGCCGCCAAGCAGGCCTATCCCGATAATGGACACGTGCCGGAACAACGGTTCTGAGTGGGAAGTCGACATGATGGAAGGGGCAAAAGTGTCGGAATCACAAGAGAACAATCAAAGTTCCCGTCCGACAGCCTGCGCCACCTTTTGTAAATCATTCATGAGTTCGGTAAACCGGCTGGGCTTCAGCGATTCCTCTCCATCGCACAAGGCACATTCCGGATTAGAATGGACTTCAATCAACAGGCCGTCAGCTCCAGCCGCAATTGCGGCTTTGGCCATAGGGGCCACAAGCTTCCAATTCCCGGTTGCGTGACTTGGATCAACAATAACGGGCAAATGCGTCATTTCTTTTAGCGTGGGCACCGCACTTAAATCGAGCGTATTGCGATACTGAGGCTCAAAGGTGCGGATTCCCCTTTCACACAGCATGACATTCCGATTGCCACGGGACATTATATATTCCGCGGATAAGAGTAACTCTTTAATCGTGGCCGACAGCCCACGCTTCAACAGGACGGGTTTGTCATAGGCCCCGACCTCTTTTAACAGTTCAAAATTTTGCATATTCCGGGCGCCAACTTGGATCACATCCGCTTTTTCCAAAAAATGTCCGAGATCACGAGCATCCAAAATTTCACTCACCACCGGAAGGCCGGTTTGTCTCCTGGCCTCAGCCAAAAACTCCAATCCTTCCTGTCCCAACCCCTGAAAGGAATAGGGCGATGTACGAGGCTTATACGCGCCGCCACGCAAAATGGTGGCACCGGCCCTAGCCACTTCTTGGGCGATGCCCACCGTAATTTCTAATTTCTCCACCGCGCAAGGACCGGCCATAATCACGATCCGACTTCCCCCAACTTTCACGCCGGCCACGTCGATGACGGAATCGTGTTTTTGAAATTCACGGCTTACTAACTTCCAAGGCGCTAGAATCGGAGTCACACTTTCCACACCGGGAAACACGCTCAAGGGTTGCCCTTGGAGTACCCGGTCATCGCCAAGCACCGCCACAATGGTCCGTTCTTTCCCTTTCGTGATTTGCGTGACCATCCCTAACGAACGAAGACGATCAATCAAGTGATCAACATTCTGCTCTGTAGCTTCGGGTTTTAAGACGATAACCATTAAATGAATCTGAATCCTTGCGCTAGGACAGCGTGGGAAGCACTCGGGCCAACGATTCAAGAAAGCGCCGATTTTCGGTCGGTTGCCCAATGGTCACTCGGAGCATGGGCCCACGAATATGCCGAACGATGACGCCTTCCCGAAGCAACGCGTCATACGCACGCCTTCCATCAATCCCTACATTGAAATACAAAAAGTTGGCTTGGCTGGGAACGGGCTCTAAGCCCATGGTGATCAGCCTCTCTTGCAAAAACGTCATTTCGGCTTCATTCATAGCACGGCTTTTGGCCACATGATCGTCATCGGAAAGGGCTGCTCGTGCGGCTTCTTGAGCCAAGCTATTCACGTTGAAAGGGGGACGAACACGATTCACATATCCGGCGATTTCTTTGGTCGTATACCCATAACCCACGCGCAACCCTGCCAATCCATAAATTTTTGAAAACGTCCGGAGTACCACAACCGGCCGCCCGTCACGAACATACTGCAAGCTGTCCGGAAAATCGGGATGTCGCACGTATTCATAGTAGGCCTCATCAAATACGACAACCACATGATCGGGAAGTCGGGAGAGGAACCCATCGATTTCCCGTGCCGTCAGCATGGTGCCTGTGGGATTATTCGGATTGCAGAGAAAAAAGAGCCGCGTGCGGTCGGTGACCGCATCAACCATGGCCGCTATATCATGGACCCAATTTTTCAAGGGCACTTCTACCGGCACACCATGCCCCCCCAACACCGAGAGCTTGTACATCACAAACGTCAGATCGGCCATGACCGCTTCATCACCCGGAGAGAGAAACGCGCGAACCAAGAGACTAATGATTTCATCTGACCCATTGCCCACCAGAACCTGATCATCGGAAACCTTCCACCGCTCAGCTAACGCTTGCCGGAGGTAATGAGCCCCGCCATCCGGATACCGGTGAAGCGACGCGGCTGCCCCCGCTAAAACCTGTAGCGCGTTCGGCGAAGGACCCCAAGGATTTTCATTAGAGGCCAGTTTAATGGCCTGAGTAATTCCCAATTCCCGCTCCAATTCGTCCAAGGGTTTCCCTGGAGAATATGGGGTTAACGAGGCGATTGTGGGATGGACACGCAGTGGCATGGGTTTACATTCTTTCTTTTGTGCGCATGCAGGAAAAGTCAAAAAGATTTCATATTTACCTGGGACGATCCTTTGCCCCAGCCCCTTCCTTATCTTCATTCTTCAAGGGCATACAGGTTGAGCCAACCTCTACTGATGAGAAGAATACGACCCCAGAACCTTCATCATCAAACAACGAGACCTGACTTCCTCCAAGGCTTTCTTCAGGCGATCATCGTCCTGATGTCCCTCCAAATCCATATAAAACAGATATTCCCAGACTTTTCGTCGGGTAGGCCGTGATTCAATTTTGGTCATACTAATGCCGTGCGATGAAAACGGGCGGATCAGGTCATACAAGGCTCCAACCCGGTCTTTTGCTGAGACAATGATCGACGTTTTATCACGACCGGTTGGTTCAGCTCCCTTTTGGGATAAAATGAGGAACCTGGTGAAATTATTAATGTTATCTTCAATTCGTGATCGCAGAATATTCAACCCATACAACTGAGCAGCTAATTCGGAGGCAATGGCCCCGGCGGTTGGATCATTCACGCACCGCTCAGCAGCCCGAGCCGTACTGGGCTCTTCCGCAAAATTCACAGAAGGCAAATTGGTTTCCAGCCAGTTTCGGCATTGGGCAAGGGCATGCGGATGAGAATAGACCGTCTTGATTTCTTCTAATTTTTCCGCTTTCGAAAGAAAGTGATGAGAAACTTCCAGCATCACTTCGCCATAAATCAACAAGGGTGAGTCCACGAACAGATCTAACGTATGGTTGACCACCCCTTCCGTTGAATTTTCTATGGGAACCACGCCAAACCGCATACGTCCCCGCTCCACTTCATCAAACACATCCTTAATGCTATTGACCGACACATAGTCGGCCGATCCCCCGAACTTTCGCATGGCAGCCAGATGCGTAAACGTGGCAGGTGGCCCTAAATACGCGACCGTTTGTGTTCCCTCGAGCGAAAGGGACGCCGACATAATTTCCCGGTAAACATGACGCAGCGCTTCACTAGGAAACGGCCCGGGATTCTTCCGCATCAACCGTTCCACGATCGCGACTTCCCGACCAGGCGTGTGAAGATGGGCAGACGAATCCTGTTGTTTTTTCAAATGCCCAATTTTAATCACGTATTGGGATCGCTCATTCAATATGTTGAGAATGTCGTCATCAAGCCGGTCGATCTCTTGACGGCATTGTTGCATATCCTCCGGAAGCTCCATGAGACTCATCCTTTATCCTGAAAAATCTGCAATTTAGGCAGGAGCATACAAGGAATACCCTGCTGTGGCAAGCAAGCGTTTCCCCCTTTCAACTTGCGACTTTCCTTCATAAACAGGGGCACATTTCTCGACCACCAACGCTGGGTCTTTCCCGGTCAGCGCGGCACCAGAAATACATATCGTTGAAGGGGGTCATTCAAACAACGATCGGTCGCTTTGATTGTCCAATCGGAAAAGGTGGCCTCAATCCAGTCCAAAGTCATTGAGGAATCCCCGTAAGTGACGTCACCGTCAATCGGCGCCCAGTTGTGAGGATTGAAGGCGAAGCCCTCCTGTCGGTGTCGGACGACAAGGGCATCTTTCTGATCCTGTGACGCATGAGGGGCCTGCTCCCAGTATTCGACCGGACGAATGGTCATGGACAACAACCCATCATCCGCAATGTGCTGCCGCAAGGTGTGCAACGACGTCGTCATCGCCCTGCGGGACAGGTGGGTGAACACGGAGAAAGCATAGATGAGATCAAACTTCACAGCCCCGACCGGCAAGGATACAGGGAGGTAATCTGATACCATAAAATTTGTACCGAGCCTCGACTCCCGGCATAGCTCTATTGACTGCTCCCGGGGGTCAACCCCGAATATTTTTTCCTCGACAGTGAAATAATACAGCAACTGGGCGATACGGCCATAGCCGCACCCAAAGTCCAAGACAGTGGCATCATCCAGAGACCGCCCGGTCACGCGCGCATAGTTGTAACTCAACGCACGCACGAACGCCGTAGTTTCCTTGAGAAGTGCCAAACCATGGTTTCCAGTCCAGCTTCGCTGAACCTCGTCACTCGCCATGGCAGGAAGAAGTCGTGAAAGCTTGGGATACTCAGGGTCGGGCATAGACAGCAATACCAATCCGAATTCATCGAGACTGAGTCGTCGAAGACCAGTGATGACATCCCCGCGAGTCGTCACTCCGTAGTCATTTTCCAATGCACGCATAATCTCTTTGGCATACCCCAGCATATAACCCTCGGTCGAATTCCAACTCACAGACAGTGAGAACCTGGCAGGAAGACCCTTCACCACTTTTAGGGCATACTGTTTGAGCATTTTCTTCATGAAGACATTCACCAATCGTTGTCAATTCCCCGCATTCAACTTCCTCTGAATGACTTGCCTGTTAGTAGGAGGATCTTGCGATGAAATTTTTTGCTTAGTTGATTTTTTGCCTCTGGTGGTAGCCTACTTCAGGATCATGAGGACGATGTTTTCTTATCATTTTGTTCTATCCACTCGCCGGCTACCACGAAACGCTTGGATTTGATCCAAAGTTTGTTTTAGTCATATTTAGATCCAAAGCCAGCTAAATGCGTTTTCTTCGCCATAGGATTAATGAAGACCCTCCCGATGCGCTAGAAATGCTTTTGTTCAAATTCGCCAAGTGTCTGTTCAGCGCGACATAACCTTTGTCATCAAAAATGAAGCGTCTATCCGCACACTGCAATAGGAACCCGGCAGCACCGCTGTAAGGGCCTCGGTTCGATTCTACAGGTAAAAAGGATTTACCCTTTGATTTATGGCCGCTCGTTGAGGCCAACAGATGGACCATTTGATTTCAGGAAGATGATGAACTCAAACACTTTCTGAGTGACCTCAGAAGGTGGACAGAGTGTGGAATACGTTCTGCCAAATTTTGAGGGGAGTACGGCGTGAAATTTTATTAATGATAACTTTCAGCATCGGTGGGGAATTTTCCGCATTCAACTTCTTCTTTATACCGGCGGAGCGCCTGCAAGGCATCCGCCTTCAGATGTGCATAGGGTTTGACAAATTTCGGGACAAAGCCATCGAAGAGGCCTAATAGGTCGTAAAGCACCAACACTTGCCCGTCACACCCCTGCCCGGCGCCAATACCAATAGTCGGTATTGCAAGGGCTTCAGTGATGCGGCTTGCCAACTCAGTCGGCATACATTCCAGGACCACGGCAAATGCCCCGGCGGCTTCCAGTGCCTTGGCATCACTCACAATAGTTTCCGCTTCTTTCTGCGCTTTCCCCTTAACCGAATACCCGCCCGCTTGATTCACTGACTGTGGTGTCATGCCCACGTGACCCATGACGGGAATGCCAAAACGAGTCATGGCCTCCACCCGATCAATCACTGATATTCCCCCTTCAAGTTTCACGGCGGCGGCCCCCGCTTGTAGAAAGCGCCCCGCATTCCGCACAGCATCTTCTACGCTGGCCTGGTAAGACATAAACGGCATATCTCCAATCACCATGGCCCGTTTGGCGGCCTGAGCCACCAACCGCGTGTGATAGAGCATGTCTTCCATGGTCACCGATAAGGTATTGGGTTTGCCTTGCACGACCATCCCAAGAGAATCGCCCACAAGAATGACGTCCAGCCCGGCCTGCTCCACAATCCGCGTGAACAGCGCATCATAGGCGGTCACGACCGTTAACTTTTTACCCTGTCTCTTCTGTCGTGTAAATTCAGGAATCGTCATGTGGGCCAACTTTTGTATGAACTGAGGGTTATGTGCCGACATTCCGTTTGGCTGATTCCACGGTATTCTGAAGCAGCATAGCGATTGTCATCGGGCCAACACCGCCGGGAACGGGTGTGAGCCATCCCGCTCGTACTTTAATCCGGTCATAATCCACATCCCCGACTAATTTTCCATCGGCTAATCGATTGATCCCCACATCAATCACGATCGCCCCCGGTTTCACCATCTCTGAGGTGACGAAGAGAGGTTTCCCGATTGCCGCAATCACGATGTCGGCTTCACGCACTACGGCGGGAAGATCTTTGGTGCGTGAATGACAAATGGTGACGGTGGCATGTCGATGTAAGAGCAACATGGCCACAGGTTTTCCTACGATATTACTGCGGCCAATCACTACGGCTCGTTTCCCGGCAATGTCCTGTCCGGTCGACTCGATCATATGAATAACCCCTTTCGGTGTACAGGGGATAAACACCGGGTCGCCTGTGACTAAACGCCCGACATTGACCGGGTGAAACCCGTCGACATCTTTCTCGGGGGAGACGGCTTGCAAAATCGCCTGACTGTCCATGCCGGGCGGAAGGGGGAGCTGGACCAGGATACCGTGAATTCGAGTATCGGCATTCAGCTGGTGGATTAATTGCAATAAGGTCTCTTGGGTAGTGGATGCCGGCAGACGATGTTCCTGAGGATAGAGCCCGGCTTTTTCACAGGCTATTTTCTTGTTCCGTACATAGACAGCCGAGGCCGGATCGTCTCCTACTAACACGGCCGCTAATCCGGGCTTGACCCCCGTGTCTTTTTCGAGAAGACGAACCTCTTCTGCAATGCTCTCTCGAATTGCCTGGGCTAATGCTTTGCCATCAATTATCTTTGCGGACACGTCGACTCCTTCTCCTGGAGTGTTGAAAAATGCCGCCAGCGGCGTTTTCGCCCCTTTGCCGTGCTTACGTACTCCTTTGTACGCTCCGCCCTTCCAATTGGCTGCGGCCTTGTTGGGCGGACATTTTTTGAACACTCCATTATTTTGCTCTCGGTTACTCCCATGCGGATTAATTGTAATTGCAAAATATTTCAATTATTGAACAGACCCTTGCATTGAAATGGTTATGCAGCTCATTAAGGTAATTTTACGATATCAGGCAGGGAAAATCTTCGTCAACGAAATGGCAGCCTCATCCTTCCTTGACACCCTACAAAAACCTCACTTACCATGCCACTTCAGCTTTTCCTCTAGGTATCCCTTGTCGCTCTGATCGTCATCATCGTCTCAGCGAAAGTTCGGTTGTTTCCATGAAGCCATATTGTCTTGCTGCCTCTTTCAGGAATGCGATCCTCACCAGTCTGTTGGTGCTGAGTTGTTGGACGGCCATCTATGCCGAGGAGGTGACGAATTTAGCGTTCCCGCAGAGCATGATTGCCGATGGGGGGCAGGTCTATTTCATCGCCAATGCCAACGGAGACCCTGGAACACGGGAAAATAAGGGTTTTATTAGTAAAGTGACGACTGAGGGTAAGATGATTGACCTCCACTTTATCCAAGGTGGGCAAAAGTCGGTCACGTTGAACTCACCGAAAGGGATGGCCCTTGTGGGCTCAACCCTTTATGTAGCCGATCTGGATGTAGTCAGGGGATTTGACAAAAACACCGGAAAATCACTCCATTCTATTCCCTTCACACAATTTCACAGTCAATCACTTGCCGGGCTGGTGGCGGATCCTCACGGCGGGCTCTATGTCTCTGATGCCGATTCCAATACCATTTACCACATTGATGACCCAGCCCACGATCACACCGTGAAGGTCTTTGCCCAGCATGAAAGCTTATCGCACCCGCGTGGACTTACCATTCATCCCAGGAATGGGCATGTGGTCGGTGTCGGATGGGAGGATGGAAAGATTTTTGAGATTGACGAATCCGGGACGATTCAGGAGCTGTTCGCTAACACCTTGTTTACCGGTAGTTTCCACAATTTAGACGGTATTGATTTCGACAAATATGGCACTATGTATGTGTCTGATTTGACGGCAGGGAAAGTCTGGAGAATTTTGGCCAATCACAAAAAAGAGGTGATTGCGGAGTTTCTGTTGTCCCCTTCGGGAATCGGGATTGACCGGGTCAATCATGTGATCATGGTTCCCTACCTGTATGTGAATGGTGCAGAGATCAATGGTCTTGAGCGTCCCTCTAATGCTAACCCTAACAAAAAACCCCGATCCTGGTCTGATTATGGAATGGGCTGGCTCAAGAAAGATTCCGGCGAATGAGTAAATGCCTCTATTGTCATCAACGTAAAGGCAAACGGGCTTGTCCCGCACTTGGAGGTGTGATTTGCAGCCAATGTTGCGGCACAAACCGCATCACGAATATCAGTTGCCCGACATCCTGCGTTTTTCTCGAGAGCAATGATGACTATCAGCAAAAACGTGTGGGGAACAGATTTGAACTCGAACGGCGAGGGTTTTATCGCCAATTATTGGATCTCGGAGGGGAACGGGCGACAGAAATATTTTATGTCTTTGAGGCTCTAGCCTATCGATTTTATCAAGATCGGCGTGATGCAGAAGATGCCGAGGTGCTGGAAGGCCTCCAAAGCCTTCGACGAAGTTTCAGCCTGATCCAGATACCAGAAGCCGGCTTGCCAGCCTTCGGTGAAGAATTACGAAAAGAATTTAAGGTCTTCGGCGAACGCCAACCATTAGAACCCACGCTGGTCACCAACGTGTTGGACCAAGCCCATACCTTCATTCAAAAATTTTCCGGACCAGGGCTTCGTTCCCACCGCTTTTTACATGGATTGCTCGGCTATATTCGGGAACGCCATCCCGATGTGGCAGAACAACTCGCCCGCCAGACCGGTGCAGGAGGACGCATCATTATCCCCAGTGGATTTGATTATGCACCTGGCCAACCTTCCACCGAACCGGTCAATTGATCGGCATTTTCCATCCACATTTCGGGCCACCCCCCGGTTTACTGAATCAGGTCTATCGTCATTTCAATTCGCTCTAGAGGATTATCTTTCAGATCGCGGGGCTGGCTCACGATCGTATCGATGACATCAAGACCTTTCACCACCTCGCCAAACACGGTGTACTGGCCATCCAAATGGGGAGCCTTATCCGCCATGATGAAAAACTGCGATCCCGCGCTATTGGGATCTGCCGTGCGGGCTGCAGAAAGAATGCCTTTTTCGTGAATAATCCGATTAAATTCTGCTGGAACCGTATAGCCAGGCCCCCCAGTTCCGTATCGGCTTCGATTAGCTGGATCTTTGGTCAAAGGATCGCCCCCTTGAATCATAAATCCAGGAATGACCCGATGAAAAATGGTTCCATTATAAAACCCGGACTTAGCTAATTTGAGAAAACTTTCAACATGCTTGGGTGCTAAGTCAGGAAATAACACGGCTTCCATTTCTCCAAATTTCGTCTTAATCAGAACGTGAGGTGCCTTGGTCTCAGTCTTCGATGGTTCTTCCGCTGCCGCCTCGTTTGGGACAGGAAAACCACCGGCAGTGACAATGGTGAACAGTCCGATCACCATCATGAGCTGACGTAGACCGCTGGCTAAAGTCCGTGGCTGCAACACACCCCTCATAATTCCTCCTCCATGGCTAATCTGTTGATTTCTTGATTGAATGATATGGCTCGGCTGCAACATCAAGCCCAGCCTGTGCCATCGCTTGCGCTGCCGCAGCTTGTTCGGCCTCCTTTTTCGTCCGACCCTCTCCTTGACCCATTATTTTTCCTTGGACTTCCACCGTGACAGCAAAAACTTTTTGATGATCCGGGCCGGATTCCCGAACAAGTCGATACTGGGGACTTGCTCCTAATTGTTTATGCGTCCATTCTTGCAGACGGCTTTTCCCATCCCACCCCACTGAGGACACAGGACTGTTCTGTAATGAAGAAAATTCGGCCGTCAAAACTTTTTGAATAAAGGCTCTCGCGGCATCCAACCCCCCATCAAGATACACCGCCCCAATGATCGCTTCAAGGGCATTGGCTAAGAGCGATATTTTTTCTCGGCCCTTTGTGGCTTCCTCCCCCCGACCCAATCGTAACCACTGCCCCAACTGGAGGCGACTTGCTGCTTTCGAAAGAGTAGCCCGGCTAATTAATCCCGCTTTAATTTGGAGAGTTCGCCCTCTGTAGAATGTGGAAACATTGCGGCAAGACTTTCGCTCACAACCAATCCCAACACCGCATCCCCTAAAAATTCTAACCGTTCGTTGTGGGGACTCACCGCCTGAGGTTGAGTTTGAGAAAATGAACGGTGGGTGAGCGCCTCACATAGCAGGGCTTGCTGCTTAAATTCATACTCCAACGATTCCTGAATGTCTTCAAATGCAAGGGCAGCCACGAGACCTACAAAGATTTGGTAGTGTTGACACGCATAATCGTTATTCTCTTATCTCTTGAGCAAAACGTTGTAGTATATCATATCTTTTCGAGGCGAGGTCGGGGCAACTGCTTCTGAAGTCCTGAGAGGCACACCTCTCGAAACCATCTAATCAGGAAGGGACCATGCTGCCTATTCGCCTTTCCAACGCCGGAATACCAGACAGGCATTGACCCCACCAAATCCAAATGCATTGGATATGGCTACATCGATGTCACAGGGTCTGGCATGAGTCGGAATATAATCCAAGTCACATTCGGGATCTGGCGTCTCCAAATTGATCGTCGGAGGAATGATGCCATGATGCATGGCCAAAATAGAAAAGACCGCTTCAATTCCACCGGCAGCCCCTAATAGATGGCCAGTCATGGACTTGGTAGACCCCACAGGAATGGAATAGGCGCGGTCCCCAAAGACTTGTTTGATGACCTGCGTTTCAATCCGATCGGCAAACGTGGATGTGGCATGAGCATTAATATATCCCACAGATTCTTTGGCGATCCCCGCATCCTGAATCGCACGCTCCATACAGGTCACCGCACCGGCACCATCATCCGGTGGAGCGGTAATATGAAAGGCATCGCTATTCATGGCATAGCCGATCACCTCGGCATAAATGTGCGCGCCTCGAGATTTGGCGTGTTCCAATTCCTCTAGGATTAACACACCGGCACCTTCCCCAATGACAAACCCGTCACGGTCTTTATCAAAAGGCCGACTGGCCCGTTCCGGTTCATCATTTCTCCTGGACAACGCCTTCGCCGCGGAAAATCCAGCAACCGCTGTAGGGCAAATGGTTGATTCCGCTCCTCCAACCAGCATCACATCGGCCTCTCCCCGCTGAATCAGTCGAAACCCGTCCCCAATACAATGATTCCCTGTGGCACAGGCCGTGACCGTACAGGCATTCGGACCCTTAGCACCAAAACGGATCGCCACCTGCCCGGAGGCCAAATTAATAATGACCATCGGGATAAAAAATGGGGAAACCCGGTCGGGGCCACGTTCCAGCAACACCTTATGGTAATGCTCAATAGCCGGAAGACCTCCAATGCCTGCTCCAATATAGACCCCCACACGATCCGCCTCATCCGGGTTCACGACAAGCTTGGCATCATCCACCGCCTCTTGACTGGCGGCAATGGCAAAATGGATAAAGGTATCCATCTTTTTGATTTCTTTTTTCTCAATAAACGTCGAGGGATCAAAGTTCTTGACCTCCCCCGCAATCTGCACCGGATACTGACTGGCATCAAATCGGGTAATGGGTCCGATTCCGGATTGGCCTTTACATAATTTATCCCATGTGTTGGATACACCAATATCCAAGGGCGTAACCAATCCCAATCCTGTCACAACCACTCGTCGTGGTCTCCATTCAGTCATTGAGGAACTCCGTACATATCATGGCTGGAAAACCCAGAGAATGAGTCTGACGCTTTACCTCCTTGACGCCCGTGTCAACTATGGACGAACCGCAACTTCGCACAGTACTCGATGGCCTTCTCAGACTTTTTCCTTAATAAAATCGATGGCCGCCGAGACCGTTTGAATTTTTTCTGCATCTTCATCCGGAATTTCGATTTCAAACTCTTCTTCTAAAGCCATCACCAATTCCACTGTATCCAAGGAATCAGCCCCAAGATCTTCCACAAACTTGGCTTCAGGGACCACGTCATCTTCTTCAACACCTAATTGTTCCACAATAATTTTTTTAACACGCTCTTCAACTGCCATTGTTGGCTCCTCCTCCTTGCAAAGTTTATCGAATGACACATCCTGTTGCGCCTAGGCTAGGACGCCATATGCATCCCGCCATTCACATGTAACACATGCCCGGTAATATACCCGGCCTTTTCTGAACTCAGAAAACACACGGCATCGGCAACATCCGAAGGTTGCCCTAACCGTCTTAATGCAATTTGATTGAGTAATCCCTCTCTAATTTCTGGGGAAAGATGTTGGGTCATCGCCGTATCAATAAATCCCGGAGCCACGGCATTGACTGTAATATTTCGACTGGCATACTCCCGGGCAATTGTTTTGGTGAGACCAATCACACCCGCTTTTGACGCTGCATAATTAGCCTGGCCCATGTTCCCGATCGCTCCGACAATGGAAGCAATATTGACAATACGACCACTTCGCTGCTTGCTCATGGAAGGCAGAACGGCCTTTGCACAGAAAAACGTGCCGGTCAAATTGACCTGGAGGACGGAAAGCCAATCCTCCTCTTTCATCCGCATCAGCAAGCCATCTCGCGTAATACCTGCGTTATTGACCAAGATATCCACTCGCCCCCATTCTTTGAGGACGCGTTCCATCATTCCCTTGACCTGTTCCCACTCGCCAACATTGACCGAAACCGCCAACGCTTTGCGACCAACTTGCTGGACAAGACCCACGGTTTCTTGACAACGTTCGGCATCAAGATCGGCGACTACCACATCTGCACCTTCCTTGGCCAAAGTGGTCGCAATCGCCTGCCCGATTCCTTGGGCACCACCCGTCACTACTGCAATTTTTTCCGTCAACAACATTCTCAAATCCTTCTTGAAAGTTCGATCCCGTTTGTCCTTAGGCGCAGTGCGACAGGACGTGAGCGTAGGATTCCTGATCCATCACATTCCATGTGGTAACCTCTGGAACAATGCGCTTCACTAATCCCGTCAAAACTTTCCCTGGACCGATTTCCACGAAATCTGTGATGCCCATCAACGCCATGGCCTGGATGGTTTCCTGCCACCGCACCGGGGAAGGTAATTGTCGAACAAGGGACTCACGAACCTCCTCCGCTGACAACAAGGCTTTAGCTTCCACATTATTAACCAACGGTACCTTTAAAGCAGACCACTTCAGAGAATCAATATCTTTTTTCAGCCTGTCAGCAGCAACCTGCATCAATGGAGTATGAACCGGGACACTGACCGGAAGCGGCATGACCCGCTTTGCCCCCCGCGTCTTAGCCAATTCTGCTGCATACTCCACTGCGGCTTTCTCTCCGGCAATGACCGTTTGGCCTGGAGAATTGAAATTTGCTGGAGCCACAATGCCCATAGATCCTGCTTCTTGACAGACACTTCGGACATCCTTTTCCGAAAGGCCTAAAATCGCGGCAACTAGCCCGCTTCCAGGAGTCACGGCCTCGGCCATATAACGCGCGCGCTTCTGCACCAGATTAACCGCTTCTCCAAAATTCAGCGCGCCCGCCGCCACTAATGCGGCATATTCGCCCAAGCTATGACCGGCAACCGCAGCGGGAAGAAGGGGCCCATCACGGACCAGTTGAAATGCTGCGAGACTGGTCACCAGCAATGCCGGCTGCGTATATTCGGTTCGATTGAGTCGTTCTGCCGGCCCCTCAAAACACAACGCGGCGATATCATATCCCAAGATATCCGCGGCTTCCTTATAGAGGGCCTGAACCGCAGGACTCCTCTCAAAAAGAGTCTTGCCCATGCCAACAGACTGAGAGCCTTGCCCAGGAAACAGAAAACCAAAGACTGGCTTCATGCTTTTCGCTCACCCTCAAAAAAATGCCATGATTCAGGGACAGTCCACCCCATGGCTCCTCTCACTTCCTGAAACTAGTCAACAATAAACTCTCCACCATCCACACAAATTACATTTCCAGTGATCCAATGGGCTTTCGGATGACTTAACAGTCCTAACGCATCGGCGACATCTTGGGTCGTGGTCAGTCGGTTTGAAGGATTTTTTCGTTTGGCTAAGGTCAACATTTCATCAGAACCGGGTATTTTACGCAAAGCCGGCGTATCGGTGACACCTGCCATTAGCGAGTTGACGGTGATACCCAGAGGAGCCAGTTCCAGGGCTAATTGCCTCGTATGAGATTCCAGGGCCGACTTTGCAGCGGAAACCGCCCCATAGGTTCGCCAGACTCGTGCGCCTCCGGCGCTGGTCATGGAGAATATTCGACTCCCTGTTCCCAAAAATTTTTGCGCCATTAAATCCTGAGTCCAATACACCAGACTATTAGCCATGACATCCAACGTCATATCCATCTGTGCTTTATTAATGGCCTCTGCATGGGATTCCGCAATATACGGCTTCAGGGTCCCAAAAGCTAACGAATGTAACAACACCCTGACACAGACTGGCTTCCCGTATTCTTCCCCCCGTTGCTTCAGTGCCTTCAGAATGTCGACACGCTTTTCGGGATCGGCCGCATTGACATTAAAAAACAGGACCTCTCGGCCGAGTGAACGAATCTGCGAGGCAATGCGCTCCGCATTCGCTTGCGTTGATTTTCGATCAAGATGCACACCGCAGATATTCAACCCTAAATTGGCCAGCTCCATAGCTGCCGCCTCTCCAAAACCACTAGAGACTCCTAGAATCAGCGCCCAATCATTTTCACCCCATGCGGTCGCTCCAGACATAATTCCCCTCTCTTTAAACCCACAAAATCTTCTGGTTTGCTCTTGTTGGAAGCCTCAGATTCTTCCTCTGCTTTTATTGGCCATGATCTCATTCAGGAAGGAGAAATCCGCCGGCAGGCACATTACCAACGAACGACCGCTGAAGCCCAGGTTAGACCTGCACCAAATGCAGCCAACAGCACCACACTCCCTTTATGAATTCTTCCCTCCCGGACAGCTTGATCGAGCGCCAACGGAATCGATGCTGCAGAGGTATTACCAAATCGATCTAAATTTATCATCAACTTTTCACGAGCCAACCCCAATCGCTGGCTCACGGCATTTAATATCCGCATATTGGCCTGATGAGGAATGAACAGATCGACATCGTCCATTGCTAACTTATTGGCCTCTAATGCCTCTTTGGTGGCCTCTTCCATTGATTTAACCGCAATTTTAAAAGTTTCATTGCCCTTCATTT
This sequence comes from uncultured Nitrospiraceae bacterium, assembly GCA_963730905.1. Taxonomy (GTDB): domain Bacteria; phylum Nitrospirota; class Nitrospiria; order Nitrospirales; family UBA8639; genus Nitrospira_E. Next base: position 687,166 of record CAVSTN010000002.1, on the reverse strand, counting down.
TTATAAAACATCGTTTTTCTTGAAGAACCTCTTTGGATGCCGGTTCCCGCGATCCACCTCCAGGAACCTGAATCATATCAGAGAGTCCGCCATTGGCATGCAAATGGGTGGAAAGGATCCCCGAACCTTCAGTGCCTTGTCCTACCACCACCGCCCCCGCCCCGTCGCCAAATAAGACGCACGTATTGCGATCGGTCCAATCGGTTATGGCCGACATGACTTCGGAACCAATGACCAATACGTGCCGCATACCAGTTTTCACATAGGCATCTGCAATAGCCAACGCATAGATAAACCCACAACAAGCGGCGGAAATATCACACGCCGCGGCCCGATTCGCTCCTAACCGATGTTGGATGAGACAGGCAGTGGAAGGAAGAGGAGAATCGCCTGTACAGGTGGCTAAAAGGATCAGGTCGATCTCCGATGGGGCCACATCAGCAGCTATTAACGCCCGCTGAGCCGCCTCAACAGCTAAATCGGAACAGGCCTGCCCCGGGTCAACCACTCGGCGCTCCCTAATCCCTGTCCGTTCAATAATCCAGGTATCCGAGGTCTCAACCATGCGCTCTAAATCCGCATTGGTCAAGACTCGCTTGGGAACATAGGCCCCTGTCCCTAAAATCAGACTATTCATACATGAAAGACCGCGTTGAGCTCACCTGCATCCTTGGGCAATGTCACCTCGGATTTCCTCAATCAAGCCACCTTCCGCCAAAGCCTGGGCTCGAAGAATAGCATTCTTGATCGCCTTCGAGGAGGAACGACCATGACAGATCATACTGATACCTTCAACCCCTAAAAGTGGAGCCCCGCCGAATTCGGCATAATCGGTTTTTCGCCGTAACCGCAGAAGGGGGCCGGCCACAAACAGATAGGAAAGCCGCCCCAGAGCTGACTGGGCAATTTCTTTCATCAGCATTTTTTTTATCGCATCCGCCAATCCTTCAGAAATTTTCAAGGCCACATTTCCAATAAATCCATCGGTCACAATGACATCGGCATTCCCACTATAGACATCTCGCCCTTCAACATTACCAATGAAATTAATAGGGCTATCCTTCAACAATTTAAAGGTTTCTTTGGTGACTTCATTCCCCTTTGTATCTTCTTCCCCAATACTCAATAGACCTACCCTTGGACGATCAGTTCCCAGGAGATGCCTGCCATATTCATGCCCCATTATTCCAAACTGGAAGAGTTGGCGGGCTGTACAATCAACAGTGGCGCCAACATCCAGCATGATTGCCTTACCCTGGCGAGTCGGCAATGTCGCGGCGATTGCCGGTCGTTCTACCCCTTGGATCAATCCCAAAAGAAAAAAGGCTGACACCATCGTAGCACCCGTATTTCCGGCACTCACCAATGCGTCAGCTTGCTTATTTTTAACTAATTCTGTGGCTTTCCATATGGAAGAATCTCGTTTTTTTCTGGCAATCAACGCAGGAGATTCATGCATATCCACAACCTGTGGCGCATGAAAAATCTCAATGCCGGCTTTGGTGCCGCCAAGTTTGTCCAGATGAGATTGGAGAGAGGGTTCGTCTCCGACCAGGATAATCGAGAGAGAGGATTCCCTTGTAGCCTGTATGGCTCCTTCGACATTGGGAGATAATCCATGATCCCCCCCCATCGCGTCCACGGCTATTTTCATGGGTTTGGTGTTAAAAGATGACTGGCTCGAGAAGGAAAATACCGTTTATCCCTCTTCAACCGAAATAATAGCGATGCCCTTATAGGTTCCACAATTTAAACATGTCGCATGAGATGGCTTAGGCTCATGACATTGAGGGCACGTAGACAAATTTGGCGGGGTGAGCTTGAGATGAGATCGCCTCTTATCTCTACGGGCTTTAGAAATTTTGTGTTTAGGATTTGCCATAATAGTTCAACTTTTTAGTTAAGAGGTGACTGATGCCTTCACGATCCCCTTCGAACAGAAACAGAGGAGCGCTTGGATGGATTTTTTTTTGATATTGTTTGCTGGAAATTTTGCACTGGTGCTGAGCTAGTCACTGGGGTACAACACCCACATATGCCATCATTTAAATTGCTCCCGCATACTTGGCACAACCCGAGGCAGTTTTCATTACATAAAGATTGAAGGGGAGTAGCAAGAATAACCTGCTCTCGAATAGCCGGAAGAAGGTCGATGTCATTTCCTGTAACAGGGTATACATCTTCCTCTGTCGCATTCTCATCGACGGATTTGTCACGCCCCTTCCCCCCTTTTCCCTTATCCCTGTGCGGCACAATCACATTGACCGCTTTCACGGCCTTTTTAAATTCCACTTCACACGACAGGGATAAATCTTCCTCAAATTGATCCAGACAACGCACACATTCCCTGGCTATCCTTCCAGATATTTTCCCTTGAAAATGTGCTGACCGCTCCCCGGTCAGAAATAGATCTCCATGACAACTTAAGTTCCCAATAGGGATTCCCTCATCATGGGAGAGCAATAAATCCGAGGGCTTCACCTCATGATGAATTTGAAGACCTGTGGGGGGAACATCAAGTAGATTGATGGTTATAGACATTTAACAACCACACCTTTCTACCCTGTCCCATTTCGAAGAATACTGGTGATCTCAGTGTTCTTCTGCAAATGAAAGGATAGCCACATGCCTGGCACGCTTAATCGCTTGGGTTAACTTCCTTTGATGCCGCAAGCAATTTCCCGAGGTTCGACGAGGAATAATTCGTCCGCGTTCCGTCAGAAAATTCCTCAATAAATTTGCATCCTTGTAATCCAATGGCGTCTTATCGAAGCAAAAGCGGCACACTCTTTTCCGCTGAAACAATCGTCCTTTTTCCACAGAAACCTCTCCTAGGCTAAAAATTAGGGCATGGGGTCTGGATAATACTCTTCCGGATCATAGGTAGACTCCTCACTCACTCCTGCCCCAGAGGTACCCGAGGAGGACTTTTTCGGCAAGAACGTTACTGTTTGAGCAACGACTTCATGTTTGCTTCTCTTCTGCCCGTCGTCCGTTTCCCACCGCCGTTGTTGTAGGCGACCATCAACGATGGCCCCGTCACCTTTATTGAGGTACTGACCACAATGTTCAGCTTGTCGTCCAAATACGACAATATCAACATAGCACACCTCTTCTTTTTGATCATCGGCCTGACGATATCGACGGTTGACTGCTAACGGGAAATTAACCACAGGGGTGCCGCTTGGTGTATACCGAAGCTCGGGATCTCTAGTCAGATTTCCAATCAATATGACTTTATTGAATCCCACCATCTTCTGCATCCTCCACACTTGCCTCACCTACCGCTACCAAATCACTTGGATTCAGCCGTACCGTCATAAACTTCATCACCTGATCTTCCATACGCTGAAAGCGCTCCAACTCAAAAACGACTGTAGGAGGACCTTCAAATTGAACCGTAATATAGGTCCCCTTTCGCTCATGTTGAATATCATAGGCCAGCTTCTTTTTCCCGCTATTATCCAACTTTAAAATATTCGCTCCAGCCTGATTCAGGACTTCCTTCATTTTTTCAATCACTCGCTCATTTTCTGTTTCCGCTTGAACGGGACGAAGAATACACAGTGATTCATACAGTTTCATACGTAACCTTTCCCTCTGACAGTATTTTTCTAGTTTTCAGGCAGAGCAATCGTGTTGTATCACAAAAGGGGACACAAGCTACCATAGGGTAAATTGGAGTGTCAAACTCCTCTCAGGAGAATAGAACCTGCCAATTCAGAAACTAAAAGCCTGCCATGGTTTCTCAGTGAAGATGGGCTGTCTAGGACTTAAAAACAAACGGAAGCCGGTCAAATTCTGATATCACCATTCAAAACGGTTACAGGTCCCTCTCAACAGATGGCACGTTATAAGCAGCCGAAAATCCCCACATTCCTTCATCTAATCTCAATGTCCTAATAAATGGGAATTCATGCCGGCGAGATTACATCTGCTCACATTTGAAACTTTTTGAAGTACCAAGGTCATTTTCCTAATGCAAAAGAGCCCGGAAATGAGAGAGCCTGCCTCAGCTCAACCCCAGGAATTCGAAGGGATGGATTGGTCCCCTTCTGCCAGGCGGAATGGTCAATACACGTCAATACACGAATATTTACAGACCTGTCTCCGAGGACCGCACATGAAATCGATTCATAGCAATACCAGGACCTTCACAAATAAGACATTCCAACACATCAACGGCTTTCGGAAGAATTGAGACAACCTGCTCCCACTCTTCTGATAGAAATGGTGAAAGCACAAAATCCGCCAGGCTTTCATTGTTCTGAGGACGCCCTATGCCAACCTTCACCCTGGAGAATTCTTCCGTTTCCAGGCAGGACAAAACAGAACGCAGACCATTATGGCCACCAGCACCACCTCTGGTTTTGATCTTGATCACTCCCAGAGACAGATCCAGATCATCGTGGACAACAATAAGATCAGGCGAATCGGGAGACAACTTCTGAAGAACAGACCGAACCGAAACCCCGGCTTGGTTCATCCACGCAAGAGGAAGGAGAAGCAAAACCGGATGGCCCTTAACTTCACCTTGCCCGAGAAACCCATCCTCCTGCTTGGCCCACGTCACATTCCAACGATCAGCCGCCTGCTCAAGAACCATCCAGCCAAGGTTGTGTCGCGTGTATTTGTAGGACTCTCCTTGATTTCCAAGTCCCACCACCAGATGCAAGGGCTACTTCTTGCCTTCCTTCGCTTTACTGTCTGATGCGGCCTTCGTTTTATCTGCCGCCGCCACAGCCCCTCCAGTGGCAGCCCCCTCAGCAGGTTTTTCTGCTGTGGCAACTGGAGCTACCCCTTCAGCCACCTCGCGAGCCAAGAGGGACTCCAGCTTCGCTTCGGACATCTTCGTGGCAACATGGGCAACCATGAGATCCTCGTCATCCAAAATCTTGAGACCTGTCGGGACTGTAACTTCCTTCACATGCATACCATCACCAATCCCAAATCCTGATGCATCGATTTCAATATGATCCGGAATTTGAGCCGGCAAACACTCAATATGGAGTTCGCGCATCACCTGATGCAATATACCCCCCTCTTTCACACCAACAGGGACTTCTCCGATAATCGTCACGGGGACTTTAACGCGAATGGCTTTTTTCATCGAGACTTCAAAGAGGTCCACATGGAGAATCGCCCCGGTAATGGGATCAATTTGGTGGTCTTGAAGGACGGCGATCCGTTCTTGCCCCCCGGAAATCCGAACAGTCAGCAACCCAGTGTGGCCAACCTGAGAAATCACCAGATTGCGAGCCGTCTTGTGGTCCATGGCCACAAATTCAGACTTCCCTCCTCCGTATAGAACTCCAGGAATTTTCCCTTGTCGCCGCAGTTGCCGCGCCACGCCTTTTCCAGCCTGATCCCGTTTTTCAACTTCAAGTTCATATTTCATCGTCTTGCCCTTTTCTAAATGAGAGTGAATGAACAGTTAGCTAATTTATACAAACAAGGATGTCACCGACTCTTCACGATGAATCCTCAAAATCGCCTCACCCAACAAAGGAGCAACGGTGAGAGTCTTCAGTTTTGGACATTGCTGATCCTTCCCATTTAAAGGAATGGTGTTTGTCACCATTACCTCACGGAGACAAGACGATTGCAACCTCTCCAGTGCTGGACCAGACAGGACTGCATGGGTACTCCCAGCCCAGGCCGACAAGGCTCCATTATCCATACAGGTTTGAGCTGTCTGGACAATGGTTCCCGCCGTATCAATCATGTCATCAAACAATAACGCATGCTTATCCTGAACATCCCCAATAATATTCATCACTTCAGCCTGATTCGGCGATTCCCGCCGCTTATCGATAATCGCGAGAGAGGAATTCAGTCGTTTGGCAAATGCTCTCGCTCGCTCGACGCCTCCCGCATCAGGGGAAACGATCACCAAATCAGAGACATTTTGCTTTTTAATATAGTCTAACAACACAGGCATGGCATAAAGGTGATCAACGGGAATATTGAAGAATCCTTGAATCGGTCCAGCATGAAGATCCATGGTCAGAATCCGATTCGCGCCGGCCGCGGTGATCAAATCCGCAATTAATTTGGCACTAATGGGTACTCGCGGTTGATCTTTTCGATCCTGCCTCCCATATCCGTAATAAGGAATGACCGCCGTGATCCTGGAAGCCGATGATCGTTTGACCGCATCGATCAGGAGCAACAACTCCATAATCGAAGTATTCACCGGGTGGCAGCAGGATTGAATCAGAAAAACATCGCCTCCCCGCACATTCTCATCAATTCTAACCCTGATCTCCCCATCACTAAAGGTTGTAACCGTTGCCTGACTCAAATCCTGCCCAATATACTGGGCAATTTCTCTGGCCAACGCAAGGTTGGAGTTACCCGTGATCAATTTTAAATCTCTGAGCATGGCGGTAGTCTCAACTTGCCTAGGTGAACCTGAACCGTAGCAGATTTTCAGGAAAAAAAGCAGAGCAAAGGTAATTCTACGATTGGCGGCTTGTCAACTCAAATCACTGAATTTAGACTTTGGAAACCTGAGAAGACGAGCCAACATGGAATGGGTCATGAGGTAAATCCGTCGAACCCATCGGGATATCAAAGATTCTCCAGCTCGTATCATGTCGCAACCGGGTAGAAGCCTGCCTGGCTTCTTCCTGAGTGCGGAAAATCCCAAATACGGTGGCTCCACTACCTGATAATAGTGCGGCTTGAGCCCCAAAGGAAAGCAACGTGTCTTTAATGAATCCCAAAATCGGATAAAACGGAAACAACGGCGGTTCAAAATCATTTTCCATTATCCCGATCACTTCCTCCCAGGAAAGGCTCAATTCACGATCTACTCTCTTAGTAAATTCACCTAAAGGTCTGACGGCCTCCCGTTGGGAGGACAGCTGTTTATATGCCCATTTTGTCTGAATCGGAAAGCCGGGATTGACGAGAACGACCCACCGTTCGCCTTTGAGAGAACAGGCCTTCACTTCCTGGCCCCACCCCTGAACCACTGCACAAGGTGCGTTAAAAAAAAATGGAATATCACTTCCAAGTGTTGCACCAGCCTCACACAAGTCAGATAAAGTCCAATTTAACCCTAGCAATTGAGTAAGGCCATACAGAGTGGCAGCAGCATCACTACTCCCACCTCCCAGGCCGGCCGACAAGGGAATAACTTTGGTTAGCTCAATATCAACCCCTACATTCTTTTCAGAACGCTGAAGTACCAATTCAGCCGCCCGATAAACCAAATTTCCCTTATCCAAGGGTAACGGCGCATCTCCACACGTTAAGACAAGACCCTCCCGGTCAGGGTTAAGCCTAATTCGGAGGAGATCAAAGACATCGACCGTATGCATGAGAGACCACAAATTATGATACCCATTGGGCAATCGATCCAATACCCGAATCAACAGATTCACTTTGGCCGGTGCCCGCACCACGATTTCGGTCACAGATGTATCACTCCCACTCATGACGAAAAACCTCCAGACTCACCCAATAACTGAACCGATAGAAAAAATGGGAAGATACATCGCCACAACGACAAGGGCAATCCCACAACCCACGACCAAGATAATAAAGGGCTCTAACACCGACGTTAAAGTGGCCACCGTTCGATCGACCTCTTGCTCAAAAAGATCCGCAATTTTTTCCAGCATAACATCAATGGAACCGGTTGATTCTCCCACTTTAATCATTTGGGGAACCATCGGCGGAAAAACGTGGCCAGTCCTCAAGGTCTCGGAGAGGGGTCGCCCATTTTGAATCGCGATGGCCGCCAGGTTGATGCTTTGCTCAAAGATTTTATTTCCAGTCACCGTTCCTGCCACACCCAAGGCCGACAACAACGGAACCCCACGACGAACTAAAAACCCCAATGTTCTGGAAAAACGCACCGTTGCTGCTTTTTGGATCACGGACCCCAAAAGGGGGACCCCTAAAACCCACCCATCAATGGCCTGTCGACTTTTCGGATTTTTGAGTAACCACCGGATACCCATAACCAAACTTCCCCAAAATGCCACCAAGAGAAAAAAGTGATCCCGAACCCCCTCAGCCACGTCAATCACCACTTGCGTCAACCAGGGAAGCGATTCGCCCATATCTTGGAATAAGCCAGAAAAGAGAGGGACCACCCAAATCAGTAAAAAGACCAGGACAATCATCGCCACAGCCACGAGCAAAGCCGGATACGCCAATCCAGAGAAAATTTTCGCCCGCAACTGAGCCTGTTTATCAAGGTACACTGCCAATTGGGTCAAACTCTCGTCCAAGCGACCCGTCGTCTCTCCTACTTCCACCATACTCCGGTAAAATTCATTAAAGACAGTCGGATTGCGTTTTAAAGCATGAGCCAACAAGGTTCCGCCCTCCACATCCTCTCGAATATGCTTAACCACTTGTTGCAAGATCGGGTTTTCAGCTTCGCTGGAGAGAATGTCCAGGCATTCCAAAAGAGGCACACCCGCACGAATCAACGTTGCCAGCTGATGGGTCAAGACTACCAATTCCTTACTGCTCACGCCTCTCCAACTCCACCGGCGGCTCCAGCCGGTCAGCTGGCCACTGAGATTGAATACCCTTTCAACTTTTTCCTGCAGACCGGTTACCAAGACGTCCTGCCTACGAAGAAGCTGCAAGGCCTCATTGGAAGTAGCAGCCAAGACTTCTCCGTGGACCGTCTGTCCATCCAAGTTTTTCGCACGATATTCAAATCTCGGCATTTCGAATTATTGCCCGCTTTCCCTGTGGAAGACCAAGAAGGCTCTCACTGACATTTACATCCGAGGACGCAACCTGGCCAAGGACATTGCCACGGATCGCTCCCGACCCGTGCGCTCCAATAGCTTGGATAACTCATCAGGAAGTGTTGTGAGTCCCATAGCGAGTTCAGAGGATATCACTCCCTGGCCAGCCAAGTCGGCCAACGCTTGATTCATGGTCTGCATGCCATATTGAGCTTGTCCCGTTTGCATCATGGAATACATTTGATGGATCTTGTCTTCCCGAATCAGATTCCGAATTGCCGGAGAGGTAATCAGAATTTCCAAAGCCAGAACCCGGCCCCGTCCCTCTGAACGTGGCAAAAGCCTCTGTGCCAGAATGCCTTCCAGCACCATCGACAACTGGATACGAATTTCTTGTTGCTGGTGGGAAGGAAACACCGAGATTAATCGTGTCAGCGTGTGAATTGCAGAATTCGTGTGCAAAGTGGCAATCGTCAGATGTCCGGTTTCAGCCATAGTGAGAGCCGCCTGAATGGTCTCGAGATCTCGCAATTCCCCCAAAAACACCACATCGGGATCCTGCCGTAAGATACCTTTCAGTGCGGATTGAAATTCGCGGACATCGGATCCCACTTCCATTTGAGATACCAAACTTTTTTTGTGCGAATGCAGAATCTCAATGGGATCTTCTAACGAAATAATATGGGCAGGCCGCTCTTCATTTATATGATCCAACATCGAGGCCAATGTCGTACTTTTTCCGCTTCCGGTCGGCCCGGTTACCAAAATCAGCCCTTGAGGCTTTCTCATCAATTCCTCAATAATGGGCGGTAGCCCTAATTCTTCAAACGTCGGAATCTTCCCGGACACTGTTCGAATGGCCATGGCCAAGGATCCCTGCTGGGTATAGACATGAACCCGAAACCGCCCGATAGCAGGCACGCTGTAGGCTCCATCCCAGGCTCCAGTCTTCATAACCTGTTGATGCTGTGCTTCCGTCAACAGACTCGCGGTTAACTGGGACATGTCCTGGCTGGTCAATGTCGGAGACTCCATCGGGCGTAAATGCCCGTCCACACGGAGGCGGGGCACACTTCCGGAAACCAGGTGCAAATCCGATCCGCCCTGCCGGCACAATTCACCTAGGAGTGCAGTTAATTCCATTGGGCATCCATTCTTCTGACGTTTCTACACAAATGCATCAGATCTGGTTTCGGCAAATACCTCACCAACAGTCGTCAAGCCACCTTGAACTGCCGCCATCCCCGCTTGTCTAAGCGTGCGAAATCCTTCCCCTATCGCAGAGGTTATCAAGTCATTCGTCGAGGCCCGTGCCAAAATTTTTTCATGCAACCCTTCAAAAATAGGCAGGGTCTCAAATAAGGCCATGCGTCCTTTAAATCCGGTCTGATGGCAGGATACACACCCACGCCCTTTCATTGCCTGAACCGCCCCGAGCGCATGCTCATCAAAACCCAGCTCCCGCAGCTGAAATTGAGATACCGGCTCCAGCTCCCGACAATGATCACAAATTTTCCGCACTAATCGTTGGCCCACAATGAGCGAGACGGCGGAAGACACCAAAAACGGCTCAATGCTCATATCGATAAGCCGGGTAATCGCCCCTGGGGCATTCATGGTATGCAGGGTCGAAAGAACTCGATGGCCAGTCAGAGAAGCCTGAATCGCGATTTGCGCGGTTTCCCGATCACGAATTTCCCCAACCATCATGACGTCAGGATCCTGCCGCAGAAAAGCACGCAACCCGGCGGAAAAATTCAATCCAATCTCTTCATGAATTTGCATCTGATTGATGCCCTGGATTTGGTATTCCACGGGATCTTCGACAGTGACAATATTCATCTGAGGAGTATTCAGAAATTGTAACGCGCTATAGAGGGTTGTCGTCTTTCCGCTCCCCGTAGGCCCCGTCACCAGAATCATCCCATAAGGATTTTCCAGAGCCGTCGTCAACCGGTCCAAATCAGGCTGGTTAAGCCCGATATTGGTTAAATGTAACGCAAGCCCTGACTGATTCAAGAGACGCAGAACCGCTTTTTCGCCAAATAAACAGGGCAGAATGGCCACTCGAATATCGACGTGGGGAAAGCCCTCTATCTTCATCCGTCCATCTTGGGGTAACCGACGCTCCGCAATATCCAGATCGGAAAGAATTTTCACCCTGGCGAGTAATGCCTGATGAAGGTCTTTAGGCAGATTTTGAATCGGGCACAAGACACCATCCAACCGAAAGCGAACCCGGATCATGGTCTCCATCGGCTCAATATGAATATCACTCGCCTCCATTTCAATGGCCTGCTGCACAAGCCCATGCACAACCTCCACAGCTGAAGAATCTTTATCTATTTTGACATGACGCTTCACGCAAGACATTTCTGCTTTGTCCTGAAGCATTATAGATCTTTCTTGATCATGCAAACCGTTAGCAGAGGCACAGACAGGGCCAACAGGTTTTCCCATCGAATTGGGTGAAATCCGGTCGCCATTTCCCCAGTTTTTGAAAGCACCCTCCGCATCGTTTTTTATGGATTCCGTAGTTGAGAAAGATCCATCTGGACCCTGGCCATACAGATGGGAGATCGCCGTCCGTAGATCCGATTCGGTAGCTACCATGGGGATGATGTGCAACCCTGTCCGGAATCGCAAATCATCCAACAAAGACGCATTCGTGGGGTCGGCCATAGCCAGACTCAGACGTGAAGTGGTTTTCCGCACCGGCAAAACGAGGTGCCGGCGGACAACGTCATAAGGAACCAACCCCCGAAGACTCCCGTCAATCGAGCACGTAGACAATTCTACGGTGGCAACTCCATAGTGCTGGCTGAGAAACTCCAATAAGGTGGATTCAGACAGAACCCCCATCCGAACCAGAATGCTCCCGAGGCGCCCTCCTTCTCCCTGCTGAATATCAAGCGCTTGAGACAAATCATCTGAAGAGATCACTTTCGCATCCACTAACTTTATGCCCACCCGCTCTCGATTCAACTGCATTCTCCTGTTTTCCCTTATTTCTTGCCTGACGAATTAAGCCGTTGAATTCCCCGGAATAGATAATGCACTCCAGAACCGGTTGTCAGGATCACCATTACCGAGAGAAAAGGAATGATGCTTTCGGAAGGAACACGCCCGGTCGCAAAGAGTATCACGATGATGACATAGCAAATTTGGGCAAAAGTGGTACCCTTTCCCAACCAGGTGGGAGTAATATCAATGTCGATTTCCGTTAAATTAGCCAATATGGTCCCCGTGAGAAGAATGGCGTCACGACTCACCACAAGAATCACCGCCCAGATGGGGATAAAATGGAGAACAGATAAGGTCACGATGGCCGACATGAGGAGTAGTTTGTCAGCCAGAGGATCGAGATACTCTCCGAGGCGAGTGCGCTGATCGGTGATACGGGCAATGGCCCCATCCAGGCCATCGGTTACCGCCGCGACTAATAATGTCACAAGGGCATAATCATAGTATTCGTAGAGCAAAAACCCCACGAAGACGGGAACAAGGAGAATCCTGAGGACCGTGAGACTGTTGGGGAGGTTGATTGGAATGTCGGCACCCGATGACTCGCGGACCATTTCGCCACAACCCCTTTCTCATAAACGTATTTTTTCTAAGCGTAAGAAAGGTTACGTTGGGATTCTGAGGGAAGTCAACCGCGCTTGCGACCCCCATCGAGGCGGCCTATAATCCACTTTCACTAAAAGAAAAAATACCGCTACCCATCGTTAAGCCGGAGCCAGAGCACATGACATCGCTTCCCTTATCCTTTCGAGTTAGAAATGCCGTCGTGGAAAAGCATCAATTGGAGGGCATGGACCCCAGTGACCGATATTTTAATCGAATGATCCCCATTAAACGGGTGGAACGCGGATACTCGGGAACGGTCATGTATGAAGCCCTAAATCTCCAGTCCCAGGTCTATCGAACCGTGCAGGAAAGCCTGAAGGACCTCATCGATCAACTTCGGGAATTAGGTTTTACCACCATGCGCACCCGCCTCAATTTCAAAGGCCAACAATACCTGGCGGAAAAAGAAACCTGGGTTGATTATCCGGAAGCCAAATCTTGGGGCTCAAACCAAACCACATCATGAGAACCTTTCTATTTCAGAACCCCTTCTCGATCACCGACAATAGCCACTTGTTTCTTCATCCGTTGGGGAGTTGTCGCCACCGCACTCAGAGCCGAACGACCTGGACGAACCCCATAGGAGTCTTCGTGGAACGCTGGCTCCCCCCAAGAGCTCTGATACCGCGTGACCAACGCCTGAGCTAGGCGATCTCCAATGATCGGAATACCGAGCTGCCTGACGCCTCCCTTCGCTTCCGGATCTCACCCGAAACACGGACGGTTCCACCGAACTGCCCGACGACATCTAGGGCTAGATCATAAACCGCTGATTTGTGAGATCCGCGTCAACATTCCCCAGGCTCTGCCCGTCTACACCTGGGCCACCTGCCTTGCGCTTCACGGCAAGATAGACCTCCCCACCAGCGCCTTCGGTAGGGCAAAGGCTTTTGACGAATTCATGCGTTGCTCCCCACACGGGTTGCCCCATAATCCCGCCTAGATGACGCAGCCCCTTCGCGCCCTGATCGTTCAATCGCTTCCTCACTAGGACGGACGGCTCCGCTCCTGTATACCTCATTGAGCCGGTTCTCCTACTAATCCCGGTTAGCGGTACCGCCGATATCAAATGCCCGCCAGGCTTAAAGTACGAAATACCTCTGCTGCCTTACGAGTTCTACGGCTCCTCCCGTAAAGTCGGGAAAAAACCTTGTCGTGGCCCCCTCATTTCTCACCTCGTTTGGGTTGAAGCTTATCACTCCCACGAATGTCTCGTTTATTTTGACCACGCAAGATCCATCTGTCCTATGCTTTTCCTTCCGCTTTGTTCTCCTCTATCTTTTTTGACATTTTTCTGGTTAATTCATCTAATCCGCCACGGCAAAAAATGGCAAACCTCCCAAAAAGCCCCTTCATCAATCACAATGGGGCAATAAATTTATAACACCTCAAAGGAGCGCCACCATGGATCTTACAACGGTCCTGAACGGATTGGATCACTTTTTCACCTATCCCTTATTTACCGTCAACCAGACTCCGATTACCCTCTCGTCCCTGGCGTTTTTTGCGCTCATCATGGGTGGCTTTATGATCATCAACACCCTGATACGACGTTTTCTGATCAACCAATTACTCAAACGCTCCAAGATGCCCAAGGCGACACAATACACCTTAACCCGCATTATTCAATACTTCCTGATTCTTATCGGGACCGTGATTGCCTTTCAAGTTATCGGCGTCGACCTGAGCGGTCTTGTCGTCATTTTTGGATTCCTCTCCGTCGGAATCGGATTCGGCCTGCAAAATCTGACGTCCAATTTCATCGCGGGACTCATGTTGCTATTCGAACAACACATCCAGATTGGGGACCGCATCACCGTAGGAGACACTGAGGGAGATGTCGCAGAAATCAACATTCGATCCACCACCATTCGCTCTCTGAACAACGTTGCCATTGTTGTACCCAATTCCGAATTTATCTCTTCCACGGTTATCAACTGGTCGCACGGTGACCCTAAAACCCGTTTAGAGATTGAGGTGGGAGTTTCTTACAATTCAGATTTAGACAAAGTAATCAGTTCACTTGTTGGAAGCGGCAAAAGAAAACCCTATGGTTTTACCCTACCCGGAACCGAAGGCCTGGCTGATGAGTTTCGGAGATTCCGCTTGGAACATGCGTTTATTAGCCTGGGTAGAAGATCCACAAGGCAGAAGACAGGTTCAATCCGATATTAATTGCGCCATCGTCAGGAAATTTCGGAAGAATGGTGTGGAAATTCCTTTCCCGCAAAGAGATCTTCATGTCCGAACCTCCGTACCTTTGTCCATCGCATCCTCATCGACCTGACCATAGGACCCAAACCGCAATCGGAGCAGGAAGGCTTCCGGCGGCTTTTAAAAATACCTGGACGTGACTCCTCTAGCATGCCGCTTCCACATTGCCCCATGGTATTTGAGAAGCTCTCACAGCATTGCTAGAATGAATTAAGACTGAGGTGTCTCTAAAAAATTGCAGACATCACGTGTGATTTTCTAACCCCGATTTGAAATGTTGTAGTCATTCTTTCATATGTGGCTTTACGAACATTCAACTGACAACGATCTAGGCGCCATCCACGATTTCCCCAACAATTGAAACACTTCATTTCCAAATGAACGAAAGTACGACATGACCGGAAACATCCAGTGTGACGGGGGGTCGTTCATTTGCACGCAGGTCAATTCGTCATCGTCAGAGTCTTCGTATAAAAAAGGAAGAAGCCCAACAGTTCTACTGTAACCGCGGAGAAAACGTGAATGAAATCCTTGATGGTCTACATGGCGGTGTTTGTCTTAGGGGTAGGATTGGGTTTAGCGGCACCGTTTCTCGCCACCCGATATGCCCAACCCTATATACCCGAATTCCTTCAGGAAACCGTCCATCCCCTGACCGGGACTGTCACACATAAGGAACGCCAGCAGGACCGATTGTTAATGACTGTCACCACGCGAGATGGCACCATCCTGGCGACCTTTCGGAAACAGGTTCCGGAGATTGACCTGCTTGTCGAAGAACAGGACTCTGTGACGTTGGACGTCAAGCAATATGAACCCTTTGTGACTGACCCACCAGTCATTAAAGTCAACAAACTCACAGGGCAGGTCCCCGAACCGTCCCAACCTTCACAATCTTCGATCGAACCCGAACCTCTCCCGGACTCTCCGTTGAACCAGTTACCCGCCCCGGGAGAGACATCTGAAAACACAGAACCTTCTTACCTCCCTCTCAATTAATGGTTGAGGGCCCAGGGGAAGAGAAAATCCCACGGGATACCATGTGGGCTCAACATCGCCAAATACCACTCCGGCAATGACATTCTCTCTCAGGATGATCGAACGCCACGTGAAACTTGTTGGTCCAGCCGGCGCCATGAGGAATATCGTCTCTCTGATCGTCCAGCTCATTGTCGGAATGTTTACCGTATTTCTGCTTATTTATTTCTAAGGAGGTCAATCCCATGGATATCACCCTTTGGACCGCAACGCTTGAGGAATCGTTTGAGTACAGTTTCAAGCTGTTTATGGCCTATCTCCCCAAAAGCCTAGGCGCCTTGATGTTGTTAGGCCTGGGAATCCTCTTGGGAAAAATCGTTGAAGCGGGAACGAGCCGCGTGTTGCATATGATCGGCGTCGATCGTTTACTGGGCGGCACCGGTGTTCTCACGCTGCTCAAAAAAATCGGTAGCCAAAAAACAATTTCACAAATTGTCGGCCTTCTAGGATTTTGGCTGGTATTTCTCCTCTTTCTGATCTCCGCCACCGAAGCCTTAAGTCTCGCCCTTTTGTCCGAAACTTTAACCGGACTGGTCCACTATCTGCCCAAAATCGGCATGGCTACCCTTATTCTCGTACTGGGCCTCCTGGCCACGAACTTTGTGCGCGACCTGATCTCTGTTGCGTGTGATTCTTCCGGAATCCGGCAAGGCACCATCATTGCGCAAACGGTCTATATAGCCGCGACTCTGCTGGTTCTGGTGACGGCAATCAATGAGTTGGGAATTGACACGTCGCTGCTCAATCAAATCATTGTCATTCTCATTGCCGGACTCATTGCCGGAGCCGCATTATCATTCGGAATCGGTTCTCGTTCAGCCGTGAAGAATCTAATTGCCGCCCACTACATTCAGCCCATTGTCCGAATCGGGGAAAAGATTCAGGTGGGTGCCTACAATGGCACCGTCACAGCCATAACTCCCATGGTCGTCGTCCTGGATACGGCGAAAGGACGGGTCGTGATTCCTGCCGCGCAATTTACTGAAGTCACCAGCATTCTTTCTCCAACAGAGGGATAAGCCGATGAATTTGACCCAACAGCTTCGGGAAACCTTTATCCAGGAACATCCATTAGAGGCGGCACGCTACGTGGAGGAACTTCCGGCTCAGTCAGCGGGAGAAATGTTGCAAACCATGGAACCCCAACATATCGCCGCCTTTCTGGAGTATTGTCTTCCAGGCCCAACAGCCGAAATTCTTAAACAATATCCACCGGCAACCAGCGCAGTCATACTCAGCCGGTTATCCGCCCGTTCGGCACGGGCGGTTCTTCGACAGTATGATTCATCCACACAAACCTCTCTCCTGGATCAGGTTGACCCGGCCATCGGGACACATCTTCGGCGATCAATCAATTTGCCGGACCATACCGCCGGCAGCCTCGCCGATCCGCATGTCCTGACGCTTCCCCCGGACATCACCGTCGCGAAGGCCTTACAGCGGGTGACCCAAACCGTCGGGCAAGCCATCTATTATTTATACATCATTGATCATCAGACGATCCTGCGCGGAGTCATCCTCATGAAAGAGCTGCTTGGAGCCGAACCGACGATCACCGTGTCCTCCATCATGCAGCCGGACGTGAAAGCGATCCCGGCCTCGGCCAATGCCCTGGACATTGTCGCCCATCCCGCATGGGCTCAATACGACAGCCTTCCGGTCATTGATCAAGACCGTACCTTTATTGGCGCACTTCGACATCGAACATTGAGGCAATTTCTCCAGTCACGTTCCGGCGAGTATCAACCGGCATTTCTCTCCGATGCCCTCCTGCAACTGTGGGAAGCGTATTCCCTCTCAGGAATTGGTCTGATGACCGCCCTGGGAGAATCCCTGAGCACATCGACACCGCCCACCCCTCCCCGGAAAGAACAGGAAACACCATGACGACACCTGCAACGACTGAACAGATGCATCAGGCCTTTATTGCCAAATTTCCGGATGAAGCCGCTCATGTGTTTGAGTCCTATGATCCCCAGGAGGTGATCCCCATACTTGCCGATCTATCCCCCACAATGATCGCAAAGGTCCTCTCGGTCATGTCACCCTCATTGGCTGCCGACCTGCTCGGAATCATTCCGCAACCGTTACTCCTGAGTGCGCTTCCTCATCTCCAACCCGCGGTGGCCGCCTCTCTCCTCCAGCGAATGCCCGATGAGACTCGGGTAGCCATTTTGGGTTCCCTACCCCTGCACGTCTCAGCCGACATTGGTCCATTCATGGAGTATTCGGAGGATTCGGTCGGCATGCTCATGGATGTGAAATTCTTTGCGCTTCCGGAAGACCTGACAGTCGAGGAAGCCATTCGACAGGTTCGCACCCATGACACCCAGCATCTCAATGAAATCTACATTATTGATCGCAGCCAGATCCTCGTGGGCGTCCTAACCCTCAGGGATCTGTTTTTAGCCCCTCCAAAGAAGAGGCTTGCGGTCTTGATGAAACGAGAATTACCGACCATTCATCCCCTGGAAAATCAGGAACAAGTCGTAGAAATTTGCAACGAATGGAAGGTCCTGACTATTCCGGTCACCGATTTGGACGGCCGCCTCCTCGGGATCATTAGCAGCCAAGACATCATTCAGGTTGAAAAAGAAGAGGCCACCATTAGCATGCAAACCATGGTGGGTGCCAGCAAGGACGAACGAGCCCTGTCGCCGCCGGGATTCGCCATTCGAAAACGTCTCCCATGGCTGCAAATCAATCTGCTCACAGCCTTTTTGGCAGCGTTTGTGGTGGGGTTATTTGAGGACACCATTGCCAGATTTACGGCTTTGGCCGTTTTGCTCCCTGTCGTGGCCGGGCAATCGGGGAATACAGGGGCTCAAGCACTCGCGGTAGTCATGCGTGGATTAGCGTTGCGGGATATCCGTCCTTCCCAATGGCTCCGCGTGACCTTGAAAGAATCCTATGTCGCCTTGGCCAATGGAGTGGCAGTGGCCGCGACGACCTGTACCGCCGTATTTGTCTGGAGCCAATCCTGGGGATTAACCATGGTCATCGGCGTCTCCATGATTATCTCCATGGTCATGGCCGGATTTTCCGGGGCAATCATTCCCATCATTCTTCGATCCCTGAAACAAGATCCGGCTCAATCATCATCAATCATCTTAACCACCGTAACCGATGTGGCAGGGTTTTTTAGTTTTTTAGGGCTCGCGACCCTGTTTTCAGCTCTCTTAGAATAGGCACCCGCGTGAAACTATCCGGTAATCTAGCCAATTGTCCAACCCCCCAAGACACCACCCCCACCCGGACAGCATCCCTGCTTCGAGACAAGATACGGAAGAGATCTCTCTCACACATATTGGGTCGTATAGGCTTTCAGATATGACGATTTCACTCCTCAGTTGGATTGGTATCCTTTTCTGTTTGGCCGGATCAGCCATCTGCTCAGGCTTGACCCTTGGGTTCTTCAGCCTAAGCCGCATTCACCTGGAACTCTTAGCTAAACAAGGTGACAAGGCGGCCAACACGATCTTGCAAATCCGGCAGGATGCCAACTTCCTTCTTGCCACACTGCTCTGGAGTAACGTGGCCGTCAATGTCCTCCTGACGCTTCTCGCCGAAGATCAAATGGTCGGCCTATTGGCGTTTTTTTTCTCGTTGTTTGGGATTACCCTTTTTGGAGAAATTCTTCCCCAAGCGTATTTTTCAAGAAATGCATTGAGATTGGGAGCGAAATTCACTCCGGTGGTTCATCTCTTGCAATTTATTTTTTATCCTGTGGCCAAACCATCAGCTCTCCTTCTCGATCGCCTGGTCGGGAAAGAAGGGATCACCTGGTTGAAAGAGCATGAGCTCGATACCTTAATCAAAATTCATGCGCAAGCTCCTGAAACAGACATCAGTGGAGTCGAGGGCCATGGAGCATCCAATTTTCTCAATCTTGATGATATCTCGGCCCTTGAGGAAGGATCACCGCTCCACCCTCAAAGCATCATTTCGCTCCCCTTTGACGGGACAAACGTGCGCTTTCCATCAATCACACCTTCTGCCTCCGACCACTTCGTGCAGCAGATCCATGGGTCAAAGGAAAAATGGGTGGTGATCACGGATGAAGAACACGTCCCTCATGTCGTATTGGATGCGGATGG
Organism: uncultured Nitrospiraceae bacterium; assembly: GCA_963730905.1. Lineage (GTDB taxonomy): Bacteria > Nitrospirota > Nitrospiria > Nitrospirales > UBA8639 > Nitrospira_E. The sequence continues at coordinate 667,467 of CAVSTN010000002.1, read as the reverse complement.
ATTCTTGCGGGAACTTCTGGTGGAACATCGGGACAAACCTCTTCGACATTGTCACCGACCCATCATTTTTGAACACACAGATATTCCCCTCGGGGACCTTCTGACACAATTCAAGGTCAATCCGGAACACCTTGAGGATGACGTCATTGACCACGATCTGGTTCTGATTTGGACACCAACCCACAAACGGATTATTACGGGCGCCGACATCCTGGGTAGACTCTTGCGCGGGATTGCCAAACGGAACCCACTGGTCAATTTCAGATAAAAGGATAGGACCTGAACGACTGACATAAGGGCATCCCTAAAACCCTCTGACAAGGGGTTTGCCATTTGCGATACTACCAATCCAACGAGGATTGCTCATGCCAACACTCCGCCAACTCAGCTTTTTTGATCTTTCCACTCGCTACGAGACCCTGAGTCACAACGGGGAGCCTTAGAAGCGCCCGCCACCCATATGCCCTGGACTGAATTTCCTCCGGCCTTGGAACGCCTGCTCCGCCGCTCCAAACGGAAGCAAGACGGGCGGCTTTCCTTTGATGCCGTGCTCATGTACAAAATGGGTCTGTTGAAAAAAGCCGCCAGCGGCGTTCTCGCCATTTTTCCGTGCTCACGTACTCAGCGTACGCTCCGCGCGAAAAAACGGCTGCGGCCTTGCTGGACGGACTTTTTTGAACCGACCCGGAGCCGTTGATGAGTAATCTAATCCTGGGCAAATTTGCCCTTGAAAATCTTTATTATTCAACACTTCCAAAATCCTTGTCCTGCAAGCCCTCTATAATTTGTCCGACGACCAAACGGAGTATCAGATTCGTGACTGACTCTCCTTCATGCGCTTCTTAGGGCTCGATCTACATCAGCGGATTCCCGATGCGAAGACGATCTGGTTGTGTCGTGAAACCCGTGCCGGGACGCAGGTCGTCGAGACACTCTTTGGGCAATTTGAAGCCTATCTGGCCGCGCACGGCCTACAACCCCGTGGCGGCCACCTGATTGATGCCTCGCTGGTTCTCGTGCCCAAACAACGGAACTCCCGCGACGAAAACGCGACCATCAAAGCTGGAGAGTGTCCGACGGAATGGGACCGTCAGCCAGGGAAACGACGGCAGAAAGACACGGAGGCTCGCTAGACGGTGAAGCATGGCGAAAACCACTATGGCTACAAGAACCAAGTGAATGTGGATAAGACGCACAAGCTGATCCGGCAGTATACGGTCACCGATGGGCCGGCCGTGTATGACAGTCAGGTTCTCAAGACCGTGCTGCTGCCCGGGGAGGGCCGAACGCGATGTCTGGGCTGACTCGGCCTACCGGTCCGATGCGATCGAGGCTCACCTCACCATCACCGGGCTGCGCTCCAAGATTCAGCAGAAAGGTTATCGGCACCAGCCGTTAACTGAACGCCAGAAACACGGCAACCGTCACCGGGCCCGCATTCGCGCTCATGTCGAACATGTCTTTGGCCGTCAGGTCACCGCGATGGGTGGGAAACTGATTCGAACGGTTGGGCTGATTCGGGCTCGGCTCAAGATTGGGCTGAAGAATCTCACGTATAATTTCCAACGCTTTCTGATCCTCTCCGCTCCACCGAAGAGACAGGTAGCCTGAGGCAGAGGGAAAAGGCGAAACGAAAGCCTCAACGCCCCATTTGGGAACGACGGGCCCTCTCTGCTTCCAAGGCCATACCAAGCATTCGCACCAAGTCCGCTGAGTTTTCAGGCAAAACGAGGGATTTTTAGAGGTCCCCATAAAAAATTTTCGGATACAATGAACCATGAGGCACAATTAAATTCATTCGTTCCACGCCATAGGTTGAGGCAACCACGTGTGTCAACGAATATACTGAGGTCTTTTGATGAATCCACCGCATCCTCCACAAATCGTAAAAACGCAACAGCATACTAGCCCTCGATCTTGATTAATCATCTTTCCTCATAGTCATTCAAGGACGAATGAAAGTGATGGAGCCGTCCGAATTTCGAACCATTCCCGTGTCAACCTGGCTTCCACGGATACTGTGGAGTATCGTGGGGTGTGGAATGCTCTCCGTGGGAATTCTGCTCTTCACCCTTACCGTCCTGTCAGATACCAGGTTGGTCAAAGAATCCTTGATTTCTATGTTGGAACGTACGGTCGGCGGGCCCATTCAGATTGAAACCTTAAACCTGAATCTGTTTCCCTCACCGGCAATACTCTTGTCGGGTTTATCCTTCGAAACGCATGATCCGGGCATTGTGGTCATTCATGCCGACCAGGTGGAGGTGGGCATCGGGTGGCGATCGCTCTGGAACAAAAAATTGTTCATTAATCGCGCCGTGATCGATCAGCCGGAATTGACTCTTGAAGTTCCTCTGGTCACGAAAGAAGAACAGCCGGTCGCCCGGCAGCTACCCTCAATTCAGGAATTTGCCATTCGTAACGGAATTCTTCATCTGATCCGCGCCTCATCACTACCAGAGCAGGACATGGGACTCGATTGGGAAGCGATTCAACTCTCGGTCATGGATGTGGAATCAGAAGGATCAGCGTTCATCAATCTCTCGGCTCGGATTCCGGAGCCTCAGCCTTCCTCGGCCCTCACCCTCGATGGGACGATTAGGCTTCTCGCAAAAGATGATACCTCACCAAACCAAGAGGACCAATCGGGTTTTCCTGCTGTGGAAGTGCAAGGGCAACTTAAAGTTTCTCAATTTCATCTTGGCCGACTGGTGCAGTTTCTGCGAGGACATACATTGGAAAAACCGGTTCCCACGCGAGCGAACTTGCAAGGAAACGTCTCCTATATTTTCCAGCAAGAAAATGACCTTTACAGCTTTCGGAGTTTTCAGGTCTCCTTGGATGAATGGTCGTTTGCCGGTCAGGGCAGCATTGCGAATGTGCTCCATGAGACCCCTTGGTTGAACGTCTCAGGATCAACGCAACCCATTGCTATAGAACGGCTCCTGGAGCTATTACCGGACGACTGGATACCAACTCAAATCCGGACATTTCTCAAAGATCATGACGTCACCGGAACGATGGAACTTCAGCGGGGATCTTTCAATGGGCCATTGGACGGGAATGGGACCTGGGAAGCGAACGGAGTCATTGCCCTGAATGAAGGCCAATACCTTCCCGCCATAGGGCAACCCCTTATTACCAATGTGGGCGCGACGGTCCTATTTGCTCCCTCTATCATTCAGATTTCTCAGGTCCGCGGATCCATTCCCCCGTTAACCATAACAGCCCCGGAAGCCAAACTCTCCCGTGAAGAGGAGCTCGTTCGACTTTCGATTCCAACCTTTCGGATTTCCGAGGGGGACTGGAACCTCAATGGGACAGCTGCGCTCACCAACCCTCAAAATGCTCCCCCAACCCTGACGGTCTCAGGATCCGCCTTGCCGATCTCCATCCAACGCCTTGCCAACATCCTACCCGAGCCATGGCGCCCTAATTCTGTTCAGACGATGCTGACCGAACGAGACATGGATGGTGAGATGGAACTGCTCACCGGCTCAGTGAAGTGGATAGGAGATGAGACCAACACTGTGATATCGGAAGGAGTCATCCGGATGGCCAACGGGCACGTCCTGGTCGATCCCCACCATCCCCCTATGACGGAAATCTCTGGAGCGGTGGTCTTTGATGACAATCTTGTCCGGGTATTGGATGCAAAAGCCACAATGGAATCATCCAAGCTTCTTGTGAAAGAGGCAACATTCGAATGGAAGGACCCGGAAATCCTCATGGACCTGCAAGGGGAAGGGCTCTTGTCCGCTCATGATGTGCACCAGGCCCTGCTCCGCGATCCCCGGAGTCACTCTCTTGCACAACCGTTGTCCTTCTATCATGACGTTCAAGGAAACTTGCACCTCTCCACACGGGTATCCGGTCCTCTGACTCACCCAACTCAATGGCATATTCTTGATGGCGACCTCCTGCTTGACGAAGTACATTTTTCTTCCTCCGAAGACAGGCTTCCCCTCAATCACATCAAGGGCCATCTGTCGTTTAATAAGGAACAGATTCATATTCAACGGTTCAACGGAATGCTTGGGAAAAGTCCGGTGGACATCAAAGGGCAATGGTCATTTCGCCAGGATACAAAAGCTTCAAACCTCACTATAGCCGGCATGTGGTCTTCGATTGACCTTCAATCCCTCTTTCCTTCAGTCGTCCAAAAATTTTCCACATTTGAAGGTCTGATCGGAACCACCCTCACCTTGTCGGGCTCGAACCTTCGCCCTGAGTATCATGCAGAGTTGGATTTCACCAATATTGCTCTTACGACCAAGGGTCTGTTTCACAAACCATCTGGAGTTCCTGCAGTTGTTCAAGCCAAAGGAACCATCAAAGAGGATAAGGCAATCAGGATGACAAAGGGCACATTGTCCATTCCTCCCTATACCCTCGAAGCACAAGGCCAATTATCGTGGTCTGATCGACCCTATGTTCGTGGGTTCCTTCAAACCGAAAGTGGAACGGGAGCCATGTTTCCGCCAGGCGTCGTCATCGGAAAAAAAAATCTGGGTCTCTCCAGTTTAGGCATCACATGGGGTCTTGAGGGAAAGAATTGGGATTGGACGACTTGGTCTATGAAAGGAAAAATCGAAGGGACCAACCGAAACTCGGAATCGACAACATCCAACACCAACAAAGAAGTTAAATCGGCCTCCTTCCAATGGGCGCAAAAGAATCAAAGAGGGAAGGGGGAGCTCACACTCAAAGACATTCCCATCGAAACCCTGTTGGGACCTCAGTCCGATACGCCATCTCCCTTGACAGGAACGGCGTCTTTGGTAACCTCGCTACACATGAGTCTTGGAAGCCGGGAGCTGATTCAGCGCTCGCTGACGGGAAAAGGGCGTGTGCAACTTCAGAAGGGACTGATACAAACCGGTCCGGTCCTGTCAAAAATTCTTGGCATTTTGAATGTGCCCAGTTTATTAATGGGAAAAGTCAACCTGCTGGAAGAGGGGCTCCCGTACGATCAAATAGAAGGATCGTTTGCCATAGAGAATGGGCTACTGAGTTCCCAAGATTTGGCACTGAAAAGTCCGGTCATCAAGTTAACCGCCGCAGGCACCTATGACCTTCCCACCGAAAAGCTCAATGGCATGGTAGCCGTCAGCCCGTTTGGGGCCTATTCGGGTTTGCTCAAGGACATCCCGCTGTTTGGCTCTTTAATGAAGGGTGACCGAAAGGGCCTTATGACCGCGTTGTTTGAAGTCAAAGGGCCCCGAACCGAACCGGACATTACTTACTTACCGTTGGAATCCTTCGCTGGAGGGCTGAAAGGGTTAGCGCAATTTGCGGTCGATGTCCTCAAAAATGTCGTCACGCTTCCTCTCCCGGATACCGAAAGCCAGAATGCAGAACGCACTTCCAAGTAACACATCGGCAAAGAAGCCCATAAGCCAGTTTTAGGAATAACTTTCGGTAGGAGAACCGGCAATTACTAAGGGAAAAGGACAAGTTGAATAAGAAACATCATCGTCTATCTTTTAGGTTTTCACCTGTGCTCTGGATCTTGCCCTTCCTTTTGTCCGGCTGTTTGTCCGCGAAAGCTCTGGAAAATGTAGTCATTGCGTATGACCATTCCGTAACCAGATCTTTGGTCGAACAATTGCTCCTCAATATTGCCAGATCTCATCATCATCAACCAGTGCATTTCACAGCCATTTCCAGCATTGCCGCCACCTTTAATTATCAATTTACCGCTGGGGCTACCCCTCCGTTAGCGGGATTAGATGGCGGATTTGCTTTGGCACCCATTTTTGGGGGCAGTATCGCTGAAAATCCTACGTTTACCATTAGTCCCATTGAAGGAGAAGATTTCACCCAACGCCTGCTGACACCTCTCCGGGAAGGCAAATTGACGCTTCTGTTGAGACAGGGGGTCGATATTGATTTGCTCCTAAGGCTCATGGCCGGGGAAATTCGTACGACCATGAACAATCAAGAATCCGCCTACTATAATCGACCGGCGGATAAGGCCGGATACCCCATATTTCGACAAATCGTGCTGCACCTTTCCCGTTTACAAGACAACAATCAACTCTATATAGAACCCTTAGTGTATGACCGGGAATGGGTCCTGCCGTTATCCTCCTTTTCTGCCGGCGACTTTCAAACCCTGGAAAACAATTATCGCATCATTGTTGATGCGGATAATGAAGTCTATACCATTCAAAAACGGTCGATCGGGCACACCGTGATTACGAACTACGACCCCAGCACCATCTCCAATCTGGAGCGATTGACACTACAAGCCAAGGCAGATCGTTGGCCGCCGAACGATATCCTGGTCGATATCCGACCCGGCAATCCGGGAGGGGAATTCCCGATACAAGGCGCCTTTCGGCTTCGGAGTTTTCACGGCATTCTCAATTTTCTGGGTCGAAGCATCGAGGAGGAGAGTGAGTATCATGTGGATCCGGATCCACGAACCGGAATGGTCGAAGAGAATCCAGTCCGGGTCATGGACATTATCGAATCTTCTTCTCATCTCCCCAATGCCAAACTGTCCGTCACCCACGATGGGCAATATTATTCCATCGCCGATAATGACAAGCGGTCATGGAATCAGGAATCCTTCCGCCTGCTCTACCAACTGTTTCAAATGACCGTCACCGATGCCCCACGAGGGAATGTCCCCAGTATCACCATTGCGAAATGAAAATTATGCGCATAAAGGATCCAATCCGCTTACGGGAGCGTGAAATCCCTTTGCCTCCCTCAGGAAACATTGGGGAGTAGACTCTTGAGGTTCAACTGATACGTCTCTGCCTTCAGTGCCCCCCAATCGTTTCCCAAGATCTCCCAAGAGGCGCAGGCGGATTACCCACCCATAGCCACCCTACCAATCATCGACCCTAACAAGGTGACGACAGGCTGTCCTTTTCCGGAACAGACTTTCCCTGGAGTTTCTTCCCGCGCCTACCAGGAAACCCTTCATTTCAACGTTAGACTGTAAAAACCGGTTGTTTACTTTGGAGGTTTTCGTTCCTCCTCATCTTTACAAATGTTCCTAACCCATGGAATGCCTCTTGCAAGATGGACTTCACGAAGTCCATGTGAGGATCTTCTTCACCAAAGCTATTTCCAAAAATAGTATGGGAGAGGGAAACGTGTGCGGCTTATCTTCGGCAGATTCTCCGACAGTCGTAAAATTATCATCTTGCTCTCAGGGGTTCTAGGGCGATATGGTACACTCCCTTTTAACCTGGGATTTTTTCTTTTACCTCCGGTTCCCGGGTCTTGATATACGGAAAAGGAAGGTTGCCATTGGGTAGCTTTTGTTCTCCACACTCCTCCCCTTCATGGTGATCCAGGCGTCCCGGGATTATCAATTTCAGCCACCAACATGACGTTGCTCATACCCTTCATCCACGCCCTGGTTCTTACGGTCGTCATGGTTGGGGTTCAATTCGAAACTGCATGGGCACAACCGGATTCAAGCAAAGCTTCAAAGCAGGCATCAGCCGCAACTCCCACCACAGTGACCTTGAGCTTGAACGATTCCTTATCCTTGTTCTTGGAAAAAAATCTTGATCTCTTGATGACGAAATATGGGATCGATAATGCTAAGGGAATCGCCATCACGGCCAAACTTTTTCCCAACCCGACTTTTTCTCTGTTTGGAGGGGCCGCATTTACTTCAAAGCAAACCTTTGCCGGCACTCGCTATATTACTCCACAGCTCGAGCAGATGTTTTTGCTTGCCGGGAAACGGGGCTATCGGATGGAAAGCGCGGGCTATGGCATCCAGGCTTCCGAGGCGACATTCATGGATGCCATTCGTCAACTGACGCTCACACTAAAAGACACGTATTACCAGGTCCAATTGGCATCCCGGCGTCTTAATCTCGCGAAAGATAATCAGGAGCGGTTTCACCGGATCTTAACTATTGGGGAATTACGCTTTAAAAAAGGCTTCATTGCCGAAGTGGATCTCATTCGTCTTCGCCTCCAGGCAGTAGACTTCGGCGCACAGGTCATCAAATTTACCCAGGAAGTCCAAACGGCACTCGCCGACCTCCGACTACTCCTGGCCTTCCCACCCACTACGGACCTGGTGTTAACCTCCGACCTCATTTATAAGCGGGTGACACCCGATATGGAAAGACTCCGGACTGAGGCTTTGAACAAACGTCCGGACCTTCAAGCCAGACGGTTCGTCCTTTCCCAACAACAAGCCAATTTAAAATTAGCTAAATCCCTCAGGATTCCCGATCCCATTGTCGGGGGCAATTTCAACCTGCAAGGGCCGGATGGTCCAAACAACCAACAACTGTATGGACTGACTTTGGAAGTGCCGCTCCCGGTCTTTGACCGCAATCAGGGAGGCATTGCTCAGGCCGAAATCGCCATCCAAGTCGCGCAAGTCGATCTTCACAAGACGACGTTGGAAGTCCAAAATGAGATTGAAGTGAATTACCGGAATTTAACCCAATCCCAACACCTGGTGGAGGCCTATCAGGCGGGAGTGTTGGACGATGCCAAAACGACATTCTCCATTCTCGAAAAAGCCTATCAAAAGGGTGGAGTCACACTCATAGATTTGCTCGATGCCGCCCGCACCTCACAAACCATCCTGCAAAACTATTTGGAAGCCCTCTTTGAGTACCAACGCAACCTATTCCTTTTAGAACGAGCCGCCGGCCAGGATATTTTATGACATCCGGACCTCGTATATACCCGTGCCTTCTTTTCATGATGATTCTCAGCGGGATCGCCTGCAGCCAGGAAAGCCCATCAGAAACCTCCGCGACAACGGACCTGGCCCCTACGACACGCGACAAGGCACACCACTCCCCATCAAAAGCGGAAACACAAATCGTCACCGCCCTGGTGACCATTGGGCCCTCCCACCCCGTCCTGTCCTTAGCAGGGAAAGTGTCTTATGGGGAGGATCGATATTCAAAAGTCTCTTCAGCCCTGGTCGGCCGGGTACAAAAAATTCATGGACAGTTGGGAGATTTCGTGAAAGCGGGAGATCTTCTGGTCACCATTGAAAGTCCAGAGATTGCTTCGGCGTATTCGGAATTCATCAAAGAACATTCTGACTTATCTTACGCTCAACGGTCTTACAGTCTGGCCAAAGACCTGTATGAGATCAAAGCTCTTCCTCAAAAAGATTTGAAGCAGGCCGAAAACGATTTCGTGAAAGCCAAGGCGGAATTCCGGAGAGCAAGGGAAAAGCTCCTGGCTCTTCAAGTTTCCAAGGAGGAACTCGATAAACCCATAGCCGACCAAACGATTACGTCAACCTATCAAATCCGAAGCCCCCTTTCCGGCACCATCGTAGATCGGGCCGTGACCCCGGGCCAATCGGTCAGCGGAGATCCCAATCAAGTGCTCTTTACGGTAGCGGACTTAAGCACCGTGCAAGTCATTGCGGACGTCTACGAACGAGACCTGGGACTTGTGCAAATCAAACAGAAAGCGACGGTAACCGTCGAAGCGTATCCCGAGACGGCATTCCCAGCCACCATCTCAGCCATTGGGGATGTCGTGGATCAGACAACCCGGACCATTAAACTCCGGGCGGTCGTGGACAATAGCGAACGCAAACTCAAACCGGGGATGTTTGCTCGTTTGAATGTCAAACTGAGCGAGAACCTCCCTTATCCTCTTATTCCTCAAGAAGCCGTGCTGGAAATTGATGGCAAGATGTATGTCTATGTCGCGGATAGAGAAAATCATTACATGAAACGTTCGATCAAGACCGGACTCCCCTCCTCAGGCCAAATGCCCGTCCTCCACGGTCTCGAGGCGGGTGAAACCATCGTCGTAAAAGGGGCCGTACTCCTCAAAGGTCAGGACATGAATGTCGAGGACGAGGGATTGTCCTCGGAACACCTTGCCCCCACTTCCCCCCCGAAATCATGATCGGCAGACTTGTCGAGCTGTCACTCGTCCAACGTGCTCTGGTCTGCACATTCGGGATCTTCCTGCTTTTTGGAGGGCTCTATGCCTTTCATATCCTTGACGTAGTCGCCTACCCGGACCCCTCGCCACCCTTTGTCGAAGTCATTTCTCAAAAATCGGGATGGTCCGCCGAGGAAATGGAGCGAATCATCACCATTCCCATTGAAACCGCTCTCCAGGGCATTCCCGGCCTTACCAATGTGCGTTCCTTGTCTCTTTTTGGATTAAGTGAACTCAAAGTCTATTTTGAATTTGGCACCAATTGGTATGGGGCCCGCCAAGAAATCCTGAATCGGCTTCAAACCGTTGATCTGCCCGATGGCGTCAAACCGGAACTCTCTCCCTGGTGGGCCATCGCAGAAATTTATCGATATGAATTAGTGGGACCCGGCCATTCCCTCACCGACCTCAAAACCATCCAGGATTGGCAGGTCCGGCGTGAATTCAAACAGGTGCCGGGCATTATCGATGTGACGGCGTTTGGAGGGACCACCAAAGAATATCATGTGGACCTGGATCCCGGCGCCCTACTCACCTATGGAGTCACTCTGGCTCAAATCAAAGCAGCCCTCGCCAATAGCAATGCCAATGTCGGCGGCAGTTATTTGGCCTTGGGACCCCAAAGTTATAATGTCAGGGGAGTGGGATTTATCGATAGTTTGGATGATATAGCCAATGTCGTCGTAGCGGTCAAAGACGGCACTCCTATCTTCATTGAGAATCTGGGAAAAGTGTCCATTGGCCATGCGATCCGTTTGGGACAAGTCGGGATTAATGAGGTAGAAGATACTCTGGAAGGAGTCATCCTTCTGCAACGGGACACCCAGGCTCTGCCCACCCTGGCACGCGTCAACCAAAAGGTACAGGACTTAAACCAAAAAAAACTTCCCGACGGGGTCCAAATCAAAACCATTTATGATCGGACCACCATGATCAACACCGTCATTGAGACGGTCGTGCATATTTTAATCAACGGCATGGTATTGGTGCTCATCGTTCTGCTATTTTTCCTGGGACATTTCCGGACCGCCTTGATCGTCGCCTGCACCATTCCCCTTGCGCTGCTGTTTACCTTTTCCGCCATGGTCATGATGGGACAATCCGCGAATCTCATTTCTCTGGGTGCCATTGATTTCGGGATTATTGTCGATGCCCCCCTGGTCATGGTGGAAAGTATTTTTTACTATCTCTGTCATCATGCCAAACCCGGAGTGACCCCTCCTCAGCTCATTGCAAGGGCCGCCCGCCATGTCGGACGCCCAATCTTATTTTCGACCGTGATTATTGTGGTGGCGTTTATTCCCCTTTTCACCATGACGGGTGTCCCGGGAAAAATTTTTGCGCCCATGTCCATTACCTATGGCTTGGCCTTGGCCGGTTCCCTGCTCCTGGCCTGCACCCTCGCCCCGGCCATGTGCTCATTCCTCCTCAATGGACCCATGCGCGAAAAGGAACCCAAACTGGTTTCGATGCTCAGGCAAAGCTATCTGGCCGCTCTTCGCTGGGCACTGCATCATCAGAAGCAGGTGCTAGGCGCGGTGGGCATGCTATTAGCCGTGACCGTTTTAGCACTCAACTTCATGGGTGGAGAATTCATGCCGGCGTTAGAGGAAGGGAATCTCTGGGTGCGGATTCGCATGCCGATCGATATCCGGTTTGACGATGCCGCAGCCTTGGCCAGCCGCATGCGGAAAATGTTCATGGAATCCCCGGAAGTGACCACTGCGGTCTCACAACTCGGACGCCCGGATGATGGCACCGACCCCGAAAGTTTTTTTAATGTGGAATATTACGTCAATCTCAAACCCCGGGCTGAATGGCGCCCCGGCCTGACTAAAGAAGGTCTCATCGAAGAAATTGAGGGACGCCTTGAAACGATCCCCGGGCTCAAAATCAACTTCTCTCAACTCATCCAAGACAGTGTGGAAGAAGCCATGTCGGGAGTGAAAAGCGAAAACTCCATTAAGCTCTATGGACACAACCTCACAGAACTTCAATCCCTTGCGGAAAAAGTAGAGGGCGAACTCAAAAACATCCGCGGCGTGAAGGAACTCAGTATTAACCGGACCATGGGCCAACCCAACCTGCTGATCCAAGTTGACCGGCAAGCCTGTGCCCGTTATGGCATACAAGTCGGCGATGTCAATGCCATGGTTCAGGCCGCCATCGGTGGGGAAGCCGTCACGGAAGTGATCGAAGGAGACCGGCGATTTGAATTGGTGGTTCGGTTTCTTCCCCAATATCGACAAGACGAAACCACGATTGGGCAAATCCAGGTCAGCTCTCCCGAAGGTGTCGGCATTCCCCTAAAACAATTGGCCACGATCGTCCGGCAAACCGGCGCCTTTATGATTTATCGAGAAAATCACGAGCGATATATCCCTATTATGTTCAGTATCCGTGACCGGGATCTGGTGAGTACGATTCAAGAAGCCCAACGACACCTGCAAGACCGGATCACACTCCCGGAAGGCTATCATCTCGAATGGGCGGGGCAATATGACCAATTGGTCAAAGAACAACAACGCCTGATGATTGTCGTACCCCTGACCATGATCCTGATTCTCTTTTTGCTATACCTCACGTTTGGCTCATTCCGGTACGCCTTCATCGTACTCGCCACGGTTCCCTTTGCCATGATCGGAGGGGTCCTTTCTCTCGTCCTAACCCATACCCCCTTTAGCATTTCCGCCGCCGTAGGATTCATTTCCACATTGGGGATCGCCATCCTTGGCGGCGTCTTAATCGTCTCCAGTATCCGAGAGTTGGAACAAAACGGCATCCCCCTCAAGGAGGCTATCCTTTCAGGAGCGGAACTGCAGATGCGACCGGTGCTAATGGCCACCCTGGGAGCCGCGCTGGGCTTAGTTCCCGCCGCGCTCGCAAGTGGTATCGGTTCGGAGGCTCAAAAGCCCTTGGCCCGCGTGGTTGTGGGCGGCATGTTGACCGCCACCTTCCTCATTTTATTCGTTGTTCCCATCCTGTACCAATTGACCAGTCAGTACTCTAAGAGACGGTCCCGACCTCAACCCGATTCTGAAGAACAGGAACACATCAACCAGGACGCTACTCATAGCAGTGAACATCCATAACCATTCGCACGGCCTGCTTTCCAACCCCTACCCGATTTTCCAAATTTTCTAAAAAACTTGGGGTTTCATTTTTCAAAAGGGGGACTCTACGAGAAAGATTTCTGGGATCCGTTTCCGTTGTGCAAAATGACGCTGGCCATCTCATGCAGCATTAAAGAACGGTAATTTCAAATAGTCTTCCTACGACCAAATAGGTGCATGGTGCAACTCAATCTGGTTTATACCAGGCTGGTCGATTCCTCAGGTGGAATCGGCCAAAATCAGTTGGGATGATGTGTCACCAGGCTTTGACAAGCGGTTTTGTCTAGAATCTAGAATTAACCCAGCCGCAACTGCGCCAGCGACGCGAGCGCAGGGCCCCCACTGGTGTCCGGGATGATGCTTAACTCGAGCACCGTGACCGCCGAGAGCTCGACGTGATGGTCTTCCGTCTGACAGGTTGCGCCGTCGGGACTGAAGTTCCACTGCTGGCGCACGATTTCCCGGAACGACTGCCCGCCATCAGACGACCACCGCAACACATACTCTTGCGTACGCCCGGTGCAGGTTTCCAGAAAGTTCAGCCAGATCCTCCGGAGCGGTTGGGGATTGGTAAAGAGAAGCCGGATCGTCTGCTTGCCCGGCCCTGCGGCACGCCACCCGGAAGTCCCACCGGGCACCAACGCTGCCTCAATGGGATAGGCGACGTCCTCCGAGGTGATTTCCACATCCGCAAGCTCCTCCACATTCAGCCAATCCCCTGACGGTTCGCTTCCCTTCTCAATCTGGCCGATGACTCTTTTGCGCATTCGGTGTGCCTCCTAATTGCAAGCTGGAACAATATCCAACTACCTCTTTATGGATGATTTGGTTCCTTATGAGTCTACCGGTCCGATCCGCCGGCAGCAAATGTCTCAGTGGCATACGAAGACCACACCAAGTTGAGGGCAGCCTCGTGTCCACGGATGGAGCGATTTTAGAGGCGAGTGCTTCTCGCAATCAGGTAAACAACCAGCGTTGGATCAGTTTGGTGTAATGCGGCATCACGAGATAGACCATGACCCATACCACCAAACCGGTGCTAAGCAGCAAGTCCAGATAATGATTTTGAGGTACGCCCAGTTGCCGCAGCCCCAATGCAACAACCTGAGGAATGATTAGCACCAACGGAAAGATGGCAGACCATGTTACGAGAAATTGTTTCCAGCGGACCGGTACCTTTGCCCTGGCGCCTTCGGGCGTGAACCAAAAATCCAAACCACTGCGTATAAAAAAATCATCATCTTGAGCAAGGAGCGGTCGCACCTGTTCAATGAGTTGCTTGCGATCCTGGGAACTCATCCATCCCTGGAGGTGTTCCCTGGTATCAAACCGGATAATGACCGTATAGGTTGCCGTGAGTCCGGGAATCGGACGGATAATCTGCAAATCCAGGTGACCAGGATAGCTTCTGCATAACGGACCGATTTCGTTCAACCAGGCGTCATAGCCCTCTTGTTGACCGTCCCGCACGCGATGGGTAATCACAGCGGTGGCGCCCCGTTCTAACGTGCTCGAAGAGGGATGTTCATGATTCACAATATCGACACCTCATAGTGTTAAAAAAATACGGACGCATAACACCTGTACCATGGGCATGGTGCACGGCAAGACCTTCCATACAACGATATGCTAAAGGACAGGATTCTGATATTCATAGCCGGTCAGGAAGATAGTCCCAGAAATGACAGCTTGTCCCAATACCCGCGCTGGAGGACAATCTTATCATCCAGCACTTGAAAAAATCCGCACCCCCGCAATCCAAGCGGGTCCCGCCACTCAAGAATGGCCCAATCATCAATTTCAAAAATGCGTTCAACGATGCACGCATCCCTGCCTTGGCAAATTCCTCCGCGAACATCCTGTGAATGGCCGCTCGACCCAGGACGGGCTCATTCGCCACCTGATGATTCACCGCTCCTTCCGCGTACAAGCCGGCAAGTGCCTCAACATCAGCACGATTAAATGCCTCTACCCATGCTCGAACTAATTCCCCTGGCTTCATATTCCCTCGCACTCCTGGATAAAGCCGACCCGCGCTACGGCGTCGGCGTAAATGAATGGCTTGCACTAGCCCAACATACGCATCCCATTGTTATCCGGCAGGTACTGACCGCGCGCAGCAAGGTAATGCGCCCACAAGATTCGCGCTGCAACCGATCGCCACGGCACCCAATGGCTGGCCAAGAGCTGCTGCTCATTTTTCGTCGGGAGGTCAGTGAGGCGTTTCAATTCACGGAGTGCAACGGCCAACGCCAAATCCCCTTGAGGCCAGACATCGGGACGGCGGAGTGCCATAAGATAATATATGTCCACGCTCCAGGCCCCGAGCCCTGGAACCGCCAATAAGATCTGACGCCCCCGATCATCCGGACCGTTGGCTACCGAACTGAGATCAAGACTACCGTCGAGTATGCGCGCGGCCAGACCAAAACAATAACCGGCTTTCTGCCTCGTCAGCCCGAACTCTCTCAACCCCTTGGCTTGAATGGCATAGACCGCTTCCGGAGGCATCGCACCCAGATGGCTGGACAGCCGCCGGTACATCCTGCGCGCGGCCGCCAACGACACCTGCTGCTCTAGGATAATCTGAATGAGAGCAGGGAATCCTGGTTCCCGCCCCCACATCGGAGGCTCACCCAGTCGATCCAGGACAGCGCCTAGATCAGGATCCACCTCCGCCAGTTCCCGTGCCCCTCTACTAAGCGAAGCCAACGTCAGCCGCCGAGTTGTACTGGTAGGTAAAGGCGTTTGCATTATCAAACCTGGTTTCACAATAGTTGCCCAGATAACGTGCTGAAGTGAGCGACGCATTATGAGCAGCAGTTCCGCTCAGAATGCGTCCGCTCTATTAAGTAGTGAAGGCGCTAATGTTGAACTCTTAATTGTTGAATACTCAGATCAGGCGGATTCGTTGCTCCTCGCGCCAAGGCCTCAACACGAAATTTAGCGAGCCACTGGCCGAGCTTGGAACCGTATATTTCAGCTGGTATCGAAAATGGTGGAACGGGAAAATCAATTACCGGTGCATCAGAGAAGTATTCTCGACCGGTGACAGGATCCAACGTCCCAAGAATGGCAACCTCCGGCACATTTTCGTCATGCGTGCCTAGGCGACAATAAAGCTGCAAAACGCCGAAAAATTGGACGACTGCCCAAATTTCACCTCGCGCACGATTTACATAAACAAGATGAGACAGCGCCTCGCGAATAGAATCCAGCGCGGCGAAACTGTCATAAGCAGGCAGTACTACATCTATTTTTTCTTCATTACGAACACCCGTCAAATACTGCCGAGCTAACGACAAAGATTCAGAGTTAAAGTTCGGTAGGAGCGTTGCCGCAGCTACGCAGATCTTAAGAGCCAACCGCTTTATATCAGGGCCTAGCTGAAGCTCCATTCCCAAACCAGTAGTGTTAATATGGGGCGGCGAAACAGCTACAATCTCAACACGTTGTGCTTTGCCCTTTTTCAGCAAGTGCTCGGCAAACCGCTCGGCTTCACGACGGGTCCGAAACTCTCGTCCGGCAATCTCGCCACTTTCATCCCATTGTATGTGCGGACTAGAAGAGGAAAGAACGGGGCGAACCCCAGTCTCTCCGACCTCTAGGTCAAAAGGTTTTGCGTCGTGATTGAGAGCCGCAACCCAAATCGGGGAAACGCTCCGCAAGGGCAAGCCCCAGCTTGAAATAAAAACATGAAGCGGCTGCAGGTACTTTGCTGCACCTACTTCAAACGTATGTCCAAATTTGCTGTTGCAATTCTTTGGGCCACCGCAGCACTGGATTTTCCTTCGTCCGCCGAGGAAGGCAGGGAAGATATGGTCGCGCGAAACTAACACGGCACTTTCGGCGCAATAGGGACATTTTATTGGTAGTCGAAAAGCCATTCTCGTTGAGCCACCAACTTTGACCTAGGCGGGAGGGGCCGGTTTGCCGGTGGCTCTGCGCTTGAACGAAGGGTTAGGCACTTGTACGTAGCTCAAAAAACGGGCAGCGCCCAATGCTCGGGTCGTAACCAAGCAGCAAGATTATTCGTCCAATGTACTTCGGCTTTTCAAAAGTGTGTCCCTTCAAAAATTCCTCGACCTGCGTACACATAAGCATTGGCTCATCAGTAAAAATTACCAGAACGTGTCCGCCGTCGTAGGTGGGGACTTTAAGACTCGGGTACTTTGCGTCTTTGGTAGCGATGAGGCCGTCCAGGGACGAGAGAAAGTGACTCTTGGTCCACTCTGCCCAGTAATCGCGCCTCTCCCACCCTTGAATTTACGAATGGCCACCCCATCAACAAGGTCAGTGACCTCAATTGCAGCGCGCAGACCCCTTGCATCAAGGGCTTCGCAATCTGGCGGATCATTTTTTCTACCACGAACCCTCAGACTGCCGAAGAAGGTTGCTCCCTCTGCATTCATGGATTCTGCAAGCGATTCCAAAACATTAAGTTCTTCGAAGTTTCGATTCGTAGACCACCCGAAAAAGTCGTCGTAACCAAGACTTTTCTCGAGCGCCGCCCTCATTTCCGCGGAAATCTTGGCTCTGCCATCGTCTGTCATGAAGTGCCCAACTATGGATTATCCGGTCCTATAAAAGTAGTCCCTTTTTGCTTGGTTCGCCAACAGCAGATGTCTCTTTGGCATCTGAAGCCATCCCTCATGTCTTGTGCAGCACAAAGCTCCCATCGTACGCGATGGAAAAGGTGAGGTGGGATTTTTGGATATTTCAAAGTATATGTCAAGCAGCGAAAGAAGTTTTAGAACTTTCACCGCCTCGTTCTCTTGTTCATTAATTCTTTAACTCCCAATTCCTTCAAATCGGATCTCCCCATCAAAGATTTCCCAATTTTTCAAGACCAAGAGGCCGGCTCAAAAGAACCAGCCAACGGCGGCAAATAAATTGACAAATTTCATAAATTGACTAAGAATCCCCACACGACCAGTCCTGAGCGCTCGCTTGAGGTAATGATGGACATGTGCCCTAAAACCATTCATAAAAGTATTAAGCCGCTAAAACACTTCTGAAAGTTTTCAAGGAGAGTTCATGTTTGACACAAAGATTGAGTTTGATCTTCCGCCACCTTGGATTGGTAAAAAATTCCAGACAAATAGAATCGGGTATATCAATTTCCTAGTAGGCCCTAATGGAAGTGGAAAGTCGAAGTTCGCGCATGGACTCCAGGCGCACTTGGGAAAGGGAAAGGCCAGGCTTCTGGGTACTGATCGCCTAGCCGGCATGGAGCAGACAAATGCGTTGCGCAGCATGTTTGGCGATCACCTTGGATCAGGTTACCAGAAGAACCGATTTTCACACTTTAGAAAAGCCGGGGAGGAAGGTTCGGGGATTGATACTTTGGTGGTACTCGAGGAGCGAATGGATTTACGCATTCAAGTTGAAGCCACTCTGAGCCATTTATTTAATCGAAAAATATTCCTGGAATGGGATTCTGGAAGTTTACTGGCACGAGCCACACTTGGAACAACTGGTACGTCGTATAGGCTTGATAGGGAAGAGTGTCATGGAATCAAAGAGCTTCTTGTTCTATTAACGAACCTGTACAACGACGAATATCCTTACCTGATAATTGACGAACCTGAATTGAATCTCCATCCCCAGTACCAAGCCTTCTTTATGCAAGAGATTCGAAAGGTTGCAGGGGCTCCGAGTAAAGGAAGTAATAAGAAAATTGTTTTCCTCATCACCCACTCCCCGTTCATTCTTGATTTCAAAGATATTAATGACGTGAAATCGGTGATTTCGTTTAGCCTTGATCATGGAGTACCACGACAAATTTACGATTTAGACGGTGAAAGATCCCGACGAATTGAATCAATTGTTCCGCGCCTGAACGTACATCACAAGCAACTCTTTTTTTCTGACAATCCAATATTTGTAGAAGGAATTCTGGATGCGCAATTAATTGCGACAATGCAGGAGGCTCGGGGAGTATCAGTGGCCGGCGCAGGAAGCTGCATCATTGATGCTGGCGGATGTGAGGAAGTGAACAAATATCTTGAACTGTGCCTTGCCTTTGGCAAAAAGGCACATTTTTTATACGACCTCGACAGTTTGTTTACGGGAAACCTTAGGGCTTGTATAAAAGGGGAAGGTGAGGTGCAAAGTTTCTTGGCTACTGCCGGCCTAAGTAGTGATTTTACCAAATACTGCGGCGAGCTTGATCAACTCCTGACAAAGAACATTGATGAGCTTCTGAAGGTTTCTCCACAGGGAGGGCTCGAAATCTTTATGGCCTACCTGAATGACCTCGGCGAAAGAGATTGTTGGGATGGTAAGAAATGGGGCAAGGCCAGAGTGGCAGCACTCACGGCTATCAGCAGACATAAAGAAGAAATGTCGGCTGCACTCACAGGTGCTGCAGTTGGCCAGATAATAGGAAGACTCAATAAAATTGTCGAAGTACTTCGGGAAAAAAATATTTACTTGTTACCTGGTGGTACCTTAGAGCGTTATCTGCCGAAATACAAGGATAGCCCTTATGACATAAAGGATGAACTCAAAAAACAGGCTGTTGCGGAGGAGCTTATAGAGTTGTCAGGGATGACAAGTGAAGCCGATATACAATGTCGATATGGAGAATTATACGAGGCTGTCAGTCGCCTACCTGCAAAACTAAACGTCGATGTCGACCAAGTCATTAGAGTATATCTGAGTCAGTATATCCACGATCTTCAGAAAGCTATTGTTACCAATTCATCGTGGGAAGAAGATCAACTGAGGACACACCTGAATACGTCCCAGAAATCAACGACTAAGGTCTTTTCCATGAGAAACTTTAAAAGAGCGGATGAAAAACAGTTTTCTGCTGAAGTCATATTGGCACCAATGCTTGGAAAAGGGCAGCG
Source organism: uncultured Nitrospiraceae bacterium (assembly GCA_963730905.1). Taxonomy (GTDB): domain Bacteria; phylum Nitrospirota; class Nitrospiria; order Nitrospirales; family UBA8639; genus Nitrospira_E. Next base: position 647,582 of record CAVSTN010000002.1, on the reverse strand, counting down.
ATTGGTTCGAGTTAGCAACACTACAAACGCTGGAATGGGTGACTTTACAATCTTGGATATTTAGCTGTTATGACAGAACGAATCTTTTCAGCTCAAAGCCTTTGTGGGCAAATAGAATACCCCAAACCTCTACTACTCCCCACCTCCCTTTCCCTGACGCCTGCTAACTGGCCCAGGGCGAACGCTTTTATTCCCAGGCAGACCCTGTCCGAGCCTGTCGAGTTGGTCTGCCCTCCAAATTCTCGCGTTCGCCCTATCCAATGTGGACAGGCAGGGCGTCAATGGTTTTGAGTTCTTTTGCCGAAACAAAAGAACCTCCTGCCGGAACGAACCCCGTTGCCAATCATTTGACTTCACTCTTCAGTTGACTAAAATCATCCACGCGGCCTTTTCCGAATGTTCGCATAGGGTCTGTTGTCCTCGGGGCCGGGCATATCTTTGCCAGCCACTAGGTGGACTTTGAATCCCTCCAGGGAAATGCTGTTATGTCTAAAAAGGAAATATAAGACTCGTGGCAATCCCAGACTACCAAACACTCATGCTGCCGGTTTTGAAACTGGCATCGGATGGCAAAGAACACAAATTCAGTCAGGCGGTCGAAGAGCTAGCTGACGAATTTCGTCTTACAACAGAAGAAAGAAACGAACTTCTTCCGAGTGGCAGTCAAGCTGTTTTCAATAATCGCGTTGGCTGGGCACGCTCTTACCTGAAACAGGCTGGCTTGCTCGCATCTCCTAAACGAGGATTTTTTACCATCACACCAAAAGGCACCGAGCTACTCGCAACAAATCCAACAAGAATAGATGCATCTATTCTTGAGAAATATCCCGAATTTATCGAGTTTAAAAATCGCAAAAAGGATAAAAGCGAAAATGAATCAGAAATAGTGCCCTCATTTGAACAGGAATCAACTCTCACCCCAGAAGACGCCCTGGCATCTGCATACAATAAACTCCGTTCAGCTCTTGAGTCTGAAATTCTGAGCTCAGTTAAAGAAGCGTCCCCGTCATTCTTTGAGCGTGGGGTTGTGGATCTCCTCGTAAAAATGGGATATGGCGGCAATCGACAGGATGCAGGTAGAGCTCTTGGTAAGAGCGGCGATGGTGGCATAGATGGCATTATCAACGAAGACCGTCTTGGTCTAGATGTCATATACATTCAAGCTAAACGATGGGAAGGTGTGGTTGGTCGTCCTGAAATTCAAAAATTTGCCGGTGCGTTACAGGGACAACGTGCCCGAAAAGGTGTATTCATTACCACATCATCTTTCACAAAAGAAGCAAAGGAATATGCCTCGGTCATCGATTCAAAAATCATTTTGATTGATGGAGAGCATCTCTCCAAACTTATGGCAGAACACAATGTCGGGGTCTCAATAATTGGTCAGTACGAGGTCAAGAAACTGGATTCCGATTATTTTGACAATGAATAATGCCAAACCATCGTATATATTCGGACGAGGCTTAATTCAGGTCTAGCCATAAAAAAAAACAGGTCATCCCAAAGCATTATTGTCGGCATGAGCACTCTACTTCCTTTTCCCTGACGCCTGCTGACTGGCCCAGGGCGGACGCTCTTATTAGTAGCAGGCAGACCTTGTTTGAGCCTGGCGAGTTGGTCTGCCCTCCTAAGATTCGCGTCCGCCCTATCCGACGAGGCCAGGCTGGGCGTCACTGGTTTTGGCTACTTTTGCCGAAACAAAAGTAGCTCGGTTGCCGGGCCGAAACCCGGCAATACTCGAGCAAGCTAATCGAGTCAGTTTCGGACTGTTGAATTCAATATCCGGATTTTCTTGATAATCCTCCTAATCATCTGTCTAGGCTGCACTATCGTTTGCGAGGAGTTCGCGATGGCGCTTACGACACTCTCTTATCTCCTCCCAATCCTGATCTCTACCAGTGCCATAGTTGAGCCATACCGCGAGACTCCGAGGAGAGTAATCGTTTGAGGTTAAAGGTCATGGGCTGCAAGAAGGCGAGAATTGATTCTGCCACCCCTGAATAGAGCATACGCTTTATGCGCTGAGCAAAGGCTCGGTCATCCGGAGCCCTCAATGCGTATACAACCGGTAGCGATCCCGGTTCTTGGTTTTCCTGTTGTTCCGTTGGATCGCGGCGAGATGGCAGTGTCGTTGGGCTGCGGCCTGACGGGCCGGGGCCGTACAATACCCTTTATCCCCATAGATCGCCCCTTGTGTGGGGCAGACATGCCGCAAGCCTTGAGCATCCGGCAGATTGGCCGATGTCGTCGCCACTTTGTTAATCAGGCCGGATTGCATATCCACACTGACATGCTCTTTATAGCCGTACCAATACTTCTTCTTGCCTTTGCAGCCAATCCGGGCTTGCTTATCCACTGCCACCTTCGGGAGCACTTCATTGTTCAGCTTCTCAATCTTCTGTTGGCGCGCCTTATCCCATTCTTCCCACAGCGTCGCTTTCGCAATCAAATGCGTGGCATCCACAAAGGTGAACACTTCACTCATCAGGCCGGCCGCTTTGAGCTGCTCGCGCATCGTCGCAAACAGCTGAGAGAGTCGAGTCGGCCCAATGCGAGTGCGGACGCGCGTGAAGAGGCTGTAATCCGGCGTGGGCTCGGACACGGTGAACCCACAAAACCATTTGGCGGCCAGATTTTCTTCCAGATACCGTTCCATTTCTCGATCCGAAAGGTGTTCCATGAATTGCAGCAGCAGACAGCGAAACAAGCGCTCGACCCCATAGCCGTCGGCTCCTTTGAGCTGCCTCACGTCCGCAAAGGCCTGCGAGTTGGGCCGCCTCGAAACCCGCGTCCGCCCCATACAATCTGGCCAGGCTGGGCGTCAATGGTTTTGGGTCCTTTTGCCGAAACAAAAGGACCTCGGCCGCGCCGGGCCGAAACCCGGCCACGCTTGAGCCTCAGCCGAGATCATTACCCCAATTCCTGAATAATCGCATCGTGCAGTTTGGGGCGAAAGGTTTTGATGGCCTGATTGTCCCGAGTTGGGTGGACTCGATTGGAAAGAAAAATAACCTCCAGGTCACGAATCGGGTCTATCCAGATACCCGTGCCGGTAAATCCCAAGAGGCCAAACCATTTAGACGAAAACCACTGGCCGGAGAAGGAGGGTTGGGAGGGCGTATCCAGGCCTAAGGCCCAACTGGTTCCAGGCTGTGCCGCCACAAACTGTTTGAACCAAGTCAGGGTAAGGATCAAATAACCTAGGGAATCCTTTGTATCACTCCAGCCAGACGTGAGTCACCCCGTCCTATCTTTCGACTGTTCCATAAATTCCCGCGTATCCGACATTGCCTCCCAGCATACACGCCTTTTCTGAATCCACCTCACTCTTGCAAAAGACGTTTAAGACACGAACCCCAAAAAAAAATGACCTGCCGGTCCTTTCGATCGTGTATTTCTATTTTAAAAAAATCTTCCCTAGGACGGAGTGCTTCCCATTCCTATTTCTTTTTGAGCACTCTTCTGTTTTAGCCTGTGCGCACTTTGCGATTTCGCTCGATTACCGTATCGACAATTTGTTCCCTTTGCGACAATTTGTCAAACGTTTCCATCCGTCATCCTATCTTTCCTTCTATTTTCACAAACGAATCATCACCATTCCACGCCCTGCTTCTCTCTCCAGCATCCCTTCCCTCATTATTGTTCGTTTGGGAATAGGAAATGCATTGAATAGGAAATGCATTAATTATGCATTGTGGAAGTAAGTATGCGTCCTGCTGACAACGGTCATAACGATTTGTTACTTTGTAAATGCAGTCACGCCTTGTCCAGTCCGTTGATCTCATCAACGTGCAAAAATGATTGGTGAAAAAGGACACGACGTGCAACCGTCTAGCCTTTTGACCATTCCTTCCTCTTCCCAAGCCCCTCTAACCACTCCTTTGCCTTCGACCGGATTGCGCTCCCCTTACCACCAGCAATCGGAAGGCCCCACCTCCTATCGCCCGGAGATCAATGGGCTAAGAGCCATCGCCGTTCTCTGGGTCGTGCTGTATCACGCCCAATTGCATATCGCCGGAATCGATTTCTTCCAAGGAGGATTTTTAGGAGTCGATATATTTTTTGTCATTTCCGGATATCTCATCACCGGCATCCTGTTGCGTGAAATGGCGTCCAATCGCTTTACCTTTATGGCTTTTTATGAACGGCGAGTGAGGCGAATCATTCCGGCCCTGTTGACCGTGATGGGGATTTCCATCCCGTTCGCCTGGATATGGATGTTACCAAAGCAGTTTCAGGAATACGCAGAAAGTATCCTGGCTTCTCTTCTCTTTGGCTCGAACATTTTCTTCTGGAATAGTGATAGTTATCACGCAGAAGCCAGCGCGTTGAAACCCTTTCTTCATACCTGGAGTCTGTCTGTAGAAGAGCAGTACTACGTGCTCTTCCCCATTGTATTATTTCTGGCCTGGAAGTTTCTCCGACCAACGATCGGAATCCTCATGGGTCTTGGTCTTCTGACATCATTGCTCCTGGCGAATTGGGGAAGTCAGCGACATCCCGTTGCCGCCTTTTACCTCTTGCCGACAAGGGGGTGGGAACTTTTCGCAGGGGCCTGGTTAGCCAATTTGGAATTCAAAAACGGACGCCGGATCCCTTCGGCGTTACATGACTACCTCCCAGGGGTGGGGCTCGCCCTGGTTCTGTACTCCCTCTTGTTCCTGAACGCTCAAGTGAAGCATCCGAGTTTTTGGACGGTTTTACCTGTGGCCGGCACCATGCTGCTTATCTGGTCGGCAGGCAAAAGAGACATCGTGTCTTCCCTGTTAGCGTCCAAACCTTTAGTGGCCATCGGTGTTATCTCCTATTCTCTCTACCTCTGGCATCAACCGGTCCTCGCATTTGCACGAATTCACACTCCAACCATGTTGTCATTTTCCGACAAGGTCGGTTTGATATTGATGGTCTTTCTTCTGGCTATTACCACATGGTGGCTCATTGAAACTCCATTTAGAAATCGCTTGCTTATTAAGACACGCACTCTTTGGGCCAGCATAGTCGCCTGCACCGCTATTCTGTTTGGATTCGGATGGTATGGATTCCAAAGCGGTGGAATCCCTGAACGGTTTCCGGAAAACATGCAGAAGTTGGTCCGTCCTCAGCACACTTCCTGGGGAACCCTTGCCCAAGACGGCGAACCCTGCCTTGGACGGTCCGTGGCTTCTGCCTGCCAATTTATCAACAATCCACAGCACACCACCTGGATGCTCGTCGGTGACTCCCATCTCGAGGCACTTGGCCCCACCATGCTGGAATCAGTAACGTTGAGACACGAAAACCTCATTGACCTAACCATGGAAGGGGCCTGCCATTATGGCCGGGGAATCAAAGTCATGGCTGAGGGAAGCGATCGCCAATGTTCGTTTGCCTATAACGGCCAACGAAGCGATTTTTTGCTTCAACACCCACCGGCCATCCTGATTATTGGCGGTCGCTTACCCTTAATTCTTCGTGGAGAAGCCTTCGACAATACAGAAGGCGGCGTTGAACCCTACGGTAATCGACGAATTCACTTAGAGAATGGATTGAACAATGATTTCCACCATATCAAGCAGGTACTTGTCCAGAACCTGAATGACCTTATTCAGCATGGACACAAAATTATTTTGTTGTACCCCATTCCCGAAGTGGGCTGGGATGTTCCAACAATGGTCTACAAAAAAGTCCAGCTCTCACCTACTGCCCAGAAACTGGCTACCTTTTTTCAATCCGGTGGAGTTTCGACTTCCTATGCCGTCTTTCAACGACGGACACAAGAGGCCTATTCGATCTACGATGCCCTGGGAGAACACCCCAATGTCCTTCGCGTGTATCCTGAAAAACTTTTCTGTAATACCAAAGCATTAGGACGATGTCTCACCCATGATGAAATGGAAGTCTTCTATGCCGATGATGATCATCCATCCAAAACAGGAGCAAAAATGATCGTTGATGAACTGATGAAGGCAGCGAAGGAAAAATGGCATGAATCAATTTAGAAATTCTTCCGGGTTGCCGGAATGTTGAAAGGAATTCCCCCTCAAAGAGCGTCCCGTATTCAAGACCTATCCAATACTCGGTCCGGCAACCCGCAAATGGACGAACGATTCCGGAGATAACCAGGTGCCTGAAAAAGATGAGTGGGAGGGCGTATCCCACACCTCAACACCAAACTGGTTCCAGGCTGAGCGATCGTAGGGTATGGCTTAACCTTATAAGGAGATCAGCCTCACCCTTGTCTTTTACCATGCCCTGAAAGTTCTTGGATAATCGCATCATGCAATTTGGGACGAAAGGCTTTGATGGCTTGATTGTCCCGGGTTGGGTGGACTCGATTGGAAAGAAAAATAACTTCCAGGTCACGAGTCGGGTCTATCCAGATACTCGTGCCGGTAAACCCCAGATGGCCGAACGATTCAGGCGAAAACCACTGGCCGGAGGAGGAAGGTTGGGAGGGCGTATCCCAGCCTAAGGCCCAACTGGTTCCAGGCTGTGCCGCCACAAACTGTTTGACCAGGTGAGAATCAAATACACCGGAGTTTCCTTTATAACTTTTCAGCCAGGCTTGGGTAACCTGCCCTACGGCCTCGGCCGTTCCAAAGAGTCCTGCGTGCCCGGCAATGCCTCCCAGCGCAAATGCATTTTCATCATGCACCTCACCCTGCAAAAGACGCCCACGCCATGGGTCCGGTTCAGTGGGTGCGCACCCGCCAATCGATGAATCCAATGTGGCAGCCACATCCGGCCCTCGATAGCCGAGTGGGCTCGCATGTAGGGGCCCATAGATCCGACTCCGACAAAAATCGGCCAATGTTTGATTCGTGATCCGTTCCACGATAAACCCGAGCACCATATAGCCCAAATCACTGTAGAGGCTTTTGGGGGGTGCCGCCGCTTCTATCGGTTCCTTGAGGATTAACTCCAGAAATGTCTTGGCTCGTTCCTGACGGGATGGGACATCTGAGGGGAGAACAGGAGGGAAAGACCGGTAAAACGGACGCCAGGCTGGAAGACCGCTTTGATGAGAGAGCACGTCCTTAAGACGCGCCCGGCCTAATGGAAAATTTTTTGTTTCAGGGAGCCACCTGTCGATGGACGTTGCTAGATCCAGATGTCCATCCTGCACCAGGAGCAGAATAGCCGATGCGGTTGCCAGAGGCTTGGTGAGGGAAGCGAGGTCGTAGATGGTCTGAAGTTGGGTAGGATACGCATCCGGAAGTCCGGAGGTAAGACCCACAGCATGATGCATCCGAAGATAGCCCTGGTGCCGAACAAATAAGACCGCACCAGGAAACACCTGCGCGTGAATTCCTTCAAGGAGGAGACGCACCATAGGATCGGTCTGATCCACAATGTACTGAGAGGAGATCGAAACGTCTAGCCTGCTTCCCGATGGGAGGCTCGCTCAGCACTCATTTCCGGCTCGCCTTCCCCTTCAAACGCGTCGTCCGGTCGCTCTTCAATTTCTACTAACCGATGGAAGGAACTCAGCGTCAACCGTAAGCGATCCAACACCAGCGCCCGCTGTTGCTTGAGTGTTGAGATCATCCGACGCATTTCGGCGAGCTCGGCCCGACTTTGCGCCAGAATTTCTTCGGCTTTCAACTCCGCCTCTTTCACCAAAAGGTCCGCATCCCGTTGGGCACCATGCTTGAGTTGGTCGACAAAGGATTGGGTTGAAATAAGGGTACTGGTCAGCGTAGTTTCCGCTCGTTTGAGTTGCCCCACTTCATCATCTTTCCCGGACAATTTCTCTTTGAGCACCAGGTTGTCCTTGGTAAGTTCCTCAACCGACTCGGCGATTTCTTCCAAAAATTGGTCCACCTGCGTCTTGTGATAGCCTCGCCATTGGGTATCAAAGACTTTATGCTGAATGTCCAACGGTGTAATTTTCATGACGACTCCTTTCCCCTCCCCGGCTAGTGCATTCTGATCGCAAGATCCTTCAAGGATGCTACCACGGCAATCTGGAAAAACATAATAATAAGGATAGCAATGATCGGAGATAAATCAATTCCCAACCCTAGCATGCCAACCCGACGCCGGATTTGATAAAGGACCGGCTCCGTCATTCTTTCTAAAAACTGAACAATAGGATTCCAGGGATCAGGGTTCACCCAGGATATCAAGGCCCGAATAATGATAACCCACATATAGATCCATAAAATCGTATCCAGGATGGTCGCGATCGCCTGTAGAACGTTACCCGCAATAAACATGATCCTCCTTTACAGATAAGAGTGCTGAAAAAGCATGCCCTGAGTCTGGCTGCAGGGACCGCCAGCGACGTCCCCTGACTTCGCCGGCGCGGCTTTCGCGCAGGCAGATCGTCACTTGGCCGTGCTCATGTACTCCCTCATACGGTCCGCCCGTCAAAGTGGCGGCGGCTTTGCTGGACGTGCCTTTGTTGAACACTCTTTTTTAGTATGGCTCCCGTTTACCCACATGCCGACAAACTGAAATCTTTTTCAAATATTCAACCGCGTTATCGACATCGACCGATTCATTCCACGGTGCCGGGACTGACGGCTTTCCCCCGACTTCCAAAAATAGCCGTTCCGATCCGAACCATCGTCGCCCCTTCTTCTATCGCGATCTCGTAGTCATGAGACATGCCCATGGACAATTCGGTCATCCGTACACGACGCCATGTCTGTCGAGCCAGCCCATCTCGCAATCGGCAAACTTGCGTAAAATAGGGACGAACGTCTTCAGGATTTTCCTTCCACGGCGGAAGCGTCATGAGCCCCTGGATCTCGAGATGAGGGAGCCGGTCTAGTTCCTCTATCCTGGCTTCCACCTCCTGTGAGATAAATCCTCCCTTGCTGGCTTCCCCCCCGACATTCACTTCGAGTAACACGGCTTGTCGAATCCCAAGTTTCCCGGCCAAAGCATTAATGCTCTCGGCCTGCTCCAGACTTTCCACGGAATGCAGCAACGAAAAATTCCCGACAAGGTCTTTGATTTTCCGACGTTGCATCCGACCAATGAAGTGCCAGACTAAGTCTTCTCGTGGCCCCAGAATCTGCCGCTTCTCCTGAGCCTCCTGAAGCCGGTTTTCTCCAAATATTCGCACGCCCGCCCTATAGGCTTCTTCTAAATCGACAGCGGGGACGGTTTTGGTCGCCGCCACCAACCGAATACCGGAAGGATCCCGCCCGACACGAATGGCGGCCTGCCGGATGTTCTCCTGGATGATGTGAATCCTATGGGTAATGGAGTTGGAAACGTGGCCATCCTTCAACAAGAACACCGAAGATTTTTCATATGACTTCTATTGTAAACGGGATTGCCGCTTGAGTCACGGGCAGGGAGTAAACACATCAAACCGAATATAGGGCTCCTCGCTCTTTCCTGTGCGTCCCTGAAAGGTTCGTCCCCATAGTCCGACGCCTGCCGTCCGGCTCAAAGAGTGGTCGTTCTCATTCCCTGGCGGGCCTTGTCTAAGCGGAACGAATGACCCCGCCCTACAGGGGAGCATCCATCTCCTCTCATGGAGCCAGACGGGCCACTGGCTATGGAACATTGTGCTCCACACAAAGGTTGCGTCTCCTTAGGGACGCGCCATGCAAGTCCTCGCCTCCGGTTGGGAAACTGCCATACCCTCTTCTCCCAGCACTTGTTCTTGGAAACCCCAAGATGGGGCGAATCGCTTAGGATGGGTCAGCGATGCGTCCCTACATCGCATAAAACCTTGCCACTCCCTGCAGGCGAAATCAATCCTTAGGCAGCAGGCAGGATAATTCCACTATACATGGTCCCATTCACCTGCCCCTCCCGCCTGTAGGAATAAAAGAGATCGTCCCGACAACGGGTGCAATGGTCCACCCGCCCAATCTGAGAGTCAGGAACGCCACCGGCTCGGATCTGGTGATAGATCAGTTGTTTGAGGTCTAAGACCCCTTTGCCTTCGTTGGTTTCTTGAAGCACCCCGGGCCATGCTGGGTACTTGCTTCGCAATGGGTTGATGACCTGTTCATCGACTTCGTAACAACACGGTCCGATAGAGGGACCAATCGCCAGATGCATGTGCTCCGGCTTTGCCCCGAATTCATTCACGCAAGACCGGATGGTTTCTGCCACGATGCCGCCCACGGCGCCGCGCCATCCGGCATGAATGGCACCAACCACTCCCCTGGCTTTCTCGACAAGCAGCACCGGTACACAATCCGCCGTGCGCACGACCAACAGGGTCTCAGGCTGATTGGTGACCAACGCGTCACCCTCGGTCTGCTCTAATGTCCCTAGCCCTCTATGGGTGTGGATGACGACCACCCGGGTACTATGGATTTGCTTGAGCGCAACGACAGCAGGAAAATCCCGCGGCCCACTCGCAATGTGCCCAAGTTGTATATGGGTGGCTAACCCTACCGGCGTACTCCGGGTCCCGAAGAAATGCCGCACGGGAATCATATCACTCGTCAATCCGTCATCAGACACCCCAGACCCCTTTGGGAAGGAACCTTTCTCCATGTTCATGGGATTAGTTCTCCGCTTTCCTCCGTAAAAAAGTCGGCACATCCCAATCATCATCCACCAGCAGACTGGTCTTTTCAGGAACCGGCCTGGCCGTCGCCTGTCGTCGCATATAGGTGGGCCGGTCGAGATCCTCAGAACCGTTGCTAGCCCCATTTTCGGCAGGCACGGCCACCAATGCGGGTTTTTTGACAGGCTCCACAACAAGAGTCGGTTGATGCGCATTGGAAAACCGCATGACCGACTCGGTCTGTTCGAATCCTGTGGCAATGACCGTCACGGTCAATTCATCCCCTAGCTCGGGATTAATGACCTGACCCACGATGATATTAGCTTGAGGATCTGCCGCTTCTCGGGCAATATTGGACGCTTCGTTGACTTCATGCAACGTGAGATTGGGGCCCCCTGTAATATTCAACAACAACCCTCTTGCCCCTTCCACGCTTCCATCTTCCAGCAAGGGGCTGGCAATGGCTAGTCTGGCCGCATCGCTGGCTCGGGTCGGCCCCCGGCCCGTTCCCATCCCCATCACCGCACGCCCGGAATAGCCCATGACGGTTCGCACATCGGCGAAATCCACGTTGACCAAACCCGGAGTGGTAATGACATCAGAAATCCCTTGAATGGCCTGCCGCAGCACATCATCCGCAATCTTAAACGCCTCCACAAGCGGCGTACTTTTATCGACCATTCCCAGGAGTTTCTGGTTGGGAATGATCAAGAGGGAATCCACGTATTTTTTTAATTCACGGATCCCTTCTTCGGCAAAGCTGGTCCGCCGGTTTCCTTCATATTGGAAGGGTTTGGTCACCACTCCAACCGTGAGAATGCCCAACTCTTTGGCAATTTTTGCCGCGACGGGAGCGCCGCCCGTGCCCGTTCCACCACCCATGCCTGCTGTGACAAAGACCATATCCGCCCCTTCCAGGGCCTCACGGATTTGGTGTTCACTTTCCATTGCCGATTCTTTTCCCACCTCCGGCTTGGCTCCTGCCCCCAGGCCCCGCGTCCGCTCCGGACCCAATTGGATTTTGTACGACGCGAGCGAGCGGCCCAGGGCTTGCAAATCGGTATTGGCCACGACAAATTCTACCCGGCTTAAGCCGGCTTCAATCATCGTATTCACCGCGTTGCACCCGGCACCTCCGACACCGACCACTTTGATGTTAATAACCGATTGCTCCTCATCAGACAGTGAAAACATACGACTCCTCCTTTCTACCACTCCCCTGGTCGCCCGTGGGGACATTTGATTGATGACTCACCTTGGCTCGCGAAGTAGGCACGGATCCATGACCCTCCTTTCTTGTCATGATTTAAAAAAAGTTCATGATCCATCCCTTCATTTTCCCGACCAGACCACCGGCCCACCGCCCGGACTTTTTGCCTTTGCCGGCTCCCGGGCCCACTAGTTCAAACTCATTTTCGTGACTCACCGAATGGACGATGAGTCCCACAGCCGTCGAGTAGCTTGGGTTACTGACTATTTCCCGTAAACCTTCCACTCCGATTGGCCTCCCTAACCGCACCGACAGATTCAGCACGTGTTCCGCCACCTCGGCCATGCCCGGGAGTAAGGAGGTTCCCCCCGTCAACACGCCTCCAGCCACCAGCATGCCGTCATATCCGGCACGACGGATTTCACGAAGCACGAGCTCGAACATTTCCTCCACCCGTGGAGAAAGAATTTCCGCGACCAACGCTCGAGGCATCACCCGAGGCGGTCGTCCTCCGACACTCGGCACTTCAATGCCTTCGTCCTCATTCACCAAGAGGCTACTGGCCACCCCATATTTCAGTTTAATTTTCTCCGCCTCCTCCGGGGCGGTTTTCAATCCCATTGCCAGATCCCCGGTGAGATGGCTCCCTCCGATGGGAAGAACTGCCGAGTGCCGGATACATCCCTCGACAAAGATCGCGATATCGGTGGTGCCTCCCCCGATATCCACCATCACCACCCCCAGGTCTTTTTCCTCATGGGTCAGCACGGCCGCGCTGGAGGCTAACGGCTGCAACACAATATCGACGACATCCAATCCCGCCCGGCTGACACACCGGATAAGGTTTTGTGCCGAGGTGACCGCTCCGGTCACAATATGCACATCGACTTCCAACCGTGATCCCGCAATGCCTAATGGATCGCGAATCCCTTCCTGATCATCCACAATAAATTCCCGAGGAAGCACATGAAGAATTTGGCGGTCTGGAGCCGGCACGGCGCAGGCTCGTGCGGTATCGACGGCCCGACGGACATCCGCCCTGGTTACTTCCCGTTTTTTTAAGGCCACCACCCCTTGCGCACTTTCACTCCCGATATGGCTTCCCGCAATCCCCGTATATACCGAATTGATTTGGACCGCCGACATCAATTCTGCTTCCTCCACGGCCCGCTTGATGGACTCCACCGTACTGTCCATGTTGACGACCATGCCTTTTCTCAACCCGTTCGAACGATGTGAGCCCACCCCGATCACATGAATAGAGCGATCCTCCTGGATTTCCCCCACCACCGCACAAATTTTTGTTGTCCCGATGTCCAGTCCCACGACGATGTGTTCTTTTTTGGTCATGTCCTTATAGTGTCCTCTTGCGAAAAATGACTTTTTGAGCAAATCGCAAATCCACTTCTTGCGACCGACCTTCAATTTTATCCTTCACGGTGGGATACAACACCAAAAATCGTTGCCACTGGTCCTCCACCTCACGCCCGAATTGAAACCGGACATTGGGTAGATCCACGATCGTGGTATGAGGTTGAGATACATCAATCCGTGGTCTGCCCGAAAACTGCTGGGACAGCAACGCAGCAATGTGAATGCCCTGCTTGGCGCGTCGATGGCCTTCGGCTTGATGCTGTGTCATAAATGTAGAGGTCACCCCATCAACAATGGGCAATGTCGTCCCTGCCTGGACCTTCCCTTTCGGCAACAGATACCCTTCTGCATCCAGATAATAGGGTTCGGTTGGTGATCCGAACACCGCTGCCGGCTGACGCTCAGTCACCTGGATCACCAGGGAATGGGGTAACACCCGCTCAAAGGCGACCGATCCAATCCAAGGATGCGATTCCAACCGGGTCGCGAGCAGCTCTGAATCCACAGAGAACAAACTGGTCTGTGGCGCCAAGTCCAGCTTCGTCAGAATTTCATCGCGCGTGACTCGATCCAAACCCACAACCGTGATCTGTTGGATTTCCGTCCACTCATCCGCCCACCGCATCACCTGACGTCCTCCCACCACCACCACCACGATAAGACAGGCCAGGACACCTCCGATCACGACGCGCCGGACCCGCAAGGCTGTCGATGACGACTTCGCTTTCCCCGGTCCTCCGGTTTTCTTAAGTGGCCGGTTTTTTCGGGGCCGTTTCGTGTTAAGGGATTCTCCCAATATCATGACGCAGAACTCCTGGTGCTCCTTATTTTCCCGGAGGACGGTACCATCCTTTTCGGTAGAGCCTGACGCAATATCCGTTCAACCAGATCATCATAGTCCCACCCGATCTGTGCCGCTGCCATGGGAAGCAAACTCCGTTCAGTCATGCCGGGAATGGTGTTCAATTCGAGAATATACGGACGTCCGTTGGTATGAATGCGAAAATCGACTCGCGCGGCACCCCGGCACCCTAACGCCTGATAGGCACGAAGGCTGTAATCACGAAGAGCCGTTTCTAGTTTTGAAGAAAGCGAAGCCGGACACACGTAACGAGTTGCCGCCTTTCCATATTTGGCCGTAAAATCGTAAAAGCCCCCGGGAACGATGATTTCGACGCCGGGGAAGACCTCGTTGCCAAAAACGCCCACCGCCACTTCCCGACCCGGAATATATTTTTCCACCACCGCCTGCTCCCCATATCGATAGGCTTCTTGCAAGGCCTCCTTCCATTGAGATGGCTTGCGTACGATCGAGACACCAAACGTGGACCCCTCCGCACAAGGCTTCACCACTACAGGCAAGCCTAAGCTGGGTGGTGGACGAACCGGGATCATTTTCCCGGATACGGTCATACCCGGAGGGACGGGTACCTTGGCAGCCTGAAGGACCACGCGCGTCAATCCTTTGTTCATGCAGACGGCACTCGCAGTCACGCCCGATCCGGTGTATGGCATCTTCATGACTTCCAACATCCCTTGAACCGTGCCATCTTCTCCTCCCGGTCCGTGCAAGGCGAGAAAGGCCACCGAAATTTTCTTTGCCCGGATCTGATGCGGCAATGTGGCATCGACTTCAATGGGGATGACCGTATATCCCCGTCGTTTCAACGCATCACAGATTGCCCGCCCCGTCTTGAGCGAAATCTCTCTTTCAGCTGAAGATCCACCCATCAGCACACCGATTCGCAAAGATTTCTGTGTCATCATTCTCTGTGTCTTCACCTTGTGATAAGCCTTTCACTCTGACTCAATCTCTTCGTTAGCACCATGAACCCCGGCATCTTTACGATTCTCCAATAATTTTCCATTCAAGCTGAAGACGGACCCCAAACTTTTTCGCCACGGTTTGCCGGACTTTTCGAATCAAGGCCAAGACCTGGTCGGCGGTGGCCGCTCCTCTATTCACAATAAAGTTGGCATGTTTGGTCGAGACTTCAGCATCACCAATCCGCACACCTTTTAATCCTGCGGCTTCAACTAACCGTCCGGCAGAATCTCCCGGTGGGTTTTTAAACACGGACCCGGCATTCGGAAGGGTTAACGGTTGGGTTTCGCGCCGGTACTGCAGATAGGTTTTGGTTTTCGCCTCAACCTGCGCTTTATCCGAGAGAGCCAAATGGACCCACGCGCCAACCACGACGCCTTTGGGGAGCGTTGCCTTCCGATAGGTAAATGACATGTTGGAAGCCTCGATTCGTACGCGATGTCCACGAAGATTCACCAAATCGACGGCATGCAAGACCTCCTGCATTTCCCCCAACCGCGTTCCGGCATTCATCACCACCCCTCCACCGACCGTTCCCGGAATCCCCGCCGCCCACTCCATTCCGGACAGATGATGCCCAACTGCAAATTGCATCAACCTGGGCAACCGCACGCCCGCCTGGGCATATACCACGTGACCGGCTTCCTCATGTATCCCGGTTAAGTGTTTCAATTGCATGACAATGCCTCGAATCCCTTTATCGCGAACGACCACATTGGTCCCGCCTAACACCACGAAGGGAATCCCTTCTGTTCGAGCCCCTACGATCACACGAATGACGTCTTCCACGTCCAGGGGAAAGACCAGGACATCCGCAGGGCCTCCCACCTGCAACGACAGAAGAGGCGCCAGGGATTCGTTCCAGTGGACTTCTCCTTGCACATGCTGGACGGCTCGTTGAAGCCGTTTTGCTGTCAGTGTCGGCCGGCCGGTCTTCACCTGTACAACCCTCGACTTCCATGACTCACCACATTCGGTTACAACGATTCCAACAATTCAGTTCCGACTTTCCAGACATCCCCCGCACCCAGGGTCAATAGGACATCGCCCTCACGAAGCTCCTCCCGCAATTTGGTGATCAAACCGGAGTCACGATTGAGCCATTGGACAGAGGGATGACCAGACGCCCGAATGGTGTCGGCCATCATTTGTCCGGTGATCCCGGGGATCGGCGCCTCACCGGCGGGATAGATATCCATGACATACACGCGATCCGCCTGTTCGAACGCCTTGGCAAACTCGTCGGCCAGGTCCCTGGTTCTTGAAAACCGATGCGGCTGAAACACCACGATCAACGGGCGCTGCCATGCGGCTCGGGCAGCCGCTAAGGTGGCACGAATCTCGGTAGGATGGTGCCCATAGTCGTCCACCACCACAATGCCGTTTTTTTCTCCACGAATCTGGAACCGCCGCTCGACTCCGGCAAAAGCCGCCAACCCTGCCCGGATCAAATCCACGGGCACATCCAATTCCAATGCCACCCCGATGGCCGCTAACGCATTGGCCACGTTATGCACACCCGGGATACGAATGCGGAAGGGCCCAAGCTTTTGATCCCGGTAATGCGCCCGAAATTCCACGCCCATCGCTTTGGTTTCAATGTCCGTCGCAAACAAATCAGAGGTCAGCACACCCGAAAAATCACTCATGCCATACGTGTGATATCGCTTCACCACCCGTGGAAGAAGCTTGCGAATCCAGGGATCATCGGCACACACAATCGCCACGCCGTAGAACGGAATCTTATTGATAAATTCTAAAAACGCCTCTTGAAGACCTTCCATGCTTCCGTAATGATCGAGGTGCTCACGGTCGATATTCGTCACAACCACGATGGAGGGTGACAACCGCAAAAAGGACCCGTCACTCTCGTCGGCTTCCGCGATCAGCAGATCACTCCGGCCTAAACGCGCATGGGTCCCCATGGCATTCACTTTGCCCCCAATAACGAATGTGGGGTCGAGGCCGGCTTGCGCAAGAATCGATGCGACCATCGACGTCGTGGTGGTTTTTCCATGAGCGCCGGCAATGGCAATGCCGTACTTCAATCGCATCAGCTCTGCCAGCATTTCCGCTCGCGGAATGACCGGAATCACCTTGGCCCGGGCCGCACGAATTTCCGGATTGGACCCGGCAATGGCCGACGACACCACCACCACTTGCGCCCCTTCCACATTCGATTCCTGGTGCCCGATAAACACCGTGCCCCCTAATTCCTCTAACCGGCGGATCGTGTCAGACGACCCCACATCGGAGCCGGTCACCTTATACCCTAGCGTGAGAAGCACCTCTGCGATGCCACTCATCCCGCTTCCTCCAATACCAACCAAATGAATGTGCTGAATTTTTCGAAACATAATGTTTTAGACTTCCAGGGTTGAAGGGAGGATCACCGAAGACGGTCAGTTGATGCGCCCACCGCTGGGGACGCATGGCCTGTAAGTCTGGCGGTATAGTCTCAATACCGAGTCGGCCTACCGGGCTCGCGACTTCACCGCAAGCCTCTCGTATGACACGACGACAATTTTGGATCTTCCAGACGTGGCCCTGACAGGACATGCTCTTCATTCCCTGTAAGAGTCCCTCCTCATTAAAGAGTGAATAGGTTCAGACAATGGTTTCCACTTTGACTCTTTTGCTTGTTCATCCATGCCATATTTCCCCATCATGCCTGTGTCTCAACTGGCGACTGGATGCCCCACCAGCGAGAGGCATTCACTCACCATCTGCTCTGTGGCGTTGACTTTCCTGAGAATCCAGCTCTGTCGTGCCATTTCCTGTAGGTGGGGAATATCCAACATCCATCGTTCAATTTCTTCTGCCAGCCGCTGTCCGGTGAGGTCGGATTGCAAGAGCACTCGAGCCGCTCCGGCCGCCTCCATGGACCTGGCATTCATCTCCTGATGATTGTGTGTCGCCTGGGGAAACGGGACCAGGATTCCGACTTTTCCATATGCTGATAACTCAGCCAATGTGCTGGCCCCGGCCCGACAGACAACGAGATCCGCCTTGGCAAGCTCATGAGGCATATCAAAGAGAAAGGGGCGGACATCTACGTGAACGCCCAATTGTGCATAGCCGGCCTTAATCCGTTCGAAATCGTCCGTTCCGGTTTGATGGGTGATGGTCACCTGCTCCCGCAGCTTCGATGAAATCTCCACAGCCTTCAACATGGCGGAATTAATCGCCCGAGCCCCCTGGCTCCCGCCAAAGATCAACAGATGTGAGATCTTCTGGGGAGGAACCGGAGGACGTTCCAAGGCAAATGCCTTCCGAATGGGTGTGCCAATCACCTTGACTTTCGATGAGGAAAAGAAAGGTTTCGCACTCTCAAAGGCTAGGAAGATTCTGTCTGCCAATGGACCCAACACCCGATTGGCCAATCCCGGCATGGCATTCGGTTCCAACAAGACTCTGGGAATATTCAACAACCAGGCCGCCACGACCACGGGAGGACTAAAATACCCGCCCGTCCCAATGACCAGATCGGCACGGTGATCGCGGAGAATCTGGATCGCACGCCACAATGACTTCGGGAGCAGCATGAGGGAACGCGCCATGCCAACCAGCCCTCTGCCCACAAATCCTTCAACCGTGATCGGTTCAAACCCAAACCCTTCTTTCCCCAGAATTTCTCCCTCTAACGATTTCCCCGTCCCGACAAACACAATGCTCCCTTCAGGGTCATGCTGTTGAAATTCTTTGGCATACGCGATTGCCGGAAACATATGACCTCCCGTCCCACCCGCAGCAATGATGACCCGCATTACACCATTCTCTTCACTTAAGGGCCGGCCCGTCCCTGTCGAGCCACACTCAGCAAAATTCCGAGCGCTAACATGGTGACCAGGAGCGACGACCCCCCGTAACTGACCAAGGGAAGCGTTAAGCCTTTTGTCGGCAACAGCCCACTCACGACGCCTGCATTGATCAGGGCCTGGATACCCAGGAGCATGGTAATTCCCAAAGCGAGATATCGCCCAAACAAATCAGGGGCCAAGGCCGCAACTCGAAATCCTTTACACACCAAAATGGCAAACAGGGCCAACAATCCGCAGGTTCCAACGAGCCCCAGCTCTTCTCCCACCAAGGCCAACACGAAATCGGTATGGCCTTCCGGAAGAAACATCAGCTTTTGTTTGCCCTGCCCAAGACCGACACCAAACAATCCACCATTTTCCAAGGCCAGGATGGACTGAACAAGTTGATAGCCTGCACCTTGTCGGTCCGCGAACGGATTCATAAATGTCGTCATCCGTTCCCATCGTTCAGGACTCATCCAGATGAGAGCACCCACACCCAAAATCATCGGCCCACCTAAATAGGCCAAGTGCCGCACTCTCGCTCCGGCCAGATACATCATGCCGACGAACACCATGCTGATGACGACGGTACTTCCTAAGTCCGGCTCCACGACAATGAGCCCACATATGATGCCCACCATTGCCACAGGGGGAAGAAACCCCCGTTGCCAATCAGTGACTCGCCGTTGCGGATTGGAAAGAAACGCCGCGAGGTACAGCACAACAGCCAGCTTGGCCATTTCCGTGGGTTGAATGGAAAAAAATCCAAGTGCGAGCCATCGTCGAGCACCATTGATTTGAGGGCCCACAGCCAGGACCATCAGTAATCCAACGATACATCCTCCGACAACCATGGGAATCCATTGCTTCCACTGGCGATAGTCGATGAAAGACCCGACCAACAGGACGCCGAATCCCAACAGCATCCATACGATTTGTCGTTGGAGGTAATAAGTGGCATTGGTAAATTTATTTTCCGCCATGACCCCACTGGCACTAAACACCATGACCAATCCTCCAAGGGACAGTGCCAGAGTGATTCCCACGATCAGAGGATCGATCCGCCTGGAACCGATGCCCAGATTCCCAGGGAACAGATCCGCCCATGCGCGGGATTCCACATGAGAGTTTTTACGTCGCAAGATAGCTGGAATACCCATTTATTGAAGTTCTCCGACAACCCGCTTAAATTCAAGTCCGCGATGATGATAATTCCGAAACATATCGAAACTGGCGCACGCCGGGGAAAACAACACCACATCCCCACTGGACGCGAATGTCACAGCCTGGGACACCGCATCCGTTAAGCTGGTTGCGAGGGTCACCGGCTTGAACTGATCCAGGGCCTGGAGAATTTTCTGAGTCGCTTCTCCGATCACCACGACGCCCTTGACCTGTCGTTTAATACTGTCAGCCAACTGCGAAAAATCACCGCCTTTGTCTTTTCCACCAAGAATTAAGACCAAGGGCTCATGAAAGCTCTGTAAGGCTTTGAGGGTGGCGTCCACATTCGTGCCCTTCGAATCATTGACAAATGTGATGCCCTTCCACTCCCGAACCACCTCTAAGGCATGCTCAAAGGTCGGCGTGGCTTGGAGAGCACGAACCATATCCTCTGCCGAACATCCACAGAGCAGTCCAATACACATTGCCGCCATCGCATTTGCCACGTTATGGTCTCCCCGCATCGGGAGGGCGTCACGTGAAGCTATGAAAAAATCCTTCCCGTGCATCCGTGCTCTCATTTCGCCTGCTTCGAGATACACCCCCTGCTTCACTTTTTTGGTAAGACTGAATTCACAGACGCCTGCCCGTGTCGACAAGGCCATGGTTCTCACCACAGGATCGTCCACATTAATCACCGCCCAATCCTGAATGGTCTGATTTTCAAAGATACGCTGCTTGGCAGCCCGATAGTCTTCTTGAGTGGGATGTCGATCCAAATGGTCCGGGGTCACATTTAACAATGCGGCAACCCAGGGCTTAAACAGGTGGATCGTTTCTAATTGAAAGCTTGAGACTTCCGCGACAATATACTCATAGTCGGGTCCAGGAGACGGGTCTGTTTGCTTAGGCACCGCCTCACATAATGGAATACCCAGATTGCCGCCCACAAATGCCCGCTTCCCACATTGTTGCAGGATCGATCCAATGAGGCGTACCGTGGTACTTTTCCCGTTGGTTCCGGTCACCGCAATGATGGGAGCCCGAAGAAACCATCCGGCTAATTCCATTTCCCCAATAACCGGAATGCCCCGTCGGACAATCTCCTGGAGAAGACGATGCTCCTTGGGGACCCCTGGACTGACGACCAGGAGGTCGAGATCCCTCAACCCGTCGGCAACATCATCCCCTCCAAACACTCGCACGCCTCGAAGACGATACGCTGCGGACGCGGACTCCACATCCTGATTTGTGTGTTCTTCGACGATCGTCACCATCGCGCCAAGGTCCAGAAGGAGATCGGCAGCCGCCCTGCCGCTTCGTCCGAGGCCAAACACCGTGACACGCTTATTTGGCCAATTCGTCATGGGAAACACGGGAGTGACGTTCACGGCTTCCATGGCTCCACAGGGTTCCACAAAGATCCTCTGCTTAGCGTAATTTCAACGTGCTAATACTTAAGAGGCCCAAAATGATCGCAATAATCCATAAACGCACCACCACTTTGGGCTCCTCCCAGCCCTTCAGTTCGAAATGATGGTGCAATGGCGCCATAAGGAAAATTCGCTTTCCCCTGGACTTAAACGATGCCACTTGAAAAATCACGGACACCGCTTCCATCACAAAAACTCCGCCAACCAGGATCAATAACAATTCATGCTTGCATACCACTGCCACCGTCCCTAAGGCCGCACCAAGGGGTAGGGATCCCACATCGCCCATGAAGACCGACGCGGGATACGTGTTAAACCAGAGAAAACCCAATCCCGCCCCAACAATGGAGGCGGTCAGGATGGCCAATTCTCCGGCTCCTTCGATATGAGGGACGAGCAGGTACTCTGAGACCAATTTATTTCCGACCGCCCAGGCCACCACCGAATAGGCCATCGCTGAAATAATGACCGGTCCGACGGCCAACCCATCCAGCCCGTCAGTGAGATTCACCGCATTTGAACATCCCACAATGACCAGAACGGCAAATGGGATGTAGAAGACTCCTAGATCGGGAGTAAAGTTTTTAAAGAACGGCACACTGAGTTCTGTGGAATAGCCAGGAGAAAGATAAAAAAATAGCCCAATGCCCAACGCCACTCCTAACTGTCCAACGATTTTTTGCGTAGCCGTCAATCCCTTGGATTGGCCACGTAGAATTTTAATGTAATCATCCACAAATCCGATCATCCCGAAACCCACAAGCGATAAGAGGACCAACCAGACATAGAAATTGGAGATATCCGCCCACAACACGGTTGAAAGCAATACCGAAAAGATGATGAGCAATCCTCCCATCGTAGGGGTACCGGATTTTCCCAGATGCGATTGCGGGCCATCAGTTCGTATTTTTTGCCCGAGTTTCAATGTCTGCAATTTTTTGATCATGGGAGGGGCCAGGAAAAACACAATCAGAAAAGCGGTCACTGCCGCATAAATAATGCGAAAACTGAGATACCGAAAGACATTGAAGATGGCAAATTCGGTATGAAGGGGATAAAGCCAGAGATACAGCATTAGGATGTACTTTCTTCGGGTAGAGGGAAAGAAGCCTCGCCCAGATATTGTGGCCCATTCATCATCACGGTTAGACGTTTCACTCTCGAGGACTCCTTATGGCCCTGGTATCCAGCCCAATTCATGCAGCCTAGGACCCGGGGCGGACGGCGTCGAGCACTCGTTCCATTTTTGCTCCACGGGAAGCCTTAATGAGCACAGCATCCCCACGCTTCACCATTGTTTTCAGCAAGGCCCCGGCTTCCGTGGCATCTTTCACCACGGACACCCGTGTGGGTCCGTGTACTGTTTGAGCGCCTTCGGACATGTTGCGTCCAAACACACCACAGGCAATTAAATGAGTGACATGGCGTTTGGCAGCATCGCGTCCGATATCCCGATGAAACTGCGCCTCTTTAGGCCCCAACTCAAGCATGTCACCTAATACGGCGATCGTCCTTCTGACGCCATTCAGCCCAACAAGCGATTCCAACGCGGCTTTGACTGAAGCAGGATTGGCGTTGTAACAATCATAGAGATACACGACTCCACCCCACCTGCGGATCTCCGACCGCATGGGAGCGGGGCGAAACTTTTGTAATCCCGAAACGATGTCATCGCCCGACAATCCCATGGCACAGCCCACTGACGCGCCGGCCAGGGCATTGGCAATATTGTGCGGGCCCATGATTCGCACATTCGCTCGTTTGGCCAATTTTCGATGAGGTAAGAACAGGCGAAATTCCGTTCTCCGTCCGTTCCACTCCAAGTCGGCCGCCCGAACATCCGCCTGAGCCGACACCCCGAATGAGATCACCGGGCATTTCGCTTTCCGGGAAAACAATTCAAAATACCGGTCGTCTGCATTCAGAATTGCCGCACCATCAGTTCGAGGAAGCCAATCCAATAGTTCAGCTTTCGATGTCGCCGACCTGGCCATTGTGCCGTAAAATTCCAAATGATCGGGACCGACATTGGTGATCACCCCTGCCGTAGGCCTGGTGATATCACACAATTGAGTCGTCTGCCCCACTTGATCCACCCCCATTTCTATGACGGCAGCCTGATGTCCGGAGTGAAGACCCAGGAGCGTCCTGGGTACACCTATGGCATTATTAAAATTTCCTTGCGTTTTATGGACGCGCCAGCGAGTCGCCAGCACCTGATACACCATTTCCTTTGTCGTCGTTTTTCCATTGCTGCCGGTAATGGCCACCACCGGAATTGAAAAGCGCAATCGATGGAATCTGGCTAAGTCCTGGTAAGCTCGCAGAGTATTATTTACCGCCACCACCATGACAGGAACCGGGCCAGCCTGACGTACTTGCGTCAACATCTCCCGGGCCTGCGCCTCCTCAACCACCACACCTCGGGCTCCCAGCTTGCAGGCCGTTTTCACAAATTCATGGCCATCGAATTTCTCCCCTTTCAAGGCCAGAAACAAATCACCGGATTTAATCTCCCGCGAATCAGTTTGCACTCGAAGCATTCTCCCTTTCTGTGGTCCCTGTAGGAGCAACCTCCCCTCAGTCGCATCGAGCACTTCGTTGATCTCAAAAGCTGCCATCTTGAATCGTCAGCGCTACCGGCAACCCATCTGTCGATGGATGGCCTTCCTGGCTTCTTCGCGATCATCAAAATGAATTTTTTGAGTGCCGAGAATTTGGTAGTCTTCATGGCCCTTTCCTGCGATCAACAACAGATCTCCGTCCTTGGCTTCTGAAACCGCAGCATGAATGGCTTCGGCTCGATCGGTAATGATTCGATAGGGACACCGTTCGTCCGGAAGCAGGGATTGAATGCCCTGCTCTATTTGAGCCAGAATTGTTTCGGGATTTTCCGTTCGTGGATTATCGGACGTGACGATCACCACATCGCTATGGCGTGCCGCAACCTGCCCCATCTTGGGCCGTTTTCCGGGATCCCGGTCGCCCCCACAGCCAAACAGGGTAATGATGCGTCCTTTAGTAATGGCCTGCGCGGCCCGAAGCAACCGATACAGCGCATCTTCGGTATGCGCATAATCCACGACGACCGTAAATGGTTGGCCTTCATTGATGCGTTCAAACCGTCCAGGTACATTGGCCACTGACTGCACGGCTTGTTCAATCATCGGAACCGTCATGCCCATTTCCAGGCCAATTCCGATCGCAGCCAGCAAATTCGACACATTATGTTCTCCAACCAATTGGCTGTTGATTGTTAACCGGCCCTTGGGACTGTTCACCAGAAATTCCGTTCCTCCCATAGAAAGGCGAATGGATTCCGCTCTGATGTCTGCATGGGAATGAAGCCCATATGTCCAGGTCGGAATGGAACAATGTTGAAGAATCAGGGAAGCCCGTTCATCATCCGCATTGATAAGGGCGCGTTTGGGGCGGGGCTTCTGACCGCTATCGACGCATTCGGTAAATAAACGGAGTTTCGCCTGAAAATAGGCATCCAACGTGTGATGAAAGTCTAAATGGTCTTGCGTCAGATTGGTAAACACGACTATGTCGAATTCACAGCCGGCTATCCGATCTAAGGCCAACGCATGAGAAGAGACCTCCATGACCGCGACATCCATTCCGGCATTGACCATGGCGCTCAACATGCTCTGTAGCTCGACAGGAGCCGGGGTGGTATGTGAGGCCACTCGGCGCTCTGTCCCGAACACATAGCCTACGGTCCCCAACAGTCCCACATGATGCCCTTGAGCCTCCAGCAGGGATTTGGCTAAATGCGTCACCGTAGTTTTGCCATTCGTCCCCGTGACCCCCACCATGCGCAGGTGGGCAGAAGGCATACCGGAAAGCTTTGCCGCCAACAACCCCAATGCCTTCCGGGAATTTGTCACTCGAATGAGCGCAGACGGGCTTTCTCCTAATGGTGGATCCTGCGTCTCAAATCCCTCCTCCACCACCACACCAACTGCCCCTTGCTTTTGAGCCAGTCTCACAAACTGATGTCCATCATAGTGCTCCCCCTTGATGGCCACAAATACTGAACCAGGCTTCACTTGTCGGGAGTCCTCGGTGACGGACACAACCTCACGCTGAAGATCCCCTTCACTTACCACCGTATCCAATGAGGCAAGAAGCTCTTGAAGCGTCACAGATTACTGCACAATGGGCTGCGGTGAAGAAATAGGCGAATTTGCCGCAGCCGTGCGAATAACTGCGGATCCACCGGGCAACACTCCCAAATGGGGCAAGACGCGCTCTGCAACCTTTCGAAAGACCGGAGCGGCAATTTCCCCACCCCAATTCCCAATCGTCGGCTCATCAATGACAACTAACATGGCAAGACGGGGGCTCTCGACTGGTGCAAATCCGACAAACGAGGCAATCACTTGCGAAGAAGAGTAGGACCCGGTTTTCGGGTCAATTTTTTGAGCCGTCCCCGTCTTTCCCGCAGCTCGATATCCGGCAAGCCTGGCACGCTTGCCTGTTCCTGCCTCTACGGCCAGTTCAAGAATCCGAGTTAACGTGCCGGTTGTCTCAAGCGAAATGGGTCGCCGTTTGGGTTGTGGATCTTTGGTCAAGACAGCTTGCCCGTTTGAGTCCAGGATCGAAGAGACGACGTAGGGCGTCATCAGCCAACCACCATTGGCCACCACTGACATGGCTGTGACCATTTGAATCGGGGTAACGGCGATTTCCTGACCCATAGCAATGGAAGAAAGGCTTCGACCACTCCATTTATTGGGCTCTCGGAGTATCCCTGAGGACTCCCCCGGAAGATCGATTTCGGTTTTTTCTCCAAATCCAAACGCTTTTAAATATCGAAAAACCCGGTCTTGCCCTAATTCCATGGCAACTTTGATCGCACCCACATTACTCGATTGCGCCAGCGCTTCGGAAAACGTCATCCAACTGGTTTTTGCCGGATCATGCACAATGGTCCCTGCCACCGACATCTTTCCGTCACCCCCATAGATTAACGTGTCTGGAGCCATCACCTGCTCTTCAAGCGCCGCTGCTGCCACCACAATTTTCAACGTTGACCCCGGCTCATAAGGATCCGTCACCAGTCGATTTCGCCAATCCTGAGTGGAAAACTTCCCTAAGTGATTAGGGTCAAAGGTCGGATGAAGTGCCCACGCCAGAATCGCTCCGGTTAAAGGGTCCATGATCACAATGCTTCCAGACTTCGCACCGCTTTGCTTTAAGGCTTGCGCTAACTCCGCCTCCGCAATGAATTGGACAACCTCATCTATGGTCAAAGTAAGATGATACCCGGTCGACAATGGTACGGAATCATGATTTGGGGGTGAGGCAAGCTTTCTGCCCAAAGCGTCCCTTTGGTATTTCACCAGGTTTTTTTCACCCCGTAGATAGGACTCATATTGAAGTTCCACCCCTTCTAATCCCTGGCTATCAATTCCGGCAAACCCCACGAGATGAGATACCAATTCTCCCTTGGGATAAAAACGATGCGGTTCTTTGGTCAATCCCAATCCGGATATATTCAACGCCTCCACTTCCTTGACGACGGGTTCCGGAATATTGCGCTTAACCCAAACATATGGCTGATTTCGTGTGAACAAATCGCGTAATTCCTTGACCGGCATTTGTAAGATCGGCGCTAAGGATCGGGCAACCCGTTGTGGATCATTCAAGGACGGCGGCCTCACATACAATGAGGACACTTCCACATTGAGAGCCAGTGGGTGACCTTGTCGATCAACAATGACCCCTCGATCCGGCTGAACAATCACGGTTTTTTCGTGTTGCTGTTGTGCCTGATGAGCCCCAACGTCCGCTTGAAGGACCTGTAGGTAAAACAGTCGGCAACCAATAAGCACAAACCCGCAAAGGAGGCCCAAGCAGACAATGCCACTTCGGATTCGACAGACGGGGTGAATGTCCTGAGATGGTGTTTTCACGGAAGGCTCACGACGGTATTGCCAAACTCACGGACCAAACGAACAGGAAAATTTCCATCCGATTCAGACTGGGGTAAGGTATCCAGGGAGACCATAACGATCTGCCCTTCCTGAGCCACGGTGAGTCCCAATTGACTTTGCGCCCGTTGGGCAACTCGTTGCGGATCCGTTAACTGCGACAGCCGAACCTGCAAGCCTTCTTGCTGTTTTTTGAATACCGCACGCTGAGTTTCTAACTCTTCAATGGCATACCCCAGTCGCCACATGTCTATCTTGACCCCAACATAGAGCAGACACCACACCCCCAATAGAATCATGACGCCAAGGAACACGTTTTTCCTCATAGGGTCTCTCCTTCCGGAAGGCGCTCGGCCACACGTAACTTAGCGCTTCTGGCACGAGGATTTTGTTGTATTTCCAACACACTCGGAATCACAGGCTTCTTGACCAGCAAGGCAACTTTTGGATGCTCTCTCTGCGCCAGAGAACGAAACGTCTGCTTCACAATACGATCTTCTAACGAGTGAAATGCGACGACACACACCCTTCCCCCATCCTTCAACAGGTCGATGGCATCCCGGAGAGCCGGCTCGAGTAAGTCCAATTCACGATTCACGCGTATCCGAAGCGCCTGAAAGGTTCTGGTCGCAAAATGTAAGCGCCCCTTTTTGTAGGCATAAGGAAGCGCACCCTCAAGGACAGACACCAAGGCCTGCGTGGTCTGAATAAGACCGGCGCCTCTGGCCTGCACGATTGCACGGGCGATTCGACGGGAATACCGTTCTTCACCATACGTAAAAATGACATCCGCTAACTCTTTTTCCGGAAGATGATTCACCAGATCAGCTGCTGTTACTTTCTGGGTTTGATCCATTCGCATATCCAATGGCCCACTCAGGGAAAAACTAAATCCACGCTCTGCTTGGTCCAGCTGCAACGAGGACACCCCTAAATCAAACACCACCCCGTCAACCTTCTCATAGCCGGCCTTCTGAACAAAATCTCGAATGTGGGAGAAATTCCCATGTATTATATTTACAGACGATTCATATTCACTTAATGTCTTTTTCGCAAGAGCAACGGCCTGATAATCACGGTCCAAACCAATAATATGAGCATTTTTTCCGGTTTTTTCCAGTATCTTCAGCGACGTTCCACCAATTCCCACAGTACAATCAACATAGATCCCACCCGGCAGCGGATTAAGCCAAAAACAGATTTCCTCTACGAGTACCGGTATATGAACATCATTCATGCACGGCTTGTTTCATTTTTACAATACATGTGGAAATCATCCCACTTTCTCCCACATCTGGAAGTATACAACCCTCGCCTATGATGTCAAGCACTCAAAAAATGTTGTAAGAAAGTAGGAGCTAGGGAATAAGAAATTTAGGAGCCATGGCCAAAATATTTGAGAAGCTCAAGGTTATTCCCAAAAATATTTTAAGGATACAACGTATAGAGCATTCTGGGGAATGGAATCGTTTCTCGAACATGGTCCAATCCACAAATCCAGGCGACGACTCGCTCAATTCCCATACCAAAACCTGCATGAGGAACCGTTCCGTATCGTCGCAAATCCACATACCACTTAAAGGCCTCCTCAGGAAGGTCGTGAGCTTTAATTTGCGTCAGCAATTCATCTAAATCATGGATTCGTTGTCCCCCTCCAATAATTTCTCCATATCCCTCCGGCGCGAGCATATCCATACATAACGCCAAGTCTGGCCTCTCTGGATCTTTCGCCATATAAAATGCTTTAGCGGCAGCCGGATACCGATGAACAATCACCGGACGATCAAATTCTTGTGCTAAAGATGTTTCGTCATCGGCTCCGAAATCATCGCCGAATTGAATGGCGACCCCCTTTTGTTGAAGACGCGTCAGGGCCTCTTCATAAGTTATTCGTGGAAAGGGTTTGGCCATGGCTTCTAATTTAGGAATATCCCGCTCTAAGATTTCCAGTTCAGGTCGACGAGTTTCTACGACTCGCTGAATAACTGTTGAAACCAATTCCTCTGCCAGTTGCATGGCATCCGGTAGGTCGGCAAAGGCCATTTCCGGTTCAACCATCCAAAACTCCATCAAATGGCGTCTGGTTTTTGATTTTTCCGCTCGAAAGGTTGGACCAAAACAGTATATTTTCCCAAAAGCCGCAGCAGCCGCTTCTCCATATAATTGACCGCTTTGGGCTAAATAGGCTACCTGGTCAAAATATTGAGTTTGAAATAAGGTCGTGGTGCCCTCGCAGGCGTTTGGGGTAAAAATCGGCGTATCAATTAAGGTAAAACCTCGATCATCAAAAAAATTCCGACACGTCCGAATTATTTCATGGCGAACCCGTAAAATGGCGTGCTGGCGTCGAGACCGCAACCAGAGATGCCGATATTCCATCAGGAAACCAATTCCATGGTCTTTCGGCTGGATGGGAAAGGGTTCTGCAATGTGAACCACTGCCAATGTGGATACATCAAGTTCAAATCCACCTGGCGCTCGAACATCCCTCCGAGGTTTTCCAGTTAGAATCACAGAAGACTCCTGGGTTAACTGACTGCACAAAGAAAATTGGTCGTCGCCAACCTCACCTTTGCTTAAAATAGCCTGGAGATCTCCTGTGCCATCACGCACCGTCAAAAAGCTTAACTTTCCGCTCGAGCGTCGGTTGCGGATCCATCCCTTGATGGTAATGTCCTGACCTTCAAAATGTGAAATCTGTTCAATCGAGACGACCGACTGTTCCGGCATGATGCTGCTCCCTCCCGCTCTCACAAAGAAAAAATTGACACCCTGAAAATTCAGCCGCTATGATCATTTGTCTATAAAGAGATACCTCAGGAACGTAAGGAGGCTTTCAAATATGAGTTACACCATCACTGTCAGCGAATTAAAAGCTCGCATGGATAAAGGCGATAAAATTTTCTTGTTGGATGTCCGAGAACCCCACGAATACTCCCTGGCAAAAATAGAGGGATCCGTGCTGATACCTCTTGGCCAGGTTCCCCACTCCCTGAAACAATTGGACCCGAGCGCTGAGATTGTCGCGTATTGTCATAAAGGAATGCGGAGTGCGGATGCTGTGGGTTTTCTTTTGCAACAGGGATTTTCCAACGTTAAAAACCTGATTGGAGGAATTGAAGCCTGGTCCATTGAGATCGATCAATCCGTTCCCAGGTATTAACAGATAGGCTATCAGGTGAACTCATTCTCCTCCTGCGCGCAACGGAGAGGTTATTTTCCGGCTCCACGAAAAAAATCGACTGTCCGGGTAAGCCCTTCCCGCAAAGTAACCTGAGGATCCCAGCCAAATACCTCTCTGAGTTTTGTCACATCCAACACACTCCGGAATTGCTCGCCTTTCTTTGCCGCTCCATACAGCTCTTTGCATTGGCACTTCGTTAAACTTTTAATAATTCCATAACATTCATTGATAGTCGTCTCTTGACCAGTTCCCACATTAAAAATTCCCTGAACATCCTCTCCCAAGGTCACCAAGATCGCTTCCACCGCATCATCTACATAGATAAAATCTCTTGTCTGCTTCCCAGTTCCATTGACAATCGGTTGACCACCATCCAGCATTTGTTTTGAGAAAATAGCCACGACCCCTGCCTCCCCTTCAGAGTCCTGCCTGGGCCCATAGACATTCGCAAAACGAAGCGCCACATACCGAAGTCCGGTAGCATTTGCGTAATAAGCTAGATATTTTTCCCCAGCCAGTTTACTGATGCCATAGGGGGAGAGAGGTTCCGTCCGATGTGACTCTGAGGCCGGGAATATTTCCTGTTCCCCATAGACCACACCACCCGACGACGCAAATGTCACCTTTCGCACACCCTGCTTCACGGCATGTTCTAAAACATTGATGGTCCCTAAAATATTAACTTGCGCATCAAACCCCGGATCATCCGTGGAATGACGAACACTCATCTGCGCGGCCAGATGGACGACAATAAGGGGACGCTCATTTCGGAATACCCGCTCAATCCGCTTACTCTGAATATCCATTTTATAAAATTGGGCCTTTTTATTGATATTCTTTCGTTTCCCTGTGGAGAGATTATCAACAACAATGACCTCATTGCCTTCCTGAATTAACCGGTCAACCAGATGTGAACCAATGAATCCAGCTCCCCCGGTCACCAGAATTTTTGTAGACATGCCCGGCTTTCTCCTTTTACATGATTAGGTTAAGGGAAAACTAATTGGTTTGCTCCTTCAATACTTATCTTCCCGTTTTTTCATTCCCACCAACATCTCTTTATTTCCTTTTTTCCCCAACAGGGTCGAATCCATGACACCAATGACGTCAAGCCGAAGGCTACGGACATAATCCACAAAACCGTCCCTCACCTGCTCACGCAATCGTTCATCACGAACAATGCCTCCCTTTCCGACTTGTCCTTTCCCGACTTCAAATTGCGGTTTGACCAAAGCGACGAGATACGCCTGATCACGCAGGACAGGCAAAATCACAGGCAATACCAAACGTAGCGAAATAAATGAAACATCGATTACCGCCAAATCAACCGGCTCAGGAATATCTTGGGGGCACAGATGGCGGATATTGCAACGGTCCATAACCACAACACGAGGATCCGTTCTCAGCTTCCAATCTAACTGCCCATACCCTACGTCAATGGCATAGACTCGATTGGCGCCACGTTGCAGCACACAATCTGTGAACCCCCCGGTGGAGGCACCTACATCCATCACCACACAGCCTGAACAGGAAATAAAAAATGCATCCAAAGCAGGTGCCAGCTTTTCACCGGCTCGGCTGGCATAGGCGGACTCCGACTTCGTCACTTCCAGCGAAACAGTTGTCGCAACCAGCTTTCCTGGCTTATCAATCAGGACCCCATCGACTTTCACTCGACCGGCAAGAATAAGTCGGCAGGCCTGCTCTCTGCTTGCGACCAGTTCCTGAGTCAGGACAAGGGAATCCAGTCGTTCTTTTGAGGGTCTCCGGGATGGAGCTGATGGCTGAACAGCCTTCATATGTTCATGTCCACGAAGCAGACAATGCGCAGGTCACCGATTGAGAGAGATAGTTGGGGAGGTAATTTAGGATTCTGGTAAATTGGAATCCTCAACTGAAAAAGCCTGTATACGCTTTCTTCCATCCTTGTCTTGCACAAGGATCTCCACTTTGCGTTCTGCATCATCCAGCATTTTCAAGCAGGTTTTTGAGAGCTTGACTCCTTCCTCGAAAATCCTCAAGGATTCATCCAAGGAAAGCTCCCCGCGCTCCAACTCGGCCACAATAGTTTCCAAGCGGGACAGTGCTTTTTCAAATTTCAGAACAGCCATAAATTTGTCCGAAAATGATCAGGGGGTCAGCTCTCTCGTATCATGGGTTCACAATCTCTTGAGCTGACTGTATTATAGCTATGGCGGAACATCAAGCAAAAGGGAATTTCTTAGGTTGAAGGATGGGTACGCTGCACCAGACAAATCAATTCGCCTTCATGAAGTCTGGCGCGTACAGACTCTCCTACAGAAACTTCGGTTGATTGCTTCACCACTTTTCCGTTTTGCAACTTGTGAACAATGCTATACCCGCGTGCTAAGACCGCAAGGGGACTTAATTGATTCAGCTGAGACATCCACAGCTCTGTTTGATGTCGTTTATCAAGAATGCACCCCGACATACCCCGTACAAGCCGAACCCCTCGGTCAACCAAAGCCATTTGCTGCCGATGAATGTCAACCAGGGGATTCCTCTCCCACATCGAGGACTGATGCTTCAGCAATTGCACCTGCAGATTCCGGCACCAGTGCTTCATTTTTACATAGAGTTGTCGCTCTAACTCATCCACCTGTTGTACGAATTGTCCTAGCACGAGTCTAGGCTCAGGCAGTCCTCCGGTCAATTCCTGAACTTGTCCTCTCCACGCGACACATAAACTCCTTATGGACCGTTCCAATCGTACTCGTTGATGCCCAAGATGATGCCTAACTGTTGAGCAATCCGGAACCACCAACTCTGCCGCAGCAGAGGGCGTGGGAGCCCGATAATCAGCCGCTAAATCTGCCAGCGTCAGATCGGTTTCATGGCCAACAGCGGACACCACCGGAATCCTGGAAGAGGCGATAGCCCTCACCACAATTTCTTCGTTAAATGCCCAGAGGTCTTCCAACGATCCTCCACCGCGCCCAACAATTAACACATCCAATTTGCCCAATTGGTTGAGCACCCCAATAGCCTTAGCGATTTGTCCGGCAGCTTCATCTCCTTGCACGGGAACAGGAGCAATCAGAACCTGTGCAAAAGGCCAACGTCGATGAATGATGGTGAGAAGATCATGGATTGCAGCACCGGAAGTTGACGTCACCAGACCAATCCGATGCGGATACAGAGGAAGCAGCCTTTTTCTCGAAGCTTCAAACAATCCTTCGGCTTCCAACTTTGCCTTCAGTTGAATAAAGGCTAATTGCAGGGCACCAATGCCCTTGGGCTCAACCACTTCTAAGAGTAATTGATAGTCTCCACGGGGTTCATACACTGAAAGCCGACCGAAGACAAAGACATCCAAACCTTCTTGAAGCGCAAATTTCAGGCGGTCGACCTGACTGCGAAAGAGTACTGCTCTGATCTGACTCGATTGGTCTTTCAGGGTAAAATACCGGTGCCCCGAAGAAGGGCAGCGAAGATTAGAAATTTCCCCTTCAACCCAGAGTGGAGGAAAATTTTGTTCGAACGTTGAACGAATCTGTCGGGTGAGAGCCGAGACGGTAAGCACTGAAGGGAAAAGCCCTGACACGAAGATACGTTACTCAAACACACGAAGGCGCGTGATGTGAGTGGTTTTTCCAGTTGAGTAATTAAGATTTAACACTGCCGCACTTAAAACAGAAGGTCCTGTCGCCACTTCGAATCTTTTCGGAAGTTGGGTCAGAAATTTCTGAATCACCAAGTTTGGTTTCATCCCGATGACGGATTGAACAGGGCCGGTCATCCCGACATCGGTTAAATATCCCGTTCCCTGAGGTAAGATTTGTTCATCCGCGGTTTGAACATGCGTATGCGTTCCAAGGACGGCAGACACCTTGCCATCTAAAAAATACCCCATCGCCATTTTTTCTGAAGTGGTTTCCGCATGCATATCCACGAGTATACAGCGAGTCTGTGTCGTTAATAGAGCCAATTCGCGTTCCGCAACCCGAAAAGGACAGTCCACCATGGGCATAAACACTCGCCCCATGAGTTGCAAAATCCCTAGGCGCTCCCCCTGAATGGTTTCTACAACACACGTGCCTTTTCCTGGAACTCCATCAGGATAATTCGCAGGACGGATCACGCGCTGCTCTTTTTGCAGATACTCTAAAGCTTCACGTTTATCCCAGGCATGATTGCCCAGGGTAATGACTGAAAGACCCAAATCAAACAAGTCTTCGGCCACTTCCTGTGTGATCCCAAACCCACCTGCCGCATTCTCTCCATTGCCAATAACCAGATCAATCTGATGCTCCTGAATAACCGTTGACAGATGCTTTAAGATCACCCGACGGCCAGGCTCTCCCATGATATCTCCGATAAACAGTACGTTCATGATCTCCTTTGCTCACAGAGCTATTTGGCAAATTCGATAAAGCGATTTTCTCGAATGACGGTCACTTTAATCTGCCCAGGGTAGGTCAGTTCTTGTTCAATCTTTTTGGCCAAATCCCGAGACAGAGCAAAACTTTCACTGTCGTTCAATTCTCCTTGACGAATTATTACCCGAATTTCACGCCCAGCCTGGATTGCATAGGCCTTATCAACCCCTGTAAATCCCGTAGCTAACGATTCCAGCTTTTCCAATCGCTTGACATAGGCTTCGAGGGTTTCGCGTCTGGCACCCGGGCGGGCGGCCGAGAGAGCTTCCGCAGCAGCCACTAATACCGATTCGGGGCACAGCGGCTCAACTTGTTCATGATGGGCAGCAATGGCATTCACAATGAGCTCCGACTCTCCATACTTCTTTGCCAATTCCGCCCCGAGCATCGCATGCGTACCCTCCTCTTCATGGCTAACCACTTTTCCTATATCATGCAATAGGGCTCCTCGCTTAGCCAATTTCACATCTAACCCCAGCTCTGCAGCCATAATCCCACAGATATATGACGCTTCCCTGGCATGATATAAATTATTTTGTCCATAACTGGTTCGATATTTCAGGCGACCCAATAATTTGACAATTTCAGGGTGAAAATCTGAAAGCCCGACTTCAAAGATGACTTTTTCAGCATCGTCTCTCATTAACTTGTCTAAGTCGCCTTTGACCTTTTCAACGACTTCCTCAATCCGAGTCGGGTGAATACGCCCATCCTGCATGAGGCGTTCAAGCGCAATTTTCGCAACCTCCCTCCGAAGGGGATCGAATCCGGACACGATCACTGCCTCCGGGGTTTCGTCAATAATAAGATCAACGCCGGTTGCGGCCTCCAAAGCCCGAATATTTCTACCTTCGCGACCGATAATCCTTCCCTTCATGCTATCATTCGCGAGAGGAACCACTGAAATCGTAGCTTCGTTGACGTAATCTCTTGTGATCCGCTGTATCGACCGGGTCACAATTTCTCTAGCCTCCCGTTCAGCGGTTTCTTTCGCCTCATCCAAAATTCTTTTTGTTAACAACGCCGCATCCATTCGTGCTTCACTTTCAATTTCACCCAATAACTGGCGCTTGGCTTCTTCGGCCGTAATTCCTGCAACCTGCTCGAGGGCAAGCCGGT
This sequence comes from uncultured Nitrospiraceae bacterium, assembly GCA_963730905.1. Classification (GTDB taxonomy): domain Bacteria; phylum Nitrospirota; class Nitrospiria; order Nitrospirales; family UBA8639; genus Nitrospira_E. The sequence goes on along the minus strand of CAVSTN010000002.1, from coordinate 611,663 downwards.
GCTCCTTAATGGCTTGGTCGCACGCAGCAGCTTTATTGATCAGAGCTTCTTCCTTCTCTTTAAGGGAACGCTCTTTTCGTCGCATCTCCTCATCACGTTTTTCAAATTGGTTGATCTTACGCTCGAGAGCCTCTTCTCGCTGGATGATTTTTCGATCCGCGGCTTGAATCTCATTCCTCTTTTCCTTTTCTTTGGTTTCAAGTTCAGACTTGGCTTGAAACAGCAGATCTTTTACTTCGATTTTTGCTTCTTTGACGAGATTTTCCGCCTCTCGTTGAGCATTTTGAGTGAGCTGTTGAGCTTGCTCTTCAGCTGCTGACCGACGCTTCAAGTCTCTCTGTTGCTGATACACCTTCGATAGCACAAATCCAAGAAATAGCCCGATCACCACTGCAAGTATGGGAATTACCGTGTCCATAGGTCAGCTCCTATTCGTTTCCTCATGTCACAATCACGAGAAAGATTTATTTTCCCCCTGTTAGGCGGAAACAAACCCGCAAAACCACAGGGGAAAACCAGAAAAGGAAGGAAAACGAAAACTGGAGAAAAGCCTATCTGCCTATCTGATAGGACGGAAGGCCCAGATTTGCAGGGAACGAGGAGGAGGAAAGATAGGGCAATTCTTTAAGCCAAAAGGGCCCATAGCAACACGCAAAGGACTCACCCACTGAATCCAGTCTTCACAGTTCCTGCTTGAATTAGAAGAACATGGATACAACACAGGCCAAAAATTTAAAATTTTTAGATCAAAAGGCGAGCCATTTGGATAGAAATGAGCAAATTGCCTCGTAAAGAACCATTTCCAAGAATTCAACCTGCCCTTAAATAAAATTTCCCTACCTCGTACAATCCCATCATACAAAAAACCCACAATGACTATGAAAATACTTGTCATAGTGGGCCTCCAGTTCAATTCCCTCCACAAGAGGGATATTCCTTTCTTTCTTTGAAATTCAATAACTTATGAAAAGTAAAATATCAGAAGACAATGAGGAATTTCAATAATGTGCCAGTTGAATGATGGGAATAGACCGCCAACACTCCGCCAACCAATGGAACGAAGCACTTCAACCAGTTGATTTCAAAGGTAATACCTAATTAACGCAGGGACGAGAGGAAATGAAGGAGAGAATGGTTAATGCGGGTTGGCCGCGAGATGTTTTTCTATCGTTTCCAGTAGGACTTGAGTCCGTCGCTCAATTTCAGCTTCTCCAAACTGCCGGTGTCTCTCCTGTCGAAAGAGCTGATCCGTAATGTTAATTGCGGCCAAAATAGCCAGCTTTGTGGGAGTGCTTGTTCTGGTTTTTTGTGCGAGGGTACGCATTTGCGCATCAACATACCCGGCCAACTCATGAAAATACGCCTCATCTCCCTCTCCTTGGAGAGAGATTCGATGACCAAAGATTTCGACTTCAATGGTCCTCGTCATTCTTAAGTCCTGTAGGTTAATCGTTTGAACGGTCTAAAAATTCAAGCTCGCCCAGCACTTTTTCAATTCTGGATCGAATCGTGGTTCGCTCCTCTTCCCATCCTTCAGACATTTCTTCGTGTTTGGCCAGCCGTTCCCGAGTCGATTCCAACTCCTGTTCAAGATGGGATTTATCCTGCCGTAGTTCAATGACCAGATCAAGTAATTTCTTAACTCGAACCTCCAACGTTTCTAATTTCTCTACGCTCACGTGCACGCCTCCTTATTCGCAAGGTCAAACGAGGCGGACTATAATTCGTTCAACAAAACCTGTCAAGAGAAACACCTTGGCAGGCATCCCCAAACAATGTCCGATAAATTCGATAACTTCCAAGAACGCGTTTCACGTATCCACGAGTTTCTCGATATCCAATCAGCTCGATAAATTCATCCGGATCTCGATGCCCATTTTGCCCAATCCACCGTTTGACCGCCTGAGGTCCAGCGTTATACGCGGCGACTGCATAAATGATATTGTCCTGAAATTCATTCAGTAATTGCCCCAGGTAATACGTCCCCAATTGAATATTGCGATTTGGCTCATCTAGGCCCTTTCGATCAGAATCGGAATCCTGTAATCCCAATTGACGACCAACTTTTTTGGCCGTTTCTGGCATGAGCTGCATCAGGCCAATCGCGCCAACCGGGGAGACAACGCGAGCACTATATAGGCTTTCTTCTCGTATAAGCCCCGCGACTAAAAACGGATCCACATGCTTTGGGGCAAACGATTGAATGACACTTTGGTAGCCCATGGGAAAAGCTCCCAACCAGGCGGCAGACGAGGAATGCAGCTGCCCTTTCCGCAACGTCCCGCCAAAATGACGAATAGATAATCGAATCCCGACGTCATAGGCCCCAACTTCGCTTGCTAACGAGACCAATTGAGGAAAGGCCTTGGGATCCCCTCCGAAGCGCGCAAAAGCAGCTTCAAGCTCTTGGACTGCCTCCTTATACAGGCGAAGGGTTCGTAACTCTAGAGTTTTTTGATAATGGATATCCTGCTGAAGACGAGCTGGTGTCTCCACATTTATCATGTCTGTTGATGCCAACACTGCCCATTTTTTCGTCGAAAATTCTGTGGGACCGAGTCGAATCTCCGCCAATTGCCCGTAGTAGGTAAAGGGGTAGTCCTGGCTTAAAATTTTTAGCCCCTCCCGCGCGGTTTCCATCTGCCCAAGATGTTCCTGGGCACGGGCACGCCAATAGAAAGCCTGCGAAGCCGCATGCAGAGAAGAATCGGTTTGAGGAGTTCCGACTGCCTGGATAATCTCCTGAAACATCTCAATGGCTTCAATGAATTGTTTCTGTTGATAGTGAATCCATCCCACTCGCCAAAACGCATCCAACCGCTGCGTCAGCGTATGAGCCACAACCGCTGCCCGTTTATAGGCTTTCCCTGCTTCTAGCCAGCGCGCATGATCTTCCAACCAAATCCCGTAAAAGGTGAGGAGCAACGACTGCTGATCACCTGTTACTTTTTCAATCGACAGGGCTCCGACAAGAGCCTCCAATTCTGGCCCTTTTCCCTGACGCAAATACACTCTTCCCAACCATACCCATGCATCATCTCTTCTGGAGGAGGAGGAACGCGATAGTGAGGTCAGGATCGCTTCTGCCTGGTCATACCGTTTCAAACGAACTAAAGCCATGGCCAAGGTGTATTGGACCTGAAAAAGCTGAGGAGCGGGAGGAGATAGAGACGTAATGTGCTGAAATTCCTGAACGGATTCTTCCAATGCCCCCCCATCATATAATGCCATGCTACGCTTGAATCGCTCGTCTAGTGATGGCAAAAACAAAGAACCCACTTCCCGGCGTAGCCATGACTCAGCCTGCACTCGCTCTGGGGCTAAGGGGAATTTCCACCATAATTCCCGGAAAATCTCAATCGCCTTTTCCCGTTGGCCCATCTGAGCAGAACATAAACCCATTTGAAAGAAGGCATTTGCGGATTTGGGATGGTCGGATTTTATACTGAGAGCCTGAGACCACATCGAGAGAGCGGCTTCGCAATCCCCCAATTTTGCCAAAACATCCCCCCCCGCATAGAGTGCATCGGCTCGAAGCAAAGAATCGGAAAAATGCTCACTAAACTGCTGAAATGCCTCTGCTGCTTCCTTTCCCAAACCAGCATGGGCGTATGCCTGTCCCATCCAAAAGGTGAGATAATCCCTCAGAATAGGGAAATCACGAAGAGAGGCTTTCAACAGAGGAATGGCCTCAAGAGGGGAAGATTCCTTGAGCCAATATCCATAACGCATTCCAGCATGTTTGGCCAAATCGGAATTACCATTGGCTGCGACAAACTCATTGAAAAACTTGGCATGATCCAAGTTGGCTCCAGAACCCGTTCCGGAAAATTCTAGTTGGTCAAGAAATTGCGCAACACATCCTTCAGGATTTTGACACGGGGCAGAAGGAGGATCCAAGGAGACGACGGTCTGAGGAAGGAAAAGGATGCATCCTCCCACGATCACTCCGCCAACCACCTGTTTCGACAGAATCTTCACGACTCCCCTCAATATCATTATCTACCAGCTTACCCAGTATTCGTCATGCATACAATCACCAGAATGCCAGAAAATTTCAATTAGTAATGTGATAAATCGGGTCATCGGGGGGACTGACCTTCATCCCCTTCAATGCGATAACATGGGAAGACACCCTTCAGACAAATCCTACACCCTCTTCTTGGCAATGGGAACCCAAAGAATTCCGGAATTTTGGACCAGACTAGAAAAAGAAAGAAGAACAGATGACGAGGCAAATGCTAACGAAGATTAATGAGAAATATCTGCGAAAAACATGGGAGGGGCATTGGGGGTCATGCGAACCGTAGGACAATGAATTGAGCGATACGAGGGTTCAATGAATCGCCAGTTGCGGAATACTTGGCATCCAACTTTGCCAAATCGGTAGATCATCCCACAGCCCTAAACGGGTTAAATACGCTTCTCCTTCTCCTCCAATGACTCCATCCCCATCCTGAGCGATTCCTCCTCCCTCAACAAAATTTCCAGCATACACCGCCGTCAAAGGGCCAAAGGTCGCATGGGGAGCGTTCCATGGATCATCATGGAACGCCGCAATCGCCAGTAATACATCATCTATATCCCATCGTGCCAGAAAAGTTGCCCCACTTTCCCCGTGAGTATACCCTAAGACCCGTCTTTCCAACACCGCCAAGCTCCCTCCTCGGCATTGAGATATCTCTATAACCGCCCTAAATACCCCTGGCTGTTGGGTGAAAAACACGAGCATGCCAATATCATGAAGCACCCCTCCCACAAACGATTGCCAGACCATCCGTGAATTCGATCCCTGATGCAAGGCAATCCGTGCAGCCAAGTATCCTGTTCTGAGGCTATGCCGCCACAAGGCAGCGATACACGAAGACTCTACTGCGCATCCCTCGGATAAGAGAAACACTTCGATCCCAAGGTCTAACGCACGCTCCAGATCAACCGGGATCACTCCCGCATTACCCGCAACTGCCTGCACATGCATTTCCACCTCAAGGTCAAGATAAGGTGAGGCCTGAGATGGAGGTTCAACAAATCTTGTGGGCCCTCCCATCAGCAACCGCGGTGAAAAAGATCTGGACCAGGAGGCCAGTGGCTTTCCAGTATAAAACGAAGACACCCAAATTTCATGAGTCCTTTCTTCCTTCCCCTTCCAGGAGCCATCATCGGCTTGACGCCCATATTCAATCACGTGAGATACTCCAGGAAATACAGAAAAATTGCAGAGGACTGAAAGCTTCCTATCACACCTTCAAAATTTTTTCGGTTTCACCAGACTGACTCTTGAGGTAGGAATCCGAAAGACAGTCCATGAAAAATGCCAAACAAAAGGAAGAGGCAACAGAACAACACAACGCTCATGAAGAGACGGTCAGAAAAAACGATTGAATTCGCTGGATGAAGAAGTTACAAATCGGGAAAATGAAAATTCCCTGGCAGGTCTAGAAAAAATGTGGCGCCTTGCCCTATACCCTCACTTTGAGCGCGAAGCGCCCCTCCCATATTTTTTGCCATTAACGCACCGTGATGCAGACTCAAGCCCCGTCCTCCATATTTGGTGCTATACCCTTGCCCAAAAATTTTCGTAATGTCGTCCGGAGGAATCCCACTGCCGGTATCCTGAACTTCCAAGCAAAGAGAATCCGGAGGGCCAATGATAAGCTTGATGCGCACAACTAAGTGCCTCTGAGCGGAAAATTCCATTGCCTGGCAGGCATTACGAATGACATCCACCAAAATTTGAAGGAGTTGATGCTTATCCACGATGAGCTGTGGAACCTCCTGAAACTCCTGAATCACTGCAACGTTGGTTTCCTCCAACATCTTTTGATTCACTGCCAGGGCCTCCGCTATCACCTCAGCCACACATACCTGTTCCGTCATCCCGTTGGGCTTGGCCAGATCCTGTTGGGCCGCAACACATTGCTGAGCATGCCCGGCATTCTCCCTCAAGCGCTCCAGTTCCAACAATGCCACTCGCTGCTCTTCCTTCAATTGCCCCGATAATTTCCCCAAATAATGTGGTACTTGTTTCCCCTTGGGATTTTGCGATAAGTACGTTCCAAGATCTTCACGGTGCTTATCCAATAACTGTGAGATCCGACCTACATCCCCCACCATCGAATTTTTCAATAGATCCGTGATGACCCCGATAGATACATTAATGCTATTTAACACATTGCCCACGTTATGCAGCACACCCGTCGCCACTTCAGCCATTCCCAACTGCCTTGAGGTTTCCATTAACTGCTCATGCAATTGCAGCTTCTCTTCTTCCATCCGTTTTCGTTCAGTGATATCCTGGGCAACACAGACCAACCCCTGAAATTGTCCCTGCAGATCCTGCATCATCGAACCAGAGACCGAAATGGTAATTTTCTGTCCCTCATGAGTCAGGAAACTGGATTCCACCCCACTCACCGATCCTTGAAGTAAGAGATTTTCGATAATAGCACCTTGGGAAAATTCCTCGCCAAAAATCAAGCCGGGCGACTGCCCAATGAGCTCATCCTCCTGATAACCTAAAAGGTTTAGCAAAGAAGGATTCACCGCCCCAATAGTCATATCGGCGTTAATGACTAACAGAGAGTCGGCCATCGATCTGAGAATATTCTCAACATAATATCTGGAAGCCGCTAATTCGCCACGAGCAGATTCCAATGCCCCCGTCGCCTCTTCGCCATTATCGGCATCAATATCCATATAGGGGGTAGAGGAACAACCGTTTTCATCAGAGGCGGTTGCCCTATTGAATGCAGGCTCCACAGGTTTCGGTAACGGCAGGCTCAAACAACAGGCTAATTGAAAGGCCTCTTCTCCAAGAAATGGGATCCGAAGTACCGCCCATTGCTCGGGCCGGCTCACAACCAATCGATGGGGCCAGGATGCGCGGTTAGAGGGAAAACAGAGAATGCACCGTAGGGCCTGATCACATTTCCACAGCCCCTCAACCAAATCTCGCACGATCTCCCATTCACCTGAACGACCTTCAATCACAACGAGAGCAAAAGGATTGTTTGCAGCTTGAGCCTCTGCAAACTTCGCTAAGACCTGAGGCCCCATTTCCACGCTGAAAAGGGTGAACTGCGGTAAAGATGGCTGGGCACCGGAGCTCGCAACGCATTTGTCACCTGATAAGCTCTCTACCAGCCGGGCATCCACAGGCGGCGCAGACAAGGCATCACGCAACATCTCTTGGGTTTCGGGATGCGTCCCAACCAGTAATACAGGGCGATGCGCAGGAATCGGTGCCATAGATTATAATGAAATCAAAAAATTTCTCCCAAAAATCCGCAAACCAGATGTCGGTAATCCATGCTTTACCCAATCGGTAAAACCCTGAGGGTCATCTGAGAACTGGCCGTGAACTCTTTTCATGGCTGAATGGGGAGCGTAACGATAAAGGTGGACCCTTCTCCCTGCTTGGAACGAACGGAGATGGCTCCACCGCACTGATCGACAATACGTTGACACACTGCTAACCCAATCCCTGTCCCTTCGAATTCCTCTTTCCGATGAAGTCGTTTAAACATCCCAAAAATATTTTCGAGCTGTTCTGACGGAATGCCAATTCCCTGATCATGAATCTCGATTTGACAAAGCTTTCCATGCTGGCCTGAACCTGTGTGACGTCGATCCTGAATAATCGTTGCTGTGATATGAATGACAGGTGGCACCCCCGGGTGATGAAATTTCAAAGCATTGCCCAGCAAATTTTGTAACAATTGCCTGATTTGAATCGCATTTCCATAAATGTTGGGTAATTCCCCAAGATGGACGACAGCCCGTGATTCCTCAATCCGGGCCCCGAGATCCGATAGGATTTCCTCAACCAACTCGCGCAAGACAAGCTTCTCCTCTGCCATTTGCGGAAACTCGACCCTGGAATACACCAACAGACTTTGAATCAGCTGTTGCATACGACCAGCCGCGTTTTTGACTCGATCAACATACCCTAGACCATGGGTGTTAAGGGCTGATCCATATTTCAGCCGGAGGAGATCAAGAAATACCTGGATGGAATGAAGCGGTTCCTGCAAATCATGGGCTGCAACCAACGCAAATTGCTCCAAGTCCCGATTCGACCGGGCCAATTCATCGGTTTTGTGACGCAATATGACTTCGACCCGTTCCCGTTCATGAATTTCATTCAATACATGGTCCCGGACAGCAGAAAGTTCGAAAGTGCGTTCTTCGACGTCACGGATCGCTTGAGCCAACTGCACCTCAACCGCTTGTCGCCTGAGCAAAGCCTGCTCCAAACGACGGTTGGTTTCTTCAAGGAGGCCCGTGCGCGTCATGATGATCGGTTCCAGTTCCTGAACCCGCAACCGGGCCTGCTGAGCCCAATGCCATTTCATCGTTAAAACCGTAGATAGTTGCCACACCTCAATCGGATCAAAGGGCTTACGTAAAATTAACAATTGATCCCGACGTCCTAATCGAGACACTACCTCTGACCAATCAAAATCAGGATGGGCCGTACACAATACGATCTGTACGTCAGGATCCTCATCCCAAATTCGTTCAACCGTTTCAAGCCCGACCCTACCATTGGGCAATTGCACATCCAAAAACACCACCGCAAAGGGAGAACCCTGCGCCTTAGCTTGCGTGACCAGATCACGCCCTGACTCCCCATTGTCCACACAATCGAGATCGAAGGGTTCTTTTCCATGATGCAGGAAGGGCTCATCAAAAAGATCATGACTGCTCTCTGACCACGCACCGGATATGAACCTTATGGCGGGACACAGAATTTTCCGAAAATCCTGTAAAACGTTCGGGCTATCATCGATCACTAAGATACGTCGATTAAGAGTACGGACGGGATTCATGTCTGTCCTACCCCTGGCTCAACCGGAAGGATCAGTGTCAAGGTTGCGCCGGCGCCAACCCCATCGCTATGGGCCTGCAATAATCCACCCATACGATGAATCTTGACCATCGAACTATGCAGACCAATCCCATTGCCATCGTGTTTGGTCGTAAAACCGCGAGTAAACATCCTGCCCAAATGTTCAGGGGCAATTCCCATGCCCGTGTCTTGAATTGTGATGACAACGGAAAATCCATCATCTGTTCGAACTGCGACCCGTATGGTGAGCTGGTGATCAACTCCGACCTGTAATTGCATCGCCTGTTTAGCATTTCGCAGCAGATTCACGAGAATTTGAAGGAGCTGATGCCGATCGGTTACCACAGTCGGCACAGACTGATAGTCCCGTTGGATTCTGATCCACTTCGCATCCCCAGGTTGAAAACTTAACTCCACCGCTTGGTCCAGAAGTTCCACCACAGAGAGAGCCTCACTGGTGCCCCGAGACTTCGCCATCGCCTGATGTGAAATGATAATTTGTTTCACGTGATCAATATTGCGAACCAGGCCTTCCAATTCTTTTAGCACGGTCTGTTGCTCTTCTATGAGGTGGGTCCCCAATTTCATAATCGCCGGAGGAATCCGCTTTCCTTTTGGATCCTGAGTGAGGAATATTTCCAAATTCTCATCATGCCGCTTTAACATCTCCGCAATGCGATGAACCAAAACCACCGAAGACTGATGAATCAACTCATGAACCACATGCACCGCCACATTGACGCTATTGAGCACATTACCCACATTGTGCAACACGGTTGAGGCGATATCCGCCATTTCAATATTATAAGAGGCATCTTCCACCTGCCTGCGCAATTGCTCCCGTTCGATCAAGCCCCGACGTCGAACCAACCCCTCTTGAATGGCCCAGGGCATCGCGATACCCGCCATATGTTTATTAACCAGCCAATCAATAGCCGGTTCGTTTATTCCCTCCTCATCAGAAATATCATCATTAATCAATCCCAAAATGAACGCATTGCCACAGGTTTTTTTGATATGGCAAGCAATCTCCTCCCCCCTCCCCTTTACGCGACAGTCCACGAGAATGAGATCAAATGGGTTGTCGGAGTCAAAACGGAAGAGATGCACTGAGGCAGAGTCAAGCCAGGTGATCTGAAGCATGGAACCCTGAGAAGCCAACACTCTTTGACAGGAGTGGGAAAGATCCCTTTCCTGAAGTCCCACGATCCCCACTCGAAGAAGCGGAAACTCTGAAAGCACCTGCCGATTAAATTCTGACATGCGGTGGGCCATCACATAAAGGGGATAAGGAGAGAAGATCAATCATGAAGGAGAAATAGCTCATCAAATGAAAAAATCGGCAGCCCACGGTGGACGACTGAAATTTCGCCTTGACCATCCATGGTATTTCATTCACAGAAACGTGTGAATTGATGCTTCCCTGACTTATCGACGTATTGCGCACTCTATAAGGAGAGGCCATCCCTTAATCCACAAATATCCTTCCATAAAAGAGAATATCTCCTACGCACGAATCCACAGAATATGAGAGATGCCATACTTCAGTGAGCTTTGATTGTTTCCTCGGCCCGTTCTTCTGCCCATTTGGCTAATAATTCCAACTGCGACTTTGCTTGACGCGATTCCGCCCAACGTTTGGTAAGAGAATTCGCCAACTGCCAAACTTCAATGTTATCAAAGGGCTTTCGCAAGATGAGGAGTTGGCCATTGTTATTCAATCGTTGAATGACATCCTCCCATGCATGATCCGAGAATGCCGTACAGATCACAATCTGCAAATCAGGATCTTCTTCCCACAGATGCTCCACAGTCTCTACGCCATCCCAACCTGGAGGCATGCGCATATCCACAAAGGCAACCGCATACGGCCGTTCAGCCTTCATCGCATCTTGCACCATCCGATGTCCCATTTGCCCTTGGTCCGCAGTTTCAACTTCAAACTTCTCAACAATTTTTTGTTCTTCCACATCATCAAACAATTCAGCCCGAACCGCTTGGAGAAGCGAGGTGTCTAATGATCGCTCAAGAATTTTTCGAAAATCATCGTGGATCGCCACATTATCATCAATCACCAAAATACGCCGGTTGCCTTGTTCCTTCTCCATTACCGTTCTCCCTCCATGTGAATAACTGGCAAATCAAGGGTAAATATTGCTCCCTGCATTGGACCGTCACTCCACACCCGCAGCGATCCAGCAAGCTCTTTGGCCGCTACAGCACTGGCATGAAGATTCGGCAACAGGTCTGATTGCTCCCCCGGAGCCTGCGGGGAAAACACCCGCGTGAGACAATCCAAAGGGATTCCGCTTCCAGTATCAGCGACCTGCAAGCGGACAAACCCTTCGCGGTCCGGGCAGGGCAACACAGATAGAGTGAGGCGATGGGTCCGGTCGGTTATCTTCCGCATTCCATTGATCGCGTTCCGGATCAAAGTCACCACAATGCGGAGGAGCTTGGATACCTCCAGAATACCTTCGCCAACCATTTGATACTCCCGACACACTTGGACACCCATCCGATCCAATTCACCCTGATGAGGAGCCAAGGCCTCGTCCATAATCGTTGCAAACTGAATGGTATCTTTAAATCCCCCGACCCGAAGGGGTGCTTGCCCAACCGTCAGAAAATATTCCAATTGTTCAAGGTGATAATTGAGTGTGGTCAATTCTGTCAGAGTGTCGAGGTGGTTCTGGGCCAATTCCTCACTTAACTGCCCCAAGAAATGTGGAATTTTTTTCCCTTTGGGATCCTGAGTGAGGTACCTCCCATATTCATGGCTATGGGCCTCCAACATATCTGCAACCCGCCCTACATCTGCGACATGAAATTCCCGAAGCCGATGGTTAATGAGCCCGGCAGACACATGTATGCTATTCAAGACGTTTCGCATTCGATGGAAGATGGACTCCCCAGCTGCTCCCATTGGTCCTTCCGAAACCCCTGATGATTTCGCCTGAGTCGTCATCGCGAAAATAGCCGTCGAGGTCACTTTAGTTTCAACTTATATTGTGAAATCTATTGATTCTAAATTGTTTGCACGAATCCCGTTTATGAAAACGGAAAAGAACAGGCCAAAACATCTTAACCAAATCCTTGGCGCGGCATATGGGAATGAATCGGCAGTATAGGAAAGAACCTTAAGAGCCTTGGAAGCTTAACTCGCATGTTCCTGCGCATCCGGAGAAAAACCGGATTCTCAAGAAAAAAAGGTTAGCCTTGAAAGAAAAAGCGCGTGCGTTATCTAGCCTACAGCATTGCACTCCCAGAACGGTGGAGAATTTCCGAATCTTTAAGACGGAAGCCTCACTTCACAAGAGGTATTGATCGAAACTGCAAGAAGGTACTGGTGTGATTTCTTTGATAAGATGATTCGCCCTTAAGGTTCGAACCATGATTTCGCCAATTCACGACAAAGAATCGAAAACATGGGCCAAAAAATGATTGACGGGAAAGAATGGCTTCGACAAGATAACTCAACTTAGTAATCTCGCTATCCTAAAAAATGACTTAACCCCTTTTGAATTTTCAGAGCCGTTTCGACTTGTTTTTACTGGGAAATAATACAAACTATGCTACCATTCAACCTTCTCTGTCTCAGGGTACACCCAGATTCTTGAGCCTTGGAGTCCTATTCAGGGTAACAACCTACAGATAGTTTCGGTTTCGTTACGATGCGTATTTGTTTAATATCTCCTTGAACTCAAGGATAAAAGAAGAAAAAACCCATACTCACGCCTCGTAATCCCGGTGACTGAATCTTCCTCCGCCTCCCCACCACCTGCAGCGCAATCCGCAGCTCTCCGCGGACTGCTCGTCGCGCAATTTTTTGGAGCCTTTAATGATAATGCCTGGAAACTCATTGTCGCCCTCCTGGCTATTAAGCAAGTCGCCGCCTCAGTAGGTGCCTCTGGGCCGGATTTTGAAGCAGCCTCCCAGACGACCACCACGCAAGCCTTTGTCATCTTTACCCTTCCCCTGATGGTGGTTTCGGCCTTTGCCGGAGTCTTTTCCGATCGGTTCAGTAAGCGAACCGTCATCGTCGTCATGAAAGCCGTAGAAGTCTTGTTGATGGGAGCCGGTACCGCTGCCCTTTTTTGGAATCCGCTGGGTGGAGTCCTCCCCCTCCTGGTACTAGCCGCAATGGGTGCTCAAAGTGCCATTTTTAGTCCTTCCAAATATGGGATTCTTCCTGAACTCCTGCCTCACCATCGCCTGTCATGGGGAAATGGTCAACTCGAGATGTGGACCTTCATCGCCATCATTGCAGGGACCGCATTGGCGGGTCCCTTGCTGGACCTTTCCGGTCAAACCCCATGGCTAACAGGATTAGTGCTTATGGTGTGCTCGGGAATAGGATTATGGGCTTCATTGTTTATTCCCGCAGTCCCACGGGCTCGACTTGAGGGCGGAGTTCGAGAAACCTGGAAGGCCGCCATTGAAGCCCTTCGGTTAGATCGAGTCTTGAAATTGGGCATCATGGGGGCCATGGCATTTTGGACGTTGGCCAGCTTGGTTGGGCAAGATGTGTTGATCTACGCAAAAGCCGTCCTTCAATTATCTGATTCTCTTTCAGGGCTACCCCTGGCAGCCTTCGGAATCGGAGTTGGCATTGGCTCCCTGTTGGTCGGAAAACTCTCAGCGGCCAAAGTGGAATTAGGCTACCTTCCCTTGGGAGGCACCGGGATAACCGCCAGTCTTTTCGCCTTAGGGTTTGGGGAGCCACAGTTAGGAGGAACCCTCATGGCCATGGGGTGTCTTGGCCTCGCCAGCGGATTTGTGGTGGTCCCGCTCAACGCCCTCATTCAATGGCGATCCCCAGCTGATCGACGAGGCGCCGTGATTGCCTTTGCCAATACCCTGGTCTTTGGAGGAGTTCTGTTGGGATCTCTGGGATCAGGATTCCTCTCAAAGATCGGGCTTAGCGCCAGCAATATCTTTCTCGTATCAGGAATCGGGAGCGCGACTCTAACCATTTGGGCGCTTCGGGTTCTCCCCGAAATGTTTATTCGGTTGATGTTAGTCTTGTTTACCCACACCATCTATCGACTCACCATCACAGGACGGGATCGCATTCCGCAAGAAGGCGGGGCACTTCTGGTGCCCAATCATGTCTCTTTCATTGACGGACTGCTCCTACTTGCCACCACCGATCGCCCTATTCGATTTCTCGTCGACCAACATTATTATGACCATCGCGTGCTCCATCCCTTTGCCAAAATCATGGGGGTCATTCCAATTTCCTCGAATGGATCTCCCAGAGAAATTTTACATGCGTTACGGCAAGCAGGACAGAGTCTCGATCGAGGCGAACTGGTCTGCATTTTTCCAGAAGGCCAAATTACCCGTACCGGCAACCTTTTACCCTTCCGATCGGGATTCACCCGTATCCTCAAAGGCCGGGATGTCCCCATTATTCCCATCAACCTTGACCGGGTCTGGGGGAGTATCTTCAGTTTCATCGGCGGACGTTTTTTAGCAAAGTGGCCTACTCGCTTCCCCTATCCCATTACGCTCTCTATCGGCGAACCCCTCCCCTCAACCACATCTGCCGAAGAGGTACGGCACGCCATTCAGGAATTAGGAGAAGCCGCGTGGCGTTTACGAAAACCCACCCGACGCCCTCTTCATCATAGTTTTGTATGGTCCATGCGCAAGCACCCGCTTCGTGTCGTATTTGGTGATGCAACCAAACCTCGTGTGTCCTGCTTCCAGGCGCTAACAGGCGCCATTGCCCTGGGAAGAGCACTCAGGCCTCGTTGGGAAGGGCAACAGACGGTGGGAATTCTGCTGCCGCCAAGTGTAGGTGGAGCGCTTGCCAATGTGGCCGCAACTCTTTCTGGAAGAACCACCGTCAATTTGAATTACACGGTCGGCGTGCAAGGGTTGGAATCTGCCGCCAAACAAGCTGGGCTCATGACTGTTCTCACCAGTCGGGTCTTTTTAGAAAAAGCTAAATTGGAATTGCCGATAAACGTCACTCCCATCTGGATCGAGGAGATTCGAAACACGATTGATTTGCAGGCTCGGCTCACCGCGGCATTATTAGCGCTCTTCGCTCCAATCCGGATGTTGGAGCGTCTCTGTGGAGCCACAATACATCCATCTATCGATGATATCGCCACAATCATTTTTAGTAGCGGGAGCACTGGAGAACCCAAAGGCGTCCTGCTGAGTCATTTCAACCTTGATTCCAACGTGGAAGGTATTGCCCAAGTCCTGCACCTGGACCACAACGACCGGGTTTTAGGTATTTTGCCGTTCTTTCATTCTTTTGGATATCTGGCCACACTGTGGTTTCCGGTTATCCATGGAGCGAGTGTGATCTATCATCCTTCTCCATTGGATGCCGGGCCCATTGGAGACCTGATCCACCAGCATCGAATTACCATCCTGCTAACGACCCCGACCTTTCTACAATTGTATCTTCGCCGCTGCACCCCGGATCAACTCGGTTCCCTCACGGATCGTCCTGACAGGCGCGGAAAAATTACCAGACCGGCTTCTGGTCGCATTCGAAGAACGATTTGGGGTTCGACCCATTGAGGGATACGGGGTCACAGAATGTGCGCCGGTGATTGCTCTTAACTGTCCAGATTTTCGGGCGGCGGGATTTTTCCAAACCGCCTCCCGGCGGGGAACGGTCGGAAAGCCCCTTCCCGGCGTGTCCGTCAGAATTGTCGATCCTGATACCGAGGAACCATTGCCCATCGGCACCCCTGGCTTGCTGTTAGTCAAGGGACCCAACGTAATGAATGGGTATTTAGGCCGTGAAGATTTAACCGCCAAGGTAATACGACAGGGATGGTACATTACCGGAGATATTGCCACACTTGATGAGGATGGATTTATTACGATTACCGATCGCCTATCTCGCTTTTCCAAAATCGGTGGCGAGATGGTTCCTCACGGACGAGTTGAAAAGGCCTTATTGGAAGCCGCAAACGCCGAAACCATGGTTTTGGCTGTCACCGCTGTGCCCGATGAACGAAAAGGAGAACAACTGGTGGTCCTACACACCCTCGAAGAATCTGCCATCCCGGAGATCTTGGAAAAGGTCTCGGCTAGTGGATTACCCAATCTGTTCATTCCCAAACGGGACAATTTTATTAAAGTAGATCACCTCCCTGTATTGGGAACGGGCAAGTTGGACTTGCGCACCTTGAAACAAGTGGCACTGGGAAAATTGTCAAAGGCACAACTTTCTTAATACCAGTCAGTGAACCTGCTCCCAATTGGCTTCATCTTCGGCTAACTTGTATGGTGTTTTACTACTCATTCTTGAGAAGCTACAAGGAGCCGGGGTGGAGGGACATCGGCTAGCATCTGCCGCACTGCGGACAGGCTCCCTGAGAACTCTCCCACCCATACCCCCAACGTCGATGAGGAATCTCGCGGCAGGGTCCCTGACCGCCGATTTACCCGCAAGCTTACGTCGGTGTGTGCCACCCCAGCGTCATTCATGTACTTTTTGGAGGCTCCCATCATGCAAACTTTTTTTGAACGTCGGCGTAGATGTGGCCAAAGACGTCGTCGTGGTCGCGTGCGCTGCGCACAGTTTTCCGGTCCACAGTGTTCCCAATCAACGGGCCCCGTTGCGGGCTTGGCTGAAGTCGCTCCCCGCCGGCAGCCGCATCGGCCTGGAATCCACTGGCGCCTATCACGAGTTGTTGGCTGACCTTGCACCGGCACAAGGTCATACCGTCTTCCTGCTAAATCCCTTGGATACTCGGCACTATGCCAAGGCCATGGGCACCCGCGCCAAAATCGACCGGGTGGATGCGGAGTTGATTGCCAGACTCATCGCGCAAGAGCACTCGCGCTTGCGGGCCTACACGCCCCCCTACGGCGAACCAACGCAAGCTAGATCGCGGCTCATTCGACGGCGCGCCACGATCGTCCGACTCAAAGGCACGCTCAAACTGACGATGCGCCATCTGGGTGGCTTTGCCGCCGAACTCAAGGCCGTGATGGGCAAAGTGGATGCCTTGATTGCCAAGATTGATGCCACCATGGCCGCGATGGCGGCCTGTGCGCCTAAACACCAGGAGGCGCAACAGCGGGTAGAAACCATTGTGGGCGTCGGGCCCTTGGTGGGCATCAGCTTGACCAATACGTTGGAGCGCGTGCCGTTCAGCAAGGCGGATGCGTTCGTCGCCTTCATTGGCTTGGATCCGCGGGCGAAGGACTCGGGGCGCAAAGCCGGTCGCCGTCGCTTGTCCAAACGCGGCCCCGCCGAGTTGCGCCGCTTGCTGTTTAACGCCGCGATGGCGGCCATCAAAACCAAAGTCTGGAAACCGATCTACGAGGCTTACCGGACTCAAGGCTGGAGCACAACCGCCTCCTTGGTGATCATCGCCCGAAAAATCGCCCGAGCGGCCTGGTCTATTCACCATTACCGTACAACATTTAATCCAGAGCGGATCACACAATGCTTGACATAAACCATAGAATCTCATGGGCAAGCAGAGACAAAAAAATTACTGACCAAGAAGTACCTGTATAGCAACCGCAAATAACAATGAAATAGAGCTTATTGCGGCACAATTTCCCAACCATACGGACCGAAGGCATTTTCCGTATCCTAAAGAACTATGCCTAAATCGAAATGTGAGATTTTTGGATAATGGAATTTGTGCTTTTTCTACTTTGGTAGGCCGTCAAACCCAGAAAAGGAAAACACCGAATTTCATTATCTGTCCACTGGTCGCCATGATTATTCGCCTGAACGAATAAATCGTTTTGCGATGGGGGCCTATGGGGGGCAGAACTACTACTCATGTATGGGCTATTGTTGGTTAATCGGAGATATTTCAAATGGAGAAGTGAGGTGTGCAAGAAAATTCAAGTAGCAGAAAAGGATTTGGAATGGCGCCAAAAAATATTGATGCAGGACAAAAAGGAATAGCCCGCACAACCCATACGCGCTTCAACAAGAACGAGATCAATTGACCTTCGAATGCTCTATCTAGTGCTCCTGCCTATTCTGAGGCAACAATTCGAAATCTCACATCATCAGCTACGTTATAAGCCGAGGCCTCGTCTCCAACAAATAGACCACAACGATAGAGTCCGGGTTTCCAGCCTCCTTCCGGTGAAATTTGAAACCGAAAGTATCCGGATTGATCATTCATGCTCATGATGACCCGATCCTGGACTAACGCGACCTGACTAGACGAAATCTCAGACTTTTCAAGAAAGCATTTGGCAGTTAAGGGAATTTCATCGTAGGAAGGTGTGACTAAGCCAAACACTACATATATTTCTGGTTGAGTAACGGGAAAAGTGTCTCCCGGATCAATGGGAATAAATTCATGGGACCCCATAAGCAGATCATCACGCATCACCATCTCTGCAGGAATGGCGAATCGGAACCAACTGAAATCCGCGTCACGCCCCATTAGGGATGCTCGGGAATGAACCGGTTCTAAGCCCTCTAGACTTCTTGTTGGTAATTCCTCAGTTTGAACCGGCGGCATATCGGGGAGAGCGGGCTCAGGGCTGACTGGACTGGGAACCACTGTGGACTTTGGGGTACTGGGAAGATGCGTCCGAACCTTCTCCAACCATTGTTCCACCTTTTGCATATCGAGAACCGGTGCCCCGGCAACGATTGGAGCATCATCAGTACTTTCCTGGCTCTCCTCTGAAGGAACTCTTGGTGCAGAGCCTAACTCCTGCAGTAATTCAAAATGCATCAACGCTTCAGGCCATCGTTCCAATTCCACCAGGCACTGACCAATACGAAAAATAGAGTCCAAATACACCTCATTGGACGCACCCTGATCAATCCCCTTTTGGAAAAAGTCGATGGCTTCCTGATAGCGATTTAATTCCATTAAAGTCTGACCGAGTTCATAAGCCGCTCGATGATCGGAAGGTTTGAGGATGAGAACTTCTCGAAATACTGGCTCGGCTTCCTCATATTTGCCAGCCGTAAAGAGTTTCCAGGCCTTATTACGGATCAACGCCCATTGCTTAAGATCTGCACCAGTGCCCTCCGGGGTAAAAATGGGTTGAAAACGTCGCCCCCTCTCTTTTGTGGCCCCATACACCACCATTAACAAATTGCGAGCAGCGGCTTCGACCGGAGAGCCTTTTGAGACATCTTGCAATACCCCTTCCACTTCTTTTCTGGCCCCTTCATAATCCAAGACATCAAAAAGCGCACGGCCTAAAGACAATCGCCATCCGGGCATATCCGGAGCCAGGAGGACCGCTTGGCGATACGATTCAACTGACTCCTCTAAACGATCAAGTTTCCGGAGTTCTTGAGCTAAACGCAAATGAACCAGAGGGTTATTAGATGATCGTTTGGCGATATCCCTTAACTCGGTAATGGCCAAATCTCCCTCTCCTATCCGAATCAATACACTCCATTTTGCCCAACGAACTCCCAACGAATCGGGCTCACGTTCCAGTATGGCATCATAGACCTCTAAGGCTTCCTGGTTCCGACGGATTGTCGTCAGAATGTTTCCTCGAAGCTTTTGGAAAATTGTATTTTGGGGAAAATGGGGAATTTCCTGGTCAAGAATATCTAAGGCTTGATTAGGCGGATCCTTTCATCCACGCGGCCCTTGCTTGATTGATCACCTCCTCCTCCGACTTCATTCCCTCCGCATAGGCAAACACCCAGGTCCCGGCAAAAAGAATCATAAGAAGCACCAAACCGTGAATGGCTCCTGATTTCTGTGGAAGTCGAGCCCATAACCTATTTGTATTGATTGACAATTTCATAAATGGGTTGAGTAGCGTGATGACAGTATGATGGTATGATGATTATACCTCACCACAAAAATTGGTGAAAAAACCGGATCCAATACCAGGAAGGCACCGGAACATTCGCTGGCATAATCCACTCCAACATGGAGATAGAGTCTCTACGACTAAGCTCAACGCCAAGGAGATCTCGTAACCAAAAAATTATTGTAGATGAGGAATAACGCGCTGTCGAGCGCTAATGGAAAGGGAGGGCTGAGGACAACCCGGTTTCCGGGTTGTCCTTAGAAGAGTGGAATGACATTACCATAAGGAAGATTTTGCTCTCGATCGATTCTGCGATTCTGTTGACGCACATTTGGCCGTAACGGTCGTTTGCGTAAGATCATAATCCTGGAACGCCTCATTACGTTTGTTCGCCATTGCGGAGGAAATCCCTAGATATACCCTTCTGGCAGATTCGGACAATTGCGGGTCGAACGGTGCCCCTCGAAATGCTGCCTCGGCAGCCTTCCGTTCATCATAAGTCAATGGTCGATTCTGTTTTTGCATAACTCCTCCGTATTCATGGTTATATATATTACAATCATTAATGCACTAAAGGGCGCGGCTCTTTTTCGGCCTGAATCCGTTTTCCACAATTCAAGCAAGCAAAATACAAAAGACTTAATCCAACCTCCAAATCCACAGCGCGTTCTAGCACCATTGACCCCTGACATTTTTCACAGATTTTCATAATGTCCCTCAAATAATAAATTTTCCTGTTCTCAGCTTCGGTTAAGCAAACCATGTGCCTCTCTTCCGAATTCACTAGACAACCACCATTTCCATAAAATCTAAACGAACAGGGGTGATTGAAGTGTTGGAACATCACGATAGTCTGGATCGAAAAAAAGCCCGGTGTTAAATCCGTTGACAGATGTCCCTATTCGACCTTGGGCAGTAGGGCGAGATCATATGCTTTGAGAGCAGGTTGGTTAGAGTTCCATGGCGACAAATCTGTTAAGGAACCTGACACGAGCCACCACACTCAAATTACATAAAAGATTGTAATATTTTCTCTTGCGAGAGAGACTGAATTTCAGAGGTTGCTAAGGAGAATTGCAAACGATTTAGATTCTGACCGGAAAAGAAATGGCAGCCATGGAGGCTCTATTCTTCCAGATCAGATTACCAACACTCGCTGGGAAAGAAGTAAATGCGGAATCTCTTGGACCTATACCCAGCTTGTACGATAGGATATTGGCTGGAGCCGGCGAGTGGGATTGAACCACCGACCTGCTGATTACGAATCAGCTGCTCTACCACTGAGCTACGCCGGCTCACATTGGAAGGAATCAAATCACGAAAGACAGAACGCACTGGAGCACAAGCTTGGTAGGTTTTCTTTGTGGTCGTTTATACCTTTCGTCGCTTAGTAACGTCAACTTCAAAAGATTCTGACTCTTTTCCAAAATCGGAGGATTTTGGCCGAGCATTCGTAGGTTCCGCCCATTGAGCCTCTCCTCACTCTCTCCATTGACAAGGCCGCAGGTATATTTTAGTTTCTCGGGTTGACGTTGTCTCAAAATCCATATGAGGGCGGAAGTGGGTGATCGAGTAAAACACATATTTAGGGGAATCGGGCTCTTGATCGGTTTAGCAGGTACACCTCTATTGGCACAGGCTGACTTTCTGGTTAAGTCTGTTGTGTTATCCAAAGAAGTGAACAAGAGAAACCCACAGGGAATATTCCTGCCTCCAGCCTATTGCGAAAAGGATAAAAACGGGCAAGCGGCCATTCCAGTGGTTCAAACCTCAAAAACCTCCCACGTGATATTTTGGACTAAAATCGAAGCAACCACAACAGGAAAGATTCGTCACAGTTGGCATCACAAAACCGACGGAACATGGACAAAAATTTCTGAAGTGAATATCCCGATTCAGCCTTCTCCAGGCTATCGCATGTGGAGCATGAAATCACTACATCCGGATATCCATACCGGCGAATGGATGATCGTGGTTGCCCCTTCAAAAGAACCGGATCGAATCCTCTGTATCGCACGATTTACGGTGAAATAACCCTGTAGGGCTTCCTGAGCCGGATTCACATTGGCCTGAACCAGAACTCAGGGGTTATTTGCTCTGATCAGGCGGATTAAGCCATTCTCATGGCACGCCATATGTTTCACTTATTCTTTTAGTCATCCCTACATACGGTCTATGCCTTCTTCCGTTGCATTTGCCAATCTAATCCGGTTGTTCAATCAAACAGGGACTCTCCTTTTACTCTTCCCCACGCTTTGGTCCCTATTTCTGGCTTCTGAAGGTTGGCCCAGCCTTAAACTTCTTTTGATTTTTATTTTTGGATCATTCCTCATGCGAAGTGCCGGAGTGATTATGAATGACCTGGCAGACCGTTCATTCGATCGGGAAGTCCAACGAACACGGCATCGCCCCCTCGCCTCCGGCCAATTAACGCCTTCCCAAGCAGTAGCATTTCTGGCCGTCTTGCTTGGGCTAGCAGCCATCTTGTTATTGTTCTTGAATCCCCTAACGCTTTTTTTGAGTCCCGTGGCATTGCTGCTTGCTGGGGGATACCCCTTCTGCAAACGTTTCATCCATGTTCCCCAATTTGTTTTGGGGTTAGCATTTGGGTGGGGCGGCGTCTTGGCGTGGGCCGCTGTTCGCAACGAATTGGATCTGTCGGCCTGGGTTCTTTTTGCAGCAACGGTATGTTGGGCGATGGTCTACGATACGATTTATGCCATACAGGATAAGGATGATGACCAAAAGATTGGGGTCAAATCCACCGCCATTCTCTTTGGATCCTTCACCTGGCTTGGGGTGGGAATTGCCGCTTTTTTTATGCTGGGGTGCTTGGCCTTGGTCGCCAAAATCAATCATCTGGGAGTTGAATATTCTTTCACCTTAGTAGGAGTAGCGGTCATATTGGGCTATCAAGTCCTTGTGCTCCGCTCAAAGATTTCAGGCGAGAAAGCCTTTTCTTTATTCAAACAACATATCTGGATTGGGGTTCTTATTTTAGGAGGGATTTTGATGGGACTTCGATAGGTACACTTGGCAATGAATACAAATTGACGGAGTACTTTTATATTTTTGCCTAGCCCCTCTCTCGAATCTTAGGCACTCATTTTCGTTTTTCTAATTTCTCCCCTGACATGGTCATCAGGGGAATTTTCCGATGCTTTAGATCTTACGACCTATCGGCGCTTAAAGCTTCCTGGCTGGACATAAAATCATAGAAGAGCGGCTTTTTAGCCTAAACTTTAGCCTAAAGAAAACTCTTCTCAAGGAGAGAAAGGACCGTTGGAAGGTTATTCTGCCGTTGAACTCTGATTTTCAGGCTTTGGGGCCTGGAGCGTCCCTAGATAATACGTGAGAGCCTTTGCATCTTGCTCTGAAATCCCCAAATTTGGCATCCTGGTATGCTTTTTCATGGCTTGAGGATACAGAATCCATCGATAGACCCATGTAGGATTGAGGCGGAAACCTGCTCGATCCAATGCAGGGCCAACCACCCCTCCTTCATCGTTGAGACTATGACATCCTTGGCATCCGTACTTATCGTTATATAACTGCTTTCCCAGTTTAGCTTGGGCCGCACGGTCCTCTTCAGAAATGGAAAGATCAGGTCGTGGGATTTGTGGCTTTTTGGGTCGTTTTAAAAAATTATCAACGGCCGCTTTTGCCGTTTCATATTTTTCGTTGGCGGCAAGAAACACGGCTTCTTCAGGAATAGTCACTTCTTTTGGTTCGTAACTTTCAAGCTGCTCATCAGTTAACGTTTCTTCATAGGCTGCTTGTGCGGCCTCTGCCTTTTCGGTGGCTGCCTCATAGGCTGCCTTTGTGGTTTCCATCTCTTGCTGCGCCACCTGCAATGCCTCTTCTAATTCTTTTTTTCTGGTTTCCAAATCATAGCTCAGCGACATGCCATGAAGGGTTCGAACGTATCCCACAATTGACCAGATTTCCTCCTCCGATAACGTATACTTAAATGTCGGCATGGTGGGTACGGCAAAATAGTTCTCATCATCAATGACTTTTTGATCCGTCGTATCTTTCATGTCACGATAAACGGTATGGAAAATCTCCTCATCACTGAAAGTGGACATTTCGGCAGTGGATGCCAGATTTTTAGGTCGGGGATCCGACATGCGCTCCCAATTGAATCCTTCTCCCTGTTGTCCTGTCTCCCCATGGCAATGACTACAATAGTGGTTATAGAGCTTTCGACCCTTCGCAGTTCTTTCATCCTCAAAAAGCGCACAGCCAGAAAATAGCGTGAAGGTTATTCCGAGTACGGCCAACCCGATGACTGTCATATCGCGACCGCCTCCCGCTACCCGTTTCATACTGATTGCCCCTTTCTCAGTTTTCTGACTATCACCAATTCAAAGGCCGCTGCGAGGGCTAAGCCCAAAATAACCCAACCAAAAATGGAATTATCTGCACTCGGTTCTGCACGAACATACCACCAAGTGGAGACGGCTTTCTGGCCCCCCTTTTCCTTTACCAGACCATCGACAACCGCCCCATCCCAAAAGGCAAACGCCACATTACGCCATTCGCCTTCCTCTACTTGGACATCCTGTGCATCATCGGTTTTCAATAAACGGGAAAAGACCACTTTCCAAATACCATTTTGCCAAACACCTTTTGCTTGAACATCCTGGTGGGGTTGGGTTTCCAAGGTCTTAAACCCTTTTGCACTCATATCAACTGCCTTGCCATTTTCATTTTTCCAAAACCAAATGTTTACCGGTCCCCCTTCAACCTGCAACATTTCTTGACCATGCGCAAAATGAGCTGGCTTATCACCCACCATAAATTCAAGTGCTGCGGCATCCGCGGCATCTTCGGTCGGATCTGCATACTCCACGAGAATTGCCAGTTCTTGGCCATTATGAACCCCTTTGACCTTCACTGACTTCACAGTCACCTCCTGGATTCTAGGAGGCCAATGTACCTGGGGCGCCAGGTTAAATTCAGAACCAGGCACCGAATCCCATTGTGAAGAATTTGGGTCTTCTGACGGCAAGCTGCCTTCTAATTGATACAATCGAACCGAGACACTACCTGGCTCTTCCGAAGTAGGTGGCTCATTGGCAAAAGCTGACGAAAATCCCAGGACCCCGAACAGCCCAATAATGGATAGTGTCCTGAGGCTTCCTAGTCCGTTCAACATGTCATATTCTCCACTCATTCATCCACAACATAATTGGCTTGAGGCTATTCTTCTTCTTCTTCCCAAGTCCGAGGGGATTGGTGTGCCCCATCATATTCACCCATAATAATTTTCCAAATAAATTCCTCTGGCAATTCCTCTTCCCATCGGGGCATAGCCGATTTCCAAGGCATTCCTTCTACGGGTAAACCCACTCCACCTTTTTTAATTCTCCAGAACAAATAGGCCTCTTGTAATTGCGCAATAGTTCCCGGATCACTAAAGTTGGCAGGAGGTGGATTAAAGCCAGGGGCCGCTGGACCCTTTCCATCATAATTTGCACCGTGACAGGGTGAGCAGTAGGCAGCATACAAGCCTTTGCCCATCATGATATTCTCAGGAGTTTTGGGATAAGGGTTTGATAAGCCGACAAATTCACCTGGCGGGGCCGGATGAATAGTCCTGTTTTCAGCAGGCGGAAGATCGCTAGGAACCAAACGACTGTACGTTTGCCACCCCACTAAAAGGGGGAACATAACCAACACCGCCAACCGGGCCATCTGTCCTGCTCCCGTCTGTCCTTTCCCAGATAAAAATCTGAAGATTGGACCCATCATGGCTTCTAAGGAAGTCGCACTCATTGTTCCATAAATCATAATTCCACTCAGAACAAGGGCCAAATATAGGTAAATTAAACTGGCTGGAAGAGGTGCCGTCACTAACGGAAGGAGAAATTTCAAAAATATGAACATTCCAGCAAGAATGATAGCTCCACTAATGATAGGGCCTTTCATGATATTCTCCTCATTGTGGCTATTCCTTACCTTAGCGATCCGCCAAGTTCTGCATCTGAGATTTAAGTGTGGAGGAGACCGAAGCCACCTTTAAAGAACTTCCTGTTTCTTGCCAGACTCCATTATATCTTCAACTTTGATACTGATGGGCTCCCCACTCATTTTTTGCAGAAACGCAATGACCGAATAAATTTCCTGCTTGCTTAAGCCAATGGGATCCTGGTCGATATGGGGCATCTGTGCAGGATATTCTTTTGGAATACCATCATGCCTGAAGTCTAAATAAATATAGGCTTGAGGCTGGGTTAAACTTTCATAGATAAATTCAGCAGACAGTTTTGCTCCAATGCCATTTAAATCAGGGCATCTTGCCGATTCGCTCGGTCCAATTGAATGGCATAACGCACATTGTCCCTTGCTAAAAAATATTTTTTGTCCGATGGAGGCCAAATCATCTGGACTTTTGACGCTGGCAAGATCGAAGGTTTCCACTGCCGGAGGCAAGGACGCCATTTGGGGAACACTCAAGGCAATTAAGCTAAAGACTCCCAACACCATCGCGACGAAACCAAGTACCCGAAGGAACATGCCCTTAATAAACAACAGGATGAGGATACCCACCCCAATGACACACATGCCGATTATCTGCAATAGCGCGACTTCACTCATGTTTCCTCACCCATGCTTTTCAAAGATGTATGGCTCTTGAGTCTTTCTCTTATCCATCCCTATTCAAGTTTTTCCCCTGAACTCGGTGCCCCCCCAGCCATTGCCGGAGCGGTGTGGCCGGGAATCTCCATGGTCGATCCCTTTGGTGGCTGAGCTTTGGCCTTATCCCCCAAGGTCGCCACCCAAAAAATAAACGCGACGATCAGGCAAAACACAAATGTATTAAGGGACATAAATGCCGCCGCATACCCTAATGCCGGTGAATAAGCATAATCCGATGTATCTCTCATGACACCATAAATGTGCCAGTGTACCCGAGAGGATGATCGTGCATATCCCATTAGGGACATGAGCAAGATCACCATCACCGCATTTAAGACCAAGCTATATCCTGCTCGAATGGGCATTTTCCCCCATACCATTTCCGTTGTCGTTTTAGCACTTTTCATTAACAAAGCGGTTAATGGTGTGAACGTCACCATGATGAACAGTACAATTAAGACCTGGGCGACCGAGAAATAATTAATGCGGATAATGGCTGGGACAAAATACCCCCATACCCCGAGAACCACCACGGCGATACCTGCGATAACCAGTAAACCTCCCATAATAGCCTTGGCAGCTTTTGCCCATCCTGCGGTTTCTTGTTTTCCCGCCCGCCAATACATAATGAAACTCATAAACGTCACGAGGATCATGATATTGGACACGGTCATTTTTGCAGACATCACCCCGAATACCCCAAGTAAAGGATGGTGGGTGCCACCCATCTTTTGGGCTTCCGCCAAGCTCGCCACCAAGGAATGCGGAGTCATCCACACACCAAGGCACAATAAGAGGACGATCAACATCCCCATAACCGGTTTTTTATATTGGCTTTCAGAACCTGGAATTCGGTGGGTAATTCCCATCCAAAAATAATAGTTGGCTCCGAGGAAGAGCACTCCGATGAGCATAGCCTGAAGGATAAACAGCCATGCCAAGAAACCACCCATAAGGGTAATCCCCATTTGTTGGTTGTATTGGTAGACCTCCCGCATAAGCCAATAGCCGGCAAATGGGAGGGGCAACATACCAAACACACCAATAAAATTCCCGACATACCCCATCCAATCGTAGTGCTCCCGCTCTTCACGTGAAACCGCGAGTAAATAGCGGACACCCGCATACGCTCCCGACTATAAATCCACCCAACACCACGTTGGCGATTAATCTATGGATATTGACAGGCCACCAGGTTGGGTTTTGCATGGCCATCCAAGCCCTAGCCCAAGCATCTCCCTCCCCCACCACCACGGGACTGGCCTGAAAGGTTGCCCATGAGTTTGGGACGATCATGATTCCGAGGGCAAAAAGATTTAAAAGAAAACCCAAAAAAAGATGGAAAGTCTTTTTATTTCCCTGCATATAATCCCACCCATACCAATACATATATAGGGTGGCGGTTTCCAATAAGAAGAGCAGACAATAGACAAGGAAGGAAGGGAAAAACATATCCGTCAGGTAGGCCATCAACTTTGGATAGAGTCCGATCAGAAGAAACAGAAGGATTCCTCCGAAAAGGGCTGTGGTGGCATAGGCCGACGTTAGGAGCTTTGTAAACTCCTTGGCGAGTTTGTCATACCGTTGTTCCTTGGTTTTCCATCCAACCAACTCGCAAATCCAGGCAAAAATCGGAACACCTAACACGAAGCCAGCCAGCAACAAATGTTGTTGCGCGACAACCCATACCAGGTTACGGCTACCGATTCCAGGGACATCCCGATATTCCACCGACATGGCTTGAATCTCAGCACCTCCAGCCGCCATAGCCAAAGCCGGGAGTAAGAGAAGGGCCAAAAAACTTCCTAATTTAAGCAATCCAGGCATCCTATTCATTCCTTGCACAACCGTTTCATGTCGTAATTGGCCGGCCGATGTCATTCTGGCCCCCCTTCGATCGTTCATTATTTTGTTCAAGGCTCCTCACCAGAGCCCGCAAACATTATCTAGGGTTTTCCCCATCCTCTACTTGAGATTGCTTTCCAGCCTTATTTTCCTGTTTGGCTTTAGGTGAAAGGTCCCCAGCTTCTGAAGACGTTTCGGTATCTCCAGACTTTTCCTCCTGAAGCTTACTCACCACAAGTTCCGCGTTGGCCAGAACTTGCTCCGCTTCCTTCAATACCTTTTGTGGCTCAACTTTGACCACTTCTTTTTTTTCAAAAGTATAGACATATTCTTCATGGGGGTGTGGCGTCGTAGCAGGCAGGAGAACCCAGAAGAGAAACACGAGTACGACCCCCGCCCCAGTAAATGCCGTTAAGAGCAGAGGCTGATCCGATGGTATACGTAAGCTATCCCAAAAATTAGCCTGGTCTACTGCTGACCCTTCTACCGGTTTCGCATTTCTTACAAATGGTTGAGCAAGCCACCCTAGGCCATACAGCCATCCCAATAATACAAAGAATAAGCGCAACAGACGCCACACTCCCCCACATCACCAGCTCAAGACTTATTTGTTCAGCGACGGGAATGACGAATATATTCTCTTTAATAGATTCAACAATACTGGAAACCACCGACTGAGTAGTTTCCGTCACCGTGGACACCACGATCATGATGATCGGTAATGCCAAAGCACTAAAGACTACCCATCGTATCCAAAGATGCAGACCAATGCCCGGCTTCGGATCGACCTTTAATCGGTCAATAAATACTGTCCTCGCACAAAGACCAAGGGCCCAAATATCCACGGGTATGGAGACCAGTAACAATAGAAATAGCCCAGCTCCCCTCCCATGGATGCATATGTGCCGCAAGCAACAACAAAGCGACCACCATCTTTATTGGAAATCCGGTCCAGAATGTAGGCCAAAAAACTAAAAGCCCTAACTTCGTATTTGACATATGTTTCCAGAGATTAGTCTAAAAAGTGCCGGTTTATAATGGCAGACACTGTAAACACCAGAATAAAGACCATAATCACCGTCCAACCAATCAGAGCCATTGGCCGCTTAAAGATATTTCGCTCTGGACTTGTATCCAAAAAAGGCAGGGCCGCTAAAAACGCCATAAAGGCGCCTGGTATAGCCATTGCTCCAAGAAATTGACCAAATTCCCCACCAAAAATTTTCAATCGAAGCAACTGAAACAAGAACAAGAAATACCACTCTGGCTCAGGATGATAATCACCAGGATCCGGAGTCGCTTGTTCCAGCAACACCACTGGCTCAATGAAGGCAAGGGAGCAAATGATTAAAAATACAGTGGCCATGGCCACAATATCTTTCCAGATTTGACGCGGGAAAAAGTAATCCGTTTTGGCCTTAATTTCATCAGGTGTGCCTCTAAACGGACCTGCGGGCCCAGCCTTTCTAAAAAGAAATATATGAAGGCCAGCCAGCCCTGCTAAGGCAGCCGGCAAGACCATGACATGAATAACAAAAAACCGGCTTAGGGTCATTTGCCCTGGGGTGGGACCGCCCTTAAGAAAACGAGCTAAAAAATCCCCTACAATTGGAGTTTTATCCATGATTTCTACGCCAACCACCGTTGCCCAGTATGCGCGTTGATCCCATGGGAGGAGATAACCCGTAAAACCAAAACCCATCACAATTCCAAATAAAGCCAATCCGACCAACCAGACCAGTTCTCTGGGCTTTTTATAGGCACCCCATAAAAACACTTGAGACATATGCGCGAAGACCATCACCACCATGGCAGAGGATCCCCAAAAATGGTAGCTCAGAAGAAACCACCCATAGTCCACTTCGTGGATGATATATTGTGTACTCGCATAAGCGTGATCCGTACTGGGGACATAATAGAACATCAACAGTATCCCAGTGACGACTTGAAGAATAAAAATAAATAGCAATACAGAGCCAAAAGCATAGGCCCAGCGAGAGCCACCAGGAATTGGCTCATTCAGCATTTTTGCCTGAATATTTTTCAGACCTACCCGCTCATCAACAAATTCAACAACCTTTTCGAATGCGTTTTGTTGACTTGCGACTTGACTGTCTTCCTTCATGCGCCTTTCACCATTCCATCCTAGGCTTTTACAGAAGCCGAATTTGGTTATTAACCCCGGCTTTATACTCAACATCAATGATCTTCACTTCTCCACCCGCATCAACTTGCAGGGGAAGGACATCGAGCGGTCTCGGTGCGGGCCCGTCGATAACTTTTCCAGCTTCATCATAAATACTCAGATGACAAGGGCACAAAAATACCCCATCTGGAAAGTTTTTCGTCTTTCTCCATTTATATCCACAACCCAGATGAGGACATTTGCCAGAATAGCCGATATAGGGGGAATTTGACTTGTTGACCCAGATGACATCCCCCTTATCATCATAAAACTTCTTATCATTTCCCTCGTATACGGCTTGTTGGACGGCCGGAGTCGCCTTGACCACCCAGATATTTTTCTCAATCTGTTGCTCTGGCATAAAGGCTTCTTTAAATCCACGGGTAAATTTAAATTGGAAGCCAATATTCTCTTTATTTACCTTCTTTACATTGCCGACGGAAAACCAGGCATTATCGTAGGGCTTGAACATGGGCTTCATGAGATACTTCAACACCGGAAACACCAAGGGCAAAGCAATTAAGGTCCCAATCGCATGCGTCATATTGGTAAAAAATGTACGCCTGGGAACGCCTTGCTCTAACCGAGGTAGAGGAACCAAAATCTCACCGGGCTCCACATGCAAATGATCCTCCAAATGCGCAATTTCAACTTCCTTAATCGTGACATACTGATCTCGCTCCAGTACCGGAAATTGACCGAATTCTTCCGGTGAACACCGAAGGACAATTTCCTCCTCGCTCACCACTTCCTGAACTTGGCCAATAGGAATTTGGCGTTCCGCTCCGTGACCATTCAATTCCCGAACGATGACATGGCTGATTTCGTGGGAAAGTGGATCAACAATAACCTTAGAAATCTTCCCGACTTCCTTGTTCGCACACAATGCTTTTGCTGTCAGTTTTGGTTGCATAGCCAGGGAAAACCTCAGATGTTGATTAGTTCATTTTTATAGGCTTCGGAGTTTTAACCGACTCATCTTTTAACGAAGCAAGGAAGGCGACAAGTGCATCTATTTCTTGTGGGAACATGAGATCTTTATACTTGTCAGGCATTTTTCCCTTTTCGTAATCCTTATCAAACCCTTCTGCTTTCCAGCTCTTTGGATCTAAAATTTTTTCTTTCAACTGCTCAGGGGTCATGAGATTACCGATATTATCCATCTCAGGGCCACGCTTTTTTCCACCTTGCCCATACAGCTTATGGCAGTTATAGCATTCTTGAAGTTCCCATTGGTCTTTCCCTAGGGCCACGAGATCACCGGAGGCCGCCTCCACCCCCACCTGGACTGGTCACCACAGCCACCTCAACTTTGGCCTCAGCCCCAAGGGAACTCAGTTGCTTGGAAATAGCCTTGGCCCGTTCATCCAATTCTTTTGCCCTGGCTATCAATTCATCGGCCTTTCCTTGCTCAGTTTGGGCCCGACGAAGTTTTAAGACTTTTTCAATTTTTCCCTTTTCATCCTCCGGGTCAAACTGGGGGAGAATCGACGCCCCGGCAATATAGAGACCAGAAAGCAGGAGGTAAAATACCACCAACGCCCCCACCGCCTTCACACCTTCCAACCGTTTCATCGCTGGAGCATCTAAAAGAATAAATACCAAAGCCCCCAGCATCGCATAAAGAAAAAACATGACTTGAAACACATAGGGGAAATGGGTGAATTTCGCCCCTACCACCAACAACACACCAATTATGACCCCCAAGGCGGTCTTCTTCATAACACTCTTGGCAAAACTTTGGTTAGCCATTTGTTTCCTCTTTTTTCAACCTTCTCATTTAGCTTCAACCGGCACTGACGATGCCATTGACGTTGCCGACTTCGGACTTCCCGCTCTCAGCGTGACAAGGATGGCAAAACTCACGACAGCATAAAATACAATAGTCACCCCTGTTATCCACCACGCCGAATAGGCCAGAGTCGGTGTAAATGCTTCAGGAGTAAAATCGGGAACCAGGTTATAAACATGGTAATACTTCCGAGTTAAGGAGCGTACTGTTCCCATGAGTCCCATGGTCCAGATCGCGCTAAACGCCAGGAATATCAGAACGAACTGCGAGGCAAAATCAATTTTCCCCCACATGATCGTCCCTCGCTTAATGGCCCGGTTATATAGCATGTAATTGACGACAGTCAGAAAGACGAGCGTAAATGCGGCAGCATTTTTTGCCGGCATAAGCGCTAATTCACCCTGCCCAAGAAGGCAGCTCCACTTCCTCCGTGGCCAGACCTTGTGTGGGCACAAAACCATGTGGGGTCATCCAAATGGCATCGGCCACCACAATCATTAAAAACCCAATTTTAATCATGGTGAATGCCGACACCGTGAAATTCTTGAGACCAGGAACTTTACCAAGGACCACAGGAAGAATGACCAGGATCCCTAAGACGATTAAAGACTGCCACTCTGGTGGAGGGAACATTTTCCAAGTAAATCCCATAATGGCTGGCATGAACAGCACTACCACCGCCACAAATCCGGATATCCGCACCTGCTCCACACCCTGTATTCGCTTCAGACTTAACCAGATATAATAATTACTGGCTAAAAAGATCAGTCCGATCATGGCCCCCTGCATTTCAAAAAACATCGACAATTGGTCAGCCATCATGTAGGGACAAATTGATGCATCATAATCACACAACTCGTAGGCTAGGAGATAACCCATGAACGGAAGAAGCAAGAGCGCTCCTACGCCGATCATGTTCCCCACAAATCCCATCCAGTCGTAATAGGCTCGCTCCTCATCTGTTTTTGATCCCATAAACATATAAGCCGCAATAAGCCCGGCAATAAATCCACCAAACGTCACATTTCCTACCAAGCGATGAAGGTTGAGGGGCATCCAGCTAAAATTCGCCATTTTGTCCCACAAGCTGGCTGTCTGGATAAACTCCACCAAGGACACACCTTCCACAGCTTTAGCCGGGGTATTCATAAAGGATGTCGGTCCGTCAATGACAAAGAGGGTCACCGTTCCGACAATATTCAACAGGATACCAAGAGCGATATGTCGTCCTTTTTTCGCTCCTTTCATGGAATCCCATGAATAAAAGTAGGTATACAAAATAATGGTTTCAAGGATAAACAGCAGAGGATAGATAACCGCAAACACAAGGAAAAAATGCTTGATCAACCATGTCGAAAAATCAGGATACGTCCCGAGCAGGACAAAGATGAACAAACCTCCGGTTAAGGCAGTCATGCTGTATAAGATGACCGTGACCTTAATGACTTCCTTGGCCAGACGGTCATATTTGGGATCGTTATTCTTATACCCAAGCCATTCGGCCACCACGGCAAATATCGGTGCGCCTAAAATAAACGCCGCAAATAAGATATGAAGTTGAGCGACGACCCACACCGCCGTTCGATTTCCCGAATAGGGAAAATCCACAAGGGGAGCATCCGGGACCTGGCCAAAGGCAGTAGCCCCCCCACTTAGGCCCAACGCTAGAACTATCCATAGACTTCGATTCAGTGTTTTCAAGGGTCCCCGCCCTCCTTATTTTTCATTCAATTCCTGGATTACTCTGCCGCTTTTTCAGCCTCTCCCCCTGCAGGAGCTTCGGCGCTGGGCATCGCAGCAGGTGCGCACCGCCTCCCGAAGGAACCCATTGGCTTTTCGCAACATCATATTCCATGCCCTTGAGCCCAAAGGTCGCTTCATAGGCAATGACTTTCCAGATGGCGTCTTCTGAAAGCTTGCTTTTCCACGCCTTCATCTTTGTCCCAGAAACTCCCTCAGACACTCGCCAAAACCATACCGCATCCGAATAAAGCTGCATTTGCTCAGTTCGCCGGAAATCCCGAGCGCCAGCCTTGACCGGCTTTCCATCTTTGCCGTGACAACTCGCACAATTCACATCAATATTCTGTTGTCCTGTAAAGATGGCCTCTCCCTCTTTCAAAATTTCTGGATTATTCCAATAGCCAGCCGGCATATGCTTATCCGCATATTCCGGTGGAGCAGGAGGAGGCGGTTGCGGGGGACCTTCGCCACCACCACATGCTGACATCAAAAGGCCCATAACGGCCAAACCACTGACTAAAAGTTTTTTTACTGTTTGAAACTCGTTCATTGTTCCCCCTCGTTTACCTGATTCTTGATTTTTCAAATTCGACATCCTCACAAAATCTCAGTAACTACGGAACGACACGGCATGGGTGCTCAAAGTTTGCCGCAATAATTCAATCTGACCTTGGATTAGCCGGGTCAACCTCCACTCACCGTGCCGACCCAAACTCTCCTGATTGAATAACCAAGCGATGCCCTTGGTTTTCACTGTCGAAGTGGAAAACGACTTTGCTAAGTCCATCCTATCTGCTTTCCCATTCCTCGAAACATCTGTCCACGCATCCTTCAAGTAAAGGAAAGCTGATTCAAAGCCATCCCCGCCATTTCCAAAAATCCGACCCTCGATCGTAAAGCGATGGTCTACATCATGAAGGACATACCACACACGGACCGGGAAAAGGGACTAACCGAGAAGGAATGAAAGCTGGAACGAAGTGACGGGATTGCACCATATGCGTACACCCTACATCTCTCAGTTTTCTCAAGCCTTCACATTTCCTTCAATGAAAATACCCTGCCCACCCCATCATATCCCATTCAAAAATCTTTGGGCTACATAGGTCTCCTGGGCCCAAAAAAGTTCAGGACTTCTATCACAGTCAGAAGCCAACCGTCAATTATTTCTTCCGTTCTTGCGCGCTGTTTCCCTCTCGTCATTCCTGTGTTTTCAGAGAATAAACATACTAGTGTATGAGTCGAGAGAGAAATAAAAACCTCATCGCGACTAGAGTCCGATTACAAGGAAAATATGTTTTGGATTATATGGAAGTTTCAGAACATCGAAGGGATAAGAATGCTTGCGGGAATCGTGTCGTTAAGAGCTTGCCTCGGGCTTCTTCCACTTTTGCGCCCAGTCCTCCCACGATCGACCAAACGCCGTATCTTGCCCTGAGAATACGATTTCAGCCACCTCTTGGTATAAAACCATACGTGGCTGCTGATCTCCTGGCAGGAATAGCTTAATATACGGCTGAGGAGCCTCCTCCTGACGATCAAATACAAATCCTATAACCTGCTCCCCTGTTTGGAGGTGAATCGTCACATCGCCTCGATAATCAAATACGCGATCCATGGCTTCGTGCAATTCTTCCTCATTCGAAGGCTGCAGATGCCGGCCTTCCCATGATTGAGGAGTATCCATTGAAGATACATCTAAACCCATGATGATGACCCCTTACTTACCTACAGCTAAACGTTGAGACAATTTCCAGAGGACCCAGAGGGAAGAAAGAAAAAACAAAGAGAAGAAGCCTCACACAGCATTGGGAAACAGGGTCGCCCTGACGGTCCCAAAAAACCCGCTCCATGAGCTGAAGGTATCTCTCACAGCTGAGGCTTCATACCCACAATGCACCATACAATCCCGGCATTGTTCATGTCGTCCCGTTCCATAACGCTCCCACTCCGTTTCTTCCATTAATTCTCGAAACGTGGATACATACCCATCCTGCAATAGATAACAGGGGCGCTGCCATCCAAAAATATTGTACGTGGGATTCCCCCAAGGGGTGCATTCATACTCCCGTTTTCCCATCAGAAATTCAAGGAATAACGGAGACTGGTTGAACTGCCAAGCGCGCTTTCGTTGAGATAGCAATTGCGCAAATAACGAATGCGTCCGATCACGGCTCAAAAAACTATGCTGATCTGGAGCCTTTTCATAGCTATACCCAGGAGAAATCATCATGCCTTCCACACCCAGCTCCATCATTTCATCAAAAAATCGCCTGACACGGGCAGGCGCCGCATCATTAAATAATGTCGTATTGGTCGTCACCCGAAAACCTTTGGCTAAAGCGGCTTTAATGGCTTTCACGGCAACGTCATAGACACCATCTCGACAAACGGCATGGTCATGCTCTTCCTTGAGCCCATCCATATGGATGCTA
Source organism: uncultured Nitrospiraceae bacterium (assembly GCA_963730905.1). Taxonomy (GTDB): domain Bacteria; phylum Nitrospirota; class Nitrospiria; order Nitrospirales; family UBA8639; genus Nitrospira_E. Next base: position 575,418 of record CAVSTN010000002.1, on the reverse strand, counting down.
AATGTGAGGTATTTCGAGGGGGTATAGTCCTGTAATTTTCGTTCAAGCAGAATGGCATTTGTACAGAGGTAAACATATTTCTTTCGCTTCACAAGCCCTTCGGCAATAGCTGGCATTTCAGGATGAATCAGCGGCTCTCCTCCAGGAATACTCACAATAGGTGCACCACATTCATCAGCGGCAGCCCAACATTGCTCAGGCGTCAGGCGCCGATTTAAAATGTGATCAGGGTACTGGATTTTCCCACACCCTGCACATTCCAGGTTACATCGAAAGAGCGGCTCTAGCATAAGCACAAGAGGGTATCGCTTCACACCACGTAAGTGCTGTGAAAGGGCATAATGAGCTACGGTATACATTTGAGACACAGGTACCGACATTGTTATTTTACTCCCTCTAGATTTTCACCATATTTCAAGAACATCCACTCCTGCCCCCAGCATAAATCCTAAAACCACCACCTGGTTAAACAGGATATATAATTGGAGGCGCCGAGCGGGTTCGAACCGCTGAATCGCAGTTTTGCAGACTGCTCCCTTAGCCACTTGGGTACGGCGCCTTTCCGAGTTCATTATAAGAAGTCTATTTTCTCTTGTACAAGAGAAAATCTGGCTTTCTTTTTCTTTAGTCCTCAATAGGGTGGAATCATTACTGACGAGGCAACACGGGAAGTTCTCTGGAGACAGAACGTATCGGGCTTAAGGAAAGATCTTTCATTGGGGATTGATGAATGGAAACGCCATCAGAGGTCTCCTGAACATTGGCGCTTGGGCCTTGACCACCCTGCTCTTTGGCCATCAACTCCACTTCTTCAATCAAAGTATGAAGAAGGTCTTCAGATGGCACACGTTTATATAATTTCCCTTTTTTAAACAGAATTCCTACGCCTTGACCTCCGGCAATTCCAATATCAGCCTCTTTCCCTTCGCCAATTCCATTCACTACACAACCCAAGACGGATACGGTGATTGGGGTGGTGATATGTCCCAGCCGATGCTCTAATTCGTTAGCCATTTTCACCACATCAATTTCCACTCGCCCACATGTCGGACAAGCAATCACATTGACACCACGATGACGAAGCTCCAGCGATTTCAGAATTTCAAATCCAACTTTGACTTCTTCAACCGGATCGGCCGCTAAGGAGACCCGAAGGGTATCGCCAATACCCTGAGAAAGCAGCCAACCTAACCCAATAGCAGATTTCACCGCACCGGTCATCGCAGTTCCTGCTTCGGTAATACCGATATGCAAGGGGTAATTGGCTTGCTGGGCAAATAACCAATAGGCATCCATCGCCATGTGCACGTCAGAGGCCTTCAGAGACACCTTCATATTGGTAAATCCAACATCCTCCAAAGCATGAACCGCATTCAATGCCGACTCGGCAAGTGCCTCAGCGGTGGGATAGCCGTATTTTTCAAGAAGATGCTTCTCTAAGGAACCCCCATTGACGCCAATTCTGAGAGGAATGCCATAGTCATTGACGGCCTGAATCACTTCTTCGGTTTTCCACCATGGCCCAATATTTCCCGGATTAATACGGACGCAATCCACAACTTTAGCGGCTTTTAGAGCAAGACGATGGTCAAAATGGATATCTGCAATCAAGGGTACCGTCATTTGGGATTTTAGTTTAGGAAGCGCTTCAGCCGCTTCCATATCGGGCACGGCTACCCTAATTAATTCACATCCAGCTTTCTCTAAGCGGTGAATCTGCTCCACCGTCCCAGCAACGTCCCTCGGATGAGGAATCGTCATAGACTGGACCGATATGGGGGCATCCCCACCGACTTTTACCGATCCAACCTGGATTTGTTTGGTTTTTCGTCGAGAAATATACACGAGAATAGACTAGCGTATTACTGCTTGCAGTGAAACCCGGTCATGCAACGCCTTGGCCTGATCATAAATCCCATCCGCCGTGAGACCATACTTTTCCCTAAGCAAATCCTGAGGCCCTTGTTCAATGTACCAATCTGGCAATCCGATGACTTTGGTCGGCATATTCCAACATTCTTCTTCGGATAAAAACTCTAGTACAGCGGATCCAAACCCGCCCATTCGGCACCCTTCTTCAACCGTAATTAAGCATTTCACTTTTTTGGCAATTTCTCGAATTAGGTTTTTATCGAGAGGTTTCACAAACCGTGCATTAATGACAGCCACCGATACGCCTTCTTCTTGTAAGCGCTCAGCCGCTTTCATCGCCTCCGAAACCATAACCCCAATCGCAATAATCGCCACATCTCGCCCATCAGATAACAGCTCACCCTGGCCGATTGAAAGAGGAATTGGCTCAGAATCTAAAGGAACTCCCAAGGCTACTGCCGCGAGGATATCGAACCGCCACCGGACCATCATGCACCAATCCTGTTTGGACCATATGTTGAAGTTCATTTTCATCTTTTGGGGCCATAATTACCATATTGGGAACATGCCGAAGAAAAGCAAAATCAAAAGCCCCATGATGGGTCGTTCCGTCTTCGGCCACCAATCCTCCCCGATCAATACAAAAGGTCACCGGCAGATTTTGGGTTGCCACATCATGCACAACCTGATCATAGGCCCTCTGTAGAAAAGTTGAGTACATACAGATAACCGGCCGCATATTATCGGCGGCGAGACCAGCGGCATAGGTCACTGCATGCTGCTCAGCAATCCCGACATCAATCAAACGGGAGGGAAACTCCTTTTCAAACTCAGACATTCCCGTTCCCTCGCACATCGCAGCCGTAATGACCACCACCCGGTTATCTTTTTTAGCTTGACGAATCAGTGTTTTAGCGGCGATAGAACTATACGAGGGGTGACCGGGCTTTTTCATCGGTTGCCCAGTTTTCGAATCAAACGGTGAACAGGCATGGAACCAAACCGGATTCTTCATTGCCGGCTGAAACCCCAATCCTTTTTTGGTAATCACATGCAGGAGAGTTGGCCCTTTTAATTTCAAAACATTCTCCAACGTCGGGAGTAAATGCTCAAAATTGTGTCCATCAATTGGACCGACATATCGAAATCCTAACTCTTCAAATAGCAGCCCAGGGAGCAGTAAGCCTTTGGCCAGCTCTTCAGCCCGAATCGCCATTCGCTTTACGGGTTCTCCAATTTGGGGAATGGTTTCCAGGAGTTGAGAGGTTTCCTCACGAAGTCTTGTGTAGAACTCTCCGGTAAAGGTCCGATTAAGATAGGCGGAAATAGCTCCGACGTTTCGGGAAATCGACATTTGATTATCATTCAGGATCACAACACAATCCCGCCCCATATCTCCGGCATGCTGCAATCCTTCCAATGTCATTCCAGCCGTGAGGGCCCCATCTCCTACAACGCAAACTACCTTATTAGACTTGCCTAATTGCTCACGTGCCTCCACAAAGCCCACGGCAGCGGACACTCCGGTTCCGGCATGCCCGGCATTAAACGTGTCATAGATGCTTTCTTCTCGTTTACAAAATCCGCTTATTCCCCCAAACTGGCGGACCGTATGGAATTGTTCACGACGGCCCGTTAAGAGTTTATGTGTGTAAGCCTGATTACTGGTATCCCAAACAATTTTATCTTCCGGGGTGTTCAATAAATACTGCAAAGCCACCGTCAACTCCACCACACCTAAATTGGAGGCTAAATGCCCGCCAACATGGGAGATCACTTCTATAATGAGTTCCCGAATTTCCTGACAAAGTTCAGGGAATTGGTCCCGAGAAAGTTTCTTTAAATCTGCTGGACTTTCAATCCTTTTTAGCAAGGACATTGCGCATCCTTTCTGAAGAACTTAACGTGTTGTAGGGGAATAACTAAAAATGTCCAAATTCCGACATGATTACCCAAAATCTTCCCATAGCTGCCATTGCCTGTCAAGCATTTGATCTAACTTCAGGGATGAGCATTAGAACGGTCAACATCCACCTGGCTGCGGATCTGCTGGAGCAAGGCCTGGGCTTCCGGTCGATGAATCCGTTCCCATATCCATCGCTTTTTAAGAGGGGGGGTACTTACAACCCGCGTTAACTCCCTCACTGCCTCCAAATTTTTCCCGTGTTTCACGTACCATTTCGCAAGATCCAACCCTGCCGGTGCATACCTGCTATCGAGAGAAACCGCTTTTTTCAAATGCTCTCCAGCTAGGTTCTGATCGCCTCCTAACATCCAGGGTAACTCCTCATACATCCGCCCTAACATATGGTGAGCCTGAACATTTTCCGGATCAAGCTCCAACACCCGATTCACATGCTTCTTTAACTTCTGAATCGTCAATGCTGCTGCAACCAAGCCCTCCAACTCCGCAGCACTCCCGAGATTGGCGGCATACAAAAAATGGGCATCTGCAGAAGACTCACGAAGATCAAAGGCTTTTTGGGCGAGACGGGCTCCCTCCTGGAAAGCTGCCAACTTCTGCTCCCGATCAACGTACACCCCGTAACCCAGATCCAAATACAAGCCGGCCATCCGAAGCAAGCGCGTGAGGTCGTTTGAATGAGCTGCACCCTCCCTCACCAAAATCTCCAGCTCCCTTTCAAGACTCTCGGGATATTGCTGGTCGGTTGAGTCCTCACCCCGCAATGCCCCAGAAGGGAGAATGAAACCTCCTCCCATTAGGAAGAGTAACCCTATTGGCACCAAAAGACGCATATTCCTGGATCTTGTCAATACATGTTTTTCCGGAAGAGCAGATCGACTATGAGCTGTATCAGAAAGGATAGTTGAGGCCAGCAAAAACCGCTCCACCTTCCCTACTGTAGCCCCAATCCACCCGAGCCATGACATTGGGGCGGACAATGGCTCGAAATCCTACTCCAGGGGTAACTTCCCAATCATGAAATTGGCGGAATTTAAAATCCCGATAGGTCCTCCCCATATCCACAAAGGGCACCATTTCGCATTCCATATTGACGTTAAACATCTTCATTCCAAACAGATGAATACGCTCTTCCGCATTAAACACCACCATATGTTTATCAATAAACCTGTCCCTCCCATATCCTCTCAGGGTTTCTTCCCCGCCCAGGGAACTTTGTTCGTAAAAGGGTATCCCATCCCCAAAGCTTAATTGCAGCATCGCTCGGGCCACAAAAATATACCGCTTTGAGGGACTCGGAATCAGTGTCCTGAGCTCAAATCCTGAGCGAAAATACAACAGATCGTCTTCCTTTCCGCGATCAAAGTTCTGTGCCAATTCCCCAAATGCTTCAATTCGGGTGCCCGCTGTCGGGGTATTGAGGTTATCTCTGGAATCATATTGAAACACGAGGCGATGCGCTAAAATCGTCGCTCCTTTAATTCCCGGAACCTCCGGAAAACGATCCTTAGCATATGGCTTACTATCCACACCTCCCGGTTGAATTTCAACATCTCGAAACCTTTGGTTGACTGATAACCGCGTCACATCATTCAAATGGATGCCAAAGTTCCAGTGGATTTGAATTTCACGACCGGTATAGTTTGTTTGATTATCTTTGGGGGTAGTTTGCCCCAAGCCATAAAACCGCTTGGTGGCATTTTTAAAAAACTGCGATCCAATATCAACAAAGAACAACCCTTCGATGAACCCGGGGTCCTGATAACGAAATTTCAGGTCCCGTTCAATCTTCTCCGTATAGGAACCGACCGCCTCCATTTGGCGGCCACCCGACCAATAATGAAAATAGTTTAAGGTTCCCCTGACTCCCAAATACGAATTATGAATCAGCATCGGGGCAAAAAGAGAACGGAGGTTGCCTTCCACATCCGTACTCAACGCCGGAGCAATGAGGCCAAAATCCTGGCCATCATTTTTTGAAGTAGAAACCGCGGGAACCACAAAAAAGGAATTCTCGGCAAGAGCGACAGATGAGGGGAGGATACCACCGACCACAGATAGGCAGAACAGCGCCGCCAGGCCCCACACACGAAACGATATCACAAAACCGACTCCTTAGGACGAAGTCCCCAGGTCGGCTTTTGAGCGAAGCTTCTCGAGAAGAGCTTCAAACGATGAGGAGTTAATAATACGGGAAAATTGCCCACGGTAATTTTTCATCAAACTCACTCCATCAATCACTACGTCATACACCCACCACTCTCCATTTTTTTGCAACAGACGATAGTCCAAGGGTATTTGCACTTTCGGGGATACCACTTTGGTCTGTACCTCAGCAAATTCTCCCTTTTCGCGTTCTTTGAGGTACTCCACTTCTTCCCCTGAATACCCGTCTACATTGCCGACGTAGGAATTTGCCAAAAACTGCTGAAATAAAGTCACAAATTCTTGTTGTTGCTCTGCGCTTAACCCCTTCCACTGAGAAGCCAGGGTACGCTTGGCCATTTCGGCATAATCAAATCGCTTTCCAATAATTTCTTCCAGCTTCGCTCGCCGTTCCGTCTCTCTCGCAGGGTCCTTCAATGCTTGATCCCTCAACACCACAAAAACCTGATCAACGGTTTCCTTGACTGCCCCCGTTGGAGTCCCTCCTCCCCACGCGGCAGTCAAACAGACAAAAGAAACGACTATCCAACCAAAAAATATTACTGCCATATTTCTTGAAGAATTTTTAAACTGCCATCCCTGAAGTTCACCTGCTCTCGTCCCCACCTTTAACTCAGGTTTCCCTACCCATTCCCTTTGCATATTTCCTCCACATCTATTTCACCAACCAAGCATCACTCAACATTGCCATGGATAAATTGACTAATCACCTGCTCTAGGTCAATTCCAGATTCAGTGTCCACAATGGTCCCACCAGCCTTTAAACGTTCTCCCGCCCCGCCGGGAGATAATTCCATAAATTTTTCTCCAATAATGCCACGTGTCTTGATTGAAGCAATCGCATCGTCAAACACCGGGATCCCATCCTGGATCGCAAGGACCACTTGAGCCCGATCTTCTTTCAGTCCGATTTTTTTTACTCGGCCCACCTCTACTCCGGCGATTTCTACCGACGCTCCGTTTTTCAACCCGGAAGTGGAAGAAAATTCTGCCTGGAGTTCGTAATAATCCCCTCCAACCAGCTCAAGCTTTCCAAGCTTGATCGCCAAATACCCAAGACAGATGACCCCCACTAACACAAATATTCCGACGATTAATTCAAGTTTTCCACGTTCCATCATAAAAATTAAGCTGGGTTAATTGATGTTTTATTGGAGCAAGGCCCGGGAAGGATAATGCATATAGTTCAGCGTGTCACTAATATCCACCTCACTCCCTAACCCACTCTCGAGAGGCAGGAGATTCAGACTGGAGCAAGGTGAATGCCATTATTGACCGAAATAAACTCACGTACCACAGGATCGGCAGTCTGCTGAAATTCATCTGAAGGACACATTGCAATAATTTTTCCATTCTTTAACATAGCAACCCAATCAGAGATAGGGAAGATCTCCGGAATTTCATGACTCACCATCACACCGGTAAATCCAAAGGTTTTATGCATGGCCAAAATGAGGTCATGAATGGCATGGGCCATTAACGGGTCCAACCCCGTCGTCGGTTCATCAAACAAAATAATCTCCGGCCCCATTACCAGGGCCCTGGCCAATCCTGCACGTTTCTTCATTCCTCCGCTCAGTTCTGCAGGAAATTTATGGCCCATCTTGTCCAACCCTACCCTCTCCAGCATCTCCGGCACCCATCGAGAAATTTCCTGTTCACTCATCATGCGTTTTTCTCGCAAGGGAAAGGCGACATTATCAAATACATTCATAGAATCAAACAAGGCTGCCGATTGAAACAACATAGCAAATTTTTTGCGTATGTCATTCAATTCTTGGTCATTAATTTGCGTAAGGTCCGTTCCATCAATAATGACCCTGCCTCGATCCGGGCGAATCAATCCAATGATGTGCTTAAGCATTACGCTTTTGCCCTCACCGCTCGGACCGATAATCGTCGTAATTTTACCTTTAGGAATATCAAGAGTGACCCCTTTGAGCACAGCTTGCCCTCCTAAAGTCTTTTCCACCCCCTCCAGCTTAATGACCATCGGTAGACTTATCGACATGCGTAACGTTACATAAGGACGGAGGTTAAAAAATAGTCCCACACCAAAATTAGAACTGCCGCCAAGACCACAGATTCAGTGGTAGCTTTTCCTAGTCCCTCGGCACTCATTCTCGTGTAATACCCTTTATAGCAGCAGACCCAGCTGATAATCAGGCCAAAACTAATCGACTTTAAGATCCCCCCATAGACATCTTTCCATTCCACCGCCGATTCGATTGAACTCCAATAGGATCCCCCACTGACTCCGAGCAACTTGACCCCAACCAGATACCCTCCCCAAATTCCTACCACGTCAAACATAGCAACCAACAAGGGTACTGAAATAAGCGACGCAACAACCTTGGGAGTAATCAAATACTGTAAAGAATTGATTGCCATGGTCTCCAATGCGTCAATTTGCTCGGTAATACGCATAATCCCGATTTCTGCGGTCATGGCTGATCCCGCGCGAGCGGTCACCATCAATGACGCTAATACCGGACCTAGCTCACGGATCATGCTTATCGCCACAGCAGACCCTAGCAAACCTTCAGACCCAAACTTCCTCAGGGAATAGTACCCTTGAAGAGCTAATACCATCCCGGTAAATAAGGCCGTCAGAATCACAACAAAAGACGACTTGAACCCCACAAAATGCATTTGCTTGATAATTTGAGCGATTCTCACCGGTGGTCGGAACAACCATCCAAACGTCCGTATCAAAAACACAAACATGGCCCCCATTTCTTCTATCAAGAAAAGAGTCCGTTTCCCAATATGTTGCAATAATATCATGGAATTTCCGCGCCAGATTTATTGATGGCCATGGAGAAAGTAGGGGCTGAAACAATCGTGAAGAAAATTTCAAAAAAACTGGAAAGTTGGATTCCTGCCTGCCTCGAATTCCGATACAAACGAAAAAATCCCTCCCAACATCGAGGTGAGGATAGGACCTGTCCTATACCCCCAACCCACCCAAATGGCTTGAGAAACACATTGAAGTCTACCGGTAAATCCTCGTTAACACCATCAGAAATCGCACGAATAATCAGAAAAGGGAAACCGTACTGCTTCGCCACTTCGCCTATAGCTCCACTCTCCATATCTACAGCCATCGCTCCGGTCCGTTCCCCCAGAATACGTTTTTGTGAAGCCTGTGTCAGCACTCGATTCGTCGTTACAAACCGGCCAGCTTGAAGAAGGCATCCCTCCTTCAATGGGACCCTTAATGCCGCCTTGACCCACTCAGGATGACACCCAATTCGTGGCAGATCAGAATCAGAGAACAACTCTGTAGACTGCCCCAAGAGAACCTCTTGACCGACCACCAGCGATCCGATTGGGGAAGAATTGAGGGCGCCGGCAAAACCAGTAGAAATGACGACATCCCATGCTTCGCTCTCTAAAATTTGCCGGGTAACCGTTTCAGCCTTTCCTGGACCTATTCCCGTCTTCACTAACAAGACATGGGTTGAAGCTCCTTGACTCTCTAGTCCGGCATACCCTGGGCGATTGGCAGAACGCACACGGGGAAGAGTCCGGCCAACAGCGTTGAACTCTACATGGGTTGCAGTCAATATGACGATTCTGGTCAGAGGAGGCTCCTGCCATCATCGGGGAATGGGAAATATGCAAGAGGCGGGCGTTCAGGACCGAAATTACACAAGCTTACTCTGGCGTCTGGCCACTTGTGCGGCCTTTCGTAATTGATCGGCCCTTGCTTCACCGGATATTTTTACATTCCGGTACATACCCAGGGCCCAGATGGGGAAATACTTAAAATATCCATGATACCGTAAATAAAAGACCCTGGGGAACCCGGTACCCGTGTGAAACGGCTCATCCCACACTCCATTCTCACGTTGATGGCGAATAAGCCAATTGACTCCACGGACAACACTAATGGAGTCCGATTCTCCAGCTTGAAGGAGGGCCATGAGCGCCCAGGCCGTTTGAGATGCCGCACTTTCTCCTCGCCCGGCCTTCTCCACTTCGGCATAGGAATCACAGGATTCTCCCCAACCCCCATCGGAGTTCTGAACGGACTCTAGCCAAATCACGGCCTGCTGGATCCATGGCGCCGTCATATCCATGCCTATTGCACGAAGGCCTGAAAGGACACACCAGGTCCCATAAATATAATTGACCCCCCATCGGCCATACCAACTTCCGTTTGGCTCTTGTTCCTTACGTAAGAACTCAATTGCGGGGCTCACAGCAGGGTGAGACTGGTCATACCCTAACGTTCCTAACATTTCCAAGCATCGACCGGTTAAATCGGCCGTACTGGGATCCAAAAGAGCCTGATGATCCGCAAAGGGAATCTTATTGAAAATTAATTTATTGTTATCCTTATCATATGCCCCCCAACCACCATCTGACCCCTGCAACGCCAAAGCCCATTGAAACCCTCGTTGAATGGCCTCGTCTGAGCCGAATACCTCGGCGGAATTGATCTTGGCCAACCCCGTCACCACAGCCGCGGTATCATCGACATCGGGATACCATTCATTTTCAAATTGGAACGCCCATCCACCAGACCGAGCTTTTGGAGCCGACACGACCCAATCTCCCACTTTTTGACACTGACGGGAACGCAACCAGGCATCTGCACGTTGTAATGACGAATGGTCCAGCGCAAGGCCCCGCTCGATCAGCGCATTAATCGTTAAGGCTGTATCCCACACTGGGGAATGACAAGGCTGTAAATGCAGCATAGTGGGCGTTGGGGTATTACCAGGATTCGAGTAAATTTCAAGGGCTTCTATTTCCCTCAATGCTTTTTGAACCAACGGATGATCCGTAGAGTATCCCAAGGCTCGAAGGGCAAAAATCGAATAAGCCATTGCTGGATAGATGGCTCCCAATCCTCCTTCTCCACCCATATGTTCAATCATCCAAGACTGTGTGCTACTCAAAGCCTTTTTCCGGAGGGCCTTTATGGGATAGGCCTCATATAAACGAAGCAGCCCATCGACCCACACAAAAAAATTCCGCCAGCTTACGAGAGTCGAATCCCTGTGCAACGGTGGCACATGAGCATAGTCCACCTCCTGACGAGGCTGAAGAAAAAGTTCATCAATCCCTTGCTCCTTGGAGATTGTGCACAGAGGTCGATAGGCAAAAATAATTAAAAGCGGGACAATGACTGCACGAGACCAATATGAAACGGCATATAAGTTAAAATAAAACCATCGTGGGGCTAAGAATATTTCTGGAGGCATACACGGTATTCCGCGCCAATCATATTGCCCGAATAATGCTAAGGTAATCTTGGTGAAGACATTGGCCTGAACGACACCACCTTTGCCGAGAATTAAACTCCTTGCACGTTGCATCACAGGCTCATCAGGAGAAACTCCCGCCAGCTTGAGCGCAAAATAGGCCTTTACCGATGCACTGATATCTGCAGGCCCTCCGTAAAAAATCGGCCAACCCCCATCCTCGAGCTGAGTATGAAGTAAATACCGAGTAGCTTTCCGCTCTCTATCCACATCAACCACATCCAGAAACCGTCGAAGCATTATATACTCAGAGGTCAGGGTCGTATCCGCTTCCAACTCCTCAACCCAAAATCCCTGTTCAGGATCTTGCATGCTCAGTAACCAGTCTTCCCCTTTTTGAAGAGCTGATTCCAGAGCACTCATATGGCCAAGATTGGCTGTTCGTTGGATGGTACGATCCGGAGAAACCTCCGGATGAAGGTTATGGGAAACCAGCTTTAGAGGCGGTGGCTTTTGCTTTACACGATAGGGGCCTAACTTTGGAGTCAGGGTCTCAAAGATATTCCCCGATAACCGTACTAAGAATTGCTTGAGCAAGTTCATGCGGGATTTCTTTCAGGGATTCAACTTTTAATAATGCAATTTTGGGGGAGTGCTACCGACAAATGAGAGATTCACAAGACACAAAAAAGCCCTGCTTAAACAGGGCTTTATAACGAAATGCGGTTAGACTGTCAAGCCAATACCACTTTGCCAGGGAATATGCTTTGTATTGCAACGCTCCTTAGGTTGAAAGCAACACAATACGATCACGGTGATGCTTCACCTGACGAGTGCCATTCCGCGTATCAAATACCACGGGAGCGTGTTCAACGATCAACTGGTAATCAAAAGCAGAATGCGCGGTCAAAATCAGGGCGCACGCACTGCGCTTTAACAATTCAGCATTTATCTGTTGAGATTTATATTCCTTTCCTTGAATAATAAGGGAAGGAGTAAAGGGGTCCGAATATTGCAGCGTTGCACCTTCATGTTGCAATAGTTCCATGACTTTTGTGGCAGGCGATTCACGTGGGTCTTCAATATCGGCTTTATAGGTTACTCCCAATACAAAAATGATTGAATCTTTTAGGCATTTACCTCGTTGATTTAAAATCCGCTGAAGCTTATTCATTACGAAATAGGGCATATTTTCGTTAATCTCCCCAGCCAGTTCAATAAACCTGGTATGGACATCATACTCTTTTGACTTCCACGCTAAATAATATGGATCCAGGGGAATGCAATGCCCACCCACACCAGGGCCAGGATAAAAAGGCATAAAGCCAAAGTTCTTTGTGGCTGCGGCATCAATCACTTCATAAACATTAATATTCATTCGGTCACACAACAAAGTGAGCTCATTCACTAACGCAATATTCACTGAGCGAAAAACATTTTCAAAGACCTTCGCCATTTCCGCAACACGTGGAGAGCTGAGAGGAAAGATTTTCACGATGGATTGTTCATAAAAGGCTTTGGCAACTTCCCCGCAAACTTTGGTGACACCCCCCACCAACTTAAAGGTGTTATGAGTCTTAAACTCAGCGTTTCCAGGATCAACCCGTTCTGGGGAAAATGCGACAAAGAGATCCTTGCCAGCCGTTAAACCCTTTGCCGTTAAGGCAGGCAAAATGACTTCCTCGGTTGTTCCTGGATAGGTTGTACTTTCTAATACCACGAGCATATTCGGATGTGAATAATCAGCAAGATGCCCAAGAACTTTCACAATCGCCGAGATATCCGGTTCTTTATTTTTGGTCAGGGGAGTCGGCACACAGATAAGTATGACATCGCACTGCCGCAACACGGAGAAATCAGTTGTCGCCTGTAATTTTTTTTGCTCTACGACTTCTCGTAAATCAGAATCCACCACATCCAAAATATAATTACGTCCTTGGTTCACCATTTCAACCTTGGCTACCACTTCATCCACCCCAAACACCCGGAATCCGGCTTTGGCCTGAAGAACGGCTAAGGGCAGCCCCACATAGCCCAATCCAATTACTCCAACATTGGCTGACCGATTTTTTATTTTTTCGAGTATGTCCACTGATCCCCCCCCTCATGAGGTCACGTTAACCGATTCAGTTAAAGATCGGGGAAAATCAACTTTTCTTGAGTTGGTTCCCGTTAAACGCGTAGCGCTCTGACACAACAAAACTAGGAAGACACATCATTCGTCACATTCGTGATGACCTTTGCCTCATTGATGGTCCACACGTCGCAGGTTGCATCTCCATCAATGTTTCCAATTGCAACCGCCGTAAAGCCTAAGGCACTCACAGAATCCAAATTCGGGTCCGTACACCCGGGAGGTAATGTTCCAAGATTGGCATTGCCGATTTTATAAAAATATCGCTGCGAAGACCCGCTCATGGCAAATCCAATGGCATTAAAATCATCTATATACCCATTATTTTCAGCAAAATAGGCAATTTCTGCCGTATGAATTGCCACCAAATTGCTTTTGGCCTCCGTTTGCTTGGCTTTGGCTTGGTAACGCAAAAAATTTGGAATGGCTATCGTCGCCAAAATACCAATAATTGCCACCACAATCATCAGCTCGGTTAAACTGAAACCCTTTTGGTCGTTGAGTTGAGTCAGCATCCTACGAAACCTCCATGGAGAATTATCCTCCAACAGATTGTTATATATCTCACCCTCGGATGATGGTACACCTGGTTATCTCAAGTAGCCAGGGCTCCGATGATAAACAACACAGCCTTAAAGACGGCAATGAAACAGCATTAAACGTCACAAAATTCATATAACCGACTATTTCAGGGACACAAAGAATGGAGGGCCACATCGTCATGCAAGGCAAATAAAGAAAAGGCGTGACTATTTATTCGCCAGAAAGAAAGCAAATCTTAAGAATCAGCCGCTGAAAATGACTCAGACACGGAAACTATCAAATAGGCCCATACCAACTTTTATAATAAATTGGAGGTATCATTTGATAACTTTATTGGCGAACCACGCGGCTCAATATCTAAAATGGTGAGAACCTAAGGGGCCAGGGTAGACTGGTGGGAAAGGGTAGGAATTGGTTCCCCAAAACCGGCCTCACGAAACCGCTTGCCCAGCAACTTATTTGTTGAATCGAGTTGTAATGAATGAAGCCAGGCCTCTCGTGCCTTATTTCGCTCATCTTGCTTTAAGAAAATATCCCCCAAATGTTCATAAATCACAGGATCATCCGACACTAAAGAGACCGCTCGTTGAATCGTTTCCAGTGCTTCTTCAATGCGTCCAAGTTTATAGAGTGCCCAAGCTAAACTATCCACGTAATACCCATTGTCCGGTTTTAAGGCGACGGCACGTTGCGTAAGGGACAAGGCCTGCTCACCTTTGATGCCACGATCCGCATAGCTATACCCCAAATAATTCAAGGCATCCGCATGTTCCGGGTCCAACGCCAGAGTCTCTTCCATTTCCCGGACCACATTATCGAAATGGTCTAATTTGTCATAGACCGTGCCTAAATTAAAATGAAGTTCGGCATTTGAGGGATCATGTTGAATACCCTCCTCTAATCTGGCCTTTGCCTTGTGATACTCTTCCATTTGAAAATGGGTCAGCCCCAACAATAAATACGGCTCTGGCCGCTTAGGATTGAGGCTGACAGCCTGATCCAAATACGAAAGCGCCTCCTGGTTGCGTTTCAACCGATAAGACACAAAGCCTAAATGCAGAATACTATCGAAAAAAGTGTCGTCCATCTGGACATTGGTTCGATAGGCTTGAATCGCGCGGTCATAATCCTTCATTTCCTCATATAACAATCCCAGGAAGTCACGAACGCGCAATTCGTTAGGTCTCACCCGCAAGATGGCATTCAATTGCTCAATTGCAGCTGGAAAGTTCCCCATTTCACCATAGATTTGAGCTTTAAGAATCTGCGCATGCAAATCATCCGAATTTTGCTGGAGAAAATAGTCCAAATGGTTCAAAGCCTTGTCCGTGTTATGTTGGCCAATATACAGCCGAATGACACGCAACCGGAATTCCCGATGGTGCGGATTAACCTCAATCAAATAGCGCTCCAAAAGTTCAATAGCCTCCTGAGGCTCCTCTGCTTCTTCGGAAATGGCCACTAACTTCAGGTATGCCCTTTCAAAAGTAGGATGAAGAGCAATGGCGTCCTGGAAATGTGCCTTGGCTTCCTGTTTCGTTTTCGCCTCCAGAGCAATCACCCCCAAATAATAATGGGCTTCAGCGGAGCCAGGCACATGAACTAATAAATCATGGAATACGGCTTCAGCCATTTGAAGCTCTTTGATATTTAACAGGAGGGTCCCATGAGAAATGTATATCCGTTCATCCTGAGGAAAGTGTCGTTCCCCTTCAGTCAAAATCTCCACGGCCCGTCCGGTATCCCCTCCCCCGGCAAAAATTTTCGCCAAATCGAAAAACATTGCCGCCTGAGAAATTTCCGACACAGGGATTTGTCTTGCTAAATCCACGGCTTCAGTCAGATGCGACATAGAGAAGTGCAGTTTGGCAAGGCGAAATTTTAAAAACTTCGAATCCGCATCAAATGCCAAACCGGCCTGATATTCCTCTAAAGCTGTTGTGGCATTGTTATTCAACTCGGCAAGGGAACCTCGAAGGAAGTGATAGTAGGCCTGAGGGTGGACAGTTTCCCGCGTCACCATGGATGCTTCCTGTCCATTCAAAGTGGGAGGGGGAGCTGTCCCACAGGACACCACCAGAAGTGGAATTCCCCACAATAGGGTTCTCAGACGACCCAACCACATTGGGAATGTCCGTCCTGACCGAACCTTCTTCGCCATAGCTTGCACAGTTGTAGAATTCATATACCGTCCCTCAACAATTCTTTATACTATACCAGCCTGTCTCTCTCTCGTTAAGTTATTAAATTTGGCATACCGGTCATGAAATTGCAGATCCACTTCTCCAATCGGTCCATTCCGATGTTTTCTCACCAGAATTTGTGCAATGCCTTTCTGCTCAGTATCAGGCTCATAGACCTCCTCGCGATAGATAAACATCACCACATCGGCATCTTGCTCAATCGCACCCGACTCGCGCAAATCAGCCAGCACGGGGATGGGCGGTTTTCGATTTTCCACCGCCCGGCTCAACTGAGAAAGGGCAATCACAGGAATATTCAATTCTTTCGCCAATCCTTTCAAGGCCCGGGAAATATCCGAAATTTCTTGTTGGCGAGATTCTGAATCTCCACGCCCTTCCATCAATTGCAAATAATCGACCACCAGGAGGTCCAACCCATGTTCGGCTTTCAACCGTCGAGCTTTCCCTCGCATTTGCTGAAGGGTCAAATTTCCAGAATCGTCTATGAAAATCCTTGCCTGCTCCAGCCGACTCGCTGCCTCAGTTAAGGCTACCCAATCATGTTTAGTTAACTGCCCAGTCCGGAGAGCATGAGAGTCTAACAGCGCCTGGGAACTCAACATACGCAAAACCAGCTGCGCACGAGACATTTCTAAGCTAAAGATTCCGACTACGGCATTGGATCGAAGTGAAGCATATTCGACCATTCCCAAGGCCAAGCTGGTCTTCCCCATACTCGGCCTACCCGCCACAATAATTAAATCAGATGGTTGAAGCCCAGCGAGCATATTATCCAAGTCCGAAAACCCGGTGGGCACTCCGGTGATCCGCTCCTTTCGGCTATACAACCGGTCAACAATCTCAACACTATCCTTAATAATACTACTGACGGGCGCAAACGTTCCTCCCAAATGCCCCTGAGCCAATCGAAAAATTTCCCGTTCGGCAAATTCAAGAAGTTCATTCGTCCCCGTCGTCCCCTCATATCCTCGCATGGCCACCTCGGTGGCGGTTTGAACAAGGCCACGAAGCAAGGATTTATCTCGAACAATATTACTGTGATACCGGATATTGGCGGCACTGGGAACCACCTGAACGATTTCTGCAATATACGAAGCGCCCCCGATCTGGTCGAGTTCGCCGGTCCCTCGCAAATAGTCTGTCAGGGTAATTTGATCAACAGGTTGATTCCGTTCTGACAATGCCACCATGCCACGATACACGATCCGGTTACCCGTTCGATAAAAGTCATCCTCCGACAAGATTTCCATCGCTCGATTGAGCGCCGCATTATCAAGAAGAATGGCTCCAAGAACGGATTGTTCCGCTTCAAGATTTTGGGGAGGAACTCGGACCTCTGGGGCTTCAGATATTGCCATGGCTGAATGCTTGTAACCGTTGAGGAAGCTCTTGAACTAGCATCCGGGTTTGCCGGGGCTTTTGAGAATAAGAGGTGAATTCTAATAAGAGCACCGATTGCGGGGTGGAAGTCTTCTCTTCAAAAATCATTGCACACGGCACCCCGCGACGCCGAGCAACTGTGGTAACCCAGCTCAAAGCCGATTTTGGAGAACCTTCTATCATTTCTTCAATCACACAAATCCCGGCCCCCCGCAATCGTTGAGCAAGAGCAAAGGATGCCTCAGATTGATGAGGAGAGGTAAAAATTCTGACAGGCTTCAATCCATTGCCGCCCACCTTACCTCCCCGCTCCAAGGCGGAAAACACGCGGTCCAAATCCAACCCCAATCCAATGGCGGGAAGGTCCCGGCCAAACCGCCCGACTAAATGATTGTAGCGCCCTCCTCCACCGATTTCACTGCCGAACGTAGAGGTAAAGACATCAAACACGACACCATCGTAATAGTCAAAACCACGAAATTCCCCAAGGTCCAAAAGAATATGATCTTGCACGCCGTTTGCTATCAATTGCCGATACACCTGCGTCAAACGTTGTAAGGGCTTAAGCAATTGCGTATCCTTCCCAGCGATTCGCATTCCCCATTCCAGCACTTCGTCACGGCCGTACCGTTCGGGCACCTGTAAGATGTCCTTCACCTTAGAACGAGATAACCGTTCAGTCTCTAAAATTTTTTCCAGTTGAGGAAGGTCTTTATGGGCTGCCGCAATTTCTGCCTGCTTTCGCCCGCTAAGAGACAGACCGGATTGGGCCAACAACGCTTTAAAAAATCCGACATGACCAAGAGAAATTTTCCATTCTGGCAACCCAATCCGTTTCAGAAGCCCCGCCAATAAAGTCACGACTTCGGCATCACTTTGAGAAGTATCATTGCCAAGCAGTTCAAACCCGACCTGAAATACTTCACGGTCCCGTCCCCGATGTTCCGGTTCATACCGAAAAACCGTGGTCCGATAGGAAAACCGCAAGGGAAGAGTATCTCCTCCAAGGCCCATGGCCACCATCCGGGCAATTTGAGCCGTCGCATCAGGTCGCAAGACCAGAATTCGGCCTGATCCCCAATCCGCAAATTTATAGCATTTCTCCAGGATTTCTGGAGCCAAGCCCACGGCTAATACATCAAGATACTCAAAGGTAGGGAGAATGATTTCTTGATAACCCCAGGTCGAACAATGAGCCAACAATTGTTCTTCCAACCACCGAACACTTTGCGCCGTATGGGGAAGCAATGTAGCTGTGCCAATGGGAATAAGCGAGCGGAGTGGTTTCATGAGGCGTATGGAAGAAAACCTGCCAACTCGAAATGTTTGGCCAAGATAGTCTGCAGAAAGAAGCCGTCAAGCTAGCTGAGATCAACCATGCGAACGGACAGAATATCTTTCTCTTTCTTGAGAAGATCTAACACGGCGGAAGCAAGCGGGGCATCCAGACCAATAATCAGCAGTGCTGATGCACCACGTTCGACTCTGGCGCATTGCATCCTGGCAATATTGACATCATGCTGGCCTAAAATCTGACCAACCATACCAATCACCCCAGGGCGATCCACGTTATCGATCAAAATCATTTGGCCTTCCGAGACCACCTCAACCTGAAATTGGTTTATTTCGACAAAACGCGGTTCTTGCCGATGAAAAAGAGTTCCACCCAGGGAGTACGTATGAGAACCAGCTTCGACTTTGATCCGGATTAAACTGGAGAAGTCTCCGGCATCACTACTTTTCACTTCCTTAACTTCAATACCACGTTCTTTTGCCACGATAGGGGCATTCACGTAATTGATGACATCTTCCAAGATAGGAGAGAGAAGGCCCTTTAACACCGCGACGGTCACGGGTGCCACCGTAAGTTGAGCCACTTCACCAAAATATTCAACGGTAACGGATTTAATCCCTCCATCTAATAATTGAGCCTGAAATCGACCCATACGTTCGGCCAAGACCAAATAGGGCTGCAGTTGGGGTAGCGCTTCAGGTGCCACAGAGGGAACGTTCACAGCTCCTCTGGCAATGCCTCGCTTGAAATAATCAACGAATTGTTCAGCAATTCCAATTGCCACATTCTCTTGAGCTTCTTCGGTAGAGGCACCTATATGAGGGGTGCAGATAAAGTTATCAAGATCCATGAGAGGATGCTTGGGATCCACTGGCTCATTTTCAAACACATCAAAGGCCGCCGCGGCAACTTTCTGGGATTTCAACGCTTCGCATAAATCCAGTTCATTAATGATACCGCCTCTTGCACAATTCACGATCATGACCCCATCTTTCATCTTTGCTATGGTCTCGGTGTTAATGAGGCCTCTCGTTTCATTGGTCAAGGGCGTATGAACCGAAATCACATCAGAACGATGGAACAATTCATTTAAGTCCACCACTTCAATCCCCATTTGTTTGGCCCGCTCCACGGCCAAATAGGGATCATAGCCAATGACATTCATGGACCATCCCTGGGCCAATTTTGCAACATACGACCCAATCTGGCCTAACCCTACCAGCCCCAAAGTTTTGTTATAGAGTTCTGTTCCCATGAACCGGGTTTTTTCCCACTTACCTGCCTTCATGGACATGGTGGCCTGTGGAATCTTTCGACTCATCGAAGCAATCATCGACATTGTATGCTCCGCAGTGGTAATGGTATTTCCACCTGGAGTATTCATGACTACAATTCCGCGCCGGGTTGCCGCCTCACTGTCAACATTATCCAATCCGGTTCCGGCACGTCCCACAATACGAAGACGCGTGCCTGCCTCAATCACGTCTTTAGTGACTTTGGTGGCAGACCGAACAACTAAACCTTCATATTTGGGAATTTCTTGAAGCAATTCCTCTTTCGTGAGCTTGGTTTTCACATCCACCGAAAATCCGGCCCGCTCTAAGACTTCAACTCCTTTAGGGGAAAGGCTGTCACTCACTAAAATATTCATAGTATCTCCAATATAGGGGAGGCCCCACTTTAGCTCTCACGGGGAAATCTTGAGCACTCTTGCCATTTTAAGGGGTATCTCATTCACACGCAGGTTTGTCGGAAACATATCCGCACCATTTATATCTTGTATCTTGGCGAGTCCTTCGTAACCGGATTTCCACGGAGACATTAGGCTTTGCGTTTCTCAAAGTCCGTCATAAAGTCAATTAACGCATCAACCCCAGCTTCAGGCATCGCGTTATAAATACTGGCGCGCATTCCGCCAACCGAACGATGACCTTCAAGGGTGGTTAATCCTGCCTCTGTTGCTCCTGCAAGGAAGGCCTTATCCAAATCAGGATTGGCCAACACGAAGGGGACGTTCATCCAGGAACGAGAGGCCTTTTCCACGGGATTTCGGTAAAATCTAGACCCATCAATGGTTGCATAGAGTTTACCGGCCTTCCGTTGATTGATGGCACTCATCGCCGAAAGCCCACCTTGTTTTTTTAACCATTTAAACACCAAACCCGCAATATATACGGCATATGTGGGGGGCGTATTCAGCATAGAATCCGCTTCTGCTTGCTTGGCATAATCGTACACGCTTGGGGTAATCGGCAACACGTTTCCAATGAGGTCGTCCCGCACAATCACTAATGTTAAACCGGCTGGGCCAATGTTTTTTTGTGCGCCGGCATAAATGATTCCGAACCGACTGACATCAATGGGACGCGATAAAATGGTGGATGAAAAATCGGCAACTAACGGCACCTCGCCGGTATCTGGTATCCAGTGAAATTCCACGCCACCGATCGTTTCATTGGGCGTGTAATGCACATAGGCGGCATCCTGACTTAATGCCCAATCTTCAAATGGCGGAATACTCGTAAAGTTATCGCTTTCGGAAGATGCCGCAACATTGACTGCACAATATTTTTTTGCGTCGCTTACGGCTTTTTTGCCCCACGCACCAGTCAAAATGTAATCAGCTTTACTTTTCCCACGTAAGATATTCATGGGAATCGTGGCAAATTGCGTGGACGCCCCGCCTTGCAAAAAAAGCACTTTATAATTAGCAGGTACTCCCAATAAATCGCGGACATCTTGCTCGGCTTCTGCAGCCACCGAAACAAACTCTTTCCCACGATGACTCATTTCCATGATTGATGCGCCACAGCCATGCCAATCTGGCAATTCGGCTTGAGCCTGCTTTAACACCTCTTCCGGCAAGATCGCCGGACCCGCACTAAAGTTATATAACCGCGCCATTATCTGACTCGTCCTCCCTGCCTAAACTGGCGTCGTACCTATTGAATTACAAACTGCACCAGTGTGAAAAAGAGGTTACGCTAGCACAGGGTCCTAGACCAGTCAAGAAGAGAACGGAACCTTGTTATTCCAATTTTGGATACCCTACAATGACCGGCGATTGGAGAATGCTTTCATAGATTTTCAAGAAGGTTGGAGAACAACTTGGGAACACAAACAGGTCTGAGATTGGAACAACGGGGGGACGGGAATTACTATAAAGTCATTCTCCACATCGGGAGTACTTTGATTCCCATCAGTGATGACATTGTTGAGGAATTGCGAAACCAGACTGCGCTTCCACCTGATCAATTTTTCGCGCTTTTCGTCAATAAGGTGGGATACTCATCCTACTTACAAGAGCAGATACGCCAGGAAGTCCGAAACACCGGAGACCTCAATCCTCAAATATCCGTTATTCAAGAGTTCTTTCGGAAGGAATAACTTCACACCGCTTCCGAAGAATGGCTGATGCCCGTCCGTCCCTTACTGCTATCGAATCTATCCAAGTAATTTATCCATAAAATTGAGAATGCGCATCTTCTTATCAGGGTCTTTTTCTAAAGACAGTGCCCGCTGATAATGCTGCACCGCCAATTCCGGCTTGCGCTTTTCTTCATAGATCCGGCCAACCCCGAATGTCGCTTGGGCATCATCAGGGTTGGCCTTGAGCGCTCGACTAAAATAATCCATGGCAAAATCGTCTTGCCCCTTATCATATAAAAACCAGCCGATCGCGGTTGCGGCCGGAGCAAAATTTGGTTCCAACCGAAGGGCTTCTTCGTACTGTCGTTTCGCTAAATCCAGCCTCCCCTTGTTTTCATAAAGTCCTCCCAAGGCGAAATATACTTCAGCATCATTAGGATCAATCTGCAACGCCTTTTTATATTCTTCAATCGCCGGCTCAATTTTTCCTTGTTCCGCTAAGGCACAGGCCAAATTGGTATGCCCAAAGGCATCATCGGGACGGAGCTTCAAAACTTCCCGATATTGTGGAATGGCCATTTCCAACTGCCCTTGATCCTGATAGGCCACCCCGAGTTTGAGGCGAGCCGCCACATAGGAGGGGTCCCGCTTAATCGCTTCACGGTAGGCTTTAACGGCCTGATCGATTCGGTCTTTGGCCTGATAAATTTGCGCCAGGAAAAAGTATGGATAGGGAGAGTGGGGAGCCAACGCTCCTACTTGTTCATAACTGGCCACCGCCTCCTCCAACCGTCCGGATTGCGTATAAAACACTCCTTCAAATAACAAAAAATTCGGCGAATCCGATCCCTGAACCCGCAAGCGCGCCATCCACCCCTGAAGCAGTTGCACATCGGCCTCTTCTCCAAAAGCCCGAGGATAAACCTTCCACGCTTCAGCAAAATCCCCCCGCAACATGCACACGACATTCAGCGCGAAATAGGGCAAAGGCCCGCATTCAGCCTGTTCAGACCACTGCCGTGCCTTTGCGTAGACCACATCCCATTCTCCCTGGCAAATGGCGTCATTAATTATATCCTCATAATCTATACTCATGCCCACATCCTTTAATCGAGTTCAATAATGCCTATTCATTCGCTAACGCGTCAGCGAATCTTCAATATCCGGCGGCGTGGCCTCCATGAGGCTTCCTAGATACGGATGCCGCTCAAGCATCTTTTGCTTCATAAGCCAGGCCACGGTTCGATACGACCAATGGCCCTTTACCCCGGACCGCAATTTGGCAATATATTCAACTTCAGCAAAATCCATTTTAAACAAACACCGAACACGAAACCCAAATGGAATGGCATAGAGAGCCGCCTCCTGATTGCTGGCACGCAACCGCTCTATATCCAGTCGCACGGCATCCATGGCTTGCCGATATTCTCTCTCCACCCCTGCCTCCGACAAAATGGACGGCACCTCGTACCCATGAATCGTCGTAAAATTTTGCTGAATCTGCTGACAACGCCGGTGCCGATGCATATCCCGCCACCCACCGATATCCATCAGAATATCAAAGATAAAGGCATACCCGGAGCGGAATTCCTTTATCAAATCGTCATGAGGACCACGACCGCGTAGCGCGGCATCGACCACTTCCTGTTTCTCTTTTTCTGACCACTGTTGCACCCATTCAAGGAGGAACCGGTAAGGGGCATGGCTCACTCGATACACCAGCGTCGTTACTAATTCATCCAACGGCGCATGCGATTCCAGCAAATCAACCGGCTGATCCCTGCCTTTCCAGGATTGCGGATCATCATAGCCGGCCTGTTTGAGTCGCCCTTTCACCTGGCGAAGCACGTCCTTGTACACCGAACCTTGATACTCGTTAGCCCCCGCATACCGGGCTAAGGTCGGCGCCAACGCCTCTAACCCTTTGGTCTCTTCTTGCTGCAACTCGGCCCATACCGTTGAGGGGGACTTGGCACACGCATCCTTCAGATCTTCTCCAATCCCCTTCAATTCCGGCAATTGAGCAGACAGCAATCGCGTGATTTGCTTTTCCAATGTGCGAATACTGACCACCTGCCCCACATTCGTCATGGCCGCCAGTGGAAGCAGATAGCGAATGACATCATAGGTTCGAGCACCGATGGTCCGATCATAATCTGCAGGCTTCATACTCGCCGGCCTGGGATACCGCTTTCCCAGATGAGTTTGGATCGGATCTTTCAACAACCGATAAATGTTATAGAGGCTGCCAAGGATGCCCCGATACTCCCCTTCGATTTCCGTATTAGCAATCTCGTTGGGCACGTAACAGCCGGCTGCCGCAAAATTTTGATAGCGGCTGGATTTGGCTTGCCCATCCCACAGAGGTTCATCCTCAAGACGAATAGCCGCCAGTTCGGAGATCTGTTCGAAACACACCGTCGCATGCCCCAGATCGGCAATCGAGCCGTGCCCATAGGCAAAATAAAACTGCTCCCAAAATTTTTCTGAAGAATGGGAATGGACCCAACGCAGCTCTCCTCAATAGAGTCCGGTGAACGACTATAGCGAGCCAGGGCATAGGCAGATTTTTCCGGCGGCATCGGGGCCAAAGCAATCACTTTCCGATTTCGTTGTTCGTCGCTCATCAATTCAATCCTTCCAACGTATCCCGAAGAACACAACATCAAAACAGAGAAGACGACACTATAGTCAGACAGGAGTGACATCTCAAGTCAGGCATTATCTCATCGCCAGGCATACTCCAAGGACCTTGAAAGTGCCTGACACCTACACTACACTCCACCGGATTTCCAGGTAAAATTCCAATACTCAATGAATATTTCCGATCGACAATCCATGCATGGCCAATGGTCCTCCCGATGGACCTTCATCCTGGCGGCCACCGGTGCCGCCGTTGGGTTGGGCAATATTTGGAAATTCCCCTATCTCACGGGACAAAATGGAGGGAGTGCGTTTGTTCTGGTGTATGTCCTTTGCGTGGCAGCTCTGGGGATCCCCTTGATGATGGCCGAAATTTTGTTGGGCCGGAGAGGACGCTCCACGCCAATTCGTTCCATGCAAGTACTGGCGGAAGAAACCAACACCACCCAATGGTGGCAAATTGTTGGCTGGTCCGGCACTTTGGCGGGCATGCTGATCCTTTCCTACTACAGTGTCATTGGCGGCTGGACACTAGCCTATATCTTCAAATCAGGTGCGGGAACTTTCAGCGGAACCTCGGGCCAATTTGCTGCAGACACCTTTAACAATTTTATAGGGAGTGGAACCACGCTCTTCGTTTGGCACACGGTATTTATGATCCTGACCATGACCGTCGTGGCAGGGGGAGTCAAAGGGGGATTGGAAAGAGCGATTCAATGTCTCATGCCGACTCTTTTCCTCCTTTTGCTGCTCATGGTCGCCTACAGCATGACCACGGGTTTTTTTGGCAAAGGTCTGGAATTTCTCTTTACGCCGGACTTCAGTAAATTGACCGCCGCGAGCATGCTGACAGCCATGGGGCAAGCCTTCTTTAGTCTCAGCCTTGGCATGGGCACCATCATGATCTACGGCTCGTATGTTCCCAAAGACACGTCAATCGCCTCCACCTCAATTATCATTGGCCTGGCTGACACCCTTGTTGCCTTGTTAGCCGGCATGGCCATTTTTCCAATCGTATTTGCAAACAATATGGAACCAGGCTCCGGTCCAGGTCTTATTTTTCAAACACTGCCCGTCGCGTTCGGCAACATGCCCGGCGGCCTCGCCTTCGGCTCGCTCTTTTTCATTCTCTTGCTTGTGGCCGCCTGGACGTCGTCAATTTCTTTGATCGAGCCCCTGGTCACATGGCTCATTGAAACTTTTGGATTATCACGAATCAAGGCTGCCCTGTATTCAGGGGTCACCACCTGGCTCTTTGGCCTCGGAACAGTCTGGTCATTCAACTGGTGGGCAGAAATCAAATTTTTCGGACTCACCTTCTTTGATCTGTTAGATTTTGTGACATCCAATCTCATGCTCCCCCTGGGCGGGATTCTCATTGCCCTCTTTGCCGGCTGGCTCATGAAGGCCGAAAGCACCCAATCCGAACTCAACATCCAGCATCCCAGCCTCTACTTTGCCTGGCAGTCCCTTGTACGCTACATCGCCCCCATTGCAGTGTTTATTGTCCTATTGAACGCCATTGGCATTTTATAGTCACAAGACGACCAACTTCCCCTGATCATTTCCGCATGCATGAGGCAGAAATCCTGAATTTTCCGGCCAATATAGGTCAAGTATTCCGCATACTAAACCGACAAGACCCTAAAGGAAAGGAGAACTTCCATGAGTGAATTTTCTGCATTAGCGGCCGCCAACTTCCTCACCCAAGCTTCGCTTCCGCTCATCCAAGCAGCCGTCGTTCCCCAACCCCAAGGAAACCCGCCATCTTCTTCCACTCAAGACACGGTATCGCTTTCATCGGAAGCCAAAGCCCTGCACGCCAACCACAAATAGCCTCAAACTGAACGCTGGCCAGGCAACCGGAATTGTAAGCCAGGGTGCGGCATTGATCATTTCAACTCCCCCCATTAATCCCTCCATCCTTCTTGTCTGTTCATTCAGGGGAATCATTAGCAAACATCGTTCAACTCTGTCGTTCATCCCACCAAATCACAAAGTGGGAGTGTTGAAAAATGCCGCCAGCGGCGTTCTCGCCCCTAGGCCGTGCTCACGTACTCCTCCGTACGCTCCGCTCGTCCAAGCGGCTGCGGCCTTTCCTTCGAGAAGCCTTGTATGGTGTTTACAGCTCATTTTTTGAGAAGCTAAGAGGAACTGGGGTGGAGGGACATCGGCTGGCATCTGCCGCACAGCGGACAGACTCCCTGAGAACGCTCCCACCCACACCGCAAACGTCGATGAAGAATCTCGCGGCAGGGATCCTGACCGCCGATTTGTCCGCAAGCTCACGTCGTGTGTGCCACCCCAGCCCCATTCATTTACTTCTGGAGGATACGCTTATGCCAATCTTGCTGAATGTCGGCGTGGATGTGGGCAAAGACACCCTGGTGGTGGCTTGCGCCGAAAACCATTTTCCTGTCCACAATGTTCCCAATCAGCGTGGCCCCTTGCTGGCTTGGCTGAAATCGCTCCCCAGTGGCAGCCGCATTGGCTTAGAATCCACCGGCCACTATCACGAATTACTGGCTGACTTGGCGCAGACCCACGGCCATTGCGTCTTCCTGCTCAATCCCTTGGAGACTCGGCATTATGCCAAGGCCATGGGGACTCGGGCCAAAACCGACCGGGTCGATGCGGACTTGATCGCCCGGCTCATCGCCCAAGAGCACAGGCGCTTGCGGGCCTCCACGCCCCCTACCGCCACTCAACGCAAACTGGATCGGCTGATTCGGCGGCGCGCCACGATCGTCCGCCTCAAAGGCACGCTCAAGCTGACCATGCGCGATCTGGGCGGCTTTGCCACCGAACTCAAGGCCGTGATGGCCCGATTGGATGCCTTGCTTGCCAAGATGGATCGCACCATGGCCGCGATGGCCGCCGAGTCGCCGCACCATCAGGAAGCGCAACATCGGGTGGAAACCATTGTGGGAGTCGGCCCGTTGGTGGGTATCGCCCTGACCAATACCTTGGAACGCGTACCGTTCCGGACGGCGGATGCCTTCGTCGCCTTCACGGGGTTTGACCCTCGAGCGAATGACTCTGGGCACAGAGTCGGTCGCCGACGCTTATCCAAACGGGGGCCCGCGGAGTTACGGCGGTTGCTCTATAACGCCGCCATGTCCGCGATCAAAACCACAGTCTGGAAACCGCTCTACGAGCAGTATCGCACTCGGGGCTGGAGTACGACAGCCACGTTGGTCATCATCGCTCGTAAGATCGCTCGAACCGCTTGGTCCATTCACCATTACCACACCACGTTTAATCCAGAACGGATCACACAATGCTTGACATAAACCATAGAATCTCAGGACAGGACTGGAAAGGCCTTTTTGCACACTCCACCATTTATCTCTGGTGAGCCTCGGTGATTCAGAAGCGAATGAAAAAGCATAATTTTTACAATATTCAACAGTCCCAAAGGCGATTCAGTTTCAGAAAAAGAGCCATGCACCCGAAGTGAAGCGGGGTCGAATCCCTGTCTGCAGCGGGGCCCAAACACCTATTCGGCCACCCGGCAAAATGCCCCTCTGAGTTTACCTGACTCCAAGAACCTCAAGACCCACAAGCCCTGGGAATCAATCTAAAACACAGCTCCCTCTTTGTCCGCGCGATCACTTGCCAGATTTCTCGGGAAACCGTTTGAGTTGCAGAGATTTTTGTTGGGAACTTTCACAGCTTGATCCCTGTAAAAAATCGGAATTCTTTCTGTTGGAGAAAAGGAAAGGTTTTTATGCGGCTTAGAGGTGAATAGCTGTGCCTAAATCTATCGGCGTCAGGACTTTTGTGGTGGGGTGCACTGGTCAGACGGGGTTGAGTGATCCATGGGAAGGGCTTGTTCTGAGAGATGGGCCAGTTGATTGGCCCGGTTGATGAGTTTATCTAACTCGCGGACGGCCAAAGACAGTCGCGCAAGGGGATCTTTCACAGCTTTCTTGGATGGCGTGTTTAAAGACAAAGGGGAAGATTCCATTTTTTTGACCTCAATTATCTAAAGATTGTAATCCTTTAGATTAAAAAGTTCATTGAATTGTTGGTTCCAATTATGGGAAATTCCTGCTCATTATTGGAATTTCATGAAATGCCCGCGTGGGAGTTGCCGATACCGGAAGCTGAATGAGGCTTAACTTGTAAGTTTCCCGACTGATTCATCGGAATGATTTGCAGACAAACAAAAGGAATTTACATGTTCAATGGATTCAAAAGGGAACAGTTCATCATCGAAATAACTGCCGTGCTGTTGATGCTCCTTATGGTCGGAACGACTTGGGGGGCAGATGTTGATGCAAGAAATCGTGTGACCAAGGGCACCCTCGAATTCGGATTTCTCACCGGGTATTGGCAAGGGAATAACGCCTTTGGTAATGAACCGTCAGCTAATCGCAGCGCCGTCTATTTCCTACCTCAATTGGGTCTGGTGTTGACGGATGAGATTGGCTCAGGTTGGACCTCGGGTAATGTCGAAGTGTTAATTGAACCATTGGCTGCTCACTATTACCAACCGTTTAGCGCCTCAGCGTTCGGAGGCTCGTTAATGGTGAAATATAATTTCCTCAACTTTGGACGGTGGATGCCATTTTGGGATGGTGGAGCAGGCATGTTGTGGACGGACCTGGGACCCCGGATTCCCGAACAGAGCACGCAATTTAATTTCGTCCTCCAAACGGGTCCGGGTGTCTCGTATTTTGTCACAGAGAACACGGCGGTGACTCTCGGTATTCGCTTCCATCATATTTCCAACGCAGGGATTGGCGAACGGAATATCGGGTTGAATGGCTGTCTTTTCAATGTCGGCATATCCTTTTTTACCCCGTAAGATGTTGTCGTTCAAGAATCTGCAATGGTTGGGTACTCGCCTGCTCGTGCACCGACTCTGGGATAATCTGGGTCAACCCTTCTCGTGGTTATCGCCTCTATAGCAATCCAGAAAGTTTTTGAACATACGAAAGGGGGGGGCAAATCGGGGAAAGGGGAATCACCTTCTTAGACGGAAAAACGCTACTATGATGGATCTCTTTCCCCAACGAGGATTTGAATAACCACGGTATTCAGAGCAGACTTCAAGGAATCGGATTCGCCCATTGAGAATGGGTGACTTGAGAGTTGGGACAAAGAAACGATCTTTGATAGAAGGGCTTACTGAACGAAAGTTCTGTGGTCATCTACTGTGACAGTAGATCTAGGTGCTGCCGGGAAATTCTGTCGAGGACAAGGTCAGGCCATCCATGAGCCAGACCGCCACCTGTCCTGTACTGCGATTATGCCAGATCACATCGGCCTTTCCATCTCCATCTGCGTCACCCACCTGCGCAATACGCCACCCCGAGTGCATACCAGGCAAAAAGCCGGAAACCTCAATCGCCCCTCCGTTCATCAACCAGATCCCCACCTTCCCGGTACCGGTATGACGCCAGACCATATCCGTCGTCCCATCGCCGTTCAGATCACCAAAGCCTGCTTTCTCCCACTCTGGTGTAGTCCCTCCGAGGAATCCCACCGAGGTGATCGTTGCCTCATCCATCACCCACACGGCAGATACCCCTCCGCTATGGCGCCAAATGATGTCAGCCAGACCATCCGCATTCACATCACCGATCCCAACGATCTGCCACGCTAAAGGCACACCGGGCAGTGAACGGAATCTGCTAATTGAGGGCCCATCCATGAGCCAGACCGCAACAGCGCCGTTTTGCTTATTGTGCCAGATGAGATCGGCACTTCCATTGCCGTCCATATCGCCCACTCCCTTAATCACCCAATCCAACGAAGCGCTCCCTGGGAAACTAGCTGATGTGATCGTTAACCCGTTCAAAAACCATACAGCCACGGCGCCACTAAGAGTGTTGCGCCAGACAATATCAGCCATTCCGTCATTACTTACATCCCCTACTCCAACGATCTGCCAATCGGATGAGACCCCACCCAGGAAACCGGACGAACCAATCAAACCACCATTCATTAACCACACCGCCACCTCACCGGTTCTCACATTGCGCCAGACAATATCCGCCTTGCCATCTCCATTGAGATCGGAACTGACAGGGGCACGAGGCGCCGGTTCCTCAAAAGGAGGCTGAAGGCCGAGGAACACCCCAGATTCTGAGGAAAAGCTGACACCCTTTGGCAGAATTAATCGGATAGTCGCACTTGGATCGCTGACATCAATGAGGTTATTCATCTCGACCCTGGCCGATAAAAACGCCTCAATGGGTAGCTCCTGCCCATCCACAACTGTGACTCTGACCTCCAACTCCTTTGGCTCCGGTAAAGGTAGACCAAGAGCCTGGTCGCTCACCTCTCCCAGACGAATGATGGCATTGGTAAAGCAATTGGAAGACAAATCCCGACAAGAGGGAAACCCATCAACCCTCATAGTAAATCTGATGTTGGCAATGGCCACACCCGGATCCAGCGAAAACCTCAACCGGTCATTGATTTGAATGGAGGCCAATCCCATACCCTCTTGCGAACTTTGATCGGGAGTCGTCGAGGTCACTTTAAGCGCGAGGGTTCCAGTGGCTAAATTGGCTGTGGCATAGGCAGAGCCGGCTTCACCGTCTGGGCCGATTACCCGACCCGTGTCTAATTCGATTTCAGTACGTCCATTTTCCTCGGTCACTGAATCCCCCCCAATCGGCCCTGAAACACCAATCTCGATTTTATACGCGAGGCTCTGTGACGGGACGGACAGACAAACCATTCCCACCAGAATGAGGGATATGATGGTCCGGGTCAGA
The DNA here is from genome assembly GCA_963730905.1 of uncultured Nitrospiraceae bacterium. Lineage (GTDB taxonomy): Bacteria > Nitrospirota > Nitrospiria > Nitrospirales > UBA8639 > Nitrospira_E. The sequence goes on along the minus strand of CAVSTN010000002.1, from coordinate 543,939 downwards.
ACGGGTACGTGGGGTATTACGTGCTTCGACATCAATTGATTTGACATAAAAGATTACATGAACAAGGTTGACTAACCTTATCGGATAGACAATTCCATTCTTAAAAATCAGGCACCACATTCCGGATCTTCCCTCCCTCGCCATTTCTTTATTTTCTTCCCGGACTCCTCAAAAACGTTGGAAATTCTCTCTCGCGGAGAACACTAAAAGAGTCATTCCTTCCTTATATTTCAAGGGCCATTTCCCTTTGCGGTCATCAATTTCAAAAATCACGGATAGGAGTCGATCATTCACTAGCCTCAGGCTTTCTATTAACACTCAACCGGAAATTACGGAGATTCCGGGTTGAAAACAGAAGGAACCCGAATGGCTATTCGTTTCTTCGATCCAAAGAAATAGAATCAGGAATCAGGTTTGGGTGAAAAAGTAGGACGTCAATCTACTCGGAAAAGTTTGATCCCGAAGCAGGGCGCATGAACCAGACGAACACGTTTATATAAATTAGCTGGAGAGAACAAACCATTCTCGTAAAAAGGATATTCAAGACAGCAATGGGAACAAGGAATTTTTCCCGAAAAACAAAATCGGCGAGATGCGTTGACATGCCAGAGAAGATCCATGAGAGACCCTCCTCATTAGCAGGAAAAAGTCTCTTGCCGTATTCTCAAGAGAGCAAGATGAAAAGGAGGAAAGGTTTTCCATAAAAAAAGCCTCACACCCGAAGATGTGAGGCTTTCATAGAGAGTCAAGGTTTTGCCCTACCGTTTATACCGTAGGTTTCACCTTCTATCGAAACTGCCGGACTGACAGCCCGACTTACCCTACGTTTAGTATAACGACTGTCCTCGGCAGAGCTACAATGATACTTTCACTCCCATCTTTGCCATGTCGATTTGTCCACCAACATTAAACGATGCCCCATCATGAGATCATCCTTATTGAATCTCCCAGTCAGTAGAGGTGCCGCTCGGGAATTTGGTATCCATGACGTCTTTCCCGTTCATTAACCAGAGCGCCACCGCGCCACTAGCCCGGTTTTGCCAAATGACGTCATCCTGACCATCCGCATTCACGTCACCCAACCCCGTAATCTGCCAGTCCAGGGGCACTCCACCAGGAAATCCGACAAAGGCCACAGTGGGCCCGTTCATAATCCAAATGGCCACCGAACCATTCAACTTATTGTGCCAGACGATATCGGCAGTTCCGTTGCCATCCACATCCCCGATTTCCTTGATGTCATAACTAAGAGGCGCACTCCCTGGAAATCCCGTCGACGTGTGGGTCAAGCCGTTCATGAACCACACGGCCACCGCCCCGGTCGTCGTATTTCGCCAAATCACATCGGCTTTTTCATCGGCATTCACATCACCGACACCGGCAACTTCCCATTGCACAGGCGCACTGCCAGGGAACCCAAATTTGGTAATGGTCGACCCGTTCATGAGCCAGACAGCCAAGCCCCCGCTGACGCTATTGTGCCAGATAAGATCCGCGGTTCCGTTGCCATCCACATCCCCAATTCCTTTGATGACATATTTAAGCGACGCGCTCCCTGGAAATCCCGTCGACGTGTGGGTCAAGCCATTCATAAACCAAACCGCCACGACGCCGGTCGTCGTATTCCGCCAAATCACGTCGGCCTGGCCGTCGGCATTCACATCGCCCGTACCCATGATCTGCCAATTCGATGGAACACCACCCAACACACCGGTAGTGGTCACCGCAGCATCGTTCATGAGCCAGCCCACCACAAGCCCATTGAGGTTATTTCGCCAAAGGAGGTCTGCAGTCCCGTCAGCGTTCAAATCGTTAGACAACTTTCTTGCACCCAGATTGTTCGCAGTAATGGTCAGTTCTGAACTACGTACGAATTCACCATCCGTCGCAGACAATCGCAACACATAGGTGCCCGCTTGGCTAAAACTTGCCGTCGTATTCAGAGCCGAATCATTGCCAAAGACGACCGTCCCCGGCCCGCTCACTTTACTCCACTTGCTGGAAACCGTGCCAGGCGTAGTCGGCAGGCCGTCATCCGTCACCGTGCCGTTCAGCGTAGCCGTATTCGGTAGCGCAATGGTGATTGATGGACCGGCATTTACCGATGGTGGTTGATTCCCGGGATTCTGGGTAAACGTGGCCGTCACCGTCCGTGCGGCCGTCATGCTCACCGTACAGGTGCCCGTGCCCGTGCACCCGCTCCCACTCCAGCCCGCAAACGTCGAGCCTGCACTCGCCACCGCCGTCAGCGTCACCGACGTCCCATTGGCATAGCCCTCGGTACAGTCGCCCCCGCAGGAGATGCCCCCGGGCACACTGGTCACCGTCCCACTGCCTGTCCCGGCTTTCGTGACCGTCAACGTCCGTTGCACGGTCGTAAACGTGGCGGTCACCGCCGCGCCGCCGTCATCTCACCGACAGGTGCCCGTACCGTACACCCGCCCCACTCCACCCGCAAACGTCGAGCCTGCACTCGCCACCGCCGTCAGCGTCACCGACGTCCCATTGGCATAGCCTCGTATCGCCCCCGCAGGAGATGCCCCCGGCACTGGTCACCGTCCCACTGCCTGTCCGACTTTCGTGACCGTCAACGTCCGTTGCACGGTCGTAAACGTGGCGTCACCGCCGCCGCGGTCATGACACCCGTGCCCGTACCCGCCTCACCCCGCAACGTCGAGCCTGCACTCGCCACCGCCGTCAGCGTCACCGACGTCCCATTGGCATAGGCCTCGGTGCAATCGCCCCCGCAGGAGATGCCCCCGGGCGCACTGGTCACCGTCCCACTGCCTGTCCCGACTTTCGTGACCGTCAACGTCCGTTGCACGGTCGTAAACGTGGCGGTCACCGTCCGTGCCGCCGTCATGCTCACCGTACAGGTGCCCGTGCCTGAACACCCGGCGCCGCTCCAACCAGCAAAGGTTGATAGGGACGCCCCCAAACCAGTCGGAGTGGCTGTGAGAGTAACAGAAGATGGTGGCTGAACAAGATCATAGGGAATTGTTGCACTATTAAATACAGTGAAGGGCGCTGTCCCCACCCCACTTCCAGCAACCTGTCCCGTTCCAGTTCCTGCAAAATTGACCGTAAGATTGACCGGAGGGGTCACCGGGGGAGTGACCGTGGCCAGATTAAAGGTCACGGTCACCGTCTTGTCAGTATTTAGCACCACCGTGCATTGATTGCCGGACGGTGAAGGACAACTGGACCAACCAGCAAAGGTGGACTGGTCTGCACCTTGGCCCGAACCAATTGCCGTAAGGGTGACAGAGGAGGATGGAGGTGTATCGTAAGTTATGGTAACGGTTTTGGAAGGGTTGTTGAAAACCGTAAATGGATCTGTCTCCGGAGGTCCCGGACTTCCTTCAATTTTTCCTCCTGGTCCTGAGCCTACAAAGTTGATGGTGAGGCCAACGGCCTGAGCCATGGACGGGAAAACTCCACCCAGCAATACCAGGACAAAAACGATAGCCCCAAAAGGCCATACCTTCTCGTGAGCTTTCCGCATTGTGCGTCCTTTCTCATTCCGTTTCATCAATATTCTCTGGAGTGTCCATCGCCTCTACAAATTTTCAGGCTGTTTGCTAAAAAAATGATATTTCTGTCCACCGTACATGGCATTTCTTTTAGTTTTCAAGGCGTCGTGATTCGGATCAGAGAAGCCATGATCCGGAGGAATATATAAAAATAGTTTGGGAATGGCCTTGATCAGGCAGGTAGGCATGACAGGAAAGGACGTTGGGGGCATGACACTATCCTGGTCCACGATAACTCAGCTTAATTATGAAGATTTCGTAGTTTATATCATTCTACATATTAATGGAACAGAAAAAGTGTGCCCTGAGAGATCTTCCGAATGATTAAACCCTTCATGACATTCGAAGATCATATTCCGATTATTTTGGGAAAAATGCGGTTCCTCTCTATTCACGGGAAAACCACGGACCCAGGCAAGTCATGCAGATAACCCAATCAAGAAGAGAATGAGGAACGGGATGGCAAGGAGAATGGCAGCAATGACCATTCGAATGCTTCTCATTAGTTCTTCGTGTGACAATCCAGGGTAGTTCTTTCCAGTCCCCCCCCCAAATTATCCTCAAAATTCCCACGCACATGAATTTTTTTACGCGTATTCCCCTCCGATCCCCGGCCCCGGCCAACTGAACCGCCGATTGACCCTCCGATGAGTTCTTTGGTATTTATCTGATCCTCCCAAAATCCCGTTTTATTATTCTTATCACCAAACGTCGAACCGAGGGTCAGAATCGGAAGCCCTCAACGGAGTCCAAAATATGACTGTGGGTGGTCGTTTTCTTAAGAGTCCCCCTGCTTCAGGATTACCTGTGAGGGCTCCCCAAACTTTAGAAGAAAAACCTATAGTATCGGCACCGGTATCTCCTCCCTCGCAAAGGTCAAGCTCCCGGTCGTCGCCCAAAATGGACATTGCAGTAGCCGGGGCCAAGAGACTTCGTCCAGCGCATCCGGTTTTTCCGGCAATGCCTGAATTCCCTGATGATCGACTTATTATCACAGCAAGCCCATCCCCACGATGGCGTTCCACGCAGAGGAACCAGCCGCGAGAGACCACTTGCCACTCGAATCTCCTCACGTATGTGGTGGCCAGGATATGTTGAATCGCCGACAGTTCCTCTTGGTGATGGGCGCTCTCGGTGCCTTGGCTGGACTCCCAAAGTCGCGAAGTAAAGCCGGGACCTCCGGAATCCAGTTCGGTACGGCCAAACCTTTCTCATTTGATGAGCTGAAGCGGCGCGCCAAGACGATGGCCACCAAACCCTATGAGGAGCCGCTGGTCCGTCATGACGAAGTCTTGGAATCGATCGACTACGACGCCTTTCAGCAGATTGTATTTAAACGCGAACGGGGCCTGGGCGAGGACGGTAGCGTAAATTTTCCGGCTCAATTCTTCCATCTCGGGCGTTATTTCAAAGTGCCGGTCAAGGTTCATGCGCTTGAGGATGGCCAGTCCAGAGAAATTCTCTACCGTTCCGAGTACTTCACCTTCGGCGGGACCAGTCTCGGAAAAATCTTTCCGGATGATCTGGGATTCTCCGGCTTTCGCCTCCAAGATGGACCAGGAGCGACCACCGATTGGATGGCGTTTCTTGGCGCCTCCTATTTCCGCAGCTCCGGGGAACTCAATCAATACGGCCTCTCGGCGAGAGGAGTGGCGATCGACCCGGCCCTCCCCACCCCCGAGGAATTCCCACGATTCACCGAATTTTGGTTGGAACCAGGAGCCCCGGACAGCAAGGAATATGTGATCTATGCCCTGCTGGACGGGCCGAGTGTGACTGGTGCTTTTCGCATGGTCTGCATTAAGAACCAGCAGATTGTCATGGATATCGACGCCAATCTCTATGCACGCCAGGATATCAAACGCCTGGGGGTCGCGCCGCTGACCAGCATGTTCTGGTATGCCGAAAACAATCGCCATCAGATCAGGGACTGGCGGCCAGAAATTCATGACAACGACGGTCTGGCGATGTGGACCGGCGCAGGCGAACGTATTTGGCGCCCACTCAACAACCCGTCATCGGTCATGACCAACAGCTTCGTCGACACGAACCCCAAGGGTTTTGGGCTGCTGCAGAGGGATCGGGCCTTCTACCACTATGAGGATGACGGTGTATTCTATGACCGGAGACCGAGCGTCTGGGTCGAGCCGATAGGTGAGTGGCACGAAGGCGCAATCCAATTGATCGAAATTCCGACCGACGACGAAATCCATGACAATATCGTCATCTACTGGCTGCCGAAGGAACCAGTTAAGGCCGGCTCCGAGTGGCACTACGCCTATCGGCTCCATTGGGTGGCTACCGAGCCCTATCTGTCCGAAGCAGTTGCCCGCGTCATTCATACCCGGCTCGGCAATGCCGGCATTCCCGGTCAGCCGCGTCCAAAAGGCGGCCGGAAGTTCGTGATCGACTTCGAGGGTGGGCCGCTCAACGAGGTCGAAAAGCTGGACAAGGTTCAACCGGTCATCAGCACGTCCAAGGGAAGAATCGACAACGAATACGCGCTGCAGATAGTCGGCACCAAGAACTGGCGAGCATTTTTCGATCTCTATGTCGAAGGCAAGGAGCCGGTCAATCTCCGCCTTTTCCTCAAACTTGGAGATCGAACTCTAACCGAAACCTGGCTCTACCAATACCTGCCCTTTAGCTATGACTAGGAGCCTTAGCCACGCGATGAGAGTGTGGCATCAAAAACCTACTTACACAAACGGGTTCACCTGCTTTGTAAAAATAAATGTGGCGAGTGCCGTATAGGGGGAATCAAGCATCTCAACTGATTCGCAAGGTGTGGTTTGACAGGAAAGGAGGCATGGGATCGCCTGTCCGCTATCCCGACACCTCACTGTAACCTTAAAAAATCTTTTCCTTGGGTTTTCCCCTGGAAGCATTTGACGTGGATTAAAGGCTAGGGTATCCGAAGGACGTTAGAAATTTTCAGATGAAACGCTGGGAATCAGAATTCCTTGCATACCTCTCGACCTCCAGCTAAAGAGATCGAGGATTACACCAACGCTCCAAAATGGGTTCCCCACTGAGAAGCGAGAACGCGGCCGGCCTTGAGAAGACTCTTCTCTTCCCGGTCATTCAGGGGTGTAAATGCGCGCGCGCGCCGAAGGTTGTCCTTCAATTCCCCTGGTGTGGCCATTCCGATGACGGCACACGTAACCTGGGGTACGCTCAAGGCATAGCGAAAAGCCATATCTAAATGGGAGAAGGGCATCAAGCAATGGCTCAGGCTGTTTCCCCCTGGCTTCTGCCCCCCTCCAAACACTTTCATGGCAATCAGTCCCAGGTTCAAGCGGTTGGCAACCGTCCACACTCGCTCCTCAAAATTGTAGGTATGTCGGTCGGCAAAATTGACGGCATTGAGCAGGACATCGACCTCAACGCGCTGAATGGCATCGGCAAACCTTCCAGGACGATTGTGGCCGGACAAGCCGATGAATTTGGTCAATCCCAATGATTTGGCTTTGACCACCCCGCTGTAAGCTCCCTTGCGACCAAACACCACAGCGGGATCCATTTTGTCAGCCCCAAGACTATGCACAAAGACCAAATCCGCGTAATCGGTTTGGAGTTCTTTAAGATTGCGCTCTAATAGCTTCAGTGCGCCATCATAGGTCGGGTCATAACATTTGGTGACTAAAAAAATCTCTTGTCGCCGCATCTTCAGCAGGTAGCCCAACTGTTCCTGGGCTTTCCCATATCCGGCGAATTCAGGTGCCGTATCAAAATATTTCACGCCCGCATTCAGGGCGGCTTCAAATAAATGCACCGCCTCGCGGCGAGTCAGTCGCTTCCCTGCATGCGCAGTCCCAAATCCAAGAATGGGTAAGGATATTCCGGTTTTTCCCAACACTCGTGTCGGCAGAGTCATGCTCAGGCTTCCTTTTACACTAATTCTGAACCAATGACGGACTCTACTCTAAATTTTCAAACTCTTTTGCCTGTTCGGTCAACTCCGGCGAGAAAATTTGTTATGAAAACGTCCCGCCCCTACCATCCCCCCGTCCCCATTGGGCCTTTAAACGGACCAACAATTTCCCTGGTCACCCAGCCGCCATAAAACCCGCCCGGTTGGGGCAGCACACGCTCATCATTGACGTAGCATTCCACGTGGCCGGGGTAGAAGGAAAAATATCCGGCGATGGATTCAAATCCCGGATAAGGATGAGGATACGTCCAGGCAACGGGTTCCGCCTCTTTCTGCCCTTCAGCCAGTATCCAATACTGAGCGGTTCCTTTCCATTCACAGAGAGATGACGCGCATGTGAGAACCAGAGCGGACACATCCACATCTGCGGGAGGAAGATAAAAAGTCGGAGGACTCGCCGTCTCCAAAAATCGAAACACGGAGCAGGAATCGGCCAGAACCTTCTCCCGAATACGGACCACCACTCGGCGATGATCAGGCATCAGACGAGGAGGCCTCGGATAATCCCAAACAGATTCTTGGCCAGGAGACGGCTTTTCCGCAAATGGCGGTCTTTCCTGTCCCCGATATTGCCATTTGGAACGAGCCGCCCGTAGCCATTCAGGCACATGTTGGGTCATGAGATTCCCAAGGTTTTCCGGAAAAGTGATGGGAGCATAATCATCCTCATATGGTTATTCAAAGGTCAAAATGGCCCAGGATGCCCATAGGATAATCAACAATTCACCGAGGAGAAGGCAGCCCAAACCTGTGAGAAGAATTTTGTACCACATGGGAGCCATACGTTGTGCGAAAGGCTCTTTGTGATTGGAATATCTCAACGCCACTGGCTCCCGCAATTTCAAAACAACCATTCATGACTTGCACGCGGGCGGGTCCATCAAACACCAAAGTGTTTGATAGTTGCCTACCCGATCAATCCATGTATATCGTGGATCAACCCTTGCAGCTTCCTGGAGAAATGTGCCCGCTGATCCCGAGTCAGAATCCGGTCAATGTCCAAGACGACCCGTTGAACTCCTTCACGCCATTTCCTTGAGACCACGAGATATTCCTCCGTGGCACCGGCCTTGGAGTCGGCCAGCCACTGAAAGAGACCCTGTTCCAAGCTAAAAGAATCATGGGAAGAACGAAGAAGCTCAAGCAATTTTTCCTGCCGGCTCTTTCGATGGGCCAGCCACGCATCCGTGGTATCGGGGATGTTCCTTATTCTTTCACGAATATATGTCTCTTGGTCCACCGACAACTCTCCCACCCATGATGCCAGGGTTTCCGATGTTGATTTCCACGCGTGTATCCAAACGCACTTCCGGATCCTCTCCGATTTCGGACACAAGGCGTCGAAAGTCTTGATCCAACATTTCTTCGAAATGCCGTATTTGGGCAGGCGTGACAGTGGCTAAAAATGCCGCTCCCGGTGGAGAAGCTCGCCTGGCAAGATGAACACGAAAGTATTCAACCGAAGCAAAAATGTTCTCCAGCTCTGCCTGACTCAGTTCATTTTTCGAAAATTCATCTATTTGACCGAGAAATTGCGCGTACTGGGGAAGTTGATGGTGACGATGCCAGACATGCAATGACTTAATCTGGAGGTCCAAATAGTTTTCTTGAGAGGCAGACAGAGCAAAATACCTATCCAGTTTCCATAAGAGGATCCAATCAGCCGTCGAGTATGTGAGGTGGAGAGTGTTACAGGAAACCAGTAAGGGGCACAGAAGCAGGATTCTGAACAACCCCAGCCAATATGACCGATGGAGGAAACCCAAATCTTTCATAGGTGACCTGAAAAAAAAGATCCGGTCGATGACCACCCTCACTTTCCATTTTACTCTGACGGGTCACCTCTAATCAGCCATAGGGTGGCTCTCCAGTTAATTTCAAATACAGCCAGAAATATTAAAGGGGAAAAAGGTTGCCACGGCTACCGGGCTCACTCGAGCCACTTTAAGCCGAAAAGGCCAAAGCCCGTTCGATGTCCGCACGGATTTCTTCGGAAAGGGGGACAACATCGGAAGAATACCGGGCAATGACCTTGCCGGTCCGGTCTACGAGGAACTTTTCAAAATTGTACCGGACTTGGTTATCGGCAGGGCCTTGGGTCGTTAAATAGGCAAAGAGAGGGTGCTGATCACTCCCTCGCACACGGGTCTTGGCAAACAGAGGAAAGTCGACCCCGAATTGTGTGGTGGCGAAGAGGGCAATCTCCTCATTGGTCTCGAGTTCCTGTCCGCCAAAATCGTTGGAAGGGAAAGCCAACACTTCCAAGCCCTGAGATTGATACTGACGGTAGAGTGTCTGTAATTCCCTCAACTGTGCTGTATACCCGCAACGACTGGCCGTATTCACAATGAGAAGCACCTTGCCCTGAAACCGTTCAAGGGAAACCGGCTGGGCCGAAATATCAAAAAGGGTGAAGTCATAGACGCTCTGCGCCCTTTTCTGTCGATCAATAGTCGTTGACCCGTCGCCGAAGAGGAAGCTGGTTGTTCTTTACCTAAAAGGTTCAGGGTGTAGGGATCCTCAAAATTACACCCGCAGATGAAAATAAACATCCAACTCACACAGAGGGAAAGTATGGTTTTCATTTTTGGCATCTTTCTGGCTTTTTCATACGCACAAAAGTGGTTTGGAATTCACCACGTGGACCGCTCTCCCCTATTTTGATTCCTTCCTCTTTTACTCTACTTCCGCTCATGGGCATGGAACCAACACATTCTGTCCAATCCTTAGACAAGCTCATTGTGCCCCCGGAGCCGCTTCACACCACCAGCGCTCTCCCTGACCGAATTACCGGAGGACCGGGGGTAGGAAATCGTTCCAAGACTCAGTTCAGCCGTGAGACCAGGTTCAATGGAAAAATATAATTTAGTCAAAAAGGAAAATGGAAAAACGAAACATGGAGAGAAATAAGTATTTGTCCAGGTTTCTACACGAGAAGGCAGGAATCCCAGAACCCTTTAATTAAAATTTTGTATAGCGCAAAAAACGGGATAACCGAATATCGATTATTGAGGTGGGTGGGTGAATGAACGATTATGAAAATTTTTTGAGAAAAAATCCTGACATGAATAGCATGAATTTTATCTCCTTGTAATTTTCAAATTCTTCTATGACTTAATTTGTGCCCTGCAGGTGAGGAATGGCAGGGCAAAAGCGGGACAATCTCTCTACACTCAATCCTTTCAGGCCAACAACGTTCATTGTCCTCTTTTATTTTGTCACCCCGAGAGGGTGTCGCACTCGATCTGCATTCCACATACTTATCAACTAGGGGATTAGGAATCGGTAGATAGAAAATGATCGGGCCTCAAAACACTGGCATCCAGGACAAACACGCTTCCCGAATGCCGCTCAAGAAAGGGCTTCAGCGCCGAGAGGATGGCCTCCAGCTTATCCTCGGGAACCACGGTCAGGACCATTTGCAAACTGCTCGTATCATTAAACATGAGGTGGCCCTCATGATATCCGCTGTGCCCTTTTCCCGAAATATTACTGAAGACGGTATACCCGCTGGCCTTGATTCGATCCAGGACATCGGTGACAAAACGGATATGTTCTCCTTCAAGAACGATTTTAATCTCTTTCATGGGGTACAGCCTGATGCTCATGACGTCGCATGCCTCCTCGAAATGGAATTAATGAATGATCCGCCAATCGTCGGATGAATGGTACAGAAAGAATTCCATGGTGACCGGGTCGAGGGCCACCAGGTTGATCCACTGATTTCCGATTAATTTCTGCAAGAGATCCTGCCTCGCAATGATGCCGGAGATGTGCTCCAAGGGGGCCTCAATGATGGCAAAAAGTCGCATCGGTTCATGGTAGGGCTTAGAGCCATCATAGACGGTCTGCAAGGGCAGCCCGATGCGCAAGTCACTTTGTGACCCATACATCACCCCGAACCGGCCGACGACGTTATGGTACACCTTGCTCCCGGATCCGTATACCTCGGGATCCACCGTTGAAAAATAATGTTCCATATTGATCCAATTGCCGACAATCAGGGGCGCCGTCATGATAATTTCCAAATATCTTCCTGTGGGGTCCTGCAGGTAATCATAGGAATGCAAAAAGGTTCGCCCTTCCAGGTTTATGCCCCTCGTCAATATCCGCCGACCGATGATGAACGCCGAGTGTCTCGACAAACCCCATTCGGGCCTCACCTGTGACCAGTCAAAACTTCGTCGTTTGGCCAGGCCGGAACTTTTCGACAACGACGGAGTGCCATATGCGTCCGGAAGGCGGCTCAATCGCTCCTGACTGTTTCGGCGTCCCGCTTCCTCCAGATCGTGTTGAAGGCGCAGGAGGTCTTTCCGGTGAGTGGCGGGCACATCCTCCAAATCGTACAATTCCACCTCGTCGGTGGTGGTATTATGTTGCCCCGGGAGAAAATGGGTGTCCGGCGGAATATGAATGTCCTTCTGGGCGAGAAGCTGCCGGACACGGGGTTTATTGGCCATGGCCACAAAGGCCCGTGCGTTGGCGATGCCCTCATTGCCGCCGCAAGCCCCGCAGTCCAGAGCCGACTCATAGGGATTGTTTTCCGATTCACTCCCATGGGCGCAAATCAACACCAGCCTGGAAAAGCCTTTGGTAAACCCGATAATCCGCAAGGCGGTTTCCACAAAATAGGCCTGTTCATTGGTGGTAAAGCCTACCCTGGGTGATCCGGTGCATGCGTCGGCTGACAGCCCGGTGATGAATCCCATAGTCTTTTCGTAACTCTGCGAGAAACTCCTCATGGCTGACGGCATTCCACCCTAACAACCGGTACAGGGCGTCTTCGTCCGTGCTGTCCATTTCAAGCTGATACAAAGCCTGTTTCCGAAGTCGATCCACCTGATCATGCGAAATGACCAAACCCAGACGGCCGTATCGTTCGATCATGAGACGATAAATGGCCGACCGATGTTCGGAGGCCACCATCTCTTCCGCCTCTTCCTGAGACAATTTGTCAACGGTTAACGTGGTCCCAATCGGAATCGCAAACCATTCCTTCAACCAGGCGGTCAAAGTCCGGTACCAGGCAGGCGCGATGGTTTGGCCGAAAAGTCTCAGTCCGAAAAACCAGCCGATCGCCTCGACCATGACATACGGCGTAATCACGTTTTCTTTCAAATCGTGAAGCAGGGCATGTCCGGTTTTGGCCAGATTCTGACGTTCGAGAAATCGTTCAGCCGCTTTGCCCTGATAGGCCCGGGGAATTTCCCTGACCCGGTGTTTGGGTTTGAGCAGGACCGGACATTGATCCGTTTCCTGTTCACTGCCGAATCCCTGATAGCAGATGGGAATGCCGAAAAATCCTGCGAATCCGAACGTTTCACTTCCCCCCACTTCTTCAAGATGCCGCCGGAACCCCTCGGATCGCACATCAATGCAAAACATGGCCTGGGCCGGGGGCCTGGCCGCTCCGGTTGTTTCCTGCTGGGCGTCACTTTCATACACGATGGCCAAATTGGGGGATAGCGTCTTGACGAAGCCTTTCAAATAACTCGTCTCGAACGCCTGCAGCCAGAGGGGCCCATGCTTGGAGTCGGGAAAATTGGAGATCCAATCCAATAACGTATCAAGGATGTCAGGCGGACATTCCGCCACATCCTTCAGAGCAAGTCCCAGGGAGCCAGCCAGATGACGAAGCATCAACGCATGTCCCTTGGCCGTGACATCCTGTTGAAGCGTTCCCCATTTGGCGTCCGCTTCCCGTCCCAAGGCATCAAGTGTTTGCAAAGGAAGCGGGGTCATGGTGAACAAGGCCTCGTCCAAGGCGGAAAGCATCTCCGGATTGAGCCTTCCGGTACGAAACGCCTGGTAGAGCCCGAACCCGAATGGAAAATCCTCAAGGGAAGACACGATGGCCGGATAGGTGCCGGGAATCCCGAGTCGATGGTGACACACCCTGTGCACCAACTCACGCTCGTAAAAGAGGCGAACCGCCAGATATTGAACCAGATCGATGGGAAAGGCCTTCTGCCATTCATGGTCAACCTGGTCGGCACGCCACTTCAGAAATCCGGTCCATCCCGGCAACTGGGCCAAATGCAGGGTAAACACGTTGCTCCAGACACTCTGAGGAAGACCCAAGGCCTGGAGGCAGGCCAGCACGGCATCTTCCGGCCGGTCCGGAAGTTGTTGAAGCTTGCGTTTCCAATCCGGGATGCCCTGCAAGAATCCGGCGGCATCCTGCTGAGCCAAGATTTTCCAACTCGCCATAAAAAGTTTTTTCCCGCATGGGCATCGGCCAGGGAGCGTGCCCCTGATCCAGAAACCCCGCACACCATTTGATGAGTTCCTGGTTGATCTCATCCTGAATGGTGGTTTCACACATGTGATCGCACCATGCGGCCAGCGTCTGTTGTGTCGCCAGATTCTGTCGCGCCTGATCTGCCTGTTGACGCAATGAAAGGTGAGCGTCCCGATGGGTGCCACGGGACTGAAGGCCGGTGAATAATGCCATCACATGCGGGTCTTCACACGCCTTGAGAAACACCGCATCCCTGACATCAGGAGGCACTGTGCCGGTCCCATGAATCAGGAGAGTCCGTAAAATTTCGAGGTGGGAAATGTTCCGGGTGCCGATCGTGACAAAATGATTCCCGGCAAATGGCCCGACCGCATCGGTGATCGCATCTTCCAAAATCCGGCCCTGCCGGTACAGGTCACGAAATTCCCGATTGGATAAATAGCCCCGCCCTCCCAAAAAAGTTCCGGCCTGCGCAATAGCCTCGTGGATATGCAAATGTTCCAGGCCATGCAGGGGATTGTGATGAATGAAGGTCTGCATGGGCCAGAACTGAGAAATCGATTCCCCCGCCAAATGAATCAGCGATCTGACCTCAATACGCTCAATGTCCTTAAATGACTGAACTTCCTGCGCCGTGACAACCGTCATCTTCTGCGTCCTCTGATGTGTGGCATCATCCGTTCAACAAGGTTAAGCCAGTATTCCAAGCAAACCTGCCATGCCCATCAACAACAATAGTGTCCACAGTTCATAAAACGATAAATCCCAATCGGGAACATCGGACCGGGGTTTTCCGAACGCGGTCCGATGCAGCAGCGTGGTAAAGAACCAACTGATTGAGAGCCACACCGTAAACACCAACAACCAAACCGGAAGCAGGGCGTGTGACCCGGAAGCGTCGGGCGGGAGGGTCCTGAACCCGCCAACCATCGGCAGCACCGGTAACAGCATGATGAGAGAGATGAGGAACGTAAAGACCCCGCGAAAACGCGGCAACCCCGAACCCAACCCTTGCAGCGTGTTCAGATTATGTGTCCCGTATCGTTCGGACAAAAAGGCATACGAACACAACATCGCACTCATCAACAACGCGACCGCGATCCCGAAAGGAATTCCCCAGATGGCAATGTGGGTCAACTCACCGATCAACCCCCACAGTAATGCGAGGAGAGTGATGGTGGCATAGGCGATGCCCTCACGAGGAAGACGGTGTCCCATGGCTTTCAGGGAGGTATAGAGGGCGCTCCCCAGGGCAAGCACCGGGATAACCGCCATTCCATCCAAAGGGAGAAGGCCTTCCAGCTCCTTAAGCCGTGACAGCCCCAAAGCCAGCCAGACCACGACCCAGACACCGGCGAGCGATTCCCGGGAAGACCGGACGATTCCCAAAAATGGCAGATGGAATGGAACCAGCGGCAAAAAGGTGATCAACAGAAACAGCACTCCAATAATGGGAACGCGTTCCTCCATGAAGACCGCAAGGACACCGAGCATTATAGCTAACGACACATGCACCAGGGCCAGGCTCTTTTGAAGCGAGGCGGCCATATGCCGGGCCAGAAAAAAGCCGGCATAACCGAGAAGGCCGATCAGGAATAGGCGGTTGCCCGGCTCCACATTGAACACTCCCCCCAGGCCCAGTCCGCCAAGCAGAATGATGGGCGCCACGTCACCGGAGCCTTCTGTTGAGTCTTTTTGACCAAAGATGCCGCAGAAACAAGCAAGCAGAATCGCGGCGGCCAGGAAACTGAAAGAAGGATCGGGTGCCGTGTTCCATCCCAGCAAGCCCAGGACCCCGCCGGCCACCAAAATCGTAGCTATCCCGATCCCCCACAAAGCCGAAGGCACGTTTCGCCCAGTTGTGTTTTCTGCCAGTAGAAGACCCGGAACGGCAGAGAAGAGCAGATAGTGGTTACTTTTAAAAGACATGCTCATCTGACCAAGGTTAATACCGGTAAGCCACTTTCTCCGCCAAGCGGAGCAGGGCAGCACCCAGTTTTTTATACAGTCCATCCACATAACACCGGTTGATGAGAAAAACCCAACCGGTCTGTCGTATCGAAAGTACCCAATGGGGGTTGAGAATTTTTTGTCCACGGGCCGTGGTGTACATAATCAGCCAACCGAACAGCACCACCAGCGTGGACATAATGATCAGCGCATCGAATACCTGGGGCGGGAAGGCCGCGGCCTCGAAAAACCCATCGGCGACGCCCGGCGCCGGATAGAGAAAATGCGTGAAGGATTCACCCGCCCATAAATAGATGAATCCGATAAAAAACAACGTCGCGATCATCGCACCGGCAACCTTCCAGGAAGCCACGGCCTGCAGGCGATACAGGCTGAAAATCGCCTGGGAGGCCGTTACCCATCCGAAAAAGAGAAAGATCACCGCCCCGTGATCATCTCGAAGAGGCACGTCCAACACACCATGGGCCACCAAAAGAATAAACAGCGGCATCAGCAGCGTCACGCTCAACCCGGTTGTCCAGGTCAACGTGGTCGGCAGCCTGGTCGGTCGGTGACCGGAGGTTGGTGGAAATTTCGGCTCATGTCGCGCGGCTTGAATGATGCTTCCTGAAGCCAGAAAGAGGGTGGCCTTAAAGAATCCATGCGCGATGAGGTGGAAGATGGCCAGGGCAAAGGCCCCCAGGCCACACTCCATGATCATGTACCCCATCTGCCCCATGGTAGAAAAACCCAGGGTTTTTTTAATGTCATTCTGAACCAACATCATCGAGGCTCCGAGCAGAACGGTGCAGACTCCCACGATGAACACGAGATGGAGGGTCGACGGAGACAGGGCGTACAACGGGGCCAACCGGTTCAGCAGAAACCCGCCGGCGTTGATGATCCCGGCATGCATGAGGGCGGAGACCGGCGTCGGGGAGTCCATCGTGTCCGGAAGCCAGACGTGCAATGGAAATTGCGCGGATTTGGCCATCGCGCCGACGAAAATCAGAAGTCCGATGACCGGAACGATGCTGATTTCCAATGGGAACCCGGACCACAACCGGATCATCGGAGGATCCAAAGCCGCCAGTTGAAACACGTCCGCGAATTCGAAGGTACCGAAATACTGATAAATAAGCAGGAGGCCACAGAGAAAACTGATATCCCCGATTCGATGAACCAATAACGTTTTTCGCGCATACTCATATGCCGCGGGATAAGAAAAATTGAAAGCCAACAGGAGATACAACACCCAGCTTAATAATTGCCAGAACAGAAACAACATCAGAAAATTGGCGCTCGCGACCAAGGAGAGGATGGTGAAAGTCATCAACCCGAGTAACCCGAAAAACCGCTGGTACCCTGCATCACCCTGTAAATAGCGGCGGGAATACAGATGAATGATCGTACTGACACTGGAGATGAGCACCATCATCACCGCCGTCAGCCGGTCGACCAACATCCCGAACGTCAGTGCAGAAGAAGCCCCCTGCCCCCACGACCAGAAGGTGAGTTGAAACGGGCCTTCGGTACTGACGTGATACAGAGTCAGGAACGCGAAAAAACTGGACCCGGCGGTGGCGACGATCCCGATCAACGCCACGCGGGATGCCAGACGTTTACCCTGCCAACCAATCAGCATGGCGGCCAGCAGCGGAAGGAGAGGAATGAAAACGGCGGTAATCATATGGAGTCAACAAACAGTCTCAAAAGCGAAGCGGCATCGGGAACATCCCGATAGCACAATCGCCGAGACGGAAATTCCTGTAATTAATATTGGTTCCCGTTCCGATCAAGCTAATCCTTTTACTTAACGGTTGATGTTGCGATAAGCAATAATGTGTTAGACCCAACTCATGGGCCTTTCGGGTTCTCACATCTTGGTGCCTTTGGGGAGAGAAAATCATGCCCGCTGAAACGCCCGGTCCACATCTCCAATCAGAAGGGCAGGGATTCAAGGCCCGATTCATTTAACAAAAAGGAAAAGGGACCTCTCTTACTAATCATGCTGAAAATCTTTCATGAAACCGTTTTCATTCTGAGCGAAAGCCTATAGGCTTCCAATTATCAGAATGAGTAGCATGCCAGGGAATCAATTTCTTGAAAAATTGCGCCTGCGGGAGGACATGGCCCCTTCCGAGGTATATATATATTGAGACAACGTACGGGGGTAAAGCATTTAAATATCCGTGTACCCTCCCCTTAGTTCATGAACAGACAGGGAGGTTGATCATGATTCCATTCAATCGGGTAACGGGTATATACGCCTGGGTGTTGGTGACGGCCGCAGTGGGTACCCAAGGTTTTATTTCATTGGTGTTTGGAGAGACTACAATCCGCTCTGACTATGATAAAGACGACTACATTCTCTATATGGCCACTGTCATCCAAAGTGATGGCAGCAAGCCAGGGTTAACGGATGAAACGGCAACAGGCACCACCAGCGAAGCTGTCAGCCAATGAGCGGGCGAGACCAGCGGGCTATCCGGTTCTCGGGGAGATGGATCGGTGGAGGTGAACGTTGGAAGGAACCAAAAACTGCCGAATCCGACGAGCTACTATGCCATTACGGGGCTAGGGCTTGAGGAACGCAAAAACAACCCCTGCCTCTTGAACCTGTATGGGACATTGGTGGATCCCCGTTACCAGGAAGGGATAAGAGTGGTTGCGGAACAGGAACTTGAGCGGTGCAAGCACCCGTTGGGGGGAATTGACTACAAAGACGTTAACTTTCCGGAGACCGAAAAGAATTTTGACTTTACCAGAGATGGCAAACATTTTATCGGTAAAGTGAAGGTGTGTGGCGGGCATGCCGGGCTGCTTCCTCAACAGGCGCATAGTCACCAAATGTGGGAAATCAAGGGAGTCAAAATCATGGCATCAGAAGTCAAACTCGAAGACTCGCCTGTATTAAATCCTGCCGTCATCGAGCTTCAGAACATAGAGAAATTTACCCGGGCCAACTGTCTCAACAAAGTTGAACAGGCAGCAGAAAATAACCCGGGTTGGAGCGAGTGGTCGGCATGCCCCACCGGACAGGTTGCCACGGGTGTTCGGGCGTATTACGGAAAAGACACATACTTTACCGGTCTAAAACTTCAGTGTAAAAGCGTCGCTTCCAAGCGGATAGAGGCTTTTCCAATCAAGGACAACATTGGCTATTAGAGCCGAAGTGACCGGCAAAACCGGCGCCATTGAAAAATGACCAACCCGGCAATCTGCCACACCACCGGTATTCCGGAGTGGATCGCTTTCAGGAAAATCCTGTATGGAAATTAGCTTTAGCCTGAAAGGGAAAAAGTCGAAATTTTTTATCAAGATATAACTTAGGGGAAAAACCAGGTCGGAAATCAGAAAAAAATATAGAAATGGGAAAATGGGGTGAGTGAATGGACGATCATCGAACCTTTTGGAATGAAAATCCTATCCTCACTTGGCCGAACCAATTCTCTGAATTTTTACACTCCGCTGTGAATTAATTTTGTGATCTCTCAGTTTTCACCCCCCCAAACTCCAAAAGGGACTCATAATCCCCCTGATCGGCCATTTGAAGCGCTAGAATATATTCGCTTCGGCGTTTCCCCATTTCCTGTAAATTCTTCCCTCCGGTCCAATCAATAGGTGGTTTTTTAAAAATCTTTAACATCAGGGCATCAGCCATCACACGTGCATGTCGCCCATTGCCATTTGGGAAAGGGTGGATTGCAACCAGACCATGGTGAAACCGGATCGCGATTTCTTCATGTGCGTAGGCTTTATGCTCAATCCAATAGCGAACATCATCCAATAGATTTCGAAGTTGCACCGCAATTTTTCGGGGATTGACTCCGATATTTTTTTCTGTGGTACGAAATGTGCCAGCCCAGCTCCAAACCTCCCCAAACAATTGGCGATGAAGCTCACGCACATAGCTTTCCTGAATAATGTCTGATTGACGGCTTCTTTTCATCCATTGCAAACCTTTTTGAATATTCGCCTGCTCTAAATAATCCAACTCTTCCCGTGTTGTGACATGTTTGTGTCGGAGTCCATCCATTTCATCTGGATCAAGCGGCGTTGCCCCTTCTGGATATTTCATCGAATTCCTCATTCATTATTCCAAAAGTCGGGAGGAGGATCTTTAAGGATTTCATTGGTTAGACGATTGATTTCAAACTTCATTTGTTTTTCTGATAAGGCCTGATCCTCTAACGCCATATGGGTCTGCGCTTCTTTTATACGTAAAATAGCCTTTTCCCTGGCTCGGGCTTTCAGAATATTCTCCACATTTCGTTTGGGGACTATGGCATAGACAAGGTGACACTCCATCCCTTCAGCCATACCTTCCAAGGTTTTGAGTGTGACGCTTCCGTTCAATTCATTTCTTTCGGTATTTGAGATATGACTCCTGGTGACCCCAAGTCGCCTGGCCAACTGTGCAGCAGAAATCCCGAGCGCCTTTCTTGTTGTACAAATCCACCCTTCTGGAGGAACAACAATATCACCAGCCTTAATAGAAGCTTTATTAATTTTGTCCCTATATTGTTTGCTGACTACTGATTTAATATTCATTTGTTCACCTATAAGTATACAATTACATAATAAATGTACATTAAAAAGTAAACATTTAATATATTTTTGTCAAGCTATAAGTATACAATACATAGTTAAACGTACACTTAAAAGTAAACATATTATCAAAATAAACCCTCAAATACGAAAAATATAAGACACTGATTAACCAAAAATTAAAAGATTATATTAAGTACTTTAATTTAGTGTATACGACAGGCAAAACCAAGTTATTGGTATAGACCACAATCAATTAAAAAATGAAATCTGGCAAAAGATGGGAATATGACCAAAACCCCCTACAGGAACCTAACGGGTAGCCAAAAGCATTTCCGAGGTGTCCGAAAAATCAGGGAAGACCAAGTAACGCTCCCAAACACAAAAGCCCCTCGCTGAAGTCTCATTCCAAAAGACCATTTTTATTTAAGAAAATGGGTTGCACCAAATCTTCTAAAATAAGAAAAGGCTTTAAAAGGAGGGAACAACCATGGAGAAACACCCCATTGTTATAGAGCGGAATGACCTCTACCACCAGGTTTGGACCAGTCCCATGAATAAATTAGCCAAAAAATTTGGCATCTCCGATGTCGCCCTAGCTAAAACCTGTCGGAAGGCCAACATCCCCATGCCAGGCCTGGGGTATTGGGCAAAAATTGCGGCTGGGAGGAGGATGAAACCAGCACCACTCCCTGAGTTACCGGTTCCATCATCAAACAAAATCTCGATTGGTGTGCAAAAATTCCGCTATCTAAAGGCCCCAATCCCCGAAGATAAAAGGCAAAGCCCTGAAATTGAGAATGCTTTAAAAAACCCCATTCATGTTCCCTCTCGATTAGGGAAACTTCACCCCCTCCTAGAGCAAATGCGACCGAGTTTTGAAAAAGCCAAACCTGATAAATATCAGGCGTTATGGTGTCCTGAATTGCGAACCCATAATCTCCGAGTGAGCAAAAAAAGCCTGCCTCGGGCCATTCGTATCCTAAATACCCTCTACTATGCCCTTGAGGAGCGGGCCTACCCCATTGCCTTTCAACGCAAAGAAAAACCCAAGGTGACTGTGAGTATACTTGGGGAATCTCTGGAGTTTGGGATCGAAGAGCGCTTCCGACGCATCGAAATCAAATCAAAAGAGCCCGAACCTCTGTCCTGGTGGGACCGAGACCGATTTCAATATCAAACCACAGGAATATTAACTTTAAAAATTCTGGACTTTACGTGGGGAACACCTCTCCAAAAAATATGGAGTGATGGCAAGCGACAAAAGGTGGAAGACCTCTTAAATCCGTTCATCCTTGGACTCATTCAAGTGGCTCAATGGGAAAAGGCCGAACGTCTCAAGCGGGAACGGGAACATCAGGAACGATTGGAGGCAGAGGAACGGCGAAAGGCCCTTGAGCAGAAGCGCTTGGAGGAGGAAGCGCAAATACGGCAGTTTGACCAGGAGGTTACCAACTGGCAGAAGGCTCAACAAATCCGAGCCTATCTAGCCGCACTCAAGGAAGCCGTGGATCAAAGGATGAAATCGAGTGAACCCAACCCAAAAGTCGATGAATGGTTCGCTTGGGCCAATCTTTATGCAGACAAAATAGATCCTCTAATATGGCCTTAATCTCCGCAGTCGAGGGACCGCACCCTGCCCTCCTAAGTCTTTAAAATTGTAGCGTTTTTGCAAAGAGGAAGATGGGGTGAGTGACGGGTTTCGAATTCCCAGGGATCTTCACGAATCTCAATGGTTTAGCGTAGTTAGAGTGGACAAGAAGGGACAAACAGGGACATCTAGCCGCAACCTCCGCAACCTCCCAACTTAAAAAGTCGCCGATTAGGACTGCTTCTCTAAAGCAGAGTCAACTCCTCCCTGTTCATTTTTCTTCTGAGTGAGTCGGATTCGGAGTTCATGCTTCTCTCCGTGGTCGCTGTGCGCCACACAATGGTGTCGGAGTCGGGGCCTCAAGCTGAAACGCGAGACCCGAGAGCCTCAAACAGTCCACGAGGTCACCCGCCCCGAACCCCTGCCTCCACTCACGCTTGCCCCGAGCGTGGGCGATCGTCGATTCGCTGAGCCCCGCTCACCCTGGTTCTGGCGTAAACGCCGCTTCGGTCATCCAGAGGCGATGGAGCAGGATGGCCAATTTACGGGCCACGGCCACATTCGCCTTGCCCTGTCCCCGCTTCTTGGCTAACTTCACCCCCCACCGTTTGAGCGTACAGCTCCGTTTCGTCCGGGTCAGCAAGACATGGGCCGCTTCGACTAACAGCCAGCGCAGCAGCTTGTCCCCTTCTTTACTGATCCGTCCGTGATAGTTGGCGGCCCCGGACTGATAGACCCGAGGCACCAACCCCAGATAGGCGGCCACTTGCGTCGAGGTGCGAAACCGGGTGGGATCCTCGAGCGTGGCCACATACGTCCCCGCCACCAAGGGCCCCACGCCCGGCACTTGCATCAAGCGCTGACAGATCGGATCCTGCTTCACCGGCTTGGTGACATGACGGGCCAACGTCTTGGCACCCTCCTGCGCCTGGTGATAAATCAGAAGTAAGGGCTCCAGGGCCGTGGTCAGAGCCGGAACCTGCTCCGCCACCAAGGCCTGCACGGTGGCGACGAACTGCCCCGCAGACACCGCGCCGACTTTGACCCCATGCGCCCGCAACAAGCCCCGAATCCGAGCGGCTTGGGCTTTGGCTGTCTCGACGAGCCCATTGCGGGCTTGCAGGTGGGTCCGTTGCAGACGGGCCGCAGGGGTTTTCCGATGCACCGCTGTGTACCACCCAACCTGCGCCAGTTTCGCCAGATTCCGCGCATCCCACTTGTCCGTCTTGTTCTTGGTCTGAATCACCGCCTTGGCTCGCCGTGGATCAATGATGATCACCTCATGCCCCTGCGTCTCCAACTGCTGCGCGACCCATTCCGCTAAGGGCGCCGCTTCCCCCACACATCGTAGGCGGCCCAACCCCGTCAACGCCTTGCCCAACTCACGGGCTTCGGTCGCGACCATCTGTTCGCGGACGAGGGTGCCTTGTTCGTTCACGATACACACCGCACTGGCTTCGCTCGCCAAATCAATGCCACAGTCGTTCATGGGTGTCCTCCTTGAGTGTGAGGCGTCGAGTGACGACCTCGGATAATCATCACGATTGCTGGACTCAGGGAGGGTGCCCTTTTTTTGATCAGCATGTCTACTTCAGCCTCTGCTTTATACCACCTGTGGTGATTATCCTGTCCACCCTATAACGAGGGGTAGGAGCATCCATTGAGCCTTACAGGAAATAGGCCGGATTCAGGGCAGTTAAAGACTGTTGCAGTGGGTCAAGTAATGGGTTAAGGATGGTGCAAGCAAGTGAGGGGCTTGATTCTATAGCTGGGAGAACTACAGTAGGGGTGACTAACCATTGGGGGGTGGTCAGGACTTTCTCGATGAGCGACCCTTTTTCTTTCCAAAGTGGGTTTCCTATTTTCCAACCTCTCGTCGTTTGATCATCTCCGCTGTAATCATGTCGGCAATTCCTTGATTTCCATTGTTGATCGCCACATCCAGAGGTCTGTGGCCTTTGGCATTTTTCACCTCCAGGTTGGCACCATGTTCAAGCAGCAGCCTGCTTGCCCCCACGCTTCCCCTTTGAGCGGCCAAGTGTAAGAGAGTGCCTTCACGAATTTCTTGGTTCACGTCTGCCTTTGCTTCGAGGAGAATCCGCATCACTTGAGTATGGTCGTTGTAGGTCGCGTAGTAAAGGGGAGTGTTTCCCGTCTGGTCTTTGCGGTTCGGGGACGCCTTGTGTTCTATCAACAATTCAGCAATTTGGGGATACCCTTTTTCAGCAGCCAGGTGAAGCGGAGTTGTTGAAGCATTGGGCGGACCATGGACTTGGGCCTTATAGTCGAGAAGGACTTTGACCACCTGAGTATTGCCGTCCCGTACTGCACCCATTAAAGGGGATGGACTCTTCGCGGGATTGACCGTGGCGCCCTTGTTGATCAACAGTTCAGCCATCTTAGTACGGTTATTCAAGGAGGCCAGGTAAAGCGGGGTCCAAGCTTTCTTATCCATGGCGTCCACCGCCGCCCCTTTCGCAATGAGAATCAAGGGTGTTTCAGTTCCTTGCCCGAATGCGGCATAGTGGAGGGGAGTGCGGGCTTGCTCATCCCGGCTGTTGACGGCCGCCCCTTTGGTCAGCAGTAAATCGACCATGGGCGCGTGTCCTTCCTGCGCCGCGAGGTGCAGCGGGGTCCGGCCTTCATTATCTTTTGCGTCCACTTTTGCCCCTCGTTCAATTAACACTTCGGCAACCTTTTTCGATCCATTGCGCGCCGAGATATGTAAAGGAATTTGGCCCTCCTCGTCCTTTTTATTGACATCGGTCCCTTCATTCAAATGGCGGCGCACAGCATCGACGCTTCCAGAATCCACCGCGCTTTCCAAGGTAGCGGTATTCCTCAGGGTGCAGGAAGAAGCGAGAAATCCGAATAGAACCAACACGAGCAAGGCTGCATGGGTCAGAGGGGATACCTGCATGGTTGGAGAGACTCCTTTGAGAAGTAATCAATTTTTCCTATGTAACTCGGGAAACCGGCCCCGTACACAAGGTCCAACTCAGCCAACATTCGGTAGGACACTTGGACATGACCCTTACCCTCCTCGTCGGTTTTCATGCTCCCAATCTTGATGCTATCAATCACGCCCATCGATTTTTACCGGCTATGTTCCGTTTCAGCCTAAGTTGGACAAAACCTGGAGATTGTTAATGTAGGTTCCACCTCAAGATCAATAATCATAGCTATTTTTTAAACTTTCGCTAGATTGGGAAAGAGCCTCACACGTCTCATCGCGTGTGAGGCTTTTATATTTTTTGGTCTGGGTCACTAACATTGGCATGGAGCACGGCTTGGGGGACAAGGGCAGTAACCTGCCCCCTTCAATACTCCGGATTTGGAGCTAGGATGCTCTGGATCCAAGGAGAAAAGTAGGCAGCATGAGGCTCTCCTATAACTGGACGCGCGAGGTGAATACCAGTCAACCGCATTTGGTGTCCCAGTATCCCCGAGTCACAATTGTCCAACAGGATTCAAGAGTTATGAAGTGGGGAAAATGGGGTGAGTGACGGGTTTCGAAGTGTCCTAAGGCATTTTCACTAGTCTAAGGTAAGCAATACCGGACAATAAAAACAACACAATATCCAACTAGCCTTTTGACTGGCTTTGATCTATTTTAGCCAGGAACCCGGCACTTTACCCGGCACTACAAGAACGAGCGTCCCCTAAGTGAGAGCTGATCCCTCTCATGATCCCGTCAACCTGCAAGGCGGCGGGGACGTTCCCCTTCATCATGCAGGCCCCTAGCAGGAGGGAGCATGGCACCAAAAAAACGGTCTACCAACAAAACTCAAGTGTCAGGCAGGGCAGCGGGGCGGCGGCCTAGATTGCCTCCCCTCCTTCCATTGGCACCCGTTTCCAGCGCTGAGCGGCAAGCATTAGGGCTACCTGAGTGGGCCATACGTACAGAGTGGCCCCCTCCCTATAGCAAAAAAGAGGAGCGTGATTTTGAGGAAAATCGCAACCTCCTTTTTTTTAATAAAGCCTTCCCGAGATGACATTCTTTTATATAAACAAAAATATCCTCAAGCCTATTGGGAGAAAGTGCCCTCCCTCACACCACACGCCGAATCGTTTTTTGAAGGGCTTTTGGCGGCCTGGGTTGTCCTTTGTGAAAGGTACGAGAAAAAACTTGGGCCTAACATCCTAACGGCGGCAATCTCCACGGTAACACTTTGGGCTGACATCGATGCCTATCACTTGTGCCGAAAGTGGGGGTTGGATGCTCACGACTTTCGCTGGATTAAGTGGCTTGGGATCAATTGGGATATCGAGCGCGAACCTGTTCCCCTGCTTGAGCCACCAGCTCCGCTCCGTCCCGATTTTAGCCCCTGCCGTATTTTCACGGAAGAAGGGACATACCCCGGCGACGGAGTGCAGCGAAAGATGATTCTGGAACTTAGGCCAGGGGTGACGCGCAAGGGCGCACAACGAGCCCTTGAGGCGGTCCTGGATCGTTTTGAAGAAGAGGCGGACCCCGGTTGGCTAAAGACAAGAAAAAAACCTGTGCGGCCCAGCCTCACGCACAGAGAGCAAATGGCCCTAATCAAAATATTTTCAGAAATCCCCATCCCCACCGAGCAGCGCGGCGAACGGGCAAGGGCCATTCGCCTGGCTGTCAAGCAAGCGCATGATTCAAGTTTGGGTATAAGCGATTCCACTATTGCCCGGGAGTACAGGGTATGGCTTTCGCGCCAAGGGCTTCCCCAAAAAAAGTATACAAAGTTTTCCGACTAGTCCCGCACTCTTTTCTCCCCAATCAAATATAAAGGGTACCCCCTTTATATTTTATGACACCCAATTAAACATAGCCTAAATTGCGCCTAATGGGTCAAGTCTAAAAAACTTAGGGAGGCGCGATATGGGCAATTTAGTTAACGCGAGCGCAGCGGCAGAAGCTACCGGCCTTAACCCGTTCACGGTGCGGCGTCTTGGTGCCAGTGGGCGCATCAAAATTTACCGACACGGCGCGGCAGTTCGGTTTGACCCTGAAGAGATCCGTTCGTACATGGGCAGGAACGGCGAGGCGCAACGAACCATTACTAGGGCCAGGCCGAAGAAGGTCCAGCAATGACCAGAAAAGCTCCCGCGTACCAGGTTTACCCGGCGCAGGAACTTGTTCGCATGTGGTTTTTGGACCTGGCCCAGCGGGGTTTATTCCAGACGACCAAATTTATGTGTTGGGAAAATCAAAAAATTTCGCTTGAGGAGTTTCATGCCATCGCATCCACCATGGCACCGGAAATGCCCCAAGCATCGCTCGAAAAGGTTCAAAAAATGTTTCATGAGGATGACGGATTTTTGATTGACAATGATCTAGAGATCCAACGCCGCGAGCACGCAGAATTCAGGAAGCGACAGTCAAAAAACGCCTCTGAGCGCTGGGAAGTAAGGGAAATCCGCAACAAAGAAGAGTGATGCCATGGCATTGCCACAGCATGATGCCATGGCATTGCCAACAAGCACAACGCGGCAGTCCTCTTATTCTTCAACTTCTTCTTCCCCTAAGGGGGAAGAAGAAGAAGTCTTAAAGAAGAAGAAGCCCAGGAGAGCGATCAAGGTGGAAGAGCCACGGAGATCGAAGGGGCAACCGATGTGGGAGTTCCTATATCTGGGGATGAGGTGCCGAAAGCGAAAAATGAATGGACGGATGATCGACCAGCGGAGGTTAAGAAATTTCTCGAAAATGATCTTGGCTCCCAAGCGAGCGACCCCCATCGCTCGGACCTGGGGAGAAATCACCCTGCTCCGCATATTTGAGCGGGAGGGGGCAAGGGCAGGGAGTTTGTAATCACGGGCGAATCACAATCAAATGAAAGGGAATTTTGTTATGGAAAGTCGGACGGTGGAGAAATCAAGCGTTCTCAGTGAATGCCGGGCGAAGCGTCGGACGGCACAAGCTACCAGGGTATGCTTTTAGTGAAGTCCGGCATGAAGCCCTTGGCCTACAAAAGGCTTCATTGGAAGCATCCCTTACAGAATTGGGCCAACCGAAGAAGCTGACTGTATTGGTGCCGTTGCGAGGGGTGGAGCGGGTGATGCCGACCTGCATCGACTTGAGAAGTCGATTTGACAAAACTCGTGATGATCTAGGCCACACCATGGAATATCTCGGTTGCCACACAGTCAATTATGGATATAAGGCCGACCGCGAATTGAGTGAGGCAAAAGAAAACTTGAAACGGCAGGAAGGAAGGGCCTGGCGGCAGGCTTCGGCTTCCCTGACCGAGATGCACCGTGAGGACCTTCAGCGAATTATGGGCAGGATTTTTGTGGCCACAAACGCCCATCAGCCCAGGCGTCATTTTTTTCAAGTTCTTAGTTGACACGTTTGGGCTTCGAGTTCCCATGGAAGAAGCAAAATATATTCGGATTGGCAGGAGTTGATGGAGGAGTTCAGCATTTAAAAGGCTATCACACGGGCGAATATTCACTATTTTTTGAAAGGAACACAGACCGATGATCACAGCGACCACCAACAATCCTTCAAACCCATTTTCTGATGATCAGCTATTGGCGCTTGGGGAGGACCCCGCCATTCTACGGCGAGCGTTTGAGCGGTCGGCGAACTTCAGCAAGAGTTTCTCGATTTTGGCTGTTTTGAAGCCTACCTCAAGGGCCTGAGAAGTGGGCGGTCGAGCCGTATGTGATGGGCGCGTCTTATGTTCGGTCGAATATAGCTGAGTCGAAAACATTTCTGAAGAACTGATGGAATGCGCTGGTGCTGGGGGCGCGTGTTGCGGTCGGTGCCCGGCGGGTTGATTAGTCTCTACCTGGTCCCACTGACCGGTCTTGTGGTGAGGAGGCGGAACCCCGTCGTCTGAATAACAGTCCAGGCGGCGGGCCATCCGTTTTAGTGGGAGATGTCGAATGGATAGGCAGACAGTCGAACGGGATAGGCTAAATGCTTTCATGCTGGAATTAAGTGCCAGCGGGTTTCCGAATCCGGAAATTGCCCGGCAGGTGGGCCGCTCGTTGTCCTTCGTTGAGAAATCCTTGAATGGGCAAAAGAAGCATATCTGGAAACTCCCATCGTCTCCACCCTTGACGAAGTGCTGGAAGGGTGGAAGTGAAGAGGCGTCGATGGCACTTAAGCGGATGAAGCGGGCAATCGGAGCAAACCTATGGTGGTTGTGGAACGTGAAGACCGCACCAGCAATCAGGCGAGGACCAGGACGACCGGCGGCAATTCGACCACATCGAGCGCTTGTGGAGCAGGCCGTTAATACTCTTGCCCTGGTGTGCGGTGTTCGACCGGCAGAGGTGTGGCGGTGGGTCGCTCCCAGCCGGGAGCGGCACATCCACCGGCACGTCGACCACCATCATTATGTACGCACTTCGGGATGAGCGGGTCCTTTCTGGTAACCCATCGACTGCGGCTTGCCGAGTCGCAGTATTTCGCTAGTTGGTGGGTTTTTTATTAGTGCAACACGACAACATAGTTTACATATTTATAAATAAACTATTGAAAATATTGATGTTTAATGTAAATGCAAGCCATGATAATGCAACATATAACTGTAAACTTTGTTGTCAGTCGCAACACGGAAAGGCCGGACAGGATATGGCCATGGGGTGCCCGGTTTTAGAAATTTTTGTGGGAAAATTTTTAGGTTCGGGCAACACATGAAGAGCCATGAACTAGGCGGCGCAATTGACCGGGGAGGTTTGCCGTTACTGTGGTTGAGCGGCCAGGGCAATGATCATCATGGATGGCCGGTTTAATGCACGAGAGGCAATTTTCCAAATTCATCGAAAACTTTTAACAGGAGACTTTTGAATGTTTACCGCCTCCGATCATTTTAAGCGCCTTCAAGAGGAAGCCGTTGTCAAGGAAATCTCACAATGGACGCATAATGAGCGCATATCGCTGCTCTATGCGGCGATTTGCCGGAACATCGAGTCGTCCCAGGCACAGGGCTTCCCACCTGAGGATTTCACTGAGGTGGCGGGGCTGGTCTATTACGACCGCAAACATCGTCTAGCTGACGTTCCGTTCCCCACCACCAAAGATGAGCTTTCCGCCATTTTTACGGAACTGGACCAGGATCCGGACACCAACCATTTTCTAGATTGGCTTGCTAAAAATTTGCCCAGGTTTTCTCGAATTGGATTGCACAAGCCGTCCATGGTCGTCACGCTCAAAAGTTTGATGTTGGCAACCGGCATTGGCCTAAGGACCGCAACCCGGTTGTTCTTCGATCGGTGGCACAATTGGCCTTAGAGGAATATCTTGCCCGCGGATATGACCGGGATCAGCTCAGAATCCTTCTCGATACGATTCAAGGACAATTAAACGATGAACGACCCGGCGTATAATTGGAACCAGTGGGTTGGCCTGCCGTTTCGGGCGAGGGGCAGAGGTCCGGATAAATTCGATTGCTACGGACTCATCCGGGCGGTGTTGTTGGACGCCAGGGGGATGACGTTACCGGCCTTTTTGGACGATGGGGTGCCCATTGACCAGGAAGCCCATGACCACCTTGAGCGGTGGGTGCGGGTGGATGTGCCCCATCCCATACAGTTCGATATCCTCTGTTTCCGCATGCCGAACCGATTGTCTCATTTAGGGCTTGCCGTGGATAACGTGGGACTTTTTCTCCATTTGATGATGGGCGGCAATTCCCTTGTTGAGCGCCTCCGTATTTCCTCATGGCGGTGCAAGCTGACAGGTGTTTATCGGTATGGGGGGTTAGCTCAAAACTGAAGCTTGCTGGCCGGTTCAGGTCAACCGTGTGTAGTCCGTTTCCAGGTCCAGCCTCTGCATCGGCCAAGAGACAGATCGTTGAATAACGCGCAATTATGGGGGAACTATTTTTTCTTTTTTTTCTCCAGGGACAACACAAGACCTTTACTCTCCAATTCCTTGACATGCTCTTCTAATAATCGGAGGAGATAGTCTTTCATGGTCATGTGGTGCAGGGTCGAAGCTACTTTCAACTTCTCAGCCAATTCAACCCGAATTCCTCGAAGTAAATAATCTTTAGTGTCGGTGGACATGGGGGAGGACCTTACCCGAGCAATGATACATTTGACAACAGGTAGCAACAGAGCATATAAAGATATCTTAGATATTATATAGCATCTTAAGCGAAAGGAGGCAGAGCGCAATGGAAGCCATGGAACGAACGTTGATTATGTTGCCGAAGCGACTTAAGGCCAAACTGAAAGCCCTTCGGGCAGAGGGCTACACAACTTCGGGGTTTATTCGGGCTTTATTGGAGCGTGAATTTCAAACCAAACCCAAAAAGAAAGGAGTGTAAGGGAACGCCATGGGTAGACCTAGACAAACCAATGTGACGACGAAGGCCCTCTTTGTGTTCGAGCTTGGAACGGACAGGCACGGTTCGGCCCGGTTTACCAGTACGGACACGCGAGGCGGGACGGACTACGAGCGCGAATTGAGGAACACGCTCCACCGTCTGACCGGGTGTCAAAACCATGTGTGGGGGCACTACGGGACGCCCAACGACCACGGCGGGCTGAATGTCCTTGGGCAGTTTTCGGTGAAGGAAATTTGTGATGGTCAGTAACCCCAAAAGAAAGGAGCTTCACGCCATGCGTTCACTGAACCGCGGAATCAAACGACGCCGAACGGTTTTATATTGGGTGGCCTGTGACTGCCGAGAGTGCAAGGCAGAAACCGGGCTACCTTTTATGTGTTTGAGTTTCGGCTATCGCACCATCCAGGCGGCGAAACGCGATATAGATAATTATTCCCAGGCGCACCAGAATTGCTTTGTGGCGTGAGAGATCACCGAAGCCGTTTGACTCATTATCATGAGAGAAGGAGGTGTGCCGTGAAGACTTCAACCACAAAAATAACCATACAGTTTTCGGCTGAGGCGCAGGCGGCCCTAAAGAATTTCCAGGCGCGATATCCCACGCGAACCCGCCACGATTTCATTAATGCGGCAGTGTGCTACCTGGCTAAACAGGGCTGGGCCTTTGGGTTGAACGCTGATTGTATGCCCCTCAACCCCACGCGGGAGCAATGGCGGGATACAGGTGCCCGTGTGGTTGCCGAGGAGATGGCCGGCCGGCACGTCCATCAGGATAAGAAAAACCACACACGACTGATTTTAGTATGAATCAGTTTTCCGTTAAGGAAATTCGTGAAGGCCAGTAACCCCAAAAGAAAGGAACTTGAATCATGGAGATTCCCAAGGAGGGTGTATTTTATTCCGCGTGTCACCTATTTGGACCCAATGGGGAACCGTTTTCACTTGAGGGAACGCAATGTCTGACCTACCTGGACGCTGAAAAAGAGGCTGAGAAGCTTCAGCGCCATTACACCAGCGAAGTCTTTGTCGCAGAAGTCACCGTTAAACGGGCCAAGGTGGGTGCACTACAGAGAAGGAACCGTATACATGGAATGTATTGTGATTCGTAAAACGCTTGGGGAAAACATCTTCGATCAACGCGGGTTTGATACCGTGGCCGGTGCGGGCCGCTTTGTGGAATTGCTGAAGGCGCGGTGGCGTGCGCGGGCCAAGCGCGAGTGGGGCGAGGGAGTCATGGTGTGCGCGAAAATCACCGTTGAACCCGCGACGGGGTATTGCCCGGATCTGGAAATTGGCGGAGAAAACGCGGCGAAGGAAGAAGAGGATTTGTCCTGGCAGTCGCAGGGATACGAA
This sequence comes from uncultured Nitrospiraceae bacterium, assembly GCA_963730905.1. Lineage (GTDB taxonomy): Bacteria > Nitrospirota > Nitrospiria > Nitrospirales > UBA8639 > Nitrospira_E. Next base: position 511,505 of record CAVSTN010000002.1, on the reverse strand, counting down.
GACGATCTTCTGGAATTGCTAAACGCAGTTCGACGCAATGGGCGGTACCCATTACCGAGGAGGGCTAATCCATGGCGGGAACATGCCGAACATTGATTCGAAAGGAAGAGGGGATTTTTACCTATCGGGTTGCCGGAGGGGAGCGGTTTGCTGTGCGCATGGAATATCGGGGACAGGATGTACGGAAGTTTGGCTTTAGCTCGATATCCAAGGCGCGGCACTGGCGGGATACCCGCAAAGGGCGAGCTTTGGAAGGCGACTATTCCCCGAACAGGAAGCCCGGCGACAAAAGGAGGTCCAGAAGCAACAGGACGCCGAAACGGAACGGCAACGCCTGGAGGCTGAAACAGCGGCGGTGGTCACGCTCAAGGCCTATAGTGAAACCTTCATGAAGGCCAAGCGGGCCGCAGGGCTGAAGCATACCACGATTAAACGATACGACAGTATCTTGAGAATTCACTTAACCCCGGCCTTTGGAGCACTGCCCCTAGCTGAAGTGAACCGGGCGAAGGTACGGGAACTTGTGGCGGAATTAAGTGACACCAGGCGCAAGCCAAAGACCATTAAAAACATCTTGTTGTGTTTGTCCGCGATCTACACAGACGCCATAGAAGACGGCCACGTTCAACACAATCCGGCCCTGAACACTTCAAAATTGATTAAGACGGGCAAGTGTGGGGAAGACGTGGATACGTTCTCTCATGAGGAGGAATGCCGGGTTCTACAGACCGCTAAGGACAAGGAGCAATACTCCCACTATTACCCGTTTATTTTGCTCCTGTTTCGCACGGGCATGCGAGAGGGCGAAGCGGTGGCATTGCGGCCGGAAGATCTGGACTTACGAAAGCGGTATGCGTGGGTTCAGCGCAACTTCACGGCGGGGCAACTCTCAAGCACACCGAAGAGCCGCCAGAAACGAAAAGTCGATTTATCACATGATCTGGTCGCGGTTTTGAGGGATTACCTGGTAGTCCGGGACGCTGAGGACATGTTGAACGAGCGGCCAACCGGGGAATGGTTATTTACCACGCCGGGCGGGGATATGATCCGGTCAAATAACTTTCGAGATCGTGTGTGGAAACCGATTTTAAAGGCGGCGGGGGTGCCTTATCGGTGGATTCATGCCACGCGGCATGCCTTCGCCAGTCGAATGATCCTAAGTGGAGCGAATGTGGTGTACGTCCAAAAACAATTAGGACATTCCAGCATTCAATTGACAGTGGATACCTACACGCACTGGTTGAAAGAATCCGAACGCGGTCAGACCCTTGAGGTTGACCGATTGAGTACCCCTTTCGGGGAGGCAGTCGGCACTTTACCCGGCACCACGGGGTGTGGGAATGTCTAAGTTATTGATATAAATGGGGTGAGTGACGGGTTTCGAACCCGCGACCTCCGGATCCACAATCCGGCGCTCTAACCAACTGAGCTACACCCACCATCACATGGAAGTTTCGAGCGGAAGAAGAGGGCAATCTTATCAGAGGGCCATAGGTGTCGCAAGCCACATACCGATTGCGACCATCGAGGATGGTTGACCTAATTTTTCGAGAGAACCTCATATTTCAAGGGCCATAAAGCCTTTTAAACACCACAACAATTTACCCCGCGTTCAATTGACCACTTTCATAAAATTGTGTTAGAAAGCACACTTCGATTTTTTCTGGAGGAAAATATGGCTAATCGACATCATTCGGCAATCAAAGCGGCTCGGCAAACTCTGAAGCGCCAGGAACGCAATCGGTCTATCCTGCGACGAGTCAGGACCTTTATCAAGAAGGTTCATGGAGCGGTCAAAGAGAACAAGGGCGACGAGGCTAAGGCCTCTTTGCGGGAAGCGACCTCTGAGCTGCATAAAGCCGTAACCAAAGGCACGCTTCATCGGAACACCGCCTCTCGTTGGGTTTCCCGTCTCGCATCCCGCGTCAACGCTCTCTCACCCAAATAATATGGGCAAAAGGGGTACGGGATCTCACGCCTTGTGAGATTTCATGCGTCCACCTGCGACTTTGCTGCCTTGACCGGCTTTGGTGGCTCGGCAAAGCTGGATGACCAGGTCATCCAAGATGAGCTTCGGACGTGATGCCCGCCCTCCTTTAAGAGCCGAATCAGCTTGAGCGAATAATTCCCATGCTCGACGGAGGTGGGATTGCTTCCACCGCTGCACCTGCTGGATAAATTCCCGCGCACGAAACGGAGGAATGCCTGCTTGGCGTGCGGCCTGTCCCCCATCATACCCTTCTTGCATCAACTCGTGCGTTTTCCAGATCTTCCGCATCTGCCACAGAAAGGCACCCAACATACGTAAGGGTGCTTCGCCGGTTTCTAAATTTTTGGCCACGATATCCAATGCCCGCCCCTGATCTCCTCGTGCAACGGCTTCCGACCAATCAAACACCGAAATACCCGGCGGCTTTCCTCTGACCGTCTCCACGTCTTGTGCCCGCACCCGATGGCCTTCCGGCATAAACGCCACCAATTTCTCTAATTCACCGGCCGTCCCATACAACCCTTCGGCAACCTGATCCTTCAATATCTCAAGGGCACTATCTTCCAACTGCAAGCCTAACTCTCGCGCTCGCTGCGTGACCCACCCTGCTCGTTGCCCCTCAAATAGGGGAGCGCATTCCACCACCGTCCCCCGCTTTTTAAGCTCTTGCACCCACTTCGTCCGCCCGTCTAATTTTGCTGCAGTAATCACCATCGTGGTCGTTTCATTGGGAGCCTGAAAATAGGGTATGAGAGCTTCCCCATCACGAGCAGAGAGTTTATCTGCCCATTTTATGATGAGGAGTCGTCTCGATGAAAAAAACGAGGCCTCTTCCGAAATGGCCAATATTTCGGAGGCATCGGTTTCATCGCCATAAACGACATCGACATGAAACATCTGGGAGGAATCATGGGCCGTTGGATGGTCCGATGACGTTGAAGCATCCTTTTCCTGACCTGCCGCACGAAGGATGCTCAAGGCCTGATCGCGGAAATAGGGCTCTTCCCCAATCACCAAATACAGGGGGGATAACCCATGCCGGTTGATCTGACTTTGAAGTTCATGAATTTTCACGGTGAATGAGCCTCACGAAGCAGAGAATGCTGCCAAACCATTCAGGTAATCAAGGCATTTGGGAATCTGGAGGTACGAGATCTCCGGAAGGCGCTGAGATTTCGGGGGATTCGTCACCATGGGATTCCGCATCCGGGATGGTCGCCTTTCCATTCCTCTCAAAAACCCCCTGCTCCCTGGCCCCCAAAAATTGATCGGCTAAATTGGCAGCCACCTGCTGCCCCGCTTGTTCAACCGCCCGGTCCTGCAAAACCCGGTTAAATTGCAATCCCCTCTCGGAATCCGACGTGGATGTAGCATTCACAAAAAATTCCGCTGTACTGGTTCCGGTTTGTGCCCATCGGACTTTCCCCGTTTTCCGATCCTTCACCTTCAACAACACTTTCACCATCACCCGGCTTTCTTGTGTCTGCGTGCGAGTAAAGGCTAACGAGGAAAGCGCGACCGATAGAATCGCGCCTTCCATCACAAAATCGGCGGAGGCATCATCCACAAATTCGGCGCTTCCGACCGATTGCAACGCCTGGCGAAGATATCTGGTGTATTTGAATTCCAGGTTTGGTTCAAAGCTATTATTTTTAAGCACAGGAAAGACCACACGAACCGGTGGTCCTTGCGCCACGTGGCCGGCACTCCCCCCGATGACCGGGCCCGGCCCCTCAACCGTGAATTGATAACCACATCCGGCACTCAGGCAGAGCAAGATTCCCCATCCGCTTATCAGATATCTCATCCTCTGAAGGAGCCAACCTGGTCGGCCTGAGTTAGATGACAAAATTCACCAGCTTCTGTTCCACATAGATAATTTTGCGAGCGACCTTGCCTTGCAACCATTCCACCAATTTAGGATCCGCCTGAGCGCCTGCAATGATCTGCTCCTTTGTCGAACCGGCAGGAACCACGATCTTACTCCGAAGTTTTCCATTCACCTGTAGAGGAATCGTCCATTCGGCACTGGCCACCAGAACGGGATCAAAGTCGGGCCACGCCTGCCGGCTCATTCCTGGACGCTTCCCTAAGAGTTCCCACAACTCCTCAGTCAGATGCGGAGCGAAGGGTGCCAGCAGCACCACTAACGTTTCCAGCGTTGTTCGCCACTCCGCTCGCTCGCGAGCAGTTAAGGCCTCCCCCGGAAATTCTTTCCAAAACTTATACAACTCATTCACAAATTCCATAAGAGCCGCAATGGCCGTGTTAAATTGAAAGCCCCGCTCAAAATCTTCTGTGACCTTTTTAATCGTCTGATGCGTCGCCCTCTGCAATTGGGGGAGCAGCTCCGACTCGCCTGACCCCGGATTGGCAGCCACACCATTCACGACCGGAAGAAGATCCTGCACCAACCGCCAGACCCGGTTGAGAAAACGGTAGCACCCTTCCACTCCGGTATCGCTCCATTCCAAATCTTTTTCCGGTGGTGCGGCAAATAACGAAAACATTCTGGCCGTGTCCGCCCCATAGCGCTCGCACAAGTCCTCAGGGGAAGCAATATTCTTTTTAGACTTGGACATCTTCTCAGTACGGCCTGTCACAATGTTCCGCCCACAGTGGATACAGACCCGCCGCTCGCCCTCTTTTTTGATTTCGGTGGGAAGCATCCATCGATGCTCTTCGCACCAGTAGGTTTCCTTGGTCACCATGCCTTGGGTGAGCAAATGGATGAAGGGCTCATCGGCCGTCGTGAGACCCAGGTCTCGTAAGACTTTGGTAAAGAAGCGCGCATACAAGAGATGCAACACGGCATGCTCGATTCCGCCGACATATTGATCCACCGCCATCCAATGTTGTGCGGCTTGGGGATTCACGGCTTGTGTGGTGTCCTTGGGCGAGCAATAGCGAAGGAAATACCAGGACGAATCCACAAAGGTATCCATGGTATCGGTTTCACGGCGTGCCGGACCGCCACACGTGGGACAGGTGGCTTGTGAAAACGAGGGGGATTCCTTGAGGGGAGACCCACCTTTCCCGGTGAACGGCACATCGTCAGGCAGCAGCACCGGCAGGTCGCCTTCGGGAACCGGGACGATGCCACAACGATCACAATACAACATCGGAATGGGCGTCCCCCAATAGCGTTGCCTGCGAGATACCCCAATCTCTTAACCGGAAATTGATGGTTCGCTTTCCCCATCCCTGTGTTTCCACATATTCGCCGATGGCCTGTTTGGCTTGCGACACGGACATGCCGGAAAAATTCCCCGAGTTCACCAGGAGTCCGGCGGCATCCTGTTCTTCATACGCCGATTCCAGGGCTTCGGAGCCCAGTCGGCCTTCCGGATCTTGAATCACCAGCCGAACCGGGATGTGATAGGTTTTCGCGAATTCAAAATCTCGTTGGTCATGAGCGGGAACGGCCATAATCGCCCCCGTCCCATATTCATACAACACAAAATTCGCCACCCAAATCGGGATACGTTCCTTGGTAAACGGATTGATGGCGTAGGCGCCGGTAAACACGCCTTCTTTGTCCCGATCAGCAGCCGTACGCGTCGCTTTATCCACACGAGACACACGAGTCACAAACTCTCGAACCCCGGCGGCCTCAGGCCTCCCCTCTATCAATTGTTCGACCAGGGGCGATTCCGGAGCAAGGCTCATGAAGGTGGCGCCATGAATAGTATCCGGTCTGGTGGTAAACACCCGGATTGCCTGTAGCCCGGCTACGGTCTCCGCTAAGGGAAAATCCAGTTCCACCCCTTCGCTCCGCCCAATCCAATGCCGCTGCATAGCCAGCACACGAGCCGGCCAGGTCGCCAACCGCTCACAGCCGTCCAATAATTCCTGAGCATAGGACGTAATCCGGAAAAACCACTGCTCCAATTCTTTTTGAATGACGACCGACTCGCATCGCCAGCAGACGCCTCCGTCTTTGCCTTCTTGCGCCAACACCTGCTCATTGGCCAAGACCGTTTCACAAGAAAGACACCAGTTCACTGCCGAGCGTTTTCGATACGCCAATCCACGCTCAACCATTTTCACAAAGATCCATTGATTCCAGCGGTAATATTCAGGCTGAGACGTATTCACCTCCCGATCCCAATCGTAGGACAGCCCCATCCGCTGAAGTTGTCCTTTCATATAGGCCACATTTTCTTGAGTCCAGGCGTTGGGGTGCACCCCTTTCTCAATCGCGGCATTCTCTGCCGGTAATCCGAAAGCATCCCATCCCATCGGGTGCAACACGTTATACCCGCGCATTGTCTTATAGCGGGCCACGACATCCCCGATGGCATACACGCGCACATGGCCCATGTGTATCCGGCCCGAGGGATAAGGAAACATCTCCAAACAATAATATTTGGGCTCATCCGAATCCTCCTGAACCTGGAAAGTCCGGGATTGATCCCAATATGCCTGCCACTTTGCTTCAACAGCCTGATGATCGTACGTATGCGCCATGCTTATGCCTTATGAAAGAAAATATGGTGATCGCCTCAATAAATATGCCACAAACTAATTCCTACTTCCTCCTCACCTGTGCAAAGAAATGTCGGTACGGGTAAACACTTTTTCCGCGTCAAATTGGATAAAGACATTCGGAAGCTGTGCGGGTACTTGCCTCCAGATTTGACGTTGGGAAACGCTGAATTTTCAACAGCATCCTGAGGAATCTAGCATAGAGAAACCCACCCCACAAGCAAATCGCAAGGAGGCCGTTCAGACCACCGGATCGCGAAAAATGCACTGGGAAAAGGGGAAAAACAGAACGGCTAGAAGGACCGCTTGTTCGCCTTGCGCGACTTCACGGAAATGGGTGAGGGAGGACGAGCGGTCGATCCGGAAATGGCGCCAACCACTTCCTGATGTTCACGCTGCAGATGACGATGATGCTCAATTAACGGATCAAGGACTTCGCCACACATCAGGCACCGCCAACCCGGCATCCAAATCTCGCCACTCGTGGCCATATCCACAAAGTGATCGACTATCATGGTCCCCTGACATCGAGGGCATTGCATGCGTTAGACCTCCTTTTTATGAGTGATGTATGTATCCATCGGTGAGGCCCTCACAGACCTTAAATCTTTCAAAGGGGAGAAGGGGAAGCCTCGTGTTCGTCGAATAATGGACAATAGGACAATACAACCGCACGAAAACACACACTCTCTCTATCTCATCACAGCCATCTGAATTTTTCCAAGGAAACGAAAAACCCACCTGCTCCAACAAGATTCCCACGCAGCAGTTCGGAAATCTGCCCGCACCTGTTTTCAAAGAGGGTCTGTTGAAAAAAGCCACCAGCGGCGTTCTCGCCATTTTCCCGTGCTCACGTACTCAGCGTACGCTCCGCGCGTAAAAACGGCTGCGGCCTTGCTGGACGGACTTTTTTGAACCGACCCGGAGCCTTTGATGAGTAACCTAATCCTGGGCCAATTTGCCCTTGAACATCCTTGTTATTCAACACTCCCAAAGAAGTCCCAGATCACATTTTGTGAGAATTGGTGGGCATCGACAACCATAGCCCACACCAACCCAATAATCTGGGGAAGGATTAGGAACTCCCCTTCGAAGCTTTTGGGGAACGCAGGGGAGGAAGAGGAATCATCGCGTCACCCCGCAGTTTGCGATGAAAGGTGATAGCAAAGCGATGCGCTTCATCTCGAATGGTTTGGACCAGCCGTGTTGCCGGTGATTTCAAAGGCAGGATGATAGGGGTCTTCCGACCCGGCAGAAAAATCCGTTCGTCTTTGTCACCCTTCGCTTTGGCTAGCCCACAAATCGCGACCTGTGAGAGACCAACGGCCGCCATCGCTTCCATGGCCGCGCCTAATTGTCCGGCTCCACCATCAATCACCACCAGATCCGGCTCCGGCAAGGTTTTCCCTGGTTTGTTGGCCAATGATCCGCCGTATCGGCGTTTCACCACTTCATGCATACTGGCAAAGTCGTTGGCCCCTTCTACCGTTTTAATCCGAAATCGCCGATAGTCCGACTTCTTCATTCTGCCCTGTTCCCAAACCACCATGGACGCCACTGAATAGGTCCCCATGGTATTTGAGATATCAAAACATTCAATGCGGGTCGGAATCTGCGGCAACGTTAAGAGCGACTGAAGTTCTTCCACCGACTCACTGGATTCGGTTTGCACCCGGAGATGTTCATTGAGAGCCACCGCCGCATTTTCCTGTGCGAGCTGGAGTAATTCATATTTAACCCCTCGTTCAGGAACTAGCACACGAACGGCTTCCTCTTTTTTCTCGGACAACCACCGCTGGACCAGCGATTGATCGTCAAACCCCACAGGAAGCAGAACCTCTTTGGGAGGCACGACTGTTTTGGCATAGAACTGTTCGAGCGTCGACCTCACCAGCTCATCATCGGTGACGTCGTGAGCGTCGGACCAGAAAAAATCCCGACGGCCGATCAACAGGCCGCCTCGCACAAACAGCATCTGGACATCCACTGCCCCTCCGATTCTGGCCAATCCCACGATATCCTGCTCCCGGGCGCTGATTTGTGCCACCCGTTGTTTGGCCAACATCCGCTCAATGTTTCCAATCTGATCACGCAGTCGAGCGGCTTCTTCAAACGCTTCCCGCTCCGCCGCGTCCTGCATGGCTGATCGTAAGGACTCGAGCAATTCCGTGTCCCGTCCCTCTAAAAACCAACGAACCTGCTTCACAATCTGATGGTAGGCTTCCTTCGTCTGATTTCCCGTGCAAGGAGCCATGCAACGCTTGATTTCAAATTCCAGGCAAGCCCGCTCAGCGCTTCCATTAATATCGATCGTGCAGGTGGCCAGGGGGAACACCTTGCGAATAACTTTCAGGGTGTCGCGCATAGCTCCCGTGGGGACATACGGACCAAAATATAACGCCTTGTCCTGTTTGACCCGGCGGACGATCGACAGCCTCGGGAAATCATCGTGAATCGGTAACCGGAGATAGGGATATTGTTTATCGTCCCGGAGGACCACATTGAACCGTGGGCGATGCCGCTTGATCAGATTACTTTCTAAAATGAGGGCTTCGAATTCCGAGTGGGTGACGATCGTTTCCAAATCCGCGATCTGCGAATACAGCACCCGGTTTTTAGGAGTGAGATCGGCCGCATGTTGAAAATACGATCGCACTCGGTCCGATAACAGGGCGGCTTTTCCAATATAGATAATGTCGCCTCGTCGGTCCTTAAAAAGATAGACCCCTGGTTGCCTGGGAAGGTTATTCAATATTCCGCTCAAGCGACCTGGTTGGTCAGAGAGGACCTGAGAAGTGCGCGTGGGTGTATTCATCATCTCTGGTTTTGCCACCTTGACCATCAGACGATGGCGACTCCCGCTGGTCGTTGTATTAACTCAATTTCATAGCCATCCGGCGCATCGATAAAAATAAACCGGCTGCCGGATGAAGATTGGGTGGGGCCATCCGTGATCGGCACACCTTTGGCTTGGAGTTCCTGAATCGTCTGTTCCAAATCCTCCACTTCAAAGGCCAAATGCACAAGATCCTCTTGGACCTTAACCGTCCCGCTACTTGGGAAACTGCACAACTCAATCAATTCCTCACTATTGGGGACAGCCAAAAATGCCAGATGCGAACCCCGTGGCGACACCTTTTGCTCCACGACTTCCAGCCCAAGGACCTCTCGATAAAAGCCCAGTGTCTGCTCCATGTCACTCACCCGCATTCGCGTATGCAACAGTTTTTTCACCCGCATGCCATTCTCCTTTTCAACATTCACCTGTCCGGCTTCGGGAACGGAATCCCTCTGCAGGAATCAAACTTCTTCGAAAAACAGAGAGGAAGTCCGCGATCCCCGGTCGGGAGGCATCACTTTCCCTATTGTTACTCGTTGCTCCTCCCTGATCAAGATTGCTATCTTCTCTTGTTTTTCATAGACTTCCCCGGAATTTCTGATCGGTTCCCGTTCTCAAGGAGGAGACGTGACGACATTGATCATCTGCCGCCTGTTCGTTTTTTGCCTCATCCTTGGGCTCTTCAATACCATCATCACTCCTCAAACAGTTCGTGCTGAAGGATTTCGTATTCTCGATCATAGCGCTTCGGCTACCGGCCAAGGCGCTGCCTTTACCGCCCAAGCCGATGATGCCTCAGCCCTGCACTACAATCCAGCGGGTATGACCCAGTTACAAGGCATCCAATTTTATGCAGGGACTCTTTTCATCGGAGGCACGGTCCGATTCAAAAGCGACCTCGGACCAACCGTGAAGGGTGGTGTTGGTGGGACGATCGCCACTCCCCCACCCAGTTCATTCTTCCTCACTGCAAACCTTCCTGCCTTAGGCCTGGACAATCTTCCGAATTGGACCGTAGGAATTGGGGTTACCACCCCGTATGCCCTGAAGGTCGAATACCCGGATGATAGCCTAATTTCTCCCATACTCACGAGGGCGTCCCTCCCTCTTATCGATATCAAGCCCACGCTCGCCTACAAGCTGAATGACTATATCTCTGTAGGGGGCGGGCTGGATATTTATACGTTTGCCAGCTTTCTGGGAGAAGGCCAGGCAGAACTCCAACAAAATGCGGCACCAGGCAATGCGTTTGGTATACCCGGTGGAACAGGCCTTGAAGCGAACGGAACTGACACCGCCCTGGGATTTAATACCAGTGTCCTCTGGACACCCTTCCGCAATCAGGACGGTCATCCACTCCTCAATCTGGCATTTGTCTATCGGAACGGACCCAATTTGAACCTCAAAGGAGATTTCTTAGCCGGTGGAACCCGACTCTCCGGTGCGACCACGAACATTGAACTCCCCGATATCTACACGTGGGCCATCGCCGGATGGCCTATTCGGAACGCGCAACATGAGTGGAAGGTCGAAGTCGATCTCGACTATGCGGATTGGTCCGGGTTCAAAGATCTCGACCTGCAACTCTCTAATCTTTCTGGGGCTGTCATCCAAAATCCCCGCAACTATGGAGATGCCTGGATCCTCATGGTGGGAACGGAATTCAAAGCCCTCTCTCCCTCTGCGCTCCCTCATTGGGATGTGGCCTTTCGAACGGGATACGTGAGATCGGAAAGTCCTATTCCCAACCGGACATTCGAGCCAGCGGTGCCAGATTCCAATTTTAATGCCTTTTCTGCCGGGATGGGCTTTCTCTGCCATGCTCCAGGGAAATTTTTGGGGATCCTCCCTTGTGACATTTTTGGCGCAAAAGCCATCGGGATAGATTTAGCCTACCAAGCCTTGCTGTATGATGAACGGAATGTTCAGAATAACCAACAACCGGTATTAAACGGCAAATGGGATACCACCCTTCACGTCGGAGCCTTATCCGTGCGGATGAATTTCTAATGCGTCTTCCCTGATTTTTTGTCCTCCCCCCTTCACCCTTTTCACCGATTCCATTACAGTCCCTCTAGCGGTTTACCTTCTCACTAGGGACATTCATGTCGCTCTTACCAAAATCCCATCGCATTGTGGAGCGTCCACTCATGGAGTTTCGTCCATTCGGGAAGGATACTCAGGGTGCAACGATTCAGGATGTGAGCGGGATCGCCATCCGCGCCAATCTTGAATATCTGGAAGAGGCCATACAGCGACACCAGGGACCGGAGGCCGCAGAACAGGCGTTGCGCACTCTTGTCGCCCTACTGAACGAGCGGATTCCCGACCGGACCTATCATGTGACCGTCGATTTCCTCAAGAACCACTGGAACAGCTATTCCTATGAATTTGCCATGTTTTTGGCCGAATTTTCTGTTCAGCTCTCGCACGAGGAGAATTTTCATTTCAATCTGGGGCGGGAAAAATTTCTCTCGCCCATTATTCAAATCCTCGGGCGGCCCTTTTCGATAGCCCAGATATACCGCCTCTTCCCGCACTTTGTCGAAAAATTCACCAAAGGTTCACTCAAGCCGGAAGTCGTATCGGTCACCAATGGCCATGCCGTAATGCGGCTCCAATTGTCCGAGTCCACAATCAGACAGTTCGGCCCATATCTCCAGGGCTGTGCCGAACGGATATGCCACACCACAAAGGCGACGGTTGCAGAAGTCCCGGCCCGCATGTTTGGAAAACGGGCTGCCTCGATCCAGGATCTGAGCTGTATCGCCGAGGGTGCCCCCCATTGCGAATGGGCCTTTACCTGGGAACCCGAGCGCCGGACCATGCGGGGATGGATTTTGGGCGGACTGGCATTGGGGCTGGCCACAATCGCGACCTTGAGAGTTTTGGCTCCCGATCAACCCTGGTGGGTCAGTGCGGGCCTCTCCCTGTTCCCCTTGCTCATCCTTCCCTTAGCAAAGCGGCTTTGGGATGATCGACTGGAGATTCAAGAGCGCGGGAAAATCATTCAAGAACAATTGGAGGCGGCTGAACAACGGCACGAAGAATTGCGGGAGGCCTACTTAGCACAAGAGCATACCTTGATCGAGATCCGGCGACGAGTCGATGAATTGACCATGCTGCATCAACTCACCCTCCACATCGGCTCAACCCTCGACCGCGAAACCATTATCGGCTCAGGCCTCAAAGCCATTGTGGGCTCACTCTCCTTTGACCATGCCTGGGCAGCCGTATGGGACGCACCGCATCAACTCTTTCACAAGATTCAATCAGAAGGCATGTCGGAACAGTGGACGACATTGGTTCAAGACACCCACATTCCCTCAGCCCCACAGGACCTCCTTCACAGAACACTCCACACGCAAGAACCCATCGTCATAGAGGACATCACGGATATGCTGAGTCAGTGCCATCCCACCACTCGACAGATCTTGGTGGAAGCCGGGACGAAAAGCGGATTCTCGCTTCCCCTGATTAGTCAGAATCAACCTCTTGGTGTGTTGATCGTTGGGAGTACGCATCAGAAAGCCATACCCATCGCTGAACAAAACTTATTATCCACGGTCGCCCACGAAATGGCGATTGCCCTTGATACGGCGATGGCCTATGACGAGATCGAAGCCTTGAACATCGGTTTGGAAAACAAAGTGCAGGAGCGAACGCTGGCATTACAACAGGCCAACACAGACCTGGAAGCCGCCAATCACCGACTCAAGGAACTTGACCGGATGAAATCTCAATTTCTCTCACATTGCTCTCATGAATTGCGCACACCCTTAACCTCGATTAAAGGATTCACGGAAAATCTGCTTCATGGAATGGTGGGACCCCTCGCCGAACGCCAACACCTCTATCTCACCAGAATCAGTGCGAACGCCAATCGACTCACCCGTATGATTGCCGACCTTCTCGACTTATCGCGCATTGAGGCAGGGACCGTCCGGTTAGCCCATGGCTCTGTGTCATTGTCCGAACTCCTTGAGGATGTCACGCAGGAATTGCTGCCACTCACCCAGACCAAGGCCCAACACCTGACGGTCGAACTCACAGAAGACCATTTGACCGCCTGGGGCGACCAGGACCGTCTCCATCAAATCGTCACCAATCTCGTCCACAACGCCCATAAATTTTCGCCACAAGAGGGACGCATCCTGGTGAGAGCTTCTCCTGCTCCTCCGGGTCACATCCTCCTCACAATCTCCGATACCGGTCCGGGGATCCCTCGGGAAGCTCAAGCCAGCCTCTTTCAGCCCTTCTTCCAGGCTCACCGGATCCCGGAAATCGGCACGCAGGGGCTGGGGTTGGGACTCTCAATTGTGAAACAATTGGTGGAACTGCACGGCGGGACGATCTCTGTGGAAAGTCGGCCTGGAGAAGGGGCCACGTTTCACCTTCGTCTTCCGGCAGTCTGCCCTTCAACGCTCTCACCCTCCGCGCAAGCCTTCCATGAACCTCCCATCTAAGAAGGGGCGGTTGAAAAAAGCCGCCAGCGGCGTTCTCGCCATTTTTCCGTGCTCACGTACTGGAAGTACGCTCTGCGCGCAAAAATGGCTCCGGCCTTGCTGGACGAACATTTTTGAACCGCCCCGAGGCCTCTGATATGCAACGTGCCTGTAGGTCAATATGCTCTTGGAAATTAGTATGATTCAACACTCCCAAGAATGCTCCACAGACTGCATACTTCAATACCATTCCCTCAGAATCCATTTCTCTAATCGGCTATGCCACAGGTCGGCAGAAAATTCCATGTAATCCCTCAGGATTTTTATCGTCCTACCGATAAACGTGGATAGTATTGCCTACGACATTATTGGAAGGGAGGTGGAACCATGAAAAAAGTCGCGAAAAAGAAACCGGCAAAAAAAGCCGCCGTGCGAATGAAAAAGTCTCCGGGGAAGAAAAAGGCATCACGATAACGCCCCTCGGACATCACACTGTGTAGGTCCGGGGAGTCGAATCTACTCCCCGGATTGCACTTTTCCTTCTTCCAACCCCACACGCGCTTCCTCATTCATCTCGACCTCACAACCCATGTTCACATTCGCACAAGTTGAGTTTGCGGTCAGGTTATGTGATAACTCCCGGTCACTATTCCCCATGCATTGCGAGAGCACCCGTTATGGACATTAATGCACAAACCCAACTCTGCGGCCTGTTAGGCAACCCTGTCGATCATTCGCTTTCTCCCGCTATTCACAATGCGGCCTTTCGTCAATTGGGATTAAATTTTGTCTATCTGGCGTTTCCCGTCCAGGATCTCGAAGGCGCAGTTCGGGGCCTCCGGGCTTTGGGCCATATTCGGGGACTCAGCGTGACCATCCCACATAAAGTCACCATTCTCCCCTTGTTAGATTCCGTCGAAACGACCGCCAAACATATTGGCTCGGTGAATACCATCGTCAAAGACCGGGGCCTGTTAGTGGGCTCCAACACGGATGCATCGGGCGCACTCCAAGCCTTGCAACAAGGTGGAGTGGAAACCACCGGACAACGGGTCGTCATTCTAGGATCCGGAGGGGCCGCTCGTGCCATTGCCTTCGCACTCGGCGTAGAAGGTAAAATTGAACATCTCACCCTCCTCGGCGTCGATGATCAGGAACGAACAACCTTAGCGAACGACCTCAAAGCCAAGACATCCATCCTCTTGCAGGACAACTCCTTAACACCTGAAACTTTGCAATCGGCATTGGCACAGGCCCAATTGCTTATTCATTGCACACCCATTGGTATGCACCCAAAGGTCGACGAAAGCTGTGTCCCCAAGCATCTGTTGCACCGCGATCTGACGGTGATGGATATTGTCTACAACCCACTCAATACGCGTTTATTGCAGGACGCACAGGCGGCAGGATGCCGCACCATCCAAGGGATCAACATGTTTCTCTATCAGGCTGTAGGGCAATTTGAACTCTGGACCGGCAAATCCGCACCAATCGAGGTGATGCGTAAGGTACTCACCTCCCACTTTTCTTGAATGAAAGATATCGGGTTCGGATATTGCCCACAGCCTCAACGAGAGTTCTTGAGATGGAGAATTCAAACGGAGCAAGCATTGGCCGTGGTAACTTTTCTCCACATGTGTCACATGCCCCCTGGCCTGAACAAAATTCTCCCTGGCTCCCCTCCGGCATTTTCAACTGTTTTCAGAAGAAATTTCACTCCGGTTCTGTTCCAACCTGTCCGAAAAGGGTTTCTAACCAACATTTCAAAACAGGAGATTTATGAATATTGTCTTAATAGGATACAGAGGAACGGGAAAAAGTACTGTGGCAGCAATTCTGGGTCAACGTCTCGGACGAAACGTCATCTCCACTGATGCGGAAATCGTCAAGGAGGCGAAGCAATCCATTCCTCAGCTTATCGAAAAATTCGGGTGGGATCATTTCCGCACGCTTGAAACTGAGGTGTGTCAAAAGCTTAACGGTCAGGAAAATCTGGTCATCGACACAGGCGGAGGACTGATCCTGAAGGAAGAAAACGTGAACATTCTAAAAGCGAATGGAAAGCTCTTTTGGTTGACCGCCGAAGTTCCGACTATTGCAAGTCGAATTTCAGGTGATACCGAGCGGCCCTCGCTGTCAGGAACCAAATCCTTCGTGGAAGAAATCGAAGAAATTCTTGAAATTCGAAAGCCTCATTACCAAGCCGCTGCGGATCATATCATTCCAACCGACCAAATTTCCGCGGAACAAATTGCTAATGCCATTCTTTCCCACATTTCGATCTAGAACGTTCACTCAGGGGACTGGATAGCAGGGATTGGTCAGTACAAAAAAATGGAGAGCGTAAAACTACCCTGGAATCAGATACTGTCTGCCTTTTCTCCGGTGTCGGCTTTACGGAATCGCCACTCCACAGACCAGATTCTCTTTTAACCCTCGCCCCATTGGGAGGCGGAGTAGACACCAAACCGTATAAGAGTGGGGATTAATCCACTCAAATGCAGTTAACCAACTATGGTATCCATGTCGTTTTTGGAGATGCCGGTTTTCGCCCCGGCGAACGAGGTCCTTTTGTTTCGGCAAAAGGACCCAAAACCATGGTGGCCGTGGCGTGGCCCTTCGGGTGCCCTGCGCCGTGTCGCCGACTCCGGCGGCGCGCAAACTCGCTGCGCTCAAACAATGCGCGCCTTCCTCCGAAGTCGGCGACACGACTTGGCCTCGCCACAAGGCCACGGGATTCCAATGATACTCTGATCTTCTGTGACCAATCGGGCATCACAAAAATCGCTCGTGCCGCTTTGAAACATGGTATGTGAAAATTATCTTTCACTCTTTTCCATATCCGACGCCTGCTGACAGGCTCAAGGGACGGACGCTCTGATGATTCAGCAGACCTTGTCTGAGCGCAGCGAGTTGGTCTGCTCTCCTAAGACTCGCGTCTGTCCCATCCAATGAAGCCTGTCTGGGCGTCAATGGTTTTGGGTCCTTTTCCCGAAAGAAAAGGACCTCGGCTGGCGGGACGAACCCCCGCACAAAAAGATATCAAGAAGGCGCCGGTTCATTTTTGGATACAACACATCCTTGCACAGGAACACAGGCATGGGAGCAGCCACCGCCGGACCAGCTCAGATGATCTCGACCTGAAAGATGCATGATTGCAAGACCTGACCCCGAATGCTTGCTCTCAAGCTGACTGGCCGTACTTTTTAGGGGAGACGTCTCTGCCTGCAAGCTCTTAAGAAATTTAAATGTTATTGTGAAGTGGAAAAACAAGAACAATTACTGAATTATATGTCATATGAAGAGCGATACCTGGTCCCAAAGATTTGGTTTTCAAACGAAATGCAAGGGTGAGAATACCTAGTAATATAATTGCCACAAATACAGGAAAGGAGTTTATGATTTTAAAAAAATGTTGAAGAAAAAAAAGTATTGAAGCCGTTATCCCTGCCAACTGCCTGCCCCAAGATTTTTCTATCAAAAAAAATAGCACACCCCGATATAGAAATTCTTCAAATATCGGAAAAAATGCTATAACCATAATTACCCACATTATTCTAAAATCACCAGCGTTAATGACCATTCGGTCAAAATTCCCTCAGACCCCATCGAAACTTTCTGCTAGAAAGGCTATGCTCAAAAGAATAATACCTATTGCCAATAGTCCTCCAGTAATGCTCGCTGAGAAAAGTTGAAACCTTGTGCCTAAGGACCAACCAATACCTTCAGGAAAGGACCAAAAAGTATCCCATCCAACAAACTTCTTTGTTATTGGTACAACGGTCAGTGCAGCAATCATATATGAAACACAATGAGCTAGGTAGTTTATTTGTTGGAATTCAATTTCTAGGGTCTCAGGCGAGGAACTTGTACTAGACAACTCATCAATTATTCCGCCTAGGAATAAGATGATGTAGAGTGTAAGTTTTTGAGAAACCCAAAAGCAGATAATAATTATAAAGGCATGCCAAGCGCCTGCTGATTCCGGGGTGTCCGAATGTGTCATTAACGCCGGAAGGTTTTCACTGCTCATTTTAATTATGATTCGGTTAGCTTTTTTTCACACTTGAATTCAATTTGTAAGTGCAACAGTTAATGTTGGTTCCGGCCAGGGTTGCCAACCCATAATGCTCCGGGCGCTTGATCACCTCAGATATAACGCCTTTCAGTCCCCTTACCTGAAGGGGATTAGCAGACAATCCCAGACAAAACATACGGCAAAAAATTCCTGGAATCCAAGGAAAACGCAATAAAGGTTCGAGGCATCATTGTTATTAATTTAAGCAAAAATGGGCGTGGGGATTCGGCAAAGGCTGCGCAGAAAATACATCCACGAAGGGGAATACTACATTGTTCTAAAAGGGTAAGAGCCACTACTCCTGAAAAAATATTCAGCTAATAAAATAGTGTCTTCAGGGATGATCAACTGTTCTTTTACCATTGCCGCCCATTTCCGCAGGGATGATGGCCTTTCTGTTGGATAGGGCAAAACGGTAACCTGAAAAATGTCCTTAAATTGTTCGACTAATGGTTGAAAAAGAGTTCCGGTTCCATCAAGGCCAGGCATTAGGACCAAATTCAATTTTTTAGGGTAGCTCATAGGCAAGACAAAGATACCGAGAAAAGCAGAAGGTATTAGAGGCAGAAACCATAATTTTGTCATGGAATCACCTCATGTAACATACTAATGACTAGGAAATGTTAATGGAAGACATCTGGCATCAGCCCCGAGTCGTCGAATGGTCCCAATATTTATTGGACAGTTATACCTATTGGTTGAAAAAAGAACTGATTCCCCGTCAGGGTACTTCACTGGAACAGGCGGAACACTTGTTTACCTGCCCCTTCGTGGTTGTCTCTCACGGATTGGAGGATGACCCTATCCTCAATTATGGAAACCGGACCGCGTTAACCCTTTGGGAAATGGATTGGGACCAACTGACTCACACGCCCTCCCGGCAAACGGCCGAGCCTGTAAATCGTGAAGAACGGGCCCGCATGCTGCATCAGGCTACAACCAGAGGGTTCATTGCCGATTATCGCGGAGTCAGGATCTCCCGATCCGGAAAACGATTTTTGGTGGAACGCGCCACGGTGTGGAACATTCGCAAACCGGACGGGACTCCGCTCGGACAGGCGGCCACCTTTTCAACCTGGATGTTCGTATAGGTCATCAACCGTCTCCTCTCACCACCTCTCCGACCTTTCCCCTTGGATATGGATTTGCCAAGGAAGGCTCTTCAGGCCCTCGCTTGCCCTGAGGATTTTACCTGGGCTATGGTGCCGTGAGGTTGATAATTGACGCTTCAACCATTTTTCATGGGGAACGTAACATGATTTTAGCGGCTGACATCGGTGGAACAAAAATCAATCTGGCCTTGTTTGATTGGAACAAGGAACGGGTAGACCCTATTCGGGAAGATACGGTTTGGACCGCTGATTACGAGTCTTTCGAAGAAGTGTTGACGGAATTTCTTGAAGAACCGGCTTCTGCCGATTCCGAATCGGAAGAAGCCCCGGACGACAGCGAGGCCCTTTCCTCTGAACCTCCTCCCCCTTCTCCACTGGGCCCCCTGACCGCCGCCTGTTTTGGCGTGCCGGGACCAGTCTTGAACAATACCTGCCGAACGACAAATATTCCGTGGACCATTGAAGGAGACAAACTCGCGGAGTTTCTGAATATTCCCCATGTCCGTTTGTTAAACGATTTGGAGGCCACTGCCTATGGATTACGGCTCCTTCAACCGGATGAAATCGAGGATCTCAACCCCAACGCCCCTTCTCCCCCACCCGATGGCACACGAGTCTTATTGGCCGCGGGAACAGGTCTGGGCGAATCGCTGCTCCTCTGGACAGGTGAGGACTACCACATCTGTCCGTCCGAGGGGGGACACGCCGATTTCGCACCCAACAACGATTTGGAAATCGACCTGCTGCGATATTTGCGAACCAGCTATTTACATGTCAGTTATGAACGGGTTCTTTCCGGCCCCGGTCTCCACAGCATTTATCAATTTCTCCGGGATACCAAGAAAAATGAGCCCACCTGGTTTGCCGAAAAACTCCCAACCGGTGATCCGGCTGCACTGATTACAGAAGCCGGGCTGACAGGGAAACCAGAAATTTGTAAAGAAGCCCTGCAGCTCTTCGTCTCTATTTACGGGGCCGAAGCCGGCAATATGGCCCTCAAGACCCTGGCCATGGGTGGCGTCTATCTGGGTGGGGGCATTGCCCCAAAAATCATATCCGCGTTACGTGAAGACACATTCATGAAAGCTTTTTTGGCAAAGGGCCGGTACAAACGATTATTGGCCAAGATTCCCGTTCGGGTGATTTTGAATCCCCATACCGCCTTGCTCGGGGCGGCCTCGGTCGCTGCAGGCATGGCTGGCTAACACCATGAAATCAAAGCATACCCTGGGTATTTCTCAGGACTCAGGCCCCACATCCTCCATTCGATATCATACTGACAGACCTTTGCCGCTGTTTTTTTCACCCTCGTCCCTGCCGTTTTGCCCAATAACACTCGCAGACCAGCGGGCTTTGAGAAAGAATGTCTGCGAGTTTCGATGACACAAACGCCTCCGGCCGTTTGCCAACGTATATTTCCCGAGCGTGAGACCCTTCTATGCCCTCACCATCGACGCCATTGACACCTGATCAGGAAAAAGCCCAGGCCGCCCGCAAAGCTCTTGATTTTATCCAAGATGGCCAGATCCTGGGACTCGGCACCGGTTCCACGGTTCATTACTTTTTGACGGCCTTAGGCCAGCGCGTACAACAGGGATTACGGGTCCGTGGCGTGCCAACCTCACAAGCCACAGCGGTCTATGCCAGACAATTGGGCATTCCGTTACTGAACAATGACGAACCCTGGGACATTGATGTGGCCGTGGATGGCGCCGATCAGGTCGACCCCCAACTGAATCTGATTAAAGGAGGTGGGGGAGCGTTAATGCGGGAAAAAATTGTGGCGAAAGCCGCTCAGCAATTCATTGTTATTGTGGATCAGGCCAAACAGGTGGACCGTCTTGGGCTTCCTTTCCCCCTACCCGTTGAGATCGTGCCGTTCGGTTGGCGAACGACACAACGGCATCTTGAGAATCTGGGATGGCCTTCCCCGTTGCGCCACAGAGCCGGCCAGCCTTTTCTCACAGACAATGGAAATTATGTGGCGGATCTCCATATTCCTGAAATTACCGACCCCTCCGCGCTCGAATTGTCCCTAAATCAAATTCCGGGTGTGGTTGCATGCGGACTCTTCCTGACGATGACATCCCTATTAATTACCGGCACAAATGATGGTCCCGTGCTCACCCGCGCATCTTGAGTCCTGCGTCTTCTCTGGTAGAATTAACCGAGGATTGTTTGCCATTTCATGCTACCGCGCTTGCAATCAAAGTTGATAAAATGAGAAACATGGATAAGGATCAAGAAATGAAGGGTCTGCTATGAGGACTGCCCCAATCGACAGAGGAAGAAGGTATCCAGCATGAGAGTGCGTTATCCTAGGCAAATATCCTCCGTGAGAAACAGACACCATTTCTGGAGGGTTGCAATCGCGGTGGGCCTCCTGGGATTCACCCATATTCAATGCTCTCAGGCACCATCCTCCCCCCTCCCGAGAGTGCCCCTGCCATCACCGCAGCCCCCATGGAGACCGAGTTGCCCCTACCAGTCGTCCATGCAGCTGATTCGCCTGCCGTGGTTAACGTCTCAACCCCTCTTCTGGCTTCTAATGAAACCTTTGTTAAAATCGCCAAGGAGGCCATGGCCTCGGTCGTGAATATTTCTGCGACCAAACGCACAGTTCAATCTCCCGGCACGAATCCCCTGTTTGAAGATCCATTTTTCCGAAGGTTTTTTGGAGAGGAATTTGAACGGCGGTTTAAACAACCCCGCGAACGGCAGGAGCAAGGCTTGGGTTCCGGAGTGATTGTCAGTGATGACGGATATATCGTCACCAATAATCACGTGGTAGAACAGGCCGATGACTTGATGGTCCTCCTGGGAGATAAACGGAAACTTCCGGCGACACTGATTGGCACGGATCCCAAAACCGATTTAGCGGTGATCAAGATTGAAGCCACCGGATTATCCACCTTACCCTGGGGAAATTCTGCGGCACTGGAAGTTGGAGAATTGGTGTTGGCGGTGGGTAACCCCTTTGGATTGAATCAAACGGTCACAATGGGGATTATCAGCGCGGTGGGCCGCGCCAATGTCGGCATTGTCGATTATGAAAATTTCATCCAAACCGATGCCGCCATTAATCCAGGCAATTCCGGAGGCGCTCTCGTCAATTTACAAGGCCAACTCATCGGCATTAATACCGCCATCTTCTCCCGAACGGGTGGCTACATGGGCATTGGGTTTGCCATCCCCAGCCAAATGGTCAAAAGCGTGATGCAAAGCCTGATCGGCCACGGGAAAGTCATCCGTGGGTGGCTGGGCGTGTCGATTCAGGAATTGTCCCCGGACCTCGCGACCCAATTTGAGGTGCCTGATACCCAGGGCGCACTGGTGGGAGATGTCTTCAGCGAAAGCCCGGCGGGGGAGGCCGGGTTGAAACGTGGTGATATTATCCGCACCTACAATGGTGTCACCGTGAAAGATCCCAACCATTTGCGCACGCTTGTGGCCGAAACCACTCCGAAGAGTTCGATTCCACTTGCGGTCTGGCGAAACGGCAAAATTGTCAATCTTTCGGTTTCCATCACTGAAATGCCTAAAGATACGGCTGCCTTGACGGAAATGGCTCCTAGTTCGGTCTCAGGTAATCACGCTCTCTCAGGGCTTTCAGTAGAACCCGTTCAACCTGGACAAACACGCGATGGCCAGGGGGTGGTCGTGACCCAGGTCTCACCAAACTCTCCGGCTGAACGGGCAGGCGTTCAATCGGGTGATGTAATATTGGAATTGAATCGATCTCCCATTGGATCCGTGAAGGATTTCGAACAGCTTGTGAAGCGACTGAAAGCTGGAGACTCCGTCTTAGTACTCTTGCAGCGCGGAAAGGGCGCCATTTTCCTGACCATCAAACCCTAACGACTGGACCAGAGCCTCTCACTGGCCAGACCTGACACCCTGAGAGCCGAACAACCATGGCGCCACTGTGTTCATCCGGGACATTCCTTCGAATAAACCAATTGCTCTGCTTTATGGTTTTTCTCCTATCCCCTGTTTCCACGCAACCAATTCTGTGGGCATCTTCTCCGCAGATAGCCATCCAAGCTGAACCGCCATTTTTTTCTCCGAACCACCTGGTGATGCGCCTGGATACCGCCCTCACGTGGAAAAATCAAACTCGAGAAGCCCATTCCATCGTGGCAGACGACTGTCATGTCCCGCTCCCAGTGTTCATTTGACTCAGGCGTCATTCGTCCCGATCATCAGTTTGTCTTAACCCGATTGGCCCCCGGGCAATACCCCTACCATTGTGGACTCCACCCCTTCATGCGGGGCCTGTTAACTATCCATACCGCGCACTCTCCGTCCTCTGATATCTAATTCAAAAGCCATATTTTTGTTGTTGCGACTGTCCTCCCTTGTCAACACAGGTGATTGTACGTCTGTGATCCCTGGCATCTGCCCTTTTTTCGTTGCATGCCATAAGTCCCTAATGGTACATTTCTGACATGCCTGGTAAGGGTAGAGAGTACGAATTTCAATTAATAAAAAGACACAGACTGGTCCCATCGTCTAGGCTGGTCTAGGACGGCACCCTCTCAAGGTGCAGACACGGGTTCAAATCCCGTTGGGATCACCAATCTCGTTAGGAGCTGATGTTCGCCCCTTCCTAATTGTTCGCACCTGCTCCCGCTAGAATCAGACTCCTCGTACTCCCGTCTGGTTATTTCTTTCATCTATGCCGTAAGGATCTGTGATGACTACGAGAACTTTTCACGATGGCGAAAGCGACGGCCTGGAAGCCCTGGAGGCTCTGGATCCGGAAACGATTGAATCTTTTTCCGACCTTCTTTCAGCCATGAAAAAGACCGCCTTTGGCGGGCGACGTCTGGGCGATGCGTTTGAGATTTTGGACAAAATGGTCGAGGATCCCGATTGTACGGTAATCTTAACCTTGTCTGGGGCCATGACCATCGCGAAAATGGGAAAGATTATCTGCAGCATGATCGACCGAAACATGGTGCAGGCCGTAGTATCCACGGGGGCTTTAATTGCCCATGGCTTGAGTGAAGCCGTAGGCAAAACACACTATAAATATCACCCATCCATGACGGATACCGAACTCTATGAAAAGGGCTATAACCGCGTCTACGACACCCTGGAGATGGAATCCAATCTCAACCACGTCGAACGGGTCGTCAGCCAAACCTTAAAGCGCATGACTCCCGACACACCCATCTGCTCGGAAATTCTGACCCGCGAAATCGGGAAAACTCTCCACGACCATTACGAAGGACCAGGGATACTGAAAAGTGCCTATGAGAAGGGTGTCCCGGTCTATATTCCTGCATTTACCGATTCTGAAATGGGACTGGATGTCTCCATTTGGGCCATGAAGGAGAGACGACAATCTCAAGCCACACCTCAATCCCCCGATCTCTCCGACCAGGAAACCTGGCAGATCTTGCAGCAATCTCGTCCCTCATTTAATCCGTTCTTAGATCTCAATAGTTATACGGAAAAACTGCTGTCTGCCAAACGGTTGGGGATTTTCACTATCGGAGGCGGAGTTCCCCGTAATTGGGCACAACAAACGCCACCCTATATCGATATTCTCAACCTCCGGATGGGTACACAATTAACCCCTCCGCGGTATCAGTACGGTGTCCGCATCTGCCCGGAGCCTGATTACTGGGGTGGTCTCAGCGGATGCACATATGAAGAGGGTGTATCATGGGGAAAATTTGTGCCTCGAAAAGAGGGGGGAATGTTTGCTGAAGTGTTGAGCGACGCCACAGTGGTTTGGCCTCTTCTCATGATGGGGCTCCTGGAAAAAGCCCGTCGCCGATAAATTCAACCCCTGGGCATGGCCAACCTCTTCTCTCGACACGGTCAGCCGGGAATGCAACAATGGTATCCCATAATAGCCATGGAGTGATGATGAACATTGCCCGATCCCTCAAATCGACCCTATTGCCCGCCATCCTTCTTGGCACCCTGCTCATGAGTCCCACGATTCACGGGAAAACTCCTGACTTTTTGATCCAGGATGATGATGTGGTGCGGGGGGATCCCAAGGCTCCCATCACCCTGTTGGAATACTCGGATTTCACCTGTGGCTTTTGCGAAAAATTTTTTCACGAGACTTTTCCTAAATTGCTTTCGGAGTACATTGAGACCGGAAAAGTGCGTTTTGTTTATCGGGATTTCCCGAGAGGCATGGGCAGTCCACTTCGAGCAGCCGATGCCGCTCGCTGTGCAGGAGAGCAAAACGCCTACTGGCCGATGCATGATCGGCTCTTTAACAGTGAAGGCCAGTTGGCCCCGGATAATCTCAAACAATATGCCAAGGAACTCAACCTCCAAGTAGAACAATTTTCAGAATGTTTGGCTTCCCATCGTTATATGAAAGATATTGAGAAAGATTTACAGGATGCGGGTTCCCTGGGAATTCGGGGCACGCCGGCATTCGTGCTCTTTCCTACAACCCTGCCGGAAGATCCTCATCTTATTTTAATTCCCGGTGCCTTTCCCTATGAGACGTTCAAGGAAGAAATTGATAAATTGCTCAAGCTTCATGGAGGCTCGACTTCTTCACTGTCTTTGCCAGCACTGTCCTCTACTCACATCGAAGGAGCATAAATCCTCCATGCATTCGCTCTCCACGCAATTCCTCATTGATCTGACAGCGTGATTAGGTGTACATTTGCAGAGGCAATGCCGGAATTCATGTTTTTACCCACAGAATGGTTTTGAGTCATGACTGAATCCCAATCCTTCTGGCCTGTTGAATGCGCACAAGGTGAACCTGATTTGTTTGTGTGCTTAACCTGTTTTGATGAAGTATTCAAAGCCAAGATGCCGGTCGACGGGTGTCCGAGTTGTGGAGCCATCGCCGCATTCGAACCGTTTAGTTTGGATGCGATCAGGGAATGGGGAACGGAGAATCTCATTCAGAAAGCTGAGACGGTTGCCTTCTTCATCCCATCCCGGTTCCGACCAGCCAGCTTCATCAATCTAACCACCTCCATTTCACGAGGTTTTCACCTTTTCATGACTGTGGCCACGGCAAAGCCAATCCTTCTAGGCGGCCAATGGGTCCAGACCACCTCTGCGGAGCCGGTACGCAACCCCTATTCCAATGATGTGGTGGCCATGGTCTGCCAGGCAGAGCCTGAACATATCCATCAGGTCACCAACTCTGCTAAACGAGTCTCGGCCGCATGTGCCGGGATACCGGCACATGCCAGAGCAAAGGCGCTCCTGCATATCGCCACCGGCTTATCCACCAGACGGGAAATGTTTGCGGCCACAATTTGTCAGGAGGCCGGGAAACCGATTACCGATGCACGCCGTGAAGTCGATCGGGCCATTCAAACCTTTCGTTTGGCCGCAGAGGAAAGCACCCGCATTCCTGGAGAAATCATTCCGATGGATCTCACCCCAGGAGGGGAGGCGTACTCGGGATCTGTCCAACGCTTTCCGATCGGGACGGTTCTTGGCATTACCCCATTTAATTTCCCCCTAAACTTGGTGGCCCACAAAGTGGCCCCTTGCCTGGCAGCGGGAAATCCGATGGTATTGAAACCAGCCCCGCAAACCCCGTTAACTTCGCTCATGTTGGGCGAAGTCTTTTTGACGACAGAACTCCCTCCGGAAATGCTGACGATCATCCCGTGTTCCAATACCCTGGCAGAACAGATGGTGGGTCATCCCAATTTCCAAGCCTTGAGCTTTACCGGCTCCATGACGATTGGGTGGATGCTCAAAGGAAAGGCCGGATACAAACGGGTTCTGCTTGAACTGGGAGGGAATGCCGGGGTCATCATAGAACCGGATGCCAATCTTGATGTGGCCATAGACCGTTGCGTAGCGGGAGGGTATGGATATGCCGGACAAACCTGTATCTCTGTGCAACGAATCTTCGTCCAGGAATCGCGGTACGACGACTTCCTCAAGACCTTTGTCGAGCGAGTTCGATCGCTGCCCATGGGCGATCCCTCCCTCGAGAACACCATTGTCGGTCCCCTCATTAACGAACAAGCCGCCCGCCGAGTCGAGACATGGATCCAAGAAGCTGTTTCGCATGGGGCAACAGTCATGACCGGCGGGGCACGAAAGGATTCATTCATCGAGCCTGCAGTCCTGACTCACGTCAACAACAACATGAAGGTCTGTTGTGAAGAAATTTTCGGGCCGGTGGTGACCGTCACACCCTATGCAGACCTTGAAGAAGCGTTTGCCCTCCATAATGATTCCGATTTCGGACTCCAAACAGGAATTTTCACCAGCAACATCGACACCATGTATCAAGCATACTCACGGTTAGAAGTCGGCGCACTCCTGGTGAATGAAATTCCGACTTTTCGGGCCGATCACATGCCTTATGGAGGAATCAAACAGTCAGGATTAGGGCGAGAAGGTGTGCGGTATGCTATTCAGGAACTGACCGAGCCTAAATTGTTGCTGGTCAAAAGGCCTTCTTGAGGGCTCCTTATTTTTTCTTGAACGTTCAGTCCTCACGATCTTGCACCTTGCCAACCAGTCTTGGTAAAAATACCCGCGTACGTGGCAAGGTTGTTCTTTCCCGTGGTGTTCGAATCGTCCAGGCTTTCCCATATAGAGTTTGCGCCAACAGATTGGAGAGCGAGGTTGTGAATCAGATTCGACGATCACCTAGTCATCTCCTGCCTATCCCAATCCACCACTAACTGATCGACGAAGGAGTCGCGATGGTCCCAACGCAAATGTTTCTCACCAGAGGTGTGGGTGTCCACAAGGAAAAACTGGCATCTTTCGAAGAAGCCCTCCGGAGTGCGGGAATTGCTTATTGCAACCTGGTGACCGTCTCCTCCATTCTTCCTCCGGATTGTAAAATCATCTCGCGAAAACGTGGCGAGCAGTTACTTAATCCAGGCGAAATTACCTTTTGCGTCATGGCCAGATCCGAAACCAACGAGCGGAATCGCTTGATTTCGGCTTCAATCGGCGTGGCCATTCCCTCTGGTAGGAAAGTTAATTATGGCTACTTGTCGGAACATCATGCCTATGGAGAAACGGACGAAGAAGCGGGAGAATATACCGAGGACCTCGCGGCCCAAATGCTCGCAACCACTCTTGGCATCAAATTCGATCCAAATGTTGCATGGAAGGAACGTGAGCAGGTCTTCAAAATGGGAAGGGATATTGTTCGAACCCAGAACATTACGCAATCTGCGATCGGAAAACCGAATCTCTGGACGACCGTGGTCGCGTGTGCAGTCTTCATTCCACTTGAAAACATCACTGACGAACCAAAGCCCCGTCAGAAAAAATCAAAATAGGGTCGTGGATTGGGCAAGCCATTCTGGTGAATAATTGCTTTTCTTTCTCGAATCTTTAGCAACCTAACAAGACCACATTCGAACATCTGTTATGCAGTAGGATTACCCCTCCCTTACCAGAGTCGGTTCCGCAAGAACCGCCCTTTTCCCTCACAGTGGGACTATTGAAAAAGGCCGCCAGCGGCGTTCTCGCCATTTTTCCGTGCTCACGCACTGGAAGTACGCTCTGCGCACAAAAATTATTATTATTCAACACTCTTACAGTGAGAATTCCGCGCATAAGACGGTATGGTCCGAAGGGCTTTCCGCACGACGAGGCTGAACATCCACCTTCACTGTGCGAGAATAGGGAAGAAGCGGCGGGGTAACCAGAATGTGATCTATGCGCCACCCACGGTTCGCTTCCAAAGCACCTGGACGTCGATAATCCCAAAACGTAAATTGCTGACGACGGGGAAAATGATGCCGAAACACATCCACGAATCCCCAGGACACCGTTTCCTGATAGGCCCGACGCACTTCTTCATGGAAACACACATGCTTGAGGTGTTTTTCCGGGCTATGTACATCAACCGGTTCAGGGGCCACATTCATATCTCCACACCAAATCACGGATTGTCCTGGTGAGACCACACGCGAGAAATACCGCCTCAATCGCTGGAACCACCTTAATTTATAGGCATACTTCGGCGAATCAATCGCAAATCCCTGTGGAACGTAGGTATTAATAATCATGATGCCATTGACCACCACTCGAACCAGGCGAGTGGAATCCTCTGGTAGCTCCCCG
This sequence comes from uncultured Nitrospiraceae bacterium, assembly GCA_963730905.1. Classification (GTDB taxonomy): domain Bacteria; phylum Nitrospirota; class Nitrospiria; order Nitrospirales; family UBA8639; genus Nitrospira_E. Next base: position 482,500 of record CAVSTN010000002.1, on the reverse strand, counting down.
TCCTCAAAACCAAATGCCACCGTTTCCGGCGATGCCCGGCTGAATATGGCGACGCCGTTGTAGGATTTCTCACCACAAAAGTTGATGACATAGGGTAAGTCGGAAAATGCTTGAAGGGGAAACGCATGATCCTGTACTTTAGTCTCTTGAAGGCACATCACATCGGGGTTGTGTTGCCGTAACCATTTGTGAAGAATACCGGTCCGCTTTCGAATTGAATTGACATTGTAGGTCGCAATTTTCATTCTTCTTGAAACTCCTATTCACCACTCACGCTGCAGACATTTCTCAAACAGCACAAAAGCAGATACTCCTCCACAACCAATCCTAAGGTATGTGAGGTACATGAACGTATGGCTACCCATCCTTTCTTCACTCCCGATGAATTGGCCCTCTTGAGCGATCAGGATTTTTTTCGGAAGAAAGCCGAAATTTCGATCAAAATCAAACAGGTCCTGGAACACCTTCATGACCGGCTCGAGGCAGAAATCGGCTTCCATCACCTTTTGGCTCCCGAAGGGTTCGACCCTCAAGCCAGTCAATTTGTCAAAGGCGAACATCTGGAAAATTTCCCCTATCAATATGTCGATTTCCCAAGATTTTATACGCGTGAGAACAAATTCGCGTTCCGTTCCCTCATCTGGTGGGGACACCACATGGTCTTCGCTCTGATAGTTGAGGGCCCGCTTGTGAAGCAGTATCGACGTAATCTATTTAATCGATACCCGGAGGTGGCAGACCATCATCTCTGCCTGTGTCTCAGCCCATCTCTCTGGGAGTGGAAAATGGGACCTGGCTTGACACTTCCGATTACACACGGTCGACGATCAGAAATCGCTGCAACACTCGACCATCGAACATTCTTTAAAATTGCCAGGTTTCTTCCCATGCATGATCCGGCAGTCAAAACAGGCACCATCGTTGATGAAGGTCTGAAAACCTTTCAGGCCATCCTACCGGTCATTACGGCCTAGGAGCCTGTCGGACTTCGGATGCTGCAAAAGTTAGCGGTCCATATTTCGCCGCCTTCATGGCCTATAGTCCCACTGTGGGCGGGCAAAATCGTCAAAATCCGCCCTTGCTCAGCCACATTTTCGCTATCGATTCCCAAAATCCGACAGACTCCTAGACACGCAACCTTCCTCGCGCATAAAAACCTTACCCAAAAATGTCCATCGGTTCCCGGTCCTATTCTTCCTCAGCCAGGCCAAGTAATCCGGTGAGCTGATCCACCGAATACGTCTGTGTGGTCTGAAGAATGATCGATTGAATTCCCGCCGCCTTCAACAGGGTCTCCACAAATCGATCTCGGTCTTCACGTCCTGCCGTGGGAGGAATCTCCTTGTTCAAGGTAATCACTGTCATGACTTTAAGTGTCCCAGGATGGGCAAGAACGACATCACAGCGAACAGGCTGAATCGTTCGCATGGCCGCCTTTCGAGCTTCTTCATCTTTATCGACAACGGACAGGACACTGAGAATGGGAATTTTGGCCAAAACCAGCATATGATCACGAGCCGCTAAGGTAATCAGATTGTAGAGAGTCGCTTCTTCCGGCGACATGATGGGTCGAGCGGTTACCACACTCTCACCAGATTCAGGATTCAAAGCTGGAAGAATCCCTGCTGGAAGAGGACGGCGCCAGATCCATCGCAACAAAAACACGACTCCGAGCATGAACACAGCCAGGAGAATCAGTGAGAGTCCGTTCTGAGACATGAATCTGTCCGTCATTTCACCAGTGGGAAAAAGCCCGTAACAATGAGGAACATTCTAGGGAAGTCCGTGAATACCGGGAGTGACCGTCCCCAAAATAACCGAATGGCGAGCACCCGTGACCTTGGGCAGATTGGCACAGACACCCTTCACGGTTTGATACGCCAGCACCGCAAAGGCCTGCGCCTCAAAGGCCTGGCTGGATGCCCCACATTCATCCATGCGCATCACGGGAATGGGATCGAACACACTGGACAGTTCTGACCAGAGCCGTGCATTTCGCACCCCTCCACCGCCAAACACCAACTCATCAGGGACTTCCCTCGTCCACTTTTGCGCCTGGTGAATCACCTGAGCAATAAACCGGCAACTCGTCGCTAAGAGGTCAGGAATAGCCAAATGGCGACGCTTCGCTTGAGCCCACACACGCCGGATATACTCCTCTCCAAACATCTCACGCCCAGTGGATTTGGGAGGCCTTCGAGACACATAGGGATGTGCCAGCAGCCAACGAAGCAAGCCCTTATTCACCTGCCCCTTCATGGCAAGACGACCACCCCGGTCAAATCTGGCTTTGCCCTTTGTCTCCATAGCCACCAATCCATCCAACAACATATTGCAGGGGCCTGTATCAAACGCCCGAACCGCTGCCAGGTTTCCCCCGCGGGGCAATAGGGTCACATTCGCAATCCCTCCTAGATTGACCACCATTCGTGTGGCATGTTTCTGCGCAAAAAGAAGGGCATGGACATAAGGAGTCAATGGAGCTCCCTCTCCACCGACCGCCAGATCTCTGGCTCGAAAATCCGATACAGTCGTGATTCCGGTACGTTCCGCAATCACATGGGGATCTCCAATTTGCAGTGTCGACCGGATCTGCCCAATACCAGGCTCATAGATCGCGGCCGGCCGATGATGAATCGTTTGACCATGCGAGCCGATCAACGCCACTCGTTGAGGAGAAATGCCGGAATGCTTGATGGCTAACAACGCGGTTTTAGCAAATACTTCGCCCAGAACCACATTGAGGTGACAGATCTGCCCTACGGTTCCCTGCTCACACACGTGTAAAATTCGTTGACGAAGCCTGGGAGCATACGGACGACCAACATGTTTGAGCAGGACACTCTTAAGACGATGTCCGGTTCCTCGAATATCCACCACTGCGGCATCCACCCCATCCGCCGATGTCCCTGACATCATCCCCACAACAATCATCGATTCCCTCGATTCATTGGCCTGCGTGCTTCATTGGAATGACACTCGATATGTTGCAACCCTCGCCATGGCCCATCTCTACCCATTCAATGGTTTCGTGGGAGGAGCTACATGTTTGCCCCGATCCCAGACCATACCAGTCTGTTCTTTATCAGAAAATCCCAAAGACGCGTAAAACCCTTGATAGCGCCTGGTGCAAAGCCAAAACAACTCCACTCGATCCAACTTGGGATGCGTTAAAATTCGCTGGATTATCCCTTTACCAATATCCCGATCCTGATAGGCCCGATCCACGATCACATCCCAAATCGAAGCCCGATAGATAAAATCCGTCAACACCCTCCCAAACCCGACGAGTCTTGAGCCATCCCATGCGGAAATGGCCACATCCGTATGAGCAAGCATGCGTTCAGTGTCCTCCAGTGAACGATGACAAGCCCAATCCGTTTGGCAGAACAATGCCAAAAGCTGTTGCGCTTTGACGTCATGGGAATCCAAAAAATTGATCATGCGTTGGCAGATTGTGGCAAGATGTATTACACTAAGTCTACTAGAAATACGTGACAAAAAACCGGAGTCGTGCCGATGTCGATGTTAGTCAGAAAATGTCCCAAATGCGGGAAGTTATTTTGGAAAAAAGAAGAAGAGATCCAATATGCCGACGAGAATACCCTGAAAGTCGTCTGTAATCACTGCCACCAGACCTTGCGAATTCCGCTCATCACAGAAGGCGCCAATGCCGGCGCCCCGAAAATGGGACATTAGAATTTTTAACCCTTCCACTTCCAGCATCAGAGTCGTGTGTTTACCAAAACCATAGCCAATTGAAAATATTCCCCTGCTTTGTTCTTCATTATTAGACTTTTGACTGTATGCGACACGAACATTGGGCCGGCTTAGATGTCTGCATTACCGGTGGTGTGGATCGCCAAGGGAGCGGCGAGGGACCACTTGTGGTTCTTTTGCATGGATTCGGAGCACCAGGGGATGATTTAGTCGCCTTATGGCGGTATCTCAATGTCCCGGATGACGTCCGTTTTCTCTTTCCTGCCGCTCCACTCCAATTGAGCATGGGCTTTGGCGACGCCCGAGCTTGGTGGATGCTGGACATGGAACGCCTCACACAAGCCAGGGCCCAAGGGCAGTGGGATGCGTTGTCACAAGAAATCCCCCGTGGCTTGCCTCCGGCCCGCACCCAAATGCAGGATGTCCTCTCTCTCGCCACAGAAACCTTGTCCGTACCAGCACCATCGCTAATCCTTGGAGGGTTTTCCCAGGGAGCCATGCTGGCGACCGATCTGGTGCTTCATACCGATATTCCCTTCGCAGGATTGGTACTGCTATCGGGCACCCTCATTGCCAAGCAAGAATGGCTCGCTCGCCTACCCAATCGCCAAGGTCTCCCGGTATTTCAAAGCCATGGCACCGACGATCCTATTTTATCGTTTTCCATGGCGCAGCAACTTCGTGAGCATATCCAAACGGCTGGATTACCCGTCAGTTGGGTAGAATTCCGTGGGGGCCATGAAATTCCTATTCAAGTATTGCAGGGCCTCGGAACCTTTCTACAATCACATCTCTATCCTTCTTCGCTCTAGAAAAATAATGCGGTAAAAAATTTAGGAATCAGGAGACAAAAGAAGGACCCCCTCCTCACCTACTATTCCCTATCCACACTTTTCTTCCTGGCGCCTCACTCCTCCTTATTTCACTTCGGATTACGGGCTTTCTCCATACCGCACATACAGGACTCAACGCATCCTTCCCTCCCCTAGGAACCATAAATTCTGAGAAGATTTCATGCCTGCATTGCGCAGAAAATTCTCTCTCCGGTATAGTGAGCCGAAGACTATTTCATCATTTTTCACCAGGATTAAATCTTTCTATGATGACATTTGAAGAGCTGAGCACTCAACTTCAGCAAGCCCTAGGTGATGCCGAAGTTTCAGTCCTTGATCGAACCGGTACCATGGACCATTTTACGGTCAAAGTCATTTCCAATGCCTTTGAAGGAAAGAATTTATTGGACCGACATCGAATGATTTACCAAGCCCTTGACGCGCCCATGAAAGACGGACGCATTCATGCACTAGAAATTCAGGCCAAAACCCGCAATGAAGCCCAAGGAGGATAATCTTATGAGTACGCCCATTGAAGACGAAATTAAGAGAGAAATCGCCCAACACAAAATTCTCATTTACGGGAAGGGCACCAAGACTGCCCCACAGTGCGGATTTACCGTGGAGACCATGGAGTTTTTTAACAAATTCGGCTACCCCTATGAATTAATCAACGCCTTGCCAAATCCTGAAAAACGGGAGGCTCTTTCTAAAATGACCAACTGGCCGACTTTGCCAAAAGTTTTCATTAATGGCCAGTTTTATGGGGATACGGATGTCTTGGGTCCAATGGAAGAAAAAGGGGAATTGCAGCCACTTTTAAAAGCAGCATTTTCCGATCAAGCCACCTAACAATCAAACCAAACATTTTCTGGCTCAACAAGGCCCACCTTCCTAACAGGTGGGCTTTGTTATGTGTCTCAGACCTTACCCCAGTCGGAACACTCCTCCAGCAAGACCCGACCTTTCCTTTTGTCACACGGAAACTCACTACACACCTCAGACGCTTCCTTTCTTGATACCTCTAAGAACCCGGTGGCCGCTCATTGACTCAGGGTTTGAAACGTGGCGGAATATCAGGCACCTCTAAGCCCTCCTGATTATCTCTCAACCATATGTATTCTTTTGTTTGCCGTTCCTAGCTTATTAAGTTTGGTTTTTGGAAATTTGGTCAACCCTTCACGCGTAATCCCTTAAGCATGTTGCCTCTTGTCCGATAGGTTCAACCTGAAACCACTGAGGCACTGGGCCATCATGAGACATCCCATCTTCGTACTAAGGGCAAAAAACAAAGGAACATCTAAGGCCCTAGGGTCATCTTCGTTCCCGTTCATCCTCACTATAATCATCGGTCTAGGAATAATGACCTGGTCTTCCGCCCAGGGAAGTCATTTAACGCTCCCCGGCTCCCAAGACTTGAGTCATGGAGATGAATCCGACTCTCAGCCTTTCATCCGGCAACTAGAAAAGATCAACAACTATATCCCTCCCCACGCCCAGCCTGAACGCCAAAACGCCACCTCATCAAAGGTTGAGGACTCCGCTCTTCCTACCAATCCCCTTCACCCTTTGCCCATCGAACTCAAGCCTATAGGAACTCAGCAATCCCATTCTCCTCCATCAAAGAACCCCATACACATCGCAGTCCTGCTTCACAACAATGACAATCAAGATCAGGGGAATGCAGGATGGCAATTATTGCTCAATGGTCGGCCGGAAGACGCGATAGCGGCTTATCAAGAATCCCTCAGGACCGATCCCAAATCAGCCGAGGCATATCTCGGCATGGGCATCGCGCTGAAAAGCCTGGGCTTTATTAACCATGCCAAAGATGCCATTCAACAGGCGCTTGAACTCAACCCTCATCTCTCTTCAGCACTCGTACATCTGGGATACCTCTATGCAGATGGCCACGTCGGCCCTTCAGATCCCAAAGCCGCTCACCGACTTTTCAGGCAAGCCTCTCAACTCGGGGATCCATTTGCCATCATCGCACTCCTAGACCTGCAAGCCCGCTCACGGCCGCAATCCTAATTTCCGGACAATGGGTGTGCTTAAGAACGCCATCCCATGTACCGATGGATTTTTTATGGGGCGTGCCATCTATACCATTTCCATATTCAGCCTGAAACACGGCCAAACGACGCGCCCCTCGTAAAGGAGAACTGACAGATGCCAAAAACACTATTCCGGCCTCTCCATCATTCCCAGGGGTTTACCTTGGTGGAAATGATCGGGGTATTGGCCATCATCGCCATACTGATTGCCTTGTTACTGCCAAAGATTTTCACCCTGATTGCGTCGTCTAAAGCCAGTTCCCTTGCTGCCGCAGTGAGAACGTATGAGACCGCCGTCACAAAGTATTATGGAGACATCGGAACCATCTGGCCTCTCAATGCGGCTGGAACTCCAGCACAAGAGAACGGAGGTAATAGCGCCACCGTTACTTCACTTGGAGCTCGTTTAACGCTCGACGCCTCCGATCCGTTGAATACCGGAGCGAATCAATGGAGCCGATTTCGCGGACCCTACCTGGAAAAATTCAATACCAATACCCCTCCGGGACTGGGCACCACCATGTACATTCCAGCACAAGCGGCAATCGCACTCGGAACAGCGACCACGGCGACCAATGTGGGATGGGATTTGAAGGGCGACGATGGCAACAGCGATCTGCCGACTGGAGCTCGAGTGGCCTACCTCAGGGTCGATGGAGTTTCCGATAACGAATTCAATGAAATCGATGGCATTATTGATTCCGGTGTTGGATCAACCTTAACCGAACGCCAACTCCGCGGACGCGTGAAATACTCGGCCGCTAATGATCGCCTGTATATTTATCTTATGCATCAGTAATACAAATAAACCTTCTCGTTCATTGGGGGAAGAGTGAGGAAATTCCAACAATGGCTGTGCACACCCCTCTATGGCATCCCTCGCAGGCGGAGACCCATTTCTTGCCGCCCATAATTTTCTCTTAGGGGCCTGGCCCATGCCAACCACACATACACCTCCCACAGCCGCACGGCCTCTCCTCGGAACGTCTCTCCTCCAAGACGGCTGGATCACTCAAGAACAATTGGACTTGGCGATCCGCGAGACGAAGAGAAAAGGGGTCATGCTCGGCCAAACCCTCATTGGCCTGGGATTCATTACCGAAAAAGTCCTGGCCCATTATCTGGCTGAGGGCACCCAAACCGGCTTAGTCGACCTTTCCACGATCTTCATTCCACCGGACATTGTCAATCTCATTCCCTACGACATCGCCACCCAGTTTCAAGTCCTCCCTCTTAGCAGGCAGGGGAATGTATTGAACCTGGCCATGGCAGATCCGTTGAATATTGTCGCGGTGGATACCATTGAAAGTCGCATCGGGCTCAACGTCCACACCCACACCGCCCCTGCCCAAGAGTTAATTGAGGCGATCGAGCGGCACTATGCGCACCGGGAATCCATTAAGCAACTGCTTGATGAATTAATGGTCAAAGGGATCTCCGATCTCGGGGAAGACGGAAGCCGGGTGGCGCCGATGATCCGATTGTGCAATCAACTCATTACCGCCGCCATTCAATCACGGGTAACAGATATCCATGTCGAGCCGGACGAGTACTATTTACGGGTCCGAATGCGCGTTGACGGCATTCTCACCCAAGAAATTCTCATTCCAAAACCGCTTCAAGCGCCTATTACCGCTCGGTTTAAACTCATGGCCAATCTTGATCTCACAGAAAAACGAACTCCCCAGGACGGCCGGATCCCCTTTACGTTAGGCACTCGCCGAATTGATCTTCGTGTGTCGACCCTTCCAACGAATTTCGGAGAAAGCATTGTCCTCCGAATTCTGGATAAAGGGGCATTGAAGTTAGAATTCCTGGCGCTGGGGTTTACTCCCAACGACCAATCGCGCATCCAATCCCTGATCCAACGTCCCCATGGCATTATCCTCGTGACGGGTCCCACAGGAAGTGGAAAGACCACGACGTTATATACGGCTCTCCGTCATGTCGATGCGAAAGAAAAAAGTGTGTTTACACTGGAAGATCCGATCGAATACCAAATGCCTCTTATTCGCCAAACGCAAGTCAATCCAGACATCGGCATGACCTTCGCGGCCGGACTTCGTGCCCTCCTTCGACAAGATCCTGACGTCATTCTTGTTGGTGAAATCCGTGATCAAGAAACGGCCGATCTGGCCATGCGCGCAGCCCTAACCGGACATTTGGTTTTTTCCACGCTTCACACCAACGATGCGCTAGGGGCCATTCCCCGTTTAATCGACATGGGTGTGGAAGCCTTCCTCCTCGCCTCCGCCCTGACCGCCATTATCGGACAACGACTCGTTCGGTGTATTTGTCCCGAATGCAAGGTTGAACGGACAGATGCCTCCACTGTCCTTGCGGATCTTCGAGTGGAATTGCCGGAAAACATTCCCCCGACTCTCTGGACGGGAAAAGGATGCCACGCATGCGGCCAGACAGGCTATAAAGGCCGAGCAGGTATTTACGAAATAATCCGGATTTCGGAGGAACTACATGGGCCTATCGTGCACGGCCCGGATATGGCGGGTATTCGGGCAATCATCCGGCGAGATCGGATGCCAACGATGTTTGATGACGGACTCATGAAAGCCCTTCAGGGAATCACTACTCTCGAAGAAGTGTTGAGGGTGACCGGTGGCTAATTTTCAGTACCGCGCCATCGACGCCCATGGGAAGCCCATTGAGGGAGAGATGACCGCCCCGGATCTTTTCCACCTGGAACGACAGCTCCAGGACATGGGACTCTGGCTCGTGCGCACATTGGAATCCAAACCGAAGTCCCTCGCCCGAACCACTCGAAAAAGAGGGAGAGTCAAACCCCGCGATCTTATGGAATTCTCCACACACATGTTTACCCTCCTCGAGGCCGGCATTCCCCTTACCCAGGCTTTAAAAAGTTTGTCGATCGAGACACCCAACCTTCATTTGCGTACAACCTTGCAGGCAATCTTTCAACAAGTCGAGGCCGGAAACACCTTGCATGATGCCATGAAGCAACACCCCAGGATTTTTCCTCCTCAAATCACCAATCTGGTGCATGCCGGAGAAGACAGTGGCACCTTGACCGAGACCTTCAAAGAATTAGAACGATATCTGGATTGGCTCGATCAGATCCGTGGAGATGTGCGTCAAGCCACCATTTATCCGAGCATCGTCATGGTAGCGGTGATCGGATTACTGGTCTTGCTCTTTACGTTCGTCATACCCCGATTTGTCCCTATCCTGGAAGGTCTGCATGTGCCTCTCCCGACTATCACCATTCTCATCATCACCCTCAGTGAACTCTTCGTCGGGAGCTGGTGGCTCTGGAGTTCGTTCCTCCTGGTCGGCCCAATGGTGTGGATCCTGGGGCGAAAATCCCTGCCAGGATTTGCTCACTGGCGGGACCGCGTGATCTTACAACTCCCAGTCCTGGGGGAACTCATCCGGATGCTCACGATATCCAAATTTGTTCAGAACTTTGCCGTCTTGTATCGAGCCGGCATCCCAGTTCTGCAAAGCCTGCAACTGTGCCAGGGACTGGTGGGAAATTCTGTCATGGAACGGGCGCTACAGGACACGCAGCGCGCCGTGTCCGAGGGCTCTACCATTAATGAATCATTAAGCCGCCATCCGGTCTTTCCGCCAATGGTAATTCAAATGATCTCGGTCGGGGAAGCCACCGGGACATTACCCCACACACTCATGAATGTGGCGAATTATTATAATCGGGAAATTCCCCGCAGAATCAAAAAAGTTTTTGGCATTCTCGAGCCCCTGATTACTCTGGGATTAATCGCGATCGTGGGAATCGTCGCGCTATCTCTCTTTATGCCCATGATGAGTTTAATGGGTGGAATCCATTGACAGGCTACCTAGGCCACCCTGACGTCGCCTTACCTTCCCCACCCCCTCAAGAGAATACCTCTGACCCGGAAGCCGGAATGACCCTTATTGTCTTTATCGGCTTGTTGGCGATTTTATCTATAGGGCTCGCTCTTGTGTCGCCCTCCCTGGTCAGAGTCTGGGATCGAACGAGTGAAGACCGTGAAACCCGTGACCTTCAACTCATCGCCAACGGTGTCATCTTGTATCTACGACAGAACCACGCGTTCCCCTCTTCGTTACCCATCCTTTCTCCGGACTTTGTGCCATTGCCTCCAGCCCAAATGACGCGAAACGCAAGAGGATTCCCCCGCTATTATGCGGTGCATCCCTCCATAGCCGGATTCCAAAACTCAACCGGACTGACCGTCGGGGAACTCGTCAATGCCCGTTTTCTTCTCATATCCGATCTGGCAAAAGATGCGGCCCCGGCCATCACTACACCCGCCTCCTTTGAAACCTGGTGGAACATGAATTTCAGCACGACTCCTCCACTCGTTATTCATCGTGGGACGGTCAGCCACCTTTTTTATATGGTCAATCTTACCCCCAAGGGAAATGGGGGAAGTTTTTCCATTGACCACCAACCAACTCATTCCAACGGCGCGCTTCTTCCAACGCATGGACGCCTTCACCTTCTGGGCACCGTAATCGGTTTGGACGAGGACAATAGCTACAACACCCCTGATATTGCCTTCTCTCTTACCACCAATACCGGCTATTGGTTCGAGCCCTTGTGCGTCGCCACCAAACGATGGAATCCTCTGTCTCCGCCCTGTTAGGCGGAACCATCCTCAAAACTTTCTCGGTCCCTGACCCGGCAAAAAATGCCCGTTTTTCCTCCTCCATCACCTGACTTCCGGCTGATCTTCCCGCTCCCTGTGATCCAGGCAAACCCGCCATGATCATTTGAAAAGATTAAGAAAATTAAGATTGGCTTTTCTAACACCGAAAGAAGGGTTGGGGGACTATCAGGCGGGATATGCCCGATGGAGAGAAGAGTACTCACACGCACCCCTGAGATGGAAGCCTCGCAGAGCAGGAGCAAGACGGGATCGGACTCATGACAAGACGCAATGACTTTCCTACTCAGGCCATAGGGCTCCATACGGCCCCGATCTCATTCTTGACAGGCTGTCGTCCCGGCACAAGCCTCCGGTCCACTCAGTGCGGGAACCGGAACGCCGTTGAAAGAATAGGCCAGAAATCTTCCGCATTATTTGAGACCTCACGATGTCTATCTATAAATGGATTTACGCTTGTGGAAATGATTGGCATCCTGGCAATTATCGCCATTCTTGCCAGCCTCATTGCGCCAAACGTGATCAATCAACTTGCCGCCGTGAAGCGGGATGCGGAGGATGAACAATTGGCGACAATTGCTCGAAGGTATTGAGCTCTACGTTCGGCAGACCCGTTCATTTCCGGCAACACTCCCCGCGCTGAGTCCGGATTATGTCGCGGCCGCGCTAGGACAACTCACCACGAACCCTAATGGATTTCTCCGCTATTACTTCGTGCAACCCAATATCAGTGGATTCAGCAACTCAACAGGTCTCTCGACGACGGCCTTGGCGGACGCACGATTTATGGTCATTACCCATCTGTCTCAAAATGTGAACCCCTCCATTACCACGGATGCCGACTTTGAAAACTGGTGGAGCACCGATGAAACAGGGACACCGGATCTTAAAATTCATCGTGGGCACGTTGGCCATTTATTTCATCTCCTCAGCCTCTCTGCCAATGGGGCCGGAGGCAGTTATGCGGTCGATGGGAGCCCGACTGATTCCGGTGGCGGCACACTTGTGCCGCATATTCGCTATCACCTCTCGGGAACCACAATTAGTTTGGACGAAGCGAATACATTTAGTGTTCCAGAAACACAACTCACCCTGACTACCGAAGCCGGGTTTCAATTCGATCCCGACTGCGCGGCAGGATCCAAATGGCGAATCAACAGTAGCGGTTGCTATAGCCCCTGATACTATGATCGACACTCCGCAATCACCCACATCATTTGCCGGCGCTCAAACACCTGCGCTGGAGATCCCACTGAACCTCCAGAAGACCCTGGTGAAGAAAAAACAGACGATTTTATGCGTCAGCCTTTCAAATGGTCGATTGAAAGCTTTATCAATTGTGAAAAATACCATTGGACGGAGTTGGGAACGTCCAGGACGACACGTCTCCCTGGACACACTTCGCGAGGCATTGGAAGAAGCGATTCACCACACCCAATTTCCCGGCACACACCTCGCCATGCTCGTTGACCATCCGCGGCTTGCCTCCCGGACCATTCAAATCCCTCCGATGCTCCCCACTGACCTCCTTCCCTTTCTTGAACGAAAGGTCCAACAGGAAAAACCGTGGGAGGAACCAGCGGCTTGGCGATATCAGATTGGCCTGGAAGCGCGAGGGAAATTACATATTCACCTTGATATATGGCCACAAGACTATATCGATAAGATCGTCCACATCTGCCAAGAGTTGGGCTTATCTCTTCGTCAATTGGCTCCTCTGTCTGCACTGGCTGAGAGTCAACTCAGCACGTTGCCCGTCGAACCGGGAAAAGGTTCGATCCTGCTAACCATGCTCGAAGGCAAAATCATGATTGTCGCAGGAAATGATGATGGAACCCCGATCTGGACTCGACATTTGTTTCCCGCTCAAGACTGGGTTCCACTTGGAGAGCGGGTCGGAACCGAGGTCAATCGAACGATCATGTTTCTCACACAACAAACAAATTTAAAGTTTCCCTGCATCTGGTTTTGGGACGATGAAGAACGATTAACGGCGGGGGAAATACAGCCACACGTGAACACTCCACTCGTACCATACCCCATCAGGCCGGACTGGAATTACTGGCTGTGGGTCGGTGCGATGCTTCCGGTCAATCTGCACAGTAACTTCACACCCACGCAGGTTCTCCAAGCCCCGCTTCGAAATACCCTCACCAAGGCTTTCGTCGCCATGCTTGCGGTTTTTATTCTTTTCGGAGTCGGAACAACCAGCGTCATCGAAGGTTATTTGGCCAGACATCGCACTGCGATGCAGACCATGACCGACCAGGTCACCGCCCTCCAGCAGGATCACGCGCAATGGGAAAGTCGCCTCATGTCGTTAGACACGAAACGGCAATGGGCTCAATCCGTCAGCGAAACCACCACGCCGGAATTAGAAGGCCCGTTTCTCAGCTATCTGGGATCCATTATCCCCACCCAGGTCATCTTGCGCAAAGCCTTTGTGGAGCGAACCCAGGACGGATGGAACGTGGAGCTGGACGGCAGCACTTCTACCAATCTTGCCGCCACATTGCTTGTGGTGGATCAATTCGTGCAGCAGCTGGCGGATGGACCATATCATGTGTCCCTGCATGAGGATTGGCGAGATCAACTCTTGACCCAAACCGCCACCTCAACCAATGAAGGCCCGCTCTATCGATTCACCTTGAAGGGAACCATGTCATGAAGTGGCTTCGCCGCTTTGAGTGGCCCAATCCCCAACAACTCAAAATCACGGCACTCGTGGTGCTCCTGATTGGAACCTTATCCATTGTGGGCTGGGTGAGTCTGGATAAACTTTTCGCCATTCAGAAGCGCCAATCGTTGACTCAAGATGCAATCGGCTTGGAACAACAGGTATCGGAACTTCGCTCTCAATACCTTCAGGCTCGTCCGGATGCGCTTGACACTCACCTCCAACTGGCTGAGCAACGCTTACTCCAAAACTTCACCCATTTGGCGCAATGGGCACAAACGCTTCAAACCGACGGGAAACAGTGGAATCTCCTCATCCAGTATCGCATTCTGAGCACAGACCGCACCACCTCTCCCATCCAGGGGGTGACATTGGTCCCGTTGGAAATTCAGGTCAACTCGCAGGGAACCCCCCATGCGTATCGTTCCTATCTTCAGTTCCTAAAAGCCCTCACCCGATCCGGACCAAGAGTCGATATTCAAAATGTGACGGTCATGGGTGATGGTCAACAAGCCACTCATTTAACCATTGGATTGTCGGTATGGATGAAAACCAACGATTCCGTCGAGCTTTAAAAAATCCCTTTGTCGCGATGGGTCTGTGCCTTCTCGCAGGCTTCGCGATCTATACCAATATCGTGGATACGGCATCCGAGGCACCCGGCATCATCTCGGTGGGACTGAATCGCCTGCTTTCTGCTCCGACTCTCCCTCCCCTTACTCCCACAGGGCGACCCCATGACAATGAGGCTGGTCAATGGATCGAACAGCCCAGTCGGGATCCTTTTGCCCCCATCGTGGTCGCAGCTCACACCCAGTCGGAACCACCTTCGATGGAGGCAGACCAAACAGGGGAGCCCCCGCAGATGAGGAATGCGTTGACCCTTAAAGCCATTGCCATCGAAGCTGAGCAACGGAGTGCAGTGATCAACCGGACCGTCGTGTATGAAGGAGAAATGATTCACGGCCATCAGGTCCTGTCCATTCAGCCCAAAGGCGTGTGGCTCAAACATCAGGGCAAGACCCAATGGTTAACATTTGCCAGGAAAGCCACGTCATAACGACCCTCATCACTCTATGAAAGACGACATGCGCCACAACACCATAGTGATTCCTCAGACCTCCATGATCTCCAGTCGACCGTCCAACGGAGCATTTATCACATGTGGCGCGCGAGTTTTTCAAAGTCTGGCTCTTTTGGGCATGTTCAGCCTATGGGGATGCACCGTCGCCAATCCAGATGCAGACCGGTCAATCTCAGACGCCAACACCACACAGACTGCACAGAGACTTTCCCTAAGCTCAAATTTGGCGGCACCATCCGTGAAGAACCCTCAGGCGACATTTTCACTGGAGGATCGCATGTTGCTCACCAGCGATCTTCCCAAGCCTCCGACACCGCCGCCTGCCCCTTCTTTGGGGCCCTTGTATTCGTTTCGTGCACAAGATCTGCAGATTATAGATGCATTGGCATTGTTTGCACGAAGCAACCATTTAAATATTGTTGCCGGACCGGACATCACCGGCACCATTACCGTGGACTTTCATCATCTGCCTCTGGAACAGGCGATGTCGGCTATTTTGGAGGCCCATGGTTATTACTGGGAACACCACCAGAACCTGATCCAGGTCAGGCAATTCAAATCCAAAACCATGAATATCGATTACATCCGACTCGTCCGGGGAGGAGCCGGACAGAATCGCGCCCAACTCAATTCCGGGTCATCCGGCTCCGGCTCAGGAGGAACCCAGGATTCGGGACAAATTACTGTCAACCAACAGGACGAAATCAAATTCTGGGAGGAACTCGAAAAGCAGATTCAAACCTTGATGTCGAAGGATGGACGGCTGGTCCTTAATCGTCTTTCGGGAACGATTCAAATTACTGACTGGTACAAGCGAGTTGATGAAATCGATTACTTCCTTAAGAAAGTGCATCAAGCGCTCTATCGGCAAGTCGAAATTGAGGTCAGAATTTACGAAGTCAATCTTAATGACAATCACAGTTTGGGCATTGATTGGTCCAAAATCAATTTTTTAGGGTCATCTGGAAATATTGCGATCGCGAATATTATCGCCCCCCCCTTCGTCCCCTTTGGAGGGTTTGCCTTTAAGGCGGCAACCACCACGATTTCCTTTGCTGACGGAAGTTTCGACGGCGTCCTCAAAGCCCTCCAGGAACAAGGTGACCTGCGCGTGGTGTCCCAACCCCGGGTGGTCACCCTCAATAATCAACCAGCATTAATTAAGGTCGCCACGGATCAGCCATTTTTTACCCAAACCATTGCCCAAGGGACCTCAGGCACCGGCAATATTGTTACCGAGCAAGTTCGGTCGGTGACGGTGGGATTGGTCCTTTCCGTCACACCTCAAATTTCCGAAGATGGCTGGATCATGATGGATATCACTCCAATTATCTCCCGGCTTCGTGACATTGCCACCTCCCCTAACGAAACCTCGACCGCTCCGGTTTTAGATGTCAAACAATCCTCCGGGCTCGTTCGCCTCAAAAATGGAGAAATGGTGATCATTGGTGGTCTCATCCAAGAAGAATCATCGGAAACTGAACGCAAGGTTCCGATACTGGGGGATATTCCTTACCTTGGCCGCCTGTTTAAAGGGACATACACCGTCAAAACAAAAAGTGAATTGGTCATCTTTTTAACTCCCAAGATTGTACAGTCTTGATCATGACGACACTCGATCTTAGCCTCTGTTATCAAGAGTTGGGTTTTTCTGAACCCCCATTTCGCCTGACGCCGGATACCGATTTCTTTTTCCCCGGCAGCCACCATTTGGAAGCGTTGAACCATCTCCGATTTGGCATTGCCAGTGGTGGGCTCACCATGCTGACAGGAGAAGTGGGTCTCGGCAAAACCCTGTTGTGCCGGCACCTGCTTCGCCATCCGCCGACCGGGGTCCGGTTCGCTTACCTCATGAATCCGGATCAGTCCTATTCTGATTTACTTGTATCCATTTATGAAGATTTGACCGGGACACTACCTGAGGATCAGTCCCTTGGGGCCTTACAACGGGAACTGCCTAAGCTGTTGCTCCGTCTTGCCGTGGAAGGAGAACGGGTCGTCGTATTGGTAGACGAAGCCCACCGGCTCAGTGGAAAAGTCCTGGAAGGACTTCGGCTTCTCTCCAATTTGGATACCGAAAAAGATAAGTTGATGTGTCTCCTGCTGGTTGGGCAACCGGAGTTGGAACAAAAGTTGGCGACTCGGGCCTTTCGACCATTGCGACAGCGCATCAGTGTTCGCTATCGCCTTGAATCATTTTCCTGGCAGGAGACTCATGCGTACATCCGACATCGACTGCATATCGCCGATGCCCGACACCGATTTCATGTTAGTGCGGGAGTCCTCTGGCTCATTTATGCTTGGAGCCGTGGAGTCCCGCGCCGCATCAATCAACTGTGCGACCGGGCTTTGTTAGCCGCTTATGCTCAAGGCCGACATACGGTGACGCCCATAATGATCTGGCGCGCAACCAAAGAATTTCTTCCGTAGTGAGAGGATCACGGAAAACCAACAGACCATGAGTATTATCGCAGACACCCTCCAGCGACTTCAGACCCAGACCAAAAGTGAAGGGACTGAGACGACCCAGAAGGCGCCCCTTGCCCTTCCAGCTAGAGTGAAAAGAGAACCGGGTTGGCACCGCCGGCCCTCTCCATTAAAGTTTTGGTTGATCGGAATCGGCATGGCAATCGGATTGAGCAGTCTAGGCATGGGTGCCTACTGGATCGGCTTACATCTGGACTTCGGAATGCCAACGGAAGCCTCTTCTTTGCCCAGACAGCGTGTGGCTCTTTTACACTCCCCTCCACTTTCGGAGACTCCACCTGCTGATTCGGTTTCTTTTGAAGGCACGCAAATACCAACTGCTGATCCCGTTGAGAGCCTTCCGGTATCTGCTGCCCAGGAACCCGATGAGGAATCGCCCGCACCCCAAGCGGATGCTTCAATCGAGCCATTTTCTCCATTGAAGGTCGAACATGCCTTCCCCACGCAACCCGTGGGAGAAATTCCCACCTCCCCTGCACCTGCAACACCATTAATAAACATCACATCCGAAGACCCTCAACAGAAAACCGCAGGCACATCCCTCTCAACGCCACACTTAACAACAGACGTAGCACCCAACCAGCCGAGCACTGATCCGAAGAAAATCGCAAGCAGTCCTCCAGTCACAGTCCTTGCCCCAACAGAACAGCCTGATCCGGACTTTGTCGAAGTCGCATCCGTCAATGAGACAGGCACACCCATCTCGTTAGAAGCCGATTTAGAGGAAGAAAAAATCAATCTGGATGAGCTCACAACCACCACGTCTCTTGTGATTGACAAGCCTTCTGTCCCTGTCAACACGACAGCCCTGAGTCTGAAAAACGAGGGTGTTCAGGTGAACTCTCAAAACACAGGTCCACCTCAGCGATCTCCAGCCAATTGGCTCCATCGCGCCCGAGAACTTATCCAAAACGGTGAATACAAAGAGGCGCAAGCCATGCTTTCCCCCCTCTTCCATGATCCGCCCGTCACTTGGGAACCATGGTTTTGGATGGGAACGGCATATTTGGGGGCAGGCCAGCTTGAGCAGGCTGATCAGTATTTTTTGAGCGGCCTCGCACGTAACGACAAAGTTCCGCAATTGTGGATCCAACGAGCTCTGGTGGCCCAGCAACAGGGAAGCTTCCAACTTGCGGTGCATGAACTTCGGCAAGCCGAGGCACTCCAACCGGATTTACCCCATATCCATTTGAATATGGGCTATGCCTATGATCGAATGGGAAATAATCGGTTAGCGAATCAATATTTCGGTAGATTTTTACAATTAACAGAAGGCCAGCCGGAGTTCTTTGCTACCAGAAAAAAACTGTTTGCCCGCTAAAGGTCCATGACCAGGACGCAGGTCTCCATAACAGGCAACCCTCAACACCCTTGGGGAGAACGATAATGACCGCCCCCGGACAGGGCCTTCATCATTAAGAGCGAGTGTCGGGACCGGATCCCCTGAATGGGCACTCTGCGCGTGTCCTCGTTTCGAACAGTCATCAGTCGTATTCCATGTGAAACGAGTCTAGTACCTCATCACGATGTCCTTCCAACCTTCTCGGCCACATCCTTCAATGAGTCTCCGTGTCTGAAGATCCCATGCCACTGACCCCAACGTTTCAACCGATGACCTAGATGCTGACCTGTACCATCTTGGTTTTGCTGATGCAGGCGGGATTTACTTGTTTGGAAACCGGCATGGTCCGAGACAAAAACCTCATCAATGTCGCCATTAAAGCAAAAAAGCTTCTGACGCGCATGCCCCCTCCCTTTTCCTGATCCATCCGCAAATCGCCCGGCAATCAACATCCAAACCTTAAAGGGAGTGTTGAAAAAGGCCGCCAGCGGCGGTCTCGCCCGTAGGCCGTGCTCACGCACTCCTCCGTACGCTCCGCTCGTCCTAGCGGCTGCGGCCTTTCCTTCGAGAAGCCTCAGGACAGGACTGGACCGGCCTTTGAGAACACTCCACTATTTTTCTCTGGTGAGCCTCCGTAACTCAGAAGCGAATGAAACGGCAAAATTTTTACAATATTCAATAGTTCCTTAAAGAAACTCGAAGAAATTGGAGGACGGGCGTTTTTTATTCAGAAATTCGTCCAGCATGGACTCCTATGCGTCACCCAAATCGAGCAGGCGATGGACACCCACAATTTGACCCAATTGCATGAGGCCGCCCACGGCCTCAAGGGGATATCCCGCAACATGGGCGCCGAGCCATTAGCACAATTGGCGGTCCAAATCGAGGCCATCGGCAAGGCCGGAGAGGGACCCGTTCCGGCTGATTGGGAAACCCAACTTTAAGACACCTTTGAACAAACCCGAACCAAACTCGAGAATGTTTTTAACAGAGCGAAATAGGGGAACGCGTTGATAGAGAAAAATCCTCGCCTTTGTGCTCCTCACCACTTTTACCGCAAGACTCTTCTCCAAACCATTCATCCCTGCTCCCGGCTTCTTTCCAAATCAAAAAGCAGGTTACTTCAAGTTCCACTTGTTTTGACCGACAAACACAATGATAAATACCATCCCCAGGCGGGAAGAATCGCACAGGAATGGATGCAACGACTACCCAAGCTTATGGTTGGCAGCCGTCAACCCGACCTCATGCTCGATGAATACGTTGATCCTTTGATGTCAGACGGACTTCAATGATTTCCCAGCAACAATGTCAAAACGCCTGCATATTGATCGTTGATGATCAAATGACCAATATCCTGCTCCTGGAGAGCATTTTACAAAATGCCGGCTACAACCAAATCCATTCCACCCAAGATCCCACACAGGTATTGCCTCTGTTTAAAGAGCTGGATCCAGATCTGATTTGCCTTGATATCCGCATGCCTGCCCTCAACGGCTTTCAGGTGATGGGACAACTCAAAATCATTCACCAACACGCGTTTCTTCCGATTTTGGTGCTCACGTCAGAAGACGACCGTGAGACACGCCTCCGTGCATTAGAATCGGGCGCCAAAGACTTCCTGCATAAACCATTCGACAAAGTGGAAGTGTTAATGCGAATCCGCAATTTATTGGAAGCCAGCCTACTAAACAAGACCGTGTCCCAGCAAAAGGCTTCCCTGGAGGAAACCGTCCGGATCCGCACACAGGAACTCAGAGAGACCCAACTCGACGTTGTCCACCGCCTTGCCCGTGCAGCCGAACATCGCGACAATGAAACCGGGGCGCATATCATCCGAATGGCTCACTTTGCCGTGGTCTTAGGACGCGCCGCCGGCATGACAGAAGAAGAGTGCGATGTGCTCTTTCACGCCACCCCCATGCATGACGTCGGGAAATTGGGGATTCCGGACCGGATCCTCTTGAAACCAGGAAAATTGGATCCCGAAGAATTTGAAATCATGAAACAACATACGGTCATCGGCGCCCAACTTCTCTCCAACAGCCACTCTCCCGTCCTACAAATGGGAGAACTGATCGCCCTTACTCACCACGAGAAATGGGATGGCACAGGCTATCCCAATCGCCTGGCCGGAATGGATATTCCGTTAGTCGGCCGAATTTGCGCCATCGCCGATGTCTTTGATGCGCTCTCATCCAAACGGTGCTATAAAGACCCCTGGCCTTTGGATAAAACTCTCCAGGAAATGCACTCCCAGTCAGGAAAACAGTTCGATCCCCATTTGGTCGACTTATTTAATGAACTCCTGCCTGAAATTACCGACATCCAGCAAACCCACACGGATATTGAGACTCCCAAATTCGACCTCCTGGAATCCAATTACCACGCCTAACCAACTCCCTTTCGCCATTTGCGCTCCGTAGACCCGTTTCCTCCCACTCTCTCATTCATCCACTTGCTCCTTTTAGGTTAGTACACTTGATTTCCTCCCCGGCATTTGACGTTCAGAGAACGTTTCTTTTATTGCGTATCCAAATAGACCAGGGTGCTCAAAAGGATCTGATCCGCTTTCGCAAATCCTTTGGCTCCAGGCGAATTCCCCACGAATCTGATTGGTGTGTGGGTGCAATGACCCCTCGGGATAACGTGGGATAAATGCCCTGCCCCAATGTCCCAACCTCTCTCATGGCTCATGGCACTTCATTCTGATTTCTCTTTGTGACTTTTTTCCCGGACTTTCTCTTAATTTTACATTCCTCCCTTCCGACAAAGTCAGTGGGCAACACTGTTGTAGAAAAGCAGCCCACAACGGGGCAGATAATTTGCACATTCCTTGCCCCATGATCACTCACAACCATGGGACTCGATTGCCAGACAAGCCCGATCATGCCGTATGACTGAAATCGAGAATTAACATGCCTTTCGTTCCACTTCACGCAACCGCTCTACGACTGGGATTGTACATCAAGATTGAGGGATCCTGGTTTAGTCATCCGTTCCCAACCAATTCATTCAAAATCGAATCGGCGAAAGACCTTGAAACGCTTCGTGGACTCACGAAGGTCAAGTTGTATTTCGATCCTGATCGTTCAGAACCAGAAGGGATTCATACCGAGCACACCAAGGCGCCTGACCGGAAGAGGGTTCAAAGCACGGGGGAACAGGACAAAGAACCTTCGAACGAATCTGAGCCCATCACTTCACAGGATTCCTCAGAGGAGAAAGCCACTCCGGAAGATCCTATTCAACGAAAAGTCGCGCAACATCAAGCCTTCCAGGTCTACCAGGAACATTTGCAAGCAGTTGGTGGTCAATTCCAGGAGGTGGTGCAAGAAGCCAAACAGGTCATGCAGGACGTGATCACCGGCCGACCACGAGGACTCCGGACGGCTCAGAAAATTGTCAGCGAGCTTTATGAGATTCTCGATATCGCTGACAACTCGAGAGCACTGCTGAACCTCATCGGTTCCAACGAACCGAATGAGGAATTTTTTCTGCATGCACTCAATGTCAGTTCGTTATCTCTCATGGTCGGACAGGATTTAGGATTATCGCGGGAAGACGCTGAAAAACTGGCTCTCGGAGCTCTGTTTCATGACATTGGCGAACTCAAGTTTCCGGCAGAGCAATTATTACGAAAAGGGTCAATGTCTGCTTCCGAACGGAAAAACTTTTTGAGTACGCATCCGAAATACGGAGTAGAGTTGGCCGAGAAATTACCTAATTTCCCTTATGAAGCGATTGACGTGATTCGCCAGCACCATGAACGCCTTAACGGGTCAGGATTCCCAACAGGGAAAAAAGACGATCAAATCAGCAAGTTCGCCAAAATTGTCATGGTGGTGGATGAGTACGATGAATTGTGCCATCACCCGGATCCAGCCAAATCGCTCATTCCCTCAGAGGCCCTATCCTATTTATACGTCAAATGCCGGCACACACTATGGCATGACGCGGTCGTCTCGTTAATCAGTCAGCTGGGTGTCTACCCTCCAGGCTCTCTGGTCAACTTGAGTAATCAGAAGATTGGAATCGTCACCAGCGTGAATCTCGCGAACCGGCTGAGGCCGGTCATCCTCGTCTATGATGAACACAGCTCTTCGGATGAACCGATTATTCTGAACCTGTCTGAAGAGGATGAGTCGCTCTCTATTGTCAGTGCCATTCGACCCGTTGACCTTTCTGCCAAAATCAGGGAATGCCTCAACCCTCGTCGAATCATCAGCTACTTTCCCTCTGCCTCTTCCGCAGAATCCGGCGTCGGAGGCCTGCGAACTCTGGCCGTATCCACATAAAATCCCTTCACAAAAACGCCTCGCTAGACCATCCTCACGAACTCACCTTTTGTCTTGTTCTATGTAGAGACCTATGATCGAAAGGACCGCTCAACGATCTGACGGATCCAGGCCACCCATGTTTTCCTCGCTTCAAGGGGAGTTTCGGGATCAGGATACTCCACCCACAACTCCTGATTTCCAAGATACTGCTCACCAATAAAGATGCGTTGGGTTCGTAATTGCCGATAGCCCCTCTCATGCAACATGTGAATGAGACCGTGCAGGACCTGGTCTTCGGTAGGAACCGGATCGACATCTATCTGAAGCGATTCATAGCGGAGCCTGGCCTGGAATCCTTCTTCACGGGGAATGACATGGATTTGCCGATTAAATCCACGGTCACGGTCATCCAACCCGGCAACATGATAGATATGGACGTGAGGAGATGTGGAACTCATACGGGTAAGGCCTATCATACCTCCGCTTGTCATCTTCGCATAAGAGGAAAAAGGCCGTCGAGCCCTCGGAGGCACTTACAGCCCTTGCCCGTCCCCATACAGATTCTTTTCGTCCCACAGCCTGTCTTCGTCCAAATGTCTACACTCCCGACTGACGGCATAGGCCATCAATTTCCGCTGATTCCACTTGCACTCATTGGCGTGCATTTCGTATCGTGGTACCCAACGATTGTGACTAAATCCTAGGGGTATATTTATATCGTATTCCCCGTTTTCATGTATGCCCATATGATCCCATGCCAAGTCCGCTGTCCCTTCAAAACTCGGTTGTACCCCCTCAAAAAAATCGAGGGCAAATCTTAGCTCTAGCCTTGCTTGTGGCCACAGTGGTTTTTGTCGTGGACCTCTTCCTCCCTATGGGAGTGGCCGAAGCGGTCCCCTATGTCGCTAGCGTGCTGATTGCCCTCCGGTCTCCGGATAAAAATGATCCGTTGCGTCTGGCAGGACTCTGTACCCTTTTAACAATCATCGGGTTTTATTTTTCGCCTTCGGGGGCAGAACCCTGGATTGGCATGACGAATCGATCGATTGCCTTATTTGCGATTTGGTCGACCGCCCTGTTGGCCATGCAGGTGAGAGAGTCTGACGAGGCGACTCGTGACCAGAGTTCCATGCTGACCGGCATATTGTCGAATATGCCGGCCGTGGCATTTCGAATCGATCAGGAAGGAGTCATGCATGATTCCTTCGGTCGCGGACTGGCTCGTTTCGGGTTAAAGGAACTGACCGCCATCGGCCGTATTCCCTTGGAACCACCCGATCAGATAAAAAACCAGGTCAAGGAAGGCACTCTTGCCAATTCGGTGTTTTACGAGAGCAATGGAATTCTGCAGGGGAAGCCCTGGTGGTTTTTAAATTGTCTGTGCAAATTGGAAGGCGACCAACCGGGCCTCATTGGGTTTGGCATTGATATTACTGATCGTAAGCGTGCGGAGCGACGCCTGGCCTTGCACGATGTCATCGCAGACATCCTGACTACCGCGTCTAGCATTTCAGAAACATATCCTCAAATTCTCAAAGCCATTTGCCACACACTGGAATGGAAGGTGGGCATCCTCTGGCGAATGGACTATCAACGACAGGCCCTGGGAGCGACCCTCATTTGGCCATCCGACTCCCCTCAAGCTCAAGCCATGTCATCGGCACACGCCGGTTGGGCGCTCACGCCTGCTGTAGGACTGGCCGGGCAGGTGTGGGCCACTCGAAACCCTCTTTGGATCAAGGACCTTGCCGACTACCCCAAAGATCCTAGAAGCCAGACGGCCTTGGAAGTGGGACTTCATGCCGGATTCGCGATTCCCATTTGCCTGGCTGAGAATACGAGAGCGGTTCTCGAATTTTTCTCCCCATACCCGGAGGAAGCCGATGATATGTTGCTTCAACGGCTTTCGAATATCGGTTTTCAAATTGGCCAGTATATCGAACGGGAGCATAAGGAACGTCGACTGGCTACGCATCACAGTTTAACCAATGTTCTCGCGGAATCGGCTGGCATGACTCAGGCGGCCTCCCTTATCCTGGAAGCCATTGGTGACAATTTAGGATGGGATCTCGGAGCTATTTGGACATTGGACTCCTCACAACAGGTCTTGCGTTGCCTCAATGTCTGGCATTCCCCTCACTTAAACCTGGATGCCTTTCGGCAGGAATCCCAATCGATCACGTTTGCACGAGGGGTGGGATTACCCGGTCGGGTTTGGAAAAGCGGGAAACCCTCATGGATTACCGATGTGGTATCCGACCCGAATTTTCCGCGCGCGGCTGCTGCCGCACGAGAAGGTCTCCATTCCGGATTCGCCTTCCCTGTGAAATCGGGGACCGAAATTATTGGTGTCATTGAATTTTTCCACAGGGATATTCAAAAGCCCGACAAAGAACTGTTGGCCATGTTTGCCTCCATTGGTCTTCAAATTGGCCAATTCATCCAGCGGACTGCCAAGCAAAGTCTCAATGGATAAACGATGGTCTCGTAAATTAATTTTCGGCCTGATTGATTGGTAACCAACGACATGCACGTGGGGTATCTTTTCCTGGCAGCATTGGTGACCTATCATCCGAATCTACCGCCTCCCTCCTAAAAAATGGCTGCTACTTTTCCAGTGCTTTCATGGGTTCATGGCCTTCATTTCAATAACATACGGGGAGACCTGTATGGTGGATTAGTAGCCGCGGTCGTGGCCTTACCGTTAGCCTTGGCCTTCGGAGTGACATCTGGACTCGGGGCCATTGCCGGTCTGTATGGAGCTATTTTTGTGGGGTTTTTCGCAGCCCTCTTCGGCGGGACTCCTGCACAGGCCTCAGGACCGACCGGTCCGATGACCGTGGTGATGGCCGGCATCATCTTGAACTTTGCCGATGAACCGGCATTGGCATTTACCGCTGTCATCCTCGGCGGGGTCTTCCAAGTCTTATTTGGACTGATGGGGTTTGGTCGGTATATCACCTTGGTTCCCTATCCGGTCATTTCAGGATTCATGAGCGGCATCGGAGGAATTATTCTCATTCTTCAGGTTGCCCCCTTTCTCGGCTTGGAAGCGAAGTCCAAAGTCGTGGCCAACCTCATGGCGATGCCTGAATACCTCGCATCGTTTTCTCTCCCCGCCATGTTAGTGGGTTCGCTCACACTGGCCATTGTATATCTCACTCCCCCCTCTATCGGCAAACGCCTTCCCCCGGTGTTATTGGCTCTCATCGTTGGCACAATAGTCGCTGAGATGTTCTTTCCAACCCTTCCGGTTATCGGAGACATTCCTACAGGATTTCCCACGCCGATTTGGCCAACCATGCATACCAATACACTCCTCATGATGGTTGAAGAAGCCCTTGTCCTGGCCTTATTGGGAACGATTGATAGCCTGCTGACTTCTCTCGTGTGTGACAACATGACACGGACCCAACATGACTCCAACCGGGAATTGATCGGCCAGGGCATTGGCAATATGGCTGCCGGGTTTTTCGGAGGCCTTCCTGGAGCCGGGGCCACCATGCGATCCGTGGCAAACATTCGAACAGGAGGCCGCACGCCTCTCTCTGGCATGTTTATGGCGGTTGTCCTCTTGGGCACCCTGCTTGGCTTAGGACCTCTGGCCGAAAAAATTCCACTTGCGGTTCTCGCCGGTCTGCTGATCAAGGTCGGATTCGATATTATTGATTGGCGTTTTCTGAAACATATGGTGCAAGCTCCACGAACCGAGGTTCTGGTGATGATTGTAGTCCTGTTGGTCACTGTGTTGGTCGACCTCATTACGGCCGTGGGCATTGGCGTGGTACTGGCCAGCGTGATGTTCGTGAAGCGAATGGCCGATCTGGAACTTGAAAATCTCAGTGTGATCACGGGTGCCTCGAAAGAAACACCGCTGTCGAAAGAAGAACAACGCATCCTGGACCGGAACCGGGAGCGCATTATCATGATTCATGTGAATGGGCCGATGAGTTTCGGATCGGCTAAAGATATGGTTCGTCGGTTAGAATCGGTGACAAGTTTCAATACCTTTTCCAGCGTGGTTCTCGATCTCACAGCGGTGCCTTCCATCGATGGAACCGCTGCGTTAGCCATCGAAGATATGCTGGTGATGGTGAAAACTCATCAGCAACATGTCTTTTTCGTGGGTATGCGTCCGGGAGTTGCTCGAGTTCTTAAAGGACTCGGGGTGCTCGATCAGGTCCCACCTGAGCATCGATATCCTCTTCGCTTGGATGCCTTACGCCACGCCGCTCATATAGGAGGATCCACCCATCCGTACGATGTCGCTCCCACAGAAATTCAATCGGAACACCCAGAACCTTCATGAGGTATGTTTATTCAAAATGTAGGCTACTCTGTTTCTGAAAAAGCATTCATCGTGTAAGCTGAGGAACTCCGCCCTGCCCTCACCTCTTTAATGGCCTGATGCGAGAGAGAACATCAATCAGTGTATTGACCCTAGTGATATTGGTTTAATCAGTTAGACTCTATCTGGGACCACCGGTCCGAAAGGTTACCCAACTGAAATGAAGACAACAGTCCCTCAAGCGCTCATACAGAATTTCCTGAACCACACTCCAACCTGGTACAAGCTGACCATTCTGGGATTCTTAATCCTCAATCCCATTTTGTTGATAAGCATTGGGTCGTTTTACACCGGATGGATCCTCATCCTGGAATTTATTTTTACGCTGGCCCTGGCTCTCAAAAGTTATCCGCTGCAACCCGGTGGCTTGCTCGCACTTGAAGCCGTCCTATTGGGAATGACGACACCCGCTACGGTCTATCATGAAGCGCTCAATAATTTCCAAGTGATCCTGTTATTGATTTTCATGGTGGCCGGGATCTACTTCATGAAAGATTTGCTCTTGTTTCTGTTTACGAAAATTTTATTGGGCGTCCGTTCAAAAATTTTGTTGGGTCTCTTGTTTTCCATCATGGGTGCCTTTCTTTCGGCATTTCTCGATGCCTTGACGGTCACGGCGGTCATCATTGCCGTCGCCTTGGGTTTTTATAACATTTACCACCGAGTGGCCTCTGGCAAATCGTCTCAAACCTCTCATGATTCGACAAGTGATCATGAGATCGGCTCGCTTCACCGCGAAAATTTAGACAACTTCCGAGGCTTCCTTCGAAATTTATTAATGCATGGAGCGGTGGGAACAGCATTAGGTGGAGTCTGTACTCTCGTGGGGGAACCCCAAAATTTATTGATCGCAGACAAGGCAGGCTGGGAATTTATGGAGTTTTTATTTCGTATGGCCCCTGTGACGCTTCCGGTCTTAGCCACGGGATTGTTCACCTGTATGATCGTTGAAAAAATGCGCTGGTTTGATTATGGCTTTCAACTCCCGGATCCCGTTCGCCTCATTTTGTTGGAATTCGAAACTGAACAACAGAAACGACGGGATTCCGGGGACACGGCCAAGCTTATTATTCAAGCGATTGCCGGCATTTGGCTGATTGTTGCCTTAGCCTTTCACCTGGCGGAGGTGGGAATCATCGGACTCACGGTGATCGTATTTATTACCGCCTTTAACGGGATTATCGAAGAACATCAACTTGGAGAGGCGTTTAAGGAAGCGCTTCCTTTCACGGCTCTCCTCGTCGTCTTTTTCGCTATTGTGGCGGTCATCCAGGATCAGAATCTGTTTTCCGGCATCATCGGGTATGGATTAAGTTTGCAAGGATCTCATCAAATCGGCATGTTTTATCTGGCCAATGGTGTGCTTTCGGCTATCAGCGACAATGTCTTTGTTGCGACGGTTTACATTCAGGAAGTGCTCCGTGCCTTCCAGGCGGGCACCATTACCCGCGACCAATTTGACCTTTTGGCCGTTGCCATTAATACCGGCACGAATATCCCCAGTGTGGCAACCCCCAACGGACAAGCGGCATTTTTATTTCTATTAACCTCCTCACTGGCGCCGGTTATCCGCTTATCCTATGGAAAAATGGTATGGATGGCACTTCCCTATACGTTGACCATGGCAAGTGTCGGCCTGTTTTCCGTGTATTTTTTATTGGATCCCGCGACAGCATATTTATACGAGACCGGACTCATCCAACACCATAGCCTAAGTAGCCCGGGCACTCCCACAGAACCGCTGGCGCATTAATGATTGGAGAAGTCAGATACTGGGAGGGGGAAAAGAAACGGCGTCTTTGAGCAAGGTTGTCCTATGGCTCGATGTAAGGGAGGAATAGAAAAGTGAACCAGTTCTGAAGCCATATCATTTGTTGTGGCCCACGCCTCTTCTTACGGGGCAAGTGTCGCAACGGTTTCATTGCCCTGAATCACTCGTTCCGGATAGAGGACAATTTCCACACGACGATTTTGGGCTCTTCCCTCCTCGGTCTCATTCGTCATCACCGGTCGCATGTCGGCATAGCCCGTCGCTGAAAATTGTTTTGGATCCATTCCGGTTTGCTCAATCAGATACCGTAACACTGTCGTGGCGCGTGCGGTTGAAAGTTCCCAATTGGTGGGATACTGTTTTTGTAGTTGTCCATATATGCGGTGGTTGTCCGTATGGCCTTCCACTTGAATATTTTTCCCTGGCACCGTCGCTAACACCTGGCCCACCTGCTTCATGATCTTGAGCCCCAGAGGGGTCAAATCTGCTTCACCGGATTCAAACAGGACTTGTCCCAGCATGGTCAGGACTAATCGATCCTGGTGTTGGGTCACCACGAGACTGTTGCCAAACTTGTCCTCCAGCGCCTTGGTAATCCGATCAATCTCCTCTCCGACTGTGAGCACTTCATATTTGACCTGCTCCAATTGCGCTTCCTGAACCTCCCGAGCTTTTCGGACCAATTCCAACTCATGTTTTAAACGCTCCACTTCTTTGAGCCTGGCCTCCAGCGCCGAAAGCTCTTTTTCCAACTGACCATTCTGTTCACGAAGGTGGGACATCTGGCTGATTTGCCCGTCTAAACCCGACCTGACCTTTGTGAGCGCGGCGGTCAAATCATGAAAATCCACCGGCTCTCCTCCAAAAAGAGGATCGGACAGAGAAACGGTTCCTTCCGAGTTGACGAGTTTCCGGATTTGCGTATACAGCGCTTCGACTTCTTGTTGGACCGCGGCTAATTGTTCTTCCTTCATTTGATCTTGCACTTCAACGGTATGCTCAAGGGCGGCCTTAGTTTCTTGAAGCTGCAGGACTTCAGTTTGCTTCTCTTCAACAGTCTGCTGTAAGCGTTCAAGTTCCGCTATCGTGGACTCTTGGCTTTTTTCGTATTCTTGGAGAGCACGCTCATGTGATTGTTGACTCACACAACCGACCACAACCGTACATGCCACTGCCGCAAGTAAAGTGTTCCCCAGTTTCATAGTGCCTGCTCCTTCACGTTTACCGCCTCTCCTCACCCCAGGTTTTCTACTATCAATGCCACCTGAGAATTCAAGACTGATTGGTAACTTTGGGCCTATATGGCTTCAATCTACTCTTCTGGGTGCCATGGTCAACCTTAGTGACCGGAAGGTTCCTTCCCGACCAGAGAGAGCAGAGAAGATTATTCTCGGCATTCTGGATAGGACACTTGAGAAAACCTGCAGGAACAGGGAAGAAGTGGCTTAAAGAGGGCAGAATGACCTGTCAATATTTCCCAATGAGCACAACCGACACTGTTTCAATTCATAGGGGATCAATGCAGAAAGATGAAGGGAGAAAATGTTGGCGCGGAGGGGTATTGGGGATGGGAGGAGTTTGATCGTTATCTCTCGTGCTCACCAACCGAGAGATGTCCACGCCATAGTTCATCAGAAACTATCGTCTTTGTCGCGATTGCCGGCCTCATCCATCACCGAAGAGACACCTCGTGGATCATCCCCACCTGGTACTGTGCCATATGCTGAGCTAGGTGCGTGACGCTCGAATCCATCATTTCCATAAGTGGTGACGGGTACAAGCCAATCCCCAAGATTAAAACCGCAAGAGGGATCACCGTGACCAACTCCCGCATATTCAGATCCGGTAGTTGTGCAATGGTTGAATTTTTTGGTTGACCCAACACGACCCGTTGGAGCATCCAGAGCATATACGCCGCCGCGAGAACAATCCCTCCCATGGACAACAACACCATGACATAGCTTTCAAAAGACGTTCCGACCAAGACCAAAAATTCTCCAATAAAATTGCATGTGCCAGGCAATCCGAAGGATGCCACCGAAAACAGACAAAAAAGTGCCACAAATCGGGGCATCGATTTTTGCAATCCTCCGTAATCCTGAATCGACCGGCTATGGGTCCGATCATACAATTGACCGACAGCCAAAAAGAGGGCTCCTGTGGTTATTCCATGGTTCACCATCTGCAAGATGGCTCCTTGAATGCCATGGTTATTGAACACGAAAATTCCCAATGTCACGAATCCCATATGCGAAATGGACGAATACGCCACCAGCTTTTTCAGGTCCGACTGGGCCAAGGCCATATACCCCCCATACACAATAGCCGCCACGGATAGCCACAAGATAAACGGGGCAAAGGTCACTGAGGCTTCAGGAAACATGGGGAGACAAAATCGTAAAAATCCATATCCACCCATTTTCAAGAGCACCCCAGCCAGCAGGACGCTTCCGGCGGTGGGAGCTTCGGAATGCGCATCAGGTAGCCATGTGTGAAACGGCAGCATAGGTAATTTAATGGCAAAGGCTAAGAAAAACGCCAGAAATATCCAAAACTGGGCGTCGGGGGAATAGGTGTTCTCTGCCAACGCTAAAATATCAAATGTCCGCCCCCCTTCCACGTACAACCCGAGTATCGCCAAGAGTAAGATCAGGCTACCTGACAAACTGTACAGAACGAATTTGATGCCGGCCGCTATGCGTTGGGGGCCACCCCACAAAATGATCATAAAATACATAGGAATCATCGTGACTTCCCACAACATGAAAAACAAAAACAGGTCCAGAGCGGTAAACACCACAATCATGGCCCCTTCGACCAACAGAATCATGGCCATAAAGGACCGTACGCGGGTGGTAATTGACTTCCAGGAGCACAGGACGCAAAAGGGACAGAGCAGAGTCGTGAGTAAAACCAGGAGAAGACTAATCCCATCCACTCCGACAGCATATTGAATATTAAAGGTCGGCATCCATGCCATCCGCTCCACGAATTGCATGCCTTGAATAGAAAAATCAAATTCTCTCAGCAGCACGAGTCCAAGAACAGCGTCACCCAGCGTACACCCCAGAGCCACGCGCCGAATCCATTCCTGATCCTGAATACAGGCGATGATCGTAATGCCCAAAAACGGCATCGCAATCATGATACTCAAAAGATGTACAGTGAAGATTGTGTTCATAGTCTCCTCTTCATGACATGCCGGTCATGGCACATCCAGGACATGAAAGACGCCCTCTCGTTTTTCACACACCGCGAGTTTGAATTGCCGTGTCGTGTTCTTGCCCCTTGAATCACTGACAAGCTATCTGCGGAATCACACGACAAACCAAAACAACAACCCAATCCCCACAATGAGCCAGAAAATCATGACCAGTAAGTGGTGCTGTAACGTGCGAGGTTCTAGTTCCTGCATCATATTCCCTGTACTCGCGGCTTGATTCCCGGCACGAACCACATTCTTGTCGAGAACTTTGATCTCGATTCTTTTCCATAGCCAGTTGGCGATACCAAGGCTGCGTTGGCCGATACCCACGACGACCCGATCGACACCGCGAAGGTCCACCACCCGCCAGAGCCAACCGGCCATTCCTATGCTGTTCCGTCCCAACCCTACGACCAGCCCGTCAATCCCCCGAAGGTCGACCACCCGCCACATCCACTTCGCCGCCAACACCGACACATTGGCGATTCCCATGATCAGGGCGTCAAACACATTCCGGTCGACCACCCGCCAGAGCCATCGGGCCAACCAGAGAGTAGGCACCACAACATACGCCTCATATATTTCGTCGAAATACAATTTATTCAGAAAGTGGACATACCATCGTTTGCTCATTTCCGATTGTTGGAACCAGGAACCCGAAAGTTTTGTCAAGGAAAAGTACCCGATCGCGATACCGCCTACAGCCACAGCAAAAGCAAAAATCAGTTGCAAGCGTGACTCACTTGAAGCTTCCCTTGGGATCTGAGCCATCCGATGTCCCACGACAGGGGACAGAAATTCCGAAAACCAACTCCACAAGACCAGCAAGAGGCTTCCAATAATTCCCATGACAACCAAAATTCCCAGAAAGTGGATAGGGGAAAAAAAACGAGGCTGGATGGTCTGCCTCCCCATTCCACTTCCAGGACCTATCGAATGCGATTGACCAAACAAGACCAGGACACCCCGCATGACATACATGGCAGAGAAAAATACCGTCAGAAATCCCAAAATCCAAAATGTCCATTGGGCGGAGGATCCCGGCTGAATCATCCACAATTGCTCATACGGTCCCAAAAAAATGAGGAACGGGGGAAGACAGGCCAACAGCAAAGCCCCTAACACTAAGGGCCCCATAGAAAGCATTGATGAGCCATGAGGAACATGTGACGAAGACACATGTTCATGGGAGCCAACGGAACGAAGGGCATTTCCAGTCGACAGAAATAAGAATCCTTTCAAACATCCATGAGCCAGCATATGAAAAATAGAGATGACAAAGGCTCCGACTCCGCAGGTCATGATCATGAAACCGATTTGACCAATGGTGGAAAACGCCAGCATGCGCTTAATATCCACCTGAGTC
Organism: uncultured Nitrospiraceae bacterium; assembly: GCA_963730905.1. Lineage (GTDB taxonomy): Bacteria > Nitrospirota > Nitrospiria > Nitrospirales > UBA8639 > Nitrospira_E. The sequence goes on along the minus strand of CAVSTN010000002.1, from coordinate 448,681 downwards.
AGGGAGACAAGGGTTGCAAAAAGTGCGGTCACACCTCCGACCAATGCAATGACGGTCATGGCTTCGGGCGACAGGATCACGAGGGGACTCGTGCGAACCAACAAGAAGGGTCCGGCATTCACCATGGTCGCGGCATGAATCAACGCAGAAACGGGTGTGGGCGCTTCCATGGCAAAGGGGAGCCAGACATGAAACGGCATTTGTGCGGACTTTCCCATGGCTCCCAGGAAAAGAAAAAGCGTAATGAGCGTGAGGATATGAATGGGCACGTCCAGCCCGAGCCAGCCGAACAGGTTGATGGTGTTTCCCTGTATGGATGGGGCCTCCCCTAAAATCGTCTGAATGTCCAGTGTTCCAAAAGTGGAATAGGTCAGAATGATCCCAAATCCTAAGCCCACATCCGCGACCGAATTCACGAGAAAGGCCTTAGTCGCAGCCTGAGCAGATGATTGCCGCTCCCCCCAATGAGAAATTAACAAATAAGAACAGATCCCCATGATCTCCCAGAACACAAACAGCATGAGCAGATTATTGCTCATAACCAGCATGATCATCGAAAACGTAAACAGCGCGATAACCGCGAAGAAACGGTTATACCGGGGATCGCCGATCATATACCGTGACGCGTATACATGCACCACGCTGCTCACACCGGTCACCAAGAGCAGAAGCAACACCGTAAGCTGGTCGACGTAGAGACCCAAATCTACAACCAGGTCTCCCGATTTGAACAGTCGGTAGAGTGGAATGGAGAAAGCCCCGTCTGATGCGACTCGAGCAAACGCGATGGCGGAAAATGCGAAGGAGAGAGCCATCGCAGGAATGCCGATCTTATGGCCTTGCTCTCCAAGCCAGGGTTTCCCCAGCACGAGAATCAGAACGGCCGTCAGAGGTAGAAGGGGAATAAGGATGAGAAATGTCATAATCAGGAGGTCACCATATGCCCAATCCTGCTAAAGCCCGGGTGGAACCGCGTTCTTGATGAGAAAGCTGACAATGTGATCGCTCATGAGTCCCAACACAATGACCGCCACTGACGTGGCGCCCAGACTAATTTTCACCGCCAACGGAATCTCACGCATAAGAGGAGGCTGCTGGGCTGACCGGTCCCGAAATACCCGTTCAAATAATTTCACGAAGTAGGCCAGAGTTAACAGAGTCGCAATCAGCACCGCGACAATGGCAAGGTAATTTTGCGCTTCCACCGCGCCAAGAATGATATACCATTTTCCAAAAAATCCCCCGGTTGGAGGAATCCCGATCATCGACAGGGCTATGACGACCAGAGCCACCGACATCCATCCCGCTCCTCCCTGCAGTCGCCCAAGATCCCCAATAGTGCGAACCCCGTACAGATGAATAATCGCCCCCGCCCAAAAAAACAATCCCGCTTGCATCACGGCATCATTCAAGAGGTAAAACACTCCTCCGACAAAACCGGTTTGATTTCCGAGACTAATCCCCACCAGAATCAATCCGATATGCGAAAGCCCTCCATACGCAAACATGCGTTTGATTTCTACTTGGGACAGAGCCAGGAATGCGCCAACCAGGGCTGCCAGAGCGCCCAACACTCCCACTAAAAACAGGATAGGGATCTGGTAGACCACCGCCTGGGCTCCTAAGACCCAAAACATAATGCGAATCCATCCATACAGCGCGACCTTCGTCACTAAAGAGGCCAGCATCGGTGACACTCTATCTGGCGCATACGTATACGCATCCGGCAACCACCCGTGGAGCGGTACCAATGCCATCTTAATGCCCAGCCCAATGAACATGAATAACACGCCAACCGCAAAGGCCTTGGATGCCACCAAAGAGGGCACCCGCTGAGCCAGATCTGCCATATTGAGCGTACCCGTCTCGGCGTACAAATACCCCACTCCCAGAAGATATAAGGAGGCTCCGAAGGTGCCTAAAATTAAATACCGGAATCCGGCGACAAGCGCCTTCCCGCCAGCCAACCCGACCAAGGCATAGGCACACAGGGCGGATACTTCTAAGAAAACGAAAAGATTGAACAAATCCCCGGCAAACACCATGCCGGTCAGACTGGCTATCAATAATAAGACCAGGGTATAAAACGGAACAATCCGGCTACCAAGGTAAGGAAACAAAACTGAACTGAGGAAGGTGATACACACCAATCCAACGAGACTCAACGCCACGGTCATGACGCTGGCCAAGCCGTCCGCCACCCACTCAATCCCGACCGGAGCAGCCCATCCCCCAAAGTCATAATGAATGGTCCCGTTTTGAAGAACTCCTACCAGATTAGCGAAGGAAACCGGGACCATCGCAGCCAGCACACCAATCGATAATGGCCGACACCACTCCCGATGCTTAATCCCGATTAATGGTAAACAAATGGCCAAACCGAGAGGTAGGAGGAAAAGAATTGCGGGAAGGTGTCGCGTCATTCCAGCCTTTTGAGAATTTCTTCTTCATCCAGGCTGCCGTATTTTTTATAAATGGCATCGGCCAGCGCCAACGATACTCCCAGGGTGGCAACACCCACCACAATCGCCGTCAATGTCAGCACATGGGGGAGAGGATTCGCATAGACTTCCGGTTGAATGATCTCGGTCGTGGAGAGCAAAATGGGCACCGTGGCGCCTTGCTTGGCACTTGTGGTGACGAGGAAAAAGATTACACTCGTTTGCATGAGATACATTCCGATAAGTTTTTTCACCAGATTGTACCGGGTCACCATAATATAGATGCCCCACAGAAACAGCAGGACAAAGGCAATATAGTTGGGGCGCTGCAGCCATCCCCCGATCATCTCAAACATCATATTCCTGCTCGGTATCGTGATAGGCCAAACTGAGAACGATAGAAATCCCTGTCACCGCAACATCCACGGCCACGCCGATCTGGGCCAGCAAAATCCCCGTATACCGACGGGCGGGAGCGTCCAAACCCGGAATCTCCAAATTGGCATAGTTCAGAAATTCCCCACCTCCGATGAGGCATAAGCCACCGACTCCCACAAAAATAATCAATCCGATCCCATCGCCATGCAGGACCTTTTCCACCAAACGTCCTTGGGGTGACTTCAGCCCGAACACCAAAAAAGTCAGGATCATACTGGTTGTCCAAATGACGCCGGCCACAAATCCTCCTCCAGGACCGTACTGGCCGAAGAACAAGACGTACAACGCGAACAACTGGGCCAGAGGAATGAGCAAGCGACTCATGGCCTGAACAATGATGCTGTCGTGGATCCGTTTCATGAACCTGGCTCTCGTAATAACAAGGCACAGGCAATGCCGGCCGTAAATATCACCACGGTTTCTATCAACGTATCAAATGCCCGGTAGTCCATCAGCACCGAGGTGACCACATTCGGCGTAAGCGTGTCCGCATAGCTATTCTGTAAGTACACAGGTGAAATGTGCATATTGGGCGGAGAGGTTGGGTCGCCAAACTGAGGAAGATCATTCGCCGCCAATAACAACAGCAGGCCCAACAAGGGCAGTCCGAGGACTCCCGCCAGAGGAGGAGGGGGACGACGAAGGCGGCTATCCTTGGGAGCGGTATCAAACAACGTGATAAGGAACAACACGGTACCCAACCCGGCGCCAATAACCGCTTCTACAAATGCCACATCCACCGCGCCTAACCATGCCCAAACCAGGGACAGAAAAAAACTATACGACCCGAGGATAAACACTGAACTCATCAATTCCTTCACCAAAAATGTGGCGCTGGCCGCCGTGAGGACCAGAAGTAACAGCAAGGCAATATTCACGGAATATATCATTGGTCTTCCTCCGTCTGAGGTTTGAGGCCAGACCGGTAGGCCGCTCGAATCGTGGCATGAGCAATGACCGGATTTAACAGGATGAGCAAGACCAGGACGACCAGAATCTTCAGCATATTGATCCCGAAACCCTGGTACAACGCAAGGCCCGAGAGAACACAAATCGCGCCTAGGGAATCAGTCAGGGAGACCGCATGGGATCGCGAAAACACATCAGGGAGGCGTATCGTGCCAATTGCAGCCACCACCAGGAAAAATACCCCCACCAGAATTAACCCGATCGCAATAACGACCATTTAGGGGGCCCCTCGTTGCTCAAGAAATTTGGCAATGGCAAACGCTCCCACCAGGTTTAGAAGCGCATACCCCGTGGAGATGTCCACAAACATCTCCACACGGTCATAGACTGTTCCCATGACGACGCCCAGAATGATGGCTTTGGTCGATATTCCCGCCAATCCAAGTACCCGATCAAACACCGTAGGACCCTGGATCACCCGGTATAAATACACGAGGATCAGAAATGACAACGTAATTAGCAAAAACAGAAAAAATTCAATCATCACACATTCGTGTCTTCCTGAAAGACCCAGGCAAGTTTGCGCTCCATTCGGCCGGTGGTGAGATCATTCCCTGCTGCCTCATCTATGGTATGTACGAGGAAAGTATTGCCGTTAATTTCAACGGTAATGGTGCCCGGCGTTAGGGTCACAGAATTCCCAAGCACAACGATCGCGCCCCGATGTTTCAATTGAGACCGATAGGTGATAAGTCTGGGCTTAATGGGTAACGAAGGATTCAGAATGAGTTTCGTCAAATGCAGACTACTCTCCACAATCCGTAAAAAGAGCCAGGGGCTGTACAACAGCATACGGCCCCATGGGAATTGCTGAAAGGGAGAATGAGGGAATCCCGTGTTTAACCATGCGACTCCACAAGAGGCCGTGAATCCGAGCACGAGGTGAAAATTGTCGTACTTCCCTGATAACACCAGCCAACCGCAAAATAAGGCCAAGGTGTTCGCGATAAACTGTTTGGGAAAAGAAGATTCCATCGTATATTATCTTCAGATCAAACCCTGAACGGCTCGACTCAACGGACCCAATAAAAAGTATAAAAAAAGCCAACCAAATGTTTTTCGAATGAGGTGTTCAAAAAACCTGGTTGGCTTGTACTGTCTCCAGCCAATCGGAACTAACCAAATGCCGGGAACCCTACTGCCATGATGAATGATATTTTGGCAAACCGGATGCTCCCACTCTCCCGACTCAGCCTGCGCCAAATAAAAAAATGGGCTTCATCCTTTTGAACGATCTGCAAGCCTCCGACCTTATACCAGGCACCCTCTTCCATCCACAACTTCGAATCAGAAGGAATACCCATCCCACATGGGAGATGATAGGGGATTCGATCAGGAATTCAAAGCCCGGCAGAAGTCAAAAAGTCGTTCATTCTTATCGTGGAATCATATGTTCATCCTGACCGGTTCCCAGGTTAAGTCAGAGAGATACCGTGAAAAGCTTTTGGAGTCCGGATCAAACGCGATGACATGCATCCATTGGTTATGGAAAACATGCTGAAGCAAAGCGTGCTTCTGAATGATCGACCGTATTCGATCGGGGGGCGCTTCAATGATGGCCAGTAAGCGCATGGGCTCATGATAGTGCCGCGCCCCATCGTTTACCGATTGGAGGGGAAGGCCTTTTTGCAGGTCACTTTGGCTCCCTAACATCACACCAACTCCGGCAACCATATTGTGAATGACCTTGCTCCCACCCCCATAGGCCCAAGGATCCACCGACGAAAAGTAATACGTTAAGTTAATCAATTCGCCCACGATGAGTGGTGCGGTCATGATTTTTTCAAGAAGACTCCCGTCAGGATCCGGGAGAGGGTCGTAAGAATGCAAAAAGACTCTCCCGTCCAAATCCAGACCTTTGGTAAGTGCCCGCCTTCCAATCAAAAATGCGGCATTCCCTGACAACCCCCATTCAGGACGCGAATTAGCCCAATCCATGCTCCGCTGCCTGACATGTTTGAACGCATCACGGGGAGATATCTCGGTGGGAGCCCCTGGAATGCGCTGGCATCGTTCCAATGCCTGATGTGTCCCAGCCTGTTCCAAGTCCCTCACCAACAGTGCTAAATCCTCTACATGGGTAGCAGGAACATCGACCAGGTCATACATCGTCACTCGATCCGTGGTCGTGTTGTGTTTGGCGGGAAGAAACCAGGTGTCCTCTGGGATGACCAGACCATGATCGCTCAGAATTTTCCGAACCTCCGGATTATTGGCCATGGCTGCAAAGACACGAGCATTCGGGTCACCATGACTGCCTCCACATGCGCCACAATCCAGCGCCGCATAATAAGGATTGTTTTCGGACTGGCTTCCATGACCGCAGATCATCACAAACCGGCCAAAGTTTTTCGTGAGGCCGATCACTCGCAATCCCCCCTCCACAAATACCGCTTGCTCCAATGGGGTGAAACCGAGTGCCAGTGCTGCCCAATCGTGGATTTCCCTGCTCGTTTTCACATGAAGGCTCAACGGGAATTTGCGTCGCAACGGTGCCTCCCAACCACTGCTGCAACCACTGCTTGACAGCATCGAAGGATGTTCGAAATAGCGTTTTTCCTACCAACCCGACACTAAAAAACATCCCCAGCACATCAATCATCATAAAAGAAGCCAATGGATTGTGTTTCAGATCGTGGAAGAGATGATGACTGAGTTGATGCCACCTGGTTCCCGAGAGGTAGTCCTTCACCCGATCATTCTGCCCGAGTCGCGGCACTTCGGTCACTTCCGCATTTGGTGTCAACAAAATCGGACACAAAGCCAAGTGGTCGTGACTATCAAATGCCACATGACTCATGGGGACGCCAAAAAATCCCGCATACCCGAATGTTTCATACGCCCCCTGAGCTTCAAGATGACGCCGAAACGACTCCGAGCGAGCATCGATACAAAAAATCCCTTGTGCCCGCGGCCGCTCATTGCAAACGGGTGTCACCCCTTGATGTCCGCTGATGTTTCTCAGCAAATACTCCCGGTAGACGTCCTCATAGGCCTCAAGCCATACCGGTCCATGTGCAGATTGGGGGAAGAGGTCCAGCCACTCCAGTAAGGTTGACATGTCGGTGTAAGACAATTCATGGACCTCAATTGGAGTCAATTCCAAAAACTGAGCCAAGTGAAAAAGTCGCCAGGCTTGATGACACACCGCATGATTATTAGGGTCGGTGGCATGAGAAAAAGGAAGGCTCACCCCCTGCTCAGGCTCACGTTGTTCGTTCCAATAAGCGATGAGTGCCGGTAACGTCCCCTTGATGCCCCATTCCCGTTGGCAAAGTCCCTCTACCATTCCAGATTCATAAAAAAGCCGAACGGCCAGATATTGCAGTGGATCAATGGGGTAGTGTTGTTGGGCCGGATACCCGGTGTGGTCACTACGCCATCGGATAAATCCGGCCCAACCTGGCAATTGAGCCAGATGCCGTGAAAGATAGTTTTGCCAGCGTTCCTTTGGAATTTTGAGATTTTGTAGATGTATACACAACGTTTCCTCCGGTGCATCGGACAGTTCGCCGAATTTTTGTCGAAGATCTGGAATCCCGAGGAACTTACCTGAGAGGTCCCCTTCGGCTAATTCTCTCCATGCAGCATAAAACCCCTTGTCTCTTGAAGGCATACTCCATCCCGCAACACCTTCGTCGACAAATGCCCCAATCCATTTGATCATGTGGGTATTGATGGTCTCAACCAGCACGCTACCCGTCTCACGATCCAGCCAATCCCCCAGCGTCCTGTCCATAGGTAAATCAACCGGGACGAGTGCAGACTCATGTTCTGATGCATGAGCGCTCCCAATGCGATCAGATGCATGAAAAGAAGGCAGACCCGACACAGGGTCAGACAACTGGCACGCCGCCAATGAGCTTTTCCAGAGGTTATGCAGATAGGCGGATTCCGGATCATGGCGGCACTTCTCGCACTCCCGAATCGTTCGGTCAATAATGGAGGATCGGGAATCCTCCGGAAGATCGGATCGAAATCGTGTGGTCAGGCCCTCTAATTCCAGGGTCCACGTCATCAGCACAGCAGGTAAGATTTCAATCCCATATACAGCATGAATGCGCCAGACATCTTGGACATGAATGGTGCGTGCTCCAACTCGAATGGTATCCCGTGAAGGTAATGAGGGCCCTACCCGCCGAAGTGCCCGTTCAAGAGCCGGCAGAGTAATCCGACCTTGATAAAAGAATTGGCGATATTCTTCAACAGACAGAAATCCTTTTGCGCCCAGCAACTGATTCGCTTCTTCAATCGCACGGGCAAATGGTAGATGCTCGAGGTCCCGAATGGGATTGTAATAGGCAAAGGTTTTCATCGGCCAATATGGCCCGATGGGCTGACAGGCCTCGTCAACGATTTCTCGAAGCCATTTCCAATTCTTCACCGTTGAACGATCTTGCTCAAGCCTGTTCATTGTCCCATTTCCACTTTTTAAGAGCACGGACATCTCATAGCGTCAAATCAAGGTTTAAAGAAATCATTTGTGCCCTTAGTGGTTACAATAACGGGAATCAGGATGAAATGGCAGAGGGGAAAGCCTGACAAGACTATGCACCCAACTCATTAGATTTAAGTCAATTTAGCAGCGTGCAATACACTCTATTTACAAAAAAAGCCAACCGATAGGCGTCTCCTCTTTTTACCTTTAGGAGATCACTCGGTTGGCTTATTCTATCGGGTACCTCAATCACATGGTGAATGAGGCAAGCGATCCGACAAACCCGTTCTACGATCAAGGTCAAAACCAGCACAGTTACCACCCTCCTCAGGCATTCGAGGAGAAGTCCATTCTCTTCTTGACCTCACATGAACAATACGCTTATATCAGGGGGATAGGTTGTTCCTCAAGTTCCTGAGATTCTTTCCTACGGGATTTTGATAGATCGATAGTGAATGGCCAAGGTGCGTCTTGCCGGAAAGCATTACTCTATGATCTCCCCCTTCACACGAGGTGAAATGGAATCGGCGATCCGAAATGCCATCATTAAATTTGAACAGGAATTCATGGGCCGTGGACCCACCGATGTTCGAGCCAGCATTCTACGCGACACCATCCTCATTCGGCTCAAAGGCGTTCTTACGCCAGCCGAACGCCAACTGGCTAAGAGTGAAGAAGGCATTGGAATGGTCAAACAGATGCGCCAAAATCTCATCTCCCAAGGAAGAGAGCAACTGTGTCGTGAAATCCTGGAGATCACCGGTGCGGAAACAACTGCCCTGTTTACGGATATCGATACCCGGATCGAAGAACGCATCATCGTCCTGACTTTAGATCGTGATTTGGAAGCGACATTCCGGTAAACAGCCTCTCTTTATTTGAGACTTCAACCACCTCACAGATACCCTATAAATAATGGTAATGGAGCTGTTAGACAGTCTGAGAATTCTCATGTACTGGCTTTCTATTTTCTTTGTTCTCCATTTCCCGGCTTTTTGGATGGACAACAAAATTTGACTCTTGACTTCCAGGGGATTTGCCTTATCTTTGAAAGTATGAAAGGACAACGTGTTTTAACCCATGATGAGAAAAAAGCTTCTGAGGCGGCCTTTCGGGGATTGCCGATGAATGATTCGTGGACGGATTCTGCCAAAGCTATCTATGAAGGTCTTCTTCAAGCTTTAGGAAAGACACCTTTGAACGATCTGAATCCTTCAGAAAAAGGACACACCCAGGCTCCGGAAAAATCCGATCTTTTGCCTTCAGGTTTTCCTGAACCCTCCCAATCAGGTCTTTCGCTCAGTTCCGGGGATATTCCTGCTGAATTTGAATCGCTCCCGATCCGGTCCCGAAAAGAAGCCATTGAATCCGGAATACTCAAAGATGTCACACCAATCGCACAAAGCGTGGGGCTGGATTTCTGCGTGGGCATGACCAACCCGCTCTGGGATCAATACATCACTCCTTCCCAGGATTATACCGAAGAACTTATTCAAGCCCGTCTACGCGATACACTGGTGGCTGTCCGCCTCAGGTTGGCCATCCTGAAAACACCAACTCCGCTGGTGGATGTTCCTCTCTTGTTACAATTTCCTCCCGAACCCACCCCTCAGCTCTGCCTCACCTTCGCGCTATTTCACAAGGATCCGGTTGATGGCGATTGCCTGCTCCTGATTCATCCAGGCGAGGTCTTCGCAACCCGTCAAGCATTTGAGAACAATTAACTCACTCACCTGCCATACCTCAGGACATTCTTGTCCGCAAACAAAATCATCTCCCGATTTCTCCCCCATACCACTTGTGATTGTTGCCGGGCGATATAGCTCAAAATAGATCCTCAACATTGTTTTGGAACGCGTAACAATGAGTGATAAGGGGAAAAGCAAAGGGAGTGAGAAGCAAGGAAATTGAAAACCATATGGTTTGTTCCTCCTGCTTTATGTTCCACGGCACAAAAAATGAGAAAGGCAATGGGGAACATCTCCCATTGCAAGAGAAGGTTCACGCCCGTGAGCTAATGGCTCACGGGCGTGATTCCATGAGGCCGATAAGAGCGAAAAAACCTCCTTTATTCCAAATCTCCGGGATTATTAAATAACGCAGGCAACTTAATATTGCCATGGCCGTACTGGGGGAAATTCGGGGCCTGGGGATCCCCCGGATTCAAATTGGAAGCCGTATCGTCCGGCGGAAACAAGACCAAGGTCTGTAGAAAATCGATAACCTGCCCTTGCTTTACATCCGGTAACCGGGCAAACCGATCTCGCGCCTCCTTCGCTTCACCGCCGTGCCGCATGATGACCGACCATAGATCGACACTCCGCCCGTCATGCCCGTAAGGAGCAGTTGTGCCCACTCCCCATAGTGGTTCGGTCATAAACTCCTTGGTCAACGTGCCATCAAAGTTGCGTTCCCAGTAAGTTGGGGCCAAGATTATGCCGTTTGAAATCCGCATAAATATTCTTCACGACAAACCGCTGACCCTTGGGCTTTTTCACCGAAGGCGAACCCGATGCCGGGACTTCTTGGAACAGGGGAGTCGCCACGGCGAACAGGTCATTAAATATCCCTTTTTGTTCGTTAAACGAGGTTTCCACATCAGCCACCCGCCGATCTCTCTCAATGACCAAATTTTGGATATGACAGCCGGTGCATTGAATGTCCTGGAAGAGCTTTTCACCTTTTTCGGTATCATGCGTCTGGCGCCCAATGGCAGGTTTAAAATAATTCAACAAATAAAACTCAAGATGGTCCACCAAACTTACTGGAATTTCATTGGCAACCCCATCTCGATCAGGATCATCACTTACGCTGGAAGCCGGTGGCGCTTCGATTGTATCGGTCTTTCCATTTAACACCATTCCCGCTGGCGTCACCACCTCCTCACCGCCAACAGCTTTGGCAAGATCAGGATCAAAGGCTTCAAGGCCCATTTCTGCATTCAACGCTCCTACCACAAATTCCCTGATGGAAATGGTACCCCCATGGTGAAAAAACGGCCGTACCCGGAGATCCGAATCGACGCCTTCTAATCGTGATGGATCCACCGAACCGTCAGGATTCACTCTAATGCTTCCATAGGAAATGTCTTTGCTCTTTAACGACACCTCCACCGATCGCCCTCTTTGCTTGGCTTGGACAATGGCCCGATCCCGGGCTTGCCGTAGATCCTGAGTAATTTCATCGGCAAGCATCTCAATAATCCCTAACCCGAACAAATGCGGGGCATCCCGGCTATCTGGTCGGGTAAACACGTCTCCACCAAACCCCGCAGCTCCACGTGGTCGTCCGTGGCAACCCGCACAACTATCGACAAGCCCGGCACCGATCGACCCCTCAGCCGCAATATCCCCATGGCCATCCCCCGTCCGCGGACCAAAGCCCTGTTCGACTGTAAACTTTCGCTGGAAAATGCTTCGACCACGCCGAATAGAACGAAACGGATCCCGATTAATAATATAGAGCGAGGAATCGGGAGTGTTGATATCTCCCCTGCCCGCCCCAATTTGCTGCTCTAACGTTTTCTGAATTCCTGCTTGTTCATTATTCGGGCTTTGCGTAATATCCGTTTCCTGTGCCTGCGCTCCAGGTAAACCTGTTATAAACGACATCGTGCTCAGCACTAGAAACAAAAAGAACAGAGGCAAACCTCTTCGCTCATACTCTTGCATGACAGACCTCCCTTACCTGAGGGTGAAACGGTTGAAATGAATGAGGGGGAGTCAGACTTCTCGGAAAAAACCAGCTGAAATTAATGGGGGGAAGGACGGACTTCTCTCCTAATGTGAAAAATTTTTTCGATCATTAAAAAATAAATTTAGACAAAAAAGACTTTTTGACTTATTTTTTGTACAAAGGGAAGAGCCCGAGCAAGTTCAATACCAGGAAATGGAATGGTAAAATTACGGGTCTTTTTTACCTTTAGGACGTATTAGATTTTAGGATTGTGAAATGTCATTCTACGAAATTCTGTATGGTTCACCCTTCGGTTTGTATTCGTATGTTTGATGGACGTTCCTTACATTTTGGGGTCACAGTAGATTTCAGGAACCGCGTTTGCCAGAACCATTTTGAAAGAGGAGATGGCCTTGTCCGCTGAACACTCACCCCTTCACGAACCACCACCCAATCCTTTCGGGGGAAAAACGTTAATTGTGGACGCGGAGCGCCCAGGTTGCTTCACCCTACCCAGCGAAGCTCTCGCTCAAGCTCAAGAAGATGATCAAATATTCATTCGACCGGGGGTTTATGAAGATCGGTTGGTACTGACTGAGCGAACCATCCATTTGGTCGGCGCCGGACGGGACCAGGTCACAATATTCAATCGGCGGAGCGGTCCTTGCTATCTTCAGCGAGTTTCCGGCGGACACATCAGTGGTATCACGTTTCGGTATGTGGGCAGCGACCAACATTCCGCCCTGAATATTTTAGATTCGGTGTGCACCATATCTCACTGCAGGGCCACAGAAGGGCTTTTATCCGGAGTCGTTATTTATGGACCGGATTGCCGCCCGACCTTGCTCGACAACGAGATCTCTCATAATCGGGAGTCCGGTATTTTTTCGTTTGCCGGAGCTCAACCGTATCTGCGCGAAAATACGTGTTTTGGGAATCATCATTTTGGAATCGCTGCACGGGACGAGGGCACTCGACCCGATATGATTAAAAACATCTGTCGGGAAAATATGCTAAGCGGCATTCTCCTCTTTCACCTCGCCAAGGCGCTTATTCTCGAAAATACTTGTGAAGAAAATGCGCATTGGGGAATCGTGCTCACTCCGGATTGTGAAACCACCCCAAAATCTGAAGACCTCCCCCAGTCAAATCATTTGGCACATAACCCTCGCGGAGCCTATACCCTCACCACCGAACCTTTGGCTGATATTGGTCGCTAGAGATCAAATCGCCGCGCGGCTGGTCATTCACCAAGACCATACAGGATGCCGGGGAACGAGGGTCTATGATAAGGTGGGCAACGTTGACAGGACTTTCCAGGGACGATTCGAGATGAATGATCATTTGTGGCATCAACTGAACGCTGTGTTGGGTAGCCTCACCGTGACGGTGGGACTCTGGTTATTAGTGGGAGCCTTACCGGTGCCTATTGGAATGGCTCTGGCCATCGGGCTGGCCATCCTGTTGGCCTGGAAATGTCCGTCTATTGGATCGATCTGGGCGACTTCCACACTCCTCTTAGGAGTGGAAAGTTTTGCGTGGCCCATCATGCAAATGGCCGACCTTCAAAAGCTGGGACCAGAACCTCCATTAGAAGAATTGGAACGGATTTTTACCGCCGTGTTGTTTGGCCTATTTTCCGGCGTGTTCTGGATGACCTTTGCCTATGGAATTTTCAAACGCACTCGAGAGAAGAACACGCCCGACCTCCCCTTCAACCACCCTTCCCAAAACAAAAAACCAGAAGAAACAGTCAAGAAGGCGATCAGGCTAATCCCGTGATAATGGCCAAACCCCTGCTATTGAATGTCCATGGGGTCCACATTAAATTCAACGACGACAGGATCTTTGGGAAATTCTGCTTCATACTCCCGCTGAAGGCTTCGAAGGCCTCGCTGTGCTTCCGATAAATCAGCCGTTTTCATCAAAAAGATTACACGATTTTTCTTGATCCGCCCTGGTTTTTTGGATGCCATCGGACCCAGGACCATTGGGGTTCCCATGACCCCTTTTCCCGCTGCACCAGGAGGTCTTCTCCCTTCAAACTCCTTCAATCGTTGATGGAGAAAGTCCACGACTTTTTGCACGCGTGGCGCCTGCTCCCCCGTCACAACCAACAAAATTACGTGGGTAGTCGGGGGATACCCTAAGAGGTCACGCAACTCCAGTTCCTGGTCATAAAACATTCGGGGACACTGGTGCCCAATGGCTGTGAGTACATGATGATCAGGAATTCGGGTTTGGAGAATCACTTCCCCGGACTCCTGTCCATTCCGGGCCAATCTGAGAGCCCTCGACAACATCTGAAACGTTCGTTCGGCTGATCGGAATTCAGGAATATGGAGCCCAAGATCTGCTTGAGGAAACCCAATTACCGGAGCCGTAGGTGGCTCTGATTGATGAACTAAAAATTCCGTCCCAATCATTACCCCAATGTCTTTGTGCCGGAATTGGCGTAACATCGTATCAGCCGCTTCGGGGGTTTTCACATTCTCCCGATCGAACCGAGCCACCGTGACCGCCGGAAAAAGACGGCTCACCTCTTCTTCCAGTCGCTGCGTTCCCGTGCCGGAAAATCGAAACACCCTGCCCTGACACGTGGGACAGGTTTCAGGGGTTGGTTGAATTCCCTCACAGTAGGTGCACACCAAACGGGAAGGTCGCTGATAGAGTTTCAATGGAACTCCACAGGTGGGACAGCTCGGAGCCTTTCCACAATCCCGGCACACCAGCGCACCGGAAAACCCTTTACGATTGAGAAGTAAAATTACTTGCTCCCCCTCGTCCAATGACCGCATGATCCTGGCGATTAAAGCCGGGGACAGGATGGTCTCATACGGTAAGGTTCGTAAATCGACAGTATTCACATGAGGAATCTGCTGTGATGGGCGTTCCAATGCCTGACGGACCTGCTCTGTAAAACGTCCATAGAGTTCCAAGGAAGGCGACGTCGAACCATATACTACGAGAGCCTGGTCACATTCTCCCCGCATTCGCGCGACTTCCCGAGCGTGAAAATACGGAAGGTGCTCATCTTTGTAGGACGGATCCTCCTCCTGATTGATCCAAACGAGCCCTAAATTTGGAACCGGCAGAAATAGTGCTGATCGAGTCCCCACCACGACCTGCACGTCGCCCTGTCGAATTCGTTCCCATCGAGCAGCACGAACCATTGTCGAAAGATGGCCATGATAGACCTCAACCTGAATATTGCCGAGAAGTCGTACCTGTTCGCCAAGGATTTCGGCTTGCTGCACTTCTGGAGCAAGGATGAGGACGCGACGGTCTTTTTCCAGAATGGTCTCAATCATCTTGAACAACAGATCCATGTTGAACTGATTCCGATCCCACAACAGGCACCTCCTGAAAACCGCCGGCTTGGACGGCAGTGAACAAAAGGTTCCATATCCGGTTGTCTTTAAAGCTGAACGCCATTCGTTGAACAGACTCCGGGAGTTCCCTTGATTCTTCTGGAGAATCAAATAACCCTCGGGGAACTGAATGCACCGGATTTCGTCCAACTCTGATTCCACGAACCGGACTTTGATCCTTGGATCCTGAAGGCAGGGTCGTCTGTTCAATAATCCATCCCTTCTTTTTCGCACGAGTCAAAATATCTGAAACATTGTTCATCGTTCGCATAAGAGAGGATCGGAGTAATCCCCTGGGAGCCTGTTCTAACTTGCGAAGCACCAACTGGACGTCAGATGACAGCGAGCGGTCCGATAAGGCCTGTCGACCGTCGTCCGTTAAGGATATTCGCCTTATTACTGGTATCGAATGTGGGGGAACAATCAACCGCAAACATGCGGAGAAAGGAGCCAGATAATAATCCGAAATTTTTTCAACCAGCCGAAGAAGGTTGTGTTCCAAAGGACGGTTCCCGGCATCGGCCTCCAACGAAAGAATGGCACGTAAGGGTTTTTGACGGAACTGCGTTTGAAGGGAAGAAGAGTTTTGTGCTTCAAAGAGCGTCACGACCACTCCAGAGACGACAGTAGAGCCTAAAGGCACCACCACGGGACTTCCCACATGCAACAGGGAAAGCAGATGGGGGGGGACTTGATAGGTAAAGACCTGGAACCGTCTGGCCGGCAGGACAACGTCAGCAAGCATGAGTGATTACGGTTTTCATGAGCACACAATTCTACCAGCGAGTTGTTCTGCCTACAACGCTATTCAACCTCAGCCCTCAGATCAACAAATATATTTTGAGCCACGAGCAAGTAAGCACTGAGTCTATAAAAATTTCCAACCCCCCTTGCCTGTTCATCCTCTTAGTCAATGTGTAGCATGCGAGTTAGAAGAAATCAGGTTACCATGTTCCATCACTGAAGCTTCCAGCATTCCTATTTGTTTCGGCACCTTGACGATTTCGATAAAAACAGGAAAGATAGAAACGACCGGTTGAAATCCTATCCAGCCGGTTAGGCAAGAATCGGTCGGCTCACAGTCTTTTACCCGTACAACACACAGGTAGAGAGATAAACACCGATTCCACATAATCGGAGGAGGAGGATAGCAAGATGGGAGGCTTGGAAACACTTGGAATCTTGGCTCTGTTGATTGGAATCATTGGCATCGTTGTTCTTCTAAAAAGTCGAAAAAACTCCCAATAAGGACCGGACAATTCACTCTGTGAACACGATGGCTTTTAATTGTTTTGAAGGACCACCTCAAGGCATCAACATGTTCTGAGGAGACGAACATTCGAACACCTTCATTTGGCGGTTATTGCAGGCACCAACAGATAGGATCAAGACTCGGGGATTTTTTTGAGGCGGCGGTCCAAAGCAAAGCGAGTAATGCCAAGGTATTTGGCAGCGAGACTTTTATTATAATCAGATAACCGCATGACTTCTTCAATCAAATCGCTTTCAATGCCCGCAAGGGTTTGCTCTCCGAGAATCATTTCCATGCGCACCACCTTTTGATCCCCTCGAGTGACCGCATTTACTGAGGAACGGGCCTCTTCATGGACTTCACGAGGCAAATCCCCTTCCGTCAAACTTTTTCCACGACAAAAAATAGCCGCACGCTCCATAATATTTTCCAGTTCACGAATATTTCCCGGATAGGGATAGCGCTCCAACAGCCGTTGGGCCTCCGGCTCAATAGCCGAAACCTCTTTGCCAAGGTCGCTGCTTTGTCGAATCAACGTCGCAAGAGCCAGAGGGATAATATCCTCTATCCGATTCCGTAATGGTGGGAGATTCAATGACACCACATTCAGCCGAAAAAACAAGTCCTCCCGGAATCTGCCTTGCGCCACATCTTTGCGCAGATCCCGATTGGTGGCCGCAATCAGACGAAAATCCACATCAATATCCTCTTGTCCACCCAACCGTTTAAACGAACGCTCCTGTAACACTCGAAGCAATTTCGCCTGCATGGAAGGATTGAGGTCTCCAATCTCATCTAAAAAAAGCGTCCCGCCTTCCGCCTGTTCACAGAGACCGGGTTTGCGCTGGTTCGCACCCGTGAAGGCCCCACGCTCATAGCCAAATAATTCACTTTCAAATAATTCCTGAGGAATGGCTGTGCAATTCACCCCCACAAACGGACCTTTGTCCCGAGGCCCGTTATGATGAAGGACTCGAGCGACAAATTCTTTCCCTGTTCCCGTTTCTCCAAACAGGAGAACCGTCGTTTTCAAATTCTTGGCCATTTCCTGAATTTGCCCAACCAATTCCTTCATACTGGGACTATTGGCAATCAAACTGTTGAAGGCATATCGACCAGGCCTATCCTGCGTTTCAAAATCGATACGGCGCCGAAGGGACAGATAGTCAAGCGCACGATCGATCACAGGTTCCACACTGGAGAAATCGACGCTTTTAATCAGAAAATCATAAGCCCCGAGTTTGATGGCTTCCACTGCATCTTCCACCGTGCCATAGGCTGTGAGGAGAATGACAAGGGACTGTTGAGATTTCGCACGAATATGCTTAAGAGTTTCCAGTCCGCTTAACCCGGCCATTTTCAAATCTAACAGAATGAGATCTGGCGCATCATGATCAAGGGCTTCCAATAAAGCCTCCCCTGAAGCAAAGCTTCGAACATGATGGTGTCGTTTTGCGATCCGTCGGCTGATGGCTTGGCGAACCACATCATCATCATCAGTAACAAAAATATTCGCGCGCATGGGTTACACCGTGGGAAGTTGGGGTTGGCAAACGCAAGGCAGCCACCATGTCATGGTGGTCCCAATACCTGACTGACTTTCCGCATGAATCTCTCCTCCATGGGCTTCAATAATATTTCGACAAATAGGCAGTCCCAGTCCGGTTCCACGATGCTTGCCGGTGGTAAAAAACGGCTCAAAAATCCGAGGGAGAGCACTTGGACTGATTCCCTTTCCATTATCTTGGACTTTAATACGCAGCCCCGGTATTCGTTCAATGGCTTCCTCTTCAACGGACAGACGAAGACATCCTCCCTCCGACATCGCCTCAACGGCATTTTGGATCACATTTAGCAACACTTGCTTCAGTTGATCTCGATCAGCTTGGATGGAATTCAGATTGGCAGGCGGATGAAATTCGATCTGAATGGCCTTTTGTTTTATGGGTTCATTGAGGACCTGCAAAGACTCCAGTATCAGATCTTGCAATTGAAAGGTCACCGGAAGCAAGTCTCTTGGTCGCGCAAAGTCAACAATTTGGTTCACAATGCGATCCAGTCGTCGGGTTTCCTTGAGAATGGTTACAAGGTCCTCATGCCGAGAATCACCATCAGGAAAATCTTCCATCAACAACGTCGTGGTTGACCCAATACCCACCAATGGGTTTCGAATCTCATGGGCAATACCTGCAGCCATTTGTCCCAATGTGGCCAATCGGTCAGATCGGTTCAATTGTGCACGCATATACTCTAAAGCCGTGATATCCACATTGAATCCCTGGTATACCATGGTCTGCCCACCGTGGTCTTGAATTGGAACCGCGCGACATAAGACCTTGCGCACAGCTCCGTCTGGATGCAAGAAGCGAAGGACCCGCTCAAAGGGCTCACTTTGGTGGCAGGCATCTTGAAAAGTTTCGCGCACCCCCTCCCGATCGTCCGGATGAATCGCTTCCCACATATGTTCAGGATCTAACACCTCATCGGGATTCCTCCCGGCCAGAACCCAATTCTGCCGGTTGCTAAAAATCAGATGATCTTTTTTTGCCGTGAATATTCCTATGGGCGCATAATCCACAATCCCTCGATATTTGGCCTCAGAAGAAGTTAAATCCTGGTTCAGCGTTCGGAGTTCCTGTTCGGATTGTTCTATACGCCGGATATGATTCCGAATTTGGGTGCCCATTGTCTGCATGACTTTCGTCAATTCGCCAATTTCATCGTCCCGTTGGAAAACTGGAATATTCGGAATATTCCCTCCGGAAACATTTTCCACCGCCTTGACCAAGGTCGTTAATGGCCCTGTAATGGACCGCGCAATGAGATGAAGAGGCACCAGCAACAAAATCAACGCCAATGACCCTCCCCACACGACCACCCCCATCAGAGCCGCCCGGTCTGCGGCACTACTCCCAAGGGCGTGTTGCAATTGCGTGACTTCTCGCCGGTCAAATCGAGCCATTTCTTCACGAATGGCAAGCATGAGGATACGCCCTTTTTCACTCTCGACATAGTCCGTAGCCTCCTCCGGAAAACCCGCCTTGACCCGTTCAATCAGCCGATCTTTGTCATTCATCAATTGTTCGACCATTCCTTGAACAGTTTCGATTACCTGGCGCTGATCCTCAACAGACTTGACCATCTGTCTCAATGAATTCCCGAGTAACAACACCCGTTGCCTGGCTGCCAAATAGGGCTGCAAAAAGGGAGCCTTTTGGGTCAGAATAAATCCGCGAAATCCGGTTTCGAGATCCACAACTAAGCGCATATATTCAGCCGACGCGCTTTGTACCAGATACACATCATTGAGGCGATCTTCATCCAGAGAAAAAGTCTGAACGCTTCTATAGGTCACCAGGCTCAATATCAAGACGGCCAAAACCGGGACTCCGGAGACTAAAAGTAGCTTTCTGGCAATCGGAAGATTTAAAAATAATTTATTGAGAGACATAGGGAATTCTCCGAAATTCTCTTACAATCCCATCAAACCTTTCGCTGACAGCCTGACACAGCCCGATCCTGACGCCACTATACCCCAATAACCGGTCTAATCTCATTATGGGATGGCCCCAACTAGGATCATTCCTCCACTTAGAGTCTATTGCTTGAACAGGTTGACCCGGTGGTCCGCTCCCAACTCAGGGAGAAAGATTCCATGGTCAGATGAGGGGAGTGTTGAATAATAGGGTCATTGATTGAAAGTTTTGCTAGACTGCCTCCGTCCACGGTTGCTTCTCCCCTGTTTACCCCTGGAGCTGGTCATGTCCCAAATGGAAATGGTTGATCTCGACAGTTTAGTACCGTCCACTCATCCCTACCGCCGGTTTCAGGCCTATCTGCCCAATCCCACCGAGGCCTTGGCGGACGTGAGGCAGCTCAAAGGAGCCGACGGCTATGGGGTCGAGCGCTTGTTTCGCTGTCTGCTGCTGCAATTCATGGAAGACCTTTCGGATCGAGAAATCGAACGGTGTCTGGAAGAAAATCTGGCCGCCAAATGGTTCTGTGGGTTCACCTTGTCCGAGCCCACGCCGGATTACAGCCTCTTCACGCGCGTCCGCACTCGCATTGGGCCGACTCGACTCTCTCAGCTGTTTGCGACGATGCGCGAGCAGCTCAAAGCGGCCGGCCTGATGAGTGAAGTGTTCACCTTTGTGGATGCCACGCATTTGATTGCGAAAGCTACGCTGTGGGAAGACCGGGATAAGGCGCGCCAACAGAAGATTGAGAAGCTGAACAATGAAGTGCTCCCGAAGGTGGCAGTGGATAAGCAAGCCCGGATTAGCTACAAAGGCAAGAAGAAGTATTGGTACGGCTATAAAGAGCATGTCGGTGTTGATAGGCAATCCGGCCTGATTAACAAAGTGGCGACGACACCGGCCAATCTGCCGGATGCTCAAGGCTTGCGGCATGTTTGCCCCACACAAGGGGCGATCTATGGGGATAAAGGGTATTGTACGGCCCCGGCCCGTCGGCCGCGGCCCAACGACACTGCCCTCTCGCCGCGATCGAACGGACCAACATGAAAACCAAGAACCGGGATCGCGACCGGTGGGATACGCATCTGCGGGCTCCGTATGAACGAGTCTTTGCTCAGCGCCCCAAGCGCGTGCGCTATCGAGGGGTGGCGAAGAATCAATTCTCGGCCTTCTTGCAGGCCATGACCGTTAACCTCAAACGATTGGTCGTCCTCGACGCAGATCTGGTGGTGGCTTAACCCCGAGGAGGTCTGCGGAAATCCCCCCTCAAGAGGGAGGACGATCTCAAAGAGAGGATCGCATGGCCGCCCAACAGGGAACGCCTCGAGGGTAGGGTTGCCCCCGTAGATCGTTGACGCGATGGTTTTGACCGGCATCGCCTCAGGAGAAAATCTCATGCCCTTTTATTCAACAGTCCCATTAGGACAGTCCGTGATCACATGCGGAAATAAATGGCCAGCAAAACCGCATTGTGAAAATTGGGGAGCCTGCAAGCATGAGGAAGAGGTAAGAGGTAGACGCACCCAAGACTTACATGTAAAAGGTTGAACCAACCATAGATGCGGGAATCCCTTGAGCTGGATGGGGTGCTGCAACAGCCACCACATGAAGCGTCAAGACCCCTTGTGCATAGTACGTTTCTGTTTCTGGTTGCAACAACACATACCCAGCCAGGTGTCCCACGAGGGTCATGGTGACCGTATAGGGAAGAGCCATCCACACCATCCGGCCATACGAAAGGCGTCTTATAGATCGTGGTGACAAAGACGTTGTCGCTGATCGCGGAAAGAAGGCCATCGGCCATAAAAAACATGCCGATTTGGTATCCACCATCCCTGGACAGAACCTATTGGATAATGTCTCCGAAAAGTTGTTGCTCCTGGACACCGCCACAACGAAAAAACACTACAAGGAGGGCCGTAAACGGGAGAGCCTCTTGAAACGCCTCCTCAACTGATGCTCCTCAATAATGCCATTCAAGGCCGTCACTCCCCTGACTAAGCGAGCAAACGACCATGTTAACCTCCCGTTAAAACCGGTTCTTTATGGGCTTGTAGCTTCACCTCCACGGCCTTCTTTTCCACGATCTGCATAGCGGTATCCAAAGCCTCATTAAAGTGTGCGCAGATATAGTCTTCCTTCAGTCTGGAAAGCTCATTTAAATCGGCAAGAACCTGTCGGGTTCGAGGGGACATGCCGGCGGTTAACACCGCCACCCCGCGACTATTGGCGGCTTCAATTAAATCGCCTAACGCGTAAGCACCCGACAAATCCAATTCATCCAACCATTTGCAACGAATGATGAGCACATCTTTACTGTCCAGATGTTCCACCGTCTCGTTCAGCCAATCGATCGCACCGAAAAATAACGGACCGTGAGGACGGACGATGATAATCCGGTCTCGAACGATATGCTCAAAACGACCGCTCAGCTCTCCCATATTGGCCCCATTCTGGCTGATTTTTTTGGCATAATCCCTGGCGAAGGAAAAAATGAGGTCTTCTTCTTCCTGTTTCACATCTTCATCCCGCTGACTGAGATCCGCTTTATAGCGATCAGACTGGTCTTTTACAAAACGGAAAAACGCCACTGCGAGTCCCATCGCCATGGCAGACAGGAGATTCCAAAACACAGTCATGAAAACCACCAGCCCAAATACCATCAAATCAGAAGTCGGCAATCTTCGAACCACCGGCAGGACTCGCATATCCAGGATGTCATAGCCGGCCTTGAGGAGAATACCGGCCAAGGCGCAAAGAGGAATGGATGCCGCCAATGAACCCAGTCCGAAAATGAACGATAGAAGGACAAGCCCCATGGTAATGGACGACAAACGGGTACGAGCCCCACTCTGGATATTCACCACACATGGCATGGTATTCGTGGCCCCCCCCAGCCCTCCGACCAATCCTGAAAAGAGATTGGCTGATCCTTGGGCAACCAATTCACGGTCACTATTGTGATGTGTGCCGGTCATATTATCGACGATGAGACAAGTCAGGAGACTATCAAATATACATAACCCCGCCAGGGCTGCAGCCGGGACAAAGGCCTTTTCCAAGATATCGAGGTTGGGAAGATATAGCTCAGGTAAGCCCGTGGGAATATCTCCAATCTTAGGAATGTCAAGCCCGAGAACAACCGTGGTTACCGTACCGGCCAATAACCCGATCAATGGACCTGGAAGCCAGGTTACAGGAGAAATTTTTGGCCAAACGATGACAATGAGTAAGGTCAACAAGCCGATTCCCAATGCCACGGGCGATGCATGGACCAAACTTGAGGGCAATTCCGTAATGGCAGAGGTAATACTTTTGACGCCGGGAAGTCCCAAAAATGGGTTGAGTTGCAGCAACATGTACAACACACCCAAACCCGTCATAAATCCGGAGATGACTGAATAGGGTGTGAACTTGATAAATTGCCCGAGCTTCAACAGCCCCAACGCAATCAAAATAAACCCAGCTAAGGCGATGGTCGTGAATACGAAAATCAGATCGGGGCTTCCATCGGCCAATTTATTGGTCTGAGTCATGGAAAGGATTTGAATGGTCATGGGTCCCGTCGGCCCACCAACCGACCAGGCTGATCCGCTTAAGGGGCCCGCAATAAGACCGGCCGCCACTGCCGACCACATGCCCGCAATCGCCCCGAGCCCGGAAGCCACACCGAAGGCCAAGGCCATGGGAAGCACCACCATCGCCACAGTGATCCCCGCCAGCACATCCCCTCGCACATTGCTGGCAATCCCTTTAAAATTATCTTTAAAATTGAAATCCTTAAGATATATACGAATACCCGCAGTCAGGTGCTTCATTCCTAATTTCCTCCGACTCATTCGTCCAATTCGTCATCGCCTAGACAAGAAGGCAAAAATATGCCCTTAAAATGTTCAATAAGCTTCATCCGCAACTTACATGCCAATAATCGAAAAATAGGGTTCATGAAAATTTCTTTTATTTTTCTTTATAAATGCTAAATCCCAGAATCTTCGTGCCGAGATCCCATTCCGATTATAGATGAATTTTTTTCTCGCTAAGACCTCCTGTGCGATTTCGTACGGTGCGAACTGTGCGAAATAACTCCCGTTACGACATGAACAAGAGTAGAGGCCATTTCCCTTAAAGGAAGGATGAAGGAATGGGGAAGTGAAAATCTATCAGGACTAATTGAGGAATTAGAATGTCAATGTCGCCATGGTATAGACATAATTGACATCGGCCGTCCCAGGGCTTTGTGGCACCCGATCAAAATAGGAGCCTTTGAAAAAACGCGTATATCCCACCTCAAAAGTTGTATGTCGGAAATAACCGGCCTGAGGGGCCCACGTTATGGAGCTATCCAACATATTGCCAAGGAAAGTGCCCGCTCGACCGGTCGGGTCCTGCAGACCGCTACCCACAAAAGGGCCGCGGCCATCTGCCAGCCAGAAAGCGCGATAAGATAGCATCAACCTGACCGTGGAAATCGGCTGGAGTGTTGAGCGAAACCCAATAGGTGAAAAAATATTGGATGGAAAGATGATTCCCAAAATTCCGGTTGGTCCATATTCTGCGCGGCGTTTTGCGAACAAGAAATCAAAATTCTTTTTCGGGTTCCTGTCTCCGGACGAATAGTCGAACAGATAGACAAATCGTAAAGGCCATTCGGTCGCAAAACTATAGCCCACCTCTCCGTGATGTCGATGTGCAAAGTGATTCGTATGATCGATCTCCCCAACCTGGTAGATCGATTCTATCTCGTAATCAAATTGTTCTTTCGCAGGCTTGGCCAATACTCGAAACCCCATGGTGGAAAGATTACGTTTCTGAAGATTCGTCCCCTCATTCAACTGAAAGAAATATAACTCCCCATTAGCCCAGGGGACATGGCGGCTGGAAATCGCCGCACCGGAAAAGTAGCTGATGGGGCTAGTCCAATCCGGGCTAACCGTATGACGTTGGACCGGTTGCGTGACAAAAGCTCGGAGACCCCAATCAGAGCGTTTATCTCCCCCAAGGATCAATTGCACACCATCAAATGATGGAGTAAAGCTTCCAAAACGATGTCCTGCTATGAGACGCCCTTCTCCAAAGTCCATGACTAAACGGCCGACTTCCAGCCTGCCTGAGGTCCCTGTTCCCAAAAAATTCTGCGACACCAGATCAAGATGAAGTTGAAAAATATCCAGATGATCGACAAAATTGGGATTGTGATCCTGTCCCCGATCAGCCACCGGGGCACGAAAATCTGCGAGTTCCAGTGTGAATCGGATAGGGTCCCAGATATCCTTAATTCCCAACAAAATCCTGGTTCGCTGTGCAACCATCTGATCACTTCCTGCTGTGCCTTTGGTAAAACTTTGATTAAACGTTTCATAGCGGGTTCGATGTTCAACTCCCAAATCCAGCCATTCCGGTGTCAGGGCAGAAAGAGTATTAGGCTGTTGCAAAACAGTTTTCAAGCGATCAAAGTCACTCGGGAATTCTTTGGTATGAGTTCCATTTACAGCCCCATGTGCAGGTTTTTCCACTGACAAACCTCCCAGCAAGAAAAGGAGGCCTAAACAAACGACTCCAACGTTTTTCATTGAATCTCCAGACAAGACAGAAGACGATCATAATAATTTTCATTTTCAAAATTTTCCTATTCAGCTTTTGCCAGGCAAAACTAGTACCAATTTCCGGACATTGAGGAATCTGAGCACGGCATTGGAGAGGCACAACAATATAAATTGTGTCCCTGCTTCTTACGTCAGACTAAGAATGATGCAGTTGATTTCGATTAATTTTTAATTTGCCGTGCGTCCTTATCAAATTTTCCCCTGGCTACTGCCTTCATGCACAGTGGCCATAACTTGAAAAATGGTGCCATTTCACACACGATCCCCTGTGCATCATCGCACTCCAGCTGATTTTGTCCAGTAGTATCAACCAATCCTTTGGATGAGGAGACGACTAATAACAGTGCAGAAAATCGAACGATACTATTTAATGGGTTGAGCATGCTCAATTTACTAGAAAAACATCCTGGGCATAGCCTTTGCTTTCTGTATAACATAGTGAGGCCCTGCCTCTTCCTGCTGAATGGTTCATTGGAGTGGAGATCCTCCGAAAGTCAGTCCTGACACCTATCCAATACCCCTTGGATACGGGACAATGACCGGAGGCTCTCTTTCCAATGAATACAAAAGAAGAAAAACACCCATACCGTAAAAAAGATCACCTGCCATCAGAACTCCTCTGCGGTTGATATCGATGACCAAAGATGGGAAAGTACAAAAAGATGGCGGTACAGCTTCTTTACTGATCTCCAAAACAAGGACTGCTATGCGTGCAACAATTTATGTGACCGACGATGATCAAAACGTGTGTTCTGCATTAAGTCGCCGGTTGGTGAAAAAAGGGCACCTCGTGAGAAGCTTCCACTCAGGACCCGCGCTCATTGAGGCGTTGGAACATGAACTGCCCGATTTGCTGTTCCTGGATCTTAAAATGCCGGAAATGGATGGGCTCGAAACTTTACGCCAAATTCGACAAAAGATCCCGAAAACCCTGGTTGTGATGCTGACTGCTTATGGGAGCGTGGAAGATGCGGTGGAGGCAATGAGGCTCGGAGCTTATGATTTTTTGATAAAATCCATTGATTTTTCAACGGTTGAACCCGCCTTACATCGAGCCATCACCTTCCTGGAGCTAAGGCGCCGGATTGAGTTTTCTGCTTCTGAGAAACAACGACAGTATTCCTGGGAGCATGTGATCGCCAGGAGTCCAGCCATGACCAAAGTCATTGAACAGCTCAAATTTTTCGACGCCCAGGACGCTCCCTTAGTGTTTCTTCAAGGGGAGGTGGGGACGGGCAAAGAATTCTTGGCACGCATTCTTCATTATAATAGCCACAAACAGCTCGGCCCGTTTGTCACTGTCAGTTGCAACGAACAGAGGGGATCACTCCTTGAACCTCAAATATTTGGATATGAACGCGGGGCATTTAGTGGTGCCAGCCAAAGCATGCCTGGAGCATTTGAACATTCCGATGGGGGTACCTTATTTGTTGATGAGATTGAACATCTGCCAATTCCCATTCAGGGCTCATTGGCCGAGGCCATTCGCACCCGTGAATTTTGTCGTATGGGAGGATTTGACCGCCTCCCCATCAACAATCGACTGGTGGTAACCAGTGCGATTCCATTGGACCAACCGGGCTACCAGGAAATATTTCATCCAGAGTTACGTTCTCTACTCGAAAAACAACAACTCTTCATTCCTCCCCTACGGGAACGGAAAGAAGATATCATCCCTTTGGTGATCAAAACCATTCACGCGTATGGTGAAGAGATCGGCCGTCCAAAACTCGACATTGATTCTTCGGTACCTCCGCTATTGGATACGTACCAATTCCCAGGGAATATTCGAGAATTAGAGGCCATGATTCGTAGGGCGGTATTGTGCTCGCAAGGACCTGTCCTTACTTCTCTGGACTTTTACTCCCAACATCCCGGCAGCGGAGAAGGTCTCCCTCCAAATACTGGTCGGGTGCTCTTTGAAATCGGCCAACACAGCCTACAGGATATCCAAATCATGGTGATTGATGAAGTCTTACGATTTACCAAGCAGGACAGAGAACAGGCGGCCGGCTATCTTCACATTTCTACACGGACACTGGATGAATATATTCAATTACGGAAAACCTCCTCCCATGAGACAGAGGGGTCGTGAGAAAGCAGGCGGCTGTGCCTCCATTCATTCGAGCTTCCCTTCTCGTACAATCTTCTTCCATTGATACGGGGTAAGATTCCTCGATATCTCCCTGAGCTCAAAGGCAGGACTTCAAGCCTTTGACAGGTAGTTGTCATGGCCCCACCGATTGTTTAAACACATTCGCCATAAATTTCCTTCCACTATCATCCTCAAAGCTCTCCGCTGAATAGGGTGTAAGAGTTTCTGAACAAAGAACCTTCTCCTTCAGAAGCCGCCAAGTTTTCCGCCTGGGAGAGATTCTTTTACAAGTTCAATACTGCGCACATTGCTTCAACTATGGTCCTTACCTGAACCCGCACAATTATATAGTGGTTTAACTTTTCATTAGTACATGGCGAAGATCGTATCGATAGCCTTTTCCAGTGTTTGGTGAGGCTGATGGTGTTTCCGCAAACGGGCTTTGAGGATTGCCCATTGGGGTTCAATGGGGTTCAGATCAGGCGAGTACGTGGGAAGATATTTCAAGTGACAACCTTTACTTTCGATGAGCGCCTTGGTGGCAGGGGACTTATGAAAGGATGCCTTGTCCATCAATACGGTCTGCCCCGGACGCAGCTCAGGCACCAGCGCGTGCTCCAGCCACGCATTGAACACCTCTGTATCACAATAGCCCTCAAATCGCATGGGGGCCAACAGCTGTGACCGATTGAGGGCGGCGATGAGACTGATCCGTTGAGAGGTGGAACCGGCGATATCGCCCCCCACGGTTGTACCGCGTGGGGCCCGCGCATAAGGGCGGTGCAGGGCCTCATCGATTCCACTTTCATCAAGATAGACCAGGTCATGGAGGGCCAAGTCAGCCAGCTCGGCTTGGAATCGTGAGCGGGCGAGCTCGTCTCGCTCAAGGTATAGGAGCGTTTTTTTTTCGGGTGATGTGCACCCGACGGCAGGCTTTCCACATGGCTACAGCGCTGACAGCAAACGCCTCTCCCAGTTCCGCCAGCGTTGCGTCGGGATGCTTCGCGATATACTGTGCCAACACGACATCATCCAGTTTTCGCGGGGCATATTTCCCCCGGGGGCGTGGAGCCAAACTGCCCTCGGTCTGATACTGCCGGAGCCAGCGAGACAGCGTATCTCGACCAATCTGGAAAATACGACAGGCCTCTTTTCTGTCTCCTCCTGCATGAACATACGCGACCACGCGCTCTCGAAGATCAAGGCTATAGGCATTGCTCATGCCCCGAGAATAGCATGAAAGAAGTATTAGTTAAAAGTTAAAATACTACAGTTCAAGAAATTTCTAGCACAGTTCACATGGTGCGATCTCGCATCCGCTCCCTTACGCTGCTATATCGAAGGAATAGAAAATACCAATAACCCCAAGTAATTCCTTATATTTCTCAGGGAAAAGCAGGACCCATAACTAGCACTCCTTTTGCTTTGACCTATTCTTTATTGGAAACCTATCCACATTCCGAAAACTCATCGAATAAGGAAAATGCACCCATGCCGACTCTGTCAGCACCCATTTCTCCTTCAACAAAAACTCCTCCAGTGTCCTTTGATTTCAAAAAAACCTTGGAACTGAATTTCTCAGGTGCCTACCTCTCGGATGCCTTCGTGGAATATTCCCAATTCCGGTTACATCCATTTGGCATGAATCAGAAGAACTCAATCGCCTGCGTGAGCGTGTGTCGGGACGAGATAGCCACCTCATTCATGAACAGACTCCATAATGCCTGGAATAGAGCCTTTAACTTTTCAAGTCTGGCCGGAATGTTGTATCTGGGTGTTACGGGATTTCAAGCCGCCCATCATCATGCACCCAATACTGATGGCAGAGAAAGATACGTGTATTTTGCTTTTCCCCACATCGCCATCGATGAGCATGGCACTCTCGGAAATTGTCGCCGCACAGGGCGCCAGGCCTTGCCCCAAGCTTGTGACGCCTTGATTAAGATTCTCCAAGACCGTTCTCGAGGAGAAGCCACCCTGGACCTGAACCCAGACGACGTGGAGCAGAGCCTCCTAAATCAACGCCTGTTCAGAGAATTTTGATTCGGAGAAATTCCCGATTTGGTCACTTTGACCAAAGCCACCCAACATATCATCAGAGAAGATCTTGAACTGATGATCCAACTAACCGTCGATCCCAGCAAAACTGACTATGCTGTTTTTACTGATGTGCAAATTCACGGTCCATCCCATAAAGACTGGATTTGGATTGAGACTTCTTATGCTTTCGTGGATGGGAAAAGAAACCCATTACTTTAAAAATTTCAATCTATTTACTAATTTAAATAATTATTTGGCAACCCTATTACTCATTCAATTAATAAATGAGTGAAGCCGAGAAGGTTCCATGAAACTTCAAGTGAAGCTCCTCCCAGCAAATTACCGGGGGTATCCTTCGCTGTTTTTATGAACAGAAAAAAGATCATGCCAATTATTGAAGGATTTATCCTGAATGGGCCAATACCTTGGGCGATTTCATCAAGGCCTTAACCTGACACTTTCCAAATGTGAATGTAGCCCTAGCCCAAGACGTATCGAAGATTTTCAACAGCCATGCATGAAATTAAAAAATTCAGGCAACTTGTCATTAGGACACTCGATCCCCCATATCTTTAAACTCATCAAAGTTAAATCTCAAAAGATTGGGAAAAAATTTTGCAAATGCACTCACTTCTGAAATAAATAAAATAGATGCAGGGATTCTCTCCACCAGCCACCCTGATCAGCACGCACCTGATTATGTCCTGTTCCTGGCTACCCCAAGACATGGTGAAATACTGAAAGTCC
Organism: uncultured Nitrospiraceae bacterium; assembly: GCA_963730905.1. Taxonomy (GTDB): domain Bacteria; phylum Nitrospirota; class Nitrospiria; order Nitrospirales; family UBA8639; genus Nitrospira_E. The sequence goes on along the minus strand of CAVSTN010000002.1, from coordinate 418,136 downwards.
TCTGTAATTTCTCAAAGGTCCCATGTTCCTAACAGCAGTGGTTTAACCCTTCTACCCACCCTACTTTCATAGCCACTGTGTTTGCAGTTCTTCCCATCTTATATCCTTTTCCTTCAAAATCAGAGCGATATCGCACAGCCTTTACTTGATAAATCCGCTCGTTTTCATGGGTGGTAATGAATGCACTTTTATTTTAGATATATAAGCTAATGAATTATTTAATGAATTTATAAATCATGACAATATAACCATTTGGCATTTGCCTTGCTTGTTTATTAGTCACACGCCATCAAGAAATATTAGGAGGATAATAAAAATGGAAGGCTTTACTCTTATTTTACTTATCACATGGGCGGTACTTTCGAGGTTCTAACATGGAACACGTCCCACTAATCGCAATTTTGACTATCATAGTCATTGCATTGATGAATCGATTGGGTTTGGATTAATTTCCGACCTCTTCGGCTTTTCTAATTCTGTTGGTTACTGCCCCTCTTCTGCTCTTCGCCCATCGTCTGATTGCCTAGACACAATTTAATGTTCTAAAAAGTATGAGGTCCTGTGGATCTCCTGCTATAGTTTTGTATAACTCCCACTCAAGCCAAGAGTGAACTGTATGCAGGAAAGATGGCATGTAGGCTCACAAATTGTTTAAATATATGACTCGTCAGCTCTTTTTCATTCTCCTTTTCTCCATTCTCATTTCCTTGGGAATTGGTGTGGGTATCGGAGAACGACTTGCACCACAAGAAGGGATGCCTATTCGTGTGGTCGCAAACTATTTACATGCCGTTCTTCAAGCAGACCGGACTTTTTACACCCAACATGTCGTGGAACGGATGGAAGACATGCTTATTGTGACCGCAACGGAAAATTGGCGGGAAGAACGGACATTGCCTTTGCCCGCACAATTTTTCAAAGAAGCCTCCCGTGGATTACAGGTTGCCGGCAAACCGTTTCGATACCGGTTGATGGGACTTTGGCCATTAAATCCGGAGAATGCTCCTCAAAATGACCAGGAACGAAATGCTTTGGAGCAAGTGGTTGAATTTGGAGAAGTGGTTGAGCAGGAAATTCACCTAAACAATCAGCCGTATTATCAAGCCATTTTTCCTGATCGAGCGGTGAGTCGAGCCTGCGTCCACTGCCATAATGCCCACAATGAAAGTCCCAGGCGAGACTTTAAATTAAATGATGTCATGGGAGGACTGGAAATTTTAATTCCCATTAACTAATCTTCTTTGTATCAAAATTTTCAACCTATTTCGGCCACCTCTTTTTCTGCAATCTTATTCATTTTTTTCCTCGTTATCCTTTTAAAAAATTTCTTCGCTTCCCACTTGACGAAGAACCGTATGATAGAGTGAAATCCCCGCCCAGTTTGTCTTCATCTTTTATCCTATGATATGCCCTATGGGGCTTGTTCACGGGTTAGGGGATATCTACGGAGGGATGGTTGCAGCTGTCGTGGCCCTGCCGCTCGCTTTTGAGGTGGCTTCTGGCCTAGGAGCCATTGCCGGTTTATACGGGGCTATATTCGTCGGATTTTTTCCGCGCTTTTCGGAGATACCCCCGCTCAGATTTCCGGTCCCACGGGCCCCATGACTGTGGTGATGGCTGGAATCGTCACATTCTTCACAGGCAATCCTGGTTTGGCCCTGATGGGCATGATTCTTGGCGGTGTCTTTCAAATCCTGTTGGGACTTTCTAGCGTGGGACAGTAAATCGCGTTGGTCCTATATCCGGTGGTCTCCGGGTTCATGAGCGCCATCGGCTGTATCATTCTAATTTTGCAATTGGGCCCCCTGGTTGGCCATGCTGCCAGCCCCGAGGGTGTAGTCACGACACTCAAGGCAATTCCGGGATTTTATGGAAACCCGGTCTGGGATGCCGTCCTTGCCGGGGTCCTTGTTTTGGTTATTATGTATTGGACTCCCGGTAGGATTGCGAAGATAGCACCTCCTTCTTTATTGGCCCTCCTCGTGGTTACCCCACTCGCCTATGCTTTTCTTCCTGATTCCCCTGCCATCGGAGAGGTTCCACGGGGATTCCCCACCCCCTCTCATGCCACCACTCACCTGGAACACCTTGCAAATCGTACTGGAATCAGCCGCCACCCTGACCGTGTTGGGAGCGATCGACAGCCTGTTAACCAGCCTGGTCTGGGATAACATGACCCGGACCGTGAGCTTATCGGCCAGGGCATAGGGAAGATGGTCGCCGGTATATTTGGAGGTCTCCCAGGTGCCGGAGTTACCATGCGGTCGGTAGCCAATATCCGAACCGGAGGACGGACACCGATCTCCGGCGTACTTCACTCAATAATTTTGTTGGCCGTTCTTTTGGGACTTGGCCCTTTGGGGGAGAAAATCCCCTTAGCCGTTCTCGGGAGGATTTTGTTCAAAGTTGACATTGATATTATTGACTGGCGGTTCTTACGACACATCCTGCAAGCCCCCGCATCGATGTCGTCATCATGACAGTGGTGTTACTGACCACCGTGCTGGTGGATCTCATCACGGCCGTGGGAATGATCTTTGCCAACCTGTTCTTTGTCAAACGCATGGCGGATTTGGAACTGGCAAATCTCCACATCGTGACCAACCCCACTCCCAGCACCCCTCTTTTACCGGGAGAAGCCACGATTCTGGAACAAGCCAACTGGAAAATTCTCTTGATTCATGTCGATGGCCCCATGAGCTTTGGATCCGCCAAAACCATGGTCCGCCGCTTGGAAACCGTCCCGGGCTTTAATACGTTTTCTAGCGTTGTTTTGGATTTATCCAAAGTCCCGGCCACTGAAGGGACAGCGGCGTTGCCGGTGGAAGATATGTTGAATATCGTCAAGGCCCACGACCAACATCTTTTCTTCGTGGGCATGCAACCTCATGTTACCGAGGCGTTGGATGGCTTGAGAGTGCTGGTGCAGATTCGGCCTGGGCATCGCTTTGCCAGCCGATTGGAGTCCTTGCAGAAAGCCTCATCATTGGTAGAAGGAGCCTCCCCTAAGGACCCATCACGACCTTCCGCACCAAACCGGAATCTTCCTGCGACTCCCTGAACAGAGCTGGTTTTTTGTCCTTAAATATTGGGGTTTTAAAAATATGCACGAGGCACCTATTCAGACCATCTTTGGGTTCTCCCCACTTTGGGTGGCTACATCAATTTGACCGGCACCCCGTTTTTCAGGTCCAAATATAAGCGAGTTTCTGGCATAATTCTCCCGAGAAGGGAAAGGAGAAGATGCCATGAAACGAAAGCGTTTGTCGGTGGACCAAGTCGTTGCGGTAAGCAAGCAGGCCGAGGTGGGCACTCCCGTGACCGACCTGATTCGCACAGTGGGGAGCACGGAGCAGACCTTCTATCGGTGGAAGAAACGGTATCAGGGGATGGAATCCGACCAAGTCCGAGAACTCAAACAACTCCAAGAGGAGAACCTCCGGCTGAAACGGGTGGTCGCGGATCTGACCTTGGACAAAGTCATGGTACAGGATGGCCTCGCAAAAAAGTTCTAACGCCCTCGCGGAAACGGCCGATGGTCATGTATCTCTGGCAGCGGTAGGGAGTCAGCGCCCGACGGTCATGTCGGACGCTCCGACTGAACCGAGCCACGCACCAATATCAGCGTCACCGAGATCCGTGCACCGCGTTACGCCAGCGGGTGCGGGAACTGAGTCAAACCCGGGTGCGGGATGGCTCTCGTAAGATAACCGTGTTGCTCAAGCGCGAGGGCTGGGCGGTAGGCCGGAAATTGGTGTATCGCTTGTATCGAGCAGAAGGGGTGACGTTACATCCGCGCTCACTCCGGCGTCGCAAGGCCGTCGTGACCAGACGCGAGGCGATCAAAGCCACAGGGCCGAATGACGCCTGGAGTCTAGATTTTGTGGCGGATCAATTGGCCGATGGCCGCCGCTTCCGAGCCTTGACGGTCCTCGATGTCTTTACGCGAGAATGTCTGGCGATAGAAGCCGGTGCGAGTCTGCGAGGCGAACAGGTGGGGACGGTGCTGATTCATATTCTGAAAACCCGGTCAGCGCCGAAAACCTTACGCTGTGACAATGGTAGTGAATTCACGAGTCAGATGCTGGACCTGTGGGCCTATCAGCATCAGGTCAAACTGGATTTCTCGCGCCCAGGGAAACCGACCGACAATGCCTACATCGAATCGTTTAACGGGACCTTACGGAGAGAATGCTTGAATACGCCGTGGTTTGTATCCCTGACGGACGCGCGGCAGCAATTGGACACATGGCGCCAGGAGTACGCTGTGAGTCGGCCTCACAGGGCAGTACATGATTGGACGCCAACGGAATTCGCTAACAACCAGGCGGCAAAAGGTCGGATGGAGGAAGTAAAACCAGCCAGCAAACTCGCCTTAAATCTGGCCTAAAAAGAGGGGACCTAGCACACTTCGGAAAACCTAACATTCCCGGTGACCAAAAAACGGGGGCACCTCAGCTTGTTCATTATCGTCACCGGTGTGGAACATACCGGCCTTTTACAGTCCATTGCCGATTGGACCTTGAGTCTAACCGCAGGAAATTTCACCGTGACAACCCTGGCCATTCTTTGGGTTTCGGCCATTCTTTCCGCTATTGTGGATAATATACCCTTTGTGGCCACCATGATCCCCATGATCAAAAGCATGCTCCCGGTCTTTCAGCAGGCTGGTATTCCCCTTGAACAGGCCGAAACCCTCTGGTGGGCATTATCGTTAGGCGCGTGTTTAGGAGGGAACGGGACGCTGGTGGGAGCTTCCGCCAATTTGATTGTGGCGGGGATTGCCGAACGCAATGGCGTGCCATTTCGATTTCTGCCATTTTTGAAAGTCGCCTTTCCCCTGATGATCCTACAAGTTTTGATCAGCACCGCTTACATTTGGATGAGGTATTTAGGAAGGCTCAGGACATCATGATCCGTCAGACACACACCATCCCACCCCAATGTATGATCGGGGAAGCCCTTCGCCAAATGGCGGATCTGCGCCTCCAAGACTTTCCGGTTGTGGATGAGAAGAAGATGTTACTGGGAACACTGAATTTCTGGCAGATTCTTGAATGGGCCATGCCTCCCTACATTTCTCAAGGGGATCTTCCCGATGTTCGTTTTGCTCCGAACCTTGTATGGTTCCATGAACGCCTCGGAGAACTTAATCCGAAAACGGTCTATTTACTGCCCGTGGTGGAAGGAGATCATCAACTGGTGGGGATTATTTCTGCCTGGGACGTAATTAAAGAAATCGCCGGGTAGAAGACAAGGCGGGACATGGCTGCATCATCCTTTTCAGCTCCTGACTCCATCCGATTCAAGGACCCGTGTTAAATGACTCCGTATATACTTCCACTTGATCGATTACCCACCTGCCCTCAGGATTTTTCAGCAGGACATACAACTCATCCTGCGGCTGATCACCCATCAGCGTGACAATGTGAGCATGGACAATCACATGGGCTTCTTTGCCAACCATTTTTTCATGGGCTATCTTGGCACGCACATATTTCAACTGTAGGTCCCGAAGATACGGGCCTCGGATGGCAATCCATTCTTCTTTGGATACCCCTTCCCTAAAGGCCGTTGTGGTCAGCTCAGCGGCCCGTTCCATATTTCCCGGGTAGACTTCAAACCACTGTTCCACCACCTGGCGAGGTGTGGAAAAGGATGGCTCTTGAGACTCCGCTATCCCGCCACCGGCCACGCACACGGCAATCGCTAGGCAGGACCCTGCCCTCCACCAGACAACCCCTCGCCCTTTGCCTTTTGACTTCATGATAGAGTCCCCCCTTATCTGGCAAATTTCTGATAACTTGAAAGAGTCCTTGGCCATATCAATGGACTAAACGGATAGGGTCCAGGGGAAAAAATGAAATGCTGTTCCAAGCCTGCAAGATCATTTCATTGCCTCTCACAGATCCTTTTGTTGGCATCGAGAGTGTCACGAAAATTGGTAATGTAAAGTAAAGTATTTAGGGTTTACTCGACATGGCACCATTGACAAACAAACCTGGAATCCATCAGGGGGAAAAAGCTCACCCACCAGGAACATCTCACCCGTGTCCTAGCCATCATTTTTACGGGAATTGTGTGTTTCCTCATCTTCGCCATCCTTTGGCCAAATCAACCGTCTCCACTCGACATCGTCATACGATTTCTGGGCATCGCGCTAGGCGGCGCCTGGTTGTACCGCTTCCTGACTCGTCATATTCGGCACCGGGCGATGATTCGTCAAGCCCCGTTTCCTACCGAGTGGGAAAAAATTCTGACACAGAATGTCCCATTCTATCAGGCACTTTCTCTCGGCGACCAAGACCGTTTTCGAGAAGAAGTCCATATCTTCCTTCATGAAAAGCGAATTACCGGCATCAATACGTCGGTTGATGACACCGTCCGGGTATTGGTTGCAGCAAGTGCCATCATTCCCATATTTGGATTTCCAGGCTGGGAATGGGAACATATCAGGGAAATCCTGATATATCCGACCTCCTTCGATGAGGGGTATCAAATGGGATCAGCTCAAGAGCATCCTATTTCAGGCATGGTTGGAACAGGGGCGATGAACCGCATGATGATTTTGTCCAAACCGGATTTATTACAAGGTTTTCAAACAATCTTCACACGGACATAATGTGGGTATCCATGAGTTTACCCATTTATTGGATAAATCAGATGGCACCGTAGACGGGGTTCCTGAGATTGCCTTGCCCGGCCGAGCCATTAGACCCTGGCTCACCCTGGTTCAGAGTGAAATGAACAAAATCCGAAAGGGGCATTCAGACATCAATCCCTATGGGCTCACAAACGAGGCGGAATTTTTCGCGGTGGTCTCAGAATATTTTTTTGAAAAACCCGTGAAGATGAAACAGAAACACCCTGCACTCTATGCAATGCTGAAACAGATCTTTCGCCAGGATCCCCAATCACGAATTACCGGTGCCCTCAAGTCCATGCTCCGCCCAAAACAGGCATCTCTGAAACATTCTGCTCCCTGCCCATGTGGAAGCGGAAAGCCCTTTGAACAGTGCTGTCGAACCAATGATGCAAATTCCATCTTCGACTAATGACGCCGCTTGAGAAAACAGGAATAATGCCAAACTATGGAAACTCAACAATTCTTTGAGCCTTTTGGGGACATCTCGACTTGAGTACCTGAGTCAAGATAAAAAACATGCAGCCACTGACCAAATACCCAAGCCCCAAACACAGACCGTCTAAGAAGGCAGGACCATGCAAGATCACCATGAAAAGATGAAAGAGGAGAAATGAATAATGCGAATACTCCTGGCCACTGATGGATCGGAACAATCCTCCCACGCCACAAAGGCTGTCATGAGCTTCACCTCAGTCAGTACCCTGACCATTCTGCACGTTATAGATCTCCCTCGGTTAACCTTTTCTATGCTCGGGCCTGAAATTGCCTTTGACCTGTCGAAAGTCGCAGGGGAAGCACTCCGCAAAGACGGTGAACAAGTGTTAACACGCACCAAGGCTCTCCTCTCAGACAAGGTGAAGTCCCTGGAAACCCGATTGGAAGAAGGCTCACCGGCCGAGCTCATTTTATCGGTGGCCCAGGAGGAACATCCTGATCTCATTCTGATGGGCGCTCGTGGAAGAGGGCAGGTAGAGGAGCTTTTTCTGGGGAGTGTTTCCCACCGGGTTCTGACCCACGCAGCATGTCCAGTCCTGATCATCAACGGGCCATTAACGGAAATCAAGAAAATTCTGATTGCCATCCAAAGCCCCACTGATGTGGAAAAGGTGCAACAGTTTTTAACCAAACACCCCTTTCAACCACAGACAGAGATCACGCTTTTGTCGGTTGTGCCGCTTCCACGTTCCCTCTTTCGGGGCGGCGTCTCTGCACCGGAGGACAAAATCGAACAGGCTTTAGAGAGCACCGAAGCCTTCCTTGAGCAGGCCGTCAGTCAACTCAAGAGCTGTTACGATTCAGTTAAGGGATATGTGGGATTAGGAGCCCCCGCGAATACGATATTGGAACAGGCCTCAATCACGGAACCAGATCTCCTGGTGATGGGAATGCACCATCCTTCAACGATCACTCGGTTTGTGCTGGGCACCGTGTCCCATACCGTGCTCCACCAGGCAGCGCGATCCATTCTCGTGATTCGGTAAACAGGAGGGGCTACGCTCGGCGTTAGCCTTCTTTGGCTTTTACTCCTGGATGATAGGTGGAATAGACATACACGGGAATGGGTAAATCCCCAAGATGCTTTTCAATTAATGGTTTCACATCCTTCCAATCCAATCCCCCCACTCCGGTCGCAAGCCGTGGTAACGCCACACTGCTGAACTTTTCGGATTCAATCGTTTTTCGAAGCGCTTTCAAGCAATGATTGATATTTTCAACCGATGCTTTTCCCGGATTGGCCCCATGACTCGGTGGAGCTTCCTGTGTTAAGAGATTGATAATCCGCACGTTTCCTGCCCCGGCCCAACTCCATAACTCACCGGACTTCGGATGGGAAACCTGGCAATAATGACGAAAGTCTTTGTACATCGCGGGCCACCGCTCCCGTAACGCGAGGGCTAATCCATTCGCAAAATTGTCATTGGGGGCTACACCATGGGCAACAGCCACGGCTTCGCTTAATAAAATGTCACCTTCCACTTCATAAATCATGCGCTTCCCTCCTTGTCAGGTCCCATAATCCATTTTGTCTTGCAAAAAGAAAAGAATCATAGCACAAGCCACCCAGGCGATTCATGCCGCCCCTTCTCGCATGATCATTTAAGACGACTCTCACCCCTACCGAAATACATCAAAGAGCGATCGAGGTATCAGTCCCTCTTCAACAGGTCCTTCTAGAAATGAGAAATCCAGTACAAGCCTCCGGCTGGCTCAAGGGCCAACGCTCAAAAGGAATATCCCTGACCGACCGGCTCCGATCAGGCTATCACCGATTCTGGTATGAAGCCTCGCAAGCTTTCCGATGGTCTCGGGGACCGTTCCGCGAACCCTCCAAGGGGCCACTGACCAATCTTACACCGACCCAACAACACAGAACTGAAGAGCTGGCGAAGGCATATCGTTGTCGCTTCGAAAAATCTCTTCCTCCCGAAACTACTCTCCTAAATTATTCATATCTGGACATTTTGGATCGTGCCAGACATGCAATTGGTTGGCCTGTTCCCCTCAACCAACGGGTCTGCGATGTCGGGAGTGCCAATTTCGCTTATGCTGCGGCCCTACACACGTTCTTCCACCCAAACCGCCTGGCAGGCGTGGAGGTAGATGGCCATCGTCTGTATTGTAACGGGCGAAGCCGCGTCGATTATGCCCGCGGGCACATTCAAGATTTGTCGCAAACCGAGTATGTGGTTGCCGACTTTCGCCAGTTCACCAGGCAGGCCGATATTATTACGGCCTGGTATCCATTCGTCACTCCCAAGCCCTTACTGGCCTGGCGATTACCGCTTAGCCTATTCAATCCGAACGCTGTTATTCGCCCAAGTCGCCAATAATCTCGTCATTGGCGGAACCTTCGTCATGATCAATCACAATGCCGCCGAGGCAGAGGTGGCGCGAGGCATCGCGGAAGACGTCGGCCTCGTCTGCGCCGGACACTATCTGCACCAAGCTCCCCTCCGTCCACGAACAGCAGACCCGGTGTTAACCATCTGGCATCATGGATAATCTGCCAGGAAGGGTTACGTGCGAATTCAGAAGGTGGTTAGGGAAGGGATTTCGGATATTCGAGTGGGAGATGAGGGGAAAGGCCTGGCTTAAAATTTTCGCGGGGATTTTTCTGAACAGTTCACGTCCCTTTTGAACGAGGCCTGCAGGCCTTGTCCCCCTTCCTGCGGATTATTCGTAGCGCAGGGCATCGATGGGATTTAATCGGGCAGCTTTGTTTGCAGGGTAAATACCAAAGATCAGACCGACAGCGGCAGAAAAGAGAAATGCGACCATAATGGCCTCAAAGGAAATAATCGTGGGCCATCCAGCCACTATGGTCGTCGCCTGGGCGCCAAGAATACCGAAACCCACACCCAGCAATCCCCCCACCATACTGAGCGTCATTGCTTCCGCTAAAAATTGTATTAAGATATGGCGACGCTTGGCCCCAACGGCCATACGAATACCAATCTCGCGCGTGCGTTCCGTAACAGACACCAGCAGAATATTCATGATCCCGATTCCCCCGACCAATAACGAAATCGAGGCCACGGAAAACATCATGATGGTCAGAGTTTCCCCTGTCCCCTCCTGAACTTTTCCAATATCCACCTGGGTGCGAATCGTAAAATCATCCGGTTGGTCCGGCTGCAGACGATGACGGTCTCGAAGTACCCGTTGAATATCCTCGACAGCCGCGGGAAGATCTTCGGGGCGCTCCGTCGACGCAAACAATGCCCCGACTGATCCAAGAAATTGGGTGCCGAGGACCCGGCGTTCAGCTGTGGTAAAGGGGATGAAGATAATATCGTCCTGATCGTTGCCGGTCGGAGATTGGCCTTTCGGAGCCAGGACGCCAATAATACGAAACGGGACATTCTTGATTCGAATCATCTTTCCGACCGGATCCTCACCGGGAACAAATAGATTGTCGACGACCGTTTGCCCCAAGAGGGCCACACGGCTTGTGGTCTCCATCTCTCCTTCGGTAAAGGGCCCGCCACTGGTGAACGACCAATCACGAATGGTCAGGTAGGTCGGAGAAATCCCATTCACAGGAACATTGACATTCTGATTTCCATAAACAATTTGCATGACATCCCGCTTGGCCCAACCGGTTTCATGCAGTGTGGGCACTTTTTTTTGCAAATCGAGTGCATCATTGACGGTCAGGGTCACTGCACCACCGGAACCACCACGGACGCCCCCCACACTCGTCGCTCCCGGCAATATCAGAATCATGTTCGTGCCCATGCTGGCCACTTGCGCCTGTATCGCAAATTTGGCTCCCTCGCCAATACTCACCATGGCGATAACCGAGCCTACACCGATAATAATGCCAACCGTGGTGAGACCGGATCGCAAACGATTCCGGTTAAGAAAGCGAAAAGCTGTGAACACCGTCAAGACAAAAAAACTTCCCATCCAGTTCCTTAGGATACCCGCATACCCATACCAATTGAGGTTTGATCGCTCAGGATACAGCCGTCCCTCATCTGAATCTGGCGTGAAGCATAAGCAGCGATATCGATTTCATGCGTCACCACCAGAATAGTCAACCCATCGGTGTGATTGAGACTCTGAAATATATCCATAATTTCCTGACTTGATTGCGTATCCAGATTCCCTGTTGGCTCGTCCGCCAGGAGAAGGGAGGGCGCTGACACCAGCGCGCGGGCAATGGCCACTCGCTGTTGCTGCCCGCCGGACAACTGTGTGGGGTAATGATGTTCCCGATTTGCCAACCCCACGCGCGACAAAGCCGACTGAGCACGGGATCGTTGTTCACGAAGAGAAAGCCCCTGATAAAATAGCGGAAGCTGGACATTTTCTAATGCGCTGGTCTTAGGAATCAGACTGAAATTCTGAAAAACAAACCCGATGGTCCGACTACGAATCTCCGCCAATTCATCGGGTTCAGCATGAGCAATATCCCGTCCATTTAAACAATAACTGCCTGCAGTCGGCACATCCAGGCAACCCAAGATATTCATCAATGTGGATTTACCGGATCCGGACGAGCCCATAATCGCAATGAATTCGCCTGGTTGGATAGTCAGATTTATTCCCCGAAGGGCCTCTACATCAATATCGCCCAAGCGATAGGTTTTGGAAAGATTGGTACAGGCAATCAGTTGGCTCATCGTCATGTTTGGCGAAGCATATGGTTAGGAAATGGAGTCCTAGTTTGCCAGACCATTTTTATGGCACCCCTTGGGAAATCCCCCATTATCATTGTCCCTCTCTGCAAGGAGTGCAAAAAAGTTCAGCGTCTTGATAATGGCCAGAGCAGGGAAAAAGGCACGCACAGGTTGCTCCAAAGACCAAGACCGATTGAGGAACAACATCGGAGCGTTTTCCCTTCCTCGGCTAGAGCCCCTTATCTCGTGAACTCGTAGGCTTTTGTCCTGACCCGAAACCCGGGGGAAGCTGATTGGCTTTCCGCTCACCTTTCGGAAGGGCGATCCCGACAATAATCTTGTCCTGCTCCCGGAGTTCACTTTCAACCACTTCCGTCTTGCTGCCATCCGAAATGCCGGGTTGAAGAAGCACCGAAGCTGGATCCCCCGAATCAGTCAACTTCCACACCGTCTTCCAGCCATGGCTTCCCCCCGAGACATGAGTTCCTTGAGGTAATACCCCGGGCAGTGGTTTCACGACATCCGCTCCGGACTCACCCGTTTTTTGCCCGACAGGCGCGGATTGGGAAGGAAAAAACCGGAAGGCCGCATTCGGTATCATTAAGACATCGTCCTTCCGCGCGACCGTAATCGAGACATTGGCCGTCATCCCGGGCTTCAGTCGCAAATCACCATTATCCACTTCCACCACCACATCGTAGGTCACAACATTCTGCACAATAATCGGGGCATTCCGGATTTGCCTTACGACCCCTCGAAAGTCCACCTGTGGATAGGTGTCGACGGTAAAGAGCGCCTCCTGTCCTTCCCGGATTCCCCCGATATCGGACTCACTCACATTGGTATCAACCTGCATCTTCGTTAAATCGAGGGCAATTAGAAAAATATTCGGCGTCGTGAATCCTGCCGTCACTGTCTGCCCCACTTCCACATTGCGTGCTATCACAATTCCATTTACCGGCGACCGTATCACGGTATATTTTAAATCTAAATCCGCCGTATCTAATAATGCCTGAGCCTGTTTGATCTGTGCTCCGGAGACTTCAAGCTGAGCCTGGGCCGATTCATAGGCAGTGGTCGCCATATCCAGATCGTTTTGTGACACTAACTCCCGTTGAAACAATGTCTGGGTTCGATCGAGTTCCCGCTTCCGTTGGGCCAACTCTGTTCGCGTTTTGCTCCACATCGCTTTAGCATTGACAAGGTTGGCAGCAGCCTGGTCACGTCTGGTCTGAAAGAGAGACGGGTCAATTCGCGCAATAACCTCTCCCGCCTTCACAACAGAGTTAAAATCGGCATGCAGGCTAATAATCTTACCGGTTACTTGTGCACCAACTTGGACCGAAGTTACCGGATTAATCGTTCCGGTCGCACCCACAACTGCCACAATGGGTCCACGCTCAACAACTGCGGTGCGATATTGAATCGGTGCACTCCGAACCCCGGTCAACCAGAATTGACGTGCGGCAATCACCGACACAATCACTACCACACCAATCCACAGCAATTTTTTCATCCATGCTCCATTCCCAAACACATGTATGTTCCGACCTCCGGCCCCCATCTTTATATTGTTGAAGGACGCCTCCATTTTACCATTTCTTGGTAGGGAAAAATCGAAAATGAGGACTGCCAGAAGCGCTAAATGAACTGGGTTCCTCGAACACCCCCAAATCATCAGGCAGAAGAGAGATTGTAAGCCAACCAGAAATAGGAATTCGGTTGGCCCGGAAGGGAAAACTCAGTAGGCCAGGGAGCTCACTCTAGAGAAAATCAGTGGCCGATCCATTTTCAGAAGGAATTGTCCCGACACTCCTTATAGACCTTCAGATTCCCTAAGGGGTTGCTTCTATCCTCCTCTACCCCCCTTGCCGTGTCCTCTTAACTCCATCCCGCATGGGCCATGCCCGTAATAGGTCTTGCCTGTTCCATCTTAGCCATGGTCGGGATTGTTTATTCATTCGAACCTCCGGTCGTCACAATTTGAAAAGTCTTACGAACCGTGAATTAGCTCTTTTTTGCGATTTGGAGCAAAACGCGAACAATTGGTCCAATAAATTTTCTTATCTTGTTGAGAAAAAAAGATGGGAACAGGAGAGGACAAGAGAGATTTTGCCGCGGCGGTGCGCGAAAAACCCCTCACACCCCTCGCTCAAAGTCCTGTTCGGATTAGCTAAGTCGGAGGAGCCAGCACACGCAGGATCGAGAGAGGAGGGCGGTGGATACGTTCTCAGGCCATGCGAAACCGTATCGATCTAATCAAATCAATTGCTGATGAGAGAAGATGCCGATTGACACAACCTTTATAATCGGTAGCTAAAAACAGGGACAATCTTTGCATGACTCAAAACCTAAAAACCAGGAAAGGAGCGAAATCTTCAAGGATGGTTTCCAGCACTTGCGAGATGAACTTAGTCTTTTGATCGAATCAAAATTCCCTTTCGTGCCGTTCCACCACCTGTCTCAACATTTAAAAATGTGACGCCGGATCGTAACCCTTCTGGCACGACGACTTCCACGCGTTCATCATCCACAAACGAAAATTCCTTGGCCGGGACTGAACCAAAAGTCACACCGTGCAAGCACTCTTTTTTCTTTCCGAAATACTTTCCCTCTAACACAACACTATCACCGGTTTTCATTTCGTCAGGTTTTACATGATCAATTTGAGGACGGACACTGGAATCACAGATGGGATCATTTTTGACCTTTTGCTCATCAAACCCCTTAATCGATTCCGGAATCACAAAACCACCTGACTCTTCCACAGATTGACCGGGTACTCCTTGCCCCCAGGAGCCAGGCACCCCGAGTAAACAAAATCCGAAAAAAACAAGGGGTCCAAATAGGTAGGAAATCCTCATCAACATGAGAAACCTCACAAGTTAGAGTGGTAGGAAAGGTGTCCTTTAACCCTCATCGACCAAGGCAACAATGGACCAATTCATTGATCTATTGTTCTTATTAGATTCCTACGGCCACCCCATCGTCAACCAAGAATCACATTGCAAAAGATTTCGCAGCCTCAGGAAACTTCGAAAACTCAAAAATTTCTATCGCAACATTTTTTGTGCTTCCCAACCCCTTGAACTACCTCAGATTCCAATACCAGTATTCACAGAATGCAGACAGAAAGGTTTCCATAACATTGATCCAATTTTAGCTCATACCCAGCCGAATTGTTCTTCGGCACAAGCAAATGAATCTTCCTCGTCGATCCATGCGGCCAGACCATGACGGATAACCTGGCCAATCTGATTGAGCAAAGTGCTTCCAGGCTGATAGAAAGGAGTATGTCTGATGAGGTTCTATGTAGGTGAATTTAAACTCTCCAATGGATCCGGGCCGATTGGAATCCTCGCCTTTCCGGGAGCTCCCTGGAATCGAAGGACAAAGTTACCTTCGAACATTTCAAGTCTCTCCAGTATTGGTGGGGAGGCCCACCATAACTCTGCCGAGACAATAGGGGCCATTAGGACCTATGTCCTGACAAAAACGTGGTCGCGGAAATCAACATGTCCTTCTCACCATCGACAGGAAAATTCACGGGAGACATTGCACAACAAATTTTAAAAATTATACCAACCAATATTCAGATCCCTTTTAGGAAGAGCCCCTTAACCCAATTCCTGAATCAGAGCACGCATCTCCGGCACGAGATCCCCACCCCCGCTGGAACGGCCTGACAAAGCCGCATCGATACCCGCCGCCAGCACAGTCTTGGCCTCCTCATGACGCTTCAGTCCAGCCAATGCCCGTCCTAAAGCCAAATGGGAGGCGACATGAATGGGATCTAATGTGACAGCGACACGCAGGTGCTCCACCGCTTCTTCAAGATGCTCCCCTTCCTTCAGTAGCTTGTCTCCAAGCCCATACCGTCCTAGAAACCCATCGGGCTTTTTCGCCACCATTTGGCGAAATATATCAATATCCATGCTATGACCATCCTCCCCAAAAAATATTAGCTGTAGCCCTCAATCATACCATCCCCCTTAAAGGATCAGCCAGCCAGAAGGACACATGCCATGCACACCCTCACCTCTTTGTGAGAAGATGAGCGGGAAAGATCGACCACACGAATCATATCCCATGCCCTCTAAGACAAATTCACGAACTGGAAAAAATTACTACCCATTCCTGTCTCCTTGATCCATCAAAGCCCTTCTCATAATTCGGTGCCTTTTGATCTGTAATTTCCCAAGCAGCCGGAAAAGATGAGAAAGATAGACTCTTTGTCCCAAGCTAAGAGGAGCCGGCGTTCGTTTTTGTGAGGGTATGGACAGTGAAGGAGTGGTGATGGACGTGGATTACCCTTTTCAGGGTGCCTGCCAAAACTGTTGATTACATCTGCACTTCTATTCGGCCAAGACCCACAGTCAACTTATGAGTGGAAATGGACGATGAATGGGGAACGAACAAAAGACACCACAACGAACCTGGAGATGGCAGATGCCCATAAAGACTTGACTGATATAATTCCTCGCAAAGGCTGCAGTTTCACTCCCCAGCAAACGCATAAAGTTAGTTTAAGGGAAAATTTCTTTCCCATTTTCCCATCCCATTTCACATATTATGAAAATTTCCCTGAAAACCCGTAGATTTTTTCAAGACTTTTCCTACGAGAGAACTCAGCTCAGGAAGATCGTGCGGCTTTTTCAGCACTGCCTCGAATCCGGATTCTAACGCCTGCCTTCGAATCTCCTGATTGGGACTCCCTGTTACCAAAACAAATGGGGGGCAACAACCATTACCCACATATTCAAGATTTCTCCGTAACTGAATGCCATTCATCGCAGGCATCTGGAAATCCGTCAGGACAAGGTCATAGTGACTCATTTGAATATGGGTAAATGCCCAGGCCACATCGGAAACTTGACTACACAGATACCCTTCGAGTTCCAAGTATGATTGATAAAGGTCCAAAAGTTGACGGTCATCATCAATAAGCAGAATCCTTTTTGTGTTGCCTCCTGCCCCAGTACTGAGGAAATTTTCCTGCCGATCTCCATCAGGCAACATTTCCATTGAGTAGGTTTCAAGCATAATGGCTCTCATCAGGTGAAGAAAGTTTTCCCAAGCATCATATGTTTTTCCTTCCATGCCTTCCCCACCCAATTCCGTCAGCACATGCAAGAGCGCATATATGACAGGAGGATAGTGCTTGCTTTTAATACCATATTGCTTGTGCCGTTCCCCTAATTGAACGAGGAAAGACCGTAATTCCTCAGGGTTTTCTATGCGCAAGACCAGTGTGCGGAATCCGCTTAGAAACGCCGCATATTGTTGGGCTAACTGGGCCTGCGGGAAAAAGGTCTGAAACTCCGGAAATTTATCAAACAACACATGATAAAACCGAAAAACGATCTGCTCTCCGTGAGAGGCTACGATCTCAAAACTTTCTTGGATTCGTGATATATCAGGAGTGGGAATTCCCGGAGAAATATTCAATTTACCATTCTTCATAGCTGCCTTTCCGAGGATAAAAATCCTTCCTGGGTTCACAGATTTCTAATAAAAGAGTCGCAAACATTTATCGGTCAATACGTCTGGAGCGATCGGCTTGATGAGATAGTCCATCGCTCCCTTAACAATGGCAAGCTGCATTTCCGATCGGTGTTCAGAGGGGGACATCACAATCACCGGCGGAAACGTTGAAGACTGCGCTAATTGTTCCAGCATAAGAAGGCCTCCCATGACCGGCATGCATAAATCGAGAAGTATCCCATTGACCGTGTGATGTTGGAGAGCCTCAACCCCTTCCTTTCCATTGGCAGCAGTAAGAACCTCAAAGCCCAGGGCATTCAGACGATCTCTCAGAAACAGGAGGACGTCTGCATCATCGTCGACAATGAGAATGCGCTTTTGACTTTTCATCGATAGCCTTCATCTTAGGGAGAGGTCGATCGGATGGATGAACGAATGAATATGGTATGCATGCCCACTATCATCTCACTCCTGATACTCCTTGACATCAGTGATCGTGAGGTGATCGTGTATCGTATCTTGGCTTATGACCGTGTGATGGGGAATGACAATAATTTCACCTCTCATGATGGGATGAAGCTCGCAATAATAGGGATATCGACCGGGAGGCAGTGAAGGGATCGTGAATTCCTGCCCGGGTTGAACGCCACCCGTATCAAATGCGCAAGGCCCACCTTTTCGACAACCATCGTGTGTTACGCTATGCGGTGATGAAGTAGGATTCACAACATGAATGGAGACTCCATCGGGGACAATGGCCAAAGCCGGTCTGTAATAGGGGGCCCAATAGTCCATTGAGACGCTCACATCCGAAGGCTGGGTGGAGGCCGATGCAAGACCACAGATTGATAGGAATAAAAGGAAAACTCCTAACACAGTCAGAGTGAGAGAGGCCGTTGCCCAGTTCAAATTTTTCATCTGTTCACCTCCCGTTTCCTTACATCTTCCAACCGGTTGTTGTGGTATATCCCAATGGTAATTTTCAAACCCATAAAGAATCTATTTGATTTGTGACCCGTTCAAATAAAGATTTCATAAAGATTCCTGATGGCGCCATTTCCTGATTCCGGCATAGATCATTACCGTGTTGGGCAGCAAAATTTTCGCTGGAAATGATGGAGACCGGATTGAGTCACTCACCAGACCACGAGCGAGTAAACAGGCTATACATTCGATCCGGATGAGCATGGCAGAGCCTGCCGATCCGTTTTTGGAAGGATGTTGTGTTGGAAGACAGTCAAGCCAAGGCGGCCTAAGAAATTACAAGAGAAACCACAAAGAAAGGAAATGGTTACAGTAACTGGAAAGGCAGGGGACAATGATTGATCAGGAAGACCTCACATGCAATCGGCCAATCAGGGGGGGGTCTCATCTTCCTCAAAATCGGTGGCAAATCGATAGCCGACTCCAGGATCGGTGAGAATATACTGAGGTCGTGCCGTGTTTTTTTCCAATTTTTTCCTTAAATTTCCAATAAAGACACGTAAATATTGAGCCTGTTCGCTATATCCCGAACCCCAAATGGCCCGGAGAATGGTTCCATGCGTCAAAACTTTTCCGGAATTCTGAATGAGGAACTTCAACAGATCATATTCCGTCGGGGTTAACTTCACCGCTTGGTTTCGAATGCGGACATTTCGACTCTCAAAGTCTACCTGTAAATTTCCAAATGTGAACACGGGATCGGTACCGTAAATTGAGGATGTCCGCCGCAGGACTGAGCGGATTCTCGCCGTCAATTCTTCCATGCTAAACGGTTTGGTGACATAGTCATCTGCCCCGACTTCGAGAGCTTCAATTTTTTTCGCTTCTTCCCCAATTGCGGAAAGGATAATGATTGGAATCTGGTAGGTTTCACGGATCTGGCGGGTCAAGTCGATGCCATCCATTCCGGGAAGCAGTAAATCCACGAGGGCCAGGTCCGGAAGGCGGTGGCTCATAATTTGGAGGGCCTCTTCTCCGGTTTCAGCCGTCAGGACTTCATATCCTTTTGCCTCAAGATTAATCTGTAAGGAACGACGTATTTGCCGCTCATCATCAACAGCTAATATTCGAGATCCAAGCGCCATGGGTAAACCGTTTACTCCTCTTCCCGGTCAAAATTTATCATAGGGGGTGCATCAGGGGTCGGCAACGTAAAGCTAATCGTCACGATTCGATTCTGTGATTCGGCCCAAATTCGACCACCATGGGCTTCGACCATACCTTTACAGATCGCCAATCCGAGACCGGTACCACGAATGAGTCGTGTCCGCGGACCCTTTAACCGGTAGAATCGGTTGAAAATACTTACCAATTCTTCCTGAGGGATTCCTTCTCCCTCGCTGGAGACCCTTACCTCCACCTGGTTCGGCGTCATTCGACCAACAATGCTGACCAAGGACCCTGGGGGAGAATATTTAATGGCATTATCTAACAGGTTGATCAGGACTTGCTGAATTTCCATCCCATCCACAAAAATAGGTGAAATTTTCTCCCCAAGGTTCACTTGCAGAGATCGGTTTTTCAAAGACATTTCCAACCGTCTGATTGCGCCTTCGACCAAATCTTCCAATAAATGCCATTCACGATGAGGAGCCAGCGTTCCGGCTTCAACCTTTGACATGTCCAGAAGATTATCAACCAATCCATTTAAAAAATCGATTTCCTGATTGATACCCTGGAGAAATTCCTGCTGCACCTTGGAGGCATCCTGTCTGGAAAGTTCAATCAACCCGGCTATGGAAGCCTTGATGGCCGTAAGTGGAGTCCGTAATTCGTGAGAAACCAAAGACAGAAGAGCGGTTTTAAGGGCATCGCTTTGACGAAAGGCCTCAACTTTTGCGGCTTCACTTTTTCGTAAATTTTCCTCTACCTGTTGTCGTTCAAACCCATTCACGAATATTTCTCCGGCCATTTGGAGGAGCCTGATGTCTTCTTCGGACCAGGTCTTTTCATGCCGGACTGAATCAAACCCAAGAAACCCGAACAACTTTCCCCGCAAGGCCATGGGCACAATCACCAACGATTGGATTTGCTGCCTCTGAAATTCCTGTTTTTCGGCACTCGCCTCGAGTGGAAGATTGGCCACGCTTGAGATTTGAAAAAACGGGCCGGAGATCAGACGTTCTGCAAACCAGGGTATATCCTGCATTCGAAGGCCCTGAAGTCTTGGTAGTTGAGGCTCAATACCCGTCTGGCACCATTCATGGGTATTGTTCATGGTCGTACCGTCATCCTCAAATATAAACACATAACTTCGATCCACCCCTCCAAACGTTCCGATGGCTTCCAGCGCCCGATTAATCTCCGTATCCAAATCTTTTGCTTCAAGACTGATGAATTGGGTTGAAAGATTCGTCATGAGATTTTCAATTTCGATTCGATAGCGTAGAGCCGTTTCTATCCTGGAACGTTCCTGGATTTCATGTTCAAGTTCCTGATTGGCCAGCTTGACCTGTCTCGTTATAAGAATTCCGAAAATGATCACTAAGGTACCGATCAAAGATTCCCAAACGATCATGGTCGAGATCTTTTCCTGGGAATTTCTGCTGTATAACTTCACTGCCTTGTTGGCGACTTCAATCAACCGGGCATTTAAAGCCAGGAGCCCGTCTAACTCCAAAGAATATCCCGGATGATCGGATGGCGTTTTCAAAAAGGTATCGGCCCGCTGCATAAATTCGGCCAGGAGTGTTTGTTGCTCACCTAGTGCCTGTCGTATTTCCTGGGATGGAGGGGGAGGAAGGACCGCCGTATCTCCACTTTCCTGATTTATCACGGCCTTTCCACCGACGAGTAAGGCATCCAGATTTTGGTTCAGCATCTTTTGGGTGAACCGGTAATCAGCAGGAATCCCTTGCGAAATCAATAAAATTTCATTCATGAGTCGTTGAGACAACATCCGCTGTTGTCCCGCCAGATCTACCATCACACTGTCGAGCTTTTGATTCTGAATTGTGGTGATTGTATAGAGCAGGATGCCGAACAAGGCCAAGATAAACACGGTGGAGAGAATCAATAACGCTCGTCCGATTGATCCTGTTCCCAGCCATGAACGTTTTGGTGGCTTCACGACTTTCCATCCTTTGATGTCGACCCTGGCCGCTCAATCCATACAATAAATGAATTCCCTGATTTTCTCATCATACCCTAAACTCTTCGATATGTTTTCAAACACATGGCTTGCGGGTATCTGAATTGCCAGTGACCTAAGGAGGCTTAGGAAAAAGTTTCGCTCCGACTCGATATTTTGGATCACACGATCGATAACTGTGCCCCAGTCACGAATCATTCGCCTCCCTGCCTTCTTCATTCTTCATCTCGCTTATAATGCCGGTCCAACACCTCATACGACTCCAGTTATTGCTCTGTATCGCTGAAATTTCACAGGCCTTTCCCTTCACGGTTGCCTTCTTTCGTGGAGATATTCATGAATACACAATCTCAAATGCACCTAAACAGGCAGAGGGGAAGCGACCCTCTTATTGTCCTTGAAGGCTCTGTGTCCGGGTCCGGGAAATCGCCTCTCACATCTGATTTAAGAAAAACAGGTCTTCACCCGGACAATTGGTATCCGCTCGCACGCTCCAGAGATCTGAAAAAGGGAAAAATGCTTGGAGTGTCCTTTGCCGGCAATCCCATCGTGATTGTCAGGACTGAAAACGGAATGGTCTATGCGCTCGAAGACCGATGCGCCCATCGGCAGGTACCGCTCCATTGCGGGATAGTGCATGGAGGATATGTCCAGTGTGGGTATCATTCCTGGACATTTGACCGGACAGGGCGATGCATGGGTGTACCCTATATATGGAAAAGTAACCAACCACGACCAGCAGGAGTCAGGAGTTTTCTCTGTCGTGAAGCCTATGGGCTAGTGTTTGTGTTTCCGGGGACAGTAAGCCGGGTGAATGAGATCGGGCTCCCGAATGTATCCTTAGCAGATGATCCACAATATAAAACTCGATACCTTAGACCGTCAGGTGGGCTGCCATTACTCATTCATGCATGAGAACCTTATGGATATGAACCATCAATTGTTGCATCGTCGACTCATGGGCGGGATCCGAACAGTCTTTCTGGAACTTCGAGAGCGGCCGCATGCCGTGGAAGTCGACTACACCTTCTCTCGCATCAAAGGCGCACAAGCACTCGGCGAGAAACTCATTCTAGGAAGAACCAAGGCATCAGCAGATGGACCAAAGCATGATCTGATGACCATCTGTACCAATTACCCCTATCAAACGCTCCAGTTTTGGACAGCCGGAAGTATTCACCCTGCGTTAAATCTCTGGAATGTGTATGTTCCCGTGGATCCTGCTCAACGAATCAATCACACCTTTGGGTTGATGATGGTCCGGAAACCTTCAATTCCCGGCCTCATCCACCTCTTGTGGCCGTTTATTGTGTGGTTTACCAATGGAATGTTTGCACAGGACCGGTGGATTGTTGAGGAAGAACAGAAAGCCTTTGATCGCCAGGGCGCTGACTGGAACCAGGAGGTCTTTCCGGTGATTCAGAGCTTAAGAAGGTTGTTGGGTTGCGAAGGCATTGCCTTATGAAGACTCTCACCGACATACTGAAAAGGGTTTGCAAGGCGGCAGCCGGATTGCACGTTTAACTGACGCCCTAAATTTCGGTAGCTTGATCACAGACCACATGGTAGCGAAACGAGGACTGTGCCTCATTCTTTTGCAGGATCCTGCGACAGGCTTCCTTGAGAGATTTCAGATGAACCGGTTTCACAAAAAACCCTTGAGCGCCTTCCTGTAACAATTGCCGGAGGGCTCGTTCGTCCGACGCGCCAGACATCATCAGCACTGGCATTTGATGTCCCAACCATCGTAATTCATCCAACATGGTCCTCCCATCCATAATGGGCATGTCCATATCCAATAGAATGCCATCCACCGTTTGGCGGCTTGCCACAGCCAGGCCTTCCCATCCATTTCTCGCAAGGAGGACCTTATATCCCCATTCCCTGAGCGCCTGACTTAACAGGCTGCCCACAGAAGGATCATCATCAACCACCAACAGACATGGATGGACTTCCTGGTCCTCGGTCTCATCAGAGGACAGACTCCCCGATGCTGTATTGAGTGTCTGAAGGGTTTGCAAACAAGAGGGACAATAGGTATGCACAAGATCGATCTCAGAGAATTTGAGATGCTCCATTGACAAGAAGGACGCCAATGTCCGCATTCCTTTCGCGCTAGCCGGTGCCACAGATGGATCCGGCACGCGTTCACACCATGCGCACGAAGAAACGAATTGGGAAGAAGTCGAAGTTGGGAGACAATGCCGTAACACATTGGCCTTGGAAATGACTCCGACAAGATTCTGATCACCCACTACAGGCATCCTCTGGATTTGCGTCTGAATCATCAAATTCAACACCATATCAAGCGATTCATCCTCACGCACATAAACCGGTGAGGTCATAGTATCTTCCACTCTGAGTTCATCCAGCGAATTCAAGCGTGAAACGGCCTCGAACAACCGGAGATCCGACACGATCCCAAGAATTTTTCGTGCGGAATCAACCACGGGCCATCCACAATATTGACCGGAAAGGAATTGCAGTGCCAGTTCGTTCTCGAATTTTCCACTTCTAAGTGGTAAGGCTTTTGGGTCCATTAAGTCTTTTGCCAATGGAGGAGAGGAAGACAGGTGGTTCATGAGAGAGCCTCTCTTTCAAACCGGTTTCAAACAGGAAACCATTGGGTAAGAGGGTAAGAATTTGGTGGGGGATGAACGGATAAATGATCGGACTAACTATAAAGAACTATACAAAAGAACTACAGAACTAAAATTAAATTACAGCAAAATGCAGGCCAAAAAAAAGCTGGAAGAGGTCTAAATCAAAAAACCCTTACATTTCATATGATAAATGAGAGCCGGGATATCTGCCAATAGAATTCCATAAATGTTTGACGTATTAAAATAAACAATATCATTAGGGTAAATCATACAATCTGTGAGTGGGAACCATCCCACGGACTGAAGGAAATGGTCCGGCAGACATCAGACATACATAACTAATTGTGGAATGATCGATTATATTCGGAAGGGAGCAATCAGAAAGTTAAAAAGCCAATTCATTACTCCTTCCTGTTTATAGCTATAACTCCCTGAGAGTGAACCTCGGGAATAAGCGTTGAAACACCGATTACTGTGGTGGTAACCGATGGCAATAGGAGCGAAATTGAACTCTTCTGTTTAGCAATGAAAGAATCCTTTCAGAGTCCACCCCATTCCAAAACAGCATCCTGTTGATCCGGATAGAGGGTTAAGCGGCTTCCTCAAATAGCATCGGGATCTCATGCCCGATCGCCGAGTGCCTTCTCTGCCGATTGTAAGATGTTTCGATGTACTCAAAAATACTGGATGACGCCCTGCGCCGCGTCACGTACCGTTCGCGGTGAACCAGTTCGACTTTCATCGTGTGGAAGAAACTCTTTGTGACCGCGTTATCAGAGCAGGTCCTTCGGCGCCCCATGCTACAGTGCAGACCGTTGCTCTCAATCAACCGCTGATAGTGCTTTGAGCAATACTGGCTGCCACGATCAGAGTGAAGAAGCGTCCCTTTCGGAAACCCGCGACGGAGCAAGGCCATGCTCAGGGCGTCACACACCAATTGTTGCGTCATCCATCGGGTCATTGCCCAGCCCACGATGGCTCGTGCATACAAATCCCTCACCACGACGAGAAAGAGCCACCCCTCGTCGGTCCAGACATAGGTGCTATCACTGGTCCATCGCTGATTCGGAACCTCAGCCAGAAAATCCTGCTTGAGCAAATCCGATGCGACCGGTTTGGAGTGCGTCGAGTCGGTCGTGACGTTGCATTTCTTGGCCTGAATCGCCTTGAGTCCCATAGCACACATGCGCCGGGCAATGCGGTTCTCACTGCATTGGAGGCCCTCGTCGTATAAGGTTTTGGCGATCCGTGGCGCGCCATACCGTTGGCGGTGCTCAGCAAAGATCGCGCGTATCCGTCTATCCAGTGCGTTGGTCAAATGAGCCCGCCGGCTTTGGCCACGCACGGTCCAGTTGTACTAGCCACTCCGGGATACGCCCAGTACGCCACACCTGAGGATGACCGGCCAGACCTTCTTTTGCTCCTCGATAAATCGAGACCTCATGTATTTTCCTTGGCAAAGAAGGCCGCCCCTTTTTGTAAGATTTCTCGCTCCATCCGCAGCCGACGGTTCTCTTCTTCGAGCTCATGGATCCGTTGCTGCTCAGCGGGGCGCTTGCCTTGCCCAGGAAAGGCTTCCGCCTTATGAGCTTCCAGTTCGTCCTTCCAACGCCCAATCAACGTGCCACTCATCCCTCAACTGCGCCCAGCCGCCGCACAACGGTACCCATGCTCTACCACCAACGCGACCGCTGCTTGCTTAAAATCCGGACTGTGCGGCCTCCGTGATGGTTTTTTCATTCAACACTTCGTTTCGAATCATTATATGATTCTTCACTCGGGGTACGGTATCCCAAGGGAAGATCATTTTCAGTCTATTGCCAGCGGGTGGACAGGCGCCAAAAGTAAACAGACCCAAGAGTATCCTTCCCCTCACCTAGTAATTTATTTCGGAAAAACTAGGGAGTCCCCTAGTCGCCAAAATTTCCTTTCGAACCTACGATCCATCTCTCTTTCAATTCTGGAGCTACCGGTTTGATAGACAAAAAACCCGATGTGAATTTTGCAAACTCCTTCTACATGCCGGTCCACCACAGAAATTGTCCAATTTTTGGGTCAAGTGTCGCTCAATTACTATGAATACCTGTGCTCTTTATTCTTGTAAAAATATTGAATTTATTCCATAGTGCGACGATATTCAAAGACATACATATCTTCGGACGAGGATTGGACATCTATGGCATTCGAAATTGCAGTAAAAATGCCGGGTGAAAGTCCAACACAACTCATCACGGCACGGGAGTAACATTTTCGTCAGGTTTGGCAATGACAATGCTAAGCGGGGAGATGGAAAGGTGGCCCTTCAACGAAAACGACCGCAAAGGCAATGATGCAAGCTCATTTCAAAATTGAATTTAGCGTTATTAATGCCCTTAAAAAGCATGTTACATAAAATTATGTAAAAAAGGATTAACTACTCAAGGGACTGATTGGAACAGGTACTTTTCCTATGAACGCCACGATAAGCCGTCGTCATAACAAAGGAGGAGGAAACCTTATGATTTATCAAAAATTCCTGAAGGGGTCCATTGCAACAATTCTGCTGGCAGCCTTCATTTTTACCGGCGTCGAATGGATTGTTGATGTGCAAAAAGCCTTGGCTATCCCGGCTTTTGCGCGCAAGTATGATTTCACGTGTAATGTCTGTCACGTACCAGGATTTCCCAAGTTGAATGATTTCGGCAATCTGTTTCGTGATCGAGGGTATCAGTTGGGATCGGATGCAGACCTTCCCCTCTATGAAGGAATTACCATGGGATATTGGCCCGTCTCGTTTCGAACGACCGTCGGATATCAAGCGGCCAGTGTTCGAACGGATGGGACAGGGATTACCACAAGCGGCGTAGGCTTTACGGGCTTGGATATTCTCAGTTTTGGCATTCTCGAACGAAATGTCGCGTTTCGCATCGTATACACACCAGGCCTCGCTGATGCCGGATTTGGAGTGGCATCCACCGCAGGTGACGGGGATCTGGAAAGTGCGCAAGTGCGTTTTATGCAGCTCGAGCGGTTTTTTGGTGTGAAAAGCAAACCAGGCGATTATCTCCTGAACTTAGGAGTCGGCAAGTTCGAAATAGATGTCCCCTTTAGTGAAAAGCGCAGTCCAAGCTTAAATACCCCCATGGTCATGTATCATTACATGGCAGGTACGCCTTATACCGCCACAATTAGTGGAACCTCAACGAGTTCGTACGCCAATCCCAATTCCTTTGGCCTTGGGGACAACCAACCAGGGTTTGAGCTGACCGGCATTAAGAAAACGAATTTTACGAACGGCTACTTCCGGTATAGTCTGTCGGCACTGGCCACCAATACCTTTTCCGGTGCACTCAGTGGCTGTCCAGCCGGAACTTCCTGCGGAACCGGGGGAACCAACTTCAATTTCTACGGGCATGCGACGCAATCATTTGGAGGATACGGTATTGTCACGGGCCATCGTGTTGGGGTCTTTGGTGCATATGGGCAGGCTCCGACTGTGGTCAATGCGACATGCCCGACATGCCCTGGCGTTGGCGGGAGTGGCCAACCATTTTATCGTATCGGCGCGGATCTCAGTCTCACATACAAAGGACAGGTCAACCTCTTCGGGGCTTTCATGCATGGAAATGACAGCAAGAATTTGTTTCAATCCCAAGGGATCGCTAATGCGCGAAATGCGTCCTGGAATGGGGCATTTGTCGAACTGGATGTGTATCCGACGCTCCTGCCGGTGCTCAATATGCCTGATTGGTTTTTCTCCTATCGTTTCGACATTATTCGAAATTCTCGTCAGGGCGATCCGACTTTTTCGAAATCCTATAATGATGTCGATTCTCATACATTCGTGATTCGCTATTTTCTGTTCCAGCATTCACGGGGGGAAATGGCCATTCATGCGGAATACAACAACTATCGAACAAAAAATGTGGGGACCGGGGGAGGGGATCTGTTAGGCCAAACGTTTTTAGTAGGATTTGATTTTGCGTATTAGCGAATTTCCCAAAAGATCAAACGGCATAGTCACGATCCATAAAGACCCTGTACGAATCAAGCAAATGTCGTGCTAACCATATAAGGAGGATTGGCGATGTTGAAGAAATACGAAGACAAACTCATTGGCTTCATCGGGTGCATCAGTGCGGCTGTAGTAATGGGGCTGGCAGGCCAGGCATGGGCTGAATATGAGGTGATCACGGTTCAAAACGGTGGAACCATTCAAGGGGTAGCAACATGGACGGGCAAGGTGCCGGACATTGATCCGCTTCAGGTGCTTGCCGACCTTGATGTCTGTGGTGCCACAGTTCCGTCACCGGTTCTCCAGATTGATCCGACGACCAAAGGGCTCAAGTTCACCCTGGTGTATCTGGAAAAGGTGGAGAAGGGGAAGGCGCCAGAACAAAAGTATATGCTTCATATGGGGAAGTCCGATGACCGACCGAATAGTCAGTTATGTAATTTCGAAGAACATATCTTTCCATTTGTGCACACCCAGACTGTCGGAATAATCAACTATGATCAAATTCTTCATAATCCTCACTTCTTTAGCGATAAGGGTGCCAGTCTCTTAAATCTGGCCATGCCGACACCTAACCTGGAAGTCGACCATACGATCTTGCGCGAACATGGCGTGGGATGGTTGTACCGATGCGATGTCCATGCGCATATGAATGGGTACACTGCGGGGTTCGATCATCCCTACTTCGCCCTGACCGACGCATCGGGAAAATATGAAATTAAAGACGTCCCACCAGGTCAATACACCCTGATCGCTTGGCATGAAAGTTACAAGGTCAAACACCTAAAATCCGGTCGTCCAGAATATGGTGATCCTCAGACGATGCAAAAA
This sequence comes from uncultured Nitrospiraceae bacterium, assembly GCA_963730905.1. Taxonomy (GTDB): domain Bacteria; phylum Nitrospirota; class Nitrospiria; order Nitrospirales; family UBA8639; genus Nitrospira_E. Next base: position 389,377 of record CAVSTN010000002.1, on the reverse strand, counting down.
GACATCGAGGTGAAACCAGGCGGCACCGTGGAGGTGAATTGGTCTTTTCCGGTGAAAGAGTAAGAGGCGCTGGAAACAACCGTCGATTCAGGCATTGGGTTTCACTTGACTGGGATCAACTTAATCATAAATGCCAACCTTCAGGTGTCCAGCCTCATCACCTTACAACCTGAAGGCTACGCTGAAAAGGATGTTTATGAATAAAAAACACCAACAGCGCCACCACTGGAAAATCGTTGTAGGTTTTATCTGCTTGAACGCGCTACTCGTTATCCCACATGACGGGCGAAGCGACACAGGACAGTCTATCGGCAACCAGGTCACTATTGACCATGTCATTGAGTTGGCCCTACAAAAAGTTCAAGGAGATATTCGAAAAATCGATCTACAGGAAAAAGACGGAAAGAATGATTGGTTGGTAGAGATTTTACGCCCTGATGGGCGAATTGCGCACGTCGAAGTGGACAGTGATACGGGTCAGGTCATTTCAGTGACAGAGACCCAGGCACATCATATGGCAGGGGATCGCAGCAAAGGGAAGATGGTCTTTGAAAAACTCTGCGTGATGTGTCATGGGACTGAGGGGCGCGGTGATGGGACATTTGGCGGGGAACTCGTTCCACCGGCGGCAGATTTGAGTTCATCAAAAATTCAGGGAAACCCGGACCATGTCCTTTTTTCGGCCATCAAAAATGGCGTCCAAGGAAGTGCCATGCAGGGCTTTAAAGAGCGATTGTCCGACCAAGATATACGAGATGTGCTGGCCTATGTGCGGGACTTGGGGAAGAAATCTGATCGTTAGGGCATTCGACATGTTCCCTTAGCATGCTGTTTGTCCGATCAGCTAAAATTGCTGAGCGACGAGAGTGACCGGCGTGAGTGAATGGACAATATTCCGTTCGTACATGAACCGTCCGTCGTGTTGAAGTCGCAAGGATATACCCTGTGCAGCGATCTAGATTGACCACTGTGAAAGAAGCCGCTCTGATGTATGGTCAGATTCAGTGAACGATTCAACTGAACAGAAAGGGAGACCATGAAACGGGCAAACGCGTGGCTGTTGGTAAGAATCAGCGCAATCATGTGCCTTCCATTCGTATCCCCACCCCTCGCAATGCCCTATGAGGAAACGACGGTCACCAACGGGGGAACGATTCGAGGAAAAGTGATCGTCACGGGGAAAAAGCCCGCTCCCACAGCATTTAACCTCGTAACATTTCCCAACGCTGAGTACTGTGGTCGGATTTCGACTGGGACCGGGTGGCGCTTGCTCAAGGATTTCGTGATTGCGCCCGATGGCGGGCTGAAAGATGTTGTGGTCATGATAGGGGACATTTCTCGAGGCAAGCCATTCGATGTTACGCCCCAAAAGATTGAAGCGCGTGACTGTCAATTCTTACCGTTTGTCACAGTGGTGCGGAATCAACACAAAGTCACGGTGGTCAATATGGATCCAGTCATACATGACATTCAGGCTTACCAGACCTCCGAACGCGGGCCGCGTGTCTTGTTTAACATGCCTTTGACGATGAATCCCTTTCATAAACAATCAGGTGTTCTGCAGAGCCAGGAGCACAAACCCGGTGAACCGGTGGTGGAAACCATTCACCTCGATCAGGGCCGGAACATTTTTTTCATGCAATGCGGATTCCATGCCTACATGCAGAGTTGGGGCATCGCGGGCGAGAATCCCTATTATGCGATAACGGGGGAAGATGGCGCTTTTATCCTGACGGATGTGCCCGATGGCGAATATACCTTGGTCGCGTGGCATGAGGGGGTGAGAATGCTCCAGCAGCAAGTCTCCGTGGAGGCCAATAAAAAAACAGTCACGGTAAATTTTGAATTCCAGGCTCCGACCGGACGTCGCAACGATATGGTGGAACACCCGCATTTCGGATTGGAAGCCCAAGGCAAGACCCTCATGATCCAACCAACGCTGGAACGGCAGGAGCCGTAATCTGATCCCCTCTCACGGTTCGCGCTCCTGCCGGAGGAAAATCTTTTGGGATAGGTGAATGTCGGCGAGCGTGCGTGGATGGGACTCCCGTTCGCTGGTCCGTTACGCACGGAACCCAGGCTATGGATCGGAAGGAGGCAAGGCCAGCGGTTCTGTTCAGAGAGCCACAGGAAGATAAGGACCTAGGTTCGCCCGGCAATCAGATGGTTCGTGGATCGACATGTATCCGATTTTCTTACAAGACGGGTAGAATCGTCCTGTCAGGGAGGCCTCCAAGATCAAGATGCACTGCCCGAGGCATAAGACCCAAACATTTTGAGACAAATTCCGCCAGCAATTACTAAGTCATTTCCCCTGATCACATGACATTTGCCCTTGGAAATGCGTAAATCAGATTTCCTAAAAAACACCTGTTCAATAGACTGACCATTTTAAATCCATTTGGGAATACTTGAGTGAGAAAACTTTCAATGTTCATGAGAGCGTCTACAAGATCAACGCTTCATGGTGTTGGGATGATCATCTGAGAATGCTAGATTAGCATGAGGTACGTATAAGAGTGTATGGACACATGAATGTAAACCATCCCAAGCGCACAGTTTCGATCCGCATGCTTTTTTTGGCGCTAGTGGTCATCTTGGCTCATCAGTCCTGTGTTGGTTCACTTCCGTCCACACGACCCGTGTGCGGAAATTGTGAGGAAGCGGATCGCTTTGTCCGCCTCGAAAAGATGAAGGCAAAGATTTCACCAGATGCACAACCGCCCTTTACGCACCCGTTTACATTAGATCCAAAAGAGTGGACCGAGATCCTTACAGCCATTTACGTTCAAAAGATTAAACCAGGCTTTTTGATTGGAGGAGGGAAAGGAAGTGAGGAACAGGCCTTCACAACAGAAGAAATTCACTACCTCAGTTCAACGCTCCCGAAGGCATTCGAGCAGGCGCAGCCTGATGAAATGGTGGTCTATGCCCTTAGTCATTCGCCAGTCCCTGCTATCTCTGAGATTTCAACGGGGGGGCTGTTTTTCAAAAATGAGCAACTGTATGTGATGCTGGCCAATCATCATTTTGCCGTGTCCATGCCTAGTATCAGAGAGTTGGCCTGGGAACATCCTTTATACAGTCAGGGTATCTCCTATGCGTTGGTCCAAAAGTTCAATCAAAGAATTGTTAAACCGGAATTCTCAATCAGCGGATCTACCCCGTTAACAGTAGTAGTTGACTATAAGGATCTGCTCCTACCCCCACCCAATTTCACAAAGGATGACCTAAGACCTACTCCTGGTGCTTCACCGACGGGCCGGGAACAGTCCATCGAACTTTCTATCGAAGACCGTTTTGACATGTTGAATCGTCTGAGAACTCAAGGCCTGATCACCGAGGAGGAATTTCAACAGAAAAAAAAGGAATTGCTTGACCGGCTCTGACCACGATGAAAAGGCTTGTGTGGTGATAATACGCTCAAGATGGAGTCCTCCTTCTCGTCCCATGCTCTCCCGACCAGATGGTCTCTCAACATGAATCCTCCCTGCAGAATCCCGGTGTTTCCTACAAAAAGGAGGGTGGTGCCTGTGACACCAACCCGCCTACCAGTGGCCTCTTACTCAACCTCCCGCACAATTGGAAATACGCCAACCACACGAACGCAGGTGACGCCCTTGGAAATTGGAATAATGAAAAAGATGCAGAAAAGCCTGGAAATCTACCACTCAATCAGTTAAGTTTCGGCCGCAACGCTTCTGTTGCAAACAACATAAATCAGAAGTGAGATCTTGGGGCAACATGTTGCCTGTGGGCTCTCATTTGCCCCGGACTCACAAAGAAAGGATCGGTGGATGGGCTTATTCACAAACAAAAAAAAAGAACACACCACATTTCATTTGAACGTCCGGTTTAGCTCAGCCGTAAAAGGTAGCACTCGAAGCCAAACGGAAACCACGATTAACAAGTGGATCAAAGATGCGGAGCGTTGTTACAAGGATAAGCCCGCCTTAAAAATCCATCCGGAGTGGAAATGGAATGTAAAGGGTGTGTCGAATAACCTGTCCTTTACCAACGGGCGAGAGCTCAGAAAATTCATGGATGATAAATTCGATAATATCGTGGGCAAGTCGAAGACCGAAGGCTGTCTTCAAGTCCTGGTTGTCGATTCCGCCAAGACCACGAATGACAACAAATCATTTGCGGGACATTCGTTTTTCCCTCATTGTGTGGTGCCGTTTGGACGAAAACATGGAATTATCATGGATATTGGAGCGTTGAAGAGCACATTCAGCCATGAACTCGGACACTTCCTGTCGCTGAAACATACATTTGAGCCCTATGTGGGCTTAAAGAAAAATTGCAATCGAGGTTATCCCAAGGGAGAAAGCGGAAAAGGTGGCACTCGAACGGGCAAGCGCATTAATGTCATGGACTACAAGCGAAAAGATTCTGACACCACATTTCTGAATGATTGCCAAAAGGAACGTGCCGCCAAACAACGCAGAATGTATATGACCAAAGAGGGCGAGACGAATTACCGAAAGCTCAAGGGCCTTCGCTAAACGAAGTGTTTCAAAACTCATGATAGTGGATCGAAACTCACGAAGGTGAAACTGCTTCCTCAAAGGATTTAATCGTGGAGCCCCCCGGCCTGCCGGGGGGCTTTTCCTCTCCACTATCGCGCTCCTCATCACAACCACTGCCTTCAGGATCTGAAGAACACAATATTTCCCGCCGAGGGTTTGTTGAAACCGCCAAACCGGGAACCAACCCCGGTGCCTTCCCAACGGGAGTTGAATATGGAACCATTCCCCATTAAATGAGATATCACATTCTCTCCTCCGAAACCGTTGAATGGAGTCATCTGCCTGCCGGGCTTAGACAGAAAACAGGATTGGATTTAAGAATGATATTCTTAAAATTTGGTTGCGTCAGCCTGCTCTTGTTCCTCGGATTCTCTGAGGCGGGATGGTGCGACGATAGTCAGGGGGATGTGATTGCTCACTGGTCCGGCAAAGACAATATGTTTGAAATGGAAAACTACCGGAAATTTTTCCATGGAGAGGTAAACGGCATACTTGAAGAGCGCACTCCTTTGCAGGAATCACAAGGGCTCTTCAATCGGGCACAGATCCGTTGCCAGGTGTCGATGAATATTGATCCGAAGACCAAAGCCCGGGATTCGTTTGGAACGTGCACGATGACGATCCCCGACACACACGAAGTCATCCATTCCCGGTGGGCCTGCAAGAGCCTGGCGGAGACGTGTGAGGGAGAATTCACCTGGATGTGGGGAACCGGCAGGATCACCGGGATTTCCTGCACCACCAGATTTCAGTCCCGCCTGGAAATTGAAGTAACCCAGTCAGGAGCCATCCACGGTGAGGCCACATGGCCGGAATTCACCTAGCAATTAGCTGACACATCCACCACCGGATTTCGTTCCCGATCTTCCTGGACTCAATGCTGGGGGAATCCCCGGCTCGGATGATCCGTCAACCTTCGCCTTTACGAATTTAATTTATCCAATTAAAAACCTCGGACCCAGTATTTTGGCAAAACCAAACCTGAAGACCGGTTGCGTTTGAAAAACCGATATCAAGAATGAAAGTGGATGGAAAAACTGGTGCAGATTATGTTAAACGAGGAAAAATTGGGGAATTCCTTGCCATTAGTATGTGCCCGCAAACTCTTTCTTCTCCAAGGAAGGGCGCACTCAGCCAGGAAAGGAGAACAATCATGATTAGGTATTTTTTTCTGGTGCTAGCCTTAACAATCATCTCCTCTGGTCCGACTCCTGCTTATGCAGTCGAGCGAGGCTGCAAGGGGAAAATGTACATCAAAAAAGGGGCACTGGAACTCAAGCTTGACGATTTTTCTGCCAGGGGTATGGACCAGTCTCCTGATAATGCCCGCAGGAAGGCCAGGGCTAAATTACAGGATTGTGCCATAATGGCCAAAAATCTTCGTTGGGAACATCGGAAACCTGACCGTTGCCTACCTCGAGAAGGTGTTTTTGACTACGACATCGATAGTTTGAAAGTGATGACCGAGCGGGTGGCCTGCGCCGTCGGGCGTGAAAAAGGAACCATGGAAGTACGGCTGGAGGGTTCAGGAGATAAATATTGCGGGTTCGACGACCTTATTATGACTTACGACATGACACCACAAATGTGTGACATCCTGCGAACCTGGGAATGGGACAAGGACCGACAAGGGTCAAACTTTAAGAACATGGATTTGGTCGGGGCAGACCCGGGCTTATGTCAAAAAGAATGCAACGATGATCAAAAGTGTAAGGCCTGGACGTACGTGAAACCGGGAGTCCAGGGAACCAGGGCCAGGTGCTGGCTCAAAACCAGGGCTAATTTTGCCGCATCGAACAATTGTTGTGTTTCCGGCGTGAAAGGGTTGGAATACCGGACCGATAGGCCCGGGGCGGATTTTAAGAACTTCAAGGTGAGTGAACGCGACCCGGCGGTATGTCAGGCGAGCTGTGAAAAAAATTCAACGTGCAAAGCGTGGACATATGTCCACGGGATTCAAGCCCACTGCTGGCTCAAATCGAAGGTGCCACCGGCCAGACCTAATCCCGATACGATTTCCGGGGTAAAGTAGTCTGCATGGTCTGTTTCACATTAACTCCTGTGGAGCTTTTGCTCGTAGTCATTATTCGTTGGTTGAAATAATTGTAATTTCATCTATCCATTCATTAGGACTTGACACAAAACGGCCCCATCTATGAGCAGAGGTCCCTCCTTGACAGGCCCACGGCACTTCTTATGCCAAACTCGTAATCAAAAGTTGGGAAAAATTGGCTGAAGGAAACAAAATGGTCTAATGCCCCATGTGAGGAAGGACCATCCAACTTTAGGGCACCTCTAAAAACCGCTGACATTCTGAGCATCATTTGTGATACTGCCCGCCCAAGAAGGATGGCTCATGCCGACACCCAGCCAACTCAGCTTTTGTGATCTGGCCACACGCTACGAGGCCTTGAGGCATAACGGGGATCCCTTGGAAGCGCTCGCCGCCCATGTGCCATGGGCGGAATTTCGTCCAGCCTTGAAAAAGGTTCTCCGCCGCTCCAAACGCAAACAAGGCGGGCGCCCCTCAAGATTGGGCCAAAGAATCTCCCGTATCACTTCCAACGGTTTCTACTCCTCTCCACGCCACGGAAAGCCCAAGTGGCTTAGCCTAGGGGGTAGCCGGTGAGATGAAGACCTCCTTGACCCACTGCAATGCCACTCCTTCACATTTCCAGAGGCTATGGAAAACCGTTGCTCCAAGCAAAAGCAGGGAACTCAGACAAAACCTAGGGTTTCTAGAGGTGCCCTTAAGAATCAAGATGAAGTCAATGAGGAGACGATGCCCATGAAACCGCAATTTCCTGACGAACAATCCAGCGAAGGCGCCTTTGTGCGGCAAGGTGATGCATTCCGGGAATGGGTGACTGATGATGGTAGTTCAGGATTTCCTGCCGCGCGTGGACGGTATCATCTGTATGTCTCTTGGGCATGTCCATGGGCGCATCGCACGATTATTGTGCGAAAGCTCAAACAATTGGAAGATGTGATTGGCATGACGGTTGTTGATCCGATTCGGGATGAGCGGGGTTGGGCCTTTCGAGACGGGCCGGGACATTCGACCGACCCCGTCAACGGGTTTCAATTTCTGAGTGAGGCGTATCGTGCGACCGATTCGGCCTATCGCGGACGCGTGACGGTACCCGTATTATGGGATCGTGAAACCTGCCGTATCGTGAGTAATTCCGATGACGACATCCTGCGGATGTTCAATTCGGCCTTTAATCCATTCACAGGCAGTACGTTAGACCTTTATCCGATTGATCTCCGGCAGGAGATTGACCAGCTGAATAACGATATTTATGAACAGGTCAATGATGGGGTCTACCGCGCAGGATTTGCGACGTCCCAACGGGCTTATGAACACGCAGTCCGGCGCCTGTTTGAGATGCTGGATAGGCTAGAGTCCCGCTTAACCACACGACGGTATCTCTTTGGCAAGAGCCCCATGGAGACAGACTGGCGGTTGTTCGTGACGCTCATCAGATTTGACGCGGTGTACCACGGACATTTCAAATGTAATATCCGGCGCATTGTGGATTATCCCAATTTGTTTGGCTATCTCAAAGATCTCTATCAATACGATGACGTGGCGGACACCGTGAATATGGATCACATCAAACGCCATTACTACATCACCCACGATGACATTAACCCCACGGGTATCGTTCCCCTCGGACCCGACCAAGATTTTCGCTCTCCCCATGGCCGGGAACATCTGTAGAATGCCAACCGGCAGCCGTGGTAATTGATAGTGCGTCTCCCGGAATATTTGCTGCCCAGGACAGTCCATGACCCCATTCCTAACGGGAGCAAATTCCACGGATCCTTTCATTTCTCCCAAAATACCGCCTGAATACCTGAAAAATACAAGCGAAGTCGCTAGAATAGGTCCCACATTTCCATCGTTCGACTTTGGAAATTGGACAGGAAGAAGACAAACCGGGTAGGTCGTTGAATCTGGAGGAATCGTTATGACATTGACCGCACACAATAATGTCCCAATTCCCTCGTTGATGTATGGCACGGCATGGAAAGAAGGCGCCACGACCCATCTAGTGCAATTGGCGGTGGCTTCGGGGTTCACGGCCATCGACACGGCCAACCAGCTCATTCATTACCGGGAAGACCTGGTGGGTGAAGCTCTGCTGGCCCTCGACAAGCAAGGAGTGAAACGGAATACCCTGTTTTTGCAAACGAAATTTACGCCGGTGAACGGACAGGACCATCGTACGCCCTATGATGCCTCAGCCGATCTCACCACTCAGGTGCAGCAATCTTTTGCCAGCTCGTCTGACCCACCTCCACACCGACTATGTGGACTCGTATGTCTTGCACGGGCCCTATTCACGATTCGGATTGGGAGAATCGGACCGGGAAGTGTGGGCCGCCATGGAGGAGCTCTATCAATCCGGGAAGACTAAAATGATTGGCATCAGCAATGTCACGGCCGGACAACTCACCCAACTCTGTGCGGAAGCGAGGAGTCAAACCCATGGTCGTGCAGAACCGGTGTTATGCCTCCCATGGATGGGATAGAGAAGTGAGGGGAATTTGCCAGGATCATGGCATCATTTACCAGGGCTTTTCACTCCTTACGGCCAACAGGGACGTGGTGGACGATCCGGACATACGGGCCATCGCCAAACGGTTAGGGACGAGTCCGGCGCAAGTGGTCTTTCGCTTTGCCATGCAGATCGGCATGCTCCCGTTGACCGGAACGACCAGCGAACAACATATGAAAGACGATCTCCAGGCCGGACAATTGTCGTTATTGCCTGAAGAAATCGAACTTCTTGACACCATTGCCGATTGACCAGACCACTCCTTCCCGAGGGGGAGATAATGAAGACCAACCCCTTCCTGGATTATCCCCACCAAATTTGACGCCTGATCGTTACGGCCTATCGGGGTCTGGCCGCAGTCTTCAGAACTGCCTGTTTGCGGTCATTTTCCTCATCATTCTTGTTCCCTGCTCTGTCCCACAAGCCGGCACGATCCCCGAACTGATGTTGGCGGACATCTATCGGCAGGGTCTTGATCTCAGCCAATACTGGGTTAGCGAAAAACTCGACGGCGTCCGTGCTCGTTGGAATGGGACACATTTGATTTCGCGAGGAGGCAATGTGTTTGCGGCACCCGAATGGTTTACCACAGGATTGCCAGCCATGCCCTTGGATGGAGAGTTATGGATGGGGCGAGGGCGATATGAAGAGGTATCGTCCATTGTCCGGACACAACACCCCCATGAGGGATGGAGACATGTGCGCTTCATGATTTTTGATCTTCCGGCACATGGCGGAACCTTTGCCCAACGGGTGATCGCGATGAATGGCTTGAAGACGGAAAGCGCCTCTCCCTATTTGGGGATCATTGAACAACAGCGGATCGGGAGCGAAGAAGACTTGTTGAAATGGTTGCACAGGGTGATCGATGAAGGCGGTGAGGGGTTGATGCTGCACAGGGACACCGCGTTGTACGCCAGTGGCCGTAGCCAGGATTTGCTGAAGTTGAAATTATTCACTGATGCCGAGGCCACAGTCATCGGGTATCGACCAGGCAAAGGTCAGTTTGCCGGTCTGATTGGTTCACTCAAGGTGCGCACGGATAATGGGATCATCTTCTTTATCGGAAGCGGGCTCAGTCATGAGCAGCGGCGTCGCCCGCCACCGTTACAAAGCCGGGTCACGTTTCGTCACCAGGGATTGACTGAAAACGGCATCCCTCGCTTTCCGGTTTTTCTGCGAATCCGGGATGAAGAACCCCAGTAGCCGGCATTGTTCTATATTCCTCCTTAGTACCCTTCCCGCTTCACACAGAAGTTACTTACCCCCACGTTATCCCGCCGACACGTTCTTATCAGGAGCTGATGATGCGCAGGCGAATCGGTGACGGCAACGAGGCCCAGGTGTCGGCAGAGCTGAATACTGTAGACCAGAGCCGCAGATGTTTTAATCAATCCAAATCCATACTCAAATGTCAGGTTCTCCTCTTCAGCCAACCGCCTTCGGCTCATGGCTTGAAGGGTTTCGACGGTATAAGACACGAACTCTCTTTCCGGCTTTTGGAAGGCCGCCAAAAGCGCAGCGTCTGTCGGGACGGAACTTCGCCCTTGGCTATCCTGGGAGAACGCCACTAACCCTCGCTGAAACCGTCGATCATTCTTCAAGGCCCCATGAAAGATCGATCGCCAAAGAGGATCGGCGAGATCCTGATTGACCGCCGTAACCATCGTCGGCTCAGCGGCCCACTGACATCATGCCCTTGAATGATTCTCCCGCTCTCTAATAGTTCCGGATAATAATCTCCCATCCGGTCTGGAAACCCTGTTGCCCCCATGAACGGGGTGAATTGCAAAGCCATAAAATCCAAAAAGTGGACAGGGGAATAATCCTTCAAAATCTGATGAAGCGTCTGTTCGTGACACAGATGAAAGGGATAATACAGCGCATCCATGGGGAGAGAGCCTGGCAAATTTGTTTCAGGGAGTGTGAGAAAAGTTGAAACCGGTTCTCGCACCTAGTGTGGTAGTAGGAAAAACAATCCCGGGGCAAACCCTGTTTTGAGAAAGGCTCCTAGCACTCAAGGCATAGCTTTCTTCCATCGGTGATACATGTCATGCCGGAATTCGGCCAGCATTGGACCTCAATATGGGAGCAACGAGAATGTCCTAAAAGTCCTATGACAATCCTTCTGTCTTGTTCGACCAATCTAAACGTGACCATTTCACCCGCCCACATGGGCCTGCAGAATTTTTGAACCGGCAATCATCGGATCAGCCGGAGCCAGCTCCAAGGCCTTTTTGAAATGGTTTGTCGCGTCGGCGTGGTTTCCCAACTTATCCAATGCGAGCGCAAGATTGTAATGCGCTTCCGGAAGGTCAGCATTCGCGGCTATGGCTTTCGTAAAATGTTCTTGGGCCACATCCCAATGCCCCTGTTGAAAATGATTGACCCCTTCTTCATTCTCTGCTGCACCGGCCACTCCGGCAGTTGCCATCAGGGCACCTTCCACCTGTGGCGTTTCCGCCATGCCCGGAGCTTCGGCCGGCGACATTGGCGTACTTTCCGCTTTGGGTTCCGGTTTCGTTTCTTTTCCGTATTCGCCTGAATCGCATCCACTCCATACCAACATCATGAGGAACAGTAATCCGAGACCGAAAGATCGCTGATTCATCGTATCCTCCTTATTTGAAATGGTGAGCGGCCCTACCGCAGACCGCGGGACACTGCTGAGAAAGGAATACATTCACGATTTGGATTGAGCAATGTCAATAGCAGCCATATTGTCCACCATCATGGTCATCCTGGGCCGAACGCCCATGCCCCAACACAAATAGGGTTTACGCAAAGATTTTTTCCAAAAACATTCGCCCAATGTCGGCGAATAATTCCCACCCTACGATCAGGACAAGTCTTGTCTTTTTCAAACAAACAGGCATGCTATTACCAGGTTTTGTTATTCCTTCCGGGATTATCTAAAAGGCCGGACGGTTTGAAGCGAGAGAGATGTGGTTATAGCTTCCTTCAGGTCAATTACGCTGATTGGGATCCTTGTGTTTCTCATTATTTCCACTTTCATTCTCGTTCTGTCCTCGATCTTTTGTACCGAACAATATCCCACTCCTTTTACGCATTTCCCCCGAATATTATCGTCCTACTTGACTCCCGGAATTTTGAAATTATTTTATAAGTAACATCGATGCATGTTTGACCTTCGAAGGTATCCCGAGGAATTAACAAGCATTTGGAAGCATGAAGCACGAGAAGTTCAAAGAGGAGGGGTAAGCTATGGTCATTCGAAGATTGGAAAATTGGCCGTTTGAGGGTTTTTCTGGTGGAGTTTCAGAGCTGGACCGGCTTCGACGGGATCTGGGTCACTTGTTCAATGGACTAAGCAAGGTGAATGGTTGGGACTCTCCAGCGGGCGTCTATCCGCTGATGAATGTGTCACAGGATAGCGAAAATGTTTATGTTCGCTCGGAAGTTCCAGGCATGACGCTCGATCAACTGGAGGTGTCCGTCACAGGTCGAAATCTTACCGTCACAGGTGAGCGGGCGATTCCGGATGAGCAATCTAATGTGCGATATCATCGTCGAGAACGGGAAGCCGGGAAAATCCGAAGACAGTTAACATTACCCACGGATGTGGACAGTGAGCGAGTGCAAGCAAAATATCAACACGGTATTTTAATGGTGGTCTTGCCTAAAGCCGAAAAGGCGAAACCGAAAAAAATCGCCATTACAGGATAAAGATTGCAATAGAGGTGAGTGATGGGGAAGACCCCATTCAATACAAAGGAATACAAAGGAGGATGAACACATGACAACACAGACGCAGGATATACAAGTGCGGGACAAGCGGGAAGTCAAATCGGATGCGGAACAAACGATCCCTGGTCGAGTGTTTTCTCCCAATGTTGACATATTTGAAGACGACCAAGCCCTGACAATTGTGGCGGATATGCCCGGGGTGCCATCCGAAAATGTCTCAATTGATCTTCGGAACGATGTGCTTTCTTTAAGCGGTGTGCCGTCAGTTTCTGTTCCTGAGAAAGAGGAGCATGTTTTACGCGAGTACGAGACCGGGAAATATTTCCGACAATTTACTCTTTCTGAAGTGATTGATCAGGAACATATTGAAGCCAAACTGAATAATGGAGTATTGCGAGTAACTCTGCCAAAGGTGGGGCCTGCCAAACCTCGCAAGATTCAAATCACGGAAGGGTAATCAGATCTCAACATTCGAGGGGAGCCGTTCGAGTAAGGCGGCTCCCCTTTTTTTGCGTGGATGATCGCTCACCGGGGATGGACGATTTTGAGCCCTTTGATACGCTGCCAGGAGATCCGCCTCAGGACAGAAGTCTCTGCAAGAAGACTGAAGCCCATGGGTGCTCCACTGGAGAACCTGGTTGGCCCGAGCCCATCAACAGGGTCATCTTGAATTAGTAATGTGAGAGCGTCAGTCCGCTTTGTCCCATTCCATCGTGAGCGACAATATAGACGGCATCTCCATCGTAGACTTTAGTTTCTTCACTGGCAATTCGTTTATTGACGGTCACCATGACTTTTTTTTCTTTTAACAACTGAAAAATTTCCCGAAGCGGTTTGCCTTGTTTCCTGATCAGTTGCTTAACGGTGACGGAGTCAGCAATCTCGCATCCAAGGGCTCGCTCTCCATCAACAGTTTGCAAATCACCCATTAACGTAATCGTAACCATAATTTCCTTTTGTTCATCATCAATATTTCTCCAAGTATCTTTAAGAAGGCCCGAAAGACCTTTATTCAGTCGTTTGATCTGATGTGCCCCTAAGGCACGGTTGCAATAATTCGAGCCGGTCCTCCTGTGCCTCCTTGAATCTTCATAGGGAGGGCCGTTATTCGAGCTCCTCTGGGTGGTAAGAGTTCGAGATGCGCCACATTCTCCAACGCATAGCGATTCGCTCGACCCAGAATTTGATGAACGGGAAAATCTTGTGACTGACCGGCATCAATGCTGGCTGTATCTATCCCAATTCCTAAAATATCTCTTTTCGTAAGCAGAAATGTTATGGCCTTGGCAGAAAACCCGGGGAAATGGAGCGTAGCGGGATCCTCCGGCGTGGAGCTACCAAGATATCGGACCTTATCCGGCCAATACTGTCCAAACCCGGTAAAGAGTAACACGATGGCTTTGGGAGGGATTGGACCGTACGAGATTTCCCATTGGGCAATATCGTCAACCTGCAAAGTATAATCCGGATTGGACTCCACCTGTGCTCGAATATCCAGCAAGATCGCCTCACCTGTTAACTGGTCGACGGGGATTTCATCCACACTCCATCCGGATTCTGCAAAATGAATAGGGGCATCGAGATGGGTGCCACCATGCTCTGAAGCTGAGTAGACTGCCGATGCATACCAATACCCTTGCTTGCTGAGGCCCCAATTCGTTTTCTTCCAGTGAAAGGACTCATTCGTTGGCCAATACACAGTATGCTCATCAAAGGGATAGGTCAGATCGACGATTGTTCCCGTAAGGGGTTGACTCATGGTGCATCCCCCGAATACGAGAACTATTAGCATGACCCGGATCAACATGGGCTGAGACCCACGAGGTTCAGAAAAAAGATCAACGGCAGCATAGCGAAAATCCTAACAAGTTGAGAAAGGGCACAGCAATGGAAGAAAGCCATGTAAATCACCAATAATTTTGGGAAATGGCGGTTTACGGCATATGTGGAATCAAACCTGAAAACATGCTACAAATTGCTATCTGTCTCAATAGGCTCATTACACACCATGTATAAAATAATTACAATTCTCATTCTTTTAGTGATCTTGTTCTTTATGGTTCGTCGAGCTTTCCGTGAATGGAGTCAGCCCAAACTTGACCCTGCCACCCCAGGGAAAGATGTGATGATTCAAGATCCCGTCTGTAAAGTATACGTAGCTGCGGGCACAGCGATTGTACAGGAGCTAAAAGGAAAGAATTATTATTTCTGTAGCCAGGATTGCGCCAGGCATTTCAAGCGGGAAAGTATGTCGTAGATACCCACGGGCTTACGCCGCGTGGCACTTAAAATTCAAACTTGAGCTGAATCTGTCCTTTGTCCACTCGTTCTTGATGGTCCACATACCGCCGAATCACGGCTTCATTCAACCCAACCGTCGATGAGAAGAACCCCGGCGACCACAAGACCGCTCCCCAGTACGTCTGCTGCAGTTCGGGATACCGGAGCCGCAGTTGCCGACTCAAATTGGCTTTCATCTTGCCCACAATGTTCGACACCGCATATTTCGGAGGTATCCCTAGCACCACATGAATATGATCTATCTGCACACTCCATTGCTGGACGTCCACATCGGGATGATAGTGTTGGATCTGAGGTAAATGCTCCTGCACAAAGACCTTGATCGCCCCCCGCAAAATACGTCGGCGATACTTGGGGATCCACACCACATGATATTGATGCTGATAGGCCCCATGACCACTGAGGCGAACTTCCATGCGCTCGTGTCATCAAAAACTCATCATGTGGCAAGGAGGCCCCGCTACCAGCGGGGAGCGCTTTCACCCACGGGCTCACGCCACGTGGTCCTCCGCGCTAGCTTTGATAGGGGGAAATGGGTACTACCCTTTTATGAGGACATAAAAGAAGATGGGATATTAACGTCAAAAGAGCAGTGGCGGTTGCCGTTTATAACAACATGACAGATTGGGTGAGCTGGTGAGCGGAAGGCGATGAACCAGGGAAACTGACCGTGATTCGACGAACTATCGAACAAAGCGTACCGTATGGCACTGATTCGTTTCTTGAGAAGCTGGAAACGAAGGCGGAGCGAATGCTTATATACAGACCGTCAGGCCGCCAGAAAACCCACGGGAATAAAGGGTAGCCTCCTTTTTCTCAATGAAAATACTAAGAAAAGTGACAACATTCCCCTTAATCAACCCTATATTTTCCTTATAGAATGCTTTACGATTGGGCCTTGTCACTCAACAAAAGGAGTAACCATGATCCGGATACAGGAGCTCCTCAAAGCCAAACGAAACGAAATTCTCGACCTGACGACCAAACACGGAGCAACGAAGGTTCGCCTTATTGGGTCAGTAGCCCGAAGAGAAGAAACCCAGGAAAGTGATATTGATTTCCTCGTCGAGATGGAGTCGGGCCGAAGCCTGCTTGATCACGCGGCTCTTATTTTGGATCTGGAAGCATTACTTGGGCGGAAGGTCGACATTGCCTCAGATCGAGGACTCCGGCCACGAGTGCGAGAGCGTGTCTTAAAGGAAGCTGTTCCTCTGTGAGGAACGATCGAGAACGGATTCGGGACATTCTCGAAGCCATTGAACGGATTGAACGTTATGTCCCTGATGGGCAACCCCGGTTTGAGCAAGATGAACTCCTACAAACCTGGATGGTTCATCATATTCAAATCATTGGGGAGGCTGCTCGAAAACTGTCCGACTCCCTGCGAAATAACCATCCCGAAATCCCCTGGCCTCAGATTATCACCATGCGCAATGTCCTCGTTCACGATTACTTTGGGTTAGACCTACAAGAAGTATGGATGACGGTTGAACGTGATATTCCTGACCTAAAGCCCAAGATTCAAGCCATTCTGCAAGAGGTTGAAGACCCTAGCTAAGAGTACCAATTCTGACTGCAAAGGAAAATTTGACCATACAAAAGCATGAGATACCTTAAAAGACACAACTGATTTACTGGTAGAAAAACCAACTTCACAAAGGCATCTGCCACTACTGTGTCCAACAATTCTCGCCAAATCAACTCTCAATGGAGCACATTGTGCCACTAGCGAGAAGCGGAAAATTTCCGGTGGGGAATATCTTCCTCTTCGGTGTAAGGTTCAACCGGAACAAGAAAGGAGAAACGGCTGCTGAGGCGGCATGAAGAAAGCTTCCCGTGTGAGAAATTCGTGGATTTATCTTGAGCCCGATCTAATAAATACCCGCGAGATCTTAATTCGAATCCGACCCCCATTACCTTACATTACCTCTAGTACCTACGACTGCTGGGCCAATGCTTCAATTATTCTAAGATCTCAAACATGCCTGGCTAGGAACTTGTTTTTGAGGCATGGGCACTGAGAACCCGAGAATTGCGGGAATAACCACTCGGGTATCTGCGACAGCCGCGCGAATATGCCTCGACATCTTTCTCTCCGGATCGCAGAAAGTTCAGGAAATCGATCCCCTGATATTCGCAGGTCTGGGCTACGCTTAAAAGGGTAATGTATTCGTCTACACCCTTTTTCGTGGACGTTCCGGAAATAACGTCCCGAAGCTTCGCAAATGCTTTGATGGCGTGTTCGGCATTGTTGTTGTTCCATGGTACCCCGTCATAACGTAGGAACGTAAAAAGTTTGTCGCGGTTTTTCTCGAAGCGCTGTTTGCATTTGAAGGCCGATTCGCTTTTGAAATTCGAAGCGTCAAGAAATCCGTAGAACCGATCGACACCGACCATGTGCTTCCGCAAGAAATGTGTCTTCAGTCCCCGCCGATCGATCGTTTCCACCATGGGCTTTAACAAACCGGCGAATCCAACGGCGATCAATTTCATCTCCTCATCGAACGGGTTGCTCAATATCTCGTCGTTCAGATCGCGCATGAGGTGAATGAGGCATTTCTGTTGTGGGCAGGCAATAGCGTCGTAGGCTGCGTAGAAATCCGACACGAGGACGCCCTTGAAACCCTTCAGCAACTCTTGAACGATTTCACCCTCGCGGCTCTCGGCGAGGATATAGACCACCTCGCGCAGGTTTGTCAGAACCCACACGTAAGCCAGATGCCCTTTGATATTGGCCCTGGTCTCGTCGGCGTGAATGAGATTCCCATGTATAATCCGGTTTAAAATCTTCCGTTTGGTGACCAAATAATAGTCGGACGCACTGAACTTGAGGTTATTTAGGGTACTCCGGACCACGTCGAGGCCGAACAGCCTGTTCAGGCTGTGCTGCACCGTGAGTTGCGGGATACGTAACCCTACGATGTGGTAAACGAAGTAGGCGAGCATATTCCAACCCCATTTTCGGGCGCGACTACGATACCATTCGTACATGTTATACTCGTATCCGCACCTTCGACAGTGGTAGGTCTGAAACACGTAGTTCACACATCTTCCTTTCACGCTACCCCTACCGAAGACAAGGTCCTGCACAGTTCTCGAAAACAGCCGATTTTTTCTCCGTCCTGGTTCGCCGCATTCCGGGCAGCACGTCGGAGCCTTGAGAATGACCACCGTATCAGCTTTCTTGACGGACCTGTGTCTCCGAGGGCGCCGTATCGGGGTCGTCTTCTCCAGCCGCGGTCGAACGAAAACGCGATCTCGCTGGTAATGCCAGTGGGCTGCGATGTTTATTTATTCCAAGTCCGATATCGGGCTCTTGAACTCGCGCCATTTGGACGGCAGATTTTTCCCAAGCGACCCCGCATGGACGATTTCTGGCCCCCATCCTGTGGATTTGTCGGAGCCAATATCTTGTTCGGAGAGCCGACCTAGAACGTGAGCGACCAAGCGCAGTGCTTCGCAATCGTCAGCGTTGTAGGCAATCAGTTTCTCGCGAATCGTCGGGTCGCGCGATTCTTCCCATTGATGCCGCCAAACAATGGATTGAAGGCCAGAGGATAAGGGATCAGTCCATTCGAAGCCTATAGCCTTCGCAATTTCCTTAAGTCCGTTGGAATAAGAAGGAAAGTAAACCTGAGCGAAAATCACAGACAACAGGTTAACAGAAGATGCGATTGCCTTGGCCGCAGGAGAATCTTCCTGCGGGCCGCCGTATCGTTCGCACATCCTCTTGAGAAATATAGCGTCGAAATTACCGAAATGAATCAGGACGGGGTTGTTGATTCTCGACAAAATACCAAGGAAAGCCCTCCAGATGTGTTCCTCGTCCACCGCCGCATCGGCCCATAGGGCATGACGCATGCCACACATATCGTCTTCCAGACGTACACCAATTAAGTAATAGACCTCGCGATCCGGAAGCCCCTCGACATCGAAGTAAATCGGTGTGCCCTCGATCCGTAGCATTGGGTTGCCGACAATATGTATCTTACGTTCCCGGATCGCGAGGGCTTTCAACGAGTGATGGGACTTCTCAGGTTTAGCTGCGAGCCGTTTGATGCGACGACGCGGGCGAAACGTATAGGAGAGTTGGTTGACAGTAAAAATACCTTTACTTTTCAGCCGAGATCTTTCCTTGTCCGGCAGATTGGCGAGGAGGCTTAGATCGTCTTTTTCGATCGCCATTTTCCTGCAACGGTTCTGGAACACGCACTCGGGACAATGCCGGTTTAGGATAAGATCCGGTGGAGCGGTGGTGGCCAACAGGGCGGCGACCTTGTCGATGGTATTATGGACTACTCGCGACAACGAGTTGGCTTTTACCTTGAAGACAGACCACTTGTCCCCGTGGATGATTTTCGCCAAGCCGACCTTTACGCCTGCGGCCTTTGAGAGTACGAACGCATCGAAACCAGCCATCAGTTTGTCGGAGCGCGAAAGTTTGTTCGGGGGAACAAAACGGATCGGAACAAACTGGGATGATCCGTTCGTTGCTTCCGGGGGTATGCGTTGGACGACCTGAAGGTTGGCCTCCATGTTTTTGGCTCGGGCGATAAGGTTGAGTACGAAATTCCAAGGCACATTCTTCCAATGACCGGGTTCGGGAGCTACGGGAGCCAACTCCGAATGGTGGCCGGTCGTTAGCCTCTGGGCGCCTTCGCAACGGTAAGTCTCACTCCGCGTCTCGTTCCAGATCGCGAAGTCGGTGTTTGCCCCCACTGCATCGATGGATTGGAGATAACACTTGGTGGGACAAGCTAAATACGCCTCGAATAATCGCGCCGTGACCGACTTTTCCTCTCGTTGTAGGGTCAAGAGCCTAGCCTGATCTTGACGGTCTGCCATCCAAAGCCCTTTGTTAGTTTAATACGTATCTTATTTGATATCTCTGTGCTCTCTAAACGTCGGGGGATAAGACGTTCGGTTAGACATCATGGGCCGAACAAAGGCTAAGGGCAGGGGGGATTACGAGGTTGCGAACTCACTGAGCCGACTCTACACCGCTCAGTGATTCTATTCTTAATCTATCCTGACCGCAGGCCGACGAGGGGATAGGAAATTTAAATGGACTTTTGGGGGGCGAGCCGAAAAGTACCACAGAAGCTACGAGGGGTCAATCGAGCCAATCAGCGGTTTAAACCCGCATTCCGCAATTGGAAAAATCTCGTTAAGCAAGATTATGTCATAGCTGCCTAAGGGGACTTCGGCCCACATGTTGAGCAATTTCAACTGCGGCGCCGTTGAATGCCAAAAAAACTCATTGCATTTCAATTTCCTTTGGCAGTTCTTCCAATTTGTAAAATCCCCAACTGCGGAATTCCGGTTAAAAATTGGGCGGGGTCGCCTGCGAGAATGGTCTCACCGGTCATTGTGCCAAGTATGTTGCTAAAGATTGGGATACATTGTGGCATGTGAGGGAGGGGAAGGGATTGTCGGCTCAAAAATTAAACCAGATGGAATCGACTCTTGGGAGGGAATCAGGCCGTTTGAAAGTGGTCGCAGATGCGGGCCGTTGAAAGGAGCGAGGCTCGGGTGGCCTACCCCGGATGGTGGAAGAAAAAAGGTTGAAAATTATTGGAAATCCTAAGGAAAAGGCTTAGGCAAGGGCGCCACCACACGATGAACCGGAACCTGCCGTACATCCCAGGCAATGGGGTCCGACCGCAATTGGTCGGTGTTTCAGTTCCGTCAAATTGAACCGGTCTATCCAGGCTTGAGATTCCGGCTGGACCGGCAGATCCAACATTTGATTGAAATCACAGTCATAGAGGCGCCCGTCCCATCCCACACTCAGCAGAGACCGACACATCAGCCCATCGACAGCCAATGGATTGAAATTATTTAATAAGAGCGTGTAGTAATGCTCAAGTTGTCCTGCCTCGCGTAACTCATCCCAAAAACGACTGATCGGCATATTGGTTATCGTATAAAGGCGGTTAAACTGTATGCCATATCGCTGCCCCAATTCTTCTTTAAAGTCTTGTTCTAGTTCGACTTGAGGCGGTGGAAGGACAGGGCCCAGCGGGTTATAGACCAGATCCAGCATGAGACCGGTTCCGTCTGTTCCATATCCCAAGCCATTGAGAGTCTGCAGTGCGGTAATGCTTCGATTAAACACGCCTTTCCCCCTTTGCTGATCGACATTGTCTGCTTCATAACAGGGGAGGGAGGCGACGATGTCAACGTGATGGTCTGCAAGAAATTGAGGAAGATGCGCTTTCCCCTTGACATAGAACACCGTCAAATTACAGCGGTCGATCACCTTTCGATTTCGTACCCGACATTGTTCAACCAGATACTCAAAATGCGGGTTCATCTCAGGCGCCCCACCTGTGATATCCACCGTCATAATCTGAGGGGTGCGGTCGAGCACGTCCAGGATCTGATCCATGGTGGCTTTGCTCATGCGTTCCGTCCGTTGAGGCCCGGCATCGACATGGCAATGGTGACATGTTTGGTTACAAACCTTCCCGACATTGACCTGAAGCGTGGAAATCGATTGAGCCTTGAGGGGAAGCGAATGATGGAGGGCCAACGCTTGCTCGAACGACGGAACTATCCCGGAAGATTGATCCGGGGCAACCATGGGGAGAGCTGAAGTTTTCATTGTTTTGATGGCCTTAATTCCTCACACACCGAGAGGGTGATTTTCCGGAAATTCCTAACAACACCCCGTTGATGGCCCGCAAATGACGGGTTCGGAGTCCACGCCCTCTCTGGATCGATTGATGATCGCAAAATAGGGTTGATAAGAAGTGGTCTGGAGGACCCTGTGCGTTTTAGAACAAATTTCTACCGGCTCACCGCATTGATACGTATGATGGTCATCGTCACAGACCTCTAGGAACGGTCCGGTCAACACGGCAAATTGCCCTTCCCAAAGACAAGGCGCATCTTCGGGATAGACGGCCAGCATTCGGGAATCTTGAACCGCCAGAGCCACCGGTTTCTCGTCAATAATGAATCGCTCATGATAAGGAGCTAATGCCAATAATTCGGCCGTTCGTTCATCGATTTGCTGAGGATTCCCTCGAGTAAATGTTGTACCCAGCTCATCCAGCACTTGAGAGAATGGCCCGGTGAGGGTTGCAAAAGCCAACGAGGGAGTGATCGATGTGGAGGCCAGTTTATACCCCGTGAGTGTCACAGAAAGGAACTGGATGCCGTCAATCACCCTCCATGGAATACTATTAACCTGATGAAGCCCTTTGAACCCGGCGTTCCGAAGCCCGCCCCAATAGTCTTTGATGGTAAGGGCACCTGACAAACAATCGCCCCATTTGGCCCTGTCATATATTAAGTAATTAGGAATTGGTTGGTCGGCAACAATATCGGAAATGGTGAACCGTCCACCAGGCCGGAGCACGCGAAACATTTCCTGGAAGACCTTCCTCTTATCCGGAGCGAGATTAATGACACAATTTGAAATAATGAGATCCACCTGATCGTCTTCAACAGGCATGGCGTCGGCAAATCCCTTTCGAAAGTCCACATTCGGCTCCGGATAACCCAGATTGCTGGCAACTGTTGGTGCGTGCGCACGCGCCAACGCTAACATTTCATCGGTCATATCAATTCCAATGACACGACCTCGGGGCCCGACTTTCCGGGACGCTTCAAAACAGTCGATCCCGCCTCCGGAACCAATGTCCAGGACGACTTCCCCAGGTTGGACAGTTGAAAGGCCAACCGGAGTTCCGCAGCCATAGGACACCTTTAAGACCGGTTCTGGTATAAATTGTCCCAAATCTTCATGGTCATACCCGGTCGGGCAACACAACTGTTCACCGTTGGTCACCGCTTTAGCGTATCGCTGGCTGACCGCCTGAGTGATAGAATGATTTTCCTCTTTTGTTTCATTGGCCATAGTACCCTCATGGAAATTTGAGAAACCCTGTTAGTTCCTTGCGTCCTGTCAAAATTAAGCATAAGACAAGGTATCACCCCAAGATAACACTGTCTGGACATGCCCGGAAATGTTACATATTTTACTCATAAAAGAGAACATAGAGATGAAATTACGGAACCCAATAGTTAAAAAAACCGCTCTCTCTTGAGAAGAGCAAATCAGATGAGAGAGAATAGCGGAAAGCTAGGCCCTCCCTTCATCTCTGATTCGCTCACAGAAGGAGGAAGACACTCCTGCATTTACACATAAATCAAGCAAATTTTCCAGGTATCGACTTTGCTTTCCTGAAAGATCAGGGAGAAATATGCTCGAAGAATCTGTGAAATAGCGAAAACGGAAATTCACTCCATGGCCCTTGTTCCCTGCCCTGAATGTCACAAAGAGGTCTCGACCGAAGCTCGAGCCTGTCCTCAATGCGCCTTCCCTTCTCCTGGGAAGCACGCATTGGAAGAGGAACGTGCATCCGGACTCCATACCTGTCCACAATGTCACGGTCTGGTCTCGCCGGATGCCCGCACATGCCCATATTGCCGGGTGTCGTTAGCAGGAGGACTCCCGCAGCAGGAGGATAATGGCGAATCAATCCAGGAAACACTGGTATGTCCGCATTGTCGAGCATCCTATATCCATACCAGGAAAGTTCCCCAACCTGTGAAGCCGGAGACCACGTCACCAGGGAAGATCCCCTCAGTCGTCCCAGTGAAAAGGGTAGGCACAAAAGGCTCGCGAGCCGGTCATGTGGAACCTCTCCGGAAAACCACAGCACTTCTGGGGCCCCGACGACCCTCTGCCTTGTGGCAAGACCCGTCGGGGTCCCAAAAAGTCCCTCCCCCCGTTATCCCCGTAGTAAAAAAAATTCGATCCTCATCGGTCTGATTCTCTTAGTGATTGTGACCATATCCGTGGTGTTCGGAGCTATTTGGCAACTCAATGGGCTCAATCCCCTAGAAACCATCCTCTCCTGGCGAATGTAACTCCACCAAACTTCCCTTTTCCTCATACACCATCAAGCTGTACCCATCCTCATCCGGCATTCTCCCCTTTCAAGGAGGTCACGTGGAAACACGGAAAAAGAGATTGTGACTGTCAATCGGAGAAGGAGGGTGGAAGGCGCAAATTCCCTGTCAGGCGATTATCCGCCAGGAAGTAGGGACGCGGCGGCAGTGGGCCCTGCGATATTGGAGAACATAAGGGAGGCACTAACGGCCCAGTCGATAAACGGTCCTGGGTACACACCCAACAACACGGTTCCGGCAATCCCGACGTACACCGCAACTTTGATCGGCATGGATGCAAGAATTGGCGAGGAATCGGTGGGTTCGTTGATGTACATCTTTTTAACGACAATCAGATAGTAGTACATGGAGATGACGATATTGATGAGTCCGAAAATCAGAAGCGTATAGAGCTCCTCTTTCATGGCAGCAATAAATAAATAGATTTTCCCGATAAATCCCGCAAGCGGAGGAACTCCAGCCAGCGACAACAGGAAGAGCAACATGGACGCCGCTAAAAACGGGGAACGTCGATTCAGACCATTATAATCTTCGATTTCGTCGCTTTTCATGACCCGACTCACGGCAATGATGACGGCGAACGCTCCCAAATTCGCAAAAAGATATGTCAGGAGAAAAAACATAATCGCATCGCTGCCTTGTTTCGTCCCTGCGGCTAATCCGATCATGATATTTCCAATTTGCGCAATGCCGGAATAAGCCAAAAGCCGTTTAATATTCTTTTGGGCAATAGCCACGATATTGCCGTAGGTCATGGAGAAGATGGATGCGACGACAAACAACAACACCCACATTGGCTTGAAAGAAGCAAGAGACACGTAAAACATCCGGATAAGGATAGCCAATGCTGCGGCCTTCGGTGCAATGGAGAGGAAGGCGGTCACAGGGGTCGGCGCGCCTTGATAGGTGTCAGGAATCCAGGCGTGAAAAGGGACTGCACCGATCTTGAATCCCAGGGCGGCAAATATCAAAATGTAGCCAATCGCCAATCCATAACTTCCAGGGGTGCCGGTCATTTCAGAGAAAATCAGGGTCCCGGTTTCGCCATAGACCAAACTGATGCCATAGGCTAATAATCCGGCCGCAAATACCCCTAAAATAAAAAACTTGAGGCCGGCTTCTGATGAGCGTTGGTCATCTCTGAGATAGGCGACCAGCACATAAAATCCAAATGTTGAAAATTCCAGGGTGACAAAGACGGAGAGAAGGTCATTGGACGAAGCCATGAACATCATACCGAGGGCCGACATCACGACCATGACATAATACTCGCCACGGAAGAACCTGAAGTCCTGCACATAATCAATCGACATAAACAGGATAAGGGCGGTGGCGCCCACAATAATGAGCTTGAAGAAGATGCCCATCCGATCCAGCACGAACATGTTTTTAAACAAGGCCCCTGTGGTCCCGGCTTGGTCAAATCCCAATAGGATCAGACCGGTGACCGCTAACCCCGCAATACTCAGGTAGGCCAATTGTTGGTGCGTCAATCGCTTCAGCGAAAAGTCCAGTGACAGGAGGAGACACAACCAGAGTGTGAGAAAAATCTCAGGCAGAAGCAGGAGCAGATCAGCGACGGAAAGGTCAAGTTGAAAGATCATTGCAGAATAATCAGACAGTCCTCAGAAGGTTCAATTTTGAATCGTTTACGGTAAAAGGCCCTGGGTGTTTTGGGTAATGAGTGGAGCCACATGGTTAATCCGGTCTACCATGGGCTCCACAGTCGACCGTACGACTTCGTAAAAATGCCCGGGGAAAATCCCAAAGACTAATGCTACAAACAATTAAAAGAAGTAATGGCATGCGATCCACCCATTGTCTGGCATCGGTAGCATGGGCATATTCCGGATCTAATTTTCCGTAAAACAGCCCTCGCATCATTTTGAACATATACGCAAGGGTCAGGACGATACCGAGCACGGCCACGACGACTTGGAAGGGATATTTTTCCCAACTCCCCACGATAATCATCACTTCCGCAATAAAATTGATCGTGCCCGGCATGCCGATTGAGGCCATGCACGCCACAATAAATGCGCCGGCAATAAACGGCATACTTTCCACCAGTCCTCCCAAGGAGGGAATATCCCGGGTATGGGTTTGGTCATAGACCCATCCCGCCATGGCAAACAACATACTGGTCGCCAGGGCATGCGCAAACATATAAATTACGGCTCCACTGAGACTGATGTAATTCAATGCGGCCATACCCAGGAAGATATAACCCATGTGGCTCGAACTGGAATAACCAATGACGTATTTGGTGTCCTTGGCGAAATAGGACACCAGACCCCCATAGATGATAGAAAAAATACAGAGGACAGCCGCCACCCACATCCACTCCCGAGTAGAGTCAGGCAGAATTTCAAAGGCCACGCGAATAATGGAAAAATGCCCGAGCTTCATTAAGACACCGGCATGCAGCATGCTGGTAGCTGCCGGGGCAGCGGCATGGCCGACGGGGACCAGGAATGCAAAGGCCATATCGGGGCGATAGAGGCGAAACCAAAAAATATCAGAAACCAAATCAACGTCGCGACGTTGTCAGAAAAATGAGCCTGTTCACGCAGCACCACGATGTCAAAGGTGTGGAGACCGGAAAGATGGTAAATGAGCAGGATCCCCATCAAGGCCACCACCGCCCCCGCAGACAGGAACAGGGTCAGTTTCATGGCTGCGTATTCTTTACTGTTGGATCCGAAGTTAAAAATGAATCCGATGGAATCCCGAAGTTTTCGCTCTTCGGGATCGGTCATGGAGAGATACCCTTTGGTATGACTTCCCCACACGCCCAGTAATAAGTACATGGGCAACACCGACATTTCATAAAAGAAATAGAGGAAAAAGAGATCCAGCGACATGAAGACTCCAATGGTCGCCGCCGCGAGGATCAGGAGGAACATATAGAACTCTTTGGTCCGATCTTTGATGTGCCACGAAACAAAGATGCCCGCAAATAACAAGATTGCGGAGGCAAAGACCAATGGGCCCCCGATTCCATCCACCCCGAGGTAAAAGGCAATGCCTAATTCTTCAGACCAGACATACCGCTGGACAAATTGAAATCCGCCTTTCGCCGTATCGTAAGCAAGGAAAATATAGAAGGAGGCCAGAAGGGAAATACCCGCAGAAATAGCTGCCGTCATTCGCACCAGGAGCGCTTCCTCCCTGGGGACGAACATTAAAGCGATCGCGCCCAAAAATGGCGCAAAGAGAATAATGAGGAGGGAATATTCACCCATAGTTGTTAATTCCTGGTGACCTCAGTGGAAAGCAGGGAATCATGCTGTTGAGCGGTCGCCATTCCCGGATGCAACCGGTCAACCACCTCCTGCACGGATCCATTGACCATTCGCAAGAACGGGGAAGGATAAATGCCGATCCAAAAAATCATGACCGACAATGCCACCCCGATTGCCCATTCACGGCTATTTAAATCCTTAATGGCTGCCGGCACACTGTCTTTCAATGGTCCAAAAATGGACCGCTCATAAAACCACAAAAAGTATGCTGCCGCAAAAATAATCCCTGTGACCGCAATGGCTCCATAAAGCCACCAGGCTTGAAACACGCCCAATAAAATGAGGAATTCCCCTATAAAACCGTTGGTTCCCGGTAACCCGATAGAGGCCATCCCAATGATGAGCATAAACGTGGCAAGAAGCGGCATTTTTTTCGCCAACCCGCTGTACCGTCGTACGTCATTATGGCCCAGACGTTCATAAATGAAGCCGGCCAGGAAAAATAATCCCGCAGTGCTAAATCCCAAATTAATCATGGTGATCAGGCTGCCTTGTATTCCTTGGAAATTCAGCGCAAACATACCCACGACCACAAAACCCAAATGGCTAATGCTGCTAAACACGAGCAGACGCCGGAAGTCAGGCTGGATGATGGCGACTATCGCTCCATACACAATAGCGGCCAGACCCAGGGTCATGAGAATAGCGACCACCGTGGCGTGCTGAGAGGCATCGGGGAGCAAAGGAAACGAAAAACGAAGGAAGCCATAGGTACCCAATTTAATCCCGGCCAGCATGACAGACATAGGGATCGGCCCTTGAACCAAGGCATCGGGCAACCAGGAATGAAATGGAAATATGGGCGCTTTAAAGGCCAGGCCCAAAAATACCAACCAAAAAATCAGCAGTTGCTGACTAAGAGGAATCTGAACAGCAAGCAAGTCGAGTAAGTCAAAGCTATACACCTGTTTCGCTTCAAAATAGTTCAAGCTCAGAAGGCAAAAGCCCACAAGCATGAACACGCTCCCCAGGAGAGTATAGAGGACGTACTTCAACGCGGCATATTGGCGTTGTTCTCCAGGGCCCCAGAGTTTAATCAGGAAATAACTGGGAATGAGCATAAGTTCCCAAAATACAAAAAAGAGGATCAAATCAATGGAGACAAAAATCCCCATCATCGTGGCTTCCATCCCCAGCAGGCACATATAAAACGCTTTTGGACGAGCATGAACCGTATCCCAAGCGTAGAGAACCAGAAGCAGGATGAGGAAAGCGTTCAGGCCCACGAACAGAACGCTGATTCCATCCACCGCCAGGTGATAACTAATACCTAAGAAAGGAATCCATTCATGACGTTCGGCGAACTGCATGGCCGCCGTCTCCGGGACGAATCGCCATAACATCAGCGACGCCACGACCATTTCCAGGCTCGCAATCCCTAGCACACTCTTCCGGATCAGGTCTTGATCCTTCAAAGCCCAAATAACCATCGCCCCGAGAAACGGAAAGAAGGTGAGAAAGGTCAGAATGGGGAACCCAAATTGTAATTCTTCTTGCATGATAGTCAGTTACCGAATGGACATGTCGGCGGCGGAAGATCCAACAAACCACACCAGGACCAGATGAATGAGCAGCGCCAGCCCAATGACAATAATGGCGGCATAATGATGGACCATGCCACTTTGTATTTTTCGCCACGACCAGGAGAGAAGATGATTGGAATAGCCCACCACATTCAATCCTGCGTAGATCACATACTTTTCAACCCATGTAATCGCACCAGCGCTGATATCCGTGCCTCGACCGATACCCACGACGAAGCGGTCAAGAACCTGTCGATCAAACCAATCCCATAGCAACCCCAATCTTCTTACAGGGTTCCACAATCAAGACGTCATACATCTCATCGACGTAATATTTATTCAGAATCGTGGTGTAGGCTCGCGGAGATTTTTCGGCCCATTCGTTGGCCATCTGAGGACGCATGGCATACATATAATGCGCTAAACCCCATCCACCCAAGGCGATCGCTATGGCCACACCCATGAGGCCCAACAACATACCCCATCCCACTTCATGGGCCTCAGCACCCAGTGGAGTCGCCACATCATGTAAAAATCCATGGAACCAGCCATGTTCCGGGGGTACGCCAAGGAATCCTCCGAAAAGGGCCAACCCCGCTAAAATCATGAGCGGAATGGTCATCACGGAAGGTGATTCATGAATATGGTGGGCCACATGTGGATCGACTCGAGATGATCCATAGAACGTCAGATACGTGAGCCTGAACATATAAAAACTGGTCAAGAACGCTCCAACAGCGGCCAGAAGATACAAGTGATAATAGCCATGGACGAAGGCATGAGCCATAATTTCATCTTTACTCCAAAAGCCTGCCAAGGGAGGAATACCCGCAATGGCGAGAGTTCCGATCAGAAACACCCGATAGGTCGTCGGGATCTTGTCATGCAGTCCGCCCATCTTCCGGATGTCCTGCTCCCCACCCAATGCATGAATCACCGAACCGGCCGACAAGAATAGAAGCGCTTTGAAAAATGCATGGGTCATCAGGTGAAAGATGGCGGCAGTATAGGCGCCAACCCCACAGGCCAGGAACATATAGCCCAACTGGCTGACGGTGGAATAGGCCAACACTCGTTTAATATCGTTTTGAACGAGTCCAATCGTAGCGGCAAACAGTGCCGTGACGCCTCCAACAATGCCCACGGTAGCCAAAGCCATCGGCGCCATATCAAATATCACATGGTTTCTCACCACCATATAGACCCCGGCCGTGACCATGGTGGCCGCATGGATAAGCGCACTCACCGGAGTTGGGCCTTCCATCGCATCGGGCAACCAGGTGTACAAGGGTAATTGCGCCGACTTGCCGATCGCGCCGACTAACAAACAGAGGGAGATGGCGGTGGCCATTTCAGTTGAAAGGGTCGAGGCTTTGGCCATCACAGCCGTGTAATCGAGTGTGCCGAAATGGGAAAAGATCAGAAATATCGCCAGCAAAAATCCGGCGTCGCCAATCCGGTTCACGACAAAGGCTTTGGTCGCGGCCTTCCCCGCCGAAACTTTTTCATAGTAGTACCCGATCAACAGGTAGGAACAGAGGCCCACGCCCTCCCACCCAATGAACAACACGACATAATTGTTTCCCATGACGAGCAGGAGCATGGAAACCATGAAGAGGTTCATATAGGTGAAGAAGCGGGTAAACCCTTCTTCACCATGCATATAGCCTACGGAATAGACATGGATGAGGAACCCCACACCGGTCACCACCAACAGCATGATGACACTCAGCGGGTCGATGAGAAAGGCAAGATTTATGGAGAGATCGCCTCCGAAAATCCAGGAGTAGGCGATGACCTCACGCGGTGTAGGATCTCCGAGAATCGAAACGAAAACACCGAGCACACATAGAAATGACAATCCGACGGAGCCAAAAGCCAGGCGCCCCGCCATATCATGGGAATAGCGAGAGCCCAACAGCCCGTTGACCAACACGGCCAGCAGAGGAAAAAGAGGAATCAGGAGAACGAGCAGATCGAACACGTTACCACTTTAAAATATTAATTTGATCGACGTTCGTGGCCATTTTCCCGCGAAACACCACAATGATAATCGCTAATCCGACAGCGGCTTCCGCTGCGGCCACCGCAATGATAAAGAGTGCCGCCATTTGCCCGGACATGGAATGAAGGTAATGAGAAAAAGCCACCAGATTGATATTGGCGGCATTCAACATAATCTCCACGGACATCAGGACGACAATAAAATTCCGCCGGATCAGGACGCCGACGAGTCCGGTCATAAACAAAATAGCGCTGAGGGCCACATAGGCTGAAAGAGGAATCATGAGTTATGGGGCTTTAGGGCATGGAAGAAATGCCTGGGTCTTCTTGTGGGTCAGTCTTCGCCGGTGTTTTAGCAAGAACGATGGCACCAATCACCGCCCCTAACAGGAAAATCCCAATCACTTCAAAGAGCAATAAATAATCGCTAAACATCGTGATCCCAATGGCATGGCTGGGCCCCGTTTGCAGAATGAGGTCAGGCGTGGCCGCTCCAATCACACCGCCATAAGGCGACTGAACGAGGAGAATCAGGAGTTCTCCAAAAATTGCGGTTCCGGCAAACAATAAAAAGGCATATTTTTTATGGAGATGCTGTTCCTCCGTTTTTAAATTCATCAACATCAACACGAAAAGATACAAAATAAGAATCGCTCCCGCATACACAATGATTTGCACCGCAAAAAGAAATTCCGCATTCAACAGGACAAACAGACCCGCGACATGGAGCAGGAGCGTCAGCAAGGCCAAAGCGCAGTGCACGGCATTTCGCAATGCCACAGTCAAAACCCCTGCCACGACACTCACCGTGGCAAAATATCCGAAAAGAAGCCACATCATGATGAAACTACGGTTCCTGGGTACTTTTTATTGAAACAGGGAAATGGTAGCGGTAGGCGCGGCCTTCCTCCCCTTCCTTCTCTTGGTTATGGGCATAGAGATACTTTTTGGCATCATCTATATGACGCTCTCCAATCTGGTAGAGCCGCGCCTTGTCAAAGAGGAGGGTCCGCTTATCATGAGTCGAAAATTCATAAACCTTCGTCATCGCCAGCGCATTGACCGGACAGGCTTCGACGCAGTATCCACAAAACACGCATTTGGTAATATCGATATAAAATTCAGTGGCATAGCGTTGGAGCGGGAGAGTCTTATCTTCTTCGCTGAGGACTTTAATGCAGCGGGACGGACAAGCCGCCTCACATAAATCACAGCCCACACAGCGCTCTTTCCCATCCTCATACCGTAGCAGGCACAGTGCGCCACGATGGGCATCAGGAATCGTTCGTTTCTCCCGTGGATATTGAAACGTGATGGGGCGATGCAGCAAATGCTTAAGCGTCACCTTCATCGCATCCCAGATTTCGCGGAAGAGCACGGCGTCGAAAAACTTTTTTGTCGCTGGAGAATTACTCATGGTCTGATGACCGGCCTTTCTGATCAGGCCTTTTCAATAGAAACATAGGTCAACTTGAAATAGGGAACTCCTGTGACAGGATCGACCTGAACCGACATCAGGTCTTTTACGGGTGGATCATTGAAATGTTCAGGAACCGTACAGGTCCCCGGCAATAACGACATATCCTCCTCCACTCCCATCTCCACTGTGCCCTGATCTGAAGTGATCCGCACCCGGTCATGAGCACTGAGTCCAAGATTGTTGAAGTCCTGGGTGCTCATGCGAAGACGAGACGTATTGGGTGAAATTTCCATCAGGCCGGAAGCCCGGGTGGAAAGTTTCCCTGAATGATAAATCAATTGAATCATGCGTAAGGCAAAAGGCCGTTGAGTAGAACTCTTCCATCCCTACGGGATACCGCGACGGCCACTTCCTCGGGAAAAGCCTTCGAGAAATACTCCGAAAGGTCAGGAGCCACGTGGAGACACCTTCCCCAGATTGTAATAACCCGGAAGGATTTTTCGGATTTCATTTTGAATATCCTGGGTCGTTTCGTATTCCATGGGCGAGCCTAACCCGTTTGCCATGCCGACCATGATGTGCCAATCCAAGGTGCTTTCGCCAAGAGAATCCAGAGCCGGACGGAGAAATTGGACTTTTCCTTCCTGATTGGTCACTGTGCCGTCTTTTTCCGCAAACGTGGAAGCAGGAAACACCACATGAGCCATCTTGGCGATTTCCGTTAAGAAGGGGTCCTGGCAAATGAGGACTTCTAACTTCGCTAATGCACTTGTGACATCATAGGAGGCGGGAAGCGTCTCTAGTGGATTTTCGCCGACCAGATATAGAGCCTTAATTTCCCCATTTTGACAACGATCCAGGATTTCCGTGAGATTGGCTCCGCGGTCAACGTCCGGAAGGTTGTTGCCCCAGACACGAGCAAATGTTTCCCGGGCTTGGGAATCAGTGAAGGAAACCGGACCGGGCAGATATTCCGGTGCGACACCCATATCGACTGCCCCTTGTTCGTTCGCTTCCTCGGTATAGGTGTTAATGCCGCATCCCTTTCGACCAAGCTTTCCTGTTACCCAGGCCAGATCGATAAGATTCAACATATGCTGATAGCCCCCGGCATGCCGGAGAATACCCTCCCCGCAAATGATGATCGACCGGGACGCTTCAGCAAAAATTCGAGCTGCCTCATGAATTTGCTCCAGACCCACTCCAGTCTGGCTGGCCATGTCCTCAAGGGAAAGTAGACCCGACTGCCTGCCTTAACGCATGCAAGGCTTCGGGAAATGCCGACGTGGCTTCTTCGTCAATCAAATCCTGATCCATGACCGACTTCACCAGACCTTGAATAAAGAGGCCCTCGGTTCCTGGCTTCACCATCATGGGATGAGAGGCCAATTTCGCGATATTGGTTTGCATGGAATCCACGACAATGGTTTGGGCCTTATACAACCCCATAGCCGACTTCACCCGCAAACTTGCGACGGGATTGGTCTCTGTAATGTTGGCTCCAATGATGAGGACGGCCTTCGCTTTATTGATCTCTTCCGAGGTATTCATCATGCGATGAAGGCCCAAGGCATGCTTCATGGCCCTGACGAAATTCAGATGCCCATATCTGGCACTGCTGTCCAGATGATTGGTGCCAATAACCGAACGCATAAATTTTTGAAACACGTACAGATCTTCGTTGGTACACCGGGCTGTAATAAGCCCGGCAATCGCTTGCGCACCATATTGCGCTTTGACATAGGCTAAACGACCTGCAGCCAAATCTAATGCATCAAGCCAGGGGGAAGGTTGCAATCCGGATTCGGTACGAACCAATGGAGTTTTCAGACGGGTGTGCACTATCAATGAACTGAAATCCAAAGCGGCCACGCACACAGATACCGTCATGCCCATTTACCGTATCCGTGCGATCTCCCCATTTGTTTTTCCAGGAAAGAGGGGAGGTCACCCGAACCACTTCCGTATCTTTGGTTTCCACATATATTTGGCAACCGTCGCCGCAATAATTGCACGTCGTGGTCGTTTTTTTGAGCTGCCAGGGTTTATAGGCATATTTCGAGAATTTATTGGTGATGGCTCCAACCGGACACACCGCTAGGCAATCCCCGCAGAATTCACAATCCAGCGCCTGATCGCCTTTCGCCACCACCTGGGTAAACCCGCCCTTTTTCATAAATTGCAGGGCATCGATGCGTAGCACGTCTTTGCAGATATTGATGCATTCTCCGCAGGCGATGCAGCGGTTCATGTTGAAATCAAGAACCAGGCTGCGCGTATCTTCCGGAATATTTTTTTGTTTCGCGTTGGCCAAGTTGGTCACGCCATGTTGAAAGGCCATGTCCTGCAGTTCGCAATGGCCATCGGCATCGCACACCGGACAATCCAGCGGATGGACGGAGAGATGCTTCTCTACAGCTTTTTTCCTGGCGAGAAACAGCTCTTCTCCTTCGGTCTGGATGACCATCCCGGCTGCGGCCTTCGCGGTACATGACCGGACAGGGGCTTTTTTCCCCTCTTGAAGAACCAGACACATTCCACAGGATCCGAAGGGGTCGAAGGTATAGTGGTAACACATCGCGGGCACAATTTTGCCTGTGCTGGATATGACGTCATAGAGGGAGACCCCTTCCTTGGCCTGGACAACTTCGCCATCCAAGGTGAGTTCAATCGTCGCCGCTTCAACGTCAGGCGTAGTGACAGGCTTTAATCCCATTGAGGTCCTCTTCTAAATAATAACCAACAACATAAGTTCAAGACGTAGTGCGGTAGAGCAACACTACCGATCGCACTCCCCCATGACAATATCGTACGTGCCAAAAATGGTGACCGCATCGGCAATCATATAGCCTTTGGCCATATAATCGAATGCGCCCATATGAATAAATGAAGGAGCACGAATTTTCAGACGGTAGGGCCGACCTCCACCAGTACTGACGATATAAAATCCCAGTTCGCCTTTATGGGCTTCCGTTCCGCAATAGATTTCCCCGGCTGGCGCATCAAATCCTTGCGAAAAAAGTTTGAATTGTTGAATCATCGACTCCAGATTCGTGAACACCCGATCCTTAGGAGGCAAAGTCACACTCGGCACGTCAGCCAAAATCGGCCCTGGCTCCATTTGCTGCAGGCATTGTTGAACAATTTTGATGCTTTCACGCATTTCCTCAATCCGAATCCAGTACCGATCGTAGGTGTCTCCATTTTTTCCTACCGGCACGCTGAACTCACATTTAGGATACGCGCTATAGGGTTCATATTTTCGCAGATCGTAATCAACCCCGGATCCTCGCAAGGTCGGTCCGCTTAATCCAAAACTCAGCGCATCTTCGGCAGAGATCACCGCCACGCCGCGTGTACGGGCTAACCAGATGCGGTTTTTTTCCAAAAATATCACATATTCCTCAATTTTTGGAGGGAAGTAGTCCAGGAATTTTTGGACTTTTTCTGTCAACGAAGGAGTAAAGTCACGTTCCACACCGCCAATGCGATACCAGCTGGTGGTCAGCCTGGCACCACAGAGTTCGTCGAACCAGTCCAACAAAATCTCCCGGTCACGAAATGTATAAAAGAACACGGTCATCGCGCCGATATCCAGCGCCTGAGTGCCCAACCAGAACAGATGGCCGATAATACGCTGCACTTCAGCCACGAGAGTCCGGAGATATTCCGCCCGCTCGGGAACCGTGATATCCATGAGTTTTTCCACGGCCCGACAATAGGCGAAGTTGTTATACATCGCGCAAACATAATCCAGCCGATCGGTATGAGGAATAAACTGGTGATAGGTCCCGCCCTCAGCCAGTTTTTCGACTCCTCGATGAAGAAAGCCCAGTACCGGCGTGGATTTCACAATCCGCTCACCCTCGAGCTCTAAAATCACCTTCAGCACTCCATGCGTACTCGGGTGT
Source organism: uncultured Nitrospiraceae bacterium (assembly GCA_963730905.1). Lineage (GTDB taxonomy): Bacteria > Nitrospirota > Nitrospiria > Nitrospirales > UBA8639 > Nitrospira_E. The sequence continues at coordinate 353,183 of CAVSTN010000002.1, read as the reverse complement.
TGCGGCCCCATGTTTAAAAGCAGTTCTTCCGTCCGGAGCGTGGGCAATGACTCCGTTTCCGGGTGGTTCGGATCGACTTTATAGACGGTTGTACGTTGATCTTCCAGTTTCATGATATCGGCCTAGAGCCTACCGGCTCACCTTGCCCCGATAAGGGACTCGGCAATCAAGTCGGGTCGTTTAAAAAATCAAAGGTATCACGCCAGCCTTTTCCCTGAACGGGGAAATCTTTGCGAAGCGGATATCCTTCGGTGTAATCATCTGGCATCAAAATGCGGCGAAGGTCCGGATGGCGATTAAACCGGATCCCCATCATGTCAAACACTTCCCGTTCCATGAAATCCGCTCCCATCCAAAGATCCGTCATGGAATCGACCAGACAATCGTGTTCAGGAACTCGGGTTTTGATTCGGATGCGATGGCGTTTCCGAATCGAGTAGACTTCATAGACTACTTCAAATCGCTCTTCATCATCAGGCCAATCCACTGAACTGACGTGTACCATGTAATCGCAGTCCAGGTCAGGATCCTTCCGGATATATGAACAGACATCATGCAGAGCTTCCCGCTTGACAGTAATCGCCAAGTCTCCCCGCCATTCATTGGCACCCACAAACCCTTCAGGAAATCGGCTTTGGATCTTTTCTGCGATCGGATGCATGAATTGTTCGTGACTTTCCTTAGACTTTGACCTGTTCAGGTTGTTTGGTGAACACCCGTTTTTGCATGATTCGATCCTGTAATTTCAAAATCCCATCAAACAATGCTTCCGGAGTCGGAGGACAACCAGGCACATAAATATCAACGGGAACGAACCGATCGACCCCCTGAACGACGCTATAACTATCATAAATATTGCCGGATGTGGCACATGATCCCATGGAAATCACATATTTCGGTTCAGGCATCTGGTCATAAATTTTGCGAATAACCGGAGCCATTCGGCGACAGACGGTTCCGGCCACAATCATCAAATCCGATTGACGGGGCGAGGCACGGAACACTCCTGCGCCATACCGGTCAATATCGTAACGGGATGACACGGCGGCGATCATTTCAATGGCGCAACAGGCCAAGCCGAACGTCATGGGCCAGAGAGAGCCTTTTCGGGCCCAGTTTACGGCTTTCTCCAGGGAAAGGGTCATAATCCCCAGATCGCCGTCTTTTTGTGGCTTCCCGATTTGAATTAATCCCATTCCAAGGCCCCTTTACGCCAAGCGTACACATACGCCACGACAAATAATCCAATGAATATCATCATTTCAATAAACCCGATCACGCCCAACTGATTAAAGGTAATTGCCCAAGGATAAAGGAAGATCACCTCGATATCAAAAATCACAAACAGCATTGCGATGACATAATATCGAATGGGAAACGGCATACGTGAATCCGAAAATGGTTCAGATCCACATTCGTAGGTCGAAAGTTTTTCGGGTTCGGGATATTTAGGTTGGACCAGATAGGACAGAGCAAGAGTGACCAGCCCAAACCCCATGGCCAGGCCGACGAAGATCAGGATAGGAAGGAATTTGGTCAGATACTCAAGGAGAAGGTCTGAGCCAGACATCCGGGGACTCCCCTAAAATAGTTTACAATTCAAAGCCTTCTACCGAGGCCGGCATCGTAGCACTCTATTTTTTTGTGAATCAATGGAACGAAAGACCTAACAGGCTAAGGACCATTCAGACCAACACGGCTCAAAATTAAGATTAATGTAAAGTTTTCATAAGATTTCATGGCATACCGTGCCACGAAACAGAGACAGGTAATAGTCTTGTAAAAGTTTTTCTCATCACTATGAGTATATGGATATCCGGAAGTGGAAAAGAATAAATTCTCCACCCCCATCAGACTGGATGGCTTGAGACTCCTGGCATTCCAGGCCAGGTTCGGCACATAAATGATGTTCCTCTGTTTAATGCAGAAAGAAGGCAAAGGTTCCCCTGATATTCATTTGATATTTGAGACTCTAATGGGTTTGGGGAATATTTCATTTTTTGTTTTTAGGTAAAATAACTTAAATACATTCTAGAAATATGTCATCTTTCTTGCTATATCCTCTTTTAAATCAACGTCGGCCTCCAATTTTCATCATAAATCGAGGAAGAGAAATAAGAGCCCAAACGGCAGAATCTGAATTTTTTGTGTGTGCCCGATGTCCTTATTAAGGGGAGTAAGGTTCCTGAAGAAACCGATCATACACCGGCCGATTTGAAACGATGAAAGCAATGACGTACGAGGGAGAAATTTGAGGCGGTGTTTTTCTAACTCCTGACTTGAATCCATACTATGCACATGGCCATAGAAGACTGTCCTGCCTGGCGATCACCATACAACAAGCGAACACCCTAGGGTTTTTTCATCTCCGACGAAGGAGTCCGAAGTTTAGGAGGAGTATCCGATTGGTCATTCCATTCGTCTTCCAGGGGAGAAACCGCTTTCGCTTTCTGGCGACGGTGAATTTGAGTTTGGATCCTTTTTTTGGGTGAAGGCGAGGATGCTCCTTCTGGATCACTTTGGGGTTTTTGTGAGCGTTCGGAGTGCATAGAAATAGGGTAACACCTGGAGACTCTCAAAAGCTGTATTTATCAGACCACGGCTCCTCGGGATTTGAAGAGGAACTTTTGTGGAAGAAAATTAGGAATGTGGTCATTACTGAAAAGGGAGGTTTCAATGAATGAGTAAAAACCGCTTGTGGGAAAAATCCGTCCATTAACGCTTGTTAAAAAAAATAGGAAACGACGCGCGAAGGAGCCCAAGGCTATATTATTGTTTCGAAAAAATTTCCAATGCCCACTTTTCGAAATGTCAATAATCCCCGAAAGAATTTCGTCTTTCATTGTGATTTCCCGGTGCTGTTTCCGGCTTGGATAAGATGAATCTCGTTCGGGAATGACCAGTCCTGCCTAATCGATTGGCGTTTGATTAGAATAAAAAAGAACGGTGACGGTATTGGAAAAATTGGTATAATATAGAAAAATTACAAACACCATCATCGGAAGGGAACCCATACATGATCGTTCAAATTATGCAGAAAGAACTGAAAACCATTTCTGAAGGTTGTTCAATCACTCAAGCGGCCGAAAAGATGCAGAAAGAAGGAATTGGAAGCTTGTTGGTTGAACGGAAGGGAATTCCTGTCGGAATCATTACTGATACAGCTATTGTCCATAAAGCCGTTGGCCTCAAGAAAAACCTGGATGAGACCAAAGTAGAGAGCCTCATGACCTCCCCTCTCCCTACTATCCAGTTGGCCCAAACTTCCCACGATGCGTTGGATTTGATGGGTGACTTAGGCGTTCGCCATCTCATTGTATGTGATGGACCGAAAATTGTCGGTTTGATTTCTGCACGGGATCTTTTGGTCTATTTTGGAAGTGTCTCGGAACCCAGAATAGGGGTAGATTAATCCAGCGGATAAGCTGGCCTAAAAAATACCTTTTTGTATTTTTTTGAGGGAAAGGCTCGCCAACAATTACAATTGTTCGGATGTTTTGCCCACGAAATTTTTACGCCTGGAAAGGAAGGAGGTTTCCTCAAATCACGGACATTAACAAGATGTTCATCCTTCAAAAATCAAGAGAGCACTCCTAGAGTCGATACGTCTAAGTGTCCCTATGGGGACAGGAATCGCAAATCTTGAGTGGTCTCTTCGTTCAAAACATGACAGATCTCCTAAAACCTCCGTTGGTCATTCTTAAAGCTTAAGCCCTTTTTAAAGCGGGCTTTGTAGAAAAATGCCCCATCTTCATAGGGTTGAAGTGGGGTCTCCTTATCTGTTACTAAAATTAAGAGCCTTAAAGAATTATTATGCTCTCTCACAATGAAGCGTATTTCTCACCTATTTGTTGTCTGCCTGGTTTTGTGTTTACTGATCCTGAGTGGCATACTCACCGCCCAGGCTGTTGAGCACAGCCAACAGCATTCTCATCACCATCAAGGGACCCATTCCACACTTCTGTGCACCTGGTTTTGTGCTGCAGGGCAAACACTGGAAACTAACCGGGTGCTGGTGGATGGACCGGTTGAGTCTCTTCTTCGAATTGAAGATTGGCGTCCAATCACTCGTCAAGTTATTTTCGTTATTCCTCCAGCTTCCCGTGCCCCTCCTCCCTGCCTTTAGCTTTTATCCTTCGCATTTCTTGGTTAAAAAAGCATTCGGGGTTAAGAGTGTTTTATTCGTAAGCCTTGGCTAGAAAAGCTTGCGAGCGGAATTTTGCTCTTTGGAAACACCCTTTCACCCAAACAGGTTTTATTCGGAAAGAATCTCGCCATCATTCATTTATTGGAGCTGGATTGACTGAAAATTTTTATTCAAAAAAGGATCCGCAAGATATGACTAGGAGTATTCGATATTTATATTTTGGGCTCATCGTTGGAACTTTTGGAATCGTCTATGCCCTCCCGCCTGCTGAAGGGGCCTTATTGGATGGTTTCATGGGGGGAGTGGAGGAATCCTTAGGAAAACGGGCCGAAGAAAAAGGTGAACGGCTCGTCATCGGGAATTTTTATCAGGCGGAACGCCCCGATTCCCACGCTCCCATCGGAGTCATGCAGGATCATACGCATAACAAGGGTGAGTTCATGTTCACCTACCGGTATATGTACATGTATATGGACAAGATGCGGAATGGGACCGACAACCTGTCCAGCAATGACGTGTTAAAAGATTTTGCGGTGACTCCCAAAAACATGACGACGCAGATGCACATGTTCAGTGCGATGTATGGCTTGAATGATACGGTTACCCTGATGGCCATGCTTCCCTACGTCATGAAAGAAATGGAACTTCAGAACAGGGCCGGGGCCAATTTTACGACCAACTCCAGCGGGTTCGGGGATACCAAGTTGGCGGCCCTTTGGCGACTGTATGCGTTTGAAACGCCCAGTATCGGTTCCCATCGGTTCCATTTGAATACCGGTGTGTCGCTACCCACCGGGGACATTCATCCTACGGATAACACCCCGTTAGGGAACAATTCATTGCTGCCTTACCCTATGCGCTTGGGTTCCGGAACAGTCGATCTGTTACCCGGGCTGACCTATACGGGGGTTCGGAACGATGTGTCGTGGGGGTTTCAGGCACTTGGGACGGTTCGTGTCGGATACAATAAGCAGGGTTATAAGGAGGGCAATCGATATCAGGTGAACTCCTGGGGGGCCTACCGTTGGGCTGATTGGATCAGCACGTCTGCGCGATTGAACTGGCAACAATGGTACAACATCAAAAGAGAAGACGGCCAACTCCAAACAACGGTCGGACCCGCACAAATCCCTCTTGTCCCAACCGCTTTTCCGAAACTTCAGGGAGGACAACGGCTGGACCTGATGGGAGGTGTGAATATTCTGTTTCCGGAGTTTATGGGCATGGAGAATCATCTGAATGTTGAAGCCGGCGCGCCTATTTATCAATATCTCGATGGTCCTCAATTACAACAAGCCTGGTCTTTTTGGGTCGGCTGGCAAATGGTCATGTAGAAAAAAGATTGGGTAGGGATGGCTCAAATTCCGGAGACTCTAGGAAAACAGCAAAAAAAGGAGATGGGTCATGAATAACAACAATGCGTTGTGGATATTACTGGCTAGTCTATCCCTGGTCATGGGGCCCGGTGCGTCCCATGCGTATGAAGTGGGGAATGTCCCGACTGGTGGATCCATTCATGGAAGGGTTTCTTTCCTGGGCTCCCCGCCAGAGCCTTTACACTTTAAGGTAGAAAAAAATCCAGAGGTATGTGGCCAGGAACGAAGCCTCATGAAAGTTGAAACTCAAGATGGATTCTTAACTGGTGCGGTGGTCGTGCTTGAGGGCATCGATACGGGAAAACCTTTCTCTCCAAAAACCTTTACGGGAAATTTACCTGGAACGGGTGAATTTCGATACCTGGGAGGAGAATCCCTCGGGCTTCAGGTCAAGACCAAAGATTGCAATTTTGGCCCTTTCACGGGTGTGATCGCAGCCAATGAAGCCGTGCGGTTTCAGAACCAGGATTCGATCAAGCATGTTCTGCACTCCTTTGTGTCCAAGGATACAAGGGGAAGAATTCTGCGCACGGTTCATAATCAGGATCTTCTACCTCGTGATGCAATCGTCCGGGTATTTCCCTCAGACAAAATGGAAGACGGGGTCGTGGTGCGGATTATTTGTAATCGGCATGACTTCATGCAGAACTGGTTGTACGTGGTAGATAACCCGTATTTTGCCATTTCTGATGAGGAGGGCCGGTTCACCATTGACCAAATTCCGCCGGGAACGTATACGTTGTTAGTCCGGCATCCGGTGTTGGGTGAACAGCGCCGGGAGGTCACCATTGAACCCCGGGGAGATTTACAGGTGGGATTTGCGTTCGTGGATGAATGAAGGGCAACTGAAGAAGTGAATGGTCCTGGGATATCCTAGCCATCAACACCCGAACCGCGAATCGCAGGGTGGTTGCTTAAAACCGCCCTGGGGAAGAGGGGGGTTCCATTCCGGGCCTGGACCCGCCGGCTCTTGAAGATCGCTATTATCATAGGGTTCTTCATTGCCGGTGACCCCATCCTCATAGGAATCCTTGAACATCTCACCCAACTCCTGCTCAAACTTCCCGTTTCCATTTAAATCAATCCAAAAAAACACCGGATCGCCAACGGTCAAGACAACCGGGGTGCCGAACTCGTCGAGCCAGACCTTATAGGTTCGACGTGCCGTCATGTAATTCACGGACCCGGAGCCGGTCAGGTCAAATTCTCTGAAAAACATATCGTTACGCCAATCATAATAGGCGTTGATCTCCCGAGGATCGAATTCGTCCGGTTCGACCGGAAGCTTGGGGCGAGTTTGAATCGACGAAAACGGATTGGTATTCATGGCCACAGGCTGAACCCGGATGGAAGGTTGACGATCAGCTTGATAAGGGAAGACCGCCTCCTCACGGGAAGTGAGATGAAAAGCCCCAAGCAATGCTATACAGAGAAAGGGAAATGGCGTCATAAATGTTGCTCTTATCCTCGTCATTCAGTGAGACTAGTAAAATTGTATTCTTTGCAAGAGCAAAGGTGCAAATTTGGGCGAAGGATCGAACCCGGTTGAATCTTATCCGAAGTATCCGCGCGCTAACGGGTTGGAGGAAACGATGCCAAGTGGGTTTCATCCCCTTCCGACCTTATCTGTTTTATTCACCAGAGGATTACTCCCGGCTGGAAAAATTGAAAAGGATTCACCATACAATGAAACCGGAACCACGAGGGATAACGGGTTGGAGGCTTGCTCCGGCCGACATGAAAGAATGGGTATGGCTCATCTGCTTTTGTGGAGTGTTGGGAGGGTGCGCCTCCATAGAATCCGCAAGATAGCACAGAACCGAGAAGCAGCGAATTTAATTGCGCCGTGGGAGATGTGACGCCGCATGAAGCCATCGTGTGGTTGCAAACCACTGGAGCCCAAACACTGAAAGTTCAATATTCCACTGACCCACAGTGGTCCGCCTTTCACGAAACCATAATGGTCTCAACGTCTCCGGAAACCGATTTCACCGCCCACATTCCCCTGACGGGTTTGACCCCGAAAACACGGTATTGGTATCGGAGCCTGGTGCCGGGAAAAGGTCCCGGACGACCGTGTCAATTCATTACGGCTCCACTTGAAGACGACGTGACGACCGTGACCTTTGTGATTGGAGGTGATACGCGCCATAGTTTTCAACCTTTTTCAATTATGGAAACCATGCGCACGATGAGTCCGGACTTTTTTGTCTTTTTGGGAGACACGATTTACGCTGACAAAGACACGCCCGCCCGAGAATTATCAGACTATTGGCACAAGTATCGAGAAAACCGTGACAAATTTGCCCGACGGCTGTTCGCCGAAACAAGTGTCTATGCTATGTGGGACGATCACGAAGTGGACAGTGACTTCACCTCAACCAATCCACTGATGCCTATTGGTCGCCAGGCCTTTTTTACCTACTGGCCCATTCGCCAATACACGCCGGATCCCACCCGTCTCTACCGGACATTTCGCTGGGGGAAAGCTGTGGAACTCTTTCTCCTGGATACCCGCCAATATCGGAACCCGGCAACCAACACGATGTTGGGAGCTGGTCAAAAACAATGGCTGTTGGCCCAGCTCAAGGCCTCTTCCGCACGATTCAAATTTATTATCTCCTCCGTCCCCTTTTCCGACCCTCGGGTCGACAAATGGGGAGAATATCCCGATGAGCGAGATGAGATCTTGCAGTTTATAGACAAAATGGGCATTACGGGGTGCTGTTTCTTGCCGGTGATGTGCATCTTGGAGCGGTCAGCCGGATGCCTGGTTTGATGGATCGGAAAGAATTTATTTTCGGTCCGCTGGCCGCTCAGATGAATTACAAAATTTCTAATCGAGAGCCACGATTTGAGTACTTTAACGACGCCTCACGAAATTTTGGGAAAATCACCGTTGATCCTGATGGCTTGAAGCCGTCGGTCCACATAGAGTGGTTTGATGCCAACAAGACCTTGCTTCACCAAGTCATCCTTGAAGAAAATTAAGCCGGGTTCCTGTTCTCTCAGTAGATGGAACATGCCTTGAAAACCGTTGTACTGACTCGATCACTTCCCCTCTCAGCCCCTGAATCCCTGGAAGATGTGGATCTTCCCAGCTCAGAGCTCATAGAACGAGATCTGCGTGTGCAGGCAGAAGCCACTCCGTCACTCCCATAGATTCCAAAGATGTTGGGGGATTGTTTACGCCAGGGAATCGGTAGATCTCAATGCCCTCACACGAAAAAGCACCATATTTATCTTTGAATTTCATATTCATATCAGACCGAGGATATGATTGAACAACACAGTTTACTCCTCCGTCTTACTCGTTGTGTAAATGGGGAAAAATTCAATCCACACCGACCGAATCAGTCTCTCCCCTCAACGCCGATCATTTGAGAACAGTTCATACCAAAATCGAATCAGGACGCCTGATTGAAAATTTTTTCTGACCGGCTGGCACGCCTAGCCGGAAGATTGCAAAATGTTGTGGGGGCTCTCAATACATGGGTTTCCGGGCAAGAGCCCTTGAATGTGGGAGGATGCAAGGGCACTCGTATAAGCCGCCCCCAACATGCTAGGGTTTCGTTGATGCTCAGCCGCGGTGGTTCATGATGCCCACTCCTTCCCATTCATCTTCGTTGAAGAACCCGCCGGCATGGCTGTGTGAACTTCCGAAAAAAGATCCCTGGTCGAGACCATTTGCCGAAAGCCTGTTGACCCACTTGGATCTCTCTGAAGGCGCAACGATACTGGATGTGGCCTGTGGAGATGGGATTCCTGCCTTTTATCTCGCTCATCATGTTGGACCAGGTGGCCATGTCATTGGAATTGATGTTAATCACGCCCAACTCATTCGTGCCCGCGCCGTTCAGGGACCATATTTCCCCTGGCTGGAATTTCGGTTTGGGGATGTCCGAATGTTGCCACCCGATCTCGGCCAATTCGATCGCATCACGGGAAATCTGTCCTTTATGTTTTTTCGGCCTCACCGTCTTGAAGCCCTTCAGCAATTGACCCGATTTCTCAAACCTGGAGGACAAGTGGTTCTCACATTCCCCTCCCTTGGAACGTTTGATTCTTTATGGAAACGCGTGGACAGGGAAATGACCCAACAAGGGCTCACGAAAGAGCGAGAGGCATTTGCAGACTATCTCGCCGAACGGCCTTCGGCGGTTGATGCCCGGACATGGCTGGCAGCCTGCGGATTGATCAACATTGACGTGACCGAATATCCCCTGGAAGTCCACACCGGTCCAGGCCAAGAGTTTCTGTCTCATCCGTTGCTCCGTGGGGGATTTTTGGATGATGTCTATGAATGTTTCGCCGATCAAACATTGGCAGACCGGTTCATGAATACAATTTCCCTCGACACCCAAAGCTTCGTGCCGCTTTTCGCACAACGCTGTGTCATGGCTGGTTGGTTGCCAAATCCATAAGCATCCTGGGGCCTAAACCGAATTCAACTAGCACGATTTTTTACACGGCTTTTAGAGAAGTGAAGGGAACGGCAAAGATGGCAGAGGAAGTAATGCCGGATCGAATCATGCAATTGGGAATGGCCTTCTGGGGCTCTAAGACACTCTTGAGCGCCGTGGAACTCGGCGTCTTCTCTGAGTTGGCCAAACAGCCGCTTGACGCTCAGGCCCTGCAGACACGTCTGGGGCTTCATCCTCGTAGCGCGAGGGATTTTTTTGATGCGCTTGTCGCACTGGGCATGTTGGATCGGCAGAATGGACACTATGCCAATACCTCCGAGACCGATCTGTTTTTAGATAAAGCCAAACCCACCTACCTGGGAGGGTGGCTGGAAATGGTCAATTTCCGTCTTTACCGATTTTGGGGAAACCTGACCGAGGGATTGCGGACCGGGCTACCGCAGAATGAAGTCAAAGAAGGCAAAAATTTCTTTGAAGAATTGTACAGCGATCCTCGGCGCCTGAAAGAGTTTTTAAGTTCCATGACAGGGTTGAGCATGGGAGCCAGCAGAAAGATCGCCTCTCAATTTCCCTGGAAACAATACCACACCTTCATTGATGTCGGATCCGCCCAAGGCGGATTAGCGGTGCAGGTGGGTTTAACGCATGAACATATCACCGGCGGTGGGTTTGATTTACCCGTAACGGGTCCGGTTTTTAAGGAATATGTCCAATCCTTCGGACTGTCCTCCCGATTGCAATTTTATCCGGGAAATTTCTTCTCGGACCCCCTTCCAAAAGCCGAAGTGCTCTCAATGGGCCATATTCTCCACGACTGGAATTTGGAAGAAAAGAAAATGTTGATCGCCAAAGCGTATGACGCCTTGTCCCCAGGCGGCGCGCTGATTATCTTCGAGTCGTTGATCGATGATGAGCGCCGCTCAAACGCCTTCGGTCTCATGATGAGTTTGAATATGCTGATCGAATTGCCAGGAGGGTTTGACTATACCGGCGCGGATTGCACCGGGTGGCTGCGGGAAGCCGGATTTCGCGAAACCCGCGTGGAGCATTTAATCGGAGCGGATTCCATGGTGGTAGGTATCAAATGAGACCGGTTTTATGGCTGATTCTCTCCCCATTGAATGTAGGGATATCCCTCACGGCCCACGAGATAGCAACGGTGATGAAGTCGATCGTTCCCGTTTTTAAGAATCATATGATTGGTAATTAATGCAATCCGATGGATGCCGCGACGGATCCTCCAGACATCACTGAGCCTGATGTTTCTTCATCACCTCATATCCTCTTTCTTTGAGCTTATCCCAGGTGCATCCGGCCATCCCGGTTGCACAAACAAACCCCAGCAACACAAAGGTAATTACAATTTAGTAGCGATCCCATTGCTGTTTCATCACATAGGGCTATCGCAACAATCCTGCAGAATGCCAAATAACACCACACCGCGGTCGGCGGTTACACAGGCAGGAAAGCATCGACTCTGATTCTGAGAGGTCGGAGAAGCAAGATGAACACTTCACGGTGGGTCGTCATCGCGGGAACGTTGATCATGGTGTGTGTTGGAGGATGGTACGGAATGATTTGGATGCCGGGGAGCAGTTATCAAGGAGCCTTGCCCGTAGCGACCGACGAAATACGTGACCTGGAGCAGAAACTCCATACCCACGTCCACACGCTGAGCATGCAAATAGGAGAACGCAATCTCTTGCACTACGACAAACTCCTGCTCGCGGCGGCATACATTCGCGGGGAATTCGAAGCGGCCGGATATGATGTCCTCCGCCAAAAATTCGACGTCTCGGGAAACATCTGTGAAAACATCGAAGCGGAGGTACACGGGACTGATCGCCGGGAAGACATCCTGGTCATTGGTGCACACTATGATTCCGTCAAAGGGAGTCCCGGCGCGAATGATAACGGGACCGGGATCGCGGCGATGTTGGCCCTGGCCAGGCAATTCGCCCAATCCCCTGTTTCTCGCACCCTCAGATTTGTGGCCTTCGCTAACGAAGAGCCCCCCTTCTTTCAAACCTCAAGCATGGGGAGTTGGGTATATGCCCGGCGCAGTCGCCAACGGAATGAACGCATTGTCCTCATGCTCAGCCTTGAAACCATTGGCTACTACACCGAGGCCCCGAGCAGCCAACGCTACCCGCCGCCGCTCAGTCTCATGTACCCGTCAACGGGAAACTTCATTGGTTTTGTGAGTAACCTTGCGAACAGGAATTGGGTGCAGCAGGCGATAGGATCCTTTCGGCAGCACACCCAGTTTCCCTCAGAGGGGGCCGCGTTATTTGAATGGTTGCCCGGAGTGGGCTGGTCGGATCATTGGGCATTCTGGCAGGAAGGATTCCCCGCCCTCATGGTCACGGATACCGCTCTGTTTCGAGATCCGAATTACCACACCTCGAACGATACACCTGATCATATTCACTTTGACCACCTCGCCCGCGTGGTCACCGGGCTGCAACATGTCATCAGGGATTTGGCCAACCAACCTTGAGGAACATTATGACGAAAGACCCGTTTTAGACCCGATTGATTCCCTCCTTGGGCTTTCCAATAAAAAATATAAAATATTGTCAACAAATGCCGGGTCCCTCGTCATCCCCAGATGATCGGAGAAAATAAACAGCACCTTGTTCCAGGCGATAGGCGAGGTCAATCGACTTCCCAGCATTTTCTCATTCCTCTCATCCATTAAGGCGCTTCTCCCTAAGACAACTCCATCTCCTGGAGCATACTTGATAATCTTTAGACGCCCGTCCTCTTGAATTTGTGCCGCCGACATGGTCGGCATGGAATCCCCCGCAACCAGCAATAACCGTGTGGTTGGCGGAGGCGTCGCCGGGACGTCCAACGCGGAGGTCAATTGCTTGGCCCGATCTAATGCCTTTCGTTGATGATCCAACGCCACTCTCCTCCGCTCCTGCGGGTCGGGGATGCCGGGCAACAACATCTCAAGGAACTGGTCCTGAGATGGATCGGCCAATCCCCATCCCTGCCGCTCCCACAAGGTTGGATCAAACACATTCGTAAACGGCTGGTCATTGACATCTAATAAGGGCTGATGACGGCTTCGGGGAAGCAACTGATACACCGATGGCATCGTGCCCACGATGGCTGACGGATAGGTTGAGAGTAGGGGAGCAGGCTTTAACCCATCCACGAGAATTGTCAGGGTTTCCACGGAACCCGCATTGGGTGGACCAATCACCAATAGATGATCCACGTGTCTGGCACCCTCCCAGGTCACGGGAGGCAGGCTGCCATCGGCAGGAAGATCGGCCGCCCCATAACGTAGGTAATACCGGGCCACCAGACTTCCCATGGAATGCGCCACCAGGTCGAATTTCACCGGGCTTCGTCTTATTCCGAACCGTCTGAATATTTCCTCCTGGACTTCCGCTTCCCTGGCTTTGATAAACCGGTCCAAACCCTGGGCAGATTCCACCAGATCGCGCCGCCAATCGTACGCGTATTGAAAACAGGTAAAATGCCGGTTGCCATATTCCACCGCATGACTTTCGGCCAGTTTCTGGTCACGATAGCCTCCCACACCGAGGGTGCGTAAGATGTTGTAATAGGCATTCAGTTCCAGTGGAACACCAAGAAACTTCAAGACCACCCTGCCTAAAGCTCCGGCCTGCCTCACCGAATCACGCAGATCCTTCAGGGCTACGCCAGGCCCCATGGGCAAGGCCAATAAGCGCGCTCCTTCGGCCGTCGTCGGATCGACCGCTCCAGAGCCGAATGCCCCCCAGACCACTTCTCCGGTATTTCCCTCTTCTAAACGGGAGCCCAGAATTCCGGGAATGACAATGACCGGGTTACGAAGGGGGTCCTCCTGCTGCGCCAGTCTGTTATACAGATTTCCCAGATCCGGAACGGTTTGGAAGGCCGAACAGCCGATGAGAGACAACAGGCCAACCCCGCAAAGAAAAAAAATTCGGATCATCAAAAAATCCTCCAGCCATGGTACGCGGGACCAGGATCCCCGGAACTATGGCTTTCGATAAAAATCGTGACCCTCTTGTAGTCTTTTGATCCCTGGCTTGGTTACATCAATTCGGTTGATCCCTTGAAGGAAGTATGGTGGGATAGGTGGCACTCGGAAAAAAGGCGTGAAGCCGAAGATGGGCAAAGATTCAATCCTCAAAGAAATCCAAAAGCTGAATCCCGAACGGGATCATGAACGTATTGTCTTTTTGTCCACCTGTTACGATTTTTCCTTCGACACGACCCGCGCTCTGGAGTTGGCCTTGTTTCGCACCTTCTGTGTGCCGAGTATTTCCGGGCTGCTGGATCGGACCGGAGAATTCGGGAAAAGGACTCAAAAACGCTATGACGACACCGACATTCTCGTCAGCGAATTATTGGAATGGGGATACAGCAGTGAACGGGGCCGGCGGGCCATCCAACGAATCAACCGGCTGCATGGACGTTTCTCGATTGCGAACGAAGACTTTCTGTATGTTCTTTCCACTTTTCTCTTCGAACCCATCCGGTGGAACCGGCATTATGGCTGGCGACCCATGTGTGAGCAGGAACGCCTCGGTCTCTTCTACTTCTGGCGAGCCGTCGGACAAGCCATGCAGATCCAAGAAATTCCAGAGGATTACCTGACCTTTGAGCGTTTCAATGTCGAGTATGAACGGGAACGATTCCGTTTCACCCCGTCCAACCACCGTGTCGGAACCGCTACGGTTGAGCTGTTTGTTGGCTGGTTTCCAGGAATGCTGGCCCCGATGGTCCGCTCGGCCATCTATGCCCTGTTGGAGCCTCCACTCATTACGGCATTCGGCTTTCCTGAACCGTCGCGATTGATGCGCTGGGCGGTGCCCTCACTCCTGAAGCTTCGAGCCGGTATATTGCGATACCTTCCACCCCGACGGCATCCCCGGCTACGAACGGAGATGGTTCATCCTTCACATCCTCACGGTTATGTGATCGAACAACTGGGCCCGCCGGAGGAGACGAAAGGGAAATGAGGATAGGAGAGCTGACTGCCTATCTTTTATCCTCTTGTAGCGTGACCACGCATATACCATAAAATAACAGTTCTTCTCATAGGCCTTTTCGTTCACAAATGGGAGATTCAATCATGAACATAGAGTCCATTATTTCATTCACACGACATTCTCGCCTGGGGCTTTGGTGCCTCCTGCTGGCGTTTCTTCTTACCGGTCTGACTGCCGGCTGTTCACACCAACCGTGGGACATCGACACTTACATCCAGAATCTTGAACGGCCTGAACGGGATGAATACCAACAGCCGGAAAAGGTTGTCGAAGCGTTGAACATCACGCCCGGCATGGTGGTGGCTGATGTGGGAGCAGGCTCAGGGTACTTTACCCGCCGATTTGCGAAAACAGTTGGAGAAACAGGGCACGTGCTGGCCGTGGATATCGAGCAGAAAATGCTGGACTACAACAAACAGGAATTGGAGAAACTCGGGATGGCCAACCGAGCCACATTCATTCTGGCTAAACCGGACGATCCGTCACTTTCCGAAAACAGCGTGGACCTGGTCTTTCTGTGCAATGCGTATCATCACGTCGAACATCATGCGGATTACTGGGCAAAAATCAAATCCGCGCTCAAACCCAATGGACGGGTTGTCATCGTCGATTTCTACCACGATGAGCGGTCTGGCAAACTCAGCTTCTCCAAACACCATCTGGTTCCCAGAGAACGCGTCATTGAGAACATGGAGAAAGTGGGACTCACTTTGTCAAAGGAGCACACCTTCCTCCCCCGCCAGTATTTTTTGGAATTTAAGGGAAGCTAAATCCTATGTTTCCCCAAACTGTAGTGCTGCCAAACAGCTTAGATATTGGGACTTTTGTCCAATTTCTCCAAGAAAATAACATTTGGAACATTGAGGAGCCCGAAACACCTGTAATGCTTGAGACGATGGGGCATAGATGGATCGAGCCAACTCCTTTGGCAGCTTTAGCTGTAGCTCTTTGTGAACGGAAAAAAACACACCAAGCAGAAGTAGACCTAAAAGATTTCAAGGGAGCTAAGCACCCAGGGTATTTCGAAAGGATGAAATTTTTTGATTTATTGAATCAACCATCGCCTGTTTACCCAGGAGTCCATCATGATCCGTCAGGTCGTTTTATCGAGCTGACTGTTTTTAACTCCCTTAAGGAAGTCGACAATTTAATTAGACAAGCTGCAGATCTTTTGGGCGTTGATACGTTTATCGCTCCCTTCGTGACTCGCGCCTTGGAAGAAGCAATGCGCAATGCGGTTCAACATGCAGGAGAGGGCCATCTCAGGCTGGTAGTTGCCCAACGATATTCTAGCCCTCCGGCTCGTATTCATCTGGCGATCGTAGATTCTGGAATTGGGATAAGGGCTTCCTTGTTTGACAAATGTGAATCCGTCGTAGGTGATGCAGAAAAAGCACTTCGTTTAAGTGTTCAAGCAGGAATATCTGGGAAGCGAGGAAAAACAACAGGGAATTATTTTGAGCAAAATCAGGGATTTGGGCTGCATTTGCTAAATAGGATTGTCGAAGAAACATATGGAAGGTTTGTCTTGGCCACGGAGGATAGGCTCCGATTTCAAGATGGTATCCACACCGAATTTCGAAAAATTAAGAAGATCAATGGGACCATCATGGGCATTGAACTTTTTGAGGACTACTTAAAGGGTCTGAATTTTTATGAATTGCAAAATCGATTTATTAGAGAAGTGCCTTGGTGAATTCCTCAATGTCTCGAAGGCAAACTTCCCAATCCATGCTCCTGATACATCTTCAAATAACTCTAAACCTAATGGCCTCCGGATTATGCTAGTCCAGATAAAGTTATTTATTCTATTTAACGCATAAAACATATTTATACGTTAATTGGTATATTGTAATTTTATTCGTTTTAGCGCATAATAAGGTTGGAGGAAAAACATGTCCGACCTTGCACGCAATCCGAAACAGATCGGCAATCTGATCCGGCGGGCCCGTAAGCAACGCGGCTTGAGCCAGACGCAGCTCGGGGAAAAGACCGGATTGCGCCAGGCGACGATATCCCTCATCGAGACGGGTAATCCGGCCGCGACGCTGGAGACGATTCTGACGGTGCTCAGCGTCCTCGATCTGGAGTTCCGGATCGCGCCGCGATCGAAGGGGACCGCCGCTGATATCGAGGACATTTTCTGATGGCCCGCAGCCGCCGGCATGCGCCGTTACGCGTGCTGCTGAACAATCGCCTGGTCGGGCATCTCCACAAGGCCACAAGCGGAGCCATTGCCTTTCAATACAACCCGGACTGGTTAGGATGGCCACACGCCCTACCGGTCTCGCTCTCGCTCCCTTTGCGTGAAGACGCCTACAGAGGAGAGCCGGTCGCCGCCGTGTTCGAGAATCTATTGCCGGATTCGGATGCGTTGCGCCGTCGGGTTGCGGAAAAAGTCGGAGCGGCCGGAACCGATGCCTATAGTCTGCTTGCTGCCATTGGCCGCGATTGTGTGGGGGCATTGCAATTTGTCGGGGCGGACGATGACGTGGAGGGGATCGACGATTCCGCCACGATCACCGGGGAGCCCGTCAATGAGAATGCCATTGAAATGCTCCTCAACGGGTTGGCGCAAACCCCTTTGGGTCTGAGCGGTGATGATGCGTTTCGGATATCACTGGCCGGAGCGCAGGAAAAGACCGCCCTGCTCCGGCATAAGGGCAAATGGCTCAAGCCCCGTGGCACCACACCCACCTCTCATATTTTCAAAAAACAGATCGGCCGATTGCCGAACGGACTCGACCTCTCGAATAGCGTCGAGAATGAATTTTATTGCCTGAAACTGGCTGCCGCGTTTGGCCTGCCGGTTAACCGGGCGGACATCTACACGTTCGGAAAGACGAAATCGCTGGTAATCGAACGCTTCGACCGGCGGTGGACAAAAGACAAGCGGCTATTGCGGCTACCGCAGGAGGATTGTTGCCAGGCGCTCTCGGTGCCGCCCACCCGGAAATATCAACGTGAAGGCGGACCGGGAATGATCGAAGTGCTTGATCTGCTCAAGGGCAGTGATCACCCCATTGAAGACCAGGAAACCGTGTTAAAGGCTCAAATCTTCTTCTGGCTCATTGGCGCGACGGACGGGCACGCCAAAAATTTCAGCATTTTTCTCAGTCCGGGTGGCAGTTACCACCTGACGCCCCTGTATGACGTCCTCACCGCTCAGCCGAGCTTCGAAGTGCGTCAAATTGAAAGCAAGCAGATGAAGCTCGCCATGTCGGTCGGGACCAAGCGGCACTATCGAATCGGCGACATTCTCGGGCGGCATTTTATCCAGACAGTGGAAGGGGCGGGGCTGCCGAAAAGATTCGCACTTGAGACTCTTGAGAAAATGGCTGATACAGCCGGGCAGGCCTTGGAAGCCATCGAACGCGTCCTACCGGCGGATTTCCCCGAGGTCATTCACCGAGCGGTCAAAGTCGGCGTGACCAACCGTCTGTCCAAGCTGCGTGTTGCGTAAATGGTTAGGGGAGGGTACGTGCGGTGGACTCATCCGGCTATTCGGCCCGGTTTTTCATGGGCAGGCCTCGCTGTTTCCAGCCTGACATGTGACCATCCAGGTACACAATATTTTTATACCCCACCGTCCAGAGAGCGAATTTGCCGATCCACGCTCTCGGGCCATGCTCGCAATATACGACAATCGGGTCCTTCGGTGTGGCGTTGGTCTCCTTATGACGGCTCCACATGGCATAAAAAGGCAAATGCACAGCGCCCGGCACATGCCCGGCATCGTATTCACTTTGCGAGCGGACATCCACGATTACCGGCGCCGTGTGTGTTTCAATTGAGGCTAACAGTTGCTCTGGGGTCATATCGGACAGGCCTTTCTCAGAACATGAGACAAGAATGGTCAACACGACCAAACCGAAGCACCAATGCCATGGCGTTATGCCACGCGTGGATTTTGCTAGGAACATATGTTCTGAACTGTCACCTGGACAAGCCTTTCAGGTGCGGGAAGGGCTTGATCTCTCGAGAACTCTTCCAGGATACCTTGTTCCCGCACTCATTTTCTTCCAGAAGTCAGCAGTATAGGAAAGTTGACGAAAAATAGGAACGTGGAACTCACCGGTCTCGACTCTTTATTGGAGGCTCAAAGGGTTTCGGCCAAGCCATCCATCCGATACAATCCATCCGAAATTCATGTTGACTTCCACCCACTGGGCTAGTCCGTCTCCTGACATTTTTCAGAGCCTGTCACCAGGCGTGGTCCATGTGTGGCGGGTTCATCTGGATATGTCACCCCGCCAGGCTGCTCTCTACCGCACCGACCTATCTGAAGATGAACGAGCACGGGCAGAACGGTATCGGCTTCCTCACCACCAATACCAATTTATTTCAACCAGAGGCATTCTTCGAAATTTGATCGGTCACTATGTGGGAATTCCCCCTGGTACCCTCGGACTTGAGAACAACTTACAAGGAAAACCCTCTCTGACCGATCCATTCCATCCGTCATTACAATTCAATGTCTCTCATACGAGTGGAATGGCCTTGCTGGCCTTCGCGGTTGAACATGCAGTGGGGATTGACGTGGAACAGGTCGACCGGAATGTCAGCGATCAGGATATCGCCACCAGGTATTTTTCTCCACGAGAGGCGGAGCACCTTGCCACCCTTTCACCTGACAAACGGACGCAAGAGTTTTTGACCTACTGGACCTGTAAGGAAGCGTATCTCAAAATGCAGGGGATTGGATTATCGGGTGGAATGGCTCAATGTGAGATCGCACTCGACCAGGACGGATTGAAGGCTACTATGCTGTCAACACATGAACCCGATCGGGGGAACGACTGTTCACTCTTTCGCATCAATCCCGGCCAGTCCCACATCGGAGCCTTATCCGTGGACTGTCCTTCGGTTGAAGTGTTGTTTTGGGATTGGAAAGATTAACGCGTCGCCTCTCCTTTAAATCGAACAGGTTCATTGCCTTGTAAATGGTCCGGGGTAAGATAGTATGTGCCTTTGAGACTGGCATCCCAAACTGACTGAGCCGCCGGTTCATTTCCTCCGGTCAACAGATAGACAAAACCTCCAAATAACCCGCCCACGCCGGCATAGACCACTTTGAAGGGCGTATACAAAATCGATAAGGCTCCACTCGCGACTTGAAGTCCCAAGGACGAATCGTCTGAGTTCCCTGAATTTTCGGCAACCACCGGCGCCGCCACATCAGACGCGGGCGTGACTTCTTCAGCAACCGGTTCAGTTAAGAGGGTGACCTGCTCTGGTGCCCTCTCGGTTGACGGCCCCGGCTCTGACTGGGTAGCAGCGCCTGGGTTAGGCGAATCCAGTAGGACCGTCGCCGACTGAGTGGTGGTAGGTGAGCTGGAGGAATCAACCGCTACCGGCGCAGCCACATCAGGCGCGGACGTGACTTCCTCAGCAACCGGTTCAGTTAAGAGGGTGACCTGCTCTGGTGCCATTTCAGTTGGCGGCCCCGGCTCTGACTGGGTAGCAGCGACCGGGTTAGGTGAATCCAATAGGACCGTCGCCGACTGAGTGGTGGTAGGTGAGCTGGAGGAATCAACCGCTACCGGCGCCATCTGAGAAGTAGGAGGATCGCTCGGACTCTCTGCCTTCACCTCCTGTTGCGTGGAGGGGGAGGCCCCTGGTTTCTGCCAAGCCTGTTCAAGGGCCAGAATGGTTAGATCTTGTATCACTCCTTCAGACACCACCACTGGGTCAGAACTCCAGGCCTTGCCTTCAAAGGCCACCTCGCCTGCACCGGTATTCATTCCACGAACATCAACGACGACCTTATTCATGGGTGGAGATCCATCACTTACCGGTTCTTTTGTGGAATTCAAAGAAGTTTCGTCTACATGGACAAATACCACCAATGTCGCCCCAACCTTACGAGCTCCCCCTAAAGCCTGAGCTTGCCCTTCCGTCCCATTTCGAGAAGCAAATTCAGGAACTCCCTCCTTTTGCACAACCTGTCGATTGACCACCAGTAATTGATGGTCATTCAACCAACCCAAAGCCTGGTTGACGGCCGCCAGATGATTCCCGCGCACCACCACCTTTGTTCCCGGGCTTGGTTGAGTAATCTGAAACCCTTCCTTTTTATAGGCTTCATTCCCGTTGGGACCACCAGCGCATCCCAACGAAATGCCAAACGCTCCAAGCAGAACGATCAGGTTTCTCATGTGCCGACAACCTAGATCCGACATAGTGATGTTCCCTTCATTACCATTTCTATTGTAAAGATGCGCGTTTGTAAGCCCGACAAGAAGTTATTCAGAAATCCAACTCAACAATCACGTGGTCCGGGTTTTCTATCCAACATTCACATTAAAATGGGAGGATTTTGCGGGTACGGTCCTGTTTCAGATGAAAATTTACCATAGGACGACCGTATTGAAAAATTAAATTACCATATATTACGCCTTCACGGAGAGAGACCCGTTAATTTTCCTCTTTTCTGATAAAATAGAGTAAACTCCTTTTTGGAAATCTTCCTATTCCGTAAACGTCCTTGACCGAAAAAGAGAATGGTTATTTAACCTTTCGACTCATCTTTCACCACACACTGTATCTTTCCATCATTATTCTGTGGTGACTGGAATTGCATGAGTCCCAGCTTCCCTAGTATGCTAATGAATTGAGTGATTCGGCCGATAGACCTGCATAAACGATTGTCCCTCAAATTTATTTTCTAAAAATTTTCATGGCTTTACGAATTCTGTCATTTTTTATCGAAGGCGTCACCTGGCGAGTGGCGAAAACCCCTACGGGCTATTGCCACCGTAGCCTTTCAACCATGCCAGAGTGGATTCCGGGAATTCCCTCGGGCGTATCCAAGGATATTGTCGAAAGCACCTTTCAGCAATTTCCCTCTGATGATGACTCCCTCCAGCCCCACAACATCACATTCAAATTGACCTATCGTATCGGGTCATCCAATATTGAATGCTTTATCTTCTCCTCCCCTGACGGCGACCTCTTTTCGGTTAAGATTCCTCCTGGTACTTTCATCGCTCTTCAAGAAGCACTTCCATCCCAGACTATCCCACGCATGAGAGTGGCCCGTTTAGCTGTGCAGCATGCGATTGCGTCCGGAATGCCAGGGATAGAACTTCTTCCAGGAAGTGCTATATACGAATCAGTCAAATCGCAATTGTCAGAATCCCATCTGCAAAAAGCCCAGGTGTAGGCCTTTTACTTTCTATCGAACTGACCAGTCCTGTCTCCCTTCCAGGCCGTTATCCAGGATACCGGTTGAAAAAATTTTTGATAAACCAGGTGGCAAGTCCCTCTGAAAATCCCGCTATCCGGCACAATCTACCTTCTAAAAATCTCCCAAACGCTCCGAAGTGTCACCGGATTTTTCAGTGCGTCAATTCACCTTTTTCCGCCTAGCAAAGCTGTGCGCAACCCTGTTGGTAAGCTATGCGTAAATTGTCAAACACATCGATCGACGATACCATCCTCAATTTGTCAAATTTTTAATCATTGTGTCGTTAATAAAAAATAACACAAGATATACGGTGAGGGTATTCCCCAAGTCACATTACGTATGCAACAATAGGGTACACTTGCCCTACAAGAACGGACAACTCAATCCAAGAAAAAGTTGAATGTTCTTATGGTGTTTCCGAGGAACACATTGCGGTGAACAAACGTTCTCCCTCTCTCAGAAAACTTGTGCTGATTGTGGATGATGAGCCTGCCGTCCGCCGAACTGTACGGGGGGCCTTAGAATCCTCAGGAATTGAGTGCGCCGAGTCTGAAAATGGCGCCGAAGCACTCGCATGGTTGGAAGAAAACGAAGTCGATCTCGTGCTGGCTGACTATCACATGCCTATTATGAGTGGACTGACGTTGTTGGAACGAGTCAACGGCACCTTGAACGGCAGAACCCCTCGGGTCATCCTGCTCAGTGGAGTTATTGACGAAATACACAAGCACAAAGCCATGGGACTTGGCGCCTATGCAATTATTGACAAACCCTGTAATTTCCGTGAACTTGTCGAAAAAGTAAACGAGGCTCTCGATTTCTAATTTGCCCCCTCCCGGTAGATCGCACTAAAGGTCGTATCGACCTAGATAACTCAAGAGTTACCCTGCTGCAGGGTCATCCCCCACAATTCAGCAAATGTCCTAAGGCATTGCCGTTGTGCTAGGAATCAGTCAACTACCGCTCGGCAATATTGAACCTCTTTGGCTATGGCTTGCCGATTCCATTCATCTCTGAGTGTTTCCGTGATCTTGCTCGCCTGCCTGAGTGGGTGGATTTTTCCACAACCGGCAAGGGCGGAAAGTTCCGCGCCAGGAATTCATTGGGGTGCGCTCGACTTTCCGGATCAAGAACCGGTGCTTTCCACCGGACTCTCCATATTTCGGTTTACTGAATTTAATGGGGAAGGGAAGCGGTTTAATGGCATTCGGGAAACCATCGGATTAAATCTTATTACCACCAGTTGGACTCGCCACTGGTCAAATTCCCTCGAAGGATGGAGCACCAATCTGACCTTCGGAATTGGCCCTACGAGAAACCAACCTTCAGAATCCCTCCAAAACGATTTCGTCCATGACCTACTGTTTGATATTCCTCAGGTTCCGGTTGGAGCGAAACGAAAAGAGACCGATTTTACCATATCCGGTTCAATCACCCGATGGGGAGAACTGCCGGGACAACGCCGGGTACTGTTTCTTGGCGGCGGGGGACAGACGGGAAGTCTCTATCAGGAACTCTTCGCCCGTGGAGGTTTTCGCCGCTGGTCACCGGTGAAAACCATCGAATATCTGAGCGGAACACATGATGGCTGGGTCGCAGATCTGTTCAGACCTCTGCGATTGTCCGGAATGGTGAGGGCCGGGCGACTTTTCAATGGCGCCGCGTTCCATGATTTAGCCAATCAATCATTTGCCGCCCAAGGCTCCCTCAGCTATGGCTGGTATGATGAGAAAACATTTCGGCCCTTGTTTGAGGTCGAAATCGGAGCCACCATTGATTCCGGAATGTTTAATGGAAACCAGGGAAACGCATTGGAGGAAAGCTTTTGGACTATTGCGATCCGTGCCCACCCATTTACGTTCGAAACGTGGAACGATCAATTAAGCGGCCAAGACTTCGGCCCAACGTATGGGGGCAAACTCATGATGGACCTCTCGTTCCTGCTTCCTGATTCCTGGAAAGGGCATTGACTCTCGCACCTGTATACACCACTGAAACAGATTTTGTACGGAAAGGGCCATGGCTCCTATTCACCTAGTCACCAGATGCCGGAGTAAGAGGTAACCGGCTCCAGGACTCTCCGGCATCCGAGCTTCGATACAGCCCTCCTCCATTCGTGCCGACATACAGAGTTCGGGGATCCAGGGGGCTCATCTGAAGACTGCGAATACTGGCTGCCTCCAATCCCTGTATTTTCGGTTGCCAGGTTTTTCCTCCATCCTCACTTTTTTGAACCCGATCACTCGTTGCCATATATAAAATTGACGGGTTAGTGGGATCCAGTTGAATGGCACTGATATAGGCGTGTTGAATGCTCCCTCCGACCTTTGTCCAATGTTCGGCCTGATCCGTTGATTTATATAATCCATCCGTGGTCCCTGCATACACCACGTCACTATTCGTTGGATCAACCACGATTCCATTGACTCCCAACGCCATTGAAGCCATTTTGGCATCTGAGGCCACCATGCCCGTCGAGGCTTTTTCCCAACTCTCCGTGGCATTGAGCGTGCGATAGACACCTCCTGTCGTCCCCGCATATAAAACGTTTGGACGCTGAGGATCGATTGCCAGGGTCACCACAAAACTTACCTCAGTCATGCCTTGCATCCGTTCAGTCCAATGTCGACCGCCATCCAGACTTCGAAAAACCCCAACAGTTGTTGCCGCATACACCATTTCCGTCCCCAAAGGATTAAACACAATCTGATTGACAATAGCCGAGATTGTGCCTTTCTGAATTCCGGAATTGTAGGGATGCCACGTTCGTCCCCCATCCGGGCTTTTATAGGTCCCATCGCCCATCGTTCCCGCAAACACGGTGGCAGACAGTTGGGGGTCAAGGGCAAGACTAATCACTCGGGTCCGGGCTAATTCGCCCGCAAATCTGGTCCATGTGGCCCCCGTATCCGAAGACTTGTATACCGCTTCATCCGTGGCCACATATATAATGTTGGGTTTGGTGGGATGTAAGGCAATGGACACGATGGTATCGCTTCGTTGACCGCAGGCTGTCAATCCGAGCACCAGGGACACAACGCAGGTCACAAGAATTCGGGACATTTTAAAAGGGATTTTCATTGCCAAATGTCAAGAAGTCACACGTTATCGTGATGGGCGGTACGGTTCGGCATATCCGGTCAGTTCGACATAGCCCTGGCCATGAATATTCTCTCCCTTCCAAAGCCCGGTGACATCCACAGCTCCTTCCCAATACGTCACAGCGGTACTTCGCCTGGTGACGAGTTCTTGATTGGCCATTCTGGGAGAGATATTCAACTCCACCTTTTCAGACGGAATAGATAACGTCCATTGACTAGGATACCGCGCACCACTGGCCGGACTGGTCCAATGGCTCTTGAACGCTTACCTTAAGGGCTTCAAGGGAAAGGGATGTCGAGGATCCATTTGGCCTCACCAATGTTCCACTGGATGCCGGATCAAAGGTTCCATCCGCACGGCGAAGCCCATAGGCCATGATGTCATATTCATTCTCAAGTTGCAGGCTGAACCAATCCCATCCAACGAGACCTTCCGAGAGGTCTGCAGATCCAAACTCATGATCCATCCAACTTACGCCGTTGACCGCCAGCGGAACCCCCTGTACCACCACCGATCCAGTGGTCTGAAGTCGGGTCATTGAATAATAATGGGAGGTGGCCTCTGCCTCCCGGCCTTTCCGGCTCACCCCGTCTGTGCCATGAATAACGGGAGGTTTACTCGATTCGAGCGTCAAATCAATGGAAAAATCTTCAGCCTGCGCCTGAAGATGAAATTGTCGATGATCGGGGGCCACCGTCTTCAGCAACCACCGATCGATCCACACATGCAGCCGATCCACTTCAGCTCCGGCCTTGTTGATTCCGGCACGACTCAGCTTCTCTGCAAACCGGAATTGCTCATTCGCTTCGTCGGTTAACGCGAAATGGGCAAAGTACAGGTGTCGCATGGCCCATGCAGAAGGATTACTCCAGGCATCAGGTGAGTCAATTCCACGACGAAAAAACGTCAATTCGTACCCAAACCGCCGGCCATTCGTGGTGGACAGATGTCCGGTAAAATACCACCACTCTGTCTGAAATTGCTCATGACTGCCATGATCCCGCGGGAACGACATAGACGTATCCGGGACGGGCAGGAGTAAATTCGTGAAGTCCAACGCTGGGGGTCTCTGCAAAGACCGCCGAAATCCCAAGGAGTGGGAACATGAACAGGAGCGAGATCTCTCGCCATAAGGATCTCGCGCTCACCTCAAGACCTGCAGAACCGTCGGGTGGGTGAAGGCCTTCGTCCAGTTCATGTTTCCGTTTATACCACGACCTTACATAGCGTACAAATCCCTTGGCACACAAGGATTTTCTCAGTTTGCCGAACTCCTTTAGCTGACGATCTTACGTTGACTTTCCCGAAAATTCTCCGCTATCGTACCCTATGCCTTCAGATTTTCCATCAGCCGAATTCGGCAAATTTCCGATACCGGAGAGCGTGCCGATTTTTCCACTGCCCAACGTCGTCTTTTTCCCTGAAACCTATTTGCCACTACACATCTTTGAACCCCGTTACCGGGAAATGGTGCAAAACGCCTCCGGTCAGGGAGATTGCATTGGCATGGCCTTGCTCAAGGACGGTTGGGAAGACGAGTACGAGGCGGATCCCCCGATTTATCCCATCGGATGTGTGGGGCGAATTATCAGCTCACACAAACTGGCTGACGGTCGGTTTAACATTGTGTTGCAAGGCCTTCAGCGATGTACCTTTGAAGAGCAAGAGGTCTCGACTCCCTACCGCCAAGCCCGAATTATTCCGAATGCCCAAAAGGGGGCACCCTCCCTGGACACCGAAACCCGCATCAATCTGGAGCAAATTACCCAAGAATATTTGACCTGGAAAAAGGCTCATGAGTTGTGTCAGGTGATCGCTTCTGGCAAACTCACGGATTCCATTCTTGTTCATAACCTTTCAGCCGGTCTTGATTTGTCACCTGTGGAAAAACAATTTTTACTTGAATCCGGCCATCTCATCCAGCAAGCTCGCCGCCTGATTGATCTAATCCGCTTTAAACTTGCCGATCTTCGAACGGCACAAGGATAACACACATGTCTGATGCCGTTGCCATTGAGGTTAAAGGGCTGGGGAAAACCTACGACACCGTGACCGCGGTCAAGAATCTTTCCCTCTCCGTCATGCAAGGAGAAATTTTCGGCCTTCTTGGACCCAACGGGGCGGGGAAAAGTACCACGCTTCGAATTTTAATTACGACCCTCAGTCCCACGTCAGGGACCGCAACCATTTTCGGACATGATGTCGCCAAAGAAGCCGATACCGTTCGACGGATGATCGGCTACGTTCCGCAGGAACGGGCTATCGACCGCTTTCTTACCGGTCGGGAGCATCTGCTGTTGCTTGCGGATCTCTATCATCTCCCAAAGAATGAAGCCCTCACCAGGATTGCATCGCTCCTGAAGCTGGTCGATCTGGAAGAACATGCCGATCGCGTGGCCAAAGGATATTCCGGTGGGATGAAACGCAAATTGGATATTGCCTGCGGCTTATTGCCCAATCCCAAGGTACTCTTTTTGGACGAACCCACACTCGGGCTTGACGTTCAAAGCCGCCTCAATATCTGGCAATACCTGCGACAATTGCGCGAGCAGGGCATGACCATCGTCATGACCACCAATTACCTGGATGAAGCCGACCAGCTTTGTGATCGAATTGCCATCATCGACCGCGGCGAAATCCGCGCCATTGGCTCTCCAAAGGATTTAAAGGCCGGTTTGGGTGGCGATGGCGTCTGGCTCACTCTTGGAGATCCTCAGCCTCAGGTCCTCGAAACCCTCTCAACCGCCTTAAAAGCCTTGCCCTTTGTGCGTGCGATTCGTCCCACGCCACAAGGGCTTGATATCCGCGTCGATGCTCCCGAGAAGGCATTGCCTGCTATTCTCGAGGCCACGAATCGAGTAGGATGTCTCCTCGATGGAATCGAATATCATCGGCCGAGGCTGGACGACGTGTTTGTGGCTCACACAGGCCGGTCCCTCAAAGACCAACCGCTTGAACCCACGACTTAAGAACTTAAGATCTTATCCTGTAGTTTTTCACTGTTCTCGAAAGGGTTCTCCATGAATGAGCAAATTCAAGAGGTACTTGCCCTGACCAATCGATGGGTCAAGCGATTGAGCCGGGAAAAGTTCAGTATGTTGTTTACGCTGATCCAGCCCATGCTGTTTTGGCTCATCTTTTTCGGCAACCTGTTTCAGCGAGCAGCCGATATACAGGTCGTTCAAGCCCCGAATTACATGAGTTTTCTTGCAGCCGGTGTTGTCGTGATGACCGTTCTCAATAACGGGCTGGCCGGTGGCGTCGACTTACTGTTTGATAAAGAAAACGGGTTTCTGGAACGACTGATGGCGACTCCCATCAGACGATCGTCCGTGATCCTTAGCCGGTTTCTATTTGTGATGGCCATCACCGCCATGCAAATTCTGGTTATTCTGGGCGTGGCCTTTTTATTCGGGGTGAGTGCGGAAACGGGGATATTAGGGATCGCACTCATTCTGGTGATCGGCATGCTGTTTGGTGTCGGACTCACCGCCATTTCCATGGCCATGGCGTTTTCGGTGAAAAGTCATGGAGATTTTTTCTCGGTGTTGGGCTTCCTCTCGCTCCCGATGATCTTTCTCAGTTCCGCGCTGGTACCATTAGCGGCAATGCCGGGTTGGATGAAATCACTGGCATTTTTCAATCCGATGACCTGGGTCATTGATGCCATCCGGCCGTTGATTCTTACCGGTTGGAGCGAGGCGCTTCCTCAGGTCGCTATCGCCCTTGGAGTCCTCGCCGTCTTTGACGCCCTGTGTCTCTATGGGGGTGCCCGCGCGTTCAGGCGCTCGGTCGGCTAACAGCCTTTTACCACATTATAAACTCCTCGATGGGACGCCTCTTTTTTTGGGGGAGGCGTTGTCGTATTTACCCGGGACGCACTTTCTTGCAATCACCTTCGGAGACAAAAATTCAGGCTTTGCTTCGTTTGCTGTCCGACCCCAACGAACAGGTCGCCAAAACAATCCAGCACGAATTCGTCCGTATCGGGCCCTCAGCCTTACCGTTTCTGGAAAAAGCCGGCGCAGATGATACGGCATTGGAATCCCGGGTCGCTTTTGTCAAAGATGAAATTCTTTTTGAGCAACTCAAAGAGGAATTCAGCACGTTCGTTACCCATTGCTCCCGGCAGATGGATTGGGAACAGGGGGCATTCCTCATCGCCAAGATTGCCTACCCGAATGTCGATATTCCCCATTATCAGCAGTGCCTCGATCAGCTCACCGAAGAATTTCGAAAAAAATGGCATGCCGAAGGGGCTGCGCCTGGGAAAGTCGCCAGACTCCTCAGCGCGTTTCTCTTTAAAGACAAGGGATTTTCGGGCAATCGCATCCATTATCACGATCCCGACAATAGCTACCTGCATCGGGTTATCGAATCTCGGCAGGGGATTCCCATCTCTCTCTCGGCCATCTACGTGTTTGTGGGAAACCGTTTAAATTTGCCCCTCTCCGGGGTCGGAATGCCGGGCCATTTCCTGGTGAAGATTGAAGGAGAGCCGATCCCGCAATTTGTGGATTGCTTTAACGGTGGGGCATTCTTACGGGAACAAGACTGTGAACAATTTATTACGGCATCCGGTTTGGACTATTCTCCTGAGTTTTTGGAAAAGAGTCCGACACGACTGATTCTTGCCCGCATGCTCCGAAACCTATTGAGTATTTATGAACGGGAGCAACAGAATCCCATGGCGAAGCGGGTAGAGACCCTGCTTCAAATCCTGCAGGAATCTTCCGAAGATGAGGATCCTTCTCTCTAGCCCCTACCGGCCATATCCGTTTGGCACATTAGATTCCTAACGGATTCAAATCTGTTGCCGAGAGTCTTATCAGCCTCACAATTTTCTTCTACTTCATGTTTAAATGTTTGCCCCTGGTACTTGGAAGGGCCGGCTTTCGGCCCGGCGGCCAAGGTTCCTTCGGCGTTACTCAGAACAGGCCTTTTGTTTCGGCAAAAGGACCCAAAACCATTTCCACCCAAGTCGGCTCATAGAATCGTTCTGACGCTGGCAAGGGAGGGCGGGCCCAACTCGCATGGTTCAGCAAGGTCCGGCGTCAGCTCGGTTGACTGACTTGCAGGCGGCAAATTATTAGAGGCTTTCAAGTGCAGGTTCTGGCAATTGTAAAAAGCAAAAAAATAGGGGGTCAGGTCCTCGGCCAGATGCGCTTTATTAGCCCACACTATTTTGACAACGCTTTCCCCACTTGCAAGGCTTGCAGATCTTTGCCTTTGATGATGGGTCCTGAGAAAAATCCGCGGGCTTGAGCTACGACATTCGACCGATCGGCCGTCTCATAAAAATGCGAAAGAACAAGTTTTTTGATATTGGCTTCTTCTGCGACTTTTCCGCATTCTTCAGCATGCATATGGGAGCCACCTGGTTGATGCGACGAAAAAGAGCAGTCCAAGACCGCCAGATCAGCATCCTGACATAAGCGAACCAGATTCGGTGAGGCCATCGCATCTCCCGAAACAGCTGCTGACCGGCCCTGATACTCAAGACGGTAACCAAGACAGATCTGTTGCTCAGAATGAATCATGGGCAAGGGCGTGATTTGTGTCTGGCCGATCACAAACGGCCGATCATGGACCTCTTTGAGGGTCACCCGAAAGGGTGAACCCGAAAAATTGGGGAATGTCCGGAAGATGGTCCGAAAGAGTCGTTGAGTCCCAGGCGGACCATAAATGGTGAGGTCCGGTCGAACCTGCGCGAACTTTGAATGGCATACGGCATCAAAGAAAAATGGAATAAAATCAGAAAAATGGTCCGCATGGTAATGGGTAAAGAGTAAGTGTTGAATCGTATGGCGATCTATGCCGGTTTGTAATAAATTTGAGAGCGTTCTTGGACCAAAATCCAGTAGAATAGGCCGGTCCGTCTCGAATACATACCCCGCCGCAGCACGGGTAGGATGAATATTGGTTCCTGAACCTAGTATGGTGAGCTTCATTGTTATACCCTGCCGGAAAATAAATACTCTCTGGTAACCACACCTCGTATGGCCACACAACCCGAACCAACCCGTTCCATCAACCCGTTTGTCGGCCTGTTAGGTCTGGGCCTGATCGTAGCAGGCATATGGATTTGGAATCATCTGACCTTTGACACCCAGGATTACATTACCGAGGAGATCCTCCCCATACTCGGAAGCGTTTTTATCTTAGGGATAGGGGTATGGATTGGCACAAAAAAATGGCGCGCTCACAAAGAACGCCTTCAGCTTCGTGATCGGCTCCTCCAACGCTTTCAAAAAGAACCTTCAGCCCAAAAACGGCGGGATCTGGCCTTTACCCTGATTGAAGTGAACCAATTTGAAGCAGAAGGATTGGAGACCGTCGCCGAACCGATGGCGGAACTCTTTATTTGGACATTGAAGACGGCACTTGGTGACAAACAACATCGCATCCGAGGAATGTCAGCCAGTTACCTGGGGATCTTGAAACATCAAGCCTCGATCCCGTTGTTGATTCGTGCGCTGGAAGATGACCATGCCCATGTGCGAGCCTGTGCCGCATTGGCCCTGGGCCGCATGCGGGCTCAAGATGCGAAGGCGAAACTGGAAGAAAAGATGAAAGAAGACTGGGACCAGACGGTTCGCAGCCGGTCCCGAGAAGCGTTGGAACGAATACGATAGGGGCTTCTCCCGGCACGCCTATCAATTAAGCTCCTGATTCAATGCCCGTTGATCAGCTTCGGAAAAGCGATACCCCTTGTTCATCAACACCTGCATGCCCTCCATCAGGTATTTGAATTGAACATCCCTGCGAATACTATCGAATAGGCCCATCAGGGCTTTCATATACCCTCCCAAGGGTTGTCCCTCTTGAAACGGTAGCCTAAAGGCTTCCAGCAGATCGTGGATTTCGTGTGCACTATATTCCTGATTATCATCTCCATCCCCCACTAAGGCCATTTGATAAAACGTCAGGCTGAGAGAGAGAAGTTGTTGCGAATTTCCAAAGGCTTCCCGGGCCTGTTCCAACCCCTCGGGAAAAAGCCTCACGCAATCGAGATCAAGTCCTGTCCTGAAGAGAGGGGAGTAATGAATGCGCTCAACCTCAGGCCGGGCTTTTTTGTTCCAAAGTTGATAAAAATAGACCGTACAGGAATCGGCAATCGCAAATTCCTGCTTGTCTTTTCCGATTTGAGCACCGATGTGTTGAGTGAAGGCTTGAAAGACATCCGTGCCGGGGGAAGCCCATGCCGTTGCCTGCAGGGCCTGCCCCCCCCAGCCCCAGACGAGTCCAATACTGAATAGAAAAGCTAAAAGATACTGGTTCAAATTCGATTCCCCCAGGAAAATGATGGATGTCCATAGTATAGCACCGCCAGGAAACGCATGAGAATGATTCTTCTCACCATTCCCTCACAAGTTCTGACCGGATAGGCCATGGCATCATGAGCGACAACTATTCCAAGTCCCTTTTCGCCGTCGCGTGTAGCAATAACCCACGAGCATTTTTTTCATCAAGCCTTTACAGAAATTCATGATAAAATAAAACCATGATCGTTCAAACCGTCACCATCCAAGGGCATATCATTGATTCACTAATCCTCGCGAAGGTCCTGGATGACATTGTCATGTTGGGAGGGACCTTTACCCTCTCGGAAGTCACGGTGGGAACCCGACGGGAAGACACTTCTCATGCCACCATCCTGATTGAAGCTCCCACGATGGAGTTACTACAGGAAATCCTGAAAACCATCCAACCCCATGGGGCAGTAGTTGAGACCGAGGAAGACTGCACGGTTGAGCCAGCCCCGGCTGATGGCATTTTACCGGAGGATTTTTACGCGACCTCTCATCTGGCCACTCAAATCCGGTGGCAAGGAAATTGGATCGATGTTCCGCAACCCGAAATGGATTTAGCCATCAGGCTGAAGACCTCCCCCCCGTCCGCGCAAATGGTTTCCATGGGCTCGGTCAAAAAAGGCGACCTGGTCCTTACGGGGCGGAAAGGGGTTCGGGTATTCCCGCTGGAACGACCAAAAGAACGCGATGTGTTCGGGTTCATGGAAGCCCAGGTTTCTTCCGAACGTCCTCACCGTCATATCATCGCCGATGTGGCCAAGCGAATGAAGGCAATCCACCAACAACGAAAAGAGGGCAAAGGATCAGGAAAGGTGTTGTTTGCCGGAGGTCCGGCCATCATCCACGCGGGAGGACGGGAAGCCCTGGCATGGATCATCGAAGCGGGATACATCCACGTGCTCTTCTGCGGGAATGCCCTGGCCGCTCACGACATGGAAGCCAGCCTATACGGTACGTCATTGGGATATAACTTGGGTATTGGCCGTTCGGTGCCCCATGGACATGAGCATCATCTTCGCACCATCAATCGTGTCCGGGCCCTGGGAAGCATTCAACAAGCCGTCAAAGGCGGTCTCATCAAAGAAGGGATCATGGCGGCCTGCGTGCGACAGGGAGTCCAGATGGTATTGGCCGGGACGATTCGCGACGACGGCCCTTTGCCGGACGTCATCACCGATTCCATCAAAGCCCAGGAAGCCATGCGCGCTGCCATTCCCGGCGTGGGGTTGGCCTTGTTGGTGGCCTCCACCCTGCACGCCGTGGCGACCGGAAATTTGCTACCGGCGTCGGCACCTACGGTCTGTGTCGACATCAATCCCGCCGTTCCCACAAAGCTGAGTGACCGTGGAAGTTTCCAAGCCGTCGGACTGGTGATGGATTCTTCTTCTTTTTTATGGGAATTGGCCCGTGAACTCGGCTGGAAAGGGTAGCAGGAAACCAATATCATGAGCCGTTTATTGATGTGCCCGCCGGATTATTTTGGTATCGAATATGAAATTAATCCATGGATGAGAGTGTCCAATCAAACCAATGGAGAACGCGCCAGGACCCAATGGAAAACGCTGACTCAGGTACTGGAGAACGAAGTTGGAGCCAAGCTCGAATTCATGGAACCGGTACCAAAACTGCCTGATCTGGTGTTTACCGCTAATGCCGGGTGTCATCCATGGCGGAAAGGCTGTACCCAGTCAATTCCGCCACCCGGAACGGCAGGGTGAGGAACGATATTTCATTGATTGGTTTATTAAGAAGGGCTATGAAGTCATCAACCTTGACCCCGGGATACACTTTGAAGGGGCCGGGGACTTATTGGGATTTCCAGATTTCTGGATCGGCGGCTACCGGCAACGCAGTGATATCCGCGCCTATGTCCAATTGTCGGAAATTTTCCAGAAAGAAATCATGCCTGTGGAACTGGTGGATCAACGGTTTTACCACCTGGATACCTGCTTTTGTCCACTCAGTGGAGGAGAGCTTCTCTACTTTCCCCCGTGTTTCGATACGTACGCCCAAACCGTGCTGGCCTCTCGCATAGAGCAGAAAAAACGATTTGCCGTCCCATCCCAGGAAGGCGAGCGGTTTGCCTGCAATGCGGTGTGTATCGACCGCCATGTCGTGCTGCCGACCGGATGCCCGGAAACGATGGCGTGGCTACACAAACAGGGCTACACCACCCACCCCGTGGAACTGGATGAATTCCTCAAAGCCGGCGGCTCCGCCAAATGCCTGACTCTGGCGCTGGATTAAATCTACCAATCCCTTTTTCCAGATCAAACCTGTACGAAGCATTTCAAGACGCCAGAACCATCACCCATCTTTGTCATCCTGAGGCCCCGCGAAGGATCTGTGCCCGCGAATGAAAACCTCCTTGTCTTTAAAAAGCGCCGACCCAAGCGCTACAATCTTCCAAAGCAGGTTAATCCGGCTCATGATTTCAAAAGTCATTAGTCCGCATAAAGCATGGTAAACTGAGGCCATCTTTCCTTATGACCCAACCAGAACAGTTCTACTCACTCGGTGACGATGACACAATCCGACGACATATACGGATTGAGCGCGAAAACGGGAAAAAATTACGGAAAACCCCATGGTGGAAGGCCCAGATCCAAAAAGGGGAATGCCACTTTTGTCATCAGCAGGTGGGAGCGGAAAACCTGACCATGGACCATGTGGTGCCATTGGCCAGGAAAGGAAAAAGTACGAGAGGCAACGTCGTCCCGGCCTGTCAGGCCTGCAACCGCAGCAAAAGTCTCACCACTCCCGTTGAAACTCTCCTGGATCAGATAAAAGCAGAAGGAGATTAAACAACCCGATTTTTAAAATTTTTTCGACCTGTCAATACCCGCTTCCTATTTGCTTTCCAAACC
The DNA here is from genome assembly GCA_963730905.1 of uncultured Nitrospiraceae bacterium. Lineage (GTDB taxonomy): Bacteria > Nitrospirota > Nitrospiria > Nitrospirales > UBA8639 > Nitrospira_E. Next base: position 317,747 of record CAVSTN010000002.1, on the reverse strand, counting down.
TTTTCTCAGGCCTCCTAATTTTTTTCTGCCCTGACGACCCGCCGAACCCAGGCACTTTTAGTCAAGAATCAAGGGTTTTTATCAATTCTCCTTCTCCCCTCTTTGAATCATACTGACTCAGTCTATTGCTGAATGGCATCAAGGCTGTGTCCAAAAACTTTCATTTCACAAAAGGAGAATTGTTATGATCAACACCTTCACAAATCAACTGAAAGTCAAAACCATGTTAGTGGTCTTCAGTGTGGCATGTGCATTTGCATTTTCAGCATGTGCCAGTGATCCACATGGGCGGACTATGGGAACCACGGTTGACGATGCCGTGATCACCTCATCAGTCAAATCATCACTGATTGCCGATGACCTGGTGGATGCGTTGGAAATTGAGGTTGAGACGTACCGAAGCACGGTCATGTTAAGTGGATTTGTTGAAACACAAAATCAAATCGAACGAGCCGTGGAAATTGCCAAAAAGACGGAGGGAGTGCAGAAGGTCGTCAATAAATTAGCGATAAAGCCCAAAGCGCTTTCCCAAAAAGATTAACCAGGGATATCGAAATTTCACAATCTCCTACCCAATATGGGAGGGTTGAATAATAATTTCCAAGGTCATATGGGCCCACGGGCACGTTGCCTATTAGGGGTTCAAAAAAGTTCGTCCAGACCTGCCCTGAGTCATGTCGAAGGGAAGGCCGCAGCCAGTTTTGCGCGCAGAGCGTCCTTCCATTACGTGAGCACGGAAAACTGGCGACCTGCCTGCGCGAAGCCGCTACGGCGAAGGCAGGGAACGCCGCTGGCGGCTTTTTTCAACCGCCCCAATACAACGGTTCCCCCTGGCATAACGCCAGGGGGAACCGTACCAGCAAACTTTGTCTATGCGGGTGTCGGCCGCCAATCTTATTGGAATCATGAAATACGCATTCCGGGGAGTCTTCCAACCAACAAATTCAAGCCCACGTTTCCACTCTTTTGTTAGAAGAGCCGGAGATTGAGATCCGATGAACTCTCAGTCGGATAGGTGAGGCGACCTGCGTCAGATTTGGCAAAGGGCGTGAGGGTGTGTGTTTTGAGAGAACTTGCCGAGATGATGTGGTGGACCATCCAACCACGGATGACCAATGCATCCGCTATGAGCGTCCGGTGGCAGCGCCAAGGCACCGCTTCCGCGCACATCACGGCTGATGGTGACTGCTGTCCGATATTCACCAGTTCCTCCAGCCCATCCCAAAACTCTTGAGTTTGCATGTAATCCGCGTAACCTCGGAAACCCTCATTCCGCCATCCCACATTCACCGAATCCGGCCGGGTTTTCCTCCGACCTCCCAACTCCGGCATGTGCCGATACTGCAGCCCGGCTTCACGAAGACTCTGGGCAAGAGTCTCCTGGTGGAACTGCGGATTGCGTCGGGAAAACGGAATCGTTCTGACGTCGACCAGCACTTGAATGCCATGTGATTGAAGAAGCCCGACGAATTCCTCAATAGGTCGCGTCGAATGGCCAATAGTCCACAACTCCGGAGACATAGGTGTCTCAGGCGAGTGAGTGTCGGCAGGCTTGCTGAGTCCAGGAGGCTGGTTCATCTCCATCGCTTAGAATTTCCACCCGCATTCGTAGGAATGCTTTGAGCGTCTGATTGGCAGATTGAGTGCTGACAGACTAAGCACCTAAACATGATATCCGCCATGTGACTTAGCCAGCTAGTGGTGGAAGTCATAAAAACCTGCTTAACCACCAAAAAACCAGAAAAGGAGGGTATGCGGAGAACCGTCTATGGTATCGCAAGTCTTATAATTATTGTCATGTCATTTACCTTTGACTGCGATACCAAAATGAGCTGGATCCTACGGAACCAATTTTCAGGATCTTTTCGGCTTAACCTCCTTGACCCTAATGTGCTGTAACCAAATGCTGAGGAAAAATTGTCCCCGGATATATATAATTGCTCCTAGCTATGACTAACGGAACTGACCCCGACTCTCTGCTTCCACCGGATGAAATACCTTGGCCTTCGCGAGTATCCTCTCCGTGGACTCCCCACAGGCTAAGACTCCTTAGTTGGCTGAAAGAGAAGGCTCCATCCCTAGCAGAACTCTACGAGACGGCCGTTATTCTTCTCGAACATCAACCCCTACCTGGACGTAGTCGAATTATTTCACATTGTGTCCGGGAGATTGCAAATGCCCTGCCAGCCATTTTGGCAGACGTAGAACGAACCCGCTTGGAATATGACAAGCGGCTGGATGACATTGCTGTTGCATGGGAAAGATTGAGCCGGACTTCCATTGGGTCGCCTAGGGGTATGGGGTCCACAGCTCTCCCGGATCCCCAGGTCGCTTTAATTCAAGACTTTTATGATCAGGTGGAAAAACTCATCAAAGATCACAAGGCAACGCGCGCGAAAACCGACACGATTGCGGAGAGACTTTTTCAAGCAAACCGCCCAGAAAATCGCCATTTGGGCGATACGCTACGTCCGGTTTTGAGGCGATGGGTCAAGCTCAGGGAATGGTTTGTCGGGCACGCGCATGATAACGGCAGGACAGACGCGGAATATGACTGGGAGGATATCAAGCGAAAGTTTATTCTTTTTGAAAGGACCGTGCTAACAATTGGACAAGGGTTCTTCGTAACCATCGCTGACCTCGATGAGCTAATTCGCAATTCGACCCCCGCCAATGTCCACCTTGTGTTAGCTCAACTCGGCCATATTGAGCACTACAGATACTTTTTTGAGCACATTGAAGGTCCGGCATGGATTCCTGCCTTGAAAGCTGAGGGAATTTTTAAAACGCCTCCTCCCGTGGAAGGCACTATAAGCCCACGTTGGGCGGCCTCTGAGTTTCTCGTGCGCGTTGCCGACAGAGCTGAATTAAAGGAGGTGATGAATGCCTTGACCGACATTGCAGATGCACTCGCCCAACAGACCGTTCCAAACCCCCTGATCGTTCGGGATCTTGTAGATGCACTTTTCAAACTCCCCGCAGAACATTCCATACCTTTCGTCCCAAAATTCAAAAAATGGGCATACCAAGAAGATGGAATTTTCTTTTGGCGACGGCTTGGCAAACTAACGGTCCACCTGGCAGAGGGAGGGAAAGCCGAGGAGGGGCTGGCACTTCTTTCCGCACTGCTAGCTGTCGAACGTGCGCAACCTAATGGTGAACAAGAATATTTGTATAAGTTGGTTAAGCCAAGGATAAGGATACATGATTATTGTAGGATCGTAGAGAAAGATCTTCCCTTTGTATATGAAAGAAGCGGACTGGAACTCTTTGATAATTTATGCAGTATCCTCCAGAGGGCAGCAAAATTTTCTCGTCGTTCACGTTCGTCCAACGAGTGGGACGATAATTCCATCGCCTGGCAGACGGATTTAAGTGTTCAGGATGAAGACGATCGCGAAGACGTGAGAAGCGTGTTAGTCGTCACAACCCTGGATATTGCTGAATCGCTGCTCAGGAAGGACGCGCAGAAATCACTTCGCTGGTAGAAGATCTTGAAGCACGTCGGTGGTTGATCTTTCGACGGTTGGCTCTATACATCCTGGCCAATACAACTTTAGCGCAAAGAGACATGATCGCGTCGAGGCTTACCCATGAACCAACATTCAGGGAAGTAAATATTCAAAGGGAGTACAACAAACTACTTCATGTTGGTTTTGGCTGCCTAACCCCTGATGAAAAACAGATAATTCTCAATTGGGTGGAAGCAGGGCCTGAGAATGTCGAGCAGCTGATTGAGAATTATGTTGCCCGCACAGGACAACGCCTCAGCCCTGAAGATATAGAAAAACACCGACATAGATGGCAATGGGAGCGACTATGGCCATGCCACATGGAACTCCCGCTAAATTGGCGGAAGCGATATGACGCTCTTATAGAGGAATTTGGTGAATTTGAGTCCCTGCCACGGCCAATGAGGGAGGCAAGTTTGACTGCAGGGGGAGAACGTGAGCCCAGAACTAAAGACGAACTGCGTACATTTACGGCAGAAGCGTTACGGGAGTACCTGCTCACCTGGACCCCGGACCGTACTTCTTTTCCCTATCCCACGCGATCAGGTCTGGCCGTAGTCTTAACTTCTCTCGTTGAAGCTCACCCTGTTCTATATGCTAATACATCATTCAAGTGGAGGGGGCTTGATCCCACGTATCTGCATGGAATCGTTCGCGGGTTCGTCAAAGCACTACAGTCTGATCGTCCCTTTGCATGGGAACCCGTCCTATCTCTATGTTCGTGGATCCTTGATCAACCTAACATAGCTCCAGAACAGAGTTTCGATCGCTGGGAAGCCGATCCCGATTGGGGTGGAAGTCGCTGGTGGATTGTTGAGCTTCTTCGTGTCGGATTTCAGCATGAGACATTTGGAATTCCGATCGAACTTCGTGAGATCGTCTGGCGCCTTTTAGAAATCTTGACTTTGGATCCGGATCCAGAAATGGACAAGGAAGAAGAAGATTTTAATCGCCCAAGCCATTCAATGCATCGCGCAATCAATTCGATTCGCGGTCGGGCTATCGAAGGTATTCTCTTCTACCCTAACTGGATAAAGGTCCAAACTGGAGAAGCTGGTCCTGCACAACTTCCATCAGAAGCGCGCGATGTGTTCGAAAAACATTTGGATCAGACAAGAGATCCCTCACTAGCGATTCGCTCGTTGTATGGCCGTTGGCTTCCTTGGCTTCTCGTGTATGATCAAGGGTGGGGGATGTCGGCTGTCTCTCGTATCTTCCCCCACGATGATGAGCCGTATTGGCTAGCCGCATGGAATGGTTTCATTTGTTTTAATGATGCGTACGAAGAGGTATTCCAACCGCTTCAACCAGTTTATGCGCAGGCCGTCACTCAGCTAGGAAGGCCAATCAAGGAAGAAGATGAAACCCGATCAATACGCGATGAAAGATTAGCCAGCCATCTCATGACGTTCTATTGGCGTGGACATTATCCGCTCGAAGATGAAACTGGGCTCCTCCATCTATTCTTTGCGGAGGCACCCGACAAGATACGGGCGGAGGCACATGAGTTTATTGGCCGAAGTTTGGTGAATATACCAGATCCAATCGAGCCGGTTATTCTCCAACGGGTTCAAGTTCTTTGGGATTGGCGATTTAAGCAGGCGAAAAGGGATCCGACAACCCATCAGGCAGAACTGGAATCGTTCGGATGGTTATTTGGATCGAGTAAATTTGAGGCAGGATGGGCAGTCGAAAATCTTTTGGATGTTTTACAGTTAACAAAAACAATTGATCCGGATTACCAGGTCTTAGAGCGTTTGCCTGATTATGCAGCCAGTTTTCCGAGTAGTGTTCTCGACTGTATCAGACTCCTACTCGAGGGACAAAATTCTCCAATCGAACTTTCATGCTGGAGTCAGGACCTTCAAAGAATTTTCTCACAGACGAGACAACACCCGGAAATCCAAGTCAGGCAGGCATCAGATGCTGTGATTGAACTCCTAGGAAGACTTGGGCACTTGGACTATAAGGATCTCCTGTCCGACGGGCATTGAATCAAAAGAAGTCGAGAGCCTTCAGAGGGGAAGTCTTTGCTTTAGGAAGCATCACCGGGATCAGGGTAAGTCTTCCGAAAAATAATTTAGGAAGTCATCTGAGGTGAAATAATTTTGTTTTATGACTCAACTTGTATTAATCGAACAAGAGCTCACTGAAGCCGAGGAAGCGATGAAGATCGGCAATGAGGGCAAGGCGCGTGTCTGTGCGCGACGGGCCGTGGCGCTTGCCGATGAGGTCTGGCTGGCGAATCAGTCTGACCAACCCTTTCGCGGGGATGCCCTGGCGCATCTTCGACGGATTCAGCAGGACCTTTCTCTCCCGCTTTCCATTCGCGAAGCGGCGGAGCGTTTGAGTACGGCCAGTCACCAGAAGGACTCAGCCCCATTCACCACCGACCCCATCGGCGACGCCAGAATCATTATTGCGTACCTCAGCCCGAACTAACCTCTTCGTGTTTGATTCGCGGGCAGTCTCTGGCTTCATTGTTGGGAATCAGTTCAAGATATCAGCTTGTTGCGCCAGCCAATTGAGCCATTCGTTCTCAAAGGGCTTTCCTCCGGTCTTTCATTGTGGCATCTTGCCACGTCACAAGATTTAGAATCTGCCCCAAAATCCACGCGGACAGAGCCTGTGGGATCGGTCTTTATAAACAAAAGCTCCAATTGATCCTCTGGAAAGCCCTTTCTCTGCTGATGTTGGTCACCTGGTGTCTTTTTTGTATGGGTATAGAAGAATAAAGGAGTTGGCATCCTTGTGGTGCTTCATGAGCAGGGTTAGGATGGAACCGTGCAAAGGAGGCTCTTTCGAATGGTGCATACAAGAGACCAGAGTCACCAAGTCTTGCGAAAATCCTGGCGTGTGATAACGAATCATGTCATTCAGCGAACCCGGACGTTTATCTGTTGTATGGGAATCCTGGTTTGCGGGAGCGGTGGGGTTATGGCCTGGGCCGTCTTATCCGGGAACCGATGGCACGCCCCTTTCTTCGGGTGTGATGCCTGCCATTCCTTCCTTGGATTCCATTCCCTCGACTCCTGAGGGCGATAGCATCCGGCTGGGCTATAACCTGATTGTGAACACTCAAACCTACGCCAAGACCTTCGTGGGCAATGCCTTATCCTGTACTAATTGTCATCTGGATGCCGGGCGGAAAGTCGGAGCCGGCACCTATGTGGGGGTTCTCTATGCCTACCCTCAATATAAAGCGCGTGTCGGCAAGGAAATTTCCCTGGGAGATCGGATCAATGAATGCTTTGAACGAAGTTTGAATGGGAAAGCTTTGCCGCCCCACAGCCCTGAAACAGAGGCGATTCAAGCCTACATGTCCTGGCTCTCCCAAAACGTTCCGCCTTCTGCTGATTTGTCCTGGTTGGGATTTCCACTCATGACGATGACTCGAAAACCGGATAAGCAACATGGACAGTACGTGTTCGCAAACTCTTGCGCGGGTTGTCATGGCCCTGACGGCCAAGGCACCATGGTGGCTCCACCGCTCTGGGGGCCCCGGTCTTTTAATATTGCCTCAGGACTCGCACGGCTGAGTAAGGCCGCCGGATTCATCAAAACGACGATGCCGTTCAACCGGCCTGGAACCTTACCTGATGCGGATGCCTATGATGTGGCCGCATTCATGAATAGTCACTCGCGACCTGATTATGCACTGAAGGCCTTCGATTGGCCAAAGGGAGGAAAACCCGCCGATTCCCCGTATTAATTGTTCATCATTATCACAGAGGAGGAGAGAGATATGGCACGATTTCTTATTTCCGGCAGCCGGGGCACGGATGATCCCACATTGGCAACGCTTCCATTTATGGCCGCCAAAACCGCCAAGGAACAAGGCCATGACGTTGTCCTGTGGCTATGGAGCGAGGCGGTAACATTGGGCCGAAAGGGGACGGCGGATCACGTCGTCGGCGTGAACCTGACTCCCCTCAAAGACCTGCTGGCGGCGGTGCAGGCGGCCAAGATTCCCTTATGGGTCTGCGGGGCTTGTGCGGTGGCACGGCAGGTAAAGGAACAGGATCTGGTCGAAGGGGCCACGATCAAAGGCATGCCGGACTATATCCAGGCTGTGGCCGAACGTGACAAAGTGATCTCGTTTTAAGTTCCTTTTGTTTCGACAGAGCCAGAGTGTGGAATTGTCGGGGAGCTTTGTGGCCCAGTTTGAAAAACTCTAGGAAATGGTTACCTTCAAATTGGGTGGATGAAGGTGTTGCTGAGAGGAACACAAACTGAAGAAGGAACCGAGGGCAGAGGGATAGTGTGAAGGCCCACCGGAGTGAAGGGGAAATCTTAACGCCTCTCCAAGATTCCAAAATGAGAGGATGAGCTCTCGCAGGAAAACGCTTCATCCGCTTTTTTTATTCCCATCTTTTCCCCCCCTGACGTTAAAGAGAACTTTCATCTGCTGAGGGCACGAGGAGTCTCGGTCAGCATTTACGGAATTCCTCTGACCGTCAAAGTGGGATTTCTTGTTGTAGATCAACTCCACAAGATCCCGCCGTTTTTTTTTGAGCAAATTACGCCAGGTATGCGGCCAGGATTCCGGAGAGGACGATGCCGTCAAAGGTGCCGGCACCACCGATGCTGGCCATGCCGGTCGCGATGCGGGGGATCTCCCGTATGTGCAAGATATCAGCGCCCAAGAGGGGACCGAACACCCCGGCAACAAAGGCCACCGAAGGTGCTTCATCAGGGGCAAGGAGTAGTGCTGTCAGCGCTGCCACCAGCGGGGGCACCAATGCCGGCATGGCGATACCGATCCCCTTGACCGGCTTCGCCAGCCGGTAGCACACCGCCGTATTGATGGCCACCGCCAACACGATCGGAAAAAGGTAGATCCAGGAGTCCTTAAGAATTTGAAGCATTTCATACACCGCCACCAGCGTGGGAACGACACAGCCTCCCAAATTTACGGCCAGGATGGTTTCCCTCGGGCTTCGTTGGAGGTGAGACCCAATGTCCAGAAAACCAAACAGGGGGTAGGGGTGAGCGATCACTTCATCATGACGGGCAATACGTGTAATGGGAATATTGACGACACTCCCCAGGAAAATTCCCACGATCACAAACATGGCGACAGAGGGATCCAATCGCAGTTTGACCAGGGCCAGGCCCATGAATTGGGCAAACACGAGTGGAAGCAGGAAGAGGAGCAGGAGAAACAGGAAAATCGGAAGGCAGCCCAATCGTCCATTCATGGAAGAAATTCCAGTCCTGCCCGGCCGTTAATTTGAAAAATGGTGCTAAGCCAATTCTAGGGAACTTGGCACGTGCATCAGCGAACAATGAGGCCTAACGTCGGGAAGAAGACTGCCCATTTTCGATCGGCTTGTCGGTCCCGGATTTATCAAACTTGCCCCCATACACTTAGCGCCGGATCAATCGAATCCATCGCCACATATTCACCAGGCTGAAGAGTGAGGAGGCGATATCGGTGAGGGCGGCAGGAAGGAAACGTTTGGCTCCATGCAGATTCAGAGGTGCCAAATAGCCGCCTTCTCGGAAGATCATATTCCGCTCGTCGATTATTCCCCCACCTTACAGCAACGAGCTGACATCTTCTTCTCATATCGTTCTTTTTTCTCCAAGGATACAAAGAAACCTGTATTCTGCATGTCCAATGCGTTGAAGAAATAGCTCCATTGATGGATGCCAGGTGACGTACTATCATAACGATAGCATTTTCATGAGATATTGGAGGAGACGATGGCACAGCTTTTGATTCGGCAACTTGACGAGAACATCTTCGATCGGCTCAAGAAACGTGCGCAGGAACATGGGCGGTCCCTTGAATCGGAGGTCAGAACGATTTTGGAAGAAGCCGTGCCCGATTATGAGGGAGCATGGGAACGGATCGAACAGTTTCACAGGCGGTTAAAGAAGTCCGGCCGGACGTTCAGCGATAGTGCAGAGCTAATCCGTGAGGATCGAGATCGTTGAAGGGCTATGTGATTGATGCGAGTGTCGCGATCAAGTGGTTTATTCCTGAAATTTATTCGGATGTCGCCCTGCATGTCAGCCGGTTAGAAGCTCCACTTCACGTGCCGGCTTTTATCCAATTGGAGGTGGGCAGCGTTCTTGCCAAAAAGATCCGCCGCAACGAACTCGCGAAAGAGGAAGGTGATGTCATACTCAAGGAGTTCAGACAACTCCCGCTTCACAACCATCCCGATGAACGACTCTTTCCCGCGGGCTATGCTCTGGCCCTTTTGACTCATTAAAGTTTGTACGATTGTCTCTACCTCGCGTTGGCCAAAACAATTGATGGTGCTGTGATCACGGCCGATCGCCAATTCTTCCAGGCACTTTCCACTGGGCCCTATGGTCCTAGAATCATGTGGACTGAAGATATCGTTCGATTTGAATAGCGGGGAGGGAAGGGCGCATGACACCTATCCACACCTCACACCAGGAGCGCGCCGCATTCAGGCGAAAAATAGTATTTTTCTCCCCCCTTTTCAACCCATATTCCAAAAGTTGAAATGGCGCTTTGCATCGCAGCAAAACTAGCGGCGGACCAGGCGAATCCATCGCCACATGTTCACCAGGCTGAAAAGGGAGGAGGCGACATAGGTGAGGGCGGCGGCGGTAAGGATACGTTTGGCGCCATGCAAATCCGGAGGTGCCAGGTACCCGCCTTCTCTGAGGATCGGCAGCGCCCGACGAAAGCTGGCATTCCATTCCACTGGTAGAGTGATGAGATGCACCATGGCAGAGACACTCATGGTTCCAATCGCCACGACTAAGACGGCAAGACCCACGGCAGGGATCCTGGTTACGCCAGCCAGAACAGGAATACCCAACATCAGATAGGACCCGGCCTTTTCGGCTTTTTGTGCAAATTTGATCAGGTGGGTTCGATCTTTCAAGAGGGTATAGCCCTCATGATCTTGCAACGCATGGCCGACTTCATGAGCAGCGATGACCGCCGCGGTGAGGGATCTGCCGCTATAATGTCTCGGGTTCAGACCGACGACTTTGGTTTCGGGATTGTAATGGTCTCCCATCGGCGTGGGTTCCACACGCACCTGTTGCAGACCAAACCGATTGAGCAAATGACGCGCTAATTCCCCACCCGTCCCTCCAAGATCCTCCCGGTGTTGACGATATTGGCGGAAGATCCACCACACCCACAGTTGGGGTCCTAATACAACAACCATGAGCAGGAGAAAAAGAAGAATCATGCGCATGGAATCACTCTATCGCCTCAGCCCGCTCCTTACCAAGAAAGGGATTGCTCCTTCTGTTGTTTTTCTGATTATTGGTCTGTTCCATCAAAAGACTGTCCGCACGAGACCGCCTTCAGCCCGGATACAAGACCCATTGATCACCGAGGCGCGGGCGCTACAGACGAACGCCACGATCTCTCCTATTTCTTTTGGATCAATCAGCCGACCGATCAGGGAGGTCGGGCGGTTCTCTGACATAAAACGGCGTCCGGCTTCCGCAGGCGGAAGATCAGGAAATATGTTCCGGATGAACTTCTCCACGCTTTCCGTGCGGGTAGGTCCCGGGAGCACTGAATTGACCGTGACCTCCGTCCCTTTGGTGAGTTCGGCCAACGAGCGGGCGATGCTTAATTGCATGGTTTTGGTTGCACTGTAGTGGGCCATTTCGGGAGCCGGGGAGACGCCCGATTCGCTTGAAATGAAGACGACTCGCCCATGACCACGTTCAATCATGCCGTGGAGGTAATGGCGGGCAAGCCGCACGCCGCTCATGATGTTGATCTCAAACATGTTCTGCCACGCCTTATCTGTTTCCTCGAAAAATCCGACAGCCTCGTAGATGCCGAGATTGTTGACCAGAATATCGACCTCGGGCACCTGGGAGATGGTGAGATTGCAACCGGCGTCAGTCCCGTTGTCAGCCACAAGAGGGATCATCTCTGTATGGGGAAGATCGGCCCGGATCTCCGCCATAGCTTGCTCCACGCTGGCCTGCGTACGACCGTTCATCACAACTTTGGCGCCCTCGGCAGCGAGAGCACGCGCGATTTCCAGCCCGATGCCCCCTGAGGACGCCGTCACCAAGGCCGTTTTACCATTCAAATCCAGATTCATGATGACACTCCCTTCCCATGACGGATGATTGGAAATCCCCGACCAGGTTTTACCTATCTTGTTGTTGAATGGTTCACGAAGAGCACGAAACGATAATCGGTGGCTCACCGGGCGGCGGAGGCACAGCATAGGATTCCATGCCGGGGCGGTCAGTAAACGGGTCGCTCAGCAGATTCAATAATCGATCAACTTCGGAATAGTCCTTCTGCCGAACCGCTTGGCTAATGGCCTGTTGTGCGAGATGATTTCGAAGGATGTACCTGGGGTTCACCTGATCCATTCTGACTTGGCGCTCTTCATCATTGCTTTTTTCCGCCCGTAGCCGTTCCCGATATCGTGCCGTCCAATCGTCAAACGCTTCCCGATGAAGGAATTGGTCTCGTAATTCGTCCGGCGCTAACGAACTCTCCTGACGGACGGTTCCCAATTCCCGGAACAAGTTGGTGTAATCCACCCGGCTGGAATCCATGAGGTTCAACAGATCGGTCACGAGCTTGTCGTCTCCCGCGTGCGCTTCGACCAACCCCAGCTTGGCCCGCATCAATTCGGCATACTTGGCCAGCATGGCTTTTTCATAGATTTCCGGTATGCCGTTGACTTCGTCTTGGTCCACTAACGGTGACAAGGCTCTGGCCAGCGCACGAATATTCCAAAAACCGATGTCAGGTTGGTTCTGGAAGGAATACCGGCCGTGATGGTCTGAATGATTACAGATGAACGTTGGATCATAGCGTTCCATAAATCCGAACGGACCGTAATCCATCGTTAACCCCAGGATGGACATGTTATCGGTATTCAGGACACCATGCGCCCACCCCACAGCTTGCCATTGGGCCACGAGCTGCCCGGTGCGAACCGCCACCTCATGCAACAGCCTGGCGTAGGGATCCTCTGCCCCTACCAAATGCGGATAGTGATGTTCGATGACATAGTCTGTCAGCGTTTTCAGGTATTCATGTTGGCGGCGATAGTAAAACACCTCAAAACTGCCAAACCGCACATGGGTCGGCGCCATCCGCAGCAACATGGCTCCCGGTTCCGGCGTTTCCCGCCAGACAATTTCTTCTCCGGCCACAATACATAAACTGCGGGTTGTGGGAATGCCCAATCCATGCATGGCTTCGCCACAAAGATATTCCCGAATAGTCGAACGCATCACTGCCCGACCATCGCCGTCGCGTGAGAACCGCGTGAGCCCTGCGCCTTTCAATTGCAACTCCCACCGCTCCCCGTTTTGATTGCGCACCTCCCCCAACATGATGGCCCGCCCATCACCGAGCTGTGGCACGTAATGCCCGAATTGATGCCCCGAATACAACATGGCAATGGGATCGCTCCCAGGCAACAGTTTGGCCCCGCAGAAGTATTCGGCAAACTCCGGACGGGTCCATTCCGTGGGGTCAATATCGAGTAATTTTGCAGCTGTCGGATTCACGCTCACAAGGTAAGGATGAGGAAAAGGCGTTGGTTTGACCCGCTGATGAAACACATCAGGCAGGCCCGCATAGGTGTTCTGAAAATTGAGATGTTCTAATTTGGCCATGAGTTCATTATCCGTGACCTAGCCGGGGTCGGGCAACCACAATCAACGTTGCATCACTTCGAGATCTTTGTAGATTGAACAATGCCCCCAAAAGCCTTCAAGACACTCGGCAAGAAATGTCACATCAGTGTTTGCGACAAAACGCTCCCCCTCAGAACCGTATCTCTTTCGATTCAACGGTGTGTGGTATTTTCTCAACAACCATTCCTTTTAATTCTTTGAAAATTGAAAAACATGAATACATACAACATATTACGAATAATATTTTTCTAGGTTCAATAATTGCTTTTGCCATAATGCAAAAGTCTTAATGCTGGGAAGCTTAGGGTTATTGGGTTCGGGTGCGCGTATTGTTTTGAGTGCCCTCGAAAAAGATAAGGAGAACGCATGATTCGGATTTGTGCATGGTGTCGGCAGGAAGGCAAGGCTGGAATTCTTGGAAGGAACCCTGGGGAGTCTGGAGAAATCAATGAACCGGAATCCCACGGGATCTGCCACGACCATGGAATCCGCCTTCGCCAGGCATTCACGCGAAACCTTGGCCATCGCCCTCTTTCAACCGCGACTCTCTCTCCCTCGTCAGCCTCATTCTAGACAGCATTCACCCTTGTTTGATGCTGAAATTCCCGTTGCAGCATGGTAGATGGCAGAAGTGTGTGTCCCGACCGGATGGTCGATAACCATCACGGCTGCATACAGGGGAATCGCAACAGATACGGGTTGTCGGGATTGCGTCTTGAGGCCGGAAAACGAGAGGACGGGGAAGGCTTACTATCGGCGCGGAGTTGGGAATTTGCTGGTCGTCTTTAATCGGTTTTTGATCAGGACCATCCCGATATGAGGGATGCGTGCGGTTCGACGAACCTCAAACCATCCATACGCCAGCACGCTCAGGACCAACACAAGGGCTATGCCCATCGAAAGAGGATCATGCCCGATAAATAATTCTAAGAGATGCACCGTGGACCATTCTCCTGATGTATTTTCATATTTTTCGGACGTTTCGCCCCGATCTTAAGATTTTCTCTTTTCTCTCCAAAATCTTTTCCCGTTTATACATATTTTCACTTACGGCTGTGCCATCTTTTTGCAGGGAACTGCCAAACAATTCCTCCTACTCGTTTCGCCCCAGAATCGCTAACCGGTATAATACTTTTATCATGATGGTTCCTCTGCCTTCCTTCAGATTTTTTCAGGCTTGTATTCTCATGCTGGGCCTCACGGTGTTTGCATCACCAAAGTTGGCAACAGTATGGGGAGCGACGCCGGTCAGTCTCGCTCCTGCTGCTGATCCTCGGGAAACAGTCGTGACCATCAATATTAAATCCCGGGAATTCAGCCCCAACACCCTTTCACTCACCGTGGGGCAAAAAACCCGGCTGGTCCTCAAAAACTTAGATTCGGAACTGCATGCATTTCTGCCAATCGGCTTACTGACAGATATCCACCTGAATGTCAGCGGAAGTGGTGCTCCACAGTTTTCCAAAGAAGGGCTCAGCCGCGTTTTGCTTCCAACCCGAGGCCAAACCGACATTGTTTTTATCCCATCGCATCCCGGTACGTTTCCCTATTTTTGCGATTTACCGGGCCATGTGATGCAGGGTACCATCGTGGTGCATAAGAATGAGGGTGTGGTAGATTAGCCCCCTGGATTATGAGGGACATTCCCCTCTCTGCTGCACAAAATCATTAACCAAGCATGTTTGAGGAGGAGTTTGGTTCCATGAGTATTGTTCGTCGTCAACCAATTAAAGCAAATACCCTGAAACCTGAGGCAGATCATCGTCTCGGGTCCCCTGTTCACCGGATGTGGCCTACGCTTAAACAGGTGGGCCTCCTGTGCGGTTCTGTGCTTTTGGCCTCCACTCATGTGTGGGCCGCCGATCCCGCGTCCGTCAATGAGGAAGCCCTGCTCTCCACCGTTCGGGAATATGCCCATGCGGTCGGAAAGGGGGATCAAGTCGCGGCGGGCCAACGGGATTTTGTGTGCTTACATCAGATGGCTCAACAGCAGTTGTTTTCAAACGGGAACTTTCCCGACCCGTCAAACCCCATCTATGAATGGTGTGACCAGCGTCGGCAGGAGGCCCACCAACGAGCCATTCAACAAAATGACCGGGCATTAGATAATGTGTGGCCGGGACCGGGAAAACTGGTCGATTTTTCCGATTTCGAACGATTTTTTATTGCGGAGACGCTTAATCAGCAATTGGCTCCATCGTTTTTCGTCATGAAGGCCATTGCAGTTCAAGAACCCACAACTCCATTTATCATTGAGGCTGTGGAATCAGGAACCCTGCCCCATGCCTCATTTCCTTCTCCGGATGAGACCAGGGTGGTAGCCGCACCCACAGCCTTTCTCACCACCAAGGTGTCTTATCCGAATGCCTTGACGGCACCCATCGCCAATGCGCCCGGTGCCGAGGATTGGGCCGTGCCCTACAAAAAAGCCCAGCGAGTCGTCAAATCCGTCAACGTGAAGTGGGTCGTGCTCTCAGATCTGAAACAATTGGGTTTTCCAACGGATCGTGCCGTGCTGGATCTGGTGCTCGATGGCCCCCGTGGCACCACCATTCCATTCGTCCTCGACCCGGGTGGCTATGTTCCACGCTCAACAGAATGGTTTGGCCTTCCAGAGAGCCTGGCGGCTATCCAAACTGGCATTCAACAGGCACAAGCCGCACCGACCAGACTGGAATCCGTAATGAGGCTGAACCGGGTTTTGCTGATTGGCCCGTCCCACAAACCCGCACTGGAAGTTTTTTCAGATCAACTGTACAAAGGATTTCTTGAGTATGGAGGTCGCTTGAACGGCCTTCAATTGGGTGATGAGCGTCTGGCCCAACGGTTCAACGAACTGTATTGGACGGTGCAATCCCAAACCGATCGATTTGATTTGTCCCTGGGAATGGAAATTGGCGGGAAGTCTGAGCCGATGCCAGCCGATTATCTCTATCGAATGATCCCTGTGATGGAGGCATTAGCATCTCTGGAACCAGGTGATTTCAACAACCGGATTCGATTGTCCTCGACCTACCGATGGACGAACGATCAAATGGCGGCCCTGTCTGCTCCACAGGAATTATTGACTGAGGTCCCAGCCGAACAGGAAGAGCTTCGCGCACAAGTGCTCTTAGAGTTAGCCTGGGCCCGAATCGGAAAAGTGGCCTGGAATCGGCACTATGACGATCCCGATATTCAGAGAGGTTATGAGGCGGCTCAGAAAGCGTTCGAGCTCACGAAAGATCCCCTCAACAAATTTACGGCAGCCTATGCGATGGCCTATAGCCTGGCGTTTCACGTTCCCCGTGACAATCAGGCGATGCTGGGTCTCCTGCAGCAGGCCCGTGACTGGTTTGAGAAAACTCCCGGCTCAAGCCCGCAAAGCTGGGCGTATATGTTGCACAACGATACCCTGAAGGGGTTAGTCGAGAATGATCCCGCCTTCAAGTCATTGCTGGCGGCACATGTAAAGCCTACAAAATAGGTGTGTGAGGCCTTATAAAATTACGGACAAACTTAAAGATCACGCAAGGCTGGAGAATGGTATTGTCTCAATAAACGTTCTCCAGCCTTCTTGGTTCACCTATCCCCTTTTTTTAACCCGCTCAATCTCACCCGGTGAATTTTCTTTGAATCACAGACTATGGAGCTAGATTTCCGGAAAAATCCCGCCATCCTCAGCAACATGGTAGACGTCATGGCGGATGGCGTGTTCACGGTCGATGCTAAAGGTCACATCGTAGCCTGGAGCACCGGGGCAGCTCGCATTACGGGATATTCCAGTCAGGATATCCTGGGGAAATCTTGTCATATCTTAGAAGGTCAAAATTGTAAGGGCTTTCGCATCCTGACGGAATTTTTGGACAACCCCACCCCGTATCCTTGGGGCATCTGCAATCAGGAATGCAAAGTGCTGGGGAAAGACGGCCGCGAACTCTACCTCTTCGGCAATGTCTCGATCATCCGAGATGAACAAGGCCAGGTCGGGGGCGCTGTCGGAACCTTTACCGACCTCACCTCATTTATTTTGAATAACCAAAAAATTGCCGTGCTGGAGGAACAGGCAAAATCCCGTGAGTCCTTTCAACAGCTCATCGGCAAAAGCCCGGCGATGCAAGAGGTGTTTCGCCGGCTCCGACTGGCTGCACAAAGCGATGTCACGGTATTGCTCACCGGGGAATCCGGCACCGGAAAAGAACTGGCGGCCCGAGCCATTCACACCCTTAGCGATCGAAACGATAAACCGTTTTTCGCCATCAATTGCTCAGCGATTCCAGAAACCTTGCTTGAAAGTGAACTCTTCGGGCATGTGAAGGGGGCGTTCACCGGGGCCATACGCGATAAAATCGGGGTCTTTCAGGCCGCCGACGGTGGCACGTTATTTTTGGATGAAATCGGAGATACCAGCCCTCTCCTGCAGTTAAAATTGCTCAGGGTCCTGCAGGAAAGCGAAATACGCCGGGTTGGAGATGACCGGGGCATGCGGGTCGATGTCCGTCTCATTACGGCCACCAATCGGGATTTGAAAGCCCTTATGGCAGAAGGCACGGTTCGGGAAGATTTTTATTATCGGATTCATGTGTTCGAGATTACCCTTCCACCATTGCGAGCCCGACGAGAAGATATTCCTCTCCTGGTTCACCATTTCATGGCGGCCAACTCCAAGACGTTTGGTCGCGAAATAGGAGACATTGCCCAGGATGCCCTGCAACGATTGACTGACTATAACTGGCCCGGCAATGTCCGCGAATTAAAAAATGCGATCGAACACGCCTTCGTCACCGTTAATGGTGATTGTCTCACCCTGTGGGACCTCCCTTCAGAAGTTCAGAGTCCTCCAAGGTCCCGAAGCCTTAAGCCTCTCTCGACCAACACAGAGCCCTCCCTTCCACCGGAGGAGGAAGCTCGCATTGCGGAAGCCCTCCAACAGACCAAGGGCAACAAAACGGAAGCCGCCAAGCTTCTTGGAGTGAGTCGAGTCACCCTTTGGAAGAAAATCAAACAGCTTCAGACCCCTCCCGACGCCTAATCAAATCGTTAACACGTTAACTTAACGGTTAACGCATTTTGTTCAGTTCATCTGACTTTAAGGCCATACTCAGGCCTCTCCTCATTTCAACGAATCCACTAAAACATTGTTTTGGTTGAAAATTTTCAAATTCGTCCGCGAAGCATAATCTGGCACAATCCATGCGTAATGTTGGTACATGGAAAGAATCTTACAAGAATATTTCGAAACGAACTCAATCGATTTCAACCAATGCTCCTTTTCACGAAGGAGGGGGAGGTATTCATCATGATTGTGAAACAATTTTATTTGAGTTGTTTGGCTCATGCGTCTTACATGATTGGCGATAACAAAACCTCAACCGCTGTGGTCGTGGACCCCCAACGGGACATCGAGCAATATCTTCAGGAGGCCCGGCGCCACGATTGGAAGATCCGGTATGTTTTTCTCACCCACTTCCATGCAGACTTTTTAGCCGGGCACCTTGAACTCCAACGACAAACTGGTGCTGAGATCTGCCTTGGCGCCAAAGCCAAGACCGACTTCCCTATTCGAAACTTTCGGGACCAAGAGGTTCTTGAGTTTGGATCGGTGCGCATTCAAGTGCTAGAAACACCGGGGCATACCCCGGAAAGTATTTCGCTTGCCGTCTACGACCTGGACAAGAGCGCCGATCATCCGCACTGCGTGCTGACGGGAGATACTCTGTTTATTGGCGATGTGGGCAGACCGGATCTTATGGCCTCCATTGGTGTCACCGCCGAAGAGTTAGGGGGGCAATTATTCGATTCGCTCCGAAATAAAATCATGCGTCTTCCCGATGAAACACTGGTCTATCCTGCACACGGAGCGGGATCTATGTGCGGAAAAAATTTAAGCAGTGACACGGTGTCCACATTGGGCAGGCAGCGTTGGGAAAACTATGCACTTCAACCCATGACGAAAGAAAAATTCATTGAATTGGTTACGTCCGATCAACCTGAAGCGCCTTCGTACTTTGGATATGACGCAAGGATGAATAGGGAACAGCATCCTGTTCTGGATGATGTGGTGCGAAACAGCCTCACGCCTCTTTCCCTCCAAGTGGTCTTGGATCATCAGAAAAACGGGGCTCAAGTCCTTGATGTCAGAAATGCTGTTGAATATGCGGGAGGGCACCTGAAGGGAAGTCTCAACATTGGATTAGGAGGAAAATTTGCGACCTGGGCTGGGACGGTTCTGAACCCCAAACGCTCCATTATCATCATTGCAGAGCCTGGATATGAAAAGGAGGCGATTCAACGATTAGGCCGCATTGGATTTGACCGCGTCCTGGGCTATCTGAACGGTGGGATGCAATCCCTTGAGGTGAACCCTGATGTGGTCCAAAAAGTCCAACGCATCTCCGCTCAGGGACTTGCGGAACTGCTGACGACCTCTCATCCCCCCATGGTCGTCGACGTGAGATCGGAAAAAGAGTGGGAATCCGGGCATATTGACGGAAGCCTCAACATCCCTTTGCCTCACCTGGCCGAACAGGTTCAGGACATCCCTGCAGATGCCCCTGTGGTGGTCCATTGTGCCAGTGGATATCGATCATCTACCGCCATAGGGATTTTGGAACAAGCCGGACGAACCCAAGCCATGGATCTTGTCGGTGGCTATGACGCCTGGCTCACCACCTGGAGTCATCCACGCCAAAAGTTTCAACCCCAAGCCATATCCGCATGCGCGAAATAAACGGACAAGGAGGATCCCCCATGAATACATTGGTAATAGATCAAGAAGCAAAATCGGGAACGAGTAAGAACAATCAGCTATCTCCCCCTTCATTGAAGGATCCTCTGTATATCGATGTCAGGACACCACAAGAGTTTGAAGGTATGCATATTTCAGGTGCTCGAAATATTCCTCTACCGGATTTACATAGATATGTGACCGAACTGAAAACCCTCTCTCGTGAGCGCCGCATCATGTTGATCTGCCGAACACAGAACCGGGTGAAGATCGCCTACGAATATTTGATTAACCAAGGGATACCGAATTGCGGCATTCTGGAAGGAGGCATCACTGCCTGGGTTAATCAGGGCAAACCTGTCGTCCGGGGACAACAACGAATTTCCCTTGAAGGACAAGTGCGTGCCATCGCCGGGGTATTGATTCTGGTCGGAGTTGGATTGGGTCTGACAGTGCACTCAGGGTTCCTTCTCCTTCCAACACTGGTAGGGGTTGGACTTCTCCATGCAGGACTCACCGACTCCTGTCTGATGGGGATGCTCTTGAGCAAACTGCCCTATAACCGGATCCAGAAGTAAATTGAGTTGAATGGGTATTCGAGAAAGCTATGGCTAGTAGCTATCATAATTGGCTCAGCCCCAACGGCCCAGGCATCAGGAAAGACTTGACGAAATGAGACCCTTCCAATGGTATGACTTTGACGGCAGCTACGTTGAGCACACCAGGGAAGCCAATTAAACTGGCGGTTCGTGACTATGAGCCTTGGCGTCAAATAATGGTCGTTTGAAGAACTCCATGATAGTATGCGGCGAATTTACACCAGGCTCCCAAGGCCTTCCACATGGTTGGAGGGTTATTACTGATCAACATAAAGGAGGTTGCCATGCAGCGTTCAATCCGTTCATTTTTCATGTTAGGGACTTTTAGTCTTTTGGCCATGGGGTGTATGACCACTCCAGCCATGAGCGAGGGGGGTGCGCCTGCCCCAGGGCCTGCCCAAGGATATGACCTCCATGTGCAAGCCCCTCATTTAATGCCGGATGGCACCCCAGGTGGACCCTATCACCACTATTGCAAAGGGATTAATGATAAGATCCTGCAATGTCTTCTGTTTGAAACCACGGATGCCAATGCCCCTCTTGTAGCCATCGAATATTTCGTGTCCAAGGATCTTTCCCGGACCTTGCCGTTGATTCAATGGCATCGGTTTTTCCATGATCATAAACAGGAAATCGCCACCGGGCGTGTACAAATTTTAGATATTGATGATCCAGAAAAGGTTAAAGCCATTGCTGAGGCCGCATCAAAGACCGACGGGGTCATTTATCATCTATGGCAAAAAGGGAAAGATTTCCCGGACGGGACTGTCACCTACCCGCAATCTCTCGGGCATATCTTTAATCAACCAAATTAATCGAAGTTGGTCCCCGGAGATTCCTTTTTGGAATCTCCGGGATCTTTTCTGGAGGGGACTTTGACCGTGGACGTATCTAAGCGTAAATTTTTAATTGCGCAATTTCTCTTTGTGGTGGGGGTGGTCGGAATAGGTATCGTGCATGCCGCCGATCCTGAAGTCCTCAAACCTCGAGTTCCTCCTGAGCAAATTCAAGAAGCCAAATCCCGGAAGAACCCCTTTCCTTCCACTGAAGAGAATATAGAGAAGGGCAAACGCGTTTTTCACGGAAAAGCATTTTGCGTCACCTGTCATGGACCCGAAGGCAAAGGCCTGGGTGACATTCCTGGCCTTCGAGGAAGGCTTCCACGAAACTTTACGGACAAAACCTGGCAGGCAGCTCGCACGGACGGGGAACTCTTTTGGATTTTGCAAAACGGTAGCCCGGGTACGGATATGGCCTCATTCATCCCCCTGGTCTTGACAGAAGACGAAGCGTGGCTTGTGATATTGTATGTGCGATCATTTGGAACCGGCACCCTATCGAGCGGGAAATAGGATACGTTCCCGTCACTCGCGTATAAATGAGACGGGTATAAAGAAGAACCATTGGGAATCATTTTAGGCTTTATCATGGGCTGGGGCATCTCTTCCCGTGAGGCCTATGAACGGCTCAAGACCGTGGAGGATTTTGTAAAAGTTTGATGGCAAACAGCTTGCCCAGGACGCCACCAAGGCCAGTGGAGAACGGCCGGATAATCCCCCCATTTGTCCGATAACGGATGGCACAAGTACCAATGCTTTCGTGACGTTAGGTGAAGACGCAAAACTGGTGGTCACCATGAAGAAATCACCCATGACCGTCACCACCTTAACGAATAATAAAATCCTTACGGCGGATTCCAGCGGCTATCAAATCGGGAACACGATGTATCCGAACTCAGTTGGCGGTTGTCCCTTCGTGCCATTTCCTAATGACCTCTATGCTGTCGATCCTGGGGGCCTCCCTGACTCGGTCTCGACCAAGTTGATGGCTTTCCGCGACACAATATTTTCTGACACTTACGGGCTTTGAGGCATTGGACGCGATCTCTGGAATGTAGATCGCGCAGGGAAGATGATTGAGATATGTGATTTAATCTCCCATTCCAGCATGGGGTCCATTCACCTTTCGGGTACCCGGAGAAATGATCCGGCCCCCGTCCTCATTTGATTTTTCTCTAGAGGGCCATTATGCTTTTGTGAACTTGCTGGGCCAAATCTCTTGACCGGAAATCACAAGGATGTCAATAATGCGAAACGGTCCAGGGTTGGAGTGGCTATGACCAAAAACTTTCATGCCGGAAAAGGCGGCAATGAATTGGGTAGTACCCGTCTCACCAATATGGTGGACGGCAAGGAAGCAGCCGATCCGCATGGGCTGGCAGTTGTTCATCCCTAATTTGTTCCGTGCCATAAGCATGGCCTCCTCCCGGGGCTATACTCTGGACCACATCTAGGAAGGAGGACGTGGCGTATGACGGTTATGCCTCTAGTCGTTCTTGCAACCTGGTTCGCGTTCACCTCAGTGGAAACTCCCTCCCCCTCAGCGACCTTAGCTTTGCCTTCAGAACCCGACGAAAGTACTCGTATCGATGAAATCTACGACCAGGAATCTCGCCTGCTCCTGTCCCTGTATTCCTTGAAAGGGAATGGGAAAGCTGATTACGTCACGGGACGGACCGTCGAACAACATGTGCGAAGCACCTACGGAAATCCGGTGTACTACACGTTAGAGTTTCCCATTTTTTATTGGTGGAACCATACGATGTGGAATGACCCGTTTGTCGATGGTGTCAACGGCAACGAACAGGTCTATCTGGAAGAAACCGATTTTGATGTGAGCCGATACAAACCTTGTGTCTTTAACGGACAACCCTGCTAGAAAAGCAGCTTCACCAGCAGGGTCCCTTCCCTCAATTATCCATCTGGTCGCTGGCAGATCAAGGAAGGACTTCGCCTCCCCAAAATCCCTCATATCAGGTGAATGATCTGTACGATAATCAACTGTACTGGATTATGAAAATGGGAGCCCGGGAACGCACATGATTCTGTTTTCCGGAATGGCTGATGACCGGATACGATAAGTGAGGTAGTCAATTCGTGCCTTCGCAAAACGAAGGAAAAACGTGAAGGACTGATTTGTACGAGGGCAGGCTTTATGATTTCTTTGGAAGAAACAAGGTAGATTGACTTATGAATGAAGGAAAACCGGCTATAGACCGTCGACATTTATTGAAGGGGAGCCTGGCTCTGGGGTTGGCAAGCCTACTCACCCCGAGAGGCCTCTTGGCCACCGATTCCCCGACGGTCACTCTTCCTTTCGAACGGGGTCGCCGTCCATTGGTGGCTTTTCCACAGAAGCGGCCCCTCATGGTGATGACCACAAGGCCTCCTCAATTGGAAACCCCCTTTCATATTTTTAATGAAGACATCTTCACGCCCAATGATGCATTTTTTGTTCGCTGGCATCTCGCCAATATCCCTCGGGAAATTGACGTGAACACCTTCCGGCTGACTATTCGCGGTCGAGTCAATCAATCCCTATCATTGAGTCTTCATGATTTACACACTCAATTTGAACAAGTCGAAATTGCGGCTGTCTGCCAATGCGGAGGAAATAGTCGCGGGTTTTTCCAACCCCGGGTGCCCGGCGGACAATGGGGCAATGGAGCAATGGGAAATGCCAACTGGAAAGGAATCAGACTCCGTGATCTCCTTCATCGGGCAGGACATATCAGGGGATGCGGTGCAGGTGAGGTTCGATGGCCTGGACCAACCCGTCGCACAAGCTACGGCTGATTTTCGAAAATCTCTCACCCTTGATGATGCGCTCCAGGAAGAGGTGTTGGTCGCTCACTCCATGAACGGGGAGGCACTCCCCCTGCTGAACGGCTTTCCCCTTCGTCTTGTGGCGCCTGGCTGGTATGCCACCTATTGGGTGAAAATGCTGAATGATATTGAAGTGCTCAATCAGGCCGATCAAAATTTTTGGACGACACAGGCCTATCGCTTGCCGGCTAATGCTTGTCATTGCGTAAAACCCGGAGAAGCCTTAACCGAGACCGTGCCAATCGGGAAAATGCCCGTTCGTTCCTTTATTACTAATATAGAAGATGGTCAAGCCATACCGGGAGGGAAGCCTTGCACCATTAAAGGCATTGCCTTTGACCAGGGGTATGGCATTGATCGCGTGTTGCTCTCCGTGGATGGAGGACAACAATGGCAATCCGCTCGATTAGGAAAAGACTTTGGAGATTTCAGCTTTCGTCCGTGGGAAGCCCAATTTATTCCGAAGCCCGGGCATGCATATGCACTGCAATCACTGGCCATCAATCGGATTGGAGAATCACAGCGGTTCAGTGCCCGATGGAATCCAAGTGGATATCTTCGCAATGTGGTCGAAAGTGTGAATATTCATGCATCCTGAGGCCAACTTATGATCCGTGTTTTAATGTTCTTGTTTTTGTTGTTGTTTGGGGCCACGGGGTTTGCCTGGGGACTTCCGTCCGATGGCGATGACAGAGAACCGGTATCCATTCTCACTCTTCCTGCTGATCCGATTTCCTTTCAACCTGGTCCAGGAAGTGACCTCGCAAGCCGTTACTGCTTAATGTGTCACTCGGCAGAATATGTGTATACGCAACCACCTCATCCCCGTGAGCATTGGATGGAAATCGTCAACAAAATGAAAACAACCTTTGGCTGTCCAATTTCAAATGAGGACATGGCTCAATTGGTCGACTATTTGGTGACGCAAAATTCACTCCAGCCTTCACCCTCTGCGCAGCATGTCCAACGGGACGACCGGAAGGAAACACCCGGTCAATCCCTCACTCAATCTGGCGATCCCCAAAAAGGGAAAGCCCTCTATGAACGACACTGCGTGACGTGTCATGGACCTGGCGGGAAAGGGGATGGTCCCATTGGACAGGCTCTGATTCCCCCAGCCGCCAACCTCACGTTACTCGGCAACCAATCAGATCAAACCATTCTTGATACGCTTCGCAACGGCCGAGCGGGCACAGCCATGCCTGCCTGGAAGAACGATCTGAATGCATTAGAGTTGAATCATCTACTTTCATTTCTTCGAACGTTAACTCCATAACCGCGATGAATCCTGGGAGCCTGGCTATTAGGCCATTCCATCAGCAGGGGAATTCCTTTCTTGGGTTTCCCCAATGACACAAATACTTTCCATTCAATGCTCCATGAAACCTGAGAAAAAACCTCGTGGAATTTTTGGTTGTTGCGGTCACAAAAGATCCCGCCTCCCCCACCAATATCTGCTAGCCCCCCTTTAACCAATCTTGAGATCATTCCCATGCGCCATGTCAAAATTGTAGCCACAATTGGCCCTGCGACTTCTTCCCAAGAATGTTTGAAACAACTCCTCCATGCCGGAGTCAATGTCGCCAGGTTTAACATGTCCCATGGAACCGCTGATTGGCACAAGACAACAATTCAACGCCTTCGAGCGCCTTGCTCTTGAGGAAAAGATGCCACTTGCCATCCTTGTAGACTTGGCAGGTCCGAAGATCCGTCTGGGGGACCTCCCAAACGAAGGAACCGTTTTGCAGAAAGGGCAGGATATCATTCTGATTGCGAAGTCAGATCACCAACTCAAGGCACAACGAATCGGAGGATACCCTGCCGGTTAATCTTTCCCATTTCCCGAATCGAATGAAACCAGCTCAAATCGTTTTAATTGATGACGGAAATATATCCCTCACCGTGGAAAAACAAGAAACCGACCGACTGATCTGCAAAGTCCTGGTAGGAGGCAAGGTCACCTCACATAAAGGTGTCAATTTCCCTGGCCTCCGACTCGACATTCCGGGATTTACGGAGAAAGACGCCGATGATCTTCAAGTGGCCATCGACGTTCAAGCCGATTATGTCGCCCTCTCCTTTGTTCGAAGTCCGCAGGATATTCATACACTCCAAACGGCTTTGACTGATCGATCATCGCTGATTCCTGTCATTGCCAAAATCGAAAGACCTGAAGCCCTGACATGTCTTGATGAAATTCTTGATGCGGCAGATGGCGTGATGGTCGCTAGAGGCGATCTGGCGTTGGAGATAAGCCCGGAAGAAGTCCCTCTCCTACAAAAGCAGATCATCGCCCAGGCCAATCGTATGGGAAAACCTGTGATCACAGCCACACAAATGCTGGAATCGATGACTCGAAATTCTTCGCCCACTCGCGCCGAAGCGTCGGATGTGGCGAACGCCGTGCTGGACGGAACGGATGCCGTCATGTTGTCGGCCGAAACATCCACGGGAAATTTTCCTCTCGAATCGGTCCAGGTCATGGATCGGATTATCCGACAAACAGAAAAGGAAATGTTCCGCCGAATCCAGAAATCCGATTCGTCTAAGGAATCCGTGTGTTCGACTCCGGAAGCGGTTTGTGAAGCTGCCGTCTCCCTTGCAACATCTGTTGGCGCGCAAGCCATCGTGGTCTTCACCGATTCGGGTCATACAGCCATGTTATTGGCCCGCCACCGCCCGACGGTCCAGATTATCGCACTGACTCCCTCTACAACCGTCACGCGTCAATTAATTTTAGTATGGGGCATTGTCTCATGTGTCTTTCCGCAAATTGATGCCACCGATGAACGCATCAATGCCGCCCAGGATCATCTCAAAACCCTTGGCCTGCTTCATGAAGGCCGTCTCATTGTCATCGTCACCGGGGAACGCCTGGGACATTCCTTTGGAACCAATATCATCAAAGCTCATATGGTCGTGTAAATTTCTGCTGGGAGAACGTGAGGAGCATGTCCCGCAACATCATCATTGTCGGTGGAGTGGCCGGCGGAGCCAGCGCGGCCGCTAAGGCACGTCGAACCAACGAAACGGCAAACATTGTGATGTTTGAAAAAGGGCCCTATGTATCCTTTGCCAACTGTGGCCTCCCGTACTATGTGGGAAAGACCATTCCCGATCGTGATGACCTTCTACTTCAAACCCCGGAGCGGTTTTGGAAACGATTCAGGGTCCGGGTCCACGTGCTACACGAAGTCCTTCATATAGACAGAACGGCGAAATGCGTACAGGTGAAAAACTTGATGACTCAAAAAATCACTTCTCACCCCTATGACACACTTATTCTGGCACCCGGTGCCGGGGCAATCATGCCCGATATACCTGGCATTCACGCCAGGAATATCTTTACCGTCAAAACCGTTCCTGACTCTGATGCCATCAAAACCTTTCTCGCCGGCCACCCTTCTCAGGAAGCCTTGGTTATTGGAGGAGGGTTTATTGGACTGGAAACGGCCGAAGCCCTGATGGGTCTTGGATTGACCGTGACGATCATAGAAAAAGCTCCTCAAATTCTGCCTCCTTTTGATCAGGACATGGCCACTCTGGTGGCGCATCACCTGCAAGAAAAAGGAGTGAAGATTATTGCGGGTGACGGTATCAAAGGATTTCGGCAGGAGGGGGACCTTGCCAAAGAAGCCGAATTGGAAAGTGGAACACGGCAGCCGATGGACCTCGCCATTCTTTCGATCGGCGTCAGACCGGAACTCAAGCTTGCCAGAGCGGCAGGGCTTGAAATTGGGTCGGCGGGAGGCATTGTCGTGAATACACGACAGCAAACTTCTGATCCCGATATCTATGCAGCGGGTGATGCGGTCGAAACCCTCAATCTGGTGACAGGCCAACACGCACGAATCCCTTTAGCTGGGCCGGCCAATAAGCAGGGAAGGGTCGCCGGAGCCAATGCTGCGGGCGGAGACTTACAGTTTCACGGTGCACTGGGAACGGCAATTGTCGAGAGCATGGGCATCACGGCTGCCAAAACGGGATTAAGCGCACACGAAGCCGAGGCCTATGGGTTGAATTACTTTGTCTCCCTCACACATCCCTTGGATCACGCAGAGTATTATCCTGGAGCAGAAGCGCTGCACATGAAATTAGTCGTCGAGCAACAGACGGGTAAATTGTTAGGTGCTCAAATTGTGGGTGATCAGGGTGTCGATAAACGCATTGATGTGTTGGCCACTGCCTTACATGCCGGAATGCGAGTCCAGGATCTTGAACAACTTGATCTCGCCTATGCCCCACAATTTAATTCCGCCAAAGGGCCAGTCATTATGGCAGGTTTCGTCGCCGCCAATACGCTACGCGGCGAGGTCAACACACTCACCGGAGAAGAATTACAAAAGAAATTGCTGACGAACCCTGCTCTCCAGTTATTAGATGTCCGGACCACGGACGAATATCAAGAAGCTCACATTCCTCATGCCCGCCTCATTCCGATTGATGAGCTGAGAGACCATCTTCAGCAACTGGATCCCTCTCAGGAAACCGTCGTCTATTGTCGTGTCGGATTACGCGGGTATCTCGCGGCACGCATTCTCCTCCAACATGGCTTCACCCATGTCTTTAACCTCACCGGTGGCTATTTAAGTTTCCCTCAATAAAATTCGATTCCCCTCAATCCAGGTAAACCAGTAAATTTTTGAAAGCTGGAGTGGTTAACATGTGTTAACTCCATTCGTTAAATCAGGCTTAACGTCCCACAATATTTTTCGTTGCTACACATTGCACATTTCACTATAAATAACTGATGTTATTTATATTTTTGTCACTTGCTGTATGTGGCATTTGGTTTGCTGTTGTTATTGGCATAAAGAGGAGAAATCGAAAGGTGTCTTAACAATGTTTACCGAAGGAGGGTGCTCATGGAGCAAACAGCCAGTCAATCTCGAACAGCGGCCATGTTCAGCGGTCAAACATCCTTGGGCCGGATCTTGGTAGTCGATGACGAACCGGATGTTCGCAAAGTTGTGAGGTTGTCATTGGAAAAAGCCGGCTACGACGTGATTGAGGCCGAAGACGGTCAACAGGCAGTGCAAGAAATCAAAAGTGGAGAAAACCCTCTGTTACTGGACGTGATCCTCACCGACATCCGAATGCCCAAGCTGAATGGACTGGAGGCTATTCAGTTTTTTCAAAATGAATTCCCGCATGTATCCTTGATTGTGCTGACCGGATTCCCGGATTTAACCATGGCCACATCCTTGATGAAGAATGGGATTATTGACTATTTGGTCAAACCGGTTGAAAAAGAGAAACTTCTGACTGCGGTTGCAAAGGCCATGGAAGAAAGGGAAATCAGCCATCTATAAGAATAAGAAGAGGGGGGCCTACCTGCCTCTTTTTGACGCAAAAGTCCTTTGATATGGGAAAAACTATGAGGACATCTTTTAGCCTTTCATTTTGGTGTTGATTTTGCTCTATTTATCAGGAAAGTGCTGAGCATGGGTTTTATGAGTCAAAAAACCCCAATTAAGATGTGCTTGGGATGAGGAATTTTTCCCCATAGAATGTTCAAAAAAGTTTTTTAAAATCACAAAACCCCAAACATGATGAGAATTTCTTGTCTTTCTTAACCAATTACTTATGGAGGGTTTTCCAATGACTCACAGAAGGAATGTCCATTTACCTACCCAAGGCCATGCTCTCGTACTCACGGTGGGCATCCTTCTCTGTCTCTATTTTCCCGGTTCCCTGTTTGCCGCTGACGGAACAGATGCGGAATCCCTGATCAGCACCACCTGTTCGACCTGCCATAAGTTTCAAGGTGAAGGAGAGAGTCGCTTCAATTTGAAAGCTCCGGATCTGATGTGGGGGGGGAGCAAGTTTCAACGGGAGTGGCTGATTGGATGGCTGACAGGGAAAGAACCGATGCTGTATGCCAAGAGTTACCGTTGGGATCAGGGCCAACAACCTGACCAGCACATGGCCGTCTCTCAACAGGAAGCTGAAGCCATTGCCGACTATTTTGAGACACACCTACAAGACCCGCGAGTGAAACCGGGGTCCATTGATATGTCGACCTTTAGTAAACAGGAGGCGAAGTTTGGAGAGGAAATCTTTATTCAACATTCCTGCATTGGCTGTCATCAGATTATGGTGGATGGGAAAAAGACCGGTGGCCCGCAAAGCGCCTCGTTCTTTAACTCAGGGAAAAGGCTGAAGCCTGATTGGATTTATCGCTTCAATTCCGATCCCCCAGACTTTGTGCCGCACAGCGGAGAGTTTGTCGGGGATGTCAGTGCATTGGGGCTGCGATATGTCACGGGGTTTATCGCCACCAGAGGGAATGAGGATTTCCCCTATTTTGAACCATGGAAGAGCGCCGATTTCGACCACCCGAATGTCGAAAACGGGGCCAAAATTTATCAAGAATATTGTGCACAATGTCATGGGGCAGAGGGCAAAGGGGATGGTCCGGCGGCTTCAGGCTTGGAACCCAAACCGGCGGTGCATGCCAATATTCCCTTTGAAAAAATCCCCCTCGATTATTTGTATAACGTGATCTATTACGGGGGGAAAGCTGTTGGGAAGTCTTCCATGATGCCGTATTGGGGACTGACCATAGGCGGGACTGAAGGCGTATCCGATGTCATTGCTTATTTGAAGACCACGTTTAAGGGTGCCCCAGAGATGGCCAGCGCGGCTTCATCATCCGGAGGACCATCAGGAGTATGCCCACAACCACGCAACACGAAGCAGGCGCCTGGAAAATTTCGTAATATGACCAGTCCGTTACCCGCCTCCCAAGAGCACATCAAGGCGGGAGAAAAGCTGTATCACGAAACCGCTCAACCCTTGGCCTGTAAGCAATGTCATGGCGATAAAGGTGACGGGCAAGGACCCATGGGCGCGGCGTTGAATCCACATCCTCGAAACTTTACCTGTGGAGAAACGATGAAAGACATTTCTGACGGGCAACTGTATTGGATTATCAAAAACGGATCTGCAGGAACCGGCATGATGGCCTTTTCCGGTATGCCCGATGACCAAGTCTGGCAATTGATTCAGTACCTCCGGACTTTGGCCAAATAACCTGGGTTTTGATTCAGACCCTTTGGGTGTGACGAGGAATTTCATTTCAGGGACTGGAGAAGATGTCTCCAGTCCCTAAACCTAAGGAGTAGGAAGAGCATCATGTCCCCAGCACCAGAAAATGTACAACAGGACAATGCCGACCTTTCCCGAATGCTGAAACATCTTGAACAACACCACGCCCTCATTTTAGAGGCCGCCGGTGAAGGGATATTCGGGTTGGATCTAGAGGGACGGCATACCTTTGTCAATCCGGCAGCCGCGAAAATGCTGGGCTACGAGCCCCAGGAGTTGATCGGCC
This sequence comes from uncultured Nitrospiraceae bacterium, assembly GCA_963730905.1. Classification (GTDB taxonomy): domain Bacteria; phylum Nitrospirota; class Nitrospiria; order Nitrospirales; family UBA8639; genus Nitrospira_E. The sequence continues at coordinate 286,299 of CAVSTN010000002.1, read as the reverse complement.
AACCCAGCCATTCCCTCTGGCACCACACCAAAGCCGATGGCACTCCCTATCCTCAGGAACAATGTCCAAACTATGCGACATATAAGGATGGCCAGGTGCATCGAGGGGACAACGAAGTATTTTGGCGAAAAAATGGCACTAGTTTCCCCGTCGAATACTCCAGCACACCGATTCGCCATGAAGGGGTCCTGGTCGGCGCCGTTGTCGTTTTTCAAGATATTACCTATCGCCGACAATGTGAAAAATCCCTTGAACAATTTCGTCGACACAACGATATGATTTTACAGGCCGCTGGTGAAGGCATTTTCGGGTTGGACCTCGAAGGCCACCATACCTTTGTGAATCCGGCTGCCAACAGATTGTTAGGATATGAACCTGGGGAGTTATTTGGAAAACCCAGTCACCGCACCTGGCACCATACCAAAGCTGACGGTTCCACTTATCCTGCCGAGGAATGCCCCATTTATAGGGCCTATAAGGATGGATTGGTCCACCAGGGTGAGGACGAGGTGTTCTGGAAAAAAGATGGGACAAGCTTTCCTGCGCGGTATACAAGCACCCCCATCTGGGATAACGAGGGCAATTTGGCGGGGGCTGTGGTCACGTTTCAGGATATTACTGAAAAGAAACGTATGGCCGCTCAATTGTTGGAGGAAGCCAAACTCGCGGAAGTAACCAGAGTCCTCGGAGATATCGGGCACGATATCAAAAATATGTTGATGCCTGTGTTGTCGGGAGCAGATTTATTAAAGGATGAATTGGATGAACAATTCCCCTCGTTAATCAAGGAAAAGGCGAAAGGGGCGGAGACCAGTTATGCCAACAGTCTGGATCTGATACGAATGATCGTCACCAATGCCCGACGTATTCAAGACCGTGTGCGTGAAATTGCGGATGCCGTCAAAGGTGTCACCAGTCCTCCACATTTCACACCCTGTCGCACAGGCGATATTGTGAATGGAGTGCTCGATACGCTTCGCACCTATGCAGCAGAAAAAGGGATTACTCTTCTGACCGATGGCCTTGATGCCCTACCTGTTATTGATGCAGATGAACGTCGACTCTTTAATGCCTTTTACAATCTCATCAATAACGCCATCCCCGAAGTGCCCCGTGGAGGATCAGTCACGGTCGGCGGATCTGCGGGACCGCGTCCGGATACTGTCGAGTTGACTGTAGCCGATACGGGGAGAGGCATGCCACCTGAAGTTCGAGACCACCTCTTTACCGCTCAGGCCATTAGCACCAAAAAGGAAGGGACGGGCCTCGGCACAAAAATTGTCAAAGATGCCATCGATCTCCATCACGGTCACATTACGGTTGAAAGTGAAGAAGGCCACGGAACAATTTTTCGTCTTGTCCTGCCGATAACTCAAATCGTTTCATCTCGAACCAGCCCTGGAAACACATGACATGATCATGCGATACGAGGTAAATTCATACTTTATGCAGTCTGAATATGGAGGAAATATTATCCATAGATTTGTTAACCCGTAACTTTTGTGATCTTTTTCGGGCTCAAAAGGCTCTTCCCATATTACGAAATTCCTTCTTTTGCCTTCACACAATTCCACGTCGATACCGGGGGCGTGTCCGGCTTCTCTCTATCGTCCATTTTGAGAGGAACGGGCTGTGGCGAATAAGGCTAGATTGACTCCATCCATGCTCCAACTTAAGTGGAGTACAAATCACGGCTGACAACATCCAATACAGCATTGCGGTTGCTGAGGCTTATGAACAAGATGGGGAAAAGAACGAGGCTTTGGAATTGAGACTTGATCGCGGCGTAGCAAATGAAGTGACGTGCCGCCGTCCCGCGACCGACCAAAACCCGGACGACATTACAGGAACCGCCTAACCGCTTTTCATTCACAAACTCAGCTTGCCACCCGCCTCTATGCAATGTACAAGCCTTCTACCCAAAACCGAAGCTTCACCATCCGGCAGCTGTGTGTTGTCTCCAAATATCTGCAGAGAATGATGTTTCCTCAGAAGCACTCATTGATGGAGATCCTGACCAACCCATCGGTGAAAGAAATCCTTTCGGCCAGTCCTAAAAGCCTGGGTCACAACCAGAACTTTTTTTGCCCGCTGGTCAATCGATACTATTCCGGTGACTTTCAATCAACCTCATTCGTCACGCGCTGGAAAGTGTTCATCTCTTATTGGTACGACCAATCATCGAAAACCAGGAATGGTGAGAACACCTTCATCTGCCCCGAGGACTCTTGTCTCATTTGATTTCTCCCCATACAATGAACCCATACTTCCCTTTACATAATTTTATATTCATATGAGCGCGATTTCATGACCTATTTGAGGTCTGAATACTGACCCGCATGGCCTTGAAAATTTTTACGACCTGTGAAAGCACCGGTTCCAACCTCAGCCTTAGCGCAATGGCTGCCGTGGTTCCTCACGCTGATGAGGATGCATATCATTTGAAAACTCAAAACGATCAGGTTGAGCAGGATCATGGATTCGTTATTTTGTGAACAATAGATGATCCATCTTTTCATGCCATCCAAAGGAGGAAAAGACACAGTCGTCTCCTCTGTTTTCTTCTCGTTTTTCCTGCAACATTTCATGGCCTATTATGCTTGCTTATATATCCCACGTGGCTAGTTAAAGTATGCCACACGCCTCTGACGCCTCAGACCTTATTCTTTCACCCGTTCCGCTTTCAATCTAATTTCCCATGGACTTCCACTATCTGTTGGCGTTTCTGTCTGGTGGGATCGTCGGCGTGCTGTTAGGGGCTACAGGAGGGGGCGGATCATTAGTGGCCATTCCCTTATTGGTTTATGTCGTTGGCGTACCGGTTCAAAATGCCACGACCATGTCACTTATCGTGGTTGGCTATTCGGCCCTCTTTGGGGCATGGCATGAGAGCCGGCAGCAACGCGTTCACTTTGTCTCTGCTATTTTATTTAGCCTGACCGGTATGATCGGTGCTTGGGCTGGGGCTCATGGCCACCAACTCGTTCCGGACTCCTTGGTCCTTTTTGCATTTGGCAATCTGCTCCTGTTTATTAGCATGTGGACGTTTTGGAAAAATTATGAAGGAGAACACAACGACGTCCCGAGCGGATGCGCAAAAGAATTCTCCTGGCGCTGTGCGTTGAAAGCCCTCACGTTCGGATGGGGAGTTGGCCTATTGACCGGATTTTTTGGAGTTGGAGGAGGGTTTCTCATTGTTCCCGCCTTGATGTTTCTCATGGGGTTTCCCATTCGCTTAGCTATTGGCACGTCACTTTTGATCATTGCCCTTATTTCCATCGGCGGGGTAATCGGCCATTTCGAGGGGGCACACCTGGATGTGGTGCTAACAGGATTAGTGTTACTCGGCAGTCTTCTCGGGTTACTGTTTGGCTCACAAGTCACTCAATCGATTCCTGCTCACCATTTGAGACGGGGCGTGGCCATCTTAATCGGGGTCATCGGAATTTTATTAATCATGGCCAACGCGAGGCCACTCCTCTTTTAGGAATGGAAGGGAGTGTCTTCAAGCGGAAGTCGTATCCTCCGAAACCGGTTTAAACAATAACATGACGTCGCCCTGTTCCAGCCTATGGTTTTTTTGAAATTCCCAGGGGGAAATAATCGTTCCTTGCCGATACACTCGCAGGAGCACATCCGGCTGTAAATCCAAAGCCGTCTTCCCGACATCCTGCTTCTCCACTGTTCGCTCCTGGATATTGACCTTTCCCCCCGCTGTCAAAAAATCTTCTAAATAATCTGCCAAATATTGTTGGTCCACTGCAGCCGCCAACATATATCCGCCATACGTTGCCGGGGAAATAATGGTTTGCGCCCCTCCTTGCCGAAACAGTTTGACGTTTTCCTCTTCCTTCGCACTGACAATCACCCGACAACGGGAATTCAAATTACGGACAGTTAACAAAATGAGTGCATTGGTATCATCCCGTCCAGCCGCAATAATGACGGCTTTGGCTTCATTGAGGAATGCACCAAATTTCAACAGCCCTTCCTGCGTCGCATCGCCTAGGAGTGCCACGACTCCCAATTCTCCCGCGATGCGTACTCGTTCCTCACCGGGATCGATGACCAGAATATGGTCAGGGTTTGTGCCCTTGGCGAGCAGTTCTTTGACGGTCGAGTATCCGGTATGCCCGAATCCGCAGATGACGACATGTTGATCGAGAGACCTCTGGAGTTTTGCCATGCGAAATACCTCGGTAAATTGTCTGAACGCCAATTGATAGGCGGTCCCTAAAAAAATGACCCATAGAAATATGCGGACCGGCGTCACGACTAATGCATCAATCAGGCGCGCCCGTGTAGTGACCGGCACAATGTCCCCATAGCCGACTGTGGTCACCGTGACCATCGTGAAATAAATCACATCTGAAAATGAGATCTCTCCGTCTATTTGATCCTTGAGCCCGTTTCGATCCAACCACAGGATCCCCGTCAAAAAACAAAACAGCATGACCACCAATATAATCCTGCTCAAGAGCGTGCGAAACGGATCAAGATCGGTGGGCATGTAGACCACCCGCCTAAAAAAGAGACGGGAGGCCTTTCGGGAAGAATGGGTTCGGAATGAGAACGACACTTTTTCCTCTTTTTCTTATTCAGGAACCCGTTACCCTTGACCCGTTAAGGGCCACATGAAGACTAAGAGAGGAAGCGAGACCACAAGAATTAACAACTCTAAAGGCAATCCCATCCGCCAGTAGTCTCCAAATCGATATCCCCCTGGGCCCCATGACCAACAAATTATTTTGATGACCAATTGGTGTCAAAAATGAACAAGATGCTCCGATAGCCACCGCCATGAGAAACGGATCCGCATTGACAACAAGATTCTGGGCCACCGCCACGCTCAATGGGGCCATGACCAATGCCGTCGCCGCATTATTGAGGACAGCCGACAACGTCATCGTCAACAACATAATGAACCCCAAGAGCAAAATAGGAGGAAATCCTTCTGCCCAATTCACCATGAACTGAGCCAACACCGCAATTGCTCCACTATGCTCGAGCGCTTGTCCGATGGGAATCATGGATCCTAACAATACGAGGACAGGCCAATCGACAGCCTGATACACATCCCTCGGAGAAACAATGCTCAACAGTACCATCACCAACGCGGCACATATTAACGCAATCGGCAATGTTGCCAATCCGGCCATACCACTGCCAAGGGCGATGGCGAAGAGCCCTACAGCGAGCCACGCCTGTCCGGGCTTTCCCAACTGAAGCCCTCGCTCCGCCAACGGGAGGCATCCAAGCAGGCCAATCACTTCCAACACCCGTTCCTTTTCTCCCTGCAGCAGCAGCACATCGCCGGCTTTGAACCGAAATTCCCTCAGCCGGCCTCGGTAAGGCGTGCCTTGACGAGATGCTCCTAACAAGTTAATTCCGAACCGGCTTCGCAGCTTTAAAGAGCCCGCCATCCGCCCGACCAACCAAGAACGATCAGGAGGTATGACGGCCTCCAACAGCATATCTCCATCCTTACCTGCGGATGGCTTTTTTTCAGACTCCTGAACCTCCTCCTTGGGCTGGGTTCCTGTTAACTTCAAACCCAATGTGGACACAAATTTATTAATACCTTGTGGTCCTGCCTCAAGGACGAGGACATCGCCAGCCTGAATGTGTTCCCTCCAAGCCGCCCCCCGAATAGATTGGTCACCCCGCACCAACCCAATAATTAAGGCGTCAGAATCCTCAGTGGCCAATTCCAGTTCTGACAGAGATTTTCCTATTGCCTTAGAATTTTCAGGCACTTCAACCTCTGTTAAATATTCCTGTATTGAAAACAGGTCTTGCGGCGCATTTTGAGATCGTCGAGCAATGGGAATGAGGCGCCAACCCACCAGCGCCACAAAGAGAATTCCCACCAGCGCCATGACTCCTCCTACAGGAGTGAAATCGAACATCCCGAATGGCTCGCCGGCAACTTCTGCGCGATAATGGGCCACGATGATATTGGGAGGTGTCCCAATAAGAGTAACCATTCCACCCAAAATCGTTCCAAAAGCCAAGGGCATCAACACCACGGCCGGGGACCGCTTGGCCTCAACGGACGATTGAATAGCCACCGGCATCAGTAACGCCAGGGCTCCCACATTATTCATGACGGTTGAAATCAATCCACCAAGAGAAGATAAGACCGCTACATGGAGGGACGGGGAAAAAGACGTGGCACCCTTGACATAGCGCGTGAGAATTTCCACGACCCCCGCGTTACTCAATCCACGACTGATAATTAACACAGCCGCCACGGTGACCACGGCAGGATGACCAAATCCTAAAAATGCTTCTTCGGAGGGAACGAATCCCAACACGGTTGAGAGAAGCAAGGCACTGAGGGCGACCAAATCATAGCGCCATCGTTCCCAGATAAAGAACACCAACAGGATTCCCATTAGGCCCAGGAAAAAGAGGTGGTCACTGTTCACAAATGAGATGAATCCTCTATCAGGGCATCGATGATGGGGGTGGGAAGGGGAGGGAAGCTGCCAAAACACTCCTAGAATCTATAACTATACACTCTTACATTGCATACTCAAGTCATTTTGAGACTTCTTAACCAATATAGCGTATCAACGTTGGGAATGAAATGTTCCACAATTCCCATCCAGCAGGGGAAAAATGACATTTACGGACTGGCTGGAACTCTCCCGCAAAAAGGTGAGCACAGGCAAGCAGAGCTGAATGCCGGCTTGGAGGTTGCCCATCATCCCCATGGGGGGCATGCCCAATAAATAACTCAAGCAAGAATTGCCAGGCAAACTCAAGCAATCATGCCAGAATAGTCGCAGATGAAAAATTGGCAGCGGTTCGAGGAAAGGACTATACCAAGGCCATGTGAATAAGAAAATTCAACTCAAAACACACCCGATTCAAAAACGCCAGAAGAACCGGGAATTTAATCTATTGGTGCCAGGTCCTGGCCACAGCGGAGCACGAGAACTTCATCCTGAGCCAGGAGTCAATCGGTACTTGAGAGAGTTTTTCCTCCCAAGTCGCACCAGATCTCTTACAATTTTCTGTCCGCCTTTTTAGGCCGTCAATCGAGCAACAGGAGTCCGTGGAGCTCTTCGTAGTCGCTTCCGGAATGGAATAACCTGCGCCTGAACCGGACCATCAGTGCGATGATGATTAATGACGGGGTCCATCAGGTTCCCGCACATAATACATCGATACGCTTTAATCCAAAGTTCTCCCATCGCGCCCTTAATGTCCAGACAATCATCAACCACCATAAGCCCATCACATCGTACACACTTCATAACTCTCCCTCCTTTGAAAGCCTCCTGCTTCCCACTCTTCTCAACAGGTGAGTCAGTGCATCACGCGTGCCACGCACCACGTGAGATCTCGAAAAGCACCACTTAATTAGGTGTGTATGATTGCGGAAAATGAAAGGAGATCACGAGACAATCGAATGAATTTTTGGAGTCTACAATATTTTGTGATAAAAAAAAAGAGCAAACACACATTTTGTGTGTGACTGGAAACATTGACTAAAATTTAGGCATCATGTTCGTTTTAAAAAAAATTATTTTTTTTGACTTACCTCTCACCACAGTCCCTTTCGCCTATGTCGGTTCAAAGAAAAATATGGTGAGATTTGGCAGGCTAGTGGATATTTTGACAGGTCCTTTATGAAGCTGGCTGTAGACCTGGCCCATCAGTGAGACCCTTTGTTTTGAATATGAGAATGTCAAAAGTACTTCCCAAGCCGGTCGGCCTAGTGAGCACATCAATCTCTTCTTGATCAGACTCCCTAACACCCGGGGGCCCTTTATAATCCAGAATTCCAAGATTTCTCAGCCATGTTCCTTGCGGGATAGGCCCTGCTACCTCAAAACCAACTTCCTCTGCGATGAAGCAAGCAGCCGTATAATCCACATCTGCCGTCAAGTCTTGTTGGCCCACAGCGAAAAACGGGTCATACACTTGTTGCTGGTGATAGTAAGAACGAAGAGTCCCATTTCTATGCCGATGTGAATATAAATTTGAGGCGCGATCACCATAATCGATAAAAATTACATACCCTGGATCCACAACTCTCCATATGCTTTTGAGGAATGGTTTCAACTCCAAACAAATTTCTGCGACTTGCCCTCGCCCAAGCTGCACCCTATCGGCACTCAACCGCTCGGCTAATTCCCTAGTTGACAGAGGACTCGGTTGCTCACAAAACTCCCCATCCTCATCCAGATCCACATACAATTCCAATACTTCCTCATGGCCCATTCCCATTACTCGATGAACGGGTAACGCATCAAGCACTTCGTTCCCGAACACAAATGTCGGTCCTGGGGGTAAACAGTCGATATTGTTGATCGCATGCAATCCTCTTTGTTTTTGCTTGTCTCGCAACCCAGGGCTTGGGTCTAGAACGACGTATTCATGAGCGTTTTCAAGACAAGAAATAATGTTGTTCCCCAACTGGCCTGTTCCTCCACCTAATTCCAAGACCCGCAGGTGAAATCCCAACGCCTTCTCGGCATACGTGATGGCTTTGGCAATGGCATATCCGAAGGCCGGGAATCTTGCATTGGTGTCAAACGGCCCATCCGGACTCCCAATTTTTGGTGCCTTTGCATAAAATCCCATAGTTTCGTCATATAAGGCCGCCGCCATAAAGTCCCTGAAGGTCATTGGCCCTTGCGTTCGAATTTTGGCTTTCAAGGCCTTTCCAAGCTCCGTATCAATCCGGTTCAAGGTAAGTCCAGGCTAAATTTGTTGATGGTGAGAGTGAAAAAAAGCATGGAAGGAGGTAGGAGCAGATCATGAAAAATGATGCGGGGAAAAATATGTCACACACAAAAAAAGGGTGCCATTGCTGGCACCCTTCCCCTGAGTACTCACACTGCAAAAACGAAATTACTTGATAACAGTCGATTTGGCCCCGGCTGGATTCGGGTTGATTTTGTTGAGCGGGCCTTCAACTTCAGGCAACCGACCGGCACCAGCCGACTTTTGGATCCGCGCCACGATTAGGATCACTAACATCATTCATAGCAGCTTTGCTGCCAAAACCTTGAGAAGACAACAGACTCTTTTCTCCTCCTGCATTCGTTTGGCCAGGATCATTAGCCGTAGCTTGACCGGTCACCGGAGACTTCCCAGCAGCCGGATACCCCGGGTGAGCTGGTAACAACCCTGGATTGGCAAAGGCCATTGATAGGGCGAAGGTGCTAGCACCCACCGTTCCAAGAAAAATTCCAATCCCTTTCATAAGACCGCTCCTTTGTTGGTTATGACTGGTTAACAATAGAAAATGGTCTGGATATGTATCATAGCCCAATTTATTCAAATAGAAAAGGCGATCTTATTCAGATTGGCCGGTAGTGTCAAGCTTACCCAACCAAAATGGCTAAAATTTCGAAATGGCGCCGCTTCAGGTACTTTCTTTGGTTCCATCAAGCTGGACGGCGTGGCCGATACGGAGTTCTTGGTCGTGGAGCTGGCATGAGAATAGTGACGGTCGTTCCCTTATCTGGCTCGCTAGCGATACTGATCTGACCCTGATGCTCCTCAACGACTTTTTTCACGGTCGCCAAACCCAATCCAGTCCCTGATCGCTTGGTGGTGAAATAGGGTTCGAACACCTTATCCACAAATTCGGCCGGTATGGGCACTCCATCATTGGCGATAATTATCTGCAATTCCGGTTTTCGAGCTCTAGTGAGCATGACTTCCACCCGCAAATGCCCCCCTGGAGACATGGCTTCAATGGCATTTTTGAAAATACACAGGAATACATGCTGCATTTTCACTTCATCCCACCGGACTTGGGCCAATCGAGCCGGCACTTTTTTGAGGACCTCAATCCGATTGACGCGAATGTCCGTCGACACCAACGAAAAAGCCTTATCCAATAAATCCTGAACCCGGCACATTTTTCGATCAAGTTCCAACGGTTTGGCAAAGTCCAGAATTTCATTTAATACCGTTTCAATACGAATCATATCCCGCATGGCATTTTCCACCCGGGTTTGCGAATCGAAATCAAGGTCGGCATCGGTCGTAATTTCTTCTAACTGAGCCCTGATAAACCCGATAGGTTCACGGATTTCTGTAGCCAGAAACGAGCTCACTTCATGCAGTGCAGCACGTCGCTCTTCCTTACGAACATCCCCTCCCTCCGGTTGAGCCATAATCACCTGCCCTTTGAGAGCAGGTTGTTCGGGTTGAATCGGGGCAACATCCATGACGGAGAGATGACACGACGGGTCTTCAAACAATTCCACCAATTTGGTCGTAATGGCCTCGAGGCTTTTCGAATCGCTCCCAATTTGATCGAAATTATTAGGATTTTTTGACGCTAACGTGACCGTACCCGCCACCCGTCCCCTGACGTAAAAAGGAACGACAATGGTCGACGCGAACCGATCACGATAGAGCTGTTTATAGTCGTGAAAACGGCCTTGGGTCGAAGCCAAATTATTGTCACAGCGAGGTTTTCGATGACGAACAGACCACCCGGAAGCCGAATCATCCAAAGAGAGAAGCTGCCCGGGGCTCACATCCTTTTTCTGAGTTCCGAATACACCCAACACTTCCAGTGTCGCGGCAAGAGGGTCATAGATGCTGACCCAGCCACGATCAAAAGACAGCCCCCCATCGACTTCTTCTGTCAAAATGCTCCCTATCCGCTCTTGGACTTCCGCATTCGAATACGTTCGAGCCACGGGCGCAGGCCCCTCTTCCCCAGCCACAACCAATGCCAAAGGTTCATTACCCACTACTGGCTTGCTCAATATCAGTGAGGAACCAAATAGTCCCGCTTTCTTTAATTCTGTGGAAATATGCGAGACATTGGTGGAAAGAGTCGTCTTTTCTCTTTTGGTCAGCGCGGAATTTTCTCTCCTGGCCAGTACCAGCGTGCCATATACCCGGCCGCCAAACTTTAAGGGAAGGACCAACGCAACCTTGCTCCCGGGAGTCACCATGCGAATTCTGAGGACGCTCTCCAGCTCCCCGCCCGCCCCATTACGGACGGCCAAACTTTTCAAATCCTCCATTGAAAGTGCACGCAGAATCGCGCGGACTTCTCTTGGAGAAAACCCCCGGGAAACCTGCTCGACCAATGGTCCACCATCATGCGTCATAATCGCGACCAAGACCGCTTCCATCCCGACCTCATTGACCACAGATGTCAGAATCTTTTGAAGGGTACTTTGTTGCTTGGTAGCTAATGTGGATTCAAGACGATTGGACATGCATGCGTTTCCTCTCAGAATATTTGCGCACAATGAATTGTCGGATATGCCGATGGTTAAGGGGCAAAGGGTTTTTTCCCCAGCCCTCTAAAAATTCCTGAACTTCTCCTCAACACCAGGATGAAATATCCAAGGAGTTGTCCCTTTAATTTATATGGCGAATTTTTCGACCCGATGAAGGATGCGTGACAATTTCTATTCGACCCTGCTCGGAAATCCAGAGATTTAATACTCCACTAACCAGACTAATAATGATTGCGCCACCCACCGCTGGCCAAAATCCAGAGACAATAAATCCTTTCACCAGAATTGATACCAGATAGAGGAGAAATCCATTAATGAGAACCATGAATAAGCCCTAATGTTACGAAAATAAATGGGGCTGAAAGTAGATAAAGCACGGGGCGGATGATGGAATTGAGAAATGCAAGAATGACCACGGCGGCGATCCCCGACGCAATCCCTGTGATTTCAATGCCAGGGATTATCTGGCTTGCCAACAATACCGCAAACCCCGTGATCCCGCATCGAATAAGAAATCCCTTCATGGTTGCATCATACCGGCCCTGCGGTAGTGGCCTCAAGCGACACGACCCGCAATGGGGTCAAAAATGCTTGGGGATGCCCCTTCCTCCCGCCTCAAGACTCGGCAATCCTGTAATTGGACCATCCTCGCCACATTGAGAGAAAGACTGCGGCGAACAGGAGGTAAATATAAAGCAACCCTCTATGCCCATTAGCCTTCCCCGATTCAGAAGCCCCACAATAAAGGCCAGGATGCCATACTAGAGACCATTACCTAGTAGCAATTCCCCTTTTCACCACCTCACGAGAGGTGGGGTCTATTGCGTTTCTGCCCGGCTCCATCCAACGATACCCAAAATGAGAGAGGAATCCGACGACCGCCCATCACGCATATGGGATTCCGATCCGGGTCGGGGCACATTCACAAATAAAAACAATTGCCTGCGTGAGGCCGAAAAACCTGCCGGTCCGCCGCCCCCAGGATTTTTGCCACGCATAAAGAATGGCCCCAAAAAGACCACAGCATCGGGCTTGAAAATACCAGTGTGGCCGGGAAGAAAAATAAACTCCACAATTTGGCTTTGTAATGGAGATGAGCAACGCTTGCGGAGAAGAAATCAGCCGTATCCGTGCTGGCGAAACCACTGTACGGCTTTTTTGAGTGCTGTTTCCACCGGGGTTTGGGGAAGCGCCAGTTCCTGGCGCGCCTTCGTGCAATCATAATGCATGTGATACTTGGCCATCCGCACTCCTTCCAAAGGAATTCTGGGTGGACGATGGGTCACCAGATTGGCAATCCATTGATTCACATGCGCCATGGGAAGGACAAGCCTCCAAGGCAATTGAAGCCGCGGGGCAGGCACTCCCGTTAGTCGGCTGAGCATCTGACATACTTCTTTCAGTGTAAGATTCTGATTTCCCAGTATATACCGCTCACCCACCCGACCGCGCTCCATCGCCCGGATATGCCCTATGGCCACATCCTCAACATCCACCAAATTCATCCCGGTCTCAATATACGCCAACATTCGGCCACGCATAAAATCTACAATGATTTGGCCAGTTGGAGTGGGCTTGACGTCGCGCTCTCCCACTGGAGCCGTTGGATTGACAATAACCACCGGCAACCCTTCTTGAGCCATGCGGAGGACTTCCTGCTCGGCCAAAAATTTAGATCGCTTATAATCCCCTGCCAGTTGGGCCAAGGAAGGAAAGAGGGTTTCATTTCCAAGGCCTCCTTCATCAGGCAACCCGATCGCACCAATTGTGCTCGTGTAGACGATTCGTTGAACACCTGACTCCCTTGCTGCACGGAATAAATTTTTTGTCCCCTCGACATTAATGGCATAAAAAATAGAAGGGTCTTGATCCCACAACGCATAATGCGCCGCCACGTGATATAGCCCTTCGCAGCCGGCAATAGCTTTCTTGAGGGACAAGGGATCCTGCAAATCTCCCTGTACGGTTTCGACGCGTAACCCTTCAAGATTTTTCAGATTACTGGTGGGCCGAATCAGTACACGGACCTCATCGCCTTTGGCAATGACTGCTCGTGTCACCGCAGCCCCAATGAAGCCCGAAGACCCTGTAATGAGTACTTTCATAAAAATCTGACGCTTGTCAATTCGTTCAATCACAATACCGCATGACCTGCACCAACAAATACTGTTGGTAATGGGAAGAGGTGGGTAATAGTTAGCGTAACGTCGCCTCAAGACCGTCGCGCCATTATATATGTGGCAATATGTCGTAAGGGGTCAGCCTCTTTATCAAAAGTATTGCAATCGGGCTATCGCCCGCTGGACACATTCCTCTCCCAGTTGCCTCGCGCCTTCAACCCCAAAAAATGAAGGATAGGTCCGCTTTCCTCTTCTTTCATCCGTCCCTGCATCCTTTCCCAATTCCTCCCGTGTCCCCACCATGTCCAACACATCATCGGCAATTTGAAACGCCAGCCCAATATCCTCGGAATAGTCGGTTAAACATTGCATTTGCTGGGTCGTGGCCTCACCGATAATGCTGCCGATCCGGACTGCGGCGCGAATCAGACGCCCTGTTTTAAAGGTGTGGATTTGCTGGAGGTGAGCTAAATCAATCTCCTGATTTTCAGCCTGAATATCCATTACCTGTCCGCCCACCATTCCCTGGTGCCCAGAACCACCTGCCAGTTCCCGCACAATGGCTAACTGCTGAGCAGCCGAGAAACCCGCTGTGCCATCAACTTGACTGCATAACTCAAACGCCATCGTCAACAACGCATCACCTGCCAAAATCGCCATGCCATCGCCAAATACTTTGTGATTGGTTAACCGGCCTCGCCGATAGTCATCGTCATCCATCGCCGGAAGATCATCATGAATAAGGGAATACGTATGAACGAACTCCAAAGAAGCGGCAAACGGCAACATGGCGTCACGGTCATATCCCAGTGCTTGGGCAGCGGCAATCGTCAATATCGGACGAATGCGTTTTCCTCCACCCAGTAGGCTATACCGCATGGACTCGTACAGTCGTTGAGGATTGGCCGAGAGCAGAGGAAGGCTCTTCTCCAAAAACCGGTCAACCCGTTGGCGCTGTTGGTCTAAATAGGCTTGAATGTTCACAAAGGAGCGAATAGACGACGTGGAAGGATGGATGGAATCGTTGGTGACCCTATCAAATGGATTTTTGGAGTGTCAAATTGTGAACCTACAACCTAGGGACATCGGCTCAGTAAACGGGTCCCAAAAGTTTTCTTCATTGTTTTCATCTGAATTACTCAGTATACTTTTCTTCTATGAGCATTCGAAATCGAGCCGGAGATTGGGAGCCCCTGTTATTGGGTATCGAACCCGAAATGTGCGGGGTATGTCACGAAGGCCTGTACCGGAACCTTACCATGCTCCGTGGAGGATGGTCTCGTTGCAGCATCTGTGAACATTTCGTTCATTATAGTTGCCTGGCCAGCGGAAAGGTCTCCTATCTGAAAAGACGCCCGCGTGTGTGCAAAACGTGTGCAGACCAGCAGACTTTGCCCCAACCTGCCATGTCCACGCCTTCGGTGCCTGCCGAAGTCAAATAATGGAACATCCAGGGATTTCAACCCCACAAGCTATGGGTTCTCCTCGACTTTCAGCATCATTTCTCCATTTTTTTCTGGCTCCCATCCTTTGTGCATTTAGTGGTTTTCATACAGCCAGCTATCTGTTCGTTGGTCTCTACACGTGGCCTCGAACCAGTCGGGTGCTTGTCCTGACTATTGGTATGCTTATTTTCTCATATGAATTCATTTATAAGAACCATTTGTCACGCCCTACTTCCACATGGAAATATTCTTCTTTTGAATCGGTATTCTATACCTGCGTTCTTCCCTATATCATCGGCGCAGGAGCACTCTTGGTCCTTGCGGGCCTGTCAGAGTAGGGCAGCAATTCTGCCAGCACCCTTCAACCTGTATTGATCTGCACTTCTAAAGAGGATACAACCATGAAAAATGTGGAATTGACTGTCAACGGAACGATGCTAACAATTACGGTAGACCTGTCGAAGGATTTTGGGCCTTCTTCATCGGGCAAAACAACGATCATTGCCTCAACCGAAGGCAATGTCTCGATACCCGATCGCGAAGAAAAAATCGGGCTGAATATTTACAAGAAAAAAACCTAGCCTTCCTCAGGAAGTCCGGTTTTTAAAATCTTCTAGCAACACCTGCCCTGTCCACGATGCCTTGACCTTCATCACGGATTGCGGGGTGCCTTCCGCCACCACACATCCTCCTTGATCTCCACCTTCCGGCCCCAAATCAATGACCCAATCCGCGTTCTGAATCACATCCACATTATGCTCAATCACGAGGACCGTATTTCCGTTTTCCACTAACCGGTCGAGCACATCCAGCAACCGTTGAATATCCACAAAATGCAGTCCCGTCGTCGGTTCGTCCAGAATATAAAGTGTACGACCAGTGGATCGTTTCGAGAGCTCCTTGGAAAGCTTGACACGCTGGGCTTCTCCCCCGGACAAGGTAGTCGCCGATTGCCCGAGTTTAATGTAATGGAGGCCCACATCTGATAAGGTTTGCAGTCGGGTGCGAAGTGGCGGAATGTTCACGAAAAACTCCAAGGCCTCAGCCACGGTCATGTTTAAGACTTCTGCAATTGTTCGGCCCCTATAGGTCACATCCAAGGTTTCGCGATTGTACCGTTGACCATTGCAGGCCTCACAGGTCACATAAATATCCGGGAGAAAATGCATTTCAATTTTTATGAGGCCATCACCCTGACAAGCTTCACATCGCCCACCTTTGACATTGAAACTGTAGCGGCCTGGCTTGTAGCCTCGCACTCGAGACTCCGGTAATTGCGCGAAGAGATCACGAATGAAACTAAAGAGGCCGGTATAGGTGGCGGGATTCGAACGAGGAGTCCGTCCAATTGGGGACTGATCAATATCAATCAGTTTATCCAGCTGCTCAAGTCCACGTATGTCCCGACATCCCTCAAACACCGGCTTCTTCTGGGAAAATCCCTGCCCCAGAGATCGGAACAACACATCTACGACCAGAGTGCTTTTCCCTGACCCTGACACACCGGTAACACAGGTCAACAGACCCAATGGAAAGTTTACAGTTACGTGCTGAAGATTGTGCTTTTCGGCGCCCACGACGGTCAAAAATCCTTTGGCCTGCCGTGCACGTTGAGTCAAGGACACGCGGCGGCTCCCTTTGAGATATTGGCCGGTCAGCGAACTTGGATGAGCCATCACCACCGAGGGAGGACCATGGGCAACTAATTGTCCACCTTCCACGCCGGCCCCCGGCCCTAAATCCAATATATAGTCGGCAGCGCGCATGGTCTCGGCATCGTGCTCAACCACCACGACGGAATTCCCCATATCACGCAATCGTAACAATGTTTGGAGTAACCGTCGGTGATCCCGCTGATGCAACCCGATACTGGGTTCATCCAGGATATACAGCACCCCTACCAATCCCGATCCGATTTGCGTGGCTAATCGAATCCGTTGTCCTTCCCCTCCAGACAAAGTGGCAGAAGGACGATCCAGGGTGAGGTAGCCCAATCCGACGTTGAGCAAAAATTCCAGCCTCTCACGAATCTCTTTCAGCACCCGCTGCCCAATCATCTGTTCGCGATCAGTGAGAATTAACGAATCCATAAATGCCAAGATATTCCGCACAGACAGATGGGTCACCTCAGCAATAGACTGCCCCCCAATTTTTATGGCAAGGCTTTCCTTCCTCAGTCGACCTCCGCCACACATCTCACAGGGGGTATCGAAGGTCCATTCCTCCCATTCCGAATGACTGGAAGCTTCATACCCAATACCATCACATCCATCACACGCACCATGAGGGCTGTTAAATGAAAAAATTCTTGGGGAAATTTCCGAATAGCTGACACCACACTGAATACACGCCAGGTGTTCACTATAGACTCGAACCTGATCATCTTCTGTCAGCACTCCAACGAGTCCCTGCGCCATCTTGAGGGCCGTTTCTACCGAATCTGCCAAACGCCGAGTCACCCCGGTCTCTGACTTGACGATGAGTCGATCAATCACAATCTCAATGGTATGCTTACGTTGTTTATGTAAATTAATAGACTCCCCGAGATCCCGAATCTCTCCATCAATACGAGCCCGAACAAATCCGGCTTTGCGAGCTGCCAATAATTCTTTGCGATATTCGCCTTTACGTCCTCGCACAATGGGAGCCAAAATGTGGATTTTTGTGCCAAGAGGAAGCCCGATTATGGCATCCACCATTTGTTGTACCGTTTGCGCCGCAATGGCATTCCCGCAAAGATAGCAAAAGGGTTGTCCGATTCTGGCAAATAGGAGACGAAAATAATCGTAGATCTCCGTGACCGTCCCCACCGTGGACCGAGGGTTGTGACTCGTCGTCTTTTGTTCGATGGAAATGGCAGGCGAAAGCCCTTCAATGGAATCCACATCCGGTTTCGTCATTTGGTCAAGGAATTGCCTGGCATAGGCTGAGAGTGATTCGACATATCGACGCTGGCCTTCGGCATAAATCGTGTCAAAGGCCAAAGATGACTTACCTGATCCGCTTAAGCCGGTAATGACCACCAACTGATCTCGAGGTATCTCCAGATCGAGATTCTTGAGATTATGTTGGCGTGCGCCCCTAATCACGATAGAGTTGTTCATGGGAGCCGAGTATATCATACGAATCCCCTTGACTGTGGCTTCTCTTTGACCAATGGAATTGACCCTTACACAAAAGGTCGGATACAATCTCGCAGGCTTCATGTATCTTTTTTGAATAGACGGAATCGTATCCTTTTCCCCCAACCTTATTTTCATTTCCCTTATTGATGAGGAATTTCATGAAGAATCTGAAAGCAGCATGTATCTTGACTGCCACTATTATTCTGATCAGTCTTTTGTCAATTTCTCCACCAGGATGGGCCGCCAAATACGAACTCACTCGCAACAGCATTGAAGAGGCGAAGGAAATAAATGCTGCAGAAATTTCACTCTATCGAGTGAAATTAGGTGACCCTGAAGCCACGGCCGTGGAAGCCCTTGTCGAAGCTAGAATTTCCGGTGTTCGGGCAGAGCAAGAGGGCACCTTTATTCTGTTGTGGGACAAAGAAAATCCAACTGGTGCAATGGCAGGAGTCCGTATCACAGACGGGAAAGTGGATCTCATATTTATCAATAATCGATTTGCCCATAAAGTCCGTGGCATCTTCCGACACATCCTCGGGGCCAAATCCACAAAAGAAATTCGCGACCTGCTGGGACCAGAGGATTTCCCCAATGAAACACTGATGGGTGCCAAACTCTTGTATGAAAAGCAAGGGTTTCTTGTGAATTTCCTTGAACGGCAAGTAAATGTGGAATTCTGTCTTGGCTGCCAGGATCTATTTTCAGGATTCTAGGAAGACTGTTTGGAGCCACAGTTTTATCTCACTTCCCAGTCTGCTTTCAGCTTTTGAGTCATTTCCCGAAAGAGGGAGTCCTCCTCCCTCTTCTATGTTCCCAACATCGTCAAGAATGCAGTTCTTCCAATAGTTCGGTTTAGACTGATTCCATGGACGACCGGATTCTTACCACTCATCTCATAGAAGAAGAACAAAGCCTTGAGGGGACCCTTAGACCTCAACGCTTAACGGAGTATATCGGCCAGGAGCGGATGAAAGAATCTCTTCGGGTTTGTATTGACGCGGCAACGGGTAGAGGGGAAGCCTTAGACCACGCCATTTTCTATGGGCCTCCTGGGCTAGGTAAAACTACCATCGCTCATATTATCGCTAAAGAAATGGGGGGCACGATTCGCTCTACCTCCGGGCTGGTACTTACCCACGCGGGCGACCTAGCCGCTATTCTGGCAAATCTTCAGCCACGGGATGTTCTATTTATCGATGAAATTCACCGATTGCCCCCAGCAGCCGAAGAGGTATTGTATCCCGCCATGGAGGATTACCAAATTGATTTGGTGATTGGACAGGGCCCTTCCCTGCGCACTATGAAATTAGATCTCCCGCCTTTTACGCTGATTGGAGCCACGACACGTGCGGGCTCCCTCACCTCTCCTCTGCGAGAGCGCTTTGGACTTGTTTATCGATTGGATTATTATCTGCCTGAAGACTTGCAGGTCATCATTGCCCGTTCCGCTAGACTACTCGGAGTTCACATTGAGGATGAAGGGGCAGGAGAAATTGCCGGCCGGGCTCGCGGGACTCCCCGTATTGCTAATCGATTAATCAAACGTGTGCGTGACTTTGCAGAAGTTAAAGCCCAAGGACGGATCACGAGATCGGTCGCACAGGAAGCCTTACAATGGTTAGGAGTCGATCAGGCAGGTTTTGATGAAATGGACCGCAAAATACTCTTGACCATAATCAGAAAATTTAAGGGAGGACCGGTTGGCATCGACGCATTGGCTGCAGCAGTCCAAGAAGAAAAATCCACATTAGAAGATGTATACGAACCTTTTCTGCTTCAATCTGGATATCTGGATCGAACGGCCCGAGGCCGACAAATCACCTCAAAAGCTTTGCAACATTTTGGAGAAAATCCGAATCTCTTTTCGATTGAAATCTGACCCGATCCTCCTTCCTAAATTAAATCTATCCACTATTCACTTTTTCTCTCTCACTTGTATTTAAAAAAGCTTCCGACCCCTTCCCCTCCTTTGCTGTATTGACGGCAACTGAAAAATGAGCGGTATAGTAGGGGAAACTGACAAATATGTCATGGGTCAGATAAATAGAAAATGTTTGTCTAATCCATGAATACAACCATGAGGGGATATCCAAATGAATATACGCGTCTTATCATCCTTTCATTTTGTTTACAGGAAAATCTCAGCATCATTGAAGTATTTAACCCTGAGTTTTGGCGTTTTTCTGGGCTTTTTCTGTACCTTAAGTCTGGTACCCTCAGCATCTGCTGATGAACTACCTATCGAGTTTGGGGACTCCTGGGTGGAAGACGGCTATATTTTCCATGTTGATATTCACATACCACCCTACAATGATTATTGCACAACATCTGGGAGAGGATACATTGGCTTTAATGTGTTTTATGGAGACACGAGAAGCCTGGATGAAGAGTGGGCTTTTGGTATTGCTCCGTGGCCTGAGGGGTTTGCGTCTGAATCCAAAGTGGGGTCACACATGACAGCTGTCGCGCCTCAAGTATATTGCACCAGTTTTTCTCCCTGCACAATTCAGAATGTTCAAATTGTAAAGGCCTGGTGCCCACCGTTAGAAGGAGAAAGCTTTTATGCACAATAAACCCGTACTCTCCTGTGCCTTCTCAGAACCACCCATCTAATTCTTAGACTACAAAAAATTTTTGAATAGATATATTATAGACAAATGTTTCTATTCCTCCACTGAAGCTGGGAAAATTGACATCTCCATCCTTTGAAAAGAAAATTAAAAAAAAGGAACACTCCGTGCGAGGCAAGGCTACCTTTCAGGGGCTGCAGGCAGAGCTTTGGGATCCAGGATGGCTTCCACGTCCCGTAATCCCATTTTCGCACGATCGACATACAATTGGTTGGCCAAGCCTTGGTAGGTTTCAATAATCCGTCGATAGGTGCCCAGGGCTTTGTTGTACTGTTGGGTTTCCGAAAAATAACGGGCCAAAGCTAACCAATTCTCCGCAGCTGTTTCTTTGGCCGTTTTAATAATTTTCCATTCCTGCGTTTTCTCACCCTGCCTCATCTGGCCTACACGACGGAGCAAGCGCTCTTCACTTCTGAGCGCAAGTACCTCGATCTGTTCATTTTCAAACATGGCTTGCTCAACTTGATGTGATTGTAAATGACCATAGAACATTTCCACATGGCCTTTAATGATATCCGCCTGCTGCTGATACCTGTCTCCAGTGCATGAGGATAGAGTGCCTACCATGAGTAGACCACAGAACATTTTTAACCAGACACGCCCGTCCAAGTGAAATGCAGAATGGAAAATATGGGTATTCATGTTCCCCTCGCAAATACCATAATGGACAGCCTTTGTTTTAAATGCTCCCCAGACATCCTCACCAAGAACTCGTCCGTGAAAATCAGTAAATTCTCCTTTTGGGCTAAGCCCACAAGACTTTCCAGATTTTTCAGGGTACAAACTTTCCTTGATCGGTTGACAAGATGATTGACGGCTAGGGCTCTTGACCGATCGGTCAATTGTTCTTGGACAACCTCATGACAGATCCAACACCCACTTTGCCCCTTTAAAAGAAAGCAGACGCGGCACAATTCCTAACGACTAGGGTATACTCCGGGGATGGCCGTAATTCAGCTCAAATACAAAAACCTCATCGTCAAAATTCAACAAAGATCAGACCGGCACATTTCAACACAACATTAGCAGCCGCACTTACAGGAATCTCCTTTTCGTATCAGCCCTGATATACATTTTTGTTAGGAGCCTTGAGACCAGCTCCTCCCGAAATATTACCAAACCATCAAAACGCGTATAGATCTTGAATCCTGCATCTGTGAATGTCTTCGCCGGGCGCCTTACAATTTCTGGCACTCCCGTATAACACATGCCCTGCGCCAACCTGATTTACTTCGCACGGACAAATGCTGTGGCCATAGCCAGAATTTTAGATTACGCTAATCTCCTTACGAGGTGATTTATGAATCTTATCATCGAACCGACTTTATTATCATGTTGCATCTCCAGCTATTTCCGGCTTGCTCCCAAAGTGCCCTTCACGTAGACTGCCCTCGTTTGACTTCCCATACACAACTAGAAACATGCTTCACATATTCTTCCTGCCGTTCACAGCAGTTCGACTCTCACATTATCGTTTGTTGACTGCCTTCCTTGCCATAGGGCTTCTCTTGGGATTTTCCTGTTTGGCAACCGGAGAGACTCACCCACCTCCCGACGAAGTTGATGAGCATATCGCTCATATCGCCAGCTTGGCCAAACCCTCTCCACAAGTTGCCATTCCTGAAGGAGTATTTTTGATGGGGACCAATCGTCGAGACGATCTTCGGCATAGTCTTGAAATGCATTATGACGACACGGAATTTCCTCAACGTCATATTTGGGTGGATAGATTTCTCATGGATCGCTATGAAGGCACCTTAAGCGAATATCTGGCATTTCTGCTTACAACCAGCAGGCCGGTCTCTCAGGAACTCCGGGGACTCATTTGGCATCTCATTAGTGTGCATTTCATCCCTGATCAGGCACTCGCTACCTGGCCAGCCCTCTATATCACATGGGAAGAAGCCAAGGCATTTTGCGAATACCATCACAAGAGACTGCCGTCGGAAGCTGAATGGGAGAAAGCGGCAAGAGGGGAGTCTGCCCGCATCTTTCCGTGGGGGGAAATGGACCCGACAGGGGACTTAGCCGTATTCGGACAATACCACGTCCATGAAATTCCTCTGGTTGCAACGGTGGATAGTTTCGAGGATGGCCAAAGTATTTATAAAATATTGCATATGGCTGGTAATATCGCGGAATGGGTTAATGATTGGCTGGGACCAGATTATTACCCCATCATGCCGGCAAGGAATCCGCCTGGTCCCAAATCGGGGCGCTATAAGGTTGTACGGGGAGGATCATGGAAAAGTCGGCCGGTCATGTTGCGGGCAGCGACTCGTGGAGGGGCCATTCCAGAAGAACGTTCCGCGAGCATCGGCTTCCGCTGTGCTCAATCCTCCCCCTAATACCGTTAATCTCTCATCAACAACTTTTCAGGAACCTGTCCTCACTCCAGCCTTTCAACTGGATCAGGGCAGGGAGTCTAAATCCTCTCTGCCCTGATATCAGATGTGCTGAACTATTAATGTGTAGGAGTATGAGTCACGGTCAGATTGAAATGCGCGTCAGAATATCCCCGAACTTTAACATGGACCGCAGTCCCATTTGCTGGCACATCCAGGACGCACTTTTCTTCAGCACCCGAGAGATAAGGACGGCAATCATAGGCAGTCGTTGTCGGATCCTGGTTGAACCGGACATAAAGATCGGGATCACCGGAATTAGCTTCTCCATGCATAACCATTTCCACTAATGTTCCTGGAACCACCATAAAGGGGCCATAGGTTTGCTCCGCATTCTTGGCAACACTTTGCCCGACAAAAGTCTCCGTTTTGGGTCCGCAGGCTATGGGTCCCGGCGGTTCTTCGGGTCCCTGACAAATTGAGGTATCAATGGTGAATCCCTGCGCAGGGCCATACAAACACGCTGCCCCATTTTTATCGATGTTCGTTAGGGTCAGGGTCCAATCCCCTTTACCGTTACATTGCGGATAATGCATGACTGAGAAGGCATCGTAACTGGTTAACGGCCGCCAATTACTATCTTCGAAACACGTACCCGAATCCGGGCGGGTATGTTCATGCCGGAATCCAATCGTATGACCTAATTCATGTCGCAATATCCCTTGTAACGATAGCTTGCCATTTGGATCCAATTGAAAAGAACTGTTATCCACCAAGACATTTCGCGAGGACCGTTGTTCATTCGGGAAAAAGGCTCGAGCCAGATATTGGCCATTCACATTGACCGGGCGTACATCAAAAACCACATTCGGGTTGGACGCCGTACAAGCATCATCCTCTCCCCCCACATAAATGAAATCAACAGCAGCCACCGCCTCCCATGCATTTCCGGCCGCCTCCATGTCGGACTTCATTTTTTCATAGTTCGCACCAAATGTTTTACTAACGCAGTAGGTCAGTTGCCGTTTTTCTATAGAATTCCACACTGCGTCCTGACCATTGACTTGATGAACGGTTAATTTCGTTCGAACCCCTTCGCGAGAGCTGATCGACTCTTTTATTCGCGTTTCAAAAAATTCCTGTAGGAGTTTTTCATTGAGAATGGGGGTATCACCGTTCACAATATATTTCCCACCTTCAAATGGTTCCTTATACGTTTTGGCTTTAAACTCCTCAAAAGTTTTAGTTTTCCACTCGTCTCGTTTCTGTTTTGCGTTATCCGCCAAAATTTGCTTGCCCTGGTCCGGAGAATTTTTGGGCCCACTGTCAACAGCTGGTAGTGGAGTTGTATGGTGTTGGGAACAGGCAGCCAATCCGATGACCATTCCTACGACCGTCAATGCCTGACTGAGAAAAAACCGACAACTTTTCATAATTCCACTCCTTTGAAAGTAATGATGAACCTCCCTGCTGAGCATTAAGAGCACCAGGGGAACCAATAGATGCCGGCTACCCCCAAAACAGATTCATGAGAAATTAGAAGTTGATTATGGAGGACACGGCTCAAGTTTTACGTTGATCAAATCCACTCCCTCGCCGAGTTGCTGAATCTCCTCAATTATGGAATGAGCGGATTCCACATCAGAAAATTCCGCACAGAGCCTCGTCTCCCCTTCTATTCCAATACGTTTCTCAACCAGCCGCCGGACCTCTCCACGTTCCTGGGCAGACTTGAGAAGGGTGCGAGAGTGGGCTAGCATCTCGATGGCCTGATCAGGTACGCCTTTCCCACGCGAAAGAGCATAAACCGCAATACTTTGTGGAGCAGGAGCAAGGGTTTCCGGAGGCTTGGCCTCTGCACACCCCTTGCTGGCCCCCATCATCATGACCCCCATTGCCAACAAGGTCAGGCCAAGTCGAAGAGACCCAATTAACCCGGTTTGCCTAAAAGGAAACAGTCGAACATCTTCCAATGGTGTGTATGTCATAAGGTATTCCTTTCATAAAGCAAGACCTATTCCCATGATAATGCAGTATGACATACACGGGGGGTGAAGAAAAAACCTAGGGAACATCCAACGCGTATTCTTCTTTGCCGATCTGTCAACTTATCCTTTGCTATTCACACATTCTCCTTTTTTGATACACATTGTATCTAAATGGATAAAATCCTTAGAAACCATTTCATTCGGGGGCGATATCCCTTTGGACCATTGGCTCTCAAAGTTTCCGTAAGCCTCATGACCAATTAAATAAATATCGCCCTCATCCATTTTATTTAAACTGGCCTGGGCCACTAACCCGGAAGGAGCAATCGCGTCGGAATCAAATGGTTCTGATGAAAATTCCTATTTCTAGAAACTTAAAGGAGGGGCAGGAGCATGAGTCACCAAATGGTGCAACCGAGCCTGATGACTATCACAGGGCTCAGAGGCCACATCGGATGCCTGAGTGACAACAATCGCTGCAGGGAGCAGTTCCCAATGACGTAAATCCGGACGTACGGTATTCTGAAACACTGTGGGAGCAACTTGCATTAACTGCGTGCCACCCAGAATGGACAAGGCACACAAATCACCGCTGCCTCTTCCTCCAAGTGACGCTGCCCCTGCACATCCACCAACAGCCACCCCGACCCCAAGAGAAAACGGCACTAATCCATAAACCACCCCGACAGGTAAACGAATCCAACTCTGAATGTTCAAAAGAGGGTGGTAAGCATGATCATGCCTGTGCGCGATTTTCGCAAACCAACTTTCCGTTGAAAGACGTAGGCCCGTTACAGAAACACACAATTCCTGAAAAGGTGGCTTGGGATGAATCACAAAGTATCCATTGGGGGCGCCAAACAATTTGAAATCCCAATCGACCTCAGGAAAGCGACCAACCCCATAGACCTCCCACCGGGGGGTAGGACGAGCACCCTGATCCAGCCTGATCACCTGCTTTTGAGCAAACGATTGAAGAGCAGGAGGCACATGCAGAAGAAAAGAACTGGTGGGCTCCGCCAGCCTGAACCAATCGGTTCGGGCATCTCCTGGTTCACCAAGGACTTCCCATAGCACGGCGGAAAGCACAAGATTGACAGGGTCTTCACCAAAATTATACAACGGGGCGAACAGTTCATGGTCCAACCGCCGTAATTCCACTTTTGCATCCTCGACATGTCCGGTCCTCAGATAACTCGCGGCAAGCAAAACGCTTAAATATGCCCGCTCATACGATTCCAACACATAATCCGTAAGCACCCCATCAGATAAAAAGACTCCGGCCATTTCACGAGAAAAAGAAAAAGTCTTATCGCGAAATCCAGATTGGGCTTGTTCCGTATACTCAATGACTGCGGCATCGCATTTTTGGGAAAAGGCCAGGCTTAAGAGATTCAACACCTTAATCCGATTGGACCAATCAACGTTGGAACGAAGAATCCCACATTCATCCTTAAATGTTGGTTGCACCTCTCGCATCTGACAACCCAAAATAGAAAGAGAGAGCACCACACCCACCCATCTCCACACACACATCACCCGGCCCATACGCGAAGAGAAAATTACCTTTTTCGATTCTGGGCTACTGAGAGAGTCTTTCATACTTCCGGTGTTAAGGCAGGAGTCATTCAATCTGGCCTTCATCCAGTGGAAGGAATATATCAGACTACAACTGAAGATGTCGGTTATGATGCAGTCATTTGTTAGTGACGAGGTTGAAAGAATCGCGATCCAACAGCCAAAAGGTGCGAGAGGGGCTAATGCGGTGTTGAGGCATTGCTCATTCTTATGGGCAATACCATTACTGAGGGGGCGGTGCATGAATAAACACTAGGATAGTCTTTTTTCCGGGCAGGAAAGATTTGGCCATGATTTCCGAAAACTTTTCGTACACCTCACGAGCATAGATACCAGGAATAGACTGGACTCTCAGATTTTGATGCAGTGCCTCGCCATAGAATTCCATTGTAGAACCATCAAAAAAAGGAACATTGGCTGCCCAATCTTATTTCTCCATTGCCCGTGAGCAGGCGGAAGAAAAAGGAGTCGTCCGACGCCAGCAACAAGAATCATGCTGGGCATGCTCACACGGTATGTGAGGGCTGTGAAAGGTCAAGAGAACAAGAAGAAGCCTACCACCCTTACAAAACCAAGACTATAAAGTAAATGCCAGAAAGGAGTGGGGTGGTAGGTCCTATCGGAGGATTATGGCTTTCCCCATAACTCTTCCAAACGCTGCGAACGACCACAATTCCATTTATAAAATTTGTACCGGACGGGATTCTTTTTATAAAAATCCTGATGATAGTCTTCGGCAGAGAAGAAGACCGAAAAGGGAACAATCTCGGTCACGATTGGTTGCGGAAATGATTTGGAACTCTCCACTTCCTGCTTGGATTCGTCGATTAACATTTTTTGCTTTTCGTCATGGTAGAAGATCGCAGTTCGATATTGATTGCCATGATCACAGAATTGGGCATTCGGCGTCGTAGGGTCAACATTATGCCAAAACACCTCCAACAGACGTTGATACGTGACCTTGGTGGGATCGTAAGTCACTTCAACGGCTTCAGCATGCCCAGTTCCTCCGGCCGACACTTGCTCATATGTTGGATTGGCCAGCTGTCCCCCCGTATACCCGGAGACGACAGATACCACTCCATCAACTTTTTCATACACCTCTTCCATGCACCAAAAGCAGCCTCCGGCAAATGTGGCTTTGGCATATTGAGTCTTTTCTGCTGCAAGGCTTCCTTGAGGCAAGGCCACCATTCCCCCTATCAACAGTACCACCAATACTATGCTGAATAAAAAATACAGATTTCGGTTCATCAATACCTCCATTTTATCACCCTTTTCTTTAAGAACTCATGGGCGTTGATGAGTTATAAATATCTTCCTATGAAAATGAGCATACTCGTTAGTCTCAAGAAACTGAATATCATTACGGGACCTGATTCTTGTGGAATTACGAGGCTTTTCATAATGTTCAAATTTCTCCCCCAAAAATCCACACTTGATGAGATGAAAAGTAGCAACAATCCACTATTCCCCCAATCCATTTTTGGTGTCATTACGTTTTGAACATGGAGCGGTCATTCACGCATAAAAATACCTATAGGCTAACCACATCTCTGATGCCAAGTCCTATCCTGTATTTCTAATCCATCGAATTCTCGTCCCAACGACACCAAGAAATTGCCCCTATCGAATGGTCCACCCTTTAAGATTATACAAATCCATTGCCTTTTGAAGAGCCGACTGCACAGATTCTCCAGTGAAAAAAATTAATGGCCATAGTCGTCATTTATATCGTTTTGGGCATCCTTTGTGATTTTTGGATACAGACTTTTGATTTTTTTAAAATTTGCCAGCGAGGAATAGAGAATTGATTCGCCGATTTTTGGGTTGGTCCACTATCCCTCCACTTTCTATCATCCCTGTTTCACCACAGTTCCTTTGTGACTATAAAACCACAGGGAACCTGTGTCTGGAATCCCGCAGACTCCCTCACGTTTTTCTGCGGATAGGAATAGTTTTCCAGCTTCCGAATTGTCAAAATCGCCAATATTGGTAATGAGATCAATTCTTTTCCTTTTCTTCTGACCCAACTCAACAATCAGAGAGGAAATTTCTGCCCTTTTTATACTACGGCATCTGTGTTGCTTACCGATAAGGAATAGGAGAAAAAATCATAAAGAAGGGGGCAGGTGATGGTGCGGACTGTTCTCTGGTTAATTCTGGAAAGTTTGCTTCTCCTATTCGTGGGCAGCTCCGCCTTTTCTGCGGATTCGATCCCGCTTGTTGATCGACTAGGCCTGCGAAACGACCCACATGCCAATGCATGTGGTTCTCCAATCTATTCCTCTTTAGGACGTTCCTCTCCGTTCTTCTCCCCAAGCACGCCCTGCACTGAACCCAAGGATGAATATGCTCTCACCCGTTTCAACTTTACCCAAAAACGTGAACCGTTCAATCTTCAGGGCGCTCGTGATATGCCTTCCCTGGTGAACCAAGGTGGTAGCAGATTGTACGAAGCCTCAAATGACATTTCTCTTTTGCAGGAAGCTTTGAAAGCTGGAATCCAGATGGTGTATCGGGACCCATTGGTAACAGACAACTCCGCCACACCCTTTACCAACCGCATGGGAGCTCAAATCGTCATCAAGGGAACCACGGCCAGCATGAAGTATCATGCTCAGTATGGCTTCTCCGGGCAAGAAACCGCGAACACTTCATTTACCACACCCAATGACCGGATAGGAGGAAAACTGATGTGGGAATGGAATCTTCCCCTCCTCACTCCCAAGATTGAACTTAGCCGATTCACCAGTAATGTGGAGGGAGATCTGGCCCGTGCCCAGACCATCGCTACCCAGCAAAAATTTTCATTGCTCTTGGCCGCTCCCAATTGGCCCAGCCTATCCCTTGGATATGCCCGGCAACAGACAGACATCTTCACTCGACCCGAAGGACCTCTCTCCGATGCCATTACCACAGAATCCGTCTCGGCGAATCTGTCGTTCCTATACGGAGCAGGCAAAGGCGATTGGTCTTCATACTATAAAACGTCTCAAAGTGATTTTATGGAGAATGAATCAGAGGAAGAAATTGGAACCAAAATGAGGGGAACTTTGAATTTATTAGAACCGGTAGATCTCGCGCCCCAGTGGGGATTTACTCGGCGAGTCAAATCCCGTGGGACTATGGTAACCGATCGCTTCTTTGCCAGGCTTGGCTCAAATTTCCGGGTTTCCCCAACTTCGACGCTTAACCCGGGAGTTGAATTCGCCCGGGACCTGAATCGATTTGATGCCCTTCGTACCGACACACTTGCGGCTAAGCTTGGGTACGCCTATCTTGCCGTGGATGACTCCTTGCATGTTTCCATTCTCGGACAATATGTTCTCAACCAACGCACTAATACCCCAACCAATCCTCAAACCTACGACATTTCACTGCTATTCAAAAAAGACGTTCGGGACTACTTGCATCTGAACCATCGGCAGCAAACCCTCAGCCTCAAAATCGCACACAATCAGCAAATGAACGCCTCTTCTTCTCAAACCCAATCCGGCCAGACTTCTGCCATGTTGCTTGTGAGCATCATTCCCTGAGTACTCAGAATCTTTCTCTTTCCTCACAAGCAAATTTCCCCATGACTTTCCAGGGGCATAGGCTCAATGTATTTTAGATCCTACCCAGAATCAAAAAATGGAGTGTTCAAAATGGCACGCCCAGCAGAACTACTCCTGATTGGAAAAGCTGAGAATACTGAGGAGGAGGTGAGCAGCCCTAGGTGACCAGAACACTTTTTTCGGGAATTTTAAGACTTCCCAAAAAACATACCTCATTCAAGAAGGGGAGAACGGGCAAAGGGGAAAACGGGGTATGCCCAGAGCAACACGACCTCATACTCAAGGTCAGAATATCGGCATGGTAGGAGCAGAAAGCCGTCTCTGCTGTAGCCATACGAATTTTCCAATAGGAGAGGTCCGCTCTAATCAGTATGAACCATTCCCTGAATATAACGAACTCACTACTAAATATTCTTGCATAACAGTTCTGCCTTTTCTTCTTATAAATTTAGAGGAGCCTGTCCTGCCAATAAGTGGCAAGACAGTGGTGAGAGCTATTGGAATGATCTTATGGGCTCAGGGGCAGAAGCATTTCTTGTTGCATATGCTTCGGCACGGGTTGAATATTCATAGGAGGATACGCGGTCGGAGGAATAATTTTCATCACGCGTCCACTACTTCCTCCCGGAGTTATCGGCATGTCCCTACTACTGGGTGGGGAAATTGGCATGGAAGCTCCAGGTGCAGGTGGACGAATCTCCATGGGAACATTCCTTATGGCAAACACCTGTCCACTGGACCTTGTTTTCCCATGAGATTGCCGTTCAGATTTGGACATAGTCCTGTTCATCTGATTTTCACGCTCCATATCTAACCCATGGCCTGCTAACCCGTATTTTGGGAGTGCACTGGTCTTTTGCCCGGAAGATTCCGGTCCCCAGCCTTTAGCCTTCTTATCCGATAGGGATACTTCTGGTGCCACCTTAGCCATCACATGGAGTGTGGTGATATTACCAGCCGCATTCACTGTAAAGGCATAGTCCCACTGAACCAGGATCTTCGAGAGTGCCCTGTGCAAAGGCTCTTTCTGTAACCTAACCGAAATGACTTTCTCCAATTCTGCATCCGGTGCCACATAATTAAGTCCTAATTCTTTATGCAACTGACCAAGGACTGTGCGCAGAGTTACCTGGTGCAACTGACCCGTCACTCGTCCGGAATCGACATGAAGCGGAATCTGCCCATCAGAGGACAACGCCATATCCGGCAGGCCGCATAGATTGATGGCCAGGAGTACTCCGCCACACACCAAGAAGAAGTGGCGTCTCCTCTCTAGCTTTCGTTGAATCTGATATGTCATCGTTCACCCCTGCATGTAACCCCGACCAATCACTTTTTGGAATCTGACCCGACTGGTGATGTTGTAACCACCCATCCTATTTTTGAATTTCCCAGGTCACCGGGGTACTGCCAGGAAACCCCACCGAACCGACTTTCAAACCATCCATTAGCCACACCGCCACTGTGCCATTCGTCCGATTTTGCAAGAAAACATCTCCCCTACCATCTCCATCCGCATCACTCACCTGCCTCATTTCCCATTCGAGGGGTATGCCGCCTATAAAACCTGCCAAGGGTGTCGTCGTCCCATTCATCAGCCACACCGACACCATTCCAGTTTTTTTATTGCGCCAGATCACATCCCCTTTACTGTCCCCATTGACATCTCCAAGTAGTTGAATCTCCCAATCCAGCGAAGTGCTTGCGGGAAAGCCCACCGAAGTAATGGTCAACCCATTCATTAACCAGACCGCCACTGTGCCATTCGTCCGATTCTGCCAAACCAAGTCGGCCCTCCCATCGCCATTGATATCACCCACTTGCTCTATTTCCCACACTTTTGGAGTGCCTCCAAGGAGGCCGACTGAGTGAATCGACAGCCCATCCATAAACCATACCGTCACCATTCCACTATCAGGATTGCGCCAGATCACATCCGCTTTGCCATCCCCATTGATATCACCGACCCCCTTAACCACCCATTCGGCTGAAACACCACCGAGAAAGCCGAACGATTGTATTATCCCCTCCTTCATAAGCCAAATACCCACCACTCCACTTATGGTGTTCTGCCAAAGGATGTCTCCTTCACCATCTCCATTGATATCCCCCATCTGCTTAATCTTCCATTCCGTGGAAGTACTTCCAGGGAAACCGACCGATGTAATAGTCAGCCCATTCATCCGCCAAACAGCGACTTCACCGCTACTCGCATTGCGCCAAAGCACATTAGTCGTGGGAGGGGTGATATCGGGAGGGGGACCCTCCGCGGGTTGAACAATGACGGAATACATGCTGCCGCTGCTCCCCCCGCTGGCATTGCCCCCGAGAGTGATCGTCCCGGCGGGAAAAGCCCGAGCATAGAGATGGAGGGTCGTATCCGAGGTCACCAGGTTCTTGCCCGTATCGGTAAAGCTGCTCAACCACGACGGTTTCGGAGTGAGCCGCACGTCATAGGCCACCGAGACAGACACCGGTTGGTTCACCGTAAAGGCAAGGAAGGCCGCCGTCGTGGCGGCTTTATCATTATTGGCCGTTTGGATATACCTCGCGCCCTGCACACTCGGGGGGACCGTGGTAAACGTATAGGCGCGGTCGCGATAGACCGTGCCCCCGGCTTGGAGGCCGGCGGCGGATACCCCATACGCTGCCCCACTGGCCACGGTCAGGTTCGATATGCTGAGGGAGGAGGACGGCGGCGGACTAGAAGAACCGGAAGAGGGGGAGGACGGGGCGATATATTTTTTCACCTCGGGGGAGGGAAGACTTTCATTGCCCGAGGCATCGAAAGCCGTAACCGTAAAATAGTACGTTTTGTCCTCTAGTAAGTTGGTATATTGGTAGGTCGTGATCTTTCCCACCGTCGTGGGAACCCCATAGACTCCGGGGTTGGTTCCTCGATAGATCCGATACCCCGCTAAGTTGGCCTCTTGATTGGCGGTCCACTGGAGGGTGGCGGAATCACTGGTCGCGGATTGCGCCCCTGTCGGGAGAAAAAGGAGGCAACTGCCAAGCATCCACCACGCCAGGCACCTTTTGAGACGACTCTCCGCACGAACATCGGACATGGGATACCTCCTTCGCACACATACAGAGGCCCCATTCCCGCACGTCTCTCTTTCTTCGGTAACCCGGCTATCAGAAATTCTGACCCGTGGCTTTGCGTCCCCACTTCACAATGGGTTTGCCTTTATCGGAAAGAGGCCACTATTTTACGCTGTGTTATGCCATCTTCTTTCGAATGATCCAAACTTGCTCTTGAATGTGAGTAGACACGGACTCTCTTTCCTTCACGGGCTTTTATCGGTGGATCCCCAAAAGCCTTTAGTTCATGAAACAGGCAGAGGAGAGTGGAGAATTCTTCTGGCACGGGCCCTCCATTCTTGAACGACCAAATTTCAGTTTTTTCATGATCTTTGCGCCATGAGCAATGATGTGGGTTCACTAACCTTTCTTGACGAAGCCCCCTTATGTTGAAAACGGCAGAACCCGTCCGCCAAGCATTCCTTCAACGAAAGCCAGCCCGCACATCTCATCCCCTTCACAGGGCCCACCTGGGGCTTAAGTTTTGGGTCATGGCCTTCGGCGTCGGATAGGTGCGGACAACCAGGGCAAAAAGCTCAATTGACGGATCGAATTCTTCCAATACCACATCATTGGACCAGAGATTGGACCATGACGGAATACATGCTGCCGCTTCCCCCGCCGGCGTTACCCCCGAGAGTGATCGTCCCGGCGGGAAAGGCCCGAGCATAGAGATGGAAGGTCGTGTCCGAGGTCACCAGGTTCTTGCCCGTATCGGTAAAGCTGCTCAACCACGACGGTTTCGGGGTAAGCCGCACGTCATAGGCCACCGTGACGGACACCGGTTGATTCACCGTAAAGGCAAGGAAGGCCGCCGTCGTGGCGGCTTTATCATTATTGGCCGTTTGGATATACGTCGCGCCCTGCACACTTGCGGGGACCGTGGTAAAGGTATAGGCGCGGTCGCGATACACCGTCCCCCCGGCCCGGAGGCCGGCCGCGGACACCCCATACGCTGCCCCACTAGCGACGGTCAAATTCGATATGGTTAATGGAGGCGTAGGTGGATTGGCAACAGTGGTAGTAACCAGTGCTGAGGGTTGAACGATGACAGAATACATACTGCCGCTCCCCCCGCCGGCGTTACCCCCGAGAGTGATCGTCCCGGCCGGAAAGGCCCGAGCATAGAGGTGAAGGGTCGTATCCGAGGTCACCAGGTTCTTGCCCGTATCGGTAAAGCTGCTCAACCACGACGGTTTCGGGGTGAGCCGCACGTCATAGGCCACCGTGACGGACACCGGTTGATTCACCGTAAAGCGGAGGAAGGCCGCCGTCGTAGCGGCTTTATCATTATTGGCCGTTTGGATATACGTCGCGCCCTGCACACTTCGCGGGGACCGTGGTAAACGTATAGGCGCGGTCGCGATACACCGTCCCCCCGGCTCGGAGGCCGGCCGCGGACACCCCATACGCTGCCCCACTAGCGACGGTCAAATTCGATATGGTTAATGGAGGCGTAGGTGGATTGGCAACAGTGGTAGTAACCAGTGCTGAGGGTTGAACGATGACGGAATACATGCTGCCGCTTCCCCCGCCGGCGTTACCCCCGAGAGTGATCGTCCCGGCGGGAAAGGCCCGAGCATAGAGATGGAGGGTCGTGTCCGAGGTCACCAGGTTCTTGCCCGTATCGGTAAAGCTGCTCAACCACGACGGTTTCGGGGTAAGCCGCACGTCATAGGCCACCGTGACGGACACCGGTTGATTCACCGTAAAGGCAAGGAAGGCCGCCGTCGTGGCGGCTTTATCATTATTGGCCGTTTGGATATACGTCGCGCCCTGCACACTTGCGGGGACCGTGGTAAATGTATAGGCGCGGTCGCGATACACCGTCCCCCCGGCCCGGAGGCCGGCCGCGGACACCCCATACGCTGCCCCACTAGCGGCAGTCAGGTTGGTAATAGCTAATGGGCTCGTGGTTGGATTGGTGGTGGAAATGGTTGTTGGGGGCGTAGTAATTGGATTGGCAATGACTCCGGTTACGGGCGCTGAGCTTGTGGTATTGCCCGCCGCGTCGCGGGCAATCGCCGTCAAGGTATATTGACCGGGGGCCACTCCAGTCGTGTTCCATATTTGCGAGAAGGGGCTTGTGGTATCTTCCGCCCCCAGATCGTTCCCATTGAGTCGGAATCGCACACCCACCACTCCAATATTATCTGTGGCGATGGCCGATACAGTAACGGTACCACTCAGGGACGTCCCATTTTGTATGCCAACCAGAGCTACCGTGGGAGGGGTGATATCGGGAGGGGGACCCTCCGCGGGTTGAACAATGACGGAATACATGCTGCCGCTGCTCCCCCCGCTGGCATTGCCCCCGAGAGTGATCGTCCCGGCGGGAAAAGCCCGAGCATAGAGATGGAGGGTCGTATCCGAGGTCACCAGGTTCTTGCCCGTATCGGTAAAGCTGCTCAACCACGACGGTTTCGGAGTGAGCCGCACGTCATAGGCCACCGAGACAGACACCGGTTGGTTCACCGTAAAGGCAAGGAAGGCCGCCGTCGTGGCGGCTTTATCATTATTGGCCGTTTGGATATACCTCGCGCCCTGCACACTCGGGGGGACCGTGGTAAACGTATAGGCGCGGTCGCGATAGACCGTGCCCCCGGCTTGGAGGCCGGCGGCGGATACCCCATACGCTGCCCCACTGGCCACGGTCAGGTTCGATATGCTGAGGGAGGAGGACGGCGGCGGACTAGAAGAACCGGAAGAGGGGGAGGACGGGGCGATATATTTTTTCACCTCGGGGGAGGGAAGACTTTCATTGCCCGAGGCATCGAAAGCCGTAACCGTAAAATAGTACGTTTTGTCCTCTAGTAAGTTGGTATATTGGTAGGTCGTGATCTTTCCGACCGTCGTGGGAACCCCATAGACCCCGGGGTTGGTTCCTCGATAGATCCGATACCCCGCTAAGTTGGCCTCTTGATTGGCGGTCCACTGGAGGGTGGCGGAATCACTGGTCGCGGATTGCGCCCCTGTCGGGAGAAAAAGGAGGCAACTGCCAAGCATCCACCACGCCAGGCACCTTTTGAGACGACTCTCCGCACGAACATCGGACATGGGATACCTCCTTCGCACACATACAGAGGCCCCATTCCCGCACGTCTCTCTTTCTTCGGTAACCCGGCTATCAGAAATTCTGACCCGTGGCTTTGCGTCCCCACTTCACAATGGGTTTGCCTTTATCGGAAAGAGGCCACTATTTTACGCTGTGTTATGCCATCTTCTTTCGAATGATCCAAACTTGCTCTTGAATGTGAGTAGACACGGACTCTCTTTCCTTCACGGGCTTTTATCGGTGGATCCCCAAAAGCCTTTAGTTCATGAAACAGGCAGAGGAGAGTGGAGAATTCTTCTGGCACGGGCCCTCCATTCTTGAACGACCAAATTTCAGTTTTTTCATGATCTTTGCGCCATGAGCAATGATGTGGGGAACAAAGCCAGGCTTTTTAGATTTTGGCATCCACAAGTAGGGCGATGGCCTTACGGATTTGCTCACGCGCACCAAGAAGGACGAGGACATCACCTGGCTCCAGGACCGTTTCGCGAGAAGGATTGGATTGCGTCACGCCATCCCGTGTAATCGCAATCACGGAAGCACCCGTCCGTCCATGGATATGCAACTGTGTCAATGGTTTCCCTAACACGGGAGAATCGTTTTCCACGCGACAGGTATCGACTTGCACATCCGCCAATGTTCCAGCACGCAGATGGTGAGCTAACTCAGGTAGCTCCCCTCTCCGGAGCAGGAGATACCCCTCACGACGAATTTGTTCAACTTTGTCTTGGATCATGGCCTTCGGTGTCTGGTATGTGCGGAGAACCAGGGCAAAAATCTCAATTGATGTTTCGAATTCTTCCGGCACGACATCATTGGCTCCTAGTTCTTGGAGATCTTGCAATTCCTTTAAATATCGTGTTCGTACGACAATATGAAGAGTGGGATTCAGTTGTCGTGCTTGCTGAACAATCCGGCGCGCGCCAAAAGGGTCAGAGGTAGCCACCACGAGGACCCGCGCCAATATGATTCCGGCTTGAGTCAACACTCTGGGATTCGTCCCATCCCCATAGAGCATCGTGCCCCGTCCTTTTTGATCAGCCTGCACCACATCAGGATTGACGTCCAGCACCACAAATGGAATCTCCATATCACTTAAAACCCTGGCAAGATTCCGGCCATTTAAGCCATAACCCACGATAATGACATGATCTTTGACTTTAATCTTGGTACTTTGCAGCGCATTGACCTGACGTCGAGGGAACCAATGTTTCAAGCGGTCAAGGGCCTCGGTTCGTCTAGCCAGGCGGGGAGCCCATTGAATCAAAAATGGCGTAATTGTCATGGACAACACCGATACGGCAAGAAAAATATTATAGGCTTGCGTGTCCAATAACCCTTCTCCCTGACCCACCCGGGCGAGAATAAAGGCAAATTCTCCCACCTGCGCTAATGCCACCCCCGTTAACAATGCAGAAGAAAGGGGAGCTCCAGCAAGGAATACCGCTCCGGTTCCTGTAAGGAACTTGCCCAACACGACAAGCACCAACAACCCCATCACCAGAATGGGAAATTCCGCGATGACCGAGGGATTCATTAACATCCCCACTGAGACAAAAAATAAACTATTAAAACTATCCCGAAAAGGAATGACTTCGGCCAGCGCCTGATGACTATATTCCGATTCAGAAATCACTAGCCCCGCGATAAATGCGCCAAGAGCCAATGACAAACCCGCGAGGGAGGTCAACCAGGCCGTTCCCAGCCCCAATACAATAACCGACAGGAGAAATAACTCTCGACTTCGAGTCCCCACAATAAGATGAAGGACATGAGGAACAAGAACCCGAGCAGCCAACACGATCAACCCCACAACCATGACGGATTTCATGAGTGTTTCGACAATGACCCGTGGGTCACCATGGGAACCGGGTCCCAATACCGGCGTCAGCAAAATCATAGCCACGACCGCTAAATCCTGGAAAATAAGAATCGCCATGGTCGCCTGCCCATGCAGCGCATCAATTTCGCCTCGATCCCCTAGAATCTTGAGGACAATGGCGGTGCTGCTCAATGACAACAACAGTCCCCAGAAGACCGATTCTTCCCATGATCGCCCCAGAAACCAACCCCCAAGCGCTACAGCACTCAGCATGCTCAAAATTTGCAGGGGACCACCAACCCATAAGAGCCTTCTGGAAGCCCGTATGCGCGAAAGAGAAGTTTCCAAGCCTATGGTAAACAACAACAACACGACGCCGATTTCGGCGAGAGTTTCGACTTGGTGTAGATCTGAAATGAGGTTCAGTCCGTAAGGCCCCACTAGGGTGCCAGAAACTAAAAATCCCGCAACCGCCGGTAGCCGGAGTTTTTGAAAAACAAAAACAACCAGAACGGAAATTGAAAAAATAATGAGGACATCCCGTAGGATGTGGACTTCAGTCATCATTCGGAGGTGGGGCCCTGGGCAACCATTCAGGGTACTTCCCGCAATATACGAGAACAGGATAAGGGAGACGGGGATGATCTCGAGGACCCATCATCCCTCGGATTGAGGATAATGTCTACCATCCGCTGCGCCCCATTCAACGGGCATGGGCCAAAGCTAGTCCGGTTAGGATCGGAAGAAGAATCGAGATGGATCCTTCCAGGCCCATCCCGATCAGTCGAGAAGATCAAGAGACTTTCACGAGTGGTCTGAAGGCGAAAAATCCTGAAAAAGCCAGGGAGCCTCTTGAGCCCGGCGTGTTTCATAGGCGGCAATGGCAGATTCGTGTTGAAGCGTGAGCCCAATTCCGTCTAATCCCTTTAACAAGCAATCCTTGCGAAATGGATCCAAGGTGAACGAATACTTCTCCCCTTCAGGAAGAGTGACAACCTGCTGAGCCAAGTCGACTGTGACGTGATATTGGTCGGTATGGGTTACCCGGTCAAATAATGTTTGGATGTCTTCTCCTGGAAGCTCGACGGGGAGAATCCCATTCTGGAAACAATTATTGTAGAAAATATCGGCAAAACTCGGAGCCAGAATACAACGAATCCCATAGTCCAACAAGGCCCATGGAGCATGTTCCCTTGAGGATCCACACCCGAAATTTTCACGGGTCAACAGAATTGTGGCCTTTTGATAGCGCGGTTGGTTGACAAAAAAATCAGGATCCGGAGAGCCATCTGCCCGTCGCCGCCAATCGGCAAACAATCCCTCTTTGAGGCCGGTGCGATGGATCGTTTTCAAATATTGCTTCGGGATGATTTGATCCGTATCGACATTGCCCCGATTTAACGGAGCGACCGTTCCGGTCAATATAGTAAACGCTTGCATATCTATCTCCCGTATTATGCTAGAGCATGTAATGGCCATCTTGAAGGCATTAGAATTCCCTTATTAACCTCACATCTTCCAATCACGAATATCCACAAAATGTCCTTCAACCGCGGCAGCAGCAGCCATGGCAGGGGAGACTAAGTGCGTCCGTCCGCCCTTACCCTGACGCCCCTCGAAATTTCGATTACTGGTTGAGGCACATCGTTCCCCCGGCGTAAGCACGTCCGCATTCATGGCGAGGCACATACTGCATCCCGGTTCACGCCATTCAAAACCCGCCTCGCGAAAAATCCGATCCAACCCTTCCTCTTCCGCTTGGTGTTTGACTAACCCCGACCCTGGGACCACCATAGCTTTGACGCTTTGAGCGACGCGCTTTCCTTTGACATACCGTGCCGCCACCCGCAAATCCTCAATTCGTGAGTTTGTGCAGGACCCGATAAAGACTCGATCGACCCTGATATCACATATGGGGATGCCAGCTGGCAACCCCATATACGCTAAGGCCCGTTCTGTGGCCATCCGCAATTTTTCATCCGTAATGGATCCAGGATCGGGCACATGGCCATTCACATCAGTCACCATTCCCGGATTGGTCCCCCAAGTTACTTGAGGAGAAACATCTTCCCCTCGCAGCTCAACAACCTTATCAAACCTGGCTCCAGGGTCGGTTTTCAAATTCAGCCAATCCGACTTCGCCTGTTGAAACAGCGCTCCTTTCGGACTGAGGGGTCGGCTCTTCAGGTATGCGACCGTCGATTCGTCTGGACTGACAAGACCAGCGCGCGCTCCCGCTTCAATAGACATGTTACAAAGGGTCATCCGGCCCTCCATTGAAAAGGATCGGATCACCGAACCCGTATATTCCACGACAAAGCCGTTTCCACCACCAATACCAATTTGCCCGATAATCGCCAGAATCACATCTTTGGAAGAACAATAGTCAGGAAGCGTACCCTCCACACGAATTTCCATAGTTTTTGGTCGTTTCTGGACCAAACATTGCGTTGCCAGCACATGCTCGACCTCTGAAGTCCCAATGCCAAACGCCAAGGCACCAAACGCCCCATGAGTGGAGGTATGAGAATCTCCACACACAATTGTCATCCCCGGTAGCGTCAACCCTTGTTCAGGTCCGATCACATGCACAATGCCTTGCCGAATATCCCCCATCCCATAATAGGTTATTCCAAATTCTGCGCAGTTGCCTTCCAAGGTTGAAATTTGCAAGGCACTCATGGGATCGGCAATGCCCTGCGACCGGTCGGTGGTTGGAACATTGTGATCAGGAACAGCAAGCGCCGCGGTTGGACGTCGCGGCCTTCTTCCGGCTAACCGAAGTCCTTCAAAGGCTTGAGGAGAGGTCACTTCATGCACCAAATGTCGGTCAATATATAATAAGGTAGTTCCATCTGGTTCTTCACGAACCACATGTTGATCCCAAATCTTTTCAAACAATGTTTTGCTTGCCATGGAATGTATCCTTCTTTTTTGAAAATTTTCGGACTCTAATTATCTACATTCATCCCCCTCTGGCAAGAGCCAGGAAGAGTTTTTTCCAGAGTTGTATTCATATTCGCCTTTTCTTTGTGGTCTTTTAAGACTTCTGATATACTTTTGCCTGCGACATGGGACAATCCAACCTTATGGCTCCACCTTCTAAATACTTAGGTGGAAATAAGTGAGTGCCGACAACGATTCATCCAGCCCAGAACCAAATTTAAGTGGTTTCCGGCCAATCGCGAACAACGACCAAACGTCGATACATCCATAAAATGGGCAAGAGTTATCTAATTCCCCTTGAGCGCAGAAAGACTCTAACAATCCTAATTCCGATTCCGCCATTGTCGCCCACCCTCTGAAATTAATAGGTCTCAACACTTCCCATGGGTATATTCAATTATTTCATTAGCCATTTTTCCCAAGACATGGCCATCGATCTGGGAACCTCTTCTACCTTAATTTATATCAAGGGGAAAGGGATTGTCCTGAACGAACCTTCCGTCGTGACAGTTGAGACAAACTCCAAAAAACTTCTCGCGGTTGGGGAAGAAGCGAAGCGAATGATCGGGCGAACCCCGGGCAATCTTACCGCCATTCGTCCAATGCGAGAGGGTGTCATTGCTGATTTTGACATGACGGAACACATGTTACGTCACTTTATCCAAAAAGTTCATCGCGGGGGAACTCTCCTCAGGCCACGCATTATTATTGGTGTCCCATCCAGGATCACGCAAGTCGAACAACGTGCCGTCAAGGAATCAGCCGAGCTCGCTGGT
This sequence comes from uncultured Nitrospiraceae bacterium, assembly GCA_963730905.1. Taxonomy (GTDB): domain Bacteria; phylum Nitrospirota; class Nitrospiria; order Nitrospirales; family UBA8639; genus Nitrospira_E. Next base: position 244,588 of record CAVSTN010000002.1, on the reverse strand, counting down.
GCCCGTGAAGTTTATCTCATTGAGGAACCGGTGGCCGCTGCCATTGGAGCAGGATTGCCGATTACCGAACCCTCCGGCAACATGGTCGTCGATATCGGAGGAGGCACTACCGACATCGCCGTGATCTCCCTGGGAGGCATTGTTTACAGTGAATCGGTCCGTATCGCGGGCGATCAACTAGATGGAGCCATCACAAGCTATCTCAAGCGGGAATACAGCTTGTTAATCGGCGAACATATGGCAGAACGCATCAAGATGGAAATCGGCTCAGCCTATCCTCTGCCCGAAAAAAAGCAAATGGCCGTCAAAGGGCGAGATGTGGTGTCCGGCATCCCCAGAACGATCCTCGTTGACGACAATGAGATACGAGAAGCGTTACAAGATTGCCTCACCACCATCATCCGAGCCATCCGTCTGGCCTTGGAAAACACTCCGCCTGAATTGGCAGGGGATATTATTGACCGGGGGATCGTGCTGACCGGAGGCGGATCGATGCTTCAAGGGCTGGATAATCGACTACGTGAAGAAACGTCTTTACCCATTGTTACTGTCGATGACCCCTTAACCTCGGTTGTCTTGGGAGTAGGGAAAACTCTCGAGGAATTCAGCCTCCTTCGGAAAATTTCTTCGCATTCCAGGCTGAATCCCTGAGCTTCCCTCAATTTGCATGCCTCGATCAGAGCCAAATTTTCCCATATCCACAAGTATCCGGCGAGTTCTAGGAGTTATCTTCATTCTATTCCTCGCCCTCCTGCTGTTTCTGCCGCGACAATCGCAGGAATGGTTGAGTCATGTGGGAGGGCCTTTCGCACGAATTCTGGAAGTCCCCCTTCATGTTGTCGCCTCGATACAGGATTCTATCCGTCACACTTGGGACCACTACATCGCCTTACAGAATGTGTGGGAAGAAAACCAACAGCTAAAGCAGGAAGTTCAACGCTTACAAGGTGAGCAGAATTTCTTTCGAGAACATGCCATCATTGCCACGCAATTTCAACAATTGCTGGCGTATCAGGAAACCAGCACCCATGACGACCCTTCCGGCTCGAATCATCGGCCGGAATGTGTCCAATTGGTATCGGGCGATAATCATCAATAAAGGCAACCAAGACGGCATTCATCCGGAAATGGGAGTTATCACCGATGCCGGAGTCGTAGGTCGTGTCGTACGAGTAAACCCCACGACGGCCGTCGTGCTTCTGCTTTCCGACCCCAACGTTGCGATTACCGGGATGATTCAAAAAAGCCGGGATGAGGGTCTGGTACAGGGAACCCCTCAAGGAACCATTCATATGAAATATCTGCCTCCTCTCTCGCCTGTCCAACCAGGAGATCCAGTGGTCACATCTGGATTAACGGATGATTTTCCCCGTGGACTCCAAATTGGCCGGATTCAACAGGTTACCAAAGCCGATACCGACTTATTTCAATTGGGTGAAATTGATCCAATTGTCGATTTTGCCAAACTGGAAGCGGTCCTGGTCATTACCTCGTTTCAGCCTGCTTCCCCTTCATCATTACCAAAACCGCCTGTCTCTCCTTCTCCCTAATACAATCTCGTGACTATTTTTCTCGACATCCTTCTTTGCTTCGGAGTGGTTCTGGCTCAAGCCACCTTTAGCACAATTCTATCCGCCAAAGGGATTTACCCCGACCTATGTTTCATTCTAGCCTGTGTCATGGGATTTCACTCAGGAGAATACAAAGGACTCAGATCGGACTGACGGTGGGACTTTTCCAGGATTTATTCAGTCCTGGAGGTATTGGGCTCAATATGATCTTGAAGGGACTCGCGGGAGCCCTAGCCGGCGTCACAACCCACACGTTTTCCACCGTCACCAGTCCCGCAATCTTGCTTGTCAGCTTCGCCCTGTCGTTAGGATGCGGATTGGCCTCTCTCGTTGTGGCATATCCGGTTGTGGATGCCCCGATCCTTTTTCACGCCCTCTCCTCCGGACTTCTCCCGCAAGGACTCTATAATAGCCTCCTGACCTTAGGGATGTTCTGGGTGATAAAGTGCATTGGCCCATCGTTGAGTATGGTACACTTAGGACGGGGACCACGATAAGACCCGCACAATGCTGGATACTTCCCGCCAGGCTAATGAACTTGCCGATATTCAAAATCGGTTAATATTCGTCAAGATCGGCTTTCTGATGCTATTGGTGTTGCTGGGGTTACGCCTTTGGCAATTACAGGTTCGAGACGGATTACACTATCAAGAACTTGCCCGCGACAATCGCACTCGATCCATTGTCTTAGAACCGGCTCGAGGACTTCTGTATGATCGGAACGGCGAACTTCTCGCCAATAATATTCCCAGCTTCCAACTGTATGTTTCCTTGGAAGACATACAGGACCGTGAGGCCCTTTTAGCCCAGTTACCTCATTACGTAGATATTGACCAACAAGAGATTTCCAATAAACTTTCAATAAAAAGCCGAAGAGGCCGAGTCAAGATCAAAGCCGACATTACGCTGAAAGAGGCGGCACTCATAGAATCGCACCGGCTTGAACTCCCCGGTGTGGTGATTCAGCCTGAATATCAGCGTCACTATCCACTTAACACTTACGCCTCGCACGTCCTGGGTTACGTGGGTGAAATTTCCGAATCACAACTGAAAGACCCGGAATTTTCCCATCTTCAGGGAGGACGCATCATCGGGCAAAATGGAGTGGAGCGGACATTTGATGAATATCTTCTTGGAGAAACCGGAGAGGAAGTGATTGAAGTCGATGCGCTGGGGTATCCAAAACGGTCTCTCTCAGTTCGACGTCCCCTGGCCGGGGATGACTTGTACCTGACGCTCGACATTCGGCTTCAGCGTCTCGCCGAAGACCTTCTGGGACAGGAAGCGGGGGCCATTGTTGCCCTGGATCCCTGGAATGGGGACGTTCTGGCTTTAGCGAGTAAACCCGGGTTTAATCCCAATGATGTTTCGGGAGGGATTAGTGCCAAGGACTGGCAACGATTTCTCAAAGATACACGCCACCCTCTCACCAATCGCGCCATACAAGGCCAATATCCTCCAGGGTCGGTATTTAAAATCATTATGGCCGCGGCCCTCTTGGAGACTCAAACCCTCAGCGCACAGGAAATGATACCCTGCCATGGAACCTTTCCCTTTGGAAGGCGGGTCTTTCGTGATTGGAAGGCGGGAGGCCACGGTCAGGTCGACTTAACCAAAGCTATCGCGGAATCGTGCGATGTCTACTTTTACAAAGCCGGCAATCAATTGGGCATTGATCCCATCGCCACCTATGCTCGTCAATTCGGATTAGGTGAAAAAACCGGCATTGCGCTCCCTTCCGAACGGTCAGGCCTTGTCCCTTCTTCGGAATGGAAAAAAAGGGTCAAACGGGAACCATGGTACCCTGGCGAAACCATTTCCATTTCTATTGGACAAGGATTTTTAACCGTGACTCCCATTCAGATGGCGAAAGTGGCTTCTATTGTAGCAACCAATGGACGAGTGGTCCAACCCCGCTTGCTCAAAGCCACTCGACTTCGGCGAACCGGCACATCTCAAAGAAAAGCCTGAGCCACCTATTCAGCAATTGGCCATTTCTCCCCAAACCTTTGCCCATATCAAGGAAGGATTGGCGGCAGTCGTCACGAAGGGAACAGCCAAACTGGCACAATCAGAATTCGTGACCATTGCAGGCAAGACTGGAACGGCACAAGTTGTTGCCCTGAAACCGGATGGGGACAAGGATAAAAACAAGGAGCCTCAAAAAGAATTTCGAGACCACGCGTGGTTTGTGGCCTTTGCTCCCGTAGACCACCCGAAGATTGCCGTGGCGGTATTAGTTGAACACATGGGGCATGGAGGCTCAGCGTCCGCCCCGTTGGCCAAGACACTCATCGAAGCCTATATGGGTTTTGAGACCACCCAAGAGCCTTCTCTCTAATGAGGAATCCGCTCCCTGGATGGAGAGCAACGCATCTCATGTCATTAATGAACGACAATGTGAATCGCCGTGGACTGGATACCTTCGATTGGTGTTTCCTGGGTGTCATTATGGCTATTATCTCTGTGGGCATCCTATCAATTTATAGCGTGACCAACTCTCAGTCGACGACCGGATTCCCTATCTATCTTAAGCAGGCCACATGGATGGTCGTTGGCTCCTTAGCCTTTCTCGTCGCGGTCGGTATTGATTATCACAAGCTCGCCCGTCTTTCATATCTGCTCTATGGGATCGGACTGATCTTACTGATCATCGTGTTAATCGCAGGAAAAACCAGTCGGGGCTCTCAACGATGGATTCCTCTCGGCCCTTTTGCGGTCCAGCCCTCAGAATTCATTAAGATTCCATTGCTACTCATGCTGGCTGCCTACTATGGGGCAACCACCCGTGAAGGCTGGGTTCGTCGATTGATCATACCCGGACTGATTGTGCTTCCAGGATTTTTACTCATCCTCAAGCAACCTGACCTGGGAAGTAGTTTGGGCTTTCTGGCCATTTTTCTTGTGGTCATTCTCACGGTGGGCATGAAATCCAAGGCCTTTGGGTTTGTGATTTTGGCGGCACTAATGTTGTTCCCCTTTGCCTGGGGCGGGGTCTGGGGCTCCCTTCACGAGTACCAACAGGATCGGATTCTCAGCTTTGTCGATCCCAATTCTGATCCGGGCGGCAAAGGTTATCACGGGCTTCAATCGCGCATCGCCATCGGGTCAGGCCAATTGCTGGGAAAGGGATTATATGGGGGAACGCAAACCCAGTTTAAATTTCTTCCTGAGGGCCACACCGATTTTGTATTTGCGGTTTTCGCAGAGGAATGGGGCTTTATTGGGTCAATAGTCTTACTTTCCTTATATATTCTCTTATTTTTGATGGGTTTAGAAATCGCGCTGAAAGCCAAAGACATCGTTGGGACACTCTTGGCTGTCGGAGTGGTCACCATGATAGCCTTTGGAGTTGTCGTCAATATTGCCATGACATCCGGACTGGCACCCGTTGTGGGCATTCCTCTTCCTCTCATGAGCTATGGAGGCAGCGCCATGGTTGTGAATCTCACAGCTCTGGGACTCTTGCTCAACGTGAAACGGAGACGTCTGTCACTCCTTTAGGTATCATGTACCCTGTGGCTTGATTTTGATAGCGTGGGCCAGATTATCCCACAAAGCGGGAAACAACGGAAAATTTGAATCAGAAAAGTCCCAAAGCCGTGGATTTTTTCACATACTTGCGGGAACAAGGAAGTGGACACACAGAACCATCCTCAAATGGTTCCATAACAGTATTCATTTACAATTATTGACAGAATGGGCAACAAAGCTATTTCAGATTTTGACCGGCAGATCCAACAAATTGGCTCAGCCACATCAGCGACATCTCTTCACCAAGAATGTTGACGAAGAATAGCTTCTGGTCCCTTCTGAGAATGTAGGGAGATCACTATGGGAGTAGAAATTGCAATTAGTGTCACTCGTGAGGAAACACGGGTTGCCGTGCTGGACAATCGTGTCGTGACAGAATTGTATGTCGACCGTCCAAGAAAAAAAGATTTTGTGGGGGACATCTACAAAGGCAAAGTCATTAAAGTTCTGCCGGGTATGCAAGCGGCCTTTGTTGATATCGGACTGGATCGGGCCGCATTCATCCACGTATCCGATCTGTCGGTCGGAACGGAACCCGGGGATACTCTTGTGGACAGCGAAGAGGATGAACGCAGTCAGGAAGTACCGCGCCCTCGACGCCAAACAGCACGTCCCATCGAAAACCTGTTGACAGAAGGGCAAGAACTTCTGGTCCAAATTTCCAAAGGCCCCATCGGCACCAAGGGACCTCGAATTACCACGTACGTCTCCCTCCCCGGACGATTTTTAGTGCTCATGCCCAATGTCGACCATATTGGCGTGTCGCGAAGAATTACGAACGACGAAGAACGTCATCGACTGAAGGATCTCATGCGGCGCATCCGGAAACCCGAATATGGATACATTGTCAGGACCGTATGCGAAGATGTACCGGAAGAGGATTTGCAAACAGACGTCAGATTCCTGAGCGCGTTATGGGAAGACACCCTCAAAGCGGCCAACAGCCAACCGGCTCCATCCCTTTTGCATACGGATCTGTCCCTTCCGCTTCGGGTGGTACGAGACTTATTCACCAAAAAAGTCGATCGACTATTAATTGACGCCAAAGCGGATTTTGAGGAAGTGAAGGACTTTGTCCGTCGCTATCTTCCGGAACAAGCGGCGCGCGTTCATTTCTATGACAAGAAGCAGGAGGGGTTATTCGATCACCTGGGGATCGAATTGGAAATTACCAGAGCCCTGAGTCGGAAAGTCTGGCTTAAGTCCGGAGGGCACATTGTCATTGATCACACAGAGGCCATGACGGTGGTGGACGTCAATACGGGGCGGTTTGTGGGAAAACGCGACCAGGAAGAAACGATTTTAAAAAACAATCTGGAAGCCGCAAAAGAAATTGGCTATCAGATTAAATTACGAGGCATTGGCGGTATTATCATCATTGATTTCATTGACATGGAACGGGAACGGAACCGTGAAAAAGTGTATCAGGCTACCCTGGACGCCCTAGCGGGCGATAAGGCTCAAACACGTATTTCCCGCATATCCGATCTTGGGCTCATCGAAATTTCCCGTGAACGTGTCCGGGAAGATCTGTTACGGACCTTATCGGAAGTTTGTAGTGACTGTGAGGGGAGAGGGTACACCAAATCCACCATGACGGTGGCGTATGAAATCTTTCGGGATATCCGGCGCATCGGAATGACTCGTGGACAACCACAACAAATTGTGGTCGGGGCCAACCCCAAAGTCATTGAGCTTATTTTCGAAACCGAACACAGTAGCATTGAACAACTCGAACAGGAATTTCAACAACCAATATTATTTGAGGCGGACCCATTACTCCACCTTGAGCAATATGACATCGTCGTGGTAGGAAAATTAACCTCACGCGCCGAATCTCGGACTGCATCCTAACCACGAGAGAACGATTGAATCATGAACAATGCCCTCCACGATTCTTTCTCATTATCCGTAACACTTCTCTCCAGAAACAGAAAGGAATGGGGACCCAGATCTCACCTGGAATGCTGGAAAAATCCGGAAGTCTTCATTCTCCGGAGTCCAACCTGGAGCAGGTTCTGGGCGAAGAGCCATGCAGGCAGACCATTTCACGATGATCTCCTGACTCGTATTCGCCATCCTCACAAAGGATCTGGATGACCTCACCCCTGCAAGGCTGGTTGGAACTTCTGGCCGTCAAAGGACTTGGCCCTGTGACTTACACCAGACTTATCAACCGGTTCGGCTCACCAGAAGCCATTCGTTCCTTGAACACCCATACACTCGTATCAATGGGTGAAATTTCTCCCTCATTGGCCATGGCCATTCATCAACCCATATCTGCTGAGGCACAAGATCACATTGCCAAAGAATTGCAGGCCGTGCAGGATGGGCGATACGCTATCCTGACACTCGCAGACACTCACTATCCGCCCCGATTAAAAACCATTACGGATCCTCCTCCAGTACTCTGGCATACCGGCCGGCTCCAAGACCGAGACCAGCAGGCCCTTGCCGTCGTCGGTTCAAGAAAAGGCTCGCATATCGGGCGGACATTCACGCGACAACTCAGCGGCGATTTAGCTGCACTGGGCTTTACGATTGTGAGTGGCCTGGCCAGAGGCATTGATGCCGCGGCCCACGAAGGCGCGCTGTCTACATCTGGGAGAACCCTGGCGGTTCTTGGATGCGGCATAGACCGCACCTATCCGCCTGAGCACGGTCCATTACGCCAACGCATTGAACAGCAGGGAGCCGTTCTCTCTGAATTTCCCATGGGAACCCCTCCACATTCTTACCATTTTCCTCAACGTAATCGGATCATTAGTGGACTCTCAATTGGTGTGATTGTCGCGGAGGCCACCTCGCGCAGTGGGTCCCTCATTACTGCTCGGATGGCCCTAGAGCAAAACCGTGAAGTCTTTGCCGTGCCGGGAAATGTGACCAATACGTTGACTCGTGGCCCTCACCGCCTTATTAAAGAGGGAGCGAAATTGGTCGAAAATTCTTTAGATGTTGTGGAAGAAATTCTTCCTATGTTAGAAACCTCTTTCCGGGAGCAACTCGAGAAACAACAAGGTGCGTATCAGCCTCAGCCGTCCGCGCCTGCTCTAGGAACAGAGGAACAACAGCTATTTGATTGCATTTCACTGGAACCTGTTTCCCTGGACGATTTAATCAATCAATGCTCCTATGCCCCATCTGAAGTCATGAGCATTCTCTTGTCATTGGAGATCAAGGGGCTTATAAAGCAGATACCGGGCCTACAGTATCTCCGGATGTGCATCGGATAGTACACCAGCATGTCTTTTCCCTCTGGAAAATTTTACTCGTAAACAATTCATGATGTTCATCACGGTCTATGCCTAGATCACTCTTCAGCGTCGAATCGCCTACCAAAGGCGAAACCCTGTCCAAATATTTTGGACGCAATGACCAAGCCTTGGCATCTGTGGGTCATCTTAAAGGCGTCCCGAAGAGCAAACTGGGCATTGACCTCCAACACAACTTTGAGAGTTCTGTCGCAAAAAATAGATTTGTAAGATACGCCCCGGGTTTTCATGTTGGACCGATTTAAAAAAACCGGTAAAGATCGCCATTTTCATCTGTCAGACACGGAGCTAAAACCCCTTATTGCCTTCAAAAAAATTCGACAGAACCGTCGGCAGGCTAGCCTTGGCAGCTGGCTTGAACGGCTGCGGCCGCTGGAAAAAATGCGTTGAACACCCAGCCTAACTTGCCTCTACCTTACGCCATCATTATGATGAGCACGCGAAAATTCCAGTCCCATCGCAGCAGGTGGATTGTGACGACGCCATTTTCGCACTGAGTTTGTAGTGGATCTTGGACGCGTGAGTATCGGTTTCCCTTACACCAAGGATACCAAAGGAGCCTTCCCCGGTAGGGGTTGCTAATGAGTAAATCGCTGATAATTGCCGAGAAGCCCTCTGTTGCAGCCGACATCGCGCATTCGCTTGGGGGACTGAAACGCGAGAAGGACTATTTTGAAGGTGACGACTATGTTGTAACTTCAGCCGTTGGGCACCTACTTGAAATCAAGGCGCCGGACGACGTAGAGGTCAAACGTGGCAAGTGGTCTTTTGCCAACCTGCCGGTCATTCCCGATCACTTCGACCTGAACCCAATCGCCCGAACCGAGGACCGGCTCAAGTTGCTCGCCAAGCTGATCAGCCGCAAAGATATCGACCGAATTATCAACGCTTGTGACGCCGGGCGCGAAGGCGAGCTGATTTTCAGACTGATTGTCCAACACACTAAGGCCAAGCAACCGACAAGCCGGCTTTGGCTGCAGTCCATGACGCCCAAGGCCATTCGCGAAGCATTTGAGGAGCTGCGCGATGATGAACAAATGAAGCCGCTCGCTGATGCCGCCCGCTGCCGAGCAGAAGCCGACTGGCTGGTTGGCATTAACGGCACCCGGGCCATGACGGCGTTCAACTCCCAAGACGGGGGTTTTTACCTCACCACCGTTGGCCGAGTTCAAACACCCACCCTGACCATCGTCGTGGAGCGCGAGGAACAGATCAAGCAATTCGTCTCGCGACCATACTTTGAAGTGCATGCCCACTTTGATGTCGAGGCCGGACAGTATTCAGGTCGCTGGTTTGATACCGACTTCAGAAAGAATGACGAAGATGCGGAACGGCGCGCAGAAAGAATTTGGGAACGCAATCAGGCTGAAGCAATCAGGCAGGCCTGCCAGGGTCAGCAGGCGGTGGTCACTGAAGAAACCAAGCCGACCACGCAAAACGCACCGATGCTGTTTGACCTGACTAGTCTGCAACGTGAAGGCAACGCCCGGTTTGGCTTTTCGGCCAAGACAACATTATCGCTGGCTCAAGCGCTCTATGAACGCCACAAGGTGTTGACGTATCCAAGAACCGATTCGCGCGCGCTGCCGGAGGACTATCTCTCTACCGTGCAAGATACCCTGGGCATTCTGCGTGATGAAGCAAGTGAGCGTTTGTCAGCCATGACCGGCGGTAGCGGCGGCAATCCCATAGGGCCGTATGCGGCGAAAATTTTGAGCAATGACTGGGTCCAACCGAACAAACGTATTTTCAATGACGCGAAAATTTCTGATCACTTCGCCATTATTCCCACATTGCAGGCACCCAAGAACCTCAGCGAAGCCGAAGCCAAAGTATACGACCTGGTCGTACGTCGATTCATGGCGGTCTTTTTCCCACCTGCGGAGTTCCGAAACACCACCCGTATCTCCCAGATTGACAGGCACCACTTCAAGACCGAAGGCAAGGTAATGGTCAAGCCGGGTTGGTTGGCCATTTACGGTCGTGAAGCCATTGCCGGTGAAGGCACGCTCGTAGCGGTTGGGGAGAATGAAAAAGCTACGGTTAGCGATATTGAAATTCGCGACATGGCGACCAGACCACCGGCCAGATATACCGAAGCCACACTGCTTTCTGCGATGGAAGGCGCCGGCAAGCTGATTGATGATGATGACTTGCGCGAAGCCATGTCTGGAAAAGGTCTGGGCACACCGGCAACCCGCGCAGCGATCATCGAAGGCTTAATTAGCGAGAACTATCTATTGCGCAAAGACAAGTCACTGATGCCGACCACCAAGGCCTTTCAACTGTTGACCTTATTGCGCGGCCTGGGGGTGACCGAACTCACGATGCCGGAACTGACCGGCGAATGGGAAAGCAAGCTTTCGCAGATAGAACGAGGTCAGTTGGACCGCAAAGCGTTCATGGAACAAATCAGCAAGATAGTTGAACAAATTGTTGCGAGGGCCAAAAACTACGGCGCAACGACCGTTCCAGGCGATTACTCAACATTGCAGTCACCCTGCCCCAAATGCGGCGGCCTGGTCAAAGAAAACTACAAACGGTTCTCCTGCACACAATGCGATTTTTCAATTACGAAAATTCCGGGCAGCCGTCAATTGGACGTACCGGAAGCAGAAACTCTGATTGCCGAACGCACGATTGGTCCGTTGCAGGGATTTCGCAGTCGGCTTGGCCGGCCGTTTGCGGCAATCCTCAAACTGAACGATGAACACAAGCTTGAATTTGACTTCGGTCAAAATGATGACGATGAAAACAGTGAACCGGTTGATTTTCACGGCCAAGAATCACTGGGGAGTTGCCCGAAGTGCCAGGCATCGGTTTATGAACATGGAATGAATTATACCTGTGAAAAGACGGTCGGCCCGAACAAGACTTGCGACTTTCGAACAGGCAAAGTCATCCTGCAACAGGAAATTGAACCCACTCAGATCAGAAAATTGCTGAGCGAAGGCAGAACCGAATTGCTGACCGGCTTTGTTTCATCACGAACCCGTCGCAAGTTCAAGGCTTACCTGAAATGCGGGGATGACGGGAAAGTCGGCTTCGAATTTGAGGCCCGTAAACCCAAGACCGGCGACGACCAGGCCGCGAGCGGCAAAAAGTTGCCCGCGAAGAAGGTCGAGACCAAGAAACCGTCGGCAAAAAAATCGGCTACCAAGAAACCAACTCGTACAGCCAAAAAACTCAAATCCCGCTAATGATCAGGGAATACGGCCGATTTGGAAATTTCACTCGCCTGCTCTCAATACCCTGAATGTAAAACCACAAAACCCTTAAAGCTAGGCGTCAAATGCGCTGTCAAGGATTGCGGGGGAGACATGGTTCAAAAGCGCACCAAGAAAGGCAAGACTTTTATTCCTGGAGCAATTATCCTACGCGCACCGTTGCGATCTGGGATCGATCCATCAATCGTCCCTGCCCACAATACCAGGCTCCATTCTTGATCGAAAAATTCAGGAAACAAACGGGAAGCAAAATTCTCTGTTACAATGCGGAATGCGGGTACGAGGAGATAGCGGCACCCACGGAGAAGAACCCTGAACCAGCTTAAGATCCGACAGCGGGCTTGATCCCTTTCTGATGCTCAAAAACTTTGATGGGCTCACCTTTGCCGTGAATAAACTCTTCGGTCACCAACACCTCTTTCACCTCCGCCTGCGACGGCAGCTCATACATCAAGTCCAACATCACCGACTCTAAGACCGCCCGAAGTCCACGCGCTCCTGTTTTTTGCAGATGGGCTTTTTTGGCAATTGCCAATAACGCTCCATCGGCAAACTTTAATTTCACTTTATCCAAGGACAATAACTTCTGATATTGCTTGATCAAGGCGTTTTTGGGTTCCGTTAAAATGCGGACCAAAGCCGGTTCATCCAATTGATCAAGAGCCGCAACAATCGGCATACGACCGATAATTTCAGGAATCAACCCATATTGCAGTAAATCTTCCGGTTCCACCTTGGAGAATAAGTCACCAATTTGATGTTGGCCACGTATCTGCACATCGGCGCCAAAGCCCATCCGCTTTTGGTTCAACCTCCGCTCAATGATGGAATCCAATCCTACGAATGCCCCGCCACAAATAAATAAAATATTGGTCGTATTGACTTGAATAAACTCCTGATGAGGATGCTTTCGTCCCCCTTGAGGCGGAACATTGGCCACGGTCCCTTCAATGAGTTTTAACAATGCCTGCTGGACACCCTCACCGGAGACATCACGCGTAATCGAAGGGCTATCGGCCTTGCGGGTAATTTTGTCAATTTCATCAATGTACACAATTCCCCGTTCTGCACGCTCAACCTCATAGTCTGCAGCCTGCAGAAGTTTTAAGATAATATTTTCAACATCTTCACCGACATACCCGGCTTCCGTCAGCGTCGTCGCATCCGCAATCGTAAATGGTACATCCAGGTAATGGGCTAGTGTCTGGGCAAATAAGGTTTTTCCCGTCCCGGTCGGCCCGACAATCAGAATATTGCCTTTTTGAAGTTCAACATCCCCGATTTCATTTGCTGAAATACGCTTATAATGGTTATAGACCGCAACCGAGAGAACCTTTTTTGCCTGATCCTGTCCGATAATGTATTGATCAAGATGTTGGTGGATATCCACCGGCTTGCACAGTTTCGCCGAAATCTCCTGGCGAGACTCCTGCCAATCCTCGGAGATAATTTCATTACACAAGCCGACACATTCATCACAAATATAGACCGTCGGACCCGCAATGAGTTTTCGAACCTGATCCCGGTTCTTGCCACAGAAGGAGCAACGAAGATTGGCTTCGGACTTCGCTTGTCTCGCCATAAGAAGTGCCTCCTTTGCCCTTAATCCTTACTTTTTGAACCTGACTTGGTGTCGTCCTTGTGCCCCTTTTCCTGACTTCGGACGATGACCTCATCAATTAATCCGTACGCTTTGGCTTCTTCCCCTGACAAAAAATAATCCCGTTCGGTATCTTGAGAAATTTTATCCAGAGGCTGCCCTGTGTGATAGGCCATAATTTCATTCAATTTTTCGCGGATTTTTAAAATCTCGCGGGCATGAATATCAATCTCCGTCGCTTGGCCCTGAAATCCTCCCATCGGTTGATGAATCATCACGCGTGCATTGGGAAGAGCAAAACGCTTACCTTTAGTCCCTGCGGTTAATAACAAGGCTCCCATGCTTGCCGCTTGGCCTAAACAGATGGTGTTGATGGGCGACCTCACATATTGCATCGTATCATAGATCCCCATTCCAGCCGTCACACTTCCGCCAGGCGAATTGACATACAGATGAATGTCCTTTTCCGGGTCTTCGGATTCCAAGAACAACAGCTGAGCAATGACGACATTCGCGAACACATCATCAATCGGGGCTCCGATAAAGATGATCCGGTCTTTCAAAAGACGTGAGTAAATATCATATGACCGTTCACCTCGATTCGTTTGTTCAATAACCATCGGAATGAGCATTCCCTGGGACCTCCTCGTGTTGTAAATAGGTATCGAATACGGATATCAGAACAGGTGCATTCAGAAGGGTTGCACGACGCATTACCCCTGAATGACCGCATTTTGATAGACGAACTGCAAGGCTTTTTCCGCCTTCATCCGCTCGCGGAACTCCTCCTGAGCACCCTGCCCTCCGGCTTCGACCATGCGTTGAATTTCACCAACCGGGAGCTTTAAGGAGGTCGCCAGTTTTTGAATTTCGGCGTTCACCTCATCCTCACTGACATGAAGGCCTTCTTTCTGAACGATCGCATCCAGAATCAAACTCAGCTTCACACGCCGTTTAGCTTCCGGATGCAATTCTTGTTGGAGTCGCTTAGCCTCTTCTTGTAATCGCAAGGGCTCTTCCACGTCATCTTCACGATGAGCATGGCGATGGTCCTTCAGCATTTTTTGTCGAATGAGCGTCTGGAGCTCCCGTTCAATCAGGACCTCGGGAATTTCAAAGTGGTGCATCTGCAACAAGCGTTCAATCACCTGATCTTTATACCCTTCTTCAAGATCCTGTTTCAGGAAATTATCCAATTGGGTGTTGATAGTGGTTTTGAGGTGCTCCAGTGAATCGTAGTCGCCGCAATCCTTGGCGAATTCATCATCCAGTTCCGGGAGTTTCTGTTCTTTCACGGCATCAACCGTCACCTTGAGGACCATCGTCTTTCCGGCAAGGTGAGTATCAGGATGATTGGCGGGAAAGGGTTGCGGGATATCAATCATGTCACCGGCCTGTTTTCCGATGAGATACTCATCTAACTCCACACCCAGAATCGGCGACTTGGACCCAATGTGAAGAAGATGCCCTTTTTTCTGAGTCCCTTCCAATGGCTGGTCCTCTACAAACCCCTCAATAGACAACACCGCATGCAATCCTTCACGAAGAGGGGTTCCTTCAGGAACCACGTCAAGTTGGGCATGTTGCTCCCGGAGGCTCTGGAGGGCCTTTTCAACCTGATCATCTGTGACCGTACGAGCATCCCGTTTCAAAGAAATAGGATTCGGTGGTCGATAATCCCCTAATTGAATAGTGGGCTTTATTTCCACTGTAGCCGTAAAGGTAAATGGACTATTGGACTTCACTTTCATTCGTTCCAGTGGGGGAATATCAACCAGGATAGGGACCACCCCGGCTTCCTTCACCGCTCGTTGGTAATAATCGGGCACCAACCGCTGCACCACATCTTGCTCCACAAGATCGGCATACCGTTTTTCTAATAACGCTATTGGCGCTTTCCCGGGTCGAAATCCAGGAATTTTGGCTTGACGCCTCAACTGGGCATACACCTTTTGAAATTCGCTTTTGACGGCTTCTTCGGGAACTTCAATTTTTAACGACCGTTTAACCGGCCCGAGCTCTGTCATTTCTAACTTCATAAGACCATTCATCCTTGTAAAAGAACACAATAAAGAATATAGATGTTAAGAAATGGTGCGAGAGGGGGGACTTGAACCCCCACGGTTACCCACGAGATCCTAAGTCTCGCGCGTCTGCCAGTTCCGCCACTCTCGCCCGTAACCGTTTTCGCCACATTCCATCGACTTTGAAAGGAGGTTCTCTTCCCTTGAATCCTCAGGGTAAGCGAAACCCCTCCACTCAACCGAGCCTCTCTATTATAAAACGTCCATCTCCTTCAGGCCATCCTAAAATTCAGGTAACGAAAATAGTCCTTCCGGAAGCACCGCAACTACAATCCGAGTTGATCGGGGGGAAATATGCGAAGATGAACGATTCAATCGACCCCCCTGACCCGGTCGGAGGCTTCATCTCCACTTTATCAAGTCATAATGCTACTCGATGAATATGGGATAAAGTGTATAGCCCCCCACCAGCTAAACTATACCCACAATTGGGAGATTAGAACAGACCAATGACCACATGCGCATTATCGAAGGGAACAAACACCACCCACCTGCTTTCTCAACCTTCCTATGGATTTTCCCTCTTGATCGACTTGAGAGAGTTGGGTAAGGTAACACCCTATGACCTTAAAACAGCTCTATCAAGATATTTACCAGAAATTTCTGGATAAAAAAGATGAATATCAAGGGTATGACTTTCAAGAGTCACCGGTAGGGTCCGCGACCCCTCCCTCACCCACTTTTGCGGATCACGTCAAATGGTGGACCTGGAATCGTCCTAGTCGGCTACAAAAAATCAGGCAAGACCGGGATCAGCGACAACAGGACATCATCAACATACAATCCCCTCCGCCAAGCAAAGATTAAGAACTGCGGAGCATTCCCTCGCCTCATGCAGAGTTTCTTCCAGGCCACAGTTCGACTGTACCATCAAGCGCTGCTCGCCTCGATCCAATCCTTCACACGCGCGTGGATCTTGATTCCGGTTCTCCTCGCCTTTGCCTTAGGCCTCGTGCTTGTCACCTCCCTCATCGCTCCGCTTGGAATGATCGGAGGGTTTATCCTGGGCGCCCTCAATGCCCTTGTCATTGGTTCCACCCTGAGCCTGACGGAACAGGCCGTCCTTGGCGCGCGTCGTGTGAGTTGGCCGGATATCCTGCCAAGTATGGGGCAATATTTTTGGGAGGTCATTTCTGTTGGATTTATGGTGTGGTTTCCCTTGTTATTCCTCGAAATGGGGCTCCAGACCAATCCCTACCAACCGCTGATCGGCACAGCCGTATTTTTCTTAATTTTCGTCCTACTCAATCCAGTACCCGAAGTAATTTACCAGAGCCGGAACGGATCCGCCCTCGAGGTTGTCCGGGAAAGTTATGAATTTCGTCGTTGAAAACTGGATCGAATGGTTTTTGCCTGTGGCCATCGTCTTCGGCCCATTCGGCCTGACATTTTTCTTTGAAATGTCCAGCCAGGCGGGAAGGCGGGGGGGGTTGGACTTCTGGCATCTCATCACGTTGCCCTTTTCCGTGCTATCCGAGTGGCTCTCTTTGTTAGGGATGTCCTCCGATTTGAGTTTTGTTATCGTCCTCGGACTCACTCCCATTGTGACGGTTTTCATGCTCTTCTTTCGGGGCCATTTGTTTGCCGCCCTGCATCGATCTTCACGACGCCAACGAATGTTCCAATCCCGAACCTCCTAACATAATATAGGGAAGGTATGGAACGTGAAAGATTGAATGGCCAGAAAAAGGGTGGGAGTCCTCTCCTTGTCCCTTCCTCGCCCTGTTCGTAACTATTCCCCCTCCTTGCTTGTCGCCCCCAGACCCCCATGGTAATATGGCAACCTTTCACCAAACAGATCCCCGGTGAAGAAGATAACGAAGATGGGGTGAACAGATCCCCTCCAAAAGAAAAACGGCTTCATCAGAGTTTCAGTCGCCGCAAAGTAGTATACCCATTCGCGGAGAGGTGCGAGAGTGGCCGAATCGGCGTGACTGGAAATCACGTGTGCCAGCAATGGTACCGTGGGTTCGAAACCCACCCTCTCCGCCATATTTGTTCCGCCGTGAGGATCACTGATATCCTCAAAAAGATGATATTCGCCAGTCCGTGAGGCGATGAACCATCGAGACTGCATTTAGGGGCTGGGCCCTGTGCGACAGAATCCTGCAAACCCCGCCAGGTCCGGAAGGAAGCAACGGTACGTGGGCTAGTCTGTGTGCCGCAGGATCACCTGGCCCCGACTAACTTTATCATTTATCGGCTGACTCTCCGTGTTTTGGTACCGGACGGCAGCCTTCGAGGGCACATAACGAACCGCTCTTTTCCTGATTAACGCGAATTATGGAATTTCAAGTTTCCGCACGGAAATACCGCCCGACCAATTTTCAGGAAGTCCTGGGGCAGTCCCATGTCGTGCAAACACTCACCAATGCGATCGACCGCAAACGGGTCGCCCATGCCTATGTCTTCTCCGGCATGCGGGGAGTCGGCAAAACCACTGTCGCGCGCATCCTGGCCAAGTCTCTTAACTGTGAACAGGGTCCCACCAGCCATCCCTGTGGAACTTGCCCAAGTTGCGTCGAAATCACCCGAGGCAACTCGGTGGATGTCATCGAGATTGACGGAGCCTCGAATACCGGCGTGGACGATGTCCGTGAACTGCGAGAAAACGTCAAATTTGCACCGTTTCATGGCACGTACCGTGTCTACATCATCGACGAAGTCCACATGCTGTCCAACTCGGCCTTTAACGCCCTGCTTAAAACACTTGAGGAACCCCCGAGTCACTCCGTCTTTATTTTTGCGACAACTGAAGTTCATAAAATTCCTGCCACCATACTTTCACGCTGTCAGCACTTCACCTTTCGACGCATTTCCCGCTTGGAAATCATCACGCAACTACGCCACGTCGCGACCCAAACGGGAGTGACTGTGGAGGATCGAAGCTTATCGGCACTGGCTCGAGCCAGTGAAGGCAGTATGCGAGACGCATTGAGCCTCCTGGATCAGGCCGTCTCCTTCGGTGGAGAACGCATCCAGCATGGCGATTTGGAAATGTTGATTGGGTCCGTGCCCGACGAACTCGTCCGGCTCATGATTGACGCCATCCTTGGGCACCAGGCCGCCCAAACGATGTCTCTCGTGGGACAGTTGGTCGACCAGGGTTTTGATGTCCGGGTCTATTGCCGGGAACTGTTGGAGCGATGTCGCAATCTACTGGTGGCTTGCGTGGTACCATCACGCTCACAAGTGCAAACCCTTCTTGAATTAGGAGACGAGGAGGTAGATCAGGCCATCGCGCAAGCTCAACAACTCTCCGAGCCCTATTTACAGGCCCTTTTTGCCATTTTCTCCAGAACAGAGGACAGTCTTCGAGGAAGCTCCCATCCACGCTTTCTCATTGAAGCCGCCGTGGTACGTGCAGCGATGCTTGATCCAGCGACAGTCCCCTCCGCCACGACTGAACAGAAGGCCAGCGCACCCCCTCAAGCATCTGTCCTACAGGCAAAAGTATTGCCACCTGTGGCATCGACTCCGTCTCCAGCACAACCGGCTAAAGTCCAAGCCCCTGTGGATAAACCGGCAACTCCTTCAAGCCAGACCCGTCCCAGGCCCGGTGGTGGCGCCACAACAATGTTTCCTTCCTCAACACCACCAGATGCGGAAAAGCCGGTACCGACAAAGGCCTCATCTGCCAACAGCGAACCCTCGGCGGCCTCTCCCCAAACAGCTGCCCAGCCTTCGTCTGGCGCACCCGTCACGTTAAACTGGGAGCTCGTCGTTGAACGCATGATTAATGACCATCCTAATATCGGGAGTTTCCTGGAGAAGGGGAGTGTCGTAACCATGACGGCAGACTCCGTCGTCCTGGGATATTCCAAAAAAGATTCGATTGCTCGATGGAGAACGGACAAACCCGAAAATCGCGTGCTGATCGGTCAAATATGTGAGGAATTCGCCGGCCGGCCGATAAAAGTCCAAGTCATTGAATTTCAAGAGGGCCAGGTTTACCCGCCGTCAACCGGAGAATTACGAGCAAAAAAAAAACTTGAGCAGGACCAGGACCTCATTGAAAACGTGAAGGCCCACCCTTTGGTGAAACAAGCATTGGAACTATTTGGGGGCACAGTCGTATCGGCAGAAAGAACCCCGCAAAATGAGGAGGTACGTTAATGTCTAAAAATCCATTCTCCAATATGGGCAATCTTTTAAAGCAAGCCCAGGCCATGCAGGAAAAAATGGGAAAAATTCAAGAGGAGGCTGCCACGAAAACAGTCGAGGCTTCAGCCGGAGGCGGGATGGTGACCGTGCAAGCCAACGGAGCCATGCAATTAACCAAGCTGACCATCGATCCGGAAGTCTTGAAATCCGGGGACCATGACATGTTGCAAGACTTAATCGTCGCCGCATCCAATGAAGCCTTGCGAAAGGCGAAAGAGCTGATGGCCGAAGAAATGAAATCCCTCACCGGAGGGATGGGCATTCCCGGCATGTTCTAATTCACCAAGCGAGGTTTATCATGCTGGAAACCACTCCGACCAAACACCCCAGAGCCAATGGCCAACCTCAAGGGCTGGTCGCTCGTCTCAGCCGGGAACTCGTACGATTGCCCGGCATTGGGCAAAAAACGGCTCAACGATTGGCCTTTCATCTCATGAAGACGGAAAAAGAAGAGGCGCTACGGCTGGCCGATGCTATTCGTGATGTGAAAGAAGGAGTCTCCTTCTGTACCCAATGCCGAAATATTGCCGAAGGCCCGCTCTGCGAGATTTGCCTGGACCCGAAACGGGACACCACGATCATCCTCGTGGTGGAAGAGCCCAGCACCCTGTATGCCATCGAACAAAGCCGGGCCTTTCGAGGCCTCTATCACGTGCTCTATGGGGCGCTCTCTCCCCTGGACGGCATCGGACCGGCAGATATCCGCACCCATGACCTGGAAAACCGGGTCCAGAATGGAGCATTCAAGGAGGTCATCGTGGCCACCAACCCCACGATTGAAGGAGAGGCCACCGCCATTTACCTGACCAAGCGATTAAAACCCTTGGGGGTCAAGGTCTCCCGTATCGCCTATGGCATTCCGGTCGGCATGGATATCGAATATGCCGATGAGGTCACCCTGCTCAAATCCATCGAAGGCCGACGCGATCTCGGGTAGCCAGGACCACGCTACCGTTTGGCTAAAACTTTCTGTTCAATCTGTTCGAACTGCTGGGGAAAGTAGCCCAACCACACCCCAACCTGTCTTATTTCCTCCCGCCATTTTTTCTCATAGGCCCCTTCAGCCAACGCAAACCGGATGAAGTCCGTCAGGATCTGACTGACTTTGTCCCCTCCCACGCCATCCGCAAACAATTTGGGAATCGTGAACCCTTGCGACAAGCGAAGAAGATTATCTTTTTCTTGAGAGGGAAGATCCAAATGACGAAGTACGGCGCGAAGCCGCTTGAACTCGGGATCGTTTGCTCGTTCAATCGCGCAGACGAAAAGGCCACCCAGATTATAGCGTTCCGTGAGAGAGAGCGGTTCTCCTCCTATCTTCGTCTCGGCTGAACGGGTAGGGGATGGAACTGATCGACTAGGAGTCGGGGCCTGTGAATTCTTCGCTGGTGCCGGCACAATCTTCTTTTGAGAAACCGAATGCTCTTTCCTGGGGACCACAGATTTCGAAACAGAGGGCAGTGGTGGAACGATTGCTTTCTTCACCACCGAAGCCTTCTTCTTGAGAGTCGGCAGTTTAGGAGCAGCGGGCTTTTTGGCTGTGGACTTGGAAACCGCTTTCACCACGTTCCTTTTTGTGGGGGCACTTGTCTTTGATTTCTTCACCACAGGCTTTTTGGGCGTACCGGTCTTTTTTGCAGAAAGGTTTCTAGAAGAAGCTGGCTTGGCTTTCGTTGATGATTTCTTAGGGACAACCGGCTTTTTCGTTGGAGTAGATTTAGAAGCCACGGTCTTTTTTATGGGTACAGATGGTTTCTTCGAAGAGGGCTTTGAAGCCACGCGACGAACAGATTTCTTTTGAGCCATGCAGAGTCCTTTCTATGAATCGATAAAGAAGAGAAAAAATTGAACCAACGGTTGGATCAAAAAAGAAATGATAGCCTTTCCATCGGGCTCCAGCAATACGTGAGGGAAGAACAGGGCGATTTAAACAACTTCCACAGAATGGATCTGTCAGCCCATCCGCAAAAATCTCTTGAACATTTAGGAAATTCCTGGAAAGCTTATAGGCCAATTAAAAAGGTTCACATCTTATAGAGCATTTATTAAAAATCCGCGTTTAACATCCTCAAAATCCATATGAAAGTTTTCATTTCCTATTCCCATAGGAACAAAGCTAGCCCTAGCCATTCGAGAACAGGCCTTGGGGCCCACGCATCCTGAGGTCGCCACCAGCCTCAACAACTTAGCTCTGCTCTATTATGCCCAAGGGCAGTATATCAAGGCCGCACTTCTCCTTTAGTGCGCTCTAACAATTCGTGAGGAAGCCTTTGGGCGCAAAGCACCCCAATACCAAATCTTTAAGACAAAATTATGAAAATTTAGTAAAAATGATGAAGAGTGAGAAAGATTGAACACCCATAATCAGGTAACAGGATGGTCAAAATGGCCATTCAGCGCGGCCGCAGCAAGCGAGGGGACGAATCGTACTCTGGTACGTTGAGTCTCAGAGCGAAGCAAGAACAAAGCTGATGGCCATTTTCACCATTCTGTCAGGGGGAGACCCCGCTGGCCAGGACAATTTCGCATATATGATCCAACCGTTCGATATGCTCATAGGCCGACCAGGGGTCTGGCGCCATGGAGCAGACTCCGTGATTGGCCTGGCCCACAATATCGTAATCCCCGGCAGGATTCTTTTCGGTGACCCCTAATGCTTGCGCGGTGGCTTCACCCAGTTCCGAGCTAATCGCAGGAAGGGCCGGAACAGTGGGGCCAATTCGGGTGTAGCGGTAGATTTCGGGAAAGTCTTTGCAGATTTTCTGGAGATCAAACCCTCGATAGATGGCTGCGACCACATGGGTTGGATGCACATGCACGACGGCACGCGTCCGATTCATGCCTCTGGTCAAGAGATAATGCATGTGCAGCTCACCGGAAGGATTGGTTCCAGGGGCCACCTGCAACTTCCCATCCACCAACTTAATTTTGACCATATGCTCAGGATGGACAATGGTCTTTCGCCAGCCTGATGGAGTGACGTACAGGTAGACGCTCCTTGCTCGTCTCAGGCTACAATTTCCATCACGGCTGGTAATCCACCCGCGCTCATAACACCGCCGTAACACATCGCCAATGGCCGTAATCATATAATGTTGTCTCCTTCCTTGCTGTTGAAAAGGCCTTCATTTTTTCCGGTTACGTGAACCAACCTGCTTTGCGCTCTTACCCTTACACAGAGCACATGTCTGCCTTTTATAAGATAGGCTCCCGTGAGCAGACAGAGAGCATTCACTGTTTGAGGGGAGCCACGAAACATGTCATGAACGTGGGAACCGGAGTGGAGCGCTCAAAAACAGAAGCCGAGGGGGAGGATTCAATGCGCTACAAGCATTCCGGGTTCCGTCCCCACGTTTCGGAGAACACAAATTCCCTCAACGGCTTACGAGACCGTGGGGCCAATTCCCGTTCACGAAGCGCCTCGGGAAGTGTGGAGACATCTCCCTGGTACCCGATGGCGATCCCTGTTACGGCTTCATAGCCGGCAGGAAAAGCATAGCGTTCGCGAATGGTGTGAGGAAGAATCCCGGCCATCTGATGAACCGACCAAATCCATGGCTGTGGCCTGCATGACCAGATTTCCCACGGCCAAACCGACGTCATGATAGGCATGGCGGTTGACCTGTCCATTATGATCAAAATGGAGTTTTGCGACCGTGAGCAGAAGGAGCGGAGCCCGTTTCGCCCAGATTTGATTTCCCTCCACCAGACAACTCAGAAGCTTCTGATGGCTTTCGGGGTGCTCCCTTGTCGCAAGAATAAAGACCCAGGGCTGTTCGTTAAAACAGGAGGAAGCCCATCGTGCTGCTTCCAACAAGCTTTGGATTTTCTCTCGTTCTACCGGCTGATCGGCAAACGCTCTTGGACTCCAGCGACGACGTAACAGATCATGAATGTGAAATTGAACGTCTGCTGGTTTTTCCATGATTTCTCCTGAGAGACTTTACGCCACTTCTTGATGATTCGGGCTTATGGTAGACGCCACTGACCACATTCTTCTGGCTCCGGAATGCGCCAGGCAGGCTCCTCCACAGGGATTAATTTGAGTTTGTCAGGATGCGGACGTAATCCATACGAGAGATCAATATCAGACCTGTCTGTGTACTCTCCACATGGACAGCAATCTGATTCATCCGCATCAGCGTACAATAGTTCCATAAATTCATGATCCCAGAAATACCGATCGGTCATCGTTTCGAAATCCACTAGCCCAAACCGGTATCCCCCCAACATGGTAAATGACACCGATTCATCATAAACCTGATCGTTATGCCAGAGACAATAATTTTTGAGGCTTTCGTATAGGAGAAGCCAATGGTAGTCGGTCAATCGATAGACCATCGATGCCTCATGGGCAACCAGCAATTCCTCAAGCGTGATGAGTGCACTATAGGGGGTAAACAACATCCCCACGGCCGGATACTCCACTAACCAGGCGTCAGTGTCATTGTGAGATGCGACTCGCCGCACGGCTTGAAGTTCGTAGTCAAGCGCCTGCCTCACAAACGGAATAAACACGGCATCAGGTTGAGTCCGAAAATACAGCATTGCTCGTGGTCCAAACAGGTAAATCCTGGCTAATTTTCATGAAGGGCTTGCGTAACGAGGTCCGTAATGGCATGCAATTGGAAGGGCTTATCGATGGTGTGTTGAGCCCCTAACCGACGAGCGAGGTCCAACAAATCGAGTTTGGCTCGCTCACTTCCGCCCGACATGGCAATAATTTTTACCTGAGGAAATTCACGCCGCAAATCCAGTATGGTCTCAAGCCCCTCTTTTTCGGGCATAAGAATATCTAAAATAATGAGATCGGCAGGGTGGTTGCGATATTCCTTGATACCTTCGACTCCGTTTGAGGCACAGTCCACCGTATATCCCTGGTTTTCTAAGGCTTGCTTCAACAGGTCACAAACCTGCCGATCATCATCCACAACAAGAATGTTTGCCATAACTTTGTCTCTTTCCACGCCTCACTCCGGATGGTCATCCTCCTCTTCCTCAAGGAAAGACACATCACGGACTGTGCGACCAACGTTTAATCCTTTATAAAATAACGGTTTGGTCCAAACTGACAACGTCTCGACTTTTTCAAACATCCCACCACAATGAATTATCCACTTCTGGGATTCATGATTATTGAATAGCCTTCCCGGGCGGGAATGGCCTGCATCTCAGAGGGCCATTTTATGATCCAACACAAACGAAGAGAACCGTGTCTTCCCCATTTATTATTTCCCCGGTCGCTTAGGACTCGGCTAACGATGAAGATGTTTTGTCGAGGACATGGCGAATAATTGGAACCAGGTCCCGGATCGCCAATGGCTTCATTAAATAGCCCTGAATACCCAATGCCTTCGCTCGCTCAGCAGAGATCACATGACTGAATCCTGTACACAAAATGATGGGGAGATCCGGACGAATCCGCAGAAGCTCCCGGGATAAAGCCTCACCGGTCAATCCCGGCATAGTCTGATCAGTAATCACGAGATCAAACCGATGAGGGTCTTGCCTAAATGTCCTCAGAGCTTCGATGGAACTCGTGTGCACTTCCACGGTATACCCCAGTTGCGTGAGAAGTTCCTTCCCAAGACGCACAATCGTCTCTTCATCATCCACAAATAAAACGGATTCTTTCCCGGTCGGAATGGCTATTTGATCATTAACAGGTTCTAATGCCTGGGTGGGAACGGTCGGGAGGTACACATCGATCTTCGTCCCCTTGTTCACGATACTATCAACGACAATGGCTCCTTTGTGACTCGTAATGATTCCATGCACCACGGCCATCCCCATCCCAGACCCCTCGCCAATCGGCTTGGTGGTAAAGAAAGGGTCAAACAGCCGTTCAAGTACCTCAGGAGTCATGCCCGAACCGGTATCTTTCACCGTCAACCGAACATGGGGACCCACATGTAATCCCGAGATCGCTCCGGTGAGTTCCTCTGTCACCTCTACATCTTCCAGGGCGACCGTCAAAATCCCGCCGTGTTCTCGCATAGCATATTCAGCATTGGTGCATAGATTGATAATGATCTGATGCATTTGGGTCGGATCCGCTAGAATGGTGGCCTCCGTGTTCAATACTTGACGGATCTCAATGGTCGTGGGAATCGTGGATCGTAAGAGTTTTAGAGCTTCCCGGACGACCAGGTGGAAAGGTGTGGGTTTCTTTCCCTGACCCGCTTGACGACTAAAGGTCAAAATTTGAAGCACCAAGTGTTTGGCTCGATGACCCGCGGTCAGCACTTCCTGCAGATTTCGTTGAGTACGGCTTTCCTTTGGGACGGTGGCTAAGGCCAATTCGGTATACCCCAAAATTGCCGTTAAAATATTATTGAAATCATGGGCGATGCCGCCTGCCAACGTCCCAATGGCTTCCATGCGGCTTGATTGTCGAAACTGGCGCTCGGATTTCGTCAGAGCCTCTTCCACGCGCTTCCGCTCTGTAATATCCTCCGCCACCCCCGCAAGACTCAGTAAATCCCCATTAGCCTTTCGAATAGGAACCGTTTGTATTCGCACCCACCGCATGGAGTTATCCGGTCTCACAATCCGGCATTCTCCCTGAACCCCACTCACATCCGGTGCAAATTGGTGTGTGTGAAATCGTGGCTGATCGTGATGATGAATGGCATTCCATAGGCTTCGAGGATCTTCCAAAAGACTGGCACAGCTCCGGCCCCAGACTGTTTCATATTGAGGGCTGATATACCAGACCTCAGACTGGTCAGGGGCAAAGACCCAAAACACTTCTTTAATATGGTCCACAAGTTGCCGAAATCGTTCATCCCGCTCTGCCAGCGCAATCTCCAGCTCCTTTGTGTATTCCGTCAGTTGATCACGGAACGTTCGACGGAGAGTACTCAGCAATTCTGATGTGGACCCTTCCCGTTTAAGGTAAGCAACAGCGCTCTCACCAATGACATCTTTAGCTGAATCCAGACTAGCAAAGGCCGGACTCAGGATCATCTGAATCTCAGCATTCTTCGCCTTGAGAAGAGAAAGCAATGAGACTTCGGAAACATCCGGCGCCTGCACATCGACCACTGCGACCGCAAAGCTTTCACATCTCGCAAATTCCGAAGCTTCCGCGGCCGTCCTGGCGCCTACCACCTGATAGCCTTCCTCCCCTAGAACATTGACGAGCGCTGCCAATTGATCAGGACGGTCTTGCACAATGAGGATTCGCAACCATTCCCTTCGCATCGCCATATATCCCTCCATTATGTCTACCGTCCAGAACTGTGTGCGTGACCCTCGGAATTTATTCGAAAGTTTATTTGGAGCTTTCTCCCGTAGAGGTGTTTGAAAAACCTAGACTTTCCACGCCAGGATTCACCTGGGTTTCCACCTCTTCTCCGGTTACTCCGGCGGATCGTACTTCAGCCTCGACGACACAGGATGTTGGTTTCGCTCACGGGATTGATCGCGACTCGTGGCCATCCGGAGACCAATCCCCAGAATTTCACAATCATCCGGCCCCATCATAACAATCCCGGCATTAATGGTCACGCCCCTCCACCTCAACAAGAGGGGAGGGAGGATACCGGGAAAATGAATCTTGGGGAGAGGTCCACTGGCTATCCCAATCGCCCCCTATGATATTCAGAACGGTGCATCACAGTCCGGCGCATCAAGACGTCACAATACAGTCGTAATCACTCCATAGAAGGGGATACGTATCAACAGTTGGCCATTCAGGGAGTGAGGCAACCAACCTAGAGACAAAAGGGAGCGTGAGAAAGGGTAAACACCCCCCTAAAATAAGGAAGGGAAAAAACCTGCAGAAAATTAATGAGGGGCCACGTTATTTCCTTCAAGACTCATGGGGTGTTGCCGCCTATATTTCCCCATCTAATGCCCGCTCTTTCGAAGGACCAGCCTTGACTGCTAAGGCAATTTCCTCTTGAATCCTTTCGGCCATTTTACGCCGATTGTCCGCATCGCGAATAGGTCGCCCAACAACTAGATAATCCGCCCCGGCTTGAATGGCATCAAATGGAGTTAACGAACGTTGGTGTTCATGGGTGTTCTGTCCGGCAGGTCTTACACCTGGAGAGACAATGAGCACCTTCGGACCAAACCGTTCTCTCAGAATTCCAACATATTTTCCTGAGGCGATCAGACCATCGCACCCTTGGGCCATCGCCATATCGGCTCGCCATAAGACGTAGTCATCCAGAGAATGAAAACGTGCGGGCTCTCCTGGTTGCATACTCAACATCCCCAAGTCTTGAAGATCCTTTTCCCCCCAACTCGAAAGGAGCGGAACGGTCAAAATTTGTATTGACCCGGTGCCTCGACCCAGCACTGCAGCTTTGGCTGTGGCATGATTTCCAAATATGGTCAGAAAATCAACATCAAGATCAGCCGCCAGATTCACAGCTCGGCGCACGGTTTCATCGATATCATTCATCTTCAGATCTAAAAAGATCCGGCAATTTTGTGCACGTAATTCCTTGATAAAATCCGCATTTACCGCCAGAAATAATTCCAGGCCGATTTTATAAAACCAGGCGACACCCTCTAAATCCTTCACATATTGACGGGCCTCCTCTACGGAGGGAACATCAAGTGCGACAATTAACCGTTCCTGTAGGGGGATAACCATGTTCATTCCCAAGTCACCATATACGCCAGCGGTTAAACATTCATGGGAATGAGCGGATGAGAAATCTCTATCCAGCCAAAGGAATGAGAGCCCGGGGCATTATCCAGGCTTTTACCAGTAAAGCCACACACTCAAATTCCGCATGAACACTGATTCTTGTTTATCAACAGTGGAGAGTGCCATAACCAATGGGTGAACTCAAGCCACACCGCATCGAGGCCAAATCTGCCCTTGATGACTCATCGATTCAAACCATTTCGCCGAAAATCCCTGGACCTGCATAGGTTTCCTGGATCGACTCCCTTACACACCCTACCCCGCAGATCCGTATACAACATTTTTACGGTTCTGCCCTATATGGCAAGAGCGCGGTTTCCGGTTTCGAAGCCGAATGAGATCAGGGCTCTTCACAATTTTACGTCGAGTGGAGTCCGATTGTTGAGGCTTGGAGACAGCTAGTTGACCTATTAAAGAAAACAGATCGAAAGGGCAGGGCAAATTCGCCAGCACAATTGTCGGTCAATTCCATCTCGTGG
This sequence comes from uncultured Nitrospiraceae bacterium, assembly GCA_963730905.1. Classification (GTDB taxonomy): domain Bacteria; phylum Nitrospirota; class Nitrospiria; order Nitrospirales; family UBA8639; genus Nitrospira_E. The sequence goes on along the minus strand of CAVSTN010000002.1, from coordinate 215,989 downwards.
AGTATACAGGTCAAGGTTGTGTATCCATTTGGATAATTGGGTGTATCCAAACAGATATCAAAATTTCATTTTTTCATAAAAGAAATCCATAAAAAATGGGCTTTTCATTGCAAAGATTTTCACTAAACCACAATTTTTTCCAAAGGCTTATCGCCTGACCGATTCAACGTATGCCGTAATTGGTACGTAGATTGCGTGTTCAATCATTATAAGCCCATTCTCAGGAACATCCGCGTTGAGGGTCAGTTACCCCAGACATGAGGTCAAACCATGGCAAACGCATCCCCGATACCATCCTCTTCCCCCATTCTCGTCGTCGACGATGAACAGGATATTGTCCTAACCTTGCGAGATCTTCTGGAAGCCGACGGACATCACATTAATGTGGCCTCAACAGGCGGCACCGCCTTGGAATGCGTAAAAATTCACTCGCCTAGTGTTGTAATCCTTGACGTCAAACTTCCTGACATGGATGGCTTACTCGTTCTAGAGAAGATGACGAAAGCGGTGCCAGGTCTTCCCATCATTATTTTGTCGAGTTATACCACTCTCGATGATGTGACCGGCCCCCTTGAAGAACAGGGCGCCTTCGCCTATCTCCATAAACCCATCAATCGTTCCGAAATTAGGACTACGGTACGTCAAGCACTCAAGGCTTATGCCCTGGCAAAAAAAATGGAACGCGCCCGTCACGCCTTATATGAAAGCGAAATCCGCTTTCAAGCCGTCTTTCAGGCAGCCATTGATGCCATTGTATTAGCCGATCACACCGGCCGCATCATGTCCTGGAATAAGGCTGCGGAATTGATGTTTGAATATACCGCCGAGGAAATGTTCGGAAAACCACTGACACTGATCATGCCTAGTCGGTACCGGGAAGCTCATACCAAAGGCATGAAACGATTACAGACAACAGGCGAATCTCACGTCATCGGGAAAACGGTCACACTCCATGGATTAAGAAAAAGCGGACAGGAATTCCCCATCGAACTCTCTTTGAATTCTTGGATGACAGGGACGCATCCTTCCTATTCAGGATTTATTCGAGACCTCTCACTTCGAGAATCAAAAACGGAAAGGCCTGTGCAGTATCAGAACGGATGAGACCCCTGGGCATGGCTCTTTGTTTTCTGAGCGGTGAGGGAAGGAGAAGTCTGCACAAGCATGAACTGAAAAAGAGAAATTGCAAAAGGGTTAAAGGATTCGGTGCGACCATCGGATAATTCCTACCGTGAAATCCTTCCAACATGACTCAGGCTCTTGTCGGGATCACCCCATGGAGATTCGAATTTAGTCGTACCTGGCTGTTACCAATGTGACTCCTTCGGTTCACCTGCCCAGGCGAATATAATCCCTCTTTCGAAAACACACGTTGTTTGTCGTAGATTTTCCACACACTCAGTATCCCTGAAAACTACTTGCGCCTGCTCATTCCCATCGCAAGAAATCCCCACAGTCAAAAATATTAATATTCAATGGGATTTTAATGTTGCAAGGGCTGGCTCAAGCCTTGGAAGATCTTCATTCAAAAATCTCAGATCGGTTGAAAATATGTCGTACTTGGTTAACTCAGGCAAAGGAACGAACCGTATATTTTTGATCTCGGGAGAGCGGGGACGTATGTGCCCGGAATTCAGTCTTGCACGGAAGATTGCGAAACCGTCCTGTGGAGCACAGCGGAAGTAAAAGTGCAATCGAAAGGGGCCGGGTTCTTCGGGAAGATAGGGAATAGCATCAATTCTAAGGAGACTGTTCACCCTAATGGCGATACCGAGTTCTTCGGACATTTCCTTGCAAAGAGCTGCCTGTATAACATCGTCTGGGGATGGAGTGTTGCTTGGTCTGGTCGGATCTCCGGGAGTCGATTCGAGAGACCCACCAGGAAGACCCCATGCTCCTTTCGGCCGATAACTATGCTCAACCAAGAGCACCTCCGGAGGTGATGAATTTTCGTCAATCATGACGGCTATTGCCCCCACGACCCAGCTTCTAGCAAGCAACCCTTTCAAAAATCCTGCCACCCGTGGAGGAAACAGCCTCCAAATATAAAGGGCAAAACGATGAAGGTTGGGGTGATGCTCAATAAACCGTGTTAACCATGCGAACATATCTTTTTACGTTATCTATGAACAGCCAGCCGGCACGGAGATTTGGTGAATGTTTCAAGAGGTCCGTTGATTTTTTTTTCAAGTACCTGTCCTTTTGTCTTATCACTATGCCTGGGGTCAATAACGCCAATACACTATGTATAACTATCCAAAACAAATTAAATCATCAATTGTAAATCAAAAATCACCCTTTGGTTTTGCCACTTTGATCCGATTCACCATAGCTATCGGCTTATAGGGCACACAGCGTCGCGACTTATAGCTTTCCCAAAGGACCGCCTCTCGGCAACGGTCTTCTATCGGTGATTGATTCTGCCGATGATGGGACCTGTATCCCAAGAAGAAAATACATCCCATATCTGGGCAAATTTTCTTTGCCCGTGAAGCACCTTCACATTTTTCTGTACCGGATCTGGGTTCATTCTGAAAATTGAATACTCATCCGGGGTGACCCAGTTGCGGGGTGGTCGACCGGTAGATGTTTCAGTCGTTGGTCCTGAGAATTGTAAATCTGACTATTCGTTAAAAAGGGACTGTTGAATAATAGGGTCATTGATTGAAAGTTTTGCTAGACTGCCTCCGTCCACGGTTGCTTCCCCCCTGTTACCCCTGGAGCTGGTCATGTCCCAAATGGAAATGGTTGATCTCGACAGTTTATTAGCGTCCACTCATCCCTACCGCCGGTTTCAGGCCTATCTGCCCAATCCCACGGAGGCCTTTGCGGACGTGAGGCAGCTCAAAGGAGCCGACGGCTATGGGGTCGAGCGCTTGTTTCGCTGTCTGCTGCTGCAATTCATGGAAGACCTTTCGGATCGAGAAAGGGAACGGTATCTGGAAGAAAATCTGGCCGCCAAATGGTTTTGTGGGTTCACCGTGTCCGAGCCCACGCCGGATTACAGCCTCTTCACGCGCGTCCGCACTCGCATTGGGCCGACTCGACTCTCTCAGCTGTTTGCGACGATGCGCGAGCAGCTCAAAGCGGCCGGCCTGATGAGTGAAGTGTTCACCTTTGTGGATGCCACGCATTTGATTGCGAAAGCGACGCTGTGGGAAGAACGGGATAAGGCGCGCCAACAGAAGATTGAGAAGCTGAACAATGAAGTGCTCCCGAAGGTGGCAGTGGATAAGCAAGCCCGGATTGGCTGCAAAGGCAAGAAGAAGTATTGGTACGGCTCTAAAGAGCATGTCAGTGTGGATATGCAATCCGGCCTGATTAACAAAGTGGCGACGACACCGGCCAATCTGCCGGATGCTCAAGGCTTGCGGCATGTCTGCCCCACACAAGGGGCGATCTATGGGGATAAAGGGTATTGTACGGCCCCGGCCCGTCAGGCCGCGGCCCAACGACACTGCCATCTCGCCGCGATCCAACGGAACAACAGGAAAACCAAGAACCGGGATCGCGACCGGTGGTATACGCATCTGCGGGCTCCGTATGAACGAGTCTTTGCTCAGCGCCCCAAGCGCGTGCGCTATCGAGGGGTGGCGAAGAATCAATTCTCGGCCTTCTTGCAGGCCATGACCTTTAACCTCAAACGATTGGTCGTCCTCGACGCAGATCTGGTGTTGGCTTAACCACGAGGAGGTCTGCGGAAATCCCCCCTCAAGAGGGAGGACGATCTCAAAGAGAGGGTCGCATGGCCGCCCAACAGGGAACGCCTCGAGGGTAGGGTTGCCCCCGTAGATCGTTGACGCGATGGTTTTGACCGGCATCGCCTCAGGAGAAAATCTCATGCCCTTTTATTCAACAGTCCCAAAAATATTTCTTGAGTATCAGAATGGCACCACGACCATGCGGTACGCTCCACCCTCAGGCTCGGCATCTAAAGAAGCAATCAACGAAGGAAGTTTGTCAAAAATTGTGAACAAACCTTGGACCAGTGAGGCAGACAAGGCAATAGCGGAAACACAAAAATGGAGGGAAGTGCTTGAAAGAAAAGATTAAAGTGAGTGGCTGGGGGACCAGGAATCGAACCTGGGTTCTAAGATCCAAAAACCCTTTTCAGTGAATAATGATTCAGAATGATTAAGAAGGACTAGAGGACCCAAAAGCCTTTAAAATAAAGGGATTAATTCTTTCAATAAGTGATTAAGTATGATCCTCTCAGATTGGGAACTGGGATTGAAACCGGGACCAAAACCGGGGCCAATAGTTTTCCTCAAGGTCCCCTTTTCGCGGTTGAAAAATGGCCAGCGGCAGTGGGAAATTTTCCCGGAGACTACATGGTGCTTTTGCCCTATCCTTTTCAAACAAAAAGGGCCTCTCCAGGATTGAGACCCCCCATCTCCATTGGGCAAAACCCCCGGTACGGGTTCGCTTATTAGGGGTCCCACGCCCTTGCAACAGGGGCCTAAAATGAGTCTATGGTATTCAATACGTATTCTTTTCCACGCTCACTTGGGGACACATGCCCTTGCGGCCCTTTTTCCTTATAAAATTGCTTTTGTTTTTTGGTAAAAAGGCATAAAGTAACGAACAGGAGGTTGGTCAACGGGATTAGGTAGGGGTAGGTATGATTCGTATGCATTTATGGCCCTTTGGGATAAGTTCTCAATGGGCTTTTTTGTGTTTAATACTAATACCTTTTTCAAATAAAAAGGCATGAATTATGGGTAAAGAGATTCAAGCAAGGCTTAATGGCTAGGGCTTTGTCTGTGGTCTTTGATTGGTTCATTTCGGGGTTTATTCCTATGTCCAAGAAATTTTGGGAATAAAACCTTTCAACCTCTAATTTATTCTTAATTGTCGGAGGTTTCAAAATGGATAATACCTTTTTTTTAAAACCCCAAAACTATGTTTTGATTTTAGCATTCGCAATCCTAATTTTTGGTGAGGTGGAAGCCAAAGCCCAAACCGTTTCTCTTATGGTCGGTAGTATGAATACTTCGGATTCAATCCTAATGGAAGTGGAGATGAAAAAACTTTTAAGAGCAGAAGGATTAGAGGTTAAAGGAAATGTTTCTGATGAAGGATTTTTTGTATTTGTTGACCTTATGAAGTTGAAATACGAATCTGGTGCGCCAGCAGGTGGATATGCGGGATATTTAATAATTGGATCACCAGCATGGTCTAACATCGCTGACTCTGCTCTTGATGCCACTTGCAATGTGAAATTAGTAAAAAAAATAAAAACATACTTAGGAGTTGATATGGTTTTCATAGATGGAAATATGGCAGTAAGTTCTAGCATCGAGAGTCTTGCTTATCTTCTTAGTACATATGCAAATCGTGTTATCCAAACCAAATCCAAGGAGATCACAACGTTAATGGCGGAACTTGAGAAAAGAATTGAGAAGGAGGATGCTTTGGAAAATAGCGTAGATATTGGTTATGAATCTAGATAATTTCTCTAATCCACTCTTTTTCAGAGTAGAAAAACTGAAAACATCCTTGTCAGCGATGATTCACAAAGATGCATAAATTACCAAAGCCCAACTCCATGCAGAGTCAGGCTCGTTGAAATGTTTGGGTCTGCTTGCATCGATGGGAAGCAAATATGACATACGTATATTTGTCCATGTTTTTGTGTAAACTTCCCTAAACTTGTTCAATCCTAGCTCGAAATCTGGTCTGGTTTGAAGGCAAGCATCCTATAGGAGGAAGCAAAATTCCTATTAACACTCAAACTCGTATCCGCTCCCTAATAGGAATTAGATCCTCGAATCTATTTTGGACTTCACTTTGAATCGCCTGATATATGTCAATATCCTGATCCATTTGTGGATCAGAAATCGTCAGCACGAAAGCAAATGGAGTAGTAGTTTCTTTCAACATCCATCGTGACTCCTGTTCCACAAGAATTTCCCAGTCACCACTTTGCAGCCCGCGAGTAAATTCCTTATCAAACTTTATCACAGTAGAATATCTGTCGGAGATCGTATGACAATTTTTTGCAGAACTAGTACCGTATAAGTCCCCACTTTCATTTCTCTTGAAAATTTTGGTTCTTAAGTGTGATTTGCAGTACCCTGCCTTTAAAGTACGATTGGTTTCCGGGGAAAAGGATAAAGTAAGTCTCACCCGAACTTTTTTATTACAGACTCGATTTGTTAAGGCTGATGGAACGTAAAAAGGGATACGGACAATTTTTCTGTATTCAATTTTTCCCTGATAGAGGAAATGCTGATTCCAACGATCAGAATTTAATAAAAATATTGTTTGAGGCAATCCGTTGCCAACAAGTTTTACTAACATTTCCTCGTCTATAAGATTTTGTTCATACATTTTTGCTGAATGAATTAAAACCGATCGGACCAGGTCGGGTGTTGCCCAAGGGAAATTTTCAAATATTTTTGCTGCCAGTCGAGAGATTATTGGAGCAGCATAGCTGGTACCATTCCCATAAGATACATTGCTACCATTGGCATTAATGCCAGCGACCGCAAGATCGGTAAAGGGTCTCCATTGGGAGGCATAATTTCCTCCGGGCGCAACAAGATCCGGTTTTCTATAGGAATTAAAGCCAGGACCTCGTCGAGTGAAGGGAGAAGGAGCATTCGTTGTGGTCATACTGCCATTATTGTCTCGATCGGCAATAGATCCCACTGTTAAAGCGAGCATTGCTTCACTTGGGTGTAAAAGCCGACTGTCTTCATGAGCAAAATAATCTGGATAGTTTTGAGTTGGGCTGGGGAAGTCACCCGAAACCGGATAATTTCCTGTGGTGATCACGAAAAGAACACCAAATTTTTTGCTAAGGTGATCCAACTCCGCGGCAAGAGGACTTATATGATCATCGGCAACTATCGCTGGCTCACCAGTAGACCCTATTATTAAGTTCATAGAAAGGTTATATACTTTTATTTCTTTATGCCATCTCCACACTGTATCTCTTATTATCCTTATGAAATCATCACCCTTAGCGGGCTTTGGGTTACCAATTTCATCGTAAGATTTCATGCACACTGACAAAATCTTGACATCTGGAATCAGTTGCCCCGCGGAAATGGCATCACGTAGGGAATTCCCATAAATAACTCGGCTGGCTACGAAGGTACCGTGTTCCATATTATATGGGGGGCCAATTGGTTCTTCCTGGGATAAAATACTTGATTCCAAAAACCTCGAATTTTTATTAACTCCACAATCAAAAATACATACCTTCGCATTGGAGTTATTTGGCTGTACAATAACTGAGTCTTCAATGGCCTCTCCTTCAGTAGCGGACTCAACCAAAAAGTCCTCAACAGGATCTACCGTTTGAATCGCCAAAAAGCATTCTGCTAAGTCGTTTATTTTCTCTGCCCTTGCCCTTATTTTTATAATTCTAGTGGAGTCTCCATCATATTCCGAAACAATTTCTCCATTCGAGTCAGCTAGGAATTGAAGAATTCCTGTCTTTATTGTTGCGACTTCGTCTTGAGTCAAATCCGGGAAAAGACTTATTAATACTTCTCCGGGTTCTTCTCCTGCGTCCAAAATCTTCTTCAAGGCTAAACTTATTTTTTCACTAGCTGGAATCTTTGAAATCTTTTCAATCACAGCAAACTTAGATTTGCCAGTGTGATTCTCTGTATCTTTGTAAGATTTTATTTGTTCCAATATGGAATCTAACGAATTGATTTTGGTGCTAAAGTGGCCCACATTCTTTTGGGGCGAGCCCACTAAATTTCCTAGTAAATTATTGGTTAATTTTTCGCCTTCACTTGTCAATACGTTTTTGTCAGCAGGCAGTTCTACGCGAAAATATCTTTTCGAAGTTAGATCTTTATCTTGTGATTGCTCAAAGAATTGTTTCAAACGCTGTGTTTGTCGATAAACTCTTAATGCATGTATTTTATAATCGGTTCGAGGAAAGGTTCCTCCCCCTGCTCCACCTTCAAAAGTTCGGTCCTGAATTAACCTAATTTTTTCGAGTTTGAGATGTGGACGCAAATCTGCAGACGAACTAGTTAATTCCATTTGTGGCCTTATTGTGAAGAGTAGAATGTGAAATACCAGAGAGGCCTTCTAATGCCTTATATGAGAACTTTGAATTTCCCTTTTTCAAAGATAAGGCAGCCGCCAATTTTTGACTATCTAGTTTTTTTTCTTTGGCCCTTCCTGTAGAACTATTCAGACTGTCCAATATAGAAATAAAGAGGTAAGGAATTAGGCTTTTCTCTCCATGTAGTATTTGTTTTCTTAATGCATTTCTACAAATCTGAGCCAGATCTGAGCCTGTAAGTCCTTCTGTGGCCTCAGTCAATCCCCGGTAGAAATCTTCAGGTATTTTAAGTGATAAATATGATTCAATTAATTTAATTCGAGAACTCTCACTTGGAGGATTTAACTCCACAATAAACTCAAAACGCCGCCATATGGCCGGGTCAAGCATATGTGGATGATTTGTAGCACCGATTAAAATTGATCGACCATTTCCAATATCGATATTTTGGAGAAGTGAAATAACAACTCTCTTTAATTCTCCTAGTTCGTTTCTATCATCTCGAAGTTTTCCAATAGCATCCAGCTCATCAAGTAAGAGTACGCATCTGTTGGAATTTACAAAATCAAAAACACTTTTAAGGTTTGCGGCTGTTTCACCTAGATAAGATGAAATCAAAGTATCAAATCTAACCAGAAACATCTTCATTTGAAGTTGTTGGGCAACGTATGAAGCCAGAAGAGTCTTCCCACAACCAGGTGGTCCATAAAACAAAACAGTTTTCCGGGGTTCCATACCTCTTCTTACGAGTTCCTGTTCTCTTTTCCATTCGCCTATAAACTCAATTATGGATTGTTCTATTTTCGAACTCAAAAGGGGTTTTTTTAATGCTGTGAGATCCATTTCAAGTAGTAAATTAGGAGGATTAGCTGTCGAATTTATAGGAGATGCAACAGTTCCAATAGTGTCACTAAGTTGTGCTGTTGACATTACAACATCTAAGGCTTCCTCGATTTGGTGGGCAGCTTGATAGTGCTTCTTTTTTCTTTCTCCTTGAGCAACTTTCCTGACAATACCCTCAATCGCCTCCCAATCCTTACGAGAAACTGCCTCCAAAATTTCTAGAAAACATCCAATTGCTGGCATGTCACACCTTTTAATTCATAAAATAGCAACTAAGTTATTGAATTCATTATAATAATGCATTCATCCAAAAATAGCCACAAAATGTTATGATTGGATAAATTTAATTTTACCACCTTAACTAGTTAATTCCACCTTGATAAAGAGTAATGTCTTTGACCGCCTTTCCAAAATGGCCAATTTTTTAAATCCCCTAACCCGTATGATCTAAGAAAAATTCTTGTCAGCCTAGCGCTACTAGCCAAGCCAGTGACAAGCTTTACAAAGATAGTCTTAGCTGTCACTGAGTCTACTTCAACGTCAGGAGCTAGACTCTCCATAAATTCTTTCACCTCATCCTGTAGCGGGAGCGTCCAAGCCAAGAGTTGATGAGACTCCAATTGAGCCATCTAGCAAAACAGCAGCAGACAGCTGAAAGCCCTTCAAGCAGCTACCCCATAGCCGTCGGCTCTCTTTGAGCTTCTAGCCGTTCATCGTAGGGTTTTAAAATGTTCTTGTACTGTTGCCAGACTTGATGTGGTGCCGGGGGAACTGAGCCTTGGCCTCCAGTGCCAGCCGAAGCCTTCCTCAAATTTACTTCCAACCAGATGAAAAGCAGATTGCGCCAGCCTAGCAGTTTCTACTTGCTTACATGCGAAACCAGTCAACCGCAAAGAGATCGTCGATCATTCGGGATTTCTTGTGGAGATCCCAGATAGTGACCTGAAAGCGGTAGGCATGAATGGGGCACGAGCGGATCAAGCTCCCATTTCCTCGTCATCATTCCGGACTAATGATTCCAGATCTAGGGCGTAGCACGGTGGGAATATGCCGTACTACCGTGGACTTTTTTATGGTTCATGATGTCCTCCTTGTTTTTAAAATTGCCTCCAACGCGTAATCCGTTGCTCTAACTGAACCGTTTCAAGAGCTTTCTGTGTGGTGGCCATCATTCCCATTAGCGTATTCCCTTCCTGAGGCCAATGGTGCCGTCCGCCACTTGCTCGATAATCTGATTCATGCCTGAATAACCTCCCCTAAATTGCCTGCCCCTGAAGTTCAATTGAATGGTCCGTTCCTTGATCAGCGGACAAATTCGTTCTAGCAGAGCTTGAGGGCTACAGGACGTCCTTTTAGAGCCAATTGATGCATTTCCGGATTAGGGCTTCCGCTTCCCCATCCAATAGCGCTTGTGCAATGACGTGCTTTATTCTTAGTCCCTTCTGGGTCCGTCAGGATTGCTCACTTGCCGTTCCTTTGCCCATTTCCCCTTCTCCTGTTTTTGCCTGTTGTTTCAGGTGCCATTCCGTTTTTTTACCCCTTAATTTTTCTTAGTCTGAATCGTGATGCCTGGACCCCGACTTAAGTCAGCTCAACCAAGCCGGTGGTTTTGGTGTCCAGCGTTGTGCCCCCCGTAGTGGTTCGGAGCTTGTGACCCGCCAGATGGCCACAACTTTTTCCAGCCGACCCGCGAATCTTCTTTCCCAGCCTGTCTTTTTTCGAAATGCCTTGGTGGTATTGGTATGGTACAGATGCGGTATAGCTTTAGGTGCCGGTAAGAGTAGAAGTCGAGGTTAAGCATTATTATCCCTTTTCAGAGTTAGTAAGTTTTTCAAGCAAATCGTCGATTATTGAATATTGCAAAAGAGGGGTCCGGGCCACATTTTTCGCATTTTTGATTACCACACGAACTTTCGCGAGAAAAACTTGCCTCCGAAATACCTTCGTACTCATTAGCTCATTTCGACCAGGTCTCCTTTCAGCTGCCAGAACCCAGGCCTGATAAAACTTTCTAGACTCACCCCATTTTCCCTTTTGTTTAATATTACAGACCATGTAAAGGGTTTGCCCATGAAACGCTCCTTGACTCACAATTTGTACACCATAAAAAGACCTTTTCACCTCCCCAAAGATATTTTTGTTCAGCCCGGAGAAACACTACTTCATACTTTCCGTTGGGAATCATCGGACGAACTTCGGCAGTACAAGGAAACTCTCAAATCCTGTTCGGATTGTGCGTCACTTTTTTCGCAATATCTCCTGCCCTGTTTTTGGATTGAAATAAAGTAATTGCGAACCTGGCTGAAGTATGATTCAAGCCCCAACTAAATCCCTTGGTTTAGTCCCTGACTATTCTCAGACAGATTGCACGGGGTCACACCAACCTTTTTTGACCATCTCATCAATCACCTCCTGAGGAATTCGCACGCTCCGGCCAATTCGCACGAAGGGGATTTCCCGTCTAGCAATAGCTTTCCGCCAGGTGACCACTTTTCTTTTGGTCCTTTCCTCGCACTCCTTTAACGTCTAAAAAGCTTTTTTGATTCTTTTTGCATGGCTCCCCTCATGTAGATTGGTTTGGATAAATTGCACACATTTGGATCTACTGAACGTAACCTAGCAAGAATGAAACGGCTTAATAAATATATTTACCGTTGCAACGACAATGAAACGGGAGTGTCCTATAAAGCAACAGACCCCTTCTGAAAATTGCCCAATACGAAATTCACCCGAACCCAGAACGAGGGTTTCAAACCGCTTGAGTGTTTCCAGTGCTTACAAAATTCAGAACAGAGTATTGATTCGGGAAAAGGGTGAGTTAACGCTTTATGCCCCGATGATCCATCTGGAATTACCAAGCGAAATCTCCAAACTCCAACGCGGTGATGAAACTGAGTTACTCAACTTTGTACACACCTATGGTGAATTTGGATACGTGTGTTTATAAAAACCGCCCAAACAAACATGTTAAAGGAGACCCCATCAATTGGATTTGGGCTGCATGCCCAAACCATTCACCTTTGTCTTGAAATAATAAATGCCCTCCGACCAACTATAAAAATCATTAAAAATCTTTCTTGATTCTCAGAGATTCCAGGCACATTCTCCTGAATGGATTACAATCGCCTCCGGACCATTTATCCAAGACCTAATGTTGCTATTGGATTAAAAAACCAAGATGGGTCTCCACAACCAAGCCGAGGTATTATTGGTTTCCGTCATTAATAACAATTTAAAAACCGTGCTTCCAAAGCTCGATTTGGAACAAGGGGGCCCACAATTGCGGTTTACTTTTTCCGCCTTGGTGGAAGTGGCCTACTGGCAACTCGCTAATGCCTATGTTGGGGGATGGTTGAAACGTTGTGAAGCTTGTGGTGGTTTATTTCTTCAGACAGATCAACGGCAACAATTTTGCCCCAAAGGGCTTAGAAGGGAAAGTCTTTGTGCGAGTAGAGATCGATTACGACGTTTCCGAGACGCTCAAAAAGAAAGAAAGGGGGCAAAGGCAAAACTATCTAAAGGTGATAAAGATAAAGGAGAAGAAAAACATGGCACGAAAAGACGGAAAGGATAGAGGTATTGTTGAAAAGCCGAAGGGGTCAGGGAAATGGTGGGTTCGGTTATTTGTGCACGGACGGGAAAGGTGGTTCCGCGCGGAAAACAAGACACAAGCAAAAGTGTTGTACGGCCGAGTAAAAGCCGAGATTCGAGAAGGAACCTATTTTCCTGAGAAATTTGCACAATCGAAAGAGGTGACTCTCCGAACTTGGATTGATCGATATCTCGAAGGATCAACAAATCGCAGCATTCAGAGTGGAGCGACATTACGGCAGGTTTTGGAAGCTGCTATTAGGCAAGCGGGTGCTTTCTCAAATCACCACTGATGAATGTCGACGGATTCAGGCCAAATTAAATGCCAGGCGAACGAAGGTCAAGCTTCGAGGAAAAGAAACTCGAAAAACGGGAAGACTCTCCCCTGCCACGATCAACCGTCGATTTGCTTTCTTACGGCATGTATTGATGATAGCCGTAAAAGACGGGCTGATCCCTCGAAATCCAATTACTGGCTTGAAATTCTTTCCTGAGGCAAAACGGACACGCTATTACAGCGATTTTGAATTGACCCGGCTTCAAGCTCATATGGAGAAAGACCACTGGGCTCTAGTAGCTTTTGCGGTTGAGACAGGATTACGCCGAGGTGATCAATTTTCGCTTAAATGGTCCCAGGTCAGCATGGAAACCTCAACGGTCGTCATTCCCATTTCCAAGGGGGGAAAGACTCTGCATATCCCTCTGAGTGAGGGAGCAAAAGATCTTCTCCGGTCCCTCGATTCGTTTTTAACTTCTCCCTATGTGTTCCCCAGTCCAGGTAATCCCTTAAAAGCTCGAAGTCCGATTTGTTTCATTGCCAAGGTCTTTAAACCCGCCTTAAAAAATGCGGGGATTGTAGATGGACGGTGGCACGATCTCCGACATACTGCCGCTTCTCGGAGAGTGATGGCCGGAGTGGATTTGTACGCCGTGAAGGAAATTCTTGGCCATCGGGATATCAGCACTACCGTGCGATATGCCCACCTTTCACCGGGCTTCCTGCAGGAGGCCATGAATCAGAGGAAGTTTAGTTGGAACCGGGACTAAAACCGGGACCAGTGAGGTAGAGGGGCCAATACCGGAAACGGATGACGTGATGGAAGTGCTTGAAGGAAAAGATGAAAGTGAGTGGCTGGGGGACCAGGAATCGAACCTGGGTTCTAAGATCCAAAATCTTATGTCTTGCCCCTAGACGATCCCCCAACCGAACAGGCACTTTAAGACTTACGGGTCTAAAGCGTCAAGATCCTTCAAGTTTAGTACACACGCCCGTAGACGATCCAATGCCGGTCATCCGGAACATCAACCATCAGGCGGCTTAAATTCAATTCTGCGAGGTGGGCAGCCACCTCATCCTCCGTAAATGCCGCCAATAGGGAGTGAAAGAAATCCTCCCGTAATCTCTCTGGTTCATGAGCCGCATACTGCTCAACGAGCGCCTGCGCCTCTTCGGGAGAATTCGGACGAAGGAGATCCATGACCACCACTAGCCCGCCTGGCTTGATCATGTTTTTTATCTCATACCAAAATCGTAACGGATTGGGAACATGGTGAGTTAAACTGTTCGACATCACGGCGTCAGCTGGAGTAGCCAATGTGACATCTTGAAACCGTTGGGAGAGAAACTCAATTCGATGAGCTAACCCGGCTTGCTTCACTGCCTGTTCCGCCCAGGTGATCATGGGAATGGAGGCATCAATTCCTGTAATCCGACAGGTGGGATGACTCCGGGCCAGGCGGATGGCGATATCACCGGGGCCGCACCCCAAATCCACAACATGAGGGCCATCACCTTCCTCATAGAGTCGAAGAAAGGTATCCACAAACCCCTGATTTTCTTCTTGAAAATCCGCTTCGGCATAGGCCTGAACCTGCACCGGATCATCCATAACTTCCGGTTCGAGAACCCGTTCCATCATTTCATATCCCTTTTCGGCAACGTCACAATCCAGACCCCATCACCTTGCCGTACCCGTCCTTCGGACAAGACCCGAGCATACAATCGGCTCCATCCGGGATGGTGCCGGTGCGAGATCCGGGAAAAGTCGCCATTCACAAACCATTGCGCATTATGACGACACGGCTCACAATAACTTGTCAGTTTGATCTGCACCTCTTTTCCAATTTTCAGATGGTCCCCTGGTTTCAGCTGTGTCCAGTTTAGTCCAACCACGGTCAAATTTTCCCCCGAGGCTCCAGGGTGAACGGTGTGTCCCTCCTGTTGCAAGGCCTCCAGGACCTCAAACGAAAACAGGCATAAGGCCCGATCCGGGCCGCCATGCAAAGCCCGATTCCGATGCCGGTCTCCATCCAGCCCTTTGAACGTAATCCACGCCTCGGGCACGGGCAGCTTGGGGAGTCCACCTGCAGAACGGTTAATTTGATAGAGATACGCGACAGAAGCCATAAAAATCTTTACTTTACATCACCGGCATACTTGCCCGAGACGAAGAGGATGGTAGCCATCGATAGAAAGGGTGGTCAAGCAAGGACTCCATCAATCACCAAGACCCTCCATGCTCTTTGGAGGATAAAGTCTGAACAAAGCTCGTGATTTTCTGAAAATATGAGGCTCCCCCAACAAACGGCACATCATTATGTTCCGCACCCCCTACCACAAACCATTGTTTTGGCTCATGTGCTGCATCATAGACCTGCCGCCCCAGGGCCACCGGAACAATGGAATCCTTTTCGCCATGAATCACCAATAGCGGACGCCTGAGCTTGGCCACCTTTTCAGTCAGATTAAAGTCCACATTTAACAACCAGCGGGCAGGCAATCCCAAGTAATGGTGGTCCGACATGGCCTGGATAGAAGGAAATGCCCCCTCAAGAATTACTCCGGCCGATGGTCGGAGAATGGCCACCTCACCCGCCACACAGGCGCCCAGAGACCGTCCAAATACTACAATCCGGCTCGAGGCAATCCCGCGTCGGTTTAAGACATAGTCATAGGCGGCCAGGGCATCCTGATACATGCCGGGCTCTGAGGGAGTGCCTGTGCTCCGGCCATAGCCACGATAATCAAAGATGAAAACCGATAATCCGCGCCGATACAGCTCCCTGATATTGTCTAACCGATGACTAATATTACCGGCATTGCCATGACACCAGAGCAGCACCGGCTTGGTCGGTCCGGCGTTGACAAACCAGCCGAATATCGTGACGGACTCTTCAACCGGGAGCCACACCTCTTCTAAAGGCAGTCCACTAAGACTCGCCCAATTCCGGTCTTCCCAAGAAGAGGGCTGAAATACAAAGACTCCTTCAAACATCGGTCCATTGTAGCAAGGCGGGAACACCAACGCGGATAAAAAATGTTAAATTAGGGTATTCTTTCAGTAGAAATTCCTTCTACCATTCGGGGATCCTTCACGATGGCTACTTATGCAATTGGAGATGTCCAGGGATGCGTCCAGGCCTTACACCGTCTGATAGAAAAGATTCACTTCAATCCCGCATCCGATCGTCTCTGGTTCGTCGGGGACTTAGTCAATCGAGGCCCGGATTCCCTGGAAGTGCTTCGCCTCATCAAGCAGTTAGGGAACTCGGCCATCACCGTCTTGGGCAATCACGACTTACATCTTCTGGCGGTGTGGGCCAAGGTCACCACTCTTAGTCGAAAGGACACCTTACAATCGGTACTCTCCGCACCCGATGTGGATGCATTGCTCACTTGGTTGCGATTTCGACCACTTGCCCACTTCGAAGATGGATATTGCCTAGTTCATGCCGGCCTCTTACCATCCTGGTCCATTTCTCAAGTCCTGGAGTTAGCGCGTGAGGCGGAGGAAGCCTTGCAGGATGAGAATTTTCACCAGCACCTACCGGCAATCTATTTTCGAAAAGCCATCGTGTTTTCTCCTCATCTGAGCCTTGACGAACGATTAGGGCTCACCACCAATGTCTTGACCCGCCTCCGGGTCTGTACCCAAGAAGGTATTCCTGAGTTTTCGTTTAAGGGGCATCCCGACGACGCCCCGCCGGGGTATATGCCCTGGTTCAAAGTTCCCAATCGAGCGACACAAGAGGACACCATTATTTTTGGTCATTGGTCGGCCTTAGGAGTCGTGAAAGGACCACGCGTGTTCGCGATCGACGGTGGATGCGTGTGGGGACGGGAACTCATTGCCCTGCGCCTCGAAGACCAACAAATCTTTCGCGTCACCTGCTCAAAGATTTGATCAGATCACCCTATCCGCCCCAGGATGAAAGGCCAGGCATTCGCCGCTTTCCCCTACACACCATATCCCTCTGCCGTTCCCTAAAAATTTACACCACCCCTTACATGTATCTGATGAGATACATTTTGTATCCATTTAGATACCTAGTGATTCCTCCTTCCCCTCTGCCCTTGTGTAAGCTTCAAATTTTTTTACCATCATATATTGCTTAATAATTGTTGGCATTTTCTTCCTAGGATTTATTCAAGTTCTTCAGGCACTTCTCTTGCTTGAATATCAAGGTACCACGGGGAAGCGTAATTGCGATGGAAAGTGAACAAACCTGGAGACTTAAGGGCACCTCACCACCGCATTTATTTTAAGAAAGGGATGCACATGATGAAATCCACTCTCCAACAAAGAACCAATTCGTCCGCGAATAACCCGGCCACCACGCACAGAAAAATTCGCCGACGCCATACTCGTATCCATTTGGATTCCCTCAGACCCGATCCATCGGCCTACTGTGCCGACACCCTCGCCCAATGTCCAAAATGCCAAGGCCTGGTGCATCAAGAGGGTGGAGAAACTTCGAACGAAACCGTGGTCCGCTGTCTTAATTGTGGATGGCAACCGCATTATCAGACTCCCATCATTCGTGAAACAGCAGAATCCAGATTGATTCGCTCACTGACCGCGCAGTTTGTTTCAGAATACGAGTGGCATCGCGTACCATAAAGTTTTTACAGCCACAGTCATTCGGCGCCAGAGTGGTATTGGGAATAGTTGCGAACGCCGAGGTATTTCCTCCAGTACTCTAAAGAGACTTTCCCATTCCATCTGAGTATCTCTCCTGTACGGTTTCCGCTCTTGCTCGCTTCCTAGGCTCCCATCCACTTAAATTCCTGCTCATTTCTGACCAGGAAATTTCCCGACATTTTGTGACGAGCTTTCCATCGGTACTACCCTTGCTTCTTTTCAATATTTGGGTGAGACTCCATGATGAAAGTTGCGTTTGCGCCTCGACCAGGGAAACGCTGAAAGAAAATAGGACTCCTCCTGATGAGAGATCACAGCCTAGATTGGCGATGAATAGAATCCCCGATTCTTTCACTCACAAGGAGGAAAGAATATGAAGGAAGAATCTTTATACCCAGATACCCGGCCATGTCAGCACTTTTTTATCGTTTCGAATGAATCAACAATCAACCATTTCCTGACCATAGGGCAGAACAAAACAACCTCATAAACGTCACTGAGGCACGATGAACAATTTGAGGGCTATTTGCCACCGATCAGCCTATGGGAGGAAGCTTGTCTGGGTGATCATATGTGTGGGAATGTTTCTCGACTTGTCCACGGTCACCTCTGCGCAGGAAGTTGCCATCCTGAAGTCGGCAGACATCAACGCCTATTCTGAAGCCATTTCCGCCTTTACATCGGCTCTCCCGTCCTCTCTTCAGATTACCAGGGAATTTGATCTCCTGGGGGACATGGCAAAAGGCCGCCAGATAGCTCGCCACATTCGCGCATCTAATGTGAAGGTCGTACTGGCCGTGGGATTAAAAGCGGCTATTGCTGCCAAACTTGAAATTCCGGATATCCCAGTCCTCTTCTGTTTGGTTCTTGATCCGGAAAAATATGGCTTGCCGACCACCAACATGGTCGGTCTCTCTCTGAAGGTCCCGTTTCGCCAACCCCTACAAGCCCTACACACTTTGGCACCCAAGGTTTCACGCATCGGAGTACTTTTCGATCCGGAAAAAACAACCGAGATGCATAGGCAACTTCTCCATGACGCCAACGCATTGGGAATCAAAATCGTCTCCGAAGAAGTACATCAAGAACAAGATGTCGCTTCCGCACTCAATGCCCTCAAAGATCGCATCGACGCCTTGTGGCTTTTACCAGACAGTACCGTTCTCACCGAAAGCACGCTGGACTTTTTGATGAGCACGACCTTGGAAGCCAATATTCCCGTCGTAGGTTTTTCCGCCGCGTTAGTGCGTAGCGGCGCCGTTGTCGGCGCGTATGTCCATTATGCGGACATCGGTAGCCAGGCTGCCCAGCTCACTCAACAATTAGCCAGGCAAACATCTTCATCTTTTTTGGGAACGATTATTCCTCCTGAACGCGTCCATCAAGCCATCAATCAGAAGTCCGCAAGGTATTTGGGCTTGTCTCTGACTCCAGACGTCCTGAGGCAATTTGATGAGCGATTTTAAGCCGCATCTGCCCCAACCCTCATCGCCTCTCCAAACTGACCCCACCCCACTGCCGCGGGGCTTTCTCTCATTACGAGCAAAATTTTCATTGTTTGTCAGTTTGGTCATCGTGCTTGCCTGCTCTAGTCTCAGTGGATACCTCATTCAACAAGAGGCCGAAGTCATGAAAGGCGCGCTGATCAAAACCGGA
The DNA here is from genome assembly GCA_963730905.1 of uncultured Nitrospiraceae bacterium. Lineage (GTDB taxonomy): Bacteria > Nitrospirota > Nitrospiria > Nitrospirales > UBA8639 > Nitrospira_E. Next base: position 196,942 of record CAVSTN010000002.1, on the reverse strand, counting down.
ATGATTCTGGTTAAAACGCTGAACAAAGTCAGCGTCAATCGACTCATCATTCAAGATACGCACTATCTGGAGATCATGTTGGATGGCGCGTTATCGGCACCAGAAGTTATTTATGCCATTGCACGAGATCAGGACGGTCACGTATTAGTCGGGAAATCCAAGGGAAAATTAGTGGATACCACAAAGCTGACTCGGGACGAAACGCGGCCCATATTCCCGGATGATTCCCTCACGGAAGGACTGCTCAGGCCAGCGCCCCCAAATTCCAAAATCGAGCCGCTTGTGACGGTCTTACATACCTCACCCCTCAAGGAAGGACTTCTCCCTGATAGGTCAGCAGAACGAAAGGGTGCAGAAAAATTCAGAATCGGATCAGAAACCATTTATGATTTGGCTCTTCCGGTCTATCGTCAAGAGAGACGACTCTCGACGATAGACCTGCTGTCGTCAGAAACCCTTCAAGACAGTCGCACGGTTGCCACCAAACCGTCCGCCATCATCGGCATTATCCAAATCGGTATCACCACCACACACATGCAACAATCGCTCAACCAAACGGTATGGCACATCGGGCTCCTCACCGTGGGAATCATCCTCGTGGGCATCCTTCTCACTATTCTGTTAGCCAATCGCATCGTCACGCCCCTTCAGCATTTGGCTGTTGCCTCTAGAAAAATCGCTGAAGGAGATTTGTCCGTCACGGTCACGACAGACACCCAGGATGAAGTGGGACAACTCACGACCAGCATCGATCGGATGGCGCGGGCCCTCCAACAACGCGAAGAAGCCATCTCGCATTATGTTCACACCATCACGAAGCAGGTCACGCAACTCAGTACCTTGCACCAAACCGGAATTGTGATTACTTCGACTCTCGATGTCCAAAAACTGTTTTCCACTGTCCTCAAGCTTCTTCGAAAAAATCTGGGATTCCAACGCATGATCCTCGTTCTCCAGAATCCTGGAGGCACGAAGGCCAGGGTCTCGGATGTGTCAGGGGTGCCTCCGGAATTAGAGCAGCAAATTCGACACCTTGAATTTCCCATTTCTCCAGGAAGCATAGATGAAACCCTTTTGCTCCATGGACGCCCGGTCTTGGCATACGATCTGGAGGAAATTGCCCATCAGATGAGCCCTCTCATTCTTCCCATCTGTCGACAAATGGACGTGATCTCTTTTGTGTGCGCCCCGCTGCTGAGTCATCAACGCGTGCTGGGGTATCTGGGAGCCGATCGGGGCCATCAACGCTGCACGCAGGAAGATCTGGATTTGCTTTTGACCATAGCCAGTCACGTGGCGGTAGCCATCGACAACGCACAAACCTATGAGGAAGTCGAAAAGCTCGCTCAAACCCTCGAAGAACGAGTCAAAGAACGCACGCAAGACCTGCAGTCCGCCAATGAACGTCTTCAGGAATTAGACCGGTTGAAGTCCTCCTTCGTGTCGATCGTCTCACATGAACTTCGCACGCCGATGACCTCTATTAAAGGTTTGGTGGAAAACATGTTGGATGGCTTGGTCGGTAATCTGAATGACCGCCAATCATTCTATCTCGAACGGATGAAATACAACATCGAACGACTCACTCGGATGATTAATGATCTCTTGGACCTTTCCCGCATCGAAGCAGGCCGCATGGACTTGCACCGGAGCCCCGTCAATTTGGGCAGCCTCGCCAGAGAGGTCGTGGAAACGTTGCAATCTATCGCGCAGGAACGTTCGCTCATTCTCCAAGCCCATATTTCCGATCCCATCGGATTCATCCAGGGCGATCGGGATAAACTCGTTCAGATTTTTACCAACCTGATCAACAACGCACTCAAATTTACAGAATCTCCAGGAACCGTGACAGTGGAAGTCAAACAGCGGGACGACGGCATGATTCAAACATGCGTCATTGATAGCGGCTGCGGCATTCCTCTCGAGGAACAACAGACGATTTTTGAACGGTTTTACCGTGGGCAATCTTCTGAAATGAAAAATCGCGGAGCCGGCCTCGGCCTGGCTATTACGAAGAGTTTAGTTGAGCTGCACGGCGGATCGATTTGGGTGGAAAGTACCCCCGGAGAGGGTAGTCGCTTCTGTGTTATCTTACCCGTAACACCCTCGACCGCACCCTTCTAAAAATCACCAATGCGGTCTGTCAAAAATGTATCCGTTCAGATACAACGGTTGTATCTAAACGGATACATTTTTAATTTCGACAATTCCCTCTTTCTTCGAAAAACAAGCATTTACGTAAGCCTATAAATTGCAAAGCTTTTTGAATGGCTGGAGGAAAGTAGGGATATTTCTAGGTGACCGTTTCTGCCAGAATTTTACAATCCTCTGATTCGCCTCCAAAGAAAGGAAACATGTCAACCTTGTCCACGAAGCCGCGCATTTTGCTTGTGGATGACGACACCGACATTCTTCTTGCCCTCTCTGACTACCTTCGCCAGGAAGGCTTTGAGGTAGATTCCGTGGAGACCGGAGGGGCTGCCCTTCAAAAAAGTACGACATCATCATATGATATTGTGCTTCTCGATGTCGGACTTCCAGATCGGGATGGCATCGAGGTGCTCAACGAACTCTCTCAGACGCATCCACATCTGCCCGTCATCCTGTTGACCGCCTTTACCTCCTTACGAAGGACCGCCCATCCGGACATCCTCGATAAAGCCTTTGCCTACCTCACCAAACCATACCAACGGCAGGATGTTAAATCGGCCATTCATCGAGCCTGTTTGGCACGAAACATCGCGATCGCAGGGTGGCAAGGTTCTATCGCACCCACCCATCCAATTGGCACTTTCCCTTCCCTTCTTCAACCAAGCTCAACCGGGGCTTCCCTTCATGACGCAGCGCAGCACCCATTGAACCTCACCGCATATGAGCAGCTGGCAGAGTATGCTCAACTGATGCAATTCGCTTTTAATCATGTACCCAATGGAATCATGGTGGCGGATTCGGATAAACGCTTACGTTTTGCCAATCAGGCAGCTTGCGACGCCTTAGGATATACACAAGAAGAACTCAAAACCCTTCGAATTCCCGACATTGCCCCCTACCATGACAATGAAAAATTCCAACAATGCCTGGAAAGCTTGAGGAAGGGTCAATCTTTATCCTATCCATCGATCCACCGCACCAAAAATGGCCAGGAGTTCCCTATTGAGATTTCAGTGTACCTGCTCAATTTTCAAGGCCAGGAATTTACCTGCGCAGTGACCCGTCCTGCAGTGGAGAAATCACCTAAGGCCTAAAATTTTGTTCGGCACCCAGGTCTTCCAACCACTCCTTACAGGGCCGGGCCTGAAACCATGAAACCCGTTTAGGAAGCTCATATGGCTGAGAATCTGTCCGCAGAAAAAATATAGCAAGTCAGGGGAATTGAATACGACTACTCAGGAAGGAACGAAAAAGCATGAGGGACTTTTGAGTTGAGCTGAGGACATTTGTGGGGCTAGGTGCATCCCTCAATGATCACGCTGGCATTCAGCATGCCTTTCAAAAGCCTGCACAATTATCAGGATATGGCTGAGTCTGTTTTTTTTAGCCTTCCCCGGCTCCTCGAAATCTTAAAACGATCAGGAACTCTCAGTCCCTTGCTGAATGCCTTTTTGTTTGAGGAGGCGAGAGAGGTAAGTGCGTTGAAGTCCAAGGAGTTCTGAGGCTTTGGTTTGGCTCCAATTGCTTCGACGCATGGCCTGCTCCAGAATGCGGGTACCGAACCGGTCCAGGGATTCATGGTAGGGGAGATTGTCGATCTCATCGAGTTCGTCTTTTCCTCCCCCCAATCCCAAGAGGTCTGGAGAAATTTCTTCCTCTACCCCCAACACCACTGCTCGAGCAATCGCATTGTCCAGTTCCCGAATATTGCCGGGCCATGCGTAACATCGCATCGTCTTAATGGCAGACTTGGAAAAACTCCGCTTCCGTTTTTTCATTTCCCGCATGTGGCGGGCTAAAAAATATTCGGCAAGAGGAATGATATCTTCCGGACGATCCCGCAATGGTGGCAATACCAAGTTCACGACATTCAGCCGGAAATACAGGTCTTCCCGAAAGGTCCTCTCTTTAACCGCTCGCTTCAGATCTTTATTGGTGGCCGCAATCACCCGGATGTTAACGCGGACCAATCGCGTCCCACCCACCCTGGGAAACTCATGATCCTGAAGCACCCGGAGTAATTTAGCCTGAAGCCCCAGCGGCATATCGCCAATTTCATCCAGGAAAACGGTTCCCCCATCTGCGGCTTCGATTTTCCCTTTCTGGAGAGAGTCTGCACCGGTAAACGCTCCCTTTTCATGGCCAAAAAGTTCGTTCTCCAAGAGGGTTTCCGTGAGAGCCACGCAATTGATGATACTGAACGGCATATCCCGCCGGTCGCTCCATTGGTGAATGGACCGGGCAAACAACTCCTTCCCCGTCCCGCTTTCTCCCAGCAGCAACACCGTGGCATCAGCTTCGGCAGCCCGTTTTGCCAACTCCACCATTGAATGCACCTGAGAACTATTCCCCACGATTTGGCTATACCGGCTTTCCACCTCCGTGCGCAACGCGGCAACCTGCCGCCCCAATGCTTCCCGCGTTAAGACCTTTTTGAGGACAATGGCCAAATGGTCCAGCTCAATAGGCTTCGTAAGGAAGTCATACGCTCCGGCTTTCATGGCTTCAACGGCTTTGGAAATTGTGCCATGAGCCGTCATGACCACCACAGGCAACGGGAGGCACTCTCCTCCGCCAAATGTCTGAGAATCAGCCTCTCCATTTTTTTTTACACTCATTTTGGCTAATTGGTGCAACACTTCCATGCCGGCCATCTGTGGCATTTCCAAATCCAACAGCATGAGGTGAGGAAAGTCCTGCTCATATTTCTCTAACGCTTCTTGGCCATTTCCAGCGGAAATCGTGTCATAACCCAGGGCCTCTAAGCGGTCTGTCAGCATGAGGACAATGTCGGGATGATCATCGACGATGAGAATTTTCTTTTTCATGAGGGTTCTCCTCCTTAAGCCCGCACCTGATTATCCCGTGTCAATAATGTCGCAGCCACCTGAGAATGCCTCACCTACCCAGCGCCTCCAGCACGGCTGCGGCCAAAAGCGGAACCATCAATTCATGATGGCCGGTCAGCGCATAACCTTTTCCACCTTTTTGCGTTGGCCGTTTGACGACGTTGGTCATCGGCCGGTAATGGGGGAGAAAATCCATATTCACCGTCGTGATCTGTTTTAAGGCTCGTCCCAGATTTCGGCCCAACGTCACGGTCTTGAGAAAGACTTCCGGCATCATGACCGCCGATCCCAAATTGATATACACGCCCCCTTCCATCTTCGACACCACTGCGGCCAGCTTGCGAAAATCCAATAACGAGCCGCCACCAATCGCTTCCCCATTTGCCTGGGGATGCATGTGAATAATATCGGTCCCGATCGCCACATGCACCGTGACGGGAAGACCAAGTTGCACACCGGCCGCCAGTAAACTCCTTCGCCGATGTGGAAATTGCTTGGGATACTTCAAAAGATACCGGCCGACCGCTTCTCCAATACCCAAACCCTGTTGCCATCCCTGCACAATCGCCTCATTTAAAATGCGTCCGGTATCTTCTGCCATGCCAAATCGTCCGGAATCAATTTCGGCTTCGACCTCCTCCGAGGTTTGCCCCAGGTAGGCTATCTCAAAGTCGTGAATAATGACCGCTCCATTCATGGCCACAGCCGTAATCACACCCTTGCGCATCAGGTCCACGACAATGGGATTAAGACCGACCTTGGTCGGATGGGCGCCCATGCCGAGGATCACGGGTTTTCCCCGTCGTCTGGCATCAACGATCGCCGCCACCACGGCTCTGAAAGTTTTGCCCGCTAAAATATCCGGCAAGGTTTTAAGGAAGGCTTGAAAGGAACCAGCACGCTGCCAAGGTGAACCAAAATCCGCCATTTTCACTTTGGAATGACGGGTTTGAAGCGGGTAGGTGCGAAGCCGGGCGAGATTCAGCTTCGGAGACGTACCGGTCGGCAATGATTTAGCCCTGGTCACCAAAAAGCCGCTCTTCAATAAATTCGCACAACACGTGACCCAGCGTAATATGACATTCTTGAATACGTGCCGTCACCGAAGAAGGGACCCGAAAACAATAATCGACGAGATCTCCGACTTTACCCCCAGTGGCGCCTGTCCAGGCGACGGTGACAAGACCACGGTCCGTGGCCGCTTCCACACCACGGATCACGTTCAGGGAGTTCCCGCTGGTGCTAATGGCAATTGCCACATCCCCCTTGCGGCCATGCGCCTTTATTTGCCGGGAGAAAATATCTGTATAGTCATAGTCATTCGCAATACAGGTAATGGCAGCCATATCGCAGGCCAACGCCAGGGCAGGAAGGGGATCTCGATCGCGTCGATACCGACCGACAAACTCCGCGGCAAGATGTGAGGCATCCGTCGCACTCCCACCATTCCCAAAGAGCAAGACCTTTCGGCCTTCACGAAATGCGCGGATCAGCAATTGACCAATTTCAACGACACGATCCGCGTGGGTCCGGATAAATTCATTTTTGACATCGGCACTGGTTTCAAAGGCCTGGATAACCGCATCAATATTCATCGTGGCCGATTCTATCAGGATAGGAATCAAATTTCACACTGTGCGAAGAGAAATACCGGGATTCCCCGTTGAGAGCATGATATCCGGCATCGGTTTTCTTGCCGGGCTCCTCAACCGATGATATAGTCGACCCATTGTGAGTGCCCATATCCCCACCAAAGCACTCCTACTCGCCATTCAAGCCGACCCTACGTCCGCCATCGCCATTATCCGGCATTTGAATCCTGACATGGTGTGCTTTTTTCTGCACGAGTCTCATAAAGCAGGTCGTGGAGTCCCAGATCCCTCCGGCCTTGTCACGCATGCCCCAACGTTGGGACTGGATCTTCACCCCTTCCCCTGAAAGTTTTTCTGCATGCCAGAAAGCCCTGGCTCAGGGGCTTGGCCCTCTGTTAACGACCTGGAACGTGATGCCCGGGCGAACTGGTGATTGATATTACCAGCGCAACCGTTGGCATGGCTTCCGCCATGGTGCTGACAGGATTTCCCTTTTCCACCAAAGTGCTGTTGTTTCCCGGCCATCCTTTTCCGTCTGCTGACCAGGCCGTTGAAGCGATCACCAAACTGTTGTCGCAATCTGAAGCCTCTGCCAATCCTTGGGACGAAGAGGCGCCGCATCTGCGACACGAGACGTGTTACCATTTCAATCATGGTTCTTATGATGCGGCCGTTAAAGGGTTTCACACACTGGAACATCGAATCAGCGGCGGACTGAAACCCTTTTATCGGGCCCTGGCCGATGTGGCACAGGGCTATGGCCTGTGGGATCAACTGCTGTATCGCCCTGCCTGGGAAAAATTAAAAGGCGGGATCAAAGCCTTGGAACTGGCCTCCGTGTGGGGCGGCCCTCCAGGCATGGATCGCCTCATTCACCTCCTCAAAGCAAACCTCACGTTCCTTGAACGAATCGTGCTGGATTCGAAAGATATTAAGCCGGCGGTGGCTCTCGACTTATTGGCATGGGCAAAACGCCGTGGAGATCGCGGGCGGGATCTTGAAGCTGCCACTCACGTCCTGCTTCGAGCCTTGGAAGCCTTTGCTCAATCCCGCTTGTATACCCAGTATCACCTGAAAAGTTGGGATGTGAACCTCGAACAACTCCCGGAGGACTTGCGAGAAACCTGTCGCAGGCAATATCTGAATGAAATTGATGGGAAATATCGCCTTCCTTTGCAGGCGCAATTTCAGGCGTTGGCTGCGCTTGGAGATCCCATGGGGCAACGCTTTGTCACGGATTGGTCTAAAATGAAATCCTTATTTGATGCCGCTGATCATGCGCTTCTGGGTTACGGATTTGAACCCATTAAACCCGAACGCTTCCACCAGCTCTATGACCTGGTGATAAAATTAAGTGGCGTGGCTCCCACCGACCTTCCAGAATTTCCAACCATGAATGTGTAGGGGAGGCGACCGGCCGGAATGGAGGTACGGGTCTATTATGAAGATACGGATTGTGGAGGAGTCGTCTACTACGCCAACTATCTAAAATACTTTGAACGAGCCCGAACGCATTACTTGGATACCCATGGCCTGTCGGTTGCCGCATTGATACAAGAAGGAACTGAATTTCGCGTGATACGCGCTGAACTTTCCTATCGATCCGCCGCCACCTATGGAGACACCCTGGAGGTCGAGACCACGGTAGCGGCCGATCGACGAATTTCTCTCACATTTTCCCATGTCATTCAAAGATCGCACCAGCAAAAGATTGGTCGTGGAAGGATCGGCAACCCTTGTGGCCGTCGATACCAACGGCAAAATCAAACGCCTCCCACCTCCCATCCTGGAAGTCCTTGGGCCTCCCGTTAGGGTTCACTTCCTCCTGAGAACGCATTCCTATGGCTCTCCTCGATTCTCGACAACCGGGAATGGTGCTGACGTTTCCTCGGCTACTCTATGCGGAAGCCTTGGAGCTTCAACAGTCTCTGGCGGCGCAACGTCTCGAGGACCGTCGGCCCGACACATTGGTATTGACCGAACACGAACCTGTCATCACATTGGGACGAACAACCAAGCCTGAACATTGGGAGCCTCGCTGGACCGAACTGCAGCACATGGGGGTCCACCTTCATCAGACCGGGCGAGGCGGATCTGTGACCTATCATGGCCCCGGACAGCTGATCGGATATCCGATTTTACGACTTCGAAATTTCTGTCCTGGTCCCAAAATCTATGTCCAGCAATTGGAGGAGGTCCTGATTCGCACCTTAGCGGAATGGGGGATTGCCGGATGTCGTCATGAATCGTTTCGGGGGGTGTGGGTGAAAACATCCGCCACGTGCATGGAAAAAATTGCCTCCATCGGCGTACGAATTTCCCGTGGGGTGACCATGCACGGATTTGCCTTAAACGTGAACGTCGATCTCCAACCGTTTACCCTCTTGGCGCCATGTGGGATTGAAGGCTGCACCATGACTTCCATGGCAAAGAACCTTGGAAGATCAATAGATTCGCATAGGGTGCGGACACAAATCGCTCACCACTTCGGAGAGGTCTTTGGAATCACCTGGTTGGAAGAGAATGGACCGCAGGTACGAGGAAGAAACGGGACGAGAGGCAAGACATTGAAAGACGATCTCCCGTTGTCTGACATGACACAAGGAGGGTAATTATTGAGAAAGCCTGTATCCTGCTCTAATTGATGACCGCTTCGAGGCTTCAGACTCCCCAGCCGCCGCTCACGTGCAGATTGGCTCCCGTTACGTATCGAGCTTCGTCAGATAGGAAATAACGAACGGCTTGGACGGTATCCTCAACCTGACCAATATATCCTGCCGGAATTTTCTTAGCCATACCATCCAGCTCTCCCGGTGGCGCACTCCCGGAATCGATAAATCCTGGTGAAATCGCATTCACGGTGATACCATCCGGGGCCAATATTTTCGCCAGGGTCCGGGTAAGAATGAGCACGCCGGCTTTGGCAATATAATGGGCGGTCACATGCGGTTGGGCTTCCATTTTGTCCGCGTTGGCCATGCTAAACGAAATAATGCGGCCAGATTTTCTGGCTTTCATCCCCGGCGCCACAGCCTTCGCGAGGTAAAAGATCGGGTGAAGATTATTTGTGAACATGTCCGACCATCCCTCAACAGTTTCCTCAAACAGTGAGATGCGATGGTAGGGACCGGCCCCGTTGATCAGCGCATCAATCTTGCCCCAGGCATCTTCCACATGCTGAACAAGCTGTGTTGCCGCAACAGGGTCGGAGACATCACATTGAATGGCCAACGCCTTTCCACCCTGTCCCTCGATGCCACGTTTGACTTCCTCAGCTTCCTGCTGACTGGTACGATAGCAAAGAGCCACCCTCCAACCCTTGTCCGCCAAGTCCAGCGCGATACCCCGTCCAATTCCTCTGGCTCCGCCAGTGATCAACGCCACACGGTCAATCATTTCTCTATCTCTCCTGTGGTACTCGTGTGGACACCCTTGTCATTCAAAAAGAATGATTATTCCCTTATTCGCGGTTGGTCAACCGTTTGGCCAACTCCTGCAACACATTTTTCGTGCGAGAAGAAAACATCTGATTCTGCCGATCTTTCGACTCCCGGATACACATGTGAAGATCCTCCACCGTATCAAGATCACGAAGTTTCGGTAGGATTTTTAACGAGAGGCCCAGCATTTTTATCTTCTGCTCTGTGAGCGCATACACCTGCCCCGTGGACCACGGTATGTTCTCAAACAGTTCCGGCACGGGCGTGCGCAGCCCGATTAAATAATACCCGCCATCCATGGTGGGACCTAACACGACATCATGATCGTGAAGACTGTCGAGTGCCGTTGTGAGAAGCGGACCATTTATGCCGGGAATGTCCGTTCCAATGACCACAACCGAACGATATGGGGAACCGAGCGCCTGCTTGAATGCTGCTGCCATGCGAGTTCCCAGATCGTCCCCTATTTGATCCCAGACCGGAATCTTGAATCGAGCCTCCATGGCCCGAAAGAAGGGATGATGGGGAGAGGGCGTTCCGGCCAGGATGCGATCATAGCCCCTTGAGAGATTGGCATCGCTCCAGGATATCTAAGACGAGACTGCCGTGGAGACTGGCTGCCTCATCAGGCGTAAGAGGTGGACACAGGCGTGTTTTGACTTGACCGGCAACCGGTGCCTTCGCAAAGACAATAATCGCCGACGACGCTGGCGGGAGAGATCGACGTCTCCCACCCTGGCTCTGGTGTGATGGACGGGATCGACGTACAGCTGGGTCGTTACCGGACGGTGTCATAATACTGCTGAAGACGACGCGGATCCCATCCTAGCCAATACCATGCGCGGAGCGTCCACATGCGCACGATTGTGCGGAGAGGGCCCTGCTGTTCCCACCGTCGAAACGAGGTAATGACCTTCGCTCGCAGAGACGCGATCGTGCCAACTCGCTTCAACCGGCGGCTGAATTCAATATCTTCCATAAGAGGAATACTCGCAAAGCCCCCCAACTCTTCAAACACGGAACGTCGCACAAACATGGTTTGATCGCCAGTGAAGATCCCCGACCAGCGGGAGCGCAGATTCATGAGCCGGCTCACCATCCATGCATAACCGGTATCCTGTGGAAACGTACATCAAACCGGCCACCGACACACTGCGGATCATCCATGGCGTCTGCTATCACTTCCCTGGCATTGTGCTGGCATTTGGGTGTCAGCATGCAAAAATACCAAAATTTCGGAGTTGGCCAGAGCGGCCCCGGCATTCATTTGGGAAGCCCGCCCACACGGACCGGAAATGATCCGATAGCGGGAGTCGGATGTCGATTCCAACATCTTTCTGGCCACATCCACTGTGCCATCCCGACTTCCTCCATCCACCACAATAATTTCCTCGAACCCCAGCGGTATCAAGACGGGTAACAAAGCCGGCAAAGCCTTCTGTTCATTCAAGACCGGAATGATCACGGCGATGCCCATGAAGAAACCTAATGGCTGAGACACACATAGGAAAGACTAAGAATTCAGAACGTCGGGCTACGAGTCGGCGGGTTTCTTGGGGTTTTTGAACATAAAAAACACGACGACCCCGATCGTGCCCCAGTAAATTAGATACTTATGCCAAAATAACACTTCCCCAAAATGCATAAATGCCATCGCGCAAAGCAGAGACAACGCCATCACCGTATAACGGACGGTGAGGTTGTCCACGGAGGAATAGGCCCACATGGCCATTCCTGAAAAATAAATAATCATGGGGAAGATGCTGATTTCGGCACCGGTACTGGCGGACAGAAAAACCTGCAAAAACCCGATAAAGACCATGGCGGATCCCACCATACGCATGGCCACCTGCATCTGCAGATTTTCTTGATCTTCCGGGTCCTCATCCCTGACTGGCGGACGGGGAGGCACCGGCTTGGGGGCAACAGGGTCGGTCGACTGAGGTTGTTCAGTTTCTGTACTCATAGTTACCACTTAAAATGTTTGCTGAGTGTGAGACCCTGCTGGTAATAGGAAGACCCTAACGCCGATCCATATAACTGCGTGGGGATATCCCGCATCTTCTCATAGACGACCTTAAAAAATGTCTGTCCGTCATGAATACGGAAAGGCACATCGTGAGGGCGGACCTCCAAGACCACCTGGGTGCCTTTCCGGCTGCGGTTGGCATAGCCAAACCCAGGATCGAAGAACCCCGCATAATGGGTTCGCAATTCCCCGCAGGCGGCTTCATATGCCACCATTTCCGATGAATAGCCGGGTGGAACCTGGATTCGTTCCTTGGAGGCCAGGATATAAAACTCTTCCGGCTCCAAGAGCATCGTGGCGGTGGCATTGCGTTTTAGCGGTTCCCAAAAATCGGAGGCGGCATAATGGCCCACCAGACTGAGATCAATAACATGACTATTCTTTTTTGCCCGGTACCCCACAATCGCCTCGGAATGGTCACTCGATCCTTGCAAATCGACACTTAAAAACAGACCGTTATTTACCCGGAGTTCCTTGGCCGATAAGGCCAGATCCGTTTTCCCGGAATCTCCATTATGATACAGCAAGGGGGTCTTACGATGAACGGCTCGCAACCCTGAATCCGAGACCATGGGTTTGCCAGACAATAATCGTAATTGGTTGAGGGCCAATCCAGCCTGCACACGTATGGTAAACGACCGGGGCACGATTTCCAAAAATAACGGGCCTTCATACCCGGAGCGGATTTCATCAAAGCCCATATGGAGATCCGTCACCACGCGGGTAAAAATATCCAACCTCCCCGTGGAACTTTTTGGATTGGTTCGACCGCGGATATCTTTGGGCAGCTTGACCCTCTCCATCAAAGGGACGAGGTAGACATGGCCCTTTTCCAGAATGGCGCCATTGGTCAGATCCATATCGTACATCACCATATCGGACCGGTAGAGGTCCTCAATCGTAAACTGGGATTGCTGATCTGAGGGTTCTGGCAGAAAACTGCTCAGGAGACGGTAGGCCTTCGTTCCCAGCCGTAAATCGAGACTGGCCGGTTGAATTTGCCGGGAGGTAATGGGCACATCGGCCCGGATCACCTGCTGACGAACCAGCGCACGAAGGTGTTGAAAGGACAGAATGCCCGTCTTCTTAGAATCGACCATTAATAGTCATCCATGGCGCCGGCACCGCACATATCCTGGGATGCAGGGGCGCCGACCATGGGAAGTTCACGCCCGTTTCCCGATGTCGGCTGAGGATAATGATAGGTTTTATTTTCGTAATTTTTTAATACCGCCCCGTTCTCATCCAAATTCAATAAATAATCGTTAGGCAACAGCGGGATCTTTCCGCCACCTCCAGGCGCATCAATGACAAAGTGGGGAACGGCCATGCCACTCGTATGCCCCTGAAGGGATTGAATCATTTTCAACCCCGTTTCCACCGAGGTCCGGAAGTGATTCGTCCCCTTGGTGAGATCGGCTTGATACAGGTAATAGGGTTTCACTCTGGCCAACAACAATTGATGCATCAGCCGTTTCATGATTTCCGGGTCATCATTGACACCTTTCAGCAAGACGGTTTGGGCTCCCAAGGGCACCCCGGCATCCGCCAATCGACCACAAGCCTCCTTGACCTCCGGCGTCAACTCATCCGGATGGTTGAAATGCAAATTCATATAAATGGGATGGAAGCGCTTAACGATCTCACACAATTCCGGAGTAATGCGTTGCGGGAGGGTCCCTGGCACCCGGGTCCCAAACCGAATCAATTCTAAATGCGGGATGGACCGAAGGCCTTTCAGAATTCTCTCAATGAGACGATCAGGCAGCAACAACGGGTCACCGCCGGACAGGATGACATCCCGTACTTCAGTATGCTCTCTGAGGTATGCCACCGCTCGATCCAGCTCACCCTTTTTGAGAAACCCCGGTTTCCCCACCAGTCGCTTTCTCGTGCAAAACCGACAATAGATTGGACATTGGTTGGTCACCATCAACAACACGCGATCAGGATATCGGTGGACCAAATGAGGAACCGGGCTATCCGTATCTTCTTCCAACGGATCGTCCGGGGCATCAATATCATCCAATTCGATGGCCTCAGGGACTACCTGCTTCCAGATCGCATCCCCTTTACTTTTAATCGTGGCCAGCACTGTCGGGGTAATTCGCATTGGATAGGGCCCGACGACGGCTTCCACCTCCTTGGGATCGACCCCCAGATACTTGGCTAAATCCTTGGGTTTGGTGATACTTGCGGCGAGGACCTTTTTCCAATCATCCATAGCTTAATGATTCCTTTCATCAAGGTTGCTGGAGGGTGGCTTGGTGGCTTCCCCGGAGGGAGTCCCATGGTCTTCGTAGTCGTCCAGATATGCCAAGATATCGGATGTCTCCGTCAACACCGTTTCTCCATGAACCAACACCGGGACATAATTCTGTCCCGAGATTTCATACAAATTTTTCCGGAAAGGTCGAACATCAGGCACAACTTCATCTTCGTAGGGCAGACCCAACTCAGCCAACCTCTCGCGGACGATTTGGCATTCCGGGCACCATTCCGTGTGATACAGTTTCATGCGGTTAAGAGTATCAGACATGTCAACTAGGGGTCTTCCCCATGAGAGGAAAAATACACTAGGACCGAAAGAACCAGGCGCCCTGGGCCTTATGAGCTTAGGTGACTAGCCATGATGGAACAGGGAGCCATGACCGCATCCCGCATTCCATGAATAATTTTTTTATCTTTGGGACACACCGTCGCCAGGACACCGCCCAACCGGGCCTGTCCCTCATTCACGAAATAATACGGAGATAAGCGCGCCCGGCCTTCCATACTGACGACGTCACCGGAATGACTGTCGTAATATTCAACCATAACCAGTCGCCCTTTGTGAAATGTTTGAAGAATCGAAGGGCTCGTCTCAAATTGATCCAGAGCATGGGACACGACCTCTTTCCACTGGACTTGCGACATATCATGCCCGATCGAAACGCCCCGGCTCCCCCAAGCCTGGTCCGAAAATCCTGAAACTTTGATGACATACTGACGTTCTTTTTGGGTGGCTTCTCCCAACCACTGCCAATCCGACACCGCACGATTTCCATGACGTAAGCCGGGAATCACCGCAGAAGGCGGAAGGGGTCTGGGATCCAAAATCCAGGTCTGCGGGAATAAGAGCATGAAGACAGTCAAACGTGTCGGATTTCAATTCGTGCTCCCAAAATTTCTCCAGCATCGGATGGTGGAACAAGGCTAAGGCCAGCTTTTCCTCCATCCAGGGCTTATATGGCGGGGTGACCACAACCCGGCCTTTTTTGGCACTGTAGGCAATCAATTCCCCTTTGGGAATATTTTTCAAATCGAACAATTCGTAGAACCGGTAAACCACCGAAAGAGGCTGTTCCTGTCCCTCATGGTGAATCAAAAGACCCTCTTCCGTAAATCGAATATCACGGGGATGCCCGCAATAGGCCTCCCAACCTTCCTGCCGGAGTTGTGTCACCACCCATTGCATTTCGGCGCGATAGGCCTCAGCTTCATCCGAGACGACTATGGCCACCCGGGGAGGCTGCCCGTGCAATGCCCCTCGTAACATACGGGAAAACTCTTGAACCAACCCGTCGGCCTGCGGCCACACAGGAAAACCCTGCTGGGCATACATCCGACTCAGGCTGCCGGTTAAGCCAATCCCTCCAGGGACGGAATCAAGTTCCGTCAGGGCCATGGCACCGTTGGTGGGAATAAGATCGGGACGAATGACACCTGGAAGGTGATTTTTGAATCGATTCATCCGTGCAAGGGCCAGAAGATCCTCCGGCTTTCCGATATCCAAATATTCATGAACCCACGCAGGTTGCAGACCTTTCAGGCTTTCAAGATACAACCGGTTCAAGGCCTGGTAGAACACCAATAGATGCTGCCCTAATGCTTCAAAAAATTTGGCTTCCTCGGTGGAAAGCGAAAAGGGTCGGCATGCCACTCGCCAATGATCATCCTGCCCGTTCACAAATAATCCGTCCTTGATCAGCCTGTCCCGAAATAGAGGATAGGGGCTGTCAGATGTGAACGGACTCAATGGCAGAATGGGGCCGGATTGTTCTACGTGGGAAGAAATAACCGATCCTGGGTTAATCGTGGAAGACGGATGTAACGGACC
Source organism: uncultured Nitrospiraceae bacterium (assembly GCA_963730905.1). GTDB lineage: Bacteria > Nitrospirota > Nitrospiria > Nitrospirales > UBA8639 > Nitrospira_E. The sequence goes on along the minus strand of CAVSTN010000002.1, from coordinate 180,782 downwards.
AGGCACGCTGACGTCCTTTACTCGTCGATCACAAGAGGTTGGACCTGCACGAAATACTTCAATTCGGGTCTAACATGAAAAGCTTGGACCTTGATGACGGTCCTTTTGCTAGAATAGAGGAGATCGTAGCACGCTCTCCTGAAACCAGACAAGGCACGCACCCGATGGAAATGGGGGGCCAAGTCGCCATGAAAGTTCTTCGCCTATGCCTCAAGCCATCCCCGTCATTCCTGGCCCACAGGTCGTTCCCTCCGCCGTCTGTTTGCGATGCGACGTGTGCTGTCGTTTCCCCGAACACGATAGTACCCTCAGACCCTACTTTACTGAAGAAGAAATTCGACAGGCGGTCGCACAGGGCATCCCTCCCTCTTCCTTTCCTGATCATCGGGGCAGTCAGATTCAAGTCGTCCGAAATCCCAATGATGAAGGATTTCTCTGCCCGGCATTTGATCCCATCACACAACACTGTCGCATTTATGAGGTTCGTCCTCTGGATTGCCAATTGTATCCCTTCGCGCTCATGTGGAATGCCCAACACGAGAAGGTCGTGCTTGGTTGGGATACGTTGTGCCCGTTTCTTCTCGAGCAAGCCGGGGAAGAAAACCCTCTCAGGAGAGCTGGACTAGAACCTTCGGCACTGCCCCTTCCAAAGGCGTTCATGGAACAGGCCCAAAAAGTTGCGAACTATCTGGAATCTGATCACGTTCTAAATTGCCTTGCCGTTCATCCTCGATTAGTGACTCCGTTTCAACCGGACGTCGTCGTGTTGCACACCCTCGACCGCCTGACTGCAACTCTTCGATCCTCCAATTCGCACGACATGCGGTGACGGCCATGCACTCGCTCTTTTTCCATAGATCCTTCATCCCGTATAACGATCTTTCATGTCCATCCATCTCAGTCCCTTGACCATCAACGATCAGTCTCGTCTGAACCAGGCCATTGCCTCCACAGGTATCGGGGGGAAAACTCCCTTGAGCACCTGGTCATTTCCACCGCATTATATTTGGAAAGACCTGTTCACCTTTTCCTGGACGGACATTGACGGCTGGCTGTGCCTCTTCGCGGAATATTCCGATGGGATATTTATGCCTCTTCCCCCTGTCGGACCTTCTTCTGCAATCGGATCCTCTTCCGGCAGCCCTCTCAAAGACGTGCTGAGTCAAGTGACTGCATACATGGTGACCCGGAATCGTGGATCCAGCGTTACGCGAATTGAAAACATTCCCGCTGATTTAAAAGAAGAAATTCAACAATGGGGATACACCCTCCTACCAAAGGACCCCGATTACCTCTATCGTACTGCCGATCTCATCCAACTGAAAGGAAATCCCTACAAATCCCAACGCGCCGCGTGCAATCGCTTTATTCGCGGACACCGCATCCGGATCGCCCCCTACCAGATCATCGATCGTGATGAGTGCTTCGCCCTTTTTCACCGTTGGATCCATCAAAAGGAAGATATCCCAATTTCCCGAATAGGACCTAAGGAGGATGTGGCTCGCCTGATGCTTCGTGATGCCGCTCATGCCCATCGAGTGACACTCCAGGAGTATCGTGAACTCGGTCTCACCGGGCGAATCGTCCGGGTGGATGAAGCTGTTAAAGCATATACGTTCGGGTTCCCACGCTCCCCGGAGGTGTTTTGCGTCTTGCTGGAGGTGGCAGATCGATCAGTCTATGGGTTAGCCCAGTATCTTTTCCGGGAATTCTGTCGCGAGTTTCAGGCATATCCATTCGTGAATACCATGGATGATTCAGGGCTATCGGGTTTAGCAAAGACAAAACTGGCCTATCATCCCTGTCAATTAGTGTCCAACTACATTGCCCAGCCCTCATGAGTGATCAGGATCTCCCCCAGGGAAGCGTTGAATAAGTCCGGCGGCGGCATGGTCGTGCCTTGGTCATGCTCACGTTTTCACCTGTAGGCTCCGCCTGCGAACAAGCGGTTAGCCTTTACGGACGTCGCAAGCCATACTGCGGCCTTCCCTTCGGCATGACAGAGGGCGGGACCGGATGGACTCTTTGAACCCTCCTTGCTTGCTCTCGATTGCTCCGTCATATATGGATCAGCAGGTGAACCGGTAAAGTTTGGAATTATTCTGCAGTCTCCCATGGAAATGCATTGATCGCACTTGCAGGTTGTCCTCCCTGAAATGACACCCGTATAATGCTCCCTTAGCCGTCCATGTGTTTCGCTGTTTCATTCCTTAATTTGGATGAGTTGTTATGAAGGGTCTTGAATTCGGTATTGAACAATTCCGGGTCACCGAGGAGCCGTTCTATCAAGAAGTGAACGGGGAAATCGATCTGTTCACCGTGGGTGCCAAAAACAAAATACCCGTGATGTTGAAAGGCCCCACTGGATGCGGGAAAACCCGGTTTGTCCAGCATATGGCGCATCGACTCAATCGGCCGCTGATTACCGTCGCGTGTCATGAAGATCTGACCGCCTCCGATTTGATCGGACGCTACCTGTTGAAAGGGGAAGAAACCGTATGGGTGGATGGCCCGCTGACCCTGGGAGTCAAACATGGCGCTCTTGTCTATCTGGATGAAGTGGTTGAAGCCCGAAAAGATACCACCGTGCTGATCCATCCCTTGAGTGATGACCGACGGTTTTTGCCTATCGAGAAAAAAGGGCAGATGATTCAGGCCGTGGATGATTTTTTGCTGGTGATCTCTTATAACCCCGGGTATCAAAGTGTCTTAAAAGAATTAAAGCAAAGCACCAAGCAACGTTTCATGGCCATTGAGTTTGGTTATCCTCCCAAAGATATCGAGACCAGGATCGTGGAGCATGAAGCAAAGGTTTCCAGGGACGTTGCCATCCGGTTAGTCAAATTGGGTGAAAAGGTACGAAATCTCCGGAACCATGGCCTGGAAGAAGGTGTCAGTACCCGACTGTTGATTTACGCAGGGACCTTGATGCAACAAGGCGTGGCCCCCGACCGGGCTTGCGATGCCGCCATTACCCGCCCGATTACGGACGACACCGATATGCAACGCAGCATTCAGGAACTCGTCAAGGCAATTTTTTAATCCGAACTATCCAACAAGGGATAATCCCCGCCTGCGGACAGGCCGTGACGCTCAAACAAGAAATATAGACGGCGTGTTCCAGGCTCAGGAATGTTAAAAAAGACCCCTCTCCCGGGACCGGCCAATTGGATCTCTTTTTAACAAGAATCCAGGAATTTCCTACCGCCTTGCTAGCCATCTCCAACTAAATTCGCGATGACCAGGAGTCCCCTGTTTGTCGGTTTGGGAGTAAAATCCCTTCTATTTCCTGACCTGACCTGATTCGACTGGGACCCCCTGAGGCGCTACCGGCATAGGCCGAAAAATGGCCTTAACGCTCTTCATTCCAGGCTTCGGTCAACCGATACGGTCAATGGATTACCGACTCACATCATCCTCAGATGACCTCAACAGAACCAGAGATCGCGGTATGAAGCCAAAAATGACCAACCACCCCATGTATACCCTACTTCGAGAGGGAAAAATTACTGAATTCAATGCGCGGTTCAAGACTGGCGAGAAACCCGATCTGAGTAATTGCGATTTCCGGAGTGTGGATCTTCGCGGCATTGAAGTGGCAGGGATGGATTTCCGGGGAAGTTATTTCCGGCAGGCCGATCTTCGAGGAGTAGATCTTTCTCAATGCAATTTGGAAGGGGCCAGCATTCACGGCACCAAGATCTCCGGCACACTTTTTCCCAAAGAACTCAGTGCTCAGGAAATTCTTCTTTCGAACCAGCAGGGCACGCGTATGCGCTACGGGGTATAAATGCTTGTTCTGCTCCGCCTATCACACAGCATCATTTCTTCTACGACAGCATCCCACAAACGAAAAGGCCTCCAGGACCCTGTTCCCTCGCGCTGGCTCATTCGTTGACACCTTTCGCTCCTCAACTTACACTGCTTTTCCCAAGAATCGGGAAGGGAAACCTCATGAATCAACCCCAGAACATTATCGCTATCGTCTATGACTTCGATCATACGTTGAGTCCGCATTACATGCAGGATCACACGATTCTCCGGCATGCCGAACTTGACCCGACCACATTTTGGAAAAGTTGCACGGCTCTGATCGAAGCCCGGGATTACGATCAGGAGCTGGCCTATATGAAACGGATGCTGGAAGAACCCCGCATCCAGACGCTTTCGAATCAGGACCTGCGTGGCATGGGCAATCAATTGTCCTTTTTCCCTGGTGTTCCCTCGTTTTTTGAAGAGCTCAACGAGATCTTAAAAAAACCAAAATATGAAGAGGTGCCCATCCGCTTGGAACATTATGTAGTCAGTTCCGGACTCAAGGCTATCTTGGAGGGAAGCGTGGTCGCCAGCAAGGTCCGAGCCATTTTTGGCTGTGAATTCGACGAAGAAGATGGGCACATTTGTTTTCCCAAACGGACTATCAGTCACACACAAAAAACCCAATTCCTGTTTCGGGTCAACAAAGGACTGACGGATTTAAAAGAAGATGTGAACGACCATATGCCCGAAGAAAGCCGTCGGGTGCCGTTCCGACAAATGATTTATGTAGGCGATGGACCGACAGACGTCCCCTGCTTTACCGTCATGAAGAAAAATGGCGGGTTCGCCTTGGCGGTCTATAATCCCGAAGATCAGACCCGTCGGTCCTTTGAAAAATGTTATCAATTGACCTTCCACGCGGACCGTGTCCATTTCATGGCTCCCGCGGATTATCGACCTGGCAGCCATCTCCGTCTCATTCTGGAAAAACACATTGCCGAGGTTGCCGATAGAATTGTCGATAGTCGACGGCAAGGGATTGAAGGTTCCCGGGTGCCTGCTCCTCTGCCTTAATCGTTCTTCCATTTTCTCAACATTCTTTCCTTCCCGGTCGTAATTGTCGCCTGATTGCGCAACACTTGTGGGTCAAGTATTGTAAAATGAGAAAAATGGACTAGACAGAGAAGGTCTTCCCACCAGGAGGTGGACTATGCACATTGTCGAAAGTTTTTTTATGAAATTGTTTCGTAAGTCTGCCGGCAAATCCTGCTTCTTTCCCACTGCGACGGCCCTTGTTCTTATTGGCCTGTTCAGCAGTATCAGTTGGGCGGACGATCCGTTTGGCAGCTCGACCCTGGCTCCCAATAAAAACGATATGATCAAAGACATGGCGTTTGACCAAGTTAATTGGAAACGCCCACAAGGCGTCTTTACATGGATTACTATGGCCACGGGATACGACACACCTTGGGATTCCCTTGGACGGCCAGGATGGATGACGACGGGGGATGCGTATGTGGAGCCTGTTAACCCAGGCGTTTCGGAATTCTCCTTAGACACGCAGATGTTTTACATCGTTTTCGAAGCACAACCCTTAGACGCCCCTGGCCAATTCGCAGCTGCGTGGTTTCAAATGAATGATGGGCAAGTGACGTCGAATACGCCCGTCGGAAAAGACGTGATCGAACTGGAAATGAATCAGCGATCCGGATACTTTCAAATTTCAAAGCCGGCAGAGGGGTGGAAACCGGGGAAGTATCAGGTCAAGATTTTTTATGGTTCTCCAGGCCAAGCGCTGCATGCCGTCAACGTTATCGGCACCATGGAATTTACGATCAAAGGATAAACCCCAGACCCTCAGAACGTTTCCACGTATTCCATGGGTATCCATTTGATGGGGAATACCTCCTCCCTCCGTTTGTAACAGACTCGTTTCCACACATAATCGCCCATTAAGATTGGGGATCTAACCTAATCTTCCTGCAGGCCTGTCGGTTTGGCACTCCACAAATTTACAGAAGGGGAGTGTTGAATAATAAGGATGATCAAAAGTAAATTTGCCCAGGATTAGATTACTCATCAAAGGCTCCGGGTCGGTTCAAAAAAGCAGGCCCTGAGTCGTCCCGAAGGGTCCGTCCAGCAAGGCCGCAGCCGTTTTTACGCGCGGAGCGTACGCTTAGTACGTGAGCACGGGAAAATGGCGAGAACGCCGCTGGCGGCTTTTTTCAACAGACCCAGAAGAATCAACGAGAGGGATTGGGTGCGGGGGCAGGAGAAAGCGGCTGGGAATCGGATGGGCGGCGGGAACGAAGGATTTCTTCCAGCGTGAGCAGGGCATCACGCCCGGAATTGGTTTCAAATCCTTTCGATAGACTTGTGTCTGCATAGGTGTGCCCCTGTTGCTGCGTGGCGCTCTGGCTTAAGCTGCCAGACCAGGGGCGGGGATCTTGCGACCCATGCTTCCGACCCCAGGCCGCCAGACAAGCCTTGGCGATGATCTTGTTAAGCGGCGCCGGATTGTACAGCATCTTTTTGATATTCCAGGGCGTCAAACTGAGCGGGTTGTAGCCCTTCGATAAATAGCCTTCCGACAATAATCGTTGCTCCAAATCCGTATTGGGCTGGATTCCTAAGAAAAACATCAAGGGAAACACCCGGTCTTCTCCCAATATCGAGGCCACTATTTTGTACGACTCGATACTTTGAAGGAGGCGTCTCTTCTGTTTCGTCCGGGGAATTCAAGGAATAATTGAGAATGACCCGCCCGTTGAATCCCGCTTCCTTGAGATACCGGCATCCGTCATACAAATGTTCAAGCTTGAACCCCATATGCATGCTGTTCAGAACCTTTTGCGAGCCCGCCGTGATCGCGACCTCTAAATCTCCCACTCCGGATTGCACCATCAGCTTGGCCAAGGTTGGATTAATCAGGGAGGTCCGGACGTATCCCGACCATTCAATATGTAATTGTTGAGAGATGATCCGTTCCAGGATTTCCGTACATTGGGGATAGGCATCCTTGCCGGTGATGAACTGCGCGTCGGTAAACCAAAACCGTCTGGCTCCCCATTGATGGTAATACTGAGCAATGTCCTTCACCACATTTTCCGCCGGGCGATAGCGCACCCGTTTGCCTTCAATATAGGGATAGAGACAAAAAGCACAATCATACGGGCAGCCGCGTTTGCTCTGCACGCCGATACATTCGCCGATATATTCACGGTATTGTGGAAAGATTGACGTGAGATAAGGAATATCCACGGAGAGCGCATCCAACAGGGCCGGCGTATTTTTGGTGCCCTTGGTGACCCGTCCCTGCTCTTTGATGATGAACCGTTCTTCACTCAAGAGGCTCGCCGTTCAGGACTTTGAGAATCGCGTCCTCCCCTTCTCCCAGAATACCAATGATGCCTTCCGGCAATTTTTCAATAAGCTGATCCGCAAAGGCCGTGAACGCTCCGCCGCCGATCATCATTCCGATTGAGGGAAATTCCTTCTGAACCAGCCAGGGATACGAAAGATTACTCCGGATATCCGTGTAATAGCGGTACAGGTTCTGCAGGCCTTGGAAGGAGGCCACCACTCGCTTCAGGGGATTGCTCGCGTAATAAAAATTAAACGCATGCTCGAGCGAGGCATCGCCTTCATGCGGGGAAAAAATCTGGATATCCCGCCATGAGAAACACACCAATTCCGGCTGAAAAGCCTTGGTCACTTCCCGTAATTGTGCTTGACGTTGATCCGGAGGAAATAAGGAGAGATCCAGAATCTGCTGACGCACATCCGGCCGGCGCCGGTGGATGAAGTCAGCCAGATAGGTAATCCCGGTGGGATAGACCTTTTTACAGGGGAGAAAGACGTAGAGGACGGAGTTCATCGAGCTATTTCACCGCCACATGAATGGCGACAATTCCACCGGTCAGATTGTGATAGTCCACTGATTGAAACCCGGCTTCCTTCAGTAATTGGGCGAGCCGGTTTTGGTCCGGGAAATTGCGTATTGACGCCGGTAGATATTCATACACCCCCGTACCATCGCGAGCCACCTTGGTGCCGATCCAGGGGAGCAAATGAAAGGAGTACCAGTCGTAAAGCTTGCGCAGGCCGGCTGAAACAGGACGGGAAAATTCCAAGCACACGAAGCGACCCCCAGGTTGCAATACCCGGCAGATTTCCGAAAGAGCTTGGGGAAGATTCCCGACGTTGCGAATACAAAATCCGGCCGTCACCGTATCAAATGTGGCAGGCGGAAAGGTGAGATGCTCGGCATTCATCTGCAAACAGGTAATACGCTTGGCCAAGCTCTGGGACCGGACTTTATCCTGGCCCACCCGCAACATGGCTAAATTCAAATCCGCTGCGATAATTTGGCTCGTATAGCGGAGATGTTGATCCACTAAGATGGCCAGGTCGCAGGTTCCCGCACCCAAATCCAAAGCTCGTGTCCCAGGGATGTCAGGAATGTAGGAAATCGCCTTGCGTTTCCAGGAATGGTGCAGACCAAAACTCAGGAGAGAATTATTCAGGTCATAAAATTTGGCAATGGCCGTGAACATTCGCTGGACGGCCTGCTCCCGAGCCGGACCGGTCCATGTGGACGCCGCTTTGCCAGGGATGTCGATTTTATTCATGACAGGAACCACCCCAAGGACCTAGCACCCGATCTTAAGTTTTGTCAAGAATTGAAACCCTTCAGAAAACTGGGATGAACGATCAAAGCCTGCCAACACACTGCAGGGAAAAACCGGAGAGGGAATTAAATAAATAGGGTGGTTTCCGCACCGGAGCAGGCAGAAATAATTGCAGGCAAGCCCATTACTTCATCGACCCCTTGAGTGACCGCGTTGGCATCGACTCCCATATACTCAAGTCCCGCGCTACAGGCGACTAATTTGAACTGGCCGACCTGACGGGCTTCCTCGAACATGTCCGAAATGAGCGGAACTTTGCGTTCACGGATCAACCGGGCCACTTCGGGGGCTTGGGCGGCATATTCCGGAGGAAAATCCAATTCATTTAACCGGCCTTCCGCCAACTTTTTGATGGTCCAGAACAACAGCACCACCATCACGTCTTTCCCCATCGCGGAAGCCGTTAATCCCAGCGTGGCCACTTGATGGAGCTTATCGTAGGTCGCATTATGTGCATAAATGACGAATCGTGGCTTACCCCCCATGGCGCGTCGTTTCTCCACTCATTACTGGAAGTGTTGAAAAATGCCGCCAGCGGCGTTCTCGCCCCTTGGCCGTGCTCACGTACTCCTCCGTACGCTCCGCTCGTCCAAGCAGCTGCGGCCTTGCTGGACGAGCCTTTTTGAACACTCCCTCATTGTCCTCGGGGAAATCTCTGTCACTCATACACCTATGAAAAGGCAGAAAATTAAAATAATCAACAGCCCTCACGTGACCACCCCAGCTTGCGGATGTGGCTCAGCAGCCCCTAACTCACAACCAACCTTTTTGACCAACATAGTATTACCGTCTTGTGGGACGAATTAAAGGCTGTGGTTTGCGTCGAGTGAGGGTCCAACCCTCTTCCTCATATAACAAGCAGCATTTCATCCGACCACAGACCCCGATCCGATGGCTATCCATGCCATTCATGGGTGCGTCAGCCCGACCGCGAGGATAGACGGGCTTAAAATCGGTTAAAAAGCTGGAGCAACAGAGCACCAATCCGCAGGTATCAACGCCACTCAGTCGAGCGGCTTCCTCCCGGCTTGAAATCTGGCGCATCTCAATCCGGCATCCAAATCGCCTGGCCAGATCTTTGACCAGTTGGCGAAAATCAATCCGCTCATCGGCCGTATAGGTGAAGGTGAGTGATCGCTGGGCAAATGAACCAAACACTTCCACTAACGTCATGCCGAGCCCCAATTCGGCAATCCGTTCCTGGCAAAATTCCTCACCCTCCTGGGCCAAACGCAGCTGGCGCGCAATCTGGCGTTCATCTTCTTCAGTGGCTTTTCGAATAATCTGCCGCATCACCCGCATCGGCGGGGTAAACGGGAGGAATTGAGGAGGGAGGTAGACTTTGCCAAAGGTATGGTCGTTGTCTAAATCCAACAAGACCCAATCACCGACCTTCACGGTATGATCATCGGTCCGGGTTTTTTTCACCTCTCCCAGATCCCGTACTTTGACGCCGACCACCGCCACTTCTTCTATATATTCTCTTTGGTCTTCAGATTCCTGCACCATGAATCGTTGCCTCCCTTTGCTACCAAGGAATACTGTAGGCGTGAGGGTCAATCATACCGGACTTACTGGAAGAGGCCAAGCAGGAATCCTGGTGGCTCAAACTTGAGTACTCTAACCCGTTCCCGACTCCCACCGGCTAACGATGTTTTCGCAGAAAGGGAGGAGGGGCATGATCCAACTGGTATAAACCGATCGGTGTCAGTTGATCCGCCAGATGAGACACCAGGGTTTCCCCGTTGGGTCCGGCTCCAAACACATCAAAGGCCTGGCCGAAATGATAGCGACAGCCAAACGGTTCCAGTTCCTGCCTAAGACTTTCAGGAGGATCCCAATTCGCGGTGAGCAAGGCCGTACGGGCCGGATTACGCCCACTGAACATAAATGATAAATGATCGGGATACCAATCCGCACCCCCTGTCGCATAGGAGACAAAGAGTTTCGCTTGAGCCGTTCGACATAACTCGGCTAAATAGGCATTGGTCAAAAAGCCGTTTTCTCCCACCTCCAACCAGGTTCCCGGCGGAGAGAGACAGGCATAGGCCGCATAACTCCGGACTTCTTTGAGTTGTTGTTGCGAGGCAAAGACCAAGGGAATCGGACCGTACTTTGACACGAGATTGGCCATGACCTTGTCTTGCAAAGCCGAGCGGCCATCATTGGTCGGCCCGCTATCGGCATGCACCAGCGTGTTCCGCCCCCGATCCGCCACCAAATAACAATTTCGCGGAAGTTCCACATCACATGGATCTTCACCGAAAAACGGCACGGATACTACCTGGGCGTCCCCTATACGCCAACTTTCCCCATGAGCCAGCTCTCTGACCTGCGAAAAACCTAACTCTCTCAGAAGGGACAGATAATCATAATGCAGCGCTTTCCGGTTGCGTCGACTCGGCACAAAGATCGGCACATCTTTGGGCAAGTGGTACAAAGTGCGGGGATCGACATGGTCGTCATGGTCATGGGTGAGAAAAATTCCAGCCGGGCGCGGAAGGAGGTTGGCCCACAGAGACGGCACAGGCGACTCCGCGAACCATGGCATGAGCCAGGGATCAAACCATAAAAAATTATCCTGGTGTCGATACATCAAGGCCGCATGGCCCAGATGCACCACATCCTGATCCCGCGTGACTTTACGCCAATGTGCCTCAAGGGAAGTGTTGGGAGCGATGGCCAGACAATCATGGTCTTTCAATAAGGTAAAGAGCTGCGCCAATTGCCGCTCAAGATCTCGCCCGCCGGCTTGGGCCACCGTTTGAATCTCCCCCATCGTATGCCGGCCAGTGAGAAAACCAAGGAAATGCCCCACTTTCGGCCCGATTGGCCGCTCAAACCCGAAGGGGATCGCTTGCCGCGTGACGGAGTTAAAAATCCGCAACCCTCCATACGTCATCTTGGCCGAGGCTGTGGGATTTTTCGGATAGTCCCAGTGAAAGGTCCCATCGGATTTCCGTCCGCACTGAATATGTCGTTGTAAGGGAGGACGAGATTGCACCACTTCCGCATAGGCATCCTCCAAACGACGGGATAATTGAGGGTCATCCACGGAAGCACGTTTGGCCATGATGTCGCTGATGGCGGTCTCGATACCGCTCATCATAATCTCATGCACCTGATGAAGACTGCTGACGACCTCCGGGTCCACCCCGCCCAAAAACGGGAAAGGTCCGGGCGGTTCGGTACTCTCCAACTGAACCCAGACCCACGGGTTCAGTCCGACATGCTGCGTGGGATCAATGGTCGTCCAAGGATTCATGGCAAGATGAGAGGGAGAGAGAACTGTCTCGTATGCTGCGAAAGGAAGGAACCACGAGGGTTCGACCCTGCTCTATCGCAATTGGATTGAGGGTTCAAACAACACCTGAATCGTATTCTGATCCGGATCCGAGAGATAAAACGAATAACTGCCGTCGCGATGTTGCTTCAGAGGTTTCACAATCGTGAGACCCTGTTTGTGGCTTCCGAAAATAGCGCGTCCACACTTGCCGGAGAATCCATTAAAAACCCCAAATGATCCAACGGGTGAACCTGGGAGAGGTTGAATTGACTCAACTCTTCAGAAGTCACTTGATGCAGTGCGAGATTATCATAGCCCGTACTGAGGTAGACATTCCCGGGATCAGGCTGCCACACAACTTTCATATCAAAAAGTCGTTCATAAAACCGCTGGGATACCTGAACATCCCGCACCCGTAAGGCCAAATGTCGAAGCCCGAGGGTTTTTCGTTTTTCCTGCATCTCAATTCCGTCAATGGATGAAGAGTGAGACCACATCGCCCACGAGTATTTTCGGAGAAAGGCATCATACCCAGGACCCCGGGATGGAGCAAGTTGCCGAACGAACGTCAAAGATTCCTAAGGTCTGTTGAAAATCTCCCCTTAATCTGTATTTCTGTAGGATTCCACCTCCCGATCTCAACGGTTCACGATGAAAACAGGAGGAATAGTCAACAGCTCCTTCTGAGCGACGCCCAAGCAGACCCTGTGGAGTCTAAGTGTGGCCTCATGATTCAACTTTCCCTCCGAAACCTTTGACCTATCATTCATGATCAACCGGAATTATGGTATTTTAATAATCGAATCATTAAAAAATTGTTGGATTGCCAGAAAAAATTGGAGGGGAAAATGGTAGGAAGGATGTGGAATCGACGGGTAGGGTGTGTTGGGATATGGGCGGGCCTACTACTTATCGCTGCAGTTTCCAGCACGGTTAGCGCTTCTGAGCCTCCTCAGGAAATTGTGGGAAAAGACGGCGCTCCGATGGTCTTGATTCCTGAGGGAGTCTTTCCCATGGGTGTGCCCAAGGCGGCCCGGGATGGGGGGCTTGACGAACGGCCGAATCATGACGTGTTTGTGAATAGTTTTTATATGGATAAGTACGAACTCACCAATGGGCGGTATCTTCAATTTGTGACTGAAACCGGGCACCGGACTCCCCAACATCCCACGGATCCAAAGAAAGGACTGTGGAAAGGAAATATGATGCCCGAGTCGGTCACCGACCTCCCGGTCATCAACGTGGACTGGAAGGATGCAGAAGCCTACTGCCACTGGGCCGGGAAACGCCTTCCCACCGAAGCCGAGTGGGAAAAAGCCGCAAAAGGACCCAACGACTGGCGTTTTCCTTGGGGTGACGTCGAACCCACGCTGGAACATTTGAACTTCAATCAATCGTGGCGGGGAGAGGCCACGTTAACCCAGGTGGGTATTTATGAAAAAGGCAAAAGCCCCTATGGAATCTACGATGTGGCGGGTAATGTCTGGGAATGGGTGGCCGACTGGTACGAAGCAGACTATTATGCCAAAAGCCCTGCCCGGAATCCCCCAGGACCCGCAACCGGCCAATTTAAAGTATTGCGGAGTTCAGGCTGGCAGGGAGAAACCCCCCAGGTCCGAATTTTTACGAGGATCAAAAGTCTTCCAACGGACCGCAATAATTCCACTGGTTTTCGATGCGCCCAGGATGTGCCTGCTCCATCGGGCCAATAAATCTTTCACCCCTCTGTAAGGTACGAACATGAGCGGTGAACAACTCAATGTCGGCTTTCAAGGACTCCGGGTAGGGGCTCTTGAAAGCCGGATGGCCACGGAAATGGAACGGCTGATTATCCGGCACGGAGGCGTGCCTATTGTCGCCCCGTCAATGAGGGAACTCCCACTATCGGACAATCCCCAGGCGCTGGAATGTGGCGATGCCTTGATGGCAGGTCAGGTCGACCTATTGGTCCTGCTCACCGGTGTAGGATTTCGGACTCTGCTGGATGTTGTTCAAACCCGGCATACTCGTGAGGCAATCATTGCCGCCTTGCGCAACACGGTGCTCGTCGTGCGAGGTCCCAAACCAGCCCTGGTGTTAAAAGAGCTTGGACTTCAGCCGAACATTCTGGTCCCTGAACCCAATACATGGAAAGATACTCTCGTCGCTCTTGATGTCTCCTACCCGGATGGGCTCCAGGGCTTACGGATCGCGGTGCAGGAATATGGGGTCAGTAACCCGAAATTTCTAGAAGGCCTGAGGGAACGGGGAGCAAAAGTTCGACCGGTACCGGTCTATCGATGGACCTTACCTGAGGATCCGGCACCCCTGAAACATCTGCTTCAGGAAGTCATGGATGGTGTCATACCGGTTTTGTTAATCACCAACGCCATTCAAGTGGAACATCTCGTTAAGGTGTTGGAAAAGGACGAGAAGATTAACCTTTTCAGAAAAGCGCTTCATCGCATGATGGTCGCCTCTATTGGCCATCTGGCAAGCGAACGGTTACGCCACTATGGCTTTCCCGTCGACCTCGAACCTTCTCACCCCAAAATGGGAATTTTGGTCAAAGAAGCCTCCCAAGCCGCCCACACCATTCTGACCACGAAGAATCCCCCGCCAATGAGGGATAAACCCTCGCCCTGATCCTCGGCAAAGGCCTCGGACCTTCACTCTTCATCCCTTTATTCGTCTTAGGTGTATCGAGCGATCTGGTTATCGCAGCTCGGTTATCTTCAGTGATTCCAATTAATTTCCAAATTCTTCCTTGTCTTTATGCACCCACTCCCCTTTGACCGACGCCTGCCATCCGGTCCTTGGGTCGGACGCTCTCATGAACCGGCAGACTTTGTTTGAGCCCTTCGGCAGGACTTGTATGGTGTCTACAGCTCATTTTTTGAGAAGCTAAAAGGAACTGGGGTGGAGGGACATCGGCTGGCATCTGCCGCACAGCGGACAGACTCCCTGAGAACGCTCCCACCCACACCCCAAACGTCGAGGAAGCATCTCGCGGCAGGGATCCTGACCGCCGATTGACTCGCAAGCTCACGTCGGTGTGTGCCACCCCAGCCTCGTTCATTTACTTCTTGGAGGGTCCCATTATGCACACCTGTCTGAATGTCGGCGTGGATGTGGCCAAAGCTGCCGTCGGGGTTGCTTGCGCCGAGTCATGCTTCCCGGTCCAGAGTGTTCCCAATCAGCGTGGCTCGTTGCGGGCTTGGCTCAAATCGCTGCCGGCAGGCAGCCGCATCGGCTTGGAATCCACCGGCGCCTATCACGAATTACTGGCGGACCTGGCGCAGGCCCAAGGCCATACCGCCTTCCTCCTCAATCCCTTGGACACTCGGCATTACGCCAAGGCCATGGGCACTCGGGCCAAAACCGACCGGGTCGATGCGGAATTGATCGCCCGGCTCATCGCCCAAGAGCATAGGCGCTTGCGGCCCTACACGCCCCCTACCGCCACTCAACGCAAACTGGATCGACTCATTCGGCGGCGCGCCACAATCGTCCGCCTCAAAGGCACGCTCAAGCTGACCATGCGCGATCTGGGCGGCTTTGCCCCCGCACTCAAGGCCGTGATGGGCAAATTGGAGGCCTTGATTGCCAAGATTGATGCGACCCTGTCCGCGCTGGCCGCCCGCTCACCTCACCACCAGGAAGCGCAACACCGGTTGGAAACCATTGTGGGCGTCGGTCCCCTGGTGGGCATCAGCCTAACCAATACGTTGGAGCGCGTGCCGTTTCGCAAGGCGGATGCCTTCGTCGCCTTCACGGGGTTTGACCCTCGGGCGAATGACTCGGGGCGCAAAGCCGGTCGAAGGCGGTTATCCAAACGCGGGCCTGCTGAGTTAAGCCGGTTGCTCTATAACGCCGCCATGTCCGCGATCAAAACCACCGTGTGGAAACCGCTCTACGAGCATTACCGCCCTCAAGGCTGGAGCACGACGGCCTCCTTGGTGATCATCGCTCGTAAAATCGCCCGGGCCGCTTGGTCTATTTATCATTACCGTACAACATTTAATCCAGAGCGGATCACACAATGCTTGACATGAACCATAGAATCTCAGGGCAGGCTCCGCGAGTTAGGCCGCCCTCCTCAGGTTCGCGTCCGCCCCACCTTAATGAGACTGGACGGGGCGTCACGGGTTTTGGGTCCCTTTGCCAAAACAAAAGGACCTCGGCTGCCGGGCCGAAACCCGGCAAATATCAGATTCTAGAGGCCACATCACAATGAAAAGTGGTCTAAAAACATCTGTTAAAAGGTCAGTTCTTGATAGAGGGTCCAACCTTCAAGCCAATCCCCAAGCCCACTCTCCGAGTTAATGTGCCCTGCTGGCCCAATATTCACGAAACGACTACCCCACCCCGACGCACAAGCACGGGCAAACGCAAGACTCCCATACGGATCGTTGGAACTGGCCACCACGATGCTGGGAAATCCAAACCAACCTAGAGGCACCGGAGAAAATCCGATGGCCTCGGAGGGGAAACCGCCATCTTCTGGATTGGGTGGCGCCACCAGCAAGGCCCCTTTAATCTTGAGGCTGGTTCGTGCCGCCCAATGCGCCACGCAGAGACACCCCAAACTGTGCGCAACAAGCACGGGACTTTCACCGATTTTTGCCACGGCTTGCTCAAGAACATTCACCCACTCATGGCAAACAGGATTTTCCCAATCTCGTTGCTGCACACGAACAAATTCCGTGTTCGCGGACTCCCACACGCGTTTGCCAATGGGCCTGGTCAGAGTTGCCGATTCCCGGCACGATGAGAGTGGGGGCATTCACGCTAGTGTTCGTTGGGGACATTTCTGATGCGAACGAAGCAGCCCCCTTGCCGAGAGGGAGGAACCAAAAGGGTTCTATCGCGAATCGGTAAACACTGAAAAAAGCTTTTCCATGTAGAAATTCTTTTTCCTCTTGAAAGAAAAAGGTCACATAGGTGTTGGGGCGGTCAAGCACATCAGCTCAATGAAGACGCTCCCGCCATTTTTCAGGATCGCGGGCAGTGTGAAACACGCTGTAGACCGTTACTCGGTCTTCGATACACTCATAAAAGATCGCATACGGAAAGCGTCGCACCAACCCACGACGATAGTTCTCGAAGACCGTGGTATACATCTGGGGTGTCCGGCAGATCGCTTCAATACACGCATCGACGCAATTCAAAAATTCCTTCCCCCAAACCGATCCGCCGACTCTCATACCAGGCGTGCGCTTCTGCGACGTCTTGCTCGGCCTCCGGGGCAACGATCAACTCAGCGGCCATAACGACTTCGGACTCTTCGTTTGACTTCTTCCCATGTGAGTCCGGAGGCTGGGTTTTTCATCAGGCGGGCCTTTCTCCTGGCCAGCTCTTCCTTTTGCCAGTCATGAACTGGTACAGCTTCCGGAGTGGCCGCAAGATCATCCCACAAATCTTCGACAAGCTGAAGTTTTTCTGACGGACTCAGATCAAAAATAGAGGGATTGGTTGGGTTCACCTGAAAACCTCCTGCAATGGGGTTCAAGCATAACGAATCCTATTTCAGCTTAACCGAGTCCGGAGCTGAGTGGCCGGCCATAGGCCCATCCGTTCCATGCGCGATTCCGTGGTTTTTTAGTCAAGGCCGTCATTCCTCTGTAAATAGTTACTCAATAACCTGAACTCAATCTCAATGGGGAGGCTACCCACCCATAGCTCGAGTTGATCCAAACAAATTTTCCATTGTGCGTTGAATTGCCCTATCCACTGCTGATTTTAACTGAGACAGATACATCAATGACAATACTCACCAGATTATCGCGGTAAAAGCTGCCACCACTCCTCAACATTCCAGGCTGTGGGCAACAAGGACGGAACTCTCCCCGATTTCCGCTACGGCTTGTTCAAGCACATTCACCACTCATCACAGACAGGACTATTCCAGTCCCGTTGCTGCACACTAACAAATTCGGGTTCGCAGCCTTCCAAAACGTTTGCCAATGGGCATGATCAGAATTACCAATTCCCGGAAGAATGAGAGTAGGAACATTCACGATAATTATTCTTTCTGCCATTTCTTAAGCGAAGAAAGCAGCACCCTTGCTAAGAGAGAGGAATGCAAAAATTTTCTACTGTGCAGCTATAGGGCAGGGTCCCCTCAAGTAGAGAGACACCACTTCCCGCCCAGCCAAGCCTTCTCGACTGAAAATTGCCCATTTAACGGAGCACTTTTCGGACGATTGGTAGTCGGTGGCCTCATTCTATGCACCGACAGACAAAGGGTCGATGCCTACAATTGACCCCTCTTCCAAGGCCAAATTGAAGTAACGCCCAAGCCAAACATGTTTTTCCCGCACCTGAGGCTTAAGGTTCGAACAGTACAAATGTCTATTAAGTTCGCGCCGAATCACCTTCATTTGATCCGTAGGAAGCGCGAGGTGAGGAGCAGTCTGGTTGAGGAAGTCAAGAAAACGCCAACCGTCAACCACGTCCTCCCGTAGGTAGGATGCTAAAGGCCCAAGGCTTGTCATATTGACCTGTGCGACTTCCCCATAAGCTTCAGTGGAGAAGATAATGCGTGGATATTTGGCGAATTTCTTCTCAAGATTGTAAGCCTCAATGAGTGCAGGCCCAAAGCACAGATCCTGTTCATGGCAAAGCTGCCCAAGGTAAACGCCTCCGCGTGCATACACACCGAGTTCAGCAAGATTTCCAGAAAGAAACAACAGGGAGGTGACAAGTCCGGTGATAGCGCGATCGTTGAGAGCTGAAGAAAGGACTAAGCAGTCAGAGAAACTAGAGCCGCGCTCGGCTGCGGCGTATTCATTGGCCAACCGCTCTGCCTCGGCTTGCGGATCCAGGACATCTTCTTGCCTTAAGCGGGCTTCGATGACGTCCACAGGACTATCCCTTACCCAAACAGGGCGCGCTAAAATCACTTCGCGGAGGACCTGCCGTATCTTTCCCTGGAGGGCAGGGCAATTGAGGCTTCTCCTAACGAGATCACCAAAACCCAGAATGTCTACGAAAGCGCACAACCGCTGCTCATAAATTCCCTGCATCCGCTGTTACCTGTCCAACGTTGGGTTAACTTGCGAGCGTATCTGACAGGGGTAGTACGGTCCGCCAGTCGAATCCCACTCCTCCACACAAATCCCGGCCATCATTGAATTATAGCGGGAGTAGAATCTCGAATCGCCGCCACTTGTTGAGCATAAGTCTTTTTTCCTTTGACAGTAAATTGAAAATTTTGATCCGCTAAGGCCTCCAGCGCAGCCTCAGGAACCAAATGCTAGCCTGAACGGAACCTTTATATTCATTTGGATGATCCCATTTCTTTTCCTTGGATCACATCGACTCCTACCCTTGCGAGCCAACATTATAAGATGACAAGCTTAGATGGATCTTTCGCATGCTTTTGAACTAGACGAGCAATTGATTCTGATTTCTCCGATCCATAGACGAAACGATTAGCGCCAAAAACGCTACGCCGATTGATCGTTTTAGCCAGCTCATGGTTGGCTTGAATATATCCTGCCATTACATTTTTGCCCCACAAAGCAACCAACGCAATATCATTTGACACCGGAAAGGATACTTCGACGTTTTTGCTGAGTAAGCCCCCGCCTCCATAGATCGAATACGGATCGGCAGTGGGATTGTGAAAGAAGAACGGATTATCTGAGGTGAGGAACTTAAATCGATCAGTGGCTCGGATGAAAATCCAGGTCATTTTTTCGATTATCTTCCCAAAAGACACGCCATGATCGACAAACATCTTTAGATAAAGGTTTGGATTCGCATGTACTTCATATTCGCCTTCTATAATAATCTTGCGGAGACCCTCAGGATCATCTGTAAGTTTTTCCCCTAGGTCGCGTTCGTAGTTTCTGAGCGTCTGCGCGAAATTACGTGGATCGGCTGCATTGCACTGCCCCACTGCTTTCTTCATATGCGCGATGATTTTGTTTACGTTTTCCCGATGACGCGGGCTTCGAGTGAGACTTAAACCAAGAAACCTTGCAAAAAAGGCTCGATCATCATCAGTGGGCAACGATCCAGCTTTGATGGCCTCGAAAATCTTGGCTGTGGGTCCTTCCCAAACATGACAGAAATAGTCCTCTATAGTGTTTGTATCTTTTGTTCCATCCGGTCGCTGAAAAGTGTGATAGTGCTTTTCAAGGCCAATGTTTTCTGGCTTGTTGGGAAATATCCTACCCGAGTCTTTGCTGTATACCCAAACGAGATTTTGACTTGCTGCGTCGGCAAAACCCCTCAAATAAAACGCGGGAACAAAGTGGTGACGCACCTTGGCTTCATCCCCTATGTGCTCATGGACTCTAACGCTACATTTCATCGGTAGATCTAATCAAGGCTTTCAGCTATATCGAGGGAAAGATCTGTTGGAGGGCTTTATCGCATCTCCCTATTACCAAATTCTTATCAGGGCTGGATTTTTACTTTCCGACAAAGCACGGGCCATCCAGGCTTGAACGCGCGCACGCTCAAATCTGATTTCCACTTCAAGCGGCGTTTCCGGCGTACCGCCTCCTGCATCAATGTATTGCTTCGACAGTGGCCCCAATGCCGTGCAATTCCGAGCGTTCTCATACTTCAGCCCTTCATCACGGACTTCCTGGACGCACTTGCCGGATGCATCCAAAAGCGCCTGGGCTGTCACCTTGAGTGATGCACTTAATTCAGTAACCGAGCAACTTGATAGAAGAGTGAGTAACACCGCTGCAAAGAAAGAACGTTTCAGAGACAAGGGTTCTAGTCCCATCCGAATACCCTCCAAGTTTTAGACGCCCAAATTGTTTTTGAAACGCGCAGGGTCCATTAACCTGGTGATTTGGCGCTTCCCCCCTCCCACCAAAGACGACCACTTATCCAAACCCCTCGATCCCAATTCAAACAAGCACTGACACCTTCATTTACATCCTCCCATCGAATGTTTCCCTGCGGTCGGCTGAACTATTGGTGGGTGAGCTTTCAGCCAGCATCCGTTGGAGTCGTCCGTTATTTGCTCTCTCGGCATTGTCAGCCCGTAATGTTTTGAAAATCCTGAAGAAGTTGCCTGCATACCGAAAGTTGATCCTGCCGACTTTGACCAACAAGCAACCTCCTCGCATATGATAGGTCCGGCTCAATCAACACTTGTATGTCTTCTCGCCAGTAATTGGGATGCATCAAGTTTACCCAAGTCATCAGGACCATCATTTCTGGGGTAAGTTGGTGGCAAAGATTCTGATAGTAATGACAAGTCAGGAGCATGGCTATGTCGTTTAATTCTTCATCCACGTCGCCGAGTATCGCGGCCGCATCCCTGTCGGCATGCTTGAAGAAGTTCGCCGGACCTTGTAGAGCGCCCCAAAATTCATTTTCCATGCCTGGTAAGATAATGGCTTTCACGAGCTTGTGTATGTAACTGTCACCACCTTTTTCCGCCAAGTCGCGAAGTATGCGGAAGGCAGCCATACAGAGCGTGTGAATCGCAATAGGATCCTCGTTCTGAAATAACATGCGGATCGCACTATCAAGTTGTCGACGAGCAGCTTCGGGCTTGCCTAACTTGAGCTTTGCCATCTGACTGAAATCCCTCCGCAATCGTAGACAATTAACCGAGTGGATATTTGTTTATATTCGTCATGCTCATGCTAGTCCTATTCTGCGGATGAGCAACCTGGGACCCTAATGAAATCTCGCATGCATAGAGCCTGTCAATCTCTATGAGCCATAACTAATGCCAAGAATTCGCTCGGCTCGACTATCAACACCCCGCAGATCTCTTTCGAAACGGTTTGGCACGAACAAGAATTCTCGCATCCGTCGTGATAAAATAGGTGCCGTACTTTTGCGACTCAAATACGTGTCGCGCATCCTGAGTTATGTTTTCAACCTTTCCGTTTCCGCCCAGAATGGTTTCAATCTTGCGAAGAAGGGACACTTCGTTCGGCTTTAGCTGAACTGGGATCGTATATAAAAACTTGCGCTTCGGCTTTGACACATGCGGGGGTATTCGGGTGATCGATTTCTTTTTGCGTCGAATGTAAAAATCGAGAAAACTAATTGTGATCCATGGGTCGAGGACCCTGCGTTATTTATTCCAGTAGGCTCCGATCATCACAGACCATCGACGGTGTAGTTTTCGATTTTTCCGTCGATGATTTGCTTTCCAAAACTGAAACAACGGGCAACGGCTTCGTCCTGTGCCTTGAAGGAATTGGCTGAGGCGAACCCCCTCGATCGCGTTTCATATCCCCGGTCATGAAAGATACAAAGATTTACCTCCCACTTGCCCGAGTTAACCAACTGGTAAGGGGCTGCCTGGATTTCATAGCCTTTATAAAAGGCAATCTGATTAGATTTTTCATTAGACATAAGTTCCCTCCTTTTAATAGTGGACTCCTATTTATTGGTAGAGGACATCTTAGAAAGATCTTGTCATAAAAAATAGGTACTGTCAATTAGTAAATATAAGCTAGGCAAAAAATCGTTCTTTGTTGGTGCAATTATTAAATGTAGGGCCTGTACCTGCCTTTGGCATCCACCATTGGATAGGTTAAATTATTTCAGCCAGCCAAGCTTCCAAGAGTTCACGGTTCAAAGTCCTCATCAGACTTTGACTCCAGCGAGATCTAACGTCCGGCTCAATAAATTCGCCGCCCAAGCACAAGGTCGAAGAATCTGTGCCCAGTTTGAACAACCACGTCTCAGCGAGATCCTTCGTTTCACTCAGGATGACATGGTCTACCATGAGGTGTGCTTTAATTGATCGTTCATTATTCAGCAGACAGTGTGAGACGGTGTTTTGGAACTCCAGCTTGTAACCACTATAAGCATTCCCAATAACGCCTGCTGCCTGGCCCCTGGGGCGGATGCTCTTATTCACCGGCAGCCCTTGTCCGAGCACAGCGAGTTGGGCTGCTCTCCGCAGTCTCGCATCCGCCCTCTGCGATGTGGCCAGGGAGGGCGTCACCGGGTTTTGGCTACTTTTGCCCGAACAAAAGTGGCTCGGCTGCCGGGCCGAACCCCGGCAACGCTCGTACGTGCTCATCATGCCAGTGAGTAGAATGATGGGCTCGAACATGTCGGAAAATATTTGGAAAGAATAAAAAGTGGAATGATACGCCACACCACGTCACCTCAATCCCCCTTACACACCTCTTTGACCACCAAACCTGATCGGCTCTACCACACAAAAGGGATGAGGCGCTTGGTTTGACGTCGGTAGGCCTCGTATTCAGGGAATCGTTCCATCAAGAGGCGCTCTTCGTACCGGAGTTTGACCGAAAAGGTCATCACTAATCCCACCCATAACAGAATACGGTAGGGAAGCGGACTTCCCAGGGTCCAAGCCAGGGTCACCAACAAGACGCTGGTATACATGGGATGCCTGACCCAGCGGTAAGGACCGAGAACAATGAGTTTCCTCTGGCCGGGAACTTCGGGAAACACCTTCACCTGACGCCGTCCCATGACCTGGCAGCGCCCAGAGGCCTACCACTCCTCCAACGATACCGATCCCACGAAGGCTCCAACCTTGTAGCCCCAGTGGTTCCCTGAAAACAAACATCCCAATAAGGACCAATTGGATTCCGACCAGCGCCCGAAAAAGAGCAGTGGGCGATTCATTTCTATTGTCTTGATTCTGACACAGCCTGAATGGTTTTCCGAAGCGTTTCGCCCCATTCCTTTAAGAAACATCATTAAATCTTCCGAGGATTTTCAAGGAAGAGGTACAATGAATCTGACGACTCACAAATTGTCTTCGACGTATACGGCGTCTCTCACCGCGACATTGGCCCAGACGATGATGCAGTGGCACTCGACATTCCTCAAACCCATTCTCCCGGCCGTCTTTTTTTTCGCCGGCGTGACCTATGACACCCTCACGTTAACACGCATCGATCGATTGCTGGATAATCTGATTATCCTTCTCTACATCACGCTCCTGGGCACTCTCATCATCCTCACCGGACGGTTTCAACTGGGACTGATCCCCTCAACACCGGACATACCCGGCTGGAATGTCCTGAGCCTGATGCATCGGGCCCGTCCGCATTTTGGCAAGGCCATGCAATTTCTATTAGGTGGGCTGTTCAGTGCCTATGCCATCCTCTATTCCCAAAGTGCATCATGGTCCACGTCCGCCATCTTTTTGGGAATCATTGTCGGGTTGCTAATCGCCAATGAATTTCTTTCCAAACGATATTCCAGTCTCAAAATGCTGGTGGGCCTCTTTGCGATCGTCACCTTAAGCTTTATGACCTTTTTCCTCCCTGTCCTGACGGGATGGATGAATGCCGGGGTCTTTTTAACCGGTGCCCTCATCACCATAGCCGTCGTATGGGAAACCGTCCGCCTCACCCTCCGCGGCATTCCCAACCTTCCCATCAGGGCTTCCTTGAGCATTTGTTTTCCGGCTTTTGCCCTGGTGGGTCTGTGCACCACGTTATATTTTTTAAATTGGATTCCTCCCATTCCCCTCTCCCTCAA
Organism: uncultured Nitrospiraceae bacterium; assembly: GCA_963730905.1. GTDB lineage: Bacteria > Nitrospirota > Nitrospiria > Nitrospirales > UBA8639 > Nitrospira_E. The sequence goes on along the minus strand of CAVSTN010000002.1, from coordinate 156,602 downwards.
ATCCGGAGGCATCTATCATCACATCGAAAAACAACAGAATGAGTACCTGCTCACCTATGAAGATGGTCCCTGGTACGCTGTGTGGAAACGGTCCGATGACCGTGTCGGAACGGACACACCCGTCTATAGCTTTTCATCCGTGTTTGCTCCGATCACGTTGCATACCACCATCTATCACCACTGGGAATGGCGACCACTCACCAAGTCGGCTGAATTCATCACCACGGATCGCATTCCCATTTCCATCACCGGAGGAAGAGAACATGGCTATCGCATGTACACCATGAAACAACGGCTCCAGCCTGGTGAATGGCGGGTGAATGTGGAGACGGAAGACGGGCGACTCATCGGACGCATGGCGTTCTCAGCCGAAGCCAATTATTCGCCGTCACATGAACTGACGACCATCACACAGTGAAAAATTTTCCCTCTTTCCTCGAGCATGTTCATCAGGTTTCGTTTCGTCACGCCGACATAATTTCTGACAGACGTTTTGCGTCGGGTTCATCACGACAAAAAAAATTTAAAAATTCCTGGAATTAATTGCTTAGACGTTGTAGTATAGATTCCATATCATCATGCACAACTATCGAAACACTTCTTGCTTACATCATTCCCTCTTCAATTTCGCTCCCGAACATCGCTTGGCATTGCAGAACGATAGCGCCGATAAATTTTTCGCGTGACGTCCTACACTAATAACGGGCTCAAGGGTTCCTATTCACAGACTCACTGCTATCGTAGGAGTGAGCTATCACTGCGGCTTCGACGTCGCATCTCATTTGAAAGGGGGTGAGTGTTTTGGCCACAAAGAAGAAAGCTCCAGCCAAGAAAAAGGCTCCAGCCAAGAAAAAAGGCTCCAGCCAAGAAAAAGGCTCCAGCCAAGAAAAAGGCTCCAGCCAAGAAAAAAGCTGCCACGAAGAAACGGTAATTTTTCCCAGTGTGCGGACATTACGCCGGATGGGGCATGCTCCATCCGGCGTTTTGGTAGGGTCAATCTGTTCTGCCGTCAATCAGAACAAGGGTCATCTATCACGAGTCTTTTGTCGGTCTCCCTCATCTCCACTCTTTCCATCATTTCTTCCATTTGACCTTTCTGCGGACCACCGCTCACCTCTCAATGGACGAGCAGGCTTCAGCTCTTGACTCCACGAACTCCACCTGGAATGATCCTGATCTCCACAGGTATTGAGTGAACACCACACAGATGTTCTGCTTTTTAGTTTCTTAGAAGGGAATGTGATATGTCGCAACACACCGGTAAATTATTCGGATTGATGGCTCTGTATGTCTTCATGGGTATCGGGGCAGTACTCTTTTCCAATGGCTCCGGCTTTGCCTCGGGCGAAGAGCTGAACACACCCCACTCCCCAAAAAAATCTTCTGAATCTTCATCGCCCCCATCCCATCAATCCCCACAAACGGACGCTGCAAAAATGTCGTTGGACAAGAAGGGTCAGGAAGAATTGGAGGCGTTACGGAAAAAGCCGGATGAATTTCGTACGTTGATGACCGGCGTGCAGATTTTTCTCGGACGCTTTGGATATGGAGTCGGACCCTATACGGGAACTCTCGACCAAACGACCAAACAGGCCTTGAAAGCCTATCAGGAAAATTCAGGGCTCTCTCAGACCGGGGACCTCGACTTTCCCACACTGAAACGTCTCACCGAGGATGATCGCCTCTTGAATCGTGTTGTCCCATTCCTTCCCCCACAGACCTTTCACGATCAGGAATGGGGACAATGGGTGGAAGTCCAGGGTTCCTGGATGCTCAAGGAAGGCAATACCGACGATGTCCTGCAAACCTCGCGCATCACCTGCATGAAAGAATTTAAACGGTGTATCGACTCGACCGCCTCCCTGGTGAATGCGAATGTGCCCCAACTCAAAGTGCATACTCATGTCTATGATATTCAGGAATGGGATGACGCCAATATCGTGTCGGCACCCTATGATGGGGAAGCCTGTGCCGTGAGTATTTTACGGATCTCACGAAATCCTCCACTTGTTACCCGTTTTCTTTCTTTGCAAAACAAACCAGGACCGTGCGCCAAGGTGCAAGGCCGAAGACCGACAATACGTCCTGGAAGATGGTCCCAAAATCTACCAGATTCTCCGGATGCAAAAGGCTGAGGCCATTCAACAAATCCTGCAAGTCACCAAGTAATCCGCGATGATCCGGGATCAATCGTGAGGCTCACGGGAATACGGACACGGGACATTTGGGGAATCTGGGGGCCAGATAGACCCGATATCCCGTGTCCTCAGAAGTCCCCCTCATGAAGAACCTCCTCACCGGATTCGGAGGAATGCCCTGGTTAGCCCTTGCCCCTAAATGCCCAGGAAAAGTACAGCCCGGCCACGGCAATCGTGAAGAGTTGAATGTTTTGGAGTATGGGACTGCGTTGAGCCCCCTCCGTGGGGGGAGAGGTAATAAAGTGAAATCCTAAAAATTCCGGCGGCTGTTCGGGTGGCGTTTGCCAAGGAGGGAATAAGACCGCCAGGATGAGGAGGCCCACCATGATGTAGAGAATACGAAGGTTGAGTGGCTCCTGCTTGGAATCCTCCACCGGCTTTCGATCCACCCGATTCCCGCATTTTGGACAGAACCGTCCTTGGAGAGGGAGATCATAGCCACAAGAAGGACACGGCTTTGTTTCACTCACACAGCACCTGATTTCTGTTAAGATGATGTATGTCTCATGATCGCTGGATTTCGCTATCTTGCCCAATTTCCATCGATTCGTCCAGGCGGGACACGCAAAATTATTTGACTCACTTCCCACGGCATTTTTATAATTTCTCAATAGATCACGATTCAATCCCAACATCGACCCTCATTCGTTCCCTCAGACCGGTGCACGTTTCTCTCCCGATACCTCGCTTTGCCTCTTTGGCACATGCACCAGCTCCACCATCATTCATGAATCATCTTTTTCAGGAGACACCGTGACACCCTCTTCCTTTCGCGTCCTCTCTGTGATTGGCGCCGGAGCCTGGGGAACGGCTTTAGCTCACCTACTGGCCACCAAAGGATTCAGCATCCGCTTATGGGCACATGAACCAGAGGTCGCGGAGACCATCCAACGCACCAGAGAAAATTCCTGGTATCTCCCGGAGGTGGTCTTACCCAATTCTATCCAGGCCACGATCAGTCTTCCGGATTGCGTGCAGGGCACGGATGTCATCCTGCTCGCGGCACCATCACATGCCATGGCCAATATGGTGAAGCAACTCAACCTGTTATTAAATGAACCCCTTCCCATCATCATCGCCACCAAAGGCATTGAGGAAGGCACATTGCAATTAATGAGTCAGGTGGTCGAAAGTCACCTTCCCCGCTGTTTGGCATCCGTTCATCACCATTCTTTCCGGGCCCAGCTTCGCATCAGAAGTGAGCCGATGGAAACCCACGACCATTTTACTCGCCGGGCGGGATTTCAATCTGGTTAATGGTCTGCAACAAGCCTTCATCACTCCACAGTTTCGCGTGTATGCCGGACGGGATATGATCGGGGCGCAACTGGGCGGGGCCTTAAAAAATGTCATGGCCATTGGCGCTGGTGTGGTGGATGGACTGGACCTCGGATCTAACGCGAGGGCCGCCTTAATCACCAGAGGGCTGGCCGAAATGATCCGGTTAGGCCGGGCCATGGGCGCCGATGTCGCCACCTTTTATGGGCTATCGGGGTTGGGAGATCTGGTGCTCACCTGCACCGGGACGTTGAGCCGGAATTACCAGGTCGGCATGCAGTTGGCCAAGGGCGCGAATATGACCACGTTGCGCTCAACCACCAGAACCGTGGCTGAAGGCGTTCCCACCAGCCGGGCTGCCATGGCGCTGGCTGAACGTTATCAGGTGGATATGCCCATTGTGCGCGGCGTGTTTCAAATGTTGTTTGAAGGGCGCAACCCCCGGCATATTGTGACAGATCTCATGTCCCGATTAGCCAAAGGCGAAACCGATGGCCTCTTTTCCGCCAGCACCGCGACCTTTGGCCCCAGGGCTCATTCATGAATCACGACCGGTTAGCGGCCTTGCTTCAACGGGTTCAAGGCGGACACGTTTCTGTCCCCCAGGCCATTCGACAGCTCCGCACCCTCCCGTTTGAAGATCTCGGGTTTGCCTCAGTGGATCATCACCGGTCGCTTCGACAGGGTTTTCCGGAAGTGATCCTGTGCGAAGGAAAAACACCCGCACAAATTACGGCCATCGCTCGAAAATTGTTAAAGGCCGGCGGACCGTTCCTCGCCACACGAGTTTCGCCCGCTAATGCGCGCAGCCTCAAACGATTGGCCCGCAAGGCGGTGTATCATGAAATGGCCAGAATGGTCTCTATTTCCCATAACAAGACAGACAAGCAGGGGTTGATTCTTATTGTCACGGCCGGCACCTCCGATATCCCAGTGGCCGAGGAAGCCAAAGTCACCGCCGAAGTCATGGGAAGCCGGGTGCAGACACTCTATGATGTTGGCGTCGCAGGCTTACATCGGCTCTTGGATCGCCAGGAGAGCCTTCACCAGGCACGAGTCGTCGTGGTCGTCGCAGGAATGGATGGGGTTTTGCCCAGCGTGGTGGGAGGGTTGGTTGATCGCCCGATTGTCGCCGTGCCCACCAGCCAGGGCTACGGGGCGAATTTTGGCGGGCTTGCCCCTCTCTTAACGATGCTGAATGCCTGCTCATCCGGAATCGGCGTGGTGAATATCGATAACGGGTTTGGAGCAGGCTGTCTCGCCCACCGCATCAACATTAACGGGAAAGCCGGAGCTCTTCCCCAGACGTAGGTAACTCAGGCATCGGCTTGTTCAATGGTTCCGATGTTCGCGACTCTCCCATTTCAGGGATTGTCCTCTCGTCTTTCTCCTCCGGTTCACCGCTTTGAACGTCGGCCTCGGAACCACCGGCCTCCTCCGGCTGAAGCACACCCGCAGCATCCATGGGGGCCTCTTCCTCTGGAACCACCGGATCGTCGGAAGACTTCAAGCCTTCCTCCGAGACCGGGCCATTCTCTTCGGAACTCTCTCCCTCACGAAGAATCTCAAGTTCTTCGGGAATATCCGGTTCCGGAGGAAGGGGAGGCAACACTTCACCCACATACGCCAACGCTTCGAGTGTCCCGTGAACCCGACGTGACACGATCTTCGTCCGGGGACCATTCCCCTGATCCTCCATCAACTTGGCCTGGAGTTCATAAAAATACGAGCCATCAGCAACGAGTTGATGGTATTGATCTTTCCCATCCCAGACCAGCTCCACTGGAATGGTGAGATTCTTCCCTTTCGTCTCCAGTTCGTCCACCAACAGACGATGTGCGACAAAACTCATGGAGCGCCGCGTCGGTGACGTGATCATGGCAGAGACTTCCAGCACATTGGCTCCACGTAACGATGACGGCAATTCCACAAGCAGGGTCAACTTCAACCCACTTTTCCCAAGGATAAAGGGATCAGGAGAAACCACCACATCAGAAATTTTCACGGGGGAAGTGGCCGGTCTCGCACTTCGTTTGGCGTCAATCTGTTGGGAAAAGGCTAAACCAACAATGAGACTTACGCAAAAAATTTGCAGCGTTTTCAGAGAAAGTTTACATAAACGAGGCATCTGGTTCCCTATGTGTAAAAACGTGAATTCCATCGGTCAGGTAATGGTCAATGAATCCCGAGGGATGCCCGAATGAAGCAACCCCCGGACAACCATGTCATTCGGAGTATAAGGAAGGATCTCTCAAAACTGCGTGACCTCTAACCAGGTCATAGATTCTTACCTATTCGGTGCTGAGCACCTCCCTCTTATTGTGCCAAACATTTTCCCTTCAGACCAATAAAATTTTGGTTTTTTTTTGGGCAATCGAGAATAGAGCGCGCGTGAGAAAATTGAACTTCAAGTCTGGTCCGTATTTCTCTTTTTAACTACTCAAATCAGTTATTTTTACCATAAACCAGCCAGGCTGCTGATATGACCATGGAAACTCTAATTTTGGCAACACTCCATGGGAGAAAGTTAAAGGGGATTCTCCCCGTCACTTCTTCCTTCACCTTTTTAAAAATTCACCTATTCCTGTCCTTTTAAAAAAGGGAAATTGACATCCAAGACAACCTCGGATAGGCTGAGAAAAATTCATGTTCCAATGACCTACTCAAGCTTTATGACCTCACTCACCACTCATCCCTACATCGTCTCCAACGATGACATCCTTCAGGGAGCCCCGATCGTGGTCGGCACCCGTACACCGGTGCGTGCCATTGCCGAATTGTGGAAATTCGGAGTCGCGCCTGAAGAAATTGTGATTCGCCTTCCACACCTGACCTTGGCTCAAATCTTTGATGCGCTCAGCTATTACCAAGAGCATCAAGGAACCATTGATCAGGACATTCTCCATAATCGGGTTTCCGACGATCACATCGATTCTCGTCTCAAGTGACCGAGACTTCCATTTTCATCAGATTATATTTTGATGAAGATGTCTCAGTGATTCTGGGCGAAATGTTGCGGGCCCACGGCTTTGATGTGTTGACAACCCGGGATGCTGGAAATCTTGGGAATTCGGACGTGGCCCAGTTTGATTTTGCAGCAGTCCAGAATCGGGCACTCCTCACCCATAATCGACGGGACTTTGAAGCTCTTCACCTGAAAGCTTTACAGGAACAAACCACCCACAGAGGCCTCTTCATAGCCAATCGTCATCCATCAGATTGGGAGTTGGCCAAGAGAATTCTCAAACTTCTTAACACCTTTACTTCCGATGAAGTCCTCAACCTACTGTTCTATGTTTAGTCATATGGAGTTGCCAGGCACTCCTGAGCGCAACAAGTTTGCGCCACCGCCGGAGTCGGCAAACGGCGCAAGAAACCCGAAGGGCCACGACAAGGCCAACATGGGTTTGGATCCTTTTGCCGAAACAAAAGGACCTCGTGCGCCGGGACGAAACCCGAATAATTTCAAACTCCCTGGTAGATACCGATTTGCCAAACAAAATTTCTTCAGACAAATGAAAATCATAAAATTTTTCAACACCGCTTAGTTTTTGATAATTTCAGATTCAGGCGGGGATTCATCAACGGAAAAGAAATCAACGACCGTGTCTTTGTAATAGAGATACCATATGGCTAAAATATACCCAGATACTTAAAAGAAAGTACATACCTTAGCAAGATCTTTTGGCTGTTAAAGTTGAATTAAAGAGATTTAGAGTGTTGCAGGATAATTAAAAATTTGACGCGATGATTCCTGACTGGTAGATTTTGTATCACTGGAAAGCATATCAAATACGGGCGAACCCACTCTTTCCCTTTTCTTCAAGGCTCCATACGGAACAGCATCCACTGTAAATAAGCCACCGTGGTCCTAATAAATTCAAAAACGTTCCCTATTTGCCACAGTACAGACCAACTTCGATATGTTCCATTTTGGCTGTGGCCGTAGCCCAGTGCAGCCGATTCCGGAAGGACAGGCAGCGCATTGTCTGAAGCACAGCGAGTTTGCGCCACCGCCGGAGTCGGCGAATCCGCGCAAGGTTATAACCACGAATGGGCCACGCCAGGGCCAACATGGTTTTGGGTCCTTTTGCCGTAACAAAAGGACCTCGTACGCCGGGGCGAAACCCGGATAATTTCAAGAAGATTTGTCCCCTTCTCAATCGCCAAGTTCAGCGTCGCATTCAGGATTTTGATATGATACGGTTTCGCCTTTGGACTTTTTCAGATTTTCAGGTGTAATTTCATGGCCAGACATCTTCACATTGATGCATTTTCAGGAGTCAGCGGAGACATGTTTTTGGGTGCCCTGGTGGACACGGGTGTACCCTTGTCTGCTCTGAAAAAAGGCCTCAAAGCTTTAGGCATCAAAGGTTATCGGCTGCGAGAGCACCAGGTGATCCGCAACAGCATCCGGGCCACCAAAGTGGATGTGGATATTCACAAAGGGTTCACCAAGCCCCTGTCCCTTTCCGCTATTCGAAAGACGTTAGGAAATAGCCGCCTGTCCGACATCATTCGCACGCAGGCCCTTCACACCTTCCAACTGCTGGCTGAAGCCGAAGGCAAGGTTCATGGGCAAGAACCGAATAAAGTACATTTTCATGAGGTGGGCGTGATCGATTCGCTGGTAGATATTGTCGGGACCCTGCTGGGTTTTGCGCATCTAAACATCACAACGGTGTCCTTTTCACCTATTAATCTGGGAGCCGGTACTATTTCCACGGCGCATGGGCTGCTTCCGGTGCCGGGACCGGCAGTGGCGCACATGGCCCAGGGCATTCCCATTCTCTCCAATGGACCGGCTATTGAATTCACGACCCCGACCGGGATCGCCTTGGTTAAAACTCTCTCCCAAGATTGTAAACCGCTCCCACCCTTAACGCCACAAACAGTGGGATATGGCGCAGGCACGGCCGATCCTCATGGCTGGCCTAATGTGCTGCGTGTATTTGTTGGTATTCAGGAGCCTGACTCTTTGGATCACACCGAACGTGTTTTCCAGCTTGAGACGAACATTGATGATATGAATCCGCAATTATATGAGGTGGTCATGGAGCGCCTGTTCGAGGCCGGAGCTCTTGATGTCACCTTGACGCCGACCATCATGAAGCGGAGTCGGCCCGGCACGATTGTGACAGTGATCGCTCTCTCACAAGACCTTCAGACCTTGCAGTCGCTACTATTTTCCGAAACCTCGACGCTGGGAATACGGATCCAGGAAATGGATCGAGCCATTCTGCCTCGCTCCTTCCAAACAATTAGACTGTTGGGGGGCTCTGTCCGCATGAAGATTGCCGGCCTTGGAAAGGGCCGTTCGAAGGTCACTCCCGAGTATCGGGATTGTGTGACGTTGGCCGAGCGCACCAAGCAGCCTGTGCAAACGATCATCGACCTCGCACGCCGGACGTATGTCAGTTCAAAAACCCCATCCACGCGCAAAAATTCTCCTGACAAATTGGCAAAGCGCAAGTAATCCATTCATGGCCTCCACGCAAACGACCAACCCGCTTCTGGCGATTACCATGGGCGATCCTGCCGGGATCGGACCGGAAATTATTGTGAAGGCTCTCCAGTTGCCGAAAATCTGGCGAGTCTGTCGGCCCCTGGTCATTGGTAGCCGGACCATCCTGGAATACACCGCGCAATCCTTGGGGACCTCACTGGTTCTTGTGCCGGTGAACGGGCACGAATCAACCTCCAATTCTCGAATGTTCCGCCGGGGCTCTCTCCCGTTCCTGGATCCCTTTTCCGGATCAATCCGTCCGGTCAGGCTTGGGCGTGTCACGGCACGGTCCGGGGATATCGCAGTCACGTGCATTCAAACAGCCGTCCGGTTAGCCCAGGCCGGTTGCGTGCAGGGCATCGTCACGGCCCCCATTAATAAACACGCGATTCATTTAGCAGGGCACACGTACCCTGGCCATACCGAAATGTTAGCGGACCTGACGAAAGCACAAGAGTCGGGGATGATGATAGTCGGGGGTCCCTTGAAAATATTATTTGCGACCACCCACCTGGCTCTCCGTGATGTCCCGAACGTGTTGACCTCCACCACAATTCTCCGGGCCATTCGATTGGCGCATCAGGGACTCACCGGCTTGTTCCACATTCAAAAACCGCGCATCGGCGTGGCGGGCCTCAACCCCCATGCCGGCGAGAATGGCCTGTTTGGCGACGAGGAAGGCCGTATTATTCAACCCGCCATTCGGCAAGCCAAAAAACAGGGCATTGCCTGCACGGGTCCTCATCCTGCCGACACCTTATTCGGCAAGGCGGTACGAGGATCATTTGATGGCATTGTCGCTTTGTATCATGACCAGGGATTGATTCCGCTCAAAACGGTGGCCTTCGGCCATTGCGTGAACATCACGGTGGGTCTGCCGATCATTCGCACGTCCGTTGACCACGGCACGGCCTATGACATTGCCGGGCAAGGCAAGGCTGATCCCACAAGCCTTGTTGAGGCCATTGAAATGGCTGCCAGGTTGGCCACACATTCCCCATGATTGGCAAGGCGTGAAGATGGGAGCGCAGAAACCGGCATCCTCCGCCAAACCACCGGTATCTTCGACTGGTCGCTCCTGGAGTCCGAGAAAAATCGCTGCCGCGGCCTTGCAGACAATTGAACGCACCCGGGCTTTCAGCGATGACGTGTTCGATCACATCACAAAAGACCTCGTGGTCACCGCCCGCGATCGGCACTTGGCGTTTGAGTTGGTCTATGGAGTGTTACGGCATTACCTCACCCTGGATTGGCGATTAGATCAGGTCTCCCGCAAGCCCATGATCCGCTTGCCGCTGACGGTCGCCACGACGCTACGGGTGGCTGCCTATCAATTGCTCTATCTCGATCGTATTCCGGCTTCCGCCGCAGTGAATGAAGCCGTTCAGCTGATCCGGAAACAGCCCGGCCACAATTGGTCCGGTTTCGTGAATGCCGTATTGCGCAATCTACTCCGGCAACCTGTTCCGCCCATGCCCGATCCCGCAGTCGATGCCACCCAGGCCCTCTCCATTCGATATGCGTGTCCGCCCTGGTTAGTTGAGCGCTGGCGACAATCCTTCGGACTCACACAAGCGGAACACCTTTGCCAACAGTCTATTGGCATTCCGCCTTTAACGATTCGAACGAATACTCTTCAGTGTTCCCGTTCCCAATTGCTTGCCCGCCTTCAATCGGAAGAAATACTTGCCCAGGAAACCACTGTGAGCCCCGTCGGTTTGATTTTGAACAAATGTGGCAGTCCCAGAGAACTGTCCGCTTTGCAAGACGGCTGGTGTTACGTGGAGGACGAAGCCGCCCAACTCGTTCCCTTGCTCCTTGACCCTCAGCCCGGCGACCGGGTTCTTGATGCCTGTGCGGCTCCCGGAGGAAAAACCACACACCTGGCCCAATTGATGAAAAACCAAGGGACCATCGTGGCACTTGATCGTCATCAGGGACGATTAGATCGGCTCGTTTCAAATTGTGCCAGGCTGGGAACCTCCATTGTTCAGCCTGCTCACCATGATCTGACTGCATCATCCGGACACGACAGGACAAACCATGTCTCAACGACCCGCCTCACGGTTCCTGCCGTGCTGACCCAACCCTTTGACCGCATTCTGCTTGATGCCCCCTGTTCTGCTCTGGGTATTCTTCGCCGACACCCGGAAGGAAAATTAATAAAATCGTTATCAACCATCCAACATGCCAAGGCTCTTCAACGTGAGATTCTGGATCGGGTTTCTGACCTCTTGAGACCAGGGGGAATCTTGGTCTATAGTGCCTGCTCAGTCGAACCGGAGGAGACCACAGAGATTATCTCCGGATTTTGTCAGGAACATCCTGAATTTTATCAGGAATCCGTCACACCTTGGGTGCCCGTTGCCGGGCAATCACTTATTACTGCCCTGGGGCATTTGTGTACGGCCTTTCAGACGTTGAACATGGATGGCTTTTTTGCGTGCCGGTTGAGAAAATCTGAATAACAATGCCAGTCACACCTTTAATCTCTCCTTCAATTCTTTCTGCTGACTTTGCCCGGCTCGCGGAAGCCGTCCAGATGGTGGAAGCAGCCGGTGCGGATTGGATCCATGTGGATGTGATGGATGGCCATTTTGTTCCCAATTTGACGGTTGGTCCGCCCATGGTTGAAGCCCTTCGCAAGGTGACCTCCTTGCCATTAGATGTTCATTTGATGATGACCAACCCGGATGATTTTATCCCTGAATTCGTGGATGCCGGAGCCGACCTGTTAACCGTGCATGTCGAAGCCTGCCCACATTTACACCGCACGGTGCAGTCTATTAAAGAACGACAAGTCAAAGCCGGAGTGTCCTTGAATCCGGCGACGTCCGTCACTGCCCTTGAGGAAATTCTTGGTGACGTGGATTTAGTCCTGGTGATGTCTGTGAATCCCGGCTTTGGAGGCCAACAATTTATCTCATCCAGCCTGGATAAGATCCGGCGGATCCGGACCATGATCAATAACTCTCGCAGTTCGGCCCATTTGGAAGTGGATGGGGGAGTCAACCCGACCAACGTGGCTTCGGTGATTCAGGCCGGTGCGAATGTTCTGGTTGCCGGTTCCGCCATTTTTGGCAGCAAGAATATTCCTGAAACCATTCGGCAGATGCGAACCGCGGCTCAGACCGTGATTGTCTAATCGGGCCCATGAATTCTCCGAATAATACCGACAGCCTTCATCCTCTCGAAATTCAGGTCCTCCGTGAACTGGGAAAATACCCTCAGCCACTTTCGGACCTTCAACTTGCCAACCATACTGAGCTGGCCCCCTCACAAGTCAGTATGGCGGTCGGGTGGCTGCTAACGAAACAACTGGTGAGCCTGTCGTCCGAAACCACAACGACGTATGTCTCCCTCACCGCGGTCGGTGCCCAATACCACCAGCCGGACTCTTCTCCGCTTGAGTGGATTCTTCAGACAGTGAAAAGTGCCGCTCATGAAGGCTCATCACCTACCGTGAAGGACCTTCAAGGCACCGGAAAATTTCAACCCTCCGAGCTAAGCCGGGCGATCGGGATTCTCAAGAAAGAAGGCGTCCTTCAGATGGGTGCAGGGGGAATGCTGGAAATAACCAGCAAGGACAGTGACACCGCAAGGGACTTGCGAAGCCTGCTTAATCAGGTTCAGGAAGGTGCACGACCCCTGGATTCGTTTGCTTCCGATCACCAGGCCTTGCTTCGCCAATACGCCGTCAAACGCGGCAATACGCAAGAACCCTTTCGCATCGATGATCATACCGAACGGACCTACGTCCTGACAGATGAAGGCCGGAATCTTCTGCCTCATTTACGGGAAGGGGCCGCCCAAGAAATCTCTCAATTAACCCCGGAACTCTTAAAAGACGGATCCTGGCGTCACGTATCCTTTCGCAAATACTCCATCAACCTTCGCCCTCCTCGCCTGGCTGTCGGCAGACGGCATTCCTATCGTGAATTTCTGGATACCGTGAAGTACAAGCTCACGAGCATGGGGTTTCAGGAAATGCGTGGCGAACTCATTGAGACGGAATTTTGGGATATGGACGCGCTTTTTATGCCTCAATTCCATCCTGCTCGTGCCATCCATGATGTATATTTTGTCAAAAATCCCAAGATGGCTAAGAAAATTCAAGAGCCATTTCTCAGCCAGGTAGGCCAAGTCCACCGGGATGGGGGAACGAGCGGATCGAAAGGGTGGAAATACGAATACGACCCTGAGCGGGCGAAGCGCTTAGTCCTCCGCAGCCAGGGCACCGCCGTTTCCGCTCGGACATTAGCACAAAATCCACCGGTTCCCGGTAAATTTTTTTCTATTGCCCGGTGTTTTCGTTATGACAATGTCGATGCCACGCATGCCACGGACTTTTTTCAGGTGGAAGGGATTGTGCTTGGCTCTGATATCAACTTTCGAACACTCTTGGGACTCCTGCAATTGTTCGCCACGGAAATGGCACAAGCCAAAGAGATTCGATTTTTTCCGGCTTATTTCCCGTTTACCGAACCGTCGGTGGAATTGCATGTCCGTCATCCCAAGCTTGGATGGATGGAATTGGGGGGCGCCGGCCTTTTCCGCTCTGAAGTCACCATACCGTTAGGGGTGACGGTTCCGGTTATTGCATGGGGACTCGGGTTGGATCGAATGGCCATGATCGCCCTTGGGATACAAGATATTCGCGATTTATTCACTTCCGATCTAGAAGCGGTTCGCAATATGCGCCGTCATTTTTAGCTACACCCCATGCCAACCATTTCCATTTTCCAAAAAGATTTCTGTCGACTTGTCGGACGTGATGCCTCCCAATCAGACATTGAACAATGGATGCCCTATGTGAAAGGGGAGGTCAAAGACGTCTCACAGGAAACTGGTGAAGTGCGCGTAGAACTTCAAGATACCAATCGGCCTGATTTATGGTGTGTGGAAGGCATTGCCCGACAAATTCGGTCGGTGCTGAATAAAGGGATGCCCCCTTACTCATTTTTTTCGGAAAAGAGGGGCGCGAAACGGCGGATTCAAGTGGCCCAGGGCATGGAAGCCGTTCGACCGTATGTCGCGGGTTGCGTCTCGTTGGGATATGCCATGACGCCGGATGGCCTCGACCAGTGTATTCAAACTCAGGAAAAATTAGCCGACGCTTTTGGACGAAAACGTGAAACCGTCTCCATAGGCCTCTATCGTGCCTCCGCCATTGCCTTTCCCGTCACGTATGGCCTCGTGAAACCGGATGAGATTCGATTTACGCCATTGGGATTTGAGGAAAAAATGACCCCGCAGGAAATTCTCACCGTCCATCCCAAGGGTCTGGAATATGGATCAATTCTCGCTGGATGCGAACGGTTGCCGCTTCTGTGGGATTCAGATGGACAGGTGCTGTCCTTTCCTCCCATTATCAACAGTCGGGAACTTGGTGAAGTGCAGTTAGGAGACACGGACTTACTCGTGGAAGTCACCGGAACCGATTTGAGTATGGTTGTCTTGGCATTGAACATTTTTGCCTGCAATTTAGCCGATCGTGGAGCCACCATCGAATCACTGGATATTAACTATCCCTACAAAACGGAATTCGGCGCTACTGTTAAAACCCCGCTGAGCATGAATCAATCACAACGGATTTCCATGGAAGCCATTGAACAGGCCTTGGGAATGCCACTCGGTTCGGAGGCTATTCAGGAGGCCCTTGCCTCATATGGATACCAAGTGAAGGCGACCAGGCAGTCCGTATCCGTCACCTTACCCGCTTTTCGAAACGATTTCATGCATGTGATGGATGTGGCGGAAGATGTGGCCATTACCCGAGGCTATGAATCGTTTTCTCCCATCATGCCACAGGCCTTCACCGTTGGAAGTCTCTCCATGGAAGAACAAACCAGTGATCGCATACGTGATCTTCTGGTCGGATTTGGATTTCAGGAAATTTTTTCAAATATCATGGCTTCCCATCAGGAGTTGGTGGACAGAATGCGGATTACTGACACCGAATATTCCCGACTGGTAGAAGTGGACAACGTCATGTCCCAGACCTATGCCTGTCTGAGACCTTCCATTTTACCGTGTCTGCTTCGGGTGGAAGCCCTATCACCTCGTGCGTTTTATCCCCATCTACTTTTTGAGGTGGGAGAAACGGCTCAACTGGATTTGGAGGCCAATGTGGGTTCTCGTACGACCCTGTCCATTGCCGCCATTAGCGCCAATTCGGGAGCGAATTTTTCAGAAATTCATAGCTACCTGGATTTATTGATGTATTATATGGCGTGGCCTTACGAACTGGAGCCAGTCACTCATCCCTCATTTTTAGAGGGACGAGTTGGCCGAATCCGTTGTGAGGGGCATGCGGTGGGATATATCGGAGAGTTCCACCCTGAAGTACTCGAAGCCTGGCAAATCGATATGCCAACCTCGGGGTTTGAATTCGAAATCAGAAAGCCGGAAGGTTAGGCAGGGACGGGCTGTCCGTCTCCCTTGGTGATGGACACAAGATGAGAAAAGCCTTGAGGATCGTGAATCGCCATTTCTGAAAGCATTTTTCGATTTAATAACACATTGGCTTTCTTCAGCGCATTCATGAACTGACTATAGGTGACTCCTTGCGCGCGAACAGCCGCACTGATTCGAGTGACCCAGAGCTGCCGGAAATTACGTTTTCTCTGTTTTCGTCCGGTGTACGCATACGCTTGCCCCTTATCCACTGATTCAGTGGCAGTCCGGAAAAGTTTACTTTTTCCTCCATATTGGCCACTCGCCAGTTTGAGCCGCTTTTTCCGGCGCTGTCGAGTTTGTGGCCCACCTTTTACCCTTGGCATAACACGTTCTCCTTAATTATTGAAATGTTACTTATAGGGGAGTAATCGAGACAATGAAGTGCGGTCTTCTTTTCTGACCTCTGCTGCACCGCTTAGTCTGGATTTTACTCCTGGTGCCTTGGAAGTGAGGATATGCCGCATTCCGGCCTTCCGCCGCATCCACTTGCCAGAGCCGGATCGTTTAAATCGCTTACTGGCTCCTGAGTGATTTTTTAATTTCATTTTTGCCATTTCTTATTTTCCTTTTTCAACGACCGGCAATTTGCCGGCTTTTCCTCAACTTAGCCAATTATTTTGGAGCAACCACCATGTAAAGATTCCGGCCCTCCATTCTAGGAGGACTTTCAATATTTCCTGCGCCCTTTAACTCCTCAATAACCTTCTGAATCGCTTTGAACCCAAGCTCTTGATTGGCCATTTCTCGACCGCGGAACATAACCGTAACTTTGGTCTTATTCCCTTCTTCCAGGAAGTCCCGTATTTGCCGGACTTTCGTCTCCATATCGTGCTTGTCTGTCCGAGGCCGAAATTTAACTTCCTTAACCTGGGTGGATTTCTGGTTAAGTCGCATGCGATGTTCTTTTTTGCTCTGTTCATACTTAAATTTCCCATAATCCATAATACGGCAGACCGGAGGGTCCGCGGTAGGAGCCACTTCCACCAAATCATATCCAATTTCCCTCGCCTGCCGAATCGCCTCGGATGTCTTCAGGATTCCAAGTTGTTCACCTTCAGCACCAATAACCCGGACTTCAGGATTTTTGATGAAATGATTAATACGTTGTTTGGGTGTCACCGGACGAGTCATTCGAAAAGTAAAGAACCCTTCCTAACAGCCTCGGGCATGTCTTCCCGAATCAGCGTCACCAAATCAATAATAGGCATCGTTCCCAAATTTTTCCCGTTCCTTTGTCGTACCGCAACCATCTTTGCTTCAGCTTCCCGATCCCCCACGATAATCATGAAAGGAATCTTTGCCTTTTCAGCCTCACGGATTTTAAGGCCAATCTTTTCATTTCGCAAGTCTAAGCCGACCCGACAGCCTTCCTGACGAAGATTTTTTTCAACCTCTTGAGCATACCCTTGATGTTTTTCTGAAATTGGGAGGACCGTAACCTGAACAGGGGCCAACCAGGCCGGAAAGGCACCCCCAAAATGCTCCAGGAGAATCCCGAAAAATCGCTCAATCGATCCTAGTAAAGCCCTGTGAATCATGATGGGTTGATGAGTTTTACCATCATCACCTACGTAGGTCAGGCCAAACCTTTCGGGATTATTGAAATCGATCTGAACCGTTGAGCATTGCCAGGATCGGCCTAATGCATCCTGAATTTTGACATCGATTTTAGGCCCATAAAAGACCCCTTCCCCCGGATCTTCCTGATATGAATAGCCCCCGTTTTTCAGGGCCGTTTCCAGCGCCTGCGTCGCTTGATCCCATTGATCGATCGTCCCCACAGCCTTTTCGGGCCGAGTGGAGAGAAACATCTTGAATTCCGTAAATCCAAAAGTCCCCAGCATACTCGTAATAAATTTCAGGACCTTTTGGACCTCTTCACCCAACTGGTCAGGGCGGCAGAATAAATGAGCATCATCCTGGGTAAATCCCCGAACCCGCATCAGGCCATGCAGGACTCCGGAACGTTCGTACCGGTAGACCGTTCCCAATTCCCCGTAGCGGATAGGCAGATCACGATAACTGCGCAAATGTGATTTATACACCATGATATGAAACGGGCAATTCATGGGCTTTAGCTGGTATTCGCTGGACTCGACAGGCATGGAGGCGAACATATTTTCTTTATAGAAGTCCACATGCCCGCTGGTTTTCCATAAATCCAACCGAGCAACATGCGGCGAATAAACCAACTCATACTGATTGGCTAAATGTTGTTCCCGCCAAAAATTTTCAATCAGCAGACGGATTTGTGCCCCTTTGGGGTGCCATAAAATAAGACCGGGTCCGGTTTCGTCCTGAATACTAAATAAATCAAGGTCTTTCCCGAGCTTTCTATGATCACGGCGTTTGATCTCCTCTAAATTATCCAAGTGAGCCTGCAAGGCTTCTTTTGAAGGGAAGGACGTGCCATAAAGCCGTCTGCAACATGGGATTTCGTTCATCCCCTCGCCAATAGGCTCCTGCACTATTCAGAATTTTGAAGGCCTTGACATAGCCCGTGGCCGGAAGATGGGGGCCACGACAGAGATCGACGAAGTCCCCTTGAGTATAAGCAGACACCGGTTCTCCATCAGGAAAACCCTGAATAAGCTCTACCTTATAGAATTCACCACGATTTTTAAAAAATTCTATTGCCTCTTCCTTGGAGAACTCACGTCTTGAAACCGAAAGATTCCTTTTGATGATTTCCAAAGCTCGGGCTTCGATTTTTTCTAAATCTTCTGGCGTGAAGGGGCGCTCAAAGGCAAAGTCATAAAAGAAGCCCTCTTCGATGGCCGGACCAATCGTTAATTGTGCGGAAGGAAAACACTCCTTCACCGCTTGAGCCATAATATGCGTACTACTGTGCCGATAAATTTCTTTGCCTTCTGGGGAATCAAACATCAACGGCTGCAAGGTTGAATCGGTCTCCAGGGAAGCCAGGAGGTCTATTTCAATCCCATTGGCTTTCACGGCAAACACCTCTGGTGGCACGCCTCCCTTCAGCTTCTCTAGTGCCGCCTTCGCCGAAATTCCTTTGGGAAGAGCCTGGCTACTTTCTCCTTGCAGTGATACCTGAATAGATTCCATTAGAGTAAAAACACCTAATAAAAAAAGGATTTACATTCCGTGATGAACGCAAGAAAAGGCACCATTCCCCTCAATTAAGGAAGCTGGATACCTGTCAGGCTTTTTTGGAGAAAGATAATGGTAGGCGCGGGCGGTATTGAACCGCCGACCTCTACCGTGTCAAGGTAGCGCTCTCCCCCTGAGCTACGCGCCTATATCTTACCGGCCATATGCTAGACTGCATTGCCGGTCTTGTCAAGAAATGGTTATTTTTCAAGGGGAAATGGAAAGACTATCAAACAGAATCCGATTCCGTCTTTTTGCGTTTTCCGGCAGTGGATTGCTTTAACTGATTGACGGAGATTTGAAATTCTGTAATCTTTTTCCTGAGAGTATTGCGATTGAGGCCAAGAAGCCGAGCCGCTTTAATCTGATTGCCATGCGTTTCCCGTAAGGCGAGTTCAATCAATGGCCGTTCAACCGCTCTCATTAAGGTGGGATAGAGATTTTTCCCTGAGCCGACATTCATCGCTCGAACAAAATCCCCCAATTTTTTTTCCACATAACTGGCCAAGCTCACATCTTTCGGATCGATAGCCCCCTCTTCCGAGGGTTGATCTCCCATAACCTGCCGGATCTGATTCATAGTACTCCAGGCGGGTAAGGGTCCGGCATAAATAAATGTTTTGGACAAATTTAATTGGCCATTCAGTGCCGACAAGGCAGGAAAAAATTTCTTCCCGGACTCATCCAGAATCACCCCGGTAAATTGTTGAGAGCGCATGGCCGCTTCCAGGGAAGAGCAGTCATCCAACACCGTAATGGTGTTCTGAAGATCAGGACCTTGAACCCGCGACTTGAGATCGGGATCTAGGGTTAACAGCGCAAACCGTATGTGAGAAGGGTTCAAAGACACGTTATTTAAGTCAGGTGAAATGGAAGCGGGGATTATGTCGGAACATTATTTAAAAATCAATTGAGGTCTATCGCCTAGGTTGAGAAGCTCAATCAATTCCCAAAAGTGGACCCACTATGCGTAATGTGCACCAAATCAACACGCCACCAATTGCATCCAACAACAATCCGGCTTGCACCATTCGGAGAATCGGAATTCTGCCCGTTCCATACACAATGGCATTCGGCGGAGTAGAAACCGGCAGCACAAATGCCAGGCTTGCAGCCATACACGCTCCCAGTACGGGAGGGACAGGTGAAAAATTGGCCGTGTGGGCAATGGCGATGAGCACCGGCACAATCATGCTGGTGGCTGCGGTATTCGACGCGAGCTCCGTAAGAACCAGGGCCGTAAGAATCGCCACACCCGTTAAACCCCAGATGGACTCGAATGCCAAACATAGCCACCATACCCTGGCCAATCGCTTTCGCCAATTCGGTTTCTACCATCAGCTCCCCAAAGGCGATGCCTCCCCCGAATAACAGGATCGTTCCCCAATGAATATTGGCGGCTTCTTTCCAGGTTAAGGTGAATTTCCCCTGCCGAAAATTCAAAGGCAGAAGAAACAAGAGCCCAGAGGCAAAAATAGGCACCAATTCTTTCGGCAAATGAGCACGAACCCATTGCACGACGGCATGATCACCTTCAAACCATATTGAAAGTATGGCCGGGAGTAGCCACAACAGGACAGCCAACACAAACACCGCAAACGTATATTGCTCCCCCCGAGTCCAGGGAAGTGGGGCCGAAATCTTGAGACACAGAAGATCCTTCATGAAAAGACGAGTGAGAAGGGGGAGGATGTAACCAATACAAAAGAGTAAACATCACGAGCAGCATCACACTCGCCAACGGCAATCCAATCAGCAACCATTGGTCAAATGAAATCGTGAAATGGGCTTGCTGGGCTAACAGCCCCACCCCGATTAAATTCGGCGCGGTGCCGACGAGAGTGGCCACTCCTCCAATACCGGCGCCATAAGCCAGACACAGCAAAAACCCGGTCTCAAAGGTTTCCATATTAGGATAGCCCTGCCGAAGCGCCCGTAACACACCAAGCGCAATGGGCAACATGACCGCCGTTGCCGCAGTATTGTTAATCCACATGGACAGGCCGGCAACAGCCAAACTCATAGCCATCATAATACGAATAGGATTGGAACCCACACACTTACGTGACAACAGCCAATTGCCAAACCGGCGGTCCAACCCATGAACGGAGAGGGCCTCCGAAATAAAAAAACTCCCAATAAACAGGAAGATGATGGGGTGGGCAAAGGCAGAAAACACGGATTGCATGTCTCCTAACCCGGCGACGACACACAATCCACAGCCCAGCAAAGCGGTAATGGGCAGAGGAATAGGCTCCGTAATCCACATCACCACTACCCAGCTTAAAATTGTTGCCAGAATTCTCGCGGGTTCGGGCAGGGATTCGGGAAGCAGCACAAACATCAACCCGGCAATGAGCGGGGCGGCAAAGAGACCGAATTGATGCGCCGGAATGGCGGTATGGGGACCTTGACCGGATTGGCTCATGCAGCTCTTGGAATGGACGCGCTCAGGCTTAGGACATCCGGTTGGGCCTGAGACCGCGACCGCATATCCTGTTTTCCTATTTGCCGAAGTGGCTTGTTGGGTAACCTCTCTAGGATTTGGCGTATGCAGCAGGTATCATACAGAAAAGGGGATATGTGAGATAGGGACCCTGGGAAAGGATTCAACGATTTATCCTTATGCAATCAAAAATTCATACCTTGGACAGTCTCTTACAACGCATTTCCGTTCATCAGCAGGCGGGGGAATCCATTGTCTTTACGAATGGGTGTTTTGATTTGCTGCATATCGGACATACGCGATATCTGGCAGAAGCCAAACAGTTGGGAGATCGATTAGTGGTCGGAGTCAACAGCGATCGTTCAGTCCGTCAACTGGATAAGGGGAAGCATCGACCAATCCAAACCGATGCCCAACGGGCAGAGGTCATTGCCGCATTAGGTTGCGTAGATTACGTCATACTCTTTGACGAACCGGATCCCTTGAATCTCATTAAAGCAATCCAACCCAATGTCCTCGTGAAAGGAGGAGATTGGACACCGGAACGGATTGTCGGAAAAGATTTTGTTGAGGAACGGGGAGGATTTGTGCGAACGATTCCACTTGTCTCCGATGTTTCGACCACAACGATTATTGAACGAATTCTCACCACGCATGGAATAAGCCCATCCTGCTAGTCCGCACGTCGAGAACCTTTTTCGTGGTGTATTTCAGATTATGAACGTCCCTTCCGTCTTTCATCATTTTGCACACCAGCTACGCACGGTCGTTCCAGCGATCCCGGAACAGACGCCCCCGCCCTGTCTGCTTAGTACGCAACAGGCCTGCCTCGCCCTGGCCATGACCCTGTTCACACTTCCGGATAAAAAGACCGCCGGCACTGACAGCCAAACACACCTCATCATCACGCCCACACCAGAACAAGCTGAAGAATTGTATGAAGATTTGGAATTTTTCTTCTCGTTCATCAGGCGGGATCACGAGACACTGGCATTGTTCCCTCCATGGGCCACCATTCCCTATAACCCGGCACTGCCGGCCCACAACGTTATTTGTCAGCGCGTTCGATCCCTCCACCGGTTGTCTCGGAGTGAAAGCACGGTCGTCGTGAGCTCACTTCCGGCCATCCTGCATAAACTGCTTCCGCCGGAGGTCTTCGCTCAAGCATGTTTTTCCCTCAAGATAGGGGAGACGTGCGAGCGTGAGGTGCTTCTTCGTTCATTAATCCGGCTAGGGTATGAACGTGGATCGTTGGCTGAAGTCCCCGGCGAGTTCAGCGTACGTGGCGGTATCGTGGATATTTTCTCCACAGCACAGGACCATCCAGTCCGGGTTGAATTCCTTGGGGATACGGTCGAATCCATCCGGACGTTTGATCCCTCCACTCAAGAATCCATCACCCATCTCAAGGAAACCTGGGTCTTACCCACTCGGGAGTTCATTCCTCCCGATTCCGGACAACCGGATAGCGCTATCGAACACATTCAGGCAAGCATTGAATGGGATCTTCCCCGGTATTATCCCAAACTTGTCACACTGTTTGAGTACATTCAGACCCCGATCACCGTCTCTTTCTACCGCCCGGTTGATCTGGATGCTGCGGCAGCGCAATTTTGGAATGCATTGTTAGAAACATGGGAACACCTCCAGCCTGGCCAGGGGGGCGCCTCCACCCATGCTGACCCCGATCAACTCTATGAAATGTGGGAAACCATTAAAACCTATACCAGCATGTGTCCAACGGTATGGTGGGATAGCGTGGCTCCTGATACCGGCACCATGCCCTGTGTGCCTGTTTCCTTACAGGCTCAGTCTCCCAGCAGTGTCGGAGTAGGCATTCGCGGGCTTCCCTTTAAGGAAACCCTTTCCAAACTGGACCAATTGCGGGCGGACTCCGAGATCTTTTTTGTCGCGCGCAGTCCGGGACAGGTGGAACGCCTGTTATCCCTCCTGCATGACCACGGTTTCCCGGCCAACAAGTGGCAACACCCCTTCCCTCAACCAGCCACCGATGCGCGCGCACCCTTTTACTGTCTTGAAGGGGACCTCTCGGCAGGGTTCCTCTCACCTGACGGGCATATCGCGTTCGTCACCGAGGAAGAATTATTTGGGAAAGGCATCCGGCATCGTCCCCACACCAAATCCCCCACCGCCAAATTTTTCTCGTCGCTGGAGGATCTGAAAGAAGGCGATCTCGTCGTCCATCTTCAACATGGAATTGGACGGTATCTGGGTTTGCGGCGGTTGGAAGTCCAGGGCTTTACCAGTGATTATTTGCTCCTGCAATTCGGTGGAACCGATACCCTGTATGTCCCGCTGGACCGCCTGAACCACATCCACCGCTATCGGGGAGCGGAACAACGGTCCCCGCGACTGGACCGCCTGGGAGGCACGGCTTGGGGCAAAACCAAGGCGAAAATCAAAAAAGGCATCGAGGATATGACGGAGGAACTCGTTGAACTCTATGCCAACCGGGAAGTCGCCAGACGGAGCGCGTACCAGGAGGACACGCTCTTGGTCCATGAATTTGAAGCGGGCTTTGAATATGAAGAAACGCCTGACCAGCTTCGAGCCATTGAGGAAATAGGACGAGATATGGAATCCCCGAAACCCATGGACCGCCTGGTCTGTGGAGATGTGGGATACGGGAAAACCGAGGTCGCCATGCGTGCCGCCTTTAAGGCGATCCAGGCCAACAGGCAGGTGGCCGTCCTGGTTCCCACGACCTTACTGGCTCAACAACATTTTGAAAATTTTTCAATACGGTTTGCCCCATTCCCGGTCAAAATCGGCATTTTGTCACGCTTTCAATCAGCCAATGAGATCAAAGCTACACTGAAAGATTTGGCCGACGGGGTGATTGACATTGTGATCGGGACGCACCGGGTCGTGCAGAAAGATGTCGTCTTTAAACAATTGGGCTTGGTGATTATTGATGAAGAACAATCGTTTGGTGTCCGCCATAAAGAACGGCTGAAGCAACTCCGAACCCAGGTCGATGTTCTCACGCTGTCCGCGACCCCTATCCCCCGAACTCTGCAGATGGCCTTTTCAGGAGTCAGAGACTTATCCGTCATTGAGACCGCGCCTCCGGGTCGTTTGGCGGTGGAAACCCAGGTCCTCCGATTTGATGCGACAGTGGTACGGGAGGCCATTGCCCGGGAACTCGCTCGTGGAGGACAGGTGTACTACGTGCACAATCGAGTGGAAACCATGGAGCAGACGGGTGCCTGGTTACAAGATCTGGTACCGGAAGCACGGGTATTGATGGCCCATGGCCAAATGAACGAACAATTATTGGAACGGGTGATGTTACGATTTTTTCACCAGGAAGCCGATGTGCTGCTGGCCTCAGCCATTATCCAATCAGGTTTGGATATTCCAAGCGCGAACACCATCCTGATTGATCGGGCGGATCTATTCGGGCTCTCCCAGCTGTATCAACTTCGCGGACGGGTCGGGCGAAGCGGGCAACAAGCCTTTGCCTACCTCTTCATTCCGAACGAGGAAACCCTGAGCACCGACGCACAAAAACGCATGAATGCCATTCAAGAATTTGCGGAACTTGGCTCCGGGTTTCGGATCGCAGCCGCTGACCTTGAAATCCGGGGAGCGGGAAATTTACTCGGGAAACAACAGTCCGGCAATATCGCCGCCGTCGGGTTGGACCTGTACTTACAAATGGTGGAGCAGGCTGTTCAGCAGCTTAAAGGCCAGGAAGTGGAAGAAGAATGGGAACCCACACTTCAACTTGATGTTTCGGCCTTCATTCCCGAGGAATATGTGGAAGACGCCTCTCAGCGCCTGGGACTCTACAAACGGTTATCCGGGAGTGACCGGTTAGGGGATTTGGCCTTATTATATGGGGAGACGCTTGACCGGTTTGGATCTCCCCCTGCCGCCATGGAACGACTATTTGAAGTCATGCAAATCAAAGTGTTAGCCAAGGCCCTACAACTCGAGTATGTCGAAGTCCGGGGCGGACTGATGAGCCTGCGCTTTCATGAACGGGCCAAACTCCCGGAACAGGGGATCCGTGCTTTGATGGACAAATGGAAAGATCGCCTGGACTGTCTTTCACCTCGTGCCTATCGTTTGACCCTCCCCGAGCAGGATTGGGCATCCATGTACCCCAGGGCTAATACGATTTTACAGGAACTCCATCAGTCGATGGCTAAAGAGGAAGTGAGAACGTAAGGTGAAGGGCATGCGGGTATGCCTGAAAGACGGGCCTTTTCAGACGCTCACCGTCTGGGTGACGGCGAGTCCTTCTCTTCTTCCCTGGGGTTAGCTTGAGTCTCACCGACCGGATTATTGCCGTGGTGAATAAAGAGGTGATTACGTCGTCTGATCTTGAAAAGGAATTACGCGATGAGTATAAGCGCCTGAACGCCAAATATCACGGAGAGGAACTGAACCGGCGGTATTTCCAGAAACAACGGGAAGTCCTGAACCACTTGATTGATGATCACCTCATGATTCAAGAAGCTCAAGCCAAGGGGCTCTCTGTCACTCAGGACGAGATCGATGAAGCCTTACGGCGAACTCCGCTGCCACCCACCCAGACCGAAGAAGAATTCGGGCATCAAATGCTCCTCAAAAAACTCTTTGACTTCGAGATTCGCCGGAACATTGTCATAGAGGAAGAAGAAATCCGGCGGTATTATGAGGCCAACTCTACGCTTTTTCTCTCACCACCCCGGTACCGCCTCCAGCAAATTCTGTTAGCCGGGCAGGAAGGCTATGAACGGGAGAAAGCCAAGAACAAGGCCCAAACCATGTATGCGGCATGGACACCGAATACGACGCTCGAGGATTTCGCCACCAGGCATTTCGAGCAAATTCATGAATTAGGCTGGGTGCAGGAAAACGAATTAGTGGCCCCTCTGAGGCCGGTGGTCAGGGAACTGAAACCGGGACAGATCTCGGCCCCTATTGAAACCCTCTTAGGATTTCACCTCATCATGGTAGAAGAAATTCAACAACCCCAACCGCTCCCGCTTGAAGTGGTGGAACGGGATATCCGTGGGATGCTTACTAAGCAACGATCCGAGGAAGCGTATCGAAATTGGCTTGCCGATATCAAACAAAAAGCCTTCATCGATGTGAGGCTTAAATAGAGGCGTACACTTCACCGCTGATCGCTCAAGACCTTCTCCCATCACGAATCCCTATCATATCCATCCTACACCTGGTCTAAGCGCCGATAGGTCTTTTGGGCCAGATTGTAAATCTCAATAAAACCTGCAGACGCATTCTGGTTGAAACTCGCATCCTTATTAAAAGTGGCCAAGTTGGCATCGAATAAGGAATAGGGGGACGTCATCGCAACCACATCAGCTTTTCCTTTAAACAGCTTTACTTTTACCGTGCCCTTCACACGCTGATTGGCGGAATCCTGAAAGGCATGGATGGCATCCATTGACGGATCAAACCATTTAGCGCCATAACAGGTGTACGCCCACTTTTCATCAATGATTTTTTTCAGTTCGTTTAAATCACGGGTATTGACGAGTTTTTCCAGATTAAAATGCGCTTTGATCAGAATTTCCGCTCCCGGAGCTTCATACACACCACGAACTTTCAATCCGACTAAGCGATCCTCCGTCAAATGCACAATGCCTATCCCATGCCTTGCCCCTACCGCATTGGCACGTTCAATGACCTGACAAAGGGGCAGATCCTCCCCATTGATTGAACAAGGGATTCCTTTGTTGAACCCGACTTCGACAATTTCCGGTTCATCCGGTGCCTGTTCAGGGGGAATGCACACCTGCAGAAATTTTCGTAAATCAGGAATGCGGGCCGGATCCTCAATATCCCCTCCCTCATTAGTTGAGCCCCACATATTATCATCATGGGAATACAGGTACTCTTTAGTTTGTTTAATGGGGATATCGTGTTGTTTGGCATAATCAATCTGTTCATCCCGGCCCATACTCCATTCACGTACCGGCGCGATCACTTTCATCGTGGCATCCAATGTCGTGATGTAATTTTCAAAGCGAACCTGATCATTTCCTTTTCCCGTGGAGCCGTGAGCAATGACCTTGATTCCCCGTTCCTTGGCCACACGCACGGCAATTTCCGAGAGCGTCACTCGGGCAAGGGGAGTCGACAGAGGATACCCTCCCTGGTAATCCGCATTGGCTTTAATGGCACGAGACAGCAGTTTTTCAGCAAATTCCTCCCTGGCGTCAATGACCACCGCCTCTTCCGCACCGAGCCTGATCGCCTTGGCTTTTACCGCCTCAAGATCCTCATGTAATTGGCCCACATCGACCGTAAGCGCCACGATGGAACAGGCATACGCTTCCTGAATCCACTTGAGCATAATGGAGGTATCCAGCCCTCCCGAGTACAGCAAAACACACTTATCAAACGTTCCCTTTTTGGCTTCGTGAGATGCAATTTTCTGATACGTGATTTTTGATTCCATGCCGTGTTCACCTAAAATGAGGTTGTGTATATTTATTCAGCCCTCACCATTTGTTCAAACGTAAGAGCTCACTGTTGAACGGGATAATAACCCAAGAAGATGAGGGAATTCGATATTAGGCGGTGATATATCGATCGACTACGGCGGCACCAACGGCATCCCCCCAGACATTGACTGCGGTCCGAAACCGATCGATCAGCCAGTCAATGGCCAAGAGGAGCCCCAGACCCTCGAGTGGAAGCCCGACTGCCTGAAAGACCACGACCATGGTCACGAGCCCAGCTTCAGGGATCCCTGCAGCGCCAATGGCAGACACCGTCGCCACCACAAACAGAACAATAAGCGCCTCTCCACTTAAGTCAATCCCCCAGGCTTGGGCGATAAACACCGCGGCGACCGCTTCATATAGCGCCGATCCATCCATATTGACCGTCGCCCCGACTGGAAGAACAAACCGGCTGGATCGACTGCTCACCCCGGCACCCTCGACCCCCTCCATGGTCAGAGGCAAAGTCGCAGACGAACTCGCCGTGGCAAACGCGCTGGTGAGGGCCGCACCAAGCGCGCGCATATATGCCAAGGGATGACGTCGACCGGCCACATGCAAAATAAGCCCAAGAATCATTCCTGCATGGATCGCCAATCCCAGAAGTACCGTAACCGTGAATAATCCTAAACCAACTAACAGCGCGACAATACCGTCAAGTCCACCGGCACTCGCTAAACGCCCTGCCACCAAGCCAAACACACCAATGGGACCGATCCACATCACAAGGTGAATCAACTTCATAATCGCCCCGAATATACCTTCAAAAAACTTGAGCACCAATGTCCCATTTTCCCCGACCGTCGTCAGAGCCGCCCCGAATGCCAGAGAAAAGATGACCAATGGCAGCAATTCACCCTGTGAAGCGGACGCGAATAAATTCGGGGAAAGGAATCCCTTTATGAGATCCAGCCATCCGATGTTCACCGCCGCTGCAACTCCGGCAGGGGCCACCGCTGAGGCAATGTCGGCTCCCACTCCCGGTTTAATGAGGCTGACCAGAATCACCCCCAGCACAATTGCCATGCCTGAGGTGATCAAATAGTACGTAACTGTCGCTCCTCCCAATTTACCCAATTGGCGAATATCACCCAGTGATCCAACCCCCTGGATAATCGAAGCCACAATCAAAGGCACCACCAGCATCCGCAACATCCGGAGCCAGAGTTCACCAAGGACTTCCACATGGATAGCGGCTTCCGGAGCCAGGGCCCCGAGCACCCCGCCGGCGACCGCACCGGTCACCATGAGCCACACAAGAGGACCATGGCCATTTCCACGATTTACAGGAAGGAGTTGTTTGGTAATGGGACGAACCTGAATCTAGGAAGAGATAAAAGTTACTTGGCCTTTTTTACTATTTTCGATTCCGCCACTCGGATACCCGGATTGTCGATATTGGTCTGCCTCACAAGGTCATCGAAATTATCGAGGGAAATAATGGGCTCGAGCTTATGATGCAAGAAAATCAGAGCCTTGGAGGGTTCCACACCAATCTGCCAGATAAGATCCTGGTCCGGTTTAATTTCTTGCAAATAGGCAATGGCCGCGGCATTGATAAACGTCTTGCGCTCCCCTATCAGCGTCGATTGCCTGACTTGTAAAAAAGACATACTCCACCCCCCCCTTCCAAAATTCAAAGGCCCATAGGATTATAACCAGGTGAAGGCCTGTCCCCATCCTTCCTTCGCATGCGCGGTCACTTCGGCGATGATTTCGGCCGGAACGGCCTTGGGGTCCCCTACTTCCATCTGATTATAGTGAAACGCATAGATATGAGCGGCAAAATGCTCGAAGGGTAATGACGATTCTCCTGGAATTTCCCAGTGACCGACCACAGACGGCTCAACCCCTCTTCCCCAATTTTGACGGCCCTCGTTGTTGGGATTGAAAAAATAGACACGAACCTTGCCTTCTTCATCCTCGGCCACACGCTGGATGGAGACGGCATGATATCCTAAAAACACCCCGTGAACATTAGTAATGAGCAGCCCGACAGGGTTGGGGTATACCAAATCATGACCTCCGTCATACAACGGGTGATGGGTGGCATAAAATAACCGTAAAAAATCTTCGTACCCGGAAACGGTCTGATTAACCATCGTAATGGAAGCCAGGCTGGTCGCCACCCATCGACCGTACAAAGCGGGGTTCACCCATTTGTGTGGGTCCTCACCCCTTAAAGCCGCACGCTTCATCTTTTCATCGTAAATCCGGTCGAGATGAGGCACCAGAATGCGTGAGACGGGATCGACCTTCAAATCAAATTTTCCTTCCGCGACACCTCCTCCAATTTCTCCGGATAAAATCGGCGCTCCCTCAAACATAAACTCAACCGTGTCATCCCGAGCCGCGCTGGTCAGTAATTGGAGCAAATATCCAGGATCATGGAGACTCCAAAGACTCAAGGCTCGAGCACCCTGACAGGTCGGATTGTTTCCCTGCCCCACTCCCAACGGCTGCCCTAACATGGCGATGGCACCACCCACAATGGCCGCATTAGCCGTAATCCCACTCCCCCGAGGCAGATGTTTCTTGGTCACTTGTTGGGCAGTAGAACATAATTCAAGATTAAGTAATTTGGTCAGACCATCAGCGACCTCTGGTCGTGCCAGCAGCATCCGCTCCAACATCTGTTGAAATCCATAAATGATCCAACTGGTGGCGGGATGAATGGTCAGGCGCATCAACTCAAAGACCTTTTCCCGATATTGTTCCATATGGGCCTGGGCAACCTCGGTTAAATCCAAGGCCGTCGCCAGGATTCCCGTTTCCTCATGTTTGAGGGCATGCTGAAGGAACGCGACATGGTATTCGCTGGATAAACCGGTCAGGGTCAATAATTTCCCAACGACCTTCGCCTCATTTTCTATTTCATGTGTGGTGGCTTTGGCCAAGAGTTTGACATAGTTCGTGGGAGAGCCCGCTTTTTTGGCCAGTGGTGTGGGAGGACCCGTGGCCTTGAGGTACCGGTCGAGTCTGGCGGCCAACTTGGGATCAGGATCCCCCTTGATGTTTTCTGCCTGCTCGATCATTTTGAGGGTGAGGCTCACATCAATTGGTCGCTGAGCCACTCGCGCATCGATGTCATCAAGAACCTGTTCCAGCAACCCTTCCGAGGAAATCTCATGCTTAATCATGGCTAATATTCTGTGCGCCCGTGCATAGACCTTCGGACGAAGGCGCGACTCCTCGGTCTCACTGCCATACAACAAATCAAGATTAAGCCCCATGACTGTCCGTAAAAAGGTTAGGGCTTGCTCCGCAGAAAATTTCGGGTGCGTCGAGTCACCTGCTGCAATGGCTAACACCCGAAGCTCACTCAGCATTTCCAAAGACGAATACTGCCCTTCGGCACGCAGTCCCGCGCTCACCAACCCCGGCAGAAGCCGGTCGGGGTGTTCCCAGGGTCCGGCATGAAAGACCCCAGCGGAGTCAAAGCGATGGGCCTGTGCTCTCACGAATTGTAGTCCTGCGTCGGTTTCAAATAAATCCGTGGCACGCCGAATGACCTCCGGCTGGTATTTGGCCTTCACAAATGGCGTCGCCTGTTCCAAGGCCTCAAGTGCCTGAAGTAAGGCTTGCTCCTGGCGGGCGGTGGCGGCCTGCAATTCAGTCTGAGGGGAGCCCTCGGGGGAATCACTCATAGAAGTCATACTCCTCATAACGCTGGACGAGCTCACGCAGGGTTTCCGGATCTTCTCCCGCCAGGAAAACAGTTCCATAATGATTCCCGAATCCCACGCGCTCTGCCACTTTGGGGGTAACAGGTTCAAACATGGTATGCCGGTCCATATAGGGATGGGCTTCCAATTCCTTAGGAAACTGAAGTTGATGAACGCTGGCTTTCCGAGGATACACCATTAAGTTGGCCGCAAAAATTTTATGATCTTTTTCCTTTGGGAAAAACCGGTCTAATTCTGTTTTGGAGGTATTGGGATCGGAACATAACAACAGAGCCGCATACGGATTAAAGCCATGGGCACGCTGAATGAGTTCGAAAATATGGCCGCCGGGAACACGGGCCGCCACCTCCCCGAAGTGTAACTCCCCTTCCTGGTCCAAGAAATATTCCGGATGAATCATACCATTCACGATGCCAAATGCCTTCATGAGTTTTTCAATCGCCTTACGAATCTTCGTCCGGTGCTTACTGAGCCTCGGCGTTTCCGGCACGATCTGGGAATAACCCAAATGCACGTACTCGGTAATATTCATAAATTCGATTTTCCCTTTATGGATAAAGGCTTCGACCGAAAATTCCTGCCCGGCTAAATGGCTTTCGGCCAGACACGGAAAGGCATCGTCGGGAAGGGAGGTGATGTCTTGCCGGCTTCGAACAAACACATGGCCCACACTGCCCGCCGCCGACAGAGGTTTTAGATGCACCGGTTCGGGCGCTTCCTCCTGCAAGCGGAGTCTGGCCTCATTGATGTCATCAAAAAACGCGAGAGCTTCCTCCCGCGAGCGAATCTCCTCAAACACGCCCACTCGAATACCGTTCATTTGGGCATTGCGCTTCATCATGGCCTTGTCACGGAACAAGAGAGCCCGTTGAAAGGCACGAGGGTCTTTAAGCAGCCGTGTATTGAGTGACCCGGCCCATTCCACCGTTTCTTCATACAGGGGCACGGCATGACTCACCCCTCGCTCAACCAATTTTTCATAGAGTCGGTCGGAGTTGTGGTTGTGGACATAATAGTCCCAGGTCACCACATCAACCCCATCCTCTTTCAATGCGATATCAAAACCCTCCGGCACCACCGCGACGAAGGGAATATTGTGTTCCTTTGCGGCTTCCATCGTTTCCAGGCTATAGCCGAGCAGAGCCACCGGCGCCCTCTTTCCTACCTTGGATTTCTTGACCACTGGTGCGTTCTTTTCCATGCAGGCCTCCTTTAGTGGGGGACATATCGAATAAACTCCTCCATCCTGTCCCCGCTTGCAGACAAATGGAAGAACCCATCAGCAAGAATGATTCGCTCGTTTGTGAGGAAAGGTGTGTTAGAACAGATATTGGTACAGTTCAAAACCCTCTTCATAGTAGGGTTTTAACCAACCGCCGCGCCACTCTAAGACCTGGTCCCGAGTGGTCGCAATGCATTTAAAGCCGAACCGGCGATAGGAGCGCGTGGCCCAGTAAGCCTTGGGATGGGCAATTAACACCATGCCGCGCTTTCCCTCGCGCCAAGCCACATCACGGACGTGATTAAGTAATTGAGGCCCAAACCCTTTGCCGGTTTGGTGATCATAGACATAAATATATCCGATATAAAACATGTCTCCGACTGACTGTGTAGACACGATGCCTACCGGTGCCTGCTCTTCCCGCCCGATATAAAACTGCCGCCGCGCAAACTCCCTCTCCCCCCAGGATTCATCCACCTCATGCTGCGCCATATCCTTTTCATGAAGAAAGGGCCGGTACCAGTCGGCAGAAGACCTGAGGATATTGGCCGCAATCACCATCTCATGACGTTTGGCCGGCTGAATGTCCAGGCCTCGATGAATAATTTTCCTTCCGCTTCTTCGATGTAGCCGTTCCCCAAGTTCCGTTTGATTTTGCATCATGAAGATTGATCCTTTTTTAAAAATTTTTTGCCACGGACTCATACTCCTCACGAGTCGAGCCGGAGGGTTATTGCCTATTGGTGTACTTATTCTTAGAGGAAAAATTGGTGTGAGCATTCGTTCATTCACACCGGGATTTTCACATTGTGTAAGATGTGTCAAATCTTGAATGTTTGTGACGAAAACAAACGGCACACTTCGGTTCGTTTTCGGAATTTACGAAGGCGAATGGGAAGGTGCTGCATCCCGTATTCCCATTGCTCCATCACAGGTTTTCAGGCGCAACCAGACAAAATGGTCTTGGCCCGATCACCGAATTGAATTTAAAACAGCCCCCTCACAGACAGTCAGACCGTTAATTTTTGGGTAATTTCTTATGGCAATCGAGAGGCTTCCTCGATCCATACCTCAATATACCTATACACTTCGCAAGACCTGTTCCATCAGTTAACCCGTTGATATTTGTGATTTTGTGGAATTTTGGGACTGTTATGTCCCTATATTTGGGACAGACTTGACTCATTTAAATATTATGAGACACTATTGTCTCAATGTCTGAAAATTCTTCTATAGTAATCATGGGTTCCCCGGATCTGGAAAAGGCCTTAAGTCGTGAAGGCCTTGGAGTTGTACGGCTGGAAACCCCGGAAAATGTGAAAACCTTGGAGATTGGTTCTCAGACACGCCTGGTCATCCTCGATGGACAGTACCTTGGCGACTCCCTGGTGTCTGACATGATGATGACCATACAAGAACACAGACCCTATCTTGATGTCTTGGTGTTTAAACCGGGAGCCGATGCAGCCTATGTCCATTCGGTTTTGAAAAACGGGGCATCGGATGTGATTTATGAGGATTCACATGAAAAACTGCATCAAGCCATACAGGCCATTCAGACCAATCAAAAGTTTTCTCCGGATACACCGGATTTGCGTGATACCCGCAAAAGACTGGGCAGCTTTGAAGGCATTCTCAGCCGTAACGGAGTCATGTGGGATATTTTTGAAACCATTACCCGCACCGCGAGTTCTGACGCCACCGTATTAATTGTGGGGGAAACCGGAACGGGTAAAGACTTACTGGCTCGGGCGATTCACCGGCAGTCCGGGCGAACCGGGCGATTTGTGGCGGTCAATTGCAGCACGATCAGTCCGGAAATTATTGAATCGGAACTGTTCGGCCATGAACGCGGGGCTTTCACCGGAGCCCACCAACAAAAGCAGGGATTATTTCGGTATGCCGATGGCGGCACCATCCTTCTGGATGAGATTGGGGATATGCCGGTTCAAACCCAACTCAGTCTTTTGCGAGTCTTGCAAGAACAGACGGTGAGACCGGTTGGATCTCATCATGAAGTGCCAATTGATGCGCGTGTCATTGCCGCGACGAACGCCTCGTTGGCCAACGCCGTTCAAACCGGCTCCTTTCGCGAAGACCTCTTTTACCGGTTGGATGTCATCCGGTTAGAAGTGCCGCCCTTACGGGAACGACGGGAGGATATCCTCTATATGTTCGGGCATTTTCTCAAACGGGTGTGTGCCGACTATGGAATGGACTGCCCTGAATTGCACCAATCCTTTATGGATCTGCTCTTAGAGCAGTCCTGGCCAGGTAATGTGCGACAACTGGAGAATCTCACCCAACGCCTGGTGTTAAAAGGACATACCCGGGAATTAACTGCAGAAGATCTGACGGAGGTGTTGTATTCCCAGGATATTCCCGGGTCTTCTTCGGTTTCCACAGTTTCTGAAGCAGAAACCGTCAATCAACCTCTCCAAAGCCACAATGGTCCCTCTCCATCCATCAACCCTGCCCTGACGCTGGCGGCCTACCTCGAGCCACATCTCACCATTCTCGAGAAAGAGTATTTGGAAACCGTCCTTTCCGAAAATAGTGGTCGCATTGCCGAGTCGGCCAATCAGGCCGGCATAAGCCGACGGACGCTCCTGCGCAAGCTCAAGGCCTACAAAATCGACAAACAATATTTTCGACTGAAGAATTCAGGATCAAAAGAATAATCTTATTTTCCAGGATGCTTAGGATGCTGATGTGGCGATACACCATTTCCTTCGCTTAACTGGATGTTTGGGGTGGAACAGGGAGGGTCATTATTTGAAGTCAGAGACCCGCACACCTGGCTTCTCCCTCAACGCTTGTGAAACGCCTGGGCAAGGTTCTCGCCGGCTTGTTTGAGGACCTCGCTCGTTTTAGCAAAGGCAAAACGGACGAGGTGCTGCCCCAGATCTGTCGCCTGGTAATAAAACGCGCTGCCTGGAACCACTGCCACCTTCGCCTCCGTAATCAACCGTGTGGCAAACGATTGGGAATCACCCTTGTGCTCCCATGGCCCGTAGCCGGCTAAAAGGTAATAGGCCCCTTGAGGTACATAGGGCTCAAACCCACTGTCGGTCAGCATCTGCATAGTGAGATCCCGGCGCCGAAGGAATCTCGCTCGTAGGTCGGTGTAGTAAGTCTCGGGTAAGCCCAAAGCCGTAACCGCAGCGTATTGAAAAGGCGTCGGCGCACAGATCGTGAGGTAATCATGTACCGTTCGAATCGCCATCGTCACATCCTTTGAAGCCAGGACGTAGCCAAGACGCCATCCCGTTGCCGCATAGATTTTTGACAGGCCTCCGGTGACGACCAGACCTTTCCAGTCGGGCGCCAGGGTTGCCGGGGCAATATGCCGATAGGGTTCGTAATACAAATGATCGTAGATTTCATCCGTTACCACATAGATCCCATGCTGGTCAGCCAGAGCCAGGATGGCGTTCAGTTCCTCCCGCGTGAAGACATGCCCGGAGGGATTATGAGGAGTATTCAGAATAATGGCTCTGGTGCGAGGGCTGATGGCTGACCGAAGTTCATCCAGAGGTACCGCATAATCAGGCGGACGAAGCGTGACAAACCGGGGCGTCCCGCTGGCAAAATACACAGCCGGAACATAGTTTTCGTGGGCAGGTTCGATGATGATGACCTCATCGCCACTCTCGACTAAGGCCAGCATGGCCGCCACGATCGCTTCCGTCACACCACAGGTAATGGTGATTTCTGTCTCGGGATCATAAGTCAAACCATGGCGTTCATGCACATGATCGGCAATGGCTTCCCGTAACTCTGCCAATCCCCAGGTCACCGAATATTGATTGTGATCATTGGTAATGGCATCGATTGCGGCTTGCTTCACCACAGGTGCGGTGGGAAAGTCGGGACGGCCTTGAGCCAGATTAATCGCTTCATGCTCCATGGCAATCCGCATATTTTCGCGAATCTGCGAGGGCCCGATCCGATCAAGTCTGGAGGGAGGGTTAAAGGTCAAGGGTGTATTCGTATCACCAAACAGTGGCATGGCATTCCTTCATATTGAGAAATGAATAAATACACAGGGAGAGCCGGCTATTCCTTTCGCCGACGGTGCATGAATAAACAACATATAAAAAACTGACGGACCCGTCAGGATAGGAGATCTCAGGGAAGTTCTTCAACTTCCACATGAAACCAGCCATGAAGACATATGTGGTGGATAAAAAAGAATGTGATTCGGAGGCTGTTGAATATTCCGCGTGCTTTGCCTTTTCATCTTTAAATTCTTTAACAGAACCTCGCACGTGGAAAAACAAGGGAGTGTTCAAAAAGGCTCGTCCAGACCTGCCCTGAGATTCTATGGTTCATGTCAAGCCTTGTGTGATCCGCTCTGGATGAAAGGTTGTACGGTAATGATTAATAGACCAAGCGGCCCGGGCGATTTTACGAGCGATGATCACCAAGGAGGCCGTCGTACTCCAACCTTGGGTGCGGTAATGCTCGTAGATCGGTTTCCAGACTTTAGTTTTGATGGCCGACATCGCGGCGTTAAACAGTAAGCGGCGCCACTCGGCGGGGCCACGTTGAGACAACCGCCTTCGACCGGCTTTGCGTCCCGAGTCATTCGCCCGCGGATCCAACCCAGTGAAGGCGACAAAGGCATCCGCCTTGCGAAACGGCACGCGCTCCAACGTATTGGTCAAACTGATGCCCACCAAGGGACCAACGCCCACAATAGTTTCCAACCGGTGTTG
This sequence comes from uncultured Nitrospiraceae bacterium, assembly GCA_963730905.1. GTDB lineage: Bacteria > Nitrospirota > Nitrospiria > Nitrospirales > UBA8639 > Nitrospira_E. The sequence continues at coordinate 119,484 of CAVSTN010000002.1, read as the reverse complement.
CGCCTCCTGATGGTGAGGTGAGCTGGCGGCTAGCGCGGACAGGGTCGCATCAATCTTGGCAATCAAGGCCTCCAATTTGCCCATCACGGCCTTGAGTGTCGGCGGCAAAGCCGCCCAGATCGCGCATGGTCAGCTTGAGCGTGCCTTTGAGGCGGACGATTGTGGCGCGCCGCCGAATCAGTCGATCCAGTTTGCGTTGAGTGGCGGTAGGGGGCGTGTAGGGCCGCAAGCGCCTATGCTCTTGGGCGATGAGCCGGGCGATCAATTCCGCATCGACCCGGTCGGTTTTGGCCCGAGTGCCCATGGCCTTGGCGTAATGCCGAGTGTCCAAGGGATTGAGGAGGAAGACGGTATGGCCTTGGGCCTGCGCCAGGTCCGCCAGTAATTCGTGATAGCCGCCGGTGGATTCCAAGCCAATGCGGCTGCCTGCCGGCAGCGATTGGAGCCAAGCCCGCAACGAGCCACGCTGATTGGGAACACTCTGGACCGGGAAGCATGACTCGGCGCAAGCAACCACGACGGCAGCTTTGGCCACATCCACGCCGACATTCAGACAGGTGTGCATAATGGGACCCTCCAAGAAGTAAATGAACGAGGCTGGGGTGGCACACACCGACGTGAGCTTGCGGGTCAATCGGCGGTCAGCAGCCCTGCCGCGAGATGCTTCCTCGACGTTTGAGGTGTGGGTGGGAGAGTTCTCAGGGAGTCTGTCCGCCGGGCGGCAGATGTCAGTCGATGTCCCTCCACCCCAGTTCCTTTTAGCTTCTCAAAAAATGAGCTATAGACACCATACAAGTCCTGCCGAAGGAAAGTCTGCAATATTGGGAGTGTTGAATAAAACCAATTTCCAAGGGCATATTGACTCACACGTACGTTGCATATTAGGTGCTACGGGTCGGTTCAAAAAAGTTCGTCCAGTAAAGCCGCAGTCATTTTTGCGGGCAGAGCGTACTTCCAGTACGTGAGCACGACCACGCGGCGAGACGCCGCTGGCGGCCTTTTTCAACACTCCCTTTTAGGGAAGAGGAGCATCCAGGGTAAGCACCTCCCGCAACTGGTCAAGCAGCATTTGCTTGCCTTCCCCGGTGTAGGCAGACAGGAAAAGCGGATCCTCCTCCATGCCCAAACCCTCACGCAATTCACGAAGCGCAGCCTGGCGGTGCCCCCTTGTGACCTTATCCGCCTTGGTGGCCACCACCATCACGGGTATTTTCAACCGCATGAGCCACTCGACCATCGCCTGATCCGATTCCTGCACCCGGCGGGAATCTACCAGCACCACCACACCCTGTAAATTCTTGCGTGTCCGCAAATATTCTTCAATCAGGGGACCCCAGAGCTCTCGAATCCGTTCAGGCACTTTGGCAAATCCATATCCGGGAAGATCAACCAGCATAAACCGGGGACCGTTCGTGGCAATCTCAAAAAAATTAATGGTTTGTGTTTTCCCAGGGGTCTTGCCGACCTTGGCCAACCCTTTGTGATTCACCAAACAATTAATGGCCGACGATTTCCCGACATTGGAACGGCCGACGATGGCCACTTCCGGAAGGGTCGGTTTTAGAAATTGCTCAACGGTCCCGCAACTCGCCTTAAATTCAGCAGAAAATATTTTAAACGCTCCCACGAAAAGATCCTCTTTATCATGTACAGACTAACAGAGAAGTTGACGCCCATCCTGCATGGCTCATCGACAGGCCACTGGCCAATCATATCTTAGAAGGCCACCGTTTCCCTATACCACTCGTTAAACAACCGGCTCCCTGCTGAAAGCGTGGCTTCTTCATCCCGAATCCAGCGGCTGACCAGCCCCAACGCACACAGCGTATCCGCGACGGGCTTGACCGTCGGCATTCCAATGGCCCGCGCCACCTCTCTTGGGTTCACCGGTTTGTTTGCTTCAATCACAAAGGTCAGTACTTGAAATTCGAGAGGTTCCCGCAGTTGATCGAGACAATCCTGGAAAAAGGAGGAAAGAGAACTTTTTACCTCGCTGACAATCTGTTCCGTCGAAACATGGAGTCCTTCACGCAGGAATGCAGCCTGCAACAGCTTGAAGATATAGGGATGAGTCCCTGCATAAGTGAGGATAGTGGAATGTTGTTCAGTGGAAAGATCCGGATTGAATAACTGTTGGGCCTCCTTTTCCAAAAACACCGACAAGGGTATCGACTTCAATGTGTGTGGCAAATCGCCTCCTCTCACCACCTCCCGCCATGCTCGTCCTCCGGCAAAGACCGTGGACCCTCCCGGCAAAAGATCGATGTCTGAAAGCGAACGAGCCTTCCCTTCAACCAGCCGGTCACAGTTATCAAGGAGAAGAATGGTGTCAGGATTTGGCGGGCGGGAATGGAATCGTTTCCAATCAGCCTCGTCGGCCACATCCACGTACACCGCTGGAGGCCCAGTGGACTTGGCAGAAGGGCCCGCATGATTCAATTGCCAGGCGAGGTGAAGCAGCAAAGAAGTTTTCCCTAACTTGGGCCCTCCAACAAGGCTCAAAGATTCCCCTCGTTCCAACCGCCGCAGCATATTGCGGACTAATCCCTCTCGGCCTTTGAAATCTCCAGGCCGAAAAACCGGCGCCACCGGATCTGCTGAAGGGAACTGTTCTATGGTGTTGGACATAACAGAGAGTGTAGAAGCTCACTCCAAGGTTGGCAACGAAAAGGACATTTCATCGGGTGTTCATAGTGAAATCCTTATCAAGTGGGCATCACCAGGTTCCGAAACAGACCTGAGAAAACACAAGTATGTATCAAGGCCAGAGAATAGAGATAGAACTTATTTTGGATATTCTCAAGGCAATTAGGGGATCTCTCCAGAGCTGGGTTCAGGGGGAGGAATTTTTGCTGAAAGCCATTTGAGTTTGTTTTTGACTATAAGCAATTGTTCGATTATTAATTACTCCCATCTAAGAAGGATTTCACTATTAAATAGATTGCCCTTTCACTCTTTACGGAGGTTCTTCAACATAGCTAAGTTTGGTTGTTTTTGTTATAAATATGATCCATAAAAATCTTGTTTCCTAAAATTAAGATGCTGCCTTCCTTGTCTCGTTTTTACTAACCACATAGATTATTTCTCCAATTCATGGAAATTATTCCTTCTTAAATTCTCACTCTTGTCAGGTTCAATGAATAATAAAAGACTCCCAGATTATGAAAAACCTCCTTTGGCCGAAGTTGTAATGGGTGTCAAGTTTCAACCCTTACTGGGAATAAAGGTACCTCACTACGGGTTATTCTGGGGAGAAGTGAAAAAAGAATTTACTAAATGTAAGAACGCTCCCGTTTTGGGTGATTTAAGAGGATTAGAGGAACCCGAAACGGGCGGGCTTCCAATTCCCCGAGTTTGGCTTATTAATGAGGGAGAAGATTATTTAATTCAGCTACAAAAAAATCATTTCTTTTTTAATTGGCGAAAAAAAGATGGGGTATATCCACGCTTTGAAAATATAGCGCCAAAATTTTACGAAAACTTCAAAAAATTTCAAAAGTTCTGTGCGCAAAATGATCTTGGAGATATTGTTCCCCAAAGGTTTGAACTCTCTTACATCAATCATATTTTGATTAATGAGGGATGGAAGGACATTCAAGAAGTCGCGAAGATATTTCCAGATATTAACTGGCGTAATACCCAATCTCGATATCTGCAAGGAATGACAACCACAAATTGGCTATCTGAATTCAATACATCTAACCCTAAAAATGGTAAACTTATTGTAAAGGTAAGCCATGGGGTAAAACGTCCAGAGAATATCCCATTGATTGTCTTTGAAATAACAGTTCGTGGCACAGGCGAAATCCTTCAAGCAGTTACACAAGAAGAATGGTTTAAAGCAGCACACGACGCCATTCTGTGGACCTTCGAAGACCTTACCGCAGAAGATGTTCAGGAAAAAATTTGGAAAAAGAAAAATGAGAATTAATCATTAACTTTCAAATCCAGGGATTTTTTCTATAGGAAAATCTGAAGCATGGTTTCGTCAACGGCAACAATTCCAAATACAGATACTGATGAATATGAGACTTTTAGTCAGGACGCGTCCTCCTACTCTATTCTATGGTCTAACGAGGATTTACTTTGTACCGATGGAAAGGCTTGGGAGCTAACCCCAGCAAGATATAAAAAAATTCAAAATAAACTAATCAATACTATTGATACTGTAGATACATTTGGTAGCCTTGTTGATTATTCATATTCTATTCATGCTTATGAAGCTAACACTCCTTTTGGGCAGTTGTTTGCCTTGGAGGATGAAAAGCGAAAGGATTTGATAGAGGGAGTAAAGAATTCTCCCCTTCCATATACGGAGAAAATTTATAATCGTCTCAATAAATTGATAGAAGCGTCTGAGGAGGAATATCCAAATTCTGAGCTCACGTCGATTGATTCACTATATGGGTTTATAAAATTTTTAAAAGAATTCGAAAAACTGAATATAAAATATCCTGATATTACCCTTACATTACTTGGAAAAATACGCATTCAATGGCAAACGGATAGAGAGCATTATTTGTCCGTGGAGTTTATCTCTAACCAAGAAGTAAAGATTGTCCTTTTTACCCCAGACAATAAGATCATTGGAAAAATTAGTCGCATTTCAGCAAAGATGCCAATTGTAAGTATTTTCGACAACCTCCAGCCTTACAAAGTTCTTACCTGGATCACCGAATGATCCATGACAAAATCTCACCAGGCAATACTATCTCCAGATATTGTGGTTACCAAACATTATCTGAAGGAACCGGGTATCCGACAGCCGACGCCTATAAACTTTCGGATACAGATAGAAAACATACCCCCCCCTATCTTTCATTCAATTGGCTTGAGTATTTCAATGAAAAAAAGAGGACTGAGCAAATAGACGAGATTAGAAATATCCTATACAAAAAAATGAGAAGAATTGGTACTCAGGCTAGGCTTGCGCTATTGGCAGTTGAGGATATTCATCAAGAATTTAAAAATGCACAAGAAAACCCTAACATCGACCTACAGCATTTTCCAGTTGAAACACCAGAATGGAACGATCCTTCACATTGTGGTCTTTTTTTAGACATTGACCAGGATGAAGATGTTATAGCCGCCCTGCTTGCTCAAGTATCGTGTAGTCTGGTGCCCGCCAAGAAAGAATAATGATCGTTAAATCATAAAAATCAAAAACAATTCATGAATTAATATTTCTTTGTTTATTAAAATTGAGACCTTTTGCAAATACAACAGAACCATTCTTGTTTTTTATTTATGATCTGGACTCTTTCATAGCGCGGTCGGTTTCGCGACCAGCTTCCCCCTTTTTGATGGTCTCCCGCCGGTCGTAGTTTTTCTTCCCACGCGCCAGGGCGAGTTCCAACTTGACCGCCCCTCTGTCATTGAAATAGAGCCGAAGCGGGATGAGGGTGAGTCCTTTCTGTTGGACTTATTCGGTCAGTCGCTTGATCTCTTTTCTTATGCGAGACTGTTGAATATCGTCTTTCCAAATAATTTTCGAAATCTCGATTGTTGGGTAAGATACCATTATTCGCTGCTGTTAAACCGGTGAACGTCCACAACACCCCTAGCACATCCTGAAATGCGATAGAGGGCTCCTTAAGCCCCCTCAAGCCATCCTTTTTCCCCTTTGACTGACGCCTGCCGTCCGGGCCTAGAGGCGAACGCTCCCAGAAACTGGCGGGCCCTGTTTGAGCATAGCGAGTTGGCCCGCCCTTCTGTGACCTGCGTTCGTCTCATCTGATGAGACCGGATGGGGCGTCCCTGGTTTTTGCTACTTTTGCCGAAACAAAAGTGGCTCGGCTGCCGGCCGAAACCCGGCAATTGCATTTTTTCGCTCCTAAAACAAAGGGGAAAGTTTTTTAGAATGACTATAAATAGGCGCGCAATTCCTTACCCCCACATGTTTTGGAAATAACACCAGCCGAGCCGATATGGAAATATTTTCAGGAAGGTACAAGGAAGGGGGTTCTGCCGTCATTTGCCAAGACCCCGATTGCTGGGGAAACCCGACAGACTCCTAGGAACGAGACTCTTTCATGGCGCGGTCGATTTCGCGGCCGGCTTCCCGCTTTTTGATGGTGTCCCGCCGGTCGTAGTTTTTCTTCCCACGCCCAAGGGCGAGTTCCAACTTGACCCGCCCTCTGTCATTGAAATAGAGACGGAGCGGGATGAGGGTGAGTCCTTTCTGTTGGACTTTTTCGGCCAACCGTTCGATCTCTCTCTTATGCAACAGCAGGGTTCTGGCGCGTAACGGCTCGTGATTCATTTGATTGCCGTGGCTGTAGGTGCCGATATGGCAATTATGCAGGATGGCTTTGCCATTGATGATGGCGGCGTAACTCTCCTTCAGATTCAGGCGGCCTTCCCGTAAGGCTTTGACTTCGGTCCCGACCAGGACGATGCCGGCTTCGACCTTCTCTTCTATCATGTAGTCATAGAAGGCCTTGCGGTTGGTGCTGAGCACTTTGCTGGAGGGGTCTGTTTTTTGTTTGGCCATAGCTAATTATATCTTGATGTATGGAATGATTTGGCTGTCATTTTTACTCTTTCCGTCCATTGCCTGCCTTGTTTAAATGATCTCTCCCTGAGGTCGAGATGACAGAATGGGTATAAGCGCAAAACGGATGAATCAACCCAGACGATGCGATACAATATCTGCACGATGAGTTCCTTTGAATCGATCCAGAGTCTTATTCAAGATTTTTCCAAAGGTAATCCGCTCGGCCTCAAACTGTCTGAGGTCCAACTCCAACAGGAGTGGGAACATCTTGTGGGTGCGACGATGGCGAAACATTCCTACCCTGAGAGTATCCGCTTTAAAAAATTGCATCTGGTGGCGGATAACTCGATTTGGCTTCAGCAGCTCATGTTTTTGAGACCGGCCATTTTGGAAGCCATTCATTCGATGATGCCGGAACTTGGCTTAACGGAGGTCGTCTTACGCATCGGCTCCATTCCACAAGCCCCGCCTCAACCAGACCCGATACCCCAGGACCCTCCTGATTTTGTCGGCGAACCTTCGCCCTTTGCCACCGGCTTAGCCAAACGCCTGAGTAATCCTGACCTCCAAACCATCCTCTCTCAGACTATCACTAAAGCCCTTGCTGAATCACCGCCCTCGACTAGGGAGCCGGGGAAGACGTCTGAGCATGAGGACTTGCCTCCTCCCACGTCTCTTGAAACACCCACTGCATCGTGAGTGTTCGATCTGTTGACCCGCTCCGGTTCCAGGGACCGATCCATCCCGCCTGACCGTCCGCATCGGCACGATACCCGGCTCGCACAGCAGCTTCAAAGTTTTTCCGAAAGGTTTTTTCAGAATCGTCATCGACCTCATTGGCGACATACCGATGAAGGTTATCCGGTTCCGTCCAGAATGGATCCGAAAAAATGATGATTTGTAAGGTTTGGTACCGTCCGCGAGGATCGTCCGGCGTGGTGGGGCGGATTTTCATGTCCGCGAAATCACGGGTGGCCCTGCCGACATCGCCAAACCGCCTAACCAGGGTTTGTATTTCGGGATCACTGGTATAGGGAGGCACGTGGACGGCCACCAGCGATCCCTCCTGGGCTCCGATACTATAGGGCGGGATGGAGCGGTCCGGCCGGGAGAGGAACATGCCGAGGGAGATGACAAAAATCCCTCCGATCAAAATGCCTAATCCCATTATGACGATGGGATCAAACTTTTTGCGTCTTGCTGGTTGTTCAGGGGCTTCGTGAGGGGAATCCAACCTAAGACCTTCCCACAGGCAATCGCTTCTTCCTGCTTCCTCCCGTGAGCCGGGGAAGGTGTAAGCGGAGGAGAGATTGAGGAAGAACACGCAGGTGAGATGACCCTTCATTTTCTCTGGTCATCTCGGAACACACCGGCGTCTTCGGTTTGCTGTTCTGAGAGGGTCGCGTGAACTTATTCGGTTGAGGAGGCCGGTTCATCTGGCATCTCGCCATTGAGGTCATCCGGTTCGGGTAGATCGCCTTCATCTGTCTCGGCGAGTTTGGCGACGCCCACCACCCGATCGTCATCGGGCAAGTGGATCAGTCGTACCCCTTGGGCATTGCGTCCGATTTCTCTGATATCTCCCATGCGGGTGCGAAGGATCATGCCCTCTGCGGACATGAGCATGATTTCATCGGATTCCCAGACTTGATGGAACGAAATGGCCGGCCCGTTTTTCTCCGTGACTTTGACGCTGATGACGCCTTTGCCCGCCCGTGATTGGAGCCGATATTCCTCCACCTGTGTCCGTTTGCCATACCCGCGTTCGGTGACGGTCAGAATGGAGGATTGCGTTTGACTGGTAATCGTGACCATCCCGATAACCTCATTGCTCTCCGCCAACGTGATGCCCCTGACTCCACGGGCCGTTCGTCCCACCGGACGGACATCTTCCTCACGAAAGCGAATGACAATGCCCATTCGGGTGCCCAGGAGAATTTCTCTCGTGCCATCCGTGATATCCACGCCGATGAGCCGGTCGCCTTCCTCCAGGGTCAACGCAATAATCCCGCCCTGCCGGGGATGGCTGAATGCAGCCAGATCGGTTTTTTTGATATAGCCTTTTTGCGTCGCCATCACGACATACTGGTCTTCGGCAAACACCCGGACCGGCAGGGTCGCGGTGACCCGCTCGCCCTGGCTGATGGTCAACAAATTCACAATGGCTTTCCCTTTGCTGGACCGCCCGACATCGGGCAATTGATACACTTTGAGCCAGTACACCCGACCGGCATCGGTAAAGAACAACAGGTAATCATGGGTTGAGGCGGTAAAGATTTGTTCAACGAAGTCCTCTTCTTTGACCCCCATGCCGACTTTCCCTTTTCCACCACGGCGTTGGGCCCGGTAGATGGAAACGGCATTCCGCTTAATATAGCCCGCATGCGTAATGGTGACGACGACTTCTTCCTCCGCGATGAGATCTTCCATTTGTAACTCGGCTTCGGCAGGAAGGATCTGCGTTCGTCGCTCATCGGAATATTGTTCTTTGATTTCGACTAATTCCTGTTTCACGATTTGTCGCACCATCGCATCGGACGCTAATATGGTGCGCAAATGGGCAATGCGGGAGACCAGTTCGTTATATTCCTGGGTAAGCTTGTCCTGTTCCAGTTGGGTCAAGCGTTGCAACCGCATTTCCAGGATGGCCGTGGCTTGCACCTCGCTCAAGGTAAACTGGCTCATCAGGCCCTGCCGAGCGGTTTCCGGAGAAGACGCTCCACGGATGAGAGCAATGACCTCATCCAGGAACTCCAGGGCTCGTCTCAAGCCTTCTAAGATGTGGGCGCGTTCTTCGGCTTTGCGAAGGTCGTACGCCGTCCGGCGAATCACCACTTCTTTACGGTGTTCAAGGAACGCGGCCAAAATCTGTTTGAGGGTCAGCACCTCAGGACGGTTCCCCACCAGGGCCAACATGATGACCCCGAAGGTCGTTTGCATTTGGGTGTGTTTATAGAGTTGATTCAGTAAGACCGCCGCGTTTTCGTTTCTCTTGAGTTCGATCACCACGCGGAGTCCATCCCGGTCGGATTCGTCGCGAAGATCGGAAATCCCTTCCACCCGTTTTTCGTGGATGAGTTCGGCGATCTTTTCTATCAGCTTGGCCTTGTTGACCTGGTACGGCAGCTCCGTCACGATGATACGCGACCGCTCGGTACGTTCATCGACCTCGATTTCGGCTTTCGCCCGAAGAGACAGGAGACCTCGTCCCGTTTCATAGGCGTCTTTGATCCCTTGCGTGCCATAGATAAATCCGGCGGTGGGAAAATCGGGCCCGGGAATGCATTCCATGAGTTCGCGAATGGTCACCTCGGGCCGTTCAATAAGGGCAATCAGCGCGGCGACGACCTCGCCTAAATTATGCGTGGGAATATTGGTGGCATACCCGACCGCAATTCCTCCTGCTCCATTCACCAACAGATTCGGAATACGAGCCGGCAACACGATGGGCTCTTGGGACGACTCATCGTACGTCGGGGTAAAGTTGACGGTCTCCCGGTCGATATCGACCAGCATTTCCTCGGCCAGCTTGGTTAAGCGGGCTTCGGTGTAGCGCATGGCTGCGGGCGGATCGCCATCAACCGAGCCATAGTTTCCCTGGCCATCGACGAGGGGATACCGCATATTGAAATCCTGGGCCATACGAACCAACGTGTCGTAAATGGCTGAATCACCATGCGGGTGATAGTTACCCATGATTTCGCCGACAATTTTTGCGGATTTCCTGTAGGGCTTCCCGGCAGCCAGACCCATTTCATTCATGCCATACAGGATGCGCCGATGAACCGGCTTGAGCCCGTCTCGCACGTCCGGCAACGCCCGCCCGACAATGACGCTCATGGCGTAGTCCAAATAGGACAAACGCATTTCATCTTCAATGGCGACTTGTGTCAGACGTGGTTCAACCGGCATACGTCACTCCTCGAAAGGGATCATCACCCTTCATGTTCTGCGCTTTGACTTGATTTACTCTGGCTCAACATTCGGGGTCACACAACCAAACGCAGGCACCTGCTAGACATCCAAATTTCGAACTTCCAGGGCATGCTTTTGAATGAAATTCCGGCGGGGCTCGACCTCATCACCCATCAAAATGGTAAAGATTTCATCCACTCCCGTGGTATCTTCTAAGGTCACCTGAAGGAGACTCCGGGTCTCTGGATTCATCGTGGTGTCCCACAATTGTGTCGGATTCATCTCGCCCAATCCCTTGTATCGCTGAATGGACATGCCCTTTTTCCCGGTTTCTAAAAACTCTGTCACGAGATCCTGACTGGTGGAAAATTCCGTTTCGATCTCTTTGCGTTTTAAGCGGTAGGGTGGTCGCCCCAATCCCAAGGCCGAAGGAGCGATCTTTTGTAATTCCCTGAAATCTGCAGATCCCACCATGTCGTGAGTCAGATTCAAAAATTTCTGACTGCCATTCCCTGTCACCCGACACAGGATATGGTGGGCCTGATGCTCTTCATCGGTCTGAATCGTCAGATCCACGGTTCCTTCGGGGAACGCCAGGCGAAGCCGGCGTGTGGCCTCCTCGATCAATACTTCCAAGTCGCCACGGTTCTTTAACAAATCTTTGGTTAATTCCGGAAAATCTACCAATACCCGGAGCAGCGCCGGCTCTATTTGCTTTTGCCCCTGACGGGTTAAGAGCCCTTCGAAGGCCACCAGCTTATCTAATATCGGGATGAGTTCATCCCTGGTCACAAATTCGTTTTGTTCCGGAAGAAAGAGTTGGGTATCCTCCACGGCGAGATTAGACAAATAGGTATTCATCGCCGCTTCGTCTTTGAGGTACTTCTCGCCCTTCCCTTTTTTAACCTTAAACAAGGGAGGCTGAGCAATGTAGATATAGCCCCGCTCGATCAGTTCCGGCATTTGCCTGAAAAAGAAGGTCAGGAGAAGAGTCCGGATATGGCTGCCATCGACATCCGCATCGGTCATGATAATGATTTTGTGGTAACGGGCTCGATTGATATCAAAGGCGTCTTTATCTTCCTTGCCTTTTTCCGCATCCTCCCGTGGCCGACCGATTCCGGTTCCGATCGCCATGATGAGCGTTCGAATTTCCTCACTGGCGAGCATTTTATCGAATCGAGCCTTTTCGACATTCAGGATCTTGCCTTTGAGAGGAAGGATCGCTTGTGAACGTCGATCGCGCCCCTGCTTCGCCGATCCGCCGGCCGAATCACCCTCCACAAGATAGAGTTCACTGAATTGGGGATCCTTTTCGGAGCAGTCTGCCAATTTTCCTGGAAGTGACCCGCCATCCAACGCGCCTTTTCTTCGAATCAGTTCTTTGGCTTTTCTTGCGGCTTCCCTGGCCCGTGCGGCATCCACAGACTTCCCGACGATTTTTTTGGCCACCGAAGGATTTTCTTCCAAGTACGATCCCAAGGCTTCATTGACGGCCGACTCCACAATGCCCTTAACCTCACTATTGCCTAATTTGGCTTTGGTCTGGCCCTCAAATTGCGGATTGCGGATTTTCACGCTCACTACGGCGGTTAACCCTTCTCGAACATCTTCTCCACTCAGCGATTCCGAATCTTTTTTAAATAAATCATTGGCAGTGGCGTAACTATTGATGGTACGCGTCAAGGCCGACTTAAATCCGATGAGATGCGTGCCGCCCTCACGGGTATTAATATTATTGGCAAAGGAATACAGATTCTCTGAATACCCTTCGTTATATTGAAGGGCCAACTGGAGAATCATTTCGGGTTTTTCCACTTCCACGACAATGGGAGGATGAATGGGGGATTTGGCTTCATTCAAATGTTCCACGAAGGAGACGATCCCTCCTATGTAACAAAACACCTGCTCTTTTTCTTTCCCCGTCCGGTCATCCTGTAAACAAATCTCCAAGCCTTTATTGAGAAAGGCCAACTCCCGAAGTCGTTGAGCCAGGACATCAAAACTGAATTCGACAGTTTCAAAAATGAGGGGATCCGGCTTAAAAATGACTTTCGTTCCGCGTTTTTTGGTGATCCCTGCGACCGTTAATGGAGTCTGCGGCTTCCCACGTTGATACTGTTGTTCAAAGACTTCCCCATTTTGCCAAATTTCCAACTCCAACCATTCCGAGAGGGCATTCACGACCGATATCCCTACGCCATGTAACCCACCTGAGACTTTATAGGCACCCTCTTCAAATTTTCCGCCCGCATGGAGGACAGTTAAGGCGACTTCAGCGGCCGATTTTTTCTGGGTGGAATGCATGCCGGTGGGAATCCCTCTTCCATTATCCGAAACCATGACACTGCCATCCACTTGGAGCACGACCTGGATTTCATTTCCATAGCCGGCCATGTGTTCATCCACACTATTATCAACAACCTCATACACCATATGGTGCAGACCATCGACCCCCGTGCTGCCAATATACATGGCCGGTCGTTTTTGAACCGCTTCCAGTCCTTCCAGGACGCGGATCTGATCGGCATCGTACCGAGCATCCGAATGTTGGCGGTCTGCAGAGGGGGCAGATTCTTGGCTAGGTTTTTTTGCGGATTCCATATAATTTTAGGCTTTGACTGCGTGTGGAAGAAGGAATGTCTGTTGGGTCAAATCCGTCAAACCTTCACGGGCATCACCACGGCTTTGAACGTGGGATTGCCCTGCTCCTGAATCAAACACGGGCTTAAGGGTGTTTCCATTTGAAGGGTCAGCGTTTCCGTTTCAATGACGGATAATACATCCAGGAAATACCTGGCGTTGAATCCCGTAGAAAAACTTTCTCCCACAAATTTAGCCGGAATGTCTTCATCCGCTTCCCCTAAATCCGGGCTTTTTGAAGAAAGATGAATGTGATCGGAATTGATGGACAGTTTCACGGCATGGGCTTTATCTTTCGAAAGGATTGCCACTCTTCGAAGGGCGCCCTCCAGATCGGACTTGTTGACGGTGACTTTTTTGGGGCTTTCTTTCGGTACCACCTGCTGGTAGTTGGGATAAGTCCCTTCCATAATCCGGGAGGTTAATACCAACCCGCTTTTCCGAAAGATCAACATATTTTTCGTAAACCCAAGGAACGGTTGTTCGTCGTCTTCTTCCAAGAGTCGCCGGATTTCTATGGCGGCTTTTTTGGGAATAATGACCTTAATTTCGGCTGAGGGGATAGCTGCTTTCTCGGGAGTTACTTCCTGCTCAGCCCAGGCTAAGCGATGTCCGTCGGTTCCCACCAAACGAAGCGTCACTGTGGCTCCCGAAGGAATCAGGGTGAGAAGAAGACCGTTTAACACATATCGCGTATCTTTTTCCCCCACGGCAAAGACGGTCTTTTTCAGAAGCTGCAACAATCCCTGGGCGGGGAGCGCCATCAACCCTTCCCGTTCAATAGTTGGAAGAGCAGGGTAATCCTTACTGGGTAAGCCCACCACACGAAATTGGCTTTTTCCAGCCTTCACCGTCACCCAATTATTTTCCCCCACGACCAATTCAATATCGGAATGCCGGATTTCTTTCAAAATATCAAAAAGGGTTCGTGCGGAAAATGTGACCGACCCTGGCTCATGAACCGTGGCTTTATAGAGACCTCTCATGCCAATTTCCAAATCAGTGGCCACAATGTCCAGACCTTCCGGCTTGGCTTCCAACAAGAATATTCGCCAGGATCGGCATGGTATTCCGCTTCTCCACCACTCCCTGCACACGTTGGAGTGCGGTTAACAAATCCTCCCTGGTTATTTGAATTTTCATAGGTGTCCTATAAACGGTGGTGTTATCCCTTGCCGATTTCTTCTTTCAGGCTTTCGATTGTGGCTCGAAGCGTGGAATCTGTTTCCTGAGCCTTCTGCATTTGCTTACAAGCATGAATAATTGTTGTATGGTCTTTGCCCCCAAAATCTCTTCCTATTTCCGGAAAGGAGGAATCCGTCATATCACGGCTGAGGAACATCGCAATTTGGCGAGGATACACTAAGGTTTTCGTTCGTCGTTTCGACTTCAAATCGGATATCTTGACATGGAACCGGTTGGCGACCACTTCTTGTATATCCTCAGTTGTGATCACCTTCCGTTTTCCACCAAGAAGATCACGGAGGATGTGTTTGGCCATGTCCACCGTGATTTTTTGACCCGTGAGAGACGCATAGGCGCCAAGTCGAATTAAGTGCCCCTTCAATTTCACGAATATTGCTTTTTAAATTCGCCGCCAACAACTGGATGACTTCCTCATTGATGGCGATACCTTCTTCCTCCGATTTTTTTCGGAGAATGGCGATTCGAGTTTCGACATCAGGTGGTTGAAGATCGGCAATCAGTCCCCACTCAAAGCGGGACCGAAGGCGTTCTTCCATTGAGGGCATTTCTTTGGGAAACCGATCACTCGACAATACGATCTGTTTTCCAGCTTCATAGAGAGAATTAAATGTGTGAAAAAATTCCTCTTGTGTCCGTTCTTTTCCTGCTAAAAATTGAATATCGTCAATGAGCAGCATGTCCACATTTCTGTATCGCCTTCTCAATTCAATCATTTTGTCATAGCGGATGGAATTAATGACCTCATTCGTGAATTGCTCTGTCGTGACATACGCAATACGGAGATCGCCATGATCAGCAATATAATTTCCTATAGAGTTGAGAAGATGCGTTTTCCCCAACCCCACCCCGCCATAAATGAATAACGGGTTATACGCTTTGGCAGGTGATTCTGCGACAGCGAAACAAGCGGCATGTGCAAATTGATTACTCGCTCCCACGACAAAGTTTTTAAACGTATATTTGGGATTGGGAAGAGGTTGACGTCTCACCCGTTGAAGTTGAGCGGGCACGCGGTTTTCTCGAACTTCAGTTTTGAGTTGAGGCGATGGTTCTCCGTCTCCATCCTGCTCCTTCATGACAAAAATAATCTCTGCCGGATTCACCCCTTCGACATGCTGAAAGGCCTCTTTGAGTAAATCTTTATAGTTTCTTCCTAACCATTCCCCAAAAAATCTATTTGGAACACGAATATGAACTTGATCTTCCGTAAGACTCTCTAAAACCAAAGGTTGAAACCATGTTTCAATTGTGTCATCTCCCACCCGAGGGCTGACAAAATTCAACACGTCCACCCAAACTTTATCATTGTTAATATTAGGTAAATTCAACTTATTCACAATATTATTCACAGATGTTAATAGTAACGGCACCGAGTATGAGTCTGCCCTATCTTATTAGACACTCTCTAATTCCTATCAACACCCTCTACCATAAACTTCATGCCCTCTATCCACAACTTCCACCACGATAAATTTAAACCCCAAACCACTCTCTTTACCCACATTCAAAGGAGTTTGGAATTTCAAGATTCGTTATCCCCACTATTCCCTATCCCTACTACGACTACTCCTACTATTTCTTTGTCTTCTTTTATAACAAAGAAGAAGAGGGATAGTTATATCACCAAAGCCAAATCCGCCAAAAATATTTTTTCCAAAAACCCCTGATAGGAAATTGGCTCATATGATCTGGAATCTTCTCCACTTTCTCCTTCACTTCGTAAAACAAAAACCTTGGAGGTCGGAATATGCTGTAAATCCAGTCCATTTTGAAGAAGCAAAACGGATAGATCCATTTCCGATGGAGAAGAATCCTTTTCCGGAATGAACGTATTCCAGTCGTACTGGTTTTTCGTACAGATATATAAAATGTTTCTCATTGGGGGCACCGTTAAAAGGTTAAAACGCGATCAGCATGAGAAACGAGTGAAGCTATTTGAGATGGAGATGACTCTTGAATGGTAAATTCCTGATCAAGGGCAAAGGCCTTCCCGCTCCCTATAGGGACCACAATCGGCAATTCTAAATTTTTGATAGCCGGGAGATATTTTTCCAGAATTTCGCCATCAGGAAGGTCATCGGCCTCATCAGAAATTAACTGCCTGGCATTTTCTAAAAGAATAATCTTTATCGGATTGGGACCGGTGGATAATCCCAACGCAATTCGCATAGCTTCGGAGGCCCGATGGGTACGGGTGGGGTCTTCTCGAATAAGGATAACCAGATTTTTTGGCATCCCTTATTGATACCTTGGATTATTACGTAAAATGCTTGATTTGTTAATGAAATTTATGGAGGATAATTTTTGAATAAAGAAATATCGTTTCCTATTGAAAAATAAGAAAAAAACCCTAACATCAGGTAGGAAAAATGTCAAGAAAAAACCCAAGATATCTTGTCCTACTTTTTATGAGGCTAAGGATTGAATTTTTTGAGAAATTTCTTTTAGCTTCACGGATTCCTGGGCTTTGGTCGTCATGTTCCGGATGATGGCCGTTTCTGAGCGGGCTTCATCGTCCCCGAGAATAATGGCATAACCGGCTCCAAGTTTATCCGCGGATCGAAGGAGAGATTTTAAATTGCCACTTTTATAGTCTGTGTCTGCCCGTATCCCTAGCTCTCTTAGTTCGTTGAGAAGATTAAAAGCTATAGGTTTGGCTTCCTTACCAAATCCGGCTACAAAAAATAAAGGAATTTTGGGGGAGGCTATTTGTTCAGGAAGAAGGAGAGCCACTCTTTCTAGTCCAACGGCAAATCCGATAGCAGGGGTGGACGGTCCTTGGAGTAAGGCGACCAATCCGTCATAGCGGCCTCCGGCCCCAATGGTGCTCTGAGCTCCTAAGTGTGGAGAAGTGATCTCAAAGGTCGTGCGGGAGTAATAATCCAGTCCTCTCACCAAACGGTAGTTCAAGGAATACGGGATGTCTATGGACGTGAGTCCATCGAGCACGCTTTGAAAATGAGCGGCCGATTCGGGGGAGAGGTGGTCGAAAAGAGTTGGAGCGTCCTTTGTCGCTTCCTGACAAATCGGGACCTTACAATCTAGAATCCGTAGGGGATTAGTATTAGTACCGACGCTGGCAGTTACCGCAAATCATTTCTAATCTAGAAGAAATGAACTGTTTGAGTTCCCGAATATAGTTTTCACGATCTTGAGTATTGCCAATTGAATTCATTTGCAAAGTGAGATCTTTAAGTCCCAGCGAACAAAAAAACCTCCATAACAGGGCAATCACTTCGACATCCATCAATGGGTCTTCGGTCCCGAACGCTTCAACCCCGAATTGGTGAAACTGCCGGTATCGACCTGCTTGCGGTCGTTCATGACGGAACATCGGGCCAAGATAATACAGTTTTCGTGTAGAGGGTGATTCCAGAAGATGGTGCTCCAACACAGCTCGCACCACTCCCGCCGTACCCTCAGGACGTAACGTCAGAGAACTCCCATCTCGATCAGGAAAGGTATACATCTCTTTCTCTACAATATCGGTCTCTCCTCCTATACTCCTGGCATAGAGTTCAGTGGACTCGAATATCGGAATACGTATTTCAGAAAATCCGGATTGGGCAGCAAGGGTATGGGCCAATGTTTCCATATAGCGCCATTGCGGGGTTTGTTGAGGCAAAATGTCCTTAAGACCCTTAATGGAGCGTAACACGGTAAGCCTTATTCTGTTGAAGAAAATATTGGGGAAAAGAGAATCCGACTATATCTTTCCGCCAGAATCCAGTCAACGAATCAATGGGTTGGTGTGTCAGTTTAGGAGGGAGAAAATTCGTTTGACTCTTGCTCCTTCCCCCCATAAAATGGCGTGTTCATAAGAAATTGGCTAAAAGGAGAACAATGCCGTGTCAATGACCTATCGACAGCCCTCTAACTTAAAGAGAAAACGAGATCATGGCTTTAGAAAGCGCATGAGCACCAAGAATGGGAGAAAGGTCCTTGCCCGTCGACGAAAGAAGGGCAGGTACCGCTTGACGGTTTCTGATGAGTAAGGGGAGGGCTTCCCGTTTTTTTTAAAGAAAAAATATGAATACGATGGAGTGAAGGCCAATGGGTCTGTTGTGCGGAACCCATTTTTTACCCTCCTTGTTAGTCGTGTACCCAATCATGATAGGTCTCGGATAGGAATCGTCGTCGGTCGACGAGTGGGCAAAGCCGTCACGAGAAATCGACTGAAACGGATTTTTCGTGAACTCGTCAGAGAATCGCAATCTGAAATGGCCGGTGGTTTTCATTGCATCGTTTACCCCAAAACCATTGTTTTGGGGGTGAAGTATCAGAAGATTGGGGAAACCTGGAAGGGCACCTTAGCCAAAGTCGGTCTTCTTTAAAAACAAATGATCGCCTCGATTTTGAAAAAAATTATTGCAGTCTACCAATATGGGGTTTCCCCGTTCATGGGAACCTGTTGCCGTTTTGAACCGACATGTTCTCATTATGGCTTTGAGGCTATCCATAAACATGGCGCGATGAAGGGTGTGGTCTTAATGGCTGGTCGGATTCTCAAGTGTCATCCATTCCATCCTGGGGGGCTGGATCCGGTTCCCTGAACACTGAATATTTTGCCTCCGTTTGATTGTTAATTACCACCAGCTTTATGGGACTCACGAGTTAGAAAAATGGAAAAGCGCGTCGTCCTTTTCCTTGTTCTTTCCTTAGGGATTATCTTTGGGTATGACCTGCTCCTGAAGGAGTTGGGATATTCTCCATTCTCTACCAGTCCGATCATCGATCAAGAGCTTACAACCAGTTTGCCGAAAAAAGGGGCGGATGCTGAGATTACCCCCCCTTCTTCTTTATCTGAACCCCCTTCAATATCCTCCTCCATTCCTTCTGTTGAGCCATTGTTTACGGAAAAGGTTGTGGTTGTTGAGACCCCGCTTTTTCGAGCTGATATTTCCGGCAAGGGAGGAGTCATAACCTCCTGGGAGTTAAAAAAATATCTCACTCAGACAGAGGAGAATGTTCCCGTTCAATTGGTATATCCTAATGGACAGTTTCCCGAGCCACTCACGGTTCAGATCAAGGGAAATGAAGCGGAGACTCAGCGTCTTCGTCAAGGGAACTTTCAGGTCCAAAAGGATTTTACCGAATTGGATGAATCGCATCCCACCGGTAAAGTGCTTTTAACCCATTCGTCTTCTGAGTCCGACCTGTGGATCCAAAAGGAACTCACGTTTCATTACGATTCCTATGTGGTGGATATCATTATTCGCACCAGGGGGATTTCAGGTGACATTGATGTGCTTTTGGGCACCAATTTTGGTGTGGTGGAATGGGGACAGGGATTCATTGGGTTACTGGGATCTGCCTGGATGGTCGGGGATGAATTGGAAAAATTATCTCCGGATGCAGATGCTCCGATCCTGCGACGCGATGGACCCGTCAGGTGGTTGGCCCTTCAGGATAAATATTTTATGAGTGTATTTATCCCTGAAAATGCGAATGGCCTGTATTCTAAGCTTGAAACAGAAATGGTTGTCTCTGCCGGCATGTCTCTTCCGGGGGGAACCGGGGAACAAGTCCATAAGACAAAATTGTACGCCGGTCCCAAAAAATACGATGTCCTTAAGTCTTTCGAGATCGGGTTGGAAGATACCATTGATTTTGGATGGTTTATTTATGGCAGTTGGAGCATTGTGAAAGCCGTGGCGAAGCCGCTGTTTTCAGTTTTACGGTTCATCTATGACTATACCCATAATTATGGTGTGGCCATTATTTTACTGACCTTAGGGATTAAGCTGTTATTTGTTCCCTTGCAATACAAAAGTTATAAGTCCATGCAAGGGATGCAAACCATCCAACCCAAGGTTCTGGCCCTTCAGGAGAAATTTAAAGATAACAAGGAAAAACTCAACCAGGAGCTGATGAAGCTCTATAAAGACCATAAAGTGAATCCAGTCGGTGGATGCCTCCCCATGGTGTTGCAGATGCCGGTGTTTGTTGCCCTCTTTAATATTTTGTATATGACGATCGATCTTCGCCAGGCCCCGTTTATGCTGTGGGTTACAGACCTTTCTGCCCAAGATCCGTATTATGTGCTTCCTGTGCTGATGGGGATTTCGATGGTCGTCCAACAAAAAATCATGCCCACCACGATGGACCCCACCCAGGCGAAAATGATGATGATTCTTCCTGTCGGGCTGACCTTTTTGTTTGTAACCTTTCCCGCAGGTTTGGTGTTATATTGGGTAACCAATAATGTGCTGACCGTGACTCAGCAGTTTGTGACAGACAGGTATATTTTGAAAAAACCGAGAGGTGGGTCCACGGATCAATCTCCCAAAGGGAGCGAACCTGGTTTGGAATCCGGGAAAAAGAAACGTTCGTCATCTCCCTCGGGCTCTTCCTCTAAATCCTAATCCTGCCTTTCTCTAAGCTATGGGCTCTTTAGACGACACCATCTGTGCCGTAGCCACCCCCATGGGCGAAGGGGGGGTGGGGATCGTTCGAGTCAGTGGCACTCACGCCCTTCCTGTTGCCTCAAGTATTCTTCGATTACGTTCGGGTAAACCTCTTGAACAGATCAAGCCCTACCAGTTGTACCTGGGCCAATTTATTTGGAACCCTCGTGCAACCTGGGGAAATTGTGGGAAGAGAGTTTCCCTCGGTATTGGATGAGGTCCTGGTAGTGACCATGCGAGCCCCACGATCCTATACGGGAGAAGATGTCGTTGAAGTGCATGCCCATGGAGGACCGGTCATTGTGAACGCCATTTGCGAAGCCTTAACGAAGGCCGGGGCCAGGTTGGCTGAACCTGGGGAGTTTACAAAGCGGAGTTTTTTGAACGGGCGGATGGATTTAACGCAAGCGGAAGGGGTCTTAGATACCATACGCGCCAATTCTCTTCAGAGTTTAAGGATGGCCCAGGAGCACCTACAGGGGCGGCTATCTATGGTCATTCAACATCAACGGGACCGTCTCGTGAAACTTGTTGCCCACTTGGAAGCCGGAATGGATTTTGTGGATGATGATATCCAGTTTATTGACCAGAGCGAGCTCAAGCATAATACACAGGAGGTCTTGCGAGAAATTTTGCAATTGTTGGAGTCCGCCGAAGAAGGCCGAATGATTCGAGAAGGCATTCGCACCGTTATTATCGGGCGACCCAATGTAGGAAAGTCCAGTTTGTTAAATGGCATACTGGGAACCAATCGAGCTATTGTATCTCATATTCCTGGGACCACGCGTGATGTTCTCGAAGAGGCTATCATGGTGGAAGGAGTCATGATACGGCTCTTTGATACTGCCGGATTACGGGAAACGACGGATGAATTAGAAAATGAAGGAATGAATCGCGCCACTCAGGCTATTGAAGAAGCTGACGTGTTGATTATGGCATTTGATCGAAGCTCAAAACTTAATGAAAAAGACTTATTTTTTATTGAAAAATATTATGAAAAACCCTGTGTAATGGTGCTCAATAAAATCGATTTACCGGCCAAATTTTCTCAGGAAGAACTGCAGGGTCTTGTCAGCCAACCTCAAAAAAATTCTAAAAGTAGTTTTGTGGGAGAGAAAAGGTATGTCGAAGTTTCTGCATTAAGCGGTGAAGGTCTTGATAATTTAAAAAAAGCCATCAAAAGCCTGGCTGTTGGTCGCCAATATGAGGCCGGTGATTCAGTGCTCGTTTCACGGCTGAGACATAAGACGTTACTTCACAATGCCGGAGAGGCCTTGAAAAACGCTATTATTGGCCATAGATGATGAACTTTCAGCCGAATGTGTTGCATTAGAATTACGGATGGCACTGAATTCTCTTGGAGAAATTGTCGGCGCCATCACGAATGAGGATATTTTAGATCAAATTTTCCGAGAGTTTTGCATTGGGAAGTAAAAGCCATACCTAGAAAATTGTTCATAAAAATACGGAATAGAACCAATGAGTATGGAATGTGACATTGTCGTTGTCGGAGGAGGTCATGCCGGGTGTGAGGCTGCCCTTGCGGCCGCCAGGATGGGCTGTAGGGTGGTGATGCTGACCATTGATTCCAAAAAAATCGCCACAATGCCGTGTAATCCCGCTGTAGGAGGGATTGGGAAGGGACATCTTGTCAAGGAAATCGATGCTCTCGGAGGAGAAATAGGATGGAACACCGACCAATCCGGCATTCAATTCCGTGTGCTCAATATGCGGAAAGGACCGGCCGTGCGTGCCACGCGAGTCCAATGTGACAAACAGCTTTATGCCAATCGAATGCAGGAGACGGTAAGCAGACAGGATAATTTATCAATTATTCAAGGCACAGTTGATCGGATTCTGACGCAGGGTGGGGCGGTCAATGGTGTCATGACCAATAGCGGCGAAACTATTTTCACGAAAGCAGTGGTCCTGACATCGGGGACCTTTCTGAAAGGTCTTATGCATATTGGATTGAATCATCTTCCCGGCGGGCGGGCGGGGGAGCCATCGGCGGAGAATCTATCGGATTGCATGAGAGACTTTGGATTTGAAATTGGACGATTAAAAACAGGAACCCCTCCGAGGATAGATAGAGATTCAATTGATTTCAGCGTCATGATTCCCCAGCCTGGGGATTCGGTCCCTCGACCATTTTCTATTCGAACCACTCACATTCCCAACCCACAAATTCCTTGCCATATTACCTATACGAATGATGAAACTCATCGAATTATAAGGGAAAATCTTGATAGATCTCCGATGTACTGTGGAATCATTGAGTCAACGGGGCCGCGCTATTGTCCATCGATTGAAGATAAAGTGGTCAGGTTTTCTGACAAAAACAGACATCAGATTTTCATGGAACCTGAAACCCTTGAGTCACGCTCATTTTACCCAAATGGGATTTCTACCAGCTTGCCAGTGGACGTACAGCAGGCCTTTGTTCGAACGATACCTGGTCTTGAGCAGGCGGTTTTTCTTAGACCCGGCTATGCGATTGAATATGATTACTTCCCGCCACGACAACTTCATGAAACCCTGGAAACGAAACTTGTCAAAGGACTCTTTCATGCCGGGCAAATAAATGGGACATCTGGCTATGAGGAAGCTGCCGCACAGGGAATTATGGCGGGGATTAACGCTGCTCTTCAGGTGAAGGGCGAAAGTCCGCTTATTTTAGATAGGTCACAGGCATATATTGGCGTTTTAATTGATGATTTAATCACAAAAGATGCACGTGAACCCTATAGAATGTTTACCTCAAGAGCTGAGTATCGTTTGCTTCTCAGAGAAGATAATGCCGACTTCCGTTTAACGGAGCACGGATATCGTATCGGGCTTGTTTCCGAGAGAACATTTAATACCTTTCAGGAAAAAAAGGGAAAGATCGAGCGGGAAATACAGAGACTTCATTCCACTGCTCCAAGATCATCAGGCTTGGGCCTTGAGGACATGATTCCAATGGAAAGCTTTGCCCCCAATTCGTCGCTCGCGCAACTTCTTCGAAGGCCTGAGGTTTCCTATCATCATTTGGCTCAGTTTTTAAATGGAACAAAAGAGGATAATCCTGACGTGGTCGAGGCCATTGAAATAACCATCAAGTATGAGGGGTATATTAAGCGACAGGAACAACTAATTGGACAATTTAAAAAGCTTGAACATCGTCATGTTCCTGATAACTTTAACTATGATGATATCAAAGGGTTTTCACATGAAGTTATTGAAAAACTCAAGAAAGTGCGCCCTTCATCCATTGGGCAGGCCTCACGAATTTCTGGAATGACTCCTGCCGCCATTTCACTGCTCCTTGTTGCCGTGGAAAAACATAAAAAGGCCAGCTAGTTCTATTGCCTATATCTTCAACAAGCTTTGGCTTTGTTTCTTCAGCTATTCCAATTTAAAAAGACCAATAGATATTTTTTATTTTATGTTTCATGGAAAATGAGATGTTCCACGTGGAACAAAGCGATCAATCTTTTAATTTCAAAGATCATTTCATGCAGGGGGCTCATAAGCTTGGACTTTCCTTCTCCGAGGAAATGCTTTGTAAATTTGGTCTGTATTATGATGAATTGCGTCGTTGGGACCGTTCAATTAATCTGACCGGTCTTCGCACAGACAGCGAGCGGACCGTTTTGCTGTTTGTCGATTCATTGGCGGGACATTTGGCGCTTCGCAATAATCCAGATGCCAGGATTGTTGATATTGGGACAGGTGGTGGTTTCCCGGGCATACCACTTAAATTGGCTTTGCCTGCTCTTGATGTTGTATTAATGGAACCCAGATCCAATAAGACAGCCTTCCTCCATAATATTATTGGGAAGCTTGATTTGCCAAAAATATCTGTTGTCCAACGTCGGTTGGAAGACGTTGATTCTATGGCGGTGCATGAAGAAAAGTGTGATGTCGCCATTTGTAAAGGGGTTAACGTAGACCACATCTTGCCGAATCTTGACCGTATTTTGAAAAAAAATGGAAAACTAGTTGTATTTCGATCAAAAAATATTGACAATCATTCTCGACTCAATGGGATGGTAGTGTTTGAAGAATTATCCTATGATTTACCGTTTGGGTATGGAAGTCGTGTCTTGTCGGTTTTGAAATATGAATCATAAGCAGGCAAATGCCATGTTCCACGTGGAACGATTGCTACTGTTGTTTATTGAATTATGTTGAAACAGACCATTGCAATTGCCAATCAGAAAGGCGGAGTTGGAAAAACCACGACGTCTATTAACCTTGGCGCGGCTTTGGCTTTATCTGGAAAATCTGTTTTATTAATTGATTTGGACCCACAGGCCAATGCGACTAGTGGATTGTCAATTGAACCTCAAGGCGCAACTATTTATGAATGTTTGATGGATAGGCGCTTAGTTGAAAACGTAATTTTACCTACTAATATAAACGGATTTAGTGTCGTGGCCTCAAAGGGCGATTTGGTCGGGGCGGAAATCGAATTGTCCAATCTCCCGGACCGTCAAACTATTCTGAAAAATGTGTTGGAAGGAGTTGTGGACTTCGATTTTATCATCATTGATTGTCCACCCGCCTTCGGCCTCTTGACCATCAATGCTCTTGTTGCAGCCTCTGCCCTGATCATTCCCGTGCAATGTGAATATTATGCTATGGAAGGATTGGGTCGTTTATTGGGAAATGTCGAAAGGATTCGGGAGTCATTTAATCCGGAGCTGGCCATTCAAGGCATTGTGTTGACGATGTATGATTCAAGAATTAATCTTTCGCGGCAGGTGCAAGATGAAATTCGAGGATTTTTTGCAGATAAAGTCTTTCAGACTGTTATCCCAAGGAATGTGGCGTTGGCTGAAGCACCCAGTCATGGGAAGGCGGTTTTATCCTATAATGCCGCGTCTAGTGGAGCCAAGGCATATCTTGACCTCGCCAAGGAGATTTTGAGGAATGGAAAAGAAAGCGTTGGGTAAAGGGCTTCAGGCCCTACTTCCGGAAAAAAAGACTCTTGTCTGGAAAGTGGAGCAGGATGGTCAGGCGGTCTCCATGATTCCACTGGACCAGATTCTCCCGAACCGCTATCAACCCAGAACGACATTTTTGGAAGCCGAATTAGATGAGTTAGCGCAATCTGTCAAAGAGCATGGCGTACTGCAGCCCATTGTCGTCAGGAGAAAAGGCGATGGTATGTTTGAACTCATTGCCGGGGAACGCCGGTTTCGAGCGGCAAAAATTGCCGGGCTGCAGACCATTCCTGTCCTGGTGAGGAATTCCAACGATGAAAAGGCCTTAGCGATCGCGTTGGTAGAAAATATTCAACGTGAGAATCTCAATCCTATGGAGGAAGCCAAGGCCTATTCCCGATTAATGGGGGAATTCGGCTTAACTCAGGATCTAGTTTCACGCTCTGTCGGTAAGGATCGTTCCTCCATTGCGAATATTGTGAGGCTGCTGACACTGCCAAAAGATGTCCAAGAGTATATTGAGGCGGGGGTGATCAGTTTAGGCCATGCGAAGGTATTAGCGGGCCTGCCAACTCCAGCAGCACAAATCCAGCTAGCACGGAAAATTGTTTCCGAGCAACTCTCTGTTCGCCAAATTGAGCAGATGATTACCGTGCAGAGAAAAGGTAAAGGCTCCAAATCAAAAAAAGAGGAACCCAATAGATTTCGAAACCTGGAAGAACAATTTCGAAAACGCTTGGGCACTAAAGTCCAGGTGAAGGCGGGAGTCAGGGGAGGGCAAGTCGTCATCCATTATTTTTCCGATGATGAACTTGATCGGATTGCTTCATTAATTATGGAATAGAATTTGAATAATCCAACGAATGGCTTCTGAGCGAATGGGCTCTCTTTTAAGATGTCAAAGGATCATGATGATTTCAAATGGTCGAGCTAATATTACCGGGTATCGAGTCAGGCAAGAAGGTATTGGAGCACACAGTTATCGAGGAGGGAGCGGCTCATGTTTTTCAAAAAAAACGAAGAAAACACTCAGGATAGGGCAGAAATGAGTCAAGGTCAGGAGAAGGAATCAGCTGTGGTGGATAGTCCGGTGACTTCAGCCAGTCAGCAGGAATCAGGCGATATTATCGCCTTTGTTGGTGAAGAGGTGACCTTTAAGGGAACCATTCGGTATCAGGGCACAGTTCGAGTGGATGGCCGCCTGGAGGGTGAAATATATACCGACGGCAATTTAATTATTGGGCAAAAAGCGGTCATCGCTGCCAAAATTCATGCAGGAACCATTATGTGTCAGGGACAATTGACGGGGGATATCGAAGCCAAGCACCGCGTTAAATTGTTAACCCCGGCTGTCTTTGAAGGGACAATTACCTCCCCCCTTCTTTCGATAGATGAGGGAGTGGTGTTTAATGGGACCTGCAATATGCCTCAAAAAATAGAGCGAAAAGGCAAAGAAGCCAAGCTTGTGATTTCGGTAGAAGAAGCCGTGAAGGTGAAATAAAGCAATCTTCTGCAAAATATAGGCGGCTAGTTCCCAGTTGGACATGGAGATCCTAGCGTGCAACTTGAGGGCTCTTTACTGGATGAGAGGAGGAACGATATGTGGGGTGAAAAAGAAAAGAAAAAGGAATTAGGGTTTGGGCAGGAATTTTATACATTTCTTGGGAAAGGCGTTGATTTTAAGGGCAAAGCTCAATTTGAGGGCACGGTGCGGGTGGATGGTAACTTTGAAGGGGAAATCACGATTGATGATACCCTCATCATTGGTGAAAGTGCCGTGATCAAAGGGACCATCACAGGTGGAACCATTGTGAACAGTGGCCGGATTGAGGGTGTGATTACCGCAAAATCAAAAATCCAACTTCTTAAGCCTGCGGTCCTCATTGGTGATGTCCATACTCCCATTTTTGCCATGGAAGAAGGCGTGTATTTCCAAGGGGAATGCGATATGGGTTCCGCTCCAAAATTGGAAGCGCCCATGGACCATAAGATCCTCTCCAATGGACAAGGCAAGACGGTTCCTAAGGTTGAGCAAAAATTAGAAAAAAAATTAGAAACTGAGCCGTTGAGTCGCTAATGTCTGTCTCTGAATCCAAAAGGGTTGTCTTAGGCATGAGCGGCGGTGTGGATAGCTCCGTGGCTGCCAAATTATTGAAGGAACAGGGGTACGAAGTTATCGGGGTCACATTGAAAGTCTGGGAGGAAGAAGATGACACTTCCGTTTCAAAGCGTTGGCAGGAGCGGGGATGCTGTAAAGTGGGAATGGCCAGACATGTGGCAGAATTATTAGGGATCTCTCACAGGGTCATCGATACCCGTGAACGTTTTCAAAAGGGAGTCATTGAGGATTTCATTGGAGGGTATCTCCAGGGAACCACGCCTAATCCCTGCGTTCGGTGTAATGAACGCGTGAAATTTGGAGGTCTCTTCCAGGTGGCCGATGAACTAGGAGCTGATTATATTGCGACCGGTCACTATGCCAACATCAAACACGATGAAGGAGCGACCCCTTTTCTGGTTCGTGGGAAGGATGCCAAAAAAGACCAATCATATTTTCTCTATCGAATACCGCCCAGTTGGCTCTCAAAAATGATGTTTCCTTTAGGGGACATGGAAAAACCTGACGTCTGGAGGGAAGCGGAGGCCATGGGCCTGCCGGTGGACGAACTCAAGGAAAGCCAGGAAATTTGCTTTGTGACGCAGGGTGATTACCGACAATTCCTCAAGCAGCATGCACCGCAGGCTTCAAGTCCCGGTACGTTTGTGGATGAAAAGGGCAAGGAGCTTGGCCAGCATCAAGGCGTGGCCTTTTATACACCAGGCCAACGAAAAGGATTAGGTATTGCCGGAGGAAGCCGTTTGTATGTGCAGCGCGTGCTTCCAGACATGAATATGGTGGTCCTGGGTCCTGCCGAAGATTTAGATTCCAGGGAATGCCTAGTTTCAGACTTGAATATTTTCTCTCCAGAGTCATTGCAGGAGGCAAGCAAAATTGATGTGAAATTTCGTTATAGTTCCCCACCAGTACCGGCTACTTGCCGGTGGTCGGATTCCACTTCGATCACAATAAGGTTTGATGCGCCTGTTCGGGCTTTGAGCCCTGGTCAGTCAGCGGTTTTTTACCTTGGAGATCGTGTATTGGGAGGTGGAATTATTCAAGGCCCCTCCCCAAAGAAATTTATTCAGATGTGCAAACAAACCAACTCAGCTGCACCCCTCCGAAGATAATTGGGAATCAGAAAAAAATCCCTTTACATCCGCTCTTTCCGGTTGACAGGCTGCATCACTCATGCTAGTTTCACCCGCTTAACACACGCCCAATTCCGTTCAACACGTGGCTGCCTGGAATCTCTGTAAACTGTGAATAAAAGCACCATTGGGCGCCGATATGCATCGGCGCTTTTCCAACTGCTCGATAAGTCGGGTATTGAACCCGCACGAAGTGCCTTAAGCGCATTGCAACAAGGCTTGGAGGAAACTCCTGCCTTGAAGCATGTCCTCGCTTCACCAGTCTTTAATTTTGAGGAAAAACAGGCTGTCCTGAATGAATTGAGTCAAAGGATGGAAGCCCCTCCGGTCATGCGGGATTTCCTCACTCAACTGTTGAAAAAGAATCGAGCCATGTTGCTCCCTGAAATTTCAGAGGCATTTGCGGAATTAGCCGATCAACAACAGGGAGTTCAGCAAGTCTGGGTGGGCTCGGCCAAACCATTGCAAGCGGCCGAGAAAGAACAGATCAAGCACGACTTGTCTCAGACGCTGCACCATGGAGTCGAAGTGGCTTTTGAGGTAGATCCACATCTTATTGCGGGATTGAGAATAAAAATTGGCAGCCGGGTATTTGATAATACGGTGTCGGGTCGATTAGCCGGTATGCATGATCAGTTGACGAAGGGATAATCCATGCAGATCAAAGCAGAAGAAATCAGCTCCATCATTAAGGAAAAAATCAAAGGATTCGAGCAACGGGTTGATGTCAAAGAAATGGGCTACGTCATCCAGGTGGGTGACAATATCGCCAAGGTTTATGGTTTAGAAGGGGCGATGGCAGGAGAGTTGTTGGAATTTCCTGGTGGAGTGTACGGAGTGGCTTTGAACTTGGAAGAAGATAGTGTCGGAGCGGTGCTTCTGGGCGAGGATGTGGGAATTCGTGAAGGAGATCCGGTCAAACGTACCGGACGAATTGCCGAGGTTCCGGTTGGAGAAGCACTGGTTGGTCGTGTTGTGGATGCCATCGGGAAGCCCATTGATGGGAAGGGTCCCATCAATACCACGGAGACACGGCTTATCGAAATTCGGGCACCAGGTGTGGTTGATCGGCAATCGGTGGGAGAACCGCTTCAAACGGGGCTCAAGGCCATTGATGCCATGATTCCGGTCGGTCGAGGTCAACGGGAGTTAATTATTGGAGACCGTCAGACCGGGAAAACCGCTATTGCGGTTGACACTATCATCAATCAAAAAGGCCTGGGTGTGTTTTGTTTTTACGTGGCCATCGGACAAAAACGATCGACGGTAGCTCGAGTGGTGAAAACACTGGAAGATCATGGAGCCATGGAGTACACCACTGTGGTGTCCGCTACGGCTAGCGATTCAGCGTCGTTGCAATTTTTTGCCCCGTATGCCGGTGTGACCATGGCCGAATATTTCCGTGACAATGGGAAGCATGCGCTTATCGTGTATGACGATTTGTCCAAACATGCCACCGCCTACCGCCAGCTTTCTCTGCTTCTCCGACGTCCACCGGGACGTGAAGCCTATCCGGGCGATGTGTTCTTTTTGCATTCACGGTTATTGGAGCGGGCCGCGAAGATGAGTGATGAAAAAGGCGCCGGTAGTTTGACGGCATTGCCGATTATCGAAACGCAGGCAGGTGACGTCTCCGCCTATATTCCCACGAATGTGATTTCGATTACTGATGGACAGATCTATCTGGCAGCTGATCTGTTCTATTCCGGTATTCGGCCGGCGATTAACGTTGGGTTATCAGTTTCCCGGGTTGGAGGGGCTGCGCAAATTAAAACGATGAAGCAGGTGGCTGGAACTCTCCGGCTCGATTTGGCGCAGTATCGGGAAATGGCCGCCTTCGCCCAATTTGGCAGTGAATTGGATAAAGCTACGCAAGCTCAATTGGCTAGAGGTGCGCGCATGGTCGAACTGCTGAAACAGGAACAGTATAAACCCCTGGCTGTGGCCGATCAGGTGTTGTCAATTTATGCCGGGGTGAACGGGTTTCTTGATAATGTTCCCGTGAATAAAATCCGGGAGTTTGAGCAAGGCCTGTTAGCCTATATTAAAGAGAAACACCCCAATATGCGGGAAGAGATCGTGACAAAAAAGAAGATTGATGAGGAATTTGGGGGTAAGTTAAAAAGCATCATTTCCGAATTTAAACAGTCTAAAGGCTACGATCAAGCCGTATAAAGCTTTTTGCTATGCCAAGTCTTCAAAGCCTCCGACGAAAAATTGCGTCTGTCAAAAACACGCAAAAGATCACCAAAGCCATGAAAATGGTTTCTGCGGCTAAGTTAAAACGCGCGCAGGATCGTATTTTAGCGGCTAGGCCCTATTCCCATCAGCTACGAGAAGTCATGGGGAACTTGAGTGAACGGGTCAATCGTGCCTCTCATCCTCTTCTGCAGCGACGTGACGGAAATACGACCGAACTTCTAGTGGTTACAAGCGACCGCGGGCTTTGCGGGGCCTTTAATACCAATATTCTTCGACAGGCCGTTGAATTTTTGGAGGAGCAGACCAGCCAGGGGAAACAGGTCTCGGTCAGTTTGGCCGGAAGGAAGTCTATAGACTTTTTCAGACGACGCCATTGGAAGATTCGTCAACAATGGGGAGGAGTCTTCGACCGACTCAGTTTTGAACACGCCTTGGATATCGGGCAAAACATCGTGTCTCAATATCATGAAGGCACCTTTGATCAACTGTATGTGGTCTATAACGAATTTAAATCGGTTATGCAGCAGCAGGTGATCGTGGAAAAGCTGCTCCCCATTGAATCGGTCCAGGAGGCCTGGCGAAAGGGAGAAGCCGGCGACGGGTGGGAGTTATCTCTATGAACCCGATGAAAATGAATTGTTAGCCACCTTATTGCCTAAGCATTTTGAAATACAGACGTATCGGGTCTTATTAGAGTCGGCTGCCGCGGAACAGGCTGCACGAATGACGGCCATGGATGGGGCCACACGGAATGCCGGAGAATTAATCAAAAAGGTCACCTTATTTTATAACAAAACACGCCAGGCCGCGATTACCAAAGAATTGATGGATATCGTGGGAGGCGCAGAGGCCCTGAAATAAATCGAAGGTTGATCCTGGCCGGGCACGGGGTCCCGTGTACCGTTCACCAATCTTTTTCAACCAAGGAGTCTATGGTGGGTACGGATGTCGGAAATGGAAAAGTCATTCAAGTCATTGGACCGGTGGTGGACGTGGAGTTTCCTCCAGGGAAACTTCCTAATATTTTTAATGCCATAACAATCACTCATCGCTCGGGAGATCAGAGCGGACAGTCGGACATCCAGGTCACATTGGAAGTGGCCCAGCACCTTGGGGAAAACCGGGTAAGGGCCGTGGCAATGTCTTCGACCGATGGATTGGTTCGTGGTTTAGAGGTGAAAGATACCGGTGCGGCGATTTCTGTTCCCGTTGGACGGGAAACCCTCGGACGGGTCGTCAATGTTTTGGGGGATCCTGTTGATGGATTCGGTGCCGTCAAAACGGAAAAACGGTGGTCTATTCACCGTCCGGCCCCTGCGTTAGAAGACCAGGAAACCAAAACAGAAATATTGGAAACCGGAATTAAAGTCATTGACCTGTTGGAGCCCTATGCCAAAGGGGGAAAGGTCGGGTTGTTCGGTGGTGCCGGCGTAGGTAAAACCGTCATTATCATGGAACTTATCAATAATATCGCCCTTCACCATGGCGGGTTTTCAGTTTTTGCGGGAGTCGGTGAACGGACTCGTGAAGGTAATGATCTTTGGCATGAAATGCAGGAGTCCAAGGTCATTGATCCCCATGATTTTACAAAATCGAAAGCCGCCTTGGTTTATGGGCAAATGAATGAGCCACCAGGAGCTCGCCTCCGGGTGGGCCTCACCGGACTGACCATCGCCGAATATTTCCGCGATGAGGAGCATCAGGACGTTCTGCTTTTTGTCGACAACATCTTCCGATTTACTCAAGCTGGATCCGAGGTATCTGCCTTGCTCGGTCGAATGCCATCAGCCGTGGGGTATCAACCGACGTTGGGGACGGAGATGGGGACTTTGCAAGAACGGATCACGTCGACCAAGAAGGGATCCATCACGTCAGTTCAAGCGATTTATGTGCCGGCTGATGACTTAACTGACCCAGCCCCGGCAACGGCGTTTGCCCATTTGGATGCCACCACCGTGTTGTCACGCCAATTGGCCGAGTTGGGCATCTACCCTGCGGTCGATCCATTGGATTCCACCTCAAGAATTTTAGATCCCCATATTTTGGGTGACGAGCATTACCAGGTAGTGCAACGGGTACAAGGCACTTTGCAACGGTATAAGGATCTTCAAGATATCATCGCCATCTTAGGCATGGACGAATTATCGGAGGACGACAAACAAACGGTGGCCAGGGCACGGAAACTCCAACGGTTTCTCTCTCAGCCCTTCCATGTGGCAGAAGCCTTTACCGGATCCCCAGGAAAATATGTGAAACTCGTTGATACCGTTCGCAGCTTCAAAGAAATCGTGGATGGTAAATACGATGATCTTCCGGAGCAAGCCTTCTATATGGTTGGGCCAATCGAAGAAGCCATTGAAAAAGCTGAAAAACTCGGATACAAACGATAATGGCAGGTGCTGGTGTGGCGACGTCATCAGGGAAAATTCTTTTAGAGGTGGTCACCCCCGATCACCGTTTGCTCAGTAAGGAAGTCGACTACGTGTCTGCTCCCGGGAGTGAGGGAGATTTCGGTGTCCTGCCTGGCCATTGTCATTTTCTGACTACCTTGCGAATTGGCGAACTTCAATACCGTATTGGTGACCAGACTGAATACATGGCTGTGCTCTGGGGGTTTGCTGAAGTGACGCCGACCAAGGTGACGATTCTGGCCGAAATTGCCGAAAAGGCTGAAGACATTAATGTGGAACGGGCCGAGGATGCCGTTCGAAAAGCGGAAGAACGTCTGGAGCGTGGTGGGCTACCCTCAGAAGTTGAGGAAGCTCGCGTCAGTTTGGAAAAGGCCCGCCTCCGGCAAAAAATTGCCGGTCGCCACCGCCAACAGGCCGGTTCCCGTCTTATATAAACTAATTGACCGCCACGTTTTTTATCTGCCATGCCGCATGTCGCTACGCGGACGGAGTTCATCGTCACCGCAGGCGAATCCCCCAAACGCCTTGATCATTTTCTTGCCAATCGCGAACCCTATTTTTCCCGAACAGCCCTCCAACGATTAATTGAAGACGGCCATATTACGGTCGGTGGTCAGATTGTGAAGCCCAGCCACAAGGTCAGGCCTGGTGATTGCGTTGTGCTGGTCGTACCGCGTCCAGAACCCCTGGCAATCAATCCTGAACCAATTCCCCTTGTCATCCTCTATGAAGATGAATTCCTATTGGTTCTCAACAAACCGGCAGGCCTTGTGGTTCATCCGGCTCCGGGTCATTGGACCGGGACCTTAGTTAATGCGCTCCTGCATCACATGCAAAGCGGGGAAGGGCATCTTTCAACTATTGGAGGAAAGGAACGTCCGGGGTTGGTGCATCGCCTTGACAAGGAAACGACAGGAATCTTAGTCGTGGCGAAAAATGATCAGGCTCACCGGTTATTGGCGGGACAATTCAAAGCCCATTCCATCATTCGCGTCTATGAGGCGTTTGTCTGGGAAGGGCCAAAGACACGGGAAGGCCGGATTGAGTTGTCTATCGGACGAGATACCAAAGATCGGAAAACCTTTTCCGCACGCACCACCAATCCCAAGGAGTCGCTGACCAGTTACCGGGTGAAAGAACGATTTGGGGCAGCGGCGGCACATGTAGAGTTATTCCCTGGCACAGGACGCACGCATCAGCTACGAGTTCACCTCAAGGCTATCGGATGTCCGATCTTGGGTGACCAAACCTATGGAGGGAAAAAAGTCATGGTTATTGGAGGGATTGGAATTCCCCGTGTGATGTTGCATGCCAAAGTTCTTGGCTTTGTACATCCTGTTTCTAACAAAATGGTGACATTTACAGCCGAGTTGCCGGAAGATATGGTGACCGTACTGAATGCCTTGAAGGGCAGGGAAGATGCATGGTCGTCTTGACAAGCAGGCAAGCGATTGGAGTAGATTTCAACATATGAAAAAAGAGGCAAAACTGGAACCTGGGCAGGTGGTTGACACATTAGGAGAACTGATTGCCAGTCTCTCGGCTTTTGCCGCGAAAGTACCGGCCAAGTCCATGCTGGCATTGTCTGGTGGAATTCGTCCGACCCCGGAGGCAGTCGATGCCTATGAAACCACGGTCTATCGATTTCGTGACCGAGTGGGAGTCACGTACAAAACTCTCCCTCCGTTATTTGTCGAATCCTTAGAAGCCTTTGAGGCGGGGAAAGTATTTGACGCCGTTCCTCCCCTGTTGCAATGCGTTGAACAGTTGGTGGAATTGCACAATCAGGAAACTATTAAATTCACTCCACCTCAACAACAACGTCTTCGTGACTATCATCGCCGCTTAGAAAAACTTGTCCCAGAAGCCACCCAATCCGAAGTCGATCTCCCTACCCCTGAATCGTATTAATCATTTCATCAAAACAGCGCAGGATACCCCTCAGCTCGCTGAGGGGAGTTTCACTATGGAAAAGTCGCAGAGAAATTTCCTGCGGGTGCAATCGGAATGGTGCCCCGGTCTTCTTTGGGGCAACTTCATTCTTACCTCATACCCCTAATTTGTGAACGGAGCTCCATTTCCAAAAATATGAGATGCTTTTGGGGCGGAAGTCTACAGGGATTACAAAAAGGCGGGATGGCTTAAATTTTTGGTTATCAGGTGAATTCTAGGAGGACTTGAGAAAGAGCAGAGTCGAGCAAGGATTTTTTCTTTTCATTGAAGAAGGATGGTCGATAGGATATTTCTTGGAGAAGAATAATTAATTCAAGTTTGCAGGAGCAAGATACTGAAGACCCGTTCGGAGGATAAGCTGGTTTCCGCTCGAAGAGGGCGGGGAAATCACTCGCCAATTTCTTCCTTTATCTCGTAACCCTTCTCCAATCAACGTCAGTTGGAAATAAGCATCCTTATCAAACGCCATGGCCAGACTCAGATTGCAAAGGAAGGTCTTACACCCTAAGTGGTAGGAACGAAAGACCAACAAACACAATTCTTTGGCAACTTGTTTATTAAACTTTCCTCGCACATGAAACATGATGGTGTCGGAGGCCAACTGTTCGGTACGTATCATGTGACTCCTGACGTTCAGAAATATGAAAAGATATCTTACTCAAGCCCATTTCAAACCAAAAGGAGTTTCCGTGACTATTCCCCAGAGGGGTGGGCTCAAGAGGTGAAATCTACGAACTGATCACATACCTTAATAGAAAATATAAAGAAGTGAGAACAGCCAGGGAAGCCTGAATAAATGAGAGATTGGTTGACGGGGACCTTGGTGGGATGTATAAAGTCAATTCTTCATGCGTCCGTAGCTCAATTGGATAGAGCATCGGCCTTCGGAGCCGAGGGTTGGGGGTTCAAGTCCCTCCGGGCGCACCATTCAAATTTCCCCAGTTGTCTTGATGATGGTAACATCCCCACTCTCCACTCGTAGGGCATTACGCGTATACCTAATTGTTGAAGCTAATCACACACCAGGAAATGTCGATTCTTCTGTTGTATTTTTTCCTTCCTGCTGATGCATGGCATATCTTCAATTAGGGCAAGCATAAAAGTATTGTTGTCCATTCATCATATCAAAGTTGATACCCATTTCCGGGATTCTAAGAAATGAGTTGGTCGAATAGCCGCTTGAGTTAACAAATCCAGGTTTTTTGTTGTAGGGTGTGCCAACATTTTTGTTGGAAATGATCATCATGGGCAGTGAGATATCTCCTCTTTTCTAATGAATACCTCCTGGGTTGCGTTCCTTGAGCGCCCCGCTATCCATATTTCGCTTCTTCTAGTCATTGGATTTCTGGCGTTTAGTTCCAATGCCTCGATTTCTCTGTTTGGGGAAACCGAGGGTTTGTACGCCATTGTCACCCACACCATGATGGCGGCAGAGGATTATGTGCATCTTTGGTTGCGGGGAGAGCCGTATTTTAATAAACCGCCTCTTTTCTTTTGGCTTCAGGCTGGATTCATTCATGGCTTGGGATGGAGTGAGGCCGCGTTACGGTTGCCGTCGATTGTATCCAGTTTGGGAACGATGATAACGACCTATTTCTTAGGCCGCCTGTTGTTTTCAGCAATGGCAGGATTTTGGAGCGCGCTAGTATGCGCGACCTGCTATGCGGGATTGTGGTTTGGTCCCTTGGCCATTATCGATCCTGTGTTAACTTTTTGTATGACGTTGGGGATGTATGCCTGGGCGCGCGCGTATTTTCAGGAATCGTCACAGTGGTGGTATCTGGTCGGCTTTGTGGCGTTGGCGTTGGGCTCGATGGTCAAAACGTTACATGCCTTGGCCTTGCCGGTTCTGGTGATGGGGATATTCTTATGGATGCGCCGCGACCGGCGAGTATTTCGGGAACCGTATTTTTGGGTTGGAGTCGTCTTGAGTGGCTTGTTACTGGGCGGCTACTACCTGTTACTTGGCCCCGAATTCAGGCAGCATTTTTTCTTTGAAGAAAATCTCAAACGCATGATCACCGTTTCGGGAGATCAACAACATTCTGCGTGGGAGGCCTATTGGGGCAAACGTCCCATTTTTTGGTATGGACTAGTGATCTGGTTCGATGCTTTTCCCCTGGTCGGCCTTACTTCCAGTTGGCCTTTTTCTCATATGGAAACGTCGTCCCTGGCTTGAGTCGCCGAAAGAATTGTGGGTCTTTCTCTGGGTCGTGGTGTACTTTGTGGCGATGAGTTTGGCGCCTGAAAAGCATGAACGGTATCTCATGCCTCTCCTGCCGGCATTCGGCTTGTTAGTTGGCTATGTGTATCATCGACTGCTGTATGAAGCATCAGTATCGGAAGGAAAGGGCATGTTGAGGGGCTTGTTAGCATGTTTGGGTGGCGTTTTTGTGGTTTCGGTATTTCTCGGACCTATTCTGTTGCAAAAAAAATGGCATGTTCCTTTGGACATCATTCCTTTGACCCTTCGTGTGGGATTAGGCATGTTAGGCCTGATGATGATTGGACTGGCCATCAAGAATTATCTGCGAATGGGTCTGGTGGGTATTGGGGTGTTGGGCGTGGCCCTTATGGTGACGGTGACCGGATTTATTATTCCTGGTATCCAAGCGGAAGGCTCTCCCAGGCTGGCCTTTGACGAAAATCAACGGCGCCTTAATAATCAGACTGACCCCATATCGGTGTTTCAGTCATGGGATTGGCGGGAGGATGAAGATGAATTTTATTGGGACTATCTCCATGGTCGTTCACGAATCGTGGGAAAGGGTCTTGAAGATTCCTTGGCGCTTGAAGAACTGAAAAGGGACGTTCAACAATCTACGCGTTTGGTGATGATGACTAAAGACCAGTATCAACGAGTCATTTCCGGTGATCCGAATTTGAATGCCATCGTGTTGTTTGAGTTCTACCGTTCAAAAAAGAACATTGTGCTTCTTTCTCTCGGTTGGAGAACACAGCTGGCGGATTCTTTGGAAACCCAAAAACAATGAATTCAAAAAAGATTGCCAATTGCTAAATTTACCGTAAAATTTAGTATTTAGCCCTTCCTGGAGCGATTCAGGTCAATGAATGGAAGAAATAGTACGAGATCGGTATCATGTCAGAGTCTGTATTCCGGTCCATATTCTTGCCGAACCATTAAAGAAGCAGAAATCATGAACTATTACCATCGATTAGGTCTATGTCTCCTCATGATTTTGTGGGTGTGTGGTCTTCGCAAGTGGAAGCCAGGGTGCAAATCACAACTATCCCCTATAACCATGGGGAAGTTGCTTTGGAAGGAGTCGTGGCCTGGGATGATGAGATAAAAGGTAAACGTCCGGGAATTTTGGTTGTTCACGAATGGTGGGGGCTAAATGAATATGCCCGAACTCGTGCGGAACAATTGGCGGCCATGGGATATGTGGCGGTGGCGGTGGATATGTATGGAAAGGGAAAAGTGACCACTCATCCCGATAAGGCCAGGCAATGGATGCAACAAATCACAGCCAATGTAAAGATGTGGCAGGCCAGGGCGAAAGAGGGATTACGGCTTCTTCAGGCCAACCCCCTGGTAGACCAAACCCGTTTAGCAGCTATTGGGTATTGTTTTGGAGGGGCGACGGTTATGCAAATGGTGTATGATGGGGCACCGGTCAAAGGAGTCGTGAGTTTCCATGGGTCGCTCCCTCTTCCGCTCTGGCTTCCCTGCCCATCAAGAATTCAGCCAAAATTCTCATTGCCCATGGAGAGGCTGATCCATTTCTTACCCCAGACCACATTGCGAAATTTAAACTTGCTTTAGACGGGGCTGGATTCGATTGGCACATGGTGATTTTTGGAGGTGCCCAGCATGGTTTCACCAACCCTTCGGCCAATCAATATGGGATGAACGGTGTGCAATATCAGGAACAAGCTGATCGACGGTCATGGGAGCACATGAAATTATTTTTTGATGAACTGTTTCGATAAGTAGAATGAGTCCGGTAAGAGGTTTCCTATCGATCGAATGGGACAAAGGCAAAAATCGTTGGTGAAGTTCTTCTTCATCCTCACCGCGAAAAATTAGGGTTTACAGGTTTTCTGTCTGAGCAGGCCATCCAATGTGGCAGAGGCAAGCTCTTATTCTAAGGAAAAACATGACAACGCCAAACGGGAAATTAACTTCAATTCTGGGCGTTTCCGCCTATTACCACGATAGTGCGGCTTGTCTCGTCCAGAATGGCAAGATTGTGGCGGCTGCTCAAGAAGAACGGTTCACGCGAAAAAAGCATGATGCCGGGTTCCCGAGCCATGCGGTGGAGTATTGTCTTGGGCAAGGCGGGGTTGGCATGCGGGATGTCGATTATCTGGTGTTCTACGACAAACCTTTTGTCAAATTTGAACGTTTGTTGGAAACCTATTTGTCCTATGCGCCGAAGGGACTTGGATCGTTTCTGACCGCCATTCCTGTGTGGATCAAAGAAAAGCTGTTCCTGCGAAACTTACTAGAAAAGGCTTTTCGTCAGGTGGGGAGTCTCGAAAAAAAAGAGAACCTACCGCCTTTGCTCTTTGGGGAGCACCATGAATCACATGCGGCTGCGGCCTTTTTCCCTTCTCCTTATGAGGAAGCGGTTGTTCTATGTATGGACGGGGTGGGTGAATGGGCGACGACTTCAGCCTGGGTCGGGCGGGGAAACCAATTAACACCTCTATGGGAAATTCCCTTTCCACATTCCATCGGGCTGCTGTATTCCGCCTTTACCTACTATACCGGGTTTAAGGTCAATTCCGGGGAATATAAAGTGATGGGGCTCGCTCCCTATGGGGAGCCCAAATATGTGAAAACGATTTTGGACAATGTGGTGGATGTGAAGCCGGATGGTACCTTCCGGCTCAATATGGACTATTTTGATTACTGTACCGGATTACGGATGACCAACAACAAGTTCGACGCCATATTTGGTGGTCCTCCGCGTCAGGCGGAAAGTACTCTCACCCAGCGGGAAATGGATCTGGCCCGGTCTGTACAAGAAGTCACCGAGATGGTCATGCTCCGTCTGGCCAACAGTCTTCATCGAGAAACGGGCCTTTCCAATCTTTGCCTTTCCGGAGGGGTGGCCTTGAATTGTGTCGGAAACGGAAGAGTGCTGCGGGAAGGTCCATTCAGCGGGCTGTGGATTCAGCCGGCCGCAGGCGATGCGGGGAGTGCGTTGGGTGCGGCCTTAAATGTGCATTACAGCTATCTGAATCAGCCTCGGGTATGCCAGGGTCCTAGTGATTCGATGCGAGGCAGTTATTTAGGTCCACGCTTTTCCAACGAGGACATTGAATCCAGGCTCCAACGGCTTGAGGCCAAGTATGAGCGCGTGGAGGATTCGGACCTGTATCGTCGAGTGGCGGAGTATTTGGCTGAGGGAAAGGTCATTGGATGGTTGCAGGGGCACATGGAATTCGGTCCTCGGGCTCTAGGAGGACGAAGTATCTTGGGCGACCCTCGTAGCGAGAAAATGCAATCGGTCATGAATTTAAAAATTAAATATCGGGAATCCTTCCGTCCCTTTGCGCCATCGGTTTTAAGAGAACGAGTGTCCGAGTATTTTGAGATGGATACCGATAGTCCTTACATGTTACTGGTGGCCCCGGTTGCCGAGAAGCGACGACGAGCGGTACAACCGGATCAACAAAAACTTTGGGGAATTGATCTGCTCAATGTTCCCAAATCGGATATTCCGGCAGTGACCCATGTGGATTACTCCGCCAGGGTTCAGACGGTGTCACCTGACACCAATCCTCGGTACTATCAATTGTTGCAAGAGTTTGAAAAGCAAACAGGGTGTGCGGTGTTGATCAATACCTCGTTTAATGTTCGAGGTGAACCGATTGTCTGTACGCCTGAAGATGCCTACCGGTGTTTCATGCGGACGGAGATGGATGTCCTTGTGCTGGAAAATTGTCTCGTTTTGAAGGAACACCAAAAGCCGGTGCAAAAGGATGAAACGTGGATGAAAGAATTTGAATTGGATTAAGCGTGAAAGAATAACGATATGACATCAACGATTCATCAACCAACGACCAAGGATCTCCGCTCGTTTGGCCTGCTAATGGGCGGAGTCTTTCTAATCGTAGCTGTATGGCCTCTGGTCATTCATGGAGAAAGCCTTCGAGTATGGGCGAGTCTTATCGCCGCGGTCTTTGGGACGATGGGAATGGTTTTTCCAAAAGGGCTTGGGCCCTTGCATCGCGTCTGGATGAAAATCGGCGAAAAATTAGGCTGGATCAATTCCCGGATAATATTAAGCCTACTGTTTTTTGGGATGTTTACTCCCATGTCGTTTGTTATGGGATTATTTGGTAAACGACCACTGCAACTTGGCTATGACCCTAAGGCGAACAGCTATCGCGTGGTCAAAAAGGCCAGAGCCGCAGACCATGTGCTGAAACCCTTCTAAGGAGGAACAACAGATGACAGGTTTTCTTGGGGAATTGTGGGACTTTATGCGGGAACGAAAAAAGTTCTGGCTCGCCCCCATCATTATCATGCTCTTATTGCTCGGCGGTCTTATAATCCTGAGTGAGGGTTCAGCCGTTGCCCCTTTCATCTATACGTTGTTCTAACTCGAAGGGAGAGGGATGGTGGCTCTAGAATATTTGTTTGAGTGACAGTCAAGGGAATCCTGCTGAATAAAAAGGAGGGAGCTTCAAGCCCCCTCCTTTTAAGACCCCCTGGTGCTCCCGATCGCACGGGGACACATTGTGGACTTATCACTTACTTCGTGGACTTACTCTTTGTGTCCATGGACTTTAATACCCCCGGCGGCACAATATTCGGGCGTTCTTCCTTTGCAGAATTTATGGCATGCGCATCATGAAATCCCCCAGCTTGATGGAGTGATTCTTCCAGGCTGGGTGGAGATTGTCCTGGGTCATTGGCCACCGATTGTCCTGTCACAGGATCCTTCGCGTCTCCCATGGGATACCCTGGATGGTTTGGCAGCATGCTGGGATTTCCCAGGGCTAATGTACTTCCTAATAACACGCTCCCTATTACGTAAATGGCGCATAATTTACGGTTCATGATCATCCCCTCCTTTTTGTTCGATACGATCGGAAATCAAGGGGTACAGAACAAAAACCTAATCTAGGTATTTATTGGAAACCTCTTTGGCTGTCTTCCACTTACCGTCTCTCCTGTTTTAAATGTGGGTCTTACCGACTTCGTTGTGAACAGGTAATAGGGCCAAAGATGAGGTTCAATCCGTCACTTGCCTTTGCCATACTTTCATTGGGTTTGAGAATTTAAGAAGGAACACCCCCCTAAGACCAATGATGGAACAGGTCCCCCTTCCTTTCATCTTTACTGAAGCCAGTAAGGATGCTGTCCTATTCACACCCTCGCGGGACTTGGTCGCGGCTAAATCTTCTTTAACTTCTTGAGAGAAGGATAAGGAGGATTTCTGGATGGTGTACAATACCACATCGGTTCACCGCATTGATTGACGGGAAAATTGAGTTTATGCCCCTATGGTAAGACTGGAAAATGACCATGGGCAAGTGGTGCAAAATGGGGCAGGTCTATCGTGTGAGGCAGATAAACACTATCCTATAAAGCGTGAATATTGCGATAGTTTTTGAAATGAAAAACCCAAAGATTAAAAAAGGCCCAAATGAAAGGAATGGTGATCACAAAAGATCGAATTCATGAGAATAATGAAATTACCAGAAGAAAATGTGAAACATCACCAGTTTGGAAATGAAAAAATGTATGATGTTTGTCGGCACGCCGTGAGCGAAAGTTCTTCTGGGGTTATGCTTGTTAATGAGCACTTCGTGGATTTGGGGGAAGTTCCAAGTCCTATCCAATCTTAATCGAAGGATTTGCGACGTATTTTCCTTCTCAACAGGCTTTCGTGATCTCAGGAATCCGTATTGTATGGGGGAATCCCACGGCTACCCCGCATACGATTACGCATGATGGCTGCAAAGAGGGTAAAGCATGTACATTTGATTCAGTGGCCGTTCGTCCGCATGAAACATTTGAAATAACAGG
The DNA here is from genome assembly GCA_963730905.1 of uncultured Nitrospiraceae bacterium. Taxonomy (GTDB): domain Bacteria; phylum Nitrospirota; class Nitrospiria; order Nitrospirales; family UBA8639; genus Nitrospira_E. Next base: position 76,060 of record CAVSTN010000002.1, on the reverse strand, counting down.
TCTTTTCCCCGGAATATATCCTTATTATTGCACACTGCACCCCATCATGCGGGGTATGCTCGAAGTTGGGATCCCCCTCGCGACCTCATCCATCTGAACTTCAAGGGGTCATTGAGAAGGTAAAGGGACTTGGGTTTCTTTGGGTATGGACCATTTTCCCATAAAACCCCTTGACTCTCAAAAATGGTAAATTATTATTAAAAAGAGGCTCTCAGGATTTGCAGTATAACAAATTGAGATTGCCCCATTTTCATCGCAGAAGGGGAATCAGTAATATTTTGACTTTGAGAACCCACCGGGTTCAAATCAAGACATATGTCTGGATCTGAACACGAGCAGATAGCAAGGCTTCGAGCCTTTCTGAATCAACAGGTGATAGGACAGGAGGGTCTTACCCTCAGGCTCCTGATTGCCTTAATGGCTGATGGACACCTTCTCGTTGAAGGTGCGCCAGGTTTAGCCAAAACTACCGCTATAAAAACCTTGGCCTCCGGGATTGAGGCTGATTTTCACCGGATTCAGTTTACCCCGGATTTACTCCCCGCTGATATTACCGGGACCGATATTTATCGTCCTCACGACGGCTCTTTTCGCTTTCAACCGGGGCCGATTTTTCACAACCTTGTCCTGGCCGATGAAATTAATCGGGCCCCCGCTAAGGTGCAGGCCGCCCTATTAGAGGCCATGGGAGAACATCAAGTGACGATCGGGCGAACCAGTTATCCCTTGCCCGAGTTGTTTTTAGTCATGGCCACCCAAAACCCCATTGAGCAGGAAGGCACGTATCCTTTGCCTGAAGCGCAATTGGATCGTTTCCTACTCTATGTCCGGGTGCAATACCCCGATGTGGAAGGAGAGCGGAAGATTGTCGAACTTGTTCGTCGACAAGCCAGGGTAATTCCTGGGGAGCTAACGACAGCCCCCACGCCCGTTCCTCAAAAGGTGATTGTGGCGGCTCGACGACAGATGTGGGATATATATGTTGCGCCCGCACTCGAAGAATATATCGTCCAATTAGTCATGGCCACACGTGAGCCTGGACCCTATAGCTCCATGCTGAAGCGATGGATCCGGTTTGGAGCCAGCCCTCGGGCAACCATTGGAATGGAGCGATGTGCCAGGGCGCATGCCTGGCTGGAAGGACGCGATTATGTCTCCCCGGAAGACATACAAGCCGTGGCCCATGATGTGTTGCGCCACCGGGTCTTACTGACCTTTGAAGCGGAAGCGGAGGGGATCAGGACCGATCAGGTGATCTCAGAAATTCTTAATCATGTGGCCGTTCCGTAAACAGACAACCCCCTCAGAATTCCGGCTGAACCGTCCTACAGGATTTCAGGGAGTAGAAGTTCGGCTTGCCGATCTCATCAACATGCGTCACCAGACAGGGGTATTGGGAATCAAGACCCGGAAGCGGGTTCATACCCTTTTGGCTGGCGGAGAGCGATCTCCGTTTAAAGGCAGAGGCATGGATTTTGAGGAATCTCGCCGGTATCAACCGGGTGATGATGTGCGCCTCATGGATTGGCGGGTGATGGCGCGGACTCATGAACCCTACCTGAAGGTCTTTCGCGAAGAACGGGAGCGACCTGTCTTCATCGTCGTGGATAATAGAAAGGGCATGCGATTCGGGACCAAGGTGGCCTTTAAGTCGGTCATTGCCGCCCATGCGGCGGCATTACTGGGATGGGCATCGCAAGAAAGAGGAGATCGGGTAGGGGGGGTGGTTTTTTCAGATGTGGACCATGTGGAACTCCGACCCAGGGGAGGAAGAACCGGAGTGCTACAACTTCTCAATATCCTGGCTCAAGATAGTGCCCACCCGTCACAGATGGTTGAGCGCCAGAGTCCCAATACCTCACCTTTTCAGTTGGCCTTAAATCGAGTCCAGGCAACTGCCAAGCCCGGAAGCCTCGTTTTTCTCTTAAGTGATTTTCGTGATTGGGACCATCAGGCCAAACAGACTCTCATCCGATTGGGCGGACATCAGGATGTGGTGGCGATCTTCATGTATGACCTCTTGGAACAAGAGCCCCCACCTGCCGGCCAATATCCTGTGACGGACGGTACACGCATGGGAATATTGAATACAGGATCTGCCAACACAATCCAATCCTATTCAGCGTGCTTTAGGGCGCGTTTTGAAGATGTCCGGACTTTGTGCCTGACCCGTGGAATCGGATTCATTCCATTGGGAACCCACGACGATATTCTTTTCCAATTGCGGGGTGGGTTACAGGATCTTGGACATCGCCGAAGCGCCCATCACAGTATGGCATGACGGGAATGGGCTAACATGTCGACAGCAAGTTCTCCCTTACAAGAGCTCCGGGATGTGCATCTGCCACCTCCGATTTCTCTGTGGCCTCCGGCTCCGGGCTGGTGGATCACCTTCGGTTTGGTCATGATGGCAGTCATGCTGTGCCTGTGGATTCTGAGGAATCGACGTCGGAAACAGTCGTGTCGATTTGCGATGAATGAACTGAGTGCGATCAAACAGCACTATGATACCCATAGAGATGATCAATGGCTGATTCAACGCCTTTCAGTCATGATCCGTCGCTATGCCATAGCCACCTTCCCTCGAACCGAGGTCGCAGGGCTAGTAGGAATCTCCTGGCTGCAGTTTTTGGACCGGTCGGGTCGAACCAATCAATTCACGGACGGGGTTGGGTATCTGTTAAGTTCAGGACCCTACCAACAGCAGGCGGCCGTGTCGGCTGCCGAACTGGTGCCCTTGGTCGAACAGTGGATTCAGCAGGTGACTCCACCCACAGGGAAGGGCACGGCATGATGACGTTGGCCTGGCCGTGGGTGTTGGTGCTTATTCTGTGTCCCTGGATGGTGCGTCGTTGGGCAACCCCTGTCTCCAATTCATCCGGCCGGGCCATGAAGGTGCCGCATTTCGAAGACATTATGGCCCTTCAGTCCAACCAATTGATTGGGCCCACTCGTTCAAAGCATTCCATACTGTTTTGGGCGGGGATATTCATCTGGGCCGCTCTACTTCTTGCGGCCGCCCGTCCACAGTGGAGTGGCGAACCTGTTGGATTGCCAACCAGTGGACGTGATTTGATGTTGGCAGTCGATGTCTCCGGTAGTATGAAGATTCCGGATTTTTCTGTAAAAGGGCAGGAAGTCACTCGCTTGGAGGTGGTGAAAGCCGCAGCCGGGGAGTTCATCGCTGGCCGAACTGGCGATCGTATAGGGTTGATTGTATTTGGTTCCCAGGCCTACGTGCAGACCCCTTTGACCTTTGATCGGGATACGGTCAAGGCCATGTTGACGGAAACAGAAATTGGTTTGGCGGGACAGGAAACCGCCATTGGCGATGCGATCGGCCTTGCCGTGAAACGGCTCAAAGAACAACCCGCGGGAAGCCGGGTATTAGTGCTATTAACTGATGGGGCCAATACCGCGGGAGAAGTGTCGCCCACACAAGCGGCGGCCTTGGCTGAGGAGCAAGGTATTCGAATCTATGCCATCGGAGTTGGGGCGGATCGAATGGAGATTGAATCATTTTTCGGCACACAGACGGTGAATCCTTCTCGCGATTTGGATGAAGATACCCTTCGCCACCTCGCGCAACGTACCGGAGGGTTGTACTTGCGTGCCAAAGACACCGAGGGACTGACGAGGGTGTATAAAGAATTAGATCGTCTTGAACCGGCGGCTACGGAAACGGAACTGTTTCGTCCGACGATCGAATTATATATATGGCCGTTAGGATTCGCGCTGGCCCTTTCCTGTGTTATGGCCATGTCTTTTATCTGGAATAGGAATTGGGTTCTCCGATCGAGATGGAAGGCGGAAGCCATCTCCGCACAAGCAGGAGCCGGACGATAAGATGTCAATGTTTCATTTTCTACGACCGGAATGGTTATGGGGATTACTTCCCTTATTCGGACTCTTTCTACTAGTCGCCAAGAAGGGGACAACGGATCAGATATGGGAATCGGTGTGTGACGCCCATCTACTCCCGCATTTGTTGGTGGGAACGGAGGGAGCTACGCGTCGCATGCCTCTCCTGCTTCTCGGATCAGGTTGGATTGTGGCGGTCTGTGCACTGGCCGGGCCGGTCTGGTCCCAATTACCCCAGCCGGTATTCAGGGCGGAATCGGCGTTAGTGATGGTCTTGGATTTATCCCGTTCAATGGATGTGCAGGATGTGACTCCTTCACGGTTGACGCGAGCCAAACACAAGATTCTTGATATGCTGAAGGCGCGGAAAGAAGGACAAACCGCTCTTATAGTCTATGCCGGTGAATCGTTCGTCGTCTCGCCATTAACCAATGATGCCAACACCATAGTGACCCTTGTGCAATCTCTCGAGACGGAACTCATGCCGCTCCAAGGTAGCCGCACTGATCTCGCCTTGCAGAAGGCCCATGAACTCCTTCAGCACGTCGGGCAGGCGCGCGGTGATGTGCTCTTGCTGACGGACGGCGAGGGAGATCCTGCCACCTTGAAGGTGGTAGGCGAGTTACACCGTCAAGGGGTGCGTGTGTCGGTGCTTGGTATTGGGACGGTCGATGGGGCTCCTATTCCGGAAACAGGCGGATTCCTCAAAGATCAGGACGGAACTGTGGTTATTCCCAAATTGGATATTCCGTCTCTCCAAACCATCGCCCAAGCGGGAGGTGGTCATTATGCCACGGTAACGGCTGACGACCAGGATATCAATCGGGTCTTTCCTTCCGATGTGCCCAGGAGGGCGCTATCCTCTTCAACATCGGAACAGCGAACAACCGATCTGTGGCGAGAGGAAGGACCCTGGCTCGTCTTTCTGCTTCTGGTTTTGGCGTTGCCCGCATTTCGACCGGGATGGTTAGGAATGCTGCTGGCCTTCCTGCTTCTTCCTCAGGTAAGCGAGGCCTTTTCCTGGGAAAATCTCTGGGTTCGTCCCGATCAACAGGGGATTCAGGCTTTAAAGCGTGACGCTCCGGAAGAAGCGGCAGCCTTGTTTCAAGACCCCGGCTGGAAGGGCATAGCCCATTATCGGGCAGGGAAATATCAGGAAGCAGAAGAAGCCTTTTCCAAAATGGATACGCCGGAAGGTCATTACAATCGAGGCAATGCCTTGGCTAATCTCGGTCGCTATGAAGAAGCCCTGGACTCGTATCAAGCAGCTCTTACTCAGCAGCCCGATCATGCGGACGCCCAACATAATCTAGAAATCATTAAACAACTCTTGGATGAATCATCATCTGCGGAACAGGAAGGAGAGCCATCCCCAACAATCGGATGGCTCCTCTGCCAAACGGAACAATAATGGGAATGAGACAGGCGGTGAAGGAGAAAATTCAGAGAATCCTTCAGACCCAACCCAAAAACAATCCGATTCGAAAACAGTTGACTCTCAAAAAGAGAAACAAGAAGAGGCAGACCGAGTGGCAGGGTCCGGGTCGGATTCTGCCCGGACCTCTAATCAGTCGAATGGAGATCCGAAATCTTCTGAAGAACATATCGAGAGAGAGGCGCAAGGGCTGGACCCTTTGAAAGCCGAACAATCTAAGAAGCCGCGGTCCGCACTCACCTACAATGGAAGAAAAGTCGGAAGATCAAGGGGAACATTCAGAGGTATCTTCTGCGGGGGACGCTGCCCAACCAACGGAAATACAGAAGTCTGAACAGGTTCTCCAGCAATGGCTTCGCCGTATCCCTGATGATCCCGGTGGATTGTTACGCCGAAAGTTCCTTTTGGAGCATCAACGCCGTGTAGAGGCTGGAAGGTCCACCATTACTCAAGGTAAGCGCTGGTGAGAATTTTGAGATGGATAGGGGTGATGGTGGTCTGCCTTGGATTGATGGGGCTTGCTACCCCTGTTTCGGCCCAATCAGTCAGGGCCTATGTGGATCGGAATCCGGTCATGGCAGATGAGACTTTCCAGCTCATCGTGGAGACGGATCAGGCGTCTTCGGGTGAATCCCCCGAGTGGCATATCTTAGACGCAGACTTCGATGTATTGGGCACGACCCAAAGTCAACAAACATCGATCATCAATATGCGATCCACTTCATTGGTCCGATGGATTGCGACGCTTGCGCCAAAGCGAACAGGAGCCGTGACCATTCCTCCTATCCATGTGGGCGCTCAACAAACCGACCCCATTCAACTGGAGGTCAATGAGCCGAATCACACCGGAGAGGCCAACGAAAGCCAGGATATTTTTCTCGAAGCAGATGTGGACTCACATGCTCCCTATCTACAGGGGCAAGTCCTTCTGACGCTGAGGTTAGTCAGCGCCATATCCGTGCAGGAAGGCCGTTTAGATGAACCGGAAATGGATTGGGGAATTGTTGAACGTGTCGGCAAGGACGTCTCGTACGAGTCGACCCGAAACGGACGACGATATCATATCACCGAACGTCGTTATGTGATCACACCACAACAAAGCGGGAGGCAGGTCATTCCTCCGATCCTCTTTTCCGGAACCGTGCAGGAAGGCCGAACTCGTGGAACGCTCTTTGAGGAATTATTTGGCAATCGACCCGGGAGTCTGGGACGTGATCCTTTCACAACCTCACGCTCGATTCACAGGCGAAGTCCGAAAATTGCGATCAACGTCAAAAATTTTCCATCAGATCTGAATGGGCGATTTTGGCTGCCGGCGAAAAATCTCACCCTCACGGAAATATGGTCGGGTGATACCGATACACTTCAGATGGGGGATTCCCCTACTCGAACGATCGTGATGCGTGCGACAGGTCAGCGCGGAGAACAATTGCCTGAAGTGACCGTGGCCCCACAACCCATTGTGAAGATCTATCCCGACAAGGCAAAAACCCAGACGGATTTTGACGGGAAATGGGTTGTGGGGTCCAGGGAGGAAAAATATGTGTTGGTGCCTACGCAGCCGGGTACAGTGACGTTGCCCGCAATTCATATTCCCTGGTGGAACATTGAGACTGACCGGTGGGAAGAAGCCACTCTCCCTGCGAAGGTTCTGACGGTTCTCGGCACGCGTCAACCTGCATCATCAGGACAGAATCCCACGTCCGTTCCGGACCTGCCTGTTGTTGCTTCAACAGAGAGTGATCGTCAGCAGATGGATGCCCAATTCGTCCCCTCTGATAGTGTCAAGCCGTTACCATGGCCATGGATAACAGGGGGATGTTTCACGTTGTGGTTGGTGACCCTGGTGGCCTGGTGGAGGGAGCGCCAAAAACGGAATGGACGAGATCAAGATATGGCAAAAAGGAATGATGGGAAATTGGCATCGGAACGAAATGCCATTCAAGGGGTGAAGGCTGCTTGTTTGGAACAGTCAGCGGAAAAAACGCGAGCCGCACTCTTACAATGGGCTTCCCTCAAGGAAAAAGGGCGTCCCTGTCGGAGCCTGAAATCAGTGGAACGTCTATTGAGTCAGCCTGTTCCTGATCCGGCAGCAATTTCTGCGGCCATTTGGAACCTTGATCGGACCTTGTACACGACCTCGGCCGGAAAACAGAGCTGGGATGGTCGGCAATTTTGGGAAACAGTCAAGCCGGCCATTACAGCCAGGCCACCGAAATCTCATAAACCTGCAGAAGAGTTGCCCCCATTATACCTCAATTGATTTTAGAGGGGGTTGAGTAACTCAGAAAGCGAGAGCACAACAGGTGCGACAGATTTAATTTGAGATAAAAAGGATAGGATGGACATCATGGTTAAAATTGAAAACTTGCGAAAAACATTTGGGCCGATTGTCGCAGTGGATGGCGTGTCGTTTACCGTAGGAAAAGGAGAAGTGCTTGGGTTCTTAGGGCCGAACGGAGCAGGTAAATCCACAACCATGAAAATGATCACAGGTTTTCTCACGCCGACCAGCGGCGCGGTGCATATTTGTGGGCATAATATTGACGTTCAACCCATTGATGCCAAAAAGCGTATAGGCTATCTGCCAGAGGGAGCTCCGGCCTATCAGGATATGACTCCAGCCTCGTTTCTCTCATTTATTGGGGAGATGCGAGGATATCGTGGAGCGACGCTTAAGCGAACGGTTTCGGAAACGGTCGAGAAGGTGAATTTGCAATCGGTGTTGAACCAATCGATTGAAACTTTGTCGAAAGGGTTTAAGCGCCGCGTAGGATTGGCTCAGGCGATTCTTCATGACCCGGAAATTTTGATATTAGATGAACCAACCGATGGATTGGATCCCAATCAAAAGCATGAAGTTCGAACGCTGATTCGGGCTATGGCGAAAGAGAAGGCCATTATTCTCTCGACGCATATCTTGGAAGAAGTACATGCACTCTGTTCGCGCGCAATGATCATTGCGAAGGGGAAAGTGGTGTTTGATGGCACACCAGCGGAATTGGAAGGAAAATCTCCTACTCACCATACGGTCCTTGGCACGATAGCCGGTGTGGATCCCATGGTCGCTCCATCATCACCTGATGACGGTGAAAGGGGTCAAAAAGATTGAAGAGTTGGGCCGGGACGGTGACTTAGTGCAATTTCGTATTTATCCGGATGACGGACAGTGGATCCTCCCGGATATTGGACATTGCGCGCGAGAACAGGGGTGGGAAGTGAGGGAACTCTATCCCGACCGGGGGCAATTGGATGAGGTATTTCGTTTGTTGACGACTCCCAAGCAGACGATTTCGTAATCGGGCCTGGTTCTGGAGGGACGCAAACTATGGGCGGGAGGTTGCTTCGGCAGAAAATCCTCAAACCAACGGGATCCCATCTTTATATGACTCCGAGGGCCCAATGGCCTTGGAAGAGGGTAGCTGAAAGACATTTCCGACAGTGAAGGAGGAATTGTGGGACGTATACGAGTGATTTTTCAACGGGAATTGGCCGGGTATTTTGCCACGCCGATCGCGGCGGTGTTCATTGTCATATTTTTGTTACTCAGTGGAGCCTTCACGTTTTATCTGGGGAATTACTTTGCGCGCGGCCAGGCTGACCTGGTGCCGTTTTTTGATTTTCATCCATGGCTCTATCTGGTGTTAATCCCTGCGTTGGCGATGCGCTTATGGGCGGAAGAGCGTCGTTCCGGGACGATTGAACTGTTGCTGACCCTGCCCGTCACCATGTGGGAGGCGGTCGCAGGAAAATTTCTGGCCGCATGGTGTTTCACGGGAATCGCTTTGGCTCTGACCTTTCCCATGTGGCTCACGGTGAATGTATTGGGGGATCCTGATAATGGCGTCATCCTTGCCAGCTATCTCGGCAGTCTGCTGATGGCCGGGGGATTTTTAGCCATCGGCTCCTGCATCTCCGCTCTCACCAAAAATCAGGTGATTGCCTTTGTGGTCAGCGTCGTCATTTCCTTGGGGTTCATCTTGAGTGGGTTCCCACTCGTCCTGGAACTATTCAGCGGTTGGGCGCCACAATTTCTGCTGAGTGCCATCAGCTCATTTAGCTTTTTGACGCATTTCCAATCGATCAGCAAAGGTGTCTTGGATTTACGTGATATTCTCTTTTTTCTCTCGCTGATTGCCTTTTGGTTGTTTGCGACGGCCACGGTCATTGATATCAAAAAGGCCGAATCGTAAGGGGATGGCTTGAAGGATCCGGTGTGAAACTTTGCAAGTGAGGAGTGATGATGAATAAAAAAGTACTCACGGGAAGCGGTCTCATCATGGCAGCCGTTCTGTTCGGCGTCTTCAACATGGTGAGTAATGCCGCGTTCAGTTCTGCACGATTCGATCTGACAGAACATGACCTGTATACCTTGTCTGAAGGCACCAAGAATGTTCTTAAGAGTTTGAGGGAACCCATCACACTGCGGTTTTATCTCTCCAAAGCTCTGGCAACCGGCTTGCCGGGTATTAAAAGTTACGCAACACGCGTTCAGGAGATGTTAGAGGAATATGCGCAAGTCGCGGGAGACCAACTGTACTTGGAGGTGATAGATCCTGAACCGTTTTCAGAAGAAGAAGACCGAGCAGTCGCGTTTGGTCTGCAGGGTATCCCGCTTGATGGTGGGAGCACTCAATTTTATTTTGGATTGGCCGGGACCAGTTCGACGGATGAGTTGGAAGTGATTTCATTTTTTCAACCAGAGCGGGAAGAGTTTTTGGAGTATGACTTGACGAAGATGGTTCACACGTTGGCCAATCCCAAGAAAAAAGTTCTTGGCCTGCTGAGTACCTTGCCCATTGATGGGAGTGGGGGCATGCCGTTTATGGCACAGCAGGGAGGAAGCCAACCCTGGCTTATTCTCTCTCATATCGAACAAATGTTCGAAGTGAAAAAAATTGAAACGACGGCGGCGACTATCCCTGAAGAGATTAGTGTCTTAATGATTGTGCATCCTAAGTCCCTGAGTGAGGCCACTCTCTATGCAATCGATCAATATGTTTTGAGAGGCGGGCATGCCATGATTTTTGTGGATCCTCTTGGCGGAATCCGATAGTGGAGGGGGCAATCCCATGAACCCGATGGGAGGCGGCGGCCCCCGGAATTCGGATATGCCTACGTTATTTGCCGCCTGGGGTCTTGAGTTGGTGAAAGGGCAGGTGTTGGGAGATTTGCCGTTGGCCAAAAAGGTGCAAGTCCAACAGCAAAACCGTCTGCAGGTGGTGGATTATCCTGTCTGGATTGATTTCCGCCAGGAACATTTCAGCGACAAGGATATCGTCACGGCTCAGGTGCCGTCGATCACGGTGGCATCAGCAGGCATCATCCGAAAGAAAGGGGAGACTGGGACCACGGTCGAGCCGCTCATCCAATCGGATGAAGCCGCCATGCAAATTGAGGCCTCACGCTTATCAGTCATGCCGGATGTCAGCGGATTACTCAACAGTTATCGCCCTGAAGGAGAAAAATTTATCGTAGCCGCCAGGGTAACAGGAACCGTGAAAACGGCATTTCCTGAGGGAAAGCCTAAAGCGGAGGCGAATACGAGTGAGAATCCGGATATGGCTTCAGAAGCCGAGACCCAGACCAAAGATCACCTCACAGAATCGAAGGGTCCCATCAATGTGATTGTGGTGGCCGATACGGATATCTTGCAAGACCGGTTTTGGGTTCAAGTCCAAAACTTCTTTGGACAACGGATAGGCATTCCCAATTCTGGCAATGGCACGTTTGTGACAAACGCCTTGGATAATCTGACGGGAAGCAATGATCTCATTAGTGTGAGAAGCCGGGCGGGATATTCCCGGCCATTCACGCTTTTGCGAATGTTGCAACAGGAAGCGGAGCAACGCTTCCGGCAAAAGGAGCAAGTGCTCCAGGAACAGCTCAAGGCGACGGAGCGGAAAATTCAGGAACTGCAGAGTCAAAAGCCTGAGGGAAATGCCATGATCCTGAGTGTTGAACAGCAGGAGGCCATGGGACAATTTCGAAAGGAATTGCTCCAGGTTCGCAAAGAACTGCGTGGCGTACAGCATGAGCTTGGCAAAAACATTGAGAGTGTGGAACGTTGGGTGAAATTTATCAATATCGGGCTCGTGCCGTTGCTGATTGGTATTGTCGGGGTATGGATCAGTTCTTCAGGGATCAGAAAGAAGGGGTCTCCAAAAGCTAAGTAACTCAATTATGGATCAACTAGGACCTTATTCGACTATTCAAGAATATTAAGGGAAGCGTATGAAAGCCAAAACTCTAGGCATCTTAGCCACCATAACCATTGCTGGGATTGTTCTAGCCATTTTCGTGAATCAAAAGCCGGCCTCTCAGTTTCCACATAGTGGGGAGCAGTTGTTCCCGGAATTATTGTCGGTTGTCAATGACGTGAACGAAATAGTAGTGGAGACCAAGGATCAGACCGTGACGCTGATGCGTGGGGAGAATGCCTGGAGGGTTAAGGAGAAGGCCGGGTATCGCGCTGATGTGGAGAAGGTAAAACAGACTCTCATCGGGTTGGCGGAGTTGCGGATATTGGAACCCAAAACGAAAAATCCGGAGTTATATGATCGACTGGGGTTACAGGACAAAGAGCAAAAAGGTTCACTTTCGACAACTGTGACACTGAAAACCTCTAATAATCCTGAGGTAGCCAAGGTGATTTTAGGGAATCAACGTCCTGCCAAAGGAAATCCAAGGATGAGTGAAATCTATACGCGAAAACCAGGAGATCCTCAAACCTGGTTAACAATAGGGAATTTGCCGTTGGAAAAAGTGGCGGGAGAGTGGCTCGATAAGGAAATAACGGCGCTGACGACTAAGCGCGTGCATCAAGTGACGGTCAGGCATCCCGGCGGGGACACTCTTCTTGTCTCAAAGGATAAACCTGAGGATCTTGATTTTCATTTGGATTCCATCCCTGCAGGCTCCAAAGTGGCTTCCCAATTTAATGTGAATAATGTGGTGGGGACTCTCGTGCAGCTCTCATTAGAGGATGTGAAAGAAGCGCAGGAGGTAAATTTTCAGGACCGCCCTGGAGTAAGGGCTGTATTGGAAACCTTTGACGGACTGAGGCTTCATGTTCAAACGGCCAAACAGGAAGACAAAGTTTTTGGAAAATTTTCTGCGGAATATGATCAAGACCTGGTTCAACCTGTGGATGCCACCCCTTCCTCAGAAAAAGGGGAAACGGTTCCAGCGCAGGATTCTGGCCAAGACGAAACGGCCACTGAATCTCTGGAAGCGAAGAAAACGGCAGAAATTCAAGAAGGGCTTTCATCCAAAGAAGACTCTATATTAAAAAAACCGGAAGAGGTCCAGCGAGAAGTTGAGGCGTTCAATCAGCGTGTGGGAGGCTGGGCGTACGAATTGCCAGCGTTCCGGGTCGAAAACTTTTCAAAAGCCAAGAAAGATCTTCTTGAAACAATTCCCTAGGCTACAGCATTCAGTGTTGTAGATAGAGTCAAGAGGGTTGCCCTTGTGTTTCGAGCAGTTTTCTTAAGGGTTCGTCGACTTATCCGAATCCTTTAAGGGAGGAGCTGTCAAGACGTCCAGTAATTCCTGATAGACCTGCATCAGGCGGGAATCCTCAAGCCGGTAGGCAAACGACAACAGAATCAAGCCTCCTGCCAGCACTAACAAGCCTAATGCGGTCATTCCGATCACCCAAAATACTCCTCCGACTGTGCTTATTCCTCCATCAAGAATAAACAGAACGACAAATGTGAGGGTGCCTCCAATGACAAAGAGTAACCACAAGAGGGTGAGAATAGTTGACGACCAGGGAATACGCTTGGACAAATTTAGCAGGAGTTGGCTGCCATCGGAACTTACATTGATTGTCCCCTTTAATGGCCATGCGGTGCGAAAACGCAGGGAAAAGAGTTGATAGTATGGGCGGATCACGATGACCTGTCGGTCTGCGACCCAGCGGGCAATTCCGTGAGGCAAGGCAAGGGCGCCAGCTTGAAAGGCAGGGGAAATCGAGGAAACAGATTGAGAGTCCAGGGTGTTCTTCTGGTGAGCCAATGGACAGCCATATTGGCAGGCCCAACTTTTCAGTGTGGTAAATTGGTACCAATCCCCAATGATCAGAGCAAAAAACAGTAGGAGGGCAATGATTCCGGCGAATGTCATAGGACGGTGAAGATACCATAGTGTCTTCTTCTGCTACACTGCTGTTTTTGCATTGACTTCTCAGCTTCCCCTCCTCTACTATCGACTCGCGGGGTGGAGCAGCCTGGTAGCTCGTTGGGCTCATAACCCAAAGGTCGAGGGTTCAAATCCCTCCCCCGCAACCACCTCGATTTCCCATCAAAAAACTCTCATAGTTCCATAATGTTCTCCTACAGATTATCCTGCTTTCAAACCAAAAAATGTGTTGCCCATGGGCCCGAGGTCCATAATTTTTCTTGTCCTATTAGTATCCATTTTAAGGGCATAGCTGCTTATTTCACTTGGGTTTACGTTCTGGCAACCGATAAAGTTTTTGTGGGGGTGAAAAGCAACTCCATTGAGGACTTGTCGATAGCTAGATGAGTTCACGATTACAGTGGGTTCCTTCGATTTCTGACATCAATTTGCACAGGGAAAAGAATTGACCTTCAGCGCCCCTTTCGTTTCGGCTTGGTTGATCCTGCCATCCCTGAATTTTCAGGGCATTTGCTCCTATTTTATTACTTGAGTGCCTGTGAGGTGCTTTCCGGAGACAGGTTCGTTTGTCGGCCAAAATAGGCTTACGGTATGAACAAGATTTCTCGAAATGCCAATGACGCAGAAAGTCAGTAGTACGTTGAAATTTTCCTTCCCGGAAATAACGATTTCAATTGTTGTTCCTGTGTACAACGGGGGTGAGGCCTTTCGTCAATGCCTGATAAGTCTGGCCGCTTTACAGCCTCCTCCCATGGAAATAATTGTCGTTGCCGATGGTGACTCCGATGGATCCTGGCAAGTGGCGAAACAGTTTGGTGTTCAGGTCATTCGACTTCCTGTTACTTCAGGAGGACCGGCATACCCCCGAAACGTTGGGGCACTTCAGGCTAAAGGCGAATACCTCTTCTTTGTCGATGCCGATGTGTGTGTGCATCCGGATACTCTGGGACGGGTGGCAGAAACCTTTCACAATAATCCAGACCTCACTGCGTTGATTGGATCGTACGATGACACCCCTGCCGAACCAAATTTCCTGTCCCAATACAAAAATCTCTTTCACCACTATGTCCATCAAAAGGCCCAAAGAGAGGCTTCGACGTTTTGGGGTGCTTGCGGGGCCATCCGCCGTGACATTTTCCTGGAAATCGGGGGTTTTGATGAAAATTATCGTCGTCCTTCTATTGAAGACATTGAGTTGGGCTATCGATTGAAAAAGACCGGTCACCAGATTCTGTTGTGTAAAGATATCCATGTGAAACATCTGAAACGATGGGGTATCTGCTCCATGCTCAAAGCAGATTTTTTTTACCGCGCAATCCCTTGGACAGAATTAATTCTGCGGGATCGCAGGTTTACCAATGACTTAAATATCCGGCATTCCGAGCGCCTTTGTGTCGTGTTGACATATGGGCTCGTGGGAGCCTTGATGGGAGCGATCTGGTGGGTTCCATTGCTGGCGGTGGCGGCCTTGATCATGGTCTCGCTAGTGATCATTAATGCACCCCTCTATCGCTTCTTTCAGAAAAAACGTGGGTTCCGGTTTGCCCTGCAGAGTGTTCCCTGGCATTGGCTGTACTATTTGTATAGTGGCTTGGCGTTTGCCATAGGTTTGGCACGCCATGTTTTTTTTGGGGACAACCGGAAGGAGTCGACCATGCCGGCTCTTGTCCCTGAATCCTTCGATATCAATAGAACGTCAGGGAGGCAGTAGTGGCATCTCATCCTGTCGTGGTCATTGGCGCCGGTCCTGCAGGCCTTACGGCGGCCTATGAACTTGGGAAAAACAGTTCTTCCTCTCTTATCCTTGAGGCCGGGAAACAGGTAGGAGGCATATCACAAACGGTCAACTATCGAGACTTTCGTTTTGATATCGGTGGCCACCGATTTTTTTCGAAAGTGCCGATGGTGACAGAGTTATGGAATGAAATTCTCGGTGACAACTTTCTCCTTCGACCTCGCATAAGCCGAATCCATTACAACCAACATTTTTTTGACTATCCGCTTAAGGCCACTAATGCGTTGGCTGGACTGGGGGTCGTGGAGGCTCTCCTGGTCTGTTTCAGTTATGCCAAGGTCAAGGTGTTTCCAAATGCCCAAGAGGAAAATTTTGAACAATGGGTGATTAATCGTTTTGGATATCGCCTGTACCAGATATTCTTCAAAACCTACAC
This sequence comes from uncultured Nitrospiraceae bacterium, assembly GCA_963730905.1. Classification (GTDB taxonomy): domain Bacteria; phylum Nitrospirota; class Nitrospiria; order Nitrospirales; family UBA8639; genus Nitrospira_E. The sequence continues at coordinate 60,451 of CAVSTN010000002.1, read as the reverse complement.
GGAAAAAGTCTGGGGGATTTCCTGTACCGAGATATCAGCCGATTGGGCCGCGCAACGAATCAAAAACCTCTCGTTGAAAGAGGCGGTTCGAAATGCCCTACTTGGTCAAAGGGGTGGGAAGAAGGGTGAAATCGTGACCTCGCTCATTGAGCAGTTTCATTATCCTCGCTTAGGTCCGGGGATGATGTGGGAACGGTGCGAGGAATTGGTGGCTGGTTTTGGATCTCAGACATTAAAAGGCATGAAAGTCGAGCGTGTCAGGCACCGCCATGGGCGAGTAGATTGTGTTTCCGCGCGAGCCTCATCAGGGGAACATGTGGAATTCGAAGGGAGCGATTTTGTGTCGACGATGCCTCTGCGCGAGTTAATCGAGGCCATGGATCCTCAACCCCCTGAGAAGGTTATAGAGGCCGCCCATGGCCTGCGGTATCGGGATTATTTAACCGTGGTTCTGGTGGTTAACTGCGAAGACGTATTCCCTGATAACTGGATCTATATCCATTCACCTGAAGTCAAAATGGGACGAATACAGAATTATAAAAATTGGAGCCCGTATATGGTGCCGGATCCCTCACGGACTTCGCTGGGCCTTGAGTATTTTCTCTGGGACAAAGACGATGAGTGGACATGGTCGAACGAGCGGTTGATCGAATTCGGTACACGGGAATGCGCCCAACTCGGGCTCATTAATCCTCGCGAGGTTGAAGACGGGACCGTGGTTCGTATGGAAAAGGCCTATCCGGTATACGATCATCACTATCAGGATCACGTCCGGACGATTCGACAGTATCTGGAAACATTTTCAAATCTTCAGACCATTGGACGAAATGGTCTGCATCGCTATAACAATCAGGATCATTCCATGGTGACGGGGGTGTATGCCGCGAGAAATATCATGGGTGAATCCCATCATGATGTATGGGCGGTGAATACCGAAAAAGCCTACCATGAGGAAGACCGTACGACTTCCGGCAATGGCGGCGATCGAATGGTGCCTGTGCGGGTTCAGGTGAGCGGGGATGAACTCCCCATAGAAAATGAGGAAGAGTTAATCGAGATCGTGTTTGCGAAGCTGGATCCTGTCGCTATGGGTGTGGCTTTCGGTACCATCAGTGGCCTCCTCATCTTGATTGGGACGGTGATTTTGGTCCTCAAAGGCGGGCCGGTAGTGGGGCCCAACTTGTCTCTGCTTGGGAATTTTCTATTTGGTTTTCAAGTGACCTGGGGTGGTTCATTGATAGGTTTTCTAGAGGGAGGAGTCGGGGGATTTGCGATAGGATACTCAGGAGCCTCACTCCGAAACTGGAGCATGAAGGCCTATGCGAAATTCATCCGATGGCGAGAGGAAGTGAATCGTCGTCGCAATCTTCTAGATTAGCTATTACCAAGAGGCAGGGTCCTGGAGGGAAAATATGGGAACGGATTCCAAAGGTGATGAAGAACTTAGCCGGGTTGTGGCCAAAATTCAGGGAGGGGTGTTGGCAGTGGTTTGCGGGCTGATGGGTGGATTAGGCCTTTTTGTTATGACGGTCTGGCTTCTTCTCGAAGGGGGGCCACAGGTTGGCTCCCATCTCCAGTTACTTTCCAACTATTTCATCGGGTATTCAGTCACGTGGAAAGGGAGTCTGGTAGGGCTTTTTTACGGGGCCCTGACCGGTGGGATTCTGGGTTGGGCCATTGGGTTTATATATAACAGAGTAGTAGGAATCCGATATCGTTAAGCGGCATTAAACCTAGGTTTTTTTGATTAAATGCAGATACGGAACGAATTAATCGTTTGGTTACCTGTAAGGGAAAAATCGTTAGGGCCTATCTTGTGAAGAAAAATTCAGCACACCGAAAATAAAAAAATGAGATTTTTTTGAACACGAAGGCAGGCGGCTTGGTGGGCAGCCATCTGGTTAGGAGCTTACTGAAAGCGGCCATGCCGTGCAAAGGATTATTGGTCTGACCCAATATTCTTCGTGATGATCGGCAAGGCGCTGAAAATTTTTTTCACCCTCTACTATCTGGGCGTCACTGTCTGGATCGGGGCTTGCGAGGAAAATACGTGTAGACCAGACCTAAAGGCTCTACATCCCAATTTTTCAGGCATGAAAGCGCCATCGTGATAACCGAAGGGAAGAGCTACTGGGATTCCATTGCAGACGAATGGATAATGACCCGTCCGGATCGGCTTTGGCGACAACACAGCGATTCAATTAACCACTCTCTTCTCTTTCGTTGGCTCCCCGCACAACCAGTAGGTCGATTGTTAAAGACTGACATGTTTGACGAATTGGTGGGAGAGGGCCTCACGCCTTTCTTGCAGGTCCGAGCGCATAGCGTCATAGGAATGGATCTGTCCTTCGGGAATGCGCACTTAAGCTGTCGGGGCCAGACGAGCGTTTGTGGAGCCTGTGCGGATGTTCGCAACCTCCCGTTTGGAAACGAGTCGTTTGAGGTGGTGGTGTCGAATTCCACTCTGGACCATTTTCAAACCTTCGATGAGATCATCGTGAGTCTGCGGGAATTGCACCGGGTGCTTCGCAAAGGCGGTCAGCTAATCCTGACATTGGATAATCCTGCCAATCCCATTATTGCGGCGCGTAATGTTCTTCCCTTCAAACTATTAAACCGCTTGGGTATCCTTCCTTACTATGTTGGTGCCACCTGCGGTCCCTGGCGTCTACAGCAGTTGCTGCGGGAGATAGGCTTCGACGTGAGGGATGTCACAGCGGTGCTCCATTGTCCGCGGATTCTTGCCGTGCTCGCTGCCAAAATTTTGTGCTCCTGCGCGAACAGTTCAGTACAGCAACGATTTTTGCGTTGGATTCAGGTATTCGAAAACATGTCGCGCTGGCCTACGCGGTATCTGACCGGGCATTTTATTGCTGTTAGAGCTGAAAGGAGATAGGACCAGCCTGTGGTGGGCCTACGAGAATGAAAGATTGTTTCAATAGGATGCTTGGAAGTTGAGAGGTATGGGTGAATGTGGCTGGTCAGCCGGGTATGCTTATGGCCCACATGCCTTGTTAAATACAAAAGGATATCAGAAAAAACACGCAGCACTGGAACGAATGATGTTGTTGGACGGATGGAAAACGGTTCGGTTGATTCGCCAAGCCCTGGCTTCCAGTCGCTGGAGGTGTGAGGATCTACGGCAGGTACAAGAGGAGCGGCTTCGAAATCTCCTCATGCATGCTTATCAGAACGTTCCGCTCTATCGGGGGCTTTACACGGAGGCAGGGTATCACCCTGAGCAATTCCGTTCGTTGGATGATATAGACAAAATCCCTATCCTTCAAAAGGATCGTCTCAAGCAAGCAAGGCCGGAAGAAGTCGTTGCACAGGGGATTGATCCACACCGATGTGGAGTTGTTGAAACGAGCGGTTCGACAGGAACTCCGTTGCGTATCTTTCTTGGAGCCATAGATCAGCAGTGGCAGCGTGTGGTTGCCTGGCGCATTCTTTTCGAACATGGATTCCGCTGGACTGACCGAACGCTTGAAATTCGCATGACTTTTGGTCGGCAGTTTTTCGTCCAACGCCTTGGTATCGCTCCGAAGGAGTGGTGTTCGATTCTGGACCCACCAGAGTTCTGGGCGAAACGCAGCGGTTGAGACGAGACCGGACGTGATTGTTGCAGGGGCGGGTACGCTGCATGCCTTGGCGGAAACTGTCCAAACACTGGGGCTCAATCTGCCCTCGCCCCGACTCATCGTCTCCGATAGTGAAACCCTCTCGCCGGCCACTCGCCAACTGGTTCGGCGTGCGCTCGGAAGGGATCCTGTCGATGTGTACGGGTTGGTTGAGCTTTCGAATTTCGCGTGGGAGTGCGAGCGTCGTTCTGGATTTCACGTAAGCGCTGATAGCCACATTGTGGAGGTTGCTGCGGCTTCAGGGGAGCCTGGCCCAATCATCACCACAGCATTAGGCATGTGGACCATGCCGATGATTCGCTATGAAACAGGAGATCTGGCCGAGGTTGAGACCACACGATGTCCCTGTGGGCGCACTCTTCCCCTTCTCAGACGAATCTATGGACGTAGGGTAGATTCCGTGGCTTTGCAAGACGGCAGGCGAATCTTCTGGCCATTTTTTCACGAGGTCCTGGGGCGCTATGACGAGTTAGGCCAGTGGAGAATTTTGCAAGATGAGATAAACGAAGTCCACCTCCAAGTCGTTGTGACCAATAACGCTCAAGGTCTTCTTTCGAGGATTGAATCGGATCTTCAAGCGGTCTTGCCTGGTGAAATCCATCTGCGGGTTGAGCGAGTCGAGACGATCCCGTTAAGCCCAGGAGAGAAGACCAGGATGATCATCTCGAAGGTCGGGACTGCAAATGAGCCGCACCCTGTCTCCGGAAGGCAAGGGCTCTAGATGGAAATTCTGCGCACATGGAAGTGCCTAATGGATCTGAGGTTGAACGTCAGGCGCTCTCCCGCAAATCTCCGATCGTTGCAAGATCATTTGTTCCGTGCCGCTATCATCCATGCCTACAGCAACGTCCCCTTTTACCAACGTGTTTGGGACGAAGCGGGTGTAGATGTCCAAGCCATTCGAGGCATTCAAGATCTGGATCGAATTCCAATCATCACCGCTCCCCTGGTGCGAGAAGCGGCAAAACGTGGTGAGTTGCTGGCGCGGGGAGTGGACCCCTCATCCTGCACCTATCTTGAGACCAGCGGCTCATCAGGTGCAGCACTACGGATTTGGAAACGGCCGCTCGAGGAACGTGTGCGAAGAGCCGTGGGACTGCGGATATGGTTTGAACACGGATTTCGTTGGCGCCATAACACGGCCCAATTTCAGATAAAGCCGGGTCCCTCACACATACTGCAGCGCTTCGGTATTTCTCGGAAGACGTGGATCTCGACGGAACGATCCATCGAGGACCAGTTGGCACAATTGTTGGAGGCAAGGGCCGATGTGGTGGTTGGCACGGCGACAGCCCTTCGCCGTATTGCGCGAGCGAGCGAAGCGGTTCAGGCCGTACTTAAACGGCCATGTGTGGTGTTTTGCGCAGGAGAGTTGGTGGATGCCGAAACCCGTCAATTGGTCACCCAAGTCTTCGGCCGTGAACCGGTTGCGCTGTATGGCCAGACCGAGGTCGGGTATATCGCCTGGCAATGCGAACACCGTGGATCGTTCCATGTGAATGCGGATACACATTTTGTTGAAGTAATGCGGGATGGGATACCGGCCCATCCGGGCGAATTAGGGACAATCGTGGTGACAGATTTGCGCGCCCGGACGATGCCACTCATACGGTACAATACGGCTGATCTTGCCATAGCTGCAACAGGTGGATGTTCCTGCGGTCGGCAACTGCCTTTGCTGGGTTCAATTGAAGGGCGCGAACGAGCCTCAATTTTACTCGGAGACGGGCGCCTCCTTACGACCCGAAAGATGCTTGATCACCTCGCGGGAACACTCCACCTCGGAGAATTCCGCCTTTACCAGGAAAGCCTAAAGAAGTTTCGGCTTGAGCTCACCTGCCACGCCCTCGTCGGCCAACCAGGGATCGAGAACGTAGACACCGATTCGCATGTCCATCTAACTGTTCTGGGTCATCTCCGCAAGCTCCTTGGTGAGGTCGATCTATCGATAAGGATCGTTAAGCCGTGGCCGGCAGATGGCACGGGCAAGACCCATGCAATCTTCAGGGGGGTCAATCTCAACGAGGGTTCTCTCAGAGACACCACGGGAACGGCGTCTTGAAACGCGACATTCCCATGGTTTCGTGGAAACCACGACAGAGGCTAGCTGAACCTTGCGAATGTGGTTGCGGCCAGTCGGAACAAAAACAGTGGGCACGGATAGGATGAATCATTTAAAAAACATGATGGTAGAGTGGGTCATCTCCCGCCTTTCCGGCAAGGCACAAGCCTTGGTTCCGCGATATGGTTTTTACGCGTGGGCGTGCCTGGGATTTGGAGGAGTCCCAGTTGTGTTGCTGAGGGGGCCCACCCTTCAATCCGGGCATATCGGGACACTATTGGTGGCGGGCCATGATCCCTGGGTTGGCTATTTGCCGAACAGGTTTTTCATTGGGGAACCCCAACGTGAGCTGGTAGGAAATGTGTCGTTACGGGACCTGCCGGCTCTGCTAGATCGCCTGCGTGAAGCAGCCGATCTGACTATCGTTCGTGCAGACCGTTTGTCAGCGGAAAAATTCTTCGGAAAGGATTATCTCGCGGTTCCTGAATGGATTGACATGCGGCTCGCCCTTCCTGGGGAACTCGATAAGTTGGTGCGTAGCAACCGAAGTATCCGGGAGGATATGCGTCTGGTCCGCAAACATAAGTTGCAGCCATTGGTCACCGAAGGGGAGGAGCGATTTGACGAGTTCTATGACTCCATGTACGTCCCTTTCTCGAGAGACCGTCACGGAGCCATGGCCATCATCAAAGGCCGGCAGGAATTACGTCGGTTTATCCGAAAAGGGGGAATCCTCTGGGTTATGGGAGATAATCAGCCACTTGCCGGTGTTCTCTATGAACGAAAACAGGACACATTTAACCTTTTGGCCATAGGCATGGCTTCGGGTGAAATCCCGCTGAAAAAAAGAGGAATTATGGCCGCGCTCTACTATTACAGCATCCAGCATGCCCGCCAGTTGGGGTTTGCTGAGGTGAATTTTAGAGCCGCTCGGTCTTCCCTGCATGACGGATTGCTTCGCTATAAACGCAAATGGGGAAATGCCCTATTTGACAATCCTAATTCCTATTATGATCTGTTGATCCGTTGGAATAGCGTAAACGGCATAGTGAAGGACTTCTTCTCTCACACGGGCCTTATCTTTCGGGACGGAGGACGCTTGTCTGCAATCCATGCGGACGAATCACAGAGTCGCCGATCTCTCTGGATTGAAGGGCTACATCGGCTCTACCTCCTGACTGAGTCCGGTCGCCAACCGATGATAGATGAGGGAGTTCTCGTTAAGCGTAGCCGGAGCCACACCCGATTCTCATCGACCCTTTCATGATGCTTGGGGAGGCATCGAGGGCCCTATCAACATTCCCGCTCTTTGCGCCGATGATCAGTAAGGGTACCTGTTGTGGCGAGATGCGAGGTTCGAAAACCTCCTTTGGCTAGACGATGGTTTCTGACTATAGGAATGCGCTGTATTCAGTCGTTGATTTGAAAGTCATCAACTAGGACCCCGACCAAACGCATTTCACCGAGGGTTGGCCAAGAGGTACGCGACACACAAGAGTAGGGGTACCTATGTGCGGATTGTGCGGCGTGGTGTATGCCGATCCTAAGAGGCCGGTCGATCGGGATATGCTTCATCATATGACAAACATGATGTCCCATCGTGGACCGGATGGGGATGGGTACTTTGTTGAACCGGGTATCGGTCTCGGCTTCCGTCGACTGAGCATCATTGACTTGGAAACCGGCGATCAGCCCATTTCCAATGAGGATAACTCTGTCACCGTTGTATGCAATGGAGAGATCTACAATTACAAGGAATTGCGCCAAGATCTAGAGGCTGCAGGTCATCATTTCCGGACACATTCGGATGTTGAAGTCCTTGTCCATTTGTACGAGGATTATGGGGTGCGTTGTGTGGATTTTCTGAGAGGTATGTTCGGCTTCGCTATCTGGGATTCCCGTCATCGTCGTCTCATGTTGGCCCGAGATCGGTTCGGTATCAAACCCCTCAGCTATGCCATCAAACCCGGTGCTCTGTTTTTTGGATCGGAGTTGAAGTCCATCCTTGCAAGCGGTTGTATTGACCGTCAGGTTGATGCCGGTGCTATGAAGGAGTTGTTTGCGGTCGGATTTGTTCAAGCGCCGAAGACCCTCTTGTGTTCAATACGGCGGCTCCCACCCGCGCATTATCTTCTCCATGAAAACGGGAAGATCACGATCCAGCGTTATTGGGATCTCTCCTTTCCATCAATGGGTGAGAAAGGCTTTCAACGAAGCGCCCAGGAATGGGCCGAGGCGGTGCGGGAAAAATTGGAAGAGTCCGTTCGCCTCCACCTCCGAAGCGATGTGCCATTAGGTTGTTATTTGAGCAGTGGAATCGATTCAAGTGCTATGGCGGGATTGATGAGCCGAGAAATCTCTGATCCGATCCACACTTTTTCTGCGGCGTTTGAAGACCCATTGTTTAATGAGATAGGTCAGAATAGGATTCTCACAGATTTCTCGGGCTACAATCTCCGCAATCACATCACCACCTGCAGAACCGCAGATTTTGATCTGTTGCCGGAAATGATTTGGCATCGCGAAGATCCTAATATCTCATCTGGGGGCATCCCTCATATGTTGCTCGCCAGGATGGCGGCGCAGCAGGTGAAAGTCGTCTTAACCGGGGAGGGCTCAGATGAAATATTCGGAGGCTACCCTTGGTACCGGGTTGAGCGGTTGCTTGAACCATTCATCAATCTTCCACTCAGTGTGCGTCAACTCATCGCAAACATTCCGTTCCTGAGGAAAAAATATTCTCGATCAAGCCGGGCATTGGCCGCCCATGCCGCAATGGACCGGTCTCGATACACCCAGATCATCGATAATGCCTCCCACCGAAGTTACGATGATCTTTTTTCCGATCATCTTAGCAACATCCATACTTCTTTCACCGATTCAGAACCGCCTTTCTCTCTTCCGAAGCATTTTGAAGGATGGAGTCGTTTTGCTCAATTACAATATTTGGATATCAATATACGGCTTTCGGACTTCATTACGAGAACCCTGGATGCCGCCTCCATGGCTTATGGCCTGGAGGCACGCGTGCCATTCCTCGATCATGAATTTGTCGAATTATGCAGCCAGATTCCATCCGACTTGAAAATGAGAGGGCTACAGGAAAAGCATATTCTTCGACGGGCCCTGGAAGGTGTCTTACCCGCTGAAATTCTGAAAAGAAAAAAAAGGGGCCTTTCCGCCCCATTTTGGCCATGGCATGGGCGTTTGCCGGAATTTGTTGCAGACGCTCTGTCCGAAAACAGGCTCCACACCAAAGGGTATTTCAATCCTCATTCTGTTCGACACATGCTTCAGCAACATCAACACGGCAAGGCGAATTTTGGAAGAGAGTTAATCGGTGTCCTCAATATTCAATTATGGGATGACCTATTTGTCCAAGGGTGCCGTCCGTCGTGAAATGCACGAGTGTGTTGGTCTCCAATCCTGTGTCCACGCTCTATTCCCTACTTCGCCATCCGCATGTCGGACGGGAGCAGCTCGTGGCCTTTCAAAACGAACGAGTGTGCCGGTTGGTCGCACATGCCTATCGCCATGTGCCCTATTACCGTGGGCTCTTTGATCGACATGGACTGAAACCCCAGGATATCCGAACGGTCGAGGATTTGGGGGCCGTGCCCATCACTTCCAGGAGTGATTTGCAAGCCTTGCCGGTCGATGAAATCGTTGCTCGGAATGTGGACCCGGGGTCTTTGATTACCCGCGCCTCCAGCGGGTCCTCCGGGCGACCATTTATTGTGCGCCGCACTTGGCTGGAGGAGCGCCTTCATGGGGCCTTTCGGTGGCGTGCGCTCCATGCGTTGGGCCTCCGCGCGAACGACAAGATTTGTTATGTGATGGGGAACTGGAATATCCAGAGAGAGGACCAGCTCATCAAGCGGACCCTGGGCAACCTCGGGATGGCCCGGCGAAAGGTCATTGATGCCCTGCAGCCACCCGAGGACATTGTCCAGGCTCTGCAGAAGTTCAAGCCTACGGTCGTGGGAGGGTATCCCGGTGTATTGGCCAGGGTCGCGCAGACTGTGAGTCAGGATGTCCTACGGTCCCTTCGACTCCACTTTGTGAATCCCGGTGGAGAAGTCCTGACGCCACTCATGCGCCAACAGATTCAAGACGGGTTTTCGGCGCCAGTCTATGAAACATATGGAAGTATTGAATTTTACCTTCTGGCCTGGGAATGCCCAACAACCGGGGAGTATCACTCATGTGACGATGGCTTAATTATCGAAGTGCTGCGGGATGGGGCCCCGGCGGATGAAGGAGAGAGGGGAGAGCTTATTGGAACCGACTTGCATTCGTTTGCGATGCCGCTGATCCGATACCAGCTTGGCGATGTCGTTACAAAGGGAAGCCAAACCTGTCGATGCGGACAACCGTTTTCCACAATTCGATCGATCCAGGGACGTATGATCGATTACTTCGTCCTTCCCGGCGACAGGGTTGTCCATCCCTATGAGTTGGGGGTCAGAAAGGTCTCCTGGATTCGAGAATTTCAGGTGACTCAGGAACGATTGGAATTCATCGTGATGAAAGTCGTCCCGTTTCATACACCCTCCGCCCAGGAAATGGCAGCGTTGGTTCAACCGGTGATGGCGTTGCTGGGATCGGACGTGCAGTTTCAGGTAGTGTTGGTGGACACAATCCCGAGAGAGGCAAACGGAAAATTTCGAGTATATCGTTCCCATATTCGATCGGCTTATGACGCATTTGAGTGGCCGGATCAAAAAATGGTTCCTCCTGTAGTCAATGACGACTGCTAATTCTCCTGGCGATAGTGCGGTGGATAAGGAACATCAGGTGACTTTTGCTTGCACCCTACTATGCAATTTTCAAGAAACGCGGATATCTCAATCATCAAGTAATGACGATGTCTCCCCAGGCACACATTGAAGAGCCTTCTCATGATGTCTGCATTACCAATAACCGAGATGCCCTACATGCATTATGGTTGAAAATCCAAACAAATGCACTGGCCTCATTTTTGGTTTATAGAACAGGAACGAAATATTCGCCGGTGACGTCGCCCTTGTTTCCTTGAGGTTGGTCATCTGAGTCATGAGTCTCTGGGAGTTGGAAATGGGCATGGCTAACCAAAAATTTCTTCGCTTCAACGACTGGGCATGGTGGCTCTATGAGCATGCACCACCTGGCTTGGACGATGCAGCTAAGAGATGTGCCCCATGGGTTCTGCCATGGGTTGCGCTTCGCGTACCTGTTGCGATTCTGCGAGGGCCAACCAGACGTTCCGAGCGATCGGAAACTATCGTAGTGGCCGGGCTTCAACCCTGGGCCGATTACCTCCCGTGTCGCTTCTTTGCAGGTGCGCCTCGGCGAGAGGTCGTTGGAGCCGTGCCTGTATGGGCCCTTCCTTCTTTCCTAAAACGTTTGGCCGTCGATGCAAACATTATTGTCGCGCGCGTCGATCGTGTCTCTGCCCGCCTCTTTTTTGAAGACGGTTTCCTGGTGGTTCCCGAAAGCCTCGGCTGCCGCCTTTTGCTGCCGGTCGATTTTGACAAGCTTGCACATGCCAGCCGCAGCGTAAAGGAAGATTTGGGTACGCTCCGGCGCGAGGGTTTCACGATGGAGGTCTCACATAGAGAGGCAGACTGCGAGGCGTTTTACTCATCGATGTATCTTCCCTTCGTCCAGAAGCGGCACGGAGAGTTCGCCGTGATCCATAACCTGCATCAGCTCCGTCGAAAGTTTCGGCGTGGGGGACTCATCTGGCTGCGGCGGGGAGACCATCGCATTGCCGCTGCGCTGTTTGAGCAGGAGGGTGAGGTCTTCCGTGGAGTGGCTTTGGGTACAGCAGGGGGGGACCTCACGCTGATGAAGCAGGGTGCCCTTGCGGCACTCTACATTTTCGAAATCCAGTGCGCCCAAGAGGGTGGATGTGCAAGCATTGACTTCGGTGGCACCCCGCCGATTCTCAATAACGGACTTCTTCGCTTCAAGAGGAAGTGGGGAGTCCAGCTCATGGATGAACACCAGACTCCCTATGACTACCTGGTCCGATGGGAACGACCGAATGAGCAGGTCCTCGATTTCCTTGCTGAAGTGCCGTTGATTTTCAGATACCACGGTCACCTGGCTGGGTTGACCGCCATTAGGCTTAATGGCGTAGCCCACGCGGACCAAGCGTCTATGATGCATCGCTCCTTGTGGATGGCAGGCCTGCAGCGACTCTTTGTGGCGGTGCCAACCGGATATGGTTCACAGGAGGTGGGTGCGCTTCCTGGGCAAGATAGAGGCGGGATCCCTTATGTTGGTGGGACGGAATTCTGCAATTTTGAACGAATTCTTCCGACGTTAGGCGGAAATCAGCCGATATCGACAAAAGCGCATGGGAATCCCGAGGCGGGCAAAAAAACGAGGTGATTGATGTTTTCGGAATATCGCGCAATTTTTAAAAAACGAGGCCATCTGTATCATCAAGCAATGACCCTGTACCCGAGCGCTCGTGCAGAAGAATTCCTTCATATCGTCCGTATGGCGGACATGAAAGACGGTGATATCGTTTGTGATATTCCTTCCGGCGGAGGGTACTTAAGGCACTTCGTGGATCGGACTACGACTCTTTGCCATATCGAAACCTCAGAGGTGTTTGCCGATCTCTGCAGAGCGAATGGCGTGCCCCACGTGTTGCTTTCAACTCTGGAGGATATTCCAGTCGAGACCGGGGCGGTGGATAAAATTATCAGCCTCGCGGCATTGCACCATGTCGATGAAAAGAACCGGTTCTTTTCAGAGGCCTTTCGAATGCTAAAAAAGGGAGGGACGCTTACCATTGCCGACGTGCACGCGGGGTCGGCCGTTTCGGAATTCTTGGACGGTTTTGTCAACGAACACAATGCAATGGGACACAAAGGGACTTATATCTCCGCGGAAACTCAAGATGAGATCGAACGATGGGGATTTACTGTGAGGGAGTCTTCGTTGATCCCCTTTCACTGGGAGTTTGATTCTCCGCAGGCCATGGGACGATTTTCTCAACTGTTGTTCGGGATCGATAAAGCAGACTCTGTCCAGGTCGTAGAGGGTATCCGAAAGCATCTGGGCTATGATCTCGACAGCACTGCGTGTCGCATGAATTGGGAGCTGTTATTCCTCAATGCAAAAAAGCCCTAGACCGCCATCGTGTCCGTCGATATGGGGTACCTGGTAAACAGGCAAGAGTTCGCTTAGGGGGAACTGCGAACGAGCGAAAAGATCCTCTTAAACCAAAGTCTGATCTTTGATGATTCCTCAGAACATGAAGTTTGGAATTTATTTCATAAGCTGCGGGCAAGAAACGCCCAAACGGTTCTTGCGTGAGCAAGGATTCAGCACCTATCAAGATATCCCGCATGCCATCTCACCGGCCACTTCATGGTTGTTTGAGTCTTGAAGTCTTGAAAGGGATTCTCGATGGCATCTTTATTCAGGGGAAGTGACTGCGTTGATGTTTATCGAGAGTTGAGGGCTGACAACCAACTTGTCTGCACGGTCGCTCAAGGTTCCGAAGTCATGGGGTACGTCGTTGTTGATTCGACCGTATGTGGCATCTCCCGAGGTGGGCTTCGCATGTCTACCAATGTGAGCGAGGCGGAAGTGCGTGGTCTGGCCAGTACGATGACGCTCAAGTGCGGCTTCCTAAGACAACCACAAGGTGGCGCGAAGGCAGGCCTGCGTTTCAACCCTGAGGCCCCGCTCGCAGAACGCCGGCAGCAATTGGAAGCGTTCGGGAGAGCGATCGCTCCACTTCTGATCAACCGTATCTTTATCCCTGGCCCTGATATGGGTACGAATGACACAGATATCCGCGCGATGTTCGATGCGGTTGGAATGAAGCTCAAGTGGCGGGAATTGCGCGACACGCAATCGGGTCAGTACACGGCGGCGACCGTGTTCATCAGTGCCAAACGGGCGATCCAGCATCTCGGTTTGACGCTTTCTCGCTGTTCGGTAGCCATTGAAGGCTTCGGCAAGGTGGGATGTGCCTTGGCCAGCCTATTGGACGAAGCCAATGCCAAGGTGGTGGCAATCTCTACCGAGAGGGGAGCGATTGCGAATTCCCATGGTCTGAATGTGAGGCAGCTCAACCAGCTCGCCGACCGGCACGGCAGCCGCGTGGTGGATTATTATGCAGATGCCGAACGTATTCCCTGCGCTGAATTGTTCGAGTTGCCCGTGGATCTGCTCTGCCCTTGTGCGACCCATCATAGTCTACATGCTGACAATGCTCCTCGTGTGCTCGCGCGCCTCATCTGCCCAGGAGCCAACAACCCAGCGACGGCCGAAGCCGAGAAAATTCTGTTTGAACGCGGACTGGTGTATCTTCCCGATTTCGTCTCCAACTGCGGCGGGGTGCTCGGTAGTACGATGGCCTTCGCGTCCATAAAAAGGGAGCAGATCGTCTTGGCCATGGAACGTTACCTCGGCGATCGAGTCGCCTGGTTGCTGAAGGAGGCGACGCTCCGGAAAGTATCGCTGCGTGAGATTGCCGAACCGTTTGCGAGACAACGCTTTGAGGAAATTCAACGAACGGCTGTCCACCCGTCGCTGCGGGGAAAACTCATCGCCGCCGGGGTAGGGCTCTACGCTCGGGGTTGGGTCCCCGGTGCTCTTATGGCGGCTCTGGCGGAACCATACTTTGCAAAGAGGCTGGCTTGAATGGGGTGTGGATGATGACGGTGTGCCAAGGGAACGCGGTTCTCTGTTGGTGGTCTGGGATATTTCCGACTTTCTGCGCCGTGCCCGGCACGGGGGCAAATTTTTTACACCTCCATTATTGGGAATGCGTGTGTAGACAGACAAAAAAGAGGGCACTTAGGCGCAGAGCGGTTTTGGATGGCGTCCTTTATAAGGGCTCATGAAAGAAAAGGCAAAGGTGAATAAAGTGGACGATCGACAAGTTCCTATACATGATAGAGACCAGGGAAAGACTCCGCTTCTTTCCGTGATTCTGGCAACTCCAGCGGGGTACGGCACCATCCGAAAAACCGTTTCGCACCTTCGGTCTCAAACCGCCCGCTCGTCATTGGAATTGGTGGTCGTGGCGCCTTCGAAGGCACTGTTGGACTTGGAGGTGGATCAATTGAATGAGTTTGCCTGTTATCAGGTGGTCGAGATCAAGAAATTTCAGTCCATTGGACAGGCAAATGCTTCGGGAATTCGTCAAGCGGCAGCCCCGATTGTGGCATTGGCTGAGGACCATTGTTTCCCTGATCCGCAATGGGCGGAGAACCTTATTTCCGCGCATCAGGGTCCCTGGGCTGCCGTGGGACCCGGCGTCAGAAATGCCAATCCCAATACTGCCGTGAGTTGGGCGGATCTGTTCATTGGCTACGGTCCCTGGCTGACACCTGCTCCTTCCAGGGAAGCGGCATTTTTGCCAGGGCACAATACCAGTTACAAACGAGAAATTTTGCTCGGCTATGGGGATCAACTGGATGCCATGATGGAGGCCGAAACAGTCCTCCACTGGGATCTTCGCGGAAAGGGGCATCGATTGTATATGGAGTCGACAGCGAGTGTCGCCCATACAAATTTTTCTCTATGGTCCTCCTGGGTGCCAGCCCAGTTCTATAACGGCCGTCTCTTCGCCGGAGCCAGAGCCCGGCAAAAGCCTCTGCCATGGCGCTTCATGTTTGCTCTTGGGTCGCCTCTTATTCCAATTGTCCGGCTGTGGCGCATTTGGACGGGACTCCCTTCTCAGGACTTAAAGATTCAATTTCTGTCCTGTCTGCCTGCCTTGATAATTGGTTTGGCGGTTGATGGCATGGGCCAAATGTTTGGCTATGCGTTAGGGACAGGGAATGCCCTGGACAAGGTAGCCAGGTTTGAGGTTGATCGGTTCAAACACATTCGAGAGCAGGATCGTTTGGAAATTCTGGGGTTTTAAAACAGTGTGGAGGATGTATGAAATCCGATGAAAAGCTGCCAGTCAGAATAGGAATGGTCGGTTGTGGGCGAGCCACGACGGTGCTTCACCTGCCGGCATTACAATTTGTGCCTGGTGCAAAGGTGGTGGCGTTAGCCGATCCCAATCCAGAGGCACTTCACCGCACCTCCCATCAACTCGCGGTAGAACAGTGTGTGTCTGACTATCGAGCCTTACTTGAGAACCCGACAATTGAGGCGATCGCCATTTGTGCCCCGGTGCAGTTCCATGTTGAGATCGCCCTGGCAGCATTGGATGCTGGCAAGCACCTCTTTATTGAGAAGCCACTGAGCTTGACCCTTGAGGAATGTGATCGACTTATTGATCGGGCTGCAGGGTTACCTTTTCAAATCATGTTGGGCTTTAACACTCGTTGGCATCGGTTGACCCGAAAGGCCAGGACTTTGTTTCAGCAAGGTGCTGTTGGGCCCCTTGAAGTTGTTCGCAGCAATCTGTTGACAAATTACAATAAAGATCTCCCCGAGTGGAGAAAGAGACGACTCTCAGGCGGGGGGGTTCTGCTTGAGATGGCGATGCATCATTTCGATCTCTGGAAGTATGTATTAGATGAAGAGGTGGAGGAAATCAGTGCACACAGTCGGTCGGGAACCTGGGAGGATGAATCGGCGACGGTTACCGCTCGCTTGGGTTGCGGCGCCCTTGCTTCGGCGACATTCTCCGAATGTGCAACTCAAACTAATAGTATGGAGATTTATGGTCGAGACGGATCGCTAGGGATTGACTTTTATCGCTTTGATGGGTTGCAAACTTCCACCACATCCGAAAATTCGGGAAATATCCAAGCACGAATCAGAAGTTTGAGGGAATTTGTCAAAGAATTCCCCGAAGCGATCGCCACGAATCGGGAGGGCGGAGAATGGCGTCGGTCTTACATAGAAGAATGGCGACATTTTGTCGGCTCAGTCCGTGCGGGTGGCCGGATTGAATGCGGTTTAAAAGATGGACGACGTGCCTTGGCTGTTGCCTTGGCCGCGTTGGAGTCTGCAGCCACGGGAAAAGCGGTTACGGTTGCCAAGAGTTAGCAGGGTATTGAAGTACGAAGGTCTGATCAATTTAACAAGCTGGTTCATTGCCTACTGCAAGGATATTCACAGATTTTATGGCACCTGGTTTCAAAGAAATCCTCGCGTATGCCCTAAGATCCGGTCACGCGACCTGGCAGCCAGTTCATTTCGAAATTCTGACAACATCCGGGACACGTCGTAGGCCTTTACTGCATGCGTGAGGCGTGTTTTCTCATCCTCCGTAGGTTATAGAAGAGATGCTTTAATGAAAAACCATGCCACGTGCTAATCTTGATCTCGTGGCCATGCCGTTGCGAACTGAGAATTATCCAGATGATTGCTTCGAAACAACCGGTCGACCAGAAACTTGTCATCACGTTCTGCTATCGGGGTTTTGCTGCGAGATATGGGACTCCCCCTCGTGTAATAGTTTCGATTCTTGAAAAGGCCGGGCATCAGGTAAGGCAGATCAAAGATGGGCCATTGGATCTTGCACCCGATAGTGTCCTTTGGGTCTGGGGAAATACGAATTGGTATCCTGGACTCTTTGCACAACTCACCGCCATCAATCAAGCGCAAAGGCCTCTGGTTATACTCTGGCACACGGAACCTCTCCCGCCTCCCAGCGCGGCTGGTTTGCCATGGCCGCGATTGAACTGGTGGGAGACGGCAAAGCTCATCCTTCGCAGTTCCGAAGCGACGGATGTCTACACGAATTATCTTGTGTTGCGTCGTTGGGTGAGGAATGGGCTTCCGGATATCCTCGTGGCTGCTACATTAGGACGCAGGGGATTTCTCTCTGAGCGAGGCATAGAGGCCGATTGGGTTCCACTTGGATACGAGCCTTCATGTGGACAGGACTTGGACCTGCCCAGGGATATCGACGTGCTGTTCCTTGGAGCCCAGGATGTACCCCGCCGGAATCGTCTCTTGGAGCGCCTGCGGAAAAGTGGAATTCGGATACATGTAGTTGGAAGTTATACAAGTCAAGGTTGTTGGGGGAAGGATAGGACGGAATTACTGAATCGGACGAAAATACTTCTCAACCTGTCCAGAACACCCGGAGAGTTTCCGGATCTCCGCTTGATCCTGGGGATGGCAAACAAGGCGCTGGTTGTATCCGAACCGATATACCGCCCAGACCCTTTTGTGCCCGGACAGCATTTTATCAGCGCCTCGATAGAGGAGATGCCTGAAAAAATTCGGTATTATCTGACTCATGATGAGGTGCGTGCTTCAATTAGCGAACGGGCTCATGGACTGATCACTCAGGAGGTGACCATGGAACGATCGGTAAACCAGATCGTTGGTCTCATATCCAATGCCACTGCGCACCCATGAAGACGGCTGAACCAATTTTTTCGATCGTGATTCCGACCTACAATAGGCCGAAGCGACTTGCTGCCTGTTTGCAGGCCTGTTTCCGACTCGACTATCCACATGACCGGTTCGAGATCATTGTCGTGGATGATGGGAGTCCGGTTCCCGTTGAAGTGCTAAGGAATGACGGATCCAATCTGCCGAATATCATCTGTATGCGTCAATTCAATACCGGTCCGGCTTCAGCTCGCAATATGGGGGCGCAGCGTGCACGGGGGGACATTCTGGCTTTTACGGACGATGACTGTGTCCCAACGCAACAGTGGTTAAGGGAGCTTGCCCAATCCTTCCATGATGTTCCAGCAGGACTTGTTGGTGGGCGGACTGTTAACGGGCTGGTCGACAATATTTATTCGACCGCCAGCCAAATGATCGTCGATGAGGCCTATGCGTTTTTTCTCAGCCGTGATAGTGATCTCCGGTTTTTCGCGTCGAACAATATGGCCCTTCCTACCAGGCTTTTTCATAAAATCGGAGGGTTCGATTCATCCTTCCGTACTTCCGAAGATCGCGAATTTTGTGACCGGTGGATACGGCAAGGACACCCCCTTGTGTATACTACCAAGGCCATTGTCCATCATTATCACCAACTCACCTTGGCAGCATTTTGTCGGCAACACTTTTCCTATGGACGTGGGGCATTTCAGTTTCATCGTACGCGGGCACGATGCGGTCGCAGTCTTTCGAAACCTGATCCACGGTTTTATGCCTCGGTATTCCGCCGTGCCCTCTCATGGAAGCCACTCCGCATGGCCGGTTTGCTGGGGTTGTGGCAGATGGCGAATCTGGCAGGTTTTTTGTGGCAAGCCGCTCATCATACGCCTGTATCTACCAACAGTGCCTCTTGTGAGTAGACCAGACCATTGAAAACCACTCACGGGGCGGTCATCCATCGTCATGATCCAGGAATGACAAGCAGCAGATGACAGACAAGCCACCCTATCGGTCATCGTGGTTTCGAATGATGCAGCGGGGGAATTCATAAGCTACATGGCCGAGCCAGGCAAAAGTCCGAAACGGTCGCCCAGGTTAAGAAGGAAGCATCGATGCCAAAAGGATTGAAAAGGGCTCTGTTGTATGCTGGTTACCTGCTCATTGTGACCATACCCCTCCTGGAAATTGGGGTCAGGATCTGGGGGTATTCGGAGCATCATATTCATGATCCGATCTATACCTCATTTGAACCGAGCGAGGACATTCCCTACATACATAAACCTAATCTTAGGCAAGCCAGAGCCCGAGGTCTTGTTTTCATTAACACGGATAGCCTGGGATTGCGTTCGAAAGTCTCCGGGATGGTCTATGGCCCTAAACAATCACAGGAATATCGTATTGCGATCGTCGGTGATTCCGTCACGTTTGGGGAGGGTGTTCCTAAAACTGAAGAAACGTTCACCGAGGTTCTGGAACATATGCTGAATCAACAACAAAATCTCTTGACCGTGAAAGTGTTTAATTTCGGTGTATCGGCGTATAGCGTGAAAGAGATGGCCGCCATACTACAACATCGTTTAGTGGATATTCAGCCGGATCTGGTTGTTATGGCCATCATTCCGCCTGATCTGAATCTCGACCGGACCCCCACCATTGATTCAGCTGGTTACCTGGTTGGTCAAAAGATCGCTATTCTTCTTGATTCGCGGGCTGGAGAGGCCTTAAGACGAATTCGCCTTCTGTATGTGATCCGGGATATAGGCTCACGCTGGAGTTCTCCGCCTCAATATATTGACCCACTGGCGAGATTCCTGACTCCTACCGTTACATTCGACAATTCAAGGAGACCGCAGATCAATATGGACTTTCCTCCTTGATTGCGCTCCTTCCACGAATGGAGGAAAAGGCCTGGGGTCCTCTTCCTGACAGACTGACACAAGACGGTATCAGGCATCTTGATTTGTCGTACCTGGGTAAAGAATTTACCACTGAAGAGTATATGGCAAGTCGGTTTGACCGACATCCCTCCCCTGCGGTTCATCGTCGAATCGGGGAAGCATTAGCCCTATATGTGGAACAGCAACCAGAGTTTCCCCAGTGAGCCCCTTGTCGTCCCAACCAGGCCGTCATCTTGTTGATGGGACAGTCCGAGTCTTTCTCGCCGGGCTCCTGTTTCCCCTTACGGGACTCATTACCGCAGGGTTCCTCACCCGACGACTTGGAACGGATGGCTATGGCTTATTGGTACTCTCTGCAACGTTGTTTGGATGGGTGGAGCTCGGGATCAACTCATTTTTTGCTCGTCCGGCGATTAAGTTTATTGGGGAAGCGAAAAACTGGCTTCCAGTTGGTAGCACCCTCATCCGGTTGCAATTCGTTGCAGGGGTTGGCGGAGGGGTGTTACTAGGACTGCTCTCGTTTCCTCTTGCCCGGCTCCTCGGCGAACCCCTGCTTGTGCCGTATCTGGCCCTCTTTGCGCTCCACATTCCGATCAGTAGTCTGGCACAAGCTCATCAGAGCATCCTCGTGGGAATTGGTAGTTTTCGGCAGAAAGCGGTGACGAATGCTTGCCGTTGGATTGCCAGACTGCTGTTGATTCTGTTCCTGGTTGAAATGGGCCTGTCGGTTCCTGGCGCTATATTTGGAAGTATTGGGGCCTCCTTGGTCGAACTCGCTATCAGCCGTCGTTATGTTTGGCCTCCCCTCCTTGGCAAGATTGCCATTCCCACTCGCCCATTTTATGACTTCGGTATTCTGCTGTGTATCTCATCCATCTTGTTTCTTATTTTTTCCAGCATGGGCTTAGTTATGCTGAAAATTCTTGGCGGAACACTGGAGCAGGCAGGAATCTATGGTGCGGCCCAGAATTTGTCGATCATTCCTGGCCTGTTCGGGATGTCCTTTTCTCCATTATTGCTTTCGACCGTGAGCCGTCTGCTTTTTGAGGGAAAAACTGATCAAGCAAAAAATATGGGATTAGGTGCAATGAGAATAGTTGTGGGGTTATTCCCCTTTGGAGCCCTCATTGCCGGCGCGGCTCCTGAAATTGTCACATTGGTGTTTGGCCCGTCTTTCGAGCTTGCTGGTCCAATCCTGGGGGTGTTGATTATGGGAGCCATCGCGTTCGTGATGGTCTCAGTAGCCGTGGTCATTGCGACGGCTTCAGGTGCTCCACTATTCACCTTGTATTTAAGTATCCCGCTGGTCTTGCTGGTGGTGATCGGGAACTTGGTGATGATCCCAAGATTCGATGCCCTGGGCGCTGCCATGGTGACAGCCCTGTGTCAGGGAATTGGTGCCTTGGCTTCCGTATTTGCGATCTACCGCCTTTGGACGATTTTCCCGCCAATTGGTACGTTGTGGCGTAGCGCCGTCATCAGCGTAATAGCCTATATGCTGGCAGTGATATGGCCAACCGCGGGTCTTTTGCTTGTGATTAAAATTGGGTCTATCGGAGTGGTGATTGTTCTGGCATATCTGGTCTTGTGGGAATTCAGTTATGACGAAATTGCACTCGCCCGTTCGTTTTTAAGACGAAGAACCGTACCTATCGAACAACAGAAGGAAATGTGAATTCGGTTCGAAGGGTAATCGAGGTATGGTGAACTAAGTCTCTTCTAGGGGAACATTGAATGGATTCAGTGCCAGAGCACGCCACTTTTTTTGCCCTTCAACCTTTCAGCCGTGTTGTGGGTTTCAGCTGGCATGGGCTCAGCAGTGGGATAAAGAGAGGGGCAAACATACTCTAACATGAAGATTGAAATCTTAAGTGAGAAAACATTGTCAGTGTGTTTTGGTTGCTTTGTGGTTTTCCGCTGAGTTTGTGGGCACATTCGAAAAGGTTCACCGTAGGCTGAGAGAAGTGTGTCCTGCACTAATTTTATCGGTTCTTCGCTTCGGGTTACCTCGGGTTACCTCGGGTTACCTCCGTGAGGAAATTTGTCAGCTTTTCTCTATGGCGGTCGAGAGAAAATTGTCGGCTTAATTCCTCCGATGGCACTTCGGCGGCGAGCAGATCAGCCTGGGACGAACTTAAAAAAGCAACCCATTCATCAGCACTATCCATGATCGTCAGGCCAGGTCCGGATGGGCATTCGAGGCCGCGTACTGCCAGGGTGGTCGCGAGAACTGGCATTCGATTGTATAGACTCTCCGCAAGCTTGATGTTCACACCGGCACCTTCGTGAATAGGACAAATCATGATATCAACCTGTTCCCATACCTGCCTAAGATTTTGGACAAAGCCATGGGAAATAACTCTGCCACGAGTGGGTATCTGGTCACTCTGTCGCCCAAAGACGTGAACCGTGATAAGGCGACCCACCCTGGGAAGAATCTTATCTATTAGCCACTTCCAACTTTGGCGATTGGGCCACCATGCGAAATCAGCAAGGAATCCCAGCCGTAGATTGCCGTTAGGCTGGGGCTGACGCGCTATAGAAGGATTGGTAAACATCGGCGGAACATGAAGAGCCCGCAGTCCTGGGACCTGGTTGCAACCCCAAGCCATTTCAGTTGCCGAAAGAAATATAACCCCTCTGGTGCGGCGGAACCCCTCGATCTCATAACGACGTTGCTTGACAATTTCTCGTTGGAGGACATGTGAAAGGAATGGGTAGTTGGTCAGTTTTTGAGTCAGCACCTGGTGCTCCAGATTATGCGCGATGAGCACGGTGGGGATTTCTGGCGGTAACTCCTTGACAGCCCATAACATGTCACCACCGTTGATCAAGGCCGCATCGAAATGCTGGGACCGCGCGATTTCGCGGATCCTCAGCCTAAATTCGGGCTGACGTGTAAATAATGTCAATGCTGGAAGTTCAGAAATGTACGACCGGGCTAACGACATTACTTGGCGTGATCGATACCATGGACCTGGAGGCGGGTGAAGAGGAGCTGCCAAATTGACCACGTGGCTACTCCCTAGCGCGGCAAGGAGTCCGCGAGTGTACGTCCCTGCACCACCCGGGTGCGAAGCAGGGTCAACCAGCGAAGCAATGAAAAGCTTGGCCATAGTGGTCAGCGATATTTTGTTTGGTCTACTCGCTGGTGGCGGAATGCTAACAGCATGCCTTTTATTTCGAGGAAATGTATCCAAAACGTGAGGACGAGTGCGACTGGATAGTCCGTCAGCCGCAGACCGTATTGTTGGCCGACTCTAAAACAAGTCACCAAGCTCTCAATAACTCTGCCTATGTAAAATAACGGAATTGAAGCCTGTCCGAGCCGTAGGAGCCAGCTGAATCGCAATCCGGGATCGAGCTGACGGATACGGATAGTGGCCCAGCCGATATGGCAACGAATATCGCGCTCCATTGACCAGCCCTCGAAGTCGTGTATCACGGTCATGGCTGGCTGAAAGAGAAAACGGCCGCCATCACGCCTGATGGCAGCAGATTGTAGTTGCGCTGCGTAAGGGCCTTCATTTTCCGGGAGCGGGAACCGTTCGTAAACCTTTCTAAGAAAACCGGAGTTGTTATTCGAAATGAATCGGGTTGGGCCTTCTTTTCCTGGGTCGAGAAAGCCGCGGGATAGGACAGAAAGGCATCGCTCGGTCGCGGTTTTGCCCTCATACATGGTGCGACCGCTCACTGCAACATATTGGGGGTGGGACCGAAACGTGGTGATCAGTGACTTGAGCCAGCCTGAAACTGGAATGCAGTCTGCATCCAAGAGAGCTATAATTTTACCCTTGGCAACCTTTGCGCCGGCGTTTTTTTGCTCGTAGGTAGCATCTTTGGGCACTCCAATCACCTTTATGCCAGGTAACTCGGCCAGCAAGTCGGCTGGAAGCTTTCGGGCGCGCTCTTCCGTTTCGACGAGCAGAAACTCAACGGGTTCGTCCACTTCCTGTGCGGCGAGTGCTTGAAGGCAACTGCGGAGATCCGCGAGTTCTGCATGGCGATCTGTGTCATGATCGGCCACAATCAGCACGCTAACCACCGGCTCGGAATTATGGCCAGTCCCAGAGCGCTCATTATCAAGCATGGGTACACCTCCAGTTGCTTTGTTTTACAAGAGATCGAAATTTGAATGCTTTGCCTGCCTAAATCCCTACCCTCAACCAGACAATTATTGCTTAATGGAAATTTTCCCGCAATTTTTACCTAAGAATTTTCTGTTAAACGCAGATAAAGACGAGCGTGTCGCCGGGCACTTTCCTCTTTGGTATATCGCTTGAGCACTATAGTTCGAGCTTCCTTCAACTTAACCAATGCTGGGGCCGGGTTACCGATCATATCGAGGGCAGCCTCTGCCAAGGCCTCAGGATCGGATGGGTCGACTAACGTACCGTATTTTCCGTCGTCAAGAATTTTTGGGAATGCACCGCTGCGACTTCCCAATAAGGGTACCCCGGCCGCAATCGACTCTAACACCACTAAACCGAACGCCTCATTGTATGAAGGGATCACCAACAGGTCCATATGGGACATGATCTCGCAAATCTGAGTCCGGTGACCAGAGAATTCGACGTGGTCGGAGAGCCCCAGTGCCACGACTTGATTTCTGAGTTCCTGGTCCAAGCTGCCGACACCGACGATCTGGAGGCGAGCGCCGGGTATTACATCGACGATTTTCCGCATGGCCGCGATCGCCACCTTATGCCCTTTTTCGTATTCGAGCCGTCCGACAATGCCGAGTACCGGATAGGCGGGATCGGTTAGGGCTCGGATTTCCGGCAAATTGGTGCGGCCCGCCAGAAAGCGGTTTAGATCGAAAAATTGGTCAATGATCTCGGCACGGCCCCATTCGTAGGGCCGCAACTGTTCCTTCATCAAATGTTCGGCGATACAGACGTAGGCTTTGGTGCTCGTCGCCAACCAGTGGTGCACGGCATCCATAATCGGCTGCAGAAACCATCGCGGTTTTGGTTCATCAAAATTAACCGTCATGATAATGACGGGCACGCCCGCAAGTTTGGCTGCCAGGCGAGCCCAGACGTTGCAAAAGCCTGATTGCGTTTGAACAATGTCCGGTTGAATTCTCCGGAAGGTTTGATAAAAGGCTTTGATAACCTTGATTATGCCGAGCGGCTCCGTGAGGCGGGGAATGCCCAGTCCGAGCTCATGGATGGTGCAACCGGTGGCCTGTACCGCAGCGCCGATTGTAGAGGTGGTCGGCATCAAAGTCACCATCTCAAAACTGAAGCGCTCGCGATCAAGTTCCTCGGCAAGGCCCAACGGAGAGTGTTCTCCACCGGCATCCCGGTAAAAACCAAGATAGGCATACAATACCTTTATTTTTTTCATTCTAGCCGAAACTTCCGGGATGGTTTGTCTCAATTCCTAAAATAAAATAGCATGATAAGGGTGAAAATCCACGTGAATATGTAAGATATAGTTTATTGCCGAAACAGGGAAAGGGTGATCAATGAGGAGAAGTGGGAGGGACCAATCTCTGAGCCGATCGATAAGAATCACATATGAGTATGGATCTGTACCAAGGGATAGCGTGTTCGTTTAGAGAGGAACTCATGTTCCGGATTATCAAAAGAAACCAGGATTGGGATCGCTAATATACACGATCTTGTCAAGCAAGCATTTCCCAGACCCTCCTCACTGAGGAGTATGGTGTGCATCTCCGGCATGAGCCTCTTTACGCTCACGACTGAGTTGCGGGTCTCGTCAATTACTCCCTTTCCAGCAGCAATAGAGATACACCCAGTAAACATAAGCGAATGACTTTATGAAAAAATTATTGTAAGGTCAGCGAAATTTGGGAAATAAACTCTATTTTTGAAGCAGAAACGTGTGGTTTTCAAATGGAGGATTGCCAGTCTCCTCTGCCCTAGAAACATTTGGCAATCAGGGAAAGAATATACGTTATCAATGCTGAACACTGAATTAATGAAGGATCAAAACTAATGGTCAGGTATTTGCTGCGAAGCCTCCGAGAGCCCAACGCTCTCCGGAACCTTTTTGTAGACCGACTCACGGAACCAGTTCACCTGAACCTCCTATCAGGGTTTGTGGCTCTCTTCGGAAGCCTCAGAAACAAAATCGATTTCGATTTGATAGAAC
The DNA here is from genome assembly GCA_963730905.1 of uncultured Nitrospiraceae bacterium. Lineage (GTDB taxonomy): Bacteria > Nitrospirota > Nitrospiria > Nitrospirales > UBA8639 > Nitrospira_E. Next base: position 34,466 of record CAVSTN010000002.1, on the reverse strand, counting down.
GGCGATATCACGCATTTGGGCTGCTCAGAGCGGCAGACTTTGCAAGAGAAATAAATGTTAATCGTCTGACGGTGATTGAATTTGGGGTCGCTAATGGGTCGGGACTGCTTAACCTGTGCGAAGTAGGCAGGAGAATCACTGATATAACGGGGGTGAAGTTCGATATCGTCGGATTCGATACTGGACTGGGATTGCCCCCCCCAAAAGACTTCCGTGATCACCCGGAATACTATAGTCAGGGTGATTTTCCCCTCCAGAATAAGGATTTGCTGTTAAGAAAGCTTCCTGAAAATGCGCGCATCAATTTCGGAAACCTCGAGGATACTATAAAAGGTTTTTTGAGCGATGTCCGAGCGCCGATTGGGTTCATCTCTGTGGATCTGGATTACTATAGTAGCACCGTGGACGCTTTGACTATATTTGATGGGCCTTCCGATTTATTTCTTCCGATGGTGGTAATGTATTTTGACGATGTCAAACGAGAATTACACAACCCATATTGCGGTGAACTCCTAGCCATTGAGGAATTTAATAATGGGCATGATTTCAGGAAAATTACCAAGTTCAATTTTCTCGAAAAAAGGCGAATATTTCGCAATGCCGAGTGGGTAGGGCAAATGTATTTTTGCCATATATTTGATCATGCCATTCGAACCAATGCATTAAAGGCTAAACGGGGAGAGGTTCTTACACGCCCCTAACTCTACCAGGGTCTGTTGAGGCTCCAGTCTCCAGTTTCATTAGGGGGCTATATTAGATTAGCGGGTGCGCCATTTTCCTAAATTACTCAATTGTTGTTTCGGAAAATCGTAATTAAACCAAAAATCACACTCTTTGAGGAACAGATTTAAGGATATGCCCGGAATGCCGTTGTATTTTCGTAAACCCGGTTGGCCTGATTCCAGTAGTTCCCCATACCATTCAGGTCCGTGTGCCCTTCCAAATAACTCTTCGAATAACTGACTTGAAAAGGCCAGAGGCCAGCACGTCCAATGCATTGTATCTGGTTAACGCCTTACTGCAGAGAATGGTGCTAGGTACCATCATTTTTTCCTTGGTAGGCAAAAAAGGCCTAACACTTTTACCAGGAAATTATTATTTACTAGAATTTTCTTTAATTTTTCCCTCAAAATTTTCAGCTAAACGCAGATAAAGACGAGCGTAACGCCTGGCACTTTCCTCTTTGGTAAATCGCTTAAGCACTGTAGCTCGAGCTTCCTTCAACCTAACCAATGCTGGGGCCGGGTTAGCGATAATATTGAGGGCAGCCTCTGATAATGCGTTAGGATCGGCTGGGGTGACCAACTCACCGTATTTCCCGTTTTCAAGAATTCGGGGGAATGCACCGCTACGGCTCCCCAATAGGGGTACCCCGGCCGCAATCGACTCTAACACCACTTTACCGAATGCTTCATTGTATGAAGGGATCAACAACAGGTCCATAGTGGACATGATCTCGCAAATTCGAGTCCGGTGACCGGTAAACTCGACGTGTTCTGAGAGTTGCAGTGCCGCTACTTGATCCCTGAGTTCTTGTTCCAAGCTGCCGGCACCGACGATCTTGAGGCGAGCGCCGGGTATCGCATCGACGATTTTCCGCATGGCCGCGATTGCCACCCTATGCCCCTTATCGTATTCGAGCCTTGCGACAATGCCGAGTACTGGATGCGCGGGATCGGTTAGCGCTCGGATTTCCGGCAAATCGGTGCGGCCCGCAAGAAAACGATGCAGGTCGAAAAAGCCATCGATGATTTCGGCACGATCCCATTCGTAGGGCTGTAACTGTTCTTTCACCAAATGCTCAGCGACACAGACGTAGGCGTCGGTGCTCGTCGCTAACCAGTGATGCATGGCACGCATAACCGGCCACATATACCATCGCGGTTTTGGCTCCCCACCAAAATTTAAAGTCGCAATAACCACGGGAACATGCGCCAATTTGGCAGCCAGACGGGCCCACACGTTGCAAAACCCCGATTGCGTCTGAACAATGTCGGGTCTGATTCGGCGAAACGTCTGATAAAGGGCTTTGATAACCTTGATGATGCCGAGAGGTTCTGTGAGGCGGGGAATGCCCAGTCCAAGCTCGTGAATGGCACAGCCGGTTGCCTGTACCGCAGCGCCGATTGTGGAGGTGGTCGGCATCAAAGTCACCATCTCGAAACTGAAGCGCTCCCGATCAAGCTCCTCGGCAAGGCCCAGGGGAGTTTGTTCCGCTCCGGCATCCCGGTAAAAACCAAGATAGACAAATAATACCTTTATTCTTTTCATAAAAACAGCACAGGATACCCCTCAGCTTGCTGGGGGAGGGAATGCGGAAATGTGATGAGACAATACAAATGAAAGATGCCTCCTAGCATGTTGGGTAGAAATACACTCTAGCCGAAATTTCCCGGATGGTTCGTCTGAATTATCAAAATAGAATAGCATGAAGTGAGGAAAGTCTCCGTCAAAATATAAGATAAGGTTCATAGCCGACAATGAATCGGGTACCTATTTTAGGAAACTTTTTTACTTTGGGTTCCTTGAAGCTTGTTGATTCGGTTGGAATTCCATCACTGCATATTCTCATCAATATGCCAGAAGTGACTGGCCGGGAAGGTCCTTGTGGGGTACGCCCGCTGCTGCACAGACCGTCGCACTCAGATCAACCAGATGTGGGTTTCGGCCATTGATCGCGTGATAGGTTCCCGATCGTGGGACGATGATCGCGCCGGCGCCTGGCATGTGGTTTCCCGACCGCCCTGACCCCGCACCTCCGCGCAAGACTGTGCCGTATACCGGAGAAACCACGCCGCGCAGGTTCGTAGATTGTTCAGCAGTCCATCGGATAACCAGGTCGGGAAGCCTGTCTAGTTTGTGCCCGGGAGGTAAATGGTCTCCGGGTCGTTCAATGCCTGCGATGCACTCTTTCCCGTCGATGTCGCTAAAGGTTCGGAGACCCTCGGCGATCTCGTCGCAGAGCACTTTTGCTTGGGATTCGGTGACAATCCCACTCCGCTCACGCCCGCGGATGTTGAGCCGAACCAATCCAGGGCCGTCTGAAGGTAGCGAAAAGGCCCGTACCGCGTTCCAGTCTTTCCCCATCGTCCCCAGTCGAGCTGTGAGTTGGAGCGAAAGTGAGTCCGGTAATGCATCTGCGACTTTAGAACGAAACGAGGTGGGTACAATCGCACGCAGCTTCGTCAAAATGTCATTTCCGGATGACGTGTGAACCGGGGAGGGAGGGGTCAGAATCCGTTCCAACATCTCGGGAAGAAGATCGGACCGACATGTCTCCGGCCCCATTCCCTTTGCCCAGAACACTATAAGATCTGCGTTGTCAGGGAGAATTTTGATTATTCGACCAAGTGCTGCGTCGGCTGCAAGATATACGTCAATTAAGGAGTTTTCCAGCAGACTGGTTCCGGTTGATGACTGCCCGATGACGTCGACGGACGTTGTATCCCAAAGCTGGTGACCCGCTAGGTGGATCGCAGCCATGTGCACCCAGAGGACATCGGGGACCCGTTCTTCCATCAATCGTTCAACCCCGCTAGCTAGGCGGCTGGGCGCTTGCAGGAGGATTTTCCGCAGATGGAGGAGATGGTGCTGCGATGGCTGCCCAAAGGTCTCCTCACCTCTAGGTGTCTTGCCAAGATATTTCGAAAGTTCCTTGCCCAAGCTCGGAGGACGCGACCACTGAGCCAAGTGGACGCGTGATCGAAACTGGCAGCCACTCACCACGATACCGTTGGCCAGCTCTTGGATGGGATGTTCGGGTGGATCGATGGCAAGGACTCGTTTGCCTGCCCGGTCCAGGCGTCGGAACAGAGTCTCATCTGATAGGAGTTCGTGAGACAATCGGAGCCTTTGCTCGGGAGCAGACCAGGTAAACAAGGAGTAAATTCCGTGTTCCGACAAATGCTGACCGGTATAGAGGGTGGCATACACCGCACCATCAAGAAATGGGGGGTCGAGGCTGACGACCTCGCCTTCTCGTTGAAGAGCCGCGAGATGCGGCATGCGGTTGTCACCGATTAACTGCTGGATGAGGGGCAGCGATGGGGCCTCCAAAGAGATGGCCGCAATCATGTTTTGCTCCCTATAACAGAGCAGATTAGACCGATTAAACCGAGGTCCTGGTCCCTGCGGGTACTACCTCGAAAGACAAGAGGGGAGGGTATGTCCAGGGGATTCGGCACCTTAAAAATCATTGATTGTTTGGAGACAATCCTTGTATGGTTTAACCCTTTTGAGTGTTCTTCAAATTTTGAAGATGCCAGGTTTGAGTCAGTAAAATCAATCTATTGGTGTTATCGATTTACACCTTTCAATTGACCAATTGAATCCCGGGTATTCTGTATCAAGGTTAACCTGGGTTGCCATTGTGGCCAATAAATCTAGGCCATGGCTGGGAGAGATCTTGGATGAAAGTCCTGCCACAGCGTTTATCAAGGTTGGCCGGTCATGGATTGTAGCGCCATTTGCATTCCTTCAGATACAAGTGTAAGGATAGCGGCGATCGAGGCCATACAGGGTATTTTGCCAGGCGCATATTGGCGAAACTCCCCCCATGCAATGCCATGGATATGGGTGGTGTCCTTGGCAAATTCCTCATTGCTATAATTGACCCGATGATACCCCATGCCTCATGACACCCAACCGAGTTGCCCGGCCAGCCATTAGAGAGACCATAATCTAGTATTCACATACGGAGAATGATCGGTTGCAGCGTGGATTAGGATGAATCATGTTACATTATCCAAATAGCCCTCATCATTTCCCAAAAAAATGTCAAAGGCTATGGTTTCCATAAAACTTTCGGCTGCAATTTAGGAGGGGAGAAAAAAGGCAAAAGACGCTGACAACCATCTACAAACCTATAGGGATCCTATGGAGATCAATCGTCTTCCCTCGCCGGCAGTTGCTCAAAAGCGGTCTCCCTCTAATAGTGGACGATGGCCTTATAGGAAAAAATAGTCCCAACTATCACCATCCCCATTACCGTCGCCAGAAAACAGGGTGTTTCGCAGAAAGAGCCAACCGAGGACATTAGGTCCCGCTTAGAGTTCTCAGCCTTGGCTTAATGAAACCTTTGCGTAATCTCAAGGGCCGCTATCGGATACGGACTCCCACTGGTTCGTTTTTTGAACTTTTTTTCAGCCAGTAATTCTGGATTCCGAATAGATTCAATACGGAACAATTCTTGCTTTTATGGCTCATGGAATTCTTGAGCGCACATGAAAGGTATTTTTGAACTTTCATTCAATAATCTGATGAATATAAGTATTTGCACAGTCCATATGATATTCACCAGCGTTTGAGAGCCAATTTTTGAATAGCCATTTCCCGGATTTTGAGGAGTAGACTGTGTCGTGAAAGGAGTTCACCAGATTCGTGCCGTTTTACTGGATATTGATGGGACGCTCTATCACCAACAGTCTCTTCGTGCCCTGATGGCCTTTGAGTTGTCTACTGCTCCGTTTGCGTTAGGTTCTATTCGGGAGGCTCTGCGTGTCTGGAGAATTTTAAAATGTTTTCGGGAAGGACGTGAATCGTTACGAACGATGGAAGATCCAAGTGCCCCCTTAGTGAGCTTGCAATATTCTTTTGTTGCCGAACGAGTTTCTGTGTCCTCCAGAGAGGTGGAAATGGTGGTGGGGGAATGGATGTTCCGTCGTCCCTTGAAATATCTCAGGATCTGTCGGCGTCGTGCCATGAAAGAATTTTTTCAGTTAGCGGCTGATAGGGGCCTGCGCACGGGAGTCTTTTCTGATTACCCTGTAAGAGAAAAATTGCAAGGGCTAGGGATTCATGCTCCGTTAACGGTGGAATTATGCGCCACGGATCCGGAAATTAATGCCTTTAAACCTAACCCCAGAGGGTTTCTCTATGCCTGTCACCTCTGGAATCTTGATCCCCGGGAGGTGTTGTATGTCGGTGATCGGTATGACGTCGATGCGTGTGGCGCCAAAGCTGCCGGAATGCCTTACGTCATATTTTCCCCCAAAGCGCCTCGCGAGTTGGACGTGAGTGTAAAAACAGAATATCGTTCGATTACTAATTTTAGAGGTCTTTGCGATGTTATCCACTCAACCATCTAACTTTTTTCGGGTGATCTGGCCTTATGTTCAGATCGCCCGGATCGACCACTGGTTTAAAAATGTGTTTATGATTCTGGGCATCGTGCTGGCCATTTTTTATGAGCCGGAACTCTTCGCCTGGGATAGTCTTCTTCCTTTGCTCCTGGCTGTTGCAGCCACCTGTTTGATTGCCTCAAGCAATTATGTAGTGAACGAGCTTCTTGATGCGCCTTATGACCTACTCCATCCAGTGAAAAAGGATCGGCCCGTTCCTTCCGGGAAGGTTAAAATCAGTTGGGCCTGGATGGAGTGGTTCTTATTGGGCGTTTCAGGGATCATTCTTGCTTTTTCTCTGAATGCGTATTTTGGGACCACAGCCCTGGTTTTTTTGTTGAGTGGCCTCATTTACAATATTCCCCCGATACGGACGAAAGAACTACCTTATTTAGATGTGCTTTCTGAGGCACTGAATAATCCGATTCGTTTGTTGCTCGGGTGGTTTGCCCTTATAACCCATAGCATCCCTCCACTTTCTCTGGTGTTGGCATACTGGATGGTTGGGGCATTTTTTATGGCAACCAAGCGATATGCCGAGTATCGGCGCATAGGTGATCCGATACGAGCACAGGGGTATCGAAAGTCGTTCGGATATTACACAGAAAATCGTCTATTGCTGAGTATGTTTTTTTATGCGATGGCCTGTTCCTTTGTGTCTGGAATTTTTCTTGTCCGATATCATGTGGAGTTGATTCTTTTTATCCCTATAGGAGCGGGATTTTTGACGTATTATCTTAAGATTGGCTTGCTTGAGGATAGTCCCGTTCAAAATCCAGAAAAATTATACAAAGAACGCGGGTTTGTTCTGTATGTTGCATTCAGTACGTTGTTCTTTCTCCTGCTTATGTTTTCCGAGATCCCTGATTTGTATGAGTTATTTAATGTTAATCCAGCCATCATTCCACCTCTTTGGACTATTGGTGGAAAATAAGTGCCGTCATCTGACCAGCCAAATGACTCCAGGGTACCCGAAACTTAGGTTTGTGTGTGTATTCTCGTTAGGCGATAGACAAGGCAACCACCAAAGATTCCTTCAGTCTTAAGCAGGAATTCCGAGGAATTAACAAAACTTTGTGACCTTCATGACCACGGTTGGGGAACATTGAAGACGTTAAAGAGGGGACTGCCTCCCTGGAAAGATATTCTGGGACGGATGAAATGGTCTCTTCACCATTGGAATTGCCGACCGCTGGGACGACTCTGCCCCCCAATGCCTGACGAATTTGTGAAGGGTTTTTGAATGATGGGATTCAACCATGAGGAAATCACGACCTTTGAACATTAGGACTTTTCGTGCTGGATCTTCCGGCGTTGGGAAGCATCCGGAGTGCTGGTTATGAATGAGTGTAAGGGGAGAATAAAAATGATGAGATTACAAAATACGAATTTACGAACCTTATTTGAGGCAAAAATTGGAGGAAGGGACCGTTTAGGAGCCGTTTGCTTTCCAGGGAATCTTACTGGAAATGGGTACATCAATGGGTGAGATGAGTCGGCAAGACATCTCCAGGGCCGGTTTCGGCTTGTTTATTCTTCAGATCGGGTTGCTGGTTTGGGCTGGTTGGGTCAATCAGGATTGGATCAGTACCGATGGGATTTCCTATATCAGAATTGCCCAATATTACGCATCCGGACAGCTCGATTTAGCGGTTTCCGGTTATTGGGGGCCCATGTTGAGTTGGATCATGGTCCCGTTGCTTGGTTTTGTGGAAGAACCGTTATCCGCTGCGCAGATGGCCATGGCACTATCGGCGATTGTGTACCTTGTGGGCTGTCTGGCGATCTTCCGGATTTTGGGAATCGGGTCCTCCGCGGTCCTTGTGGCTCTCGGGATCGTTGCCTTTATGAGTGTCCACTGGGCGGTTCAAGGGATCACTCCGGACCTCCTGATGAGTGGCATTCTTTGTCTGGCCATAAGCCGAACTCTCCATCCGGATTGGTGCGATAAGCCCTCCGTCCAATTTTCTGCCGGGCTATTATTCGGGGCTGCCTATTTAGCGAAAGCTCCTGGCTTGCCATTTGCATTTATTCTGATTGTGGCGGCAGGGGCGTTATGGACCGTTTGTCAGCAGACCAGCCCGATACGTGCTCTACGTAACGCCGCGATTACCTTTTTCGGGTTAATGCTTATCGCCGGGCCTTGGATTTTCGTATTGTCCCTCAAATATGAAAGACTGACGTTTTCGACAAGTGCTGGAATTAGTCATGCCGTCATGGGGCCGCCTGGTGTTGGGCGGGGACATCCCACTTTTTCTGACTTTCTTATTCCGGAACAGGGCCGACTTTCGTCCTGGGAGGATCCAATCTCGAAAAAGTACTCACACTGGTCCCCGCTTGAAAGCACAGAAAATTTTCGGCATCAATTGCGGCTCGTTTACAGTAATGTGATAAAAACTATACGTCTGCTGAAGGACTTTGACTGGCTTGGCATCGGGCTGGTCTCGGTCATATTCGGATTCTTGTTTCATGCTCCATGGAGACAGAATATCCGCTCTGATCGCTGGCGATGGGCAGCGATATTCATTGGGTGTCTTGTGGTGATCTTTTTGCCGGGTTATGGAGGAGAAAGGCGATATTATTTTTCCGTCTACCCGTTTCTTATTGGCGGGAGTTTAGGCTTTGTGGGGTATCTGGCCAAGAGTCGGTTCGGTCAGGAGAAAATTCTTCATTTTATGGCATTGTCCCTTGTTTCCTTATCTTTTCTCTTTCCCCTCGCCAACCAACCCTTCTTCCCGGAGAGACCCAGTTACCAGGCGGCCAAAATCCTGAAGGAAAAATTGAAGGCCCTTCATATCAGTGGCCCAATTGCTTCGACAAGCGGCTTGGAAAATATTGATTCCTATACTGCCTTTCTGATGCAAGTGCCCTGGCATGGTAGGTCGAAAAGGTCTCAAACTGTAGAAGAGGTGGAATCGTCTCTTGCCAAAATCATCATCGTTGACCGAGGGACTTTGGCGGATGAAAATCTTCATAATGATACGAGTTTCATCAGCCTGGATGAAAAAATGTTCGATTCCCTCGGGAGGGATTTCGATCCTGGAGTCAAAGTCTACATCAATACAAAAATATAATTTTGCCAATTGACCAGTTGTGTTTCTGCAGCCGTTTAGCAATGTTGGCGGCTTCAAGATCTTGAGAAACTGGGACAACCATGATCGGGCTTTCCGCTAAGAGCGCGAGATTTTTTCTGTTTATTTTTGGGAATTCTGCACCCTACCTTCATGCATAGCTTCAGGATACTCTCCGTCATCACCCGATTGAAATCGCCGCAGACGATCGGAGTGAGGTGACAGGTGTGTTGGTAAATCATCGGAACATAAATAGGAACCTGATTAGTCTTGTGACTCTAATCCGGATGGTGGGTAAATTATGACGGACAGGGCGTTGTGATCGCTAAGGATGCCTTTGAATGGAAGGGATTGGGAGTGGACTGTGCGGATTCCTCTGACGGCAATCAAATCCGGTCCGCTTTGGTGCACAAGGGTTAGCGCATTCGACTTAAGAAATTCTTTCAAAATTCCTGCATCGCGTTTCTCTTGGTCTGGTCGAAGATTCGCATCCATGCCGACAAGTACTGGTGCATCAGGAGAAACGAAACGCCTAATGCCCGCAGTAAGCTGGCTAAACTGTTGAGCTCTGGCCTTAATGCTGGCCTCTCCACGACCTGCGTCCATATGACTATTCAATACCCAGAATGTTGGGAATTGAACAAGCTGAAAACCCTTCGAAAAGAAGTCATCGGCTTTATTCAGGTCGGTATTCCAACCTGCAAAGGCCTCATAGGGTTCTGAATGGACAGACTCAGGTTGTTCACGGGCGAGCATCAGGAGTCCGGGACTCAAACATATCTTGCACATGGCTCGAAGGGGCCACCAGTCACCACCACCGCCTTCGGTGAACAATGGGTGATTTGCCCAGGCGTGTTCGGTGTATTGGGCGAGTTGTGCCGGACGGACAAAGGCTTCTTGAAACAGCACAAGATCGAACTTGGAGGCTAGATCCCCAATGCATGTGACCTCTTCTTCGGTGTGGGCCTCGCTCGAGAAGAACGAGTCGGAAAGGAGGCGGTCATGAATATTAAATACCAAGACCGAGAGCCCATGGCTCCCAGTTGAATCAGGAAGAGCCGCTTCCGCTAGGCCCGCTTGCTGTTGCCAATCGAGGCGACACGGTTCGGTCAATGTGGGTTTCGTTTCAAACTTTCCCAGGCACGCACTCAACATGGTGAGTGCCATCAGGGACAACAGAATCAAGCCACTCTCCCACAAGCTTTTTTTGAATATGGGCATTGGTCATCTCCCTCTCATTCATGCGAATGGCAGTCTTTTGATTTCCCTACCTTTGTGAGGCGAATCTTGCCACGTGAGGTTATTTGCTATGCATTCCATATAATCATGTAAGTCTGATACTGCAGTTTTAAAAAAAATCATCACGGTTTCGACCCCCGCCCGGCTGTATTAATTTCGACCAGAAAAGGCGGTTTTCGCGGCATTGAGAAGTTGCTCAAGATTGCACCACTATTGAGAGTGGATTCAGGGGTGATAAGGGGAAGGAGCGACTACGTCTGGCTTCTTTTGACTTCTAACTCGCGCTGTACGTCCTATGAGGTGCCTCCCGCTAGGGCGTAATGATGACGTCGACAAAGGCAGGTAGACTGTCGGCACCTTGCATGTCCGTAACTCTGAGCGTGAAGCGGAAGAGGCGTTCTTCGACTACAAACGGGGCCAAAAATTTGGCTTGTGCGGAATATGGGTCAAGTAAAGGGACTTTACTTCCCCGGACTTGTTCCCAGTGGTACTGGAGGGAGCCGCCGTCGGGGTCATAACTCCTTAAGCCATTCAAAGTAACCCGTGTTCCCGAAAGGACCGTTTCCGTTTTGCCGGGATCCGAAACCGGTGGCTGGTTCGGTTCATCGTTAACCTCAACCAGAATGCCGAGGGTGGCCTCTTGATTGCGGTTTTTTACGGTGAGCGCGGTTTCCCCATTCCCCAATAGCCGGACCACCCCATTTGGGTTGACAGAAATGATTTTGTTCGTTACCAGACCGATAGGTGGTTCCTGTGCTTTGCGCCCGAAGGGAACGGGAGATTCCATCTGAGAATCGCCCAACCACTGGTAATTCAAATGTTTTTCCGAGAAAATCCACTTGGTCATACACACGAGTTCCGCTGGCTCGTCCCAATCTCAGAGGCTTGTCCGTTTGAAAGTCTATTTCCAGGAGTTCAGCGTCTGGCTCGATCTGAATCAGGATTTCATCGAAGATGGCTAAGGATTCATGTTGTGATTGTCTTCCACCCTGTTCGGCCACAGCCAGAAGCCGATAGGTGCCCATCGTTTCTTTGGGAATCAGGATTTTTCCGCCAAAGGGAGGATTGTTTTTTGCCGTGGCGACAAGGACTAATTTTTCCTCGACCAATTCTCGCAGCATATCGTCAAATTCACCATAGAGGTAGTAGTTCACCTTGGTGACCCCGGGAAGACCCTCTAAATCCAAGGCGACCGAGATATGATCACCTGACTGGTGAACAGTATGCTCTGTCGGCTCAATTATGGAGAAGGGCCAGCCTGTTTGATACCCGAGCAGAAGGGTAAATATGGGTACAAAGACTATCGTTATGAGAGAGGCGCAAGTGCGAAACATGTTTGTACCTCACAAGGCATCATGGGCCAATGGCTTTATCATACATCACCCTTCCAAGTGGGTGCATCCCTCATGATTATGACGAGTGCTTGGCTTGTGAGATGTGGGAGAGTGAGAAGGGGAAGGCCTGGAGGGGTAAATATAAAAAAGGCATGGGTGAATGGCCGGACACCTTAAAAGTTCATCCATGGGGCGAATGGTATATCTACATCGCCATCTTCTCGGCTGAATCAGTATCCTCGTCCACCTGATCAAGACTTGGGTGATTCAGCACCCATGCGGGGACTGGACGGATATCCCAAATGATCCCGAAAAGTTGGAGCCCTTCCAGCAGGTAATAGGTGACATCGATTTCCCACCATCGAAATCCTTGCCGGGCGGAGCTGCAATATTGATGATGATTATTGTGCCATCCTTCACCTAGGGTAATGATGGCCAGAAGGAAGTTGTTCCGGCTATGGTCGGATGTTGGATAGCGTCGGCTACCGAAAAGATGGGAAAGTGAGTTGATGGTGAAGGTGCCGTGCCAGAGGACAACGGTCGAAATCACGAAGCCCCACACCAGCATTTGCCATCCACTTGTTCCCAAATCCGGATAGGCACTGCCGAGCCATTTCCCCAAGAGAAACAGGATGACTGCCAGCCCGATTGGCACAAGGGTGTCGAAACGATTCAGAAATCGTAATTCCGGATATCGCGCAAAATCTTTGATGCGGTTCAACTTTGTTGCGAGTTGGTCATGGGTTAAAAACCAACCTACATGGCTCCACCAGAGCCCGCGGATGACAGGAGAATGGACATCTGCCGGTTTGTCGGAATAGGCATGATGATGGCGATGATTAGCGGCCCACCATAAAGGACCGCGTTGGGCCGCGCTAGCCCCAAGGCAGGCAAATAGGAACTGCATCCCTCGTGAGGTGCGAAAGGTTCGGTGGGAGAAGTAGCGGTGATAAAAGCCGGTAATGGCGAACATTCGTATAATATACAAGGATACGGCAACCGCGATCGCGATAGGACTCCAGCCCACCCAAAAGACTGCGAGGACGGCAACATGTAGGGCCAAAAATGGGATCGTTCGCACCAGGTCTATCTCGCGACCATTTTTATGGGAAGCCAGGGCTGTCGCTTCTTGGGTGTCAAACAGGGACTTTAACAGTTTCCATGGGCCCAATATGATCCTCTGGATTTCTGGCATCCTTAACGCTCCTCTCTCATGTGTAGGGAATTTCGAGATATCTATAGATTACGATTCACAAAACTTCATCGAGGCCTTTTTGTAAAACGGAGATCCTCAACTTTCTTAAGATAAAGGGGGAAATATTCAAACTCTACAAAGTAAACCAGAAGGAGACCTTCTGGCAAATACAATTTTACGGGGTATATGGCTTTTGGTATGTGATGGGAGGATGGATATTCTAAAAGAACCCGTTAAAAAAGGCCGATTCGAGTGTCCATCATGGTGATACTGAAAGTGAGGAATGATCATAGCCATACAAAAATTTCCTTCAAAACTAAAATCCCATCATTTTTCTGCTGATTGGGTGTAGAAGAGAATTGGTTTCGGGGCTTGCATGTTGTTATGGATACGAATGGCAACCTGGGTCTGGTTGATAGATTAAACGCTCCAATGCATTGGTTCGATCCTGGTAAGTCCCTCGAAACAATGGAAGCAATGCTAGAAAATGATTATTCAATTCGAGAAACGATTGAATATTTAACTTAAAAGGTGAAAGGCAAGCCTACAAAATATGCGCCCGCTGTTGTTGGCACCTAGCTGAGTTCTATGTATGGGGATAGCCTAACAAAAACACCCCAGAATTTACCATTTCGTTTCCCGTGACATTAATATTGGGCAGCTATGGAAATTCTCATTTATTATCTCCACTTCTGTGTAATCTGGAACTTCTCCCATTCTAGGAGGTCCTGGAGACTGTAGATGAAGCAAAATGCAATGAAAAGAGGTCGCTCATCGTGTATATATGCGATTTCCCTGAATCACAAGAGGCCAATCCCTGGGTTTCTGTTGTAGGGGAACATCTAGCAAAGCCAATAAAACCAGGATGGCCTCCGCTGAAACTTTCCCGGCATATACGGATGCCCACTGAATATTATTCAAGTGGGTGAGAATAATATCTTAGCTCCTCCTGTTAGCCTCTCAGGACCTTGAGGCCCATGGCTTCTGATAAAGGGAGTGGTGAATAATTAAGATTTTCAAGGACAAATTTGCCCAGGATTAGATTACTCAGCAAAGGCTCCGGGTCGGTTCAAAAAAGTCCGTCCAGCAAGGCCGCAGCCGTTTTTACGCGCGGAGCGTACGCTTAGTACGTGAGCACGGAAAAATGGCGAGAACGCCGCTGGCGGCTTTTTTCAACTGACCCATAAATGGTGCGGCGCAGCGATGCCCAATGACCAAGGGCCGAACATGTCAGAAGTTATATTTGCCGAGCGATGATCATCAAAGCAATGAGGAGTATCCGATCATCCACCTCGAAATTTGATGCTATGTTTGGGGTGTTTCATGTGGACGCTGTTTTTCGATCAGCACTGCTGCTACCCGTTTGGCAATTTTGGCTGCGTCAGGTTTTTGTGACACTTGGGCGGTCACGATTGCGCCTTCCAATAAGAGCGAGAGTTCTTCGGCTAAATGTTGAGGATTCCGCCCTCCCATCTGAATGCATAGCTTGAGGATAAACTCCGTCATCATCCGCTTGAAATCCCTGCAGACGTAACGCAGTGAGGTGTCCGGGGTGGAATGCTCACCAACGGCATTGATGAACAGACATCCATAAAAACTCTGTTGCGAGAACCAGGTTTCGGCCACATCAAAAATTGCCAGCAGGCGAGTTTTTGGAGTGCGCGCCTTCGTCTCCACTTGCCGCATGAACGAATTTCTAAACTGTCCGTCATAGTGTCGCAATGCCGCGAGCACCAATTCCTCTTTTGAGTGGAAGTGCGCATACAAGGTTTTTTTTGTCACCCTCGAGTGTTCAACAATCGTGTCGATCCCTGTGGCGTGAATCCCGTTTTGTGCAAATAAGGTCACAGCTGTCTGGATGAGTTGCTCCCGTTTTGAGGGTCGGGCCCTTTCTTGTTTCATTTTACTAGACCTTCAGGTCTACCGATATTTTTGTGATTTTTGGGGATCCATAAATGTCTTTGACTGACATCTGTCATTTTTGTCTTTGTATCCAAATGGCTTGAATGGTTTCTGCAATGGTAGCGCGACTTAAAAATAAGTGTAACGAAACAAGAACTGAGATGACTAGACTTCATAAAGGATACAGATCTGTATACTTAGATTTACTAACCCTTCTATCTTCAAAAAGGAGATCCATCATGAAAATGATGAAGACAATCTTAAGTTCCCTGTTCGTCATGTTTCTGGCCATCGCGGCCACACCCGCCTTCGCGGGGGATGTCACCAATAGCACTCCGGGAATCAGCGGTTATGATCCGGTTGCGTACTTTACGGATGGTAAGCCGATAAGGGGCTCCGGTTACCACGTGGCCGAGCACAAGGGAGTGACCTATGCCTTTGCCACCAAAGAGCACAAGGAAATGTTCGAGGCCGACCCTGGGAAGTATGTGCCGGCCTACGGCGGATATTGTGCCTATGGTGTGGCGGTTGGGAAAAAATTTGTGTCCGATCCTGAAGCGTGGAAGATCGTTCAGGGCAAACTATATTTGAACCTGGATCGGGATATCCAAAGCAAATGGGCCAAGGATATTCCGGGTTATCTCAAAAAGTCCGAGGCCAATTGGAAAGAAATCAAAGATAAAGCGCCATCGGATTTATAAAGGAACTAGGCCGAGGTCCGTCACGGTTTATGGGACGGGCCTCAGCCATTTTTTAGATACCAGTGTTGTAGGGAGAAGTTTATGAAACAGTTTGTCACCATAGGGACGGTCCTCATCCTGGGATTGGGAAGTTTGGCAGGATGGGCGATGACAGATGAGGGGAAACCTTTTGCCCCAAATGTTGACCCAAAAACCGGAGCCATCAGTGTTCCTGAAAATTACCGGGAATGGCCCACGCTTGGTACGTGGGCCCACGCAAAGGTTGAAGGTGCGCCAGGTTTGCAGGAATACCACGTCGTGTATACCCAGCCGGACACAATCAAGTTTTACAACGAGAAAAACCGGTTTCCCGACGGAGCGGTGTTGGTGAAAGAACTCCTAAACGCCGACACCATGCCGATGACCACCGGGCCGGCAGTCGGTCACGCGACCACCATTAAAGGCTGGTTTGTGTTGGTCAGGGATACGAACGGGCGGTTTAAAGAATCCAGCCTATGGGGTGATGGTTGGGGTTGGTCCCTCTTTAATCCGGATGATCCTCAACACACGGTGTCTAAGGATTACAAAATTGATTGTCTTCCGTGTCACACGCCGGCTAGAGAGATGGCACGGAAAAATGCAGTTGAGGCGGATAAATGGATTTACTCGTTTGGTTACCCTGTGCTTCAAAGAAAATGACAGAGCAACTTGAATATGAAGATCCAATCCATCGGCATTCTTCAGTAAAGGATTTCACATGCCTGACACTTGTCTTTCGCCACGGATGATTATTTGACTACGGCTTCCGAGCCGGGTTCGGTTCGGAAGCCGGGGTTTGTTTCATTCGGACAAAGGACGCAAAGCCCTTTCCACCCAAGTTTGCAGATTGAATCGTTTTGACGCCTACCGTGGAGGAGCGAACCAACTCGTCTGGCTCAACCAGGGTCCGTTCCTGGATTTGAATGTCAGCCCGGTTAGCTTATTGACAGGTGGTGGTCATATGAACACCTGAGTCGGCGATCAGGTCTGTGGTTAAGCGTTTCATTTCATCCTACCCTGCTCCACCACCTTCTTTAGGCCCGTTTGAGGGAACATTTCCAGGTCTCCTATATTCGTGGACAGAAAAGGGAATTCAATAGTGAGTCAATACAGAAATTAGCCTTTTTGAGCCTCCATTTTCATGAGCCGTTTTTTGGTGTCATTGACACCTTACGGCTCCTTTGCTACTTATCGGTTTGTCCCGCAGGGCCTGTATATTTCCAATTCCCAGTGAGTACGACACTTTACCTTTCGTCCGAAGAACTCCTTTCTCGAAATGCGTAACACCATGAGGAGGTTAAACGCTTTGAAATTTTTAATTTATCTGGTCTTTTTATCGTTCTCCTGGTTGGGATTGACCACACAGCCATTGGCTGCCGTCGGAGATGTGAATTACATCTCGGACGTGGTAACTGTGCCGCTACGCAGTGGGCCCACGACTGCCCATCGCATCCTCCACCGTGGCCTACCAAGCGGGACCCAACTGACTATTCTGGCGATAGACGAGGAGGCCGGGTTCACCCAGGTTCGGACCACCGATGGGATGGAGGGCTGGGTCACGTCTCAGTACCTCACCGGGGAACCCATCGCCCGGGTCAAGCTGGCCGCAGCCGAGAAGCGCCTACAAGGTCTTAAAGCTGAAATCGAAAAAGAACGCGAGGCGCGTGCGAGCATCCAGGCTGAGCACAAAGAAACCGACGCCAACAACCGGACACTCAATTTGCAGGTGCAATCCCTGTCGAAAGAACTCGCGGAACTGAAACGTATATCGGGCGATTCCATCAACGAGCATGCCCGTAACATCGAACTTGTTCAGCAGAATACACTCTTAGCTGGCCAAGTTGAAGAGCTATCCGCTAAAGCCAGGCAGCTCGAAGAAAACTTACAACTCAAATGGCTACTGTATGGGGGCGCTCTGGTACTCATCGGCCTGTTAATCGGAGTCATTCTCAAAGCACGGCCCCGACAGACGACGACTTATTCCCGCTATTCGTAAGGGGCAATCATAAAAAACCGTACCCAAAAGTCAGTGTTGCCTTAGGCACCTCTCTCGCACACACTCGATTCAGTCCTGTCGGTTCAATCCACGCCGTCCGATTATTTCAATGCCTCAAGGGTCGCACGGAGTTCCTGGACCTCGGTCTTAAATAAGGCGAGGTGCTCATCCCGTTGGGGTTGCGTATCCTTGAACTTCCAAAGCCGTTTAAAGATGGCCCACAGCTCCTTGTTATGGGTCACCGCGAGAGCGTAGGCCGGTGTTTCCCGTTTGGCCTCGTCCACACAACACAAAGAATTGTCGAAGGCATGAATTTGATTGTGCAGGTCGTCCAATGGCTGATCATTCCCTGTCCCACCTTTCGCGGCATCCGCACTGGCTTCCATCATGGTGGTGAGATTCAGTACCGTTTCGACGCTGGTGGCCCCTTTCGCTTTTTGGGCAAATTCATCCGCACGCGGATAGAAAACATAACTGCATCCGCTGAGTCCGATGGTTAAGGCCGCTGTCAGTAGCATGGTTGCAATTTTCTGCATAAATCCCTCCATCGTGTATGTGAATGGTTACAGTACCGTTTGGTTTTCTATGTCCCGTAAAGGTCGGTTTGGTAAATTCTTGTTGATCTGAATATGAGCGTATCTTGGATTGCAGAGTTATACAACCCTCTTTGAAATGGAAATCGAAAATTGAATCCAGGATGTCCATAAAATACGGGAACGATTAGCGGGATATGCCGTAGTAGACATAGGACGGCAGTTCTCATCCCTCAACTTTCATCGAACATCTACCCGAGCCATATTTTCTCACTATGGCATAGACGTGTTTTAGCCCGATATACTGACCCCCTAAGAGAATCGAAACATGGCTAATCTCTCCAAACGATTAAAGACGAATGTCGAGGGAAACTTTTTTGTCGACTCCACCTATATCGACTGCGATGCCTGCAGGCAATTGGCTTCCGCCACGTTTTTCTGAAGACGGCGATTATTCAACCGTCTCTCGTCAACCAGAAACGGCACAAGGAAGAATTTGCTGCGTACCAAGCCCTGATCGCCTGTCCGGTGGGATCCATTGGCACGGAGAAGAAGGATCACAAGGTATTCTTAGAGGCCCAAGGCTCCTTTCCGTTCCATATAGAAGGCGGGGTGGACTACGTTGGATTCAACTCGGAAAAATCGTTTGGTGCCAATAGCTATTTCATCCAACATTCTCAAGGAAACTGGTTAGTCGATTCCCCCCGTTTCCTCAAAACACCTGGTTCAAGCATTTGAAGAGAACGGTGGGATTCGGTATATCTTCCTCAGCCACGAGGATGATGTGGCGGAGGCGGCTCGCTATGCCAAACACTTTGGCGCCATCCGGATCATTCATCGTGGAGACGCTTCCGCCATGCCCGGTGCGGAGCAGGTGGTTGATGGTGATGAAGCCATGCAGATTAATCGAAATTTTTTCTGCATTCCCGTTTCCCGGTCATGCCGCAGGAAGCATGGCCTTGCTTTACCAACATTGCACCCCGGAAGCATACTGAAATATGTGGGAGCGGGTGATGCCCACGTCTCTGTACAGAGAAAATTTTCCAGCTGATTGGTTTTTATTTCAGGAAGATTGGAGCGTATTCCGGCAGACCTTTTTCTAACGATGTATTGTGAATGCTTTTTGAGGATATCCTAAAGTAGCATGTCGATCTTTAGGCATAGACCGTTGGACTTCTTCCTTTTTTGCAACCCATCTCCTACCAAATTATGGCATAGAAAAAGTACATGGATAACCAACAATCATTCATCACATAGGAGGGAGATTATGAATATTCAAGGAAACTGGAAATTGGTGCTTGCGACCACAATGATGGCCCTGATGGTCGGGTGCGCATTCAGCCCGCCGAGCAAAATGGTGAAACAAAATGACCATGCGCGTTTGGCGGAATGGTACCAGAAGGAAGCGGGTGATCTTCATGCGCGGGCAGAAGAAATGGGCCAAATTGAGAAAGAGTATGAGTTCTTGGGGACTCCCAAAGAAGGGCATGAATCAAGCCTTGTGGAACATGCCAAGAATTTAAAGGACCATTACACTAAAGCTGCGGAAGTTGCGGAAGCAATGGCGAAGGCTCATGCTAAGCAGGCAAAAAACCCGTAAGGGCGTAAACGGGAATTTTTTGCCTTCGTGGGGAAGCTGGATTACTAGGGTGTGCATAATGGTCAATACTCATCCTGGGATGGGCCATTGAACACCGTTATTCAAATTTGACGTCTAGAATCTTTCGATTCGTGTCCTGGCATCTGTGGTGGGATTGGAGATTTAGGCTGTAAATCTTTGACCCGCGATCTGCTGAGAAAACGGATAAACCTTTTTCAGAACCTGGAATGTCTGCATTAAATCCGGACGGCAAGGTCCATAATAGGTATTTCCCACACGTCCCTCAACAGGTCCGATCCCGACGAGTTGATCGAAACCTTGGAAGGGATTCAGGAAACGAATTACCCCATCCGGGGAACATATGGATAACTTTGAAGTCTCGGTACTTCCATTTTTTATTCTTCTTCTATTCTTTCATTTTGGAAGTAATCGTTTGACGCTTTGGTCCCCGCTTTAGGTCGAGTTGGGGGGGTGTTCTCCGCCCAAATCCAACCCATGGCGAATAGCGTGATCACAATCGTGAGACTGATGGTTATTACCAAGGACCATGTCATGTCAGTGCCTCAGTTGATTGGATGTGTAAATAATTTTCATTTGCCTTTGTGAGGTAAGTGAGCAATCATGATGCCAATTGGCGAAAGAAGCCTTTCCCAACCATTCTGAGTTTAAACGCTTGAATTATTAGGAGAAATGAAAATCAGGCAACAGGTGGAGGGAGATCGACAAGTGGTTACATCGTGGACAGGTGTCTATGAGGAATTTTCACAATAACCAGTTTCCGGTTTTTCTTTCTATCCAATCATCTGAAGTGAAAAAACCGTGCGATCGTTTCCAGGTGGATTTCCTGCCTTGGTCCCTGTGACGCCATTTCAGTCAGTGTGTTTCTTGTGAACCTGTTCTTACCGGGATGATACGCGTCATCGTCTTCAGGCTCAGCTTGGATGCTCTGTCAGGGTGAGTCGAAGGTCCAAATGACAGAGAAAATCAATAAGTTCTGAGAAGGCGTCAGAGTGTTTTGCCCACCCTTGAAGAACCCGCCACCGGACCCCGTAGAGGTGTCATGGCGGTATTCGATCCGGAAGATGGAATTGGTCCACTCATACGGGAGCCTGTATTCCGAAGTGGCGGTAACCGCCCAGACGAATTGGTCAAAGCCGGTTATGAGACCATTCGGGTCCGAATAGAGTTCCGGTCGAAGCGCGACAAACCATGGTCTGGTGATTTGCCAGCGCGTATGAAGGGCCGCTCCCATATAGATTAATCGTGGGTTGCCCGGAACGGAGGCATTCTTTTGGGTTCCCATCTGATACTGGCCCGCAATCGTGACCCCCTTGCCTTTCCATTCAACGATGGTGTCTGAAAAGAATCGCCAGAATTCCAGTGAGGTGTTCGATTGATCAGGCCCATAATAGATGGTTTCTTTTATCGTCCAGGAGCGATCGGGCTTGTACGTCGCCTGGGCTCCATAACTCGGCAGATCATTGGCGTTTTGCAGATGGAAATATTCATTGATGACGAAGACCGCACCGGTCCACCGGTCGTTGATTGGATAGACCGCATTCGCCCCAAACATGAGGTATGGTGAGTAGTCGGCCATCCAGGAACGCGTATAGTTAAAATTATCCTTGGCATACAGTGATTCATAACCGATAAAGCTGTTAAACAGTCCGGCCTGAACGGTCAAGCCGTTGCCGACCGGCGCCAGGTAGGAGAGGTTCGCGCGACCGAAGTGACGCCAGACATCGGACCCTTGCACATGAGGAAGATTGGTCCCGAACCCGAAAACCTTGGAATCCTGTCCGCCCTGCCCCAATAGCTCTGCACCCCAGCGGGATTGCTCGGACGGGCTCTTTCTGATATAGGCACCGCCCATGTTGAGATCGAGTTCGTTGACTCTGGGCGTGGTGCCGCGATTGCGAAAGAGGTGATTGTCGGGGAAATTGAAATCGAGTGAATATCCAAGATCCACAAACCCGCCGTAATGCCATTGAGGCGGCTGGGGTTTCTGTGTCTGGGCCGATAGATCCTGTGAAGGTTCCTCGTTCTGGGCCAGTCTCACCGGTTCCCCTGCAAGGGCAGGAGTGGTCCTTATTGAGCAGATCACCAACGTGATTCTGAGCAGCCACCAGGCAATCGATATCATAGTCTAATCGTTCTCCGTCTTCCGCTGCATCCGATCGGTCAAGCTTTTTGATGCTTCCCCCATCTCTCGGAAGACCGGATTGAGAGGACCTCGCATCTGCTGGTTTGTCGTCTCCTGTGGATATAAGTGTCTGACGATAGTGGTGCCCTTCACCTATAGCAGCCCGACCGTATCAGGATAAAGCCTCATGTGACCGGTGTCATCCAGAACTCTTTTGTACTGTATTTTGTGGGTAAAAAATGGACCTTGATTGGACCCTGAGAACAATGGACAACGTCCACGTAGGTTCATTCAGGCACTCTTCAAGGAAATGAATGAAATCGGGGAGGATGCCGGTTTCCGCGTTTTTTATCGCTAGGATATCAGGATAAATGGTGCTCGCGAACCTGTTTGCCCTGGGACATGAATTGGACTTGAGGCAAGGGCATCGACTCTTCTAAAAGCGCGAAAAAGAGTTACGAGCATCCTTTTTTTCTGATTAAGAAGTAAAACACGAAAGTTTTCTATCCTTAAGATCTGAACCTCATGGCCGAAAATATGAGTAAGTTCTGACCGTCCGGGCTACGGACATGATGCTGCAAACCTCGTCAATCATGAGCAAGCTCGCGGCATATTCTTATCAACCTCGCCCACATTTGAGGATCAAATCTTATGGCTACTGAAAAATTTCGATTGGTGACCCGCAGTGATTTTGACGGACTGGTCTGTGCGGTTCTGTTGAAAAAAGTAGGGATTATCGAGGATATCCAGTTTGTCCACCCTAAAGATATGCAGGATGGCAAGGTGGCGATCTCTGCGCAACGATATCACCACCAATCTTCCCTATGTTGAGGGCGTCCATCTCGCGTTTGATCATCATCTGAGTGAAACCATTCGTAATACGGGTGAGCGAAGCAATCATATTATCGATCCCAAGGCGCCTTCTGCTGCCCGGGTGGTCTATAAGTATTACGGTGGGGAAAAGACATTTCCGGCCGCATGGAATGAGATGATGGATGCGGTCGATAAAGGCGATTCGGCCCAATACGAGATCGACGAAATCCTCAACCCTCGTGGCTGGGCATTGATGAATTTCATCATGGATGCCCGTACCGGACTTGGGCGTTTCAAGGAATTTCGGATCTCCAATTACCAGTTGATGATGGAACTCATCGAAAAATGCATAAGCCTCAGTATCGATGAAATCATCGCCCTGCCGGACGTGCAGGAGCGGGTGCAGCTCTTCCAGAAACATGCCGAATTGGCGAAAGAACAGATCAAGCGGTGCTCGACTGTGCATGAAAATTTGGTCGTGCTGGATCTACGGGATGAGGAGACCATCTATGCCGTCAACCGGTTTATGATTTATGCCTTGTATCCGGATTGCAATATGTCCATCCATGTGATGTGGGGATTGAAACAACAAAATACGGTGTTCGCGATTGGGGCCTCGATCGTCAACCGGAGTTCAACGGTCAATATCGGCGAGCTGTGTCTGTCGTATGGCGGTGGCGGACATCGGAATGCGGGCACCTGTCAGGTCGCGAATGAAGTGGCCGGTAAAACACTCAAAGAAATCATTGAGAAAATACACTCGCAAAGCCTGACCCCTGTTGGGGCAGGAAATGCAGCGGGTGGAAAGGCCTGACCGCCAGTAGATATATGACAGGCTGGGGAAACTGGCTGCCGAATGGAGCCGTCCATTTTTGGGTAAGAAGGGTTGGTTCTCCACCGGTTTAAAAAGGCGGATGACTAATCAGGCTCCTATGGAGCCTGGTAAAAATGTACTGGCCTGTCTCTCTTCATAAAAGCCACTCTTCTACAAATAGGTCCCCTCCTTTTTCCCCTGGTAGCTTCGGTGTTCGGGAATCGCTATCCAGCGGAATTTCTTCCTCCTCTCGCCGCAGTCACTCAAAATTTTCACAATTTATTTCATCGGGCCGTTGCATGAGGCGCAACGTGGTCCCTCCTCGACAACGTCCTTAGTTGGCGGTTGAAGCGGAGTTGATCCGGAAGCCGGACCCAGGGCCTCTCCTCGCAAGAGTTTGACCAAGCGTGAGTCGGGAAATCGGAGAACAAGTTTAGGGATGAGAAGGAGCCGCGCGACCATGGCCAATCCAAGAACCACCGTGAGCCATGTTCCTCCGGTGACAGAACTTCCGGCATAGGTAAGCGCAAGGGTGGGAGGAATCATGCCCAGAAAGGTGACCAGTGCAAACATACGAAGAGACATGTTGGTGAGCCCGGCCCCATAGCTGATCAGGTCGAAGGAAAAGATCGGCAGTAAACGGGACAGAAACACAAAAATCGCCAGGTGGTGGTCGGAACATGTTTCACAGAAGGCGATGTTCATTCGCAGGAGTCTGGTCAGCACTTCCCTTCCCACGGCCCGTCCAATGAGAAAACTGACAATGGCTCCCAATTCCGCTCCCAGCACCGCATAGGCGGCACCAAGAAACGGTCCGAACGCCGCCCCCGCGGCAATGTCCAGGGGCAGGCTCGGAATAGGGCTGATAATCACGGCGACCGCCATCAAGCCCATAAACAGGAAAGGGGCGGATGGCCCGGCCTGGGAAAGCCATTGGGTGAGCCGGTCGGGACTGAAATACCTCACCGATGTCGACGTGCTGCATGGCCAAATACACCGCTACCGGCAAGACAAGCAACGCTGCCGCTTTGACCCAGAATGAGGCTGTCAGGCGCCTAGGGGAAAAACGGAAATTCGGGGATGGATTGCGCAAGGTCAGGACGCCTTCCTCGAATTTGAGCATCGTTGAACGCCTGCTCTCAAGGGCCTAAGTTTTCTGTCCCTTCAGAATTGAATTCTCGGATATTCTCATGTTGTTAGATGAAGTTCCAACCATAAAAAGAATCATTTATCCACATATGAGCGATTATTCCAATTCCCGGGCTTGTTATGATGGGATCAACCGGGTCTTTTCAATATTCCTTAAATAGGCAATCCACATGATCTGGTGAACTGACAGTGTCTCTACGAAAATTGAATCAATCTCGAAGGAGGTGATAACTATGGCCCCAACAAAACTCTCGTCGGGAAGCCGGCTTCCTGAATTCACGCTTCCGCTGGTCAGTGGGGGAGAGGTCACATTGGGTCATCCAAAAAAGAAGGGGAACTGGCAGGTCGTGTTTATCTATCGGGGGTTGCATTGCCCGATATGTAATACATACCTGAAGAAACTCGAAGACTTGAAAGAAAAGTTTCCTGCTGTGGGAGCAGAAATGGTGGCCGTCTCAGGCGATCCGGAACACAAAGCCAGGAAGATGATTGAAGAGACCGGCGCAACGTTTCCGGTGGCCTACGGGCTGTCTATCGCGCAAATGAAGGAACTCGGACTGTATATTTCCCTTCCGCGCTCCAAGGAGGAAACGGACCAACCGTTCCCCGAGCCTGCCATGTTTGCGGTGAATCCGGAAGGCAAGGTCCAGTTGATCGATATGTCCAACACGCCCTTCAACAGGTCCGACCCCGAGGAATTAATCGATACCTTGAAATGGATTCAGGAGAATGACTATCCGATCCGCGGAACCTATGAATAGGGAACCCTAAAATACCGAGTTCATGGATGGGAGTCCGATCCTTAAACGGAGTTTAATGGTCAATAGCAGGGTGCACTGCATGCGGGAACCAGTCAGTCGCAGATTAGATGTCCAGAAATAAAAGTTTTGTTTATTTAGGTATCTTAAAATGAGAGATGGGAGCGAGGGCAACCGCGGAAAAATAATTATACAACTACCGATTTTCTTCTTTTTGATCCAGAGAGAGCTTGAAGGGGAGGGCGGGAGGCAATTTCACGTTTCTGTTTGTTTAGAATTCCATTAATTTCTTTTCGAAACCTTTCTAACCCAAGTTCGAGGTCTTGAATAGCTGTTACACGAAAGTTGAAGTCGAGATGTCCAGGATACGGATTCCTCACAGTTTCTTTTTCTTTTGCACTCATTTTTACCCTCCTTCTTTACTAATTATCGTGTGGACAGATTCTAAGTCAATAGACTAAAAACTATACCTACAGTCACTCATTCGGAAAAATTACACAAAAACTGTACCTTGGGAAATTTTGAGCACTATTTTACAATACGGGAATTAACAGATTATGTAATAAGTCAATTAGTCTCTTGAGTTTTTCTATGTTTTCATCATCGGTATGGTCCCAAAACTGAGAGAGTAAGGAACAATAGTCGTGGGAACCAACACTGAGCACCCCCAAAACGATTTTGCTTTCGTCGGGAATGGCCCGTCGAGTGGAAAAAGTAAAGGAATAGACAGAAGAGCTTCGTGGTGAGGAAGAGATGAAGGGGGAGAGGCATAATAGTTTTGCTCGAGCTTGGTCTTGCTTTTGACAAAAAGCTGAGCACGATGGAGTTTATGAGGCTTCTCCCCCACCCATTCCTTGCCCTTCACAAAAATTCCCAGTCCCCAATAATCTTGTGGGAATCGCCCAACAACTGGAGTTAATTTTTTGATTTGATCATCAAAAACCATTATTCCAATGTCAATCAAATTTTTTTCTTTAGGAAAAAATTCATTTAGTATTCTATCCAGGCGTTCCAGAATTTTTTTTCGATAAATGGAATCTTCTGTCGGTTGTTGTTTAATTCTAAGCAAATCTCTCTTAATTTTTTCAGCCTGCCAAAATACCTGGTCCACAATATGTTTCTTGCTTCCCACAATTTCCTGGGGAAGGTCCCAGGCAATCCTGTATTCATGATCAAATAAAGGCTTATTAATTTCCAGGCTCAGGGTTCTTGACATTTGAGACCAATAAAGTGCTTTTGTACACCAATCTGTTTCAGCAAAATTTAAAATATTATTCGGTCTGTAAACCTTTATCGAGAATCGTTCAGGACTTACATTTTCAGCAAAGTGGGTAAGAACTCTTAGGTTTTTGGTAGGTTCTGTGATGCAAATACTTCGAAATTCTTCACTGGGTTCCCCATACATTCTTTCACACTGTTCTCTTGTCAGGGCATAAGCATTGAAAGTCAGATAATGTAAATCGTAACCCTGTGGGGCTCCACCCTCGCACAATGGTATGTCAAAATTTAATATTCCTTTTACTTTTTGATCTGTTGAATCTTGGCTGAGAGAAAAGTTTGGATGTATTCCATGGGAATTTGCGATTGGGCGTTGAGAAAAATGCATTTCCCGCCATCCCAACATTCAAACACACGAGGCAATTGTTCAGTCATACCACTTTGGATTTGACACCCTTGCAAAGAAACTTTAAAAGTAGCATCTCCATCGCTATCTATAAACACCTCGTCAGTTACTAATTCAAACTTTACTCGTCCATTTTTTAGTGAAGCTTTAAAATTTTGGTCCCTATATTTTTCATAATCTCTTAGAATTGTTTTTCTAAATGGATTAAATCTAGTGCCTTCTAAGTGTCTTTGCTCAACTTCAACGGTGCCATTGGTCCGAAAGGTAATCAAATTATACGAATTTCCAAATGGGCCTGGGTCTTTGCTTGTGGCAGAACCTGCCCCCGAAACCGAAATTTCCTTTTCAATGCCCTCTCGTGTCCAAATTTTAATTTGAGTTAAATTTGGGCAATGCTTATGGCCATGCAAAATAAGATCAATTCCTTTATTAGCCATATGCCTAAAAAAGTTCCGGCATCATCCAAGATCATGAAAGGTTCGAGATTTAGGTCAATTCCTTTTTCGGTTCCGGGAACAGGAACAGGATGTTGGAGTAAAAGGACAATTTCAAACGCATTGAAAACGTCAAAATTCCCCGATGGTAATTTTGATATATTCGCTGTAAAACGATGTATTCTTTGGGAGGATCGCCCACGAATAAATTTTAGGCTGGATCGTTGGTGTTGGAGTGATGCAGAAAATGGAAAAGCATGCCAAATAACTCTAAAAAAGTTGATGATCCCCAAACTCCGAAAATATCTTGAAACGGGCTTGAAATGGATTCGTTTTTCTCCCATCCCAGAAAAAATTTACAAAACCTATTAAATATTTTTTGTTTTCCTAATAATCCTTTCCATCGGTAATCATGATTCACCCGGGACAAAAGGTAGGATAGTATTTTTGCCACATTGTGCCCTAAGCTTTTCCAATAATTTTCTTTGCCTCCCCCAAGTCTTTGGGGACAGGGTCATCAACCAAGTCTCCAGTTATAACGATAACTGAAGGCTTAATTTCAGCTAACTCACCTGAAACGTATGTAAAGTTTTTTAAGGCTTCGTGGAGGATAAATGGAGATCGGACAGATGGGCTAATGTAAGAACGATATCATTCTTCATGTAAATTTGGTTGCCTCAAACAACGGAACCAATAAACTGCCAAAGTGTTGCAACCTTCAGTGTTAAGATTTTTATGTCTTAGGAGGCCAGCATGGTTTAGAAGAGCCTCTTACGTTCTATGGCGTTATCCAGGAAAATTAGGATTAATTTTTTATTAGAGTTTAGAACGGTATTATATTTCTTTAGTTCAAAAAACTACAGTGGGATCTTTCTTTTAAAATCCTTTTCGTAGGGAAATGCTTTTGGGGGCATCACTACTAATAAGCTAACCGGACAATTCGCATTTTTTTGATGCGGGAGAGGAGGGTGGTGGGTCGGAATGTTTCAGGGGCCTTGTCACACCGTCTTTTGCTTTGCTGTTGACAGGTTGTGGTGCTGGCAGTAGCCTGACAGCAACGGGGAGGGGGTATGAATCCTCTAGGGGAATGCTTAGAAACCATGAAAGACGAAAAATTAGAATCGGCGGTCAACTATTTAAAGCAGACTGTGCCGGGTCTCCTGGTCGTTTACCGGTTTGGATCCGAGGCCCAGGGTACGGCTACTCCCGGAAGCGATATTGATTTGGCCGTGTTGGCTCAGAATCGGCTTGTGCCAAATACGTTGGTGGAGCTTCAACAAGGTCTGGTGACGATCCTTCATCGGGACGTTGATCTGATTGATCTCCGTGCTATTTCCACGGTGATGCAGATGCAGGTTCTGTCCACAGGTGATTGTCTGTTCAGTGGAGATGACCGGGCGAGGGAATGGTTTGAAATGGTGGTCTATGCATCCTATGCCCGGCTCAATGAAGAAAGGTCCGGGATTCTTGAAGATGTCCGGACTCGAGGATCAGTGTATGCCGGATGACGTCGTTCTGAACAAGGTTGCGAGCCTGGAACGGTGCATTCAACGGATTCGTCAGGTCTACAGTCTGAACGATCAGAACCTTTATGAAAATTTGATGGCTCAGAATACGGGTCAAGTCTGTTGTTATCTAGTTTAGACTTCTTGCAAACCCAAGGACTGCGGCACGCCATAAGGAATACCTACCTAACTAAATTACAACAACAGACGCGACCCATAATTGTTGTTGCTTCACAGACTTCCCTCATGATTGTACTCGCTCACGCGAGTAATTTACACCACACGCAACGGGGAATATACCCTCGAGGGATTGAATTCAACGGCTTAAACCGTATAAATGACACGCAGGGCGGACAGATGGAGGGTACTGCTTTGCAAATGCTTTTCCATATCGGAAATTTTCGTGCGCAGGAATTGCACTTCTTCATCGCGAATTGTTGGGTTGCGCTTTTGCAGGGTAAGGAGACGCTGTAACTCGTTATCTAATTCTTCATGCATCGAGGCGATGGCAGCATTGCGAAGCATGGGGAGCTGTTGCGCGGCCATTTCCTCAATGTGTTGCACCTGTTTTTTTAATGTCGCACGTGTGCTCTCGATCATTTGCTGTGCGACTCCCCGATTGATCTTTTCCAGTAAAGTTTCGTAGCTGTCAGGTGGTAGTTGCTGGGTATAGTTTTCCCCGTCCTGGTTGACCAGCAAGCGCAATGCGTGGCAAGGAAGGTAGCGCCCGATCTCTAATCCGGCGGGTGCAGGGCAGTTCGATTCGAATATGGCTTCGATTAAAATACTGCGAGGTGGAAGTTGTGGCAGGTGTAAGGCGCAGACGCTGACCCGGCCTCGTTCTCCGTTCAAAATCAAGTCGATTGTCGCACGCACTAACGGGTGCTCCCAACTCAGGAAATGCATGTCTTCTCGCGCAAGGGCGGTCTCGCGATTGGTCGTCACGGTGATGCCGTCTTCGGGTAACTCAGGAAATTGTGCCACCTGTAAATGAGCACCCGGTCGTACGATCCAACTGCTTGGCGAATGATCTTCAATTTCAACCCCAAAAGAATCAAAGGCATTTTCAAGGTATCGTAATAAGATGTTCTCCTGCTCATTGTGTTTGATTTCTTTAATCAACGGGGCAGCAATTTCCTGACGGCAACCACTGAGTTCGAGCAACCGGTTGCGACCAAGGTTGAGTTGCCGGGTCTTTTGCTCGTGCAGTTGCCTGCATTCCTTGATGAACCGGTCCTCATCGAGGTGTTCGCCGGCAAGGTAAGCAGCAAATTGTTCTTCCATTTCGGCCTTGATGTGTTGGCCGGTTACGCAACTATGCTCAAACGAATTGAGTGCATCATGGTACCAGCGGCTCAGTCGTGCGTCTCTTGAACCTGCCGCGACAGGCACGTGAATATTGATATCGTGCTGCTGCCCGATTCTATCCAGGCGGCCGATGCGCTGCTCCAGTAAATCGGGTTGATCGGGTAAGTCGAGCAAGACGATATGATGGAGAAATTGAAAGTTTCGGCCTTCGCCGCCAATCTCCGAGCAAATCAACATTTGCGCACCGTCTTCGGCATCGGCAAACCAGGCGGCAGCGCGGTCTCGTTCCAGGAGACTCATGTGTTCGTGAAAAACACCGGCTGGCAGGCCATGCCTTTGCAGCAGTATTGTTGATAGGGAAACCGCGGTCTCGGCGGTCGCGCAAATCAGTAGGACTTTGTGCGGCGATAGTTCTCGTAGTTTATCGGAAAGCCAGTCAATACGGGTCTCGTTTCTGTCGTCGTCGAGTACAGCAGGAATGAAGTGACGCCGGGGAAACCCGCTGATCGCCGCACGCGTGTTCCTGAACAACATGCGGCCAGTGCCGTGTTGATCAATCAAACGGTCGATGAGGTGTCGTCGAAGTGTGTAGGCATCGTCATTAGCGGCATTGATGGCTGCTATGTCGATGGTATCGCTATCATCAATGAGCGAACGTAAACGCGCTAGATCATCTTCAGTCATGGTCTGATGATCGAGTAGAAGATTCACCAGCCCGGCAGTCGCGGCATGTTGTTTCTCCTCGGCTAAGTAGCTGTCGAGCGAATGGAAACGCGCCGGGTCGAGTAGTCGCAAACGGGCAAAATGCCCTGCCGTGCCAAATTGCTCGGGTGTGGCTGTTAATAACAAGACTGAATCTGACTGATTCGCTAACGTTTCGATTTGTCGATACTCCCGGCTGCTCTCGCTCGGTGTCCACTCAAGATGGTGCGCCTCATCGACGACCAATATATCCCAATGGCACATGGCCATTAACGGGGCGATATCATCGCGGCAGGCAAAGTGTAATCCGCATAACACGAGGGGGAATTGATCGAAGAAGTTTTCAAGAGGGACCGATTCTTCAGGATTGTCGAATGCCTCGTCGATATGTGAAAAATACTGCTCATCGATTAAGGTGAAGCGTAAATTAAAGCGCCTGAGCAATTCCACCAGCCACTGATGCAGTAGTGGTTCCGGTACGATAACTAAAGCACGGTGTATTTTTCCGGTCAGTATCAGACGGTGCAGAATTAAGCCGGCTTCAATGGTTTTACCGAGTCCCACTTCATCGGCGAGCAGAACACGCGGGGCGGTTCTCTTTGATACTTCATGGGCAATATAAATTTGATGGGGAATCAGGCTGACACGTGGCCCGTGTAAGCCAAAGCTTGTTGATGTTTGTTGTGTGGCAAGGTGTTGCAACGTGGCCGCACGCAACTCAAACCATCTGTTGTCGTCAACTTGCCCGGCAAACAGTTTGTCTTGAGGTACATTAAACGTGAGTGCATCAGAGCAGTTCACGTTCATGCATGGTGGCAGGCTCACCACTTTCTCGAATGCCGTGGTAGCGCACTGTGCCGCTGACATGTTCTATTTTGGTGATCGAAAGACGCCAACCATCCATACTTTTAATTGAATCACCGACATCAAATTCAACGCGTGTCAGCGGGGCAGTGGCTTTTGCATACGTGCGTGTTTCATCAGCGGCGGGAAATTCAATTTGAACCGTGCGAAAGGCGACAGATTGGACGATGCCCAACCCGAGTGCGGCATCGTTGTCACTCACCCAGCGTTGGCCAGGAGTAAAATCATCCATCATATTCGTTCATCTTCTTTTAAGAGGTAATGATTGCTTGGCTACTAAACACGAAAATCGGCTTCGGAGAGGTGGTAGTTTGTTTGTGGCATTCCCAGCCATGGTGATTGTTCTGCGCAGGGTGATTTTCTTGCTCTCCTTAAAGGCGAATACTGCAAATGTTTACCTCATTCCTGGCTCATTGGTGAATACATTTTTGACTTGTATTCCATTCCTACCTCAATTCAAGTTCGTGACACAAATCTAATGGGTCTTCTTAATCCCCATTTTTTTGATGCGGGAGAGGAGGGTGGTGGGTTTGAGGCCGAGGAGTTCGGCAGCCCCGCCAGTGCCGTAGATTTTCCAGTCGGTTTTGTTCAACGCGGCTTCGATGTTCGCTTTTTCGCTGAAGGCGCATGTCCTCTTCGGTCAGAATCTCGCCGGGGTTGTCGCCATTTTTCTTGATGGGTGTTTTGAGTGAGGCTCCGCTGGCTTGCGGCACGGGCAGGTCGAACTTGACCGATCCGCACCGGGAGGAAATCACGGCGCGTTCGATGATGTTCTGCAATTCCCGCACGTTGCCCGGCCAATGATAGTTTTGCAATTTCACCACTTCGGCCTGGGTTAATTCCCGTCCCGTGCAATTCAGTTTTTTGCGGACGTTGGCCATGAACATGGTGGCCAGATAGCGGGATATCCTCCTTGCGATTGCGCAAGGGAGCCACTTCGATAGGAAAGACATTCAAACGGTAATAGAGATCCTGACGAAATCGTCTGGCTTCCACTTCCTGGGCCAGCTTCCGGTTGGTGGCGGCGATAATGCGGACATTGACCTTTCTGGTGGTTTCCTCGCCTACCCGTTCGTATTCCCCCTCCTGTAAGACGCGTAAGAGTTTGCTTTGCATCTCCAAGGGGATTTCTCCGACTTCATCCAGGAACAGCGTGCCGCCATCGGCCGCTTGAAACCGTCCGGCCCGGTCTTTCATGGCGCCGGTAAAGGCGCCTTTGGCATGCCCGAAAAATTCGCTTTCATAGAGATCTTTGGGAATCGAGGCACAGTTGACCCGCACGAGCGGATGGTCTTTGCGTTGACTGCGGCGATGAATTTCCCGCGCGACCAGTTCTTTTCCCGTTCCCGACTCCCCGGAGATGAGCGCGGTGGCATCGGTGGGGGCCACCAGCTCGATCTGCTGCACCAGGTTGGCGATGGCCGGACTCTGCCCGATAATTTCGCCAAAGTTCTGCGCTTCCAGGACTTCTTCTTTTAAGAAGGTGTTTTCCAGTTCCAGTTGGGCTTTGAGCCGTTCGATTTCCTCGAAGGCCCTGGCGTTGGCAATGGCCACGGCCACATGATCGGCAATCATCCGGAACCAGACCGTGGCCTCATCGGTGACCGGTTCCCGTTCGAAGACGGCCAGCACACCAAGGGTTTCCCCTTTATAGATAATGGGCTGGCCGTGAAAGCCCTGGATGCCTTCCTGCCTGGCCCAGTCGGGCTTGGCAATCCAGGCGAGATTGTTCTCCATCTCATTGATGACGAGCTGCTCGCCGGTCTTTCCAATCCGCCCCACCTTACACACGCCCAGCGGAAATCGGGCAAAGTACCCGTCGGTGTTTTTCCATTCCGTTTTGGCACCCTCGCTTGACCGGCCCGCACTGGCTACGAGATGGAGGCATTTCGTCTGATCCGGGCATTCCTCCTTTAACCGGCAGGTGGAGCAGATATCACCCGGCCGGATCAACCAGATTCTTGCCAGGACCACAGTGGGTCGATCCGCCAGCCGTCGCACGATCAGCCACAACAAGTCGTTCAATGAACGTTGCTGGGCGATGTCCAGCAACAGGCATTTCAGGGAATCCAGCGTCGTGCCCTCCCGGCACTCTGGTGTGGTCGTGTGTCATGGTTGAAACGATAAACGAAATTTCGTTGTCTGGCAATGAGTTTTCGTTAAACACGAAATATCGTCGTCAGAAATAACGTTGTAACATTTTTAAAATTATTAAAAAACAATAACTTAAATATTTTATGAACTTGGCATGTTGATTGAAATATCACGAAAAAGTGTCTGACATATTTTATTCACATTCACTCTTTTTAAGGAGATACCCAACGATGCCACGATTACCTGCACTCAATCCGGAAACCGCCACGGGCCAAGCACAACGTTTATTGAAAGGCGTGGAAAGTAAGCTGGGGTTCGCGCCCAACATTATGCGGACCATGGCCAACTCGCCGGCCGTCCTTCAGGGGTATCTCGATTTTTCGGGAGCCCTTTCGAAGGGCCGTCTTTCGCCGAAGTTTCGTGAACAAATTGCCTTGACGGTTTCCGAGGTCAATGACTGCCGGTATTGCCTTGCGGCCCATTCGGCCATCGGCCGAACGGTGGGGCTTAGTGAGGAAGCTATCGGTGACAGCCGGCGGGGCGAGTCGCC
>CAVSTN010000001.1:0-343681 GCA_963730905.1 uncultured Nitrospiraceae bacterium | reverse complement strand
AGTGCAGCGAAGGGTGTGCGGGATTTTCTTTCAGGAGGTCGAAGTTGTGTCTGGCAACTTTTTGGACAGGCTCAGGAAGGTGCGCATAGCAAGACCAAAATCGAGCAGTTGTGCGATGTTTCACAGGTCCTTGAGAGTTCCTTTTGCTTTCTCTTCGAGCGCTTCGCGCATCAGAAAATCGAGCTTTCCGGATTCAGAGTCGGCTTCGATCTCCTTATCCCACCGTTCCCAGCCCTTTTCTGACAGCCACCGGACAAGTTCGGTGAACTCCTCTTGGGGAAGTCTCTCAATTTCCGTTTTAAGTTCGTCTACCTTCGCCATGACCTTCCCTCCTAATTTAGGGCTCCATAGCACCAATTCACAGATTTAATGCAAAGAACGGAATCATCCTGTTCATATCCTTAGTATGCCATTCTTGTCTGTTAAGTGCTACCTTCCCTTCTGTTCATGATTCAGGATGCCTTGCTGGGAAGAGGGCGATGAGGGGCGTTTGGGGGAGTATTGATCTTTAGGAACGACTCTTTGCAGATTCCTGTCACGATACCTTAGAAGAATAACTCTAGGACCGGTTTCGGATTCGGACGTTGAGAAGGGGCCATCGTCCACCCGGGACTTCAGAGAAAAACTCCCGCTGTTCAGAATCAACGTTCGCATGGAACGGCTAAAGAATTATGTTTGGAATGAGGGCCGAACAACGTAGCACAGGCTTAAAAACATGAGAGGAGAGACCCAGCACCAGCCCGTCATCCTGAGCTATAGGCGAAGGATCTGGGCCCAGGTTGAATAGCCAAGGTCTGGCGAAATCTTTCCTGAATTCTGTCCTGAGGGTTGGCAGTAAAACGTGTGGGCAGGTGAAGGTCTCGCACGTGTGTTACTCACTTTCGTGCCTACGTGATGTTCTGTGTTGCCGGGTTTCGCCCCGGCAGGCGAGGTCCTTTTGTTTCGGGAAAAGTTTCCAAACAAAGGCCGCGCTCCGCGAGACGCACCTTGCAAAACGACGCCCCGCCCGTCTGATCTGATTGATCGGACGCTAACCACGAGAGAGCGGGCCAACTCGCCAGGCTCATACAAGTCCCGCCAGAAAAAAAGAGCGTCCGATCATGGGACGGGCGGCAGGCGTCGGAGCTGGGGAGACTGAATAGTTCAGTGACGCACGTGTGAAACAGTGATGAAGCCTATATTTTGTATGATCCTCGTTCACATAAAACGAACTCTTGAAACAATCCGGCAGAAGTCGATTCCCTGAAAAATCGAGCAGCGGCCTTTTCCTGCTGTCCCGAGATTACCTTACTCATGTCATCACTGGTACGAAACGCTAGTGGGCGAAACAACTCTTAGAATCCCATCCGGACCGGAGCAGATATTTGTTTGGCAGGAGACAAAGAAAAGCCGCTGGAAGTGGTATGAAGGAAGATCAAAATCCTTGACATATGTACAACATTGTACAAAAATCCGTCGCAACGAGACCGGCTGTATGGTATGGCTACATGAACAGGGCAAAAGTTTAAGAGAAACCAAAAGAGTTTAACAAAGCGCTGCACGCGCAAAATTTTCCGGTGAGCGCGGCGTTAGGCCGCAGTCACGATTGCTCGCAGTTCCCATGGCCGTAGTACATACACTACCACTTCACCATCATTCCAAGAGGGACAATGTCCGCACCGTCAGCAACAGGCGCATCCCTATCCGACTACGATAGGTCAATCGCCACTCTCGTGACCGCGTTTATCTCCGATCCGTTCATTCGCTGGATGTTTCCCGATGCCAAGCAGTATCTGCATTACTTCCCACTAGTCCTGAAGTACTTTGCTGGACGCGCCTTCGACCACGAATCGGCCTATCGTTCCGGGGACTTTAAAGCCGCCGCGCTCTGGCTACCTCCTGGTGTCGGTCCTGATGAAGAGTCGCTCGTCACGGTCCTGCAAGAAGGCGTGGCCACTGAACTGCAAGGGGAGGTGTTTGTCATACTCGAGCAGGTAAGCGCGTCGCATCCGCCGGTGGCACACTGGTACCTGCCTGCCATTGGGGTTGAGCCCATGTTTCAAGGAAAAGGGTACGCCAGTGCGTTGCTTGCGCAGGGCCTTGAAGTGTGTGATGGCGCTCACGTGGCGGCTTATCTTGAGGCGACCAATCCGGCCAATATTCCTCTCTATAGGCGCTTTGGATTCGAGGTTGTGGGAGAAATTCAGGTCGGCAGTTCACTACCGATTTTCCCTATGCTCCGTGCCGCACGTTAAGTGAAATCATAGGGCCCTTATGGATTGAGAGCACACATTCGTGACCGAACATGCCAGGGAACTGCATGAACAATTGAGAGAAGAAGATGCTACCGAGAAATGCCAAGGAGCATGTCGTTATTCTCGGGTATTCGATGGCGTGTTTTTTGGACCGAAATGAGCAGGTCCGGCTCTTATGCGGATTCGCCTAAACATTGTTAGGCGCACAGGTAGAGATATAGTCATATGGCAATCGCGCAGCCCATCCCGAGCGAGATTCGTGCCCTGTTGACGCAAGGGCCTGAGGGGGTCTCTGCCTGGAACGAGTGGAGAGACCAACATCCTGGAGTTCGCCCCAATCTGAGAGATTCAGATTTTACGGGCGTGGACCTGACTGGTGTCAATTTGAGTGAAGCTAACTTGAGTGGGGCCCGTTTTGACAACGCTAACCTAACTGGTGCGAATCTATGGCGTCTCTACATCTCCCAGGCTAGCTTCGAATCAGCCGACCTCAGCCGCGCGCATGTGGCCTGGTCGTACTTGGCCTATGTCAATCTCGATCGAGCGATACTGCATAGGACCATGTTAAAAGAAACCAATCTAACCGGTTCCACTTTCCGGGGCGCCGCCCTTGAGGGCTCCGATCTTTCCGCGACCTACCTGTTCAGGACGAAATTCACGAACGCGAACCTGAGCAACGCCATTCTCGAGCATACATCGCTTATCGAATGCGACTTGTCTGACGCTGTTCTTACGGGCTCCTTCGTTTACGGATTGTCTGCTTGGCAGATCCAAGGTAAGCCCATGGATCAAACGAATCTGGTGATCACACCGCAAGGAGAGAACGACGTCGTCACGGACGACCTGCGGTTAGCTCAATTCCTTTATCTTCTGCTCGGTAACGAGGAGATTCGTGACGTCATCGACGTTGTTACGTCTAAGGTCGTGCTGATCCTTGGCAGATTTACACCGGAGCGAAAGTCGATCCTGGATGCGCTTCGGCGTGAGCTCAGACTCGGAAGCTGGGTGCCTGTGGTCTTCGACTTTGAGAGGCCATCGAATCGAAATCTCACGGAAACGATATCGACGCTCGCTCACATGGCGCGATTTGTTATCGCCGACATTACGGAAGCGAAGAGCATCCCACAGGAGCTGCAACGGATCGTTCCGGGCCTGCCATCGCTTCCCATACAGCCGATTATTCTCTCATCCACATATGAATATGGGATGTTCTCGGATTTCAGAGATTATCCGTGGGTTCTCACGCCCTATCATTATGATGGCTTAGAAGATCTGATAAAATCGCTTGACGATAAGATCGTCAGTCCAGCGGCCAGAAAGGCAGAGGACATCATCCAGCGGCGCAGGGATTTCCTGAAAAAGATGTGAGGCGAATTCGAGAAAACATTAAGAGTAGCCTAACTATGGCATGCAGCTAACAACGCTTCGGGCCGCAGATGATGCCGGGTAGGGTCTGAGGTCAGATCGGTTGTTGACGAATTACTGCCACCCCCTGTTCCTCGTCTCAACGTAATGTTCTGTGTTGCCGGGTTTCGTCCCGGCAGGCGAGCCACTTTGGTTTCGGCAAGAGTAGCCAAAACCACTGACGCCCTGCCCTGTCGAATCAGATTGGACGGACGCCAAGCATAGGAGGGCGGGCCAACTCGCCAGGCTCAAACAAGGCCCGCCAGGAAAAGAGCGTCCGATCATGGGACGGGCGGCAGGCGTCGGAGCAGGGGAGAGGAAACGGTTAGGGTCAGAATAGGGGGAACCAATCTGTTGGTGACGAATTTCTGTCTCCCCCTTCCCACCTGCTCCTTGAAGCCCCTGCTGCGGATTACTTCTTCAACCTTCGCACGAAACTCTCAACAATATATTTGCCCCTCGTTCTGAGGTTGACGGGGTGTAATCGTTCGATTACAGTTATTCCATGTTTTTAGTCAAGCCACTACCTGAATTCACCAAGTGGCTCGACAGTCTATCCGATGAGGCGGTACGCGGAGTGGTAATTGCACGCATCAAGCGCCTTGAGCTCGGATAGATGGGGGATGTTGAGCCAGTTGGCGAGGGCGTGTCGGAGCTACGCATCCATTTCGGCGCGGGCTGGCGTATATATTTCGTAAGGCGCCGCGTTCATTTGATTGTGTTGCTCGCCGGTGGTAGCAAGCGCACCCAGAAGACGGATATCAAGCGCGCCAAGTCGCTAGCAGCTCTACTAGATTAATTGACGAAGATAACTATGACCAAACGTATTAAGACGGTTGACTTACCCGAATTTGACGCTGCGCCGTATCTCAATAGCGAGGCAGCTGTTGCGGCCTATCTTACGGATATTCTGGAGGCGAATGATCCGGCCCTACTGGCGTCTGCACTGGGCGACATTGCCCGTGCGCGTGGCATGAGCGAAATCGCCAAGGCATCCGGGCTGACTCGCGAAGCCTTGTATAAGGCGCTGCGCCCCGATGCGAAACCACGCTACGACACCATCGTCAAGGTCTGTGGGGCGCTGGGGGTGCGGCTGGTGGCGCAGGCGGTTCATGCTTAGGGCCCACGGGTGAAAGGCATAACTTAAAATGCAGCCGACGCCTATCGGCGCCGCTGTTCATGACGTGAGACGCACCCAGAATCATCGTTCAGCTCGAGTCCCAAAGAGGTAAAACGTGCTAAAAGAATATGGGGACAATTCCGTTGGTGTCGAATTTCTGATTCCACATTCCTCTTGAATCCTTTTCCTGCGGACTGCTTCCCCAATCCTCCCCACGAACCTTCCTACAAAAGACTTGTTCCCTGTTCTTCGTCTCAAGGTGATCTGAGTTTTGCCGGGTTTCGTCCCGGTAGGCGAGCCACTTTTGTTCCGGCAAAAGTAGCCAAAACCAATGACGCCCTGCCTGGCAACATTGGAGAAAGCGGACGCGAGTCTTCGGAGGGCAGCCCAACTCGCTTCGCTCGGACACGGCCTGCCGGGTAATGAGAGCGTCCGCTTCGGGCCAGTCAGCAGGCGTCCGAGCAGGCAAACAAAATGACTGGCAGGAGGCGAAGAAAGAACTTCGGAAGCCATATGAATGAAGATCAGAATCCTTGACATATTTACAACATTGTTCAAGAATCAGTCGCATCAAGGCTGCCCTCATCGTGTAGATGAGGAGTTTCGAGAGTACACATGAGGGACTGAAATTACCAGGGAAATATCTGAACACTTGAGGGAAGAAGGTGCTACGGAATGCTATTCGGGTGAACCCATCAGAAATGGCAACGATCATGTCGTTATTTTTAGAAATTTCGAGGGTATATCATACGGACAGAAATGAGCAGACCCGGCTCTTATGCGGATTCTCCAAAACATTGTTCAGCAAAATAGATAATTTGACAGGTGACAATTCACGTGGAGGTGAGTGATGTCTAACGTGGTAAAAAAAGAAGATGCACACAAACTGGTAGATCAATTGCCGCCCAATGCAACGTGGGATGACCTGATGCACGAAATATATGTCCGGGAAGCCATCGAAAAAGGCTTTGACGATAGCAGGGCAGGCAGAACAAAGGATGTGTCAGAAATAAGGAAGAAATACGGTCTACCTGAATGAAAATCCATTGGACGAAGACAGCCGAGGCACATTTAGATGCCATCTATGCCCACTTAACGTGCTTCATGATGAGGAAGAGTGAAAAAGCCGAACAAGGGGCTTACTCGGACGGTTCCTACTCTTGCGCCGGTTAGCGCTGACGTTCAGCCGATCATAGCCGGCGGAGGGTGGCCCAACTCGTCTGGCTCGAACAAGGTCTGCCAACTGAGAAGAGCGTTCCTCCTTTGGGCCAGACGGCAGGGGTCGGAACAGTGAAGACCATAATGACTTGCAAGAGGCAAAGAAAGAACTCCGGAAGCGATATGAATGAAGGTCCGAATCGTTGATTTCTTTCCAACATTGTTCAAGAATACATTGCATTGAGACTGGCGGCATTGTGTGGTCCGGGTGTTTCGAGCGCACACATGAGTGGCAGAATCTGTCAGCGAACTGCATGAACACTTGAGGGAAGAAGATGCTACCGGATGTCATTCGAGTGAACTCATTCAAATGGCAACGATCATGTCGTTATTTTCAGAAAATTCGATGGCGTGTTATACGGACAGATATGGGCAGGTCCGGCTCTTATGCAGATCCGCCTAAACATTGTTATGTGGGACAGCAAGGCAAGAATCAATGAAGCACGTCCTTCTCGGATGGGGTTCGTTGCTTTGGGATGATGGGGCCTTCTCGTTGCCCCTGCGCTCCCACTGGGATTCGGCCGGACCCTCCATGCCCCTTGAGTTCTCTCGTGTTTCCACGACACGCTGTGGTGCTCTCACGCTTGTGGTGGACCCGGAAAACGGTGTGGACTGCGGTACGAGCTTTGCCGTATCCGGACGGAAGCTCCTCGACGATGCCATCTGTGATCTCCGTTGCCGGGAAGGCACGATCCTCCAGCGCATTGGTTTCGTGGATCTTGTGTCAGGGGCGCAGCGGTCCAACGTCCATCCTGACCTTGCCGATTTGCTTCTGCGCTGGGCCCAGGAACGGGGCTTTTCGTCGGTCATTTGGACGGACCTTCCTTCAAACTTCAACGAGGATGGCCGGGGTCCATTTACTGTTGAGGCTGCTGAACGGTACCTTCGAAGCCTTGGCCCAGACGGTTTGCGGTCCGCTAAGGAGTATATTTCCCGCGCGCCGGAGTGTGTACGCACGCCATTGCGAGAGCGCGTTGAGCGTGCCGAGTGGTGGGCGACCTACGGCACCACATAACACGCCAATGCACCTGATGGTCCGCTTCGCGGCCCGCAGGGGATCGGCCAGCCGTTAGCAATAAAAATGAAAATCAGAGAACTCACTTTATTATCAATATTAATTTTTTGTATACCTTTTGCCGTATACACGTATTCAGCATCAGCTAATATCGGTGACTTAGGTTCATTGCTTGGAGCTTCTTCAGGGATAATTGCAGTAATTTGGTTTTATCGTGGGCTCAGATTACAATCTCTCCAGATTGAAGAACAAAGAATTCAATTTTCAAAACAGCATCACATTCAATATCAAGATTCATTACTTTCATTTTTGCTAAGTGCATCTGAAAGAATAGAGAGAAATCATAAAGAAGTAATTCAGGCATTGAATCTGTCAAATTCTGCCGAACTTTCAGCAACTTATCTCAACAGTTTGCACTTTTATAAGGAAGCACTTGAATCCACAGATCCAAATGTAGTTATGGCAGAAATTCAAGAATGGATGAAAATTGAAGGGCCGTGTGTCAAATTCATGTCGTCAATAAAAGATGTAATTGTTCTTTACAAGAAGCGTCTAGGTATTGAAGACGACAACAATGACAGAGACGTTGCTGATTATGTTTATATAAATAGCATTCATCTTTTGCAGCAACCATTCATGTCAAGTTACCAGGCTCCAGTAAAAATGCTATCAGAACAGATGATGCTCCTTAATCCTGGTAGGAAGGCAATGTTTCTTGCGTCAACAGTTGCTCTTGTGATGCTCGCTACCGAAGGGCTTATGAAAAAAGACAAAGTGATAGAAGACATAAAAAAAGCGAAATCAGAGGGCAGACCTATCCCCAAAATATGTGAAATGATTTGCTAACCAATCGTTTAACCGGACGCGGTGATCCGCGCCGGTTAACTTACCGTTATGCGGCCCATAGCGAAGAGATGGTGACTTCATGAGCCTCCGCCGGGCACCGCGCTTTCAGGCGTACTTCCGGCACCTCGAGGGTCGCGACGTGATGGTCATGTCGCGGTGTGACTGGGAGCAGGTGAACCAGCTTCGCGAAGGTGACATGGCCGAGATTGACCTAAGTGCGATGCCAATCGCCGACGTAGCGCACGACAGCCGGATCGAAGCCGCAGTCGCGGTCCGAAAGTCCCCTGTTGAGGTCGTGGTCGAGGTTTATCGGTACGATCCCGTAGATATGCCGCTGCCGATCAATCTGGACCGATACCGGGTGTGGGAACGCTTGCCACCACACCGAGATTTCGCAGCCATGG
The DNA here is from genome assembly GCA_963730905.1 of uncultured Nitrospiraceae bacterium. GTDB lineage: Bacteria > Nitrospirota > Nitrospiria > Nitrospirales > UBA8639 > Nitrospira_E. The sequence goes on along the minus strand of CAVSTN010000001.1, from coordinate 335,440 downwards.
TCACCGCCGCGTCGACCGAAGACAACGCCAACATGCGAGGGTTCTTGGACGATCATGTGTTTTTCGTCAAGGACGTTGTACAGGACGGCCACCACCTGGCCGATCTCCCGGAACAAGTCAAGGCACTCATGAGGCGCAGCGATGCGACCGCATAACTTCGCAGTAGAGCGGACGCGCTTCGTGCGCCGCGCACCGCAGTGTTCAGCCGACCGCAGGCGGCAGACGGGGTGCTAAAAGATTTGAAGGAAACCGTGGCTGCTCGAAGTGGGATGGAGGGAACTGGATGAGCGGTCGGCTCATCAGAGTCCGCGTTTGGCCATGTATTCCAGCCGCCTGCGCCAACCGAACGCGCGGCTCGAATCGACGAGCCTCCAGCCCGCCACTCAGCCACGGACTCTGTTGTATGCATATAAGGAACATAACACATGGCGAATGTTTGGAGACTCAATATTAAAACCGATGCGTCTGAAAGTGTTGATCCTCGTAAATTCTCTATAACCAGGGATGTTTTAGGTGTAGGCTGGCCTGTTGATTCGGCAGTAGAAATAACGTGGGAAAATTATTGTAAACTTGGCGAGGATGGCTACTACAACAAAGGAGATAAAGGTTGGTGGCCAGCGGTAAACGCGCTAAAAAATCGGATGCAAGTAAACGATCTTTGCTGGACAGCAGAGGTGGACTGGGAATGAAAACGAAGTCTGAGATGCTGTTCGAGGACTTCTGCGCGAGTAATGGCCTGACCTGTGAGCGGATTCCAGTGTCCGCTGCGAAGGGCGTCCAGCGTCCGGATTACAAGGTTTGCGGTCCAGCGGGGGTTCCAATAGTCGTTGAGGTCAAGCAATTCAATCCCAACAGGGAAGAGGCCTCAATCATAGAACGTCGAGCGCGCGGAGAGGTTGTCGTTTCAGGAGGTACGCCAGGAAAACGGCTACGGGAAGCAATTCACAAAGCAGACCCGCAATTGCGCGCCCTCACCGGGGGCCGACTTCCTGGGGTACTCCTTGTCTACAACAACGTGCCGGAACATACCTATCACACGAAACCCTACGCAGTCCTTACCGCAATGAGAGGTCTTGATGTCGTACCGGTCGTAAATTTTCCCGATCCTGCGAGAAGACCAGTGTTTCTGGAGACACGGCCGGGGCCAGGTAAGAAGCTGACGGCGTCGGACAATACGCATGTTTCGGCCATCGCGATCCTGAAACCCGCGTCTGAAGAGGGAATGCTGCTCGATGTTTTCCACAACCGACATGCGAGGATGCAACTCCCGGTTGAGGGTCTGAGCGGTCCTCTTGTTCGACACTTCGTAATGCAGGACGATGAGTTAGGATGGGAACACCTAGACTCTGCTGTCTAACCCGCGCTTGTTGCGGGCGGGTCTCCCACCGCAGAAGCGAAAGGCGCTGTGTCCTACAGGAGTAGCAGTTGAGTGAGAGAGATTGGTTAAGACTCCCTGTAGTATTGACAGGCGCTGAATATCTGGTTCTGGGGCACCTGATGAGGCAAAATATCCTCACCTACAAAGAGCCTGAAGGTAACGAGGGATACGATCTCATCTGCATCCATCCAGAGCCAGGGTATGGGGTCAAATCTGTTGTTGGCGAATTTCTGCCTCTACCTGCTTCTAGAAGCGTTTGTCTGCGTACCGCTTCCCCGTACCTACGCACGAAACTCTCAACAACAGACTTGTCCCCTGTTTTCTGTGCCTTAAAGGCCGATGCCTGCAGCCCGGCCCCTGGTGGGCGTTTGAATCAATAGACGGGCCTTGTTTGAGCGCAGCGAGTTAGGCCGCCCTCCTACAGCTCGCGTCCGTCCCATCTAATTAGACCGGACGGGGCGTCAATGGTTTTGGGTCCTTTTGCCGAAACAAAAGGACCTCGCCTGCCGGGCCGAAACCCGGCAACACAGAACATCACATGGGCACGAGAGTGGGGGAACACACGTGCGATGCCTTCACTTACCAGCAAATCCTCAAACCTCCCAAGCCTTACCCCGCCTTCACGTATTGGTGAAAGCGCTCCGTGAGAAACGGCAGATTTTTGATGTCGGAATAATCTTTTAAGAGCGTATCGATTTTGGAGATACGGAGGGTGGTGGAAGGATGCGTGGTGAAAAACTTGGATTCCACATGCCCTTCTTCTTTGGCCAATGTCTGCAGATAATCTTCCAGTCCTTGCGGGTTATAGCCCGCCCGATAGGCATACTCTACGCCCACCACATCGGCTTCAAATTCTTTGTCTTTATCCAGACCTTTGGTAAACAACAGGTCGGTCATTTCATCGATGACGCTGGAGAACATCGCCGGATCCTGTTTCATGGCGGTGAGGGTCAGTTCCGAGACACTGCCCATCAGGGCTCCCCGGCGAATGGCGTCCAGCATGTGTTTCTGGGTGACATGCGCAATCTCATGGGCCAACACGCCGGCTAATTCGGCTTCATTGTTCAAGGTCTTCAACAGCCCGACGGTGATGAAGATATAGCCACCGGGAGCGGCAAAGGCATTCTGTTCCTGACTGTTGAGAATGGCGAAATGGTAGTTCAGGGTTGGCCGGTCCGAGACTTCCGCCACCGTCTTTCCCACCAGATTGATATAGCGTGTCCAGGCTGGATTGGAATATTCACCGCCGAAACGGCTAAAGGCTTCCACCGCGACCGCTTCACCCAACGTGATTTCCTCTTCTTCTCCGATAGGCTCCAGCGCTTGAACGACGCCGACGCCTTTTTTGAGAAGATCGATTTTCTGTTGTTTCATGCCAAGGGCCGCTCCGAGACCTCCAATGAGATCCGGTTTGTTGCTGACGATTGCCCGGATTGCGATCCAGCGCATCCCATGCGTGGACAAGAGGAGACTCAGAATGCTGACACCCGCCAAAATTTTTCCGGTATTCATTGGGCACCTCCCGAAAATTCTCCTAAGTTTCCCGCTTTTTTAAACTGCATCAATTCATCCGGGGCAATGGAAAAGGCCTCCATGCGATCCACGGCATCACGGTCTTCCTGTTTGATATTTTTGGCTTTGGCATATTGTTCGGTGGATTCCTTGAGGCCTCGAATGCTGCCTCCTGCCCGCGACTCTCGCGCGGCAATGGTTTTCCGTCCCGTGAGACCGGATAGGTCCAGCCCGCCGCCACTCGTGGAAGGTTTTTCTTCTGCCAGCCGGAATTTAAACACCCAGCCGGTTTTTCCTGTTGCGGTTTTGACTTTGGCCAGTCGACCTTCTTCGGCTAGCACGGTAACGGCATCTCCCAGCGCCAGGGTGGCGATGACGGCGGAGGTCGGAGATTTCTCCGCATTGACTTTGACGTCATCCTGCTTGGCGTAGAGTGTGGCCGCCCAATTGGATGAGGGAAACATCCAGGCAACCATAGTGAGGAAGACGATTCCGAAGATGACACGAGCGATACGGTCTGGCATGAGGCCCCCTTTCAGCGTTGGAGTAGGGCGTGATTTAAGGACAATTGAATATTCAGACTTTCACATTGTTTTAATCACCGCTCTATCATGAATACGGCAAGGGAAAGCTAACACTCCCATTATTGATAGTCTCCGATTAAACTAAACCCCGCCCAATAAGATGGGTGAGGGAAATCTTTTTTGACGAGGAGTTGGGCTTGCCGCAAGCTTCTGGCTTTATTCGCCGTCACGTAATTCCGGTAAAAATGTTTCATGAGCACCGAGGTGGAGAGATCATCTACCCGCCACAGGGCGGACACCAGGGCATGCGTGCCGGCATAGACAAATGCGCGGTTCAGGCCGATGAGCTCTCCGGCTTCCAGTTTGCCCAGGCCCGTTTGGCAGGCGCTTAAGGTCACCAGGTCCGCGTTTAATTCCAAACCGAAAATCTCCTTGACGGTCAGTCGGCGGTTTTCGGGGTTTTCTGAAGCCAGCCAGAGTGAGGACAACAGCGGATTGCCCTCATCGAATTCCCCGTGGGCCGCTAAGTGGATGATGCCATATCGGGAGATATTCTTCACCACCCATTCTTTCGTGGCCTTTTTTCCGGTCAGAATATCCATATTGGGATAATTCCATTTGATGCTTTTGGCCTCTAATTCGGCCAGTGGGAGATCGTAATTGAAATTTCCCAAATCCGGATTTCCGATCGCGAGGACTTTGTCATTTTTAACGGCCTGCCGTTTGGCAAAGGTGAATTGGAAGACGGAAGCCGAGGGTGCGTAAAAGAGCGGGATCTCATCCACCAGATACGCCGGACCGTGTTTGAGTGCGGCGAAGGAGAGAAAGTGTAACGGCCCATCGGGAATAATTCCCAAATACTCCAGGTTGTTGATGTCGGCTTCAACCGGTTGAATCAGAGACCCATAGAGTTTCTGTAATTCATCATCAACCGGTTCCAGATGCTGAACGAGTTGCCGATAGCGGGTCACTAAGCGGGTGAGATCTTCTTCCTTCGCAGAAACCGTTTTAAAGATAGTTCGCTCTTTGGTCATGAGCCACAGGTAGAGCTGGTCTTTTGTTAAAAAGTAGGTGATTAGTCCCACTCGAGGCGCCAGGAGCTGTTGCACTCCCTCCAGATTGAGCGGATCCACAGAAACAAAACTACTGAGCGCCGGATTCTCCTGTTTGACCTCCAGGATGGCTTCTTCATACAGGGCCTTCGTATTGCGATACCGGTCCTGGAGGTCGGCAGGGGGCTCCTCATACGATCCCAGTTCCGATTTGAGGGAATCCACCGTGGAAGCCAGCCTGTTGATTTTGGTCCAGGTTTCCTGATCGCCCTGGTTTTTGAACGTCGAGCTTTTGATTACCCAACAGGTCGATGAAACTTCGGGATCGGGAGCGTTCTAAAAAATTAAAGGCGTCATCAGTCCGGTTCATCGTGATGAGCAGGGTGATGATGTCCCGGTACAGATCCAGTTTGTTTGTCTGGAAACTATTGCGGAGTTCATCAATTTTCAGCGCGGCCCGCATGCCTTCCACCACCTCGACCCCTTTGGTAAACCAGGTCAGGGCGTCCGGGAGCTTTCCTTCCTCCCTCAACAGGGTGGCCTTGCCCGCTGCAGCCCGCCATTCTACTTCCTTGATCCCGTATCGCTGGGAGATCTCATGCGCCCGCTCGTAAAAGCCAAGGGCCTGTTCGGGTCGCAGCAGCGCCTTATTGACATTGCCCAGTTCTAATAAGGCTTTGACCCAATTGATGACATTGTTGATCTCGGCGCTGATCTGCTCGGCTTTGATGAAATGCCCTTCGGCCTCTTCTAACTGTCCCATGGCCAGTAGGGAGATGCCGATATTCCGATGATCGTAGCCTAATCCCCATTGGCTCTTCAGGGACTCGTCCAGCGTTTTCGCCTGTTGAAAATAGTCCAGCGCGGTGGCATGGTCGCCCCGTTGCCGGTAGATCAAGCCAAGATTGTTCAGCGAAGAGGCTAACTCGGTTTGAATATTGGAAGACCGGCTGAGGGTGACCGCGTCATGTAAATGGACCAGTCCTTTGTCGGTGTCATTGAGTGTCCAGTAAATCAGCCCGCGGGTATTTTTCACCATAATGCGTAATTGCGGGTCATTGGCCTGTTCGGCTTTTTTGTCGGCCTGGGTTAAGAGTTGAAAGGCCGCTTGATAGTTCCCCTGGAACCAGGCCACATTGGCGAGGTAGAGATCGCCCGTTGTGAGGAGCTTGGGGTCATCCAGTTCTTTGGCAATCGAGAGGGCCTGGTGGTAGCGTTCCGCCGCCTGGTCGAACAGACCGACTTTTTCATAGGTCAATCCCACTTCATACAGCGTTTCGGCTTCTCCCTGGGGATCGCCTTGTTCCTGATACAGCTTGAGAGCGGCCAGAAAGTTTTCACGGGCTTTCTCATACCGGCCCAATCGAAGGTAATAAATACGACCGATTCGACGGTATTGAAACGCCGTGTGCCCCATTTCCCCGATTTCCTGATACAGGGAGAACGACTGGTTGAATTGGTCCAGGGCTTCCGTATAGGCACCCATATTTTCACGCACAATTCCTAATGTCGCCATGCCTTCCGCGAGGCGATCAAGCTGTTCGCCCTGTTCCCAGATCTGGTTGGCCTGTTCGAGGTGTTGCACGGCGAGGTCAAAATGTTCGAGACGGGAATGCAGGATGCCGAGGCGATATTCCGCCTCAGCCCGTTCGTTGGCCGGGGTCTCCGGCGTGAGTGCATCCAGGAGTTTCTGTTGAAAGAACAGACCCTTTTCATAATCGCTGACTTCAAACGCGGTTTCGACCGCCAGGGTGGTGAGTTCTTTGAAGTCCTGTCGTTTTTTGGCATGCTCGATAAGGGCGAGCGCATGCTCGATATGCAGCAGAGAGCCGGGAAAGTCTTTGGTCTCAAATGCGTGAATGGCTTCTGCCACTTCCTGGTCATAGATGGAGGCGGCATATTCCTGGCGTTCGTCCGGACCCATGCCGGCAAATCCGTAGTGGCGGAAGGGGTATTTCCCGGTGTCCGATCCCCAGAGATCCTTCGATGCGGCCATGACGGCTTCATCGGGAGGAAGCGTATTGAGATGCGTGAGATATTGATTCAGAAACCTGGTGGCGGTTGGAGAATCGAGCGGTGTCCGGCTCACGATGACATGAGGAAATCCCGCCCGCAGGAGCGAGGAGATCAGCACCCATGGAGAAGGCGATGAGGACGGAACACCGCCGAAGAGCAGGATCGAATGGTGTTGACTGCCGGCAAAATCAAGCACGGAGACAAATTCACGAACATTCCGAGCTTCCTGTACTTCAAAGGCGAACGTCTCAGGATTTTTTAGAAACGCGGCAATGTTGGTGTGGCTGGCCAGTGGATGATCGTGCGTCCCGACCCCGCTAAATTGCTGGAGCACAAATGGAATTTCCCCCGCACTGGAAGGCGTGGAAGGGAGAAACGTGCTTGGGGTGGTGATGTGAGAAAAAAAGAGGCTGCGCTGATGATAGCCATTCAGGAAATCATAGAAGTTGCTGACCCACGTGAGCGGTTTCTGATCCAGCGTCAGAGAAGGGAGGGTGGATTCCAGTTCCTGCGGCATCGCCACATAGGCAGAGGCGGATTGTTTGAGCCGCTTGTGAAATTCTTCATCCCCCGTGACCCCTTTTTCGGTGACCACCAGCGGACTGTAATGGAGCGTGTCTCCGTTATGAACAAAGCCATGATAGCCTTGCGTGCCTTTGAGAATTTTCAGGTAGGGGTGTTGCGCGTCCACTCCCAAAAATATGAGGTCCCTGGTCGGAGGATAGGCCCAGAAGGAGGCGGTGGCCCAGGGATATTCTTCAAACAGGGCATAGAGTGTGTCCTGGAGGGCAGGAGCCAGTTCTTCAATGGCTGCGACGTTTCCGTGATTTCTAGCTTGCCGGAGTTCCCCGAGTAACGAGTGTAATTCCGGTTCATAGTCCCCCAAGCCTTTGAGAAAGACCTTCTCTCCAAGTGCTTCGTAGACGGCGCTGGTCATTTGTCGAATGCTCAGTTGCTCCGCCACGGTAAAGGCGTCGTCGGGCCGGCCTGCTTCAATCAATTGGTCAACCGAGAGCTGAATCAGACGTTCATATGCGGGCCAGGTGTTGGTCTGACCCGTGGGGGAGTCGGTTTGCGCGGGGAAACGAAGGACGGCCTCAACGGATTGGTTGAGAAACTTCTTCCGCGCAAGGGGATCGGCGGCTTCTTCGGCTTGAGACAGATACCACAACCAGCTATTGGGTGATTGCCGGTCTTCCACCAGTTTGAGTAAGTCGTCCTGAATGTTGCGATAGACCTGAGACTGATCCGATGTGCGTGCCAATTCGGCCTGGTTCAACTTCACCAGAAATTGAGCGGGGAGTCGTTCTGAATCTGAAAAGAGGGCCGGCTTCTGTAGGAGCGAGTCGGCCTTTTGATAATACGACCACGGAAGCGTCCTGGTTGTGAACTGCTCATGCATGCGTTGGACGGCATCAGCCGGCTTGAGGCGCGGGTCCGGCGATGGTTCGGGAAGAAGGGACAAGCAGCATGGCGGTGTTGGTGAGGGTGAAGAATAGATTGCGGTCTTCATAGTTTCGTTGTTGGAGATCCTGAATGCCTGAGGTGATGGCCTCCACAAGGCTGTGGTCCGGGGTGTGGCCTTGTAAAAGGCTTTCGACGGCCAATGTCGAAAGATTATAGATGTTGACGCTGGTCCCGAACGGGATGTTCAACGTCCGGGTGTAATTCAAGGATTGGCGAAAGGATTCCATCGCCTGCTCAGGTTCATCTAATTGGTGGGAAAGCACTCCCAGCCGGTTGAGGACAATGGCTTTTTCTGTCAATGTTGCCGCATCCTGCGCAGTCGATGCTCCCTGATTGAGAAGAGCGAGTTTTTTGCGATAAAAATCTCGAGCGGGACCCGGTTCGTCTAATTGCTCGTAGGTGCTGGCGATATAACTGAACATGAGCTTTTGTTCGCCCTTTAAGTCGAACCCGCTGGCCGCTTGAGACCCGCCTTCATTGAGGGCCACATTTACATTGAATAGGCCTGGTCCCTTGGAAAGGGTTTTGCCCCCGCCGGTGGTGAGGTGGTCCAGACTGGTAAAGTAACTGCCCAAAGCCTGTTTGAGTTCCTCGCGTCCACCGGTTTCGCTGGCGCGGCTCAGGTTAAACAGGTTGACCCCGATATTTCTCTGGAGCAATGTGACATTTTGTTCCTGCCCTAACTCACGGTTGAGGGCTAAGGCCCGGGAGAACGCCTCAATGGCTTTGGCATATTGTCCGATGTCCTGATGGGACAATCCTATGCGTTCCAGGATTTCGGCTTGTAGGCCTCGCTGCTCGGGAGGGACGTTGCGTAAGGCCATCTGATATTGCACTAAGGATTCCTCGGTGCGTCCTGCTTTAAAACAGGCTTCTCCATAATTTTTACGATAGAGCAATTCGGTGATGGTCTCGCCGGACGGGGTGAATTGCTCCTCCCGCTGCCGGTAATGTCGATAGGCTTCGCGGGCATTCGAGAGCGCCAGATAGGTATTTCCTAAATTCAACAGCAGTTGGGATTCCACGTCGGGAAAACGACCGGCATCGTTAAGTTCCAATGCGATACGGTACTCCTGCTCGGCCTTCTCAAGGTAGCCTTGTTTGCCGGACGTCCGTTCGGTTTGTTCGTAGGCCCATCCCAGGGTTTGGTGGACATAGCCCAGGGCGGGATCTTTTTTCATGGCACGTTGGAGGAGGCGGATCACTAACGGGAGATCGGGTGGTTCGGCATAGGACAACGCCAGGGCCTGCCCATACTGATAGACCGCGTGATCGGGATGGGTCTTGACTAAGCTGGTATACCAGTCCTGGACCTCCGCCGTGTCTTTGAGCATGACTTTGGTTTCAATATACGCCCGATGGGCTTCCACGGATTCGGGATATTGCTCGATGAGCTGTTTCAGCGATTTGGCGGCGATGCGGGTCTCCCCGATCTTCCGGTCCTTCAGGGCTTTTTTCACCAATTGTAAAATGAGAAGGCTTTTGGTTCCCTTCGAGTTCAGTCTGATTTTCTCCGGGATACTGACTCAAGGCGGCATAGGTATCCGCCGCTTCCTGGTACCGTTCCGATTCTGAAAGAATGGCGGCCTTTTTTCGATAGGCCTGGATGACGAGTTCGTTGGGAAGGTCGGGAACCGGGATAACGAAATCCAGAGTTTCCAGAGCGGACAGTTGTTCTCCCTGTTCGTGATAGAGATCGGCGATGGTTAAACGGGCGGTGGCGATCAGGACGGGAAGGTCAGGATACTGGGGGATGATCCTGTTTAAGGCGGTCAGGCGCTCACGTTCCGTTTCACCCTGTTGAGAGAGTGTCACGACCTTTTGGATGGCACGTTTGCCCCAGGAGGAACGCTCGCCAAATAAATGGATGACATCCACGAACACGCGGATCACATTGGGGGCGTCTCCTAGAATCCGGTAGGCTTCCCCTCTGGTGAAGAGACCCTTGGCTCGAATCTCTTTGTTGTGCAGATCTTCGACTTTAACGAGGTACTCCAAGGCGGTCAGGGGATCGTCCGCAAAGAGGTAGAGCCGTCCGGCTTCAATCAGAGCCTGACCGTATACCTCATCCATGTCCCGGTGCTCCTGCCCGATGGTGAGTAGATCGGACACGCCTGTGGCGACTAACCGGCGTCTTGCCGCAGAGCTGATGCCCTGAGCCTGCTCCTGGACCCGCAAGACGATGGTATATATCCGGGCCAACGCGCCGGTCCGTCCCGGTTGGCGGGTGTAGGGCTCCAAGGATTCGCGGGCCGCAGGAAAATTTCCTTCCTGTGTCTGTGCTTCGGCGAGGGAGAAATCAAATTCCGCCCGTGCGTCAGGAGGCTGTTGTGCCAACAGATTGTGAGAAATGTTTCCCAGAACCAGGAGCGCGAGATCCAGTTGCCCGTGATCCTGATACGAGGCGGCCAGCGATTTGGCGCGATCGAGGTCGACGTAATCCCTGAGAAACGCGGGGATGTCCATCCGGAAAATATCTCCGGCTTTCAGGTCGGAGTAGTAGAGGAAATCCCCGGACACGGCAGGGTAAAGATGAAATGTGTGCGCCGGAGTGATCCGATAGAGTCTTTGGAGTTCCGCCTGCTGCGGGTCCCAGAGTCTCATCCAAATGGACGATTCATCATCGGTATCAAGCAGCCCGTCATCGTTGGTATCCCGGGCATATCGGGTAAACACCAGGTGACGATTCATGGTGAGATCAACGGGGTTGTGGTCCAAGGCAGGCCAGAGATCCAGGGCATGGCCGTCCTGGTCGAATGAGGTGGAGCTGTTGTCGTGAAAATTCAATAAGGTCAGAAAAGCACCATTGGAATACAGAAGCTGTCCCTGACCATTCACGGAAAAGCTGGAGGCTTGGGGCACGACCAATTCTTCCGACTGGTTGGCAAAAGATTTCCGGTAGATGGCGGAGGTGTTTTGAAGCGGATCGCTTTTGAGATAAAAAAATCCTTGTTCTTCTTGATCCCACTGAGGAGACCCATCGCCGCTGGTTAAATCCGTCAGTCGTTGTTCCTCGCGGGTAATCAGATCCAGGAGGTACACATCGCCACGGGGATCGGACTTGTGCGACACATACAAGAGTCGGGTGCCATCACGGTTCAAGGCTGGTTCCTGATCACTGGCCGGGTGAGTGGTCATTTGTCGGGGAAGTGTGAGTGCGGCGCTCTTGAGGGTTTGGACCCAGATATCCGAATTTCCCGAACGAGTAGAAACGAATGCAAGCGTCTGTCCATCCATAGAGACAGACGGTTGATAATCCAGCGCCGGGTGAGTGGTCAGGCGTTCAGGTGTCACAGCCAGAGCGGGTAAGGAAGAGCACAGGAATCCGATCAGGCCGGTGAAGGCTATCAAGCCGAATAGGGCTCCGTGAACCTGAAACGATCTTTTCTCTTTTCTTCCTGATGTGCTCTTTAGAGCCTCTTGGGAAGGGTGAGAAAGGTAACCACCTCGCAACGTGGAGTTTTGAGCTAGGGCGTGGCGTCTTTTTGAGTCCATGTCCCATTGTCCAATTGGATTCGTTCTCCCTTGAGGGCTTTATCCCGATTGAGTGCGGCAAACATTTTGTGGACCCGTGGTAATTCTGAAGGTGTCAGAGTCTCGTTGGTTTCAACAATCCGGCTCATAATTGCGAGACGATCCTCATTCTCCTCCTTAATCAAATTTTCAACAAACGCTCGATCGTCCGGTTGGACTTTTTCCGGATCCAGGAGGGTGACACCACCTTCATTATTTTCTCCGATAATTCCCAATGATTTATAGCGATTGAGATCATCTTTGTTGAAAGACACTCGTTGGAGAGCACGCACGACGTCTTTTTTCCCAGGAGGAAGTTCCTGGGTCTGTTTCAATTTTCCCTTCGGATCGATATAGCGAACGGACGCCACCAGCATGACTTGCTGATTGAGTTCTTGATACGTCCCAAGCACCTGGTTTTCCAGGGCCGTGCGTTCATCAACCACGGTTACCCCGACTAAAGGACCGCCGCACGCTGTAAAGAAGGCCAGAAGGAGGGGCATCATGATCAAGGACATGGGATGGAAAAAGAACGTGTGCACAGTGCTCTGAGACGATGGTCGGGGGTAGGACATAACTAATCGGCTCCTTAAGAGGGGGAGTTTCTTGTTTATCTTATCAAATTCAAGAAAGCCGCTGAAGAAAAATCTCCAAATGGTCATCCTGAGCCAGATTCATGTCATCCTGAGTAAAGCGAAGGATCTGTGCCAGTTCCGCCGGGCCATGGCTTGGCCAGATGCTTCGCCTTCAGCTCAGCATGACAACGATACGGTGGGCCGGTCATTATCCAGTCTCTCTGTTTTGTCATCCTGAGTGAAACGAAGGATCTGAGTCTAGCTCCACCGGGCCATGGCTTAGCCAGATGCTTCGCGCTGCTCAGCATGACAACAAACAATGAACGAGGCAGAAGGTAACTCGGCCGTTCATCCCGCCCTCCGCTTTGTCATCCTGAGTGAAGCGAAGGATCTGTGCCCAGCTTAACCGGGCCATGGCTGAGCGAGATGCTTCGCCTTCAGCTCAGCATGACAACCTATGACATATCCCAATCTGCAGAAAGATCCACCCATTTGGGGTTGTTTGTGTTAATCAATTCCAGTTTCTTTGCGCGCGTCCAACCTTTGAGCTGTTTCTCCCGATCGAGTGCCGCGTGAATATCCCGGGTTTCTTCGAAGTACAATAATCGTGTGATGCGGTATCTCGATGTGAAATGACCGCCTTCTCCCTGCCTGTGTTCATAGATTCGACGGGTGAGATCATTGGTGACTCCGGTATATAGAGTGCCGGATTGGTTTGTCATGATGTACACATAATACTGTTTCATCTGTTTGCTAGGTTTTACGCCTTGTCATCCTAAGTCGGACGAAGGATCTGGGCCCAGCTCAACCGGGCCTTGGCTTAGCCAGATGCTTCGCGCCGCTCAGCATGACAACAAACAATGAACGAGGCAGAAGGTAACTCGGCCGTTCATCCCGTCCTCCGTTTTGTCATCCTGAGTGAAGCGAAGGATCTGTGCCCAGCTTAACCGGGCCATGGCTGAGCGAGATGCTTCGCTGGCCTGCCCTGAGCGCAGCATAGGGGCTCAGCATGACAATAGCTAAAAGGATTGTCACTTACTGAAGCACGATCTCCCCTTCGGGGGTGAACGAGTAGGTCTCGGCCCCGATCAATTTCAACACCTTGGCCAGGTCTTCCCAGTTGGGAATGGCGGCAGTGAGTTTTTCGATGTTTTTCATTTTGGCGATCGGGATGCGCTCCAGTCTAAAGGTGGGGATCAGGCTGCCTTGGAAGTGGATCGTCAGATTCAATTGGCCTCTGGCCACTTCCACCATCACCCGCGAGGGATTCGCGAATTTCAATTGCGCACGAACATTGGAGATCGTCGGTTTGCTTCCTTCCGGGTCCAGGAACACGAGGAGGCGATCCAACGCTTCGTTTCCGATATGCGTAATGTGCAGGTTGCATTCTAACCGGCTCAAATCCACGGCTCCCGTGGTTTCCTGCAATATGGTCGTGAGTCCAATGGTGGCGGCGATGTTGCTATCCCCGATGATTTTGGATTCTGTCTTGAATGAGTCGGTTGGCATCGAGATTCGCTATTTCAAACTCCGCCGATAGACGCAAGGGATGTTCGGCGGCGATGATGACATTTCCCCCAATCCCTCCACCCAACACATTCATGGCGAGATTTTGCATTTTCAGGGACTGTTGCTCAAACGCCAAATTCGTCGAAAGGTTTTCGACTGTGAGTGGCCCGAGCTGAAGACGATCAATGGTGAGGGTCTGCCCTTTCCGGGAAAACGATTTGAGCTGGGCAATGCGGTCGGACGGTTGAAATGGCTTTTTCGGCGGAGACGGGAGTCCATCCGGTTTCCAGGCCAGTGATTTTCTGAGCTGTATTCCACCGTTCATGTCATGCAGTTCCGTGCCATCCCGAGTCAGGGAGAGTGTTTCAGACCCGATCTCCACAGAGGCGTCCAGACTCCCTTGTTCTTTTTTGAGCATGGACAGGGTGACCAGGGCCTTGCCGTTTCCCTGTATCCCCAAGGGTTGGAAGGCTTCTTGAAAGGTTTCCACATCCAGAGCCAGGCGGGTGTGCAGTTGGGCAAAGAGTTTTGCCAATTGGGTGCCACGAGGCGAGGTGGAGGACAACAGCTCACGCAAGCCCACCACCGTGCTCTTTATGGAAAGGTCGACTCCCGTTGATGTCACATGGATCGGGTCAATCTGGACTTCATTGAGATCCGGAGACGACATGTTCACGTGCAGAGAAGTGTTGGCTAATTCCCTGATCGGGAGGGTATCCGGCAGGTGAATCCGATTGAGTGTGAGGTCCGTTGTGAGTTGGGTTTGAGGTGTGGCTCGTGGCGAATAGGCCATGGTCATGGTGCCGTTGCCTCCCTGAACCCGATATCCCGAGACGGCTCCCTCAAGATCCCGCATCGTTAGTTTTCCATTGACTCCCAACGGAAGGGTCAATTTCTTGAGATCATCTTCCTTGGGGATCCTACCCGCTGCCCGCAGGGTCAGACTGACCCGTCCTTTTGGATTGATTTCGTCTACTCCCTTCATGAGCGGTCCCGACAGATGCGGGAGAAGGTTGCCGACATGGAGAAGGGGTAGCTGAAGATCCACATCAAATTGTTGGCTCTCCTGCTGATACCGGGCTTTCATGCCCAAATCTAATATTTCTTCGCTGGTCAGTCGCAGGCTCTCCAGTAAATAATCTTGTTTGAACACATCTTCCTTGGTTTTTAATGACAGTCTGATTGAAGGAAGGGTGGCCGTCAGGGAGGGATCCTGGTAGGTCAGGTTGCCGAGCGTGACCTGGAGCTGGTCTTCCGAGCGAAGGCTGGTGGGTTGATAGGTCGGCGAGAGATGGCCTTGGAAAGTTAGATTTCAGGATCACATGGCTGGTCCCGATTGTCATCGTATCAGCCGCATGGAGGTCAGAGAAATTTGAGGAAAATCCGACCGTTCCCTGAATTGCGCCATTGGTTTCCTGATAGCCGGAAGAAAGCAGGAAGGTGAGTTGGTGCATGGTGCCTTCTGCGCCGAAGGGTTTCACTTGAGCTTGAAGGGAGGACAGCTTGAGAGCCGCCGTCGCTTTTGCCCATTCGGGACGGAAATCCGGATGAAGTGCTCCGGTGGCGTGCAGCACAAAGGTATCCGGTTCGGACCCTTTCTGGAGAACGAGTCCTTGAAGCCGGTCCTTGGGGATGAGGGAGAGTAAGGCGTTAATCTTTGGTGACAGACGGAGCTTCAGTGAGGCATCCATGCCTTCCTTCGGGGCAGGATGAGGTTGTATCACGCCGTTCATCTGTAAGGTCGCATAAGGGCTGAGGTCTGCGTTCAGATGCTTCACCTCTATGTGACGGGTGTGATGATTGCCACTGGTATCGAGGGTCACGGCAAAAGGAAGAGTGAATGGTGTGCCAAGTAGGTCGCCGGGTAATGCCGTGGTGCCGGAGATCTGCAGGTTTCCCGAAAATGGGCCTGAGGCCTGGTAGTCGCTCTGGAGCACTTAAACCAAAGTTTTGTATTCCATAGGCTTGAAACGTCAGATCATGCAGTAGAAAGTTTCGCCGAGACGTTTCCCATCAAGGGGAGGTTCTCCTTGATCTGAAGTTTCTTGGCGGTGAATGCCAGATCTGTCGGTCCCACGGTCAGGGCGTGGCCTGGTAGATGCAATTCGACATTTTTTCCGTCTAATCCCGCGTGGATGGTCCCCTCAAATCCGGAGTCGGGAAGTGAGCCGGTGAGGGTGAATGAGGGAGACAGATTTCCGCGAATTGAAGCCGTGGCAAATTCCGGCGGTACAAAATCTTTGGCGAGGGCCATAATTTTTCCGAGGTCAAGATTCGTATCGGCAAGAGTAAGATTTACAGTTTTTTGGGTTAAGAATTCGTTGATGGTTCCGGAGAGTGTGAGGCGAAGGGCCGGTTCCGATTCAATGGTGAGCTGTTTCAGATCAAGATGTTGAGTCGGAAGATGAATCGCGGTGTCAAATTTCACGACCAGGGGCAGTTGAATGTGTTTGTCTTGAAGCGCCACTGCGACTTGCTTAACCTGTAGCGTGCCGTTGAGATGTGCATCATCCGATGACACACCTCCCGAACTATGGAGATTCAGATGGGTCAGGTTCACTGTGAGGTCGGGCGATACTACAAGCTGAATATTGCTCTCGATAATTTTAAGGGTTTCCAGATCAATCGAGACGGGAAGAGTGGGAAGCGCTGCCGGTTCGGAGGAGGGTGGGGGAGGTGGTTCCGGTGCGGCCTTCGTGAGTTCAGGCAGATTGAGTGATATGTCAGCCTGATCGATGGAAATTTCGTTGATGGTGAAGGTGCCCTGCAGCAGTCCGAAAAGGCTGTAATCCAGTGTCAGGTGTTCGAGTGTGAGCGGGGGTTGGCCCGGTTTGGTCAATTCTAATTGATTGACTTGAAGGCCGGTCAGCAGATTAAACGAAAGAGATTGGATTCGGACCGTTCCTTGAACAAGCTCGGAGAGCCGAATTTCCAACTCCTGTCGAACCATGTCCGAAGGAAACCAATAGGTCAGTAACAGACCTGCACAGAGAAGTAGGGCCAGTATGCCCATGCCTAACCAGACGAACCATTTTAAGAGCTTTCCTCGACCGTGGTGGTGTTGCCGAAGGAGGTGTGTCTTGTTGGGGGTATCGGGAGTCATGGAAAAGGGGGAATCCTATTGCCAGAAAGCGACGAGACCTTTTTCGTTGTTGGAGATAAGACAAATCATACAGATTAGCGACCCCTATGAAAGCGCGAAGAGCCTTATGGTCTGTATTATCCGTCCAGGCTCCTATGCCGGATAGCGGCTATTACCTAAGAGTTTAGTCAACTTCATGCCTTAAATAAAGGAAGGACATTTTTATAGGGATACCTGAATTGGGGATTTTTGAATTCGAGGGAAACGGGGAACCTCTGCGAAATGACAGCGGTTACGATGAGGGCCTGATTGAAACTATCGTGAACGGGAAAGGCTAGGGACACAGAGTGGGGAACGGAAGTTGATGATTGGTGGGAGGGGAATGATTACTCTCCTTTGAGAATGCGATAGCCAAAAAGGAGCACAAAGGCTCCGCCAATGGCGATGCCGAAACTGGGCCAATTGAAACCGGTGACATCACCATAGCCAAAATAGGTGCTGATCATCCCGCCCACCATGGCGCCGGAAATCCCGATCAAGATTGTGATCATCATTCCACCAGGGTCCTTTCCCGGCATGATGACCTTTGCCAGGATCCCTGCAATGAGGCCGAACACGATCCAGGATATGATGCCCAATGAGGAATCTCCTTGTGAGTCAGGATGAACGACAATATGTATCACTCGCCTGCCTATTGCCGGCAGGTCGAGTGACACGTTGAGACGGGCAATGGCCCAAATTGTTATGTCTGTTCTTTCTCCATTGAGGCAATGAAGGAATCAGCTTCTTTAATAGATGCTTCCATTTCTTTGATGAGAGAGGCGATGTTGCCTTCCACCGATACCAACTCACTTTTCAACGACGTGATGGCTTGGGCATTCAGATTGTGTTTCAGAAAGAGGACTTGGTCTTTGAATTTGGCCAAGACCGGATCCATTTTTGTTTCCGCCCGTTTCATGGCTTTGATCAATTGAGCATATTGGGTGCGTGTTTGCGTGAGTTGCTTTTGGCTGTTTTTGCGCAAGGCGGCGCTGGAATATTCTTTCAGTTCAGCCTCCCATTCATCGAATAAGGCCTCAGAGACATCTTCCACCGACGCGATGCGATCCCGAACCGCTTGGGCTTTGGCCTCGCTCTGTTCGTATTCCGCATTCAGGACGTCGTATTTATCCTGTAACTCACCCCCCTCAATGTTGAGGGTTTTGGTAAACCGGTCAAGCGCGGATTTGAATTGTTCTTTGGCTTCCTGTTGGGCATCCCGAGCTTTTTCCACATCACTGACCATCAGGTCGCGTTTGTGGTAGCCGATTTTTTCCATCGCATCATAATAGATACTCTGACAACCAAAAGTGTTCAGACTCAAGAGCATGATTAACCATGTCAGGTAAGGAAAGAGTCTAGCGAGAACCGCCTGAAAAATAGTGAAAGTACATCATGGCATCCTTGTGCAAAGGGTTCATATTCATTGGCCCAATCATCAGGTAGTCGAGACCGCAGGCTTTAAGACTTTTTCCAGTAGACCCTTCATGGAATCCCCGCCTTGATTTTGGACGAAGGAAAGAACGATCGGGAGAAATTTTCCAATCATGTCGGGGCTTAATCCCAGTTGGGAAAATCCACTTGCCAAATTGGCAAGGTTTTCCAATCCCCCCATCTTCTCGCCTAATCCCCCGGCTCCGAGTGAAGAGGCGAGGCCTCCTAACGCTCCCATCATGCCACCCCCGGCAGAGGCTGCTGTGGAGGGAGCGGGTGCTGCTCCCAAGAGGTCCTTGACAGCTGGAACCTTGTCGGCCAGTCGTTGGAATTCGCCTGCGCCTAATTTGTCTTTGGCCAGATTGAACAAGAGACCGGCGCCTCCTTTGGCTTGGCCTTCATTGACACCCAGATTGTTGACGAGTTGTTGAATTAATTCCATGGCAAGACCTCCTGATGAACAATCGAATGCATGGACACACGGGTAAAAGATCAGTGAGGGGTGGGCCGATCGCTCCCACTTCAGTCGATCATTGATGATGTCGCATCAGCCGTAGATGATAAGATACGGGATATGCCGCTCTAAAAGAAACCAGAATGGCCAAATCGTTGGCTGGAAACTCTAGGGGGTCAAAGCCACGCTGGAGTCTGTTGGCCGTTGGTTCCTGTCCAATACGGGATCCATGCCAAACACACCAACTTTGTCGAAATATTCGACTTTTTGGGTCGCACATTGAGAGTCTCCAGGGGAATGGTTTCGACATCCCACTGTGCGGTTAGTGATTGAATCTCTTCTTGTAACTCCGCATCTAACGCAGCCAATTGTTGTTGAAGGGCGTCCACGTTTTCCTCGGCACGGTCCACATCCTTGCCTTCTTTCATGGTTCGGCTCATGCCTCGAACGGCGGATGTGGCCTGGCCCATCGAAGATCGGCTGACGGTTTTACGGCCCATGAATACCGATAAGAGAGTCGCGCCGATGGAAATAACCGTTTGGAGTTTTTGTTGTTTGGCTTGTTCGGATTCCCGTTGGACGGCCTGTTCGGCCCGCCGGATCCGGTCTTCGAGTGTCGTCATTTTTCCGGCATATTTTTTACGGAGTGCGTCGATCTCGTCATCCCGACGTTCGCGGACGAGCTGTTGTAATCGAAGGCGGAAATCACGTTCCGATTCATGCGGGTCGGAAGTCACCCTTAACGAGGCATTCCTGTATATGTCCAAGGTTTGCGTCCGGTAGACCCAATCCTCAAAATCCTTTTCCCATTCCTTATAGGATTTCGCCTGGCTGGCGGCGCCTGGCAGCTCCCCAAACTGTGCTCCGTCAGCAGAATGGGTATTCAAATCGGCAGGTGGAATATCGAGAGGGTCTGCTTGATCCCAATGGACCGGTACCGCGCCCGTGGTTATCTCTACAAGGGCTTGGACCTCACGGACTTCATCCAATTTCGTTTTGGCATCCTGGTAATGGACCGATGCGGCACCATACAGCCGTGGGTAATACAGGAGTGAGACGTCTGTGGGCCTGGCTCCCCGAATGGGTATGAAATATTGGCGGATGTCCGGAGGAAGCACCGGTGGATGCGTGGCGCTCCCTTTAGGAGGTGTTCCGGTATGAGATTGAGAAGCGGCGGCTAGGGTTTTGGTGGATGCGGGTGAAGCTGAAGGATTGGAAAGTGAAGCTTTTACCGGATCCATCAAGGTTTTGATTTGGGTCCGGGTTAACGGCCCTCGAAGATAGGATAATGCCCAACGGGTCTCAAAAATTTCCGGCCCGTCGTCATGGACATTGTTCAGGAGAAACACCCGGTTCCCGAGGCCGGAGATAATCTGCTCCATCTTCTGACGGTTGAAGTTTCCTTGACTGTTGGCCGCCGCACCTTCCAATCCATCCAATACGCGGGCCATGTCCCGTTCGGTCTGGAGTCGTCCGATAAACCACGTTCCCGTATTGCCCAATCCTTTGTAATCCAGGTCAACTGGGTTTTGAGTCGCGAGCACGACGCCCAGGCCAAAGGCTCGAGCTTGTTTCAGCATGGTGAGCATCGGGGCTTTGGATGGCGGGTTTTTGATAGGAGGAAAGAAGCCAAAGACCTCATCCATATAGAGCAGCGCGCGCAGACTGGTGGTGCCCGATTGGCTTCGCATCCAACTGACCATTTGAGTGAGCAGGAGACTGACAAAAAACATGCGCTCGGTATCATTCAGGTGCGCGATGGAAAAAATGGCGATGCGGGGCTTGCCGGTTGGGGAATGCAAAATCTGATCGATATCCATCGGCTGGCCCTCCAGCCATGCGGAAAACCCTGGCGCTCCCAATAAATTATTAAAACGCATGGCTAATGCGAAGCGATCCTTCGAGGAAAAAACCGATTCCAAATCCATTACGCCCAACTTTGAAAACGGCGGGGTTTGAATCTGTTGGATAAGCGAGGAAAGCGTGAGGTCCTGTCCGGCTTCCCAGGAAGTTTTCAGGACATTGGCCAGCAGAATATGTTCGGGGCTTTGCAGGGGGTCGGCATCCAGACCAACCAGATTGAGTAAGCTGGTCGCCGTGGTGCCCACCCGATCCCCTAAAAGTTCTGCGTCTCCAAGAATGTTGGGTGAGGGCACGGCAAACGATTGGAGAATGGATACAGGAAGTCCTGCCGTGCTGCCAGGGGTATAAACCAGAAAGTCCGCTGCTTCCCGGAGTTTCGCGATTCTGGCTCCATCCTGTCCCCAAGATTCCAAACCCGCTTTCCATTTGGCCGCTTCCTTGTCCGCGAAAGCTTCCGGCGTGAGGGCCTTTTTCTTTGCGTCATCGTGATTGATCCAGGGAAGAAAATCGCTCCCATGCAAATCGGGAAAGGTCAGTAAGAGGTTGGCGATATCGCCTTTGGGGTCAATGATGATGGCCGGGATATTGTCGATCGCGGCTTCTTCCAACAGGCCAATACACAAGCCGGTCTTACCGCTGCCCGTCATGCCGACACAGACCGCATGGGTGACCAGATCTTTCGAGTCATAAAGGAGGAGGCCGGGTTTGGCTGATTTGGTGGCGAGGTCGTATGGCCTCCCTAAATAAAACACTCCGAGCTTTTCAAAATCAGACATGGTCAGCCACTCCCTTCATTCCCTTGCAAATAGAAGTTCCCTGGTTAAAAATGGGTGAGGGAAACTCGCTTCCTGGTTATCCTTTTTAATGGCCCTGCAGGCCTGAGGACGGATTGTTCCGAGACAGGGATAAGATACCAAAGAAGCCGGGACCGTCGCATTAATTTAAGATTGAGGAGACCAAATCGGTCCAGACAATTTAGAGCTCAACCCTATGAGCCCTATGACAATTTGACATCCTCAGTCAGTTAAACAAAAATCACAATTTGTGAGGCTCGAATATTTTATAAGGAACCAGGTAGATATCTCAGTATCCTAAAGGGGGGTTCTCAATCCGTAACCAGGAGAGTCTCATGACCATGACGAATAAGCAGACAGGAACGAACGTGCATGAGATTGCTGACGGGATTTACCGCATTAACACACCGGTGGTGATCGAAGGTGCGGGCGGGTTCTCGTTTAACCAATACCTCATTGTGGATGATGAACCACTGCTCTTCCACACCGGCCCAAGAAAAATGTACCCATTCGTGCGTGAAGCGGTGGCGAGCGTGTTGCCGGTTGAGAAGCTGCGATATATTTCGTTTTCTCATGTGGAGGCCGACGAATGCGGGTCACTCAACGAATGGCTGGCCGCTGCTCCCCAGGCTGTGCCGTTGTGCGGGACGGTAGCGGCCATGGTTTCGATCAATGATCTTGCCGATCGCGCGCCTCGCCCACTAACGGATGGAGAGCGGCTCACTCTGGGCAAACACTCCGTGCGTTGGTTCGACACGCCGCATCTCCCTCACGCCTGGGAGTGCGGCTTACTGATGGAAGAGCGGACGTCGACGTTGTTATGCGGCGATCTGTTCACGCAAGGAGGGGCTGACCATCCTCCTGTTACGGAGTCGGATATTCTTGGACCCAGCGAGGCCTTCCGCCACCAAATGGATTACTTCTCACACACCAAAAACGCAGGGGTGCTTCTTGAGAAGCTGGCCTCGTCCAACCCGACCACACTGGCCTGCATGCACGGCAGCGCCTGGCATGGCGATGGGACACAACTCCTACGCGCTCTTGCTGATGTACTTCAGGCATAATTAACCTCTTATTTGGCATGGACAAGTCCCTTTCCCAGTGGATGGTCTCCACTGAGTGAACCTGGAACTGAATGTGGACG
The DNA here is from genome assembly GCA_963730905.1 of uncultured Nitrospiraceae bacterium. Classification (GTDB taxonomy): domain Bacteria; phylum Nitrospirota; class Nitrospiria; order Nitrospirales; family UBA8639; genus Nitrospira_E. The sequence continues at coordinate 313,084 of CAVSTN010000001.1, read as the reverse complement.
TTTAGCCGTCATCAGGCCGCGAATTGTACAAAAATGTTCATGAAAGGAGTGGCAGGCCCTGGAAAACTGTTCGAAGGTGTTAGGGCAAAATGACATCGGAATGCAGTCCGCTTTTAAGTACCAGGTCCACTGGTTGCGAGTTCGGAATTTAGTTGGTTCCCATTGGCCTTTGGCCCACGACTCAACCGGGGACTCTGTTGGAAGGAAAATTATGAATATAGGTCGATTAAATATCCCCAAACCTGACATGGGCAATGTAGCTTTTGTCCACGACATTCAGACTAGGCTTTATTTGCATTATTCAAGATTGCTTGAAAATGAAGGGCCTGGGGCAATAGTACTAAAAGCTCTTGAGAAAGATCCTAGAGTGCAAGCGTTGGAGGGACAACTAATTTCACGGGGGAGCGGTGCCGCCACATTTGAAATAAAGAACTTGGCAATGTGGTTTTTATGAGCGGCCAACGAATTTGGATCCTTGGTCGCAGAACGTAATTTAAACAGATTTCTAGACTCAGAAAATATTCCGGTCATAAACACCTTATGGGTCATTGGAATCGAGGTAGATAATCCTATCGTATTAGAAAATGGTGTTGGGATCATTTCTGTCGAACAAATGCCCGATTCACGAGAGAAGGAACAATATTTAAAGGATGAATATTTTTTTAGACAATTACACAGTCTGCCCATGCCTAAAGCAGCGATTACCTATGGATGTGAAGTGGCGAAAATTTCTAGAAATGATAATTCTTTTGCCCAAAATAAAGACAGGCAGTTTTGGGAATCATCTAGCCTCCTTGCTGATGTTGCACTTTTACTTAATGCAATTGATGGCGTTTCATGTATTTCTTACTTTTCGACCTCGTATAGTTCGATGGGAATGCCGATGGGTATGTTTGGCGGAGCAAGTGGCTCTGGTCCCTTACATGAAATATGGGGATCGAGTTCAACGAAACTATCTGCAAACAACACGTTTGAAATTAATGAACTTCTGAGTGCCTTTCATAGGTTGTCACCCGGAAATAAAATGCGTATGAGCAGAGTACTATCACGCCTATCTCAAGCGAAACGTAGGAGGCAAATTGAAGATAAAATACTTGATCTAGGTATTGCATTAGAAATGGCGCTTCTGGATGACAATAAGAATAACGATCAGCTTTCCCTATCGTTCCGTCTTCGTGGGAGTTGGCTTATTGGTTCTACCAATGAAGAACGGCAAAATATTTATCATAAGCTGAAGGAACTCTACAATTATAGAAGTCAGGTCGCTCACAGTGGTGCACTTTGCGAAAATGACAGGAGTAAAATTGAAAATATATTACAGAACTTTCAAGAATACGCTTTGTTGGCTGAGAAAATAATTCGTAAAATGATTTATATGGATGTTCCTGACTGGACAAAAGTCATTCTTGGAGAGATCTAATAAATGCATTCAGTCACCCTCCGTGCTGTTGGTGCCTGATTTAGAGTGTGTGTCTGGCGACCTTCATTGGTAGGGTAAGGTAGGGGGTCCCGCTATTCCAACAAGTAAGGAGGGAGCTGCAGTGAAGCTAGGTCTCAGTTAGGATAAGGAATTCAGAACTTCCCCAAGGCGGATAACCCTGAAAGAGCGGAGTTACAGTCCCATTCTGAAACAAAAGATCAACGGCATTACGATCGAATGCGTGCGGGGGAATATCGCAAGTCAACCCGACATGGATGCGATCGTTAACGCGGCCAACGCCGAGTTGCGCAGTGGGGGCGGGGTTGCCGGGGCCATTCATCGCGCTGCAGGACCAGGGTTGGAAAAAGAAGGTCGGGCGCTGGCTCCTATCCGTCCCGGTCAAGCGGTGCTCACCGGAGCACATCATCTTCCCAACCGTTACGTCATCCACTGCCTCGGCCCGGTCTACGGTCGAGACGAGCCGGCTGAAGCGCTTCTTGCCAACTGCTACGCAAATGCCCTCCGCCTGGCTGAACAGCGCGGCATTCAGTCAATGGCTTTCCCGGCTATCTCTACCGGCATCTTTGGCTATCCAATTAGGTTTTTTTTTTTTTTTTTTTTTTTTTTTTTTTTTTTTTTTTTTTTTTTTTTTTTTTTTTTTTTTTTTTTTTTTTTTTTTTTTTTTTTTTTTTTTTTTTTTTTTTTTTTTTTTTTTTTTTTTTTTTTTTTTTTTTTTTTTTTTTTTTTTTTTTTTTTTTTTTTTTTTTTTTTTTTTTTTTTTTTTTTTTTTTTTTTTTTTTTTTTTTTTTTTTTTTTTTTTTTTTTTTTTTTTTTTTTTTTTTTTTTTTTTTTTTTTTTTTTTTTTTTTTTTTTTTTTTTTTTTTTTTTTTTTTTTTTTTTTTTTTTTTTTTTTTTTTTTTTTTTTTTTTTTTTTTTTTTTTTTTTTTTTTTTTTTTTTTTTTTTTTTTTTTTTTTTTTTTTTTTTTTTTTTTTTTTTTTTTTGACTTGATCCCCCGAGCGCGTCCCGCCTTTCTGTGCTCTCCCCTGTTGGCTTCCCTGCCCCGCCTTCTCCTCCCTCCCGTGCCCCTTGTCCCCGCCGTTGGCCTGTCCCCTCCGTCGTGTTCGCTCTCGTGTTTGCTGTCCTCGTGGCGTCCCCCTGGCGCCCCTTTTCGCGTCTTCGCCCTTCCCCTCGTGCCCCTCGCGCCGCTCGCTCGCTTTCGCGCGTCTTTCTCGTTTTCCTTTCGTGCCGGCGCGCGCGCGCTGGCGCCGGGGGGCGCGCTCGCGTGCGCGGCCTCCTCGTCGCCCTGCTCTTCTCTTCGCTCGCCTCTCTTCGCTCAGCTCATGCTTTGCTCTCTGACTGCGTGTCGTTCGTACCCCTACGCAGCACAGCACGTGGACGGTCCCGGAGCGGTCCTGAACCGCGTAGGGATAAAAATCGAGACGAAGGAACGATTTTTAAGGCCCATCGGGCTGTGCCTGCGTAGGGGTACGCCCCGCACCTGCTCAGGCGCCCTCTTGCTTTCTTCCTGTTCACTTATCTGAACTCCATCTGGCCAGTCCACCAGCCGATCTTCACGCGGCGGCCTTTCAAGTCTTCGGCGGTGGTCACGCCGCCGGAGAATTGATCTTGCCGCACTTCGTCGTAAGGCTTCCTTAAGACGACGATTTCGCTTCGAGCTAAATTGTCGTCTTCGACCGCCTCTTGAGGTGGGAGGTAGTCTAGCGAGCGCCAGTAGCGCTTTACGCCGTCCCATATCTGCGGGTCTTTCGAGCAGTATTTCGCGACATAACGAGCCGTGCGGCTCGTGTCCGAAATGCGTTCAATAAAGACCACCGGAGAGTTGAGATACTTGGCGCACTTCTCTGAAATCCACTTTTGGTCGATGAACGGCGCACGCATGAGAATGTGCAGGTGCGGCCAGCCGCGCTTCGTTTTCTCGAAGACGGCCATGAAGGGCAACTTGTCGATGCCAAGTTCACGCTTCGCTTGTTGCCGAATGTTCCGCCACGCCTTCACGAGTGCGCACGCCGCATTGCCCGGCGTCGTGAACTCACCGAAGCGCACCGTGAGGGTGAGGAAGGTTGTCGGCTTGCCTTCGGTCGCTTCGGTCCGCAAGCGCCATGCGCGCTTAGGACCGCATACCGGGCAAGACCAGCGGCGACAGAACAATGGAGCCGCGCGAAGGCCGGTTTCATCGTGATTGACGAGAGTAAATCGAGAGCATATAAACATCTTGCTGCGCCTGAGTGTGCGGTTTGCCTGACCCGCAAATGAGAAGTGAACAGGGCTCCCATCCGGAGCCTTGTTTGCTTTTAGGTGATGAAGACCATGGCCTGACAGTCGTCTATCATCATGCCGCCCTTTCCCTCTCCTGAGATGACCAACGGCGTGTAGTTCGAGAATGGCGGCGAGTGAATGACCACGATGTGGCCGACCTTCTCGCCGGGCGCTCCGGCCTGCTTGATGGAGCTTTCTCCGGCAATCGAGCCGTCAGGGTGGAGGACGATTAACTGAGTTGAATAATTCGCCGGGTTCTCCGGCTCTGGATAACAGGTGCAACAGCACGAATACACGAAGTGGTGAGTGAAGCTGCCGCCCTGTCCCTGATTGCCCACGTACGCATCGCCGGTCCTGTAGATGACCTCGCCGGGGGTGAGACCCTTGGCGCTGTCTTGCAGGGTTTCGGAGAGGCCGCCGAGATACATGGCCGAGCCGCGACCCTTCTGGGAACAGTATTCGCTCCGCATGATCGCGCTCGCCCACTGGCTGAAGAACGTCAGCACAATGTCGAAGATCAGCCAGTAGAAAAAGCCTTCCTGTAGCACGCCGTCGATTGCCCACATGATTTTGAGGTTGTCGCTGACAACGCGGTTGCGAAGCGTCTCTTTGCCCGGTATCCGCTTGGCGATGATTTCGCTGGTGTCTTCGGGAAACCACCCTCTCTTGCGCTTGCCTCGACGGTGCCGGGCGTGCCCACCGAAGCGAACGCCTTTCGGTCGGGCATAGCCGCGCACAACGTCAGCGAGCGAGGGTTCAACGAAGGTGAAGACCGCTCGCCCGGCTGGCTTGACCGCCAGTTCAAGCAAGCCAGACCACGGCTCGTAACAAGGGTTCTCGAAGAACATTTTTATTATGTTGACCTTCTGACCGTAGCTTGGCTCGACCATGGCGGCTCGCTCCTGTGTGTCGTCCTGGTGGTGGTTAGACGGCTGGTCCGGTCAGGCTGAAAGCCTCGACCGTGACCATGTTGTCGGGGCCGGTCGCGCGGTTGTATGTGGTGCCCACGCCGAGGGTGTCGGCGGCGTTGGCAAGCCACGCCGTCGCACCTGCCGAATAGAGGGTTTGCCAAGATTTGCCGTCAGGCGAATAGGACCAGTACACCACGTTCGTGATCTGCTCGACCTTGAAAAAGGCGAAGCCGAAATTCAAGGGCGAGCCTGCCACGCTCGCGACGCGGGAGTTGAAGCCTGACAGGGAGTTGAATTTGTCGACCTCAAGGGCATACGCGCCGGGGATGCCAAACCACATCGAGCGACCGGCAACACTGTCGTGAACGACCACGCCAACGCCTGAGTAATTTTGTGTCGGCTTGAAATAGCGCAAGGCGACGAAGAGGGACCAGTCGGCTGTTGGCGTCGAGAGCGTTTTGGCGGCGGCGCGGATCACGTCGCCTGCGACGGGTGAGCCGCATCCGAGAATTAGCCCGGCGTCGGCGTCGTCCGTGAGGGTTGGCGTCGTGCCATCTCCTGAGATGGCGCTGACAGCCGACGCGAGCGGCGGGTCGAACCACCAGTTCGACGTGCCGCCGCCTCCGCCACCGGGCCATGGCACCGCCTCCCAGTTGTCGGCTCCACGCTGCAAGGTGTAGCCGACTGTGGTTGCGGCGGGCAGTTGGTCGAGGGCAAAGCTGGTCTGTATCATCGCTCTATAGCTCCTGATGCTGCCTTCTGCCGCGAAGTCGACCTGCACGGCGCGACCGGCCATGAATGAAAGCTGCCAATCGCGCGGCATGAATGGCGTGCCAGCGGACGCCTCTCTGAGGAGGTTCTGTTGTTCGGCGCACGCGTACTTTGCGAGTTGGTTGGCCTTGGTGAAAAAGTCAACGCGGTCCTTGTGGCCGGGCGTCTTCGGCTTGCCTCGCTTGCGAGGCCAAGCCGCGAAGACGGCCTGCCCGTTGCGGGCGTAGATTTGACCTACGCCGCGCAACGAGGGGCCTTTTTCCTTCCCGAACTTGTCGAGAATGATCTTTGCCATGACCCTCCCTCATCACTTGGCGTCGTGGCGAGGTTGGGACGTCTCGGCTTCGGCCACGATTTCGTTTGCGGCCGTCTCGATGTGAGCTTGCACCTTGTCGAGTGCCGCCGCGATCGGTGCGGCGTTCTCGTGGTTGGCGAAGCTCTCCTTGATGATCGCCAAGATGCTTGCCAGCAAGGGCAACAGCTTGGTGATCATTTTCACCAGTGTGATCGTGTCCATGAGGTTCCCCATTTAGGCGTGCGAAGTCGCGTTGGCGACGAGCGACGGGCCATAGGCCGTCGAGCCGTCCGGTTTCGTCCATTCGGTCCACGCGGCGATCACGGTCAACGTGGACGGGTCGACGGTGATCGTGTCTGTGGCGGACCCTGCGACGATGCTTTGCGTCTCGAACGGGCCGACAAACGCATCATCGGGAGCCTGATCCGGGAAAAAGCCGAACCAAGTCTTGACAAGGGTCCAGTCGGTCGGCGCGGTCGGCTCGGTGTAGCTCACATCGATTTCGCCGGCACCGGCACCCGGGGCGGCGCTGAACGCGACAAGGAGGCGGCACGAGTTGCCCTGAAGACGGTCTTGGAAGAAGTGCCACGGTTGTCCTCCGTCACGCACATCCGGTTCGTGTTGTTCGACGAGGAAAGTCAACAGCGTTTTGAACGCATCCTTGGAGAACTTTCCTCCTCCTCCGCTGGGAAGTCATCCGGAACGATGGGACCCCCACGTGATTCTCTTGCCGGTAGGGGGAAACACCTCGAACATTTCACCTTTCCAACATTACCGGGTCTTTCAACGACGCCTTCTATGCAGGATGAAAGAGACAATGGCCTTGCGCTCTTCACCGATTTGTACGAACTGACGATGCTGCATGCCTATTACGAGGAGGGCATGATGGCTGACGCCGTCTTTACCCTCTTCGTTCGACGTCTACCCGTCCGGCGGAATTTCCTATTGGCATGTGGAGTGGATACCGTCCTCGATTATCTGGAAACGATTCGTTTCAGCGAGGAAGATCTGGCCTATCTGGACTCGTTAAGGCAGTTTTCCGGCAGGTTCCTCAACTGGCTACGTGATTTTCGTTTTACGGGAGAGGTGTTTGCCGTTCCCGAAGGGACTCCCGTTTTCGCCAACGAACCGATCCTCGAGATTGTGGCGCCGTTGCCGCAGGCACAGATTGTGGAAACCTTCATCATGAACCAGATTCATGTCCAGACTGTGCTGGCTTCCAAGGCGCAGCGTGTCGTGGCTGCGGCGGAAGGACGCCCTGTGATCGATTTCGGTCCACGCCGGATGCATGGGATCGACGCCGCGCTCAAGGCGGCTCGTGCGTTCTGGATCGGTGGGGTTGCCGCGACCTCGAATGTCCTCGCGGGCAAACTGTATGGTGTGCCGGTCGCCGGAACCATGGCGCATAGCTATATTCAGTCGCATGAAAACGAAGCAACAGCGTTTCGGGTATTTACTCAACTGTATCCTGAGACCGTGTTGCTTGTTGACACCTACGATACGTTGGCGGGCGTCCGGAAGGTGATCGATCTGGCGAGAGCCCTGGGTCCTGACTTTAAGGTCAAGGCGGTGCGTCTTGATTCCGGTGATTTGCTGAATCTTTCCCGAAAGGCACGCCGGCTGCTGGATGATGCGGGCTTGCGAAATGTCGAGATCTTTGCCAGTGGCGGTCTTGACGAAGATGCGATTGCGGCATTGGTGTCAACGAGGGCGCCGATCAATGGCTTTGGCGTGGGTACCAGTATGGGGGTTTCGAGCGATGCGCCGGATCTGGATATTGCCTACAAGCTTTCCGAATATGCCGGAAAGGGCCGACTTAAACTCTCGATGGGCAAACCGATCCTTCCCGGTCGCAAGCAGGTGTTCCGTATTGTGGAGGAGGGACAGGACGTGCGTGATGTGATCGCCTGTGCCGATGAAGTTATGGTTGGACGACCTCTTTTGGTTCCGATGATGCGAAACGGCAAGCGACTTCCCGAGCGAAGGGTCGACCTTACCACAGCACGACAATATGCGCAGGAACAAATTTCCCGTTTGCCCGAACGAGTGCGGGCAATTACCCCTGCCGATTCCCCTTATCCGGTCGAAGTGAGTAGAAAACTGGCCCACCTTCAGCAGCAAATCATCAAAGACCTTACCAATAACCGAAAAGGTTCCACCTAATCCGACAGCTATACCAAATGACCGAAATCAGCAATTCCCTAAAATCCGGCGATGCCCTACTCATCGTCGATGTGCAAAAAGACTTTTGCCCCGGCGGGACGCTTGCCGTTGAGGGTGGTCATAGGATCGTGCCCGTCATCAACCGGTGGATTGCAGCCGCAAAGGCCAAGGGCGTGCCGGTTTATGCCTCACGGGATTGGCACCCGATCGGCCACATAAGTTTCAAGGAACAGGGCGGCCCATGGCCGCCTCATTGCATTCAGGGCAGCGATGGCGCACGATTTCATCCGGATCTTGCGTTGCCGGACTCAACCATTCTTGTGACGAAAGGTGTCCGGTTTGATCAGGATCAAAATTCCGCGTTCGACCAGACCGGCCTGGCTGTTCAGCTTAATAAAGATGGTATCCGTCGATTGTGGGTCGCCGGGCTTGCTGAGGACGTATGCGTCCTGGCGACCGTGCTGGACGCACGCCGGGAAGGTTTTGAAGTTGTGCTTATCCAAAACGGCACCTGCCCCATCACATCCGAAGGTGGTGAGAAAGCCAGGTGTCAGATGCAAGAAGCCAGCGCTCACTTCGCTGTTTAAGGAACAAATGTTAGTGTCCGCGGTGGCCGAATGCCGACCGGGAATCGGTCGGCTTTCGACCGATTTCTCAGGTGTGGACTCAGTTATGGGTAAGATGGAAAAAGTATGAGGGGAAAAATCATCTCTTATATCGAGATGTGCCATAAGGAAGGTACGAGTCTACAAAAAGGGATGAATTTCCGATTAAAGGGAAGGCACTCAGTAATTCTCATGTCGGTTCGCCCCAATGCTCCGTATAGGGATGTAGTGTTGGAGGATGGCGTTGTACTGGTCTATGAAGGGCATGATGAACCAAAGAAAAACCGCGGTGTCGACCCAAAAATCCTGGACCAACCAGAGCATAGGCAAAATAACTCTCTGACGGAAAATGGGAAATTTCACAAAGCTGCGCAAGCTTATAAGTTGGGGGAGAAAGGTCCTGACATTGTTCGCGTATACGAAAAAAATTAAGGCGGGAATTTGGTCAGATAACGGCTACTTCCACCTTGTGGATTCGTGGATCGAGCACGATGGAAAAAGAAATGTGTTTAAGTTCAAGTTAGTCGCGATTGAAGGCATCGAAGATGAATCATTAGCCGAAGATCCGCCCACTAGACTTGTAGAGCGTAGTCGTATTATTCCAACAAGCGTGAAGTTGGAGGTATGGGCACGGGATAGCGGCCGTTGCGTATCCTGCGGAGCGACTGATGAGCTTCATTTCGATCATATTGTTCCGTATTCAAAGGGCGGGACTTCCCTGAAAGTCGAGAATATCCAACTTTTATGTGCACGCCACAATCTTGAGAAGAATGCGAACATTCAATGAATATAATCAGCAATTCTTACGAAGCATGCGGTTTGCCCTCCTCTGCCCTGCTCCAGGGCAAAACGTTGTGGATTTTATCTTATCGTTAAGCGGCGGGAAGCAGGGCTGCCGAAGCGGCAGAGCCGGCCAAAGCCAAGGTATTTGTACTCATGATTCAGCAAACCTTCAACAGTATGACAATCGAATGGGATTAAGGGAATAGCAAACGCCAATCCGAAAATGAAGCCGTCCGGTTTCTGTTTATCTAAGAACCAAGGTCAAGACAGTACTCTATTTAAATTTGATGGCGGTTCCTTTGACCGTGGTACAGGTAAACGTATAGACGTTGTAAATGGGAATGAAACCGTACAGGCTGCTTTCTGCTGAGACATTGAGTAGGGCATCTCCCCCCGTGGCTGCTAAGGCCTTATCCACCGCTTTAGTCATGTCCGATTGGCCAAATGGGATAAGGGCCAAAATGAAATGACGGCAAGCTTGCCCCTCAGCTGGTCCTAAATCCTCATAGCCTTGGCTGTTTTTCAAAAGCGACGCTGGGTCGGCTGAGCTTTTGGCCACAATTCCCAAATTCCCAGTGGTACTGCATCCCACCAACATACATGTTAGTAACAGAACCAACCGCCAGATTTTGGACATGTTATTCTCCTTAAGATACGGTTAAATCACATTGCTGTGAGTCGGAGTAACCTCTTGCAATCTTAAGCAAAACATTTTGACTTTCTTTGGGGAAATGAACCGGTCGTGGAAATCGATGTTTTTGAGGAGATGGTCTCGCCTCTAGCTTGGACATCATAGGTAGGGATCATCCAGGGTGAGAGGAATAGGTTAATAATTATCTTATTGGAACTCCAGGAGGTAAGGCAAAGGTAGAGAACAAGTGCGAACAGGCTTCGGAAGAAGGGTGCTACTCTTATATGAAAAACTGTTATGAGTTAATTAAGGAGGCTGAAGTGCAGACCATTTCATGGGATGATTTCAGAAAAGTCGAGCTTCGCGTCGGGCGCATTGAAAGTGCGGCGGTGTTCCCGGAAGCCAAAAAGCCTGCTTACATTTTGCACGTTGATTTCGGGAGGGACATCGGCATGAAGAAGTCGAGCGCTCAGATCACGGATCTTTACAAACCGGAAGAGTTAGTGGGAAAGCTGGTTGTCGCCGTGGTGAATTTTCCAACCAAACAAATCGGTCCGTTCATGTCCGAATGCCTGGTCACGGGATTTCATACTGAAAAGGGGGAGGTGGCGTTATGTGTCCCGGACAAGCCTGTTCCTCTAGGCACAAAGTTGTTATAGTTTCATTGTTGCTCGAGGTCGCTCCCGATAGAGCCATGCCTTACAGCAACTCTTTGTACAACAGTTCCACTTACTTCGGAAAATTTGCCTCGCGTGAGAACTCTGTGGGATGGGTGGGAAGATGGCTGGAGATGATGAAGTATAGGCTGACAGCGGACTTTTCAGTATGTTGGATACAACGGCCCGGCCTGTCTCATTTTAGATTATTGACCAAGACACCAGGGTTCTTGCCAGGTGTGAGAGGTTTACTGCTCTTTGATAATGGACACAAACAACAATGGGAAAAGAAATGCCAACCGTTTTAACCAAAGGAGACGACTATGGCGCTCATTCCTACAGTAAAAAACCCATTTCGGCATGAGCCTGGAAGAAAAGGTGGCCTCATCCTCCTCACTATGGTTTTTGCATTAAGTGCCTTTGCGCATGCTGGAAAAGGTTCTACCGATGAAAAACGTCCCCATGAAGCCTACACGCACCAATCCGAATCTCAACATGCATCTCAAAATTATGTGGATCACCATCATTTTTCCAGCACAATGGAAGAAGAATTAAAGCTGACCGATGAACAAAAGGAGGCCTTTCACCGGCTTCGACTTGATTACGATAAAATGGTCGTCAAAAAAACCGCTGATGTTCGAACGGCGGAAGTCGATCTTGCGAGCCTGCTCGGAAAGGATCAGCCGGATCGTCAGGCGATTGAAGAGCAGGTCAAAGCCATTGGAGCCATCAAAGAAGATATGATGATGGCGCGCATTGATTCCCTGCTGAAGTTGAGGGGTGTGTTATCTAAGGATCAATACGGAAAATTTAGAGAGATCTTGCATCAACGCATGAATCAGGTAGAGGGACATTCCCCCCATGGTGGTATGTAGTGTGCACACAATAGGAGCTAAAGGGTGTTGGAAGGGTGGGAAATTGGTTGAACATCCGAATCGCCTTGAATGTTTTTACAGGTAAAATTTTTTCCTATGGCTTTGATATGGATGGGTGAGGATGATCAATCTCACCCATTCATACGAACCCGGTTGTATTACGGTTGTGGAAAGTTCTTTTTCATTGAAACTTTCTACTGGCTGTGTTGAAGAAGCCTATCGATATCTTTTGATGCGTTCCGCATAATCTTCAGAGGATGCAGGATCGAGTTCCCATCGGTGGGTATCCCGGTCATATACTTTTTCTCCTTCAAGTTCTTCAGAATTTTCAAAGGTAAGACCCACCGCTTCGCCCAACTCATCCACGGTATCTTGATCCGGAGTAGGATTGGAACCCCCTACGGTTTCATCGCCGGAACTCCCCGCGTCCATGGTTGCGTCAAGATCTCCACCGGAAAGTCCGGGCTGTGTTTGTCGGCTGTCTCCGCGAGTAAGGACTACTTCCGATTCATGGTGAGACCCTGTCTCGGCAAATTCCTCTTGGATGTCCTTTTCAGCAGGGTCTTGATCTTCAACATATCGACGTATCATCGTATCGGCATCCCGTGATGAATTCGTTTTTTTCTTTCTGGCCATGGATCCTCCTCGTCTTGGATAAGCAGTGAATGTATATGAGCTTTGTATACGATTTAGATCTTTACTGTATCCCATGGGTCATGAGTAACAAACTGGAGAAAACCCTGGGGAATGCTCAGGCGTGGAAGACTGTTAAGAGTTCCATTGACGATAGGAATTTAGCTTGGGATGGGGGGATCGTTTAAAAAGGGGTCATGGGCGGGAGTTCACTTTCGTTATGCCTTTGTTCGATTTCTTCATCGGACAGATTATTCGGCGACCATCCAATCCACTGATGCACCATAAATTTTTGGAGAATGCCTAACATTGTGGAAACTCATGACTAATTTCCCAAAACTTTCCGGTTCGTAATTAACCACTTTCCCCAAGGGTTTTTGGCAGAATTCAAAACTGGGCGAATAAGTTAATGTTTAGACTTATACAGATGGTATTGATAATCATACGAAAATTTGGCCCTCATTTTTGTCGACCTGTTTCTCTTATTAAATTCTCTCAGGAGAACCCGCTGCCATGAACAATGCAACCATCTCATCCATACTGTTTCTTTCGCTTGTGTTTGCTGGATATTCTCAATACCAGGTGATCACCCAGAGCTTGGAAAATCAAGTCAACCACACTCTGGACTTTAAGCAGATTCGAGAGAACCCTGATAATTATCAAGGAGAGTTCATGGTCGTCGGAGGAGAAGTGCTTTCGGTCAATCGGAAGCAGGATGCGACCAGAATCGAAGTGCTCCAACTCCCACTGAACGATGATTATACTCCCGCGAATCAGCGCACAAAAACTCAAGGACGATTCATTGCGGAAGGGGAAGGATCCATTGGATCCAGCGGTGCTTGAAAAAGGCAGAGCCATATCCATTGTCGGTGAGATTATAGGGCGTGAAACCATCCAAGTGGGTGAAGATACAAAAGAGGTTCCCATTTTTGGCATCAAAGATTTGACCATATGGGACGAGGCACTGTATTGGGGCCGCGGATATTCCGGATTTGGTTGGGGGCGAGGCTATCCAGCGGGTTATTATACCGGATATCGTCCGATCGCATATCCCTATTACTGATAGTTTCATCGAAAGAAAGTCTGCACACTACAATAAAATGAGAGGGTAAAGGTCCATTCACCACGAATTAACATCACGAGGTAGCACATGAGCCCCTGGAATTATTTAAATAATGATGATCGGGGTGCCCAATTGGACTGTTTTAAACACAAATTGAAGATCGTCAGCATGCAGTTGAATGCATCCGTGGGTGACATCCTGGCCTAATAAGTTTGCGTACAAGGCTCCATGAATGAAATATCCATTGCCAAAACCCAACGCGTATTTTCCGAGCACTCCCGGCTGTAATCGATCAGCCATCTTTCCAGGGACGGGATCGCCTTGTTCGATAAAGGCCCAATCGGGACGAATCCACACCGGTTTTTCTACCTTGCTCTGAATGCTGAACGTTCCCTTGGGAGTTTCGAACGTCCACGTTCTTTCCGGATTCCTGGGATCTTTTAGGGTGTTCCCGCTGCCGGTTGAGGCAAGGGCTTCATGCAGAATCCGATCACCTTCTTTCACGAAAAGCCGATGCCGGGATGTATCCACAAGAAGATAGATTGTGGCCTGCGGTGTGAGGGCAATGGGATTTGGTAAGTGCCCGGAGGCGGCTTGGAGTGGTTGGGATGGCGAGAATTCAATTTCTTTATCACGGGTCGGGCGCATGTGTGCCGACGTATGGTCCAGAGTCTCATCTGGAGAAAGACTGTTAGAAACCTGGAGGAAGGGTATGGATAACGGGATGGATTGGGCAGAATTCAGGAAAGGTGAAGCGAGGACAACGAGCAAGGGAAGCATCAAGACTCCCCAAGCTACCGCCGCCCAGAAAACTATGGAACCGGTGGTTCTGATAGTTTCAAAAGTCTTCCGGGGAAACTGAAGATCTCGGTTGTCGGGAGCCATGATGGAACATCACCACCAGAGACCAAATTAACCATAAAAGCCGTCAAGCTATCGTGAATTTTCGTTAACCGTACTGATGGCCTGCTCAATGTGCTCATACACGGCCGAAGCTTTTTCCGTGGCTTGTTTGGCCTGAGTTTGGGCCATTTCGAATTTCTGTTCATCAAAATGAGTTTGACCGGTTCGAAGAAGGGTTCGAGCTGAATCCAGGTCCCGCTCCAAAGCGGATAATGCCAGGTCCGATTCCTTGCCCATGGGAGCTCGACGAAGGAGTTGTTCAGCTTTTCCTATGGCAAAGTTCGCGTGATCCAATTCTTCCTGGGCTGGTTGGCGGGAGGGTTCCGGTGTTGTGATCGGCAAAGAACCATTTCCTTGCTCACCAGTGCTTGATGGTGGGGCCTGTGCATCTTTTGGCACAATTGCTGATGTCGCAGGCGCCGGCTTTGCCTGGGTAGTCGGTGAGGCTTTATCTTCGGAATCAGAACATCCTTGGATGCCGACGGCCAAGATAACAAAGAAGCAGAGAGTGAGGACTTCCTGTCTCACTAAGGATGGTTTTTGAAAAGAAGGAAAGAGCATAAGAATAAGCCCACTCTGAATCAAAAAACGATCTATCCCACTACTATAAAGGAAATACTGGCTTTGAGAAAGCTGGTAAAAACCCTGGCCTATCTTATCCAAGAAAACCCGGGATGATTGAAACGACGTGAAGCTGTCTTTTGCAATACTATTCGGTTGGAGATCACATTCGAGCCAATGGCGGATGTTTAGATAACAGACGGGCGATCTAACAGTTCATCGCAAACTGGTCGGTTAAAAAAAGAGAATCTATGAAATGTGAATTGACAGCGATTATTAAACCTGCTCCCGAGGGCCGGTAATGGGCCATATGCCCGGAGGTTTCTGGCGCACACGGATATGGTTTGTTTAACGATAGTCGCAGTTGATCCTGCATCCACCTTCATTCCAAAATATTCCCTCAAAGAATACCCTATGCATTGTTGACTTATCTAAGCCTTTATTCAAAAATCCCTGGTCTTCCCAATTCCTTCGCCATCTACTTGCTCGATGGGAGGTATGACAGTCGAAATATTCAGGAATTTTTGGGCAATCGCGATGTCAAAACGAAAATTACCCTTGTTCTGAGCAAGGGAGGTTACGGAGTAAGGAGTCCGATGGGTGGGCAGTGATTCGTGTTATGCAGTCTGTAAAGCCGTCAGCCCAGAAATGGCGGTGGATCGCAACGTACTTCAAATCAAATGATTACGGCAGGTACGCAGTTTCTGTGTGCCGGTGTAGGCAGAAATGGGCAGCCTACCTCTACCGTTTTATGCCGTCTGTCCAATTGTTGTTAGGCACAAAAAAGGATCTCGAAATGGATAAAACAATCCGCAAAAACGAAATATGTATAATTGGTCTTCCCCGGTGTGATTTTGTGTTTTCTTCTACAAGAAGCTGCTTTATTGCCTATGGATTTGATGAGAGTACACTTGAAATGACAATACTAAGACATATTTTGGAGAAACGCAGCATTCAATCCATAGAAGCTGGAGGATCATCCGCACCCGGACAAAATGCTTTCTGCGCAAAAATATGTTCAAAGATTATAACCGCGCAGTTTTGTATAGCATTAGTCAATAATAGTGAAAAAAATGATGTAGAGATTCCAAGTGCTAACGTTAATATGGAGTATGGGTTGATGCTTGGATTTAATAAATATGTAATTCCATTTCAACGAGAGTCTCAAAGATTACCTTTTAATATTGCTGGGCTGGATACTATTAAATACGATCATAAGAATTTTGAGCAAAAAGCCATCCAGGCTGTTGATCAAGCCATTTATGAAACCACACAAAATAAAGTAGAATCTGAAATATCTAATCAAATACTGCAAATGTATTTGTTATCTAACAACATGCTAATTAGTCCGATAGATAACGAAGGGGAGAGATCACTATACCAATTAGGTGCGCCACTTGGTTTTGCTCTATTAGTTGATTTCACAGGTTTTAAATATACGTTTCTCGGGCAATATTCTGCTCTCAGAGCAGAGGCAGTTATATGGCGCATGAAGAAATTAAATGAAATAATTACTGGGCGGTTATCTACATTGGATTATAGGGTAAGTATAGGAATGGTGGCACCTGACCAAATAGAGCCAGCAAAGGAACTTTACGAAAACCTAGAAATGTTACTAATTGTAACTAGCCTCCAAGATAAAGAGGTTGTTGATTCTGAAATGAAGAAAAACCCCATAGAGAACAAGTTCAGAATTATTACAATTGATGAAGTGAATAGTGCGATATAGGTTTATTTTTTTAACACCTTCAAGCCAAGTGCTATGCAAAAATGGCCTAACAAAACAAATTAACTTGACACATTTCTCGTTCGCTGCTCAATGCAAAAATTACAGATTGTTTGCGCCGTTAATTTGGGACGAGTAGAGTTTTTAGATATTTTCCCGTGATGGAAATTGGGTTATTGGCGATGTCTTCCGGGGAATATTGGGCGACAATGTGGCCGCCGGAATCGCCTCCGCCGGGGCCGAGATCGATGACCCAATCTGCGCATTTGATGACGTCCAGGTGATGTTCGACCACGAGGACCGTATTCTCTTCCTCGATCAGTTGATGCATGCGAGTCTATGGCTTTTCTATCCAATCATGCGATTTCCTCATATCTGTGCTATGATTAGGGCTAATTCTGAATGTTTCCAGAAGGTAAAGGCATGATCGACAAAATTGTGGTGAATCCCAACATACATTTTGGCAAGCCGTGCATTGCGGGGACGCGAATTACCGTTCAGAGCGTTCTTGAGCTCATCAATGAAGGAATAACATTTGACGGGATCATCCGAGACTATTATCCCGATCTGACGGTTGAAGATATTCGCGCCTGTGTCCGGTATGCCATCGCACTTGTGGCGGCTGAAGATATCCACCTCACCCCCTCCTCTGCTTGAAATTTCTTCTGGATCAGGACATTTACGCAGGCACTCTGCGCTTCGTTGAGGCTTTGGGCCATGATGTGGTGCCAGTGTCTCAACTAGGACTTTCGCAGGCTGAGGACGAAACCTTGCTGCGACTTGCTCAAGAGCAAGGGCGAATATTCGTTACTCGGGACAGAGATTTTGGCAATCTCGTCTTTGTGAAAGCCATCGAAACGGGTGTGTTGTATCTCCGAATGACCCCTGCAACCCAAAGCAAAGTTCTCGATGAACTGGAACGAGTGTTGAGCACGTACTCTGAAAAGGAGTTACTGAAATCGTTTGTGGTTATTGGGGCGGACGGCCATCGCATGAGAAAACTTCCTAGTCAATAAACTTACCGGGCTCATTCGTGCCTAGAAGACGGCCCCCAAAAATTAAGGCAGCAAATCTTGAGTTGGAACTATTTGGGTGGTTGGACTATAGGACCGAGAAGTGGTTTCAGATAATGTCCGGTGAGTGACTGAGGGGTGTTGGCGATTGCTTCCGGGTTTCCCTGGGCGACGATGTGGCCGCCGGATTCGCCACCGCCGGGGCCTAAATCAATAACCCAATCCGCGCATTTGATGACGTCCAGGTGATGCTCGACTACCAGGACCGTATTCCCTTCCTCAACCAGTTGATTCAATACGGTTAACAGACGCGTGATATCTTCAAGGTGCAGACCCCTGGTGGGTTCGTCCAGGATGTAGAGGGCACCGTTGTGGTCTGGGTTGGCGGTTGATCGTTTTGGGGTGTTGGTCAATTCCCGGGCGATTTTAAGCCGTTGGGTTTCGCCTCCGGATAGCGTTGTGGCCGGCTGGCCAAGCGTGAGATAGCCAAGTCCAAGCTGTTGAAGCACGCGCAATCCTTTGAGGACCTTGGGACAGGAAGTAACGAAGAAGGCTACCGCTTGATCGACGGTGAGGTTCAACACATCATGAATGGAATGCCCTTTGACTTGGACTTGTAGAATCTTATCTTTGAACCGTTTGCCCTCACAGTCCGCGCAGGGCACATAGAGATCCGCCAAAAAATACATTTCCAGTTTTTCATACCCGTTCCCCTGGCAACGAGCGCATCGGCCTTTCCCGGTGTTAAACGAAAAATGCGCGGGCGTGAGCCGGTGCGCTCGCGCCTCAGCGGACTGCGCGAATAAGGCCCGGATTTCATCATAGGCTTTAATGTAGGTGATGGGATTCGAGCGCGGGGTTTTGCCGATGGGTTCCTGGTCAATAAGGCAGACGGTTCGGAGATGTTCCGGCCCCGTCATGTTTGCCAGCCCAGGTTGAGGAAGAGTGTCCACCTTAAAAAAGCGCGCTAGAGCTGCATAGATGGTGGCTTCGACTAACGTGCTTTTCCCCGATCCGGAAGGACCCGTGACACAGACCAGCGTGCCGAGGGGAATATTCACGGTGAGATTTTTGAGATTCTGTTCGCGTACTTCAGTGAACTGCAGGGTCTTTCCGTTTCCCGATCGACGTTTGGAAGGTAAGGGAATGGTTCGTTCCCCACGCAAATATTTCGCGGTGAGCGATTGGGGATGCTTGAGAAAGGTGTGATAGGGGGCCGCGCAGATGACCGCTCCGCCTTGATCGCCTGATTGTGGTCCCAGTTCGACGATGTAATCGGCCTGTTGAATGATCTGCGGATCATGTTCAACCACAATGACGGTGTTGCCCCGTTCCGCCAACTCCCGCAAAATCATGCCCATGGCCTCGGTATCGCGTGCATGGAGGCCGATCGTCGGTTCATCCAGGACATACTGTGTGCCCATGAGCTGACTGCCCAGTTGTGTCGCCAGATGAATACGCTGAGCTTCGCCTCCGGATAGCGTCCGCATTTCCCGGTTGAGTGTGAGATAGTCCAAGCCCACCCGCAGGAGAAATGATAGTTTTGACTGCAACGCATTCAATAGATCCTTGGCGATTGCCTCCTCAAATGTTCTCAGCGGCAGGGTCTGAAGCCATCGTTGAAGATCCGAGAGGGGCCATCCGCAGACTTCGTGAATGTGGCATTCATAGATCTTGACCATGAGAGATTCCGGCCGTAAGCGGGTTCCCTGGCAGGTTGTGCAAGGGGAGGGACTGCGATACCGGCTCAAGAAGACCCGGACATGCATCTTGTAGCGTTTGCCTTCTAGATAGGTAAAAAAATCATCAATGCCCTCGAGCTTTCCTTCTCCTTTCCAAATCAGGTCCTGTTCTGCCTGGGTGAGTTGGTTGTAGGGTGTGGTCGGGTCGAGGTTTTTCTTCTTGAAGGCTTTGAGCATTTCTTTTTGCCACCACACATTGGACGGTTTTGTCCATGGTTCGATCGCCCCGTCCTGTAAGGATTTTTCGGGGTCGGGAATCAGTAACCGTTCGTCGTAGCGCAAGATATTGCCGAACCCTTTGCATTCGGGACAGGCCCCAAGTGGATGATTGAACGAAAAGGACACGGGTCGTGGCGTGGGGAACGTCCTGTCGCATCCCGGGCATGACAAATGGGCGCTAAACACCAAGGGTTGGTTATCCCCGATGATGACGCTCGCGCGGCCTTCACTTTCGCGAAACGCGGATTCCAAGGCTTCGACCAATCGGCTGCGCGATTCCGTATCCAGAGTCAGGCGATCAACGACGACCAACAATTCCAAGGGCAGCGGTGAGGGGAGGGGGTCGGTGTTGAGGTTGATCAGTTGGTGGTTGATGACGATACGAATGAAACCTTGCTTTAAGAGTGACATGTTCATGAACTCAAGTGCGTCAGGATGGGGGGCGGATTTTGGAAAACAGACGAGTGCGCGTTGATTGGGGAAACGATTCAGTAAATCTTGCGTGATCGTGGTGGGGTGGTGGGCGATGGCTTCCACCTTGCAGTCGGGACAGGTCAAACGTCCGATTTTGGAGAATAGCAACCGGAGATAATCCGAAATTTCACTGGTGGTGCCGACGGTGGAGCGAGAGGTCCGAATCGGATTTTTTTGTTCCAGGGCTATGGAGGGGCGGATATTGGTGAGTCGGTCCACATCAGGGCGTTTTACGCGGTCCAGGAACATGCGCGTATAGGAGGAGAGCGATTCCACGTAACGCCATTGGCCTTCCGCAAACAGGGTGTCGAAGGCCAAAGAGGATTTCCCGGATCCTGACACACCGGTGATGACGGTGACGGCGTTGTGTGGGATACGGAGAGAAATGTTTTTAAGGTTATTTTGCCGCGCGCCTTCAATGATCAGATCGGCATGGGGGGAACTGGAAGGTGAAACCCGTTTCTTTGAAGACATATTCAGGAATGCCGACCATTCGGAGTGTGAACACGACGAATAATGGTTGTACCGTGTTCACCCCCTTCTCGCCAAGTGGTTTCAAGAGAAGGAATCCACTCCCAAAATCTATTTTGTGAATTGATAAGGAGGCAGAAGGAACCTGAGCTTAAAGCCGTCCTAATGTATCGCCCAGCCAGACAGCGGCTAGACCCACGAAGACATGGAGAATGATATTGGCGGAGGCTTTGAGCATGGCCCCGTCTTTCAGGAGTGCCAGGGATTCAAATCCGAATGTGGAGTAGGTGGTGAATCCACCCAGAACGCCGATAAACAGAAAGATTCTAGTGTCCGTTCCTAGCATGCTCCTGGACTCGGCCAACCCATGGAGCAATCCGATCAGGAAACAGCCGAGTATATTCACGGCCAACGTGCCAATCGGGAAGGCCAGAGCCGGACTCAGGCGGTTAAAGAAGCCGGAGATCACAAATCGGCCTACCGACCCTAAAAACCCACCCAGACCAACCCAGAGAAGTTGAGGTAATCCGTAAGGAATCATGGTGGCGTGTGCCGGTTAGGCGATTTCCCTCAGGATAAAGGTAAGGCGCAACCTGGCGTGGAACGAGCTAAGTGGTGGGGAAGGGTTTATGGGAGTCAATTCCTTTTCTTTTTGAGAGTTTTTGATGACTTTTTTCGAGGTGTCTGTTTTCGTGCGGTTCCTTCACCAGGGACCTTGGGCTTAGATGGAATGACCACATTGGGATCGGCCCAGAGCGCGATTCCTCCAAGGAGCCCTGCTGTATTTGAGACGATTGTGGCATGAGGCGGCAATTGAATGGTGACCTTTTTGCCGTTGCCCCCGCCTATGTAGAGATGGTCGAAATTAATTACTCGATCTAATATGTCAATCGCTTTGGCCAGACGGAGATTCCATCTCTTTTTCCCCACATTTTTCAGTGCGCTGGCGCCCAATTGTACCTCGTATGTTTGTTGTTTCCGAAAGGGGTGGTGAGCAATTTCCAAATTTGGCACGAGGTGCCCATTAATAAATAACGCGGTTCCAAATCCGGTTCCCAGAGTAATGACCATTTCGACCCCTTGGCCTTTGATCGCTCCATAGCCCTGCACATCGGCATCATTCGCCGCCCGAACCGGTTTATGGAGATGTTGTTCCAGTTCTCCAGCGAGATCGGTTCCAGGCCAGGATGCGTCCAGGTTGGGAGCTGTTTTCACCCGCCCCTGATGAATGACGCCAGGAAAGCCCACTGATACCCGATCAAACCGCCCAAGAGTGTTGGCAATATCTGAAATAAGCGGGATGATGGCCTTTGGCGTAGCGGGTTTTGGCGTGGCCATTCGTACCCGTTCAGACAGAGGTTGGCCGGATTGATTGAGCAGGAGGCCTTTGATTCCGGATCCGCCAATATCAATGGCGAGGGTAATGGTTGATGCGTGTGAAGCATGTGATGTGTTCTTTGTCGGAGTCATCAATGTTTCTCCTTGAATTGGGAAAGTGAAATAGGGCCCTCATCTACCCTTTTCGTCCGTTATAGACCTCTCCGCCCTTTTGGACATATTGCTGGAGGACGGAAGCGGCCTTGGCTCGCGCAATATCCATGGTCACGGCAATCCCTCTCTGCTCAAGTTCCAAAATCCAATTTGCAGGTTTTGGGCCTTCGTCAAAACCAACCGCTTCGGCGTCGCTTCCTCTGGCGCCACAGACGATTTGCCGAATGCCGGACCAGGAAATCGCTCCCAGGCACATACTGCACGGCTCGCAACTGGTTACCAGCTCGTGGGTGGGAAACCCGATTGCTCCTAAATTATGGGAGCCCACGATTAGCTGTGCCATCAGCATCGCGACGACTTCAGCATGGGCAATTGAACTTTTCGACGAAAGGACGAGATTCACCCCTGGCGCGACCAGTTCGTAAGTGTCCAAGCGGAAAACCCCGGCTCCAAATGGTCCCCCGGTTCCATATTGAATGTTGAGTTGCGCCAGCGTAATGACCAGGTCCATACGGGAATCCTGAGTCGGGTAGGTCTCCGGTTGTTGGACAAGATACTCGGCGACCCAGGCTGGTAACTCAAGACAATACGGTTGAAACCGGGTAGAAGGGATGCTCATATCAGGGAGTCAGGGGATTGAGTGGCAGAAGGTGTGAAGAACGCTTATCTGATTGTGGTGCCGGCATCAAAAACAATCCGAGGGGCTTGTCCCCTGAAAGGGAGCCCCTCGGATTATGTGGCATACACCACAAAATGTGAACCTCATGTTTAACGTGGCCCATCAGTAGGCTAATGACGCGTTTCTCGTTAAGGGTTTGGCCGAATCTTCCAGATGTGATGGTTGAAGATCCCTCTTGTGACTCATTATCATCAAGCTCATTACCGTGCCCGATGGCAGATGCCCTTAGGCATGCTTGTGTCTGAGTAGGGATATGATTCGGCGAAAACGAGAAGGCCCGTCAGGAGACTGAGGCGGGTTTCGCCGCCGATGGGCCTACATGATCCGGTGGAGTAAGGTCGTCCATTTGAGACCCCCTTTCCTCTTTACGGTTTGAAAGGAGACGTACGCTCATTCTCTCCTTCCTTTCATAATCGTTTTTCATGAGCGCAGATGTAATGCTACGCTCGTTAAAAAAATCTGTCAATAGGGTCCATTCCATTTCAATTCCTGAGGAAGGGACGATGAGTGAATTTACAAACCAGGTGATTCTCATTACCGGGGCGTCGTCAGGTATTGGAAAAGCGCTCGCCTGTTCGCTGGCGCCACAGGCTCCCCAGCTGGTGCTTGTCGCGAGAGATCAGTCACGGTTGCAGGAGGTAGCGCTCGCCTGTGAACGCCTGGGAGGGTCTGCCCTGATCATTCCGACGGACGTGACGGATCCCCATGCCTGTTCCATGATGATCCAACAGGTGGTTTCTGTGTATTCCCGGATTGATGTGTTGGTGAATAATGCCGGGATATCCATGTGGTCGACGGTGGAGGATGCTCACGATGTGGAACTGTATCAACGCGTGATGGCGGTGAATTTTTTCGGCAGCGTCTACTGTACCAAATTGGCGTTGCCGTTCTTAAAGGCCACGCAAGGCCGGATTGTTGCGATTTCCAGCGTTGCAAGTTTGACGGGAGTGCCTGCCCATTCAGCCTATTGTGCCAGTAAGCATGCGATGAACGGATTTTTTGAGTCGCTTCGTATTGAATTGACGGGGACGGGAGTTACCGTAACCATTGTGGCCCCCGATTTTGTGCAATCCGAAATTCATGAACGAAGTCTCGGGCCTCATGGTCAACCTTTCGGGCGAGTTCTTGAAGGACATGCCAGATTCTTAACCGCGAGGAAATGTGCGGACATGATTATAAAGGGGATGACCCGACGGGAACGACTCGTGTTTACGTCCTGGAGAGGCCAGTGGGGCCGGTGGATGAAATTGATGAGCCCGCAGATGATTGATTGGATGGCCCGAAAGGGGATGGCCGATGCTGATCGGCCGTAACGGGACCCTCCTTTGCCGTTCTAAGGCATGGCATAAGACACTCGTTCAAGGTGGTGGCCTTTTTCTCTCAGCAGCGCGAGTAATCCGTCTTTCCCCGCGAGGTGAGCCGCACCCACAATGATCAAGACGTTTTTCTTCTCTTGTAAGAACGATTCGATTTGGGGAATCCAGTTCAGGTTTCGTTGGACGAGCAGTTTTTTGTAGAACAGCGGGTAGGTTTTGAATGACTCCACCAATTGTTCCAACCCGTCGAGATTTCCCTGATGCCAGTCTTTCACCATATGTAAAAAAGCTTGTTCTCGTTCCTTTGAACCGGTGGCGGCGAGTGATTCCTGAAGAAGAGCATCTTGGATGTTGATTGGAAGTGTGTCGAACACATTCAATTGGTCTTGAATGGTTTCCAGCCCGCCCGTCGGTTTTCCGGCATCCTTGGCCATGCGATAGAAATGATTTTCAATTCCTAATTCAGGCCGAAAATCTATGGACGAATCCAATCGTCCGCTTAACGTGAGATACAGCACCCAGGGTTTGTATGGTTGGAAATCTTGAATGTTCCCTCCCAAGGATTGAATCTTCTGTTTGACCAGCTTATACGTTTTTGGGGAGAGCACCGTTTCCAGTGTTTTTCCCTTTGGGAGTGTGTACTGTTTTTCGTGTTGAGAAAATGAGTTGGGAGAAAATAATATTTCCGGATCAATTTCAAAGATGACCTTTTGTGAATTGTAATAGGCATAGGAGAAGGATCTGGTGAGAGGATAGTATTCTTCGGCCAACACATGGATCGATCCCAAAATATAGACGGTATTCGTATCAGATTGAATTTTATAAATCAGGCTGTTGTTGTATCCATCCCCGACGACCTGACCATTGACTATACCGGTGCCCAAAACAAAGAGGATCAGGATGAACAGGCAGGCTAAGCGTAGTTTTCTCTGTTGATGGTGCGATGCAGCCATTGCAAAACTCCCTCTCTGAAATTGTAAGTTTGTCCGGTTTTTATGGGGAGAAAAGAATTTCCCCTGTTGTCTGACATCTTGGTTGGGTCCTTGGGGCCGTTGGTCGTCTCTTACCGGGTAGTTCATCGGTGACTAAATGGAAAAGGTAAAATGTAGAGACTGAGGTATGATGTCGAGATTGCTGGAAGGTGTGGATGGTTCTTGTCCAATTCAGCCGGAAAGGGCATGTTTCTGCCCAGTCGATTTGCTGATATTGATTAACTGGGCAGGATTGTGGAATGAGCCCTAGCGGATTTTCCCGTCCCCCGCTCCATGCGAAGGGAGGGTCGATAGATGTGTTGGCTAGATGAGAAACCTGATATGGACTCAGGACGGCGGTGAGGGAGAAGATTCTTGTTGGATAACCTGGAAGTCCTTTTGGGTGATGAAATGACCATCAGCATACAGACGAAACTCATATCGTCCCGGCCCTGGAAATATGAGATACGGGATGTTCACGCCGAAGTCCTGGGTCGTTAACCGGTTGGAAATGTCTATTGGCGGGAGGGAACCTTTGCCGACAATCTGGTCCTGATCAAGGTACACGAGTTGGATCTCGAATGCGTACCTGCCTTCCGCATCGGTGAGCGAAAAATAGACGCCGACTTGTGGGTGCTGGCAGGGAAATGTCTTGGCCCAGAGATGGGTAAATGCCCCGATGATGCTCTTTTTCCCTGTCAGGCTATCGATGATGATTGTGTCACACACTAAAAATGCGTGAATAATCGGTTTAATGAATTCCGCCATATTCTTTGTTCTCAATACCTGATTAAATGCTTCTCTCACAACCTCTATATCGTGATTGAGTCATTCTTGCGTTGTTCTGTACTAGTCAACAAACAGTCGAGTCAGTCCCACTCCGGCCAAGTATAGCCCGATCGCCAACCCATATGCCGGCCAAAACCCTACCTTGGGGACAAATGCAATCATCGCTCCCACATAAACAAACCATGGGGGAGAAAGCCAAATCAGGTGTTTGGCAAACGAGACGGTGGGGGCCGATCCGGCATTGACGAAGATGAGGATAAAGGTCACTCCACTGATGATCGGAAGAGTGCTGGCCAGGGCAGCCAGGAACCCTCTTCCATGACTTCCCAGATACGTGGAGACACTCACTAATGTTCCGCCAAGGAAAAAATATAAACCATATCTAACCCATTCCGGCATCGTTCCTCCTCATGTCATGTGTGATTACTGTTCATGAAAGGCTTCCATGGCCTCCTGGTGAAGTTTATCTCCCTGCCCGGTATACCTGGGAGAAAAATGAAAGACGACCAATTGGTCCACCCCGGCTTTTCGTCCTAGGGTTCCTGCCTGGCGGGCCGTGAGGTGGTAGCGATTGGCAGCCTTGTCCCGGTCGGCTTCTAAAAAGGGTGCCTCGCAAAATAGCGTTGTGGCCCCTTGGCATAGCTGAATGATCCGCTGCTCATTGTCGGTATCATATCGGCAATCAACGACATAAGCGATTTTTTGCCCCTTGGTGATGGTCGTAAATTCTCGCTTCATTGTGCCTACATCAAATACGCGTTCTTCTTTCCGGTGCTCAACATATAATGTGGCGGAAAAGGTGTGTGAATCCGGTGCGCCATCTAAGATTAATTGCTTGACTTCCTTGAGCCAGGAGCCCACCGGAAGGCCTGCCTCATGGAGTCGGGCTTTCTTAATATTGATGTGAAACGGTTCTTCCAGGGAAAAGGCCAGGGAAGGGATCCGATGGTTGAGCGCGACGGCTTTCACGAGAAGAGCCGGTTCTTGAAGAACCGGAAAAATTTGGGAATGATCGCCTGGGATTACGGTTTCCCGTTTACAGGCGAAGGCGTCCTTCGCATGAAAATGCGCGGGTTGAATATGGGTGGGGTGATATTCTCTGGCTTCGATGGTAAGTGGATATCCATCAACCAGATTCCAGGTATACCCACGAAGTTTGCCTTGAACATTTTCAATAAGGCCCGGTGGACCATGCAATCGAAGATGTTTGCCACGACCCAGGGCCACACGAATGAGCCGATCAAACCCGATAAAGTGATCCATATGCGTATGAGAGATGAAAATATCCTGCGCCCGTAAAAGCTGGGTTGGGCTCAAGGACACATTATCCCCTAGATCAAAGAGCAGGGCACGCCGGCTCCACCGTATATCGACATAGAGGCCGGGGTCTCCAAAGGGATGATTCACCAGATGAGGGGAGAACGAGGGTGTCATGTCAATATTCCCCGTATGATGAGATAGAGAAGAATCACTTCCACGGCATGAGCGGCTATGACCGTATAGAGATTGTGCATTCGCATCCATAGCCATCCCCACACCAGGCCATCCCATACGGCAATCCAATGTAAATCACGGAATGTCGATACCATAAAGGGATCAAAGGCAAACGTCAGAGCCGATAGAGATAAGGGGAGCAATGCCTGTAGGCGGATCCTGGTGGTCGAGGGGTGATCGGGTTGGCGCACATATTGAAACCATACCAGTAATCGGCCCAGGAGAAATCCGCGGAAATTCAATTCCACTCCCATAGCAATCAGGATGATGAACCATGGCATCATGATCCAAAACGGAATCTGGGCATGAGGGGTCTGAGAGAGAAAATTGATGTCCACTCCCAAAGCAGGCATGACGTACAAGATGATCCCGGTATTCAGTATGCCCAGCATGAGGCCAATCGCAGTCCCTCGGGTAACCCCTGACTGTATGTTGTTGAATCCTAGCCCAAGTTTGTGCTGTAGATCCCCATTTTTATATGCCCAGGCGCTTAAGGCGGCATAAGCCATCAGTTGTGGAACAAACTGGACGGCAGTGTGGAGTTGCCAGTTTGCGGGTAAGAGGTAAAACCCGATAGTGGTGAAGATCGGGAGGAAGGCTAATCCTGCGGCTCGTTCTTTATGGGGTATCACAGGCGTACAATGGTCATGGAAGGCATCAATCGTTTCTTCATAAAATTCTGTGGAAATCAAATGACCTGGATACTCTTTATTAATAGCGCAAGGTTTCAGCCTGGTCCAGTTTTGAGGCTTTTATGCCGGCCCCTAATTGCTAGGGCCAACTTTCGGAGCGTGGTGAGACGAGGCTCATATATCTCCGCCCCAAAATCCCTGCCGGAGCGACGTAATGCACTCCGGCCTGTTCCGCTAATACAGAAATTGAAACCCCTCGGGCTTGACGTATTCGCTTGAATGGAATCTCAGGATTCAGCATGTATTAGCGAATAATCTAATAAAGACGGACTGAGTTTTCTAGGTAGCGGCATCACGGTTTGCTGTTTGATCCAATCATCCTGTTTAGCGGGATCAAATATGCACGCTTCTACCATCCATGAATTGTCTTTTCCCAAAAAGACTCTTCACTCTCTCCTCTTTCTTGCCGATAAACCTCTTATGCAGGACTTTGACAGCTCCAA
The DNA here is from genome assembly GCA_963730905.1 of uncultured Nitrospiraceae bacterium. Lineage (GTDB taxonomy): Bacteria > Nitrospirota > Nitrospiria > Nitrospirales > UBA8639 > Nitrospira_E. Next base: position 285,016 of record CAVSTN010000001.1, on the reverse strand, counting down.
TCATCCTACCACCAGAGTATTGACCCTTTCCGGACATCTGGATGCCCTTCAAACCCTGGGGCTTGAAGAATTTATTGAGGAGGCCCAGAAAGGAACCTGTCGCCACGTCATCCTCAATCTTTCCAAAGTGGCCACCATGGACCTTGGCGGAGTGGGCAACCTTTTTACGTGGTACCACGCGTTGCATATCAATCAGGTACGTCTCAGTATCGTGGCACCGTCCCCCATGGTCCGCCATACGATGGAATCTCTCCATTTGACGGAACTCATTTCAATCTATTCGTCTATTCCTGAAGCGATCAGCCACCATCCTACTCCCAATTCCGTGTCTTCCTAACTACCTCTTGCGCATCGGTATGATTGTTTGCTGCCTAATCCATTCGTCCAGTTTCAGTGTAATCTTCCCCATATCGAGGACAGACCAAAAATAGAGCTTTCTGGCATCATTCACCCAGGAGGTTCTCATGAAAACGGCTCGATTCCGCGAAACACAAAATATTGCGATCTTGAAACAAGGGGAGAGTGGCATCAAAGTCAAAGACTTGTGTCGAGGGCATGGGATGAGCGATGCCACCTCTTACAACTGGAAAGCGAAGTACGGGGGGCTGGAAGCGTCAGATCTCAAGTGCCTCAAGGAAACCGAGATCGAACCCGCGAAGCTTAAACGGATGTGGGCCGATCTCGCCTTAGAGAATCGAGCCCTGAAGGATTTGCTCGAAAAAAAACTCTAACGCCGTCTGACAAACGGGCGGCGGTCAAGACCATACAGAAGGTACATGGGATCTCGGTCGTTCGGATTTACACGGCTGTCAGGCTGGCTCGGTCGGCCTATTATTAAGGCTCCGTGGATTGGCAAGTCCGGGATGGGAAAGTCATAGAAACCCTCAACGCATTGGTGGTAGCCCATCCTCGTTGGGGCGTATGGAAATATATTGCCTGGTTACGGGCCTTAGGGCAGTCGTGGAATCACAAACGCATTTACCGGGTCTATCGTCAATTGGGGTTGAATCATCCCTGACGCAAGAAACGCCGCTTACCCACGCAACCCTCGATCTCCGTGTTCGTGCCGGAGGCCCCGAGCGAAATATGGTCAGCCGGCTTTATGAGTGGTGTGTTGTATCACGGCACTCGTTTTCGCACGTTCAATATCATCGACGATTTCAATCGAGAGGTCTTAGCCATTGCAGGGGATACTTTCCTGAGAGCTGAGCGAGTGATTCGGATGTTGGACCGCCTGAAAGCGGAGCGGGAGTTACCGCATATGATCCAAGTGGACAACGGGCCAGAGTTTCCCTCGCAGCCGATTCACAATTGGGGCAAGGCCAATCGGGTGTTGATTGATCACATCCAACCCGGCCGCCCAACGCAGAATGCCTTGATCGAGCGGTTCAATCCTACCTACCGGAATGAAGTCCTCAACCTCTATCTGTTTCGCAGTTTGGAGTAGGTGCATGAACTCCCGGCAGAGTGGATCACGGTTTTCCCCCCTCCCCCCCCCGGTTTCGTGGACAGGTTAGTTGAGAGTTTTTAAGATCTGTTTCGCATAAACTCCTGGGGTACCCCTCCTCACGACTCTTAACACCAAGGCCAAGTGGCAAATAGGTGTTAGAAAAAGAGACAATTTGGAGTGAAGAGAGGTAAATTATGGTGAAAGGGGATGAAAAGATTCAGTAGTGTTTATGCAGGGAAGAGGGATTGCTTGGTACACCGAGCACTTCTACAATCCCCCAGAAGTGATTAGGAAACCGTTTCCATGAACCTCTTCCAGCCTACTCAGACTCACTCAGGCCCACAGCAGTCAGGTTAGCTCACACGCAGCGTTGGTGAAGGTTACCCATCTTCAGGTGGCCTTCCCTATTGGGGGAGTGGAATCGTTAGAAGAATCCCACCCATCACGTCTCCCGCCTTGAAATCCCTCTTTGGGCTTTTAGGGTGCACATTGTGACAATCGGCGCACATTTGAGACAGGGCTTTATCGGCGTAAACTGCTTGGAAGACACGAGTCTTACCCTCGGTTGTCACACCTGTATAGGGACGATCAGTATTCAAGAGGATCTTCGCAAGTGCGGTCCGCTCGAACTCTGTCGTTGGGGTATTCTTTTTATTTATCGGCCAACTGCTGATCAGCCGGTATCGAATTCCATTTGGTTGTTTAGACACGAGACGCCCCGTTTCGAGTACAAATTGCGCCGGTAAAGGAAGTTCTCCGTCCTCCTTCCAGTGTTCCGAAGCGTAGACAATGCCTCCCGCCTGCATCCGCTCCACAATCTCTCTCGTATAAAACGTTCGATCCGCCTGGATTACACTATGTATATAATCGGCGGCGATTATCGGGGATATGTCCTTGGGCGGATCTCTCTCCTTGCTCGCGGCGGAGAACACCCACTGACCGAGCAGGCAGGTGGAGACTGTTCCAACAACGAGTCCCAACCAAAAGGCTCTCATGTTCATGATTTGTCCTCCATTTCTGCTTATGGGTTGATTCGTTCTTGGCTCCAATAGCCGCGCTCTCAAAACAATAATTCCGAACAATTTTTGCATTATTTGTTTTTGAACCATGGAACTCCTGTTGTCAAGAGCAAATCAGCGGTTATTGCTCAATAAAGTTACCAATTAGTATTGTTGCCCTATCGTGATGATAAAATTCAAAATAGGCTTTGAACCCAGTATGGGCTGCACTCTCCGAAGGTTACTCGAATGGATTTTTTCGTATTTCCGCGTCCGCCATAGGTGGTCGCCAAAGATGTTATCGAACATATGGCTGCAGCCATCCATGCTGACTAGGGTGTTTTTTTGGTGATAACAAATTGCTGAAGCCTGCGATGGTAATCTGACGGCCTTGATCACTATTGAAAATTTCACATTGGATTGGCTTTAAGACCTCCGCGAGGGTGTTGATGTAAAACGCGACTTCGAGTGTTGGGTTTGGGGACCTACTACACGCTGACGTAGGCCATGCCAGTCCTGTGAGGGTGAAGTGCCAGAGAAAAGAAAGTCGGGACAAGGCTTGTAATGTTATGATTCAGGGCATGTCTATTTAATAGACCCACAATCTGCCTTATTCTGAACCTATAAAAGATGCGTATTTTCGGCAATTTTTTCAGGTGAATAGTTAGGCAGCGAACGACCTATCTACCTGGTCTATTGAGAATGAGTCTTTTTTATGGTGTTGCCTGAATTCAGTGGGATGGATGAATTTTCCTCAGAAGACTTGAGCAAATGGTGTTATGAGAAGATGGATTTTGGTGCCCGGATTAAGATGGGTTTAGATTGCCAAAAAGGGGTTGTGGACTTCCGGTGAGAATGCGTATCATCGTAGGCGCTATGGGTGTCCGTCTACTTAATATTCATGTCTTTTTGGGGTAGGGATGGTTATGAAACACGAGGATTTAAATTCGTTTGTAAAGCATGTTCTGTCCAGCCGACTGTCTGAGGAAAAGGTTAGAGGCATACAAAGTTTATTTGGCTATGGAGGGTTGGTTTTGGGGATGGCCATGAGCTGTCTTCTGATGGGGGCTTCCGTAGGATTTTCGGAAGAGCAACCTCAGGAGCTTCCTAAGCCGTTTCATAAAACAACTCCCCCTCTTTTTCAGGAATGGAATTTTGATCAATTGCCTTCGGGCGATTTGCCAAATGGCTTTACACAAGCGGTTGGTGGATCTTCAGGAAAGGGTGGATGGTCAGTCAAAGACGATGAGACTGCCCCCAGTCGTCCCAACCTGGTAGAGCAGCGCTTACAATGCGGGGAAGGTTGGTGTTATCAGTTACTCGTTGCGGAAGGGGTTGTGGTTGAATATGTGGATCTTTCGGTCCGCTTAAAGCTTAATCTGGGAACACCGACCGGAAAAGCCGGCTTGGCATATGGCATCCAGGATGATAAAAATTTCTATGCCACCGTTGTTGAACCCAGAACAAACGAGGTTGTGGCTTATGTCGTCAAGGATGGGCAACCAACCGAATTAGGGAGGGAGTCCCTGATCCTTCGATCTGCTGAGTGGCATTCTCTCCGGATTCAACGAAATACCATTATCAGTAAGGAATTTACTGAAATCTCTTTTGATAACCACTTGAGCCTTGATGTCTACGATCAGTCATTCAAAAAGGGCAAATTGGGATTGGTTGTAATGGGGGATGGCGGATTTTCGTTTGATAATCTTCGTGCGATGGAATTGATGACCAATCGTCCCCTTTCCAGGCCCTCGGCTTATTAAGCCGGATGCTGTTAGCGAACGTCAGGCTCGAGTCGGTCTAGGATAAGGGGCAGCAGGTCCTCAGGAGTGGTGGCTTCAAGGAGTAACGCCCGGTTGGTCCGGTTGAGGAACCCTTGATGGACTTGATGGTCGAAAAATTTTAACAGACCATCAAAAAACCCAAAGCAATTCAGCAGGCCACAGGGCTTGTGGTGAAGTTTTAACTGCGCCCATGTTACCATTTCGCAGCATTCTTCCAATGTTCCAAATCCACCGGGTAAGGTGATGAATCCGGCTGACAGATCTGCCATGAGGGTTTTTCGTTCATGCATGGTGTTCACAATATGCGTAGCTGTGAGTTCCTGATGTAGGAGTTCTTTCTCTGCCAGATGTTTGGGAATAACTCCGATGACGGTCCCGCCTTCCTGCAGTACGGTTGATGCCAGTACGCCCATCAGTCCAATATTCCCCCCACCATAGACCAAGCCCATTCCCTGTTGGACAAGCGCATGACCCAATCGCTGAGCCATGTTGGTAAATCCTGGGTCGTGCCCGAGACTGGAGCCGCAGAAAACACAAATATATCGCATGGGAAGGGGTATTTATTTTCCGGTAATCGAAATGTATCTGATGTCTATAAGAAGAAGTGATGGTTCACGTTGAGTCCGGGGAAGCGGAGGACTACCCAAAATGCCAGAGTCCTTTAATTAATTTGATATGGGAAGAGTGGTCAATGCGTATGGATTGATTCGGGAGCCATTTAAATGTACGCCCCAATGGAGATGCGGGACCAGTGGCTCTTCCTGTGGCGCCGACTTTGCCTAACGCTTCTCCTTTCTGAATTGTTTGGCCAGAAGTGACATCGATCTCTGAGAGGTGAAAGTACATGGAAAATAAGCCTACCCCATGATCCAGGACCACACCCTTTCCGGAGAAGAAGTGATCGACTGTTTTCACGACGATACCCTTGTTAATGGCTTGAACCGGAGTACCTTTGGGCGCCGCGATATCTTCTCCTGAGTGGGGTTTTCGGTTCTGACCATTAATCACTCGACGACTGCCAAAAACTCCAGTGACTTTCCCATTCACCGGCTCAAGAAAGGGACCGTCCCATAAAGGACGTGCGCCAACATGGTGAAAGGCCTCTGTCAATTCTTTTTTTTCTTCTTGGACGCGCTGTAAAGTTTTGGCGTCAAGGTCCACGGTATTCTTCGGCAGGGTCAGGTGTTGGACGGTATAGTCTTCTTTGATGACTTGGACGGAGTAGCTGAGATGTTCTGATCCGGAGTCGGAATGGACCGTGATACTCAACTCCTGCATTCCCGGTGGATCTTCCATATCGATTCCGACCATGCCTGCAAAGTGGGTATCACCGTGTGGGAAGAAGGGAATCTTTCGCTTGAGAAATAGGCCACTCACTTTGGCCGTAGGTTGAGATATCGGCACGTCAATCCAGAGGACTTGGCCCTGTTTTCCGCTGAGATGGCCATTGGCACCCGGTCGGTTCCGTTCCGCACTCGGAACGATCTGAATAGGGAAAATGCTGGCGAGCAGCAGGCAAACGACAAACAAGATCTTCCATGAGGCTGAAGGATGGCGTGGGGACAATGAACTCATCATGGGAAGAGCCGATTATGAGGCACCTGGCTGAGCAATTCTTCTACGCGTCGATTAAAAGGACAAAAGGGATCCATGCACAAAATGGTTTCTTCCCAGTACCCGTTGAGTTTGAGATAGGTCCAATCCACAGTATACGACCGATTTTTTGCACGGGCAAATCTGATGAAATCTCCTCGCACTTTTGCTCGTGTGGTTTGAGGAGGAACCGTTTTGGCCTGTTCAATTGCGTCCTCATCGATCATTTTTCGAATGTGATTACGTTCTGCCAGGAGATGAAACAGGCTACGTTGTCGGTTAATGTCATGATATTGCAAATCCATCATGCCTAATCGGGGGTCATCCCATCCACAAGACTTTTTGTCCATGTAATTTTCCAGAAGCCATTGCTTGGTGATCCAGTCGATTTCGCGGACGAGTGCCATGGGGGAGGTCTTCAGCATCTTCAACACGCGACCCCATTCATAATGCACCTCTGCCATGACTTTGTTGGGAGGCTGTAATGCCAAATATTCACCCGCCCGTTCCCAGAAGGTCTGTTGGATTTCCAATGCGGTCAGGTTGCTCCCATCTTCAAGCTTGACGGTTTTTTTTAGAGTGGGATCCCGAGAGATGTCTCGAATCGCTTTAACTGGTTCTTCCAGCTCAATATGAGGAATGGTGAATCCGTCCTCGATCATGGAGAGGACAATCATGGCTGTCCCCACCTTTAAGTAGGTGGAAAACTCCGACATATTGGAATCGCCAAGAATGATATGAAGCCGACGGTATTTTTCGGCATCAGCATGGGGTTCATCGCGTGTATTGATAATGCTTCGGGACGATGTCGTAGAGGAAGAAGTTTTTTCATGGATATGTTGCGCTCGTTGGGAGATAAAGTATTGAGACTTTCCTGATACTTTGAGGATTTTCCCGGCTCCCGAAAAAATTTGACGAGTGACGAAAAAGGGGATGAGTTGTTCGCTGACTTTCCAGAAATCCACATCCCGGCGCATGAGGAAATTTTCATGGCAGCCATACGTGTTGCCGAGGGAATCCGTGTTGTTCTTGAAAATGAAGATCTCGCCGGACAGGCCTTCTTCGCGCAAGCGCTCTTCGGCAATGGGCAGACAACTTTCCAAGATCCGCTCACCGGCTTTGTCGTGGATGATCAAATCAAGCAGGTCGTCGCATTCGGGGGTGGAGTATTCTGGATGGCAGCCTGTGTCCTGGTAGAACCGCGCCCCATTCGTCAGGAAGGCATTGGAGGGCCAGCTATTGGGGATGAGTCCTTCAAAAATGTACCCGAGGATTTTTTCAATGGGAAGGTAGACCCGTCCATTCGGCGAAAATGTCAGGCCGTATTCACTCTCAAGGCCGACAATGCGTTTCATCATACCCGGCCCCTCCATCCCTTGAGGTTTTTTAAGGGCATGGTATCCCCTCTCCGCCACCGGACTCCTTCTCGTGTTAAGGACCTGACCGCCAATCGACAATAATCCTCCTCGTGTGACTTGGTCTTCTTGAACAGGCCTTCTTGAGTGTTTCTATCTTTCACTTTCCGGGTTTTGGAAAGGGATCATGCTCGAAAATATGGGCATTATTTCAATGAATCTTATACTCAGAATACACCCAGATCAGGTAATGATCAACTGAGTGCGAGGGAGGAACGCACGAGGGGGTTATGCGAGAATTTGGGTAGCTTCGAGGATCGGGACTCGCCGAAATCTTCTACCTATTCGAGTTCGGTCCAAGAGTGCGACTTCCAAACCTTCTAGGTTTGATCGAGGATCCGCGCCCTGTTCAAAGGCATGTTGGCAGAGCGTTAAGGCTTCTTTTAGGGACGGGCAAGTATGAGGGATTTCTTTTTTGAGGAGGGTTAAAATGGTTTCAGATCGTCCTCCAATGGCCGTGAATTTTCGTTCATCCACAATACTCCCATCAAACGAGATGCGGTATAACTCATTGCGCTCCGGTGTCTCACCGACCTGAGCCAACAGGAGTTCCACTTCGTAGGGTTTCATTTCCTGGCTAAAGAGCGTGCCGAGAATTTGTGAATAGCCATTTGCCAGTGATCGTGCGGTCACATCTTCGCGGCTATACATCATGCCTTTGACGTCCGCATGTTGAATGCCGGCTTTTCGGAGATTCTCAAATTCACTGTATCTCCCCGCGCCTGAAAATGCGATGCTGTCATAGATCTCAGAGATTTTAAACAGGGAGGCGCTGGGGTTATCGGCGACAAACAGCACACCATCTGAATATTCCATGGCGATGATCGATCGGCCTTTGGCGATGCCTTTTTTGGCATATTCCGCCCGGTCCTGCATCATTTGTTCGGGTGAAACGTAATAGGGCAGGGCCACGGTTTAGGTCTCCTGTTTCTCGTTGACTAAGGCCTCGCACACTGTAGCCAATTGGGTGTCATCCACATCCCGAACCCCCCGGGAGTCAACTAATTTGACGGTCGGGAAGATTCGTCGCACCAGGTCTGGTCCCCCGGTCCCGACATCTTCATCTGCGGCATTGAGTAGGGCCCGAAGAGCCACTTTGACCGCCGCGTCCTCTGGTAAGTTTTTTCGGAAATATTCTTTGAGGGTCGATCGCGCATCTTTCCCCCCTGAGCCGACTGCGTGAAAATCCGTATCCTCGTAGCGTCCTCCCGTTATGTCATATTTGAAGAGTCGACCAATCTCTCGTTTGTGGTCATAGCCGACAAACAGGGGAATGACCACGAGTCCATGTAAGACCATGGGAAAATTGGCCTTTACCATATGCCCAAGTCTATTGGCTTTTCCTTCGCAGGTTAAGGGTTGTCCGTCCAGTTTTTCATAATGTTCCAGTTCGATGCGGAAAAGTTTTGCCATTTCCACGCAGGGCCCTGCAGCTCCTGCAATAGCCATGGCAGAAAAGCCATCGGTTTGAAAGACCTTTTCCATTCGATTCGCGGCGATTTGAAATCCTTCGGTGGCGCGACGGTCTCCGGCGATGAGGACGCCGTTATCATAGGTAAAGGCGAGAACCGTGGTGCCGTGTGGCCAGGGAAGATGCCTGGTAGACATCAATGAAGGGTCTGTTTGGCCTTGCTGGGGGAGTGAACTTTCCCACCGTGCCATGGGGAGTAAGTCGGGTCGTTGGGAGGTGAGGTATTGGTAGAAACTGGAACACGGGTCAGCTGAGAAGTTTGGAAGGGAAACGTTTTCAGAATTCATGCGACCTCAATGTTACCTGACCGACTGGGTTCCTTGTTTCATTCAGGACTTCACGAGTCGGGATAATAACTGATCCACGGAGGTAATGTCCCTAAACAATTCTTGGGTGAGCTGTTGGGTGCCTCGATAAGGATCCATCAGTGGGATACGCTTAATGGTAGAATTTCCGGTATGAAGGAGGACGGAAGTCCAACTCATGCCGTATACCTGGCCCGGCAGGTGTTTTAAACATTGACCACGGAAAAATGCCCGTGTGAAAGCCGGTGCAGTCTGGCGAGCACGTTCGATTTCCAGCTCGAGAGTCAAACGTTCAATTTGTCCTGTCCGCTCCAGGGTATAGTACAGCCCTTTGTTTGGGCGCACGTCGTGATACTGTAAATCCATCATGGCCACCCTGGGATCATTCCAGGAACAGTGTTTGCGATCCATATAGGATTGAATTAATGCATGTTTAGCGACCCAATCGACTTCTCGCCGAAGCTCAAAGGGATCACGCTCCAAGGTATCCAAGGTGGATTCCCAGCGGACAAGCACCTCCTTGGTGACAGGGGAGACCTCTCTCGTTCGATAAAAGTCATGGGCTGATTGCAGAAAGGCCCGCTGAATAGCGAGGGCGGTGGTGTGTTGCCCATTGTTTAGCGGAAGCGAACTTTTCACAGTCAGATCCCGGGATACCGCCTTGATGGCCTTGACCGGATCGGTCAATTCGATATGTGGGAGAGACCCTTGCTGTTCCAGCATTTCCATGATAATGGCCGTCGTGCCGACCTTTAAGAAGGTTGATACTTCGGACATATTGGCATCACCCACGATGACATGAAGGCGACGGTAGTCGGCTTGATGGGCATGGGGTTCATCACGGGTATTAATGATGGGACGGTTGACCATGGTATTGAGGTCAAGCAGACATTCAAAAAAATCTGCCCGCTGTGAGATTTGATAGTGAACAGGCTCTGTGCCGTTTTCGGCTCCCACTTTCCCTGCGCCACAAAAGATGGGGCGTGAAACAAAGAAGGGGAGTAGAACGTTAGCGACCTGTTCGAATGGAATCCGGCGGGACAAAATGTAATTTTCGTGGTATCCGAAGCTGTTTCCTTTTCCGTCTGAGTTGTTACGGTAAACCAGGAAATTCTCTTCTCCCATACTGTGGTTCAGTCGGGCCAAGCACTCAGCCACAATGTGGTCCCCGGCACGTTCATAGGCCACCACCTCCCGGGGATTGCTGCATTCGGGGGTGGAATATTCCGGGTGAGCTCCATCGACGTAGAGGCGACCGGCATTGGGCAATACTTTATTGAGTTGACGATTATAGGTGGCGCTTGGTCGTTCGGGTTCGCCTTCGACCGGAAAACCACGCGCATCCCAAAAGGGATTTTCATTTTCGTAATCCCATAGAGCCGTGGGAGCGGGGAGATGAGGACAGTGACTGATTAACCGAAGGGAATTCGCTACGGGATCAGGGTGGCCTGGGGAGCGAGATATAATCCCGAATTCAGTTTCCGTTCCAAGAATTCGCAGCAAGGAGGCCTCATGAAGAGCAGCTAGATATGATTAAAAATAATGACCGACGCTGATGGTTTCTATTTCTCGAGGCTCTGAATCCTCATCGGTGGTTAAGGTGCGCACATGTACGATTTTTTCGCCTTTTTTCCCTGCTATTTTTGCCCAATCATCGGGGTGAGTGGTATTTGGTAAATCTTCCTGTTCCTTGAATTCTTCTCGAATGCCCCGCAGAAAGTCCTCGGATTTGAGGCCTTTGGCCTCGCCGGAAATTGCCCGTTTGATGGCCAGTTTTTTCGCACGGGAGACAACACTTTCGATCAATGCGCCACTGGCAAAATCTTTGAAGTACACAGTTTCTTTTTCACCATTGGCATAGGTGACTTCTAGGAATTGATTTTCCTCCGTCAACGCATACATGGCCTCCACCGTGGTGTCGATAAGATGATTGATATACGTCGATCGATCTGATCCATGTTGGGTCAATTCAGATTCCGCAATGGGTAAGTCTGGGTGAAGATATTTCCCGAGGATATCCTTTGCGCTCTGTTTATCAGGTCTGGGAATCTTAATTTTGATATCCAAACGTCCTGGTCTCAAAACTGCCGGGTCAATGAGGTCTTGCCGGTTACTGGCACCGATGACGATCACGTCTCGAAGACTTTCTACGCCATCAATTTCAGATAAAAATTGGGGTACGATGGTCGATTCCATGTCCGAGGAAATTCCTGTCCCTCTTGTCCGGAATAACGCATCCATTTCATCGAAAAAGACGATGACCGGATTGCCGTGTGACGCCTTCTCCTTCGCTTTCGCAAACACTTCTCGAATTTGACGTTCGGATTCACCGACATATTTGTTCAATAACTCCGGCCCCTTAATGTGGAGGAAGTAACTGCGAACGTCTTTGCCTTTGAGGTGACCGAGTTTTTTCGCGATGGAGTTTGCGACCGCTTTGGCAATCAAGGTTTTCCCGCATCCCGGAGGTCCATACAGCAGAAGACCTTTTGGGGGTGATAAGCGGTGTTCGGCAAATAGCTCAGGGTAGAGAAAGGGCAATTCCACGGCATCCTTCACCTGCTCCAGTTCTTTGGCTAACCCACCGATTTGGTCATACTGAATATCCGGTACTTCCTCGATGACGAGTTCCTCCATTTCACCTTTGGGAAGTTTTTCGATGAGGTATCCGGATCGTGGTTCAAAGAGGAGGTGGTCGCCGACACTCAAGGTCTGCTGTTTCAGCGAATCAGAGATTTCAACCACTCGCTCGTCGTCCAGGCGAAGGCTGACCACTGCCCGCCCATCGTCCAGAAGGTGTTTGAGATGCGCAATTTCGCCCTGCGGATCATACCCTCGCGATTCAATCACGTTCAGGCCTTCGTTCAAAATGACCTCCTGGCCTTTTTTTAGGGAGTCTGCCGGGATAGAAGGATGAAGGTTGACCCGTAGCTTTCTGCCGCCAAGCGAGACATTCACGGTCCCGTCTGCGTTGGTGTTATAAAAGACGGCGAAAGTTGAAGGAGGCGCAGTGAGTTTGTCGACTTCCTTTCGAAGTGCTTCGATTTGTGCTTTGGCCTCCTGCAAAGTAGAAACTAACTGTTCGTTTTTCTGCTGAGAAAGGTGCAGCTTCTGTCGAGAGTCATGCAGCTGCCGCATTTCGAGTTCCATGGACTCAATCTCGGTTCGTAACTTTTCAATTTCACGGATATGATCGTCTGTTTTTCGAATACCCATAGTTAGATCCTACCTGATTCAAGGTTTCAACGAAACCGAAGGGCATATCTCGCTCTCACTAAATCTCCCGATCTGACAGTATAGTAAGTGGTAAAAGGGAAATCCGCATGTTCCTTCTTTGAAAAGATCTTACCACCCAAAAAAAATTAGGGTCAACCAAACACCCGCATTGTGACGGCTAAAATAAGTTGACAATTCAGGACAATCGTGCCAACAGTTCACGGGTGGTGCCTGGAATTGAGGGTGATTGAAGAATAGAGGAAATGACGGCCACACCGTAAGCCCCTGCTGATAAGACGTCAGGAATTCTGATCGGGGTGATTCCTCCGATGGCATAGATGGGCAAGTGGAGGAATCGTTTGGCTTCCTGAAGAATCTGTATTCCTAAAGGTGGTCCATACGCTCGCTTTGAAGGCGTATCAAAAATGGGACCCAGCACGATGAAGTCAGCGCCTTCCGCTTCCGCCACTCGGGCTTCTTGAACGGAATGCGTTGAGACGCCGATGAGGTGTCCCGTTCCTAAGAGGCGACGGGCAACCGAAACGGGAAGACTGTCTGTCCGAAGATGTACGCCGTCGGCTCCCAAGGCAATGACCAGGTCGATACGATCATTCAATAAGATGGTTCCCTGGTAGTGTTTGATGAGAGGGCAGAGCTGCTGACAGAGGGAAGTCAATTCTCGAGTCGGAAGATCTTTTTCCCGGATTTGCACCATCCGGACCCCGGCGTCTACCGCTTCGGTTATCACGGAAGGGAGGGGACGATGAAGGGTTTGATGGCGGTCAGTCAGAAGGTAGAGTCTGGGAAGAACGCGCGGGGACATTCCGAATATGGATTACAACATTCCCTCGATAGGGCTGCTGGCAGTCGCATATAACTTCCTGGGAATTCTTCCAGCCTTGTAAGCCATTCGTCCGGCGTCAACGGCATACCGCATGGCCGTGGCCATCATCAATGGATCCTTGGCTCCGGCAATAGCCGTGTTCATCAATACGGCATCAGCTCCGTACTCCATGGCCAGGGCTGCGTCAGAAGCGGTTCCAACTCCGGCGTCTACGATGACCGGTACATTGACCGTTTCCATGATGATTTTGAGATTATACGGATTGCGAATGCCAAGCCCGGAACCGATCGGTGCTGCGAGTGGCATGACGGCAGGGCAGCCAATATCGACTAGCTTTTTGGCGACAATGGGGTCGTCATTCGTATATGGCAATACGACAAAACCTTCGGCAATCAAAATTTTTGCGGCTTCAATGAGTCCTGCCGTATCAGGAAATAGTGTGCGTTCATCTCCAATGACTTCCAATTTCACCAAATCTGACACTCCCGCAGCGCGGGCCAGTCGAGAATAACGAACGGCATCTTCGACGGTATAACATCCGGCTGTGTTGGGTAAAATGGTGTATTTCTTCGGATCGAGGTAGTCCAGTAAATTCTCTGATTTGTTATCGGTAATATTGACGCGGCGAACTGCCACCGTCACCACATCAGCTCCGGAAGCCTCAATGGCTTTTCGGGTTTCCTCAAAGTTTTGATATTTTCCTGTTCCAACCCAGAGTCGAGAGTGGAATGTTCGACCGGCAATGATTAACGGATCCTGATTCATCTCTTTCCCTTCAATCTCCTCATGTGGGAGAGCCGCCTCCGATAAAGCTTAAAATTTCAACCTTGTCCCCATCGTGAAGATTCCAGTTGAGGAAATCTCCCCGATCTAAAATTTTAAGGTTGATTTCCACTGCAACTTGTTCGGAACGGAGGTGAAGCGTTTCTAGAAGTTGTGCGACCGTCAAAGGTTCTTCGGTCTCGCGGTGCTCTCCATTCACGACTATTTTCATGCGTATAAATAAGAACGCAATGTCCAGTGTATTCCGGCCATGCAGTGTTTCATCCTACGGGACTTGCGAAATTCTTGTCAATGAAATGAACCTGGAGTGAAGACGGATAGCAATGGTTCTGGTGAGCCAACGAAGGCGTATCATTATGACCTGGTTTTATCGATCACATCTGACATAAAATAATATTGGCACAGAGTGGATCCTTGAGGTGTGAGGAAAGCGAGCTTGTCTCGCTGAGGCGATTGTCATGGAGAAAAATAATAACCAGGACCTCATGGCTTTGTTCGTGTCGATGGCAGGTTTGTTGGCATCCAGAGGTGAAAATCCCTACAAGGTCAAGGCCTATCGCCGGGCTGCTGATTCACTGAAGAGCCTCCAAGAGGATGTGGCAGAGCTGGCGAATCGTGGCGAACTCCAAACGATTCCCGGCATTGGCAAGGAGTTATCCCTAAAAATTCGGGAATACCTCGCGACGGGTCGTATTCGTGCGTATGAAGAATTAAAAACTCCTCTCCCTGATTCGGTCCTGGAATGGGTGGAGTTGCCAGGATTTTCAGAACCGATTGTCCACGATCTAGTTTTTCGATTGGGCATCACAACTTGGGAGGATCTGGAAGCCTTGGCCCAATCGCATTTACTGCAAACTCTTCCAGGTCTAGGGCCCAGGGGTGAGGAAATCTTAACGGCGATTCAAGCAAAGCGGGCAGCTTGTCAGGAGTCATAAATGAGGGAAGGTAAGTGGAAGACGCTTCTTCTATGGTTTCCGACGGACGGAATCCTCATCGCCGTGGAACAGTAAAAGGGTATGGAAACCTATCAGGCATTCACCTCAGCAGGATGGTTAGGAAATGGCAATTTCGGCATTTGTTTTGATTGACACGACAGGCACTCACACCAAGAGTGCATATAAAACACTTACACGCATTCAAGGTGTGAAATCTGTCTATCCGGTGACAGGTCCGTTTGATTTAATTGCTCATGTGGAAGCCGAAACATTAGAGGAGCTGAACGACCTCATTATGGTTCGTCTTCGAGGTATTGATGGGGTCATTAAAACGAATACGGCAATTGTTCTCGACTTCTAAATTCTTCCAGGTCTTATGCCGGCCGCGTTATGCGGCCGGTTTTAACTGCTTAAAGACCTTCCATGATTTCAACATTTCTACAGCCTTCAGTAATTGAAGGTCATCCGGGGGAATGGGCTGGGGCTGGTCTTTGTCCTGGGGATCCGAGGGGACCGGTGGTTTGGCAGGAGAAGGTGCAGGGGAACCCCCAGTGCTCTCGTCTTTTTTCCCTTCGGAGGATTCCTGCTTCGCCACCTGAACGGGTTTCGGGTCAATGACGATGTCGGGTTGCACCCCAATAGAATGAATCGACTTGCCGTTTGGCGTAAAGTATTTCGCCGTGGTCAGGCGAAGGCCAGACCCATCGGAGAGGGGGAGAATGGTTTGTACCGACCCCTTTCCAAAAGTTGTGGTGCCAATAACGACGGCTTTTCCCCAATCCTGCATGGCTGCAGCCACGATTTCCGATGCGCTGGCAGAACCGTGGTTGACCAACACAATCATAGGAAATTGATAGTTCTTACTACTTGCCCGTGCGCGATATTCATCCTTTTTGCCGTTGCGTCCTTGTATCGAGACCACGAGCCGGCCCGATTCCAGGAATTGTTCGGAGACTCCTACGGCAGCCGTCAACAGACCACCGGGATTATTTCGAAGATCGAGAATTAAACCCTGAATGTTTTTGGAAGCTAATTTTTCCAATTCCGCGGAGAGATCGTCGACTGTCGCCTCTTGAAATTGGCTCAAACGAACGTATCCGAGGTTGCCCTCCAGCAGCTTGGAGCGAACGCTTTGAATTTTAATGATATCGCGTTTGAGGGTAAAGATCAGTGGTTTTTCCAGTCCCTCACGCTCTATGGTCAATTCCACAGAAGTTCCTCGTGCCCCGCGCATGTGCTGAACGGCCTCCATGAGCGTGAGATCTTTTGTTGGTTTGTCGTCAACTTTGATAATAGTGTCACCTGGCTGGATGCCGGCTTCAAAGGCCGGCGTATCCTCAATAGGAGAGATTACGGTCAGGCGATTGTTTTTTACGCCGATTTGAATCCCAAGCCCTCCGAACTCTCCCTTCGTTTCAACTTGCATTTCTTTGAACATATCAGGCGTCATAAAAGAAGAATGTGGATCGAGGCCCGCCAGCATGCCTCGTAGGGCACCCTGGACAAGATCTTTGGTTTGTGTTTCCTCCACATAATTCTTTTTGACTTGCGAAAGCACTTCAGCGAAGATTTGCAATTCCTCGTAGGGCTCGCTGGCATAACCCGCCCGGTCTCCTCCTTTTCCGATGACAATCCCCACCAAAAGGATGGCGGTTAAGGTCAAACCAGAAATCACTACCGTCGACAATCGTTCATGTGACATGAGGTGTTCCTTCTTCCAGTTGTTCAATTAAGGCTGTTTTACCAGCCATTTCAGGGGATCGATGGGGGTGGTGCCTTTACGTAATTCAAAATAAAGAGTGTCTTCTTGGGTCACGCCTGTTTCGCCTGTTTCCCCAATGACTTGTCCGTTTTTGACGGATTGGCCTTCAGCCACTAAGAGCTTTGAGGCATGGGCATAGAGAGAATAAAAGCCATTTGTATGGTCGACAATGACGACCAGGCCGTATCCCTTAAGCCAGTCGGCATAGACGACGTTACCCGATGAAACTGCGCGAATCGGACTTCCTTCCTGCGCGCTGATTTCTATGCCTTTTTTTGTCACAAATGTATCAAAAGTGGGATGTTTTTGCCGACCAAAATACGAGACCACTTTTCCTTCCACCGGCCAGAGCAGAGATCCAAGAGATGGGAGAGCTCCAGGCGGTTGGCGCATCCGGGATTGAGCCAATTGAAAACGTCGGTCCAATTCTTTGAGAAGGCTATCCACCTGTTCCGCTGAACGCTGGAGGTCTTCCACCATCCGTTCATGTGCGTCTTTTTCCTTGGAGAGACTGACCAGGACGGAGCGTTTTTGACGTTTGAGCCCTGAAACTTTTTTGATGGTCTGTTGTGTTTCTCCCTGGAAGCGAACAAGATCCTCGCGGGCCGCCGTCTGTTTCTCCTTGAGCTGTTGGAGATTCGAAAGGTCTTCTTGAAACTGTCGGACAAGCTGATGCTCCCGTTGGGCAACCCATGAAAGATAATCCATCCGGTGTGCGGCCTCGGTGAATGATTCAGCTGCGAAGAGAGTTTTCAAATAGCCTGTGCGTCCCTCCATGTATAATAACCGAAGTCTGGCGGAAATGGAGGATTGCCGGGTTTGAACGTCCTGCTCAACCTCCCCAATCTTCTTGCTCAGGTTCGCCAATTCCTCGTCTGTTACTTTGATCTGGTCATTGATGCGATTGCGTTCTTTCTTTTGCTCATAGAGCTGGCGGTCCAATTTATCAATTGTTTTCAAAACCGACCCATGCTTCTTCTCGATCCGTTTGGTTTCTTTTTGGGTTTCGGCAATTTCCTGATTGAGTTTTTCCAGCCGCAGGCGTTCCTGACTGATTTCATCCTTGATGGTTGATGGGTCAGCGCTCCAACCGGCTTGGACTAAGACTAGGAGCAGTCCAATTGGGAGCACTCCTGTGTGAAAAAATAGGTTAACTCGCGTCATAGACGATATCGCAATGATCCATAAATGGTGGTGAGTGTTCCCAGGCACCCCAAGAGGATGCCTCCTGCTATCAAAATGAGTGAAAGGGGAAGGGGGAAAAACTCTAATGCGGAGGAAAATCCCCCGAACACGCTCATGCCTTGTGTTTTGTGCGTAAAAAGTTCAAACCCTCCACGTAAGAATCCTAAGGCCATACCGCCCCCGGCAGCCCCTAGGATGGCTCCCTCGATGAGATACGGAATGCTAATAAAGAGACTCGTCGCCCCGATTAACCGTAAAATTTCAATTTCCTGCTGTCTGGTATGAAATGCCAGTTGCACGGTAATGGCAATGATGGTGACCGAGGCTAAGGCCAAGATGCTCCCAACGACTAACGCGCCGAATTCCATATAGGCGATGATGAGGGTTAGGCGCTCGATCCAATCTCGATTATACCGAACCCGATCGATATCGGGATGATGTTTGAGCCGGTTGACCAGGTTGGCAATCATATCGGTGGTTGGAGTCTTCGCGGCCATGGTTAATACCAATGATGCGGGAAACGGGCTCTCGCCAAGACCTTCCAAGAGATAGACTTCCTCGGGAAATTGTTCTTTGAATTCCGTTAAGGCGTCTTGCTTTGAAATAAAGGTGAGGGAGTCCACCGCTGGATCCGCCTTGAGGCCCTGTTGTAAGTCACGAAGTTTGCCAGATTCAATGTCCTCCTTGGGATAGACGATGATTTGAATAGTGTGTTGAACCTGACCCAACAGATTATGCACGTTATGATAAAGAAGGAGAAAGATGCCAAAACTGGTCAGGGTGAACGCGGTGGTGAGAATGCCAATCAGCGTACTGGTCTGATGCGTGCGGAGGCTGGTATAGGCTTCACGGATAAAATACCAGAGCCGTTTCACGTATACGCTCCTTGATCAGACACGAGATGTCCGCAATCCAGCCTGAGGATTCTACCATTCAATTGTTCCACAACTTGTCGATTGTGGGTTGCCATCATGACGGTGGTTCCCCGGGTATTGATGGCTTTAAATAATGCCGCAATTTCGGTGGTTAGTTGGGGGTCTAAATTTCCCGTCGGTTCGTCTGCTAACAGTATGATGGGACTGTTCACAATTGCTCTGGCGATACAGACACGTTGCTGCTCTCCAGCGGACAGCACGGAGGCAATGGTGCTGAGTTTATGGTCCATGCCAACTGCGCGAAGGGCTTCCAGGACCTTCCGCCGCGATTCGAACGATGACAACCCACGAATAATGAGTGGGAGGGCCACATTTTCGGAGACCGTCCGCTGCGGGAGCAGCTTGAAATCCTGAAGAACGTACCCCATGGTTCTTCGATGATAGGGGACATCCGATCCTCCGAGTCTGGCAATGTTGCGATTTTGGACGAGGATTTGACCTTCATCAGGGTGTTCTGCTCCAAAAATAAGCTTGAGTAGGGTGGTTTTGCCGGCTCCGCTTGGTCCTGTGAGTAACACGCATTCGCCTTTTTCGATTCGTAGGGAAATATCTGAAAGCGCAAGGCAGCCATCGTAGTATTTCGTGACGTGAAATAATTGAATCATGCTATCTTATGGCCTGGACCTTGAAATCGCTTATGATCTAGATAAAACGGGACCATGGTTCCTGGGTGCGGGTACCCAGAAGAGCTGCCGACCGTTCACCTTCAGACATTGGACCTCGTGTAGAAGCCAACCTCTTTAATTTACCATTGCCAGTCGGAGCTGGAAACCTCAAAAGCCTGTTCCAGGTGAGTTAATTTCGGAGATACCCTGGGTGGTTCCCGCGATCAGGATAACATCAAACCGGCAAACTTGGTTGCTGAGGCCATGTTGAGAAAGGTAATACGAGGCCAATTTAATGATTTGGCGTTTTTTGCGCGCATCGATGGCATAGGGAGCGCCGCCGAATTGATCGGTGCGTCGTCCCTTGACCTCAATAAACACCAGGGTATCATGGTGTTGTGCAATGAGATCCAATTCTCCACCCCCTACTCGCAGATTTCGCTCAAGAATCCGATAGCCTTTTTTTTGGAGCCATTCCACTGCAAACTCCTCCGCTGATCGCCCAAACTGGTGAGAAGGCGTGGTCATGCGAGCGAGGGCACATTCAGGCAGGCTTGGACAGGCCGGAAGCTTCGTCGATGCCCAGGACACGGGCCGAACTGCTGTAGTCGTCTGAGATGTTCCTGTGTGGGATATCCTTTGTGGAGATGAAATTGATACTGAGGAAAGCGTTCGTGATAGGTGGTCATCATGCGATCTCGTGATACTTTAGCCAGAATAGATGCGGCGGCAATAGACCGTGAAAGTTGGTCGCCTTTGATAACCGGTCGTTGAGGGACAGAAACCCTAGGGAGGTGCAAAGCATCAAGAAGGAGATAATCCGGTGGCGTGGCCAGGTAGCTAAGAGCCCGGCAACCGGCCAATCGTGTGGCCCCCAGGATGTTGAGTTCGTCAATCTCCTGTTCTGATGCCATGCCGATGGCCCAAGCGATGGCCCGGGTGGTAATGGCCTCATATAATACCTGGCGTTGCTGTTCAGTCAGGAGTTTGGAGTCGTCGAGAAGGACCGGTGACCAACGACGTGGAAGAATTACGATCGCGGCGACCACCGGCCCGGCCAAAGGACCCCGCCCAGCCTCATCCAGGCCTGCAATGCGCCGGTATCCACGGGCTCGGGCCGCTTGTTCAAAAAAATCTGTCGGACCCGCACCCATCAATGAGGGAGAGTCGGTGTGCAATGAAAGGTGAGCCCTTTCTCCCTGCGTTATTCCGCTACTTCCGTGGGTTCCGATTCACCGGATTCAGGGACTTCGACTGCCGCTGCAGCATTTTTCACCGTTTTTGGTGTACGCGAAAACTCCCGTTCTGAAATTTTAGCAGCTTTGCCTTTTTTGTCTCGAAGGTAATACAACTTCGCCCGCCGCACTTGACCTTTTCTGATGACTTCGATGCCTGCCAGATTAGGAGAGTGAAGGGGGAAAATTCGCTCGACTCCGACTCCAAAGGAAATCTTACGAACGGTAAAATTCTCACATACCTTACGGCCTTTTCGAGCGATCACGAGTCCTTCAAACACCTGAATGCGTTCTTTGGCCTCTTCCTTCTTTTTCCCGTATTGTCGTTCTTCGACGACGCGCACTTTGACTCTGACGGTGTCACCTATTTCAAAAAACGGCACGGTTCCCTGTGCCAACGATTGTTCTAAACGCTCCAACAGATTCATGAGAGTCTCCCTCCTTCAAGGTCTCGTCGTACGACCGGACGTCGAGGTATAGTTGTGTTCAATCTCTTCCAATAACTGACGATCTTCACTACTCCAAGTATGATGATTTAACAAATCCGGCCGTTTCAGCAGCGTCTGGCGTAAGGATTCTTTTCGACGCCAACGGCGAATGGCTTCATGGTTGCCGGACATTAAAATGTCGGGAACCGACATGCCTCGAATTTCAACGGGTTTCGTGAAATGAGGAAAGTCTAATAGGGATTCCACAAAAGATTCTCGTTGAGCAGAATGTGGATCTCCTAAGACTCCGGGTATGAGACGCATGGCCGCATCGATCATCACGAGTGCGGCCAATTCACCTCCGGTCAGCACGTAATCCCCAAGGGAGATTTCTTCAACCCGCAAATGGGTTCGCACCCGTTCGTCGATTCCCTCATAGTGCCCACAAATAAATAGCAACGGGCGAGTATCCTGGCTCAGGTCATTCGCAAGTCCATGGGAAAACCGGATGCCCTGTGGAGAGGGGATGATGATGCGTATTTCATCGAGGTCCGGTGTTATCCGGTCAATGGCTTGAAAAATCGGTTCGGCCTTCATGACCATCCCGCCCCCGCCGCCGTACGGCGTATCATCCGCCGTCCGATGTGGATCATGGGTGTAGTCTCGAATGTTGTGGACATTGAGTGTGAGCAGGCCCTTATCCTGGGCGCGTTTCATGATGCTCTGTGAGCTCACAGAGTGAATCAACTCCGGAAACAATGTCAAAATGTCACAACGCATACGTGGTATCCCACCATTCACGTGAAGTTAACCGCAAAACCTTATGGGAGAGGTCTACCATGGCAATGGTTCGCCGACTGGCAGGGACCAGAATTTCACGATCCTCATTTCGAATCACAAACACATGATGTTGGGGATATTCCAACACTTCTTCTAGTGTTCCTAAGGGTTGTCTTTCGGCATCTTCAACCCTGAGCCCGATTAATTCAAACTGATAAAACGTATCAGTGTCCCTGGGAAGGTTTTGGTTCTCTGGAATCTTGATCCAGGCCCCTCGATACAAGGCCGCGGTTTCCGGTGTCGAAAACGCTGAAAGTCCCAAAATCACCCCATGGTTGATTTGCCGAACCGAGGTCACCAGGGTTTCCAGAGTCCTCCCATCTGGAAGTGCCAGTGTCACCGTCTCTAATCCTTCAAACCGCCCGGGAACATCCGACAGCGATTCAATCCGTACCTCCCCATGGACGCCGAACGGCTTGAGAATCCGGCCAATGGTTACCATGGAGGACCGTGATGGCTCAGGAGCATCCATAATTTAGCCATGAGTACGTACGGTGGCATCCCCAAAGGACTCTTTGCAGGATACAACAGGGCAACGCCACTCCCATTACCCTGACATGCCGGAGATTATTTTGCTGGGGCTTGTTTGGATTCCCGAAAGGCCTTCAAGATACCGGTTTGTCGTAATAACCCCCTGACGGAATCAGTGGGCTGAGCCCCATTTTGAAGCCAATTCAACACCCGATCTTCTTTGAACGACGCCTTATCGCTTGCCTTGAGGGGGTCATAGGTCCCAATGACCTCAAGGAACCGACCGTCCCGCGGCATGCGGGCATCGGCTGCCACTACTCGATAAAATGGCCGTTTATGCCGGCCCACGCGTGTAAGTCGCAAATGTACTGCCACTGGCAATCTCCTCTATCGTGAATATGAATGAATGAAAAAGCTCAAGGAGACTTCAATTTTTTACCGGGCATGGATAGCCCGGCGGATCAGCTTCCCGCGCTTTTTTCCTTTTCCCATCCCCATTTGCCCTCCGACCAGGGACTTCATCATGCGTCGGGCATCCAAGAATTGCTTAATGAGCCGATTGACCTCTGGAACGGATGTTCCGCTGCCTTTGGCCACCCTCTTTTTCCGATTTCCATTTAAAATCGTATGATCCCGTCTTTCGCGCGGGGTCATCGAATCGATAATGGCCACAACCCGTTTCATTTCTTTTTCGGGTACCTGAGCATTCCCGGCGGCGCCGGAACCCATCATCGTTTTAATTTTTTGCCCGCCCGGGAGCATGTCTAAAATCTGATCGAACGACCCTAATTTATTTACCTGTTTGATCTGATCACGAAAATCTTCCAACGTCAGGGTATTACTCGAAACCTTTTTTTGCAATGCGACCGCTTGTTCCTGCGAAAAGTTCTCCTGGGCTTTCTCGATCAAGGTCAGCACATCACCCATACCGAGAATACGGGAGGCCATCCGGTCGGGATAAAAGGGCTCTAACGCATCCAGCTTTTCCCCGATTCCTAGGAATTTAATAGGTTGGCCTGTCGCCGCCCGGATCGAGAGGACCGCTCCGCCACGGGCATCGCCCTCGACCTTCGTTAAAATGACGCCAGTGAGACCCAGTGTCTGATTAAAGCGTTCGGCGACAGCAACCGCTTCCTGACCGGTCATGGAGTCGGCGATTAACAAGACTTCCTGTGGCTTGACGCCCGTCTGGATATCGACTAGTTCCTGCATCAACTCTTCATCGATTTGCAGTCGACCGCCGGTATCTAAGATCACCACATCGTAGCCGTGATCCCGCCCTCGGGCGACTCCATCCCGACAGGTTTGAACGGCCTGGGCGCCAGGTTGACCCTCGTTGGTCCCACGATGGACTGGAATATCCAGGTCGGTTCCCAGTGAGGTCAGCTGATCTCCTGCGGCAGGGCGACGGGGATCGGCCGCGACCAACAAGACCCGCTTGCCTTCAGTTTTAAAATAATGAGCGAGTTTCCCGGTGGTGGTGGTTTTGCCTGAGCCTTGCAATCCGACCATCATGATGACGGTAGGAGGCTGGGAAGAGAGATGAAGGGCGCTTTGTTCATGTCCGAGAAGGTCCCGAAGTTCCTCCCAGACAACTTTTACAACTTGATGGGCGGGTGTGAGACTTTTCAGGACTTCCTGCCCGACGGCTTTTATCCGAACCTTCTCAATGAAATCCTTAACAATTTTGAAATTGACGTCGGCTTCCAACAGCGCCAGGCGCACCTCTTTCAGGGCATCGGTAATATTTTGTTCAGTTAGAACGGCCTGGCCGCGTAACTGTTTGAAAACTTTTTCGATTTTCTCTGTCAGCGTGGTAAACATGAAAAGGGATCCAATGGAAAATACACCATTTTAAGCAAACCCAAGACAATAGTGAACAAACATCAGGCATGTCAAGTTGAGTGCAACCTTTTGGTTGGGTAAAACCTGGATGGTATCCACCTGAAATCTTTGGATTCAGGACCTTTGCGTCATCCCAATGATGAGCACGCAGGGCCTTATATCAAACTCAATTATTGTGGCAGGGATTGCGGAGAGCCAGGCAGCGTGGATCAGACTAGCTCTCAAAGAGTCAGGCCGTTATCATAAAACGACACGTTCAGCCAATGGAGTTTGTCTTGAGTGGCTCGCGTCAAATTTTAACCGGGTTTCATTGATCGTATCTTCTGCTATTCCGTTTTCTTTCATGAGTATAAACCCCAAATCATGAAAAAAAGTGGCAAAATTCTTCTTTTTATTCTTCTTGGATTGTTCCTCCTCTATTCTCTCGTGGGTTATCTGGTGGTTCCCTGGGCGATTACCACGAAGGTTCCACCCATACTTTCGGACCAACTCGGTCGGCCGGTGGCCATTCAGGAAGCCCGGTTTAATCCCTTTCTGTTTAAGCTGCAGATAAAAGGGTTTGATGTTCAGGAACCGGATGGCTCTCCGTTATTCGGGTTTGGTGAACTGTTCATTGATTTCGAACCTGGCCGCTTCCCTGGTGAAGCGAGCCTACACGTTTGCGGAAATTCGGTTGGGGCTGCCGTATGGATTGGCATGGGTTCGCGCCGACGGGTCCTTGAATCTCGCGGAATTAGGCTCTTCTTCCGATTCTCAGGATGTCCCTCCCGAGCCTAATTGCTGAACACCCATCACAAGAATCAGAAGCGTTGCCACCGGTTCTGAATCGAACAGATTTCCATTCAACAGGGAATGTTGGAATTTCGGGATTATTCCCGCCCGACTCCATTTGTGGCGCATTTCGTGCCAATCAATCTCACGTTGGAACAGTTTAGTACGCAAAAAGGTCAGGCGAATTCCTATGCACTCTCAGCTGAACGCAGTGCAGGTGAGAAAATTACCTGGGAAGGGACGGTGACTCTGGAGCCGTTTCAGTCCGAAGGGCCGCTTGGTTTTTGAAGATTACCAATTGCCCAGACTATGGACCTATGTACAGGATCTGGTTCGATTTCAGATTCCTCAAGGACAGATAACCATGAAGGGACATTATCGATTGTCCTCGACTGATCAGGGGTTGGATGTGCTGGTCGATGGAGGGACCCTGACGGTTCATGATTTACAGATTCAGGAGAAAGGGACTTTCTCCCCTGTGATCACGATTCCCCTCTTTGAAGTCAACGGTGTTTCGGTTGATGTGACCAAGCAAGACGTTCGGATTCCTTCGATACAGTCTCGTGATGCTCATTTTACCGGATGGGTCGGGAAGGATGGGGTGGTCAATTATCAGACGCTGTTTTCACCTGTGGAATCAGAAAGTCAGACAGCTCCTGAACCGGAACCTCTCACCCGGCCAATCCGTGGAAGATGGTCATTGAGGATCTTGCCTTGGATAACTTCACGATTGATTTCGAGGATCGCCAACCTGAAGATCCTGTCAAACTGCTATTGGACACCATTCATTTTCACACCTCGGACGTGTCCTTGGATTTGGATCGGCTCTCTTCCTCTCGATCTCTCGTTTCAGTTCAATCAAACTGGACAGGCCAAATTACAAGGGACATTGGAGATAGATCCTTTGACCATTGAACTGGACGTGTCCTTGAAAGATATTGCCCTTCAGCCGTTTCAACCGTACATGGCTTCCTTTGTTCAATTTGATGTCGGAGACGGGGCGCTCACGCTGCAAGGGAAAACACACTATCAGACGAGGACCAAGACTCAACCGATGGTGACGTTTCAGGGAGGGATGGGAGTTTCTAACTTGGCTCTTGACGATCCCATGCAGAACGCACCCTTCCTCACGTGGGAGGCGTTTGTGCTGAAGGAGTTGGATCTTCAGATTGAACCGACCTCAGTGAATCTTCAGGAAATCGAACTGATAAACCCTGCGATCGCCTTGTTGATTGATGCGGATGGAGGGATGAATCTCAAACGGTTGTTTTCACCACCAGGATCCGTGTCTCAAGAAGAAACGGCCTCAGACGAAAAGCCACCAGAGGCAGAAACTCCTGGAGAGCTCACCGACTCCGGTCAAAATTGGGTCCGTCACGCTCACCAATCTCCTGGCTCGCTTTACCGATCAATCAATTTCCCCCAATGTCGTCACTAAAATTGAGGGGCTGACCGGCACGATTAAAGGGCTTTCTTCGGATCAATTAGCCAAAGCCGATGTCGCGTTACAAGGGACGGTAGATAAATACGCCCCATTCAAGATTGCAGGGCAAATTAATCCTTTGAGTGAAGAGGCCTATACGGATTTGACCGTCACGTTCAACAATCTTGATCTCCCCACCGTCTCTCCTTATTCGGGCCATTATGTCGGGTATCCCATCACGAAGGGGAAGCTGTCGTTGGATCTTGACTATAAAGTTTCTGAAAAGACGCTGGTTGGTGAAAATAAGGTGTTGATTGACCAGTTGACGCATGGGTGAGAAAATCGAAAGTCCGGATGCCACGTCGTTGCCGATTCCTCTTGCGTTGGCCTTACTCAAAGACCGCAAAGGACAGATCGATATTGATTTGCCGGTTCGCGGGAATTTGGACGATCCGGATTTTAGTTATGGAGGAGTGATCTGGAATGCCTTGGGAAATCTTCTGACGAAAGTTGCGACTTCTCCTTTTGCCATGATCGGAGGATTGGTGGGTGGCAGCGGTGACGATCTGCAATATGTCGCCTTTCCTGCGGGTATTGCCCAGTTGTCTCCTGCTGAACAGGAAAAGCTGCATGCGCTTGGTCAAGCGCTAAGCGATCGTCCTGCCTTGCGACTGGATATCGCCGGGGCCGCCGATCCCCAGGTCGATCGCCAGGGTTTGGCTGCCGGGGAATTGCGGAAACAACTGCAAAAACGAAAATTCGTCCAGGGCTCCTCCTCCGCGACGGAGGGGATGTCTTTAAAGCAGATTGAACTAAGTCCAGAGGAGGAAGGGCGCTTGCTCGCAGAGGTGTATGCCGAGCAATTTGGAGCGCAACCCAAGACCCTGGCTTCTTCTCCAGAAGGGAAGGCTCCGGATATTCCTTCACCGGAGCAGATGAGATCCAAATTGCTTGAATCGATCAAGGTGGAGGACGAGCAGCTTCGGCTCCTGGCTCAGCAACGGGCTCAAGGCATTCGAGAGTTTCTCATCCAGGAGGGGAAGGTGTCCGGTGATCGAGTGTTCCTCCTCGAACCAAACTTAAGTCCCGTCACGGAAGAGCAAACCGTTCGGAGTCCTTTGGCCTTAGCCGCGAATTGAGTCCCTTTCCAAGGATCTTCATGTTCGTGGTGTTGACCGTGTGTTTTCTGTTCTAAGGTGAATCCGCTTTCCTGGCATATGCTCACTCTTCCGCATGTGTCTCAGATTGTAGGTCTCCTCCTGGTGCTCTTCGTTGCCTTGTGGCTTGTCCATTTGCGAGTGGGCAATGCCTCCTTCGCCGATGTAGGATTTTGCTTGGGATTTGGCTTTGTCGTTATTGTTTGTGGAATAGAGGGCGAAGGCAGCCCTTGGCGACGGGTTCTTGTTGGTGGGCATGGGGAGTGCGTATGCCTGCCGGTTGGGCTGGCACCTGTGGAAGAATCGCATTTGGGGAAAGTCGGAAGACCCCCGGTATAAAACCCTTCGGGCAGTGCTAGGCAAATGGGAATCGGTTGGAATCTTTGGGTACTTCATGCTGCAAGTTCCTGCTTGTCTGTTCTTTGGATTTCTCCTGTGCTGGATTATGGGCCATTCTGAATCGGCGGTAAGAGGCTGGGATCTTCTGGGCCTCGGGATCTTTTTGCTAGCCTTTTTTGGAGAGGCTCTTGCGGATATTCAACTTGAACGGTTCCGATCCGATCCGACTAATCAGGGCAAGGTCTTACAGACGGGGTTGTGGCGGTTTTCCCGTCATCCTAATTATTTTTTTGAAATCCTACAGTGGTGTGCCTATATTCCGTTGGCAGTTGGACTGCCGGGGGCATGGATGGCGATGGTGTGGCCTTTGCTCATGATGTCGTCGCTCTTATGGGTGACGGGAGTGCCTTTGGCCGAGGCTCAGGCTATGAACAGCCGAGGGGAAGCGTATCGCCTATATCAACGCACCACCAATAAATTGTTTCCCTGGCTGCCTCGACGGAACAGCTCATAAAGAGGAGGAGAACTATGTTGCGGGAATCTCAAGCCGGCTTCAGCCATCATTGGAGAAATCCAAGAGGACTTCTGACTTTTGGCCGGCCTTCTGGTGTTGTTGAGCATGGTGAATGGCTGTGCATTTGTCCGGGGAGAAGTGGGTGAGCCTTTTCCGGAGGATCGGATTGAGACGATTGAGAAAGGCATAACAAATCGCCAGGAAGTGGCCCAACAATTTGGCGCCCCCGATGACATTGTCCAGGCAAACGGCTATGAGATCTTTCACTACCGCCGGTTTGACAGCAAGTTGGGATGGTTGCTGTTTCTGTCCCGTCTGAATATTGGCAGTGATCATCTCTGGGTATTTTTTAATTCCCAAGGGATAGTGGATGAGGTGGTGTTTGGCAATCGGACCAAGAATGTGGAATTCCAAATCTGGCCGTTTGGGGAGTAGGGCAACGATGGTCTGGGTCTTTGGAAAAACCGGAATCCTTGGCGTCCTGTTGGTTCTTTCCCTGGCCGGCTGTGACTTTCGTCGTGTGGTGGTCAATGATCCATTGGTTGCCGACTCTCTCGAAGAGTTGGTGCCAGGGAAAAGCACGATTCAGGATGTGGCCGGGAAATTAGGCGCTCCTGATGAGATTGAGGAAGGGGCAGGCGGAATGGTCTTTCGCTATCGATATGGAGATAGCAAGACGATGCGGGTAAATTTCGGATGGATTCTTCGTGTATTGTTGCCCGTCTCGCCATCCATGAATCTGGGAAGAGGTGAAGGGGTCACCTATATTTTACATGTGGCGTTGCGACCGGATTTGACCTTTGATCATTCAGTCATTCAGCCCCCACCCGATACCCCTCATTTCTGGTTTTGGCCGTTTTAATCTGGCCTCCTAGCGGTGCATCGGTACCGTACTGTTCTAGGAGAGATGTTTCTGAAACCTCATTTGGAAATAAGGGGATGTGGTCGTCCTTGCTTGTCTCAACTCCATCTTGGCCGGCTCAACAAGGCCTATTGCCTAGTGATGGATTGGTGGTTTTCTTCCAAGCGTCGGAGATAAGGAATGAGGAATAAGCCGGGCAGGGCAATTAAGGTACACAGAAGAAAAAACCCTTCCCATCCCAACCAGGTGGCCAGGATTCCGGTGGTGGAGCCGGCAAAGACCCGTGGAATGCCCATGAAGCTGGTCAACAGGGCATATTGTGTGGCAGTAAACCGCTTGTTGGTGAGACTGGCCATAAAGGCCACGAACGCGGTTTGTCCCAGACCACTGGAAATGGTTTCAAAGGCAATGACGGCCGTCAGGGTCGGGAGGTGATTGCCCGTATAGGCCAGAATGACAAATCCTGCCGTTGAAATCATTTGGAGGAAACCCAGAATAAACAGGGATGGCACAATCCCCAGGCGGTAGACCACCAGCCCACCAATCAATCCTCCCGCCATCAAGGCAATCATGCCAAAAACCTTGACGATCATCGCATAGTCGGTTTTCGAGACGCCGAGATCCACCATAAATGGAGAGAGCATTTCTGACGCCATACTATCGCCGACCTTATACAGCAGGATGAACAACAGCATCATGAGAGCGCCCGGACGGGAAAAAAACTCCAGAAACGGACCTGTGATGGCTTCCTGCCATGATGCTGGTGGTGGTGCGGGAATGGTGGGTTCCGGTGCAAACCATGTCGTGAGAATGCCAATAATCATCATGGCGCCCATGATGAAATAGACCGCATTCCAGGAAAGGCTCTCCTGATCTGCCAGAAATAAGGCCAACGCTCCAGCGACCAACATTCCCAAGCGATAGCCATAAATAAACATGGAAGATCCAATGCCGAGTTCCTCGTCAGAGAGGGATTCACGGCGATAGGCATCCAGGACGATGTCCTGGCTGGCGCTAAAAAACGCCACAAGGACACACAAGACCGCGAGGGTTGATAAATGAATTGCCGGTTGAGTCAACGCGAGCGAGGCGATGGTGATCATCAAAGCTATCTGAGTGCCCAGCATCCACCCTCGTCGTCTTCCCAGAGCAGAAGACACGAGACGGTCCATCACTGGAGCCCAGAGAAATTTGAGCGTGTAGGGGAGGCCGACTAATCCGAAAAATCCGATGGTGGTTAAATCGAGCCCTTCTTCCCGCATCCAGAATTTGAGGGTCGAGCCAATGAGCAGGAGAGGAAGGCCGGAAGAAAAGCCGGTCAAAAGCATGACCAGCATTTTGGGACTGACAAGAAGAAGACAGAAATTTTTGAGCCAATGACCTGGCTCGGTCTGCGTGGTCATACACCAGACCTTATCAAAGAAATGGGCTTAGGTCTTGTTGAAGCCTGAGGTGGCTTAGGGATGAGGATGCCGTCGAGCCAGGGAGGCGGTTAGTTTAAATTTGGATCAACGGGCATATGCGCATACATCGTATATTGATCTCCAAAGGATCGGATGACCTCGCCCCATAGGTCCTGAGAATCCTCATCGAAGACGAGGTGAGGTTGGGCAGGCATGGTGAGCCATGAGCCGCTTTCCATCTCCGTCTCCAATTGTCCTGGTCCCCAGCCCGAATAGCCCATATAGGCCCGAAACGATTCGTGCTCACCGGGAACTTCAAGAATGCGCTCCAGCGTCTCCATATTCCCGCCGAGATACACGCCGTCAAGCACCGCATGGGTATCTTCAGTTTCCTCATTTAGACGGTACAAGACGAGCAAGCTGTTTTTCTGAACAGGCCCCCCGGAATAGACCCGATGTTCCTGCCCTTCGAGCACTGGAACTTGTGGCAGGACCTCGGCAATATTCATCTCGGTCGGACGATTCACGACCACGCCCAGGGCCCCTTCCGGTCCATGCTCGCAGAGCAGCACGACCGTTTGACGGAAATTGGGATCGCGCAAAGCCGGAGTGGCGATGAGGAAAACCCCCTTGCCTAATGGTGTGTCCATACACTCATCCTAACGTGCCACAGGGAATCCATCAAGAGGCATTTCCCGGGAGAAAATCATACATGTTTGTAAGGGTACCATCGGAAAACTGGCCCACTCCCAACCCTCGTCAAACAAGGCTGCACGATGAATCCCTCCGGCTCTGCCTAACAAAACTGGAGGAGTCCTACGTAAGAAAGGATGCCTCTATTCGAACCCTTCGGAAATTGGTAGGAAATTTTGATAGATTAATGGCGGTAATCTTTAAATTCGCCCGTCGTGTCATCCAATTTCAAAAAAGTCCGCATCTGTGTCTTCAGGGTTTGCCGGGCATTTTCATCCCCTAAATTCAACTGGTACTCGTTAATAACCATGGTCTTCGTTCCGCCCGGGCCAGCCCATTCATTCCAGCAGGTTTGACAGACTTTCTGTTTGATTTCTTCTTCCAGTTTCCCCATAAAAAGATTGTCCGTGATCGGGTCCGCGTCTTTATCGCATTTTCGGCAATGAATTTGCGCCATCCTTTTCTCCTTTTGTAAGTGACAGGCCCAAAGTTTATGGGTATTAATATGCAGCAGAATTTTAAATCCTAACACAGAAATCTTGGGTGGGAAAAGAAGTCAGGAAGGATTTCAATGTCCTGGTCTTTTTGATGTATTTCAGGTATGGATGTCGACCTCACCTTTCGGTCCCTTTCAAGTCAGGACTTGGAATGACCGTGAGGGGGAATGTGTGGGGCCTATGTCAAGATCGGAGAAGAGACAGCATGTTACTCGCAGGAATCGATATTGGCACATTAACCTGTCGCTTGTTGGTGGCAGAAGTGAATCCACCAGGTGAATTGACAGTTGTGGATGCGGATCGGCGGATCCTACGGCTCGGGGAAGGGGTGGACCAACACAAACGGTTATCACAGGCCGCGATGGATCGCGTTGTGTCCACCCTAAAAGATTGGAAAGAAAAGACCGCGAAGTATCCGCTCAACGGGGTGGCAGTCGTGGCGACCAGCGCCGTGCGTGAATCGGAAAACCGACAAGACTTTCTCGCCCTTGTCACTCAAGAAACCGGATGGGAAGTGGAGGTCTTAACGGGAGAAGAAGAAGCCCGGCGAACCTTGTTGGGTATTCGTTTTGGCCTGCCTCCCGCCATTGCGAATTTTTTGGGATTGGATATTGGTGGTGGTAGTACCGAATGTATCCTGGCTCAATCTGGAAAGGCTCCGGCCGTCATTTCGTTGGATCTGGGCGTGGTGCGCTTATTGGAGCGGGTGCTTCGTCTGGATCCACCCACAGTCCAGGAGATTCACCAGGCTGAAGCCTGTATTGATGAGGAATTGGCCAAGGTGTCGAAAGCCTTCGGGACTTTTTCAGGCATCCCGCTGGTCGGGACGGCAGGTTCCGTTACCACACTCGCCGCGATGGCTCAAGGACTGCCGAGATATGAGTCGGCACGTGTCCACAATTATGAGTTAACGTTGTCGACCATCAAAGGGCTGGAGCAGGATCTCATCACCAAAACCGGTCCGCAGCGCTTGGCCATGCCAGGTCTTGAACCCGGGCGGGAATATGTCATCGTGGCAGGCACAGTGATTCTACGAAGAATCATGGAAACCTTCGGCTTTGACGCATGCCTGGTCAGCGACTTTGGCCTTCGCGAAGGGGTGCTGGTGGATTTGGCCACAAAGAAATTGTAAGGCCTGAAATGCCAGCCAGATGCCAAATCGTCTCGTCATGCCCCAACCTTTATTTTCAATGATGAATTTTTGTAGAAACGCCCCGGTTGGGCGTCTATTCTTAGAAAACTAATGGGCATTGGCTGCCCACGGTGTGCCACTCAAGAAGACGTGTCACCGACACGTCCCTACGAGATTGCCGGAAAGGCTGGCAGAGCGGGCACTACCCGTCATAATTGCTCTTGCATTTTAAGCTGAACTTGGCACAATGGAGCCGCCTGATTCTCTGGCGGTCAATGCCATAAATGGTCAAACTTCTCCCCCCCACAAGTCTAAGCCTTTCTCACGGCGGTCCAGACCCAACTATTTTTCGGGGAGGAAGTTGGGAAGGGCTACACGCAGACACCACTCAACCCTGCGGTTTTTGTTGATCGAATTCACGCTCAAATTGCTGAAGCCTGTGACACCGGCACCGGGAAAGCAGGAGTCATGACCCTTCCTGAACCCTTGAATGCATAATGGTGGCGCAAACGAATTTATGTCCCAGAAACCGCCCGATATTTCGAAGGAGTTCACGTGTCGTAAGGCCAACCGCTACCAGGTGGGTGCTGGTACCTGCTGGGGAATTTACGATGTGATCATCAGGAACCAGCGGTTGGCCGGATCATCAGGTCTACCTGGATGCTTTTTATCTCGATCAGTATGAAGTCACAACTTTCTTGTATGCCAAATTTTTCTGAGAAACAAAACGCGATCCACCAGAATATTGATACGAATCTTTACTCAGACAACATGGAAAGAAACCCGTGGTGGGGATGACCTGGTTGGATTCTGAAGCCTATTGTAAATGGGCCAAGAAACGGTTACCTACGGAAGCCGAGTGGGAAAAGGCGGCTAGGAATACAGATCCAAGACTTTATCCATGGGGCGATGTGGATCCACATGATGGACTAGCAAATTTTGGCTGGTGTTGTGATAGGGTGCAAGATTTGCTTACCGATGTGGGATCATTTGAAAAGGGTAAAAGCCCCTATGGGGCCTATGACATGACCGGAAACGCAGAGGAATGGGTGGCGGATTGTTCCAGTTCGGATCCCGATTATTCTGATTCACTTTATATGGAATCGGAACTTAAACAAAGGGTATGGAAAAATTCGCTTGGCCCAAAAAATTGAAAAAACAAAGTCAGTGCGTGGTGGTGGAGGACAGCATGGGTATCGGTATCTCGAAAATTGGGTCCGGGCTCATGCGGTTCCGCATGATGGGGGGGAAGGCAGGGGGTTCGGTGTGCTCACGGCACCCCGGAACCTTTGGTTCCTTGTTCCTTATATGCTTCCTCTTTTTTGTAAGGATTGTCCGCCAATGTTGTAGAGACATCCCGGTGGGACATCTATATCGTTGGAACACCAGTGGGCATTCCAAAAATGTGGCGATCCTGAAGAAGACCTGGCACTGTCGCGTCTCTTACTGATGCCTGGCCGGTTGGGCATCGACCCTCCCCAAACTAAACAGCTATAGACAACGCTTTGACGACTTCAATGTTGATGGTATAATTTCTATACCATTATGGAGTTTGAATTCGATGACACCAAGAACACGATTAATCGGCAAAAACATGGAATTGATTTTGAGGAGGCACAAGCTCTGTGGGATGATTCCCACCATTTGAAAATTCCTGCGAAGACGGAGGATGAACCTCGATGGGTGGTCATTGGGAAAATAGGGAATAACCATTGGTCGGCTATTATGGCGGTTCGAGAGGACCGGATTCGGCTCATTTCGGTAAGACGGGCTCGCAAAGAGGAGATTGCGCTTTATGAAAGCGAAAAGCTTGGATAAGAAATTTGATTCCGGTGAAGATATCATAGAGTATTTAGACCTTCAGAAAGCCAAGCGTCCGGGCCAGGAGCAACGGCGGGTGAATGTGGATTTTCCTGAGTGGATGGTTGACTCGCTGGATAAGGAAGCGCGTCGATTGGGTGTGACCCGTCAGGCTGTCATAAAGGTGTGGATTGCTGAAAAACTGAAGGACGTTTCAGTGCCGTAAAAGGGGTTTTCCGTTCAATGTAGTCAAGTCCCCTTCCCCCAGATACCTGCAGGAATGACCCAGTAAAGAGGATGATCCACGCCCGCCTGAAATACAGGGTGTTCGTCCTGCATGTTTTTAAACAGGCATCTGGTCTAGGAGACCGATAGGCCTCAAAAAAGGAAAATTATTTCTGCGTGTACCAGCGAAAACCGCCGGATTCTTTGAAGGCCGGTTGTTGCCCGATTTTATAGACCCACCCTACCCGTGAATTTCAAATGGTAAAATTTTGTGGAGACGCCCCGGTGGGGCGTCTACCTTTGGAACGCCAGTGGGCATTCCCTACAAATGTGCTGATCCCGAAGGAGTCGGTCACCGACACGTCTCTACGAGATGCGGAATACTGAGTGTGAGGGAACCGACAGCCTGTAAGCGGGGGTGTGCGGACCTTGCGGGATCTGACTGGCCATCGTATAGTATATCGTATGAAGGTCACCGCTTTATTGCCAGACGAGTTGGTGGAAGAAGTGAAGGCTCACGCCAAGGGGCAGACGCTAACGGAATCGTTGACTCTGGCGCTTGAAGAGTGGCTTCGGTTGAAGAAAATAGCCCAATTGAATGCGCAAGTGAAGAAACAGCCCCTTGAATTTTCAAAGGGCTTTTCCGCTGCCCGTCTTCGTACTCTTAATCGGCGATCATGATTGTTGCTGATACGTCGGTTTGGATCGAATTTCTCAAATCCCGCCCCTTGTACTTTTCCTCCTTAAGTGTGCTCCTGGATCAACAGCAGGTGGTGGCGGTGGAGTGTGTGTTTGGGGAGTTGCTCCAGGGTGTGAAATCATCTCGCGAACGATCGATTATTGAAGGGTATTGGACGAATCTTCCTAAGCGGCCCGAGAGCGGGCTCTGGGTGCAAGCCGGCACCCTATCAGGGACCCATTCGTGGCCCTCAAAAGGGATCGGGCTGATTGATGCTTTTCTGCTATGTTTTGTGCGGACCTACAATTTTCAGCTGTGGACGTTGGATAAAAAGCTGGCCGCCGTTGCCCAATCTTCCGAATTATTCCACTTGCCCGATGTCTGATATCCGGCCGCACGCTCCGACGATAACCTCATATGGCGCTTTTGAAGAAGACGTGTCACCGACACGTCTCTCCGAAAGGCCATTTGTTTGATCATGGAAATAGGTAGGGGGCATCGCCCGCCAATTTGTTCTGTATGAGAGCCAAGTGTAGTGGTATCATCTGACGTATGAGATTCACGAAAACTGATAGATCTTGGTACCGGACCCGGAAAATGACGCTGTCTGAGGAGGGCCGTGAGTCTGATCTGGTTCAACTGACCCCTAGTGAACAGGTCGCGATGTTGTTCGCATTGCGCGAAACCGGGGCTGACTCTTTGATTGTGGGTGCCTATGCGGTCGCCGCTCATGGGCATCCTCGGGCAACAGGTGATTTGGATGTTTGGATTCGTCCCAGCCCTGAAAATGCTGAGCGGGTCTTTCAATCATTAAAGGTCTTGGTGCCCCTCTTTACATTACTCAAGAAGATCTTTACCTACCAGACACAGTGTTCCAGATTGGCCACTGGTAGGTCTAAAGATCACGCCGACCTAGATTTCTTAAAAAATTTGTAGGGATGTTTGGGGCCTATGGGGGCCTCAAAAGTTCTATAGTTTAATTAGCGTTGCGTGTACCAGCGAAAACCGCCGGATTCTTTGAAGGCCGGTTGTTGCCCGATGCTCATCCCGCCGGGCTTTTCGACCAACAAGACTTTGAAATCCCACAGACCGAACCATGCCGGATCCAAGACGTTATGGTAGTGCAGGCCGGTGAGTTTGGGTAGAAGAGCACCCAGCGCCGTGCCCAATTCTTTTTCGGTATAGGCCCGAACGGAGAAGGGCTTTTCCAATTCACGGCAAAATCGCCGTAGGGTATAAGCCGCCCCGGTACATAAGACATTAATGTCCCGTTTCATGCCGAGCAATTGCGGAAGAGTGCAATACTGCTCGCGGAAACCCAGCCATTTGGCGGCATGACGGAGATGACTGAATTGCACTTCATATTCGGTGTGCCCAGGCAATCTGACGGGAGAAGGCCAATCATCTTCGATCCCGAATTCGACCAGGATGGCACGTCCGCCCGGTTTCAGCACGCGCCAGACTTCCTGTAAGAATTGAATGGCGCCGTAATTGAAAATCACTTCGTCGGGAAAGGGTGGCATGAGTGGCAGGCGCATGCGCCGGATAAGGTCCAGGGCTTCCTCATGCAAGGGATTCTCGCCTCGAAACGTGAGGAGTTCGTCCCCGGCAAATTGGATTGGCGTCATGTCGGCAAGATTTTCATTGTCGATCAATAAATCAACGGAACGGTCCGCCAGCGGCATTCGTTCGGCATTGGCTTGAATAGCCGTTGCCGTCCACCCTGCTTGGCGCGCCAGCGACGTTTGGGATCCAAGAAACGGGCCGGTGAGATCGAGAAAGGTGTACTGGATGTCTTTCCTCTCCTCCGCTGAGAGTTCTCCTGCCAGTTCCTTTGAGACATACCCGAGGCCGGCGCCCACTTCCACAATGCGTTTGGGTTTGGGGGAGAGCCAGCCCATTTGCCGCAGGGTTTTGCCGAGCAGCCGCCCATAGGTCAGCCCGTTCATGGCTTCGCAGGGTTCGCGAAATAAATGAGAGACCGTCGTTTCGATGATTTCAAAATGCCCGTGGGGCCCTTGGATCCCTTGGACGTGAAATTTGGACAGATGATCTTCGGTTTCAGCCTGGACGTTTTGATGCCACCCTTCCCGCACTTTTTGCAGCAACAAATCCCATTTCGCCTCTGCGCTGTGGCCGCTAGGGGGTTCGGTTCCAAAATAGGCTAACGAAAACCGGGGTTGGGCCCACCGTTCTAAATGCCAGCGACCATTCTGTTGGGTCGGGCTGCAGACCCATTTCCCATACTGATTAAGCAGGGCGCCAATGGTCATACGCCCATCCATCGCGCCGAGCAGGGCTGCGCCCAGGCGATTGAGTCGAACCAGGGGTAATTCTTCATCAAGCGGGGCCACCCACCATTCATCCGGGGCATGCTGGTAAATCACAATATCGGGCATGCGCCATGCCCGTTGATTGAGAATGTCTCCCTCCAAGACCTGAGGGCTGACTCCTGCCCAGAGATCGGCAGTGGGTTGAGAGGCATGGGTTTGGGTCATGAGGGTTTGGTTCCAGTTTAAGTCAGCATGCACGGACAAAAAGGAAGCTGCCAGGGTACCCCATCGATCCAAAAGGCCGCAACCATTCCTGTACTTTCAGAAGAGGGGAGGTAATTGAAAGTCTTAGCACTTATTGCCGTGTGGCCTCTAGGGGCTTTTGTGCCAGGATACTGGCAAAGGCTGCATCTCCAGTATCGACTTCTTGATAACGCAACACCCGCAGGCCAGGGAGCAACGTTAATAATTCATTTCGCTCCAAGAGGAAAGTCCTGTTAAATTTTGGGCGGTATTGCAAATGATCAACCGTATAGGTTTCGATCAGGGCCACCCCGCCAGGCTTGAGGGCAGCTGTAATTTTTGGGAAGAGATCGCGCTGCAGGAAATAGGTGCAGATAATCACATCGTAGGAACTGGGGGGAATCGTGTATTGTTCCAGGTCGGCGACGACGGTGGTCAGCTTCACGCCTTTCTCGGAAGCGAGGGCTCGGGCTTTTTTGAAACCCGCCTCTGAAATATCGACCCCGGTGACCTGAAAGCCTTTCGTGGCTAAAAAGACCCCGTTGCGCCCTTCACCCATGGCCAGGTCAAGGGCAGCCCCCTTGGGGAGAAGATCGACATGGTCCTTTAAGAACGGGATGGGGTCCCGTCCGAATAGATAGTTCTCGGTTTCATATTTCTTATTCCATCGCTCCTTGTCTGCTTCAGCTCCCCACGAGGAGTCAATGGCCATGAATCCAGCAAGGGCGAACGGACTCAGAAGCCCCAGGACAAATATTTTGGAAAGATTTGGGAATAGCTGAAAACGAATCTTCATCATTTGACCTCCACAGCTGTTGAGAGAACCATAGCCGATTCCAGTCAGGGGACGAAAGAATCCAACACGTTTCTTGGTGGTCTTTCCCTGTTTCAGTGGGTATTATGGCACCGTTTGGGAGATGAATGAAAATTGTAGGAGAAAACAGATGCCCGCCTATGTTGTCACGTGGATTCATTTATTGGCTGCCATCACCTTCATTGGCGGATGGATGTTTGTTCAGCTCGTTGTCCGGCCAAGTTTGACCGAAGGCAAGGCCAAGGTACCGTCGATGGAAGCTCTTGAGATGGTCAAAAAATTTGGCCAACGGTTTAAAATGGTGGGGTGGGTGAGTCTCATGGCGCTGGTCTTTACCGGAGCGTCTCAGTTATTGGATGAAAGCGGATCAGCACGTATTGAAACCAGTTGGGGCTTGATCATGATGCTCAAGCTCTTTGTCTTTGCGATTGTTGGAGGATTGATTTTCGTCCACGATCTTATTCTTGATCCCTATGGTGTCTCCGCAAAAAGCAAAAAGAATGAGACGGAGCCACTCCTGTTTTCCGGCAAAGTAGTGTGGATCCAACGAGCCATCTTGAGTCTGAGCCTGGCCGTCTTGTTCATTGCGGCCTATTTGACGTCTATTTAAGGCGCGCAACGTTTCCTCTGGTGCTTCCGGTTTCTGCCAATTCGCCTCTCTGCTGAAAAACCCATCATCCTAGGGATCGTGAGAGGGTTTTAGGCCCCCTAAAGCGAATCTTTCTCTTTTTCCAAGCCTATGGTACAACCTGCGATACGTAGAGATTTCATGACCTATCACACGTCACCAAGGAGGAGATGATGGCCAAAGCATTCTCCGTTGCGTCTTGGAATGTGGAGCATTTCGGGGCGATGAACAAAAATAAGGCGAAGCCGAAAAAACCGGTCGGCCCCATTATCGAGTTTCTGGCCCAACAACATGCCGATGTGGTCGCGGTGTACGAAGTCGTGGGCTCGACGGTATATGACACCATTGTGACGGTGATGCCGGACTACCAGTTTCATATTACGGAGGGGCCTCAAGCACAGGAAATTCTGATAGGCGTGAAGCGAACCTTCTCGAGTTTTTATACTCAACGGCTGGAATTTAAATCGGGGGTATCCGTTCTGCGCCCGGGTGCCTTGCTTACGATTCAAGTGGATGGGAAACGCCTATCCCCTGTTGTTTTTGCATTTAAAAAGTCTGACGGAACCTCGAGGGTTTGGCTTGCGGGACGATCAGACCGAACGGGCGCTCAAATTGCGAAAAGTCCTGGATAAGGCATCGGGCAGTGAGGGCCAAGCGAATTATATATTTCTGGGGGATCTCAACACGATGGGGATGAATCTGACGTTTAGCACGAAGGATGTCAGTGCAGACGAGGAAGTCCAACGTCTGCAAAAACGGGTAAAAACCCGGAAGATGCAGGTACTCGACAAGTCCTATCCGGAGACCTACTGGCCGGGTTCGAAGTCCTCTTACTCACCGGGCAACCTTGATCACGTCGTGGCGGCGGACCATTTGCAGTTTAAGGCCTTTGGATCAGCCCACATCGATATTCGTGGGTGGCCGCAAGAAACGACTCCGGAGAAACGAGATGCGTGGACCAGGAAATATTCCGACCACGCGCTTCTGTACTTCGAAGTGCAGAAAGTATAGAGCCTTCTGCTGTTATCATCATTCCGGGCTTTCCGCCGGTTGCCTGAAGGGTTCGTGTGTGCTTTCTTGCAGGTTTCTCTCCTCCATTCCCAGCCAGTGGTACAATACCCAGAAGCTTCAGGAATCATAAGAACGCCACATTCCAGGATCAAACCTATCGCTTCCGGGATAAGGTGCCCTTTGCGTGAAAATCTTCGTGCAAATTAGGTCCAGAGGTTGGATGGTCTGTTGATTAACACGGGAAAAGGTCATAACCCGGCTATGGCCCGGGATCAGATCATTGGCCAACTCCGTGAAAGGATTGTGGCGTTTGCGACATCTCGTGGATCAAGGGATGTGGCTGAAGATTTGGCTCAGGAGGTTCTTCATGGTCTTGCACGAGAAATATCCTCAGGTCACGGAATTAACCGAGCTGGTTCCTCTGTCCTTTCAAATTCTCAGGTATAAAATGCTGGATCTCCATCGAAAAACCCTCCGACGGGGGAATACCATCAGGAATCGATTGATGACCGGCCGCTTGCAGATCCGTGGAGATGATCCCGCCGATGCAAGCCGAGCAGAAAGAGCGGGTGGGGCAATTGATCGAGGCGCTTCAGCAATTGGGTGAGCGTTGCCGGGAATTATTCCGGTTGAAACTTCAAGGCCACACCTTTCCGGAAATTCAACGGATATTCGGTGAGCGTTCCATCAACACCATTTATACCTGGGACTCCCGCTGTCGAAAACAACTTCTGGCTCTCATGGGAGGACGTTGGGGGACCACTATCCCTCAGGCTGGAGAAGACAAAAAGAAAACCGTGGAGAAGGATTCTATAATGGCCACATCCTGGGAACATCTGCTTGGTGGCTATGCCACTAATACGCTGACCGACGAGGAAAAGCGGCAATTATTTGAGGCAGCCCTCAACGATCAAGCCCTCTTTGATGCCCTGGCCGATGAAGAAGCCTTGAAAGTCATGCTCGCCGATCCTGAGGCCCGCCAGCGCATTCTGGCCAGTCTAGAGGCAACAGAATGTTCCGGTGGTGTTTCGGATGAGAAAGTGAAATGGGTGAGCTGGTTTAAGGAGCACACGTCACTTGCCTGGGCGGGGAGCATTGCTGCCGTGGGTCTGGCTCTCATCTTTGGCTGGCAAATGGAAAAAGAATGGGGACCGGTGGTCAGTCAGGAGCAGCAAGCCGCGAAATCCTCATCAAGA
Organism: uncultured Nitrospiraceae bacterium; assembly: GCA_963730905.1. Classification (GTDB taxonomy): domain Bacteria; phylum Nitrospirota; class Nitrospiria; order Nitrospirales; family UBA8639; genus Nitrospira_E. The sequence goes on along the minus strand of CAVSTN010000001.1, from coordinate 243,256 downwards.
GAGGAACGTCGCATTTCGGGCACAGAAACCTTCGGATGAAAGTACATCATCGGTACAGAAGGAGACCCTGGAAACCAAAACGACTCAGGCGGAGGCAATTGAGGGGGAACGTCAAGTGAGAGCCAAAACGGAAAGCGACGCGAGAGAAACCGGTCAAGCAATAAGGCGCCAAAGAGCACATGAACAAATGGCCCAATCCGCACCAGCACCTTCAGCATTGATCCAGCCTAAGTGTCGGGCGCTCCGTTCAGCCCTTTTCGGTTCCTGCGTCGCCTGACGTGCCGATGGCGGATAAGGTCCCGCAAGCCACAGCCCCTGGCAGAATAGCCGACCAAGCTATGGATGAGGCAACATCAATTACCTCCAAGCGCCCAGGAACTGTTTTATGCCGCGAGTGGATCGTTAGTCGATGAAGTGATTGGCGATAAAAACGATAACGATAAGGTGGAGCAGGGATCTGGCCAAGCCCTTCGCGGGACGCTCTCCAAAACCATGAAACCCTCTTCCAAGGAGAAGCCCTTGTCCTTCCCGTTGGAGCGAGATGTGGCAGGGGGTGCAGCTATTCCAACTGCCAGAGGACTCCGATACAGCTTTGTTCAGCAAACGAAAGAGGGCAAAGATGAGGAGGTGGAAATCCGGCAGATCACCGGAAATTGGTCGGAAATTCGATTGGCCGTGGAATCGAACGTGTCCGGCTATCTCTATGTGCTGGCGCCGTTGGGAAATGGCAAGTGGCAGAATCTGGTGCCCATGGAATCCGACAAGACGGGACAAACTGAAGCGGGGATCAAAGTGAAATCATTCCAACGCGTGGAATTTCCACTTGGTCAGTTGACGGATAACGTCAAAGAAATCCTGTTGTTCCTTCTATAACAGTGTTGCTTTCACCCACGCCGCTAGATGATCTGGGCCAATGGCTTGGAAAGTGAAATTGATATGTCGGAAGTTTCAAATTGAACGGGCAGAAGGCGCGGTGTTTGTGGTTCAACCTGCACTAGTAAAAGAGAATCCACTTCATGTGGTGGTTTCCTTAATGAAATAGTACTGATGAGAATGGAACTTTGGTACTTGGGTATCTGATATTTTTCCACAATACCGCCCTATCACTTTCGATCTATAAAATCCTCGTAGTTCTTAGATCTGCCAAACAAGATTTTATTCCTCTTCTTTTTTCAATATTCTCTCAAATCCTCATTCAAGCGAACGGGGACCTGCATCGCTCCATGGAGAATGCTGATCACGCCAATGTCGTTGCCAGAGAGTTCCCGGAAAAAAATGTAATGCTTTTCGTAACGGCTAAAAAAGACCGAGAGGTTTAAATCGATGGTACGATCAGGTGTTGGGGAAGCAGTTGCCATGGGATTTCTTTGTCGGCAAGACTTTGAAGGTGATCGTGCAAACCCTGAAGGTATTTCTTCAGCCTGGTTCTCGCCCCATTGTTCGGTGGTATATTCCCAAATTTCATCCTGCCGTTTATCCGCCGCGGGAGAAAATCGATAGTCAGCCATTAGGGCTTAGCCCTCTTGGATTTGGTATTTCGTCTAATCACATCGGCGGAAGTTACTCGAATAAATTGATTTTCATCTGTCCTGAAGTCCTGGTTCTAACTCCTGGCGTAGCCACTCCCAAGCAGTTTTACGGTCTTTCAGGTCCCGTCGGATGAGATCACGGATATATTCGCTGGCATTCTCATATAGCCCATATTGACCAATCTGTTGTTGGAGATGAGTGCGAAGATCTCCTGTCACTCTGACGTTCACATTTTCCGATCCCATAATTTCATTCTCCTTTCCTGGGCAGGGGACTTTTCTTAATCACAGTGTTAATTATCGTCTCTGTAAAGTAATATTGCAATATAATTTACATGAAATCGTCTTTTCCCTGAAAGGATTTTAAAAGTCCTGCCATACCCTCCTGTGAAGCGGCATGGGGCCGCTGCACATAAGGAGGTAGAACATGAAAGCTGTACATGGCAGGAAACGATGGTGGGGCTTGGTGGTTGGAGGAGGGCTGGCCGTGTTGCTGGCTCTTCTAGTAGGAGTGGGATTTTTCGGTACGGGAGCTACCATTCCTGTCCCGGTAGCCTATGCTGAGACGAATCGCAATGATGGATGGGTTAGTGGAGATCAATCCGGAAGCCTGGTAGGGCTGGATCCGGAAGGAAAATTCACCCAAGCCTTTCCCCTCAAGCATACGGATGTGTCCATCCAGGTCAGCGGGCCGCTCGCTCGGGCTCAGGTGACCCAGCAGTTCGAAAATCCCTATCCCGATAAGATTGAAGCCGTCTATACCTTTCCACTTCCACAGGATGCAGCAGTGGATTCCATGACGCTTACGGTTGGAGACCGGGTGGTGAAAGGGACGATTAAAAAGCGAGAAGAGGCGAGAGCCATTTATGAAGCGGCGAAACGGCGAGGCAATGTGGCGGGGCTTTTGGATCAGGAACGGCCAAATATTTTCACACAGTCGGTCGCGAATATTCTGCCGGGGGAGAAGATTACGGTGACGATCAGTTATGTGGAGACGTTGTCCTATGACGATGGAATCTATTCGGTGGTGTTTCCGATGGTGGTTGGTCCCCGCTATATTCCAGGACAACCCACAGCCCAGGTCCCATCGCTCGGCGAGGGGTGGGCCTATGACACCGATCAGGTCCCGGATGCCTCCCATATCACGCCGCCTGTGTTGAAGCCGGACACCCGGTCAGGACATGACCTGTCGTTGTCCGTCAAGATCGATGCCGGAGTCTCGATTCAACATGTCCAATCTGCAACCCATGACATTGTTGTGAACAATTCAAAGGCTTCTCAGGCGGAAGTCCACCTCAAACAGGAAGCGACTATTCCCAATAAAGATTTTATCCTGACCTATGCTGTGGCGGGGAATGATATTCACGATGCGGTCCTGACGCATCGAATCGGAGAAGATGGTTTTTTCACGTTGCTGCTCCACCCGCCTGATCGGGTAAAGACTGATGAAGTCACACCTAAGGAATTGGTCTTTGTGTTGGATACCTCCGGGTCCATGTCGGGTTTTCCCATCGAAAAGGCCAAGGAAACCATGCGTCTGGCCATCGACGGGCTGAACCCGCGCGATACGTTTAATCTTATTACCTTTGCAGGTGATACCCATATTCTGTTTCCCGAACCGGTTCCCGCAACTCCGGCGAATGTCCGGAAAGCCCAGGCGTTTTTGGCCTCACGGTCCGGTGGGGGTGGAACGGAAATGATGAAGGCCATTCGTGCAGCGCTGGAACCCTCCGATTCGCAAGAACATGTTCGCATCGTGTGTTTCATGACGGATGGGTATATCGGCAATGATATGGCCATTCTGGGGGAAGTGCAGAAATATCCTAATGCCCGAATATTTTCTTTTGGGATTGGCAGCAGCGTCAATCGGTTTTTATTGGACAGGATGGCCGAGGAGGGTCGTGGTGAAGTGGAGTATGTGGGCTTGAATGATGATGGCTCGGCTGCGGCCCGGCGTTTCCATGAGCGGGTCCAACATCCGTTGCTCACTGATCTGTCCGTGGACTGGGATGGGCTGGATGTGTTGGATGTTTATCCAAAGCGACTTCCTGATTTGTTTAGCGCGAAACCGTTGGTACTGACTGGTCGGTATACGACTCCGGGCAAGGGCACGATACGGTTGCGTGGCAAGGTGGCAGGGCGTTCAGTGGTGCGGAATATTCCCGTCGATCTCCCCGGTTTTGCTCCGGAGCATGATGTGTTGGCTTCTTTGTGGGCGCGGACCAAAATTGCGGAGTTGATGGCGAAAGATTTCGAAGGTATTCAGCAAGGAAACCCCCGGAAAGATGTACGGGAAGCCATCACGCAATTAGGGTTGGATTATCGATTGATGACCCAGTTCACCTCATTTGTCGCGGTGGAAGAGTTGACCATCACGGAAGGTGGACAACCTCGTCGTATAGAAGTGCCGGTGGAACTGCCGGAAGGGGTGAGTTACGAAGGCATATTTGGCAGCGGGGACGAACAACGCAGGGAGTTTTGGGCATCGAATGATGCAGCCGATTGCGAAAATGAGCCGATCTTTTCTGGGAGGAATGGTTGCCCAGGAGTCCGTGGCCTCCAGTCCACCGGCCATGGTGGATCGTGTTGAACCGGAAAAGGATGATTCTCGTCGGGGGGATTCATCCAGCAAAATGGATTCTTCACTCGAATCATTGGTGGAACATGTGGAGAAGAAAACCACGTTGTCCCAGGACGTGGCACAACATGTGACCGATGGAAAGGTATTGCTTCAAGTCTGGTTGACGGATACCAATCCTGAGGCCTTGGAGAAGTTGAAAGAACTCGGCTTTGAAGTGGTGGCTCAGCCCAAGACGGGCACATCTTGTGATCGGGAGGCTGTCCGTTGAAAAATTAAAAGCCTTCTCCAAATTGTCCGTGGTGCGGTATATCACGCTGCAACGGGCCGCAGCGTAAATTGATGTGTTAGCTTTCAGGCGGCTCGGGTTTCATAGCCTGAGCCGCCTTTTTTGACGTGGTAGCAAAAACCTATCTTTTGGGAAAAACCCTACCAAATGGTGCGGACGGCATATTGGGTAATGAGTGGATCAGGAGTCAGGATGGTCAGTTCATGTTGGATAGCCTGGCAAATGAGCATGCGGTCAAATGGGTCTTTATGAAGAGCAGGAAGTTTGGGCAGGTGTCCGGTTGCGGCTTCTTCCAACGCGAGTGTGCTGATGCCATGCCGCTCCCGCTGTTGAGGGATGAATTGATCCACCGGTGTGGGAAGGGGAATCTTACCCAGAGAGTATTTCACGAGAATTTCCCAGACGGAAATCGCACTCAGCAAAATTTCATGCGAGGGGTCGGAAAATATCTCCCGACTTTCTGGGGATAGGGTCTTGTTGTCTGAAATGATCCACAGAAATGTGCAGGTATCCAGCAGAACCTTCACTCGGATTGTCCGGAAAATGCCTTGAGTAGGTCATCGGGGAGAGGTTCAAAAAAGCTATCGGGAATTGTGAATTGACCTTTGGCTAAGCCAATAGGTCGTTTGCGGGATGGGAGGAGCAGGTAACCCTCTGATTTCGGCCACCGGTTCATTGTGCTTACACAAAAGGATTGTTTCTCCCTTTTTAAGTTTGTCCAGATAACGGGACAAGTGTGTCTTGGCTTCGTGAATGTTGAGTTTTATCATAGTTTAAAATTAAACTAAAAATTAAACTAAGTCAATTCCGTCCAATTGGTTGCACGCTTTGTGATGTGGATGTGTAGGGAGACAATTTTAAAATCGTTTTGCACCTAATCCTTTATGAGCTGCTCATCGCCCACTTAAACTCACGTTTATTTAAATCAGAAATAGCTAAAACGGAACTTCGCCGGCGCGGAGTTTGACGAGGGCGTCTTTAACGAACTCTATGTCCTTGGTGCCGGGCTCCATGTTTTGTGCGGCGAGGGTCCAGGCGGCATCGGTTTCCTGGCGGCGATTCAAATACCACAAGGCTAAACCCCGATACCAATTGACGGCGGGTTGATTGGGTAGGTCGGCCAGAACCATGTCAAAATGTGCGAGAGCCTGTTTGAAAATTTCCGGATCGTCGATTTGACGCGTTTCGATCTGGATCACTCCTAAATTGAAGTGGGCTTCATGCTGTTTCGGGTCCAGCTCTAAGGCTTTTTCCCAGGCCTTTTTGGCTTCAGGCATTCGATTTAAGGCCATGTAGGATCGTCCGGCCATGATCTGGCCCTGCAGGTCATCGGGATTGTCTTTGAGGCGTTTTTCCAGCTTGGCGACCATCTCCATCGGATTCGGGCCTCCGCCCATTTGGGCTTCGACGGCCATCAATTTTTGTGCGGCCTTGAACTGAAGCGCACTGTAAATGCCGATGGAGGCCAGTAAGACCACCAAGCCGGAGGCGATGGTCGGAACCCAATTGATGCGTTTCGAGGTTGCCGGTTGGTGTTCGCTGGTTTCGTCCTGAACGACGTCCTGGAAGCTGTCCAGCCGGTCTAACAGGCTGAGGAGACGGCGTTCGTCTGTGGCCTTCAACCGTTCATAGTCGGACGGGTCCATCCTTCCCTGTGAGAGTTCCAATTCGAGGTCCTGTAGGGAACGGACCACGGTTTCTCGTTCGATTTGAAGATCAAGAAGTTCCTGAGCCCGGTCATCGTCCAGGCCAAAGGAAACGGGTGAAGGATCCCGCCGCCAAAACGGAAGGGTCAGGGAGACAAGCACGATCCCCAGGATGACCACAAACGGAATCACGAAAATGGCGAGCGTCGACATAGAGGATTGAGACTATTCAGGACTTGAGTTCACGCTCGATACGTTTTCGAGCCTCATCGTCCAATGGCGGTTCAGGTTGGCTGGGCGGAGTGGGTGTATCACGGACCCAATGAGTCACTTCCTTGTAGAGAAAAAATCCCCCGATGACCAGCAGGAGAAACGGAGCCACCCAGATGAGCCAATTGACACCATGCTTTGGGGGTTCCATGAGAATATAGTCACCATAGCGGCTGAGGAAATAGGCGCGAATCTCTTCTGTGCTGTGCCCCAGGGCGATCCGATCACGAATCACTCCCCGCATCTGTTGGGCCAGTGGAGCGCCCGACTCCCAAATATTCTCCGTTTGGCAGACCGTGCAGCGAAGTGTTTTGGCAATTTCCCGGACCTGAATGTCGACGTCCGTCTCATCCTGCACGGCAGCGAACAGCGGAAGAGGAATCGTTAAGAGAGCCGCAAGGCACCAGGTAAGTCGGATGGACATTAGGACGTCGTGGTCGTGGCGGCTGAGCATTAAGCAACGGGGCAATGACGTTTTGTGTGATGTTGGTATACACCTCACCGGTAATCGGGCCGACCCATTTATGGCGGATTTTTCCCTGTTGATCAATCACAAAGGTTTCGGGTACCCCATAGACCCCGTAATCAATGGCCAATTGTCCTTTGAGGTCACGGACATGGGAAAAAGTTGAGCCGTATTCCTTCAAATACTTTTGGGCATCAGGGAGTTCGTCTTGATAATTCACGCCCAGCATCACGAAGTCGGGATTATCTTTAAAGAGTTGATGAAGCTGTAAGATGCTTTTGTGCTCCACCTTGCATTCATAGCACCATGAGGCCCAGAAATTGAGCAGGACCACTTTCCCCTTGAACTGCTCCAAAGAGATCGTCTGTCCCGTTTCAACATCCGGTCCTTCAAAGTTGGGTGCTTCGGTCTCAATAAGGACAGTGGGAATGTGTCGTGGATCTCCCCAGAGACCCTGATAAAACAAGGCGAACAATCCTATAAGGCAGAGAATGAGGGTTAATTGCCAGCCTTTGTTCATTCTTCTTTCTTTCGCGGGCGGAGAATATTCAAAATCACGCCGAGGCCCATGATGACACCGCCTCCCCATACCCACAGAACCAGCGGATTGAGCACGCCACGTGCGACGGCCACACCGTCCTCGGATACCTCCGGCATGGTCAGAAAGACGTGCCCCATGTTGGTGGCATAAATGGCCGATTCAGTGGTAGGCGTTTGGGTGGCCGAATAGATTCGCTTTTGGGGTCGGAGCTCCGTAATCAGGTCCTCTCCCTTAAATACTTGAAAGACCCCTTCCTGCGCATTCCAGTTCCCGCCGGCCACTTCATGAATTTTTGCCAGTTTCATGCGATAGTCCCCGATTTCAAATTCGTCTCCCACGCGCATCGAGACGACTTTTTCCGTTTGATACACGGTGGAGGCGATGATGCCGACGACTAAGACGAGGACTCCGATATGGGTGAGCATGCTGGCGTAGCGTCGTTGGTTGGCGGTAAAGGCCGCCAGACTTCCCTGGAAGATATTACTCCCGTTCCGCTGTGCATACAGTTGCGAAATTTTCCCGAAGTCCAGGACGATCGCCATGCCGGCGAAGGCCACCACATACCCTCCTGCCAGGGCATAGAGGTTATGAATGCCGGTTACAAACAGCAGGGCGACGATGACCGCTCCTGCTAAAAGTGGTGTGGAGAAACTTTTTTTCAGGCTCGCCACCGACGCTTTCCGCCATGGGATATAGGGCCCGATACCCATGAGAAATAACAGGCCAAGGGCAATGGGCATAAATACCGCATTGTAATAGGGCGGCCCGACGGTCACCTTGGCGTCCTGCAACGTTTCGAGGATTAATGGATAGAGGGTGCCCAGAAAGACCGTGGCGGCAGCCACCAGAAAGAATAAATTATTAAAGAGGAAGATCGATTCACGGGAAACCAACGAATCCATCTCGACCTGCGATTTTAATTTATTGGATCTCAGGATTAACGCACCGAAGGCAATTCCGATGACCGTGCCGACGAATATCAGAATATACAGACCGCGCTCAGGATCCGTGGCAAAGGAATGGACGGACGTGAGCACGCCGCTTCGCACGAGAAAGGTCCCGATCAGGGACAAGGAAAAGGTGACGATGATGAGGAATAGATTCCAGACTTTGAACATCTTCCGCTTTTCCTGCACCAGAACCGAATGCAGGTAGGCGGTGCCCACCAGCCAGGGCATAAACGAGGCGTTTTCGACGGGATCCCAGCCCCAATACCCACCCCAACCCAGTTCGTAGTAGGCCCAATAGCCGCCGAGCAGAATGCCGGTCGTCAGGCACATCCAGGCAAACATGCTCCATCGCTGCGTGACCTTGATCCATTCTTCTCCCAATCGCCCGGAAAATAATGCCGCCATGGCAAAGGAAAATGGAATGGAAAAGCCCACATAACCCATATAGAGCATGGGGGGGTGCATGACCATCGCCGGGTCTTGCAGCAACGGATTCAAATCCTTGCCATCGAGGGGGACGGGTAGGAGACGTTCAAACGGACTGGAGAGAAAGATAATTAAACATAAAAACCCGAAGATGATGGCGGATTCCACGCCAATCAAATACGGCATGATGGCGGGCTGGGTGCGCCAATGCAGCCAGACGGCCAGGGTGCTGAAGACGGAAAGAATAAAGACCCAGAGCAGGAGCGAGCCTTCATGCCCGCCCCAGACCGCCGCGACCGTATAAAAAAACGGGAGTTTCGAATTGGAATTGTTGGCGACATAGAGAACGGAGAAGTCCCGTATGATAAAGGCATAGACCAGGGAGAGCATGCCCACGCCCAGCAGGACGAAGATGAGGGTGATGGCCATGCGCCCGGAGCGGGCCCAATCGGGGTTGCGTGTGTTGAGGGCCAATACGGCGCTGGCCATGCCAAAGACTGACAGCACCAGGGCCACAATGACCGAAAAATGTCCAATTTCAATAATCATGGAGAATGGCAGACAGTCTTACGGCGAGAGGGTTTTCATGAAATCTTTTTTGGGAAGCTCCACACCCGCTCGTTTGAGTTCCATGGGCATGTAGTCCTCGGAATGCTTGGCCATGATCATCGTGGAATGAAAAGTCCGGCCGTCCCGCCATTGGCCTTCCACCACTGCCCCTTGTCCCTCCTTGAACAGGTCTGGAGGAATACCCTGAAACGCGACAGGAATAGTGGCGGCACCATCTGTGAGCTCAAACGTCAGACCCACCGGCTCGGGTTGGGTTTTGAGGCTGCCTTTAACCACCATGCCACCCACACGAACTTTTTTGTTATAGGCTTCGGCCGTAAAGGCTTTCACCTCGGAGGGAGTGACGAAGTACACGATATTTTCACCGAAATTCCCAAACGCGAGATAGCCGAGTGATCCGGCAACCAGGAGGATGCTGACGATGATGGCGATCTTTTTATTCTTTGTGCCCAAGGGAGTCTGCCTCTGGTTCGTAAAGTTTGGATTCCTTGATCTCTTTAAATAAAACCATGACTCTTTGGCTCATGGCAAATACCATCCACCCCAAGGCCATGACGGAAATCAGGTAGGCGGCGGCCACAAATCCAAAATTATTAATCAACGCGGTGTCCTGCGCGCGAAAAATCTGTGCCTGGCTGTCCCAGCGCCCGATGAGAACCAGGGTTTTCAATTCGCGAATGTTTTCCAGTGGAGGACCCTGGTATTCCACAGCAAGGCTGGCTGCCCCATCCACAAATTCAAATGTGGCCTGACCATGTTCCACGTCACCCTGCAAGGTACCACTTTTGACCATCCCTTGTATCCTGACCGGTTGGGTAACCGGAGGACTGCTCAGGAGCGTTCTCATGGACAAGGTGGATAAGTGCTGCTGGTAGTGCTGATAGGTCAGGATGGCGAGAAGGAGGGTTGCCCCCAGAATCAACGCCCAGCGTGTATATAACCCGGTCATGGAGTCGTCTGAGAAAAATGGGTTTGACTGAGAAAGCGTCCTTTTTTGGCATGCAATAAATCAGTCAAGTACAAAATTTGAGTGCGGACCATTACCATATAGGCAAACAATAACCAACAGCCGATGCTCATTAACGTCAGGGGGACCAGAATGTCTTCTGAAATGCTGACTCCTCTGGTGGAGAACGACATGGGTTGGTGGAGTGTTCTCCACCATTCCACCGAAAATTTTATGATGGGCAGATCGATACCTCCCACAATAGCCAGAATTGCCGCGTAGCGGCCACCCTGCACCCGGTCATCCACAAGGCGCCGGAGCATGATGTACCCCCCTAAAATCAGGAGGAGCACCGTAAACGAGACGAGACGTGGGTCCCAGGTCCACCAGGTGTTCCATGTGGGTTTTGCCCAGATCGATCCCGTGATAAGGGCCAGTGAGGTAAAGAGTGCACAAATGCTCGCCGAGGCCTGGCACATATTATCCACAAGCGGATCCCGTTTCCACAAATACCAGATGCTCCCGAAAAATAATACGGAATAGGCCAACGTGCTTGTGTGAGCCAGGGGCACATGCACATACATGATCCTGACCAGTTCCCCTTGATAATAATCAGGCGGTGAGGCGAGCAGGCCGATATACAAGCCTAAAAAGATGCAGAGAGCGGCCCCTCCGCCAAACCATCCTTTATAGCGTTGGATCTGTCGGATAATGCGATTGATCATGTTGGGCATTGTAAAACGGATAACCCGACGGAGGGAAGGGTGAAAGGGCTAATTCTGAAAGAAGGGCAATTGGATAGTTAAAAACAAAAAGGAGCAGAGCTCTTGAAAACAATTCATAGGTTAGATGATTGGGCTCTCAAGTTTTTGGTGTAGCTCCAGTAGAATCCGTTTCACACTACGAAGTGCCGTCCAAAGGTTAATGCCAGCAATTAAAGCGGCAAAAAAAGTCAAATGAATAGAAAAAGCTGGCGCGGTCCATAGCTGTTTCTTCCAAAAGAAAGAGCCAACTGACCAGCCAATTACCCAAGTCACCCAAAACCCCACAGGTCCAATTGGAATAACGACCTATGACAGCCGGATTGTCCCCGAGAGTCATGGCAATTTTAATTGAAAATGGAGAAGCAAGGCAGAATAGCCTCTTATTCTTTTGTGAAAAGAAATACCTTTTGAGTATTGACCACCTTTGCTTTTCCGGAACTTGTCTGAACTACTCTTGCAACTGGAAGAGATTTGAGAGGACCTGGGACGGTTTGCTGGAACACCACCGGCCCCAAGCCATAGCTCTACCTGGCGCATAAAGAAGTTGCTACCGACTCGTTTAGTAAAGAAGAGTGCCCCGAACATGCAAATGCTGTAAAAGAAATGAATGTCTCGTACATGTGTTCTCGCTGCCTAACCGGTTAATGCAGTTTTCGTCCATAGAAATTAGGATGTTTAAAAATTTAATGTATTGAAATAAAAAAGGAATCCAGAATTTAAAAAATCAGGCACAGATGAAATTGGCCTGATTTCCTTCATTCCAATTAATACGAATAGAGCATGAAATGGGAAGTAACCATACAAGAGCTTAAGGTTTTTAGATTACATTTGACGGCTCGTTTCGCATTTTGAAAATAAAACCCGCCAATTGCTTGGCCCGCATGACCAGATAGACAGCGATGCTCATTTCCTCCTATGAGGTGAGCTAATAGTCCGGGCGGAGATAGCCCATGGGGGAAAGGGCTGAGGGTCAAGATTTTCTAAGTTACTACCAAAATTTATGAGTCGAGAATGAATTCAAATAACCAGAATGAGACGACGGTGAAAATAATGTCAAAGATGATCAAGAGTTGGATCCATTGCGAGTAAAAAGAAAATGGATCTCCACTTAAGGCTCCGCGTGTGGCTTCTACGGCGGCGATCATGACCGGAACGGCCAGGGGCAGAAGGAGGACGGGGAGCATGACTTCCCGGGCTCGAATCTGCACGGTTAAGGCTGAAAAGAGTGTGCCGACGGCCGATAACCCTAAGGTGGCCAGAAAAAATATGATCAACAGGGTTCCGACGGCTTCAATGACATCCAGATTAAAGAATAAGACGAACAAGGGGAATAAGAGGATTTCGACTGAGAGCATGAAGAGGAAATTGGCCGCGACTTTTCCGAGATAAATGGCACCCTTGGGAGCGGGGCACATTTGCAGGGACTCCAGACAATCGTTTTGCAATTCCGAGGTAAAGGATTTTCCTAAGCCGATAATGCCCGTAAAGGTAAAGGCGACCCAGATTATTCCCGCAATCAGTTGGCGTGCCGCATCCTGGTCCATGGAAAAGCTAAAGCTAAACACCAGAATGACAATGAGGGCAAAGAACAGCATGGACGACATGGTTTCCCGTGTCCGCCATTCGCTGATCAGGTCCTTCCAGACGACCCAGCGAATTGTTTTAAAAAATGGCATCGGTGGTGAGTTGCTCAGGGGAGAGAAGTTGAAGGTGTCCGCCTTTGAGAATTCCTCCCCGTGTGGCGATTTGGGTGGCCTTGTCACGGTCATGCGTGGTCATGAACACCGTGCCGTCACGGTCCAGCGTTTCCTGAATGAGCTGGTTGGTGATAGCCACCCCGTCATGATCCAAGGCGTTGTAGGGCTCATCGAGTAGAAGGAGTTGTGGCTGAGCCAGAATGGTTTTTGCGAAATCCAGTCGCTTTTTCATCCCGGCAGAAAATTGACGTATTTTGAGGTCGGCAAAGGCCCCGATTCCTGTTCGATCCAGTGCCCGTTTGATTTGAGGTGGAGATGGGGTTTGCCCGCGCAGGCCCAGGGCAAATTGGAGATTTTCGGTGGCACTGAGTTCATCATATAAATGGGATCCGTGGGCGATCAGCATGATGATTTCTCGAACGGTATCCTTCTGTGCCACGCCATCCTGGCCAAAAATGGTAAACTGACCATGAGAAGGCGCTTGGAGGGTGGCTAAAATCCGGAGCAACGTCGTTTTTCCTGCCCCGTTGGGGCCAAATAAGGCAAAGCATTCTCCTGGATGAATGTCAAAAGACAGATCCTCAAAAATACGATAGAAACCGTAGGCTTTGGAAAGATTGCTGACCTGAATGGCGATCATGTCATGGTAAGAGACTTGGGAAAGTTAGCCTAGCAGTCTACGAAATGTATTGGAGGTTGTCTAGGAATGTAACAAGATGTTGGAAACAGTCGCTAGCAATAGGCTTTTGTCGTTCACAGTTTCCCGAGTCTCGCAGGAGCGGGAGTTTCGTTCACGGCTAGGTAGGGGCTTGCCGGATAAATTGAAGATCATACTTTGGCTTTCCCGTTTTCGTCGAGACCTTGTAATATTTATGGATCTGCTCAAAAATATGGAATGGGCATGCACCTGGTCCAATAAAATCCACATGATCCTGGTGGGTTGACCTGTATGAAATGAAATTGCGTTGACGATGAAATTTATCGGGTCTTATGATGAAGGTTGGAGGAGTTTGCCGGTATAGTACATTGGGCGATGGTTGAATAGTTTTGTGGGGAGGCAGTGAGTTGAAAACCATACTTAGGTTGAGGGCCGCATGCCATTACCTCTCGAAATCTGGACTCTTTTTGGGAGGGATGGGGATTTTTTGTCTTCTTCTAGGCTGCGATTCCGGCTATTCTGAAAGTTCTTTTGCCGATGCGCCATCTTCTCATTCTGTAGCCTCCCGTCCTTCAAAGGGATCCCCCGCTCCGGATTTTCGCCTGATGGACATGAAAGGAAAGGCTGTTTCGCTTTCCGATTTTAAGGGAAAAGTGGTGTTGCTGAATTTTTGGGCGACCTGGTGTGGGCCGTGCCGGATTGAAATGCCCGCAATGGAGGCCTTGTATCGCAGTATGCGATCGAAAGGGTTGGAAATTGTGGCGGTCTCCGTTGACCAACAGGGCACTGCCGTGACAAGGCCTTTTCAGGAGGCGATGGGCTTGAGCTTTCCTATCTTGCATGATCAGGATTATGAGGTAGGGTTGACCTATGGCGCACGGACGCTCCCTATGACCTTTGCGATTGATCGTCAAGGCATCATTCGGCAGGTGGTCTTCGGATCCCGTGATTGGAACAGCCCCGAAGCTCGCAGGGGAATCGCCGAGGTCCTTCAAGAGTCGATTCCAGAGTCTTCCCAACGGATGTAAGAAGTATGATCGATTCGATCAGCCAGGTGTCTTTGCTTGCGGCGTTTAGTGCCGGACTGTTGTCTTTTGTTTCTCCATGCGTCCTCCCCCTCGTCCCTTCCTATCTGTCCTATATCACCGGGCTCTCGGTGGAAAATCTCGCGAAAGTTGAAGAACGAGAGCGATTTAAGTCCGCGATTATCCTCAATGCGCTGTTGTTTATTGCCGGGTTTTCCACGGTCTTCATCGCGTTTGGGGCATCCGCCAGCCTGATGGGACAATTGTTGTATGACTATCAAGACGTGATCCGGAAAGTCGGGGGTGTCCTGATCATTATTTTCGGGCTATATTTGCTTGGGATTTTGAAATTAAGTTTTTTTATGACCGAACGACGCTTGATGCATTTTGAGACGCGTCCCGTCGGCTATCTGGGTTCCTTTCTGATCGGGACCGCATTTGCCGCTGGCTGGACGCCTTGCGTGGGACCGGTGTTGGGGGCCATTCTGGCCTATGCCAGTACGACGGAATCGATGTCCAGCGGGGTGATGCTCCTATCGGCCTATTCGTTAGGGTTGGGTCTCCCGTTTTTTCTGACCGCATTTGGGATGGATACGTTTTTGAGCTACTTCAAAAACCTTCGGTCCTATTTAGGCGGGGTGTCGTTTATTAGCGGCGGGCTGTTAGTGGCGGTCGGCGTCATGATTTATGCGGATTCTCTGACGCTCATCACCAGTTTTCTTGAACGTAACGGTATTGGGTGGTACATCGGCCAATAAAAAGGCCTGCTCGACCCGGCCTATCCTCTTCTTTCTTCTTTCCTCGTTTTTCCACTCGCTTGTATAGTTTCCGGAATGATGGTGGGCTTAAGCGGATTTAGGGATATATTGGAGTGTCCAATATTCACGGAGGAGCGACGGTCTTCTCTTGGTTATGGAGTGGTGGGGGCCATCGGGAAAGAATTGGTCAGAGGATTCATGAACGGCTCTTGTTTTTCTTTGAGCCACCGGCTCTCAGTCACATGGATTGATGGTCCTCAATTCACCTCTATTCCTTACTGATCTATTTCTTGACGCATATTTCTTCTCAGTGTAGGGTCCCACCACATTTTTTGAGACTCTATAATGCGGAATCGTTGGCTTGCCATCATTGATGTGTCTCAGCCTCCTTCACGTGATGTAAGAAGGGTCAACAAATGAAAAGAAACAGCAGCGGGCTATCCCAATTTCAACGGGAGCGTTCTCAATGATTTTGGTAACCGGCGGTGCCGGCTATATCGGTTCACATACTTGCGTTGAGCTCCTCCATGCGGGCTGTGATGTGACGGTCTTTGACAACTTCTCTAATAGCCATCCTGAGTCGTTGGCGCGGGTGCAGCGTATCACAGGGAAATCTCTTCGCCTGATACGCGGTGACTGCCGTGATCGCGCCGCAATGGTGGCGGCTCTGCGCGAAAGCGGGGCGACCGCAGTCATCCACTTTGCCGGCCTCAAGGCGGTGGGAGAATCGGTTCAGCAACCGTTGGCCTATTATGACAATAATGTGGTCGGGTCCCTGCGCCTGTTGGAGGCCATGGGCGAGTGCGGCGTGAAACAACTGGTGTTTAGCTCTTCTGCCACGGTATATGGCGATCCGCAACGTCTTCCGCTCACTGAGGAACACCCGCTATCTGCGACCAATCCCTATGGTCGAACGAAACTGATGGTGGAGGAGATCTTGCGTGACTTACACCGCAGCGATCCCTCCTGGCGGATCGGCATCTTGCGGTATTTTAATCCTGTTGGGGCGCATGATAGTGGTCTGATTGGTGAAGATCCTCAGGGTATACCGAACAATTTGTTACCCTTCGTGGCGCAGGTTGCAGTGGGACGGCTGGAGCGCCTGAACGTATGGGGTTCCGATTATCCTACTCCCGATGGGACCGGCGTGCGGGATTATATCCATGTCGTTGATTTGGCACTGGGGCATCTCAAAGCATTAGAGGCATTGGCTCGACTGGATGTTCAGAAAGAATGCTTAACGGTAAACCTTGGTACGGGCAACGGATACAGTGTCTTGGAGATCGTGCGGGAATTTGAAACTGCGAGCGGCAAGCCGATTCCCTACAAGATCGCACCACGCCGACCCGGTGACATTGCCTCTTGCTATGCTGATCCGAATCAGGCGTTCACACTTTTGGGTTGGCGAGCTGAACGCGGACTCAGTGAGATGTGCGCGGATGCCTGGCGATGGCAACGGGACAACCCTCAGGGCTATGCTGTCTGATTTATCCTCATAGCGATCTGCAGGCCTCTGGTAGGCGGGCCGCAGAGAGTCTAGTGCCCAGGGGTTTTGGTAAAATGCCGCATTGCCGGGCGAAACCCTCGTGGTACCGTCGCGTGATGGGAATTCTCCCGTGGTCACAGAGGATCTCCATGGAGGCCGCAGTACCACACTGGCCTCCCTTACTCAATCGCATTGCATGATAAAGCTATAGAAGATTCGGGTCCCTGAAGCCCGCAGAAGTTCGCGTGGGAGCCGTCTTTTTGGGAACACATTCCGCAAGCGGTCAGGAGTCTACCCGATGAATATTTTTGGAACGTGACGTCCTTCGTTGACATCGCAGAGGAATTGACCCTCGTAGGACAGGTACTTGCGGCGGAAAGGGAAATTGGGCCAATGAGGCTAATTGGCCTCTACGACTACTCGAGAACACGGTTCAGCTAAGTATGGAAGTCGCGGGTTAACACCATTCGCCCGTTTTACAAGATTTCGCGCTACTCGATACCTGCATGGGTGGTGTTGTGGCCGAGGAGGATGGTGAGTCACACCACGTGCCAATTGTACAAGCTGTCTTGGAGAGCGGCGGCTCCGAAGTTGTGGGGGCGCTTAGCATGGCAGGCGTTACTTTCGGGGCGGTGGCTGCGGATAACAATGGGGATTCCGGGGTATGGGATATTGTCCTTACAAGGAGTTGATTGTTAGGGCGTTGTCCTATTACCGAGGGATTGGGGGTGTTGTCCTCATTCAGCGAGGGATCGGGAGGAAGGGAAGCGAGAAGAGTAGGATTCTTTTTTTCGAGCTTGGCCAAGAGTTTTTGGCCATCTGAGTGATAGGGGTTGTTGGGATGTTCGTTGACCAGGGTAAGTAACCATTCGTGGGACCATTCTTCGATACCCAGATTTTGGTAGGTTTTTGCCAGATGGAACATGGCATCCCCAGCAGTTTCTAATTCAGGAAACTCCTTGATGATCTTTTCGAATCGATGGGCAGCAGCGAGATAAGAACCACGTTTGAGGTAGAAATGCCCAACCATCAAGTGCCGTTGTGCTAATTGTTCTTTGCAAATCAGAATGGTTTGCTTCGCTTCCGTTTCATAGCGGCTTGCCGGAAATTCTTGAAGAAGTTTCTCGAAACTCTGAATTGATTGATCCAAGGGCTCTGGGTCACGATCGACGGTCCGGTATTGTTTGAAATGGCTGACCCCAATTTTGTATTGGGCATAAGGGGCTAATATGTGGTTTCGGTGGAGGTCAAGAAAATGTTTGTATTCCACGATGGATTCCGCATAGGATTCCTTGTCAAAAAAAGATTCGGCACGTTTCATGATTACGTTCGGATCGTAACTCATTTCTACCGAATCACCTACGAAGATTTGTTCGTCCGTTGAGGACACTTCTTTTTTTGATGTGGTATCGGTGTGCTCAGTCGGTTTGGGTGTTGAGGAGCATCCGGCGATCATGATGAGAGCAGTGAGGAAGGGGAGCAAAAGAGATCGAAAATTGAACCGAAATTTCACAGGTAAGTCACTCCAGGCAGTGTGGTGATCATATGATTGTGGTGAAAGTCGGTATAGAGGTATGAAACAGCCCATATCTATACAAGATTCGGACCAATGAAAGAAAGTCTTTAATGTTGCGACTGTGTTAATTTTTTCATTACAAAATTGTCTCCCTTTTACCACAATATTGGGTAGAGATGAATAATTTGCCACAGTCAATGTATTGTCAATTCAGTCAATTCAACGGATAGGCTATGAGAATAATATGAATGCCAACCTTTCTCGAATCGTCGGAACCGGCTCCTTTCTTCCTGGTCGTCAGGTCAATAATCAGGAGGTGGCCGATCTTTTAGGAATTGAGCCGTCGTATATTTTTCGAGTTTCTGGTATCCGGACCAGGTTCTGGGCGGATTCGCAGGAGGAATGCTCATTTTTGGCGGAACAGGCGACGCGAAGGGCATTGGATCAGGCTGGTTTGGCCCCGGAAGATCTTGACGCTATTCTGGTTTCTTCCACCTCTCCGGAGATGATTTTTCCCTCCACGGCCTGTTTGCTTCAAGCCCGGCTTGGGTATCAGGGGACATCCCGGCATTTGATCTCTCAGCCTCTTGCTCGGGGTTTCTTTATGGCCTTTCCATGGCGGATTGTTTCATAAGGGCCGGGCAGTTTCGGAGATGTCTCGTCGTGGCTTCGGAAGTCAAATCCCGGTCCCTGGATGTCAAAGATCTGAGTACAACCATTTTATTTGGTGATGGGGCCGGTGCGGCTATTGTTGAGAGATCGTCAAATTCCGACATGGGCATCGTCAGCATTCGCCTTCATGCCGACGGGGCGTATCATGATCTGGTCAAAATTGCCGGAGGTGGTTCCCGTCAGCCTTTGTCTCAAGGTGTCCTTGATTCCAGTGCGCATACCTTGCGAATACGGGGTTCGCGGGTGTTTCGCATCGCAATCAGGCGGTTAGGTCAAGCCGTCAGTGACCATTTGGCGAAGGAGAAATGGGATGTGTCGCAGCTCGACCAGGTCATTTTCCATCAAGCGAATGGACGAATGCTGGCCCAGTTTTGTGAAAATATCGGAGTTCCTCCTGAGCGATGCCTTTCGATGATCGAGCAAGTCGGAAATACCTCTTCGGCTTCATTGCCAATGGCGTTGGATCATGCGAACCGAAATCATAAACTGAAGACGGGGGATCGGGTCATGTTGGGAGCCTTTGGGGGAGGGCTTACCTGGGGAACAGCTTTGGTTCGGTGGGGGTAACATCACTTGCTTTGCGTTGGCGCCGTGTTATTGGAGAAACCGGGTTGGGTATTGTGTTGACGATCTCTGGCAATTTGGCCTATCGTGCGCAAAAGACATGAGTGAAATAGATTAAAGCTTGATAAATATTTAGTAAGGAGGGTGCGTTGAAAATCTTCCTGGCCAATCCAAGAGGGTTCTGTGCGGGAGTGGATCGAGCGATTGAAATCGTCGATTTGTCCTTAAAGACTTACGGGGCACCAATTTATGTTCGGCATGAAATTGTCCATAGTCGTCATGTGGTCGAGTCCCTTCGTGGAAAAGGCGCTATTTTTGTGGAAGAACTGAATGAGGTTCCTGATGGCGCCATCGTCATTTTCAGTGCACATGGTGTGGCTAAGGAGGTGTGGGAAGAATCCAGACGACGAAATTTGAAAGTGATTGATGCCACATGTCCCCTGGTCATCAAGGTCCATAACGAAGTGAACAGGGATTATTCCAACGAATATGAGCTGATCCTGATTGGTCACGCGGGGCACCCTGAGGTTGTCGGAACTCTCGGACAGGTGCCTGATAAATTCCATTTAGTTTCCTCTGTTGAGGACGTGCACTCGTTAGAAGTAGAAAATCCTCTTCACCTGTCGTATGTCACCCAAACCACGTTGAGCGTGGATGAATGTCGGGATATTGTTGCTGCCTTGCATGGTCGGTTTCCCGGGTATTAAGGGGCCACATCAGGAAGATATTTGTTATGCCACACAAAATCGGCAAAATGCTGTCAAAGAGCTGTCTCGTTTCGTTGATGTCATTCTGGTAATCGGGTCTCCCAATAGCTCCAATTCCAACCGATTGAGAGAATTGGGCGAACGTTGTGGAATTCCTTCATACCTCATTGATTCTTATCAGGATATTCAGACTCAATGGCTGGAAGGTGTGAACGCAATCGGCATTGCGGCAGGGGCCTCGGCTCCGGAAGTGTTGGTGGCTCAGGTCATTAAGTTTTTGAAAGAGCATGGAGCGACATCAGTAGAGGAGTTGACCGTGGTGGAAGAGAATGTTGAATTTCTTCTTCCAAAAGAATTACTGATGGCCAAAGTTCCGCGATAAGTTTCCATGGATTTCCGCTTTCCTGGAGGAGCGCGAGCGTATCTTTTCCGAATTTATCCTTCCTCATTATCTTTCCCAATATATTGAAGCAGTCCGAGCTGTTTGTTTTGGGAATTCTCCTGGATGGAGAATGTCCCGTGAGAGGCTCCTTGGTTTAGTCCGGTTGACAGGAGCCGTAGTTTTGGCAATATGTCAAGATATTGAATAGGCCGATAGTCAGACCCACAGTATTTTGTGGAAAATTTTGATTTTTCTTTCTTCTTATGGTACTGATTTGAGCCAAATTACTACCCTGTCATCCACTCCATTCTGAGAGGGAATATGTATCTTCGTACTCTAGTCGTCAGTGGGTTTAAATCCTTTGCTGAGGCAAAAATAGATTTCCCGAACGGGATAACGGCTGTTGTCGGTCCCAACGGGACAGGGAAAAGTAATATCGTGGATGCCATTTTGTGGGCAATGGGTGAGCAAAGCGTGAAGAGTTTGCGAAGCGAGCGCATGGAAGACGTAATTTTTAATGGGACTGAGCAACGCAAACCCATGGGAATGGTCGAGGCTTCGCTCATTTTTTCCGAGGTGACGCCTCGTGAGTTGGAGCCTGTCTCTGCCATCCTGGAAGGGCTTGATCAGCCAACGGATGTGATGATCACCCGTCGGCTCTACCGCGAGGGAGACAGTGAATATTATTTTAATAAGATTCCCTGCCGCCTCAAGGATATTCGAGGATTTCTCTGGAATGCCCGAGCGGGAGCCAGAGGACAGTCCGTTATTGAACAGGGCAATATTGAACAGTTACTGAGTGCCTCCCCACAGGAACGGCGTGAATTTATTGAGGGCACGGCAGGTATTATTCGATATAAAAAACAAAAGGCGGAGGCGTTACGAAAATTACAAAGTACGGAAAATAATCTTTTGCGGGTTCGGGATATTCTTGGAGAAGTCCGGGGCCAGCTTCGGACGCTCAATCGTCAGGCGAAACAGGCGGAGGAGTATCAGGCCTTTCTCCGTGAAGCTCGAGAGCTTGAGGTGCAGTTATTGACTCATGACTTTCGCCGGTTTTTTCAAGACCAGTGTCAGTTTGAAAATGAGTTACACGAATCTGAAAGCCAAGAACTCTCCTGTCTGGCTGAAGAGGCTCGACTTGTGGCCGAACACCAAACCGTGCAGTTAGAGCTGACGTCTGCTAGCGAAACTCTCAAGGAAGCGCAGGACCGCTTTCGAGAGATTGAGCAACAACTGTCCCATGCGTTTACGGCGATTCAGATTGAACGCAACCGGCTTGATCAATATGAACAGCAACATGCACAGGTCATGGAGGAGCGAGCACGGTTGAATGGGGAGGGCCAGGAGGCCACGGGTTCGTTGGAAGCCTTGAGAGAGCGGCTGGCCCAAATTCGGTGTGAGATGGAGATTCTGTCTGTCACTTTGGAAGAAGGAGAGGGGGGCATAGCCGATCTGGCCGTTCGCCGTCGAGAAACTGCGGAGAAGGTCGACAAGGGCCGGGAAACCATTCTGGCCTTAGCTGTTGAAAAAACGAATCAGGAAAACCGCTTGCGAAGTATTGCTGAAGGACAGAGTTCGATGGCCAGACGGATCGAACGTCTGACAGTGGAATATTCTCAATCGCAGAACGATCAAACCACTCTTCAAGCTGAAAGCGAAGCCCTTCGACAGGAATGCTCATCGCTCGAAGGTGAGCTTGACGCGCTTCGGAACAATCAGGACCGCTTAGAGGTTAACCTGCAAAGTCAGCGAGAAACCAGGGAAGAGCTTGATGAAAAAATTCTCGACCTCCAAACCCAAGCCGCTGGCACTGAATCTGAATTACGTGCCATTCAAAGTGTTTTTCGGGAAGAAATAGGGTATGGCCACCATGGTGAGGGTGATGAAGCCTCCATTCGCGTTGCCTGTTCGTCCATTCAAGAGGCGTTGGCCGAACGGATGGAAGTGCCTGAGGATGTTGAGAAAGCCATTGAAGCCGTTCTAGGTGAGCGGTTGCAGGCGTGGATTGTCCAATCGTCCCAAGAGGCAGAAATGTCCATTGCGCAATTCAAACAACATGAATGGGGAAAAGGCAGCTTTATTCCCTTGAATATTCCGCGACAGGGTCCAAAGGGTCCAGCCGATTGGTGGAATGTCATTCAGCACGACACGGAAGTGCGGGGCTTGGCCGTGGATTTTGTTCAGGTTCCGGACGAGTTGAAGCCTGTGATCGAGGCTTTGCTGGGGAATACGGTCATTGTCAAGTCATTGTCTGGAGCATTAAATCTCATGACCGAACATTCCTGGTTCCAGGGGAACGGTCCGCTTTTAGTGGCTTTGGGCGGAGAACTTGTGTCTCCCGCTGGGATCATCAGTGGCGGGTCTGGTGGAGAAGCTGGTGGATTATTACGTCGCCGGCGAGAAATTCTCACATTGGAAGAAAAGTTGAACACGCTTACCGTGGGGTTGGAGGAAGCCAAAGCGAACCGGAAGTCGCTTCTACAGGAAATTGAGGACGTGTCGCGACAACTTGAAGAAGCCACTTTGTCCATTCGTGAGATGGAATTTCACATGTTGACCATTCAAAAAGAGGCTTCTTCCAAAGAGAAAGCTCTTCCCGATCTCCTTCGTCGGTTAGATGCACTTCAGCAGGATCGATTAGCGGAAGAGGAGGAATGGGGACAGTTGCAAGTTGAAGAAGTAGAGGTTCAGACCCGGCTTGAGCATCTCAATCAGACACGAGCCCATGAGGATGAGGCGCTTCGTCAACTGTTGGATGCTCTTAATACAATAGACCAAGAGCGACAGGACATGTTGCAAAGCCTCAATGACACACGAATGAATTTTCAGGCTTTGAAGTCCCAATGGGATTATGAGCAGGCTAATGTTGAACGAATTGAACGGGAAGAAGAGCATCGGAAAACCCGAATTCGACAAATTGATGGACAATTGGAACACCTCTTTCTGCAAAGTCGAAAGAGTCAGGAAGAACGGCTTACCAATGAGAGTTTAGTTGAAGAATTAGACGTTCAGAAAGAGGCCATTGCCGGAACATTATTGGAGCTTCAGAATCGTCATGCAGGATGTATGGAGGAAGTGAAGCGGTTGGATGGTCTGATCGGGAAGGCTCGTGAAACATTGAGCCACATCTTTAAGTCCCGTGTGCCGATCGAGGGACGTTTAGCGGAAGTTCGGGCGAAGTTTCATGCTGTGGAAGAAACGCTGACCATGACATACGAAATTTCGACGGATGACCTCAAAAATCCTCCGGATGCCGGACAGATCGCGGAAGGTCTGGGAGGGAGTGAACAGGCTTCTGAGGAAAAAACCGGCCAATGGAGAGAGCAATTACAGGGTATCAGGAAAAAATTAGAGCGTATCGGTCCAATTAATTTGGCTGCGATTGAGGAGCATGCTCAATTAGAGGAACGCTATCAATTTTTATTAGCGCAAGAAGAAGATTTAGCCGGTTCAATCCAATCCCTTCAGGAAATTATCCAGCGTTTGAATCAAACTACCAATAAGCTGTTTGCGGAGACCTTTAAAGAGCTTCAAGTGAAATTTAGCGAAGTCTTTTCAGCCTTGTTTGCTGGAGGACGCGCTGAATTGATTTTAGTAGAAGATACTCAGGAAGGACAGGAATCAGAAGGGCCCAACCTTGAGCCAGGTGTGGAAATTGTCGCCCAACCACCAGGGAAACGCTTGAAAAATCTCAACATGCTTTCCGGAGGGGAAAAGACCATGACGGTCATGGCCCTTCTCTTTGCGAGTTTTCTCATTCGACCTTCTCCATTTTGTGTGTTGGATGAGGTGGATGCGCCATTAGATGAGACGAACGTGGTCAGATTTGGTCAATTTTTGCGCCAAATGGCGGACCGATCTCAATTTATTGTGATCACGCACAATAAACGCACCATGGAGACTGCCAACTCCCTTTTTGGTGTGACCATGGAGGATCCTGGTGTTTCGAAATTGATTGCTGTTCGGCTCCATGAATTAGAAGAGGTAAGCTGAGGATATACCGTGGGGCTCCAGCATTAATTGGAGTCCAAAAGAAAAAGCCCCTTCCTTGAAAAGTCGGAAGGGGCTTTTTTACAGAGCCATGTTTTTCGGGTTGGTTAATTTCGAACGCCGGCCCAAACTTTCGCTGGGTCGATTTCTTTGTCAGGATTCAGCTGTTTGGCCTTATCCAGAAGTGTGTCCGTAGTCTCCGGGATTTCTGGATCAGGTATGCAGCAATCGTCGACAGGACAAACAGCCGCACATTGAGGCTCATCAAAATGCCCGACGCACTCTGTGCAGCGCTCATAGGTAATCACGTACACCGTGTCCCCTTCACCCTGACCTTCACCGACCTTATTGCCCTTTTCCTCCGCGGCACTGCGTGTCTCAAAAATTGCCTCGTTGGGACATTCCGGGAGACAGGCACCACAATTAATGCACTCTTCTGTGATTAGCAACGACATAATTCCTCCTTAGGGGACAGATAAACCGTCATGTCAATTGTAGGAAGCCAACGCCTACGATTCCTATTGAAATTTGCCTTGGCATGAGGGCGGTACAGTATCAACTCTTTGGCGATTTTAACGGTGTAAATTTCTTTGCGTCAACCGGACAGAAGACCTATCAGATAAGCCATTCGGACCCGCGGTTACATGAGGGATATTCAGAAGCTTTTCTGGGAAATTGGTGGAGCCCGTAACCATACAAATCAAGAGTTCATTTATAAATTTGCTGGAAGACTGTCATTTGGTCTGATCTTGACGAACTTATGGACGATTGTTATAGCAGCGATGCCTTCTCATAACTGATGGAGAGGGCACGTCGCATGTATAGGAGTCATCTTTGAGTAATGTAGAGCGAAAGTTTTGTATGTGTGGATGTACTCTTGGTAGGCTCATCCCAGAGTAGGTTCGAGATAGGGGTTGTCTTGCCTGATAGTGGGGTTACAGCACCTTCCGTATTTTTCTCACTTATCTCCCCATGAAAAACCTTAGCCCGGGATCCTCCGCGTTTTCCGCCTACGCTGCTCTTACGACTGCTGCGGTGGTCTGGGGAGGGTCGGTAGTTGCACAAAAAGTCGCTTTAGGTCCTTTCTCGCCTGTAGAGACGTCTGTTTTTAGAGGATTAGGAGCCTTACTGATCCTTATTCCTCTATGGCTCTGGAAGGAAGGGGCGGTTTCTTTTTCACGAAGAGATTGGCGAAACTTTTTTTTTCTAGGAATCGGGGTCCTTGGCAATCACTTGTTCGTTCTCTTTGGCCTGCAATTTATTGGGGCAGGGGCAGCTGGGATCATTATAGGTTCAAGCCCGGCCATTACCGCATTCTTGTCCTCACTCATCCTTAAGGATATTCCCCTGCGTGTGATTTGGCTTGGTTGTCTTGTCTCGTTTTTGGGAGTATTGAGTATTTCCGGGCGCGAGGCGGTGGATGGATTGGGTTCCAATCCGTTACTGGGAGGGAGTCTGGTGGTCTGTGCATTAGTCAGTTGGGCCTTATATACGATTGGCTGTCGAAAAACCATGGAACGTTTTTCACCGCTGACTGTGACGTGGACGACTCTTCTACTCTCTTTGATCTTTGAAATCCCTTTGTTGAGCCATAAATCACAAAGTCCTGGTTACAGGGGTAGAGTCGGTTCCGGTATCCGGCTGGCTGGCACTGTTTTACGTTATGGTGTTTGCCACGGCATTGGGTCAACAGGCCTGGTTGCTTGGGGTCAAAGGAATCGGTCCTTCCAGAGCGGGAATTTTTGGGAATCTTATTCCGGTTTCTGCGTTGTGTTTTTCGGTGATGATTTTGGGTGAACCGGTTGGCATGAGAGAAATAAGTGGGATAGGATTGATTCTGATTGGGGTCTGGTTGGTTGATCGACAATCCTGTGCCATGTTAGTGAAGGTCACATGATCAGGAAATTGGCGAAAATGAAGAAAGAGAGCGCACAATGCTGAAGGAACGGATTGAGGAAGTTACGCAGATGAATGAGTTGTTTTACCGTGGGTTTGAACAGCTGGATGTTGCGCTGATGGATTCTATTTGGGCTCATCAAGAGTATGTAACCTGCATTCATCCAGGGTGGAGTATCCGGGTCGGGTGGCCGGCGGTCAGGGATTCCTGGGTGGTCATTTTCAATAATACGTTTTCCATGAAATTTGAACTGACGGAAGTACAGGTTCAAGTTGCTGCCGATGTTGCCTGGGTTATTTGTACGGAAAACATTACCAGTCGGGTGGGAGAGAACGAACAGAATAGCCAGGTGGTATCGACCAATTTATTCGAGCGGATCGGAGACGAGTGGAAGATCATCCATCACCACGGATCACCGCTCATGGAATAAGGTTTAATCGTCCATTGGGTACTTGGCGACGCGTGGGTATTCCTTCTGTTGCTTAGATAGGAGGAGAGATCTCCTCACTTTTGGAATCGAAAAGGAGGCATGAGATCGGGGGCATGACTCAACGCATGTGAAGGGCAAGAGAGGACTGATCAAGAGGCAGAGGTACTGAATGTCGTTTTAGCCCATTCTTCAACAATCACGTCTCGTTCTTCCATGTTCAACGCGCAATATTTTTTAAACATACCCAGTCCGCCTTTTTTCCTGCGCCATGTGACGAATTGTAAAAAGTGTTCCTTGCATAAGGATTGAGTTCCGGCAGGGGCGTAGAGGGGTTCGGTGCATCCCCCAATTAGACACGTATCGGCATCCATAAGCTGGTTCTCCTTAAAGGTTCTCTGGCAACATTTTCCATTCGAAGTATGCCCAACTGTGAGCTGAGAAGGCAATCAATTCACGCCATGATAAAAAATAATTATACGTGGATGCCATTAATAGAGGGGTTTGGTTCCCTTGCTTTCTCTGTCAAATGGCGGGTATCGTAGGCACCCTGTTTAGGCAAACCAATTCGACATACTGTCATAGTGTCGTGGAAGAAAGGAGCGTGTTCTGTGTTGACTGCTACAGATGTATTTGAACAAACGAGAGAAATGGCTTTGCGCGCTACGAGTCAGGAAGAGCGGGCTCTTCAAATCGATTATCCGGCTCTGAGCACGAAGATTGAACAGGCATTGACAGGTCGGAAGGTTAACCTTCTGTATGTCAATGAATTTTTGCCGGAAGGCTATGAAGATCAAGGGCGTTTTAACGTCATGGTTATGACGTCTGGGCACGTTCTCTTCGATATGGTTATCGGGGACTCGTACTTTCGGTATGACGTTTTTTCTTGCTGTG
Source organism: uncultured Nitrospiraceae bacterium (assembly GCA_963730905.1). Classification (GTDB taxonomy): domain Bacteria; phylum Nitrospirota; class Nitrospiria; order Nitrospirales; family UBA8639; genus Nitrospira_E. The sequence goes on along the minus strand of CAVSTN010000001.1, from coordinate 215,605 downwards.
ATTTGGATAAAATTCAATTGATTGATGGGACTTGGGATAATAAGGAAAAACGCACGGAAGAATCATTTCTTAGTCTACGATTGATGCATGGCGATGAGGCGCATATTCTTCTCGCGCTTAATGACGCACAACGTCCAGCGGTATTGTCTTTTGCGGAAAAAATCTCTCATGGCCGACACCCGGAAAAAGCCTGATCAAGCTTGATCACTTCCAGAGTGCGGAAGAATTCTTTTGGAATCTCGCGGCTGATTAAGAGGCTGTAAACGGCAAGGCGCAGACAGAGGCTGGGAAGCGCTGGTCTCTGATCTCGATTTCCAGTTTTGTCTGGGGTTGGGTAAAATCTCGTAAGGGAAATCCAAGGGCAATCGGTTTTTTCACAAGAGGGGAGTGGGTGGAACTGGACACCCACCCCACTTCCCGAGTTCCACTAAAAAGTTTCGCCCCAGTTTCCGGTAGCTGTGGGACTTCCGCTTCAAGAACTAAGCCGACCATTCGCCGCTTCACCGATCCGTATGTATCCATTCTGGCGACGACTTCCTGCCCGGGATAACATCCCTTCGATAAACTAAAGGCAATTCCCTCAAGGTTGGCTTCTGGCGGAACGATTTTTTCATTTAAGTCTGGCCCAAGGCGAGCCAATCCACCTTCAATCCTGGATGTCTCAAGTGCCTCCCTTCCGACCGGGAGCAGGCCTAGCTCTTTTCCCGTATTCAAGAGATGAGACCAGAGCGAGGGAAGGGCTTCGACCGGTATAAACAATTCGTAGTCTTGTCCCCCCGTTTCTTCCGTGCGAGCAAGAAATCCTTGTGTATCACCTAATGTGAAGGTGATGGTGTCTAAGACCTGGAGCGATCCCACTTCCAAATTTAAGGCATTCTTAAGAACCTCCGGACCTTTCGGCCCCGTAACAAGGAGAAGACCCCAGCTTTCCAGGCCATTGTGAAGTTTGGCTTTTGTCCCATAGAGCAGAAATTTTCGAAGGGCTTGATAGGTCAGGTCCCCCACCTCTCCAACATCCTCAATGATCAGGGATTCGGTTTGCCGAAACACCCGAAAATAGGAAAGCATTTTCCCTTTATGGTTCATAAAGGCAGAGTACCGGCCCTGCCCGGATTTGAGAGGAAGGATATCATTGCTGATGAGGCTTTGGAGCCAGGTGACCCGGTCATCTCCCGTGACCATGATTTTTCCGCGTAAGGAGAGGTCGGCGAGCCCAGCTCGCTGATGAATGGACTCATACTCTAAGAGAGCATTACCGTAATGCAATGGGACTTCCCACTCGCCACAAGCTTGAAATGTGGCTCCTAGGGCTTCATGCTGCTTATGAAGTGCAAGGGTTTTCATGATGTCGCTGCCGCCGTGATTTCCTCGAAACAGCGCGAGTGTCCGCGCAGAAAACTCATTGCGCGAGACAATTTTTTGAATTCCAAGGTCTTTGGCCAGTTTCCAGGTTTGAACCTCTTCATGATTGGCAAAGGCCAGAATGGGCAATGAGTGTGTTTGAGGAAGGGTCCGTAAAGATTTCACAATTTCGGAGGCATTAAGACGGTCATCGTTCATGTTAATAATGATGCCCATTGGTTGGCTGGCAAGAGCTTTTGTTTGCCAGTCATCTCCGGTGCGGAGGCGTTCCAGTTTGTAGCCTTGTGGTAAAAAGGCATCGCGTATTTTGGTGTAGAAGAAGATATCACTCACGGCCACAAGAATCGTTTTGGTGTCTGGCATTTGGTAAGGCCTTTACATTGTGCTAGTTCATGAGAGTCAGAATTCGCATGAGCGCTTGTTTAGCTGTCTTGTATTCGGGGTTGAGAGCCAGAGACTTTTTGTAGGAATCGACGGCTTGGTCCCATGCCCCTTGTCGTTCGTACACCCGTCCGAGATTCATATGAGGAAAGGAGGGGTTTTCATATCGTTTGGCTTTCATCGCTTTTTCAAGCCAGGGAATGGCCTCTTCCAGCTGGTTGAGCTCAATAAGGTAGGCTCCGATATCGTTATAGGGATTTCCGAATTCAGGGTCCTGCCGAATAGCCTGATGGCATTCCTCAATGGCTTCCTGCAATTGTCCCATGAAACTATAGGCCCATCCTAGAAATGTGTGTGCTTCGGCGGTCGGAAAGAGGTCGATGGATTGTTTGTAGAGATCCACCGCTTCTTCCAGTTGTCCCTTCATTTGGAGTTCATAGGCCTGCTGGAAAAGGTTCCAGGCTGCCACCTTATCCTCTTCGTTGCCCTCACCCTGGTCGAGAAAATCTTGAATATCCATAGGAAATTGTGTTGCTCAGAGTCCTTTTTGTGTTTATCAGGAATAGAGCCGGTTACTCGCCTTTGAGCTTGTGTTGAACTAATTCAGCTGCACGTCGGCCGGAAAGCAACATCGACCCAAATGCCGGTCCCATGCGTGGACTGCCATCAACTGCAGCAACGGCCAAGCCGGTCACAAAGCAATTTGGATAGATTTCACGGGTATTTTCTACCACTAATGCTTCAGAACGCGCTACCCACATGGCTCCGTTTCCCGGAACCTTCTGATATAAATTACGTTGGTTGAGGAGATTAACCACAACGGCATCATGACCGGTAGCATCAACCACAATTTGACTTTCAAGGGCAATGGGATCTACGTGAATGGTATCATGTCCGGCCATTTCCACAGTGGAATTATTGACAACGACACCTTCGATACGATGATCTTGCCGAAGAATGAGATCGACGACTTTTGTGAGATTCATAATCTTCACGCCGGCTTCGTAAGCGGCGGAAATGAGCCGGCTGGTCACATGAGGAGGATCAACCATGGTCATGCCCGGGCAGTCTTTAATCGGTTTAAAGGGTATGCCCAATTCCTCAAGAATCCGATCCGCCGGTTCGCAAATCGTGGCCTTATTCATGAGAAATCCCCCCGACCAAAAGCCCCCACCAAGAGCCAGTGATTGTTCGATGAGCAGAGTCCGGAAGCCGATCGCAGCGAGATCGCGGGCACAAAGGAGTCCGGATGGACCTCCGCCGACTATAATGATATCGCTTTCAATCAGTGAATCGAATTCTTTGTAATACTCCCGGGCAATGTGACGGGTGATGTCCCGTTCTCGTAACGGAGCGATATTAATAGGATTCATAGGGGAGCTCCAGGTAATATTTCGTTTTTATTCAACATAAAGGTCAATGACGTTTTGAGCTTTGTCTCTGTACAAATTCCTCTGGTTTCCTGCAGGTTCCGTCACTGGCCCGTCCCGCTTTATCGATATAAGTCTCCACCTGTTTTTCTGAACTCTTCTGATTTTTCCTGCATGCCTTGTTTTAGTGCGGCATCATCCGCCAATTGTTTTTCAGCAGCATACTCTCGCACGTCCTGGGTAATTTTCATAGAACAAAAATGCGGGCCACACATGGAGCAGAAATGGGCCAGTTTAGCCCCTTGAGCGGGGAGTGTGGCATCATGGAAATCCTTCGCCGTTTCAGGGTCAAGCGATAAATTGAATTGATCCTGCCAGCGAAATTCAAACCGGGCCTGGGAGAGGGCATTGTCCCGGTGTTGAGCCCCGGGGTGGCCTTTAGCCAAATCTGCGGCATGTGCCGCTATTTTGTACGCCATAACTCCGGCTTTCACGTCCTCCTTGTCAGGAAGCCCTAGATGTTCTTTGGGGGTGACGTAACACAGCATCGCGCACCCGTACCAGCCGATCATGGCTGCGCCGATCGCGGATGTGATGTGGTCGTAGCCTGGGGCAATATCAGTGGTAAGTGGGCCCAGAGTATAGAATGGGGCTTCGTCACAGGCAGCCAATTGCTTGTCCATGTTTTCTTTGATGAGTTGCATGGGGACGTGTCCCGGGCCCTCAATCATGACTTGGACGTCATGTTTCCAGGCGATTTTCGTGAGTTCTCCCAGCGTTTCCAGTTCTGCAAATTGAGCCGCATCGTTGGCGTCCGCCAGTGAACCCGGTCGCAATCCGTCTCCTAAGCTAAATGACACATCATAACTTTTCATGATCTCGCAAATTTCTTCAAAATGCGTATAGGTGAAGTTTTCCTGGTGGTGAGCCAGGCACCACTTAGCATGGATGGATCCCCCTCGTGAGACGATGCCGGTCATCCGCGAGGCCGTCAGTGGGACGTAGGCCAGGCGAACACCGGCATGGATGGTGAAGTAATCCACGCCTTGCTCGGCCTGTTCCACGAGAGTGTCTCGAAAGATTTCCCAGGTCAGTTCCTCTGGTTTCCCACCCACTTTTTCTAAGGCTTGGTATATGGGTACGGTCCCTATGGGCACGGGAGAATTTCGTATGATCCATTCACGGGTTTCGTGGATGTTTTTCCCAGTGGAGAGGTCCATGACGGTGTCTCCTCCCCATCGGATGGACCAAATTAATTTTTCAACCTCTTCTTCAATAGAGGACGTAACGGCGGAATTTCCAATATTAGCGTTGATTTTTACTAAAAAATTGCGCCCGATAATCATAGGCTCAATTTCTGGATGATTGATATTGGCGGGAATAATGGCCCGTCCTCGAGCCACTTCATCACGGACAAACTCCGGTGTGATGTAGGAGGGAGTGGACGCGCCCCAATTCTGTCCAGGATGTTGAACGACCCCGAAGCCCTGGCCTGTCCCGTGTTGGGAGGATAGGCGCTCCTCACGTGCCTGGTTCTCCCGGATAGCAATAAATTCCATTTCCGGTGTGACGATTCCCTTCCGGGCATAATGCAATTGCGTGACGTTCCGGCCTGATTTCGCCCGAAGGGGCGGGCGTTGCAAATGGAACCGGATGGCCTGTAAAGCGGGATCGTTTGCACGAATTCGTCCATACCGTGAGCTGACCTCTTTCAAGGATTCGACGTCCTGACGTTCGGCGATCCAATCTTTTCTGACGGGATGAAGGCCCTTGCGCACATCAATCTGAATCCCAGGATCCGTGTAGGGTCCTGAAGTATCATAGACAATGACAGGCGGGTTCTGAACTTCGGTGTCATCGTGCACGCTCCGACTGCTTGTTTGATGAATTTCTCGCATAGGGACCCGTACATCCGGTCTCGAGCCGGTTCGATATATTTTTTGTGAGCCGGGAAACGGTTGAATCGATAGAGAAGAAAGAGGAATGCGGGGCTCCTCCGAAATGACGTGTAATGATGGTGTCGAAAGACTGGATGTAGTGGTTTGGGCTGGTGTCATGCAAACCCTCTCTTTCTGGGATTAGGGAATTAGTCCAGGGAGCTTGCTCCAAAAAACAAAAAGCCGCCCCTTTTTAGCTAAAGAGTGCGGCTGCTTGTGCGGGCTTTCGTGGCTCCTGCTTCCCTACGCTGGTATTATCCAGGTCAGGTCGTGAGGGTCGTCCCCCTTATTGGGACTCTCAGCGTGTCGCACCCCTAGCGAAAATCATCGTACCGCTGGGTCTTTTCCCTTGTCAAACCCTCATGCCATGCGAGATGGTGAATAAACTGCTGAAAAATGTTCATAGAAAGAAGCGCCATCACTTTGATTGCAAAGTGTGTCACCGAAAAGTTTGAGGGTAACGTTGTTGTGTGCAGAAATTGAATCGGTCGTCCGACAAGGGTACGCCATGGAGATTTTGGTCTCAGGCATCTAGGCTTTTTCATGAGGGAATGATTTGCTACAATGAAAGACTGGTTTCCCATGCAAATGAGACATGATCAAGATGATCAATGCGAAACCGAGGACTGATTTGAAGGAATTTACTCATTAACATAAGGAAATTGGCGTGACCTTATCGACCATTATAGAGCGGCCTATTGCGGACTATCAGTCTCTCCAAGAGAGGGAATTGTTCGAACGAATTGTGGAGGCTAAGCGGAGACTTGGCACGGACGTGCTTGTACTTGGGCACAATTACCAGAGGGACGATGTGATTGTACATGCCGATTTCCGGGGCGATTCTCTTCTTCTTGCCAAGTATGCGGCTGAGCACCCTGAGCATCCGTATGTGGTGTTTTGTGGGGTGCATTTTATGGCTGAAACAGCCGACATTTTGAGTCGTTCCAATCAAACCGTCATTCTGCCTGATATGGCTGCAGGCTGTTCTATGGCGGATATGGCATCCATGGAACAGGTGGATGATTGCTGGGATCGGCTCGGACGGTTTTTGCCGGTGGAAGACACCGTAACCCCAATCGTGTATGTGAATTCGGCTGCTGCGCTCAAAGCCTTTTGCGGGGAACATGGCGGTGTGACATGTACCTCCTCCAATGCCAAAGCGATTATGAATTGGGCCTGGAAACGGAGAGAAAAGATTCTCTTTTTCCCTGATGAGCATTTAGGGCGGAACACCGCGAATGCCATGGGGTTTCCACGCGAAGAGATGATTGTGTGGGATCCCTTCCAACCTAACGGCGGACATAACCGGGAAACAATACAGAAGGCCCGTCTGATTCTCTGGAAGGGACACTGTAGTGTGCATCAGATGTTCCAACCGGCACATGTGGCCTATTTCCGGAAGCAGTATCCTGATGTTCAGGTAATTGTGCATCCTGAATGTCATGAAGATGTGGTCAATCAGGCAGACCTGGTGGGATCGACGGAATTTATTATTCGGACGGTGACTCAGGCCGATTCCGGAACAATTTGGGCAGTGGGAACTGAGCTGAATTTGGTGAATCGGTTGAAACATGATCAAGCCGATAAGCAAATTTATTTTCTTTCCCCCATGGTGTGTCGGTGCTCGACGATGTTTAGAATTGATGGGCCTCATTTATGTTGGGCCATGGAAAATCTCGCACAGGGCCATGTGGTCAATCACATTCAAGTACCCGATGAGGAGAAAGTGTTTGCCAAGCTGGCTTTGGACCGCATGATGGATTTGAGCTGATTCCCTTCCTTTTGTGGTTTCTTCTTCCCTTAATTTGTGGCGCTTTCAACTCAATAATATGGTCCTTCCTTATGGCTGTGTGGTGGCGAGATGTCTGAAGGGCGTTGTTTGACGGGTTTACGGGGCATGGCTAGAATGGCCTTGAGTTTGTCCCATTATTCTTGAGAATTTCCCCATGGACTACAAATCGACATTAAACCTTCCCCGGACTGATTTTCCGATGAAGGCCAACCTGCCCCAAAAAGAACCGGAGCGATTGGGATGGTGGGAGCAGGAGCGGGTGTACGACCGTATTCAGGAGGCCAGAAACGGCAGTCCCCGTTATATCCTTCATGATGGCCCTCCCTATGCCAATGGGCATATTCATATCGGGCATGGGCTGAATAAAATCCTCAAAGACATCATTATTAAATCGAAAACTATGGCGGGTTTCCAGGCTCCCTATGTTCCTGGATGGGATTGCCACGGGTTGCCGATTGAACATCAGGTGACCAAGCAACTTGGACCAAAGAAAAAAGACCTGAGTGCGGTAGAACTCCGGAAGCTTTGTCGTGAATACGCCCAGAAATTTGTTGAGATTCAAGGAGACGAATTTCGCCGGTTAGGAGTATTCGGGGATTGGGACCATCCGTATCTGACCATGGATCATGCTTATGAGGCAGCGATTGTCCGAGAGTTCGGAAAGTTTGTGGAAAAGGGTCGAGTCTATAAAGGGCTGAAGCCGGTCTTGTGGTGTCCCGTGGATCAAACCGCGCTGGCTGAGGCCGAAGTGGAATACGAGGATCATCTCTCACCGTCGGTGTATGTGAAATTTCCGTTTAAAAAAGATCCAGGCTTTTTGGCCAACGTTGTTGGAATTCCTGAGCTTGCAGGTGCTGTCAAGGTCTCCATGCTGATTTGGACGACCACGCCATGGACTCTCCCTGCAAATCGAGCTATCGCGATTAATCCTACGTTTTCCTATGCCTTTGTCAAAGTGGGCAAGGAAATTTTTGTGGTCGCGGAAAAACTCGTGGATTTGGTGGCGAAGGCTTGTGCTTGGTCTGAATATTCCATCGTTGGGACCAGGAAGGGAGTAGACCGTGACAGTCCTATTGACCGTCCTTTCGAAGGATTGGAATGTCAGCAGCCACTAACCCAAGACTCTTCGCCTATTCTTCATGGAGATTTTGTGACACTTGAGCAGGGGACGGGATGTGTGCATATCGCCCCAGGGCATGGCATGGACGACTATTTATTGGTGTTGAAATATAATAAACCCGACCTTCTTCCTTATCTTCCAGATCAGAAGCCCTTAGAAATCTTGGTGCCGGTCAATAATGCGGGACGGTTTACGGATGAATTCCGTGAGTTTGCCGGTCAACCCGTTTTGGAAGCGAATCCCGGGATTGTAGAAGTCTTAAAAACCAAGGGATTGTTGGTTGGCGAAAAAAAGCTTGAGCATTCTTATCCGCATTGTTGGCGCTGTAAGCAACCGGTTATCTTCCGGGCTACCCGCCAATGGTTCGTATCCATGGAGGTAGCCGATCTTCGTCAGAAAGCCTTGAAAGAAATTGATAAAGTTCAATGGATTCCTGAGCGGGGGCGGGATCGTATTTATGGCATGATTGTGAACCGGCCGGATTGGTGCTTATCTCGGCAACGCATGTGGGGAACGCCCATTCCCGTGTTTTCGTGCGAAAGTTGTTCGACCCCGCTTGCTGATCATCATGTAATTGAGCATATCAGTGTTCAAATGCAGGAGAGTGGAGCCGACATTTGGTTTAGTCGATCCGCCGAGGAATTACTTCCGCATGGAATCACATGTGTGCAATGCGGCCATGGGTCGTTTAAAAAAGAACATGATATTTTAGATGTCTGGTTTGAATCGGGCGTGAGTCATGCGGCCGTGTTGAGGCCTCGGGGCGAAGGCTGGTATCCGGCGGACTTATATCTTGAAGGGTCCGATCAACATCGGGGGTGGTTCCACAGTTCGCTCTTGACGTCCGTGACGACGGATGAACAAGCGCCCTATCGGGCCGTGCTCACGCATGGATTTGTTTTGGATGGGGAAGGCAAGAAAATGTCGAAATCGGCAGGCAATGTCGTGACCCCGCAAGAAATCATTAAAGAGTCTGGTGCGGAAATTCTGCGACTATGGGTGGCCTCGCAGGATTATCAGGAAGATCTGCGTATCTCAAAAGAGATTTTAAAACAATTAACGGATGCCTATCGTAAGGTGCGCAATACCTGCCGGTTCCTTCTGAGTAACCTGTATGATTTTGAGCCAGGCATTCATTCCGTGCCCCATGCCGATTTGCCGGAACTGGATCAATGGGCTCTCTGGCGGCTCGGGCAACTGATCGACAACGTGAAAAAGGGATATGCACAATTTCAATTTCGACAGGTAGTGCATGAGTGGGATTATTTTTGTTCCACGGATATGAGTGCGACCTACCTGGATATCTTGAAAGACCGGCTGTATACCTTTCCGGCGAACTCGCCGCTTCGGCGTGGGTCTCAAACAGTCTTGTATGAAATTGTGTCAGCCTTAGCCAAGCTCATGGCGCCTATCCTGAGCTTTACGGCTGAAGAAATCTGGCAGGTTCTTCCGGAATCCACGAAAGAAGGATCTAAGCCAGTTAGTGTGCATTTGGCCGATTTTCCGGAATCCCCCACCGTCTTTCAAGACCCTCAGCTCCACACGACGTGGACCTACTTGTTCCAAGTTCGGGGTAAGGTGCAATTCGCCTTAGAGAAGTCGAGACGGGATAAGGTGATTGGTTCTTCCCTGGATGCCACCGTGATCTTGCATGCGACTGAACCCAATTCTTCGTTGCTCAAACGGTATCTCTCCGATTTGCCGGCACTGTTTATTGTCTCGTGTGTGAAGGTGGAAAAGGTTCCGACCCTGCCTAGAGGAGCCGGATTGGTAGAGGCCAGTCTCGGTTTGGCGATTGAGGTCGTTAAAGCCGAAGGCACCAAATGTGATCGATGTTGGAATATTCGCCAGGATGTGGGCTCACAGGCTCAACATCCAACCCTCTGCGGGCGATGCGTGGAGGCGTTGGGGTGAGCGGGGGCAGTCATCGGTTTGTGTTGTTAGGCCTCGTCGTCGCGTCCATCATAAGCCTTGACCAGGTCACCAAATATTATATTGCCAGTTCGATGTATCTTCATGAATCCATCCCCATTATTCCGGGATATTTTTCTTTGACCTACATCAGGAATCCTGGCGCCGCATTTGGGATCATGGGCACAACCAGCAGTGGGTTTAGGCTCATTTTCTTTTTCCTGACTTCCCTATTTGCCATGGGATTATTAATCACCATCTTCTTACGGCTGGAACCCCACGATTGGTGGGGGCAAATGACTATCGCGTCTATTTTTGGCGGTGCGATTGGAAATTTTATCGATCGCCTGCAATATGGAGAAGTCATCGATTTTTTAGATTTCTATATCAATGGGTATCATTGGCCCGCTTTCAATGTGGCCGATTCGGCGATTAGCGTGGGGGTGTGCTCTCTTCTCTTGCTGTTTGCCTTTGAAAAACGGAAACCCAACTTGACCCCTCAAGAAAATCCTCCTCTCTAATCTTCCGGATTATCTTCAGTTGGGATTCACGTGTGTACCCCCTAATTTTGCTCTCATCATATGATGTGCATGTGCGAGTATGGAGGGTGAAGATGTGTTCGAGCACTGCCTGTTCCCGACCAAATGGGGTTGGCCTGTATATTTTTTGTATGGTGTTGGTGCTCAGTGTTTCAGCAAGTTTCGGTGAAGGATTGCAGCTACCGGTTAACACCTGCCCCTCTGAGGGGAAGCCCATTCACATTCATGTGCATGGAATCAAAAATGCTGCAGGATCTCTTAAGGCAGTCCTGTATGGACCTGATCCAGAGAGTTTTTTAGTCAAGGGAGCCAGGGCTGATAAAAAACGGGAACCTGCCCAAAAAGGTTCTATGACCCTGTGTTTGGCTGCACCGATGGAAGGCACATATGCCGTGGTTGTCTACCATGATGAAAACGACAATCATAAATTTGATCGGAATTTGATTGGCTTGCCTACCGAGGGATTTGGCGTGTCGAAGAATCCCTCATTATTTTTAGCCGCCCCGAATTTTGAAGAATCCTCTTTCGAGGTGAATGGTGAAGTGACCCATGTAGATGTTGACATGAAATATTAATGTCATATCATCACATCACCGATACTTGGGCATGTCAACGCGCACAGCCACATGGATTGTTGCCATAGGAATAGCCGGTGAACTGGATGTATACCAGGAAACCCGTGAAATGTGGAAACGGGTCACTATCGTGGATACGGCATTATAGTCCTTGCGGCCCTCCTCCTTTATTCTCCAGATAAAAGTCTGCTATAAGTCCACAGCCTTTGAAGGTATTTTTCCTCCTAGCCTGGAGCGGAGTTTCCCTGATGAAGTTCCTCGTGTGAAAAAGTGGTCTAGGGGGGGTGAAGGTTGGTTTTCCCTCCGCATTTCCCCTAGCATGGCTTCGCGTCTTTATTCTAGAAGCGCCCTCATTTTCCCACGAAAAAGCAACTAAAAAATTCAGAGTTAGCAGGTGGGTGCAGGTGAAAAATATCCGTAAAATGGATAAGGCGATGGTCTCATAGTATGATGAATCCAACAAGTTTTTCTTTAATTATTTTTGGAGTATTGCTTAACGCCGCAGCCCAGCTTCTTTTGAAAGCGGGCGTGGGTAGCGTTGGAGTCATTGCGTTGGATTTTGGCAGCATTTTCTCGGCGGGTTCACGCCTGGGAATGCATCCCTTCATTCTCGGCGGTCTTACATGTTATGTCGTCAGTGTCATGATTTGGATCCTTGCTCTGTCCCGAGTGGACGTGAGTGTGGCCTACCCGATGTTGTCATTGGGCTATATCGTCAATGCTCTTGCTGCTTCTGCCCTGTTTGGTGAGCAGTTGACGCCGACAAAGCTCGTCGGCATCGGTATCATTTGTTTCGGTGTGTTCGTGCTCGCCAGGAATTGAACCTGACCCGACACTGCCGTTCTCCCGTCCCTCCCTCGATAAGGAAATCGTCTAGGCGGTTAACGAGGAACTTTTTCCGATTGAACCTCCTTGGTCTGCAGGTGCTTGCCTTTGTGAAGGTGCGCAATAGCTACCTCAGGGGTAACAGCATGGTCGACAGGTGTATAACCTTGGGGGTTCGTTGCAAGGCATGCCGGAATTCCCTCATAGGTAATATAGGCCAACAACCCCACGAAAAATGGCGTCTTTGACCAAAAGGAGTTCCGGGAAAAGCCTGGGAGCCTGAGATGGTTTTTGAGTTCCAGGATCCGATTCTTCGAATCTGCATGGTGCCTGTACAGTCCCTAGAATTTGATCGGGGGAGCGAGAGAATGGTCACAAAAAGTCCCCTGAATATATTTCATAATTTTACCTGCGTCTGAGGTCGCCCGGCTTCTTTTGCCTAAGCCGTCACTCCCGGTCGCAAGAGGCGCATTCCTGGCAAGTGGCCTATCGCCACCTTGGAGGGAGAGCGAAGACTTCAGAGTGGGGCAAGATGGTCTTGGCGAAAAACCGGGAGTCGGCTTGGACGGACTTAGTGTAATGTCAAAGGGGCAGTGTCGCCACGGCTTTGTTAAAAAGTAAGCCACCTACCCACCCACCGGTATCCCTCGTATGGCTTGCTCGCAACCATACGTGCAATATCAGCCGCAGATCGCCCACAAACGCAAATTGGGGAGGATAACGGGGACGTCTATTTTTCTGGGGGGTGTATCCACGGGCCGCGTCCTCTTGGGTCTGTACCCCGTCGGCACGGAAAAACCCAATCCAGGGTGGTCCTACCTGCTGCTAACGCCACTGTGTTGAGGTGGCCGGACCTTCTTGTTCGTAAAAAAAACCAGGGAAACTTCCGAAGACGTGGAGCCAGTTTTTCCCGTTACCCGAACCGTTGGCAGCGTCGCTTCTTGTGGATTGTTTTAAGAATATGAACACGAGTGGTGGGGGATGCAGCCCAACGACAAAAAAGGAAAGTGAGGTAATGCAATATTCCGGTTGATTCTGGGACTTCCGAATGAAAATTTTAGCCAAATTGGGGTATGCTTTCCGTATGTTGTCCCAAGATGATTATCCGGGGTAGGCGAAATCAGGCAAGGGGTTCAGCCATAAGAAATATTAGGTGACATGAAAATTCTCGTAATTGAAGACGACCAAGAAACAGCCTTATACATCGCCAACGGTCTCACCGAAGAGGGGTATGTTGTCGACATTAGAGCCGATGGCCAAGAGGGATTGATGCAAGCCCTCAATGAAACCTATGAGGTGCTGATCGTTGACCGGATGTTACCCGGTCTCGACGGGCTCAGTCTTGTAAGAAAAATTCGTGCCGAAAAGGTGAAGACTCCCGTGCTCTTTCTCAGTGCCCTCGGTGAGATTGGACAGCGGGTTGAGGGTCTCGAAGTCGGAGGAGACGACTATCTGTCTAAACCCTTTGCCTTTTTGGAATTGAAGGCTCGGATTGAGGCTCTCCGTCGACGTCCTCCCCTTCAAACGGTTGATGCGCGGTTGCGCATCGGTGATCTTGAAATGGACCTCCTCGCACGGAAGGTGAGACGGGGGGAGGTGCCGATTGATCTTCAGCCTCGTGAATTCCGTCTCCTCGAATTTCTGATGCGGAATGCAGGTCGTGTCGTCACCCGGACGATGCTTCTTGAGCAGGTGTGGGAATTTTATTTTGATCCTCGCACCAGCGTGGTCGAGACCCATATCAGCCGCTTGAGATCGAAGATCAACAAGGGCTTCACTCACCATTTGATTCATACCGTGCGTGGAGTGGGGTACCGTATGGATCCGGATGCGTAACCTTTTTCGTACCGCAAGTTTCCGATTGACCATTTTCACGGCCGGTCTCTTCCTGTTCTTCGTGATCGTGACATTCGCGATTTATTATTGGATAGCGGTGAGCTACGTCTACCAGGGTATAGACGAGGAAATGGTCTGGAAGATCCAGACATTAACGCAGGAGTATCAGTCGGGATCGTTCGATTCTTCTGATCCCGATCTGGTGGAGCCGGGGACCTACCTTCTGTTGCAAGACGTGAGTGGCCGATTCATTGTGAAGAATCTTCCGAAAGAGCCGGATGTCCAACGGTGGTTATCCCAACTTCTGCCAGAGCCCATTCCAATGAACAATGCCAGCAAGACCTTCCGCGCGAAAGCCGTTTCATTACCGGACGGCTCACGCATGGTCGTGGCTTCTGATTTACATGACATTCATGTGATCAATGATTTTTTTGGTGAGGTCTTTGTCTGGATATTCGTGTCGATTGTCATCTTGAGCAGTGGGTGTGGAGTTTTAGTCAGCACCCTAACCCTTCGGCGTGTGGGGGAAATCAATCTCTTAGCGAAAGACATCATGAACGGGCACCTGGATCGTCGGATTCCCCTCAGGGGGACGAACGATGAATTTGATCGATTGAGCATGAACCTAAATCTCATGTTGGATCAGATTGAAAAACTGATGGAGCAGGTACGTCAGGTCTCGATAGATATGGCTCACGATTTGAGAACGCCACTGACACGCTTGCGACAAAGATTGGAAGGAGCTCGCAGGCAGGCGAGGTGTATGGAAGATTATGAAAATGCCATCGACAAAGCCCTTATCCAAAATGACGAGATTTTAGAAACCTTTAGCGCTCTTTTGAGAATCGCGTATGTGGGGTCGGGGGTTGATCGACCGAGGTTCGAGGATCTCTCCCTGACCGACATCCTCGAAACGATAAGGGAGACCTATGAGCCGATTGTCGATGAGTGCAAGCAATCCCTGTTCAGTACCATCGAGTCCGGACTGATAGTTCGAGCCGATAAAAAATTGCTCACCCAAATGATCGTAAACCTCCTGGAAAATGCTATCCGCCATTCCCCGGCGGAAACCCAAATTTCAATTGCCGCTTCTCACACAATGGGCGGCGTGATGGTGGCAATCGCAGACACAGGTCCTGGAGTCCCTGAAGCGGAACAGCGCAGGATTTTTGAACCCTTTTATCGAATGGAAGCAAGCCGAAGCACCTCGGGTAGCGGACTCGGTCTTAGCCTAGTTGCTGCGATTGCGGACCTTCATGGTATCACCATTAATCTTTCCGATAACCACCCGGGCCTGCACGTGACTCTGATCTTTCCCGATATCCCTACCCGTAAGCTGTAACTCTTACCATTTGGTAATAGATTAAAGTAGTTGCGGCAAAAATCCTCAGCTATTGGCTATACTCCTTTCTATCCGTATGTATAGTTAGGAGTATGCCATTTTTGGCGTATGGTTAATGCTGCAGCCCAGCCTCCTTTGAACGCCGGAAGTTGGTCGCGTCGGATGAACCATGTTGGATTTTGGAAGCATTTTGTGGGCGGGTTTACGCCTGGGAGTGGATCCTCTCATCGTAGGCGGCTTTATATGGTACGCGAGCAGTGTTATGATAGGGAAATTTGCTTGAAGCCTATGCAATGCGGTCGTTGGGGGTGGTGTATCGTCAATCCTCTCGCACCTTCTGCCCTGTTTAGTGAGCATCTGACGCCGACAAAGATCGTCGAAATCCATAACTTTTGTTTGGGTGTGCTCGTTCTCGCAAGGAATAGAATTGGAGCCGATACTACCGTTCACCCGTCCCTCTCTTGATGAGGAAACCGTCCAGGCGGTTAGCGAGGTGCTTCACTCCGGATGGATCACCAGTGGCCCGAAGGTGCTGGCTTTTGAGGAGGCGCTTAGTCGTTACCTCGGTGGAGACCGGATGGTGCGGGTATTGAATTCCGGCACCAGCGCGCTGGAATTGGCGCTTGCCCTTTGTCGCATCGGGCCTGGTGATGAGGTCATCGTGCCCGCGATAAGCTTTGCCTGCACCGCGAATGTTATCCTCCGTGCCGGCGCACGACCGGTGTTTGTGGATGTCGACTTGACCAGTCGAAATCTCAAACTCGATCAGGTTGCGACGGTGATCACGAAACGCACCAAAGCGATCATGCCGGTGCATTTCGCCGGGTTGCCGGTTGATATGGATGCACTCTATCGTTTGGCTGGTCAGCATCACCTGCGTGTCATCGAGGATGCGGCTCACGCTATTGGGAGCGGGTGGGGAGGTCGCAAGATTGGCGGGTTTGGTGACCTTGTGTGTTTTAGCTTTCATCCCAACAAAAACATCACCACGATAGAGGGTGGTGCACTCTCTGTCGGTGATCCTGAACTTGTCCCGGAGCTTGAAAGACTTCGATTTCACGGCATCGCACGCGATGCTCAAGGCTCCATTGATGTGGTCCTCGCCGGTGGAAAATACAATTTATCTGACGTATCTGCCTGCATCGGCTTATACCAACTCCGGCATCTGGATGAATTTGTAGCCAGGCGGGCGGAGCTGGTCGGCCATTATTTTACCTTGCTCGGCGACCGCTCCGGTCTCGTACTCCCGGCACGAGGGGATGAAGGCCATAGTTGGAACATGTTCACCGTGTTGATCCCGTTTGCAGACCTTGGCATAGAGCGGAGTGCTTTTCAGCGAGCGATGGCGGCTCGGGGTATTAGCATAGGTATTCACTACCCCGCCATTCCAGGATTCAGTCTGTATCAAAGCTTTGGGTACCGCGAGACCGAGTTCCCTAACGCCCAGCGCATCGGGCGCGAGACCGTGACCCTTCCACTGTTCCCTGCCATGACTCAGGCAGATGTGGAACGAGTGTGTTCTGCGCTTATTGAAGTGTTGGATGCCAGATCATGAGTCAAACCATCAATGAACTAGCGGCTCCTTCCGCACAGGGTGTGGAACCTGAACTCACCGTGATCATTCCGGTGTATAACGAAGAGGCCATTTTGCCGGCCTTGTTTTCCAGTCTGTATACCGCATTGGATACGTTGGGACGAAGTTACGAATGTCTATTTATCGACGATGGCAGCACGGATCGCTCTGCGGCCTTGTTGCGTGAGCAATTCAGCAAACGTCCGGCCCATACGCGTATCATTTTGTTCAACGGCAACTTCGGGCAACATGCGGCGATTTTAGCCGGGTTTGATTATATGCAGGGCCTGCGGGCGGTCACGATCGACGCCGATCTGCAAAATCCGCCGGAAGAAATTGCCAAGCTTGTTCGTAAAATGGATGAAGGCTACGATTATGTCGGATCCATTCGCATTAAGCGCCAGGATAGCTGGTGGCGTCGGGTCGCATCGCGCTGCATCAATAAACTGCGCGAAGGCACGACCAAGATTCGGATGACAGATCAAGGCTGCATGTTACGAGCCTATGATCGTTCCATCGTACAAGCCATTAAACGGTCTCAGGAGATCAACACGTTTATTCCTGCCCTTGCCTACCTGTATGCCAGGAATCCCACGGAAATCGAAGTCGCTCATAGCGAACGCCAAGCGGGCGAGTCGAAGTATTCGTTGTACAAGCTCATTCGTATCAACTTCGATCTGTTAACAGGATTTTCGCTGGCTCCGTTGCAGATATTTTCAACGGTCGGCATGGTGATCGCCATGTTGTCCGGTTTGCTTGTGGCGATCCTCCTGCTGCGGCGGCTGTTCGTTGGACCGGAAGTTGAAGGGGTATTTACCCTCTTTGGGATTCTGTTTTTTCTTATTGGGGTCGTGCTATTCGGCATCGGGATGTTAGGGGAGTATGTCGGGCGCATCTATCAACAGGTGCAGAATCGTCCTCGCTATATTGTGCATGCCACACTGGAGAACCCTGCTCCAGGTGAAGCGATGAGAAAATGACCAGAGCGGTTGTCTTTGCCTACCATAATGTGGGTGTGCGCTGCTTGTCTGTCCTCTTGGCGAGTCACGTCGAGGTCCCCTTGGTAGTCACCCATGACGATTCCGCCGACGAAAACATCTGGTTCGATAGCGTAGCGGCACTGGCTGAAGAGCATTCAATTCCCTTCGTGACCCCGGATGATCCTAACCGGCCGGATGTGATCGAACGGATACGCAACCTTGCTCCCGAATTCATCTTTTCCTTTTATTACCGGCGAATGTTGGGGGCCGAGTTGCTGGCATGTTCGTCACGTGGTGCCTTGAATATGCACGGGTCGTTGCTGCCAAAGTATCGTGGACGCGCCCCGGTGAACTGGGCGGTGCTCAAAGGCGAAACGCAAACAGGCGCGAGTCTCCATTATATGGAAATCAAGCCGGATGCCGGCGCGCTGGTTGATCAGCAAGCCGTTCCCATTCTGCCGGACGACATTGCGTTGGACGTATTCAACAAGGTGACCTGGGCCGCTGAGCTTGTTCTTTACCGCAGCTTACCGTTGTTAATTGCGGGTCGCGCCCCGGGTCAGCCGCTGAACCTTAAGGAGGGATCCTATTTCGGTGGACGTCGACCGGAGGATGGGGTTATCGATTGGCGGGAAAATGCAGAGACGATTCATAACTTGATCAGATCAGTTGCCCCTCCCTACCCCGGAGCCTTCTGTCTACTGGATTCTTTACCCATGCGGATCCTGAGAAGTCATCTTGATCGGGAACCGGCCCGGCATCCTGACCGTGCGCCCTGCTTCTACTGGGAGTTCGGGCGTTGCTATGCTGATTGCAGCGATGGACGCCGTCTTCATATCGGCAAGTTTGAGTTGGAGGGTCAAAGTATGACCCCTGAGGCGTTCCATACCCGTTACGGGGAACAGATAAAGGATTTGGGTCAACCATGATGAAAAAAGTTTTAATTCTTGGCGTCAATGGCTTTATTGGGCATCATCTGAGTAAGCGTATTCTAGAGACCACCGATTGGGAGCTCTATGGAATGGATATGCAAGCCGATCGCTTGGCTGATCTGCTGCCAAATTCAAAATTTCATTTTTTTGAGGGGGATATCACGATCAATAAGGAATGGGTGGAATACCACATACGCAAATGCGACGTGGTGCTTCCGTTGGTCGCCATCGCGACTCCGGCGACCTATGTGAAGGAACCGCTCAGGGTCTTTTCGCTGGATTTCGAAGCCAATCTCGCGATTGTTCGCCAGTGTGTCCAACACAAAAAGCGGATTATTTTTCCCTCAACCTCTGAAGTCTATGGGATGTGCGGGGATAAGGAATTTGATCCCGAGACTTCGAATCTGGTCCTCGGTCCGATCCACAAACAACGCTGGATCTACTCTTGCTCGAAACAAATGCTGGACCGGGTCATCTGGGCCTACGGAGTGGAATGTGCGTTGGATTTTACGCTCATCCGTCCCTTCAACTGGATTGGTCCAGGACTTGATAGCCTGTTTACAGCCAAGGAGGGCAGTTCCCGGGTGATGACGCAATTCTTGGGACACATTGTGCGGGGGGAGAATATTTCACTCGTGGATGGGGGCAGGCAAAGGAGGACCTTTACCTATGTGGACGACGGCATTGATGCGCTGATGGCGATTATCGAAAATCCGAATCAGATCGCCAGCGGTCAAATCTATAATATCGGTAATCCGGTCAATCAGTACTCCGTGCGTGAGCTCGGAGAGATGATGGTGGCCCTAGCCTTGGAGTATCCTGAATATGCGGAAACGGCTTCAAAGGTGCAGTTCATGGATGTCAGTTCAAGTACGTACTACGGCGAGGGCTACCAGGACGTTCAACACCGCGTACCTGCCATTGTTAATACATGCCGTGACCTGAATTGGTCCCCCAGGACGACGATGGATCAGATGTTGCGGCTCATCTTTAATTCCTATCGCAGCGAAATTGCACAGGCCAGGGCGTTGTTGGAATAACGCCCCATGCGCCTCGCCCTCAAAGTCGATGTTGATACCCTTCGAGGCACTGTAGAAGGTGTGCCTAACCTGGTGCGTATGTTGGATCATCATGGCGTCAATGCGACTTTTCTGTTCAGCCTTGGGCCTGATCATACAGGCCGTGCCCTGCGCCGGATCTTTCGGCGTGGATTTCTCAAAAAAGTGATGCGCACCTCAGTCGGGGCCAATTACGGGCTCAAGACGTTATGTTATGGCACCCTGCTCCCTGGGCCGGACATTGGGCGAAAGACGGCCCCTATCATGCGTGAAGTGCGCGATGCCGGCTTTGACGTCGGTATTCATTGCTATGATCACATTCGCTGGCAGGACTACGTTGCAACCAAGGGAGAAGAGTGGACCCGGCATGAAATGACCATGGCGGCCGAACGGTTCATGGAGATTTTTGGCGTCTCTGCGCGCACACACGGTGCGGCCGGCTGGCAGATGAACGAACATGCCTTTCGCATGGAGGAAGAGTTGAAATTTGCCTATTGCAGCGATACCAGGGGTACGCACCCGTTTCTTCCTCTTGTAGCCGGTAAACCCCTCGCGTGCCCACAGTTACCGACGACATTGCCCACACTCGATGAGCTGATCGGAGTCGATGAAATTACCGAAGAGAATGTGGTGGGTGAAATCCTGAGACGGAGTGAACAATCAGGTCCTTGCGGACATGTATACACGCTGCATGCAGAGTTGGAGGGCATGCGATTTATGCCGGTGTTGGAAGCGCTGCTTTCTGGTTGGAAAGAACGTGGGTATCAGATCAATTCCATGGAAGCGCTCTCTCGTTCCCTTGATGTCTCCTCGTTACCTGTGCATCGCGTCATCTCTAATGAGATAGAAGGACGCACCGGGATGTTAGCGCTCCAAGGAGAGGAAGCCCGGCGATAATCCTTGAAATTGGCCAATCAACCGTAGATCTGCTTTAGTGGGCATTGCTTACCAAGGAAACGGGTAATGGAGGATTTATCGTATACAGTCGTAATGTCTTGTCCATGGCGCGCTCAAAACTATCTAAATGTAATGGGTGTTGAATAGTGTGGTAACCGGCAAAGAGGTAAAATAAATCAGGTCGAGTCAGGGAGATTTTAAAAACTGTTGCCGATTTTGCCGAACAAAGAGGAGTTCACCATTGGGATGCCCGAGACACAACATTTGACGTGTCTTCCGTGGAATCCTTTGATCACTCACAAAAGGATTGTGAGTTGGATTAAGATTGCTCGTTCTGTGACCTGCACGCATGCCGGCCATATCCCCGCCATAAGGGGGTCTTTCCAGAGTAGTATCTTTTCTGGCATCTCGCTGGTGAAATTTTCTCATCCTTAGACCTATTTTTCTTCCATCAGTACTAAAGAAATGTTAGTTGTCGTGAACTTTGTTTTGAGTTTTTTTGGGGAATTCTCTTTTCTCTTTTATTAACTTTAACTTCCCGATCTTTCAAGGTAGGAATATATGACTTTCAATATTTACTTTTGAGGGAATGACAGTGGACTTATTTCTGATTTATTCCACAATGTGAGAAGTGCTACCGATTGGACCCTCTTGGCAATCAACAACAAATAACCGAGGGACCGAATTGACAATGTGAAAATTACTTCATCAATCTGCGGAGCCACAATTTTTTGCCCTTCGCCCGCTATTTGTGCTTGCGGTAGTCAAAGCGGAGGAGATATGCCCGAGGGATTTTTGGGAATTTCGCCAGTGGCGTTCCCGCTACTTCAATTCTGACGAAATGATAATCTTCTTGTCATGATGCTGTTTTGAATGGATTGTAATCATCCCTTTCAAGCCAGGCAATCTCCGTGGG
This sequence comes from uncultured Nitrospiraceae bacterium, assembly GCA_963730905.1. GTDB lineage: Bacteria > Nitrospirota > Nitrospiria > Nitrospirales > UBA8639 > Nitrospira_E. The sequence continues at coordinate 194,259 of CAVSTN010000001.1, read as the reverse complement.
CGAAGCTGTGCCAGCACGACCGAGGTCTTCTGTGATTTCGACGGGACGATTACGTGACGTGATGCCACCGATGGGGTATTCGAAACGTACGCCTTGCCTGTTTGGCGGGAGTGGGAACAATGCAGGGTGAACGGGGAGATCACCAGCCAGGAGTGCCTCTTGCGGCAGGTGGAACTCATTAGAGCCGATCGCGAGACGCGTATTCGTTTTGCGGCCGGCCTTCCCATTGATGAAGGATTTTTTGCGCTTGAACGCCAATGCGTAGAATACAATATCCCCACTCACCATAATCAGTGACGGGCTTGATCTACTGATCGAGGCGATTTTGAGTCGACATAGCCTGTTACACATTCCCGTCCTCTCCAATCATCTTTGTTGGGATAAATCAGGTCTCCCTTTCCTCACCCATCCTTTTTTCATGCCGCAATGCCAAAGTCGTTCAGGCACCTGCAAGTGTGCATGGGCTCAACTCATCGACCGCATGACTTCCCATCACATCTACATCGGTGATGGCCAATCGGATCAATGCGTGTCGGACAAGGCCCAGACGCTGTTCGTCAAGGAAACACTCCAGGCATGGTGCCACAACCAAATAATTCCCTTTCGAGCATTTGATAGGCTGATGGACGTGGCTGAACTGATTTTTCCCAAGGAGGTCTTTATTACATGAACTTTCTTCTTATGGTTCACCGAACAGGATTGGGATTGGCGCGCCCATGTATGGAAACAACTCTCTTGTATACCTAGTAGTTATGAATACGTTTTTGTCGTAGGACTGAACGTCGGAGTCCTTTTGGCATGGGAAGCCTCTACGATGGCCCAGGTAGACGGGGTTGGAGCGGTGTCGCCCACATTTATCCATGACGGATGGCATACCTCTTGGTCTCAGGCCCATCTCCCAGTGGCCGGAAAGAGGGAGCCGGTTCCCTTGCCACTGTTTCTCTTCCATATTGACGGGCCCCCATATGGACTCAAGGATGAACGGCCTCAGGTCTCGGGACGGAAATCCTATCGTGCCAGGGGCATTGGGTGTGGGCGGATGAATGAGGGGTGTGCTCGGCGAAAAGTGGTACACGGCCCGACAATTCCTCCTTCCTCTGCCCCGACGAAAAGCTATCCGGTCTGTCCATTGCGCACTCCCACAGAAATCGATTGCCTCATCATGTGGGTTCTGCCAAGATTGCACGATGTTACGACACCGGTCTTCATGCTCCAGGCACGTGAAGACGATAGGACCTGCCCCTGCAATTCCTCCATTGTCTATAATGCCATCTTCTCACGGGACAAACTCCTGCTTGTATTGGACGCCTGTTATCACGTCATTACCGTTGATAACCAGCGAGGAATTGTTGCGGAGCATTTGATGACATTTTTCAAGTTTCAATCGGAGAAAAATATTTCCCGTCAACACATGCAGATCCGCACGTAAGAAATTGATAGCTCATGGCTCAACGGTCGCCGATCGGATTTGGATTGACAGGCCCGGCGCTCTGACCTTATCGAGATTGGGCAGAATCCGCCATTCGAAAAGTTATGCCTTGTGACCAATGAACCTGAGAAGACCTGTTTCAGGTTCGTGCATTGACCTGCAGGATGCACTGGGACCACCCCTTGTCGTTTTAGAGATCCTCATGGTCTCCCCCTGGGCGTTCCCCAACCACGAGTCTCACGGTCGCTCCGTACATACTTACCGGTATACCCAAGAGTCTGCATTCTCCCACCAAGCAGAAACACGACTGAAAATATTTTGACCTTCGTCCAAACTTTTTGATTCCTGTACAAAATCTTTTTTCCCCCTTAGTCGTTCCAATCTCCTTCCAATGCAATCAAGCCTCCGAAGCCTTTGACAGGTCTGGGATTCTGCTGACTTCTTGCTAATGGCACCGTTCATGCCTAAAACCGTTGATGCTCGACGATGAAATCTTTACAATAATAACTTTCGGGTCATTCTGGACAAAAATCCAAGTGAACGAGTTACTGAGGAATTAATAAGTATGAACGATCTTGGGGTCACCATTCCGGTTGTTCGCGGGGGTGGACCTCTGCCGCGCCGGTCGTTGCGCCAATGGCTGCGTGGCTGGAAGATGGAATTCCATGAGTTCCTGTGGATCGTGAGTGGAGCCCCGTGGCTCTGGCTCCGGATGCGACCCGATGGCTCGCCGGCTCGTTACATTCATCGTGCCGTCTGCTCTTACCAGTGGAGACAGAGCCGCCTCGGTGGCGTGCTGATGGGGGCCGTCTTTCTCGCCGGCATTCCGGTGGTCTTCGGCCTGATTGTGTCCGGCACGCTGGTGCACGGCTCCCGTGCCCGCCGCGAGGTGGGGAAGCACCCGTTGCGGCAGATGGGTGAGCTGGTGGCCCTGTGGCTGACCAAGGGGATCTTGCCATCCCATTACTATACCTTCGATCTGTACCGAGCCGACTTGCGCACTCGGGCCTTCGACTACTTGTACCGTCACGAAACGAAGAGGGGGGTCTACCTCATGCTTCGAGAGCACCTCGCATCGAATGTAACCCGGAAGGCTCTGAGTAATAAGGCGCTGTTTGCGCATCGGTGTCAGGAGCACGGCGTGGCTGTGGTGCCGGCGCTTTTCACCGTCAAACGTGGGGAGCTCATCCGGTTCGACAGTGAGGAGGCCGGCCTGCCCCCCTGTGATCTGTTTTTGAAGCCCATCATGGGAGCGGGTGGCCGCGGAGCCGAAGTGTGGACGTATCTCGGTGATCGCTCCTACCGCAACGCTCAAGCGGGGACACGCAGTGAGGCGGCATTGCTTGCGCATCTCACCAAGCTGTCGCAGAGGACCGCCTACGTCGGCCGGCTGCTGGCATCGAATCATCCCGAGCTCGCGGCGGTGAGCAGCGGCGCGCTGTGCACCATCCGGGTCTTGACCTGCCTGGATGAGCAGGACCGACCCGAGGTTACCCACGCGGTGCTGAGGATGCCGCGGACACCGGGCATCGTCGTTGACAACTTCCACGCCGGAGGGATCGCCGCAACGGTCATGCTCGAGAGCGGGCTCGTGGGGGCGGCCACCGGTCTTGGCCAGGATCGCCACACGGCATGGTTTGAGCACCATCCAACGACCGGCGCTAGGATTCGCGGGCGCCAGGTGCCGATGTGGAGTCAAGTCCTCGATCTGGCGCGTCAGGTCCACGCGGTGTTTGCGGATCAGATTGCCGTCGGTTGGGACATCGCCGTCTTGGAAACGGGGCCGCATCTGATCGAGGGCAATAAGGGCCCCGACCTCGACATCATTCAGCGAACCAGCGGGGAGCCCATTGGCCCCTCGCGCTTTGGTGCGCTGTTGGCGTATCATCTGCGCCGTACGCTGGAGACAGAGCACTCCGTTTCAATTCCCGCCGCCCATTCAGGGGCGGAATACGTCCACTGAGGAGAGAGCCATGGCGAGTAGAACGCATCGGGATGCGATGGCAGGATTGGTCGAAATGGACCGGCGAGTCGACATGGTTTCAAGTTCGGTGCAGGCCGAAGCGATTGAAGTGGTGGAGAGTGGCCGCATCCTCCTGCTTCGGGATGTTGGCTTTGAGCTCACCGCGCGGGAACGTGCACTGATTCTGGATAAGTCGGTGATCCTGCCAGGACAGAAGGAGAAGGACAGTCGGACCGGACGACCCACACTCATTTTCGATCCGGAATGCGGCAAATTCGAACGGACGAAGATTCAAGGCGAGGCCCGCCGCGAGATCGAGGCCATGATGCAGCGCTTCACGGTATGGGCCGACGGCATCATCTCCGCCCTGTTTCCGAGCTACCACCCAGCCTTGGAGCGCGAGCGGGCCACGTACCGCCCCTGCGCTCGCAGCACCCCGCAGGGCATGCATATCGATACCAGCTACAAGTACCCGAGTCAGGGCCGCGGGATGTTACGCCTCTTTTGCAACATCAACCCCAGTGGGCAGCCACGTGTCTGGCAGATCGGCGAGCCCTTCGAGCCGTTCGTTTCGCATTTCCTTCCGGCCACCAGCCGCTTGAGTGCGTGGCGTGACTGGCTCCTGAACCGCCTGCTCGCGGCACGGGTACGGCGAACACGAACCGCCTACGACCGGCTCGTTGCGGACATCCGTCGCCTGGCCAAAGGCGACGATCAGTATCAGACGACGGCCCCGCGCCAGCTTGTCGAGTTCCCGGTGGGTTCCAGCTGGATCGCCCTCACCGATCTTGCCGTGCATGGCGCGATCTCCGGCCAGCATAGTCTGGACCAGACCTTCTTTCTTCCCGTCTCGGCCATGCGGGAGCCGGCACGCTCTTCGCTCCGCATCCTTGAACGGTTGACCGGGCGCACCCTCGTCTAGGAGGCGGTTCAATGTTTGTTCACCATCACATCCGCATACAACGATCCCGGTCGAAGGGTCGGTGTGCTCACGTCTCGGCGCAGAGGCCTGTGGTATTGTCCAACCGGGGATCAGTCATAACCAATCATGTATCGTGATCCCGGTCCGCCTCAGCCGACTGAAGCCTCTCTTCCCAGCGCTGGCGGTGGCCGCACGGGGGCGATCGGCAAGATCGTCTTGATACCCGGACGAGTGAAAGTGTCCGATATGATGGGGCATCACGATTATCTGGCCGGATGCCGACTGCTGGCGTTCCTGCTCGAACAAACAGCCGGAGTGGAAACGGTGGTGGGTCGCGACGGCTGGCTGATGGACGAGGCGAGGTTCGAGGACGCCCACACCGTCATCTTTTATGCCGGCGGCAGCAGAATGAAGTCTATTCTCGAATCACCGCATCGCCTGGAGCGCATTCAGCAGTTGGTCGACCGTGGCGGAGGTTTGGTGATGATTCATCAAGCGGTGCGCTGTCCACCTGAGTTCAAAAATCTGGCAACGAGTTGGACCGGTGGAGTCTACGTAGATGGCCAATCCAACCGCGGGCACTGGCCCACTCGCCACAGCGAGTTTCCCGAACACCCGGTGACGCGCGGAGTCGAGCCGTGGGAAATAACAGATGGCTGGCACAATCGGCTTCAGTTCGTCCATGGAATGCGTGGGGTGACTCCGCTGCTCTGGTCGAGCGCTCAGCATCGCGGATCGAGTGCAGGTGGCGACGCGGATGTCGTTGCGTGGACCTATGAACGTTCCGCCGGGGGACGGGCATTTGGATTTACGGGACTCGATGCCCATTCGGCTTGGGCGGTGGGCGGCGTACGCCAAATGCTGGTGAACGCCATTCTCTGGTCAGCAGGGTTGACGATTCCGGCGCAGGGGGCGCCTTGCGCGGTCAGCTCTAGGGAGTTGGAGAGTTATCTCACCCCACGTAGCCCAGGGACGGCACAGGTGTTGAAACATTGGGGAAGGCGACTGCTCGGTTGGGAACGCAACGCCTAAGGTCCGACCACGGTTGTCTTGGAGAATCTGCAGTGCCGCCTGCAGAATACAGCGATCCGGCACCGTCGGATTTCCCAGGAGACGGGTGTCTCTATCCGGGTTGAGGACATTGATCCGGTTTACCGGATACGGTATATCTGTTTCCCAGATGGGCGTGAATCCTGGGCCAATGCTGCTTCAGGTGCGCCGATATTCGGTGAGCCGTCATCCCATCCACCTCGGCCAGTCCCGTAATTCCCCTGTGCTTGTCTCACCGCCTGTTGGATCTTGCTCCACTCCCAGACTGTATCCATCACTGGTCACCCATACTCGGGCATTTGCCAAGCGGGTGCGCCGCAACCGATTCGATCACTCCAATGAGGCAATCACATCATCAAACGGCAGGTGTGACCATATTCGCCCTTGTCTTGCTTCTTGTACTTGTTGTCGTTCAGGCGCAAAGTCCGATATGCCGGATCGCAAATTTCGAATCGAACCCTCTGTTCACACGTTCCTTCATGGAAGAGCACTGCAAGTGGATCCCAAAGGACCTGAATCCCTTCTTTTTCCTCCATTCTGGTTGGAAGACGGTTCTTGAATTCGTTTAGAAGGCGGTCGTGGTTAACGTGCTTAATGAAACATTCAAAGTGGGTAGGGTCAAAACGCAAGTGGTCGAAGAACAAGTCTTCGAGAAAGACGGAGAGGATCTTGTCAGGAGAGAGCACTCGCACCATTTCTACGCCATTTGCGAGCAAACCGGGTCGGCTTTCTATTTCGGCGAGGCCTCCTCAGAATAGGATGAGGGAGTGTTGAATAATACTAATTTCCAAGGGCATATTGACCCACAGGCACGGTGCATATCAGAGGCCTCGGGGCGGTTCAAAAAAGTTCGTCCAGCAAGGCCGCAGTCATTTTTGCGCGCAGAGCGTACTTCCAGTACGTGAGCACGGAAAAATGGCGAGAACGCCGCTGGCGGCTTTTTTCAACAGCCCCGATGAGGACGGCAATGTGATCGCCACTACGGGGTCTTGGTTGGCCGGCACCAACCGAGCTCGTCCGGGAATCATGCCGCGGACCAGACTTGTCGGTGGCGGCTATTACGAAGAGATCGCCCCTGCTGACTCAGCGTTGGACAAAGCACGCATCCAGGAAATTACCGATGGCTGCGAGGCAGGAGAGTTTAATTTTGACAAGCAGTGCGTAAAGTCCTTCAACCCCAGCGATGGCGATCCGGCTGCGGCGGAGGAAAAAGTCTATGCGGCCGGCATAGGCAACGTCATAGACGAAGATCTGGAGGGCTCGAAGTTCGATTTTGTGAAAGGCCATCGGCATGGTCATGACCACGATAACGACTGACCCGAGTGCAATCCGGCGAGAGGCTTCAGCCCCCGCCGACCCCCCCGCAGCGTGAAGGCCCCTGATCCTGTGCATCAAGGGCTACGGAGTGCGGTTGTAGCTGGGACCTTTCCTGGCCCCCATGAGCTAACCCACCTCCAACTCCTCTAGCATGCCCTTCAAAGGGCATCAACTTAGTTCACGAACCTACCAAAGGAAGCGAAAAAAAAAGCTGTTGAAATAATCAACAGCCTTGCGCTCCGTTATTTTGTCCGATAACGGTTCAATTCTGACAAAATTGTCATCTTCTTGTCATGCTGCTGTTGGGGATGGATTGTTATTATTTCTAACATGCACAGGCTATTCTCCCCCCTGACGATATGTAGCCTATTGAGCTTGTCGCTCACGGGTTGTATTCAATTACAAGGTTGTCCGCCAATGGCCACTGAATCTGCTTCTCGGATCGAAATACGCACTCTCTCTAGAGGAAGCCTGCGGGAGTGTATCGAAATTGTGACTGGACGGGAAGCCCGTTGGCCTTCCCAATCGTGGAATGTTGATCAGCTTACACTAGCGGCGATGTATTACCATCCAGATCTGGCGCTGGCAGGCGCTCAAGCTGATTTCCCGGAAGCCGCCACGATCACGGCAGTTTTGCGGCCAAACCCCAGCATCACGATTTTCCCTACCTGGGTTAACAATGCGGGGCAGGAATCAAACCTTGGATTATCGCCAGCGCACTTAAAATTCCCATCGAATTCGCCGGCAACCACCAAATTCCTATGGATAAGGGCGAACATCTCGCTGAAGCGGCATTCTTGCGAATATCGGATGGGGCTTTGTAGCGCGTGGGCGAGTGCGTCGAGCGATGCTGGAAGCTTACGCTACACAGGAACCCGAGCGACTGCTTCAACAGCAACTCACGATTCAACAGGCGATGACCAAACGGCTTGAGCAGCAGCGTTCGGTGAGAGAAATTGCGCACCCCGAAGTCGTACATTCGCATCTGGCATTGAACCAACAGCAACTCAACATGAGCGCGGCACGAAAGAGAGTTGTGGAAAGTCGGGAGGTGGTCCCTGTCGCGATCGAGGTACCGGTGAATGCGCTGTTAGAGATCGAACTCGACTTGACGAATTTGTCCAAGCCGCCCGTATTTCCTGCCATACCCGTCCAAAACCTCAAAGAAATTACACTACCTGAGCGTCCCGATGTGTTGGCGGCGTTGGCGAGTTACAAGGCTGGCCAATCCGCCCTGCAACTTGAAATCGCCAATCAGTATCCCGACATTCAAGCCAATCCCGGGTACGCCTGGGATATTAGGGAACATCGATGGACCTTGGGCGCAATCCTCCCCGTGCCTGTCTTCCATCACAAACAAGACCTCATTGCCGAAGCCGAGGCCTCGTGTCCCTTGGGTATTCATCGTTCACATCTGCATGTCAAATTGAAAGAATTAGGGATCGGTCTGGAAGAAGGGAGCCCACCCCCATGAGGAACGAGATCATTCGTAGATTCCGAAGTCCTTAAAAGGAAACGTCGCGTTGCTCGATCCATTCTTTCTCAAAATGAAGTCCAGGTTGGCACATCTGCTGAGGCTTTTCATGGTAGTGGTTCTGTTCGTCCCTGGATGTGCGATTGCTCCCATGGATTATTCACAAGTGAGCGACCGCCTTGAAGAGCGAACCGGTTACCGGGTTGACATGAAAGAGGATCCTAATAAGGCCGTGATTCCTGCTGCGATTTCCCTGAAAGATGGAGTCACGGTGGAAGAAGCCATAACGGTGGCCTTATGGAACAACGCCGCTTTCCAGGAAGCCCTTTCGGGATTAGGCTTATCGCAAGCCGATGTCATTCAAGCCAATATGCTGCAAAATCCCGAGTTCTGGGGAATCTTTCCAACTGATCCGAGCCGTCATTTTGAATATGCCTTGCGGTTTCCATTGGAATCTCTCTGGCTACGTCCCCAACGAGTCGCATCCGCGCAACGTAAACTGGACCAGGCTATCGAGGGGCTCATTCAAAATGGATTATCCCTCGTGCGTGATGTCAAGGTCGCCTTCGCCAATGTGCTTCTCGCTGAACAACGTCTGTCCTTGACCGGGAAGCAAGTGGAAATCCTTCGGCAAATCGCGCAAATAAACGAATCTAGGTGGCAAGCGGGTGAAATCAGCGACCTCGATGCCGGAACGTCCAGGATTGATGTTTTGCAAGCCGAAGAGCAGATTCATCAATTGACACATGACCTCGCTCTAGTTCGGGAGCAATTTCGAGTTCTGATCGGATTAGGATTCGAAGACTCTTCTATCGTCTTGCAAAGCCCATCAACCTTACCAACGACGCCACGGAGTGCCGAAGAATTCTTGGCCGATGCCCTCGCCTCCCGTCCCGATCTGCGGGCAGCGAAATTGGAGGTCGAAGCGGCTGGTATCCGTGCAGGATTGGCACACAAGGAAATTTTTTACCTGGTGGGAATTTATCGGGCAGACCAAAATTCCACCACGCCTTATGGCAGCCGTCCCGGACTTCGATTCAACATCCCGATTTTTGATCAAAACCAGGGCGGAATCGCCCAGGCGGAAGCCAGGTTTGATATGGCTGCTCGCCGTTATGTCACCGTACGGGATCAGATTGCCCTGGAGGTCAGCCAGGCTCGCACGCGCTGGCTCCAAAACATGGCGATCTTACATAACTGGCGAAAACGCATTCTGCCGGCACATCGTACGGCGACCCTTCAAGCCCAAAAGGCTCTTGAGGGAGGGGACGTCACCCCCTTGTTACCATTGACCGCTCAACGGACCTGGATTCAAGCGCAGATCCGTGAAATCGAACTGATCGCCGGCCAACGCCAGGCCCTTGCCGAGCTTGAGCGTGCCATTGGCCATTCGCTCCCTTCCCAACCTCATCATTCTCCAGAACCTCGGCTAGCGCCATCATGAACCACGCTACATCGACAGCGACCATGGCACCCGTGCAATCGAACAAATCGTTTGAGATATTCAGAAGCCATCGATCATACCGGTCTAAGTTTGCCTTCATTATATTCATAAGCCTGCTGAGCGGTATGACCATTCCGAAGGCCGTGGAGTCCGCTGAACAATCCAGCCCGGCACAAGTGGAGCACATCGCCCAGGAAACGGCCTTCAATACCATTCAGTTGACTCCGAAGGCGGAACAGCGACTGGGGATTAAGACCGTGGCCATTGAACGTCGAGCAGTCAACCAAACCCGCCTGTATGGCGGCGAACTCATTTTACCGCTGAATCAGTTGGGTAACGGCGCGGAACAGTTTTCAACCAAAGACACGCAATCGGTCTTCACAATCCTGCCGTTGATGACGCCTGCGGATCAAATTCGAGTGGCGGAGGCCCAAGTGAATGCCGACGGGCAGGTCCAAGCGGCTAAGGTCCAGGTTCATGCCGCTCAGGTACTCTTGGCACGTGCACAACGTCTCCTTCGTGACCATGCAGGGAGCCAACGTGCTGTCGATGAAGCCAAGGTCCAATTTCGATTGGCGCAGGCGACCCTGGCGGAAGCGCATGCCAGACGTCAGTTGCTGGGACCTCCACTCCTCGCGATCGGGAGTCCTGATCGATTCTGGATACGTGTGCCGGTGTATGTCGGTGTTCTCAACGAGATAAACCGCCGGGAATCTGCTCGAATGGAACCTCTTGGCAATTTTAACGGACAGTCGGGGGTTCTGGCCAACCCGGTCTCAGCCCCTCCCTCTTCCAATCCGATCGCGGCGACCGTTGATCTCTTCTACGAAGTCGCCAATTCAAATAAGGAGTGGCAACTTGGTCAAAAGGTTCAGGTATTTCTACCATTCATGCAAACCGGAGACAGCCTGATCGTGCCATGGTCAGCCGTCATAGTGGATATTTATGGCGGGACCTGGGTGTACCACAAGCATGCTCCACACAGGTTCGTTCGTGAGCGTGTGCAGGTCAGTTTTATTCACGGGTCAGAAGCCGTGTTAGCTTCCGGACCGACGCCGGGTTCGGAAATCGTCGTCCAGGGTGCGGCAGAGCTTTTTGGGACAGAAGTCGGATTCGGTCAATAACGCGCTTCACCATGGCTTGGCTGATCACCATATCGTTGCGATTTCGTGTGCTGATCATGGCGTTGGCCGGCTTTCTCCTTGTGTACGGGTTCTGGACCTTGCCGTCAACCCCACTGGATGTGTTTCCCGAATTCGCATCTCCACGCGTGGAGGTACAGGTTGAGGCCCCCGGCCTTTCCACGGAGGAAGTGGAAAACCTGATCACTCTTCCCATTGAACAGGCTCTCAATGGATTACCATGGATGGAGACGATTCGCTCAAAAACCGTTCTGGGACTTTCTTCGGTCGTGCTCATATTTCAGGAAGGCACGGACCTCATACGGGTTCGCTCTCTGGTTCAAGAGCGGTTGGCCCTGGTGTCTCCCACGCTTCCAGCCGTAGTGCGGCCCCCGGTCATCCTGTCACCGCTTTCCTCCACCAGCCGTGCGCTCAAAATTGGCATCTCATCACAAACCCTGTCTCGCATGGAACTCACCGATCTGGCTCTTTGGAAAATTCGTCCTCGTCTCAGGGCCATACCGGGCGTGGCCAATGTGGCCATATGGGGACAGCGGGATCGTCAATATCAAGTGGTTGTCGATCCACCCCGCTTACAGGCCAATGGGATCAGCCTGAATGCCGTGATTCAAGCCACACGTGACGCCTCGCTCGTGACAGGCGGAGGGTTTATTGAGACGCCGAATCAGCAGTTGCCGATTCGCCAGCTTTCTCCCGTCACCACTCCGGAGGATTTGGGGAATACGGTCGTGAGTTTCAAGAACAATGTTCCTATCCGGTTAGGGGATGTTACTCGTGTGGTGGAGAGCCATCCACCCCCTATCGGTGATGCCATTATCAATGACGCTCCAGGGCTGCTCCTGATTGTGGAAAAACAGCCTTGGGGCAATACCTTGGAGGTGACCCGCCAAGTGGAAGCGGTTCTTGACTCCATGCGACCAGGGCTGACAGGGGTGGAAATCGATTCGACCATTTTTCGCCCGGCGACCTTTATCGAAATGTCACTGGAAAATCTTCAACGGGCAATGGTGCTTGGCAGCATGCTGGTCATCATGGTCCTGGTGGCGTTCTTATTTGAATGGCGAACGGCGGTTATTAGCCTCGTGACGATTCCCCTCTCACTAACGGCTGCGGCGGTGGTCCTGCATTTTCGAGGAGGAACGATCAATACCATGGTGTTGGCCGGGTTGGTCATTGCGCTTGGAGAAATTGTCGATGATGCCATTATTGATGTTGAAAACATTATGCGCCGGCTCCGGCTCAATCGGAAGTCACCCAATCCTTCCTCGGCCTTCCAAATCGTACTCCTGGCATCCCTTGAAGTACGGAGCGCGGTGGTCTTTGCCAGTTTAATTGTGTGTCTGGTCTTCTTGCCGGTATTCTTTTTGCCGGGATTGTCAGGGGCGTTTTTTGGTCCCCTCGCGTTGTCCTACGTCCTCGCCATCATGGCTTCCTTATTGGTCGCGCTCACCGTCACTCCGGCACTCAGCCTCACGCTCTTGCCCCAAGCGCCGATGAGGCGTCAGGAAGCACCATTGGCCCGGATTCTGAAAACAGGATACCGTTCTCTCCTGCCTCATCTCGTCAACCGGCCTCGTTGGTCCGTCGCGATCCTCATTGCCACCCTGTCCACGACCTTCCTGACGTTACCTCTTCTTGGAGAAGAATTTTTACCGAACTTTATGGAACGCGACTTTTTAATGCACTGGGTCGGGAAACCCGGCACCTCTCTCGAAGCGATGCAACGCAGCACACTTCGAGTCAGCCAGGAATTGCGCACGATCCCGGGAGTTCGAAATTTTGGTTCCCACATTGGCCGTGCCGAGGTTGCGGATGAGGTTGTCGGCCCCAACTTTGCCGAATTGTGGATTAGTCTCGATCCACGAATCGATTATGCACCCACGGTGCAAAAAATCCAGGAAGTGGTAAACGGCTATCCGGGGCTCTATCGCGATGTCCTGACCTATTTGCGGGAACGGATTAAAGAAGTGCTGACGGGTACCAGCGCGGCAATCGTCGTGAGAATCTATGGGCCGGATTTGGACATTTTGCGTGAAAAGGCTCAAGAGGTCTACGCATCGCTCAGTGACACCAAGGGCCTTATTGACCTAAAAGTGGAATCTCAGGTTTTGGTGCCTCATGTTCAAATTCGTCTACGAACTGACGTAGCGGCTAATTTGGGATTGGCGCCCGGCCAGATCCGATCAGCGGTGTCCACCCTTCTTCAGGGTTTTAAAGCAGGAGAAGTCTATCAGGATCAAGAGATTTTTACCGTGGCGGTTTGGGGTGAAGCGTATCTCCGAACGGATTTGCAGGCATTGAGGCATCTCCCACTTGAAACTCCTGGAGGGACCCTCGTTCCATTGGGCGATATTGCGGAGATTACCATCGTACCGACTCCTAATGAAATCAAGCGCGAAGCGGCTTCGCGCCGGATTGATGTGACCGGCAACGTCGCCGGACGGGACCTTGGCAGCGTCGCCCGTGACATTGAATCGCGGGTCACTCACATCCCGTTTGATCGGGGATACCATCCGGAAATTCTAGGAGAATACGCGGCGCGGCAGGAATCACAGAACCGGTTGTACGCCTTGGCTGGTCTCTCGCTCATCGGCATTCTTGTCTTACTTCATGTAGACTTCGGGAATATGAGAATTGTGACGATGGTGGCTTTGACCCTGCCGTTCGCCTTGATCGGTGGCGTGGTGGCGGTCTTTATGAGCGGTGGCGTCCTATCACTCGGGTCGCTTGTCGGCTTTGTAACCGTCTTAGGTATTGCGGCCAGGAACGGCATCATGCTGATCAGCCACTATCGACACCTTGAAACCCATGAAGGAGAGCGATTCGGATCCAATTTGGTAATGCGGGGATCTGAAGAACGGTTGGTCCCCATTCTTATGACAGCCTGTACGGCTGGACTAGCCCTCCTTCCCCTTGTCATTGGAGGAAACAAACCGGGGCATGAAATCGAATATCCCATGGCCATCGTGATTCTTGGTGGTTTAATAACCTCGACTGTTCTGAATCTCTTTCTTTTGCCATCCCTGTACAAGGCATTCGGACAAGGAAACCCCGAAAAATAAATGCCCGTAAAAAGGGACATCTCTTCATTAGTTGCTTGTTTGGCCGGTTCGGAAATGTTGAAATCCTTAGCTATTGGCGTGATGGGAGAGTTGACCCTGTCCGTATTGTTCTCGCTGATGGCGATATCGACCCTGTATTTTTTCATGCGAACGCTGGTCCGTCGTAAGGGATCATGACATGCGTATCCTGATTGTCGAAGACGAAAGGAAAGCCGCGGCCTATTTGCAAAAAGGGCTGACCGAGCAAGGGTTTGTGGTCGATGTCGGCGTCGACGGCGAAGAAGGGTTGCAACTGGCTCGCATGGTCGAGTACGACCTCCTCATTCTCGACGTCATGATGCCGTTGCGAGATGGCTGGTCGGTTCTCCAAGAGTTGCGGAGGAGTGGCAAACCGACTCCCGTCCTGTTTCTCACGGCGCGAGATGCTGTCGATGATCGGGTGAAAGGTTTAGAGCTGGGTGCCGACGACTATTTAGTCAAACCTTTTGCCTTTGTCGAACTGCTGGCGCGCATTCGTTCGATTCTCCGGCGTGGTCCCGCACGACAACCAGAACAGTTCGGATTGGCCGATCTCACACTTGATCCCGTTCGCCACAAAGCCTTCCGTAACGGCAAGCGGCTGGATCTGTCCCCCAAGGAGTTTGCCCTTCTGTCGCTATTTCTTCAACGGCCCACGGAGGTGCTGACGCGAACGCTCATCGCCGAGCAAGTTTGGGATATCCATTTTGACAGCGATACGAATATTGTGGATGTGGCAGTGCGCCGTTTGCGACAGAAGATCGATGATCCGTTTCCCAAAAAACTGTTGCACACGGTTCGGGGAGTCGGCTATGTCCTTGAAGAACGGTAAACCCTGGTCTATCACTTTCCGCCTCACTTTTCTCTATATCCTCTCCGCGTCCGTCATTTTATGTTCAATAGGGTGGTACTTGCATCAGTCGCTGGCCATGACCTTGGAACAGGATAATAGGCAATTTCTCCTACAAGAGATTCAACTGCTCCGCTTCGTCCTTCAAGAACAACCGCCTAACCTCGAACGATTGGCGGATGAACAACGGGAGGGCATTAGTGTACCCGCGGGTCGTTATTATTCGAGAATACTGGATGAAACCGGACACAGCCTGATTGAAACGCCGGGGATGGAATCCTTACCGACCGCAAGGCAGTTTCCGGAACCTTCTGAACCGCCCGAAATGAATGGTGTGGTCCAGTCCATTCCTGATGGACGAACTTTTATGCTGATGACCGCGTGGAATGGAGCGACCCCGAAGCAAACCATTCACATCGCTCTCGATATTAGCCATGAAGCGACACTCCTTGCTCAATACCAAGGCAATCTCATTGGAGCGCTAGTCTTGGGTCTTCTGTTCTCAACCGTGGCAGCCATATTCATTGCTCGACGCGGCTTGAGTCCTCTTGCTGAAATGGCACAACACGTAGAAGGTATCACCGCGACACAACTTCATGAACAACTTGATCCGGCTTCCTGGCCCAAGGAATTGTGTGCCTTGGCGTCTGCGTTTAATGCCATGCTGCGGCGCTTGGCCAAATCTTTCGCGCAGCTCACCCAGTTTTCGGCTGATCTGGCTCACGAACTGCGTACTCCGATTAATAACCTCATGGGAGCCACTGAGGTCGGCCTGGCCAAATCACGGAATGCCGACGAGTACCGTGAGATTCTGGAATCCAATCTTGAAGAATACGGACGACTGTCACGAACGGTGGAAACCCTGCTGTTTTTAGCCCGCGCTGAAAACACGGAAATTCCATTACGAAAGACTCGTCTGGATGGCAGAGCCGAATTGGAAGCGGTCTGCAGTTACCATGAAGCCCTGGCTGAGGGAAAAGACATTCGGCTCACGTGCCAAGGCCATGGATTTTTGAATGCCGATGGGCAGCAGTTCAAGCGTGTCCTCAGCAATCTGTTACTCAATGCCATACAACATACACCGAACGGAGGACAAATCTGCTTATCCCTGAGACCGGCTGAAGACGAATCGGCAGAGGTCAGTGTGCAAGATACAGGGTACGGCATTGCAACGGAGCATCTTCCCAAGCTGTTTGACCGGTTTTATCGTGTAGACCCCGCACGCTCCGAGGAAGGAACGGGACTGGGGCTCGCCATTGTCAAATCAATCATGGACCTGCATGGTGGATCAGTGGTCATTCATAGCGCACCTGGCGCAGGTACGGTTGTGACGCTTCATTTCCCTTCCAAATAGCGGATAGTGAGGGAAAGACGGTAAGCGAAAACGAGCAGTAGGGAGGACAAGTTGTATATTAAAACCTTCCTGCTCCATTCCTCTCCATAAAGTCTTCCATCCTGCAGTTTCATCAGGTGAATTACTTCGGTGTGGGCAACGCCGGGGAGCCTCGCGGTTCTGACAAAAAGTCGTAGAGCACGTAGCGACCCTCCGCCATCTCCCAAACCTTGATCTCTCTAAGCGTGGCAGCAAGATCAGCGGAAAGGGGCGAGGGGGGATACTTGCCGAGTAGTAAGAGTCCCATCGGATTCTCCTGCACATAACGAATCACTTCTTCCGGTGATTGTAGGTTTTGCGCAATAAGACCGGTGTAAAATGGCAGGGCTCCCCGCATCTCTTCATGTAGCTTGTAGCCTACCAGTCGTGGGGGTAGGGCATCCATGGCTGCGAGATCGACGGTAATAGGACGCAAGAACCGTCCACTTCCCAGAGCCGGCCAAGCAAACAGATTGATCATGAGCATGATCGTAAACATCAATCCGGCAAAGACCGGGATGGCCCGCGCCCTTGTGCGCCATGAATTGGCGAAAGAAAATACGACAGTCGACCAGTGTTGCAATGTTCCAGGGAGACCGGCCAAGGCAAACTTGCCGTCAGTACGGCGGCTAAGGAAACCAAGAGGGGCCAAGAAAAGAGCAAACAGGCGAATGATGAGTGCTATCAGAGCAGGAAGGATTGCTGACACTGTACCGAAAAGATTGGCCGTCATCCGTGAGATCCGTGAAGGTGTATCTTGTATAGCCATCGAGGCCCCCCAGGCCCCAATAAAGACGGCAAGAGGTGCAAGCAGCGGCATCAGGTATACCTCCCGCTTGGTACCGGGAAGGCTCAGCAACAAGAGTCCAAGAGGGAAAACGATGGAAATGAAGCGCAGTCCTGAATAGTTCAGACCCTGGGGCATTTTGTCGCGAAATGCCCAGTAATAGGCTGCAGGAAGTGTAAGGAGCCATGGTCCTAATTGATTGAACAGCTTGGGGAAGTAGTACCAAAAAGGTTTCACGTGGCCGCCTGTATACTGTTCAGGATCGGGGAAAATGCGATACAAAATGTTGTGCACAACAAATTCTTTAAACAGGTCTTCCCCTTCGTAGAGGTAAAGCAGAGTGGGCCAAATGAGGCATCCTGTAATCAGAATGAGAATGCCGGGAAGGTGTGCCCAGGACCGCAAAAAGTCCCAGCGACCCAAAAATATGATTGCCAGAGCCAATGGGCTTCCGAGCAAGATGACGCCCACAGGTCCTTTGGTCAGGAATGCCAGAGCCCCTGCAAGATAAATGACGAAGACCAGGACCGAGAAGGGTAAACGCGTAGGATGGCTGTTCCGTGATTTCTCCCCGAACATGGCGAGTACAAACGCCCAATATCCAAGCATGACGAACAACGAGAGCAGCGGGTCTACCATGCAGCGATGCGCATGCCGAAAGAATCCCCACATGGTGCTCAAGACCAGGACTGTCATCACGCCGCTACCCGGGCCGGCAAGTCGCCGGCTGAGGTCGAAGGCAAGTAAAAGGGTCAAAAACCCAGCGATGGCACTGGGAAATCGTGCGACGCCGTCGGATACGCCAAAACCACGGAATGCGACCGAAATCAACCAGTAATATAAGGGGGGGTGCTCCATAAAAGCTTCCCCGCCTAACGTGGGAACAAGGACGTTGCCACTCATGAGTATTTCCCGCCCAATCTCGCCGACTCGAATCTCGTCGGAGGCAATCAGCTCATGATTGAAAATTCCGGTAAAGGAGATCAGCAGGCTCAGTCCAAATGCAGCGAGGACAATTAGTCGCTGCTTTTCGTGGGCGTTGAAGAGAGAGATGCCGGTTGAAGAGGGTGGGGTGGTCACGATATCTGCAAGATCATTTATTTAGTCGTCCACAGGACTATGCATGGATTACAGAAATTTCTTGGTGCAAAGGAATGGATGTGGCGCAACATTTATCCAAATGTAACAATCTGTCGTGAACGGTCCGTAAACTCCTTCACTCGGAAAATTCAGATATTCTGAGAATCCAAGGAGACATCCACATTGTGGACTCCAGAGAATTTAAGGCTCTATCATACTCTTTTTCTCCATGATGCAATTTGGATAATGTGAAGGAGGAGGGCTCTACCCCCAAAAACAGCCATGAAGAGCAGAAAAGACTCTCTTCCTTACCATTATTTGTGTGGTGAATTCAAATTGGCAGTCCAACCGAATGGTATGGATAAAAGGGGCAGATCCGGCAGCTCTTCGTGGGGTTTTCCCCTGTGAGCAAAAGGAGCACTCATCCCCGATCACACGCAATTTACCCTGAATCAATCCAATCACTATCAGATGACGGTCTTGGTGCAAACCCTGCACCCCTATTCGTAGATCTTTTGTGTTGTTGGCGCCCTCCATATCATGCTTAAGTGAATATTTTTTTTGTCTGTTTCATGAGAATTTTAAAGAATTCCAACCAGACATAAAAATCAAAGGGAGCGGCCTTAAGCGCACGGACACCAATTTGAGTTGCCGCTTTCCATTCGCCCATCTCCAAAACCATTCTCAGGCCATTGAGATGTTCGCAAGCTGCCATCCATTTTTGAATTGTCGGCGAAAAAAAATCCAACTCTCCTGCCCGCATTTTAGAAGAAACCGTGCTGTCTGAATTTGTCTTCTCGCTTTGTCTCCTTTGTATGGATTCCTGTTCAAAATTCCTGATAGCGCGTTCATATAAATCATGCATTTTTTGCTGAGATTGGTTCCATGATCTTTCTTGCAAAATGGTATTTCTGGCTTCCATTCCAATTTCTTTTCTCAGGTCTTTATTTTTGGCAAGGTGGTTGGAGAGGTCGGCCAATTGATTGGGGCTATTGAATGGAATCATGAAGCCATTTTTGTGATCGTTAATCAAATCCAGAGCTGCGCCTACTGGTGTAGAGATACATGGAATGCCACTTGCCATGGCTTCTAGCAAGGGGACAGGACCTCCTTCAATGTTTGCGGTAACCCAAAAAATGTCCATGGCGTGATAAAACTTGGCTATTTTTTCGTGATCGATGTGATAGGGGATGAGAGAGCACGAAATGCCTTCCATCTGTAATTCATGTGCAAGATCTTGCCAGCCTGGACCAATAATAACCGTGGCCACGTTACGGAGCTGTTGATTGGCAGATCTTAGAGCTTCAACGAAACAGCGAATTCCTTTCCTGCCATCGGTGTCACTGGTTCGTCTGGCTGAAAAGCCGATAACAAAGGCATCATTCGATAAATTGAGTGAACGACGGGTTAAAAGGCGTTCCTCCGCATTCGGAGGGTGAAAGATTTTGGCGTCCACTCCAAAAGGTACTATGCCTAATTTGTGCGAAGAGATTCCCTTGTCAATGAGATAGTTGTACCATTGGGTCGATACCGTCATGACGGCGTCGCTTTCATAGAGATGCGCAAGCTCAGTCCCGGAATCTACATGATGCAGAGTGGAGACAATTGGATGTTTTCCTTTGAAGATTTTTATGGGTTTTTTTCGGAGAAAATGGACCACATCAAGTGTCGGGGTAAAGCTACCAAAACGTTTAATAGTTTTTCGTATTGCAAATTGTGAGCAGATCTGGGCATCTACCATTGGATTATCTTTTTTAATTTGGTGGAAAAAATTGCTGACGACCCAATACATCGAGTCGACTATGAAAAGAACCCGAATGGGGCGATCTTCATAGAAGGGCTTTTTAGAAGGTGAAGTCATTGAACGGGGACTTTACTCATGGGATGGGTTCCAAAGGTGATCGTTAGTCTACGGATGAATAGGGAATGTTTCCGTGATACTGCGTAAGTGAATTTCCCAGGGCCTGTTTCAAATGCTGGGAGCACGGTCAGTCTTGCAATTAGAGAAGCTCTTCTTAAAGTCGTCCCATTAGTCAGCAGGAATCTCCCTTTCATTTCGGCTGGTTTTTACTAGTGGCCTGTAATAGCCATATTGGTCGCATGAAAGTGAATCACGAATTGAAAAGAGGTTAAATGTATATAACCCAAACTCAATGTATATCAGTACCGAGCACGACTAATTCGTTCGTTACAATCCACTAGCGAGTCCTTGGGTTGCCCCTATCCCCGTCATAACCTCTTATCCCTCTGGGCTAACAAGTATGAACATTCCTGGAGCATAGTCCCTGCTTTTTACCCTCACCAGTAAAATGATGTGTTCTCCGGGTTACAGTTGTATAAATTTTAATCAGCTTTTGAAAATAAACACCAATCTTTGAGGATCCGTTGTTCTTTGTCGAAGAATGAGTCCTCATTTTTTGAAAAAAGACTAGGTTGGAAATTCTTTCCGGATTTATCCAAAAAGTACAGCTAAGTATTGCTTGGAAATTTTATCGATATCGAAGTCTGCTGCTCGTAAAAGTAAGTCATTTCGATTCGGTGGATTATCTAAAGTATCCTGAATAGCTTGAGCTAAAGCTTGGCTATCACCGATTGGAACCAGAGTGCCATATTGCCCATTTTGTAAAATTTCTGCTGGTCCACTAGGACAGTCGGTGCTCACGACAGGGCAACCACAGGCAAGGGCCTCAATCAGGACATTTGACAGCCCCTCGTAGATTGACGAAAGCACGACCATTGAGGCCTGGTTCATGAATGCATAGGGATTATTGGAAAATCCAGGCATCCATACATCCTTTTCTATACCTAAGCTTTGAGCCAACCTCCTAAGCTCTGACCTTTGCCTCCCTTCACCGATAATCACTAGGTGAGCTGGTCGGATCTGTCGAACCCGAGAAAATGCTTTCATTAATGTTGGAAAATCCTTTTGCGGCACCAGACGACCTACTCCTAAGATAATGGGAGTAGATTCCTCCTTTTGGAACCAGGAGTGGTTGATGGGATCTAAGCTTTTCTCCCTGATTGTTTGAGTCAAGATAGGGTTATAGATGGTGGTCATCTTTTGAAGAGGGGTCCCGGTCTGAAGGGCAAGTTCATCTTTAACCCCATTAGATACTGTAATGATTTTTTCTGCCATAGGAAATTCATGAGCCAGGACGGGTAGGATGAAACGCCAGCGCCACTTGTTGGAGGTTTTGGTAATAGCGCTTAAGGTCGTGTGTTCACTAATTACGACTCGATTGGACGTCTTCGCCAATTTGGTAGCCCAAAGTGCTACTAAATTGGTATGGGTCTTTGCGGAAAGCAGGACGTGGGGTCTGTCTTGCCTCAGATATTGAATCAAGGCAGGAAGAAAGGCCAAGGATTTTGGCGATTTAAGCGAAAAAAGAATGGGTAACGATAGGACCGGAATTGCCCTGAAATTTTTTACCATTAACATCAGTCGTGCCATCCAAACCGGACGAGCTTTTAGTTCTAGAACCCGTATTTGGGGTGGGAGGTGGTCCATAAATGCCCCATGATTTCGGCAAAGGACCAGATCGACGGTATGTCCGCTATCAACAAATGCTTCGGCAAGCTGTAACATGACACGTGCCACTCCTCCTGCGGTCAGAGAGGGAAGAAATATAGCTATCTTTCTCCGTGGAGTGAGCGCAGAAAGGGAATCAGGCGGCATGGTCATACATTGCGACGGAGGGAAATCTGCAAAGAATCATGTGTACCCCTTAATGACCGTTGTTTGATACTTAATGATTTTTTGCAAGCAATTTTCTGGTCAAGGGAGAGAGAAACAAGGATCTTATCCAGCCTATTCTTAATCGTTTTCTTGCTCTCCAGCAAGTATGGGCCCATTTATACAATAGAATTTTGGAAAAGACGTGAGGTTCATAATACCTGGTTGATTGATTAGCTTGTAATAATCGAATTAGCCATTTTTCTGCCCATTGGACATATGAGACATCCGGGGTGAATTGCATTTTTCGCATTCGGGAGAGCATTAAATGCGGGGCAAGATCTTCTTGAGAAAAAGATACTCCCAAATTGTGGAGTTGATTGCCGACAATCTCTTGTTTTTTGGCATCACCTAAATCTGGAGTGAGTACTGTGATCTGTTGTGGATGGATTCTTCCCAGAACAAGGCATTCCGGGATATTTGCCATATTAAATTGAGAAGAGAGGCGCACATGTAGATCATAATCCTGACAACGTGGAAAGTCGTTTCGATAGCCGAACGTACGAAGTGTTTCAGTTCTTCCCATGATGGTCCGATTGCTCATGCAGCAGCGAAACAACAGTTCCGCTTTTATTTCATCCGGATGAGCGGGCTGACGCTTGATTTTTTTAAGCGGATGACCCTGTTCATTCATCATTCGGCACCAACTGCCTATCTGGGCATAATCGAGATGAGCGTCCAAATATGCGACCTGTTTTTGAAGTCTATCAGGACTGGCCCGATCATCACTGTCGAGCAGAGCAATATATTTTCCTTTGGCCAGTTCGAGGCCTCGGTTCCGAGTTCGAGGTATCCCTAAGTTTGTTTCATTGTAGGCAATGGTGATGCGGGGATCATGAAAGGATCGCATCACTTCTACACTGTTATCGGTCGACCCGTCATCAATGAGCAAAATTTCAAAATCCTGAAAGTGTTGAGCTAAAATGCTTTGTATGGCATCTCCAATATAGTGTTCGCGGTTGTGAACGGGAATGAAGACAGTGACTTTGGGATGGTGAGGAAATGACATAATTGGCAGGAGTGGAGACCAGTTGAAAGAACCTGGGACACTCATATTGAGTGTTCCCCTTTCCTTCCAGGTGATAAGAAACGGGCAGTAGAGGTCAGGTGTACTTTATTTGGCCTTATTCAGGAACATGATGAAAAATGTCCCTCACTAGATTTTTGATCCGAGGGCATTCAAAAACATAATTTTCTTCTTCTGAGCCCGTTCATTATAATACCAAAGCCATGAAAATGGAAATGATTGGGATAAGCTCAACGGGTTTGGGGCAGGCATTTATTTTTTGCCTCTCATTCTAGATTTTTTATCTTTCAGGTCGGCCACATGCATTGAGAGATCCCGGCGATGGATTTTGGATAACAATCTCCCCAATTAACCGCTACGAATGGAATTTTCTCACCAGATCAGGGGAGAGTACCAGAATAGTCGGATTCTGTTCGGATGGGGGTGACCGAACAGGGCCTATGAATCCCCACAAAAGAGTTTCAACTTCTCTCGGTGTGTTGATATATCCTCCTCTGCCATGGATCTCATTGCGAAGGGAAGATTGTCAAGCAATCCTTAGGTTCATTTTGGATGTTTTATAGCCGGAGAAACAGAAAAAAGGATGAGTAGTCAACCCAGAGACCGCAGGTCCTTGAAGTACAGGACATCCCTCGCAGTAAAGACATGCCCATGATCAACCCATTTCGGTTTTCCACCAAACAGCGTTCTCCATTTTTTTTGAAACGCCTGGGCTATTGGATGTCCCGGTTGGGTGGAACGAGACTGCAAAAGGACAAGAGCCTTCGTTTTGTGACTATCAATGGTCACCAATTTAAGCGATTAGTTTTTTGTGACTCTTACCTGGCTGTTGAAATTGAACGGAATCTCGAGTGCTTTCGAAGCGCCGGGATTTTCCCCAATATCGTTATTCGTTATGAGCGGGAAATCTGGGTGGAGTTTGTTGAAGGGCAGCTTATTAGAGAGATTGATGAACCATTAGTTGAACAAATGGCCAATTTTTATAGTCGGTTGTACTCTGAATCTCCGCGTTTGGTGGAAACGAATAAGACGATTTTCCCTCATCGCCTGGATCGGGATCTGACTTTCTGAATCAGGTTGGAATCCTTTCGGATGGATTAGTGGGAGACATTAGGAAATCGGTGGATGCCCTGCAACCCAAACATTGTTGGATCGGATTTGATTATACCGACCCCGTGAAGAAAAACTTTCTTTTCAATCCCAAGACGCAGTTGCTTTGTGCCGTCGATGTGGAAGGTCTCGTTAATGAACATCTTATCGGCATGGGGGCTGCCAAAGCCTTGGTGCGGTGGTTAAATCCCTTCAAGCAGGAATTTCTGGGACTACTGGCCACGAAAGGTGTCCCTGATGTTCAATCCTATTATGGATTTATTGAGTTATGTTTTCTCGCCCAATGGATGAAACGGGCATTTTTTGAAAGAGATTGGAAAGCGATAAAGCCTGGCTATTTTGACGAATACCGAAGACTTTAGCCAGTATAAGAAAATTAGTGTTATGGCGTATTGAAAATTAATATCCCTTAGAGCTTTTTCCGAAAATCCCCTGGATTCGGTCCAATAAAGAATGCCGATTGATGACGACAATGAACACCTTTCGCATGTGCCCTTCCGGACATTGAACGGGGCGAACCCCATGCCAGGATTTGTCCAATCTTTGAAACAACAGGCTGAAATTCCCAATTGCGATTGAAGCCAGGGACTGTGGGAAGTCTTCAAATCGTGGAGCACTTTTTCGATTAAAGCGTCCGTGATCATCTAGAATGACAGTCTCCCCGCCCCAGGCGGGATCCCAATCCTCTTTCGTGTTGAAGTAGAAAATATGAGATCCGAGTTTATGCTTGGCATCACAATGTGGAGAAACAGAGCATCCATTGGGGGTATAATGCCAATGGAATTTCAATTCCAAAGAGGTTACCCCAAATAATCGTTTTAAAAAATTGGAGTAGGCATCTCCCTGAAGCTCGGCCAGAAATTGTTCCCAGTAGGGAGAGAGAGGTAAGTCTTGACGATACTCTAGGGTATAACGGTCGTGACTTTGTTGCCCATGAGCCCGTTTGACTCCAAAACGTTTTTCAAACATGGATACATCGGGAAGGGTCTCAACCAGGTGTTGATATCCCCAATCTGTTAGAAGACCGGATGGATTCATCCATGGGTAGGGTTTCATTTCCTGAAAAGATTGCTGTGAAATGCTTTCTAGTGCGGAGAAATTTAGATATGTCATAGCAACAAATGATAAATAAAGTCATTATGGAAGGCAGAAATTCAATAATTTTTGGGTACAATCCTTCAATTTAGGCTTCCACCACATATAGGAGTAACTGACAAGATTCCCCTTTGCATCAAATTTACAAACCAAGGGTTCCCCGGTTCTAATCGTGATTTTTTTGATGCCGGCATCATCGAGATGAAGAAGAAATTGTAGCAAACTTCGAATACTATTGTTGTGTGCAACCAGCAGGATCCGTTTTCCCTCTCGTAGTGCGGGAGCAATTTCTTCCTCCCAGCAAGGAATGAGTCGGCGTTGGGTGTCTTTGATGCTCTCCGCTAATGGCAGGTCCTGGGGATCCAAGTCAGAATATAAGGGATCTAAGCCTGGAAATCGAGGATCCTGAGGAGAGATTAAAGGCGGAACTGCGGAAAAGTGTCGTTGCCAGGTAAGTACCTGTTTGGCCCCAAATTGTTTTGAGGCCTCCCACCAGGTCATTCCCTGTAGAGCGCCGTAATGACGTTCATTGAGCCTCCAACTCGTCCGCAGGGGAACAGATGCTAAATTCATCGTTTTAAGCAAAATTGCGGCGGTTTCATGAGCTCGGCGTAGAACGGATGTAAAACACAGGTCAAAAATAATCCTTTTATCTTGAAGGATTTGTGCAGCCCTCCGAGCTTCGATGATACCTTTTTTACTTAAACGAATGTCTGTCCACCCGGTAAACCGTTTTTCATGGTTCCATAGGCTTTCGCCGTGGCGTAAAAGAATAAGGGTTCCCATTGAGTTAGCTAGTAAATTTGTTTTTTGATGACCAATAAGCTGCTCGGGACTTCGAAGCGGGAGAATTTTTTGCCAATCTTATCTATCACAGATCACAGAATACCACCGGTAATTCCGGGAATGAATGCGGGCTC
Source organism: uncultured Nitrospiraceae bacterium (assembly GCA_963730905.1). Lineage (GTDB taxonomy): Bacteria > Nitrospirota > Nitrospiria > Nitrospirales > UBA8639 > Nitrospira_E. The sequence continues at coordinate 168,464 of CAVSTN010000001.1, read as the reverse complement.
TCAGTCTGGCAACGAACTCTGTTCGAAAGTCATGTTCGTGGTGAGTTGAAAAAAAGCAGCGTGTCAGGTTGAATTGGCTGTTGCTGCGTATCAATCTTCAACCACAAAACAGAGACACCAGAATAAGGGAGATTACCAAAAATAGAGGTGGAATATCGAGGAACCATCGAGGAACCAGAGATGTACTGACGGAGAGTTGCTGCGGGCGAGTGCCCGAAGTTGCGGCAAGTGCCAAGGGGCCACTAGGCCATGGCCTGTTGGTGATCGATTTTTCCGCCCTACGTGCGTAAGAAAGGAGCTTCTATCAGCAGTCGTGCCAGTGGGGGGCTGAATTTAAAGGAACGTCCCGCTTGGCGAGATGCTACTCGTGTTGGAAGGCCAGTGGATCCATTAGGCAAGGGCTTTTTCACCAAGGACGTGATTACGGGTGAGACAAGTCTGGGGAGCGGACTGTGAGGGGTGGCGCCGCGACAAATTCTACGCCTTTCCAGAAGCCCATTGACAGAGCCTAGGGGCGATCAATCTAACTGGATCCAGATTTTCACCAATTGGCATCAGATGGAGTGGCCCAAGGATTGCCAAGCTATGGACGAGCTGTTGCGTTGGATGCTCAAGTTTAGCCAGTGTGTAGGGAAAGGTTGGCATGGTTTCCTGGAATGTAGGTAATTGGCACGTGAGATCGAAGATATTCCCATTGTTGCTAGTCTCAAGAGAACGACGATTGACCTTGTCTCGGCATAAGCCAAGGGCAGGGAAGGGATTTGGCAATACCTTCTATTTAAGGAGAAACGAATGGTAAGGAAGGAATTATCAAATTTAAAATCGGGTCAAAGGAGTGATGTGTTTTCGTATTTAACCGGACTACTCACCGCAACGGCGATTTTTTTTCTATTGTTATTGTTTGTGGGGTATAAAACCGGGTTTTCGAAAATTTTCACTAAATTGCGGAATGACTTTTTCACTTCAGAACCCTTCCAGAAGGTGCTTTTTTTACCACCAAACATTTTAGAAGAATTGATTCAACTGAAAGCGCCAATAGACAACGCCAAAAATCCAACCAATGTGTCATTTCATGATACCTTCCTCTCACGCCCTGATACAGAGTTGGGCTATGCTCTAAGACCAGATGTGAGAATATCCGCTAACATGTTACGGTCTACGAAGCCTATTAATGTTGACCCTCCAGTCCTTTATCTTAAAGATGATGGCAATCTTGAGTATTCAACCGATTTGAAAATATATCTAAAAGAGCAATCTCGAATTGAATATTTATACTCTACTGATAGCCATGGATTTAGGAAAACCGTGCCGAATGTTCAATCCGGGAAGAAAATCCTTATTATAGGAGACAGTGTTGCCTTTGGGGTGGGGGTTGACGATGAAGACACGGCTGCTAGTCATTTACAAAAAATGGTTGGTGAGCAATATGAAATCATTAATACGGGTGTTGGTGGTTATAGTGGACAGCAGGCATTATTGATGGCAAAGAAATTAAGCAATGAACAGGATTTTGCTGGTTTAATATACATTGCCTGTCAGAATGATTTTATGGAAGTGGAGGATTGGTCTGCAGAAGCTCATGATGTCTTACGTAAAATCAATACGATATCCAACAGATTTGATAATAATGTTATTGTGGTTTTAGAGACTTTTATGGAATACAATTTACGAGACTTTTTTCTAAGTGAGGGTTGGAGTGACCAGAAAATACACAAGACCGATTCTTTACGTCAGGCATTCCCGAAAATGACTAAAGAATTTGGGTTTGCATATCATGATTGGACCGAAAGTGTGAGCAATTTTATGCAAGAAGAGAAGTCGATCTTTTCAAGATTCGCCTTATATGCTGACCATGCTCATCTGTCTTCTTTAGGTAATCGATTAATGGCAAATGAATTGTTTACGATAATCCAACATAAATGGTTAGAAAGTGCTGAGCATCCAGTAATGAATGTGCCCTAACAAGGCGCTATGCCTACTAGGGGCCGCTCCTCCCAGTCGGCAATCTAGCTCTTAAAAGGGAAATTCCCTCAAGTTTCTCAGAGTTGGAATCTCCCTTTTTGAAATCCCTAAGAGTGAAAGCCTATTTGTGAAATACCCACCTAATCACGGGAGTCTGGCATGCATTTTAAGGAGGAGCTTTATCGCCAATATTACCAAACGCATATCCTTCCTCGAAAAGGACCGATCAGTATCAAGCAGCTTGACAAAAGGCTGAATCGGTTTGATCTGCATTTTGGTCAATTTCTGCCAAAAGATTTCAATGCCGATATCATTGATGCGGGTTGTGGAAATGGAAGCTTAGTCTATTGGCTCCATAAGAAGGGATATGTTCATGCCTATGGAGTGGATGGTAGTAGTGATCAAATTGCGGAAGGCAGAGCGGTCGGGGTTAAGAATCTTGAGAACGTAGATCTTGTCTCTCATCTTGCAGAGCGATTAGAGAGCTTTGATGTTATTTTCTTACGGGATGTTGTGGAACATTTCAAGAAAGAGGATGTATTGTCTCTCTTGAAATTATGCCGAACAGCATTGAGGCCAGGAGGGAGGTTGGTGATCCAAGTTCCCAATGGTGCGTCTCCTTTTGTCGGTCGGATACTATTTGGTGATTTTACTCATGAAACGGCCTATACGGAATCCAGCCTTTCTCAGCTTTTTCTCGTTTCCGAGTACCAAGATTTTAGTGCCGGACCCTTTTTACCTCATATTAGAAAAGTAACCTGGCGTTCCCTGTTTAGTCGGTCCGGACGTTCAGCTATTCTACGGAAACTTGCCTGGGTTGTTGTGTCACGGATGTACGCCTATATGTTGTTTGCCGAGATTGGCCATCACACGACGGTAACGACTTTTAATCTCATTGCCACGGCCATTCGTCCAAAATAAAAACGTGTTCGTGTTGCATACGTCCAGTGCCGACTTGATCCTCATTCTCCGGCTAAGCTTCCCAATCAAGTGGACAGTTCATAGGGAAAGTTTACTGGCGCTGACGTTGGCCTGAGACCTCCCCGAAAACTAGACCGCGCCATGCTGGAGATGCCTTCCGCAGCCCGGTTTGAGCCGCATGTTCGGCAAACTCCTGGGGCGTGAGATTCCCCAGTGACCCATGCGGCTGATGTTCATTGTCATCCATTCGCCACGCTTCAATCTTCTGTCGGGCATCGTGTAGGGAGATGAACACATTGGCATTGAGACATTCGTCCCGAAAGCGTCCCTTTCATGATTCAATGAAGGTGTTTTCGACCGGTTTTCCTGGGTGAAGGAAATCGATCTGCCCCCCACCGGCGGCCGGCCCAATCTTCCAGTGCCCGCGAATAAAATTCCGTGCTGTGATCGACCGTGTGGTCGGGGGCCTTCACCCAAGACCCGATCAAGCGTCTGGGGCTGACCGTCTCGCCAGACATTCGAAACTCCACCAGAGGTGGTCTCAGGAATTTGGACAGAGTGTTCCTCTACAATTGATGACCAAAGGAGGGTCATGGATTATGAGTCGAACCCCCAAGAAATACCCTCCCAGTTTTAAGGCGAAAGAGGTGTTGTCAGCGCTCCGGGAGGATGCGCCGATATCGGAGTCGGCTGTAAAGTATGGTGTTCATGCCACCGTTATTCACCGCTGGAAACGTGAAGCCCTAGCCGCCATGGAGAAGGGGGTTTCAGGCAAGCTTGAGAAGAGCCACACCGATCAAGAAGCGCATATCCATGAGTTGGACGCCAAAATAGGCCACCTGAGTGTGGAACGGAATTTTCAGTCGATGCCTCCAACCGGTTGGGGTTAGGAGGCGTCAAGAAATGGTAGAGCTATTCAATGGGCAGCTGAGCATTAAGACGCAGTGTCATTTGCTCTCTATCAGCCGCTCTGGCTGGTATGATGATCCAAAAGGTGAACCCCAAGCTGATGCGTCTGATCGATGAGCCATTTTTAGCCACACCCTATTATAGCAGTCGTCAGGTGGCGCGATGGTTACGGCGCCAGGGGTATGGCCTGGGACGTCACCGGGTGCGGCGGTTGATGGCCTTGATGAGCTTGCATGCGATTTATCAGGAACCGCGCACGAGCCAGCCCCACCCGCACCATCGGATTTATCCGTATCTCCTCAGAAATTTGGCTATAGAGAAGACGAATCAGGTCTGGTGTACGGATATGATCTGCATCCCGATCAAACAAGGATTTTTATATCTGGTGGCGATTATGGATTGACAGAGCCGTAAAGTGCTCTCATGGCGCTTGTCCAATACGCGATGGAGACGCATTTCTGCGTGGAGGCGCTGGGGGAAGCGTTGGCTCTGCATGGAGCGCCGGAAATATTCAACACCGATCAAGGAGCGCCATTTACGTCCTGTGAGTTCATCTCTGTGCTGAAAGAGAACGGAATGAAAATCTCAATGGATGTAAAAGGCCGGTGAATGGACAACGTGTTTATCGAACGGCTTTGGCGGAGCCTGAAGTATGAATGTGTGTACCTGGATGCCTTTGAGAATGGCTCTCAGGCTCGCCACCATATTGGCACATGGCTCAGCCATGACAACCAAACACGGCCTCATTCGACCTTCGATGGACAAACACCGGATAAGGTTTATAATCTCTCTCATCTTCAGAGGCCCGACCCGGAAGAGAAGAAACAAGCGGCATAACATCAACCACCTTGTTGTAGCTTAACTTGGTCGCAACCCTGTCCAATCAAGAAGGACCACCTCTAAATTACCTATTTTGCGGGAGCAGGATTGTAAATATGTCATTAACCTCTGAACAATCGGCAGTGGTCAAGCAACCGATTCGTCAGAATCGGCTCAATAAGTTACTACATAAAAATCTCAGAATTCCCCAATGGGTGGTGCGACCGTTTTATAGCGCTCTGAAAATTGCTTGTGGCCCCATTCAATACCGCTTGCGAAAGCAATTGGCCAGAGAAATTATTGCCACTTCTAAGTCTTTGATTGCCATTTCAGGCCGGGATGGATACCGGCTTTTTGGGCCTGACGATATTAAAGGAACCGACTTCATTGTCAGGTATTGCCAAGCAGAGTATCAGAAATCACGTGAAGCTTTTCCGCCAGAATATTTTCAAAAACATCCTCATAAGAAGTTTTTATTTCCCATTCTTGAAGGGACGGAATTCTGCCGCCATCCGGAATTACTCCGCTTTATGGTGTCCCGCCCCATTGTCGATGCCGCAGCAGCGTATCTGGGGGTCGTGCCGAAGTTGAGTGGCGCTAGACTCGTTTGGTCGCCTAAAAATGAAACGGCTAGGTCCAGCCAGCTCTTTCATTTTGATTACGAAGATCAACGGCAAATTAAGGTCTTTATTAATATTTTCGAGACGAAGGAAGACCAGGGGCCTCTCACGTTTCTTCCTGCCGATATTTCCCTGCAGGTGCAGAGATCCATCGGGCCTGTGCTTAGCCGTGTTCAGGACGAGCGAATCTATGAGGGAGGGGGAAGAAACCATGAGCTAAAGTTGATAGGACCGCCCGGGTCAGGGGCATTTTTGGATACGTCCCGGTGTCTTCACTATGGAAGCCGGTTTAACCGAAGAGATCGTGTAGTCCTGATTATTCAATTTCTCAAGTGCCATTCCTCGTATCGTGTCGACAGCTCCCTTTCAGTTGTCTCAGGATTTATCAACCCATGATTGGGACCCGGTTCAAAAGCTTGCTCTGAGTCTAAAATGATGTGTCTAGATTGTTAACTGAAGCGGGGAATAACCCTACAGGGTGTTAAGATAGATATGAGAGGAACCAGGTTTCATAAAATGGGACTTTTAAGCATTTTTTCTAATGTCCAGTTAAAGTAGTGGAGGTAGAAAAAACTGAAATTTCTCAATTTGAAGAATCTTTATTTTTGCATTAAAGCCCACCATTTTTTGGCCAAATGCACCACCTGACGGTTTAAATGCCTGATCATCCCACAACATTTTTTCTTTCTGTTCTAGAGAGAGAATCAGGATAAATTTTTGTTGTTACAAACACAATCAAACGGATAACAGTCAAAGTGGCAAAACGAGTCGCGTGGCTATTAAGCAATTTCCTCAGTCTTGCCAGGGTATGCCAATTCATCGGCATCTTTCCGATCAGAGAAATTTTATATCAAAAGTTTTTTCCTGTTATTTTCAAAAACCAAAATCCTTTTGTACCTCCCGCCCTTCGCTTCGAGGTGCGAAATGCTGGGAGACTTCAAAGCCTACTTCAATAGTGATGAGCCATGTTATAAAAATTAAAGAGGGAATAGGGAGTCAATGGGGATATGTTTTTGCTAAGGCTGGAAAAGCGATTTTCGGTGGCTCACATCATTACCGTGCAAAGCCAAAGAGATGGCTCATGAACCAGCCACTTAATCCATTTCCTTACATTACTAAGATTCAAGGTTCCGTAGCGGTTTTGACCGCCTCAAATCAGCACATATATTTCCAGCGGCTCTTTGATGTGCCCCTCGTCTTTTTATGCTGGAAACTCTTGGGGAAAACCCTGGTTATGCTTTTTGCAATGCAGGCAATCCTTCCAGAGGGAAACCCTTGAATTTTTGGGTGTCAACCAACAGAATTATGTTATCGATTGTGATAGGGTGTCTTTGATTAGGGCCGCGAGTTTGATCGTGCCATGTCATCAGATCATGAATGGACGCGGATTTTCAAAATGGGTCTTTGATATTTTACGTCCCTCATTTTTTGCCATTTGCAAGGCAAGAAAAGTTCCAGTACAAGCGAATTTACCTTTTTCGCCGATCGGCAGCGCACAGGCGAGTAAAAATGAATCTGAAATCGTCCCTTTGCTGGAGAACTACGGGTTTCCAGCAGGTGAAGCTGGAGGATTTGACTTTCCTGGAGCAGGTTCGAATTTTTCGAGATGCGGATATTGTCGTCGGACTTCATGGAAGTGGCTTTGCTACATTTAGTTTTCTGCAGCGAAGGGGTTCGAGTGATTGAGCTTTTCCCCTTCTACAGACCTCGATTGGTATTGTCGACTTTGTCACACTTTAGGGTTCGAGTATTATTTCCTGAATAGTAGAGAAGGGTTCCCGAAGAAATGGGGCATGGAGGACTATATAATTTTCCCGGAAGACTTACAAAAGACCCTCGAATTTGCAAAAGTCAGTGTTAGTCATTAACCGAATTGGGAAATTCTGATTGAGGAATAGGTATGGTATGAGCGGTAAAGCAAAGAAAAAAACGTTCGTCAACGGCGCGGCGGACAGCATGTTGCGTCGCTCATTGAGCGTCTCGCTATGAATTGTGTCCTCGACGTGGGTGCCAATGAGGGACAATTGCCCGCGGCTTTGCGCCGGGCTGGCTACAGCGGCCGCATCGTCTCATTCGAGCCGGTAAAGGAGGCCTTTGAGCTGTTGCAGGTTGCCGTCAGCGAAGATCCAATTTGAGACACTCACTGTTTCGCACTTGGTTCCCAAGATGGCACGGTAGCCTTGCATCGCACACATAACTCTTTCTTTTCTTCGAGTCCTGAGGCCATCGTGTTATGCGCAGAACCGTTGAGGAAACGGCACTGAAATTGTGTCAGAGGAGACGGCCCCGGTCCGCCGCCTCGACAGGTTGCTCCCTGAGCTGCTAACCGACCTTGCCACCGCCCGCCTATTCCTGAAGATGGACACACAAGGTTTCGACCGGCAGGTCTTCGACGGCGCGAAAGGCGTGCTGCCGCACATCGTGGGATTACAGAGCGAGCTGCCGGTCATCCCAATCTACGATGGTATGACAGGCTGGCTTGAAGCTCTTTTTGCCTTTACCCAGGTGGGCTATTCCCCCACTTGATTTTTCGCAGTTGTTCGGACCATGCCTTATGGGGTGTGGTGGGAGTTCGATTGCGTGATGGTACGCCATGTCCGCCTTACGGCCTGGCCGGTTGCGGAGGATGCACCGCCGGTGACGGTCGTAGTTACGGCTGTGACCGATTCCAAGCCTTTGAGGGCATGCCTGGTCAATATCCAGGAGCAGGTCCGTGAGTTCGGTGGCGAAGTGCTACTGATGATGAACATGGCTCCAGCCGAGCTAGCCGCTGAATCCAGTCAGGCACTCGAGGGGCTATGCGATCGTCTGGCCTTTGAACCTCGGATTGGCAAATCCCACGCGCTGAACAGTGCGGTTAGTCTAAGCCGAGGTACGGTTGTCGCCTTTACTGACGACGATGCGGAACCTCTACCAGGATGGCTGGCGGCCCTGACCTCACCGCTGCTTGCGCCAGACCGGGATCCAGCGCTTATTGGCTGCGGAGGACCGGTCTTGCCCGTCTATCTGGACGGCGCTACGCCTGACTGGTTCCGAGCAATAATCGAGGAAAAGTCTACCGGTTTTCTTACTCCTCGCCATGACTTGGGGGCGGTGCCATTTGATTATGAGCCGGATCTGACTCCGCCGATCGGGGCTAACTGTGCCTACCGCCGTGAGGTGTTTATTTTATACCATTATGACCCGCAGCTTGGGCCTAATTGCCAGACGGGGTTGCGTGGTGGCGAGGATGTCCTGCTTGCAACGCTTCTCCTTCGTGACGGCTATCGCCTGCGTTACTGTCCAGATGCCCGTGTCCTTCATCCAGTCTATCCAGAGCGAATGACCAAGGCTTCCCTACGACGCAGCTATTATGTCAATGGTATTGCCCGAGTACGTGTCAAGCTGGCCATGGCTACATCCCCCAGACGATTAAAGGCCAAGTTGCGCAGAAAATCACGTCGGGAATTAAGAGCTTTGCGTCTAAAACTTCTCCTATCCGCCTTGCTGCCCCTGCAAGGTCGGTTACAGGCCATTCGCATGGGCTGGCTTGCCAAGTATGAGCGACACCGCGGCCAGCTCGCTGAACTAAGAAGATCAGATCGAGAAGAGAAGGTAGGTAGACATGTTTGACGGGAGAGTTCCATTGTTCATTTTTCAGTCGATGAAAAAATATTGTAATACCACATATTATAATTCGCGGAGCACCTTCTTCAAGATTGAAAATCACCTCCTGTTACCTTTCTCGAATGATTGGCAAGATGGAAAGGGAGAGGAAAAGGGCGATTTAGAAAATTCGCAAGTGCCGAGTATGATGATAAATAGATTGGAGTTATTTCTGTTTTAAAGGCTATTCAAATCCCAGGCGACGTAATACTCGTTGGGTCTTTTTTTTGATCCGTACATGGGAAAGGCGGATCCGCCAGGTGCATTCAAGCCACCACAATCGACGGCGAATAGCCTGAAGGCTAGGTCCATCTCCGACATCAATCTGAGTCGGTGAGAGTGCCGTGGTTTCTCCGACCTGTGGTTTGCGTGCGACTATTCTGATGTGGCGGAAATCACTGCTGCGGTGTTTGTCAATTTCGCATTCCAGCAACTCAAATCCCGTGGAGCGAATGTAGTGCGCGGCCGTATGCAGGGTCAGTTGAAATTGGTGCGCAGGGCCTGAATCAAGCGCTGAGCGTTTCTTGTGGCGAACCGGCTGGAGAATATTTTTTTCGTCCAGGAAGAGATATCCCCCGGGGGTGAGTGCGGTAAAGATGTGTTCAAGGAGAATTCGTGGAGAGAGTACATGGGCCAGGACATGATGATTGAGCACATTTACGACATCAAATTTCCCCTTCTGTGGGAGAGGAAATTGATGGAATCGGGAAAACGGTAAATCAAAAATGTTGGCAAGTCCCCGTAATTGCCTGGCATAGTTGGCGTTGGCCAGAAAGGGTTCAACCGGTAGAACTTCTGCTCCCTCTGCCTGGAGGATAGCGGTCATTGCACCTGTGCGCGCTCTCAAGTCAAGAATTTTCTTCCCACGTGGGTCAATGAAGTGTTTGATGATCTTGATGCACCATTGGTTCGCGAGAGTCTCCTCTTTCAAACGATCTTTATCATTTGGAAAGGCTGATGATCCTGCTCTTTGAAGGGAACCCGGGTCGTTGGCAAAGGTGTCCTCATAAAAGTTGTCTAAAGCTGTCGCGGAAAGCTGTGGCCAGGCATAGATGAGCCTGCATTGCGTGCAAATGACTAGTGGACATGATTCTGCGGAACCTTCGGTTAAGTTTAAGGCCTCGGTGGAATGACACAAGTCGCACCCATTGGTATGGACCGGTCTGGCTGGTTGTTGAGGAAGGGGAAGTATCGCGGAGCCTTGCATGGACGGTCCCTCTTGAAAGATGAAAGTCAGGTTTTCATTAAGCTTAAATTAACCTTTAGGCAGTGATGAAATATCTGGTGCCGGGCATTCGGCCAACGGAAAAATTGGTCGTGAAATGCCGTTGTGGGATTTCTTTCATTGGTTCTGAGTGACACATCCTTTACCATTCCTGATCGTACCGTTCATCCGTGTGCAGGCTTCTCATGTCTTTTCCTTCCCATGCGCACGAATCAACGGCAGAATCCAGCACCTATGTTTCTTGTGACGAGATGATGGAGGAAGAGAGTTGTGATGAAAAAATAAATTCCGCCAATTTGAGGTCCCAGATGGTGTCAATACTGACCAGATGTTCATCGAGAAGGAGCGCTCCAGTTCGTTTACCCATGATGCTTCTTCCCTCCAGAAGACAGTTTCGTGTCATGACATACGCAACCCCGTTTCGGTGATAGACCGGGGTCAGTTGTTGCCTCGCAATGATTTGGCCCCCGTTGGGGTCATAATAGTCGATCTTGCCTGAATCAAGAGTCAGTTGTTTAAGGGGATGTGACTTGGAGTCAGTTTCGGACAGGGTCCATACGGCGTCCCACTGTTCGGCCACCAGCATTTCGATGGCCTGGATGACGTGCTCCGGCCGGCGAAGAGGGGATGTTGGCTGAAGCATGATCACGATGTCGTATTGGACATTGTCTTGATGCTCCATTTCTTCTAACGCATGGATCAATACCGGGGCGTCCGATATTCGGTCACCTGAAAGGTCGGGAGGCCTGAAGAACGGGGCGTCAAGCCCGGAATTTTTTGCGATCTCGGCAATTTCAGGAAGATCGGTGGAAACCACGGCTCGGTCGATGATGGGGATCTCTCTAACCAACTGCCCGACTCTTGCGACTAATGGGGTTCCCCGAAAGGGAGCCAAATTCTTGCGTGGAATCCCTTTGCTCCCTCCCCGTGCCGGACAGACAGCCAGGATACGTTGCTTATCTATCATAAGAATTCTTTTCGCAATTTGTTATGTTGTTGATGAGGACCTTGTTGTGGTGGGAATCGTCAATGGTCTGCAAGGGTGTCAACGATTTTCGATTCACTGGTGGGGGAAGGTGCTCAATTGTTTGGGGCAAAGCCATTTTGCTTCTCCTGAAGATTGGTCACGATCGTTTTGAGTTCTTCCAAGTGTTTAACCTGGAGCCTAGGCATCTGTCTGAAGCGACTGTTATCACTCAGGAAAACTCCTACAAAGTGACAGCCAAAATCGGCGGCAGCCTTTCGGTCATCCTCACTGTCTCCAACAAAAAGCATCTCATCCGGTTTTGCGGTGTTCAGCTCTTGGATATGTCGTAAATTTTCTACTTTACTTGCAGGGGCTCCATAGATTCCTGAGAAATAGTGGATGAGATTTCGTAAAGCCACAAGACGTGTAAGAGTTTCTGTCGGCGTTCTAGAGTTGAGATATAGGGGAATCCCTTGACCCAACAGCCATGACAAGATTTCAGAAGCTCCAGGTACGTCCGGACAGTTGGGAATGGCTGTTTCGCAGGCGGCTGTATAGGCCGCAGCCCATTGTAAACCGAGAATTTCTGGGCCTGTGTGCGGCGGGATTAGGCCTTTCCTCATGAACTCGTGGGCAAGTTCACGGGTGATTCCGTATCGATCTTTATGAGAGCACCGTTGAAGAACCTCCGTGACGGTGTACCCGTCGGGATCATAATCCTCGACAATCTTGAAAAATGACTGAACCTTCACCTGGTTGGAATCAACCAGCGTTCCGTCAAAATCGAATGCGACGCAAGCAATCATTGCGCATGAGAATCGGGCAACGGCACTTCGGGAGCCTTCTCCGATGATGGCTGCTGGGCGATTTGAAAACGTCCCCAATGATCAACCATCGTTTTCCGCTCCGATCGTTGTAGTTTATTGATTCGTTTGTCGGCATAAAATGAGTCGTTGTGGAAGTGGGTGGTGGACACTTCTTCAAAAACAACCCCGGTGTCTGTCCAAAAGGAATGCCATACTCCAGGAAGAATGAGAATGGTTTCACCGGGATGCAAAATGCGGGGATATCCGTCGATATTCACGTGGAGGATGCCATAAAGTATTTGAAAGGTTTCTTCCTTCCTCGCGTGATAATGCGAGGGATGGCGCTGTCCCGGCAATTGAATAACGAGTTTTTTGCAATACTCCCGATTGATGCATTCGATGAGGACCGCGCCGGTTTGGCGAAAATTTTCAAGTCCGTAATGGTGCGAATACTCGACTTTAAACTCACTGCCTAATTGAATGTTGGCTTCATTGAGCAAGGCTTTGACTTCATGAATCGCTTGTTTAAGGGTCACAAGGCCTTGATTGACTGTGATCTGGACAGCGTCCCGCATGACTGGTTGATCCGGCGTCAAGTCCTGAATGGCCGTATAGCCCTCTTTCCATGCTCCGCTTTCCATCTGCCCTTCGACGTAGGGCATGGCAAAATACACAAGGTCCCGTGTGAGTTCCCGGCCTTTTTTAATGGACCGTTTGGCAAAGATCCCCCGACGAAGGCCGTCCAATGAGGACTGTTCCACTTCGGAGGCCGGTGGACGAGTTTTTGGGCCACACAATACTTTTGCCCGATGATAGGCTTCCAGCCAGGTGTCTACTTGCTGGGAGGTGGACGAGTAGGCATTTAATTTGATGGATTCGGTCTCCAAGCCGATGTGCCGTTCAAAAAGTCTGGATCCAAGAGCGACCGCAATTTGAACAGGGACTGTATCACCCGGGTTTTCATGCGTGGACCAGCCGATAGGAATATTGGGATACCGGTTGCGCAACATTTGTATTTGATTCAAGTTCATCAAGGGGGCAGGAGTTGGATAAACCGACACACAGTGCATTAACGCAAATTGTACGGCCCGATGTTGGAAGAAACTCACCACATTGTCGATGTCCTCTAATGTCAGACCACCGGTTGAGCACACGACCGGCGGCCCGGCCCCGGCAATTTCCTCAAGAAGCGGCCAATCCTTGGCTGAACAACTGGCGACCTTCAACACATTAAAACCCATGTCGACGGCAATATTGACGGACTCTTCATCGAAAGGAGTGCACATGGCTAGCAGCCCTTGGGCCCATACTTCATTGAGCAATGTTTGAAATTGTGCCTGGTCCAATCTGGTGGATTGAAAACGCTGGATGTATTTGAGTTCGCTGTTTGACCGATGATCTGTATGAATGAAGGTGTCGAGTTGGCGGAATTGGAATTTGATCGCTGCCCGGACTTGGTGCCGATTGACCACCTCAGCCATTGATTGGATGATTCCCAGGCCGTGTTCCACACTTCCCTGGTGGTTATTGGCTAGATCCAATATGAATAAATCATGGAAATTGAAATCTTGGTCTATCATGCTCTTTTCCTTCCTCTGAAGATCTACAGCACTTCTAATGCCTGTGGTGTATAGCCTTTCCGGTAATCGATGCGCACAGTTCGTTTCTTGGCTGACGAGAGATGCGCGGCGGCGACCACCAGCATGGTTTCCAGGCCTCGCTCCAGTGAGAGGACGGAATCTTTTGTTTTGCCTCTCATCACGGACTCGATATGCTGTAATTCCCAGATGAAATCATCCGGTCGCGTTTTCTGAATGGTGCTGAATTGGGCATTTTCGTTGCCGGTTTTCCAATCGACTCTGTCGACCCCTGGTTGGTGCCCGATGGTGAGTTCCGTGAAACCGTCATCTCCTTGAATCCTTGCCCATTTTCTGGAAGGGGAGGTAATGACGTCTTGCACCACCCTTCCGATTAACCCTGCGTCAGTCCTCAGGGTAAGCAAGCAGAGTTTGTCGTACTCCACCATATCTGTCTGGACATAATCCAGTGTCGCGGACACTTCGGTGATCCGGCCTTTTCCCAGCCCCCCACTTAAAAATTGCCAAAGGTTGATAGCGTGGGAATGTTCCCCGCTGGCGCCTCCTCCCCGTTTCCAAAACCCCAAATAACTGTCCTGTGGACCCTGTAACCATGGGTGGGCCGCGAAGATGCCGCCCCAATGTTCACGAAATTCTACGTCGATGGTTTCAATCGTCGATAATTGGCGGCCGGCTTGGAGTGCTTCCTGCGCGGCCCTTCCCACGACGTGATCATATCCGACGAACGCCAATGCACCAGACTCGGTGACCATGTTTTGTAATTTTTGGGCCTGTTCCAAGTTCGGGGGGCAGAGAGGTTTTTCCACAAGAATGGCTTGGGGTTTTTCCTCAAGAGCCGCGAGAGCTAGGGAGAGGTGGGAGTCCGGGGGAGTCCCAACGACAATGAGATCAAACCCTCCTCGCGGGGCGTTTTTGACCAAGGAAAGCTTGATGGCCTCGTCCCATTTCCCGTAACGAGTTGGATAAATGGTCTGTTTTGTTCGATCCAATGCCGCTTGGTCCACATCGCATATCGTGACGTTCCAACCCAGAGAGCGGGATGCATGAGCCAAATGGTTGCCGATAGACCCGGCTCCAAAAATTTTTACGTTATACATGGATTCTCCTTAGCATGTTCACGAGATTCGGTATAAGGATGCACACCCAGGGTCAGCATGATTGCGGTTGTAGGCATTCTTCATTCTTGAGTAGTTAGTTCGGAAATATTTCAAAAATATTGTTGCGCAGGGTCCTGACTCGTATGTGTTGAAATCTTGATAAAACCTGTTGGAATCGCGCGATGCGTTCTTCGATATGTGTCAGGGTAATTTCAGGGAAAATGTGGTTTAGGTAATCGTAGCGTTGTGAGCGATTTTGATCCCTCATGCGAAATTGAGCATTGAATCTGCGGTGTAATTTTCTGGCTAGGGCATACGATTTTGCGGAGAATACCGTTGCCCATTTCGGACTCGTGGGTGAACAGGTGGCGTCGAATGTTTCTAGGGAATTCACGATGTTTTCCGAGGCGAAAGGCCCTTGGAGGGAGGCGAGATATTGTTCAATTAATCGGGTTTTAGTTTCAGAGCCATTTGCCCTCGCAGCATGGCCCCATGAAAGGGCTGTGTTGACCAGTTCGATTAATTCACCGGAGGATGTTGCCTGGTGGCTTACGGCATTAGGCAGTTGTTTGTCGAAACGCTCGGAGATGATCGGCTGATAGGAAAAGACGGGCCGACCCAACAGATATCCTTCCAAGCCGGTGGTGCAACTATTATGAATGATGGCATCGGCTGCCAATAGCCAGGGAATGACGTGTCCCTCTATATGCACCTGAACATTCGCATGGCCCTTTGCGGCCTGTCGCCAGGTCTCGTGATTTTCAGAGGGGTGGGGACGGATCAGGACAGTATGAGTGGGAAAGGCATTGGCCATTTGGCTTACCAGTTCCTGGAAATGTTGGAATAGCGCTAGACGGTGCCGGGCCATTCCAAGATCGTATTCGTTCACCTCCGTTGGTGAGACGGTAGCCTGCTCCAGAGCTTTTTTTTCGTCGCCTTTGTTGGGTCGAAAGTGATTGAGTTTTCCAAAGTTCGTGTTGATCAGAATGATGTTGCCGAATTTCTTTTTTATCGCGTCAATTTGGCCTGACCAATAAGGACGCATCTCTGTTCGTAAAAGGTCCAGGCGGGGATTTCCTGTCACATGTATAGGCATCCCATTGTAATTGTGTTGCATTTTCCAAATTCGTGAATTTTCCGGACCCCAAGCCAGAAATAATTTAGGTTGGGGGAAAACGACTGTGCCCAATTTCTCTTTCACGTACACTTCAGGAGAACAATAGACGATCGCTTCCTCGTCTGATCCTACGAAAGTATGCCCTAAGCGAGCGAGGAGTTGCGCGGTAATGTGATTGCGGTTGTGAAGATTGATCGGGAGGTAAATGGATTGTGGAAAAGACGCAAGATTAAGATTGATTTCTCGTTTTGCCCCGAGGATAACGGAAAATCCACGTTCTGTGGCGAAACAAGAAAGTAAAACCTTTGCATCGAATTCTCTGTTAAAGATTTCAACCGGAATGATCAGGCTGTGTCGAGGTTTGGGCATGAGTTACTCTATAGAAATCTCAGTTTAAAGATCGATGTGGATTGTTAGGATGGATCAAAAATTCCCAACTTTTCTTTGACCATTCGCGCGATGGCTTCGTTTTCGTGTAATTGTGGGCGGCTTCCATTTTGAAGCGGTTCTCCGAACCGGCTGGCAATTCCCTTTTGAATTAACGTCTCATGCAGGATAGTGAGATCCCGTCGTGGCTGAACCAATCCCCCACGCATAAGTCTGGCGCACAGCCTTTCCAGGCCTTGTTGAGGACGAACGGTCCCTCGTTTATTTAACCGGCGGGCATGTGCCCGTTGGATGATCCAATCATTGAGCTGGATGATCCACGTCTGGGGTTTTTCGGGAAGGGGGATAATATACACTGGCTTGCCAAGTGACGCTGTTTCAGCCAGCATGGATTCGCTGTCTCCTGTTATTAGTATTATATCCGCGCCTGCCAGGTAAGCTAAATAAGGGTTTGCTGTTTGGTCGGGCTTCCAGCGGTGTAGCGAATGCTCAGGTTGTAGGATCGACTCAAATGCTTGAGCAATGGGCTCTCCTGTTCTGGGCGATGTCACGGCAAAGATCGTTCCCCCGCATTGCTTGGCCAGATCCTTTACCTGTTTGGCGAGACGTGAGGCCATGTCGGGGGTAAAGCTAAAAACGGTGGTGGAGCCGCCAAGAATGAGGGCAATCCGCGGATGGGGGGTATTTTGAAAGAGGTTGGGCCATTGCCGACTGACTTCATCAATGCTTTGTTGGGTCAATTGGTTCAACGGAGTGGCGGTCTCGATCCGTCGAGGGTGAGGAGGAAAGCCATAATAGGTTGGTGTAATGGCTACATCATATAAGTCAATAGAAAATCCTGCTTTCCTACCCAATTGAACAATACGGGTTTGTCCCTGATTTTGCTGACGAATCCATCTGGCGACCGGAACCGAGCGCCAACCGGCGTTAACCACAATGTCGGGCCATGGAGGATTCAATGGAGAAGATCGGGTAGTATCCAGTCCAACAGTATGAGGGGGAAGCAATCCCCACAGAACTTTTTGGAAGCGGTTCCACCAGGAAAAACGTAAATGTTTGATTTCATAGGGCCACACCAGAAGTCTTGCGAGAGCTTCTGATTGAGTGGTGTGTCCAACTTTGCCGTCTGAGAGAATCCAGATTCGTGGCGGATGGCCGATCCAATGGCCGCCACACCGGACGAGCTGTTGATTGATCCCTCTGGCCCGGCGTGCGGAAAACACGAATTTCCAATGAATTTTAGGATAGCGACTACTTATGTTGTGAAAGTGGGAGACCCACCACTCGAAATTTCTTTGTACGCCACAGGAATGCGGGTTGCGGGCTATGATGTTTCCTGGTTCCTCCGCTTGTATCTGGACAAAGACCAACGAATTGGCCACGCTAAACATTTCTTCCAATATCCATGGAATATCTTCGTCTGGAATGTGCTGTAATTCATCAGCTGAATACACAATGTCATATGTTTGGGCTAGCAGGGAATCGGGGGATTGCCGGCAAAGATCGTAGGGGGTAATGACGAGAGGCTTCTGCCCGCTAAACTTTTGGCCGTTGTCTTGAGATCGGTCGTCAACTTGACCTAGATGGCACCATAGGCATGTTTTAGCCTCCCGGGTTGCAAGGTGTTCATCAAGACTACTGAGATCGTGTATGTCCCGAAACGGAAAAGGTCCGGCAGGCAGCACGGTTTTCCTGATTTTTGTTTGGGTCATAAGTTCTTTGAATCGCAAGCTGGGTCGAGCTCTGTTGAATAGTTGATACCCCGTACGATTTGCTTGTTCTTCTAGCGTGATCCAGACATCTCCTTCTGGACTGTTCTGATAGACGAACTGGTTAGGAAACGGATGCCATGGTTGGGTATGGAGTGCTGTGTAATGTAAAATCTTGGAGTGTCCTGGCTGGTATTCTTCGTCACGGGCATTCCATTCCGCCTCAAGCTTTCCCCAGAGGTTTGGCGTGTCCAATGCGCGTTGTATCTGAGCATTTTTTCTTTCAAATTTAGCCGCATCAAGTGACCAGACCGTGGCCATTTTTCTGCAATCCATGACCATCACCGAAGTATCATTTGGGGCAATGCTGAGAAAGCCATGCTCCTCCAAATCGTGGTCAAATAATTCTCCCGGGTCGGTGAGGTAAACTTGGTCCACATCGTTATAAATCGCTCGTCCGCAACTCCCGGCTAATTCAGGAATGGCAAAACGATAATTCGTGAATCCCGTTAACCACCGTCTTCGATCGAATCCCAATAATTCCTTCATGAGAAAGATTTCGTAGACTCGGCTAGGATCCCGAACCTGTTCGATGGACCAGACGAGTATGCGTTCAGCCCGGTATTGGGCTGCCTCACTTCCAATAAAAATCCTGACGGGAGATTTTCCGGAAGGGGTAATTCCTTCTTTGACCTCCAGCACTATTTTTTCGGGTATTGCCCGGATACCTTTTGGTCTAGAGCGGTGACGTGACATTGAACATTTGTGGGAATATCAAGATAGTTGTTTTGACACGGATACGAAACGCTAGCATTTTTTATTTAAGGATTACATCTGGTTTTACGTGAGTAGGGCTGGTATGGGTTTGGGTTATGTGAGACAAATCTGCAAATGCAGAAATAATTTTTTCAATTTGTTTCTGTGTATGAGCGGCGCTCACACTGCAACGCAAGAGGCATTCGCCATTTGGAGTGGCAGGAGGTATCATGAGGTTGACATAAATCCCATTTTCCAAAAGTTGTTGCCACATGGCGAGAGCCAATTCTTTATTGGGGACCATTGCGGCAATAATAGGTCCTACCTCTGCCCCAAGCATGTATCCACTCTTCGTTAACCCCTCATACAAATGTTGGGAATTGGTCCACAGATGCTGACGGAGTTCTGGATGAGCCTGGATGATGCGAATGGTCGCTCGTGTCGAAGCAACAACTGAGGGACAGGGGGAAGCGGTGAAAATATAGGGTCGACTGGTGTATCGGATTAATTCGAACTCGGGATGGAAGCTTACCCCGAACCCCCCCGTCGAGCCCAGGCTTTTGCTGAATGTCCCAACAATACAATCGACGTCCTGTTCGACTCCTGTTTCTTCGGCTAAGCCACGGCCATGTTGTCCGAGTACCCCCAATGAATGCGCTTCATCAACGATCAGGGTGGCCCCATATTTTTTCTTCACTTCGACGATTTCAGCCAACGGGGCTCGATCTCCCAGCATGCTATAAATGCCTTCAACGACAATTAAGGTCCGATAACTTCGGTCTCCCAATCGACGGAGCCGTTTTTCCAGATCTGCTACGTTGTTATGCTTAAACCGGAGGATCTCTGCTCCTCCAAGCCGGCATCCATCATAAATGCTGGCATGGGAGTCCCCATCTATCAAAATAATGTCCCCTGGTCCTGCAAGAGCAGAAAGCACTCCAAGATTGGCCTGGTAGCCTGTGGAAAAGACAATCGCATAGGGCGCACCATAGAAATCCGCGATGGCGTTTTCCAGCGCCTTGTGGCTCGCAAAAGATCCATTGGCCATCCTCGATCCTGTGGTGCCTGTTCCTTCCTGGGCAAGCGCCTGTTGGCCGGCCAGAATGGAGTCAGGATGAAATGTCAACCCTAAGTAATTATTTGTACCGACCAGGATGGTCTTGCGACCGTTGATAATGGCTTCTGTCGGAGAAATGATCTTTTCGACGGTGACGTGAAACGGGTTGACCCCACTTTTCAATAACTCATTTCTGGCTTCTTGAATGGGAAGAAATTTGTCAAATAGTGACATGATTACCCTTTCAGCAACTTCTCAATCTCTTCACCAAGGTCCTTGACTGTTCGGATATTGGGAAGATTGTTCAGAGGGATGGAAATATCAAAGTGATCTTCGATTTTTAAAAGGACTTGCATGACTTGTAAGGAATCCAATCCCAGCTCTGCGACCAGCTCGGTTGATTCTTTTAACCGAAAGCCCTGTTTGGTAAAAGGCTTGAGAGTGTCGAACAGTTGGGGAAGGATGTCGGAATAACTCATCATATTATCATAGCCTTCTTGATGGAGGAAGAGAACAAACCCGTGCTAATTCCTATGGAATGGCATGAGCCTATCCGATGTGAACAACCGACGCAAGCCTTCTTCAAGGCTGATTTGTGGCGTCCAGCCAAGGGTCTGCGTCGCGTGAGAACTATTACAGACCCAATTTGGGTGGAGGAGTTCAGCAACCTTCCCGCTGGAGAAAAGGGGAGTATACCCGAAGAGGCGGGAAAATATTTCATTGCTTTTCCCTCCTATTTGTAACAGGCTTGGTGGAATACGTAAGCACAGGCGGAGGCGAGGGTTGGAAAGACGAAAAATATCATCCCAGGAATATCCTCCAGGGAAGCCATCATCAATCTCAAAGGTCTGAAAGGGCGGGTCTGCGTTTTTTAGCCAATGAAGAATAGCATTGGCGAGATCCTCGACATGTATTAAGGAAAATTTGGCTTGGGAGGGACCGAGTTGAACCCCAATCCCTTTGCGTAACAAGGTAAAGAGCGGGAGCAGCGCACGGTCCTTCGGTCCATAGACGGCAGGTGGACGAAAAATACTCCACTTCAGTAACCCCGCCTCACGGATTAAAACAGATTCACCTTCATGTTTACTCCATGCATATGGTGAGAGTGATGGCTCACGAGCGGCGAGAGATGAGAGAAGAACAAACCATGGAAGAGAGGACTGTGCAAGACAGGCTTGAATCAGGTTAGAGACTCCCATCACGTTGGTCGGATAGAAGTCTTCTCGACTCACACCGCGAATCGCTCCTGCGCAGTGAATGACACCAACCGAGTCTTTGGCTAGGGTTAACAGGCTGGCAGGATCTTCCAATTGGCCTTGGACCGGTGTGATTCCAAGGTCCTCGAGCTCTTGAGCCTGGCGGGGAGAGCGCGCAAGTCCACGCACCTGCCATCCGCCTTTCCTTAAATGTTGTGCGATGACTCCCCCAATGAAACCGGAAGCCCCGGTTAGGGCAACGGTAGTGCGCATAGACCGTGGAGGACGTGTATGGAAAGGTGCCTTGTCCTAGGCAGACCTAGCGGTGGTAGGCAAGTGTGTCGTCACCTCTTCCCACTGAATGCGGGTGAGAAAGTCCGCTTTAGCTCGAGATCGAGATAGTTTTCCAGATGACGTCCGCGGAAGTGTCCTTGGTGGGATGAGTTCAATGTAGCATGGAATAGATAACTCTTTGTGCACTAAGGATCGGAGGCGCTGAACCAAGTCTTCTCGTTTTTTGTTATCCATTTCACGACATTGAACCACCATGATCGCGATCTCATAGCCATCTGGTGTGGAAACGGAAAAAGCGGATGAATCACCAGGTCGGACTTCCGCCTGTTGCTCTGCCATGAATTCTAGATCTTGAGGCCAGATATTTCTTCCATTAATGATAATCATATCTTTGGAGCGACCAATAATGACGAGGCTGTTTTCAACCCAATAGCCGATGTCGCCCGTATTGAGCCAGCCATCGGTTGAAAGAACCTCCCGGGTCAAGGTGGGATCATTGAAGTATCCCGTCATGGTACTTGCCCCACGAACAAAAATAATTCCACTTTCTCGTTCTTTAACCACTTCTCCCGTCATATTTCGAATTTCGACTTCATATCCGGGGAGAGGAACTCCGCAATTGACAAATTTGCTGCATCGAGCCTGCTCCTCATCAGTCGAGAATGGAACAAAGGGCATGGCTAGCCTGTTATTGGAAAGCTGATTTGCGTCAACTCTGTCGACCTCGAGGCCTTTGTTCAAGGGAGCAAAGCTAATTGCCAAAGAGCATTCAGCCATCCCATAGCAGGCCAGAAATGCCTCAGGTTTAAACCCGCTGGTCTTCAGAGTTTTAGCAAAACGTGAGAGGCTGTCGGCACGAATAGTTTCTGCTCCGGCACCGGCAATTCGCCAGGAGCTGAGATCATAGTGTTCATTAAAATCTTCGCCCAGTCTTCGCACGCAGAGCTCGTATCCAAAAGAGGGGCTGAATGAAATCGTCGCCCGACTCTTCGTCATTAAATCCAGCCACTGACGCGGTCGCATGGCAAAATCGCGTGTGCTGAGATAATCAACGGAAAGCTGTGAAGCGATTGGACCAAGAACGAATCCGACGAGTCCCATATCATGGTAGAAGGGAAGCCAGGAGACGCAACGATCTCCAGGTTGAACTTGTAAGCCATGCTGGATGATTCCGGAGAGATTGGTCATCACGGCCGCTTGAGTGACCTCGACACCTCTAGGCCAACGAGTGCTGCCGGAAGTGTATTGAATATAGGCTAATTCTTGAGGCTCAAGTGGGCTGAGGGGTCCTTCAATTTCTTTTAGCGAGGCAAATGTTTCCGGACCTCCAATGAGGACAAGGTTCAAGCCGGTTGCTGCTTCCTCCAAAAATGGCAAGAAGCCTTCAGGTGCCATGGCGATAGAGGCTTGGCAACTCTCGAGCAGCCGTCTAAGTTGGGTGACGTATGCCTGATGCCCCCCTAAGTGCAATGAAATCGGGAGAGGAACCGGAATCAGTCCCGCATACTGACAGGCAAAAAAGAATCGAATGAAATCTGGAGTGGTATCAGCAATGAGAGCTACCCGAGCCCCACGTGATAATTCCAATCCGTTCAATCTTCTAGCTAGATTTTGCGCCTGTTGTTTCAGGTCGGCATATGTCAGGACGTGGGTGAGTTTGCCCCTTCCTGAATAAAAATTACAGCCGGTTTCTCCTGAAGCCGCGTAATCAAGAGCCTCTGAAAGGGTGGAGAAGTTTCCATGTTTCAGTCTGAGTTGGTGATGAGTTGGTGTAGCGTTCATTCTATCTCAAGGATTAAAGGCAGCATTATTCCCAATGGTTTGCTAAAAAGCATTTAAACAAGTAAGCAATTGCAATGCCATGATTTTTTGTTAGTTAATTGCCAAGAACGAAGGAAAAGTGAAAATAAATTTTTCTATTCACATTAAGCTGTAGCAAAAAAACCGCAAATTGAGTCTATTTTGCAACAGGCTTTTTCTTGTTTTTAAGTATTTACAATTAGCCTGAAACCTCATGAATCCAGTTGCTTTTGAGGTGACTTAACATGTCTTGGTATACCTCTTCCGATATGTCATTCACATTTTTAAGGAGTGGCGGCCCAGGCCATCCATGGTCAAGGAATTGCTGGTGAGAAAATGATCGAGGTGTGTCATATCGGGGAATGACATGAAAATGAACTTCCGGGTCAACCATCATCAACATGAGGTAATTTATTTTGCTATAGGCAAATGTGCGTGAGACACTTGTCTCAATCTCACGTATGATCTTTGGCAGTTCTGTAAATGCCTTCCCACTAATATGGGAAAATGCGGTAGCCTCCTCTCGACAAATTAATACCAGTGAACCAAGGGTTACTTGTTGGGGGCGTAAGAGCACAACCCATTGGGAAAATTCTTTGAGGCAGGCGTTAGGATACCCAAATTTTTTCATCGTGGTGTTCATAAGCACGCCCTTATACCCAAAGAGTTATCCTTGTGTCTATGAGGCAATGGAGCCCTTTGTTCCCATAGGCCTATGTTGTCATTCTGCGCGGCACGTCGGAATATAGCACAGCTTTTGGGTCAGATTCGGATTTTAACATTATCATGTGGCAAGGTTAGGCATTGAACCCAAAGGGGAGTGAGTCAGGTGTTTGTGTGTTGATGGGAGAACGTATGGCTTTTTTCCATGATCTCTGCAGGCTTGCAATTGGAGGTATCGTTTCAGGATTGGGTATTCTTGTGGCTTCTTCTGAAGGTTTCTATAATTGGTGCATGAGTAATTCCCTGACAAGTCAGGTGAGAGTGGATTGATAGCAGTGGACAAATGCAAAAAGGGATGGGAGGTTCCAGGGTGTTAACCAGTCAATGGTATCGTGAAAAGTATCTCCTTGATCGGATGACATTTCGCGATCTAAGGAGGGCGTACATTCTATACCCGAGTATTCAATTATATGCGGTATTATTGGCTTGTAGTATTATCGGGGCGTTTGCGATTTTCCCTTATTTCCCTGTTTCTCCATTGCGTGTGGCAGGAAGTATCGTGGGGACTCTGCTGGCTTACCCCTTTGTGGAATATGCCGTGCATCGGTTTATTTTACATGGGCGATACCTTTATCGGTCGCCCTGGACGGCAGCTTTGTGGAAACGGATTCACTTTGATCACCACCAGGATCCCAACGATTTGCGGGTGTTGTTCGGAGCAGGTTCAACCACCTTGCCGACGATTGTTGTAGCCACTTTCCCCATTGGAATGAGTCTTGGGGGCTGGGTTGGGGTTGCTCTTTCTTTTGCGACAGGATTGGCGTGTTTTATGGTGTATGAATTCTGTCATTGCATGCAGCATTTACGTGTGAGTCCTAAGAATAAATTTTTACGGCGGGTCAAGCGACACCATTTACTGCATCATTTTCATAATGAAAAAGGAAACTTTGGCATCACGAGTCTGTTCTGTGATCGGATGTTTGGCAGTGAGTATGGAAATGCCGAAGACGTGCCGTTCAGTCAGACTGTTTCCAACCTGGGCTATGCGGATCAGGAACGATCCCACTATCCCTGGGTGGCTCAACTATCCGAACAGAAGCCATAAGAGACCCATGGCTAAGAATAGTGACCCTCACTTCGCCTCACGAATCCTGACTCCCTGGACTCAAGTGGTATACAAAGATGGTTGGGGAGAGGCGCTTTGATTCGTGTTGAACCGGTCACCGACCGCGCCGCCTTCAAAAAATTTATTCGTCTTCCCTGGAGATTGTACGAGTCAGATCCTCATTGGATTCCACCTTTATGGGTTGAGCGGCTCCATACTTTTTCTCGGAAAAATCCATATTTTCAGCATGCTCGCTGGCAATGTTGGCTTGCCTATCGCGGGAGGGAACCCGTTGGGCGAATTTGTGCCCAGATCGACGACCTGCATCTCAACCGGTATCAGGATCAGACGGGGTTTTTTGGCTTGCTTGAAGCAGAGGAGGAGGCCAGTGTTTTTCAGGCGCTGTTCCAGACTGTGGAAGTCTGGCTTCAGACTCATGGGATGACGAATGTTCGGGGGCCGTTTAATTTGTCCATCAATCAGGAATGTGGTTTGTTGGTCGATGGATTTGATTCACCGCCCATGATTATGATGGGCCATGCCAGACCTTACTACGCGCAATTGGTTAAACAAAATGCCTATGAAAAGGCCCAAGATCTTCTAGCCTATCGGATTGGAATACATTTTAGTTTTCCCCCTGGAGTTTCTCTGTTTCTCAAGAAAGCGAAAACCTCGATGCGCATTCGTCCGTTACGGCGGAAGCATTTGAAAGAGGATTTGGCGATTATCAAGGATATTTTCGAAGAGGCCTGGTCAGACAATTGGGGGTTTCTTCCGTTTACCGATGCAGAATTTGCCGAGATCGGTCAGCAGCTTAAGCTTTTGGTCGAAGATGATTTTGTGCAGATCGCTGAAATCGATGGAGAACCCACGGCGATGTTGGTTGCTTTTCCCAATTTGCATGAGGTTATTCGAGATCTGAATGGGCAGCTGTTCCCATGGGGGTGGCTAAAAATCTTATGGCGGTTGAAAGCGTCCTATCCCCAGTCGGCTCGGGTTGCCCTAATGGGAGTGCGTAAACGATTCCAATCCAGTCCCATGGGGGCGGCGATGGCCTATGGGTTGATTGAGGCTGTGAGGGAGGCCGGGCTTCGTAAAAATATTCAGCAGATCGAAACGTCATGGATTTTGGAAGAGAATAAACGCATGTGTCACATTCTAGAATCTCTCGGAGCCGAACCATACAAGACGTATAGAATTTATGAGAAGCATCTTCAATGATTGCAGATATCTGTTTCGTGAGGACATATGGGGCTTGAACACCAATCTGTTACGGCTCTGGTATTAGCTGGTGCCAGAACCGGTCGAGACCCAGTGGCCCAGATGGCAGGGGTCGCAAATAAGGTCCTGGCCCAGGTTGGTGGGGAACCTATGATCTCCCGTGTATTAGAGACCTTAGCCCAATCCGACCGAGTGGGAAAAAGAATTTTATGCGGGCCTTCCTGGGAAACGGTGCAGGATAATCCGTTTTTAGGGACATGGATTGCGTCAGGAGCGGTCCAGTGGGTGGAACCTGCACAAGGTCCGAGTCTCAGCGTTGCGAGGTTTCTAGACGAACATCCTCAGGAATTCCCTGTTCTGGTTACGACGGCGGACCATGCCTTGCTAACAGCAGAAATGGTTGATTATTTTCTGTGTGAGGCGCAAAAACAGCAGATGGATGTGGCCGTAGGCCTGGTGCCGTATTCCTTGGTTGTGGCGTCCTATCCTCAATCAAAGCGAACGGTCACTCGACTGACGGGTGGAGGGTTCTGTGGATGCAATTTATTTGTACTCTGTACGCCAAAGGCTAAGCGAATGGTGGAGTTTTGGAGCCGGATTGAGCGTGAGCGCAAGCATCCCCTTCGCCTGATTCGAACGCTTGGGGGGCTGGCCTTGGTCCGCTATGCGCTTGGTTGGTTATCCCTTGCAGAAGCCCTGAGTCGGCTGGGGCTAAAGCTCAATCTTCGCGTACAGGAAGTGCTGCTTCCGTTTCCCGAAGCGGCTATCGATGTGGATACTCCTGAGGATCTTTCCTTGGTGGAAGCCATCTTGGCGAAACGGCAAGATGGCCTATGAGTGGCTGTAGGCCACTCATGCAGGGTTCGGTAGAAGCAAATTTCTCGACAATCAGCTAAGGTGAGAGCCCAAGAAAGCTGCATGTCATGATTGATGATTTTTGAACAAACGTTCAGCATGTTCTAAGTCGGAGGGATTATCGATCTCGGCCCACTTCAACCCTTTAATGCAAAAGGTCGATACATGGCCCTGTTGGGCCAATTCGTCGATGAGTGATAAATACCATTGCTTGAGTGCCTCCGGCTTTCGAATGCGTTGTTCCAGGGTTGCAAGAAAGATTTTAGGTCCCTGACCTTGAAATCGAATCATGCCGATGGACTCTCCGTTCACTTGTTCGATTGGCAGTGTTTTGCCAATGCGATCCAATTGCGCGCCACGGACGATGACTTTCATATCGTCAGCATCGTATCGAGCTTTCTCATCGGTGACTAAGGTAATTGGATAGGAGGGAGCCTGCAGCAAACCTTCTAGCACGGCTGATTCAAACAGTGTGTCACCATTAATGAGCACAAAATCTTGGGTCATGTTGTTCCGAGCCGCCCAACAACTCATCAAATTATCTGCTATGGCAAAAAAGGGGTTATAGATGGTACGGACAGAGCCTGAGTCGATGTCTTTGGCCAGAAGAGCTTCGACTTTCTCCGCTCCAAACCCCACCACGATGTGAATGGAATCCATTCCCACGCGCAGGAGTTCTTGGATTTGCCATTCCACAATCGATTGTCCATTGACGGGAACGGTACATTTGGGTTTATCGACTGTATGCGGGAGTAACCGTTTTCCTTGTCCAGCACTTAATATCACGGCTTTCATCGTTACAAGTCTCCTAATATGAAATATTCCATGGGTTCCGTTGAGTGAATGGTCGTTTGATGTTAGTCCGATATTTAATTCGTGAGGTACTGAAGCCATCAGCTGCGGTTTGTGGGTTTTTGGTGGCGTTGTTTGCCGGGTATAGTTGGGTCATTTTTTTATCCAACGCCGTCAATGCGTTGCTGCCCGTGAAGTTGATTCTCGCGTTAATTGCATTAAAAGTGGGAATCGCCCTTGAAGTCCTCATTCCTATTTCATTGTATTTCGGGGTTATTTTAGGATTTGGCCGGTTGTATGCCGATTCTGAAATGAAAGCCTTTATGGCGTGTGGTGTCAATCCGTATCGGATCCTTTTTACGATTTTTTTTCTTTCCTGTTTTGTGGGTATCCTTGTCAGCATCTTTTCTTTGTATCTTCGTCCATTAGCCTATGAAGAAAGTTATCGCTTAAAAGCGGAGGGAGAGGCTGGATTTCGTATCAGCAATTTAGATGCCGGGCATTTCTATGAACGTCGTAATGGATCCTTGGTATTTTTTGCAGAGGATATAAATCGACGCAAGCAAAAGCTAAGCGGGGTGTTTGTTCAAGCTGAAAATGGGGATGATTTACAAGTCTTTTCAGCCAAGGAGGCGCAAGAGCAAATGGATCCCCAAAGCGGGCTCTCTGTTCCGGTACTTCTAAATGGGTTCGAATATAAACTGACTAGGGAGGGGGAGATCAAGCACATTTCTGGTTTTTCACGGCTTGCCATCTACCCTCAGGAGTTTGACGGAGAGTTTCGGAAAGCGGCGTCCACAAAAAAATTATTTAAATCAGATTCTCCTAGGGACATCGCAGAACTTGAATGGAGGCTTTCAACTCCTTTTTCGGCAATTCTCATGGGGCTTTTGGGTGTGCCATTGAGTCGCGCTTCTCCGAGGCAAGGGAAATACGGGAAAATTTTCACAGCGACGATTATTTTTTCAGTATATTATTTTACCGGGTTGATGGTGAAGACCTTTGTGGAGCAAGGAGTGCTACCTATATTTCCTGGTCTTGGGTGGATTGTTCTTGCGTTAGGAATTGTACTGGCGTATTTGTTGGCACCATCACGTTTCACGAAAGTCATGTCGTAAGAGACTTGAACTCAGGTCTATCTCAAGATTCTTGGGTGGTCTGAGCAAGGTAAAATCACTGAAAGCTTTCCGTAAACAATTGGGTTCCTGAATATCTTCATGAAAATTCTCAATCGGTATCTGGCAGTCAGTTTACTGAAAGGGTATCTTCCCGTGCTGGCGATTTTTTTGGCCATATTCAGTTTAATCATATTTGTTGAGGAGCTGGAGTTGGGGGAGGTCAGTAAAGGTCGATATACCTTTTTAAACGCTGGTGAGTTTATGCTGTTGACTTTGCCCAGTCGATTCGTATTTTTGGCACCATTTGTGGCGTTGTTGGGTAGTATCATGGCATTAGGTGGCCTGGCCAATGGTCGGGAACTTATCGCGATGCAAGCCGGCGGGATTTCCCCTTATCAAATAGCCTGGTCGGTTATGAAGGTCGGGGCCTGGTTTATTTTGTTTGTGGGGTTCCTAGAAGAAGTTGTTACTCCTTATTTAGACCAAGAGGCTCATTTCAAGCGATCAATGGCTCTGTCAGATTCATCGGTCTATAAGGGAAAGCAGGGGTTCTGGTTCCGGGAGGGAACGCGCTTTATCAGAATTCAGGAGATACGTTTTGGAGAGATTCCCCGGGGCATCGATATTTTTGAATTTAATGATGAGAGACAAATGACAACCTACATGCATGCACAAGAAGCGGATATAAAGAACCCCCAGAAGTGGATGCTGAAAAACATTAAAAAACAGATTATTCAGGGGTTTAGTGTGTCGCAAGAGCTTTTAGCGAGTCTGGAATGGGATTCTCCGCTCAAACGAAAGGAAGTACGGTTGTTGACGCTCCCAGCTTCTTCATTGGCCCCTTCAGAGCTATATCAATACATTGAGGTCTTAAAACGAAAAAAACAACATTCTCGCAGATATGAATTAAGTTTTTGGGCTAAACTGCTTATGCCTTTGAATACGGGGCTCATGATTCTCGTGGCAATACCATTTGTCTTTGGTCCGTTGCGAATGGCCGCGTCGGGAAGGAGAGTCTTCATTGGATCTTTGGCAGGTTTGGGATATTACTTAATGACAGAAATTTTTAAGCATGTCGGAGTCTTGCTCCACGCATCTCCTTTTTGGACGACAGCTGCTCCTTTCCTAGTTTTGTCAATTGTCACCGTTGCTTTTTGGCGGCGTTATGTATATTAAAAAGGCGGATCCTGCTTATGAGAGGCACACGGGATTAAAGGGAAATTGTCCTTCAGCGAAGGGATAGTCCGAACCAGAGTCATCTATCTGATGTTTATGCGGCTTCCTATTGACGTGCTATAAATTTTATTGTGCATCATATCCAGACTGATGCCACGGGTTTAGCTGGAAGAACTTAGAGAGTGTGTTAGGCTGGTTGGGGGATAATAAGCGGGGTTGGGTCGGTAGTTCCTATTTCGAAATGTTGATCAATTTTATTTTCTGAAATGTGCTAGATAAACCAGACGTAACTATTTCATGAGTGTGTATGGCTACATTGTAAATAATTCCAATATCCGATTGTGGAATCTGACATCTCATACGCGGTATCAGCGGATGTTAAATCGGATGGGAATCAAGCATTTCCTGGATAATATTACCGAACTTCCAGCCGATCATTCTGTTCTCATGATTCGAGGGGATTTTTTATATGATGAGCGAGTGTTCTCATATCTATTGAAGCACACGAATATGGTTCTCAAGGTTCAGTCTGGAGGAGGTCTGCTGCCAATCGCGGCGCATGTAAGTTCTCTTCTAGCTTCTTCGGCGTGGTGTGGCATACAACAGGAACGCACGGGAGAAATTGCTGGCCTGGAATCCGTCACTCTGAAGGATCTTTCGATTACTTTTTCGAATAAATTGGCAAAATCTGATCATCCCTATGTGGTCCCAATTCGCGAAGATAACCGGGTTGCATTGGAAGAACATTTATTTACCGGATCTTATAAAGGGGTCACTGATCTGGTGACCAAGTTTCTTTGGCCCGTTCCAGCTAAATGGGCCACTCGACTTTGTACGATTTGGAAAATTTCGCCGAATCAGGTGACCTCGTTGAGCTTACTTTTTGTCATTGCTGCAGGGGGGTTGTTCGTTTATGGCTGGTTGTTCTGGGGGCTTGTGTTGGGATGGGCCATGACGTTTCTTGACACGGTTGACGGGAAATTAGCTCGGGTGACAGTAACCTCAAGCAAATGGGGAGATATTTTTGATCATGGCATTGATTTAATCCACCCTCCGCTGTGGTATTTAGCCTGGGGAGTGGGGCTCACCTCATTTTCCCCTTTTCTCTCTTGGTTGACGGTGGATATTACCTTTGGAATCATTTTAATCGGATATATTCTGGGACGAATGGTTGAAGGGATTTTTGAATGGGGGATAGGAGGCTTTGGTATTTTTTGTTGGAAGCCCGTGGATTCCTATTTCAGGCTTATCACAGCTCGGCGTAATCCTAATCTTATCCTCTTGACTACCAGTCTTCTTTTTGGACGTCCCGATTTGGGCTTGGAGGCTGTGGCCATTTGGACGGTGGGCTCAACCCTGATTCTTCTCGCGAGACTTCTTATGGCGGGTTGGGGGAAAGCCAGGATGGGTTCCCTCACTTCCTGGTTGGCTGAGATCGATCCAGTGAATCGAAATTCCCTGGCTGTCAGAATGTTTACCAATCCTCCGGTCACGATCAAGTGATCTTTCATGTGGATTTTACACATCTTTACGTCTTGCCCGTATGGCCCAATGTCAATGATTCCTATTTCATCTTTGCCGTCGCTTGAGGTCGGTTGGACTGGTCTACGATGCATGTGGGGATCCTTCATAATTCGTTGAGTGGTCGTAATAGGCGGAAGCCGGACCTTTTTCAAGAAATTTACAACAAATATCCAGAAGTACCGCGGGCTGAGGTCAACACCCCTGCGGATATCCTAGAATCTCTGAAGACGTTTGCTCACCGTCAGGTGGATTGTGTGGTTGTCAATGGAGGGGATGGGACCATCCAAGCCACCATGGGGGCTTTGTTTCATCATCGTCCTTTTGCTGTCATGCCCCGGTTGGCTGTGTTGCCCGCAGGGACGGCCAATCTGATTGCGGGCGATGTGGGTTTAGGGAACTTTGAATCAAACACGCTTGATCAATTGTTGGTTCAAGCCGAAGTCATGACTCGGAGATTATCTTTTGAAACGCGACCGGTTCTTCGTATTCGATTTCCAGAAAAACGCGAACCCCTGCATGGAATGTTTTTCGGGGCCGGAGCGATTTATCATGGGACCCAACTAGGCCTCGAAACCAAACAGTCGATAGGCCGGTTAGGGGAATGGGGCGCAGGGCTGATTCTGTTGAAATTTTTATTGGCGTTGGCCACCGGGTCCAGAAAGGGATTGAATCCGATCACGGTGCGTGTGGCAACTGGAGAATCAGCACCTCTCCAGCATGAGTATTTGGTCTTGCTGGTCACCACATTGAATCGCTTATTTTTAGGGATGAAGCCGTTTTGGGGCAAGCAATCCTGGCCTTTACACTATACGAGTCTTCGAGTGCCCTACCGCTATTTGTGGCGTGCCTTACCAACTTTGTTTCGTGGAACGAGGCATCCTTTAGCAACGACAGAACATGGCTATGTCAGTGAAAACCTCTCAGAGCTTCGCTTGGTGTTTAACAGCGGATTTGTCTTGGATGGCGAAGTGTACGCGTCTTCCATGCCTGAAGAGCCTCTAACCCTGGATTCTCCCGGCGAGTTGTCATTTGTGCGGTTGAAGGCTGAATAACGGTGATGAACGGTTCCCCGACAGTCCTCGAGATCGTTAGCCAGCCGAGCGCTCGACCCATTCCTGGGTCCATTCACGCAGCGGGAAATTTCCTGGCTAAAAAATACGGGCAGGCGGTTCAAGGAATTTTATTGTATGGCTCCTGCTTGCGGGCGGGAACGGACAAAGACGGATTAGTGGATTGTTATGTCATTGTGGATCAGTATGCCTCGGTCTACCCATCTACTTGGTTAGCCCTCCTCAATCGTTGGCTCCCACCTAATGTGTTCTATGGAGAAGTGAACCTGGAAGAGCGAATCGTTCGTATGAAGTATGCCGTGCTCTCGTTAGAGGATTTTGAGCAAGGTGTGAATCCAAAGTGGTTTCATTCATACTTTTGGGGGCGCTTCGCGCAGCCGACGGCCGTGATGGCCTGTCCGAGCCAAGCGATGAGTCAACGGATTATTTCAGGTCTGGAAAGAGCGGTCTTGACTTTTTTGGGAAATGTGGTTCCGCAAATGCCGCAACAGTTTTCTGCCAAAGATGCATGGAGTATTGGTTTGGCCCTCAGTTATGCCGCCGAATTGCGTGCCGAATCAAAAGGGCGAATTGCCACATTGTGGGACAGTAACCGGGCCTATTATGAACAAGTCGCCCATGCGACGTTTTCAGCGCATTTCCCAAAGATCAAGGTCATTCAGAGAAATGACACAACCATGTATGAAATAGAATATTCCAGATGGGCCCACACCAAGAATCGCATAGCCTGGACTGTTCGAAAAGTGCAGGGGAAGATGTTATCTGTATTGCGCCTTTTGAAAGCTGCCTTTACGTTCCAAGGGGGGGCGGACTACCTGATTTGGAAAATCGAGCGGCATTCCGGGGTGAAAATCGAATTGACCCCTGCCCAACGACGACATCCCATTTGGGCCGGGCTCACGACATTCTGGCGCCTCTATCGCAAAGGCGCCTTTCGGTAGGTGCCGTGTTTCGGCCCGGCAGCCGATTCACTTTTGTTTCGGCAAAAGTGGCCAAAACCATCTTGGCCGTGGCGTGTCCCTTCGGGCCCCCTGCGCGGTTCACCGACACCGGCGGCGCACAAACTCGCTGTGCTTGTATGGTCTTTTCTTGTCATTCTTGAGAAGCTCCGAGGGGTCGGGGGTGGAGGGACATCGCTGCGCATCTGCCAGTTACTGGACAGACGGTTTGAGACTTCTCCCATCCACATCCTCAACGTCGATGAAGAATCTTGCGGCAGGACTCCTGACCGCCGATTTGAACGCAAGCTTACGTTGGTGTGGCCCACCCCATTGGTGAACCTTATTTTTGGAGGCGACGCGTATGCAACCCGTTTTGAATGTCGGAGTCGATGTGGCCAAAGACACCGTAGTCGTAGCTTGTGCCGAGCAACACTTTCCCGTTCACGAGATCCGCAATCAGCGCACCGCCTTACGCACGTGGCTCAAGTCTTTGCCCGCCGGCAGTCGCCTGGGGCTCGAATCCACCAATACCTATCATGGGACTGTTGAATAATAGGGTCATTGATTGAAAGTTTTGCTAGACTGCCTCCGTCCACGGTTGCTTCCCCCTTGTTACCCCTGGAGCTGGTCATGTCCCAAATGGAAATGGTTGATCTCGACAGTTTATTAGCGTCCACTCATCCCTACCGCCGGTTTCAGGCCTATCTGCCCAATCCCACGGAGGCCTTTGCGGACGTGAGGCAGCTCAAAGGAGCCGACGGCTATGGGGTCGAGCGCTTGTTTCGCTGTCTGCTGCTGCAATTCATGGAAGACCTTTCGGATCGAGAAATGGAACGGTATCTGGAAGAAAATCTGGCCGCCAAATGGTTTTGTGGGTTCACCGTGTCCGAGCCCACGCCGGATTACAGCCTCTTCACGCGCGTCCGCACTCGCATTGGGCCGACTCGACTCTCTCAGCTGTTTGCGACGATGCGCGAGCAGCTCAAAGCGGCCGGCCTGATGAGTGAAGTGTTCACCTTTGTGGATGCCACGCATTTGATTGCGAAAGCGACGCTGTGGGAAGAACGGGATAAGGCGCGCCAACAGAAGATTGAGAAGCTGAACAATGAAGTGCTCCCGAAGGTGGCAGTGGATAAGCAAGCCCGGATTGGCTGCAAAGGCAAGAAGAAGTATTGGTACGGCTATAAAGAGCATGTCAGTGTGGATATGCAATCCGGCCTGATTAACAAAGTGGCGACGACACCGGCCAATCTGCCGGATGCTCAAGGCTTGCGGCATGTCTGCCCCACACAAGGGGCGATCTATGGGGATAAAGGGTATTGTACGGCCCCGACCCGTCAGGCCGCGGCCCAACGACACTGCCATCTCGCCGCGATCCAACGGAACAACAGGAAAACCAAGAACCGGGATCGCGACCGGTGGTATACGCATCTGCGGGCTCCGTATGAACGAGTCTTTGCTCAGCGCCCCAAGCGCGTGCGCTATCGAGGGGTGGCGAAGAATCAATTCTCGGCCTTCTTGCAGGCCATGACCTTTAACCTCAAACGATTGGTCGTCCTCGACGCAGATCTGGTGTTGGCTTAACCACGAGGAGGTCTGCGGAAATCCCCCCTCAAGAGGGAGGACGATCTCAAAGAGAGGGTCGCATGGCCGCCCAACAGGGAACGCCTCGAGGGTAGGGTTGCCCCCGTAGATCGTTGACGCGATGGTTTTGACCGGCATCGCCTCAGGAGAAAATCTCATGCCCTTTTATTCAACAGTCCCATCATGAGGTCCTCGCGGATCTGGCGCATGCCCACGGTCACACCGTCTTTCTCTTGAATCCGATGGAAACCCGGCATTATGCCAAAGCCATGGGCGCGCGGGCGAAAACGGATCGAGTCGATGCGACTTTGTTGGCTCGCTTGGTCGCCCAAGAACACGAGTGCCTGCGGCCTTACACACCGCCGACGGCGACCCAACGCCAACTCGACCGGTTAATTCGGCGGCGGGCCAAGCTCGTCCGGATCAAGGGCATGCTCCAGCTCACGATGAACAACCTCAGCGGGTTTGCCTCGGACGTCAAGGCCGTGCTCCGAAAGGTGGATGCCTGGCTGGCCAAGCTCGATGCCACCATGGCCACGCTGGCGGCCCGGGCGCCCGGGCATCGAGCCGCTCAACCGCGGATCGAAACTATCGTGGGCGTCGGCCCGTTGGTCGGGCTGAGCCTCACCAATACTTTAGAGCGGGTGCCGTTCCGCAATGCCGATGCCTTCGTCGCCTTCATCGGCTTCGACCCGCGGGCCAAGGACTCGGGGCAGAAAAGCGGGCGCCGCCGCTTATCCAAACGCGGCCCAGCCGAGGTACGCCGGTTGCTCTTTAAGGCGGCCATGGCCGCGGTCCGAACCAAAGTCTGGAAACCCATCTACGACGGCTATCGCAGCCAAGGCTGGAGTGGCACGGCAACGTGAGTCATTATCGCGCGCAAAATCGCCCGAGCCGCGTGGTCCATTCATCGCTATCAGACGACGTTTAACCCGGACCGGCTCACAAAAGCCTTGACCTAAACCATAGAATCTCAAACAGTGCGCGCCTTTTTCCCGATGTCGGCTGCACTGCTCGGCCCCACCACACGGCCAGGAGAGACGGCGGAAACATAGAAGGAAGAGGTTAAAACGGATTCACAAATGCGATGACAAAAAACACCAAAAATGTAACACTTTCCCAGAGGACTGTTGCATTTTTGGCCATGCCCAATTCGCATAGGGATTTTGTAATGATTTGAAATAAAAAGAATTTAACTGGCAGCTACAGCCTGGGTAGTTGGTAAAATGTAACCGAATACCTTATTTTCTTACATAGGCTCACTTCCTCACTGATTTAGAGGCCGAATCGTGACACATTTCAGAGGTTTCTCTTCATCGGATGAATTTTCACCTGTAGTGCGTGCCATTGATTCAGACGCTCCTGCAGGGATGAGACAGGAGTTAATTGATCTGGTTTTTCACCTTACAGAAGCCAATCCTCCACTTTTGAAGGATGAGCGTATGCATAAGGTGATTTGCCAAAGTTTAGGAGTTGGTGCATCTGGACAACCATACGGTGGTTTTAGGTATGCAGCGGGTCGAGATCTTGCCAAAGCTGACTGGCGTAGAGTTTTCGATTTGATTTGTAGGCTCTGGCCTGACCTTGTAAGTGCAGGGCTTACCAACCAATATCACCAAGGAGTGAATTCCATACTTGCTGCTAATGGTGTCGTGTGGGAGTTGACGGAACACGGGCGGCTACAAAGACATCTTCCAGCTCCAGCAGTGACATTGATAACCGCTGTCATCACGGAATTGAAGGCTCCTCATTTTGCTCCAGCGTTTACGCTACTAAATAATGCAAAAGATGCTTTTGATGACCGTCCTAGGCGTGATCGGGATGCGTGTGCAAACATTTTCGATTCGATGGAGTCTGTGGCTAAAACAGTTTTCTCTAGGCCAACTAGTACATTCGGGGCTGTTCTTACCCAAATTCGCGCTAGGAATGCATTGCAAAGTGAAATAATTTCAGTGCTTGAATCAATTAATACTCTACGAAATCGCAAGTTTGGTCATGGTATGACAGTGCCATTTGATCTCTCTTCTGGGGAGGTGGACTTTACGTATTTAACGTGCATAGGAGCAATCCTGCTCTTTGTCAAAATCTAGAAGTTGGAAACTCTATCTGTGCTTTGAGACAAGAGGAAATCTCAGTGGCTGAAGAAGACCCGTTAGAGAAAAACGAAATAGATCCTGACTTCACTTGGCTCGTCCAACGTCGCTCAGAGATTCAGGAATTGCTGTTGAATCTGTACCAATTCCATCTTAAGAATTCTGAACGACTGAAGAACGGCTTTACTCTAAATGTCTATCATCTGCTGGTTGGTGCAGCTTTCTCACTCTGGCGGGCCGTGTTCTTATGTGAGCCAGACACGCAGGCGAAAAAAATGGTGGATCATTCAAAGGTCTTCTTGGAAATCCTTATTGGGGACAACGCGATTAACTACGCTCAGGACAAGAAGACCAAGTCCTGGATGGCTGGGTATTACATCAACAATGCATTCTTTCGGATTGAAGAGGTGATAAATTGCTTCGCTTCCCACGAAGGGGGCGCTAATCCAGAATGCTGTATCCCGTTCAATGAGTTTAGGGAAGCGGTGAAAGAAGGAGTTCACAGCACAAAACGGCAGACTGCTTGTGAAAAATCTCTAGTGGCAGCCAAAGAGGCTCTGCTGAAGCTGCATGCGATTGGAGCTCTGGGAGAGACCGACGGCACCTAAGCGTTGTTAGGTGATAGGTCAACAACTGTCCGACCAAGAAAAAATGTAACATTAATACTCCATTCGGTTACATGGATTGGTGAATGGAATCATTTCTGCCCATTCTTTAAGCAAGAGCGGAACTCTCCATTTACTCGGCGCCTTGGGTAAAACCAAGGCACGAAGCCCTCAGGTTTACCAAGTTCCTCCCGCTCCTAAAGTCTGACGCCTTTCGGCAAAATTCAGGTCAGGCCTCGAGAGTTAGTCCTCCAAAGTTAAGGGACGCATTGTTTCAGGAGTCTTCACTGGCCTGGTGGTGTGGCCGAGCAGTGCAGCCGACACCGTTGAAAAGGCGCGCACTGTTTGAGCGCAGCGAGTTTGCGCGCCGCCGGTGTTGGCGAACCGCGCAGGGGACCCGAAGGGCCACATCACGGCCAACATGGTTTTGGGTCCTTTTGCCGGAACAAAAGGGCCTCGCCTGCCGGGGCGAAACCCGGCAACATCAAAAATCGCTTGGACATGGTCATTTGATAAACGAGTGAGACGTTTTGTCTTAAACAAGGATTTGGTGGTTTTTAAAGTTTACGTACGATGGATTCCCGGTAAAAATAAGCAGGAATATCAGGGGGTGGTGCTATTGGTCGCGGTTGACCATGTAGCAGGCGGTGATAGAGAGAGAGCGTTTGGCCATGCAGGCGGGGAACGGTTCAAGGTCGAGGGCCGCGGCTTCTACGTATTCTCGCGCTCGAGCAGTGGAATAGGACAGAGACCCTTGTTTTTGCATTAATTGGATGATCCTCGTGACGTCCTCATCCTCTATGGCATGTGCCAAGATCTTTTCGGTGATCCACTGGTTGTCTTGAGGGGAACAAGTCTGGAGAAGATGAAGTAGGGGAATGGTAATCATGCCCTGGCGAATATCCTGACCAAGGGCTTTGCCGAGCTTTGCACGGTCTGCGGAATAATCCAAGCGATCGTCAGCCAATTGGAATGCCATTCCAAGATGGTAGCCAAACCGATAGAGCGCGGCTTGTTCTTCTATCGAGGCACCTCCCACGATCGCCCCAACTTTACAGCTGGCAGCGACCAGGGCGGCAGTTTTATATTCAACAATTTTGAGATAGGCGGCCTCCGATAGGTGCGGTTGACTGTTGGCGCAGAGTTGAAGGACCTCCCCTTCGGCCATCTTTCGGCACGCATCTGCTAAGGCTTCGTTGATGCCATGGTTGTGAAAGGTGGCAATCAAGGCCATGGCCTGGGAATATAAATAATCCCCCACCAGGATACTGGCTTGATTGCCCCAGATTTTTCTCGCAGTGGGTTGTCCCCGTCTCAGATCGGCTTCGTCTAACACATCGTCATGTAGTAACGTGGCCGTATGGATAAATTCAACGAGACTGCCCAGCAACAAAAAATCTTTTTGAAGAAATCCACAGAGGCGGGCACAGAGAATCAGGAGCAGGGGGCGGATGCGTTTTCCTCCGCTGGCAAAGATGTGCCCGGCGACGGTATTGATGAGGGGGGCATGCGATTCAAGGTGTGTGGTAATTTGGCTTTCAACCTCAATGAGGTCAGGCCGAAAGGCTTCCCACACATCCTCCATGGACTCCAGGTCTCTAAGGGCTGGTTCCTGATGCATGGCGGCGATACTAGGGGGTCGTCTGTGGATTGTCAAGCTGAACCATGGCTTGGAAATCAATCAGCATTTTTTTGAAAACCCTCATACATATTATGGAAATATTGCGTTGTTGAAAATAGATCGTCTTGACAGATTTTTTGACCATCCATTAATGTTATCGTTTACAATTTTGATTTAGACTTCCCTTTTCTTCCATCGCTCTCCGGGACCACACAACGACACCATGGCCCATAGAGACTCTATTAAGGGGTAGCGTGCCTTAATCTCCTTTTTAATGATGGCCAACAATATTTTTAGGTGAAACGTGAAACAGGTGACTAATCAACCAGTGTGGAATCTCCCGGGATTGCCTTCAGTTCAAGGCCTCTACCATCCCGGAAATGAGCATGATGGCTGTGGAATCGGGTTTGTGGCCCATATAAAGGGGCAAAAATCACATGACATTATAGAAAAGGGCCTGGAGGTCAACAAAAATCTCACTCATCGGGGAGCACAAGGATGTGACCCATGTACCGGTGATGGAGCAGGAATTCTCTCTCAGATACCCCACGAATTTTTTCATCGGGTTGCCGCAGAAACGGGTGTCGACCTTCCGGAAGCCGGGGCCTATGGGGTCGGCATGGTATTTTTGCCGCAGGATTCCAGGACCAGGCAACAGTGCGAAGCCATCTTTGAAGCGATCGTACGTGAAGAGGGTCAACATTTTTTAGGGTGGCGGGATGTGCCGGCCAAAGAGGATCAAATTGGGGATCAAGCCCGAAAAACGATGCCCACCATTCGACAGTTTTTTATAGCACGTGAATTACTGAATCCCATGCAGTTTGAACGCAAGCTGTATGTCATTCGTAAACGAATAACCCGTGCCATTCGCGAATCAGCTCTCCCCGGGAAGGAATGGGTCTATATTTCCAGTTTGTCTGGAAACACGATTGTCTATAAGGGGATGCTGTTACCGGAACAAGTTGCATCGTTTTATCCCGATCTTGCGGATCCCACATTTACGTCGGCGTTGGCCCTGGTGCATTCTCGCTTTAGTACAAACACGTTTCCGACCTGGGCCTTGGCCCATCCTTACCGCTACTCCGTCCATAATGGCGAAATTAATACTTTAAAAGGGAATGTCAATTGGATGCGGGCCCGACAGGGGAGGCTTGCCTCTGATCTGTTCGGAGATGATCTCAAAAAATTATTTCCCATCATTGATGATTCCAGGCAAAGCGATTCGGCCTGTTTGGATAACGCCATAGAATTTTTGGTAATGGCAGGCCGGTCCTTGCCCCATGCCATGATGATGCTGATTCCGGAACCGTGGGTGGGGAATCCGCAAATGGATTTTGACCGGAGAGGGTTTTATGAATATCACGCGGCGGTGATGGAACCGTGGGATGGACCGGCTGCTGTGTGCTTTACCGATGGAAAGCTCGTGGGTGCCACCTTGGATCGCAATGGTCTGCGTCCCTGTCGCTATCAAATCACCAAGGATGATGTTGTGGTGTTGGCTTCAGAGGCGGGAGTGCTTCCGGCTGATCCTAAGACCATTCGTATGAAGGGACGTCTGCAACCGGGTCGCATGTTTGTCGTGGATACCGTCCAAGGACGTATTCTTGACGACGAGGAAATTAAAGCCGATATCACCAAACGTAAGCCCTATCGACAATGGTTAACGCAATATCGGGTTTCCTTAGATGAACTGCCTGAGCCACTTAATGTGCCGCAACCCGATCACCCGACGCTGCGCCAACGTCAACAAGCCTTCGGGTTCACCGTGGAAGAGTTGAAAATGGTGTTGATCCCTATGGCCGTCACGGGGGAGGAGCCCATTTCTTCAATGGGAACGGATACCCCCTTAGCCGTGTTGTCCGAACGGCCGCAACTTCTTTTTAAATATTTCAAACAATTGTTTGCGCAAGTGACGAATCCTCCTATCGACCCGATCCGTGAGCATTTGGTGATGTCTCTTGTCACCAACATCGGGCCCAAACCGAATGTCATTGCAGAGATTCCAGAGGCATGCCGAAGGATCAAATTGCAGCAACCGATCCTTAGCAATGCCGATCTGCAAAAGATTCGCATGATTGGGGATCCTCACTTTAAAAGTAAGACGCTGTCCTTGCTTTTTAAAGTTGCTGAAGGACCTGATGGCATGGCGGCCGCTCTTGATCAATTATGTCAGCAAGCCTCAAAAGCCATAAAGGATGGCGAAAAGTTTCTCATTTTGAGCGATCGAGGCGTCAATGCCGAGTGGGCGCCCATTCCAAGTTTATTAGGTGTTTCGGCTGTGCATCATCATCTGGTTCGAGAAGAAACCCGAACGGAGGTCGGGCTGATTCTGGAAACAGGTGAACCGCGTGATGTGCATCATTTCGCCTGTCTCATCGGTTATGGCGCCGGGGCCATCAACCCTTATTTGGTGTTTGAGTCCCTCGTGGATATGGAACGGGAAGGGTATTTTCCTGAAAGCGTGGATGCGGCCACGGCCGAGTCAAAGTTCATTAAAGCCGTCAATAAAGGATTGCTGAAGATATTCTCGAAGATGGGGATCTCCACCGTCCAGTCCTATTGTGGAGCTCAAATTTTTGAGGCCATTGGCCTGAATAGCAAACTGATTGATCGGTTCTTTACCGGAACGGCTTCACGGATCGAAGGAATTGGTCTCAGTGAGGTGGGGGAAGAGACCTTGCGCCGACATGCGCTGGCTTATCGTCCGGTGCCCATGCGGCAACTAGATTTTGGTGGCGAAATTCATTACCGGATTCAGGGTGAGCACCATAATTGGAATCCTGAAACCATTTACAAACTTCAGCATGCCTCGCGTGCGAATGATGCCAAAGCCTATGCGGATTTTTCAGCCCTGGTGAACAAAGAGGATCAACGGCGCTCGAATCTTCGCGGACTGTTTGAGTTTAACTGGGCGGCCAAACCGGTCCCTCTTGAAGACGTGGAACCCGCCAGCGAAATTGTGAAGCGGTTTACTACCGGTGCCATGTCGTTTGGGGCAATCAGTAAAGAAGCGCATGAGACGTTGGCCATTGCCATGAATCGCATAGGCGCCAAAAGCAATACCGGCGAAGGTGGAGAGGATCCGGAGCGATTTACACCTTTGCCGAACGGCGATTCCAAAAATTCTTATATTAAGCAAGTGGCATCGGGTCGTTTTGGGGTGACGGCGCATTATTTGGTGAATGCCAAGGAGTTGCAAATTAAAATGGCCCAGGGTGCCAAGCCGGGAGAAGGCGGGCAATTGCCGGGACACAAAGTCGATGAATTTATTGCCAAACTTCGCTATTCCACGCCGGGAGTGCAACTGATCTCTCCCCCCCCTCATCATGATATTTATTCGATCGAAGATCTGAAGCAACTCATTTTCGACCTCAAAAATTCCAATCCTGAAGCCGCGATTTCCGTGAAACTCGTGGCCGAAGTCGGAGTTGGAACCGTGGCGGCAGGCGTGGCAAAAGCGCATGCCGATAAGGTTCTCATAAGTGGAGACTCCGGAGGAACGGGAGCTTCCCCGCTATCGTCCATTAAGTATGCAGGAGTCCCCTGGGAATTAGGCCTGGCGGAAACCCATCAAACGCTCGTGCTCAATAACCTGCGTGGACGAATTCGAGTGGAAACCGACGGCCAACTGAAAACTGGCCGTGATGTGGTTATTGCAACCCTTTTGGGAGCGGAAGAGTTTGGTTTTTCCACAGCCCCTCTCATTGTTGAGGGATGCATCATGATGAGGAAATGCCACCTCAATACCTGTCCGGTGGGAGTAGCCACCCAAGATGGGGAGTTACGAAAACAATTTACGGGAAAACCAGAGCATGTTGTGAATTTCTTTATGTTTGTGGCAGAAGAGATCCGTTCCCTGATGGCAAAACTCGGATTCAGGACCATGCGCGAGATGATCGGACGTGTGGATAAGCTCAAAGTGCAAAAAGCTGTGGATCATTGGAAAGCCAAAGGATTGGATTTATCCCCGTTATTGGTGAAGCCCAATGTCGGCCCTGAAGTGGCCACCTCGTGTGTGCAAGCACAAGATCATGGTCTGAGCGGAATTTTGGACAATCAATTGGTGGAATTGTGTCAGTCTGCCATTGACCGGGGCGAATCTGTTTCGCTGGATCTGCCTATACGAAATGTAAACCGGACCACCGGCACTGTTCTGTCAAGCCACATTGCACGCCGGTATGGGCCGCAAGGGCTTCCTCCTGACACGATTCGAATTAAATTTACCGGATCGGCCGGACAATCCTTTGGAGCCTTTTTGTCGAAGGGTATTACGCTGACTCTGGAAGGTGAGTCGAATGACTATTTGGGAAAGGGACTCTCTGGGGGGACAATTATTGTAGTTCCTCCGAAAGGGGTGACGTATTTGCCGGAAGACACGATTCTGATCGGGAACACGTCTTTATATGGGGCGACTGGTGGTGAAGGGTATTTTTATGGCATTGCGGGAGAACGCTTTGCTGTTCGGAATAGTGGCGCACGGGCTGTCATCGATGGAACCGGCGATCATGGGTGTGAATATATGACCGGGGGGGTGGTGGTGGTTCTAGGGAAGACGGGACGAAATTTTGCTGCTGGGATGTCCGGAGGGGACGCTTATGTCTTGGATGAGGATGGACAATTCCCGGCACGTTGCAATATGGGCATGGTGGAATTAGAGCCGGTCGTGTCATACGAAGATCAACAGACCCTTCGTGCGATGATTGAGGCCCATTTTCGCTACACCCAAAGTGTCAATGCCAGGCGGGTTCTGGAATCGTGGGATATGATGTTGCCGAAATTTGTCAAAGTCATGCCGAGTGATTACAAGCGAGTCCTGCAGGAACGGAAAACGGCTTTGGCCAAAGAACATGCTCAACGGAAACGTGAGGCGGTGAGCCGTGGCTGATCCTCGTGGGTTTTTGAAA
Organism: uncultured Nitrospiraceae bacterium; assembly: GCA_963730905.1. Taxonomy (GTDB): domain Bacteria; phylum Nitrospirota; class Nitrospiria; order Nitrospirales; family UBA8639; genus Nitrospira_E. The sequence goes on along the minus strand of CAVSTN010000001.1, from coordinate 124,307 downwards.
TATAAACGGGAAGGCCCTCAACGACGACCGGTTGCGCAGCGGGTTCTAGATTGGAAGGAATTGTATGACCCATTTCCCGACGAAAAGTTAAAAGTTCAAGGGGCCCGCTGTATGGACTGTGGGGTGCCATTTTGCCAAAGTCCCGCCGGCTGTCCTGTGGAGAATTTGATCCCGGAATGGAATGATCTCGTGCATCGAGGACGATGGAAAGATGCCCTCAAAGCGCTTCATGCGACCAATAACTTTCCTGAGTTCACCGGGCGCCTCTGTCCGGCTCCATGTGAATCGGCATGTGTGTTAGGCATTAATAGCGATCCGGTCTCCATTCGTGTCATTGAATGGAATATTATTGATAAAGGATTTGAGGAAGGTTGGGTCGAACCGGTGTTACCGGTTGGCTCTTCCGGGAAGCGCGTTGCGATTATTGGGTCGGGTCCGGCAGGATTGGCGGCGGCACAACAATTAGCCCGGACGGGTCATGAAGTGACAGTTTTGGAGAAGGCTGATCGGATTGGCGGCTTGCTTCGGTATGGTATCCCGGATTTCAAAATGGAGAAGTGGGTATTAGACCGTCGATTGGAGCAAATGCGAAAAGAGGGTGTGACGTTTCAGACTGGCGTGTGTGTGGGTGTGGACGCCACCGTTCAGGACCTCCGTCATGACTATGATGCAGTGTTACTTGCAATGGGAGCTGAGCAACCGAGAGAATTGCCGGTTCCAGGGAGGGACCTTAAAGGCGTTCATCTCGCCATGGACTATCTGACCCAGCAGAATAAGCGAGTGGCCGGGGATACCGTTCCTGGAGAGCACATATGGGCTCAAGGCAAACGGGTGGTTATTATTGGTGGTGGTGATACCGGTTCAGATTGTCTGGGAACGGCGCATCGTCAAGGGTGCTTGGAAGCCCATCAATTCGAGTTGTTACCTCAACCGCCACCGACTCGGGCTGTGTCGACACCATGGCCCTTATGGCCGATGCAATTACGAACGTCTCATGCCCACGAGGAAGGGTGTGATCGTGAATGGAGTATTGCCACCACAAAATTTTCAGGGAAAAACGGACATTTGACTGGTTTGCATGCGACCCGTGTGAATTTCGAAAATGGGAAGGTGGTTCCTGTGTCGGGGTCCGAGATCAAGATGGATGTTGACCTGGTGTTGTTGGCGATGGGGTTTGTCGGGCCGGTAAAGAATGGGCTACTGGATTCTTTTGGGCTTCAATATGATCCCCGAGGGAATGTCGCCGTTGATGAACACTTCATGACTAGTGTGGATGGGGTGTTTGCCACCGGAGACACGAAGCGGGGTGCGTCCCTGATTGTCTGGGCAATTGCAGAAGGAAGAAAGTCTGCGGCCGGCATTCACCGGTATCTCCAAGCCGGACAATCCTTTCGAGCGTCCTAATTTTATTTCCTTCCTGGATGTTTTGCGCCTTCGTCTGATCTTAGAAGGCTCTTATGAACTGTAAGCGATGGGTGTGAGTGTTCTGCCACCGACAATAAAGAAAAAGTAGTGAACAATGGCAACCCCAGCGCGTTCGCCACGCGGCTGCGATCACGCCTCCTTCCTATCCCTCTTCGTTCTTGTATTTTTGAACTTGCCGGACGGGCATTTTTTGAATGTCCCCCTCGGAATTTATTTCTTCCTAGATTCTTAAGTCCCTGAAATGAAAAAACCTTTGAGTTTTTCAACAGAACCATCACGTCGGGAGGCTATCCATGAAGAGTTTCTTCGGCGCGCAGGCAGGATTCCATTTCTGGGTGTTGGCTTATCGGTGGATGTGTATTCTCCGGATGTCTTTGGCTTATATCAGGAATTTCGACGTGAGCAAATCCCTATGGGGTATCTTGAAATTTTCCATGCGGCTTCTGAAGCTTTGGAGATGGTTCGAACTCGGCTTCCTGACATTCCCTTGGCTTATCATGCCGAGGGGATATGGGTCACGCAACCTGATTGGGACACCGCATACAATTCTCAAGAGCGATTACGGGCTATCGCCTGCAATCTTCGAATGTTACAGGCTCATTGGGTCAATCAGGAATGTGCGGCCAAAGAAATAGCCGGTTTTTCATTTGGAACCTATTTGCCTCCTGTCTTTACCAGAGCTTCTGCCGACATTACGGCTTACCAGGCGTGGAACGTTCAGTTGCAGCTTGATGAGTGTGCTTGGGGGCCACAAGCTCACTCGCCATTGCTGCTTTTGGAGAGTCCACCATTAACCTATTTTTTGATGGGTGAAATGCCGTATGCAGAATTTTTCTCGAATATTACCGCCATAGCGCCTTGTGGGTTGGTCCTGGATCTAGGACATGTTTGGACGGTCTATCGATATTCGGGCGCTTGGCGGAACCAGGGCCTGGAATCATTTTTCGAAGATTTTCTTGAGCAATTTCCCCTGGAAAGAGTGATTCAAATTCATATCGCAGGTCTGGATTGCCATCCGCATATACCCACACAAGTGGGGTCAGGACCATATAATAATCCTCCGCATTGGATTGACGCCCATGAAGCTCCCATCCCGGACGAATTACTTATGCTCTTGGCTCGGGTGATAAGGGAGCCTCGTCTACTCAATCTCAAAGGCATCGCCTTAGAAGTCGATAATAAGCAAATACCCCTCATATGCCGGGAAATGAAAACGGTATTGAAGATGATGAAGCCTTTTGTGCATGTGCCGGCCCGGGTGCCTTCGCCCGCCGCAAACCTTCAGAAAGCAGCAACCTGTCCCCTAGAAAACGTCGAGCCTTCTCGGGAAACTCGTGATGTATTAACCCGCCAATACAGAGAATACATGGTATTGGTCAGTGACGCCCTGAGTGGCAGGCTGGATATCCCTAGCCAATGGGATGCTGAAATGCAGAAGGGGCTTCATGTGTATGCGACTCAGTATTTGCCATATGAAATTCTCTCATGGGGTGGAGATGTGAAGGTAATGTTTCCCAATGCGTGTGCTATTTTGGATCAATATGGGATTTCCTTGAAACAATTCGTGGAATTTTGGTTTGCCCATCCTCGAACATCTGAATCCGACATATGATTTCTTCCTGCTCAAAATTATTGTATTTGTGGAATTTATTGGTCAGGTGTTTCCTGGGGCGAGTTCACTTGTCAAACAGGAAGCCGAGTTTCTTACTCAAGGCTATCTCCTCGCGTCTCAGGGGCCATCTGCGTAACCACGACTGTACCTGGCAAATTTGGTTCTACCTGTCAGTGACCTGATCGACAGAAGAAGTTTGGACAGATCGGTTGAATGCCGGGTTGAGAGCTTCTGCTTGTCAGGAAATTAAAAGTTCTTGGCCTGGGCTGCCGCTCCGGTAGACAGGGCTTGATGAATTTCCTGAATGAGGCGCAATTCGATGTCGGTGATTTCAGATTGCTGGGCTGCGAACATCTGCCCGTTTTTGGAAAGTTTTTCAAATTCGGCACGGACCCAGATCATCGTATGATCGGAAGGTCCTTTCTCAATCGAGAGGAGGTATTGGTTGCGAAAACCTGATAGTTCCAGCGAGGGAGGAAGAGACGTTTTGCGATCAGTAATATAGACGGCCTTTTGATCTGTTTGCATGCTGGCAAGTATTGAATAGCCATTTTTTGTGAGTGCGCCTTCTATGATTTCTGATGCCGAGGAAAAGGGAAACGGCAACTCCTGACTTTGACCGCCAATTTGATGAAGGGTCAGTGTTTTCCTCATCTGGTCCCGTTGGCTCCTGAGCCATTTGTTTTCTCCTTCCAACTTTCGGTGTTCTTGTTCCAAAGTTTTAATCCTGGCTCCATCTTTTTTGGGGCTATTCGCCAATTCGGCCATTTGAGCCTGTGCGTCTCGAAGTTGTTCCTGGTGGGTGACTTCTGCATCTCGTAGCTGAGATTCATAGGATTCTGCGGTTTTTCTAGATTCTTGATTCAGCAAGTCGATTTGTTGCTGCATGACTTTGTTTCCCTCTTGGAGGGAATGAATAACCGACTCCAGTTTGATGGCCTGTTTTTTGAGCTGAATATTTTCTTCCTCAAGCCCGGAGTTATTTTGGGGACAACCAGTCAGTAGAAAGATGAGCATCCCTACGCCAATAGATAGGGCTTTGCTTCTTGGGCAGGGGAGAATATCTGGCCTCTGCTGGGATGTTGGGCAGCGCTGGAATGCTTGAGTTTTCACCGGCTCAGCATATCCGTGTAGGGAAGATTGTGTTGTGGTTGGATCAAATGGGTACCTTTTATTAGGTATTTTAGGCTTAAACTGTTCTTATTTCAAACTTCCAATATTGAGGCGGAGATTAAAGAAGGGGAATTGTCTGTAATTCCTATGAGAAATTGTGTAAATCTGCACTAGAGTAGGTGTTCGTTCAAGTTTAATCCACGGAATTATCAGTGTCGTTTAAGGAGATCACGATGAATCAGCTCATTCGAATAACTTTTCCCGTCCCTCCACTTTCATGTAATTGTTCGATTATCGGTGATAAAGAAACTAAGCAGGCCATTGTGGTGGACCCAGGAGGAAATCCTGAACGCATACTTGGGGAAATTGATGCCCTGGGGTTCACCGTCACGTCAATTTTGCATACGCATGCTCATTTTGACCATTTCTTAGCCTCCGGACATATTAAGCAAGCGACGGGGGCACCTCTGTGTTTGCATTCCCAGGATCAAGATCTTTGGGACATGCTGGAAATTCAATGCAAAATGTTCAGCATTCCATATGTGCCTGCCCCTCCGCCGGATTGCTGGATCAAAGATGCATCGGAGTTGCGAGTGGGTTCCCATACAGGAACCGTGATCCATACGCCTGGCCATACTCCCGGGTCGGTATGTTTTTTCTTTGAAAGCCAAAATCTGGTGTTTTCCGGGGACACCTTGTTTCGGGGCGGAATTGGCAGAACCGATCTGTGGGGTGGAGATGGCCAGGTAATTGAGCGATCTATTCGCGAACGCTTGTATACCCTCAAAGAAAGTACACTCGTAATACCCGGACATGGGCCCGAATCCTCCATTGGATGGGAGCGGGAACATAATATGTATGTGCCTGGATAATCATTGCCGATTTATTGGGTTTTGTTGCAGGAGAAAGGCGAGGAGACGCTATCCATCTCTTTGAATTGTTGAGGTTGCTTTTGGGGCTTACTTGGAGAGTGGACATTAACCCTTTTGGGCTACTGCCGGAAAGGTAAATAGAAAAATTGTAGAATTGGTTTCTATCCTGGAACCCTGTTGGTAAGCCCGAAAGTTGCCGCCATCTGTTTTTGATTTTATTGCAATTACCATTCATTCCCATGGTTCGAACAATGCCTCAATCAAGGGTATCAAAAATCATGTGACTGTATTATTTATGGGTGAGGGAAAAATAAATTGAAATTAAGAGAAAATTGGTCTTAAAAAGAGAATCTCTCGTCTGAAAAATCATTCACCATGGAGGAAAGGACTTGTAATCACAAGGAAATTATTGAAAAATGGTTGGGAGATCGCTAATTCTCTTATGTGTTCAAAGAAAACACTTCTTTGTTTTTATCGGCCAAGAATCGCAATGACAAAAACCTTCTTGCGTCGAAGAATGCCATATGCTATAACCAACCCTCTCGTTGAAACTTAAACTATATAAATCAGAAAATTGGCTTGCGTTCTTAGGTAAAACTTTCATTATCAACAGCTTCTCATGAGGAGGTAGGCGATGCACAGAGTGCTTCTATCCGTCCTTTTAAGTGTGGTGTTCGTTGCGGTCGGTAGTTCAGGCGCATTTGCGTTACAGTCAGGTGGTGTGGAAATTGGTGACCTTGAAACGGGGTCTGTCGTGGGCCAGCCGTTTACAAAGCTGGATGTTGATCTTGAGTTTACTGCTATGGAAATTGGTGGAAAGAAAGTGTGGTATCCACCCACATCCATTTTGAGTCTTGTTTCTAGTGCCACAGGCGGAAGAGCAGGAAGACCCATCTTGTTCAAAGTAACCAACAATATGGACAAGGAACATGGCTTTGAGCTTTCCGCGGATTCAGCTTTTGCCGCTCCGACGTCTATGCATATTAAGCTTGTTTTGGCTCCTGGGGAAACCAAATATATCGGTATTCCCATGAGTGATCTCACGTATGTGACGTCGAACAATTTATTGAATTACAAGTGTCAATTACATGCAGCCCATTTGGGTGGACAATTATTGATTTTGACCAAGTAGGCATTGCTTAGTATAAAAAAGCCCCATCCTTATTACGAAGGATGGGGCTTTTTTAATAACTGAATTATTCCTATTATTAACTATACTTCCTCATCATTCTGGCAATCCACGTTAGCATTTAACGGAATTTTTTGAGCCGCAAGCAGTTCTCCTCCTACCACCAATAATAAAAACCGACTTTCCGTCGGTTCATCCTCCGGTAAATTTCTGACACTGGTGTTGAGGTCGACAATCATTTCTTCCGCAGACTCGTTTGAGGTGTTGTTAATCACCCAGAAGTAATGGCTACCCTTGGGGTAGAGATTAGAGACAAACCGGTCGATGGCGGTGGAAATCGATGGGGAAGCGGAGGTGCTGGTAGAGGAAAAGAAAACTAAAGAAAGCGCAAGTAATAAATTTGGGAGGTAGCGCATACGAGGCCTCCATGGTATGAGGTAAAGGTTTTCTTTGGGGGGGATGTGGCCAGCGAAGGTTCTTTCTCCATCCTTCATCATGGCTGAAATCATATCAACCTACATGATATCTTATCGTGGGTGTGTTATTTGAGCAAATCCCGAAATAATAGAAATGCGCTTGTCTGGAGCAAAGGCCAAAGGCCTGAGACAAGAGGGTTTTTAGGAATATAAGGATATATGGAGAACAATGTTGTCTTTTCTGCAGGGTAAAGGGGTTCCAAGTAAAAAGCGAATTTTCTTTCTTCTGGTAATGGCGTTGTTCCTGATTTCCGGTGCGCTTTTGTTCAATGCTCCGGAACAGACGCAAGTCATCAATATAAATTTTCCCAGCGGTGGGGTGTTGAAAGCGGAGGTTGCTGATACACCGGAAAAACTTTTATTCGGATTAGCGTTTAGAAATGTTCTTCCTCCCGGTGAGGGAATGATCTATATTTTTGAAAATTCCGGTCTCCATCGGGTCTGGACAAAAGAGTTTCAATTTCCTGTTGATGTGATTTGGGTTGATGAGAGTAAGGTTGTCGTGCATATAGTCGAAAGGGCTCTTCCTTGCAATGAAAGGCAATGCCCATGGTATGGGCCCCCGCCTCAAGATGCACGTTATATTGTTGAAGCCAATGCTGGGTTTGTGGACCAAGCCAAAGTTCAGATAGGGGCACAGGTCACCTTTACATTGCTTGTCTCTTAAAGATGAACCGGCTATGAATGATTCAAATTCTGAGCGTGGAATGAACTGCAGGGTATATGAACCGCTGAGTCCTAAAGAGGGATTTGTTTATGTTGGGAAGCTGGAGGATATCTCCAAAGGAAAGGGGCGTGTATTCAAAATCGACGGGAAAAGAATAGCTATTTTTCGCGTTGATGATCGTTGCTTTGCTATTAATGATATCTGTCCGCACCAAGGAGCCTCTTTGGGGAAGGGCCGCTTGAAGGGTTTTCTGGTTTCTTGTCCGTGGCATCATCAGCAATTTGACATTCGCTCGGGATTTGGTCCAGATGGCGGAGGCTATTGTGTGGTCAATTATGATGTAGTGGTTGATAAGGGGAATGTGTTTGTTTGTTTAAAAAAACGTGATTGGTTAACAGGAGAATAGTGGACTTAACAGACGGAGCATGACCTAAGTTTTAGTCAAGGTGAGAGCATGAATATCGATCAAGTTCAAACGAAAGCGATTAAGGTTTTCCAATCGGACACATTTATGGTGCATTTATGGGAAGATCGGACCCGGGGGGAACAATGGGTGCCAGGTTATGACCCCAAAGTGCTGGGATTAGTGGGAGATGAGTTTCTTCGAACGGTCAGTAATAATGCAGTAGATTCCGGTCAGCGATCATTTGAATTTCGGGCGTTGGAACCCGGAACACATCATTTGGAGTTTAGTAAAAGGATGGCGTGGAAGTTTACAGCAGAAGATCGACGGATTTTTAAGGTCATAGTCTCCCCTCTGTCTTCCTGAATGAAATTAAGGCATGTCGGATATCGGGTATCTCAATGGGCATTTTTCTCCATTGGAGGAGATTAGGATCTCTCCGGATGATCGTGGATTCCTATTTGGGGATGGCATCTATGAAGTGATACGTGCCTACCGTGGGGTTCCTGCCTTTTGGAGTGAGCATTTCAATAGGCTGGTTCGGAGTGCCAAAGAAACCCAGATCCAATTTTCTTTAGAACCACCCCAATTCCTGCGCCTCCTTCTTTCTGGCCTTCAGCAGAGTGGATATCAGGAAGGAAAAATCTATATTCAGGTGACCAGAGGGGTCGCTCCGCGTGAGCATACTTTCCCTTCTAATGGGGAACCTACGGTCTTTTTGGCATTTCGGCAAATGGTTGGATTGCCAACCGAAGACTTCCAACAGGGGGTAAGTGTTATTACCCTTCCTGATACTCGATGGCACCGCTGCGATATTAAAAGCCTTAATTTGCTTCCGAATGTCCTGGCCAAGCAAAAGGCCCGTGAGGCCAAGGCCTTTGAGGGGATTTTTGTAAGAGATGGACAGGTGACTGAGGGGGCTACGAGTAATATTTTTGTGGTGAAAAATGGCGTACTTATTACTCCGGAAAGGAATCATTTAGTCCTGGCTGGTGTGACCCAGCAACAGGTGGCGACCTTAGCTCAGGCAAAAGGTTTGGACGTCCAATTTCGACCAATTCATATTTCAGAGTTGCTGCAATCTGACGAAGTCTTTCTCGTGGGCACAACAATTGAGGTTTTGCCTGTTATTCAGGTGAATGGACAACTTATACAGGATGGAAAGCCAGGCCCCATTTCCACTGATCTACAGAAGGAGTTTTCCTCGTATGTTGCAGGGCTCACTTTGTCGTAGCTTTTAAAAATCAGAAATTTAAAGGGCTGGAGCGAATTATTGGCCGTTAATCGGTGACAATTTTCCTATTTCCCAACATTCATTTTTGGAATGCCATTTTTTTTGGAGTAGTTGTGATAAATGCAATGAAATCAAACTCATATCTTTCAGACTTGACAGCCTCAATCGATTGGATTACCTTTTGCGCTTCCCAATATTTTCATGGAATATTATCGACTGTTTGATTTGTAGAATACGTATTTGGTTTGTCAGTTTATTTCACATTAAGGAGGCCGGTCCATGTTTCACATGAAATCTAGGAAAGCGATCACCACACTTTCCATTGGATTGTTAGTCGGGGGGTCCAGTTTTTTGTCAGGAGGAACCCTCCTGGCTGAAGAAAATCAGGACAAAGTTATTCATAGCAAGGGGATGGTTCATCAAGAGTCACCTGAATGGGCAGAGCGTTTAAAGGGCCAGACCATTATGGAGGACACCAAGGAAGGCCGTCCGAACCGAGCGGCCATGGTGGAACGCCAACATGACCGGGTCATGCAGAATGGAAAGGAGTCTGGCGCTCAACATGGTGACCATTCGGGACCGGTTTTTACAACACGATGACCAATATGCACCAATATGGGGCCGGAGGCCAGGATTTACTTTTGGCATCTGATCGTAATGTGGAGCCTGTTGCAGCGAGTGGTGGAAATTGTCCTTCAACTGCCCCTGTCAGGGATTATGATATTTCGGCCATCAATGCCGAGATTACCCTCAATCAATGGCTTGATTACTATCCTGGCTATATGTATGTGCTGACCGAAAATATCGATAAGGTGCGGGAAGAGGAAGCCAAGAATGCTGAAGCCAGAGAGGTGGATGGCCATGGTGACCCTGGCGCGGTCACTAACGGTCTTCAGGATCAATGGATTCAACCTCTGGTGATCAGAGGAAATCAAGGGGATTGTGTGAAATTCACCCTCCGAAACCAACTTGAGTTTGGTGAGGAGGCCAGTCTTCACATCCATGGGTCGAATATGGTTATCAGCAAGACTGGGCAGCCTGCTACGACAACCAATCGCGACACCGTGGCTGAAGAAGGCCAAGTCGTCGAGATGGAATGGTACATCCATCCAGACACCCAGGAGGGTGGCCGACAATTTCATACATTTAGTAATGATCGGGAATTGACGGTCATGGGTATGATGGACTATTTGTGGTTGAACCGCATGGTTCCGAATATTTGAATCCGTTGGGAAACGGAGACCCAACCCCAAGCCAGTGGGTGGCAAGCCATTATCAAAAATGGAACGGGACCTGATTTTCGTGAGTTCGTGTTGATTTATCATGAGGTGGGTGACGAAGCGTTTCGTCCGGTAAACAAACATGGTGATTTCTTGCCCCAACGGGATCCTCTCACCGATGCCTATCGGCCAGGAGCTCGAGCTCTTAATTATCGGAGTGAGCCATTTGGTATCAACAACATGCATGTGCAGCACGAATATTTCGGGTTTGAAGACGAATCCATGGGATATAGTTCCTACACCTTTGGTGATGCACCCACGACGATTCCTCGATCTTATCTTGGGGATCCTGCCAAATTCAGGTTGGTTCATGGAGGGTCTGAGGTATTCCATTCCCACCATCCACATGGCGGGACGATCCGATGGCCAAGAAGCCCACGGGCGATTGATCAAATGCCGATGTGGCATGCCGCGAAAAATGGTCCGGTTAAATATCCGGTTATCAGGACAAAAACCGACCGGGTTGATGTGGAAGTGATTGGGCCATCAGAAGCGTTGGATTTGGAGACGGAATGTGGGTCTGGCTTATGCCAACAACTGGCGGGTGACTTCTTGTTTCACTGCCATGTCGCTCATCATTACGTTGCAGGAATGTGGGGGTATTGGCGGGTATATAATACCATGCAACAGACGACAACCGTACGGATGTCATGCCAAACCTCAGGGAGTTGCCTGATAGAAAAGGGCGGATGCAGGCGGTGTCACTTCCGATCAATTGATTGGTAAAACCGTCGATTGGTTTGGGAAACATTCACCATCGTGGAAAAGGGAAAGACCAATTGGAAATCGAACCCAGCGGTCGTGAATATTAAAGAATGGGTGGAAATTCAGTTGCCGGCCCAAGGGAAACCCGGTCATAAAGATGACGAAAAGGGCCAAATTATTTCTTATGATGCGACGGTATTGGATTGGGCTTGGGATGGTAATAAAGCCATGTCTGAGAAAGAAAGCACAATTGAGAAAATCCAAAATACCATTCGACTTCCAACTCCCGGAGAACGACGGCCATTCTGTTTGAGCCAAGGACCGGAAAGGTATCATGGCCGCATCTGACGCCACATTTCGGTAAACGGGTCATGTTCCCACCGAATCACAATCCAGCCCCATGGTTGGAAATGATTCGTGAATCAGGATGCAAGCGGTCGGCGAGCCAGCCAAACCGGGAGAAAATGGCCGGTGGAGTTTGTGTCCGGACATGCCGGACGAAAATATTACAACATTCATTTCATCAATACTCCCATTGAAATGGCGGCGGAAGGGTAAGGAACCGGCGATCATCGATCCCTACGGGTTGATTTATGTCCTCCATGAAGAGGAAGAAGAAGTACGAAATAACAACGACAAAAAATTGCCCTTGGTGGTTCGGGCCAATGTGTATGATTGTGTCGACTATACGCTGACCAGCGAATGGTTGGATGACGATTTTACCAATTTCCAATCGTCTAAAATCAACATTCATCCTCATTTCCTTCAATTCGACAATCAGGCATCGGATGGAGTGATTTCTGGTTTTTCCTATGAACAGTCCTGCGCCCGTTTACCCAATTCGAGAAAAAGAAAAAAAGGGTTGCCTGTGCCGATGAATGCGAAGGTGACCAAGGCGCCAAGAAAGGCGACTACACTTTTGAGGTTAAAAATGCCAAGCAATATCATGTGGCAATACGATCTGGATTGGTGCCGATAATGTCAAAGGCAACGAAATACGACGGATTGTCAAATCAATGGCGACACTTTTACGTTTGACGAGCCTCTGCAGAATGATCATCCCGTGGGGGATATTGTGACCGTGGAATATGTGCGGCACGGTTCTGGGTGGATGCCGATGTGGGCAGTGTGTTCTGGCATGACCATGCCTTTGGGGGCACCACCTGGCCGCATGGCGGGTTGGGCACCATGATTGCGGAACCCTTGAACTCCACCTGGCATGATCCTAAAACCGGGAAACGGATTCGGACCGGTCCGATGGCCGATATTCATGCGGTGGAGCGGGTTGGCCATGATGTGGCTGGCAGCTTCCGGGAATTGATGGTGCATGTTATGGATACGGTACCGCATACGGTTAATGTGGTGACGGCCGGTAATCCTCCGGGACAACCGGTGGACGTAGCCTTGGAAGCCGGGCGAACGGTGTCCTTTATGATGCCGCCGAACGACAAGATCAAAATGACGCCCATGCCGTTCTTAAATGGGGGGACGCATACGACGGGTGGAGCCTTGAATTTCCGGGCGGAGCCGTTCGCGCAACGCTTGGCCAATAATCCGGATCCTTCCAAGATCTTCAGCAGTGTGGTGCATGGTGATCCCAGCACGGCCATGCTTCGGGCCTACCTGGGGGATGCCATTGTGTTCCGGCTAGTGGACACGACCATGAATGAAAGTAATGTATTTACTGTTTCCGGCCATACCTTCTGGTCCGAACGGTATGCGGAAGAAGCCAACCGTAAAAATTCCATACATATTGGAATTGCCGAACGATATGACTTAGTTGTTCCGGAAGCTGGTGGTCCTCGGCATCAACCGGGTGACTATATGTTCTTTAATGGCCGCAGCTCCAAGTTCTCAGAAGGGGCGTGGGGGAATTATTCGTGTGTTAGATAAACCGGTGGATGATCTCCAGCCGTTGCCCAATAAGGCGTATGGCAAAGAAGGCATGCCGGAGCGCCTGCCGGTGTGTCCGAAAGAGGCCCCGGTGAAGAGCTTTAACGTGGTGGCGATGGATTATCCAGGGATGAGTTTTAACACCAGTGCTCCGGAATCGATCGAAGTCGACTTTGAAAGGACCATCGAATTGCGGAATCCCGAAGGCAAGATTTATGTCCTGGAGGAAGAAGTCACCAGAAGGTGTCCGGGGATGTCCAACCGATGCCGTTGACGATACGGGCCAACGTGGGGGATTGTCTCAAAATTAACCTGACGAATAAACTCAAAGAGGGTCGGGCTTCTTTTTCGGCTTTTAGTTTGGTCTTTGATCCCAAGGATTCCTAAGGGGTCAATCTAGGGAATAATCCTGGAGATCAAACGGTGGGTCCTGGAGAATCGCGTACCTACACCTACTATGCGGACCCCTTCAATGGCGAAACACAGTCGTTGGTATGGGACTTTGGCAATGCGGCTCTGAACCCCCGCAATGGGCTATTTGGCGGGATCGTTATTGGGCCAAAAGGATCTAGCTATCGTGATCCGAAGACCGGCGAAGATATATCGCTGAAAAATAGTTGGAACGCCGATGTGATTGTGGATCGGACCATCGAAGGGTATGAAAACCGAGAGAACTATCGGGATGTGGTCTTGTACTTTCAGGATGAGGACAACATCATCGGGACCAGCTTCATGCCCTATGTGCAGAATGTGGCTGGGCTGATCGGCGTGAATTATCGTGCGGAACCCTATCTGCACCGGGAAGAAGCGGGCTGTACGTTAGGCCGGATGTTCCAACCGTGCGAAGTGGACAATCCCCAGGATCCTGCGACGCCGTTGATTGAGGCCCATGCCGGCGACAAAGTGCGGATTCATGTCTTTGGGGCCAGTAGCGAGCAAAATGGGATGTTTACGATGGAAAAACATGAATGGCCGATTGAACCCTTCCTACCCGGGGCGGATATGATCAGCACGGTAGAGTTCTCGGGGTCAGAAGGCCTGGATGTATACTTACCTTCGGCTGGTGGGAAATGGGCCATGGCCGGAGATTATGTGTGGAGCAATGGGCGGTTACCCTATTCCCAATCTGGGCAATGGGGCTATCTCCGCGTATTGCCGACTACGGATCAACGGATTCTGTCGTTGGAAGGAGATATGTCGTCTTCCAAACAGGCGGCATTGGATGGGGGCACGGGCAAAGCTCGCTTGATTCCGACCGTCGCGAAATAAGCCAGATTCTCCATTTCGAGGGTCAGGAAAGCGGGGAAGCCGACGCGAGGCTTCCCCGTTTTTTTTTTATCCTAGGAGATGGTATATTGACCTTTGTGTAAGGAGACATTCGATTTTCTTATTGGAGGGCAGAAATTTAGTAAGGAGGAAGAAGGATGATTGTACGGGTTTTTTTCTTTAGCATGTTTCTTGTCATCACCGGAGCCTCCATGGGGTTGGCCTATCAGGAGAGCCCGGTCAGCAATGGAGGGGCAATTCAAGGCCATGTTCGCATTCTTGGGGACACGCCCAAGACCGATGGCGTTTAATCTGGTTACGATCCCGGATGCCGTTTATTGTGGAAGAATTTCTACCGGAACTGGGTGGCGCATTGTTGAGGATTTTATTATTGGGCCCCAGGGGTCGCTAAAGGATGCGGTGGTGATGGTGAAAGGGATAGAAAAAGGCAAACCGTTTTCTTTGCCAAAGGTAGAGGTTGAAGCCATTGATTGTGATTTTTTGCCATTTGTCAATGTGTTACGCGACCAGGATGAAATAACCGTGATCAATATGGATCCGGTAGAACATGATATCCAGGGATATGAAACGGCCAGAGAACGAGGGGCCAGGGTCTTGTTTAATCGTCCATTGCCCATGAATCCCTTTCATAATGTGGTTGGTATGTTTGGAAAAAACGTCCATACCCATCTACCCGGAAAACCGATGATTGAAAAAATTCATTTGCGAAAAGGACGGGATGTATTTGTCATGCAATGTGGTTTTCATCCCTATATGTTTTCATGGGGATTAGTGGTGGATAATCCCTATTATTCGATTTCCAAAGAGGATGGAGCCTACGAAATTCGCGATATTCCAGCAGGAGAATATCAAGTGACTGTCTGGCACCCTGGTATGAAAACCTATTTAGAAAAAACCGTTCGTGTGGAATCGGGAAAAACGCTGACATTGGATTTCCAATATGAGTCTCCCCAAGGGCGGAGAAGCGTGCATGAAATGCAGGAGAATCCGCATTTTGGACTGGAGATGCTTGGAGAAGGCGTTGAGATTATCCCGTCGTTACGACGGCAAGTTCCCTGAGGGAATGAGGTGATCATGAATAAAAATCGAATAGTAGAAATTGTGGTCATAAGTCTGCTCTGGATCAACAGTTCGACTGCTTTTGCTTATGAAGTGATTGACGTAACGGACGGGGCCACTATTGTTGGTACGGTGACCCTCATGGGCCTTCCGCCTTCTCCTAAAGCGTATAACCTCGTGACGTTCCCTGATCCAGAGTATTGCGGCCGTATTTCTGATGGTCAGGGCTGGCGGCTACTTAAGGATTTCGTGGTGAATGATCACAACCAACTTCAAGGCGTCGTGATGGTGGTTGAAGGCGTGAATGCCGGAAAAGCTTTTTCCCTTTCTATTCCGAAGGTGGAAGCCCGGGACTGCCAATTTCTCCCATTTACGACGGTGGTGCGTAATGAGCATGGGATTGAAGTGGTGAATATGGATCCGGTCATGCATGATATCCAGGCCTATGAGACGTCGTTGAGCCAAGGGACACGGGTGTTATTTAATTCTCCTCTGCCCTTTAATCCTCGACATCAACGAGAGAATATCCATGCGACGCATGAGCATCTGCCGGGGCAATCTTTGGTTCATCAATTTCAACTGAGCAAAGGACGAAAAACTTTTGTGATGCAGTGCGGGTTCCACGCTTACATGGAAAGCTGGGCGATTGCGGTGGATAATCCCTATTTCAGCTTTACTAATGAAAGGGGAGAGTATGTCATTTCGTCACTCCCGCCTGGAAGTTATCGCATTCGAGCCTGGCATCCAAGTGTCAAACATGAGCAGGTTTATGAATTTTCCGTGGAACCAAACCAAACCGTGCGGAGGGATTTTTCCTTGGAATCTCCCGTGGGTCGTTGGACAGCGCATACCATTCAGACCCCGGCTCGATTTACCTCCGGTGCTCTGGGCCACCCTGTTCTGATAGAGCCTCTGGTTGAACACCAAAGGCCATGAAATGGATAGACTTTTCCCTCCTCCTCTCCCGAACTTGTGATAAGAAGTTTGCAGGGTTCGTTGTTTGTGCCATTTTCGGAACGGTGGCTTGGTTCCCGTTAACCTGGGGCTTTGCCGGCTCTTCCAATTTCCCCAACAATGGTCCCACAGAATTCTCGGCGAGAGTGATGTGGAAAACCGGAGGACGTATCGCCAATGCCCAGTTATTTGTGAAAAATGATCGATATCGCATTGAACCGGCAGGGGGAATACGAACAGAGTTAGGCTATGCGAGTGTCCTCATTATTCGATTGGATGAACAAAAAACCTGGTATGTGTTTTCGCAACGCCGAATGATTGTGAGTGTTCCCTTAACTTTGGATTATTTGTTACCATTTTCTGTCAAGTTGGAAGGAGAGACAAGTCGAACGGTTATCGGGGAATCCATTGTAGGCGATCAACCTGCCCTGCTCTATGACGTGGAGGTCAAAGCTCGGTCTGGCCAACTGGAACGATACTTCGAGTGGGTGGATCCTCAACGAGGGATTCTTTTGAAACTCTTAAGTCAGGATCGTGATTGGTTTGTGGAATATCATCATGTGGTGCTTTCTTCGCAACCCGATTATTACTTTGACGCGCCTTTGGGCTATCGAATTATTGAGGCTCAGGAAGCCCCGGTTCCGAGAGGATAGAAATATGATATGGCTAGGAGATGGGGGTAAACAATAAAGGATGAATCGTATAAACGCTGTGCTCGTTCTCGGTGTCCTGTGGGCTCTCTCAGGTTCGGTGTTGGCGGAAGAGGCGCATGATTCAACCCTTGTTCAGGCGCAAAAAGCCTATGACCAGGGTCAATTTAAACAGGTCGTTGATCTTGTTAAGCCCTTACACAAAGAAAGTGCGCCCCTCTCGCAGGCTTCTCGCCTATACATCCTTGCATTAGCCAGCTTGGGGAAAACTCCCGAAGCCATTGAGTCCTATGAGAAAGCCATCGCCGGGGAACAGCGGGAAGATGAACCGTTCTTACGCCAGGTTGCCATTGCCAGTATATTGCCTGTCCGTTCCGATATGCGGGAACAAATGCGGGGTGCCGCCTATACCGCGTTAAAGGAAATCGAATCTGATCAGGCCGTGGAATATTTAGAAAAAGGCTTAAGTGATGAAACCGGCATGATTAGAGCATTGGTGGCAGAAGCCTTAGGGCAAAGAAAAGCCGGTCAGCGTTCCAAGGTGTTTCGTGAGGCATTGAAAGACGGAGCCGGTTTAGTGCGGGCAACTGTTTTGATTGGACTTGGACAATCTGGCGACAGGAGTCTCGAGCCCCTCATTAGACCTTCGTTGAACGATGAGCAGCATTTAGTCCAAATTGCGGCAGCAAGAGCATTATATGAGCTCGGTCACAAGGAATACTGGGCTCGTTTGGAGCAAGGTGCGACCAGCGAAGAAGGGTATGAACGGGGCGCGGCTATCCGTGCATTTGGTGAGTTAGGGGATCGTCGTGCGATACCGATCTTGGAAAAAACTATTTCCGATTCTCAACCGTCTATCCGTGCTGCGGCCATTGCATCCTTGGGAAAATTGCAAGCTCCTGAATCTTTGCCGACACTGAAGGCAGTTTTGTTTGATCGCATTCCTGCTGTGCGGAGTGTGGCGGCTTTTAGTATGGGGTATTACGAACAACATCAGGTGTTAACCCCGTTAACCAGGGCGTTGGCCGATTCGAATTCCGGTGTGCAAGCGGCGGCCGTGGCCTCATTGCTACGGTCAGGAGCGCCTTATTCAGTGGTCAAGGATACCGTTCAGCATCTCCTCAATGACCAAAATCCGGCCATTCGGTCGGGTGCGGTTAAGGCGCTTGGAAATGGAAAAGGTCCTGACGTGCTCAATGTGCTTATATTGGCTCTCAATGACCCATTGCCTCGGCCCAGGATTGGGGCCTCCCGCGCATTGGGTCGTATTGGCGATCGCACGCTCCTCCCGACTTTAAAGCGCCTCCTGCGAGATACTGATGAAGCGGTGCGGGTGACTGCCGCCGCCGCCATTGTGAGGATATTGGATAAGGAGATCGGTCTTTAAGCGGTGTGTTTGCGGCCCTAAGGGAGGTCTTCCTGAAGATGGACAGGTATGACCGGATAAAGGGTGTGAACATGTTTCTTCAAGCTGTGCAGTGTATTAGGCACTGCTCCCCTCTCGACCAATTTTGGCGCACGATCATCAAGTTCGCATGTGTCCCGGAGACTGTGGGTATGAATCACTCATGCCGAATCCGGGGAAGTTGCAAGTTGTGGATGGTGGCTGGGCTCAGCGTGTTGTTTCTCGTCAGTCCCCTTCATGCTGAAATACGACCTCATGGTGAGTCTGTCAACCATCCAATTGTTCAATGGCATGAATGGGGAAAGGAAGCCTTCGGACGTGCGCAGGCTGAAGATAAATTAATTATTTTGGATCTCACTGCGGTATGGTGTCATGCTTGCCATGTGATGGATCAGATGACTTACGCCAACCCTCGTATCGTAAACCTGCTCAACACCAAATTTATTCCTGTTCGGGTCGATACTGATCAGCGTCCCGATTTAGATGCTCGTTACCGAGCGGGAGGATGGCCGACGACCAATGTCCTCTTGCCGACCGGAGAAATTCTTTTTCAAGCGAATGCCTTGGGTTCTGAGGAAATGGAAGCCATGCTTCTTGAGGTGCAGTCTATCTATGTTACCGACAAGGCTGCATTGCTTAAGGAAGCCTCTCAGTTATGGGATCGGGTACAAGAGCAGGTGGAAGC
Organism: uncultured Nitrospiraceae bacterium; assembly: GCA_963730905.1. Taxonomy (GTDB): domain Bacteria; phylum Nitrospirota; class Nitrospiria; order Nitrospirales; family UBA8639; genus Nitrospira_E. The sequence goes on along the minus strand of CAVSTN010000001.1, from coordinate 105,458 downwards.
CGGTCCTTCCAAAGCGCAGGTGCTTCAGGCCGCTATGGTCAAGCAAAGTGTGGAGATGATGAGAGCCCAATTTGACTCGGTCAATGGAGGGTTTCGGGATGCCCCAAAATTTTTTGAACCCGAAGCCATCCAGATGGTTTTGGCCTATGGCTTCTTTGAGGATGATCCAGAGTTAGTCAAAATAGGGTTGGATACCTTAAAAAAACAAGTGGGCTTACTGGATCCCGTTTGGGGCGGGTTTTACCGCTATGCTGAACAAGCAGATTGGAGCCAACCGCATTTTGAAAAGATGTTGTCGATTCAGGCTCTGAATCTCCGCAATTATGTTGAAGCCTTCCAACTCACCGGAGATCTTCAGTTTAAACGCATAGCTTTGGCGCTTATTGAATATGTTTCGCGGTTCTTGACCGATCCGCAAACGGGATTGATGTACGAAAGTCAGGACGCCGACGTCAGAGGAACTGAAGGGATAGAGTCCATGTCTGGAGCCCAGTACTATGCTCTCAATGAGAACAAGCGATTGGCCATCGGTATCCCGAATGTGGACCAACGCGTTTTCACAGGGAGTAATGCGTTGATGGCATGGGCCTATTTGCATGCCTCCGTGGTGTTGGAACAGGTCGAGTTAGGGGACTTGGCTCTTCAGATGTTGAGCCGGTTATTTGAGAAACGTTTTGACGAGAATAAGGGGCTCGCTCATGGCGAGACGGGAGACGGGTCCAATCTTTACGGTTTATTATCGGATCACATACTGTTTGGCCAAGCGTTACTTGAGGCCTTTAGAGTGACCGGGCGACCTCAATTTTTGCAAAATGCTGAAGCCCTTGCCGAAGTGAGTCGTCGAATATTACAAGATTCCGCGAATGGGGGATTTTTTGATCATCCACAGATGCCAGGAAAATATGGTCTTCTGAACTTCCCAACCAAACCGGTGAAGGAGAATCTCCAAGCCGTCCTCTGGTACCTCGATCTTTTTCATTTGACGGAGAAGCAGGCATATCGCTCCATCGCTGAGAGCACGTTGCAGGCCATGGTCATGTCCCGGCAACCTCTTCCCCTCGCATTGTCCGGATTGGCTATCGATCAATGGTTTCGAATTCCGATTCATATTGCGGTGGTGGGAAATTTTGACGATGCCATGACCAAAGCCCTAATGGTGGAAGGCCAGCGAATGTTCTGCCCTGGAAAAATTGTGAAAAGGTTTGACCCCAAGGAGGGACCGCCGAAATGGGGTGACATTATTTTTCCCTATGACGAACGACCCGTAGCGTTTGTCTGTACTGACCGGATGTGTTCGGCTCCGGTCTTTCATGCAGAGGACATGAAAAAGAGCGTGGTTGACATGATGGCCGTACTTAGGGACCCTGTTCAAAAATGAGCGAGGCTGCCTTGTTGCCAGTCTGTCGATTTTTAGGAAATTATCGTGTGTTTAAACCTTTTCATGTTTCCGCGAACTAAAAGGCCTAAGGTTTAGGACAAAGGACCTAGTTCTTGTTGGGTTTCTTGACACGTTTTTTTTATTCCTGATATATACGGAAGTGGGTGCTGTCGACGATCCATTTCAAGATCAGCTTTTTTATACCTGGCCGGGGTAAAAGGGGGTTGATCTTATCAAGTTAGGTTGTTTTCCCACGTCAACTCAATTTTATTCTTAACTAGGAGGAAGAATTATGAGGAATCGTCAGTCTTTAACTATGTCTTTTTTAGTGGGCTGCATGCTTATTGCTGCCCCTTTAGTCGCCCAGGCGGGGGGAACTATTAAAGGCAAAGTCACGTTTACTGGAGCAGTTCCCCCACCGAAAGAATTCGCGTTTTCAAAATTTCCCAATGTGGATTTTTGCAAAAAAAATGAGAGTAAGAGTGCGGATGGGAATACCCGGTTGCTGAAGGAAGTGGAAGTGGATGGAAGTAAGGGTTTAAAGAACGCGGTGGTGGCGGTTACTGATATTCAAGACAAAGCATTTTTAGACAAAGCCGACAAGGAGGCCCCGCAATTGGTGGAGGCTGAATTGTGTGAGTTTAAGCCGTATACTGGAGTGGCCGTAAGCAAGGGCCTCTTTAAGGTGGTCAATAATGATGCCGATCCCAGCGATCCTAAATCGGCTGAAGGTGTGTTGCATAACCCGCATAGCTTTGATCAATTGGGTGCCAAGTCCAGCACTGAGTTCAATATCGGTCTGGCCAAAAAAGGTGATTCTTTAGAAAAAAGCGTCAAATTGAAAATGTCGAAAAAGGGTTCTGTGTTGCGTTTGCAATGTGACCAACATGAATTTATGCAGGGCTGGTATTTGCCGGTGACTAATCCACATTATGGTGTGGCTGGTGCCGACGGAACCTTTGAAATCAAGGACGTGCCTGCCGGCAAGCATAAAGTAGTGGCCTGGCATCCTATTGCCGGCAAAGTGGAAGCCGATGTGGATGTGAAGGACGGGGGAACCGTCGAAGCCAATTTCGAGATTAAATAAGTCCGTCTCGGTCAGGAAATAATTCCTCAGATAAGGGCAACTAGCTCATCGCTAGTTGCCCTTATTTTTTATTGGGCGCTTCGCCATTGATCCTAAGCGTTAAACATTTGACCTCGCAAAATGACCCCGTTAAGATCGACATCGAAAATAATTTCTCCTGTTGTCATTTGAGTTTGAGGCCCTGTGTGACACGTGAATCATCTCTCGCAGATATATTCCAGATAGGATACTACTGGGAAACCAAAATTCTCCTCACCGCTGTTAAGCTTGATCTCTTTACCGCACTCAAGGGACAGTCGCTCACGGTCAATGAGGTCGCCGATTCCCTGAAGCTCAATCCACGGGCCTTGGAGTTGGTCATGAACGCACTCAGTTGCAATGCGTGTGTTAACGAAGGAAGAGAAGGTGTATACCAATACTCCTGTGGCTGAAAGACATTTGGTGCAATCAAGCTCAGAGTATGTGGGCCATTTATTACTGTTGCATGACGCTGAGTGGAGTCATTGGGGGCAGTTGGAACAGACCGTAAAAACCGGACGGTCACCTGTGACGCAACATGTCTTTGAAACGAATCCAGAACTGGGAGCTCATGTGCTTACCGTCTTGGATCGAATTGGGCAGGGAAGTGGGCAGGGATTGGCGAAAAGTGTCCCCATTCAGGGAACGGTACGGATGCTAGATATTGGTGGTGGGGCCGGAACTAATGCCATTGCCTTTTGCCTCGAGCATCCCGGGTTGTCCGCCACGGTTTTTGATCTCCCGCAAACCTTGAAGGTGACAAAGGAACATGTAGATCGTGCGGGGTTAGGGGATCGTATCCACTTGCAAGGCGGCAACTTTCATGTCGATGCATTTCAGGGGTCGTATGACCTTGCCCTCATGTCGGATATTCTGCATTATCAGGATGGCAGTACCAATGCGGCACTGGTGAAGAAAGTGTTTGCCTGTTTGAAAGAGGGAGGACGATTGATTATTAAAGACCGGTTCTTGGATCCGGCTAAAACGAGCCCTGCTTGGACGACCGCCTTTGCTGTTCATATTCTGGTGAACACAGAATGTGGCGAATGCTTTACGATTCAGGACAGTCGCCAATGGATGGAACAAGCCGGCTTTCGACTTGTGGAAGAATTAGAACCGCGTGCCATGATTCAAGGCACGAAATAACAGAAGGGCATGGCACGAAATTATGGATGAAATGGCGGTATGGCTGAGAGAACCAGGATTTTTCGGTACCCATGCCACGGTTGGAGCGGATGTGAGCCAACTCATGGCGACGTTCTTTACGACATTGTTTATTGTCGGATGGATTCAGGCGAGACAGCATAAAAATGATCGCCACCATTGGCTAATGTTCGGTGGGATGGTTGCCATGCTTGCTTTCTTTATCAGTTATTATCTGTTCCGTAGTCTTGGGGTCCTGGCATTTGAGGGGAAGGAAGGCTTTGGCGGACCTCAATGGTTATACGATCAAGTGTTTGTGCCTGTCTTGACGCTTCATATTCTCCTGGTCGTGATCGGCCTCGTGATGGCCGTTTATATGATGGTATTGGGGTTCCGGTCACAGACCTTCGTGGAAGGGAAGCGGGTCTTGAAGGATGCTATTTTAAAAACGTCCGGGAGACGTATTGTGATGATCCTCGGAGGGGTTACCACGATTGTTCTTTTGTTTTTTCTCTCCCGGGTGATGACCTCTGGATTTTCCATGGGGAAATTCAGTGTGTATCTTGGTCTTATTCTTCTCATCGCGCTGGTGTTTGGCATTGAAATATCTATTCAGCGGATTTGGCCCAATGGGGCCAGACGTCATCGAGTGCTCGGACGATTTACCATGGTGATTTATTGTGTGCTGTTTGTGACCGGAACGTTTACCTATACGATGCTCTATATTCTCTATCCGGGAAAAATTGGGTAGGCTGTTCATGCAATGCGGTTGTGACTATGCTTTACGAATTGTGGAGGTTGAAGAGTTACCGTCGGATTTTGTGTTTGCAAAATTCCATTGCGATCGCTGCGGATTTTCCCTTGGAGCAGAAGGGAATGCTAAAGAATTGGATCCGGTGGTTTCCTGCGTCGTATGGACGGACGAGGCCTTATATCACATGAGTCGACTTCCACCCTATTTAGGTTCTCTCGTATGTAAGGAGGTGGAGGAGTTTGTCTCTAGCAGGGAACAAAGGATCGTGACGGTTGCGCGTGTTGGGTCGGCGCGCAATAAGGGAATGGTGGAGTGGACTCCGGACGCGGAGCGTCGGATCGACAATGTCCCGTCAGGAATCCGGGCGATGGCTAAGGTTGAGTTGGAGCGAACGGCTCTGGATCGCGGGATGCCTGCGGTCACGGTTGCTCTCATGGAAGAGGTGAAGGCTCGTTATTTTGGTATGGCGGCCGGGCGCGCATGAAAGGCCTTGTGAACGACTTAGCGGAAACGATCATTCTCTGGAAATCTCCTCGAAGCGAGTAACGATATGTTGCATCGACTTTCCCTTCGTGTCCTTCCGCGATTGAATGCCTTGGTGACGGATCAACCCGTTCGCAAGCGGAAGCGTTTGGTGATGCTGGCTCCCGGCTTCGTGGCTTTTGGGATCTATCACCTTCTCAAGCCTGTCTTGTCGCTTTCCGATCCATTGGTGCTTCTGGCATTCACCGGGTGTATTTGTATGCTTACCGCCATCTGGTCCTATCGACAGGGACGTGGAGCCTCTCTCATGGAATCCTGGCGCGAAGACGGGGCTCAGCAGTGGGCATGGTTGGTGGGATGGATTGGTCTGGTCTATGGAATCCAATTATCCCTCTTGGTTTTGGCGATTCTTCAAGTATTTGTGGCCTATGATTTTTTGCTCCATCCGGAAGGTCCGGCCATGATGGCAACCATCATTTCATGTACGTCCGTGACTCGGGATGCCTTTGAAATTGGTCATGTGCAACGGATGAGGCAACAAGGGATTGTTGTCCCAACCTTTCCTGATGGAGAGGCGTTACGAAAATGGATACCGCAGGAGATAGGAAGTATTGTGAAATGGCTAACGTTGGCAACCATGATAGGGATAGCCGGTTCATGGATCCTGTTCACCGTGGGGCCGATTGAACTGCAACCCATCCTTCAATCACTGTTAGTTCCCGTTGTGATCGCCTCCATCGGAATGAAGACGTTTTTCAGCGGTGAATCGTTATATGCTCAAAATACCCAGGGAGGCAGGTCACGAACTTGGCTGTCATCTCTTTGGTTCTGGATGTGGCCAAATCTGACCTTTTCGGCGACGTATTTTCTGGTTCTTATGGGGATGGCCGCCTTTGTATTGCGGGTAGGGCAGATTTCTCAAGTAGGATTTATGGGGATAGCGGCCTGTACCGCCATGTTGATGGCGCTATATACCCTCTTTCTGGGCTGGCGGAAATCCTATGAAGAGCAGCTCGTGGGCATTCCTGAATCCATACAACGGTGTCCATTTGTGATGGGGATGCTCCAAAGTTCTAAAGACTCTGCAACTCTTACTTCCATCCCTGACGTCAAAGTGGGGCATGGCAATCTGGTGAATTAAATTGAGAACATTTTTCAAAACATTGTTGAGTGTGCTGCTTTTCGTTCTGCTTCAGGCCGGGTTGGCATTGGGCATGGACAATCAGGCCTTGCCCTCGACTGAAGGGCAGACAAGCCAGGATATTTTCTACCAAACTCCAGGGTCTATTTCCAGTCCGTCTGTCGCGGAAAGCCCTCAGGGCTATTCCTCTTACCCTCTGGTGGATAACCGGTTGGTCGTGTGGTTTGTGACTCAGCAACACACCTACTTCGGTGGTTTTGTCTTATCTATTCCTTTGTTTAGCTTGTTATTAGAATTTTTAGGAATCACAAGAAAACAACCGGTATCCCAACAGAAATTGGATGGATTGGCCCATGATATTTTGCGTGTGGCACTGTTGTCGCTTTCTATTACGGCATTGTTAGGCTCTCTCATGCTGGTAACCTTTGTGACTCTTTACCCGGGGTTTATGAGTTACATGGGGGGGACGTTTAAGCCGGTCATGCCGGTGTATGCCATGGTGTTTGTGAGTGAAGCCTTCCTCCTGGCCCTCTATTATTACACCTGGGATTTTCTCAAAACTCCGGCGCTGAAGTGGGTGCATATGACTCTTGGTGTACTCTCAAATGCAACCGGAGTCATTTTGTTGTTGTTAGCGAATTCATGGGCTTCGTTTATGATGGCCCCGGCCGGCGTTGATGCCCAAGGTCATTTTTTAGGGAATGTGTGGCATCTCCTGCACTCTCCATTATGGAATCCACTGAATACGCACCGTTTTTTGGCGGATATCATGTCAGGTGGCGCAGTGGTTGTCGCCTATGCGACCTACCGGTTTTTCATGTCAAAAACCGCGGAGGACCGTGCATATTACGATTGGGTTGGACATGTTTTTCTTGTAGTGGTGGTATGTGCGCTTCTCCCCATGCCCCTTGCCGGCTACTGGTTGATGCGGGCCGTCTTTGAGTTTAGGCAAACAATGGGCATGGCGATGATGGGAGGCATGTTGTCGTGGCTGTTTGTTCTCCAAGCGATTATGGTTGGGGTCTTGTTTTTAGGAATTAACTATTACATCTGGCAATCCTTGGCGCGCCTTCAAGGTGGTGAGCGCTTTCATCCCCATTTTAAGGCGATCCTTTTTGCGCTGATGGTGTGTTTCCTCGTGTGGTTTACGCCGCATACCATTGCCATGAGTGGCAGTGAGATGAAAGCGATGGGCGCGGCACAGCACCCGGTCATTGGTCAATTCGGTGTGATGTCCGCGAAGAATGGTGCGGTTAACGTCATGATCTGTTTAACCGCATTGAGTTACATTCTGTATCGGCGAGCCAATCGTGTGATGACAGTCAAGTGGGCATCAAAGGGAAATATTTTCTTATTGGTGTTATTTCTCATGGGGATTGCCAATATCGTGTGGTTGGCCATTTACGGGTTCTATATTCCGGCAAATGTTCGGGTGGGTCTTTCATCGCCTCAAGGGATGACGACCGCGACAGTGGTTGTTGGAGGGATATTATTGAATCGATTATTGTTGCGGGGCGCCCATATTAATGGACCTGTGCATTGGGGGCGAATTACCCCGCGTGGGATTGTGGCGCTGTTTGTCGTTGCTGCCGCGTTTACCTGGGTAATGGGGTTGATGGGGTACATCAGATCTGTGGGCCGATTGGGGTGGCATATTTCTGAATTAATGCCCGATCGATCCTCGTGGGCATTTACGCCTTCCCTGGGATTTGCTGCGAAAATGGTCACCCTCAATATGATTATTTTTTGGTCGTCAGTCTTTTTCGTGTTTTGGCTTAGCCGGTGGGATCAGCGACTGGTAGAACGGAGAACGGCTGAATTTGCAAGGCCTTCTCCGGTGATTCAGGTCATTTCAGAAGAGGAATCCGCGTAATGAGAATCTGTTTTTGGCAACACAAGAGTTTAGAGGGTGTAAAGCGGAGCCGAGTAAGCGCGGCTTGTTTGACATGGTTGGTCGTGGGCCTTCTGATAAATGGAAGTAGTGCCGCGTGGGCCCAAGAGGTCCCGAGCTCAGAGCCTTCCGGTAGTGCGAAGGTGTTAGAGGATTTTCAGCATCCTGATGCCAAAGGATTTCCTCAAGGATGGGAAGCGCAGCGGAGTACGGTCACAGCCCATGAAACCTATACGATTCAAGAAGAGGGTGGGACTTTTTTTCTTTCCGCGAAAAAGGCCAATCAACGGGTGTATACCAAGCATATGACGTGGGATCCGAAGCAACACCCTATTCTCACTTGGCGTTGGAGATTACAGAGTGTTCCCGATAACGCCGATTTCCTGGCCGCCATCTACCCGTCCTTGGATGTTGACTTAATGTTTATTCCCGTGAACACGAAATATGTGTGGAGTGCCACCCTTCCGGTAGGGTCAGTCAAGGAGGGTGGCATGTTTAGCTCAACAGAAATTGTCATTCGCAGTGGGACTGAATCCCTTGGAAAGTGGGTTGAGGAGCGGGTTAATGTGTATGAAGATTTTCTGAAGATTCATGACCATGAGCCGGCTCCGCATGCCTGGGGTATTTCCTTGTTAGGGGGGCCGGGAGTGGAGGTGGACTTCGGTTCTATTCGGGTTCAATCCGAAGCCTCCAGCGGTGATCTTGGGGGGAAATGAAAAGTGAAAGTGACTCCATCGAAAATATTTGATGTCCTTTTGGGTATCCTCGGATTAGGGACAGTGGGCCTGTTGATCGGGATCTTTATGGGAGAGGGATGGCTCCCTGTCGCGCTAACAGCCGGAGCCCTTCTTGGCGCCGGGGTAGGCTTAGTAGGTGGACGGGGATTTTTTTTGAGCATTTTTGTCGGGACCATTTTGGGCGGACTGTTGGCATTAGGATTGAGTGGAACTGAGGCTGTGACCGTTGGTGCCGCGTCAGGGGCGGCGATGGGTGGATTTTTGGGAATTTGGATTTCGATGCTCATTGAAACCTGGCAACAACGGAATCAGAACCTTCCTGAGTCGAACGTTAAGCCTCATGGGCCTTTACAACCCTAATTAAACTGAAATTGTGCTGATTATGTCGAAGCGAGAGGCAAAATAGTAATGGAAAATCAACGGGTCCTCATGGGGGCCATTCTTTTTGTGTTTGGCTCTTTTATCATGATGATCGTGATGTTGATTTTTATGACCTATAAAGGGAAAAAAGATTTGGATGAGTTGTCGGCCGGTCAATCGGCCAATGTCCGTGTGTTGCAACCAATGCCCACACAAGACTTTTCTATGTATAAAACGCTCGTGGGGGATGATAATCGTGAAATGGTCGAAATTCCTGAAGGACCATTTACCATGGGCATTGCCGATGGGGACCCTGATGAAGGGCCACCCCATCCGGTATACCTCCAAACGTTTTACATTGATCTTAAAGAAGTCACGCAGGCAGATTATGAGCGGTATATCAATATGACGAAACGGGACAAGCCTAAGGTTCCCGTTTTTGAAGATGATGTCGCCAAATTGATCGGGCCAGATTATCCGGTGGTGGCGGTGACCTGGAACGACGCTTTTGGTTATTGTCGTTGGGCTGGCAAGCGGTTGCCGACAGAAGCGGAGTGGGAAAAAGCGGCAAGGGGAGAAGGAAAACGCCGTTATCCCTGGGGTGATAAGTTTGACTATCAGTTTGCCAATGTGGATGGGGAGGAGGATGGCTTTCAGTATTTAGCTCCCGTGGGATCTTATGAAGTAGGGAGAAGCCCATTTGGACTCTATGATGTCACCGGCAATGTGGCTGAGTGGGTTATGGATAGTTACGCTCCAGACTATTACCAGCAGGCTCCGTATCGGGACCCACCTGGCCCAAAAGACGAAGACGAGAATAAAGTCATTCGCGGCGGTTCTTGGCGTGAATCTCGTATAGGCGCCAGGGTGACCAAGCGCTTTGCAGCGAAAATGTGGAGGAACGATGCCAGTGTTGGTTTTCGGTGTGCAAAAGATCCTCCGACTGTGACTCCTCAAGCCTCATAAACGATAATCAAACTCCTCGTCGGCGAGACCAATCGCCCATAGTTTCTCGGAATAGGCAAACTTGACGGACCAGAAATAGGGGAACATGGACGGTCGATTTAAACTTATTTTTTTGATTGCGGTGTTATTTATGACCGGGTTGCCGGTGTTGGGAATATTGAGGGGAACCGATGCTCCTCCAACTCCCCCGGATCGCGATCTTCCATCTCAGCCTTCTGCAGCATCGGAGACATCGTCTGAGGCGTCAAGGGATGAGGCGCTTTCTGGTCGGGCAAATGAAGATGAGATGGTTGAAATTCCTGCCGGAGAATTCATTCTTGGGAGCAATCAAGGCGGATTCAATGAAAAGCCTGCGCACGTCGCTCATCTCGATGGATATTGGATTGATCGTTATGAGGTTACCTACCAGCGGTATATGGAATTTGTTGAAGCTACCGGACATCGGCAGCCTGGTCCGCCTTCCCGCTATGCCGAAAAGCTCGGTTTGCTAAGAGGCCCTCATCAGCCGATTACCTATGTGTCATGGAGTGATGCGAATGACTATTGTCAATGGAGAGGCAAGCGTCTTCCTACTGAACAGGAATGGGAAAAGGCTATGCGAGGGACAGATGGTCGCACCTGGCCGTGGGGTGAGGGTCTCAGCGGCCATCCTGCCAATTTTTCAGGAGAGGCCGATGGTTATGTTGTGTCAGCTCCGGTTGGGGCTTTTCCTCTTGATCAAAGTGTCTTTGGGGTTTATGACGGGGCAGGAAATGTTATGGAATGGACGGATAATTGGTATGTGGAGGATCTCTACCTTCAAGAAAACGCTGTTGCGCCGACGAGTAATCGGTCTCCTTCTACATACAAGACAATGAGAGGTAGTGGCTATACGAGCCAAGGAGTCGATATCAGAATTACCAATAGAAGTTTTATGGTTCCTGATTTCAGAGACGAGACGATTGGTTTCAGGTGTGCACGGTCAGATTAAGACCAAAAAAAGTTAATGTTTTGTGTGGAGCTAAAGTGAAAAAAATTAAAGAAAATCAAAATAGTAGAGGATGAGAAACACAGCAAGGAGAATATTGACAACCATTCCGGCCAAAACTATAATGTCGAACACTTTTGCATTTGTACGCATGAGTAATCCCTCGTTTTACGTGATCAATAAATGTTTGAATAGCACGAAAAATAATAATGTGTCAATGAAGTTTATTAGGTGAAATCGTTTAATTTTTGGATGCGAATTAAGCATAGGGAGGAATTAAGATGGGGGATTCGACGGCTGTCATAAGGGAGTCAACAGAGTTAGAGACCAAAATAGGCAAAGCTATTTTTTATCTGACGTGCGCGGTAAGCCTGTGGTTCTTTTATTGGTTTGCCGGTATTCAGTGTCCCTGCTAAAAAATCATGACTTCCATTAAGGCAATCAATCATTTAATTCTTTTAGACCCAAGGAGGAGCGCATGCAGACAGTTCTGTATGTCATAGTTTCATTGGTCATTTGTTTCGTATATTTCCAGGCATTGGATTATGTCTTGATGGATGCCCAGGGACTCGATTATTTCTACATGTTCCGCTAGTTGGAAAATCTATGAGCATGGAATTTAAGATTAAGATTTAGACGATTTAATAGGTAATTTTGATGGGTTTAACTCAACACGTTTTCACAAGGAGGTAGGTCAATGGGTCGCCTGTTCAATCAAATGACCCGGGGGAAGAAAAAGTTGTTCGCCGTTTCGGCCTTGATGGTGATGGGCTGTCTGCTGTTGTTGCCGATTTTCCTGTCAGTCACCGCTGTGGCCGGTGGGGGTGGGGCGCCGGCAGGTGGTCCTCCTGCGGATGTCGTTGCCGCGCAAAAGGCAGCAGGTGAGGAGGGTGAGCCGGAAAAGGTGGAAATGGGTCGGGACGTTTATTACAAGACCGAAGGCCCAGCCATTGGGATGCCGGCACCGGTAACGGAAGACAATGAAACTTTTTACCCTCGGTATAACTTTGAGAGTCGTGTCCTTCTTTGGGTGGCCAACCAGCAGCATCTTTATTATGGAAGTTTTGTGTTGGCGGTCCCAATCTTTTGCATGTGTATCGAATTCGCCGGAATGGTAAGCAAAGATAAAGCCATGGCCAAAAAATATGATCAATTGGCTTATGATTTTATCAAGATCAGCCTGACAGCTTATTCCTTAACCGCCATTCTTGGTGGAATTCTGATTTTTACCTTCCTCACTCTCTATCCGGCCTTCTTTGGATATTTGTCTAGTATTTTCCGGCCGGTCATGCACATCTATGCCTTAACGTTCGTGGCGGAAAGTGCAACCCTCTACATCTATTATTACGGTTGGGACAAGATGCGGGAAGGTGTTCTGAAATGGGTTCATCTCAGTATGTCCGTCATCTTGAATGTGATTGGAACGGTGCTGATGTTCCTCGCAAATTCATGGATTGCATTTATGATGTCACCGGCTGGAGTAGATGAGCAGGGACGTTACCTTGGAAATATTTGGCACGTGATTCATACGGCCCTGTGGAATCCTTTGAATGTTCATCGAATTCTCGGGAACATGGCTTTTGGTGGTGGTGTGGTGGCAGCCTATGCAGCCTATCGCTTCCTATCTTCAAAAACAGATGAAGAGCGGGCTCATTATGACTGGATGGGATACATCGCAATGAGTTTAGGTGTAGCATTTCTCATCCCACTGCCCTTTGCAGGATATTGGTTGATGCGGGAGGTGTATGCCTATCGGCAGCAAATGGGTATTACCCTGATGGGTGGTTTGTTAGCTTGGTTGTTTATTATTCAGGCCACCATGATCGGAATTCTGTTCCTGACCACAAATTATTACTTGTGGCAAGCCCTCGGACGGATGACCGGTGGTGAACGATTCCAGAAGTATATTAAGTATCTCGTGTTTATTTTAGTTGTTGGTCTTCTGGTTTTCATTACGCCACATACGATCGTCATGACACCGGCTGAATTGAAAGCTATGGGTGGTCAACAACATCCGGTTCTTGGGAATTATGGTGTCATGTCGGCAAAAAACGGTGGTATTAACGCCATTATTATGACGACCGTTTTAAGCTTTATATGGTACCAGCGAGGGAACAGGGTCCCAACGGTTAGCTGGGCCAAATTTGGCAATATTTTTATGGGATGTTTTTTCATCATAGCCCAGCTAAACAATGTTTGGTTGGCTTGTTATGGGTATTTCATTCCCGCCAACGTTCGAATTGGATTGTCGGTCCCTCAGGTGGCCGGAACATTGTCATGTCTGCTGTTAATGACGCCACTAAATCTTGCGATGTTGAAAAATGGAAGACAATTGGGACCGATTAGATGGGGCCAAATTCCCCCACGTTCCCAATATGCCATCATCATGTTGGCCACCGCTTTCACATGGATGATGGGATTGATGGGCTATATCCGTTCTTCAGTGAGATTGTTCTGGCACGTCAACGAGGTCATGCGGGATAACTCTCCATGGGCTTACACCCATACAATCGGGTTTGCGGCCAACGTTATTTCGTTTAACGTGTTATTTTTCTGGATAAGTATTATGTTTGTCTTTTGGTTAGGAACCCTTGGTGCGAAAAAAGTACCGGTTCCTTCGCCGGCAGGGCAGCCAGTTCCATCTCCTCAGTCTGCAACTGGTCATTGAACGAAAAATACAATTACAAACAATCGTGGGGCTGCAATAGGCAGCCCCCAAGTTGGAGGATTGCACTGTGGTTGAGTTATTGGGACGGGCAATAGGGATGGGTTGGCCAGTATTGCTGATGCTGGTGGCGTTGTTGCTGTATTTTCAAGCAACAATTTCTGATCCGGTAAAAAAGAAAAGAGCAAGTTTCCAGACGATAGTTGGAATTTTCTGCGCATTTTTGGCCTTTATCGCAATTTCCAATTATACGCATAACTTTGAAGGAGAAAGTCGTTTATTGCCGGTTTCACTGGTCATGATCACGATTATGGCATTTGTGATGGGCCTCTATTTTCCCAATATTAGTGCCCTGATGAAAATTGGAGGCTTCATGTTTTTTGTAGCTGCCGCGCTCTCCGGGTACGGAAATTGGCTTCCACAAGTCGAAGGAGGGTTTCCTCCTCCTGTCGTGAAGTTAGACTTCCAAAGCATGTCATCCCAACAGTTGGGTGATGAGGGAGAGAAAATCATTTTCGGTGGAATTGGCCAAAGCAAAACACAAGGGGCCATCGGCAAGGGCCAATGTCCATTATGCCATGGATTCCAACAGGGCTTTTTAAGTGAGCGTGCACCGAATCTCTATGGAATCCCGGATAGATCGGCTGAGAGATTAAAAGAGCCCAATTATCACATGAACAATGCGGCCGCTCGAACTACAGAGCAAAAGGAAGCCTTTGAAGGATCCGGCACGGCAACAAATGCACAAGAATATATCGCCGAGTCACATGCATGTCCAAGTTGTTTTGTGGTGACTGGATTTGGTGTGAAGGGTTCGAACGACACGGTAAGTCCTATGCCCAAGATTCACAAGCCACCGATATCATTAACTTTGGGGGAATTGGCCGCAGTGGATACCTGGATGTATACGCGGGAAGGGAAAGAAGCCCCATCATATGATGAAATCGTCGCCTCTTATGAAAAATTTATACCAGAAGCTGACCGTCCGAAGGCTGGTGGAGAGGAAGAAGCTGGTGGTGCGGGTGGGAATCTTTTAGCTGACGGAAGCGAACCGTACGACAAGCTCTTTATGAAAGCCGGTTGTCCGGCCTGTCATACGATTCCAGGGATTGAAGGTGCCACTGGAAAAGTTGGTCCTCTCCTCATGGAGGGAACAAATGCCCCCAATCGCATTAAAGATCCAGGCTATCAAGGTAAAGCCAAATCGCCCAAGGAGTACATTACTGAATCGATATTAAACCCAAGTGCCTATGTCGTGAAGGATTTTCCGGACAATCAAATGCCAAAGGATTTTGGCGTAAGATTGACAGGCGGGGCTCTCAGTAAAATGGTTGATTACTTGGCGCAATTAAAAGAAGGCCAACCTTTACCTCCAAAAGAATAAGAAATATTAATTTAGGGGATAACCCTTTATAAGGAGTAAGGAAGAATGACGTGGCTTAAATTAGTTGAAGGCTACATGCCGATGCAGATGATTTCAGAATTGGCGGTCTGCATCCTTGTGTTTTCTATTATTAACTATTCGCTCAAAAGAGCCGGCATGGGTTTGCCAAAGTTTTGGGCGGGAATCTTTGTCTGGTGTTTTGTGAATTTGTTCTATCTCAAGTATCGAATCTATCCGCCCATTCCCTTCTCTGTTAGGGCCATTTATGGGACGGTTTCCGCTTGCGGTATTTTTATGTGGGTATCGGGTTCACAGCAGGAGTGGGAAGAGTTCAAGCGTCCCATCATAAACGTTTTGGACGCCAAAACGGGAATGACTAAGTTCATTCGAACAGCATTGTTGATTTTATTGCCAATCGGGCTATGGGGTTTTGCCTACAATTCTTTCCTTCCCAGCTTTGATGAACCCATTGAATTGAGAACCGTGCATCCAGCCCCACCGGCGACAACAAAAGTGCACGGGAAAACATATGTATTGCAAACGGCCGCAAATCCCTTTCGAATTAATCCAGAGGGAAAATACGATCAGGCATACAGCAACGCTCATATCGTAAGTCAGGATATGGGACGTTTAATGAAAGATGTGAAGAACCCGGAAGATAACCCCTGGGATCCGAATGCAAAAGGTTATATTAAGCATGTTCGGGAAGGGGGAGAGATCTTTTTCCAAAATTGCCATTTCTGTCATGGGGATAATTTGAACGGTCGGGGCCTCTGGGCCTTTGCCTTTAATCCAATTCCTGCCAATTTTACGGATGCAGGAACCATTGCACAGCTCCAAGAAACCTTTGTTTTCTGGCGGGTGGCTAAAGGCGGAATAGGGCTTCCAGGTGAAGGTTTCCCATGGGCATCTGTGATGCCACCGTGGGAACAGCATTTAACCGTTGATGAAATTTGGAAAGTCATCATGTTTGAATACTGGCACACCGGGTATTACCCGCGGACTTGGGAATAAGGAGGACGCGGACATGAATAAAATTCAATTCGATACTGGACACTTTGAAAAGAGGATGGTCATGAACGAAACGACTACAGCCGGATATGGTAGGCGTGGCCTAGGAGCTTGGCTTCTGAGTTGCGGCCTCCTTTTTGCCGGACTAGGCTTTGCTACCACGTCCCAGGCGGAAATGGCGGAAGGATTTGCCGAGGGGAGTCGCCCTGCTCCACCATCCGCCGAACAAGTTGAAGCAGGGAAGCGAGTGTATTTCACAAAGTGTGTTTGGTGCCATGGCGTTAACGGGGCAGGGGACGGGCCAGGAGCAGACCGACTATGGCCCAGGCCTCGTAATTTTAATTCAGGGACCTTTAAAATCCGTCATACGGCCAGCGGTGAATTGCCCCTCATTGACGTAGATCTCTTTCAAACTGTGACACATGGATTGCCTGGATCCGCTATGCCCTCCTGGGAAGGTATTTTGACTGAGGATCAACGCAGGGATGTCTTAGCCTTTGTCACCACCGAATTAGTCAAGGATCGTAGCTGGCAAGATACCGAATTTGAAGAATTTCATGTGTTGCAATTGGAAAAAATTGAACCGGTTCCTCCTACGGCAGAATCGGTGAAGCGTGGATCCGAGCTTGTGAAAGAAATGAAGTGTATCGAATGCCATGGTTTGGAGGGGCGCGGTGACGGGAATGCGTTTAACCTCAAAGATGACTGGGGTTTTTCCATTCAACCCGCCGACTGGCATAAATGTTGGAATTTCAGAGGTAGCCGTCAGGACGCCTATAATGTCAAAAACATTTTCAGAACATTTTCGACGGGGGTAAGCGGAACGCCTATGCCTTCGTTTGCCGATAATACAACCGTTGAAGATCGGTGGCACATTGCAAATTATGTAAACCATCTCTGTGAACGGGATAAGGATGTAGATATTGCCGGTGGTAATGTGACCGATGAAATCGCGGCTGCTTTAATAGCAGCCAAACCTAGGGGAATAGACCCTCTAACGGATAAGCCCAAAGTCGATTTCGTTGTTCCTTCAAAATTCGTTGAGGGGGAGTTACCAGCTGACGAGCATGATGAACGGTGGAACCTGGTTGATCGCAGGATTGTGGCCATGGGCGGACAGATCACGCACAAGCCAAGAAACTTCGTCAACCGGATTGACGATGTCTGGGTTCAGTCTCTGTACAATGAAACCCATATTTCGTTTATGTTCAGGTGGGATGACCGTACAAAGAGCGTGCAAAAAGATAGTGTAGACTGGGAGCCCTATGAAGTGAATCTGGGTGATTATGGGATAGAGGAGCAGCCTCCTGGAGGATCGAAGTTTGCTGATGATCCTGAACATCCTGAATCCATCGCTGCCAAACAAACTTCCTATCAGGTGTTTAATGATGGGCTTGCCTTCCAATTACCGATAAAATGGCAGGAATTGCCTGCACCTCGAAAACCAAGATATTTCTGGGGCGATGAGGGATTTCCTGTGGACATCACGAAATGGACGGCTGATGGCGAACTGAAAGCCTATCAAGGCACGGGTTGGGATGTAGATTTCGATGATCGTGATGATTTTACCGAACAACTGAAAGTTGTGAAAGCGGAGTGGAGTAATGGGCGATGGACGGTTATCGTAACCCGACCACTCAAAGGGGACTATGAAGAAGATGCTTACATTGAGTTGGGGAAATATATCCCTATCAATTTCTTTGTTTGGGATGGTCACAATGGGGATGTAGGGCGAAAGATGGCAGTCTCCGCTTTTTATTATCTGGTGTTAGAACCACCTATTGAAAAAGAGACATATATTTATCCAACGCTGGCCGCCATTGGTTTGGTCCTTGTGGAAGGGTGGATTTTGACCCGTCGAGCCAATAGGCGCAAGGGTAAAGTCTAGCAAAGTAGTAAACCTCGGAATTCTCCGAAAAATGAAGGGGGTGGGCAACCACCCCCTTTTTTTATGGCCAATATAAAAAAAATTGCAAACATTTCCGCTGTGGTCCTAGCTGGCGGGAAAAGCCGGAGGATGGGAAAGGATAAAAGAACCCTCGAATGGGGAGGAACTAAGTTTCTTGATAAAGTTTGTTTTACCATAGGGGAATTATTTGATGAGATAATATTGGTGACTGCAATAGAAGATTACCCTTGCGGACATCTCCCTGTCCGTTTGGTGACTGACGCGATCCCTCATAAAGGCTCATTAGGTGGAATATTTACGGGAATTAAGGAAGCCTCTTATGCTTCTGTATTTGTTGTGGCTTGCGATATGCCCTTTTTAAATCCTTTCGTTATTTCAAGGCTTTGTGCTCTGCCTGAAAATGATGTGGTAATGCCTAAGCTTTCGACAGGATATCAGCCTCTTCACGCACGATATTCCAAACGATGCTCCCTCATAATGGAAAAGATGATTCAGGAGGGGAATCTTCGAATTCAAAGTCTGATTCAGGACCCATCTCTCTCCATTCAAATTATTGAGGAAGCTCTATTCGATGACATTGATCCACATGGGTATTCTTTTTTGAATATCAATACACCCGCTGATTATGAATTTGCCAGAAAAGCTGCTTCTCATCTGAAATAACGGTATGCCTCTTCCCCCTCAAAATTTATTGATTGTCCATCCTGGAGCATTAGGTGATGGGTTGTTGGCTTTGCCTGCTATTCGGGTATTGCATGTTCTGTTTCCTGGGCACCGTTTGATTTGGTTTGGTCATAAGGAATTAGGTGATGTGCTTGTGGAAGCGCAGGAAATTCATCAGTCCTATTCTTTTGATAGGCTGGAGTTTTTGACATATCGAGGGACTAATGATTCCCTTCAGGAAAATTTTCTGTCGATTATGCGTCGTTGCGAGAGAGCCATAGGTTGGTTGGAGGACACAGATGGAATTTGGCGAAGTTGGTTTGAGACTGCGGGAATTCAAGATTGTATTCTTCGGTCACCTCATGACAGAACATTGGTTAATCATCATATGGTTGATCGGTATGTGAAAATACTCCAACCGTGGGTTCAGACGACACAGTTCCTGCGTGATATAGAAATACACAGGAATCTTACGGGTCCTCTTGTTTTCCCCAAATCACACTCGGGGAGACTTCCCCATCCCATCAAGGAGCCACTTATCCTTCTCCATGCTGGAAGTGGCAGTCGATACAAATGTGCCTCTCCGGTATTATGGGCGAGCATTGTCAAGGGCCTGATGATGGCGCAACCGAAATGGAATATTTGCCTTGTAGGAGGACCTGCAGATAATGACTCGCTTCGAAATGTGCAAGGCCTACTGACTCACCTTGAATATGCCATTCTGACAGGAATGGATCTGCTTCAGATAGGGCAATATTTACAACATGCCAAATTGTTTATTGGGCACGATTCCGGTTTGTCGCATTTAGCTGCAAGTTTTGGCGTGCCTTCGGTGTTGTTGTTTGGTCCCACTGACCCTGGAAAATGGGCGCCGCGGGGAACTCATGTAGCCGTAATACGAAAATTCTGTCATTGCCTAGGGAAGGCGGCCATTGCGCGTTGTACGGATATGCCGTGTCTTTCTTTTTCCCAAGGTGAAGTCCTCGCAAATGCTGAAGACGTGTTAAGTGGAGTGAAGGCGTCCGTGGCCTGCCCAAGCTTCGAGTGTGTTGATGAAGCGTTCACTGTGCCTTGCCTTGGCTAGAATGCTGTGTTACATTCGCCGCGATTATTAAAAACCCCATATATTCTGCGTAGATAGGATATTGACCGTGGAGAAGTTTCTCCAAAACCAAGTCATTGAGGCCATCGCAGTTATCCTAGACAAGGTCAGGGAATCTGGCGAATTAAGTCTGGACACGATTCCAACCATTGCCGTGGAACCTCCTAAGCGACCGGAATGGGGGGATTTTTCTTCTAGTGTCGCGATGACATTGGCCTCACAAGTTCGACAATCGCCTTTGAAAGTAGCCGAACTGTTGGCGACAGGTCTTCGGGCCCAGTTTTCAGATGTATTCGTCCGCGTTACCGTTGCCCCTCCAGGATTTTTGAATTTGACTCTCCATCCCCTCAGGTGGATTCAGGTTTTACGGATGATTCAGGCCAAGGGACCGTTGTATGGAACCGGCAACATCGGAAAAGGGAAACGTATTCTCCTGGAGTTTGTGAGTGCGAATCCGACTGGGCCCTTGCATGTCGGACATGGACGAGGAGCGGCATTGGGACAGGCCATGGCCAGGTTATTGGCATCTGTCGGATTTATGGTTTCCCGTGAATATTATATTAACGATGCCGGTCGTCAACTACAGTTGTTGGGCCGGTCCGTCTATGCCCGCTATCGAGAGCATTGGGGAAAACCGTCATCCTTTCCCGAGGATGGCTATCATGGAGACTATATAAAAATTGTGGCTGAATCTGTGGCGAAGACCCATGGGCAAACCTTACTGGATGGCTCATCGGATGATGCTGAAACGCTCTGCGCTCAATTGGCCAGTCAGATGCTTTTGGATCGAATTAAAGAGGATTTGGCTACATTTGGTATTGAATTTGACTCCTGGTTTAGCGAGACATCCCTGCATACGGCAGGCCTTATCCAACAGTCATTGGACGAACTTCGGCAAAAGAAGCTGCTCATAGAAGAGGATGGTGCCTGGTGGTTTCGTTCATCTCAGTTTGGGGATGAAAAGGATCGTGTGGCTCAAAAACAGGATGGGAGCTATACCTACTTAGCGGCCGATATGGCCTACCATCGACAAAAATTAGAACGTGGCTTTGATACCTTAATAAATATTTGGGGTGCGGACCATCATGGGTATATTCCACGCATGGAAGCTACGGTTCAAGCGTTTGGCTTTGCCAAGGAGGCTTTGCGAATCGTCCTGGTACAAATGGTGAGTCTGCGACGTGGTGGTCAAAAAATTGAGATGTCAAAGCGAGCCGGTGAATTTGTGACCCTGCGCGAGGTGATTGATGAGGTTGGTCCAGATGCCGCCAAATTCTTTTTCCTGATGAGAAGGGCCGATACGCATTTGGATTTTGATCTGGAATTGGCCAAACAACAGTCTTCCGATAATCCCGTCTATTATGTTCAGTATGCGCATGCGCGATTGGCCAGTCTCTTTCGAGTGGCGCAGGAACGCCAAGTGCCCCTACCGACTGTCCAGGATGTCGATCAGGCCATGTTGATCCAGGATGAAGAGTTAGGGCTCATTAAAACGTTGGCACAGTATCCTTTTGTGGTCGAAAACAGTGCGATGGCGTTGGAGCCACATCGGGTCACGTTTTATCTCCAAGAGCTTGCCGCCCAATTGCATGCCTACTACAACAAAAATCGGGTCCTTCCCTCATTGGATTCTGAGAGAGACACCGGTGATACGGGAGACAACATTAAATTAGGGACAAGTGAGCATACTACAGCGTTGAGTCAGGAGCGCATCTATGAAAGTATTTCGCCGGACTTGACCGCTGCTCGCTTAGCCCTGCTTCGGCAAGTCCAGACGGTCATTGGTAATGGGCTGGCCATCCTGGGAATTTCCGCGCCGGAGAAAATGTAACGTGCATGAAGGTTAAGCATACGCAGAGATAATGTCTAAAGAATCATCCACTTCATCATCAGGTCCCAATCGTTTTCATCTTCAGCATACGTTGCCTTCCGGTCGGGCGAGGGTTGGACGACTTTTTACCTCCCATGGTGAGATCGATACTCCGGCCTTTATGCCGGTTGGCTCACAGGGGACGGTCAAAGGACTGGACCCGGATGAAGTCCGCGAATGCGGGTTCCATATGGTTTTGGCAAATGCCTATCATCTATTTTTGCGACCTGGGCATGAACTCATTGAATCTCTAGGAGGGCTTCATGCTTTCATGCAATGGCCCGGAGCGATTTTGACCGATAGTGGTGGCTACCAGATGGTGAGCCTGGCCGATCTTTGTGAGGTGACGGAGGAGGGAGTCGGCTTTCGTTCTCATATCGACGGTGCGTGGCATTTACTCTCACCGGAAAAAAGTATGGCCATCCAGGTCGCACTTGGCTCCGATATTATGATGGTTCTTGACCATTGTCCGAGTTTTCCTTGTACCGAACAGCAAGCACGTGAAGCTGTACAGCGAACGACCAGGTGGGCTCAGCGATGTGCTGCGGTACCGAGAAAAGAGCATCAGTGGTTGTTTGGAATTGTTCAGGGCGGAGTCTTTGTCCAATTGAGACAAGAGTCGACTCAGGAGTTGGTCAATTTGAATATGGATGGCTATGCCTTGGGTGGATTATCCTTGGGAGAAGAAAAGCCCGCAATGTTGGCGATGATCGAGACGGTGATTGACCAGCTTCCACCCAGTCGGCCCCGCTACTTAATGGGAGTTGGGCTTCCTGAAGATATTGTGGAAGGGGTGGCTCGGGGATTGGATTTATTTGATTGCGTGATCCCAACCAGGCATGGGCGCACCGGTTGGCTGTTTACCTCGACAGGAAAGGTATTGATTAAACAGGCTCGCTATGCCCGTGATCCCAATCCCATTGATGGCGAATGTGGGTGTCCGGTCTGCCAACGGTTTTCCAGAGCCTATTTGCGGCATTTGTTTTTATCGCATGAAATGTTAGGCGTCCGTCTGAATACGATCCATAATCTTTGGTATTATGGCTCGCTCATGAAGGGGCTACGACAAGCAATCAGCGCGAATCAGTTTGACGACTACCGGAAAGATTTTTACCGCCGACGCGAGTGTGACACGAGTGAAACGCTCATTCAGGAAGTATCGACCTGATCGAATGGGTTGGCCACAGACACATTTTAATTGAGGTACTTATGAACCTAGATTCCTATGCTTGGGCCCAAGCCGGGGGAGCCGGTCCCGATTCCTCCGCCGGCTTATTATCGCTCATTCCTTTTCTTCTGATTTTTGTGGTGTTTTATTTTTTGCTTATTTTGCCGCAGCAACGTCGGCAAAAAAAACAACGGGAATTGTTGGAGAGCCTAAAAAAAGGCGATAGGGTCATCACGTCTTCGGGAATTTGGGGAACCGTGACCAATTTGGATAAGGAAACGGCTACCCTGCAAGTCGCGGATAATACAAAAATTCGGTTGCAACGCGATCATATCGTGAGCATCCGTACGTCGAATGAATCATGATGGATCAAGGGGTAGATGAATGAAAAAGCTTCGTGGGAGGTTGTTTCTCCTTTTTGTGGTCACGGTGGTGTCCGTCATCCTGGCCCTTCCTTCGTTTCCAGGGCTGTTCCAGTCGTTGCCTGATGGGGTCAAGCGGGTATTGAGTCACCGTGGGCTTTCCTTGGGTCTCGATCTTCAGGGAGGCATTCACCTAGTTTTGGAAGTCGAAGAGGAACGAGCGGTGGAGATTGCCGTTGATCGAATTCGTAAGGCTGTTGAGGATCTGCTGAAGGACAAGGCGATCATGGTAGAGGGGGTTCGTCGTGAGGGGTCGAAGCTGATTGTCATTACCCTACAACAAGAAGCCGATGGGGAGAAAGTCCGAACGCTGCTCGATGAGGCTTTCCCGAACTTTGAGTCGCAAAATCCGGCAGGAACGCGTTTGGTATACGAACTCCGCTCTACCGAGGTGGATCGAATCAAGACCTCAGCCATCAACCAGGCACTTGAAACCCTCAGAAACCGGATAGATGAATTTGGGGTCGCCGAACCGCTTATCCAACGATTGGGGCTTAACCAAATTGCGATTCAATTGCCTGGAGTCAAGGATCCTCAACGGGCTAAAGACCTCATTCAAGAAACGGCTCTCTTGGAATTTAAATTGCTGGAGGAGTCCAAGTCCGCATTGGATTTACCGCCTCAGGTGGAAAAAGGCCAAGAGGATACGGTGAGGAAGACCTTAGAAGGTAAAATTCCTGAAGGGGCAGAAATTCTATTTGAAACGGCGATCTCGGAACCGGATGGTCGGGCGTATAGTATTCCCTATCTTGTGAAAAAAGAGGCCGTTCTCACCGGAGATGTGTTGCAGGATGCGCGCGTGACGATTGGGGATTTCAATGAACCGATTGTCAGCATTACCTTTGACAGCAAAGGGGCGCGAGAATTTGATGAGCTCACCGCGGCCAACATCGGTAAACGGATGGCGGTGGTCCTGGATGGGAAGGTGTATTCGGCGCCCGTCATTCGAGATCGCATTAGCGGTGGCCGGGCGATCATTGAAGGCACCTTTACCACTGCAGAAGCGAATGATCTGGCTGTGGTGCTCCGAGCTGGTGCGTTACCGGCACCGTTGAAAACCTTGCAGGATTTAACCGTTGGACCTTCTCTGGGGCAGGATTCAATTGAGAAGGGGTTACGAACAACCATTATTGCCGGGACGCTGGTCCTCATTTTCATGATTGTGTATTACCGGCTCTCCGGTCTCATCGCCAATATGGCTGTGTTTCTCAATTTAATCTGTTTGCTGGGAGCTTTATCAGGGCTTAATGCCACCTTAACTTTACCAGGCATTGCCGGAATTATTTTGACCATTGGAATGGGAGTCGACTCCAATGTGTTGATATTCGAGCGAATTAGAGAGGAGCTTCGGCAGGGCCGTCCCGTTCGTTTAGCCGTAGATAGTGGGTATAATAAAGCCTTTTTGACGATCGTCGATTCCCATGTGACGACCCTGATTACGGGGTTGGCGCTGTTTTTATTTGGAACAGGACCTATTAAAGGGTTTGCAGTAACCTTGTGTTTGGGAATTGCTATTAACTTGTTTACGGCGTTGGTGGGAACGAAGGTGGTGTTTGATTTCCTGAATCGACGAAAGTTGGACTCGCTCAGCATCTAAGGGATCAGCCTTGCTGAGAGGTGGTTGGTCGAACCTTGCTGGTTGAGGGAGGGGAGGCAGGCGGCATTTTCAAAAACGAGGATCGATTGAGAAAGGGCATTGTCGCAAGCTCATAGACAGGGGATACTCTTTGGGGAGGAGAAATTTTTGGTCATGATGGAAATTCTTGGGAAAACAGATATTGATTTTATGGGAAAGCGGAACATTGCTTTCGCGGTATCGGGCATTCTGGCTTCTCTGGGATTGGTGGCCGTTATCGGAATTCTGTTTGGATGGGCAAATCTGGGAATCGATTTTGCCGGGGGGACGGCGGTTCAGCTTAAATTTGATAAACCACTCCTGATTGCTGAGGCCAGGAAAGCCCTGGATGCGCATGGATTGGGTTCCGCTGAACTTCAGGAGTTTACCCAGGACCAGAAGCTCTTGATTCGTGTAAAAACCGAAACCACGATCGAAGAAGGAATCAGTGAGAATATCATTCAGGCTTTTCAAGCTGAATTTCCTGATCACGGATTTGTCGTGGATTCCAGTACTTCAATAGGACCCACAATTGGAAAGAAACTGCAAGAAGATGCCCTGATTGCGGTCATCCTTTCCCTAGCCGGCATTATCCTCTATGTCGCCGTTCGTTTTGAGTTTCGTTTTGGCGTGGCTGCAGCCATTGCCACATTTCATGACGTTCTGGCGGTGTTGGGGATTTATTTTCTGTTGAATACAGAAATTACGCTGCTGGTAGTGACGGCGCTATTGACCCTGGCAGGGTATTCTTTGACCGATACAGTGATTGTGTTTGACCGGATTCGGGAAAATCTTCGTCAGAGGAGACGGGAAACGACGACGACGATTATTAATAACGGAATCAATCAGGTCTTAAGCAGAACATTAATTACGACACTGACGGTTGTTTTAGTCTTGGTGCCCCTGACCATATGGGGAGGGGAAGTCTTACATGATTTTTCATTGGCCTTACTGTTGGGGGTCATGGTTGGGACCTATTCCTCGATTTTTGTTGCGAGTCCACTCCTCTTACTGTGGCCTGGTGCAGAGGGAAAGCTACTAAGCCGAGGTAAATAGTTTTCCTTGTTACCGTTTCTTGACATCAAGGAAAAAGGAGTACCAAAATGTAGAAAATCATAGGAGTTAGACATATTTTATGGATTTTGCGATGTTACCAAAGTGAAACGCTTTGGGTTTCCCCTCCAATTAAAGGGCAAGACGATTCTGGCGATGGTGCTGGTTGGTCTTCTGCCCCTTATTCTTTCTCTCCTCCTCACATATTTTGAAGAAAAACGCGCACTAAGAGAAGCTGCCGGTATCACCATGAAGGGGATTGCGGTGGAAGTGGCTCGTAAAGTCGAGACCCAGATTGTTCGTGGAATTAATGAAGCGCAACAGCTGGCCACGATTCCCTTTATTCGAAGCGCCATCATGAATTCGAATCGGAGTTATGCTGATAAAAATCCAGACGAAATTCAGGCTCTAATTCAACAGTGGCAGGAAAGTTGGCGGGCCCAATCCAATAAGGATGAGTTCCCGGTTTTTCTGAACAAATATGCTACTGACTACCTGATTCAATGGCACGCGATTCGAAAATCGGACTATCTCGCGATTGTTGTGGTTGATACGCAGGGGGCATTGGTGTTGAGCTCTTTTCCGCAAGTCAATTTTTTCCATGGAAACAGTCTCTGGTGGGAGGCCGTGGTTCAACATCATGATGCCCAGGCGTTTGTGAGCGATTTGTCATTTGATCCAGGGTTTGGGACTCATGTCCTGAATGTTGGCGTCCCTATTTGGGATGATCATCGAGAGCACGTAGTGGGAGCTATCAGTATTCTTCTGAGGAGGGACTCGTTATTCCGGTCGATATCTGAAGTGGCCGCCGGGAAAACGGGTCATGCCATGTTAACCGCATCCGATGGAATGCCGATTCTTTGTCCCGCGTTTTCTTTAGAAGAGCACGTGATGCCGCCTAATGTGGTCAGTGCGTTTCAACAAGGTGGAGTTGGGTGGTTGGTTGCCGATCCGGATTCACATGGTATGCCGAATGCTATTGTTGGCTATGCTCCCCTTCACTTGGGTATGCCACTCGCTCCAGAAAGTTTTGGGGGGAAGTCCTGGCATATGTTGACCAGTCAAGATTCTGCCGAGACGTATGCTCCACTGGATCAATTGTTAAGTAAGGTCATCTTCTACGGCATCTCTGTTTTTGTCATCTTGTGGGGGGCGGGAGTCGTGGTTGCTGGCCGGATCGTGAAGCCCATTCAAGCCTTATCGCAGGGAGTTGAGCAATTTGGAGGTGGGAATCTTTCGGAAAAGATTGCGATCCGTACCGGTGATGAAATTGAACGCTTGGCTGATACATTCAATGCGATGGCGGACAATCTTCAACATTCGTTTTCTGAGTTGAATCAGAAAGTGGATGAAATCGGGCGATTGGAGCAGAAATATCGTGACCTCATTGAAAATGCTCCGGAAATGATACATCAATTAGATCCCGCAGGGCGGTTCGTCCATGTGAACACGACTGAGTTGCAAAAGCTGGGATATTCGCTCGTCGACATGCTTGAGATGTCGCTCTGGGATATTGTCCCGGCGGAACAACAAGAGGGGGTGCGGGCCTATGTCCAAGGGCTGGCTTTAGGTGGGGCGCGCTCCATAGAAACTGTTTTTTGTACACAATCACGTGAAGTGATGGATGTGGAAATTCATTCAACAACCCTAATGGATCCGGGGACGCATTTGGTGGTGTATTCGAGAGGATTTGTGAGGGATATCACTGCCCGAAAGGCTCTGGAGCGTGAAGTTGAGCGATATACCACCCAATTGGAAGGGATTGTGGCCGAACGAACCCAACAACTGTCTGATTCAGAGGCGGGCTATAAGGCGTTATTTAATTTGGCTGCCGATTCAATCTTTGTGGTTGATTCGGAAGGCCGTATCTTGGATGTCAATGCGCGTGAACGGGAAATTCTGGGGTATGTCCCTTCAGATTTAGAGGGTGCGTACTTCGTGAAGCTTGTTCCTCCGGCATTCCAGATGATCAGTCAGAATTTGTTGGAACGAGTCAGTGGTGAAGAGTCAAAGGTGCCCACGACAGAGATTGAGGTCTATGACCGGCAAGGCATCATGAAGTCCATGGAGATGGACCTGGTTCGCATCGATATGGGTGGAAGAGCCTCGATTATGGTGCAGTTGCGAGATATTACCGAGCATAAAAAGCTTGAAGCTGAACTGCAACGATATAATGAAGTCCTGGAAGAGAAAGTCTCTGAGCGTACACGGGAAATTGAACAGGCCAAGCTGTACATTGAAAGTTTGTTGGAAAATGCGAATGACGTGATTTATACCTTGGACGTTGATTTACGGTTTACTTATGTCAATGGGAAAGTTGATGCATGGGGATATCGTAAAGAAGACTTGATTGGTAAACCGTATCTCTCGTTACTCTCCAAGCGGTATCGTGGCCGGTATTTGAAAGAAACATTGGATCTTGGGACAAAGCAAGTCTACGAAGTAGAGGTGGTCAGTCGAGAGGGAGAGTTGCGGTCGGTTCTGGTGAGTGTGGCCCCGCTGCTCAATGATGAAGGCGTGTACACCGGAGTATTGGGTATTGCCAGGGATATTACGGAACGGAAGCATTTGGAACGCCAGGTGCAGAATTCTGAGCGATTAGCCTCCATTGGTAAGCTGGCTGCCGGGGTTGCACATGAAATCAACAATCCGTTAGGGGGAATTTTGAATTGTTTATATAATATACGAAAGGGAACGTTGACGCCTGAGCGGTCTCAGGAATATTTACATTTTATGGAGGATGGATTGCGACGCGTTCAACGCATCGTTCGCCAGCTTCTGGATTTTTCTCAACAACGCGAACCGGAATTAGCCATGACGGATCTTCATCAAATTTTAGACCGAGTCCTGGTATTGACCGAGCATGTATTCCTGGTCAAACATGCCACTCTGAGTAAGGTCTATGATGAGACGCTGCCGATGGTGATGGTCGATGCGCATATGATTGAACAGGTGATTATGAATTTAGTCCTGAATGCGGTTCAGGCACTCAAAGAGGGTGGCCAGGTGACCTTGCGTACTCGAAAGCAGGAAGAAGGATATGAGATTGAAGTGGAGGATACTGGGTGCGGAATACCTCAAGAGATTCGACCACATATTTTTGATCCCTTTTTTACGACGAAAGGGACTGGAGAGGGGACCGGGTTGGGATTGTCGGTGAGTTTGGGAATTGTTCAGCGGCACGCAGGTGAAATGTTGGTTGACAGCGAAGAGGGAAAAGGCACTCGTTTCACCATTCGGATGCCATTGGTTCGATCTCGTGCGGGTACTCCTGTAAAGGTAGGCACATGACTCACGGTTCCGTCCTGATAATTGATGATGAGCCCTTGATGCGAGTCTCTATGGTAGATGCGCTGAAGGCTATCGGCTATGCGGTGCAGGAAGCCAGTTCCGGATTGGAGGGACTCGAGCGGTTGCGGACTTCACGGTTTAATTTGGTAATTACTGATTTGCGATTGCCCGGTGTGGATGGACTGCATATCGTGAAACAGTGCCGGGAGCAGTGCCCTGGCACGGAAGTAATTGTCATTACGGCACATGGTTCCGTTGACACGGCTGTCGATGCGATGAAAAGCGGTGCCTACGACTATATCACCAAACCCTTTTCTATGGATGAATTGTTGTTGAGTGTGCAGCGGGTCTGTGCGGTGGTAGCTCTTCGTGAAGAGAATCGGGTGTTACGGGATGCATTGGAAAAGAAATTTAGTTTCCAAGGGATTGTGGGAAAAAATGAGCGGATGCGACAAGTGCTGGAGAAAGTCAAGTTAGTCTCGGCAACTGACGCGACGGTTTTAGTGGTAGGGGAAAGTGGAACGGGAAAGGAGTTGATTGCCAATGCCATCCATACCAATAGCGCTCGCCGAAATCATGCCTTGGTCAAAGTAAGTTGTGCCGCGCTACCGGAAACGCTGTTGGAGGCTGAACTGTTCGGGCATGAAAAAGGGGCGTTTACGGGGGCCCTCCGGCAACGGCAGGGTCGATTCGAACTTGCGCATCAGGGAACCCTTTTTTTGGATGAGATCGGCGAAATTTCCCCGTTGGTCCAGATTAAATTGCTTCGTGTTCTGCAGGAACGGCAATTTGAACGCGTCGGGGGAAATGACACGATTGAAGTGGATGTGCGGTTAGTGTGCGCAACGCAGAAGGATTTGCGGAAAGAAGTTGAACAAGGACGATTCCGGGAGGATCTCTATTATCGATTGAATGTGGTGCCAGTTCAGCTTCCCCCTCTCCGAGAACGTCGAGAAGATATTTTCATGATCACCCAGCATTTTTTGGAGACCATGTCAGGTCGAAATCACCAAGAACCCAAAGTCTTATCACGGCAAGCTCGCGAGGTGTTATTGCAGTATTCCTTTCCGGGGAATGTCCGCGAATTAGAAAATACTATTGAACGGGCGTTAGCTTTGGCACAACACAGCCAAGAAATCCAGGTTTGGGATCTCTGCGGACAGAGTCGATGTCCATATGCGGGAGGGGAACCGCAAAAGGGATGCGGGTTTTGCGGGAATCAGGAAGGCAGGAGAGGCGTGAAAAATGGGGCGATGGAAACATTGGCCGAAGCGCGGGAGCATTTTGAACGGGGGCATATTCTTGAAATACTCAATCGAACAGGGTGGAGTCGGATGACGGCATCGAAGGTTTTAGGATTATCGAGAAAAGGTCTTTGGGAAAAATGTAAACGGTATGGAATTGTACGGGCATGCGACGAGGCGGACTCTGAGAAGGGCGATGAGAATGACGGTTGAACGGGCAGCCCTCTTTAGGAAAAGAGAGCTGCTCTGAGTATTTGAAGCTTAGGGTTTCTGGGACGGCAATTAGATTATTCTCCACCATCCCAGAGGGTGATGATCCGGTCATTTCCAGCAGTGGCGAGGTATTTCCCATCAGAAGAAAGAGCGATTCCCCTGACAGGTCCTTTGTGTGACCGAAGTGTTCGAAATTGACGGCCGGTTTGGATGTCCCACATTTTGACGGTCCCATCATCGCTGGCGCTGATAAGCACCTGGCCATCCTGGGTCACAAGAAGATTTCTGACCCATTCGGAGTGACCCTTCAGTGTGCGGCGTTCTTCCATCGTGGGCATGTCCCAGAATTTAATCGTACAGTCGCGACTTCCTGAGATCATGGTGCTTCCGTCTGGGGTAAAGGTGAGGGCTCCAATCCAATATTCCATTGGTTTTTGAAATCCGCCTTGATCGTCTACGTAAAAACCACGATTTTCGGTCTCTTCGTCATCGGCCTCATCTCTCCAGTGGCCGTTGTGTACAATTTTTTCTTCCCCGCTTGGCAAAACCTCATAGAGCTTAATTTTCCCGATATCGGTGCCAGCCACCAAGTGGATGCCGTCAGGTGAAAATGCTGTGCAGACACTCCAATTATGGTCGTATTGATCTTTACCAAGCAGCGTCATGAGTTCGGTGCCTGTGGTCACTTCCCAAATTTTGATATCTTTATTCTGTCCCGCCCTGGCGAGCATGAGCCCGTCTGGGGAGAAGGAAATACTGCATACGGCATGGTCGTAACGAGTAAAGAGTAATCGAAGGGATTCTCCGGTTTGAGGATTCCACAGCCGAATGGTCCGGTCCTCACTTGCGGAAGCGATTATTTGGCCATCAGGGCTATACTTGACTTCTCGAACGACATGTGTGTGCCCTCGTAGGGAACGAAGAAGGCGGCCGGTCTCAATATCCCAAATCCGGATAAAACGATCATTCCCTCCGCTTGCTAATGTCAGCCCATCCGGAGAAAAGGCGACAGCCCAAATCTCTTGTGTGTGACCACGGAATGACTTCAGTTCCCTGGCACCGCCTTTCCAATAGGCCAGTGAATCGATGAGTGGGGGAGGTTGCGAACCAGGATTATTGATGAACCCGGGATTAGAACTGAGTGTGTCTGGGCTTGTTGGCTGGGTCATGAAATTCCTCGCTTCGGAAACAGATTGACATCAAAGGGATCGGCTAAAAGGACTCAGGAATGGATGAATGGGATTCTCTTGCCAAAAGGGAAAACGCATTCCTATAATTCAACTAGTTATGATACTAAACGGCGCTTTTCGAGGGAGTCAAGGTAGCTACCTCCCAAATTATTGTGAATTTATTATTACGGTGATCATCTTCCAAGAAACAAAACTCGTCTTGTGGTGATCTTGCGGTAAACGGAGGTTTGCTCATGGAAATTCGTTTTCAACCCGCCCTCCTTCAGGAGGTGATTGATTCGTTTGCTGAAAAAACTGAGCGTGAAGGGGACCCGACTTATTTTAATGAATTTCATGAGTTTGCCGATCCCATTTACGAGAAGTTTTCCCTCGATGACCGTGATCCGGAGTTCAAGCGCCTCTATCAACACTTATTTGCTAAATGGGGGTTTGCCGAAATTCTTCGTGACGCTTTTGATGACTTCCCGGTTTTGCGAGATAAAACCGGGATTGTGTTGGTGCGGGGCGTATTGAAAGAAGATCAGGAAGGGGTGGATGTTCTTCGGAAGTGGGGAGTGGTCGAAGAAAAACTCGCTCGCCAATTTGAAGAGGCCGGGAAAAAAGGGGTGGGGATTAAATTGATCCCTCGGCGATTTTATGATCCAGCCATTACCCGTTACCTACGACATGAGTTAACGCATATTTCTGACATGTTAGATGAGGCTTTTGGTTACGATCCTGACACAAAAGTGGGGTTGAACCCTGGGGAAGAACATTTGATTTTAAATCGTTACCGTGTGCTGTGGAACCTTCATGTCGATAGCCGGATTGCCCGAACAGGCAAAGAACCGATGTTTTCCAAGGAATATCGGTTTCGTGAGTTCCGTTCTTGGTATCGAAAAATTCCTCCCGGTCAGGTGGAATCCGTGTTTGAAGGGATCTGGCAGACGGATTATCTTACTCATGCCGAATTAGTGGAAATGGCTTCGGATACGATACGAGTGATTGAGAGAGCCATTGAGGTTGAGGACAGTGAGGTGCCGGATGTGCCAACGAAACCCATGCTCCTCCCAGGGTTTCCGTGTCCTCTTTGTCGATTCCCAACTTATACCTGGGTAGAAAACATGGATGAGACGCTCGAAGGTTTTGTCTTAGATTTTATTCGCGAAAATCACCCAGGATGGGATGTGGAATATGGAGCCTGTGACAGATGCGTGGAGGTGTATAAGCTGCGGGCCTCCGGAGTGGTATAAATTCAAAAAACACCTTATCCTCGTGTCCCATTGGTTTTATTGGTTTATAGACTATTGAAAGCGTCGTAATGTCGGACTCCCATCTGCCAAACCAGCCTTCGTCCAATCCGACATTAGGTCGAAGAATGTTTCTTCGACAGTCGGCAATTTCCATAGGCGCCACAGTTCATGAATTCGTAAAACATCGTGATGCTCCTTCCCCGATAAAAAAGGAGCAGCCTGTTCCTGAGAAAACGGGGTGGCTCCGTCCCCCAGGGGCTGTTGATGAGGAGTTGTTTTTGGAGCGCTGCACTGGATGCGCTGATTGCGTCGAGGTCTGTCCTCACGATGCAATTCAGGTGTTATTGAGTAACGATACTCCCGTTATCTATCCAGGAGAAACCCCATGCAAATTATGTGAAGATCTTCCTTGTATTGGGGCGTGTACTACGGAGGCCCTTTTGCCTGTTGCGGATCGGTTTCAGGTAAATATGGGAGTGGCGAAAGTTTTGTCGAAAATGTGTACGGCAGGAGCTGGCTGCAATGCGTGTGTTTCTAAATGTCCTACGGAGGCACTCTCGATGGATTTTGCCTCCTATCACATTCGTGTAGATGACTCGGTATGCGTGGGTTGTGGCATATGCCAATATATCTGTGGAACGGTAAATGACCGTAGCGCAATTCGGATTGTTTCTAGATAAGGAACGTGTGGTATTTTACGCTTAGTGGTGTTGATAGCTTGAATGATCTGGAGAAGAAAAGTGTGAATATGGACCTTTTAGCTGGGAGGTATGGGAAATGGACGGAGGCATAAAAGAGGATTTTTCTGTGTGGATTTTCTAGGGTAAATTTAGGGGATTCAAATTGCTGGAAAATTCTGGAAATCGTGGGGCTATCAGGGATATTGAAGTCTTGACTTCATAGGGCTGTTGTCCTATTATCTGATCCCTTTTTCATGAATCCTTAATGGCCCTGACAATGATCCTAATTGAAGCAAATGCTTGAGAAATGAAAAAATTTTAAAAGTTAGGTGAAATATGACATCAGGCGTTAAAGAGGGGAAAAAAGCAGGGAAAAACGGAATGCCAGTTTCTGGAAATGAAAAGGCCGTCAAGATTTCTCCAAAAGATGCGCCAGCTGTTGATCGGGCACTTTGTCGAAGCAAACTTTATCTGTTGGTGTCCTGGGGGTATCTTTACCCGGAAGACGAGGAGTTCCTGGATTACCTTCAGAGTGGGGAATTTGTTGAGGATGGAAAATCGGCATTAGAAGGGTTGAAAAAAGAACTGCAAAATATAGGGGGCGATGAAGCGCAAGAGCGTCTTGATGCTTTGGTGGGTAATTTTGATGCGATTGAAGCTTGGATTTCATCGGAAGGCGAAAACTGGAGTCTCCAAGACTTACGTGATGAGCATCGTCGAGTGTTTAGCAATGTCATCGCGTTGGATTGTCCGCCATACGAGACCTTATTTGGAAATGATCATGTTTTCGGTCAGTCCTACGTGATGGGAGACATTGCCGGTTTTTATAGTGCCTTTGGCCTTCAGCTTTCTCCGGATATTCATGAACGCCTGGATCATTTGAGTGTAGAGTTGGAATTTATGCATTATCTGGCGTACAAAGAATCATATGCGATTCTTCATGATGGAGCAGAAAAACTAAAAACCGTCATTGAAGCGGAGAAAAAATTCGTTAAAGAGCATATTGGTCGATGGGTTCCTTTGTTTTCAGGAATGTTAAATAGAAAAGCCGATTACGGTTTTTATAAGATTTTGGCTGATTTTACCTCTCATTGGATTGCTTTCGATATTGCATTTTTAGGGGTAACGCCTCAACCTTATTCAGAAACGGATTATCGCCCTGCGTCATACAATAACCCTGAAGGTCAAAGCTTTGAATGTGGTGCTCAGGATCAAGGAAATGAACTAAGCCTCCTGATGAGTGAAGTTGGGGCTGATGCATTTTTGGATAAGGAAAGTGGAACATCTGGCCAATCAGGAAATGCTTAGTGAAGCATTGGGTTAAGTCATTTTTGAAAATTTGTTTTAGTGGCGACAGGTTTGAGGAGACAGGTAGTTAGCAGTCTTTTCGGTTTTAATCTTTTATCAAAGGAGGATGCGTCATTATGAGATTGGTGCAGACGCGTAACAAACGACTGGTGTTTGGCGTTCTTCTGTCTGTCCTGGTGGTATGTGTAGGTTTGACCATGGGGCAGATTCCGCTGGCCGTCTCGCAGCCGGTGACGATTCCGGTTGGCAAAATTACTGGCCCAATCCCTATGGATGCGGCGAATCCTGTATGGGAATCCGTGCCCGGTATCGTTGCTCCATTAAGTGGGCAGACGATAACGACCCCAATGCACCCGAACATTTCAGTGAAAACTGTGATGATCAAAATGGCAACAAATGGCGAGGAAATCGGCGTTTGGGCCAACTGGGGTGATCAAACATTAAATAACACCACCATTGGTCCTCAGGATTTCAGAGATCAAGTGGCGGTGCAATTCCCTGTGCAATCTGCAGGCGCGCCTCCATTCCAATGTATGGGACAGTCTGGTGGGACGGTCAACATATGGCGTTGGAATGCGGAATGGCAAAAAGATCTTGGAGCTGGCGTGGCCGGTATGTGGGATGTGGACAATCAATATCCCTCCATAGCATGGGATTACTACTATGAAGAGCCAGCTGGTGGTGTGACCTATCCTGACCGAATTGGTCGGAGCTTAGGGCCATTTAACCCTGGTATTTGGTCTGGTAACATCATGTCCGACCCTAACCTGCGGCTGGGATCAGTCGAAGATTTGAATGCTAACGGATTTAGTACGTTGACTACCCAAGCGTCCCAAGACGTGGTAGGAAATGGATTATGGGAGCCGTATGGGTCACTGAAGGGTGGATGCTGCAGCGGTCCTACCTGGAGAGTGGTAATGAAGCGGAGTCTCAAGACCCAAGACCCCAATGATGTTCAGTTCGCGGCAGGAGCGAGCTTCCCAGTAGCTTTTGCGGTCTGGGACGGTTCCAACGTAGAACGCAATGGGATGAAAGGGATTTCGACTTGGTTTACGGCTCAAATGCCAAACTAAGTTCATTCCTTTTCTGAATCAGGTCCTTTTTCATATAGGACGTTAGCTAAGCCTGAAAACCTCCGGTAATGGACTCCAGTAATGGGGGAAGTTGCCGGAGGTTTTTTTTATAAGCACATTTTTCCGGATAAATGTTTATGCGACAAGGCAAGAAAAGGCTAATTGTTGCATTGAAGAGAATGGGACGTGTATAAATTTAAAATAGACAAATTTTGCGTTTCTTATTATCCCCATTACCTGGGAGCCGCATTGTGAAAATTTCACTTTTATTCCCTCCTAGTTGGCATCCCTCTCAGCCCTATTTGAGTGTTCCCTGTCTTTCAGCCTTTCTTGAAAAATCCGGTGTTCCAGTTCATCAGCAACGTGATTTAAATATTGAGTTGCTTGATAGGGTGTTAACTAAAGGCTTTGGGTTAGATATTTATCCACGGTTAGTTGATTTGGTGAAAAAACTGGAAGTATCGGTTTCTGGAGATACCGGTTATGGGAGTAAGGAGCATTACGCTCGTGTTGTTGAATCACTTGACCGATTTCCTTATCTCATAGATGAAATCGAACCCGTTAAAGCCTCTTTGCGTGGGGAAGAGTTTTACGACATTGAGCGTTACCGAGAATGTCTCTTTTTAATTGATCGGTGGTTGGAGGTTGTATCCTCTTTATATTTCCCGACCAGGATGACGGTGGTAGACAATCAATTTGCATATTCAATCTATTCTTCACGAGAAATTCTTCAAGCTATACACGATGAAAACCAAAATCCGTATCTTGAGCTTTATCGAAAATTCTTCCTTCCTGCTTTTGGACAAGATATTCCAAACTTTGTTGGAGTCTCTATTACCGCAACCTCACAGATTATCCCTGGTTTAACTCTGTGTAAATTAATTAAGGAAATTCATCCTGAGGTTCATGTGACTGTCGGGGGTAGTATTTTTACAAGGCTGGTAGACAATCTCAGACGGTGTGATCGGTTATTTCAATTGACTGATGATTTCATTGTGTTTGAAGGTGAGACCGCCCTTTTGGAATTGATTAATCAGCTAGACGGGAAAAAGGATTTTACGAAAGTGCCGAATCTTATCTGGCGGCAAGATGGAAAAATAATTGTGAATCAACCCTTCTACTCTGAAAACCTTGCGGACCACCCAGCCCCAAATTATGACGGGTTTCCCTTGAGTGACTATTTAGCCCCCCATACGGTGTTGCCAGTCCAATTTTCTAGAGGTTGTTATTACAAGGATTGTGCTTTTTGTGCCCTGACTTTGGATCATCAGAATTTTCGGCAAAAGGATCCGATGAAAGTTGTTGATGAATTGGAAGCGTTGTCTCATAAATATGAAACACCGTATTTTTTCTTTACGGATGAATGCCTGGCCCTTTCGCCAACCAAGCGATTGTGTAAGGAACTCATTCATCGAGGGTTGGGTTTACAGTGGACGGCTGAGTTGCGATTTGAAAAGAATTTATCTCGTGAGTTACTTACCTCCATGCGGGAGGCAGGATGTCAGAAAATTGTCTTTGGCTTGGAAACCTATAATGCCCGGTTGATGGATTTTATGGTGAAGGGGATTACCCAAGAAAATGTTGATCGGATCTGTTCCGATTGTGTTGATCTTGGAATTGCGGTGCATTGCTATGTGATCGTGGGGTTTCCGACCGAAACAGAAGAAGAATCATTGGAAACATTGAATTTTATTGTCAATAATACGAAGCTGCATTCCTCCTATGGGTTTTCCTGTCAACCGTGTCTGTTTGATTTAGAAAAGGAAGCCCCTATTATGAGCGATCCAGGGGGATATGGGATTCAACGAATTATGCGACCAGCCTCGGAAGATTTGAGCTTAGGGTTCTTTTATGAAGTAAAATCGGGAATGACTCCAGAGCAGGCTGAAAAAGTATACCAATATGTGTATGAAAAGATTAGCGAAGTTGTGTGTGAATTACCCTTTAATTACTCCATGGCGGATGGGTTGTTATATATCACCCGGCATAACAAAGAGCTTGAGGTGGAGCCCTCTAGGGTGTAAATAGGAAGATATCCTGGATGAAAATCTAGTCATCTTATTACGCATGCGCTTCAATATCTGAAGTTCTAAAAAAATGATTTCTACTACTGAAAAGAACCAGGAAAGAATCGACGGCCCGGGGCTTCTTTTTGAATGGGGTCTCAAGAGTTTGCTGTTTGCGGCCTTTTTTGAATTGGTGCTGTATCGGCTGGTTTCACGGTTGGGTATGCACCTTGGCAAATTAGCCGAAAAATATGAAGCGGTCAGGATCGGATTTCGCACACTCTCTTCATTAGGGTTTGTCCTGTTGAATATGACGGCCATTCTGGTTTTTCTGATTTTGGGTATTTTGCTGGTTCAAAAATTACGGACAAAGCTATGGGTAGGAGAGTGGGATAAGGTTGTTATTCCATTGGCGGCCTTATTGGTAGCTTGTACGGTGGGTTATTTATTCTTTCCTCCGGTCATGGTCGGGACCATTGTTTATAATATTTTGGCGTTTGGGT
Organism: uncultured Nitrospiraceae bacterium; assembly: GCA_963730905.1. Taxonomy (GTDB): domain Bacteria; phylum Nitrospirota; class Nitrospiria; order Nitrospirales; family UBA8639; genus Nitrospira_E. Next base: position 66,931 of record CAVSTN010000001.1, on the reverse strand, counting down.
TGATCGTTTTTCTGGTTTTGGAATATTGGGCTACTCACCGGGTGTTGAGTCAACGGCTTATGGTGGGTAGTTTTTTTCTGGGTATTAGCGGATGGCTGTATTATCAGACGATGTCAACGACTTATGGATGGCTCAATATTTTTGATGCCCCTCCGCTGGTGCATGAAGGGAATAGGCTTGGGGAAGCACTAATGGTTCTTTCAAGCATCCTGGTGTTTTGGGCCTATGGGACCACTTCAATTATTACCAAAAACAAGCAACAACGCCGGTGGGGATTAACCTTGGTTATTAGCGGGGGCAGTGCTTTTGTCGCCTTACTGTTCATGGATTTTTTCCTTTCTCTTTGGAATCCTGAAGTGGCGAAAGAAGTCAGGAAGGCTGGAGAGGGGATAGGCTGGATTTTTCAAATGGGAATGGGCTATACCTTTTATCTCCCTTTTGCATTTTATGTGTTGGGCTTTACCTGCTGGGCGTATACCGTGATTAAGTTGGTGTTGATCGGTCGATTAGCAGGATATGGGCTAGGTCTCATGTTTATGGCAGGCTATGCGCTCCAATTGTCACATTTGACCTTGATGGTAGTGCTTGGGTTAATGTTGTTAAATATTGATAAAAGAGGAACTTTAGGGAAACTTCGTAAGAAAACCCAAGAGGGGGTAGTCTATCAACCAATTCGTCCCGTTTACGGGCAAACACAGTAGTTAGGACACATGAAATGGAAGAACAAAGTGCTGGAAGCCAAACAATGGATCCGCAGTCGGGGGAGACGACCACAGAAGAACGCCCCTTAACGGTTGATGAGGAAATTGCTGAGATTGAAAAGTTACTGAGCGAGGAGCCGGACGACTTTCAAGCGCGGTGTCGATTGGGTGAACTTTATTTCAATAAAGGGCGGATGGATGAAGCCCTGGCGGAAGTAAAGAAATCCATTGAGATGGCAGAGGGCATTCGGATAGAAATGGATCGGTCTCTGGCCATGTACTACTCGAATCTTGGAACGATCTATGGAACGAAAGGGATGTTGGATGAGGCCACGGCTCAATTTAAACGAGCGCTGGAACTAAACCCTTATGATGTTCTGGCACTCTTTAATGTCGGCCGACTCTATAATGACAAAAATGCATTTCTGGAGGCCAAAGAGTATTTCGAACGTCTGATCGAAATTTCACCTGAAGATCCGATTGCTTGGTATAATTTGGCTGGAGTCTATGAGAAATTGGATGATCCCAATGTCTCCGACTTTAATACGTTAGACATGGCTATGCAGGCTTATATGAAAGTCCTGCAGTTTGATCCAAGTCATCTTGGAGTCGAGTTTTAAGCTCATGGAAATTGCCCTAAATCTGAAGAAACCTGATATGGCAGTGAAGATCATGGAAGATGCCGTTGAAAATAATCAGGATGAACCATTGGCCTATTATAATCTGATTAACACCTATGAAAAGTGTAAGATGTTTGAGCAGGCGGAAGAGACCAGAAATCGTCTCAAGGATCGATTTAACAAGCGTTCGCGTGAAACGGTAAAAAAGTGATACCCCAACAAGGAGAGGTACCATGTTTGGAAGCTTAGGATTTACAGAATTAATTCTCATCCTCATGATTGTGCTGATCATTTTTGGGGCGGGAAAATTGCCGCAATTGGGCGAAGGGGTCGGAAAAGCGATTAAAGGGTTCAAGAAATCTGTTCAAGAGGCAGAAGCGTATGACCTAGACCCCCAGGCACAGGCGGAAAATACGGCATCGGCCAACCAGGGTAATGCTCAACCGCAAATTTCTCAGCCTATGCATACCGCCCCGTTAGAAACGGGTTCCCCAGTGCCACCGGCAGCAGTCCAGCCGGCTCAACAGGAACAGGTTCCTGCGTCCTCTAAGGCCTAATTCTGCCATAACGGCAAGGGGCCATAATCTTCTCCGTGGTGGTGATTGGACCGGATTTTTTGAAATGAACGTTGAAGGGTGAATTGTCTATGAGTACCGAGACCGCGTTAGAAATCGGGGTAATTGAAACCTTTGCCGGAAATGGAAAATCTCGCAGTACGGGTGATGGCAAGCGAGCAGTGAAATCTGGAATTCCACTGCCAAACCATATTACGGTTGATCGGGATGGTCGGTTTTTCTACATTGCCGAATCCGGTTCCGACCGAATCAGGCGAGTGGATATGGAAACAGGCCTTCTGCATAACTTTGCGGGGACCGGTGAGACATGTTATAGCGGCGATTACGGACCTTGTGGGGAAGCTGGGCTTTACCTTCCATTAGATGTTTTGTGTGATTCGCACAATCATATCTATGTCTGTGATTCAGGCAGCAATCGAATTCGAAAAATTGACGCGGATACAGGAATCATTACGACCATCGTCGGGACGGGGCAGTGGGGATATAATGGTGATGGGCCAGCCTTGGAGTGCAATTTAACCTATCCGGCAGCCATAGCAATCGACGATCAGGATCATCTTTACATTGCAGACACTCAAGCCCATCGCATTCGGCATTATAATCCTCAGACAGGAATGCTTACGACCATTGCCGGGTGTTGGACGGCAGAAGATGATGAGCGCGTGAGTCCTCTGACCGCACAAAATCTAATTGTCCTTTCTGGTGATGCGATTGGGATAGATTTTAGCAATGATGAAGGGTTACTGCGTCCGCGTTGTTCAGATGGGCTGGATTTATCGTTATATCTTGATGATGGAAAGCCGGCTTTGGAGTGCAAGTTGTATGACGTGGTCGATATCGATGTGGACAAACATGGCGATCTATATCTCACTGATAAGGGAACAAACCGCATCCGAAAGCTAGATCGGAAAACTGGCACGATGTCCACCGTGGCTGGCATCTGCCGGTATGGGTTTGACGGCGATGGAAAGTTAGCGGTGAAATCCATGCTTAATGTCCCTGAGGGCGCTGTGGTGGACTCAGATGGAAATGTGTACATTTCCGATTCCATGAATCACCGGGTGCGTAAAGTTGATTGCCAGACCGGTATCATTACTACCATCGCGGGGAATGGCGATAGTGGCTACGATGACAAAAATATGGGCGGGTGCGGTGCTGCGCGCTTTGTGGCAAAAGAAGACGCTGGGATGTTGAAGCATGGTGATGGCCTTATTGCCGTTGAGGCAATTGTGAACACTCCAGCTGGCCTGACCTTGGACTCCCAGGGATACTTGTATATTTGTGAACGGAATGAAAATAAAATCAGGCGGGTCAAACTACGATGATCATGAGGCTAATCTGATTTTTTAATAGAGATTGGTTCTCCAGAGCAGCCACTCCTGCCCCCAGTGAGATAAATAATTGCTGTCACATTTATTAGTTCTAACCTATCTCATTTGTTTCGCTTCTCTCCTCATAATCTGTTTGTGGGACTCCGTCATTTCTCGTTGCTCATTTTTGGGCAAAAATCATGAAAGGGTCGTTCGGGTTTGTTTTCCGCGCCACTCTGCCTTCAAGAAGGGATAGGGCTGTAATTCGAAAATCACTCATTCAAATAGACAATGATCATGAATCTCTTCGCGAGTATCTATGTGATAATGGACTGATTTTTTCTCATTCTTGAAATATCATCGGCATTGAATCTTTAAAAATTCCAAGGAAACCGAGGATTGAGCACTATTCACGCCAAAAAACGGATTATTTTGTTTGTGGTTTTTGCATTGGTGGTTTTATTCGGATTGACTTGGTATCAAGTCCCCCTTGTCAGTTCTCAGGGCATGGTTGTCCTGGCGCATTTTGCAAAAGGGGAAGTGCCCTCTCATCCTTCCGATTCAGCGTGGGAGACCGTGGCTCCCCTCCCTGTTCCCCTCAGTGGCCAAATCATTACCAGACCGGTATGGCCGGAGCCCAGTGCGAGAGCCCTCTCTATCCGATCAATTCATAACGGAAAAGACATCGCGTTTTTGCTGGAATGGCAGGATGCAACAATTAATGAATCGTTGACGCCTGGGGTTTTCAGGGATGGGGTTGCCGTGGCCCTGCCTCTGGGAGATGCACCGGCCTTTTTTTGCATGGGCCAACTTGATCATTATGTGAATATTTGGCATTGGAAAGCGGATTGGCAAAGCGACGTGGATCGGCGTGCCGAGCGAGCCAAAGAATCTAAGCGTGGGGAATCAGGTCCTCGCCGGTTCGAAGTGATCCCGCGTCGGCCCTCATCGGTCGAGGATCTCGTGGGAGGAGGTTTTAGTACCCTAACAAGCAAAGAACAGCAGGGACGAATTCAAGGACAAGCGGAGTGGAAAAATGGCCTATGGCGGGTGGTCATGAAACGGCCTCTGACGTCTATGGGAGACGATTTGGATAATGAAGCGATGCTGGTTCCAGGGCGAATGCAAGCCATAGCCTTTGCCGTTTGGAATGGAGAAAATAAGGAGCGGAATGGGCAAAAATCTGTTGCCTCCTGGATGCAATTACTTATTGATCCTGTTCAGGCCTCATCTCAAAATGGGGCAGGAGGGATTGAACCCACGCATAGCCCATCATGAGGATCCCAATAATGCAGAGGATGAAATCTACAGGTGGAATGCAATGGTTCTTAATAGGTTGGTGCCTGTGGTTTGGATTGATGGTTCCTCAAGGAGAAGCGTTTGGTCAACCGCCGAGTGAGAATATGACCAATGAAAAAGCCCTGATTTTAGCCGAAAAATTTGGCATCGATGTGGGGGAAGTAGATGAGGAGGTCAAGGAAATTCTTGGATTGACCAAAGCGGAAGGGGTTGTCGTGTATGCCGTCATAGGAGGGTCTCCGGCTGAATTGTCAGGCATAAAGGTGAAAGCGATCATTAAGGAAGTGGATAAATATGAAATTCAAACCCTTGTAGATTTGGGAACAGCCTTGGAGCAGACCCTCCCCACAAAGAATTTTACTGTCGCCACCTATGAACCTGCGGATCCTGATAATCAAGGGGTTACCGGCGGGCTTAATTTCCATTTTGTACGAATTCTTCAGGATTAAATTACTTGCATGAAGAATCTGTTTAGCAAAAATTTTCGGTTATTGGAAATAATACCCATGCACAACCGATGGATTTTATCGATCATGTTAGGGATTTTTTGCTTATCCGGCGTCGGGTTTGGTCAACAGCCAAGCACGGTTGTTGGTGAAGCAGAAGAATCCTGGATTAAGGAAATTGAGCAAGTTTTTATCCCTTCTGAACAATGCAAACAATGCCATGACCGGCATTATGAAGAGTGGAAGGGGATGCGCGAGCAGACCATGGATTTAAAGACATTTGGCCGTGTGGATGGAGCTCTTCTTCATGGGACGGCTTTCACCTCTCCGGTGTTCAAAACCGTTTTAGGCCTGTGGCTTCACACGGATCCGGATCAGGAGCAACGTACTCGCTGTCTTTCCTGTCATGCTCCAGCGGTGACTGTGTTCCCTCAGCACACTGATCGGATTATTGATCAAGTGATGAAGGGGGGAAAACGGGTCAAAATAGAAGGCATCGGTTGTAGTGCCTGCCACCTCATTACTGGCATTCAAGAAAATGCCTATGGGCACCCCACTTTTAAAATTACATCTGGGGAGACTCTTTACGGACCCTACGCAGAACCAGAGGAAAATCTTGTCCATCCATCTGGGCAGATGGATATTTATCGAGGGGCCCATTATTGCGCATCCTGCCATTTTGATAAGGTAAGGGATGTTACTCGGCCTGATATCCCAGGGGAAATTTTGAAAGGCACCATTTGTCAGGATTGTCATATGGAGCGCTCTACGGGGAGTTCAACCTCTCAACGTGGAGCTCTCACTCGGCCAATCGGGCGGCATTGGTTCCAAGGTATTGTGATTCCGGGGATTATGCTGAGTAATAGAAATTTACAGGCCGAATGGTTTTCGAGGGTGGATATTGAGGTTAAAAAGGTTAAGGGGAAAGTTGAGGGTGAAGTCCTGGTGCGAAATGGTGCCTTACCTCATACTTTTCCGGGTGGCGATCCAGTGTTAAAACAATTTTATGTCACGATAACTCTCAAAAATTCAGATGGGCACGTTATCGATCAATATCAGGAACGGTTTGGCCGAACATTTGAAGAACTGCTTCGTGGTCCGATCCCTCGACCATTTGTCAATGGAGGCACAACCAGACATATCCCATTTACGTTGAAATATCCCCAAGATTCAGAGGCTTCCCTCATTGAAGCCTCAGTCAGTTATTCTCTCATTCCTGAGCCCTCGAAGGCCCTTGCCGCGAAGTTCCTTGAAAGCCTGGCTACCGATAAAGAACGGGAAGCTGCAGAACGCATTATTCATGATTATTCTTCCCCGCGTCTCCTCACGTTTCGCACCATGAGTTTATAGGCAGCAGGAACGTCCAGATTTTTTGTTGAATAACATAAAAGGATTGTCTGATGAGGAAAAGCTACAAAAAGAGTGCCTCAAGGAGAATAGGTATGAGAGGTGGGGTATTTTTGCTGGTTTTGGGATGTTTTCTGCTGACGGCGCCTCTTCCTGGCTCGGTTGCAGGTGAGTCGTCTTCAACCAAAAAACCATTAGAAAAATCATTTCCCAATTCCGAAAAATGTAAACGCTGCCATCTTAGGGTCTTCGAAGAATGGGAAGCTTCGGCTCAATCGCGTTCTATTGTGACTGCCCCCTTCCGAGTAACCTTGGACCAATTTCTGGCTTCAACCGATAAAAAAGATCATGCAATGTGCTTTCGTTGTCATGCTCCGCACATTCTTGAATATGCCGACCACTTGCCTCGTTTCATTAAGGAAGTGCAATCAAAGGATCCACAGATGGATGGAGTCGGATGCCCCCAATGCCACCTTATTCAGGATGTGGATATGAATTCCCATCCACCAACGCCAACATTTCAATTGGGGACGACGATTTTTGGAGGATATGATAAAGCCGCTGAGAACCTGGCACATCAATCACAGAAGCTGGATCTCTATCGAGAGTCAAAATTCTGTGTGACCTGTCATGATTCACTCCCGAAGATCTCAGGCTCTGCCAAGGACCTCCCTGGCTGGCTTGGATCTTGGGAAAAGACCAAAGCTGAAACCAATGGGAAGCCATGTCAATCCTGTCATATGCCAGAGGCAGTTGATGAATCTGCTAATGGGGAGAAGGTCAGGAAGGTCGCCAATCACAGTTTCCCTGGGAGATTCGGAAAAGTCCGCGCGGAAGCTGTTACCTTGGACTTTACCACTGAGACCACTCCCGAGACTTCTCAAGTGCAGGTCAGTATTCAGAGCCTGGTCCCCCATAATTTGCCATTGCCGCATCCCGGGTGGTCTCGGGTCGTGGTTGATCTTTCTATTTTTGGGAAAAATCTCAAAAAGGTATACAACGAACAACGTTTTTATGAGCGGACGTTTGGGAATGCGGAGGAAAAAGAGACGGTCTTTGATTTTGAGGCAAAAAAGGTATTACGCGACACCCTTCTTAAACCTGAGGAGATGCGGGTAGAGGTTTTTACATTTCCCACACCACAGGATGCGCCATCAATGGATGTAGTGGTGACTCTCACGTATGCCCCTGTGCACGGACCAGAGGATTTCCTTAAAAAGGTTGAACAAGAAGCGGCACTTGGGCAAAAGGACAAGGCTTTTCAATCGGTCCAAATTGCCCAAAAGAAGTTGAACGTTCCTCTTAAAAAATAATTTCTGCTCCCTGGAGGGTGATCCGTTAAGAAGTTACGGCTCCGAGGGATGCCGAGGAAACCATCCTGGCATATTTGGCCAGGACACCGGTTGTATATCGTGGTGCTGGTGGAGTCCATTTTGCCAAACGGCCTTGAATCTCTTGCTCTGAAAGTTCAACATCCAAACGTCTCGCAGTAATGTCAATATGAATCAGGTCTCCGTTTTGAACCGCCGCAATCGGTCCCCCTTTTGCGGCTTCAGGGGCGACGTGTCCAGCCATGAAGCCATACGTGGCTCCTGAAAACCGTCCGTCCGTCAAAAGGGCGACTGATTCGCCTAATCCTGCTCCCACAATAGCACTCGTCACGCCTAACATCTCTCGCATCCCTGGTCCGCCTTGTGGCCCTTCATAGCGGATAACGACAACATCTCCGTCCACGATTTTTCCTTGTTGGACCGCCTGAAACGCATCTTCTTCGCAGTCGAAGACTTTGGCCGGGCCATGGTGTGCCAATTTGGCATGACCAGCCACTTTGACAACACAGCCTTCTGGGGCAAGGTTGCCTTTCAGAATCACCAGTCCTCCCGTTGGTTTAATTGGATGGGAAGGGGGAAAAAGAACTGTTTGACCTGAAGTTTCCTTGGCTGTGGCAGCTTCTTCAGCTAACGTTCGTCCGGTGACGGTGATTTGGTCTCCATGGAGATGGCCAGATTCCAAAAGCCATTTTGCCACCAACGGTGTGCCTCCTGCTTGATAGAGGTCGGCTGCCATGAAATGACCTCCTGGTTTCAGATCAGCCAGGAGCGGGACTTGGCGGTTAATGGTATCAAAATCGTCAATATCTAATGGGAGCGACATTTCATGGGCAAGAGCTAAAAGATGGAGGACGCCATTGGTCGATCCACCGGTAGTGGCGATTGCCGCGATGGCGTTTTCCAATGCTGGGCGAGTAATAATATCCCGTGGGCGAAGATCGTTCTTCAGGAGATTGATCAGGATTTTTCCGCATTCCTTGGCCACTTGGTGCTTTCTGGGGTCGAGGGCTGGCACGCCATTGAATCCCATTGGGGAAATTCCTAAAAACTCAAACGCAATTGACATGGTATTGGCCGTAAATTGACCACCGCAGGCGCCCGCTCCTGGGCAGGCTCGTCGCTCTAATTCAATCAGCTCCTCCGTAGTCATTTTCCCTTTGGCGTGTGATCCGACGGCCTCAAAGACGTCCTGGATCGATACCGGTTTTCCATGGAATTCTCCAGGCATGATGGAGCCTCCATAGAGCATGATTGATGGAAGATTCAAACGGGCCAGCGCCATCACGCACCCTGGAATGGTTTTGTCGCAACCCGACAAGGCAATGACTCCGTCAAACAGATGTCCGCGAACCACCAATTCGATGGAATCCGCCACCACTTCTCGGCTAATCAAAGAGGCTTTCATCCCCTCCGTCCCCATGCTGATACCGTCTGAGACCACGATTGTGTTGAATTCGATGGGGGTCCCTCCCGCCTCACGAATCCCTTGCTTCACACTCGCCGCGAGATCGCGGAGATGATAATTACAAGGGGTGATTTCCGACCAGGTATTGGCGATCGCGATGAGGGGCCTGGTAAAGTCGTCGTCGGTCAAACCGACCGCCCTGAGCATCGCACGAGCGGGGGCACGGTCCGGTCCCTCAGTCAGGGGGAGGCTATTTTTCTTCAAGGTTTTTGACATGAAACAGTGCTCCTTCGATCATAACCGTTGATGAATGGAATAGAGGTGAAGTCGATGATTCGTTTTCTGAATGTCTCATAATGCTAGGAAAATGGTCAATGTTGGTGGGGACAAAAGATTGCACCTGCAGCCCTGGGGAGGATGATTTTCCTAAAAATCAGCAGGAAAAGAGAAATGTATGCGCAGGGGGGAAAACGCCACACAGTCTTGTCCACTGACATGGCAAGGATGGCGGTTTGCTCGTGAGATGCCTAGGAGGCGAGCTTACAAGATGTTACCGATGCGAGGTATTGCTGGAGCCGAAGCCTCCCTCCGGCTCCTGCGGATGAGGGTATACACAATATGAGCCAATATGGATTGGTAAAATGATAGGTGTCTCCATGACGGCAGGACTCTACAAGCTGCTGTAATCTGGGCTGCTTCATCCAGTTGGGCAGGGGGGTTGAGTCCATGACGACTTGTTGGAGGTATTGTTCCAATAGTCGATCATGCCGGATTGAAATGGCATGGGTGCAGGCTATTTCTCGAATAGTGATAAAAGCTCCCAATTTTTCTAAAACAGCAACTACCGACTCTGCAGAAAGATAGGGCACTGGAGCGTGGGGGGAACATTCTTGAAAGAAGGTGTGATGCAGTTGTGAGAAAAAAGCCTCTTGCTTAGCAAGGACAATACATGCGGTTCCCCGAGATGGGTGCAGAGCATTGATAAGTCGGGATAAGGAAGTATGGAGAAAGGCATAATCCAGGCAGGAGAAGGATTGGATCGCCCATGCCACATCGTAAGAACCTGGAGTCAGGAACTGTTCAGCATTATCCCAGGTGGTTTGCCAGGCATGTCTGGGGAGAAATGGCAGGCGCAGAGACTGGCTGCAGGTAGAGAGGCAATAATGGGAAGGGTCCAAATAATCATAATGAAGGCGTATTGTTGACGGAAGCCATGCCTGCAACATTTTCGGAAATCGGCCGGGTCCACATCCAATGTCTAGTACTTGATAGCCTGCCTTCTGTTCCGGAAATAGCGAATTCCAATTTACGGCACCCAGGAATTTGGTGTAATCGTTTTCCACAATTGAAAACCAGGCTTCGGGGTGTAAGATGCCCTTTTGGTAATAACGAAGTGATCGGGGAAGGTTCGAGTTCATTGGGCGTTCGAGAGAAGGCAGTTGAGAGGTGCATATGGGGTTTTTCATGATTAAGATATTCAGAGCGAAAATGAAGTCATCGGTTGTTCTTTCTTAATGAAGTAGCAAAAATGGTACCGGCTGTCATTTAGTGAAAAGGGGTAATAAGACAATGGAATTTTATCGAAATTATCAGCTTAGGAAGGGAAATGTATTTTTCCTGAAGCAAAAAAATTCCCCAAAACACAGGAAGAATCTGCCGGTTGCCTATTGGACTCACAATAACGGTCCTTTGACCATACATCGGTGTTGCTGAAAACGTGAAGACAGCAAGGAAATGGTTTCAAAAGAAACAGTGAAGGGCATGAATCTGATGATCTACCAGGGTGACAGCCGTAAATCCTCGTGGATCTTCTTGACTGTATGGATAGGGGCGACTGTCATGTTCCTGTGGGAGGTTGGCCCAAGTAGAAGTGAGGGAGGTTTGGAGAATGAGGCCTTTTCAGAAATTGGAAATTTGAAGCCAATTCAGAAGGAGAAGATAAACGTTCGCTTAGCCTATACGTATAAACCGTGGCTGCCCGGTCATTTATTTTTTGCTGACCGCGAGGTTGTCTCGTCTCCCCAACCTTTGCCAGATTTTTCTTCAAAGAGAACTGGATCGGCCTTGGTTGGTTCCGTCATGGCCCTCTTAGCCACGTTTGAAGGTGCTAATGTTCTTCCACCGGAGGGGACCTCCCAGGCCAATCAACTGATTCATGGCCTTATTCAAATGCAGTCGGCCTTAGTGAAATCTCAATCCTCAGAGTTGAGCGATTATTTCTCAGCGGCGGTTGAACAGCGTTTTGAAAAGGAAAGTGCAGAGCTTTTACAGTCAATTCATCAGAGCGGTTTGACATCCAAATTGTTAGAGGCCCTCGTGAGCTATAACCACAACATACCAATGTGGGAGAAGCCAGTTCTTATTGAACTCTTTCAACGCTATAATATTTCCCGACAGGATTGGGAATTGATTGAAAAAATCTTCGGCGAAGCCGAAGTAGCCTATCGTATGAAAGGATCATCCATCCATGATGCCTATGAGCTGTGGAGAGCACAAATGCCAGGAGGCCGGTCATGAAGATACAGGAATTAATTGAGGAAAACGGGTTTCCCGGTCTGTGCCGATTGGTAACAGGCATCGGCAATTTCGACTGCTCGTAACCCATCTTCTGCGGTAACGGGCATTGGGCCTCCGGTTCGAATCGCCTGACAAAAGTCTCGAAGCACTTCAATCAATGTTGCACTGGAAGGGCAGGGGTAGTCTAATATCTCATTTCTTCCGGAAATTTTCCGAACCATGTTGGTCGTCCAATCGGCTAGGACTTGTCCTTTTGACGCCATAATTTCTGCGCGGGTGACTCGTCCCTGGCTGACGCGTGAAATATCGAGATAACAGGGAAGTCCTCTTTGCGTAACCAGTTTGATGAAAGCCCGATTTTCGGGGTCCTGGGCCGTTGGTCGACTCATGTCAGCCGAGACCGAATGGATCTCATCCTGAGTGAGGACACGGACCAGATCCAGCAAGTGAATCCCAAATTCCATGAGGGCCCCATAATTGCTCCATGATGTGTTTTTTTCAGGCAACCCTTGGCGGCATTCGAATCGCATGGTGCAAACAAGATAGTGCCATTGGCCTAAGGATGAGGCGATGGCTTGCAATTGCCGGATTGCTGGCTCATACCGCAGAGTCTGGGCGGTCATAACAGGGATTCTAGCCTTGGTGGCGGCTTCAACGATTTGGCGGCCTTGGATCTGGTTTAGGGCGAGGGGTTTTTCCAGAAGAACCGCTTTGCCATGTTGAATGGCTTCTAAGGCAATGGGAAGATTGAGTGAGGGAGGGGTCACGATCAAAACGGCCTGAATAGCCGAATCGGCTAAAAGATCCTGATAGTTCGGGTAAAAGCGGAGGGAGTATTCAGTGGCAAGTCGAATGCCTTCTTCCATGTTTCTTCGGCTGATGGCAATCAATTTTCCTCCCGTCTCGACGGAGAGCAAATGGTGAAGATAACGGTAGCCGTGTCGTCCTACGCCAATCAATCCAAGGAGAATCGGTTTCATAACAACCCTGGTTCTTTCCCTTAACCCCCTAGGAGTGAAAACAAAAGAGAAGTTGTTCTCATCCAATGTGTATAAAACATACCGGATCGCCTACCAGGGCTGTTGGATAGGTCCGATCCTCAACTTGATAGGGAATGCCATGTAAGTGGCACCAGTGTTCAACCCAGGGCATTTCTTCCACCGAGGTCGTGAGCAACCCTGGCAGGGTAAGTTTGGCCATGCAATTGGCAAATAAGCGAACTCCTGTTTCCCGTTCGTGTGAAAAGGCCGATACGTCAAATGCCAGAGGGTCCGCACGGCCGTAAGAAAAAAGGACTGACAGATTGGGGAATTCTTCCGGGTCATTCAGCACGCTGACAATCCAAAGATGATCAACCTTGCCTGTCGCAGTCTCTGCCGACCCGCAGTAAAAATGGATTCCGTTTTCCCCCCCGGCTTGGTTGAGAATATCCACTTCTGCTTGTCGAAGATTATAGGGACATACCGTTCGATTTAATTCCAGCCGTTCCATGAGCAAAACTGGAATCTCTGGGACTCCTGCGCCCACATATAAACTTCGCCCCATAGCCGGCAAACGGGTGCGGAGGGCTTTCGCAATCGCGATCCCCAGTTTCTTGCAAGGGCCTCGGCGATCCTCCCAAAACGCGTCTCCACCTTCGTCGCAATAAACCGGGCCAAGCCCATCATAGTCCAACATATTATACATTCTGGTAATTTCTTGGGTCGTGGCAGATGATAATTTTGGAGTTTTCATCCTCGGTGTGGGCCTTTCAAGATGTCTCGGTTTCCTTCTTTGTACCAGGTTCGGCGAAGGAGATAATAGCCCTTACAGGAAGGTGCGGTGTCATGATCCAAGCCAGGAAGTTGAGCCCTAGCTCAACTTGACCCAAATTACGATTTTGTGTATTGATACACTTGAATAGGCATAGACGCTCTTCCAAGGAAAAAGGTCTTTTCCCAATAAGGGGCAAGAGTTCCTCCTATCACCGATTCCATTCCTTCTTTTTACTGTGCGTCAATAGGAAATCTCTTTGTTGGGGTTCTCCAGTATAGCGAAGGTGCTCCTCAGGTGCGGGACGAAGCCCGCGTCTTTTCTGAGACAGAGCCAATGTTAGCTGTTTATTTAATGATAGTTTCACCTTGAAACATTTTTATCCGGAATAGCCGATTTTACTAGAGATCAAAAGATCAGATTCTTATGGATATTCTTCAAGAACTTCGTCGGGTGATCAGGCTGGAAGGTCAAGCCATTGCGCACCTTGAGGAGAGCATAGGTCTTCCCTTCGAGGAGGCAGTAAAGATGTTGCAAGCCTGTCAGGGAAAAGTGATTCTCACAGGGGTGGGAAAATCCGGCCTGATAGCGAATAAAATTTCGGCTACGATGGTGTCCACCGGCACACCTGCGGTGTTTTTGCATGGCTCGGAGGGGTTGCATGGGGACATTGGGATCGTGGCGAAAGAAGATATAGTGATTGCGGTAGGAAAGTCAGGCGAAAGCGAAGAATTGCTGGCACTGCTTCCGTTTATTCGAAAAATGGGTGCACGAATGATTGCCATTACGGCGCAAGCAAATTCCACTCTGGCGCGAGGTAGCGATCTTGTTCTTGTGACGCCCATACAAGAGGAAGCTTGTCCGCTCAATCTGGCACCAACCTGCAGCACCACTGCCGCTTTGGTCTTAGGGGATGCGCTGGCCATGGCTTTGATGAAATTGCGAAACTTTCAACCAGCCGACTATGCCATGTTTCACCCTGGTGGACAATTGGGAAAACGACTGCTTTTGAACGTTGGGGATCTGATGCGAACCGGTGAAGCCAATGCCGTTATTCGCCTTTCTCACACAATTCAATTCATGTTGTGTGAAATGACGAGTAAACGTGCCGGCGCCGTGTCCGTCATTGATGAGGATAGATCGTTTATTGGGATTGATCACTGACTTTGATATTCGTCGGGTATTGGAGGGGGGGCAAAACCTTTTCGCTCTCACGATTGGAGCGGTCATGAATCCAAAGCCCAGTTGGGTATATCAAGATGAAAAAGCCGTCAAAGTTCTTCAATTTATGGAGAAACGGGAAAAGCCCATCTCCGTGCTTCCCGTCCTTGATCGACAGGAAAAAGTCGTTGGCATGATACATATACATGATCTGATTTCCCGTGGTCTTTAAAGACTTCTAGTCGAGGGGACGAGGCTTGAATCTGATTCGAGGGGAGATTGTCCTTTAGGATGGTTAGGATAAGGCCTGATAGGAAGCATCCATGTAATTTCCTTGATTACGGGATACTCTTTCGACTGCATGTAGGGAATAGAGTTTCAATCGTTTTTGCCCACCCGTGAACGACTAATGAGGGTTAGTTTGAAAAGGTTTCCTGTGCGAGATCTACCTTGTCTCAAATGATTTGATCCATGAGCATTGACTTGGACGTGGGACAGGTTGGCAGTACCTCTTCTTCGAGGACTTTTTCCCGTTCTGATCTTTGGCCTGCTCTTGGATGGGGGCTTTGTGTAGTTATTCTTTTGGGGTTTTCTCCCCGACTCTTTCATATTCAAGAATACTTCTTTTTCCCTCTTCTGGGTATGGCAATATTCCTTTGTGTATTGGAGCGAAAGCCTCTCTGGATTCAAGCTCCGCTCCTTGTCCCGTTTATCTGTTTTGTGGGATGGATTGCCTTTACGATTCCTTTTTCAATTGATCCTTGGGTCAGTCTAAAGGAATGGCAAAAAATTGTAGCACAATTGGCGGTGTTCTATGGCACCTGTTTAATTGTGCGGGAACAACGAAATGAATATTTTCTAAGAAAGGCTCTCCCCGTCTTATTGGTGGGGGCCATTGCCTGTTACTCCTATTCCCTTCTTGATTTTTGGGACCGGGGAGGGAATCTTTTGGATCGCACGATTCGTGCGGGTTTTCCAAAAGCAGACGGCGCAGATTTTACCTGGCTGAGTACCAATGTGTTGATGGTTTTACCTCTGTTCATCACGGGATTCTTGGCGGTGACCAGTTCTTGGAAAAGGGTGATGTTAGGTTGTGGCATGCTTCTCTCTTTCTTGGCCCTAGTGCTTTCCTATAGTCGTGGTGTCTGGTTAGCCTGTCTGACGCAATTAATTGTTGGAGGATTTCTTGTCCATAAACGCCAGGCATTTCGATTGCTGATGATAGGAATGGTGGTATTCCTTTCGGTTGGAGTGGTCCTTGGTCAATTGGGATTACATCGTGAAACCTTCAATCCCTGGACTATAAAGGCTCGGTTAGCAGTATGGAACCTTAGTGCTGCAGATATTCTGGACCATCCAATCGTTGGCGTGGGTTATGGCGTGCCTATTTTAGAAAAGCGGCATGGGCAAAATATCGTTGATTTGGAAGCTGTGAATCTCGAAATTCCCGATATTCCCGAAAAACCGCATAACTGGTATCTTATGGTGGTGACGGGGGCTGGATTGCCAGGTTTGGCCTTGTTTCTTTGGTTGCTCGCCAAAGTGGGATTTTCCATCTATGAAGACTGGACAAAAGCTAGGACTTCCTCATATCGGTGGTTACAGATGGGAGTATTTCTCATGGTTCTTGGATTTTCCATCCGAATTTTTTTCGAGGACAGCTTCGGCGGAAGCCATTCCTATCTTTTTTGGATACTTGTCGGGACGAGTGTGGTTCTTTCGCACTTACAGGCGGAGGGAAAATGCAACCAGTCCGGGCATAGAAGTGGCTAGCAAATGTATTGAGATAAGTTGGCAAATGTTAGGGGCGCTAAACCATGCAATTGTTTTACGGGATCAACAATCGTCAACCGCTCTTCTTCCCCTGAGGCGCTTCCCGATTTACATGAACGGTTTCAAAAAATGGATCTACCCTGTTTTAGAAAATTCCGATGGAGAAATGCCATGCCTCAATAGTTGGTTGAATCTGGTGATATAGTCTTTCAATAAAGGGTATCTCAAAATTCTTGATATAGTGTTCTTTATCTGCAACCACGTCCCCTTCCACTGATGGAATTCTGGCAATTTCGTCCAAAAATAACCGCATGAGACGGATGTGAGTTTTTTAATCCCCTCGCTCAAGGTTCTCAATGCAGGCCTAATTTTATTTTACCCATGGTTAGCTAAACAAATCAGAATGGCCTTTCGTTCGTGGAGCCACCGGATTATGGATTTAAGGAATGAATAGGAGAATAAAGGAATAGAAATGAGAATTATCCGAAAGCATTCAAGGAAAAAATTCGGGAAGGATATGAAATTCCCCAAACAAAAAGTCGAATAATCAATAATTCGACTCGGAGCACTGTTTGTTGAAAATTTCCGTGTCGTCGAAAAACCTAACAATTTTAGAAACCTATTACATCATTTGCTGGAAGATATTTTTCATTTCTTCTTTTCTGAAACCGCTGGGCATCCGATTCTGTCAAAGCCTTTTACTATTTCCGAAAATCAGCCCTTTTTCTAACTGCTCCATAGACCATTGAGCTCACAAAACGCACTGAGACAGAAGGATAGTACAAAACTAATCGTGGTAAATCAAAACGTGGCAGATGTTTTGCTCTACTAAGCCGGAAGAAAGATGCTCATCTCTTTTTCAACAGGTACCCAGTATCGAATTATGTATGACAGCTGCTAGTTCTGAAATTGTCCATACATGAAAAACAACTCAATTTCTGTAGAGACACAAAGGAGGTGGTTACCGGGAGAACTCTTGAACCGGTCTATGAAATCGGGTAGTTTGAGACCTTAATCCCCCCAAAAATTTCAATATGTTCGAGAGGGAGAATGTACTGCAGTATGTGCATATGCATGTTCTTGGGGGAGGTGTCCTAACAATTTTCCGGGAAGTATCCTTTTGGGAGATATACTAAAATGAACAGGTTCCATTTAAGCTTTGTTTCTAATTCCTGTAGAGAAAAGAAAGGCGGATTTATGAAAAGGAATACGTGTCGAACATCATGGTTGGTAGCGGGGTCACTAACGACAGCTATTTTTTTTATGGGGACGGGATCTATGGCCGCTGCGGCAGGTTTTACGGCCTACAATGACCTCGCCTGGGGCACTGGCCAGCTCGAAACAAATATCACAAAGATTACCTCTCCCAACGGCGGCTCTGGCTTGCCCAGCACTGGTCTACTGAAGGATTTCACCACTGGCCTTGATACGGGCGTGACCCTGACTGTGACGGGGGGCACTTTTGATGGCTCTGCCCAGGCGGCTCAAGGGGCAAACCCGACTACCGGAGATGCCTTTGCGATCTTTGATGGCAAGGTTAGCGGGGTTGGTGCGATTTCTTATGATGGCAATTCGCTCGTTTTGACCTTTAGCGGGCTCAATCCCGGTAAGACCTATGATCTGAGCTTCTTTGCTCATCGAAACAATTATGCGTGGGATCGGGCCTCTCTCGTCACTCTCTCAGGGCAGGAGGCTTTTACGAACACGAGTTCGGTCGCGACGGATAACCCTGATACTGTGACCTATCCAGGTGGGGTCTTGTTTACGGGACCGACGAGTCTCTCAACCCGACTACCGGCGGACAATGATAATGGCTATGTTGCGCGGTGGGGTGAGGTCCGTTCCGGCAGCGATGGGATCGTGGTGTTGACCATTAGCTTTGATGGCACTATGGGGAATGAAGGGCTCGGCAAATATGGTAGCGCGGTCCGGTTGATTGAGTCATCATCTAGTTCGGTTGGGCAGGATTTGAATGGGGATGGCAAAGCCGACCTGGTCTGGCGACATACGAATGGTAATGCCGCAGTCTGGTTGCTGAATGGGGCAGCGGCTCCCTCCTCCACTGTATCTTTAGGCGGTGTGGGCTCGGCGTGGGTGGTCGCGGGGGTGGGTGATACGGATGCCGATGGGAATGCGGATATCATCTGGCGCAATACCACGAGCGGCGCGGTGGCGGTGTGGCTGATGAACGGGGGAACCCTAATTTCCTCTGGTTTTCCCGGCACTGCATCGACGGCTTGGCAAATTCAGGGGGTCGGGGACCTAAACGGTGACGGTAAGGCCGATCTGGTCTGGCGGCACACGAATGGTAGTGCTGCGGTATGGTTGCTGAATGGGACAGCGGCTCCCTCCGCCACCGGCTCATTAGGTGTGGTGAGTTCAGCGTACCAGATCTCGGGGGTGGGTGATACGGATGCCGATGGCAATGCGGATATCATCTGGCGCAATACCACGAGCGGCGCGGTAGCCGTGTGGCTGATGAACGGGGTAACCATGACTTCCGCTGGCTTCCCAGGCACTGCGTCGACAGCGTGGGCCATCCAGGGAGTCGGGGACCTGAACGGTGACGGAAAGGCCGATCTGGTCTGGCGGCACACGAATGGTAGTGCTGCGGTATGGTTGCTGAATGGGACAGCGGCTCCCTCCGCCACCGGTTCATTAGGTGTGGTGAGTTCAGTGTGGCAAATTAGACAAGTGGGCGATACGGATGCCGATGGCAATGCGGATATCATCTGGCGCAATACCACGAGCGGCGCGGTGGCCGTGTGGCTGATGAACGGGGTAACTATGACTTCCGCAGGCTTCCCCGGCACCGCATCGACGGCTTGGGAAATTCAAGATTAGCTGGAATCCCCTCACTAAAGAGAAGGTTCTGCTTAATGTGATTCCCGTTTCCCACCTGAAACGGGGGTCACATTAAGCTGGGGCAGCAAGCTTTATGAAACTCTTTAGTAGGTCAAGGAAGTCTATAATCGTATCTGAGAGCTGGGGAGTATGACGGAGATAATGAGGATAGAATTGATACCTCTTTCGGCATTGCGCCCCACTTGCTTGTTGCCAACTAAATTATGGAGAAAGCACAACAGGCCTCATGTTTAATAATGGGAAGAGAAGGCTTTGAATTTACATTCGTTGTCATGGAGGCTTCTTCAAGATGGTTCTGTTAAATTTTTCGGGCCTTTTGTCCATTAAACAGGGCTGTCCCACCTTGCAGATGGGCACATGGGTAAGGAGCTTGGTGTTTAAAAAGCATTATGAGATTTCGGTATCAAAATGGCTCAAGAAACATCAACGAATTGGAGTATAAGAACTGAAAACCCACAAAAAAACCTTCGTTCCATTTCTTGGAAGGTCCTGGCGCAAAAGGACTGGAGGTATCCAGGATTCACCCAATAGTGTATAGGTGTAGGATGTGGCTCTAGGCTTTATTTGAAATGTTAATAAATTAAATGGCTTAAACCCCCAACTTTTGGTGGGAAAAGCTTAAGTGAACTGGAAGGCTGAAAGATTCGAAAAGACCGTGTAAATCAAATTGACTGCGGTCTGTCTTTTAGCAACGGTTTGACGAGTTGGAGGTGTGGGTTTATTACCATATGGAATATCGACCAATGTTCGAATCTTGGGGAGTGCCAGGGACCAGAATTAAAATTTAAAGGCTTTATGATAAAGTTCAAAGAAAAATGGTTTTGTCTAAAATGTTTGTCGGTTCTAAAGAGTCTATGAATTTTTAAATAATGTATAAGATTCAAGCTATATTGATCATTTTTCCCCCCACCTAATTCCCTCTCTGAGATTCGCTTGGCACGGGATATGCTTGATTATTTTTGGTAGTCTTATTGCGGTATTTTTATTTCCATAATTAATGGTGTAAACGCATAGCGAGGTTAATGAACTAAGATTTGGAAATCTGCCGTTATTAGGTTTTACTCAGGCATTCTCTTTCATGCCTTTGATGCAAAATGCATAATCTGGTGACTCCAATAGGAATGAAAAAATCCAATTTTGTGGCTGGGAAAATCAGGTGCACACAATAATGGCATCGGTGTCTTGGATTCACTATCTCAATAAAACCCCCGTTCTATTGCCAGGAGAGTTTCTCGATTCCCGAGGAGCCTCAATAATTAGAAAGGCTCCTTTTTACTTTTTTCTAGGTGATCCGAAGGGTGGCCTATTTCCCACCTCTTAGGGATATTAAATAATTATGAAGAAAATTGGTGTGGTAAGTCTGGGCTGTCTGCTGTCCGTGCTGGTGGCCTCTGTGGTGCCAGCCGCCGCTGCTGTGGTGCGGCAACCTTACCTGCAGCTTGTCACCCCCACCTCCATTACGATTGTCTGGCGTACCGACCTGATTTCGGCGGACAATAGCCAGGTAAGATACGGCACGGGGTCCAGCTCCTTGACCCAAACGGCGACCAGCACAGCGGTCACCCGGTCCGGGCTCAATGTCAAGGATCACATTGTCACGATTACGGGCCTGACTCCTGCCACCAAATATTTCTATAACGTCGGCACCGTGACCGACGGGGTACAAGTGCCTGGAACCACCAATCACTTTTTTGTGACGGCGCCCCCCGTCGGGTCGGCCACTTCGGTGCGAGCATGGGTGCTGGGTGATTCCGGCGCCGCCAGTGACTCACAACGGAATGTGCGGGATGCGATGCTGACCGAGACTGCGGCAAATCCACCCGATATTATTCTGCACATGGGGGACATTGCGTATGAAAGCGGCACGGACGCGGAATTCACCAGCAAGCATTTTGCGGTCTATCAAGATATTCTCCGCCAGACACCCATCTGGCCGACGCTGGGCAATCATGAGTGGCCGAACAGCTCTAGTTCCTTGGGCATTGGGCCCTATTACGAAGCCCATGTTCTGCCGATCAGCGGCCAGGCGGGGGGGGTGGCCTCCGGCACCGAGGCCTACTATGCCTTTGATTACGCCAATGTGCATTTTATTGTGCTGGATTCCATGGACAGTAGCCGAGCTCCGGGCTCACCGATGGTGACCTGGTTACAAAATGACTTGGCTTCGACGGGACAGGAGTGGGTGATCGCCTTCTGGCATCATCCCCCCTATTCGAAAGGCCACGACTCGGACAATGCCGCCGACTCCGGAGGACGTCTGGTCGACATGCGGGAAACGATTCTCCCCATTCTGGAGGCTGGCGGAGTCGATTTAGTCCTTTCGGGACATTCCCATGCCTATGAGCGGTCTTATTTGATTGATGGCGTATATGGCTATGGCATCTATCCCAACTTTGCCACCCCATCATTCAATACGCTTCAGGGTGATGGCCATATTCTTGATGCGGGAAATGGGAATCCCTCTGGCACGGGAGCGTATCAAAAAAGTGCCGGGGGTGCTTCGCACGAGGGAACGGTGTATGTGGTCGCAGGTCATGGAGGTAAAAGCATTGATGCCCCTGGAACCCATCCGGTCATGGCCGTGGTTGACGTGGCCTTTGGCTCGGTAATTTTGGATATCACGGGCAGTAGCCTCACGTTTCGGAATTTGCAGGCAGGGGGCACGATCACCGACATCGTGGGCATCGTCAAAAATTCTAGTGGTGCCATTGCCGCGCATGATTTTAATGTCGATGGCAAATCGGATCTTGTTTGGCGGAATACCAATACCGGGGCCTCGGCCGTGTGGCTCATGAACGGTGTTAATATTGCCACTACCGGGTTTCCAGGAGGGGCGTCTTTATCCTGGAAAATCGCCGGATGCGGCGATCTTAATGGAGACGGGAAGACGGACCTCGTCTGGCGAAACACGAGCAGTGGTGCCGTATCGGTGTGGTTCATGAACGGGACAACCATCACGTCGACGGGTTTCCCATCCGGGGCGCCTTTAGTGTGGCAGATTGCGGGCGTGGGTGATCTCAATGGCGATGGGAAGGCGGACCTCGTCTGGCGAAATACGAGCAGTGGTGCCGTGGCGGTGTGGATCATGAATGGGACGACCACCACCTCGACCGGCTTTCCAGGTAGTGTCCCGTTGGATTGGGTGATTCAGACGATAGGCGATCTCAATGGCGATGGGAAGGGAGACCTCGTTTGGCGTAAAAACAGCACTGGGGCTGTGGCAGTGTGGCTGATGAATGGGGCCACTATTACGTCGACGGGTTTCCCATCCGGTGGATCCTTAGCCTGGCAGATTGCGGGCGTGGGAGACGTGAATGGGAACGGCACAGACGACATTGTTTGGCGCCATGTGAGCTCAGGGGCGACGGCAGTGTGGTTCATGAATGGGGCGACGATCACCTCGACCGGCTTTCCAGGTAGTGTCTCGTTGAATTGGGTGATTCGGCAGATAGGCGATCTCAATGGCGATGGAAAGGCCGACTTCGTCTGGCATAATACGGGTAGTGGCACAGTAGCGGTATGGTTAATGAATGGGGCGACCATAACCTCAACGGGCTATCCCGCTACTACGTCTCTGGATTGGCAAATTCAATAGCCTGAGCATTTGAGATTCCCTTGCCTTCGGAAGCTTTCCTTAAATGGTTGCAGAGGGGAAGTTTCTTCCCCAACCATTGAAAATGGCTGATGCGAACAGGGCAAAAATGGAATTGGAAAAACGATTGTAATATTAAAACTTCATACGAATTGTCCAAACAACTCACGTTGTTTTCAGAGCGTATCGTGGAAAATCATCATGGTTTGCTCTAACCGGTCAACGAAAGATGGCTATACCTGAGTGGTTAGCAGGCGTAGAACATTAGACAATTAGACAAAATATAGGCCATGAAGAAACCCGGCGTTATTAAAAGGTGATCGCCGTGGTCCCCAGAAGTGGTCCCCGAATTTTGGACAGGGTGATAAGTGAAATTTCTGCCTCTCATTATGCCACCTGTTTCGTCTTGAGATCCGGAAAATACACGGCATCGGGTGTTTGTCGGTTCAATGTCTGATGTCGGCGTTCGGTGTTATAGAATTGAAACTAGCGTGTTAGGCCAGCCCGCAGCATGGCCGGAGTCTCATAGGCTCGTAGATACACATCCTCGTACTTTACGCTTCGCCAGAGCCGTTCCACAAAAACATTGTCCACCCACCGCCCTTGCCCATCCATACTGATCTGTACTCCATGGGCTTTGAGCACTGCCGTGAAGCCCTCGCTGGTGTATTGGGCCCCCCTGGTCGGTATTGAAAATCTCTGGAGTTCCATAACACCGGAGGGCCTCTTGCAAGGCCTCCACGCAGGCCTCGGTATCCCACGTACTCGAGACCCGCCAGGCCAACACCCGCCGCGAATACCAATCCATGATGACGGGCAGATACATAAATCCCTTGGCCATCGGGACATAGCAGATATCACTCGCCCACACCTGATTGGGCCGATCAATGGTGAGGCCGTTGAGGAGATAGGGGTAGATCTTGTGTCCTCTCCCGGGTTGACTCGTGCGTGGTTTCGGATACACGGCCCGGAGACCCATCTGCCGCATCAACCGGCGTACCCGCTTCCGATTGACCCGCGCCCCTCGCTGCCGGAGTTCTTCGCACAGGCGCCGGCTTCCATAGAACGGCCTTCAGATAGAGTTCATCGAGCTGGCGCATCAGTATAAGATCTGCGGCTGACGTTTCCCGGGCGCGAGCATAGACACTCGACCGAGGCACCGCCAACAGTTGACACTGACGAGCTCACGGGAATCCGTTGGTTGCCCTTGATCATGGCCTTGCGCTCGCTCATCGGCCGTGCCCGAGCGCGCTGGCTAAAAAATCCTTCTCCATCGTCAGCTGCCCAATCTTAGCGTGGAGTTTCTGCTGTACCTGCTCATGAGTCGCAGTATCGGCTGTCCCTGCCCCAAATACGTGCTCTGCTTTGGTCAGCAGCTATTTCTTCCAGTCCTGGATCTGATTGGGATGGACATCAAACTGCTTCACCGACTCCGCCAGCGTCCGGTCCCCCCGAACCGCCGCCAACGCAACTTTGGCCTTAAAGGCGGGGGAATGATTCCGTCGGGATCGTCGTGCCATCGTCTGCTCCTTTCGTTGCAAGAAATATAACGCAGAAGATTTCACTTATCATCTAAGAATTTCTGTCCAATGAATAGGGTCCACCTCTCCCCTCTATTTGGACGCGTTTGCCGTCCAAGAGATGGGCAAATGCTGCGACGTATGGTTGTGGGAGGGGGACCAGTCCTAAGACTCCAGGTAACGTCCCATTCCTTGGTATTATTTTTGTGATGCTTGGGAACAGTCAGTTATGGAGGTGGGCTCTGGGGTTGGACGATGACGGCATACATGCTGCCCCCCGTACTGGCATTGCCCCCGAGGGTAATGGGCCCGGCGGGGAAGGACCGAGCAAAAAGATCGAAGGTGGTATCCGACGTCACCAGGTTCTGGCCGGAATCGGTAAAGCCCAAGGTGGTTAACCACGAGGGCGGGCTGAGACGCTTGTCATAGGCCACATACACCGTCACGGGTTGATCGACCGTAAAGCCGAGAAAGGCGGCAGAGGTGGCCGTCTTATCATTATTGGCGGTTTGGATATACGGGGCTCCCTGCACGCTGGAGGGGACGCTGGTAAACGTATAGGCCCGGTCGATGTAGACGGTGCTCCCGACGGAAAGGCCTGGTGGGGCGGGTACCACCACATACGCTTTCCCACTGGCGACCGTCAGGTTCGCAATGGTGACGCCCGAGGACGGGGCGGTAAAGTTCACGGATGCTTTCTGTGTCACGGTGATGGTATTGGTCGTGTCTGTGGCCGTGTAGGTGGCCACTTCCACCGTCGTGTTCCTCACTTGAAAAGTCACCTGCCCACTGGCATTTGACGGCCCACTGGCTGCCCCAATCGTCGAGCTGGCCGCCCCATCATCCAATGAGACGGTATGCCCGACGACCGGGTTATTGCTGGCATCCTTTAACGTCACCGTGATCGTCGCACTGGCTGTCCCGTTGGCCAGGACCGGCGCAGGATTGGCAGGATTGGCCCCCACCGTCGAGGTGCCCGCATTCGTGACCGCCGGGGGGGGCGCCCCCTCCTCGGATTGGATGATGACGGAATACATACTGCCCCCCGTACTGGCATTGCCCCCGAGGGTAATGGGCCCGGCGGGGAAGGACCGAGCAAAAAGATCGAAGGTGGTATCCGACGTCACCAGGTCCTGACCGGAATCGGTAAAGCCCAAGGTGGTTAACCACGAGGGCGGGCTGAGACGTTTGTCATAGGCCGCATACACCGTCACGGGTTGATCGACCGTAAAGCCGAGAAAGGCGGCAGAGGTGGCCGTCTTATCATTATTGGCGGTTTGGATATACGCGGCTCCCTGCACGCTGGAGGGGACGCTGGTAAACGTATAGGCCCGGTCGATGTAGACGGTGCTCCCGACGGAAAGGCCTGGTGGGGCGGGCACGACTACATACGCTTTCCCACTGGCGACCGTCAGGTTCGCAATGGTGACGCCCGAGGACGGGGCGGTAAAGTTCACGGATGCTTTCTGTGTCACGGTGATGGTATTGGTCGTGTCTGTGGCCGTGTAGGTGGCCACTTCCACCGTCGTGTTCCTCACTTGAAAAGTCACCTGCCCACTGGCATTTGACGGCCCACTGGCTGCCCCAATCGTCGAGCTGGCCGCCCCATCATCCAATGAGACGGTATGCCCGACGACCGGGTTATTGCTGGCATCCTTTAACGTCACCGTGATCGTCGCACTGGCTGTCCCGTTGGCCAGGACCGGCGCAGGATTGGCAGGATTGGCCCCCACCGTCGAGGTGCCCGCATTCGTGACCGCCGGGGGGGGCGCCCCTCCTCGGATTGGATGATGACGGAATACATACTGCCCCCCGTACTGGCATTGCCCCCGAGGGTAATGGGCCCGGCGGGGAAGGACCGAGCAAAAAGATCGAAGGTGGTATCCGACGTCACCAGGTCCTGACCGGAATCGGTAAAGCCCAAGGTGGTTAACCACGAGGGCGGGCTGAGACGTTTGTCATAGGCCGCATACACCGTCACGGGTTGATCGACCGTAAAGCCGAGAAAGGCGGCAGAGGTGGCCGTCTTATCATTATTGGCGGTTTGGATATACGCGGCTCCCTGCACGCTGGAGGGGACGCTGGTAAACGTATAGGCCCGGTCGATGTAGACGGTGCTCCCGACGGAAAGGCCTGGTGGGGCGGGCACGACCACATACGCTTTCCCACTGGCGACCGTCAGGTTCGCAATGGTGACGCCCGAGGACGGTAGACCCTTCTGAATGCCCACGGTGTCGGTGATCGCGCCCCCCGATCGGACATTTCGTAGGGTGAGGTTGCTGCCCGTGATGTCCAAGAGCACCGAGCCATAGGCCAGGTCAAACACCGCCATCACCGGATGCACGGGATCGCGTTGGAATCAATGCTTTTGCCGCCGTGGCCGGCGACCACATAGACCGTTCCGTCGTGGGCCGTGCCCCCGGCACTTTTTTGATATGCTCCCGTGCCAGAGGGCTGGCCATTTCCGGCATCTAGAATATGGCCATCGGCGAGAAGCGTATTGAATGAGGGCGTGGCGAAGTTGGGCGCGGTGCCATAGCCATAGGCGCCGTCCAGGAGGTAGGACCGCTCATAAGCATGCGAATGTCCAGCAAGGACCAAATCGACCCCGCCAGCCTCCAGAATGGGGAGAATCGTCTCCCGCATGTCGACCAGGCGTCCCCCAGAGTCGGCGGCATTATCCGAGTCGTGGCCTTTCGAATAGGGCGGATGATGCCAGAAGGCGATCACCCACTCTTGCCCCGTCGAAGCCAGATCGTTTTGCAACCAGGTCACCATCGGCGAGCCCGGGGCCCGGCTACTGTCCATGGAATCCAGCACAATAAAATGCACATTGGCATAATCAAAGGCATAGTAGGCCTCGGTGCCAGATGGCACTCCCCCCGCTTGGCCGCTGCTCGGCAGGACATGGGCTTCGTAGTAGGGGCCAATGCCCAAGGAGGTCGTGACCGAGAGGGCCTCATGATTACCTAACGTCGGCCAAAGGGGCGTCTGGCGGAGAATATCTTGATAGACCGCAAAATGGTTGGTGGTGAATTCCGCGTCGGTGCCGCTTTCATACGCGATGTCTCCCATGTGCAGAATTAGGTTGGGAGCAGGAGGATTCAGTGCGGTTTCGGTCAGCATCGCATCCCGCACATTCCGTTGATTGACCCCGGCGTCGCCGGAGTCGCCCAGCACCCATGCTCGTACAGGCAGTGGCTGAACCAACGGGGGGCGCCGTGACAAAAAAGTGATTGGTCGTGCCACCTCCTTGTATCCCGTCGGTTGCGGTGCCGACGTTATAGAAATATTTCGTGGCAGCCGTCAGGCCTGTAATCGTGACAATGTGATCCTTGACGTTGAGCCCGGACCGGGTGACCGCCGTGCCGGTCGCCGTTTGGGTCAGGGAGCTGGACCCCGTGCCATATTTTACCTGGCTATTGTCCGCCGAATTCAGGTCGGTACGCCAGACAATCGTGATGGAGGTGGGGGTGACAAGCTGCAGGTAAGGTTGCCGCACAACCGCAGCGGCGGCTGGCACCACAGAGGCCACTAGCACAAAATGCGCACAGCCAAGTGCCACTATAAACCATTCTGATTTTTTTAAGTATTCCAAGTGTTCAATTTTCGGTGTGGGGGCTGTTGGCGAGGGTCTATCGGCTCTCTAATGTTCTTAAAAGTTCATTGGCCTCGTCAAAATGCGGAGTCTTTTGAATAGCCACACGGAGGTCATTTTTGGCCTCTTCAATTCGACCCATAGCTTGATAAACTTGAGCGCGGGCAAGCAATTGCATGGCTGTCTGGCGTTTTCCAAGTACCCGATTGGCTTCAGCTAATGCCTGTTCATTGGCGAGTTTGGCCTCGTCTGGTCGACCCATATGATCAAGGATTTCTGCTCGTTTGAGGTGCCAGGATGTTTTTACTGAGGAGCCAGCTATCTCTTCGTCTACCAAGGCTAGCGCTTCACTGTATTGTTTTTGAACCATCCGTACACGAATGAGGCCTTTTTTTAGTAAGATGGCATCTCCCAGCTTGGCAAGACCATCCTGATATCCTGCCGCCGCATCCTCAAGTTTTCCCAGGGATTCCTGGAGTTTCCCCCGAACAAGGTATAGCTCAATTGTAGGTTGCAACTGAATGGCTGAGGTAAAGTCGGTAATGGCCAGTTCAGTTTGACCGTTTCGTGCATGAATGTTCGCGCGTTCGGCCAAGGCAAAGACCCGTTTCGGGTCTGACTCTTCCTGAAGGAAATAATCTAAGGCGCTTTTGGCTTCCTTGTCACGACCCAAGGCAGATAGAGTCAGTGCGCGTTGTAAGACGACAGTGCGGTTATCGCGGTTTAGAAGCCAGGCCCGTTCTAAATCAAGCAAGGATTCGATGTACTTCCCATTGGACCGATAGACCTGCCCACGACGAACCAGCAGATCTAAATTATCTGGATCCTTGACCAATTTCTCGGTGATTTCTTCAATTTCCGAATCAAGCCCACCATGGGCAGCGGCCAACTGGACAAAACCAAAGCATCCAATTGCCAGTGCCAAACAGACCATTACCTCGACGCAAGATCTCTGTGGAGACCTAACTGTCTGACCCATTTTTTCCGCAACAGTATTGATTCTTTCCTGTGTTTTATTGGGAAATAGTGTCATCTTGTTCATCTGTGGACCTCCTCCTAATTGTATCGCTCCACCTTGTGCTTCTTCAGAGTTGGAACCGCCAGGTAATTCGGTAGGTCGGGGATTAAAATCCTCTTGGACCAAGGCAAGCATCTTGTTGTGGATAGCTTATTATAAATTGTAAAAGAAGCCAAGATATTAGGAAGTAATACTGTTCTGCAATAAGTAATTCATGTGCAATGCCTCTTTTGCCCTATTGGATTGATTTGTGTTGAAAATGAGGAAGGGTTAATTGTCCCAGTTGTTCAATTACGCCATCGGCAAAAGCGGTTGTTCACATCTGGATGAAAAGGTTTAGTTTAATGGGCACTTTATATCTACTTTTAGGACAATTGGTGTGGGCTGAAACCTATATATCATCTCACTGCCATTGAGGCTGTGATCCAGGGGAAGGCCCTCTTTTTTGTGGAGCTCATCAGTGAAAAGGTTCTTAATGATCGGGTCGTGGAACTCTCAAAAATCTACGAATTGCGATAACCAAAACACGGTCACGGCAAACCAATAACAATGATTGGACCAAGAACGATTGAGTGGCTCGAAAGGTCCTTCGTTACATTTGGATCTCGTAGCACTACACCTCAAGGGTCAATGACGAAAACGAGGCCTCTCTAATTTCTTACCACAGTATCAACCTCTGCCGACCATGTTCCTTTATTTGTTTATTAACATCCAGAGCAGAGAGGGAAGGCGGTATTCCTTCCACGTTCAATTCTGGCAGCCCCAGCCAGTCATCCGTCACTGCTCAAAATCCACCTAGATTGTTCAGCCTGCGTGATCCATAACGCCTACTCGGCGTATCGTGTTTTGATAGAAGATACAGTTCCGCATTCAAGAGCTGGAGCACGAAGCACATCTTTTTGTCCAGCTCAACCCACTAGTCTGATGTGAAAATCGCTACGAGGAGTTGGTAGCCGATTACTTGCCGGAAAATCTGGAAATGAAAACCACAAGGAGAGCGCCCGTGTTTGATTCATTGTTTCTTCTAGACAAAACATCGCCATGACCTTACCACAAATCGAAATCCGCAGTCTTGTCGCCCAGGGACATATACCAAAGTGCTGAAGAAATTAGAGGCCTCACGATCTCTGAATTTATCCGCTCCAATCCTCCCGAAAACCGAAACAATTAAGATTGTTGAGACGATTTTAATTTGAGCAGAGTCATGACTATGAGGTTCAAGAGACTAATGTTGATTGACAAATACATTTCGTGTTGTTTTGTGTAATACCAAAGAAAAATATTTTGGAGTAAGACGTTGAGTTAATTGAATTTTCTGATATGCTCTGATGAAAGGAATAAAAGATATAATGTCTGACTCGCGGTGGTATCTCGTTCATAGTAAAGCCCGTCAGGAAGACGTGGCAGAGTTGAACCTACGATTGTTAGGCATTGAAACCTTCTGCCCACGTTTACCGGAATTGAAATCGACTCGAAGTAAAGCTCAAACTGAAGGAGAAGTATTATTCCCAGGGTATTTCTTTGTAAGAGTTAACATGAAGACCGGATACCGGAAGGTGACTTATGCACATGGGGTTCTGAGGGTAGTCAAGTTTGGCGCGGAACCAGCAGTAGTGGAAGAAGAAATCATTGACTCAATTAGGGAGAGAGTTCACAATGGTTTTGTACTCCCTCCCCCTTCAGCTTCCTTGGAATCCGGACAAATAGTTCATATTCATAAAGGGCCTTTTCATGGCTTTGAGGCAATTTTTGAGCAAGAACTGAATGGGACGCAACGAGTCGCCCTTCTTATGAGAACCGTGGCATTTCCGGTTCGTATGGTCCTTGATCGCGATTGTGTAGTGTTGTAATGAGAATTGCCATGCCAATTTGGCCATTACGGGAATAAAGGCGTTGAAATAAGAATAATCAGCAATCTAGCCAATAGGTTTATCCTAATACGAAATTATACTCCTCGATTTTTCCTTAGTTTTTGGGTGATGTTTGAAAAAGCGTACTACAAATGTAATAGGCTAAGTAGTCGCAAGGCTAATTAAAAAAACCTAAGGAACAAACTGCTATTTCCATAGATCATTGGGTAGTTAAAAAATTAAATAAGAGATGCTTGTAGCGTGTTTTCTAGGATACTCCCATTTGTGTTCCTCATTGTGGTCTGAATAGTTTCGGTATTTGTTGGAGCGGGAAAACTTGACGATAAGCAGATAAACTCAGTTAGCTGGGCATGGCGGCAGCTTGTCTATTTTGGGGACTGGCCTTGAATTTTCTTACCCCCAAAAAAATGATGAAGTCGTTTTAATTACTAATAAAATTGATTAAAAATGGTATGATTTTAGAAATGAATCACGAGTTTTCGGTCTTTTTTTAGGAGAACTGAAAATGTCAAGCAGGAATTTAGAAAACCTGAAATGGATAGGTTGACGAAAAATTCGATTAACCTTTCCAATTTTTTCCCCCGGAGAAGATTAGGGGTGACATATTTTATAATTCATTCCTCTGTAGTGGCCCCTGCCCAAGCTGTACCGATGTTATTCTACCCCTGATTGATTTGTATTTTAAAATGGTAAAAACTCATAGGCATCGTGCATAAGGTCAATCCTTTCGGGGTTTTAAAGCTTAACAACTCTTCTCGAATTTGATGTAGGGGAAAATGGCAACCTCAGACTTTCTGGTCATTGGTGGTGGAATCATTGGCATTAATATAGCCCGACAACTGAAACGGCAGTTTTCCGATGCGACCGTGACTATTATTGAAAAGGAAAATCACTGTGGAGCTCACGCCAGTGGTCGGAATAGCGGGGTGTTACATGCTGGTTTTTATTATTCACCTGAAAGTTTGAAGGCTAAATTTACACGTCTTGGAAATAAACGGCTGACGGAATACTGTGAATCCAAGCAGATACCGATGAATAGGTGTGGAAAGCTCGTTGTTGCCAAAGATTGTAGCGAGCACCCAGCTCTTGACGAACTTCTCAGACGAGGCAAAGTAAACGAAATTGATTTGCAAGCCATTACCGAGGAGGAAGCCAAAGCTATTGAGCCCCGAGTGAAAACCTGCCAGCGAGCCCTGTTTTCTCCAACAACATCGACGGTGGACCCAACTAAAGTTTTGCAATCAATGACCAGCGATGCCATTCATGAAGGGATACAAGTTCGTTGCGGGGTTCAGTATCTCAAGAAAACGCAGGAGGGAATTTTTACGTCAGCCGGTAATTTTAAAGTCGGGTATCTCATTAATGCGGCCGGTCTGTATGCAGACAAAATTGCAAAGGATTTTGGTTTTTCCGAGAATTATAACATTCTACCTTTTAAAGGACTCTACCTCTACTCGGATGAGCCAAAAGGAGCCATCCGAACAAACATTTATCCCGTCCCAGATTTGCGGAATCCGTTTCTAGGAGTCCACGTCACTGTCACCTCGGAGGGAAAAGCGAAGATTGGGCCAACGGCGATTCCCGCTTTTTGGCGGGAACAATATTCCGGATTTGAGAACTTTAACGTTCAAGAGTGCATGGACCTCACCTTGAGGCAAATGCATCTTATAGGTTTTTCTAATTTTGACTTTAAAAAATTAGCTTTTCAAGAGTTAAGAAAATACTCCCGTAGCCATCTGGTCACTTTGGTTTCTGCTTTACTCGATGGTGTGCAGCCAGAACAGTATACGTCCTGGGGAAAACCAGGGATAAGGGCACAACTGGTCAATATGAAGGAGAAGAGCCTCCAAATGGATTTTGTCCTTGAAGGAGATGACAAATCCATGCATATTTTAAATGCGGTCTCTCCTGGATTTACATGCTCTATTCCTTTTTCAGAATATGTCTGCGAGAGGATTCAGACGTCAGTGAAAACCGGTTAAAGCCAATTATGGTTGATGCAGAAAATCCAGGCCGAGAGGAAAGGAATGTGTGAATTTGTTTGATTGCCTCATGTCCGCTGGCAGCGAAAGAATGATGTTGTCACATAGAGAATACGTGACTTAGGAGCTTGTCTGTTGGCCATTTTTCTTTGGGTAATTATGCGTTGTCGTAAGCTGGGGTAGTAAAATTGGCGAGAAAAAAAGAAAAGGGACAGAATTATGAAAGTTGTTATTCTAGCTGGTGGATTGGGAACTCGATTTTCTGAAGAAACGGCATTAAGACCAAAGCCCATGATAGAGATCGGAGGGAAACCAATTCTTTGGCATATCATGAAAGTCTATGCCGCGTATAATGTCACTGAGTTCATCGTGGCGTTAGGGTATAAACCCGAAGTCATCAAAGAGTATTTCTTGAACTTCTATGCTATCAATAATGATCTCACGATTGATTTAGCGAATGGAAAAACTACGATCCATGACGGAAAACAGCCAAACTGGAAAATCCATCTTGTGGATACCGGAATGCATACGCAAACCGGAGGAAGGCTCAAACGCCTTAAAAAGTGGTTGGGTGATGATGAAACATTTTTGTTTACCTATGGTGATGGCGTGGCGGACCTTAATATTGAATCTGTGATTAAATTTCATCATTCCCATGGTAAATTGGCAACCGTGACCACCGTACGTTCACCCGCCCGGTTTGGTCGAATCGGGTTTGAAGGAGATAGGATCTGTAACTTTCATGAAAAACCTGAATCAGGGGAAGGTTGGATAAACGGTGGATTTTTTGTGCTAAACGGTAAGGCCATTGATTACATCCGTGATGATGAAACATCCTGGGAGAAAGAGCCTTTGGAAGATCTGACCAAAGATGGGCAAATGATGGGATACCGCCATTATGGGTTTTGGTCGTGTATGGATACATTGAAAGAAAAAAACTATTTGGAAGAACTCTGGAATACACAAAATGCACCATGGAAAATATGGACCGATTAGATGGTGTTGATCTGTTGCTGCTTAGGACTATGAGATTTTGACGATTGTAGAATCCTTTCATATAAACGCTTCCATTCAATGTCCGTCACCGATGATTTTCGTTAAGAATTTGGGGCAAGTCATATATTTGAACCACATTAGGGGGAACTCGTGAAGATATTAATTACAGGTAATTTAGGCTATGTCGGCCCGGCGGTTATTCAGCGGTTGAGGGAATGTTTTTCAGGTGCAACGCTGATTGGCTTGGATATGGGATTTTTTGCACATTGTCTCACTGCTCCTGAGATGGTGAGTAGGGCACAGGTCGATATTCAATACTTCGCCGATGTTCGCAATCCACCTGATGAGGTGCTTCAAGGCATTGATGTGATTGTCTATTTGGCGGCGATTTCGAATGATCCCATGGGTGCCTTATTTGAAGATGTGACAGCAAATGTGAACCACCATGCGGCCTATGCCCTCGCAGTGAAAGCTAAAGCCCGTGGCGTGAAGTCATTTATTTTTGCATCGTCTTGCAGCGTCTATGGTTTTGCCGAAGGTGCCAGGGATGAAGATTCACCCTTGAATCCGCTCACAGCTTACGCCAAATCAAAGTTAGGTGCGGAGAAAGATCTTAGCCGGTTAGCTGATGAGCGGTTTGTTGTAACATGTCTTCGCTTTGCAACCGCATGTGGAATGAGTGAGCGCCTTCGGCTGGATTTGGTGCTAAATGATTTTGTTGCGAGTGCCTTGGTCAATGGCGAAATTATCATCTTGAGTGATGGAACTCCTTGGCGGCCCCTTATTCATATTAAGGATATGGCGAAAGCTATTGAATGGGGCATTCGAAGAAAGAGCCAGGACGGCGGTGAGGCTCTTTCCATCAATGTCGGGAGCAATCAATGGAATTACCAGGTCAGACAGTTGGCGGACGCGGTGGCTCAGGTCATTCCGGGGACGACCATTTCTATTAATGAAGGGGCTCAGCCTGATCGAAGATCCTATCAAGTGAGCTTTGATCGGTTTATGAAGTTGGCCCCAGAATTTCAGCCTTCCATTGATTTGCAAACAGCAATAGTCGAATTGAAAGATGGCATGAAAGCGATAAACTTTCATGATAAAGACTTTCGGAATTCACAATTGATTCGATTGAATCTCCTCAAGCAGTTGAAGACAACGCAGTTGATTACGGAAAATCTTGATTGGGTTACTGGAAAGGCAGATCCCATTCTGGCCTAAAAAGTTTACTCCCTCTTAATGGGAACAATGAACGGTCGTTTCGATCAATCTATCCTTGTGACGTCTATCAGGAAGTTTCCCTCAGGCGACCGTCCTGGAGTTGAATATTCGTTTAAATGAAAGAGGTCTTGCTGTGAAGAAAAGCGTATGCCGGTTTTGCGACACTCCATTGGAAGTGACCTTTTTGGATCTTGGGATGTCACCACTCGCCAATAGCAATTTGTCCGAATCCCAACTGAATGCTGTAGAGATGTTTCTCCCTTTGCATGTCTATGTTTGTAAAGCCTGTCTGTTGGTTCAACTTGAGGAATGTTCCAGTCCGGATACGATCTTTTCCGATTATGACTATTTTTCTAGCTTTTCCGATTCCTGGCTCAGACATGCCCAAAAATATTCAGAACAGGTAATAAATAGGTTTGACTTGAATGCACGCAGCCAGGTGATTGAAATAGCCAGCAATGACGGGTACCTTTTGAAGAATTTTTATGGCCATGGGATTCCGGTTTTGGGAATCGAGCCTGCTCGAAATGTGGCAGAAGTCGCTAGAGAGAAGGGTATTGCTACCGTTGTCGAGTTTTTTGGGGAAAAGCTGGCTTGTGATCTTTCAAGCAAAGGGACGCAAGCCGATTTGCTCATTGGAAATAATGTGTTAGCGCATGTTCCGGCTTTGAATGATTTCGTTCGAGGTCTGAAAGTATTGTTGAAGCCCAATGGGGTCATCACCCTGGAATTTCCTCATCTGATGCGATTAATGGCGGACACCCAATTCGATACGATCTATCATGAACATTTTTCCTATTTTTCTTTTTATACGGTTCAAAAGATTTTTGCCAAACATGGGTTGAAAGTCTTTGATGTGGAAGAATTATCTACTCATGGAGGGTCCCTTAGAATTTACTGTTGCCATGAAGAAGATTCAACTAAATCCATTCAAGCCCGGGTCGCGGAGCTTCAGCATCGTGAAGAACAAGAGGGTTTTGGGCAGTTAGAGCATTATTTGTCGTTTTCGGGTCGTGTGATTTATGTCAAACGCCAACTTCTGTTATTTCTAATTTCTACAAAGGAAGCAGGGAAAACCATAGCTGGATATGGGGCACCCGCAAAAGGAAATACCCTATTGAATTATTGTGGAATAAGAACGGACTTTCTTGATTTTACGGTTGATCGGAGTCCCCACAAACAGGGTAAATTTTTGCCGGGAACACACATCCCCATCCTCTCTCCCGATGCTATAAAATTACATAAGCCGGATTACCTTCTTATTTTACCTTGGAATATAAAAGATGAAGTCGTGGAGCAAATGGCGCATATTCGGGAATGGGGAGGCAAATTTGTGGTGCCTATACCCCAATTAGAGGTTCTTTCATGAATTTTACCGAAACGTCTCTGAAGGGAGCCTTCCTAATTGATCCAGAAAGGATTGAAGACCCAAGAGGATTCTTCGCGCGAACGTGGTGCCAGCGGGATTTTGAGCGACATGGTATCTCCTTTCAGCCTGTCCAATCCAATATGTCTCACAATAAATATAAAGGGATTCTTCGAGGAATGCATTATCAATCTGCCCCTCATGAGGAAGCTAAGCTTGTCTGGTGTATCAATGGGGCGATTCATGATGTGATCATTGATTTACGTCCTTTGTCTCCGACGTTCATGCAACATCTATCCGTTGTTCTCAGTGCAGAAAACCGTCGAATATTGTTCATTCCAGAGGGATTTGCTAATGGATTTCAGACTTTACAAAATGAGTCTGACGTTTTTTACCAGATGTCTGAGTTTTACGCTCCTGAATTTGCCAAAGGTGTGAGGTGGAATGATCCTGCTTTTGGAATTCATTGGCCGACGGATGAGCGTCTCATATCCGATCGAGATCAAAGTTTCCCGGACTTTATTCTCTAAAATGTTTGAAAACTCGGAAATAGCAAGGGCATATGACTAATAAAACTGGGATTCAGTTGGGGACAGAAATGCATCGGTTCATCGCCGATCTGTATCCCATTTGTCGGAGTATTACCGGCGATGGTGTTCGAGAAACGCTTCATCTCATCGGAAAGCATATTCCTGTTGAGATCCATGAAGTCCCGAGCGGGACCAAGGTCTTTGATTGGATTGTACCTAAAGAGTGGAATATTCAAGATGCCTATATAAAGAACGCCAGGGGAGAGAGGGTTGTCGATTTTCAGAAATCAAACTTGCATGTTGTCAGCTATAGCCAGCCGGTTCACGCCACAATGACTCTCGAAGAGTTATTGCCTCATTTGCATTCTTTGCCCGGTGACCCTGAAAGGATTCCCTACCGCACCTCCTATTACAAGGAAAGCTGGGGATTCTGTCTGAGTCACCAGCAATTGATGGGGCTGACAGATAAGGAATATGAGGTGTGCATCGATTCAACAATTACAGAGGGGCATTTGACTTACGGCGAATGCTATATAAAAGGAGAATTAGAACAAGAAATTTTAATCTCCTGTCATATTTGTCATCCATCTCTATGCAATGACAACCTCTCCGGAATTGCCCTTGCGACGTTTCTTTCCAAAGCTTTATCTTCGACATCATTGCGATACTCTTATCGTTTTCTTTTTATCCCTGGAACGATTGGGTCTATCACTTGGCTCGCGCTGCATCAAGAGCAAGTATCCAAAATCAAGGCAGGAATAGTTGTGACAGGAGTGGGGGACCCTGGGCCGGTGACCTACAAGAAAAGTCGGCAAGGAAATGCTGAGATTGACCGGGCGTTCAATTATATTCTTAAAGCGTCCGGGCAGGCGCATACTATTATCGATTTTTTCCCTTATGGGTATGATGAAAGGCAATACTGTTCTCCCGGTTTCAATTTGCCTGTTGGCTGTTTCATGAGAACGCCTCATGGAGAATATTCTGAATATCACACTTCTGGGGACAATCTAAATTTTGTTCAACCAGAATATCTTGACGCATCATTGACTTGTTGCTTAGAGGTCTTGACCCTTCTTGAACGGAACAGAACCTATCTCAGTCAAAACCTTCAGTGTGAACCACAACTAGGGAAAAGGGGGCTGTATCGGGCAATTGGAGGTGAGTCCGAAGGTGCCAAACGAGAGATGGCGATGCTTTGGGTGCTGAATTTATCCGATGGCCATTACTCCGTTTTAGATATCGCGGAACGGTCAAACATGCCTTTTCGTATTATCTCTGAGGCAGCCGTAATATTAGCTGATCATGGGTTGTTGAAGGAAATTGTTGGCTGATTCATTCAGGAAATGACGAGCCTATGATGAATTCATTGATGGGAACTTCCGTGAAATCTTCTGAGAGAGAGGTCGTTGGGTTGATGCCCGCTGGTGGAAAAGCCGAAAGAATTGCCCCCTTGCCTTGCAGTAAAGAATTGTTCCCACTTGGGTTTCAACTCATGGAGGGAAGTTCTCAGCCTCGCCCCAAGGCTGTGGGGCATTATTTGTTGGAGAAGTTTCAATTAGCAGGAATTGCAAAAACGTATATTATTCTTCGGAAGGGCAAATGGGATATTCCCGCTTATTTCGGTCATGGGGAATTCGTAAACATGCATCTCGGGTATTTGATCATGGGGGAATCGTTGGGACCGCCATTTACCTTAGACCAAGCATATCCTTTTGTTCATGATAAGTTGGTCGCGTTTGGATTCCCAGATATTATGATCAGCTCGGAAAATGTGTTTAGTCCATTACTCAAGCAGCAAGAACGTACGCAAGCCGATGTGGTCCTGGCCGTTTTCCCAGCACATAAACCCCAGCTTATGGACATGGTGGAGATGGATGAAAACGGAAAAATCCACGCAATGTTTTTGAAGCCGGATAAAACTGACTTGGAGCTCTGTTGGTTAGGCGGAGTGTGGACGCCGGCGTTTACCCAGTTTATGCATGAATACCTTCAGGACTTTCGAAGAAAAAATGACTCCAAAATTTCAAAAGGCGGCAAACTGGAAGCAGAGGATCTGACCGTTGGAGCCGTGATACAAGCGGCAATCAACAAAGGGTTACAGACGTATGGAGTTGTGTTCCCGGATGGGAAATATATTGATATTGGTACAGCAGATAACCTGATGAAATCTGTAGAAATGTTTGGGTGTCAGATGACCTAACTTTTCCCATATTCCCTATTTTTGGATGGAAATTGGTTTCTCTTTCCTCATCCTTTTGTCTTAATGATGCATGCAAATAACTAAAGGGAATTTTTTATTATTTCATCTCCTAGAGATTTCCTCTATCTAATCCCATAGGTTCCTTTGAGCTGTCGAATCATGATGGCCAGTTTATTTTCAGGATTAAAGGCAAATGATTGTGTGTTGGGCACTTGAAGGAAGTTTTCGTGGAATGGTGACTGAGTGATTGCTTTCTTGTGGCCGTTGGGTATTTCTTTCGAACTAACCGACTTCACCGTCAGCGATCGGTTTTTTAAAAACTTCTCGCATTATCCTAGTGCACAAGGGCGAGAGTGGCGCTCTCCACAATGCCGATTATGACCTCTTTGTCAGATGCCAAGGTCTTGATCACTGGTGCAAGCGGGTTTTTGGGAACCCATTTGTTTCAGCGATTATGTCCGATTAGTGGGGAAGTGCATGCGACTTCCCGGACCCAACGACCAACCCTCAAGGGTGGACCTCTCTGGTGGCAAACAAATTTGGAGGATCTGGGGGCCGTTCGCAGTCTGTTCGCAAACGTCAAACCGGATATTATTTTCCATATGTCGGGGTTGGCTTCAGCTATTCAAACTGTGGAATTCGTGTTGCCGACATTCCATAGCTTGCTCACAAGCACGGTCAATTTGTTAACGGTTGCCACGGAAGTCAGTTGTCAGCGGGTCGTATTGGCCGGGTCACTTAATGAGCCGCAATCCGAGGATCCTGAGATGATTCCCAGTTCACCTTATGCGGCGGCTAAATGGGCGAGTAGTGCGTATGGGCGCATGTTCCATGCACTCTATGGGACCCCCTTGGTGATTGTCCGAACCTTTATGACCTATGGGCCAGGACAAGATTCCCGGAAGCTTATTCCCTCTGTTGTACTCTCTCTCCTGAAAGACGAATCTCCAAAGCTTTCTAGTGGACAATGGAACGCCGACTGGATTTTTATTGATGATGTCATCGACGGATTTCTTGCTGCAGCTCAGACACCACAAATTGAGGGGAGCACTCTTGATTTGGGTATGGGAACGCTCGTGACGGTTCGTGAATTAGTGGAGAAATTGGTCAAGATTGTGGGGTGTAATGTAGAACCATTATTTGGGGTATTGCCCGATCGTGTCTTGGAACCAGCACGAAAAGCCCAGATAGGAACTACCTATGAAAAACTTGGCTGGAAACCGCAGGTTTCCCTTGAATCCGGACTGCGCCAAACAGTGGAATGGTATAAAGCGGAACACCTTGGATTTACGAGTAGAAAATCCACAGGCCAATAGGCATCCGATAATGAACAATGAGTCGATCATTCTAGCCTAACGGGTTTTGCATGTTTCAAATTCCAGAGATAGGTGAAGGCCAATGTTAGGAAGAAATGCACACAAAGACTCTGGCTATTTTCCAGAAGTTCTATGGAAAAATTAATAAAATTTTCCTCATGACCCCTTCCCCCACAGATCAGGTCGTCTCTCTTATGCCAAAGGGAACTCTTCGGGGGAACGTACTGCTCTCCTATAGAATTGAACGATTTCTAATCGAACCGGGGCAACCAAATCCTTACTATCATTATAGCTGCCAATTATCCGTTGTGATGGCAAGAATTTTTGTTGATCTCGGTTTTGCTGTTGATATTATTGCTAATACGAATCGGACATTTATACCTGAAAAAGATTATACCTTTTTTATCGATACCCGGATGAATTTTGAAAGAATCGCATCCTTACTGAATAAGGATTGTGTGAAAATATTGCATGCGACCACTGCTCATCCCTATTTTAATAATTATGCTGAAACAAAACGCTTAATGGCTATGCAAGAACGAAGGCAGGTGACCTTGCGTTCCAGAAGATTCATGGACCCGAAGTATGCCATGGCCATAGAATTTGCTGATTGTGTGGTCGTTCATTGTGCATTTGGTATGAAAAATTTCAAATATGCCAATAAGCCAATGTATCTGGTTCCGAATGCGGTTCCCTATAGGTATCCCTGGCCGGAATCAAAAGATTTTGAAGCCTGTCGCTTTCGATTTTTGTGGTTGGGGAGTGAGGGAATGGTGCACAAAGGTCTTGATTTGGTTTTAGAAGCATTCGCAGGAATGCCAGAATATCATTTGACGGTTTGTGGCCCAGTTGCGAGAGAAAAGGATTTTGAGCAGGCATATTTTCAAGAGTTGTATCATACTCCCAATATTCATACTCATGGATGGATTGACGTTGAAAGTGGTGAGTTTATGGACCTGACCAATTGCTGCCTTGGATTGGTCTATCCATCATGCTCTGAAACGAATGCCGGTTCGGTGTTGACATCCTTGCATGCTGGACTTATTCCAATCATAAGCTATGAATCCGGTGTGGATGTGGGTAAGGACCAAGGTGTGGTCCTAGATGATTGTTCAATCGAGACTATTCGGGAGACAATTCGTCAAATTTCGTCTCGTTCAACCCAGGAACTCAGGCGTATGTCCAGGAAATCATGGGAGTTTGCTCAAGAAAATCATGTGATAAAAAAATTCGAGAAAGAATATCGGGACGTGATAGAAAAATTGATTAGTGAATATAAAAAATAATATTTAGAATTTGGTTGTAGTTGGTAGTTGAGTCCAAATATGAATTAGCCAACTGCCAAAAAGACCGTTTATGTAATCGAAAGGGACTTTAACGATATTTGAGATGGAATCAAAATTAAAACCATTGATAAAAGAAATTCCAGGTGTTTATTCTGCCTACCAATGGATTGTGGAAATTTGCCATGAATCGGCTTCATGTATGAAATCAAGGGAGGCTCTATTCACTGAATTTACACGAAAAATTATTGGAGGGGAAAAATTGCGTGTCCGGGCAAGGTTCAGATCTTGAGCAAACACAGACGATTGGGGAGAAGCTGCCAATTCTTTTTACAGATTTCCACAATGCTTGATATTCCTTGCGGCGATTTTTGGAATGAAAATGTTGGATTTAAAGGGAATTCATTATATAGGAGCAGATATTGTTGGAGAGTTAGTTGCCCAGAATCGACAGTTATATCAGATGGATAAGGTCATTTTTACCAAACTAAATTCCTTACGAAGTGATTTGCCAAAAGTTGATCTTATTTTTTGTCGCGATTGTTTAGGGCATTATTCCTTTTCGGATATTTTCATGGCGTTGAAAAACATGAGGAGGAGGGGATCGTCCTATTTGCTTACAACAACCTTTCCTGAATGAAAAGACAACCGCGACATAAAGACCGGGTAATGGAGGACCCTGAACCTAGAATCAGTTCCTTTCCATTTCCCTCCCCCCGAACTTCTTCTTAGAGAACACTCAAAAGACTAGTAAGGGGGGTGCAAGGATAAATCATTGGGGCTGTGGAAAATTAGTGATATTGAAACAACTTCAAAACCACCGCTCTCATTTGTTTTTCAATGAAAAGATGGCGCCCATAGATTTTCTGCCGACTGTTGCTTCCAAGTATTAGGCTTTTACCGTGAGGGGGATGGAAAAGGGTAATTTTTTTATGCTCCAATACACAGACGAGAAAATTGCCAGAATGCTTTCTATGGCCATGACTCAGTGGAAGGATATTGTGTGAATGAAGAAATATAAAGTATCTCCAGTTGTACTTGCTGGTGGAGTCATTATTTGCTTAGTCATGGGGGCATTAATCTGGAGGGCAAGTACTTCATATCGGGGGATTGTTCTAAGCTTTTTAGGTTCGCAGGTGGAGAATGTTGGTTCCGGTCCCTGGTCGATTGGCATCTACACGGGTGTTTCCCCATTTGAATTAATTGACCCGGAGGACGTCTCCAATCCCATTCTTACGGCGAAGGACGTTACGGATATCGATGCCAAATTTGTTGCCGATCCCTTTATGGCAATCAAAAATGGTCGTTATTATCTGTTTTTCGAAGTGTTGAATCGGGCTAATAATCAGGGAGACATCGGATATGCCGAAAGCGGGGATGGTAAAAAATGGGAATACAAGAACATTCTCATCAATGAACCATTCCACTTATCCTATCCATACGTGTTTGAGTGGGAAAATAATGATTATCTAATCCTGGAGAGCCACGAAGATCTCTCGATCAGGTTATACCGCGCCAAGTCCTTTCCTGCGGAATGGCAATTTGTGAAAAGCATTTTCAATGGTGAGCATTATGTGGATCCCTCAATTTTTCGATATGAGAATGTCTGGTGGTTGTTTTATACCAATCCACAAAATGATGCCTTAAACCTCTATTATGCTGACGAGCTGATGGGGGATTGGAGGCCTCATCCGATGAATCCGATCGTGAAATTAAATAAGCATATCGCCAGGCCGGGCGGAAGGGTTCTCGTTCATGATGGGCGGGTTTACCGGTTCACTCAAGACACTGAGCCACGTTATGGCATTCAGGTGTTTGCCTTTGAAATTGAAGAATTATCGAAAACCGCCTATAAAGAAAAAATAGTTTCAGAAAAGCCAGTCGTCACGATGTCAGGTGAAGGATGGAATGCCTATGGCATGCACCATGTTGACCCACATTTTATCAATGGGCATTGGATGGCAGCGGTTGATGGAAGATGCGGACCCAGTTCCATACCTTGTAAGACATATTCAGCAAGATAAAAGCTGGTTCAATAATCGTGTTATCGGTAGAAGCCTATCGGAAAATTTCATAGAAAACGACCCAATTGTTTTGGAATTTGGCTAACCCATCCTCAACCTCTTATCCCACACCATTTTTCAAGTACCGCATGGATGAGTGATATTGGCTGATCGGTCGTTGAACGAGCTCGGTCAATCTGTCCCGCATTTGTCGGAGCCCATGATGGATGGGGATTCCAAATTGAATCGTGCCTAAACCTCTTAGCTGAGAATGTCGGGGAATAACAATCAGACAGGATGCAGCGATTATAAGGGGGAAATCTTAAAAGCCTAAGGCTAAGAGCAATTCGGGACGATATATAAAAG
The DNA here is from genome assembly GCA_963730905.1 of uncultured Nitrospiraceae bacterium. Taxonomy (GTDB): domain Bacteria; phylum Nitrospirota; class Nitrospiria; order Nitrospirales; family UBA8639; genus Nitrospira_E. The sequence goes on along the minus strand of CAVSTN010000001.1, from coordinate 22,970 downwards.
GAAAATAGTCTGAAGGCGCTGGTGCTGAGATTGGGCAGAATTATTCTCCAGCCCTACCATATTTCAGCCAGAGGGTTTAATCCCTGAGTGAATAATTCGTAACTTCTCTTATAATTTGAGAAAGGTTTGCCTCGATTGATGGCTTTGTCAGGCATTGACTGGAGGGTTTCCCATACGAATCTGCGTAGATGGCTATCTGCTCATCCGTTTAACCATCTTAATTTTAGAAATGCCAGCAATATCTATAAATTAACCAAAACCTATCTCAATATAAAAAAAGAATGAGTTTTGCTTTACTTCATTTTGGTTGACCAGCTAGATCCCTTGCCCAAGATATCAGTTAAATTCGACTGTGAAAATATTGAGAAACTGGATTAAAATTTTCCTCATTAATATCGCCGTGGTGGCCCTAATTTTTGTCCTGCCGAAATCGGGTTAAGGGCATATTCTACCGTCAAATCTTGTCTGACCGGGCAATTGATTGGTCATTTTGCACCAGGATTTTCGGGAAGTGAACCAGCAATTGTGGGGTGGGGAATTGTGGAAGTGGATGGTTATTTTGCCCGGAGTGGAGGAGACAACGAGGTCAGCCGAGGTGATTCTTCGCTATTTCATCCTTGAATATGATCCCAAACACCTAGAATTGAATTTCTAAATCTTGAATGCCTCCCAGCTTGCTCGGGGTGGTTCTTTACTTGTCAAGAGGCCAATGGTAATAGCGACAAGTAAAGGATTGACCGCCAATGGTAGGTGCTCTGTCGAGGTATATTTCAAAAAATACATGAATAGGGCTCGTTAACGGGAATGCAAAGTCTCCGGATCCTTTACAATCATCTGACGTGAATTGTCGAGAGCAATTTGGGAAAGAGTGTCGGGTTTGTTATCCTGGAACGAATCCGAATTCGTGCCAAAACTAAGGAATAATATGTTTGGAAGCAAAATGAAGAATACAGAAAAAACTGCCTGCTCGAGTGCCGATATGGTAACCATTATTCAACCTGATTCCGGCTGGAAAATTATTAATTTTAAAGAGCTGAATGATTATCGAGATTTGTTTTATTTTCTCACTTGGCGTGATATTAAGGCGTTATATGCGCAAACCGTTTTGGGATTTTCATGGGCAATCATTCAACCCCTTGTGCAGATCATAATTTTCACGGTTATTTTTGGAAAAGTTGCGGAACTGCCAACGGAGGGAATGCCCTATATTTTATTTTCAAGTGTGGCAGTTATCCCATGGACGTATATGTCACAGGCCCTCACGCAATCGAGTCAAAGCCTCCTTCAGGGATCGAATATATTGGGGAAGATTTATTTTCCTCGAATAATATTTCCCATTACTCCCATTTTGGCCAAGCTTGTTGATTTTGGAATTTCCCTGTTCATTGTCCTCTGCATCATGTTGTACTATCGAGTGTCTCCCACATGGAATCTCCTGCTTTTCCCCATGCTAGTAGTCATGATGATGTCTGTTCCATTGGGTATAGGATTGTGGCTATCTTCACTGGCCATTCGATTTCGTGATATCAAACAAGGCATGCCGTTTTTTATTCAAATGCTCATGTATACTGCCCCCATCGTCTATTCGGCATCATCGATACCGGAGGGGTATCGGTTGCTGTACTCGCTCAATCCCCTCGTAGGTGTCATAGAGGGATTCAGAGGGTGTTTGCTAGGTACGCCCATTCCCTGGCTGTACATATGGCCTGGAGCACTGACAGCGGTCCTGTTGGTCATCAGTGGAGCGGTGTATTTTAAGCGAATGGAGCGTATCATTGTGGATGTGATTTGAAGACCCAGACCATTATCAGGAAAAACATGAATAATCGAAATCTTGCCATCAAAATTGAGAATATCAGTAAGTGCTACCGGATCGGATTGAAAGAGACAATCCAGGATAATTTATTTAACACCGTAGTGAATTTCATTAAAAATCCCCTCAAGAATTACCGGGTCTATCGCTCCCTCTATAAATTCGACGATGTGAATCCCGATCAAGATACCAATCCTCCCGATGTCATCTGGGCTGTCAAAAATGTTTCGTTTGAGGTGAACGAAGGGGAAATTATCGGCATTATCGGGAGCAATGGCGCAGGAAAATCGACCCTCCTAAAAATTCTATCGAAAATTACCTATCCAACCAGTGGGCAGGTCACGATCCGTGGAAGGATTTCAAGTCTTCTCGAGGTTGGAACCGGATTTCATCCGGAGTTGACCGGGAGAGAAAATGTCTATCTGAATGGGACCATTTTAGGCATGCGGAAGAAAGAGATCGACAGGAAATTTGATGAAATTGTGGATTTCTCAGGAGTAGAAAAATTTATTGATACCCCTGTGAAACGGTATTCGAGCGGCATGAAAGTGCGCCTGGCGTTTGCCGTCGCCGCTCATCTTGAGCCGGAGATTTTGATTATTGATGAGGTGTTGGCAGTCGGTGACGCACGTTTCCAACAGAAATGCCTGGATAAAATGAAGGAGGTTGGCCAACATGGTCGCACCGTACTGTTCGTCTCGCACAATATGCCGGCCGTCACTCGACTATGTTCCAGGTCGATTCTGCTTGATGGAGGAAGAGTACAACAGGATGGTCCAACTCATGAAGTCATAACCAGTTACATGAATTCAGATAAATGTAGCAAAGCTGAGCGCAGATGGCATAATGTCATGGAGGCACCTGGAGATGAAGTCGTTCGATTATGCGGAGTAAGAGTGCGGACACAGGATGGCGTGGTGTCGGATGTTGCGGATATTAGTCAACCTGTTCGAATCGAGATAGAGTATGAAGTCCTGCAACCGGGCTATGTGCTGCGGATCTATTACCATGTTTTCAATGAGGAGGGTATTGAAGCTTTTTTACCGCTCGATAATGATATGGCTTGGAGGCAGAAGCCGCGCCCCATTGGGCGATACGTGAGTACGTCCGTGATCCCTGGGAATTTGCTTTCCGAGGGGAGATATTTTATTGGGCCATCGATAGGCACCGAAAATCCGTCGGTGAGGCGATTGAGGGTTAATGATGTTGTGGCATTTCATGTGATTGACAGTATGGATGGTAATGGAGCTCGTGGTGATTCCGTCGGACATATCCCGGGAGTGGTCAGGCCCCTCTTAAAGTGGGAAACGCAATTTATTCCAAAAGAAGCACATGCAGAAAAGACCGAAGTGTAGACTGAGTTAGATAACATTTCACTTTTCTCCAGAGGATTCGCTCTTTTTTCAATATCTCACTACGTAACTTGCCTTCAACCCATTCCAGATAATTCTGGAATCCATAGCATTTCAAGCGTGAATCACAGCCATGGTGATATGGCTGAAGCACCTCCTTGATTTTACCGATCTCAAAGAAAAATGATTCGGATAACGAAGAGATGAGCTTTCATCAGTCAGGAGTCTTTCAATATATAAAGATCCCGGCTGAGAAGAAACGGTTGGTTTGTTTGCAGCAAAATATTCTTGTTTTTGCGTGGATGTTGTTTTTTATAAAAGATTCCTTAACACCTATTGAACGGTCTAACTCAAAGGTTTCTCGTGGCAAACTGTTTTTCAAGCAGATCCATCATTATCTAGGATTTTTGAAAAGCAACGTTAGGTGTCTGAGTACTTTTTTGGGTTATAAGTTTCAAGTGTTACGCAGGGAAGGAGTTGTTGAATTGCCGTGCTATGGTCAAATATGTGTGCCTATCCATAAGGGGTACAAAATATTTGATTTTCATAGAGGGGTGGCGATTAAAGTATTTGATCATCATGTAAATTCTTCGGCTATTCGCGAGGAAATTGAAATATTGAAGGTGGTTTCCCGTATCGAATTTGCCTCTTCCATAAAAAAGTGGAGCATTGAGGAAAGATGGTATGAAGAAGAATATGTGAATGGATCTTTGGATTCCTCCTATACGCCTTTGGATTCCGTAGCGTTATTAGAAAAATTTTCCAATGAGATTCTTCAACATTTGACAAGTTTAACGCTGTTTCAGAAGCCAGTATGTAAAAATTTTGTAGAATATGCGCTGGATATGAGCAGGGTATTAAATTCAAAAATCTCGCCAAAGCTGGCGTCCACTGGAGCAGAGTATCAAAAAATTACATCCTTTATTGATACCATCGTTAATCGACTTCAGACTGAAGGAGATCATCCAATATTTTTGGTCTTTGCCCATGGAGATTTTGTTCCAGCCAATATGCTCAATACCCAACATGGAATAAAAATTATTGATTGGGAAGGTGCTGGATATCGAAGTGCGTTATTTGATTTCTATAGTTACTTTTTTTATCGATCGGCTTGTAGAGGAGTGCCAGTGAGCGTATTGGTTTCAGAAATACAGAAAGCACTGCCGATGTTCATTTCAGGATTAATCAAAAACGCCCCGGAAGTTTCAAGCAGCCTGAAGGAGCAAGAGAAAGCCTATCGTTGGATTTATTATCTTGAGATGATCTGTCGATTAGTAGATCGCGAAATGACAGATAAAAATCTGAATATGATGCATTATATCCAAGAATATATTAAGGCTTTCTCGCTTTACGAAGAATTGTATGCCAGTGAGAAGGAATGACGTTCCGGAAATCAAAGCCAATTAATGTAATGACATCGCCAACATTCATCTTGAAATTCTTGTTCCTCGAAAGAATAGGATAGGACATGTGTGGGATAGCTGGAGAATTACGATTCAATCAGGCGGTGGGGCCGGAAGCCGATTGGGAAAAGATTAGTGCATTGATGGCACGTCGGGGACCCAATGACCAAGGAATCTGGACCGATCATAGGACGTGTACATTGGTCTTCCGCCGTTTGGCTATCATTGATTTAAGTATGAATGCCCATCAACCTATGACCGTTCAAAATGGTCGCTATACGCTGGTCTTTAATGGGGAGATATATAATTTTCAGGACTTACGAAAAGAATTAGAAGGCCGTGGAGTACGATTCCGGTCAACAAGTGACACCGAAGTGGTGCTGTATGCCCTAATGGAATGGGGAACAACTGCCCTAGAACGTTTTAACGGGATGTTTGCCTTGGGATTTTTTGATTCGGTGGAAAAGCGATTGCTATTGGCTCGGGACCATGCTGGCATGAAGCCGCTATATTATCTAAAGAAGTCTGAAGGAATGGTCTTTGCGTCACAATATAATCAAATATTGGCGCATCCCTTGAGCCATAATCTTGAGGTCTCACAGGAAGCACTTGGTCTCTATTTGCGGCTGGCCTATATTCCTGCGCCTTATGCCCTGATGCAGGATTCCCATATGCTTGAGCCTGGATCCTGGGTCAAATTCACGGCGAGAGGACAGGTAGAAAAGGGACAATATTTTAAATTTCCCCAGTGCGATACACCGAAATTGAAAGGGCAGGAGGCTCTGGAAGCGGTGGATTCGGCGATCACGGCGAGCTGTGAAACGGCATCTGATCAGTGATGTGCCGGTCGGCGCATTCCTTTCCGGTGGCATCGACTCACCGCTGGTCGTCGCGAAAATGAGATCGGTGAGTGCAGCGGATATTGAAGTTTTTACAATCGGAACCGGTGAGGAAGCTACTGACGAAACAGAGGATGCCATGGCCTATGCCCAGGAGTTTGGGGTTGAGCACAGGATTGAATGTATGGATCCTGCCAATGCGTTTGCTTTCTTGGATGATGTGATTGAAAGCTGTGGCGAACCGTTTGGAGATTATTCTATATTCCCCACCATGATGGTATCCCGCCTGGCCAGTCGAAATTACAAAGTCATGCTTTCCGGTGATGGTGGGTGATGAATTGTTTTGGGGCTATACGAGCCGCTTTGGTCCCTTGGTGAAGAATGCAGGTGATTTTCGGTACCCCTTCTGGTGGCGTTGGGTATGGCGGGGATTGAAGAGAGTTCTCGGATATGGAAATTATAGCCATCTCAATCAACACTCACTTGGAAGCTATCATCGTCTTATGCTCACACATCTTTCTGGAAAATGGTTGAAAAAAATTTTTCCTTCATTGCCAGTTTGGCCAAATGCCTATAAAGCCTTTGAATACCATAGCTGCGATTCAGATCGTGCAGCACACTATTCCCGAATTGCCGAATTTGAATGTCATTTGCCCTATGTATTGATGAAAGTGGATCGGGCAAGCATGTTTCATTCATTAGAAGTTCGGGTGCCCCTTCTGGATAGAGAGGTAATTGAGGTAGCGGCACAAACCGACTGGCATCAGTGTCTTGATGTGGAACAAAAGATCGGAAAAATGGTGTTACGTCAGATCTTATCCAAATATACCAAACAACAGACTCAAGGAAAACGGGGTTTTGAAGTGCCTATGGGAGCATGGTTGCGTACTTCACTCCGGGAAATGGTTGAGGAAAGTCTACTAAAAAGAGATGAAATGTTGGGGTTGGAAGTAAACAAGAAAGCTCTTCGACAACTGTATGATCTCCATCTTAATGGTCGGAGCGATTATTCATGGGGGCTATGGCCTCTGCTCAGTTTATCCCTATGGATGAATAAACATTATCAGTAGCCGAGAACGAATTCACAGAAAAACCAAAGAAAATCCTATTAAGCAAACGACATAATTGGCTAAGTTGTCATCCTTGTATCTTAGGGGGTGCATGTGATTAGTATCCGTGTTCATTATTTGGGACGTGACAGACCGATCATCCTGAGGTCCCTGGAGACCGTGGCTCAGCGCGGGTCGTCACGTCCGTCTCTTCCTGAACCCGAACAGTTGCTGGGGCCACCAAGCCCGTATTGGCAAGGCTGGGTCGCCGGAGGGCTATCTTTTTCACCAAGGAGCATCTATGTCTACCTCGGGAAGTTTCATTGGGATTGATATTTCGAAGATGCAGCTGGACCTGGCAGTCCATGGGACCGGGGCGCCCTGGCAGGTGCCCTACGACTCGGTTGGGCTCAAACAGGTCGTGACGCAACTGCGGACCTGGGCCCCCGCCTTGATTGTCCTCGAAGCCACGGGAGGGTTGGAGACCCGCGTGGCCAGTGCGTTGGCTGCCGCCCAGATGCCCGTGGTGGTGGTCAATCCACGCCAGGTTCGGGCCTTTGCCCAAGCCACAGGGACCCTGGCGAAAACGGATCGGCTGGATGCGCAGGTGTTGGCCCACTTTGCGGCGGTGATGCAGCCCATGCCACGGCCATTGCCGGATGCCGCTACCCAGCAGCTGAGTGCGGTGCTGACGCGCCGCCAGCAACTGGTGGACATGGTGACGGCTGAAAGCAATCGGCTGGCGTCGCAGCTCAACTCGGCTCTGCGTAAACGGGTCCGCGTGCATATCACGTGGCTGACTCAGGAGTTGGGGCGGACCGAGAAGGAACTGGCCCAGTTGATTCAGCAGAGTCCCGTCTGGCGGGTCCAGGATGATCTGTTGCAGAGCGCGAAAGGGGTGGGCCCGATCTTGTCGCAGACGTTGCTGGCGGAGGTACCCGAGTTGGGCCAATTGAACCGCAAGCAGATGGCGGCGTTGATTGGGGTGGCCCCGTTTAATCGGGATAGTGGGAGCCAGCGAGGCAAACGTCGTATTTGGGGTGGGCGCGCTCGCGTGCGGGCCGTCCTGTACATGGGGGCACTGGTGGCCACCCGCCATAATCCCGTCATCAAAGCGTTCTATGAGCGCCTCCTGGCGGCCGGTAAAGAGAAAAAGGTCGCCTTGACCGCCTGTATGCGTAAGCTGCTGACCATTCTCAATGCGATGATCAAACAGCAGACAAAATGGCAAGACACACGTATGAGTGCTCATTGACATTCAAGACAGTTGCTGAGCCATTCACAAAGGAATCGAGCCAGGGCATAAAAGGAGTGTCATCCTGAGTGGAACGAAGGATCTGACTGAGCCGTGAGATTCCTAATGAAGACACAACGCGACCAGCATTCAATTCTCATTGTCTAGAAAATAAATTTCATGCTTTTACCCATAAGGGATAAGAGCAACACTTTTGCAAGTAAGTCTGTCAAGCGAATCTTCTCTGAGAAAATTTAAAGAGGTCCAATATGATCCATCAGGAAATGCCACTAGTCACGATTGCTATTCCGACCTACAATCGAGCCGGCACCTACCTGAAGCACACTCTGCAAAGCGCGATAGACCAATCCTATAAAAATTTAGAAATTATCGTTTCAGATAATTGCTCGACTGATCATACCGAAAGATTAGTGAAAGAATTCGATGATCCTCGCATACAATATGTAAAGCACAATCAAAATATCGGACATTTCAAGAATTTTAAATTTTGTATAGAACAAGCAAAGGGCGATTATTTTTTACTGTTACAGGATGATGACCTTATTGATGAGGATTTTGTTGATGCGTGCTTGAAAACCGTTAACTATTCTCTTGTGGATATTGGAGTTATCCGAACAGGAACTCGCTATATTGACCCGGATGGCCATTGTTTAGGGGAATGGCCTAATAACGTGAGTGGACTTTCAACAGAAGAATTTCTTTTAGCCTATCTATCCTTTAAAACGGGTATTTATCTCTGTAGCACCTTATGGAATACGAAGCGATTAAAAGAAATGGGTGGCATGCATTCCAAACATAATTTATTTTTGGATGTCATGGCAGTCGCAAAGGCGTCTTGCCAATTTGGCCGAAATGATATTCAAGAAAGTAAAGCCAGTAATCGGAAGCATCCTAATGAAATGTCTTTCTCTGTGAAAACGAAAGAGTGGTGCGAAGAATCATTTCTATTGGTAGATGTAATGTGTAATTTAGCTTCTGAAAGGAGAATGAAATTAAGATTAAGAAGGGTAGGGATGAATTTTATCTTCAGGCATAATTATAATCTTGCCAGAAAAGAGAAGGTCATGAGCAAACGATTAAAAGCCTTGCTCCTGATTTTCAGGAAATGTGGGTATCTGTTTTCTGTTAGCCGGTTTTTAAAATATGCCATTCTTGATGCGTGGAAAGTGGTAAAAAGGAAAATGAAGCAATTGCTTGTCCCTTTGGGATGTGCGACGTAAAGGTAACCCTATTCATTCCGCCATTATATAAGGAGTGATATGACTTCAAGAAATAAAATATATCCAACGGATATATTTTTTGGGAAAGGCCATAAGGAAGAAGGTATTTTTCATTCGCCTGATTTTGCGCGTGTAAAATATCATATTGATGAATGCTGCTCGAAATTGGTGGATATTCATAAAAACCACCAGATGGAAATACATTTCCTTCAAGTCTCTTCAGAAGATGGGCCTGGTCGTATTACTTTTTCAAGCGCAGGTAGAGTCTTAAGGGTTTTTCGTGGGAATGAATTTGGAATACTGTTGACCGTTGAATATGAAAAACGAACCTTTACGGTTTGGCTGCCTTCTGCTTCTGTGAAATTCCATTTCGATCAATTTCAACGTATGTCAGCGCCAGAGGAATCATTTCTTCCCTGGCATTGGGAGGTGAATTCAGGTATTCAGTTGCATCTGTTTCTTTCCGGAATGCCAGGCGAGCAAACCAATGTTCCGTATATGGTTATCGAGGATGCGAATGGGGAGTTTATCGAGGAAATTAAATCTTTAAATACCGTTGAACGATGTTTGTATCGAAAATCGGATTGGTTTTTTGCTAACAAACCCTCGGATATCTGGAAGTATTTGGTCAACGGAAGTATTTATGATCCTCGTGGTCATAAAGGAATGAATAAGCGATATAAATGCCAACAATGTGCATATACCTGGTGGAGTTATTTTGGCTTTTTGAATAGGGAGACCGGCAAAAAATTGTATGACATCATGCAAAATGTCATTGCGTATTCTGTTCTATTAGACCTGTCGCCAAAGGGGGAGTGGGGGCATGGGTTTTGGACCGATGAAATGGAAACTCATGCCCGATTCCATCTAGACGGAATTCATCTGCTCATTTCGCAACATGAAAAAACGGGTGAATCCTTATGGGTAGAAGCCGCAGAACGTGGAATGGCATTTGTGGCCGAGCATCTCATGGAACAACTTGACGACGGGAGTCTTTGGTTTTTGCACGATACCACGGAACATAAAGATAAACGTGACACATTTTCAATCGACCCTTTTTGGAAAATCTCCTGGAAATTCGCTCTGCATCAATACGCATGTGCAGGCATTACAGTACTCCACCGCCTTCGGCATGTGATCCCTCAAAAAACATGTTATGCGGAAATGTTAGAAAAAGGATTAACATGCCTTGACAGAGAGTATTAGAGCATCAACCGGCAGACGCTACTGTATAGAGTTTTTATAGTGATGTGGATGAAAATCACGAAAAAAGCCACGGTCTAAGGCTGAAATCGTGGTGCATGCCGTGAAGGCAAGAAGCATCATGAAAGGTGTTTTGGGCTCGTGCGACGTCAGTTTCCCAGGCTTGCCTATCCTGGGGGATGGATTGATCGGGATTTAACCATCAGTTGTTTTTCTGAAAATTATCAAATGACCAATCTGAAGGATTTCCTCACCTTGTATCAACAAATGCCACTTATCCTGGTTACTGCCGTACATTAAAAATAATTTTGTATGTTCTCAGGAAATTTCTCTTCCAATTCGGTCTGACCAATGCCCTTGAATCCAGTCCCTATTACATTGAATTTATGGATGTGCTGTATATGTATGATAAATATATTGAAAAAATAGATCATGAAGAAATTACAGAATGCGAAAGAAGCTATCTATCGGCAAACGGGCGGATATTCGGTTGATTATTATGCTTCAGAGCTTGTGCGGGGGAAATAGAAGGGTAAACGGAAAATGTTTACTAAGCCGATCTCCCCTTAGCAAAATGAAATCTTTAAGATCTACTGGATATTTTCTCCCGTCATCCTGGATTTTATTCAAAATATGAACAGGTGAATGGAAAAGTTCTATCAGATAATCCAAAAGGAGAATGTTCTAGTTGGTGCAGCCACGAAGAAGATCAGAGGGTTGAACGATGGGTATTTGATTGCCATATCCGCAAATGTTATGATTCCTGCAGGTGTCTTTTGAAAGACGTTATTGAAAAAATGGTAGAGGATGAAGAATGAAAATTGCGTATATCGTGAGCCAGTTTCCCTCTCCGACGGAAACATTTATACAAAGTCAAATTATAGGAATGATAGAAGCTGGACTTGAGGTAAATATTTTTGCCGGAAAGCAAGAGATGATCTTCAGATTCCGGAAGACCTGAAAAAATATCATTGCGGGAACGGACGAGGTATCAAGTCGTACCCAAAAGTAAACTCTCGACGATTCGCCAAGGGAGTTGGATCTTGTTCTTAAATATATCCTGAAATATCCCGTCCCAATTCTGAGATCACTTAAATGTTTTTCGGTATGGGAGGGCAGCGGCATCATTCTCCCTTCTGTATAAAATTATTCCATTTTTAGGTAAAGGGCCCTTTGACATTATTCATTGTCAATTTGGCACGTATGGCCCGCAAGGACTCTATCTTAAGCAGGTGGTGGCCGAAACAGCTAAAGTGGTGACTTCGTTTCGAGGATTTGATGCCACAAAAATCGTTCTATGCGCGCCCCGATCTGTATCAGACATTATTTAGAGAAGGGGACCTGTTTTTGCCGGTCAGTCATTCACTCAAACGTCTCATCATTCAACTGGGATGTGATGAGGAAAAAATTGTCGTTTTGCCCTCTGGTATTAATTGCCAAAACCTCCCTTCTTCACCAAGAAATTCTCAACAGGGCGAACCGATACGAGTCATTACCATTGCCAGGTTGGTGGAAAAAAAAGGCATTGCCTATGCGATTCAAGCGATCGATAAAATTGTCAAATCTGGAAAATCTATCCAGTATTCCATCATCGGAGACGGCGAATTACGAGGAGATCTGGAGCGATTGATTGAGGAGAAAGATCTCAAGGAATATGTGCAGTTACTGGGCTGGAAAAGTCATGAGGAAGTCATTCGGTTGTTGCAAGATGCACACATACTGATCGCACCAAGTGTGACCGCCAAAGACGGTGATCAGGAAGGAATTCCCAATGCAATAAAAGAAGCCATGGCCTTGGGATTGCCGGTTATTGGCACTCAACATAGCGGCATTCCGGAAATCGTGGAAGATGGTGTGTCTGGTTTTTTAGTGGAGGAAAGAGACGCGGATGCCCTGGCCGATCGACTATCCTATCTGATCGACCATTCTGAACAATGGGCGAGAATTTGGGAAGAGCGGGACGTGCGCGGGTGGAAACGGACTATGACATGAAAACCTTAAATGATCGGTTGGTGGAATTATATGGGAAATTTGTGAAAAAGTATGATATTTCGGATATTGGATGGAGCTATATTCCTGAGGATCCAACTTCAATGCCCTCCTGAGCCAACCGCAAAAAATCTGTCCCAGCTTAATGATGTTACTTTTTGTTTCATGTAAGGCATCTATAGTGAATAGGAATACATATGAAATTCATGCAGAGTGCACAGCGAAAACTTGGGATTGAGGGATGCCTACTCCACGTATTTTAAAAAAAATGAAATATTTTTCTACTCTTGCCAATTAGTGAAAAGGAAAGAACGATGCCCCCCAGGAAACCCAAAATTTTATTTCTGGCGTATTATTTTCCCCCACTTAATGGTATTGCTTGTGTGCGAACCTGGAATATCGCCAAATATCTCTCCCGATTAGGTTGGGATGTTACCGTTGTGACGCCGGATCCTCATCTGTGGCGATTGGGGGACTCGAGCGAAATTGAGAAGACAAATGTTGAGCTCAACAAAGAAGGCATCAAGCGATTATCTACAGGGCATGGCTGGCGGTTTCTTTCGCCTGGATCGTTAAATTGCGAGAATTCGGGAATCAAATGGTTTGTGGGAGCGGTATGTCGACAGATCGCCAGCAAGTGGAGGATTGATCGGGAAATCGGCTGGATCAAAGAAGCAAAACAGGTCTGTTCAACACTGGTGAAAGAGGATGTAGACATCATTCTGGCTAGTGGAAAACCTTTTTGCTCCTTTCGATTGGCGAAATGGCTGTCAGATAAACTGAACCGACCGTATGTTCTTGATTACCGTGATCCGTGGACAAACAATCCTCATGCGAAGCTTCCAAAATTTCAGAAAACCATCAATGAAGAGCAACAGCTTCTCCAAAAGAGTGCGGCTGTCACCATCGTTTCTCCTTCCTGGGCATTGGATTTACAAAAACGATATGATCTCAAAGACAAAGTCCACGTCATTTCAAATGGCTTCGACCCGGAAGAATTGAGCCAAGTACAACCTGTTCAATTTCCCTATTTCACCATTGTGTATACTGGGAATTTCTATCCTCCCAAGCGGGTGATTACACCTCTCATGGCTGCTCTAAAGCATTTGAAGGAATTGAGGGGTGAAGAAAAAGGAAAGTGGTTTCTTCATTATTATGGGCAAATGGGAGAGCATGTCAGAGAAGAAGCCGAGCGATTTGGGATTATGGAAAATGTGAAGCTACATGGGAAAGTTCCGCGCGGTGTCGCGCTAGCCGCTGTTGCCGGTGCCAATGTCAGTGTGGTGATTACTTCAATACCCGACCACGTCATGCTAGCCGATAGGGGAATGGTCACTGGCAAAGTATTTGAGCCTTTGGGTTTGGGGACTCCGATTCTCGCTTATTTGTCCATTGGAGAGTGATGCAGCCCTGTTAGAAAATTGTAAAGGAGTACATGTTTTCCAAAAAGACAATATAGGTGGTATGGCTACTTATTTAAATGAACGTATTGAAGGTCAAGGGGAGAGAATAGTAGGGGGTGATCAGTACTCATGGGTCACGTTAAGCAGGCAGTTGAATGATATTCTTCTCAAAAGTCTTTAATTGAGCGGACAATTTCTTTCTATGGTTATTTTTTGACTAGGGCCATATCTGAAAACTGTCGCAGGTCTGGATTGACTGATGAAAGAGAGCAGGAAATTTCAAAGTAGCAAATACCATTTGCTATGCGGAGTATCAAATAATATTGAGCATATGGTTCATATCGAAAACATATCAGAAGTCATTACCCACTGGTTTCGGCGGAGCCTCTTTTATTTCACTTCCGCTCGGAGTCAACGGGGTTTTACCCCTTGTTATCATCTCTGCAAGTCTTCAGCGGGGATCCATCCCAAACCAAAGATAGATTTCTTAGTAATATGGTCGTGTATGGCGAGGAATAAAAGTTTTTCAAATAATTTTTCCGATTCACTAAAACGAACGTGGAAGCCCCTCTCTTTGAGGGGGAGGAAACGTTTAGCCGGCTGGAGACCGGTCCAGGTTGGGATACTATGGCCGCATGCCACTGAAACGAAACGAACGAACCATTTGGTTTACGACACGAAATGTCATCTTGTCTGGGCACCGAAATGTCGGAGGTGAATCGTTTGGGAGGATATCCGACGACGCCTTGAGCAGGTGTTTTGCGAGATTTCGGAGGACTTTTGCTTTGAGCTGGTCGAATTGGAAGTGGCGAAGGAACACGTGCATGTCTGTCTGAATTTTCCGCCCCGGTATTCGATTGCCAAAGTGGTGGGGATCTTTAAGAGCATTTCAGTAAGTCAGGTGTTCAGGGAATATCCAGATTTGAAGAAGCATTTGAGGAAGCAAGCGTTTTGGGAAGAGGGAGGGTATTTTGTTCGGACAGTGGGAGATGCGGTAACGGCGGCTGTGGTGCAACGATATAGTCGCTATCATCGACATGAGAACACGAGGCTAAACAACTGAAGCTATTTTAAGGGTTTTGGAAAGCCCCGCCCTTTGGGCAAGGAACTTTACTAATGGTTTAACCCATTTTTTTAATAAATGAACTCTTTGACAACAGGCTTTGCCCAATCAGCTAAAAGTTCCGGCACCAACCAATTGCTGAAAAGACCAATCTCTGCCAAGCCGGGCAAGCTGGATAAATTTATCTTGCTACAAGTGGCATGGTGTACATTCCCGGCTTGGTTTTAGTGAGGCTTGGAATGTTTCGACCCGGAAGTATTTGGTGCTTTGCATTTTTGTTGGCATTTCTCACAATGTATGCCCTCAAAAGAAATATCCCGGCATTCGTGGCATTGACTGTGGCCGCATTGCCGGCGCTTTCATATACCCGCGGGTTCTTTTTCTATAATTCTGTTGTGGCATTGCTTGGTCTGGGATTAGGCCTGTGGTACGTCCGTTCTCCCAAAGAATGGTCAAAGCTCTGGAACAATCAATTACTCAGGTGGTTTTTTATTATAATGACGGTTTATTGGCTCATATCCGTAATATTAACGGGGCAATATTACGCCAATCTTCGGGGTATGGAAATGGTATGTGCGTGCGGGCAGTATTTATCTGTTAGCGCAGCACCCAAAGTATCTGGCATCAGCGCTAGCTGGTCTGAGTATTTCAAATTTTTCGGTTGCCATTGGAATGATTGGACAGGGAGAGCGTTTGGGAATGGCTGATATCGACGAGGGACATTTAGGAAACGCCATTACATTTGGCACTTCCTGTTGCCTTGGTCCTGCTTTTGGCTTTGGCCGACAATGGCAAGTGGCTCTTTCTTCAGACTTCTAAAATAATCAAAAATTTCTTAATTGCCATGTGCGGTGTCTTTTTATTGTTGTCCACTTCACGAGGTAGCTGGCTTGTGGCTTTTGTCGGCATAGTCGTGACTGTATTTTACCAGTCCCAACAAAGGAGAAAAGTATTTCTTGCGCTTCTCTTTCTGGTATGTATTTTATTGGGAGTGTTGCAAACTGAAAGTGGAGAAAAAGTTTCGCAGTATTTTGAAAAAGCTACCGATTCAGAACGAACTTTATCCCAGCAGACCACCGGCCGTTTTGAGATGTGGTTACTCTTTCCAAAAGTACTGGAGGATTCCCCCATTTGGGGTGTGGGACCAGGCATGGGAAAGGAGGCATATGCTCACTATTCCTGGGTGGACAAAGAGGTGACGTTTCATCAAGGCCAAAATTGCATGGCATTCCATATATCTTGCAAGTCGGTGTTGAAACTGGAATGATAGGTTTGACTATTTTAGCTGTTTTTTTTGGTAAATTAATTTTCAACGGGCTAGCGTACCGTCAGGTAACCGGGAATATTGTTCCATTATTAGGTATCTTATGTTTTATGACAATCGGGCTTTCTGTGCCAGGGATGGATGGAATTTCAGGCATTTTCTTAGGACTTGCCTTATTAGGGACCATTCCTCAAAAAAAAATTGCTAAGAAATTTAATCAACCTATCCAAGGGGTCAGATCATCAAAAATGCATTCCCCGGCCTGATTGCTCTGTAGAAAAATTCCTTGGGATTGGATTCATTTAAGAAGGGTGGTTAGCTTTTAATGGGGCATGGTCGTGAAGACTAAATTTTGTCGTTGAGGAGTGCTGCCCAAAATACATAAATTCACCGGAGGGGTAAAAGATAACAAGAAAAGGATCTATATGGAATTATTAATCGTGACGAGCACAATTCATTACAGAATGGGAGAATCTCTATACGGCTATGGCCCCTATACTCGTGAAATCGACATTTGGGCCGACCTTTTTAATAATGTGGTCATTGCCGCTCCGTTACGAAATCATGCCCCTCCCGCAGATTGTATTCCCTTCACCAGGAACAATATTTCTATTGTGCCGCAAAAGGAAACTGGCGGAGTTCGTTACAGAGACAAACTTTTTCAGATTCTTTCGCTTCCAATCCATTTCTGGAACTTGAGTGTTGCCATGTCGAAAGGAGAGGCCATCCATGTTCGTTGCCCCGGAAACCTCGGTTTGTTGGGAGTGATGCTGGCTCCGTTATTTTCCAAGCGTTTCATCGCAAAATATGCCGGACAATGGAATGGGTATAAAGGTGAGCCCCTCTCGGTACGTATGCAGCGTTTCCTCCTAGGGTCATGGTGGTGGCGCAAAGGATTGGTCACCGTATATGGGGAATGGCCTAACCAGCCCAGGCAGGTTATCCCATTCTTTACCTCCATGATGACGGCTGAACAAGTGCAGCATGGGACTGTCGTTGCAAAGAATAAGCGGCTGACCCTTCCAGCTGAAATTCTCTATGCAGGACGACTCGCATCTAGCAAAGGAGTCGATATTTTACTGCGTAGCCTAAGGCTATTGTTCAATCAAGAGCTTGCCTTTAAACTTTCTATCGTGGGGGATGGACCAGAACGAAACCGTCTTTTGAAGCTGACTCAAGAGTTAGGTTTAACAGGCTATGTCCATTTTGTGGGTGCCGTTCCCTATAACGAAGTGATGAGTTGGTATGAAAAATCTCATATCCTCGTGTTGCCGTCTTTGCATTCTGAAGGCTGGCCAAAAGTGTTAGCGGAAGCCATGTGCTATGGATTGGTAGGTGTGGGAACAGACCATGGCCTTGTTCCATGGCTGCTCCAGAATAGGGGAGTGGTCGTTCCCGTTGCTGATGTAGATGGATTGGCAACCGGTTTAAGAAATCTCATACAAGATGCTGCATGCTATGAAAAATTATCCAAACAGGCTAGCGCTTGGGCGCAAGGTTATTCACTCGAAAAGGTGAAGGAATCACTGGGTAATCTTTTGGCAAACCATTGGGGTTATAGATTGCCATGCGTAAATTCAGGCCTACATCCTACTAAATAGTAAGGGTGACAGGTCAATGTCCAGATCTCTCACCGTATTACATATTACCGACACCCTGGAAGTTGGCGGTCTAGAGAGTATGGTTGTTAATTTGGTGAATCATCTGCCTCAAGACCGATGCCGGGCCTTATTGTGCACCACACGGCAGGATGGTCCACTCTTGGAGAAATTGGCGCCACATGTCATTAGATTTCCATTAAGGCGTCGGCATCGGTTTGATGTGCAAGCAATAAGAAGCCTGGTGAAATTTATTCGAGACCACCAAATTCAGATTCTTCATGCACATGGAACATCACTGTTTGTGGCGATTCTGGCCTCACTCAGTCCTCCCTTCCCTGCAGTCATTTGGCATGTGCATAGCGGTCGTTTGGCAACTGGAACTGGCACAACCTGGCCCTATAGTCTGGTGTCCAGACGAATAAACGGAATTATCGCAGTTAATCAAGCCTTGGCAAAATGGGCCTGTCAAAAATTACACGTGAACCGTAAGAGAATATGGTATATTCCAAATTTTTTAGGTAAGGATAAGGGTGTAAGACCAAAGGAGGACATGAATTTGCCAGGCCAGGACGGTCTGAGAATTGTATGTTTGGCCAATTTTCGTCCGTTGAAAGACCATACGACTCTCCTGCAGTCGATGGCGCTGGTACTTCGAAATGTCTCCCAAGCTCATCTTCTTCTTATAGGATCGACAAGGGATTCCACCTATCTTGAGGAAATTCATCAGTTAGTATCGAAATGCCGGTTGGAAAATCATGTATCCTTTCTTGGCCATCGAGATGATGTGATGAACATACTTGAGGGTTGCGATATTGGTGTGCTCAATTCAATTTCTGAGGGCTTTCCCATGACCCTTCTGGAGTATGGGATGGCAGGACTTCCAACGGTGGCCACTCAGGTAGGGCAATGTCCAGAGGTGCTTGATTATGGACGGGCTGGGATTTTGGTGCAGCCTGGTTCGCCCACGCAGCTGGCTGAAGCCCTGGTGGAATTGCTGCAATCGCCTGACCGTCGTGAAGCTTTGGGAAAACAACTGAATACCCATGTGAATGAAAAATTCAACCAACACCATATTCTGGAAAGGATCTGTCTCTGCTATGAATCGATCCTGGATGAGGAGAAAGATGCCATTCCTTCTGTTCTACGGCGTTGATGCAAATCCAGATTTGTGTGAGAATTAGATGCAATTTTTAACCATCCCACTCTGTCAGACAGCCCCAAATCTCTGCTCTCATCACAAATCAAAAAGATTATTTTGAAATTTTAGGGCCCACTCACCTTTTTCCCTTCTGTAGATCCTTTCTCTTCTGTCGCTCCCAAAATTTTATCGGGAAGGCGTCCTACCTGTTTCGACTGAACTCCCTCTTAAATCCTTGCACTAGGTATTATTTTCCGTAGGAGAATCCTGGAGAAATTTCCTTCAAGTGTAGGCCATACCCTTCATCTTTGTTAGGACCCATTGAACAAAATGTCCTTATGTAATGGACTATTTGTCTATTGTTTATAGGGTATGGGAATTTTCTTGTAGTGCTTTTTTATTTAGGAACGAATTTTGCTCCATCCCGACCAGGGCGTGGGAATACATTGCACTCTTTGGCCGGCTTTGTCGACGCACAAATAGTGACAAAGCAAATCGGTTCTCAATTACGTCTATTAATAATTGAGCAGGGCATGTTATGCGGTTTAGGAAGTATCGATGAGTGAGTGAGCTTTGTCTCGTTTGTGTTTTGTTCACGAATGATCATATAACCAAAGCCTTATTGCGTAGCCTAAGCATAACTTTCGGACAAGAGATTGAAAGTTTTAAAACCCATTAACGTAAAGATTTTTTCCGTATGTGGTAACGATGAGGTTGGAATTTTTATTATCGTGTTAAAATTGTTACCTAATTCACATCGTGCCTTCCTCTTTATGCTCCCCAAAAGTATCCCGCTTCATTTTAATTTTTTACCTCACTCTGCATTCTCCTTTTCATTCCTCATAATTGCAAATATCTTCAATTTCCCATAGGTAGTGATTGGAAGATGAAGATCAGGGTGCTCTGTTGAATCAATCCAGGTGATTGGCTTTCGACCCCTGGGAGAAACTTGGGCGCAAAGAAAACCAAGATTTCCCACGTCGGTTCGAGATGAACCGGTAGAAACGCATAGCATGGAAGATATCTTGTGGTAAATATTTAAAAAATTGGTCGCGCCATATGTCAAAAAGTCGTCCAAGCAGAAATTCCTGGAGTCAATGTCGGTTTATCTAGGTATCCGAGTAACGGCAATTTCCCCACAAACCCATCATTCACCACGTTGTTTTTGACCAGCAGAAAGTTAATGAAAGACCGTGCCTCATTAAAACTGGAGATAAAAAAATGCCAAATCAAAGGAACAGACCATCGATTAAAGAAAGCCTAACTGCCAATTGTCCTACGAGCACAATGTCTCATCGAGGGCATTTCCCTCAAAGGTATTTCAGAAACGCGGTAAAGGCTTTCACAAAATCAATTATGAGCGTGTCGAGCGTGTCTTCTGGCAAATTCCCCCAAAGATTGTCGCTTTACATTCTCCTTGTTGGCATTGGCAACTTTCGTACCTTGCTCTCCTGGTTTTTCAGCATCACTCAGTATTTCGAACCTGACTGTGGCCAGTGGGCAAGTGTATGTGGTGCCCGCCTCCGGGCTCCAAGCCGGGGGCACGGTCTATCGCGACCGCGCCTATACCTTTAAGACGGTCCCCACTGTCGTGCAGGGAGCCGCGTATATCCAAACCGCCAATGATGACAAAGCGGCGACCAATTCGAACTTCCTTAGCTTTACGGTCAATGAATCGGTATCGGTGTATGTCGCCCATGGCGATCGTATTACCTCGAAACCCTCGTGGCTGAGCACCTTTACCGATACCGGCGCGAATCTGGTGACCTCGGATGCGACCTTCAGCCTGTTTGTGCGGGCCTTTCCCGCCGGCACCATAACTCTCGGAGGCAATGCTAGCGGTGGATGTTGCAGCATGTATTCCGTCATCGTGAAATCTGGGAGCGGAGGGACTACCACCACCACGCCCACTACCACCACCACGTCCACCACCACCACCACCACCACGTCCACTACCACCACGCCCCCTCCTCTTCCTCATCCAGTATTTCGAACCTGACTGTGGCCAGTGGGCAAGCGTATGTGGTGCCCGCCTCCGGGCTCCAAGCTGGGGGCACGGTCTATCGCGACCGCGCCTATACCTTTAAGACGGTCCCCTCTAGTCGTGCAGGGTGCCGCGTATATCCAAACCGCCAATGATGACAAAGCGGCGACCAATTCGAACTTCCTTAGCTTTACTGTCAATGAATCGGTATCGGTGTATGTCGCCCATGGCGATCGTATTACCTCGAAACCCTCGTGGCTGAGCACCTTTACCGATACCGGCGCGAATCTGGTGACCTCGGATGCGACCTTCAGCCTGTTTGTGCGGGCTTTTCCCGCTGGCACCATAACTCTCGGGGGCAATGCTAGCGGTGGATGTTGCAGCATGTATTCCGTCATCGTGAAATCTGGGAGCGGGGGGACTACTACCACCACGCCCACTACCACCACCACGCCCACTACCACCACCACGCCCACTACCACCACCACGTCCACTACCACCACCTCTTCATCCTCTACATCCGGAAAAACATATTTCGTGGCTGCGAGTAATGGAAATGATGGGAATACCGGAACGCAATCCGCCCCGTTTAAAACGCTTGAGAGGGGACTCGGTGTTTTAATGCCTGGTGAAACCCTCTATGTGCGAGGGGGGACCTACCAAGGGTTTTATTCTACGTTGAAGATCCCAAGCGGCAATTCCTGGTCTCAACCTGTAACCGTTAAGGCGTATAATAAAGAAAAGGTCGTGCTCACGGCGCCGCCAGTAAAATCTCCTCTACATTTTAATGATGGAAGTCGATACATCATTGTGGATGGGTTCATTATGGATGCTAAAGGTGGTGATTCTGGCATAGGGACGGGACATGATAGCCACCATATACGTATTCTTAATGGTGAGGTTATGAATGCCCCCAACTCAGGTGTGATTAGTCATTCGGGTTCTAGTGCTTTTGAGTTTATCAATCTTCGTATACATGATAACGGAAACAACGGCAGTGCACTCCCAGGCCATGGAGTGTACCTTTCAACCAGTTCTAATTTAATAAAGGATTGTTTGGTCTATAACAATGCCGGTTTCGGAATTAGTTTATATAGTGGAGGGGGACATAACCCAAGCTATAATCGCATTTTAAACAACAAGGTTTATAGTAATGCTCAATCAGGAAAGGGAGTTGGCATAAGTATTTATCATGGAACAGGTAACTCTGCCATCAACAACATTGTTTGGGGCCACAACAAGACTGGGATAGATATTCAATCTGGAGCAACTCAGGCATTTGTGTATAACAATACCATTTATAATGAGGCCTATGGAATTTACGTTGGAGATTATACTTCTGGTTCCAAGGTCTTTAACAATTTAATCAGTTCCAGCTCTTTTTATGGTTTAGTGATTAAACCAAATAGTACAAACGCTGAAATTAAAAATAACCTGGTTTATGGAAGTGGAAGTGGAAGGGATATCCTTAATCAAGCCACTGCCACCATACTGAGCAAAAATTTGGAGGGAACCACATACAATCCTAGATTTCAAAATCTTGGTGGCTTTGACTTTCATCTTCAAAGCGGAAGTCCTGCCATTGATGCTGGGCTAGGGTTAAGTGAAGTGGGTGAAGATTTTGATCACATTTCAAGACCCCGGGGATCTAGTCATGATATTGGGGCTTACGAAAAACCCTAGCTGAACTAGCCTCATGAAATTTTTGTGAAACAAAAACTTCTAATGTTTTACCCCTGCTTTTGCTATGGGCATGAGGGAAGGCTTCTTCACTTGCAAGTGAAGAAGCCTTTTCATGTGCGCCGAGCATGTTCAACAGCTTGAGGGTGGAAGTCCCTTTGACATCCTGATGGAGGTGAAGTCATAGCGAAGCGCTGTAGTGCTCCCTCGAAATCAAACCCCCCTGTAAGCCTTGTTTCTGCCGATATTGACGAGGACTCCGGTACTGTAACGCTTGATAGGGTCGCTCCTCGTTGTACCATCGGATCCATCCATTGATCCGTTGCTGGGCTTCCTTGAAGCAACCCAGTTGATGTTTCCCGACGCACTCCTCCTTGAGCCATCGAAAAAACCGTTCAATTAACCCACTCTGTTGCGGCGTATACGGGCTAATAAACTCCTGACCCAAGCGATAGTCTCGACAGGCTTGTCGAAAGCGGCCGCTCTGAAAGATTCACCCGTTGTCACTTCGAAGGACGAGGGTGGAACCAACGGGACGAAGTGTGCCGAAGCGGGTGAGGCAAGCCGCTTCGATTGCGCGTTTCGCTTCCTGTGCCCGTCCGCGCAAGATGAACTTATAGCCAGTAATCTCGCGATCATGACAAGCAATCACGGCGGTCAAATGCAGCAATACGTAGTGTTACTGTGTAACCACTGACTCGACGTATTGCTAAG